>OZ240209.1:0-4800000 GCA_965197465.1 Candidatus Poribacteria bacterium | reverse complement strand
TGAGCCCATAAAAAGATTCCGAGGAGATGGGTTCCATAGGTTCCAGTTTTCTACTGGCAGGAGGGGTGGGAGATTGGAAGGAGGGAATGGGAACCCATCCGTAGAAAATCATTAGAAGGGATGAAGCTAATGACGGTGGGCTTTCGGAAGACCTCATCGGAAAGAATGGAACGGATGGAACGGAATTTCCTTGGAGGTTATCCGTGAGACTCTTATATATGGATGGTTGAAGAAAAAGCGTTCCATCGGTTCCAGTTTTCCATATCATAGGGGATGAATTTAGTCCCGGCGTGGCTTTGACGGGTGGAACGTATTAGGCTGTTGCGGTGGAAGATTGGAAAGGGGGAAAGGGAGAAAACGGGAAAACGAGAAGACGGGGAATGCAGGTGCCAGTGGGGAAGGATGGAAGAGTGGTGGAACGCTATGGGATCTTTATCGATCAACTGCGCGGATAGATCAAGTGACCGATTAGGGAATGCGATAGAGATCTTAAGGCGATAGCAAATTCTCCTCATTGTCCACTCGCTTGATTGCTAACCAGCCGCTTAATCCTTGTTCAGTCGGTTGATTCTACAGAGATAGCGTAATAGATTCGCAGACATGTACATAATTCCATATTGCGCTCCGCTGGAGCGCGGAGATTGGACGTATCGCGATTCTATCGACATGGCACTGCTCTGCAGTGCAAAGGCAGACCTGCGGGTTGCCGGAGGTAGAGAGGAATGGCGGGCGGGGGATCTCTATCGATCAACCGACCGGATAGATTAAGCGACCGATTAGGGAATGCGATAGAGATCTTAAGGCGATAGCAAATCCTCCTCATTGTCCACTCGCTTGATTGCTAACCAGCCGCTTAATCCTTGTTCAGTCGGTTGTTCTACAGAGATAGCGTAATAGATTCGCAGACATGAACATAATTCCATATTGCGCTCCGCTGGAGCGCGGAGATTGGACGCATCGCGATTCTATCGACATGGCACTGCTCTGCAGTGCAAAGGCAGACTTGCGGGTTGCCGGAGGTAGGGAGGAATGGTGGACGGGGGATCTCTATCGATCGGCTAAGCGGATAGATCAAGTAACCGATTAGGGAATGCGATAGAGATCTTAAGGCGATAGCAAATCCTACTCATTATCCACTCGCTTGATTGCTAACCAGCCGCTTAATCCTTGTTCAGTCGGTTGTTCTACAGAGATAGCGTAATAGATTCGCAGACATGAACATAATTCCATATTGCGCTCCGCTGGAGCGCGGAGATTGGACGCATCGCGATTCTATCGACATGGCACTATTCTGCAGTGCAAAGGCAGACTTGCGGGTTGCCGGAGGTAGAGGGGAATGGCGGGCGGGGGATTTCTATCGATCAACCGACCGGGAGGTCGCTCCTACAGGATATTCGTTGATTTTACTCTTCAACGTGTCGGGGCAAGATGCCGCTCCTACCAATAGGAAAAGCAAAGGCTGGTGGGCAGTGCCCACCCTACAACTTCAATTCGCTTGATGGTCGCGACGGGAGATCGCTCCTACAGGAGTAGGTTGGGCTCCCTTGATTGTTATTCATTCAGAAAAGCAAAGGCTGGTGGGCAGTGCCCACCCTACGACTCTATCGCTTGGATTTGGTGCTAGTTGCGGGGATGGCGAACGATTCAACGGACGCACTCCCATGTTTTCGAACGGCGCGATGATGCTTCGGACAACCCAAGTCGGAGAGTGGCTGGAAGAAGCGCGGCGGTTAGACTTCGCGGATGCAGCGATTCCGAGGGGTATCGAGTATTTGGAGAAGCTGCTGGAGGCGTTGACTCCGGAACGGACGAAGTTGCTGCCGAACTACCCGAATCCGTTCAATCCTGAGACGTGGATCCCGTATCAACTTGCGCGGGATTCGGTTGTCCGAATCTCAATTTATAGCTCGAAGGGTATTTTGGTTCGGCACTTGGATCTGGGGCTCCAGCCTGAGGGATACTACACCGATAAACATCACGCGGCGTATTGGGACGGACGCAACGAGGAGGGAGAGTTGCTTGCCAGCGGCGTCTATGTCTGTGTATTCCGCGCGGGGAGTTACCGCGCCTCGCGGCGTATGGCAATTGTCAGGTAGCGCAGAATCTCACACTAGGAACGGATGGGCACGCGGGTAAACTGGGCAAAGCTGGCTGTTAGGGAGCTGGTATGTCGGTAGACAAAGCCGGCGGCAATGTGCGGGTGTACAATAAAGCGGGACAGCAGTCGGGGCGTTTGCCGAGTGCGGAAAAATAGCCTCCGATCAGGAGGAAGGAAACTCACACCTTCAAGTCAAGCTGGGATGTCTAGGAAATGTTGGTTGGCACCGTTCAAGAGGATAGTTGGAAGCCAATCACGCTCGGCACGGCTGCCGATAATCATGCCGCGGCGACGTTCTATTTTGTTTCTTTTCCGTCAGAACCGTGCTACACTTTCCAAGATTGGTCTCGCCAAGCGGTGCAACGGCTGCGAATGGGCAAACGCCGCGCTTTGCGCATGTCAGCATGGTGATGCACGATAAAGCAAACCTATGACGTGCAATATGGTTCAAAACACAACACGACTCAGAGCGAATCATAGGTTTTTTGTCGTGCTGTTAAAGCACAGGGAGAACTCGAAATGAAGACAACACTTGCGTTGCTCATCCTTCTCACTCTGATTCCACTTAACGCGTTTGCTCAAGACTCTCTGCAGCGGGATTTGCCTGAAAACGCACTCGCACGGCTAGGCAAGGGAGTAATTTCTGGAAACATCGATTATTCGCCGGACGGCTCACGCCTCGCCGTTGCTAGCGGCATTGGCATCTGGGTCTACGACACGACAACCTACGAGGCGGTTTTCCTGCTCTCCGGCCATACGGCGGAAGTCACGAGCGTCGCGTTCAGTCTGAACGGCAACACAATCGCAAGCAGCGACGGCAATTGGGAAGACAACAATCTGCGCCTATGGGACGCGGAAACGGGTGAGGAAAAACTGGCGCTCTCCGGAGGGTTTCTTGAGTTCGGCAGCATAGCGTTTAGTCCGGATGGGAATACGCTTGCCAGTACGGATTTTCATGAAATCAGGCTATGGGACGCGGAAACTGGCGAGGAGAAGCGGTCAATCAAGACCACAGAGAGTATTTCCAGCCTAGCGTTTAGTCCGGACGGGGAGACGTTAGCCGGCGGCGGGTGGTGGCCGGATGGAACCATCCGCCTTTGGGACGTAGAGACGGGCACTGAGAAACTTTCCATCACGGAGGGTTCGGATTCGGCAGATTATCTTGCGTATAGCTTTGACGGAACAATAATCGCTAGCGCGGGCGGTTTTTCTGACACGAACATCTATCTCTGGGATGCCGTCACGGGAGAACTGAAGCAAACCCTCACGGGCGAAGAATTCGGTGAGGTTACTAGCATTGCGTTTAGCCGGGACAGTGCGACGTTGGCTAGCGGCGGCGGGATAGCCGATTCCGACATTCGTCTCTGGGATGTTGCGACGGGGGAACAGAAGGGCTCGCTTACCGGTCACACGTCGGAGGTCGTAAGCCTTGCGTTCAGTCCGGATGAAGTCACCTTGGCAAGCGGCAGCCACGACGGCAGCATCCGGTTTTGGGATTTTGCTGAAGCTGCAGAGGAAGCGTCCATCACCGGTCACACCA
Source organism: Candidatus Poribacteria bacterium (assembly GCA_965197465.1). GTDB lineage: Bacteria > Poribacteria > WGA-4E > WGA-4E > JAJDTR01 > JAJDTR01. The sequence continues at coordinate 4,796,362 of OZ240209.1, read as the reverse complement.
ACGGAATCAACCGCATCGCTTTCACTCCGGACGGCGCTACGCTAGTTTCCGTAAATTATCATACTGTCGAACTTTGGGATGCCGCGACAGGCGCATATTTGAGCACAGTCACCGAGGAAGGGTTCATTTTGGGCGCGGGTTTAAGCACCGATGGGGATACATTCGCTATTGACGACTATGACAATTCCATCAGGCTGTTGGATGTCTCGACCGGCGATACCAAGATGACGCTCAGCGGACATACCGATTCGGTTAATGCTATCGCGGTCAGCTTGGACGGCAATACGGTTGCAGGTGCGACCGGACCTCTGTTTGGGGATGGTGAACACTCCATCGTCATCTGGGATGCCGTTACGGGCGAACTCAACTATACGCTAGGCGGCCATTCCGGCGCGATAGACGCCCTCGCGTTCAGTCCGGACGGAGAGTTGCTCGCCAGCGGAAGTCAGGATTCGACCGTACGCTTGTGGCACACGACCGCGGGTATCCAGGTATTCGCATTCGAACGTCACAGCGAAGCAATTACCAGCTTGGCGTTCAGTGCGGATGGACAATCTCTCGCAAGCGGAAGTATGGACGGGACGATTCGACTATGGAATATCGACACGGCAGAAAATGAACAGACGCTGTCTGTGGATGCAATTTGGCCCGAAAGCGTCGCGTTCGGTTTCGACGAAGGAACGTTTGCCGCGGGCACTTATGAAAATACCGTCGAGCTGTGGGATACAACGACGGGCGATCGGCTGGCGGTGCTTGACGGACATAGGGGGAGTGTCAACGCATTGGCGTTCAATCCTATGAACGGGATGCTTGCCAGCGGAAGTGATGACGGCACGGTGCTGCTGTGGGATATTGCCGTCGATACAGAAGTTGCCACTATCAAGGGGGACATCAATGGGGACGGGATGGTGGACATCAGGGACTTGGTGTTGGTCGCGACTCGGTTAGGGCAAACGGGGCCCAACATCGCGGACGCAAACGGCGACGAAAGTGTCAACATCTTGGATCTGGTGTTGGTCGCAGGCGAACTGGGCAACGCAGCCGCCGCGCCGTCAATCAATTCCGACGCCATGGCGATGTTTAGCACAAGCGAAGTGAAACAGTGGCTGGATGAAGCGCGAGGATTGGGCCTCAAAGATGCTACCTCCCAGAGGGGGATTCGGTTCTTGGAACGCCTGTTGGCGGCATTCACGCCGCAAGAAACGGCGCTGCTGCCGAACTACCCGAACCCGTTTAATCCGGAGACGTGGATACCCTACCGGCTCGCGGCCGATGCGGATGTCCAAATCTCAATCTATGACGGCAGAGGAATCTTGGTGCGGCAGTTGGATGTGGGGCGTCAAACGGCTGGGCATTACATTGACAGGGGGCGCGCGGCATATTGGGATGGTAGGAACGAATATGCCGAAACTGTGGCGAGCGGCGTATATTTCTACCAACTGCGTGTCGCGGAATATACGCACATGCGCCGGATGGTGGTTGTGAAGTAGTGCGGGAGCGGTCGTTAACCCCACCAGAAGTTCAACTTGGCGTTCTTCCGCGGATAGCGGTTGCTCATTCCATTGATCAGTGCCCACTTTACAAAGGCTACTTTATAATTGGCGGGGCAAGATGCCCCGCCTACGACCTGGTTAACGGAATTTACAATCACACGGCTCGACTGCAAGAACGGCAGGAGCAGGATTTCTATCGCACTCACTATCCATTCGCTTGACCGCTACTCACTTCTTTGATCTCACCCTACAAATTGCTAGCCGTTTGACTGCTCCTACAGGAGGGTGTAGAGCATGTTTGGGTAGAGATCGGGTATCGAATGAAGTTGGGTTTCGCTTTGCTCAACCCAACCTACAATCTTTGGATTCAGGATTACAAGGATTCTGATTTCCTTGAAATGGGTCGTTGTTCATTTGCTTCTAAATGCCCTGATACTGACGAACGCCAAAACGCCGCCGACTAACGCCCCCGCCAGAGGACCCAGGACGACTGGGAATGGGTTCCCGGTCGGAACAGCGGAGATATATGCAGCAATGAACAAAATACCCGCGGCTAACCCCAGAATAAACCGTAACCGCGCCGGCTTGTGTTCGATCACCCAAATGAATCCGGCGAATAAGCCATAGAGCGCGCCACTGCCAGCGGCAAATGGCATTTCGCTAAAGTCAACATAATCCCCCGACATAATGATATCATGGACGCGATTTATGGGCCGGAGGACCGCCCCCAAAACCGTGCATGTGATGATCCTACGAGTTTCCAGTCTTAGATTACTCATGCCAAGCTGCCTCCCAGTGTCCGACATCCGCACCTAAATTCTCGCGGCTTGATTTGCCGTTATCAACATTTCGAGAGATGGGTTATTCAAAATAAATTCCCCTCTCATTCATGTATTCGATAAATAAACGTACCGCCTCCTCGGCATATTGAGACATACCGATTTCACGAAGCTTTGCCGCCACAGCCCTCCTAAAATCGCCCAAATATTTTTGGCGCTCCTCCAAGGACATCTCCGTTAATTGTCTGGCAATATAACCGGGCACAGTGTCAACAGTCAAGACGCTTACGTGATGAAGGATTTCTGCTTGCAGTTCACGAAGCGCGAGTTCCCCGTCCAAATCGCCATATTCAACGGGGAGATTGTACGCGTAGCGGTCGGGGAACAGCGTGAATACGCCCAACTGCAAGACACTTAGCACAATCACGGCAAGAACGGTGAATCGCAAGAGCGTCGTCAGGATATACATGGGTAAATCTCCTTTCACACGCGTTCGCACATAAGACAATGCTCCCCGGACTGCTTCAGGTTTTTCGGTCGAAATCCGGGTCAAATTCTGTTTTAACAACAAGGCGTCAGCCACAAAGCAAACAGACCTGAGGAAGTTTCTGATTTACCTCTGGCGATTCAGCGGGGAATTACGCCGGAAAACATAGTGGACTAGACGCGTTACGCCCTTACTGATCAAGGTGTCCCACTCGCGCCTAGCGGAATTATATACAATTGCGGCAACGACCGCGATTCCAAGCCCCAAGCTCTCGAAATGCATTGCCATCAACCCGCCATAGAACACAAAAGATAACTCCGCCGCTCGTCTGAACACGGGAATTATGGATTTCCCACTTGTCCCCTTTTCACCGAGAACGCTTATGCCAATACAGGCTACCGCAATTAGCATAAGCAGGTTTGGTTTAGACATTTTTCACACTCCTTGTGTTACGAATTGATCCCTAGCGCGCCGCCGATGCTGCGCTGACTTGCGCTATATTCGCTCACAACTCCAAATAAAGGCGCATCAAAGAGAAGAGACCATTCGCTCCGTTATCCACTTTATCAATGGAATGGTTAAGATTGTGACGCCGACGCCTAACAGAACGTTGCCAGCAGTGAGATAGAAGAATCTGTGCTTGCGGGTTTTGTCGCGCATTCTCCGAAGAATCAACAGTCCGATGATCGCCATGATGCTTGCGACTAAAAACTTTTGGTCGTTTGATCAAGTGTCAATGAAGAAGAGATGGGAGATTAGCATTATTGCCGTTACTATGACGACGCTAATGAATAAGGCGCTGTGATCGTTGGGAGATATTTTTTCCATAAGCGGTGTTAATGCAGCTGATCGAAATAGGCGCTGACGAAGATTGCTGCGCCAGTGACAGTCGCTGTGATTACGGTTTTGTTCCCAACGGCGAATGAAACCAGTGAGCGAATAAGGAAATCTGGCGCTCTGTCTGGGGAGTTCATTGAAGCTAGGGGGAAAATCTCATAGCCTAGATTCGCGAACTTACCATGTTGCGTCAACGATGAACGATGCCAGTGCATTGGAAATGACGGTCAAGCGTTGTTACGTTGAAAACTATATTCAGCACGCAAAGCATACCATACTCATGCATCAGAATTATCAAGAATGTCCGCACACAAGAGAGACAATGTTTGTTTTCGTTTCAACGAGGTTGTGGATGACGCGGTTGTCGGAGAAAACAGGCTCTCAGCGATGCGGATAGTATAGCGCGCCTCGTGCGTTATGTAAAAACTTATCTTTCGGCGGTAATGGCGTGGAATCCGGAGATTGCTGCGTACGGCTGCAGGGCACAATCGGTCTCGGAGTATGGTGTTGACGGGATAAAGGATTTCTGTCGCGCGCTAAAAGAACTGTACACATGGCGCTCCTCTGGAGCGCGTGAGAGAAAGATGTACCCGTTCTATCGACATGGCGCACCTCCGGAGCGCGGAGTGGGGACGGTGCGGGGCCGGGGATTTCTATCATCAGCAGACTGGATAAGAAGGGGAGACCCTTTCGGGATTTTCTATCGCACTCCTTATTCAGTCGCTTGATCCTACAAGAAATGGTGGGCGGTGCCCACCCTACAGGAGCTCTATCGCGCGGGATTTGCAGCGGGAATCAGTGCGGACAGAGTCGGGGCAAGATGCCCCTCCTACGGTGTATTTGTTTGTATCCAGCGAGAAGAACGGCGGTACAGGATGTGAATCCTACAACGACTAAAGGGCGGTGCGAGGGAACCTTAGAGGATTTCTATCGCACTCACTGGAAGATCCCTATCGCGGTCGCTATTCGCTTCCTTGATCCTACAAGAAATGATGGGCGGTGCCCACCCTACGGGAGCTCTATCGCGCGGGATTTGCAGCGGGAATCAGTGCGGACAGAGTCGGGGCAAGATGCCCCTCCTACGGTGTATTTGTTTGTATCCAGCGAGAAGAACGGCGGTACAGGATGTGCACCTTACAACGACTAAAGGGCGGTGGGGGGAACCTTAGGGGATTTCTATTGCACTCACTGGAAGATCTCTATCGCGGTCGCTATTCGTTTCCTTGATCGTGTCCACTCGTTTGATAGGGTGGAACGTTGCCATTACCGCCAACAGCCAGACAGTCGAAAAAGGACATTCTTTGTCTGGTAACTCGATTGTCATCTGTGCGATAATATGGCACTGATAAGGTATTTGGACTACCCCGGATTGGTCGGATTTTTTACGTCCAGGGATTATCTATCGCGCTCCCTAAGGGATCTCTATCGCCTTCACTAATCGTTCAGTTGATCGGTCGGTTGATGGTCGCGACCTGGAGATCGCTCCTACAAGAAATCATTCATTCGCTTGATCCTTCCTAGGAGAACCTGACACAATGTACAGCGCTGCAAAAATCTTTGAACAGATTCCGAACTTCCCGTCGTGCCATGGCTCGACGATTGCGGAGATGCCCAACGGCGACCTGCGTGCCGCGTGGTATGCCGGATCGCGGGAAGGGGCAAAAGATGTGGCAATCTTCGCCTCAAGAAAGCGACAAGGCAGCGATCACTGGATGTACCCGAAAATGGTTGTGAATACTCCGAATTGCTCGGAAGGCAACCCTGTCTTGTTTGTCGATGCGAACCGTCAGATTTGGCTGTTCTACGTTACGATGTATGGCAACCATTGGAAACAGTGCAAGGTGTATTACCGGATGTCGGATACGATGGGAGAGGGTTGGGGTGAGAGATTCGTTCTCCGCGATGAGTTGGGGTGGATGACGCGCAACAAACCGCTCTACCTCTCAAACGGCGACATCTTGCTGCCGGTCTATGATGAACGCAATTGGCATTCCATGGTGATGATTTCCGGGGATGGCGGCGAGACATGGAACACTTATGGAGATTTGTCGAGCCCGAAGGGGGTCATTCAGCCAACCGTTGTTCAGCGAGGTGACGGTAGTTTGCTGATGCTGATGCGTAGTCGGGATGGGGAGATTTGGCGTTCAATCTCCGATGATTCGGGACGGAACTGGGAGGCGGCGCACGCAACGGATCTGCCGAATCCGAACTGCGGCGTTGATATGGCGCGCTTGCACCATGGAAACATCGCTCTCGTTTACAATGACACACGGCGAGGGCGAACACCTCTGACAGTCGCTCTATCAACCGACGAAGGGGAAACGTGGGGATACAAACGACATCTCGAAATCGAGGAAGGGGAATATTCCTATCCCGCGATTATCCAAGCGCGTGACGGCGGAATCCATATCACGTATACCTACCGGCGCGCCAGCATCATGCACGTCGAAATCGATGAGGCGTGGATTCGCGGCTAATTTTGTTATACGATTTCTCTTAAATGCAAGTGAATTGATTGCGTGAATCAAGTGGGGAGACTGGTGTATAGAGGAGTAGGAAACCACGTCTCGGCGCGAAGCCGGCGGGGCAAGGGGATCTCTATCGTATTCGCTATTCGCTCATTTGATTCCCGCCTACGGGAGAATGATAGTATTAGAACTCGTCCGCGACGGGTGCGTATTCCGGGAAGACCACCGGATATCGGCGTCCGGTTGTGACCTGGTGCGTTGCCGCATCAATATAGCATACGCTGAACGCTCGCCGCGGGCGATTCGTGGTGTTGACCTCCGAGCGGTGCAACGTCCAGTTGTGGAGCAGCACCACCTCTCCCATCTCCATTTCCAGATAAAGCCTTTTTTCGATCGGTGCGTGGATTGCTCGCTCCTCCGGTGACAGCAGATCGCCTTTTTCGGGGATCATGCTTTTGTGCGATCCCGGAATAATCTGGAGACAACCGTTGGCGACGCTCGTCGCATCCATCGCGGTCCAGATGGTCACCTTTGGCGGGATGCTCAACCTCCAGCCGCCGGCGCCATCCTGATGCCAATTGATGGGCACCCCTCGCCCCGCAGGCTTGTTGAAGAACATCGTCCGAAATGCGGAGACCTCCGCGCCGATAATCTTCCGTGTAATGTCCCGAAACAGCGGGTGTTGTATGTAAGGGAGAAACAATGGGTCCTGTTCAAGGTCTTGAACTTTTCGGTAGTTTAGCGTAGAACCCTTAAACTCCTTCGTCTGCTTCGTTAATTCCGGTTTGCCGGCTGACGGGCATAACTGCATGAGCATCTTGTCGTAGCGAATCTTCCCCAGCATGATATCATCAATACGCTGGCAAAGTGCGTTAATCTCTTCGTCCGGTGCGACTTTGCCCAAACGTACATAGCCCTGTTCCTGATATGCCGCTAGCTCGCCGTGAGTCAAGACTGGTGCGTGTAGGTTGGTCATGGTACTGCCTCCTGAGAGCGGATGAGGGACAATTGGATGTATCTACGGGAACGAATGGAGTTGGGTTTCGCTTCGCTATACCCAACCTACGTATTGGGCGCGGAAACGGGATCTCTATCGCAGTCGCTATGGGATTTACTATCGCCTTCCTTATTCAGTCAGTTGATCTCCATTGATCGCCCCTACGGGGCGGTCGCGACCGGGAGCGGGATTTATTCGGTCGCTTGAATGCACCCCACCAAGACGCAAAGGCTGGTGCGCAGTGCGCACCCTACAATTATTTAATCGGTTGTTATTTACTCCCTTGATCGTACCCCACAACTCAACCTATAGAGTGTTGCCGGATGCAGGGGGAATGGTGCAGGATTTCTATCGCGCTCCTTATCCAGTCGCTTGATCCCTCCCTAATCGGTCGGTTGATCGATAGAAATCCCACAGGTGTACAACAATTTGCGGCATAAACACGACTTTGCCAGCAATTTTCAATCAAGTTCTGAGGATTATACAGGATTGCCGGTCAAAAATACAGGGGGTTTTGGTTCGGAGCATCCGTTTATAGCGTTGCCGTAGAATGAGAGTGCATTAGAGGTGTGGATTGGAGAGGGAGTGGGGTTTTGTTTCGGATGAAGTGTTGGGGAGAGATGTCGTCCAACAAAGACCCAATGGCTATGGCACCGGAGCGGAGGAAGTCGGGGCAAGAAGATCTCTATCGCACGGGATCTACTATCGCACTCCTTATTCAGTCACTTGATCTCCTCTGGAGCGCTTGAGAGCCCGTTCTATCGACATAGCGCACCTCCGGAGCGCGGAGTGGAGACGGTACGGGGTCGGAGGGAGTTCTATCGCAGTCCTATTCGCTCCATTGATGGTCGCGACCGGGAGATCGCTCCTACGGGGCGGGGATTACTATCGCATGGGGATCTCATCGCGCGTGCTATTCGCGTGCTTGATCTATCCGCTCGCTTGATCCGCATACGGGGGATGGGATTTCGCGTCACTTTTGCTTGACTGAGACGGATTATAGTGCCATACTTCTATCGTACGGCAAACGGGACGGATATCTGCCGCGTCTATGAGTGGCGTGACAGGATTCTTGAGGAGTTTCAGTTAGTTTCACATAAAAAACAATGAGGTAATTTATGATGTATACCAGTCGAATCGCAACTTTGGTCATTGTATGCTTGATTGCAGGCTCAGTTCTCGTGTTGTCCTCCTGCGATGAACTCGTGTCTATTTTGTCCGGGGGAGACGTTGACGAGGCGCCAGTGTCTGTCGGCGTGGTTCTGCCGCGGACGGGTTATCTAGGTCCGGGAGAATTTGGTCCGGGAGCGCTTGTTATGGAGAACGCCTTTAACTTGGCACTGGAGGAGATAAATTACTCGGATTCCGGGAGCGCAATACTAAAATTCATCGTTGAGGATGATCGAAGCACTACCGACGGCGCGGTTTCCGCATTCAATAAACTGATACATCAGGACAAAGTGCCGGTAATTCTCGGAGTTTGGACGTCTGAGGTCGCGCAGACCGTTTTTCCGATTGCGCAGGAGAATCGGGTTGTGGCTTTTAGCCCTGTCGTGGTAGCGGGCGGGTTGAGCGAAATTGGCGACTTTATCTTTCGCGCGGCGCAACCCACGGATGTGCTTATTCCCGCGGGGGTTAAGGTGACCAAGGAGCAACTCGGTTATCAACGGGTGGCGACAATTGCCGACTCTGACGATCATTTCGCCCGGACCAGCAGCGAAGAGCTAGAGCAGACGCTAAGTGATTCCGGCGTCGAGATATTGCAAGCGGAGAGCTTCCAATCAGGTGAAACAGACTTTAACGCGCAACTTACTCGCATAAAGGACGCTAATCCGGAGGCGATCTTCGTGTCAGCTCAACAGATTGAGACGATTCTAATCTTTAAGCAGGCGCGCGCACTTGGCATTCCCTCCGATGTACCGTTTATCACTGCGTCGCTGTCGTCGGACGACATAGAAAGCGCCGAGGGGGCTGCCGAGGGAGCAATTACTTTTGCGTCTTGGAGCAGCAAAACGGACACGCCGGGGAACCTAGCGTTTGTCGAGAAATACCGCGCCCGGTACGGTCGGGAACCTAGCGTATGGTCTGCGCTGTCGTACGCCTCGGTACATATCCTAGCCGAAGCGATTGCGAATGCCGAATCGCCGGATTCTGTCGGGATCCGAGACGCTTTGGCGAATATTAGCGATTTTGACACCGTTTTGGGGCAGTTTTCGTTTAATGAGGTCGGCGACGGGGCTTACGATCCAAAGGTACTCATCGTGAGGGATGGTAGGCTTGGGGCCTTCGGAGATAGCGACGCGCCGTAGCGGAACGTGGTTAATGAAGAGTGGCGAGTGATTAGCGGTGAGTAATCAGTGATGTGGACATCTTTGGGCTACGGACATTAAGTTGGGTTTCGCGGAACTCAACCCAACCTACGTCACTGGGGACGTGGTCGGGGCAAGATAAGAGGACTGCTATCGTGCTCATTATCCATTCGCTTGATTCCACCCTACAAAGACCAAAAGGCTGGTGCGCAGAGGATCCCTATCGCCCTCCTTAATCAGTCGGTTGATCGCACCCTACATATTACGGCAGGGGATTTTGTCGTGACGTGGTTGCATCTGGCAGATGCGCCGGGGGAGCCGAGTTTTTGTTTAGAGAAATGCGTATTTTGTGTCATGCTTTGGCTTGATTCTGCACACAAGCCGATTCTTCGGAGTCGTGCAACAAAAGGATTGTCATTGATGCATCCTATCAAAGAGAATTATTGTGGCTGAGCGAATAGCCATTCATCCCGACATTTGCAATGGACGACCTGTTATTGCCGGAAGCCGCATTCCCGTTCAGACTGTCATGGAGTTTTTGGGCGCGGACGATTCCATAGAGGAGGTACTTGAAGCTTATCCTTCCCTCAAAAAAGAGGACATTTATGCCTGTATCCAGTTCGGCGCCACGTTAATGGCGAATCATTATCACATCAAGAAAATTGCATGATTTGACACGGAAAATCAATCCCCATCCTCCTTGTTGTTGCATTACCATTTTCATTCCCCATCATTCTTTGTTTCCCGTTGCGTTTTGTGCCAAAATGCTGTTATAATGTGAACATTGCAGTATGTCTCTAAAAATATCTCACGATGTACATCACCACGGAGGTATCGCGGTGCATTACAAGGTAACCGTGATTCTTACACCACAACCGGAGGGCGGTTATACCGTAACGTGCGATGAATTACCTGAGCTTGTTACCGAAGGTGATTCGGTAGACGAGTCATTGGATAATGTCGTGGACGCCTTCGCTGCGACACTTGAACTGTACGAAGATTTGGCACGTTCATTGCCGGAAGGCATCCAGATTGCTAGCGAGAAGATGCCTGCTAAGACGAAGCGTCCATGGTTTCAAACGATGACCCCCAGATTAAAATCAACATCTGTTTTCGATGAAGATGTACCCGATCTCTGGTTTCAAACTATAGTCCCCAGATTAGAATCAAGCCCCCACGTTCCGTGAAATACCGAGAGGTCTCACAAAAGCTACGAGCGCTCGGCTGCCATGAAAAACCGAGGAGAGGACGTGGATCCCACCGAAAATGGTCTAATCCGCTGACCGGTGATTCCGCAGTTATACCGGATCATGGTAGCCGTGACTTGAAACTAGGAACGGTCCGCGCAGCCATCCGCAACTTGGGCATTGGTTGGGAGGATTTCTTGAAGGCTTGAGAGCTAACAACTCGCTTTGAACGGGGGTGGAATCAAGCCACTGGAAAGATTTATGGTAAGTGTTTAGTGGCTAGTGATTAGTGGTCAGTAAACCCCCTGAAGGCATAAGACGGGCAATGAATTGTCCTACTACGAACCAGAGGAATGGGTGTCCACACGTTGTACGCCTGAAAAAATAGCAAAAAGACCGTCTATATTTGTAGCACTCGACCCCAGAAAACAATGGACTATACTCAGCATCGGTTAATTTTGCGCAATTGTGCATCGAAGGTTTGTAGGAGCGATCTCCGAATCGAGACGGTCGGGAATCGGAATTCCCTCCTACCACCTGCAAAACTCACGCTCCATTTCTTGACTCTTAAAAAACGCAACTTCCAACAGCGTAGAGTATAAACAGTTACAGCGCGACGAATGTCTGGATTAGGTGTAATCATAATCCTTCTGTTGCTCGTTGGTGTGGGAAACAGTAAATAGGAGGAAATTACCATTACACGTCTTGCGGGTTTTACCATACTGGTCACTGCCGTTCTGGTTGTCGTCGGCTGTTCAAATAACAACGTGGCGGACGTAATGAGCACAGGCGGTGATGAAGAATCGAATGTCCAACTTGGCCTAAATGAGGTTTATGACCAGGTTCGCGGGGGAGCACGGCTTATTTTGGCTTACGACGCCCAAAGCAATTCCTTCAAAGGCACAGTGGAGAATACCACTAACCAAACTCTAACACGGGTAAGGGTTGAAGTTCACCTATCAAACGGGGTAGAGCTTGGCCCCACAACTCCAGTGGACTTGCGACCTAGATCGAAAATCCGTGTGGAGCTAAAGGCATCAGGCGGAAACTTTGATAAGTGGACTGCCCACCCTGAAGTCGGGTCTGGTGGCGAAGTTAGCGAAGGTGGCAACGAACATGGCCCTGGTGGTGAAGAAGGGGTTGCCAACTAACGGGTAAAGCACCCCTTAGATCCTGTTTGAATAATCGGTACCAAGCCATTTTTGGTCATTTTCAGGAAGTTCCTTCATGTTTTTATTGTTGTCTGCTACGTACCTGTGGGATTTCTATCGCACTCGTTATCCACTCGTTTGATCCCACGCTGGGGCTTAAGTTCACGAGGTTTTGGCGTTTCTATACACCTTTAGGATCTCTATCGCACTCGCTATTCGCTCGCTTGAGGGGATCTCTATCGCACTCTCTATTCGCTCGCTTGAGAGGATCTCTATCGCACTCGCTATTCGCTCGCTTGATCCCCTCTGGGGCTTTTAGAGGCTGGTGCGCAGGGGATTTCTATCGCCTTCGCTATCCGCTCAGTTGATCGCACCCTACAAATGTACTTTTCAAACAGGCTCTTAACAAACCTATCGAACAACTCCTCCTTCTTTCTGTTGTTGTATTTCCAGCAGGATTCGGCAACATTAAGCGGGAGGAACTCCCTCCTGTGGTGGTGGTGCTGTTCATACCATGCGCGTTTGAGAAGTGACCAAACCCCTTCAATGGTGTTGGTATGCCCCTCCCCGTCCACATACTTGTCTTAATGGCAAATTACTTCGAGCCCACGAATGACTTCACCTTGTAAATGGCAGATCGATCAATCATTAGTACGGAGTCAACAAGATTCATAGGAAACTTCAGAAACTCAATGGCAGTCTTAGCGTTTGGTGCTCCTCCTACCGTACGTACTTTAAATTTCCCGCCTCGTTCTACTGCTCCCATGACGAGCGTCTTGGACGTTCCACTATTCTTCGTAGGATTCTTCGGGACATTATCGTCGCCTCCGTCCTTGTTCGGCTTCTTGGGGGACCACCAATATACGATTCGTCCGCTTCAATAATCCCCCGGATTGACGTGTTGTCCTTTCTAGCCATTTTCGCCCTGATACGCTGCATCATGTACGACGTGGATTTCTGATTCAAATTTAAGTATTTGGACAAATGGCAACTTGGCAGGGATTTCTTGGTGTTAGCCATTAAAACAATCCCCAGAAACCATTTCTGAGGCGGAATTGTCGTCCCATGAAACATTGTCCGACGAACAACCTTAACACTGGACTTGCAGTCATGGCAATTCCAGCGTCCCTTGTGGTTCTTCTTCGTTTTCCTAGCAACGTGGACATTTCCGCAAAGCGAGCAAAATACCCCGTCCTTACTAGGGGTTGATTGTCAAGTCAAAAACTGCTAATAAAGCTGTTATACTGTGTATAATGGCTGCATTGTAAAATTTCATACCAACGGATAATGTGGTGTCCCATGAGTTCTCAAAATGGTTATAAAAAGTGTTATACCGCCTATATTGCACAAGAGGACGGTTGGTGGATTGGGTGGGTTCAAGGGGTTCGCGGTGTGAATTGCCAAGAGAGAACCAGAGAGGAACTTCTTGACTCCTTGAGAGTTACACTTCCAGAGATTCTGGAGTATGATAGGAAAGGATACAATCAGATTGGGTGTGTCCGTACTCCCAAGCCTAATTTTGAGCCGGTCACAATTAGGCTATGAAACGGCGGAATCTTGAACAGCATCTCAGAAAACATGGATGTGTTCTGGAAAGAGAAAGTAAACATTCTATTTGGAAGAATCCGACGTTTCATGTCATCAGTGCAGTGCCAAGACACGCTGAAATACCTAGGGGAACTGTCAGGGCGATTTGCCGTGATTTAAGGATTCCTAGTCCCTTCAAATTTCCATCATGTCATATACTTCTCCGCAGACCGCCAACTGAGCAAGTCAGGGAAGATTGGCGCGCGGGATTAACCATCGATCAACTGAGATCAAACGAACGGACAGCGAGCCAGAGGTCTATCGCAGTCATTTTTCAGTCCTTCGATCGCACTCTACGACGTGTCGGGGCAAGATGCCCCTCCTACGAGTTGGTTGAAGGGAGTTCTATCGCACTCGCTATTCGGTCGCTTGATCCCCTACGGTTGATTTCCTTTGTGTGCACCCTTCGGATCAAAGGCTGGTGGGCAGTGCCCACCCTACAGTTAAAACGGATGGAGCGCCCCGTCGCGTGCAATCAGAGTAATAGGGTCATACACGGCGTCGCCGACGGCGTCGAACGAGAACCCGCCGAGAACGGTGTCAAAGTCGCTTGTGGCAGCCAATGCCGCCCGGATCGCATCCGAATCGGTTGACTCCGCCGTTGAAATCGCGTTCACCAAGAGTTGAACCGATGTGTACGCCAAGGCGCTGAAGAGCGACGGCTCCAAGTCGTATTTCGCGGTGAAGTCCCGAACGAACGCCTGATTTCCCGGCGTGTCCGCCGTGTTCGTCCACGTCGTAAACGTTATCGCCCCCTCCGCGGCGGCGCCTGCATGCTGCACCTCGCCCACACCCATCAGCGGAACGATGAAGGGCACATCGTCCGGAATCCCCACTTCGCGACCCTGAACGAGTATCGTCGGCTGGTCGAACGAATTCGCCGCGACAAGAACGGCGCCCGGTTCAAGATCCCGAATTCGAGTTAATTGGGGGCGGAGGTCTTCGTCGAGTGTAGAGAAGGTTTCGGTAGTCAGGAGTTCGACGCCAATCTCGGCAAGGGTTTCGGTATACACCTGGTTAGCGCTGCGGGAGAACGCATCAAGGGTGTCAACTATAAGTGCCACGCGCTGGTACCCCAGTTTGTCCTGCGTAACCCGCACGCCGTGCGGGATGAGTTTTTCCACGGTCAGGTTCACGCGAAAAACAAAGTCCCCGAGCGCGCTCAGCCCCTCCGATGCGGATGTCGGCGCAATTGCCGCAATCTGGTTCTCTTCCGCCACCGGGAAGGCGATCTCGGTGAGGGTCGATGTGGCGGGTCCTAGCAGCGCGACTACCCCGTCCTCGTGGATTAGCTTGTTGTAGGCGGCAATCGCTCCCTCCGATGTGCTTTGATTATCCTCCAAGATGAAGCGGATCTGCGGCGGCGCAAGCTGGGCGTCGTTAATCTCGTCGCGCGCCAAATAGAAGCCGTTTATGTACCTGACAATGTCCGGGTCGTCGGGGCCGTCGACGAAGGCGCCGGACTGCGGCATCACCAGGCCGATGGGGAATTCATCGGGAAGTGGCGGCGGCTCGCTCTCGGAAAGTATGGAAACCAATTCATCACAGCCGTACAACCCGAAGATGAGCGCGGCGCTGACGATCAATAGACAGATTTTCTGGATAGGATTCACTATGTTGGGCCTCCTTAATTCATTGCAGTTTGTTGTAGGAATGAAACGTATGCATCGTAGGTGAGGGGACGACTTGTTCGCCTTGCGAGCGCGAGTATTTTATCCAACTCGGCGACATAATTCAAGCCCGTTGCGAAATCTTGAGTCGCTAATCTGCCGAGTTGCCCTGTTACGTTCCCGGTTCCGCTTGCGTCTGATGGCGAGCTACTGTTAAACTGTAGCCGTGATGGCAGCGTTTCTTGGCGCAGAAGTTGTCCACATCAATACGACGGAGGCGGAGGGACGGATTGCACCAGATATGGTCTAACCCGTTTACCGAGGGTTCGGCGGTTGTACCGGATTGCGGCGACAGGGAATTGAGGATAGGGGCTATTCGTGCGGTCATCCGGAATTTGGGGGTTGGTTGGGGGGATTTTTGAGGGCGTAGGAGGCGGGCGCTCTGCTTGAAGTGGCTTCTAAATCTCGCCAATTTGCTTGGAATTTCATTAAATTTTGCTTTGTGGGTGAGATATGGCATAATCCAGGCAGTTGTTCAATGAGGAGGAAGATTTTCATGGCGACAAAAAAGGAAAAGGTTCACATGGCATCGACTGCTATCGACTCGACAGCAGAACGAACAGGAGAGACAGACCGCGAGGAGTGGGATGAAACGCAAGAGTTGCTTAATAATCCTGTCTTTATGAAAAGCCATGAAGGGGCAGAGAAGGACAGGGCAAATGGAGTATCAAGGAAGTTCTCGGAAATTAGAAGGAAAGTATGAAATAGAAGTTGGCGGTGATTTTGAACAACAGTATAAGCGGCTGGATTCATCGCGAATGCCCTCCTGAGAGGCCTCAACCTGTCCTTAAAGAAGACCAACAAGTGAAAGAGACAGAGACAGTCTCCAGATTTGACTCAAGACTCCATCCGCCACAGCCACCCGAATGCCTTTTCTAGAGGCGAGGAACATCCGACCAATCCGTTCGCATTGAAGGAAAAAGAGATGACTGAGGAGAGAAAGCAGGAACTGAGGCAGTTGCTTGAGGAAGCGATGGCTGCAGAGAACTTGGAAATACGATATGAGCACGCACGAGGATATATCTATGGGTATGGAATGTCTCTCCCTGTTGATGTATATAAAAGGTATCTTCAAGAGTACTGGACATCATATTCAATAGAACCCTCATGGTTTTCCAGCTCTGTTACACCTCACATTGCAAGTGAGAGTATCCACTCACAACTTCTCGGTTTCGTCCGAGAGGAATTGGCGCCGATTATTGAAGATGACTGTATCGGAGCTTCTAGCTATGGTACGGAAGGTGCTACTGAAGATAGCATTCGCCTCATGGGGCCGCGAGGCGGCCGTCGTGATTTGCTGGTCCTTTTAGAGCATCTTCTGAAGATTGCTATTGTCTTTGGGGTGGATGAAGCCGTATCGATGTTTGATAAACACAGCCGCCCCAATGGCACCCAAGCCCATTTTCAAGACATTGCATCTATTGAGGGAATCCAGCTAGAAGATGAGATTGAGCTTTTTGAGGGAGTCCTAATTTCCACCGTGCCTGGTCAAAATCCAGAACACCTGCTCTTAAAACACAACCTCCATGTGTCTATTTTTGATTTCCGTTCAAATATGCGAGACTATTCGCCATTTGGAAAAACATTGCTAGTTATCGACCGACCTGTGTTCTCCATTTTTCACAAACCATCCCAACAACCGTTTGAACATGAAACTCGTGTAGATGACCTCCCATTTCAGCTTGAACTGGAGGGTGAAAGATTTACGGATCCCATGGTTATTGATTCTTTCCGCAAACTTTTCTGTCAAGCACTGTCCCTAGCATGTAATTGTGCAGTACAAATTATTGAACGTGGATGGTGTTGGGCGGAGGGCGAATTTTTCGCCCCACGTAACGGAGGGGTTCATCTCGGTCGGCCACCGCGCCCAATCGGAAAATCCATAACGATCGGGAGCGCCGAAATAGATGAAGCCAAGCGACTGTTTCATATCTTGGACAAAAATTCAGGCATTCGGGAAAAGTTGCGGATACCGATTGACAGATGGATAAATTCAAAAGCAGGCATGGATCCTGTCGATAGGATGATTGACTTGGGGATAGCCCTTGAAGCTCTCTATCTGTCAAACATATCCGAACCCACTGAGTTATCTTTTCGACTTCGACTTCATGCCGCTTGGCAATTACGAGAAAATGAGAAAGATCGGAAGGATTTAATGAAAAAGTTTGGAGAAATATATGACTGGCGTTCTTCCGCCGTTCACAATGGAAAATTACCAAAGAAAGAGATAGGGACGAAAAACAAGAAAAAGAAGATACCCTATACTGAAGAAGAGGTCGCAGCGTTTATCAAGAGTGCACAGGATTTATGTCGGGATTCAATCCTGAAAATCATCGAAAAGGAAGTTTTTCCTGATTGGCAGAATTTGGTATTGGGCGGCAAATCTTGACGGGTAAGCGATCGCCGAATATAATGACGGGCAGAAACGGGACATATTGGCGAGTTTCGGGCCGAAATGCGCTAGCTGCTATTCGACGGTAAAATCATCGGAGTACACATCATGGCTAAATCTGTGAAAGCACTCATTACGCCGGAAGTTCTCAAGTCGGTGCGTGAAAAACGCTTAAAATTAGAGATCGAGCTCGCAGCAGAAAAATCAAAGGTAAAGCCCGAACAACTTTCAGCATGGGAGGCCGGCATTGATACCCCGTCTTTCGTGCAATTGAAGAGGATTGCGAATGCTTATAAAACCCATGTGTCTGTTTTCTATTTGCCAGCGCCTCCCGATAGTTTTGAACCGCTCGCGGATCATCGTAGATTGCCGGAGGCTATCACTGCTGATGAAGAAAAAGTGAAGAGAGAACAAGCTTATAGACTAAATGTCAATGTCGTTGAAGCCCACGAAAGACGAGAGACGCTCATTGGATATTACGGACTGTTAGAGGAATCCCCACCTGAAGTAACGCTCGAACTGAATGAGACCAATTCGCCGGAACAAGCCGCGCAAGAGATAAGGGAATTTCTCCAGTTCGATACAGGATTACTGAAGCAGTGCAGCGATAATCGTGCAGCGTTGAAATTTTGGAGACACCTCGTTGAAGGGCGGGGCATTCTTGTCTGCCAAACTTCTGTCAACACACATCTCTCCATAGAGTTAGCAACCGTGCGCGGGTTTAGTATCGCACGGAAACCGCTCCCTGTGATCGTAGTCAATCCTAAAGACGGCCCTTACGGTCGCATCTTTACTATTGTTCACGAACTGGTGCACATCGGTCTCGGAAAGAGTGTCATGCAGAATCTGGGGTTTGGGTCGTTTCCGGATCGAAATCCTACCGAAGAGTTTTGCAATCAGGTGGCTGCCGAAGTGTTAGTCCCTACGGTTGAATTGTCACCAAAAGTAAATCTGAAAACGCTCGAAACAGACCTTCCTCAATTCTCTAAACACTTCCGAGTGAGTCCCGAAGTCATTATGAGGCGACTACAAACGCTCGGTTATCTTTCTCGCCAAGAGTACCAAGCATACAGGAACACTCAACTGGCAAAGTATAAGGACAGCACACCAACCGGCGGTCCTATACCCTATCACACACGGCTGCTTAATGTTGCCGGAGAGCACTTTGCGCGGACCGCGTTTACCGCTTATTATGAACAGAAGATTACACTCGCCGACTTAGCCTCTTCCTTTTCCAAGTGCGATCCGAAACACATTCCCAAACTTGAAAGCGCTATCTTCGCATGAATTCGCTGTTTAGATCCTGTTTGAGTAATGAGTGGAAGGGACTCTTCTGGTAATTTGAAGATTGGCGTTTAATGTTTTTGCAGCCGTCTAGCTATCACCTGTCGCCCCGATGGGGCTTAAGTGCATGGGAATTAGGCGTTCCTATACACCTTCCGCCCCTCTGGGGCTCAAGAATCTCGTGCACGAACCGAGACTTCAACAATGCAATCCCAGGTCAGAATGTGCCGAGGAAGGGGGCACCGCGTTCTCACGCCCCGTCCCGACTCAAACACGCAAACGAAAGGAGTTAAACGATGATTGACCGAAAAGTGGCGATGCGTCGGATTATCACGTGTGCGATTGGGGGAGCAGTGTTTCTCCTGCTGTTCGTACAGTTCTTCCCGTTCAACTGGGTTTTTCATGAGGCCAATACGTCGGCAGGTGGGGGTGCTGACCCGGAAAGTGTACCTATCCTTTTCATTTTTGGTGTGGGCGCGCTTCTCGGGTTACTGCCGGGAGTCGCGTGGGCGATTGACCAGAAGTCGGCGCGGCGGCGTTTTCTGTTTTGGTCGATCTTGGGGATCGTGATTGGGTTCATCTTGGCGACGACTTCCCACCGCTATATACTAATGGTAGCGTTCTCCCTTGCGGGGTTGTACGTCGGCAGCGTCTCGGCGTTGAAGCGGCTTGGGGTGTATAAGGCTAAGGATCAACGGAGTGAATAACGACGGCGATAGCACATCCTCATCAGTGTCCACTCGCTTGATTGCACTCTACATATAGGGCCGACGCATTGCGCTCCCCTGGAGCGCGTGAATTGACGTATCTCCATTCTATTGACATACCGCTCCTCCGGAGCGAAGAGTCGCGACCTGGAGGTCGCTCCTACTAACTATTGGGAGAGGGGACCTAGGATTTCTATCGCGGTCGCTATGTGCTCCCTTGATCCCTACGATTCCACTCGCTTGATGGATCTCTATCGGGCCGGCGGGTTTAGGACATTGCACTCCTCCAGAGCGCGTAAATCGACATATCCTCTTTCTATTGACATACCGCTCTTCCAGAGCGGGGGAGTTGCGGGCGGGAGGTGGCTCCTACAGGGGTGAGTCGGTTGATGGCTCCGGCGGGTACGGCGGAGCAAGATGCTCTGCCTACGGATTGGGTGATGGCGAAAATTGGACGCGTAGCGTTTCTATTAACTAACATGACGAACCGCTGGTGCAGGGAGTCGCGACCGGGAGGGGGATCTCTATCGCAGTCACTATCCGTTCCATTGATCGCTCCTACAAAGGCTGGTGGGCGGTGCCCACCCTACATATAGAATCGGTTGATCGTAATCCACTCGCTTGATCCCACCCTACAAATACTGATATAAACCTACGGTCGCGATTCGGAAATCGATTCGGGATGCGCTGGCGAATATCAGGGATTTGGACACTGTTTTGGGAGCGTTTTCATTCGATTCTGTTGGGGATGCGCTGTACGACCCAACGATAATTGTGGTGGAGAACGGTGTACTCAAGAGGTTTGAGTAGGCTTGCCGTTACGTGATCAGTCTGCTGCGCGATGGGTTGGGGGAGGACAGGTAGGCAGAATAAGGTGAATTCGGCGATTTGATGAATGACCGATCGCACCTAACATATACTGTAGCACGATGTCTGCATACAGGTGGTCGGGGGATTTCTATCTTGATCATTATTCATTCGCTTGATGCTCACGGTTAATCCACATGAGTTAGGTAAACAATTTCGCAATGTTATTTCGGATTCACGCGCGAGATGTAAGGCCGGAAATAGCGGCAGATGAATTGAAGTCAGGGAAGCCGGGTTTCTTCTAGGGAACTCGGCTTTTTTTGTGCAAATTAGTTCGAGGGACGACGGTTGGATGTTGGGTTTCACTCGGATTTCCGGGGACATGAGGCAGTACGAGATTACCACAAACCATTGACATTTGCAGTCTTTTTGGGGGACCGTTCAACCCAACCTACGGGCTGACTTGCAGAACCCTCGGAGACGGAAATGCCCTGCTAATCAAATGGAATGAGAGTGTTCTGTTCTACCAATTCCCGACAATTTTGATAACTTTTAGTTGGTGCTTCGAACCTATTTAGATATCGTTCGTAAATATGTTTTTCATTTTCCTTTGTGCAGGTATAGTAGACTTGCGTGACATTGAATGGCTCTCCGTCAAATATTTTGTTCAAATTTAACTCCAGAGAATCGGGACCGACACCCAAGAGTATCAATCTGATGTCCGCATCTGGTCGACCGCTTTTTGACAGTTGATTGATTCGTCTTTTAATATCATAAAATGTAAAATTTTCGTAGGCATCATGGCATGAGATAGCATTATCTTTTCCATGCGTAATATTATTTGGACGTGGACTTCTTCCGCCTGTGTAGGCGTTTCGGAAAGTTTTGGATATTGGGTGGCATGAGGCTTTCGGACTAATCCTAGCTTCATCACCGTCGCGCAGGTATAGAATGCCATGCGGATGATATATAGCTTGCGCACAGTCTCGAAATTTTGCCGCAAAATCAGAGCCGTCTCCGTGACTCAACCTCCACTCTCGAATTTCCGGTTTGGAGGTGTTCTCATATTTTTTCTTGAAGAAATGAACAATTCTTGACAGTAGAAGCGTGTCATAGTTAAAGTTGATGAACACAGTGGAATAATCTGAGGCCGCGTTCGCCTCGACGTTCAAAAGAATTTCTAGATTGTTCTTGTCAACGAATGTTTCTATCCAGCCCGCACATTCAGGCCTTGGCATTGACTTGAATAGCCCCTTCACTACTTCGAAAAACGGACCTGTTATCTCTTCATCTTCTTCTAATTCGAACTTCGGGATCATTTCATCAACAGTTTCATATTTCTTTCCAGGTCCAATCTCCTCCAACTCGTGTTGCAAGCGGTTTGTCACATCGGAAGAGATTACAACCGCCCCGTTGATCGTTATTTCTTTTATCAGCAAATCTTTTAATTGATCCCACACCGGCAGTCCGTAATCAACTGATGCTCCTGCTCCTAGAACAAATATGTTGACACATTTCTTAGTCATAATACTTAAGCAAAAATAGGTGATAACAAGAATTCAATGTGAATAGATGATGGCTTGACCATCAACTCGCAGGTGACCGTGTTCACGGTGTTCCCTGCATACCTTCATTCAGCTCCGCTTGTAGTCGCTCAAAAATCCTCGTCGGTTTCACACTCACAAACACAATTCCCTCAATCGCGGCTAAAAGTGTCTGAAACACTTCCCCAAGAACATGGGAGTTTGCAAGATGCACATTAATTCGCGAGGACCTTGCTTCGGCTGTTAGGGGAAGTCATCTGAGGCGCGCTTTTAGCTGCATGCAAGACATCTGCGATAGACGCAAGGCAGGCAACGGTGCGCATTACACACAAGAGACACCGCTCATCACAGCTGTTTTGAAAGGGAGGTTAGAATAGAAAAAGCCAGGGATATAGGATTGCACGAACCGCAGCCCGACAATCACACGGCATGTAGCCGAATTTTGTCCCTAGCACATGGCAATTATAACGAATTATTATATGGATGCCAACAAAAAATTTGCATAAAATCACGTCATAGCCTTGCCCCGACTCCTCTTTTCCACTAAACACACTCCAGCGCCTTCCCCCAATATATTGAGATATTTTTGATGGTTCGGAAACCGTTGCTCGACCCTTGTAATAAGCCGCGCTACACACCTCATTTTCGCAAGGAGCAATAAGACAAGCCCGTTAGTGGAAGTCTTTGATGGCAATCAATAGACCTCTGCTCGCGGGCTTTTTTCTGTTTCATCGCACACACCGCCCTTGCACCCCCTCCCGGCAAGTCTTCAATGCCAATTTCGAGATTCGGTTCAACTGTGCGCTCTTGCCCGTTCGGCGCCCAGGTTATCAGCCCCAAATCGCATGCCTGTTTGCCTCCCGAAAATTTTGGAAAATTTTTTTGACAACGTAACGCACGTATAGTATAATTCCGCCATATCTACTACACGTATGTTAACGAATCGCTTCGACATGCCGTAACGATAGGAGGTGTGGCTTCATGCGTTGGCTTTCCCTTGTTTTCGTGATTCTCCTCGGAATCGCCGCCGGGAGCTGGTTTTCCCATTGGCTCGCGCTGACTTACTTGTAAACCGAGGGGACAACCGTATGACGAATCCCATGAGTGTTAGCCCCCATACCCGCGGCGGCGGGGCGCGCTCCGGAGAGAGCCGAGGCGCGGCGCCTTTGTTCGACTTATGCTCGGTAAATCAACCGTGATGAGAAAGGAGAAACCAAGATGACAAAGTACGACATTGAGATGTACCAACGCGGCGAATGCACCAGGATTGACCCCTGTTGGGCGTATTCCATTACCGCCGCCAAGAACTATGCCACACGGTGGGCGCTCCGTGTCTGCAAGCTGCCGTTGAACAAGCGCTACCACTGGACGCCGCTGCAGAACGCCGTGCACGAGGTCATCGGGTACTCGAGGGATTTCGTGAACTGCGAGATTGTGTTGAAAAAGGCGAGGCGAAGACTTTGAAACAGTGTCGAGCGGAGAGTGAAAAGGTTAGATTCTATGGCTGGATTGAGTTGGGGGTAAGTTCACCTATCGGGATTGTCTATCGCACGGGATTTACTATCGCACTCGTTATCCACTCGTTTGATTCCCTCCTACATGTGGAGACAAGGGATATCTATCAGGATTGGCTATCAGGATATTCTATCACAATTGCTTTCCGTTCTCTTAATCCGACGAGGAGAAGCGAGTTTCGGAGCGATGCGGCAGATGTGTAGCAGGAAGTCGCATTAAATGAATCGAGGATGTGTAAGGGAAGCCGGGTTTCTTCAGGGGAGCTCGGCTTTTTTTGTGCCATTTATTTCATGGGACGGCGCACTTGCGTGTTGGGTTTCACGCAGATTTGGGAGACATCAGGCAATACGAGAGCTCCACATGTCTTTCAAATTCTCAGCTTTTCGGGGAGTTCCGTTCAACCCAACCTACGGACTTTCGCACAGGATTTGCTATCAAGACTTTCTATCGCCTTCCTTATTCAGTCGCTTGATCGTTGTCCACTCGCTTGAGGGATCTCTATCGCACTCGCTTTCCACTCGCTTGATCCCGTCCAGTCAGCTTGCCTATCTTCTCATCAACAGCATTTGACCTCGCCACCATGGCCATTGTGAATCTTTTCCGTCTCGTGCTGTTCCGTTCTACCGATATCCTGCATCCTTCCCACGTAATCGAACCCTAATCTCCGGTCTCTGTGCGCCTCCCTCCACTTCATTCCTTCGTAATGTTTGGAAAATTTTTCAGATTGATAACTTAACATATATCAAGTATATTTTAGGAGGGATCGGCGTGTTGTACCAGAAAGATGACATGTAAAGAATCGAAAGAGGTCTCTTATATTTTTGATTATTTTTAGATTGACAACTTAACGTATGTATAGTATATTTTGGCAGGATTTGACGCTTCGAGGTCTCAAAAGAGGAGATTGGCAACTGATAATGGAGGCTGAGTTGAGACTCAAAGTGTCTTTGGAATTGTTCAGAATGTCCGTGACGAGGTGAGGATTATGGGTACGCCACTTGCGAATAACATAGCATTGAGGGCACGTCAGAAGGAATCGAGACCGCTTAAATTTGACCCCGGCGAGTATCTGATTGCCGCCGGTATCACGAAGGGTAACACGCTGCCGGAAACGATTACGCTTCAGATACGGTTTGGAGATGAGTCGGGTGCGATCACAGAATGGCGAGATACCGATGTTGTTTTGACCCCAGAGAATGGTTGGCAGGATACGTTTTCCGCGTCGCCGTTTGTCGAGTTCAGGATCGTGGCGTCTGCGCCGGGTGCAACGGTTCATACGTCGTTGATTACGCAGTCGGTGACTCTATGAAAAGAGAGTGGTCAATAAAGGAAGTGGAGAGTGGTTAGTGACCAGTGGTCAGCAAAAACCGGAAACATCTTAAACTGGTTATGAGTCAACCCTCAAGAATTGTATAAACCGAGTTTTCAAGAAAAAACTCGGTTTCGTCTTCACCGTGAGGAGATGAGATCGTGGGGATAAGTCGGGCGCCTCTTGGCGGCGCCAAGTTGCCTAGGCTAGTCACTGAAGAGACAGCGTTGGCCGGTACCGATGCTACGCAGCGGATGTTTAGTGCGCTCCGAGCACGGCAGGCGGCACGTTATGCCGTGGATGTCGTGGACGCGCGAGCTGGCTTGCCTGTTGCCGATAGCGAAGGCGCGGATGACGGAAAGGTTGCTATCCGGAATGACGGGCTCTACACAATCGAGGTGACGCCGCATCATGGGACGGATCCGACAGGCTCTTGG
Organism: Candidatus Poribacteria bacterium; assembly: GCA_965197465.1. GTDB lineage: Bacteria > Poribacteria > WGA-4E > WGA-4E > JAJDTR01 > JAJDTR01. The sequence goes on along the minus strand of OZ240209.1, from coordinate 4,771,402 downwards.
GCAACATACAGCGACACAAGTTTTCGAGGGGTGCACTCAAGGTATGCTATTCCGACGTTGCCGCAGGTAGGAGAGACGTATTACAACACTTCGGAACGGACGTGGTACCAAGGCACGGTCGCGGAAGGCTCTCGCGTGCGGTGGATTCATACCGAGGACCCCGCGAACTGGATTGGGCACTTCGATTCGCAAGAGCAAGCATTGGCTCATGCCGGCGGTGACGGGTTGGCATATACGGGATCGGAGGTTGAGACGCTGTCGTCGTTTGCGGCGGGGAGTGATGCGTACACGGAGCGTCGGTGGGTTAGGCGTTCTGATCATGAGAGAGAACGCGAGTTGATCTATGAGAATCTCGATCTTAATGACTATCACCAACAAGCGCATTTGTTAAACCTTCGACGATCGATGTCGGGAGAGAGAAACGCGTTTTTCATTTTTCACTACTTCAATCTTCCGGAGACAATCACGGCGGAGCGTACATTCGTCGCATCAACAGCAGATTATGGGGCGTCGACGTTGAACGTCAGCGCGGACAACTCGCGTGTATCGTTCGCCGTAGGAGACGGATTTCCGGCTGACACATCAATATATGACGCCAGAAAAATCATCATTGAGGGGTTATCAAGCGGCGCGTACCGCATCGCAAGGGAAACGGGCGCTACGCCCCAAGACATTATGTATGATTCCGTATCTGGCATTGTCACGTTCCCACTTCGAATGCAGCAGACCGGCGGAAGTTTCACGGCGGGCGAGACTGTGCGCGTGACTTTGACAAACCCGTTTTCGCACTCGGGGTTTTCTGATCCGATACCGGTCGAGGAGTGGCTGGCGTTGCCACGTTCTTGGGGGACCGCTGAAGATACCAATGCCAGAAATCTTGATCAGAAGATTTTCGTGGTCATATCGAGATTGTCGGATACGAGCCTAGGCACCTGGGGACACGCACGGATGGCATTGGGACGTGTGACGGATTCGCGGATGGTTACGACATTTTCGCATACGCTGGAAGTGGTGGGAGGCACAGGTTCTCTTGGAGTGAGAATATATTTGTATCGAGGGGCATGAGTCAGTGGTCAGTGGCGAGTGACCAGAAGAGGGCAAATCGACGATTTGATGATTGTCGATGGCTAATAAAAGCAGAAGAGAGAATGAGGAATTTGTAGAAACCGAGTTTTCAAGAAAAAACTCGGTTTCGTCTTCATCGTGAGGAGGTGGGATCGTGGGATTAAGTCGAGCGCGTCTTGGCGGCGCCAAGCTGCCTAACTTGATTACCGAGGCGGCGGCGTTGGCTGGCACCGATACAACGCGGAGAATGTTCAGTGCGCTCCGAGTGCGGCAGGCGGCGCGTTACGCCGTGGACGTCGTGGACGCACGAGCGGGCTTGCCTGTTGCTGGTAGCGATGGCGCGGATGATGGACGGATTGCCATCCGGAATGACGGTCTCTATACAATCGAGGTGACGCCGCATCATGGCACTGATCCAACGGGCTCTTGGACTGCGCACAGTGCCACCGGTTATCGAGGTGCGCACTCAAGGTATGCTATTCCGACGTTGCCGCAGGTAGGAGAGACGTATTACAACACTTCAGAGCGGGCGTGGTACCGAGGCGCTGTGGCAGAAGGTTCTCGCGTGCGGTGGATTCACGCCGCGGATCCGGAGAACTGGATTGGGCACTTCGATTCGCAAGACGAGGCGCTGACTCATGCGGGCGGCGACGGTCTGGCATATACGGGATCGGATGTTGAAACGCTATCGTCGTTCGCGGCGGGGAGTGATGCGTATACAGAGCGCAGGTGGGTCAGGCGATCGGATCATGAGAGACAGCGAGAGTTGATTTATGAGAATCTAGACCTCAACAACTATTACCGACAGGCGCATTTGATAGACCTTCGGCGATCGATGACGGGCGAGAGAAATGCGTTTTTCCTTTTTCAATACTTCAATCTTCCGGAAACAATCACGGAGGAACGTACATTCGTTTCGGCAACGACGGATCACGGAGCATCGACAGCCCACGTCAACACGGGAAACACGAGTGTGTCGTTCTCCGTTGGAGGTGAATTTTCGAACAGCGTTTCAGATTATGACGGCAAAAGAATTGTTATCGAAGGGTTGTCAAGCGGCGCGCACCGCATTGCGCGGGAAGATGGCACTACCACGTACGATTCTACCTCCGGAATTGTCACCTTACCGGTCACATCACAGGAGACCGACGGTAATTTTACGGCTGGGGAGACTGTGCGTATAACCTTGACAAACCCGTTTTCGCACTCGGCATTTTCGCAACCTATACCGGTTGAGGAATGGCTGGCGCTGCCGCGTTCTTGGGGGACGGCGGGAAACACGAATGCCAGAAATCTCGATCAGAAAATTTTTGTGGTTATATCGAGATTATCGAATACGGAAATCGGAAGTTGGGGGCACGCACGGATGACATTGGGACGTGTGACGGATTCGCAGATGGTTACGACATTTTCGCATACACTTGAAGTGGTGGGTGGCACATCGGTGCTTGGTATGAGGGTGTATCTGTATCGAGGGGCGTAGGTGCCGAACTAGTGAGTAGGGAACGCAGATCTGCGTTCCCTACAGTTGAGGAGTGGAACAACGATCGTTGTTCCCTACAGCATATGGAAACAGGGATTAATTTTGAACTTGCAGCTCATCCAACGATGCGCACCTCCAGGGTGCAGGTTGTCGATGTGGGGCGTGCGTTCGTCGAGTTTACGGATCGTGATGGATCAACGGAAATCTACGACCTTGATGTCGGCGATTATCAGGGTCACCGCAATTTCTTGAGCGAGGATGCCGGTGTGGATTTGCCGTTCTTTCGATCAGGGAAACACGACAGATTGGAGCTTACTCTCTACCATGATGACACCGCGCCAGCGCCATCGGTTAACAGGAATGTGAGGGCAAACGAATATCCAAGTTTTGTTTTCAGTAGCGATGGCACGGAGCCGGAGACGTTTGCGGCGAGCCGAACCATACGGGTGCCGAATACGTTTTTCGGTTTGAATTTTAAGCCTGTGGCTCTCAATGCAGCGGCAACGTTCATGTATAGCTATCGGCATATTTGGGATGCGATGACAACGCGGACGCATATCGGAGATGCGCTTGACCATACTGATCCGACGCAGGCGGCGGCGTCACATCGCCAAGCACGTATTGGCGACTGGGGCAGGACGCACTCGGGATTAATCGCGGCTATGCTGTGGCATGTGCAGCATGATTTGATAGAGTTTTTCCCTGCCAGGTTTGGGCAGAACATGCAATCGTTGACGCACAAGATTCTGTCCGAGTGCGGTCGGTTGATTGAATCCGAATTGCCGGATGCGTTTGAAACGGAGTTTGGGCCTTATGGCGATAACTCGGTATTACGGATGTTCCGCTTGCATGAGCCGAATAGTTGGGCGAACTACGAAAGCAATTTTCAGATTTGGACGACCGATCAGGAGACGGGGGTCGGCGATCGGCTGATTTGGACGGCTCCGGACGCGGCGTGGTGGAATAGCCTCAAGACGGCGTGGTTTGGGGCGGCGATAAATTATCCGACGAGCGAAGGCGACCGTAAGTTTGTGCGGGAGTCGTACCCGGAGAAGGGGGTAGTTGGACTGTCGAGTATAACGCCGGAGGTTGGGACTGAATTGCGCGCGTCTCTTGGTTCCGGTGTTGCGGCGCCAGTTACGGATTTGCGTTATCGCTGGCAGCGGCGGGACGGAGATTCTGCCTCGGATATTGACGGGGCGAATACGGATGTGTATACGCCGGTGTCTGGTGACGAGACGAAGGAACTACGTGCTGTCATCAGTTATAGGGATGCCAACGGGTTTATATTGCCGGCGGTTAGTCGTTGGTCGGAGGCAGTGGTTAGTGGCTAATGGGGAATGGAAGGCTGGAAGACAGGAAGATTGGAAGGAGAAGAAGGGAAATCGTGGGTTTGATGATATTGTGGAAGGAAGAAATCGAGTTTTCAGGGAGAAGATTGGTTTCGGCATTACAATTTTCGGGCGTGCAATGAAAATTGGTTGCAGATAGGACGCTAGCACTTTCAAAGGCTGGTGCGCAGTGCGCACCCTACGGGTAGTTAGGGGGGATGATGTCGAAGATTCATTTGTCTTTTTCAGGGCATGGGCCGGTGTTGAAAAAGATGTCCATCGTGATGGCGGGAGATGCGCCGCGGATTAAGTGCGAGATTGAACGGAACGGCGAGCGTGCCGGGGTGGCTTTCAATTTCGCCAATATGGTGCGGGGTATAACGTACACGTTCGAGGATGACTTAATCTATTCGGCGAAGCGTGAATTGTCCGGGGATTTGCTGAATATCTACTTCAATCTGAGCGGTACCCCCAGACCTCCCGACGGGACAATCGATGCGCCGGAGCAGGTGTCCTTTTACTATTTGGCGGACGGGGAGAGTCGAACGGAGATTACCACGTCGCGTCGGATTGCGGTGCCTAGTGAAACGGCATCGGAACTGTTTGCGGAGGCGCGACCTCGGCTCACGCTGACGGCGCGCTACTTTGTTCGTAGTCTGCCGTCGTCCGTGCCGGGCTTGATTTCGCGTGCGCCGAGTGACATTTTGGCGGACTTGGATGCCAGAAACGCCCTTCAACTGCAAGCAGGCACTCGATTCGACAATACGGCGAACTATTTTCGCGGGTTGATAGGATTTGTGTGGCGGGAGATTAAGAATCTGAATAAGGGAACGGCATCGACCAAGTCGGTTGATCAGCTCAGGCGCATCGCCGAGACGCTGGAGACGGAGGTGATGGGTAAGCCGAGCCATCACGCGATAGATTGGCGCCGCTCCGATTTCGACAGGGAATCGGATTTTGTCTTGCACTTCTTCATGGAGCATGATGTGGATGCGTGGCGTGAAAAGTTTGCAGCGCGGACGCTGTGGCTCTCCGACGGCGGCTATCGTCCCGCGGGGGAGGTCTATGATGTGGATGCGCAACATGAGGATGGCGGCGGCGATGCGGCACGGCAGGAGTTTGCGGGTTTGTTGACGGCGGAGTTTGCGGAATGCCTTTTTAGCGGTTATCGGGAGTTGGCGCTGGAGCGGCGTGTAGAGTGAAAGGCAGTGGTCAGTGGCTAGTAAAAGCAGTGGCGTGTGAGGAAGAATGGAAGACGGGAAGACGAGATGGCGAGGAAAGTATCTGGTGATTAGTGGAAAGTGGAAGGGCGGAAGGCTTTAAGGAGTCGCGATTCGGTGAGGGATTCACTATCGCCTTCCTTATTCAGTCAGTTGATCGCTCCTACAGGGCAAGTCTATTGGTGGTAATTGACAAACGGAGAGGTGATTTGTGATGCGGTGGTTTTCGCTTATTTTCGTGATTGTTCTCGGAATTGTCACTGGTAGCTGGTTTTCGTATTGGCTCTCGTTGACGTATATGTAAGTTAAGGTCGGGCTAGAAGCCCGATTTACCGGAGTAGGTAGCAATTCAGGTTATATGTAGGAGAATTTCGTAACAAGCATTTATAAAGACGAATCCCATTAGTGGTAGTCTACAAACGCGGGACAGTGTCCCGTGATCAGTGCTAAGTATCGAAGAAACCGAGTTTTGAAGAAAAACTAGGTTTCAGAAGACGTGAAGGAGATGATAATGCGCTGTTTTGTAGGTTTGCTGCTGTTGGGCTTATGTCTTGGTGTTGGTGCGCACGACACACCGAGGATTCGGGACGGAAGTTATACACACACCCCATCCGAGGATTGGCACGAGGACGTGCGTGCAAGGTGGCCTGAAGATCACTGGCACTACAGCGAGCGTCAGGCGGGGGCGTGGTATCAGTGCGTCGCGGATGTGTATGATGAGACGACGGACAGGTACGACTTCGTGGCAATGAGGGTGAGATGCAGCGAAGGTGGCGGGTCGACCGATTCCGGAGTGAATGTGCCAACATCGACTCCTCCCACGCCATCGGGCGAAGGTGGCGGGTCGACCGATTTCGGAGTGAATGTGCCAACATCGATTCCTCTCACACCATCGGGCGATGATAGTGTGCCGCCAACGACCCAGCCGGACGTTCCGCGCGGCGACACACATCAGGAAACCGAGTCATCAGGAAAAACCTCAGTTTCGATGGAAGCGCTTGCGTTCAGTTACAATCACACATTTCCGGCAGGCGTGTCGCTCCAGCATATCCCGTTTGACATTAAAGACTTCAACGAATCCGGCGTCGCCGTAAACAGTGTTCCGGGCGTGTACAACCAGCTCGGTGATTCGGTTGCGTCGCTGATTGCCAGCCGCGGCGTTAGCGGTTGGACGTACGTGACCTACCCCAATTTTCCGGCGCACAACGCCATCTGGAAGAGCATCGGTTTTGCGGCTATTATGCACGAGGAAGTTACGGTGGAGATAACGGGGACTTTCGGAAATTGGGCGGGTCAACCCCCGATGACGTACCAAATTTTGCATCTTCGGGAGGGCGGGTTGACGCTGCTCGGCGTGCCGCTGCAGTCGGCGTCGTTGCGAACGGTGGGCGATTTCTACACGTTTTTCAATGGCGTCACCTCGGTCAAGGGCATCTCTCCGGACTTGGACGTTGGTACGTTGGAGCGCCCGCTGCGGATAACCGATGATTGGTTTGTGGAACTAGACCACGACGTAGAAATCGACGGCACCACATCGTACCTTATAACGTCGTCGGAAGAGGGCGAATCACGGACGTTGTGGGGCGTGCCTTGGGCGTATGAAGCGGAGGCACAAGCGGCGCCGGGAGCGCAGTGGGACTACTACAAAAAGATAGCGACCACGTGGGGGGCGATAAAGTCGCGATGAGAGACGCATACGAGGAGGGGAAAGACCCGATGTTGACATTTGTCTTGACGCTGATTAAAGTGCCGGTTGTCGTGGCGGGTATCGTGGTCGGCGCGTTGGTTGCGCATGGGCTGGTGCCGATGCTGGCAAGAATAATAGCGAAGAATGCCTTGTAAGGCTGGTGCGCAGTGCGCACCCTACAGTAAAACGGAAAAGGAAAGGTTTTAGATGAGTCGAGGTAAGACGATTGGGAAGTTGGTTGGCGAGGGGCTTGCCACGTTGTTGGAGAATTTGGATGCGGATGAGCAGTTTGATTATGCTCAACTCAAGAATAAGCCGCTTGACGATGTGGACGTGAGCAAGGTGAAGCGATTGGAATTGCCGGATGTGGATAGGCTCAAGTCGCTTTCGGATGACGATGTGACGAAGGTAAAGGGGTTGCCGACGGACGTCGTGCCGAACGTGAAGCCTGATTGGAATGCGGCGGCTGGCACGGATCAGGAGATTCTAAACGCGCCGACGATTCCGACGCCGGAGGAGTTGTATGACATCATTCAGCCGACGCTCGCCACGCAGATCCAATCGCAGGTTGAGGCGGGGTATGCGGCGGTGACGGCGGAACGGACGCTGGAGACGAACGAGGACGACCTTGACGCGAATAAGGTCGTGGTTACCGCTGATTCTATCGTGCTGAACCAGAAGACGGATGTGCCTTCTTCGTATTTGGAGCTCAAGAACACAATCGGGTTCCGGATGAAGGCGGTCGGCAGGACTTCGGGGGCGCGGCGTGTGGGTCCGATTACGGGGATTGGGACGTTTGGCAGCGGCGGACGGATGTATTTCGTGGATAACACGAACAACCGAGTACTGGCATACGACACGGATGAGAATCGGGTGCAGTCGGAGGATTTTTCGCTGGACAGTTCAGGCAATTATGTCGGCGGGTTTGTGCTCAATGATTTGCTGTATGTAGTCTCTAGTTCTGCGCCTCAAATCCGCGCTTACAATTTCGACGGGACACGCCAAGCTGACAGGGATATAAGTATCAGTCTTAACGATGTAAGGGATGTGTTCTTAACATCGAATCGTATTTATCTGGTTACCAGCGGGAGTGCACGAGCTTATGCTTTCGATGGCACGGCGCATACGACGGAGGATATTGTCCGTCCTGATAATACCACTTACTGGTATGCAGGTACCGCAACGGAGAGTCGTATTCTTCTTGTCCGCTATGACGGGACTGTGCACTCATACGATTTGGATAGAAATCAACAATCCGCCGAGCAGTTTACGCTGGGTTTCACACCAACGACGGCGTTTTATGTGAACGGCAGTTTGTATTTCGTGAATGACACGACGGATATCGCCGTGGCGTATGATCCGGTGACCCGATTGAAAGAGGATGAGGAGAAGAACATCGAGTTGACTAATGTCAACCACACGGGCGGTACGTTCGCGCATAGCACGAAGTATCATACGATTAGCAGCATTTTCTCGGAGAGCACGGGGACGTTCCAGGCGGGCGAGGCGGTCGATATTTCGTTTGAATATCCGGCGAGGTAGGGAAAGCAGTGGCGAGTGGCCTGTGGTCAGTGACTAGTGATTAGTGGGAGCGATTTTGCTCGTGATTGATGTCGCGACCGGGAGATCGCTCCTACAAAGACTGGAGATTCCAAAGGCTGGTGCGCAGTAAGAGGGGAAATCGGCGATTTGACGATCGCCGATCGCACCCTACGGAAGTTGTAGGAACGGTAACACGGAGGAGTAATGACACCAAGCGGTTTGGAGAATTGGTTTTCGGATTTGATGGGGGAGATGCTGTTGGTCATTATCTTTTCCGTCGGTCTGCCGCTGATGTATAAGCTGGCGACTTCGCTGAAAGACTTGAGGCTCAGTGTTGACAAGTTGAAAGAGAGTTTGGACAGAACCGGGAACAACATTGACACAATCAAAGCGCAGGTTTATGAGATTGAGGACGGCATTCACAAAGTCGAGGCGAATCAAAAACTGCACGTCGAAAAGACGGAGCATGGTTTCCAGCGGCTGCGCGACGTCATTACAAAGTTTAGGAACGGGAATAGTCACTAGATGGCGATAACACTCGAGGAGTTGCTGATTCAGATAGCACGTGACGGGATAGCCGCTCAATGCGCCGTCAAGGAGCAATCGGCTGAATTCTTTCGGTCATTGTTCAAGGAGACCGGTGACGGAGATTACGAGCCGTCCACTTTCGCAATACAGTTGATTGCCGAGAAGGTATATCTTCCCACGATCAACATGATGAGCCAAGACCAATTCGCAATGAAGGAATTGGACTTGGAGTTTGAAACCGACGCCAACCTCACCACAAAGGACGATCAGATACTTGTTGATGTAACTTTGAAGAGGGGGTTGCTGAAACGGAACGCATGCCTCAAGGTGCGCATGAAACTGAAGTCCGAGGAATCGACGGAGGGCATTGAGCAGATTCGGGCTCATTTGGCAGACAGGTTCGCCGATGAATTGACAAAGGCGAAACGGGAACGACAACAAGAGAGAAAGGAGCAATGATATGGCTGAATATGAAGAAAGGGAAAAGCGAATACCGGATCAATTGGGTGCATTGATTTCGGCTTTTGCCAATAACATCAATGTGGCGCATCAAGACAATCAGGTGTCGTATGCCGATTATGTGGAGCGAATTACTTCGCTCCAGAACCTGACCTGGGCGGTGGAGGTTGGCATTATCACGCAGGAACAAGCTCTGACGATGATGGCGAGCATTCCTGTAGCGTCGATTGTTAGCATGGATCAGTTCGGATTCAAAGAGGCAACACTCGACGCGGAGTTCCGCGTGTCGGCAAGCACGGAGGAAAACACGAGCTGGGGGGTGAACACGCACACCGAAGTCAGCGGAAAAATTGGCGGTATAGCGCGTGCATTCGGCGTGGGCGGGAGTTTCAAGATTAAAGCGGACACGACATACAAGAAGGATACGCGCCGTGCGAGCGATTATTCGAGCACGATTAATGCGCACATCGGCATGGAACGGATGCCACCGCCGGAAGGCATCCAGAAACTTTTGGATATGCAGAACGAAGTTGTGCAAAGCGCCATGCAGGTAAACAAGACGATTATTGAGAAGCAGGCTGATATGTTGTCCGACGCGGCTGGCGAGTCGGAAGTGCCGACAACGTTGCCTGAAGAGGGTACGGAATCTAGTTCGAGTTCAGGAGAATAATGAAATATTTATCGGTAGCATTGCTAGTTATTAGTGCCAATGCTATCGCATTGACCGACCCTGATTTCGAAGCGGAGGCGGAGCGTGATTTAATTACGTTGGCAGCCAAGATTGACAAATTGGCGGACGAGGTACATGCAACGAATGTTGAAGTGGCGAAGATTATGGGCCATAGTCATGACCATCTTGATGACCGGCTGCGAGTCATAGAATATGAAGTGCAGAAATTGGAAGCCGGGCTCGCCGTGTTCAAATGGATAGTCGGTGCGGTCGGCCTACTAGTACCGATTGTGGGATTGGGAGCGCGGTCGTTTGTGAAGCATCAGCACGCGCACGCGCCAAAATAGGGGCAGAATAAAGCGTGATTAAGTATGACGTGGAGATGTATCAGAGCGGGGAATGCACGAGGCTGACGCAGTGTTGGTCGGATTCAATCCGTGCGGCGAAGAACTATGCGACGCGCTGGGCGCTCCGTGTATGCAAGCTGCCGTTGAATCAGCGGTATCGCTGGACGCCTTTGCATAACGCGACGCGCGAGGTGGTTGGGTATAGCAGGGATTTTGTGAACTGCGAGGTATTGGTGAGAAGGGCGGGGAGAAGGTAGTGGTGAACGAAGAGTGGAAGGATGGAATAAAGGTAGAAACCGAGTTTTGAGGAAAAAACTCGGTTTCGAGAGCTTTTTAAGGAGGTGTGATGATGCGTAGGCAGACTGATGAGCAGGATTCGACGGTTGCGCTCTGGGGCAACTATATGTTGTGCGGGCTGATTCTCGGCTTGCTGTTTGTGACGGATTGGTATTTCCAAAATGACATTTTGTCGGAGACGTTGGTGGGGATTCTTGTTGGCGCACCGATAGGCTGGATCGCCAGCATGAACGCTTACTATTTCCCGTCGGCTCGCAATAACGGGAATGGGCGGGCGAAATCAGCAAAAGAGGGAACCGACAGGAAAGATGGCGGAGATAAGACGATATAAAGACGGCAGGATAGCCATAATCGGCAATTATTGCAATGGCAGTCCGTTCGTCCGCCAGAAATGGGTGCGCAGCGAAAAAAGGAAAGCGACTCAAAAGACAAATGTTAAAAAGAATAATTTCTAGCCACTGGTGCTATGCGGTTGTGTTGTTTGTGTGTTGTGTGTTGGTGTTATCGGGGAGTGCGCCGCCGGGTGATCCAGTGGACAGCGACCAGTGGCCAACGCCTAGCAAAACCGAAGATTTATCGGATTATGATGTGCCGTTGCCTGACAAGAGCTACTTTAGAATTGAGCATCGAGGTGATGTGCATGAGCCGAATCGCTGGCTCGTGAGGTTCCAAGTGCCGCCGCCGAATTGGCCGGGCGCGGTGCAGGCGACGATGCACACGATGTTGGTGTTGCGGGGCGTGGATGTGCCGACGAGCCGCGTGAACTGGGATAAACCGTATTGGCAAGCGGATAGGCAGCGTGCCCGGAATGCGGTTGCGGAGTCGTTTGTCTGGGAGATTCTGTCGAGGACGGAGGTGTTGTGGGCAGAGAATCCGGAGGAGGCAGAGGATGGGACGGCGGCTTTGGTCGATGTGTATTACAAGCGTGGGGATGTGACCGTGAATATGGCTGACGCGATGGTCGAGATGGGTCATGCGGTGCCAGCAGCGGACGGAAGCACGCATGATTGGGGGGCGCCGTAGAGGCGGTGGCCAGTGGCTAGTGAAGAGCGGAAGGATGGAAGAAGGAAACCGAGTCGCGATTCGGAGATCGCTCCTACAGCGTGTTGGTCCCCTGTAGGAGGGAATTCCAATTCCCGACACGTTGTACCATTTCTCTAAAATGACAGTGCACAATTGGCAAAATGCCTGATTTGAAGTCGCGAGCCGGAGATCGTTCCTACAGGGCGTGGTGGGCTACGAGGATGAGCACATATAAGAAGATTTCTACTTTCACGTGTCATGAATGCGGCGTCGAGTTTCGGACGGCGAACCGCCGACAGAAGTATTGTGCGCCGGAGTGCAGGAAGGCGCGGAATAAGCGGACGTACAAGCAGGTGTATTCGCGCGAGCGTAAAAAACGGAGCGTCGTGACGGAGACGATGTGCGAGAGTTGCGAAAAGCAATTCAGCTATGTGTTGTACGAGCGCAGCAAGCCGCGGCGGTTCTGTTCGAGAGCGTGCCATTATGCGCAGAGGAGTCTTGAGTTTTTGTGGCAGCCGCGCAGCACGCCGAAGGGGGATCTCACGAGGGCGGACCTGACGGTGATAGAGTTGATTTGGCATGCGTATGATTTCTCGCCGCTGGGCGTGTTTTTCGGAAAGAGGGATGTCGCGGAGATTTTTGAGCGAATCGCGTCCAAGGCGTTGTTCTATGAGTGGGTGGTCTATACGATTATCTTTCAGGCGCATCTCACTCATCGTTATGAGTCAATCATCCAGATTCCCGGCTTGAGGGTGGAGGATTTTCTCAGGCTGTGCGATAAGTTCAATATCACACTGATGGATTCGGAGGCGTTTGCCGAGGACATCAAGGCAGTTGGATAGATAAGAAAAGGCTGGTGCGCAGTGCGCACCCTACGAATTGTGCGATAAGTTCAATATCACGTTGATGGATTCGGAGGCGTTTGATTCGGATATGAAAACAGTGGTCAGTGGCTTGTGGCAAACGAGTTTCTTAGAAACCGAGTTTTCAAGAAAAAACTCGGTTTCGACACCACACAAATGGAGGGTAAAAAGATGAAGTGGTTTTTGGTGTTGGCAACGGCAATGATGGTTTTGGTTTCGAGTGGGTATGGTCAATATGACGAGTTGGCGCAAGACGTGCGGCAAATCAATATAGGTATCGCCGGCATGAACGACGACACGAGTTTTAGCGCGACGGCGATACTGCCGATTGATCAGAACAAAATCGAAGGCTGGGGCGGGTTTTACGCGCAACAGCAGACCAGCGACGGCGAGGTGACGTCGCAGGTGCTTAACGCACATACGGTAATCGGCTACGCGTTTCATGAGCGCGTCAGCGTGAATGCGTTTGTGGATTGGAATCGGGACAAGCAGCGGGGCATCGCCGGGCAGACACAGCTTGGGAGCTTTGTGTCCGTTGATCTCTACGAGGAAAAGGGCTGGCGCGTGAACGGGGGCGCGGGCAACTTCCTTGAGAACAAGCAGGCGCGCGAGGACTTGGAACTGAAGGAGACGGATCCCAACGTGGTGCGTGCACTGGCGTACCTACGAGCGCAATATTCGCGATATTCGGTGATGTACAAGTTCACGCCGAAGATTGATTTTTCGGATTTGCAGGTGTCGCTGGAGCCGACGGCTACTTATACGTTGAGTGATACGTTGTCGCTTATTGTGAGGGCGAAGTTGGGGTATGAGACGGAGCCATTGGTGGAGGGCGAGGAGTTCTTTACCAGTTACCAGTTGCAGTTGGGGGCAACGTTCTAATAGTGCTGAGTGACGAGTGGTGAGTGATGAGAAAAACCGTGTTCTTGCTCTCCACAAGTCACTCCTCACTCTCCACTGGTTTGCATTATGAGCGAAAACTGGGTAAACGGGTTAGCCGCAAAGGTCGACGAGTTGATTGGCATGGTGCGCGAAATCAATGTGCACCTGAAGTATAGCCAGGATCGCGTCGAGAAACAGTGCGAGCGGATTGTGCATCTTGAGGATCGTGTGGATCTACTCGAGTCGGAGAATCAGAAGGTCAAGGGCGAGTTGACGATGCTGCGGTGGCTGGGGGTTGCTGTGGGTGTCGTGGCTACGGTCGCGGTGCCGATTGTGATGATGTTGAAGTGAAAAAGCAGTGGCGAGTGGTCAGTGACCAGTGGCTAGTAAAGGCGGAACGACTGGAAGAAAGTAACTGAGTCGCGATTCGGAGATCGCTCCTACCGTGTTGGTCGCCTGTAGGAGGGAATTCCGATTCCCGACGGTAGGTCGCGGGATTAGAAAAAGGCTGGTGGGCAGTGCACACCCTAGTGAGTCGCGATTCGGAGAGGGATCTCTATCGCGCGTGCTATTCGCGTGCTTGATCGCTCCTACAGAAGGTTTCAAAGCTCGCTCATCAGCTGTGCTAATTGTTGTCGGGAGGGTACTTGAATATGAACTGTCGTATTTCTCTGATGTCCGCTCGAACCTCGGTGATATCTTCTTTGACTTCCGTTCTAAGCGTGGCGATATCTGCTTTGAGTTCGGTTCGGAGATCGGCGATTTCTGCTCTCACGAAGGAAATATCTTCTTTGACTTCCGTTCTTAGCTTGTCAATATCTGCTTTGAGTTCAGCTCTCACGTCGGCGATTTCTGACTTCAGCTCGACGCTCACATCGGCGATTTCTGTTCTTAGCTTGTCAATATCTGCTTTGAGTTCAGCTCTCACGTCGGCGATTTCTGACTTCAGCTCGACGCTCACATCGGCGATTTCTGTTCTTAGCTTGTCAATATCTGCTTTGAGTTCAGTCTTAACGTCAGCGATTTCTGACTTCAGCTCGACTCTCACATCGGCGATTTCTGTTCGAACGGCAGCAATATCCGCTTTGAGTTCCGTTTTCATTGTGGTTATATCTGATTTGGTCGCTACAGATGTTGTCATTTTCCACCACAATGCACAAAACGCAATCACTCCTCCGAGAATTGGTATTAGATTCAGAACTGTATCCATTTTCGGTATGCCTCTCTTTTATCAAGGAATAATAGTAGTATAGCAAAAATGGGACATTAGGTCAATGCGAAATGTACTAATTACGGGTTGTAACGGGTATCTCGGCACCGAGATGTGCATGTATTTCCGGATGCATGGGTGGCATGTGTTCGGCGTGGATCCGAAGCCTGCTCCGAAGTGCCAAGAGGGGGTGCTGGAGGACTTCGAGAACAAGCATATACAGGAGCTGCTGGCGCCGCCGTGGGTCGTCGATGCGGTGATCCATCTGGGCGGGCTGTCAAAAATCGTGGACGATTATCCGGAATCACAATATACGAAACATAATGTCGAGACGACGAAGAAACTGCGGGAATTGTATCCGGATGTGCCGCTGTACCTGGCGTCCACCACGGCGATGTATAACGAGCAGAAGCAAATCGAGCATCTGCACCCGTACACGCGCAGCAAGCAGGAGGCGGAGGCTTATGCGGATGTCGTCTTCAGAATGGGGACGATTGTGGGAACGAATCGGGCTGGCGCTTTCGTCGGCATGATTGACTTTATGATTGATAACGCTCTCAAGAAGAGGGAGATTATCGTGGCGCAGGGGGCGAAGATGCGGCCGCTGGCGGGGATTACGTATATCTGCATGATGTATTTTCGGAATGTCGTCAACGGCGCCCTGGCGGGACGCGCGAGGAGGGAGGGCGCGAAGGTTATCATGCACTTGTATGAGACGTGCCAATCGATTGAGAACATTGCGACAGCAACGCATCGCGAGTTGTATGCGCTATCGCAGACGATCAAAGGAACGAATAGTGACTGCGATAGAGATCCCCAGATAAACTTTGTGCGTCAGAATGACCTTAAGGGGATTCTCAAGCAGGCGCCGGCTATTTCGTCTATTCCGCCGGATTTTCAGCCGAGTCCAGTTTATGATGTGCGGTTGTTTCGGTTGGTTATGGAGTGTTTGGAGCGGTATGAGTATTTTGCGGTAAAGGCAGTGGGGAGTGATTAGTGGAGAGTGGTTAGTGAAGAGCAAGGAAGAGGGGAAGGACGGAAGACGGGAAAACGGGAAAACGAGAAGACGCGAAAGCCCCAGAGGGGATCAACCGACTGGACAGGGAGGGCGATAGATATCCCGCAGGTGGAAGGACGGGAAATTGTCTGAATCGCGGATTACGCTGATTAAAGGATTTCGCGGAATACGTATCGTAGGGACGGGACCCGGTGCGGTTGGAAACCGCACCTACCGTGTGGGTTACGATAGAGATCCCTATCGATCAACCGACTGGACAGGGAGGGCGATAGATATCCCGCAGGTGGAAGGGTGGAAGGATGGGTAATTGTCTGAATCGCGGATTACGCTGATTAAAGGATTTCACGGAACTCGTATCGTAGGGACGGGACCCGGTGCGGTTGGAAACCGCACCTACCGTGTGGGTTACGATAGAGATCCCTATCGATCAACCGACTGAATAGGGAGGGCGATAGTAAACATTGATCGCCGTCCTCTCGGTCAATCGTTCAACCCAACCTACGTGCTGTAGGAGGGAATTCCGATTCCCGACGATGGGTCGCGATTCGGAGATCGCTCCTACAAAGGCTGGTGGGCAGTGCCCACCCTACAACTATTGATTAGAGAGATATGAACGTTTTGAGGAAACATGTGGACCCGGATTATATTTTGGGGAGGATTCCGCTGGCGAATAGGCTGGAGGCGCCGCATAACAAGTATGAGCTGGGCTTTCGGTGGCTGGGCGAGGGAAATCTGAGGCTGACGGAGTTCGTTGACCCGAAGCTGATGTTCAGCAATTATGCCTATCGGTCATCGACGTTGTCGGCGGAGCATGTTAGCAGTCGGATGACGTATGCGCGGCGGATTTATGACAGATTGAACAAAACGCGGAAGCCGAAGTCGGTTTGCGAGGTGGCGTGCAATGACGGGTATATGCTGAACCGGTACGCGGCGAATGATGACCGTTTCACCACGATTGTGGGGGTCGAGCCAGCGGCGAACTTGCACCGGTATATCGATGACAAGGTCTACGCCTACGCGCGTCTGATGAACGCGAGGATAGGGGCTTCGATTTGGAATCTGCACGGCGCGTTTGACATCATCCATGCGCACAACGTGCTGGCGCATACGCCGAACCCGGTGGATTTGCTCAACGGGATTGGGGCGGTGATGGACGCGCATAGCGTTGCGGTGGTCGAGTTTCAGTACCTCGTGGACCTGCTGACGAATACGCAGTTTTACCACTTCTACCACGAGCATTACTACTACTATACGGTGGCGGGGTTTGCGAACCTGGCAGAGAAGGCGGGACTGGAGATGGTCACGGCGAAGCGAGTGGAGGCGCAGGGCGGCAGTATCCTGTGCACGCTGGTGCGCAAAGGAGATTGGGACGAAGACGCGCTGCATGATATCAGGTGCAACACGGAGAACGACCCAAACAAAATCGCGCATTTCGAGAGGAATTACTTTAGCCGCGGGGACATTTTCGCGAACTTCATGAAGCGGACGGAGCGGAAGTTGAAGAATTTTGTGACGTACGTGAACGCGCAGCCGCCGGGAACATTGCAGGGGCTGTTCGCCAGTGCGAACGCGACGGTGATACTGAATCTCGCGGTGGAGCGAGGATTGGAGCTTGACCGGTTCACGTGTTTTTATGATGACGCGGAGGAGAAGTGGGGGCACGCTGTGCCGGGGACGGAGATACCGATTCGCCCGATGCGGGCGATGGAAAAGACTGATGGGCGAGCGATTTTGTTTGCGCCAAATTCGGTAGAGCAAGTTGAGCGCCAGTTTCCTGAACTGGAAATCATTGACATTGAGACTATTCTTGAGGGTTATTAACGTAAAATGGATAAATACTTAGTTGTTGGCAGAGGGCTGATCGGATCGATTTTCTCGGAAGATTCGCAGTTTGACCTGGTAAGCCATGACGAATGGCACAACCGGGATCTTGATAGTTATAGCGGGATGGTGTGCGCGGCGGCGATAAGCACCGAGCCGCTGTGCCAGCAAGCGACCATGGCGGAGGTGCTGGAGGCGAACGTGACGTTGCCACTGCGGATTCTGAAAGTGGCAAAGGCGCGGAATGTGCCGCTGGTGGCGTTCTCGACGGCGGGCGTGTATCGCGAGGCGGGGGTGCGGAAGGAGGAGGACGACGTTAGTCCGCATAATCGATATGCGGCGAGCAAGATATTTATGGAACATACTCTCCAAAGTCAACCTCATCAAGTCGCTTGCGGCGTGTTCTATGAACGGCTGTTTATTTTTCGGATTCCGTTTGTGGTGTTGTTTAACAATCATCCGCACGATCTGAGCGGCCGCGTGCCACACTGGAACAAATGCGAGGACGTAAACGCGAGTGTGGTTTATAGAGCACAATTACAAGAATCCGTGTGCAAAGCCATGCAGAACAACACCCCTGGCGGAGTGTACAACATAGCCTCGGGCATTGTACATTTCCCAGCGTTTTTGGAAGATAGGTTTCACTGGGAGGGCGATATTGTGCCGGCACATACGCTGGGCAAAACGCCGAATTCGCAGTTGGACACCGGGAAGGCCAAAGAAATAGGATTGTTGTCGAAATAATAAAATACGGAGAGCTTGTATGAAAACACTAGGGATTGTCATGGCGAAAAGCGGCTCAACGCGGACACCGAACAAGAACATTGCCGACATTTGCGGAAAGCCGACGTTATCGTATCCCATTGAGGCATTAAAGGCGTCAGGTGTGTGCGATACGGTGATTGTATCGACCGATTCTGAAGAGTATGGCAGTGTTGCTTTGGATAACGGCGCTGATGATTACATCATGAGGGAATCGTGGTCTGACAAATATGCCGAATTCTCGGTGACCGCGGACGATGCTCGCAGGAAATACGAAGAACAGACCAGCGTGATGTACGACAAAATGGTGGTGTGCGGCGGGAATGTGATGTTCCTCAGGCCGTCATGGGTGCGTGCCGCTTCGGTGCTGATGAAAGACTTTGTTTACAACCTCATGCCTATTGATGTGGTTGGCATGGAACCGTATCACTGGAACGTCAACGTGTGCCGCGTTAAGCAAGGCATCGTGACTCAGTCCAACTTTTATGTGTTCAAACATATCGGAATATTGATGGAGATGGATTGGCCTCACGAAGTTAATCTTGCGCGTGACCTGCAAGGGGGTATCAACGACCAAATCATAAGTTATCCACTAACCGAGACTGTTCATGATGATTTGCTTCGGGACAGAGAGAAAGCAGCGAACCGGATGCGCGGACTGATGTTGAGAACACAATTATTAGGAGTAGAGGTCGGGGCTTTCTATCCGCGATGTTACGAAGAGCCAAGGCAGCCAACCGTATGCTACGAACTTACGAAGAACCCTTTCAAGAATCAGGACTGAAAGACGAAGGAGCTAAAAGGAGATGATTGATTGTAATGTCATTGTCCCAAATCTGGATAGGCGCCCCGATCGCTGGTATGCGAGCTATGGCGCTCTTTATGCTCTTAGATTTCCGATGGACAATCTCAAACGTTTTAGCGCGCACGACCACGCTGAATATGATAGTCTGAACGCTGCTAAGGCGGTTGCTCTCAAGCAATTCCCCGATGCGACGTATCTTATCGAGAATTATGTGTCGAAAGGCTATTTTTGTTGGAGTTGGACGTGGTATGACATCATGACTCAAATTGCCCAAGACCCGGACGATGACAATTACACATTGGTCGTGACGGATGATTATACTTTGATGGTGACATACCAAGATGTGCGCGAGCATATTCAATTGTTGTCAGCATTGGGCGGTCCGTTGAAAATGATTCAATACTGCTACAACTTCCAAGTTCCGCCCGGTGAAACCGAAGACTCGTTGATGCGAGGTGCCAAGGTTAGCGGAACACAATTCAACAGAGGATTATCGCATTCCGGCGATATTGCAAATTTATTTACGCCAATTGGCGCGCGCGAGATTTTGAGTGTAGCCAACAAGGGGAATCGCGGCGTGCCGAATTGGGTGTTTTGGTACGCGGCTCGAGAGCTCGAACCGGATGGTTACTTTTCTACGGAAGTTATGGCTAAAGCCTTGAATCGAAGTATTCACATCAGTGCGTACGAAGATGGACGAGAAGGTTATCCATGATAGAAGGATTGATAAAGAATAAAAACGTAGCAATCGTCGGGCGCGCAGAATATCTGAATGACACGGCGCAGGGCGACTTTATAGACTCGCACGATGTGGTGATTCGCGCTCACAGCAATCTGCCGTATCCATCCGAGAAATTTGTGTTAAATTTCGACACCGGCAAATCGTTTGTGCCTCAAGACTATCATCGGTTGATAGGAAAAAAAACGACTGCATTCGCACCTGCCAACATGCCGTACTGGGATATGGGTTATTGTGACGAAATTATTCCAAAATTGATGGAGACGGGTTGCGAATGCCTCATCCAGCACAAGGTCTACAATATCTGCGGCGCGTCGGAGATTGCCGTGATCGATTATATCGTCGACAAATTCGACATTCCGATTGTCATCACGACGCATGACCAGTTGGTGAGGATGATACGCGCTTTGGATTACACGTTCCCGATGCCGGGCACGATTTTGATTGATTTTATAGCGGGACTTCAACCTAGCCGTCTTTACTGTACTGGTTTCGGCTGTTATCAAGATACAGATGCTAAGTGGTTGAAAAGTGAAGTTAAAATGACGAGGGATCACAAATCGTTGTACGATTTGCGGTACTTGCGAGATTTGACGGAGCAACACAGTTGGTTATCGGTTGATACGAAGATGGATCGATATTTCAATCATATATGAGAGTGAAATTATGATAAATAGATTGAATTACCCTTTACGCGAGAAGTTTCCGCCGATTTCCGATTTCCCGGTTTATGAAACCGATGGGGCGGAGGTTGCCGTGGTTTCTCGGTTGTTTCTACCAGTGGATCAAAAGAAATGGAGAAGTTGGTTTAATCTGGCGTTATGGAGTATGCGGTCGCACATACTCAACTCGGACATGCAAGAGTATAAAACCAAGTATTTCTTTCATGTTGCATCGTCGCAATTAACATATTACGATGAACCCTTTAAAGAATCGGGTGTTCCTCGAGATGCTATCCTGGTTTACCCGGACAATATAATTAAAACGGTGCCCGGCTTTGCGCTTAGTTATGCGGCGTCGCCTTTCTTAGATACGCGACTTGACCAATTCGAGTATATTATCGTTATGGATGCTGATATGCTTTCGCTGAGAAGCAAATCACTCGAACCTTTCCCGCTTATCTTGATGTCGCTCAACGATTTTCCGCCGGACGAGATTGGATTGGAACGAAGCTGGGTCGCTGAAGATGACAAAGAAAAGTGCTATAAATGGTTGGATTGTTGGTATCAAAATTCGCCGCTCGATAAAAGCGATTGGATAAGCCACGCCGCCAAGTACCTTTCGATGACGCCTGAAGCGTTTGAGAATCTATTATACTCGGCAGACTGGGGCGGCTGGAAGGGATATGCGGGGCATTGCGGAGCGTATATCAGGATACCCACGTCGATATATCGGCAACATCCCGATTTGCGGTCATTTATCTATGAAGTGAGCGGTGATTTGGGAAATGAGGAGATGGCCTTGGGTATATGGTATATCCGCCATTTTCTGGAGACTGGAGAGTTTCTACCCGGTACGGATTTCCCGACGGTGTGCAATGAGCGAAATAACCGTGTTTTCTGGGATTCCGTGAGATGCCGTGACTCTTCAGATACGCCACGCCAATACCATATTTTTGATTACCCTAATATAGATGATTACATTTACGAATTGTCGGAACAACTCGGCGCATCGGATTCGGAGCGTGACGAATTGTCGGAAACTGTCATATCCGGCGTGGAAAAAGTAAAAGCTGAGGAAAGCGGTGATGCATCTAACTAGCGTACTCACAAATGTACATCTACGCTTAGAGAAAGATTTCGAGTCGCTGATACGCGGCAAATCCGTGGCAATCCTCGGTCGCGGACCGTCGTTGTCGGAGTGCAATGCCGAGATTATCGAGTCTTGCGATACGATTGCGCGGGTACACAGACCGGCGCCGGTTGATACATGGTGGCCTCCGCCGTTGGTTCAAACAGAGTGGCAATCGAAAGTAGGAACTCGCACGGACATTTTGTACACCTCTTTCGGGTTGAACTTGCAACAGGAATTGGAAGTACAACTCGATTTTATGAATCGGGTGATTTCCAGTTTCGCAGAAGAAGGCGGTAAAATGTTATGCCGCCCGGAACCCTTCTATGCGTTATTCGAGTTGACGCAGAGCTCGCACCTTATTGAAGAAAAACACCTGTTGCGGTATTTGGGTATAGGCGTCTACGAGGAATTGAAGAAAACGTTGAAATCGGTGCCGTATCCCGGCACATGTGTCGTTGCCGATATTATGATGTACGAACCGGCGCGAGTTTTCATCGGCGGCATGACGTGTTACCTTGATGCGAGTCCCTTCGGTATTATTGAGATGGATCATGTATCAAAATCTGATTTTAATTTTATCCGTAACCTCTGGAGGTCAAATGCAAATGGCGTGCGCGTAGATCCACTGATGGAAGAACTATTTCAAACGGTCGATGAATCCATACCAACCAATGCGCCGACAGCGGCGGACATCTACCAAACAAGTGCAGACGGAAGCGTAAACACATACGTACAAAAGAATAAAGATGATAAACTTTGAACTTTTTCCGCTTAACGCGGACGAAAAGACGGAGCAGATTGCTAAAGATATTGAGGCTATTTGTCTGAAAGTCGCACAAGACAATCGAAATGTTACTGACAGCGCGTACGTGGTTCAGCATTCTCAAGCCGAACTGCTAGCACTGCATGAGATTGCGGCGCGGACCCACGACACTGTACACCTCGATGGCCATGTGTTACAATGCGGCATGTTTTGCGGCGGGTCGGCTTTTATGATGGGGCATGCACTGCGGGACGACGCTTCAAACAAGCACCCCCTGGTGGCGATTGACTCGTACACCAAGGACTACCGTCCGCTGCGCCAGCTTTTTGATGATGCTTATTTCGAGATGCGTGAGAACCTGTGGGAGTTCCGATTACACGAGCATGTAACGGCTGTGTTGTCAGACACCGTATCATTTCTCACGCATTTTTGGAATGCACCGTTGCGGGTGGCGTTTATTGACGCGAGCCATCACTATGAGCCAACCCTGAACGAATTAAACCTGATTATTCCTCACCTCGTAGACGGCGGATGGCTCATTTTACATGACATGTTCTCGGAAGACACGCCAGGCGTTCAGCGCGCGGTCAACGAAGTATTCGAGTCAAAAGATTTGCATGAGTTCGAGTTTTATCGGATGGATCAGCTTGCCATTATCCGGAACCGTGGTGGCATTGGGACGGATATTGACGAGTCTACCATTCCTCGGTGGCTTCCCAATAAATAATAGGAGTACAGTCTATGAAAGAACAACGATTCCACTATCGATTGCTAGCATTATTCGCGATTACCGTGATGCTGCCTAGCATAATTGTATATGCACAGCTATCACCTGTCCATATACCGGAACCCAACCTCCGCGCCACTGTCCTAGATGCTCTCAATCTGCCTGCTGGCACACCCATCACGCAAGCTGACATGCGCGAGTTAACAGCATTAAATGCCAGGGACAGCCAGATAACAATTCTCACCGGTCTAGAATATGCAACCAATCTTACGTTCCTGAACCTGCTAATCAATCGGATTGAAGACATCAGCCCGCTTGAAAATCTCACGCAACTCACCGAATTGCACTTGGGCAGCAACCGGATTGAAGATATCAGCCCGCTTGAAAATCTAACACAACTCACCTTCTTGCGCCTGAACGAAAATTGGCGGATTGAGGACATCAGGCCGCTTGCAAATCTTACCCAACTGAGGGTGTTACATCTGGACGGCAATGAGATTGTTGATGTCAGTCCGTTTGCACGTTTAACAAAATTGGAATCGTTAGATATTCGCTTTAACCGGATTGTTGATGTCAGCCCGCTCGAAAAACTCACACAACTCACAGAATTATACTTGGGTGGCAATCAGATTGAAGACATTAGCCCGCTCGAAAATCTTATGCAACTCACCAGATTGCACCTGAGCAACAATCGGATTGTGGATGTCAGCCCGCTCGAAAATCTTACGCGCTTGGATTTCCTTGACATTCGGCACAACAACCTTCCAGATTATACCGCGCTCGACGGACTGTCGCTGTCTCAATTTTTTTACGATCAAACATGTGACATGCCGCCTCTACCGCTTGAGCCTCGACTGGAAAACCGAAACTACCCGTCAATATTTGCGCGCTGGAGCGGATTCGCGGCGCCTCCTATTAGCAATCGCCCAGATCTCTCGGCTGCGCAAAACATTGCGTTTCACGACCTGCATTTCGGCGGGTATGGACTACCATTCCGCAAAGTCCACGACGGGTATAGGATGGCGGGAGACGTTAACCACGCTACACAGTTGCGCGACAGCGTGCTTGCTGAAAATCCGAATTTGATCACTCTTGCAACTATTAGTATGAGAGGTGAGGCTTTGCATTTACTCGGAGAAGATTGGCCGTATTGGATACGAGACGAACATGGAAACATCTTCCGCGAAATTGCAAACGGAATCATAGCTGACTACGGCTTAATGGATTTCATACATCCCGCTGTTCAAGATATGATTGTTCAGCAAGCTGTTGCCGTATCGAAATGCGGTTTGTATGACGGCATTGTTTTTGATTACTGGTCTGAGCAATTTCGCGCGCTTGGCGGTTGGGATGGAACGCGCGACCGCTATTTTTATTCTCTGGAAGAAGAACAGCAGGCGCGGTTAAATATTGTGAGCCGCATTCGTACCGAAACGCGACCCAATTTTCTGATAATGGGCAACACTAATTACTTCATAATTCCTAAAACCGGAATATATTTAAACGGTGGCTTTATGGAAACCGGCATTCCAGAAAACAAAACCGGCGCCGATTTGGAACACGTTATTAACGCAACTGAAAACGCATTGTTATGGCTCGAAAACAACCTGAGAGAACCACGAATAAACGGACTCGAAGGTTTTAGCATTCCAAGAGAACCTCTGGATAGCCCAAATAACCTTAGGTGGATGCGGGCTGTAACGACTCTAAGCTTAACCCACTCGGACGGCTACGTGGTGTACAGCGAAAGTGGGGTGTTCGGACACTACTGGTATGACTTTTGGGATGCAGACCTTGGTCGCCCCGTCGGCGAAAAAGCCCAGCTCTACGATGAAGACATCCCGGGCCTTTACATCCGCGAATTCACGAACGGCTGGGCGGTGTACAACCACAGCGGGGAAAGCCAGGAGATTACGCTGCCTGAGCTAGTCACTGGTGTTGCAAGTGGGGTAGAAGGTACGACGCACACTTTACCAAACCTTGACGGGGAGATGTACTTGCGGGAGAAGCCACCGAACCCAGCGGACGTGAACGGGGATGGGGTGGTGAACATTCTGGATTTGACGCTGGTAGCGCAGGGGTTTGGAACGGATAAGAAGGAGGCGGACATCAACGGGGATGGGGTTGTCAATGTGTTTGACCTTGTTCAGGTTGCCGGGGCGCTCGGGGGTGGCGGAGCTGCGCCTTCGGCATCATCCCTAGACCTGTCGATTATTAGCGCTGCGGATGTCGCGAGATGGCTTGCAGGCGCACAGGGTTTAGGCGTCGGCGATGCGAATTTTCAACGGGGAATCCGCTTCCTTGAAGGTTTGCTTGCGGCGTTGACGCCGAAAGAGACGACGCTGTTGCCGAATTACCCGAACCCCTTCAATCCGGAGACGTGGATACCGTATCATCTCGCGCGCGAGGTGGAGGTGGCGATTACGATTTATGACACAAAAGGGACGCCGGTGCGGCGGTTAGCGCTCGGGGATCAGGCGGCGGGGTATTACGCGGAGCGTGGAAAGGCGGCGTATTGGGATGGACGGAATGAAGACGGAGAAGCGGTTGTGAGCGGGATTTATATTTATCAATTCCGGGCGGGGGATTATGCGGCGTCACGGCGGATGGTGATTGTGAAGTAGGATCAACTGAGCGGATAGCGAGGGATCAAATGAACGAATAGTGAATGCGATAGAAATCCCATAGTAAATCCCTCAAGCGAATGAATAGGGAGTAGGACTTTCTATCAGGATTCACTATCGCACTCATTATTCATTCGCTTGATCCTTCGTTATCAAGATCTCTATCGCACTCCCTAATCGGTCGTTTGATCTCAGTTGATCGATAGAGTTCCTCTTCAGTTCGCGGTAATAACCATAGGGTGTGGAAGAAAGACAAGCCCGTTAGTGGAAGTCTTAGAAACCCAGTGGCTTGTGGTCAGTGGTTAGTGATCAGTAACGGCAAGAAAATGTTTGGCTTTTACTGGGCACTGGCAACTGGTCACTCATCACTGTTTCTCATGACGCCGCTGGCGGGCTTTTTTTGTATAGGGTTAGCTGGCTGGTGGAAGGATGGAGAAAGGCAGTGACCTGTGGCTAGTGGGCAAGATTGGAAGAAGGGAAAGATGGGAGTGGGGGGAAATTGTCTGAACCAGGATTAGGGCGATAGAGATTTTAACGCGATAGTGAATCCTGCTCCCTGCTCAGTCGCTTGATGGCTAGTGATTTGTGGTCAGTGACCAGCGGAAACCCAAGCGAGGAATTGTCTATGTCCTATGAAGCAGGCTTAATCATATAATACTTAACATATATTAACTATTTCTGATTGAAAAATGACTTTTTACAAGGTATGATTATGCTGTGAAGATTGGTGAATTGAGCCAACGATCGACTGAGTGGATAACGAAGGATCAAGCGACTGGATAATGAGCGATCAAGTGAGGGAATAACGAACGCGATAGCCAATCCTGATAGTAAATCCTGATCATTGACCATATGCTTGATCGTAATAAGTAAAATTTGGACTACCCAAGATATGTTTTTCTCGAAATAGCTCTACAAACAGACGCTAAAACGGAACGAAAGGACTTCACATAATGATAAATCAATTTCAGCACACCTCGCTCAGTCAAACAATGGCGGGGATTAGACGCGGTTATAGTACCCGATCCAGTCAAAGCAAATTTGCGCCACACTCCCCATACTGCCCCGACACAGAGGGAACGCCAGTAACGCCCCCTGTCTGCCCCTCAAAGACGCACCACAAAGACGATATGGAAAACGACATTCCCATCGGAATGATGGGAGTCCAATATCCGGATTTACCCGGTCTCAAGAGTGCGTTTGAAAGAATTTACACCGGTGAATCCGACGACGACATCAGTATATATCAAGCCTGCAACCATGTGAGCACCTACGGGTATAATTTTGATGAGGCGGAATATATACATCCAAATGGGAATTCCTGGGGGTTAGACGAAGTTGAGGGTGTGGATGACAAAAGTCGAACGGAAAGAACTGCCATAGCGTGGGCGAATTATGTGAAAACCGTCGCAGACGCGAACACCGCGGTTGGCTGTGGCAACCTAAAGTGCTTAATCTCCAAACCTTTTATGCGGATGCATCTAGACTTGATGGAGCATACCCCACACTGGAGTCTACAAGAGCTTCAAAGTTTTGTAGAGTGCACAATTGATGAAATTGATGCACTACACACGAGTGACCCGTACCTCTATCCGAACCCGAGGAGCCTAGTCGCGGGGTGGTATTTGGACGATGATGGACTCGGCAAGCAGACTCACAACGTAGACATATGGGAAGATGTTGTAAATAAGGTACATACCGCCCAGAAAGCGTGCGGGGTCAAATGGCCGTTTTACTGGGCAGATAACATTGATGGTCCCCTCTTCTGGAGGCCAGCACTAGCAGGAGGAGAAGAACACCGTATCCCACAGAAACTGACGGAGTGGGTTACCCGTTTTCCCGATGATGCGACCCCCGTATTCATGCCTTACTACTATCCGTGGGAGTCTAACAACTGGAATTATGGGAGCGACCCCCCGTGGAAAAAGTGGAGGATTTTCATGAATAATCTGGATTCTGCATTTCCTGAAGACAGCTACCCCAACTTACAGTTTCAACCCATTTTAGAGGCAACCGAAAAAGTAAGCCAAGCCTTAAATCCTCCAGGTCATGCGGATATGCACAAGCAGATTCGGGTGGTGTGGAATCTCATGCAGAATTTTAACCGAGTCAAGGGAATCTGGTTTATGGGGTGGAATATAAATACAGCAGTCCCAGGTGCAACGTCCAGAGGCATAGCTGAGAGGAACTGGACGCGCAATCACAAGTGGGCGGAGGCGATTCAGAACGAGCCTTATGCAACCGAAGCAATTGACGCGGCAATTCCCGGTGGTAACGCAATTTACCCGAATTTCCCAGATCCCTTTTTCTCAATGGAAGCAGAGGCAGCAGATGGCGAAAATTGCAAGGAAGGCACACGCATTCCGTACCACTTGGCTGAAAGGGCTAGCTTCAAAATCGAGATTCGCACGCCTCTCGCTCGTTCGGGAGACACTGATCCTAGTCCCAGTGATACTTTAATGGATCATAACACATTAGGATTTTTGGACCGGGTCATTACTGAAGGCTACACCGACACTTCGCCACAAGGGAGATTTGAGAACACCAATTTAAATGGATTAGCAGAAGCGCCGTCGTTAAATAAGTTGGGCGGTACCTCCGCGTTTTGGGATGGTACAAACTACAGGGGCCATCATGTCGATACCGGTATATACCACGCCTATCTAGTTGTCGGTTCGGACCGTGTAAATGAAGGGAATCCCATTGTAATGTGTAAAGAAGCCCCCCCAGCTAATTGCCTTGGAAACAACGCTGTAAACAATAATAATGACGATGGCGGCACCACCTGCCCCGTTGGGCTCACCTTGGCGGGGCCCAACGAAGTCACCAGGGGCGATACGGTGACATACAAGGCAACGATTACTCCCGGAGGGCTTACGCTTGACACCACCCCTACGTTCAACTGGAAATATACCGCCGACATCCGAGGGCATGCGGTGCGTATTACGAAAAGTATCGATGCAACCCCGCAGAATCCGCAAACGACGACGTGGAGCGGGACAATGGTGAAGAGCGGAACACTGGAGGTGCGTACTACCGTCAACGAAACGGAATATGTCCAAACCATGGACGTGACGGTGAATAACAGAGCGTGGGCCACGGAGGTGCCCATTTGCACAGATACGACCGGTTGGGGCGTTGAGGCGCCGCGATCTCATAGTGATTTGGGAGACGTGGAATACGATGTGCCGTTCACGCTTGCAGACGACCTTGAAACAGCTAAAGTGAGTTCGGGGCCGAATAAGGGGATATTGTACATTGTTTCCCTCAACCTGACGGCGCCGTTTACCGTGAGGATAAACCGGCATTTCGGGATGGCTGACACGAGTCTCCCTTCGACTTGGGTTGCCTTCAAGGCGGCGAACACGCGATATGGCGAGATTGAAGCCAAGGTCAAGGCGCGTCTCGGATTCGACGGGACGACCAGCGGCACGCTCTATGGCAGTTGGGAGGACGAGATTCACTTCAGCGACCTCAAAGAAAATCTCGAAGACTACATGGAGATTCCGGGGGGCGAACTCTCCGATTACGAGGACCAGATTGCGCGTTACCTGTCTATTCTAAGCGGGAATCGGATAGCCAGCATGAACGGGAAAAAGTCGGGATGGAGTCCTTCTGGCATTACTATCAATTACAATTACTGAAAGTATTCGCATATAGATAGATTTCTCAAAAAGTGCTTCGAGCGAACCAAGAAGGTCAGTTAGGGGATAATCACATACTGCAGGAGCGATCTCCGAATCGCGACAGGCCTATCAAAACAGAGCACTACCGAATCCGATTTTCTCCCTCTATTGGCAAGAGAAGACCATTAATCTATCCATAGGCTAACACTCTCCAATTACTTTGGTGCCGGTGCCGGGGAAGACTAGACGGTTAGCGTTGGGTCCACTGTCAACTTCGACGGGTCGGGTTCGGTTGTTCCTCAAGGGCGTCAGGTTACCTACGCCTGGAATTTCGGGGACGGGAATACCGGTAGCGGTGTTCAGGCAGCTCACACCTACACCGCACCCGGCGTATATACGGTTGAACTCATCGTTACCGATGGCCAGGGCAACACGGCGACGGACACTTTTACGCTTACTGCGTTTCAACTCGTCGTAGACAGCGACAACACCGATGATAGTCTTATCTTTCTCGACGACCCGCCAAGCGAATCGGCAAGCGGCGCAAGTGGAACCGGTGGCGTGGACGCGACACGTTCCGTACCACGATTGTAACGCAAAATCACAACCCTCCCGAAATCCTGTGGGATTGTCTCTCCAATCATCAAATCGTCGATTCCTTCCATTCTTCTACCCCTGTTTTCAAAAAAACGCGGCTTCAACAGACTGACCGGCAAAAGTCGATTAAAAAATACTAACCTGCTAATATACTTAATATATGTTAACTATTTTTATTGTCTTTTACAATTGGGATAGGCTATAATTATGCGGTAAAAAACAATCGAGTGAACGATCAAGCGACAGGGTACGGAGCAGGATTTTCTATCGCCTTGGGATCTCTATTGCGCGGGATTTTCTATCGCACTGGGATCTCTATCGTCTTCGCTCTCCGCTCAGTTGATCGGATTAAACGGATGATGCAGATTAAAAACAGACCATCCTGTTCAAGAACTCAATCCGATCAAGCGACTGAATAAGGAGCGCGATAGCAAATTCCGAAATCCTTTAATCAGCGAAAATCCGCGATTCAGACAATGTAAGGAGGCTTTAATGATAGACTATTTGACGCATCCGAAGTTTTTGAATTATGATCCGTCTGTCCTGCCGTCCAGTCAGGGCGGCGGCGGCGGGATGGGCACGAAAACATACCGCGTCTTGGAGGCGCTGAGAGACGTTTATCCCCGGACGCAGGGGATTTGCGATGCGAGCGAGATTACGGCGGATACGGTGTTGATAGAGCCGCTGCGGTTCACGCTGCTAACAGAGGGTTATGGCGATAGGGAGTACGAAAACGTTGAAACGCTGATTCATGAGTTACAGAATCATAAGAGCCGCAAGATTCTGTATTGCAGCGAATTGACGCTGATGCGCATGCCGCATTTCTTGCGGGAACAGGTTGTTGGATTGTCCGATTGCGTCACGGCGAATTGCAAGTTCCAGGCGAATGTGTTCAAGTATGTGAACGTGCATACGGATCGCATTTTGTGCGACCCGGTGCCCGATGTTTTTCTTTCGCGTCTGAGCTATCGGGAGCGCAAACCGCGGCTGGTTGCGACGGGCAACGTCTCTTGGCAGAAGAATGCGCCGCAGGTGACGGAGGTGTTCAAGGCGTTGAAGGGCGCCGTGGAGCGGGTTTACGTCGGATCGGCGTCGTTGTGGTACACTGCCTTGGAGGAAGAGGGACCGCGGCGGTTGCAGGAGGAGCTGTACGCGAACACTGACAGGGTTGTGCGCGAGGCGACGACAGATCAGATTGCGCGCGAGTTTCAGAATGCGCGGTTCGGTTTTTGGTGCGCGTTTCACGACACCTTCGCGACGGGGGCGCAGGAGATGATTATGTCGGGGATGCCAGTTGTGGCGTCGAAACACGGTTTGGCGTCGGAGATTCCGGTGTGGAGCGCGAGCGGGGTGCGGACGCAGGTCGAGGCGATTAAGCGGTTATCGAAGGAGACGGACGAATCGCTTGAGGAGCAGTCGAAGAGAATCTCGAAGTGGGCGACCGAGAATGTGTCGTATGCGGCGTTTCAGGGGCAGTTGAAGGAAGTGTTACGCGCTGTTTGGTGAGAAGCAGTGGCGCGGCAGCCGGTGCGGTTAGAAACCGCACCTACCAGGGGAGTGCGATGCAGATACTACATACATCATCATTTATGAATCAGGAGTTTGCGAGTGACGCGCATATCTTTAGTCTTAATCAGATAAGCGAGGATACGGCGTCGGATTTGCTTTATGCGCAGATGGTGGTCGAGGCGAAGTGGCTCGGGGATTTTCCGGTCTTCGCTTTTCCAAC
This sequence comes from Candidatus Poribacteria bacterium, assembly GCA_965197465.1. Taxonomy (GTDB): domain Bacteria; phylum Poribacteria; class WGA-4E; order WGA-4E; family JAJDTR01; genus JAJDTR01. The sequence goes on along the minus strand of OZ240209.1, from coordinate 4,739,790 downwards.
ACCTGCGGATGAACTCAAGCGTTACGCCCCGTTGTTCGAGGATGTGAAGTTGGTGTATCCGGACAACTGGGATGTGATTGATAAGGTGAACGCTTTTTTAATCAATGATAAGATGTACCAGTTATGCAAGATGCAGGATGCGCCGTTTGTGAATTTGGCGTATTCGACCTCGGAGGAGCTGATGAAGCTATTTGAGACGGAGATGTTTGTTGTTGCGGCGGCACGGAGACAGGAATGAAATCAAGGACGACACCTCAGACGCCATGTTGTTCGCCGGTGTATTGCGACTTGGTGCAGGCGATTGAGAAGCTGAGGCAGGAGCATCGGTTTGCGCGGATTGAGTTGTCTATCCGGAATCATGAGATTATTCATGCGGACTTGAAGGTGGAGACGAATGTGCGTGTGCCGATGAGGAAAGCAGTGGTCAGTGATTAGTGGAGAGTAAGAGTGGTGCGGAGTGAGGAAAGATGGAAGATTGGAAGGAACGTAGAGTAACACGGCAATTGGTAGGAGCGGCATCTTGCCGCGACTCTCTAAATTCCTATGTAGGGTGGGCACCGCCCACCATCCCTTGATATAATGCTCAAAGATTGGTTTATTCCTTGAAAATCGGTGGTGAGGGTGTTATAGTCGAATGACGTGCCCCAACCCTGTGAGCGCAATAGGAGAAACCGGAGACGCTTTAGAGCAACACAACTCTTTCGCTCGGTGTGTAATTACCGCCCACCACTGGAAAGTTTTGTCCGAAGAATGGGAGCCAAGTTCGGGGGTAGGTTCGGTCATCTGGGGAGTGTGCTATATGCACTTTGAGATATGTCATGAAGGAGCATAACAATGTCGAATGTGAGTGCATTTGATGTAGCGGCCTACATTTTGGAGAAGACGGGCGAGATAACCACGTTGAAATTGCAGAAATTGGTATACTATGCTCAAGCGTGGTCGCTAGTGTGGGACGAGCGACCTCTGTTCGATGAGAAGATTGAGGCGTGGTCAAATGGTCCCGTTGTCCGAGATTTATTTGAGTATCATCGTGGAAAGTATTACATCTCCGGCATAGAAGATGGCGATACTGGAAAGTTGGATGACGATCAAAAAGCGACGATCAACATGGTGCTTAAACATTACGGCGATAAGCCGGCTTACTGGCTGGTTAGGCTTTCCCATTCGGAACCGCCGTGGATAGAAGCCAGAGGCAATCTATCTTCCACAGAACTGGGAGATGCTGAGATTACACTTGATTCTATGGCGCACTATTACAGTTCTTTGTTGGAGATAGATATTGAGTCGTGGAAAGCAACTGCTGAAGAGATGGCAGACGCTGAAAAGACTGATATTCTCACTGAATCAAAGAGGAAAATCGAAGCCGATGAGGTAATTCCGTGGGAGGAAGTCAAGCAGGAGTTCGATATTAGATTGCGCTAGAGAAGGGAGCAAAGCGTAGTCTTGAGAAACGAATTGACAATGATATTGTAAAGGACATTCTCCAGAGAATTGATAGCTTAGAACACGATCCGCACATCGGCAAAGCTCTAAAAGGAACGATGAAGGGTAAGTACAGACTTATCGTGAGGCGAGCATACAGGGTGGTCTATCGAATTGACGAACAACAAAAGCTGGTTGTAGTAGAAAAAGTGGCACATCGAAGCAAGGTGTACAAATAGCAATGTCCCTGATATCGGCGGTTGCCTCTTTCCCCGTCTGGCGCTCCAGATAGGGATCCCGACCCGATATAGTACGTAAGTTGGATTGAACCGGGAAAGGCACAGTGAAACCCGGCTTGTCACCAGATTTCTTCTTATCTTCAATCTTGATTTCATGCACGAAGATTGGTTAATCCTTGAACATCGGTGAGGGTGCTATAGTTGAATAAGTAGCCCCAACTCTGTGAGCGCAATAGGAGAACCCGGCAACGCTTTAGTGTAATTACCCCAATCACAGCGTATACACCCCGTATTCAGGGGAAACGCACCTAAATCTTTCAATTGCCTTCACGCTAGAAAAACCACGGCGGCTGTCTTTAGCTTCATGGGTCTTGCGTTCTATAGCCCCAGCGGGGCGGAAGGTATATAGAATCAGCGGATGCTATCATTACCAAGCCCCAGCGGGGCGACAGGTCGGCCATGTCTCGGAGGCATCGTCCGAATCAAGGAGGAATTTTGGATTTTAGGTGAATCTGGGTACTTCGGAGTTTAACCGAGCATGCTGCAACAGCCATCCAGCAGGAATTATTCGATGTCTTTTGATTTGGTCGCTATTCAAGTGTCGCCCCGCTGGGGCTTTCGTGTGCGTGGATTAGCGTTGCTATACACCTGTCGCCCCGCCGGGGCTTCTGATGTGTGACGAATCAGTGTTATTGTTCTCTCTGAACATCCCATCTTCGGTTTGATGAAGGTGAATCTCCTAAAATCAGGCGCGTTTCTCCTGACCCCGCATTGCTTTAGACTTGTCATTGAAATTCCTATTTGTTAAACTAAAATATTGTCGCATCTGTGGCTTTGCCATCTAACGAGCCGGGATTGAGGAGAACACAGTGAGCGTTGAGCAGTTGGAAACCAATAGAGTTGAAACAGGCATTACCCGACCTCCGGAAACACGTTGGATTCAGAATCTTAGACATCCTTCCTACCAGTTGCGTCAGGCAATCCCAATCGTGGTCGAGCGAGAAGGTGAGGTTGTGACTGCCAATTACGACGATTTGGAATTGCAAGCCACAGGGAACGACCTAAAGGCGGCGATTTCCGACTTGTGTGGGGAAATTGTAGCCTATTATGAGAAGGCGCAGAAATCTGCTGACCAAGAAACCAATCCGCCAACTCAGGAGCAGGAGTTTCTCAAACAAATAATCGTCGAGACTCCGCCCAAGGTTTGGGAAGAGATAAAGCAACTTTACGCTGAGAAGTTGAAAGCTTTTCCTTATGTTGATAGCGGCTACATCAACATTTCCGCACCGGATTACGCCGATGTTATCATCATACTTTCGGACGAATCAGCGGATCGAATTCAGCAGTTGGCGGAAATCGATCTTGAGATAAATCTCAAATTTCGTCCGCTTTATTTCTACGTAGAATATAAATCCTCGGAAGATTACCTTGATTTGCAGAACTTTGAACGTTTTTATTAGTCTACCCCCAAGTCTACTTCTTGACCTCTCGTAGTCGTCAGCTAGAGGAGAGATAAGGGGGAGTTCCGACATGCCGGGAAAGCACGTACACCAAGACAAACAGAGTATGGCTCAGCGAGCCCTCTCCGACCTGCAAACATCTCAAAACAGGGCTCGCCACGCAGACTGGGTAGTGACTCTAGCCTTCTACAAAGCCTTACACGCTGTAGATTCCTATCTCGCAGAAAAGTTCAACATTCATCCACAAGGACATATTGACCGGAAGAAGGAGGTGCAACAGCGTCTTCAAAATATACATGGACAGTATACTGCACTGTACCAGGCTAGCATAAACGCACGATACGAAGACTTCACATACCACAATAATCCGCACGAGGTCAGGAGTTTGCTCACTATGTCGATGCAAATTGTTAATCACATCAACACACTTCCATAACCTTGTGTTAGACGAAACTTGCCGGTAACTCTCTCGAACTAACCCCCAACAAACTTCCTCGTTCATGAAACTATACAACTCCAAAAGTACATGAAAACATGTTAGACACATAAACGCCCTATAAGCAGGGCGTGGCACCAAGACAAATCTGAAACAACTGGCAGATCAAGTTTCATATGTAGGAAGGATTGATAATCATCAAATCACGGATTTCTCCTCCTCTTCAATCTTGATTTGATGTTCAAGATTATTTTTAGTCATTGAAAAATCGGCGGTGGGGGTGTTATAATTGGGAACCGCAAAAAGTTCTGTTTCAAGGTAAACTGTAGATAGCAAGCCCGTTACTGGAACATTGGAAGGGTAGAGGGGTGTACGGATAGGATAGGCACAGATGTTATAGGGTGTGGAAGAAAGACAAGCCCGTTAGTGGAAGTCTTTTGATTTCGATCAAAACGACACCGCTGGCGGGCTTTTTTGTTTGTGTAAGACAAATAGGCGGAAGGGTGGGACGGACGTAGATTATAGTAAAACCAATAGTTATTTATACACTACGGTAGGTTCGGTTTCCTAACCGAACCGGTATTTATCCAGTCTCGCAGGTGCGGTTGGAAAGGGATCTCTATTGCGCTCCTTATCCAGTCGCTTGATCGCACCTACCGAAATATGTATAAATATAAATCGAATTGACTATAACACGGATTTTGTAGGGCTACAAGCAAGGTAAAAGGTAGTATATAAAGTCGACAAAAGAAACCAAGTTTTCACGAAAAACTCGGTTTCGGGTTTAGTAGAAAGACAAGCCCGTTAGTGGAAGTCTTTGAAACCCAGTGGCTAGTGGTCAGTGGCTAGTGGTCAGTAAACAGCAAGAGAATGTCTCGGCTTTTACTGGTCACTGGCAATTGGTCAGTAATCACTGTTTTTTAATGACGCCACTGGCGGGCTTTTTTTGTATAAGACAAGCTCACTAGTGGAAGTCTTTCAATCTCAAATTAGTAGCTGGTGGTCGGTGGCTACGGGTCACGGGCACCGGCACTGTATGATGGAGGAATATCATGGGTGTCGAAAATGAACTCGCGTTCCATCTGAGAGAATCACTTCCCTCAGCATTGAGCGGCGAGTCACTCAAAAATCAGGGTTTTATGGTCGGGGCGTTGACGGCAAACGCGGAGTTTGTGTCGGGCGAGCCGACGGAAGGCAAGCGGATTGACCACTTGCTGAAAGCGCCACGGTCGCAATGGTACGGTGGAAACGATACGCTGCGGAGTCAGGAGCAGGTATCGGGCGTGAACCGGCATTTTGCGTTCTGGGGCGCGATGATGACGCCGGTATCTTGGGACATGCTTCAGTTGACGAAGAATACGGGGATTACCTCGGGGCAACTGTTTGACGAAAACTTTAGTATCGCCCGCATGGGCGAGACCGGTCGATATGCTTTCTATAATCAAGTCGAAACTCGTTACCGTCAGGCTGTGTACGGCGCGAGTCTGGATTTGGAAAACTCGCTGTGGGGGATTTGGCAGCCGGACGACAACGAAAACCGTGCGCCCGAATCGCTAGCGGACATCATGAGCGATTCGAAGCAGTTGCACGGGTTGGGACCGACGGAGTTGGGCAAGTTCGATAGCCGTCATGTGTTGGGACGCGCTAACACGAGTTTCCCGGGTTGGGAATATGTCCACTCGCCGCGAGTGTTCCATTTCAATCACACGGATGGCAAGGGCGGCAAACCCGCTGCCAACACCGCCGCCAAGCAGTTGACCAGAGACAATATCTATCAGGCGATGGACGAATTTCTGCGTCCTTGGGATTTGATTGTCAAGGGCATGAAGATGATGCCGCTGGATCACCGTCTGTTCGGGCTGCTGGCAGAGAACAAGTACATCTTGGAGAATGACAAGTTCGCGATGCGCATCCATGATGGCATGGGCTGGGAAGAGACCAAGCAGGTTGTGCGGATGCACAATACTTATATATTCTCCGAGCCGAACGCGCCCGATAACGAGATGTGGGGTCTGCATACGGGGTCGCCGGGCGGTATGAACGGGACGATTTATCCCGTGTTCTGGGAATCCTCAGCGAACCGCAAGGGGCGTCAGCAGATTGACACGCTTGTGCGGGGTTCGAATCAGACGGTGCCCGGCTATGCAAATGTGGGTATGCGTGTGCGACCAATTCCGTTTTACCACGACGAGTTCTTCAGATTCACGGGCAGAGCGGACAGCGGCGGATCGAATCTCCGGTTGCTTTATATGTGGATTTGCCAAGAGCGCTGGTGCCAGACGGTTGGCAGAGGATGGACTATCTAACTGCCACGGTTGGTGGTCGGTAACTACCGAATGGCAGGAATTGATTAAGTTTCTGCTAATCATAGGCAGTGCGGATAGATCAAGCGACTGAATAAGGAGTGCGATAGAGATCCCTGCGGATCGAATCTCCGGTTGCTTTACATGTGGATTTGTCAAGAGCGCTGGTGCCAGACGATTGGTCGCGGCTGGACGATATAGAAGCAGTGGTCAGTGGTCAGTAAAAGCGGAAGAAAGAAACCGAGTTTTGAAGAAAAAACTCGGTTTCGGCATATGGAGGGAATGAACGATGTCGAGGGAAGTGCTTCACGATTTTGACGATGGGCACGGGTTGACGGAGGCGCAGCGGAATACGCTGGGCATCTGGGTGCCCGATGCCGAAGACGGCCACTGGGTCTATGGCCAATACTGGGAAAATGGGGATTACAAGGCCGGTCACGTCGTACGCCACGCCGCCGGAGCCGATTTGTTGAGCGACGCCGATGGCGCGGTTAGCGAGAACATCGCGGTCGGCGCCAATTACTTGGTGACCGACAGCAAGTTCGCCAATAAGGACTTTCGGGGTACGATTGGATACATCTACGATGGCACAGGTGAGGGTCAGACATTCTACATCAGGCGGATGATTCCCGGCGATAGTGACAGGGTCGAGATTGGGGTGTTGTCATCCGCGGCGAAACGTCCACGCACACCGGGCTGGGACATCGCGCTTGATAACACAAGCAAGTTTAGATTGTGGTTGCCGGGACGATTCTATTTTAGCGATGGCGCAGCGACCGACTTGACCGCGGGCATATGTCAGACGGAGCTTACGGTGACGGACGACTATAAGCCTTTCGGTTGGGCGAAGTGTGAAGGCGGGGCATTCGCGCTGCAGGACGACAGCGACACGAACACGCCGTTCACCGTGAACGATCCGGTCATACCGCTAGTCGGCGGCCTCGTCACGGGACCGGCGAGCACAATTACCGTCGCCAACTTAAATGCGCGTATCGGACGCGCGGATTTCGCCTCACTTGACCATGGCACGGACACTACCGACACACTAGTCAGCGTCACGCTTGACAACATTCCTCGTCGGAGACCGTCGTTCTCGCGTGAGGGCGAAGGTCATTCGGGCAATCGTGTCAATATTGTTTAACTACAGTGGCGAGTGATGAGTGGCGAGTGATAAGTTAAAATCAAAAGGCTTATGTCTTTTGACTCTTCACTGGCCACTCTCCACTGCTTTTCCCACTGACTACTGGATTTTATGAATGCCGCCATTTGCGAGACGATTATCAAGCCTTCAAGATACTATTTTAAGAATCCGATCAAGCGAGCGAATAGCGAGCGGGATTTTCTATCGCCCTCGCTATCCGCTCGGTAGATCGATAGCGATCCGTATCCGTGGGCACGTACCGCTCGCGGAATCTCGGAATCGACATCCATCTATTGAACACCCTTATGACGGAGTACGTCCTGTTAGAGGACGCTGGAGGCGTATATGACGGCTAGAGAAGCTATAATCGAAATGCGGGACATGATAAGCGATCGACACGGCGATTATCACCAAGACGATGACGCGCTTCGCTATCTGAATCGCACGGCGCAATATGTCAGCACTGAAAGCGAATCCCTGAGGTCGGGTATCTACAGAGAGATGGAAGAGGGGCAGAGCAGTTACGGATTGCCGTCGAATCTGCTGCAAATAGACTTTGTGGGATTTAGGGGGCAGGGCGAGAGCCGTTATGTCCCGTTGTCTCCATTGCGGGGGGCGAGTTCGCAAGCGATTAACCAGAACTTTGAAACCGGGCGTCCGATTTACTATTCGCTATGGGGGCGCGCGGTGCGTGAGCGGTTGGTGGGAGTTGTGACGGAAGGGACAGCAACCACATTCAAGATTGCAGGCTCGTTGCCGTCCGGAGTCAAGGTCAACGATGAAGTCTTGAACGTCACCGATCGCGGAGCCGAAGCAAAAGTGATAAAGGTTGTAAGAACCCCTACCGAATTTATCGAGTCCACACCACTGGCTGGCGGTGAACGGAATACTTTTGAGGTGGACGATACGGTAAGGATACTATCGCCTGATCGGGCGAGCCAAACGCTTCACATTTCGCCGCCGCCGGATTTCACGAGCGATCCGGGTGAGGAAAATTTGTTCGTCTATCATGCGCACAAGCATCGGGTGATTACGCAGGTTGACATTGATAACGAGAACGATGTGCTTGAGATTGATCCGAACTTGGAGGAGGCGTTTTTGCATCGTATGTGCTATCACGCCAGTGTCGCGGACAAGAGTGTGAGCGATTCGACCGCGGGTTACTTCGACGGAAAATACAACTTCCATTACAAGCGCGCGATGCCGCGGGTGCGTCAGAAGATTCGGCAGTTTCGCTCCCTATGGTTTGAGGGGCAGGCGATTGAGAGGCGGCGGGATGTGAATTTGATAGGCTATAGCGATGTTGTGGGGCATACGGGGAATACTTATAGGATACTTTAACAACATTCGTAGCGCAAACTGACAGTTTGCGTACTCACAGCCACAACCTAACAGATCAAACGAGCGAATAGCGAATGATCAAGGGAGTGAATAACGACCGCGATAGAACTCCCATAGAAATCCCTTATGCTACATAGGTGGCAACTTACGCCCGAGGAATAATGCAAGAGTTGTTGTGGAACATCACAAAATTCAATCATATTTTCAGCTATCCCTCGGATGCGGGTGACGGGGCGGAGTCCTATGCGCAAGATATGGTGAACTTGCGTGTCGATCGCTGGGGGCATTTGCGGCTGAGACCCGCGATTCGGGCGTTGCAGATGCACGAGGCGGGGGATATAGCGCCTGCAGACGTGGGCATGGTCGGGGTCGCGGCAAGCATCACACGGCTATTCTGGCTGAACTCGAACGCCCAGTTGTACGTTACCAACTCTATCCCAGCGGATCCCTTGCAAATTACGGGAGTCCCGCTATTGAGCGGCCGGCTTTCCTTAGTTGAACTCGGCGAGAATATTGTGCTAACGAGCGAGGGCAGCGATCAAGGTTATGCGATTGGCGAAAACAACCAGGTGGAACAACTCGGCATTGCTACGCCCGACGTTGACGTGTTTGGATCCGCCTTCTTCAATCCGACAACCAATCCCGTCGCCAATGTGATTGCATCCTTTGGACAACTGGTAACTCAATTGCCGGCAAGTCCCATAGACGATCGTATATACCAGTTGCGCGCCGATCAAGAAGCTCTAACGACAGACGATAGAGGCAACACAATTTATGTCGCCGATTATGAAACCGGCGCGGCATTGATCGCGGGTACGGCGGGCGATTTGTTTTTGCAGATTGAACCGACGAGCAATTTGAATTCGGAATCAGGCGTATCGGGCGCCACAAGTCTGATTGTGACAGGCGAGGCTCGTGCAGGGCACGTCTTTCGACGCGGCACAAGTCCGCCTGACTATGTCATTACCAGTGTCGTTAACACGCCGCAAGGACAACAGATTAATTTTACGCCCGGGTTGGTATCCGGTCACCCGGATAATACAATATTGGTTATTCAACCCTCATGGTGGCGTATTCTGGTGCCGCTGCAAGACGAGTATTCATATTACAAGCTCACATTCGAGGGAGAGGGATTATTTGGAGACACGGAATCCAATGGATCGGCGTTCTTTGCGGTCAAGCTGCCGGATCGCACCATGCCCGACGAAATTATAAATGACATCAACCAGCAACTCGTGGTTCAAATCACACAGGCGCCCGGGGATACGCGAATAACGCATCTCAATCTTTACCGTAGCGACGTTCGGCGTGCGGACGGAGACGATGGCGCTGATCTGAACTATTATCGCGTGGAGCAGTTTAGTTTGGAGTCGGCGAGTTTTCCAATCTATTTTGTTGACGATACCACCGACACGGTTGTAACAAACAAACTGGAAGATAACAGCTATATGCCGTCATCTATTGAGCAATTGGTGCAATATAATGACCGGCTATTCGGCGCGAACGGGAACGAGTTGCGATTTAGCGACGTGCGTAACACCATCCCCATTTGGGGTGCCTGGCCTGTTTTGAATTCAATTCGCACTGGACAACGCGTCGACTTTGCGGCGGCGTACCGAGGTATGCTGTTGTTCGGCGCGTCAGACAATCTCCACAGACTCTCAGGTACGTCACCGGCAAACTTTCGGTACGACCAGATATCGTCGCGGGGACCGGTGTCACCTCATTCATGGGGGATTCTAGATAATGCGTTCGCGTTCGTGGGGGCGGACGGGCTGTACCTGACGGATGGAACCAAGGCGCCGGAGATAGCGCCGCAGTTGAAGGGGTATTTCAATCGCTATGAAATCGAAGATGGTTTTGTGGGGATGTTGCCGAACAAGGCGAGTTTGTGGGGCATACATCGGCGAAACAAATCGACAGATGACACGGATATTATCTATTTTGTGAAAGACGGGAACGATTGGACTCGCGTTTCAGAGGGATCAAGCGAGCGGATAGCGAGTGCGATAGAAAATCCCTCAAGCGAGCGGATAGCGAGTGCGATAGAAAATCCCTCAAGCGAGCGATCAACTGAGCGGATAGCGAAGGCGATAGAAGATCCCATAGCGAGCGCGATAGAGATCCCCGATGCGACGGCGATAAGGCAGTACGCTTCGGTGAAATTTGATGGGCTGCCGATAACCGGCGTCATCGCCGACCAGCAACGCGCGCCGCGGTTGATTGATTGGGTGGTTGACGACGCTAGCGTTGATGGGATTACGCATTACACGGGAGGCACGCCGGTTGAGGAGGATATCGCGTGGTCGTGGGAATCGCAGCAGCTTGATTGGAATGCGCATGGGTTTGGTGAAGAAATGAAGGTATTCACGGAGCTTGACATCTCCGGTATTGCAGACAATGACGCTACTATCACGTTTTATATCGATGACAGGGCGCCGGTGACAAAAACAGTGAGGTTGGATAGGGCTGCACACGATAGATTTCACCCTGTACGAGTTAGGATTAACAGGCGCGGGTTTGGGTGCAAATTCAAGCTGGAAGGCACCGGAGCAGTGACACTGCGCGGTTTGCAAATGAAGGTTTTGGTCTGATGGCGCTCCGAGAACAACAATCACTAGATGCGCTCACACGCCACGTGGATGATGAGAAAGCGGATCGTATCCGCGAGGTGGCAGACCTGCCCGGCGACGCTCGCATTGGTGACGAAGTCATCATGAATGGTGAGGTCTATAAATATCTACTTGATGGCTGGTTCAAAATCAATATGGAGAAAGTCTAATGGCAGAACCCCTTACACTTGCACTAATCGCTGGCGGGCTCACGGTAGGTTCGAAGATTTACGACCACTTTAGGACCCGTGACCTGAACCGACTTCAAAATGAAGTGCTGAATCAGCATGCGCAATTCAACAAAGATTTGGCGCGTCGAGCACGGGGGAAGTTTACTGACGCGGAATTGGCGTCAATTCGCACAGCCGCTGAGCCTCAGATAAACGCTGCGGCGGCGAATGTGGCGGCGCGATTAGGAGTTTCCAGCCCGGCGGGTGTGGCATTGATAAGCCAAGCGCAGCAGGCGCCGATACTAGCGGCACAGCAGGCGGCAACCGCGGCTTATGCTCCATCACTGACGGCGTTGTCGAAGGCGGTGAAAGAGCAGCTTGGACAACTATCGGGCGATAAATCGTTCGTCGGAGATTTGAAGGCAATATCGGAGGCTTATAAGATTCTGAAGGAATTGGGGGGGACTTCCAATAAGCAGTCGGGAAAGGTTCCTAACAATCCTTCTGGCGCTCTTGGCAATCCTGAGGAAACAGCGTTAGACATGTTAATCGGACAAGGATATCAAAAGGGCATGAATATAGTATAGGAGATAGTTCTTAGGTCCGTAGTAATGATTACAAATCGCTCTCACTGTCACTAGCACTGCTTTTCTAACCGGTCACTAATATGCTAAACAAACGATCAAGCGAATGGATAATGAGCGCGATAGAGATCCCCTCAAGCGAATGGATAATGAGCGCGATAGCAAATCCCGTGCAATAGGGCTCTTCTCCTCGCCCTAACACCTGACGGCGTTTACGGTACGATATTCCTTTATTTTGACTCGACTATCACCCATGTAGCGGACGGCCCCCTGTGACGTCCGAATCTTTTTGAAAATGCTAAACAAACGATCAGCAGAAAAGTTTCTCAAGTTAATGGACGAAGCGCAGGATGCCGCGCACGAGCACCACAGCCGTATGCGTCACGAGCTTGCGATTTACAATAATCGAAGTGCGTATGTTGATGGCACGTCCATCGGGAATGTGTCTCCGATAACGCATGAAAGCCTGAATCCCGAGATTCAGAAGGGAATCTTGCGTCTGGTGCCGGCGTTCACGGAACAAGCAACACGGATAGAGGTGCTGCCGGACAGGAGCCGTCATAGCATCGAAGATGCCGAGAACATTGAGGACTTGAAACAGTGGACTCAGATGTTTCAGGAGGTGGACAGGGAAGGCGAACGACTTGAAGACGCGGTCTACCACAACCTAATCTTCGGACATGCCATCTCGAAGGCGGTGTACGATTCGCGGTATCGTGTGGTGAGGATGATACCGATTTCGCCGTTGGCGTTTTCTGTAGATCCGGACGCGACGACCACGGATTTGTCGAATGCGGGATTTTTGGTGCATGAGACGACGCAGAATGAGCGCTACGTGAAGCACTACTATCCCGACTACAAGATCTCTGTAGGAGCGATCAACCGAACGAATAGTGAGGGCGATAGAAGATCCCTCTCCGAATCGCGATTCCACAGCAGTGACCAGCAAGACCAAAGGCAGTTCAGGATTCGCGAATTGTGGATGCGCCGTTGGGTCGCCGAGATGCAGGGCATACCGGTGAAGGACGCGGGTGACACGGAAATCTTCTACGCCACCGCGATTGATAATGATGTGGTGCGGGTTCGGGGGACACCGTACTATTACCCCGACTTTCCCTTTGCAACGTGGCGTAACTTCCCCGTCATCAAACACAGCAACAAGCAGTCGCGGTCGTTTTGGGGACACGGCTACGGGGCGCTGTGCTGGTCGCAGCAGAAGTTTTTGGACGAGGTCTACTCAAATCTTATCCTGATGCTGCGTCGACTGTCGATAGGTCGTATGATATCGAAGCGCGGGGCGCTGGATATGGAACAAGTATTTACGGGATACGGGGTGAACATCGAGGTCGAGGAGGAATATGACCTTGACCGTGATATCAAGCCGTTTCCCACGGAGGCGGTACCGCCGATTCTGTACAATCTCCTGGAACATTCGATTAAAGGGATTGCGGACATGATGCCGTCGTTGAATCCCGTGTTCTCAGGAGAAGCGCCATCAAGCGGCGCAAGCGGCAAACTGGTGAATACGCTGCAATGGGCGGCGTTTAACCAGCTAAGCAACAACGTCCGTGACATGAATGGATTTCGGCTCCACCGAATGCGGTTACTGATTTCGTTGACGCAACAGTTCGCTCGTCGCCCGCTTGCGGCTCATATTTGGCGGCGAGGCATTGATTTCCCTGATTCGTTCAGGGAGGAGGCGCGGTATATTGGATACCGCATGAAGATGCCTGACGCAACGTCACTGCCGAACACGCCGGCCGGGAAGCTGGAGATTGCGCAGATCATGGCGGCGTTGGGCGCGCAGATGTCTGTTAGTGAGTTAATCAAGTTTGTGGGATTCGACACTGGCTACGGTTGGGATGATGACACATTTGTGCAGCCTGTCCAGCCGACCGAGGGCGGTGGGAATCCGCTTAACCAGGATGTCGCGTCGGGCATGGATACCGGCATGATTTGACCTGTAGGAGCGATCTCCCGGTCGCGATTCCTCTATTCTTTCCATTATTTGCGGAGGGTCGCGAGCTGGAGCTCGCTCCTACAAGGAGGGTAATTACTATGGGACCTGTACAGGGTACGGAACAGCAGCAAACGGACGATAGCACCAAGCGCACAATGACGTTGGATGAGGTTGTCGCGGCGCTGGGCGAACAAGGAATCCAAATCGATGGCTTGCCTGAACCATCCGCGGAGTTGTCGATGGATCAGAAGATTGCCACAATCATTGAGAACCTTGGCGGTATGCCGCAGCAGGGAGGAGATGAGATCAGCGAAGAACAGCGGCTCATTCTGGAGAATCAGTATCGGCAGGATTTGAAGATGAAGATTCTCGAGACGGAGAAGGAAATCCGCATGAAACACCCCGACGCTTCGGAAACTCAACTATGGGAAGCGGCGCACGCCTTTCTGCGAGGCGATGTGATTGGGGTGTCTGATATCTTTGGGAAGATATACCAAACAGCCGCTGAAAAGGAAAAGCAGCAAGCGACGAAGGATATGAATCTCCACATTGAGGGTGATTCCGGCGGCGGCGATCAAACCAAAGAGACGCCGGTCGGCTTGGGCGATATCTTCTCTCCCGGCGGCACGCTTGACGCGAGTTTTGCCGCGCGATCGTAAAAGCCATGCGAAAGACAGAGATCAGGGTTAGTGGTCAGTTTTCTACTTTTACTGGTCACTGACCACTGCTTTTCTCACGGAGCGATTGAAAACGCTTGTCGAGTATTGCATTTAATGCATCAATTTGTCTCCGATTCTCTCTGCTCTAAGGATATCATCGGCGTTCTCCATCTCCCGTCTGCTGGGAACATTCCTCAGCAAAGCGATGATGCCGGCAACAATCGCGATAAGCTGTAGAATCTGCATCAGGTTAGTAAGCGTCAATGCTTCCATGTACAGTTAGTTCCTTCAATCAATTGGGATAAAGTACATGGTTCATAATGTACGTTTGATGTATTTATTCGGGGGTGTTTTGTATTGCTTCGTTAGGTGTGCGTGCCGCTGCATGGATTGAATAGTTTTGGATATGAGATGACAATTCATATCTCATAGATTTAACATCATCCTGATAAACACTCAGCATTTTTTCAAGGCGAATTTCCAAACTTTTCAAATCTTCCTTTGTGGCAACTTTGGATTCAAGTTTGGCAAAATCAGCTTTTAGGTTAGCAAAATCAGCTTTTAGGTTAGCAAAATCAGAGTTGCTTGGTATATTTAACCAGAAAAAACCTGCTACTCCGCCGCCGACAACAACGATAGTTCCCATTATTGCCAAAGTTTGTAGCCAACTTTGTTCGTTCATATCTCTTGCCTCCGTGATCCTGGTAAAACAGGCACATAAGAGCGCTACTAGCGCGTCAATGCGAATTATACACGTATTGGGAATAATTGTCAACTCAATGCCAACATTGACATATTGTCGGCGGGTGTAGATAGGGAAAGATTAGCGCTGCACAGCGGGGAGCCGGGCAACCATATGGATTGGTAACAGCGCCTGTCATTCTCTTTCTGGCAATTCGACTTTGCCTTAACGCTGGCGTTCTTTGCTAATGATGAATCGGTTAGACCGCGACGGGCAAGATTGGCGTGGGTGACACCTTCTCGCCGGGCGGCACGCTTGATGCCAGTTTTGCCGCTCGCTCCTAAACTCGACCGTAGGAGCGGCATCTTGCCGCGACTTGAGACACTGATTGGCTTGGGCGGCATCTACTCTTCGTGCGGCACGCTCGATTCCAGCTTTGCCGCCCTATCCTACGTTCCCCTGTAGGAGCGACCTCCCGGTCGCGAATATCCTCAAACGCGCGAACAGCAATCAACCGAATGAATAACGACTGCGATAGAAATCCCCTACCCACCATCTTATGTAGGGTGCGACCAAGCGACCGAACAGGGAACAATCAAATGAGATCAACCGAGTGAATAGCGAGCGATCAAGGGAGATCAAATGAACGAACAGTGAGTGCGATAGAAATCCCACAGCGACCACGATAGAGATCCAATAGTAAATCCTGCTTGTTAACCACTCGCTTGATCGCAATACCTAAGAAAACTTGGACTATCTAAAGATATGTTTTTCTCGAAACAGATTTACAAACAGACGATAAAACGAAACGAAAAGACTTCACATCATGTTCAATAGATTTCAGAGTACCTCGCTCAGTCAAACAATGGCTCAGATGAGACGCCGTTATAACACCCGATCCACTTGAGGAAGCGCTACTCCCTATACCCCATACACCCCCTCCACGGGTGGAATGCCGCCGGTAGCAGATGCGGACGTGGATCAGGTTGTCCCTATTGACCCGAAGACTGGGAAGGCAAACGTCCAGTTCAACGGCTCAAATTCGCATGACCCTGATGTCGGCACGAATCCGGGGGACGGGATAGACAGCTACGCATGGAATTTCGGTGACGGTTCGACAGGCAGTGGCGCGAGACCGTTGCATCCCTACAATTCGGCGGGCACATACACCGTCACTCTCACCGTCACGGACAAGGATAAACCGGCTAAGTGCAGTTCCACTACGATTGAAGTCACAGTCATATCTATTGAACCTCAAAGCGTGAACGATGGAGAGACCGCGCATTTCACCGTGCTTGGTGCAACCGACGCCACGGCATGGTCGTGGGGTTGGAGCGCTCCGAATGGCGCCAAAAATAGTCCGATGGTCACGTTCTCAAGTCCCAACTCTAGCGCTACGTCTGTACCACGCGCAAAATGGTTTGCGCTCGCGAAAGTCCCTTCTCTCCCGGTGAAGGCTTGTGGGGACGACGATGCGGTTGCTACCAGGAGTTGTAAATACACTATTACTTGTGATATCACCTTTCCCAGTACAAGTGTCACAGCTACCTCTTTTCTTACTGTTAATGTTCCGTGGAAAGAAGGTCATACTCGCATCGCCTTCGATTTTGGTAGAGGCTATAGCTACTTAGACATAGACGACAACGGTCCTGACCCCGATAATCCCTGGCGAGTAGACGGCATCGGGCGAACGGTGCGGCACGTTGTGCCAACGTCTAATGTTCCGCCGAGCAGCCATTTCTATGAAAAAATCTATAAGCATGAGCAAGAGCATGCAAAACAATTCTCGTCGGGCGGCATTGCGGACACCTATTATACGCTTAACCATCTTGAAGCGCGGCTCTTACAAATTTCTCATCAACCCACGAAGGGTTTGCTAATTGGGTTTGTACAAGCAACGACTAGAGGCTTCAACCGTCACGAAGATTGGCGGATTGTGGACTCCGGCAAACGAACAGAAATGGAAGCCAAGGCGTATGCAATTTCCGATCCAATATCGCCACATTATATCTTCGTGAATTGTGGGAGATTTGTATGGCCGTAGGAAAATCCAACTGTACAGATAACCTGCTCTTGAGGGAAGCATCAATTTTTTGCCGAGGAGGAGCCAATGAAATCCCCATAGAGATTAAGTTAAGCGACAAACAAGGATTCATCAGCGGTTTCCACTAAGAGTTCATAGGTTGAGGGTCGTTCTCTCCGCTTATAAATGCGGCCGCCTACCGGCAGAGATTGTCCAAAAGTTATCAAAACTTCGACGAGTCGTTGGCTTTGACCCGCGGCAACCGCACCGGTAATACGAAACCCATATTTTGCAATTACCCTTGACGCTTTGGTCAAACTTCGTTATGAGTAGTGCCATGAGTGAGCTCAATTCGTAGGTTGGGTTGAGCACCGCGAAAGCCAACCCTGCAGACTTTCAACCTAATATACTCCACCGTGGCACAATGGATATCCTAACAGACCTTTGAAAGCACCGAAGGTACGTAGAACTAAAGACACGCAACCAATTCAGAGCACCAGAGGGGTAACACGTTTATGTAAATCCCTTCACGCCGTCACCTGCCCCCAACTACTGTAATTCCTTTAGGGTCGAATCAAGCGGGTGGATAGCGATCAACCGCGTGGACAACGAGGAATCAAAGGAATGGATAATGACTGCGATAGAAATCCCTCACCCGACACGTGGGAGGGAATCAAACGACTGAACAAGGAGTAATCAACTAACTAGATAAGGAAGACGATAGTAGATCCTGATAGAGATCTCCGTGCCCCGCACGAATCGCCGCAGAGGCGATCTCCAGGTTGCGACCCTATTCCCTGCCACAGAAATTCCCCGTCAGGTCACCGCACAATCTGCAATTCCAGCCCATATGGTTTGCAAACCCGCGATATCATGTGCGATAATATCCACCGAAAACTCCCTGCTATCCCATCACCGCCATTGAAAACAGCATCGACCAACCGCCGTAGGAGGGAAAAATGAAACGCAATCCTTGGTTATCATGCATCGCCGTTCTGGCGCTATCCGTCGTTCCAACCATCTTGGCTCACGCAATCTCGTCGGTGATATACATTCATGAACTGGTCGAGAAATCAGACATCGTGTTCTTCGGAAGGGTCACGGGCACCCAGTTCATCATTGGTACTCCGCACATAATCGGGTTGGACGGCGGAGACCTATATACCATGCGAATCGAACGGGTACTCTACGCTGAAGAAAAGATCAAGCAAGCCATCTTTTCCGAAAGCGACCTGAAAAAAAACAACAAGAAATTAAAGCGGCAGCCTGAAGGCAGCCCGGTAACCCTTCTCGCGTACCGGAGCGACGAGGAGCGGCATACGGAAGGCCCCATGTTCTCCGATAGAGAGACCCAACTCTACTTCTTGAAAATCTCAAAGTTCCCTGCGTTCCTTCCCGACACGGCGGTGATCTTGGATGAGAATTGGAGCATGCATGGCCGCGAATCTGAAATACGAACCAAATCCGACATGACGGAAAAATATTACTTCCAAGCATCCTATCGCAACGAGCAAGCCACATGGCGATTGGACCACGAATACTACCAGAAAAAACTCCCAGTCTTGGAAGCTTTCTGTGAAGTCATGTCCATACCCGATCTTGCTCGGAGAAAGCAGGGACTTCAGCGGCTGACAAACAGCAGCGACAAGTGGCTCTCCAGCAATGCGAGCGCCGCATTAAGAAAAATGAACCGACCCAAACCCCCAAAGGGTAAACCGACGCCTCCAGATCAGGACAAGCGATGAGGCGGAAGCTTTCCCGATCGACCGACCAACTTCGTAGGGGCGATCAATGGAGCGAATAGCGAATGCGATAGAGATCCCGGTACAATAGCAAATCCCGTGCGAAAGTGTTCTCATAAAGATCTACTCAACATTGACGTAGGTTTTTATCCGCGTAATCCTTTAATCTGTGGAATCTGCGATTCAGACAATCCACTTATATACCAATTCACCCCTTCCCACTGTCCGCTGGTCACTGACCACTGGTCACTAGCCACTGTCTTTTCAATGTTAAAAAAATTTTTGACGATTGAAAAATCCGCCCCAACATGTTAAAATTATGTCGGTTGCCCCGTCGGCACTCGTCCGCTTCGCAGCCGACGGCTGTAAGATAAGTTGCAACCATCTTCTGCTATGCGCCCAGCAACGCGCCTGCGCTACCCGTCAAACTCGCTCTCCTCTCAATTCTAGGCTGGCAGTTCTGAAGCATCAAGACCGCGGAAAAACCGCGCCTGATGTCACAACAGGACTGGACCGCCGCATCAACCTGAACCAAGGATTTCGTAAACGGTATGTCAATATATTCGTTTCGATTAAAGAGAAGTCGAAAACTTAATCGAAGATATCCTCCCAATCCTGCTCGTTAGCTAATTGCCCGAGAAATTCGGAACAAATGCAAAACCTATTGGTGGAACCACCCGCCAAGCACGAACTCGCAGGGCAATTTTTAACTGGATATTGGTCACTATCTGTGAGATAATGAAAATTCGCTAGCCTGTTGTGCGCGATGTCAGATTCACTAAGTGTCCTGGTTATTCTACCTTACGAATCTTTGCTTACGAGGATTGGAATCAATCATCTGCGGAGCGTATGCCATGCACTTTGAGCAAGTCGCAAGAACTGAATACAAGAACAACACGCTGTTTAACGTTGTCTTTCAGGCGCGTTTTCCAGATATCCTGAAGATCTCGCATGAAGCGCCTGTTCAGTTTCAGGATAGAGTCAGAAGAGACGGCTACCCGGAATCCGATTCAGCTATCCCTGCGATACCAACTGACGTACCAAACGAGCTTAAGCAGTTAATGTCTGCGGATCAAGTATTCCACTTCTACTCGGAAGATAGAAATTGGCAGTTGTCCCTATCGAAGAACTTTCTTGCTGTGTCATGCAACGGCAATTACAAGAATTACACGGAGTTTCGAGGCAGATTAGAGAACGCGCTCCAGACATTCAGTGAGATTTATGAACCGTCGTATTTTACGCGAATTGGACTGAGATATCAGGATATTGCCAATGAAGTTTTTCTACCTACCATGAAATGCAACGTCGCCACCTTTGTTCCAAATCACGTGTTTCCCGAATTAAGGATGCACATCGCAAGCGACATTGACAATTTGCATAAGGTATCACGATTTGCCGATGACGACGTAAAGGTGACAGTGTCTCACCTGTATTTCAGAGCGTCTGGGACATTTGGACTACGGCACGTACCAAACAAGATGTCCTATCTGATCGACATTGATTCTTATGCTGAAAACAAAACGAGAGGAATAAGTGATGTCCTTACCCGTTGCGACACCTTCAAGCAGCACATCTGGAACATCTTCCAGTGGAGCATCACCGACGAATTACGCGTCGTTATGGGAGAACCGAGTCAATCAGAGAATTGATGGGGCCATTGAGAAATTCAGTTTACCCATGAGCGATCGCGGTACGACTGGCGGAAACGAACAGGATGAAGTTTCAACTCTCTATTGGCGCGAACAGACCGCAGCTAATGTCGATTCTTCTCGTCTGTTCGGCGAGGTATACCGAATCTGGGTCTACCGCCTTAGAATATACCAGCAATTTCACTCTATACGCCAGCGCGGAGAGGACTGGGATGGCTACGGCTCGAAACGCCCGAATACGCTGAGTCTAGCCTACGCCGAGCATCTCCTCAATCAACTCTTGATCTCCGTCATATCCAATTCCCGACAATGGATTGCTCCATTCATTACCAGCGATGAGGATGGACATATTACCGCAGAATCGTACTGCGGGGAGCGGGAGCTACATTTCATAATCCGAGAACAAGAGGCAGTATACATAAAGGTATGGGGTACGAACATCGAAAATGAGATGCATGTGGATGTTCTTGGTACGGAGGAATATCTAGACGTTTGGGACTGGCTACGTGATGGACAATAAGGAAACGATATCGGACGAGGAGCAACTGTATCGAAGTGTCCGCGGGGAACCTCGTGACAACGAGTATACATACGATTCGACTGGAAAGCTCAAGATTAGATCCAACGCTTTTCGTGATAGAAACAAGAAACCGTCAGTGGATAGAGCCAACGTACGCGAATTCAATCCGTCTCTTTCTAGATTAGATAATACAGATGGAATTGTTACTCTCTTGACAGCCGACGTTCGCGCCATAGGCGACGTTGTCACACGTATTGACGAGACATCTGCTGCGCACAAAGTAGATGTTGAGTATGCCCCTCTTGCACAAAACCCCGCCCACTCTCAAATCGTCGTATGTCCTGAATATCTTGGTTCAAAGACAAAACAAGAAAACGCCTTCTATCTGCTTCGGGTCGCCCTTGCTCGACTTGCCACGATCAACGGGTGGACACTTAGACCCGGCGAACACTAAGAAAGTCCCCCAACTGCAATGTTAACACAATTTCTTACCCTCCCCCTAAACCTCCAAAAACCAATCCCGTCTATGAAACTATACAACTCCTACAAGTGTATAAAAACAAGCTAGACGCACACTCTAAGTTCCAGTGTGAAGAACCCAGACAAGCCCGCTAGCGGAAGTCGTCTCGCCTCCATGAACGCCCCCGCTTGCGGGCTTTTTTGTTTCCCCGTCTTCCCGTATTCTGCCCCTCATCCGTCCCGACTCACCGCTGCCTTACCCAATGTTCTGAAAGATTTTTGACGATTGAAAAACCCGCCCCAACATGTTAAAATTACGTCGGTTGCCCCCGTCGGCACTCGTCCTCATTGCAGCCGTACATAAAACAACACGAACCGCGTTTAACTGAAATCGAAACCAAGACAAGCCCGTTAGTGGAAGTCATTGATGTCAATCAACAGACCTCCGCTGGCGGGCTTTTTTTATTCCATGACCCACGCCCGCAAGCGATCAACCGACCGGTCCGGATCAAGTGAATGAATAAGGAACGCGATAGAAGTCCTAGGGCGATAGCGTACACATAGGGAATTCCATCTTGACTTAACGATCAAGACTTCTTCTTGCTAGTCACTATTCACTCACCACTGGGGTTCAGGAGTTTTCATGTGGCACAGGAAATCGTCGATTGGAAAGCTCGGTTACGGTCAAGCACGCTGCGGGAGGAAATTGCCGCGAAGCTAGCGATACTTGATTCGCCTACGCCTGTTATTCGTGAAATCTATGAGTGCTTTCCCGAATGTCAACAGCATGACGAAGAAAAGACCGAGCAGCAAAAGTATCGGCGCAATTATCAGAAGATATATGATGCGATCCGCACATTCAACCCGCATTCTCAATATTTCAACCATAAAAAATATGGCGCTGTAGCCGCGCGTGCGAGGCAACAGGAGCTGGAACGCACAACCGCTTTGCTTATCCCCGCCCATGTCGAGACAATCACGGGCTTGGTCGCCGACATCAAGGCGATGAATGCGGCTAGTGAGGAGACGCCTCATAACCAGATGCGAGCACGGGTGCAGGCGTTGGAAGCGCAGGATAGAGCGATTGCGCACGGGGAAAAGTTGCAGAAGTTATTGAATGACGAAGATAGTACCCTCAAAGACTCTCATCCAGACGATGTCAACGCTGCCGCGATTGCGTATATCGCAGCATGTTGTAAAGCAGATAAACAAGAACCCGAAGATGGCGAGGAGTCTTAGAGCGCACGCCGGGTATCTGTTTCCCGAGCTGTTCGTCTGGTTCTATATCAAAGACATCAGTTATCGTATCCTCGAATTTGAAGATTTCCACATTCAAATACTGAACGCGATAAAGCCCGGTGATTACGGGAAACAAATAAACGTCCAAGCACCACGAAGCACAGGCAAGACAACGATTGTCAACCGGCTTATCCCTATCTGGCGGATTTGCTACAAGGACTTTGATCTTGTCATGGATAGACCGCCAGAGGAGTTCATCCTCATTGTCGGTCGCAACGAACGCATGGCGCGCCAACGCATAACCGAGATCCGCCAAGTGCTTGAACGTAATCCCCTCATCCGCCAAGATTTCGGCGACTTGGTTGGCGATCCGTGGTCAAAGACCGAGACCGATACCAATAACGGCGTAGGACTGAGGCCGCTCGGGAGAGGGTCATCGCCGCGGGGCGCTCTGCTAGGTGATGTCCGACCGACGTTGAAACTTTGCGACGATATCGAAGATCCGAAGCGGTGTCTCAATCCAGAGTTGAGAGAGGAAGACAGGGATTGGTTCATGACCGACTTTATGTACGCCGGTGACTTGGGGAGCAAGCACTCTAACACGATGATAGTTGACACGGTGAAACACCCCGAATCGCTGTCTGAACACCTTCGCACCGTGCCCGGCTGGGAGACATTACGGTTTGAGGCTGTGCGTCACCCCAAAGATATTTATCACCCCACCGCCGAGTATTTGTGGAAAGAGTGGGAGCGGTTCTATAGCGACACAACGCTCGATGACCTTGCGCGCGAGAGCAACGCGGATGCGTTCTATAAAGAGCATGAAAATGAGATGACAACGGGGGTGTCACTGCTGTGGGAGGATGAGTTGCCGTACCTCAGGGTGCGGAAAGAGGTCGTGGAGCGCGGTTACCACAGCGTGATGCGCGAGTTGCAGAACGATGCACGCGATCCATCAATGGCGTTGTTCAACATGGACGAAGCCATCACATTTTCCGTCACGGACGAAGGGTTTCATCGGAGCGATGGGCGTGTTGTGCCCTGGCACGATATCGGGGGATTTACGACGTACCTTGACACCATGGGCGGGCGCGATGCGGTTGCGAACAGTTATGCGTGCGCGGTGGTTGTCGTGTGGGAACCGCTGCTCGGCGGGCAATCGATGAATCCCGATTCGCTTTCCGGCGTGAACGGGTATGTGATGCTGGCGTGGATGGAGCGTGCCCCACTGACCGAGCAGATGGAGAACGCCATCCTGCTTGCGCAACGCGCGGAGGCGATGTTGGCGCCGGCTTATCCGAAAAGCAACTTCGTTTGCGAGCAGAGACCGGATAAGGATGGCACAATAAAGATGTCGACGGACCATGCGTTCCGTGCCATGAAGGAGCGTCATCGCTTTCAGAGCGCGGTTACGTATCACGAGCAGCACCAGAACAAGGAAGACCGAATCGAAACGCTTGAGCCTGCGATAGCAAACGGCTGGCTGGCGTTCAACGAGCGGGAGCTGCCGCCGGAGTTCTGGAAGCAGTTCAGGCAATTCCCGTCGGCAGACCATAACGATGCCCCGGACGCGGTGCAGGGCGCGTGCCGCTCTCGCATTATGACAACAGCGCAACAGAGAGTTAATCAGGCGGCGGCAAGGAAGCAGAGGCGGAGTGTTGTCAGGGTGTGAAATAAGAAAAACACGGTGAGGAGAGGCAGTGGCGTTGATTTTTTTCAGGAAATCATGCTTGCCATTTTTCGTGAACCTCGTGATCGCTGACGTGCTGAGTTAGCTTTTGATCGACGACGTCGACTTTTGTCGCTAGGGTATCGTGGTCTCTGCTGAGTTGGAATCGCATGTCGTCGACGCGGGTGTCGATGTTGGATTGCATGTCGCTCATGCGCGCGAGCAAGTCGGTTCGCATCTCAGCCATACGGGTGTTCATGTCGTCAAATCGGCCGTTTACATCGCTCATGCGGGCGTTGATATTGGATTGCATGTCGCTCATACGGGCAAGCAGGTCGGTTCGCATTTCATCCATACGGGTGTTTACGTCGTCGAATCGGGCGCTCATATCGCCCCATGCGTGCTTCGATATTGGATTGCATATCGTCCATGCGTGCTTCGATGTTGGATTGCATGTCACCCATGCGCGTGAGCAAGTCGGCTCGCATTTCATCCATGCGGGTGTTCATATCGCCGAATCGGGCGTTGATGTCGAATCGCATGTCGTCCATGCGTTTGCCTAAATCGTCCATGCGTTTGCCGAGCGTGGTTGCCATGTAGTTGCAGATTAGGAATATTCCACCTAGGTATAATATGACTAGACCTGCGATTTGGGCTGTGTCGCTTAGGTTCATGGCGTTTTCCCTTGCAAGAGTGGGGCTCGCTTTATCGCTAACAATGGCAGCATTATAGCAAATTGAGAGATTGGAGTCAAGAGGAAACAGCGGCTAGTGGGCTAGTAGCTCGTGACCCGAAGAGGGAAAATCGGTGATTTGACGATTCCTGATCGCACGCTACAGAATCGGAGTGCAATCAAGATTTCAACAGCAATGGAATTCAAACAATCTTGAAACCAAGTAATAGGTGAAATTATGAACATAGAACGCAGTGGTGGACAAACGACATCCTATCAGCCGCCCATTGGTGCGCAAATCGGGATAGACGCCGCACGGCGCTTAGCCGCCGGGATTCGCGCGTACCTCGAAGCGAAGGTGATGGTACATCAGGCGGAGACGGAGCGCGAGAAGCAGTTGGCGCAGCAGTTGCTTGAGGAGAAGCGCGGCCGGCTGCAGGAGATTCAGGATCAGTGGACGGAAGGAGCGGCGGCGCGAGAGGAGGAAACGCCAGAGCACAAGTTAAAGCAGGAAAGCGAAACGAAGAAGGCGGATCTGGAGGTTCTCAGGGATTTGATGGATAGAGCGGAAAAGGCGGGGAATACTGAAAAAGCGGACAGGTTTGAAAAGGCAATTCTGAAGCGCATCGGGATTGAGTTGGAGACGCCGCTGGAGATAAAAACGGAGGTTGACGAGGCGGAACGGAAGCGGAAGACGGATCAGTGGACGAATCTGTATGATCGGGGGTTGCTCGGGAACACGCCAGAGGAAAACAGGGGACGTTATGAGTCGGGCCTGCGAGAGATAGACGGATTGCCCGATGATTCGGCGGGAGAGGCGTCGGAGACAGGCGCTGAACCGATTGAGATCGACACGTTCTTGGAGTTTGCGAGTGACGTGGAGGCGGCGGTGAAATCCGGAGTTATCGGAGACGAGGCGGGAGTGAAGATGATTGAACAGAAAAGGGGGAGAATGACGGGAGATGCCGGTAGCAGCAAGGATGAGGACGATGCCGATTCGTCAATTTTTGAGGGCGTTGACTTGACACCAACGGAGATTGATCTGATAACCGCTTTGGGCGAGAAAATGTTTGGTTCAGTCGATGGATGGAACGAAACGGCTGCGGATACGCTCAAGGATATCGCGGAAGCGGTAGCCAAACTGCCGTCTGGTCCGGATAGGTTCGATAAATTTGGAGAATCGCTTGACGCGGGGGAAGAATCGGAAGCGTTTGAGGAGTTCCGGGAATTATTTGAGACAGGGACATCAGCGGCGACGGATGATGTGAAGGCGGGGCTGCGTTTCGCGATTGGCGAGGCGGCTGATCGGGGAGATAGGCAGCGGATTGCGGAACTGTTGCTGATTGCGGGGCAGAGCGCCGCGGAGGCTGACGAGGGGGAACGCATCTCCAGCAAGCAGTCATTACTGGCAGCGGGGCATCTTCTCAAGGAATCGCTTGGACAGTTGGAGGAACTGGATCTCGAGATTGGAACGTTTCACGGGGCGGATGAACTGGAGCGGCAACTCCAGGGCTATGCGGAACACCCCGAACTGGTTGGTACACCAATGCTGACAAACTTGACACAGGCGGCGCGGGCGCTTGAAGGGGGAAGCGCACTGACCAGCGACGAAGAGGTTGTGCAACTCTCGAAAACCATTTCCGAGATTCTCGAAAGCGGGGAATCGACTTCGGCGCGTCTGGATGAGCCTCTTGATGCTGCCGAAAAGATGGCGATCGATGCTTATGTACAGATCTATGGTAATGCTTTGGTTGAGGCGTTTGATAGAGAGGTACTTCGGAACGCACTAATAGCTACTCGCCCGGGCATTGGCGGGGATCAAGCGACCGAACAGGGAGTGCGATAGAAATCCCTCAACCGAGTGAATAGCGAGTGCGATAGAGATCCCATTACGATCAAACGAACGAATAGTGAGTGCGATAGTAGATCCCTCAAACGAGTGAATAGCGATCAACCGACCGGATAAGGATCAACTCATACGATTTCAAAATCTAAATGTTACAGCCGATACGAGACGCGCAATAAATTGCGCTACTACAAACCCCCAGTTCTTGTAACTTATGGATTACGAATTGGTATCGGTGAATAACGAAGGTGATAGAAAATCTTGTCACAACGGGATTTCTATCGCGCTCGCTAACCACTCGCTTGATCGTAATACGTAAGAAAATTTGGACTATCTAAAGATATATTTTTCTCGAAATAGATTTACAAACAGACGCTAAAACGGAACGAAAGGACTTTGGATTACAATGAATAGATCTCGACACTCCTCGCTCAGTCAAACAATGGCTCAGATGAGACGCCGTTATAACACCCGATCCAATGGAGGAAACGCTGCCCCGCGTTCTCCATACACCCCGGATGGAATGCCGCCGGTAGCAGATGCCGGCGACGATCAGACGGTAGATGTCAATACCGATGTTACCTTTGACGGTTCAGGGTCGCGTGCGCACGCCGGACGTACGATAACGAGTTATTCTTGGGATTTTGGTCCGGACGCCACCCCGGCAACCGGCACCGGCGTTCGTCCCTCCTGCTCTTACAGCACGCACGGCGAAAAGACCGTTACCCTTACCGTGACGGATAGTGGAGGCGATACCGATAGCGACACGATGACGGTTACCGTGTCTGAAGCCATCTCCCTCACCTTGACCGGTCCCGACACCGTCACCAGGGGCGACGCGACGAGATACACGGCAAGCATTATTCCCGCAGATTTAACGCTTGACGCTACCCCCACGTTCAACTGGAAATATACTGCCGACATCCGAGGGAATACGGTGCGTGTTACGGAACGTATCGGCGCAACCTCGCAAAATCCGCAAACGACGACGTGGAGCGGAACAATGGTGAGCGGCGGCACACTAGAAGTGCGCACTACCGTCAATGGAACGGAATACGTCCAAACAATGAACGTGACGGTGACTGACAGAGCCTGGGTTACGGAGGTGCCCATTACCACGGATACGACCAGTTGGGGCGTCGAAGCGCCGGGGCAACACTCGGATTTGGGAGACGTGGAATACGACATTCCGTTTACGGCTGCAGACGACCTTGACGCCGCGGCAGTGAGTTCGGGCCCGAATAAGGGGATATTGTACATTGTTTCCCTCAACCTGACGGCGCCGTTTACCGTGAAGATAAACCGGCATTTCGGGATGGCTGACGCCGACCTCCCTCCGTGTTGGGTGGCATTCAAGGAGGCGAACACGCGATATGGCGAGATTGAAGCCAAGGTGAAGGCGCGTCTCGGATTCGACGGGACGACGAGCGGCACCCTCTATGGCAGTTGGGAGGACGAGATTCATTTTAGCGATCTCAAAGCGAATCTCGAAGATTTCATGGAGGTTCCGGGGGGCTTACTCTCCGATTACGAGGGCCAGATTGCGCTTTACTTGTCTGGTATCAGCGGAAATAGGATAGCCAGCATGGACAGGCATGAATCGGGGTGGAGTCCTTCTGGTATTACCATCAATTATAACTACCTTGCTGCCAATGCGGGTGACGACCAGACGGTAGCCGTTAGGTCCACTGTCAATTTCGACGGTTCAGCCTCGTGTGCGCCCGCCGGACGCACGATAGCCGCCTACGCTTGGGATTTCGGGGACGGAACAACCGGCAGTGGTGTTGAGGTAACTCACACCTACGCTACGCCCGGCGTATACACGGTTGAACTCACCGTTACCGATGACCAAGTCGCCCCGGCTACAGCTACGGCTACGGACAACCTCACGCTTACTGCGTTTGAACTCGTAGTGGACAGCGACAACACCGATGATAGCCTTGTCTTTCCCGACGACCTGCCAAGCGATTCAGCAAGCGGAACAAACGGTGAAGATGGGACTGACGGGGCAAGCGGCGCGAGTGGAGCCAGCGGTGCCAGTGGTGGAAGCGGAGCACGCTCTGAACCGGGGACAACCACAAAATCGACGACTCCGCCGCCAAGCGCGCAATTGACGTTCATACTCAAGCCTGTCGATGCGAATATTACGACCGGGGTTCATTTTGATATCTACCCAAGCAACACGGAGGCTACGCGGGTTAAACGATTCGATGATGTGGCAGGTACGGGCAACACGTTTTCCACATCGTGGGATGGCACGAACAACGATGGCGAGCGTGTCCCTAACGGCGACTATCAGGTGATAGGTACTGCCACCTATTTCGCATCAAACGGAGACAGTTATACCAGTAGCGCCGCGCATACCGTTACCGTCAGCAGCGGTAGTATTCAAGTACGGA
Organism: Candidatus Poribacteria bacterium; assembly: GCA_965197465.1. Taxonomy (GTDB): domain Bacteria; phylum Poribacteria; class WGA-4E; order WGA-4E; family JAJDTR01; genus JAJDTR01. The sequence goes on along the minus strand of OZ240209.1, from coordinate 4,710,562 downwards.
TACTTACGACCAGCGACGATTATCTCGTTGGCGGTCAAGATACTACGGGAGCGGTGATTTGGTACGAAATTGACCCACCAGAAAGCGTCCTGCCAAACGCTGCGAAAATTAGAATCACCAAAGACGGCAACACGGTACTGTATAAAACTCTACCCACGCCTACCGAAGCCCCACAGCCTTTCCTGTGGAACGGGAAAACCGGGGGAGATGAGGACAATCCACCCGAATTTGTTACCGATGCATCAGGATTAGGATACGGCGTCTATGATGTAACAGTTGAGGTAGAAAGGAACCCGTTGAACCCGACAGGGATGCCGTACAAAAACGCTCCTGCCCACCAAATTAAAGTTTTCGGGATAGAAATTGCCATGCCGAATGAGGACGATGTATTCTTAGTAGGCGACGAAATCAGTTTTGCGGCAAACATCGAACCGAGTTCCTTGTCCTCTCACGCAGATCAGATTTCATGGTCATTCACAACGGGCAGTGGAAATCCTGCGTCCGGAACAGGGGGGACATTTTCATCCGTTATTTCAAGCGCGGGAGAAGTTACCATAAAAGCCGAGATCACCATTGGTGGACACACCGCCGAGGATGAGATTGATGTCACCGTCGTAAAACTTACTCTGGACGGGGAAGACTCCGTCACAAGAGGCGATTCTGCTACCCTCACCGCAACCTTACTTCCGTTAGACCTCAGTCCCGACCCGATGTTTAGCTGGATTTCTCATATGGACTTGGAAGGTGGTGTTGTAGTGCACCGCACGAAAGAGCCAAGCACAAGTCCATTCTGGAGCGGGAGATTAGTCACTGACACGAGAATCGAAGTCACAGCTATCATTGGTGAGATTACGTTTACCACGCACAAACAAATTGAAGTAACGTCGCGCTCTGGCTGGGATGACAGCTTTCAGAAACTCCCAACCCAAAATCGTGGCCAAGGGGATCTTCCCAATAATCCCACGGTGTTTCACCATCTAGCCCGAAGCGTTTTAGATTATCCTGACCAGAATATAAGTATGGACCCGATAACCGCTGGCCCCAATGAAGATTTAATCATCGTTCAAGAGCCGCCGACCGAGACATGGCTCCATTGGGCGTTCGTCAACTCCGCACTTACCGATGAAGATCACGCATTTCATATTGCTAACGTTGCTGCCTATGATGCTGACTACATGGAACAACTGCATGAAATGGCTTTGATTCACGAAGGGATAGAATTAGACCCAAATTATTCAAGCCATTTGAGTCAAGCCCAAGATGCCCTCGCACTCCCGCAATACGAAATCAATCCTTGGGCTGAATCCTACGTTAAGGACGGGCGTCGCGTTACCGAGGATAGCATGCTAGATGAGGTAGGGGACACCATATACGAGAAAATCCTTGATATTTTGGCAGCGTACGCTGTTGAGCCTACGAACAAATATGATTTCACAGGTAATAGAAAGCCGGTTGGCATTAAATGAAACCGTAGATGACGTGCGAGTCTAACACCAACTAACCCCAGTTGCCACCTTTATTCGACAGCGCACAGAAAGCGAGTTTTCTCCGACGTAGAAACACGAGATTGACAAAAATCAGACCTATTTACCTGTAATTTGGCGAACGTGAACCAAAAACTAGGTTTCTCCGTTATAGGTAGCAGCTTGTGTTAACTATCTTGGGAAAGAGGATTCTATCATGTTGAAACCTGTTTTACCTTTATTAATAACCGCGACTTTCACACTATCCGCTTTCATTTCTCAGTCTGAGGCGTATCTTCATATGAGAAGTTGCGGCGGCGAGTACCGAAGTTTTTCCATCGCGCGCCTTCAGTGCATTGTTGATGACTCCTCAGCGCTGCACGACGATCGAATTGCAGCAATAGATTGTTTAATCGAACACGGCACGGAAGGTGTACGTATCCTCTCGAACAATCTCCAACGAGACTACGGCAACACTACTTTTGCTACGATAAAGGCACTAGGATTCATCAAAGATAGAGAGGTGATTGACACACTCCTAAGGCTAATTGACAGAATTGACGCAGATCATGGTAGTGCCTCGTCCTTGCCCTTGAGTGAAAGACTATGCTATAAACGCAGTGCTATCGAAAAGTTGGTCAAAGTGGCTATGACTGCGTTTCATGAACCCGATTTCATGCCCGGATGGGTCACCAGCGACGGTGAAAACCTCTTTTACTCCAAAGGAGTTCGGCCCAAACGTTCCGACGCCATGAGGGTCTTGGCCGTCCTCAAGACAATCAAAGACAGCCAACATTCCGCCATGACGCCGCAGGAATCAGCTGTTATTCAAGAAGCGATTAGAGGAATCCGGAAAATAGAGGAACGTATCACACTCCTTGAACAGCACGGGCCCAGACTTATCCAAAGGGAGACCTATGTAGTAGATGGATGGAAACCAACCTATAACATCACTGACGCCTCACGAAATATACGCAGTACTGCAAAGTTTTCGGCGCTGCGTACAATATTTGATAAAGTCGTTGATGGGATGATCGCCGCTGAGACCGTTGATTCATTGGAAACTGTCCTAAATGACCCCTCCGATGTAATACGGTGGCGTGCCATTGTTCTACTCGGTCTTTCACGAAATCCAAGCGCGATTGCGGCTATTAACAATAGCTTGCAGCACGATCCGTCTTTGAAGGTGAGATCCCAAGCAGCCAAGAGTCTAAAGCGTCTGGCAGAAGACTAGGTTGTTCCCGCATGACAAAAAGGGCAACCCGTTCCCAAGAACAAACTACGTCTCCCATGATTAAAACCTCATTCTTGGACGGTATCAACAAACTGTTTTGACGAGATCCGTGTCAATTATAACTGCCTGTGTGCCGAAGCGGTACCGGACCAGACGGTTGATGTCAACACTGGTGTCACTTTCGACGGCTCGAATTCGCGCGACCCGGATGGCGGGACGTTAACCTACGCCTGGAGTTTCGGGGACGGTTCGACAGGCAGCGGCGCAACGCCATCGCATACCTACACTGCGCCGGGCATATACGACGTCACTCTCACCATCAAGGACGATGAGGGGGACAAAGCCAGCGACAGTATGACTGTCACAGTGCTCTCCCTAACCTTGACAGGCTCCGACACTGTCACCAGGGGCGATACGGCGACGTACACGGCAAGCATTACTCCAGAAGGGCTTACGCTCAACGACACCCTCACGTTCAACTGGACATATACCACCACCGTCCGACACGGTCGAGATCCCGTGAGTATTACGGAAAGTATCGACGCAACCGCGCAGACCACGACGTGGAGCGGGGCAATGGTGAGTAGCGGGACGCTGGAGGTGCGCACCACCGTCAATGGAACGGAACTTGTCCAAACAATGGACGTGACGGTAAATAACAGAACCTGGGGCACGGATGTGTCCATTACCACGGACACGACCGGTTTGGACACCGAGGAGCCGCGGCAACATTCGGACTTGGGAGACGTGGAGTACGATATTCAGTACACGCCCGCAGACGACCTTGAAACAGCCAAAGTGAGTTCGGGGCCGAATAAGGGGATATGGTACATCGCTTCCCTCAACCTGATCGCGCCGTTGGTCGTGAAGATAAACAAGCACTTCGGAATGGCTGAAACTGTCCTCCCTGCGTGTTGGGTGGCATTCAAGAAAGCGAACACGCGATACGGCGAGATTGAAGGCAAGGTCAAGACGCGTCTCGGATTCGACGGCACGACGAGCGGCACGCTATATGGCAGTTGGGTGACCGAGATAGAAGATAACGACGCCGAAGCGGATCTCGAAGATTTCATGGAGGTACCGAACCGTCTACTCTTCGATTATGAAAATCAGATTGCGGATCGCGTGGAGTCTCTTAGGACGAGTAGGAAAGCCGGCATGGCCACTCGTATATCGGGGTGGAGTCCCTCCGGCATTACCATCAACTATGACTACTTTGTTGCCGACGCGGGTGAAGATCAGACGGTAGATGTCAACACCGAAGTTATCTTTGACGGTTCAGCCTCGTGTCTGCCCGCCGGACGTACTATAAACGACACAAGTGGATACTCTTGGAATTTTGGTTCGGACGCCGACCCGGCAGCCAGCATCGGCGTTAGTCCCTCCTGCAGATACAGCACGACGGGCGCAAAGACCGTTACCCTTACCGTGACGGATAGTGAAGGCGACACCAGTAGTGACACGATGATAGTTATCGTCGAGGAGCTGTCGAAGAGGCACCCCGACATTCCGGTTGGAATGATGGGAATCCACGATGTGCACTTGCCCGCACTTGATAGGTCCTTCCATTCAATTTACGTAGGTGACAGCAGTTTTTCCAATCCAGCATGTAACTATCTGCATAGCTACGGTCATAATTTTGATGTCAATAACCGCTGGGGTTTAACTAGTGACTACTTTCGCATAGAGGATGACGATGGAAATCCTGAAATTCGGGCAAAAAGGCCAATGAGAAACGCAAAGGCGTGGGCGAATTTTGTGAAAAAAGTCTCGGATGTAAACCGTAGGCTAGGCGGCGCGAAACTCAAGTGCTTAATCTCCAATCGCTTGATGCATCTCTATAGAAGCCAAGATCCAAATTATCTAGACTGGGATGTAGACGAACTTCAGACGTTTGTGCGGCAGACGATCCACATGATAGACGACATTCTTCCGACGCGCACGAATCCAAACCCGAAGGACATCGTTGCGGGGTGGTATCTGGAGGATGATGGACTTAAGAACGACGTCCACAACGCTGAAAGGTTGTCGGAAGTTGTAGAAGCCGTGCATTGCGCCCAGAAAGCGTGCGGGGTCAATTGGCCGTTTTACTTTGCAGATAACGTTGATGATGATATCTTCTGGAATCAAAGTCAAACAGATGTCGTTATCCCGAACAAACTGAAGGATTGGGTTAAGAAATTTCCCGACGATGCGACCCCGGTTTTCATGCCTTACTACTATCCGTGGATAGCCAACAACTGGAATTACACCGAGCATCCACCGTGGAAGAAGTGGAAACTGTACATTGACAAACTTCATGAAGAGTTTTTTGGGACCGAGGCTACGACTACCCACCCCAACTTAAAGTTTCATCCTATTTTAGACGCATCTGAAAAAATGGCCTACCGGCCCTCACCCACACCTCAAGACCCGGATAGGAAAATCAGAGACACCGCTAACTTGCCCCTTCCCGGTCATGCGGATATGCACAAGCAGTTTCGGGTGGTGTGGAATCTCTTACATGAGTACGACTCCGTCACGGGAATGTGGTTACTGGGATGGAATATAGATGATGGTGAAGCACTACAAAGAGCCACAGCGCACAACAACTGGACGGTTAATCCAGGTGAGACGGAAGCAGATTCCGGCGTGGCGAAAAGTCGTCGTTGGGCGGAGGCGATTCAGAACGAACCTCATGCAACCGAAGGAATCCTCGAAGCAGTTCCCGATATTAGCAAGGTTTATCCCGCATTTACTGTTAGGAACATACCGGGAAAACGCATTCCTTACTCCTTGAGTGAACGCAAACGTTTCGAAATCAGGATTTACGATGGCAATATCGACGAGAATCCGAATGCCAAGTTGGTCCGAACACTTGACGAAGGATATGATGGCGTTTCACCTCAGGGAGAATTCCGGAATTCAAATCACGTCCCGTATAGATATGAGGAGTTGCGGGGAACGAGCGCTTATTGGGATGGCTCCAAGGACATCGAAACCGAGGCAAGCGTCTTTTTCGCTTATCTTTACTTAGATGGAGAGAAGGTACACGGTCCCGAACGTATAACGATTTAGCAAAAGTGACGAATTGAGTTGGTTAAGCCAATCTAGGGGCATAGTAGGCAGTAGGCAGAAGGAAAATCGGTTTGGGCGCCGCCCCTCGTTGAATCAGCGCTTTCTTTGTTTTATTTGTCCCCAGGTCGAAATTAGTTTCTCCTGTGGTGAAACCAATGTCGGAGTGGGGTTGACCCACCACACGCCACAGCAGTCATGTGCCGGGTGATTCGTGAGATTAATCGGGTTGGAGCCGTCAGCGTTCATGATGTAAATCTCCCCGGAAAACTCGTCGTCGCCAATCTGGCCCTCGACCTCGTACAGAATTTTAGATTCATCAGGAGACCATCTAGGGTTAAATCCCCAGCGAAAGTCATGGTGTATGGTAATATTAACCGGATTCGTGCCATCTGAATTCAGGACGTAGATGCCACCAGTTGATGTAATTGCGATCTTCGTTCCGTCCGGCGACCAAGCGGCGCCGTAGCAGTCAATCTCAGGCACGTCTTTGGTGAGTTCGAACAAACCGGTTCCGTCAACGTTCGCGATGTAGATTTTATTTTGTACAAATCCGAAGGGTTTTCTATGATCAAAGGCGATCTTTGTTCCGTCGCGCGACCACGAAACAAACCTAGTGGGGAAAAGTTCATCGGTCACCCGCCGCCGACCGCTGCCATCCGCATTCATTACGAAAACATCATCATTTTCAAATGCGCCGTCTAGCGTAAAGCCAATCATCCTCCCATCGGGGGACCACCTGGCTCCATTGCCGTCTCCCAAGTTGCGTTTGTTGGATCCGTCAGAATTCATCACGAAGATTCGCCACGGCCCCGATTTGTTCCAAAGAATCTGCCTTCCGTCCGGAGACCAGCGCGGAGATTGGTCCCCTCCGGGATCATTGGTAAGATTCACGAGATTTGAGCCGTCAACATTCATCACAAAAATTTCATTGTCACCGGTGCGTTTTGAGCGAAAGAGATACTTCGTTTTATCCGGCGACACGGATGGTAATCTATCTACGCCAATCTGCTTCGTAAGGTTGACGGGGTTAGAACCGTCGGGATTCATGACGAAGACTTCTGACTCGCGCTGCCCAACAGCGATTTCGCGGCCCTCGCGGTCTGAATAAAAGGCAATCTGTAGGTCGGCGAACACATGGCACGTCGGTGCGACTGTCAATAGCGCCGCTATCGAAACAACTCTCAAATATCCCATTGCTCAATCTCCTTTCCGCTTGGTGAATGGTTTGTGCATATTGGCTGATTGAAACCCTCACGGCTCAAGCGGTAGAAAGCCTATCCCGCCTTGTCTCCCGCGATATGATAGTGTATCACAACACCTCCCGAAAGTCTACAATGGAGGAGCCACTTCGTGCCTTCCCATGGGTAATCGCTTACAAGTAGATGCGCCCTTGGAGGGCACCACTCACGTTTTCCGTTTCCATTCCTCTGTGCCCGTGCTATAATGACAGCTAAGGGGGCTATGACCATGGACAAGACAATCATCTCGGTGGCAGTCGTGGGCGGGGGACCGACCAAAGAAATGAATCCGGCGGTGCCGTATACGCCCAAGGAGATAGCGGAGGCGGCAATCGAATGCTGCGCGGCGGGCGCGGCGATTACGCATATTCACGTCCGCGACCCCGAAACCGGAATCGTATGTTCACGATTCGAACTCTTCCAAGAGGTGGTGGAGCGGATTCGGGAGAAGTGCGACATTATCATCAATCTGACGACGAGCGGCGCGAACATCAAGGGCGAAAACGTGATTGAGGAACGGCTGGAGCCGCTGCAACTTCAACCGGAAATCTGTTCATTCGATGTTGGCTCAATGAACACCATGCGCGGGGCGTTTATCAATTCACCCGAGTGGAATCAGGTCGCGCCTCGGCGGATGCGCGAGCAAAACGTGAAACCCGAGATCGAGGTCTTCGACATGGGCCACATGAGGCAGGCGCTCGACCTGATCGACCAAGGGCTTTTCGAAGATCCGCCGTTCGTCCAATTTTGCATGGGCGTGCGATGGGGCATTGAGGGGACGCTGGAGAACTTGCTGATGATGAAGAACCAGTTGCCGCCCGGTATCCCTTGGTCCGTCTTGGGCGTCGGCAAGACGCAGTTGCCGATGATTACCATGGGCATTCTGCTGGGAGGACACGTTCGAGTTGGCTTTGAGGACAATATCTATCTGAGACGCGGGGTTCTGCTCAAGAGCAACGCGGAGATGGTAGAGGTCGCCGCCAATCTGATACGGGGGCTCCAGCGCGAGGTCGCGACGCCCGACGACGCGCGGGAGATATTAGGTATAGCATAGTTGTAGGGTGGGCACTGCCCACCATCGCACTCCGGCGGCGTGCCATATCAATAGAGACGGGCGATTGTCGTTTACGCGCTCCAGTGGATCAAGCGAGTGAATAGCGAGCGCGATAGTAAATCCCGCGCAATGTAAGTTATACGGTGTGATAGAACGGCTGAACAAGAATCAAGCGGATGGACAATGACCAATCATCCGACTCGTCGTTGTAGGAGCGACCTCCCGGTCGCGACCATCAACCGTAGGCGCGGGTTCCCCGCCCACCATCTCTTCAAACTCCGTAAGAGCAACCGACAACAATAGACAGGATACTAAAATATGCCGACCGATTTGGCGCAACACATTCAAGAAACCCCATTGGTCGATACGCATGAACACTTGGAGCGAGAACCCGAGTGGGTGGAGCACGGTCCCGACATTCTGCAAGACCTGTTCGGCAATTACGTGACCGCAGACCTCGTTACCGCGGGTGCGTCGCCGCAGGGGCTGACCCGGCTGATGGATGGAAAAGACCCGGACATCGCCGGTCGCTTTGAAGGTATCCGGAAGGCATGGGAAGCGACACGGTTTACCGGCTACGGCGAAGCCGTCCGACTCATCGCAAAACATGCCTACGACATTGAGGAACTGTCCGGAAAATCCATCGAATATGCGCAGCACAAAAACCGCGTCCTGCGAGAACCGGGCGAGCGCTATCGGTTACTGCACGATGTAGCCAACCTTGACCACACGCAGACCGATGACAAGATTTGGGAGTGTGCGCCCGATGAATCGGGGCTCGGCTTTTTTCTTTACGACCTTTCGTGGCGAGGCTTCTGCGACGGCGATATCGATCCCGAGCAGATTGAGGCGGAAACCGGCGTCGTGGTGGCAGATCTCGGCTCGCTCAAGCGCGGTATGGAAGCCATCTTCGCAAAACATGCTCCGACGGCGATTGCCGTAAAATCTCAGCACGCCTACAGTCGCACCCTCGATTGGGTCGAGCGCACCGATGCGGAAGCGTCTACCGCACTCGCCGCCGCGTTGCGCGGAGAGGAGATTGACCTCCAAACCCAGCTCTGCCTCGGTGATTGGTGCTGGGCGCGGGGCGTCGAATTGACAATCGAGCACAACCTGCCGTTCAAGATTCATACCGGCTATTACACCGGAAACGAACTCATGCCCGTAAGCCGGATTCCCGCCGGGAACATGTGCGGCCTCTTCGCCCGCTATCCCGACGCCAAATTCGTACTGATGCATATCGCCTATCCGTACAACGACGAACTGGTCGCATTGGCGAAGCACTATCGAAACATCTGGGTGGACATGTGTTGGGCGTGGAGCATCGACCCGTACAGCTCCCGCGACTTTTTACGCCGCTTTATCCATGCCGTGCCGATAAACAAAATTTTTGCATTCGGCGGTGACACCCACTGGCCCACCAGCGCCATGGCGTATGCCATGCAAGCGCGGGCTGAAATTACGCGGGCTCTCGAATCGGAGGTTGCGGATGGCTATATGACCGAAAAGCGAGCCATGGCTATCGCCAAACGCATCATGCGCGGCAATCAGTTTGACTGTTTCGATGTCTCCGGCACCCGCGCAAATATCAAAGCCGCTGCTTGATAGTTGTAGGGTGCGCACTGCGCACCAGCCTTTATAAGCAGTTGTAGGAGCGATCTCCAGGTCGCGACTCCTGATAACCATTCCCATAAGCGGCAGAATAAGTGGGGGATTGAACAATGAGCGCGTAAGTCAGGTGAGACGCGCAACGGGTTGGGAAACCCAGCCCCTACGGCTGACCGGTCATGCTCGGCATCCACGTAGGGGCGAGGATCAACCGAGTGGACAACGAGGGCGATAGAATTTTTTCCCGCCCGTTCCGAGAAGGCGCATGTAGGTAGCTCGATTTTTCATAGCCGGAAAATGGTCGTCGCCTCGGGAATTGAGCTGTGTTTCCCACTAGGACTGGGGATCTGCGCCAAAGAGTACATGTAGGGTGGGATCAAGCGAATGGACAATGAGTGCGATAGAGATCCACCGCCCACCATTCCGTATTCCCAACATGTACTCGGAAACCTCGTGTATGGATAATGATCAACCGACTGATTAGGGAGGGCGATAGAAAATCTCGTACGACAGAGGTCCCGTGGCGATAGCAATTCCTCATAGTGTTCCCTGATAGCGAGTAGAAATCCCCCGCCCGTTTTGCTAATGTTCAACACATTGCGCACGCACCGATACGCAATCAACAATCACACATAGGAGACAACATATGCCGACCGATTTGGCGCAACACATTCAAGAAACCCCCTTGGTCGATACGCATGAACACTTGGATCGAGAACCCACATGGGTGGACAACGGTCCCGACATACTGCAAGACCTGTTCGGAAATTACGTGACCGCGGATCTCGTCACCGCCGGAGCGTCTCCGCAGGCGTTGACCCGCCTGAAGGATGGAAACGACCCGGACATCGCCGGTCGCTTTGAAGGCATCCGGAACGCATGGGAAGCGACACAGTTTACCGGATACGGCGAAGCTGTCCGACACATCGCAAATCACGCCTACGACATTGAGGAACTGTCCGGAAAATCCATCGAATATGCGCAGCACAAAAATCGCGTCCTCCGAGAACCGGGCGAACGCTATCGGTTGCTGCACGATGTAGCCAACCTTGACCACACACAGACGGATGACGGGCAGTGGGAGTGCGCGCCGGATGATTCGGGGTTGGACTTCTTTCTCTACGACCTTTCGTGGCGGGCGTTCTGCAACGGCGATATCGATCCCGAGCAGATTGAGTCGGAAACCGGCGTTGTGGTGACCGATCTCGGCTCGCTGAAACGCGGCATGGAAGCCATCTTCGCGAAGCACGCCCCAAATGCTATTGCCGTAAAGGCTCAGCACGCCTACAGCCGCACCCTGGATTGGGTCGAACGCTCCGATGCGGAAGCGTCTACCGCCCTCGCAACCGCGTTGCGCGGAGAGGAGATGGATGTCCAAACCCGTCTCTGCCTCGGTGATTGGTGCTGGGCGCGGGGCGTCGAATTGACAATCGAGCACAACCTTCCGTTCAAGATTCACACCGGCTATTACGCCGGAAACGACCGCATGCCCGTGAGCCGGATTCCTGCCGGGAACATGTGCGAGCTCTTTGCCCGTTATCCCGACGCCAGATTCGTACTGATGCACATCGCCTATCCGTACAACGATGAACTGGTCGCACTGGCGAAACACTATCGAAACATCTGGGTGGACATGTGTTGGGCGTGGAGCATCGATCCCTACAGCTCCCGCGACTTTTTGCGCCGCTTTATCCATGCCGTGCCGATTAACAAGATTTTCGCATTCGGCGGCGACACGCACTGGCCGACGAGCGCTATGGCGTATGCCATCCAAGCGCGGGCTGAAATCACGCGAGCCCTCGAATCGGAGATTGCGGACGGCTACATGACCGAAAAGCGAGCCATGGCCATCGCCACACGCATTATGCGGGACAATCAGTTCGACTGTTTCGATATCGGCGGCACCCGAGCCAATATCAAAGCCGCTGCCTAATCCCGTGCGATAGGGATCCAATTTCCCCGCATGTAGGAGGGGCATCTTGCCCCGACCCCTTGAGGAAGTAATCGTAGGGTGCGATCAATGGAATGGATAATGACTGCGATAGAGATTCCCCGCGCACCAGCTTTTTTTCGTCTGTATCGTGAGATAATGCAACTGGGGTGAGCAGTTCGAGGGAAATAACAAACGGGTTGGGAGACCCAACCCTACGGCTGCTGGTGCAGACCACGATATCATTGAGCGCAGGCGCCCCCCAACGTAGGGGCGACGATCAACTGAGCCATAGAGATCAAGTTAAGGGAATTCGTCTAGTATTGGTGAGGTACTCCGTCGCAAGACCCTTAACTTAGTCCGCATTGGGCGGGGAGGAAATCTCTATCGCACCACATACGGTAGGTGCGGTTTCCAACCGCACCGGGATCGCGCCTACGGAAACGAGCGCCATGAGTCATCCCCTATGGCGGTCCCATCAATGAATGGGTTGGTGTTCCCTCGCCCAAGTCTACATGGAGGTTAACAGTTAAGACATTGAAACCGCATGATTAGCGTCCTGAAATGCCTAACTTGATCTCTATGGGGGCGAGAATCAACTGAGCAGATAAATCAAACGAACGGACAGTGAGTAGGATTCTCTATCGTCTTCACTGTTCGCTCAGTTGATCGATAAAAATCCTAAAGCGATAGCAAATCCCATAGAAAGTCGCGATCGGGAGATCGCTCCTACAGAAATTGATGTTCAGTCAACCTCGGGCATCTTGCCGGGTGGAAGCGTTCGGGGCGGGTTCGAGGACACTATTTATTAAGATTATTTAAGAGGAGAGTTGTTGCTCAAGAACAACGTAGATGTGAAGGTCGCAACACTTGATGGCGCACGGGAGAGATTAGGCATCGCTTAGAAACTGCTACTTGTGGGCAGCATAATTTAGAGTATGTTTTTGTAGCTCACTTTTGACCTGCTTAACCTCATCACGATAGATTGCCAAGGCAGTAGTTATGGTAGTTTCAAGTTTTCCGAGGTCCTCTTTCGTAGCCATTCTTGATTCCAATTTGGCTACGTTTGTTTCAAGTCTTCCGAGGTCCTCTTTCGTAGCCATTCTTGATTCTAATTTGGCTATGTTTGTTTCAAGTCTTCCGAGGTCCTCTTTCGTAGCCATTTTTGATTCTAGTTTATCAAAATCGGATTTTGTGGGAACATTCAGCCAAAGAAATCCGATACAGGTAAAAAGAGTTACCACTACGGGCCATGTATCCTTTAATGCTTTCATCGGTATCCCCCTAAGAAAGTTTCATCCCTAACACGTCTATGATACACTGAATTAACCTAGAAAAGCAACCAATTCCTTGCTAGCGATATACTGAGAAGGTGAGTGTACGTGGCTCGATTTATAAGCTGCAGATAGGAGTGGACTTAGGAATTGGGCTGTGCTTCCCACTAGGGAGATTTGTCTGCGCCAAAGAGGGAAATGGTGGGCAGTGCCCACCCTACAGGCAACTGGCAACTGACCACTGCCTTTAATTGTTCTCGGCGCCGTCATTGATCCAATCCGTGATGAGTTGAACTTGGGCGGCATCCAGAGGAGGCCCTCCCGGCGGCATTCTCCCCGTGGAGATTTGCTTGACGATTTCGCTTCCAGCCGCATTCCCCGCAACGACGATAGCGCCGCGTTGCCCGCCCTGCAGCACCGACGCGTAGGTGCGGAGATCTATGCCGCGCGGTCCCCCGGCTACATGGCACCCCGAGAGAGCACATCGTTGCGTGAGAATAGGCAGAACATCGTTTTGAAAGGAGGTGCCGCTACTCGTCGAACCATCGACTACTCCGCCCATTTCATCGGTAGAATCGTCATCACTTGTGCCGCAGCCGCAAACCCAAATCGTGGACGCCGCCAGTAAGAACGCCATTCCTATTTTTATCCCATTCATGTAATAATCTCCTTTGTTTTCCATTTACAAAATTAGAACTTACTTTAGCAACACGAGGTCGCGACCTGGAGAAGAACTCTATCGCACTCGCTAATCGATCGTTTGATCTATTCGCTCACTTGATCTCCTACAATGTAAAGGAGGACACCATGTCAGGTGTGTACGGGAGGATTTCTATCTTGGAGGGGCGTTGAACCGTTTACTGATTTCGTCATATCTTCCCGTGAATCTACTGCACGCATGGAAACTGAAGTGATGGATTAGAAAATCCAATGATGATGATAAAGGATTTAATACGGACGTTTTTTGCGCCTGGAAACACACAGGGACAAGGGGAAAAGAAGAGAAACAGTTTATATTGCACTTTCCTCGCTTGTCATACAGTGATAGGCTAAGTCTCTGCACATCATCGCTTGTGTGCCTTCGGGCTTACTCTTTAGCGCCATAGTATAATCTTCGATAGCATCGCTATAGCGTTTTGAGTGGTAGTTAATCATACCTCGCGTGAAATAAACCTCGTACATTAGCATTGTCTTAGAGCCATTCTGGGCTTCAATTATCGCGTCAATGGAATCTGACAATGTAGGCAGAAACTTCTCTTTAAGGAATTCTTTCTTGACTGTCTCATAAAAGGTCTCAGCATATTCATGGTCTGAAAGCCTGCCTACCAGCCATTTATGAAATTCCATGATTAGACCTCTCTTTTTCTGTAACTATCCCAATAGCGTTGTGCTCGTTTGATATCACGCTTTTGCTTTGACTTTTTTCCACCCCAAAGTAGAACAATTGAATCTGCTATTTTTCCGAAGTATACTCGGAGACCACTGTCCCACTTGAATTCACACAGATTATCGCCCAGGTTTCGGTACTTCCCCGGATTGCCGTTTCTGACGTTAACTATGCGAACGTCTATAATGGATTAGGTGGGGTTGTCGAGAGAATCAAACCACTTGATATAATCTGAAGTTATACCATTTCGCTTAAATGATGGTGCATATGATGTCTGAATTGTATCGTTCGCCTTCTCCGTAGGCGGGGCATCTTGCCCCGCTTTGGAAAGACTTGATTAACGCTTTTTATGCACTGCAAATATAGAGAAATGGTATTACTTCTACATTTACTTTCCATGGTGCTCGCATGGTAGTATATACCTTTCCGTATTGTGTGACAACCCCAAGTTGATTGTCAAGTAATATGTTTACCATATTACAATAATACAGGAAGGCAACTCATGGAGAAGCAACAACCTACAACGAATAGTCAGTTGCCTATACTAGAATCTAGGCTTTTGGATTTCCATCCTTCGGCACTTCCAATTGTGGGATTTGTGGGGTAAAGGTGCAAGTTGCGAACTGCTAGTACACGTTGGCGGAAATTACTAAGTGAATTAAACGGTTAAGGGGCGCCCTTTGTATGTCCACTTAAACTGTACCTTAACTGACGGTGCGATTAGGAAAGGGATCTCTATCGCACGGGATTTTCTATCGCCTTCGCTATTCACTCAGTTGATCGTTATCCGCTCGCTCGATCGCACCTACCGTAACTGAACCTATAACTCATATGGCAATTACGCCAAGCTGTACTAGTCGTCTAAGGAATTGGGATGTATTCGCCGCCAGAGCAGGGCGATTATCGCGTGCTAGGGGAACTGGTGGGCAGTGCCCACCCTACAAGACCCAGGTTTAGCTGCGAAGCCCCGCGACTAATCCCACAAATGCGTGCTGAAATAGCGCTCCCCGAGGTCGTTGAACACGGTCACGATGGTTCCCTTCCCAATCTGTTTGGCAACTTCGTAAGCGCCCTTCAGATAGCCGCCGGAGGATTGTCCGACGAACCACCCGCGTTTTGCCAGACGACCGCATATATCATACGCCTGATCGATGGTGACGGGGATTTTGCAATCGACAACACTTTCGTCGAGGATCTCCGGCACGATGTCCCCCGGATTGCCCAGCGGTTTTAGACCTTCGATTCCCGGAAACTCATCGGGCGTGATACAGCAGACTTGAATGTCGGGATTGTACTCTTTGAGCCGTCGTCCGGTGCCCGTCACGGTGCCGCCCGTCCCTACACCTCCAACGAAATGGGTTAATTCGCCTCGGCTCTGTTCCCAAATTTCGACGGCTGTTGTATCGTAATGGGCGCGCCAATTGTTCTCGTTCTTGTACTGATCGGCGAAGAAGTATTTGTCGGGCGATGCCTCGAAGCGGCGGTGAACCTCGCGCAGCGCTTCGTCATAGCCGAGAATGGCGTCGGTGTACACAATCTCCGCGCCGTGTGCCGTGATCCGTTTCTTCCGTTCCTCGCTCGCGTTATCGGGAATGACAAGCTCGACACGATGCCCCAACACCGCGCCAATCATGGCATACGCGATTCCGGCGTTTCCCGAGCTTGAGTCCAAGATTATTTTGTCCAGATTCAATTCCCCGGATCGGATAGCTTCCGTCAACATCCGCAGCACGGAGCGATCTTTGATCGACCCGCCCGGGTTGTACATCTCGGCTTTTGCGTAAATTTCAACGTCCGGCAGTTCGTCGGAAAAAACGTCTATCTTGACCAGAGGCGTATTTCCAATCTGTTGGAGGATGGGGTACGTCGAAAGGTCCACGGCGTGAGCGGCTTGGCTACTCATTATAAGGTTTGTTGTCCATTTCTATCAAAGTCTACAAAGTAGTAGGCACAGTCCTTGTGCCGTTGCTCCAGCTCCTAATTTGAAACAATAGGCTCAAAACGCATCCCTAATCGCTGCTCCAGTAATGCGGCGAGGTGGTCTCTTGCGGCTTTGCCTACGAGTTCCCCGCGAAGGATATCGGCGACCTCAAACTCGGCAATGCGCAGCGTTGGGCGAAACCCGTGCAACGGCGGCAGCCAATCTCGAAAGGTGTCGAAGAAGGCGCGTTGAGCGGCGCGTCCATTGAGGAAAGGAAAATCGGCGGTTTTGCGCCTAAATCGATCCGTTCCCTTGCGAAGCGCCGAGTCGTGATGTTGCGCACAGAAGCGGAGGTATTCCCTCCGATTAAAAGCCAACGGCACATCCGCCGGATAAAGCGTCAAGGTCTTTTGCCGAGGGGCGGTGAAGTGCTGCAACTCGTCGAACTCGAAGATGAAATGACACGGCTCCGGGAAATAGGCGTCCGGAGTCAAGTAGCCGTCCGCCTTCGCGAATAGTCCGTCCTTATCGCCGCCTAATTCCTCAAAGAGGTGGAGAATTTTCGGGTAACAATCCCCAAAATGTTCCGGCGTCGGCTTGTTCCTCAGCCAATCGAATTGCGCCTGGCGCTCGGCAGGAACGCCCAACACTTCGGCGACAAGCGCGATGATACCGACTTCAAGCCGCATGGCGAATCTGGGTTGAGGTAAAACTATACCCAATGAGGGAACAGGATTTTATTTGGCTTATCGCTCCGCTTGTTATATACCGCGGTCTGCTTCAACACAGCGGTCAAAGCACGTCTCGCTATTGGTCAAAAGCATACCACAAATGCAACCGTGTTTCAAATGGAAATACGGAATCTTCTCCGCAATCATCAAATCCCCAATGTCCTCTTTCTCCTTTGTAGGTTGGGTTTCCAAGCGCAACAATTGCTGAATTCTCCTCTTCTTTCCATTTGACCTACGAGGGGCGGCCAAGTATGAACGGAAATTATTGTTTGACAGCACCCTCGAGATTTTGGCACACTATGTGCGTTACTTGAGTGGCAGGATACGGCTCGCGCCCCGGTGATGCTCGTTGTTCTCATCAAGGAATCACCTCATTCTTGGTGGGTACCCGTTGGAGCAGAGCCTTGGCTTGTTTTTAACGTAATCGGGTGAAACAAGTAGACTGTCATTTGGTGAGGAGGAAAATGATGGATGACTTACTCAATATCCCAATGTTGGGAAGACTTGAAATCGTAGAGACCTACGCGTATTACGATCAGCCCGTTCTCTTTTCCTGCAAAAACGCCGCTGGACATCTTTATCTTGTTGTTGCCGCTGATGAAAACGACTACTATGAGACATGGCTGTACGCCGGAGTCTCCAAGGAACGTCTCAATCTCATCCGATCCGGAGCGATTGACCTGCACGACGCATTCGCCGATCCAGAGGATGGCTTTTTAGTCCAAGCAAGAGTACCATACGACGATCGAACCCCACTCCAGATCGACTCCATCCAACCCGATAAAATCTCTAAGAACATGCTCCCTATACCCGGTGAGCGCCTCGATCTTATCATCTCATAACCCGCATAATCTAATCTTCAATCATCAAATTGAAGATAGAACCTTTCTACTCCGTGATTCAGGCATTTGCCGACAAACCCTAGCCTAGCGTTCCTATAGACCCCCTATGGAAATTCAAGTGAAACCCAACGCTTTACCGCACACGCAGTCGTTGGGTTTCGCTACAGTTGTGTGGACGAGGAGAATGTCCAAAAAGCCAAACTCATTTGCTTGATCGCTCAACCCAACCTACACTTCTGCCCACCCGACGCAATCCCAAACCACTTGCAAGAAGATCGGATGTGTGATATAAACCTCAATGCAAATCCTCGGCGAATTAATTGAAGGCTTCCAGATGCCGTGCGCCCGCATGGCTGGTGCTTTGACATTGCTCAAAGTTGCCGCTTCTGCTAAAATGTTCTTTAACAACAGTCAGAGTTTTCAAGACGGAACAATGCCTTAACAATCAAAAGGAGCTCACATGATACGGCAAATCTCGGTAATCCCACTGCTACTCATTTTGTTGCTCCTTGTCACGGCGAGCGGCTGTGAGAAGGGCAGCGATCTCCCGGCAAGTGCCATCGTGGCTGGGAAATACATCATTCTCGACACGCGGACGGATCAGGGCGATTCGGCGGCGGCGAAAAAGAACGCCGAAAACACCTTGAAGAAATATCCCGATATCGACGCGATGGTGGGGCTTTGGGCGTACAATACCCCTCAATGCCTCGAAGCGGTGAAGGATGCACGCATGGAAGGGAAGGTGAAGTTAATCTCGTTCGACGAAGATAGCTCGACGTTGCAGGGAATCAAGGATGGCCATGTGCACGGCACCGTCGTGCAACAACCTTACGAGTTCGGTTACCAGTCGATGAAATACCTCAAAGCGCTGGCGGAGGGCGACATATCCGTTGTCCCGCCCAACAAAATGTTGGATATCCCGACGAGGGTGATTAAGAAGGACAATGTTGACGAATTCTGGGCTAACCTCAAGGAACTCAGTCAGTTGGGTGTAACCGCGAAAGCCGCGGAGAAACCGGCGGGCGGGCATCATTTCGCCTTCGTGGTGAATGTCCCCAACGAATTTTGGAATTATGCCAGAGCCGGCTGTTACAAAGCGGAACAGGATTTCGGTCTGCTCTGCGATTTTAAGATTCCCCACGACGGTTCATCGGCGGAACAGAATCGAATCCTCGAAACCCTCATTCAGAAGGACGAAGTTAGGGGAATTGCCGTGAGTCCGCTCGATCCCAAGAATCAGACGGCGATTCTCAACAGGGTAGCCGAGAAGGTCACACTCCTGTGTCACGACAGCGACGCGCCGGACAGCAACCGTTTGTTCTACCTCGGTACGAATAACTACCTCGGCGGTCGTCAAGTTGGCAAGTTGGTCAAAGAGGCGTTGCCAGACGGCGGTAAATTGATGATTTATGTTGGAAAGTTGGATGTGCTGAATGCGCAGCAGCGGCGGCAGGGTGTGATTGATGAACTCATGGATAAACCGATGCCGGAGTAATTCCACTTTACAAGATTGGTAACTGTTTAGTCTATTGATTTCTAGCGTGAATGCATGGCAATTGCTCATGATATCGGGAATGAATGGCTTAACGAATATTTCCCTTATTATTGCAAAGTCACCTCCTAGTACCATTTATCGGAGATATTCACATGCCGCTCCGCTGGAGCGGAAGAAGCCGACCTCTCTTGGCTACAGACATAACACTCCGCTGGAGTGCAAAACATAACCTACTTTAGCTGCAAAGGCATAACGCTGCTGCAAGGGTTTCGCTCCAGCGGAGCGACATGTCTATAGAAAACGGATGTGTAATCATCTTGCGCTCCAGCGGAGCGCTATGTTAGGCTGCATTAGCCGTGCAGGGATTTGACTACCACTAAACACTTACCAAGATTGAATACATAAGTTTATCGCCTGCACCGACTGGGAAAAAGGAATTGGAAGGGTGGAAGATTTCCTTCTACGCCGTCCTCGATTCTCTGGAGAGAAAGGGGAGGGGATTTGAATGGTTGGGTTTTACTGCATTTAACCCAACCTACGGGCTCTACGCCCCGAAGCGACAGTGTGTAGGTTGGGTTGAACGGAAATGCGTGGGAAATCACACGCTGAAGGAGGGCTATCAAGGTTTCATTCCGTCTGAATGCGCCGAAATACGAGTGAAACCCAACGTGCATTGCATGCATGACTGTTGGGATTCGCTATCATTGCGCACGGGAGGGCGTTGTCGAAAAGTTGAACTGCTTGGACACTCACTAAAGCGTGGTTATTCACCGCCTAACTCAACCCACACTGCTCGGCTTCATCTACTGTAAACATAGGTGGCGAGGTCATGTTTGACCGTTTGAACAGGGCGCTTGTCGATTCATGTCGTCACTTGCTACATATCTGTCGCCCCTCCGGGGCTTTGGAGTGTGTGACTTCGTTATTCCTATACACCTATCGCCCCTCCGGGGCTTTTTTATGTTGGGATGTGAATCGGAAATTCTATGCGAAACGCTGATGCAAATCCCTTCCTGGAAGCGACCGGAATCCACAAACGCTTCCCGGGGGTGCATGCGCTCAACAACGTGAATGCCTCCTTTTTCCTCGGCGAGGTGGTCGCCGTCATCGGTGAGAACGGCGCGGGCAAAAGCACCTTAATGAAGGTCATCGCCGGCGTCCATCCGCCCGACGCGGGAACCATTTGGCTTGAAGGACAACCCGTAACCATTCCGACTGTCGCCACGGCGACCGAACTGGGAATCGCGTTCATTCACCAAGAGCTCAACCTGTCGGACAATCTGAGCGTCGGGGCGAACATCTTCTTGGGGCGCGAGCCGCGCAAATTTGGGCGCCTCGGTTTAATTGACCAGAAGGCGATTCGCCGGGACACCCGCGAGATTCTCGATCAGCTTGAGATGGACTGCGACCCTGAAACAACCGTTCGCGAGCTTTCCATCGGGCATCAGCAGATGGTAGAGATTGCCAAGGCGCTATCCCAGAATGCCCGGATGATTATCATGGATGAGCCCACCAGCAGCCTAACGCAACACGAAACGGATTGCCTCTTTCATCTTATCCGAAGCCTAAGATCTCAGGGTGTTTGTATCGTCTACATTTCCCATCGCCTGATGGAGGTCGGTCAGATTGCCGACCGCGTTATCGTCCTCCGAGATGGTGAAAATAGCGGTGAGTTGGCGCGTGACGAGATTAACCACGAGCGCATGGTGTCGCTGATGGTGGGACGATCTCTGACGCAGTTCTATCAACGCAAAGAACACCAGATTGGAGCGCCCGTGCTTGAGGTCTCCGATTTTGTGGTGCCTGGGCATTCGGATCTGCCTGTCAATTTCACGCTCCATGCGGGCGAGGTGGTTGGAATGGCTGGCCTCGTGGGTGCGGGACGAACGGAGTTGGCGCAGGCAATCTTCGGCGTGGACAGCGCTATCTCCGGGATGGTCAAGGTGGACGGCGACATCGTGGAAATCAACAATCCCCGCGACGCGATTAACGCGGGCATTGCGCTGGTTCCGGAGGATCGTCGGGACTACGGATTGATTACGGAGTTTGCGGTTCGCGACAACATTTCATTGTCGGCGCTTGACCGTTACCAGACGGGGAAATTTGTACGCCAGAAAGAAGTCGCCGACCTCGCCCGCGAGGCGGTGGATGAGTTCAACGTGAAAACAACCTCTATCGAAAACGAGGTTGGGCTGCTCTCCGGCGGTAACCAACAGAAGGTTGTGCTCGCCAAATGGATCTCCCTAAAACCGAAAGTTCTCCTTTTGGATGAGCCAACAAGGGGCATTGATGTCGGCTCCAAGAGCGAAATCTACCAGTTGATTGAAAACTTGGCAAGTCAAGGCGTGGCTATCCTGGCAATCTCCAGTGACCTTGAAGAGATTCTCCGCATTTCGGATCGCGTGTTGGTCATGCACGACGGAGCGCTGGCAGGTGAACTCGGGCGCGACATGCTCAGTGAAGAGGCGGTCATGGGGTTGGCAACCGGATCAAGCGACCGAATAGATCAACTGAGCGGATAACGAAGGAGCAACTGACCGATAGGAAAGGCGGTAGAGATCCCATAGTAAATCCCGCTCCCTATCCAGTCGGTTGATTGATAGGTATCCCATAGAAATCCTCTAGTGGGTTACCTTTAAGCCGTGAACGCAACTCCCAACAAGAAGGGGAATCGGCGATTTGATGATTGCCAATCCGCATGAATCAATCGTCTACAAACCAAAGTACGTAACCGCGAAGATTCATGAAAAAGACGCTGGGCATTTTCCTGCTCTTGGCTGCCATCTTCCTAATTACCGGGGTGATCGAACCGCGCTTTCTGGGAGTCGGCAATTTGACGAACATGGCGCGGTGGACCGGGCTTTACGGCATCTTGGCTATCGGCGCCGGGTTTGTGATTATCACCTCAGGCATCGATCTCTCGATCGGCTCCCTCATCGGGTTAACCGGTTCACTTTTCCCCCTTTTTCTCGTCGGTAAGGGGCTGCCCATCGGCGTTGGGTTCGCGTTGGTCATTCTGCTGGCGTTGGCAATCGGCTTCACGCACGGGGTGTTAATCACCAAGCTCAAATTACAACCCTTCATCGTCACGCTCTGCGGATTGTTCATCTACCGCGGCGTCGCCAGATACATCACGGGCGAGATAAACCAAGGGTTCGGCATCGATTTTCAAGGGTTGCGACTCATCGTGAAGTATCGGGTGTTTGACGTTATCCCGATGCCGTTTGTGATTGTCCTCCTGCTTGGCGGTATCGCCGCGCTCTTTCTCAACAAAACGATATATGGACGCTACCTGCTCGCACTCGGTCGAAATGAGAAAGCGGCGCGTTTCAGCGGAATCAATACGGATCGGATGGTCATCTGCGCCTATATGATCTGCTCGCTACTGGCAGGGTTTGGCGGGATGTTGTTCGCGCTGGATCAGAATTCGGTTCAACCCTCGACGTTCGGGAATTTCTACGAGCTGTATGCCATTGCGGGAGCGGTGCTCGGCGGGTGCAGCCTTCGCGGCGGCGAAGGAACAATCGGAGGCATCATCTGCGGCGCGGCGATGGTCGAGGTGATAAAGAACGCGGTTTTCTTCCTCAACGTTGCCACCGAGTCCGAGTTCACGGTGATCGGTTGCGTGATTCTCATCGGCGTCACGGTGGACGAGTTCATCAAACGCCTCGCCGCCAAGCGTCGCGCGAAACAACAAGCCGGCAGTGCATAATTGCCTGTTGCAAGGGCACGTAGGGAATACCGAGGGATTTCTATCGCGCTCACTATCCGCTTGCTTGATCTCTCTTGATCCCGCACTGGAGTGCGCTGCTACATGGGTTTCGCTCCAGAGGAGCGGCATGTCTATAGAAAGCGGATGTATAACCGTCTTGCGCTCCAGCGGAGCGCCATGTTAGGCTGCTTCGGGAATAACAACAGATTCATATGGGAGTTCTATCGCACTCCATATTCGGCCGGTTGATCCCTCGTTGTTCCCTACGGTGTCAGTCGAAACCGAAAATATCTAAATTCGCGCTTGGAGTTGGGTTTCACTACGTTCAACCCAACCTACAGACTGACAGGATTTTATTTGACGATTCGCTAAAAAGCTAACAACTCGGCACACCATCAAAGCTGACATTTTCTCGAAAGGATAAATCACAGTGACACAACGAAAGAGGCAATATCAACCGAGCAAGCAGACACGCCAACGCAATTACAAGTCGTATCTGGGATCGCCAAAATGGAAAGCAAAACGAGATACCATCATGAAAAAATCTGGCGGGAAGTGTCGGGTTTGCGGTGCGCCCGCCTCTGAGGTGCATCATGTAAATTACCAGCGCCGTGGCAAAGAGCAACTCACAGATTTAACTGCGCTTTGTCGCGAGTGTCATGAACTCTACCACGAGAAACTACAGGAAAAGAAAAAGCGCGAGGCAAGCAAAACTCGAAAGACCGCTCGCACATACTGGCGCAGATGAATCTCGGTTGCTGTTGGATTGCGGGAACGGAGATTTACCCGCAGAGATGAACGCGAACAAGCACTAACACTCAAACGAAATTTAAAATCATCAACAATCACAACTATTGTTGGTACGGTCTAGTTAATCAAGAGAATACTTCCAAGGAGGTAAACGATGGCAATTTCAGTATACACCGTTGCAATAATGCTCATGTTGGGCTTACTGGCGACATCCGCTCGGAGTCACATTCAGGGACACAGCCAAACCGGTGCAGGCATTCAAAGAGTTGAGTGGGGAATGGTCGATGACAAAACCGGCTATCTGTACACGCTGGATAACGGGCAAGGCATAACCGCAAAAATCACCAATTACGGGGCGCTCCTCACTGAACTTCACCTCCCTGACCGCAACGGGGAGAGCGCCGATGTCGCCCTCGGATTCGATACGCTTGACGGCTACCTCGCCGGTCACCCGTATTTCGGCTGCACGGTCGGCAGGGTTGCGAACCGCATCGCCAACGGCAAATTCACGCTTGATGGCAAGGAGTACACACTTGCGACCAACATGGGTCCCAGCCACCTGCACGGTGGAGAAAAGGGATTTGACAAAAAGGTGTGGAATGTCATTGCGGAACACGCGGTCCCCGAGGGCGTATCCTTGTCGATGAAATACGTCAGTCCCGACGGTGAGGAGGGATATCCCGGCAACCTGTCGGCGACGGTTACCTATTCGCTGACGGCGAGCCAGCTTCGGGTCGATATTTGGGCTGACACCGATGCGCCGACCATCGTGAATCTTGCGAACCATTCCTACTGGAATCTCGCGGGGCATGACGCCGGCGATATCCTCAAGCACGAATTGGTCCTCAATGCCGACAACTACACGCCGACGGACGAAACAGTCATCCCGACGGGCGAGATTGCATCGGTGAAGAACACGCCGTTCGATTTCCGTGAATCCAAGCTGATTGGGCGAGACATTGGGCAGTTGCCCGGGGATGGAGGCGAGGATCCAGGGGGATACGACATCAATTTCGTTCTCAATGGCGAGGCGGGGAAGATGAAATTAGTCGCTCGCGTCAGCGAACCGAGTACCGGCCGCAAAATGGAAGTATTCACCGACGTGCCGGGGGTGCAGCTCTACACCGGCAACTACCTTGATGGTTCACTTAGCGGTAAGGGCAGTACCATTTATAATAAACATGCGGGATTCTGCCTTGAGACCCAGCACTTTCCGGACGCAATTAACAAAGAGGGAACACCCGGCTGGCAGTCGGTTATTCTGCGCCCGGGTGAGGTCTATAGCCATAGCATTCTGTTCAAGTTCTCGACGGAGTGAGATTCTGTTTGAAATCACCGCAACCGGTAGTAGGAGCGATCTCCGAATCGCGACCGATTGTCGGGAATCGGAAGGGAGTTCTATCGCACTCACTGTGGGATCTACTATCGCCTTCGCTATCCGCTCAGTTGATCCCTCCTATAGACCCGACAACCCGTAAGGGCAATTTGGACATAGATCTAAATGTAAATTTATTCATGAAGGTTACTCAACTCATGAATCAGGATAGAAACAAGATGGAGGCATTTATGAATAGAGATTGGGATGGGGGACCGGTTCGGTATCCCGATCCGGCAATAGAAATACTCGACCCACGGTTTAACAGCTACTCGATAAAAAATTCGACGGTAGAACGTCTCTGGACGGGGTGCCGCTGGGCGGAAGGTCCCGTCTGGTTTGGCGATGGGCGCTATCTCCTTTGGAGCGATATTCCCAACAACAGAATCCTGCGCTGGACAGAGGAGACGGGCGAAGTCAGCGTTTACCGATCGCCTTCCAACAACAGCAACGGCAACACGCGCGACAAGCAGGGGCGGCTAATCACTTGTGAACACGACGCCCGCCGCGTCACGCGCACCGAGCATGACGGTACGGTCACGGTGCTGATGGACAGATTTGAGGGAAAACGCTTGAATGCGCCCAACGACGTGGTGGTGCACGAAGACGATCGCGTCTGGTTCACTGATCCGGGTTACGGGATTCTGCTGAATTACGAGGGACACCTGGCAGAATTCGAGTTGCCGACCAACGTCTATCGACTCAATCCCGACACCGGTGAGGCGACTGTGGTGGTAGACGAGCTTGAGAAACCGAACGGACTATGTTTCTCGCCCGATTATTCGCGGCTCTACCTCGTTGACACCGGCGTCTCGCACAAGCCGAATCATCCTCGTCATATCCGCCTCTACGATGTTGTAGACGGGGCGAGCCTGACGAACGGCAGGGATTTCTGTGACATGGCACCAGGGATGTCGGATGGTATACGTTGCGACATTGACGGCAACCTGTGGGCGTCCGCAGGCTGGGCTGGCGAAGGATTCGACGGGGTGCATGTCTTCGCCCCGGACGGCGATCTCATCGGCAGAATTCATCTCCCGGAGGTTTGCGCCAATCTGTGCTTCGGCGGCGTCAAGAAGAATCGGTTGTTCATGGCAGGCAGTCAATCCCTTTACTCGCTCTATGTGGAGACGCAGGGCGCGCAAACGCCGTAAAGATTGCAGGGATGGAAGGGTGGACGATAATCTATGATTAACTGCGCAAATAGCGAGCAGGATATTTTATAATCGAGTAGGGAACGCAGATCTGCGTAGGAATTTCTATCGCGCTCCCTATTTGGTCGCTTGATCCCTACAATCTCAGGTGTGTGAGTCCTAAGCGTCTCACCAACAGGGCCTTGGTTTGTCAACTATTGTCTGCGGAGAGAAAATGGCAGAAAATCGAAATAACCCTGAAAGTTCAACAGCGGAAACAGTTCCCGGCGGGTGTTTGCCGGACTGGGAGGTTCACGATCTTCCCGCGCCTCCACCCTACCGTTTCGGGGGCGCATTTCGCAATATCCTAGGCCCCGGAATCATCGCGCTTGGCGGGTCGATTGGCAGCGGCGAGTGGCTGCTAGGTCCCGCGATTACGGCACAATACGGCGGTAGGCTGCTGTGGATCGCGACGGTCGCCATCCTCCTTCAGGCGTTCCTCAACACGGAAGCCATACGCTACACTGTTTATACAGGCGAACCGATGTTCAGTGGCTATATGCGATGCCGGCCGGGTTCGCGTTTCTGGGCGTTCTTCTATTCGATTATCGACTTCTTCGGAATTTGGCCCGGGTGGGCGATGGCTGCCGCTACAGCCGTTGGCGCCGCTTGGTTGGGGTATTTGCCGGGCGATGCGGATCAGGGAACGGTTCGGACATTTGCATATCTCATCTTCTTCGTTTGCCTTTTTATTGTTCTGTTCGGCGGCAAAATCTATAACGTCCTTGAGAAAGTTCAACTGGTTATGGTGGTGTGGATTATCGGATACTTGCTCATTATTGACGTTTTTATGGTATCTCCGAAAGTTTGGTGGACGGTCATCAAGGGATTCTTGAGTTTCGGTGCACTACCCGCCGCAGATGAGGGCGGGGACGGGATTGATTGGCTGCTGCTAGGCGCATTTGCGGCATACGCCGGTAGCGGCGGCTTGGGGAATGTCACCATTACCAACTACGTGCGAGATAAAGGGTGGGGCATGAGCAGTCTCGTCGGCGCAATTCCGTCAATAATCGGTGGGCAGAAGGTGACGCTGTCGCATTTTGGCAAGGTGTTTCGTATTACGCCTGAAAACCTGAACCGTTTCCGCGAGTGGTGGAAGTATAACCGGTTCGAGCAGTACTACATCTGGGTGGTAGGCTGCTTTTTCGGGATGGCTTTACCCGCGATGCTAACGATTTCGTTTGTGCCATCGGGACAGGCGATCGACGAGTGGTCGGCAGCGGCGTTCCAAGCCGAGGGGCTGGCGGCGAAGGGCGGGCAAATTTTCTGGTATCTCACGCTGTTATGCGGGTTTTGGGTGCTTTTTTCAACGCAGTTAGGTAACGTAGACAGCGTCCCCCGCCGTTACACGGACATCATTTGGACGGGGTTCTCAAGAGCGCGGAAATTGAAAGAATCGGACGCGAAGTTTATCTATTACCCGATTCTAGTGGTCTATATCCTGTGGGGCGTGGTTGCCATGTACCTTGCCAAGCCGTTTTTCATGATTTTGGTTTCCGCGACGGTTGGCGGCTATCTGCTGGTGATTACGTCGCTGCACACGCTTTATGTGAACCGGAAGTTCCTGCCGAAGGAGATCCAACCTCCGATTTGGCGGCAGATTGGGCTGGTATTGTGCGCCGTGTTTTATTCGATTTTCGGCACACTAACCGTGATTCAGAAGGTGATTGTGCCCTATATCCTGCCGCTCCTATTGGGGTAATCTCAAGTAACGTGCATAGAGACCAAGTTAAGGGAGTTCGCCTACTGTCTGTGAGGTTGTACGTCGCGCCCCATACGGTAGGTGCGGTTTCCAACCGCACCGGGCACCAGCCCAATTGGGGCTAAGTTAAGAAATTTACGACGGAAACCCCCGGCAATGCTGGACGATTTCTCTTAAGTTGATCCCTATGGGGCAATCTCAAGTAACGTGCATAGAGACCAAGTTAAGGGAGTTCGCCTACTGTCTGTGAGGTTGTACGTCGCGCCCCATACGGTAGGTGCGGTTTCCAACCGCACCGGGCACCAGCCCAATTGGGGCTAAGTTAAGAAATTTACGACGGAAAACCCCGGCAATGCTGAACGATTTCTCTTAAGTTGATCCCTATGGGGCAATCTCAAGTAACATGCACCAGGCCTTCGAAAGCGGCAGTGGCAACCTAGCGAGTGCAATAGAGCTATAACAGCTGTATAGCTGACGGCAGCAAAAACATCTAAACGCCTATCCGCAAAGTGCAAATAATGGCTTTGTCATCTATTTTCATTCATGCGGGGAGGAAAATGGAAAGAATGGTCAGATTCATCACCCGGAGGATCAACAATGAATACTTCATTCGAACGACCCTATAAACCCGTAGACTTAAACACATCGCTGGCTCAGGGATTCCCGCTTCTGTCATTGGCTGAGAAACTCATGAAGGAAGCAACGTTTAATACGTCGGGGCGATCATCGCTGACGTTAGCCCGCGGCGATGAGCTAACGGTCGTACTAACTGTACTCAAAACGGGGCACGCCCTCGGAGAGCATCCGGCGCCAGCGGCTGCCTCGGTCACCTGTCTCGACGGAAATATCACATTTACGACACGTGCCGAGGAAATCACGCTAGAACGGGGTGAGGCAGTTGTCTTCACCGGCGACGTGGTACACTCTGTTTACGCCAACGAAGACAGCGTGTTTCTGATCGTCATCGGCGGCGCGGCTGCACATGATTCCCACGAAAACGAATAGTGGAGTGTGCTTCCGGCGCGAGCAATGTTCGCTCCTACAATCAGAGCAACTTAATGATGTGACAAACGATCTCCGCGCTGAAATCAGAGAATGGATAAGCAAGAGTACCGAAGACGCGAGAGTTGGGTTTCGCTATGATTTTGTACACAGGTGGGGCATCGAAACGTAAACGTACCTTGGACTATTGATAGACGTTGGTTGTTGAAGGGAGTTCTATCGCGCGGGATTAGCTATCGCCCTCCCTAATCAGTTGATCGTTATTCACTCGGTTGATTGGTTACTTAATTCCACACTCTGTAGGGTGAAATCTTAAACGCATGTGGGAATATCTATGAAACCCAAACTTTCGGCACCAATACTGTGCGACGAGGCTGGGGAATTCTCAAGGGTGGTATCAAATTCACCCGAACCATCATTGTATGGAGTCACCGACGGGAAAGCCGTAGGAACACATTTAGAACACAATTTTCGGGCATATTTATCAGGTAAATTTGATTATGAAGAAGGCAGTTCCGCTCGAGGGATTGACTTTCCACTTTTTTCTGTGGATATGAAGGTCACAAGTATTAAACAACCTCAGTCCTCCTGTCCGTTCAAGTCGGCTCGACAGAAAATTTACGGTCTCGGATATTCGCTGCTAATTTTTGTCTATGAAAAGACCGATAACCATGAAAGCCGATCGGGTACTTTGAACATCCTTCATAATATCTACCTTCAAGCACATCGAACGGGAGACTATCAAATCCCGAGAGGGATTCGATCGATATTGGAGAATGAAGGAAATAAAGATGATTTAATGGCTTTCATGTTCGAGAAGAATCTACCCGTCGAAGAGATAGAAGCTGAAAGTATTGCTGATGAGATATTGAGGAATCCCCCCGAGCAGGGATTCCTGACAATTTCAAACGCATTACAATGGCGACTTCAATATAGGCGAATTATTGAAACTGCCGGTAACGAGGAAGGCATCATCAGAATAAGGTAGACTCCAATGCGCAAAACATCACGGCAGAAAATTGAATTTGGAGATTATCAAACTCCTCTTTCATTGGCTATTCAGATTTGCGAGACATTAACGCGCTTAGAGGTAGTACCCCAAACCATAATCGAACCAACTTGTGGGATTGGTGCTTTTGTTAAGGCTTCCTCTAAATGTTTCTCTCGCGCCAAGAAGATTGTCGCCGTAGACATAAATGCCGTCCATTTGTCTCACGCACGAAAACTTGCTTGCGTCGATCAAAGGATGGAATTGATACATGCGGATTTCTTCCGTACGGATTGGGAGGCCGTTCTTGAACGGTTGACCGCCCCTATTTTGGTCATTGGAAACTTTCCTTGGGTAACAAATTCAGCCCTCGGTTTTATTGAAGGAGGCAACCTTCCAATGAAGTCGAATTTTCACAACTATGCGGGCATGGACGCCATTACCGGAAAGGGTAATTTTGATATTTCGGAGTGGATGACGATTCAGGCAGTTGATTGGCTTCGGGAAGAAAAAGGTTCGTTCGCAATCCTGTTGAAAACGGCTGTTGCTAGGAAAGTTTTAAGTTACATCTATCAGACCAACGCCCCCTTATCACGCTCCGCAATCTTCAAAATCAATGCTCTTAAGGAGTTTGGTGTTGCGACTGATGCGTGCGTGCTGTTTTGCGACTTTGTGGGCGATTTGAAAGAAAATGATTGTCCTGTCTTCGAAACCGTGACCGCTACTAAACCGGAGAAGGTAATTGGATTTAGAGATGGTGATTTGCTGAACGATATTCGGGGGTTTGATGAAAATCGGATCCTCAATTCAAAAGCAACAGTAAAGTGGCGTTCGGGAATAAAACATGATTGCTCTAAGGTGATGGAGTTGGCACAACGAAACAAAAGCCTTTACAATGGACTAGGCGAAAGGGTTGAGATCGAGGAGGAGTACGTCTTTCCCTTGCTGAAAGGTTCTGATGTTGCGAATGGAAGAACTGATAATCTAAAAAGGAAAGTGATAGTTCCTCAACGATTTGTTGGAGAAGAAACCTTTAAGATCAAAGAAGCCGCTCCCCAAACCTGGGCATATCTTGAAGCACACGAACCGGACTTCACTCGGCGAAAGAGTAAAATCTATAAGAACAAGCCGAAATTTGCAATTTTTGGAGTTGGTGATTATTCTTTCGCTGACTGGAAAGTAGCAATTTGTAGCCTGTATAAGCGATTGCTATTTGTGGTTGTCGGACCTTTTGAAGGCAAACCTGTTATTTTCGATGATACGGTTTACTTTCTTCCATGCCGAACTGAAAGTGAAGCCCAAACCCTTTGCGATTTATTGAACTCAGATAAGTCGCAGGCATTTTTTTCTACCTATATCTTCTGGGATTCAAAGCGTCCTATAACCGCCTCGCTTCTGAGCAAAATTGACATAGGGAAACTTGCAAGCATCTACGGAAAAACTGTTGAATCTGCGGGAAATTTACCCGATAGCACGTTAACCAAATCAGAACAGGACAAGAAAATCGTCGAACAACTGGAATTGATATAGAGCCTGAAAATAGAGAAACCGAGCTTCTCCGAGAAATTCGGTTTCTTCAAGGCGGCAAGTCCTGGCCATTATACTAACCCCTCCATCTACCTCTTGATATCTCGTCACTGTGGGGTAATCTACTAATCGGGCGAAGGTACTTACAGACTTCAATTTGGAGAAAGTCATTTGCATCCATATTACAAGAATTACAAGAAACTATATTTTCAATAGGTTGAACTAAAGGTGTGTAAATGGGTTGAAAATTAGAACCCTAGCTGATATAATTTAGGTCATAGAAACCTAATAATGAATGTAGCAATCCCGAAATGGATTAAAACTAGGGGGGACGATGAAAATCACGTTTAAGATTACTTTAGTCCTAACACTTGAGTCGGATGGGGCTATTACAGTAACTTGCAGAGAACTACCAGAGTTTCTGACTTATGGTTTTTCTTTTGATGAGGCTCTAAAAAATGTTAAGGATGCCTTCATCGCAACGTTAGAAATATACGGATATTCTAAACGTCCTTTACCAGATGAGATTATTGTTGAGCAAGTAGACACATTTGAAAACCTAGAAATCTATGAACCTAAGTTTACAACAGTAACGCCTAGAGGCAGAAGGCGAAAAGATTCACATAATCTCTGGTTCCAAGCTGCTATGTCTGCTTCAGATTCACAATATGCACTGTGAAATACATTGAGGTTTCTAAAAGAGTGAAAAAGCATGGATGCTATGAGACAAGTATCAGCAGAGGTTCTCATAGGCCGTGGTACAACCCGAATACGGATAGTTATTCTGTTTTGCCATTTCACGGTTCTGATGAAATACCTACAAGTGTCGTGCGAAAATTTGTAAAGCAACTGGGCATTGATTGGTCAGAATTTAACAATAGAAACTAAGCCTATTAATACACAAAAAGGGCACTCCGAAGAGTGCCCTTTCTTTATTCCTATCCTACCTTCTTAATCACAACCCTCGCTCGTACAGAAACCACTCCGTTTTTCATTTACCTCCATCGAAGTAGATTCAGGCTTTAGTACCATTAATGAAATACTGTAATTGCCCCAAAAACTACACAGTACATTAAGGTGGATTTCGGGCTAGCAAACGGTCATGTATGAGTCATAATACGGTTCAGCAACGCCAAGAACTACGAAAGGATTATGTTTAGCATGGCTCGTAGAAAGCAGTACGATCAAGTGAGTGAATAACGAACGCGATAGTAAATCCCGTAGCGAATGCGATAGAGATCCCTAACCGATTCAAAGCACATGGGGGATTGAGGCAAAACACATCAAAGTAGCATGGCTATGTTCCTTGGTATAATGGCCAACCCCTAACGACTCACCGCAAGCAGTTCTCTACAACCTCGCGGTAAACCTGCAACCCGGGCGTTTCCAAGTTCTTCACTTTCGCGAGGTCGTCCCACCGCCGCAAGTTGAGCGCATCCTCGGAATAGGGGATTCGCTCAAAAGCCGACCGTTCATCATCCGACATAACCCCGCCTTGAAGCCGGAAACTCCGCTTTGACGCCTCGGATAAACCGTCATAGTACGCCGCATCCGTCGTGCACAGGTAGCGCTTTGCGGGCACGTGCAACCGTACCGGTGTCGTAACCGCGTCCGGGAAGAACGCCTTCAGAAAGTCCGCGCCAATCGCTTCGTGATTAAGGTCGTCCGCCAAAAACGCTTTGTCGGCGTCATGTTCGTCTAATAGAAAATGTCCCAGATCGTGTAACAGGGCGCTTGTAATCTGCGCCGGCGTAGCCTTGCTGATTCGAGCTTGGTTGGCGCATTGAAGCGCGTGCTCCAGTTGTGTCACGGACTCATCATAAAATGACTGTCCTGTCCGTACCATATAGTCGAACAGGATGCCAATCTTCTGGTGGTTCGTCGCGCACGCCATGTCGTCCGCAAGCGTTT
Organism: Candidatus Poribacteria bacterium; assembly: GCA_965197465.1. Taxonomy (GTDB): domain Bacteria; phylum Poribacteria; class WGA-4E; order WGA-4E; family JAJDTR01; genus JAJDTR01. The sequence goes on along the minus strand of OZ240209.1, from coordinate 4,677,168 downwards.
GATCAACACTATTCTTCATGATTCAACACAGTCCTTCCCCGGAAATGGGCTATCTTGCTGATTTGACCTGACCTCCCCGACTCGTCCGCCGCGTACCGCGAAAAAGCCTGACGCTTGTCCTCGTAATACTTATCACGCCAGTCGCCTTCGGAGAGGCGATTGTAGACGGCGTAGATGATGCGTCTGGGGAGATTTGAATTGTTTGCGTGGCTCTTGTGCGGAATGTAAGAGCTGAATAACAGCATGTCGCCCGGTTGCGTGGGCGCGGCAACCCAATCCATGCTCTCTGCAACCTCGGGGGCAATACAACCGTTTTCGTCCAGCGCAATCAAGCCTTCCCGATGCCGCCCGGGCGAGAAGTACAAACACCCGTTCTCGACCGTCGCCGCATCTATTGAGATTAAACATGTGGTGTGACTTTTAACGAACTCGTAGGCGGGGGCATCCTGATGGGGTGCATAGCCACCGCCGCCGGGATATTTGTAGTTGATTTTCTCTTTGTAGAGCACGGCGGGCTCTCCGGTCAACTCCGAGATAACGGCTGACACTTTGCCAGCCGTCAAGGTCGATTTCATCCCCTCGTGATACGGAGCGAAGTTTTCCGTGCGCGAGAGCCGGGTTCCGTCCGATACCGATTCGTAATGGTGCATCCACCTCTGCGGATCTTGCCCCCAGCTTTCGATTTCAGTGACCCATTGACATAGCGCGGCGACCTCGCTATCCGAGAAGAATCCGCGAATCCTAAGGTATCCGTTGGTTTCCCAAGCGTTGTGCTGTGACGGTTCCAGGTAAGTAGACATAAAGCATGTCCTCGTTGTTGGGGTTGGATGGAGTGTCGGATTTCACAAAGATTTCGGTGTATTCAAGCATTGTGGAGTGCCGAATGCGCAGGTTACGGCATACAGAGTGTGCCTACTACTGTTTGCTGCTTCTTACTCCTTGTGATTGGAGAATACGAGGTCGTCCAGCGGGTTTTCGATTGCTATCCGATAGTTCCATCCCTCGGTGTAATTCGCGCACTTAATCATAAGGGTATTCCAGCCCGCGCGCAATGGCAGCTCGACATAACCTGGAGACTCAAAAATCCGAAATTCGTCGCCGTTTAGGAAGAGCCGCCCGATGTCGTTCCATCGCACCGACGTCAGAACCGTCCTATTCTCTGGACTCTTGATATAGGTCGCTCCGTACCCAATTGCCCAATTCGGGTCACCGAATGCCTCGTCCAAACTAACCAGACCGTCGTCGGCACGGAATTCCTGCCAGCCGATTTGCCCAGTTTTGCCCTGATAGGTTGAAGTGCTCAACTTCGGCTGAAGGTTAGAGGTGAACGCTGCCGGATATCCTCCCGGGGTGGCGGGAATTTGCCTCACTTCCAAGTCGAATGGTCCAAGCACCATCCAGTCTTTGAGGGAGTGCATGTCCGCCGGGTCAACCAGATTGATTATATCGGAGCGACCGTACAACTGCTCTCCACCGTACAAAATCGCATAGCCATAGGTCGGGAGGGGGAGCAACTCGTTGGATGAACAGGAGAATTTAACTGTGCTCTTCGCTCCCTCGCCCGGTTGGGCCTCAATCGTAATGGTGGACGGTGTTATCCGCCAGTTCGTATCGGAGCTGAAAACGATTTCGGCTCTCACCGGTTTTTCGAGCGTGTTCTTCAACCGCAATTCAACCGTGCCGCTCGACTGCGCTCCTTTTCTGTTAACATTGAAATCGGACTTTAATGTAAGTAATTTGGTCAGATTCTCTTTGTATTCCGCCGTCGAGATGTCGGCCGGATGGATGTTGCCCGGTTCAATAATCGCAACACCCACATCGCCCCCGTCCACCGTCACGAGGCTGTAATGATCGAATGCGCCGAATTCCTTCGTCTCCCGCGGTGTGAAAGCGCCACCGGTTGCGCCTAGAACGAAATAGCGATGGTCGTTCCGCGTGTGGAGCGTCAGGTTGTGGTAGTGCCCCGCGAAAACGGTGTATTCACGTCCGGCAAGCGCTGCCTCAATCTCAAGCCAACCCGATCCTTCATGCAACCACGCAGGTTTATGCAACAGAACAAACGTGTGCCGCACGTTTTTGTGTTTCGTCAATTCTTGGATGGCATAGTCGATCTGTCGAGCGCCGAACCAGTTCTCCAACGCGCCCTCGCCAGATTCTGGAAGACCGTGCCTTTCCTCCGTGTTGAGCAGCAGAAAGAGGCAGTCTTTGTAGGTGAACGCCGAGTAGGTGCGCCCGAGATTGTCCGCCCAATAATCGTACATCAAGCGGTTGGTGATGTCGTGGTTGCCCGGTAACGGTATAAAGGGAACTTCCAAAGCGGACTCGTGTCCCCAAAACTCTTTCCATTCCGACTCAATCTTTTTTATGTCTGTCGTATACCCCTGAATCAGATCGCCAACCATGATGGCAAAGTCGGGTTTCAGCGCATTGATTTCGGCGATGGCGCGGTCAAACACGTGCCATTTGTCCTCGCCGCCGCCGGTTTTATCTCCGATTATGGCAAAGCTGAACTTGTCCGGATCGTCCGAGAACTGACCTTCCACAATCGCGATGCGGTCCGGGAAATTCGGCGATTCGGCACGCACTTCAACCGCAATTGAAAGGAACACGGTAAGGAGGGTTAGCATCCCAAAGACATGCCTATAGTTGTAAGCCATCAATAGTTTCCCTAGTATCGTTGGCATTGGAATCGGTTACCTCCAGCGGTAAATAGTATCATACTCGACCGATGTCACAGAATTGTAGCGTTGATGTGGGTTTTCCTTGTTGACATCCCGGTTTCATAGTTGGCGTAGGTATTCTAATCCCGCAACCCGCGGTTTGTTTTTCAGGATACTACTTCTACCCTTTGCCATGCAATCTTTTTCTTACACTTCGGACAATGGCCCGTTCGGGCGCGCCGGGTCAAGCGCTGCCGCTTCCACTCTTGACCGCATCCACACTGTCCTCGCCAGCGCGGGGGTGTATGATCGACTTGGTGGCAGCGTTTAGCCGTGCACCCAATTCGTCGTGCTACGGTTTTCCATGCCTCATCGTGGGCATGATTCGGTCCAGTGATTGCGTGGGCAATCTCGTGCAGAATCGTGTCAACAATCTCCTCCTTGGATGCTTTCAAGCAGTATGTTACCGAAAGCGCAATCAGCTTCTCTTTGTACCTACATATACCTCCGCGCACAGGGGCGAGGTCGAACGCGAATTTCCAACCTTTTTTGAGACCGCTTCGGACTTCGTGTTCTCGGATAAAGTGTACCCCGAGCGCTTCGACTTCTTTAAGTGACATAGCGGACGCTGGCGCTGGCGCTATGTGTGTCAAAGCCCCGTACGGGACATTCCATAGTTCCCCGTGCTGCGTCCCTACCCGCGCCCACCGTGGCAGAAGTTTTTGGACGGTGGCTTGCGCCGCGCCGCTCTTGGTTATAAATGATACTTTCGTCCCCGGCGGGAATGCGGCTCCCGGGAAGTCGGATGTCACGATGGGCATGAATCCTTGGCTCCTGCTGTGACGAATGCTCCATTGAAGATGGGATTTGCGCAGTTGAACTCCTCAACGCCACACGGCGGCGATTTATCTTCCGTAATGCGAAAGACCTGAAAACGTCGGAAATCTGCCGTATTCTTATGATTCGCTCGTTTTCGATTGATTCTATTATCGCATAGTTTTCGGCATATTACCCTTAAAAAGTTTGGGAATCATGGGAATCTGCTTGAATACCAAGCGGCAAAGTCGTTTCTGGAAGGATGCAAAGGACGCGGATTGACATGAAGAGAAAAAATTAGGTTTTAGGGCGGTGGTGCGGGCTGAAGAAGGAGTTATAGTCATCTTGGGAAATTTCATACTTTTCATACCAAATCGGGGTTGGTAATGGAGATGCGAAATGGGCTGTAACGCTTGCTATGACTGGAATTTGTGTGGTTTCGGCATTAGAGAGGCAGGAGCGTTGGTATGAAATTTCGGGATGTGGGTATGAACCCGGAGGTAGCGTCCGGGACAGCGATGAGGAGACTGGGAAAGTGACAGAATCGTAACAAGATCGTAATACAAATTTCACACAATCGTCATCTGTTTGTAACACGCGTCTGTTATCATCCAAGGCGTTGAGGGAGTAGCAGCAGCATCCGTGCCGCTGTTATGCGGCAGACCGTGGCTACGGGTTATCAAGCCGGAATGCTGCTGTGTGGTGCGGATTTGGCAATTCAGACCTAGCACGTGAGGGGCGCGCTGAGCAGAGAAGCACAATGCTCGTCTCAATGGCTCAGAGCATAAAACACTCAACGCTGCGCTGAATTGAAAACGAGGTCCAATTTATGGCTAAAATGCCATCATGGATAGAAGCAAGCCCAACGGCATTGACGTGGCAGGAGTCAAGATCCATTTTAGTTCTTAACGTGTGGGCGCTTCCACTGTGGTTGACGCATAGGAACAGACCTTGACAGAACCGGATTGTTGCGTATATCAAGCAACACGAACCGGATTATGTTCTTCTTCAAGAGGTGTAGTGTTCACACGACAATTGGTTAGAGCAACAGATGCCCGACTATCAGGTGTTTCGATCCGGTCAGAAGCGCCAATTGATAAACAGGGACGGCTTGGTCATGCTAGTCAAGTCGGCGGAGGCGCATGAGTCGATTTTCAAGTTTTTCCGAAAACCTGTTGGCGGAAGACTTGATGAGACACATGCGGAAAAAGGGGTGCTGCTGGTTACCAATAGCAACGGATTGACGTTGGGGAACACGCATTTGTATTCGCCGAGGACAACCGGGAGAGCCTTCACGGAGTCGCAATTTAGGAAGGTGTTAAGCCTTGCGAGCACATATCCGAACCTCGTCGTGATGGCGTATGACCTCAGCGCGACCTATAACCTGAAGGAGGAGCTGGAGGTTGCACCAGCCCAAATCGGCCAGTTCACGACCTTCGGTGAATTCACGGAGGAGCATCTTCAAACGCTGTTCGACGAGATTGAAAAAGACATCACCAGTTGCCCGCTGCTCGATCGGCTTGCGAAACGCTATTATCTGCTAGGCATTCGCAATCGGCTGTTTGACGGCGAGGGTGCGCCTAACCCAAAATGCGTGGCGCTGAACCCACACCTCCGGTTGCTGCCGGATGGGCGCGTGCCTACGTGTCAATTCAATACAACGAGCGTCGGTAATCTGCGGGATGAGGATTTCGCGGATCTGTGGGCGAATGACAGGATACGGAAGCAGCGCGAATGGGTTGGCAAATGCCCGGGGTGTTGGGCGGAGTACGAAGTGTTGCCCAGCGCGATTTCTACGGGAGATTTGTTAAGAGCCTGTTGGAACGGTAGGTAGCAGAGCGGTGGATGGAAGGGGCGTGGATTTGCGTGGGCAAGGAAAGAAGAAACCCGGTTTTTGGGGAAAAAGGGAACTCTATCGCACGGGATTTGCTATCGCCCTCACTGTTCGTTCGGTTGATCGGTCGTTATTCACCTTGATCCTTACAATTTCGTGAGAGTGGGGGGAGTGTCACGATTGCAGTACGAGGAAGTTCCGAATCCCTTTGACCGGTTTCAGGTCAAAGGGTTCTACTTTTTTAGGCTAATGTAACAAAAAAATTTTAGATGATAACTTAGTGGTTGACTCGCTAAGAACATATGGCAAGTGTTGGGTGCCGGTGCGGTTAGAAACCGCACCTACATGAATTGTGGAATATGTATCTTGTGCCAGTCCAGGAAGACATAAATACTTGGCGAGTAAACCACTAAGTGGTTCTATCGGTAAGTAAATATGGTTAAGTGTGGGTGTCGGTGCGGTTAGAAACCGCACCTACCGGCGTGGTGGAACGGGTTTCTTGTGCCAGTATTGAAAGCATTAAATACTTAGCGAGAAGACCACTAAGGGCTCGTTCGAGAGCCGACAGACAAAAGAATACGATCAAACGAACGAATAGTGAGTGCGATAGAGATCCCCTAGTGAGTTGGAAAGTTCCCATGACAACACATAACGGGAAAACCAATCCATAACGGCTACTAGATAAACATATCCACTACTCAAGCGAATATAGGTTATGTCAGTTGCCCAGACGTGATTCGGTCTGATGATACTTAATCCTTTCAACAGATAGGGATACGTTTTTGACGGTTTGCCCATACTGGAGGTTTTGGGCTTGGGATAGATGGCAGCTAATCCCATCTTCCGCATTAACCTTGCCACTCGTTTCCGATTGACGACATATCCTTGGGAACAAAGCCATTCAGTCAATCGAGATACCCCGTAGAACGGCGTCTTGGTGTACTGTTCATCTAACAGACGCATGTAGAGCAGATTTTGTGGTGACTCCCCTACAGGACTGTAATAGAACGATGCTCTAGACAAGCCTAGGAGTTCGCACTGTCTCGCAACCGACAATGAACGGTACTCCTGTTCAACAAGCTGCCGCTTCTGTTCAACGGAGGCGTTGCGTTTTTTTTTCAAGCCAGTCCAATTCTACCTTCAACTGACCAATCTGACGATAGAGCTCAGGCACTAACTGGTCGTTATCGGAAGCCGTTTTTGAGCGTCCGTTTGTAAACAGTTGAGGCAATTCCTCAAGAACCTGTTTTTTCCATTGGCTGACTTGCGCTGGATTAACACCGTATTCACTGGCAATCTGAGCGATAGTTTGCTGATTCTTAATGGCTTCAAGAGCCACTTGTGCTTTGAATCGGCCATCACGCTGTTTTCTGTGGGACATGGTGGAGAAACTCCTTTCTTTTTCGTGGCGTTTCCGAGCCCTATTTTCGCCCAGATGATGACCATTTTGCCAGTCGGAAAGATCTCTTATTCAACTGTCTAGTTTTTGGGGGTAATTACATCACTATCCGTTCAGTTGATCACTCGCTATCCACTCGTTTGATCCCCAAGTAGATCTATCGTAACAATCTTCAATCATCAAATCGCCAACAAGCATGAGTAAATATGAATGCGAATGACTAAATACAAGATAGAACTTACGTAATTCAGATTGTAGGGTGAACTTACCCCCATCCTTTAGACAGCAAAGAAGGAGATTTAAGAAATAATATCCAACTAATTCTGGTCAGATTTCAACGCCTGAAGTTATTGGAAATACACCTCGTATGGGGTGCGGTAGTCGAGCGACTGATGTAGCCGCTCTCGGTTATAAAAGTTGAAATAGTCTCTCAATCGACGATGAGCCGTGTTCATTGAGTCATAGTCGTTGAGATAAACCTCCTCATATTTGACACTACGCCAAAGCCGCTCAATGAAAATGTTGTCAAAATAGCTACCTCTGCCGTTCCAACTGATGGCAATGTTAGAGGCTTCAAGTCTACCAGTAAACGCCTCGGAAGTAAACTGACTTCCTTGGTCGTTGTTAAATATTAACGGACTCGATTGACGAAGGGCTCGTTCGAGAGCCGAAAGACAAAAGAATACATCAAGTGAGTTTGACAGTTCCCATGACAACACGTAACGGGAAAACCAATCCATAACGGCTACCAGATAGACAAAACCTTTGTTCAAGCGAATATAGGTTATGTCAGTTGCCCAGACCTGATTCGGTCTGGTGATACTTAATCCTTTCAACAGATAGGGATACGTTTTTGACGGTTTGCCCATACCGGAGGTCTTGGGCTTGGGATAGATGGCAGCTAATCCCATCTTCCGCATTAACCTTGCCACTCGTTTCCGATTGACAGTGTGTCCTTGAGAACAAAGCCATTCAGTCAATCGAGGTACCCCGTAGAACGGCGTCTTGGTGTACTGTTCATCTAACAGACGCATGTAGAGCAGATTTTGTGGTGACTCCCCTACAGGACTGTAATAGAACGATGCTCTAGACAAGCCTAGGAGTTCGCACTGTCTCGCAACCGACAATGAACGGTACTCCTGTTCAACAAGCTGCCGCTTCTGTTCAACGGAGGCGTTGAGTTTTTTTTTCAAGCCAGTCCAATTCTACCTTCAACTGACCAATCTGGCGATAGAGCTCAGGCACTAACTGGTCGTTATCGGGAGCCGTTTTTGAGCGTCCGTTTGTAAACAGTTGAGGTAATTCCTCAAGAACCTGTTTTTTCCACTGGCTGACTTGCGCTGGATTGACACCGTATTCACTGGCAATCTGACTGATAGTTTGCTGATTCTTAATGGCTTCAAGAGCCACTTGTGCTTTGAATCGGCCATCACGCTGTTTTCTGTGGGACATGGTGGAGAAACTCCTTTCTTTTTCGTGGCGTTTCCGAGCCCTATTTTCGCCCAGATGATGACCATTTTGCCAGTCGGAATGATCTCTTATTCAACTGTCTAGTTTTTGGGGGTAATTACAGGGAACGCAGATCTGCGTTCCCTATTTGATTCATAACAAAGAGCCAAAGACGCAGGGGACAATCCATATGTAGGGAATAACGATCGTTATTCCCTACAAAGAAATGGAGAACTGAAAAGCCGACGCTCCGCAAAGGAAACCCGCACCTCTGCCATAGGCGCGCGTCGCACGATTTGCTTGCATCTGATCTAGCCATGTGCTAAAATACACTTGGATTTTTTGTGCGACGGAGGAATGGAAATGTCAGGACACTCTAAATGGTCTAGTATCAAACACAAAAAGGCTGCGAACGATTTCAAGCGCGGTAAACTCTTTTCAAAGTTGATTAAGGAAGTCACCGTCGCAGTTCGTGCCGGCGGGGCTGACCCCGAGATGAACCCGCGCCTGCGTACCGCAATCGCAACCGCGAAATCAAACAACGTACCGAACGATAACATTGAAAAGGCGATTTTACGTGGAACGGGTGAGCTCGAAGGCGTTGACTATGAAGAGATTACGTACGAAGGCTATGGACCTGGCGGAATTGCCTTGATGATTGAGGTATTGACGGACAATCGGAACCGAGCAGTCGCGGAAGTGAGACACGCCCTGACGAAGCATGGCGGAAGTATGGGAGAACGCGGATGTGTATCTTGGATGTTTGAAAAACGCGGTCTAATCGCAGTTGACCAAAAAAGCACCGATGAGGATCAACTCTTCATGGTTGCGGCGGAAGCTGGCGCGGACGACATAACGCCGTTGGGGAACACAATTGAGATTATTACGCCGTTCGATGCGTTTGACAGCGTGCGAACAGCGGTTGAAGAAGCGGGTATCCAGGTCGAAGTCGCCGAAATAAGCATGATTCCGCAAAATATGGTAGAACTCGCGGTTAAAGAAGCCGAGCAGGTGATACGCTTGATGGAGGCATTGGAGGATAGCGATGACGTTCAGAAGGTTTACGCAAACTTTGATATTCCGGACGAGATTCTGGAAGCTGCCGCATAACTCCTATCCCTCAGCGTCAACGATGAGGTTTGCCCGTTTGTCATTTTAAAACCGAACTACAAATTTGCGGCCTGAGATTTACGAAAACAATTTAACTTGATTATACTTGGAATAGACCTCGGCATTGCAAATACCGGATACGGGATTGTTGAAGCGCATCACGGCAACTGTCAACTCCTCGATTTTGGCAACATTAAAACAGAAAGTAAAACCAAGTCACCTCATCGTTTGAAGCAGATTTACGATGAGGTGATCCATTTTGTGGAGCAATATCAGCCAGAATTCTTGGTGTTGGAAGACGTCTTCTTCAGCAAGAATGTGAGTAGCGCATTTGCCGTCGGCGAAGCAAAGGGCATCGTCAAGTTAGCGGCTGCCAACACCGATTGCGAGGTATTCACCTATACGCCCGCCGTAATCAAACAGGCTGTTGCCGGGTACGGTAACGCCAGCAAGGTGCAGATTCAGAAAATGGTTCAGGTGCTTCTCAAGCTAACAGAAGTCCCTCACCCCGATCACGCCGCAGACGCACTTGCACTTGCCATCTGTCACGCCCGCTCCTACAAGATACTCCAACTACGCGGAAAATATGAGAGGCACTCCCCATGACGTGGATTTCGTTCGTTAAGGGCACTCTTGTATTACAGGATGCAAGGGAAATCGTTGTTGATGTTCACGGAATTGGCTATGCTCTCGAAATTCCGCCCGGCGCGGTTAACGAATTGCCAACAATCGGCTCGGAAGTCATATTCCATACCCATTATCATCAGAATAGAGAAAATGAGGTCAAGCTCTACGGTTTTACTTCACGTGATGATCTTAAGGTGTTTGAGTTGGCGCTTACCGTAAAGGGAGTCGGGCCTGCTTTAGCACAAAATATCGTGTCAAAACTTTCGCCATCCGAATTCCAGCGTGCCGTGATCGGGGGTGACTCTGCGACGTTAATGCGCGTGCCCCGTCTCAATAAGGAACTTGCCCAACTTTTCATTATTAAGTTAAAAAACTCGATTGGGAAAGTGCAGTTTGACATCAAGAGTGAAGTAACGGCACCAACTCAGTATTCAGATGAAGGTGTACAAGCATTGGTGGGGTTGGGCGCGTCCCAATCTGACGCGGAACGAGCGATGGTGGAAGCGCAAAAAGCGATGGGAGACGACGCCAATTTGCAGGAGCTTATCCGACTCGCACTTCAATATCTCTAGTGAATGAGTACGCTTCATGAACAAGCATCACGAGGCTACCCCTAAGCAGATGAAATCCCTCAATGAAGGGGATGAGAGTTTAGAATACAACCTCAGGCCCCAGTCACTACGAGAATTCATCGGTCAGGAAAAGGTCAAGGAGCAGTTACGAATCCATATTGAAGCTGCCAAACAGCGACAAGAGGCACTTGAGCATATTCTCTTGGTTGGTCCACCCGGCCTTGGCAAAACAACGCTCGCAAAGATAATTTCCAACGAGATGTCGAGCGGTTTTAAGCAAGGAATTGGCGCGGTGATTGAGCGGATTGATCTTGCGTCAATGTTGACCAATCTTGAGCCCGGAGATGTGCTATTCATTGATGAGATTCATCGCATTAAGGGACATGTTCAGGAATCGTTGTACCCGGCAATGGAGGATTATACGCTCGACTTGCCGATTGGGCAGGGACCTTCGGCAGAAATTGTGCAAGTACCGCTCTCCCGATTCACGCTGATCGGGGCAACAACCCGCGAAGGATTGCTGGCAGGGCCATTCAGGGATCGCTTCGGCATCCGCCTTCACTTAGAATATTACACCCCCGCCGAGATCCAAATTGTTATCCGCAGAAATAGTGAAAAGATGAGAGTTCAAATTGATGAGAAAGCGGAAAAGGAAATGAGTCGTCGATCTCGGGGTACCATGCGCATTGCCAACAAACTTCTGGCAAATGTCCGCGATTATGCCACAGTCAAAGGCGATAGCATTATCAGCCCTGAAATCGCCGCAGAAGCTCTAGAATTCTACGGAATTGATGAACTGGGTTTGGACGATTGGGACAGACTTTATTTCCGAACGTTGATTGAAAAGTTTAAGGGTCGTGCCGGGTTGAAAGCGCTCGCCATTGCTCTGACTGAGGATGAGCGAACTGTGTCGGAAGTGTATGAACCGTATTACATTAAACTCGGTTTTCTCTCGCTGACCCCCACGGGACGTGTTGCTACGGATGTTGCTCATGGACATTTGGGCTATGAGTTGCCCGAAGACTTCCAGCGCACGTTCTTTTAGATTTTGCTTGAATAATCAGTGGTAAGACCATCTTTGTCGCCTAGTATACTTGTCGGGATCTCTATCGCCTTCGCTGTTCGCTCAGTTGATCACTCGCTATTCGCTCGCTTGAGGGAATTTCTATCGCACTCGCTATCCGCTCGCTTGATCCTACAGGACGGGTTGCTGCGGATGTTGCTCATGGACATTTGGGCTATAGTTGCCTGAAGACTTCCAGCGCACGTTCTTTTAAGGAGGTCCCTCATTCCGACAAAACCGAAATATCGTTTTCCTCTGATCATGATTAAACTCGTCAAGGTGGGAGAATGAAACTCGCCGATTTCGATTACCGTTTACCTGAGCATTTAATCGCACAATCTCCTGTTTTGCGGCGAGACACATCACGGTTGATGATTATCAATCGGCGCACCGGCGTATTCCGACATGCACAATTCTCCCAAATCGATGAATTTTTGCCGACGGGCGCACTGCTAACTCTCAATAACACGAAAGTCATCCCGGCAAGGTTGATTGGCAAGAAGGCTCATTCGGGAGGAAAAGTTGAACTCTTACTGGTTGAACAAAGAGGAAACAATATCTGGGAGGTTCTTGCAAAACCGGGAAAAAGTGTCGTCCCGGGCACGCGAATCGATTTTGGTGAAGGCTTGTTGAAAGCGCAGGTTATTGCTCAAGTGAAGGGCGGCAGCCGCATCGTTCGGTTTGAACACAAGGAGGATTTCCGCGAGATTCTTGCCAAGGTGGGTCAAGTGCCTTTACCGCCTTATATTAAACGCGATCCCAAGCCGGCTGATCAGAATCGATATCAGTGTGTATACGCAAAATCGGAAGGGGCGATCGCGGCTCCGACCGCGGGTTTACACTTCACCAAACCGCTCTTGGAACGGTTGAAGCGAAACGGGTTCGATTTTGTAACGCTGACCTTGCATGTTGGCTTAGGCACTTTTCAGCCCGTCAAAGTGAGAAACGCTGAAAGACACAAGATGCATGCAGAGCATCTTGAACTCTCACAGACGACTGCCGACACTATCAACGCGGCTAGAGATGAGGGGAAGAAGATTGTGGCAGTCGGGACAACTTCAGTTCGCGCGCTTGAAACCGTCGCTTCGGGTGGGAGCATCACACCTTATACCGGCGACACCGATATTTTCATCTATCCGGGCTACCAATTCAAACTGGTTGATGCCTTCATCACCAATTTTCATTTACCCAAATCGACACTGTTAATGCTTGTTAGCGCCTTCGCGGGACGTGAGTTAATTCTCAAAGCCTATCGCGAGGCGATTAAGCGTAACTATAGGTTTTACAGCTACGGAGACGCAATGCTGATTCTTTAATTTTGGAGGATACGATAAATGGATGGAATTACCGGCACACTTTTTATGCTCGTTCCGATGTTCGCGATTTTCTACTTTCTGCTGTGGCGCCCGGAGCAGACAAAACGGAAAAAGCACCAAGCTATGCTGGAAAATTTGTCGAAGGCGGACGAAGTTGTAACCAACGGCGGATTGCATGGCAAAGTCGTTGGCGTCGACAAAGATCTCGTCGTAATGTCGATTGCCGAAGTGGGAGATCAGAACATCAAAGTCGAGGTCTCAAGAAGCGCCATCGCCTTCGTGAAGAAGGGCGGGGAGTTGATTGAAGGGGAGTGAATCCCAAAGCATCTTTCAATCGCTTTGCGCCTATTTTTTTATTACTGAATTGTCGCGATTCAGAGGGGATCTCTGTGAGAACGCTATCGCGGTAGGATCTCTATCGTGGTTGATATTCGCTTCCGTGATCTATCCGCTCGCTTGATCGGTCATTATTCATTCCCTTGATCCCGCCTACCGTTTACCCATCTATTATATATGGATACTCTCTCTTTATAACTGAAGATGTCGTATAGACACTTTTATCTCACCCAAAATCTCCATCCACAAAGTCACTCTTTGGCTATTGACCACTACATCTGTTAATTAGGACCTACGCAAAAAGCAAAGCTCGTAGGGAATAACGGGGGATCTCTATCGCACTCGCTGTTCACTCGCTTGATCGTTATTCCCTACAGTATCAACACCCGAAAATCATTGGCTATTGTAAATACCGGATTTAAGCCCTTAGAATTATCGTTGAACGAATGCTGCGCAGACGCGCAATGAATTGCGCTACTACGAACCAAGCACACTACGAACGCTCTATTATAGCCTGAATGCGTATGTCGTATTAATTTGATCCCGCATCGGATTGGTCCAATAATCCTCTGAGAGACAGGGCTGAGGAATTCCGGGAATCAAGGCCGACTGCGGTTTGAACCGATGCCTTTGCCAAATCGATTTTTCCGAGATAATAGTAACACACGGCTTTCAGTGCGTGAAGATCCGCCGCGGAGCGGTAATCGTGCCGAAAGAAGAATTGGTGATTTGCGTCAAAGGCGTTCTCAAGCGCACGAAGCGCGGATTGAAAGTCGGAGTCGCCTTCTCGTCGCAGGAAGAGGGTATTTGCCAAGCCAACCCAAGCATCAGCATTTGATGGATCGATGCGTATCGCATCCTCGAAAGACTCCTTCGCCTTTGCAACAATCTGAGGATTGACTACGGACACTCGCGACACGCCGAGACGGCTCCATCCCAAACCGTTGTGGGCGTCCGCAAGGTCTGGATTGAGGTTGACGGCACGCTCAAAACTCAAGAGCGCCACCGAAACGTCTTTTCGATTGTACGCAAGCCAACCGTTTGTTTGCTGTTGGCGGGCGGCTTCGGTGTTGGGGTCCGGGTCATCGGAGCAACCAGCGCATATAGAGAATAGTAGAAGTGCCGAGAACACTATGGTATAGTTGTTCATTGCAGACTTCCCCGTAACGTCCATCTTAAGGACGGTCAAATTTCACTTTGCTGAGATTGCAATTATCACACGTAGTATGAACCTGGCCCATTTATACCCCATTCTGTAGGCAATTTCAACGCGAAACGGCGTGGCAACGCCAATGGTGAATCCTCTTGACACCCCCAACCCCTTCTGCTATGATTTCACAACGCGAAGCCCGATAGGGAATACCTGCGGGCTTCTTTTGTGTCTGGCTTTCCAACCGACAAAATTAGAATCTAGAGTCACAACCGAAAGGGTAATGTTAAATTGATGCCAGGTGCGTTAACGGGGATTAGGGTGCTCGACCTGACACGAGTGTTGGCGGGTCCATACGCTACAATGGTCTTGGGCGATCTTGGCGCCGAAGTTATCAAGCTTGAGCAACCCGGCGCCGGCGACGAATCTCGGAACTTCGGACCTTTCAAGAACGGTTTCAGCCTCTACTTTATGAGCGTCAATCGGGGCAAGAAGAGCTTAACGCTCGACTTGAAGGCGCCGCAGGGAAAAGAGATTTTTTTGGAACTGGTCAAGCAGTCTGACATTCTTGTGGAGAACTTCCGACCGGGCGCGATGAAGAAACTGGGGCTAGATTATGAAACCCTCAAGCAATCTCACCCTTCGCTAATCTATGCGGCATGCTCCGGGTTCGGTCAAACCGGTCCTTACGCCCAGAGAGGGGCGTATGACATGATTATCCAAGGGATGGGGGGAATCATCAGCATCACAGGCGAACCGCAGCGTCCACCCGTGCGGGTCGGCACTTCAATTAGCGATATCACGGCTGCCCTGTTTACCACGATTGGCATTCTCTCCGCGCTGCGCCACCGAGATCGGACGGGTGAGGGACAGTTGGTCGATGTGGCTATGTTGGATGGCATGGTCGCAATTTTGGAAAATGCCATTGTGCGCCACTTCGCCACCGGTGAGATTCCGCAACCGTTAGGGAGCCAACATCCGGCGATAACTCCGTTTGAGGCGTTTGAGTCGGCAGACGGATACATTATCATCGCGATAGGCAACGATTCTCTATGGGGGAAGTTCTGTGAACATGTGGAGCGTCTCGACCTCGTCAGCGATGAGCGGTTTGCCACAAATGCGTCCCGCACCACAAACCATGACCAACTCCACCCCATTCTTGCCGAGATTATGCGCCGACGAACCACGGATCAGTGGATTGAAGGACTGGACGCACTTGGCGTTCCCTGCGGCCCCATCAACACGATTGACAAGGTTGTGAACCACCCCCAAGTTCTTGCGCGGGAGATGATTGCGAAAGTCACTCACGACATCACCGGAAGTGTAGAGGTGCCGGGCATGCCGATAAAATTGTCTGAGACTCCCGGTCAAGTGAGCGCTCCTGCTCCGGCGCTCGGGGAACATACGGCGAAGATTTTGACAGAACTGCTAGGTAAGTCACCAGAGACGGTTGATAGCTTGGGGCGAGAGGGAGTTGTGTGATTCCCCGTGAGGAGTTCCACGTCCACCTCGTGTGTGGAAAAACGAGTCAGGACGCTCCGCGTCTTTAGAGTCGATACATATGAGAGCAAGAGAATACCCCCTTTATTCAGTTTTAGTGCGCAGTGGGCTTGTGGAGATCACTCGCCACGAAGTCCAGCATCGCTTGCAGGGCAAGGGTAAGCTTGAAATCGTTAGTCAAGAACCTGAGCGCATTCTGATTCGCTATTCGGGCGACCCAAGAGAACTGCTATCACTCAGATCCGCGGAACGCGTGCTCTTAGTTGTTAAGACTTTGCCGAAAATGACGCGTTCCCGGCATTCTTTGACAACTCTAGAGAAATCGCTCGGACGCATTGATTTTCAGCCTTATTTTGATATTTGCCGGCGAGTAGGTATCCGGCTGCGGAAGCGGGTCACTTTTCGTGTCAAAAGCCAAATGATTGGGTTTCGCAATTTTCGACGTGCCGACCTTCAGCGTGGTGTTGAACGCGCATTCATGACCTATGGGTGGCGCCCGATTGAGGAAAATCCTGCGCTTGAGATTTGGGTCGAGGCTGATGAAGCAAGAGTAACTATCAGCATTAAGCTATCCTCAAGCGAGATGGCAAGGCGGAACTATAAACGAGCAGATTTGTCCACCTCACTCAGACCCACCGTTGCGTACAGCCTTGTTCAGCTCTCCGATCCGCAACCGGAGGATATATTCGTGGATCCGATGTGCGGGGCTGGAACGATTCTCATCGAACGGGCATATTCGGGGCGTTACCGTTCCCTCCTTGGCGGAGACATTTCGTTGGAGGCTGTGGAAGCCGCGCAAACAAACATTGGCAGAAAACATCAACCACGGCAGCTCTTCCACTGGGACGCCCGGACATTGCCGCTCGATCGGCGAAGCGTGGATAAAGTCGTATGCAGTCTACCATTTGAAAAAAAGCAGGCTGACGCATCCGAGATTTCCGAACTTTATTGGGAATTTCTCACCGAGTGTGAACGCGCGTTGAAACCTACGGGGCGGATGGTACTTCTCACAACGCAACGATTTGTCCTGGATAGTTTATTGAAAGCACAACCCACTTTTACAACGAGGCAGAAGTTTCGAATCGACCTGCGTGCGCAGAACCCATGGGTCTATGTTTGCGTGCCAACTTTAGGAAGATCGAGATAATTCCAGAGACTTAAAGTACCCGTAATGGTCGAGCGTAGAACGCCGTTACAAAGGCTTCGCCCCAGCGGAGTGGCATGTTAGCTTATTTGAAAATAACGACAATCCACCATATCTAGTCTAGGGCCAATCAACCCTATTTGTACATTCCACTCCGCTGGAGCGGGAGAAACAATCGCCGCTTTACTATAGACATAGCACTCCGCTGGAGTGCAAGGCATTCCCCCTACGGGCTACAGGCATGACACCGTTACAAGGGTTGCGCTCCAGGGGAGCAATACAAGGAAACATTGTGGAAAATCCGGTCTGTCGCAAAGAAATTATGGATTAGCACTATGCCGTTCATCAAGATTAACGATTATGAACCGATTGAGTTGGTTCCCGGAGCAAAAGCGCGCACACCGTACGGCGAAAACATTATGTTGTCCTACTTGGAGATGGAGGAAGGAGCCGTCGTTCCACTGCACAAACATCCGCACGAGCAGGCTGGAATGCTTCTTACAGGCAGAATGGAATTAACCATTGGCGATGACACCCGCGTATGTGTCCCGGGCGACATGTTCATTATCCCGCCGAATACTCCTCACACGGCCAAAACGGTTGGTGGCAGCGCAACTCTGTTAGACATCTTTAGCCCGGTGCGGGAAGATTATGCCGCCCTGTTCAACAAATATGCGCGCGAGGGACAACTGTAGTGTGTTGCAGCGGACGATACTTAGCCTTAAACCATAGCACCTTCAATCGCTCGCAAAATTGTGGACGGGAGTAACCAGCATGAGTGATAACAATCTTATCAATGAGCAACTACTGGAACAGTTTCACAAACAGGGATATTTTACCGTCGAAGGTTTGTTCACGGCGGCGGAAGTTGAAGGCGTGCGGGACGAGATTCCGAAGATAGTCGCGCGTTACCCCGATGTGCCAAAAGAGTTGGTACAGATTGAACCGACCGTAGCCAGCGGCGAAAAAGTGCCGGAATCCTTTGAACTCGGTGTCCGGAAACTTTCTCGAATGGCACGGTACAACGAGTTTTTCCGAAATCTCGCGTTCCATCCAAAAATGGTAAGGGTTGCGAAAACGATACTTGGTCCAGACATCGTGCTGCATCAGGGACAATTGCTCATGAAACCGCCTTACTTCAGCGGCGAAAAGATTTGGCATCAAGACAACGCTTATTTTCGGCTTGTGCCAAATCATGTCTTCGGCTTCTGGGTGGCGTGTGATGATGCTACTGTCGAAAACGGTTGCATGCACATAATACCCGGTTCGCATACAAAGGGCATCGCCGAACACGCCGGAGTCGGCGATGAATACGGTTTGGTAACATCACAATCGTTAGAAAAGGCAGTACCCATTCCGTTGAAACCCGGTGATGCGCTTGTCTTCCATGGGGAACTGTACCACTATACGCCGCCGAACAGAACCGACAAGCGGCGACGTGCAATACAGTATCATTACGCCTCTAGCAAGTGCCGGCAATCCACGGGGCAAGATCGTTTCAAGATTGAACCGGAAGTCCTAATCGCCGAACAGGACTATGTCAACACATCAGCTTGATAAACTACGACCATAGGGAGAAATACGATGGATGATCAACTAAAGGAACTGAAGGTGTCCAACGATGCAATAAACGACCCTCAAGAGTTACGCCGCCGTATTCAGGATGAGGGTTATCTGTTTTTCAAGCGGCTGCAGGATCCGGATAAGTTGCGGGATTTGCGCCGCCAAATGATGAACGTAATCCAAGAGGGGGGCTGGCTCGTCCCCGGCACTGACCCGAATGACGGGATAGCAGATCCATCAACGGCATGCACCGAAGGTGATATTGGGTACACGGACGTTTATCACGAGGTCTATAAGCTCCAAGCCTTTCACCAATCGGGGCACTGGCCCGAAGTGCTTGATATACTGGAAAAGCTGACGGACAAACCCGTACTGCCGCACCCCCAGAAGATTGCCCGGCTCTGGTTCCCGCAGTACACCGATCATACGACGCCGATACACCAGGACTTTGTGCATTTTCAGGGTAACTTCGAGACGTATACCTGCTGGGCGCCGGTGGGTGATTGCTCCATCGAATTGGGCGGGTTGGCGGTGTTGCCTGGCTCTCATAAAATTGATCGTGTTATGGACCATCACTTCTCACTGGGCGCCGGCGCTCTTCAAATCCACGGCGACGAAATTGATGGCGAATGGTATAGCACAAACTACGAAATTGGCGATACCCTCTTTTTCTTAGCGTTGACGGTGCATCAGGCATTGCCCAATCTAACTGAAGATCAGCTGAGAATCTCTTTGGATAACCGCTACCAGACCATAGGCGATCCAATCTGCGACGAAGTCATCCAGCCACATCTGAGCCGCTTTAGTTCACTGAGTTGGGATGAGATTTATCAAGACTGGGAATCGGACGACTTGAAGTATTATTGGAGGGATTTGGTAGACACCCCCGAAACGCCCGTTATACCAAAGGACCACGGTTACTCGGAGCACGGGTTCGCGGAAGCGCTGTCGCTTGCCAAGGCGGGCGATAGGAAGGCTATCATACACTTGGAGCGCGTTATCAAGAATGATCCCGCCTCCGATGGGGCAAGAGTCGCGCGAGACGCGATACAAGCACACGTTTGAAAGAAGTTGGAATGTCGAGCTGTGTGAGGATTGCTAATCGATTTATAATCGCAGATGATTTTCGATTGGATGATTGTAAATTGCTACTACAAGCCGGATTGTGCATGTCCTAACACTAGGTTCTGTTGACATTTCATCGTCGCCAAATTGCTGAGGAAGGCATAAATTAGGTGTGTTCATATAATTAAATTGGGTAAAGCAACCGAGTTTGTGTTAAGCGAGGGCGGGGAGGGGATCTCTATCGCACTCACTATTCGTTCGCTTGATCCCCGCCCCTACGATTGATGCATAGTCTGCGCTCAATGAAATCGCAGCATACGCCGGCAGTCGTAGGGGTTGGGTCTCCCAACCCGTTGGGTGCCTCCCTCAATTTACGCGCCCGCCTAACATGAATGTCAACGGAACCTAGTGAATCAGAAAGGACTCGGAATGATTATAAAAACAGCCGCTGAACTTGACGAGTTGGTTCGAAAAGCGCTGATGGCGGCGGGCGCCGACGAGCGGAACGCCAATCGTGTCGCGGAGGCGCTGGTGTCGTCGAGTTTATGCGGTGTTGACACACACGGAATTCATCATCTGCCGGGCTATGTCCGATATGTGCAATCCGGCGAGATTGCCCCAACCGCTTGGCCCGAAATCCTACAAGAGGATGCAACCAGCGCGCGCATTGGGGGTAATTGGACGTTTGGTCATGTCACCGCAAAGTATGGCATGGAAGTGGCTATAGAAAAAGCGAAGAGCCACAATATATCCGTTGTTAGCATTGTTCAAGCGAATCACATCGGTCGCCTGGGTGAATATGCCGAATTGGCTGCGTCCGAAGGGATGCTAGGCATCGTCTGGGCAGGCGGGTTCGGCGAGGAAGTTCCGGTTACGGTACCCTATGGCGGGCGTAAACCTATCTTGAGTACCAATCCAATCGGGATGGGGTTCCCGATTGGGGATGGTTCGCAGATGATTATCGATTACGCTACGACTGTGGTTGCAGGAAGTAAGGTACCCTCCTACAAGGACAAAAATTTATCCCTGCCACCCAATAGTGTCGTCGATAAGGACGGCAACCCCAGCAACGATCCGGACGCCTATCTCGAGGGAGGGTTTCATCTTCCCTTCGGCGGACACAAGGGTTACGCGTTGATGCTGGCGGTTGAGTTCCTCGGGCGAATTCTGTCGGGGGCGGATGCCTTCGCGGCTGAAGGACGAGGTGGACCGATATTTCGTCGATCCGGTACCACGATGATGGCTTTGAAAGCCGATCTGTTTCAGCCGTTCTCCGATTACGCAGATCGAGCAGAGGAGTTGGCGAATCGGGCAAGATCCGTACCTCCGGCACCGGGCTTTGATGAGGTGGTAATCCCCGGCGATCTGGAAGCGCGAACACGGGAGATACGTGAACGTGACGGCATTCCTATCCCCGATCCGCTGTGGGAACGGCTTATGACCATGGCTGAATCACTGGGTCTTGATATAAGTTAAATAGGACTTGTGCAACTGAATGCCCAAAAGTCATGTAGGTCGGTGAGTCACTATGCGTAATGGGGTTTCTATCGATCAACTGAGATCAAACGAGCGAACAGCGACCAAGCGAATTAATAACGCAGTCGCGATTCGGAGATCGCTCCTACAGGAGACGCGCAATAAAGGGATCTCTATCGCAGTAGCTATTCGCTCCCTTGATCGCTGCTACCAACTGAACTGCGTAAGTCCCGATTGACTTCAAACAACTGAAACTGGAGAGAAACTGTAGATGATTCAAGTTCCGACTAGACGTTTTGGTCGCACGGAGTTGGAGTTGCCCGTGATTTCCTGCGGCGGCACACGCTATTCGTATACGCTCAAGAAGGAATCGGGCGATTTACGTCTGAGGAACGATGTTACGGCGGCGGATATTCCGGAAGAAATCCATCGGGGTGTCAGCGCCATTGTCAATCGTTCGCTGGAGCTCGGCATAAACCATTTTGAAACCGCGCACAGTTACGGCTCAAGCGAAGTCCAACTGGGCCAAGCGTTAAGCGAAATACCAAGGAACAAGTTTGTTCTTCAAACGAAAGTCGGACCAACTGCCGATGAGTCAGAATTCTTAACCTCCTTTCATAAATCCTTGGAAAGACTTCAGGTCGACTACCTCGATCTTTTTACGCTGCACGGCATCAACAATGCCGAACAGTTCGAACAGATCTTTAGGAAGAACGGCTGTCTGGATTGGGCGTATCGGCTCAAAGATGAGGGGCTTTGCCGCCATATCGGATTCTCGACCCATGGGCCGACGGACAGGATGTGCCGCGTTATCTCCAGTGATCGTATGGATTACATTTTCCTTCACTGGTATTTTGTTGACAATCGTAATTGGCCCGCGATTGAGTTGGCGAGTCAACACGACATGGGTGTCTACATTATCAGTCCAAACGACCAAGGCGGTCGGCTCTACAGACCCTCAGCCAAACTGGTAGAGTTATGCAAACCACTTACCCCCATGGCGTTCAATCTGTTGTGGTGTCTCGATCGTCCTCAGGTGCACTCTTTGAGCCTAGGGCCGGATAGACCGGAAAACTTCGATGCGCACGTTGAAGCCATATCCGCATATTACAGTAAGAAAGATGGTGAAGAACTGACAGAATCGATTGCGACTCGCCTAAAGAACGAGGTCAATTCCGTTATGGGAGATGACTGGTACGATACCTTTCATATCGGTATTCCCGACTACGATGAGATTCCCGGCGAGATGAACCTCATCCACATCTTACGCGTATGGGGGTTTGCCAAGGCACTCGACATGTATGAATTTGCGAAGTGGAAATATAACCTGCTTGGGAATGGCAGTCACTGGTTCCCCGGAAACAGTGCGGCTCGGATTGACGAACTGGACATCTCAGACGTAATAAAAGACAACCCTTTCGCGGGCACCCTGCCGAGCATTTTGGCAGAAGCACACGAAAATCTCATCGGCGAGCCGGTCAAACGCCTGACGCAAGGCGGACGAGACTAACCCAAATTGGCACACTTGCACCAAGCAGGGCATCATGAAGGACATGCCTGAACTGACTCGTGCATTAAAATTCCCACTGTACTCTACTCGTCCACGAATCTCCCACCCATTAAACCACTCTCACCCATCATCAGAAGATAAGCCTACCCTTTTTGGGCAGGCCCCGTGAAGTCTCGGTCTTAATCGTCTTGAAGGCTGCACGTACGATTGTCAGCTTGCAGAGGTTCACAATTGTCGAGCCGATCTCTGTAGGACACTCCGTAATGGGTGAGTACCCGACCCGATCTTGATAAACCCTAGCCAAAAACAGTGGAGAGGCGCCGGTTCGTCTACTCATACAACATGGCGCACACAGCAATTTTACCCGCGTGGACGATAATCGCTTTCATAACGCTTGTCTTCTTATCGCATCAACCTACCGAACTATTGTAGATTCAATACTGTAAAGATGACGTGCATTCCGAAATCTTACGACAAAGTACAATAATTGTACATAAAATGCCAGATTCTGTGCGACTAGGGTGGCCTGTCATCGTGGAGTTGACCTTATCCCACGGCGGGATTATACATTGTGCCAATAATGGAGGGAAGGCTTTGCCGAATCCGATATATCTTTTCGAGGTATCATTGACCGAATTAATTGGCATGATTCTTCCAAAGCCCTGAAGCGTAACCTCAAGCAACAACAGGATTTCGAGTTCTGGGCGGCCAGAAGGTGCGTCGAGAGTATCCGACTGACATCAGAAATAATGAAAGTCTTCCCCCGGTTTTCAACTTCCTTTCGGTTCGTGAAGGCGAGTGGCATCATGGGAAATACATCACTTGTTATTCTTAGCCTTGAAGTCATACACTACGCCGTCAACCTCGACAGTAGAAGCGTACCCCATAGTACCATTTTACCCACCGTAGGTTGCATGGCGTAGCAACCGCAATACAAAAAAAGAGTGTTCAAAATGAAAACAGCGGTGGTATTTCTAATTGCATTTACTCTGATTGCACTCAACACGTTTGCTCAAGATTCGCCCCAATGGGGGTTGCCCGAACACGCCAAAGCACGTCTTGGCAAAGGCTATGTTACGCGCAGTATTGCCTACTCACCCGACGGGACTCGCCTCGCCGTCGCCACCGACATTGGTGTATGGCTCTACGATACTTCAACTTACGAGGAGGCAGCTCTGCTCTCTGGGCATATGCAAGGAGTATTTAACGTCGCGTTCAGCCCGGATGGTGCGACAATCGCGAGCGCGAGCGGTTGGGAAGACGCCAGTGTCCGTTTATGGGATGCAGCCTCGGGCGCGCAGAAAATGGTACTCGACGGAGGGCCTAGTTGGGTAAATAGCATAGCATTTAGTCCGGACGGAAAAACCCTCGCGAGTACGGCGCGTCATTCGGGGCTCAAGTTTTGGGACACCGTTACGGGAGAAGAAAAACGGGTGCTCAGAACCCTGTGGGACATTGAGTTAGTGGCATTTAGCCCTAACGGCGCAACGTTAGCCAGCGCGGTCGGATTTTTAAATAACACAGTTCGTCTTTGGGATTTAGCGACGGGAACGGAGAAACTAGCCATCGTGCTAGGAGATTCAGAGTCGGTCGCTCACATTGCGTTTAGTCCGGACGGAAGGACGTTAGCGATTGCCGGCAGTTCGAGTAGCGATTACAACATCTACCTTTGTGATCCAGTGACAGGAGAAAAAAAACAAATACTCACGGGACATGACTATAGGGTTACTAGCATCGCATTTAGTCCGAACAGTAAGACGTTAGCCAGTAGTGATAAGTGGGGAGATTTCCCTATCCGTCTCTGGGATGTGGCGACGGGTCGACCAACATACTATCTTGCCGGTGATACCAGAAGGATCGAAGATATTACCTTTAGTCCGAATGGAACCACGCTAGCAGGAGTAACTGGTGAAGATGATGGCAATCTTCATTTTTGGGATGTTAAGACGGGAGCCCGCACAGCGACTGTCACCGGCCACATCAGAACAGTTGACCATATCGCCTTCACCGCGGACGGTACAATGCTCCTTACCGTCGGCGACAGGTCTACTCAGCTTTGGAATGGCTCCACAGGTACGTACCTTACTGGAGTTCAGAGGCGGTATGTTTTTGGCTACCCTGCGCGATTGCACACCTATGGAGATACAATCGCGGTTGACAATCATGACAGCACCATCAGTCTCTTGGATTCTCTGACGGGCGATACCAAGATAACTCTTTATCGACTGAGTGATGCTTGGGACGTGTGGGGCGACGCCTACCCAAGTATTGTTGACATCGCGATTAGCTTGGATGGCAGTATGGTCGCCAGTGCTGACTCTACTGAATCGAAGCATACCATCTCCATCTGGGATACCGTCACCGGTGAGCACAAGCATACCTTACACGGTCATTCAGGTAGGATAAACGCTCTCGCATTTAGTCCGGACGGAGAATTGCTCGCCAGCGGAAGTGATGATACCACCGTCCGTGTATGGCATCCCGTTGCAGGTCTTTCTTTGCTTACACTTCGCCGTCACACCGACTCAATCACTACCCTAGCCTTCGGCCCCTATGGAAAGAAGCTGGCTAGTGGGAGTGTGGACGCAACGATCCGCCTGTGGAATATTGCCACGGACGAAAGCGAACATACGCTGTCTGTATATTCGGATTCACACCACCCCGAATGCCTGTCGTTCAGTTCCGACCAGCGGACACTTGCCGGTGGTACATTTAGAATGGTCGAAGTTTGGGATACGACGACAGGCGAGAAGAAGGCAACGCTAGTCGGCCACAGAAGTGGTGTCAACAGCGTGGCGTTCAACCCTGTGAACGGGATGCTTGCGAGTGGAAGCAACGACGGCACTGTTTTGCTGTGGGATGTAGCCTTCGATACAGGTGATTCCCGTCTCAAGGGAGACGTAAATCGGGACGGGATGGTAAACATTGAGGACCTACTGTTGGTTGTGAAGCGGTTTGGACAGGCGGGACCTAACATCGCCGATGCTAACGGCGACGGGGTGGTAAACATTGAGGATCTACTGTTGGTTGCAGGCGAGTTGGAGGCCGCCGCCGCACCGCCAATCTATTCTGATGACCCGGCGTTGTTAAGCCCAACCGAAGTGACACGGTGGCTGGATCATGCGAGGGTTTTGGGCCTCGAAGATACAACCTCGCAGAGGGGGATTCGGTTCTTGGAACGCCTGTTGGCAGCATTGACGCCGAGAAACACGGCACTCCTACCAAACTACCCGAATCCATTCAATCCGGAAACGTGGATACCGTATCAATTGAAGGAACCCTCGGAGGTGGTATTGACGATTTACGATATGCGCGGACAGCCAATTCGGACGCTAGCGATGGGGCATCAACCCGCTGGCGTGTATCGGAGTCGGGAGCGTGCGGCGTATTGGGACGGACGCAATCAACAGGGAGAGTTTGTATCCAGTGGTCTCTATTTTTGCACGCTAACCGCGGGTAGTTTCACCGCCACTCGCAAGATGTTGGTCGGCAAGTAAGTTTTGGTTCGTCGTAATCGTTGAGCGTGTAGATTGGGTTGAAGGAAAACCAAAATCAGTCGCATTTTGAAATTATTCCAAATAGATGGGTTGTGATGTCTGTTGTCTTGGACACCCCTCAACCCGTAGGGGTTGGGTTTCCCAACCCATTGGGCGAGGGGGAATCTCTATCGATTGACTGAGATCAAACGAGCGAATAGATCAATTGACCGAACAGGGAACGATCAACTGAGTGGTTAGCGAAGGCGATAGAAAATCCCAATAGAGATCCCAGTGCGATAGGGATCTTTGACAGCGAAGGCGATAGCAAGTCCTACTCCCTATTCAGTCGGTTGAGGGATCTCTATCGCGCTCCCTATTCGGTCGCTTGATCCCCGCCACTACGATATATGGACGCGCAAGATGCCGCGAAGTTGCTATTATTCCGAATCGCCTCAAGGCGCATCAGGTCGAAGAGTATCGGAACGGCGATGGGTTCCATTTGTTAAACTTCAACAGAACCTAGGACTTCTGCAGTTGTGGTTGCCAATTCATCCCGATTGCTCATCGCTGAAATCGAGCGCTGCCGAATTGATACAGTAACGCAGCCCGGTCGGCGGCGGGCCATCTTCAAAGAGATGCCCCAGATGCGCATCGCATCTTTTGCAAAGCACTTCAATCCGCGTCATAAAGTGGCTCTTGTCAATTTCGGTCGCGACCTTATCTTCCGCCAGCGGTTGCCAGAAACTTGGCCAGCCGGTTCCAGAATCGAACTTCGCCCCCGACTCAAATAGCTCAGTACCGCAGCACACGCACTTGTAGACACCCTTCCCCTTGAAGTTGTGATATACCCCGGTGAAGGCGCGCTCTGTCCCCTTTTTGCGTGTCACATAGTATTGTTCGGGTGTCAACTGCTCCTGCCACTCTTTATCTGTTTTTCCTTCCTTCTTAGACATGTTTTGCTCCAATTGCCGAGGTTACGCGATTACCGTAGGCGACAGTAAATATCCGACACTATTCCACCTGTGCTATTACCCATTCCGGCAGGTCGGGCTAGCGGGAGCTCTATGGGAACTCTATTGCACTCGTTATTCACTCGCTTGATCTCATTTGATCGCGCCCTACGAACCATCCGAGGGAAATGAAAAAAACGTCAATCTGTTGCCGAAGGGGTCAATAATCGACATGTCTCTGCTCCCCCAGGGCATTTTTTCTATTCCCGGTCGATAGTATTTGTACTTCTTTGCGGCTAGTTCCTTTTGGAAGGCGTCTATTTCCGTCGTTTCGATTCTCATTGCCCCGCCGGGACAACAGTCACCGTGATGCTCTGACAAATGGATGATGCATTCATCTCTAGAAACCTGCATATAAAGTGGTAAATCCTCTGAAAAACGGTGTTCCCAATCGACTCTGAAGCCCAAGAACTCGACATAAAACTCCTTGGCTTTAACTTCGTCAAAGATTCGCAAGATTGGTATCGTTTTACCACAACCCATGGTGTTAAAACTCCTTACTTGGCGGCTAACAACACAAATGGATGGACGGGAACATCAGGATTAAATCGCCAATTCCAAACCGGTTTAGAGCGTGTTATGCGGTGTATATCAAGAACATGGCGCAGAAAGGCAGGAGGTTTGTTATCCGAGTGTCTGCCAGAACAGCCGGATTGCAAACGCGAGTACGGTGACTACAAGAACGACCCTAATCCACTTCTCCCCTTTGTCAACTGCCCAGTGACTGCCAATCCACGCGCCTGTCGCATTTCCAACAGCTAAGGTCAACCCAAGGGGCCAACTGACATTTCCGCTCATAATGAAGACGATGAGTGCGATGATGGTGTAAAAAAATATGACAAACACCTTGATTGCATTGGTGCGAACGAGATCGAAACCGTTGATGAGAGTCAATGCCGCGATGACGATAAATCCGACCCCCGCCTGAATGAAGCCGCCGTAGATACCGACCAAGAAGAAGGCAGCCATCCCAACGATCTTTCTGGGCAGGCTTAGGTTTTCAGCTCCACCCGTTAACCTTTTCGTTGGGCTGAAAAGCGTCGTCAATAGCACTACAATCATGATGCCAGAGAGGATTCGATTGAACAGGGCTTGATCCATCTCGATGGCAATTCCTGCGCCGATCCAAGCCCCAACGAGCGCCGGTAAGGTGAGGAGTGCGCTATAGGCAAAATCGGAAACGCCTTTGCGGCGGAAACCCGTGATCGCACTGGCGTTCTGTATAAACACGGCGACTCTGTTCGTGCCGTTTGCTACAGCGGAGGGTAGACCGAGAAAGATGAGGACTGGGAGGGATAGCAGTGAACCACCGCCCGCGACGGTGTTGAGGAAGCCGGCGAAGACACCGGTAACGAGTATTAACGGGATTTCCCAAAGGTTTTCCATATATTACCTTTTGCAATTCCTGGCAAGTAGCGACGACAACTTGCGACGCTTGGCGATTAGAATCAGCGCCACCGCGGTAAGATTGCCAAGCAACAAAGCCCCTACTACGCCGGACAGCAAACCGAATATCGCCTTGTAGGTGACGCGATCTCCAAACGGACACGCCCACCGTCCCGTGTCGAAGCCGTACAAAGGAATGACAATGCCGCACAGGAAGCCGGCAACCGCGGCGGTACTAGCCAGATTTTGATATTTCTTGATAGGTACGCGGATTTGGTACATTTTAACTCAACCGCGATTGTATCAGCTACGGCGTTGTTTGTCTAGCGAAAAATCTAGGGTAGTTGAAACGAAGGCGAGAACTTGGATGTGGAGGGTTAACTTGGAAGCAGTTCAAATGATTCAAGCTCAAAAAGCACCTCAACAGAAACGTTGAAGCGTGTTTGCTGTTGGGTGAATTTGATGATACCGACATCCGGCGCCAACCACTTTTGGACGACGGTCACATCAAGGTCTTGTACGTCAAAAAAAGTCCATCTGAAAGATTCCTGCACTTGGAACACATTATCGAATGTACCGGCAGGCACCGTAACAGTCTCCTCCGACAATACCTCGAATTCATCCAACCCGTTGCCGAGCGGAAGCCGTTCGGGCACTATTTCGGCTTGAAAGCTGGTCGCCCACTTGTTTCCCGGAATCAAGGGAAAGTTGTATAACGGCAGAAACGGCAGGAACAGCATTGTCCCGTCGGTGCCAGATGCAATATTCTGTGCGTGTTGAACGATTCCGATAACCACTCCATCCTGATTGAGGCTCTCCCCGATGTAGGAATAATTTCTGATGTTTTCCAAGTTCTCGTCAGTGCTAGATTTCTCAAGTACAAAACTCTCGACCAAGCTGTCCTCCGACAGGTGTATTTGTATCTCATCAACAATCTTGAAGACAATTCTGTTTCCTTCATCATCACGATATGTCCAGGTGTTACCAACGGCTAGTGGATAGTAATTCCCCGGCCGGGTGCGCCACACCTGAATGTCAATAGTGCTTGTCGTTGATTTTCGTCCGTCGCTGACCGAAAGTTCAATTTGGTATTTCCTTTCTTGTTCGGGCGCCGTCCAGAGCGCTCCGGTCGAATCGCCACTAATTGTGCCACCCGTCGCCGACCACTGAAAAGATATCGGATCGCCCTCCAGATCGGCGACCTCGATTGTGATTGGGATTTGACTGCCGGGTTCGACAATGTCGGATTCCACTTCGAAGACGAAAATTTGCGGGGCTAGATCGATACCCCCTACACCTTCGTCGCCGCATCCAATTGAAAAGAGCAAAAACGCTGAAATAAGGGAAACCGATAAGAATTCGCGGTTGAATGGAAGCATTGTTGTCAATCCTTAGCTCTTAGTATGTTGCCCGTCCGCCACTGATATCGTAGCACTGTCCGGTGACAAAACTAGCGTAGTCCGAAGCAAGAAAGTTTACTACCGCAGCCACTTCCTCCGGCTTGCCAACGCGACCCAGCGGAATCTTGCTAATCATGTAGTCGACCGTTGTTGGCGCCATATCGTCGAGAAGCGGGGTCCCAATCACCGCAGGCGAAACACAATTGACACGTATATCGTAGTCCGTGACCTCTTTGGCGAGCGCTTTGGTCAAACCGATAACACCCGCTTTGGAAGTTGAATAGGGAATCAGTGTTGGATTCCCCTCCTTTCCGGCGACGGAAGCAATGCTCACAATTCTACCATATCGTCTCTCAATCATGTGGTCGATTACCGCTTTGCAGCAAAGAAAAACGGCTCTCAGATTGACATCCATCACTTCGTCCCAATCTTTTTCCTCCAATTGGGTGAGTGGCAGCGTCCGTCCGGTAATCCCCGCATTATTCACCAAAATGTCGATTTGATGAAAAGCCTCGAGAGTTTGTTTAACCATGCTTTTTACTTGACTGAAAGCTGTAACATCCGCTTGTATCGCGACAGCCGCATGCCCCAGGTCCTCAATCTCTTTTGTGACCGTCCCAGCTCGTGCGGCGTCCAAGTCTACCACGGCGAGGCTCGCACCCGCGCCGGCGAGCTGGATGGCAATTCCTCGACCAATCCCCTGTCCCGCACCTGTTACAATTGCAATTTTGCCATTCAAGTCCATGTGATGTCTCCTTTTGTTTGAGAAAGCCTTGGCACTTCAATATTGAATTGCAGCAACTACCGAAGTGCCTCCATTGTATCAGATACTGAACCTGCCATCAAGCACCCCTAGTTTTGTCAGTAGGTCGATCGCATACGATTCTGGAAGATTTTCGATCGCCACATCAAGATGGGATTTTCAAGGCGCATGTACCAACCAAATATCGTAACTGTTTAGATCCTGTTTGAATCTAGGAAGAAAAACCATTTTTCGACCATTTAAGTTTCTATACATCTGTGCAGATCACTATGGGATCTCTATCGGGATTAGCTATCGCAGTCATTGTCCATTCCCTTGATCCCTCGTTTTTCACTCGGTTGATCCCGCGCTGGGGCTTTTGATTCTCGTGCAAATTGAAGAGGGTAAATCGGTGACTTGGCGATCGCGGATCCTCTAGAATCAGGTGCAATTGCCCTGATGGGACATCCTTTTACTACTTCTACCAAGTAACTCTCGACATTGAAGATCTCTATCAGGATTTACTATCGCCTTCGCTATCCACTCAGTTGATCACTCCTTATTCAGTCGCTTGATCTCCGCTGGAGCGCGGAATTTGGACCTATCGCATTCTATCAACATACCGATCCTCTGGATCGAAAACCTGGACTCTATGTGTCAATAAGTGTTACTTGCTGAAAGAATTATTCCGACAGGGATAATGGCGTGCTACCAAGTAACTCTCGACATTGAAGATCTCTATCAGGATTTACTATCGCCTTCGCTATCCACTCAGTTGATCACTCCTTATTCAGTCGCTTGATCTCCGCTGGAGCGCGGAATTTGGACCTATCGCATTCTATCAACATACCGATCCTCTGGATCGAAAACCTGGATTCTATGTAGTAATAGGTGTTACTTGCTGAAAGAATTATTCCGACAGGGATAATGGCGTGCTATTAACTGAACTAAACAGTTACCAACTATCTATACGGAGGTGATACGTTCCTGAGAAAACAACTATGGCTGGTGCTTGTACCCAAATTTACATTCACCGTTTTCCCTGTTAGAGAGCGGTAGTCCGCCTGCCGCCCCTCCGGGGCTGACATTCTTGTGTAGCGCGTTTTCTATACACTTGGCGCACCGCTGGTGCTCTCTAAGACTAGACGTGTTTGCGCGTTTTGAGCAACTCAAGCGAGACAAATTCATGTAGTCTACACGTTCAACCCGCGCGGTGTGATGAAATCAATCCTCAACCCGGCGATTTGATGATTGTCCTCTACAATCATGGGACGGCACGGAACCGTCCCTTACTCAGATGCGATTGGCCTGACTAAACGTTTAATTGATGTTTTCATTTATGGTGTGCTATAATTCCTTCAAGGTATTCTGCCCCATATACCGTAGTTCTATTCCGCGATTGGGCTTCTTTTGAGGAGGTATGATAGTGATTAAATTACACGGAGCAACGTATGACAAACGGCAATTACTTCGGCATATCGGTGATATTTCCCAGATTGCCGGTATCAAGCAGTATCAGCTATCAGATGGTAACGAGAGCGGAGTCAATGGAGTTGACTTCCGCACAGGTGCAGGGTTGAATTTCACCGTGTTGCCGGATCGTGGATTGGATATATCTTATGCAGAATACAATGGTCTCCCGCTGTGCTGGCGGTCGGGCACAGGCGATGTTGCTCCCGCTCACTACGAACCGCAAGGATTTGGATGGTTGCGTGGATTTTTCGGCGGTCTCCTCACAACGTGTGGGATGACTCATGTAGGCGAACCGGATGACAGTGGGGCGCATGGGCTGCACGGACGTGTATCCCATATACCGGCGAAGAACGTCTGGGTTGATAGCCGCTGGGAGGGGAATCGTTACATGCTATGGGCACAGGGGAAAGTCACGGAAACAGCGGCACTGGGCGAGAATCTCTGCCGAACACGGCGCGTTTGGACAGAACTTGGGGCAAAAAATCTCCACATAGAAGACATCGTTGAAAATCTTGGATATCAAGACGCACCACACATGTGCCTCTTCCACATCAACGTCGGATTTCCGATTGTTGCCGAGGGCTCCGAATTGCTGGCGCCCACGACGCAAGTGATACCGCGAGACGAGCACGCTGCTGTCGATGTGGACAATCATGCACGGTGCGACGCACCGACCGCCGATTTTCGTGAACGAGTTTATTATCACGAAATGGAAGCGGATGCGGATAACCACGTCTACATTGCTTTGGTAAACCGCAAATTTGATGGCGGACGGGGATTCGGGTTGTACGTGAAATATCACAGGACACAATTTCCGCGGTTTGTCCAATGGAAGATGTGTAGCGAAGGATCGTATGTAATTGGATTGGAACCGGCAAATTGCTGGGTTGAAGGACAGGAAGAGGAGAAAAATCGAGGCACGTTACAATACATCGAGCCGGGGGGACGCAGACACTACGAAGCTGAAATTGGCGTGCTGACTTCTAACGAAGAAATCTCGAAAATTGAGGAACGAATTGCAGCAATTAAGGACCAAAACTAGTCGAGAAGCGGGGAAACTTTGAGAAACACACCTCACACTCCCGCAGCAAAACGCGTGGTATTGGACAACGGCATGACCATGATTCTCCAAGAGATTCGGCATGTTCCGTTGGTTTCCTTTCAGGCGTATGTAAAGGTTGGCAGCATTTACGAAGGGAAATATCTAGGCTCGGGGATTTCACATTTTCTCGAACATGTGATTGATGGCGGGACAAGACAGCGCAATCGTACAGAAGTCGATGACATTGTCGAAGCTGTCGGGAATTATTCCAATGCCTACACAACTAAAGATCATACGCTCTACTACATTACGGCGCCAACGCATGCCGTCGATCTCGCTCTGGATGTTCTGTCGGATTACATCATTCATCCAATCTTTCCACCTATTGAGGTGGAGATTCAGCGCAATGTTATCTACAACGAACTGAACGGCGACCTGGACGATCCAATTCAATTACTTCACAATACCTTCTATCAAACCGCATTCCGTAAGCACCCGGTACGTTTTCCCGTCGGCGGTTCCGCGGAATTACTCGCGGCGTTAACACGAGAGAATCTCGTCGAATTTTACCGGCAACACTACGCTGCAAATAACCTAATCTTCGTAGCCACCGGGGATTTCAGCGCGTCCGAGATGCTTGACAAAATCTCTAGCGCTTTTGAGAAACTTCCGAAACGCAGATTGCCCACGATTGAGTTGCCGTCCGAACCTCCTCAATTGACTCCGAGACGCGCCGAGCGCACTATGGGGATTGAGATGGCATATTTGGGGATGGGGTACCACACGGTAGACGTCAATCACGCCGATGCCTTGCCATTGGATGTGATTTCAACGCTGCTGGGAAGCGGTGAGAGTTCCCGACTCATTAAAGATCTGAAACACCAACAACAGATCGCTTATTCCGTTGACGTGTGCTCGGAGACGCCACATTATGATGCCGGATTCCTCAGCGTGGAGATGGAGGTCGAGAGTGAAAATCTTGAGAGAGCGGAAACCTCCCTGATCGAACAGATGGAGCGCCTCAAGTCCGAACCGGTGTCGGACTCGGAGTTGTATCGGGCGCGGACGATTGACGAGAGCGAATACCTGTTCACCTTGCAGACAGTCGAAGAACGCGGTACAATCTTCGGCATTGACGAGTTGACAACAGGCGATTATGATTACCATGGGAAATATCTGCAAAAACTTCATGCAGTAACCCCGGACGACATTCAGCGTGCCGCACAGACCTATTTGCGCAAAGAACACTTGACCACAGTCGTGATTCGTCCCGACATGGGCAAACCGTCAATCGTGACCGCAGACGTGGTGGATACGGATTTTACATCCGATTTGGAGGCGGCCCGTACCGTTCAAAACTCAGCCCCAGCGGTAATCGGCGAATTGCAAGATTCTGACACAACAATAGATTCGGAAGCAAGGGATTCAACCCCTCAGAAGGATACACTTCCCAACGGGTTGTGCCTGCTAACAAAAAGTTTAGTCTCCACACCCGTTGTATCAATCCAGGCGTTGTTTTTCGGAGGCACGCGATTCGAAACAGAGGTCGACAATGGTGTCTTTCACCTCATGTCTCATCTCCTATTGAAGGGTACAACATCACGGAGTTCAGACGAAGTCTTCGAATCTGTCGAAGCAAGGGGAGGAAGTATCAGCGCATTCAGTGGACACCAAGCCTTTGGGATAGGGCTTAATCTACTCAATCGCGATTTGGAATACGGACTGGAGTTATTAGCCGATATCATATTGAATCCCGCTTTTGATGAAAACGAGTTGAGAAAGTTGAAAGAGGAGACAATTGTCAGCATTCAGTCGGAGGAAGACGACTGGTATGCGCTTGGAAAACAGCAATTCCTCGAAACGATGTTTCACGAGCACCCGAACCGCTTAAGAGCCTGCGGCTCAATCACATCATTGACAGAGCTATCCAAGGCGGAGATATGGAACTGCTTTCACCGGTATTGCAGGTCAAATAATATGGTGCTCGGTGTGTACGGCGTCCTCCGGCCGCCTTCGGTGAAAAGAATTGTCCAGCGACATTTTGCGGACTTTCCGTCATCCAATCTGTCTTTTCCCAAAGTGCCGGCAGAGCCAGCTCTGCGCTGTGTGCGCAATGTCGAGCGGCGCAAAGAACTCGCACAAGCCGTGATATTTCAAGGATTTCGATGTGTCCCTCTTCAACATTCTGACCGAGAAATCGTCGAAGTTCTTAGTTGCCTACTGTTTGGAGCCGGACATCCCGGTGGACGGATTTACAAGCGACTCCGTCGCGAACAACTGGTGTACTACACCCACGGTAATCCATACTTCGGACTTGACTATGGGTTCATATCAATATGCGCGTCTACGATGCCAAAAAACATTGAATCCGTGCTTGAACAGATCGATGACGAGATTCTGAGTTTGCGGCAGACGCGCGTATCCGATGAAGAGTTAGACCGGGGAAAGCAGATGTGTATAACAACGCATCTAATCTCGATGCAGACCGCTGCGGATCAAGCATCAGCCGACCTCCTTGACGAACTCCACGGACTTGGATTCAACAACTCGGCGACGTACGCATCTAGGATAGCAAAGGTTACGGCTAGTGCAATTCAGCGTGTTGCAACTAAATATCTTGACCTCAACAAGCGGGTCATCAGCATCGTCAAACCGTAGACAGAGGCGGGGGTGTCGGCACACCCAAACCCGGCGCTCATGTCAAACACTCAGAAATGTCCAAAGGAGAGATCCACAATGAGAAAGTGCCTGTTGTCAAACCTCCACATTTTGATTTGTATTACGGCGATATTATTATCTGGCTGTGGTACGAAGCAAACCGCAGCAACACCCGAACCTCCTGTTTTCGTTGATCCCGATAGCGTTCTGAGCGTCATTCCCAGCGATGTTAATGGATTAATCTACATCCGTAATCCGCTTGCGCTGAATGAGGAAATCAACGCACTCCTTGCCGAGTTAGTGCAGGGAGAACCGCCGCAAGAGGTTGTTGCAAAGATGCTGGCTGACACGTTTGGCGCAGGTTTCGAAAGCTTGGAGGAATTGGAGGAACTCGGTCTGGATTTGGGCAAGGATTTCTGCGTGTTTTTCGCTGGCACTAAACCTCTCATCCCCTGTGCCGCTGTCCACGTGAAAGACCCGGAGGCGATTAAACAGGTGATCGACGCGGAATCGGATGTCGGCAACACAGTCGAGTACAACGGTATGACCTATAACACCACGGAAGGGGGCGGTGCCTTCGTAATCTTGGGAGATTTCATGGTTTATTCGGGGATATCGGCTGTGTGCGAGAAAGCCATTGATACACATAAGAAATCGTTGCCATCAATTGGCATGAACCCCGATTATGCCTCTCTCAAACTCGATCCGTCACTGGAACGGAACGACATCTTGGCTTACTTCCCAATGGCACCAATTGTAGAGATGTTAGCCGAGGCAGCAAATGGAATGAAGGGTGAATTTGAGGAATTGGAAGCGTCCGTACCAGATCCCGCAGGGTTAACGATGGTTTCGAAAATGATGGATTGGGGCATCCAATTCCTCGATCAAGCAACAACGTTGAGTCTTACCGTGGAGCTGAATGGCACCGATCTGCAGATTTCGCCGTTCCTTAAGTTCAAAGAGGGCAGCGAAGCGCAAACATATTTTCGTTCGGTGCCCACGGAATTGACGCATCTTGAATATCTCCCACGGACTACCTTCGCCAACAGCATGATGCAATTTGAGAAAGAAATGTGGATTGATCTTACCGTGGACATTATGAAGTTGTTTGCTCCTACTGATCCGAATGCGGATAATCAAGGGGTTGAGGAAACAACCCAAGATTTTCTCAAAGCGTTAACTGATTTCTACGCTCCTCTAGGCGAGGAAGCATCGAGTTCATTCAGCTTTAGTGGGAGCTTGATGCCGGATATGGTGTTTATCAACGACATTGTCGATGAGGAACAGATGGCAACCTACATGAAGGAGGATTATCTCGCATACATAGCAGCCACGCAGTCAATGTACAAGGCTATGGGAGCCGGGGATGCCGCCAATATGTACACCGGGGCGTCGGCGGGCGCTTCTGAGGTGTATAACGATGTTGAAATTATGAGTATTACCTTGCCAAATATTTCGGCAGGGTTTGCCGAGATGCCACCGGAAATGGCGGCTTTAATCCCGAAAAAATGGGATATTTACTACGCGATTAACGACGGAAAACTCTTGATTTCCTTGGCTGCTACCGCCCAACCTATCAAGGATGCCTTGGATCGCATCGGCGGTATCGGAATCGCCGCCGAGGACGACATGGGACACGGCAAAGTGATTGATACACTGACACTACAAAACAACTGGATGTTTACAATCTCACTGATTACGCTCATGAAGGAAATGTTACAGGTGTTTGCACAGTCCGATCCGCAGGCTGGTCCATTTCTTCAGATGCTTTTTCAGAATACCCCCGAGAGCCACAGTATTGGTATAGCCGGTCAGAACCGAGATGGCGGCGTTCAGGTTAATATTTTCATTGCACTGGCGGAGCTTAAAGACCTGATCGATATGGGAACGGCTGTGCGACAAATGATGCAGATGCAAGATATGCAGCCGATGCAATAACGTATCAATTACCTTGATTGGGCGAGAGTCTGAATTCGTATCGGTATCGCGAATTGCATCAGATTGTAGGGAATGACAATCAATTTTCCCTACGAAATCGCCGCAATATAAGATTTTCACAGAATACCATTATTGCTGTTTTTTTGTGTGAGTCCTGTTTTGTTTAGTTATCAATGTTTTATCCCAGGAGTATGAGGTTCTGCAATGCGTTTTTATCCCTCAACAAAAGTTATCGCGCTGATTGGCGTATGTTTCGCTTTAACCCTAACCACCGCTGTTGTACCTGTACAGGCTGGAGGAGGCGCACGTGCGTTGAAAGTCGCGTTGTTCGCCACCGGTATGGGTTTGAAATTTGGCAGCGTGTTTGTCGAAAAATCCGCCCAAAATTCTTATGACCAGTATTTAAACACCGGACTTCAAGCGGACATCGCCCGATACCGCACCGATTACACGAGCAAGCGTGACGCCGGCGTGGTCATGTCGCGGGTTGGAATCGGGTTGGTTGGGGTTGCGACACTTATCTCAATCTTCGACCAACTGGACCTGATTTCTCAGCAATCTCAACCTGC
This sequence comes from Candidatus Poribacteria bacterium, assembly GCA_965197465.1. Taxonomy (GTDB): domain Bacteria; phylum Poribacteria; class WGA-4E; order WGA-4E; family JAJDTR01; genus JAJDTR01. The sequence goes on along the minus strand of OZ240209.1, from coordinate 4,638,881 downwards.
GGCGCTGCGTCTCACGCCGGGTTATGATTTCCGAAGCCGTGAAACAACTCTTAGCCTCCAAGGTCAATTTTGAGGTGTATTGTTATGAAAATCGAGAACCTGTCACCATTTCTCTTACTCTTTGTCGGGCTGATTTGTACGAGTTGCTCGGGGGATGAAGATTTTAGCAATCCGTTGGATCCGGAGAATTTACGAACAGCCGGCTCACCGACCGGTTTAACGCTCTCCCCCGGCGATCAGGAAGTAAGGGTTTCCTGGAAGGACATCGCCCTAGACGGGATTGTCAAATATCGCATCTACCGACGTTTTACCGGTGACCCGAACCCACTGTTTCAAATGATTGGAGAAGTTGATGCGCCGACAACCGAATTTCTCGACACCAAGAACATCAAGAACGATCAGTTCGATTTGGATCTTGGCAAACCGTTATTCTACGAATATAGAATCTCTTACATAGATAGGGACGGTGTCGAGACGCCCGATCCGAACTCGCCACCCAGCGAGGAGGCGAATCCGTCCAAAATTTGGCCCATCGTCAAAACCACGCCGAGCAACCCGCCTCCCGTTCCAAATGTTACGCTTGGAGATGCGACAGACTTGACTGTCAAACTGTTCTGGCTGGATTATGAACCTCCCGAAGACTTCGATATTTTTCGCGTATTTGCGGCGGATGTAGATGAAAGCGGCGATCTCGGCAAGTTGCGCATGGTCGGCGAGACAACGAAGGATAGGCCGTTCTATTTCGATGAGGATTTCGCTCGAGACGGGATCACTAAAGTATATCATGTCCTCGCTGTGGACCGCGCCGGCGTTGAAGCAGTTACAAAGATTCGAGCGACCTCGCCGGATCTGCCTCCCGCGCCGCCACAAGGTTTTCGCGCCGCCATCATCCCGCTTCCTGCAGGCGGAAGGTACGATGTTTACTTCTCTTGGATCCCCAATAAAGAGGCGGACCTTGCGGGTTATCAACTCTACGCGACATCGGCTGATGGGGAGTTGCTTTCGCGTCCAAGGGTAGATGCGAAACACAGTTCTCACAAATTTTCCGGCGACCAAGCAATATTGGTAGGTCAAGATCTTGTTGCTCGTCAATACTTTATTACCGCATTCGACGACACTCCCAGAGCCGATGGCAGCTTGGATGAAAGCGCGCTAGTTGCGGCGCCATAATGCTTTCGAATGCTGTTTCTTCATCCGAATACGTAGAGCCTGTTTGAATAATAGATGGCAAAGCAATTTTGGTCACTTTGGGAGCGGCTTTTTCATGCTTTTGCTGTCGCCTGCTATATACCTGTAGAATCTCTATCGCGCTCTGGGCATTCAAAGGCGGGTGTAAGGAGAATAGAAATGCGGATATCGCGACCGGGAGATCGCTCCTACAAGGCAATGGCTCTAGCCGAATTGAATTTTCAAACTAGATCTTAAATCACACCCATTCAACCGATAAGGACAATCACATGCGATTTTTTCGGTCAATACATCATTGGATTTTTTTAGCCAGTTGTACGTTACTAATTTTGTTCGCGAAATCCGGATTTGGTCAACAGCCACCCGCACCTCACCTTGCCCTAATGCAGACTGCTGACACTTTGGGAAAAGGTGGGTATACAACCGCTTTTGGATACTTTCAGTTTCAAAAGGGACGAGTTATAGCGGAGGACCAAAGCGTTGAAATTGGAAACTTCGAAGAATTGCACACAGTGGAGATTGATGTACAGACGTTCTTGATTCCGATCCGATTCACCTACGGTATTGGTGATAACCTGGATCTCATCCTAGGGGGGACATTTTCGACCGGCGGCGTTCGTAAGATTGTCTACGATTTCTATGAAACGGGAGATCCGGATCAAGATCGCCGAGTGTACGATCAAGCGCTGTTCGACACGGTTGCGGGTTTAAAATACGGTATAAAGCCAGACGACAGCGATGGGTTGCCCAAAATCTCCGTCGGAGGGGACGTACAGATAGGCTATTCCGCCGACAACAGACTAAGTGGGACAGGTGATTTTCTCGATTCGACACCTGCCGACGGTTTACCGTTTGTAGGAATCAACACCTATATCCTGGGGGCGCTCCGCTTCGGCGAATACGCTCGGGGGCATGCTGGTGTGGGAATGTATCTCTCCTCGAAATCCTTCAAAGCCACTGATTCATTTCTGCTAAATTGGCAACTTGGGGGCGAGGTGCTGCTTACTCATAACCTATGGTTGGTTGGTGACTTCACGCGAGAATTGCCCCTCGCCGGAATGACAATCAGCAATCTACTCAGCGTTGGCCTGCGATATGAAATCTCCAATCGCGCCTCGTTTCATTTCGGATATGTCAGTGAGCCGGGCTTTCAATTCTCTTTGGCGGTGGGCGGCGAAAAAGACAGCCTGATTGCGCCGACGGCTCCGAAAGGGGACGATCTGATGTATTAGCATGTAGGGAACGCAGATCTGCGTTCCCTACAACTTAATGTACTTGTTGGTTGATAAAAAATATTGACGACCAAGCGTCGCCATGATGAGAGGAAGTATGAGAGTTGTTGTCCAGCGTGTGAAATCTGCCAGCGTGACGGTGGATGGAAAACTGATATCCGAGATTGGTAAAGGGCTGCTCATCTTTCATGGGGTTGCTCAAGAGGATACTTCCGCCGACCTCGAGTACCTCACGAACAAGGTCGCACATCTCCGTGTTTTTGAAGACGACGAAGGGCGGATGAATCGTTCTCTCTTAGAGATTGATGGCGAAGCGCTTGTGGTCTCTCAGTTCACGCTTTATGGTGACTGCCGTAGAGGACGGCGGCCAAGTTTTATTGGCGCGGCAGCACCCGATAAGGCAGATGCTCTTTATCAACAGTTCATCCAAACCCTTTCAAGTACGGGGATTTCTGTCAAGGCGGGGATCTTCCAAGCCATGATGGACGTGAAATTGATTAACGATGGACCGGTAACAATATTACTTGATAGCAGTAAGCTGTTTTGATTTCGCACTAGCTTCCATGGACATTTGACAGCGCCAGCCGTAGGGGTTGGGTTTCCCAACCCCGCATTGGGTAACGGGCGATCAAATGAGCGAATAGCGAATGCGATAGAGCTCCCATAGAGATCTCCCCTACGACTAGGTTCGCCTCACATAAACGTTAGCACGTCCTAGAATCTCACAATTGCTAATGGAGAAGACAGTTGACATCGCACCCTAGCTATCAAGCAGACATTACGGAGGAACAAACTTCGTTCTTTCGTGAAAATGGGTTTCTGAGCATTCAGCGTATTACAACGGATTACGAGGTAGAGTGGTTGAAAGAGGTTTACAATCAACTCTTTGATCAGCACACCGGTGAAAAAGAGGGCAGATATTTCGATCTCGGGGGTCCCCGGGCACACACGGGACGCGATGTATTGCCGCAAGTCCTTGGTCCAGAAGCGACGTTTCCCGAACTCAGGGAAACGACCTATTTCCGGAATGCGGGCAAACTCGCTGCCAAGCTGCTTGGCGTCCAAGCGGAGAGCGTGAGCGGCGGCGGACACATGATTTTGAAACCCGCTCGATACGGCGGAGAAACACCGTGGCATCAGGATGAAGCCTACTGGAACCCGGAGGTCATCCCTCACAGCCTTAGTGTGTGGTTGCCGCTGGATGCCGCCACGGTGGACAGCGGTTGTATGCAGTTCATTCCGTCGTCTCACAAAACCGATGTTCGTTGGCACCGTCACATTAATAACGACCCATTGGTACACGGATTGGTTACCGATGATGTCGACCCATCCCAAGCTGTTGCATGCCCCATTCCAGCGGGCGGAGCGACTTTTCATCATTGCCGAACCCTCCATTACTCGGGACCAAACTTGACAGATGCCCCACGCCGCGCCTACATCCTTGTATTTGGCGCCCCACCGAAAAAGCGCGATAAACCGGCTTTCCGACCTTGGCAAACCGAGGAGCGCGAAGCGCTGGATAAGGCACGGCTCTCAATTTGACCCGACAGTCTAGTTAATTCCAGCCTCTAAGAACAGATTGATGCCTATTATAGTCATTGCAACTACGAATTATACATATAGGATATACGCAGTTCGGTTTGTAGTAGCGATCAAGGGAGCGAATAGCGACTGCGATAGAGATCCCTTTATTGCGCGTCTTCTGTAGGATCAAGCGACCGAACAGGGAGTGCGATAGAGATCCTTCTCCGGCTTGCGACAGCAGGTCGCGACCAGGAGATCGCTCCTACAAGAACCTCAGCTTGTAAAATTCTATTTTCGATGTGACGATTGAAGATTGCCTAGAATCAGGTGAGAATGCCGTTTGAGATTCATATCTTCCCTTGACACTCGCAAAGCGAAGGTGTATACTTAACGTTTAAAGTAGGGTTGCACCGGGAGGTTTGTCCCAGTGTAATCATTCGTATACAAACAATGCAGAGATTGATTGAAACTGGGATAGGTACCGGTTCAATCAAAATCCAATATTTGGAGATTAAACCATGCAAAAAATGTTGTTTATCCTCTCTTGTGTCGCATTGGTGGCAATGCCGATTCTGTCAGCATCCGCCAAGGTAACCTTCCATGCGGCTTTGGAAAGCAAGGATCAGGTGGAAGCGACTGGTGGAGCGGTCGTCGGCGGCGGTAGTTTCGTTCCGGGCGTTGTCGGGAACGGATTCATGAGTGACGAGACAGAAGCTGTGGTGCACTATCCCTTCGAGGGACACATCCCGGGTTATCAAGAACAAGGGACGTTAGAGTGCTGGTTGGTGCTAGGTTGGGACCTTGACAAGTTCTCCGATGTTACCGATAGAGGCGAAGCCTTTATGTTCTGGTCCTATAATAAGGCCGGCACAGACGCCATCGGCTTGATGGTCGGCGGCGGTCATAATACGCCGATTGCTTGGTTCCGCGTTAGGGAAGTCGACGAAGAATGGCATAGTGCGGCTAGCGAGGAATTGGACTGGAAGGAGGGCGAAGCCCACCACATGCTCGGAACATGGGGACCAAACGCAGTCAATCTGTACTTGGACGGTGAATGGGCGGCGGACGATCCTTACGTCGGCGGGCCCAAGAATCCTATCGAAAGACTATCCATCAACAACAATGAGTCCGATCCGGCTAATTTCGCTACGTTCTCAGTCGTAGACGAACTTCGGATTCATGATGTTCAACTCGACGATGATCAGGTAGCCGAACTCTACCAACAAAGAATGTCAGAGGCGGCGACATCTGTGGATCCAACTGCCAAACTTGCTACGACGTGGGCAGCAGTGAAGAGGCAGTAGATAGTCTCGAACGATTCCGTTTTGAAATGGGTTGCATTTCGAAACATCAGTTGACATTGGCTCATGTAAACACGAAGTGCACGAGTTCTGCACGACTTGTTGGCATGAGCCATTCTTTTATGTACCTGCGCCACACGCCGGATTAGTCGCCCGAGAAGCACCGAAGATCGGCGACATATTCGGGGGATAATAATTCCGGGGCGTGCGATACGTTATTCAATTACAAAGCTACGACGTAAGTCCTGGATATCCTTTGTGAAAGGCGGAATGTCGAGTTATGAAAAAGGTATGCTATAGTATCACCGCCGCTCTGTTTTTTGTGCCTCTACTATCTGCCACCGCCAAGATAACCTTCCACACAACGTTGGAAAATGCTGCCTCCGTCAAGAGAGAAGGCGGCTCGGTCGTGGGCGGCGGCCAATTCGTGCAGGGGGTTCGAGGGAACGGATTCATCAGTGACGAGAGACCCGCCGTAGTACACTTTCCCATGCACAAGATGTTGGGTAAACATTATCTGGATGAAGGCACCTTGGAGTGCTGGTTGATTTTGGGTTGGGACATAGATAAGTTCACCAACACAACCGGCAAGGACGAAGCCTTTATGTTCTGGGCGTATAACAGAGCCGAAACAGATGCCATCGGTTTAATGATTGGCGGAAGAAGAAACCATCCGGTTGCACAATTCCGTGTGCGGGAAGTGCGTAACGAGTGGCACAACGCCGTAAGCGACAAGCTTAATTGGAAAGAGGGTGAAACCCATCACATGGCTGGAACATGGGGAGCAGCCGGACTCCATTTGTATCTTGACGGTGAATTGGCTGCCCAAAACCGGTACAAAGGCGGACCCGCCAATATCATCGAACGGCTGTCAATCAACAACAACGAAACGGATCCCGCGAAGTTCCCGACATACTCAATCGTCGACGAGTTAAAAATTCATGACGAACAGTTGCCCGCCCGCGCTATTCCCGATTTGATGACCTTATCCGTAGAGCCGGGGGCAAAACTCGCCGCAACGTGGGGCGGCATCAAGAAAACCCGCTGATGCCCGGGTGACATCCCAACTCTTAAGGAATATCTTTCGATATGAACCAACCATTCTTCGAACAGGTTCGTGTATTCGACCCGGTGCCGGGGCAGGTAAAAAAGGGCAATACCTATCTGGAGGTAACCAACTCCGGCGCGGTAATCGCTTTCGCCACCAAGTTGCCGACTGCTCGCATGCCCGGCGGCGCCGACCACGGATTTCCCTGGATGCATCTTCGAGCACGCAGCGTCGACGGCGGTCGTAGTTGGACGCTTGAGGAGATGAACTGGTGGGAGCCCGAGAAAAGAGGTTTGCTAGCCAGTGTTGTTGACCGCAGCACGGGCGAAATTTTTATGTTTACACAAGGTACTTGGCCCCTTCAGGACGATCATGGTCAGCCGCTCTCCGAGAGCTGGCTCATCGCCAATTATGAAAAAGGGCGTCAGATGGGCGCGTGCTTGACGATGGAACGCAGTGTGGACGACGGCCGCACGTGGACTTCAACCGACATCTCGGAGCAATTTTACACCTATCCGGGGGCTGGATTGGCATGGTTTATCGGGACCGGTATCCAACTCCAACGCGGCTCACACCGGGGACGGTTGGTAGTGCCGGGTAGATACTTTACCGGGAATTGGAAGCAGGTAGACCCTTCCAAGCATAATATCATCTACTATCACCCTGCCTTAGGGGATGTCTATGACGATGGCGAAGGAGAAATCGCGCAAGTTCTCGACCATGAAGCGCATAACATGGTCATTTACAGTGACGACCACGGTGAAACGTGGCATTGGGGTGGGAGTTCACAGGGCCATTGCGGCGAAGCGTGTATCGTTGAGTTATCCGACGGCTCGATTTATATGAACAACCGCAACCACGATCCGAGAACGATGGGTTACCGTTCCTGGTGCATTAGCCGGGATGGCGGCGAAAGTTTCACCGAGTTTGGAGTAGACCGAACGCTTATTGAAAACCGCTGTCATGCGGCACTGATGCGCTATTCATACCCGAACGACAATGAACCGGGTTGCGTCCTTTTTTCCAATCCGGCGGTGCACGAGGGAAAGAGCCAATTGCACCCCCGGGGAGGACGGGCTGGTCAACGTCGCGACCAGACAGTGCGCGTGAGTTTCGACGATTGCAAGACGTGGCCGATATCGCGGCGCATTAGTGAAAATGCGTCGTATTCATCACTAGCGGTGTTGGCGGACGGCACCATCTTATGCGCGTACGACGTGTACGTCTGCCGTTTCAACCTCGCCTGGTTGAAGCTCGATCAGTCCGGCTCGGCGTCAATTTAATCGCCGACCTTTATCTGGATTCTTCGGCTTTACAGAATCGCGTAAGGGGTAGATAGTGGTGTTAAGATTTCAAAAACATCTATCTACCCCTTATTTTTTGCCTCCACATTCATCGTGATTGACCTGTTTTCATTCACGTTGAAAAAAATCATGCGACAACGTTAAGACGGCACCGTACATGCCGGTTGATATGAACAAATATCTTCACCTCCTTCGGCAGAGGTCAACCTTCACATACATCGTCATTGCCCTGCTTGTCGCTCACCTCCTGCCTCTCTGGGTATTCAAATACTTCCCGTCCCAAGACGGCGCCTCCCATATCTACAACGCCTATTTGCTAAAAGAATACAACAACCCCGCCATGTATAAGGTTCGAGAGTGTTTTGAACTCAACCTAACTCTCTTCCCGAACTGGTTTTCTCATGCCCTTATGGCTGGCTTGATGTTCCTCGTGTCCCCCCTTGTAGCGGAGAAAATCCTGCTGACCCTTTGCATCGCATTGTCGCCGTTATCGCTTTTTTACTGCTTGCGCGCGATTGTCGGAGGCAATGCTGAGACGTCATTCGGATCGGGCAACCAAATTCTCGGTTTGATCGGATTCCTTTTCGGATATAACTATCTGCTGCACATGGGCTTCTACAACTTCGCAATCAGTTTCCCGGTTTTCTTCTTTCTCCTCGGCTACTGGTGGCGGCACCATGAGTCCATGTCACCCGCGAATATCGGGGTGTTTTACGTCCTCATGATTCTGATGTACTTCTGTCATATTTCTACTTACGGGCTGATGTTGGTGACACTGTCCATCTGTGCGTTACGGCTCATTGTCACCCCGAGGAAACTGCTGGTTTTCGCCGGCTATATGCTTCCGGCGGGATTTATTATGATCAACTACCTGCTCAATGACGCCTCGGATAAGTTGTATCGATATTGGAGTTCCAAGGAGCTATGGGACTACTTTCTGAAGACAAAGGCACTCGTGTACTTCAACGAGAGTCATATCTGGGCAAATTACGTGCTGCTCGGATTCATTGGGATACTTTTCCTGTGGACTTTGTGGAAGGACAAAATTCAACCGAGACGATGGATGGACGGACGCGACGTGTTCCTAATTCTTTCTATCGTTCTCGTGATTGCGTATTTCATATCGCCCCGGTGGATAGGCGATGGAGGCTATATCAGTGAACGCATTCACATGTTTTGGATTCCCGTTCTGCTGCCATGGCTCAACCTCGATTTTCGCAAAGCGGCGAGATGGTGCGCCGTTGGATTATTGGTTTTCCTCTCCGCCGTTCACTTGGGATATACCTGCCGGGACTACTACAACTTTAACCGTTCAATGGATGACTATACCTCCGCATTGGATACACTGCCGGACCACATTGTCTTCGATAATATGGGGCCCGACAACGACGACTGGGATGACAGGTGGCAGACTGAAGTCCCGCATCCCCATTGCAACCTCTATCTATACTTCATGATACCGGGAGACAGGGTATATATTGGCAATTATGAAGCGCAATTCAACTATTTCCCGCTTAATTTTAAGGATGACAAGAAGCGGAATGATTATCCGGGTGGATACATCAATTACCGTCTGGCATGGAATGTTGGAGAAGACAGCTCCCAACTGGACAAGTATTGGGGCGACTACGGTATTGTTAACTCCACCCCGGAATCTCGGAAATATTCTAAACCGTATCGAATTTTGCGGCACAGGAATCATCACAAAAACACTAAAGCGTGGCAAAAGTACGCGAACGCCGGGGAAGTGAACTTTCAGATGCAAGCAGAAGATGCTTCCAATCCAGCCGCTTTGGATGGCATATCCATTCCCGTATTCGTTGATACACGGTATCAGCCCGGCGGTTTCGGATGGGACACAGCTTATCCCGGACATTCTTTCCGGAATACGAGTGGGCATATTGGGACTGGCGTTTGGGATACGGAGGACGCGGCTTTCAGGATTGACCTACCAAATGGAGAATATGAAGCAACGTGCCGTTTTCAATCCAACGACGGGAAAGCGCATCGTATCGAACTTTACGCAAATGGAAGGCGGGTGAGACAGATTACGGCTCCTAGCAGTAACGAGGTAGTTGAGGGGAGATTCACCGTTGAAGTGACCGACGGAACGCTTGTCCAAGTTATTCATGCCGCCGGCAGCGAATTACGCGCGCACTGGGTGTGGAGCGGATTCAACTTACGCCGGGGCGAAGCCAATTAGATAATGTGAGCCTCACTGCTTCCACGCGTGAAGGTAAGTAATTCCAAAGATGTAAGTGTTTAGGGGCTAGTGATTATACCATTTCTATATATTGGCAGTGCATTAATAGCGTCAATCAAATCTTTCCAAAGCGGGGCAAGATGCCCCGCCTACGAGGTTTGGCGTGAAGGGCAACTGTTGGTATGGGTTGTGTCATAAGTATAATGGAAAACACTATATGCACTGTTAATCAATCGAAATGGTATTAGAGTCAGTAAAAGCCCTAAAACCATAAGATGGGCTATGAATAGGGATTTCTATGGGAACTCTATCGGGAGTAGCTATCGCAGTCGCTATTCGCTCCTTTGATCCCTCGTTATTCACTCGGTCGATCGCTCCTACCGAAATTGGGTAGCGGATTCTTTAGTTGGTTCGAAAAATGTTACCGAGAAACTCTGGCTATCTCGGAAGCGCGCGGGGTTCATCCCACTCCTGCCGGGCTTTGTAGAACACCGGCGCATAGGACTCGGCATAAAGCGGTTTGCTCAAGGGACCCACAATGGGGCCAAAACGATCTTGCGAGTACGGCTGCGGAATCGGTGTGCCGAGTAACGCTTCTATCCGCGCACGGTAGTCATTCACCACATCCGGATGCTGATCGTGCACGTTATCTAGCTCATTGGGATCCGCTGATAAGTCGTATAACTCCGGGTTCGAATCCTCGAAATCCCAGCCTGTCGCGTAGACCCAGTTTTCGTCACGAATCGAAACGCGTCCGCCCCACGCTGTAGTGATGTACGGATGGAGCGATTCACCTTCGTCGGTCACCAACGCCCAAGCGCTTTTTCCATCCATTTGTTCAACCCCATCTCTTACCCTCGCCAAATCCAAGATTGTCGGACCAAGATCGTAGTTTTGCACCCATGCTTCGACATCGCGGTCTTGCCATCCTTCGTTCGGGTGTCGAATTGTCAGATTTTGCTGCGTGTTGAAAGGATGTAATTCAGTGTTACGCTTGCCCCAACCCTTGTGATCGGCTAACTCGGTGCCGTGGTCGGTGAAGAAGATAATCACCGTGTCATCCTTCAGCCCGAGTGCATCAAGTTGATTGAGAAAGCGACCTACATGCGCATCGGTAAAGGTAATCTCGCCTTTGTAACAGGCGGTATAGTAATCAATATATTCTCTCGTTTTGATGTCGAGATCCGCGCCTTGCATATCCGAAAAGAATGAGCGATGTAGAATATGGCGAGGCTGCTGGTATATCGGACCTTCCCACGAGTCATTGTAGCGGTGCACGTAGTCCAGCGGCGGATCAAACACCTCGTGCGGCTCGAAGCAGTCAATCCAAAGAAAGAAGGGCGCATTTGCCGCATTGTCGCGCAGCCATCGGCGGGCGCTGGCGAAAACTTGGGCACCGAACCAGTCCGATTCCTCTTTTCGGTCACGAACATTGTGCAGGTGTTGAAGGAAATGACCTCTGCCTCCCAATTGAGAAGCATCGGGCTCGGCAGATTCGTAAGCCCCGAAATAGTCCTTGTACAGTTCGCTGATGAGATCCCAAGAACCGGTGCGCCATCCGTCGCCTCCCGCACCCCGTATGTGGTCCCATGTCATGAAACCACGGAGGTGATTCATGTTGGGCTTGAACAGATGAGGCGTGTCGGCTATCAAGCCCGTAGCGTAGCCTTGCTCCAGCAGAATTTCGGCAATGGTGGGATACTCGTCCGGAATCTCGTGCCAGCCGTAGTAGCCGTGGATGTAGGGGAATCCGCGCATACCGGTGAAACAGCCGTTGCGGACTTGGACTGTCTGGCCGGGTTCCGTGAAGCAACGGTTGAACCGCGCCGATTCAGCGGCGAGCGCATCAAGCGCCGGTGTGGCGACATGGCTAAACCGCTTGTCTGGCCCCACAATGTCAGCACGAAATGTGTCGAGGCAAATGACGACGATGTTTAGGTGTTCCATAGCTGCGAAAGTCCTTTCGGCGCATTTTATTCATCTAACATGAAATGTAGAGGACTTACGTCGTTGAATGCTTCAGTCCCTTTCAATGGCGATTCATTATGCGTAATACGTAATGCGTAACCTTGCGCAAGTCATAGTATAATTCACAAGAGAACCGATTCGACAGCATCGCCTCAACGCCCAACCGGAATGGGATGTCGGAGCGCTCAGTCCATGCTATGTGAGGGTGTCAGCTCCATCCGTGAGCCATTCGAGATCGAACCGCGCGAGGGTAAGCCCATCGTAGCCGGTTCCAACGCCATGGTCATAAAGGCAGCAGATGCTCATATCGGGGGCAACACAAATACCCGAGTACGACGAGTGGTCTGCGTGCAGGACTTTGCCAGAGTTCCAGGTGCGACACTCATCATAGCTCAGGCGAACGGTCATGCGCTCCCGTCGGGTGCTGCTAGCAGGATTGGAGAAGAGAACCCGATTTTTGTCGTGCGAATTCTCGTCCGTGAAGCGAGTCATGCCCGCATGGCAGATGGGTTCCGGCAGCGTATCATCCCAGCCGAACTCCGAGAAAGACAAGCCATCATCATGACTCCAGGCGTAGGCGCGGCGATGGTCGCCCACGTAGTTCCTGCAGTTCAGGTATAAGGCACCATCAATCGTTTGAACAATCTTCGATTCGTTCGTGCCCGCTTGCGCCACGCCGCCGATATGCCAATGTTCGCCGTGGTCGTCGCTGTAGATAATGTGCGAATGGCCGGATGCCGCCAGTGTCGCCACAGAGGACGTCACGTCATGGTAACCGCCGGCTACACCTTGCACATGATCGCACGGGACAACAAGCCGTCCACTCGACAGTTGGATGCCGCCCCCCGGGCCCGTCGCATACCACGTCCATGAAGGATCTTTCACTTCGTTTGTAATCTCGCGTGGGGTGTCCCACGTTTTGCCATCGTCTTTGCTCGACGTAATCCAGACGGTACGCGGGGCTTTGCCTTCGACAATCAGGTCCTCCGGGCCATCTGCAAAGTTTTGGCAAAACACCAGCCAGATTGTTCCTGTGTCTCTATCCACTACCGGGGCAGGATTGCCATCGGTGTCCGGACCGGTTCGGACAGCAATCTGCATGGGTTCCCAGGTGTGCCCATTGTCGAAACTGCGTCTGAGGCCGATGTCAATATCGCCCGAATCTCCGCCCATCACGGTTGGATCACTGTTTCTGGCTTCACAAAACGCAAGCATCGTGCCGCTCACAGATCTTGTCAGCGCGGGAGTGGTGTAGGCGCGGTATCCGCCCTCGCCGTTTTTAAATAATTGTGTCTGTTCAATCATAGTCTTATCACACGCCCAAATGTTGAGATATACAGTTTATGTTGGATTAGCCTGCGCTGTGCTAAGACTAGCGGCAAAACTTCCAAACATTGAACTCCATGATTTCATTGAATACGTCTTATTCTCTCGAAATCAACGACTACCATCTATGGTCATGCACGCAAATGATTGCCGCGCTGTATTCTATATAAGCACACCACAGAAACGGACGTGTGTCAAGTGTTTTGTGAAGAACGCGAGCACCTTTAATCGCTTCTACCATCGCGGCACGTTTCGGTGTGGCGTCGACGACCTCTTTTTAGAACGGCAAATACCGTGCAGAAATTGGGACGGTGTTGGCGCCACCGCGATGTCGTCAGACTAGGGACAAATTCTGCGCTTGTCCTGTCATCGTAAGGGCACCTAGCTCGTGAGCTTGTCAAACGGTTATGGGCGTTAATGCCCCAAATGTCAAATGCAGGGGAATCGCATCTGATTGTAGAGGACGGCCCCTGTGCCGTCCCATGATTGTAGCGGTGTAGGTTGGGTTGAGCGGTCAACAACCAAGTTCTATTTCGCTTTCAAGGGAGTTCAGCTTTTCGATAACCTGCTCGTGTACACAGATATAGCGAAACCCAACTATTGAAGAGAAGAATCCCATCTAAGAGGAAAATCGGCGAATTGATGATTGTCGATTGTGTGTGATGAATGTTGGGCTTCACTCGAATTTCAGGACTTTCGGGCAGAATGAGACCTCGAAAACCCTCCTTCCGCGTGAGACTTCTCATGAAGCTCCGTTCAACCCAACCTACGCACTCACGTTTTCTCGTTATCGCCTTCTGTGCGCGTGGGTCTAGAGCGAAGCAGATGGCGCCCTCACACAGGGGAAACGCATCTGATTTTGCATTGACAACTTTACACGTGTATAGTATGATATGGAGCGAACAGATAGGCGGCGAAGTGGATGCGCTACTCCCCAAATCGCCGATTTTCCGTGTTCCAACGGGGCGGCGCTTTGGCTTTTCACGTACCTAAAATTGACCTTCGTGACGACGATCTTTTTTTTCTGTTAACATCTTGTTCACATTTGCCCGCGTATGAACCCGCACTATCAAAGGAAAGTATTGAATCAAACCATGTGAACACCCCCTCGAAATCAAGCCTCTGTTCACATTTTTGTACCTATTTTTGGGGCTATTTTTACAAAAAAATTGGTACAAGTTCAGCCGAAACCGCCCAAAAAGGCGGGCCGATCAACATTTTTATTCATATTTTCGGACTCTCAAGTGACTGAACAAGGGACGATCAAAGGAATGAGAGCATTTACTGACTCTTCCAAAGAACACTTTTTCAAAGCCAGTCATGGATTGAAAAATGAGTGTTACCTGCTGAAAGAATTATTCCGATCGGAATAATGGCATGCTATAGACCTCCCGCACCGCTGATGCTGTAGAGTGAAGAACCTATGAAGCTGAAAACAGCCGCCGTGGTTAGTTTTTTTAGCGCGAGAGCGATTGAGTGATTTTAGATGCGTTTCCCCTGCGCCCTCACACCCCAAAATCAGGTGCGATTGTCCTGATGTTAAGTTTCAAAAGGCTTGACAGTGCAAAGCATGAAGTATATAATAGTATCGTGTAATCTGTACGCTTTGATTGCAGATTGATGTCAGACCGTCTCTGAGCAACCCAAAAACTATTCCACCTCATTCGCCAACCGGACTTAGGAAGAGGTGATTGCCATGTTTAGCAAAACACGTTTGACCAGTCACATATTGATACTACTCGGGGTCAGCTTGTTAGCCATGTCACTAATCTCATCGGCTCAAGATGACGCCCTAGTGCATATTGTCAACATACGCGATGAGATTGGCAGTGGGATAATGGTCTACATCAGCAATGGAATTGAACGTGCTGAAAAAGCCAATGCGGATGCCATTATTTTTGATGTTGATACACCCGGTGGTCGGGTTGATTCGGCAGTCAAGATAATTAATGCGATTCAAGACACCGAGGTGCCGACCATCGCCTATGTAAATCGGCAGGCAATCTCCGCAGGCGCAATGATCTCCATAGCGTGCGATCAGATTGTGATGGCATCTGGCGGAACGATTGGCGACTCCGCGCCGGTCTCGATTGAGGGAGAAGAGGCTGGAGAAAAAGCTGTCTCTTTTATTCGCGGGACGATCGAGTCAACCGCGGAACGACAGGGATACAATCCTCATATCGCCGTTGCAATGGTTGACAAGAAACGGGTACTTGTCAGATTGGCAGACGGCGAAATCCTATCGTACAGAGCCGACATCTATGAGGACGAGAGGCAACGCGGAGTGAAAATGGATGTCATCTCTGCCGAGGGCGAGTTGTTGACCTTGACCACCGACCAAGCCTTAGCGTATAGTTTTGCGCATGGGCGTGCGGACACGATTGAAGAGCTACTGGCGATGTACCGGATTGTTGAGATTGATGGAGTTAGGAAAGCACTGACAGAAGAAGCCATAGCGCAGAAGCAGGAGGAACTTGGCGCCGCAAGCATACAGTTCATTAAATCACTTGAAGGTTCGTCAACCGACGAAGCTCGGATTTCATTGGCAGATCGGATTGTCATTTTTCTCACGAGCCCTCTCATTAGTTCGCTCCTGCTCTCTCTCGGAATGCTTGGGTTATGGATTGAGATTCAATCTCCCGGATTCGGCGTACCCGGAATGCTGGGCCTGCTATGTCTCGGCATCTTCTTCGGTGGCCACATGTTGAGCCAAATTGACGCTCAATGGGCAGCGCTCGCTTTTGTTTTGGGAGTAGGATTGATTTTGGTAGAGGTTTTCATCTTGCCGGGATTTGGTGTTGCGGGAATTTCGGGCATTATCCTTATGTTCGGTGGAGTATTTTATGTATTCAAGAGCGCCTATCAGTTTGAAACGGCAATTCTGGCTTTCTCATCTGTTATCGTCCTAACCGCTATCTTTGTGATTGCCGCGTTTTATGTCTTCCCGAAGACGCGCGCATGGAAGCATTTTGCTTTAGCAACCGAGATGAGTTCGGATATTGGCTATCATTCCGCAGGGGATGAAGATTTTCAGAGTTATATCGGACAGACCGGAACCGCGATTACGCCCTTGCGTCCGGCTGGCGCAATTCGCCTCGCTGGCAAACGCATTGATGTACTTACTGCGGGTGATTTCATCCCTTCTGAAACCCCCGTTAAAGTTATAGAAGTGGAAGGTTCAAAGGTTTTCGTTGAAGCCTTGGATGAGGCAACCAACACAGCGTAAGACAGAATTCAATTCACAACGCGCACTCAACGTCTCCCGAATCTTGAAGGAAAGTTTGGATTCCTACGGTAATCTCCTGTAAAAGGATGCGCTTATGCCGCCGCTACCTATCTTTCTCCTCGGCTTAGGGGTTTTACTGCTATTTATTGAAGTCATTCTGCTTCCCGGTTTTGGGGCGGCTGGTGTGCCTGCCATCATCCTTATATGTGCTGGCATCGGAATTGTTTGGTCAGAATACGGTTGGGAAACCGCGTCGCTTTACGCCGGTGGGACGGTTATCCTTATTATCCCACTTGCCATCTTGGGATTGTGGCTCGCCCCTCGAACGAGACTTGGTCGAACCGTCATCCTTAAGACCGCTCAAAATAGCGCGGACGGGTTTCAAGCCCCACCGCAGGAATTAACGGCTTTAGTCGGTCACTCCGGTCAGTCCATTTCTCCCCTTAGACCGGCAGGAGTTGCCTTAATTGATGGCAAGCGGGTAGATGTAGTTACTAACGGCGAATTCATCCAGCCCGAAACGGAGGTGGAAGTGATTTTCGTTGAGGGCAGTCGGGTTGTCGTCCGAGGCCAGTAGACAATCGTCAAATAAGGAAATCCACGATGGATACTATTCTAGCTTTCTTGATTGTTGCGGCGCTGATAGCGATTGTCGTGAAATTGGTGCGAACCGTCATTCTGAAGACATCACAAAATAGCGCGGATGGGTTTCAAGCGGCGCCAAAGGAATTAACGGTTTTAGCCGGTCAATCCGGTCAATCTTTATCTACCTTGCTGCCGGCGAGAGTCGCATTGATTGATGGGCAGCGGGTGGATGTGGTTACTGACGGAGAATTTATCGAGCCTGAAACAAAGGTGGAAGTAGTTGCCGTAGAAGGAAGCCGGGTTGTTGTCCGAAGCTTGTAAGCAACATTCAAAGGAGGAGAAATCGAGACATGGGAGAATTGATAGGCGTATTGAAAGAATTGTCGCCAATCGTCACCATTTTAGGGTTTGGAGTCACGATATTTCTATTGGGTTGGCGGATTCCCAGTAGAGCAGAAATGAATAGGATGGCAGACAACCTCCAAAAGCAGATTGAAAAAGAGACATCCAGTCGTCAAACGCAGATTGAAAAAGAAACATCCAATCTTCAAACGCAGATTGAAAAAGAAACATCCAATCTTCAAACGCAGATTGAAAAAGAAACATCCAATCTTCAAACGCAGATTGAAAAAGAAACATCCAATCTTCAAACGCAGATTGAAAAAGAAACATCCAATCTTCAAACGCAGATTGAAAAAGAAACATCCAATCTTCAAAAACAGATTGAAAAAGTGTTTGCCACTACCCTGACAATCACCAATGAAATCCGTGAGGATATGAGAGTGATGCAATCTCAGATTGTGAGAATCGGCGAGAAGATTGATGCCAACTCTCACGCAATTCATGCCGACATAAGCAAACTCACTGCCAAGATTGAAGTTGTCTTCCACGCGCTCCGAGCTGAAGTCGGAAACAGGGACGAGCATGAACCCCCATCTCAATCGTAATAGTTGGAAAAACTAGGAAGGAGAGCCTAAATGGCTGATATAACAGGTTTTACAGCGATTATTGCCGTATTGATACTGATTTTCCTGTTGGTTTTCTTTTGGTTTGTGCCGGTTGGTCTGTGGATTGCCGCCCAAGCAGCCGGTGTGCGGATTCGCATCATCGGCGATTTGGTCGGGATGCGTTTACGACGGGTGAATCCAAACGTAATTGTCAACGCACAGATCAGCGCCACGAAGGCAGGTCTGGCGGCTATAACTACCGATCTCGAAGCCCATTACCTTGCGGGCGGAAACGTGTCGAGAGTCGTGAACGCATTGATTGCCGCGGATAAAGCCAAAATTGACCTAAATTTTCAGCGTGCCGCCGCAATTGATTTAGCGGGACGTGATGTATTTGAAGCCGTGCAGGTGAGCGTCAATCCTCGCGTCATCACGACACCGCGCATTAGCACCGTTGCACTTGATGGCGTCGAGCTGATTGCCGTCGTGCGAATCACTGTCAGGACAAACATCAACAGACTTGTCGGAGGTGCGGGTGAAGAGACAATCATTGCACGGGTCGGCGAGGGCATCATCAGCGCAATCGGCGCCGCGGAGACCTATGAGGATGTCCTTGAAAATCCTGACGTTATCTCTAAGACCGTATTGGATCGCGGGTTAGACGCTGGCACCGCCTATGAGATTTTGTCCATTGATATCGCCGATGTCAATGTTGGGAAGAACATCGGAGCTGAACTCCAAGCCGAGCAGGCTGAAGCCGATTTGGTTGTTGCTCAAGCAAAGGCGGAGGAAAGGCGAGCGATGGCAGTCGCGCGTAAGCAAGAGATGACAGCAAGTGTCCAAAAGATGCGAGCCACCGTCGTCGAAGCTGAAGCTTCCGTTCCCCGAGCCGTTGCCGGTGCGTTCCGAGAAGGCAACTTAACGCTGACCTCATAAAAGGAGGATTTCAAATGCCGTCTGCTGTCGCTATACTTGCGGTTCTCGTTATCGTTTTTCTCATTTTCCTCACCACGTTCGTTCCTATCGGATTATGGATTACCGCGATGGCGGCGAATGTACGCGTGCGAATTTTTGGTGATCTCGTTGCTATGCGTTTGCGGCGTGTGCCTCCCAAAGGCATCGTAGATCCGCAAATCAACGCGACTAAGGCGGGGCTTAACCTTTCGCTTGATGACCTTGAGGCGCACTATCTCGCCGGCGGCAAAGTCGCCAGTGTCGTCGCAGCTCTCATTGCGGCAGATAAAGCGAACATCTCGCTGGACTTCGCGCAAGCCGCCGCGATCGACCTCGCCGGTCGTGATGTGTTGCAAGCGGTACAGGTAAGTGTCACTCCGGAAATTATTGACATTCCCGCCAAGGGAGATAGCCAGTCCGGAATTACCGCCGTTGCTCGGGATGGCATTCAACTCATCGTGAAAGCACGGGTGACGGTGAGGGCGGACATCGATCGGCTGGTCGGTGGAGCCACTGAGGAAACAATTAGAGCTAGGGTAGGTGAAGGAATTATCACGACGATTGGCTCTGCGGCGAGCCACAAGGAGGTTTTGGAGAGTCCGGTACGCATTACGGAAACCGTGCTCGAAAAAGGGTTGTCCGCCGGGACCGCCTTCGAAATCCTGTCCATCGATATCGCCGACATCAATGTGGGTGATAACGTGGGCGCCAAGCTGCAAACCGATCAGGCACAAGCGGAGCTAAAAATCGCTCAAGCGAAAGCGGAGGAGAGGCGAGCGCGGGCGGAAGCAGAGGAGGAGGAGAACAAAGCGCTCGTTGAAGAAATGACCGTCACACTCGTTGAGGCAGAAGCGCAGGTACCTCTTGCCATCGCCGACTCCTTTGATTCGAACCGAATGAGCGTTATGGACTACTACAACCTCAGGAATATCCTCGCGGATACGGAGATGCGTCAAGCCATTGCTTCGCCTGGTGGCGATCGTGATATTGACACGACCCGGTCGTCTCATTCAATGGGGCTTTCGTAGGCAACCGAAACGGACTCATAAACTCGGCACTGAAGTGGCGGGGCTTGCACATCTCCATTCGAGCCCACCCGGATTTCAAGAAGGAAGTTACAAGTAAGGTAAACAACCGTGGATGATTTATTTCAACTAATTCCGCTCATCGTCGTTGTGCTTGCTATACTGGGGCGCATTTTTCGCAGTAAGAAGCCGCGGGAATCGGAACCAGAGGTTGTGTTAGAGGGTGAACAGGAAGTGACGCTGCCCCCTTGGGGTAACATCGCGACGATGGAAGACAATGCCGGTGAGCCGTTACCTGACTTTCCGCAACTAGAGGAACGCTCGCCGTCGCAGGAAGCCACCGCACCGTTACCGGCAGCGAAAGAAACTCAACCTGCACCTGATACTACCGCGTCGAAGCCAGAAGAGCGTCCAGCTCCCAACCGGGCGGAGAGACGAAACGAAGCCACGTCTGCCCAATCCGCGCCGAGTACAGTTGCAGGCATCTCCCTAACACCTCAGACGTTCCGTCAAGGAATCATACTGCGCGAAATCCTTGGGCCTCCCAAATCCCTCCAACGTCGTCGCACAGAAAACTAGAGAAATGGGCAAGATTGTGGGGTAAGGAAGTAATGAAATTGCCGCACAGAGATGGGTTTATTGTGAAGCGAGGTTGGCTATGGCTCACGTTCGATTTCATACTGGCGCATTTTGCGGTGCAGATGGGTTCGCTCAATGCCGAGTTGCTTTGCCGTTTCGGTGATGTTCCAGTTGTTTCCCTTGAGACAGTTGAGGATAAAACGGCTCTCGAATTCTTGCCGGGCATCCTTGAGCGATGCCTCCGAACTGTCCCCGCGCGTGTTGTCCCTTTGCAATTCCTCCGATAAATCGCTTTCGTCTATCGTTTGATTTGGACACAGGATAACCATTCTCTCCATGAGGTTGCGCAACTCACGCACATTGCCCAACCAGTCGCGTCTGCGAAGATTGTTCAAGGCGGCATCGCTTAGGGACATCGTCAGTTTCCCGTTTTCACGACAAAATCGCGACAAGAAATAATCCACAAGCATCGGAAGATCTTCAACCCGTTCTCGAAGTGGCGGGATATGGATGGGAACGACGTTCAAGCGGTAGTAAAGATCTTCTCGGAAATTACCCGCTTCAATTTCGTCGAGGGGATTCTTGTTCGTCGCCGAGATAACGCGGACATCTGTCCTAAGCGTCTGGTTTCCACCGACCCGCTCATATTCCCGTTCCTCCAAGACGCGCAATACCTTTGCCTGCGTTGACAAGCTCATGTCTCCAATCTCGTCTAGGAAAATTGTCCCGCCATCCGCTTGCTCAAACTTCCCGACGCGTTTCTTCGATGCTCCCGTAAACGCGCCCGCCTCATGTCCAAATAGCTCGGATTCAATCAACTCCTGGGGGATTGCCGCGCAATTGACTTTGACGAGCGGCGCTTCAGTCCGCTCGCTGAAGGCGTGAATGGCGTGAGCGATGAGTTCCTTGCCTGTGCCGCTCCCGCCGGTAATGAGTACCCGTCCATTTGTCGGCGCCACCTGCCGAATCTTGAGTAGAATCTCCTGAATCTGCGGGCTGTCTCCAACAATTCCGTGTGCGTCCGCTTCCGCGTCCCCGTCTCTCTGGGAATGCCTAATAGTAATCTTCCTACTAATCGTCTCAACCTTGCTCAAGATGCTGTCGAGCGAAAGCGGTTTCCCCAAGAAGTCGGAGGCGCCTAGTTGCCCGGCTTCAAGGGCGAGGTCGAATGTGCCGTGCCCGGAAATCATAATGACTTTCGTATCGGGCGAAATTTGCCTCACTCGCTTGAGCGTCTCAATCCCATCCATCCCGCCGGGCATGAGGATGTCCAAGAAAACGAGATTTATATGCTCGCCCGCAAGGGTGCGAACCCCCTCCTCGCCGCTGAGAGCGGTCTGGACGGTGTAACCCTCGTCCTCCAAGACGCCTTGCAGCGATTCACAAATGCTGATTTCGTCGTCAATGATTAGGATGTTTGGTTTGAATTTGGAGTGCATGGTTTTTTGTGATATTAGGACTTACGCAGTTTAGATTGTAGGGAACGCAGATCTGCGTTCCCTACTTTCGTGATTCATTGGGCAGCAGGATGTGTACGAATTTCAGCGCTTAACGGAAGTCCCTCTTCCGCACGAACGGTTAAACATTCGCTGATTGCCTCCCTGATGTTATCCAACGCCTCCTCCTCCGTTCGGCCCTGAGAGACACAGCCCAGAATTGCCGGACATTCTACGACATACCAGCCATCTTCGTCTTTTTCAAGGGTTATAGCCCACTCTTGCATTTTGTTTTCTTCCATCGGTGAGGAGTGCATATTTACATGGTAAAAAGTCTAATGCTGGCTTCCGCGTCAATGATTAAAATGTGAGTTTGCAGTGTGATTTCATAACGCCTGAATCTCGCATGATAAATCGTTTTCGTCGTATCCAAAGTGAGTGATTAGCCTTATTGCGATTTGCTTGATTTGCCTCGTGTGGCTGACGTTTACAAAAATATCTGTCCCGTCTATTTGCCTCGGCGTGGGCAAATCGCTAGAATTTCTCGAAAAGTAAGGATTATTTCCTCTGAGATTCAACACTTCCTCAAATCTATCGCTGTGAGCAGTATGTATTAATTCGCATAGTTTCACTAACATGTCTCTCCAATCCGATACCTCATATCTGTTTCCGCAGAATGTAAACGCTTTACATGTCGTGCGCTCCGAACGCCCTGAAGGATTTGGTTGAGGAGTAGGTTCGGGTGCTACAGTAGCTTCACGAGCGGCTGGAGGAAGCGTCATCGACACCTGTTGGAGGTGCGCGGAGAGGAAATGGTCTACTTCGTTCCCATCCGGCTCACGCACGCATAATCTATGTGTCCGTTCTGCGAGCAGTTTTACGATTGAACTATCAGGTTTACTTACTAGTTGGTTCCATACTTTTGGCAGCGCCTCTAAGATTTGATGTCTCTCGGCGTTTTGGATGGCTCCCCCAGAACAGACATTTTCTTTACTAAGAACGTCAACCAATTTTTGCGCAGTCTCTGTACTGTCTTGTTGATCAAGTTCCACGATCGCGACTTTTCTCCGCTCCCAATTTACCGCTCGGATTGGCAAGTAAAACCACCACGCTGCACCGTTAGTAAGTAGTGCGATTTCAACACCTTCGTCAAAAGCGTAGTGCAGGAGTTGCTCTTGATGTCTTTTCAACGGTTCACCACCCCTTTTCGCCTCAACAAAGACTTTTGCTGTGTCGTCGCAAAACAGCGCATAGTCTACAGATCGACTGCCTACGGAATATTCACGTCTCACTTCATCAGGGTCCACCACGTCCCAACCCAGTTCGCGAAAAATTGGTTCTATGGCGGTGGCTTTTGTGTTAGCTTCATCAAACGAGGTTAAGCGCCCACTTGATATATATCCTTGTATTCTTTCTATCTCCCTCCGTACTTCATCAACCATCTCTTTCCTCCGTAATGTAGATTCAACCAATCGTGGTCGTTCTCAGCCATAAAACAAACGTCGTCCCGGATTGTCCAGGCTTGGGTTCTTCAAGGTGAATGTCGCCGCCGAGATCCGTCATGATCTTTTTGACAATTGCCAATCCGAGTCCCATGCCGTCCCTTTTCGTCGAAACATGAGGGGTGAATATCTTCTCTCGCACCTCGGACGGAATCCCTCTACCGGTGTCAGTGAAGTGTACGTGCACCTTCGATTTATCGGTGGAGGGAAACGCGCAAATTGTCAACGAACCTTCCGGCATGTTATCCATTGCCTCAAATCCGTTTTTAATCAGGTTCAGGAAGGCGCGTTTCAGATGCTCGGCATCCCCTATAACGGACGGGAGATCGGACGGGACATCCACTTGGACATCAATGTGACGTGGAAACTCGCCGAATATATCTATCGTGGCTTCGATAACTTCATCCAGCTTGAGCGATGATAGCTCCGGCGCGGGCAGCCGGGCAAGTTGTGAGAATTCGTCAAGCAGATGGCGTAAACCTTCAACCGCCGTAATGATTGTTTGCGTGCACCCCTCAAGCAGATCCGCATATTCACCCGGGTTGGTATGGTAACGACGATGGAGGCGCTGCGCAGAGAGCTGAATCGGCGTTAACGGATTCTTGATTTCATGTGCCAGTTTCTGCGCAATCTCTTGCCAAGCCGCGATTTTTTCGGCGCGCTTTAACTCTTCGGTCCGCCGCCGCAGGTCGCCAACCATCTGATTAAAGGCTCTCGCCAAGACAGCAAACTCGTCTTTGCTACGAACTTTGACCTCGTAGTCCAAGTTTCCATTGACAATCTCTTCCGTACCTTTGACAATTGACTGGATTGGCGTGTTTATCCCTTTGGCAAGAATGCGACTCAACCAGAACGAGAGCGCAATCACCACGGCGGCAGTAATTAACAGCGCGATAAAAGTCAACCGTTTTTCCGTTCGCCGGTATTCCAGTTGGTCTTCGTCCATACCCGTTGCCAAGGCGCCGATATTTGTCGCCAGAGCGTCAACCCTACCTTGAATTGTCGCCAACTGGTCGCGTGCCTGAGCCGTAGTTAACGGAATCAGCTTGCCAATGACGATTGCCCCGAGACGAGAGGTTCCATCTTCCGAAAAGATTGGCATCCCGGAAATCAGAACGCCTTGGCCCTTCAATTCTTCGGACGTGGTTGGCTCTTCGGGCAACTCATCTAAAGGGTAAAGAAAATCGGTGAGGTTTGTTGGCGGCAAGTCGGGATGCGTGCGATAAATTGACTGTCCCGATTGGTCGTAAAGCGCGAGGATATATTCCTGATACGCATCAGCGAGTTCGGTCATTCGCTGATTGATGAGACTGGAATCGGCTGGCGTTTCCAAAGCAGCCACGAGATCTTCATCAAGCGCCAGCTCTTCAGCCGTATACGTCAGCGGCTGATTTTCATGCAGCTCAAGCTGATAGGCAAGCTTCTTCGCATTTTCCAACGTTGCCGCGATCTTATAGTCCGCCCAGTGTTCAATGCTTTGGCTGATCAGGTGGTAGGCAACCAGAACAAGGATGATTGTCGGGAACAGCGCCATCCCCGTAAAGGTCAATAGTAGCTTGCGTTGGAACTTCATTAGCTGCCAACCGGGACTTGTACTTCGTTAAGTGGAATGCCGTAACAACGTCCAAGCTCCTATATCAGATTCGTCAGTTCCAAAGTACGACGTAGTTGCTCCAGATTCGCGGAGGTCATCGGCGCGAGAGGGAGACGCATCTTCCCGTTGAGTTTGCCCATTAACATTAGAGCGGTTTTCGCGGGGATGGGGTTCGTCTCGATAAAGAGGTCAACCGCCAACGGCATGGTCTCATAGTGCAGTTTTCGGGCGACATCAATATTGCCCGCTTTGAAAGCGCTACACATCTCGGCTATCGGCGCGGGAGCAACATTTGCCACCACAGAGATAACGCCTTTTCCGCCGACGGAGAGGATTGGCAACGTATTTACATCATCACCCGAAAGCACGACGAAATCGTCAGAACACATGGATATCACTTCGCTGGCGCGTTTGAGTTCCCCTGTTGCTTCCTTAAGCCCGACGATGTTCGGGTGTTCGGCAAGTCGAGCCACCGTGTCTGACAGAATGTCTGTTCCGCATCGGCCGGGGACGTTGTAAATGATAATCGGGATGTCGACGCTGTCAGCAATCTTCATGTAGTGGGCATAAAGACCATTCTGAGTCGGCTTGTTGTAATAAGGCGTAACAATGAGCGCTCCGTCCGCGCCTGAGGCCTTCGCATGCTCCGTGGCGTGCAATGTGCGCGTTGTCGAATTGGAACCCGTTCCCGCGAGCACCGGGGTACGACCGTCCACTGTCTGGACGGTGAAGTCAACGACGCGATTGTGTTCTTCATCCGAAAGTGCAGGAGACTCACCGGTTGTGCCACAGGGAACAATTCCGTCTGTGCCACCTTCGATCTGGAGCTCCAAGAGTTCTTTGAGTTTGCTTTCGTCGAGCGATTCATCGTCCTTGAACGGCGTTATGAGGGCGACGAAGGATCCTTCGAACATGTCAGAACCTCCTTCAAATCAGTGGAAAACCGTGGTCATACGTCCTGTGAATTGTCCCTTGAGGATTCCGTACAATCCGTAAGAGTAAAAATTTAAGCTAGCGCACGCCGTCGATGTGTTCTTCTTTAATCCTGGGAATCGGACGCACTTCGCCACAGATGGCAGCCGGTCGATCCAGCCACCAACACGAACAATCCGTCAATGAACTCCCACCAGACATCTTTTGCTGCTATCCCCGCAGCGGGAATGTTGTCCAGAAAAAAGTCGTAGGTCAGAAAGTTGGTGAAGAACCAAGGAGCCAGCAGGAGCGAGGCGTAAAAAGCCACGTTGGCTTCCAAGTATTCGCGCGTGATTGGACTATCGGCTCCCTCATTTCCAACGGCGCGTTTGCGGGCGATATTCACGATTAGCGTTACCAATACGGAGAACGCCATGAACCAGTTCACAACCTTCCAGACCGGGTATGCTGGAGACCCATCGTGGTGGATCGGGGTAATCACCCAATTTACACCCACGACAATTGCAGTAGCCACAAGGATGAACCCGAGTATCCGTTTCAACGCTGACATAAGTCATTGCCTCCTGAGTTTAATGGCTCTTTAGCATAGTTGCGATGTCAGATTTTGAACGGATTGGCATTATAGAATAGCGGTGTAAGGCTGTCAAGCAAATTCAATAACACGGCCCGAATGCAGGAGGAAGATTGGAAGGGCGGGGCAAACGCATCAAATCGTTGGTTTACGACTGAGTGCAGAAAGGCTGAGATAGAAGAAGGGAAGTTGGTGGTTGATAATTGGCGACCGTTACTACAGTAGGGAACGCAGATCTGCGTTCCCTACGAGAATCCTGCGACATGAAATTATCGTAGAAAACCATCATCTCTGCTTATTGCGTAGATTCGTGTTTAACGTCAGGCGGGATGGCCCTGGTATTTCAGAGAAAAACTGTTGACAAAGATCCCATTAACTTGTATACTTAGGATGTGTTGTGGACTCAAGTTTTGCCTAGCATCAAGAGATAGAACCATCCTCAAAATCACTCTGTTCAGGAGAAAAGATTCCATGATTCAACTTAGAAATATAACTACGATTATCGCATTGGCCTTTGCGCTCACCTGGATGTCTGGATGTGGAGGCTGTAACCCCGAACCACTACCATCCGGCATGAGTCCCACAGAAGGGCCTGAAACAGGTGGGACGACAGTCAAGATTAGCGGCGAGAAGTTTGACATGAAAAACGGCGCCACCGTTACCTTTGGCGGCAAGAACGCCCAAAGTGTAACCGTTCCAAGCAAGACCGAGATTACCGCTGTAACCCCCGCCGGAACCGCAGGCGAGTCGGTGGCAGTCGTCGTGACCAACAAGAAGAAGGTGGAGAAACCGGCGACGCTTTCGCAGAAGTTCACCTATACCGATGCAACACCGCCGACAGTGACCTCGGTAGATCCGTCGGACGGCACGCTCATCTCTGAATATGAGGATTCGCTCAATGTAAGAAATTCGGTGTCATTTACGTTCAGCGAAGACGTGGATAGCATGAGTGGGACGGTGTCCGTGATGGTCGAGTCAACACCCGAGTCGATTAGTAAAGAATCGGGGACGGTTGCAGGCAGCGTGAGCGGCATGGGGAACATGGTCACTTTCACTTCGGACGAACCGATGCGGGCAGGTCGCAAGTATATGGTGACTGTGTCAGATTTCAAAGACGCAAAAGGCAACGCCCAAGCAGCCAGCCACAGTTCTAGTTTCTCAGTCTCATATCCGGAAAAGGTTCGCAAATATCAAGTTCGAAAAGGCGAAACACTCCCGATGATCGCCGGACGCCCCGAAGTCTACGACGACGCCAACCTCTGGTCAAGATTGGTCGTAGCCAACCAAGACGACTCCGATTTTAATCCACAGCGTCTGAAAGCGGGCATGATGCTTTGGGTGCCGGATCGAGGGCAGGCGTGGGGTGACTAAACGCGTAAGAACCGAGTTTTTCACGCGACTATGCCATCAGACCGTATCATGATGCGCCTTTGTCGCGTCAACATTCTCCTGAGCGGGTTGAAGGAGGGGGCAATTCCCCTCCTTTTCCATCAGGAGTTGCTTTGTCCTTGTAATCGCACCCTACCGTTTGTAGCCCGTCAATTCGACATAGCCACGACCTTTTGAGGGTTGCCCACTTATCGTTCCCTCCACTAATGCCGCGCCTTCCCAATACGTAAAACCGCTGGATAGTTCTTGATTTGGAATTAGCGGATCGATGCGCAATTCGATATCTAGCGACGGAAAATTGACCTGCCAACCAGAAGGATAGGTGATTTCGGTCTCAGGACTTCTCCAACTCCCCGTCGCCACGACTGTGAAGTCACCCGGTTGGATTGAAATTTGCCGCCCGTCGGCGTGCGACACCGTTCCCTCAAAGATGCCGATATCGCCGCCTTCGCTCTTTCGCAATCGACCAAACATCAGCGTCGTGCCATTGTCGAGTTGCAGCCCGAACCAATCCCAGCCAACCACGCTTTTGCTGAGCGCGCTTGTCCCAAACTCGTGATCCATCCAACTCTTCCCCGAAACACTATATTTTTCTCCACGACTGACAATTGTGCCCTCCGTATCCAGCCCGACGAGACTGTAGTAGTGATTCGCATTGCCGCGCTCGGGGCCCTTCTGACTCAACCCCTGCCCCCCGTGCAGCAAAGGCGGGCGTGTTTCTCGCAGGTACAGATTGATTGCGATACGCGGTTCAATCTGGTCGTCGACAGCTTGTAAACGAAAAATACTCGCACTATTTTGAGATGCCGACCAATCCTCAAGCCACACCTCGTAGGTCGGCTCTCCCCGTGCCCCAGCCAATCCGGCAGCGCCGCGACTGTATCGTTCAAAACTCGTGTGCACCTTCGCTTTAACGTCGGTTAGGGCGAAGTGCGCCATGTAAATCTGATTTGTCGCCAAACCCGATTTTCGTACAGGCATCTTCGCCGCCAGCGCCCTTCGGAAAAAGGTGAGCTGGTAACCGAACTCTCTCCCGGTATCCGTTTTCAGGTTGCCCGTATAATACCACCACTCGGTTTTGTAGTCGGGATGCGGTCCGTGATCCTTGGGAAACACAAAGTCTATCGGTTCAAGTACACGAGCAAATCCCTCCTCGCCTTCGCCACCTAGTATCTTAGTAATGTTCTGTTCGCTTGTGTCTCCTTCAACGTGGGCAAAATGACCTAACGCGAGAATTATTGTCGTGAAGAGTGCAAGTGGTTTGTTCATCGATTACAAGTAAGACTTACGCAGAAAACAGAAATGATAATCTTCTGAAATAATTTCATGTTTCAGGACTCTTGTAGGGAATAACGATCGTTATTCCCTACATTTGTATTATCTCTTGCATCTTTGTCTCTTTCCATGAATCAGGCAAGTAGGGAACGCAGATCTGCGTTCCCTACAATCTAAACCGCATAAGCCCTATAATTCTATTGGATGTAGCGAGACTCTTATTGGGGACGGCATTACTCAGTTCTCAACGCATCGGCGGGTTGCATCTGCCCCATGCGCCATGCGGGATAGACACTTGCCAACAACGCGGAAACAAGCGCGACCACGAATGCAAGGGTGAATTGGGAAGGTTGTAACTGCATCTGCAGTGTCCATCCGAAAGAGCGGAGGTTGATGATGTATATCAGGATAGCAGCAAGAACTAGACCGGTAGGCATAGCAACTACTCCGGCGATGGCACCCATTAGTCCTGTTTCGAGGAGTGTTAACCTTGATAACTGGCCGCGCGTAATGCCGATAGATCGCAAGGTACCAATCTCATGTGTCCGCTCCAATTGCAAACTCATCAACGCCGAAAGCACTCCGATAAACGCAACCACTGCCGCAAGCATCTGCAGCGCAACAAAGATGCTGAACGTGCGGTCAAACACTGCAAGCGCATTAGCCCGCAGTGCCCGATTTGAGCGAATGACCAGATCCAGTTTGCCTCCAAAAACAGCTTTGAGCGCTCCAATCTTCTCGTCGACATCAATGCCGGGTTCGACAAAAAGTGCGGCTGACGAAAGGTGCGGATCGTCCCAATAGCTGCGATAGATGGCATCAGAGATCATCACCCCGGGCCGGACATCGAAATCGTAAACCACACCGACAATCTTAAAGGGAATCTCGCCTTTATCCGTGAGAAGCGTTATCGTATCACCGAGGGAGTGCTTGTGTCGGGTTGCCAACGGTTCGTTGACAATAAGCCCGCCCGCTCGGAACGCATCCCATGTTTCGGCGTGATTACCGAGGGCAGATTTGTAATTGCGCTTTTCCCCTGCAATGTCCCGAGTGACGGCGCTCAAGGTAATACGTCCCATGCCCTTGGCATTGATCTCAACGCTCCGAGCCGTTGCAACTTGGGCGATACCCGGAAACCTCTCGAACAGCTTGAGGGCGTCCGGATCAAGCCTCTCCGTCATCTGACTGTTGGCGACTGCCGGTGGCGAGATGAAGATGTCCGCCCCCAGTAGGTCTGTCAGCCACCGTTCAACGGTCATGCGGAAACTCCCGATCATGACGCTCACGCCAACAATGACACTCACGGCAATCATGAGCGCGGCTACGGCGGTGGATGTTCGGCTCAACGCGCGATCGATGTCCCGAACTGCCATATTGCCCAAAATCGGGAGTCTTCGACGTAGCCAATGGTTTGATGCTAACGCGGCAAATCCGCGCATGAATGAAGGTGTTAGGAGCGCCATCCCGACCAATACGGCGAGCACACCCAGAAACGTGAGACCGAGATGCCATTCGGGGAGTAGCAAGCCCGCACCGAGTAACAACGCGGCGACGCCAGCGATACTCGTCCAACGGAGCGAGCCGCGTGTTCGGGATTCGATATTGCTCCTCTGAAGCGTACTGACGGGAGATACTCGCGTCGCTTCATACGCCGGAATCAGTGCTCCAATCGCTGCCGCCGCGATACCGAGCAGCCCACCTTTCAGAAGCGTCAACAACGAAATATCAATTTCGCGTACATTGCTGACAAAAAACAGATCGTTAATGCTGGTTGTTACCATTCCAATCGCGCCACGGCTAAGGAAGATTCCCAATCCAACGCCGAGCAACGCGCCGGCAATACCGAGCACAGTCGCCTCGGCAAGAATCATGGCGAAGATTTCGCGCCGTGTCATTCCGATGGCGCGCAACCGCCCAATCACCGTGCGCCGCTGAATTACGCTAAACGACACGGTGTTGTAGATTAGAAACATGCCCACCACCAAGGCTAACAAACTCAGCGCCGTCAAATTCAGTCGGAAGGCTTTCGTCATCTCAATGACCGCGCCGCGGCGGGCATCCGGGTTTTCGATGCGGGCGCCGGGCGGAAGCACCGATGCGATGCGTTCGAGTGCCTTCGCATTCGACGGGGCATCTGGCAGGATGAGGTCGATTCGATCTAGTTTTCCAATCTTGCCAAACACTTCTTGTGCTGTGGCAATGTCGGTTACCAACAGATCTTTCAAGGAGCGTCGAATCCGTCTATCTTCGGACGCGATCACATCGACAATCCGCAATTTGTGGTGGTAACTCCCTACTTGTATCTTCAAACTCTCGCCGATGGCAAGCTGATATTCATCACCGACACTTGCCCCTATTAGCACCGTGTTCGGTTCCGCCATGAACGCGCTAAACGACTTTTGATTTAACGTCGCAATCTTTGCGGTGCCAAGTTCCTCGCGAAAAGGTCGTTCAGCGAAACTGTCGACCCCGAGCAAGCGCATCGGTTGCCCGTTTAGGGTTTTCACCTTGACATATCCCTCAACGATAGGGGCGCTCTTGCGGTAACCGAGCTCTCGCCGGATTTGAAGGTAGATGCTCTCATCCACCCCATTCGGGCCGCCGACAATCTGATGCGTCGCCTTGCCAACAACGGCGTCTGTACTGATGGTAAACGCCCGATTTGCCGACGAGTTGGCAAGGTCGATGGCAATAATCATGGCGACGCCGATGGACACGCCGACGACAAAAAACAGACTTTGAAGTGGACGACGCCATGCGCCTCCCCAAGCCAATCGAAGCAAGGTTCTCAGATTTCTCACGCTTCCGATATTACCCCTTATGCAAGTTCAGTTTTCCACCGTCGATGTGAAACACACGGTCTGCTCGCTCCGCGATTTCGGTTGCATGTGTTGCCATTATTAGGGTTTTGCCAGCGCATCGACTCAGACGTAGCAGCAGCGAGAGAACGGATTCACCGGTTTCAGCGTCCAGATTTCCGGTCGGCTCATCTGCAAGTAGGAATCGCGGGTTATGCACCAAAGCGCGGGCAATAGCTACCCGCTGTTGTTCACCACCACTCAATTTATCGGGATAGGTATCCGTCCGCGCACCGAGACCGACGGCATCAAGCAATGAAGCCGCAGGCCCATGAGCGCCCCTCTTTCCCATTAGGTTCAAGGGTAGCATGACGTTTTCCAGTACAGTCAGTGTCGGTATGAGGTTGAAGAATTGGAAAACGAAACCGATATGATCTCGGCGGAACAGGGTGCGTTTTCGCTCCGTTAGGCGATTGAGAGCGATTTCCCCGTCAGATGTTTGAACAAGGATATCACCACCGCTAGGCGCGTCAATCCCGGCGAGGAGGTTGAGCAGGGTACTCTTGCCGCTGCCGGATTTCCCGTGCAGGCAGACGAATTCACCTGCGTAGAATTCCTCGGTGATTCCGTCCAACACGTTATGATGTTGGTCGCCTTCCCTGTAGGTCTTTCTCAAACCGCTGATGCGTATGAGCGGTTTGTGGACTGAATCGCAACTTTCTATCCTTCCGTCCTTCCATTCTTCCGCTCTTCCATTCTTCATTTGTTTAGTCCGTTTTTAACGCCGGAAGTAGTGGCGCGCGCAGCACAAAAAAGACGGCAACGACACTAGCGATAGTGCCCACAAGAAACACCACGCCTAGGGTCGCTGCAAGGGAAAACCACGGCACATGACCGCCGGGAGCAAATACGTGCGGCGCAACAGCGATCAACGCAGAAACAGCGCCAATCGTCATACCGGTCAAGAGAAGAAACGCGTTCTCTATCAAGAGCATCGCGGAGAGTATTAATCGGCGAAAACCAAATGCGCGCAGGGTTGCCAACTCGCCGCGCCGTTCAATCGCATTTCTCAGGAGAATCAAGCCCAGACCTAATGTCCCGAGCAGCAGTCCGAAACCGCCAAGCGTCTGAAACGTGGAGAGGTAGGTGTTTTCGACAGTGCGGTAGTTGGCTAGTTTTTCAGTTGTTGAGGTCACATCGAAACCGTGATTGCGCAGCGCATTTTCAAGCACCTGCGTCACCTCTTCCGCGTCTTTGGGAGGCGTTTGAATTAGGAAATACCCTTGTCCGCTCTGACTCGGAAAGTATTTGGTAAAATTAGCTTCGGAGATTAACAGTTCACTCTGGAAAATGCTGCCCTGCAAAAGCCCAACGAGCCGGAGCTTTAACGGTTTGCCGAATTCGTCCCGGATAATGAGATCTTTGCCAAGCCCAAGGTGTAGAATCCACATCACCGAATTATAATCCCCGATAGCCGGGACCACCCCTTCCCCGAGTTCCTCGTCTAGAACCCGCCATGCTGTCCTTTCTTCGTTCAATATAGCTTGAAATTGGAAACCGCCCCGCGCAACGAGATCCTTGGAAACCCCCAGTATTCGAGGATTCTGGGGTTGGTAGAGGTTCAGACAGCTCACATCCTCGCCCGGGAGCACGCGAAGTGGGATAATCCGGGATTGAGCCATCACCGTTTCATCTCGCTCAGAGAAACCCAACTCAAACCTGCCAGCTTCAGAGTTCAAGTCATGATGCAACGGGACATCCGCCTCTGCGACCAGCGCAAACCCGCCCGTGCCGGAAGTTTGTGCTAAGGATGTGTTGTGTCCGGTATGGACATGTCGATTTGCACCAACCGCGACGATGACGAAACAGGCGCAGCCAACCAGTGCAGCACAGAGCATACTGCGTCCGGGGTGACGGGCGCAATTTCGGACGCCTATTCGTGTGATGCCACCCCTTGAACTCGACGCTTCGGACGCGCTATCCGATTTTAACCATAAAGCAAGAAAGGAGAATCCTGCAATCAGTAGAAGAGCCCCACTAGCGAAAAAAAGCCCAGGTGACGAAGATGCGTCAGAAATTAGCGCAAACAGCACGGGTGCCAGAGCAATCCCGGTAGTAGCAAAAGCAAAGATGCGTACTACACGTCCCGATGCTTTTTCTTCAAGCTCTGTAACTCCGGCGATTAACGAACGAACTGAGATTTTACCAAGCTGCCGAATAGTCCAGCCGACTGAAGCCAGAACGACGACGATGGAAATAAAGTAGCCTAGTACGAGGCTCAACGAACTGACATGAAGTGACAAGAATTGCGTACCTACTGCTGCCACCCACCACGTCCGCAATCCTGCTATCATCAACCAAGCATAGCCGATTGCCCCAACCAATCCAATCGCGCTACCAATTCCGGCAAGGATGCCCCCCTCCGTCATAAAACGCCATCGCACGGTAGATAGCGGATAGCCCGAAGTCAATAGAACCCCGATTTCACCTGCTCGTCCTTCAACGTCAAGTCTAAAGAGTAATCCTACGAGAAGCGCAGCAGATATGATGAGAAAGAGGCTAAATCCTATAAACAGCATACTGAAGTCGGTGGCGCCTGATGCAGCTTCTAAGCCTTGCGCCTTCACAGGCTGAAACACAAACCCGAACTGCTCAGGGAAAATCATTTTCCGTAACTGTGCATGGAAAACCTTTTGGGTAATCTGGAGATTTTCACCCGGTATTGCTCCGAAGCGAATTGCCGTTAGGCTTCCAAACCGACTGCTCCACAACCGCATCCCTGTGGCGGCAGAAACAAAAGCCTTTGGTGCCGCACCGAATTCATCCCAGTACGCTTCATCTCTAGGACGAATTCGGTTAAATTCGACCGGGAAGGGCGTGTCCCATTCGGACATGTCATCCGCGTCATGCACCCCCGGAAATTTTGGCGTCAATTCTTGATCTGCAGCTAACCCCTCTAGAGCAACAACACCCTTTAGACGAAATTGTGCGTGCTTTGTTAAAAACTGTTCTTTGCGTCCGACGATGTAATAACTCACGTCAATCACATCCCCGACTTGCGCCTTCAACTCGCTCGCAGCCCATTCGTTGAGCAGAATATCACCCTCACCTAGTCGCGTGGCGTTAAACAGGACGTGATTGTCCGGTTGCTCGCTTGTCTGCCCCCGCATCTGCTCATTCACGCCAAGCGCGGTAATTGTCGAGTAGGGCACCGTCTTCCCATTTCCCGAAATCTCGTTCGCCAAGTAGGTCATGACGGTAGTCACGGGAATCTGATTCTCGGTTGCGACAGTATTCGCCAATTTTATGATATTCGGTTCGAGAACAAATTGAGAGGTTTCAAGGGAAAAATGGTCGTCAACTCCCCGGAGCGTTAAGCCGAAGTCATCTAATTTCAAAACTTGCTCAAGTTTTTCCGCTAAACGCTTCGTTGCATCTGTGGCAGGAATCGCGGGCGATGAAATTAGAATTGCGTTGACTTTCGCGTTCTGACCCAAGGCTTTCTGCAAAACGGGTAGAGAAACATAGGCATTGAATGGAAGACTTTGATGAGGGCGCAGACCGAATCGCCCAACGCCAGAATTTGGGATTATTTTCGACACGGCGAGTCGGAGGGTTTGCACGACATCCGACGTGTCTCGACGACCAAGCAGAAATTCAGGATGAATGTCGCTCTGTTTTTGGAAAGAGATGAGGAGCGTGCCGCCAACCTCGACGTTGAGCTCCTTTCTCAGGGATTGGTTAATGATGATCGATGGGAAGAGTTGTCTTGGTTGCTTTTTCAGGAAATCGCCTAGCTCGCTTGTTTCAGAGGCTGACCAGAAGTCCAAAAAAACCTCATCAATTCCCTGGATTTGGACGCGCGACGCTCGGGCTTGAGTACTCGCGTTCACCGCTGTCCCGCTCAACAGCATTGCAGGTACAACGCGGTTATATCGTTCATCGATCGTCAGGGAGGCCTTCAAATCCGCCGCGAGTGTTTCTCGAAAGAAACGCCCTGATAGCATCACATGGTCAATGCTACCTAGTCGATCTAGTGTCAAATCCCGTAGGCTGCCGCGAACGGAGTCACCGACCAGAAGCGCACCGGTGAGGACTGCTGTCGCCACCGTGGCGCCGAGTAGTACGGCGAGATGGATTTGCCAGAAATGGATTAGACTTCGACGCATGAAAAGAGTAGCTGCGAAAGGCGAATCAGGTTTCGTCGGATGGCCGGTTTTGCACCGCAGGAATACAATAACTGACAATTATGTTGCCATCAATCGATTCCTCTTCAACCCGCGCCTGAGAGTTTTGTCGATGATCAAACACAATGTAGTACCCCTCTTGCACACCTTCGGATTTGAGATAAGCCGCTAGTTGTCCCTTGCCCGCGAGGTAAAGGCTTTCGCCACCCCAAATCTTCGTTTCGACGATGTATTTCTCGCCGGCGTGCAGGATAATCAGATCCATTTGTCCTCGCCCGGTTCTGACCTCAAGGTACATAAACCCTTGAATCTGTCCCACAAAAGAATCAAGATAGGCAAACAACAGATATTGTCCGACGAATTCCTTGGGAGTTTCCGGAACTTCGAGAATGCGATATCCCGCGCGAGCGATGAAATCGCGGAAGTTTGACAACAGAAGCCGCATATCAATCTTCTCGTCGGAGGTCATATAATCAAGAAAACCCGCATCGGTATCCTCCGGGAGATATTGCATTTCCAAACCGTTGAACAGCGGTTGAAATGCTCGAACTATCCGATACTGGTATATCGGATTTTGAATCTTGCAATTTCCGTCTGCGTCCGGGAGCATGACACCGTAGGTGAAGAGCTCACTTATTATCGGGTCATCTATGCTGAATGGAAGTTTCTGTTCATTGAGAATGACACGCATCAGTACGCGTTCAAATCGCATCTCCCGGCGTATATTGGTTGTCAAGTGTGAGATGTGCACATTCGATTCATTCAGAATCTTCTTGTAGGCAATTTCAAAGTGCTCGCAGCGAATCGTCTCTGACAGGGAAATGTTCATCTCTTCCGCTAGGATCTGTGCCATTCGGTTGACCAAAAAGGGTTGGCCCGCCGTTTGCGCGTGGATA
Source organism: Candidatus Poribacteria bacterium (assembly GCA_965197465.1). Lineage (GTDB taxonomy): Bacteria > Poribacteria > WGA-4E > WGA-4E > JAJDTR01 > JAJDTR01. The sequence continues at coordinate 4,601,890 of OZ240209.1, read as the reverse complement.
CTCTCAACCACCTCCCGAGCAAAGGCTTGCCCTACTTCTTCGGTATACTGCCCCAAAAGGGTATCTACCTGATCCAGGGTAAAGTTGGAGAGCGCAAACTCGTCTTGGATATTAAACGGGGAGATACTCCGATCGTAGTTCAGTTGGCGAATGTTCTTGACTCCAACAATTCCGACGCTGTACGGACATCGATTCGCATCCCTTGAGAGATAGATTCTGCGAAGTGTGTACAGAAAATCGCTCAATGCCGCCCGCGGGATGCCATCAAACTCATCAATGATAATAGCAATTCTTCGATTTCCAAGATGTGAAGCGAGCTCTTTCAGAAAGTTTTGGAAGGAATTGTGATCCCTCAACGGATAATTCTCAAGCAATCGCTGGAAGTTCGTCGTGAGATTGACCCCAAACTGCCGAGGTTCCCGGACCACCTCATCATGTATGTCGCGCTGCAAGTTGGCATAAAAACTCTCGACACTCACGTTTCTGTAGGTCTCGAAGTCGAGTTGAATCGGGAAATAGGTGCTATCCTCAGCCGTCAGCGCATCCAGAGCCCAGCGGAAAAAGGTGGTTTTGCCCGTCTGGCGTGGAGCGAAGATGGCAATATATCGCCCCTTCTTCAGCCGTTCAACCAAATCGGAAATCTCCGCCGTGCGCGGGACAACGTAGTTGAGGTCTGACGAAACGGGACCGCGAGTTTCAAAGGTGCGGTTTGGTGTTTGCATAAATACTTCAATTTTACAACTGTTGGATAATCTTATGGAACTGATGTCGTGATTTCAAACCTGTCCCACATGTCCTTCAACTCTGCCATCTGCCAACTCAAATCGGCGCTCAAACCGCGCCGCAAGTTCGAGGTTGTGTGTCACTACAATCAAGATATTTTGCTCAGCCTGGTGAAGTTCAAATAGGAGGGAGGTAACTGTGTCTGCTGTAGAACGGTCAAGATTTCCCGTCGGTTCGTCGCACAGAAGAAGGCTCGGCTGATTCACAAGCGCACGTGCCACAGCGACACGCTGACATTCGCCGCCGGAAAGAGCAGCCGGACGATGGGTCAATCGGTGGGAGAGACCGACGCCTTCGAGTAACGCTCTAGCCCGACTTTCGGTCTCCGCATTTCGACGCTTAAACGCCAAGGTGGGTATCAAGACATTCTCCAGAACCGAATATTGGGGTAGAAGGTGATGATCCTGAAAAACGAACCCAATAACTTGGTTGCGAAATCTCGCTAGCCGCGGTTCTGAGAGTCCAAACGGGTTCTCGGCGTTGATTTCAATCTTCCCGGCGGAAGGTGTGTCCAGCGTGCCGATCAGGTGCAACAGCGTGCTCTTTCCAGATCCGGAGGGACCAGTAAGGGCAAGCTTCTGCCCTTGAATCATATCGAACGAGACGCCGCGGAGGACTTCGACGGAACGAATCTCGCTACCGAAGTTCTTATGGATATCCGATACTTTGAGGGAAGTAAGATTTGATGTTGCCATCTTTCATGGAGAGACATGGAGTCACGCGGACGGATGTGGATTTGGGATTATCTTCGTACTACTCAAGAGATCCTCAGTTGAAGCAGTTACAGCGTGTAGTCAGATCATCTGCTCAGAACTAGGGGCTTCTTCAATTTGACTCGCGATAAAGTCTGGGATTGGGATGGCTCTCATTTTTTCGCCCGGATTACAGGTACAACACGCCGTTCGCATCTGACCACGCGCAATTTCAACACCATCTTTGCTAAATACAAATTCATACGTCATAGATTTGCGCCCTTTTCTCGAAATCGTCAGGTGAATGTCCAAGGTCTCCTCAAATCTCACGGGATTTAGGTATTCACACGATGCCGACAGCCTTGGCCAACCAATCTTGTTTCCCTCCCATTCCGTGGCAACGCTTGTCCCCAGTGAACGCAAAAATTCATGTTCGGCGGCTTCCATGAAAATAAAGAGTCGAGAGAAATGGGCAATACCCGCCATGTCGGTATCGGAAAATTCTATGTGCCGCTTTGTCCGATATTCATAGGGCATGACATTCAATCACAAGGAGTGTAGTTAATCAGAAAGCACTTACCAAAAATCAAAATTGATATATATTGGCAATTATTTCAGGTTTCAAGCGTTTCGTAGGGAATAACGATCGTTATTCCCTACAAGTGCCATAACAATTGTTGAGAAGACAGAAGATTTGGGGTTTGATGATCGAAGACCGTTATCACAAACCGAACTGCGTAAGTCCTATAAGAGTTGATTCTCTCGGTCATCCTACCAAGACCGCGAAAAACTACGTCCCCGGTCGATAAAGCGTCACGAGGCAACCTCCTGTCGCGGCAAGCAGAATCCCAACGATGAATTGCCAGTGGAAACTACTCCAACCGCCCGCCGGTGGGTGCATCGCCGTCGCAACAATCGCATTAACAATCGGAGCGCCGGCAAAGACAATCGACATCACCACGGCGGGCCTGCCTCCCACACCAAATGCCAACACGACGCCGAACGCCCCGATGGCACCGACTGTCCCGGCGATTGTTGACCATGCTATCCCCTTCGCCGGAAAACTCCATGTGGCACCGCTGGCAACAAGCATGATTGCTGATCCGATAACCGCTATCAGCAGATAGGCTGTGCCCACGAAAAAGAACGCTTTATAGCGCCCATGCGCAGCATCCGCCATTGATAGTTGACCGGTATGAAGCAAAACGCCGTAAGAACCCCATGCTGCAACCGTTATGAAAACAAAAATTAACCATGTCATACGCATATTGTTCTCCCTATGTCGAAAGATATTTCTGATAAACCGCCAAAGTTTCATCCGCCATGATGTCGTCGCTAAATTGTTGGTGCACCGCTTCCTTTCCACGCCGACCCAACTCCTCTCGGCGTTTTGGATTATTCATCAGTTCAAGTATGCCCTCCGCGGTGGCAGTCGGCGACTCCGCGTCTACGAGTATGCCGCCGCCCGTCGCATCTATCAATTCCGGGAAGCCTCCGTGATGCGGGAGGACAACCGGCACGCCATTGGCGAGCGCTTCCAGAACGAATAGCCCTTTGGGTTCTTTGTAGGTCGTCGGCACAGATAAAACGTGTAGCCCCCTAAGGAAGTCAACCTTCTGCAGGCGATCAACCTCACCCACATACTCAAAGGCGTCCGTCAATCCCCACTCCTGGACCTGTTTCACAATCCCCTCGAAATAGGGTGCGTCCCCCTTACCGAGGTACCCCGCGACCTTGAGCCGAATCTTATCAGATGCAACTTGCCGCGTCAACCGGTAAAACGCATCAACCAACAGATGCAGTCCTTTCTCCGGACAGATGCGCGCCAAATACCCAATCACAAAGGGAGAATCAGAGCTGATGGTCTCCCTAGCTTCTCCGTATCCTTCCAGATTCAGACCGAGTTTCACGACCTCAACTTTGTCCGCGGGGATCCTGAGATATGATGCCATGAACTCGGCATAATATCGGCAGGGCGCGATGAAGCCATCCACATCCGAGGCCCGCGCTCGTAAAACCTCCAACGCCTGCGATTTGTAAGGCTCAATTAGACCTTCCAGAAAGATATCTTCTCCCTGAAGCGCGCAGAGAATTGGAACACCCAACGCCCTTTTCATCTCCTTGGCAAAGCCTACGAACATGGAGTTGGTGAGTTGCACAAGATCCGGTCGATAGGAATCTTTCAGCCATTTCGTCAGTTTTTCCAATTCCTTCTTCTGATGTCCGTTTTCGCCTTGAAGCACGGAAAGCGTGAGCGCGCCGAGATCTTTCGCGTTTGTTGAACCGGCAAAGCGAGACAACTTACTCAATAGCGCGGGACTGTTGAACAACTCGTCAAAAACCCACGGTGTGTGGCGGAAGAGCGCCGATTTCTGCTCTAGATAGACGTTAATCCCGCCGTAAAAGATGCGGTGGATGCTGACATCGGTTTCGTCTGTGCGGATGGGGGTGTAGGTCGGGATAAGTGCAACGTCGTGCCCCTTCCTCAACAGTGCCGCAGCGAGGGTATTGTCGTGAATACAGGTGCCGCAATACATGCCCGCGGCACCCGCGGCGATGTAGGCGATTTTCATTGGACAGCGTGAGAAAACATGTCTAGGTCAGGTTGATTATTCTGCGTGAATAATACGGGGCAGATTCGAGGTATGTCAAAGACTGTATTTATCACAGTTTTTTCGGGACCTTGCTGTTTCACTTTTCCTCAAAAAGGTTTAGACGTTGACACAATATGTCTGCTAGGATTATAATTACAATGATTTCCCACAGTATATTTCCAAGGTGTATTTTAACAAACCTGAATAATTGGATACAAGGAGAAATGTCGTAGAGAAGGTTGGGAGGACACATGCCAATGACTTTGAAATCCACGGACATCGGTAGGATTGTAACGTTATGATTCCGCAGAATGGAGATAGGTTATGTCAGCAAGGTTGATTCAGCAAAAGGTGCCCCTTGGAAGCTATGTCAAATTTTCACTGAAAACCGGCAAGGAAATCTCCGGCACTCTTACGGAGATTGGACAAGAGCATATTACGGTGGACACCAAAAATGGCTCAGGGACTGTGCTTATTGAAATGATTGGTTCTTGGGAAATCTTGGGAAGTGAAGAACAGGATTCGGACAATGCAAGGCATGACATACGAGAGAAGCCGCCAGACGACAACCGTGTTACTGATGTGCCAGAGAAGCCGGTTTCACCGCCACCAGATTCCTTGAGTTCAGAAGCCATTAAAGCAATCAGCGATATTCAAAATCGATTCGATGCACAGATTCAGAGTGCCGACCTTGAGTTAAGACAGCCTGATTTCACGTTCCCCGCCGATGAACTAACAGGCTGGCAAAATACAACTGTTGCTGGCGAGTGGCATCGGATCAAGAATAAGTATGAGTACGCCAAAAAGATCGATGAATTAAGCACTAAATTTGATAGAACCCAACCAATCGTAGCCAAGTTGGACTCCTTAGCTGACCGGTTTCCCAACTCAATTGCACTGAAACGGATTATTGCCTTCTTCCATTCAATTTTAGGCAACTGGGATAAGGCGCTCAAAAGCTACCAAGAATCCGCTGTTCAATCAGGAGAAACTAACGATTGGTTTGATGTAGCAGTGTCCGCACTGAAAATGAATAAAGAAGAACTTGCTTGTCATAGTTTTGAGAAATACTTCTATGGCGGTTCCATTGCCGATGAACTAAGAGCATGGTACGTTTATGTAAATCTCCTCCAGAAATTCAACAACATTCCTGCCTTCCGTGAACTTTGCAAAACAGACAAATACGATATTGAAGGCAATGGAATTGAGGTTTTATTCGAGACAGCCATCTATCTGTTGCAGAAAAAAGACGCTGAAGAGTTGGCAACGGAACTGATACAAAAACGGCTAACAGGAGAATCTACAAAATCACTACTTGGCGAAGCATGTCAAAAACTTGATGGCCAAGCTTCTGAATCTTATCGTCAATTTTTCGCCGAATTCATGAACGATATGATTGCATCGGAGAACAAACTCCTTTCGAAAACCCCTGAAAGCCCTGAAGATATCAACACTGTGAAACAGCCCTATCAACCCACCGCTCTACTAAAACAGAAGTCGCAAACGCCGCTTGTGCCTAGAGGGGACGATCCCTACTCTAGAGCAAAACGAGCTGACATTAGGGAAAAGGACCTTGGAAAGGCAGAACGTCTTTTCCGAGAAGCCATTGGACAAAACGTTCGGCCTGAAAGTGCGACCAAGGACTTAGCAATGGTGCTCGTTCGCCTAGGACGGCCAGAAGAAGCTGTAAATCTCCTTGAAGAATATCGCCAAAGGGTTGAGGATAAACAATCTTGGAATTACTTGCTAATCACTGTATGCCAGAATTCTGGACAGTATGAGAAAATGATCCCACTGCTCAACGATATCCTTGAACAAGTAGGGAACAAGGAAAGCAGACCGCATCAACGGGCACGCAATAAGGAAAGAAAATCGCTAGTCCATTGGCAAATTGCGAATGCCTATATTAAGTTGGAAGATTTTGTGAATGCCGAAAGCCATCTTCGTAAGTTGCGCCCAGACAATATCGCTGTGCAACGCAGCCTCGCGTTTTGTCTCTCGAAACAGGAACGCTTCAATGAAGCCGAACAGATTTTGAAACGAATGCAGAATACTTTGCACGATGCGAAAACTGCACTACTGTTAGAAGCAGTTAAAAGGGCAAAGACAACAGGAGAATTTACTGTTGATGACGACAGCATCATTGAAATTGAAACTGCACTTTCATATTTTTCAGGCAAATTAAGCGAATTTACTCGGTTTTTCTTAGAGCATTGTGCATTCGAAGGTATACCACTAGGACGAGTTAATGACGGAAAATACACCGGTTCGGAAGAAGATGTTCGGTCCGATATAAGAAGACTCGAAGATATAGCTAGGCAGTTAGGTACAAAACGTCCACGTGATCGTAGCAATTACTACCTTTCAGCCGCTAGAATCCACCTTGATGTCGAAGAAGATCGGAACTTCTTTTATCGATACCTCTGTCGTAGTTTTGCTTCAAGGGGCGATGCTGCAGTGAGTGAAAACCGACATTTGGATACTGTGCGAGAGTGGTATTGTGAAGCACTAACCGTTTACGATGGAGACAGGGGGCATCATAGAGGGGATGAGCAAGATGCAGTTAATGCCCTCGTCAGGTATCTCTATTCAACCTTGGGACATACCCATATTCCTCTCACGCCCAATATTCCGCCTATCGGTGAGGCGGTGAGATACGTGATGAATGAACATCCGGCGAATGAAAGAACTTTCAATGCAATTGCATATCTTGTTTTACGTAGCAGATACGCCGCCAGAAGGGTATTGAAGTATCTATATGATAATTCAAACCTACAAACGATGGCAGTTAAGTACTTAAAAGGAAAGGGACTAAAAATCCCCGATTCTATAGAACGTCTTGAGGATTTCGTCCGTCCTTGGAATGAGTTACGAACCGAAATGTCCAACAGGGATGATACCTTATCAAACAAACTACGATTATTTGACAATGTTGTTCTCACGACGGCTTGGCTGGAAGATAACATTAGAATAGCAGGAGAAATCTATTCGAATTTGTTCTTTCAACTAGATCAGCAGCGAATAAGAGAGTTGCAAAGAATTCTAGAATCTGCATTGGAACTCTGCAAACAGGTAACGTTTGAACAACGAGAACGCCTATGCATCCAACTTGATAACTATTGTCAGGCACTACTTCGAGAAATCGAAGAGAGCCCAACGAGGTTATCTGTTGAGGACGTTTATCCGGTTATTGAAGTCATTCAGGAGAAGGTGAACGCACATCTTGAGGAGCTCTACGAGACATCAAAACCTAAATTAACACTTAGGCTGCCGCTGGAATCTTTTACGCCCAACACTGACCAGGAAATTGAAGTTCAGATTGCCATAGAGAATGAGAAAGGGCGGGCCCCCGCTGAGTCATTGCAGCTAATGATTCAAGAGGATGATGCATCCTTTGAGGTCACTGAACCAGATATCAAACTAAATGAGTCGTTGAGAGGAGGCGAGACGCGCATTCTAAAGGTAGCCTTGCGCGTAGCTCCTGACGCCTTACAAGCCCAGACATTTTCTTTACCTGTTTCTGCTCAGTATCATACTCGCACAGAGGAACAAGTACAAATTCCGTTTCAAAATCTCTCCATTCGGCTATATTCCGAAGATGAGTTCGAAGACATTGAAAATCCGTATGCGGCCTATGCAGAGGGAGGGATTGTTGGCGATGCCAATATGTTCTTTGGACGTGAAGAACTCATCCACAACATCGCAAATGCCATTCAAAAATCTCGTTTGCAAAGCAAATCTGTCATGGTATTTGGCCAAAAACGGTCTGGAAAATCTTCGGTTCTGTTTCACCTGAAGAGGTTGCTCCAAGAAAACAAGGATTTGCTCATTCTTGATCTGGAGAACATTGCAACTATTCTGGGGGAGGATTCTAATCAAGCTGAGGATCCCAAAACTACCCTTTTAGACCAAATCCTAAAGAGCATTTTGACAGAGTTGAATTATGCGATTGAAGATCGAGTTGGTGAAGGTTTCACAGCATTAGACCTTTCTATTCCCGCCGATCAAGAATTCTACGGTCATCCGAATCCACTACAATACTTTGGAGACATCTTTAAGAGTTTCAAGCGTCAGGTGTCCAAACAGAGGGATTGGCGTGATGTACGCGTAGTGCTACTGATAGACGAGTTTCAGTATATTTACGCCCGAATCGTTGCTGGTAAGATTCCCGAGACGTTCATGCAGAACTGGAAAGCTCTGTTGCAGTCGAACTACTTCAATGCCGTGTTGGTAGGACAGGATGTAATGCCGAAGTTTAAAGCTCGTTTCCCTAACGAGTTTGGCACGACACAGGACGAACGCGTCACCTATCTTAAACCGGATGACGCAAGGAGACTCATTGATGAACCAATACGCATTGGTGGTCGTCAGGGTGATAGTCGTTACCGAGAACAAGCAATTGAACGAATTTTGGATCTCACCGCGGGCAGCCCATTCTACATTCAAATTATTTGCAACCGCCTCGTCGAATATATGAATGTCAAGCATGCAAGACTGGTAACCGAGGCAGATGTAGAGCAAGTTGAGAATGAACTGATGCGCGATGTAAATGCGCTAGGTTTAGACAAATTTGATAATCTCATCAATTCGGGGGATACATCAGCAGATGCCATATCAGATGAAGATGCCCTAAAAGTCCTGAAAGTTATTGCCGAAAATAGCAAGACCGGTCCTTGTCCTCGGGATCGTATTAGCTGCCAAACTGACTCGCCAGTTCATACGATTCTGGACGATCTTGTGAAACGCGAGGTTGTCGCCTGCGATCAAGGACACTATTACCAAATTCGGGTCGGTTTATTCAAAGAATGGCTTGACGTTAACAGATGAAAGTGAAACGGAAACAATTATGAGTGAGATTGAAAATCCATTTGCTGATTATGGTAAAATCGTTCATGGAGAACGCTTCATCGGACGTCAGCAAATAATACGTGCTATCGAAAGCCGGATTATAAAGCCCAATGCGCCGGGTAACTTGGCCATCATAGGCGTGCATCGAATTGGCAAAAGCAGTCTGGCTTACAAAACAATTATTGAGCAGAAGGATAGGCTAATTGCCAAGAATGTTCTGCCAATTTGGATGGGCCTCTCCTCATATAATCAGCCATCGGATTTTTTTCGAGCGCTCGTGACCGAATGTGTTGACGAAATGGAGGAGTTAAATTGGACCTCGAATCGGATTCAAAGCCTTGCTGACCGCGTATTGGAAGTTAGTAACTCGTGGGACCAAATTAAACGCTTTTTTAAGAAAGTTCATGAAACTGGTAACAGCATCCTTTTCATTCTTGATGAATTTGATAGGGCTCGACTTCTCTTTAAGGGGGACACAGCATTTCAGCGCCTACGGGAATTGGCTGATTACCCAGATTATGGGCTATCCTTGGTTTTAACATGTCGCCGGAGCATTAGAGATATTGAACACGAGGCTGGGTCCAACTCTCCATTTCACAACATCTTTCAGGTTCAACGTTTAGGAATGTTCAATGATAAAGATTTAGATGCCTACTATTCCCTATTCTCAACTCTCAGGACACCAATACCTTCGGCTTTCCAAGAACGTGTGGTATTTTATTGCGGGGCTCACCCTTACCTTCTTGAAATGTTAGGCTGTGAAATTGTTGAGAGATTCCGTGAAACTGAGGAAATTGATGTCGACAAAGTCGCCGAGACTGTTAGCCAGTCAATCTTTGAACATTATGACGACACAATTAATCTACTGCGCGACGAAGGGAACCTTGATAAGTTAATCCAAATCTTGTTTGGGCCTGTTATTGACGTCAAGCAAACTGATGTGACTGAGCTTCAAAACTACGGTTTGATAAAGACAAGCGAAGATGGATTTTATGTTGCCTTTTCAGATCACTTTCACGATTACCTGAAGCTATATGAACGTTCAACAGAATTTGCTGCTGATTTATGGCCAATTTGGAGAGATACTGAAAAAGCACTACGAGAAGTCATTACCATCACTATGCTAGACGCGTATGGAAAGAACTGGATTGAAAAGCTGGCGAAAGAGCGTCCGAACTTAAAGAGAATTTTTGACGACTGCCGCGCTGCACAACGGAAAGAAGAGACATCATTCAGAGATAGGGCATCACATAATCTGATTGATTTTACCTACCCCGGTGACTTATTCGAGGTTATTTCGGCTAAAGGGTTGTGGGAAGATTTTTTTCAACCAATCTTTGGTCATGATAGGGCTTACTGGAATGAGCGTAAAATGTTACTTTCGAGGTGCAGAAATCCCTTAGCTCATAATCGCGTGGAGATACTCCAGCCGCATGAGCGCAAAACTGTTGAAGCATACTGCGACGAAATCTTGGCATGTATAAGAAACGTGCTGTGATATGAGACTGCTTTCCCGAGGTGAAAGCAGTCTAGCGGATGTGTCGTCTGGCTAGTAAAGTGGTCGCCAGTTTTACGAGCGACAAGCGTAAGTCAATAGGAATTCTTTCCGTTATCCACAATCATTGCTCTATTTTAAGCTGCGGAGTTTGGGAGGTGTCCGTTTCGCTTTACGGAATGTGATGACAACGGGTGTCTAGCGTGATATAGATGTCAATCACCGCGCCCTGATTTTTGATAACCGATGACGCCCTTTTTATCCCACTGCAACAGAAATCCCGGCGACAGTTCTCCCATAATTCCACCTCACGCGATAGGGAATGTGTGCGATAGATGAAAGAACCCATTTGTAGAAGAGTCCCAAAAACACGCATGCAGATTGGCGGTTTCGTTGGGGACTACCTGAAGGGTATCACTCAGCAATGGTTGCTCGTAGCGCCAAAAGCCAATCCCGGTATGCTTGAAATGTTCCGTGACCGTGACCTCTCCCCGCTACGGGAAATGGTGCCTTGGGCAGGGGAGTTCTCGGGGAAATATCTGACAGGCGCCGTACAAGTTCTCCGAACAACGTCAGATCCGGCGCTGAAAGCATGGCTGAAGGATTTCGTTCGCATCCTTATTAACCTCCAGGATACGGATGGTTACCTCGGTCCGTGGCCAAATTCGCACCGCCTAACAAACGCCAACTCCGCGGGGCAGCGCACGTGGGACACGTGGGGCCATTACCACAACATGCTAGGTCTCTTAACGTGGCATGAAGAAACGCGGGACAAAGAAGCGCTGACGTGCGCGACGCGGATGGCAGACCTCCTTTGCAACACCTATTTGGGTGCCAAGAGGCCGCACTTGGTCGAGACGGGTTCGACCGAGATGAATCTGGCGCCAGTCCACGCCCTTTGCCTACTCTACCGCAAGACGAAGAACGAACGCTATCTCAGGTTAGCACTCCAGATTGTCGACGAATTCGCGGCCACGGAGAATGGGGAACCTTTGGCAGGCGACTACTTGCGGAGCGCACTTGATGGCAAAGAGTTTTTCCAGACGCCCAAACCTCGCTGGGAAAGTCTACACCCAATCATGGCTCTGGCGGAACTCTACTGGATTACCGGTGAAGACCGGTACCGGATAGCCTTTGAGCAAATCTGGTGGAGCATCGTTAAGCTTGATCGGCACAACAACGGCGGATTCTCGTCGGGGGAGAAGGCGACCGGCAATCCATATCATCTTGCGGCGATCGAATCCTGTTGCACGATTGCGTGGACGGCGATGAGCGTTGAAATGCTGAAACTCACCGGCAACTCCATTGTCGCCGACGAACTTGAACTCACGCTATTCAACTCTATTGTCGGTATGCACTCCTCCACCGGGCACTGGTCTACCTACGACACGCCGATGAACGGAATACGCCGTTCCAGCGCACATACAATCGTTTTTCAATCACGTGAAGGCACCCCCGAACTGAACTGCTGTAGCGTGAACACTCCCCGTGGATTCGGAATGCTAAGTGACTGGGCGCTCATGAAAGACCGTGACGGTCTTGTATTGAACTACTACGGTGCGTCAACGCTAATGGCACGATTAAAGCCGGGGTTATCCGTGACGCTAACGCAGGAGACGGAATATCCGCTTGATGGTAATATTGTCGTATCTGTGAAACCATCCAAGTCCGCCGTTTTCGCTTTGAAGTTGCGCATTCCGCACTGGTCATCGGAAACGCACGTCAGAATTAACGATGAGCCGCCCCTTAGCGCGAGAGCGGGTAGCTACCTCCGAATTGACCGCAAATGGAAAGCAAGTGATAAGATTCAGCTTACGTTGGACATGTCCTTGCGCGTATGGAGCGGGGATCAGGAATGTGAAGGACTGGCATCTATCTATCGGGGACCTGTATTGTTGGCGTATGACCACCGGTACAATCTCAGGAATGCCAAAGGGAATCTGCAGATACGCGATGTTAAGGAATGGGATCCGGTGAGCTGCATGTTGGACATTCCGCCGGTTGACATCAAGAACCTGCAATCAGAGCGAGTCCAGTGGACCGATTGGCTGCCACCCCAACTCCTTCTAGAATTTAAGGCGGCGAACGGCGAGACGGTGCGCCTATGCGACTTTGGCAGCGCGGGCGAGGCTGGAACGCCGTACTGCTCGTGGTTGCCCGTCAGGGGCTGTCCCGAAACCCCGGAGTATTCCCAGGAAAACCCACTACGAACCCTTCCTGTTTGATAGCGGATTCAGCGCCAATAGGGAGCATTCGGGCGATTGTCACACCTATCACCACGTGTCGAAATAGAGGAGGAACTAGATAATGATATCAAACGGCGCTGTACCGAAAACCCGCTCGGAAGGGCGAGGCCCAACAATTTGGCTTGCAGGCAGTCCCGATGAGCTAAAGGAGTGGATGCCGTTGGGAATTGCCGGGATTGTCACCAATACTGTCGTACTCAATCAGTACGCCGAGGCTTACGGTTCAGTTATCGACCTGATTAAAGCGTATCTGGACATCACCGATAAACCCGTGGTCATGGAAATCGACGGACACGCGGTTGACGAGTTGCTCGCAGTGGGCAAGGTTTTCACCGACCTGTCCGACCAGATTATTCTGAAAATTCCTTGCACGATAAATGGGCTCAAAGCCTTTAGCATTCTCAGGCAAGAGGGGGTTGAGACCTTTTGTACCACGGTCTTTTCCTTGACCCAAGCTGCGGCTGTCGCCCAAGCCGGAGTCGATCATCTCCTACCGTTCTGCGATCCGGTGAAAGCGGTTGGCGGCGATCCGACCCAACTCATTCGGGAGTGTGTGCAGATGTTCAGCGGCTGGGAGCAGCGGCCCTATATCATGGCGGCGCTTGTGCGCTCGGCGGAGACGGCTCACGCGGCCTTCCGTGATGGCGCCGACGAACTCGTCACCATGTGGACCGTCTACCGTGACATGATGGATCACCCGCTTACCGAGGAGTGGAATAAGACGTTCATGGACGAATGGGTGGACATGCATGAGAACGGCTTGCTGGAAGGCGTGCCGGTCACGCTTGATTGAATATCAATCTAGTTCGAGATTTTGTAGTCATTAGCACAACTAGAGGATGAAGTGTCAGCGAAGAATTGGAAGACTGGAAGGGATGGAAGGTTGGAAGGAAGACCCCCAATCTTCCACCCTTCCATCCTTGCAATCCTAATCCTTCCAACGAATCAAATATCACCAGAAACCAGCAGAGCGAATAACTCATTCATTAAAGTAGGGCGCAGACATGGCACGAGTCGTTCCCTTACGGTATGACACCGCTTTTAAGAAAGCTTTCAGCCAACCCGACATCTTCTGTCAATTCGCCAAAGATGTTTTAGGCATCGATTTTCATACCAACGAGGTGCATCAAGGCTATAAATTCCTCAAACCTGTCGGTCAGGTTGATATTGAGTACGACCTATTCGCCGAGGACCCGGAATCTCGAATTGTTGTCGAAGTACAGCATGTCAAAGAACGACATTTCTATAATCGTTTCCTGTACTATCATCTTATCAACCTCGTCGAACAGGTGAAAAGTAGCAAAGCCTATGAGTTCGGACAGACGGTGTACACCATTGTTGTCCTAACCAGCCCTTCTGGCGAGAATGAAATTGACTTCAGTGTTGCCATCTCGGATTTCAACCCGGTCAACGAGTTCAGTCGCAAAGTCGAGGCATATCCACATCAACTCGTGTTTTTGGTGCCCCGCATGGTTAATGAAAAAACTCCGCCGGGCATCAAGGTGTGGTTGGAGCTCGTTCTGGATTCCCTTGATGGCGAGATTGATGAATGCCGCTTTACCACTCCAGTTTTTGAAAAGGTGATTCACGCAGTTACACGTGACAACATCTCGCCCGGTGAACTTCGGGTGCTTAAGGATGAAGAGGATTGGGAAGATTCCCTTATTTTTGAACATAAACGAGGTCTTGAAAAGGGACTTGAAGAAGGGAACCAGCAGACAACGGAGAAGATTGCACTTGCACTAATCGGCGAAGGACTAGACACCGAGTTCATTGCGAGAACAACCGGTATGCCAGAAACAGAAATCGAAAAGCTGAGGCAATCGTAACCATTTAGGCGTATTGGCCCTTGTTGTCACGACATTGGGAACAAAAATGGAAGGATGGAAGAAAATCCCCCACTCTTCCACCCTTCCAGACGTGCTATGTTACTATAGAAGAAAAACCGTTATACCAAAACTAGCTTTAACTTGCTCTGGACTTATTCACCTTCGCCGATGCACCGTTTCTACGTTTCCCCAACCGATATTTCATCCGATACCATCCACATCCGTGACCCCGAGCGCCATCACCTGCTCAATGTGCTCCGCTTAAAATCCGGCGACGACGTACAAATCTTTGACGGGGAAGGAAACAGTTACATGGCTCGCCTGAGGGATACAGAATCTTCTCCCGCGATAGCATCAATTCGAGATCATCAATTTCACCCGCCAATCCTCCCACACATCATCCTCTTTCAAGCGATTCCCAAATCCGACAAGATGGATTTGATCGTTCAGAAAGCCACGGAAATCGGCGTTGACGAAATCGTCCCGATGATATGCGAGAGATCCATTCCAAAACGCGGCAGGGATGTTCAACAAAAACGGCGAGATCGTTGGGAGCGGATCGCGATTGAAGCATCCAAGCAGTGCGGACGCTCGAGGTTCCCGAAAATACTTGGATTGCGAACAATCGGCGAATGCCTTGAACAGGCGAAGAACTGCGAACTGTCGCTGCTTCTCTGGGAAAATGAGGTAGAGCGCGAAATCAAGAGCATCTTGCGTAACCATCGCCATTTGGAATCGATCGGTCTGTTCATCGGACCAGAGGGTGGATTTTCGGAGGCCGAGGTCAAGGATGCGATTGACAGCGGGTGTCTACCTACCACATTTGGGGGGAACACACTGCGAACGGAAACAGCCGCTATCGTAGCTGTCGCTATCGCCGTTTATGAGTTGCGTCGTTCCTAATGCGCCTTGACAATGGGGTGGTCATACTATATCATCCCAATCCGAACAAACACACGGTCGTGTGATCTCTGTAATCGCCGCGAATGATGCGGAACAGGGGTCACGCCCCTTCCGGCGGCTTAACCGCGACGAAGCGCACCAAAAAATACCTCGACCTGAACCAGATAGAATACCAACATGCCGACAGCAGCATTCCTCACTATGGGTTGCAAGGTGAACCAATACGATACCGACGCGATGCACGAGACGATGCACCGCAACGGCTATACAATCGTCAATGGGTACGAAGTCGCAGATGTTTACGTGGTGAACACCTGCACCGTAACAAACGTCGCTGACCAGAAGGCCCGCAAATCAATTCGACGAATCGTCCGACAGAATCCGAAAGCCAAAGTGCTGGTTACTGGTTGCTATGCCGAAAGCGACCGCAAAACCGTTGAGAAAATACCGGGAGTGACCTTCGTCTTCGGGAATCGCGAGAAAGCGGACTTTCAAGGCTATTTGGATAAACTCCGCGAATCCGAACTTTTGCAGATTGAACCCATCCAGCATGATCCGGTGCGCGAACACGCAAGATTCAGTGCGGGGATTAGTCATGCGAATCAGCGGACGCGCGCGTTGATTAAGGTACAGGATGGGTGCAGCGCCTTCTGCACGTACTGCATTATTCCCTATGTGCGCGGACGAATGACTAGCCGTAGCATGGAGGACATTGTAAGAGAGGCGGAGCGTATTGCCGCGAGCGGTTACAAGGAGATTGTGATTACCGGCGTCCACTTGGGGGCTTACGGGGTGGACATTGAGAGAGAGGTGGACATCGGCGAGATCTTGAAGCAGATTCATCCGATTGAAGGCATTGAACGCATACGATTCAGTTCAATCGAACCCATGAATTTTCCCGACGACCTCGTTGATCGAATGGCGGCTTTGCCGAAGTGCATGCCGCACTTTCACCTCCCGCTCCAAGCGGGTAACGATACGATTCTGCGCAGGATGCGCCGACGTTACACCACGGCACAATACGCTCGGCTTGTGGAAAAGCTGCGTGCCACCTTCCCGGATGTTGGAATAACAACTGATGTCATGGTCGGTTTTCCGGGAGAGACTGACAAAGTTTTTGAGGAATCACTCAGATTTGTTGAGGAAATCGGATTCAGCCAACTGCACGTCTTCCGCTACTCCCCGCGACGCGGTACGCCAGCCGTAGACTATCCGGATCAGGTGCCTCCGGGCGTTTCCGCAGCGCGAAGTGCGAGGATGATTGACTTGGGGAATCGCCTTGGAAACGCTTTCAAACGGCGTATGCTGGGGAAAAAGGTGAAGGTCCTTGTCGAAGACAGCCGCGAGGGGGAGATGGGGCAACTCGCCGGATTTACGCCAAATTATCTACGCGTTCTGCTAGACGTTCCCGCGTCGGAAATCAATCGAATCACATCCGTCAAGCTGGTAGGACTGGACAATGAACTGATTCAGGGAAAGACAGTCCATAGCGCGTTACGCCGAACATCCGTCAATGCCCTACAGCCTTCTATCTAAATTCTTCACGGACTACCCAAAGGAACATAGACTGTATAGTCAATCGGTTTTAACGCTATCACATCACACGCGAGCCGGGCGATAATCATGAAAATCGGAGTGTTGGCTTCCGGCAGTGGAAGCAATCTCCAAACCTTAATCGATCAACTCCACTGCGACGAATCCTGTGAGATTGAAATCTCGGTCGTCATCAGCGATCAAAAAAAAGCCTACGCACTCACCCGTGCAAAGCAGGCGGGAATCCCTTCCTATATTGTAAGCGCCCAAAATTTTCCGAATCGTCACGCTTTCGACGAGAGAATCTCTGAGCTCCTTGACGTACACGCCGTAGAACTAATTATCTTGGCCGGTTTTATGAAGTTGTTTCAACCCGCGTTTGTCCGAAGATACAGTAATAGAATCGTCAACATTCATCCGGCGCTTCTGCCCGCTTTCCCCGGCGCGCATCCAGTTGCCGACACCCTCGCTTACGGGGCAAAAGTGAGTGGAGTAACCGTCCATTTTGTGGATGAGGGGATGGACACCGGACCAATCATCGCGCAAAAATCGGTGCCGGTATTCGATGACGACGATGAAGAGAGCCTTCATGCGCGTCTTCAAGTGGAGGAACACAAACTGTATCCTACCGTCATCAAATGGTATGCGGAAAATCGAATCAGCTTCGCGGCTAGGAAAGTGATTGTAAAGGGGTCAGGTTAAGATGATTGCCATCTCGACCATGTGGAACGCGCTGAAGCAACCTGACGGCGCAGCCCTTATTGATGAACTTAACGATTTAGGCTTCGATGCAGTTGAACTCAGCCGGCATCTGACGCGCGATCAGATTGAGCAACTCAAGCCCTATTTGGGACGAACCAAACCCTGTTCCATTCACAACTTCTGCCCCATCTTGCCCGACCATGCACAATCTGATTCCGAAAACGACCCGATTCACCTTTCCAGTTTGGACATCTCCGAGCGAAAACAGGCTGTGCGATGGACGGTGCGGACGATGGAGATGGCTTCCGACCTTGAAATCCCGATTGTTGTACTGCACCTCGGCGAGGTGGATACGTATGATCGCTCCTATCTGATGTATGATTTTTATGAGTACGGCGAGCGTGAGTTTGAGGCGTTCAGCGACAAGGTGACGGAGGCGATGGATTGGCGGGAACGAAAACAGGCGAAGCATCAAGACGCGGTTTTATTCAGCTTGGACGAACTCAATGAACTAGCTTTACGGATGGATCTCTACCTCGCCATTGAGAATCGCCCACTCTACTATCAAATCCCAAACTTCGATGAGGTCGAGATGTTCTTCGACGCCTTTGCCGGCAGCAACATGCGGTATTGGCATGATGTCGGTCACGCCATCTTGCAAGAACGTGTCGGGCTTTGTTGGTCCAACCGTTGGCTTGACACTTACAAAGACCATCTCATCGGCGTCAACCTGCACGACCTCAAAGACCTTGAGGAATACCACCCGCCCAGTTTCGGCGATGTTGACTTCGGTGACGTGTTCACAGAACTACCCGCCGATGTATTGAAAGTGTTGGAGGTTCGGCACGGCACAGAGGAAGAGTTATCGGAAGCCAGGGAATTTGTGTCCAGCAATACCTAAAACGAGTTACGCAATTCATCGAGCGTCTTTTGTAGGAGCGAGTTCTACTCGCGACCGGGAGGTCGCTCCTACAGACCGTCGCATTTCACTTGGCTTCCGCTCCGATGGCGCGATTAAACGCGGGCACAACCTCCTTGGCAAACAGTTCGAAACTCCTGACCCACTGCTCGCGATTGTCCCAATCATGGGCGACAGCGACCAGTGTGCCGAAAGCGCCAATCTGCCCACGTAACTCCAATAGTTGCTGAGTCACCGACTCCGGATCGCCCGCAATAATGACCTCATCCATGAAGTAATCCAAATTGCACTCGTCGTCGGTCTGCTCCTCGTTGCGTTTCCAGATGAGGAGTCCTGTCGGCGCGTAGCGGAGTGTAAAGTCGCGTATGTACTGAATGCACTTACCGAGTGAGTTCTCCCGGGCGATTTGGCGCGCCTCTTTTGTCGAATCCGCCACGAAGATGTTTCGCGCCACACACCAATCGCTAGGATCTGACTCGCGTCCCCCTTGCGCCGCTCCCTCGGCATACCCCTGCCACTGATTCGCGAGCACATCGGGATGATTCATGTGATGACTTATGGGACGAAAGCCGCGCGCCGCGGCTGCCTGAAGTCCCCGCGAGTTGGGAGACATGCACGGTACAAAAATTGGTGGGTGCGGCTGTTGTAGAGGTTTATGCAAAACTCCCATTCCGAACTCCGGATCAACGGTTTTTTGAGAGATCGACCAGAAATCCCCTTGAATATTGTAGGGCGGTTCGCCGGACCAGATATCCATAATCATGTTGATGGATTCGGAGATGCGGGGTCCTACTTCGCTAGGATCTATGCCGTAGAGCTCGTTGTCGGTTGGGATCGCGCCTGGACCCAAGCAGACATTTAAACGACCGTGCGAAAAGTGATCGAGAAACGCAAGTCGGTTGGCAACATGGACCGGGTGGTGATACTGCAAACAGACAGGAGCGGCGCCTATCCGCATCTTGTCGGTTAAGCCGAGCACTTTTCCAAGGAAAATCTCTGGCATCACGATGTTTTCAATGGTTGAAGTATGGTGTTCGCCGACCCAGAAATCGGTGAAACCGAGGTCGTTGCATTGGACGGCAAATTCCAAATCTTCATCGAAACATTGGGCTAACGGCTTTGCCGCATCGTGAACCGGCATCAAAAACATGCTGTATTTTACTGGGGACACTGTTTGCATCAGATGGGATTCCTCCATATTCTATCCGTAGACCAGTTTCTCCTTTAGTAATGCAAGAACCAACAATCCAAAGACGACAAATCAATCCACTCCTGACATGAATGGGTAGTTTACCCGTTTCTCTGTCGTCGGTCAAGAGCCTTTATCGCCTTATTCAGGGCAATCGCATCTAATATCCCCGGTCAAATCAGGGAGAGAGTGACAGCGGAGGACATGGCAAGTCATGATGGATACCGCTCACCAGCCTTAAATAGCACCAGAGGTGCAAAAGGTGTGTAGAAGAATCAAATCATTACACATCAAAGCCCCAGCGGGGCGACTGTCGTGCGAGATATCTATAGTGAAACCCAACACAGAAGCGAACCGGTGCGTGTTATGGAATGTTGGGTTTCACTACGATTTTGGAGATTTCAAGCAGGATTGCTATGCGGCAGTAACCAGCCCGCCACTATGTAATTTCTCGTTTTTGTATTAGTCAACGAGATGGTTTACACGCCGTACTGTTCCCACGGATTGACAACCTCATCGATCAAGGCTTGGATTTGGCAATCCAAGCCGAGCGGGAAAAGCTATAAGTGCCTAACATCTGCCGACCAATACAGTAATTTCTCATTTTTCGTTCAACCCAACCTACGGGCTGGAGGACAATCATAGCAAGTTATGCATACAAAATGAGGTCAACGATTGTTGACCCCTACACCTTAAAATCAGGTGCGATTGCCGTGTCACCTTATTCATAGTCGGACTTTAACTCATTCAATAGGCGGGTTATGCCGTCCCTGATAATTTGCTCGCACGATGCTCGCGGACGCAAATACTTCCCAACGCCCTGCGGATGCGCCCACGCCTCGTAACCGCCCTTTGATCCCAACTCGTAATCCTTCTTTGTGGCGATGTACAGTGCGCGTCCGTTCGTGTAGCCGTAGACTATGGTATACTTGAACGGCGAGATTTCGTCGGCGAACAACTGATATTCGGCAAACGTTTCATCCGGGAGAAAGAGGATGCATACCTCGTTACTAATGCCAAAAGCGCTCATAGGATACGGATGAAACTGAGGTTCCCCGCTTTCAGCCATCGCGAGCAGGGCTCGTCGTCTCTTCTGATAACGAGGAACATCCAAATCCTTTTTTAGTAACTCTTTGAGCTCTGCAATCGGGGGTGGATCTTCGAGTGGAAGGGACAAATCCAACGAACGCACCTTCAGTCGGGCAGATTGGACGGCATGGTCGTCGTTTAACGCTCGCGTCACGGCGAAAGCCAAGGAAAGGCCGGCAGCTTCACAAGCGCCGAAACCGGCCCACAACGGATGACCATTGATGTTGCCTCCGCAGCCCTGAGCAAACATGAATATCCCCTGCGGTCCACCCTCGCTTGATAGCAGGTTGCGTAAATGCTTGATAGCGTAACCCGGAAATCCGGCGCTGATTGGCTCGATTACAATCACCGGATGCGCGGCGTAGGAGAATAGCACGCCGATGCGTCTGCCATCTTCGCCGTAAGCCGCCAGTACATCCACCCACGGAATGACGGCGCCTTTTGGGTTGGCCGCCATAACAATCTTGCCATCCTTCATCAAGCGGCGGTTGTAGCCAATCTGTGCTGGAGCGCGTCCGACACGTAGTGCCGCAGGTTGAAGGTTCTCAGCCGCGCGTTTTGCCACCTCCACGGTGTGACCCAAGAACCATCGCCCATATGTTAACTCTCCCTCATCCTTCCCTAACCATTCATCGTATAGGATTGTCGATTCATCGACTGATGAAGGCTGTTTGTCCCGTTCCCACGTGTCGTCGCTGGGGCCGGGCGCCGTGTGCCCGTGGCTACAGTTCACCGCGATATTTTCCACGGGTATGCCGGTAGCCTTGTTGATAGCGCGGCGGAGATTGTTCGTGCTATCAATGGACATGCCAATCCCATCGTAGGTAACAACCACGAGTCGTGTGTCATTCTCTGCCAATACGAGGGCGCGAGCATACAGATCGTCGTGGACTTCTTTGTCTTTTGTCGCAGGCGTGGTGATGGTTTCGGCAGCGCCCACCATTAGCGCAATACCGCTACGTGCGCTCGTATTGGCAAGCCATAGGACAAGACCAAAGAAAACCAAAGAAATTTTCATCTCGTTTAACCTTTGATGATGTTTGGAGTAATAGAGCAACCGGCCTCTCGATGGGTACGTGACCTATCTTCTCATCCATCCATTTTCAGGTCGTCGGGCAGTTTGGGAGCGGCGCCGTCTTGCGAGCAAACAAACGCGGCTACGCGGCAGGCGTGCTCATTGATATGATCCAGCTCATGCCCCAACATGAGCCCCAACGTCATTGCAGCGGTGAAGGCGTCGCCCGCACCGACAGTGTCTTTCACTTCGACAGTAAAACCATCGCATTCGCTCAAGCTATCCTCGGTGAGCAGGATAGCCCCCTTTGCCCCGCGTGTTAGAGCGACAAGACGTAGATTGTATCGCCGTCTCACCTGCTCCATGACGGCTGTTTCCGAACCCGATAGACCGCAGCTTGAACTCAGTATGGGCAATTCCTCATCGTTCAGTTTTAGAATGGTCGCAAATTCGAGCGAATCTCGAATTAACTCCTCGGTGTAGAAATGCTGACGTAAGTTGACATCGAAAACGCATAGGCATTCGTCGGTTGTGCCCTTCAGAAAACGCTTTATGGTGTTCTTGGAGATTTCACTCCGCTGACCAAGCGTCCCGTAACATACAACATTAGTCTTAACCGCGGCTTGAGCTAGTGCCTCCGACCACGTCAGCGCGTCCCATGCAACGTCCGCGGCAAATTCAAATTGGGCTACTCCTTCAGCGTCGAGTTCAATCTCGACGGTGCCCGTCGGACGTTCTTCGGATTGGGTGACCGCTGATATGTCTACGCCGTGCTCCTGCAGGAACGTCAACGCTCGCAGCCCCAGCTCATCGTTCCCAACGCAGCTAACCATATAGGATGTTGCGCCGAGCGCCTGAGAATGACAGACGAAGTTCGCTGGTGCCCCGCCGAACTGCGCTCCGTCGGGAAACATGTCCCACAAAATTTCACCGATTCCTGTAATGTGGAATTTATCAACCATTTTCACTCCGAATTTGGTTGCTGCTTTAGCTTGACTTGGTACAAAATAGTACCTCAAAAACGTAAAAAGAGGCGCAATGAATTGCACGACTACGAACGCGTTCTTTGTTAAATCGGGCTTACAAAGCCTTCCTACAAGAGTGTTTCGCGACAATTGAATGGTTCTGACTTCAACCTGCAGTCCTATTGACAAACACACCGCGAAGGTGTACAATTACACATAGAACTTAAGGAGGACAATTATGCTCAAAATCAACCCGAAATATCTCGTTAATGACGAAGGTGAGAAAACCAATGTCCTCTTATCAATCAATGAATACCAACTTCTCATGCAACGCCTCGAAGATTTAGAGGATAATTTAGAGATGGATGCTGCAGTCCAAACTGAAACTGAGTTTCGCGACTATCAAGACATTCGCGCCGACTTGATAAAAGAACGCAAGTTTTGAGTGGTCCAACGATTTATACTGTCCGTGCAACACGGCGTGCAGAACGAGAATTACGACGTTTAACACAAGATGTTGTCAGAGAATTGATGCTATTTTGGAGCAACTACAACATAATCCGCGTCCGCCCGGAGTTGTTATGCTCACAGGACAAAAAGGTCCACATTGGCGATTACGCGTTGGAGGTACCGAATTCTATATCAAATAGACGACCAACATCGCCGTGTTAACATTTACCGGATCAAACACCGCCGAGATGTCTATCGCCCGTGAGCGTATACCATCTTTGAATCCCTTCATACCAACGCCTCAATAGGAATCTTGGATTTCGCTCATGCGCTACCCATAGCTGTCAATTTAACGGTTGCCATTCTCAATTTACATTATAGGGCGGGGATCAAGCGACTGAATAGGGAGCGCGATAGAAATCCCTCCGCGCCTTTGTTGTCTTAATCGCGGATTAGGCAGAATTCGCAGATTATTGTCTGAACCACAGTCGGTTAGATTGTGTCCAAACCCCGCAATCTTCCACGCCTTCCATCCTTTTAGGATGAGTCAATTGAATACGGCGTGACAACTGGGCTCCGGTTGCCCGTTGCGAATTGTCAAGACACCGATGCTTTTGACAGCGTACCGTTTCTCATCGTAAGTGTTTAGTGGCTAGTGATTAGTGGTCAGTAAAACCCCTGGAGCCATAGGACGGGCAATGAATTGCCCTACTACAAACTGGAAAAATGGGCACCCACACGAGGTGCGCCTAGAAAATGCCAAAAAAGACCGTCTAGATTCATAGCACTCGACCCCAGAAATCAAGGAACTAAACAGTTACTTCTCATCAAAGTGAGAAATAAGGGTGGCACCGCTGTAGTCCGTGATGTCCGCTTTGGTATCATTGTCTGCAAATGTCGAATTTTCACGAATTAGTGAAGCATCAAGGCCAAGTCTTCCTGATTGCCGGCAGAACTTGACACTAGAATTACATCCCAAAAGAACAACTTGAACTTTCGGAGTCGAAAATCTGTAACAGTTGAAATCCTGTCGCTTTTTGCAGCTACACTGAGTGCGGCGGTATTATACCACATTATGCCTCAGATGTTTTGTGTATTTCGAGTAACAATTCAGACCCCCGAGTTACGTGTAATACCATTTCTATATATTGGCAGTGCATTAATAGCGTCAATCAAATCTTTCCAAAGCGGGGCAAGATGCCCCGCCTACGAGGTTTGGTGTGAAGGGCAACTGTTGGTATGGGTTGTGTCATGAGTATAATGCAAAACGCTATATACACTGTTATTCAAGCGAAATGGTATAATCACCAAATTTGTAAGGAATAGAATAAATGCAAATAAGTCGTGCTAGTTGGCATTCGAAAATAGCAGTCGCAGTGTGTGTTTGGATCTTCGCGAGCCCTGTAATCGCCGCGGAACTCACGTTGGATGATATTTTCCCCACCGACCGGGTGTTGGACGTACAAATCACCATAGCAGAGGAGGACTGGGATACCATTCGGCACCAGTCGCGCAACTTTGCGTCGGCACTGGATGTACGTCGAAAATCCGAGCCGATCGAATCTCCATACACTTACGTGGACGCGAGCGTGACCATAGATGGGGTCAGTTTTCCCGAGGTTGGACTTCGCAAGAAGGGTTTCCTCGGATCACTAAACGCCTATCGACCGTCATTGAAAATTAAACTCAATCACGTCCACAAGGCGGCGAGTATTGAGGGCCTCACCAATCTGACGCTGAACAACAACCAGCAGGATCACAGTTTGGTGAGCCAGTTCATGGGGTATGCCTTGTTCAATGCGGCTGGCTCGCCTGCCCCGCGCTGCGCCTATGCCAAAGTGACTGTCAATGGGGTCAATCTCGGGATCTATTCGCACGTGGAATCCATTCGCAATCCATTGATTCAGCGCGCCTTCGGCAATGACCGGGGAACGTTGTACGAAGGACCGTACGTTGACTTCTACGAAGGATGGCTTGGGAGTTTCGAGTTCAAAAGAGGAAAGGATAAGCCGGGAAGAGAGAAGATTCAACGGCTCATCAATGTCCTCAAAGGCGAGGGCAAGGACATGGAGAGCGCCATCGGTGAATTGGTCGATCTTAATTCCTTTTACACCTATTGGGCAGTGGAGGGATTGCTTGGATTTTGGGATGGGTACTCGGGCAACAACAATAACTTCTTTATGTACCTCAATCCGGGAACCGATAGATTCCACTTCATACCGTGGGGAGCAGACTCATTATTTACCAAGCACAGTAAACTTGAACACCAGTACGATCCTCGCGCACCGATCTCCGTCAAAACCCAGGGCTTGGTCGCACACAAACTGTATCAACTCCAATCCGGTCGGGAACGCTACGCCTCGGCGATAAACGACATTCTTGACAACCATTGGAACGAGTCGGAAATGCTATCCACGATTGACCAAATTGAAACGATGGTCTCACCGCATCTGATTCAGCAGCAGCGGTTTATCGGGGATGAGGAAAAATGGAAGGGACGAGGAAAGTCATTTGCTGATGCGTTGGAAGAAACGCGCCAATTTATCCGCCAACGTCGTACCGACGTTACCAAGGAGATCGCGAATGGGATGCGGATATGGAAAAAGGCACCGAGCGAACCGTTTGTCATTGAGAATACCTTTCACGGCGACAATATCTGGAGCGCCGCAGCAGCCGGGGATGTCAATGCGCTCAAAGCGCACTTGGCTAAGGGAGCAGATGTGAACGCCAAGGATAAAGTGTTTGGAGTGACACCGCTGTCATCGGCTGCGCTGCTCGGTCAACATGAAACGGCAGAACTGCTCATCAAGAAGGGGGCAGATGTTAATCGAAAGAATAGGGATGGAGGAACTGCTCTACACGGCGCCGCCTTCCTGGGCCATGCCGATACCGCTCGACTACTCATTGAGAACGGCGCGGACGTAAATGCGGGGAATTACGAGGGTGAAACCCCGCTAAATGCCGCTACCGTCGACTGGGAAGCCACGGAGTTTATAGCCGGAATGTTACAAATAGAAATTGATGAAGAACGCGTAAAATCCGGTCGAACCGACGTTGTCGAGCTGCTCGACCAACAAGGCGCTCAGTTGAGCGCGGGTAAATCTAATTCTCGCGGAGACGAAATCTGCGAAGCCGCCGCAGCCGGAGACATTGAAGCAGTGAAAGCCCTATTGGTTAAGGGGGCTGATCCTAATGCTAGAGACAGCGAGCTAGGGGCGACTCCCTTGTCTTGGGCGACTTTGTTCAATCGCTTCGAAGTTGCCGAGTTTCTTATCCAAAAAGGCGCGGATGTTAACGCCAGAAATCGGGATGAGGGAACAGCTCTGCATGGCGCCGCCTTTCTAGGTCACGCCGACATCGCCGCACTACTCATTCAAGAAGGCGCGGATATTAATGCCAGAAATGCAAAGGGTGAATCTCCCCTGGATGTTTCCAGAGTGGATTGGGAGATAACACAGTTAATAGCGTCATGGTTGGAAATAGAACTAGATCAAGACGAAGTCAAGGCCGGGCGAACTACCGTCGTTGAGATGTTACAACAGCATAGCTCTACGGACACGAATCGTCCGGGGGACGACATATGTTTCGCCGTAAAAAGCGGAAACGTTGAAGCGGTGAAAGGACTGCTGGAAAACGGCGCTGACCTAGATACCGGCGACAGTCAATTCGGTGTCAGTCCTTTATCGTGGGCGGCATTGCTGGGGAAAACCGAAATCGCCGAACTCCTTATTCAGAACGGTGCGGATGTCAATGGCAGAAACAAAGATGGCGGAACAGCGTTGCACGGCGCCGCATTTCTCGGTCACGCCGACACCGCTCAGTTACTTGTCCGGAAAGGCGCTGACGTTAACGCTACGAATGACAAGGGTGAAACCTCACTTTATGTCATGGCGGCAAATTGGGAAATCACCGAGTATATTGCAGGCTTGTTGGAAATCGAGGTGGATGCGGAAACAGTTAAGACCGGCAGAACCGAGATCGCCGGTATTCTTCGCCAAAACGGCGCCGAACACAATTCCAACGCAAATCGGTAGTTTGAAATGAATAAGGAGCATCCACGGCTTTGCTGTAGCACATTGTCTCAAACGAACGAAAGTAAACTATGGCAACTAACACTGTTTCAACAAACCCACCGTCAGCCAAACTCAGGCAACTGCAAAACGAAGGTTTCTGCATTTTGGAGAATGTGGTGGATGAGGTTCTCCTTGAGCGCACGCGCGACTGTGTAAAACAGGCAATCGCGTCTCTGGACGCCGATCAGCTCACGCGAAACGTATCTCCCGGCACGCTGATTGATTCCGGTCCCCATCCTGAATTGGCTGGCATTGTCGGCAACCCGACCGCGCTTAAGGCGCTTGACGAAATGGGTCTCCCGGGCAGCAAGTTCTGGAAAGCGGTTATCATCAGCAAACCGCCAAACGGTCCGCGGCTGTACTGGCACCAAGATTGCCTCATGTGGCAAGACCCTCGATCATACAGCGATTATCCGCCGATGATCTTCCTCATGTACTACATGGAGGATACCACTCGCGAAAACGGCTGTCTTCGCGTGCTGCCGCGCACCCACCGAATGCGCCACATCCTGCACGACATGGGCGAGGCGCACACACCCGACATCAATAGCATAGAAAACCCTGACGATCCGCGCTTTCTAGATTACCCCTACGAGCAAGATGTACCGATGCGCGCCGGCGATCTTGTCATCGGTGACGCGCGCATGTTTCACGCCACGCACGTGAACATGTCCGACCAGCGTCGCACGGTAATAACCATCTGGTTTCACCCGCTATTCGATGACCTTCTCCCTGCCACACAGAGTTGGATTGATGAGGGATTCCACAGTAGACACGACGGTTGGCCCAAGGCTGCGTTAACGGAGATTGAACCCCTCATACCCCAGTACACCGGGGATGTTCCGCCGATGCGGTATAACCGTTTTCCGGACGAGCGCCTGTCAGCGAATTAGCTTTAGCTCGGTCCTCATTGAACTAACGACTCTATCACCACCAGGGGCAACTTTCGAATCCGTTGGAGGCACTTCCTCCACATAATCCCCCTATCTACATGTTGTCTCTACCAGTTTTGGTGGCTAAGGATAAAACTGATACATCGTTGTATTCAATAGCACGTTCAACAGACTCCACAAGCTGCCCATCAGGAAGTCTCCGAGCACAAGCCCCAAGAAGAACGGAATCGCCCGCCGGTAACTTCGGATGCCTCCGTGTTTAAGAATAGCCCATTTCAGGAAAAGGCAGATTAGAATCGGCGCCCAGAGGTCTGACATCTCTTGATTGGATGCCATCACGTAGCCAAGCGGATGTAGAGGCAGCCAGAAAAACTTGACGCGCAGGTATGTCAGCAATCCCATAACACCGAATCCAATCCCCATGAACAGTACGCCCATCCAATCGGTGTTCGTCCGATAGTAAAGGAAGTCGCTCAACCGCCTGAAATACTCTCGACCGTACCCCAATGCCCAGGGACCAAAGTAGCCTGAAGCGGCGCCTTTTTCATAATATAGATGGAGTTGAACCCAAAAATAGACCAGGATGCCAATCACGGTCGAGATGAGAATGGCGATCAACATTCGCCGTGGGTTGATATTGGCTTGTTCGGCAATCTTGAACGCTTCCAACTGGTGAGGCATCTGCTGGGGACGATAATCCCTATTGAAAAAGCATACCGACAGCGCCGTCAAGTTTTGGGGCCCGAGCCGCCGAGAGCCGATAATCGTATTTAGGACGTATCGCGGCGCTTGCCAATGGTAGGCGTGCACGAAGATACCGGCTTCAGCCCGAATGCGAGTTGTGATGATGGGCGTGATAAGGAAAAGCAGACTGAACATTGAGGCGATCCATAGAGACATGCCCGCTCTGTGCATTGCAAACGCAAAGAGGAAGAGTCCGCCAACCAATCCCCACACTGCAGTACGATAGCGCATCGGCTCCCCCGCATCATCACTGTCTGACCACCGCCTGAACGCATTCTGCAACACACGCCTGAAGTGATGACGTCCCACCCAAAGAAAGAAAACGCAGAGCCCCACGAAAGCGCCAAACGCCTGCTCGTCCTGATACGGGAATTTCGGCAGTGTGTCCAAACCGTACACACTCGCAAGCGCAAGCTCGTTTCGGTAGAGGAAATAAAAGAGCGCGGTCGAGAAGAGGACATCCAACGGCATAAGAAACATGATGCCGATGGCGAACGGATAGAACGCGACGGTCACATCGTCATAGAAACTCAACGGCGCGTCGAGAAAGGTGAAAGAGCGGCGCGTGACAGGGATGTACGGTATGGACGGGTATAGCGTACTGAGTCCGTTGAATAGACTGATGCCAGCAGCGATAGCAAACCCAATCCACATTCGCTTGTTGCGAAAGAAATTTGAAGCTGGATTGGTCATCTGGAGGGGAAGTTGGATAATCGGAAAGGTTAACCGCTCACGATCCGCCCATTGCCGGCGTAGAATCGTATTCAGGCAGAGAAAAATGAAAGCCAGAACCAGAAACAGCGCGAGCCAGGCAAGTACCACGGGCACCCATGCTCTCAAATGGGCATCCGTGTAGAAACTCGACTCTCCCAGATAGTAACCTTGCAACACCTTTTTGTCATCGACAGTAAGCCAGTCCGGGATATGCGACCAGAACAGTGTCCTCCATTCATTCTCCTCGGTGGCAAACCAGAAGGCGTGCCCGAGCACAGACAAAACCGCTTGCAGCACATCGCAACCTGCCAATGTCGTGGCAAAAGAAAGCATCACGTAGAGAAGCAGGAGTTCATGCGCTTCAAATGCCAAGCTCGGCGCCACGAGGCGGATGAGACTGTTTAAGACGAGAACCCCCACCAAAATGAAGATTACATTCGACAGCGGTACGACCCACGTGGGAAAGGTGTAACGCACCAATTCCATTTGGATGAGCAGGAAACAATTAACCGGCGCAATGAGTAGTACAAGGAACAAAACCCGCGCGGTCAAGCCATGCTGCCCGTTCTGCGGTTGGTTTTTCATTTACCTAGCGTATTCCCTACGAGAGCTTGTGACATTGCCAACAAGCATGATTTCTATCTAACGCAAGTTGTTAGCTATCGTTAATAGTTAGATTTGCATTTTTCCGGGTGGTTGTCCTGTAGTCCCACAAGGAATTCTATCGCACAGAGATTGCTATCGCCCTCACTATCCGGTCGCTTGAAGGAATCTCTATCGCGTGGGATCCACTGCGAGCGACGATTGGCTTGATTTAGCTGACAGTGTCCCGCTTTGCGACGTCTCCTATTTAGCGGGTCGGGCTGGATGAAGTTTAAAAAAATAATTCGGTAATGTCCTAACGATGCTCGGTGCGGTTAGGAAACCGCACCTACCGAGTTTAGGGAAAACTGGAATTACCGATTTAAATACTTAATCTTCATGAAGCCCGACCTATGGGAATAGATAGCAACTTGGACTATCTACGTAAATTCTGGAATGAATCGGAAGCTATCTCGCCTGAAGGGTGTTGTCAAGTTTTATTTTTCCCCAAGTAAAGATAGCCCTTTCTCCAGTGGGAGATACAGCCCGATGAAACGCCGGATCCCACCAGTCAGGTTCAACATCCAGCGGCTGAGCATGATGAAGTTCATCGTTAATGATATTTATTGCTTCCCAATTATCACGCTTCGTAGCAATATAGATATCGACAGTGTTTGCCTCAGTGCGTGTAAAGGCAATCATTTTGCCATCTGCGGACCACGTTGGAGACGCATCAGCCCTTTCGTCTTTTGTAATGTTCTGTTGTTCACCCGTTGCAAGATCTAGAACGTAGATTTCGCTGTTTCGATGCTCGTTATTCGTATAGGCAAGTTTTTTACTGTCAGGCGACCATCTTGGTCGCGCGTCTTGGGCAGGATTATCCGTTATTCTCGACACATCTCTTCCCTCGGAAGTCATCACGTAGATTTCATAGTTCCCATCCCGATTACTTCTGAAAGCAATGCTCTTGCCGTTAGGAGAAAATGCGGGGTCGCGATCTTGCGCAGGATTGTTCGTCAGATTGTGTTGATTACTCCCATCGGCTTCCATAATGTAGATTTCACGGTCACCATCTCTCCTAGACATGAAAGCAATCTGTTTACCATCGGCGGACCATGTGGGAGAATCGTCGTGCGCAGGATTGGCTGTTAGTCTTTGCGCGCCGTTGTCTAAAGTCGCAGCCACATCCTGCACTTGAGCCTCAACGTTCGGAGGTTCTACGATAATGGTCTCCTTAATCAGCCTGCCCTGAACATCTCTATCCACATTTATCACGTAGATGTCATCCTTACCATGCTTTGCGCTCGTGAAGGCAATCTTTCTCCCGTTAGGCACCCATGTAGGATTATTGGCCCTTACAGGATCATCTGTCAATCTTGCGCGGTTTTCTCCATTGGTATCCATTACGAAGATTTGATAGAGCGCCTGCCGATCAGCGTTTAAGTGTCTGTTGGAAGCAAAGGCAATCAACCCGTTATTCCTCTGAGCCGAAACCTGCGCCGTACACCCAAATCCGAGAATTAGGCAGATCAACAAGATGGATACGACTTTCATGTTTTCCGCCTCCGAATCTCCCCGGCAATGACCGTCTGCAAAAACAGAAAACCCTCAACTCTCCTTTCACCAAGAAGAATTGAGGGTTTTTCGATTCCTTTTTCTAAGACTAGCGCCGAGAACAGATATATCTACTTTCGATCGGTACTGCCAAGTTTCATCTGTCCCCACGTCGTCGTCAGCTTTTCAGTGCCGGGGGATACGGCTCGCGGAAACGCCGGATCGTACCAGTCAGGCTCAACGTCCCTGGTGCCGCGCCCTGCACCCCACGGGTCCATATCGTTCAGTAGATTGATAGGTTTGCATCGTGCGCCACATTTCTCGAAATTCTCGATTTTAAGGATGTCAGCTTGATTGTTATTTCCACCCACCACTGCCGAGAAAATCATGTCGTTGCCATCAGCCGACCACATCGGAGAACTCTCTGAACGCAGATTGTTCGTAATGTTACTTTCTCTTTTTGTCTCAATATCAATCGTGTATATCTCGGGGTTTCCGTCTCTGTTCGTTGCGAAGCCAATTTTTTTGCCGTCACGCGACCATGTTGGTTGAGACTCGTTAGCACCATCGTCTGTAATTCGCTCTATTCCACTCCCATCAGGGTTCATGATGTAGATGTCGTCGTTGCCGTCCCGATTACTCCTGAAGGCGATCTTTTTCCCGTCATAAGAGAAAACCGGCTCTCGGTCTTGTGCGGGATGGTTGGTCAGATTGCGCTGACCACTCCCATCTGAACGCATAATATAGATTTCACGATTCCCATCTCTCCTGGACATGAAGGCGATTGCCGCGCCATCAGCGGACCATGTAGGAGCCTCGTCGGTCTTACCGGGATTGTTTGTCAGGTTGCGCATGTTGTTGTTCATCGTAACAGCAACCTTCCAGCCATGTTTGTGCTTCTCTGAGATTACCCTACCCGCCGCATCCTTGTCTACGTCAATAACGAAGATGTCATTCCTCCCATCCCGGTTGCTGGTAAAGACAATCTGTGTGCCGTCCGGAGACCATGCGGGTTCTTCCTCATTCTTGCGTACACCTTCCGGATCAATTGTGAGTCTTATCCGGTTTTCACCATCGTTGGCATTCATCACCCAGAGATCGAAATTTGTATCTGGAGGCAGCCCTGGGTCAACCGTGTTTCTATTGGAGGACCAGACAATCAATCCTTTGTTCCTTTGAGCTAACGCATCTCCCATGAACAATATTCCAACAAGAAAACAAATGGATAACACAGACACGGTTTTCATGATTCAATCTCCCCATATTATTGTCATACCATTTGTAGTTCTCTATCAAACGAATAGAATTGAAACTGCTACAAGAACCGTGCGTTCAGCCACGATTGGTTTTGTCACCTGCAGTCAGATGTGACACAAGTTACCAATCTACTTTGCCCCGGTAAGGCGCTTTATCTCGCCCCACGTTGTAGTAAGTTTCTCTTCGCCCGGGGACACAGCCCGTGGAAATGCGGGATCGTACCAGTCGGGCTCGGTGTCCCTCGTACCGACACCGGCGCCCCACGGATCTTCATCGTTCAATAGATTGATCGGTGCACACAATCGACAGTTCTCGAAATCTTCAATTTTCAGGATGTCTGCTTGGTTGTTGTTCTCGCCGACTGTCGCCGCGTAAATAATGTCTTCACCATCAGCCGACCACATTGGCGCGCTCTCCAAACGCGGATTGTTAGTGATGTTGCGTTCCTCCTTGGTTTCAATATCTATCGTGTAAATCTCACTGTTTCCATCCCGATTTGTTGTAAACGCAATCTTTTTTCCGTCGCGAGACCACGTTGGTTGAGATTCGCTTCCGGGATGATTTGTTATTCTCTCAACGTTTGTCCCGTCTGCATCCATGATGTAGATGTCATCGTTGCCGTCCCGATTGCTCCTGAAGGCAATCTTCTTGCCATCATAAGAGAACACCGGCTCGCGATCTTGTGCGGGATGATTCGTCAGGTTGCGTTGACCGCCCCCATCGGAACGCATCAGGTAGATTTCACGATTCCCATCCCGCCGCGACATAAAGGCAATCGTCTGACCGTTGGCTGCCCACGTGGGTGACTCGTCAGTCTTGGCGGGATTGTTTGTCAGGTTGCGCATGTTGTTGTTCATTGTGACAGCGACTTCCCACCCTCCCTTATGCGTCTCCGATATTATTCTACCTAATCGATCTTTATCCACGTCGATAATGAAGAGGTCGTTCCTTCCATCTCTGTTGCTTGTGAAGATGATTTGCGAACCATCGGGAGACCATGCCGGCTCCTCCTCGTTCTTGGGATGATCCGTGAGTCTTACGCGGTTCTCACCATCATTGGCGTCCATTACCCAGAGATCGCGGTTTGAAGTTGGGGGCTGCCCCGCGTCTCTTGTGTGTCTATTGGAGGACCAGACGATTAACCCCTTATCCCTCTGGGCATGCACGCTACCCACGATCGATAGTCCGAAAAGAACACAGATGAATAACACGGACGAGATTTTCACGTTTGAACCTCCTCTAAAGTTCTCCTTTTCAGTTCCCACGCATTGATATCATCAGTACTTTATCAATAAGGAATCGACGCTGTTTGCACTAACATCAAGATTCATTCTAACCGTTTTTGACGTTTTCTGTCAATGAAAATGAAGTTGGATTTCTGTTGACAGCATTAGAACAATGTGATATAGTTAGATTGATTTTCTAAGGTTTTTGTAGATTATGTTCTCACACTACAGCCGAGGGGGCATTCGAATCGTGAAGTCTTTATCTTCACACCAACCCCTTGACAGTTCAAGCACATTGGGAGATTTCAAAAATGAGAATTAAAAGTTCATTAATCTGCATCGTTGTCTTGCTCCTTAGTGTTACCTTGGTTGGTTCGAGTTACGGCGGCGGGCACCTGACAGCCAATCTTGTTTTGCACTTGGAGTTCGACGACGCCAATGACATCACCGTAGATTCATCTCCGATTGGACAGGAAGGGGAAGCGGCTGCGGATGGAAGTGCGGAACCCGGACATACGACCGATGCCAAGATTGGCACTGGTGCCGCAGTGTTTGACGGCGCTACGACAGCCCTCCATTACTGTGATCCTGACGACAGTCTGCAGGCTGATGAAGGACTCACGGTCATGTCGTGGGTTAATACCCCCGGCAGGGCCGACAGCAATCAGTGCCCTGTCTGTTTCGGCAATGCCAACGATGAATGGAATTTCTACATTGGCCCCGAAGGACACTTAGGTGCCGAGTTGGCGCTCAAAGATCCGGTGAGCCAAGGAGTACCAAACATCAATGAAAACGGGCATTGGCAAACCGGTAACACCGAGATGCGTATCTCCTTCGACGAGTGGGTACACATGGCTTTTACTTATGATGGCGCTAACGGGACCATATACCTCAATGGTGAGATGGCGTTCCAAGCGGAAGCCATCGGACCAATAAACAAGTCTGACCGGTGTTTGACGGTTGGTGAATGGCTCTCTTGGATTCCTCTTGCATGGATACCTCTTGGTAGAGTGGATGACGCTGCTGTTTGGCTCATTGCGCTGACTCAAGGCGAAATCCAAACCGTTATGAATAACGGGGTTGCGGCAGGAGTTATTGCCGTTGAAGCTGCGGGCAAATTAGCCACGACTTGGGCAGACATCAAACGCTAATCATGCGACTTATTGGTGCTGGTTGGCAACGATACGGTTGCCGACTGGCACCAGCAATCGTTTTCTTCTGTTTTCCAACCCCGCAATTCCTTCCACGAGACCGCTAACACTGATTTCCTCACCCCCATCTCCGACACAGTTTCATCTCTAGCATCTCCCTCGCGTGGTCTCCCGAAATCCGCCCAAACTGAGCACCTCCATCCAACTCAGGTCAAGAGCGATTTTTGGCCCGCGCCGCGAAGCTGATGAAAAACTTTGATTCTGGTCGAAGTCCTTTCCCATAAACCGCCCGCAACTGCTGACGATTAACGCCCATTCTGAATACTGACGGCATTTTAGGACTCGCGGCAAGCAATTTGCATATACAAGAATCATTATGAATAGATTCTGTGGCAAGGCTTTCACGTGTTTCGAATTCATCGCTGATATCAGAAGCGCAGATGCCGCAGCATGTCCAAAGCCACACGTACAACATCAGATATTCCCATCCTCAAATCAGGCAGTTCTGTAGCGTGATTAGGTTATTGATCTCGTCCTCTCGGTGCACAATATAGGTCAGAGGCTCCGTCCATTTTTCCCAGAATCGTGCAAGCCGGTGTCCAATAGGAGTCTGAGGCAAGTATTGTCAGAGACGGGTGTAACTTGCGAGTTGCGACGAAATATCCGGCGTAATTCATAGAACATGCTAAACGGAGACTTATTCTTATGCGAGTGAAACGAATCCTTTTACTTCGGTCTATGTTTGTCGTGCTTTTGTTCCGTGGTAACACCAATAGTATTTGGTCAGCAACCCTTAGAGCCTGTTTGAATAATCGGTACCAAGCCATTTTTGGTCATTTTCAGGAAGTTCTTTCATGTTTTGTAACTGTTTAGTTCAGTTAATAGCACGCCATTATTCCTATCGGAATAATTCTTTCAGCAAGTAACACTTATTACGACATAGAGTCCAGGTTTTCGATCCAGAGGATCGGCATGTTAATAGAATGCGATATGTCCAAATCCCCGCGCTCCAGCGGAGATCAAGCGAGCGGATAGCGATCAAGCGAGTGAATAGCGAGTGCGATAGAAAATCCCGTGCGATAGAGATCTTCAATGTCGAGAGTCACTTGGTAGAAGTAGTAAAAGGGTGTCCCATCAGGGCAATTGCACCTGATTCTAGAGGATCCGCGATCGCCAAATCACCGATTTTCCCTCTTCACTTTGCACGAGAATCAAAAGCCCCAGAGTGGGATCAACCGAGTGAAAAACGAGGGCGATAGTGATCTGCACAGGTGTATAGAAACGTGGATTCACCACACACCAAAGCCCTAGAGGGGCGACAGATGTATAGAAACTGAAATGGCTGAAAAATGGTTTTTCTTCCTAAATTCAAACAGGCTCTAAACAGTTACCCAAAAAGGTAAGTGTTTAGTGGCTAGTGATTAGTGGTTAGTAAACCCCCTGAAGGCATAAGACGGGCAATGAATTGCCCTACTACGAACCAGAGGAATGGGTGTCCACACGTTGTACGCCTGAAAAAATAGCAAAAAGACCGTCTATATTTATAGCACTCGACCCCAGAAAACAATGGACTAAACAGTTACCATGTTTTTATTGTTGTCTGCTACGTACCTGTGGGATTTCTATCGCACTCGTTATCCACTCGTTTGATCCCACGCTGGGGCTTAAGTTCACGAGGTTTTGGCGTTTCTATACACCTTCCGCCCCTCTAGGGCTTTTAGAGGCTGGTGCGCAGTGCGCACCCTACAAATGTACTTTTCAAACAGGCTCTTAGTGACAGGGAGGCAGATAGATGTAATTACTATAGAACCATATCCAAAATCTATTTCGGGGAAGCGGATCACGGTTGATGTGAACGAAGTCGCTCGTAATTTACACAATGAAGAGAAGGTCTCCGAAGCAACATACGTTCTAGGCCAGGCTGGCCACGCATACCTCTCGTCCGGGACGGTGAATCTATTGAAGATTGCCCTTAATCAGGCCTCTAGCGAAAGATATAATGAGGAACTTATCGAATTGAGGATGCGCGCGGTTAGTTTGCTTGGGCTGTCCCGAAATCCTGAAGCTACACCGATTGTCACTGATAGGTTACATAATGATCCCTCTTGGCGAGTGCGCGATTTAGCCGCAAAGTTCCTAGGTGAATTGGCAGGGGAAGCCGCGATTCCGCCGCTTATTGAGATTTTGTCACAATCTGATTCTAACATGGAATCTTTACGTCATGAGGCGGCTGAGGCCTTGGCTCAATATGCAATGCTCTATGGGTTCATCCTTAAGTATCGCGGCAAAACATTTGCCGAGGGAGTTCCGGCGACACCGCGGGAACACAGGATTGTTACGGAATCAGATCGAACGCGAATCCGTCAAGCACTGGAACTGGCAGGCTACGATATTTACGAATTAACGAGGACTTATCCCGGATTTGAGCCAATAACTGATCCTGAATTCGAAATATCGGCTTTCGGAATAACGCCTCTTGAATAACCCTGAGGCGATAGGCGTTCGTGTCGGCGATACAAATAAGTGATAAATGGATCCACATTTATGAAAGTTTCCCGCTTCAGTTCCCTCTACGTCGTCCCGTATTTTGTGTTCATCTGCTGTATGTTGATATTAATGGGGTGTGCCGATTTGCCTTCCCAACAAACCGAGATATTGTGGCCGCCGGAACGCCCCCTACAAATTGATGTCATC
The DNA here is from genome assembly GCA_965197465.1 of Candidatus Poribacteria bacterium. Classification (GTDB taxonomy): domain Bacteria; phylum Poribacteria; class WGA-4E; order WGA-4E; family JAJDTR01; genus JAJDTR01. The sequence continues at coordinate 4,563,750 of OZ240209.1, read as the reverse complement.
ACTTTCGACTTCGGCGATGAAACAGTTGATGTGAGGGATGTTGCCCGCAATCTCCAAAACAAAACGCTGTATGACAAAGCCTTTAAGGCATTGGCGATGACAAACAACGTCCTCCTTTCCTGGGGCACGGTTAATCTGTTAACAACAGCCCTGAATGACGACTCCGCAGAAGTGAGACAACGCGCGATTTCTCTATTGGGCTATTCGCGCAATCCCGAGGCGATAGATATTATCCTGATTCTTTGCAAAATGATCCGTCTTGGCGGGTGCGTAAGGCAGCAGCTATGGTATTGGGATTGTTGGCAGGCGAAGCGGCGGTTTCCAAACTAAAAGCCGTGTTGAATCAGCCACCGGCCGAACCTGGGTTGAAATACAATTGGTCCTATATTAAGTCGGGAGCACGCTCTGGACTAGCCAAGGCCGGTGGTGCGGGCGTTCCCCTCCTCATCAAGATGTTAAACGATGAGGTAAAAAGGAGCGGCGGGCATGGTAAGGCTATGTATTTTATTCAGCACTTGGAATCTACGCTTGATAGACGTGTTATTCGACCTCTAATTGATATCATATCGCAACCCGAATCGCAATCCGACCCAAACTGGGAGGGTGTCCGCGAGCACGCGGGAACGGTCTTAGCCCATTTTGCAACCGAATTGACTTATGCCTCACTACTCAAGGCTCGTCACAGCAAATTAGCACGAGGGTTCCCGGTGACTCCTTCGGAGAACAGACAAGTTACACCTCGAGACCGAGCCCGAATCCGCGAGGTTTTGGAGAATGCGGGTTACGATATCAAGAGGTTGGACAATCGCTTCGTAGGGGTTACCGGTTAAGTTGAAATGATTGTGAACACAACAAACAATCCGATGTTAAGAGAGCGCCTTAGCGGAGATTGAACGCATCCAAAATCCGAATGCGTATGAACGGCGTTACAAGCATTGTAGAACTGAGAAAAATCGTCTAGACTAAGTCTTCTGCTGAAAAACTCGGTTTCTGGCATTTTCATTAAAGCCACACTCCCGACAATTGTTTTGCGATTGACGCCTACTTTGAGCTGTGATAACATCCAATCGGTAATTTGTACTTACATCAAAATCGTCGCGGAGAAGCACACAGCTATCCCATTCCCGCTTATCCTTCAGACATTTAACAAATCAGGTTAACAGGAGGAACAGAAGACAATGCGTACCAAACATCTGTTGATATTCGCGGCTTTCTTGTTTATTTCCTTCATGTTGGTTACTACGAGTCATGGGCGTCTAGATGAATCGTTAGCCGCGGCGTGGCTGTTTGAGGATGGTATAGCTGACGGCATGGTCAGCGATCTATCCGGAAACGGCAATGATTGTGAGATAATCGGTGACGGCGTTTCCATCGTCGACGGGAAGTTCGGCTCCGCTGTCAATATCAGTGGCGAGGATGGCGTGGATGAGGACTATCTCAATTGCGGAGCTGGCGAGAGTATAAGCGGCTTGAAAAACTTTACGCTGATGTTTTGGTTCTACACCGAATTTCCGGATTCGACCCAACCGATTCTGATGAAGGGTGTCGGTGGAGGTGAGTGGGGGTTCAACTACTCGGGCCGCAGCAACGGCTTCTGGAATGAGATCTCCTTTGATGGCACGCGCATGGACTTGCAGCGTGCAACCACACTTATCTCAGGCTTCACATGGTATCACGGGGCTTTCTCTTTTGATGGGACAACCAGAAGGGTATACACAAATGGTGCGGTGGATAACGAAGTTGGCGTGCTGCTCAATGAGGCGCCAGCCGAGGGAGAGATTTCGGCGACTGCCAACCCGCTGCTGATCGGCGGCTGGGCGCATCCGGCGGGCAACAGGTTCGCGAGTAAAGGTTCCATTGACGAAGCCGCCGTTTTCAATGTTGCGCTTAGCCAAGCGGATATTGAAAGCATCATGAACAACGGGCTTATGGGTTCGGGCGCGGTTGCCGTTGAGCCTGTGGGCAAACTGGCGACAACGTGGGGCAAGATTAGGAGGCGATAGAGCCCCCTTAAACCGACCAAACAGGATCAACGGAACGAATAGGACAGATCGAGCGGATGGAGAACGAGTACGATAGAGTTGCCATAGAAATCCGAGGGCGATAGAGAGCCCTTTCCGAATCGCGATGGTCGGGAATTGGAATTCCCTCCTACAGACAAAACCCGAGTTCTCTTTTTCACCTCAATGAATTAACTGTTTGAGGCGCCCCCAGAGCGTTGTCCCTTTGCCGGCGGGGGAAACAGCGAATGTGAAACCGGGATCGAACCAGTCGGGGGAGCCATCTCTGCCCTCAGCCTGATGCTTCTGCGTCAGGTTCTTCGGATTGCCCGCGCCATCTGCGGTTGCCACAAAGATTTCAGTCCACGCAACCACCACTCCGCCGAGACGTTCTATGTCCGATTTGAACGCGATGCTTTTATTAACAGGCGACCATGATGGCTCACGATACTCCACTCTCGCCGTGCGATTCTTGGTCAGATTTTTCGGATTCCCGCCATCAGCATCCATAAGATAAATATTCCACGTGCCTTGCTCTCGGCGGGCGAATGCAATTTTCTCTCCGTCAGGCGACCAAGACGGCTCGCGATCGTGGTCTCGCCTATCCGTGATCCGCAGCGGGTTTTGGCCGTCGGCATCCATCACATAGATTTCCCAGTCCTTGTCCCTCTGAGACTCGAACACAATCCGCTTGCCATCACGTGACCACGCCGGCGAACGGTCTTCGGTAGCGGGGATATTCGTTAGGTTCTGTGGATTCCCGCCATCTTGATCCATCGTATAGATGTCAAATCTTCCGCCTCTATCGGATTGAAAGGCAATTTTCCTTCCGTCAGGTGACCACACTGGCGAACCGTCGCTCGCTTTATGGTCTGTCAGGTTACGCGGACTTGTGCCGTTCGCATTCATCACATAAACCTCAAAGTTGTCATCTCTATCCGTACTAAAGGCAATTCGTCTGCCATCAAGTGACCATGATGGGTTGAGGTCGTTCGCGTGGTGATTTGTTATATTTTGCGGGTTGCCTCCATCAGCATCCATGACGTAGATTTCGAAGCTCGCCTTTTCCGAGTTGGGAGCGTCATCGTCTCTGCTGGAATCGAAAGCAATCTTCGTACCCTTGGGAACTTGCGCCTGAACGACTAGAGATAGCAACCCAAGCCACGAGACTAGAACCGTCGATAGAACAAAAACCGTGAATTGCCGATACCGATGCATTTGCTCCTCCATCTAGCCCTCGAAATCGTCTACATCCAGGAGGTGCTGTTCCAATGCTCCCTTACTTTGAGAACTCGAAATGCCGTGTAAGGTCTCGCGTAGGTATACCCAAGTTTCTTGCCCAGATTCCCACCCGCTTCGCTCGGCGCATCCCAGCACGGTTCAATGTCCTCTTGCAGACAGTATAAAATCATTCGAGCCGCAACCGCCTGCGCCAGCCCTCGCCGTTGGTATTCCTGTTGCGTCGTAACGCTGATGTCGAATTTCCCACCTCCAACCGCATACGATGTGCAACCCGAGACAATTTCTCCATTGCGTTCTATGATGAAACCAATGCCTCGGTTAAGGAAATCCTCCGGAGTTGGGTAATTTGGGAAATCGACCAAACCGTCCCCCATCTGAATCAGTCCTTTAACCTCCTCGGGGCATGACACTTGTTTAATAGAGTAGTCTGAAGGGAGTTGATGTTCGAAATCTTTCAACTTTTCGATACTCCAAGAGCCCCGCTTACACGTTATCCTCCTCCACTTTTCCAAGCGATGACCCCACCTCCCGTAGAACGCATCTACCCATCTGGAATTTTCGGGGATTAATATCGTGTTCGGCAGTATCTCTTTCAATAGCGCCGCCGCCGCCGGAGTCGTTGCATCGCCAGCCAGGATGCTCGCCCAAGCGAGGGTGATACGGCCGATGGTTGGGCACTCTAAATCATCGACAGCAACCGTACCCATCTCCCCACTTAGCGCTGACGCCACGTAACCCTGCAAGTAGGGATAATTACGATACAGCGTGTTGGCAATATGCAGATGATCTGGTTGTAGTTCAATCATGGTGTTTTTGGTTGACCTCACTAAAATACACTTTCCTTGTGTTAATTTTCCGAGATAGGCAGTGGCGCCTCCGCCGCAATAAGCGATAAGTCTCTGAGTTCCCTCCAGAAATCAACCGGAATCTCCTCTTCAAAGAAGGCGACATTAGCGTCAATTTCGGCAGTTGAACGGGCGCCGGGAATCACCGAGACTATGCTTGGGTGACCGAACGGAAATTGTAAAGCCGCCGACTGTAGCGAAACGTTGTGACGAGCACACACCTCCTGTATTCGGCGAGTGCGTTCCATAACCTCGGGAGTGGCAGGCAAATAGTTGTAATAGGCGCCTTCAACAGCGCCGGTCGCAAGAATCCCGGAGTTGTAGGGTCCGCCGATGACGACGCGAATGCCTTTTTCCTCACAGCGTGGAAGGAATTTGGGAGCGGGTTGCTGCTCAAGCAGGGTGTAACGTCCTGCCAACAGGAAGCAATCGAAATTGCCTTCAACGGCGAAATCGTATAGCATCTGCCATTGATTCATTGCCACGCCAATGGCTTTTACAGCCTTCTGAGCGCGAAGTTCATCCAACGCCGGATAAACTTGATCCATCACCTCGGAGAAATGACTTATTGCATACGGATTGTCGAAGTCCGGCTGAATACTTGTTCCCTCGTCCGGATCGTGGATAAACAGGATATCGATGCGATCGGTCTGAAGGCGTTTCAGGCTTTCTTCAACAGAGCGCAGTACCGCATCACGGGAGAAGTCGAAGGCTTTGTCAAGCGGCGGAACATCTACGAACGGCGATTCGGGCGGTTCTTCCGCGGTGCGTGGTACAAGTGAGTAACCGACTTTCGTAGAGATTACCAAGTCGTCCCGATCGTAACGAGAAAACTCTAACCCCAATCGGTTCTCACTCCGTCCGTATCCGTAGGATGGCGCGGTGTCGAAGTAACGTATGCCCGCCCCATAGGCACTGGCTATCGTTTCTGCCGCTCCATCTTCCTCCACGACAGTGTACAGATTCCCAAGCGCAGCGCCACCCATTCCCATCTGCGTGACTTCCAGACCGTGCACTCCAATCTTCTGCTTTTTGTCACTTTTCATCAAAAAGCCCTCCTATCCGCCAATCAACCTTCCGATTTCCCAGATAATGCTTGAAACGGCGAATCCCACATAAACCAGCGACGCGAGAACCATCATTGTGGTGCACACTCCACCCGGCTTGGCGAACTTGGGTAAGAATCGGAGATTGATATACAGTGTTAGGGGGACATAGAGTGCCATTGCGAATCCTCCCATGTAAGCGGCGTTGAAAAGGAAGCCCAGCTCGCTAACCCCCATCTGCTCCATGACGAAGGTGATTAGACAGCCGGCGATTATCCAAATACCCGCTATCAGCATATACCACCAGCTCAACGCCCGTTTCTGTGCGCCCTTGAAGTTAGTGTACACGATATCGGAGATTGACCGCGAGACACCATCAACCAATGCAAGCTGCGTGCTGAAAAGCGTTGCTACACCGACCAGCAGGAAGATGGTACGTCCGGGCCCACCCCACACTTCGGCGAGCACCTGTGCTTCGTCCCAGATCAGTGTGCCCTTTTCAGGTACAATCCCTTTGGGATGCAGTACGGCAAGGGCGCCAAAGATAAAGAGTATCATGGTCACTGTGTTTAACGCCCAGAAGAAGAGGAGCTGATCTTTCTTCACATAATTCCACCATGCCGTGAAGCGCGTGCGGTTTTCTTCGGTTTCCTCAAAGACAAAGCCGGTTGAAGGAACCGTTTCGGTTCGACCCCGGAGCGGGTTCTGTAACTCTGGAAGACGCCCACCCATACCGATGTTCTTGTCACGCAGGTAGAAAGTGTAGAATAGGTTGGCGGTTCCGCCCGCACCTGCAAAGACGATCGCGATGAAGAGCGTCTTTACCGACATCCCCGGATCCTTGTACCCGACATTCACTATGCCGCTGCCCAATTCCTTCCAGGTGTCAGCCGATCCTATGGCAATCACGACCGCAATAAGACCGATGGTTACAATCGCGACAAGAACCTCAATAGTTTTTTCGACGGAATTATAGATGAGCTTCGGACCGAACAGGATTAAAGCCACCGCTCCGAATGTAATCACTGTCCAAAACGTATCGGAACCCCAACCCGCGGGACCGATGAGTAGGGCTTTCAGCGCAAGTCCCGATGCGCGCCCCCAGCCGGGTGCAATCCAACTCACCAACGTCAGAAGAATGAACAACGGCGCAAACCCTCGCCACACGCGGCTATAACCGGTATAGACGGTCTCGCCCGTCGCGATTGTCCAGCGTGCAACTTCGAAATTTATCCACAACTGAATGAAAATCCCGACTATTGCCGCCCAAACCATGCTCCCGCCATATTCTGCCGCGATTCTTGGCCAAATGACAATCTCGCCTGCACCGATAGATAGACCTACGAGTATCGCACCGGGGCCAGCCATCTTCCAAAACGGTAGTGTCTTCTCCGGCAAATCCGAGGTTTTGAAGTCATCAAGCGGCTCATAGATTTTGCTCATGAACTCTCCCTCCAAAATCAAATGTGAATGTCAGGCAATACCCATGAAATCCTGAAGCTAAACTCTGTTTGGTAACGTCTACGGAGTAAACCAATCCGTATTTTAATGCGCTCTACCCAGCCCCTCAGTTATCGGCATCTTCAGACTTAAGGGCTATTTACTCGATTAACGATTTCTTTGGTATGACGAAGGGGTGCCATCTCCAAGAATTCCCGCGTCTCGGGAGACAATCTGTCAAGGAGTTCCTGTGGAAAATCCTCTGTGAGTTGAGAGCCAACGACATGTTGCGGACCACAGCCCAACAGAAACACGATTCGATCTCGGTCGGTCGGATTCCACTTCATCGCCCCATGAGTAAGCTCCTCGTTGACGACCACAACATCACCGGCTCTCGGCGTAACATTAACCACACCCTGGGGGAGGCCCCCATCGGAGAAGAATTCTCCGTTATTAAACAAACTCCTTGATACCTCCGGCGAGCGTGTCAACACACTTCTGTGCGATCCCGGCACGACAACCAATCCCCCGTCGCCGGATAAAACATCAGTAAAATACCAGAAGATATTAAAGTAATCACACTGGATTTTACCCTCATAGCAGTAGGTATGTCCCCCTTGCCAGTAGGGTTCGGGTCGAGGTCCCAGTTTGCCTGCGACGGGTTCCCTCAGAGAGTGCAGTCTCAAGGGCGCATCGTTGTGTGTAGTGATTTTCAGATAACTGCTAGGCAACATACGCGGCCTGTCTCCAGTCAACTCTGTGATAATCGGCCAGATTGCCGGATGCAGAACCAGGTTCTCAAGCGCCTTGTCAAAGACTAAAAACGGCAGAAAGTCTCCGGGGCCAAACGGCATCTTGTCGGCCGATGCGTCAATATAACGACGGACAGCCTCTTGAGCCTTTTCCAACTCGTCGGAAGTGAGCGCGTTCTTGATGTGCAGGTACCCTGTGGTATCAAATAGATACCGCTGTATCGGGGTCATCATCGGCATTTAGCCTCATTGAGTTCTAACGTAGTCGCTGGATGCAGAGCCGTAGGTCTACATAAGCATTGTCCGGCGGGCGGGTGGAGAGTCGGGCTGACGGGCTTTCATGGTCTGGCACACATGCCGCCATCTACCAGCAGTGTCACCCCGGTAACGTACGAAGACTGCTCCGAACATAGCCAGATGACCGGATCCGCCACTTCGTCGGCGCTAGCCATTCGTGGGATGGGTTGCATTGCGTTCAATTCTTTTCTATGGTCTGGCGTAATCTCACCCCAAGCTGGCGTCTCGATGATCCCGGGTTCTACCGCATTGACGCGAATCCCCTGTTTCGCGAATTCGATTGCCGCGCACTTGGTCAATCCGTTGATGCCGTGCTTGCTCGCTACATATAGGGAACCGCCAGCCCAACCGCCCTCGCCCGACACAGAGGAGTTGTTGACAATTGCCCCGCCGCCGACCTTGATCATCTCGGGAATCTCGTGCTTCATACACAACCAAGTGCCCTTGAGATTAATATCCATGAACTCATCCCATTCCTCCTCGGTAGCATCAAGCAGCGGAAGCCCTCCATACCGCCCCGCGTTGTTGAACGCATAGTCCAATCGCCCGAAGGTTTCAACAGTTTTACCGACCATTGCTTGCACATCTGTGAGTTTCGACACATCGGCTTTGATGAAAATCGCCTCGCCACCAGCATTCCTGATTTCCGTTACAGTTTCCCCACCGAGTGCCTCACGTCGGGCGGCAATAGCAACCTTTGCTCCCTCCCTAGAAAAGGCGAAAGCCGTTGCTTTACCGATTCCCGAGTTACCGCCGGTGACCAGAGCCACTTTGCCTTCAAACTGTCCTGACATTCAAATACCTCCCTAAAAAAGACGTGGTTTTACGTTGAAGCAACAATTTAACCCTTGAAATGTCCATGAGACTATTGAGGAAGTAAGTTACGTGGCATGCCTTGGTTAGCGCCATTACATGCAATTCTATCTACGTTTCCTCTTCCGCTCAAAAAGATTATCGGCTATATAAGTGGTAAGGGCAGTTAGACAACAGGCACGATTCCTTCCCGCTGCACCTGTTCATGAATTTGGGCAAACTCTTCGGATCCATCGTCGTCCCACAACTTGAAGTTTATTCCCCGAGTCGCCCCCTCCTCGCGACCAGTAATTCGGCTAACGGAGGGAAAAGACAGCGTGTACAGTTTCTGGCCATTCGGCAAGTGCAGAATACCTACATGCCTCGGAACCACCGTCGGCTTGTTCGCCGCAACACGCGCCAGAGCGTCTTCATCAACATCGTAGCCGAGACCGGGTCTTTCCGGTACGGGGGAAGCCCCATTGATAATCGGGATTCGCTCTGTGGTGATGTCTTCCTCGTACTGATCGTCAAGGTTTATCGAGTGGCCAGTCATTGTCGGCAGCACTGCACCAAGATGTAACGCCAAGGCTTTGGTCAGCGTGCCTCCCGTAAGTTGAATAATCGTCTGGATGTTGGCTTTTCCGTAGGCGAAGCCTCTAGCCAACGCCTCACCGATGCCCGATTCACCTACCATGTAGGCATCGGCAAGGCCATTGATAACCTCCACAACACCGCCAAGCTGTGGGACGTGCATAACAATTGGGATGCGGCTTTGCTCCCGCAATCTTCGCCAACTGTCAATGTCATCCCGCACTATTGGGTCTTCGACGTAGGCAACGATTGGATGCTTCTCAAGTTCTTGGACGATGGGGAGCACTGCTGCAAGGCTTCGGTTTGAGTTGAAATCGTAGTGAATCTTAAATCCTTCAGGAGCGACTTCCTCTGCGGCACGGGTCTGCTCGACAACATCGTAATATTCGCACGTGTGCATCTTGAAAGCCATATACCCTTGGGCAGCGGCGCGAGCAATTTCATCACGAAAGGCTTCCGGCGAAGCAGGACGAGTCCAAGCGGCAACCGAAACGGCATCGCGAACCTTTTGCCCCATCAGCTTGTAGGCGGGCACCTCAAGGTGTTTACCCATTACATCATAAAGCGCGCCGCAAATCCCCGCGTTCAGATTATTGTTGATGTAGCTAAACGGATCACTGTTGATAAGCGGCTCAATATCCGACTGAGGTGGCGGTGGACAGCGATAGTCGCCATAACCGACTAGTCCGTTATCGGTGTGGATCTTAAAAACCGTACGGTGGTTGATAGAATTGAATCGCGCCTGAAAATCCTGGTTGCGTTCAGCGATGCGCGGATAAATCGGAATTACTTCAACGTCGGTAATCTTCATATTTTGCTCCTATTGTAAAAGCCAAACCCAGATACATCTTGAAATGCTATCGAGTGTTTAATTTAGCATTGCAGGTAGTGCGCAAGCTGGAACCAGCTTTAATATGGCGGAATCTTCTTGGGCTTTAGAGCCTCCAAGCATCAGCAGATTATAGCAAAGCGCCAAGAAATCCTCAAGCGAAAAGGCTGTTAAGCAAATTACACAAGGGCGAACACGGGGGAGGGGCGCCCCTACAAACGGACGGGTGAGGAAAAGAAACGAAGTGAAACCGACGCTTTGGCGCTTATTGGGGACGGTCCCCTGTGCCGTCCCATGATTGTACAAAAGTGCGAACACAGGGGTTCACCCTACAAACCGACGCGCAATGAATTTCGCTACTACGAACCAGTCAGGTGCGATTGCCTTGCCGCGAAATGCAAAGTCTATTCTCTAAACTTACCTAAGTATGTTATACTTGAATTTAAGATTATCAATAGGTATGGGCAGTCTCGCCGCGCAAGTTTCAAAGGTATAGATTTTGTTCCGATGCTCCAATTTAGGAAAGAATAATGGAGACTCCAACAACCTCCAATCACGCTTTTGCCAAACGGGCTGAAGCGATTGCCAAATCGCTGTATCCGCATCAAATTGAGGGGGTTGCATTCTTGCTTGGACGCCGCCGTTCTCTACTAACAGACGACATGGGCTTGGGTAAAACCCGCCAGTCCATCATCGCCATGATCGAAGCGGAACCCGATGGACCTTATCTAGTGATATGCCCCGCATCGGTGAAGCGAAATTGGGTGCGCGAGATTGAGATTGTGCTGCCGGAAGCCCAAACCGAAATTGTTGGTCCTACACCGCTGCCGGCGTGTGATTTTCGCGGCTGGACCATCCTCAACTACGACATCCTCGGCAAACATCTGGATGGTCTAATGCAATTCGGTTGGTCGGGAATGGTATTCGACGAAGCGCACTACCTGAAAAACCACCGAAGCCAGCGTTCTCGTCACGCGAGCAAGCTGGTCAAGGAAACCGCCGGCGAGCCGGTAGTTCACGCCTTGACGGGGACACCCTTGACCAGTCGTCCTCGCGATCTTTTCCCGCTACTTCAACTCATAGAACATCCGCTTGGCAAGAGTTTTCTGAGTTTCGCGAAGCGTTACTGCGAAGGATACCAGGGAGAGTACGGCTTGGTCGCCGACGGCGCCAGCAACATAGAAGAGTTGACGCTCCAACTGCACGGCATCATGCTCCGTCGGACAAAGGATGAGGTGCTGGATCTTCCTCCGAAATTCCGGACATGGTTGGATATCGATCTGCATCCGCGTGCGGTCGAGCACTTCAACAAAGCGATACGTGAATTTCTTCTGACAAGCGACGAGTCCTCCGAATTTCTGGATTCTCAAGAAGACGACGATTCGGAAGCCGGGCAAAGACGACGGCGTGTTATCGGTCAATTGACGACCGCTCGGAGAAAGTTGGCGTTTGCGAAGTGTCACGATACAATCAAAGTAGTCGAAAATGCGCTGGAACAGGACGAAAAGGTCATTGTGTTTTCAGCGTTCGTGAACACGATTGAACGGTTTTCCAAGCGTTTTGGCGCTGAGGCGGTAGCCGTTTTCGGCGACGTACCGGCTGAAGAGCGCCAGAAACGGGTTGACCGATTTCAAAATGAGCCGGATGTCAGAGTGTTTCTCGCAAACATCCATGTGGGCGGGGTTGGACTCAATCTAACCGCCGCCCGGCAGGTGGTGTTTAACGACCTTGATTGGGTACCGGCCAACCATTGGCAGGCGGAAGACCGCGCTTACCGAATCGGGCAGACGGCGCCCGTCAATGTAACATACATGATTGCGCGCGGCACGGTTGACGAATTTGTGCGGACCGTATTGGAAACCAAAGCCCGGTTGATGGAAGACCTCGTCGAAGGCAAGGCGCTCGGCGTTGACTTGGGCACCGATGTCATCAGCGAACTCAAACAGATGATGAAAGCCATCCCCACCCGATTGGACGAACTCTCGGAAAACGGTGGTGAGGAAGCCCAAATGAGTTCCGTGCTTCGAGAAGCCGGTGATACTTACATCAAGGAAAATGCCATTTATCTCAACGAATCCGCTCGGCGACAACTTCTGCCGTATTCCCGGAAAGCCGTTGAGACGTTGGCAAAAGTCCTCGCCGGTCCTGAGCGAACCGTGTATCGGGCGGAGAGTACTTCCAAGCCGGGACAGTTCTATCAGCTTGAGGTCGTCGGTGCAGACATTACCTGTGACTGCCCCGGTTTCACGCACCGAGGAAGTTGCCGGCATGTGCGCGTACTGAAACCGGTTTTGGTAGCGGACATATCCCTACCGAAGGGTTACTCGCAAATGGATGGCGGGTAAATATTCAATCGATTTGCGGTCATTAGCAAGTTTCAGTATTAAAGTTTATCTTCCGAAGGGACTAGGAAGAGTAGGATTGGAAGGAGGGAAGAGTGGAAGATTCTCTTTTCCGCCACCCTCAATTCTCTGGAGCAGAGGATGGGTCTTCCGTTTTTCTATAAACATTGAAGATAAGGAAGAGGGGAAATCGGGGACTTGATGATTAAAGATTGCTTTCGAGGCAAATGGTGCTACTACAAATAGGTTTTCAAACAGGCTCTTAAATCAATCGGCGACACAGGCAACATAACCAAAGCAGAGGGAGACAAACATGGAAGCAGAACAAAAACCGGCTGAAACATTATATCTTATTGACGGACACGCGCAGATTTTCCGCGCATACTATGCCATCCGCGGGGGATTGCGCAGCCCGGCGGGGGAACCGACCCACGCCGTTTTTGGCTTTACGGGCATGCTAATCAAGCTCCTCTCCGAGCTTCGTCCTCAGTATGTCGTGGCGGCGATAGATATGCCGGGACCGACGTTTCGAGATGAACTTTATGATGAATACAAAGGAACGCGCGAAGCTACTCCCGATGACCTAATCTCGCAGATTCCTCGCATCACTCAGGTACTCGAGCACTTCGCTATTCCGGTAATCGGCGTAGAAGGATTGGAAGCGGACGACGTCATTGCCACGATTACCCAGCGTGTGCTTGATGATTCCTCGTGCAAGGACTTGCACATCCGCATCATATCCAAAGACAAAGATCTTGAGCAACTTCTCGGCGATCGCGTTACGATGTTCGACATCCACACAGACAAGACAATCAATGTGGCGTCGCTCAGGGAAGACAAAGGCATCACTCCGGCACAAGTTATTGACATGCTGGCGCTGATGGGTGATACCGTTGATAATGTGCCCGGTGTCGAAGGCATCGGTCCCAAAACTGCCACCAAACTGATACAAGACTTTGAATCAATCGACGGCATCTTTGCCAATATCGACAAGATTAAAGGCAAACGTCGGGAAAACCTGGAGAAGGCGCAGGCTCAACTTCCGCTTTCGCGCACCCTTGTGACACTGAAGCGCGATGCCGATTTCCCATTTTCACTTGAGCAAGCGCGAGTCAACCCACCTGAGCTTCAGAAAATCCAGCCACTGTTTCAGGAGTTGGGTTTTAATCGCTTCCAGCGGGAGGTGGAACAACTTGCTGCCGGCGCCGAAGTCACCTCTGCCCCGAAGACCGGCGAACGCGAGACAAGAGGCGATCGCGTCGCGGTTTTGGAGGAGCAGACGACAGCAATCCTGGAAAAAGGGGAATATGAAACCGCGGACTCGGGCGACTATTCAGTGATTACGACACCGGAGCAGTTGGAATCGCTTGCCGCAACCCTCCGCACACAGCCGATTATTAGCGTTGACACTGAAACGACCAGCTTGGAACGAGACGCGGCGCTTTGTGGACTGAGTTTCTCTTGGAAATCCGGTCACGGCGTTTACGTTCCCATCCGCTCGCCAAACCCCGGCGACCACCTTGACGCTGAAACCGTCTTAACCGCCTTGGGTCCCATTTTGTCGGACAGCAATCTGTCCAAGTGCGGTCACAACTTGAAGTTCGACGCGCAGGTGTTGCTGCGAAACGGCGTACAACTGCGCGGTGTTGTGTTCGACTCAATGCTTGCCAGTTTGCTTATTGATCCGGAGCAGCCGGGCCACCGGCTTGACACGGTCGCCTTGCTGCACCTAAACTACAAGATGATTCCACTCTCCGACCTTATCGGAGAGGGAGATAAAGAGACCAGCATCGACACCGTACCGTTGGCACAGGTCACGAGTTACGCCTCGGAGGACACCGACATCGTCCTACGCCTTTATCATCACCTCCTGCCAAAGCTGGAGGAAATGGGCATGACCGCCCTCGTGAAGGACATCGAATCGCCTCTCGCGCCCGTCATCGCGGAGATTGAGTTCAACGGCATCGTCTGCGATCCGGAGGAGTTGAAACGGCAAGGCGAGGTCATTCATGAGCGTATCGACGCTCTCCGGGGTGAGATATGGGAGATTGCCGGCGGTGAATTCCATTTAGAGTCGACGCACCAACTTGGGGATGTGCTCTTCAACAAACTCGGTTTTGATTCCGTGAAAAAGACAAAGAGCGGTAGATATGGAACGGACGTGACTGTCTTGGAGCGTTTAGCCGCAAAGGAGGATGCGAATGATCCGCCAACGGCAGTGCCGCGACTCATTATCGAGTACCGTCAACTCACCAAGTTGGCGAGCACTTACCTTGGGCAACTACGCGCCGCCGTAAACAAGGACACCGGGCGTATTCATGCTACTTTTCATCAACTCACCACCGCAACTGGACGGCTGGCATCGCATGGGCCAAACCTCCAGAATATCCCGGTGCGCACTGAGGTAGGCCGCCAAATTCGCAAAGCGTTCAAAGCGCCTGAAGGTCACAAGCTGATCTGCGCGGACTATTCGCAAATCGAACTCCGGTTGCTCGCACATTTCAGCGAGGACCCGAATTTGATTGAGGTCCTTGAGCGTGGACTGGACATCCACACCTCCGTGGCTTCGCAGGTCTATGGCGTCCCCCTCGAAGTGGTGACTCGCGAGCAGCGTGACCAAGCGAAGACCATTAACTTCGGAATCATCTACGGGATTTCCGCTTTCGGGCTTTCCCAACGAATCAAGGGCATGGACATGAAAACCGCGACAGCGTTAATCAACGATTACAAGGAACGTTTTCCGGGAATCGATGCCTTCTTAGACCGGTGTATCCAACACGCTTTGGAACACGGTTATGTCTCCACACTTACCGGACGACGGCGCGCAATTCCGGAGATTCACTCGCCGAACCGAAACCGACAGAGTCAAGGCGAGCGATTGGCATTCAATACCGTGGTTCAGGGGAGCGCGGCAGATCTAATCAAGGCGGCAATGGTCAACGTACAGAACCGAATTGAGCGAGACGGTTTGCCGTTGAAGCTGCTGCTTCAAATTCACGACGAGTTGGTGTACGAAACGCCCGACTCACTTGCCGAGGATCACACAGCCGTCGTGCGCGACGAGATGGAACACGCGATGGATTTGAGGGTCCCTCTTCTCACCGACGTGGGTATCGGCGACAACTGGATGTCCGCCAAGTCTGACTAAGGGCAGGGAATGGAGGTCTGCGTTCCGTTCTGGCAGGTTTTTCCTTTTTCGAGAGTATTCGCACATAGATAGATTTGCTATATTTCGCCTCCCCTGTAGGAGCGATTTCCGAATCGCGACCTGTCGGGAAGCAGAGTCGCGATTCGGAAATCGCTCCTACAGTTGCAAGAGAAGATCATAAATCTATCCATAGGTTAACACTCTCTTTTTTCAAATGAAGCTAGAGATGATGGAAGGTTTTGTTCCCCTATCTCGGCCTCCAGCGTCGGCACAAACAGGGGAAAATCACAATCCGCTCCAAGCGGGAGTACAAGCCCAAATGGCGCGAAAACGACCTTGAATCTCACCGCTTATGTGATGAGACCTGCTTCATGTAAGCCTCTCTGCCAAATATAGGTTTCTTGTTCTCCATGCGCGACTTCCTTGCGAAAAGCCTGAGAGTGCGATCAGCAAGCGGCAGCTTCACGGGGGCATGCCCACCCCGGTGCGACTCCCGGATTGCAATCGCCATTTCCAAGACCTTGCGTCCATTGTCCCCACTGCTTCGCGGTTCAATATTCATTTCAAGTGCATCGACAATGGATTGCACGCTGGCGACGTTGCGGTCCCCTGGCCACCGCCAACCATCATCGTCATACTCGCTACTCCGCGTCCCATAGACGTTAGTGTCGGGAAGGACGCCGTGTACTCGCTTGAGGTCAGCCCAGGAAGGGCGCTCGACACCATCCTCTGCCTTCCAAAGTCTGACAAGACCGTTATTGCTCCGAAACACACCACGGCTGCATGACACCTCAAATCCGCTACCGCGCGCATCGGGACGACGGTGCATAAATACCTCAATCCCGTTCACGAAACGAAGATAGCCCGCTCCCCCCTGATCGTGGTCACTCACCGGATCGTCGGTGACCCAACCTATTACCCAAGCCACATCAGCATCATCTGCAAAAAGACGCATCAAGCTAAGTTGCTGGCAGCCGCCTCCCGACAGCTCGGTCCCGCTTCCACCGGAAAACGTGATGCTCTGAACCTCGCCTAGTTCACCCGAATCGATAATCTCTTTGGCTTTCCAGTAGGCAGGCAAGTTACGATCCATGTCGCCGGCGCCAAACTTAATTCCTCGTGATCGGCAGGCTTCCACCATGCGGTCTGCATCTTCCAGCGTTGCCGCAAGCGGTTTCTCGCACAGGATTGCTTTGACGCCCGCCTCTGCACAGCCGATAACGACTGCCGGGTTCGGGCTCACAGGCAGGATGGGCGCAGCAATGTCTATCTGCTCCTTTTCAAGCATCTCCTTGTAGTCACTGTATCCTGGGACGTTAAAGCGCCCGCAAAATAGTTCCAGGTTTTCAGGGTCGGTGTCGGCTATGGCGACAACATCCGTCAAAGGATTGAGGACGTATGCGCGCGCATGTTGTGATCCCTTCCTGCCACCGCCTATAATCCCAACTCGGTATTTTGCCATTTTCAAGTCCTTAGGCTCTAATCCGTTCAGTTCGTAGTTGCATGATTCATTGGTGGTTTTTCAGTTATGGAATAACGATTGTTATTCCATACATTCCTAACGTGGCTATTGGGGACACGGATCTGCGTTCCGTATATCCGTAAAATCGGTCAACTTTAGTTCAGTTATTGAAACGGTACGGGTATTTTATCACCATGCCAAGGGAAAGCGTAGCTTGGTTGATTTACATAGCGTCTTATGCCGGCATCCACACGGATACTTGTTGCCGGAGGGAGTTCTACCGCGAAATACTTGCCATTCACGAGGGCAACTTTTTCAGTTGGTTGCCTCTCTTCCCGCACCCATTTGTACGGGTTTTCCCCCAATCCCGCCTGACTCACTTCTTGGAACCGCACTTCCGTGAACTGGTGTTCGCCGAACGCCCCGGCCTGCACAATCAGGTTTCGGGTTTCGGTCGGACTTATATTCGCCAATTGGAGACCTACACACTCAGACTCCAATTTATTCACAAGAGCGGCTACATCTCTCGGCAAGCCGGGTCTACCGTGGTGCTGATCGAAGTAACGCACCGTCGCTCGGAGAAGTCCACCGTTATAAACCGACTGCGGCGCGCCCATCGTTACTTGCGTGAGTCCCTTTGTGAGTATTACACTTGGTGGAGGCGTGTTTGCGGAGATAATCTCGTCAACGCTGCGATTATCTAACCGCATCTGATCGTATGCCTCTAACGCCCATCCGTATTCTGCCGCGAGTATCTTTTCGGGCCAGTCGGGATTCTTGCCGTCATAGTATTGAAAGCGCGAAAATTCTGTTTCGCCGCCGTTCTTCTCATGACCCCGATC
The DNA here is from genome assembly GCA_965197465.1 of Candidatus Poribacteria bacterium. Taxonomy (GTDB): domain Bacteria; phylum Poribacteria; class WGA-4E; order WGA-4E; family JAJDTR01; genus JAJDTR01. Next base: position 4,546,119 of record OZ240209.1, on the reverse strand, counting down.
TCCGATTTCATTCCAATCTCGCTCGACCTCCCCTGCTCGTATGGCTGCAATCAGTTCATAGTCCTCGTTAGACATTGAAGCATGATATAGGTGTGCAAGTTCCTGCATTCGCCATGGCAGCGGTCCGGTGTAGAGGCCTCGTGACGGTAGGATGCCCTCGTTCGAGGGACCGACAGGGGGATCATATTGCCATCCGCTCGGCCCATATCGCGTGGGCATAATCAACTGTCCATCTTCTTCACGGATGATTGAATTATCCAGTAAGAGCTTAATCTGTGAGCGAAGCAGGTCGAGATACCCGTAGTCGCCTGTGAGCAGCAGCGCGCATTCTGCCGCGATAGTGAGGGAGTGAAACATAATGTTGAAGCCCTGATAGTGGTTCCATCCATACTGTCCACCCCACCACACGCCATTGCGTCTATCTCCAATCTTCCCGGTTGGGCCTACGTTGTCAGGCATGATTCCATTGTTGCGACGGAAGCGCTCCATCCATGCTTCCGTGTACTCCAACACCCAAGTTCTGTACTTTTCTTCGCCGGTATATAGGTAAGCGTTCGTCACCAGCGCGGTGGCACCAAGGTTGTTCGGCGTGTCGCACTGTAGAACGAGCTTCTCGAAGAGGTCAACAATTTCCTCTCTGCGTTTGGGGTCTTCGTACCAATTTAGCTCCAAATCCTCGACAATGGGATAGAGGCTTGCGCGTACACCATAATAGTTGACTTCTCCACCCAGCCATCTTCCAGCGAGCAGCATGGTATTCGCTATATTTGCATCCCCATGCAGCCTCGGTCCCTGACTAGACTGAAAAGGCGATCGCAGCACTTTGTACTCGGGATCGTAGTTTGGAGCTTCAGGATCCTCGCCGATGTACATCGCGGCGAACCGTCTTGCCCGGCGAAAGTTTTCGGAAACCGTCGGACAGGCAACGCCGAAGTCGTAAAACGCCATGTTGCCCTCGCCGAGGTGATGCCATTCAGCCGCTTGTTCGAGATTCCAGAATTCATTGTGCGCCGATGGTCTAAACACCTTGGTAAAATCGTTGTGCCGCAGACGATGATTGAAGCTATCGTCACTAATCCGCGTCGTCGCATTCCACGCCTGTAGTGCGAGGTCAAGGAGATTTTCACCGGCGCCCATGGCATAGAATAAACCCCAGTTGTAAAATTGCTCGTAAAGGTCGTCAAAGTCCTCTGCCATGTAAAGCGCGCCGCCCAACTCGGTGTACTTTTTTACCATTAAGGGCGCCGCTTCCTCCATGAGATCGATCAACCGGCGTTCCATCAGCGCCCAGACAGGTGGCGCCGTGACTTCCGTTGCCTTGATGGTTGTTAGTCCGGGAATCGAATTGCTATCGGTTGCAGCGTTTACTACTGCCATTACTGTACCTCTGTGTATGGTGTGTCCTATCTTCAGTCCGTGTATAGGTAGAAAAACTTCAGGGCATCATCTCAAAACGCCGGGAACGCAGATCTGCGTTCCCTACAGAAACTCTCAACTGTGTCAGTTGCCTATAAACATGTCGCTCCGCACAGGAGCGAAAGACTTTGTAGGTTGTTAAACCTATAGTAGAGGCGTCCCTAGGGCCGTCCTTCGGTTTCTTTAACGCTCCGGTATAGGGCATCCAGCCATGAATACCAGTCGGCTTGGATTCCATGAAGTTTCAATAAATAATTCGGTAATGTCCTAACGATGCTCGGTGCGGTTAGGAAGGGATCCCTATCGTACTCGTTATTCACTCCCTTGATCACCTACCGAGTTTAGAGAAAACTGGAATTACCGATTTAAATACTTAATCTTCATCAAATCCAAGCCTTCACCCAGGCGGTGCATTTTTCTTTTTTAGCGCCAAGTTCTCCCAAATCTCGTCACATTCAATATAGCGCTTCAACTTGGCTTTGGGTTCGTCGAAAATTGGAGTCCCATGCCCAAAACAGATGAAATTGTATGAGTAGTTCAATAGTTGCGAGATTGAACCTCGCGCCTTCTCAAGATCGGCGATATACTCAGGCGCATAGATTCCCAGATCTCCGTCGGCAATGCCCACATCCTGCCTACCGCCGGAGAGCATATCACCGGCGATTAGGACACCGCCGACTTCTCGTACCAGCAGAACTGTTTCGGGAAAATAGACATCCGGAATGTAGATTGGGTCAATAAAATCCCACAACCGCTCGCCATGCACAAACTTCCCATTGACAGGCGTTTCATATCTGTCGAGTTCCACTTCATTCGCCCAGATTTCGCATCCCCAGCGCTGCCTGAGAAGCTCGGATTCGCGTAAATGAAATTCACATGTCAGAAGAATATGTGTGGGAATCCGAATCCGTTCAATCTCCTGCGCGCCATCTGAGGATATTGGCAGCGGATCGACTAACGCTACGACATCTTTATCGGGAACATCTATCAAATAGCTGTTCCATGGGTACGGTTCATTTCTCGCCGCTCCGTGAACTTCCGACCAGCAGTAAACATGGGAAGAAATTCGCCGTAGCATTCCATGACCTCCCTAGGAACGCGCATCTCAAAAAATGTATTAGGTTAGGATATTCGCCTATTGAAACGGCACCGGGATCCTGTCACCATGCCAAGGGAAGGCATAGCTTGGTTGATTAACAAACCGTTTCATGTCGGCGACAACACGAATACTCGTTGCGGGAGGGAGTTGAATCGCGAAATACTTTCCATTGACAAGGCAAACATTTTCAATTGATTTCTTCTCTTGCCGCATCCATGTGTACGGATTTTTCTCCAATCCCTCCCGACTGGAATCCTGGAACCGCACATCTGTGAACCTGTGTTCGCCGAACGCCCCTGCCTGCACAATCAGGTGTCGGGTTTCAGTCGGGCTCAGGTTCACCAACTGAATTCCTGCCGCGTCAGATGCCAGCGTGTCCACAAGGGCAGCGACATCCTGCGGCAAGCCCGGTCTCTCCCGATCCTGATCGAAGTAGCGAACACTGGCGCGTAGAAGCCCTCCGTTATAAACCGACTGCGGCGCGCCCAGCATCACCTGCGTAAGTCCTTTCGTGAAAACAGGGTTGTAGGCGTGCGCATTTTCGGCGACGAGTGTCGCCAAATCGCGGGTATCGCGCCGGATATGCTCTGATGCCGAGAGCGCCATTTGATACTCCGATCGCAGAATCTGCTCAGGCCAATCCGGATTACGACCATCATAGTAGTTGAAGCGCGCCATGTTCTGATGGCCGTCCCGCAATTGCACATTTTTTTCTGCCGAGTCCTCCACCTGATTCCAATCGCGTTCGACATCACCCGCGCGTATCCTAGAGAACAACTCATAATCCTCGGTAGACATTGAGGCGTGGTACAAATGGGCTATCTCAAGTATCCGCATCGGTTGATAACTGTCCCAGCCATCGGGGCCATACCGCGTAGGCGCTAGGAGTTGACCATCTTCACGGGTAATCGAGTTGTCTAACAGCACGTTAATCTGGGAACGCAGGAGATCGAGATAGCCGAAGTCGCCGGTAAGCAACAGCGCACATTCAACGGCAGTGATGAGGCCGTGAAACATGATGTTGAATCCTTGGTAGTGATTCCATCCGTACAGTCCACCCCACCACTGCCCGTGCCGATGTTCACCAATCTTGCCCGTTGGGCCTACGTTATCCGGCAGAATCCCACCGTTTGCCCGTGTTCGCTCCATCCAAGCTTCCGTGTAGTCCAGTACCCACTTCCTGTACTTCTCATCATTCGTATAGAGAAAGGCGTTGGTCACCAGTCCAACGGCAGCCAGATTGTTGGATGAGTCACTATTGAGGACAATTTTATCGAACAGGGCTATAATTTCGTCCGCTCGTGCCGGATTCTCCCACCAGCCATCCTCTAATTCTTTCACAACGGGATATAGGCTTGCTCGCACGCCCATGGGTTTAGGGATCCACGGGTCTTGCATATCGGGATGTCCCCCTTGCAGATACGCCATGGTTTGGTGTAGTGTCGCGTTGTGCCAGGGGCCCCTTCCGGTCTGCGATGGAGAACGGAGGATTTTATATTCCGGATCGTAATTCGGGGCATGCGAATCTTCGCCGATGTACCATCCCGCAAACTGTTTCGCTCGCCGCACGTTTTCCGAAACCGTTGGACAGGCGAGACCGAAATCGTAGAAAGCCATGTTGCCTTCGCCTTTGTGATGCCATTCCGCATCCCCGGGATTCGCCAAACTGTAGTATTCCCGGTAGGCGCTCTGCTTAAACCGCGGGTGTTTCCGATGAACAATGCCCTCGTCACTAATGCGGGTCGACGCGTTCCATGCCGTTAAAGCCATATCCAGCAGGCTCTCATCAGCGCCCATTGCATAGAAAAGCCCCCAGTTGTAACACGCCTCATAAAGGTCATCAAGGTCGTCGGAGAAAAGAAATGCGCCACCGGGTTCAGCGTACTTTTTTATCATCGGCGGAGCAGCTTCCTCCATGAGGTTCATCAACTGACGCTCCAGGAGCGCCCATGTAGGTGGCGCCGAGATCTCAGTGGCTTTGATAGTCGTTAGTCCGGGAATTGAGACGGTATTTGTTGAGGCATTTGCCTCTGTCATGTGTTTTGCCTCCGGGAATTATGTTGAGTTAGGCTATGTTTGATAAATGGTTTGAACCTGCTCTGGTAGTCTGGTTCAAGAGTTGTTTATTGACGTGGAAGATTCCCGCTGGAGCGAAACCCTTGCAGTAGCGTTATGTCTCTGTAGCTACGAGGTGGCGGTCTCTCCTGCTCCAACAGAATTTTTCGATGATCGAAGATCGCTACTACGAACCAATCGCGAGCTGGAGCTCGCTCCTACAGTTTTTTCGTCGTTCCGTGCCAAGGAAAGGCATAGCACGGCTGATTCACAAAACGTTCCATGTTCGCATCCAAGCGGATACTCGTCGAAGGGGGAAGTTCTACCGCAAAGTACTTCGCATTAACAGGCACTGTTCGCGTCGTCGCTCCCACTTCTGGCTTTGACTCATCAGGATTCACTTCTTTGAATTGTACCTGAGTGAACTGGTGTTCTCCGAAAGCCCCTGCTTGGACGATGACGTTTCGGGACTCGGTTCTGCTGAGATTCACAAGTTGAATCCCGGTTTCATTGGGTTCGAGTTTATCAACCAGCGCCGCGACATCTCCAGGTAAGCCGGCTCGAGCGTCCCCCGGATCGAAGTAGCGCACTTGTGCGCGAAGCAAGCCGCCATTATAGACGGGCTGCGGCGAACCCATGGTTACCTGTGTCAGTCCTTTGGTAACAACCGGATTCGGCGGCCACCTGTTTTCGGCAATAATCTGAGAGACATCACGGGAATCGCCCTTCATGAACCGGAACATCCCCAGAACATATTCGTACTCCGCTTGTAACCGTTTCTCTGGCCAATCAGGGTTTTGACCATCATAATATTGAAAGCGCGCTTCTAAATTCCCACTGCTACGGTCTCCTGCAACCTCGACCGCATTCCAATCGTTCTCCCTTTCGCCTTCGCGCAACCTTAAGATTAGCTCATAATCCCTCGCATCCATCGAAGCGTGATATACACGCGCTAACCACTGAATGCCTCTCGGCTGATAACCCTCCCAGCCATCAGGCGTGATTCGCGTCGGTACAAGCAGTTGACCATCCTCACGCTTCTTCGCCATGCTTAGCAGGAACTCTATCTGTGTCCGTATAAGGTCGAGATAACCGTAATCACCGGTAAGTAACAGGGCACACTCTGCCGCGATGGTTGCCGCCAAGAACGCATTACGCGCCGAGTTCCGACTGTTCCAGCCGTAAAACCCACCCCACCATTGCCCTCCGCGCTGCTCTCCGACTTTTCCGGTTGGTCCCACGTTATCCGGTATGATTCCACCGTTAGCGTGCGTCCGTTCCATCCAAGCTTCCGTATAATCCAAAACCCACTGTTTGTATTTTTCTTCTCCGGTGTAGAGGTAAGCATTGGTAATGAGGCCTGTAGCCGCCAGATTGTCAGGTATATCACCGTTTAGCACAACCTCCTCGAAGGTTCTTACAATCTCTTCAGCACGTTCCGGATCCTCGTACCAGTTGTCCTCCAAATCCGCCACAACGGGATGTAGATTTGACCGTTGCGCATGTCCCGTCGCAACGCCGCCCGGATAATACACCGGGTCAAGCAGGATTTTCACCATTTCAAGGTCGGCATGGAAACGGGGACCGACACCACCATGAAATGGAGAGCGAATGATTTTGTGTGTTGGGTCATAATTCGGGGCTTCCGGGTCTTCATTCATGTACATCCCCGCGAACCGCTTGGCTCGTCGGATGTTTTCCGGATTGGCGGGGTCTGCCAATCCGAAACAGTAAAACGACTGATTGCCTTCACCCATGTGAAACCAATCGGCAGGACCATTGAGATTGTAGTACTCGTTGCGGAGTTGCACACGGAAGTTCGGATGTACGGGATCATCGTCTCGACGCACAACGCTATCATCATAGAATCGGGTAATGGCATTCCATTCACGAAGCCCGATTTCAAGCACCCGATCATCGCCGCCGATTGCATAGAGCAACCCTTTGTAGGAATGTGCTTCGTATGTGTCGTCCACGTCGTCTACTCTGTACGGCGTACCGTCCGGACGCGAATATTTCTTTGCCGCTACATCGACAGCCGCCTCCATAATGCTTATAAGTTCACGCTCCAAGAGCGCCCATCCGGGCGGCGGAGAAACCCTTGTCGCTTTGATGTGTGCCATTCCAGAAACGGAGACCGCACTGGTCGATGTGTTAGCGGCTGTCATTACTAAACCTCCAGAGTTCACTGATAAGAGTTTCGCAGGTTTTCAAACATTTTTGAAGCGATTGCTTACGGCAAACACTCATTTGAGGGGTAGTTGTATGGGGTGAGGCGTAACAGAGTAGGGCTTGTACTTCTGCTCGCGGACAATTCTCGACAATCCATTATCGCATATCAGAGGCGATCGTGCAACAGCTAATCTCCGTGTTCTCCGGGGGAACTGAATCTGAGAAAAGGTTACAGATCAAAGGCAAAGATGGGAATCTCGTAACTGTTTAGTACATTTGTACGGTGGGATCAAAGGAGATCAAACGAACGAACAGTGAGCGATCCACTGACTGGACAAGGAACAAGATCTTCTATCGCCTTCGCTAACCGCTCAGTTGATCGATAGTGAATCCCGACAGTAGATCCCATAGCAACTGCGATAGAATTCCCCTGCCCACCATTTCCTGTAGGGTGCGCACTGCGCACCAGCCTTTAGGTTCTTAAGGTTTCTGCTAGTCACTAGCCACTAAACACTTTCGGAATCTCTATTGAGAGACCATCAGAAATTTCATACTTTTCATACCTTTCAGAGTAAATGCACGCCTAGGATTAAGGTCGAAAATGGCGTGAAAACCCGCAGTATGACTGCCTTCTTTGGGCTTGCGCAGGAAAGGAATTCGTAACACAGGTATGAAAAACCATGAAAGAGCTGTGTGCGATGAAACGTTGGGTTCACTCAGATTTCGGAGACATCAAGCAAAACGAGATTTTCACATGCAACTCAAATTCTCGGCTTTTTCGGGGAGTTCTGTTCACCCAACCTACGTACTAGTGTGCAGGAATTTCTTTGGGATTTCTATCGCCCTGGGATCCCTATCGCATTCGCTATTCGCTCATTTGATCTATCCGCTCGGTTGATCCCCGCCTACCGGGGTTGGTGTGCAAGGTGATGGTTGGTATCAGTCTCTTCATATGCAACGTTATTCAAACGAAATGGTATTAGTATCATCTCTATCCCATTTGTAAAGCTAAAATCCCGTCTCTACTTAGTGGTTTTCTCGCTAAGTATTTATGTCTTTCTGGACTGACACAAGAGACCTATTCCACAATTCCTGTAGGTGCGATCAACCGAGTGGACAACGAGGGCGATAGAGATCCCTCTAACCGCACCGGCACCCAACACTTACCATATACTCTTAGAAAATTTACCACTTAGTGCGTTCGAGTTTGTTGTGTGAGTTTATCATCTATACGACGGAACAATTTTGTGGTAAAATCTGTAGTGGTCATGAGTTTAAGTTCCCTTCCGTTGATTGAGTGTTGATTGTCACTCAAATTGACGGTAGGATTAAAGAAACCGTCTCATGATAAACCAAGCTACGGTCAAACGAAACGAGGGTATTGTCTTAGTCTGTGAATCTCCAAATTTCAGACTAGCGCCATTGGTTATTGATAAGGAGATATTCTCTATGTCTAAACGTCATTTTGTAGCCGCTTTGATTGGAATCCAGCATTGTATCCTACTTATCGGCCTATTGGCCCTCATCGTAGGCTCTCCTCAAAATGTATCCGCTCAATCGCAGTTAGCTCAGGAGGCCTATGCCATCTTTGAGGGGAGTTGCCTTATCTGCCACGGGCCCGATGGCGCCTATCGAGAAACACTCCTCATGGAACACACCGCGCTCATCGAAGGAGGCACCGTTGTTCCGGGAAACCCCGATGCGTCCGAATTGTACAAACGTCTGCTTGGAACCACTGAAAACGGTGGGGCACAGATGCCGCTTGGACAACCTCCCCTGCCTCCTCAATCGATTGACACTATTCGACGTTGGATACTGGCTAGCGCGCCCGATTGGGCGACGACTCCCACAACCGATAGCCGGTTTATCTCTCCCGATGAAGTACTTGATACCATTGAGGCCCATCTCACCTCACTCGAACCGTTTGACCGCGCCTTTGCCCGCTACTTCACACTCACCCATCTCTATAATTCTGGCGAGACGGTCGAGATACTTCGTGAGTACCGCAACGCACTCTCCAAACTCGTCAACAGCCTCTCATGGGGAGTAACAGTCATCAACCCAATCCCCATCGACTCGCAAGCTACCATCTTCTACATCGACCTCCGACACTACGAATGGGATGTCAACGACGGTTGGACGAAGATAGAAGAGGAATATCCCTACCACATCGCGTTTGACGCACCTGCACAGATTGGGCTGCGGAATCAACTTGGACGGTTGCAGACACAGATGAAGTGCGATATACCATCGGTCCATGTCGACTGGTTTATTGCAAACGCCTCGACTCCCCCACTGTATCACGACCTGCTTTCTCTGCCGTTGACGGATAGAGATTTAGAGACCCGACTGGAGGTCGATGTCGCCCGCAATTTGGTGAACGCGCCGGGGGTTCGCGTGTGGCGTGCAGGATTCAACAATTCGGGTGTCTCCACTAACAACCGAGTGGTGGAACGGCATACCTCTCGCTATGGAGCCTATTGGAAGAGCTACGACTTTGCCGGGAGTGTGGGTACACAAAACATCTTCACCCACCCGCTAAATTTCACACACGATGGCGGAGAGGTTGTCTTCAATCTGCCTAACGGATTGCAGGGATACTACCTTGCCAATGCTTCGGGTTTCCGTCTAGACGACGCCCCGATAAACATCGTTTCCAACCCCGCTGCGAGTGACCCGACAGTACGCAACGGAATCTCCTGTATCGGCTGCCATACCGAAGGCATGAAGACGTTTGAGGACGAGGTACGTTCCGTGATTGAGAGCAATCCCAATCCGCCATACAACAGAGCACAAGCACTACGGTTGTACGTTGAGCAATCCGAGATGGACGCTCTTGTGAGCAAGGATATGGTGAACTACAGAGCAGCGCTCACAGCCACCGGTGGTGTGTTTGGCGGTGTTGAGCCGGTTTCACGTTTCCATGAGGCGTTTCAGGGACCGGTAGATGCCGCATACGCCGCTGCGGTGGTTGGCTTGCAGACCGACACCTTCCTCGAAAGGGTTCGTGAAAATACGGGACTGCAGAACGAGGGTTTGCTGGCGTTAGATAATGAAATCGGGAGTGTGAACAGAGACACCTGGACATCTAGTTTCCGAGATATAGTTTATGCGTTGGATTACCCGCAGCAGGTTGGGGAGCCTCCGGTTGTGACGCAACCGGATGTGATACCGGGTACGCATGTTTATATCCCGGATCCGAATCTTCGTGCCGCGATTGCGGAAGCGCTCGGCAAAAGCATCAATGCCCCGATTACTGCAGAGGAGATGAAGGCATTGAGAAGACTTGACGCGGAGAACAGGGGTATCCGCGATTTGACGGGCCTGCAATTTGCGACCAATCTGGAAGAGATAATTGTCAAAGATAACCAGATTTCCGATTTGTTGCCGCTTGCGACATTGACTAATCTGAAGTATATAGCCTTAAACGGTAACACTGTATCCGATCTATCGCCACTCAAAGGATTAGCCAATCTGAAGGAATTACATTTTTCAGATAACGCCGTATCCGACGTATCACCACTTACACGCTTAATCAACCTGGAATACATAGGTTTCGGGGGAAACGATGTATTCGACCTATCGCCATTTGCACGACTAGTCAACCTGAAAGGCATCTTCTCGTGGGGCACTCCTTTCTCCGATATAACACCTCTGGCTGGCTTGACGAAACTAGAGATAGTCGATTTCTGCGGTGCGGACCTAGCCGAAGCGAGTCTTTCGCCACTGGCGAGCTTGCCGAATCTGACGGAGCTGTATCTTGTCGACAACGACATATCGGACATATCGCCCCTCGCGAGGTTAACCGGGTTAGAGCGTTTGAATCTTCGCCACAACCTCATATCGGATATATCGCCGCTTGCGGGTTTAACCAACCTGAAATGGCTGGGGGTCGAACACAACAACATCTCCGACTTTTCGCCGTTGGATGGGTTACGCGCGAACACAAAAATTAACTGGCACGGCAATCCGGGGTTCCCAAAAGGAGGTCCGAAAATAGAAGGTCCTTGGTTATGGGCGTTTATACCTGACGTAAGACTGGACAGCGACATGGATCTACTTGCGCAAGCGAGCGGAGGGGAGGTGACAGAGGTGGGGATTTCTACGCATGGGGCAGCGCCGGGCAAGCCCGTCGGGGATGACGAGTGGACAACCGACAAACTCCCGCCTACGGGAAACAACAATCTAGACGATATGCTAGAAAGGGAACTCCCAGACGGCGTTATCTACGGCACTGTGTCCCTCTATTCGCCACGCGAACAGGAGACAACCATGTACGTAGGAGGCGAACACGGACTGAAGGTCTGGCTTAACGGGGCTTTGATTCACAAGGATTTTCGTCTCCTTAAGAATGACGATTACAGTAATTTTTTCCCGATTACGCTTCAGCAGGGAAAAAACATCTTGTTGGTCGCGGTTGTCACCTATTTCCGTTCTGGTGATAATAATGCCTTTTTTGGGTTTGAACCCGGCACCGACTATAGCGTGGGAGACCCGATTATTGGCTACACCTTTTCCAAGACGCAAATCCACGTCGGCGATACCTTTAGCCTCGACATCCGAGCAGAAGATGTCTTTGACTTGGCGGGGTGGCAGTTTGATATTACCTTCGACCCTGCCGTCCTTGAAGCGGTTGACGTAAGCGAAGGCGATTTCCTGAAGACGGACGGCGGATCTACCTTCTTCCAGAGCGGAAGCATTGACAATACAACCGGTAAAATCACCGGGCTAATTGCTGGACGGATCAGCGAAGGCGGTGTAAGCGGCAGCGGCACCGTGCTTCAGGTGAGGTTCAAGGCAAAATCCGAGGGTGAAACGGAATTAACCCTTCAGAACTTCCTGTTCGGCTCCGCCTCAAAAGAAAGTATCCCTGCAGGTCCCCTTGAAATCCACATCACTGTAGAGGAACAGCTACTGACCGGAGATGTGAATCGTGATGGGGTTGTCAACATTCTCGATCTAATTAGCGTCGCACAGCAGTTGGGGAAACGCCTACCTCCAAACTCGCCGGAGGATATCAACGGCGACGGGATTGTCAACATTTTCGATCTCACCCTCGTGGCACAGGGAATTGGCGGAGCAGCCGCGCCGCCAGCGCATGGGTTAGAATCGAAGACAATAGAGACGTGGATCACGCAGGCACGGGTAGCAGATAACGGTTCGATTGCTTTCCGACAGGGCATTGCCAATCTTGAAAACCTGTTAGCCTCGCTCATTATTCCCCAAGAGACCGCGTTGCACGCCAACTACCCGAATCCGTTTAATCCTGAAACCTGGATACCCTACCAGTTGGCGGCTCCCGCAGAAGTGGCGCTGACGATTTACAACATGAACGGAGACACAGTTCGACACTTGGCAGTGGGACATCAAGCGGCGGGAGTGTATCAGAATCGCAATCGTGCGGCGTATTGGGATGGTCGCAATGGGCGGGGCGAGTCCGTCGCCAGCGGCATCTATTTCTACACACTGACGGCAGGCGAGTTCACGGCAACGCGAAAGATGCTAATAAGGAAGTAAGACGGCGTAATCACACTTAATTCATTTAATTGTTGTAGGGGACGGCCCCCGTGCCGTCCCACGATTGAAGGGAACGACTAGGGCTGAAGTGCCACCGTTTTTCCGAACATGAAATTGGTTATTGATAAGGAGATATTCTCTATGTCTAAACGTCATTTTGTAGCCGCTTTGATTGGAATCCAGCATTGTATCCTACTTTTCGGCCTATTGACCCTCATCGTAGGCTCTCCTCAAAATGTATCCGCTCAATCGCAGTTAGCTCAGGATGCCTATGCCATCTTTGAGGGGAGTTGCCTCATCTGCCACGGGCCCGACGGCGCCTATCGAGAGACACTCTTGATGGAACACACGGCGCTCATCGGAGGGGGTACGGTTGTTTCGGGAAACCCCGATGCGTCCGAATTGTACAAACGCCTGCTTGGAACCACTGAAAACGGTGGGGCACAGATGCCGCTTGGACAACCTCCCCTGCCTCCTCAATCGATTGACACTATTCGACGTTGGATACTGGCTAGCGCTCCCGATTGGGCAACCACTCCCACAACCGATAGCCGGTTTATCTCTCCCGATGAAGTACTTGATACCATTGAGGCCCACCTCACCTCACTCGAACCGTTTGACCGCGCCTTTGCCCGCTACTTCACACTCACCCATCTCTATAATTCTGGCGAGACGGTCGAGATACTTCGTGAGTACCGCAACGCACTCTCCAAACTCGTCAACAGCCTCTCATGGGGAGTAACAGTCATCAACCCAATCCCCATCGACTCGCAAGCTACCATCTTCTACATCGACCTCCGACACTACGAATGGGATGTCAACGACGGTTGGACGAAGATAGAAGAGGAATATCCCTACCACATCGCGTTTGACGCACCTGCACAGATTGGGCTGCGGAATCAACTTGGACGGTTGCAGACACAGATGAAGTGCGATATACCATCGGTCCATGTCGACTGGTTTATTGCAAACGCCTCAACTCCCCCACTGTATCACGACCTGCTTTCTCTGCCGTCGACAGATAGAGATTTAGAGACCCGACTGGAGGTCGATGTCGCCCGCAATTTGGTTAATGCGCCTGGAGTTCGCGTCTGGCGGGCGGGGTTCAACAATTCGGGTGTCTCCACGAACAACCGAGTGGTGGAACGGCATACCTCTCGCTATGGGGCGTATTGGAAAAGCTACGACTTTGCCGGCAGTGTCGGGAAGCAGAACATCTTAACCAACCCGCTCTCGTTCACGCACGATGGCGGGGAAGTTATCTTCAATCTGCCTAACGGGCTGCAGGGTTACTATCTTGTCAATGCCTCCGGTTTCCGTCTAGACGACGCCCCGATAAACATTGTGTCCAACCCCGCCGCAAGCGACCCGACGGTACGCAACGGAATCTCCTGTATCGGCTGCCATACGGAGGGAATGAAAACCTTTGAAGACGAAGTACGTTCCGTGATTGAGAGCAATCCCAATCCGCCATACAACAGAGCACAAGCACTACGGTTGTACGTTGAGCAATCCGAGATGGACGCTCTTGTGAGCAAGGATATGGTGAACTACAGAGCAGCGCTCACAGCCACCGGTGGTGTGTTTGGCGGTGTTGAGCCGGTTTCACGTTTCCATGAGGCGTTTCAGGGACCGGTAGATGCCGCATACGCCGCTGCGGTGGTTGGCTTGGAGACCGAAATGTTCCTCGAAAAGGTTCGTGAAAACACGGGACTACAGAATGTAGGATTGCTGGCGCTAGACAATGAGAACGGGAGTGTGCAACGGGATACGTGGACATCAAGTTTTCGAGATATAGTTTATGCGTTGGATTACCCGCAGCAGGTTGGGGAGCCTCCGGTTGTGACGCAACCGGATGTGATACCGGGTACGCATGTTTATATCCCGGATCCGAATCTTCGTGCCGCGATTGCGGAAGCGCTTGGCAAAAGCATTAATGCCCCGATTACCGTGGAAGAGATGGGAGGATTGAAAGAACTCGACATGCGGAGGAGCGACATCCGTGATTTGACGGGCATTCAATTTGCGACCAATCTGAGTAGGTTGTTTCTCTGGGACAATCAGATTTCCGACCTCTCACCGCTAGCAGGTTTAACCGAATTGCGGGAACTCTGGACTGACGGGAACCCTTTATCCGATATATCCCCCGTGAGGGGCTTGGCAAATCTCACTCACCTAGAGATTAGTAGCAATCAGGTATCCGATATATCCCCCGTGAGGGGCTTAACAAATCTCATTCACCTCGAGTTTAATGCCACTTTGGTATCCGACCTGTCACCCGTGAAGGGCTTAATAAGTCTCATTCACCTTGAGTTTGATGACACTCCGGTAGTCGACCTGTCACCGGTTAAAGGATTAATCAATCTGGACCGCTTAGAGTTTTCTCAGACCGAGGTAACCGACATGTCGCCACTTGCAGGGATGGTCAATTTGAAAATCATTATCGTTTGGGGCACCCCTATATCCGATTTATCACCACTCGCGGGATTAACAGGACTGGAGAGACTAGATATTTGCGGTGCGGTGCTATCTGACCTTTCACCTTTGGCGGGATTGGCAGGTTTGAAAGAGCTGTATCTCGCCGGCAACGGCATATCGGACATATCGCCCATCGCTAGATTAACCGGGTTAGAGCGCTTGAGTTTTCACTCGAACGACATATCGGATATTTCGCCGCTTGCAGGGCTGACCAACTTGAAATGGCTGGGGATCGACGACAATAACATCTCCGACTTTTCGCCGTTGGCTAGGTTGCGTGCAAACACAAAGATTGACTGGCAAAGCAATCCGGGGTTCCCAACAGGAGGACCGAAAATAGAGGGACCTTGGTTATGGGCGTTCATACCTGGCGTAAGGCTGGATAGTGGGGAAGATTTACTTGCCCAAGCGAGCGGTGGGTCGGTGACGGAAGTAGGGGTTTCTACCCAGGGGGCAACACTGGGGAAGTCCGTCGGGGTTGAAGAGTGGACAGCCGACAAACTCCCGCCTACGGGGGGTAATAATCTTGATGATATGCTAAAAAGAGAGCTTCCTGACGGCGTTATCTACGGTACTGTGTCCCTCTATTCGCCGCGGGAACAGGGGACAGCCCTGTACGTCGGAGGCGAGCACGGACTGAAGGTCTGGCTTAACGGGGCATTGATTCACAAGGATTTCCGCCGCCTTAGGAACGACGATTACAGTAATTTTTTACCGGTCACACTTCAACAAGGAAAGAATGTCTTGTTGGTCGCGGTTGTCACCCGTTTCCGTTCTCATGATAATAATGCCTTTTTCGGATTTGAACCCGGCACCGAATACACGCTGGGAAGCGGTATAGGTTACGCCTTTTCCAAAACACCGATCCATCTTGGCGATACGTTTACGTTCGATGTGCGTGCAGACAACGTTACCGACTTGGCGGGGTGGCAGTTCGATATTGCTTTCAATCCTGCTATCCTTGAAGCTATTGATGTGGCCGAAGGCGATTTTCTGAAGACCGACGGCGGAGCCACTTTCTTTCAGAGCGGGAACATTGACAATACAGCAGGTAAAATCACAGATCTCAAGTCTGCACTACTCTCTGACCACGGAGTCAGTGGCAGCGGTTCACTGCTTGAGGTAAGGTTTAAGGCGAAATCGGACGGTGAAACTGAAGTGGCGCTAGGTAACTTCCAGTTCGGTTCTTTCACTGGGGAAAACATCCCGGCGGGACCGCATAAAATCACCCTCACTGTGGAGGAACGACTTGCGACCGGGGATGTGAATCGTGATGGCGCTGTCAGCATTCTGGATCTGATTCTCGTCGCACGGCAGTTGGGGAAGAGCGTACCCGCCAATTCGCCGGTGGATATTAACGGCGATGGCGTTGTCAACATCTTCGACCTTACGCTCGTGGCGCAGGGAATTGGCGGGGCAGCCGCGCCGCCAGCGCATGGGTTAGAATCGAAGACAATAGAGACATGGATTACGCAGGCACGGGTAGCAGATAACGGTTCGATTGCCTTTCGACAGGGCATTGAGAATCTTCAAAACCTGTTAGCCTCGCTGATTATTCCTCAAGAGACGGCGTTGCACGCCAACTATCCGAACCCGTTCAATCCTGAAACCTGGATACCCTATCAGTTGGCTGCGCCAAGCGAGGTCACGCTGACGATTTATGACATGAACGGAGGGACGGTTCGGCGTTTGGAGGTGGGGCATCGAGCGGCGGGAGTGTATCAGAATCGCAATCGTGCGGCGTATTGGGATGGTCGCAATGGGCGGGGCGAGTCCGTCGCCAGTGGCATCTATTTCTACACGCTGAGGGCAGGCGAGTTCACGGCGACGCGCAAGATGCTGATTAGGAAGTAGAGATTAAGGAAACGGATAGTAACCGATCAAGCGACCGATTAGGGAACAGGATATACTATCACCCTCCTTACCCAGTCGGTTGATCGATAGAGATCCCATAAGGCTCCCGGTAAGTGTAGGTTGGGTTGAACGGGAAGCGCAAAGCTCTACAAGGTATCGGCATAGAGTGCCTGCTTTTTGATGCCACTAGCGTGTTGATGGAGAGAGTGAAACCCAACAACTCCATTACGCGCGGAGAATGACGTGTTGAGTCTCACTCAGATTTCGGAGACATTAAGCAAAACGAGATTTCCACATGCTGTTCAAATTCTCGGCTTCTTCGGTGAGTTCTGTTCAACCCAACCTAGCCACTAGCCGCCAACCACAACCGGAATCTCCTCATCGGTCAAACCATAGAGCTGGTAGACAATCTGATCGATAAGCGCGTCGGTGTGCTGAATGCGGGTGAGCAAGGGATTGAGTTTGGCGAGGCTAGATGTAAATTCGCGTTCCAACGATTCTTGGAAATTTCGGCTTGATGAATCGACTCGGATGAGCCGACGGTTTTTCTTCAGGATACCAAGCAGTTGGTCAGAGGACAGATTGAAGTAACTCTGAATTGCTGTCTTGTTCTGCAGCGTATCAATTTCGACCTTGATTTCCCGTTCCAGCCAGCGGTGGAAGCCTCGAATCTCGTCCCTTTTCGTTTTATTCATCTCAATCATTTGCTCTGCGAGGAAGGCGAGCAGGTCGTGCACGATGTCGGAACGCTCGGGATCGGCGGCGAGATGGTGTTTCACAAAGCCCAGAACGCAGTCAATGCTCCCTTTGTTGAGGCAGAATTCGTAAAGCGTTTTGGCTTTTTCGTGTTGGCGGCTGCGTTCATCGGCTGGGGCAGTGAAGTTGATGCGACGGATGGGCATGGCTCGAACTTGTTGAGGATATGTATGAGAATATGAGCCTTGCAATGTTCCTGTGGCAAAATAAACTCTAAAAAACCAAGTCAACAGGGAGCTGCCTAATAACGTCGTTGCATAGGCTAATGAAGGGTATGGCGGAGAGATTTTACTATACCCCTTGAAGTCTGTTCTTACGTTGGTATGTTTGACGTTTTCGTAGTGAGTTACGCACGTTATCAAATTGTCGCAGTAGAACCCGCTATTATCATAGGATACGATTAACTGTTCGTTTTCTCCCGTTACATCCCGTACCACGATTTTCTCGCTCTCGAATAATTCAGGGACGCGCGGACCATACATCTCATCCTGCTTGTAATCAATGTAGCGGTCATCCCAATCTATATCATACCGTTGCAAATTCTTACCATCAATAAAACGTTTGGCGTTCCCGATTTCTTCAGTGGAAATGATGTCTGATTTAGTAAAACTCTTTCTATCTTTACTATGGGTCACTGCTCCAACCATTACGTAGCAAAACTGGCCAAGCCGAATTGAACTTTCCAATATCTTAGTTCCTAGATTACGGACGGCCAAACTGCCGAGTTGCAAACGGATTTGGTAATTCTCGCTTGAAAGCCATTCAATTTGTTTGATTTTACCTATTTGTTGTTTTTCACCTATATTTAAGGCGGGCGTAAACAATTCTGTTTCTGTCTGCGGATTGGGATGTTCAAGCGTTAACGTGTAAATAAGGCAGTGCCGTGAAACGTCTTCAAAAACATTTAACCCTTCAAAATGAAGTAGCGTCCGTAACTGCGTATTCTGCAAAAGAAATTCACGTAGCCGATCTGCGTATTTTTCTCTGGCTAACGCATCCGGTACGATAAATGCGTGATAACCTCGTTCGCACAACAATTCGAGTGACTTTATGACAAAGGCGGCATAGAGATCCCAATGACCTTTAAGAAGGCCTGAAAGGTGACACAACTGGTCAATGGCGGATCTGTCCTGTGGCGCCACACTCGTCATTCCCCAAGCATTTGCATACGGCGGATTTCCTACCACAGCATCAAATCCTGGATTATCCTTCTCCCGTCCGTGCTTGTCACGAAACACTTCAGGAAACTCAATTTCCCAATGGAAGAACCGTTTCTCCGTCGCTATCTCCTTTGCCTGTTGGTAGCAGAGCAAGTTTTCAAGGGCGTCTGTGTTTTTGGAGCGGAGGAACTTCAGAGCTCGATCGTAGTCGGCGGGGGACACATCGTTCCCGAAGTAAACGCTCGACCAAAGATTCGCCATCCCCTTGTGAAAGCGGAGCATTGTCTGAGCGATATCAAATTCGTGCTCCTTTGCGTGGATTTGGTCGGCGGTGCGGCTTTCCGTCTCTTCAATCAACAGGTAGTGTCCGATGGCGGTTGCAACGGTGTCGGTGAAAGGGAAAGGCATCACAATTTGTGCTTGGGATTCGCTGGTTTGACGACGGCTCTTATCCAAATCCGGCAGGTTGGATAGATTCTCAATCTTCGCTCCGATTAGTGAGTTGCCGCAACGGATGTGATGGTCGAGGAACGAGAGCGGTTCGCCTTTCGCCACCGTGTGCAGCCAGAGGGAGAGTTTCGCCAACTCCACCGCCATTGGGTTAAGGTCAACGCCATAAACGCACGATTCCACAACGCGCCGCCGCCAATAGGCGAGCTCCGTCTCTTCGCTCCCCGCTTCGGTCATGAACGGCGCATCCGGGTGGGTGATCAGTTCTTCGGCGAGATAATCGACGACGCCGACGAGAAAATGACCGCTCCCTGTGGCGGGATCGAGAATTTTGAGCGATAGAATCTCATCAACGCTTTTGCCCTCACAGAGCGGCGCCAGAGAGTTTTCGACGATGTAGCGGACGATGTAATCGGGCGTGTAGTAACTCCCTGTTGCCTTCCGCTCGCCCTTGTCGGTCAGCAGATAGACCTCTCCCTCCCGATAGGCGACTTCCTGATTGGGGGAAGATTTTGGCATGACCGCATCGCGCCCCTTCTTTGAAACGATGACCAAATCTTGGTCGGCAATTTGTGGTTGATATTCGAGCAAGCCCTCGTAGATATTCCCCAGATGACGCACGTCGAGATCGCGGTAGGCAATGCGTTCGCCGTTCTCCGTCCGCGTCAGGAGTTCAATAACCTGCGCCAGCGCAGCGTTACCAAGTTCGTGCTCCTCAAGAAACGAGTGATGCGCTGGATTGAAAAGCCCTCCGTTGTACTGCGGGATAAGGTCGTTCCAACCGCCGTTGATGAGCGAAAATAGGCCGCGTAGTCGCGCCCAATAATCACTTATCGTCGGAATAATCAGGTCGCCCCGATCAAGCGTTTCGTGAGTGGTCTCCGCGAGTGCCGCAAGGCTGTAGTGGGCGGCGTAGTCGGAGTTTTCGACCGGCAGCAGCCCTCGACTCTCGGCGTAGAGGATAAACAGGAGGCGGTACAACAGAATCAGAGAGTTGGCATGAATCTCATTGAGAGGCGGGTTGGTTTTGTCGAAATCGTTTCGCGGGAAATCGAGAAAACCGTCGATGAGCAGGCGTAGGGCATCGTACACGCGGTTCTTCAGGTCATCGGAAACGGCGATGGTGTGCTGCCGACTCTCCGTCAATACGAGGTCAAGTAACGAAGTCCCGCTCACATCGGGAATGAAAGCGTCACGGCGAAAAAGGCAGTAAAAATAGCGGAAGCTATTTAAGTCTCCGTTTCCGCTAAGAAGTGCGGCGAGGTCTACCTCATAGAAACTATCCATCCGATAACTGGTCTGACAATGGTAGAGTCGCCACTGCCCCCCGTTGGTCAGGATGCCCCAGTCTTTATCCGCACATCGGAGATAGAAGTCTATCTGGTAGTTCGGGTTCTGATTGTTGAACGGGTCCCCTGTACCCTCCACTCTACGATCCAGGTTGCGGGACCACGCCTTGGCGTCGCCAACAGCGAGGGCGGTATTGAAGAACTGGTTCGTATTGATGTGAGGCTGCGCCGCCTCGTAGGCATCCTCCGAGCCGAAGAAGGCATAATCGGGGCGTTTGGCTCCCTGCGGCGTTTGGAGAGTCGGTTGCACCTCGAAAACATGCCCTAACCGTTCCAGCAACGGCTGGATGAATCTGCGTTCGGTTTGTCCTTCGTTGAGATGTGCCGCATTTGGTGCGACAGCGTCAAAGAGGTGCTTGATTGCGGCGTAATCCGATTCGATGTCGGGGATATCCGCCCATTGCGGTTGTTCAACGATGAGCGAATCGAGGTAGTAGTCCGAAAACAGCGATTGATTTTTAACCGCGTCGGGGAGTTTTATGGCATCCATAGACATCGGTTCATCCGGTTTTGCTTTACGCTGTTCGCCCCATAGGAGCCCAAGTGTTGGGTCCGTGGTAGAGATCTGCGATCATGAAATCGAAAATAAGCCGCGATTTGTTGATCGCAAATCACTACGACGAACCTTTGTGTACTCAATCGCGTAAATCCTAACGTAGATGATAAGTTATACCATTTCTATATATTAGCAGTGCATTAATAGCGTCAATCAAGTCTGTCCAAAGCGGGGCAAGATGCCCCGCCTACGGGGTTTGGTGTGAAGGGAAACAGTTGCCATAATAGTATATGGGAAGCACTATATGCACTGATATTCAAGCGAAATGGTATTAGTCCTCGTCGTTAAACTTGCTAAAGACAACTATCAAAGGGAAACCCGCACAGATTATCAGCGCCCCGAGGGATAGCACGCTTGCATTTGCGCTGAGTAGACCTGATGCGATACCCAGGAGAAAAGCGGCAATAACGGTAGTAATAGTGATATTCCAACGCATCTTGAACGTCTCCCATAGCATATCAATGTAGTATTTGTAGGAGTGAAAAAGTTAACGCTCAACCGCGTTGCATCGTTTCATTCCCAATGGTTCAATTCTCTTGATGGGGCTACGAGACGTAAAGTTAGGCTGTGTCTTGTCCGGGTCGTTGGAACTACACCACACGTGTCGCCTCGCGGCGGCGTTCATAAGGAAAGAAACTGAGTTTTCAGGAAAAAACTCAGTTTCGGTGCGAGACGATATAGGTTGAAATTCGGCAATGAAGGTGTTATAGTGTATTCACCCTTGAGCCGAAAGGGGAAACTGGGACGATGGAAGAATGGGTGAAAATTATCGCCCCCATGGTCGCGCCGCTAGTCGCGATTGCCGCACTGTGGTGGAAAATCACAACCTCGGTAGCAACAAAGGAGGATGTGAACAGGATTGCTGAGAACCTTCAAAAGCAGATAAATCAGCCGGTTGAATTAACGCTTGATTTGACTTGAGATATTAGAGAGGACATGCGGCAGATGCAGTCTGAGATGCAGACGTTTCGTGCGGACATCAGCAAACTCAATGACAAAATAGATGCCAATTCCCAAACCTTGCAGACCAAAATAGACAGCCTAGCAAACAAGTTGCGCTCGGAAATTAGAGAGTGGAGACGCGGTGTTGATAGTTGAATGGGCGCTTTATGCTATGGGTCGCGATTCGGAGAAGATCCCTATCGATCAAAGAAGCGGACAGCGACTGCGATAGAAAATCCTACTCGCTATTTGTTCGCTTGATCGCTCCTACAGGGAGGGAATTCCAAATTCAGATTATTGGAGGATGCGTCAATGCCGAAAGTACTAACTGAAGTCGCCATCGAACAATACCACCGGGAGGGTTACTTCTTCCCAATCAGAATCTTGGACGATGAGGGGGTTGCAGCCAATCGGAGGCGACTAGAGGAATTCGAATCGCGTCAGGGGAAACCGGTAGAAGGAGCGCAGCGCAGCAAATCTCATCTCCTGTTCAAATGGGTTGATGATCTGATGCGGAATTCCAAGCTGCTGGACGCTGTCGAGGACTTGATTGGTGGGGATATCCTGTGCTGGAACACGATATTCTGGATTAAGGAGTCGGGGAGTCAAAGTTACGTTTCTTGGCATCAGGACCTGCGCTACTGGGGACTTGATACGAATGACTTGGTCAGCGTGTGGTTGGCGCTTTCACCGGCGACGCTTGAGAGCGGATGTATGTACGTTTTGCCCGCCAGTCACAAGGGAGATTTGTTGCCTCACAACGATGAATACCAGCAGGACAACCTCTTGACCCGCGGGCAAGAGATTGCGGTGAAGGTCGATGAGACGAAGACTGTCGCCATGCCGCTAGAGCCCGGCGAAATTTCGTTGCATAATGTGCGGTTGGCGCATGCCTCCGGTCCGAACCGTTCAAGCGACCGCCGCATCGGTATTTCACTGCACTACATGCCCACCCACTCGAAACAGATGATCGGAGAATGGGACACGGCGGCGCTCGTCCGCGGCGAGGATCGATTCGGTCACTTCACCATTACGCCGCGTCCAGCCAAGGACTTCGATCCCTCAGCGGTGCTGTTTCACGAGAAGGCGACCGACGCCACGCGCAAGATTCTGTATAAAGACGCCCAAGAAGATCGACACACGATATAACCGACTCGCAAGTTGCTTGTAAGCAACCTATAGCATG
The DNA here is from genome assembly GCA_965197465.1 of Candidatus Poribacteria bacterium. GTDB lineage: Bacteria > Poribacteria > WGA-4E > WGA-4E > JAJDTR01 > JAJDTR01. The sequence goes on along the minus strand of OZ240209.1, from coordinate 4,523,129 downwards.
TTAGCCAACAGGATGCTATAGTCAATTCCATTCATATTTGCACATATTTCGGTAGGTGCGGTTTCCAACCGCACCTACGAGACTGGATAAATACCGGTTCAGTTAGGAAACCGAACCTACCGCAGTGTATAAATAATTATTGGTTTTACTATACCACAAATCGAATTAATCAAATCCCACATGTGTAATTCTTAATTGCAACGCCTATAATGTAAGTAGATTCGTCGAATTGCTGATGCCTCGTTGTCTTTAGACAGCGGGAAACAAATGTAGTCCACACAACAAAGACTGGATGTTCCTATCACTGCTCCGGTTAGGTGACGGACTTAACCGCAACTTGCACTCCGCAGATTCTGCATCCTTATCATCTGGCGAGTTGATCGCCCTGACTGCGGTCGCCATACTCTTGCCGCGACGGCGCTTGTGGAACGGGTTCATTATGTTTCTCATAACTTTCTTTGACTCCTTTCCAAGCCACGGTGAGTTCTCTCAAGGCACCTTCCGGCGTATTGGAAAACGCTGACACATTGGGCATCTCGACAAAATGGGCTAAATAATCACCATCTTCATCTAGAAATAGATTCACGGTGAATCCGTCAAACACATCTTTATTTATTTCCAACTTCGGATAAAGTCCTCTACCTCAAATCCTGCAGGCATCTCCGTCAATTGATATCGCATCACTCTTTCCCCTCTATCGGCGACGCTCCGCTCAATCTCGGACTCCATTCTCTCGAATAGGACTGAAAAACACTCCCGGAGTTGATTCGCCTCCTCCTCGGAAAAGCGGCGAGCGAAATCCACGAAGTTGTGGAAATTGAGCCGGTGCTCCCCTATCGCATTAATCTGTTCCTCCAGCGACAGGTTGAGATTCTCGCGACTTTTCAATTTCCGCAGCTTGTCAACCCACTTCGATAGGAACACGACACACACCATTCGTCCCTCACTCCCCGGATGCAGCCTTTCAAGTCCCTTCATAAAAGCCACCCTATCCCCACTCAGGATGGCGCGAAGGGTAGATTCCATCACATCGCATTGCTCTTGGTGCAGCCGAGAGAAATCTTGAAACCGGTCGCGTATTCTTTGCGGGAGAGGCGTAGTAAACTCTGATTTCCAGTAGTATGCATTGACAACGGGGAAAACCGGACCTCCCAAGGCGCGATAGCCGAGATGAATTGTGCGTCGCAACTTCGCGCTGTAGTTGCTACCCCAGTGCAGCATGAAGTGGCTATAGACAATCCCATCCCCGGCTCGGAGTTCGACTGGGATACCTCCCGGCATCGGTTTCTGCGCGTTTGTCAGCAGGTGCTTGTGTTCTGCCTCAGTGTTCGGGCGAGCGTGACTCCCCGGCACCACCCAAAACACACTGTCATCGTACAGCGGGATGTTCCATTGAACATAGCCGGGCGCGTTTGCCAACATGTCTGTTTGCATACCTCGCAAAGGCGCTTGCGCAACGGGATCCACATCGCGATGCCAACTGGCAGGCCCATGATCCCGCGGAGGGCTGCACATAAGCGCCATCAACGTGACCGCGGCATCTGAGGAGCGCATCAGTTGCCGGCTTACGCCCAGTGTGTTCTCGCCCAGGCAAAAATCCACTGCGCCCGCAGTTTTTTCGTCAACGACCTCGTTGAAGAATACCCTCGGCTGGGCGGTGGTCTCCCAAGTCCCGCCCGGCGGGTCGTCCGGTTTGCGCTCACGCCTCCATATCGCTTTCTGTCGATCCAAGAGGATTTCAAAGCTCGTCCGGAGCGCATCCAATTGGTCTGGCAGAATGACCTGCCGCAAGATGATGAAACCGTCATCCAATAATTGCTGTGGGTTGACTTTCATAATTGTTATTCTTGAAGGGGTTTTCGGTGTTTGCAAGTGTTTAGTGGCTGGAAGTTAGTGGTTAGCAAAAAAATCATGTAGCCGTAGGGCGAGCGATGAAAATTCACCCCCAGGGGAAACGCATCTGATTTTTCAGCGATAATCCGTAGGTTGGGTTGAACGGCACCAACCAAAAAAACGCCCGGCGTTCCACCTAGGTTCTGATGCTCAATCGTGCTCAAGACCTCACAAAGCATAGTGAAACCCAACGGACACGCGATTCAGGAAACCTGAATGTTGGGTTTCACTCCCTCTACCCTCAAGACAGTGTTGTTGTAAGGCGAATTCTCTCTTGGCGTTCACGCGGATTCGTGTTTGACCGTTCAACCCAACCTACGCGACTGACGACACATCTTGCTCATGACAGTCGCCAAATGTTCGCGGCTGTGCCGCCCAATATCAGATCGCGATCGGCGTCCGTCATAAACGGCAAGCCTTCTCGGATGAGCCTGAGTTCTTCACTCAATGGGAGCCAGTTGTGCTTGATGCGGTGATGACCGGGATACCCGGTGCCCCAGATTGCCCGTTCCGCGCCAAAGGCATTGAGCAGCGCTTCAATAAACGGGTGTACGTCTTCAAACGGAAATTCATTATTAGACCGACCGGCTATGTCCGATATCTTCACATACACGTTCTCATGCCGGGCGAGGGCTAGAATCGGCTCAAACCCCGACAAGCCGCATGATACCTTTGGAAAGCCCAGGTGGTCGAGAATCAGTTTCATGCGGGGGTACTGTCGGGCAATGTACTCCACCTGATCGGCGTAAGCGGCATCAAGGTGAAATTGAATGACGGCGTCAAGCGCGTCTATCTCCTCCCACATGGCGCGATTCTGATCTGTGAGGAGAACCTTTTCATCGCGGTAGTAGAGCGGGTGGAACCGAAATCCGGCAAGGTTACGCTCATTAATCCAGTAACGGACGTGTTCGGGGTTGTCCGCAGCCTGCGGATTAATCAGCCCGTGCCCAACGAATCGGTCCGGAAAACGTGAAACAGAATCCGCAATGTAGCCGTTGTCCCATGTGGACCAGCTCGTTTGCACCAAGACACACCAATCGACACCGTGGTCACCCATTTCGGCTAAGAGCTCATCGGCAGTGCCCGGCTCGTCCGGATACGATTTCCAAGTCGGCGCGGTCGGTCCAATCGGGTACTTGGGCGGATCAATTTCCCAAACATGAACGTGCGTGTCAACAATCATAAGCAATCCTATAAGCCAATCGAGTGCGTGAACTACCTTTTTGCACCCGTCTTTGCTCCTTTCCCTCTCAGGTATTCAATCATATCTTTCCGATCGCGATCAACCGCAAAATCGAGAGGCGTCCAGCCCAAATTGGTCTCGGCATTAATCTTGGCACCGGCTTTCAGCAGGAGGTCCGCCTGATCGAGGAAACCTGCCCATTCGGCAAGCGTGTGCATGGGAGTCCAATTTCCAGAGGCTTCACCTTGAGCGTTCACATCGGCGCCACTCTGTATGAGCAATTCGGTAATTCGAACAAAACTGGATTTCGATCCACGCCGCGGACGCACAACCCAATGGAGCGGCGTCAATCCGTCGGGATCCGTAGTAGTCGCGCGAGACGCATTGTCTTCGAGCAAATCCTGTACAACCCCCAACATTCCAAAATGGGACGCGGTTAAGATATCGATGTCTGCACCTTTTGCCACAAGATAATCAATTACAGCCTCGGCTTCCTCGCAAGCACCGTAGATAAGCGATGCGCACTGCAGCGGCGTGTACCCACGATAATCGCGGGAATTAATGAGATTCGGAGTTTCTCTTAGCATGTGTCGAACCTCGTCCAGCAACCCCGCTCGGGCGGCCGTGAAGATGTCATAGTCGGCGCCGTTGTCAGCCAGATACTGTACAATTTTCCGATGTTGCGGGCGATGCCAGACCACCTTTTCCGCTGCTATTTGAATCAGGCTGCGCGCACCGCTATGCTCGCGCGCGTTGGCGAGTCGGGAATCTTGTTCAACGAGGGTTTTTACCGTCGAAAGGTCGCCTTTTCGGACGGCGTTGATAACTGCGTCCATTCGTGTTCCATAGTCACTTTTCTGTGCATTTAAGGGTGAGATGGTGGCACATAATACACCACCAAGCATGAGTGCCGCGCCAAGTATCGTGTAGGTGAGTTTCTGTCTCATATTCATGTGAACCTCGATTCGTATAACATTTCGTTTGAATGACATTGCATAGAGTGAAGTTATTCTTTCGTTACGGCTTTCGTAATTGGATATCCGGTAGGAGCGATCTCCGAATCGCGACTTGAATTTGCGCCGATGATTCACAGTCATTCAAGCGAATTGGTATTTGAGAGGTTGGCGGCCCATTCAATGAATTGCCCCACTACACCATGCGGGCGTTTAGGGGGCATGTGTTGGATTTCTCCCACCTACCGTTGTAATCTCTGGGTTGCGACCGTCCTTATCTGCCTGCTGCACGTACAGGTCGTGATGCCCTGTTTGGATTGGGAGCCCCTTAATATCCCTTCTCTTTATCCACCACATTCTGCAACGGCTCGCCCTTCACATATCGGTGCAAGTTCTCTACGAACCTCCCCATCGTACGTTTTGGGAAATGCTGTGAGCCACCCGCGCTATGGGATGTCAGAATCACATTAGGTAGCGTCCACAGCGGGCTGTCCTGCGGACAGGGTTCCGTGTAAGTGACATCCAGTCCAGCACCCGCCAGTTTACCCGACCGCAGCGCCGCTATCATCGCCTCCTCATCCACCACCTTTCCCCGACTGACGTTGACGAGAAAACTGCCCACATTCAACCGGTCAAAGAGGTCTTGAGATAGCAATTTGTGCGTTTCCGCCGTGATCGGACAGCATACCATTACCACATTCGATTGAGACATGAGTTCGGGTAGATAGTCCATCTTCTCCAACCGGTCGACGGACGCCGGTGGCTCCATGTCTTCTGGATCAACGGCAATAACCCGAAACTCAAAGGCTTTCGCCCGATCCGCAATCGCCCGCCCGATGCCGCCCAATCCGATAATTCCCATGGTCATGCCGGCAAGCTCCAGACACGGCGCACCTCGCCACTGCTTGCTTTTCATGAATTCCAACTGTGTGTGGATCTGCCGCGTCAGCGATAGCAGCAGGGCAAACGCATGTTCGGCAATCTGGGGCCCAAACAGCCCGCCCGCATTCGTCAGCACGATGTCGCTGTTCTTGAATCTCCCGTACAGGTGCCCTTCAGCCCCGGCATGAGGTTGCTGAACCCACTTTAGTGTATCCGCGCAGTCAAAGTCGGATTCGGAGAGTATTCCAAACAGAACCTCAACACCGGAGAGATGGTCTGCCTGCTTTTCTCCACCCGGTAGAAATTTCACCTCAGCCTCGGACGGTGCCTCTTTCAACAACCCCTCAACATCGGGGGCATATCGACTGCCAATTAACACGCGAATCATCGTCATTTCTCCTTTAAGTTAGGACTTACGTAGTTGAACGCCTCAACGTCTCGCAATGGCGATTCATCATCCGTAATTGAAGGACTAAATGATTGTTTGTCCTTACATAAATATTGTTCGTTACGCCTTCGTCCCTTTTTTATGGATTAGCCACGTAGGGAACGCAGATCTGCGTTCCCTACAACATGAAGTGCATAAGTCCTATAGTCCTTATTGAATGCTGATCGCTTTCAAAGATACCGTTTGATGAGATCGGCAATGTCATCATGTCCCTTTTTCTCCGCCCAAGCGAGCGGCGCTGCCCACTCGGCGCCGGCAAGCGTGGGATCGGCGCCGCGCTCAAGATAGAGACGCGCGAGGTCGTATTTTCCCCAGCGCACTGCCCAACCCAGGGGTGAAGATTGTAGCAGGTCGTCAATCACATTCAGGTCGGCGCCATGGTCGAGAAGGATGCTTCCAAAGGTGACGCGTTCAGGTTCGGTCATGATGGGTTCACCCCAAACAACGCCGCACGCCGCCAGATCGTGGGCGAGCCGGTATCCGAAACGCCCTACCAGATTGGGGTTGATGCCATGCTCCAAAATCATCCGAAAAATCTCGGGATAGACAGAACGGTCAAAGTCTCGAAACTTACGGTGAGGGTTGGTGCGCCAAAGGCGAAGCGGTTGCTCCAGCAGACTGAACCAGCGATTGTCATCCGGTTCCCAATCGAGTTGGCGCAAACACATCCCCACAATATTCGGATCGCCCCCGCAGGCAGCCGCCCACAGTAGTTCCTCGGCAAGTGACGGGTCGTTGTGGAGGGCAACCGCAGCGGCGGAAGTCTCGCCTTCGAGTCCGGCGGTAGTGGGATCCAATGCGCCGCCGTATCTAAACAGCAACCCCTTCATTTTTTCGTCGCGATTGTTATAGGCATTGCCCACGGGATTGCCGCTGGCATAGATACTGGCGTTCGGGTCAGCGCCGCGTTCAAGCAGGAGTTCCGCAATCTCGTACTGCGAATTTCTCGCTGCGTGTGCCAGCGGTTCCCCCCACGAATAGGGTTTGGATTCGTAATCGTGGAGTTGATGTCTGTCGTCGGGATCGAGACCCAAGTCTAGCAAGGCGCGCGTCATCTTAAGATTGTCATTCTCCACGGCAATCTGAAGAAGACCATCTCGTTCAGTGTCGGAGGATTGAAAGCGGTGGGAATCAAATGCGGCATACGCGCGAAGGTAGTCGAAATCACCAAGCGCAACCGCAGATTCAAGCGATTGTTCGCATCCCGCCTGAAGAAGGATGCCAGCGCAAATCAAGCAACCTTCGTTGAGAGGTCTGTTTCGACCGCGTACATTGTGGACAGCGCCGTCGAGAGGCGATTGCCCCTCGGGTGTGAGATGGGCAATATCGGCATTGCGTGCGAGTAACTCCTGAACAAGTTGGTAACGGCCGTGAGACGCCGCCGCATAAATGACACTGCCGCCATTCCGATGACAGGCGTCGATCAATTCGGGCTGCCGACTGAGGATTGCTAGGGCATCCTCACTTCGCCCCTCTCGGACGGCTTCAAACAGCGCGTCATTTTCTTCGGTGATGCTGATGTTTTTGCAAGCGGCGAGTTTGCGTTTTTCGTCCTCCTCCCGCAAGATGTGGACAATCTCATCCATGCCCCGTTCACGGGCGATGGTAAGTGCGCCGGTGGCATCGCGGTGGGGATAGATGCCGTGCGTGTGATTCGCGCCCGCTTCCATCAGGATGCGCACGGCGTCGGAGTGTTGATTCATGACCGCGTAGTGAATGGCTCGATGTTCATCGTCCTCCGCCATGTGTACGTTAATCAGATCGGGTTGCAGATCGAGAATCTGTTGAATCTTGGAGACATCGCCATCCCTCGCCGCGTTGCATAGGTCGGCGACCCTATAGGTTTCATTCGTAGCCATGCTTGTCCCCCGTTACTGCTCGGCTTGAAAAATCCAAGTCAGTTTTGTAAACAATCGAGTTTAGGGTGCATTTACTTTTGTTTAGCCCCTCTCAACTCAAAAGCCTTAACTATGATGTACGCAATTAAGGCAAAGATGAATATCACCAAGTACATCCAAGCAATTGATTGAAGGGTTTCAATGATGGTTCGATATATCTCCAGTGTCCATCGTTCATTATTCAACACTAAAACCCGATCGTCTTTGGTCGGTGCGCTTATATATCTTTCTAGCTGATGTACCCTCACACCACCCGAAATACCAACCACATAGGTGGCAAATTTCACATACTTATTCCACGCGCTGCTGATTTCGTCCTGAATGATGCGCCTAAAAATGGTGGATATTGGCTTATTAAACATCTTCACAACGCAAAATGAGACAAAAGCCGCTAAGATGAATGTAACTAACAGTAATGAAAAAAACATTTATCCTCCACTTGTCTCCGATTAGAAAGAGATGCGTATTAATTCCAGAGAAAAAATCTCATCGCTCTCAGGCTGAACGCCCTCCGCGGAAGTGAGTTCTTCGCCCCAGCCCCGTGTAAAACGGTGTGTGTACCAGATTCCCGCGGCAGATCCAACGACATTCGCCACGACATAAGATTTGGTGTTCTCCCAACTGACATCAGCAAGCAGGAGGACTCCGCTGCCGGAGAGGGCACCAATGACCGCACCGAGAATTATCAATCTAGCACGGCCTGTCGTGTACTCATCTTTGCCAGTCAATTGATAGCCGAGATATGTTCCTAGCGGCAAACCCAGTATGGAGGCGAACACATAGGCGCGCGGATGCTCAACTGTTTCAATCTGTCCCGAATCAGTCTCGATGTCGCCCAGACGCCCGCCGGTACACCGACCATTGCGGACGCAGTGTAGATTTTGGCTTGCGTCCAATTTTCAAGATTTTCAATGTCGAGAAGATACGGAATGGCGATGCCGTACAACCCTCCGACCAATCCGCCTTTGGTAATGAGATCGGTTTCGCCTTTCTCAAACCATCTGTGATCGCTGAGTGAGTGAGCGATTAGTCCGCTCATAGGTGTGGCAAGCATCGCGCTAGCCAAATACGCTCTGTCGTTCTCGGATTCAGAAAAGATGGGAATGCCGAGCCCATAAAGTGTGCCTGCGTAACTCCCCCATTGAATGAGTTTGGTACGGCCCGCGCCGAGCCGATAATTTTCGGTCGCTTTGAGCGCGCCCCAAAACGTCCCACCGCCCATCAGCAGTTCGAGTCCGACTATTTGCCGCGCGGATTCCATCTCTAGCAAACGAGCTGTCCCCGGCCCATACAACAGCAGCCCATACAGCGTTGCATCAAACACCATTCGTTTCCTACCCTCCTGTTGTTCCTCTAGAGTGACCTGATCGTCGCCGCGGTTTTCGAGATGACCCTCCGGTACAAGATTGAGAAAGGCGAAAATCGTGAAGCAAAAAAGATTGGCAATAGCCTTGGGGGCACTATCTCTGCTATTGCTCTGCGCACTGATATACTCGGCATCTGGGAAAATTGCGTTAATTCTTGGCAAAAATTGGGGATTATTTTGTGGGTCTGTAGGGGACAGCCCCTGTGCTGTCCCATGAGAAATGCCTATAATCCTGGACGGACAGCCACAGGGGGCTGTCCCTACAATCGGCGGAGCACACCTGAAAACTTGAAAAGCGCAATTTCTGACAGGGCGAGGTATAGAATTTCTCATAGTCTTTGGATGATTTACGTAATCCTGATTTGACGGAAATTCTCACCAAAACACACTGTAGGAGATCAAGTGAGTGAGTAGCGAATGCGATAGGGATCTTCTCCTGGTCGCGACCTCCTATCGCGAGCAGAGCTCGCTCCTACAGAAGACGTGCAATGAATTGTGCAACTACAAACGAATTATGTAATCCCAAAATGTATAATTCTCAGTTGAAATGACTATAAACACCAGAAGCGCACGCGGAAAACCGCAAATGCCCCCCACAGCTTGAAACCATCAGCCAAACCTTCGACGAATCCGTGTCGTCTTCCTTGATGCCACATTATCGGAGTATGGGACAAATCTGACTGCACAAGTGCAACTATACCACATTCACATCGCTTATTCAACCCGCACCGGTCACATTCCCAAGGCAATCACCTCTGGCTGGCTGTTCACCTGCCTGCACGCCGCCTGACATGTTGTTTTGTGCAAAAATGGACAACGAATCGAATCTCTATGAGAACTCTATCGCAGTTACTACGGGATATACTATCGTACTCCTTGTTCAGTTGCTTGATCGCTAATCGCTCGCTTAATCTATCCGCTCAGTTGATCCCTACTACGAACCTTCGGGTGTTCAACTGCGTGAGTCCTACGACTAAACAGTTACACCACCGATTTTACTTATCGGGCGATCAGCATCGTCACCCGATGCGGCTCGGTTCCCGGACTCCGTTTCGGGGCTCCGTGAGCATCTCGTAGAGTAAACGGGTGATGCATGAGAATGTCCTGCACCCCGTCCTTGTTGAGGTCCACCAGCCAGGTGTATTCCCCATCGTTGGGCAGGGCGACCGCCACCCTTTGAGGTTGCCGTGCGAATAGCTCCGGCCCCGAAATGCCGGCATAGACGCACAGTTGCTCATGCGTCCACTCGATAAGCAGGTCTGAGCGGCCGTCGCCGGTCACATCTCCGATGAGCAACGTCCTGTTGAATGCGCGCAGGTAACTCTTTTGAGTGTTCCGGCTCTCGTGCGTGCCCCCTCGAAGCACTATGTCCAGTGGCACCCACCCCGGTTCGCGATGGCTGGGCGCACCGTCTAACGCGATTCTGCGGGTGGTGTTGGGATTGTCGCCGTAGAAACCCCCGTCCATGTGGTAGAACTCAAGATTCAACCAGATGTCATCGCCCATGAACCCCTTGAGTCTCTTCCAGAGGCTGCCCTCAAGGAAATCAAGATCGATGGTTGTGAGCATCAAGTCGACCCGGCCGTCGCGATCGAAATCGTGCCTGCGCATCCCAAGCTGGACGCTGTCGTCCGACCGGAACGCGGCGTTGGCTTCCGGTGCGAACTCGGTGCCGCCATCGGGTGCTGGCGTGCCGAAATGTACCTCGTACGCAGAACGCTTATTGGACACGCTCCTGCCTTCCAGCGAGAAAACCACGAGGTCCGCGACACTGTCGCCGTTCAGGTCGGTTAACGAGTGCAGCACCTTCCCCAGCATGTCTCCTGCCACGAGCGAGGAGAACTCATCGGAGTCGAATGCCACATCGGTTGTGAAGCTTTCCGCCGCCGGAGAAAATAGCCCGCGTTCGTCTTGGTGATGGACCAAGAAGTGGTCCTCGTTCCAGAACGCCAAATCGTTGCGGCCGTCTCGGTTGTAGTCTATCTCGTGGATGCGGCTCTGACCCCAAGGGTTGTATCGATAGCCGTCGGCTCCATAGATCCTACCCATCTCGGCGGGGGGACCGATTTTTACTGGGCTGGCGAACACGCCATCGCTCATCTGGATGAACACCCAGAAGCCATCAAAGTCCGGCACGACCAGGTCATCGCGCCCGTCGCCGTTCACATCCCGGGTGAGGTCTACATGGGGGATTTCGCCGCTGCGAGGCGGGTTGAAGTTGGAAGTAACCGCCACCAGAGCGTGCTCGGTCGCCGTTTCGGGATTGAACCAGTTTAGGCGACAGGGCTCGTAGGTGACCAACCGGTCGCGTCCATTGATGTTTGCCACGTCGACGAACAACACTTCGGGACGCAGCGTTGTATCAAGGTACGGCACCCAGGTGCCTTCGTCGAACGCGTAGATACGCAGACGGCGGTCCTCGTTGTCGATGGTATCCACCACCACGAGTTCCGCCATAGCGCCACCGAGAAGGAGCCCCGTTAGAACGGTTTGGCGTTTCGCGGATCCGATGACGACCTCGTACTGGTCGAAAGTAAATTCCGTGGAGGCACGCGGCATCGGATCTGCCTCTTTGCCAAGCAGCCCCGAGCATCCCGATAGGAATACTCCAAGAACCAAGGTGGTCGCCCAGAATGAGTAGTGATTGAGAGCCGTGATAGACGCAATGAGCATTAGGGCAGGGTGTGTGATGATGCGCCATATTTGTCGAAATGTGGGGGCGTGACGCGTCGCCCGATGTTCCTTGATAGGCACGGTCGCTATAAGACCGATAGCCGCCAGACCTGCACCGGCGTAGAACGTAGCACCCATTCCCCACATCTGAGCGATTTGACCGCCTAGCCCGTTGACGAAAATAAGCGAGATGCCATAGATAGCCGTGACAACACCCATCGCTTTGGGACTCTGATCCGGCGGAAAGTAGCTAGCGAAAAGTTCCTTGAACGCTATCCATGTGGCGGCACTAATACCGAGCACGCCACGGAAAGCAACAAGATACATCGGTGTCGGTGCCGTCGCAAGCCCCAAACACCCGACAAGGTTAAAGAAGTGTCCAGCATAAAGGAAGGGCAGGCGCCGCCCCAACCGGTCTGACCATATCCCCAACGAAATTCGTAGCCACATCTGTACGAAGCCGTACGCCCCGACAACCATTCCCACAGTCGTGAACGAGGCACGCAACGACTGAGCATATACCGATAGAATCGGCGAGTAGACATATAACGCTCCCCAATAGAGAAACATGCCGGCATAGTACGCCCGAATAGTAGCCCTATCAGGAAAGTCGGGGGGCTCTGATCTGTTGTGGAGCGCGTCTGCTCAACCTTATTCATTGTGCCTGTATTGCGGTGCTCCTCTCCAACCTCTGCAATCAGAACCGGACACGAACCAACGATGTCCGCAATTCAATATCCGGAATCTGCGAATCTCCACCATTAATTGGGGAAACGGTAATCGTCGGAAAAGATAGGTTCCATCGCTTCTCAGCGGGTTCGAGATTCAGCAACCCCACACCACTTTCAGTGAAATAACTCGTTTGAGTGTCGTAGTTCCGGGTAAGATAGGCACCCGCTGTCAACCCGACTATACCGCCGAGCCCCATGAGTGACCAAAAGGTCCGGTCATCGGAATCAATTTCGAGCAGAATATTCGCGCCTAAACCGTAGAGTGTGCCTATAATGCCCCCGATGTTAATAAGACGGGCGCGAGCACGACTCATGCTCAGTTTCGTTGACCACGCCGCCATGGTCAGCAGCCCAGCATTGCCACCCATCATCGCACTGCCCAGAATAAAGTCGCTGTTATCGTTACTCCTGCCGCGAGCAGCCATCGCTCCACAGATCGCAAACCATGTTCCCCAGACTCCGCCGAAATTGATCAGCGTTGCATCACCAGGGCTGATGTCTCTATTTCTGACAATACTGCCAGCCAACGCTAGTCCAAGGGCACCTCCCACCATACTCGCACCCACGGTCGCTTTTTCACCGGCATCGGCGAGGTTTGCCGCCCCAACCGCTTGCCAGATGCCCCAAGCTCCCCCAAGATTAATCAGTGAAGCCTGTCCATCGCTCAGTTCGCTGTCCCGCGTGAGGCTTAAAGAACCGATTAATCCACTCAAGGGACCCGCGATTAAAACAAGACCATAAGGGACCGGTTCCTCTGTGTCCAAAAGAATCAGTGTGCCAACGCCTACCCATGTCGTAAAGAGTGTACCGAACCCGACTAAACCCGCCCTGCTCATGCCGCTAATCGGTTTGGGTTGTCGCAGCAGAATAGCAACCTCTTTCCTTTTGTCCGCTGCCAATTGTCCGTATCCTGTTTCAGGATACGCAGAGATAATCCAATCCAGTCGTCCGAGGGCTTTATCGTATTCCTCATCGACAACCTGCTTAACCGCCTCCTCATAGATTAATCGTGCTTCCAGCGCCCGTAGGGAACGTAGATCTGCGTTCCCTACTGATTCAATCTCACCCGCCCACAGCGGGTGTGAGAAAAGGAAAAGAAGGGCTGCGACGATAATTTTGATGAGTTGATCTGTCATGGCTCCAATCCTTCTAATACCATTTCTATATATTAGCAGTGCATTAATAGCGTCAATTAATTCTGTCCAAAGCGGGGCAAGATGCCCCGCCTACGGGGTTTGGTGTAAAGGGAAACAGTTGTCAAAATAGTATATGGAAAGCATTACATGCACTGTTATTCAAGCGAAATGGTATAATTACTGATTCAATGGATAAAAATCCGAGATCAAAATTTGATGTTGAGAAAATTGGCGCGTACGCCATCGAGATTCAACTGTAGTTCGTGGGAATACAGTTGCCAAGGCGTCGAATCATCCCGCCGACTCAGCCTTTTGTTCGCTCCCGGGGGCGGAACATGACGGGTGGTGTGGGTGCCCACAATGAGTCCAGCGATGCCGCCAACCATCAGTGATCCAAATGCGGCTGCTTCACTAATATCACTTTCAGCGATTATCATCACTACCCCGCTGGCAACTATAGTGCCGATAACGCCTCCCAGATTAATCAAATTTGCCCGCGACAGCGTGATGTCAATTTTTGGGGAAAGCGATGCCATTGCTGCTGCGCCCAGATTGCCCCCAATGAGCGTCCAAGCAAGCAGCTCATCGCCATCTGGAATACCCGCAACCTTTCCTGCGGTCAAAGATAGCCATGTGCCCCAAAGCGCACCGTAATTGATAATCCCGATGTCACCCAAACTCGGGTCAATTTTCCTTGTGAGGACAGAGGTCGCCAGAATACCTGATAACCCGCCGATCATTGCGCCGCTAATCAACGGCTTTTCACTGTCATCATCGTCGATCAGAATTGCCCAGCCCAATCCCTGCCACGTTCCCCAGTAACCACTGGAGTTGATTAAGGCAGACTGGCCTCGGGTCAATCTAGCGTTTCGCGTCGCAATCAGAGAGGCCAAAAGGCCTGTCGGTGCACCTATCATCATACCCGCAGCGACAGTTTTCGCTCCGTCCGTATTATCAGCAAGCCTCGCCGTACCAATTCCTAGCCATGTCGAATATAAGGTGCTGAACACCACAGTCCCAATTCGACCGCTCTGGTCAATTTTCTTACGTCGGATGCTTGGCAGGTTCAGTTGTCCCAATCGTTGCTTCCGATTTTCAGCAAGCCGCGCATAGACAGTGTCCGGGTATTTGTCGATGACTTCATTGAGCCGATCATACGCCTCACCGTAATCCCCTTCAACTATCAACCTGAAAGCGGTTTCGTAAAGCTGTCCTGCCGCGCTCGATTCAGCGGAAGCCGCACTCGACTGAAAAAATAACGCGCATACAAAAATTGTGATTAATGCTGCCTTGACCTGTTTATGAATCATTACCGCACTCTTTCTGCCTCCGTTCTATTGCTAGTTGATAAACCAAGCGCCAGAAACCGACACAATAGTCGAGAATTAGAATTTCCTCCTACACAAAACAGACGGTAGGGGGCGTACCCTCCGAATCGCGACTCTGCCCTCTGTGCCCTGTGTGCCTCTGCGGTGTTTTTATCACGTTTCACCTATTCCAACGCAAGTTGCCAGTTGAATATCCATGGAAATTCCGTTAACGTTAATGTGCCTCAAACCATAACCTCAAAGGAGAAACCCATGGATTTAATCATCATAGCATTTTTATAGCCTTTGTGATGATTTTTTATTTAAAGCGGATACCAAGATGACCCAAGAATCCAAATGTCCGCCGCTAAAAAAGAGAATCTAAAAGTAGGCGTGTATGCCCGTTCCTACATAAACGCCAGCACGCTCCTTAGATTGAGAGTTAGCGCTTTCCCTACCAAACCCCTGACCGACTTCCACGCTCAAGCCGAGAGGAATCCCCCCAATTGGAAACACAAGCTCACCTCCAAAAGCGAGTCCAACTCCAAGAGTCGTGGTTTTGACAATCTCTTGACCGAGTTCCTGCTCGTTTTTATACCGTCCGCCACCTTCTAAGGCGAAATAGAGTCGGGCTATATGCCATTTACTTTGGTGCTCGAATATGGCATATGAAACGCCAGCCCCTAATATATGGTCGCTGTCTTGGTCATTGAGAATAAATTGTCCAACGGTTTGAAGATAGACTGGTGCCAGTCCGTTATACCGAAAACTGATTCCACCAATGAGTGTCTGCGGTTGCTCGTCAAGAAGAGCGTATGCGGGTGTAGCTCCCTGAAGCCCAAGCCCGAAACTTTTGGTGAGGTCAGTTGTTTGCGCTTGAGTTGAGAAACTGAAGGTTACCCCCAAAAAGATACAGATCAGGGGTGAAATTAAGCGTGTCACTGTTTTTCTCCTTGAATTGTGTTTCATTGTGATTCCCATCGTGAATTCCTCCTAACAATCAAGTTCAGTTTCTGCTCATCGAGCAATCAGAATCGTCACGCGATGCGGTTTGGTGGTGGACGGGTGATGCATGAGGACATCCTGCTTGTGGTCCTTGTTGAGGTCCACCAGCCAGGTGTATTCCTCGTTGGGCATGGCGACCTTTATCTTTTGAGGCCGCCGGGCAAACAGCTTCGGCCCCGGCACGCCCAGATAGACGCGCAGTTCTTCCGGGCCCTTCTGTACCAGCAGGTCCGAGAGGGCGTCGCCGTTCACATCCCCGATCAACACCGACGGGTGGAAAATGCCTTTTTCCCCTGAAACGCCGGGGGCGTGCCCTTTGATTTTGCGGGTGGCGTTCGGTTTGTCGGGGTAGATGCCACCTTCCATGCGGTAGAACTCGAGATGCATCCGCACGGAACGAGTCAGCATCGCGCGGCTAATCATGCCGATAGTCTTGAAGATGCCGAACTTCATGGTGGCGTACATCATGTCGACCTGGCCGTCGTGGTCGAAGTCGTGGGGCACCAACCCGAACGGGAGGCCGTCCGACCGGATCGCGCTACCGACGTCCGGCGCGAACATGGTGCCGCCATCGGATGTTGGCGCGCCGAAATGCACCTCGTAGGCGAAGTGGACGCTCCACATGCTCCTGATCTCCAGCGAGAAAACCACGAGGTCGGCGACGCCGTCGCCGTTCATGTCGGTTAACGAGTGCAGCACCCTCCCCGTCGTGGCTCCGGTCAGTTGGTGATCTCTACGCCGCCGGCGTACCTCCTGTGGAGCGGCGAGCGATGTGAGCTCGTCGGAGTCGAATGCCACATCAGTCGTGAAGGTCTTGGTCGCCGAGGCAAAAAGCCCATGCTCGTTCTGGTGATGAACCTCGAAGTGGTCCTCGTTCCAGAACACCAGGTCGCTGCGACCATCTCGGTTGTAGTCCATTTCGTAGGTCCTGCCCTGATTCCAGGGATTGTGTCGATACCCGCCAATTTCACCGGATATATCCATCTTGGGGGCGGTGCCGAGCTTCACGGGCTCGGCGAATGTGCCGTCGCTCATCTGGATGAACACCCAGAAGCCATCAATGTCCGGCAGTACCAGGTCGTCGCGGTCGTCGGCGTTTACGTCCCGAGTGATGTCTACATGGGGGATTTCGCCGCTGCGAGGCGGGTTGAAGTTGGAATGAACCGCCACCAACGGGCGTTCCGTCGCCGATTTGGGCTCGAACCAGTTCAGGCGGCCGGGCTCGTAGGTAATCAACCGGTCGCGCCCGTCGATGTTGACCACGTCGACGAACAACACTTCGGGACGCAGCATTGACTCGAGTCTTAGCGCCCAGGTGCCGCGGCCGAACGTGTAGATTCGCAAGCGGCGGTCATCGTTCTCGTCAATGTTCACCACAGCAAGTTCCGCGACAGTGTCACCAAGAAGAAATCCCGTCAAAACGGCCTGATGTTTTGCGACGCCGGTGACGACCTCGTACTGGTCGAAAGTGAATTCCACGGGGCCAGGCGTCATCGAATCGACCGCTTCGCCAGGCAAGCCCGAGCATCCCAATAGGAATACTCCAAAAACCAGTATGGAGAGCGGGCCCCGTCGATAGTGCGGTGTGCAATCGGTCGTCGAGCTCGGTTTTGCGGAAAGAAGGCGTTTGTGGGATGGGTTTTGCTTTTTCATTTTTATTTTCCTTTCCAGGTCTTCTATATATTAACATAGATAAATAATTTAACAGTGTTAATATACTGGCAAAAAAATATAGCGACCTTCGCCAAACAATCTAAAATTTATGGCTTCAAACCCTCGATCATCGTGTGAATCACCATGTCGATCAATTTGTCTTTCTCCGTCCAGGGGAAATCGGGAAAATCAATCAGGAGCAATGTGACACCATGAACCGCTGACCACAGCACCTGACCGGTGGTTTCGACATCCACTTGGCGGAATTTCTTCTGTCGAATACACTCGGAAACCATTGTACGCAGGTAATTGAACACCTTTTCGCCAACCGATCCTTCTTGCAGACCTAAACCCTTTTGGAACTGGGGACGGACAACAAATGTCAGCTTGTAATCTTGCGGGTATTTTAGACCGAATTCGACATAGGCTTTTCCACTTTTTCTCAGGGTCTCGACAGGGTCGCTTTTATCTTTTCTTAGCAGGTCAAGCGTGTTCAACAGGTTCAGGAGAGTTTCCTTGCAAACGGAGTCGAGAAGATCTGCCTTGTCTTCATAATAAAGGTAGATCGTTGTCGGTGAATATTCGATCATGTCGGCAATCTTTCGCATGGAGACGCTCTCGTAGCCTTCAGTGACGAACAACTCTCGCGCCGCAGAAAGAATTCGACGCCGTAACTGCTCTTTTTCCCTTGCTCTCCGTTCTTTTACACCCATTGTTTTACTCTTGATTTACATAGTAATATAACTTAACATCGTTAATTATATCGAATGTTTTTCCCCATGTCAAGTATTTTTTGCATCCGTGGTTTTTTCTCTGTCCTCAAAGGGCTAAGTGCCTGCTTGAAAAGTAAATTTGTAGGGTGCACACTGCGATCAAGCGACTGGGTAAGGAGATCAACCGAGTGAGTAACGAGGGCGGTAGAGATCTTAATAGCGTGCGCGATAGTAAATCCTACGTTAGCAAATCCCGTGCGATAGAGGTCCTCTCCAAATCGCGACTCCCCGAACACCGGGAAATTGTCGGGAATCGGAATTCCCTCCTACCACAATGGCGGCCATCACTTGGTAACGCTATTTCGCTAGATTTGCAGTGCATTAATAGCGTGAATCAAGTCCCTCTAACGCGGGGCAAGATGCCCCGCCTACGGTGCTTGGTATGGGGGCGGGATAATCACACGTTAGGTGGTCGCGGCGCATGCGACACCTCAACCTATTGCGGCAAACGCCCGTTCCCGGAGTTCCTCTTCGGACAGGTTTTCCACACGGGTGGCAATGTACCAAATGTTACCTTGGCTATCTTTTACGCCAGCGGTGCGGTCACCGTAGAACTGGGTTTCGGGTTGCGCGATGGACTCTCCGCCAGCTTTCAGCGCACGGGAGTATGCCGTATCGACATCCTCCGTGTACACGTATAACATACCGGGCATAGGCGGTCTTCCTCGAGCCGTACCCATCATGACAACAGAATCGCCTATTCGGACTTCGGCGTGTCTCGTCGAGCCGTCCGGGTTGGGAACACGCTCGGATTCCTCAGCGTCAAACGCCTCTTTCAAAAATGTGATAAGGCTTTCGACATCTTTAACAACAAGGTAGGGGGTTACGGTATGGTAACCTTCGGGCGGAGATGGCATAGAATTGCCTCCTTGAGTTTACGATTCCCAGACAAAAACCTGTTTCTTGTAGACGACCTCAAATCCGTTGCGTGCCAGATTCTCCAGCGATGTTTTAAGTATGGTGAGGGTTTGGCTGCAGGCGATTTGGCATCCGAGTTCAGCGGCTCGGTTCAGGCGTGCCTTGATGAGCGCATTTTGCCCGCCTTTTCCTCTGTGTTCTTCTGCTGTCCCCGCCCAGCCGAGGTAGGCGAAATCACCGTGTGTTCCCAGTATCGCGGCGCTGACGGGAGTACGGTTTTCATACGCCAGAAAGTGGTCAAAGCCGGGCTGATCGACGCCATCAAAGAAAAATGAACAACCCCAAGGACTGTAGATATGGGTAATCGCGTCGGCGTGGTTTTCGACCTCCCGCCGAGAGACACGCTCCACTCTGAGATGGGTTTCGTGTGGCGTTACTTCTTCAACGGGACGAATTAGCGTAGGGTACTGTGTTCCCTGAAACGGCTTAAGACCGTTGTCTAGTAGCCACATGACGATTTCTTCTTGCTGGGGATTGGGGCTAATCCAGAAGAAAAATCGCTCAACCTGTGCCCCTTTCAATGTGTTCAGAACCTTCAAGAGATCTGCCAGAGACACCGTTGTCCCGCACCCAAAATAATGGGCGGCGTTTCCGTTGGCTGATGGATACGGCGACGACGCAGAGGACGGATCGGTCGTGACGATAGCATCCCCAATATTTTCGTACCTGTGTGTGCCGCTCCTCGAACAACTGAATTCTTTCTGCTCGATCACTTTGAGATGTTTGGCGATTTCATACGGCGTCATTGCATTTTTCGATAGTGTTTAGTGTCTAATACAAACCCAACAGGCACTGGTAGGCAACGGAGAAGGATTCCATCCTTGATTTAATGATTGAAATCCCTACTACGAGCCGGTCTAAGGCGGGATCGCAATGGAGGTTTGAGTTGGGTGCGCGATGCAGTTTGGAAATGGTGGGCAGTGCCCACCCTACGAGAACTTTGAGATGTTTGGCGATTTCATACGGCGTCATTTCATTTTTCAATCGGGCTTTCAAAAGACAACCGGTAACCATCGGGATCTTTGAAATAAAAGACATCCATGTTGTTACCAACGAAGGGTTCGCCTACTTGAACCCCGCGTTCTTTGAACTCTCGGTGCGCTGCTTTCGCATCTTCACAAATGAAATACAGCGTAAGTCCACCCCCAGGATTCGCGGAAACTTCACCTTGAGACTTCTGCAGCATCAACGCGCTATCGTCGTGCTGAACCCAGCACCACTGCAATTCGTCATCCTTCTCCCACTTTTCTTGCAGTTCGAACCCGAGACCATCCACGTAAAATGCGACCGATTTCTCCACATCCGCAACGGCGAATAAAGGGACTGTCTGCGCAATTTTGACCTTTGAAGTATTCATGAGATTTTCCCGTTCAGAAGTGGGTTCAAAAACTGCCCGGTATAAGACTGTTTGACACTCGCAATTGCTTCCGGCGGCCCCGTTGCAATCACATCGCCCCCGTTGTGCCCACCTTCGGGCCCGAGGTCAATCACGTAGTCTGCGGTTTTAATCACATCGAGGTGGTGTTCGATGACGATAACCGTATGGCCCGCATCGACAAGTCCGTTCAGCGCGTCAAGCAGTTTCTGGATGTCCGCCAGATGCAAGCCGGTCGTCGGTTCGTCGAGGATGTACAGGTTGTGTTTACCGCGTTTGATTTTGCCGAGTTCAGTTGCAAGCTTGACACGCTGCGCCTCGCCCCCGGAGAGGATAGTGGCGGGATGGCCGACTTTCAGATAGCCCAGTCCAAGCGTGTTGAGCACGGACAGTTTGTGCAGGATAAGTTTCTCATGCGCAAAAAATTCGACGGCGTCCTCAATCGACATATCGAGCACATCGGCAATGGTTTTGCCCTGATAAGTGACTTCAAGTGTTTCATCGTTGTAACGCGCCCCTTTGCAGGTCGGGCAAGGAACTTCAACATCGGGCATAAACGCCAGGCTTGTCTTGATTGAACCATCTCCCGCACACTCCTCACAACGACCGCCCTTGACGTTGAAGCTGAACCGGGAGGCCGTGTAGCCGCGTTCTTTGGCTTCGGGCGTGGATGCAAAGCGTTTTCGAATGTTGTCGTAAAAACCGATGTAGGTCGCGGGATTGGAGCG
This sequence comes from Candidatus Poribacteria bacterium, assembly GCA_965197465.1. Lineage (GTDB taxonomy): Bacteria > Poribacteria > WGA-4E > WGA-4E > JAJDTR01 > JAJDTR01. The sequence continues at coordinate 4,502,207 of OZ240209.1, read as the reverse complement.
CGGGGAGCGGCCTATGGGAGACTGGTCGATGTTAATGACATCGCCGAAATACTCGTCACCGATGAGGGCATCGTGATCGCCGGAAAACACCCGGCTATCGTGGTATAGGTTATAGAGTTTCTTGTAAAGTACTTCGTGAACAAGTGTGCTTTTGCCCGATCCGGACGCGCCCGTAATACAGGTAAAGATTCCGATTGGAATTTCGACATCAATATTGTTGAGGTTGTTTGCGCGGGCGCCTTTGATGTGCAGCACCTTATTGTTCTTATTGCGGCGTTTGCTCGGAACGTCAATCTCCCGTGTGCCGCTAAGGAATTGCGCGGTTGGTGATTCACGACATTCCAAGACATCTTGGAGGGGACCGGTTGCGACAACGTGACCGCCGTGTACTCCCGGACCAGGCCCCATTTCAATGATGTGATCAGCGGCGCGAATGGTTTCCTCATCGTGTTCGACGACGATGACGGTGTTACCGACGTCGCGCAGGCGCTGCATTGTACTAATCATTTTGACGTTGTCTTTGGGGTGCAAACCGATACTAGGTTCATCAAGGACATAGAGCATACCCATAAGCCCCGAACCAATCTGTGTGGAGAGCCGAATGCGTTGAGATTCACCGCCGGAAAGTGTGCCTGACGGGCGGTTGAGGCTGAGGTAGTCGAGACCGATACCAATAAGAAGTTCCAGGCGGGAGGTGATTTCAAAGAGAATCTGTGAGGCGACCTTCTCCTGTCTGTCCGGAAGTGTGAGTTCGGTGAGGAAGGATAACAGCTCCGGCAAGTGCATTTCACCGAGGTTGTGGATGTTGTAATCCTCAATGGTGACCAAAAGGCGCTGCTTCTTAAGGCGATCGCCGCCGCAATCCGGACAGAGGTTCTCAACCATCACCTTGCGCAGGTAATCCTCCATGCTCCCGTGAGCGGCACCTTTTTGTCGGTAGCGGCGATAATGGCGCTCGATCTGGTTGATGACACCGTCGTAGCGAAATTCGCGTCCGATGTATTTGGCGCCGGTCTTGGAATCGGGCGGCTGCTCAATGGCAACCCTTTCCCCTTTGGTGCCGTACAGGAGCAAATCCTTGGCCTCGTCGGACAGGTCTTTATACGGCGTGTCAAGATTGAAGTTGTATTTTCTTGACAGGCTGTAGAGAATACGTCCGCTCCATGTATTGACATCGTACTTCAGCGCCTCTTTGACAAAGGCGCCTTCGCGTAGGCTGCGATCTTTGTCCGGGGCAACGAGGTCGGGATGCGCTTTGAGATAGGTGCCCAAGCCCGAACAGGTGATGCATGCGCCCGTGGGATCGTTGAAGGTAAACATGCCGTGGTGCATGCGGCCCGCGACGACGCGAACCGAAGAACAACCGAGTTTTTCGTAGAAGGCATCGGAGGCGTTCGCGTTTTTGCTGTCAAGCAGGTGAAAACTCAAAAAGCCTTCACCGACGACTTCAAGACCGTGCGTCAACGAGGTGACAATCTGTTTGTCGAGGCCCGTGCGGATGACAAAGCGATCGACAACCACTTCGATGAGGAAATTCTCGTCTTCGTCAAGGTCGATTTCTTCGCCCAGGTCGTACATCTGGTCGTCGATACATACACGGCGGTATCCTTTGGTGCGAATATCGTCGAAGAGATAGGCGTAATCCTCGCCATAGATTTTCAGCACCGGTGCGCGAACTTCGACCTCGGTGCCCTCGGGCAGGGAAAGCATGTGCTCCATCATTTGATGAGGCGTCCATACTTTGACCTTCTCTTTGGTGATGGGGCAACGTGGTTGCCCGATGTTCGCAAAGAGCATCCGCAGGTAGTCGTACAGGTCCGTCATGGTGCCCACAGTCGATCGCGGGTTCTTCATGACCGTTTTCTGTTCGATGGAGATGACCGGCGAGAGGCCGTTCACGAAATCGACATCGGGTTTCTTAAGTTGGGAGACAAATTGACGGGCAAAGGTGGAGAGTGACTCCATGAAACGCCGCTGCCCTTCGGCGTACACCGTGTCGAATGCGAGAGAGGATTTCCCCGAGCCGCTTACGCCGGTGACGACAACCAGCTTGTCGCGCGGAATTTCAAGGTGGACGTTCTGCAGATTGTTCTCGCGAGCGCCTTTGACTTCAATGGTCGATCTCATCTTATCTTTTCAAGTAGCCAAATCTTGATTTACAACAATTCAACAGCATCTTCGTCGTAATAATACGCTGGCTCTTCAACTTTGATTCGGCTTTTCTCTGTCAAGTGGATGGGGCTTGACAGCTTTTCGATGACATCCTGTCGAACGAGCCACTCACACGCTTCTTCAAGACCGCCGCCCTGGATCTTTTTCTGAAAGTAATCGTCGATTTCCGAGAGTGAGCGCACCTCGGCGGATTCGGTGAGGTAGTCGAGCAACGGACGAAAAAGCTGATAGGTTCTTTCTTCGAGATACTCGTTCACCTTATAAAGTACGCCTTCAACGGTCTCGCGCGTTTTTGACTGGTTGACAAAGTCGGTGTAGACAGCAGTGAAGAATTGGGGATTGTGCTTGAGGGCTTGATGGATAACCTCGCGCGCGGGCGCTTCATTGTGAAGGATGACTTCGATGGACGCCAACTCCCGCGCAACATACGTTAGCCACAAGAAACTGTAATCATAATCGTCTTTGAGGTAGAAGTATTTCTCCGCCTTATTGAGCGAAGGGATGAGATAGGAGGCGTGTCTCATCAGTTGAAGCGCCTGATCACGCGCACCAATGTGATCGATTGCGCTATACCATTGGGTTATCGAGTCGTCTCTGGTAAATAAAAGGGTGCTCGTGGAAAAGCTGAAGTCGAGCCATCCACCGGCGAGGTCACCCTCAATGCTGCGTTTGAACCTGCCCCGCGGTATGCGCTGCGCGTGGATGTTTACGTCATATTCACAGAGGGTGACATCTCCTTCTTTTTGTCCGTCTTCCATGATGAGCCATAGGTCGATGTCCGAGTTTTTCCACACTTCGTCGTAGGAGAGGCTGCCAAAGAGGATGGCGGCGACCACAGTGCGGTCTTTTTCGAGTTTCTCGACGAGCGATGCCAGCGCTTGCTGGTAGCGTTTTTGGGTTTCTTGGCTCGGGGCATTTGACATAATGCACCTCACATAGCAACTAGGCAGATAGGATTGGAAGGTTGGAAGAGTGGAAGCATGGAAGCATGGAAGATTCTTCTTCATACTATCCTCAAATTGGTAATTGAGAATCTTACTGAATTGTTTAAGAAAGAAACCGAGTTTTGCGATAAAACTCGGTTTCTCTTTCGTCTATTAGAACCTGTTTGAAAAGTCACCTTCTCCTATGAAATCAGCATCAATTTAAGGTATGAGGTCGTTTTGGGTAGTGACTCCAGTTTCATACCTACATCCCGAAATTTCATACCAACACTCCGATGGCTACGATGTCGAAACTGCGAAGAAGCCAGTGATAGCAAGAGTTATAGCCTCTTTTCTGTCTCTATTGAAAACACCCATTTGGTATGAAAGGTATGAAAAGTATGAAATTTCCTTGGATTACTAAACGACGTTCTTTAGGTCGCACCTAGAGTTTTCAAACAAGCTCTTAGAGCCTGTTTGAATAATCCCAATTGGTCTCTGAGAGTCGCCATTTTACGGGTAAATACTTTCAAAATAGCGTGATTTTGCTCATAAAATGACAAGAAATGACAGTCTTACCTACTTTTCAAACAGGTTCTTAGATTCCGATGGCGTATCCATCACGCCGCGGATCGGCGCCGCCCATCAGTGAACCTTCGTCTTGATCAACTGCGATTCCCTGTCCGCCACCTACACCGGCTGTCCAGTCGGGGAGTGCATGAACATCGTGTCTTCGTGCGGCAAGCGCGTCCCTGACCTCGGCGGGGACACGACCCTCAATGCCAACACGGGTTCCGGGGAGGTCAAGCCGAACTCGCGGCGCTTCAATGGCGGCTTGGATGTTCATACCGTTCTCAATGAGATTCAGAATCATCTGCGGCGTGGTCTGCATAATTCCGTGACTGCCCGGCGTCCCAATCAGAGCGAAGAGCTCATCATCTCTCCAGATTTGGCACGGAGAGATGCACATCTCAATCCGCTTGTGCGGGGCAATAACGTTTGGACTTTCGGGTAGAAGGTCGAACCAATTCATGAAGTTATTCAGGAACATCCCCGTCTCCCCGAGAACCACACCCGAACCGAAACCTGACCCTAGGCTCTGTGTTACTGCTACGGCATTCCCCTCTGCGTCAATCACGTCAAAATGCGTGGTACATTCGTTTATCCATTCGCTCGGATCACCTTCTAGCACCTCCCTGGGTAGCTTGTTCTTCGTGTAACGCTCGCCGCCGCTTACAGCTGCTCGGTCGCCAATGCGTCCTCGCTGGGAGGCGGCATAGCCTTTGGAGAGCAGCCCGGTAATGGGCGGATTCAGTGCGCAGGCATACGCCGCACGGTCGGCGCTTGCAAGTTTTATCGCCTCAATGAGTAGGTGTAGATAGTCCGTCGAATTGTTTCCTAGTTCATTCAAGGCGTCGTTTTCCAGTATGTGCAACGTTTCAAGATATTGGAATCCGGCACACGGCGGCGGCGGGCAGTAGATGTTATACCCTTTATAAGACCCCGAAATCGGGTTCTCCCAATGCACCTCAAAGTCCGCCAAATCCTTTTCCGAGATTAAGCCGTCGTTCTCACGAGAAAATCGGGCAATCTCCTGGGCGATTTCACCGCGATAGAATACTTCCGTTCCGCCTTCAATCACCCGTCGAAAGGTGCGTGCAAGGTCTTTCTGCACCAAGACTTCACCGGGTAGCGGCGTGCGTCCGCGAGCCATAACTACCTCTTTAGCTGTCGGCGCGAAATTGGGTGCCGCCCCCGCCATAAATTCCGCGTTCTTGACCGTAACCGCGTAGCCGTTCTCGGCAAGTTCAATCGCTGGCTTGAAAATATCCGCGAGATCCATGCTTCCGTACCGTTCCAGCAACTCCAGCCATCCGCCGCACGCCCCGGGCACCATCCCCGACCTGATGCCAACCTGATTCGCCGCTGGCGTCGAGTAAGCGTCAAGTTCCGCCTTATACGGACTCGTTCCCATGTAGTCAAGCACGCGGCGTGTCTTCTCTTTGACGCTATACATGATAAGATAACCGTTGCCCGCAATGCCGGACATGTACGGTTCAACGACGTTCAGGGTCGATGCAACGGCAACCATGGCATCGAAAGCGTTGCCGCCCTGTAGCAGGATACGCGCCCCTGCGAGGCTTGCAAGCGGATGGGCGCTGGCGACCATACCTCTTGTACCGGTCACCGTTGGACGATGCGTGAGACCGTGTGACGGAAATGCCATATTCTGTAACCTCTCCTCCAATGTTTTCCGATTAAAACCCGCACCAAGTTCACGAACCGGCGTTAGCCTTGAACATGAGCAACACCTGATGATTGGGAATAACTCAAATGCCGTAATATACAAGTATCACGTGGCGAATCTCATGTCAAGCATGAAAGGTATTAGGCAATGGTGATTGTATATGATGGTAGTGGTGTAGGTAGGATTGAACCGTCAGCAACCAATACGAACGGGGAAGGATAGAAGAAGGGAAGATTGGAAGAACCGGGAAAGATGGAATGGTGAAGGATGGGATGAATTTTCAAACAGGCTCGAAAGGAGATAGAAATCCACAACCTTCGGCGCTCTATTCTTACTTCTGCTCGGAACGCTGGCGAGATTCTTCATGATATTCCAGATGATGCACGTGATTCTGATTCAACCGCGCTATTTCCGCTCGGAGGCGTGAGAGTTGGCTTCGATCTTTTCAGTGAGTTTACTTATCTCCGCGCCCAACGCTTGAGTACTGGCATCTAGCCGAGTGTTTGTCTGTCGAATATCCTCCCGGAGCTGGTCGATTGATTCCCTGAGAATCTTAAAACCTTCGTTCGTGCGCGCTTCGAGTTGCTCATCCCTCTCTCGCATTTCCTCCCGGAGCTGGCTGTTTGAGTCTTTAATGAACGCTTCGAGTTTGTCTACCCTCTTCGACATTTCCTCCCGGAGCTGGTTGTTTGAGTCTTTAATAAGCGTTTCAAGTTTGTCTTCTCTCTCTCGCATTTCCTCCCGGAGCTGGTTGTTTGAGTCTTTAATAAGCGTTTCGAGTTTGTCTTCTCTCCGTCGCGAATCCTCCCGGAGCTGGCTGAGTAATTCTTTATGGCGGGTTTCAAGATTGTCTTCTCTCCGATTCAATATCCGCCAGCCGAACACCAGTGTCGCAACGAAGAAGACAGCAAATGGCCCCCACAGTTTGAACCCATCAAGTAATTCTTCCATGAAGTGGTATCTCCCTCGGTTACGCTACACTCTCGGAGTATGCAACAAATCTGACTGCGTTATTGCAACTATACCACAGAAGCATCTCTTTTTCAACTTGATTTGGTCGCAATCAGCGTGATTTTCCTGTCATTCGCGAACGCAGCGGTGAAGGTTGGGTTGTGCGATCAAGCGAGTGAATAACGATCAAGGGAGATCAAGCGAATGGTCAATGAGCGCGATAGAGATTTTACAGCGACTGCGATAGAAAATCCCGTGCGATAGAGATTTCTTCAGCCAAGGTTTATCAAAGTTCCTAAAGAGAGTCCAGCTTTCCGATGCCCCACTCGCTTACACAAATATAGCGAAACCCAACTGTCGTGCGTGAAATGACGTGTTGGGTTTCACTTGAATTTCCGTTCTTTCGGGCGGAATGAAATCTCGAAAGCGTTCCTTTTGCATGTGATGTCTTGTGGAAATTCCGTTCAACCCAACCTACGCACTACGAACCGGGAAGGATGGGATAACAAATGGAGTGTGATGCGTCGATCTTCTAGAATCGGGAGTGATTCCTTGTGTTTGCAGGATTTGAAATTGAGAAGTCGATTTACTTGTGCTATAATGGTTTACGCAATTCTCAAGCGTCATCCGCAAGTAATTCAAGACACGGTACGCACGCCTTTTACACCGGCACTCAACCTTGTTCAAGTGATATTCTAAGGAACGCGCCACTCAATATCCATTAGGTCAACCAAACAACTAAGGAAACAAAACTCTATGAAAACGAAAACGGTTCAATTCACTTTTGTCATTTCTATCGTTCTCGCTTTTGTAATGGCGGCGGCTCTTCCTCGGGTTTCGCATTCGCAAGAGTATTCAATGCGGATAGCTCTCCCCGAAGCGTCCGAACCCATAGTGGACTACCTCTTCGAAACAATTGAGGTGCCCGACGTTGAGTTACTGGAAGTAACAACCAGCAATGACCTCGGGCATTACGCCGGTAATACTCGCGGTTCAGATGGAGAGAAGACTATCGGCTTCATGCTAATCGACGGGGTTTACTCGACTTACGATTTTCCCGACTCCAACAATACGTATCTGTATGGACTCAACAATAAGGGACAAGTCGTGGGATTCTACGAAGGGGTGGATGAGGTTGCTCACGGCTTAATTGTGCAGGATGGCGCAATGACTCAATTCGATTTCCCGGGGGCATCGGAAACCTATATCTTTGGGATTAGCGAGATTGGGCAACTCGCCGGTAACATTGCTGCCGCCTCCGGAACCATTCACGGATTTGTGGATGACGCGCAGCTAGATTTCCCCGGTGCAACGGCAACTTATGCCGATCATATCAACTCCGCAGGGGTTTCCGTCGGGAGTTACGTTGATGCCGATGGGATACATCGCGGCTACAAGCGCGACGCGGAAGGCAACTTCACCACGCTGGGGTATCCCGGCACCCCGTCTAACCTGGAATACCTTTACGTGAACGCCATCAACGATGCCGGGGTCATCGTTTTCAGAGCCAAAGAGACTGACGATGTAGATCGTTCGTATGTGATTCTTCCGGGGGGTGAGCCGAAAGAGTTGCGAGCGCCCGGAAGCCTCAGTACCGTGGGACGCGATGTTAACGCAAAGGGACAAGTCATCGGTTACTATGATACGCCAGACGGTGAAAGACGCGGATTCATCGCCAAGCCCGCGACAATGGGTTATGTATTCGAGACAATCAAGGTTCCCGGTGTTGACTTTCTGGAGCTGACGTCTACGAACGATTATGGGGATTACGCGGGTAACACGCGCGGATCTGCTGAAGAGAAAGCCGTCGGGTTCACGCTGATCGATGGCGTGTTTTCCACTTATGATGTCCCGGACTCGCTCTCCATAGGCTTCTACGGTCTCAACAACGCCGGGCAGACTGTGGGGTTCTTTCAAGACATGAACGAGGTGTCCCATGGTGTGGCCGTGCAAGAGGGCGAATTGACGCAGTTCGATTTTCCGGGAGCAGCCGAAACGGAAATCTTCGGTGTTAGCGAGGCGGGTCAACTGATTGGCGACATATTTGATGAGGCCGGCGTTATCCACGGATTCGTGGGAGATGAACAGTTCGATGTCCCCGGAGCGATGACAACCTATGCCGACGATATGAACGCCGCGGGCACCCTAGTTGGCAGCTACGTGGATACGGACGGCGTGTATCACGGTTACATGCGCGGCGCCGATGGCAGCTTTATTACTTTCGACTTCCCCAGCACTCCATCCAACCTAGAGTATCTTTTCGTTAACGCCATCAGCGATGCCGGTGTTATCCTGTTCAGAACCAAGGAGTCAAGCGATGTCGAGCGCTCCTATATTCTTAGACCGAACGGGGAACCGGCGGAATTGCGAGTTCCCGGCAGTGCCATCACCGTAGCGCGCGATATCGACACCGAGGGGGGTATAGTCGGTCACTATGACACTATGGACGGTAGCAGACACGGTTTCATTGCCAGACCCGCCCTAGGCGAGAGTAGGCAGAACTCCACCGGCATCTTCATCACTACCCTCTCGAAAGGCTTGAACATGCTCTCAGTGCCATTGCAGCCTCTCAGACCGCTAAACGCGCGCTATTTCTCGGAACTGGTGGGTGCCACGATGGTCATCAGGCTGGACGGTGTAAATCAAAGATTTGTCGGCTGGACCCCGGACGCGCCGGGTAGTGGATTTCCGATTGACGGTGCCTCCGGTTACATTGTAAACGTGCCCCACTCACATTCTGTCGTTTTCGTCGGGACAGGCTGGTCAAATCATCCGGGCGCCGCGCCGGGGAGGACATCCGGCAACGATGCCTGGGCGTTCGTTCTCAGCGGACGATTGGAAGGGAATCGAAATCTTGACGGCTATCTAGTCACCGTACGGAACCTACGCACCAACACCATAATGCAAGATCGCGTGCGGGATAGTTACTTCGCCGCGGCGACCGCCGATCTTGCCCGCCGAAGCGTGGTACAGGTTGGCGACACCCTAGAGGTGACCGTCACTGATCCAACCGGAGAGGTTGCCTCGGAGGAATTCAGTTTCACGATCGCGCCCGACGATATTGAAAACGCGGTGTTGTCTGTAACCCTTCGCGGCGTCGGTAGACCGAACCAGAGCTTGTTGCTGCAGAACTATCCCAATCCGTTCAATCCCGAAACCTGGATTCCGTATCAACTTTCGGAGGGCGGTGCTGTGACCTTCTCGATTTACGGGTCGTCCGGACGCCTGATTCGGACGCTGCCGCTCGGATTCCAGCCGGTGGGTTTCTACCGCAACCGAGGGCGTGCCGCCTATTGGGATGGCCGCAACAATCAGGGCGAACGAGTTTCGAGCGGCGTCTATTTTTACCAACTGTCCACGCCATCTTTCCGACAGATGAAGCGGATGGTAATAGTGAAATAACATCATTGCCAAATCAGGGAGAATCGGTTCATTGACGAATCGCCGATGAATTCATATGAGCGGATTAGACTACGAGCAAATCAGTAGTACGACGGAGATTAACAAACGCAGCGTCTCGGTGTCTCGATTGCCAAATGGCATTGTTCTGCGCGAGCGTTTGGGCGTTGTTGCCAGTGAACACCTTGATGGTCAGATTGTGCACCGCGCACGCGATCCCGAAGGCGGTTTATATGAATGCCGGGCTACGATTGCGCCGAATGGGGATTTTCTCCTGATGTTTCCCGATGGCGGTCACTACGGAGGGAAGTCCGAAAAAGTCAACGATATGCTCGCCTACCGATCGTCCGACGGTGGGATGACGTGGCAGGGACCGAATATTGCCTTCGACATCGACTACAACCAGCACGGGTTTATTCCCCTCACGCCCCGCGGCACAAACCGGATTTATGCCTTCGGCACGCAACCTGTCTGGGATAACGAACGCATAAACGGCTTAAAACAAGCCAATGGGCTACACGAAAACGCGCCAATCGGCTTTCGATATTCGGATGATAACGGACACACCTGGTCTGACCTCACGCTAATCGCTCCTACCAATGATTCCGGTTTCCGAGGGATGTCCGTCATGCGCATGTGCGAAACCGATGCCGGTACTTGGCTGCTCGGCTCGCACGAAGCCGATTGGTCCTACAAACCGTTGATGACGCGGCAATACATTTTGCGTTCCGAAGATCGCGGTCAGACATGGAACGTTGCGCCCTACAAACGGCACGGCGGCTGGTGCGTTCCTCAGTTCAATCGTATGGACGAGGGTCGGCCCATCAACCTCGGAAACGGTCAGGTTTTTCTGATGGCTCGCACCTGCGAAGGCCATCTCTGGGGGTTATGGAGCGAGGACGACGGCAAAACTTGGACTCATCCGCAGCCGACGCCGCTCGTGCATCCCGACGCACCGCCGATGCTGTTCCACTTGTCCGACGGCAAAACCCTCGTCGCTTTCCACCACAACCGATACAGCGATTTCAACTACACCGGTCTCAGCAGCGAAAAATCCGAAGTCATGAAAGATCGCTCGGAAATCTGGTTGGCAACCTCTACCGATGGCGGACACACATGGAGTGAACCGCGCTTTGTGTTTGCAAACGCCTTGAGCGAAGCCTTCTCAAGACCGTTCCGAAACTTCCAGTGCTCCTACATGGACTGTGTCGTCAGCGACGGCACTCTAAACCTGTTTGTCCCTCACCGCTGGCAACGTGTCCTCCATCTCACCATTGAGGAAAGCCGGATTCAAAATTTTCTCACCGAAAACGATCTGCAATAGCAATTCCATTAGATTGTCGAGCCCTACTTCGCCATCCGCCTGTGACAACCGGAGGATATATGTCTTTCGAACTGAGTTTTACGGTCTCATTCGTCACGGCAGGATTGGTCTCGTTTTTCGTTGCGAGCGTGTGTGAAACGCCGCTAGCCATCCTCATGCGGCGCATCATTCAGAACGAAACCAGTCGCATGTTTACCAAGTATGTGCGATATGCGACTTGTCTGGTTGGCATATCACACGGTGTGGACGAAAATCCCCTATATTTTGAACTCATGGCACATATCTTGGAGCGTGATTTTGATTACCTACAATTGCTGATATTGACTCTAGCAACTATCGTGAAAACCCTTACCGCAATAGCCGCCATGTATTTAGTGCTTTTCATATTCGGCTTAATTGCATACATCACCATTAAAGCGCAAGAAATTGACACCTGAAATAGGGAGGAATTATGTTTTATGGATTGGATTTCCTAGTCTCGGTCGTCGTAGCGGCAATCATTTCTTTTGGCGTCATGATGATGTTTGCACGCTTGATTTCTACCATCTTTGGGGACATCTTTCAGGACAAATTCCGCATAAACAGCGCGTTTATCAAGTACGTGAAATATGCCACCTTTTTAGTGGGTGTTTCGAAAGGCGCAACAGCATATCCGTCAGGATATAATATATGGGCATATCGCGATACAATTGAAGAGATGGCCCCGAACCTTGATTTCATGCGGGTCGCATGGCTGTCCGCTACATACGCAACCATCATAGAAGCCCTACGCGCGCTTGCTTATATGTACTTGGCGCTTTTCTTAATAACCCTTATCGCATACGTCATCGTTACGGCGCGAGAAAAAAGTGACACCTGAGATTGGAAAGATTTGTGTTTAATGCATTGCCCTAGCACCGACGGACACAAGCGTCGATAACCGTACGTCACGGATAAAACTGGTACGTTTCCACATTTAGCACGATACTCAGTATGCTCCAGATGCTGCCCATGAGGAAGTCGCCCAAGACAAGCCCCAAGAAGAACGGCACGGCGCGGCGGTAACTCTGTATTCCTCCGTTCTTGAGGATGAGCCACTTTGCCACCGTGCAGACGATGAGCGGCACCAAGAGATCGCCCGGCAACTCTCCCCCGCCGGCTATCAAAAATCCCAACGGGTGCAAAGGCATCCAGAAGACTCTTGAGCGCAGATAGGCGAGAAGCATCATCATCGAGAACCCTCCTCCCATGAACACCACGCCCAACCAGTCGGTGTTGGTGGGATAGTAGATCCAATCCTTCAGCCATCCGTACCACCGTCTTCCGTGCCCCAATGCCCAAGGACCGAAATAGCCCGAAGCCGCCCCATGATCGTAATACATGTGGAGCTGAATCCAAAAAGAGACAAGCACGCCCACCCCGGTGGCAATGAGTATCGCGGCAAACATCTTTCGATGGGAGAGATTGGCTTGGTCCGAGATTTTGAACCCTTCGAGCTGGTGCGGCATCTGCTGCGGGCGGTACTCGCTGTTGAAGAAGCACACGGTCAGCGATGTCAGGTTTTGGGGTCCAAGCCGTCGGGTGCCCAGCCATTGACTGAGCATCGCACGTGGTGCGTATCCATAGCAGGCGAACACCCCCGCCTCCGCGCGAAGCCGGGTCATTACGGTTGGCGCAATCAGGAAGAGCAGCCCGAATGTGGCAGCCACCCAGAACGTCATGCCCGCCCTTCGGAGCAGGAATGTCAGCACGATAAGCCCGATCACCAGCCCCCACACCGCGGCGCGATACGGAAGAGGCTCCTCTGAATCACGGAGATCTATTCGCCAGCCGAACGCGCGCTTTATCACACGTATGAAGTGCCCCTTCCCGGTCCAAAAAACGAATACGCATAGCCCCAAAAAGCCGCCCAGAATCTGCTCACGATGGAAAGGGAATCTGGGGAGGTTGTCCCATCCCATGATGTCGCCCAGTGTAAGTTGAACCCGGTACAAGCCGCAAAAGAAAGTGGTGGAAAGAAGCATATCCAGAGGCATCAGGAATAGAATTCCAACCGCGTAGGGGTATAGCGAGAGCCGAATCAGATCGCCGCCGTCTGCGAAGAAACTCAACGGTCCTTCGGTGACGGTGTAGTAGGTACGTTTTACCGGGACGAACGGAACCTGCGGGAAGTGCGTGTGCAGCCCGTTTAACAGACCGATGCCCGCGGCGATGCCGAAACCTATCCACATCCGCTTGTTCCGGAAGAATCCCCCTTTGGGCCTCGTCATTTCCAGCGCGAGTTGGGCGATTGGATAAGTTAACCGTTCGTGCTCCGTCCATTGCCGCCGCAGGATGGTGTTCAAGCACAGAAAATTGAACGCCAAAACCAGAAAAACCAGCAGCCATGCGAGAACTACCGGACTCCACACCCTCAGATGGTGCTCCAGATAAAGGGTGGACTCACCCGCGTAGAAATCTCGCAAAGCCGCCTCGTCCGAGACGGTGAGCCAACGCGGGATATGCCGGATAAACAGTTCTTGGAACTCGTTTTCGGGCGTGGCAAACCAAAAGGCGTATCCCAAAATTGACAGTATGGCTTGCAGGATGTCCCCGGCGGACAACGTCGTCGTAATGCTCAACATCACATAAAGCACCAAGAGTTCACCGTGTCGAAGCGCGATGCCAGGGAGGAGCAAGCGAACCAGAGAATTAATTACCATCACCGCCGTCAAGATGAAGATGACGTTGGACAGCGGCACAATCCAGGTCGGAAACGTATAACGCACCAGTTCCATCTGCAGCAGAAAATAGCAGTTGATGGGAACCAGGATGAGCGTAATGAGCAGTAACCGCGGTGTCAGCCCGGGGTTCTTCTGTTGTTGATTGAATTTGTCGGACATAGTTTTCAAAAACAGTGGGCAGTGACTAGTGATCAGTAAAGAACGGTGGCTGGCGCAGAGCAATTGGAGGCGTGTGAATAGCGTTTCAACTCGCCACTACTTTTCCGGCAGAATTTCCTTGAGAGAGTAAAACGTGGACAACAAAGGGGCAAGGGTCGGTGGGCAGCACGGAGGGGATTTCTATGGCAGTTCTATCACATTCACTGTCCGTTCGCTTAATCCTTCGCAATTCGCTCAACTGATCGGTGCAAAGAGTATATTCAATCACTAAATCCAAGACACTCTTTGCTTTGCAGAGGTGTTCGTAGGGATTTGTCCAATCCTAGGACGGCTATACGTTGTGATGAAGGGGTTGCATAGCAACGAAGAATCTCTATCGCCGTCGATATTTGCCCCCTTGATGGCAGCCAATGACTTTCCTTTATGATTACTATCTCATAGAATTCGTATTCCTTAGTCAAGAACAAACATAAAACAGAAGTAAGTGACCGTAGTTGGGTCGTAGGGAACGCAGATCTGCGTTCCCTACGAATTAGATGGAAAATCGGCGCGGATTAGCCCTCTAATGAATGTCGATTCCACCCTCAAACCCCGTATCCGAAGTGAATTCACCGGATACGAGCCACTAATCACTGGCTACTGGTCACTGATTCTCAATCTGCTGGCTGCGGCGCCAGTTCCGGGCTTGCGGCACCCTCGGTTGCGTCGTCCTCTTGGCGCCCGCGCTCGTGGAATTCGCCTCGAACGTCCGGACTAAGCGTCCGCCAGATGAGCAACTGCTTACGAATCAAGTTCAAGAACCGGCGATTCACACGCTTCCACGACGCTATCTCGCCGCTCTCGCGGGTTATATCGAGCTTGATCTGGTACAGTTCCTCCTCCTCACCGCCAACGGGCGATGTCACGAACCGAATAGATTGGCTCACGCCTAAATCGTACGGCGCTAACCACACCATCATACTCACGGCGTACGATTCCTTATCATTGTCTCCGGAATCCTCCGTGAACTGGCTGAAGGCGACCTGGTTCGTATAGAAATCACTCGCGGACTCATCCGCGTGCGCATCAAAGTAGTCGCGCATGAAGATATTCAGACCGAGAGATTCTTCCGATAGCACCGTGAAAGGCAGGTTGAAGTGCCATTCGTCGCCTGTAGGTTCCGGCAACTTCCACTTCCTTTCCAGATCGGGAACAGCCATTCGGCTCGCTTTAATCGCCGGGTATAGCGTACTGCCCACCACCACTATCATCACGATAATTGTCGCCACGACTGTGGACATGGACGAGTAGTTTAAGGTCAGACCGGCCAACCAACCAAAATGCACGAGCAGCGTCGCCACGACTTGACCGAGAAGGTAACCGAGTACTGCGCCGACAATAGCATAAACACACGCTTCCGCGAGGAACAGAAACGCGATATGCACCGGCGCCAATCCGACAGAGCTGTAGATGCTAATCTCTCGAATCCTTTCGTAGACAGCGCCAAGCATGGTGTTTAACACGATCAACGATGCGATCAGAATTGGTATGAACAAGTTTCCCATGCCGGAGAAAGAAGTCATCCCGATTGAACTGTAGAGATACGTGTTCTTGTCTCGCGCGACGAAGAAATCAAGCGCGATTCGGCTCATCAGCGGCGCCATAATGAGATCTAGTTTGTCAACTGCGCCTGGAAGCGGCGGGTCCTCGGGTTGGGGCTCCATATTGACAGCCACCGAGCGCAGCGTGCCACCTTGGTTGATAATCACTTGATACGGCAAAATGGCAATGCTATCGGGTGTAAGATGGATGTACTTCTGCAACTCGCTTGTACTACTCTGATTCCCCTGCGCACCGCGCGAACTTTGTTGTTTCATTAGTTGGTGATCGATGGGGGTCAGTTCCTCGCCATCGTTGTCGGTCAAATCCTTGAACCCGATTCCAAGCACCCCGGTCACGGTGAAATCTGCGCCGTATACGGAGACAGTCGCTTTACCCATATCGGCTTCGACAATTCCTAACAGATCGGCTACTCCCTTCGGTAGCACACAGACATAGGGCCATTGGGTGGGCCATTCGGCTTCATCTGCGGGATCGAACCATTTGCCATAATAGAGATAACGATTGATGCCGGTGATTCTTGGCTCGGCGGCGCTCATTCCGACCAGCATGTTGGCTGAGAAGGTATAGGACTGGCCGGTCAATGCGTCCTCCGGCGGCACCGGATCTTTGAAATTGGGCGTACGTCTCAGTTCGACAAACGACTGATCTCCCGTACCCGATGATTGGTACCACGCTCGAGGACCTACCGCATTGTGAACCGTCAACACCGAAGACGGTTGGTAAACTTTCAATTCATCCCCGTCTTTCTTGATCGTGTATGTACTCCTGTTGCCGGTAATCTCCCATCTGTCCGGGGCTCCCATTTCGATTTGATGATTGCGATCGCCCGTGGCCGGTTGAATTGCGGTTTGAGGCGAAAGAAGGAAACCTCGTCTGTCAAATTCTTGGCGCAGGTTCGTGGAAATCTTGTCCTTCGCTAACTCCCCTTGAAGTTGTGAATCAACGCTAAACAGAAATATCGGCTCGGCGCTAACGCTGGAGAGTGCCCCCTCCTCATTTAACTGGGCAATGATATCCTCAATATCTTCCGATGATTTGCCTCGCTTCTTCAACATCGACCGAAAATCAAACTCGGGGAGTTGCGTCTTTCTCAGATCGTTCATAATTGAGGTGAGAACTGGTGCTTCAAGAGGGCGCCAGTATTGATCTCGAATCAGCATCCCGGTATAGCGCGGTGTCACGGCTGGCAGGTTGGTCTTGTTGGGGTGCATGAACGTCCGCACGGAGGTAAATGAGATAACGGTAAAGGTCAGAATCACGAGAGTGGCGCACGTCAGAATGGTGCGACCTTTCCGTTTTCGCATATTGGATACGCCGAGACTGAATGCAGCGGCTGATGCTGCCAGACGGCCGACATCAGCTTTATAAACTTTGGAGCTTTCTTGTCTAATTTTTTCGAGTTGCTCTTCAAATTTTCGTAAGATAATAGCTATTACAAATATTGTTAGCACCAGTACGACGAATGCAACTAGAATGATGACGGGGGTAGTCGTGATTTGAAACGCAGGGTGTACCTGAGCCAAGAATACGAATACAACGATGAATATCGCAAATGCGCCGCCAATCCGTTTGTGCACGTCGGGTGATGCGAAGATCAGACGCTCCATGAAGTAAGAGAATGGCAAGAGTAAGGCTAGATAGAACATGACCCCGTTGACGACATCGTTGCCTGTTTTCTTGACATCCGGATAGGCGCGTGATTCATATCCCCAGGCGGCGCGGGCGAGTTTCATTGCCGTGGAATATTCTTTCTTGGCGAGAGCGGATTCTGCTTGTTCCAGATGTTCGTGTGCAAAGAAATGGAGCTGATCGAGTCGATCGCTACTGATGCCGAACCGCTTGTAGAGGCTAGTTCGGTTCTCGTCGAGCCACCACATGTCTCGGACGACGACGTAGGGCGTGACGCGGATGGAACCGTTTTCTCGGACGACGAATCCCGAACCGGTGTAGAGTGCCGGATTCTTTGCACCGCTTTTGCCCGCTTTAATGAGCAGGAGCCGCTTGCCGATTTGGCCGTACGCCATACCAATCTTTATACGTGTATCGGGCTCGGAGTAGACGAGCGCAATCGGCTCAGTAGCGGATACGCCCTGTTGCTGCCAGGGTTTGGACATACCGTATTTTTCCGGGGCACTATCGCTTAAGCCGTCATAGACTTGCAGTTCTCGAAGTGTGCGCAAGTATCGCTGATCGACGAGGTCGTAGATGGTGGTGGACACACAGGGGAAAACGATGACGCGGCAGCCTCGTCGGCGGTTTTGAATTCGGAGTTTATTGGATGTCAGTTTAGCGCCGAAGTTACCCAAGTCGGGCGCATAGACGATATCGCCGGAATCGGAGTCAAGGAGGTAGGCGTCAACCTCCTGTAAGCCCCCGATTCGATGCGTTGCTCGCTCCTCCATTGCGAGCCCCGGCACATCAAACTGAGCTTTGTTGTTTCCCATGGCAAAGAGATCGCCGCGCACCCCCATCATGGTTTTGTGTTTGCGCCGTATAGCGACGATGGGATAGGGCACTGGGGTGTTTGGCAGGGCACTCTCTCGCGCATCGTACTCAACGACATCACCGAATAGGTTACAATAGAAGTTCCCCACTTTGGCGCCGGTGGGCATCTTGGGATCGAGCATGGCTTGCATGAGGAGACCGGTAAGTGTCTTCACTTGTTTGTGTAGATTTCCGTCATAAGTGAGATCCATTCTGTCGATCGTATCTAACGGAGTATCGGCGAGCAGGCGTCCATCTTCAATCGTGGCGAAACTAATGCCGGTTTTGCCGATTAGTGTTGCAACTTCGCTGTCAAAGGCAATTTTGCCGGGGATGTAGGTTCGCCAAGTCTTGGCACCGGTTGCGGCAATGGCATTGACGAAGTTCGTTTCTCCTCCTAGTCCGACGATCTCGATTAACGTTTGGATGTCTTCAATTTCGTCGGGGCTCAGTTGAGAGGGATCTTCATAACGCAGGGCAAGCATCATCGGCAGACGATTGAGGAGTCGAATTGTGTTTTTGCGGGTGCGCTGCGCTTCGCGCAGGTCATCTTGGATAAACCGCTCAACTTCGTTGCGGATGTATTCCATGTCTTTGAGCATGTCCTCCGAGGGCTCGCCACGCGTTTGCATCTGCTCAAACTGCATCTTCATCAAGCGGGAGACATCGGTCAGAGCAACAAGCGATTCGTAGTGGTCGGTAATCAAGGTCTCTAGCGATTTCCCTTCAATGGCTTTCTTCGTTGCAATCTCGAAAGCGGCTTCCCACTGGCTGTTCATGACTGCTTGTCGAATTTGGTCGTCGGTGAAGCTCCAGAGCTTGCCGATGCGCACGCCGAAGTCAACGTCGTTGGCGTACTGCATGAGTTTATTACCGATGGTGGCAAATTCCCGTCGCAAGACGAATTCGGGCTGCTGGTCGTAGAACCACCCTTTGTTGAAGACGGCGAATTTATCACTCTGTGTGGAGAGGTCAATCGAGATAAATAGGGAGGTGTAGTAACGATTGAAGAGGTCTTGAAGGGAGATGGCTTGCTCTACGGCGGCTATATTGCGGTCGTATTCTGATTTGCTGAATCGGGCAAGAATTGCGACGCGAGACTGGATGTTGCGAATACGTGAGTTCCGGAGGGTGAGCATGTTATCGCGGAGCAAGATTTTTATGTCGTCCGGAAAATCGCGGTCAAAGTTGCCCAGTCCGTTCCAAAGGTTCTGAAGTTCAACAATGTCCTCGCGCGCCTTCTGTTTGACAAACCGGAGCAGCCTGCGTTCTTCAAGGTGGGCAGCAATCTGGTCACGTCCTTCAATTGCAGATTCTAGTTCGTCACTCTCAAGGTAGTGACGCAACACGAGTATCTCCTCTTCAAAATATGGACGATTCAGCGAAGCGTGCCAATCATCCTCCAGTAAAGATTCCAGTCGTTTGCGTTCGAGCCGCGCGTTCCGCATGGCAATCTCGAAAATTCCCTGCTTATCCTTCGTCAGTTCGTCAATGAGGACCGCATGAGATTCCTTTATCACTCCGCCACCGGCTGTCTCGTGAACATTCGCCACCTTCTGCCGCAGTTGTGTCTGAATTCCGTTCAGTCGCCCTAAAATAGCATTGCTCAGAAACGGCCCAAAGGTTTCCTCGACTTTATCGGGCATGTAGTCGCGTTGGGTGCGCAACCGACTTATGCTGGTTTTGATGGGTGACTCGAAATCCGCCTCCGGAGGGATTCTTTGAAGGGCGTTCTCAAGCTGGAGTTTTTCTTGGGCACTATAATCGTCTAAGGTTCTATTCGCCTGTCTAGCGCGATGCACCACTTTTCGCGCGTCCTTCATCGCCTTCAGACCATGGAAATCGAGGTGTCGATCCAGCACTCGTTCTTGAGCGTATTGGAGTGCGAATTTTCGAGAATCGGAAAACTCCCAATCCGCCAGGTAGTCGGACAGTCGTTGCAAATCAGTGGCCTCGGGTGTTCCAACGAGATCCGACGGGACTGGAAGGTAATAGTTGCCATCTTGCCCTTTTTCCGGTTTGAGGTAGGAATCATCCGGTTGCCGTCCGTAGCTTCCGCCGACCCGTCCCGCATTCAGATCGGCTTCCAATTGCTCCAACACCCACACGTCTAACCGTGCCATAGGTAGCGCAGCGTTTTCTATCAACTCCAATTGTGCCTCTCGACACGCCGACAATGCCATGCCCTGGAGTGTATGCATGCGGTTAACGACCACACGTAAGAATTGGGTTGTCTGTAGTGCGTCTTTCTTGAATTTTACGAGATTGGCTTCGAGGGTAGATTTCTCCTCTTGGGTATACCCTTGCTTCTCGCGCTTTTTCACAACACGGCGGCGCCTTTTCTGCTTCTCTTTGAAGTCTCTCTGTTTGTTGCGCAATGAGTTGATTCGGTTGTACGTTGTCCCGACATCGCCTACCGTGGATTTCAGTGATTTAATGGCGTCGTCAAGTTGATGGACTTCGTAGAAAAATTCGGGGGCCAGATCGACGAGCACGCTGCGATCAATCGAGAGCAGCAGTTTTCGGCTCAACTCTTTGAACGGACGGAGGTCAAGCCCTAGCCCTTTTGCCATCCCGCCCATGGTAGGAATCCCGGGGGCTTCGCCTGAATTGATGTTGAAGTCCGCTCTCGCGATAATGTCTTGACCGATCCCGAACATAAAGAAGCGCATACCCGCAAGCCCTTGGAAGTGGCCGTCCGTGGCGACGAACAGCATGGAGCGTCCGGGCCGGTATTCCTCTTTGCTGAGGATGCGTGCGACCTCCAAAAGCGCAGCGACTCCGCTGGTTGGATCGGCGCCGGGAGCAAGCGAGGGGACAACGGACATGGAATCGTAGTAGGCGGTAACGACAACCATCTCATCTTTCAGAATCGGGTCGCTGCCTTCAAGGAAACCGCGTATGTTTTGACCAATCCGGCGTTCCCAAGTCATGGTAGAATTCAGACGAACCATCAACTGCCCCGGTTGGGCATGCGGATTTGCGTTCTCTGCATCGGTTTGGTCTAACAAGTCAAGTAACTGGTCCGCATCCGTCCTTGAAATCCAGAATCGGGGAATGTTGGCGGGTACGGTCAAGAACTTGTTTTCGGCTTCGCCGCGAATGGTGGTTTCGGGTTCAATAAACACCACAGCTTTCGCGCCAAGCATAGCGGCATTTATCCATTGCGTGCTGGAATTGAAATCTATCAGCATAACGCTTCCGCGCGGGATAAAGAGGCTGGACTCGGAGGCGGCGACGAACTCGCCTTCTTCATCAATCAAACCGTCGTTGTTGTTGTCAACGCCGTCACGGTAGTCGCCGGGCGTCTCGTCAACATACCCATCAGCATCGTTATCAATGCCGTCATTGTCCCAATGGAGTATGTCGGCGAGCAATGGAATTTCACCGTATTCGTCAATTTCGCCATCTTCGTTGTTGTCAATGCCGTCTTCGGTTTTCTGCAGGTGGCTATTGAGTACATCGTCGGTGATACTCCCGACGGTAACGCGATGCCGGTGAGCGATGTCTTCGAGTGTATCGCCTCTCTGAACGACGTACCAGAATCCACCGATGTTTTTTCCGTTAAAGTCTTCCAAGTCGGCGTCACCGCCGTAGAAGAGCGGGGCGCGAAGACCGCCAGTGGGAACAAAAACCGTGTTGTTCGTCGTTAGCGCAACTTCGCCGGGCTCGTCAATTTCGCCATCCCTGTCGTTATCCTGTCCATCGGTGGCTTGATCGCGTAGATATTGATTGTGGGAATCCTCGAGAATGGAGTGAGGGGCTACCTGATACGACTTGGCAATGGATTCGACGGTTTCGCCGTCTTGCACGAGGTGCTTGATGCCTGTGGGCAGAAGGGAGGTGCGGACGAGGTTGGGCCAGACGGGCCATATTTTTACGGTCTTGAGCACCTCGTCGTTTGGGGAAACTACATCCAGTCTTCCGTCGCCGTGGTCAATAGGCACGGCTATCCGAAATCCGCGGCTCTCTACGTTCCGTAAGCCCGTCTCGACGAACCGATTGAAGACATACTTACTTGCGGCAGCAGCATCGGGATAGCCTGTAACCCGACTCTTGAGACTAGAAAGCCGCGCAATGTCCTTTCGCATTCGGCCGATATCGACTTCATCCCGAATATTGACCGCGATTTCAGATAGGCCGATGGTCGAATCCCTTTCTGCAGTGAGAGGCGTTGAAGCAAAAAGCGATACGATCAAACAAATCCATAGAATGTGGAAAAAGCGCTTCTCGATTACAGTTTGAAGTTTATCTCTGATTTTGAGATTGTTCATAATATTTTATTTCAATTTGCCTTTCAGGACATCCCGCGAACGCACCGTGCGCATTATACGAAGCCTGCTCCCTTGCAACGATTCGCAACCCTCTGGTTTCAAAAAGAGGGAAAATCGGTGACTTGATGATCGCCGACAGTTCTTCGTTTGCGTCTCTGAACGGTTATCTTATCATTTCCTTGTTGTGATTGTCTCCCTAAATTGCCAACCCGTTATTGTAGGTGAGCACTGCCCACCGTTCAAGATTCGCCACCAATGTAGGTAGGGTGGGTACTGTCCACCGTTTCGCCGTCGGGAAAGGACCTCCCGCCTACAGTACGCCCATCAATCAACCCAGTCATCATCATGGTCTGAATTATATATCAACTCTTTTCTCATATCAAGACAAAGGTCAAGCAGTTCCAGTATTGTAGGGTGGGCACTGCCGACCGCTCGGAAAGGTTCTTCCGCCTACAGTATGCTCATCAAACAATCCGTATACTGTGTTTTGGTAAAAAAAATCGGTTCCCCTACATTTTTGTGCTACTTGACAACGACCATCCGGCGCATCTGCGAGTAATTTCCTGCGCGGAGTTGGTAGAACCTACACTCCGCACCTATTTTGGGGGTTTACAAGATTTATTGAAATCCTGTAAACCCGCGTGGGTACTGAGCTTATTAATTTTTGACAATCCAATTAGGGCTTGGATTCGATTCGAGTTGCGCCCCAAAACGGTGTTTTTTGGTCGACTAAATGGTCGCAAAGCCAGTATTCATGGAGTGCGGAATACGGAATATATGAATTGCTAACGTGTTAAGTCGGCGAGTTGTTATTAGCTTCGCATTGTAGTGTCAATATATAGCGTGTTACTTGTAGTACGAATACAATATATACTAGTGTCATTGGTTTCTAGACGGATATCATGAAATTCCTAAATTTGCACTCATAAGGTGCGGAGTATAGGGTAGAAGTAGATACCGCTTGCAACTGACTCCGCATTTTCGCTGCGGCCGTCCCAATATGCGGCGTGTCCTCTATCGGTGTAGTATCCCGCGAGTTGATGCCCCGGATTTAACCGTCGGACCAAGGCGCCTTTGCTGTCATAAATCGAGATTTGGACATCGCCATCAGTAGCGAGGCGGTAGGGCATCCACGTTTCCGGATTAAACGGATTCGGGTAGTTGGGCAGTAGCACCGTCTCTATCGGCGTCAGTGCCGTCAATAGGTTTTCCAAAAACCGTGTCGCTCGCTGTGAGATCGCATCCGTGAGAGCCAAACTTTTCGCTTGATCTAACCACTGAATTGTCGCGGTTGGGCTCATGCCAATTCTCCAAAATAACAGAGCATTAATAGGATGAATCAAGCGCCTGTTTGACGAATAGACAGTATAGCCATTTCCGTCATAAGACGACTGTAGAACACGGATTCCATCGTGAGTGGATGGTGGCATAAGGTGGATTGGAGCCCCACAATCGTCCCGACAATGATGCGAATCATCGAACCGACAGCTTGAAAAAGGATGCCAACGGAGCGTCGATTTAAACAGCGCGTTGGCATTTTCGGAAATGGCGGTTTCCTTTGCTGCTGCGGGTTCTTCGGAATCCTAATGCCGACAAAATGCCAACAAGAAAATAAAGTTAGGCTGCGACGGCGGTTTGTCCTGGTGCGGATGACATTGGCGATCGTTCTGGGTCAAAGAGGGTGGCGGGCAAAGCCGACCGTGCTCAATTAGCGGAACCCATGCCCGATGCCTGCCGATGTGGTTCTATTTCTGTAGGGAGTTTGCTATGGGATCTCTATCGCACGGGATTCACTATCGCACTTGCTATTCGCTCGGTTGATCACGCGCGACAACTAGTGGTCAGTGGCCAGTTATTGTAATCGACGCAACTCGGTTTTTAGTCGTCCAATTTAGTGCACGTCGGGGCAAGATGCCCCTCCCACCGGGTTGAAATGCGGATGGTGGGCAGGGGATCTCTATCGCCCGGGATATACTATCGCCTTCTTTATTCAGTCGGTTGATCGCTATCCACTCGTTAGATCGATGCGCACCCTACAACATACTGTCGCAGTTTATGCGTTACGACTTCAAAAGGGCGTCGAAGCTTGTCGTAGCTTGGCTTCGTGCATGATTTTTGCACGGCGATGAGCGTGCGATTTTGTGCGATTTTCTGCGACTATGAATTTGACCCCTCTCCTCGCGGCGCTGAAACGACTGCCCAAATACGCGTCAGGCGCTATGACCGGACGCCGCCGAGATTCACTCGTTTGCCGACAAAGCCGGCGCGGACAAGGGGCAAGAACAGTTGAACGGGACAGAAGGTTTAGAAACAGATTCGACATTTTACTCTGTTGTTTTCCCTATTTTCACGGCAATGGTCCGCGCGCGAGGGTGACCGGATTGAGTTCTCGGCGAAACGCTTTGAAGGCGTTTTCACTTCTCCAGTTAGCGCGGAAGCCTTTGACAACGCGGGTGCAGCGGATGCGAAGGTGAACAGAGTGCATACGAGAGACATGGGATATTCGTCCCGGCGGCGTGTCGCTGGCAGGAGTAGGGTCGCGACGAGCGTTAACCAGCTACATCATACTATACATGTGTATAGTTTTCAATCATAAAACGTGGGAATTATCACAATCAATTTGAACGCATAGGGCGAACGCGCCTTGCCGCAGCAGTTTGAATCGCACACTTATACCCCGCATCGGTTAATATTGCGCTTGTCTTCTGGGCAACAATCGCTTACAATGTGAATAAATTGTGTTTGTGGATTTAACATAGCCTTCTTAGTTTTTGACGAGGAAATCCTATGATTGCTATTGACTTTACTGAAGAAGACATTGAAGCGCTCGATTATGAACGTTATCACCATCCTCATCCGAGGGTGCAGCGAAAGATGGAGGCGCTTTGGCTCAAACACCAAGGCTTACCACATAGTCAAATCACTCGTCTAGCCGGTATTTCGCCTAACACGTTGCGGGCTTACCTGCGCCACTACCAAACTGGCGACATTGACGCACTCAAACAGCTCAATTACTGCCCACAGGAAAGTGAACTGTTGGCACATCAGACCTCGATTGAAGACTATTTTCGGACAAATCCAGCAGCTACAATTAGAACCTGTTTGAAAAGTCATTTGATTCGGTTTCGCATCAAGTAAATGGAAGCGATGTAAATCATAGTTTCAGCAGTCTTAGGATAGCGTTCATAATCCAAAGTCAATCGACGAAACCAACCAAGCCAAGAAAATGTGCGCTCAACAATCCATCGTAACGGGACAACTTCAAACCCCTGCTTCCCTAGCGTAGATGCAATCTCCAGTTGACACTGATGAGCAAGATATAACCAGTCTTCCAATTCTCCGCGATAGGCAGCATCGGCACACACCAACTGAATTGTTATGTACCAGCTAAACACTTCTGTGAGTAACTCAATAGCTATCTGATTGTCACTGACATTGGCGTCAGTGACTTTGACCATCAATGGAATACCTATCGTATCAGTTACTAGATTTCGTTTGCGCCCTTTGACCTTCTTGTGACCATCAAATCCTCTAGTCGCCGCTAATTCCGTCGTCTTAACGGATTGGCTGTCGATGATAGCTGCTGTCGGTGATGGTTCCTTGCCAACATCACGACGTGTTTGTTCGTGAAGTGCCTGATGAATCAAGAGCCATGTATCGTCGGCTTTCCACTTTCTGAAATGGTAATAGACGGTTTGCCACGGTGGCATATCATGGGGTAGCATTCGCCACTGGCAACCGGACTTGACGACATAAAAGATGGCGTTGATGATTAAACGCATCTCCCACTTGAGAGGTCTGCCTAAGAGTTGAGGTGTTGGCAGAAATGGTGACAGTTTCTTCCACTGTGCATCGGTCAAATCACTGGGATAACTCTTGCGGTTCATGTTTACTCCTTTCATTGGTTCAGAATTAACTGCTCCAATGAGTAAACGTAAACATCAACCGTTTAGACAACTTTTTTCTTTTTCAAACAGGCTCTTAAAGAAGCAGCGGCAAAAATCTACGAACTCACCGGTATTCAACGCAGTGAAAGTCGTGTGCGTGCGTTTTTCAAAAACATAGGCATTGAGTACCGGAAAGTGGGGCATATACCAGCCGAAGCCGATGTCGAGGCACAGGAGGACTTTAAAAAAAGAGTTGCAACCGCGTCTGGACCAAGCTGCTGCTGGTCTGAGAACCGTCTTTTTCGTTGATGCCGCCCATTTTGTCTTAGCTCCCTTTTTAGGATTTCTCTGGTCGTTCACTCGTGTGTTCATCAAAGCCCCCGCCGGCAGAAAGCGATTTAACGTTTTGGGTGCCTTGAATGCCGTGACACACGAACTGATAGCGGTACAAAACGATACTTACATCAATGCGCAAACCGTCTGTGATTTGTTAGTGCGTATTGCAAAGTCGGCAGGTGAGATGCCGATTACATTGGTTTTAGATAATGCCAGATATCAAAAATGCCAAATCGTGAGGGAGTTAGCTGAGAAACTCACTATTGAGTTGCTTTATCTTCCACCATATTCTCCCAACTTAAATCTGATTGAACGGCTCTGGAAATTCGTCAAGAAAAAATGCCTTTACTCAAAGTATTATGCCGAATTTTCCGAGTTCAAGCGTGCAATTACCGATTGCCTCAATCAGACTCACACCACCTACAAATCGGAATTGGCAACTTTACTTACGCTACGTTTTCAGACTATTCAAAAAACGCAACTTCCGGCAGCGTGAAGTATAACTCGGAAGAACCGAATTGTTTAAGTGTCGTCGTCCGATGGACCGATTGCGCCTGCTTTGTTTCCGGACGCGGATTCTTTCTCAACGGGTTCGCCGGCAGCGAGCATGACCGGCTGCGCATGGGAAATCCTTTCGCTCTCGGTCCCGCCGAATTCCGCCACCAATATCGCTTTGGTTATCTGTTCCAGCGTCTCACTTGTAATCTTCAACTGATCATCCAACCTACTTGCCGTAGGGGTTTCGGGATCCACAGCCTCCGATGCGCGCTTTAGTAATCTTTCATGAGCCATCCCAACTTCCTGCGTTAGCTTAGATAGCTTGAAGACATGCTCCATCGTTTCCGATAACTTGGTATATTCCGCCCCGTCGCTTTCTTGGATAGAATCCGTAAGTTTACTCGCATAGTTACGCATTATCCCTGCCACTTTGGACTCGACATCCAACCATTTGCCGTTCGCTTCGCGTGCTTTGTTGAGTCTTTCCTGCGCGAGCTCATCTTCTGTGGGCTGATGCCAATCGTACTGCTTCGCCCAACGACGGATGGTTTGCACGTTTACTGCAACCGACAGTTGGCTGCTAATTTCAGTAGCGGGCACGCCTTGTAGCCACAGATTCTTCGCTTCGGAGATGACTTTTTCGGGTGTCTTGGGTTTTCTACGTTGCGCGATGGCGTTTTTCATGTTGCAGGTCTCGCATTAGACATCTGTAGGTTGGACGTAAACTGGAAACGCATCGGGTTGGCGGTTAGAGCGGCGGGGAAAGTACGAAAGGAAATGATGGGTGAAAAGAGAAACCGAGCTTTTTCTTGAAAAGGGTACTCAATCGCACCCGAACTCCATCAGGACCTTCTATCGCCCTCGCTATTTGCTCAGTTGATCCCTCGCAGTTCTCTCGGTGAATCGCGAGCCATTCGCTTGCTTGAGGGATCTATATCGCACTCACTGTTCGCTTGCTTGATCGTTATTCCCTACCTCAACAAAAACCCCCAGCGGAGATTTTCGATTGTCAAATCGAACATGGAATTCTTGCACCAACTTTCTGTTGTTGGCTTCCGGTTTTCCCAAAAACTCGGATTCCACACAAACGATGGTGGGATCGGGGGATTTGACAATCGCTAATCCCACGCTATAGAAAGAAACAGAGGGAACTCCACACCCGTCGACTAGAATCCGCGTTTCAGTTTCCCCCAAGTTGTGGACAGTTTGCCTGCGGGATCAACCGCGAACGAGCCGCGCACATTCTGGTCAATCTCATCCGCGCTCAACGCGCGGTCGTAGACACGGTAGATGGAGATTGAGCAATTGCAGGTGCGCACCTGTTCGGCGCGGCTATGCGAAAAGATAGAATGCAGCGACATGTCATGCCTTTTGTTCCATTTCACACTCGGTCCCGTCTTTCCGACTTTCTCGCCGTCAACATACGAGATAAAATTCTTTCCGCTTTCAAACACCATGTGCACCCAGTGCCACTCCTGTTCCCCAACCCCTAATCCGTGAGTTCCTTTGGGCCAGTCGTCGCGCAAGCCTAGCGCGCCTTGGGCAATGCTTATGGTCGCAAAATCTCCATTCCCGCCAGCGTCCAGCCAAATCCGGAAGTTTTGCACGCTCTCTCTCGGCGCCGCTTGTATTCCGACGAGATGATGCTCCTGCGCAAGCATGGGTCCGTTTATCTTCATAAGTAGACCCATGGTGAAGTCTTCAAGGTTCACGACGGGCGTTTTGCCGCCTGGCGCCGCGTTGCTGAAGGTCATACCGGATGTGTCGGCAGTGTACCACTTTGTGTCCTCTTTGAAGCCGAGACCTTTAATCGAGATGACGCCCTCCTCGAGCTTAGGCTTGAGCTTACTATGTTGCAATTCCCCGCCCGCCTCGCCGGCGTTTCGCCAGACTTTATCTCCGTCATCTTGGTCGGTTTCGACAGGGTTAAAGTAGAGCACCGCCCCGGGAACCGCTTGAGCAAATGCCGATGATAGTGTCATCCCCATCCCAATCAACATAATGACGATGGCGATGGGGTATATTGTAATTCTTGTCATGCTTCTGTCCTCCGTATAAATCTAATTGGTCTTTCAAAAAGAAACTAATGGCCAAATTGGCGGTTTCGGTTACCCTAAAATTTTACAACATAACGCTATGAAATACAAGGTTTAAGCGCAAATCAGTGGCAAGTGGCGTAGGTTGGGTTGCGTGGTGTAATGCGAATCGCTAGCAGGCACAATGAGGTGCCATTTTTCAATGAAGCGGACTTTACCGAAACTGAACGAAACCCAACACCTTAATCCAACGCACGTGTTGACTATCAAGTTGGGTTTAACCAGACGTAAGAACTTCCAGACTTTGTACATTTGTAGGGAGGGATCAAAAAATCATCAACTGAGAGCAAGCTAGTGGACAGCGAAGGCGATAGAACATTCCGATAGTAGATTCCCCGCGATAGAGTCATGTAGGTTGGGTTGAATGGGGAAATGCAAATCGCTATCTAACACGAACCGTAGGAGGGATTTTCAACGATAGTGTATCGTGGTTAGATGGAATGAAACCCAACATCTCAACCCACAAATTTTCAAGTTGGGTTTCACTCGAAACTCGGTTCCTTCCCGGGGAATGAAATCTCGAAAACCTTCCTGCCGTGTATGATTTCTCCAGTAGTTCCGTTCAACCCAACCTACGTGCTACACTGTAAATCGTCGCAGTCAGTCTTCCATTCTTTCACCCTTCCGTTTTCCCATTCATTCGAGATTCGCATTTATTTGACGCGAAGCCTGTTTTCTGTTATGCTAAATCCCGTCATTTTTCTAGCGTAATTTCCAATAACACTTACCGCAGCATGGACGAATCGTGTCACCCAAAGGAGGGCAGATTCCCAATGTCTCTTGAAGAGCGCGCGGATCTTTTTAACCGAGCGGTACTGGACGATGCTATGGATGAACACGGTCTGATACGCCACTCCTTAACTTATCCGGATCGGAATCCGATACCGTACGAGCGACTGGAAGATGTGCGAGAAAACACGGAACAGCGGAAACGGGAGGGCCAGAAGTGGCATCCCCACGCCGGTACACCGGCGTATGCCATGTACGAAGACGCCAACTATGTCGGCAACCGCTACCTACTATCGCAGGCGTGGCGCTGGTTGGCGACGAAGAACGAAACCGCTCGGCGAGATGCGGAGAAGGCATATCACGCCACGATGTACGCCTATCACGAAGGACGGAAGATTGATCCCGGTTACTGGCCCAAGCCTTATGGTGCGTTAAGAGGAGACTACGCGGTCGATAAGGTATACACCGAGACTAGCGTGGATCAGGCATACTCTCCCGTGATCGCACTGTGGCGGTACTATCAGCACTTGGCAACCGACGACGAGAAACAGGCTATGGCGAAAGCCGTACAGGAACACGGACACTGGTGGATCCGGCACGACTACACCTACGACTACCTCGGAGAGGTATGGAAGGTGTTCGAAGGTCGCATCGGCAGCCCGAGCGGCGCTTTGAAAATCCCCATCGGCATGCACATCGCTTATCAGATTACAGGGGATACGGCGTTGTTGGATGAGTGTGTGCGCATCGTGAGGCAGGCTGTGAAGGATGGCGGGTTGTCAATGCACCGAGGACCGCGCGGCGAGATTAAGGAGTTGTATCACTGGGCGGAGATGTACGACTATTTCATGCGCGAAACCGATCTGCAAGACGAAGCCGAATGGGAACGCCTCATCCGCGAGTGCTGGCGCGCCGGCAAGAGCACGGTTCAAGAGGATGGACTTTGTATCGGTATGGGGTTCTTCACGGATGATGGGCTGCTGGAGAAATACGAACCTGGTCCCATTGATGACGTGCACCACGGCTACTGGAAAACTGATGCGAGACACCCCGCCTCCACGGCACAGATTGCGTGTTTGGCGATGCTCATCCATGAGTTGGGTTACGATGATGACGCCGCGGATGTCGGGGTGAAGTTACTGGAGAACGTCACCGAAGCGCATACCGGGAAACGATTTGCCTACACCAGCGCCGAACAGATGCCGCCCGAATCGCGGGAAAAGCCGGCGCAGGAGTTCTTCAACACGCGCACCGTGGTGTTTTGGCTGGATGCCTACTGGCGCGGGAAGCTGCACGGGGTGTTATAGGAATGGCTACAAGCCGGTTGGAATAAAGGACGGTTAGGCATCTTTTGGGCATTTGAGTTGCTATACACCATGAAAATTCCATCAACGATTTGATGATTGAAGATTTGACGCTGGGGCTTACAGGAGTGTAGGAGGAATCGCATGAAGATTACGGACGTTAAACCCATTCCGGTTTGGGTGGGAGGCAGAAATCAACTCGTGGTCAAGGTGGAGACCGACGAGGGCATCCACGGGTGGGGCGAGTCGGGCTTGTCCGGCAGAGAACTGGCGGTGGCTGGCGCAGTTAAGCACTACCGCGAATTCCTTATCGGTCGAGACCCCATGTGTATCGGCGCGATGTGGCAAGACATGTACCGCGGTCAGTATTTCGAAGGCGGACGGGTGCTCTCGGGTGCCATCTCCGCGGTTGACATAGCGCTCCACGATATCGCGGGCAAGGCTCTGGGCGTGCCGGTGTACCAACTGCTGGGCGGCAAGCAGCGGGATCTCGTGCCCTGCTTTGCGACGACCGGTGCGGCGCCCGGTCCCGGGCTGATTGACGAGGTAAAACTCCTGATGGAAGGTGGCTGGAACGTCATCCGCACTGTACCGGGCCACCCGCCCGTAGAGGATGCATCCATTTTCGAGCCGCGCGAATCACTCGCCTTGACGGCATCGTGGCTGATCAAGGTGCGCGAGGAGGTGGGACAGGAGCCAGTGCTCGGCATTGACTACCATTGCCGCTTAAGCGTGGCGGAGGCGGCTTCGTTCTGTCAACGGATGCCGTCAGGCACGCTAGACTTCATTGAGGAGCCGATTCGTGACGAAACGCCGGAGGCATACGAGTCCCTGCGGGGTATGGTTGACGTGCCTTTTGCCATCGGCGAGGAATTCTCCAGCAAATGGGCGTTTCTGCCCTACATCGAACGCGGCATCACCAACTTCGCACGGATCGATGTCTGCAACGTAGGCGGATTGACGGAATCCATGAAGGTCGCGGGCATGGCGGAAGCACATTACATCGACTTAATGCCGCACAACCCGTTGGGCCCCATTTGCACCGCCGCAACAGTGCACTTGGCGGCGGCAGTCCCCAACTTCGCTTGGCTGGAGGTGCGAAATTCGCCGACGGAGCCAACCGGTCGTCAGGATTCCGATCTATTTCCGGTGCAAATCACACAGGCGGGACCGAACCTCGTTGTGCCCGATCAACCGGGTCTCGGCGTCGAGTTCAATGAAGAATTGGCGATGGAGCAGACCTTTGAATTCTGGGAGGCACCGCGACTGCGACGGCGCGACGGTTCCTACACCAATTGGTAATACGGTAGGAGGGAATTCCGATTCCCGACAAGAAGTCGCGATAGGGAGATCGCTCCTACAGACCCTAGGGAATCTTAATTTCCAAGTCTCACAATGTAGAACTAACATGCACTGTTAAACATGAATGGGATTCCACATTGACCACTGGTCACTGACCACTGTTTCACAATAAGGAACTACTAATGAACAAAGGGAAACGGGGTTGGAGTCAATCCAATCTATCCAAACCCGCGGCGGATATCGACATTCGCTACGGACACAACCTCTTGCGCCGGGAGAGCGAGACCTGGCCCTCATACGCCGTTGTCTCAACGCCAAGCGCCTTTAAGACGGCCCAATCTCACTTAGGGAAACAACCTGCTGGCGTAGGTTGCGCCTCTTATCTGGATCACGGTCATCTGCAGGAGGTTACCGACGGACTACCGGAGGAGGTCGACCTCATTGTCGGCGTCGGAGGGGGCACGGCTCTGGATGCGTCAAAATACGCGGCGCTCAAGCGGGATCTGCCGCTGGTTTTGGTTCCCACAATTCTCTCGACCGGCGCCATCATTCACGGCGTCCTGGCGATATGGGATGGACGGGTTATCGTTGGCGGCGGTCATGGTTGGCCCTGGATTGATTGCGAACACGTTCTCATCGACTACGAGGTGGTTCTTCGCGCCCCGTCTTACCTGAACACGGCGGGATTGGGCGACATCCTCTGCAACTATGCCAAAATCGCCGAGTGGCAGCGAAACGACAAGCTCGGACTTGAACCGCCGTATGACGAAGGGGTCGTTTCTGCCGTGGAGCAGTTTCATCAGGATTTCACGGATTGCTTCCACGCCTCGCTTGACGCAGAAGGAAGGTTGACGCCGGAGAGCGTCCGCGTCATCGGCAGGGCGCTCCAAGAACGTGATGCGCGGGAGCGAGCCTTGGCGACCACCGTGCAGAGCGGCGACCATGACTTCGCATTCGCGCTCGAACTCATGTGCGACAGGGGCTGGATCCACGGGGAGTTGGTCGCGATGGGGGCGGTTATCATCGCATGGTATTGCGACGCTGATCCTCAGCGTCTGCTTTCCAGGTTGGATAAGTGTGTGGTGCGATACCGCCCCTCACAAATGGAAATTTCGCGCGATACCTTGCGCCGTGTGCTCAAGTACGTCCCGGAATACATGACAGATCCGGTTCGCGGGGAGGGCACCTCATCAATCCTCCGTCATGAACCGATTGTGGGAGCAAAATTTGATGAGTTGTGGGGGTTTTTGGAAGGAAATTAATTGAAATGATGTATCCGAATCCGTAGGGGACGCAGATTTGCGTCCCCTACAATCCGTCTTGATAATTGTATAATTTCCAAAAGCGGATTTTGTTGCCTTTCTTTATCGGATACGTCAGCCAGATTGTGGATTGTTTTGAAAGGAGCTAGATTCCATGAAAGATTATCAACCTCTCGATTTGTCCGCGTTGTGTAACGCCGGTCTGGATGTATTGAACGATAGCGCGAGTGTGCCAATCGGAGAGCAGACGCTACGCGGCTTGCCGTTCGTCGTCGGCTCAGCCGATGCGGAGCGCGGCGGGGACTGTCTCATCGCTTTCGATGCCGAGCGCGGGAGCGTGACTATCCCTATCAATCAATCCGCCCGTCGCGTGATTATCGCGCATACCTTGCTTGAGTCGGAACTATCGGAAGGAGGGGCGTTGGCAAAGCCGATTGCCGATTACGTCTTCCGGATATCGGGCGGCGATGAGGTTCGCGTCCCCATCCGCGAGAGATTTGAGATCGCCGTTCCCTCCTTTGGCGGTTTGCCGTTCCGCGCACTTCCGGACCAACTGGACTCACTCCACCCGCGCGACGAAGGTGAATGGGGAGACGCCGGACGCCGACAGACCGAGGTAGCGCAAGGCAGACCGCGCGGTTTCTTTCTTTGGTCATGGGAGAATCCACGTCCGGATACCCTCATCGAATCGCTGGAGGTCATCCCGACCGGAACACGTTTTATCATCGGGGCAATCACACTTGGACATGTAGACGAACATCCCTTCGTCCGTCAGGGCCGCCGAGAAACGCGTATTACCCTAACTAACCCGGAGGACTCGGAAAAACCGTTCGACCTTGATGTCGAGGTAGATCGAGGACTCGCAACCTACGTCCACGCCTTGCCGGAAGCCTCTGCAGATGACTTTGTCGACGATCCCTTCAAAGGCTGGGGTGAGGCGCAGAACCCGAAATCAAGTCCCGCCTACACCGAGATTGCGGCGCTCCCCTCCGCGACGGTGACGGTCAAGCAAGGCGAGGAAGAGGTCGGTAAGGTTGAATGGGGCGATGTCCAAGAGAAAGGTGAGGTCGAGGTACCGCGGATGCGCGTGGAACTGCTTGACCGCGGTAGAAATTGGGTGCACGTCACCGTGCTTGACGAGGAGACTAACAAGCCGGTGCCGTGCCGAGTTCATTTCCGATCGCCTGAAGGCATCGCCTATCAACCGCACGGTCACCACAATCAGGTCAACTCGAATATGGGAAGTTGGCATATTGACGTCGGCGGCGATGTGCGTATGGGGCAGATAACATACGCCTATATAGACGGCACCTGCCAAGGTTGGCTGCCGCGCGGCGAGGTCATCGTCGATGTGGCGCGCGGGTTTGAATACGAGCCGCTTCGGACGCGGGTGAAGGTTGAACCGGGGCAGCGCGAACTCACACTGCGCCTGAAACGCTGGATTAGCATGAATGATGATGGGTGGTTCAGCGGAGATTCGCACGTGCACTTCCTCTCCACGCAGGGCAGCCATACGGAGTCGCAGGGGGAAGATTTGAACGTGGTCAACTTGCTGCAATCGCAGTGGGGAAGCCTCTTCACAAACACCGAGGAATTTACGGGCAAGGCGAGCGTACTGCAGGAAGGCAACAACATTGTTTATATCACGCAGGAGAACCGCCAACACTTCCTGGGACATTTAATTCTGTGGGGGCTAAAGCAACCGGTAATGCCGTGGTGCAGCGATGGCCCCGGAGAAGCCGAACCCGGCGGAACATTGGAAATCACCATGAGTGACTGGGCGGACCAGTGCCATGCGCAAGGCGGCACCGTGATCATCCCGCATCACCCGAATCCGAACGGTGAACCGGCGGCACTGATTGCCACCGGCAGAGCGGATGGCGTCGAAATGTTGCGTCACGATGCGTTCAATCACCTTGAATACTACCGTTACCTCAACTGCGGCTATCGGCTGCCGTTGGTCGGCGGCACAGATAAAATGTCGAGCGATGTACCGGTGGGCATTTATCGCACGTACGCTCGCCTCTCTGAAGATGAGGAATTTAATTACGACAACTGGTGCAAGAACGTCGCACGCGGACGCACGTTCCATAGCGGCGGTCCCATCATCAACCTGACCGTAGAAGGCAATCAGATAGGCGACACGCTTCAGATGTCCGGTCCCGGCACGGTTGAGGTCGAGGCGTGGGCGGAGAGCATCTTCCCGATTCACACGCTTGAGCTCGTCCAAGCCGGGCGCGTGGTGGCATCAACAGAAGACGCGAAGGGGGCACGGCGACTGGAATTGAAGGCGAAGGTGAAGGCGGACGGACATACGTGGGTGGCGGCAAGGTGCGGCGGTCCCAACTATACGAGCATCCAGCACCATGACGGTTGGCAGCGCGGCATATTTGCTCATACGTCCCCGGTTTACATCGCCTGCGGCGGCGACTGGTGGATGTTTGACAAAGACGCGGCACAATATATGCTCACGCTCATTGACGGCTGTCTGACCTACATCCGCGAGACCGCCCCGCTGCACGAGCAAGGCACAGCGACACACCATCACGGTGAGCCGGATCACACCGCCTATCTCGAACGTCCATTTGTCGAGGCACGCGAGGCAATCCATAAACGCATGCACAAGTTGGGTATCCCCCACTAATTGTCTGAGAGTAGGGAACGCAGATCTGCGTTCCCTACAGAAACAATCTGGTGATTACCGGGTTGTCCTGATACCTGAATGAATATATAGGCGATAATATTGATGCTGTCACCTTAAGGGCACGCGTTTGTCCTTCCTTCGCTCTAGATGTCAATAGACTAAACAGTTACGATTGGAGGAACGAGTGATATCCAAATTCGACTACTTTTACGGAGGCCATGTGGAAATGGAAGATTTGGGCTTTCAGGGCCTCCGTGTTGATGATAGGTTGGAGTCGGACGTTCACCTTAATACCGTCATCGACGAATCTCGGTCTATCGCCGAGTTGATGGACGGATTGAACTTTGACACGCTCTGGTTGGCAGAGCACCATTTCCAGCGAGAGGGCTATGGAGGCATTCCAAACATACAGATGCTGAGTCTGTATCTCGCACAAGCCACTAAAAACCTGAAGTTCGGCAGTTTTTTTAATACCATTCCGGCGTGGCATCCACTTCGGTTGGCGGAAGATTTCGCCACGGTAGATATCATGACGGGCGGTAGAGTCAGGTTCGGGCTTGGTCGTGGCTACATCAACCGCGAGGTGGAAACACTTGGATCGCCGCTTGATAACGATGAGGAAAATCGAGAGAAGTTCGAGGAGCAGGTCGAGATTATTTTCAAGGCGTGGAACGAGCAGTCCTTTTCGTATCACGGCAAATACTACAATCTGCCGGCTAAGGTCATTTATCGTGAGAAGGAATTGGAGGAGATTACACTTGTACCGCGTCCCGTGAATCGGCCCGTGGCGTGCTGGCAGCCCATTTTCAGCGCCAGTCCGCGGGGCATAAACTTCATGATTAAACACGGGATTAAGGGCGTCGTACCGTCGGGCGGGCGCGCTCATAAGATTGCGGCACAGTGGCGAGAATCGCTAGCCCGCGCCGGACGCGACACCCAGCTCGGAGAGGAGCTTGCTCTCGTCCTACAGATACACATTGCGGATACTCAAGAGAAAGCGATCCGAGAAGCCTCGGTTTGGTTTGAGGAGCAACTCAAGGTGTTGGCGCCGTTAGGACGGATGCCGCAACTCTCCAGAGAGCAGATTTTGGCGACTTATGACCCGGAAACGGCGCCAACCGCCGGACTACCTACCGTGCACGATTTGGTTCGTGACCGCGCATGGATCTGTGGACCGCCGGAGCACGTGTACGAAAAACTCTGCGAGATTCAGGAGGAGTTCCCCGGTCTGGAGCGCGTATGCATCGGTGCCGGCGCACTGGCGATTCCGCCTAGCGCAATTAGGAAGGACATTGAGTGGTTCGGCAAGGAAGTCTTGCCGAAGTTTCAAAGCACAACAAACGTTGCGGCATAAGCCAAATTCCGTACCTCAAAAGGAGCTATATGACAACTCAATACAGAGCGAATCGCACCAAAGCTGCCCTGCTTAGTGGTGAGACCATCGCAGTCCCGGAAATTATCCGCGTATGTGACCCTATCGTCGTTGAATTAATCGCTGAATCCGGATTCAACCGTGTGTGGATAGATATGGAGCACTCACACCTCAGTTTGGACGGCCTATCGAACATGATTTTGGCGGCGCGAACTGTCGACCTTGATGTGATTGTACGCATTCCCCATGGGCCGTACAATCAGGTGATGAAACCCTTGGAATTGGGTGCTAGTGGTCTGATTTGGCCACACTGCAAGAGTGCCGATGAGGCAAGGCAGTTCGTCCGAATGGCGAAGTTTCGACCGCTCGGTTTGCGCGGTATGGGTGGCGGCAGAGACTCCCGATTCGGGAAGATGGTGCGTAAAGATTTTTTCGATCAAGCCAATGAACACACGCTACTCGGCGTAATGATTGAAGATGAGGAAGCGGTAGATGATGTGGAGGCTATCGCTGCCGTTGAGGGAATTGACCTTTTATTCATAGGACCGGGAGATCTTCGGCACAGCTATGGAGTAGAACGTGAAGGAGGGGTCCAGATTGACCACCCCAGGATTCTTGAGGCGTTTGACAAAGTAGGCGAAGCCTGTCGCGCTCACGGAAAGGCGATGGGTACGGCCGTAGATCCCGGCGAGCCTATGCGTGCCGTTTTTGAGAGAGGAACTCGGTGGTTTAACTGCTGTCACGATGTCACGGCACTGACCAACGGTTATGGGCGGGCATTGCAAGCTACCAACGACATCGCAAAGAATCCTTAACGACTTGAATGCCCACAGCACCCTTGTTTGGGCTACAGTCTTCTGTTGAACGAAGGCTAAAACGCGAGGAACATGACCTATGAATCCTGCACGGTGGGCACCCTACAAGAAACTGAACTCAATGGCGACGTTACAGCGGCTCGTTGTTTCTCTTATTGTGGTCATGACAATTGAAACCTTCTACACTAACTCATCGGCGATCGGAACAAACAAACTCGAGATCCTTCATAACGGCGCGGGATCGCTCACGGTGAAGGTAGATGACCGGTGGGCGCGCAATCATCAACCGTACGGTGGTTGTGGGACAGTGATAGCAAACGGAGCAAAGGGAGACGCCGGAGTTTGCGTTGTCGGCGTCAACCCGCTCGACCGCCAGAAGGATTGGACGACATCCTGTGTCTTCACGGCTGCCCCCAATGTTGATCGCTCGTTCAATGCAATGCTTACCATTGGACGATCGAATGAAGCTGCCTTTGATGCCGAAACCTTCCACTATATTGGTTTACACTGCTACCTAGATAGAGACGGCTATCCTCAGGGCTGGATACACACACAGCAATCCACGGAACCCGTGCCGACCATGACCTTTGAGCCGGAGGTCAAGGCTGCCTACAATGGGAAGGATTCATTCGCGTTCCAATTTTCCGCGGCAAAGCAAGATTCCGTCAGCCCCCAGATTCTCACAGTTATCTTTAGTAACGGCAGCGCCGAATCTCGTTGTATGCTTGATGCCAAAACCATCCGTCCCGCCCCGTATCGCCCATGGTTTGTCGCTTACGGGACGCCCAACCTTTTCTACTGCGGTGCACCGCAATGGACAATCCATTCTGTCGATTTTGACGCGGACCCTTTCATCCCTGAGCCAACTACTCTCGCAAATCCACCCAGCATTGTTCCGATGCCCAAGGAGACTCGCTGGGCAGAGCCAACATCCTGGTTCACGCTTGATTACGAAGTGGCGGTTGATGCGGGAAAACAGGCTGAAAACCCTGCAGCCGACTCCCTACGTCGTCAGATTATGGAACGTTGCGGTGTCGTGCCAAAAGCGCAGGGGGGTCGTGCCATCGCGGTTGGCGAGCGGGGGAAAGGCAATGCGCGTCTCGATCGGTTTTGTCTTGAAGAAGGCATCTCTCCACCTGCCAATCGCGAAGGCTACACGGTGGTCGTGCAACCCGATTTTGTAGCCGTCGTGGGATCCTCTCCTGCTGGGACGTACTACGGCGTGCAAACGCTGGTACAAATGGCAATGGAAGATGTGGACACAGGCTGGCGGATACCGTGCGGCATCGTGACGGATTGGCCCGATTTTCCGTTCAGAGGCGTCTATATTCAACATTCCGATATGCGGGAGGTGCGCGCCTTCTCGGAGAAGAAAATCAACGCTGTGGTGTTTGAAGGCTTTCTAAGCATTTTCGATCCCGATTCCCCCGATGCAGCCCGCCAACTCTTCGACGAATGTCGGCAGTACGGCATCGAGCCGATTCCGATGATTCAAGGATTTGGACATGGCGACGAGATAATCAGACACAACCCAAACTGGGCGGAAGGGATCTATGTCAGGAATGAGAAACTTGGGTTTGCCGAAGGAACGAATCCCCCGCCTGTCCTGCTTGCCCAGCCAAATGTCATTCGCACGGAACACACCGATATCCTCATCACTGACGAACATGGGAAAGGATACGAGGAAGGGACTGATTATAATGTTATTCCGGGAGATATCAATCCCTACCAATCGCCCGGTAAACCGTTCGCAATTGAACGCCTAGCGAGCGGCAAAATTCCCGATGGCGGAGCGGTCTTCGCGTCATACGATTATGCGCCGCTGCGCGCGAAGAGTCGTTACGATCTCAGTTTTTGTCCAAGTGAACCGGCAACCTACGAGTGGCTCCGCGAGTTGGTAGAAAGCGCTGTTCGCGAGCTGAAGCCCCACTATGTCATGATTGGCAGGGATGAGCCGATGCGGATGAGCACCGACTCGCGCTGCCTTGCAAGCGGGAAAACTTATGCCGAACTCTTCGCGTGGGACGTGCAGCGCATGGTACAATTTGCGATGGCGGTGGATCCGACCGTTGAAGTACTCATGTGGGCAGATGCGGTCAATCCATACCGGAACGCCTTTAGCCACACGAATAACCCAACCGGACCGGCTATCGACCTGTTGCCTCGTCAGGTGATTTTGATGCCTTGGTTCTACGGAAACTTTGAAAGACTCACCATGGCAAATTCGGTTGAGTTCTTTCATCGGCACGGTTTTCGCACCATCGGAGGCGCTTCAAGGCACGTTATAAATCCCCGACACTGGGCTGAAGTGGCTTGGGAATATCGTGGCCAGGAGCTTGGGATGCAAGGGCTGCTGCTGACGCCATGGGAGAATCCACAGGGAGACTATTCGCTGTTTGCCAACTACGCTTGGACACACATCGAGTCTCAGCGGTAACAAGGGCTTATGCACTTCAGTTTGTAGTAGTGTAATTCTTAGTGCGTTCCGAGGCAAAGAGAAGATTATAAGGAAGGCTGAGA
Source organism: Candidatus Poribacteria bacterium (assembly GCA_965197465.1). Taxonomy (GTDB): domain Bacteria; phylum Poribacteria; class WGA-4E; order WGA-4E; family JAJDTR01; genus JAJDTR01. Next base: position 4,461,204 of record OZ240209.1, on the reverse strand, counting down.
ACTCAATGGATGACGAAGTTCGTCCAGAGTACGATCTGAAGAGTTTGCGAGTACGCAAGGTCGGGCCTGAGCGAAAGAGTTTCGGCGGACGGTCTGTGCGGTTAGATCCGGACGTAGCAGAGCTATTTCCCGATTCTGAGTCGGTGAATGAAGCACTGCGATTCTTGATTCGGATTATCCGTGACCATCAATGATTTTTTGGGAATTTATTGAGACCTGAAGTAAGTCCTAACAGAATTTTATAATCTACTACATCACCGCTGGAGTAATCAATATGCCCGTAATCAGAACCACCGAGAAGAAGATGGGACAGGACAATCGACCGGACTGGTGCGGCGTAACCAATGCCGGCATATTCCGTGTTCCCAACGAAAATGGCCGCGCCGACGCCCACTATCATGATTGCAACGAATACTGGTTGGTTTTTCGCGGCAAAGCCAAAATCATGACCGAAGGCGAGACCTTCTATGTGAAGCCTGGCGACATTGTCTGTACCAAAGCCGGGGACGAACATGATATACTGGTGGTCTACGAAACCTTGGAGGCGTTTTACTTTGAGGATGCCACGCCCGAAGGCGGCAGTGTCGGGCATCTGCATCGTGACGCGGAGAAAGCCAAAGGTCATCCGGTTCCAAATCTCCCAATACCAAAGGATTTTCCACAATGAACAAACCCCTTGAATGCATCCAAATCGGCGTCGGTGGACAGGGCCGGCACTGGTGCACCGCCGTAGTGCCGCGCCTTATGGAACTGGGCTTGGCAGTGCCCGTTGCCGCAGTCGACATCAATCCGGACATTCTCCCCAACGCCAAGACGTATTTGGGGCTTAGTGACGACCAACTCTACTCCAGTGCGGAGCAGGCGCTCGCGGAGCACAAGCCCGATTTCATCAATATCGTCGTCCCGCCCGCTCATCACGAGGAGATGGCAAGTCTCGCCGTGGAACACGGATGTCACATTCTCTCCGAAAAGCCGATAGCCGACACGATGCCGGCGTGCTGCCGTATCTACCACAAGGTCAAGAAGGCGGGACTGAAAATGGCCGTAACCATGACCCACCGCTTCGACCAAGACAAACAGACCTTGGAACGCGAAATCAAAAGTGGAAAGTACGGCAAGCTCAGCAGCCTGATTGGGCGCAATTCTTGGGACTGCCGCAAATACGGAAGATGGGGACACTTTCGTCATGACATCCCGGACACCCTTCTGATAGAGGGCACCGTTCACCATTTCGACATTATCCGCGCACTTACCGGCGCAGATGCCAAGACGGTGTACGCCGTTACGTGGAATCCGCCTTGGGGCGAATTCGCGGGCGATTCCAACGGGCTTATCATCATCACCATGGAAAACGGCGTTCAAGTGTTTTACGAGGGAAACAAGACGAGCGCGACCGCCACCAACAACTGGAGGCGCGAATATTTCCGGGCGGAATGCGATCTTGCCACACTGGAACTTGACAACCGCGAGTTGCGGGTCATGAGCGACCTCAGCGGAGAACGCGTTATAGACGATGTGCCGCTCTTGGAACAACCGGCATGGTGCAATCCGTGGCTTGGAGAAACGTTCGTACACTGGCTCAACGGTGGTGATGCACCGCCGAATTCTCTGGATGACAATATCCAGTGTTGCGCTCTGCTGTTTGCAGCCATCGAATCCTCTCACTCAGGAAATGTCATAGACGTGCAGGACTTTCTCCAAACGAACCTGAGAGCGGTCGTGGACTGAGGCTTGACCGTTTGGCACTAGATAAACGAGAGATTTTATGTGAAAATCTTGGGGAATAATGTCAGAAGAATCAGAGATACGTAATATTTTCGACGCTCGGATAGAACACTTTCCCGATAAGAGCGTCCGATGGTTATTCGAAGACAGGGAAAATGTCCGCGGATTGATAGAGATTGTCGCAGGCGAGCTAGTGGAGTTAATCGACTTTAGCAGAATTGTTCAGGTCAACAGGAGTTTTGTTCCCGACAACCTGCGGGAACAGGAGTCTGACATTGTATTCAGCGTGCCGTTTCAGAGCGAATCCGATACGGACGAACTGCTGATTTATATTCTCATTGAACATCAATCCACCGTTGACCCGATAATGGGATTTCGAGTGCTGTTTTACATGACACAGATTTGGGATTCTCAGCGACGGGAGTGGGAATCACAGTCTGTTCCCAAAGGGCAATGGCGTTTCCGTCCGATTTTGCCAATTGTTTTCTATACGGGCGAGCAGAGATGGACTACCCCATTGACCCTCAATGCGATAATGGACATCCCCGATGTACTCTCACGGTTTGTCCCCAAATTCGACACCCTGTTTCTAGGCGTAAAGGATACAGACGAATCGGAGCTAACGAAAACCGACCATCCGCTTGGATGGTTGCTAACCGTACTTCAGAAAGAGCAAGCAACAGTAGACGCACTCAGCGAGGCATTGATTGAAGCGCTGTCGCATATCAACACCCTTGATGAAGCAAGCGCACAGCAGAGGCGTCGAGCAATTACCTATTTTATGCTGCTAATTCTGCATCGCCGTCCGGCTGAAGAACAACCAGAATTGACCCATCTTCTTGGACAACACGTCCGACAAGCATCAGACAGAGAGGAGGTAGAACTCATGGCACAGACAATGGCAGAGCATCTCATAGAACAAGGCAAAGCTCAGGGAATTGAACAGGGCATTGAACAAGGGCAAATTCAGGAGAAACAGGCTGATGTTCTCAAAGTGCTGCAAATCCGATTCCATACCATTCCCCAATCAACTACCGATAAGATTTCCTTGATACAGAGTCTGTCACGCCTTGATTCGCTACTTGAGCAAGCAGTCACTGCAAAGACGCTTGATGAGATTGACTTACAAAATTCAGATGGCTAGGAAGCTACCATTCTTTCCACTTCATTTTGGTAGGGCTTCTTTGGAGGCAAGTTCCACGTTCAACATAGCCGGCAACGTCTGGATAGAGAGGAGGTAGAATTTATGGCACAGACAATGGCAGAGTATCTCATCGAAAAAGGCAAAGAACAGGGAATTCAACTAGCTATACAACTGGGTATTGAACTGAGTGTTGCACAAGGCATTGAACAAGGGAGAATGCAAGTGAAACAGGCTGATATTCTAAAAATCCTGCGGCTTCGATTTCATACCATTCCTGAATCAGTTGCCGACAAAATTTCCTCAATACAGAGTCTGCCACGTCTAGATTCGCTACTTGAGCAAGCAGTCACTGCAAAGACGCTTGATGAGATTGACTTACAAAATTCAGATGGCTAGGAAGCTGCTCAACTAATCCCAATTTCTTTTCGGGAAGCGTCATTTCGGGGAATTTCTTTACAATTTCGGAGGCATCTTACCTAAACTGACCAAGGAATGCCCCTATCACCAACGTTTTTGTAAGAGCAACAACTAGCAGATCAGCACAAGGAGGTCTCGGATGAAGTGGACCCTACCGACCATTGCTCTGATGATGGGCATGGTCGATGCAACCCATAGCGAAATCAAAGACATTCACTGGAAGATTGGCCCTAACATCCCCGAGTTTAGAAAAGGCGGCTGTGCGACTGCTCTAGGAGGTAAGATCATCAGCGTATTCGGAATGCGCCAGCCATGGGGAGAGATGGAAACCATGTACATCTATGACCCGGCGCAGGACTGGTGGTTCAGGGGACCGAACGCCCCTGTTGGGCAAACCTATGTCCAAGGCACAATGTGCGAAGGCGCCTTCTTCGCCATCGGCGGTCGTATGCGTGGCGTGCAACCTCACTGCTACCGCCTTGAGGACAAAGGAAACGGGGAGTACCTTTGGACGCAGATGCCCGACCTGAACGAATCGCGAGGCTGGGCGCCCAGTGTTGCAATCGAATCGAAGATCTATGTCTGCGGAGGTTCAAAAGGGAATCACGGTCCAACGATGAACTCGGTTGAGATGTTGGACACCGCCGAACCTAACCCGCAGTGGAAGATTGTTACTTCAATACCGGGAAAATCACGCGGGTGGTTAGGCGCCGCTGCTGTCAAGGGAAAAATCTACATCATTGGCGGATCTCACTTCTTCGACCCTAAGCCCGAACAAGGCGATCGCAGAACGCGATTGGCAGAAGTTCTCGTTTATGATCCGCAGACAGGGGAATGGGATACCAAGAGACAGCTTCCGTATCCGCTCGCCGGAATGGATTGTTGCGTCTATAAAGATCGGTACATTATTGTGGCGGGCGGTGCAGGGCTTGTTGCCAGCTATAACGACGAGATGATGAAAGCCTACACGAAGGTGCGAGAACACAAGTCTTACTATACCCCTTTCATTCTCGTGTATGATACGGAATTAGACCAGTGGAGGCGCCTGCCGAGTCTGCTTCCGGTGCCGACGAACGATATCCGAATCGTGCTACTCGGTAATAAACTTTACGCATTAGGCGGCGAAAACATCGAACCGGCGACGAGCAACACGACGCCTTGGTTCCGCATCGGCGAAATCGTCGAATAATCTCGGTCTATCCATACGGAGTGCCCTCGACGAAGTCACGCATAGGAGACCATGGAAATGATTCGCGTTATCAAGCCAGAAGGATTTGGCAACATCCAGTTGGAAGAGGTACCGATTCCGGAGATTGGGAACCGCCAAGTATTGGTACGAACACATACCACGCTAATCAGTCGTGGTTCCGAGCTATTCCGTCGTTACATTCGGGAAGATGCGGTTTCCCCTGCGGTCATGGGATACTCCCTTACCGGCACCATTGAGAAAATCGGTCGCGATGTCACGGAATACCACGTAGGACAACGTGTGAAGGTCGCTGCTCCGCACGCCCAATATGCTGTTGGTGACGCCGATTCGACGAGAGGCCACCTCGTTCCCCTTCCCGATGACGTGTCCTTTGAGGAGGGAACGTTCCTTTTGCTCTGTTCGCAGGCAACCGCTTGGACGGCATCGTCCGGTATCAAGAAGGGGGACACGGTTGTCATTCTTGGACAGGGAGTGGTCGGAAGTTTGATGATGCAGATTATGAGGAGTTATAAACCCGCAAGAATCATCACCGTAGACGCGCTTCCGTTGAGGTGCCGGATCTCCAAAGAATTGGGTGCCGATCTCGTCATCAACGGCTCGGTTGAAAACCCGGTTGATACAGTTCGTCAGCTAACCGATGGCAAGGGTGCCGACCTCGTGGTTGACTGTGTCGGCGGGTACGCCGGGATCAAATCATTTGAGCAAGCACAAGACATGGTGCGCGCGAAAGGCACAATCCAACTCATCGCAGTCTATCAACAGGCGCCGCTCCCGCTGCACGCCGCCAAAATTATGCACAAGCGCCTTGTCGCTGGTGACGTGTCAAATGTGCCGCAATCACAACGGCCTGTGCAGGCATTGGAAAAGATTCGCACCGGCGAAATTCAGGTTTCCAAAATGATTACCCATCGCTTCCCTTTCAGTCAGGCGAAGGAAGCATTTGATTTCCTGTGGAATTCGCCGGATGAAGCTCTCGCTGTATTGCTTACGTGGAGATAATGCATGCTATCGAGAAATTCATTCCGATAAACACAAGGTTGGAGAGAACGTGAAAATTACAAATATCGAATCTTACCCTGTTTGGAACAATACATGGAACTTTGTATTCGTTGTGGTGGATACCGACGAGGGGATTTACGGCGTTGGCGAAGCCGGTAGTCCGGGACGCGAACAAGCGGTAATGGGCCTCATTGAACACTTTAAACCTATGCTTATCGGGCAGGATCCCAGCCGAATCGAGCATTTATGGCAAAGCCTTTTTCGAGGCTTTTTCTTTCCAGCCCAGCGCCTTGAGAGCGCGGCAATCTCTGCCATTGATATGGCGCTTTGGGATATAAAAGGGAAGGCTCTTGGCGTACCCGTTTATGACCTGCTAGGCGGCAGAGTGCGCGATAAAGTGGTTTGTTATCCCCATAACGTCGGACATCAGATGGAGATCGCACCCTTGGTGGAATCCTGCCTCGAAACGAAGGCGGCGGGCTGGAAGTTTGTACGCTTCGGGCTGCCTAATGATGGAGAGACGCTTGAACCGCGGCCTGTTGTCCTCGCGTCCATCAAGCAGTTTCAGGCAGTCCGTGAAGCTATCGGTGACGAGATTGAGATCTGTTTCGACGTTCACACACGGCTCGACCTGCCTGATGCGCTTTGGCTTTGTAAAGAGGTTGAGCAGTTCCACCCCTTCTTCATTGAGGATCCGCTGCGCGCCGAGAACCCTGATTCCTTCAAGACACTGCGTCCCCGCACCACCGTGCCTCTTGCCGCCGGTGAGCAGTTTTGCTCCAAGTGGGAGTTCCGTCAACTTATCGAAGAGGAATGGATAGACTACGCGCGCATCGACCTATGCCACGCCGGCGGCTTGACAGAAGCCAAAAAGATCGCCGGTTGGTGCGAGACACATTACATCAAACTGGCGCTGCACAACCCGATGGGCCCCATCTCAACGGCAGCGTGTCTACATCTGAACCTTGCTTGCCCCAATTTCGGCGTACAGGAACAAGCCACTCCTCCCGGAACCATTCTCACCGATCTGATTCCGGGACAACCTGTATGGGAAGATGGGTACCTGCTGCCCCCAACCGCGCCCGGTCTCGGCGTCGAATTTAATCGGGAAGTTGCACCGAAAGAAGCGTCGCAGATGAGTGAGATGCCTCGACTTCGGCGGCTTGATGGCTCGGTCACAAATTGGTAAGAATTCCATTCATGTTTACACTTAACTCGGTAGGTGCGGTTTCCAACCGCACCTACGGACCTGGATAAATATCGGCTCGGTTGAAAAACCGAGCCTACCTCAGTGTATAAAAAATTCTTGGTTATACTATACCACAAATCGAACCAATCAAATCCCACATGTGTAATTCTCAATTGCCACGACGACAGCCACTGCCCCTTCGGTGAATAACCTAGGTGAAGGAATGGTTAACGAGAGAAGAATTATTTCCTGTCGAGCCGAACCTGCAGAGCCCTTCGTTTGCGGCGAACTGGTAACCTGCACCCTCGTCATCTGTGTCGCGGGAGACATCTCTCCCGGTGGCAACATCCGATTCCACTTTACCGAATCACCCTACTACCGGAACTCACCGAACTTCGGACTGCCGGCAAAAGGATTCGTATTCTTCGCACGTCTACACTTCCAGACGGATCGACCTCAAGAACCGGGATACCTTACCGCAGAAACCAAGTCAGGGCAACCCGTCGCAATCGAGTTGGCGCCGGGGCGTTGTTTCTTCACGATAGTCTGCGAACACGGGTTGACTGCTGGGGAGGCGCTTGTCGTTACTATCGGAGATAAACGGGCCGGAGGCCCCGGGATTGAAATCGCGCACCACCCAACCTATGGTGACTGGCAATTGGTCTGCGATCTGGACCGCGAGGGAGACGGCAACTTTGTACGACAGGACTTGATGCCCCACATGCGGGTCATCACTGCTTCTCCCAGCCACGTATTGGCTCGGACGAAGTCGGGTGCACAGCCGGGAGTGCCCGCCGACCTACAGATTACGGTGACTGACCGATTTGGAAACCACGTGGAAGATTTCGGAGGCACCTTCTGCCCTACCGAGAACGGAGCAAACCATACTACGCGAACCGAGTTTAGCTTGGAACCCAAAGACATCGGCTCAAAGTGTTGGCAGAATGCTGTCGTCTTTCACGAAGAAGGGATACACCGCGTCAGTGTTGAATCGGTTGACTCGGCGGGAGACGCACCGCTTAGCGGTGTAAGCCATCCGGTGGTTTGTGACTCGCAGAGGGACGATTTCCAGCTTCTTTGGGGTGACATTCATGGGCATTCCTACTGCTCCGACGGCACTCACTCTCCCGAATATTTCTATAGTTACGGTCGGGATGTCGGCTATCTCGATTTCTGCGCGCTAACCGATCACGACACCTTCAGCCATGAGGTATGGCAGCCCATGATGGAATCGGCTGAGAACGCAAATGACCCCAACAGATTCACAACCTTTTTGGGATATGAGTGGGCGGGGGAGTGGTCACAGTCGATTTGTGTCCTTTTCAAGAACGCTGCGGGCGGATACTATCCGGGAAGTGAGGAAGCCAGCCGCTATCCGCAAAATCTTATTGACTTGATTAAGAACGAAGATGCGATGATCGTTCGCCACGACATGCCGCCGCCGGGTAACCGCTGGCAAAAATTGGACGCCTCCGATACGTTGGAACGCTTGGTGGAAATCTATTCGCCATTTCATTGCAGCGAAACCGCGCATAGCCCTGCCGCCCGAGGCGCATTGGACGATGGTAACAGTGTACAAGCTGCCCTTGGCGATGGGTTGCGCTTCGGCTTTGTCGGCTGCTCCGACTCGCACATCTCAATGCCGGGGCGTCGGCGTGGAGTATCCAAAGGCATGCCGGGCTATCGGGCAGGCATCTACGGACTGACGGCGGTGTATGCCGAAGAGAACTCGCGGGACGCGGTTTTCGACGCTCTGGTAGCGCGCCGTTGTTACGCCGCAACCGATCGCATCTACATCCACTTTGAGGTGGACAATCAACCGATGGGATCGGAACTGCATCTCCGTGGGCCTCGAATAATCAAAGGGCGCGCTGCGGGTACGGCTCCCTTCGCCCACGTCGAAATCATCAAGAATAACGATGTCCTTTACGGCACAGCCCAAGGCGCTTTAGAAACTGAGTTCGAGTATGTTGATAAAACGGAAATCTGTCCAAACGACTATTACTATCTTCGGATAACCCAAGAAGACGGCAACATGGCATGGTCAAGCCCCGTGTGGGTCGATCCGTTGTAACACCATTTCGCTTGATTAAGCGTGCGTAAATATGTTTCTAATTATACAATTATGAGAAAACCGATGCCAACCATCGTCCTGAACACCAAAACCCGTAGGCGGGGCATCTTGCCCCGCATTGAAAAGACTCATTGCCCCTATTAATGCACTGCAAATATGAAGAAAATAAGTGATGAGGCGCGAGTCAAAGTGGGGAGCAATTTGGAAGGGCGAGTGGCGCTAGTTACCGGTGGAGGCGCGGGAATTGGCAGAGCCGCGGCGTTGGCGCTGATTCGAGAAGGGGCAAAGGTCGCCATCGCCGATTGTAATCGGAAAGCCGGCGAGAGAGCATTAAGAATGATTGAATCTGCGGGCGGAGAAGGCATCTTTATTGAAGCCGATGTGTCCGATGGAGACGAGGTCAAGAAGATGGTACGGGTAACCGTCAATACCTATGGACGTTTGGATTGCGCCGTCAATAACGCCGGCATTTTTCGGGGCATCAACGCATCAACGCACAAGTGTACCGAAAAGACATGGGATGCGGTCATGCGCGTCAATCTTAAGGCGGTATGGTTGTGCATGAAGTACGAACTTCCGCAGATGCTCAAACAGGGACATGGGGTAATTGTCAATATGTCGTCGATTGCCGGATTGGTCGGATTGGAAGAGATGCCCGTATACGCCGCCAGCAAGCACGGCATCGTTGGACTGACCAAATCTGCCGCACTGGAATATGCCCGGCAGGGCATCCGAGTTAACGCGGTGTGTCCCGGCAGCGTCAATAGGCCCACTGTGCGCGGGGACAAGGTTTGGACGGTGGAGAAACCGGACGACGGGCTTCATCCAATGGGTAGATTCTGCACCTCAGAGGAAGTTGCCGAGGCGGTCGTATGGCTATGTTCGGATGCCGCTTCGTTCGTCACCGGACACTCACTGGTTGTGGATGGCGGCCGCACTGCTCAATAGCAGAATGTAGGGTGGGATCAAAGGAGCGAAAAGCGACTGCGATAGAGATCCCCTGCCATCAAGCGAATGAATAATGAGCGATCAACTGAGTGATTAACGAAGGCGATAGTAAATCTTGATAGAGATCCCACCAGCCTGTATAGGCCCGCGTGGCAATCTACACAGGTAATAACAACTCAAATGACCATGAATGGTTTCGTCACCGAATATTCAGACAGGTTCGCAACGTGGCTGGACAATTCAAGAACAGTGTCGTTCTCGTAACCGGAGGGAGTTCAGGCATTGGCAGGGCTTCAGCGCTCGCATTCGCTAAAGAGGGCGCAGCGGTTACTATTGCGGATCTTGATATTGAGGGGGGCAGAGAAACAGAATCCATCATCAGAGAATCCGATGGAACCGCTATTTTCATCGAAGCTGATGTGTCGAAGGCAAGTGAAGTTGAGGCGATGATTAACTCGGTTGTTGGAAGCTATGGCAGGCTGGACTATGCCCACAATAACGCCGGGATTCTGGGAGAGTTGGCGCCTACCGCCGAGTGCACCGAAGAAAACTGGGAAAACGTCATCAACACGAACCTCAAAGGGGTTTGGTTGTGTATGAAATACGAAATCCCCAAGATGCGCGGCGGTGCTATTGTCAACACCTCATCGGTTTTTGGATTAAAAGGCGGGCAAAACTTACCAGCCTACATTGCGAGCAAGCATGGCGTCATCGGAGCAACAAAAGCCGCCGCAGCCGAATACGCGCATCAGGGTATTCGGATCAACGCAGTGTGTCCGGATGCGGTTCGCACTCCGATGCAGGAATGTTTAATGGGTAAGCCCTTCGGACGCGCTCCCGAGGAGGTCGCCCAAGCCGTGTTGTGGCTGTGTTCGGATGCCAGCTCCGCTATAACGGGTGAAGCGTTGACATATCGAAAATGGAAACGCCGGATTGCCGAGAGCCAATTCAACATCTAACGTCTCCCACATCCGCCTCTGTGGAGTGCGTTATACTCGGCATCGGGTAAAAAATTGCGTTGTTTCTTGGAAAAAATTGGGTATAATTTGAAAAGAATACCTTTCCTAACAGCACGAAGTATAACTTATTGACCCATTTCAAACTAACGTCCCACAGAGGGCAAGCAATGAGACTGATATTGATAGGCTCCGAATACGCGGGCAAGACAACACTGGCTAACGAAATTACCACATGGCTTATAGAAACAATGGGAAGTGGTCGTACCTTCCACGATCACTTCACCATTCCTCCGTCCGAACTGCCGGAAGCGGAGCAAGAAGAATTCCTGAGGATGTCGCCCGAACTTCAAGCGATGTTTCAGCGATACTGCCGCGAGTACCATCTTCTTCCGTCCTTTTACAGCGCCCCCGACCATATGCTAGTTGGCTTTCACATTGAAGAGGCAGTTTATGCGCCGCTGTATTACAGCTATGGTGATTCAGACGATTTTTCGGCGGCGGCGCGGGCAATGGAGCAGCGGATTTTGGAGCAGGCTCCCGATACCGTACTCATCTTGCTCAAGGCTTCGTCAGAAGTGATTGCAAAACGGCTGCGTGAAACCCCACACCAACACACAGTCCTCCGAGAACAGGACGTTGAGCATGTTCTTCAGCAGTTCGAGGAGGAATACCAGCAATCGCTGTTGAGCGGCAAGTTTGTGCTTGACACGACGTCGGCGACGGAGGAGGAAACGCTCGCGGAGTTCGTCGCCCGGATAGATCCGTTTCTCTCACAATCCGATCGCCTGCGAATGATGACCCATCAAGCGTTGCAGCAGAACGAAGAATTTTCCAAGCTACCTATTGATTCGTAACCGGATTCGCTTTTTTCCGTATCGCGTCATTCATACACCAGGACTTAACGTTTCTGTCTCTTTCTATGAACCAGACAAGTAGGGAACGCAGATCTGCGTTCCCTACAATCTAATACCAATTCCAAATCTAAATGTTGCAGAATACCTAATCGAATCTAGCAATAGATTAGGCATCAGCGGACGTTGTAACCATTTGATTAAGGATTAGTATTAATTGCGTAAGTCCTAATACACTTCAGACAGAAATAGCCTACAGGAGTTAATATCATGCACACACCACGCATTGATGACCGTGATTGGCCTGCATTGACCCTCGGTGAGCGTATCCATCAAATTGAGGTTGAGGGCTACCTCCTATTGCCGGATCTGCTAACGCCCGATCATGTTACTCAGTTGAAGACGGAAACCGCGAAACTGAAAACACGCCCCGTTGATTACAGCGTCCACCAGCAGGGGTGCCCCGGCATTCAATTCATCGGTGGCGCAATTAGCGACTTGGCTGCTTATCTTCCTACCCTCGCTTTTCTGCGAGAGCTTTTCGGTGACGAGGTTATCGTCATGTCCTACGGATACGCGCGTTCTGAACCGGGGCACCCGGGAATTAGTTTGCATACCGATGGACAGCCCTACGGCTCTGAGATATTCGGCTATGAGGGCAGTGTTCCCACCATGGTGCGGGTGCTGTACTACTTGGACGATCTTACCACGGAGGTTTCTCCATTCCGGGTCGTGCCTCGATCCCATCTCTCCATGCACGCGGATGGCAACCCGTACAAGCGTTACAAGTCCCATCCCGAAGAAGTTATGGTTCCGGCGAAGGCTGGCTCCGCCGTACTAATCAATCACAAAGTCTTCCACGGCAATTTCCCCAACACCGGCGACAGGGCGCGCAGGATGTTGGCGATAGCCTATCGCCCGGCGTGGGCGGGTCCCATCAAAGAGGTATCCACCTGGGATGAGTCTGAAGTGGCGAAACTGCCCGACAACCTGCGCCCGTTGTATGGAGACTGCAATACGCGGCACTGGGATTACCGCGGCGGCAACAAGCCACCCAACATGGCTAGTGAAGCGCCGGGTTTGAATCCGAGCCGCTGGGAACGCGTACATTAGCCCAAATAGGACTTGAACAGCAACAGGAGGGCAGCATGGTAAGCGGGATCAAGCGACCGAACAGGGAGCGCGATAGAAATCTTCTTGCCTTGCCACGTATAGACAGTCGCGACCGGGGGATCGCTCCTACCGCGAACCTTTAGGTGTTCCGTTGCGTAAATCCTATCAAAATGCACATTGAAGCCAAAACAATGAGGAGCACAATATGAAACTTATTCTCGTAGGCTGCGAGTATTCCGGAAAGACGACGTTACAACTGTTGATTTCCGCATGGCTGCAACGCATCACCGGTTCGCATCGTCCGTTTTTCCACGATCACTTCGGTCTGCCTTCGGGCGAACGACCGCCGATTAACTCCCAATACCCCGTGGAGATTCAAGAAGAGGTGATGGCGCTGAGTCCCAAACTCAAGGAGATGTTCCAGCGCTACGTGATTGAATATCACCTCGGTAACTCCTTCTATGAATATCCCGACCACGGCATGGTAGGCTTCCACATCGAGGAAGCGGTCTACGCGCCGTTATACTACGGTTACGGCGGTCCCGGCGAGTATGCCGACCGCCGCGTGCTCGCCCGATCAGTTGAAGCGCACATCATGGAAAAAGCGCCCGATACCGTACTCGTCCTGCTCAAAGCGTCAGCCGAGGTCATTGCGAAACGAATGCGCGAAAATCCGCGACCGAAAGGACTTCTGCAAGAAAAAGACATCGAATACGTTCTCCAGCGATTTAAGGAGGAATACAACAGTACGCTCATCCGGAAACGGTTGGTGATTGATACCGGCGAGGGGACGATAGACGACACGTTTGCAGAATTTGTGAGGGAAATCCAACCGCACCTGACGGACGATGATCGGTTGCGTATCTTGGGCGGGGCAACTCCCACCCGCCGCGCCGCAAAAGATGCAAACATCCGGTATTATCGGGATGACGATCTGCGTCGTATCCTATCAATCGGCTCCACTCCAAGACAAGAAAATGATTAACGTCGGCACGGAAGAGATCATCCCTGCAATTGTAGGGTGCGCACTGCGCACCAGCCTTTGAAAGCGCCAGTTTCGATTAACCGGGTGAATAGCGACTGCGATAGAGATCCTCATAGGCAGAATGCTTGGTAGGAGCGACCTCCCGGTCGCGATTCAGCAGTGGCGTAGGTTGGGTTGAGTGGTTAAATGTGAATCGCTACCAAGCTCGACGAGAATGTGTTTTTCAATGAGGCGGCCTTTGGGCTGAAATCGAACGAAACCCAACTTCTCAATCGAATTCACGCGTTGATTGTCAAGTTCGGTATTGAGGCTCGCGCCGTTCTACCCAACTCACATGCGACTAAACAGTTACGACAGCTTTTTCCGCGTAATCTGCGTGATCCGTTTAATCCGATCAACTGACTGGACAAGGAAAGCGATGGGGAATATTGATTCAGAAGATCCCCTCTCATATCACTCCCAAAATTTAGATGCGTTCCCCCTGCCGACCGGAGAGATTCCTGTTGACCGAAAAGCGCAAAACAGATAAAATGGCTTTCGTCTATCACCGAAATGAGCATCAATCTCAGAACGACGATGTACCGGATTCACGATATCCCCAACCATGGCAGCAAAACCGCCAAACCTCCTGTGGATATGCACCGATCAACAACGCCATGACACCATCGGCGCGCTGGGAAACCCGCATATCCACACACCGACGCTTGATAGGCTCGTTGCCGAAGGCGTCGCCTTTACTTCAGCCTATTGTCAGACCCCAATCTGCACCCCCAGCCGCGCCTCATTCCTGACCGGTCGATACCCCAGCCACCTGGGCGTCAACAGCAACAGCAATGCCCGCTTTCCCGATGACGCGCAGTTGGTCACCCGCACGCTGGCAGATGTCGGTTACGACTGCGGCATGGCGGGCAAACTTCACCTATCCACAGTTACGCGCCGTGTAGAACCGCGCCCCGACGATGGCTATCGCGTCTTTAGGTGGTCGCATCACCCCCGCCCGGAAACCTGCTGGCAAGTGCAACACCACGCCTACCACCAGTGGCTTGAGGAACAGGGCGTGGACTGGTTCGACTACTATCCGAACCGACCTTGGGGAGAGAAGGTGCACGCATCGGTTGGCGCCGGCATTGAGGCTCGATACCATCAAACCACCTGGTGCGCAAACGAAGCCATAGCCTTCATGTCCGAGCCGCGCGAAGGTCCTTGGCTGATGAGCGTCAACCCGTTCGACCCGCACCCGCAGGGAGCGTTCTTCAGCGCGCCCCAAGAATACCTCGACAAATATAATCCCGATTCCCTTCCCGGTCCCCACTTTCGAGAGAGCGATCTTGCAAACCAAGCGCGACTGCGGGATGTCGACTTCCAATCCACCGCAACCCGGCCGGAAGAATACCCGGCGCGTGAGATGCAGGCGGCGTATTACGCCTCGATCGAGTTGATTGACGCACAAGTCGGGCGGATGCTTGAAGCATTAGAGTGTAGCGGGCAGCGCGAAAACACCGTCGTCATATTCATGAGCGATCATGGGGAAATGCTGGGCGATCACGGTTTGACGCGCAAGGGTTGCCGTTTCTATGAAGGGTTGGTGCATGTTCCGCTCATCATCTCTTGGCAAGGGCAGTTTCAGCAGGATGCCCGAAGCGGTGCGTTGGTTGAGTTGATTGATATCGCCCCTACCTTGCTCCAACTCGCGGGACTTGACGCGCCCAGCGACGTACAGGGGCAGTCGTTGCTACCAATTCTGACGGGGGAATCGGCGGCGGCGGCGGGGGGCCACCGCGATGTCGTGCGTTGTGAATATCGCGACGCCCTTGACATGCCCGGCAAAAGCCACGCCGACATGATTTTCGATGGACGCCACAAATTGGTCGTGTATCACGGCACCGGGCTAGGCGAACTATTTGACCTGGAGGAAGACCCGTACGAGTTCGACAACCTGTGGGACGCGGCGGAAGCGGCAGACATCAAACAGAAGTTGCTAATCCAACTATTCGATGACGTGGTGTTGGCGGCGAATGAAGGCCAACCCCGAATCGCATAAGATCCTGTCGGAAAACCCCGTGCGAAAGAATCCCCATAGAGAAAACGTCTGTCACACCCCGTACGGTAGGTGCGGTTTCCAACCGCACCTGCGAGACTGGAAAAATGCCGATTCGGTTAGGAAATCGAACCTACCTCAGTGTATAAATACTTACTGGTTTTACTATAACAACAATGGAGAAACGGCATGACTGAACCCCTGCGTATCGTTTCAATCGGCGCACATCCGGCAGACATATTCGATCAATCCGGCGGTACTATGGCGCACCATACGAGTCGAGGCGATTATGTCGCTTGTGTTGTGCTGACTCATGGCGCTCGCGTGCACGACGCCGTCATTAGCGACGCCATGTTTCATCGCGAAGAAGTTCCGGATCAAGCCGAGTTGATGAAACTCATGGAAGATCGATCGGATGTCAAGGCAGAGGAGGTGCGCGCCGCATGCAATATCGTGGGGGCCAAGGACATCTACTTTTTTGGTGCGGACGATGCCGTACTCCTCGTCACGGAAGACATGGTCAAACGCCTAGCGACATTGTTTCGCGAGTTGCGTCCCGATGTCGTTTTGACCCATTTTCCCAAAGAAAACGATGCGCTCACCAACGCGCACGCCATCGCCGGACAAATCGTAATGCACGCGATTTCCCTCGCGGGCAGCGTGGATCCCGGCGATCGGCACCCGCCCCATCGCGTGGCGGCGGTCTTTTTCTTCGGCACGGGCGCGGCTGCGGTACCCGCCAACGTATGGCGATCGGAGGGCGGGTTTTACAACGATGTATTCATTGACATCACCGATGTCGTGGACAAAAAACTGGCGGCTCTAGACTGCTTGGTAAGCCAAGGGTACAGTGGAGCTTACGCCCGCAAGCGGATTGAAACCAGTGATGGCGCGTTCGGCGTAGCCGGCGGGTGCGCATATGCGGAAAGCTTCATCTCCTTGAAAGCCGAGACCCATTACTACCTACCCGTCACGGAACACGCGCTTAAAACGGCTCGTTCATCCGACCATGAGCTGATTGAGCAGCGATCCTACCGAATCTCGGTTGATTGAACCTTCGTGATACAATTCCGTATCGTACTATTACAACTAGCAACTGCTCGAACACCTGTCTCACGCGCCACTATTCCCCCGATGGAGTTAAAGTTCCCACGCCTCAAAATCGCGCCAATCGTATTTTGGCTCCCAGCCGAGCATCGCCTCGGCTTTACGAATATCGAACACGGCGGCGTACGGATCCGCCTCAAAGTATCCCATATCCTTGACTGGCGGACATTTTCCATAGATAGACGTGAGCACATCCAGCGTCGGAATGGAGTAGAAGGTGTGCTTGGCGGCAAGAAAAAACGCCTCAAAGCGTACATCGGCGCCGGGTCCAAATTCAAAAGAAGCGGCTGCGGCGCAGGCGCGCGCCACATCCCGGATGGCGATGTGAGCGCCGAACCAGAGTTTGCCCTTCATCTCGTCAAGACTCATACCGGCGCGAGCGCGGGCAACGATGTTTCTAATGGATTCCTCGGTGCGCTTCATCCAGACCCACATGTATCGTAGGGAAATGACCTCCAAGCCAAACGCCTTGGCATAGTTGGCGCCGATCCGCTCGCCGAAATGCTTCGACAAACTGTAGGTCTCATGAGGCCATAACGGGTGCTCTTCGTCAATAGGAACATACTGGGGCACCAACTCGACGCTGTGAATGCCGAAACCGGTACTTGACTCACTGCAACCGTATATCACGCGATTAACACCTTTGAGGCGGGCAGCCTCGAAAACGTTATAGGAGATGACGGTGTTCACGCCGATAACTTTCTCCGGCGGATCATCGCCGTAAGGGTCGGGAATCGCCGCCAAGTGCACGATTTGGTCGAAGCCGTCGACGGCTTTGCAAGTCTCTGCGAGGTTCGTGAGATCCACTTCGCGGAACGCCACGTCAACTTTGGGCGGAGCAAGGTCGAGACTCGTCACGTTGTGGCCGGCTGTGGCGAGTTCGTCACAGACGTAAGTGCCGATAGCGCCGCTGCCGCCAGTGACCGCAATGTTCATAGCATAATCCTCCTCTCTAGTTGCGGATGATATTTTATCATTTACACACTCGGAGCGCAAATCTGGTATAATAGACAGGTGATGGTAGTAATAGATAATTACGCCAACGTCGGATTAGCAGTTCCACGTTGCGTTGAAGTAAATGAGGTAGTTTATGATGCAATACAACGAAGAAAACAGAACCTTTGATTGTGAACCTACGCTGACTGATACCCAAGTTCTGAAGTTCTGCCGGGAAGGTTTTCTCATGCTGGAAGGTCTCGTGCCAGACGAGATAAATCGGCGTACATTCGCGTATCTCGACGAGCACCCGTCCAAGGGACCGAGCACCATCATCCTTGAAGACTGGTTTCGTGACAACGTCCTCCTTGAACCGCGGGTGGTAGGTGCGGTGAGATCCATCCTCGGTAGAGATGTCGGGTTGCCGGTGCTCATGAGCAATCACCGTGTGCAGTGCCCTGCTCCGCTAGGGGATTGGCATCACGACGCGGACTCACTTTTTGGTCCCGAGGTCAACTATCTCCAGGTATTCTACTATCCGCAGGACGCCCCCGTGGAGATGGGACCAACCGAGGTGCTGCCGGGCTCGCATTTACAAGAATCACCGCGCGGCGCAGAACATCACGGAGGCGTGTCAACGACCGCATCCGCGGGATCGATCTTCATCACGATTTACTCCGTCATGCACCGTAGAACCAAATCTACCGCTACCGGAATGCGCAACCTGTTGAAATGGAGTTATTGGCGAACCGTTCCGCCAAATCGGGATTGGATCATTGAGCCAGATTTCGACTTTCACACCGCGGACTACGGCGGACACGGTGTCTGCAAATACATCGCCCACATGTTCTACTGGCTCTGTGGAAAAGCAAGCGAGTTCCGCACGTTAGGCGGCCAGTCTTGGCCCTGCAGCTTTCCGCCGGGCAGCCAAATCGGCAAGTCCTACGGCTTCCCATCCGGCCCTCCCAAATGGTAAACGATGTAAGCTTTCAACAATTGTCAATTTGGAACTACACATCTATGGAGCTAGGTCAATTTTGAGTTGATTCAGCGTGAAACCAACTGGTCAATTCGTTGAAAATCTCCGCCTAGGGGCAGATTTCTTCAAGATCAAATGCCTTTTGCCCTCAAAATGGCAAAGAATGGTCTTGACAACTACCTTCCAATCGGGCATAATAATCATAATCCCTCGTAGAATTCAAAATGAGAACTGCTGATAAACTTCAATTGATGTTCTATATTTCCGCTCTGGTAGGTCTGCACTAAAGGGTGGAGTAGTGAAATCAGCTTTCATGCGAGGGTAATTTTGTTACACAGCAAGGTAGTGTGAACTGGAGAAATCCTTGATTAACACGGGTTTCGAGTGCATCACAAGATGTTTGACATTTTTCGTTGTGTCTTTGTTGCGACCATAACCCCGGACCTTTAACATGAACATGTATCACACGTAACTGCGGAGGTATCTCCGCATTTGTGAGGGTGAAGATTTAACAGACGTTATGCGCCTATAGCGACTGAAGCGCTTATCACATTCGTTAAAGCTACGCCGAAGTGTAATTACTTCCACAACCCGAAATTAAAAGGAAAGGTGACAAAATGTTAGGCAAAAAACTGTTGGCAGCGTGTTCGATTTTAACCCTTATGTTTGGCATGAGTTCTATAGCCCAAGATGTTCCTGCTCCTGTACTCTACTTTGACGCATCCAATAATCCCGCACATCCGGACGCTTGGACGAACCTTGGCACGGCTGGCGGAGAAGTAGAGCGTGTTGGAAACGTTCAGTTTGAACCTGCCGGAGACGACGGGCCCGCGAGATATACTTCCATGGAGATAGGTGGTGTTTTTAATAGCGAAGATGGCGATCCCACGGTGCACCTTGAAGACTGGACCATCGAGATGTACTGTAAGAACAACGGGCCAATGTATGGAGCGGAGGAACAGCTTTTTGCTATCTCGGCCGTCCCGATGCAGCTTGTCCAAGCGATAAGGGCGTGGATAGACTCGGACTGGATAGAAGTGGGTAATGGGAGAATCGGCCTAATTATCAAAGGGGAAGATACTGACCAAGAGCTTGCACCATCAAGAACTCCCAATATGGAGATTGGGGAAAAAGAGTGGCACTGGATAGCGATAGTCTACAATGACGACGCCGGGACATACGAAGGCTACCTGGATGGAGAGTTGGTAGATCAAAAAGACACCAGCCAGGACTTTGAGCCCAAGTTGGAAATGTCCATTATCAGAATATTTGCTGGTGACACGATAGAGAGGAACTTCAACGGTTCAGCCAGCGTCTTACGGGTCTATGACATGGCACTAAGCGCAGAGCAAATTAGCCCAAACGCCGCTGCTGTTGAGCCTACCTCAAAACTTGCAATAACCTGGGGCAGTGTGAAAACAAGCTATTAGCATCGGAAACCTACCAAATTCCGGTTCACCTAACCCCTCGTCCGTGCATCAAGTCTATTACCCTGAAACCGAGTTTTTTCTTGAAAACTCGGTTTCTTTTATGCACAATCCCTTCAAGCGAGTGAACAACAAGCGATCACAGGAACGATCAGCTGAGCGGATAGATCAAACGAGCGATTAGCGATCAAGTGACCGAATAGGGAACGCTATAGAAAATCCCGTGCGATAGAACTCCCATAGATACTCCATAGAGCTCCTTCTTCAATCATCAAATCGAAGATGAGATCTTCTCGGTAATCGTCAAACTACCGATTTCCCCTCTTACCGCACAGCAGTCTTTGTAAGCCCAGTGGTCGACAGGCGTATAGCAGTTGACCGATAATTCTTTCCTCGGAGAATCTTGGACGATCAAATCGAAGGTGAGGTTGTCACGACATCTGTTCCGTTTTTCTTCCAAACGATCGAGAATGGCTTTGCCGCCTATAATTCAAGCAGGCTCTAACGTGTTTATCACACTCGTTAAACATACGCCGAGGATTCCGCCGAAGCATAGTTACTTCCACAACCCGATAATAAAAGGACAGGTGACAAAATGTTAGGCAAAAAATTGTTGGCAACGTGTTCGATTTTAACCCTTATGTTTGGCATGAGTTCTATAGCCCAAGATGTTCCTGCTCCTGTACTCTACTTTGACGCATCCGATAATCCCGCACATCCGAACGCTTGGACGAACCTTGGCACCGCTGGAGGAGAGGTAGAGCGTGTTGGAAACGTCCGGTTAGAACCGGCAAGAGGCGACGAGCCCGCGCGATACACTACCACCGGACGGAGTACAGTCTTTAATAGCGAAGATGGCGATCCCACTGTGCACCTTGAAGACTGGACTATCGAGATGTATTGTAAGAACAACGGGCCGAAGTTTGGAGATGAGGAGCAGCTTTTTGCTATCTCGGCCATCCCGATGCAGCTTGTCCAAGCGATAAGGGCGTGGATAGACTCGGACTGGATAGTTGTAGGTAACGGGAGAACCGGCCTGATTATCAAAGGCAAAGATACTGGCCAAGAAACGGTACCATCAAATACTTCCAATATGGAAATTGGGCAAAAAGAGTGGCACTGGATAGTGATGGTCTACAATGACGGCGATCGCACATTCGAGGGATACCTTGACGGGGAGTTGGTAGATGAAAAGAAAACGAACCAGAAATTCGACCCCAAGTTGGATATGCCCATTGTCAGAATATTTGCTGGTGACGGAATAGGTAGGAACTTCAACGGTTCAGTCAGCATCTTCCGAGTCTATGACGAGGCACTAAGCGCAGAGCAGATTAGCCCAAACTTCAGAGCTGTTGAGCCTACCTCAAAACTTGCAATAACCTGGGGCAGGGTGAAAACAAGGTCTTAACATCGGAAACCTACGAAATTCAGGCTAATTACTTACGTTGATTCTCTACAAGTTGCATGATGGAGTGCCGAAGCGACGGCGCCTGGAGCGAGCAGAGACACATCATCCCCGGAGTCGTCGAGGGAGGAAGGATCGGACATGCCGTCGCTATGGGCAATACCTTCGTAGTGGGGATGCCCGCTGGAGTGCCAGGGCATGTGTACATCTACCATACTGAAACCGATTTAAATCTCCCCCGCTCTGTTGACCCATCTGGATTGGCTGTGACGACGCTGGGGCAGGTCAAGCGCATGGCGCTCTTTCAAAACTTTCCCAATCCATTTAACCTGGAGACGTGGCTACCCTATCGCTTGGCGAAACGCACTGACGTTAACATTCGCATTTACGATGTCCGTAGCGATTTGACACGCGAGTTGAATCTCGGAGCGCAGAAAGCTGGGCCGTATCAGCCCCGACAGACCGCTGCCTCTGGGATGGCAGAAACCAATTCAGTGAGCCCGTTTCCAGCGGCGTCTATTATTACACATCGCGTGCTGGCGCATTCCAAGCCACCCGAAAAATGCTGATTTTGAGTTAGTACCGACGCACTTCGGTTCATATTGGCGCGTTACACTGCGTGTTAGCCCTGTAGGGGAGAAGTTCCAGTTAGCGGTAGGTTCTTGGCGGCAATCTTCGTTCATTAAATCGAAGATAATTGGTACTCGTAAATTGCCGAAATCCAGCCCTATACTCACTTATTCGCGGTCAACAACAAACATCCGCTGTATCTTCATAACATTGGCAAACATCGAAAGGAGGTTATCGTGGAACCCGTAAGGTTATTTATAGTCGGTCTAATCCTTGGTATTGGCCTGCTGGCAACCTTCACTCACAGCGCTCTGGCGCAAAAAGGCGTCAAGCTGGTTGCCGACAAGGACCACGACATCGAAACACAACTGTCCGCCGCCATTAGCAGAAACTCTGTGATTGTGGGATCGCCCTCGCAGAACTCTGCCACAGTCTTTACATTTAATGGCAGAAAATGGACAAAGCAAGCG
Organism: Candidatus Poribacteria bacterium; assembly: GCA_965197465.1. Classification (GTDB taxonomy): domain Bacteria; phylum Poribacteria; class WGA-4E; order WGA-4E; family JAJDTR01; genus JAJDTR01. The sequence goes on along the minus strand of OZ240209.1, from coordinate 4,438,658 downwards.
CAACTTATCCCCCGAAACGAGGGTGATGCCGGGTGGTCGGTTGCGATCAGCGGTGACAGCCTTATCATCGGAGTGCCTCGGGATAATGTAGTTGCTGACACCTCCGGCTCAGCCTTTATTTACGTTCGGAAGGGCAAAAACTGGGAACAGCAGGCGAAGCTACGCGCCGACGACCCAACGAAAGCAGACAATTTCGGATTTGCCGTGTCGATCGACAGGAACACCGCTATTGTCGGTGTCCCAAAAGACGATGACGCAGGCAAGGACTCCGGATCAGCGTACGTTTTCTCCCGCGAGGGAATGGCGTGGAGAAAACAGGCTAAGTTAGTTGCCTCGGATCTGGCAGGGTCAGACGCTTTCGGCGAAGCTGTCTTCATCCATGACAACACCGCCGTGGTCGGCGCGAATGGGCACACGCATAGTGGCGCGAGATTTGGTGGCGCGGCTTACGTTTTCGTGCGTACTGGGAACCGGTGGACAGAGCAAGCGAAACTCATAGCTGCCGATACCGCAAAAGCGGACCGTTTCGGAAATTCGGTCAGCGTGGCAGGAAAGACCATTGTTGTCGGGGCGCCATTTCATGATACTAAATTCGGAAACGATGCGGGAGCCGCCTATGTCTTTGCGCTCGACGGAGCGACTTGGAAAATCCAAGCCAAACTCACGCCCAACAAATCAAAGAAGAACCTTAAATTCGGATTTGGCGTCGCCAACACTCGAAGTATTGTTATCGTTGGGGCGCCGGGGTATGATCATCCCGATAGAGGCTCGGGCGCCGCCTATTCCTTCGTACACACCAGAGATGTCTGGAAAGAGGAAGCTACAGTCGTGCCTGAAGATGGTGTCAAAGATATACATTTCGGTTACACGGTATCCATGAGCCAGAACACTGTCGCCGTCGCCTCCCATAATGCGCAATTTCTGGACCACGACGGAAAACTCAATGGCGATGGCCGTGCCGTATACATCTATAATAGCGTAAGGCATTTCGGAACGCCCCCATTTGCCGTGGATCCGTTTGGATTGAAAGTGACGACGCTGGCTCGGGTCAAGCGGACGGCACTCCTTCAAAACTTTCCCAATCCGTTTAACCCGGAGACCTGGATCCCGTATCGTTTGGGTGCCGATGCCGACGTTACACTTAGCATTTACAATGTCCAAGGGCAACTGATGCGACGGTTAAATCTGGGCGAGCAAGTCACTGGCGAGTATTCTACGCGAGAACGCGCTGCCTATTGGGATGGCCGCAACAGTCGGGGCGAAGGGGTTTCAAGCGGGATCTATTTCTATCAATTGTCCACCCCAACCTTTAATCAAATGAAGCGGATGGTAATTGTAAAATAGCATCAACGCGAAACCGAGTTTTTTCTTTGAAAACTCGGTTTCTTTCTTCCCCACTCCCGTAGCGATCAACCGAGTGAATAACGAGGGCGATAGAGATCTTCTCCTGATCGCGACCTCCCCTGCCCGGCAGAACGCCATAGCAGCCAGCAGGTTGGGTTGAACGATCAAGGGAGTGAACAGCGACCACGATAGAGATCCTAACCCGAAAGAAATCGTGCACAGATGGAAGACTTCCGATGTTTCATTCCGTCCGAAAACGGAGGTAATTCGAGTGAAACCCAACGATCAACCGACCGGATAGGGAGGGCGATAGTGAATCCCGGGCGATGAATCTCCCAAGGAAATCTCTCTCCAATCATCAAATTGATGATGCAATCTTTACAAGTAATAGCGCCCAAATTCCTAAAAACGGCTTTGCCACCTTTTTCAATCAGGCTCCAAAGTTCGTCCCAATAGAGTCGAGTTTTGTGGCAGCATGGTCGCTGAAAGGCATAATTCCGCTTGTCGGAATCTGCCGCATTCATGCGTGCAGAGTAATAAATAACCTAAGTTGCCACCTTTGTAGCACAATCTGTATGAAGTTTAAAAAATAATTCGGTAATGTCCTAACGATGCTCGGTGCGGTTAGGAAACCGCACCTACCGAGTTTAGAGAAAACTGGAATTACCGATTTAAATACTTAATCTTCATACAGTTTGCGCTACGAAATCTCCGCAATTAATGAACTATTCTCAATTTAAAACGGTGGTGCATGTCTAAAATCTTGTAAGTAGCAACTTAGGTTAAATAATCCCCCGTTGGATAGGAGGCAGGTACACAACTATGGAACGGAAAACCGAGAGTAACCTCATTCGAGAGATTGGCAGCCGGCGCGAACTTTTCGTCGATAACTATCTGATTGATCAGTTGAACGACGCGTCATTGAGACTGCATCATCCCCAGCCCGCCGAACCCGCCATAACGTTTAACAAGGACGAGGCGGGGTTCGGCGGCTATTCAACGGTTCTTAAAGACGACGATGCGTACCGAATGTACTATCGCGGCGCCTGGGGCGGAGGCGAGGGCAGTCCGGATCACACCGAAGTCACCCTCTACGCCGAGAGTCGTGATGGGCTAAACTGGCACAAGCCGGATTTGGGCTTATACGATATCCCGAACCTTAGTCCAAATAACGCGGTCATTCCGAACGATCCCCACCTGCAGACAGCGCACAACTTCACCCCCTTTCTCGACACCCGGCCGGGTGTACCGGCATCCGAACGCTACAAAGCGCTAGCCGGATCGTTCGTCGGAATTGACACCAAGGATCCCCGCAACGGCTTTAATGTCTTCGCTTCGGCTGATGGCGTTCGTTGGCAGATGCTAACTGAGGAATTTGTAATCAATCCATCCCATTTTGGCGTGCACACCGATCACTCGAGCGTGCCCGCTTTTTGGTCGGACAGCGAAGACTGCTATGTTGCCTACCTCCGCATTCGGGTGGACGAGAACCTGCAGCCCCTTACGTCGCATGATGGACGTTCCATTCGTTGGATTGGTCGGACGACATCTGACGATTTTCTCAACTGGTCGAAAGTCGTGCCCATGAATCCCGGCGACGTCCCATTGGAGCAGCTCTATACCAATCAGACGCAGCCCTATTTCCGAGCTCTGCATATCTATCTCGCTTTCCCTAAACGGTTTAACCATGATCTGGTAGTTCTCCCCCAAGATGAGTTTGACCGGTACGAGGTGAGTGCGGGCCAACGCCAAGGCGTATCCGAGGGAGTTTTCATGACGTCGAGAGGCGGGACGACCTTTGACCGCACCTTTATGGAAGCCTTCCTGCCACCCGGCTTGGATCGTCAAAACTGGGTTGCCCGCAACAACATGGCTGCGTGCGGCATCGTGCCGACCGCTCCCGAGGAGATATCCATTTACTACCTGCAGCATAACAGCCAACCGACCTCCCACCTCCGGCGCCATACCCTGCGAACCGATGGCTTTGTCTCCGTGAAGGCGCCTTATCGGGGAGGCGAATTGATAACCAAACCGTTGATCTTCAAAGGAAAGACACTGGAAATCAATCTCGCCACTTCCGTTGTCGGCAACATTCGCGTCGAAATCCAGGACATCGGTGGTCAGCCCATCCCCGGTTTCAAACTGGGGGACGCGAACGAAATTGCCAGCGATGAGATTGCGCGGGACGTTTCTTGGAAAGGCGCTCACGGCTCGGATGTCAGCCAGTTGGCGGGGCAGCCCATCCGGCTGCGCTTCGTGATGAAAGACGCCGATCTTTACGCCATCCGTTTCCGTCCGTGATTTTGACGCCATTCGCTGCCATCGCCATTCGACTTGGTTTGTTAACCGACCACAGCCTGATCGAACAGATGTAAGAAGTGACCTTCCCCCAAATACTGGACATGGAGCGCTGCAGAGATTTTCATAGGATTTACGCAATTGAACGCTCAAATCCGCCTAACTAGGCGATTTCGCTGTATGAGATTATCATGTCTAAGCCAACTCTTGAGCGGCTTCGACTATCGATAAAGCAGGAGTTGGCTGGGCGAATCAATGATAAACACATTGCCGACCTCGGCTAACCCGATTTTCACGAGGTATACAAACCACTTTGCCATATTCTAAATATAGTGTATAATCACTAAAGACCGCATTCGCCACTGGGCTATAGGACACGTGAGCTCAGCCTAGGGCAATCGCATCTGATTTTCGAGAATCAAAGAGATCAACCGAGCGAATACCGAGTTTTTGTAGGGTGGGCACTGCCCACCATCTCCATTGGAATTCCGCCGTAGACCGGTCCGTAGCGTCGCAATTCATTGCATGTCTTACGGCTTCCGGGCTTTTGCTGACCACTATAACTAACGACTTACGAAGAAGTCGTACATTTCCTGTTGACCCCTACAAGCCAGTTGGTGTGAATACGAAATTTTTTGAACTTGAAAGGAATCGGCATGGAGAAGTTTGAAGCCCCGATTCAGGAATCACTGCTCCAAGAGTTAATCGAACTCTGGGAAACGATTCCCGAACTTCACACCAACGACGAATGGCAGCGCGAGTTACTCGGTCTCGAACCGTCCTTCAACCGCATACTCATCTACATTGTGCGAGAGCGTGGTCGGGTCGTCGCCATGTGCCAATTTTACATCTCTCGGCGGATGCCCATCCTGAGCGAGTTTTCGTATCCCGGCACGCGACCTGAATGCCGCGGAAGAGGCATCGCCACCGAACTTTGGGGCGCAGCCATCGACGACATGAAAGCCATGGGGGTGGAGGCTATATTTCTCGGCACATTCGATCGCATCGCTTTTCGACTTTACCGTCGCCTCGGATTCTCCAAACTACCTGCGTCCCTCACATTCGTGCAGGCGCTTAACGGACTGTCCGCCGAAGAATTTCTGGTTGACTGGTTCAGAGATGCCGGCTCCGTCACTGTGTCGTCCGGCGATCCCGGCGATCAGCTCCCATCCTACCCCCTCATCGTTTCACCGCACGATTGGCAAATCCTAGATGCGAACGCCGGCTTGCTGTCCACACGCTACAGCCTTCACCGTACCTTCCGAGGTCTGTACCTGAAATGCGCGAACGTCGGAGACGACGAGAACGGGGCGCGGTTCTCCGCAACCATGAGCGACGGCAAAGTGGTAGGCATGTCAACTGCGCGGTTGGAGGACGACGGCACGTGCGCCGTCGATGGCTTTGTCCACCACCGCTATCCCGATTCGTGGGACGACCTGATACTCGCGGCAATCGGGTTCGGTAACAGCCGCGGCGCTCGCGCGGTTCATGCCTGCGTCTCCCGCGAAGATATCGAAAAGTGTCAACGATTCGCGGCGTTGGGGTTCCAAGAGGTGGCGGACGCCCCCGGTTTTGTGCTCGACTGCCTACAGTTGAACCGGAGCAAGGAAATCGAGCCTATATCAGTGCCCGCCGTGAAGATGGAACTAAAGATGTAACCACAGCCTTTGCCGATTGGGCTGACTATAGTAAAACCAATAATTATTTATACACTGCGGTAGGTTCGGTTTCCTAACCGAACCGGTTTTTATTCATTCTCCTAGGTGCGGTTGGAAACCGCACCTACCGGGTTTGATTGAAGTCGGTACGGTTGGAAACCGCACCTACCGGGTTTGATTGAAGTCGGTACGGTTGGAAACCGCACTACCGGGTTTGATTGAAGTCGGTACGGTTGGAAACCGCTTCTACCGGGTTTGATTGAAGCCGGTGCGGTTGGAAACCGCTTCTACCGGGTTTGATTGAAGTCGGTGCGGTTGGAAACCGCTTCTACCGGGTTTGATTGAAGTCGGTGCGGTTGGAAACCGCATCTACCGGGTTTGATTGAAGTCGGTGCGGTTGGAAACCGCTTCTACCGGGTTTGATTGAAGTCGGTGCGGTTGGAAACCGCTTCTACCGGGTTTGATTGAAGTCGGTGCGGTTAAAAACCGCACCTACCGGATTTGATTGAATTCGGTGCGGTTAAAAACCGCATCTACTGAAATATGTGTAAATATGAATGGAATTGACTATAATGTCAACGCTTGCTTGGCTTTTCCAAGCCAACGCCGTTTAATCGAAGCACTTCATCATAAAGAAAGAGAGGATTATATGAAGCGAATTAACCGAATAATTGAACTGCTTGAAGAGGGGCAACCCGTTTATTGGGCTGGCGGCGTCGGTCTAAGCTATGAAGGCGGTGTGAAATCCGCCCAGACAACGGCGGATTGGCTGGTTATCGGAATTGAACACGGGCCCTACGACATCACCGCGTTGCGGGAATTCATGCGCGGCTTGGTTGACGGCGGTCCAACACCCACCGGTCACCGCACCCCGCCGGTAATCGTCACCCTGCCGTTCGATGGAACCGATGAAACGGTTATCCGCACCAACGCTTGGATGATCAAACAGGTACTCGCCACCGGCATCCACGGCATACTGCTGTGCCATGCGGAGAATCCGGAAGCCGTGAAAGCACTAGTTGAATGGGTGCGCTACCCGTTCCAGACGATTGGCGTTGGAGAGGGACTCGATCAAGGACGGCGCGGCTCCGGAGGCCAGGATTCTGCCGCGCCGATTTGGGGCGTGTCCGTACAAGAGTATTTGCGGAAGGCGGATGTTTGGCCCCTGAACCCGGAGGGAGAGATCCTGCTCGGCGTTAAAATCGAGAACAAGCGCGCCCTCGCCAACGTTGAAGCCAGCACAAAGGTTCCGGGTATCGGATTCGCTGAGTGGGGACCATCCGACATGAGGATGACCTTCGGCTATGACACCGTAAGAACTCCGGAGAATACGGAAGAGGGTGAACTCAAAGCCGCCCGAGATCGCGTTTTTGCCGCGTGCAAAGCGGCGAACATCGGATTCCTGGACGGAGTCAGTCCGGACGACGTGGTTGACAAGATTAAGGAGGGTGTCACCTTCCCCGCTGGCGGCGAGGAAGCGGCTGCGGTGGGTCGGAAGTTTACGAACCGTAAAATGTAATCAGGTTGACGAATATTTGGCTCGACTTTGTACATTTGTAGGGTGGGATCAAATGAGATCAAACGAGAGATTGCGATAGCGAATCCCGTGCGATAGAGATGATGCCCCCTCATAGGAATCAAGTTAAGGGAGTTCGACTTGTATTGGTGAGGTTCTCCGTCGCAAAACCTTTAACTTGGTTCGCATAGGGTGGGGGCAAATCTTTATCGGTCCCTATACGGTAGGTGCGGTTTCCAACCGCACCGGGGCCCATCTCTACGGAAAACGGCACTATAAGTCATCTTCTGTGGCGCACTCATCAATGAATGGGTTGGTATTCCCCCACCTCCATAGGAATCAAGTTAAGGGATTGGTTCTAGTAGTGATAGGGTTATCGGTCACAAAACCCTTAACTAAATCCGCATTGGGCGGGAAGAAAATCTCTATTATACGCCATGCGGTAGGTGCGATTAACCGAGGGAACAGCGAGGGTGATAGAGATCCCAAGTCATTGCCCGTCCTGTGGCTCCAGGGGTTTTACTGACCACTAATCACTAGCCACTAAACACTTACAAGGAGACAATACCCTATGGGATTGCCCACTCGCTTTCAAGCGAATCATTTGCACGTCATCGCGCACCGCCTGTTCATGGCTGCCGGCACGCCCCATCCCGTCGCCGATTTTGTCGCGGAGATTCTCGTCAACGCCAATCTCGCCGGACACGACTCGCACGGCGTACAGTTCCTACCGATGTATTTGGACCGCATTGAAAACGGAGGGATTACTCCCGCGGTCGAACCCGCCATCGCCAAAGAAACCGCGACAACGCTACTGGTCGATGGAAAGGGCGGTTTCGGGCACTACACGACACGTCAGGCTCTCTATTGGGCAATTGAAAAAGCTAAGGAGAGCAACGTCTGTTGCGTGAACTTTACTGGCCTCACGCACATCGGACGACTCGGCGAATATGCGGAGTTGGCGGTAGCCGCCAATTGCATGGTAATTCTCACTAGTGGCGGCGGATCCAAAAACAGCGGTAACGTGACACCATTCGGCGGCGCCCAGCCGGCTCTGAGCACCAATCCCATCGCGGTCGGCGTACCGACGGGCGATGACGCGCCGTTCATTCTGGACTTCGCCACCAGCATCGTTGCGGGAGCAAAAGTTCGCGTCGCCCTTAACAAAGGTGTGGACGTACCCGAAGGCTGGATTGTGGACAAGCACGGCAAACCGACGACCAATCCCGCCGACTTTGAAGATGGCGGCTATCTGTTGCCGTTTGGCGGACACAAAGGATACGCGCTCGCGCTGCTTGTTTGCCTTTTGGGCGGTCTATCCGGCAAGTTCGACCCTGCACGCGCATCCATGGGCGGCGCGTTCCTTCAAGTCATCAATATCAACTCCTTTACCCCCTTGGACGACTATCAGGAAGGTGTACGCGCATTCTTGAACGGTTTAAGATCGACGCCGCCCGCGCCGGGTTTCGACGCTGTTCAAGTTCCCGGGGATTTCGAGCGCCGTTCTCGCCGTGAGCGTCTTGCCCAAGGCATCGAAGTCCCGGAACCCGTCTGCAAACAGATTGAAGAGTGGGCGGACAAATTGGACGTGTCTTTATCTGAGGCGGAACGCGAAGCCGCGAGCATCGACCGCTACCAAGCAACGTCCTAAATAGGCGTTGATTGAAGCCGCGACCTCAATTCAAGAATTCAGTTGTAGGGTGCGCACTGCGCACCAGCCTTTGTAATTCCCACAGTACATTTGTAGGGTGGGCACTGCCCACCATCTACCGTAGAGTGCGATCAACCGACTGAATAAGGAGGGATCAAGCGACTAGATAAGGAGCGCGATAGAAGTCCTAGGTTCTGTTGACATTTCAACGGAGCCAGATAAGAGAGGAGACAAAACTCAGAAATCCGAAATAACGGGTAGCTAGCTTCTCGAAACGAGAAAAGATACGACGATACCATTTCATCTTGTTGATGAAACATTCGACCAGATGTCTCTCTTTGTATAAATGTTCGTCGTATGTTCTTTGGTGCACACGATTACTTCGAGGCGGTATCACCGCAGTCGCGCCATTCGCCTCAATAACGTCGATAAAATCGTCAGAGTCGTACCCTTTGTCTCCAATTACATACGTGCTGTTATATCCGATTATCAACGCTTCAGCCTCAACTATGTCGTTTCTCTGACCGGGTGTTAAATGCATTCTAAGAGGATTACCCAGTCCGTCAACTGTGATGTGAATTTTTGTACTGAAGCCGCCTCGGGAGCGCCCTAACGCTTGGTTTTCAGTGCCCCCTTTTTTTTTAAGGCGCCAGCCGCACACGGATGAGCCCGGCAAATGGTACTGTCAATAATAAGCGACTCCATATCGGGGTCAGAGACGAAGTGTTGGTGCATCTGTGTGAAGACCCCTTTATCACACCACCGGGCAAACCGCTTGTAAAGGGAGTTCCAATTGCCATAGGTGGTTGGCAAAAGCCTCCATTGGGCACCGCTACGAGCCACCCACAGCACAGCTTCGACGAATCGGCGGGTTGCTGCTTCGTTGTGGACATAGATGTTGGAACAGCTTAGAAGAAACTGGTATAGTTTTTCCCATTGGTCATCAGGTAAGGTTATTGGCATCATTCTTCTATTATTCCACAACCTTATACCCAAATGTCAACAGAACCTAGGGCTATAGCTTTTTCCGTAATTCACGCCATTGACGCATCATCATTTTAGAGAACTGGTATTATAGTCATTTATTTTCATATTTGCACATATCTAACAAGCCAACTGTAGGAGCGATCTCCAGGTCGCGACTTCTTATCGCGGGCAAAGTTCGCTCCCACAGAAGGCGTCCAATGAATTGCACTTCTACAAATCGAACTGTATAAATTCTATGCGTGCAATTCTTAGTTGCAATTACTATAAACTCAGGAGGAACACAATTGCATGGAAATGCACCCCGGCAAACAGATGTTTATTGATGACTTTTTTATTGAATCAATGACCGGAGCGCGCCGCGTGCTCAATCATCCGGAAAAAATCACCGTTGACGCACCGTTGCACACGATCACGCCCGACAAACCGTGGGAAAGCACGACTCCTAGCGGCGCGGTCCATTACGACGAAAAAAACCGGATATTTCGGATGTATTACCCGGGCGTCGATTCTCTGGTATGCGTAATTGAGTCCGCTGACGGCATTCACTGGGAACGTCCGCATCTGGGGTTAGTCGATTTCGAAGGATCAAGAGACAACAACATCGTCAATTGGCCCGGCGACTGTCCCGCCATCGGGAGCCTCCTGTGGGACCCGCGCGAGACCGACGACACCTACCGCTGGAAACGGATGCACCACTTCCCTTACAAGGGGGTATGGCAGGCACTCTACTCCGAAGACGGATACAACTGGCATCACCAACCCCCGGGACCCCACAACAATCAAAAACAGTTCTTCGGTTTTGGTTCACCCGCAGAGAGTTTCGGGGGATCGATGGATCCCGATACACCTTATGTCACCTATTGCCAGCGAGGTTCAAGCCGCAGGACACGCGTACTTGGGCGGCGCGAGAGCCAAGACTTTGTCAACTGGTCGCGCATGCGAACCGTCATCGATCAGGATTTGGACGACCCGCCCGGAACAGAGTTCTACGCCGCAGGTCATGACATGGCGAACCGTACCGACGGCGGTCTGCATATCATCATACTAGATGCGTATTCCACCGACCTGACAGAGCCATACGCCATTGAGGGAGCCGAGAATTACTGGGGAGGCGCGGGTGGTCCCTCTGTGATTCCCGCGCGGATTGACGGGATTGTCGAACCGCAGCTTACGGTGAGCCGCGACACCATATCTTGGAAACGCTATCGCGAACCGTTCTTCCATCGCGGCGAACCCGGATCGTGGGATTGGGGCAGCATCTACTGCTCCGGTCCCGTTCTGCATGACAACCAACTTCTATTTTACTACAACGGTGTCAATCTGACGCACAATAGACGTAACGCGCAGTTGATTTACCAAGAAAAATCCACATCGGCAAAAGGGTTAGCCGTGTTGCGTCCCGACGGCTATGTCAGCGTGGAAGCGGAATCGTATGCCCCGGGAGTCTTGACCACTCATCGTTTCCGTCAGGAATCCGGCGGCACTGTGACGGTCAATGCCGATGCCTCCGCAGGCGAACTTCGATATGAGGTGCTGGAGGACACGGGCGCTCCCATTCCCGGTTTCACCGCCGCCGAATGCGATTCGATACACACCGATACCTTTGACGCCCCCCTGACGTGGCGGGGAGGTTCCGGCTGGCCCGGACTAAGCGAAGAACGGCAGGCGACCTACCCGAACCTCCAGAAAGAGGAATTTTACATCAAGTTACGATTCTACATCTCCCCCGGCACCAAGCTGTATTCCTTGACGCTAGACCCGCCCGAAGTGACGATGTGGCACGTGAAGGTCAAGGGACGAATAGACTAAACCTTGGAAAGGAAGCTAAAATGGCAAGTAGACCAATTCAAATCCTAATCGTAGCCACCCACCCGGCGGATACGTTCGACATGGCGGGCGGCACATTGTCGCACCACGCCGCCCAAGGCGACAACGTAACCGCCGTAATCGCGACAACAGGTGTGCGGTCGCATCACTGGGAGTTGGCGGAGAAGAAACGCCTCGAAGGTGCAAGCCTTGATGTCGAGAAGTTCGTGGAGAAGGCAGCCGCAGAAAAGCTGGAGGAGGTACGCAACGCTTGTCGAATCATGGGGTACGATGACGTGCGCGATTTGGGATTTGAAGATGATGACATTCTCGTAACCCAAGACAAGATTGAAGCCATCGCCGAAGTCATCCGCGAGGTGCGGCCGGACATCTTAATCTCTCATCACCCCTACGAGAGCGGCGGCTTGAAAATGCACGGGACTATCGGACAGACAACCATATACGCCTGGCAGGTCGCCGCCGGAACCGGACGTGGGCGGCAACTTCGCCACGCCGTACCATGCATCTACTTCATGAATCCGATGGCGTACATGGGAAACAATAGCTTGGAATACGCTTCGACGGCGCGCGCCGATCTTTACGTTGATATCACCGATGTGATCGATAAGAAGGTGGAAGCGCTCGACTACATCTCCAGCCAGTTTTACGGTGGACCCTATTCACGCAAGCGTTCCGAGTCCGATGACGGCGCCCACGGACAAAAGGTGAATGTGGCATACGCCGAGCAATTCCAACGCTTCTTTCCACTGAAAAGCTACACCCTGCCAATCACCGACGCCGAGTTGGAACAGATTGACCAATCCCCCGAAGTTGGGATGGGGCGGCGCAGCGAGATTGTCGGCGCCTTTTCACCTCTGCCGCCGAACATGGAGTTCTCGTCCAAATATCGCACCCCGAAGGAGAAATACAACCTTTGACGTGGTGTACGAATACTAATACTATATCGCTCTACACCAACCACGGTAGGCGGGGATCAAACGAACGAATAGTGAGTGCGATAGAGATCCCCTTGCCCCGCATTCGAAAGGCTGGAAAGACGCTATTTATGCACCGCAACTATTCGATATGGTGTTACCCGCCTTTGAAAGCCCAACAATGCGATAGTTTGTAGGGTGGGCACTGCCCACCATTTCTCGAAGGGATTGAGTGACCGAAACGGGAACACGATAGGGATCTTCTCCAGGTCGCGACTTCCTATCGCGAGCAGATCTCGCTCCTACAGAAGGCGTGCAATGAATTGCGCAACTACACACGAAATACGTAAGTCCAAAATGTGTAATTCTCAGTTGAAATGACTATATCATTCCTTAAAAGCCCAACAATGCGACAGGTGTGTAGCAGGGGACAACAGAAACATGAGAAAGGCGGATGACAATGGATTTGCAAATCTCATTGGCGGCAGCTTTTGCGGCAATTCTGGTTTTCGGCTGTGTTGGCGACGCGCAGGGCAAGGGAGAGAACATATTTCCCAACCCGGGATTCGATGAGTTTGAAGGCGAGCTGCCCACAGGCTGGACGGTTGATATTTGGAACAAGCCGTTGTCAAGGGTGAAAACCAACAAGCTGGTACCCGGTCGCGATGGAACCGGTCATTGCTTGGAGATTACACCAAGCACGCCGATGGCTAGCGTAACGCTGACGACCCAAGCAGTTCGCGTATCAGCCAGCCAAGACTACCTTTTCAAGGGTTACTACGCGTCAGCCTGCGTGGGTGTAACCACGGACAAGAAGTGGATGGACGCAGAGGGAGTCAGCCTAACCGGCAACTGGTTGGATGCCGAAGATAAAAAGGTCGATTCGTTCACCATCGTGTTGCCGGATACCCAAGATCGCTGGGTCGAGTGTTTCCAAGAGGTACGCTCGCCTGAAAGCGCGGTGACGCTCCAGATAGCTATCAACCGTCGCTGGGTGGGCGGACGTCTGCGTTTCGATGATTTCTCCCTCCGAGAAGGCAAAATCAGGGACTACGAGGAGGAGTTCTCTGTCCGGCAAGTGCCTGATGAAGACTTCTTTCCAATCTTCGGCTGGTTGACCCCCGGAACTCCTCCGCCGCACTTTCGAGGCGACAATGGTCCAGACACCATGTTGGACTACTACCATGCCGAATTCGCATTGGCGAATTTTACTATCAATCTCGAACTCAATGAATATAAGGGTTTTGGGATGAAGTACAGGCCGCTCGGACAACGGGAAGACGCAGAACTCATCGCGTTTGACAAAGATCCGAATGTATGGTGGTTCGGCGGAGCCGACGAACCGAGCGAGAAAGAGTTTCCGCATCTGGCAGAGCAAAATCAACGGATTCAACGATTGGCGCCATCCAAGGATTTCTGGACGAATCTCTTTCCGAGTTATGCCGACGACTTTCGCGCTAAGCTGGAAAATTACGACCACTATATCTCGGCGTACATAGATGTCGTAAAGCCAAAGATACTCACCTACGATCACTACTGCATGGTCGGCAACGACCCGCGCGTCCATGCCGATAGCTGGTATAGCCCCAACCGTGAAGGGGATTACTTCCCCAACTTGGAAATTGTGCGAAGGCGCACGCTGGAAGCCGATGTCGAATTTGGGGTCATCGTGTCGGTGGGCACATTCGGGCCCGTGCGGGGCGCCAGCGATGCTGAGCTCCGCTTTCAAGCCTACACCTGCCTCGCATACGGCGCACGCTCCCTCGGATGGTTCTGTTATTTGACGGAGATTGAGTACGGGAACTGGCAGAACTGGGAGGATATGGTCATCAACCGGGACGGCACCCGGACGCGGCACTATTCCATGTTGAAGTACCTTAACGGTGAAGTGCTCGCTCTTGCCCCGACGCTGCTCCGGCTCAAATCAACGGGGGTCTATCACACCGACCCGTTACCGCCGATAGCCTACCCGCTCAAGGAATCGGAGTTGGTGGAATCCATTAGCGGCGGCATGGCATTGGTCGGTGAATTCAAGTCTGAAGCAGATGGACGAAATTACATCATGGTGGTGAACAGAGACTTCATTGACCCCGCAACGTTACAATTGAAGTTCCGCCGTCCGCCTCTAAACCTGTTGGAGATGTCCAAACAGAACGGAACCAAGCAACCTGTGACTGGCTATTTAGCGGAAACGGGTGAAGTGAAACTTGACCTCTCCGGCGGAGATGGCAGGCTATTCTACCTTGATGAGTAACATCCTCGTAGGGTGCGCACCGCGCACCAGCCTCTAGAACCCCACAGCGAGATTAGCCGAGTAGGCGGGGCATCTTGCCCCGCCATCAAAAGACTTGATTGATGCTATTAATGTACCGCAAATATGAGGAAATGGAATAGCCGTCAAGCGCATGGCCAGCTCTTAAAGTTGGGTTTCGCTGTGCTCAACCCAACCTACGGGTAAAGACCTTTGCAGAAATTGAGTTATCAAGAAAAAACTCGGTTTCTTTAGATGAAAAACAAATGAAAATAACGGATGTAAAAACAACGCTACTACATTTTTCTTCTGGCGGCGGAATCATGGATGCCACAATCCGCCATCCCGCGAAGGGCGGGACAGCGTGCTTTGTGCATATAATGACCGACACCGGTCTTGAAGGCTTAAGTCCCGCCGGCGGCGGACGCGCCGCCCAAGCCCTCGTTGAAGGGTCGTTCAAGGAACTGTTGGTGGGCGAAAACCCGTTGCACATAGAGAAGATATGGGATGATCTCTTCTGGTGTATCCGAGGCGTTGGCAGAAAAGGACTGGCATTTTGCGCGCTGTCCGCCGTAGACATTGCCCTGTGGGACCTGAAGGCAAAGCATTTCAACGTGCCGCTCTATCAGTTACTGGGACCGTACACCGAGTCCGTCCCTGTCTACGGCAGCGGTGGTTGGACGCACTTTGACCTTGACGAATTGGTAACCGAACAAACCCGTTATGTCGAGCGAGGCTTTAAAGCCGTGAAAATGAAGGTTGGCAAAGACTTCGGCAAGAGTGAACGCGAAGACATTGAACGATTGGCTGCCGTTCGGGATGCCGTCGGAGACGACATCGAAATCTACGTTGATGCCAACAACGGCTACTACGCGAAACAGGCAATCTACATGGGCAAAGCCTTCGAGGAGTACAGCGTGGGTTGGTTCGAGGAGCCTGTTTTAGCCGACGACATCGACGGGCTGGCTGCAGTGGCAAAGGCGATTGACATCCCCGTTGCCACAGGCGAGCACGAGTACACCAAATACGGCTTTAAGGATCTCATCGCCCGCGGTGGCGCGGACATCGTCCAACCCGACGTGGCGCGCGTAGGCGGCGTCACCGAATGGCTGAAAGTTGCTCATATTGCACACGCTTTTAATCTCCCCGTGGCGCCGCACGCCTACCAACTCATTCATCTACACCTCGCCTGCGCCACGCCGAACCTGAAGGTGGTGGAGTACCTCGGGGTCTCCGAGGAATCGGATAGGATTTACTACAAAGATTTCCCTGAACCCAAGGATAGCATGTGGTCTCCCGATCCCGACAAACCCGGATTGGGATTGGAGCTGGATCCGGTCGCCGTAGATCAGTATGCGGTCGGCGCCGACGTTTCACGCGCACAGTTGGGGTAATCGGAGACCAACTCAAATACCCCTCTTAACGCTAGCGGCGGTGCTTGACACATTGTTGCGAGATGAGCGGGGGCAGTGTCCCTTTTGCCGAAAACATGTAATGGTCAGGCTGATGTGAGACACTCTTGACTCCTTCCCGCAGGGAACTCAATCGCACTTCTTATCCAGTCGCTTGATGGGCTTCGATTGCCAAATTCAAGCCTTCACCGATGAAGTCGTCAATCCGCCGGGCCAATGCAGCGTGTAAACCAACCCGTTGACAAACACATTTTTGCCAAAAACATCACACCTCGAACCCCCGAATAATTCGATGAAAAATAGAGTGCTGTTGGTAAAACTAATAATGAGTCTGATGCTCATGAGCGTTTGCTGTTTATCCGGATTCGCGGCGGACACTGTCGAGGTTAGCCCACCGCTCACCTATTACGGCGGCTATTTTAACGTCACCCGACACTGGCAGAACCGCGTCACGACAGAATACACCAACCTCACCCGGATTAACGGGGACTACGAAAGCCACCTCACGCAGAACGCGTGGTTGTGCCGCACGCGGAATCAGCGAATACAGTACGACATCCAGTACCGATTCAACCTGAAACTTTCGGATGAGGCGATGTTGGCACGCCTCAGAGAGAACCGCGAATGGCTCGAATCAAGGAACATGCTGGAAATGATTGACATGCTTTATCTGGCAGACGAGCCGTACGGACGCGGCTGGTCGGATGCCGATGTGAAACGCATCTGCCGCCTGACGGAACAGGTCTTCCCGGAATTGAATCAGTTGGTGACGCTCAACATGTACGGCATTCCGGGGCATAAGCTGCCGGAGACGGTGGATTTCGTGGGGGCATTTAACTATAACATTGGGCATCCCGACAAAACCTACGCTCAAGTGATGTCGGACATTGAGACGGTGGTCTCGGCAATTCGCAAAGCCGGTGTGACCCAGCCCATGCTGTGGATTGCCCAAGCCGCCCACGGGCCGCCGGACGACACGCGCCGCATGCCAACCCCCGAAGAGATGAAATGGCAGTACCAAGCGTGCGTAGAACTTAACAGAACTCAACCGAGCATGAACATCATCGGTCTACAATGGTGGCAGCTTGAGAACACGGGCGGTTGGGTGGGCATTGCCGAAGACTATTTTACAACCTACGCCGAACAGATTCAAGCGCACCGAGAAATTGGGCGGGACGGGGGATTTTCGGCGAACACCTATACCTTCGTCGACCTTTTCGAGACGGTGCCGAATGCCGGCGACGGCTACGTTGATGGGCATTCAATCAACGGCATCAACGGCTGGGTTTGCGATTATCGCGGGGCAGATGAGGTTTGGCATTACCGGACTGGAGCCGACACAATCAGCGGCGATGCCACGGTTGACGGGCTGCACACCAGCCGGACCTCGGGGCATGCAGTAGCCGACGGCTCGGTTTCACGACCGGCAGAGGTCGTGTTCACCAGTCCACCGTTGGGGTTGGCGGCAACCGGAGAGCGGTATCTTGTCATCGACGTTGCCGGGCAATTGGCTAGCACCACGGGAAGTGACGCATCAAGCGCGTCGTTCCACCTTCGGGACGCCGAAGGGACAGAATGCGTTGCGCTGACGTTGGATAATGACGATGACTCCGTGCCGCGGGTCTCTTTGCCGCTTACCGGTGCGCAAGATGGCATCAACCTTGAACCGATCAAGCGTGGAAACAACCTTCCGTTCGCCCTCCGATTTGTCTTGGACGCGCGCGATGGCTCACTTGACATCCTTAACCTGTACAATGGCGTAACTCTTTTGGGGCATAGCCTTCAATGCTTTCCCGGGGCGATTGTTAACTCTCCCGACCGGTTGGTGATTCGGCATCTGACATCGTCCCATAGCCTCTTTGACCTTGACGCGGTGCAAGCATTTGCAACAACGCCTATCCGGAACCGCGAGTAGTGCGTTGAGATGCGTGCGATATTTGAAGTGTCGAATCAAGTTGAATATGCCTGATACGGCCAACAATGAAACTGCGTGAATGCACTACGAAGGAGGACGCAAATGGCAGTTCGAGTATTCGGTTGTAACCATGTCGTGCTGGAAGTGGGCGACATCAAGAAAGCCATCGAATTTTACACCGACGTGTTTAACCTTGAGCTAAAGGATGACGGTGAAGGCGATGCCTTTTTCCAACTCGGCAATCACCAATTTCTAGCGTTGTTCGAAGCTAATGAACCGCATGTCGATAACCATCGGCATTTGGGCATCATCGTGCGAGATGACGCGCAGGTCGCCGAGGTGCGTGAAAAGATTACGCAGGTGTACGGGTTGAAAACCATCCCGCCGTTTCGATGCGATTTCCGAGACCCTTGGGGAAACCGGATTCAGGTTGTTGACATGCACGACGAATCCACAGCCTGGCTCCAGCCTTACGAAGAAGTCCAAGTGGTCGGCGCAAAACTGCCGGATGAGTGAAAGAGTGAGGAACAGACAGCGCTAACGCTAGCTCTGCGGATAAATCAAATACCCCTTCCTCCCGGGACAGGTGCGGAAAAGGCAACCCCCCGCGGTGACGTAGAGCGTCTGCAAATCAGAGTCTCCGAAGGTGCAATTCGTCGGTTGGTCCGTCGGCACCGGGTGCGTTTCGAGAACGCGGCCGTTAGACGCGAAAACGTAGAGCATCGGTCCGGGACCGCTCTCCTCCCAACCCGCGGTGGCGATGATATTTCCGTCACTGTCCCAGCACATGCCGTCAATCCCGCGATGCGGGTAGAAGTTGTGCAAGACCTCGTATGCCCCCACCGATCCGTCGTCGTTGATGGGATACCGCCTCAATTCACGCGGATTGTTGTCGCCGTAGGCGCTTTGCGCGACATAGAGCCACTCGCCGTCTCGCGAGACCAACAAGCCATTGGGACTGGTTGTGTCATACGTAACACGGGTGATTTCCCATGAGTCGTTCCCTTGCGGATCCAACCGGAACACCGACCGATGATCTAGCTCCAAATCGTCCGTTTCATCGCCGTACCGCGGATCGGTGAACCATAACCTGCCCTGCGCATCGAAGGCGAGGTCATTCGGACTGTTGAGGCGCTTGCCTTCAAATTCTTCTGCGACGACCGTCGTTGTGCCATCCGCATTGTAGCGTGAAACTCGTCGTCCGCCCCCTCCGTCGCTGAATAGTTTACTGCCTTCACAGGCGTAGAGATTTCCATCCTTATCAAGAATCAGCCCGTTCGCTTCGTTTGTGCCGGACCGAAATGCGGTGCATTCGCCGCTGACCGGATTGTAGCGCATCACGCGGCTCGTCGAAATATCCGTAAACAGCACGGCTTCCCCGTCCCATGCCGGTCCTTCGGCAAAACCGTACGGCCCAGCGACCTGTTCAAATTCCCAATTCATAAGTACCTCCTCCTGCACTTGCTTGTGGAAAAATTCCAAATGTGATATAGTGCATTGAGCATGAAATTGATGCTTGACAATAATATGGGTTATACTGCAATACTATCATTCTAAAAGGAAAGGCGCATGATTTTAGAACAGTTGGTTGTGAGTCCATTTCAATCGAACTGCTGGATCTTCGGGTGCGACGAAACCCGTGAGGGCGTCGTGATTGATCCGGGCGACGAAGCCGAACGTATCCTGGAATCCGTGCGGAAACACGAATTGACCATCAAGTATCTCATTCATACCCATGGACATCTCGACCATGTGGGCGCCACCGCCGCCGTGCAACGCGAAACGGGAGGCTTAACCCTTATACACGAAGCCGACCAAATCATGCTCGACAATCTGCCAGCTCAAGCAGCCCTGTTTGGAGGCGGCGACCCCGAAATCCCAACCGTCGACCGGTACATCAAGGAAGACGACCGCATCGCCTTCGGGCATTACGTCTTCTCTGTCCTTGAAACTCCCGGACACAGCCCCGGAGGCGTCTGCCTCAAAGTAGAGGGAAGTGAGAAAGGCGTCTTTTCCGGCGATACCCTTTTTCAAAGCAGCATTGGTCGAACCGATCTGTGGGGTGGCTCCTACGAGCAACTGCTAGGCTCAATCCGAGACCAACTCCTGTTGCTGGACGACGACACGCCAGTCTTCCCCGGTCACGGTCCCCAGACAACGATAGGCGACGAGAAGCAAAATAACCCATTCCTGCAAGGACTTTAGTGGTAAATTTTCTAAGAGTATATGGTAAGTGTTGGGTGCCGGTGCGGTTAGAGGGATCCCTATCGCGTGGGATCTACTATCGCACTCCCTATTCGGTCGTTTGATCCTATACGGTCACTTGATCGCACCTACAGGAATTGTGGAATAGGTCTCTTGTGCCAGTCCAGGAAGACATATATTCTTAGCGAGAAAACCATTTGGTGGTCTACTCGCTAAATATTCAATGCTTATTGGACATGTGCCTTGATAACTCGGCTTCTTCCCCAAATCCCAGTGGGCTTCAAAGTAGCGGTTTAGTCGACTCACTACTGGCAACTAAACACCGACAATCAAGGTAATCCCATAATCCTATAAATCACAGTTCAGACAATCACCAAAACGCTCCATAAGCACAATCTATTTAGAAAATAAACCATTTGGGCACCCTTAGAGGATGATGTTTACATTTTCAGGAGTGGCGTAGTAGAGAGGCCCTCAATCTTCCTTCCTTCCAATCTTCCCGGAAAAGCGTCTCCGTGTTCAAATTGGGAGAGATATAGCACACCACGCTCATCGTGTAACGCGGAGGTTTCCCTTATTTCCACGCCCCGCATCCCTGAAAACGCATGTGTGCGCCCTCAATGTACTTCGGTCGCGCGAGATAGCTATTCACACCCGGTACCGCGTCACCGCGCAGCAGAAACGCACAAGAATTCGGTTGCCTGATGATGCGCGTGCTCGTGGGAATATACCGAATTGTCAAGCCGCCGCGCCGCTTTGATGATGTGTTCGCGTTCGAGCCGTGAATGATGTTCGGGTGGTGTACCGAGATATCCCCCGCATTGAGAACAAAGTCAACAGCGCGGGATTCATCGACCAGCTCCGGATCAATCCCCGATCTGAGTACATTGGGAATCTCGGTACGCGGTTTCATTTCGTGCAGATCCAGCGTGTGCGTTCCCGGAATCACACGCATACACCCGTTCTCCGGGGAGGAATCATCAACCGCAAGCCACAACGTCACGACCTCCATCGGCTCCAAGGGCCAATAGCTGCCGTCTTGATGCCATAGCACGGGGTGTCCGTCGGATGGCGGCTTGCAGATGTAGTGCGAGGCGAATAGAGCGATATTCGGTCCGACGAAAATTTCCGCAATATCCAGCAGTCGTTCATCGCTGACGAGCCGCACCCAGAACGGGTCGTCAACGACAAGCGGATGATGGTATTGCTCCGGTCGAAGTTCCGGATTCTTCTCTTGCAGCCAGTCCAAGTGACGGCTCGCCTCCTGGACCAATCCGGGGTTAAGCACATTCCGAAAAATTGCGTACCCATCCCGTTTGTATTTCTGAAGCACGTCGTCAGCACGATTCATCATATCTCCTACCAGATGGCACGATTGGAATCTTCCGAGAGGGATTCCCTGCCCATAGTAATACCGTTTCCCAAGATTTGCAGTGCATTAGTAGCGTCAATTAAGTCTCTCCAATGCGGGGCAAGGGGATCTCTATCGCGGTCGTTATTCACTCCCTTGATCCCCGCCTACCGGGGTTGGTGTGAAGGATAATGGTTGGTATCGGTCTCTTCATAATAGTATAGTTCAAAAATATCATACGCAACATTATTCAAACGAAATAGTATGACTACCATCACGGCAGCCACCAATACGTTATTTTCCCGATAATCGTCCAGTCGCGGAGATCGATACCTTCACCTTTAGTATCATAGGTCTGGTTGACGACCAAGTAGAGATCGCTGCCCGGACGGTAGATATAGTTTATCAGGAAGTTTGCGGAAGCCGCGTCCCGATCACTGCTCCACTGCGCGAACAGCTTAGTAAAGAGCGTCGTCGAGAAGGAATAACTCACGCGTCCACCAAAAATGCTGGCATTGAACGCCTCCGATGGGAGACTAACGCGATTAAACTCAAGCAACGGCTGTATACTCAGCCGCGCATTCGGCTTGATGATTGCGTCCACGCCAATTCCGCGCCTCGTACCGTGATAGAACTCCCCGAACTCTACGCGCAGTTCACCGAATACCTTACGACTGCTACTGCCGTAAATTGACCCCCGAAACCAAGTGAAGTTATAGTCTCCGCTTGGAATGACAGCGTCCTGAATTTGAAAAACTTCCGTCAGATGCTCTGTCGTATGCCTTGCTTGGAAACCTATCCAATCCCCGCTTTCAAGGTCGAATTCGCTGTCGAGAACAAGCTCTCGTGTTTCCAGTTCATTGTCGCGATTCAACACAAGTTCAATCTCGGGACCAGTTTCAATCTGACGTATTCCGAATGCCTGCGGCCAAGGGGTATATTGCGCTTTACCACGAATATGGCGAACCCCTCTGCGCCGAACAAATCCAACTTCAGGATTGAACTCCCCTCCGATATCGGTATATGAGCCATCCACTTGAAAACGATTGCTACGCCAGTCGCCCCCCAAATAAAAGGCGTCGTTCTGTTCGGATACCCCGTCATCAAGCGTGCGCGCCCAAAGTCCTCGGATATCTAGGTCTTTCCGCGGCCGATAGGAAAAATCAAACCCCGCCGTGCGATTGTAGGCATCGGCGCTTTGCTTATTGATGGCGATCACGCCGATAGATGACCCGCTGAAGATGTCCCTCGTCAAGCGCAGCACGGAGTAATTTGTGCGGGGTTCCGCCACCTCTTCGTCCTGAAATTCATCCGTGAACACGTCAAGCACACCGACGCCGTAGGGGCCAACTTTTCCGGTTATCTTACCGCCCACGACAATCGGGACCGCACGTTCTTGTGCCAGACCGATGCGACGACTGTAGAAGAGAAGCAACGGCGGTGGCCTGTGGAAACTGGGGCGCGGAATACCGACATCAAAGATACCGGCGCCTTCTAGAAAGAAGGGGCGCTGCTCCGGGAAAAACAGGTCGAAGCGAGTGAGATTGACCTGCTCTTCATCGGCTTCAACCTGCGCGAAGTCGGTGTTCAGCGTGAGGTCTGCCGTCAGATTTGACGTGATGCCGTACTTGAGGTCCAAACCTGCCTCAAACACGGCATCGGTCTGTTCTTCTGCCGCCACGCGACTGCCACCCGGTGATACATAAGGGAGCAACTCCAGATTCCGTGAAGGGGATATACCCTCCAATCCCGTGAGACTGCCGAAGTAGGCGGTGCGATACTTTCCAAGGGGACCGTATGTCTTAGGCGCCGGATTCCATGCCCCTATCTCTTGGGTGCGCGCAATCTCTCGACCGAAGTTTATCCCCCACGTCATCACATCGTTTTTCTCAAAGCGGAGTTGACTGAACGGTATGGCAATCTCCGTCGTCCAATTATCGGCATTGATTCTGCTGCGACACTCCCAAACGATATCCCAGTTGGTATTCCGGCTATCGCCACTGTTCGACACCGCTGTGTCTTCCATCCCACCCAATGGGTTGAAACGGAAGAAAACCGCATTGCGCCGATCGTTGTAGGTGTCCAATAGCAGAAAACCGTAGTCGTTGGACCGCAGTCCCTCGGAATCCCGGCGCATCTCGTTCGCAACTAGCTTCTCCATCTCCGCGTCGAAAAAGGTGAAACCGAAGTAAAGATTCTTCTCATCATAAAGAATCCGCACCTCGCTCGCCTGGGTCATAGGCACGCCTTGGTTCGGTTGTATCTGGAGCAACTCGCGAATCGGCTCTACATTTCGCCAAGCAGGCTCATCAAGATTCCCGTCGACCTTGATGTTCTCAGAAATCCGGTGGGCAGAGAGGCGATGTTGCACCGGTTCCGCGGTCACAACGAGCGGAGCCAACGGCGTGCAAATCGATAGTATAAGCAGAAGATTTCCAACCCTCCAACTCAAGCGCGCCAGAGATTGGTTAGCAAGAAGAAAATGAGACATGACGGAATCACTTTATTTTATTAGGACGGGGCACCCTTGTGCAGATTACGGCATACGAAGTATGCCTACTACTGTTTTCCGATTCAGTTAAATTGGGGGTTGGGTTTCGCTAGGATCAAATGAGCGATTAGCGAATGCGATATAGATCTTAGGCGATAGAAAATGCCATTCGCTATCCGTTCGCTTGATTAGCGCTAGCGCTTTCAAAGGCCACAACGTCGAGCTTAGAACGACAGACCGATCTCGCTCGCCACACCGGTTATATAACCCTTCGCCAAGTCATACTCTTCTTTCCCGGGCAGGTGCTCCATCATCAACGGCACATCCCCCGGTAGGCGATTCAACTCCGTAAGATAGGTGCGGTAGTCCAAACTCCCTGTCCCCGGACGACACTCCTGTATCTCCACCATGAAGGTCGGATGCATGACGATATCTTTGCCGTGGCAACTGACGATGGCGTGACCAAGTTTCTCGAAACACTCCCGAATGACGCTCGTGTTATTGAAAAAGCGCCACGGCGAAGTGATAATGTTGACGGGATCAAGGTGCACCCGAAACGACGGGCGATCGACCGCCTTAAGCAGAGCGACGTAGGAATCGGCGCTGTCCGGAAAAACCGCGGGCATCATCTCCAACAGAAAACTCGCGCGCTTCGGTTTAGCCGTATCCAGAATCTGCCGGACAACCTCCACAATGAGATCGAAACACTCGTCCGTCAGATTCTTGGGGTGCGGAGCGGTTGACGAGGCTAGGTCGTATGTGCCGGAATAATTCACACAGCCCAGTGCACCGACTTCGTCCGCCACCGCAAGCCGTTCACAGACGGTGTCAATCTGCGCACCCCGCTTTTCCAAATCGGGGGAAATCATATTTCCCCATGCGCCTCCGACTTCGGCAATCACGACTCCCTCTGCGCCAAAGGCGCGCTCAATCTCCCGCATACGTGCCGGTTCTTGCGAGGTAACCCTCGGGCAATAGGCGGCGCGAAAACCTTCTGCCGTATGGGCTCTCGCTAACGCTGCCGGGTCATCGGTGTTAACGAAAACGGGTCCGCCAAGTCTCATGATCCATCTCCCTTCAAGGTCGGGGCAAAATGATTGCAGTTCAGTGTAAAAAGATTGGATTTCTTCTGGATCTTATCGTCATAATCTTGTATCCTTAATATGCCATTTTAGCACACACTCGACGAAACTGTAAACAGCCTTTTCCTAGCCTTGCTCGTTTGCATTTACCTAGTTCCGACGCTCGGTTTATCCCGTCAATCAAGGCATCACCGCACTGAAAAACGGTGCTTTCGTCTGTCGAGGCGTGCTTCCTTCAACCGAAACAGACCCGCTTCAGCACTGAAGCCCAAGGAACAACCCAAGTCCTATGCGGACCGCGTCAACCGACATGCCCGAGTCAGAAATACAGAATAACGAGGAAATTAAACGCGAGCGGAATCGCAATTTCAGATTCGCCATGTTGCAAGGCACGTTCATGCGAATGAGTTTTACTTTGATTGATGCCGCGACAATCCTCCCCGCCTTTGTTTATACCCTCACTCAATCAAAGATTCTGGTCGGACTGACGGGATCGCTGCAGCCAGCCGGTTGGATGTGGCCTCAACTCCTAATGTCGAATCTACTTGAGCATCGTCCGCGGAAGATGAAGTTCTACGCATTTGGAATGGCTGTCCGCATCACGACGTGGGTGGCTATCTGTCTCGCCGTAATCTTCATCGGCGCCCAACGACCGGTGACGCTTGCCATCTGCTTCCTGATGTTCTATTTCATTGCCGCCTCCGCGATGGGCGTCTCGACGATTCCTTACATGGATATCATCTCGAAAGCCTTCAGTCCGCGGCTCAGAACACAGTACTTCAGCCTTCGCCAACTCTACGGCGGTTTGTGCAGCGTCCTTCTCGGTTTCTTCATTCGAGCGGTGCTAGGCAAAGAATCGGAGTTCATTGGCCCCTTTGGCGGCGTTACCCGGTTCTTTAAGTCGCTCGTCAATTTCTTTGTTTTCTCGGTGTTCGGATTGGACTCCGAGTTGTCGTTTCCTTACACCTATTGCACCCTGTTTGCTTGTGCAATCGTGACTTTCAGCTTGTCAGTGATGTTCTTTCTCAGAATCCGTGAACCTGTCGGACCCGTGCAAGCCTCGCGTCAGCCAATCCGGCAACACCTGAAGCGCGGCCCCTATTTCCTGCGGATAGATGCGAATTATCGACGACTTCTGTTACTCCGGATCTGCCACCATTCTGCCGGAATGTCCGTTCCGTTCTTTGTTCCCTTCGCCATGCAGAACTTGGGCATTTCAGAGGCGACAATTGGCTCTTTCCTTATCACTATGGCCCTCACCGGCGTAGTCTCAAACATCTGGTGGGCGCATGTCGGAAAAAATTATGGCGTCAGATGGGTCTTGATTATGACCTCGGCTATCATGGCGCTGCCGCCCCTGTTTGCGCTTTTAGTGCAGTTCTTGCCGTTCTCTTGGCGGACGCCATGCTACTATCTCGTGTTCTCGGCAGAGGGAGCTTCCGTAAGCGGCATGTGGGTTGGGTTCATGGCATATCTGCTCAACATCGCCCCGCCCTTGAGTCGCCCAACCTATCTCGGGTTTATGAATACCCTTCTGTTTCCGATGAGTTTCGCTCCTCTTCTTGGAGGTGTATTGGTAAACATTGTGAATTACAGCGGGTTGTTCCTCATGTCGGTTGTCTGCGGCGTCCTGGCCCTTCTGGTCACAAAACGACTGGATGACGATGTATATGAAGACGAAGGCAGCATCTGAACCGAGCCGACCTTGTAAGAGGGAGATTTTTTCCCGATCGTCGAACCAACGATGCCTCCTCCAATCACCCAACGCATATCAACCGGTGTACACGAAAATCTAGCGTATACGTAGACGACTCAGTATTTCGGGACAATCGCATTTAATTATTGGTTGTAGAGGCGGCATCCGCCTCGCTCTAGATCGGGCGTGCAATGAATAGAGAATAGTAACTCCTTAAGGAATTCCATCTTGATTTGACGATCGCGATTCTACAGAGTGTGGAGGGAAGAAACTGAGCAACTTGCCCAGTGTTTCAGGTAGCTCTTCGCGCGGAATGTAACGATCCACGAAAGCATCGCAGTTCGGCAGCTCTAGAGAGGGGGCTTCCTTCATCCGAGTGTCTGCGACAGGCGATTGCGCTGTGGGCGTATGGGTGGACACATTTGCGCCCTCAGCTAATACGAAATCACCTGTCGGAAATCTGGTTGATAGTGCGCCTGCGTTTGCGTCTGTCAGCACAGTAATCTGCGGTAGTCTTGTTTTCGAAAGTTTCGCCATTTCAGTTGATAGATATGTGATTTCAGCGAACGATAACTCGGAGGTGATTGGGCGATCTATCTCACGCAACTTCGGTACGGCCTCGTTTGAATAAACACATATCAGTGGAAATGCCTTCATCAGTGCGGTACGAATCGCAATCATCAGCGTGATGAAATGCAGTCGCTGTGGAAGGGAAAATGGATGAACAACAGTGAGGATTGTTGGGTAACCTGAAATCTTACCCTCTCCAGCAGCTATAATACGATCAGGCAAATCTAGGCAAGCAGTCTGAGCAACCAAATCCGTAAGATTGAGGGATTGTAGCAGTGTCGGCGGCGCAGAGGTGGGGAAAAGGTCAGTCCATGAGTCAGGCGAGAGTATATGGCGCAGTCGTTGCTCTGCCGGGAAGGGGAAATAATACCCGCAGGAAGGACAGATGTACAGATTGCGTTCTAATACTTGCCTAAACACAAGTTCATCACACGCCTCACACTTGTGCCATAGCGCATCGGGGCTTTCTTTATGTTGTGTTGCTGGATTCACTGTTTTCTCCGTGAAGCACTTCGGTTTGTAGTCACCACCTTCGATCATCAGATTAAAGATGGGATTCTCATTCACTGTGCGTTTTCTGTAGGAGTGAAGTTTGCTCGCAATTCCAGAAAGTTGCTCGCGACCGGGAGGTCGCTCCTACAGCAGGAGGTTGTGACCGGAAGAAGGAGGGGAAATCGGGGAGTTGGCGATCGCACCCTACAGGATCTGAAATGATTCTATTGCGTCATCTTCATCATCGTATCGGTCAAAGATAGTGAGAAGTTTTGACATAACAATTAGGCTGTTGATGCTCCCGCTGACATTCAGTAAGGCGATGCGTCCACCCCTACGTTGGACAGATGTGTAGGCGGCAATGACGATTCCAAGGGCGGAACTGTCCATCGCTCGTACATGTTTCATGTTCAGCAGCATTCTCACCTCCCCATCTTCCGTGCTACCAATCTCTTCATCAATTATGTTTTTGAGTGCAAGGCTTTCAGATCCGATGATTCTCCCGTCAATGTCTAGAACAGTAACCCCTTCCTTTTGGCGGATTTCGACGTTCATGAGAATCTCCCTGAGGTAGTGATGTTTTCTAGCCTGCATCTGGCGTTGGCTAGGGTAAGTTAATTGGCCGAGGACTTTGATTTCACCATTCTGACAATTCTTCCCGACGCCTCATAAGTCACTGAATCCATGCAGGTCTCCATAAGAAATATCCCTCTCCCACTGCTTTTGAGGAGATTAGTAGGGTCGAGAGGATCCGCCACTTTTTCGCGATTGAATCCGGCCCCCTGATCTTCGACGACCACCGTCAGTTGTTCTTGGTTCAAAATAAACTCAAACCGAGTTCTCTTACTTGAATCCTCGTTGTTTCCATGTTTAATGGCATTCATAGCTGCCTCAATCACTGCCAAATTAATCTGCTCGCTCGCCTCCTTGTCAAAGCCTATATCACTCACGATTTCCGATATTACGGCATCGATTACATATACAAAATGTGTCGAACTTGGCAGATCGAGATGGATAACTTGGTCAGTTGTCTTCGTCACTGTATGGCTCCTGACGGATATCCGTGAATCAACGTTAACACGACTGTAGGAAACTACCTCCCCCGTGGAGATTACAATTCTTCTACTCTGTCTGTGGTTGCTTTTAGGACAACGAGTGTGAGATCGTCGGTCAGTTGCTTCACCCCGATGAAGTCCAAGAGGTCATTCTCAATTGTCTTACAAATCATCTCAGCAGATAGATGTCTGCCAGACCTAATAGCATCCAGAAGTCGTTCTTCTCCGTAAAAGGTCCCATCTGTTTCACGCTCTGCTTCGGTGATACCATCTGTATAGAAAAGGATTGTGTCTCCTTCATTAAGTTGGACTGTTTCGTTTTCGAACTCCGCGAAGTCAAAGCTACCTGCTACCATTCCGCCCGTCTGGAGTTGATGGATTGTTAAATTCGCGCCTTGAATTACTGCTGATCGCTCCTCGTGAGCATCCGTATTTGTCAAATGGAGCGGCTGGCAATGCCCAGCATTTGAATAGGTAAATGTCAGTGCTTTGGGGTTCAAAATTCCGTAGACCATAGTAGCGAAAAGATCCGGTTCTGTGTCAATCACGAGAAGATCGTTGATACTTTTGATGACCCCTGCGGGCGATGATTCTTGGCGACAAACGAGCCGCAATGCGGTACGAATCATTACCATCAATAACGCCGCCGGGATTCCCTTTCCGCGCACATCCGCTATGACTATTCCCAAACAACCGTCATCCAGAGGGATAAAATCATAGAAGTCTCCGGAGACTGATGTCGAACTCCGCAGAACACCAGTGATGTCAAATCCGGGGAGATTGGGAGGCATTTGAGGTAAAAGCCTCTGTTGGATGGTAGCCGCTGTTTTCAGGTGAGTTGCCAATTGTTCGACCCCGGTTTCACTGAACCAATCTCCCATTGCGCCAATCAGAGGGTTGATATATTTTGCCGGTTGTGTTCTTCCGAGGACGGCCTTGATCCGTGCTGTAAGTTCTTTGAGATCGAACGGTTTGGTGATGTAATCATCCGCGCCGGCATCTAACCCTTGAAGTTTCTCGTCAATCTGGGATCGTGCCGTAAGCATGATGACAGGAATTGCACGAGTCTGAGAATTCGCTCTAAGGTTGTTGATGACTTCGAATCCGTCCATCTTGGGCATCATGAGATCCAAAAGAATCAGGTCAGGCGCATGTGATTTTGCTTTCTCAATTGCGTCCAACCCATCGCTCGCCGTAATCACATTGAACCCATCCGAGTCTAAACTCATTTCGAGCAAATCGAGAATATCAAGATCGTCATCAACTGCCAAGATTGTTTGAGCCATCAGGCGCTAACTTCCTCCGTCAATTCTATTGGGAGCGTAAACTGAAAATTGCTCCCGCGTCCCTCATACCCATCATCAACCCACACGCCGCCGCCGTGGGATTCTACAATACTCTTTACAATCGACAGACCTAACCCGGACCCCCCCTCTTGGCGGGTGTGAATGTTACCAAGTTGAAGGAACCGATTGAAGACTCGCTCACGTTCCTCAATTGGTATCCCTTCTCCTGTATCAATGACTTCGATATGAACCGCTCCCTCTGAGTTGCTAGGCAGTGTACTGTCCGTACTAATTCTTATAGCGACTTTGCCCTTCTCAGGAGTAAACTTGATTGCGTTGCCAATGAGGTTGGTAAAAACCTGTCCAATTCGCTCCTGATCGCCGATAATGTCCGGCAAGGATTCAGGAGCGAACATCCTCAGTTCAATGGACTTTGCATCGGCTTGTGGACTGATTTCTTCAATTCTCTGTTTGGCTATCTCTGCGATCGCGATCTTTTCCCGCTTCATCTGGATGCGCCCTGCTTCAATGCGTGAAATATCGAGCAAGTCATTAATCAGCGCAGCTAAACGCTCCGCCTGATGTTGGACACGAACTAGACTGCGGCGCTGTTTGTCATTAATCGGTCCCGTCTTTCCATCCAAAATAAGTGACACAAAACCGATAATGGAAGTCATAGGGGTGCGTAACTCGTGAGAAACAAGAGAAACGAAATCGGATTTCATCTGGTCGATTTCCTTCTCACGCGTAATGTCATCAAAAACATATACAGTTCCAAGAGCGGATCCTGCTTCATCAAGAAACGGACTGGCGACTATACGGAGTGTAGATGTTTTGCCTCTCTGATCTAAAGTAACTTCCGAGCTAACCGTCTCATTCAAGGCGATTTGTGCCTGGCTTTCCTTGAGTGCTCTGGCTAACGTGATGTCCTGCACGATTAGCGTTAACTCCTCGCCGACTTGGTCGGCTCTCACATTCAGTAGGTATTCAGCGGCGGGGTTGATATGAAGTACGCGATGATTTCCATCGACCAGAATCAGTCCTTCAGCAAGACTATTCACGATCGCGGTCATCTTTTTTTCTTCTTTGGTTATTTGTTCAATCGCATGTTTGAGATCGTCGCGCATTGAATTGAATTCTTGCGCAAGGACGCCAACTTCGTTGTTGCTCGTAACCGGTACTTGGTGATCGAAATCACCTTTACCGATAGCACGCGACGCTCGTGCTATGTGCATGATTGGCCTAACAATACGTCGTGAAACCACCCAGGCAATAGGAATAACAATCACACAGGAGATTAAGGTAAACGTTAGGATTTTCTCGGTGAGTAAATTTATCTCATAAAAAGCCACGGACTCTGGTTGTGAAACCAAAACAGTCCAATCGGTAAAATTTTGATCGGCTTTCCAAGGTTCTTCACGCCATCGTTGAGTTCGCGCCCATCCGTAAACCCTTTTCTCGCTTTGTATATCGAGTCCACTCTCTCTTTCGTAGCCGGCAAACTCGGCAATCTGGTCATCGGTCTTCGCACTGATAATTGCCTCCATCGCCGCATCGGTCATCTCAATGTGTTCCATGAACGTGTACTCGTTCTCTGCCGAAGACGTGACTACTCGACCGTGTTTAGTAATGAGGACAGTTTCAAGTTTGTGCCTCGCACCGTTCTGTTCTTGCGTTATTCTCACCAGATCCGGAAAGTTTGAAAGAATTATTTTGGCTTGCAAGATACCCACAACTTTAGCTCTATCGGCGGCGTAAATTGGCAAAGCGACTAGCAAATAATGAGAACCCATGGCAGCGTCATACTGAAGGTCATTGACAATCTCGTAGCCACGCCCGTTATTATAGGCGCGTTGCCACCAGTCCGCATCAATTTTCTGACGATGTAAGCGTGGGTTGCTGGCTTGGATGACCTGACGCCGTGAATTAGTGATGACGATTTCGCTTCCCGGACCGGCGAGATCTTCAAGTCGTTTAAGTTTGTTGGCTAATTGCCTTTGTGTAGCTATGTCGTTTGAGCGGTTTGGCGCC
This sequence comes from Candidatus Poribacteria bacterium, assembly GCA_965197465.1. GTDB lineage: Bacteria > Poribacteria > WGA-4E > WGA-4E > JAJDTR01 > JAJDTR01. The sequence continues at coordinate 4,406,626 of OZ240209.1, read as the reverse complement.
AAGATAACCGCATCGCGTACGCCATGAAGCTCTTCCCGAATGGCGTTTAATGGGATTAAAATGCTGTAATCCGCTTGATCCAACTTTTCCTGTGCAAGTCGGGCTAAGCTCTCACCAATAGTGTTCTCAAGCGCCTTTACCCCAAATTCCCGCGCTAGAAAGGCGACGATAAGCAGAGGGATGAGGGAGACTAGCAAAAACAGTAGAACGAGTTGCCCGCGCAAGCCCATCTTGAAAGAAAAGCGTTTCGACATGATTGTGCTTTAGGTTCGACTGAAAGCGTTGACGGCGTCTGCCTCGTCCTGATAAATCTCCAAAATCGTGTCCAATCGTGTAACCATCAACACATTTTGGACTGCTTGTTGCGGATTCAGCAGGACCAGTCTTCCATCACTCTTTTTTAGTGCTTGTAATGTCGCGATAATGGCGCCCAAGGCGGAACTGTCCAACAATGGAACATTTGTCAGATCGAGGATCAGATGCCCTCCACTTTGCTCGATCTGTGTCCTCATCTCATGGCGGAGCGCGTCAACGGTATTGCCGATGATTTTACCGTTTACTCGAAGAATTGGGGTGTTGTGCCGACTCATGGTAATTTCAAACATCTAGTTACACTCCTTAACGAACGGAAATGTGGAGGATTCGAGGTGTTGTAGGCACCGGTGTGCGTCGCGTGTTTCTGGATGGCCGGGGTTTCCCAGTGCCTGAGGTGGCAAAGCCATTTTTGGTCATTTGAGGAGAGGGGCTTTTTCATGTTTTTGTTGTCGCCTGCGATTCACCTTGAAGATAAGATAGGAAATCGGTGATTTTATGATCGAAGACTGCCTCTAGGACTTACAAAGGCTGGTGCGCGGTGCGCACCCTACAGGAGCTACGAACCGCCGGTTCTTGTAACTTATAGATTACGAATTAGTATTAGATATTTTTGGGCAGCAGGCGTGTTGCAACGTAGGTGCGATTTAGCTCAGGAATTTGGCTGTCTACGACGGAACTCACTTCGCCGCCAAAGGCTCGAAATCGGGAGCTGGCGGCGTGGATTTCAGCTTCCACCTCGCGTGATTTGTAAGCAATCCACGTTCCGTTGCGTTTTAGCAACGGCAAACAGTAGGGGGCAGAATCCACTAATGATGCAACATAACGGGTTAAAACCCAATCGTAAGCCCCGAGGTTTTCGCTCTGTTCCGCAAACGCTTCAGCACGTTGAGCGAAAATTCTAACATCCGCCTGCGCCGACGTGAGGTTCAATTGAGACATCAAGAACTGGAGGAAACTGGCCTTCTTAGATGAAGATTCAATGAGCGTCAACTCAATGTCGGGAACATAAATTTTAAGTGGAACACCAGGGAAACCAGCACCGGATCCTACGTCAACCACAGAATCACCCGCTTGAATTGGAAAGTGTTGAAGGACTCCTAAAGAATCAAGAAAATGCTTCAAGACAATTTCGCGATCGTCCCGAATGGATGTAAGATTGACCTGCGAATTCCATCGCTGCAACTCACGCCAGTAGGTGGTAAATTGGTCCTGCTGGTGTTGAATTAGCCGAAAACCGTGCTGATGGAAGGTCAGTTTCAAGAGGTGTCTAAATGCTTCTTGATTCAATCAGCGTAAGTGTTTAGTGGCTAGTGATTAGTGGTTAGCAAAAACCCAGCAGCCATAAGACGGGATTTTTGCAAAGCAAAGATTATCGTTGTTTACCGATTCAACGAGGCGGTCCCACATTCGAATTGATAATCGCAGATCGCCACTACAGACCTAGCTTAGGAGCGATCTCCCGGTCGCGAGTACAACTCGCTCTTACAGAAGACGCGCAGTTAATGAAGATTCCATCCAAAGAGAAGAAATCGACGATTTGGCGATCGTCGATCCTACAGAACCTTTAACTGGCAGCACGCAATTCACTCTGATTTTTCTGATGAATCAAAACCATCAAGATTGAAATATCCGCAGGGGTTACGCCCGGGATCCGCGATGCCTGGCCAATGGATGTAGGGCGAATTTTCGCGAGTTGCTCGCGAGCTTCGGTCTTCAAGCCGTGAGCATTTTCATAGTCAAAATCGTCCGGGATGCGAAAGTTCTCCAACTTCTTGAATTGCTCGATTTGAATGGCTTGACGTCGAATGTACCCTTCATATTTAATCTGAATCTCGGATTGCTCCTCTACAACGCCGGGTAAAGCACGAGGCGGTGGTACGACTTGCTTAATCTGTTGGTAGTTGATCTCGGGGCGCTTCAATAAATCTGCCACGGATGTCGGCTTGTCGAATTGCGTAATGCCAGACTCCTTCAATCGCGCCAGCGTGTCGGGAGACGGTTTGATGACCGTTTGGTTCAGACGCTCAAGCTCTTTTCGGATTAGTTGACGCTTGGTTTGGAAGTGGTGGTATGCCTCGTCGTTAACCAATCCAATTTGATGTCCAATCTGTGTCAAGCGCAGATCCGCATTATCTTCGCGTAATTCCAATCGGTACTCAGCGCGAGAAGTGAACATGCGGTAGGGTTCACGAATGTCCATCGTGACCAAGTCATCAATAAGCACACCGGTATATGCTTGAGATCTGTCGAGAACCAATGGTTCTTCACCACACACCTTCAACGCCGCATTAATGCCTGCCATTATCCCCTGTGCCGCGGCTTCCTCGTAGCCGGTTGTGCCGTTCAGTTGGCCGGCGAAGTATAGGTTCTCAACGCGCTTTGTCTCAAGCGTCGGATGAAGTTGGGTTGCGGGGGCGAAATCGTATTCGATGGCGTATCCGAAGCGGACAATCTCCGCATCTTCCAAGCCTCGGATACTGTGCACCATATCGACTTGGACATCTTCGGGAAGGCTTGCGGAGATGCCGTTAAGGTATATCTCTTCGGTATCTCTGCCTTCGGGTTCCACAAAAACTTGATGACGGTCTTTGTCGGCAAAACGCACGACTTTGTCTTCGATCGACGGACAATAGCGTGGCCCTATGCCTTTGATTCGCCCACTGTACATTGCCGATCGATGCAGGTTGTTTTTAATAATCTCGTGGGTTTTTTCATTCGTATAGGTTAGATAGCATGGCATCTGTTGTTGGGAAATTTTTTCGGTTGAAAACGAAAACGGGAGAGGGTGCTGATCTCCCAATTGAATCTCCATCGCATTGAAGTTCACCGTTTGGGCATTTACGCGGGGCGGCGTTCCCGTTTTGAGGCGACCGATTTCAAAACCGAGACTCAGGAAGTTTTCCGACAACTTTTCTGCCGACGATTCACCAGCCCTTCCCGCGCTATATGACACGTTACCGAGATGAATTAATCCTTTAAGGAAGGTTCCTGTAGTAAGGATGACTGTTTTGGAAAGATAGGCGGTTCCAGTTTGACTTAGTATGCCGATACATTTCCCATCTTTAGTCAACAATTCATCGACTAAGACCTGTTTGATATCAAGATGGGTTTGGCGCTCCAGGACGCGCTTCATTTCATCCTGATACGCTTTCTTATCGGCTTGGGCACGGCTTGACCGAACGGCGGGACCTTTCTTTGTATTCAGACGACGAAATTGGATACCTGTCTTATCGATGTTCTTCGCCATCTCGCCGCCGAGCGCATCTATCTCTTTAACGAGGTGCCCCTTTGCAAGTCCGCCGATTGCGGGATTGCAGGACATCTTCGCGATAGTATCGGGATTGATGGTAACTATCAGTGTCTCACATCCCATTCGAGCGGCGGCGAGTGCCGCTTCGCACCCGGCATGACCGGCGCCGACGACGATGACTTCATAGGATTTTTGGTAGGTGTTCATCGTGATTACTTCCGCGAACTTCTTGTATTAGTCAAGGGATGGTTTACGCAGTGTACCACTCCTGCGGATTGAAAGCGGTGTCAATGAGGTCTGGGGCATCCAAGCAAAGCTAATCGGCGATTTAATGATTGAAGATTGATTTCGTCGTGGAGCTAGGCTTTCAGTGTATAGTTGGGTTTCACTATAGTATCTGACACGTCAATCTACTTGGAAAGCGATGGCACTATTTGCAGCGACAAATTATACTTTTTCCTGTTCAACCCAACCTACATGGCTTATTGATGGACTGGATTGCTCTGAGCATCCACTAGTGGTGCATAGTTCCCATCAAACATCTATCCTGCGTCGTCCCTCCAGTGCCTTGGCAAGCGTCAATTCGTCAATGTATTCCAGATCGCCGCCGACGGGAATTCCGTAGGAGATTCGGGTGATTGCCAACTCCAGATTGGATAGGCGTTTGGCCAGATAGAGCGATGTTGCTTGACCTTCGGTCGTGTAATTTGTCGCGAGGATAACTTCTTTGGTGTTTTGGCTTTTAATGCGCTCAAATAGCGAATCAATACGGAGATCTTTTGGGCCAACGCCATCTAATGGAGAAATAACTCCCATTAGCACATGGTAAACGCCCTTATATCCCCTTGTTCGTTCTATTGCCAATAAATCGTCAGGTTCCTCAATGACACAAATTACTTGGTGATCCCGTTCCGGGTTAGCGCATATATAGCAGGGCTCACAGTCCGTGATGTTGCCGCAAATACCGCAACAGAAAAGGTGGGTTTTTACCTCGGAAATAGCAGTCGCAAGCCGCGCAGTGTCTTCTGAAGGCGCTTTTAACATGTAGAATGCCAACCGCTGCGCCGTTTTGGGGCCGACAGTCGGCAACTTCTGTAGTTCGCTTATTAAGTCTGCTAGTGGCTTAGGATGATAATGCATACACGTAGATGAGGCTCGTAAGCGCTACACTAGACCGGGAACTTTAACACCGCCCGTGAGTTTGTCCATTTCTTGAGCCATCAACTCATGCGCTCGTTGGCGGGCTTCATTGACGGCAGCAACGATAAGATCTTCAAGCATTTCAACATCGCCCGGATCTACGACTTCAGGAGAGATATCCAGTGATATTAACTCTTGCTGGCCATTAACAACAGCAGTTACCATACCACCACCAATCGTTGCTTCAACGGTTTGATTGGCAAGCTCCTCTTGAAGTTCTATCATGCGCTTCTGCATCTGTTGCGCTTGTTTTACTAGGTTGTTAATCTTCATAAAAAATCAGCGGCGCCTGTTTTCCAAGGCATGTAGGAAAGCGGACCGCGTCTCCTTGTATGGAATAATTGTTATTTGAGTTCAATTTTGAGAATCTTCGCGTCAAAAAGATCGAGCACAGGCGAGAGTTGCGAATCTTGCTGTGCCTCACGTTGAAGGGCAAGTGGCGTTGGCGTTTGTTCCCCGTCATCCCGCGGCGATTGGGTTCTATTTACCTCAGGAATGTTGCTCCCCGGGACAAAGTCAACATTAACCGGATGTCCAATTAGAGTTTTGAGTGTTTGTACCACAATCTCTTTCTTGTTCTTATCCACCATCGCGATTCGTAGAGGCGAGCAGGTAATTTCCAGACGACTTCCTTTATTGGCTGCAAGATTGGCGTCTCTAAAACATTCGTACAACATCATCTGCTCGGATTTCCAAGTTTCTAATGCCGTCTCCCAAATCTGTTTGATTTCAATGGGACTCTTAGTAATGGGCTGGCTACTTTCTCCCACTAATCCGGATTCCGTCTCGGCTATGGTGTTCAAGGATACGGGGTTGGGAGTAGCTGTGTCTACTTCAGTTTTGGGTGGAGGCGTCTTAGCAAGTGGCTTGCGTGAACCAGCCGGTAATGGGTCAATCAACGGTTTCGAGGATGATTCTGTGTTCGAAGAAGGTGAATCAGTCCGGGCTGGGTTCACATCGTTTTGACGGCGATCTATCTTGTTTTCTATGTCCGCCAGCCTTTTCAAAACCTCACCGAGCTGGATACCTTCCTGGATTGAGTTAATTTCGACGAGACTTGACTCAAGTTGGACTTGTGCGTAGCCATACTGTTTGATTTCAGTGCTTGTTCGCATTAAAATCTTAATCACCCTTGACAAACGCTCTACGGAAATGTTAGCCACTCTTTCTTTCATTCCTTGTACATCAGATTTGGAGCCCTGAATCAGATTTGCCAAATCCATGTTAATCGCAAGAAGTCGCAAATTCCTAAAGTAGGCAATAAGTTGATAAAGACATTGCGTGAGATCGGCGCCTTGGTTGGTTAAACTGGCGAGAACTTGCACAGAATTCGGTAGATTGCAGTCCAAAATTGCATCTACGAGTTTATTAATTAGGGGTAGTGAACCAAGCCCCAAAATCTGATCCACTGATTCGACATTGAGTGTTTTGCCAGTTGCCGAGATTATTCGCTCAAGTGCGTTCTCAGCATCCCGCAGGCATCCTTCAGACTGACGCGCAATCAAGGATAACGCCTGATTATCAACATCAATCCCTTCCTTGACGCAGATTAACTCGAGTCGATCGATGATTTGACTCAACTCCATGTAGCGGAAATCAAAGTCTTGACATCGAGAGACAATTGTTTTGGGAATCTTATGGTGTTCAGTGGTCGCGAGGATGAAGATTACGTGAGGTGGAGGTTCTTCAAGCGTCTTCAGGAGAGCATTAAACGCTTCTTGCGTGAGCATGTGTGCTTCATCAATAATGTAGATTTTGAAAGAGCACGCGGCAGGGGCAAGTTTTGTGTTTTCACGTAACTCGCGGATAGGATCAATCCCTCGGTTGGAGGCAGCATCCAACTCAATGACATCAAAGGATTTGCCTTGCGTAATGGCTATACAAAACTCGCATTGGTTACAAGGCTCAACTGCTTTGTCGGGGCTAGATTCGGTGTCTGAATCACGGTTTGCGCAATTTACGGTCTTTGCAAAGAGGCGGGCTACCGTCGTTTTACCGGTGCCTCTCGGTCCCCATAAGAGATAAGCATGGCCGATTCGATTAAAGCGAATCTGGTTTTGCAGCGTTTTGATTACATGTTCTTGCCCAATCACTTGGTGGAAGGACTGGGGACGCCATTTCTGCGCGATAACCTCATAAGACATGGCTTCACTCTCGGCAAGGATCAAGGGAACGAATAGTGACCGCGATAGAAATCTTCTCAAGCGACTGAATAAGGAGCGATCAACTGAGCGGATAGCGAAAGCGATAGTGAATCCCACAGCGAGTGCGATAGAATTCCCACATGACCCCTCTCCAAATCACAACTCTCCCGTGAAATCTTGGCTATGCGCCTAGAGTTTGACGGATTCTCCCAGGCGTTACCCACGCAGTTAGCTCCGATGAGGCTACCCTGCGTCACACTCGAAGACCTATCTACCGCTGCTTCCTTCCAGACCTGACGGAGTTTGATAAGTTCGAGTTGCTCAGGACCCAATCTTCAACACCACTTACTAGAGTCAGACCCCAAGAGTAACCCGCCGCGCAATAGGAATTCAGCCCTGCTGAAGCGGTTTGCAGGTTCAGGGCACCGCTACCTCCCCACTTAGCATAGCCAAGGCGTCATTGCATATTTATGGCGGAGAGAGTGGGATTCGAACCCACGGTACAGTTGCCTGCACACATGATTTCCAATCATGCCAGTTAAGCCATCTCCTGCATCTCTCCGAAGAGTTGTTTGCCATATATCTGACGACAGCGTTGCAACCACTTTCAGAAGCTCTATTTTGATATGTCTCACCGCACAAGCGAAGAGTCTAAGTAGCAGCGCGACTAAGCGGGAGACGGGACTTGAACCCGCGACAATCGGCTTGGAAGGCCAATGCTCTACCAACTGAGCTACTCCCGCACGCTGTCGAGTATGAATCGAGGAGGGATGGGGAGGGAAGGATTCGAACCTCCGTAGGCAGTAGCCAACAGATTTACAGTCTGCCCTCGTTGACCGCTTGAGTACCTCCCCGCACTTGTTAGGGTGGAGCTGGCGAGAGGAATCGAACCTCCAACCTGGTGATTACAAATCACCTGCTCTACCATTGAGCCACGCCAGCAGATGCAGAGGAGAATTATACATGCTCCATTCGCGCATTGTCAACTGATTTTTCTGAGCGGGATTGCTAGGTCGGGGGAGTCCTGCATGTACGATTGTTAGGATCAGTGGGCAGTAGAAACCTAGTGGAGAGTGATGAGTGGCGAGCAAGAGCAGTTGTCAGAGGAGACAAGGGGAAATCGAATCACGGATTAAGGGATTTGTATTCAGGAAAAAACTCGGTTTAGACTCCAACAGGCATTAGAAGGCTTGACCGAGCCCAAGATTAAACTGCGGTGACTCGTCACCAACCAAGGGAAAACCGTAATCAAAACGGAGCGGTCCTAACGGTGTGTCGACCCGCACTCCCACTCCAACTGCAGAGTGCAAGGGATCGGTATTGATTGCCGCGAGGTTATCCCAGACATTCCCGGTATCGAAGAACAGCGCGCCTCCGAGGAGTTTGTATAGGGGAAACCGCAGCTCAATGTTGTAGATGAAGAGTACATCGCCTCGATAGGTGTTGGACAATTCGTCATCAAGGGGACCCAGGGAGCGATCTCTGTACCCTCTAACGGTCGTTGATCCCCCTGCCCGGAATCGCTCAAAGGAGATGATCTCGCGTTCGCGGTTTGAGCGTAATCCTCTTGCATAGCCAAGGCGCAGTGCATTGACAAGAACCATGTTATCGATCCGGGAGTAGAATCGATTATCCCCTGTAAGTTTAAAGAAACTGGTTTTCCCGCCAATAAACCCACCAGCGTACTCGACGGCAAATTCGTTTAACCAACCGCTTCTAGGATTTAGGAAAGGTTCACGGTCGTCACGGTGAAATGATAGACCTAAGCTGCTAACGGTTGTATGTCTCTCCTTAGGTGCCACCTGCTTTGAGGATTCAGGCTCTTGCATAAGTAAGATTCGCTGCCGCAACTCTTGGTATTTGTACTGCACGGCGATGTTACTGTACAGACTTAGGCGTCTAGCAAGATTTCCTGTTGCACCTCTCGCACGTGTATTGTCTTGTTCCTCCAGGTTATCCTCAAATATCCGCAATGTGCCCATCGCGGGGCCAATAAGCCAAGGCTCGATGAGGGTAAGTTCATATAGATTTCCTCGTGTACCGGCGCTGAGCTTCACTCCCGCCCTCATGTTTCGTTGGTAAAGATTGCTATGAAGAACCGCCAGGGTACCTCGAACTCCTTCGGATGGGCTGTACCCGCCCCGAATGCTGATAGAACCCGGCTGTCTTAGTTCGGCGTGCACCTTGACATCAACAATCTCTTTACCTTTAAGCATAGCCGGCGTATCTATTTCAACTCGTCTAAAAATTCCCAACCTGGCTAGGCGTTGTTGAGCTTCACGTAGTTTGTCGGGGTTAAACACAGCACCTTCATACAAGCCCAGGCTTTCAAATTCGCGTCGTAATACATGCGGTTTAATCTCGGGTTCGGTGTTTTTCGAAGGATCAGGTATCGATCTGTCGGGAAAGGTGAACTGTCCAAATGAAGCTCTCTTTCCCTCGGTAATATTATATCTTAACAAACCAATTTCGTAGATATTGAGTATGTTCTCGTCTCTTTCGACGATATAGTTGCGTTTTGAGCCTCGGTCAGTCATCCGCCAGCCGTAGTCCTGTTTTTCGATGAAGACATTCGGAGATAAGCGTAGGGGATGGCCGGCACCTTTCTGATAGCCGATCGATTCCCTTTCAAGCGACTTGCGGAAATCTTCCGGCACACGGACGGGTGATTGTCTAGTAAGTTGATTCTCAAGATTGTCCCAGTCGTTTTGGTGTTTCAATTTGGTTTGGATCAGATGCGCATTATACTCCGGTATTATACTGGCATAGATGTAACCCTTTTGATCGTAAAGTGAGAGTAACTTGTAGTGATCGTCAATGACGATACCTTCTTTGCTATAGGGTTTGCCCGGCTTGGCGTCAAATTGGGACAGTAGTTCTTCGGTTTTGAATGCTCGGTTACCTGCCACCGTCACCCGCCAAATGACCTGCTGCTTCCCTTCGTTGATGACGATATGCAGGTTGAGCAGCTGATTCTTTGCGTCAATCTCTTCTCGGACATCTGCCTGCACGTCGGGGTACCCCGCCTTCCGATAAAAAAGTTCCAAGGCGCGGAGGTCGTTGTCGAATACGACAGAATCGAAAATCCCTTTGGAAAAGAGCCATCTCAGCCCGGGGAGTGCCCACTGGCTGCGGGCCTGGGTCTTCATCGTATCGAGAAGCGTCGCGTTTTGAAATTCGTTGTTTCCCTCGAAAGTGATTTGATCGATTCGCGGTGCCAAGCCTAAATCAATTTCGAACTGGATAACCACCTCATGTTCCGTGTCCTTTTCAATCCGATAGGCAACCTTGGGGTCATAGTATCCCTTCTGACGGTAGAACTGACGAATCTGGGCTTTGTTGCCCTCAAGAATTGCCTGGGAGTAACTATCCTGCTTGAACAGACTCATTCGTTTAAGCAGTTCGTCGTCGTCAATGCCCTTTACAATGACTTTTTTTCCTTCGACAATGTTGAACGTGAGCGAAAGCTCAATGGGTTCCAAGCGTTGCTCCGGTTGAACGCGTACGCTCAAAAATCCCTCGCGCCGATAGAGTGCCATCAAGCTCTGGCTGTCACGTTCGACCAACTGTTTGTCGTACGGTTTTCCGACTTTGCTTTTTAGCACTCGTTTTAGCTGCTTGGCAGGTAGTGAAGAATTTCCGCTGAACTGGATTTCTCGAATTACCGATTGATTGCCTTCTTTCACAGCATAAGTTAACGTGACTGGCCCCTTGATCCGTGAAGGCGTAGGGGGGGAAAAGCGGACTTGAACTCGAAAATAGCCTTGGTCTTGGTAAAGGTCTTGAATGCGTTGTCTATCTCGCTGTGCTATTTCTTCAATGTATTCACCGCCTTCGCGAGATCTCATGACCTTGCGAATCATCTCTTCAGCTAAGTGAATCCCCGTGAACTTAATACGTTCAATGAGAATTTTTTCGGTTAGCTGGAATTTCAAAGACACTCCGCCGAAAACTTTTTGCTTAATTACTTCAACTTGGGAAAATTTACCCGTTGCATAGATTTCTTTGATGCTTCTGCTAACGGCGTAGGGAGATAGCGGTTCCCCGGCTGAAATCTCGGAAATCTGCTGCAACTGTTTCAAGCGAGAGGATTCTTCCAGCGTTTCTCCATTGATAAAGAATTTAATTTTGGTGATTGTCGGTTGTGGTTTGACGGGACCCGTCTGCTCGGAGGCGCTCGCGCCGCACGGGAGTTGAACGAGGAAAAGCGTGCATAGGAGAAGGCAATGGCGAGCGATGAGTGGTGGGTGGCGAGTTATAGTCATTACAGCTAAGAAGGTTACAGATAAGACTTACGTTGTTCGGTTAATAGTAGCGCAATTTACTGCACATCTTTTGTAGAAGCGATTTCCCGCTGCGAGCAGAACTCGCTTTTACCGAGGGTTAATCGTAACAATCTTCAATCATCTAATCGCTTATCATCGTTCGTTTCAGTCCGACTAGTCGTTTACTTGCCCGTAGACCTCAACATGTGCAAATATGAATGTTAATGACTACGAGGCGTAATTCACAAAAACATGGTATTGTAGACCACAAGTATTTTACTATGGACAAATTCGCGCCCGATTTTGCTTGGGACCTACGCATTTGGATACCTGAAGATCTGCGGTAGGAGCCATCTCCGAATCGCGACTACTTGCGCTTCTTCACAATTCTCGTATCCACCTAATTCTGTGTTGCCCTGGCTCCTCTCGCGTTTCCCCTTGTTTCACATTACAATCAAGCGAACGGATAGCGAGCGATCGGTTGAGCGATTAGATCAATGGAGTGAATAACGACCGATCAACTGACTGGTTAAGGAAGGCGATAGCTAATCCCGATAGAAGATCTTGATAGAGCTCCCACTACATTTCACTCCCCACGGCTTTTCCCACTGACCTCTTGCCACTGGCAACTGACCACTGTTTTAAAACCTCTGCTCCAGCTTTAGGTCCACCCCATACTTCCCCTGCTCACTCCGCTCCCCCGTAACTGAGAACCCCCGCTTAATCCGGTACTCCACTTCGATGCGCGGTTCCGCGTGAATTTGGAAGGTTGAGTTTACGGTAACGAGAAGGCGTTCGAATATCTCCCTTGAAAGAAGCCATTGCGGCTTCCCGTCGCCGGTGGGGTTAATGTCCACCATAGGTTCGCGCATGCCTATGAGTCTCCCCAATCGGTTTCCGAAATATCGGTATGACGGACGAAACACAAAGGGCAGGGACGCGCCGAGGGGTGACCTTTCAAGCGCGGCGACATCGCCGGTCGCCAGAATGGAGATTATTTGCGCCTGGCTCAAATCATACTCCTCGCCTGCGCCGCGGCGCAGCACATCGGCGTAAAATTGGGGACGATGCCTCTGCTCGTCCTCTTTGAGGTAGCCGCTGAGGCGGACGCTAATTTCCACGTCCCTCGTATGACGCGCCCCATCGGTTGAGATGACCTGAACGCGCTCGATTGGGTCTAGCGTTTTGGCATAAATCTCGTAGCGTGGATTAAATTCAAACGGATTCGTGTTCTTAACATACGAACCCTCCTCGATTGCAAACGGATAAATAATGCTTTCAAGCGTGAACTCGCTCGTCGGCAGCAGATTAACTTGCCCGATGAACGACGGCTTCTGTATCCGCCCGGAAAGTTTTCCGTCTATCGACACCTCAACCCTGAGTTTGCCCACATTGGATATTACCCGGAAATCATTCGGAGCTAGGACGTCCAGATCGAATCTCAGGTCCCTCATGATGGGGTAGTCGGACCAGACTTCGAACTGGATGTTGGCTGCTTGATCGAACCACTCTCTAACGAGTTGCTGCCAATCTCGTTCATAGGTGCCTTCTACTATCCGAACAATGCCTTGAATCGGCGGCAGATTTTCAACGGAGCCGGAAGAATTGCCAATCATCAAATTCCTGCTTTCATCGCCCCCGACTGCTCCTTTCATGAATAAGTTCACTTCGCCGCATGTGATGCGGTAGAGTCCGTAGTCTTCAAAGGTGGAACCCCCTTCCAGCGTAGCCGTGAGATCGACGTATCCGATCCGGTGCCAATGCGACGAACCGTAGCCGTCGGCAGTGTAGGCGCCTCCATTCAGAATCCCTTCCCAGCCTCGAATCTGAAATCCTTCATTCGTAAAATCCACGGTAACATCGGTTTTTTTGACGTTGATATTTGCATCTGGTAGATCAAATGCCAGGTCGGCGAAATTGGCGACGCCTTTGAGTTGGGGGGCGTCAATCTGCCCGCCAATAGTTACATTTACGCTTCCGGAGCCTTCGGCGAACCCGATTTGCCGTTGGATTAGGGGCAAAAATTCCAAATCTTCAATGAAGACATCCAATCTCCCTTCAATGGTGTTGGCTTGATCTGGAAGGTTCGGGGATGGCAGATTCGCATGCAGCCTGTCGAGAGAAAGGTCAAAAGGTATCGATCCCGAGAAGTCCGCACGATTGGATCCGATAACAAAACGAGCCGGTTCTTCGGTATGCAGCTTTCCATTCCGGTAAGCAATCCTACCGACGCACTCGTCTACACGGGCGCTGTTAATTGATAGATTGAAGGTGTCCCACCGGCAAGTGATTTCGGGGTTTTCGCCCGTGCCGCGCACGTGCAACTCTGAATTGAGGCGCCCGTCAACGGCATACCCGTCGGGAAGAAAACCGGAGACAAAGCCAAGATTCAGGTTGCTCGTACGCATGTCGAGAACGTAGTGACCCGTGTACGGCGCTTCGTCATCTGCTATTGCCGCTTCCTTGCCGGAGACCGACCACTGACCGTTCTCCACTACCAACGTGAACCGCTCCTCCTCACCGATGCCAACGCGTTGGTCCTGTAACATGAATCCATCGGCAAGATTAAGCTGCCCGGCGGCTAAATGACACTCGAGTGGGTTGAGGTTTCGGACTTCATAGTCAAGAGCGTTGATGAAAAGTTCTTCAACCTTTAGCCCGCCCGCCGCATGGCTGGCAAGGTTATGCGGAGTTAACGGCAAAATAATCTTGGGCAGCCACGGCGCATCGCCCGCCGTGACAAACCGCTCTATCGGGAGGCTTAAATGTCCTTGCGCGGTCACATGTCCGGTCAGATTGGCCGCCATCTTCGCCGGCAGAACGTTTCGGGCGAAGTCGGAGAGTTGCGCCTGTTGGGCATGAAAACTCCGAACTTCAACGGTTCTGGGGAGGAGTCCGTTCATATCGCAATAAACGTTCAGCGCATACTTGCCTTCGCCGATTTCAAAGCGAAACTCCGGTACGCGGAGCTCATCCTGTTCCACTCGCAGGCTTAGCCGTGCGTCCGAAATCGGTGTATCAAAGTTGGTGAATTTGACCATCCCACCTTGGAGGGATGCCGTGCCGTATAAATGCGGCGCGGCGGTTGTGCCGCGTATCTTGAGGTTTATATCGGCTATCCCGCTGGTGGTTTCGAGTTGCGGCTGAAACCGGGAGAGAAAGCTGAGATCGGATTCTCGACTGTGTATTTCGAGATTAACGGGCTGGTCGAGGAATCGGTCTTTCAAGTCGTGCGGTTGAAGTCGCAGATCAATCGGAATGGTGCCCTGTATTCTCAAATGGTTTCCGTAACCGCTCAATTGGGTCTGCTTAATCTCGAATACACGCTCGCGATATTCCACCTGTCCGGTATCCGTGAACTCCAGGAAATGAGACGTGAGTTGATCGCCGACGCTGCCGTGCGCCTCCCACTCTGCATCAATGACGGGATTAGCGATATTCCCGCCTACATGAGCCACGCCGGTCAAACTCGCTTCAACCCCGACGGTGCTGTTGAACAGCGGCACCGTCATCCCGGGCAACAGGGCGCCGAACGGAAAGCCCGTGAGTTCAAAATCAAACTCCAAATCTCCATCCAAGTTGATCCAGCCGCGGGTGTCAGCCCATTTGGCGATGTTCGGGGATGGGCGATTGCCGGATTGATTGGCGACTACCGAATCCCCGTTTTCCTCTGCTTCGTTGCTCTCCATACTGCTAGGCGACCCAATTTGGAACGAGTTTATCCGGAACGTGCCATCGGCTAATTCGGCGCGAATCGGTTCGACGGTTAGCATGTCGCGGTTGTTAAAATCTACGTGTAAATTGTCAAGCGTCAGTTGCGCCGAAATTCGATCAAGGCTGTAGCCGTCGCCGTCAAGTTCGAGCCGCGAATCGACTATCGCTCGGGTAATCTTGTCGGAGAACAGATACTCGGAGATTTCGTGACTGCCGATCTTGTTGACGAAGTGGCTCGCGAAATCGGTTAGATTGATGCCTTTTCCATCTAGCTGAAGTTGAAAAGAGGGATCAAGTTCGGAGAGCGACGGAAAGAGATCGACGAGTGTGGTTTGCGTCTTTGTTCGAGGCAGCTGCCAATTCGCCTTCGCTTGATAGCGCCCCTCTCCTATCTGCCATGCGGCGGTATCTGCGGTAACTGTCAGCAGCTTGTCGGATGTCCCGTCTCCGCCAACGACTCGCAGATCAAGGTTTATGTTTTCAAGCGGCTGAGGGTAATCGAGAACGTGCACTTTGGCGTCGGTTACGCCGATTGATGCGTCAACTCTCGGGTCGCTGAACGTTCCGGTGAGATGTGCGTCGAGGTTTAGCTGTCCCTCCGTAGACAGCTTAATCGTAGGTTGCCAATCGTGGGTTGCCTCGAAGAGCGGCTCTAGATTCATGGAACCCAAATCAAAATCCACGATGTATGTTCGGAGATCGACGGTTGAGGATTGAAGGCTATCGAGATTAACGGCGGCAGTGGCTTCGGCTTCCACCGGCACGCCCGTCAGGAGAAAATTGAAGGGTTCGACTGTCAGTGTTTGGTCGGCATAGGCAACCTTGCCCGACGCCTCGCTTACGACGATCGGAACGGGGGCGTTTTCAACGCGGAGTTCGGGAATCGCCCACTCAAGCGTGAGTTCGGGATTTGCGAGGCTTCCGGTGCCGATGAGCTTGTAGCTGGCGCGTCCGGTTAGGGTTGCGGGGAGGTCCAACACGCCGCATAAGGGTTCAAGCCGGAAGTCTCGGGATTCGGCGACAAAATCAATCGACTGATCGTCTAGCGTCAAGTGGCAAGTCACGAACGGGGTGTCAATGGTTTTCCCTTCTAAATTGGCGAGCGAGAAGGAATCAACTTTCCAGATGTTGTCGATAAAACCGAACCTGATTGGCGCCGCATTTGTCAACCGCCTGCCGTTGACTTCGAGTGCGAGGGAAGAGAACGACGTATCAAGCGTGAATTGTGTCAAATCTAGCAGTGTGCCGCTGAGTTGGAATGTGCCGTTAGCCGTCGCCGGAATCTCTTTGAAGGAATTGTGAAATATGCCTAGTATGGGACTGATGTTTATCCCGTTGCTCCGCATGAAAAGTTGGTAGGGATTGCCGAGGGTCGATTCTATGATGCCGCGTATCTGGCTGCTGCCGTCAAAGCCGGTGCCTTCGAATCGGAGCGCGTTCTCGGTGAACACACCGCTGATTCTAATCTCGGAGGAATTACGATTGCCATCACCTTCAGGTATTATGGTGTGATTGTCATAGGTGATGTCGGAAAAATCGAAATTGACATCGACTCGCGGATGGGCGGCATTGCCTTCGCCGGTCGCGTGCACGAGGAGGTCGGCGTCCAACAGAAAATCCGGTTCCGGTATAGCGCGGGCAATCGCAAGTTCCTTCAATCGCATCGGATCGCTCTGAAACTGGAGTTGATAGTCAAGCTCCGGCGTGATCTGGAAATTGATGACGCCGCGTTGTTCCCGCGCGAGCACCTCAAAGTCGGACACGTGCACGGTGTAATCCTCTATGACTAGGGGAAGGATTAGGGGGTCGAGCGCCAAATCCCAGGCTTTCGCATCTGCGACGTTGAGCCTGCCGCGCCCGTCAAGCCCGTTTAACGTCCCGTCAAGCGCCAGATTGCCGGTTACAACGCCCTCGACGGGGTACTCGGCGCCTGCCAATAGCCGCACATAATCCGAAATCTGAAAGGGATGGGCACGGACGCGGAACTCGACGGGGATATCGCCCTCGACTTGAGCGACTCCGTCCAGGGTCAATAGGCTCTCCCCTTTGGATAGGCGGACGGGTTGAAGGGTTACACTGCCGTTCTGATAGTGGAAGTTCGCTGTCAACACGCCGATCGGCACATCGAAAAGACTGGCTTCGGGGATTTCCAAGAATCCGGTTAGCGGCACCTCCGATGTAATCTTTCCGTCGAGTGTCGCTTCGCCGCCGAGATTGGGGGCGCGTATGATTTTCATCAATTTGCCGGTGTCAATGCGCCGTATCAACAGATCGAGATTCAACGCCCCCTTCAGACCGGCGGTGCCATCGACTTGGATGTTGGCGTCATCGAGATTGGCGGCAACGTGGAGTTGGTTCTCCGCTATCTGAAAACTGGCTTCCGAAACGCTGATGCGCTCATCGTTCATGGCGGCTTGGTCGATTTTCAACCCGCCCGTAAGCGTTAAGGAATCAGCGATCACCGATTTCGGATTCTCTTCGCTTTGCGGCGATACGCCTTGAGTTGTCGGCAGCGAGCCGCTGATGTGGAGGTGGCTTTCCAAGATTCCGGTCACGGTGAGAAAGTCTTGGGGAAGGTCGATGAACATCGGGAGGATTTCCTCAACGTTGGATCCCTCAAGCTTGACCCAGCCGTCGTAAGCAATCGGCGATTCTGCGTCCTCTTCGGATGAAGGTGCCTGCGCGGTGGTATCCCGAGGCGATTGCTCGGAAATGGACATTAGAGAAAAAAATCTTCTTCCCAGGCTGCCGAAACGCGCCTCCAGACCCGCGGTGAGTTTGCCGGACGCGAGCGTCCCATTCACGTCGGTCAACTTAAGCGCGTTCCGGCTGAATTCGGCATTGACGTTGAGTTCCTCCAACTGGAAGTTGTTGAAGGCTGCCGCGCGCAACTCTAGGTGCAGGTTGCCGCTGATATCCGATGATGTCCCCTTCGCTTCGAGGTTTATCCGCGCATTCCCGGCGACCTCGAATCGGTCGGGGAGGAGATTTTGGAAGTCACCCAAATCAATATCCAAATCGATTCTGGTCTCCAGATAGCGTGATGTCTCCGTGAAATCGCGGACTTTACCGGAAATTGTCGCGCGCGACTTCCCCATCGCCAGGTGCATCTCCTTCAACTCGCCTTCGCTCGCGAGCAGCTTGAACTGCGTTTTAAACTCATGAATCTTCGTCTCTACGCCATTTAGCTTGAGACTCCCATCTTCTATAGCCAAGTCTCCGGTATGTTCCAATCGATTAAGAGGTCTTTCGACCCGACTATCAATGCCGCTGATGGCAATCTTCAGATGACGCTCGCTGTCCTCATAGTTCACGTACCCATCGACAACCTCGACCTTGGCGATTCCGACATTGGCGATTCCGACATTGGCGATTCCGAATTGGAACGGGACGTTGGAATCAGACGTGGAATCGGTTTCCGGCACTATCGAAACTAGGTTGAGACGACCATCCTCCCGCGTGCGAAGATTGAACTCGGGTCGCATGAAACGCAGCTTGGTGATGTGGAATTTGCCGCCTATCAATCGCCAAAGATCGTATTTTAACAGGATCTCTTCCGCCGAGATGAGCGGTTGATGCCGCAGTTGTCTATCCGAGATTTCAAACTGCTTGAGGCTCAAGCCCGTGAAGATGTTCCCGGAAAGACTGCCGATGCTGACAGTGTACTTGAAGATATTGAGAGAACTATCTTCGCGCCTTATAACATATCGCCATTTGTGGTTTTTGTCGGAGACGAGCCACGAAGATTCCATCTGGATTTGATTATCCGGATCTCTTGGCTCCTCAAGGTAGACAACGGAGACGGCGGGGGAGAATTCGATGCCGTAGTCCTGAAATGCGGCTCGCAAGGATTCCGGAAGCGACCTATTATCAAGCGTCACGGAATGCAAATCTGCATTCGTCACCGTAAATATAAGAGGCTGCTCTAATTGCTTCCCCAGTCGATCTTCGAGGGTTACACGAATTTTCTCAAGGAGATAGGCGGAGCGCAGGAACAGAAAGGCGCTGAAGACGAGGCAGATAGGAATTGCTGTGATTAGTGTTATGACTATGTTTCGTCGGCTCATTGGTGTAAAGGAGTGTCCGGTGACCTGTGACCAACAAAAACGGGGGCTCTATTTTCCCCGTTTACTGGCAACAACCACCGGCGAGTTCGTGATGTGCTTGGTCTACGACGTGCTCAACGAGGTTAAGCGCGAAGGGTTGCGCTCCATGCCCATCCTCGTTAATCCAAAGGAGATATTCGATGTTGCCTGCTGGACCTCGGATAGGCGAGTGCGTAATTCCCAACACGGACATCTCCATCTCTCGGATGAATTGAATGAGGGTTCGGATAACGTTGAGGTGAATCTGCGGATCGCGAACGACGCCCCCCTTATTCACGTATCTTTGACTCGCCTCGAATTGCGGCTTAATCAAGAGGATGAGGTCGCTCCCCGCTTCGACGCATCCTTTCACCGCGGGTAACACCGTGCGGAGCGAGATAAAGGAAACGTCAACAACGCAAATCTCTACCGGGAGATTGAATAACGTTCGATCCATTGCGCGGGCGTTGGTACGTTCGATAACTCCCACCTTCGAATCTTGGCGCAGTTTCCACGCCAATTGACCGTAGCCCACATCCACGGCATAGACGTGCCGCGCGCCATTTTGGAGAAGGCAGTCCGTGAAACCGCCCGTGGATGCCCCAACATCAAGTGCAGTTTTGCCAGAAACGTCAACGTCAAAAACTTGGAGCGCTTTTTCTAGTTTTAACCCGCCACGACTCACATAGCGCAGTGGATGTTTTATCTGAATACTTACATCTACCGAAACGGTTTGTCCCGGCTTGGAACGCAGCTCACCGTCAACGAGGACTTCACCGGCGAGAATAAGCCGCTTTGCCTTTTCTCGGCTATCAACAAGAGCCCGATCTGTGAGGAGTGTATCAAGCCGTTGTTTGTTGTGATTGTGGATTGTAGGTTGCATAAAAACAGTGGCTAGTGGTCAGAGGCCAGTTAAGGTCAGGTTTTTTGCACTGGTGACTAGCTATCAACCACTGCCTTTTGCCCGGCTTCTCGCCGTCTTCCACCTTGAAGATAAGAAAAGAAATCGGTGGTTTGATGATAAAAGAACGCAGCACAACTGGAAAGTTCTATGCCACCTTTCGACGGGTTACCTTCTAACGAGCTGAAGTGCTTCGCGAACAAGGGCTTCTTCATCACAACCACAAAGATTATACAGGGTCTTTACGTCGCCGTGTTCAATGAACTGATCCGGGATACCGAGGCGCTTTACTTGAACGCCTTCAGCAATGGGGGAAATC
The DNA here is from genome assembly GCA_965197465.1 of Candidatus Poribacteria bacterium. Taxonomy (GTDB): domain Bacteria; phylum Poribacteria; class WGA-4E; order WGA-4E; family JAJDTR01; genus JAJDTR01. The sequence goes on along the minus strand of OZ240209.1, from coordinate 4,386,433 downwards.
GGTGATTTAACGATCACCGATCCCCGATGAGCGAGCGCCTCCAACACGGCGCTTCCAAAGCCGCCCATCATCACGCCGTCCTCAATAGTAATGACCCGCCCAATTTTTTCAGCTAGCGCTACGATTAAATCTTCATCAAGCGGCTTGACGAAGCGGGCATTGACAACAGTAGCGGAGATCCCGGAATCCGCCAACACGTCTGCGGCTTCGACAGCAGGATACACGCGATTACCGATTGCAACAATGAGCAAATCTTCGCCCTCACGGAGTACCTCCCCTTTTCCTATAGGTAATGCCTGTGATTGTTTTTTCATAGGCACACCAACTCCCGTCCCACGGGGATAGCGGAATGCAATTGGCCCGTCTTCGTACTCAACGGCAGTCTTAACCATGTGTTGTAACTCATCTTCATCTTTAGGCGCCATGACGACCATGTTCGGCAATGAACGCAAGTATGCGTAGTCGAACACACCATGGTGGGTGGGGCCATCGGCGCCTACAAGCCCGGCACGGTCCAAGACGAAGGTTACAGGCAAGTTTTGGATACAAACATCGTGAATAACCTGATCGTAGGCGCGTTGAAGGAAGGTGGAATAAATCGCGACAACTGGCTTAATTTCTTGAGTCGCCAAGCCGGCTGCAAAGGTGACAGCACACTGTTCAGCGAGACCGACATCAAAAAATCGTTTGGGGAAAACCTTCTGGAATACGTCTAATCCGGTGCCACTAGGCATTGCAGCGGTCACAGCAACAATTCGGGAGTCGTTCTTTGCCAGTTTGATTAACGTTTGACTGAACACATCGGTATATTTGGGAATGGAGGATTTGGCGGCGAGAAACTTGCCGGTCTGAACATCAAGTTTTCCGCTGAGGCTATAGAATCCGACAGGATCGGTTTCAGCAGGGGCATACCCTTTCCCTTTCCGGGTGCTGACGTGCACGAGAATCGGTCCTTGCAACGCCTTGACGCCTTCAAGGACAGGCAACACGGCTTCGAGGTCGTTGCCATCGAGGGGGCCAAAGTATCGAAAACCGAACGCCTCAAACAGGGTACCGGGCTTTAGTGCGGCTTCTATCTTCCGAGCGACATGTTTGGCGTCGGGTGAGATAAAGTCCATGAACTCTTTGGCCCCGGATCTAAGGGCATTGTAGGTTTTGTGGCTTGTGAGCCGATTAAAGTACTTGGAGAATGCCCCGACGGTCGCGGATATCGACATCTGGTTATCGTTGAGAACAACAATCATATCGGTTCTAAAGTCGCCGGCGGCATTCAGTGCCTCAAATGCCATACCTCCCGTGAGTCCGCCATCGCCAATCACGGCGACAACTTTGTAATTCTCCTTATTGATATCCCGAGCAGTTGCAATGCCTAACGCTGCGGCGAGTGAGGTGCTCGAATGGCCTGCGCCAAATACATCGTACTCGCTCTCCGCTCGGCTCAAAAAGCCGCTGATGCCCCCGTATTCGCGCACGGTGGGGAATTGTTCACGCCTGCCGGTCAACAGCTTGTGGGGATAGGCTTGGTGCCCGATATCCCAGATGACCCGATCGTGGGGAGTGTCAAAAACGTGATGGAGCGCGATGGCAAGCTCAATCGTTCCAAAGTTTGGCGCAAAATGTCCCGGATGCTCCGATAGCACAGCGAGCATATATTCACGAATCTCTTCAGCCAGGGTTTTGAGTTCTGCGAGACTAAGAGATTTCAAGTTTGCAGGACTGTCAACTTTTTCGAGTATCATCAATGGGCTCCGTGAAAAGCAGTGGTACGTGTCAAGTTATAAACCTAGCAGCTACCTAAGCAAGTTTGAATATAAAAGTTTCTCTTCCGCATCGACTAGGAAGAATAGAATTGGAAGGCTCGAAGATTCCCTTCCAGCCTTTTCCTTGCACGCCATCCTCAAGATGTAATGTTTATCCTCGAAACTTGCTTAGAAGGGAATGTCGTCATCAGTTGCTGAGGACACTTCGGATTCCACAGATTGAGGCGTTTCACCTTCAGTTCCAGTCGGTGGTACATCCATTTCACTCTCATCATCTTCAATTAATTGCTGTACTCGTAACTCGGCATCATCAAGGGTTTTGCGGCACAATCGGGTCAGCCGAACCCCTTCCTCGAAAGCCGTTAAAGATTCATTCAAGGTTAATGAATCTCCGCGTTCAAGTCGGGCGACCACATCTTCAAGCTGTTTTAGAGTTTCCTCAAAAGTTAATTCTTCGGACATAAGTTTTCCTTTTCAGCCACGTGCGGTATTAAGGTTTATTTAGGACTTACGCGGTTGGGTTTGTAGTAGCGATCGTCGTTCATCACGTTGCCGATTTTTCCCGTTTTCATTGCGTGTCTAGTTTGTCGTTCACTTGCCAGCACACCGCCTGCCGTGTGGATTTGTGTAGAAACAGGCAATGAATTGCCCTACTACGAACACGGACAAAGAAACCGAGTTTTGGTGAAAAAACTAGGTTTCGACTCAATCGGCCCTCTTTTCGACGACCTCGCAGGTCAGCGCGCCACGCGAGAGGCGAACGTTAAGCTCTTCACCATCCTCAGTTTGCGACGCATCGGTAATCACTTCACCATTTTTACTCTGACAAACGCTGTAACCTCGCGCGAGCGTCGCAATTGGATTCAACGCCGCCAACTGCGCCGAAGCAAGGTTCCATCTTTCCATACTGGTTTTGATGCGTCGTGTGGCAAGTTGCTTTAGGGGCGCGGCGAAACGGTCTAATTCGTCACGCGCATCAATTAGCCGTTGCTTTATCTCTCGGTGGCTCTGAATCTCAAGCCGGTCAATCGTTTGGTAGAATCGATTGATGGCATCTATCCGGTGACTAGGTACGATGCGGTTTTCGATGTTTGATAATTCAGTTAGGGCGGAGGCAATACATGCCTTTATGCTTCGCTCAAGCCGAACTTGAAAATCGCCAATTTGCCGCCGCAACTCGGCTTGATCCGGGACAATCAGTTCAACCGCAGCCGACGGAGTTGGAGCGCGGAAATCAGCAACGAAATCGGCAATGGTATAGTCTGTTTCGTGCCCAACGGCTGATACAGTTGGAATCTCCGACGCAAAGATGGCGCGTGCGACAATCTCCTCATTGAACGCCCACAAATCCTCAATGGATCCGCCACCCCTGCCGACGATTAGGAGATCGATATCCGAAAAACGATTCATTCGTTCAACCGCGCGCGCAATCATGGGCGCCGCCTCGTCCCCTTGCACGAGGGTCGGACACAGAACGACTTGTACCAGTGGATACCTTTCCTTTAACATTCGGAGGATGTCCTGTACCGCAGCCCCCGTCGCAGATGTGATAACACCAATCTTTTGAGGGAACTCCGGCAAGGGTTTTTTGTGGTCGGGATCGAACAGCCCTTCGTCGGCAAGTTGCTCTTTGAGCCGTTCAAAAGCCAACTGCAACGCGCCGATGCCGGCGGGCTGCATCCGATCGCCGATAATCTGGTACTCACCGCGTGCCTCATAGATTCCGAGACGCCCATGCAGCAAGACAGCGTCCCCATCTTTGGGGGGAAATTGTAGTCGCGCAACGGATTGACGAAATATAGCGCAACTTATCTGGCTCTTATCGTCCTTCAGTTTGAAATAGATGTGCCCGGATCTCGGACGGGCAAGGTTTGAGATCTCGCCCTCAATCCAGCAGTCTTGGAACGTTGGTTCCGATTCGACAACGTGCCGCAAAATCTCTGTGATTTCACTAACAGTGTACGTCTTTTTGGCAGAAAGCATCATTGTTTTCAGGCTTCGTAGTTTTCTTCTAAAGGGCGGCGAAGTCGCTGGATGGACAGCGCTCTGCCCGTGCCATCATCTATTTCAATCACGACAGCGCAAAGCATAACATCCTTCGTCGCCACCTTATGCCGTATCGGAAGCATCGTGGTGAAATGGTGGAGCACATCCTCTTTTCGGGTGCCGATGACGGAATCATGAGGACCTGTCATTCCAACATCGGTGATGTATGCCGTACCGCCCGGGAGAACCCGCTCATCCGCAGTTTGAACGTGCGTATGCGTCCCAACGACTGCCGCCACCCGCCCGTCGGCGTGCCAGCCCATGGCTATCTTTTCGGCGGTAGCCTCCGCGTGGAAATCCAAAAACAGACAAGAAACCTTCTCCCGAATCTCGGGCAAAATCTCGTCAAGTGTTTGGAAGGGATTGTCGAACCCTCCCATGTAGATCTGACCCGCGATGTTTATCACACCGAGCCGCGCGCCGGAGGAATTTGAAACCACGGCCCAACCGCAACCGGGAGCGCTTTTCGGATAATTTGCGGGCCGCACGAGATTCGGCTGATTGTCTATGAACGACAGAATTTCGCGCTGTGCCCAAACATGGTTGCCGGTTGTAATCGCATGAACACCCGCCCCCGATAGCTCATCAACAATCGCCTTTGTTAACCCTTTGCCCCCTGCGGCGTTCTCGCCGTTCACCACAACGAAACTGAAACGCCCGTAACGTTCCGACAGTTGCGGCAGCAGCGTCAAAACTGCTTTTCGCCCCGGCTGTCCGACAATGTCTCCAACGAACAAAATTTTCATAATAGCGATGCGTTGCAGAGGAATAGCAGAAACCGAGTTTTCAAGAAAAACAAGAAATCTCTATCGCACAGGATTTTCTATCGTCCTCACTATCCGTTCGGTTGATCGTTATCCACTCGCTTGGTCGGATTCGTCAAAGTTGATCCAAGGTAAAGACGGAGTTTAGCGAGCAGCCCAGCGCTTCAATCTTTTCACGCCCGCCCTGCCCCCGGTCGATTGCGCACACGACGTGCTCGACTATTAATCCTATTTCTTGCATTTCACCTACAGACGTACACACCTGTCCCGCCGTGGTGATAACATCTTCAATGACGACAACCCTGTCACCCGGCTGAAATCCGCCTTCAACGAGATTGCAAGTCCCGTAGGTCTTTGCCTCTTTTCGGACGTATAAGCATGGCTTCCCCGTGCTTAGGGACAGCCCAGTTGCCAAGGGAACACCACCTAACTCCAAGCCAGCGAGTCTCTCGAAGGTCGTTGGAAGCAGTGATTCCATCTCAGCCACAAGAGCGGTTAATAACACGGGATCGCTTTCAAATCGGTATTTGTCCCAATAAAATGAACTGATTTTACCCGATCTTAGCTTGAACTCCCCGGTCAAGTAGGAGACCTCTCTGATTTTGCTTGCAAGTTCCTGTTTGGTCATGTTCAAGTCTTGGTATTGAGACCTTGTTTGAATCATCTTCGATTTAACGATTGAGAATCCTACAAGAAATGGTGGGCAATGCCCACCCTACAGGAATACTGTTTGGTCATGTTCGAGTCTTGGTATTGAGACCTTGTTTGAATCATCTTCGATTTAACGATTGAGAGTCCTACAAGAAATGGTGGGCAATGCCCACCCTACAGGAATACTGTTTGGTCATGCTCGAGTCTTGGTGTTGAGACCTTGTTTGAATCATCTTCGATTTAACGATTGAGAATCCTACAAGAAATGGTGGGCAATGCCCACCCTACAGGAATACTGTTTGGTCATGTTCGAATCCGGTAAAGACAAGTGCAACCTCTAGGCAAAAACGTGTATCTCGGCTTTCGCCGACTCAGCGACCCGTCCCACCACGGCGGCTTCCGGGCAATCTCGCCCATGCAATTCCGCCACCGCCTCGGACGCCTCGGATTCCGGCACCGCAAATAGCAATCCGCCCGAGGTCTCGGCTTCCATCAAGACGTGACGCATCTCCTCGGAAACCTCCGGATCGAACGTCACAACCCCATCCAAGAACTTGGTGTTGGCGGCGTAGGCGCGGGTATAGGTCTTCTTCTTGACCAACTGTGACGCGCCGTCAAAAACGGGAATCTTGTCGGCAAACAAATCCAGCCGAACGCCATTCCCTTGCGCCATTTCGAACCCGTGCCCGAGCAATCCGAACCCCGTAATGTCGGTGCAGGCATGGACGTTGTGCTGCTGCATCACCTCCGACGCCGAGGCGTTGAGCCGCGCCATCGACTCGACAATCTCCGGAAGAACAGTTTCACTGATTTTGTTGAACTTCAATCCCGTCGTGAGAATTCCGACACCGAGCCGTTTCGTGAGAATCAGGGCATCGCCCGGCTTCGCGCCGAAATTCCTGACAATCCGATCCGGATGAATGACACCCGTCACGGCAAGCCCGTACATCAGTTCTTGGGAGGTCACGGTATGTCCGCCGAGACTCACTGCTTTCGCCTGCTTGACCTTATCGGCTCCGCCTCGCAACACATCGTGGAGGATGCCGAGATCGAGTTGATCCTTGGGCCAACAGGTGATGTTCAACGCGGTTTTGGGGATGCCCCCCATGCTATAGACATCGCTCAGCGAGTTGGTCGCGGCGATGGCGCCGTAGTCATACGGATCGTCGACAATCGGCGTAAAATAATCGGTGGTGTTGATGATGGCGAGCTCCTCACTAAGCTGGTAGACGCCGGCGTCATCGGATGTCTCCGTGCCCACGAGCAGGTTCGGATCATCCATTGCGGGCAAACCGTCCAAAACCTGTGCCAGATCTCCCGGATCCAGTTTGGACGCTCAGCCGGCGCACTCGACGGTCTTGGTTAAGCGAATTTTCTTTTTCGTCATTAGCCTCAAAGCCCTTCCCTAATTCTGAGAGTTGCCAGTACCAAAGAGAGTCTCTACACTGTCTTTGAACTGCTGAAAAATCGTTCCTGCCCTTTGACAGTCGGGTTGATTACACAATCTAGCCACCAGTTCGCGGTAGTACCACTCCTGTGCTCCCTTCTCCCTGCTGAAGCGATTCCAGACATCGTCGCCGATGGTTTCGTAATCGGCAATGATTGTACGAAGATTATGAAGTTTGTCGGCACAAGTAACGGTGCGGACCTCTAGGGAGGCCGTTTTTAAGAATTCTACCGTATGTTTCTTGCGCCGCTCCCAAGGCAACGATTTATCGGGTTCAGAACATCCTTGCACAATTTGTGCTACTTTTTTGCCAAAATTGTCGCGGATATATTCGAGCGTAAGGGAGGTGTCTTCAACGGTATCGTGAAGAATGCCGGCGATGATGAGCTCTTCCGAACAACCGGCGTCTGAGAGGATACGAGCCACAGCACGCGGATGGGAAATGTAAGGAATGTCGGTGCCCTTGCGGAATTGACCACGATGCGCATGTTCGGCAACTTCAATGGCAAGATCGATCGTATTTTGTCCACCAGACATACAGGTACATTTCCTTTCCAGAACTCCGGGCGAGGTGCCTCCCAGTTACAAAGGAGGTTGGAATCGAAACTACCCGAAATTCGTATGTTGAAAATAATAACATATTGGCAAGGGAGCGTCAAGCGTTTGCACGTGAGTGCCTAGGGCAATCGCATTTGAGATTTAGGGTGGAAGACGGGAAGACGAGATGCGTGAAAATATCGAAATCCGGACTTGCGGTGTGCAGGTTGGGTTTCGCGCGGATATGTGGGAGTTGAACGAGAAGGAATCCCTATAGACACTCTATCGCACTGAGATCATTATCGCACTCCCTACTCGGTCGCTTGATCTGTTCGCTCGTTTGATCGAAGATTGTTCAACCCAACCACTTCCCCAATTCACGTTCTGTCCTCGGAGAAGGGGCGCGACATCCAGCAAGGCGCATTGCAAACAGGTGATCTCGCAAAAACCGTAAATCTGGTGGAGTGTCAACATCGTACCACGGTGGTAACAACCCGAGTCGTGCGTCAATTGAGTCAACTTTCTCAAGTGTCTGTCGAAGGACATGCTCTGTGCTCCACGCAATATCCTGAAATATGGCGGGGATTGTGCGGACTGCGCCGATTTTGGAAAACCCAATCAGGTAATATCCGCCATCTGTGCTTGGGCCAATGACAACATCACGCGAGTCCAATAATTCCATCGCGCCCTCAATGTACTGTATTGGAAGGGTCGGGCTATCGGAGCCGACGACGAGGAACTTTCTATAGTCCTGATTGCGTGCCCATCGTGACACGGAAGTTAACCGCTCTCCCAATCCCGAATCTCCTTGGGGGATGTAAATCGCGTGTGCTCCGATTAGAGCTTGCAGGTCGCTTAAACTGTCAGGTGGAGTGTAAGCAATAACCAGATCGTTCGTCGGGAGTTTGGAAAGCGCATTACACCAGTCAACCAAGAAGGCTCGATAGATTGATGCCGCTTGTTCTGCCGAGAGGAAAGGAAGTAGGCGGGTCTTTACCTGATTGGGTACGGGATTCTTAGCAAAAACAATGGTACAGCAGGTCATATCGTGTTCTTGGGTTCAGAGATTCATCTCGCTGTCCCTGACTCGGTGTTCGTCACGGGCGCCTCCGGTTGTCCCTGGCTGGACTGATGTTGTTTCCACCCAATTGCTATCGCAATAATGGCGAGGATAATGGCAATTAGCACAAGGGGTGTTCCTTTGAGCCTGCCGTCGCCAGCGTTAATCCTGTACGCCCCAAGGAGCGCTAGTCCAATTGCCAACACGGAAAGCACGGTACACGTATACAAAGGTAGATGGATGACAGCGGCGAGCAAAGAAACAAGCGCAAGCCAGACACTCAATTTTGCGATATGGCAGACTTTCGCCTCAGCCGGGTTAGTTTCGGATTGCTGGACAGCAGGGCGGGACCGATTTGGCTGACGATTGCGTCCCTGTCGTGGCGGCGGAACATCACGGTAGGTCGATTCTACCAGACGAATAAACTCTGCCATCAATTTCTCGTACTTGAGCCACGCGAGAAGTTCCGGATATTCATGCTTGAGAAGGATAGAAAACTCATGACGCTGCGCGCTCAGATCGGTGAATTCTTCCCACCGGTCTTCTTCAACGATGCTGTAGGGTTCGGGGCCAACATGCAACTCATATCTATGCCCAATATAGTGGACAATTTGTCCAATGCCTTCTCGTTCTGCAACTGTAACCTCCTCAAGGGCGGCAGGTGTCGCTTTAGGAAGATTGTTATCCCCATCAATCATTTGGTGAGAAGTTTGATTTTTGCCAGCCTCATCCTCGTCCGAGCGGGGCGTAGGATTTTGATTGTCTGTAATGACTAAACCAATCCTGCTCACAAACTCAAGTGCATCAACTTGGTGCTCGGGCGCAACGAAGATGGTTGTTTGACGCAATTTTCGATCGTAGTCCGGACGACAGCGAATCTGTTGGTTCTGCAGTGTTGCCTCAATTAACTTAACCTCCCACTCATCCCCTGTGCGATAAATTTCGACCCAATCGACCGTACTAAAAAGTTGGTCTGAGTGATGTGCCATGAGTGTACCTCTCCTAGATTGCGTTTGCAATGTCGGAAATACAGATTGCAGTGAAAAGTTGGGTTTCACTGGGATCTCTAAAGGAGTTCTATCGCCCTCGCTATCCGCTCGGTTGATTCCTACGGTGTCAGTCGAAACCAAAATTATTTAGACTTGCACTTGGAGTTGGGTTTCACTGTGTTCAACCCAACGTACAGGCTCTAAATAGATTTTGAAAGAGGGCCTTAGTTAATCCGCTTGCCGGTATCTGTCAAGGAGAGGGTGCCGATGAGCGAGAGGTGGGGAGCTCTGCCCCGATTTCTGACCAAACACCGTTCTGAGACAGATACCGACTCCGATGGTGTTTGCGGCGAGGAACATGGGTAAACTTACGTGTGGGATAGAAGTCGCCATGAAATAAATCCAATAGCCGGCAACAACCGCCACGACCCTTGGTTGGTTGGAGAAGATTGTCTGGCCCATTGATAGGAAGATTGCCGTTTTACCGTAGATTGCTATCGGAAGCAAAATCGAGATAAACAACAATACAAAGGGGATGCCAATTATTGAAAGCACCAACACTGCTACGAGACAAGGGGCGATAATTAACACAACCAATCCAAGTAGCGTGCTGCCTATGGGACGGTGAGAGATTACGTGTGCCATGGTATTCATCCGCTTAGGGAATATGGCATAAACCGTAACGTGAATCAACGTTAGCGCAATGAACACCAACACGCCCCATCCAAATTTCGAAGACTTCTCCATTCCCCACGCTTCTTGCGGCCGCATAATCAGCCATGCGGATGCGGGAACAAACCTCCAGCCATTAACCTCATTATGAGTACCTTCTCCTAGATGCTCCTTTCCCCGAATCTTCCCTAAGACGGTGGTGACGTTGCCTAGAACCTGAGCCCCTTTACGTACCTCAACGTCGCCTTTTAGAACGAGTACGTTTTTACTGACGTTGCCTCGAAGAGTCAAGTTGCCACCAATTACAATCAAACTCTCAACAGTTTCCTTGGGGTTGAGGTGGTAATTTCCACCAATCTGCACAATCTGTCGATCCACTTCCACATTGTCAACATTTGCCGATGACCGATCATCTGGCTCGGAGGAGTCCGTGGATTTCTCCTCAAGGCCCTCCAAGGAATGAGTCTTCTCAACGGACTCCCCTATTGATTGTGCCGAAATTAGTTGAGGGTGAGAGAATTCCACCCAAAACAACAGAACAATGAGGCATAACGGGAATTTTGTCATTTGATGTCTCTGGAAAATGATTTTGATGGAACGACGATGAAACTACAAAATACTAACTAACGGTGTTGGCATACCTTGTATTCAAATCATAAATAACCTACTAATACTATTATAGGTATAGGCTGCTAACGCCAGTTTTGCCTACCTAACACGCTAACAATCCAGATATAGTATGTCATTAGAAAATTATGCACCAAATAACTAGCACCAAAGGTTACTATACGGAATTTTGTGGATTTTGTCAACTATTTGTGGATTTTGTCGAACTTTTTTGCATTTCTACCCCGGTAATCGTATCTCGGATTAGGAAGATAAGATGAGAAATCGGTGATTTGACGATTGTCAATCGCACTACGAACCTAAAAGCCTATTCTAATTGACCAACACCTGTCACCCCTCTGGGCTTTTTGATGTTTTTGTTCCTGTTTTCTATACACCTTTCGCACGGCTGGTGCTTTCAAAGGCTGGAACGAAGATCGCATTTTATTGACGAGTATCGTGAAGGTTTGTTAAGATTGAACCGTAATTGAGTCGCGATTTGATAATCAAGATTGGTTTCAAGGAGAATTAGGTGGCTACACAGTGATTTTCAAACAGGTTCTAAAGGCATTAAACTTGCGAAGATGAGACGGATCGTCGTATGGTGACGGTCAGGATTTCGTGCAAACACATGTCATGCTTCATCTATAAGCCTGAGCACCGCACCGAAGTGTACAGTCACGGTGCTCTAAATGGTGCAGATGTATTGCAGTCTATTCGATCTTTTGAGAAGACGGTGCAGAGGGAAAACTTGAATGACTGAGAAGAATTTGAGAATCATTGGCGTTCTCGCGCTATCAGTGATTGTTATCGTATTGCATATAAAGTTATATCGGTTCGCCGAGGTGGTGCATCACGGCGCTCTAAGGAAATTGATCTGCCTTGGGCGTGTTGTCAATGTAGACACGAGTGACGACGCGGACCAGATTCTCACTTTTCGCATTCTCTCCGGACAATTCCGTGGGGAAACGGTTCACATAGACAACATCTGGATAGGTCGCGATTTCAGTGACCGCATCATCAAAAAGAGCGATGTACTGTTTCTTGAAATCCCTCTCAGGCGTGAGAACCAAACAACAATCAATGAAGTTCGCATGGGGGCGTACTTTCGCACGCCTTTTCTCCTATACCTTGCATGGCTGCTGGGGACTTTGATAATCTTCGTTGCGGGGATGAAAGGGATACGAGCCATCCTGACGCTTTTTTTCACAGGTTTGAGCGTGCTTTACATCCTTGTGCCCCTGATGGTGCGCGGCTACAATCCGATAAGCGTTGCTTTGTGCATAGCGGCATTCTTGACCATAGTAACCTTTGTGACCATTACCGGTTTCAGCTTCAAGGTAATCTCCGGCGTCTTGGGAACGCTTGGGGGATTGGCTGCGGTCGGGATCCTTTCCTTTATCAGCCAAAAAGTCATGGTGCTCACCGGTCTGGCGGAGGAATTCGGCTTTTTGGAACTCGGAATTGCGCTTTGGCGGACAGAAACTTCGCATGGTTGGAATTTCGCGGGGATATTGTCCGCGGGCATAATCCTTGGCGCCGTTGGCGCGATGATGGATGTCGGAATGTCTATATCCTCGTCGGTGCATGAGGTGAAGCAGGTGAACCCAAATATCACGGTTCGCCAAGCCATTCGCGCCGGGCTAAACGTGGGTAGGGATATCATGGGAACGATGGCGGACACATTGATTTTTGCCTACCTTGGCGCGCACCTAATTACCATGTTGCTCCCAACCATCGAGTTCCCCGAGGTTGGCGTGCTTTACCCCTTCCTGCGGCTAGCCAATGACGAGGCAACGGCGGTTGCCATTATACAAGCTATCGTGGGAACAATTGGCTTGGTCCTGACGGTCCCAATTGCGGCTACTATTGCCGGAATTCTGACCAAATACAGGACCGTAGAATTGACCGAGATTCATGAGGATGCACCGTCTGCCGAAGAACTTGAGGAGCTTTTACAAATCAATAAACCCAATAGTAAAGCACGATCAGCCATCTCAATTGCCATGATTGTCGTAGTTCTCTGCACAGTTTTGATTTATCACAGACTTAGTAACACATCCGCAACAATCACCGAACAGCGCGATGAGAGTGGCAATGTCATTTCCAAGTCCGAGTATGCAAAGGGAAGGGTCTTGAGCCTTCTTGAATCCAATGCGAGGTCTCTGTTTGAGACTGAGTCGGAGTACGCAGATGATCTGGACAATCGGGAGATTCCCGATGGTTTGCGAGTTGCGTTTAAATCTAACGGCATCCTTCTCTCGCGGAATGTGGAGGTCGAAATCAAAGAGTGGAAGGATAGCAGGTGGTTGATAACCGACAAGGAGAGGGAACAGACCTATGCTGCAAGGAGGGTAGGAGATAGCCTGAAAATCTACGAGGCAAATACAGAACATCATGTGCTTGAGATTGAGATGTTGTCCGGACTCTATGAGGGGCAGCGGCTTGTGCTACGAAACATTGTGAATCACAACATGCCTCTGTTGAGTATTCCAGCCACTCCGGGTGATATTGTTCTCTGCCGTGTTGGGGGCACGCCCGATCAGATTAGCTTGGTGAATATCGTGCAAGAGTATGGGCGCGATGGTTTTTTGGTGTTGATGCTGGGATTGATGTTTCTGCTGATTATTGTCGTCGGGCGGATTGAAGGCGTACGTACCGCCGGCGCCATGCTTATTTCGGGAGTCATTATCTATTTCTTCATGCTCCCCCTGATCGCGGGTGGAAAGCACGCTGTCTTTGTCGTCACGTTGACTTCGGGCATGGTTGCATTTGTGTCGCTTGTATTTGTAATTGGCCCAAGTCGAAAGACGTTCTCCGCCGTTTTAGGAACAATGGGTGGAATTCTCGTGTCAGGCTTGATTGTCATGTTCGCGCAGAAGTACCTTCACTTTTCCGGGTTGGAGAACGCCATGTCGGCAGATATTATTGAAGCCATGCGAACACCGCCTTTCGACTTTAGTCAGTTGCTAGTTGCAGGCATGTTGATGGGGGTGCTAGGTGTCGCCGTGGACGGTGCAATCGAGGTGTCCTCTTCAATGGAGGAAATTCGTCGGGCTAACCCGAACATGCCGACGTGGCGGTTAGTTGCCTCCGGCATGAACGTGGGCACTGACATTCTTGGAACAATGGTGAATACACTGGTTTTTGCCTATCTTGGCGCTCGGTTGTTGTTAATCATGGCGATAACCGCGCCCAACGTAGATTTGTTTCAATCTCCGCCGGTTGAGCTATTGAGCGTGGGCGTGGTCGCCGCCGAGATTGTGCGATTACTGGCTGGTACACTAGGTCTGGTCTTAGCGATTCCCATTACAGCGCTGGTTGCCGCCTTTTGGCATTCAAAGGGTTGAGATCGTCTGCGCTACGAAGTGTTCCTTATAAGGAATTGAAACACAGGGCAATCGCATCTATAATCTCTCGAATCGCCTCACGATGAAAGTCACCATGATGGCTGTTTTTGGCTTCATAGGCTTCGCACCGTACAGCGCCAGCGGCGATCTTCGACAGGTGGGTCGTGTCTCGGATGCATCGTCCGAATTAAGAACGAATTTCGGATTATCGGCGGATGCGAACGCATCGAAATTTAATGAGAATGCTACAACAACCACCCAGCTAGGGCTTTTGCTGTGTCATGACTTGGTGTTGCTATACACCTTGAAAATGCCATCTTTGATTTGACGGTCGCCGAGGAATTCCATCTTCGATTTGATGATCGAAGCGGATTTTGGCTTGCATCCACGACCTGAATGTGCTAGAATACACGCTAATCTTTCGTTTAGAACCTGCGCATTTGAGATTCTGATTGCTCTTCGTTGATGAATCACTGAATCGCGGTACTTTTGGATTTTAACCGCATAAGGCCTGTGATGGGAACTGGGCAACTGATGCTAAGGTTTGCTAGATAGTCTCTCAATGCAACACATTGTTTCTTTACCGCGTAAAACCGGTCGCACACGTGGAGGTGTGAAAAATTCAGCATAGAGGTAGACGGCTCCCGAAAAAGGGGCAGCCGCAAAATAGAGTAAACCGCCAGATTCGCGCAAAGGAAGTCCTAGTAATCGATCAGGACAATCAGCAACTCGGCGTAATTTCACCCAGAGAAGGCGTGGAACGTGCTGAAGCAGCAGGGATGGATTTGGTAGAAGTGTCTCCAAACGCAAATCCACCTGTTTGTCGAATTATGGATTATGGCAAGTTCCAATATGAGAAAAGCAAACGGGCGAAAGAAGCGAAGAAGAAGCAGGCAAAGGTTGTCTTGAAGACAATCCAATTCCGATCTGATACGGCGGAGCACGATTATCAATTCAAGAAGCGACACGCGGAGGAATTCTTGTCGCAAGGTTGGAAGGTTAAAGCGGAGGTTAGATTCAAGGGGCGTGAGATGTTGCACACAAATCTGGGGAGATTAATGTTGGATCGGCTTGCAAAAGATGTTGCCGAGATTGCCGACGTTGAACAACCACCCCGGATGGAAACTCGAATCATGCTTATGATTCTAACCCCAAAGTCATCGTAAAAAACACCATAGCAGTTATATGTCAGTTGAGGATAATCTGAATGCCAAAAATAAAAACGCATAAAGGGGCAGCGAAACGTTTGAAATTAACCGGCACAGGGAAAATTCGTAGGTATCGCGCCAACTCTGGTCATCTGTTTATGTCCAAAACGACGAAGCGCAAACGGCGGTTAAGGAAGAGTACCCTTGCTGACCCTACAAATGTCAAAAGGCTTCATCGCCTAATCCATAGATAAGGTTCAAATTTTTCCATTGTTGAGGAGTTGAGAATGCCACGAGTCAAAACCGGAAGTATCCGTCGAAAAAGCCGCAAAAGAATCATGAAGCTCTCGAAGGGGTACCGCGGCGGACGTAACAATCTGAGGAGATCTGCCGTCGAGGCGGTTGAGAAGGGCTGGAATTACGCCTATGCCCATCGACGCGCTCGCAAGCGAGAGTTCAGACAGCTCTGGATTGCGCGCATTAACGCCGCCGCCAGAGCGCATGGAACCTCGTATAGCCACCTGATAAACGGCTTGAAAAAGGCTGGAATCAATCTGAATCGAAAAGTACTTGCGGACCTGGCTGTTCGCGATGAGAAAGGGTTTGGTCGGATTGTAGAGATGGCAAAAGGTTAGAATTCAGAGCTATCGAATGAATCTCGCTAAAGGCTTTGAAGGGACACAGTAAGCGGTTGGATAGTCTTGATAAGAGAGAACGCGTCATCGGCTGAAAGCACGTTTTCGAGACCAGCTGCTGAATTTCATCCTGGAGCCGCCGAGCTGAATGTCAAGTTGGCAAAGTAGGCTTGTGCCGGAAGGTCACCGTTATTGACCAATCAATGAAGTGAACAGGTTTTGAAATCTGTTAATTAGGGTGGTACCGCGGAAGTTAACGCCTATCGCTTTCGTCCCTAGGGACTAGAGTGATAGGCGTTTTTTGTTGCGGTGTCGCGGGAGGCAAGCATGCAAGAAGAGTTGAAAAAAATCGAGACTGACGCGCTTTCGGAGCTTGAAGCAGTGACGAACTCAGCCGATATTGATGGGCTTCGGATTAAATATTTCGGACGAAAAGGACTGCTATCCACCGTAATGCGGGGGATGGGGAAACTTTCCGAGGCGGAGCGTCCTGTCATAGGGAAACTGGCAAATGACGTGAGGCAGAATCTGACGAGGGCTTTTGAGGAGATCGGTCAAAGTTTAGATCGAAGAGACCGTGAACAACAGCTTGTGGCGGAGGCGATTGATATCACCTTGCCGGGGCGACGTCCGCAAATGGGGAAAAAGCACCCCATCACACAAACTTTTGACCGTATCCAGCAAATTTTCCGAGGGATGGGATTCCACATTGCCGACGGGCCGGAAATTGAACATGAATACTACAACTTTGACGCATTGAACACGCCTGCAGATCATCCTGCACGGGATCTGCAGGACACACTCTACATCACGGATGAGGTGCTCTTGCGAACGCACACCTCACCGGTTCAAGTCCGTTTCATGGAGAAACATAAACCGCCAGTGCGGATCATTGTTCCGGGGAAAGCCTATCGACTCGACTATGATGTGTCGCACACACCGACCTTCCATCAAGTCGAAGGGCTGCTGGTTGACCACCATGTCACTTTTAGTGAATTGAAAGGTGTTCTTCAGTCGTTTGCACACCAGATGTTCGGCGATCAAACCGATATGCGGTTTCGTCCGCACTTCTTTCCTTTTACAGAGCCGAGCGCGGAGGTCGATATCTCCTGTACGGTTTGTAGCGGTAAGGGTTGTCGCACCTGCTCCGGAACCGGGTGGCTTGAGATTTTAGGAGCGGGGGCTGTAGATCCGAACGTGTTCGAATATGCCAACTACAATCCGGATGAAGTCACCGGCTTTGCATTCGGGATGGGGGTCGAGCGAATCGCGAGTATACGATACGGCATTCCTGATATACGCGCGCTCTATGAGAACGATTTGCGGTTTTTGCGGCAGTTTTGAAGCGCCAGCCATGCGCCCCCAGATTTTGAATCTATTTAGGTTTTATGAAATTCAGATGTAGGGAACGCAGATCTGCGTTCCCTACGTACCTAACCCATAGAAAGAGGCAAAAACGTAGGCGGTAATATGTATGAAGGGAATAACCATTGTCTAGGGGATTCCATCTACAAGAAAAGAGAGAATTGGGGATTTGATGATTGAAGATTTCAATGGAAAACATGATTCGAAAGCGGAGAAACATCACGTATGAATGTGTCGATAAATTGGTTGAAAGAATATATTGATTTTAACCTCTCTCCCGAGGCATTGGCAGATCGCCTGTTGATGCTCGGCATTGAGACGGAATCGATTAAGCAACTTGGAGAGGGATTGGATGGCGTGGTGGTAGGCAGAATCAGGGAAGTTAATAACCACCCAAACGCAAATAAGCTCGTTTTATGCGATGTCGATGTGGGACAGAATGCAGTTTTGCAGATTGTGTGTGGGGCTCCGAATGCGCGTGAAGGCTTGGTCGCGCCTGTCGCACTGGTGGGCACTCAATTTGCCACGGGGTTGACAATTAAGGCGGCGAAAATTCGCGGGGAAGAATCGCATGGCATGCTCTGCTCGGAAAAGGAACTGGGAATCAGCGACGACGCGTCGGGCTTGATGGATCTTTCTCTGGATTCTCCTATCGGAGCGCCGTTAGCCAAAGCGTTAGGGCTAGCCGACGCCGTTTTGGAACTTGAGATTACACCGAACCGTCCAGATTGTCTCAGCATGATTGGTGTCGCACGAGAGATTGGGGCAGAGACGGGAAACTCTGTAAAACTACCGTCAGTAAACTTGAAAGAGGGTACTGCGGATGTCCGAGAACTGACGGGCGTGACGATTGATGCACCAGAGCTATGTCCGCGATACGCGGCACGGGTTATTCGAGGGGTCAGGATTGCACCATCACCAAAATGGCTACAACACAAGCTCGAATCAATCAACGTTGGGACAATCAATAACGTCGTCGATATTACGAACTTCGTGTTAATGGAATGCGGTCACCCGCTCCATGCCTTCGACTGTCATAAACTCGCCGACAACCGGATTGTTGTGCGACGGGCAGTGCCCGACGAAACCCTTACAACGATCGATGGAACGGAACGAAAACTCACGTCCGACATGCTGGTTATAGCGGATGCCGAGAGACCGGTTGCGCTGGCTGGCGTTATGGGCGGACTTGATTCGGAAATTTCCGATCGAACAGTCGATGTGCTGCTTGAGAGTGCGTACTTCCATCCGTCAAGCATTCGAAAAACATCAAAAGCGCTGGGCATGCACACCGAAGCCTCGCACCGATTCGAGCGTGGCGCGGATCCGGAGTGCGTTATACCGGCTATCAACCGTGCGGCTCAGCTAATCGCAGAACTGGCTGGGGGAGAAGTCGCGGCGGGAATCGTTGATGTTTATCCAAGGAGACAGGAGCCGGTGCGGGTGAAGTTGCGCCCGGAGCGTGTCAACTTCGTACTTGGAACTGAGATCGCCCCCGGCGAAATGATTGAAATCTTAACTCGCCTCGGGTTCGACGTGTCGCCCACATTTGAAGTTACGGTTCCGACGTTTCGGCCGGATGTGAGTCGTGAGATTGACCTGATCGAGGAAATCGCGCGCCTACACGGCTACGACAACATTCCAACAACGATGCCCATAGGTGATGTTCCTACCCCTCCATCGACCGCGAAATCGGAGTTGCGGGAACAAGTGAAGACATACCTCATCGCGTCGGGGATGATGGAAGCTATCAACTACTCATTCTACGACTCGCAAGTGTTCGATCGTATACGACTTGAAGCGTCCGATGGAGCTAGGGATGCGCTCAAGATTCGTAATCCTTTGAGCGAAGAGATGTCGATTATGCGAACCACGCTCGTTCCCAGTCTGCTTGAGAATGCACAGCGAAATCGAAACTATCGCGTAGAAAACATCCAACTCTTCGAGATGTCCAAGGTGTTCGTGCCTAACAAAGATTCCCAGTTGCCGAACGAACCTGAGCGCGTAGCAGGTGTCATTGCGGGGAATATCGGGTCCGGCGTTCATGGCGATTCATACCGGGCGGCAGATTTCTTTGACATCAAGGGCGTTGTTGAGGGTTTGCTTGATGTATGCGGTATCTCCGATTACACCATCGCTGCGACACGACAGCCTATTTTTCATCCCGGTCGAAACGTATCTATCGCCGTGAATGAGCAACACCTCGGTATTTTTGGAGAAGCCCACCCGGAGGTACTAGAGAACTACGATCTTGGGTTCAAGGCATACCTGTTCGAGTTAGACTTCGAGGTCTTGGCGTATGCGGCGGATCCGACGCGACGGGTTGAGCCAATTTCAATTTATCCGAGCGTCAATCGGGACATCGCCATCGTGGTAGATGCTGATATTCCCGCAAGTGATCCCGTCGAACTCATCTGTGCTGCCGGTGGCGTTTTAGTTAAATCTGTACGTCTTTTCGATCTTTACATCGGAGACCAAGTAGCGAATGGTAAGAAAAGCCTTGCGTATGCAATCGAATACTCCTCCCCGACGGAAACTCTCACAGATGAACAGGTAGATCGAGTTCATGAAAGGATTGTCAAGAGGCTAAGTGGGGAATTGGGTGGAGCGTTACGTAGTTAAGCAGGTTTTAGCTAAATAGTCTATTAGTCAACGAGATGGTTTGCACACCGCACCGATCCCGCGGATTGACAACTTCATCGGTCAAGGCTTGGATTTGGCAATCCAAGCCGAGCAGGAAGCAACGCATGAGTGTCTCACATCTACTTGACCATTACAGTTTCAGCTAAATAGGTGGGTTTCACCGGGATCTCTATCACACTCTCTGTTCGGTCGTTTGATCGATAGAGGTTCCTTCCGATTCCCGACACGTCGCGATTCGGAGATCGCTCCTACCAACCGAACCGCGTGAGTTCTAACCACAATACCGTCATGAACAAGGCAACCTACGTTCACAAGATTTTCTCTGGCATAGCGCGGCAGTACGATTTTCTCAATTCGCTTTTGAGTCTCCGGTTAGATCGTTCCTGGCGGAAATCCACCGTTCGCGCCAGCGGTGTAACGCCGGGGAGTAAAATACTTGATGTCTGCACGGGGACGGGTGAACTCGCACTCGCGTATGCTGATGAGATAGGAACGGCTGGGGAGGTGATTGGGGCAGATTTCTGTTTTGAAATGCTGGCGGTCGGCAAGAAGAAGATTGAGAAACGGAAAGTGTCCGGGACCTTTGTTCCTGTTGAGGCGGATACACTCACTCTCCCGTTCGCGGAAAACACATTTGATGTCGTATCGGTCGGGTTCGGCATTCGCAATGTTGCCGACCTTGAAAACGGTATCAGAGAGATGACGCGGGTTACTTCCAGCGGCGGACGTATTGTGATTTTGGAGTTCACACAACCGAGCAATCGGTTGTTTCGAGGTTTCTATTACTTTTACTTTACTAAGGTCTTACCCTTTATCGGGAATCTAGTCTCGAAGAACAGAGACGATGCTTACGGCTATCTCCCGAAATCTGTGATGCAGTTTCCCAACTGTGAAGAATTGGGACGGATTATGCGTTCATGCGGGCTGGAGGATGTTCGGTTTTATCGGAAGACGTTTGGCATCGTCGCGATTCATGTCGGACGGAAGAGATGAGTGACCGATCAACTGAGTGTAATTACCCCCAAAAACTAGACAGTTGAATAAGAGATCATTCCGACTGGCAAAATGGTCATCATCTGGGCGAAAATAGGGCTCGGAAACGCCACGAAAAAGAAAGGAGTTTCTCCACCATGTCCCACAGAAAACAACGCGATGGCCGATTCAAAGCACAAGTGGCTCTTGAAGCCATTAAGAATCAGCAAACTATCGCTCAGATTGCCAGTGAATACGGTGTTAATCCAGCGCAAGTCAGCCAGTGGAAAAAACAGGTTCTTGAGGAATTACCTCAACTGTTTACAAACGGACGCTCAAAAACGGCTTCCGATAACGACCAGTTAGTGCCTGAGCTCTATCGTCAGATTGGTCAGTTGAAGGTAGAATTGGACTGGCTTGAAAAAAAAACTCAACGCCTCCGTTGAACAGAAGCGGCAGCTTGTTGAACAGGAGTACCGTTCATTGTCGGTTGCGAGACAGTGCGAACTCCTAGGCTTGTCTAGAGCATCGTTCTATTACAGTCCTGTAGGGGAGTCACCACAAAATCTGCTCTACATGCGTCTGTTAGATGAACAGTACACCAAGACGCCGTTCTACGGGGTGCCTAAGTTAACTGAGTGGCTTCGTTCCCAAGGATATGTCGTCAATCGGAAACGAGTGGCAAGGTTAATGCGGAAGATGGGATTAGCTGCCATCTATCCCAAGCCCAAGACCTCCGGTATGGGCAAACCGTCAAAAACGTATCCCTATCTGTTGAAAGGATTAAGTATCATCAGACCGAATCAGGTCTGGGCAACTGACATAACCTATATTCGCTTGAGTAGTGGATATGTCTATCTGGTAGCCGTTATGGATTGGTTTTCCCGTTATGTGTTGTCATGGGAACTGTCAAACTCACTTGATGTATTCTTTTGTCTTTCGGCTCTCGAACGAGCCCTTCGTCAATCGAGTCCGTTAATATTTAACAACGACCAAGGAAGTCAGTTTACTTCCGAGGCGTTTACTGGTAGACTTGAAGCCTCTAACATTGCCATCAGTTGGAACGGCAGAGGCAGCTATTTTGACAACATTTTCATTGAGCGGCTTTGGCGTAGTGTCAAATATGAGGAGGTTTATCTCAACGACTATGACTCAATGAACACGGCTCATCGTCGATTGAGAGACTATTTCATCTTTTATAACCGAGAGCGGTTGCATCAATCGCTCGACTACCGCACCACCAAGCGAGCGGATAGCGAGTGCGGTAGAGATCCCCATACGAGGTGTATTTCCGATAACTTCAGGCGTTGAAACCTGACCAGAATTAGTTGGATATTATTTCTTAAATCTCCTTATTTTCTGTCTAAAGGATGGGGGTAAGTTCAGAGATCGAGCGAGTGGATAGCGAGCGCGTTAGAAATCCCACCAGCCTTTCTGTAGGAGCGATCTCCTTATCGCAACTCCCCGTAGGATGAGCACTGATTAATCGAACGACCAACTGAGCGAATAGATCAGGCGACTGAAAAAGGAGCGCGATAGAGATCAGAGATCCCAAGGCAATAGAGTTCCTTCAACTGCACGGCTGGATCAAACGGGTGAATGGCGATCAATGGGACGAGTCATGGTGGGCTGTCCCCACCCTACAGAACCTAGAGTATTCAAAGGCTGGTGCGCAGTGCGCACCCTACAGGAGTGTTGAAGAGAAGAAACTAAGTTTTCAGGGAAAAACTCAGTTTCAGCGGTTATTTCACCTATTTTCACATGCTCTTTACGAGCTGTCCCAGGTGCGCGACGATCGACTCCGACAACCCCTTCAGACTGTATCCACCCTCCAATGCCGAAACAATTCTACCCTCGGCTGTTTCCGCCGCAAGGTCAACAACAATCGAGGTGAGGGTCGCGAATCCTTCGGCGGTGAGATTGATTGTGGCTAGGGGATCTAACCGGTGGGCATCGAACCCTGCCGAGACTAGTATGAAATCCGGCGAAAAGTTCAGCAACGCAGGTGTGAGTACTTTCTCGAAGGTTTCCACATAGGTGCCGATATCGCTCCCCGGCGGTACCGGCGTGTTGAGCGTTGTGCCAACCGCATCCCCGGATCCGGTCTGGTTGGCTGCGCCGGTGCCGGGGTAAAGCGGCGATTGGTGAATAGAGAAGAAGAAGACCGTCGGATCGGCATAGAAAATGTCCTGTGTACCGTTGCCGTGATGCACATCCCAATCGATAATCGCGACCTTCTCGATGCTGTGCTCGCGCTGCAGGTAACGAGCCGCAACCGCGATGTTGTTGAACAAGCAGAACCCCATGCTTCTGCTTGGCGTCGCATGGTGTCCGGGCGGACGGACGAGCGCGAAAGCATGACGAACCGTTCCCGCCATTACCGCGTCGACTGCCCTCAATAAGCCGCCGGTTGAGAGGCGGGCGATATTGAAAGATTCCTTCACGACCGGTGTATCGTAGTCAAGGTTGATTTCCTGTTCACAGCATCGGCGCACATGGTCGACGTAATCGCTGGCATGCGCATACCGGATTTGCTCCACGGTGGCATGGGTTGGTTCAATGAGATGCAGTTCTCCCCAATAGTCCGACGCCTGAATTGCCTTAATCCCTCTGCGTATGCGATCTGGGCGTTCAGGATGTCCCGGTCCCGTGTCATGGTTGACAAAATCGGAATGATACGCCAAACCGGTTTTCCCGCAAGTGTTCATGTATTTCTCCGATTACCCACCGACAATCTCATGAGTTATCTTGAACGCCGCTCCCATTTCCTTCATCAGCGCGATGGATTCCTCTCCCGTCTGCTCCGTAACAGCCGCAATTGCATCTTGGACAACCGTTACCTTATACCCGCGTTCGAGCAAGCCAACGGCGGCAGCCTTGACGCAGTAATCCGTTGCTACACCGTAAACGATGTATTCATCGCCACCAGAGGCTTCAAATATTGCGGGTGCGCTGGAATTGGTGAACACATCATACGTTTGTTTCTCCAGCAAAATCTGGTCGGCGTTTTCGATGTTGTCCGTTTGCGCCGTGTCTGAAGCGTCATTCTTAAGCACAACCGTAGCCGCTAGGGTTGTTTCGTCAATTTTCTTTTGCCCCGGCGTATTCCGGACGCAATGAGGAGGGAAAACCTCAAACTCTTTGTCATCCGGGGCATGGGCGTCCGCGGAGGCGATAATTTTGATGTCGTTTTGGACGGCGTAATCCGTCAGTGCTTTTAAGTTTCCTCGAATTTCTTCGGCACCGGGCACGGAGAGCGCTCCGTCCCGACTAATAAAGTCATATTGTGTGTCGATGTCTACGAATACTTGTCGTGCCATGAGAGTATCCTCCATCGGTTATTAGTTTTGCAACGAGGGTTCGTGCCGGGTTGAAAGAATTCGGAAAATTTACAGGGCAAAACCAAGGGAAATCGTGAGGGAATCATAGAAGCCAAATAGTTGGGTTTCACTGGGTTCAACCCAACCTACAGGCTTTGTATGAATCAAGCAAGTTGGGAACGACTGCTGTCCACTCTTAACCTTTAAGACATTCCATCAACAACGCTTCGGGAATACCGCCGTGACGGCGAACCTCTGGGGGCGAAACCGAGAGATCCAATACTGTCGATGCGACTTTGGTGAAGGTGTCTCCGCCGTCCACAATCAGGTTGACGAGATTTCCGAGTTGGGCATCCACGTCCTCGGCAGAAGTTGCAGGGTTCTCCCCGGATCTGTTCGCGCTGGTGGTCGCGATGGGTCCCCCAAAGCCGCGTAGGAGTTCCAAAGTTAACGGGTGATCCGGCATTCGTACGCCCACGGTACTTCCGCCCGCGGTAATTTCCGGCGGTAAATCTCGCGCTTCAACGATAAGTGTCAACCCTCCGGGCCAAAACCGTTCGGCAAGTCTAGAAAAGGTTTTTGAGGGATTTTGAGCGACCCGCGCAACATCTTCAATCGATCCGAGGAGAATTGCAATCGGCTTGTTTTCCGGTCGACCTTTTATCCGATACAACTTGCGTACTGCTTCTGCTTGGAATGGGTCAACCCCGACGCCGTATACGGTATCTGTTGGAAAGGCGACAACACCGCCGTCTCTCAATAGTTGAACGGCTTGATTGAGCAGCCGAGGAGAAAAAGAATTCACGGATTTAAATATTTAGGAACGCGTGCTGTGAATAGGAACAGAACTTACGCAATTGAACACCTAAAGGTTCGCTGTGCGGTGGTTTATTTCCTGTATTGACGCTACAATCCCTGTAGGAGCGATCTCCCGGTCGCGACCGCCTATGCGTGGCAGGGCAAGATGCCCTGCCTACCGTAGCGACCTGCTGCTGCGTAAGTCCCATAGGAAGATAAACCGTTCTACGAGGCGCCTCGTTTTTGCGGTTCTACAATTGGCCCGGCGGCGGACGCATTGAGGTCAAGCGCATCCCTCTGCCCCGTTTGGTACTTGTGATATGCGATGCCGGCAATCATCGCGCCGTTGTCGGTGCATAGGTTGATTGGCGGATAGTAGACCTTTGCGCCGAGGCTATCCGCCGCTTTGGACATAGAGGCGCGGAGTTGGCTATTCGCGGCAACACCACCGGTCAATGTAATTGCTTTGGCGCTTTTCTCTTTTGCGGCGCGAATTGTTTTCCGGACAAGAACATCTACTACGGCGGCTTGAAAACTAGCCGCAATATCTTCGATGGGAGACATCGTCCCCGAAGATTTTGCGTTTTCCACGTAATACCGAACGGCGGTTTTTATTCCACTGAAACTGAACTGATAATCGCCGCTGTCGAGCATCGGGCGTGGGAACCCAATCGCCGTCGGATCGCCCTGCTTTGCCAAGTCGTCAATTACCTTCCCGCCGGGAAAACCGAGACCCAGATATTGCGCTACCTTGTCATACGCTTCCCCGGCGGCATCGTCCAGCGTACCTCCAAGAATCTCATACCGCCACCCCGCTTGCACCTCGACCAGCAGCGTATGCCCCCCGGAGACCGTGAGGCAAACGTGTGGAAAGGGAAGTTCCTCGTGCACCATGAAGTTCGCATAGATATGGCCTTCAATGTGATTAATGCCGAGCAAGGGAAGGTCATGGGCGTATGCCAAGGATTTCGCCGCGGCAACGCCAACGAGGAGCGCGCCAATCAGTCCGGGGCGGTTCGTCACCGCAATAGCACCGAGGTTGTCAAAGCCGGTTCCCGATTCGAGCATCGCTTGATCGACGATGTAGTTAATCGACTCGACATGTTTCCGAGACGCCAGTTCGGGCACAATCCCCCCGTACTTCTGGTGCAGATCAATCTGTGAAGAGATGATGTTGGATAAAATCTCGCTGCCATCGACGACGACAGCGGCGGCGGTTTCGTCACACGAGGTGTCAATACCAAGAATTTTCATCTGTGTTGTCGGTTAGGAATCAATACCAAGATGATCACTTCTCAGCGTTGTTTGCTGCGCCCAACTTTGCATCACGCTCTTGAATCAATTCGGCAATCGCCGGTTCAAGGTCGTGTCCGCGTAGGTTCGCCTTGCGAATTACGCCTTCGTGATCGATGAGGAAATGCTGCGGAATCGCCGTAACTTTATACATCTGAGCAATGGTATGTTCCCCTGTCTCATTCAGAAACTGAGGCCAAGCAATTTCCTGCTCCTCAATGTATGCCAGCAACTTGGATTTATCGCGATCCAGGCTGACGCCGATTATTTCAAATTCTCGGTCCTTAAATTCCTCGTATGCCCTCTTCAGATGAGGCGTCTCCGCGCGGCAAGGCGCGCACCAAACCGCCCAGAAATCGAGCAAAACGACTTTGCCGCGGTATTTTTCTAACGAAAGGTCACCCCCATTCACATCCTTAACATGGAATTCGATTGCCGGTTTTCCGACCAGCGCGTCCGGGGAGACCATTTGGAATCTATTGGACGGGATTTCGCCGTTGCGCGACGCTTTGTCCAAAGCTAATATCCTCTTGGCAGTCTTGGCAAAGGGACGAGAACCGTACACCGGGTGATCGATAAGCTGTTGATAAGCGGCGTCGGCTTCGTCATGCCGCCCCAGCTTATCATAAGCTAACCCCATCTCCAGCCATGCGTCCCCGGGGAACGAATCATCCGGGTAATCCTTTGTAAGGCGTTGATACGTCTGGATTGCCGCATCGGTGCGATCGGCGCGGGACAGCGCATTGCCCAAGATATAATGGATTCGTGCAACTCTTTTATACCCGGAATGCTCATTGACAAATGCGGTCGCCTTAACAATAAGCGCGTTTAAGTCGCCCGATCCACTGCCTTCGAGCATTTTTTTGTGGAGTCTCTTTATCTCCTGATACTTAAATGCCGGCTGCACTGAGTCCGCGTAGACGAGGGCAGCGCACATCACGATTGCGAGTACTAAAACAACCGGGACAAACTGTCGACAGCAACGTACGCTTCGAAGATTCATGGTATAGCCTCCTCAAGTGAGATTGAGTTATATTAGGACTTACGTAGTTCGGTTTGTAGGAACAATCTTGGTCGCTGATCAAGATGAATCGGTGGTCATCAAAGCGCCGATGTCTCCTCTTTTGGTAGCCGTGACAGCCCTTGTCGGAAGCGATAAGGGGATTATACCAGACGCGGGTATTTGGTCAAGTGAAAAATAGTCGGTGGCTAGGGCGTGTTGACATTGACGTGAGGTGTGCGCGCAGTCGTAGGATCAAGCGACTGAATAACGAACGCGATAGAGATCCCCATACGAGGTGTATTTCCGATAACTTCAGGCGTTGAAACCTGACCAGAATCAGTCGGATTTTATTGCTTAAATCACCTTCATTCCTGTCTAAAGGATAGGGTTAAGTTTACCCTCTGGGGCTTTTTGGCAATTGTCTGAATCACAGATTAAATGGATTAAAGCTACCTAATCGGTGTTGTTATGCACCTTGGAGATCCGATCTAAGAGAAGAGGGAAAATTAACGATTTGATGATCGTTGATGGAAATCGAATCACGGATTAAACAGATTACGCAGATGGCACGGAATAGGGGATGGCACGTACGCACAGACGGCAGGGAAATCGGTGATTGATGATTGTCGATGAATCTCTATCGCACTGGCATCTCTACAGGAGTTCTATCGCGCTTGTTATCCACTCGCTCGATCCCTTTTCACGAAAGAACTCGGTTTCAAGGGAAATGGGGTTATTCCAAATAGATTTTCAAACGGGCTCTTATTGGACAGTCTGCATAAATCGGTTAGACATTGTTTTTTCTGTGTTATATCGTCGAAAATCCAGAAACTAAGGGAGTTTCGGATTGAAGTTCGGTGGCAGATGTGCTATACTCAGAGCGATAGTCTATTATTTGGCGCAGAAACCTCACCCCTAGCTGTTTCAACGAGGGAAAGCAATGGGATCAAGTCAGAGCAATTCCGCGGCACATTTGGAAAACCTGCGGCACCGCCGCATAAAGCGAATCAAGCGTCAGAGAGCGATTGAAGTGGGTAAACCTGTTGATGTCTCTTTGAAAGGCATGGCGTTGAATCCTGTGCAGAAGAAAGAACTTTCCGGTCTTCAACCCCACGCTCACGACGACCAGAAACATCAGGTTGCGACGCGAAGCCGAGTATCCGTGTTGGTCTCCTTGGCGTTTCACGCAGTTGCGGTGTTTATTGCGGCATTCTACGTCGTCAGAACCGCTACCGTTGATGACGAGGCAGTTAGCGTCGAGTTTTTTCAAGAAATTCTAGAGAAACGCGATCCACCAGATCGTAAACCTATAGTAAAGTCTCAACCCCAGCCTACTCGGCAACCTCAGGCGCTGAAAACCCTCAAATTGAAACCGGTGGTGAATCTACCGACAGCCGATACTAAATTTGTTGTACCCGACGATGGGCTCGAAGGTGTTCCTGACCCGGGGCCTACCGACGCGGGACCAGGGATTGATACAAGTGGTTTGGATAGAATGCGATTTGGCCCGGTCAAACCAAAGTTTGATACCGGCAATCCGGAAGATCTTATCCGACAGAAACTCGATAATTCCACTCTTGGTAACATAGAGGATACGCCGGATATTGGAGAAACTGCTGATCCAGCTCCCGCTGACCATGATGCCTTCAAAGCTCAAGAGGTGACGAGACGTCCTCGATGGCGTAATCAAGTGGAGCCGAAATACCCGAGCGCTGCCCGTCGCGCCCAGAAAGAGGGTAAAGTTGTTCTGTTAGCCACCATTGATGTTGATGGAAAAGCCAAAGACATTGAAGTGAAGGAAGACAAGGTTGGATTTGGATGTGCTAGAGCAGCCATAGAAGCTCTGGAGGCTTCGCGGTTTAGCCCTGCTAAACGGGGTGAAGAGAGTGTCCCCATAAGGATATCAATTCCGTATCAGTTCAAACTTGAAGATTAAGTAGCTTGTTGGAACGATCAACAAACGCGCGCAAACCACGGTTCACCTCGAACCCCTATCGACGCACCTCGGTTTTTTCCTCGTTTCCGCTGTCAACCTCTCGGCTTGCAATTCAGTGGTACATTTACAGTACTTAAGGCGATAGTTTGACGATCGGCTTACAGGAATCACACCCCCGCTGTTTCAACGAGGACACACAATGAGCTCTAGCCAGAACAATTCCGCTGCACATTTGGAAAACCTGCGGCACCGCCGCATAAAGCGAATTAAGCGTCAGAGAGCGATTGAAATCGGTAAACCGGTTGATGTCTCTTTGAAATCCATGCCGCTGAATCCTGTGCAGAAGAAGGAACTTTCCGGTCTTCAACTCCACGCTCACGACGACCAGAAGCATCAGGTTGCGACGCGAAGCAGGGTATCCATATTGGTTTCCTTGGGGCTTCACGCAATTGCGGTATTTATTGCAGCATTCTACGTCGTCAGAACCGCTCAAGTTCATGACGAGGCGGTCAGCGTCGAGTTCGTTGATCCAATTCTGGAGAAACGCGATCCGCCTAAACGGAAGAGTATAGTAAAGCAGAAACCACTGCCTACCGAGCCGCTTAAGCCAATAATCCTACCGGTACCGAAGGTGCCGGTGCGTCCAATCTCATCAGACAACGAAAGCAGCTTAGGAGACGCGAGAATGGACGGTATTGTTGATTCAGGTCCCGTCGCGGGTGCTAACATAAACACTGGCGGTCTCACTGGATTAGGCGGAGTTGGGCCCATCAAGCCACCGACAGTTAATACCGGCGATCCAACGGAGAGTTTCCGACCAACATTCGAGGATTCCGACATTGGTGACATTGGTGAGCCGCCGGACCCTGAGAATATTCGCGACCCCGACCCCACCGGGGGCGATCCCTTCAAGCCCACGGAGATATTAAGACCGCCCAGTTTCCGCAGAAAAGTCGAGCCGAAATACCCGAGCGAGGCGAAGCGCGCCGGGAAAGAGGGCAAAGTTGTTCTGATAGCTACCATTGGCGTGGATGGCAAGGCTACAGACATTGAGGTCAAAGAGGACAAGGTTGGATTTGGCTGCGCCAGAGCCGCCATACAGGCTTTGAAAGCGTCACGGTTCAACCCTGCCAAACGGGGTGAGGAGATTGTTTCCCAGAGGATAACCGTTCCGTATGAGTTCAAACTTGAAGATTAAGTAGCTCGCTGGAACGGACAACAAACGCGCGTAAGACATAACGCGCCTGGGTTTAGAAAAACCACCTCCCGCTGCTTGAGGGAGGTCAAGCAATGAAATCCAGCCAAAAGAATTCTGTAGCACATCTGGAAACCATGCGGCAACGTCGCATGAGGCGAATTAAACGTCAACGAGCGATTGAAGTCGGTAAACCGGTTGATGTCTCTTTGAAACCCATGGCGTTGAACCCTGCCCAAAAGAGGGTACTTTCCGACCTGCACGTCCAACCGCTTGTCGACCAGAAGCATGGAATCATGACACCGAAAAGCGTGTCCGTAATGGCTGCTTTAGGACTTCACTTAATTGCCGCGCTGCTTGCGACATATTATATCGTTTGGCCCACCCGCCTTGATGCTGAGGCGACAATCGTTGAAATTGTCCACTCAATACCCACCCGTTCTGTCCGACAACAATTCTGTAATATCGGACTTATTCGACCTTCAAGGGTGGTAGAAACGCCAAATCCGAATCCATCGGGATTGGGGTGCCCGACTGCCCCTAATTCATCGGGAAATTTTGTCCCTACTCCTGGTTATGAGAAAACTCGCCGCGACGCTTTCAGCTCTCTTGAAGTTACTAGACCGCCCAGTTTCCGCAAAAATGTCGAGCCGAAATACCCTAGCGAGGTGAAGCGCGCCGGGAAAGAGGGAAAGGTTGTTCTGGAAGCTGCCATTGACCTGGATGGAAAAGCCATAGACATTGAGGTCAAGGAAAATACTGTCGGATTTGGATGTGCCAGAGCAGCCATAGACGCTTTGGAGGCTTCCCTGTTTAGGCCTGCCAAACGGGGTGACGAGATTGTCCCCTTGAAGATAGCCATTCCGTATGAGTTCAAACTTGAAGATTAAGCAGTTCCATGGGAAGGTCAATAAATGAGGGAGTAATAGAAACGCTTCCCCGCTACATTTCGCTTGTTTGCACTCCAAACCTCTTTAGACTCACATTAACGCTTGCCGTTCTTTTTCTCACTTCTTCTCTCGCCCTCTCCGCCGAATTCCCGTTCGAAGAAGCGCGACCGTACTATACCGGCGCGCGTGCTTTGGGAATGGGGAATGCGTTTACCGCTGTCGCCGATGACGCTTCGGCGGGCTTCTGGAATCCCGCGGGATTGATTCAGTGGACAGGCGTAAAACTCTTTGGCGTCAACAAATTGCGCGACCGCTCGGATTACGCCTTCGATCCGAAGGGCATCGGCTACTCCTATCGCAGATTCGGCTTATTCTGGGGCAACAAAATCGCGTTGGGCGTCGAGTCGGGAACCCCGGATTTCAACTACTACGGGTTCGCCTACCAGATAAGTTCGCATGTCGCCGGCGGCGTCAACGTCAAATTTCAACGCGCACATCCGAGCGAGCATTACCAGTTCTTTGGTACGGATCCCTCCTACGATTTTTCTCTCCTCCTCAAGCCTCGCCCTAATCTTAAATTCGGTCTTCTGGCGGGACACCTGCCCAACACGCACGGGATTCGTTGGATGACACTTGGCGCCGCATTCCAGCTTCGGCAGATGCTGTTTGCCTCGGACATCGCCATACCCCGTTCGGGGCGACCCGACCTCTATTTCGGCATTGAGTGGACAGCCATGCCGTTCTTATATGTGCGTACCGGTTATTCGGACCGCGATTGGACGGGCGGCATCGGCTTCGATTGGAAATGGGGGCGAATCGACTACGCCAGAATCCATGAAGACAGATTTACGTCGGATTTTATCGCGGCGGAATTACGGTTTTGAAAGTGTCCTCCGAAGTTCCCGCATCGGTCGAGTGGCTGACATGGTTCGCCGCCGTTGTGAATCGACACGTCAACAGTCATGGCTCGAATTTGGCAATCCAAGCCGATCAAGCGACTGAATAAGGAGTAGAATTTTCTATCGCCCTCGTTGTTCATTCGGTTGATCGATAGAGTTCCCAGCGGTAGACAATATGGGTGTACAGAATCTACCTGACCGTTGTAGTTTTTGACCTATGTAGGTTGGGTTAAACGGGAAAAGCATAGTTTGTCTATGCCAATAGTGCCGCTGTTTTTCAAGTAGACTGTCGTGGGGAGTATCCATAGTGAAACCCAACGCTAAGCTCGACTTTGTACATTTAAGTCGCATAACAGACGGCGTCAATCAAGCGTTGATGAAAAGCGCGAGACATTTTGATTATCTGGCTTTGTTGGTTGACCATTGAAAAAGTCGTTGGCGGTTTCTATTACCATACAGATGATGTGCTGGATTTAACTTGAATTTTGGTGTTGCACGGCGGGGCATCTTGCCCCGCCTACGGGTTTGGTGCTATCGGACTTGCGAGTGGAATGAAGCCTTGAAGGGCCTGTTTCTGCGTGTAATTTGTTACCTCTTTCCGTTCAACCCAACCTACGTACTTTCTATTCTGCCCACGTTTTGACGGAACAATCCAAGCCGAAAAATCGATTGACACACGAATCCTTTCAGGTTATGCTTACGGGAAATAAATCTGATGAGAATCATCTCCGGAAGGTTCAAAGGCAAACGCTTGACCTCGGTCAAAGCGAACACGGTGCGCCCAACCTCGGATCGCGTGAAAGAATCCGTGTTCGGGATTCTGGGCGACAGGGTCATTGACTCTGACTTCCTGGACCTCTGCGCAGGCACGGGCAACATTGGGCTTGAAGCATTGAGCCGCGGGGCGAAATCTGTGACCTTTGTTGATCGGAGCCCTCATTGCATCCGCGTGATTAAGTCCAATCTTTCGGGTTGTGGTGTGAGCGGCGACGAACCTCACGTAAATATCGTCAAGTTGGATGTGCTCAAGGGAATCGCTTTTTTCGCTCGGCGCAATGCCCGATTTGATTTAATCTACCTCGATCCGCCTTACGATTCGGGCATCCATGAAGTGTGCCTAAGACAAATTGGGATGAACAAAATGCTGCTACCCTCCGGTCAAGTAATCGTGGAGCGACGAAGAGAACGAAAAGGAGATTGCGCTGCACTTGCAGCGTTTGACGAATTACAACTGAAACGACAGGAACGGTACGGTGATACGGTTATATCGTTCTACCAAAGGGAGGATACTGGATGAAACTTTCAAGTCAAGAGAAGATGGTGCCCGGAGCGGAACTGGGGGAGAAACTTGACAACCTGGCGGAATACGGTTATGAGGGGGTTGAATTTGGGGGTAGGGGTCTGGAGGAACGGCAGGATGAGATAGTCAAAGCCACCGAGAATCATCCCGTCAAAGCCAGTACAATTTGCGCCGGTTATCCCGGGTGTCTCTTGGACAGCGATCCCGAGCAACGAGAGCTTGCGATCTCGGGAATCAGATCTCTGCTGAAGGTTGGGGCGGCGATCGGCGCTGTCGGGCTGATTATGGTGCCCATTTTTGGCGCGCCGCGCATCAGTGACTTAAGCCCGTACAAATCTACCGCAGAACTTGAAACCGAACTTCTCGTTGAAATTCTGAAGGATCTCGGTGGCTATGCCGAGGAGGTCGGGTCTATTGTGCTGCTTGAACCCCTCAATCGCTATGAAACGCACTTTATCAAAACCCTCAACAACGGGGTTGAAATCTGCAAGCGGGTAGGCAGTCCCAACGTTGCGATTATGGCGGACTTCTTTCACATGAGCCTTGAGGAGAGAAACATTCCGGAGAGCATTGAGGCGGCGGGCGAGTACATCAGGCACGTCCATCTGGCGGACAGCACCCGCGAACTTCCGGGATACGGACACACAGATTTCGCTGACGGATTTGCAGCGTTGAGACGAATCGGCTATCAGGACTACATGGCGTTGGAATGCGCCATCCCGGGGCCCCGCGAAATTGAGCTCCCGAAATCGGCAACGTACATGAAACAGTGGCTTTAGAACTGACTTTTTTAGAACTTACTCAGGTTGCCCCGATTCATAGAATAAGATAAGGATGTTAAGTAATGGGAGTTCTATCGATCAACCGAGTGAACAGCGAGGGCGATAGCAAATCCCATTACGCATAATGAATCGCCATTACGAGGCGTCGGGGAGTTCAACTGCGTAAGACCTATTTGATTCGCGATGCGCAAGAGTCGGAATTAACGGAGGAAAAAATGGATATAGTAAAAATTGGCGAGATCGGCGTTGGCGGAAGGGCAGGCGGCCACATGAGGAATCTGGCGGGATTTGACGATGTCGAATTTGCCGCCATGTGCGACATCTCGGAGGAGCGGGCTAACGACGCCTCACAAAAATATGGCGGCACCCCTTACACCGACTACAAAGAGATGTATGACAAAGAGGAGTTGGACGCCGTATACATCTGTACTCCCCCCTTCGTGCATGGGGAACAGGAGTTGATTGCGTGCGAAAAATGCATTCCATTTTTTATTGAGAAGCCGGTCGGCACTTGTAGGGACGTGGCACAAGAGATTCACGAAGCCGTGCAAAGCAGCGGCATTATTACCAGCGTCGGCTATCATTGGCGTTATCAGGGTCACACGCGCAAAGCAAAAGCCGCTCTTGAAGGCGCAAGCGTAGTGGGCGCGCTAGGCTACTGGATGGGCGGTATGCCGGGAGTTCCGTGGTGGCGTGTTCGCGCCGAGTCGGGCGGACAACACGTTGAGCAGACGACCCACATCTTCGATCTGTGCCGCTATCTCGTCGGGAGTGATGTCGTCGCCGTGCACGGATTCGCTGCCCAAGGCAGCATGACCGACGTACCAAACTACGATGTTGACGATATGAGTGTTGTCAATCTTAAATTTGCCAATGGCGCCGTTGCAAACATAACCTCCGCCTGCATGCTGGAAGGGTGGGGTAGGGTAAAGCTTGAGGTGCACTGCCGCGGACTCGTCGTCGAAGTCAATTCCGGTGACACCGCTGTCAATCGCGCCGGGGAAACCCAATCGATCGACAATGATGTCAACGGCTCTGTGCGCGAGGATCGAGTCTTTATTGACGCCGTCAAGAGCGGAGATTCGTCGGAGATTCTCGCTCCTTATTCCGAAGGGCTGAAAACCGTGGAAGTTACGCTGGCGGCGAGTGAATCGTTCGCCCAAGGAAAGCAGATTAACCTGTAATCCTCGACCAATGCCGCGTAAGGCATATTGGGAAAAATGGAATCTGAGTATCACATTCGGTTGAAAGATCTGCCGGCAGACGAGCGTCCGATGGAACGTCTCCGAGAGCATGGTCCCGAGGCGCTGAAAACGTCGGAGTTGCTGGCAATCATTATCCGCACCGGAACCGGGCAAGCCACCGCCGTGCAGGTGGCGGAGCAGTTGTTGAAAAAGTACGATGGCAACCTGAAACGAATCGCAGATGAGACTCCGCAGCAACTGGGAGAGGGTGTCAAGGGCTTGGGGGCGGTAAAGGCGGCTCAAATCAAAGCGTCTTTTGAGTTGGGACGTCGCATGGCGTCGTATTTTGAGGAGAAATTTCAAATCTCCGCGCCGTCCGACGTTGCGCGGCTAATGATGTCATCCATGCGGGATCTCAAACAGGAGGTATTGTACGTTCTCTGCCTTGATACCAAGCACAACGTAATCAAGAGGCGCCAAATCTTTGAAGGCAGCCTGAACGCCAGCATTATCCATCCGCGCGAGGTTTTTCGATTCGCCATCGAGGAGGCGGCAGCCGCTATTCTTTTGGTTCACAACCACCCGTCCGGGGATCCCGCTCCGAGCAAAGAGGACATTCGGGCGACAAAGGAGTTAATCGCGGCGGGAAATCACATCCAAATCCCAGTGCTGGATCACATCATCATCGGAGATGGAATCTATACCAGCTTGAAGGAGGAGGGAGGGATTTGACGCGGTCATCTTGGGTCTTGAGAGAAATTTCGCAATGACAAATAAAGCAATTTGCTGATACCGGGGAAAACGGAAAGAGCCAATCGCCCCCGTAGGAGGGAATTCCGATTCCCGACAGGTATGGATTACTATCGCGCTCCTTGTTCAGTCGCTTGATCGACTCGGAGAGGGATCTCTATCGCCTTCGCTGTCCGCTCAGTTGATCGCTCCTACAGACTGGACTGTGTAAGTCCTATGTGTATAATTCTTGGTTGCAATAACTCTAACCGCCGTGAGGATTCACGCTTGCGTCCTTTGCCGAAGAACCTCGTATAGTAGCACTCCCGCCGCTACCGACACGTTCAAAGACGGCAAATGACCGTGCATCGGTAAACGAACCAGCGAATCGCATTTTTCCCTCACGAGCCTTCGCAGCCCCTCCGCTTCATTGCCCAAGACGAGACAAAGCGGCACGCTGAAATCTGCTTTTGTGTAAATTTGCGGCGCTTCCTGCTCAGCTCCGATAACCCAAAGTCCGGAGTCTTTTATACGCTCGATAGTTCGCGCGAGATTCGTGACTTGGGCAACCGGGATATATTCCGCGCTGCCCGCCGATGCTTTATGGACGGTTGTCGTTACCCCCACCGCTCTATTCTTTGGAATCACAATCCCATCCACGCCCGCAGCGTCGGCTGTTCGCATGACTGCGCCGAGGTTGTGCGGATCTTGAACCCCATCCAACATTACAATCAAGGGAGGGCGGTCTCCCCGTTCGCCCTGGATTTGCTCAAGCAGCGTTCCGATTTCCAAGTATTTCTTGGGGCTGGCAATGGCGATAACGCCCTGATGAGGGATTGTTGACTCAAGTCGATCTAGTTCAATGCGGGGAACAAAATCACAGCGGATTCCCTTTTTCTGAGCGAGCGAGGTGATTTGACGCAGCCGTGGGTGGTCTCGTCCCTGCGCAATCTGGATTAGCTCAATCTCACGCTCACCTCCACGCAAGAGTTCCAACACGGAATTCCGTCCGACGATTGCATATGGGTTTGAGGTTGTATGCTGTTTATCCATTAGACTGCGTGCGTGTTTCTTGGAACAAGAGAACGGGAGTTAAATTCAGTCAATCACCGCTCGCGGGCTGGGCTTGTGTACGTCTATTCAAGTCAAGCGGAATTCTAATCCAACGATTACCGACAGGTAACCACTTGAGCCATTATAGCATCGAATCTTAAGAAGTCAAGTATTTGGCCTGTTCTTCTCAGGGGAAACGCATCTAAAATCCCTCGATCATGCTTGCACCAAAGATAATCACAGCGGTTGTTTTCCGCTGCATGGGTTTTGCAATCTTTAGCACCAGCGGTGCGGAAGGTGTATAGAATCAGCAGACGCCCTCATTCCCATGCCCCGGCGGGGCGACAGGTCGGTCGTGTCTTGAGGGCATCGACAGTATTAAGATCGAATTTTGGATTATAGGCGAATCCGAGTGTTACGGAAGTTAACCTAGAATGCCGCAACGGCTGCCCGGCGGGCACCTTTCGTTTTTTGCGCTATTCAAGTGTCGCCCATCTGGGGCTTCTGCTGTGTAACGAATCAGTGTTGCTACTCACTTTGAAAAATCTCTTTTTTGATTTTCTGATGGTCGATTACCTAAAATCAGATGTGTTTCCCCTGCTGTTCTTCTGTTTGTAGCATCTCCGTAATTGCACCAAATAATCTAGCCGGATTCTCTATCTTGAATCCCTTATCCTACCGGTAAGCCTGTCTCTGGCGACTATCTATAAGTGGCACTCCAATCCTATCAATTGTTGTCCGATTTCAATTCCCAGACCCCTGCCTGCCCATTCTCGAACACTCCATAAACCCATTATTGAACAATCCTGTCCAGAAACTGAACAGTTTAAACCCGTCGAGTACGCCGCATAGCGCTAGAAATCCGTGTAGTGACAGGTTTTTCCGTCATATACACGCTTGGCATAGCATTTGCATATGTGTTACGAAAACCATGTACAGCATTGAAGGGCATAAAAGTGAAAACATTTGTAGTCGTATTCTTTTCGTGGCTGCTCATCTTCGGCGAAGCGCTGGCGATTGAACCTGTTGGATCGATTGGGAAAGGGTCACTGCGTCAACTGACTTTCCTTCCTGACGGAAATATGATTCGCGTTATGCCAAAGCATATTGAAATTGTGGATCCGGACAACGACGTAGTGCTTGCAAACTTCGCCGAAAGCTCGGAATTCTTAGGGTCGGTGATTGTCAGTCCGGATGGCAAGCAGCTTGTTATTAGAAGAAGAGACACGGTCGAACTCTGGGACATTAACGGACAGGAGAAACTCGGCGAATGGGAATTTGAATCTGTCCGATCATGGTCGGGGGGAGTGTTGGATTATCCATTTCTGGTTGCATTCGGTAGGACACAGCCGCTTGTTGCGGTAAATGGCGGGTCAGACGAGATTTTGCTGCTGGATTGGGAGACGGGAGAATGGGTTGGTCGGCTGGAAGATAAGAGGAGATCTATCCATGCATGTTATCGTCGATCTGGCAGTGGCTGGAGCAGTTCGAACTGTAGCGACCATGCGCCATTTGTCTTCTCCATAGCCTTCAGTCCCGACGCTCGATTTCTCGTGGTTGGATCGAAACGTCCGGATGCCGAAATTTGGGATCTTGAGACACGAAAGCTTGCCGGGCATTTGGAAGGTCATGATGGCTGGGTTACCAAAGTTGCCTACAGCCCCGATGGACAATGGATTGCCACGACCGAGGTGGAGTCGACGAAGGTCTACCTGTGGAACGCCGAGACCCGCCAACTGGTGCGAACGTTGCGGAATGGAGACTCGGAATCTCGCCGTGCGGGCGAGGTGTTCGAGCTCTTTTTCAGCCGAGATAGCCGACGGCTGTACGTGGGGACCAGAACGCGGTATCCGGCATATAGGAATACGTTCAATGACCGACTGCGCGTCTGGGACGTTGAGACAGGCGCGTCAATCAACGAAATCCGTGCGGAACCGACCGCACTCAGGCACGTCTCAGTATCTCCCGACGAAAGCCTTGCGATTCTTCAGTATCACGGTCAAGTTGCCGTTCTTTGGGACATGAAACAGAATCGACAGTTAAGACTATGGGCAGATTACGGCGGCGGTGGTCGGAGTAAGCTCAGCCCGGACGGTAGATCGCTCGTGGAGGTAAATAACACGTTGATTAAGATATGGGATGTGCCATCGGGCTCGTTGCGGCAAATTGTATTCGAGGGTATGCAGAACTATCGTCAGACGTTAGCCATCTCTGCGGATAGTCGGCAATTCGCGGTCGGGTTGTACGCAGACGGCACGGAAGTCCGGGATATACATACCGGTGAGCTGCAGACGTATCTTCCCGACGCTAGGGCGGCGCTGGGGCTTACGTTTAGTAACCACGGAAACCGCATTGCGACGGGCGCTAATCGGAATAACGCAATAATTGTAGTAGACGTCGATCAACCGCACCGGCGCGAGTTGCTAGGAATCAACCCGGGATTTTTCATTGCATTCAGTGAAGACGACCATTGTCTTGCCGCATCGGATCAGCATACTCGATTGCACCTGTGGGAACAGGGCGAACACGGGTACAGTTATCGCTATGCATGGATCCCACCTATGCAAATGCATTATACCTACGGTGCAAACCTCGTTTTTCATCCACATGCGACGCCCCCGATTCTGGTTTTTGCGTCGTCCTCCTCCGTTATGGGATGGCGACTCGGGGAACAAGGGCCGGAACAGGTGTTTCGGATAGACGGCAGAGGCCCGGCACATTTCAGCGCAGACGGGCGTTACCTGTTCTTGAACGGAAAGGATGGTTTGCAGATTTGGAATTGGCGTGCCAATCAACCGCTTGAACACCCATTCGTGCCTGAATATTGGGATGTGGCTCAGGATGGATCAGTGCTCCTCACACGTCTCACATACCCGTCGCCGCAGATCTGGGATGTCAATGCACGCCTTCTCCCTAGACCGACGCTCTTGGGACAGGTCAAGAAAACAGCGTTGCTGCCGAACTTTCCCAACCCGTTCAACCCGGAAACCTGGATACCGTATCGACTGAGCGAGTTAGCCAACGTAAACATCCGGATTCACGATGCGTCGGGGCGTCAGGTGCGAACGCTAAATCTCGGAGCTAAGCCGGCGGGCGATTATCTTTCTCGGTCCCAAGCCGCCTATTGGGATGGGCGGAATGATGCGGGCGAGACCGTTTCGAGCGGATTATATTTCTATTCGTTGCAGGCGGGCGAATCTCATAACACCCGCCGGATGAATCTTGTGAAATAAGCGATAATGCTGTCTGCACGGCGCAAAAAATGAGCAAGCTGTGAGAAAAGATGCTCATCGCAAGGAGAACAATCGAATGAGGAGTAAATGGATATTCAAACTTTACCTATTGCTCGCTGTTGCTCTGTTTGTGCCGCGCAGTTTCGCCCAAGATTATACACGATGGGGATTGCCCAAAGGCGCGAAAACGCGCATCGGGAAGGGTGAAATAACCAGCAATATTTCCTATTCACCCGACGGGACTCGGATCGCGATCGCGAGCAATGCCGGTATTTGGATTTATGATGCCGGGACCGGCACCGAACTCAACCTGCTCACAGGGCATACAGCTCGGGTCGGTTCCGTCGCGTTTTCTCCGGACGGCGCCACGCTTGCTAGCGGCGGCCGCGGCAGGGACGACCCTACAATTCGTTTGTGGGACGCCTATACGGGTGAGCACCGGCGAACGCTCAAGGGTCATGCGCTTTATATAACTGCTCTGGCGTTTTCCCCCGACGGCTCTACCCTCGCTAGCGGAAATCGTATCGGCTCAGAGCGGGACGACTCAATCAGTCTGTGGGATGTGCGTACGGGTGAGCACCTGCGCTCGTTTCACGGTCACAAAATTTCGGTGAACGCGGTGGCGTTCTCCCCGGATGGTTCCATGCTAGCCAGCGCAGACGGTCGGGAGGAGACAATTCGCTTGTGGGATGTCCGCACGGGTGAGCACCTGCATACGCTTGAGGGGCATAAGGATGAATCCAATTGGTTAGCGTTCTCGCCTGACAGTTCAACGCTTGCCAGCGCTGGCGGTTGGTATGACAACGCAGTGCGTTTGTGGGATGCGCGTACGGGTGAACACCTGCATACGCTTGAGGGGCATGTGAAAGAAGTAACCTCGGTAGCGTTCTCCCCGGATGGACTCATACTCTGCAGCGGAGGTCGGGACGAGACCATACGATTGTGGGATGGGCATACGGGAGAACACCTGAAGACGCTAACCGGACATACGGATGGGGTGACTTCTGTAGCAATCTCACCCGACGGGCTCACGCTTGTCAGCGCAAGTTGGGACGGTACGATTCGTTTTTGGGATATGCGAATTCGGGAACACAAGCATACCATCGAGGGATATCGTGGGGGATATCCGTACACGGAAGGCGCTATTGCTTTTTCGCTTGATGGCCATCTCTTTGCACACAGCGGCGTTTACGGTACGATTCGTGTGTGGGATGCACGAACTTGGGAGCACAAGCAAACACTCGAGGGACATACGCACGGAGTGAGTTGTTTGGCATTTTCGCCCGATGGGTATACGCTTTCCAGCGGCGGCGGCGAATACGACGGAACGGTTCGGTTATGGGATATCCGCTCCGGAGAACGGCTACATACGCTTGAGGCGCATGCGGGCGAGGTGTATTCGGTGGCGTTCTCACCCGACGGGCGCACGGTCGCTAGTGGTGGTTGGGACAACACAGTTCGGTTGTGGGATTCGGGCACGGGAAAAGGAATACATACCCTCGGTCGACACGTAAACGCGGTTTCGTCCGTAGTGTTTTCTCCGGACGGATCCACACTTGCCAGTGGTAGTCTAGACGACACGATTCGTTTGTGGGACGTACGTACAGGAGAAAACTTGGGGATGCTGGAGGGACACACAGACGAAGTCATTTCCGTAGTGTTCCTGTCGGACGGTTCCATGCTTGCCAGTGGGAGTCGAGACGATACCATCCGATTGTGGGATGTACACTCCGGGAAAAGTCTGCGAATCCTCGGTGACGAATCCGGTGGGCTCAATGCTATTGCGTTTTCGCGCCGTGAGGGCATGCTTGCCAGCGGGGGCCGAGACGCCGTGATTCGATTGCGGGATGTACACACCGGGGAGATCAGGAAGACCTTCAACTGGAATTGGTTGTCAGTCACCAGCGTGGCTTTCTCGCCCGATGGCTCAACCTTGGCTAGCGCGAGCACAGACGGCACGGTTCTACTGTGGGACCTGATGCGTGCAACGACTTGGGGCGACGCCAAGCGAGTGTCGGTTACCGATTTGACGAGGCAATTGCCGGCACTCTCACCTTCAGCCGCACCCTTAGCACCAACGGCGCTCCTGCCGAACTACCCGAACCCGTTCAATCCCGAGACCTGGATACCGTACCAGTTGGAGAAGCCCGCTGAGGTGTCGCTGGCGATATATGATATGAACGGGCGAGCGGTTTGGACACTGGCAGTGGGATACCAGCCGGCTGGTGCGTACCGGAGCCGCGAGCGGGCGGCGTATTGGGACGGACGCAATCAACAGGGCGAGACGGTAGCAAATGGCGTCTATTTCTGCACCCTAAGGGCAGGCGGTTTTAGTACGACGCGGAAAATGTTAATCAGGAAATAGAATTTACGTTTGCCGGAAGAAAATTATCCGATGAGAAGATCTCGGTTTTTCATACTCAGCGTCATGTTCGGTACCGCATTGTCATTGTCTTTGCAGACTAGCTATGCCCAAGACTATACCCGGTGGGGGTTGCCCGATGGCGCCAAGATGCGGCTCGGCAAGGGTGAGATAACCGGCAAGATTGCCTATTCCCCGGACAGAGCCCTGCTCGCTGTCCCAAGTATCATCGGCGTATGGCTCTATGACGCGAAAACTGGCGCCGAAGTCAATCTTCTCACCGGGCATTCAGATAGGGTGTATGCCGTAGCGTTCTCGCCTGATGGACTTACGCTCGCTAGCGGCGGAGGGTCGAGAGACAAAACAGTCCGTCTGTGGGATGTGCGCACCGGGACGCATCTGCATACACTTGAGGGACATTCGCGCTCGGTCGAATCTGTGGTGTTCTCGCCTGATGGACTTACGCTCGCCAGCGGGAGCGGCGACAAGACGGTTCGATTGTGGGATATTCGCACCGGGGAGTTCTTGCGAGCACTTTCCGGTCATTCGCAGTCGGTCGAAGTTGTTCAGTTTTCGCCCGATGGTTCCACACTTGCGAGCGGAGGCGGTTGGGAGGTGAGCACAATTCGTCTGTGGCATGTCCACACCGGTGAGCTCCTGCACACGCTCAAGGGGCAGGTCCGTGGAGTCAGTGAGGTAGCGTTCTCGCCCGATGGCTCAATGCTTGCCAGTGGCAGCTACAGTTGGGTGGACACCACAATTCTTCTATGGGGTGTCAGCACCGGAGAACTCCTGCGTCCGTTTGAAGAACGAGCGGTCGGTGTGAGTTCCATATCGTTCTCGCCCGATGGTCTTACGCTTGCGAGTGGAGGTCGAGGCTCAAACGACCCTGTACGATTGTGGGATGTCCACACCGGGGAACATCTAAAGGCATTGTATGGGCATACTGGTTCTGCTGATTTCATAGTGTTTTCGCCGGATGGGTTGACAATTGCGGGCGGGGGTAGTCGGGACGGAACGGTGTGGTTATGGGATGTGCACACTGGCGAAGATATTCTGGCCATCGTAGAACACACGACGCCTGTGAATTCCATCGCATATTCTCCCGATGGCATTACGCTTGCGAGTGGCACAGGATATATTGACGATCCGATTCTTCTGTGGGATGTGCATACCGGAAGAAACTTCCTTGCCCTGAAGGGACATGAGACCCGAGTCGTGTCCTTGGCGTTCTCGCCGCAAGGCTCCACGCTTGCTAGCGGCGGCAGTTCAGACCTTACAGCTCGTTTGTGGGATGCGCACACCGGCGAAAGTTTACATATCCTTTGGGAGAGGATTGGATTGGGATGGGGAGATGTCGATTCCGTGGCGATTTCACCCAACGGGAGACTGCTTGCCAGTGGGTATGGCAGCAAGGTTCATTTATGGAATGTCCGCACCGGTGAGAGGCTGGAAACTCTAACGGGCCATGTGGGCACTGTCTCTACCATAGCGTTTACGCCCGATGGTTCTATGCTTGCGAGCGGCGGCGGATGGAACGACGCGACAGTTCGTCTCTGGGATCTCCGTACGGCGAATGCCACGCACGCTCTAGTGGGGCACCAATACTCTGTCACGTCCGTGGCGTTTTCTCCCGATGGGCTTACGCTTGCGAGCGGGGGTTCGGACGACACGATTCGTATATGGGATGCGATCACTGGTGAACGTCTGCGGACAATTGAAGGACATACGAGCGGGGTGGGGTCCGTAGCGTTTTCTCCCGACGGCGTATCGCTTGCGAGCGGGAGTTGGGACGACACAGTCCGTCTATGGAATTCTGGCACCGGGGAACACCTGCGGACATTTGAAGGACATGCCGATTGGGTAAGTTCTGTAGCATTTTCTCCGGATGGACTCACGCTTGCGAGTGGGAGCGGCGATGGCACAATTTTACTCTGGGACCTGATGCGTGCGAC
Source organism: Candidatus Poribacteria bacterium (assembly GCA_965197465.1). Classification (GTDB taxonomy): domain Bacteria; phylum Poribacteria; class WGA-4E; order WGA-4E; family JAJDTR01; genus JAJDTR01. Next base: position 4,341,856 of record OZ240209.1, on the reverse strand, counting down.
GACTTGGAGCAACACCAAGCGAGCGTCGGTTACCGATGGGATGAGGCAATTCCCGGAACCCTCAACTTCAACCGCACCCCTAACGCCTACAGAAACGGCGCTTCTGCCCAACTATCCGAATCCGTTCAACCCGGAGACGTGGATGCCGTACCATCTCGCGGGCGACGCCGATGTCACGCTCACGATCCATGACGGGAAAGGTGCGTTGGTGCGGCAATTTGATTTGGGATATCAACCAGCGGGATTCTACACCGAGCGAGGTCACGCGGCATATTGGGACGGACAAAATCAGCAGGGAGAGACAGTAGTGAATGGCGTCTACTTCTGCACGCTGACCGCAGGAGATTTCACCGCCACACGGAAAATGTTGGTGAGCAAGTAGAAGGTAGTAGGCACACGCCGTGTGCCGTAACCCCAGGGGCCGAATTCGCAGCAAGGAGAATCAATCAATGAGAAAATCGCGGTTTTTCAAACTCAGCATTTTATTCGTTTATACACTGATTTTACAGACTAGCTTTGCCCAAGACCATGTCCGCTGGGGACTGCCCGATGGCGCAAAAGTAAGACTCGGCAAGGGCTGGATATCCGGCGATGTCGCATATTCGCCTGATGGATCCCTGCTCGCAGTCGCGAGTAGCATCGGGACCTGGCTCTACGATGCAACCACAGGCGCCGAAGTCAACTTGCTGAGTGGGCATACGCGCCCCGTACGGTGCATAGATTTCTCGCCGGATGGCGCTATGCTTGCCAGTTGCGGAGCTGACGGAGACAACACCGTTCGTACGTGGGATGTTCGCACCGGGAAACCCTTAAAGATCTTCGAGGGGCACACGAATCATATAACTTCGGTCGCGTTTTCGTCCGATGGTTCGACGCTTGCTGCAGGAGACGGCAGGGAAATTCCTCTGTGGGATGTTCGCACCGGAGAGCGTTTGCGCCGCCTTCAAGGACATACGAGCGCGGTTCTCGCCTTGGTGTTCTCACCCAACGGCGTTACGCTTGCCAGTGGAAGCAAATGGAACGACAACACGGTTCGTTTGTGGAACCCCCACACGGGCGAGCACCTGGGTACTTTTGAGGGACACTTCGGCGGCGTCTTATCGGTCGCATTTTCACCTGACGGAAGAATGCTCGCCAGCGGCGACTTGAAAAGGGTTCGTTTGTGGGATGTGCGCTCTGGAAACTATTTGGGCGCTCTTGGGGGGCAATGGGCAGTTGGTTCCATTGCGTTCTCCTCCGACGGGACAACACTCGCCAGTACGAGCGAAGACAACACCATTCGGTTGTGGGATGTCCATAAGCGGGAAGGTTTGCGCACAATCGACGAGCATCACCATACCGTTAATACCGTTAATTCGGTGACGTTTTCACCCGACGACCTAACGATTGCAAGTGCGAGTAGGGACAACACGATTCAATTGTGGGACGTGCCTACCGGCAAACTTCGGGGGACGATTAAAGGCGATACGCGCGAGGTGCGTTTCGTAGCGTTCTCACCCAATGGGTTTACAGTTGCCAGTGTGAACGGTGACACGTCGATTCGTTTGTGGGACGCGCACACCGGAGAACTCCTGAAGACGCTGGAGGGACATACGGAAGACATCTATTGCGTTGCGTTTTCTCCAGACGGTTCCACGCTTGCCAGCGGAGGCGGCGATGCCACGATTCGCCTGTGGGATGCGCACAGCGGCGAACACCTGCAGACGCTTGAAAGGCATACCCATGACATTTTGTGCCTGGCATTTTCGCTCGATGGTTCCACGCTTGCAAGCGGGAGCAGCGACGAGACGATTCGTCTGTGGAATGCACACACCGGGGAACACTTGTGGAAGCATCGGCATTACGGCGACGAGATTCTGTCGATCGCGTTTTCTCCGGACGGGTCTACACTTGCGGGCGGAAGCACTAGCGCGGCAGTTCGTCTGTGGGATACCAAGGATGGAACACCATATGGCATAGAGAGGCAGATGAGTGAGGTGCGTTCCGTAGCGTTCTCGACCGACGGTTCCATACTTGCCAGCGGCGGGGGCTATGAGGACGGGAGTATTCGTCTGTGGGATTCTCGCACCGGGCGATTGTGGTTTCTAATCGGACGGCACACAGACCAAATTACTTCCGTGGCGTTCTCACCCAATGATTTCACACTTGCCGGTGGGAGCGGCGACACGACGATTCGATTGTGGAATGCGCATACCAGCGCGGAGTTGTACGCCCTTGAGGGGCATACGGAAACTGTCACCTCCTTAGCGTTCTCGCCCGATGGTTTCACGCTTGTCAGCGGGAGTAACGACGGCACAATACTGCTGTGGGGAACGAGATTTGGCACAACATGGGGTGACATTAAACAAATGGGAATCGTTGATGGGACGAGGCAATCGTTGGGGCTATCACCTTCGGTCACGCCTTTAACTCCGACAACCACTGCACTTCTTCCAAATTACCCGAACCCCTTCAATCCGGAGACGTGGATACCGTTCCATCTCGCGGACGACGCCGATGCGACGCTCACCATCTATGATGCGGCAGGTGTGTTGGTGCGACAATTTGATTTAGGGTATCAATCAGCCGGATTCTACACTGATCGAGGTCGCGCATCATATTGGGACGGCAGGAATCAGCAGGGCGAGACGGTGGCGAATGGCGTCTATTTCTGCACGCTGACTGCGGGTGATTTTACTGCGACGCGCAAAATGTTGGTCGGCAAATAGGGTTGATACTCCCCCTCGCGCATAAAATTATGAAGAGTAACAATGCTATTGGGAACGGAACAGAGAGAGTTCCGGTGCTCGCCGTAAATCCATATGAGTCGGCGGGACTGGTTTTGCGGTGCATGTATATCTCTTTGATTGGACAACTCTTTACTTCTTCAATTCTACAATGTGAATCCATCATGTATTACACGTGTATTACATTTTTCTAACTGTTTAGTTCGGTTCAAAAATGAGGAAAAATCAGCTTGGCATTTATTTGGGCCCGATTGACGGTAGGAAGAGCATCCCTCTGAGAAAGCAGCATTCCCTTGTGGGAGGGGCATCCTTGCCCCGATACGAACTACGGCGGACGTGCAATGAATTGCGCTACTACATACCGACAACGGCGATATAGATTGATGGACTAAGCAGTTACTATTTTCGTAAGTGTTTAGTGGCTAGTGATTAGTGGTCAGTAAAACCCCCAGAGCCATAGGACGGGCAATGAATTGCCCTATTACAAACCGGAAAAATGAGCATCCACACGAGACCCGCCTAGAAAATGGGAAAAAAGCAGTCTAGATTCACAGTGCTCGACTCCAGAAATCAAGGGACTAAACAGTTACCTATTTTCTTTAATCAAAATCCTAACATTTAGAGCTTAAGGAGGTTTTCAATCATGTTTAACGCTTTTGCCAGAACAGGCATGCTACTACTCACTGTTCTTATGACTTCATGCTTTCTGAGTTGCAGCGATGTTGAAAAGTTCGGTGAACCGAAATCCAAAGAGTTGGCTGAGATTGAAGAGGTGTTGAGAGCGTGGCGTACCGGTTATGAAACCGAGGATGTAGATGCGTACATCAATGCTTTCTGGACGGACGGCTTCCGTTATGTCTCGGATATGGGTACACCCGACGATGCGACGGATGATGTGACGTTTGATGATATTCGTGAAGAGCGAGAATCTGCCATTCGCGTGTTTGCATTGTTCCAAGACATTGAGATTGAGTTGGAAGAGCCGCCCGAGGTGGAGTTGAACGCGGAGCGCAACAGAGCTGAAGTTAGGGTCCACTATAGGATTCAAGGATTCGTGGCAGACGGAGTCTCGCTCGAGGGCGGATATACCGGGTGGTATGCCGAAGGAGATAATCTGTTTATCTTTGAATTGAGAGACGGCGAATGGCGAATTTTAGAGTGGGGCGACGAAGCATTCAGCGAAGAAAGGATTGAAGCGTCGCGATAAACCTCGGACGTTCCTACGCCGCCTTCGGATTTTATAGGATCCGGCGTAACTGTTTAGTGCATCGTTTGGTTCGTAGTATTACAGATCGTCGCACGTCCGGTCTGGGCATGTAAGCCCCCGATTAGCCGGAATTAGCATTGTACTTCCCTACTCGGCGCGTTCCCTGCCCCCCGCTCGGTCTGGATTGGCAAATCCAGACCGATGGACTAAACAATTACGATCCATCTAAATCGCCGCTAGTTGACCCGTTGGCATTCTGTCCCCTCAAATTTTCTTGCCCCGGTTGACTATTGAACTCACGAAGTAATTTACGGCTGCCGAAAGGGAGCATCAATCGATGAGAACCTCATGGATTTTCAGGTTTTGCCTATTGTTTGTTTCCGCCGTGTTTCTGCGGAGCAGTTATGCCCAGGACTCAACACGATGGGGACTGCCCGAGCGCGCCAAGATGCGCATCGGAAAAGCGCCGATATTCGAGATTGCATATTCACCGGATGGGAGGCGGATCGCGGCTGCGACTCACGAAGATATATGGATGTATGATGCACGCAGCGGCGTCACGCTCAAGCTCCTCCCGGGGCATACGGATTTAGTGCATACGGTCGCGTTTTCTCCCAGCGGAAATACGCTTGCAAGCGGAGGGGCGGACGGAACGGTTCGGGGATGGAATGTCCGCAGCGGTACACTCTTCGAAACCATTGAAGGGCATGGGGGATCGGTTCGCTCGGTAAGGTTCTCGCCCGATGGATCCACGCTTGCCAGTGCGGGCGAAGACAAACTTATCCGTTTATGGGATGTGTGGACCGCAGATCTCATGCGAACGCTAGAGGGACACTCGGAACGGGTCGATACCGTAGCCTTCTCGCCCGACGGATTGACTCTCGCGAGTGGGAGTAGGGACGGTGCGCTCATGTTTTGGGACATCCAAACCGGAAAAAAGTTGCGTACGCTCAAAGGTCATGAGCACCCGGTAAAGTCGGTCGCGTTCTCGCCCGACGGACTTACCCTCGCCAGTGCCGGGAGACCGGGCAGCGTGAATCCTAGGTTGAGCCGAGCTGGCAGGATTAAGTTGTGGGACACACGCACCGGTGAACTGGTGCAGACACTTGAGGGGCATTCGCACACGGTCGGTTGCGTGGCGTTCTCGCCCGACGGAGACGTGCTTGCGAGTGGAGGCGGATGGTATGACGACACTGTTCGATTGTGGAACGCCCGCACCGGCGAGGAAGATCGAATCCTACAAGGGCACACAGGGGGAGTCAACTCAATAGTTTTCTCACCCGATGGGGGCAGGCTGGCAAGTGCGAGCCGCGGCTCGATTCGTCTGTGGGATACCCGCACCGGGGAGCATCTACGTACGCTGGTGCACTCGGTTTGGAGATTTGCATTCTCGCCCGACGGAAAGACCCTTGCAGTTGGCAGCGCGGACGCGATTGAGATTTGGGATGCCCACTCCGGGGAGAAGTTGAGAACCCTTCCCGGACTTACGGGCAGTGTCCTCGCGTTTTCGCCTGATGGAACCACACTTGCTATTAGACGTGGACATCACTCTATACTCTTGTGCGATGTGCGTTCGGGAAAAGTCCTGCAAACTCTCGAGGCGCACACGGACTATCTCGTGTCCGCCGCATTTTCACCCGATGGAAGGGTTTTTGCGGGTGGCTGGCCCCATGAAGGTAACAGTCTGCTTCGCTTGTGGGATGTGCGCACCGGAGACCCTCTTCGCGTCATTTCCTCCGATGAGGAATATGTACAGGCGGTGGCGTTTTCACCGGATGGGAGAAGCGTTTTCACCGGAAGTCTGTATTCCGGGATTCACGTTTGGGATGTGCGCACCGGCGAGCTTCTTTACACACTGGATGAGTACTCGTCAATTACCTCTATAGCATTTTCTCCCGATGGTCACACGTTCGCGAGCGTAAGCAGCCGCTTGACAGTTCATGTGTGGGATACTCGAACTCGGGAAATACTGCATACGCTAACGGGACACGGAAGCTCGAGCGCGGTCAGGGCACTATCGTTTTCGTCTGACGGGAATATGCTTGCCACCGGCGGGGATGACACGATTCGATTGTGGGACGTTCGCACCGGCGCGCCGTTATGGCAGTTTGAGGGGCACACAAGCAGCATCTATTCCGTAGAATTTGCCGCCGATGGACATACGTTGGCGAGTTGGGGTTCGGATGGGACGGTCTTGCTGTGGGACTTCAGGCTTGGGACGATGTGGGGTGATGTCAAACGAACACGTGTGGTGGTGCGTAGGACGGGGCGATTCTCGGAACCTGCGCCCACAGCCGCTGTGGTGATGCCGGTGGAAACAGTTCTTCTGCCAAACTACCCGAATCCGTTCAACCCCGAGACGTGGATACCGTATCAACTAGCGGAACCAGCAAGCATCACGTTCACGATTTATGATATGAACGGGCAGGCGGTTCGGACGCTGGAAGTGGGACGCCAGCCTGCCGGTGTGTATCGGAGCCGTAATCGTGCGGCATATTGGGACGGGCGCAATCAGCAGGGCGAGACCGTGGCGAACGGCGTCTATTTTTACACCTTATCCGCTGATGATCTCACATCCACGCGAAAGATGCTGTTGGGCAAATAGAGTTGGTTATTCGAGCCTTTCCTTCGCTTACTGTTCAGTCGCTTGATGCCCGGCGATTCACTCGGTCGATTTTCAATCTAACCTACGGGTCAGAATCCGGAGCTAGTAGCAGCATGCACGAATGGGTGCAGCCCGAGTTCAACTCTTTAACTATTTGGTGCATCAATCGCTTCACGATGATGCGGAACACCGGCTAAGTTGGCAGGCGTCTTCGATAATACAGCGCCTCCCGGGTTACAGTGGCGTATCATAAAGCCGCCGCCGCGAACACAATTCTCCGCAACATGGCTGTTTCGTTTTGGTGCCGTTCCAATCTGAATCTCGCCTCCGATTTGTAATCCTACCACCGAAAATTGCCAAGGAGAGGAAGCAATTAAAACCTGGCACGACGCAGTGCGTTCCTTTCATCTCGGGTTGTCTTTTTTACCGCCGCTCCATCCGTTAAAAAAGCCTAAACACGTCTCACTTTCTGCACAGTTCTGTCCGGAGAGTGTACAGGCTGAATTCCCTCACGCGGGGGCTGTGCGACGCTAGAAACCCTCGCAGAGAAGGTTTATCTGCCCCGTACGCACTTGGCATAGCATTTGCCCTCTGAAGTTTACTCAAAGCAGAGATGTAGGCGTAACAATTAACCAATCCGCAGCATTAAAGTCCGTTTTGTCTTTGACCTCCATGCAACAAATGTCGTATGGGCATAGTGATAACTCATTCACGCCGCGGAGGAGGAGGACAACGAGAATATCTGTTGTTGTATTGATTTCGTGGTTGCTCATTTTCGGTGGCGCACTTGCGATTGAACCGACTGGAACAATCGAGAAAGGGACACCGAATCAACTTAGGCTAAAAATGGAGGGTGGTATGAAAAGTTATAGGCAATGTTTCGGCATGAATATTCTTTTTTGCGGGACCTTGATGAGCATTTTTCTCTTCGTAGTGAATGGGACTGCACAGGAGCGTCCACAGGTCGCTCGCATCCTTTTTGAGTCAAACCGATCAATAGGAAAGAATACGGATATCTTTGCCATGGATGCCGATGGGGCAAACGTGGATAGACTGACAACCAATCCCCTTCATGACATATCGCCAGCGTGGTCGCCGGACGGCACTCGGTTCGCCATGTCCTCCATTCCGTATGGCTGGTGGGAGAATATCTTTGTTCTGAACGTTGATGATAGGGCGGAAGACCTTATACAAATTACCGTCGGATTCCGGGGTCTGACGCCGTCTTGGTCGCCGAATGGGAATTGGATCGCCTGTGTTTACTCGACCCCCGATGACAATTGGAATTATGATGTCTGGATTGTCCGGCTGCAGAATGAGAAGAGGATGGAACCGTATAGATTTGAAGAACTCGGTGACGGTGATGGGATTAACAGTTTCAGACTCACGACACACCGCTCGCAAGACGAAAGCCCTTCGTGGTCGCCAGACGGACGACAGATTGCATGGTCGAGCAATCGCACCGGCAATTACGATATATTCGTCATGGACAGAGACGGGGGCAATAAGAAAAATCTTACGAATCATCCCAAGGAAGACAAGGATCCGGAATGGCAGCCGCCGTGGGGGGAAAAAATCGCTTTTGCCTCGGACCGAGACGGGGACAGCGAAATCTACCTCATGGATGCGAATGGAGGGAACGTCACACAGTTGACCAAGAATGTCTTCGTCTGGGACGGCCACCCCACGTGGTCGCCGAGCGGTAAGAAGATTGCCTTCTCTACGAATCGTGACAGAAACAATGAGATTTATGTGATGAATTCCGACGGAAACAATCTGGTAAAACTGACGAATCACCCCGCCAAAGATAAGAATCCAGCTTGGTTCGATCCCATGATTGCGCTTACGGTATCCGTATCTCCTAAGGTCAAACGCACCGTCACTTGGGGCGAGATAAAGCAGTCAGGGCGAAAACGTGCCGAGAAATAAAGAGTGTATATTGAGGTGACATTGACGATTTATGGTATGAACGGGAAGATGGTTCGGACGCTGGAAGTGGGACACCAGCCCGCCGGCGTGTATCGGAGCCGGAGTCGCGCGGCATATTGGGACGGACGAAATCGGCAGGGAGAGACGGTGGCGAATGGCGTCTATTTCTGCACCCTAAGGGCGGGAAATTCTCGTGTTACGCGGAAGATGTTGGTCGGCAAGTAAAAAGTAGTAGACACACGCCGTGTGCCGTCACCCAGGAGGTCTGAAATCGCAACAAGGAGAATCATCCGATGAAAAAAATTCGGTTTGTCACGCTTTGCCTTGTGTTGGTTTCCGCTCTATTTCTGCAGAGCAGTTTTGCCCAAGATTATACCCGATGGGGTTTGCCCGAAGGCGCCAAAGCGAGACTTGGTAAAGGTGGGATATCCGGTAACATTGTATACTCCCCGGACGGAACTCTGCTTGCGGTCGCCTGCAGCATCGGTGTCTGGATCTATGATGCACATACGGGGGCTGAAGTCAACCTCCTCACCGGACATACGTACGCGGTAAGTTGCGTAGCATTCTCGCCTGACGGCTCCATACTTGCCAGTGGAAGCTGGGACGAGACGATTCGGCTGTGGGATGGCCGCACCGGCGAGAGCCTCCGGACTCTGTTCGACGATGTGGGTGAGGTGCGTTCCCTTACATTCTCACCCGATGGATCCACGCTTGCAAGCGGAGGTCATGACGCAAAGATACGACTGTGGAATGTGCACACGGGTAAACGTATTCTCACACTTGAAGGGCATACGAGGTATGTTAGTGCCGTAGCGTTTTCGCACGCCGAGCCGATACTTGCCAGCGGGAGTTCTGACGGTACGATTCGATTGTGGGACACCCGAACAGGAGAGGAATTACGGACGCTTCCCGGGCATTCGGAGGCGGTGCTATCCGTCGCCCTCTCGCCTGATGGACACACGATTGCAAGCGGAGGCAGGGACAAGACAGTTCGATTGTGGGACATTCGTACCGAGGCAGATGCACAGATTCTCGCGGAGCATGGGAGTAGCGATGCACCAATAGCATTCTCTGCTGATGGCTCCACAATTGCCAGCGGGAGTAACGATGAGTCGATTCATCTATGGGATGTCCGTACGCGGAAACATCTGAAGGGCATTTACGGGCATAACGGGACGGTTGATTTCATAGCCTATTCCCCTGATGGACTCACGATAGCAAGCGGGAATAGAGGGTACGGAACGATTTGCTTCTGGAGTGTGCACACCGGAGAATGTCTGCGGACCATCACAAATCATACCCAGGGTGTCTCTTCCGTGGTATACCATCCCGATGGTCTTACGCTCGCCAGCAATACGGGGTATTATGAAGAAGTGATTCATTTGTGGGATGTGCCAACCGGGGGTAGATTTCGTACCCTTGAGGGGCATGAGCGCCGTGTAGAGTCCCTGGCATTCTCGCCCGATGGTTCCATGCTCGCAAGCGGCGGCGGTTGGGACAGTACAGCACGATTATGGGATGGGCGCACCGGCAAGAGTTTGCGTATCCTGAGGGAGTGGGGGAAGTGGGACGATGTCGATTCTGTGGCGTTCTCTCCCGATGGGAGAAAGCTTGCCACTGCAGGACACTACGCAGTATGTTTGTGGAATGTCGGCACGGGCGAACTGCTGGAATCTCTTACGGGACATTTGGGCCATGTCTCATCCGTCGCGTTCTCGCCCGATGGCGCCATGCTTGCTAGCGGCGGTGGTTGGATGGGCAATACAGTTCGTTTGTGGGATGTCCGCACGGCGAAAGCGACGCACGCCCTGGTGGGGCACAAGGACAGCGTTACATCCGTGGCGTTTTCTCCCGATGGACTCACGCTTGCGAGCGGGAGCTCGGATTACACGATTCGTATGTGGAACCCCAACACGGGTGAACGCCTGCGAACAATTGAAGGACATACCAGCAGGGTGACTTCCATAGCGTTTTCTCCGGATGGCTACATGCTCGCTAGTGGGAGTTGGGACGGCACCATTCGCTTGTGGGATGTTCGCACCGGGGAGAACCTGCAAACCCTCTTCGGTCATGTGTGGGGTGCTGATTCCGTGGCGTTTTCTCCCGACGGGCTAACGCTTGCGAGCGGGAGTCCCGATGGCACGATCCTGCTGTGGGACCTCACGCGCCCCACGACGTGGGGCGATATTAGGAGAGTAGCGGACACAGATGGTATGAGCCAGTTGATGGTGCTTTCGCCTTCGGCCGCTCCGGTAAATCCGCCAGAAACCGTGCTCCTGCCAAACTACCCGAACCCGTTCAACCCCGAGACGTGGATACCGTATCAACTTGAGACCCCTGCGGACGTGGTGTTGACGATTTATGATATGAGTGGGCAAAGAGTTCGAACAATCGTGGTGGGACACCAACCTGCCGGCTCCTACCTTAGCCGGGGCCGCGCAGCTTATTGGAACTGTCGCAATCAGCAGGGGGAGCCGGTGGCTAGTGGCGTCTATTTCTGCACGCTGACTGCTGGAGATTTTAGTGCCAAGCGGAAGATGTTGATACGGAAGTAAGGATTCATTCCGTCCACGATTTGACACCGCACGTACATCAATTTAAGGTTCAGCGGCGACTCTCGCTCTTATAACAACTGTCGCATTTTTGTACCAACCTGCTTGGGATGTTGTGGATTTGAGACTATAAAAGAAAAGTAACTGTTTAGCCCGACTTTGTACATTTGTAGGGTGGGCACCGCCCACCACTTCCTGCAGAAAGCCCCAGCGCGGGATCAAACGACTGATATAGTTTAGTGTTGACCGTGTCTTGCACTCCAGCGGGGATCAAGCGAGTGAATAACGATCAAGCGAACGAATAGTGAGTGCGATAGTAAATCCCGTACGATAGAGATCCCCCATGTTTGTAGCCCAGGAGTGTCTGTCTCTCCCGCTCCAGAGGAGCGGAATGTGAATTCCTACGATAGCTTGTAAAGTAGATAATAGCGCTGGGAATGTCTTTGCAAAAATAAGGCTGACATACGTTGGCCAATTCACGCTATAATCATAAGCGATTGCCCCGCTTCACTCGAAAAACCGTTAGACTAAACAGTTACAAAGAAAACATAGATGTTAGGCAGGGTTTGAAGAAACCGGCGTATCTTTCTCCAATGACGCATCAGTAGATCAGTTGGTACGATTCTTTCATAGTGTCACAACTTGATACCGTAGTCCAACAGATAATTTGCAGGGCGGGATCGAAGTAGATCAAGTGACCGAATAGGGAACGATCAACTGACTGGATAAGGAAGGCGATAGTAGATCCTGATAGAGATCCCCTAGGGAGAGCGATAGTAAATCCCGTGTAATAGAACTCCCTCTGCCCCGCCCACACTTAACCTGTAGGAGCGAGTTGCACTCGCGACTCTGTAGAATCAGAAACTGCTGGGGACTTTTTCAGTGATCAACGAAGAACACCAGATGATTAAAATCCTACCCGCTCTTCACGAACGTCTGATTGACACTGTCTGGTATCACACTCAAATGTACAAAGTCGAGTTGTAGTAGGCGTGCGGTTACTCCGGAGGTTTTCGGCATGAGGAAATTCGTATCTACGATGTTAGCGTCTGTCCTGCTATTGAGCGGTGTTGTGATATTGACAAATCCATCCGCGCAAGAGTCTGAATCGGGGCAGATTGTATTCCATTCCGATCGAGATGGGAACAATGAGATTTACGTCATGGACGCCGACGGGAACAATCAACGCAGATTGACAAACAATGGAGCATCCGACGAGCAGCCAACTTGGTCTGCCAGCGGTCAAAAGATTGCTTTCGTCTCCAAACGGGATGGGAACAAAGAAATCTACGTCATGGACGCCGATGGGAACAATCAACGCAGGTTGACAAACAATGAAGCGACCGACGCCAGTCCTGCGTGGTCGCCTGACGGCAGAAAAATCGCCTTCTACTCCCGTCGAGATGAGAACAATGAAATCTACGTCATGGATACCGACGGGAACAATCAGCGCAGGTTAACAGTCAAAGGGTGGGCTACCGCTCCGACATGGTCTCCTGACAGTCAAAAAATTGGCTATCACGCCACGTGGCGCGGGCGCCCCACAGTCTTTGTCATGGACGCCGATGGGAACAATCAACAGAAATTGACAAACAATAAAATTAGAGCATTTGACTCGAATCCAGCGTGGTCTCCTGGCGGTCAAAAGATTGCCTTCGCATCCACTCGTGATGGGAACAAAGAAATCTATGTCATGGATGCCGATGGAGAACACCCACGTAGGCTAACAAGCAACAAACTGGTGGACGACTATCCAGCCTGGTCGCCTGACGGTGAAAAGATTACCTTTGTCTCTAGGCGGGACGGGAACTTTGAAATCTACGTCGTGCGTGCCGTTGGGGGGAAACAAACTAGGCTGACGGACAATCCGGCGACCGACAGCGAACCAAACTGGTTCGATCTTCGCTTTGCTAGGACGGTGGAGCCTAGAGGTAAGTTAAGGTCTATTTGGGGAAGCATTAAAAACCGGGCTCATACCTCCTTTCCTTAAGACCGACTTTGTACATTTAAGCGGATGACGGACGATGTCAGAGAAGAGTCGAAGGATGGCAGGTGAGATTTTAATCGTCTGGTCTTTTTGGTTGACCATCGAAAAAGTCGCATCTGCCTCTGCAGACCAGAACAGGCATTTCACCCACCCTAGTGCATCCGAAGCAGTGCGAGCAATTTCTGATACGATGTAGCTTGTCGGGATTCCTACCGCACTGGGAGTTACATTAAAGTTCTATCACACTCGCTGTCAGGGATCGCTATCGCATTCACTATGGGATCTACTATCGCCCTCACTATTCGTTCGGTTGATCGCTCATTTGATCTATTCGCTTATCCGACATGCAGTGATGGTATTCTATGGGGTCAGGCTGTCTTTCCCGGTCGGTTGCCCGATGAGGATGGGATCGCTTTTACATCTATGCTGGAAGACATGATTGGTTGCCTTCTCATGAAGGCAATTGCTGTACCCCAGCCAACGAAGACCTGTCTTGACAGAATCGATCTTGCACTTCGTCCGAGAGTTCAAACGACAACAAAAGAGCTATTTCCCACTATGGATGAATCCCCATGAGATGGTTTGTGATAGCTTTGCTAATCACATTACCGCCTGTCTTCGCCGCATATTCCGGTACATTTAGGGATGATTTCAGTGATAGCGACCTTGATGGATGGCGTGTGTCTGGATTTCCGAAACCTGTTTTCCCGGATCGTGTGAGGGTGAAAAACGGACTCTTAGTGATGGACGCAGCACCAGCAAACGCATTGCACATTCGTAGAGCGAATGTGCACATGGAAGTAAGAACGGGCGACTGGGAGAACTGGGATTCTTATACCCTGACTTGTCGAATCAGGTTTGATGAATTTCCGCGGCAGAAAACCGGAGAGTTTTATGTTTGGGATCGGAGAGGCGAGGGGTGTTGTGGCGTGGTTACTGTGCGATACATGCTGATTGATCCGGCGGCTCAACGTGTACAAGTTTACACTATCCCACCCAATGCCGAGGACGAGCCCGCAGGGATAAAAGGACGGATTCACCGTGAAACGCTTGAGCGCCAACATCTCCGACGTCCGATAGAACTGAACCAATGGATCCCAATCGAAATCGTGGCTGAGAAGAACTTCTTCGAGTATCATTACGATGGCAATTTGGTAACTCGATACGAAGACGAAACCGCGGTGCCGGGAACCGTGAGTTTTCTGACACTCAGTGGGCTCGTTGTTCATCTTGATGACGTTACCATTACGGGAGTAGGCGTTCCTCATAGCGTTAATCATGAAACGAATATAGCCACTACTTGGGGCGACATAAAGAATTCGTCACGAAGATGATTTGTTCTTTTCTCTTCAAGATGGCGGTGGTGATTATGAAGGGTGTTTACCATGAAAGACACTAGTCTCATAGCCATTTCTTTGTGTTCATTGCTTTTTCTGTTTTTCTTAATTTTCCTGACGATGGCGATCAATTCCGATGAGATGTCAGCGCCTCCGAGCGAATCAGCGCAGGAGAAGATTCCAAAACGCATCACCGGTAAAGACGGCACACCGATGGTGCTGATTCCTGCCGGCGAATTTCAGATGGGAAGCGACAAGGGGAAAGCTGATGAGGCACCGGTTCACACCGTCTACCTGGATGCGTTTTACATGGATATCTATGAAGTGACGAATGCCCGGTACAAAAAATTCCTTGAGGCAACCGGGTACCATCCCCCTTCCTATTGGGATAACCCGGATCTTAATGAACCAAATCAGCCGGTTGTAGGTGTTTCTTGGCATGATGCAATGACTTATTGCAGATGGGCAGGCAATAGATTGCCTACCGAAGCGGAATGGGAAAAAGCCGCTCGCGGCGGTTTGAGTGGGAAGACATACCCATGCGGAGATGCCCGCCCCGACGAAACGAAGTTGAACCATGGAGGTATTCATGCACAGAAGCCCACTGATGTTGGGAGCTATCCGCCCAATGGCTCCGGCCTATATGATATGGTAGGCAATGTATGGGAATGGTGCTTGGATCAGTATCAACCTGATGTCTATCATAGAGGTCCCTATCGAAAGAACCCGCTTGCGGGTGACGACATGAGATTGGTCATGAAAAATTTTATCCACACAGTGACCTACCGGGTCGTGCGAGGTGGGTCGTGGAGCAACGGGGACGAGTATCTGCGCACCAGTAAACGGGGCGGAGCAAAACCAGGGGCTAGAACCGTTCTCACCGGTTTTCGATGTGCCAAATCGGTTGCACTGTAGCATTTCGCTCAGTCTTAAATCACTGGCACTTCCTGTAAGGAGGCAAATATGTCCATACGTTGTTTTTTTAAGCGACAATTCCCTCGGAGGAGCAGAACTAGAGGAGTTGCGTTTCTTCTTGGCGTTCTATTGATTTGCGGGTGTGGCGGAGAGGAATCCGTGGACAAGCCTATGGTTGAGACCGTAGGAGACGAGAAGCGCAATGAAGCCGTACCTATATCCACTACCTATTATCCAACGGCAGTTGGCAACCGCTTGAGTTACCGCGATGCCGATGGAGTTTTGGTAACAGTGGAAACTGAGCCGCGCGTACAGTTTCGAAGTTCGTTGTTAGTGCCAGACGCCGTCGCGTTTAAGATTCAGGAAGTCCCGCCGTTTCAGAATAGATTGCCTTCGATGTCAAGAGAAGCAGTAATCAGTGGCAAGTGGCAAGTGGCGAGTGGTCAGTAAGACGTCATGACCGACGATCTGTCTTAACAAAACACATTTCGCTAGTTATTCATGAGTTCAAGCGAGAGCGAAAAAACCACTTTCTTAAATTGGAGGGAATTTTCATGAGATGGTTAATGATAGTTTTGCTAATCGCCGTATCGCCTGTCATCGCTGTGTATTCCGGTACGTTTCTGGAAGATTTTAGTGATGGAAATCTTGATGGATGGGATATCTCTCTAGCTCCTGGTCCCCCTTTCCCAGATCTTCTAAGGATTGAAGATGGATATCTAGTCATGGACACAGTGTGTGAGCGAGGGATAGGGTCAGCAACCTTGGAATTAAAAACAGGCAATGCGGATTAGTGGAATTCTTATACTCTGACCTGTCTAATTAGATTCTCGGAAGTTCGGCAGGAGGGATCGCCCGTACATTTTGGCGTAGATGTTCGAAAAGGCAAAGAACGAAAGGTGCGAATGAACGAAAATTTTTCTTGCAGGGTGGCTGCTTATCAAGCGATGCGGGTGGATCCACGCTTCCAAGAAATACAGGTGTTTTCTACGTCACCAGAAGCCGATTGCTGGATCGGGTTTGTCCGATTTGAACGTTTCAGACTCCCGATAGAAACAAATCAGTGGCTCCCAATCAAAATCGTGGCCAAGATGCACTCATTTGAGTTCTATTTCAATGACAACCTCGTAACCCGGTATAAAGATAGAGAAACGGCACGTCCAGGCACTGTGAGATTTCGCGTACATGGTGATGGGATTATTGTTCACCTTGATGGGGTCACGATAACGGGGCCGAAAATTCCCAACATTGGCCGTCCTCGTCTGACTACCACTTGGGGAGAAATAAAGAGTTCACCGCGACGATGATTTGCTTTTCACTCTGCGTGATGACAGTCGTGATTGCGGAAAAAAACCTTGGAACCCCGTTTGAATACCCGGTTTTTATGGCATAGTCTGCCATGAAGCCTAGCTTAATCATCAAATCGCTGGCTGTCCCCTTCTTGAAGCGGTCAATATAGCCATCGTTCGGGACGGCAGAGACAGAGTGTCAAATTTGGGGAGAATTGTCTCAACGACTCGGACTCGGTGAACACGGCTTCGCGTCAAATGAGAGGCTATTTGAATTTCTATAGCCAAGAGCGGCTAGAGAGTAGGAGTGGAAGGATGGAAGAACCCCTTCCACTCCCTGACGTAGTTGATGACTGAACTTACCCCGTAACCGCACCTTCCGATGCCGAAGAAACGCTCTTGGCATACTTTGCAAACACGCCGCGCGTGTAGCGCGATTCCGGCGCCGTCCATGCGTCGAGTCGCGCACGCAACTCATCCTTCGACAGTTCCACGTCTATTCGGCGATTCTCTACATCAATCACGACGATATCGCCATCCCGCAGTGCCGCAATCGGTCCGCCTCGCGCAGCTTCGGGAGCAACGTGACCAACCATAAAACCGCGTGTGGCGCCCGAAAATCTTCCGTCGGTCAAGAGCGCCACCGACTCGCCAAGCCCGGCGCCGACGATTGCGGCAGTGATGCCAAGCATCTCGCGCATACCGGGACCGCCCGCTGGTCCTTCATAGCGGATAGCGACCACATCGCCGGGGTTGATTTGTCCACCCTTAATTGCGGCAAACGTGTCCTCCTCACGTTCGAAAACGCGGACAGGTCCTCGGTGAACCGTTCTTTTGCTGGCGGCGACCTTTATGACACAACCGTCCGGCGCCAAGTTGCCGCGCAGGATGACAAGCCCGCCCGTTGGCTTGATCGCATCCGATATTGGGCGAACAACATCTTGCCCGTCCGTTTCCAGCGCTCTTGACGCCTCTTCGCCGATGGTGTCCCCAGTCACCGTCAGTTCATCGGCGTGCAGAAGTCCTGCCTCAAGCAGCCTCTGAGCTACCAAGGGAATGCCGCCCGCCTGATGCAAATCGGCGGCAACGAAACGCCCTCCGGGCTTGAGGTCGACAAAAGTCGGCGTGCGGGAATTGATTTCCTGAAAATCGTCAATCTCGAATGGAATATTCGCCTCGTTCGCAATCGCGAGCAGGTGAAGCACGCCGTTGGTTGACCCGCCCGTCGTAGCTATCGAAGCCACCGCATTCTCAAGCGACTTGCGCGTGATGATTTGGCTTGGTCGGCGATCATGTTCCAGCATATCCATGACAAGTTTCCCCGCCTCGAACGCGACTTGGTCTTTGTCCGGGTGCGTTGCCGGGACGCTTCCACTCCCCATTGGCGCAATGCCGAGCACTTCGATTGCCGTCGCCATCGTGTTGGCGGTGAATTGTCCTCCGCAGGCTCCCGGACCCGGGCAGCCCTTACTGACGAGGTCGTCCAGTTCTTCAACGGTTATCGTGCCGTTGGCATGTTTGCCCACCGCCTCGAACACGTCTTGGATTGTGACATCCTGTCCCTGAAACCTGCCGGGCATGATGGAGCCGCCGTAGATTACCAGCGACGGAATATCAAGACGCACCAGCGCCATGACGGTGCCGGGCACGGTCTTGTCGCATCCGGAGAGGGCAACAACGCCGTCGAACATGTTCCCGCGCGTCACTAGCTCAATGGAATCCGCGACAATCTCGCGGCTGACCAGCGATGCCTTCATCCCCTCGCTCCCCATCGTGATGCCATCCGAAATGCTGACGGTGTTAAACTCCAGCGGTGTTCCGCCCGCGGCTCGAATGCCCTCTTTAACCTTCGCCGCGAGCCGCCGGAGATGGAAATTGCACGGACCAATTTCAATCCACGTATTGGCAACGCCGATAATTGGACGGTCCAAATCTTCCGGAGACAATCCGCCATCTCCGAACATTAGCATTGCTCGTGCGGCCGCTCTATCCGGGCCGTCGGTGATTACATAGCTTTGGCGTTTGAGTTTACTTGACATGATGTTCACTTTTTCCTATTGGTGGAGCAGATTCATGCGGATTCAACCGCATGGCAATTTGTCCGGCGGTTCTTGCGCTATTTGCCCAAAAGTGGTATGACTTGCGTACTTCCGGCAACCAATCCATTTCTCTATAATGTCAATGTGTCACTGGGGTGAATTAAAGTCGCGATTCGGAGATCGCTCCTACCGGGTGTTCAACTGCGTATGTCCTGACACAATCCTGAACAATTGGAAAACTGTTTCATACGGAAACTTGGAATCGGCACATCTGAACGGAAATTGCCGCGATAACACGAAGAGGTGTCGATTCCAAGTGTCCGGCTGACTAGCTCATCCCCAACAAATCGCCGATTACCGTACCGTACTTGGCGATTAACCCGGCAAATACGACGGAAACCATGGACATCAGTTTAATCAGGATATTCAGCGAAGGACCGGAGGTGTCTTTGAACGGATCGCCGACAGTGTCGCCGACCACGGTGGCTTTGTGGTTTTCGGAGCCTTTGCCGCCATATGCGCCTTGCTCAATATATTTCTTGGCGTTATCCCAGGCGCCGCCTGCGTTCGCCATCATCACCGCGAGGACAAATCCGGTCGTAAGCCCGCCGGCGAGTAGACCGAGAACTCCCGCGACGTTGAAGACAAGCCCCACCGCCACAGGCACGATAATCGCGATGAGTGACGGGAAGATCATCTCTTTCTGTGCGCCAGTTGTGGAGATTGCCACACATGTGGCATAGTCGGGCTTTACTTCGCCCTTCATGATTCCGGGATTTTCATGAAACTGTCGACGCACCTCCTGCACCATGGCTCCTGCGGCGCGCCCAACAGCCTTCATGGTCAACGCGCAGAAGAAAAACGCCATAACTGCCCCGATAAACAAGCCAATCAAGACTTGAGGGTTCATCAACGTCACGTCGTAGTAAGTCATGAACTGAGAAATACTCACCTCTAAAGTATCTACTGAGCCGACGCCAGGGATGTCGAGGTGCGTTTTACCTGCAAGGTGCACCAAGCCGTACCGAATCTCCTCTAAGTAGGCGGCGAGGAGAGCAAGTGCGGTCAGCGCAGCGGAACCGATGGCAAACCCCTTACCGGTTGCGGCAGTCGTGTTGCCGAGCGAATCCAACTGATCTGTCCGCTGACGGACGGCTGGGTCGAGATCAGCCATCTCGGCGTTGCCCCCCGCATTGTCGGCAATCGGTCCGTAGGCATCGGTTGCAAGCGTAATTCCGAGTGTTGCGAGCATACCGACCGCGGCAATGCCAACGCCGTACAATCCCATTAGCGTGTCATCGGCGCCGCCCGGCAGATAAAAACTGACAGCGACCGCGGCAATGATCGTTATCACGGGGATGGCAGTTGACTGCATACCCACGGCGATTCCCTCAATAATTACTGTCGCTGGGCCAGTTTCTGCTTGCTTGGCAATGGCTTGCGTCGGACTGTAGTCGTGGGATGTGTAGACTTCGGTAACTTTACCGATAATCAAGCCCGCGGACAAACCTGCCACAATCGCGCCCCAAATTTGCCATTTGTTCGGCAGGTCCAAATACATCAGCACCGGGATTGCCAGTATAGCAATCCCAACTGCGCTACCGTTGATACCCAGATTGAGCGCCCCCATCAACTGCTTCATACTCGCGCCTTCTTTGGTGCGCACCATGTAGATTCCCAACACGGACAGAATCACGCCGATACCCGCCAGTATCATCGGCGCCGATAGGTACTTCAACTGAAGCGCGATGTTAGCGTGATCTTTGGCGGCTACGGCAGCGACGCCGAGTGCGGCGGTAGCCAGGATTGAACCGGCATAAGATTCGTAGAGATCCGCTCCCATGCCCGCGACATCACCCACGTTGTCGCCAACGTTGTCCGCGATGACCGCAGGGTTACGCGGATCGTCCTCGGGAATGCCCGCCTCCACCTTGCCTACCAGATCGGCGCCCACATCCGCCGCCTTGGTGTAGATTCCGCCGCCCACGCGAGCGAAGAGCGCTTGGGTTGAAGCCCCCATACCGAAACTCAACATGATTACGGTGATTTGAGGTAGAGGGTTGTCTCCCAAGAAACCCGGGAAAATCTTTGGGAACAGATAGTAGAGGATTAGAAACCAGCCCGCGATGTCCAATAGAGCAAAACCGACGACCACCAATCCCATCACGGCGCCCGCGCGAAAAGCGACTCGCAGCCCCGCGTTGAGTCCGTCCATTGCGGCACACGTTGTGCGGGCAGACGCGTTAGTGGCAGTCTTCATTCCCAGAAATCCGCAAAGCCCCGAGAAAAATCCTCCCGTCAGGAACGCAAACGGGACGACCTTGTTTTGCGCGTTCAGCCCAAAAGCCATGATGAGGAAAATGACACACAGCACGATAAAGACGATTGTCACCACTCTATATTGCTGTCGTAGGTAAGCCATCGCCCCGTCGCGTACTGCCTGCGCAATCTCACGCATGACGTCCGTTCCCTCACTCTGCTTCATGACGGATTTGTAAAAAGCGAACGCAAACACCAAAGCAACAATCGAACCGATTAGCGTAATCCACCAAGCGTCCGGCACAGGCGGAAGCTTCCCATCCGTTTCGGCAAGAGCGAAATTGGTTACGACCATGCTCAACAATAAGACAAGAAATATCAGGCATCGCCGGTTTATCCGACGACACCACTTTCGTTGAGGATTTTCTGACATTGCAACTCCTTTTTCTAAAGTGTGGTATAAACAACTCTCAATGGGCGACAAATCGCCCCACCAAAGTAACAGTTTCCAGACTCTATAGATCTTATGTAGGTTGGGTTGAGCGGAAACTCCCGAAAAACCCGAAAATCTGAATTACATCTGCCATTCTCGTCTTGATTTACACCTCCGCAACCTGAGTGAAACCCAACACGAGTCTCCCGAAACCGATTAACTGAGCGGATAAATCAAGCGAGATCAAGGGAACAGATAGTGACCGATCAACCGAGTGGACAACGAGGATCAACCGAGTGAATAGGGAGTAGGATATTCTATCGTCTTCGCTATCCACTCAGTTGATCGATAGAGATCTTCTCCGATTCCCGACATCACGAAGGCATTCCAATTCACGACGATAGGTCGCGATTCGGAGATCGCTCCTACAAACCATTTGGTGTTCAACTGCGCAAATCCTAACGTTTATTAAGCAAGCCCCAACGCCTGCATCGTCTCTCCAATAAGTATCATCGACCCCGTTATACAGATTAGGTCACATGGACTCGCGATTGATTTTGCCGTTGCAATCGCATCGCTAACCGATGAACTGACACGAAGATCGCCTCCAATGTCCGACCACGTCCGGACAATTTCGTCCGCGCTAACTGCGCGAGGGTTGTCCCGCATCTCGGTCGCGATAACCGTATCCGCCATAGGGCATAAGGTCTGCCCGATCCCTCGCAAATCCTTGTCTCTCATGAATCCGACGATGAGGATTAACTTTTCGTAGCGAAAGACCTCGTTGATTGTGTCGCATAACATCTCCACCGACGCCGGAGAGTGTGCGCCATCAAGCAGGATAGTGGGTGCGCCCCCAACCAACTGCAAACGACCGGGTAAGCGTGCCTCCTTCAACCCGCCGTATACGCTTGTTGTGGAGATTTCATAACCCGACGCTTGAATCCTGTCAATACATGTGATAGCTGTAGCCGCGTTGATTGCTTGATGTACCCCCAATAGCGGCAAAAAGAGGTCTGGGTAGGTTTCCTTCGGGGTGCGGACATCGAATGTCTGCCCATGAATATCGTGCACCCCGTGTTCCCATTTTACGTCCCGTCCGACCAGAGAGACAGGCGCGTTCCGATCTGCGGCGACAACTTCAAAAACCGATTGCGCCTCCTCGGACTGCGGCGCAAGCACAACCGGGCGGTTCGGCTTGATAATATCCGCCTTTTCCTTCGCAATGGCTTCGTGCGTGTTCCCCAGGATTGTCGTGTGCTCCAAGCTGATTTGGGTGATGACACTCACGAGCGGGTCAACAATATTAGTTGCGTCCAAGCGCCCGCCGAGTCCAACTTCGACAACCGCAAAATCTACCCCTTCGTCGGCAAAATAGGTAAACGCAAGCGCCGTATATATTTCAAAGAAAGAGACATCTCCGATTCCGTCTATCGCCGAAACCGCTTCTATTTCAGGTTTGAGCCGATTTACGTAGTCGGCGAACGCGGCCGTCGAGATAAGATTCGAGTCGATGCGGCAGCGTTCGCGCGCGGTCACCAGATGGGGAGAGGTAAACAAGCCCGTCTTGAAACCGGCATGGCTGAATATCGACGCGATGAATGTAGCCGTGGATCCTTTGCCCTTGCTGCCGGCGACATGAACCACCTTGAGATTGCGATGTGGATTCCCAAGTCGATTTAAGAGGCGAGAGATACGATCGAGGTTATAAAGGCGTGCTAGCCTGGAGAAATCGGGACTTCTCTCGGCGTTGATAAAAGAATTGATATAGGCAAGCGCCTCTTCATAATTCAACATCATGTGAAACGCAAAAAATGGCACATCGTGCGGCGTACAGCTTACGGCAAGAGCCGAAGATTTTCGTAGACGGGGAACTGGTGGGAAAGCTCTAAAACTTTAGCCTTAACACGTTTCTTGAATTCCGAGTCGCGCCGGCCTTCGAGTGTTTCGGTGATTAAATCAGCAATTACCTTCATTTCCGTCTCTTGCATCCCGCGTGTCGTCACCATTGGGGTGCCGAGGCGAATTCCGCTTGTTGTCACGGCTGAACGCTTGTCGAAGGGAATTGTATTCTTATTGACGATAATTCCCGCTTCCTCAAGGTGGTCTGCAGCTTGCCGCCCGCTTAACTTTTCGTATGATGTGCTCAGGTCGATTAACATCAAATGATTCTCCGTGCCGCCGGTAATTGGACGAAGTCCGTTCGACTTGAGAGTTTCTGCCATCGCCTGCGCATTCTTGACCACTTGCGTCTGGTATTCTTTGAAGGCGGGTTCCATCGCTTCCTTGAAGGCAACCGCTTTGGCGGCTATGGAGTGCATGAACGGACCGCCCTGCAACCCGGGAAACACGGCTCGATCAGTGGCTTCGGCGAACTCTTGCCGGCACATCACCATCGCGCCGCGTGGTCCGCGCAAGGTTTTATGCGTGGTCGTGGTTATCACGTCGCAATACGGCGCCGGATCCGGATGAACGCCTGCGGCGATAAGCCCTGCGATGTGGGCGATGTCTGCCAAGAGATACGCATTCACTGAATCGGCAATCGCTCGCCATTCCGCGAAATCGAACCGGCGCGGATAAGCCGTGGCGCCAACCACAATCAGCTTCGGGCGATACTGCTCCGCGAGTTCCCCGACGGCGTTCATGTCGATGCGTTCCGTCTCGGGATCGACGCCGTAATGAACAATATTGTAGTACCTGCCGGAAAAGTTCTGCTTCAGTCCATGGCTCAGATGCCCGCCGTGATCAAGCTTCAGCGACAGAATGGTGTCGCCCGGTTCAAGGAGCGCATGGTAAGCCGCCATATTCGCTTGGGTGCCGGCATGGGGTTGAACATTTACATGGTCAACGCCGAAGAGTTGCTTAGCGCGCTCTATTGCCAAGGACTCAACGCCATCCATGAACTGACAACCGTTATAGTAACGGGCTTCCGGGTAACCTTCGGCATACTTGTTAGCCAAAATGCTACCTTGTGCCTGCATCACGGCTATACTGGCATAATTCTCGGAAGGGATCAAGGTGAGGCAATTCTGCTGGCGTTCCAGATCTTGGAGCGTTATTTCGACAAGTTCGGGGTCAACGTCGTAGAGCGACCTATCCATCAGATTTTCCAATATTCCACCGTGCTTCCGGATTCAATTCTACGGCAAACATCCCATTGGTAACGACAATCTTGAATCGTCAAAGTTTAACCCTTATTATGCGGACGATTCATGCCATCCGGGAGGAAAAAATTGTATCACAGATACTAGGCAGTTTCAAGTAAAATATCCGGCGCGTCGCGCAGTCCCAATGCGCCGTTCCGCTGACAGAAATTCCAGACCTGAACCCCTTGAGGTACGGCGTGGAGCACGAGAAAATGTGAAAACGGGACGTGCAATGAAAAGAATGGAAATTGAAGATTGTTTCGACGAACCTAATGTAGGAACAATCTCCTGATCGCGACTCCTGCCGTCGGGGCACGGGAATTTCTATCGCGCTCCGTGTTCACTCGCTTGATCCCCTCCTACGGGTACGGTTTGTCGGTAGGATCAGGCGAACGAATGGGGAGACGCAAAATATCGCAAATCTATCTATATGATGTGAATTCTGACAATCGAAGATTCGTTAGAATCACGTGCGAACACCTTTGTACGGCACGAGATTTTCGTTGACGCGCGTACCCACGAATGCTATACTTGCATCTGGTTTAGCCGTATCCTTCCTTCTGGCGAGTGTCCTTCTTTCGTTGAAACAGGGGCACCGTCTCCCACACAATCGTTGAGGAATGTCAATGGCTTGGCGTCTAATCCTTATTTTTTCCGTGCCTTTCATTTTACTGCTCGGGTGCCAATCTCAAGATTCCCAGAGTACGAAGTCGCCAGTTGAAACCTCACCTAGGTCAACTGGAGGGCGCGGTGTGCCACAGACCCGACCCGAAGATTGGGCGATGTTCATGCACGATGTGCATTTTTCGGGTAAGAGTCCGGATCAGACGCTCAAGCCGCCGTTAAAGCCGCGCTGGAAATTCAAGACCGGCGGTCCTATCCACGCAAGCCCCATTATTGTTGATGGCACGCTATATGTCGGCTCAACAGATGGCAAGCTGTACGCGCTTAATGCAAAGCGGTGGGAGGTGAAATGGACGTTCCAGAGTGGCGATGCCATCCGGTATCCTGCGGCAGTCTGGAACAATCAGGTCTACTTTAGTGCAAGAGATAATCGTGTGTATGCCCTCAACGCCAAAACTGGCGAGTTAATTTGGAAGTTTAAATCGGAAACGTGGATGGATTCTCCGCCAGTAATCTCCAATGGGCAGGTCTACATCGGTGCATTCACGCGGACGATTCATGTCATTAATGCAACAACGGGGGAAGCGGAAGGAAGGTATCAGAGTCGCGTGCGGATTGATGGGATTGATTTCGGCTGTGTTCAAGGTAAATTGCGTCCAATCACTCCAGAACATCAAGCTGACTTGTGGCGGGGTTATGTAGATTACACTTACAGTTATCCTGTCATTGCCAATGGCGTAGTTTATATTGGTGCGCGAGATAGTCGAATCCACGCCATAGACGTTGCAGCGAAAGAAAAGGTCTGGTCATACGAAACGCAGGGATATGTTGACGCGGCACCTGCGGTCTCTGATGGTCTGCTCTACGTCACGTCCCATGATGGCTATGTGTATGCCTTCGAGAATCAGACAGCGGAGTCTTCGCTACCACAACCGGACAAACGTCAAGTTGGAATCGTAGTACACGATGAGGCAGCTGTGTATTCTGCGAAAGATTCCGATTCTCCTGTGCAACTGCATCTCAACGACGGCGTCGAGCTCCCGATTCTGAATGAAGAGAAAGGATGGTATCAAGTTGAACTTCCAGATGGCGCCTCCGGGTGGATGGACGAATTTGCCATCGGTAGGTTTGAAGAAACCGATGACGTGCAATTCAACACCTCAATTTGCTCCACCATCCGTACCTTGGAACTTATTGAAGGTGGTGAATATCCGCACTGGTCGCCTGATGGAAAAACAATCGCGTTTTTCAAACGAACAAATCTCTCCGGACAATATTGGAAAGCAAGCGAACTCTGGATTACGGATAGGGAAGCGAAGCGCTTTCGGAAGTTGTGTGCGGGGAAGTTCTACAATCCACACCTGTCATGGTCTTTCAACGGTAATCTGCTTGCATTTGAGGCTCGTAGAGAGGGTGAGAGCGAGGTATGGACATTCGATTTGAAGACCGCGCGTCTAACTCACCTGGTTAGCGGCGATGCGCCGGTATGGTCGCCGGTTGCGAATAAACTTGCATTCAGACGGTGGGAAGAAGGTGTTGACGTTGTTTATCGAATTAACAGCGATACAACCGGCTTGGCGCCGATTGCTCGTATTCCGATTGAAGGACGGGTCGGCGCGTTCAGTTTTTTGGATAAGCCGTCTTGGTCGCCTGATGGGGAGCAAATCGCTATTGGGCTAGATCATCAACACTACAAGTCAGGGTATGCTCGCATTCGATTGCAGAATATCAATGGAACAAGGCACGGAGAGATTCGCACTCAGCATCTGCGAGTCAAGCAGATGAACTGGTCGGCGGACGGAACAGAACTTGCTTATGTGTTGCTTGGGAGTATTCGTCCTGACCGCTTACTTGACAAACGTCTTCATGTTACGGATGTGAATGAACGACAACGAACGAGGATTCTCAAACATACATCGCCATCGTGGTCGCCGCAAGGGAAACACCTGGCATATATGGAGCATGAGGATTGTATGGGGTTGCGATGGAAAGTGTGGGTACTTGATTTAGAAACGAATCGGAAGCGAGCCGTTGCTCGAACGACGAGCAATCTCACGTCTGTTACGTGGTTGCCCGATGGGAAGCAGCTCTGTTTATGGCATACCTCCGAATACCTGCGCGGCGGAGAGTACAAACCTGCCAAGACGAGGGGGTGGGTCGTGGATGTGGCCTTGCCACCGCTTGAGCATTAAGGATAGTAGCAGTTGTAGGGTGCGCACTGCGCACCAGCCCTTCTCTGTAGGAGCGATCTCCTGTTCGCGACTTCTCCAGCCTTCGCTCCACCGGAGATCGAGCGAGCGGATAGCGACTGCGATAGTAAATCCTGATAGAGATCCCTCTCCGAATCGAGACATCGTGGTTTTACTTCCTTATCAACATCTTCCGCGTCCCCGTGAACTCACCCGCCCGCAGTGTATAGAAATATAAACCGCTGGCGACAGTTTCCCCACCCTGATTGCGACCGTCCCAATAGGCAGCGCGGCTGCGACTCCGATAGATACCCGTCGCTTGATGTCCCATCTCGAAACGCCGAACCGCGCCGCCATTCATATCATAAATCGTCAACGTCACCTCTGCGGGTGCAGCCAACTGATACGGTATCCACGTTTCAGGGTTGAACGGATTCGGATAGTTGGCGTGCAACGCCGTCTCTTGCGGAATAATCAGCGAGGCTAACAGGTTTTGGAGATTCGCAATACCCTGTCGAAAGGCAATCGAACCGTCATCTACCAGACGTGCTTCCTTAATCCACGCCTCTATCGTCGACGAGCCAATGCCCCGAGCTGACGGAGCGGCGGCTCCCCCAATCCCTTGTGCCAAGAGCGTGAGGTCGAAAATATTAACCACCCCATCTCGGTTGACGTCCACAGCCGAGTTAGGGGGTACCCTTTTCCCCAACTGTTGAGCGACGCGAATCAAATCCAGAATATTGACAACCCCGTCACGATTCACATCCCCGGTTAGTAGCCGTTCCTCTACAGTGATGTGGATTTCAAGCGGCCCTGCGGGGATACTCTCCTCGGCCACAGTGCCGAACAGGAAGTTCTGAAGGGCTAATTCCGTTTCGCCTTCGGATTTCGCTTTGAATCTCACCTGAAGCACGGAGCCGCTGCCGCTCACGCCGCCTTCGCTGATTCGTCGCGCAATTAGTCCTGCAATTTTACCTGCTGAATTGTCAATGCGCCCGCTCTGGAAGAAAGTCGCCCCGCCGTCCATCTTCAGGAAGTCGCGTTCGCTCACATCAACCGCTTCAAGAACGGCAGGGTCGAATGCAATATCAAACTGCCACCCCGTCAAGTTGGAGACATTTTCTGCACGGACATTAAAGGTAAAGGTATCGCCTATGTGAATCGGCGTTTCGGAAAAAGTGTAGCCGATACCGGTTG
Organism: Candidatus Poribacteria bacterium; assembly: GCA_965197465.1. Classification (GTDB taxonomy): domain Bacteria; phylum Poribacteria; class WGA-4E; order WGA-4E; family JAJDTR01; genus JAJDTR01. The sequence goes on along the minus strand of OZ240209.1, from coordinate 4,313,419 downwards.
CCACCGAATACTCGGTGCCGGGTTCAAACCCAAAAAAGGCGTTGTACCGCGCCTCACACGCGACTAAGAGGACATTTTTTCCCTGTCGGAGAGTGACCGGTAGAAAGTCCATGTAGTCAATCGAGGCATGATGACGCAAGGATTCGTAAATCATCACCCCGTTGAGCCACACCTTAAAACTCTCATGACTGCCCACATAGATCGTCGTATCTTGTTTACGCGGCGCATAAAAAGTTGCGGTTCCGTAAATGCTGGCGCCATCAATGCGGCCTCCAAGCATCTGTTCGACATTGTGTTCTCCTGTTGAGGGAAGTCTATGGGATATCCATACGGCATCACCGACGGTGTTTCCTGCGGTTGCCCCATGCGTAGCAATCTCCGCTTCAGTCACGGCGCCCCTGCTTGCTTCCGACAGCAAGTCCGTATCGCTGCTCAGTCTTCTCTCCGGTAACACGACCCACAGCCACGGTCCCTCTATTTTCGGCCCCCTTTGGGGAACCCGGGTTGCTGTACCAAACGAGTTCTATATTCTACCGTAACCCACAATGGCAGCGAAAGCAGTTCGTGATAAAGTGGTGGAGTTGAAGCCCTTGCAATAAACCAGTCGATATGAATCGATGGTACATCACACTTCATCTGTGTCTGTAACCACGTCAATTGTTCGCGTAGTGCGGACTGTGCGGGTGCATCAAAGGTGATGTGATAGGAATACTCTCCTTCTATCTTGGTCCAACCGTCATTGACATCCCACTCGTAGTGTCTGAGATCAATATAGAAGATGGTTGCTTGCGAGTCGATGGGGATTGGGTTGATGACATCAAGTCCCCATGAGAGGCTGTTGACGAGTTTGGAGAGCACTTTTCGGTACTCACTAAGTATCTCGGGTGATGTCTCGTCTGCGTTATAGAGATGCGTCAGTGTGAAGTACCGGGCGAAGGCGCGGTCGAACGGTTCGAGTGTCGTGAGGTGGTTCTTGATGGTATTAAGTATTTCACCGGGAGAGATAAATCGGCTATCGGTTGTAAGGGTTGTTGCCCAATCGGGGGCGCCGGCTAATATCCAGCGTCGAATCGCCTCAATTGACTGATCGGGGAGCTGCGGTTGTCCAAGCGGCATCTGTGCCCCGCCATTTTCAGTGGTTCCAAGCAGTCGCTTATACAACTCGGATGCATCGGGGTTTCCCGGAACAACCGTGCCCTTTTCGATGAGCGCGGCGTGTTCCATTAGGAGTGTTTCTCGATAGGCGCCGTCGGGCAGTGGCAGATGAGGCAGCTCCCCTCAAAGATGGCATAGGCATCTTGAGCTAGCTGCGATTGGGCGGATATATGTTGAGAGCCCACGATGAGGGTCAATAGGCTGATGAACGCGATGCGATGCCGAGCCCCAATTATAACGGAAATGAGATGACGTTTATACATAGAAAGCGTTTCCTTATCAAGTACGTGCTTGGTCTATTGATGTCTAGAGCAGGTGAAGGACAAACGCGTGCTCTTAAGGGGCAGCATCAAAATTATCGCTATACAAGACCGAGGCAACCTAGTAATCACCAGATTGTTTTTTGTAGGGAACGCAGATCTGCGTTCCCTACTTCCTCATTGGCGCGTTTCACAAGTGCATTCATATAAGCGATGGTATAGGCTGTGCCGACCCGACCGTCGTCCGCCATCTGAGGGATATGGTCCGGAATCGCCACCCCCTTAAAATTGACCTCACGCATGACCTGCATCACCTGATACATGTCCATGTAACCGTCATCCACAAATGTTTCTACAAAATGCGGTAGTGGTTTGTCCACATTGCGGAAGTGTACCTTAAAGATCTTTCCCTGCTCGCCAAAGTGGCGGATGGACTCCAACACATCCTTCCCCATCAATTCGCCGCCTTCCAACCAGCAGCCCACACAGAAACACATCCCCACGTTTGGACTATCGGCGATGTCAAGGGCGCGTTCATACCCCTCGAAGTTGCTGAAAATACAGCGTGGAATGCCACCTAGATTTGGCCCGGGCGGATCGTCCGGGTGGATACCGATCATCACACCCGCTTCCTCCGCGACCGGAGCCGCCTCTTTGATGAAATGGGTGAAGTTGTCCCAAATCTCCTCCTCGGAGTATTCGCGCCCGTGGGTTAGTGATGTCTGATTTGCTGTTTCGCCCTTGTTCTCAGCTTTGGCTAGATCGAAAGCTCGCGCCTGAGCACCGCCGCGGGTTTGCTCGGGATCAGTGCTCCAGACACCGTTTGCCATGTGGGCATAGGTGGTGTAGGGAATCCCTGCTTTTCCCAAATCGCGAATGTAGCGTTTGTACTGTTCGACCTTCTCATCGCGGTTAGGCAGGTTTAGCACGAGCGCCGCTTGGCAGTGCACATCGCCGTTGCCGAAGCCGTATATTTTGAGACCGGCACTCTCGAAAATCTCGCGGCGGCTCATGAAATAGTCGTAGTTTGCGTGTGCACCGTCGGTCCACAGTACGACGTATTCGACTCCCATCTGCCGGGCAAATTGCAAATCTTCTTCGTTGGGTTCTGGAGACATTTGGGCAGCTACTTTGATGCCCGGTTCAATGTTGTCCATCGGCTTTTCTACTGCCATTGTTAACTTCTCCTTCAAGGAAAGCGGAATGCGGTTACCGAAGCATTAGCAAGGTTGCGGATCAGAAGTTCAGTTGGTCTAATGGGGGCGCAACTTCGGACAAACTCAAGGATAATGAAACTCCGTGCATTGGAGTTGATATTCCATATTCCTTGTGTTAAACTCAAGTCATTGCCTTGGTAAGCCTGATCCTTACAATGAATTTTACTGGGAAAGCGGCATTCAAGCGTCCCAATTTTACTTAGACTCGGAGGATTTAGCAATGAAAAAGACTTTAAACGCGTACAATGTTAGGTACTGGTTTCCACTGCTGTTAGTTGGAATCGTTATGGGTTTGGCGAGTTGCAGTTTACTTCAAGATGCATTTCAGGGAGCCGATGTTCCTTCTTCTCAACAGGCGGTTGCGATAATAGGACCGACGAGCGGAAGTAACGTGACCGGGACAGCAACTTTCAACCAGACCGGCGATCAAATTTCGCTCCTCGTTGAGATCAACAACGTGTCTCCGGGGCTTCACGCCGTTCATATCCATGAATTCGGTGATTGCAGCTCCCCGGACGGAAAGTCGACTGGCGGCCATTGGAATCCCACCGGTGTTGCACACGGAGTGTGGGGCGAAGGCGAGTTCCATCTTGGAGACATCGGAAATATCAACGTCGGCGAGGATGGGACCGGCAGTATTAAGTTGACGACAAGCCTTTGGGAGATTGGTACCGGCTCCAACGTGGATGTCGTTGGACGAGGCATTATCGTCCATGCGGGCGCGGACGATTTTACCTCACAACCGTCGGGTAATGCCGGGGCGAGAATCGGCTGCGGGGCGATTCAATTGCCGTCGCATCCTTAAGGCAGACGGAACCACAGACTCCTAAACGCACCTAGAGATTATACACCTCCAGCGCCTCCGTCCATTTCTTGAGGTCGGCAACGCGCAGTTTGGGGTCGGGCGAAACCTCGAATGGACGTCCTCGTGTATCCACGACCAAACCTACTACACCCCCGGTCACCTCTGTCTCCACAGGATGTCCACGATCGGCGCCCACGTCGAAACGACGGTCTGGCTGAAGGCTAACCTTCGCATTTTGTCCAACCCCGAGCGAATACAACCGTAATTGACCGAATGGCACATCTTCAATAATGGTCTCTTTTTCTGATTGTTCCACGCTGATTGAGAGACAGGTCTCTCCAGGCTTTGCGGCTCCTACGGGAGCGATACAGGTGCCTAGATGGACAAGACAATCACGTTCAAACACCTGCGTCGCTGCCTCCTGATTGACCTGCGCGAGGACACCGAGTTGCGGCATCATAAAGATACTATCGACAGCGAGGCGGGTGATTCCTTCCGGCTGAAAAGCATCAATCATCATTAGCATAGCTTGCTGCCGTCGAGGGGCGTGCGAAAGTACACCGCCGCTGCCGACAATCATGTCCAACCCAAACATATCTACAAGCGTTCCCCCGCCTTCGGATTGAGCGAAGGCTTCCGAAATTGTACGCTGTTGCTGTGTACCACGCAACTCAACAGCAAGTTGCTTGTGTTGTTCAAAGGCTAGGCGCAGAGCCTCGCGGGCAATTGCCTGCTCAACGATCAATTCCTGAAGGGTTTGTGGAATGGTCGTTGGACGGATGGTCTTGTTCCTGATTCGGTTGCGCAGGTCGGCTTGATCGATTTCGAACGGCACCCATCGCAGGATGCGTTCCAGTCCTGCCTCGGCAAGCACATTGGAAATGCTGTAGCTCATTCCGAGGTTGGCGCTCACGGTTCGATTAAACGTCGATTGGCCTTCGCGATTCTTAAAGACGGAGAACACGTCCGTTGTTGCGCCGCCGATGTCAACACCAACGACCTGAATCTTCTGTTGGTCCGCAACCGCTTGCATAATCGCACCTACGGCGCCCGGCGTCGGCATAATCGGTGCATCTGTCCAGTCAATCAACTTCCCATATCCGGGCGCATGCGCCATAACATGCTCCAGAAACTGATCCTGAATCTTCAGACGAGTAGGCATCAGGTTTTCGTGTTCCAACACCGGGCGCAAATTGTCTACAATCTCTAGCGACATCTTTCCCTCAAGTTCCTCAGCAATAAGGTTGCTAGCGTCCTTGTTCCCCGCGTAGATGACGGGCAACTCGTAACCGATTCCTAAGCGTGCGGTCGGGTTGGCAGCCGCGATGATTTCTGCGAGTTCGGTGACGTGAGAGGTCGTGCCTCCATCAACGCCGCCCGACAAGAGTATCATATCCGGACGGAGGGCTCGAATGCGCTCAATCTTTTCGTGAGGCAGACGCTTATCGTTCGAAGCGATTACGTCCATCACAATCGCGCCGGCACCGAGCGCCGCACGTTCTGCACTTTCCGCGGTGAGATTTCGGACGACGCCTGCGACCATCATCTGCAACCCTCCGCCAGCACTACTGGTTGAGATATACAGATCGACCCCAGTGTCATTTTGCTGTGGTTTGATGATTTGCCCGTCATCCAAGAGCCGGCGTCCAGCGAGTTCTTCAACCTCCGTGATTGCGTTAATCACCCCGGCGGTAACGTCTTCAACAGGCGCTTCAACAGTCGTCGGCGCTTCACCACGAATGATAAGCCGATATTCATCATCCCGTTTTTCGATTAGGATTGCCTTCGTCGTCGTGCTGCCGCAATCTGTCGCAATAATTGAGCGAATCTCCTTTGTTACGCCCGACGATGTCTTAATATCTTCGGAGGAATTTACCGTTTCTGACACACTATTTTTCCTCATCTCTCCTCTTTGTCTAGATCTTCAATTAGTTTGATTAGGGATTCGACGTTCGCGTCTTTTTCGATGATTAATGCAAACTTCTGGTAGTCGGCTGAGTTAAAGATTGAGTGAACAAAGGGATTGAAGGCTATAAGGGCTTGACTACCCAGAAAGTTAAGGGGTTTACAAATTTCAAGAGCGATGATGGCAGGCACAGTCAATCGCCGCTTCACAATCTGTGTCGCAACTTTTTCTAGTAACGCTTGTTGTTCAGATTCGGGTATTTCGTCAAGCGTCATTGGGAGATTTGCATTTAGGTCAAGCATCATCTGTAATGTCTTGTTTGAGTTAACGCGACAAGCAGGTTTAAATATAAAATATATACACGTTCAGCAGATTAGATCTGCCGAATTTGTCAATCCAACAGGAGCGGCCGGCGCGCCGTGGTTTTATTGTGTGTCCGCAATCGTTTTTCGCATGATTGCTCCGCGACGGGCATACCCCTCGGCATTATCTCGCATGCGTTTGAGATCTTCCTCGGTCACTTCTCGTCTGATTTGCGCGGGCACGCCCATAGCTACCGAGCGTGGCGGGATTTCCTGCCCCTCGCGGACGAGCGTCCCCGCGGCGACAATTGCTTCCTCACCGATTTCTGCGCCGGAGAGGACAATCGCGCCCATACCAATCAATGCCGCGTCACCGATAGTGCAGGCATGGATAATGGCTGCGTGGCCGATTGTAACATCGTCGCCAATGATAGTGGGAATGCCTGTGTCCAGATGAATGACTGTACCGTCCTGAACGTTCGATCGCTTTCCAATCTCGATTCTATCGATATCCGCCCGTAGAACACAATTGAACCAAACCCCCGAATCTTCACCGATAGTGACATCGCCGATAATCATTGCGCCGGGAGCAATGAAGACAGTAGGATGAATTTTCGGCGATAATCCTTCAAAATCTATAAGCATATTACCTCCAAGACGGAACTGTTTACCTTTCAATTTAGCAAGGCCTCAAATTCTTGCCGCAAGGTATCAAGATGTAGGTTGAGGAGGTGTCTAGCAGTGTTACAGCAACGTGTTAATCCTGATAGGCTAGTTCTCAATGGTCCCCCCATTGCTTGCCTATCTATGCCAACAGCCTTCTCAGGATTTCTTTTCCAGCGAAATATGACCCCACCCAAACGAGGACCAAGATTACGAACTTAGTAGTAGTTGCCGATATGACGACAAACGTCACATTGGCGATGATTCCTCCCGTCATGGTAAGGATGCGGAGAATCGGCTTTTTTGCTACTCCACTGTTTGCCGTTTCGGTCTCTGCGACCCAGGGCAACGCTCCGAGGGCGGTGTTGAATGCAGCGGAAGTAGCTGTAACCAAGGTTGTTGCAGCCAAAGTCGACAACCACAAACCTAACGGGGGCTTAAACAAGATTAATCCCAAAAGAATCCAAGAATTCGCATAGATTGTAGCACAGAAGGTAGCAACGAGGAACCTACTATGAAAGAGTAGGGCAGCGGAAGTTGGAATTGACTTTAACAACCACCATGTCTTCCCTTCATTTTTAAATCCAGCCCACGTAAGCCCGAGCGTAATCATTGCGCTGTAAAGCATCGCTTGAGTACTAAGCCTTAATAATGGGACATTGAAACTTTGATGACGGATACCGCTCTGCCGTAAATCATAAGTTGAAACAATCAATGTTACCAGTAGGACCAGCGTTAGCATTATTATCATAGTTAACCAGCCCCGATGCTTGATAAAGACCAAGAAATCCTTCGCCATCATCGAACGGAGCCTTCCTCTGCCCAAGGGGAAAAATCGCCTCGATATATTAACTCCCCGCTTGGGCATTACTTCCACATGTTTCGCACATTCCCAGCTTCGTACGTAAATCTTTGAAGCTAACAGCGCTGCGAGAACCGGTAAACCGACGCTTCCGCCGAGAAGCAGCCCGCCCCACCGCCACAATTCAAGGTCGGCGTTGGGAAGCCAGCCCATCAATAGGTTGGCAGCCCAAGCGTGAGGATACCAGCTTGAAGCAGGAGCATTGAATTGATTGAGGAGGAATTGTGTGATTTGATCAGCTCGATCCAACGCTAGAAAACTTGCAGACATCAGAAACCCGGCAGACACCCCTATCAACACACCAATAATCTTGATGCCCCTGATCATACCGCGGGAGGAGAAATAACGGGTGAGGATCATCATCCCCATTGTGACCTGACTAATTATGATGATGTGCAGACAACAACACGCTGGGATGAGAGCAAGATAGAAATGCCACGGCAGATGGAACAACTGTCCAAACGCAATCCACGGCGGAATCAACCAGACTACCATGCCGAATAGATTGGCAGCAATCAACTCAGTCAGCTTGTATCCAAATACGGTTAAAGGCGACAAGGGGAGTGACAAGAGCAGAGAGGTCTCCGGGGCTTCATACAGAAGTTTTAACGTCTTTTCCATGGCGTCCTTTGCCAGCACAAAAACGCCAAGCGCCATGAACGCACTGATTACTCTCAATACTATTTCGGGATTGGGACGGCTCAGTTCGCTCAGAATGGCATGCCCCATCAAGTACAATGCTGCAATAAATATCGCAAATCCAATCACTTCGATCAGGCGCTTTCGCTTGACTTCCGCGCGAAATCGAATACCATTCAACCAGCGCTGCCAGCTAGCGCCCAATAAGATTCTGAACGTGTATATACCGGGATTTTGAAGCGAGAAGGACTCAGGCATTCTTCAGTTTGGTCTAAGAGAAATCTGGGAGCACTGTTCTTGAACGACTGGAAGCGTAATTCCCCCAATTTTAGTTGTACACGTTCAAACCGATCGACACGAAAAGAACTATGACAACCCCTCTCCTTTCTCAATCTTGTTATATTCAGCATCGTCGGTGAGGTCGAGAAAAATATCTTCAAGACTCAGATTAGAAGTGGTACTGTGTTTGCGCAATTCGCTCATGGTTCCAACAGCAACCAATCTGCCTTTATTGATGATGCCGATTCGGTCACAAACTCGCTCGGCGATTTCGAGAATGTGTGTTGTCATGAACACCGTGCAACCTAGGTCGCATTGTTCACGTAGTATCTCCTTTACTGCACGGGCGCTCTTGGGGTCAAGACCACTTGTGGGTTCGTCCAAGAAAAGAACGCGGGGTGCATGTACTAGCACTGCTACCATAAGGATTTTCTTTTGCATCCCGTACGAATAACTCTTGATGAGATCGTCGCCCGCACCTCTCAAGTCAAACATTTCGAGCATGTTCTCCATGCGTTTTTCAGATTGCTTTGGATCGACTTCGTAAAGATCCGCGATTAAACGAACAAACTGTCGGCCGGTCAAGGTCTCGTATAGCTGTGGCGTGTCAGGCATTAGCCCGGTAATTGATTTTGCCTGCAGTGACTGAGTTTGAACATCATAACCGCAGATTGTCGCGACTCCGGAGGTTGGCCGAATCAAGCCGGTGAGCATGTTAATCGTGGTGGTCTTTCCTGCTCCATTCGGGCCTAAGAACCCGAAAAGTTCGCCCGATTCAATTTCCATCGTCAAGCGATCCACGGCAGCGAGTTTGCCGAATCTCTTGGTGAGTTCAGAAGTCGTAATCATTAAGAGTAGTAGGCACGCTCCGCGTGCCGTCCACAAAATGCAGTAGACAAGCTCCGCCGTGTCGCAATTTGCACAATAGTTACGGCATACGGAGTATGCCTACTACTGTGGTTAGTTCACGTTGATTTTTTGAATCGACGGAAAGGAGCATTTCCTTGGCGGGAGAATCCCTAAACTCCACACCCTGGTGAATTATACCATAACTCACCACATTTTGGAAGGTCTGGGATTTCTGTGGAGTTCCGGCATGGCATTTCCAGCACTCCTTGTTCGCCCGGTGATGACTTCCTAACGAGTGCAAGATTCTTTCCTTTTCTTTGACAATACGCTCGGAGATGTGATATTATTTTAACCTAAATGAAGCAACTGGTTGTTCTTACCTCTCAGACCGCCTTATGGATTTGCCTAGCTGTTCATTTCGTAAATCCACATAGCGTTTACCAAGCGAAAAGTCATCTCGTATTGAAAAAATAGTAGACCGACTTGTGTCTCCAAATCAACTGGATTTACCCGCCCCCACTTTACGCAAATCGCCCATGTTGACTTCGTAAGGAGGAAATCCCGATGGACACAGAATTGGCTTGCCAGACAAACCCCAAATTTGTGAAGGAAGGACTGACATTTGACGATGTTTTATTGATTCCTGCCCGGTCCGAGGTGCTACCTGATGAAGTTGACACGAATACACGGTTGACTCGCGGAATCCGTCTTAATATACCAATCTGTAGTGCCGCGATGGATACCGTAACGGAGGCAAGACTTGCGATCGCGGTTGCGCGAGAGGGGGGCATCGGGATAATCCACCGTAACTGCTCGATTGAAGAACAGGTACATGAAGTTGATAAGGTCAAGCGATCTGAAAGTGGAATGATTGCCGATCCGATTACTTTGACCCCGGGCAAAACTGTTCGAGACGCACTGGAGTTGACATCACGCTATCGTATCGGGGGCGTCCCAATCGTAACGGTGGAAGGTTATCTGGTAGGCATGATTACGAACCGCGATCTCAAATACGAGGAAGATCGCGATCTTCCTGTGACGGAGTTGATGACACCAAGCGAGGAACTTACCACGGCCTCGCCGGGTATCACGCTACAAAAGGCTAAGCAGATTCTTCATCAGATTCGTAAGGAAAAACTTCCAATCGTTGATGAGAAGTTCCGGTTGTGCGGGTTGATTACGATTAAGGATATTGACAATATCCAACAGTATCCGTCGGCATGCAAAGATGAATCTGGTCGACTTAGAGTGGGCGCAGCCATTGCACCATCATCACCTTTAGAAGCAGTCGAAAAGCTTGTTGCGGCGGAAGTTGACGTGCTAGTCATAGATACAGCCCACGGCCAAGCCGAGAATGTCATTGAGATGACCCGACAGGTTAAAGAACAGTTTCCGACCGTTGAAGTGATTGTCGGTAATGTTGTCACCGCTGAAGGTACTCGCGAATTGATTGACGCTGGTGCTGATGCTATCAAGGTTGGTATGGGACCGGGCTCAATCTGTACGACCCGCGTAATCGCTGGAATCGGGGTTCCTCAGATTACAGCTATTTATGATTGTGCCCGCGAAGCGGACAAATATGATGTCCCGATTATCGCTGATGGGGGCATTCGGTATTCGGGAGACATTGCCAAAGCCATTGGTGCGGGGGCAAGTTCGGTGATGATAGGAAGTCTGTTCGCCGGCACAGATGAAAGCCCTGGGGAAACAGTAATCTTTCAAGGCCGCACTTTCAAAACGTATAGAGCGATGGGGTCTTTAGCAGCCATGAAAGAACGCGGCGGACGCGAAAGGTACTTCCAAGGGGAGCAACTTGCGTCAAAGCTAGTGCCTGAAGGAATAGAGGGACGCGTCCCTCACAAGGGTGGATTGAGTGGATTTGTTTATCAGTTGATCGGCGGACTTCGTGCATCAATGGGATATTGTGGTACCCCTACGATTGATACGTTGAGAACAGAAAGCCGATTCATCCGGATGACAAGCAGTGGCTATCGTGAAAGCCATCCTCACGATATTGCAGTTACCGAAGAGGCGCCCAATTATAGTACTAGTCTTTAGCCTCTGTGGAAACGGAGTCATGAAAGCTCAGCTTAGGGCAACCGCATCTAATTTTTGGTTGTAGAGGTGTCTCTACCTCGGTCTCGGCTGGACGAGCAATGAAAAGAGAAGGGGAGAAGATTTGATGATTGTCGATTTCACTCCGGGGCTTTTTTGTTGAAGTTGAAGTAGGGAATAACGATCGGTATTCCCTACAAAGAGAGAAAGAGGAAGGGAACAACGCTTGGAAGAGGGGAAATCGGCGATTGATGACTGCATATTGCCTGGAATCAGGTGCGATTGCCCTGGACTTCGGTCATGTAATGCTTGACATAAATGCACAATCGTGCTACCATCACTGTACGCAAGAGACGTATTGGAGGTTTGTACGGTTCGGTGGCGCTACGACAGTACAGATGAAACTTCCTTGGCGAGAGCGAGTTTTGTGTGGGATGTGCAGAATTATTCTTGAGGAAGGTGCAATTATAATTTGTTATGAAGAAAGTTAATGAAGAAATGTCGTTTTGGGACAAGCTCTATATCCCGGCGCTTGTCAAGGGAATGCTTACAACCCTGAAACACATTCCGATGAAGAAGTTCACATGTCAGTACCCGGAAGATCCGCGGAGCGTGAATGAGCGAAATGAGCGCTATCGTGGTATCCATAAACTCACAACCGATGCGCAGGAACATATTAAGTGTGTAGCTTGTTTCCTGTGTGCGACGGCTTGTCCTGCTGATTGCATTACAATTAAGGCCGCTCCTGCCCCGGAGGGATGGGAAACTAAGGAAGGTTTCCAACGCGAGAAGTATCCGGATGTTTTCGAAATCAATATGCTGCGTTGCATCTTTTGCGGGTACTGTGTGGAAGCATGCCCGGAAGATGCCATTCAGATGACAGGCATTACTTTGCCGCAATACTTCAGAGAACAGCAGAAAGACGGTGAAATATTGGGACGCTCGCGTAGCGATTTCATATTTGATCGAGACAAGTTAGTGGCAAATAATGATATCCCTCAACCTGGGTTGAGCGTTAATTCTTAATAGAATTCCGACTAAACGTCTACTTTGTAGGTTTTTCTCAGGCAAGGATTTCCCATGTTGTCATAAAGATATGGGGTAAGAATTGCCTTTTTTTTATGACTTCACAACTAATATAGTGCTCACAGTCAGGCATGGAGGACTGACATTACTACAACCAGATGCAAGACCTATCGCTTAATTTTCGTTCTGACTCACTTTTCGCTTTAACTGAGAAAATTAAATCAAGCGTCGAAGGGCGGATGGATTGGGGAGACACCTTCGGCGTGGGACTCGGCGCCAAAACGGATAAGTACCTACTTGTATGGACGCCCAAGAGTTCTTCAGAAGGACAGATTCTCCCTGGATTTGACTCCGAAGATGGCAAACTTAGACTAAAGATGAAGGGACGCCCTGGAGCATGGGCATCTTGGGTTGACGAGGCAAAAATCGCTGCGGAGACAAGTGACGATTACGAACGCGTTCGGAAAAGTGTACAAGAGTTAGAACGTAATGCCCGCCAAGTCGTAGATTTTGCTGATGGTGTGCTGACAGATATTACAGTTCAGCACCTAGGCAAGTCGCTGACCCTATCTGAGTTATCTCAAGAGGTTTTGAACGTTGAGTTGACAGTACCAAGTTCTGCCAAAACGGGGAGTTACATCCTCACAGACTCTGCCGACGGATCCTCAACCACGGCAAAAGTCATTATCCCTGAACAAACGAATATCCACCGGGTACATCTGAATGAGGATGAACTGTTCGAGTCAATTGCTGCGACTAACTATGACGCGCTTCTAGTTGTGTTTCGCACGCACGCTAAACGTTACCCTGATCTTGTTGACATTGGCTACTGTTTGACGCTGGATGCGTATCTGCGCGGAAATTCCGATCAGGACGACATTGTATCAAACATTTCGCCTTTTGAATCGGCGCAAGACGCGTCCGAAATCCAGGTTTTCCCGACAGCGGCAGTCTACGATCCGCTACAGCAGGATGTAATCCAGCTTGTCCCAATTGCCCTAGACGGAACATCCGAGCAGATTAACGAGGCTATCACTGAATGTTCATCAATGGTTGATGGCTATGTGTCAAAAGCCAGTCAACAAGCATTCCAGATAATGTCCGCATTTCAACAACGCATTGAGACTCGACTCCAAGCTCTTGTCCTCCAACCAGGGCAGCGTGTTCATGATAAAGTCTGGGATGAGCTTGTCAATCACGATCTACGAAATCGTATGCTCGAGTTTACCGAATTCTTCGGTGAATACGTCGGCGAACATTTTGATTCAGAAATAGCAGATGGAAAGCGGGATGAACTCAGGCATAGCATTGACCCAATGATAGAGTCGTGGCAAATCTACGACCTACGTCAAAGTACGCTCAAAAGTATCATTCTGTCGGGATATAAACTAGCGAATCAGGTGTTAGACCGGGCGACAAGTATTCTCTACGATCTTCTGTTCGAGAAATACTTCATAGAATCTGGTTATATTCATACGATAGAAGCCTTTGTGCTTGACAATGGCGAGCTGGTTGACGAAATCCATTTGCCTGCATGGACGAAAAAGACGGTGCGTGAACGGCTTCACCGTTTTGCTCTGAATGCTTCGGTGCATTCCAAGCAGATTGAGCGGCTGCGAACTCTCTGGTTAGAATTGTTGCAAATCGCTAACTTCGCAAGCCAGCACCGTCAGCAGTTTGAAACCGTCATTCAGTCTTTGGTAGATCCCCTATTGATGCCGAAACAATCGACATCGAGTGGTAGATTACGCCGAACTTCAAGAAGAAAGGATGACCAATTCAGCGGATTTGAAATTCCGGACGAAGAATTCCGGCACCTCGTCAATCAGCTCAGAGACAACTTTCCCATCATTAGGCGCTGGATTTTGAATTCACCAAAGGAACGGAGCTCACTTGACCAATATTATGCAACGTTATGGATGATACTGACCGATGGAAAAATCAGAGAGTTGCTTACCCAGAGCTTTCGCCCTCTATGCGACATTAATCTTAGTATTCCGCTAGAAGCAAAACGGTTGATTGATTTGGTTTTGAGCGGCCAAATCATCATACGTGACGAAAAAGACCTTAACGGTCTGAAACGAAATCTCGATCGCGCCCTTCTATCAAAGAGTGGGCGGGGGCTGCGCGATACAACAACACCCTCAATACTGGAAATCCATGGGGACACGCTGTTCTGCTTCTTACGAGAGGAACTTCTCGACTATCAGCGAACTTTAGAAAAACGCGCTTTGCGGATTGCAAGCCCCAAAGCCCAAAGAAAACAGGCCGGTAGGAAGAAGGGGCAAGCTAAAACCAAGGCATCGTTGTCCGAATCCGTGGCGGAAACTCTTGAATGGATTGAGGAGGAAAAGCCAAAGATCGCTGAACTTATCGAATTCCTGACACCTTATACAAATGCGGCACCGGTCTTGGTTGAGGCAGGCATTGATTCCCGATCTACTCAGCTAGACCAAATTCGGCGGCATCAGGTGATGAACTTCAATCTACAGGAACTGCCACCCATAGAGAAAACCTGGCTAGAAAACATCAAATCGGCTGATGATTATCCAAATCTGAGGGCGTTTTTACTTGAGTACCAGTTGCCTATCTCCACCACTGGTCGTTTCTTGATGAATCTGAGAAAGGCTTCGTCCAGCGTCGCAGAGAACGGGGACTCACCGGCTACGTTTGATGTCGTGTTAGATTTGATTCAAGAGTTGAAGAACCTTCAGGATGCAGGTTATAAGGGCGAAGCTCTGAAGCAATTTGTAGATTATATCTCTGAGAAACTGTGGCGCTGGGAACTCACTCAAATTACAGCGGATGAACTTCCGACATTGATTAAGGAAAAGGTACTTTCCACAGCAGTCTGTTATGGCAAGGAAGTGGAGTCCTTATTGGAATATGTTGAAAGATACGATCAACTCCTCGAAACAAAGATTGCGTCCAAATCAGAGATGGACAACCAGAGGAAGGTTCTTGAGCAACAGTTCCAAGGCGTCATAGATACTATCTTGTAATTCCTATTTAGTGTTTCATTCGCTAAGTATTTAATAATTACGAAACTGGCACAAGAATCTTGTTCCACAACCCCCGTAGGGCGGGTTTCCAACCCGCCCCTTCAAGTAGAACTTGAAAACAATCTCACTGACCACTAGCCACTGCTTTAGATTGTCTTGATTTCAGAGCTCCAAAATACTTGATTTTATACCTTACACTTTATAGCGAATGGACCATTTAGACAGGGATTAACCTCTGAGATAACGCTTGAATCCTAGCCCCTAATCGACATGAAAGTAAGTATCCTTGGTCGAGGTGATTCAACGCTTGCTGTTGCCTCCGAAATCTGCCACTCCCATGTTGTTTCGGAGGTCGTCCTCGTTGATGAGACTCAGGGGTTACCTCGCGGCGTTACACAGGAATTAGAAGCGTCATTGGCTGTTGGAGGACATGACGTAACGATTTCAGTCTCTCGCACTTCTGCTGCACTTGCGGATTCCGAAGTGGTGATTCTGCTTTCCCCTTCCTCCCGCGCTGCCGTCAATTCACAGCAGACAAACCGAAACGCCAATCTGGCACTTGCGCGCTATTCTGCCAAGAATCTCAAACAACATGCTCCACAGGCGCGAATCCTCGTTGCGATGCCGCCTGCGAATTTCCTCGCTCACTTGATACACCGGGAGCTAGAATCGGAACCGGGGCAAGTAATTGGGCTTTCAAGTATTCGGGCAAGTGCTTACTTGAAACATCAAATCGCCAATCATTTTCGCGTTTCAGCTACGGATGTCGCTACACTGGTAGTAGGAAATGACGAGAGAGTTCTAGTTCTACCTCAGTATTGCCGCATAAATGGTATTCCCATTGACCAACTTCTCAGCGACTCGCAGATTCGTGAACTCACAGGTATAAATGAATCCGCACGGGCACATGCGGATAGTCCTTACAATCTTTCAGTGTGTCTCCGGCAAATTGTCGGTGCAATTGGGTTAGACAAAAAGAAAATAATCAGTGTGGGCACGCTGATTCAGGCGAGCACCTCATCAGTATATTTGAGCGTACCAGCGAAGATTGGAGGCTGCGGCGTGGAAGAAATTATTAAATTGGAATTGACCGACAAACAACAGCAGCAATTTACTCAGTTGGTATCGAGAAGCATTGCCGACCAACAAGCGAAAATGCGAAATCACATCAGGTGGAGATAAAGAGAATGAGAGAGATATATAAGGAAATTCTTAATCTCATTGAAGCACAGGAGGTGGGGGCGTATTGCATGGTCGTCGAAACAAAGGGATCAACGCCGCAAAAGCCCGGTTCCAAGTTGCTCATCCTGCCAGATCTGCGGAACGTTGGAACACTCGGAGGTGGCTGTGTGGAAGCGGAAGCACGCCGACAAGCGATTGGTTTAATGCAGGGAGGTATGCCGCGTCTGCTTAATTTTCAGTTGGACAGTGACTACGGTTGGGATGATGGTCTCATCTGCGGCGGTAACATGCAGATATTCATAGATCTCCCGAAGACTAAACATGAAGCTGCCATGTTTTCCCGTCTACAGGAATTGAACGACGAGAAGGTGCCTTTGGTTGTCGCAACTGTTGTGAAGAGTGAAGTGGAAGGTGTTCAGGCCGGCATGAAGATGATTCGTACCATGAATGATGGGCGAATTGGTTCGTTGGGGAACGCAGAATTAGAGTCGGAAATCGAGAACGAACTCGGTGAGGTGCTGGAGGAGAATTCGCCGGGTGTGTTTCGCTGGAAACATGACGATGTGTGGGTTTTTCTTGACCCGGTACAACCGCGGCCAACACTTCTCATCGCCGGTGCAGGTCATGTCGGCCAAGCGCTATGCCATCTTGGTGAATGGCTGGACTTTGACATTGCCATTGTCGATGATCGCCCCGATTTTGCGTCGACGGAGCGTCTGCCAGAAGCAAAAGAGATTATCATCGGTGACATTGCCGAAGAGTTGCGAAAGTACCCTATCAATCACCTAACTTACGTCGTCATTGTCACTAGAGGGCATCAGCATGATGAGGACGCGCTTCACAGCGTTGTTGAGTCCAAAGCCCATTACGTCGGCTTAATCGGCAGCCGTCGAAAGATTAAACTGATTCTGGATGATTTAATGGAGATCGGTATTTCAGAGGATGACCTCGCCCGGGTTTACGCTCCCATTGGTTTAGATATAAATTCAAAAACTGTCCCCGAAATCGCCGTGAGTATTGCCGCTCAATTGATTCAAGTGCGTAATAGCGCAAAGCCGGAAACTCGGTTTGATGCGCAACCCGCGCGAATGCCCACGGTTAAATTGAACGTTCAATAGTCCCGCCGCCAACGCCGCCGCGGTCACAATAATGGATAAAATTCAGTTAGATGCCAACGGCTCTTATACGGTGCCAGAAGTTGCTGAGTTTGTTAAGATAGCGTTGGAATATGTTGGTCGGGAATCCAAATCCAATCCGCTTAGATATTCCGCGTCGGACGTCTATTGGATTTTACACGATTTCCTCAGATATGTAAACGCACACACGGAGGGTGAGTTTGTACTCACGCGACTCAAGAAAGGAACATGGCGACTTGACTATCAAACTGAAGATGCCGCGAAGAAAAAGGCGAAAGCACATCACGCGCGGGAACTTCGGGAAACAGCCGATTATATCGAAAATTTGAGCGGGCACCGTCCGCCTTGGGGCTAACGGCTCTTGTTAAGAGTTTCTTCTCATTATGGAATCATAAAAATCTGCTGGATTTGCCAAACTAGCAGGAGCAGTCTGAACCTATATAGATAGATTTGTTATATTTCGCCTCCCCGTAGGAGCGATGTCCGAATCGCGACCTGTCAGGAATCGGAGTCGCGATTCGGACATCGCTCCTACAATTGCAAGAGAGGACCATAAATCTATCCATAGGTTAAGTCTCCGTTAATTTACAGATTTGCCGTTGGGGCTGCCGCTAGAATCCCTTCGACTTCACCCTCGTTGAGTATTCGGATTGCCTCCACCAACTGTTTGTCATTTGGCAAATCTACAAGTTTGTAGATTCCAAGGTTGACGTCAAAAAACCTACGCGCTTTGAGCCGAATTGATTTTTGCAGGTTTGTCATAAATTCTTGCTCTAGGGATGTAATCAGATCGGGAAGTTCTGCCTCAAGCGCCATAAAGTCGGCCTCTGTAAGGGTTTTGCCCGCGCTTTTCTCCTCCGCTTCAATCCACTTCTCTACGAAATTCTTGATAGACCTATCAACATGTACTACTCCAGTTGTCCAGTTCTCAACGAACACATGTGGCGCGATACTTTTATTGTGAATTCTAGCTCCACTTGGTGTGAAATATTCCGAGATCGTTAGTGAAATAGAACCACCACCATTATTCAATGGGAAGCGTTGTTGGACAAGCCCTTTCCCAAAAGTTTCAGTGCCAACCAAGACGCCGCGTTTAGTATCTTTGATTGCCCCGGCAACAATCTCGGAACCGCTGGCGCTCCACTCGTTAACCATCACCACGAGTGGAATGTCGGGGGGACAGAGCAGACCGCCGTGTGCCGGGTATTCTTGATTGAATCTATGTCCCCGTCCTCTTGTCGAGACGATGGGCCCCTCGGAAATGAAGGCATCTACGACATAATTGGCTTGCTCAAGCAGACCACCTGCATTGTTTCTCAAGTCTAGAATGAGTGCCGTCATTTCTTCTTCTTGCAACTCCGTTATAGCCTTCTTGAACTCGGCGTTAGTTCTTCCGGTAAAACTCTCTATTTGAATATAACCAATCTGGTTTTCCAGCATTTCCTTTTTGACGCTTTGGGGCAAAATTTCCTCTCGTGTGAGGGTTACATCAAATAATTCCTGTAGCCCCCGGCGTCGTACAGTGATTGTAACCTTCGTTCCTACACGTCCCCGCAAAATATCAATTACATCGGCAAGTGTCTGTCCCGCGGGCCCGCCAATATCAATTGAAACATCGCCGACTTTGACAATATAATCTCCAGCCTGTAATCCTGCTTTGATGGCGGGAGTATCGGGCAAAGGTCGAGAAATTTTTATTAAACCTTTATCAACGTAGATTTTTATTCCTAGCCCTCCAAATTTGCTATGGTAAAGATCTTCCTTTTCCCGCTTTTGCTCTCTCGCAGGCAAATAGAAGGTGTAGGGGTCTCCTAGTGCGGCAAGAGCGCCTTTAATGGCGCCCTCATACATCTTTTTTCGATTTATTTCCAGATAGTAATATTCATCGGTCTTTTTTACCGCCTCCACAATGGCCTTGTAAAACATCGGACTGGTGATGCGTCTGTCTCGATTGCTTAACGCATCTTTTCCAGCCACGGGCACAAATTGCAGCGATACTACCACAATAGTTGTCAAGAAAATGATAGGTAAAACGTGTTTCCTACTGGGATAAATCATGGTAGCTCCTTCGTATTGTGATAGCGAGATTTATCTTGAGATATTGCTCAAGGTAAGTTCTCCCTCTTGATGGGAAGAGATTAGTAACTGGACATCGAATATTGAATGAATTCTGAACGGATATTCTTCAAATCAGACAGTAAAACACGCAGTTGAGAACCTAATTATAACATGACCTGCTATGCCTCGCAACTGAAATAGCCGTCAACGCCTTTCTAGGAAGTCGCGCTGTCGGCGTTTGGTTTGCCAATCCGAATCTGGCTGAGTTTTCCACCGATTGTGCAGCCAAAGCCATTGAGCCGGATATTGACGGATGAATTCCTCAAGATAATTCATCAAGCGGGCGGTATTCGTCTGAACATCCTGCTCGAAATTGCCGGACCGATCAAGATCAATCCGTGGCGAGATATGCACATGGTGTCGGTCATCAGACTGGCGGATATCTAGAGAGAAATGTAGTGGCGCACCTGTTTTAAGTGCAAAGGTGACGGGGCCCCGGACGGCTGAGGCAGGTCGTCCGAAGAAATCCACGAAAACTCCTTCCCGACCGGCATCCTGGTCGGCGAAGAAACCGACGGCGTAGTTGGTTTTCAAGGCTCGGAAAGTTTCCCTAATAGCTTGCTGGCGAGGAATTAACTTCAAGCTCAGATGCTCCCTATACTTCCAAACTAATGCGTTAAGCCATCTGTTTTTGAGGGGAAAAGCAAGTGCTTTTGCCTTATCCGGGATGATAACACCGTAAACCAATGCCAGAAGTTCCCAATTACCGAAATGTGGAAGAAAGACAACTGCGCCTCGTCCTTCATCTAGCGATTGTACGAGGTGTTCCGTGCCCGTAACACTTACCTCTTGCCAAATATTCCCGCGAGTCAATTTCGGGAAACGCAGAAATTCGATTGCTGTTTTGCCGATGTTGATGAAACTTTGTAGACATATCTCTCTATGTTCCCGGTCTGGCAACGCATTTCCAAATGCAATTTTCAGGTTCTCTAAAGCAATCTTACGGCGTTTGTCGAGCGCCCGATACAGAAATCTGCCGATTGCGCTGCCGAAAGCCATCGCCAATCGCTTGGGCAAGCAACGCACAAACCACGCGATCGCGATAACGGCAAGGTAGGGGAGCCTTTCAGTGATTTTCATAAATTATATACCTCACATTGAGACATGGGTTCATCGGAATGATAGCATATCCTTCGATGCGAGCGCAATTGTGCACACTGGGTGCAACGGGCGAATATCGCGGACCTTCTGATGCAACTTCAACCTACCCGCGCGGATGGGTGTTTCACCTCTTTGGCTTAGCGCCTGTTTGAAGAATAGGAGTCAATGCCATTTTTGGTCATTTGAGGAGGATTGTTTTCATTCTTTTTCCTACGATACACCTTAAAGATTCCATCAGAGATTTGATAATCGAAGATGGCCACTGACGCTTTCAAAGGCTGGTGCGATCCCTATCGCACTCGTTATTCACTCGTTTGATCGCGGTGCGCACCCTACAAAAAACTTAGCCGCGCTGATGAGTGTTTCACCTCTGTGGCTTGACGCTGATTCCTAAAAAGCGCTTGATCGCCCTATGTGCGTGGGTTATAATGAAAGCTAGAGATGGGGTGTATCCAAACGCAAATTAAGTCGTTGCCGGCCCTGCTTGAGACTACCGATAATAACAATCCAGCGCAGGATGAACTGTCCCAAAAATTGAGGAGGAATTCCAGGATGATTCGCGAAGCGATTCAGAAAGTGGTTGATGGACATAATTTAACCGAAACTGAAATGACGGATACCATGAATGAAATTATGTCGGGCGAGGCGACGGATGCCCAAATTGCCAGTTTCATCACCGCACTTCGGATGAAAGGTGAAACATTGGAGGAGATTACCGGAGCCACTCGCGTCATGCGGTCAAAGGCGACTCCGGTCAAGACCAAACATGCTTTGGTCGTTGATACCTGTAGTACGGGCGGTACACGTTTGGATTCGTTCAATATCTCAACGACTTCTGCCTTCGTCGTAGCGGGCGCAGGGCTACCGGTGGCAAAACACGGCAATCGAGGGGTGACCCGTACAAGCGGGAGTGCGAATGTGTTGATGGCGCTCGGCGTGAATATTGAGATTACGCCGGAACATGTCGGTCAGTGTATTGACGATGTCGGCATCGGATTCCTTTTCGCGCCGGTGCTGCACGGTGCGATGAAATATGCCATTGGGCCACGTCGAGAAATTGGACTCCGCACCATTTTCAATACCATTGCCCCCTTGACCAACCCGGCGGGTGCACGCGCGCAGGTGCTTGGCGTGTACGCGCCCGAACTCACGGAAACGCATGCGAACGCGCTCAAGAGTTTCGGTAGCAAGCACGCCTTCGTTGTGCATGGCAATGATGGCTTGGACGAGATTACAACGACCACCACCACACGGGTCACGGAGTTGGTTGACGGCAGCGTGAGAACGTATACACTTGACCCAACCGATCTGAGGATTCCAAAAGCGCAAACTGAAGACCTCATCAGTGGGACACCGGAGGAGAATGCCGAAACGGTAATGCGACTTCTCAATGGTGAGCGGGGACCGAAGCGGGATATTGTCGCCCTCAACGCGGCGGCGGCAATCGTTGCCGGCGGCAAAGCGGGATATTTGAAAGAGGGATTAACGTTGGCAATTGATTCAATTGATTCCGGGAAGGCATTAAAGAAGTTGGAGGGCTTAAAGGCAAAGTCGAATGCGTGAGATGAAAAGCAGTCGGAGAAACCCTTGATTCTGGATACAATCGTTGCGCACAAACGAGAAGAACTCAAGCGGGACAGGGAACGAGCACCGCTCCAAACGCTGAAGAGTCGGATCCCGGATTTACCGCCGACGCGGGATTTCAAGGCTGCACTGGCGGCACCCGGCGCCGTCAGCCTCATCGCGGAAGTAAAGAAGAAATCGCCAAGCAAGGGGATTATCCGCGAAGATTTTAATCCGGTGGAGATTGCCAAAACCTACGCGCAGAACGGCGCCTCGGCAGTTTCCGTCCTGACCGACCATCGGTTTTTCGGCGGCAATCTCGACTACCTGAGTAGGATTCGCAACGCTGTCGGTCTGCCGCTATTGCGGAAAGATTTCACAATCGACGAATACCACATCTATCAAGCGCGCGTAGCGGGAGCAGATGCCATCCTGCTCATCGTGGCAATCTTGACAGCGGAAGAGTTGCGGGGATTCATTGGAATTGCGGGGCATCTCAATCTCACCGCCCTAGTAGAGGTGCACACCCAAGCGGAACTGGAAATTGCCCTTGACGTTGGGGCGGAAATCATCGGCATCAACAACCGAGACCTGAAAACCTTCCACACGGACATCGCCGCGTCCTTCCACCTGCGGAAATCAATTCCCGACGACAGGATCGTTGTTAGCGAAAGCGGGATTTACACCCGCGAGGACGTGTTGAGACTCGGCGAAGCAGATGTGAACGCCATCCTCGTGGGTGAGTCACTGATGAGGAGCGCCGACATCGGCGGGAAGGTTCGGGAGTTGCTCGGGTCAAAGGGGCCTTCATGAAAGTAACAAGGCAAGCTGTCGAACAGTTTCAGCGAGAAGGATATCTCAAAATCGAACACCGCGTTTTAGCCGACGACCACCTAGCAGTTCTGCGAAAACATTACGATGCGCTGTTCGCGCAGAAACGCGGAACATTCGGTGATGGGCTACGCAACATCGCCGCGATTGGCGAGTCGGCCGATGATCCGGAAGCCGACCACTCCGATGAGATGCTGCAGATTCAGCAGATGTGGCAACGTAACGACGTCTTTCGAGAGTTGCTATATCACTCGCCTTTGCTAGACATTGCCGAGAGTCTGATTGGACCCAATATCCAGGTTTTCTTCGACCAAGCCCTCTACAAGCCTGCGAATCATGGCGGTGCGGTGCACTGGCATCAGGACAATGGCTACTGGGGTTGCGTCCCTCCGAATCTGGTAAGCATCTGGATGGCGCTTGACGACTCCGATGAGGAGAACGGCTGCATGAACGTGGTTCCGGGCAGCCACCGCGAGGGGCTTGCGGCGCATGAGCGGGCAATAACGGAGAAGGGTAAATTGCCCGCTCTTTTGACAGCTAAGGTGGATACCGAACGCGCCGTGGCGGTGCCGGTCAAAGCGGGGCACGCGATGGTGCATCATTGCCTGACACTTCACCAATCAAATCCGAATACGTCCGCGCGAGAGCGTCGAGCGATGGTAATTCACTACATGACTACCGGGACGCGAAGCCGAGAGGGAGAACTGCTGGTTGACCGACCCGTGGTGCGCGGTGAGTTGGTAGGTTGAAGAAGACAGCGGATGGCAAATCCGACACCGGACATGCAAAAAATCGCACTACTACAAACCTCCTGTAGGAGCGATCTCCCGGTCGCGACCTCCTGTCGCGAGCAAAGAAGAGGGGAAATCGACGATTTGATGATTGTCGGGAAGATAGGAATGGAAATTAGCGATTGACAATCACATGCGATGAAGTGTTGGGTTTCACTCCGATTTCTATGGGAGCACTATTAGGAATTCGTAACTGTTTAGTCCATTGTTTTCTGGGGTCGAGTGCTATAAATATAGACGGTCTTTTTGCTATTTTTTCAGGCGTACAACGTGTGGACACCCATTCCTCTGGTTCGTAGTAGGGCAATTCATTGCCCGTCTTATGCCTTCAGGGGGTTTACTAACCACTAATCACTAGCCACTAAACACTTACAGGAATTCTATCACCCTCGTTATTCACTCGGTTGATTCCTCGCTGGGGCTTTGGGGGGTGTTTGAGAATTCGCGTCGCTATACACCTGTCGCACCTCTGGTGCTTTTAGGGGCTCGTGCAGATAGAAAAGGGGAAATCGGGGATTGATGATCACCGAGGGATTTCTATCGCACTACTTATTCAATCGCTTAATCGAAGATTGTTCAACCCAACCTACGCACTCATGAACTTTGTGAAGGTTCATGAGTTTCGATTTCCGTTTCGGTCATGACTTGGATGCCGTGTCTGCGGAGCAGCGCCGCCGTTACCCCATCGCCATCGCCGAGCTTGCCGGTGAAACTCCCATCGTAGATTTGACCGCAACCACAGGACGGGCTTTTCGACTTGAGAATGGCGTGTGTGGCGTTATGTGATTTGGCAATTTCAAGCGCTTGATGTGCGCCGTGTAGAAATTCGATCGTCTTATCCTCACCATCAACGGTAATCACGGAGGCTGCCCCATCAAGGACATCCGCTCCATCGCCACCGACGATCTCTGCGGGAGGGCGCGGGGTTGGCAATCCGCCGAGCTGTTCGGGACAGACCCGGATGAGTTTCTCTCCCTCAAACCTTTCCATCACCTCTTCGCTCTTGCTATCGCATCCATTATGGCGACACTTCACGCCAAGCAAACACGCGCTTATCAACACTCTCTTCATGGTCTCTATTTGGCTGCTTTGACGGGGTTGATAGATGAGCACACTGGCTCAACCCACGGCGGCAATAACAACGCGTTCGACACCGGAATAATCTTTGATGACTTGACATCCGCTATACGCCGAATTGGATTGAACTAGGTTCTGGACAGTGTGGCTATGATTATGACCGATTTCGAGCCCAACTCGCCCACCCGGCTTAAGGAATTGAGGAGCGCCTTCCAGGATGCCGACAATGACATCAAGCCCGTCGGTGCCACCGAGCAGTGCGGTTTCAGGTTCATGATCGCGCACATCAGTCGGCAGGGAAGGGTATTCGACCGTGCTTACGTAGGGTGGGTTGGAAACTATCCAATCAAATCGGAAACTCGGTAATTCCTCTAAAGGTTCAAACAGATTGCCCTGTAGGAAAGTAAGACGATTAGCGCAATTATGCGTGACCGCATTTTTCTGTGCGACTTCGAGGGCATCAGCCGATATATCCGTGGCTAACATCTCCCACTCCGGACGGTTAACCGCAAGGCTAATCGCGATTGCGCCGCTGCCTGTACCGATGTCAATTAGCTGGCTCTGCCCTGCTTGGGCTTGAAGAACACTTTCGACTAACACCTCTGTCTCCGGGCGAGGAATTAGTACCCGGGAGTCTACATAAAAGTCAAGAGAGAAGAACTCTTTACGGCTTGTAAGGTAACTAACGGGTGCACAAGCGACTCGTTTCTTGATGAGTTTTCGGAATGCCGCCAGGTGTTCGAGAACAACCGGCATCTCAAACTGCAAATAGAGTTGTAATCTGCTTGTTCCTAGGATATGGCTGAGCAGTAACTCGGAATCTAGGCGAGGGGTGGAGATATCGTAACGCTTAAAGTATTCGGTCGTCCACTGGATAAGGTCGATGACGCGCCAGGTTTTCACAGCTACAGAGTCTTTAATTTTTCCGCTTGATCGGCAGTCGTCAGGGCACCAATGAGGGTGTCGATCTCTCCATCTAGAACGGCGTCAAGTTGATGAACGGATAATCCAATTCGATGATCCGTGACACGAGTTTGCGGGAAATTATAGGTCCGAATCTTCTCGCTTCGGTCGCCGCTACCGACCATCGTTCTGCGGGTCTGGGATCGTTCGGCGTCTTGCTCAAGTTGCATCTGTTCCAAGAGACGAGAACGTAATATTTTCATGGCTTTCGATCGGTTTTTGTGCTGCGATTTTTCATCTTGGCAGGTGACGACAAGATCTGTGGGCAGATGGGTAATCCGCACCGCTGAGTCGGTCGTATTGACGCTCTGACCGCCAGGACCTGAGGATCGATACAGGTCGATGCGAATGTCTGCTGGTTCAATGACCAAATCGACCTCTTCCGCCTCGGGTAGTACGGCAACGCTGACCGCCGAGGTATGAATCCGGCCGCTTCCTTCCGTCGCGGGAACTCTTTGCACCCGGTGAATCCCACCTTCATATTTCAACTTACTATAGGCACGGTTGCCTTGTAGAGAAAAGATGACTTCCTTGAATCCCTTGAGGCCTGTCTCGTTAGCGCTGAGTATTTCAATCTTCCATCCCTGTCTCTCCGCATATCTTGAATACATTCGGAAGAGTTCGGCCGCAAACAGGCTCGCCTCCTCTCCCCCAGTGCCAGCGCGAATCTCGGTGATTACGTTCCTTTCGTCGTTCGAGTCTTTCGGAAGCATAAGCAACTGAAGTTGTTTTTCCAGTTGCTCCTTCTGCTGAGTCAGTGATTCGAGTTCCCCCTTAGCTAATTCTAGGAGGTCTTCCTCTGTATCCTCTTCAAGGAGAGATAGAACCTCGTCCGTTTCTAACTGCACTTTTTGGTATTCTTTAAATGTCGAGACGATTGGGGCGAGTTCCGCATGCGTCTTCGCGAGGCTTTGCAACCTTTGCGGGTTGGATATCTGTGTTGGATCGGACAATGACTTCTCGACCTCAACGTATTTGGCTTCAATGTCTTTTAGCTTGTCAAACATCTTTAACTCGTACCTCGGCTTTCCGACACCCGATACATCGCCCGACTGTCAATTGATTGGATTAAAATACCTGTGCGCTTCATAGGCAGCATCGCATCCCTGTCTCCGATGCGACATGGCAGATCTATTTTTGACCGCGCTTCCACCTTACTCTTTCGCCGTGAGGCCGTAGCGACGACGGAAACTCTCTACACGCCCGGCGGTGTCAATAACACGACTCTGCTGTCCGGTGTAAAACGGGTGGCACTTGGCGCAAACGTCTATTCCCATTCGAGACTTTGTGGAAATCGTTTTGTACGTTGCGCCACATGCACACGTAATCACACAATCCATGTTCTCAGGATGAATATTTGGTTTCATGATATGTCCTCCTCGTCTGAAACATTAGAGTGTAAAAATCAGCAATTCTGGACTCATATTAGTATCGCGCAGCACGCGACGATCCATTTTTGCTCCTATTGTTGTTTACCATCATTTCAATGAATTCTTCGTTTGATTCGGTTTTGCCTAGTTGTTCAACCAGAAGTTCCATTGACTCGGCGGTATTCATCTGGCCCATGAATTTTCGCAACACCCATACTTTGCTGAGGGCTGCCGGTTTGAGTAACAGTTCCTCGCGTCTAGTTTTCGACTTTTCGATATTAATCGAAGGAAAGATGCGTCGGTCAAGAAGTGAGCGTTCAAGATGGATTTCCATGTTCGCGGTACCTTTGAACTCCTCGTAAATATGTTCATCGGCGCGACTTTCGGTATCAATCAATACTGTTGCCAAAATTGTTAAGCTGCCGCCTTCTTCGATTTTCCTGGCGGCGCCACAGAAGCGCCGTGGTTTGACGAAAGCGAGCGCATCCAATCCGCCTGACAATGTCTTGCCACTGTGCGGCGCCATAACATTGTGCGCCCGCGCCAACCGCGTCATACTATCTAAGAGTATGACCACGTCTTTGCCGTATTCCACCCAGCGCCGCGCCTTCTCGATTACCATATCGGCGACTTGGATATGTCGTTCCGGATGCTCGTCAAACGTCGAACTGATTACCTCGCCTTTGACAGATCTGGCGACATCCGTCACCTCTTCCGGACGTTCATCAATCAAGAGAAAGATTAGCTTCACTTCCGGATGGTTCGCCTCGATTCCCCGTGCGATATTTTTTAGAATTGTCGTCTTGCCGCTATAGGGTGGTGCCACAATCAATCCACGCTGTCCTTTGCCTATTGGGGACATCAGGTCGACAATGCGTGTGGAAAACTCAAGGGGATCGTGTTCCAGTTGCAACCGCTCATAGGGATAGATCGGGGTGAGATTGTCAAAAAGAATCTTTTCCTTGGCTATCTCGGGATTTTCTTGATTGACATTTTCAATTTGCAACAAGGCAAAGTAGCGTTCTTCTTTGTTCTCCCCCTTCTTGGGTGGACGAATCTTTCCTCCGACCTCATGGCCGGTACGCAGATCGAACCGACGAATCTGTGAAGGAGATACATAGATATCATCATTGCTTTGCAAGTAATTGTACCGAGACGATCTAAGGAAACCGTATCCCTGATCCCGGTCATGTAAAATTTCGAGCACACCTGATCCGGACAGTGCATCGGTGTTCTCTGCTTTGGCTTCAAGAATTCGGGTAATCAACTCCTGCTTGCGAAGTCCGCTGTAGCCTGTGATCCCGAGTTTTCGGGCCATAGCATTCAGTTCGGAGATTCTCATTTCTTGGAGTTTACCGATGTCCAAATTCTCCATAATTTTCGTTACTCCTCGTTTAACACTTGACTTTCATAGATTACTCAATGAATACAGGATTTGTCCATGGGGATAAAATCCGTTCTGTATTCAATCTATGGATTTTTTACCGACAAGACACAGACTCAGGGGAAGCTCACCGAATTGGAGGTAGAAACAGCTATTCACATTGGGGTGCCTTCGGTTGAGAAATGGAGGGGTTTCCGGGAAAGTTTGACCTCATTGTGTAGGTAGTTTTGACGCCGCGGGCGAGGTAACCGTCACCCAGCGAATCTATTAGATTTCCTTGCTAGGTAAAGACATCTTTTCGACGCTGCTCTGATGGATATAATGAATCAATTATTTATATGCCCTCGGTGGATGACCTCACTGGATCGAGTTTGACTTAAGGAAAGTCGTATTCCCTGAGATACCTTGGGAATCGTGGTTGGTTGGATGCTGGTTTCAGACATCAGCAGACAAGATAACACATAGACGAGATCTCACATCAGAAATTGAAGGGGGATAACGACTCCTTCACTTCAAGGCGGGGGTTCTCGGCTCTTTTAGGAATTATGTTTGAGTGTGACTGTGACAAATACACACCGCTTACACAGTCTTCTCCCAAAGACTCCGTCTAGCCTGTTTGAAAACATCGACCTTTGTTGGGTTGAGGCAGCGGAGGGTCAAATATTCACAGTCTGCTTTCGAATCACCGTGATCCATCCCCATATCAAACCTTGGGGCTTACGATCTGTTTGACGAAGTAATCCTCGCTGTGGACAATTGCGGGTGGGAATTTCGATAGTCTAATTATACATTACTGCTGATGATTCGTCAAGGCTATTTGTGCATAATAACGCCTGTCCTACAGAAATAGTTTCAACGGTAGCATGGATTAGGTGCTTATTTTAAGAGCCTGTTTGAATAATCGGTGGCAAAGCCATTTTTGAGAATTTTGAGAAAGTTTTTTCATGTTTTCATTGTTGGCTGTTACATACCTGTGGGATCTCTATCGCACTCGTTATCCACTCGCTTGATCCCTGCTGGGGCTTTTAGAAGCTGGTGCGCAGTGCACACCCTACAAACTGTACTTTTCAAACAGGCTCTAAGTATTGGGCGCGCCATTGGTATATCTACCTTCAATGTTTTTGACATGCGTGTGACAACCGGTTGAAACGGGATGGGCGGTATCCCCGGACAATCGGATCTGATTTTTGGTTATAGAGGCGTCCTCTAGCTCGCTCTAGACCGTACGTGGAATAAAATGGAAATAGAAAAGAGGAAATCGGGGCTTTGGCGATCAATATTCTACGGAATGTGGAGGGACGAGCCCGAGTTTTGAAGAAAAAACTCGGGTTCGTCGCTACAATCTTCAGATGTGCAATGAATTGCACGACTACAAGCTGGATGCACGGTCCTAATCGTGGTTGACACCTCAGGCTGCCTACGTTACAATGGTGACACTCTTTCCTGCAAAATCTTACGAATCAAAATGAAACCAAATCATCGCGCCGCCGCACTGTCGGCAATCCGTAAATTTGAAATTGGCAAGCGCCAGTTTCCATCTTTGCAACCTAGCGAGGCAATCGTTCGCGTGAAGTTCGCTGGCGTGTGTGGCACGGACATCGCGCTATTCTCCGGCGATTATGCGGTACCTCTGCCGCTGGTTCCAGGTCACGAACTGGTTGGCGAAGTTGTGGAAGTTGGATCCGAAGGCAGTCACCCTTGGATTGGGAAACGGGTTGCTGCGGAAATCAACAATACCTGTCGCGCTTATAATCGAGAGGTGTTCTGTGCGGCGTGTAGACGCGGACTCTCCAACCACTGTATCAAACGCACTGTCGTTGGTATCATAGGCTACGACGGGGCTTATGCCGAATATGTCCGCGTGCCGGTTTTGAACTTACTCCCACTCCCCGATACAATTTCTTGGGAAGAGGGTGTTTTCATTGAACCACTTGCCGCCGCGATTCAGACGTTTGAGTTAACACCGATTTCTCCGTCGAGCCAGGTTGTCCTTCTTGGCGTTGGCAGATTGGGATTGCTAATTTGCGCAGTCGCCGCCCTCAAGAAAGCGCGGGTATGCGCCGTTTCTCGTTCGCCAAACAAACTCAAGCGTGCGTTTGCTTGGGGAGCGGTTGAGACTATCAACGCCAAGCAACCCAAATGGATTGAAGCCGTGCGCAAGTGGACTAGGGGTATCGGTATCGGTGCCGATGTCGTTGTTGATGCCACCGGCAACCCGGAAGGTCTCCGTCTCGCCACAGAAATCGTGCGCCCGCGCGGCACCATTGCGCTGAAGACCACCTGCGGCTTGCCTGCAACGGGTATTGATGCTACCAAGTTGGTCGTTGATGAAGTTCGGATTCAAACGTCCCGTTGCGGGCCATTCTCAAAGGCAATCGGACTCATGACGAGGGTAGGCTTGCCTGTCGAATCGTTGGTTTCAGAGATCTTTCCGCTTGAGGATGCGACGACCGCGCTTGAGGCAGCGAAATCGTCGACCAAAGTCCTAATCCAACCGAATCGCTAGAAGCAGTGGTCAGTGGCTATAGTCATTTGCATTTATATTTACACATATGAGCGTTGATTGACTCGACTTAGCTCACAATCTCCCGGTTTGCGATGTTTCCCATTGAGCGGGTCGGGCTGGATGAGGTTTCAATAAATAATTCGGTAATGTCCTAACGATGCTCGGTGCGGTTAGGAAACCGCACCTACCGAGTTTAGGGAAAACTGGAATTACCGATTTAAATACTTAATCTTCATGAAGCCCGACCTACGGGAATGGGTGGGAAATTGGGTATGTTAATAAACACATGTGTAATTCTTAATTGCAATGACTATAGTGATTAGTGAGGCACCGCCGCACGACGCAGCCGATAGAGGCACAAGTCCCGTAAGCATTGAATAGTTAGGGAATAGACCAAAAGCAGTGGTCGCTGGTTAGTGGTCAATGAGCGCTCGACATTGGGAAGAAACCGAGTTTTCAAGAAAAAAGGATCTCTATAGGAGCTTGATCGCTACTACAATCCGAACTGCGTAATTCGTAACTCCTTTAGGCGTTAGACTCCGTACCTTCTGAAGTGCCGCCATTTTCGAGCGATTCGATAACGCCGGCTCCAACACTGTCGCCCCAAACATTAACCGTCGTCCGGAATCGGTCAAGCAACCAATCAATCGTTAAAATAAGCCCAATACCCTCAATCGGTAGGTCAACCGCTCTAAGAACAATGACCATCGTGACAAGCCCTGCTTCCGGGATTCCCGCCGCGCCAATCGCCGCAAGGGTCGCTGTCAGAAAGATAACCGTCTGCTCGGCGGGTCCGAGGCTGATTCCGTAGACCTGCGCGATGAACATCGCCGCAATGGCTTCGTAGAGGGCGGTGCCGTCCATGTTGATTGTGGCGCCGAGCGGCAGGACAAAACTCGCCGTGCGGTTAGAAACCCCATTTTCCTTTTGGACCGCCCTCATTGTCAGCGGAAGCGTGGCGGAGGAGGAAGCTGTCGAGAAAGCGTTCAATAACGCTGTGCTCATTCCTTTCACGTACCTTAGCGGGTTCCTACGTGCAATCAGCAGGAGGATAAGCGGCAATATGATAATGCCGTGCACCCCGAGACCAAACACGACGGTAAAGCTATACTTACCCACCGCCAGCAGCTCGGGCAGGAAATCCTTGAATCCGCCAGCGTGACCGATACGTCCGGCGACGAGTCCAAAAATGCCCACCGGCGCGAGAACCATAATCCAGTGCACCAGTTGCATCACGGCGTCATTCAAACCGGAAATAACTGATATGGTGGGGCGCCCCCGCTCGCCGAGAACTGAAAGCGTGGCGCCAATCAGTAATGAGAAGA
Organism: Candidatus Poribacteria bacterium; assembly: GCA_965197465.1. Taxonomy (GTDB): domain Bacteria; phylum Poribacteria; class WGA-4E; order WGA-4E; family JAJDTR01; genus JAJDTR01. The sequence goes on along the minus strand of OZ240209.1, from coordinate 4,281,052 downwards.
AGATCAGGGGCAAGATATCCATCCGCACCATCGCGTTGAAGACATTGCGTGGGATCATGCCCTCTTTCCCCGTCGATTTGTCTCCGAGCAGCACCTCTTTCAGCGTGCCGCCCATGTCCCGTTCTTCTTTGCCACGCACTTTCTGGGCGACGGGCAACTTGACCTCAAGCCCTTGTCCATTCTCAGAAAGTACGGGTTCGGCGGAAACCACCTCTCCATTCATGCGGCGGAACGGGAGGTGTTCGCCGCTATCGGTTGCGATGTGGAATACGCCTTCCGCTCGATTTTTCCAGGACTTCACCGTCGCCGACTTCTCGGAGAGGGATTCTATCTCGCCCTCGACCTGCTGATCCGACAACATCAGCATGTATTTTTCGCTGTATCGCGTCCTCTGCCATGTGCCGTTTGTCAGATTGACGGTGCGGTCCCCATCGCCGCTAAGGGTATACGCCAACTCGGGGCGTTCTTCGCCGTGTGAGATGTCTTTGCCGGGTTGAACCACATTGACCAAGATGATGCCGATCAACACCGAAATTCCGGTTGTCGCCATGTAGTAGAGAACGGTGCGCCCACCGATGGGGCCGAGATTACGGATATCGCCCAAGCCGGTAATGCCAACAACCATTGAGAGCATGACGAGCGGGACGACAATCATCTTCAGCGCATTTAGGAAAATTTCACCGAGAATATCGGTCTTTACGGCGACGTCGGGCAGCCAACCACCGACAATGATTCCGACGATAATGGCGACTATGATGCCAATGAGGATTTTGTGCCCTCCACCGTTCGCAGAGGACGCTTCGTGACCCGTTTGATTCATTTGCTAGTCTCCTTATGTTAAATGTTAAGCTTCTGGTTCGGCGAATTAGCGGTGGTGTGCACACGTCAAGGCGCTTGATGAATCGGAATTGATGCGATGTTCTAAATTATACCATTTCTATCGTTTTTTGAAACTAAAATCGGACCGGATATTGGAGCATGGCGAATAGGAGTACGAAATCGACTGGAGAAACCGGGTTTTCAGGAAAAATGGGATTTCTATCGCCTTCGTTAATCAGTCAGTTAATGGTTCGTTATTCAGTCGGTTGATCTAATTCATTCACTTGAGTTTTGCAAAAGCCATGAGGGTACCAGTATTCTCCCAAGTCTACAGCCCGAAAATGTGAACAAATGTGAACAGAGCGGTGATTTTGGGGCAAGTTGGAGTGAGTTTGTACCTATTTTTTTGTTGATCCACCGTCCAAAAACGGGCAAGGAACGTGAACAAAGCGACGATTTTCAGTATGTGTTCACATGGTTTGACTTGGTACTTTCCTTTGATAGTGCGGGTTCAGAACCGGGCTTATGTGAACAAGATGTTAACAGAAAAAAAAGGTCGTCGTCGTAGAAGTAAGTTCTTGGCAGGTGAAAAGGCAAAGTCCCAACCCGTTACAACAAGGAAAATAAGCAATTTGTACGGTGCCACATTCACTTTCCGCCTAGCGGTTCGCTCGCAATTATACTATACACGTGTATAGTTGTCAATGAAAAAATAGAGACGAGTAAGGCGGCATTACAGTGCGCGGACAAGAGCGACTTCTCATTCCACTTGTCATGTTAACATTAGGCAGCGTTGTCATGGGGAATAAGACGAAGCCGAGTCTTGAGGAAAAAAAGGATACCTATCGTGGTCGCTTTATCGTTCCTTGGTGTTTCATTTGATTGGTTGATTAATTTCTTCTGACGAGATATGCCAACTCGCGCTCCAGCAGTTGCGGGTCCCGGCATACATGGAAATCCCATTTTCCAAGCTCACTCCAGTTGTTGACGGCGGATACCCATCGTTCGGCACCGGCATATTTGGCAAGTTCTCGATCGGTCTCGTGACCTTTTATCTCCACGATTAGGTTGACATTGTTCTTGAGTCGGACGATGAAGTCTGGCTCGTAGCTGTGGGAGATGTCGGTGTATTCATACGGAATGCCAAGTCCAAGATGGTCGTTGCGGACATAGTAATCCACAACATCAGACCGTTCCAACCGGAAGCAAGCTGAACTCTCCCAGGTATCGGTATCCAGAACAACCTGGTTGATCTGGCTGCGCTCGGTGCCGTGGCACGGGCGGGTGGTCATGAAATCCACTTCCCCCGATGTACAGATGGGTTTGTACCGATTCAGGATGGGCAGCAGCGGGGTTTCTCCTTCCACATCATTTGGCTGAATAGCCGCCATTAGGCGCTCAACTATCCGATTGGTGTACTTCTCGTGGCCAATCTCACACGGGTTACACTCGCGAAAGTCGATTTTTGTTCCGACATAAGCATCAACCAGCCTGTAAACTTGGGGAAATAGACGGTGTCGAGATTGCAACCGCAACTTGGGATTGCTGCTTCTATCGGGTTGGAGATTACCCCCGCCGACCAAATTCAGAACAATTCGTCGCGCAATCTCGAACTTGATGGCTTGAATGTGCGTTGTGCTGTAATATTCTTGGCGGTTTTGTTCTTCGAATTGACCGGGACCCAAGGCGGAGGGGTTACCGGTGTCGTAACCGACGGCTGGCTTGACGAAAACGGCGGTTGGTGTACGCTCGGGTTCAACGAAGAGCAGTTCCATGGCTTTGATATCCGCCTTGATTTCGTTCTTTCGTAGCGCGAAGGCGTATCCCTCAACAACCGGAAAGCGTATCTCGTAGTCCTTCCGTTCGGGCATTGAACGAACGTGATTCTTTGGCTGATCGGGTTCAGAACGGCCAGGCGTTCTTCCCTTGAACGGTATAACGGAGAACGGGATGCCGTACACATCGACGTATTCCTCGGTCAGCAACCCGGTTTCCGGGTCGGGGGTATAGTTCATGCGCCTCAATCCTCTGCCAACCACCTGCTCGCAGAGAAGCTGACTGGTGAAGGCGCGCAGCCCGAGGATATGCGTGACGTTGTTGGCGTCCCAGCCCTCGTTCAACATTGCCACAGACACGACGCATCGCACCTGCTCGCCAGGCTTGCCGGGCTTGCCGATGGTGGCGACAATCTGGCGCAGGTCTTCCGCCGCCTGAGCTCTGTTCTTCCCCGGGTCCTCGCTTTCCGCGTCAGCCAACATCTTGCTATCAATTCGCAGGGTTCGCAGCACATCTTTGTCGTTGGATAGCAGATCGGGAAACACGGCTCCCTGTCCGTATGCCGTCTTGGTAGCCTTTTTCTTTTTTCCCTTCCCACTGTTTTCTGCGATATCTTCAACCTCGTCCTCACCGGAGATTTTGCGGAAAAACAGTTCCGCGATGTTGGTATTGTCGCAGACGATAATCATGACCGGCGGCGTTTTGTCCTGAGCATCCGATGCCTGCTGGATGTAGCCAAAGCGCTCTACCCACTGGCTGGCGAGGGTGTTGAGCGCGTCTTGGGCTTCACGATAGACGGCTTCCGGTTTGGGTTTCTTCCCTCTGCCCGGCAATCGGTCGCCCGGCAGGATTTGGTCGTTAACCGCGCGCCAGAGGCGGAAATATTTCGGCTCGGGACGCCCGGTGGTGTCGCTCACGGGCAATCGCGGAATCTTGGTGATGCCGCTCTCGATGGCGTCCACCAATCCGAAATCGCTGACGAGCCACGGGAAGGGGGTACCCTCCGGGTGCCCGCTGCCGTGAATGTAGGTCGGCGTGGCGGAGAGATCGACGCAGAAACGGACGCCGCAGGCGGTGTTCATCCGGTCCAGGCCGGAAATCCAAATGGTGGCATCTTGGCGTTCGGACTTCTCGGTGCGGGAAAGTTTTTCTTTTTCATCGATAGGCGCCGGTCGGTAGGCGTGGTGCCCCTCATCGTTCAGCACCATGATTGGCGCGCGGTCATGGAGTTCACCCAACACGCGCTTCGCAAAAGCGTCGGGCGTCTCCTCGCCTTTGTTCACGACAGAGTAGGTTGAACCGCCCTCCGTCTGCGGGGATTCCAGTGCGAATTGGTGCCAGTTGGTCACCAGCACTTTCCCGCTATTGAGCAGCGGACGGAGTTTCGTCGGGATAAGTTCAAACGCATCGTAGTAGTTGTCCGCAGATTCGGGGCGCAGCACCTGAAGGCGTTCTTTGATGGTCAGGTTCGGACATACGACCAGCGCGGCTTTCGGGAAGCGGTCGTCGGAGGGCACTTTGCCGCGATTGCAGAACGCCCACGCAATCAGCATCGCCATCACGACGGTCTTGCCGCTGCCGGTCGCCATTTTGCACCCGTAACGAATCAACTCGGGCAGGTCTGTCATTTCAGGTGCGTCAACGAGTTCTTTGAGATCCTCATCGGTGAATTGGGGATTAAAACCCGTGCGTTTGCCGGTGCGGCGAATTTCGGCGAGCCAGATAATCGTCTCGACGGCTTCGCGTTGGCAGAAAAAGAGCCGCCGCTCCTTATCCTCGCGCGTCCAGTGGTTCAGCAGTTCGCGCGTCACATTGGTTGCGTTCCGGTAATTCGATTCCCGCCACCTCGTGACATCGGCACGTAACGCATTCACTAAGGGCAAGTCATCCCATTCCTCTTCGCCGAAAATTTGAAGCTGCCCGCTGCCTGTAGTTTCAGTTTTGTACTAGTAGCCGGCTTCGCGTCGTCCGGGTTGCCGGGTAGCTTCGCCGGTCTCGGTGTCGTATACCCAGTGGGCGGTCGGTTCTTCGTAGGGGCTGCACAGGATGGGGCGTTCAACGGGTTGGATTGGGATTTCAAGTTGATTTTGGTTCATGAGATTCTTTTGGCTGTTTATTCTATAGGGTTAGTTCCGCGAAAGTATTCTTGGAGCAGAGTCGTTGTTTTCTTGGTAACACTCTTTTATCAACTCCCCCTGCAACATTTGTGATTGTCTAGATTTTGTTACCCGAAGGACGAAAACCATTCATTCCACACATTAGCTTCACCTGTTAACGGGCCGCGAACTCCAAAGCCATCATAAACCTTTGTGCTGTAAATAGAGTTAGGTTCCCAACTGCGCTTTGTCCCTGAACCATGGCCAGTTATTTTTGTGTCATGGTAATAGTCTGCAAGATCGCGCAATGCAGAATCCTCCCACGCAAGCCTCCTTGACAGACTGGAAATAAGAACACCAATCGAAGTAAAGGTTTCAACTTGGCTATCACAAGCAGCGGTGCGTCTCATATACGCAGTGACCGCTTCTGCATCCTGTGGTGCGTAATTAGGATCCCGTGGAGACAAATGACTTAAAAACGTTAATTTATGTAATGTCCATGCAGCAAGATCGGCGACACAGAGCAAATCAAGTGCTTGGCGAGGATGTGGTACGTGCAAGTAATCAGATTCCAATAGCTTTTGCTCAATATTAGCTTCGGGTGTTGAATTAGGCCCCTTCCAAGAATGGGAGTGTGCCAACAACCCATAGACAATGGGTGCGTGCAACTCCTTGTAGGGTGTTCCTTCCCGATCTGGATACAAGTTTTTGATTTTTACACAAGTCTCCATTGCTTCGTCAATATGCGATGCCTTCAGTGTAGTTTTGCATTCAAACGCGGCGGCAACACCAGCAGCGAGATACAGTTTCTTGTTCAGTAGCTTCTCAGGGTAAACACTCTTTAGAAACTAAGACATCAACCTGGGGACTTGTGTGCCCGTCTTGGCTGATGATTCTTCCCTTTGTAACGACTTCATAGGTGCGGGGAAGCCAGCCGCGCAATAGTTCTGCCCAGTTTTCCTCTCCTTGGTCTCCAGCGGTCCCTGGGTCCTCGGAAGCTCGTTTCTGGATGCGGGCGTATTCCGTTGCCATTTCGTTGCTTAACTAGTGCATGAAATCATGTAGATCATGGGATTTTTCTTCAGACATTATGTTACTCTCGTGCTATTTGAGTTGCGCGCAGTCGGTTTCGCTAGCTTCTCCGCTACAAGCGTGTAAAGGCTCATCTCCGCCTGTGCCGCTTCATTTGCTAATTCATGATAAAGTCGGGCATCAACGGGAATGTTGAATGGCCCCTCGTATCCTTCCCGTGACGGTGCTTTAGGGACAGGAACACCATCCTCTTGGTAGCATTCTTTCATCAATTCCCAAGCTGCTTTCAATTCAACTAGTGCTTGGGCAGGCGTTGGTCCGAAAGCCGAGACATTGGGGAGTTCGACGAAATGCGCAAGATAATCGCCATCTTCGTCAAGGAAAACGTTAATTGCGAATCCATCAAAATCATCATGGTTCTTAGCCATCTTCTGCCTCCTGATTATATTTTATGAGGAATTGACGAACTTGGTAAGCCTTAGCCATTGATCGTTTGGGTTGGACCATGAGCCTGCATCCTCTAGGCGAATACCAAGCCCGGTGGCTACCACGCTGGCGGCGTTGTGTCCACCCGCATTGACGCATGAGTTGCTCGAACTCTCTGAATTGCAATCCATTTGGGTTCCGCCTAGCCTTGTCAAGCAAGGTATCTCTTCGATTCATACCGTAATTCTATCGTGTTACATGAGGATAATCAAGCGTACCTTGTCTCTCGCAAATCATGCATCCGCATTTTCTCGTCTCAAGAGGATTGATTGCCTAGACTATGGCCCCGTATTCTTCCCGCGGCGGTGCTTGCGGGATAGGCTCATTATGTTTTTGGTAACTCTCTCGAACGCCTTGCCACGCCGAGTCGAGTTCTCTCAACACACCTTCCGGGGTATCCGAGAAGGCTGAGACATTGGAGAGTTCGACGAAGTTGGCTAGATAGTCATCTTCATCAAGAAATAGATTGACAGTGAATCCGTCAAAGATGTCGTGGTTTTTGTCTATCGTGTGACTCCTCGCATATCCTAACACAAGTCGTTACCTGTCGCCCCGCTGGGGCTTGAGTGTGTGAGCATCAACGTACTATACACCTTCAGGATCTCTATCGCACTCGCTAATCGCTCGCTTGATCCCTCTGGGGCTTTCATTTGATCGTGAATTCATCAAAGATGTCAATGCCTTTGTCCATGACTTTCCTTCTGACACCCCCTCAACATCAATATCTTTGCTCGCCGAGGTTGTGCACTCGCATGACTTCATTCCCTCGGGGGTCGATGACTTTGACGGCGACGCGCCGGTGTTCGCCTGCGGGAAATGGCAATGAGGTCATCCCGCTGAAGCTCTCAAAGCGATCAGGGTCAATGACGCCTTTGAGGGCGCGGGCAATTTTGCTCCAGGCTTTCTTGTCGGGAAAGAAGGCTTGTGTGATGCAGAAGGTTCTGCCGTCGTAGTCGGAGTCAATGAACCACGCCGCCACCCTGTCGCCCCCTTCGGAGGTCACCATGTTGTCAACGGGGTTGTAGACATCGACGCCCTCCATCACCACGATATATTCGCCATCCTCCGTCCTTTCGAGATTAGTGCGAGGCTCGCCAAACACGGTGAAGAGTTGACTGGTGGGCGTCTCTTTGAGCAAACCGCCCATTGCCACGTCGGGGTTGATGTGCGCCATGTGGACCCGCACTCTGGGATTCGGGTCGTCCTGAATGGCGGCTTGGGCGGCGCCATCGAAACCGAAACCCGCAAAGACCAAATCGTTATAGCCGCGGCGCGATGCAATCGGCAAGCACTCCTCAACCTGCATCGCCGTCACCGGACCGTGTTGAGGCCCAAACACTACGGCAATGAGCCGATTTTCGGTGTCATCTTTCCATTCGCCTTCGGCATGGAGCACATCAGCCTCAATCGGGTCGAGCCGAGCGAATTCCATGGTTCGGTTATCGGGAAAACGGACGCCATCGTTTCTGAGCAGGCGAATCATGCCGTCGAGATAGGCTTCGGCGTTTGCCGATTCGCTTCCTTCAGACTCGAACGTGTCCGATATCTCTTCAGGTTCACCCCCAATCGGTGAATCGTCGTGGAGAGATTCTTCGGCGGGTTGCACCGCCTCCACGGTGAAGGGACCACTCACCCTCAATTTCTTTCTGTCTACCTCGGGCTGATCGACCAACTCCTCGCTGTCGGAAGCGGCGGCGATGCAGTTGTTCACCTCGTCCATTTTTGCCCGCCACGCGGCGCGGTAATCGGTCAAGGCACCCTGCAACTCCGGGGGCCAATCGGGGTCGGAATCAAACGGCACCTCCCACTCCTTCCACTCGCTCCCCGGGAGTTCCCAGCGCCGCCGGTCGGCACCGGTGACGGCTCTCACCCCCTCGCGCCGCTCCTTCGCCACGAGCTTGGCACGCAGCGCCGTCCGAATCTGTGGCGTTACCGCCTCCAAAGCGCAGTTCAGCGCCTCCAATTTCTCCTCAAGAATCGGCTCATACTTTACGAAGATGGGGTCGAGCGCGGTGTTTTGGGCGATGTTCTTGAGGGTGATGTGCGGGACGGTTTTGTTGATGAATCCGCCCGCGACCCCTTTCGACTTGTCTTGGAGTTCGTAGTAGTCGAAGCTGCCCGTCAGGAGGCGCTGACGCGCTAGGGCAACCGCCACGCGGCTGGTATCAATGGTTATCCAGCGTCTGCCCCAACCCTCCGCGACGTAAGCGGTGGTGCCACTTCCGCAGGTGGGATCGAGGACGAGGTCACCGGGGCCCGTCGTCATGAGGAGACAGCGTTGGATAACTCTTGGATTTGTCTGAACGACGTAGGATTTTGACAATTCGGGTCCGGTGTCTGTCCAATTGACAGTCAGTTCCTGAAGAGCAAAATCATCAAAATAACGGATTGCACGTATTACAGTTTTTTCCTTATTGATTCTTCCTGCATCACCCAAACGTTGGAACCCTTCTTGTGAATATCGCCAACTACCCGCGGGGATTGTCCATTTCTTTCCTGCGAATTCGCGTGCCGTTTTGTCTCCGCCGCTCTTTGAGTGAAGCGGTGCTGTCTGATATACGCGCCAACTTGGATCTAAACTATCAGGCTTTGAACGCTCAAAATCAGTCATGGGACGCCGGTTTCCGTTTTTGCCCTCAATCATGCGAAAATTTCGCGTGTTAATTTCAGAGTCTATGAACAAACGCCTAAATTTCATGTCGTCTTTTGCTTTTGCGTACCAAACAAGAAAACCATTCACTCTGAGTGGCGCCTTCTTTTGCTTCATGCCAGTAGAGGTTCTGTACGTAATTAAACCAACATAATTCTCGCTGCCAAACACTTCATCCATCAGACACCGCACGCGGTGGACATTCTCATCACTTATCTGCACAAAGATACTCCCACTATCAGTCAACAATTCCTCGGCGACAATCAGACGGTCGCGCAAGTAGGCTAGGTAGGAGTGAACGCCGAGCGTCCAAGTGTCACGGTTAGGCTATCGCCCAAGATGAGGCGGTTCGACCAATCCACGTCGTGTTGGTAGAACTGAACCGCTTCGCGGTAATTCTGCTGCGGGTCGGCGAAAAGGTGGCGTTGGACATCTTGGCGTCCCGCGGTTCTCAGGATGGCTTTTGCGCTCACGCGCTCGTGGATGTGCAGCGCCACGGGATCAACGGCGAAGGATTTTGCCTCCTGTTTGCCCGCCCATTCGAGCCAAGGGGCGCGGTCTTTCAAGGCGTCGGCGAGGAGTTTGATTTCGTCGTCGGAGAGTCCGTTCTTTGCCTTTTCGAGGAGCTCGGGGATTTGGTCGGTGTCGCCGGTTTCGTCGAATCGAAGAATGGGTGGCAGGTGGGGGTTGTAGGCGTATTCTTGCTTGGGTTTTTCGCGGAGCCCGCCGTGGGAGGCGATGCCGGCGGGAGGGTTGTTTCGTCGGGTGGCGTCGTCGTGGCGGTAGTCTTGGACTTCGGGGGATTGGGATGTTCCGGATCTCGTTGGCATTGGGTTATCTCCTCGCAGTTGAAGTCGAGAGTAGTGTCGAATTGGAGAATTTTAGTAGCTGTGCATAAATCTTCGGTTGGACGCGGGTACCAAACCAATGAGAATGCTATGTATTTGCTGCACGTTCCAGCACATTGCTTGGAGTTTGCTGCATTTTGGCTATACTTTGACATAGCCCTATGATATACTATACCATATAAGATAAATTTTGCAGAGCTAAAGGGAAAAACTACAGTGGAATTGCGCCCTGTCGACCATCACACAAGAGACCAACTTAATTCATATCTCATCAAAATTGAGGAAGTCCTTGAAGCTGATGTACTCACAATCTATGGGCCAATAATGTACGGTTTGGAGAATAGGGTAAAGACTGCTATTGAGTTGTTCCAAAGCCGAAAGCCTCGAATAGCGGTAGTCTTAGACACACTTGGCGGTGTCGTTGAAGTCGTCGAGCGCATCGTTTCAATTATTCGTCATCACTATAATGAAGTTGACTTCCTGATTCCTGATCGAGCCATGTCCGCAGGTACGGTCTTCGTGATGGCGGGCGATCGAGTTTTTATGGGTTACTTTTCGTGTTTGGGACCTATTGACCCACAGATTGAAAAGGACGGTAAGCTTGTGCCAGCCCTGTCGTATTTAAATCAATATCAGCGGCTACACGCAAAAGCAGAAACCGGTCAACTAAACACCGCTGAATTAGTGCTTCTAGACAAATTTGATCCCGGGGAACTTTACCAGTTTGAACAAGCTCGCGAATTGTCGACCGACCTTCTCACCTACTGGCTGTCGACCTATAGGTTCAAGAATTGGAAGACTGATGCCAAAACAAAAGCACCTCAGGCCGACGATGGGAAAAAGCAAACGAAGAAGCAAAGGGCAAAAAAGATTGCCGCCGCCCTTAGCGACAACGAACGGTGGCGCTCCCACGGACGCATGATTACCAGAGATACATTACTCACGGATCCCAAATTACGCTTGAAAATGGATGAACTTGAAGATATTCCAGATTTGTCGCCTGCTCTTAATGACTACTTTGGATTGCTCAGAGATTTTCTTCAGAAAGAGCAGTATCCCTCGTTTGTACACACCCGCGAATACTTCTGATCGAAAAGGGTAACTCACAAAGAAAGGAGAATCACAATGAAGGCCCTACGCCAATTCTCGGCCTCTTCGCCGGAAGAACAAGTAGAGGAAGAGATTTCTGAAAAGAATAACGAGGCTTTTAAGTCACTCAAGCAAAGTACTAACAAGATTATCCTCAAGAACAATCCGAAGATTGACCAACAGCTTATAGCGGATTACGAACGTCTTATTACCTCTTCAAAGGGAGTCATTCGCATTAAACAAGGCGCAGATTATCATTTGTCGCATCCGCTCGGATCCAATGATTTGCCTACCGATCCCCGCGAGATCGGAAAACGGTTGGGCGATGTCAAGCGCACATAACCGTTAACTATTCCTCCTCCAGATCAACCTTGATCGACAACTCCTCCAACTGTTCGTCGGTGACTGGTGAGGGGGCGCTGGTGAGAAGGCACAGTCCCTTTTGGGTTTTCGGGAAGGCGATGACTTCTCGGATATTTTCCTCGCCGGTCATCAGCATCACGATGCGATCCAGCCCCGGAGCAATCCCGGCGTGCGGCGGGGTGCCGTGCTGCAGGGCCTTGATGAAGTAGCCGTATCGGCTTTCAACCTCCTCGGGTCCGATGTTCAGGATTTCCAACACTTTCTGCTGAATATCCCAGCGATGGATTCGGACGCTGCCGCTGCAAATCTCTATGCCGTTGATGACGAGATCGTAGTGCTGCGATTGGGCGTTACCGGGATCGGTATCCAACAGCGGAATGCTGTCGTCGGTGGGCGCGGTGAAGAGATGGTGGAAGGGTTCGTAACGGTTTTCGTCTTCGTTCCACTCGAATAGCGGGTAATCGACGATCCAGAGGAAGTCTAAACGGCTCTCATCTATAAGGCGGAGTTGCCGTCCGAGGTGAAGTCGGAGGTTTGACAGGGCATCGGCAACCACCTTCGGCTTATCGGCGACGAACATCATGATGTCTCCCGGCTTCGCTCCCATCCGCTCCGCCACCGCTGTGAGGGTCTCCTCGCTGAAGAACTTGACGATGCTGGACTCGAATCCCTTCTCGGTCACTTTTATCCACGCCAATCCCCTCGCCTTATAGATTGCGACAAATTCGGTCAAGTCCTCAATCTCTTTTCTGGAGAATGCGGCTCCGCCGGGAACGGCGATTCCCTTGACTTGTCCCTTTCGTTCCAAGGCACCGGTAAACACTTTGAAATCACAGTCGGCGACGAGGTCGGAGAGATCGTAGAGCTCCATCCCGAAGCGGGTGTCCGGCTTGTCGTTGCCGAATCGCGCCATGGAGTCATGGTAGGAGATGCGCGGAAACGGCGTTGATACCGGAATGCCCGCGGCTTCCTCGAACATGCGTTTCATCAATCCTTCGGTGACTTCAAGAACTTCATCCACGGTTGCGAAGGACATCTCAAGGTCGAGTTGGGTAAACTCAAGCTGGCGATCGGCGCGGGTGTCCTCATCGCGGAAACAGCGGGGAATCTGAAAGTAGCGATCGACGCCGCTCATCATCAAAATCTGCTTGAACTGCTGCGGCGACTGTGGCAGCGCGTAGAAGCTGCCGGCGTTGAGTCGGCTTGGCACCAGCACGTCCCGCGCGCCTTCGGGTGTGCTGTTCATCAGGATTGGGGTTTCGATTTCAAGGAAGCCCTGTTCATCCATGTACTTCCGGGCGGCGAGCATGGCTTTGTGTCGAACCGCCAACGTTTTTTGCATCTTCGGACGACGAAGATCGATGTATCGGTATATCATGCGAATCTCTTCGTCGGTGTCGATCTCGTCCTCAACGGGGAACGGAGGGGTTTCGGCGCGATTCAGAATCTCTAGCTGAACCGTTGCCAGCTCGATTTCGCCCGTGGCAAGTTCCGGATTGATGGTGCCCTGATAGATGTGGAGGGCGTCATCAACGATTTTCGCCGCGTAGGTTCGGCTACTCTCATTATCGGTGATAAGCCATCGACTTCCGGCTTCTCGAATGGCAACCGTCACGTTCGCCGAGAGTGAATGTCTATCGTCCTCGAAAGTGGATTTCAATTCTTCGGAGAGGTGACCCGCATCAAGATCGGCTTGATGCTTCCGATCGGTCAGCGCCAATAAATCGCCCTCGACGCGCTCGCGTACGCTTCCGGCGACGCTCAACACAAATTCGTTGCGGATCTGGTGTGCGAGTTGGTGCGGCTCGGGGTCGATCTCCGGATCGAAGACGACCTGGGTGATTCCCGTTCGATCCCGTAGGTCGATGAAAATGACGCCGCCGTGGTCTCGACGGCGGGCGACCCAGCCGGTTAGTCGGGCAGATTTTCCGGCATCGGCGAGCCGTAGTTCTCCGCAATAGTGCGTCCTTTTCATTTCAGACATTGTGTGTATTTCGATTCTCCTTATTGTTTGAGTAGGTCAGAGTTTTATTCATGAGGTGCAATGAAAAAGGGAAATGGGCGATTTTATAGTCGAAGATTGCTGCTACAAACCGATCTGCGGTGGAATCACAATGAAGTTTGAGTTGGTTTGCGGTGCGGTCAACGCGTTTGGGAATGGTGGGCAGTGCCCACCCTACCATAGGAGCGCGATAGAGTTCCGCAGAGACCTCCTCTAGGTGGCGCGACCTTCTGTCGCAAGTGAAACTCGCTCCTACAGTAGGCATGGGGTGAATTGCGCTGCCATAAACGATGTCTGCCTTCCGATACACGTTGATTCGGGACATCGTAAGGGGAATGACGATTGTTTTTCCCTACCAAAATCCTATAGATTAGCGGAGATTGTCACCTGTGGGATTTCTATCGCACTCCTTATTCAGTCGCTTGATCCCCGCTGGGGCTTACAAAAGGCTGGTGCAGGGATTCTATCTTAATTTGGTGATTGCTACTACCAATCTGAGGTAGGAGATCGAACGAGTGAATAGCGAGCAGGATTGACTATCGCAGTTGCTAGCCACTCCCTTGATCGACAGAGATCCTCTCCCGATCGCGACCTCTTGTCGTGAGTAAAACTCGCTCCTACAGGGCATATTGCATGGAAACAAGGCTGGTGGGCAGTAAGAGAAGAAATCTGCGATTTGTGATCGCAGATCCCATCCTACGCAAGCTCCCTAGATTTACTGTTTCCTAAGTTCATCTGCTAATTGATCGAATGGGATAGATTGTTGGTCGCCGGTTTCCATATCGCGAACCGTCGCCGTATCGTCCCTAATCTCATCTTCGCCTAGGATGACGACATACCGCGCATTGAGTTTGTTTGCGGTCTTCATCTGGGCTTTCAAGCTGCGTCCGGTGTACTCAAGCTCGGTTCTGATTTCGCCCACCCGAAGGCGTTGCGCCAATTGAAAAGCGACCGGCATCGCCTCGTCCCCGAGCACGGCGATATAAACTTCGACGGGTGGTTGGGTCGGAATCTCTACTTTTTGCGCCTCCAACGCGAGTATGATGCGGTCAACGCCAAGCCCAAAGCCGATGCCCGGTGTCGGCTTATTGCCGAGCTCTTCGACAAGGTAATCGTAACGCCCGCCGCCGCCGATTGCGTTCTGTGCACCGAGACCGCCCGCGGTGAACTCGAACGTTGTGCGAGAGTAGTAATCCATTCCCCTCACGAGATCGGGGTTTTCGGTATAGTTGATTTCTGACAACTCCAGATAACGCTTGACTGAATCAAAATGTTCACGGCACGGATCGCATAGATAGTCCATCAGTCGGGGTCCTTCATTCAGGATGTCGCGGCAGCCTCTTTTGCAGTCGAAAAGGCGTAACGGATTGCGTTCGTAGCGACCTTGGCACTCATTACAGAACTGATCGAGACGACTTTTTGTGAACGCCTTGAGTTCCGCCACATAGTTTGGGCGGCACGCGCGATCGCCGATGGTGTTGAGGTGTAACATCAGATCTTTGAAACCGAGCGTCGAGTAGAAGTGATGAGCGAGTGAAATAACTTCCGCGTCAACCGCGGGCCCCGCAGCCCCGAAGACCTCCACTCCCACCTGCCAGTGTTCGCGAAAGCGTCCAGCCTGAGGCCTTTCATAACGGTACATTCGTCCATTGTAGTACAGCTTTAGTACATTTGTTCCCTCCAGCAGCCGATTCTGGAGGATTGCGCGAACCACCGGCGCCGTGCCTTCCGGACGGAGCGTGATGCTGCGGTTGGCTTTGTCGTTGAAGGTGTACATCTCTTTCTCCACGATGTCGGTGGTGTCGCCGACACCGCGCACAAAGAGTTCAGTGCTCTCGAAAATCGGCGTGCGAATTTCCTGATAGCCGTAGGTCTCGAAAACCGACCGCGCGACTTTTTCCACCCACTGCCAGGTCTGGATTTTTGAAGGGAGGATGTCTCGCGTCCCTTTTGGTGATTGAATCTGCATTTGCTATTGATGGCTCCTTTTCACGTCCCGGATTTGCGTTGTAGTCATTGCAACTAATACGATTTCAAAATCTAAATGCTACTGCCGACCCGAGACGCGCAATGAATTGCGCTACTACGAACCCCGGGTTCTTGTAACTTATGGATTACGAATTAGTATAAGAATTATACATAATAGGATTTATGTAGTTCGATTTGTAATAGCGCAATTTATTGCGTGTTTTCTGTAGGGGCGATCTGGAGGGGATCTCTAGCGCCTTCCCTATCGGTCAGTTGCTTCTTCGCTATTTACTCGCTTGATTGCGGTGCGCACCCTACTGGATTGTGCATGAGAGAAACCGAGTTTTGGGGGAAAAACTCGGTTTCTACGGCTGGAGCCAAATCACACAAAAACCTTGTAGGGAATAACGAGGGATTTCTATCGCAGTCGCTATTAGCTCTTTTGATCGCATTGCGCACCCTACAAGAGATGGTGGGCAGTGCCCACCCTACGGTACAGTGGAATCGTAACGTGAAATCATTGCCAAAAATCATCTCCTTCTACCGCATTGCGTTCTGGATTCGTCGGCGCTGATCCTCAAGCTCCGGGACGTTTGGCGCGAGGCGGATTGCGGACGAATTGGCTTCCAGCGCGTCATCGTACAGTTGTTGCGTGAAGTATAGTTCTGCCAACTCGGTGTGGGGTATCGGTTCATTGGGTGCGAGTTCAATTGCCTTTTGGTAGGATTGAACCGCTAACTGAACCCGAGCTTGAGCGGCATGAATGCTACCCAAGAGATAGTGGACGCGCCATGAAGTTGCGTCTGCTTCCAACGCCCGTTGGGCGTACTTCAGCGCGTCGTCGTGCTCATCCTTTTGATGCAGGATTAACGCCATTGCCTGCAGGATTGGGGACGGGAGGTTGGCATCCACTTTTTCAAGCCGTTGGTAGGTGCGCAATGCCTCGTCGAAACGTTCCTGCCGCTCATAGATAGGTCCAAGCAGCAGGAAGAAATCGACCCGATCCGGCGCGAGATCGATAGCCTGCTCCAACGCCCTGGCTGTCTCCTCCAGTTTGCCCTGCCCTTCGTAGATGACCGCCAGTTGGAGATAACCCTCGACGTCTTTGGGATCTCTCTGTTGCGCCTGTTTCACGAGTTGTTCAAGCTGCTTGAGTTCCCCTTGGTACTCTTCATTGAAGAGGTCCGCAACAACGCGGAGGTTGTATCGAATTGTGTCATCGTCCGGATTGACGGCGACCGCCTGATTTAGCAAGCCAACCGCTCGGTCGTATTGCCCCTTGGCGTACTCAATCTGCCCGCGAATCAGTTTCTGGGTGGCGTCGAAGTATACACGAGCCTTTCGTCTGACTTCTGTCTTCTCGTCCATCGTGCGTCCGTAGTTGTCCAGATAGGATGTCACCCGTTCGCGGTGTTTCGTCATGCCGGCAACGTTGGCGGCTGTTGTATTCGTCAAATCTTGCGCACGGAAAAATTCCAGATGCGGGTGGTTATCTGTATGGATGTGCCCGTCCCCAACATATTGAAGTACCCGTTTCTCGCCCATCATGAACGAGTCAAGCAGTGACATGCCGTCCAAATCATCGTGTGCAAGCCCCTCACTGATGCTTGGGATTTGGGCGCGCTCCAGAAAGTCTTTGTAGTTAATCCTGAGCGGTCGAGGCGTACCGATCAAGATTACAAAATCAGGGGTATATTTGTACCAGAGCGTTGTGTGCGGGAAGACCTTGACGAACGTCCTCACAATCGTCTTATAGTGTTCCTCGGGCACACGGTGCAGCGGCACCCATTGGCACATGATTCCGTCGTCGGTCAGAATCCGCTGGCAAAGTCGATAAAAGTCGGCTGTGTAGATGTTTGAACTTCCTGCGCTGACCAGTGGATGGATAATGCCAGTTGAGATCATGTCGTATTTCCGCTCGGTCATCAGAATATAGTTTCGTCCGTCATTGATTGAGTGACTAAAGAGCGGATTATCAAGAACGTCGTGGTTCACATGGCTGAAATGCGCTCGCGCGGAGTCAATCACCCCTTTCGAGATCTCGACCGCGTCGACGCGAACACCGTGCTGCGTGATTGAGTAGGAGGTTACGCCCATGCCGAATCCTACCACAAGCGCTCGTTTCGGGTTGGGATGCAGCAGCAGCGGGAGGTGCGCAATGACGCGATGCGACGGCGAATCCCAACGGGACGCGTCGGCTGCCTGATTCGTATCCACATATAGCCGGTACACATCTTCATCGTCCTTAAGCGTCGTAACTGTTGCGTCAACCTCTTCTTTGTAATCAATGACGGTGTCGCCCGGTCGCTGTGTGCGGAAAATGGCACTTTTGAGAAAGAGCGGTTTGTTCGCTACGAAGAGGATAATTACGGCAATCCCAACGGTCAGAACGGTCCCTCCGACCGCCGCGCCGTTGAAGAACCGCGATCGCTTTTCGTTCCGAAAGATTAGAACACAACCGATAATGAGGTTGAGCGCTGCCATCAGGACGATACCCGGACGAATACCGATAAGGGGAATCAAAATGAACCCGGCGCAGAAGGCGCCGAGGATGGCGCCAACGGTGTTGAGCGCATAGACATTCCCGATGCTTCGACCAAGTTTAGCCGCGTTGACCGTGTAGATGCGGGCGACAAGTGGAAAACTAATCCCCATCAACAGTGTTGGGATGCTCATCACGATGACGCAGGCGACAAATGCCCAGAACCGCCCCCCTCCGAACATGGATTGGAGCGTGCTGCTGATGTCGTAAAGCCCTCCGAACGCGGGGATTAGCGCCACTGCTGCTAACCCGATGCCGATCTGAACCAGACCGAAGAGGTTGACAAGGGCTTTCAGGCGATCGGCAACCCACGCAAAGATGAAACTCCCCAGCGCAATTCCGAAGAGAAAAGCCGCCAGCATCGTCGAGAAGGCATAGGTCGTGCTACCGAGGAAGAAAACGAGAATCCGAGTCCAGAAGACTTCGTAGGAGAGCGCACAGAACCCGGATACGGCGAAAGCCCAGAGCACCAGACGGAAGACCGGGGCAGAGCCGGTATCGGCAGGCGCTGACTCGGAGGCGGGTTGTGTTTTGCTCATCCCATCGTCGCTTCGCTCCGCAGTCCGGATGCTCTTTCGGTCTAGCAGAAAAGCGGTAATGGCGACACCGAAATTTATCCCCGCGGCAAGGTAAATCGATGCTTGAACCCCCAGGAACTGGATTAAGAAAAATCCCGCCGCGACACAGCCGACAACGGCGCCGAAGGTGTTTAACGCGTAAAGCGCACCGACATTGAGACCGAGTTTTTCCAAGCGGTTTACAAAGAAGCGGCTCAGGATGGGAAGTGTTCCGCCCATCAAGGTCGATGGAACAAGCAGCACAAGGAACGAGAGGGCAAAACGGATTAACGAAAGAGAGTAAAATTCGGCATTGAGGCCACGGTATGCGAGAATGTAAATGGCGTTCAACACGCTTAAAAGCAGGGGCCAAATCAGCGCGAACACCCCTATTCCGACTTCGAGGAGGGCGTACAAACGCAATGGGCGTTTCTCGCGGTCTGCCAAGCGTCCGAAGTAATAACTTCCAAGCGCCAAGCCCCCCATGAACGCTGTCAACACTGTGCTTGTCGCGAACACGGTGCTGCCAAAAACGAGCGTGAGTTGGCGCGTCCAGATGACTTCATAGACGAGGCCGCTCGCACCGGACAGAAGGAAAATTAGCCAGACGATAGGTTTGATGTTTGACATACTATGCCCCCGGATTCGACGAAAATTAGCGTTTAATTATATCACATCCGGCGTCCAGATGCGATAGACAATGATACGGCGCAGGGGATGAGGAGGGATGGTGGGCGTAGGTTGGGTTGAGTGGTTTGATGCGAATCGCTAGCAAGGACATTAGGGAATGTGTTTTTCAATAACTCGGTCTTGTACGGGGACACAATGAAACCCAACATCTCAATCCAACCTATGCGTTAATCGTCAAGTTGGGTTTCACTAGATTTAGGAGGTGTCGATCGACACCGAACCTCAAGAGCTTAGTGGAATGTTTGGTGTTTTCGGTTGGTGCTGTTCAACCCAACCTACATGCTATGATTGTGGGACGGCACGGGGGCAGTCCCCTACAGCACTCAGATGAAACTTGGATAGCTAAAACACGATAGGGTTGGAACGATGGGCTGACTTGCGGTATACTGCTCTGCACAAATTTGATCGACTGGTGCTCACGCCTATGTTTCCCGAATTGTCGCATATTATTCCAAAGATTTCGGATCGATTTGGTAAGTCGCCGGATTGCCTGCGCGTCGCGCCGATAAAGCACGGCTATGTCGAAAGAAACAGCCTCTGGCGGGTGATAGTTGATGGACGGAGCTACCTGCTCAAACAGCACTTTATCACGCACCCTATAGGGGATTCGGCGTATACGCCATTTGAGGTCGAATCGTCAGTGCTTTCGACGCTGCGCGACGCCGGTTGCAGTGTCCCGGCGATCGTGTGGCGGTCGGCTCAAGATTTCTGTCTGCTGTTGGATTGGCGCGGCGAATCGACACTCGACGATTTGGCTCAAACAGCGTCGCTTGAGTCGCTTGAGTCGCTGAAGGAAGTGATAATCGGCACTCTTGGTGAATTTTGTCAAATAGAGAAAGGTTTCGCCGACCGTCAAACGGATTTCGCGCCGTATGTTTACCCGCTGGACTATCCGACCTATCTGCGTCAGACGATGGACCACGTGCTAGACCGAGGTCGAAAAACGATAGGATATATCGCCCGATTGAGCGGCGAAACGGTAGAGTCGGAGCTTGACGATCTCTGGTCGAACTTCTCTCAAACCCTCCATGGAAATTCGGCGACGTTGGGGGTGCTAGACTATAATGCACGCAACATCGTGATGGACGCAGGAAAAGGCGCTTTCGTCGATTTTGGGAGCATAGGGTGGGATTGGAGTGAAAGGCGCATCGTTCAGTTTTTCAATAGCCTAGGGTCAAACCGGGATGGGGGAAACTTCGTCAACTTGCTGGATCGAGAAGTCATTGGCGCCTACGCAAATCGGGATGTTACGTACCGGTCAAATACCTCTGAAGAAGACATTTTCGTCCAACTTGATTACCACAGTATCCTCTTCTACCTTTCAGTTGTTCATCGGTTGTTGGAGGCGGCGGCTCAACCGACGAAGGAGAGAAACAGGGCACTACTTAAAGGGTGGGGAGATGCGGAGGCCCGATTGACTCGGGCGTTGAAGATCCTCGGGGATTCCGAGTTGAGTGACGATTCGTCTGCTCGACAGATTCGGGAGTACGTGAGGAGATTTCGAGATGTCACGGCGACAGGGTAGATGCTATGTTCGGCAGAGATAGATTACCCCGGGATAGGGGGCAATCGATCCGATGTAACGTTCCTCTTCAACTTTCAGGTTTGCATTCGCGATAAGCTGCCGCCACCTCTCGGGAGCGCAATAGTTCGGTTGCACCTGTGCTCTGACCCCATACGTCCCCAACCAAAGCTTAACTCTTTCCTCCAGATTTGTGTACAGGTACTTCCACGGCGGGGTCGTCGTATTGTCCTTAATAAGCAGAACGCCACCCGGTTTGAGCGCATTCGCGCAATTCTCCAGAACACGCGCTTGGGTATCATCGGTAAAAAGACATAAAACGTCAATTAGCAGAATAGCGTCGCTTGGGGAAAGGGAGATTTGAGCGATGTCCCCGTGCTGAAAAGACACATTTTGGATATATCCGGTTGCGGCTTGTCGCGCAATCGCAAGTCTGGAAGGAGAGGCTTCAATCCCCAAAATCATGCTCTCCCGTCGCAACGCGGTGAGAGCGCTTACCAATCCGTAACCACTCCCCAGATCGACCAGCCGCTCGGCGTTGAGAGGAACATGTTGCTCGATCGCTTTCAGTACAGGTTGCAAACAGATGAGGCGCGCCCACACTTGCATTTGTGCGGTTAGGGGTAGAGGGGAATAGAGGTGGGTTATGTACCGAAAATCCTGTCGTGTTAGCGGACCATCGCCAAAACAGCGTGATGCGGTGTGTATAATTCTGTCAATCAAAAATCTATCCGGATTGAGGTTTTCCTATTAGCTTGTTTTTCCACCATTCCTGTGTTAGAATGGAAATGTCTATTATCTAGCCGTAGGTGTGAGTATTGACGCTGAAAAAAAGAGGGGACTTAATCAATGCAAAGTGTGATAGAAGAAAAGAGGGAAAGAAGTAGGGCAAAATGGGATCAGAGTTGGTTGCAAACGATTGCTCTAATAGCAACTATAGTTTCAGCGGGGTTCCTGTTTTGGTTAAACGTGCCTACGAAAGGGGATATAGACAAGTTAGCTTCTAAGAGTGAAGTGGCTCTCGGTTTCGAGGTTATGCAGAAGCAGTTCGAGGCTGTAGATAAGCGTATAGAAAAGCAATCTGAGGCTAATCAGCAGCAATTTGATGCTATGCAAAAGCAATTTGATGCTATAAACGAGAGGCTTACTCTCATTCATGCCGACATACGAGCGTACAACCAGAATTTCATTGAGCACTTGCGCCAGCATGAAAAGTTAGACTAGCGCGTCTCCGCGCATGAAATTGATTTACATTGTCGTAGGGACTACGCTGGAGTTGTCAATCCAGCAGGAGCGGCTGGGTGGTCGGCGCTCCGTGGTCTTTGTCAGCATGTAAAATTTATTATTGAAAGCTGCTTACCGGAGAACGGAGACTCCCATAATTGGAGGTTAGTTGCTAGTTTCAGTCAGAACTGTAGCCTCAAGATTCGTGAGGAATTGTACAGTCTCGGGAGTTGACGGCTTGGTGTTCTGAAATCGGTCTTGATAATCCTTGAGCACGCGGTGGAGCGCCAAGAGGTCTACGCGCCACTCGGTGTTTGCGTTTCTCACCGTTTCAAACTGGCTTTCAACATCCGTTTTTGAGACACCATCGGGACGATTCTTCAACAGATGTTCTTCCACTTTGTCTAGGGCACGTCCTGCCATCCAGTACCGCGCCCCCTCAATTCCGCCAACCTGCTGATAAAAGATAAAGCATGCCATTAGAAGAATGGTGGCGATTGCAAACAGGAAGAGCAGTACCCGTTGATAACATCCCTTCAGCTTTTTGAACTCTGCCATATATTGCGGCTTCCCCGGATTGTCAATTTAAGCCGACCTGCAATTATCTGTTTCTAGCGTTACACGCCGCGCTTGCTGCCCCAAATATCTACGTGCACCCGTGGCGAATAGCGGTATCCTTCCTCCTTACAAATCTCCACGAGCCATTCCTGTTTGGGCTGCAATTCTTCGGGAGTCATCCCTTGGGGCATGAGTAAGATAGTCTCTGCCGGGATGGGGATTTCAACTTGCAAGGTCTTGATTTCCTCAAGATCTTCGGGAGAATCAACAACAAACTTGACCTGGCACTCATATTGATGGAGAAATTGGCGTATGACATCGGGACAGACGCGCCCCCGCTCATGACGCTTAAAGAACCGATTGTCGGGAGTGGGGTTGGAGTTCCGGAGTTTCGGGCTCATCGAAACTAGGTTGGCTGAAATCGGCGCAAAGACGGTTGCATTTGTTTCCACGGTAATGTGGTGCCCCCGTCGATTCAGTTCTTGGCACAGTTGAGTCAGTTCCTTGACTTGGATAAACGGTTCTCCACCCGTGATGACGATGTGCCTGCACCCATACTGCGTGATTGCCTTGACGGCTACATCGACAGTTATGTCTTTGTTCTCCGGCGTCCAACTCGTATAAGCGGTATCACACCAAATACACCTTAGGTTGCAATAGCTTGTCCTGAAAAATACAGACGGCACGCCGACGAATTTTCCTTCGCCCTGAATGGTGTAGAAGAGTTCACTGAATTTCATATGGAGTCATGTTCTGCAAGGTTCGGGTGCGGAAATCTGCGTTAGAAACACATTCCCAATTCAAGCTGTCCGGGAGCGGTGGGATGTCCAACCTGGTACCCTTTTTCGATCTTGTCGTTGTGGAGCCGATCCCATTCCCGTTCAGCCTCGTCAAGGCGATCGTCAAACGGTTTCGCTGCCTGTTGAAGGTTTCTTCCTCGCCGACCATAGCGGCTAATGACCGTGTAGCATTCAAGGTCAAGCCCGGCGGCGAGGTAGAGATGATACACCTTATCCGAGGTGCCGTCCCGAAAATAGAGGTGCGCCGCTCGCTTCGCGATTAACTTTCCGTCGAAGGGGAGGAAAATCGTACGCTTTGCGGGATTGTATAGACAAACATTGCAACCCTCTCCGAGGCGAGATTGGTAAGCCTTGTAGGCGAAAGCGCGTAGACTTTCTTCGTGCACCCCGCAAAACTCGATTCGCTCGCTCGGGGGTGCACACAACTCGTCGGAAACCACTGGACTCGCGTCCAGCGGGGATTCCAATTTGTCTGGAATGGGAGATTGGTACACTTGTATCCCGTGTGCTTGAGATGCCGCTGTGACACTCTGGACCCAATCTGATAAATCTGCACCCGGAACCCCGGCGGTATACATTTCCATTTTCATTCCGAATGCCTCTACATCCTTGTGAGAGATTGAACTAGGGCTATGTCAAGATTTCGCCTCTTGTGCAAACTTAGGAGCGCTGCATCAGTTCGATTTGCACATTGTCGGGGCCCGTAAAGAAGGCGATTGGCATTCCAGAGGGTTTAATATTTTGGGGTTCTGCTCCTCTTGCTTTGAGTTCCTCGACCGCGGTATCAATGTCATCGACAAGGAGCGCAAGTTGATAAACACCCCAACGCGCCTCTCCGCTAGTGGGTTCAACATTAATATCGCCAAACTTTGGGGAAAGAAAGAGTCTCTGTCCGCCAACCTCCATGCGAACAATAGGCATACCACCAAGCGCCACACGTTCGGTAATCTTTCCATTAAGCACATTTTCATAAAAGTCGACAGCCGCGTCAAGATCCTCGCAACGAAGGTGTACGTGATGAAACTCAAATTCCACTGGCAAAATCTCCTATGCAATGCAAATCCGGTTTGTTTATGGTTAACCGCAAACTCCGATTTGAGTAAGCCGCTAATTGACGTTTACCCAAGCCTTGCGCCACGGATGGGAGCATCCTCGAATGTGACTCGAAAATAATGATTTGTTGAATGATATTATAGACTAGAAGCTGGAACGATGTAAATACAATTGCTAGTCCATGGACAAGATGCACGACGTGACCGGTTGTTTTTTTAGGCTGCGTAGCTTGATCGCATCTTTACGCCCCATCTCTCATCTACCTTGGTCAAAATGTAGAGGGCGTCAAATTTTTCTATAGGGGTATGGTCTTCTCGGCATCTCGTAAATTGAACGTCCACGTGCACTTTTGTGTCGGAAGCATGGATGATTTTCCGTCGTGTCCACTTGCTATAATGCCAGCCCCTGGCTGCAAGGCGTTTGAACGAGTCGGGATCTTGTGTGCCCGGTTCAGGCAACACACGCATCTCTCCGCTTGCTAGACCTAGTCGATAGTGCGGGAAATGGTATGTCTTTTCCCAAGCTTCCATGTCCCGTCGACTGAATGTTTCCTGCCACGCATCAAGCACTTTCATGACCTCGGCTTCAATGGTCGGATCGCATGAATTCATCATAAACCTCCATTGGTTAGGCAGTATCAATATAAAAATTTATCTTCCGCATTGACTAGGAAGAATGGAAGCTGTGCCCATATTACAAACAGGGAGAATCTCTCTGGGATTACTACCAAGTAACACTCGACATCGAAGATCTCTATCAGGATTTACTATCGCCTTCGCTATCCACTCAGTTGATCACTCCTTATTCAGTCGCTTGATCTCCGCTGGAGCGCGGGAATTTGGACCTATCGCATTCTATCAACATACCGATCCTCTGGATCGAAAACCTGGACTCTATGTGTCAATAAGTGTTACTTGCTGAAAGAATTATTCCGATAGGGATAATGGCATGCTATTAAGATTTACTATCGCCCTCATTATTCATTCGGTTGATCGGTCACTGTCCGCTTCCTTGATCGTTATCCACTCGCTTGATCTCTTTTGGAGCGAAAGGCTCGAAGCTAAATGGTTACATAAAGATCTGCTGGATTTGTCAATCCAGCAGGAGCGGCCGGGGGCCGTGGTCATTGTCAAAATGTAAAGCTTATTATTGAAAGTTGCTTAAATTAACCGGATTACATCCCGTTTGCCAATCTCCTTCTCGTGCGAATGCCAGCAGGTCTCAAGCAACTCTCGGGTCTCTAGCGCCAGTCTGTCCCGTATCGCCTGCTCCATGTTCATGTCTTGTTGTCGCGAGAGCTGATGCTGTAGTGCATAGCGCGCTACTAAAACCCGTCGGTCACGATCTACCGGTTTCCATTTTAAGGAGCCGTGGACAACTTGCTCGGACATGATTACAGCGTCCCCGGCGCTCGGCACGATGTTTTCCATTCCTTGGGGTAGATCTTCGGCAAATCCATAAACCCGCTCAAAGGGGAACTCAAATCCGCTTTTGTGCGACCCCGGGGCAAGCAGCAGGCCGCCATCGCCAGGATGCACATCTGTTAAACACCAGAAGATGTTAAAGTGATCGCAATGGACGGTGCCCGGCGCGCCGAATCCTCGCGGGCTATTTGCGCCGTTACTGTGGACACCCAACACCATGGTTTGACCGGGACCGTTGTGGAGATGCAGCGGGTCGTGCTCGTGTGTGTCACAAATCAAGTTCGCTCGGGCGAGACACGGTTTATTCCCCGTGAACTCTTTTATGGTTGGCCAGACTGAGGGGTGCATCGTCAGGTGTTCGAGTGCTCGGTCGAATGCGAACGCGCGCAGATAGTGTTTGTGCTGCGCCAGATTCCTGAAATTGAACCCGACCGGCAACTTTTCGGGTGGCGTGTTGATGTAACGGCCGGCAGCTTCTTGAGCTCGTCCCAACTCCTTAAGGGTGAGGACGTTTTTCAAGTGGAGGTATCCGAGTGTATCAAACTGATATCGCTGTTCAGGTGTCATTCTTCTATCGTCCCTTTTAGGTGAACCGGACGTTTGTTGGTCGACGGAGGGAATGGGAGCGCTTTTTGGCGTTAGCAGGCTATTTTGAATTTCCTGCACTAGTCAAAGAGACGGTTTACATACCGCACTGCTCCCGCGAATTGATAACTCATCGGTCAAGGCTTGGATTTGGCAATCCGAGCCGATCTGCGATCATTAAATCGCAGATTTCTCCTCTTGCGGGAAACGGCTACGAGTGTCTCACATCAGCTTGACCATTACACTATTTTGCATCTCCACGCTGATTATATCAAAAACGTGGAACTATGCGAAGTGAATTATCGACATGCAGGGCCATTGACAACTTGATGATTGTCGATTGTTTGCGACGATGTGTTGGGTTTCACTCGAATTTCGGTGCTATTGGACGAAATGAAACCTCGAAACTCCTCCTTCTGTGTATGATTTCTCATGGATTTCCGTTAAACCCAACCTACGAACTCGTTTGATCCTACAAAGATTTACACTTGTCGAGATTCCATCTTCGACTTGATGTTAGAATCTTTTGGTTGTCATTCAGGTGGTTGTTTGTTAAACTCAACACAGTTTTGGCATTGATCTAGCTGAGTTCTACCCATTTATGAAAGTGTTTGAGTACATAGATCACACGGGCGACCTTGGGATTCGAGTTCGCGGTAAAACGCTGCGAGAGCTCTTTACGCATGCGGCTCACGCCTTGTTTGACACTGTCGCGGTGCTAGATACAATCAATCCCGTCGCACCGTTTCAAATTGATGTCGGGGCGGAATCGGTTGCAGAATTGATGGTCGCTTGGTTGGATGAGTTGAACTTCAGACACGAGGTCGATGAGGTTTTCTTTAAGTACGTTGAAATACTGGAACTTTCCGAGACGTGCCTATCCGCATTAGCCTACGGTGAACCCGCGGATTTTACCAAGCATGTTGTATACACCGAAATCAAGAGTGTAACGTATCACCAACTGAGTGTTCGTCAGTCCTCTGACGGGGAGTGGACGGCTAACGTCATTTTTGATCTGTAATACCCACGCAGATAGACCGTCGGAGACACATACCCATCCCCTACTGGATTACGCGGCTATGCCCTATGTTTCAGGCAACAGGTGTCGTCCCTTACAATTTGCGTTTCATCCATCCTGCTTGGTTCGTTTTCGCCATATTGCTGACCTGTTTGGCACCCGGCCGGAATTTTGCCCAGACTGAGAGAGATATGAATCAACTTATCCCACAGATGTCGATTGAGCAGAAAGTCGGACAGTTGATTGTCGTCGGCTTTGAAGGCACTCGCCTCAACACCGAGATTAGATCGAACGTCAGCCAACACTTTGTCGGCGGAGTAACGCTTTTCGCGCGGAATATCCAATCCGTTCGGCAATTAGCGAGGTTGACCGCCGACCTTCAAAAGCTGACGCAGGAAACTGAACACCGCATCCCGCTTTTTATCGCGACCGATCAGGAAGGGGGTTGGGTCGCCCGGTTGAAAACCGGGGCAACGGTTCTACCGGGGAATATGGCGTTGGGCGCGACTCGGTCGGCAGAGTTGGCGGAACAGGCGGGGAGAATTACGGCAATTGAGCTTGCCGCTGTCGGCATCAACCTGAATTTTGCGCCGGTTATGGATGTCAACAACAATCCGCGCAACCCTGTGATTGACCGTCGGTCGTTTGGTGAACGTCCAGATTTGGTCTCGCGCCTCGGGAGCGCATATATCAACGGCTTGCAGCAGAATGGCGTCCTTGCGACCGCGAAACATTTCCCCGGACACGGTGATACGACCGTTGATTCTCATGCGGATTTGCCTACAGTTGGCCATGATGTGGAACGTATTCGAGCCATTGAACTGAAGCCGTTCCGTGCGGCGATTGAGGCGAAAGTCGCAGCGATAATGACAGCTCATATTGTCTATTCGGCGTTGGATGCGGGTCGTCCGGCTACACTCTCGCGACCGATATTGACAGATCTGTTGCGTGGAGAGCTCGGATTCGATGGGTTAATCATCACGGACGACATGGAGATGAAGGCTATCGATAGGCGCTATAGAACGGGCGAAGCGGCGGTGATGGCAATTGAGGCAGGGGCGGACATCGTGCTCACGCTTTGGACGTACAAAAATCACGTCGAGGTTTTCAACGCTCTCGTTTCATCCGTGAAGAATGGAAGGATTTCCGAAGATAGGATTAATCAATCGGTTGGACGCATTTTGAAGTACAAGAAGGCGTATGGGGTGTTTGATTGGGAAAGTACGGCGTCCTCGAAAGCGATTGAGTCGGTCGGGAGCGAAGGGCACCGGAAGACCGCCGCCACCATTGCCGCGCAGGCGATAACGGTCGTTCAAAACCGGTCTGGAATATTGCCGCTAAAAACAGACGTGACCCCGCTGGTTATCAGCTCATCACCTTTGCTGTTTAACTTGCTCAGGGTACGATATGCCGACATCAGCCACGCAAGGATTCCGGTAGAACCGAATATTGAAGTGGTTTTGCCAATCTTGACGCTTCAAGCTGAATCTGCGGATGTTGTTATAGCAGGTATTTCAAATCACCGGCAGGCAGAACTGATTCACCACCTCAGCACGAAAACCGGGACACCTATCATTGTTGCGGCATTCGGATCGCCGTATTCTCTGCGGCGTTGTCAAGAGGTTTCGGCATCGCTCGCAGCCTATGATGCACATTACGAATCTGTGTTGGCTGCGGTTAAGGTGATGGTCGGCGAAAGCAGTGCGCCGGGAAAGCTGCCAATTCAGCTAATACCGGGGGCTCGATAATCTGGGAATTTCTCAAGATAGGCTTACGGCGTTTCGGGTTCCGGTTACCGAAGAAAAGCAGTGGTTATTGGTCAGTTGTAGGCTGTGCATCCTAATAAAGGTAGCGTGCGATATGGCGTTGAGAGAGAAGGAACCAAATTTTCAAAAAAACGAAGAGTTAAGAGAAGAGGGGATATCAATGATTTGATGATTGCCGATTCCACAAGAACTCGCGACCAGGAGATCGCTCCTACAAGCACCTACACCTGTGAAGACCCCATCTAAGAGGGAAATCGGTGATTGATAATCAAGATTGATTTCATCGCGACCGGGAGAAGATATCTATCGCGCTCGGTGATTTTCTCTTGACATGTGCCTATGTGAATGTTACTATTCACGTGGTTTTTTAGATCGAAGGTTGGACGGGGCGTGGCGCAGCCCGGAAGCGCGCTTGAATGGGGTTCAAGAGGTCGCTGGTTCGAATCCAGTCGCCCCGACTTTCGCAACGAATAGCAGGCCAACTGGAGACCCCAGTAATTTCGGATTACTCAAACGCCTGATAACGATTATAGGTTTCTTTCCTGGCAATTCAGGCCTATATTGTTAAGTATTCATCTTCCTGAAAAATAAATCGAATTCCATCAAAGGCAGCACAATCTCTGATGCCATCCCCGCCTTCATTTATCCGTCGGAACCTACAGAGGTAGGTGCGCTGTTAGTGGGCTAATTAGCGTTTGACGTTAATCGGCAGATTCGTTTTTCGGAAAAGACCGGCGACACTAGATTGAAATAGGAATAGCGCATTAGTGGACAAATCCAATATCAATGTTGGGCTCCTCGGTTGGGGAACTGTCGGCACGGGGGTTTCCAAGATATTATTAAGTCAAAGCGATCTCATTTCACAAAATGCGGGTGTCGAACTGCGATTGAAGAAAATCGCGAAGCGCACACTCCCCGTCGTACGTCCCGGAGTCGATTTGCCTGACCACTGTTTGACCACGGACGCCGGTGAGGTGGTTGACAACCCGGAAATCGATGTTGTTGTTGAACTCATCGGGGGTGTAACTGATTCACGGAATCTTATCAGCAAAGCGATTCGAAACGGCAAACACGTTGTCACGGCAAACAAGGCTTTGCTGGCGGAGCATGGGGGAGAGTTGTTTCGGCTTGCCGACGAAAACCGCGTCAGTCTCAACTTTGAGGCAAGTACGGCAGGCGGAATTCCTATTATAAAGACATTACGAGAGAGTTTTGCCGCGAATCGTATCCAATCGCTTTACGGCATCATTAACGGTACGTGTAATTATATACTGAGCCAAATGCACGAAGATGGGGTCGATTTTGAGGTTGTCCTGAAAGAGGCACAAGCCAAAGGATACGCGGAGGCGGACCCAACGCTTGATATAGAGGGACATGACGCCGCTCAAAAACTCCTGCTTCTTTCCGCTCTTGCTTACGGCGTGAATGTCCCCTCAGAGCGGATTCACGTAGAGGGGATTACGAAAATCACCCAACAGGATATTCAATATGCTCGTGAGCTTGGCTATGTTATAAAACTCCTCGCCATTGGCAAGTTGAGTTCGGCAAAAAGAGTTGAAGTTCGCGTTCACCCAACGCTGCTGCCGATGCAAAGTTTGCTGGCAAACGTCGGAGGCGCTTTCAATGCCGTGTGCGTTATCGGTGACGCCGTCGGACCTACGTTATTCTACGGTCAGGGCGCGGGAGAAATGCCGACAGCAAGCGCGGTTGTGGCTGACATTATTGATGCGGGGAAGTCGATTTTGGGCGAGAGGGATTCACGGGTTTCACGCGCTTGGCTGGCTGGCGCGAAACCGGAAGTCTCGCTATGCCCTATTGACGACATTGAGACGCGTTTCTATGTTCGCTTGGTCGTGCAGGATAAGCCGGGGGTTCTGGCACAGATTAGCAGTATTCTGGGAGAGCATCGTATCAGTATCGCATCGGTCATCCAAAAGGAACGCTATGAAACTGATGAGACTGCATCGCTAGTGATTGTGACGCATATAGCGTCCGAGAAGAATATGCAGTTTGCGATGAAGGAGATTGACGCACTCCAGGTTGTCAAAGGGGCGAGTCAACTCATCAGGATTGAGGAAGAGGTCGCGTTCTGAGGGTTTCGCTGTTGTAGAATTGAGCACGGGATTGAATTCGGAATCCAACTAGATGAAAACTTGTTTGAACAATAGGCGGCCAAAATCCCCGATGGAAATCGACGATTTGACAGACAATTATCAATTGCACCCGACAAGAAATGGTGGGCAGTAAGAGGGGAAATCTGTGATTTGATGATCGCAGATCCCACCCTACAAGGTTGAGCAAAGAGAGTACTAGGCGTGGGTATCATCGTTCAGAAATTTGGCGGTACGTCTGTTGCCGGCGCAACAAGGATCAAGAACGTCGCCAAACGCATTGTTCGGACACATGAGGAGGGACATCGTGTCGCCGTCGTCGTATCGGCAATGGGGGACACAACCGATCGACTAACCTATTTGGCTCATGAGATTTCTGCCAACCCTCCCGACCGTGAACTTGCCATGCTCTTATCCACGGGCGAACAGGTCTCCATCGCACTACTTGCCATGGCGGTGTCGGAGCTTGGGTATCAAGCCATTTCGCTCACGGGAACGCAGGTCGGGATTATTACCGGCGGTTTCTACAGCGAGGCGCGAATTCAGCATATCAATGACACGCGAATCCTTTCAGAGCTAGATCGGGAAAAAATCGTCATCTTGGCGGGATTTCAGGGCGTGAGCATTGACAACGAAATCACGACGCTTGGACGTGGCGCCTCTGACACCACGGCTACCGCGGTTGCAGCCACCTTGGGCGCGGATCGTTGCGAAATCTACACGGATGTGGACGGCGTCTACACCGCGGACCCCCGTGTCGTCCCGAACGCACGTAAGTTGAACCGGATTACGTATGATGAGATGTTTGAGATGGCGCAACTCGGAGCGAAAGTGCTCCATTCTCGGTCGGTGGAAATTGCAAAGAAGTTCAATGTTCCGCTTCATGTTCGATCCAGCTTCAATGAAGATGAAGGCACGATGATTGTGAGGGACAGCGACATGATAGAGGAAGTTGTAATTAGTGGTGTGACATCAGATAAGGATCAGGCAAAAATCTCGCTACTTGGTTTACCGGATACGCCAGGAATCGCCGCGCGGATTTTCCAAGAGGTTGCAGGCGCCAACATCAACATTGATATGATCATTCAAAACGCGGGCCAAGACGAGACGGCGGATATTTCATTCACGGTCGCCGAAAAAGATTTAGCCCCAACGCTCAGAATTGTAGAAAAGTTGAAAGCGGACATAGATTTTCGGAGTATCAGCACCGACAAGACTATTGCGAAGATATCAGCAATCGGAATTGGGATGCAGAGTCATGTTGGCATTGCCGCGCGGATGTTCAGTGCACTTGGGGAGGAAGGCGTGAATATTCAGATGATTAGCACTTCAGAGATTAAGATATCCTGCGCGATTGATGAGCAACACACGGAACAAGCAGTGCGCGCGGTACACGACCAATTTGAACTGGGAAATGTCGTACCATGAAAGGGTTAGAGTTCCCTGTCAACGAGATTCCCGAAGGCGATCTTGACATCCGCGAACTCCGAGTGTCGCCCTCAGAGTTTGCTTTGGAGGGCGAGGATTTCAAAATCGTTGCGCCGATTGATAGTTATATTCAGTTCTTACGGCATAACCAAAGTATCTACACAAAAGCGAAGTTTTCAACATCTCTTGTGGTCGAGTGCCGCCGGTGCATAGAATCGCTTGAGACTGAAGTCGTAGCGGATATAGAGTTGCAGTTCTGCCAAGTCGATGACCCCGAGAAGATGGATCCGAGGTTGATTGATGCCGGGGAGCGACACTATTCGGGCGAAGTGATAGATTTGTCGGAAGATGCTCGCCAGGGGCTCATACTTGAGATTCCGGCGTGGCCGCTCTGCTCGGAGTCGTGTAAAGGTTTCTGCGCTAGTTGCGGCATAAACCTCAATATTGATGAGTGCAACTGCCATGAACCTGCAGATTCGTCGTCGCCATTCTCGGCATTATCGGAATTGAGGTCTGAGAAAATGGACAGTGGTCGTCCTTCCTAACAGAAGCGCTTGAGTACGTTGCAGAGTGCCGGAAAGGTGAGCGACGCCACAGATATTTCAACTGTTGTTTTTTGTTTGCTCAATTGACGTTGTTTTGAAATGAGATTCAGTATGTTCCAAATTATAAGTGTTATGTTGAGGAGGAAAATTGGGTTCATTCTTGAACCCTAAAAAGAAATGGCACATCCAAAACGCCGAACTTCAAAATCTAAGAAAAAAATGCGAAGGAGCCATTACGCCTTGCGAGGGTTTCCTTTTTTCAATTTTCCGACGTGCCCAAACTGCGCGGAAACGATTATGTCCCATCGTATGTGTCCTAGTTGTGGCTATTACAACGGTAGACCAATTGTTGAAGAGTCCGTCGAGGAATCTACATAGGTAGCGGGAAGGTAGCTGATTGCTCACGGACAGAGTGAAGGTCGGGCAGTAACGCAAAAACACTAACCCCGTATTGCAACCATCTACAAGTAACAGATTATACCATTTCTCTATAATGCAAGTGCATTGATTACGTGAATTAAGTAAAGAAACTTGCATGGAGCGGAGTAAGAAGCCTTGTTTCCACACAAAGTCGGCGGGGCAAGATGATCGCTATCGCCCTCGCTATCCGCTCGGTTGCCCCCCGCCTACGGAGAAAGTGAACGATATAATTAAGACATCATACGCACTGTTATTCAAGCGAAATGGTATTACAACTATAGGCTGAAGGATCATCAGAATGGCTCGATATGCTGCAATTGCTGGGACTGGTTCGTATGTCCCGGAGACGGTTTTAACGAACTTCGATCTCGAAAAGATGGTCGATACGAGTGATGAGTGGATTCGGAAACGGACGGGGATCGTGGAACGACGTATTGTCGACAACGACATGGCGACGTCCGATCTAGCAGTTCGCGCTGCTCGGCAAGCCATTAAAATGGCTGAAGTGGCCCCCCTTGACATTGAGATGATTATTGTTGGAACAGTTACGCCCGATACCCTCTTTCCGGCGACGAGTTGCTACGTCCAGCAAGGAATCGGCGCGAAGAATGCGTGTGCTTTCGACCTTTCGGCAGCGTGCGCCGGTTTTGTTTATGGGCTTGACCTCGCAGATGGTATGATTAAGTCAGGTCGTTACAAAACCGTTCTAGTCATCGGTGGCGAGGTCTTCAGCAAAATCCTTGATTGGACAGATCGGAACACTTGTGTACTCTTTGGCGATGGCGCTGGTGCCGCGGTTTTACGTGCGACGAGCGAGCCGAAGGGAATAATGGCATCGTATATTGGGTCGGATGGCGATAGTGCTGATATTGATTTGCTCGGCATACCAGCCGGCGGGTCTCGTTTGCCTCCATCGCATGAAACGATCGATCAAAACCTGCATGCCATAAAAATGAGCGGGCGTGAAGTTTTCAAGCTAGGGGTGCGCATCATGCCCGAATCCGCTCAACGCGTCTTGGAACAGGCGGGGCTTACGATTGACGATATTGATCTGTTGATTCCACATCAGGCAAACCTACGCATTATTGAAGCAGTCGGAGAGCGACTCGGTATTCCTCGCGAGAAGGTGTACGTAAATGTTGACAAATACGGGAATACCTCCGCAGCAACGGTGATTATCGCGCTTGACGAAGCCATCCGTGAAGGACGGGCAAAACCGGGAGATTACATCCTTTTAGTGACATTTGGAGCAGGGCTTACGTGGGGAAGCACTCTGATAAAGCTCTAGGAAGCTATGTCGCAGCCCGTGATTGTACAACAGTTGTTTTGGGGTAAGCGATTTTTCGTCCACGTCTATTTGTGATATGCCGGAACTCGCCTTCATTTTCCCAGGTCAAGGGTCGCAGCAGGTAGGAATGGGATTGGAACTTGTACGTGCCTATCCTACAGCGCGCGCTACCTTTGATGAAGCGGACTCAGTTCTAGATCGGAAATTAAGTCAACTCTGCTTTGAAGGACCTGCGGAAGCGCTTCGGCAAACGGAAAATACGCAGCTTGCCGTTCTAACATGTAGCATCGCAGCGTTACGCGTCGTACAAGAATTGGGAATTACACCGCGCGTTGCGTTGGGACACAGTTTGGGAGAATATTCCGCACTGGTCGCGGCGAACGTGCTCGGTTTCCGAGAGGCACTGAAACTTGTGCAATATCGCTCACGTTTCATGGCTGAGGCCTCCGGGCGCCAAATATGCGCCATGGCTGCGATTCTGGGACTGGATGCGAATACCCTCAATGACTTCTGCGCGGAAGCGCAGTCAGTCGGGGTAGTGCAAGTTGCGAATTACAATTGCCCGGGACAGTTAATCATTTCGGGCGACGCGGCGGCTGTAAAGAAGGTTGTCGAGAGAGGAAAAGAAACGGTTGGCGCCAAACGTTGCCGTTTGCTCCCCGTTAGCGGCGCGTTCCATTCGGCATTGATGGAACCGGCGTCTGTGCGGCTCCAGTCGGTGATTGGCGAGTTCGAATTTCAACCCCCTCAGACAGAGTTCGTCGCAAATGTCACGGGCGATTATGTGTCCTCGTCCGGTGAGATTCGCCAACTGCTGATCGACCAAGTTATCAGCCCGGTGCAGTGGGAAAAGTCGATTCGATTGATAGGTGACTCCGGTGTTTCACACTTTGTGGAACTGGGGCCTGGCAAAGTGCTTTGTGGAATGGTTCGCCGAATCCTTGACGATGCAATTTGTTTAAATGTCGAGGATGTCAAGAGTCTTGAGAAAACCGTAGAATCAATCAATTCCAACTAATTCGAATGCAACTTCAAGACAAAGTCGCAATAGTTACAGGTGCCTCACGTGGCATTGGCGCGGCAATTGCTCAAAAATTTTGTGAGGAAGGGGCGAGCGTAATGCTTTGCTCGCGTTCCGAAACGTCAGTTGCCGCTGTTGCTGAAACATTGGTCGAGAAGGGTTGTAGCGCAAAATTCACACAAGCGGATGTTTCCCAGAAAAGCGATGTCGAAGCGTTAGTGGATCTGACTCTTAAAGAGTATTCGCGCATAGATATCTTGGTAAATAATGCGGGCATTACCCGGGATACTCTGCTGATGCGCATGAAGGATGAGGACTGGGAAACCGTCCTCCATGCCAACCTCACGGGCACAATGTACTGTGCTCGTGCCGTACTTCGCACGATGATGCGCCAGAAAAGTGGCAGAATCATCAATGTATCCTCGGTGGTTGGATTGATGGGCAATGCAGGTCAAGCCAACTACGCGGCTTCCAAAGCTGGCATCATCGGACTAACCAAATCAATGGCAAAAGAGATTGGCAGCCGTGGCATCACTGTGAATGCAATCGCCCCCGGCTTTATTACAACGGACATGACTGCCGATTTATCCGAGACGGATCAGGAACGTATCCGAGACATGATTCCGCTAGCCACATTCGGTACGCCGGAAGATGTGGCGGAATTAGCCCTGTTCTTGGCTTCCGATGCGGCTCGGTATATCACAGGTCAAGCTATCCAAGTTGATGGCGGAATGGTTATGTAAACCGATTGTCGAACAATTGGAAATCGGTTTTTGAATCTGTATTTCTCAATACCCTAGGAGGTTAAATCGGACTGATGGCACTAGATAGAGATAGGATTGTGACAATAATTGCAAACCAGTTGCAGATTGACGAGAATCAAGTTACCCCCGACGCATCGTTCATGGATGATTTAGGAGCTGATTCGTTGGACACGGTCGAATTAATCATGGCGCTTGAAGAGGAATTTGATATAGAGATTCCCGACAGCGACGCGGAGAAAATTCGAACCGTTAAGGATGCACTTGATTACATGGAATCACACACTGGATAGCGGAGTTCGTTGATTTGCCCCTTGTGGGTATCCTCGAAAACGCGAAACTTTGAATTGACATCTGTCGATTGAAGGAAGGGTGTAGTCTGTGGAGCGCGTAGTTATTACTGGACTTGGCGTCATTAGCCCGATTGGCAACTCAAAGGAGGAGTTCTGGTCGTCGCTCGGAGCGGGTAAGAACGGCATAGATCGCCTAACGCATTTCGATTCGAAAGGCTTTCGGACACAAATAGGCGGCGAGATTAAAGGGTTTAAGCCAGAAATATACCTGCCGCCGAAAGCTGCGAGGCGTTTTCCCCTGGTCATCCAGTATGCCCTTGTTTCGGCAATAATGGCACACCAGGATGCAGAACTTGACTTGTCCGATTCAGATCCTTACCGTGCGGGTGTTGGTGTGGGGTCTGGCATCGGAGGAATAAGCGTCCTTGAAGACAATGCACGGCTCCTGATGGAAAAGGGACCTAGCCGTGTAAGCCCATTCTTTGTACCGTATGAAATCATCAACATGGCTGCAGGTCAAATCTCTATCCACCTGAAACTCAAAGGCCCCAACTTTGCATCGGTCACCGCTTGTGCGACATCGAACAATTCGATTGGTGAGGCGTTTCGGATTGTCCAGCGAGGTGATGCTGATGTGATGTTTACCGGTGGTACGGAAGCCGCAGTTACCCCACTAAGTTACGCAGGATTTTGCAGCATGCGTGCGATGTCGGTACGCAACGACGATCCCGAACACGCAAGCCGTCCGTTCGATAAAGATCGGGATGGATTTGTAATGGGTGAAGGCGCGGGGGTATTGGTGCTAGAGTCTCTGACCCACGCGCTGAATCGTAACGCCCATATTTACGCGGAAATTGTGGGGTACGGCATGAGTTCTGACGCTTATGACATGGTGCATCCGGGCGAAGATGGTGAGGGAGCTTCAAAGGCGATGGAGTTTGCCTTGAAGGATGCTGGCACCGCGCCAGAGGAGGTTGACTATATCAATGCTCATGGTACCTCAACACCGGCGGGTGATGTTGCCGAAACCGTGGCTATCAAAAACCTTTTCGGTTCTCACGCAAAACGGCTTGCTGTGAGTTCAACCAAATCAATGACGGGGCACTTGTTGGGAGCCGCGGGGGCGGTTGAACTTATCGCAACTGTGTACGCGCTTGAGACGGGCTACGTCCCTCCCACCATAAACTACGAAACTCCTGATCCGGACTGCGATCTGGATTACGTCCCGAATGAGGGGCGTCCTGCCGATATTCGAATTGCGCTATCTAACGCTTTTGGTTTTGGCGGTCACAACACGTCGATTGCCATTCGCAAGTATGTCGATGCGTGATTTGTCATTCGCCGACGTTACCGCACTTTAGATATATCCTGATTCGCTGAGTGTTTAGGGCGATGTTTTCCGATATTGACTTACTCGGTGACTAAGTTTTGAGTTTTCAATTTCGAACGTCCGAGAGCAGATGAATATTCACCCAAAGGAAATTGCCGGGAATTGGAATGCAGGTTGGGCTTTGGATGTGCATACACAATCCAGTGTACCCTTGCCAGGCGGGGAATTTCGTACAGAGCGAAGCCAACTTGGTGAACTCCTTTTCAGGTGAAGTATCGTTATGATAAGACCAAGATTCCGCCGATAGCAGAAATTGCGGTTGATGGAGGTCTTGACCACCCTCGTCCTGAGGCGATTATTCCTATCCCGCCTTCCACATTTCGAGATTTCCAGCCTGTTGTCGCAATAGCAGCGAAGATCGGCGAAATGCTTGATTTGCCCGCTGCTCTTAATTATTTAATCAAAGTAAAAAGAACTCCACCACGTAAGAATCTTGCACCTGATGAGAGTAGACAGGAACAATTAAAAGGCGCATTTGACCTTCAATTTCAAAATGCGAACTTTCGATGCGTTCTGCTATTTGATGATATTTACCGCTCTGGTGAAACTTTGAAGGCGGCTACCCATGTTCTCCGCGATAAGGGCGGCGTATCCCGTGTGCTTGTTCTGACACTAACGCAAACAAGGACGAAACAGTGAAAGTTGAAACTCCTTACTTTTGGTTCCGGTTATTTAAGACTCACGGAATTGGTCCCAAGAGTTTGGCCTTGATTGCCGAGGAACTGGAAAAGCATCAACTTCAGCCCAAGAATCTGCCGCTGAATTCAAGCACGCTATCCTCTCAATATCCAGAATTAGCCCATATTATCAATGGCAAAATTCGCGCAGAGGATAGCGAGAGAATATACGCCGAGTATCAAGAACTCAAGCGAGCAAATATCACAGTTATTCATTCGTCACGGGCTGATTTCCCGAAACATCTCTTTGAAATTGCACCAATTCTTTTTGTCAAGGGCCAACGTCAACTCCTAAATTCAGACGGGGTTGCAATTGTTGGGGCTAGGGATGTATCGGACAAAGGAATCCGGGTTGCGCGAAAGATTGTTGCCGGGATTGCGCAAGAAGGGATAAATGTCATCTCCGGATACGCAAAAGGAGTGGATTCAACTGCCCATTTGGCGGCGTTAGAGGCAGAAGGTACCACAACACTTGTGCTCCCATACGGTATTAACGAACTACGACAGAAACGAGAATTTAAGAAATTCAACTGGAAGCAGGATGTACTTGCGGTCTCGCAGTTTCCTCCCGACGCCAAGTAGTTAGCTCGTAACGCAATGGTTCGGAACAAATTAATTTGTGCGCTGTCCAAGGCAGCTGTTGTGATTGAGTCGGGCCCCAAACGAGATGCAGATGGTAAAATGAGCGGTACCTTTGACACTGGGAAAACGGCGCTTGACATGAAATTATACCATTTCTCTAAAATGTTTGTGCATTGATTGCGTGAATCAGGTAAAGAAACTTGCGTGGAGCGGAACAAGAAGCCTTGTCTCCGCACACAGTCGGCGGGGCAAGATGCCCCACCTACGGAGTAAGTGAACGATATAGCAAAGACATCATATGCACTATTATTCAAGCGAAATGGTATTACCTCTCTTTGTCGTCGATCCGGAATACTTTAAAGATCCTCCAAAAGGTAATGAAGAATTGATTGCGTTGGATGGCCACAAACTAGATCCATCCAATGGTGCGGCGGAGGTCGTAAACTATTTGAAAATGACGCAGCCAACGGAGCCGGGGAATGCGCCTGTTAGTGTTGCCACGGAATCATCCAGCCAGTTGAATCTCTTTAACTGACTCTCAAATGCCTACACGACCTGGCGTTCTTGTTTCATAATCTTATTTCCTACCCGACATCTGTTTTTTTTGATTTTCCGCCCTATTCCAGAAACATCCTGCACGCCTCCAACTCATATAGGACTTTCGCAATTCGGTTTGTACTAGACAGGAGGTCGCGACTGGGAGAGGATCTTCTATCGCCTTCGCTATTCGGTCGCTTGATCGTTCGACCCAACCTACAAGTCAACTTTGAAAATTGGAGCGAGTCTTTCCGTGTACCTGGTAAAAAAACTTTCTTCCCGCCCGAAGCCGTTATTCATCCCTCTAGGCACAAGAATTCTGCTCGTTTGCTTGTATTTTGGTATGGCGCAGATGAAACGATGAATAAAATCCATCGTATTGTTTAGTCGTGAATGTAGAACTTCCCAGCATTTCACTAAGGTGAAAGCAAATTCACCACATAGTAATCTCCTGTGAGTAAGGAGAGTAGACGGGAGCGCCTCCAGCGAGGGGTTGAAATGCAACGTCGGCGCGGAATCTGAAGTTGCATTCTGCTAGTTGACGGTTTTTTCGACTCTGGAGAAGCCTCGATCGAGGCCACCCGTGGTCTCCGCAGCAAAGGTGGTATATCCCGGATGCTCGTCCTAGCGCTCACGCAAACAGGTACGAAACGATGAGAGCAAAAGCCCCCTACTTCTGGGTATGGTTATGCAGGACGCATGGAATTGGTCCCAAGAAACTGATTTCCATTGCGAAGATTTTGCATGAGCATCAACGCCAACCTGAAACTCTTCCACTGAATCCAAGCGAGTTGTTGTCTCAATTTCCAAAGTTAGCCAGTATTCTCAATGGCAAAATTCACATTGAGGATAGCCAGAAGATATACACCGAGTATCAAAAATTGAAAGAAGCAGGGATCACTATTCTGCATCCGTCGCAGCCCGATTTCCCAGATCACCTGCTTGAAATAGCGCCAATTCTGTTTATCAAGGGCCAACGCGAACTCCTTACTTCGGACGGGGTCGCAATCGTTGGGGCTAGGGATGTATCGGACGAGGGAATCCGCGTTGCGCGAAAGATTGCCTCCGGACTTGCGCGAGAAGAAATAAATGTTGTGTCCGGATACGCCAAAGGGGTGGACTCGGAAGCCCACTCAGCCGCGTTAGCGTCAAACGGAACAACGACGCTAGTGCTCCCTTACGGCATTACCAGACTGCGACAGAAAAGAGCATTCAGGGACTTCAACTGGGAGCGTGATGTGCTCGCTGTCTCACAATTTGCACCCGATGCCAAGTGGCTGACACGTCACGCGATGATGCGGAACAAATTGATTTGTTCGCTATCTAAAGCGGTTATCGTGATTGAATCGGGGCCCGAGCGAGATGCAAAGGACAATATGAACGGTACGTTTGATACTGGGAAGACGGCGCTTGAGATGAAACTCCCTCTTTTTGTCGTCGATCCGGAATATTTTGTAAAACCACCACAAGGGAACGCGGATCTGATTCGTTTGGGCGGCCGTAAACTCAATCCGCGCGATGGTGCGGGGGACATCCTGCGTTGCCTGAAAGGACCGA
Source organism: Candidatus Poribacteria bacterium (assembly GCA_965197465.1). Classification (GTDB taxonomy): domain Bacteria; phylum Poribacteria; class WGA-4E; order WGA-4E; family JAJDTR01; genus JAJDTR01. The sequence goes on along the minus strand of OZ240209.1, from coordinate 4,239,574 downwards.
TGCCTAAGGTACCAAATGATTTTGCTATTGATGCTAACGATGCGTCATACATCCAGATGAATTTCTTAACTGACCCTCAAGCATCAACAGAACCTAGCGCAATGGGGCCATAGTGTTTTTTCCTACCCCACTGTCTAGTTTTTTGGATTTAGCCCCTTCTGCTAGGGGCATTCTGCACGCCTCCAACAAGCCTCATGCCATACGCGTACATCGGATTCGGATCAAACGTTGGGGACCGTCTGTCGCATATCCGCCAAGCCTTGGACTGCCTATCTGGCGAAGAATGCACTTCAGTGGTGCAATTTTCGTCCATCTACGAGACTCAGCCGGTAGGCAATGATGAACAGGGCTGGTTCCTAAACGGCGTTGTTAAGGTGGAAACAGATTTGCTGCCGCAAAAATTGCTGGCGACATTGCAGGATATTGAGGTGCAGATTGGGCGGCAGCAGCGCATGCGCTGGGGACCAAGGGAGATCGATCTTGACATACTAATTTACGATCTGTTTTGTGTCAACTCGCCGAGACTAACTATTCCCCACCCGGAAATGCATCAGCGCCGTTTCGTGCTTGAGCCCTTTGCGGAGATTGCGCCAGATGTGATCCACCCGATTTTTCAAGAACGAATTGATGCCTTACTCCGTCGGGCGACCACTTGGGCAATTGTGCGCGTGCATTCTCCTCCCCCGATTGTCTGCCCCGAATGTTGAATGCCCTCGCAAGTTGCGCATTTCTAAGACCTGAAAAACAATCTTTGTCTTCGCCGGCTGCTTGAGAGGAAGGGGGAACTCGCCAGATCCCCGTTTTCCCCCTTCTCTTCAATGGTTGGGTTTCGCTGTATTTTTGTACATAATCAGGGCATAGGAAAGCTGAACTCTCCTTGGAAGCTTGATAGAACTTGGTTGGTGGCGGCTCAACCCAACCTACACCGCTGTTGTCGTCAATAGCCTCCCGAAACGGCATGGATTTGGAAATTCAAACCGGGCGAGAAACTGCCATTAATCACAGAGAATAAAAACAGATGCGATACAATCCCCAAAATCCGATGATTGTCCAGAGCGATCGGACTGTTCTCTTAGAAGTCGATAATGCGGCTTACGAGTCGGCTCGTGATGAATTGGCACGTTTCGCCGAGCTTGAAAAGAGTCCTGAACATATCCACACTTATCGGATTACGGCACTTTCGCTGTGGAATGCCGCCGCTTCAGGAGTTCAGGCGGATTACATCTTGGATGCGCTTGAACGGTACACAAAATATGATGTGCCACAAAACATCATTGCAGAGGTTAAGGATTATGTCTCTCGGTATGGACGAGTTAAATTAACCGAGCAAGACGGCGGTCTGGTCTTGTCTGCAGATGAACCGGCTCTAATCACTGAAATAACGCATAGTCAACCGGTAAAGAGTCTCTTGGGCGATCAATTGGATTCTCACAGCGTCAAGGTTCCGGGTCATCTTCGGGGGCATCTCAAACAGGCGCTGATTAAGATTGGATTTCCAGTCGAAGACCTTGCCGGTTATGTTCGCGGCAAATTTCTGGAGATTTCGCCACGAGAAGTTACTTTAGCTGGTCTCGATTTCAGTCTTCGGGACTACCAGCGTGAGGCCACAACGGTCTTCTACGCGGGCGGTGATAGTCGCGGGGGTAGTGGTGTAATTGTTCTACCATGCGGCGCCGGCAAAACGATTGTTGGGCTTGGTAGCATGTTCAAGACGAAGTGCTATACACTGATTCTTTCAACCACCACAATCGCTGTGCGCCAGTGGATTGATGAACTTCTCGACAAGACGACCATCTCTCCGGACGATGTCGGTGAATATACCGGCGAACGCAAGGAAATTCGACCGATCACTGTGACCACGTACCAAATCCTCACGTATCGTAAAAAGAAATCTGACAACTTTGTGCACCTTGGGCTGTTTTCGGAGATGGATTGGGGGCTGATTATCTACGATGAGGTGCATCTCTTGCCTGCGCCCGTGTTCCGTATGACCGCCGAGATTCAGGCACGGCGACGGCTTGGGTTGACAGCAACACTTGTGCGTGAAGATGGGCAGGAGGATGATGTGTTTAGTCTGATTGGACCAAAAAAGTATGATGTGCCGTGGAAGGAATTGGAGGTACAGGGATGGATTGCTACCGCGGAATGTACGGAGATTCGCGTTGATTTGCCTGACGACTTACGGATGGAGTATGCGATTGCGGGCGCCCGACAGAAATTCCGGGTAGCGTCCGAAAATCCGCGCAAATTTCAGATTGTGCACGCACTTCTCGAACAACACAGAAACGATCAGGTGCTTGTCATTGGTCAATACATAAACCAACTCAATGAAATCTCAACGCGTCTGAACGCGCCGTTAATTACGGGGCAAACATCCAACATTGATCGTGCCAAGCTGTACGAACAGTTTCGACAGGGCGAAATCGGACTTCTTGTCGTCTCAAAAGTCGCGAATTTTGCGATTGACCTGCCGGATGCCAACGTTGCGATTCAGATATCTGGTACATTCGGATCTCGCCAAGAGGAAGCGCAGCGGCTTGGGCGAATTTTGCGTCCTAAATCCGATGGTTCAATCGCGCACTTTTATTCGATTGTCACCCGCGACTCGCGCGATCAGGAGTTTGCCATCAACCGGCAGCTTTTTCTCACCGAACAGGGGTATCGTTATACGATTCGGTATGAGGAGGAATATTAATACCATTTCGTTTGAATAACGTTGCATATGAAGAGACCGATACCAACCATCACCCTGCACACCAACCCCGGTAGGCGGGGCATCTTGCCCCGCATTGGAGAGACTTGATTAACGCCAATAATGCACTGGGAATCTAGGGAAATGGTATAAGTAGGTTTAAATATAAGAGTTTATCTTCCGCATCGACTAGGAAGGATAGGATTGGAAGGGCGGAAGATTTCCTTTTACGCCACCCTCAATCTTCTGGAGCGAGAGGATGAAAACTGAATAGTTGGGTTTCACGGTGTTCAACCCAACCTACATGCTGGGGCTTAATAAGGGGAACAGGACTACTACAAATAGACTTTCAATCAGGCTCCAAACCTGCGATGAAAACAATACCATTCATAAATCCTAATTAACGTGTCTTGCCCCTTACACCGTTCAAATACGTAAATCAACCTCCCGATACTAATTTGCTGTGCGCCTCGCTCCACTTAGCCGCCACGGCTATCTCGGCATCACGGTGTTCATATCCGGCTGCATCCTCACCCTCATAAGAATCACGATACCAATGCACCGTGCTCCGAACCCATTGTTCGACGGGAGTGGATGTGAATCCGAAGTCATGCTCGGCTTTTGTTAAATCGTGGATACAGGGGAAGTCGCGGCTCAAACGTTCGGCATAGTTTTCGAGAGCCTCCTGCCTATGGATGAATTCCAGAGGAATGAGAGTGAGGACGGATTGAGTGCCGGCTGCGTCAATTACCAGTTTCGCCCAGTGCTCAATCGTGATAATTTCTTGGGAGGCGATGTGGTATGTCTGGTTCGCAGCTTTAGGTGACTTGATCGCCCGAACCCATGCTTCTGCAGCGTCAGCCGCATACAGACAACGGAATGCTCCTCGATTTTCCGCAGGTATGACAATCGGTCCCCCATCCAACGCACGTTGTGACCACCACCACGATCGTTCTTCATTGTCATCTTCGCCCAGCATTGAGGGAATTCTGACAATAGTGTAGGGAACTGGACTGCTTTCCTGCAGCCACTTCTCGCAGTGTCGCTTGCCCGCACCGTAGGGATTTACTCCCTCGGGAAAGGAGTAGTCGATGGTACTCCAGTCCACATCGATCTCTTTGAAGGGGCAGTGCTTAAAGAAGTCGAAGCCTATGTCAAAATATACCGAGCCGGTACTCACGAAGAGATAGCGACCAAGGTTGCCCTCAAGCGCCGTTACTGCCGATTCGACATGCTCTCTCACAAAGGCTTGCGTATCAATTACGGTGTCGAAAGTTCTCCCCTTCAACTTTGCTTTGAAGTCCTCAATCTCGTCACGATCTCCCTGGATATGCTCAACATCGTTCCACCAGTCGGGTTGGGTGTTTCCGCGCGAGAAGATGGTGACTTTGTCACCGGCATCTAACAGTTTTCGAACCGCGATTCTGCCCATGAAGCGTGTGCCGCCAATCATCAAAACGTGCATTCTGCCTCCATGTATTAAGCTTGACTTTGTACATTTGTAGGGATCAAGTGACCGGATAGGGAACGCGATAGAGATCCCATAGATATCCCCGCGCGATGGTGATCCTATAGAGCCCCATAGCGAATCCCGCTCGACAGAGATCCCGCAGGTGCATAGCAAGTGACGCCAAAAGCATGAAAAAAATTCACCTCAAATGACCAGAAATGGCATTGACACCCATTATTCAAACAAACTCTTAAGCTTGGAAATCTTTGAAAGCCGAGTGTTTATTTTAAGCCAATCAACCAAAGAGCAAAACGTAAGTGTTTAGTGGCTAGTGATTAGTGGTTAGTAAACCCCCTGAAGGCATAAGACGGGCAATGAATTGCCCTACTACGAACCAGAGGAATGGGTGTCCACACGTTGTACGCCTGAAAAAATAGCAAAAAGACCGTCTATATTTATAGCACTCGACCCCAGAAAACAATGGACTAAACAGTTACAGCAAAACTATTCAGTTGGTCCATGACTGCACTTCGAGCTAGCCGCGCCATCAAAGTCGGGGACTGGATGTTGGCCTATAGAAAATAACCTTGAAAACTTCACCAGTTTTATTTTCGATTAGTTGAGGTTCAGGCAGGTTAGCATTTCGGCATTCTTCAATCATGCGTGGAACACCCGTACCTAGCCCTCGGTAGGGAAACCCAAGCTTCGGTGCGAACGATGCTAGAATCGGATTTCTGACAATCTGTATACCGGCTTTGATGGATTCAATCGTTGCGGTGTTGGGAAGACGTCCCGGACTGATGATTTCCACGCGATCTCCGAAAACAAAGACGCGGATGCTACTACTAATGAAGTAATCGCGGTGAATAAGGGTGTTAGCAACCGCTTCTTCCAACGCGACTTTGGGGACCTCCCATTTACCGGTGGAATTAAAATTCTGCTCGTTCTGCAGTTTGTGCAAGTTTCGGCTTAGAAATCCCATCGTGTTCTTAAACTGTTCAGATAGCGTAAATCCGATATCCTCGCTATCCAGATATGCTGTTCCAGTGGGGCTATTGCCATCAAACGCAACCGCTTTGATGACAAATTGTGGTCGGACACGCTGAAGTTCCTTACCAAAGAGAAGAAGCCCGGCAAGCGTGAGATTCGAGTGTTTCATCAGTTTCAGATTTGATAGAATCCGCTCAATGTTGAGGTTAAGCGATTCAATCTCCCTCCCGTACTGCTCTTCGTAAAATAATCGAAACCGAAGTCGATCCAAGTCATCAAGGTGCGTGTTAGCGATGGGCATCTCATCGGCGTAGGAAACCCCGGATGCCTGCATCAACCGACGTAGTTCCTCGCGAGTTGCACGCCGTTTGTCTGCGCCGACTCTTACCCAAAATGTGGATTTATCTACAGCATACGGTTTGTCCGTGCCAAGCGCCACACTAATCACCATTACACGCTTTTCATCAACTCTCAGAAGTTCCGTTATAACACTTGCGGGAGGTTCTATTTTCTGAGAGCAAGCGTTTGAAATCCACTGGTTAAGTTCGCGGAGGCATTCCACGCCAGCAGTTTCCCCCTGATCCGATACCCCAACGATGATTTTCCCACCTTCGGAATTCAACATGGCGGCGATTTCTGACGCCACGGCATCAACACCATTGAACTGACGCTTCAGTTGCGTCCTCGAATCTTCCCCTAGATTGATGAGTTCACGGAGTTCTTTGACGGTCATGTTCAGATGTTCCCTCCAGCTTTCTCCCAAGGAAGGATATCATCTTGATTTGATAATCAAGATTGGTGTGTTCCTTTTGGATTGCGCAAGAACGAAACCGATCAATTGAGCGGATAGATCAAGTGACCGAATAGGATCGACCGAGTGAACAACGAGGGATCTAGGGAATGGATAATTACCGCGATAGAAATCTTATAGAAATCCCCCAAGCGAGTGAAACCCAACATTAAATCGTGGGTCGGATTGCGTTGCGTTTCACTCTATCGTTACATATAAGAGATGTTTTTGAGGGACTGACCCTTTCTTGTCGCAGATAGAGGCCCATGTTTATTCGTTCAACCCAACCTACACTACTATGGGAGTTCTATCGCGGTCATTATGGGATTTACTGTCGCCTTGGGATCTCTATGAGAACGCTATCGCCCTCACTATTCGTTCGGTTGATCGCTCCTTACTCAGTCGCTTGATTGGCACGGATGGACGTGTCCAAGCCATACCCGCAAGTGTGCTGTGGGTTGCCACCCTAGCTTGTTCGAGCGAGCGCTCGGTGACCGATATCGGTTCGAAAGTGAGCTCGATCGAAGTGAATTTCGCCTATCCCTTGATATGCACGATTTACCGCCGATTTTAGGTCACTCGCAAGCGCGGAAACGCCTAGGATGCGACCGCCATCAGTCACAATCTGACCGTTTTGCGATTTGGTAGCGGCATGAAAGACAGCAACGTCCTCCAACGCATTGGCGTCATTCAACCCCGTGATGACCTTTCCTTTTTCGTAGGCATCCGGATATCCGCCCGACGCCATTACAACACACACCGCCGCTTTAGGTTTCCATGCCACTTCAACATCGGCTAACGTCCCGTCAATACATGCTTCTAACAAAGGGACAAGATCGGTATCCATCCGCGGCAGAAGGACTTGCACTTCCGGATCGCCAAAGCGACAATTAAACTCGACGACCTTCGGTCCATCGTCGGTGAACATCAAGCCAACATACAGCACGCCTTTGAAAACTCGTCCACCCGCCCGCATTCCGTTAATTGTGGGGTAAACAATCCGCTCCATTACATAGTCTTGGAGCTCAGGGGTTACCACTGGCGCTGGAGAATACGCCCCCAGCCCTCCTGTGTTTTTCCCTCGATCGCCGTCTAACGACATCTTGTGGTCTTGTGAACTCGCCAACGGAAGACAGTAGCTCCCGTCGGTGAAAACAAGGAATGAGGCTTCCTCACCGATTAATTCCTCTTCGATAATGACTTGGTCCCCGGCATCGTCGAACTCGCGGTCAACCATGATCGTTTTTACTGCTTGAATAGCCTCATCCACCGTTCGACCGGGGATTGCGCCTTTACCTGCGGCAAGTCCATCCGCTTTGACGAAAACGGGAGAATTAATTTCTTGGATATAGGCAATGGCTTCGTCCGGATTCTCGAAGGTGCGGTGGACGGCCGTTGGAATTCCGTTTTTAACCATCAGATTTTTGGCAAAATCTTTACTGGCTTCAAGTATCGCAGCCCTTCGGTTTGGCCCAAAGGCGCGAAGTCCACGCTCGTGGAGGGCATCGACCAAACCGTTCGCCAGCGGTGCTTCGGGACCAACCACCGTTAGGTCGATTTTCGCGGATTCCGCAAAGTCTATAAGTGCCTCGAAACCGTCTTCCCACGGCATCGATCGACATTCGGCAAGTTCAGCGATGCCGGCGTTTCCCGGAACGCAGTACACTTTGTCGACGAGGTGGCTCTGGGCAATCTTCCAAACAAGCGCATGTTCTCGCCCATTTCCACCAACAACCAAAACGTTCATCTTGTTCCTTTCACGGTTCGGGCAGGAATGTACAGGTAAGGAAAGCCTGCGTATGTTAAAATGGATGCAAGCGATTTATGACGTGCCGTGGCCGCTTGAATTCGAAGAAACGGAAGTGCGAAAATCCCATGTTCATAAACAAAAATAATCCGTTATTTGCAGTAGAGGCGGTTGGTTACAGATACAGTTCACACGATTCAATTTGTAGGGAACGCAGACCTGCGTTCCCTACTTGCCTGACTCATAGAAAACCACAAAGACGTACGGCGTAATCCGTATGTAGGGAATAACGAGGGATTCTATCGCACGGGATCTTCTATCGGGATTAGCTATCGCCCTCGCTATCCGCTCGGTTGATCCTTCGTTAACCACTCAGTCGATCGTTATTCACTCCCCTAATCGTTATTCCCTACAATAGCTCAGTGACATTAAATCATCGCCGTCTAATTCGTCGTCTCTGCCTTCCACTTTGCCATCTCTTCGTTGATGAAGTATTCCACGAGGTCGCGGTACATCTTCTCGATCGCGTCCGAGGAAAGTCCTTCCTCTTCTGCCCAAAGCCTCCTCTGCCCTAGCATGGCGTTGAACCGTTCAGGAGCCTTCACGCTCTCCGCGCTCGTTTTGAATCGTGCCGCCGACTGGACGTATTGAAGGCGTTTGCCTATTAGTGAGATGACCTTTCGATCGATACGGTCAATTTCCGCACGTATGTCTGCCATGTTCGCGCATTTATCTGGCGTTTTCATTCATGCCACTCCCTATATGTTTCGGCGTTTCATTCCCGTCCTTGGTTTGCGATAACCCACGTTGCCATCCAATTTTAGCACCAGCGTGCGACACATGTACAGGCGGGCCTACAGGGCGGAGGTGGCTGGTCCCAACCTTCCGCACCGCTGGTGCTAGACATGCGATGAAAACGATACCATTCCTAGGTGATAATACCATTTCTCTAAAATGCAAGTGCATTAATTACGTGGATCAAGTAAAGAAACTTGCGTGGATCGGAGTAAGAAGCTTTGTCTCCGCGCAAAGTCCGCGGGGCAAGGGGATCTCTATCGCGGTGGCTATTCACTCCCTTGATCTCCGCCTACAGGGTTTGGTGTGAAGGGCAACAGTTGGTGTGGGTCGTGTCAAAATAGTATAATTGAAAAACACTGTATGCACTGTTATTCAGGCGAAATGGTATAACTTGGGTCAAGATAATACCTTGATTGTGCTTTCATGTAGCCAGAAATCTTCACTTTCTACAAATTCACTCATCGGTTTTGCCATAGATGCTTGATGACCTCATCTTCATTCAAATCTGTTCCCCAGCCTGGCTTTGTCGGCACCGTCATGTAACCGTCAATAATCTCGGGAGGATCGGTCACAAGATCATCCTTCCACGGGACATCGTCGATGTCAATCTCCATGATGCGAACATTCGGCAAGACGGCGCATAGGCTCGCGCTGATGTATGAGGCGAGATGGCTATAGTAGTTGTGAGGGGCAATGTTGGTTTGGTAAACTTCAGCGAGATCTCCCACCTTCTTCGACTGTGAGAATCCGTTCCAGGGGACATCAATCATCAGTACATCCGCAGCATGCAACTCCAAATACGGGATAAACTCGCGCATGTAAAACAGGTTTTCCCCGGTGCAGATACGTGTTGTGGTCGATTCTTTGATTTGCAGAATAGCTTCGGGGTCGTACATGTCGATCTCGAGCCATTGGAGATCAAATTGTTCCACTGCCTTGGCGATCCGCAGGCAGCTTTCCGTCTTGAAGTTGAAGTTGAGGTCTAGACACAATCCGATATCGGGCCCTATGGCGTCCCGAAATGTGCCGAGAAGCGTTTCAATGTGTCGCAAGAGTTCGGAGCTCACAACTTGGTCGGTGGTCCCGGTGCCGCTCCCAAATCCACCCCAATGTAAGGAAGCGGGGTCTCCCGGAAACACGATGTTGGTCTTGAGCGCCGTGAAACCCCGATTAACAACTTCGCGTCCGAGATCGGCGATGTCCTGCATGGTTTTGAGCGGCGGCACGCCGATGAGCTCGTAATTCCTTGCACGCGATGTGCCGCAGTGAGACCAGTACACGCGAACGCTATCCCGTGTTGGGCCGCCGAAAAGTTCAACGACGGAGATGCCGAGCGCTTTCGCCTTAATGTCGATGAGTGCACAGTCTATTCCAGCGATAGCCTTGGCGGCAATGCCACCGGGACTCTGTCGCGTGGCGCGAAGCATGTCCCAGAAACGCATCTCGTAAGCCCTCGGATCTGCGCCGATTAACCTCGTTTTCAAGTCCTCAATCGTTCCCACTACCCCGTGAGGTGATGAACCGTCGCTGCATTCGCCGTAGCCGGTGACACCTTCATCCGTCTCAATCTTTACGAATGTCCATGGGCGCCACCCCGCGTCCACAATAAATGTCTCAATGTTGGTTATTTTCATAGATAACGGCCTCGTGTACAATTAGGTTGTTGGTTTTCAGTATTTATTCGACACGACCTCGGCGAATATCAACGGTAGCACAGGAATGTCGTCTTCCAGCAGGGGTTGGAGAAACTCGCCCGTTGCTGGCGATAACTGGATGAATAGTGCGGCGAGCCGAGGTTGATCCAAGTTTCGGAGATTTTACCGGAGAGGTTACTGCAATAGACTTCTATGGATGAATCTGTTCTTAGGGCGCGCCTGTATCCGCCGACTCGTTCTGGACGCGCACCGCTGCTTCCAACAAGGCGTTTGCGAGAAACTTCGGATTGACCTCGTCCCTGCCGCGAAAGATCTGCACTTTCTCGCCGCGGATTTTTAACACGGCAAGCTCCTTGCCACCGAGATGGATGCCCACTTCCGCATTTCGAGTTTCGCCGGGGCCATTTACCTCGCACCCCATAACAGCGACGGGTATTTTTATCCCATGCTTCTCCAACAGTTCCTCGGCAGCGGCGACAATGCCTTCATAATCGGCTTCGGGATCTCCTCTACCACAGAATGGGCAGGAAACAACATCAAGGATATTCTCCGTCAAGCCTAACGTGCGCAGCAGTTCTTTTGCCGTAAGCACCTCTTCAACCGGATCTCCGGTGATAGAGATGCGGATGGTGTCTCCGATGCCTTCCATCAGTAGCGTGCCGATGCCGAGCGTCGATTTCACGTGCGATCGGCGTGGTGTGCCCGCTTCCGTAACTCCCAAGTGAAGTGGATAGCGCACCTTCGCGGAAAGCATGCGGTTGGCTTCAATCATGCGTAGCGGGTCGCTTGACTTGACAGAAATGGCGATGTCGGTAAAATCGTGGTCTTCGCAGATTTTGACGTGGCGCATGGCGCTTTCGACTAAGGCTTCCGCCGTTGGAGAGGGATATTTCTCAAGCAAATCCTTTTCCAAGGAGCCTTCATTAACGCCGATACGGATGGGGATATTCGCCGCTTTTGCCGTGTTCAGCACTTGCGCGATCCGCTCTTCACTTCCGATGTTGCCTGGATTAATGCGCACCTTGGCAACTTCGGCGTCAATCGCGTCAAGTGCGTAGCGGTAGTTGAAATGGATGTCGGAGACAATCGGAACAGGAGCGCGCTTGACGAGGGTAGAGAGCGCCCTCGCGTCCGGTTCTTCGGGTACGGCGACGCGCACGATTTGGGCGCCGGCGTCCACACAGCGGTCAATCTGGCGCATGGTCGCGTCCGTATCATGCGTGAGGGTAGTGGTCATCGTCTGAATCGAAATCGGACTTCGCCCGCCGATCCGCACACCGCCAACATTGATTTGCCGGGTTGGTTTTCGATTGTCGATTTGAAGTAACTGAGTCATTGGCAACTGTTTTTTCCTGTGATTGTTCGTGTGTAGGGAACGCAGATCTGCGTTCCCTACTGACCACTACCTTCTAACTCTTCATAATCACATACTGCTCCGCTGGGGCAGAGGGCTGAAGCCTTACACATTCTAACAACATTGAAGAATCGCGATGGTGTTTTCAAAGACTGGTAAAATCTCTATTGTACTCTCTATTCGGTTGCTTGATTGCACCCTATAGGCGTGCGGAAGAAAGAAACCGAGTTTCTTCAGTTCAATACTTCGTGTAAAGCGGCTATGAAGCGTTCGTTTTCGTCGGGTTTGCCAATCGTTACTCTGACGGAGTTGGGGAAACCGTAAGCCGTCATGGGGCGCACAATTACACCTTTTCGCATTAGTGTGTCAGATACCTCTTGTCCTGAGCGTCCGAGTTGAACCAAGATGAAGTTTCCTTCTGTTTCGACGTATTCTAGACCGATCTGTTGCAATGCCTCATATAGATAAACCTTCCCTACGGCGTTCAACTGCAAACTGCGGCGAACATGATCGGTATCGTTCAGCGCCGCGCGTCCTGCCGCTTGGGCAATCAGATTGCAATTGAATGGCTGGCGTACCCGGTTCATCATTTCAATGGTCGCCGGCTTCGCGATTCCGTAGCCTATCCGGAGTCCTGCAAGCCCGTAGATTTTCGAGAACGTCCGGGTGATAATCACGTTGCGTGCTTCCTCGACATACGGGAGTGTCTGCGGGTAGTCCGGACGCTCAACGTATTCGTAGTAGGCTTCATCGAAGACGACAAGCACATCGTCCGGAACGCGCTCCATTAAGCGCTCGGTCTCATCCTTCGCGCTCATTGTGCCGGTAGGATTGTTCGGGTTGGCGATGAAAATCACCTTCGTTGCATCGGTGATTGCGTCCGCCATGGCGTCCAGATCGTGGGCGTAATCGCGCTTCGGCGTTACGATCGATTTCGCACCGCAGATTTTGGAGACGAGCATATAGACGACGAAGGCGCTCTCGGAATAGATGACTTCGTCACCCGGGGCGATATACGTCTCCCCGACAATCTGAAGGACATCGTTGGAGCCGTTCCCGAAGATGAGACAATCCGGAGAAACACCCAAATGTTCGGCAAGTTCGATTTTGAAGTAGTATGCGTTTCCATCCGGGTATAGATGAACCTGTGCGGCTGCGCGCTTGATTGCCTCTTTCGCCAAGGGCGAGGGACCGAGCGAGTTTTCATTGGAAGCTAGTTTAATAATGTCGTCAATGCCAAACTCGCGTTGAACCTCTTCAATCGGTTTGCCGCCTTGGTAGGGGTGGATGGTTTCGATGCCGGGTTTGGGGTGCATAGCGTACCTAATCTGCGCGGTTATTCTTCGACTACCACTCGAAAAAATATCATGATACGGGGTTGGTGTCAAGGTAAAACGCAGTGGTCAGTGGCTAGTGGTCAGTGACTATAGTCATTCACATTCAAATTCACACATACTTGGTGATTTAACAATTGAAGATTGCATTTACAAACTTACTGTAGGAGATCAAGGGAGTGAATAGCGAAGGCGATAGTAAATCCCGTGCGATAGAGATTTTCTCCCGGTCGTGACTTCCTATCGCGAGCAAAGTTCTGGAGTCGCGAGAAAACTCGCTCCTACAGAAGACGTGCAATGAAGGAATCTCTATCGCACTCGTTATCCACTCCCTCGATCTATCCGCTCAGTTGATCGTTTGCTCGATCGCTACTACAAACCGAACTGCGTAAATTCTATATGTGTAATTCTTAATTGCAATGACTTATAGTGGTCAGTGGTCAGGATGACCAAATACGACGTTATACGCACGATGGACATGGAAAGCTAGGGTGTTCAAGCCGTACAAGAGTCTATCTTCACGATTGACTCTATTCTTGCCTGTTTGTATAATATCGTTTGTTCAGACTATCAAATAGATACCAACCTCACGGAGAGTATATATGAATCGACCCCCAGAATCATTTGTGCGAGTATGGGAAGACCGCCTACTCGCATTTTCAACGGCTTGTTATGAGAAAGCCGGTTTAACCCACGACCACGCGGTGCTGATTAGCCGGCTACTTGTGAATTCGGATCTGCGTGGGGTGCGCACTCACGGAACGCGGAACACCAATGGTTACTGTAGCGGTTTTGAGAACGGCAGTCACAATCCGCAGCCAGACATCCGGGTTATCCACGAATCGCCGACCGCTGTGGTTCTGGATGGCAACGGTACGCTCGGCTATCTCCCGATGGTTCGTGCGGCAGAGCACGCGGTTGAGAAGGCGAAAGAGTTGGGGATCGGGATGGGACTTGTGCGCTATATTGGGCATTACGGCTCGGCAGGTCACTATGCCCGAATGTGTAACGATGCCGGCTGTATCGGATTCTCGGTGCAGGGGTATTCCGATGAAGGCAAAGCCAGAGAGACTGACGCACAACTCGGTTACTTCGGCAACCCGCCCATCTGTTTTGCCATTCCGTCCGGAGAGGAGCCGCCGGTTGTGCTTGATGCCGCAAGCTGCATCTTGGCGGATTACCAACGGGGGCCCGAATTCGACGAACTTCTGTCGCTGATTCCAGCCGCATTTTTCAAAAGCATCGGATACACAGCGGTTGCCAGCTTGCTAGGCGGCGCCTTAACCGGATTTACCGAGCCGCCGCCGGAAGACACTGCCAAATGGACTGGGGCAAGATTGGGGGGAATGGTTCTCGCTATCCACATTGATTCTATGGTGCCCGAGGCGATTTTCAAAGCGGAGGTCGATCGGATGGTGCGGGATGTGCGTGAAACCTACGATCCGATGCCGGGATATGACCGGGCGCTGCTGCCGGGCGCGATTGAGGCAGAGCTAATGGGAACACACCGCCGGGAAGGTATTCGCTACGGGGAGGGGGAGCAGCAGTCGGCACGTGCGGTTAGTCAAAGGCTTGGTGTGCCGCTGCCGTGGAATGAGTGAAACAGCAGTGATCAGTGAATAGTGGCTAGTGATCAGTGAGATTCTTGACCCGTCCTATAGTGTTGTGGAATAAGTCCCTTGTGTCAGTTTCGTAAGCCTTAAATGCTTAGCGAATGAACCAATTTTGAGACACATAAGTAGATTTAGCCGAATAATAGATGAGAACCGTCAATCGGCATGTTGAACTTTTATTGTCTATATCTATATTGGAATGAATGATTGAATACATTTGTCACGCGTGCAACAGAACATACCCGATCGACACCCTCCGTTACAGATGTGATTGTGAGGGCGTGCTGAATCTCAGGAAGGAGGAGAACCCCTTCCCGCTTGACGAGATTTCGGGGCGGAGCAGTACACTTTGGTGCTATCGCGAAGCCATACCCGTTGACAACGATGCCTCAATTGTTTCACTGGGCGAGGGAATGACGCCGCTCCTTCCGTTCGATAATGCCGGGCACGAACACTACCTAAAATTAGACTTTATCTCGCCGAGCGGTTCGTACAAGGATCGCGGAGCCTCCGTGCTCATCTCCAAACTCAGAGAACTCCGTATCCGGGAGGTGGTTGAGGATTCATCGGGAAACGCCGGCGCCGCCATAGCCGCCTATTGCGCGAGGGCTGAAATCGGTTGCACTATCTACTGTCCCGCGTCCACGTCGAAGGGGAAACTCGCGCAAATCGCCGCCTACGGAGCAAGTTTGAAGCTAATTGAAGGCAACCGCGCGGCAACTACCGAGGCTGTGCTAGAGGCGGCGGAGACTGCCTATTACGCCTCTCATAACTGGAACCCGTTCTTTCTGGAGGGTACAAAGACGGTTGCGTTTGAGATTGCCGAGCAGCTTGGCTGGAGAGCGCCTGACCATGTAATCTGCCCTATCGGGTTTGGGAGTGTCTATCTCGGCTTATACATCGGGTTCGGCGAGCTATACGCGGGGGGAGTAGTTGAGAAGATTCCTCGGCTACTTGGCGTGCAGTCCGTGGCGTGCTCGCCAATCTACGCGGCGTATAGAGAAGACGGGAGAATTAAGCGCGCCCCTCAGACGTATGAGACACTTGCCGAGGGGATTGCGGCGGAATACCCAATTCGGGGTGAGATGATTCTGGAAGCCCGGCGGAAATCAAATGGCGCTTTCACTATCGTGAGCGAGGAGGAAATTATATCCGGGATCAAAATCCTTGCGGCAAGGGGCGTTTACGTAGAGCCGACTTCCGCGGTCATCGTTAAAGCGTTTGACAGGTTCGTGGGGGAGGGGATTATTCGTCAGGGCGATACGGTTGTCTCGATACTTACGGGTTCCGGGTTGAAGGCGACGGATAAGCTAATGAAAGCAGTTGGACGCTCGTAGGGGACGGCCCCCGTGCCGTCCCTAAGTGCTGGCGGACGATGGCATTCAATAGCGCCAATCTTCGTGAGGGAGCGGCGCGCGGTTGAGTTCGTCCCTATAGGTGCGCCATTGTGGAATAAAGTTATCCATCAACTCGCGAAACCGGTCGTTGTGGTGGCGCTCAAGCAGATGTACCATTTCGTGTACGAGGATGTACACCAGACATGAACCGGGTTTCTTCGCCAGTTCGAGATTGAGCCAAATCCTTTTGGCTTCAGCGTTACAGGAGCCCCAGAGCGTTTTCATTTTCTTGATTCGCACGTCTTCCACGGTCACGCCGAGCTTCGGTTCCCATTTGGCGACGAGCGGAGGCAACTGATTGCGGAGGTGGCGGCGATACCAACGGTGAAGCACCGCTTCTCGCGCCTCGCGGTCAGAGTTCGGGCGAACACCCAATTCAAGCCTCGTGTTGTTGAGTAGTTTAACCGTTGGTGGCACATCGCGCTCAATCACGTCAAGCCGGTAGCGCCGTCCTTCAAAATAGTGACTCTCTCCGGTGACAAACTCACGCTGAGATTCACGTGTCTGGCCTTCAAACTCTGCCCGCCTTCGGCGAATCCATCCAAGGCGTGAGACGACGGCGAGGCGCACGGCTTCATCATCAAGGCACAACGGCGCCGCCACGCGAACCCGACCACTTGGTGGATAAACGGCGACATGGAGATTCTTGATCTCCTTGCGGACGACTTCTACCGGTATTCCCCGGACTTCTATACGTTGACTATTAATCTCAGTATTCACCTTGGGTCTTCACAATCTCAAAAAGCGCGTCAACGTCAATGGCGTAGTCACCAAAGTCCTCCGCGATGACCCGACCCATTGCTCTTTTTACTTTCCGCTCCTTGAGCCTATGTCCCCTCCAATCGTCTTCTCTTGAATTCAGGATCGCCTCATCTAGTGCAACCGCCATCCGTTCTCTGATTTCTCGGTTCCGGAGATTTTCGTCTTCACCCTCCACCTCCGCACTCTCTGAATCGTCGTCTATATTCATATTGTCGAATAGAGACCGTAGTGCTCCGGTGTCGATTCGCTGAGGATAAGGCGTATCGGTTTGTTCTTCGATTCGCCGTGCTAACGCCACGATCCTGTTCAAATACGCCCGGTATTCGATTGCTCCCCGTCTTCGCTCGCGGATCAGGTCATCTAGCAAGACGGACATCCGCTCGTAGTACCGAGGATTGACCGGTGTCCGGTCGACAATCACACGGCGGACATTGTTTTCAATCGTTTCGGCTGACGCATTGGCGTTGTTTCTAATCCTCTCGGGCAACGCGTTGACAGCGGCATCACCGCGCCGGACAATCAGTTCAAAAAGTGTTAGGTTGTCGAACTCGGAGAGCCTCTGGCTCTCCTCTGCCCGGATGTAGTTGTCAAGCAGGTGACGCATGGCGGGTTCAAAAACCTTCAGATCTATGTAATCCCCGCTCGCCAATTTGACCTCCTGGCGCACGTTCTCGTAATGATCGACTTCAGCTTTGATTTCCTGTGCGTCGGCGTCGCTGTAGCCGGCGTCGCTCATTTCGTTCGCCAGATTGGCATACGCCCGCAGTAACCCCGGGACGGACTTATAAAGAGTTAAGCGCTTCGACTCATTGGCTTTGAGCTGATCGGCGTTTCCGCTCTCCTCGGCGCAGAAGAAGCGAAGATATGCCGACGTATCGCGCGGTGGTTCGACCGGTTCGCAGAGCGCCTTGACCGCTTCACGTGCCTCCTCTAGCCTTTCTCGTGCCTTGTCAAGTCGGTTCTCAAGCAAACCTTTTACGTCTTCCTCATCGTAGTCTGCAAAGGCTTCTCCGGTGTAGTCGGCAATGGATTGCTCTAAGGAGCAGAACAGGTCCTTGTAATCGACGATGTAGCCGTATTCCTTGTCCTCACCGTGGAGTCGGTTGACCCGGCAGATTGCCTGAAACAGACCGTGGTCCCGCATCTTCTTATCAATGTAGAGATACGTTGCCGGCGGGGCATCGAAACCGGTGAGAAGTTTGTCCACCACAATGAGAAGCTTCATCTGCCCAGGCTCCTCAACGAAACGCTTTTTGACTTCCTGCTCGAACTGATCGACCTTGTGCATCGCGGTGTCTTCCGATTCATTGAAATGATCCGCGAGCATCTTTCGGTAGATGTTAAACTGGAGCAGTCTTTCGGTCAATCCCTCGCCGGTTTCTTCACCCGTGATGGCAGACGCAGATGGACGGTAGGAGGTCACAATGGCGCATTTGCCCTGCAGTGGGGATCCCTGGAACATCTCGAATAACCGACAGGCGGCGTAGATGCTGTCGGAAACCAGCAGAGCGTTGCCACGATTGTTTGCTAAGCGATCACGTATCTCCATGTCCATCAGAATGTCATCGACAATCTGATTCAACCTATCCCGTGAA
This sequence comes from Candidatus Poribacteria bacterium, assembly GCA_965197465.1. Lineage (GTDB taxonomy): Bacteria > Poribacteria > WGA-4E > WGA-4E > JAJDTR01 > JAJDTR01. The sequence continues at coordinate 4,221,397 of OZ240209.1, read as the reverse complement.
CTCAGGACTCTCTGCATCGTACCCCAACGCTGTCTGAGTTGTGCCTTTGCTAGGTCGGTCAATCCACTCGTCTTGAGTTCGAACCACTGATCAATACGTTCCTGCGATGTGATGTGCTGGTCGATGTCGCGCGCCTCATAGCGAAGATCTAGAATTACATTATCGCAAACTGCCTCGTCGTATTTGTAGGTGTGGATGTAGGGACCGAAGATTTCGCGGCTCTGGGGCTTGTCCCGCTTGAGCAGCGGGGTACCCGTAAAGCCGATTAGCATTGCCTCCGGCAAAATAGTCTTCATCGCCCTGTGAAGTTTTCCCGGTTGTGTGCGGTGACATTCGTCCACGAAGATGAAAAACTCGCCACTAGGCTGAAAACCATCGGGCAGATTCTCTTTGATTTCCTCAATGAAATCCTCCACGTCACGCTCACTGATTTCACCTGACCTGCCGAATTTGTGGACCAGCGAACAGACCAGCCATTTAGAGGGGTCATTTAGAGCACCAACCAAGTCGGCGCCGCTCCGAGTGCGGTAGATGTCCTCGTTGACTCCTGTGAAGACCTTTTCAATCTGTTCGTCCAGTTCGGTACGGTCGGTGATGATTAGCACACGACTAGGGGGTATGTTCTCATGAATCCATTTGGCGAGCCAGACCATGGTCAGGCTCTTTCCGCTGCCTTGTGTGTGCCAGATGATACCGCCCTCTCGCTTCTTCACGCGCGTTTGTGCCGCTTTCACGCCGAAATACTGGTTATGGCGACAGATTTTCTTGGTTCCCGCATCGAATACGATGAAGTCGTGCAATATTTCAAGTATTCGCTCCTTGTTGCAGAGTCGGCGCAACTCCCGCAGCAACGCATTGTCGCCCTCAATGTCGTCGGTTTCCTTCCAGCGCAGCCAATGTTTCTCCGGTGTCTCAATCACCCCGTAACGCAGTCCTTCGGTCTCGTTCCCTGCCATAATGAGTTGTACCGTGGAGAAGAAGGGCCGGATGAATGCCGATCGTTGGTTGCCGAGGTTCTGGCGGATGCCCTCGGAAACCGATACCGTGGAACGCTTCAACTCTAGAACGCCGAGCGCTATTCCGTTAACGTAGAGGACGATGTCGGGCCGCTTGGTGTTTTCCGCGACAACGGTCACCTCCTCGGCGACGCCGAAATGGTTGTTTGTAGGGTTTTTCCAGTCTATGAGCCAGACGGTCTGATGGTGTTCACCTACCGCAGCCCGAATCTTTACGCCGTATCGGAGAAAGCTGTAGACGTCGCGGTTTGCGCCGTAGAGTGTCCTGTTCCCGCCGAGGGCGGCAACCTTACGTACTTCAAACAAAGTCCTCTCAACGATTTGACCGCTGTGCCCCTGACTCTCCAGCCAGTCGGTCAGAAATTCTGCCTCAATGTTGCTATTGTTAGGACGATTTGTCCAATCGCCAAGACCGGCGTACCCGAGCACGCTCTGGAAGAACGCAACCACGCGCCTTTGTGTCAGGTATTCCTGTTGTCCTACGGTGTTCATGCGTCTGCTCTCATTGGATTACTCGCGCCATACCAATAGTATATCTTGCAGGTTTTCCACAAGCGGCTGCGAAGAGCACCGTCGACTTGCCGGTGGCGTTTCCGCCAGCGATGACGCTGACCGGATAATCGAACGTCACACCCAAACTACTGAATCCTCGAATTCCATTAAGGTAGATTTCTGATAGAAAATGCGGGAGGTGCGGTTTCTTGCCCTGCAACTGCTCCCACAGTCTTCTTAGACGTTTCACAATCACGATTACGACCTCCTTGTTGCAAATGTCTCAAGGTCGCTACTATCGCGGCAATCCATCCAAGTTCAGCATCTCGCGGTTTACCTATCTTCAGATTCCTTTTTTATGGCTTGCGCTAGTTGCTGCTGGTTCCAAGGTACAACCTTGATATTGTGCTCGGTGATTGCCTTCGGTAAACGCGTAGGTGAAGAGTCTCCTTTGTGCATTGCAACTACGCCCTTCCCCATGACAATACTCTCGCGTATTTCCCAGTCTACCCATTCGCTTTCGGCAGTACTGTCGGACAAGTAAACAACAGTGACAGAAGATTGGCGAATTCGCTGTCGAATACCGCGCTTGATATATTCTGAATTCTCACTGTTGAAAGGCGCTTTCAAGGACCAATCATTGAATTCAATATTGCTGTTTTCATTCTTGGCTTGACCTCGAAGCATGTTCACGTCGTCAAGATCGTCCGAAGAGAAGCTAATGAAAACATTGTGCGTCTTGCCTCCGTCGGCTTGCTCTAGATCTTCTTTTGCGCGTCTTTCATACCAACGACGTTGGTTTGGAGTTAATTCGCTTCCTCGACGATATCCACCCATGGCTATTTCCTTCCTTTGCATCGACAATCTCAAGACATGCTATACACGCTCCGCAAGGCTCATTCCCGCCTGCGTGGCATGAATAGGTGTGCTTAATGCCGCGTTCACGTGCCATGGCTAGGATATCAGTTTTTGTGAACTCAATCAAGGGAGTAAGAACGCGGATTCGCCTATCCGTCGTCATTTCAATTATTCTTTCAGCTTCTTGTGCAAATTCCTTAGTCTGGTCAGGAAAGAGTCGGGTACCGGGATTAAGTAGGCCTATTGCAACGTTATTTGCTTGAACGCTGAAAGCATGGGCTGCCCCTGTCAATACGAGAAGTAGATTACGGCCTGGCAAAAAGGCGTCTTCGTTGACGCGAAACTTTGAATTGGTAAGTCCGCTAGGTATAATTTTACCAAAGCCGGATAAATCCATGCGAATAACTCGCGGTAGACGGAATTCATCATGCAACCGCTGACAGGCCTCCCATTCTTTATCCGCACTAAGTTGACCGTAATCTATAAAAAGAGGGTATAGAGTTGCGCCCACCTCATTAGCCATCAGGCTCATTAGAGTTGAATCAAGCCCACCAGAAACAAGGGTCACAATAGCCATATTGTTAATCCCTCCTTATTCATTTTGCTGCAATCTACCGCGGTATATCAAACTAACCTGCCGAGGAGGCCGGAAAGATAGGTGTACCCAATACATGAGTTCAACCAGGAGTCATAGAGTCCAGTTTTGCAAGTTCAATACATAGCAGTGCAGGTTATGGTGACACTAAACCCCCGCTTTCGTCGCCTGGATTAGGAGCGTTGCCTGTTGTTTTGTCGCGTAACGTCGCAAAAAGGATTCTGCGTCGCCGTAGTGTATTGCTTCGTGCAGTTTTGCCATGAATCTTTGGTAGAAGTCAAGGTTGTGCAACAAGACAGACTGAATGTAAGGGAATGGATAGGGTTTTCCCCACTCAGTCTGGTGGCGAATCAAATCCCATTGGTGGAAATGCAGTAACTTACCAGTTTCGTGATCGACTGTGGTTTGACACCATTCCAGTCCATCAAAACTGTCTGCCCCTGCCAAGGCGTAGGCAATTATTGAGAGAGGGTTGCCGGTACCGAGTAAATGTAGTGGACAATATACTTGCAATGCGTTAAGAGCTTCGCGGATTCTGCTTACCGTTTGGGTTCGCTCGACTATTCCATCGCCAAGTTCGCGTTCTGGTACAGCTAAGAGTATAGGATAGAGCTTCTCCGCAACCATGCGGGCCGCCTCTGGGAGGACCGTTGTATTACCATGAACGATTGGAATCACGGTACCCACCGAAAAATCCTGATCTTGGGCAACTCTTGCTACTACATCTTCAGCAATTGATTTTGGGTTACATGGCGGATCCTGGTTATCATAACAGAAGCAAAGGTGGTAATCACTGGAGTCAGTGATTTTATGCAAATCATCCGGTCGCCAGTCGTGATCAGCTTTCCAGAAGCTTTCGTAGTTCCCACTATCCATAAGAATCACGGAACCACGGGTTTTGCTCTGCTTTAAGGCTGTATCCATGCGGGGTCGGTCATCATCGGGGCAATGGACTAGGTCATACGCGGATATTAGGAATAGCGGGTAACCAGCCAACTCAAGCAACTCGACATAATCAATAGGTTTTAAGTTAGTCTTGACGCTTGAAACTGACGGGAAAAAACACGGTAATGGAAGAACTGTCTGTGCAACGCATAATTGTGTATTTCGATTTGTTTCCATTGTCTATCGAGGCTCCACATAGCTGGATTGCTCTTACCAGTTGAATTGCTTCTTTTATGACTTGTTTGAAGCGGTTGTGACTTCACGTCGGACACGCCACATGGTATGTTCGCGAGAAATGGCATTTTCCACATCGCTCACAAGTTTGCGGAAATCAGGTTCGTCTGGTGCGCCTGAGGCTATCGCCTGCATTTCCTCAAGTTCGTGGGCCACTATGGCGTAACTATTAGCCAACTCACCGTGGCGCTTCATTTGATTCCAAGCGATTAACGCAGCAGCAGCTGTCATAAAAATTGGAACCAGATTTACCGACCAACTAAAGGCAAGTTGGGTAATAGAGCATATGATGGCGGAAACCTGTAGTACCGTAGTTACGAAAAACCAGCGCAATTCGCAGATTGCGTCGTCGCGGGCTTTTATTGAGTACCATATTTTTTGAGCGTTAAGTCTTGACGTTAGGTATTCGCTATTCCGCGCTTCCGTAGTTTTCAGCCGCATGTCTTTCATGAAGTTGGTAATAAGTTGATCCTCTGAATCGCGATATACTGCTAAAGTACTTGAGATACGTTGTTTACTCTTTCGAATATCTCGGACCATTGAAATGAAAGTTGTCTCGGCATTAAGGTCATCCTCGAATGGAAATGCTTTCATCATGAATCGCCACGTAGCCGTCGTTGTAGACTCAGCGACAGCACGACAATCAAACCATTTCTCATTCCACTTACATAAACGCGATACAATGTTGATTACAAGCCCAATTACTAGAATGATGGTCATAACAGCGTAAAAAGGTGTGGAACACACGTGCGGAATCACCGTGGCTAAAGTTGCTCCGGCGCTTCCAAGAAAAAGAAGGGCAAGATGCCACCAGTGAAAGCGAAAGCACCGGCGCTGCATCTGAATTGATGCTTTGTTGGCTCTCCGGTAAAGGCTCGGAAAGTGTCTATCTTCGATAGAGGAAGCGTTGGCCGATAGAGGTTTTTGTTTATTCGTCCCAAAATTAAACATCGCTTCTCCAGTTGAAGTCTCTGTTTCCCATCCGCGTCGCATTCTGCGTCGATTCTTCGCTTGAAGCCGACCCGATATCCTACGAGATTGCTTCGTTCTTCACAAAACGAAGTCGGGTTGTGAACAGTTGCTGTATTAACCCTCGCTTGACGGTGCAGTTCTTGTCCCAACAGCAATCCAAGGGCGGCAATCACGGCATGCATGTTGGATAAAACTTGGAAAAAGGCTGTCGTCGTAGTACCTGCATCGCACTCTCTGTTTAGTCCTACCGTGTATAGTCAAGTGCTATTTGGATGATATTCCCCTGGCAATGTTCCTATTAGACATCTTTCCAAAATAATGTCAGTCGTATCGGGATTCTTTCACAGCGTTGAGCGGTCAAAGTCGCAAATGCACAGTCAGGAGATTGAGGGGGTACCTCTATGCCTGTCGATCAGGTTTTCTTCTCACTTTCCTGCTTCAGCCTCTGTATCTTCGTGATTTGATTAATGCAAGTTGCTACCTGTCGCCCCACTGGGGCTATTTGAATTAATTCAATAAAGCTTTAAACACGCTGTTCCACTGGAGCGAAAGGTTGATTCACTTCAATTTTAGCTTAAGACCAATGGATTATCAATCGGCAGTGAACAAGGTTAATTAGGAAAGATGTCTTATTATCTGGTAAGACTACTGCCCGAAAATTTGAACAAATCGGTATCCTAGAAAGGGAGTTCACAGATCCCCCAAAGTCACTTGTCTTTCGTAGTGCGGGTTCGCCGAGGGATCATGAGAACAAAATGTTAACACTAATAAACGTTTGACTCGTGGCGGATTATTGGAGGAACGTAAACCGGTGTCCATCGCGCAATTGAAGATTTGGGGAAGCCCGATTTCAGAGACATCATTGGTTTGGCACATAGCTTTCATTTGCGCCTAATTATACTATACATATGTTTAGTAGTCAAGCTAAAAATATGAAACGGGGCCAACCGAGAGGATTCGAGCAATAGCGCTCTAGATTATAGATTGGAGGGTTGGAATTATCGTCGCTCTGGTTGAAATCGGGAGAACGGGTTTTGCAAATCATAACAACGTTTACTATCTTGTGTGTAAAAGTTACTGAGTTTTGCGTTCGCTAATCGCTTAAGAAGCCACGTCAAACTTCACCAACCGCACACGTCCGGTGAGAAGTTGCTGCATCATCCCCTGTTTGATGGCGAGAGTCTTGTTCCGACGCTGCTCCAACGCAGTAATCTCAGCATCTATATCAGAGAGTATTAAGGCAATAGAGCGTTGTTCCTTGAGTGAGGGCACTTGAAAAACAAAATTACAGAAGATGGATTTTGAAATAATAGGTGTTGCTGTAATCCCAGCTTTGGCTAATAAAAACCTTGAGTTGTACTCAAATAGATAATACAGAAATTCTGCTTCGTGGGCGGAGTTTGGTATCACCGCGTTGATCTGTTGATTGCAGCTACCTGTTTCTCTCAGTATAGCGTTTTTTCCAATGCTTGCTATGCACGTAACTAACACCGAATTAGGAGGTAGGGTTCTTCTTATTGAATTCAAACCTTCCCGTGTAATCATCCTCTCGGAAACAGTCATGTCCCTTTCAGAAGTAATATCAGTGGGGGTAATCCAAGGATACGATCCATCCCAAAAAGCGGTAATTTTAATGCTGGGAGTTTCTCCAGTAACAATATCACCAAATTCTGATACTCGCTTCGTCTCCCACTCCCCACTGAACCCAGGCAGGCGCGTTTCGCCGGTGAGGAGTTGCTGCATGGCAGCCTGTTTGATTGCCTGCTTCTTGGCAATGAGCGCATCCAACGCGCCAATCAACCCGTCCACATCCGACAACACCTCGGCAATCGCGCGTTGTTCTGAAAGTGTGGGAACTTGAAAAACAAATTCATTGAAGATGGATTTTGAAATTATAGGGGTCGCTGTAATCCCAGCTTTGGCTAATAAAAACTTTGAGTTGTACTCGAATAGATAATACAGAAATTCTGCGTTGTGGGCGGAGTTTGGTATCACGGCGTTGATTTGTTGATTGCAGCTACCTGTTTTTCTCAGTATAGCATTTTTTCCAATGCTTGCTATACACGTAACTAACACCGTATTAGGAGGTAACGTTCTTCTTATTGAATTCAAACCTTGCCGTGTAATCATCCTCTCGGAAATAGCCATGTCCCTGTCAGAAGTAATATCAGTGGGGGTAATCCAAGGATATGATCCATCCCAAAAGGTGGTAATTTTAATGCTGGGAGTTTCCCCAGTAACAATATAGCCAAATTCTGATACTCGCTTCGTTTTCCACTCGCCACTGAACCTCTGCAGATGTGGTGTTTGCGATTGTGTTTTTGCTGTGCTCATGCCCAATCAACCCCCATCTTCCGCAAATGCGCCTCTACCTTCGCGCTAAACGCTTCCACCCCGCATTCCAGATCCGGTAACCGTTGCGCATAGCGTTCCTCCAACTCTTTCGCGCGTTCAGTCAACGCTTGGATCGCTCGCTCGACTTCATCTTTAATCGCCGATTGGATACTGGCAACCCATTTGTCCTCAATCACAAGCTTCTCGATCTCCGCTTCGGTGAGCGTTGCATAGTGCTCCAGTACCCGTTGATCCAGTGCCTCCTGCTCCTTCTTTACGGCTTTGCTCACTGTCGACACGGCATCAATGAGAAGTGCACAGGACGTTAGAACTTCTCGCTCCTCCTTGCTGTCCGGTTCATCTTGGCTCGCCTTGAGACGTTCCTTCACGCTGCCAGCGGTGATATTGCCTTTATCGTTGAGGGCATCCACCAGCAATCCCTCCTCGCCCGTGTGTGCCTCAACGAATTCCGCCAGTGTGCTTTCGGCAGCCGTCTGCTTCGCACCCAACATATCAAGGGCGTCCAGTTTGGCGGCGAAGTAACGCGCCACAATCAGGGCTGGGGGAATTAGATCCATCTTGTACTTTTTACGCTTAAGTGTCAAGTCGGGCGTCTCTTTGATTTTCCTGCTCTTATCCTCAATGGCATCGCGCGGCTGAGCGGATTTGATCCAACCGTCGGAGGCGATGAGGTAGATGTCATCTTGCATGGTCTCGTCCCAGTAATCCATTAGGCGCTGATAAACATTGTACGGGTCAAGCAGCGGCATCTCGGCAAAACACTGAAGCATCTCCTCCGACAGGGCGTGGATAATTTCTTTGGGTGAGGTCCCAACCTTAATGTTCAACAGCATCGATTCGTGGGTATCCCGCCACGCGTTGAAGCTGGTCCTCACATACTGTTGGAAAACGTTGAATTCATTATGATTGAGGATAGTGGGCTTCACCTGCTGTGTTTCCACTTTAGGGTCGCTATAGCCTTGTCTCCCGTTACTCTTGAACAATTCTCGCCGCAGCGAAGGAAGAACCGTCCAGTAGTCCCCGAGTGCGTCAATATCCGTGTCGGGGATACCACCGTTTAGGTGTGCGTTTAGGTCGTGCAGGTCTTCGGGTTCGCTGGAATCAACATAGCGCGGGATATTCAGGTTATAGTCGTTTACGGGGTCGGCAATTTTGGAGGTTGGCACCATAGCTGAATAGCCATCGATTATGTCCTGTTTGCTAAAAACGGACACGATTTTATGAATATCTTGTGCGCGGAGGCGGTTTTTGTTGCCATCTTTGAGGAAACCCTTGCTCGCGTCTATCATAAAGATACCGCTGCGATGTTTGGCGTTCTCCTTGTCAATAACGATAATGCATGCGGGATGCCCGTGCCGTAGAACAGATTAGCAGGTAAGCCGATGATGCCTTTGATAAACTTGTGTTTGATGAGGTCTCTGCGGATGTCCGCCTCTTTGTTGCCACGGAACAGCACGCCGTGTGGCAGAATGATTGCGCCTTTGCCTGTGCTTTTGAGGGATGCGATGAAGTGTAGCAGGAATGCATAATCGCCATTTTTCGCGGGCGGGATACCGTATTCAAAACGATAATAGTCGTCGTCTTCAGGATTGAAACCTGTCATCCACGCTTTGTCGGAAAAAGGTGGATTTGCCACAGCAAAGTCAAAGCGTTTAAGTTTATCGTCGGTTCCCTTGAAGTAAGGTGAAGAGAGTGTGTTGTCGTGCCAAATTTCTGCTGTTGGATTATCGTGTAAGATCATATTCATCCGTGCAAGTGCGTAGGTTGCATTGTCCTTCTCCTGACCATAGACGGTGAGACCACGCGGTGCTTCATCCGTTGCCCTGATAAGAAGTGAGCCCGACCCGCAAGTTGGGTCATATATTGTGTGGTTCTTTTGTGTATCCGCACTGATACCGATAACCTTTGCCATAATGCGAGAGACTTCGGCAGGTGTATAGAACTGTCCTTTGCTTTTGCCCGACTCGCTGGCGAAATGCCGCATGAGATACTCGTAAGCATCGCCGAGGAGGTCATCACCTTCTGCTCTGTTTGCGCCGAGGTCCAAATCGTTGAAGATAGCTATCAGTTTGGAGAGGCTGTCCACCATATCTTTTCCTCTACCGAGCTTACTGTCATCATTGAAGTCTGCTTCTGCAAGAAAGTTATCCATCTCGTTTGCTTCAGCGAAATTAGCGATAATTTTGTTAATCTTTTCTCCGATCTCTGGATTTCCGATGAGTTCCACCATATCGGCGAAACTACCGCCTTCCGGCACTTGAATGATCTCGTAGGGATTTCTTTCTGCCTTGTCGGAGACATATTTCATGAATAGTAGTGTGAGGATGTAGTCTTTGTATTGTGATGCGTCCATGCCGCCGCGCAGCTCGTCGCAACTTTGCCACAGTGAGGCGTGGATTTGGGATTTTTTCAGTGCCATAGTCGGCTATCACCTTGGAATGTTATGGTTCTAGTTTCAACTCTCTCGTGTGCCATATTATATGCAGTTCGCGTATACCTGTCAATCTTTCATAGACCATGTATCACGAACGGTGCTGCGAGGTAAAAATCCGGGTGACAGACGGAGGGAAGGTCGTCTTGAGCTACTAAATTGTTGGCGGACGCTCGTAGGGGACGGCCCCTGTGCCGTCCCTTTGTGCCGTTCGGCGATTCAGCGACGCAGGGCAAAATCCTATTTTTTGTAGGGGAGGCCCTCATGGACAACCTTATTATGTAGCGCGTAGGTTGGGTTGAGGTGTTGGGTTCCACTCGAGTTTCGGTTCTTTTGGGCGAAATGAAACCTCGAAAGCCCACCTTTGGTGTATGATTTCTCAGGGATTTCCGTTCAACCCAACCTACGCACTGACATATATCTAGATAAATCTTGACATCCAGGCTTTCAGCGCATATAATAGGTGAAGAAGGGCGGCCGAGAACGGGTGCCCAATGCCAAAAATTGAAGGAGTATTAACGATGGAAGAATGGATTAAGGTCGTCGTACCACTGATTGCAGTCGCAGGTTTGTGGTGGAAAATTACAACTTCAATGGCAACAAAGGACGACATGAGCAAACAGTTTGCCGAAATAAAAGCGGACATCAGGGAAATTCGTCAAATGCTTTTCACGCATGTAAGCGATCGCGAGAAACACGAAGGAACCTAAGCGAAACACCCCATGCCAAGTTCGCCTTGAAAGGTAACTGGCTAAAATTTCAACTCGACAACGAGATTCCGCTCGGGGTCATGATAGCGGATGAGGCGTCCGACGGAGGACACCCAGAATAACTGACCGTCTACATTCAGACGGAAGCAACTCAACTCTTGGTCGTTGACGACGATATCCTCGGCATCTTCGACGACGACCTGCAATAACCGAAGCGTCGCATCCAGTGGATTGAGCAGATTCACTTCCCACTGCAACTCGGTCGAAAGTTCCTGTTGACGGAAGAGTAGGTCCCACCCCCAGAATGAATAGTCCCCAATGAAATGGGGGAGCTTCTCGACCCACATTTTGAATCCTTCGTCACCCTTCCTGAATCGAATCCGATCCCCTTCGCGGGCATATTCATAGGACATCTTCTCGCCGTTTATCTCCATCTCCGATTGATAAAACAGCGCTTTGCCATTGAGCGTAATGTAGAGACTTGAAACCGCGTTGATTTGACCGAGGAGGTCATCATCAAGCGATAAGGCTCCCTCGATTTCATAACATTGGATGCCGTCATAGGTCGAAATTCGCTCGACGCGACTCGCGCTCTTGCCAATAGGTTGTCCGTCACGCACAAAGGAATATTGGTTTCGTTCGCCGACTTGCAAAGGAATCATATCTTGCCACGTAATCATGGCGCTCTGGAAGTCGAGTACCTGCATCTCGCCGGGTTCTGCCGCTAAGCGCCCACTCCCACGCCATATAGCAACATGCGCCGCGCCGACCCCTTCCGTCTCGCCCGTGAGGGGATCCATCGCCATCCAACCTTCGCCACCTCCGAGGGCCACCTCTATCCAGTGATGTTGAACATATACGCCGTTATTCGTGTAGAGTAGTCCTCCGAGAATCTCCGCGGGCATGCGAGTTGAACGAATTAGCTCGAGTGCAAGCCGGGCTCTGGACAGTGCATCGCCTTTCTTGCTTATGAGACAGTCAAGGGCTGAGGTCGTTTTTGTATCGTAGGAGATTTCTTGCGCTACCCATTCAACAACTGCCTTCCCTATATGGAAGTTCGAGTGAACTCCGGATGTGAGTTCTTTAGCTTTCGCTTCAATCTGCCCGAGAGATTCGACCGGGCGGTCATCCGGTATTGGTCTCGGACCTGGCGCCCGGTCAGGGCGTCGATGCGACTTGATATTGAGAACCCCGCTGACATGCACGGTTTCGGCATTCTTCCTCACTTTACCTTCAAACCACTGATTCGAAACGTCGAGCCGCAATGTACCGGAGTCGGCAATTTGGAGGTCTAGGCGCACCTGCAGCGCGATAAGATCTGCCGCCGCTCCAAGTTCTTGATTGACAGTGAGGCGGGGCAAGTCGGGATTTTGACGCAGCGCGGCTAAACGACTCTCGATCGCATCTTGCTTTGGCAGCACGGAGTCGTCCGCAAGCACAATCTCGGTTCTATGTGAAGGGATGTCCCATTTCACAATCCGTCGGTTTTGTCTATCATACCAGAAATCCATCGCCAAACCGTTGCTATTGGATTGAAGCCAGTCGGTTTGGTAGACAGCCTCCCTAACCGTAAGCTTTTCGCCGCCAGCCCATGTCAACCGTAATTCAATAGCTTTGGGTTGGCGTGGGACGGCTAGTGGGGTAAGAATATGAAAGGACTGCGTGCCGCGCTTCCTGAAGTCAAACTGTCCGAGAAGGACATTGTAGTGATCAATCCTGAAATTGTCGTCAACGAGATACGTCGGCACGGGTAGGGAAATCTCGTTATCAAAATTCTGTCCGCCAGCGACAATCTGTTGGGTTGCGACGTTGTTTTCAAACTTGGTATCAATCGTAGATTGGGTAAACCCGTTGATGTAGGTGGAGAGGTGATATTCGATTGGCAACTGCGTTTGGGAGTTGAGGCGGGTGTCAGCTACCAATTTAAACTTCTGGTTCAGGTCGCTTTGACCAATGTTGAACAGAACAGTGGTTTGCATTGCCAGTTCGACCTCGCTGGACTCCACTTCATAGGAGATGTAGCCGACGGGGCTGCCAGACATCTTGATTTGGTAGTACGCCCGATCCGCGTTCGCAGAAAGGGACAGAGACAGAAGAATTAAGTGGACAATAACGAGTAGTCTTTTCATACGGGAAATCTTCGATGAGATAGAGATTTTAGCAAGGTTATGGTTAATCCAAGGTTTCGCCGGGTTGAAGTTCGATGATTTCGACATCTAGATCCTTTGTGAGTTCACGCAGGGCATCCGGCGTCCCGGTTAGCAACGGGAAGGTTCCGTGGTGAATCGGTAGAATTGCCGAGACATCGAGTAATTCGGCGGCATAGGCGGCTTCACGAGGCCCCATGGTGAAGTGGTCGCCGATGGGTAACAACGCCAGATCGGGCTGATAGAGGGATCCGATAATCTGCATGTCTCCGAAGGCGTTTGTGTCGCCGGCGTGGTAGATTTTATATCCGTTTGGAAATTCAACGACATATCCCGCAGGCTCTCCCAAGTAGATGGTCGTGCCGTCGTCTTCCGTGAAGCTGCTGCTGTGATTGGCGTGAACCATCGTCGCTTTGACACCGTTGACTTCAACAGTGCCGCCTTTGTTCATGCCGATTGTATTTTGGACGCCTTTTCTCTCAAGCCATCCGGCAACCTCAATCATCCCGACTACGGTTGGCGAGTGTTTCTTCGCCAGCTCCACCGCGTCACTGGTGTGGTCAAAGTGTCCATGCGTGATGAGCATGGTATCAATTCTATCAAATGTCTTCAGTTCCTCGGGGCAGACAGGGTTATTCATCACCCATGGATCGATTAGCGTTGTCTGACCCCCATACTCAAGTTTAACCGTGGCATGCCCCAGCCACGTCAGTTGAAGACCGTTATTGAGCTGCATCTATGCCTCCTTAACAAGATTGAATAGTGATACCATTTCGATTGAATAACAGTGCATATGATGTTTTATCATATCATCCTCTTTCTCCGTAGGCGGGGCATCTTGCCCCGCATCGGTAAGATTTGATTAACGCTATTAATGCACTCCAAATATTGAGAAATGGTATAACAATTGGAATCCCGCACCTTCTGTATGCACTAAGGCGAGAGGGCGGGTTTCCGAAGTATGTTCCAAAAACGGCGGTCATTCTTTGAGAACCATGTCGATACACATGACCGCCGCGAGAATGAGTTGGCGAATCGGATGGTTCGCCGGAACGCTGCTTGATATCTCGAGCATGTAGTTATCGGCGCTTGTGAAGAATTCTTTTCCGATACCAGCCCATTTCTTTGTGACATGCGCGAATTCGAGATCGTTGTGCACAAACCGAAAGTCCCAGCCAGTCCATTTCCCCCTCAGACCACACACAGCGTTGCCGTGCGCGTCGAGTATATCAAAAGCGCCGCCGATGGAAAACAGTTTCTGCTTAAATCCGCCGATGACAGTGTTGTTTTCATCGTGAACGTCAACGGTCGATAAGAATATGGCAACCCCTCTCGTAACCCGAATCAGTTGCTCTCCATCGGAAGTTCTGATCTGAATATTGAAGGGTGTATTCCGTTTGAGATTCGTAAACCGCAGGAGTTTCGTAACGAACCCGAGGTCGTCCTCACGGCACACCATGACCATCTTCCCGGTTTCGGGGTCGTAGATGTCGTAATTGTTCGCCGCCTTGAACACTCCAACGTGTTCCTTTACGAGAAACCGATTCATGTTTAGCAGTTGGTGCATACCGAACCCCCGGAAAATAGAGATGCATCTCGTTCAATTTTGTGTGTCATGATGTGTACCATCTAGGTCTGGTTGCAGCGTGCTCGTGCCAATATCTCTTGGATTACCTCAGACTTGGCGTCCGCGTAGTTCTGGCTGTACTTCCAAGTTCGGGCTGCCAGTTCGCGCTTTTTCTCTTCGTAAAGCAACCTATCGCCGGTATTATTCCGCAGCCAGTCGCGGAACAACAACATCTGCTCAATCTCTTCACACCCAGCGGAGAAAACATGCAGATTTCCCCCTACATCCGGTGGTTTTAGCAGCCGGTGTTCATACCAATCCGGTTCTCGAATCCTTAGTATATACCCCTTATTCTCCAGCGGTTTGACGTAAGACGACTCATCGCTTGAATCTTCCACCACCAGTACCAAGTCGATTATCGGCTTTGCCGACAATCCTGGTATCAACGTAGATCCCACATGCTCCAGCAGCAGTATTTTATCTCCGAGTGCTTCACGTATTTGTTTCTTTAGCCGATTGAATAACGACGGCCACGCCGGATCGTACGGAGCCAGGTAAACCGTGCTGTTGAAGGGTTTTCGCTCGCCGACGGTGGCAGCGACAATCTGGTGTTCGGTCAGCGGTGTTTTCGCTTTGGATGAAGATGGCGATCTACTTTCTTTCATCGACATGATTCTTCAACCCGAGTTACCACTTTGATTAGACAAATAAGCGGAAACCGACTAATTTGCCGACAGCCTGAGAGACGCGAACTAAAAACTCGGTTTCTCTGGAACCGGTCAATACTCGGTTGACTATATTTGCCTTTGTAATCTTGCCGCCTAATACCCCTCTCTGGGAATGCCGGCATCGGGCACAGGGGACGACCGCGGATCGAAAATCTCGTCTACCCCGTAAAATTGTACGCCGTCTCGTCCGGTTCCACGCTCTACCACATCTACCCCAGCCTCCTTATTGCCACGAATAAAATTGTCCCGCAGTCGCCCGCCTTCGTACACAGCCCAACCGCCATTCATGATGATATTGTTTGCGATAATCTCAGGCGAAGCGGAGGAATAGCATAGAATTGCGTCGCGGTAATTAGCGATAATCTCATTTCGCTGAATCTTTGGCCTCGAATCGTCATCGCAACTGATTCCGTATTCATTTGCCTTAATCTCGTTGTGTGCTATATCTGGCGCGGCATTACCGAGGCACCTGATTGCGGTGCCGTTTGTATTGAGTTGATTCCGACTGGCAAGCGGCGAGGCATTATCACAAATGATGGCTATTTCATTATTGCTCAGTAGGCAGTCCTCAATCTGTGCCGTGTCAGTCTGGCAGATGACTCCATTTACAGCGTTTTCGATCCGGGAGTAACTGATACGGGCATTCTGACTCGCGGCGTCAATGGAGATGCCCGCCCAATCCCCCGGTTTCGGCTCTTCATCCGCCGTACCAAGAGAACCGAACGTGATGAAATTGTCAGGCTCCCCTTCGGCATACAACGCGCCTTGCACAATCAACTGGTAGGGCGGATCGGCGGGCTCAAAACCGACGACCGTACCGGATTGGATGGTTAATGTCACGCCTTCGGGTACAAGAACATCCCCGGAAACCAGGACTTTGCCCGCCCACACTTCGTCCTTTATCAATTCACCCCATTTTTCGAGCGGATTCGCGCTCGTGCCGACATCTGTAATATTGAGTGTGGTCGTTTGGCAGCCAAGACAAAGGACCAGGAGGGTTAGTAAAAAGAGAGAAGTAACATATTGATATTTCACGCAATTCCTCATTTCGATTATAGCCTTAAGAGCCTGTTTGAATAATAGGTGGCAAAGCAATTTTTGGTCGTTTGCCGTGAGAGAACTTTTGTCGTGAGCTGGAGCTCGCTCCTACAGGGAAAAGGCTGGTAGGATTTCTATCGCCTCGGGATTTCTACAAATGTACAAAGTCGAGCTTAGGTTTACGCGGGAAAGACAATTTGTTCCATCAACTCGTCCAGCTGATCGAGTTCGTCCAAGCGATCAAGCGCCTCCCATACGACTGCGGCATTGTTCAGGGACAGCACCGGCTTTGTATATTTGAGGAAAAGCTCCTTGAACTGTTCTTTTCTCAAAGGCTGGTCCGGGCTTCCCAGCGCTTTGGCTCTTGTTTTCATCATCGCAGCGCCCGATTTAAACGTCACTTGAATTTTCGCCACACCGGACATGAACTCGTTGGGCCAATCCGAATGCGTTGTGACCGAGACCTTCTCTCTCGCCTCTGCAATAGCCGTATTGTTCACTTTTGGAGGAGTAAAATGGTGGCTATCAATCTCGCCGTCAAGTATCAGGCAGCCGATAATGTGTTGAAAACTGAATCGTGCGTCTTCGGTGTCCGTGGGAGCCGGGCGGTCGCATATATTATCTACAGGTCCCGTATGAACCTCAATAGTTGAGATGTCGTCATTGGTAGAGCGTGTTTCCGCCATGACCTCGCGCATCATGTCAACATGACGATGGGTTAAAAAGCAGCATGGGAATTTCTTGACCCAGGTGTCATGCGCCCGCCAAGGGGCATCTCCCAGACCAGCCGTGATGGGCGTTAGGTCGAGGTCCCCCTCCTGCCATACGTCCTCGCGTAACCATTTCTCCAGATCGGTTGTTCCGGTGAGGTCTCTCTTTGCCAATTCTGCCGCCAATAGTCCGTCACTACAAGCACCCGCCGATTCCACGTAATGTGAATCGGTTCCGAAATTCACGATATACCCGCTCGCTCTGCCGACAGCGATTCCAATCGCCCACTTGACCTGTTCGGGGCTCAGATTGAGCGCCTTAGCCGCAGTGACAGCCGATCCGATAACCCCGAAAAAGGGCAGGTCGGTCATGCCTTGGGGCGAGATGGACTTCATGCCGATGCGGTTCATTACCTCAAGCCCGATGGCTGACGCCTCGATAACGTCTTTCCCTGACAAACCTTCGGATTCGGCGAGTGGGAAGATGACCGGGAAGATGTTAATGTCGCTCACGGAGCATGAGAACTGATCGTCCTCCAACTCGGCAGCGTGCGAAGTCATCCCGTTGGCGAAAACAGCGTCGGAAGTTGAGCAACGCAATCGCGCACCGATAACTCCCGCTTGTAGAGCGCCTTGTTTCAGTCGGATATAATCCGACGTCCCACGCCCGGCGCGTGTGGTTGCCCCATAGAGCATGGCAGCTACGATTTTCGAGGCTAGGTGTTTCGTAAATTCAACTGTTTCGGATGGGATATCGGAAAATTTGGTGTCTACGACGAATTCCGCGAGTTTATCAGCCAGAGCCATTTCCTTACCTCCTCAGTGCTTTGAATTATAACGCAGACAGTGGCGGGAGACGGGACAAACACGGGGGTTTGTCCCTACAAAATCAGGCGCGATTCACCTATAGTTTCCCTACTCTTAAATCCTTGAGAATGGCATGTGCCGCATTGTGTCCCGGGACACCGATAACCTCACCCATCGGATGCGTTCCGGCGCCGCACATGTAGAAGTTTTTGACCGATGTCCGGTAAGGTTGGCGTTGGGCTAACAACTGACTCGGAATCATGTCTAGATGCCGAATGTTACCATCGGTCATACCCACTCGCCTCTGGATGTCCAGCGGTGTCATGACCTCCCAGTCGATTAAACTATCGCGGAAGTTGGGGGCACATTCGGTGATGATGTCGATAATGCGTTCCCCGACCTGCTGTTTGGCGTCGTCCCATGTTCCTTCGGCGAGTTGGCCCGCCGCGAACGGGGCATAGGTTGCCATCACGTGTCCTCTGCCGTTCGTAAGCTCGTGATCGACTGTTGTGGACAGTTGGATGCCCAAAGCGGGATAGCGGGTCGGAATGCCAGCGGCAGCATCATTCCAACTCTTTTGATAGTATTCCACGGAAGGCAGGATTTTCATGCCCACAATCTGCTCGCGATCGTAGTCATCGCCCAGATAGCGAGATAGGTCGGGCAATTCTCGCATCGCCGCCAAGAACTTCAAGCATCCTGCTTGGGTCTTCCACCGCATCACGCGCTTGAGCGTCTCATCATCAATGTCCCCGTCTCGGAATAGGGTGGTGAAGGTACGTTTCGGATCTGCATTGGACACGACGAGCCGACTGCGAAGCTCCTCCCCGTTCTCAAGCTTCACCCCGGTCGCCGCGCCGTCCTCGACGATGACCTCACGCACCGCGGCATTAGTGCGAATCTCGACACCGACGCTCCTGGCGGCGCCGGCAATGGACTCCGTGATGGTGCCCATGCCCATCCTTGGGATGCCTCGGTCATCGTTTCTACTGCCGAAACTGACGGTGGAAAAAATGGCTGCCGCGAGAGGGCTCCCCGGCGCGCTCGGATCGGATTCGTGCACTCCGGGATTGATTACATGCGCCTTGACATATTCATTCTCGAAGAAGTCGTGTACGAGGTCAAGATAGCTCCACGTGAGCAATTTCTCCAGGATCTCTTCCTTCGGTGTCCCCGCAACGCCCCGCATCGCTTCAGCGAGTGTCGGAGGTTCGGTCATCAGGTACGGATGGAAGATGGATGCGGCATCTTCCCAAAATTCGACCCACTTTGGAAAGGCTTCCGCGTCGTGCTCGGAAAGTTCTCGTATCTGAGTCATCTTGTCGGCATCGGTCTTGACCCAGGGGCCGCCGATATAGGTGCCGTCGGGGAATACATGAACGCGCGTACGGCTCTTGGCGCTGACATTGGCGGAACTTCCTAGCCTAGGCATGCCCGTCTCTACGAGTTCGAATCCGTGTTTGCGAAGCTCAAGCTCGTCAATAATCTTAGGCTGCAACCCCCAAACTGCAGTGGCACAGTGGGATACCCTGAATCCGGGGGAAAATTCCTCGGTCGTAGAGCCGCCGCCAATGATATCCCGCCGCTCTAGCAGTAGGACGGACAGTCCGTCTCTGGCGAGATAGTTTGCAGCGACCAGCCCGTTGTGCCCGGCGCCGATGATGATCGCATCGTATTGGATTTTCGACATGAGTTCTCCCTACGTGGCTACTTTCTGCTATGGTCTACGGCATGAGTTCAGACGTGTGAAGTCAACTACGACAGAATAAGATACTGTTTGGCAAGATGGTTGAGTGCGTCTTTGTAGACTTCAAACATAATCGACAGCCGGAAAAAGACTTCGTCCAACTCATACTTACGTGCGATTGTGTGCCCGGAAGCGTGCTCATAGTATTCGCGTCCGAAATCTATGTAAAACTGCGTCTCTACCGGACGGTTTTTGTAGCGCTGTCTGTATTCAATTGACCCAGGAAAAAGCCCGGTTACATAAAGGGAATAATTGCCGATATGGGAGTATATGAGAAATTGACGACGGGAATCGGCGTTTTGTGCCTCGGCAATCATATCGGTCAGATAGTTGACGGTCTGTTCGTCGTGCCGATAGACCCGGTGCAGTCGATTTGTCTGGACGAAGATGCTTAGCAGGTTGGAAATATAGTTGACTACCCGCCGGTCGCCCAGGATACGCCGATCGGTGAGGCTCCGCCGCAACAGCACGCTGAAAAAGAGAAATGGAGAAATCTGTAGTATGCGCTCGCTCGGGTTGGATATCCTGTCGAATAGGGATTGGCTATTTAATCTTGATTCCAATGCCGGCGGGAGTTCGTGAATCAACGCGGCGATTTCCTCATAGCTACGCCCGGGCTTGGGAAAATTCTCAATGAGGAACTGTACGTCTCGGTCTGTCAAACCGCTGAAATCCGTACGGGCAAAATCGGGTGCTGGCATTGTAGGTTACTCCTAAGATTGGGTTAATCATAGCATATCAAAAAAATCTATGTCAACGGGATTTCCACTACGGTTTGCGGGAATTCTATCCGAACGAGGATTTCGCTCCGGCGGAGCGGCATAGCAGTAGGGAACGCAGATCTGCGTTCTCTACAATAAACCAAAAATGATCGATAGGCAAACTCGGCGGTTGTACGGGCGATTATTTTGATTCCGTTATTTGGGGGCACACCTTGGAGATCCCCGTCACACTGTGCTAGGACTAAAATCCGCTTGCATTCGGATTGGGATCGTGATAAAATGCAGTCAATTCCACATCATGCCAGCGTCCGTTCTCATCCCTCTCGCCTAATTTTCGAACATGAAAATCTCACCCATTGATGCGGCGATTATTATCGCCTATATCCTTTTCGCACTCGGACTGGGACTCCACTATTCCAAACGTGCCGGGAGCAATATCGGCGAATTTTTTGTCTCCGGGCGAAACCTTCCGTGGTGGCTCGCCGGCACGTCAATGGTTGCCACGACGTTTGCCGCGGATACACCGTTAGCTGTCACGGGACTCGTGGTCAAGGATGGGATCGCGGGGAATTGGCTTTGGTGGAACATGGTTTTGAGTGGGATGCTGGCGACATTCCTATTTTCGCGTCTGTGGCGTCGAGCAGAGATTCTTACCGATGTGGAATTAACCGAGCTACGTTATTCCGGGAAGTCCGCGAGCTTGTTGCGCGGTTTCCGTGCGCTTTACATCGGGCTGCCGATTAACTGCATCACGATGGGTTGGGTTATCTTGGCGATGCAGAAAATCATTGGATTGACCTTTGATCTACCGGACACGACTTCCTCGCGGATTCTGATTGTTTTGGTTTGCATGCTGATTGCGGGGATATATTGTGCGCTTTCTGGTTTCTGGGGCGTGGTGATGACGGACATCGTTCAATTTTGCATGGCGATGATTGGCTCGATTGCCCTAGCGGTTATCGCCGTAACCAAGATTGGCGGGATTGGCGCACTGAAAACAAAGCTCGCCGAGGTGCACGGAGCAAATCATACTATCCTGAATTTCGTGCCGGATTTCAGCGCGGGTGAGATGGTAATCTTGACGTTTGGTGTTTACCTCGGCGTCCAGTGGTGGGCATCGAACGGGGTTGATGGAAGCGGTTATATCGCACAGCGGATGTTCGCGGCACGGGACGAGCGAAACACGTTGCTCGCCACGCTATGGTTCAATATCGCGCATTATACCATTAGGCCCTGGCCGTGGATCCTTGTTGCGCTCGTATCCATGGTGGTTTACCCGAACCTTGAAGATCCGGAAGCGGGTTATCCGATGCTGATGCTTGAGTACTTGCCTGTCGGACTGCTAGGTCTGATGATGACAGCCTTTCTGGCGGCGTTTATGTCTACAATTGACACCCATCTCAATTGGGGAGCGTCCTATCTGGTCAATGATTTCTACAAACGCTTTTTCAAGCCTGAAGCCGATGACCGCCACTACGTGTTTGTTTCGCGGGTTTCAGTGGTGCTGATTATGGTCGTTGCAGGGGTGACCAGTTTGTTTATGGAGTCGATTGCCGGGGCGTGGAAATTCCTGATTGCCCTCAACGCTGGAATCGGGCTTGTGCAGATTTTGCGATGGTACTGGTGGCGGATTAACGCTTGGTCGGAGATTGCGGCGATGGGGGCATCGTGTGTCGTATCGTTGATTGTGTTTACCCTACCGCAGACGAAGGATAACTTCGCCTATCAGATGCTGATTATCGTGCCGATTTCGACACTGACGTGGCTAGTCGCGACGTGGGCGACATCACCCGTCTCGCAGGAAAAGCTGGTTGAATTTTACGAGCGAGTCAGACCGAGCGGGGGATGGTGGGGACCGATTGCGAGCCGCGCTAACAGCGGGATCGCCCCGGAAACCCGCAACCCGGCTTTGGTCAATTGGTTGTTTGGATCTATCTTCGTTTATTGTACTCTGTTTGCATTTGGCAAATTGGTGTTGGGGTTTTACGGCTCAGGGGTAATTTTTCTGCTGATTGCGCTGTTGACGGGAGCCCTAACCTACCGAGGATTGCCGTTTAGAGGAGCAATGGGGCAAGATTAGGGAATTGAACGAGCATCTCTCCTTAATAGGACTTACGCATGAAATCTGCGATAATTTCATGCTGCCGGGCTCTTGTAGGGAATAACAATCGTTATTCCCTACATACATACGCATTATCGCCTACGTCTTTGGCTGATTCTAATGAAGATTAAGTATTTAAATCGGTAATTCCAGTTTTCCCTAAACTCGGTAGGTGCGGTTTCCTAACCGCACCGAGCATCGTTAGGACATTACCGAATTATTTTTTTAAACTTTATATGAATCAGGCGAGTAGGGATTTTTGCGAAGCAAAGATAAAGGATTCCATCTTCGATTTGATGATCGAGGATCGTACCCTACAATCTGAATAGCGTAAGTCCTACTTAATTCACAAATTCTTCGATTCAGGAAGAGTCAACCTTTATGAAAACCGTAGGAGTTATTCCCGCGCGGTACGCATCGAGTCGATTTGAAGGAAAACCGCTGGTGGACATCCGCGGAAAACCGATGATTCAGCATGTCTATGAGCGGGCTTCGCGCGCCGAGACGATGGACGCGACCGTGGTTGCCACCGATGATTCGCGAATCTACGATGCAGTCAGGGGCTTTGGCGGGGACGTGATTATGACGCCGGAGTTTCCTACCGGGACGGATCGGGTGGCGTACGTCGCGGAAAGGGTGGAGTGTGATGTCGTTGCCAATATTCAAGGCGATGAGCCGCTGCTCGAACCGACGCTGCTCGATCAAATGATTCAACCGTTTAACGAGGATCCGAGGGTGCAGGTCAGCACGCTAAAACAGCGTGTCGATAACGAAGCGGATTTCCGGGATTGCAATGTGGTGAAAGTTGTGACCGATCTGGACGGGTTTGCGCAATATTTCTCCAGAGCGTCCATTCCCGGCAATCTCTCAGACGAGTGGATAGAAGCTAATCCAATCTATCGGCACGTCGGATTATACGCTTATCGGAAGGAGTGCCTACTGGCTTTCACAACGTGGGAGCGCACGCCGTATGAGAGCTCGGAAGGTCTGGAACAGTTGCGGTTCATGGAACACGGCGTGAGGATTCGCGTCGTTGAGACGGAACATCGGTTGATTGGGGTGGATGTTCCGGCAGATTTGGAGCGCGTCCTTGCGATTATGGGATGACTCTGACCTGATGTGAACCGTCTGAGAGTTTAGTAGGTTGGGTTGAACGAAGAATCTAACAGTTCCTGTATAACCGAGTGGAACCCAATTTAAAAGAGGCTCTCACGACTTTTCTCTTGCACTCCATCGGATGATGGGGTACAATATCAACAAGGTGGGGGATTAGCTCAGTTGGGAGAGCGCTTGCATGGCATGCAAGAGGTCACCAGTTCGAGCCTGGTATCCTCCACCATTTTTTTGCCCGCTATTTCAGGTTGTCTTCTACGTCAAAGACAAACTCATCTACTTCTTGCCGCTCTCCCGAACGCCGCCAGCCTCCGTCTTTGGCCCCTCGCCTCCGTCTCGCGTCCGTCCCCGCCCGATTCGACGAGTCAAACCGTTTTCCAATACGCCCAAGATCGTGAGGTGAAGTTGTGCACGAACGGGCAAAGTCTCAATGAGCACCTTCTCGGCGGACTGAATCTCCTGTTTCTCCGTTAGCCGCCGTCCACGGAGTTCACGAAGCGCCTCTCCGATTTTATCTTCCGAGGCGACTTTGTCCCGGGCTAATCGGTTCAAGATCTTCAGATCGCTGAGCGCCCGAATGTGGGCTTGGCGTTTGAGTTCCCAAAGCGCTTTAATCCGGGTTTTTTGGTCTTCCGTTACTCCGAGTTTGGCTAGTGTGATGTTGTTTTCTGTGCTCGAATCATCTTTCTGCGCCTGCGCCATCAACCCAAACACGATGACGAACACTGTCAGGGAAAGCACTACACTCAGACTTAGTTTTCGCATATCTTATCCTTTTGCAACGGTAAAGGAGTTGCATGGCTTCGTCAGGCGCCACTTTGCTTGCCGCCGCCGTGACGAATCAGAGTCGCGATTCGGAGATCGCTCCTACAGTGCTCCTTCTATTTCCTCAGCCTCGCCAGCTTTCGCCTTGTAAGACTCCCGGATCCAACTTTCGAGCACATCATCGGGGTTTTCTACCACCTCTTTGGTAAAAGTGAACTGCCCCCGCCCTGTATTCTGCCTAATCAGATTGAGACCGTGCTGGCAACTCTGAAGTATCTCTTCGCAGATGTCTTCGGGTGTGCTCTCCTGCTCTCCCGCTTTTTTGCAAATAAGTTCGGTCGCTTCATCGTCGAAGGACACTTGCATCTTATGTTCGTCCTTGAACCGCGCTTCGTATTGGCGAACTTGCTCGTGCATCACGATTTTACGGCTGTAAGCGGCGTCCCCCACGATGCGTTTCAATTCTCCCGCCGGA
This sequence comes from Candidatus Poribacteria bacterium, assembly GCA_965197465.1. Taxonomy (GTDB): domain Bacteria; phylum Poribacteria; class WGA-4E; order WGA-4E; family JAJDTR01; genus JAJDTR01. The sequence continues at coordinate 4,196,869 of OZ240209.1, read as the reverse complement.
TCATTAACCACCTTTTCAGTGACGACAAACTCCTTAACCGAGGTGGAGGGGAGTTCAAACTTGTAATCGCGGAGCACCTTCTCGCACACGGTCATCAGAGCGCGTGCTCCGGTTTTTTGAACATGCGCCTTCTCGGCAATTTGACGCAGGCCCTGATCCGAGAATATCACGTTGATTCCGTACGCGCGGAACGCCTGCTCATATTGGCGGATGATTGACCCCTCGGAATGTTTCAATATGTAGTGCAAATCGTCGACCGATAGATTCTGACAGATGACGTGGACAGGTAGACGTCCAATAAATTCGGGTTCAAATCCATACTCGATGAAATCCTGCGGCGTCACAAATTGGTGGTAGTCCTCTTCCTCCCCTTCGCTCTGGATGGACGCGTTGAACCCCAGTTTTCGCTGATTCAATCGTTTCTTGACAATGTCAGCCAACCCCGTGAACGCACCGCTGATGATGAAAAGAATGTGGCGCGTGTTGACAATCTGTTTATCGACTTTTCCTTTCTGCTGAAATTCCATCATGGCTTGCATCTGAGAGGCGACATCGTGTCCGCTCCGAAGATCGACTTCAGTTTCTTCCATCAACTTGAGTAGCCCAATCTGAACGCCGCGCCCGCTAACATCACGTCCGATGATATTCGGAGGAGTAGCGATTTTGTCCGCTTCGTCAAGGTAGATGATGCCGTATTGTGCGAGTTCGACATCATCCTCCGCTTGAGTGACGAGATCGCGTATCATATCATCGACGTTCGCTCCGACATAACCGGTTTCGCTGAACCGGGTCGCATCCGCTTTGACAAACGGCACGCCGATTAGTTTCGCAATATGACGGATGAGGTACGTCTTGCCTACGCCGGTCGGCCCAAGCATGACGATATTTTGCTTCGAATAATCGGCATCTGCAAGTTTCGAGTTCTCATGGCATTCGCGCACATGGTTATAGTGATCGCAGACCGCGATTGCCAGTGCTTTCTTCCCCTCGTCCTGCTGAATGACATAGCGATCAAGATAGTGCTTAATCTCTCTAGGTTTGAGATCGAATTTCAGGTCGAAGGTGCGCTTGGGTGCAGGAGGCTCTTCATCGGCCGTCTTCGCTGGAGCTGGTTGTGCGCCCGCCATAACGAGGCGCACATTCCCGCCGTACTTCTGTTTGACTAAGTCTTCGAACTCCTTTTGAAGTTCTTCCGGAGTTGGAATCTTCTTGTTGCTAGTTTCATTTGACATGTTCTTAATCACCATTATTTATTCTTCTAAATCTTGGAGCGTATTTGAAGACTGGGTACCAAAATCGTTTTGGTCCTCCGAGGAGAGGTTTCTTCATGTTTTTGTTGTCGCCTGCTATGCACCTGTAGGATCTCTATCGCATGGGATTTACTATCGTGCGGGATTTGCTATCGCCCTCGTTGTTCACTCGGTTGATCCCTGTTCAGTCGCTTGATCGCTATTCACTCCCTTGATCCCACGCTGGGGCTTAAGTCGAGGGATTACGGCGTTTCTATACACCTTCATGGATCTCTATCACACTCACTATCCGTTCGCTTGATCCCCTCCGGGGCTTACAAAGGCTAACGCATCAATTCCATCTTGACTTGATAATCAAGATTGGATTCAGGGCAATGGCTCTACCCTGAATGGATTTTCAAACGAGCTCTTAGTCTTTTTTGTCAATGACCGATGAGCCTGCTTTGTACAACTTGAGATCGTCCATTTGAATGACAACCGTCCTCAAATCCGCTTTGATTTCGTCGAGATCCGTATGCATAGTTGAGATTACATCACGAAGTTTGATTAGTTCCTCTTTGCCAACAGTCTTCGACTTGGCGCGGGTCTTAACCAAAAACTTCACAAACTCCGCGACAATCCAGATAATCGCAACAGTCATTATCGCGTCCCATATGCCCATTCTAAAACCCTCCTTCTTCAGATGCCGACATTGTAATCGTCTATCAAGATTGAACACCACGAGTCGACTGTTGTTGCACCTCTATTGGACGTTCACATAAAGAAACGGCGGCATTGTTAATGCCACAACATCATCTTCACCAGAGATTTCTCGCGCCTTACCGAGCGCGTCGTTCAAACTTCGCGCCCACTCCACACCCAGTCGCTTGGCAATGCGGTCATCCTCCGGCCCAACGAGGATAACCTTGGATAGATATTTCAATGCATAGGTCGCCCAGTACCAAACCGTGAACGGATGAAACCCGTGATACGCAAATTTGTTGCGATAACAGTCGATTAAGAAGGGGTCGTGGGCGTATTTCTCTTGGAAGTTATTCTGCATTTCAAACGGTTCGGTAGTTTCGCTGAGCACCTCTTCAAAGAATTGCCGGTAGGGCACATGATACTCCTCGTGGAAAACCTCAAACGTCGGATTCATGATAATCACGACGCCCCCTTCCTTGATTAGCGGCTTGTTATAAAACCAGTTGAATATATAGCCCAAGATGTCGCTAACGACCAGGATCGGGTTAATCCGCGCACCGATGGCGTAAGGTGTCAAATCGGGAAGACCGAAGACCAACGTGCTGTATTGCCGCGGAACGTCAAGCATCAACTGATCTTTCATAACTTGAAGGGTTTTCGGGTGCACGCCATCAATCGTCCCGACATTGATTTCAACAGGTTCATAGTCGGTGCGAATGCTCTTGAATATATTGGATCTCAACCCCTCCGGCAACATTGCCATCGTCCCCGGCGTGCAGGCTTTTATGACCCGCTCAAAAAGGTTGCATCGATCGTTCGGCTTGCCCAGATAGCGCAGGTGCAGGGGATAGATAGCGTCATTCATTGCCGCTTCCAGCACCATGATTTTGCTGTTCTTCTCAATGACACGGCTCATCCGCTCGATGCAATCGTGCATGTTTGAATGCTCCGGCTGCATGACGTGCGGGTTTTCGGCGGTCATATGCGGCGAGTGGTGCGGCGCGATTGAATTGTACGTGCCCATGCCAACGGCAACAGACTTGTGCCCGCCGTTAAGCGGAATCTGAATGGTATCCACATAGATGACCAAATCACTCTCTACAACCGCGCGGTCAGTTTCAACAATTTCATCTTCCTCCGTTTTGCCCAAACTGACGATATTATCGGGATCCTCCGCGTCGTAGTTTCTCACCTGATGGGGGAAAAATTCACGCATGATTTTCTTGCCCAACATATACGCCAACTCGGGCGTCTTCATCTTGCGGTGCAGTCCACCCGCACACACGAGTTGTATGTTGGCTTTCTCAACGCCGTAGGAATAGAGCATTGAAATCAGCGTTTCGATCATGATTTGGCGCAAGTCGGGCTTCTTCGTCATTGGAAACGGTTGACAATTGTTGTCGAAAGCGATCAAAATCTTTGTGTTTCCATCAACGAGTTCGCGCAATGGCGGCATTCCCAACGGATTTTCAAAAGCTCTCTTGACATGGGCTGGGATTTGGGCGCGTTTGATGCCGGCGATAGGCGGTTTCGCATAGTAAATCTGTGAGTTGTCGGGCAATTCGGCGTTGATTAGGTGATTGCCAAAATAGGTCAAATATTTCATAGGTTGTTTTCCTCCGCACGCTCGCCATGTTCTGTGCCATGAAAGTTATACCGTTTCTCTAAAATGACAGTGCATCAATGGCATGAATTTCGGAGATTAGCTATCGCCCTCCCTATTCAGTCGGTTGATCGTTTGATGCCGGCGATAGGCGGTTTCGCATAGTAAATCTGTGAGTTGTCGGGCAATTCGGCGTTGATTAGGTGATTGCCAAAATAGGTCAAATATTTCATAGGTTGTTTTCCTCCGCACGCTCGCCATGTTCTGTGCCATGAGAGTTATACCGTTTCTCTAAAATGACAGTGCATCAATGGCATGAATTTCGGAGATTAGCTATCGCCCTCCCTATTCAGTCGGTTGATCGTTTGATGCCGGCGATAGGCGGTTTCGCATAGTAAATCTGTGAGTTGTCGGGCAATTCGGCGTTGATTAGGTGATTGCCAAAATAGGTCAAATATTTCATAGGTTGTTTTCCTCCGCACGCTCGCCATGTTCTGTGCCATGAGAGTTATACCGTTTCTCTAAAATGACAGTGCATCAATGGCATGAATTTCGGAGATTAGCTATCGCCCTCCCTATTCAGTCGGTTGATCGTTTGATGCCGGCGATTGGCGGTTTCGCATAGTAAATCTGTGAGTTGTCGGGCAATTCGGCGTTGATTAGGTGATTGCCAAAATAGGTCAAATATTTCATAGGTTGTTTTCCTCCGCACGCTCGCCACTATTGTGTGATACGGCACGTTACCCTATCCAACCCTTACCTTTGGAGGTCAAAGAGGGTTTTCACCGTTCCCGAACGTCCTGTGTGCAGTGCCGCCTCAATTGCGTCTCGGTAGTTTTTGAGCGAAAATCGCTCCCCGACTAAGGGTAATAACCGCCCTCCCATCTTCCCCAGAAGCTGAATCCCGAGTTCAAAAGTCCGAATCTGCCCCCCGTTATAGTTTTCCACGCCATAGGTGTAAGCCCCGTTGACTTTCAACTCTTTGTACCAGATTGATGTCCAGTCAATATTCTTGGGGATAGCAGGCATTCCAACGAGGAGGACACGTCCTTGCGCCCGGGTAAAGCGGAGCGCGTCGTCGATTGTGGTGGACGACGCGACACAGTCAAACGTAACATCGGCGCCGCCAAGCAAAACGGGTTTGCCCAGCTCCGGTTGATGGGCTTCCGCCCCCATCAACCGGCAGAAATTGGCGTACAGATTCTTATCGTGTGGAATAATCTCATCTGCGCCAAACTCGCGTGCGAGTTTCTGTTGATGCGGGTATTTGGCGACAATGAGAATCCTGTTCTTCTTTTCAAGGGCGCGAATGACTGCAACAGTGAGTAATCCCATGGTTCCCGCGCCGATAATCAGGATTTCAGCCCTTTCATCCAAATCCGCTTTGAGGACGCCGTGCAGCGCACAAGCGAACGGTTCGGCAAGCACGGCAATCTCATCGGAAAGTTCCTTGGGTACATGGTGGAGTTGATTTTGATGGGCGACCAAGTATTCGCTCCAACCGCCGCCGGTGTCTCGACAGTAACCGGTCTGGATGCCCGAGGAGATGTCTCCCTTCGTAATGTTTTCGCAATTGGCAAACTGGCCGCGCTGACACTGATGGCAGAGCGGCTGAATGCCTCGAATGGCGCAGGACAGAACAGGCTCAATGACGATTCGATCGCCGACAGCGTATCCCTCAACTTCTCCGCCAACCTCCGCGATTTCTCCAACAACCTCGTGTCCCAACACAAATGGGGTTGAGGTGAAGGGCGAGAAGTATGGGCTTCCCTTTGCCGTAATCGTCGCAAGATCGGAGCCACAGATTCCGCTCAAGTACGTTTTAATCTTTACCCACCCCGCGCCGATTATTTGCGGCTCAGTGATTTCAGCGAGACGTATGCACGAAACGCCAGAGGTGTACAATCCGCCGATGTGCTTGCCCAGCAGCCGAACAGCCAAATACCGCGGGATGCTTTTGACGTATTGAATTGCCTGCATGATATTTGCCAAACATTGCAACTAAGAATTACACATATAGAATTTACGCAGTTCGGTTTGGAGTGGCAAGATTTATTGTACGTCTTCTGTAGGAGCGAGTTTTACTCGCGACCCGTTGGAAATCGGAATCGCGATTCGGAGATCGCTCCTACAAAGGGCGCAATATAACAGATCTATCTATGTGCGAATTCTCTCCTGGCGATTGATTGTCGTATTTTAGGCGCCCTCTTCCTCTTGGTAGTACCGCATCAAGATTTCGGCGACTTCGGGACGCGAAAATTCTTCGGGCAGCATTTCGCCAGCCGCCAACATTTCTCTGACCTTTGTGCCTGACAGGAAAAGATAGTCCTCGGGCGCGTGCGGGCAATCGCGCATCATGACAATCTCACCACATTTGTTGCACCAGACGGTATGGTCGCCGCGAAAGATTTCGATTTCGAGGGAATTTTCGGGTATTTCGTCAAAGATTGTCTGCGCATCAAATGGGCCGTAGTAATCGCCGACGCCCGCGTGATCTCGTCCGACAATGAAGTCCGTACAGCCGCAGTTCTGTCGAAAAACAGCGTGTAAGAGCGCTTCACGCGGCCCCGCGTAGAGCATGTCGAAGCCGTACCCGGTGACGGAAACGGTGTTTTCAGGGAAATAAAGCTCTACCATCTTCCGAATTGAAGCATCGCGTACGTGAGCCGGAATATCCCCCGGTTTCAATTTACCGAGCAACATGTGAATCAAGATTCCATCCGCGCCGACTGCCTTCCGGGCGATATGGCACAATTCTTCGTGGGCGCGGTGCATGGGGTTGCGCGTTTGGAAAGCGACAACCTTGTTCCATCCGCGTTGTGCGATGTCTTCACGAATCTCGGGGGCGGTGCGAAATGTATCGGCGAAGTCGGCTCTGAAATAGGAATAGTTGAGCACCCTGATTTCCCCTGAAATGACCTGATTTTCCGTGGCGGTGAAAGCGGCGACTCCCGGATGCTCCGGATCCGTCGTACGAAACGTATGCTCAATGAGCACCCCCTTTTGCGCATCGGTGAGGGCTTCAACTCCTGAAACGTCCATGATTGCAATAACCGGATTGTCCTCCACATTCGGATCTCGCAACGCTAACCGGCTGGCATTCTTGACCGCGGGTGTAAGTTGGTCCGCCTTGACGATGTTCATTATCGGCACAGGCCAGAACATCCCATCCGGGGTGGTCATATTTTCGGCTACGCTTGTGGCTTCGGCGATGTTCATATACCCGGTAAGCGGATTGAAATAGCCGGAACCAAGCATCACGGCGGATGATGCCGCGCCCGAGGATATGATGATACTCGGTAAGTTTTGCGCCTCCTGTATCAGTTCTGCGCGCTGGGCATCATCCGCAACATAGAGTGGATTTAGTTTCTCGGATCCGTGTGGTGCAATCATTCAATTCTCCTTAAGTTTCGTCTAGTTGTGGGCGGCATTGCTATTTCCCCAAGAATTTCCGTAAGGTATCGATTCATATATTATACCATTTCGCTTGAATAATTGTGCGTATGATGTCCTAATTATATCGTTCACTTTCTCCGTAGGCGGGGCATCTTGCCCCGCCGACTTTGCGCGGAGACTAGGCTTCTTACTCCGCTCCACGCAAGTTGCTTTACTTGATCCACGCAATTAATGCACTTACATTCTAGAAAAATGGTATTACTCTTTATAGCTTGCCCTTGAAATACAGGCAGTGTCGCGTCAAGGCGCATTCATCGCATTTTGGTTTGCGAGCATTACAAATCTGTCGTCCAAACTGAATCAGGTTCATGTGGAAGGGGAATGCCCTCCCCTTGGGAATGATTTCACCCATTAACTCATGCGCTTTGTCCGCAGTGCAGTTTGGCGGAATGAACCCGAGTCGTTTGCTGATGCGCAGCACATGGGTATCCACGGGGAACACGTCATGGCCGCACACAAAGGCGAGTGTGACGGAAGCCGTCTTGATGCCAATCCCCTTGTGTTGACAGAGGTATTGCCGGGCTGCCTCGGTCTCCATCTCGCAGACGAATTCCAGGTCCAACTCCCCACGTTCCGTCTTCAACCACGTCAGAAAATCCTTAATGGTGCGGCTTTTTTGCGTGTGCAGTCCCGCAATCTTGATAGTTTCGCCGATTGCCTCGACATCGGCTTTGCATACATCTTCCCACGTGGGGAACCTGTCCCTAAGAGCTGCATACCCCTTGTCGCGATTGACATCGTTTGTGTTTTGGGAGAGAACGGTGCGCATCAAACAGTCCAAGACGTTGTCTTCAGCCTGCCCCTCATAGGCGCCAAGCGTCTCTTCCAATGTGTCGGCGACGAATTTTACTTTCTGCTTAAGATTCAATAGTACCTCCGGGCAGAATAGTAGGGTCGCTTATACGATCTCAAAATCTATATGTTACAGCCGATTCGAGACGCGCAATGAATTGCGCTACTACGAACCCCCGGTTCTTGTAACTTGCGGAATACGAATTAGTATTACATTCTCGACCTTCGCCATTTCTCTATCATGTCTCGTAGAGTTGCTGGTCAATTTCTTCGGTAGCGTCGTCGTCCATCGAGACGTTTAGCTTCTCCGCGCACTGACATATCTGCCGGTATATCGTGTCCGGCAGGTCAATTCCGTGAACGAGACGATGGGTTCGGGCGCGGTATTCAAAATCGCCCGGCACCAAGACTTCGTCGAATCCCGGCGCCGGAGGTGTCCGCTTCATTCCGTCTAGAAAGGCTCGCACGCCCTGTTGGTACTCTTTCAAAGATGTGTAAGCCTCTATATTGATTACCTGCATAAAAAAGCCGTGCATCGATCCGCTCTCGATATTGAAGTTGCCGGACAATCCTCCGAGCATACAGGCTAGCAGCGACAGCGCATATCCCTTGTGCCCGCCGAAGGGAAGCATGGAACCACTGTCAAAATAATCCGCCGTTTTGACCGACGGGTTGCCGTGTTTGTCCAGAATAGAGCCTTCCGGCAGGTCAATTCCTTTGCTTTGTGCCACTTGGATTTTGCCTTGCGCAATCATGCTCGTCGCATAATCTATAATGAACGGTGAGTCATCGCCTGTCGGAACGCCGATGGCGATTGGATTCGTACCGAGACCGCCCTTGGCACCGCCAAACGGCACGACAGCCCCCGCCTGTCCACAGCCGCTGCCGAATGTAACAACCCCGATGCATCCCTCGCGCGTTGCCGCCTCCGCATACTCGCCCAACCGACCAATATGGCCAGTACTGGCAAGGCTTAGACCGCAGAGATTCGCCTTCTTCGCTTTGGCAATTGTCCACTTCATCGCCTGTCGCGCAGCGAAATGACCGAGGCAAGTTCCCCCATCCACTATCAACGTCGTGTCAGTTTCTTTGATAATCACAGGTTCGGAAGTAGGATTTAAGCCGCCGCTTTCAATGCCTTGTAAATAACCTGGGATTCGGAGCACACCGTGTGAGTCGTGCCCGGCGAGGTTGGCATTCACCAAGATCTGAGCTACGTCCTGGGCAATATGGAGCGGAGTACCGGCTGCAACAAACAACCGGCGCACAATCGAATGAAGGTGACTGGCTTGGAAGTTATGGCTTTCTGCCATGGTTGTTACTCCTCAAAGGTTGAGGTGGATTCGATGAACCGAAAGATCCCTCAAATAGAAAGCGAATTTTCGCATTAAAGCCCGTGTTGCACAAAACGATTCGGAAGAGCGGAAGACTCGCCCACAACCCGCCAGTCTAATGCCCTCAACGTTTCGATCGAAATATGGAGCTAATCTCTGCCATTGGCGGGGACCGGGGAAAAACGGTGGCACTAAAAACACTGAGTATAACACAGGTTAGCGTGAAACGGAAGGGATTTCTAATCTCCAGTCAGGGCAATCGCATTTGTTATGCGGGATCCTCAAACATTTACAGCCTGTTGGTTGGGTTGAACGTACAGGGGCTGTACACCGCCTCATAGCGATCTGACTTGAACTCGCCGATATCATAGTCAAACCCCCCTACAGGTTAAATAAAGATCTGCTGGATTTGTCAATCCAGCAGGAGCGGACGGAGCCACGGCGCACCGTGGTCTCTGTAAAATGCAAAATTCATTATTGAAAGTTGCTTGAAAATAGCAACGCTATTTGCAGTGATAATACCACTTCGCTTGAATAACAGTGCATACAGTGTTATTCAATTATACTATTATGATACGGCCCATACCAAATGTTGCCCTTCACACCAAACCCGTAGGCAGGGCATCTTGCCCCGCCTTGGAAAGACTTGATTGACGCTATTAATGCATTGCGAATGTAGAGAAATGGTATAACTATGCTTTTTCACATTCAACCCAACCTACATGATTATACACAGGTGCAGTTGTCCTGTTCCACCACGACTTTGGGCTTGACGACGTTCCGGAGGAAACGTATAATGCGATGGGATTCCAGACAAATACTGAATGGCGAAGTGCATACCATTTGCGCTGTTGAAAGTCTAAGACATTGTGGATCGGCGGTTCATCTCCGGAGGACACAACACTCCCTGCAAGCAGAACTCATCTTCAGTCTGTAATCGGAAGATTGTTAATACAATCTCGCGCAGCCCCCGCTGACTGCTCAGTTTAATAGTTGGCAGGTGTCCCAAAACGGACAGTGGAGGAAAATGTGGTGACTTTAGAATATACTGATACTGTGGCGCAACTGTTAGCGTATGGCGACCCTCGCGAAGAAACGGAATGGCCAGATTATCTGTCACTTGGGTTCACGGAGGAACATGTTCCTGAACTCGTAAAAATGGCACTTGACGAAGATTTTAACCGGGCTAGCTCTGAGAGTCTGGAAGTCTGGGCTCCGGTGCACGCTTGGCGTGCATTAGGACAACTCAAAGCGGAACGAGCAATCGAGCCGTTGATGGCGCTGTTTGATTACTCCGAAGATTTCGATGATGATTGGGTGCTATCGGAGTTTCCGACCGTTTATGGCATGATAGGGCCAAAAGCCATCCCGGCGCTGGCAGAGTATTTGTCCGACACTTCTGCCGAGCTCATGTCTCGCATTTCAGTAGTAGACTGTATTAATCAGATAGGTAAGACGAATCCGAATGCCAAGCCGGAATGCGCTCAGGCATTGAGCGTACAATTGGACCTGTTTAATGACAATCCTCCGCCATTGAACGGCTTCTTGATTAATGGTCTTGTGCATCTGGCGGCGGTAGACTGTCTGCCTTTGATACGACAAGCGTTCAATAACAAGCGGGTTGATTTAACAATAGTAGGAGATATTGAAGATGTAGAGATCGACTTGGGCTTGAGAAAAGAGCGTTCAACTCCTCGCCCGCGGTACTTTCCAGTGGAACAACAGGTTGCATCTACCTTAGAAAGCGGCAAATCCAACCAAGAAACACAACAACTAAAGATTGGCAGAAACGATCCGTGCCCTTGCGGTAGTGGGCGGAAGTACAAGAAATGTTGCCTCAACAAATGAGTCAACACGTAGGAAAGAAGCGCAAGCAGGTTTAAGTAATGAAGATGGGAAGGTTGGGAAGGATATTTGATTTGTAACCAACGATTCCGCCATTCCCGTGGCACCACCTTCGATATTTCTTCGGGTTTCCGTGGGAATCTGCGTGAACGATTCTGGGAGGAATGTTTATGGGACCTAACTCAAGTTCCTTCCCATTCCCGTAGGTCGGGATCAACCGAACGATCAACTGATACCAATTCGTAATCCATAAGTTATACCATTTCTCTATATTTGCAGTGCATTAATTAGCGTTAATCAAATCTTACCAGTGCGGGGCAAGATGCCCCGCCTACGAGCTTGGTGTGCGGGGTATGGTTGGTATCGGTCTTTTCATAATAGTATAATTGGGAAACATTATATGCAATATTATTCAAGCGAAATGGTATTACAAGAACTGGGAGTTCGTAGTAGCGGAATTCATTTGCGTCTCGTATCGGCTGTAACATTTAGATTTTGAAATCGTATGAGTGGATAGCGAATCCTAACAGCAAATCCCATAGTGAGGGCGATAGAGATCCCTTCCAGCCCGACCTCTTAATAGGATACGTTGCAAACCGGGGCAATGTGAGCTAAATCGACTCAATCTGCTCACAATGGATTGACAAATCCAATTCGCACATGCGGGTACAGCTTGGATATGTCTATCCAATCCGAGCGGGATTGCAATATAATACCCGGAAAAATGCAAGTCCAACTATTAACGATAGGTAGCAATTTGGGTGACCTAACTCAGAAGGAGATAATAGTGCGATGAAAGCGGGGGTTGCCAATACAATCATAACACCACCCGTTGGCGGGTGGCTGCTTGGACCTGTGGCTCGTAGTACCGGCGTTCACGATGACCTCTACGCGAAGGCATTAGTGTTGGATGATGGCAACCAAGCAGTGGCAATTCTGTGTCTGGATCTCGTCGGATTGTCCCACGGCTTCAACGATGAACTCATTGAGTTGATTCGCGGGCGAACTCACGTCGAGACCGTGCTTGTCAACTGTAGCCACACCCATTCGTCGCCATTTTCGATGCCGTGGAGTTTCAATGGCTGGCAAGCGCATTGTGAGGAGGAAACCGGATGGTGTGACGAACTGCGTGCGGCGATTCCGGGAATCGTCGAGGAAGCGACAGCGAAGATGACGCCCGTGAGTTTACATACGGCGCGGGCTCCGGTAAAGATTGGTGTGAATCGACGCCTCATGACCGAAAACGGCATCACTATGGCTCCGAATCCGGATGGTCCCGAAACGCCTTGGGTGGATGTTCTTCAGGTTGTGGAGAAGGGGGGCGATAACCTTGCCGTGCTTTTCACCTATGCCGCACATCCGGTTATCGTACACGCCGCCAGTAGGCTTATCAGCGCCGATTATTGCGGTGTAGCGGTGGATGTCATCCGAGAACAACTCGGGGAACGTGTGCTGCCTCTCTTCGCACAAGGGTGTTCTGCCAACATTAATGGTCATCCTCTTCGCAGTGGTCATGCCAAGGCGGAGGACGCCGGCGTAAAGCTGGGCAATGCTGTTGTGGAGGCACTTTACGTCGAAGAGTGTGTTCCGATAGAGGCTGACTCTTTCAGAGTTGCCTCCGAGAGGCTTTGGTTACCGTGTGAAGAACTGCCGAGCCCCGAATCGTGCGCTGAGGTTATTAGCGAATTAGAGGAGGAGATTCAAAAAGATGGAGGCCCAGGTGGATGGGGGGTAGAAAACAGACTCAACTGTCTGAAGTCCCTCCAAAGCAAGATAGAAAAGAATCAACAACCTGAAGTACGATTCGATATCACAGGGGTGATGCTAGGAGACGAGTGGAGTCTGGTAGCGATGCCGCACGAGGTGTTCTGTGATTACGCGCTGTGGATGGAAGAAGAATCTCCATTTGCGCGCACTGTGGCTTGGGGGTACACCAACGGCTGTGAGTCTTACATTCCGACGGACAAAGACTTGGAGCTAGGCGTGCGAGGCGGGTATGAAGCAGCAGGTTTTCCCCGTCTTGCGGCGGCATTGGTCTACGCGAGTCGTCTAGCTTGCCGGCCGGGTATTGAGGGACAGATTAAGGATGGTCTCCGCCGGATCTGGAACCGCAAAGGATAAGCGGGAATTCCTATTCTCGACGCTCGCGACGTTAATCGAGCGAGTTAGGGAGGCTTTCCTACGATTGAAGAATCTGAGGTGAGATTGCCCTTCTGGCGCTGCAGAGCAATTGCATCTGAATTTTGGTTGTAGGAGCGTTTTCCGCCTCGCGTTAGATTGGGCGTTTAATGAAAAGAGAAGAGAGCAAATCGGGGATTTGACGATTGACAATCCCACGCTGGCGCTTTCAAAAGCTGGGAAGATCTCGAATCGCAGTGTGCACCCTACACGAAATTACTGGTGAAAGAAGAAAAGAGTAGAAATCGACGATTTGATGATCGTCGATTGTCATTCCCTACGGTGTCAGTCGAAACAGAAACTATCTAGACTCCCGCTTGGAGTTGGGTTTCACTCCGTTCAACCCATCCTACGCACTGAATTTTGACTTGACTTCTCAGCAGATTAATGTGTACTATTAAGGTTAGGTTTACCTCCTATTCTAGAACGCGAAGGTTGCTAACGGTGTTTTCGATTTCAAACAGGAATACCCAAGAAAGGCAGGGGCATACCGAATGTCGATGATTTACCTTGAGGACATAATAAAAATCGTTGATAACAAGTACTTGGCGGTGAACATGGCTGCTCAACGTGCACGCCAATTGAATGAAAGGGAGTTTGCGCTTCTCAACTCAACGACGCGAAAACCTGCGTCCGTTGCCACGGAAGAACTCATTGAAGGAAAGATTGGGTACAGAAATGCGGATCCGAAGGCACGAGCTTCCGACGATTTGTTAATCTTCAATACCGACCCCAATGAGGCTGTGAAAGATGAGGACGACGTGGCTGAGGTTGTTCAACCCGAGTACTACGCCGAAGAAACTGCCGTTGTGGTGGATCCAGAAGAGCGTGAAGAGGGACTGTAACGAAGACGCTTGATGTCGCGATAGAAAAAGCCCTGTGTATAATACACAGGGCTTTTTTGTTTCTCCTAGGAATTCAGCAGATTCCCACAAACCACGAAACTCCATCACTGATGCGGAAACCGCCAATAAGGTAGAGGATTGGAAGGATGGAAGGGTAGAAGATTCTCGCCCACGCCACCCTCAATCCTCTGGAGTGAAAGACTCGAAGCTAAATGGATACATAAAAATCTGCTGGATTTAGTAATCCAGCAGGAGCGGTCTGGATCTAAATCGAAATGTAAGTTTACTCCTGAAACTTGCTTGATAAGCAAGTTTCAATATAAAAGTTTATCTTCCGTATGGACTAGGAAGAATGGAAGTTGTGCCCATTTTACATACATGCTGCTCCCTCTGGAGCAGAAGATTGAAGCTATCGGCGTACTATCGACATGGGGATCTCTATCGCACTCGTTATCCACTCACTTGATCTCCTCTGGAGCGAAAGAACAGAAGCTAAGTAGCTAGAGAAAGATCTGCTGGATTTGGCAATCCAGCAAGAGCGGCCGGGGCCCGGCGCACCGTAGTTCTTGACAAAATGTACAATTCATTATCGAAACTTGCTTACTGTGCCACGCTGAACGTTCCAGATTTTATGTTTCCAATAGTTCAACTTCATAACCATCCGGATCAGTGATGAACGCCATTTTCATTCCACCCGAAGTAAATTGTTCGCGCCAGCCATCGGGCCAAATCTCAAGACCAGCTTTTTCAAGCTTGTCGCAGCACGCAACGAGGTCTGGCACACCGATAGCAAAGTGCATCAGATCCTCTGGAACATTGAGATTGTAATCGGAGGAATAGGTAAACTCAAGCGTGTGCAAGTTGCCCGGTAGCTCCATGTGCACAATCTGGTTACCTGCGGGAGACTTGTCGCTCCGACTCCTCACCACAAAGCCTAGGTGGTCAGCGTACCATTTGATTGACTGATCCAAATCGCTCACGCGGACGCGAGTGTGTAAAAATTCTGCCATTTTCATCTCCTTTGTGATAATTGATTTGTACCGAAATCAGTTTAGCAAGTTTTCGCATTGAAGTCAATCTTCTGAAGCGACTAGGAAGGATGGAAGATTCCTTTTTCAACCCAACCTACGGACTGGAGTTTGATATTGCTCAGAAACGCCGTACCAATTCCAGGCTCCAATACCGGGGTTCATTGACATAGCCGGTCAGATTGTTGAAATCAATACCCCCGGTGGGCGATATGTCGTTGAGGATATTGCGCCCCGAAAGCGCCACCTCCATGTCAGTATTTGGGAATAGGTAAGCCAGCCGTAGACCGCCCTCCACTAACCAATCATCGGCGAATTCCACAGAGTCATAGAGAAAGAACCGCACTCGGCTGCGGTAAGCCCAATCCGTGGACGCGACGAGGTGTGCTCCTGCGGGAAGCGCGAGAACATAGCGCAGCGTGACATCGGCAATCCAGCCCGGAGCCTGCGGCAGGCCGTTGCCGTCAATGGAAAAGGTTCCCGAAGCGGCAGAAGCGGCTGGATCCAGAATCGTACACGGTGCACCGCAGCCCTGCACCGCCAACTGCGCATCGTCAATACGGGTCTGGTTGTAACTTAGTCCCGCTGTGACCTCCAATGCGGTGATTGGCAGGAGGGTCAACTCTGTCTCAAAGCCGCGCCCAATGGTGCTCTCGGCGTTCACCAACCGATTGAAATTGGTCTCGCCACCCACCGCGGTGAGTTGCTGATCTCGCATAAAGTAGTGGAACGCTGCCATGTTGAGGTGCAACCGTTGCCCCCACAAGCGTAACTTCGTGCCACCTTCAAAGGAAAGAATGGTCTCCGCATCCGCCAGCGTGACCACGTCGCCAAACAGCAAGCGTCCCTGAATGCTGGGTGCGCGAAATCCTCGCGCGGCGCGCAAATACGTCTGCACGCCAGGTGCCGCGCGATAGCGCAGGCTCAGATCCCCGCTCCATACCGTGTCTTGAGGGTTCTGGTGAATGGGGCCCAGTAGGCCTGCCCCCGTAACGGCAGGCGCTGCGTCTCGCCATGCCGTATAGTCCTTTGCGTCATTAGATAATCGTAGCCCGGCACTCAATTCCAAGTCTTCTAGCCATTGGAAGGTCGTCGCCGCAAATGCAGCGCGTGCCGTAGCTTCTTGCTCTTGGCGTACCAGCCCATCCAAGATGCCTCCAGCCAAGGTGTCGTAGTTGAAATCCTCCATCTTCACGAACTCGCGGAAATAGTACAATCCGAACTGGTAGGCGAGACGGCGCGCTCCCGTGCTCATCAGGCGGACTTCTTGGCTAAACTGGCGCAGCATGGGAATACCGGAGGCGGTTTCAGATGGAAAGGGAATCTCACCGGGGCCGCTCGGCGGACTGAACACGGCACCGTAGCCGCCATCAATGTCTCCGCGTGAAAAATTGGTGAGTCGCTCAAGCCCCGTCAACGAAACCAGTTGGAAGTTCCCGATGTCGTAACGCACTTCAACTGCCAGGCCGTGCGTTCTTATGGTTTGCTCGTTGCGTCCGTCGTGCGCGATGCGGTCGCGGGCAAAATCCTGTACCAGACCTCCCTCGCCTTGCAACAAGATGTTGGAACGAAACAAGCGTGCGGTGCCATCAAGATCGCGGGTATGGAACTTGAACCATGCCTCCAGCTCCGGCATCGGTGTCCACAGCAACTGTAGGCGCCCAGCCAAGTCCCGATGTCCACCCAGGGCATTTTCTTCTCCCGTGTTCTCGTTGTCCACCCAGTCTCCCCGCCGCTGGGAAAGCAGTGATAGTCGAGCGGAAAGCACAGACGGGACGAGCGCGCCCGACACGGCTCCCTCAAAATTGGTGCTGTTGAAGCGACCGTAACTCAACCGTCCGTACCCCTCTAATTTCTGGGTGGGACGCACCGATTCAAACTTCACGGTGCCGGCGGGCGTATTGCGCCCAAACAGCGTGCCCTGTGGACCCCGCAGCACCTCAATCCGATCCAGATCAAAGGCGGGAAATCCTTTCAACAAAGCATTTTCGAGCACAACTCCGTCGTGGAGAACTGAAACTGGCTGCGAGGCATTGAGGTCAAAGTCTGTATTGCCAAGGCCGCGAATATAAAAGCGTGGAAAGACACGACCAAACGACGACTCCATCTGCAAACTAGGCGTGCGGTTCGACAAAAAACGTACGTCCATGCCCGACGAGCGCAAGGTGTCGGATTTCTCGCCCCGGACAATCGAAACGGAGAGCGGCACCTCAAAAGACCGCTGTTCGCGCTTGCGGGCAGTCACCACGACCTCTTCCATCATAACCATTCCTTCGGCTTCCTCGTCGGCAACGACCATTAAAGATATCGACAGCATCACCAAACAAGCGAGAGTGCAAAACTGTTTACCAAAGTTCATGTTTTCTGTCCAAAATAGAATGTGGAAGATTTTGCATAAAATAATGATGTGGTAGCGGAAAACCCCATATCCAAGATCTAATATGCGATCAATTTTATAACCCAAGTCGCTACATATAGGGATCGTTGCAAACCGGGAGAATGTGAACTAAATTGAGTCAATCACCGCTCGCAGTAGATTGCCAAGTCCACTGCACACTTAACGGGTATGGCTTGGATATGACTATCCAAGCCGAGCGGGACTGATAAATAGAACGCATGATACAACACGCGAAAAAATGGAAATTCCACAATTTCCGATAGATAGCAACTTAGGTTATTATAACAAACTGAGCAGACAAAGTCAGCTAGGTCTGATGCAGCTAGGGGCAGTTATAGTCATTGCAACTAAGACGTTACATATAGGGCTTACGTTGTTCGGTTTGTAGTAACGGATTTTATTGCGCGTCTTTTGTAGGAGCGATCTCTTGGCGCGACCACCTATGCTGGCAGGGCAAGAAGATCTCTATCGCACTCACTATCCGTTCGCTTGATCGCTATTGGCTTACTTGATTCCTGCCTACGGTAGCAACCTCCCGTTGCCACGTCAGTCCTATATGTGTAAAGCATGAATGTAAATGACTATAGTTCCCCTATAGTTTCGATTTTACGATTGAGGTTCTTCGCTCCTACAAAATCGGATATGCAAATGAATTGCACTATACGAACTGAGGGGTGTAATTTCTTGATTTGACTATTCTGGATCCAAGCGCAGGCACTGTTCATCAACGAAGTACGGACAGAACGGACAGTGCGCTCTGTTCTTTTCGAACTGTCCTGTCTGGATGACTGCAATGTTCTCAATCCACTGTTGTTCAAGGTTCTCTAACTCGTCTGCAGTCAGGTGTATTGGATAGGCTTCAGCAATTGAGGTGAAAAAGATTGTTGCCGGTATCACTTGCTGCTCTGGGTAAAGACGATGAACCAACATCGCGTACAGTTCAACCTGTGGACGGTAGAAGTCTATCCACGTCTGAATCTCCGACGGATTGAATTGATCTGTTTCATAATCGACAATCTGCCATAGCCCATCCGAGTCCTTGAAAAGGCGATCCACTACTCCGTGGATAACGTGATCACCGAGCAGCGCGTGAATTTCCTGTTCGCAGTGGCTTTCACTGGCGACTAACGCTAACTTTCCGACATCGGAATCCAAAAAGTGTTTTACATGGAGAGCCACGTCATGTTCCGCGAGCTCGTCTGACACGGACTTCACAGCAGTGTTGATTAACTTACTTAGATCGCGCGTGCAATCTGCCCCTGTTCGTAGCTGCCCGAGCACCTTGCGAACCGCGCGATCTCTTGGGGTGCCATCGAAATTGTGGGAATCCGAGTCGTCTTCCTCCGGGACGAGTCCATTCGTATCTGGGAGGCCGAGACGATGTTTAAGGTAAAAGTTGGTCGGACAATGGACGTAGCTCTGGAGTTGTGGGACCGACAGATGTTCGCCAGCCGGTGTGCCATCCACTGGTTTTATGTGGACCTTTGGAAAGTCGACAGGAGGAAGCGAAAGTATCGGCGTTTCGCTGGGGAGATTCATTTCCTCAATGGAATGAAATATTCGGATGGGAAGATCGAACGATATTGGTGTTCGCGAGTCTTCAGTCAAGGCTTCGATCGTCACGGGAAATTCGATCTGGGATTCGTTAGGTGCCTTTTTCAGATTGAGAGCGTCGAACAGCCACTGGAACCAACAATTACGAGGTGCCTCATTGTTTAAATTAATCGATCCCGAGAGGATGAGTCTGTCACGAGCACGGGTTGTCGCCACATAGAATAGTCTCTTTTCCTCGGCAATAGTTTTCTGTGCATGACGCGTTTTCATGACTGTGGCAATTGATGGCTGGCTACTTTCATAGTTTTTCTCAGGATTTGCCGGACTGAAACCGATGCCAATTGCATCGTCAACGAACGGTTCCTGATCGAATCTGAATTTTCGACTTAGGTAGGGAAGGATTACCACCGGAAACTCTAGCCCTTTAGCGGCGTGGATGGTCATCACTTGAACAACGTCCTCTGAAGACTCGACTGCTGCCTGACCTTCACGATCTTCTTCTTCAATCAGCACATTCAGCCGTTCTATGAAACCGGAAAGTTCGGCAAATTCTGACGTGTCAAATTCGCGTGCTATGGCTAACAATTTTTCGTAATTTGCCCATCGCTGTCCGCCGGAAAGCCCCACAGACAGCGTTCCAATCATTCCTGTATCGTTGATTATCCGCCGTATAAATGTCGCGATGGGCAAACGGCGACAAATCTTCAGATGTTTTTCTAGAGTCTCACAAGCGTAAATGAGTGAGTCTGAAGCTTCCACCTCGGACTGCACGCTAGAATCTTGTGCTTGACTGCGGTTATCGCCGGTCGTCGTGGATTTGCCGCTTTCTGCCACGTAGCTCTTGACTTTCTCCCAAAATGAGTCCTGTTCAGAGTGGTGTGAGATTTCAAATAATTCCACATCGGAGACACTGAAAAACGGCCCTCGCAAGATTCCGATCAGCGCTACATCATTATCTTTGGTTGGATCTTCCATAAACTGCAGGTAATTGCAGATATCATAGATTTCCTGTCGCTGATAAAACCCAATTCCACTAGCGACGAGATATGGAATCCTCGCTTGGAGCAGCGCAGACTCAATGTCGGGGAGTCGTGTGCGGCTGCGGATGAGGATAGCAATGTCGCCATATCGTATCGGACGTGGCTCTTCGCCATTGCGATCCCAAACTAGTTGCTTTGACTGAATCAAGTGGCGGATACGTGCAGCGATTAGGTCGTTTTCCTGGGGCACCGACTCCCGTCCGATAAGCAATTCTACATCGCCAGGCGCTTCGTTTATCCTGCCCATAATCAGAGGCTCATACGCCACTTCGAACTCGTTGAGCGTTCCTTCCCCCATAATCCGCTCGAAGACTAAGTTGACAAAGCCGGCAAGGTTCCGTAAGAAACGAAATGCCTCTGGAAGATGGATGTCGCCGTGCTTCTCAGATACCTCCGTTTGAAGGGTTTCGGTCCCCCATGCAAAATCATCAGTGAATTCGGATTGGTGCGCGGTCATGCCGGTCAAGGTTTGGCGGAATACTCGTACATCCGCACCCCGGAAGCCGTAAATGCTTTGTTTCTGGTCTCCAACGATGAACAGATTACCCGATTCAAAGTCGGAAACTAACGGTTTGATGATGCTGTATTGCAAACCGTTGGTGTCCTGATATTCATCTATCATAATATAAGGGTACTGACGGGCAAGGCGCCTCCGGATCGCATCATCTTGCAACAGATTCTTGACCTCAATTTGAAGGTCTTCAAAGTCTAGTGCGCCGTGTCCCAGCTTGTAGTTCGTGTATTGGTCGTGTATCTGATCGTAGATAGCTAACAGCGGATATGTGACACGAATAAGAAAGGCATCGTCATCCGTAAGAGAGGGAAAGGATTGAAAGTGTTTTGCCGCTTCGGTGAGGAATTGGATTTCTGCCTCAACAGGGGCGGTATCAATCCCTCTGCCAAGGAAATTCTGTTTGGCAATATCTCCTGTGCGGGTCAATATTAGGGAAGAAATCTCGGAGAAAACCGGTAGCGACGCAGTTGTGTTTGTCGCGCCCTCAAGTTGTTTCGTCAAATCTCTGACTTTGGACGCGTTTTTGCCTCTCGCAACTTCCAAGACTGCATTTAGGGATTTCAGCCATTGGTCAATTGGAAATCGCTCTCTCAAGTTTCGCGCCAATTCCTCGCCTAAGAATCCCTCCCACGCCACTAAGATTTGCTCGCCGGATTCACGATATAGGGATTTTACCAAGCTATCGATCGCATCTCGATGGTTTAACAATTTAACGAGGATTCCCTCAAGTTTTCTCCGACCAAACAGTCGCAGTAAATTGGCGAGTTTTTCGCGTGTTTCATCTCCCCGTGGACGATCGGCAATCGATCTAAGCGTTGAATCAACCGTGTCTCGAAGAACCAGCCATTGGTCAACGCCCCGTAAGACGTCGAATCCTGAACCAATGCCTTTAACTGGATATTCGCGCAGGATCCGCGCGCAGAACGCGTGGATTGTCGAGATGGGGGCAGCGGTAAATTCCTCACGGATAGTTTCTAATTTCGCTTGTAGGCGATCGTTCCCGGCGCTTGATGTTGTCTTCTCGGCAATCTTTTCGAGCACTCGCACTTTGAGTTCAGCGGCGGCTTTCTCTGTAAAGGTAATGGCAACGACACCCCGCACGGAGACATTGGATTCCAGCAGAATCTTGAGGTAACGGTTTGCCAACACCTCTGTTTTCCCCGATCCCGCTCCGGCTGTTACACTGATGTGCCGGTTTAAATCGTGGGCTTTCTTCTGATTAGGGGTGAATCGCACGACTGGTTCTCCTCAATTTGCGGCTTAATAAGGCTGCCTGATGAGTTCACTATCGTGGTCATTTATGCTTGAATGGACCGAATGGCGTGTACGCCTCATACCGCTGCGCGGTACGACAAGTTTAACGCGAAGGTAGGCTGGAACTTACCCAAAAGGTTCTATCTATCGTCATTGCAACTAAGAATTTTACATATAGGACTTACGTTGTTCGGTTTGTAGTAGCAATCTCCCGTTGCCGCGTATGTCCTACAAGTGTAAACATGAAGATAAATGACTATAGATTGAAGGAAAATGCTTCCATCCTGTCTGCTAATGTGAATCAGGTGCGGGCAACAGGATGACATCTCCAGGGCTAACCCAAATTTGAAGCGCATCACCCATCTGTTTGCCATAGGTGCTGGGGTTATGCAGCACGGCTTTGATTCTGACATCGTCGGCGATTGAAAGTTGGTATTCCTCAACGCGCCCTAGATAGGTTGCATCAAGCACCTTCGCGTGATACTGATTGGGCGTGGTCGGTGGGATTTTCTCGTCTAAATTTATCGCCTCTGGACGAATTGAACAGATTACCTCTTCACCAACGACAAAGTCGTGGTAGACCGACGCGGAGTGAAGAGTGCCAACCGGTGTTTCGATCTCAGCCGACCCATTAGACAGGGAGCGAATCTTGCCACCGATGAAATTGGTCTCACCGACGAAACTGGCGACAAAAGCGTTTGCAGGGAAATGGTAGATTTCACGCGGTGTGCCCACTTGCACGATTTCTCCGTCTTTCATGATTGCCATGCGGTCTGCGAGAGAGAGTGCCTCAGCTTGGTCATGGGTGACATAGACGGCAGTGGTACGGGCACGCGAGTGTATCTGTTTAATCTCATGACGCATTTCGAGGCGTAACTGCGCATCGAGATTGCTTAAGGGTTCGTCAAGCAACAGCACGCTGGGCTCAATGACCAACGCGCGTGCCAGCGCAATTCGTTGTTGCTGTCCACCGGATAGCTTGTTCACGGGGCGATCAGCGTACTCGGGCATCTGCGCCATTTCAAGTGCCTCCGCAACTCTTTTTTCTCGCGTTGGCTTGTCAACCTTGCGGAGTACCAGACCGTAAGCAATGTTCTCGGACACGGTCATGTGTGGCCACAGCGCATAATTCTGGAAGACCATGCCCGTGTTCCGCTTATGCGGCGGTACACCGTTCATGACGCGATCGCCGAACATTAATCGACCGGTATCGGGTTGATAGAAGCCAGCGATTATCCGCAGACATGTTGTCTTGCCACACCCAGAGGGGCCGAGAAGGAAAAATAGTTCGCCTTCTGCAATCTCAAGGCAGACATCATTGACCGCCGTCGTGGTATCAAATGTCTTGACAATATGATCTAAGCGGATTTCCAAGGACAACTCAAGGCTACCTTTCGCACGTCACTTCTGACTCCCATCGAACTCTGAGCGAATTAACTTACCGACACGATTGAATCGAATTCTCTTTGGAATCTCCCAGATTGCCCACGGCTTGCTGCGTCTACCGAAGTTGCCGTACGACCAATAGACCAGAAAAGCCTGTCCTTTGACATTGTCGAGCGTAGCGGGTCCCCATGCTCTGCTGTCGCTACTCTGATCTCGATTGTCGCCCATCGCAAAAACGAAGCCATCGGGAAGCGAGAACGGGTTGCCATCCGGAAACTTGCGGTAGAATCGATCCGGCGAAAGCTTGAAATCGGCAAACGCTTCACCGTCAGGCACATATTGCGGTCTAAGGAAGGGCGGAAAATTTCTCCTATGATAGGGGAAGGACAAGTGTTTGGTATAGTTGCTATCATCAATCGCTTTACCGTTCACACGTAGCGTATCACCCGTTGTTTCCACGGTATCTCCTTCGACCGCGACAACTCGTTTGATGAAGTTCTTCGCCTTTTCATGGGGCGGAATAAACACGAACACATCGCCGCGAGCGGGCTTATGAAAATCGAAGAGTTTGATATTTGTACCGGGGATTTTAATGCCGTAGATAAACTTACAGACGAGGATACGATCCCCGATGAGCAAGGTGTTCTCCATTGAGCCGGAAGGGATTTTGAACGGTTCGATAATGAATGGGCGGATAAACCCAAAGACAAGCACAAAAGCAACAACAGCCACTTGTATGTATTCCCATACAACGGTGTTTTGGAATCTTTGCCAGCGGCTTAGCTGCTCGGCTGTGTCATTTTTGGGTGTGTTCATGAATGTATGACCTCCAATACCGGGGAAAATCTTGGATCAGAATAAAAGAGAAGCAAGTTTGAGTATTAAAATCTATCTCCTGACGCGACTAGGAAGAATAGGATTGGAAGGATGGAAGATTCCCTTCCACGCCACCCTCAATCTGTAAAGTTCATTCTTGAAAACTTGCCGACGAGCGGTTACTCCACTCAATTGCTTATTCGTCAACCGACAGAACTGCCATGAAGGCCTCTTGAGGCACTTCAACGTTGCCAATCCGTTTCAGGCGTTTCTTGCCTTCCTTCTGTTGTTCCAGCAATTTTCGTTTTCGTGTAATGTCCCCGCCGTAGCACTTACCCGTGACGTTCTTTCGTAGGGGACGCACGGTTTCGCGGGAGATGATTTTGTTGCCGATTGCGGCTTGAATCGGGATTTCAAACATCTGGCGCGGAATTAACTCACGCAACTTTTCTATACATGTCTTTCCGCGTGTATACGCCATATCTTGATGAAGAATGCTTGAGAGCGCGTCCACCGATTTACCGTTGAGCAGGATGTCCAATTTGACAAGATTCGACGTTTTGTAATCACCAATCTCGTACTCAAGCGAACCATATCCGCGCGTCACCGATTTCAATTTATCGTAGAAGTCCACTAGAATTTCGCTTAGCGGGAGATCGTAAAAAACCTGTACCCGTGTTTCATCAAGCTGATTCATTCGAATGAATGTACCACGCCTCTTTTGACAGATATCCATCACATTCCCGATGTAGTCCCTCGGAACAATAATATCAGCCGTGATATGAGGCTCTTGGAAGTAATCGATCTGGTCGCGGGGCGGCACCTGGGCGGGATTATCAACTTCGAGGCAGTTTCCATCCGTTGTGAAAATGTGAAATTTGACGCTTGGAACGGTGCGGATAAGAGTGAGACCGAACTCCCGCTCAAGCCGTTCCTGAATCACCTCCATGTGCAGCAGTCCCAAGAAGCCACAGCGGAACCCAAATCCAAGCGCAACGGAGGTTTCTGGTTCAAAGTTAAAGGAGGAGTCGTTGAGCTTAAGTCTTTCTAAGGCTTCCCGTAAGGTGATAAAGTTGCTTGTATCCGCCGGATAAAGACCGCAGAAGACAAGGGGTTTCATCTCCCGATATCCCGGCAACGGACTGGCAGTGGGACGATTGGCGTGCGTGACCGTGTCGCCAATCTTGGCGGTTGCAATCTCTCTGACGCCGGCGATGAGGTAGCCGACACTGCCGGTATCGAGTTGGTCGACCGGCGTCATGGTTGGCAAAAAGACCCCCACCTCCTCGACATCGTATGACTTTCCGGTTGACATCAGTTGTATCCTGTCGCCCGGTTTTATGGCGCTATCAAAGACGCGGACGTACATGATCACGCCTCGATAATTGTCATACATTGAATCGATAACCAGCGCCTTAAGCGGCTCATCCGCTTTACCGCGGGGAGGTGGGATGCGGGCAACAATGGCTTCCAATATCTCCTCGATTCCGATTCCCTCTTTCGCACTCACCAGAAGTGCATCGGCCGCGGGAAGACCAATAATGTCCTCAATTTGTGTCTTCACCTCATCCGGACGAGATGTCGGCAAGTCGATTTTGTTGATGACCGGGACGATTTCGAGGCCGTGATTTACGGCGAGATAAGCGTTTGCAAGCGTTTGTGCTTCAACCCCTTGGGCTGCGTCAACTATGAGCACGGCTCCTTCGCATGCCGCGAGGCTTCTTGAGACTTCATAGGTAAAATCAACGTGTCCCGGTGTGTCAATCAAGTTAAGTTCATAAAAGTGCCCATCCTTGGCATGGTATTCGAGTTTGACAACCGTTGCTTTGATTGTGATACCGCGTTCCCGCTCAAGATCCATCTGATCGAGCACCTGCTCTCGCATCTCGCGTTGCGTTAGCGTGCCGGTGTATTCGAGCAAGCGATCACTCAATGTACTTTTTCCGTGATCTATGTGGCCCAGAATGCAGTAGTTTCGTATCCTATCTTGGTCGGTCATTTTCAGTGGCTAGTGACTAGTGGTGAGTGGCGATCAGAAGACGTTGCTCTATACCGACCACAATTTTCCATTGTTTGCATTTCCTCGGAAAATATGAAGGAAACGGGTGAATTAAATGTGCTGAATTACGATACTGCGAATTGCTCCGTTGAATGAAGAGATAACCACTTAAGCAGTGCTGCTTCTCGATTGCTCTGTTGCGTCTTGGGATGGCGGTGGATTGTTCCTGTCATATTTCTTCAACTGATGTTCCTTCACACGCTTCCCAGCAAGTTCCCATAAATGAGAAGCTAAAAAGATCGATCCAACGCTCAGTATTGGAGCGAGAGCAATCATCCATTTAAAATGAAAGACCTTTTCTACTATGTAACATAACGCTAAAGATGCTCCAGGGCATAAGACTGCTATCATAACGATTGGTACCTTATAGGAGCATCCGATGATACCCTCAATTCCGGTTGCAGCCGCGGCGCGTTGTCGTTCCCATTCCCTCTGTGCTTCTCTCGCCTGTCTTTCCTTAGCCTCTCTTGCTCTTCTCTCTTTATATGCTCTTTCCTTGGCTTCCCATTCAGCTCGTACCCTCGCCTCCCTCTCCTTGTATTCTCTCTCTGCCCTCGCTCTTGCTTCACTTTCGCTTGCCCAGGCTTGTTCTTGGGTTGTGCTTATCAATTCATACGCTTCCTGAACAAGATGAAAAAGGTGCCTAGCATTCGGATCCGGGTTCTTGTCGGGGTGTACGGCCTTGACAAGCTGGCGGTACGCCTTCTTCGCCTCGGCCAGTGTTGCGTTGGGCTCCAATCCCAATATACGCAAGGCTTCTGATCGTCTCATAGGTTACCCGTCTTGAGTCACGTCAGTGTTGGATTTCCTGGAGGATGTTTTTTGCCGCTTCGCGTGGATTGGGAGCACTGGTGATGGGACGTCCTACAACGATGTAATCCGCTCCCGCTTCTATTGCTTCCGCTGGTGTTGTCGTTCGACGTTGATCCCCCGCCGTCGTCCACTGAGGTCGAACACCAGGGGTAACAATCAGAAAGCTCTTGCCACAGACACGGCGAACAATTTCAATCTCCAGCGGCGACGCAACTACGCCGTCCAATCCTGCTCTTTGGGACAACTCCGCGAGATAGGCGACGTGATCTGCCAACTTCCGCTTTGTGTTGAAGTCGTGCTGAAAGTTCGCTTCATCAATGCTGGTGAGTACCGTCACGCCAAGCAGTAGCGGTCTTGGGATTTCCAGCGCGCTGGCTTGTGAGGCGGCTGCTTCGCACCCGGCGCGCATCATTTCAAACCCACCGGAGGCGTGCATGTTTATCATGTTCGCCCCTGTTTTCGTCGCTGAGACGACAGCGCCAGCCACTGTATTCGGGATGTCATGAAATTTGAGGTCTAGGAAAATCTCCTTCCCCAAGTTACGGAAGGTTTCAACTGAGGCAGGACCAGTTGCAGTGAAGAGTTGCCCACCAATCTTGAACCATGTTACGAGGTCGCCGAGTTGGCTGACGGTGTGACTTGCCGTATGGAAGTTGTCGAAATCGAGTGCGACGATCAGCTTATCTTTGGACATCCTTCGTCGCCTTCACTTAGTCGTCGGTCTTTTCAAGCGGTGGCAAAATTTCAACCCGAACCTTTGTCGTGCCTGAAAAAAACATGCCGATTTTGCCCGCCGCTCGACGAGAGAGATCGATAATCCGTCCTTTGACAAATGGTCCACGGTCATTGATTCTGACGACGATAGATTTACCGTTCTTCAGGTTTACCACACGCACTCGCGTGTTGAACGGAAGTTCTTTGTGGGCTGCCGTCATTGCGTCCATGTCATACACCTCGCCATTTGCCGTTTTCTTACCGTGAAAATCTTTTCCGTACCACGAGGCGATACCTGTAAGCGTCTTTGCGTTGCTGATTTGAACCTCTGCGACGCCGCGTTTAAGGATACCGAGCAATCGCGCTGCGCCCCAAGAGACAACGAGAGACCTATCACTTCTTCGCGAATAGCGATCATTGATTCGAACAACAGCCATTTTCCCGTTCTTCTTATTCACAACCTGAAGATAAGTGTCAAAGGGTAGTGTCGGATGGGCTGCGACAAGGTCTCTATGATTGTGGGCCTCACCACTAGCTGTCCGCTTGCCATGGTATGATTTGTTCATCCAACTCACTAGTCCCTTTTCAGGCTTGCCACTAGATGAACTGCTTGCGGCGAGACCACCCCCGCAAGTCAACATACAAATGATGATACAAGCAGAAAACTTTGTAATTCTTTCAGTCATCGTAATTACCTATTTGCTCTTGAACCTTGAGTATTCGTGGTCGATTCGTCCTATCCGCTGAATATGACTCCAGGAGCTGATTACCATGCGGAATCCGGGAACCTCGTTCATTGCCAGCACGGAGAATCGACCTTAGAGATTAATTTTCCTGCCACGACTTCCTCAATAATCTGATGCGTGTGTTTATATGCAACGTTAATTTGCTCTCGTCGCAACATAATTTCCGCATCACTATCTTTCAGTTCTACTTCAAATTCAGATGTCATTCGCTGGACTTCAGCGGGGGATGTTCCCCCCAAACTCTGGTTGTATCGAAGTGCGAGTTTGGAATCGAGAACCTGTTGAAGCTGTGATATGGAAAGGTGGATACCTCTGAGTTGTAGTAGTTTCCGAGTCTCTTCCAAATCGCCGAAGGTCTTCCCTTTTTTCACCAGATCGCCAACGATGCCTCCAACAGTTTCGTGGCATTCACGAAATGCTATTCCGTGCTCCCGTACCAGATAGTTTGCCAATTCTGTTGCTGTTGCAAAGTTCGCATTGCATAGTTCTGCCATTCGATCGGTGTTGAAGTGGGTCGTTTCAAGCAAGCCGGGGAGAATCCCCAAGCAGGATTGTACTACGTCAAAAGCGCCCCAGAGCGGGGGCTTATCCTCCTGAAGATCTCGGTTATAACCCAGTGGAAGCCCTTTGAGATTGGTTAAAAGGTCTAGCAACTCACCGTAAACACGTCCACAACGTCCGCGAGCCAACTCGGCGATGTCCGGATTCTTCTTCTGAGGCATGATTGAGCTTCCCATTGCGTATGCGTCGTCAAGAACAGCTATACCGAACTCATGCGTTGTCCAATAAACTATCTCCTCTCCCAATCTTGAGAGGTTCGTCATTAGCAGAGATAGGGAAAATAGGGTTTCTGCAATGAAATCACGACTGCTAATTGCATCTAAGGCATGTTTATGAACGGAGTCGAATCCGAGAAGTTTCGTGGTTAGGTGGCGATCGATGGCGAAGGAGGTGCCGGCAATCGCGCAGGCTCCCAGCGGATTCATATTGGCGAGCAGGTAAGCGGCATCCAACCGCTTGAGGTCTCGGAGAAACATACTGACGTATGCCGTTGCCCAGAAACCGAGGCTGATAGGCTGAGCATGCTGCATGTGCGTGTAGCCCGGCATTACTGTTTCGGCATGATTCGATGCAAGTTTCAGAAACACACGACAAAGTTGAGATAGTCCCGTTTGCGTTCTGAGAATCTGTTCGCGGGTATAGAGATGAGCATCAACCAAGACCTGATCGTTGCGGGAACGCGCGGTGTGAAGTTTCCCGCCGTACTCAATGCCTGCACCGTCGATTAGGTAAGATTCCACATTCATGTGGACATCTTCCTTTTCGGGATGAAGCACAAAGGCGCCGTTGCCGTAATCTTCTTCCGCTCTACCGAGCCAAGTCAGGATTTGTCGCAGGTCTTCGTCAGAGATTATTTCACTCCGTGCTAGCATGATGGCATGTGCTTGACTCGCCCAAATGTCATGAGCGATTAGGCGTGAATCAACATCGGCAGATTGGGTAAAATCTTGGGTCTCCGTCGTTATCTCTGAACTAAATCGTCCGCCCCATAGTTTTGTGGATGGTTTCGTCGGCAATATCTAAGGGCTCCCTGCTTAGCAAGTAATATGTGAACGAAACGTAAAAGGATATTATAGCACGCAGGGATGCGGCTTGGCAAGTTGCGCTGACTGAAGTCAGGGGGAAATCGCATCTAAATTTATGGGACAGCGTGCAGTTTTCAAACACCAACTAGGGGCGTCTGTTACATAAGGGCGAACACAGGGGTTCGCCCCTACAAACGGACGCGCAATGAAAAGAGAAGGGGAATCGACGATTTAATGAGCGCCTATTCCACAAGAAATCGCGGCCGGGAGAGAAACTCTATCGCACTGGGATCTCTAGCAAAATCTTCTATCGCAGTCGCTATTCGCTCAGTTGATCGCTCCTACAAAGACCTACACCTGTCGCCCCTCCGGGGCTTTGGCGTGCATGAGATTTCGCGTTGCTATACACCTGCCGCACCTCTGGTGCTATTAGAGACTCGTGCAGAGAAGTGCGGGAAATCGGGGATTTGATAATCGAAGATTACTAAACCTCTGGAATCAGATGAACTTCTGGACTAATCGGTGTTTGCTGTTGACAGGAACCTCAACGTGCTATAGAATCGCACCAACATCAGGAAAGGAGGGATCAAGTCACGTGATTAGCTTTCCAATCGTAGACACACATGTGCATCTATGGCATCCAGAACGCCTGCGATACCCTTGGCTTGGGGAAGTTGGAGTTTTGAATGAACCTCATCTGTTAGATGACTTTAGGGCGGCTTATGGAGCTATCAATATTGAGTCATTCGTTTTTGTCGAATGCGATGTCCACCCGGACGAACGTATGAAAGAGGTTGAGTGGGTGACATCCCTCGTGCAGGATGAACCACGACTTAAGGGAATCGTGGCGTCGGCGCCACTGGAAAATGGGCAAGGTGTGCGGCCTGTAGTCGAGAAAATGGCGGAGAATCCGTTGGTCAAAGGCATCCGCCGCCTTCTTCAGGCGGAATCCCTCGACTTCTGCTTACAGCCCGATTTCATCAAGGGTGTCCAACTGCTGGCGGAATATGGATTAAGTTTTGATATTTGCATTGCCCATCCACAACTTACCAACGTGATTGAGTTCGTCAAGCAGTGTCCGGACACCCAATTCATACTAGACCACATCGGAAAACCCGACATCAAGAATGAGGTTTTTCAGCCGTGGAAGCGCGAAATCGAGACTATATCGGAATTCCCCAACGTATTCTGTAAAGTGTCCGGAGTTGCCACCTCGGCGGATTTTGAGACATGGAAGCCGGCAGATCTAAAACCGTACATTGATCATGTTATCGGGTGTTTCGGATTTGATCGCGTCGTCTACGGCGGTGATTGGCCAGTTTCAACGCAAGCGATCGGCTATCCACAGTGGGTTGAAACATTGGCTTGGGCGGTGGATGGGTGTTCCGAGGACGAAATGAAAAAACTGTTTCGTGAGAATGCAATTCGCTTTTACCGATTGGGCGAGTGAGATTCAAATTGGGGCTATAGTTATTGCAACTAAGAATTATACATAAAGGTCTTGCGCACTTCATTCCGCGTCTTCTGTAGGAGCGAGTTTTGCTCGCGATAGAAAGTCGCGACCGGGAGAGGGATCTCTATCGTACGGGATTTACTATCGCCTTCGCTATTCACTCAGTTGATCGTTATTCACTCGCTTGATCTCCTACAGTGGGCTTGTCGTAACAATCATCAAATCGCCTATTCCCTTGCTCAATGTGTGTAAATATGAATATAAATGACTATAACCTACACTCCGCACCTATTTTGGGAGTTTACAGGATTTATTGAAATCCTGTAAACCCGCGTGGCTACTGAGTTTTTTAATTTTTGACAATCCAATTGGGGCTTGGATTTGATTTGAGTTGCGCCCCAAAACGGTGTTTTTTGGTCAACAAAATGGGCACAAACCTAGTATTCATGGAGTGCGGAATATGGGATATATGAATTGCTAGCTTGTTAACTAGGCGAAGTTATTATCAGTTTCGCATTGCAATGTCAATATATAGTATGTTATTCGTGATGAACATACTATATAAACCGGCGCCCTTGGTTACTAGAAGGATATCATAAAATTCCTAAAATGGGCACTCATAAGGTGCGGAGTATAGGCTATAAAGAGGCATAAAATGTAATTAAAAAATCCGGATTCTGGAATGGCAATCGTCTTATTCCTTTTTGGGATTGAAGGTTTTATGCGGGTATGGTAACCTAACTCCGCGTGGCATCGGCACTTAGAGCATGTGGAAGGGTGGTGAAACACAGTGGAAGATACGACAAAAATGCTCGTGACAATACTAGGGTCGTTTTTGGTGTTGATGATTGGCATGGTTGCGCACTGGTGGCACGTCACGAAGGCTTTGAAGTCAATGGCAAGCAAAGATGACTTGAACCGCCTGAGAGATGATATGAATGACATGAGGAATGACATGAATGGCGTGAGAAATGACATGACTCGGTTGGCTCTCAAGGAGGACGTAGGCCACTTGCGAGATGACGTCACTCGTCTGCAAGGTGGGTTAGACAGTATGCAAAGTGACTTGACTGTTACTATAGACAAGCGTATTGCTGAAGCTAAAGCTGAGATTAAGGCGGACATCTCCGACATGAAATCAGATTTGAGACATGACATCGGTGAGCTTCGCCAGTTGCTGTTTCAACATGTGAGTGACCACGAGCAGCACGGCAAGCCAGACGTGGAGCGATAGAGTGAACCGGGAGCGCAAGTAAACGGTCGTCCTCTGAACCAAATAGCGGGAATATGGATACGGCGTGCAAGCGAGGGCGGCCCCGACAACAGTGAACGTGTTGGGACTACTGGATCCCAGTCTACGTCGAACAAGGGAACAGCGGATAAACGCTATCGAACTCCAAGAAGCGCTGAGCACCAGTCGTGGGAGATGACAATGTGGTGGACGCCGGAGCAGGTGACGACCTATTCCCTATAAAAACGACAACAAACTCGCCATAGTCTGCATCGGCACTCTGATTGCTGACCGCATCGTATCAGCCTTTTTCCAAACACGAAAGAACATCCCGCGCCTTTTGATTAACCGATGAAAGGGGAATTAGCTATGCGTATGATTGATCTACTGGCAATCATGAATCCGGGCTTAAAACCGGAGGATGTGAAACTGCATCTTGCAACTCCAGGGCGAGACAAACAAGAGCCTATTGACGTTTATCGGGCGGGCGGATTTCACGAATGGCAGCGTTGGCAAACTAGGAAAAATTTTGAGCGTGAATTTGCCATCTCCTTGGTTAGTCTACCCCCGCGCCACGAAGACAAGTGGCTATTTGCAGGGGTCTATCAATCCCAGGGTTCAGAACCGAAATGGAATGCAGAGTTAGGCCGCGAATACGACTACGAACGGGAGTTTATCCTAGTCGATTGGATAAAGTTGCACGTGCCACTCGTAAACCGAAACCGCCATTTTCTGAAGCGACCAGGAAGA
Organism: Candidatus Poribacteria bacterium; assembly: GCA_965197465.1. Lineage (GTDB taxonomy): Bacteria > Poribacteria > WGA-4E > WGA-4E > JAJDTR01 > JAJDTR01. The sequence goes on along the minus strand of OZ240209.1, from coordinate 4,163,540 downwards.
ATGGGATTGGAAGGATTGGAGGCGTGGAAGGTGCCCTTCCACGCTACGCTCGAAATGTAACTTTATTCTTGAAAGTTGCTTGCCAAGCCACAATGCCTGTTTTACGAGTTGCTTCCTAACAGCAGATCACTGTACGAAACCGGAATCAAGTCGGCTGCCGCAATTTGGAGTGTTTCCTTGAGGTGATTATGCTCCGCCTGAGCTTCTGCTTCGCTCTGATCCCGAATCACAGTTTCCAGCTCGATGAACTCGCCGAGGTTGGCAACCTCATCCAAATGAATCCGTGTATTTCCGTAGGTCCATAACTCACGGTTCTTCTCAACGATTACCTTCACCCCAAGCACATCAGACATCATCTGTTTGAACGTCGCGTGATTTGCGATACCACAGAGTTGGTAGTGGCTGTACCGCGATTCTGCGGCATCCGGCCGCTCGTAGTAGACGAGTGTTGCCTCATAGTCTTCGACTTCACGAAGTTTCAGTCTCCCCTTTGGGACATTAAAATAGGTGTCGACCTGATACATCGTTAGCGAATGCTCTGCTTCGAGTCTTATAAGGTATTTGCGCAGGACATCGAGCGATTCCGCTTCCGCCTTGAATTCCAGGTTTCGGTGTGGCAACTTTGATATTTCCAGATTGGTTTTCCCGATTTAGAATTTGATTCCTATCTGTGGGCGTCATCGACCATCTAATACTTTGGGGCTAATACCCAAGTGATTCAATTATATCGCAGCGCCGAAGTGAACTCAACAATTAACCGAGTAATTACAAGGGGAATCGCATGTAATTTTTGGTTGTAGAGGTGCCTCTACCTCGGTCTAGGACCGGACGCGCAGTGAATGGAGATTCAGAGACAGGAAATCGGTGATTTGAGAATCGCACACCATCCTATCAGAACAGTTGTGATCGTTCCCTACAGAAATGGGACGGCACAGGGGCCGTCCCCTACAATTATGGCACGGTACGGGGGAGAGTTCTCTACGATCAGGTACGACTGTACTGTGAATAATTAGTTTTGGATTGACATCAAGCGGGCTATTCCCGTATACTGAATTTTTCCTGCATAAAATTTGTTCGCGATTAGTAACAATATAGAATGCAAGTTTGAGCAGGGACCCGAGTTTTTCGGGAACAGGTGGGGCGTTGCACAATTCTTGACCCTGCGATGTTTTATGAAGGCGCGGATTAAAGTGAACACTATTTCCGAGTTTTTTCGTAACAAAACTATCCTGATTACGGGCGCTACGGGCTTCCTAGGCAAACCGGTGGTTGCCAAGATTCTAGCGGATCTGCCGGATATAAGGCGAGTCTACCTACTTGTCCGCAGTCGAACCGGTGCCAATGGCAAGGTGAATTCGGCGGCGGATCGTTTAGAAGATGAATTCTTCACATCAAGCGTCTTTGCAAAACTCCGGCGGATCCATGGAGAGGGCTACGACAATTGGATTCGTGAGAAGGTGCACGCTGTAGACGGCGATTTGAACTACGAGCAGCTCGGAATGTCTGCCGGCAACTACGAGAAACTACAGGGCGAAGTGCAAATCTTCATTAACAGCGGCGGGCTGGTCAAGTTCGATCCTCCTATTGATATGTCGATGCACAGCAATGTGCTCGGTGCGAAGTATGCGGTTGAGTTTGTGAAGGGCTGTAATGACGCGGTGCTTCTTCACGTATCAACTGCCTATGTGTGCGGGACTGAGCCGGGGAGAATCTCAGAGGAGCTGCATTCGCCGTACGAAGATTATGCCCAAAAGATGGCTCAGGAGAAGGGAGAAAAGATCCCTGACTCGCTTGAGGCAGAAATTGAAGATATTCTACAGATTAGTGAAGAGATAAGAGGCGAAGCGAATGAATCTCGGCGAGACGACCAATTACGACGAGAGGCGTTGAAACAGGTAGGAGCCGAACGGGAAGGTAGCGACGATTATCATCGTGAGTATGAAAGTATTCGCCAGAAGTGGATTGAACAGCGCTTGGTCGATGAGGGACTGAAACGAGCGCAGTCACGAGGCTGGAATGACACGTATACCTACATGAAAGCGCTGGGCGAGCAGATGGTCGCCAAGACGCGAGGTGATTTGCCGGTCGCGATTATTCGTCCTTCGATTATCGAAAGTAGCCTTGAAGAGCCCCAGCCGGGTTGGCTTGACGGATTGCGAATGGCGGATCCGCTTATCGTTGGTTTTGGAAAAGGACGATTGCCCGATTTTCCTGCAGAGCCGGATATTATTCTTGATATCATCCCTGTGGACTTTGTTGTGAACGCTATTTTAGTCCTGGCAAAGCAAACCTATCAAAAGCGCGGGATTGAGGTCTACCATGTGGCGACCGGCTCCCAGAATCCTCTGTATTTCCGAAACATCGTGGACGCTTCCCACGACCACTTTGTCAAGTATCCAATGCTGGATAGTGGAAAGCCCATTCCCCCGCCCGTATGGAAGTACCCGGGTCTTGAGGAATTTCAGCGCAAGTTATCACGGAAATTGGGGGCGCTTAAAGCGGCAAGTCGAATGCTGGATCTGATTCCGCTAAGATGGTCGAGACAGCGGAATCGTCGTATCGCCGTGATACAGAATGCGCTAGAAGGTCTTCAGTATTACATTCGAATTTACGGACCGTATACGCGCCTTAACTTCGAGTTTGAAACCTCCAAGATTAGACAACTGTCCACATCGCTAACCGCATCCGATCAGCGCCACTTCAACCTCAATATCTCAAGCTTCGACTGGCAACACTATCTTCAGAATATCCATATTCCGGGAATTAAGCGATTCATTCTTAAAATGGATGCCGACCCGTCGGTGAAAATGCTCAAAGAAATTGAGCGTTCAAACGCCATACGTCACGATGCTTGTCCGCGCGAAAAGGGTTCAATACAAAACTGTCAAACGATTTTGGATCTCGTTGTGCGACAAGCAGCAGCGTATTCGGATAAGACCGCCTTGAAGATTGAACGAGATGGGGGTTGGATACAGTATTCCTACCGTCAACTATATGACTTATCGCAACAGATTGCGTTTACATTATGGAAACGCGGCTATCGCAAAGACGATAAGATGATTCTCATTTCCGAAAATCAACCCGAGTGGGGAATCACCTATCTAGCCGCTATCCAAATCGGTGTCATTGTTGTGCCCATCGATCCACAGACTGCTAGAGTCGAAGTGATAGCACTTGCCGACTTTACGGAGTCAAAGGCAATTCTCGCGTCCGATGCACTTTTTGAACAACTGTGCTCCATTACCGATGAGAGGGAAAAATTGGATGTGCTGAACCTAAATCAGCTCTGCGGACCTTCGGGCGCCGGGGGAGTCGAGTCTCCGATTGATAAGATCCCTGACGATTTTCCAAATGTGGACATCCATCCGGACGCAACTGCCTCAATCATCTTCACAATGGGAACGACGGTAGATCCGAGAGGCGCGATGTTGTCTCATAAGGGTTTTGTCGCCAATCTCCACGCCGTCGCTCAGGTGCTGCCCCCAGCCGAAACAGACCATATCCTGTCCATTCTACCGCTATATCATGCGCTTGGGTTCTCCTGCAGTTTCCTGATGGCCATCTATGGTGGTGCCACTGTCACCTACGTCAATACATTCAAACCAACCGCAATATTGGAGTCCATGCGGAAAACGGAAACGACTGCCATTATCGGGGTCCCACGCTTGTACAAATTGCTCTATGACGCGATTGAAAGGTATGTCCTGCAAACTCCGATTGAAGCGGACGAGGCAGTTGATTCAGAGGTGATTGAGCAAGTTAAGGAGGCTTTGGGAGGACATATCCGCGTCTTTGTGAGCGGCGGCGCGGCGTTGCCTCGTCAGGTTTACGACGGGTTCAGGCGTTTCGGTTTCACGATCCTTGAAGGCTACGGCATGACAGAGACAGCTCCCGTCCTAAGCGTGAATCCTGCCGGGAAGAGCAAAGCGGGTTCCGTCGGGCCGCCGGTAAATGATGTGGAATTTCAGATTGTAGATCCGGACGCTAACGGAATTGGCGAGATTGTAACAAAGAGTCCGAGCACGATGGCAGGCTACTATCGAAATACGGAGGCGACCCAACAGGTCATTCGCGATGGGCTGCTCTATACCGGAGATCTCGGCTACATTGATGAAGACGGCTACCTCTTTCTTACGGGACGCAAAAAAAATGTCATCATAGGCGGTACCGGAAAAAACGTCTATCCGGTCGAACTGGAGGAGCTTTATCGACACAGTCCCTATATCTCCGAGATTTGTGTCGTTGGCATAGACCTGCCGGACTCGTTTGGTGAGGAAGTTCACACGGTGATCGTGCCTAATTACTGTGGGGAACGCACTCAGGTTGAAGTCCAAGAATCGATTCAAAAACATCTGCAAGCCTGTGCCCGTAGCCTACCCACACATCAGAATCTCCAAAAGGTACATTTCAGGGAGGCAGATTTACCCAAAACACCTAGCCGTGCGATTGATCGTCCGCGCGTTAAGGAACTCCTATTGAAGCAATTAGTGGCGGATCCCACCAAACCGATTGTTTCCGCTGAAGAAACCTCGACAGATGGGACTCTCGGAGATTGGACGCCGGGGAGCCGCGAGGCTGAAATTGCCGGCGAACTCGGGCGATTGTCACGTGTTCCGCCAAATCGCATCCGTGCGGATAGTGCCCTAGACACGGATCTCGGATTAGATTCGTTGACCCGCGTTGAACTGCTGTTGCTACTTGAATCCAAGCTGGGTAAACCGGTGCCGGACGCGATCGCTGCGAGGATTCATACAGTCGGGGATGTGATTGATGCCGCCAAAACGTTAGACTCTCAGACGACACCGGATGCCGTTGATACATCCCTTGGCTCCTCAATCGCCGAGGGGCATGGGGAACTAGACTCGCGTCCGAGCCATTTGGCTAAACTCATTCGCTTCGGCATTCGGATGATTTTCCGCCACCGCTTCTCGCTTCGGTGCGATGGATTAAAGCACATTCCATCCGGAGAACCGTACATCATAGCGGCAAATCACAGCAGCCACCTTGATACACCGGCGATTATAACCGCTCTGGGGGTAGAATCAAGAAAATTACGTCCCCTTAGCGCAAAAGACTACTTCTACAACAGTCGACTGAAAGCGTGGTTTGTTAGCCAGTGTCTCAACACGTTGCCGTTCGATCGGACAGATAATTCCCTCCAAAGCCTACGCGTTGCACAGGAATCGCTTCTCCGAAACGAAAACTTGCTCATCTATCCGGAAGGCACACGCTCCCTGAGCGGAGAACTTCAGCCGTTCAAACCCGGGCTCGGTTTGCTCGCATACGAAGCAGGTGTACCTATTGTGCCCGCGCACATCAGTGGCACCTATGAAGCTCTGCCTAAAGGCAAGTCGTTGCCGGGCAAGAGCAAAGTCAGCGTGGTTTTCGGGGAGCCGGTCGTTCCCGGTTTCCCGGAAAAATCCGCAGTTGAAAAGAGCAAGCGAGAAATTTACCGCGAAATTGCGGACGAGGTGCGAAGCCGGATTCAACGGTTGCGTGACGCGACCCATGAATAGCCCCAAAGTGACTATGGAGCCTCGTAGCGCAACTGAATACACAAATGGAGATGATGTCACCCCGCAAGTGGCTGCCTTCTTCGACGTTGACGGCACGCTTGTGAATTCGACCATCGTTCACTACTATGTGCGGTTTAGGTTGCAGTTGCTTCATCCTCTGATACGCCCGTTTTGGCTGGCTGGCTTCCTTCTGAAAATCCCTTACTACCTCCTTTTGGACCGCGTGAGCCGTACCAAATTTAATCAGGTTTTTTACCGGAACTACCGAGGGATGGAGGTAGAACGGTTGAAACAGTTGTCCTTAGAAACATTTGATACATTTCTTCGCTCGAAAATCTACCCCGCCGCGGCGGAACAGATTCTTGAACACAAAGAGAAGGGGCATCTTGTTGTATTTGTGACCGGTTCGCTTGATTTCATCATAACCCCACTTGCTGAGCATTTACAGGCTGACCACGTATTGTCCATGTCGTTACAGGAACAAGATGGGAAGTTCACGGGCGAGTTGACAAGCTCACCGCTGGGTGAGGAGGAGAAGGCACGGGTCATGAAAGCCTTCGCTCAAGAGCACGGGATTGAACTCGCCGGCAGCTACGCCTACGGTGATAGTCGGGCGGACCTGCCGATGCTGCGTTGTGTTGGCACACCGGTGGTGGTCAATCCGGGCAAAGCACTTTGTCAGATTGCATCTGAATCGGGCTGGCAGATTTGTGAGTGGAGTTCTGGAGTTAATTAACCCGAGTTGCCACCATGATTAGAACAATGAGAAGAAACCGAGTTTTTTCCGATGGAGAGGCGCGAGTTCGAGGGGATCTAATCGTCTTTCCCACAATTTAGCGCTCGTTAACCAAAAACTCGGTCTCTCTGTTATAGGTGCAAATTGGGTTACTTAACTCATAGCCTGAATATGGGGGACCATCATACACGAAACTTTTATTTCCATAGGAGGTCGTCATGTTCAAATACACTGTTTCACTCTTGGTATTGGTCCTATTCGTTGGCGCTTGTGCCGAGCGAGTCGACTATGTTGGCACATCCTATGAGCCTACCGCGGATGTTGACCTTTACTTTTCAGAGGCCGATGTAGAGGAAGATTATGTAGTGATGGGACGTGCGATTGCGCACGCGGGTACAAACGTCAGCACAGAGGAATTGCAAGAAGAATTACTAGAAGAGGCACGCGAGAAAGGTGCTGATGGGGTCATTATCTATGAATTCGATCGAGTACCAGTAGGAGAAACAACTCAGGGAAGCACAACCGTTACTACTACGAATGTCCAAGAGGAAAGACGGATTGAAGCGACTTTTATCAAGTATAAGAAGAATCTATAAGGCTTGGATCGGTGATATTACCTAGGTCCGGCTCAAGGGGCAATTCGGCTCTGTTTCGGGGCTAATGAACGTATTCACCCGGATGATAAGAGGGTGGCGCCTGAGTCGGCGCTTGACAGAATCTCTCACATTGAGACCGTTGCAACAGGCATTGAGCCGAAGCGTTCCGGAAATTCACTATAGTGACCAAGGGGGTCAGTATCTTTCGACAGCTTATATTTCCACTCTCATTGGTCATGGAATTGAAATTTCCTTAGCTCATCGGGGGCGTCCTTGGGAGAACGGCTATGCCGAAAGACTTATCCGAACCCTCAAGGTAGAAGAAGTCCATCTCAATGAATACAATGATATAATCGACGCCAGAGAGCGAATCGGTCATTTTATTGTACAAGTTTATAACCTGAAACGACCTCACTCGGCGTTAGGTTATTTGACGCCAGTTGAATTTGAGCAGCAACTCATGTCTTAACTGTGCTTATTTGTGGTCTATAGTCATGTACATTCATATTTGCACATATTAAGGAGGGAAGTTGGCGATTTGAAGGTTGTTACGACAAACCTACTGTAGGAGCAATCTCCCGGTCGCGACCTCTTATCGCAGGCAAAGGGGATTCCATCTTCGATTTGATGATCGAAGATCGCTCTTACAGAAGACGCGCAATAACGGGATTTCTATGGGAACTCTATCGTAGTCGCTGTTCGCTCCCTTGATCCCTCACTATCCGTTCGGTTGATCGCTACTACAAATCGGACTGCGTAAATCTTATATCCTACACTCCGCACCTAATTTTGGGGGTTTACAAGATTTATTGAAATCCTGTAAACCCGCGTGGGTACTGAGCTTATTAATTTTTGACAATCCAATTAGGGCTTGGATTCGATTCGAGTTGCGCCCCAAAACGGTGTTTTTTGGTCGACTAAATGGTCGCAAAGCCAGTATTCATGGAGTGCGGAATACGGAATATATGAATTGCTAACGTGTTAAGTCGGCGAGTTGTTATTAGCTTCGCATTGTAGTGTCAATATATAGCGTGTTACTTGTAGTACGAATACAATATATACTAGTGTCATTGGTTTCTAGACGGATATCATGAAATTCCTAAATTTGCACTCATAAGGTGCGGAGTATAGGTTATATGTGTAATTTTTAGTTGCAATGACTATAAATTAGCGTTGGCGCTTCAAGTCCCTCATATCTTGCTTATGTTCAGGAGAGAATTTTATGAAAAGTTTGTGGAGACCACAGTTAGCCTTCGGCAAGCTTGTGTTCGCTTTGCTTATATTCATACCTCTTTGCTCGACAGCACGGGAAACCAAAGCCGAAGAGGACACAGAGATGGAAAAAGAACGAATCCAGATTTACCCGGCAAACCCGCGTTATTGGCAGTATAAAGGTGAGCCGATTCTGCTAATCGGCGGCTCAGTCGAGGATAATCTATTTCAGATTCCCAATCTCAAAGAGCATCTTGAACTGCTGAAGTCGGTCGGTGGGAATTATGTACGCTCTACGATGAGTTGGGTTGATGAAGGCGATGTGCCGCCATTCAAAAAGGTCGGAGACCGATTTGACTTAAATCAGTGGAACCACGAATTTTGGAGACGTTTTCGTGCCTTCATTACATTGACCCACGAGCTAGATATCATCGTCCAGATTGAGGTGTGGGCAACCTTCAACTATTACCGCGAGCCTTGGGATGCTAATCCTTTCAATCCCAAAAATAATAACAATTACACTGCAGAGGAGACCGGGTTACCCACTGTTGTCAAGAACCATCCTGTTGCGACGGAGAACAACTTTTTCTGGTCTGTACCGAAAGAGCGCAATCAGCAGATCGTCTTGAAATATCAGCAAAAATTTGTGGATAAACTTCTGTCTGAGACGCTTCAGTATGGGCATGTGCTCTACTGCATGGACAACGAGACCGCTGTCACTCCTGCATGGGGCGAGTACTGGGCAACGTACATCCAGAAACAGGCAGGGGCAGCCGGACGCACCGTTGAGACTACGGAGATGTGGGATCCGTGGGATATATCCAGCAAGAAGCATAAAGCAACGTTCGACCATCCTGAAACCTACTCGTTTTGTGATATATCACAGAATAACCATCAGAAAAGGCAGAGGCATTGGGATAATGCCCAGAAATATCGGGCAAAACTCTCACCAATCCGTCCTATCAATAATATTAAGATTTACGGCGCTGATGGAGGACGATTCGGCAGTACACAGGACGGGTTGGAGCGGTTTTGGCGAAATATTTTCGGCGGATTGGCATCAGCCCGGTTTCACCGTCCTGACGGCGGGATCGGTCTGAACGAAACCGCGCAAGCACACATCAAAACTATGCGGAACCTTACGGACAGAATGGATATTTTTACGTGTGAACCTCACAATGACTTGCTTTCCAACAGAGCAGAAAACAGCGCGTATGCCATCGCAAACCCGGGACGAGAATACGCTGTCTACTTTCCGAGTGGCGGTTCGGTCGATATCAATCTGAGTGCTGGTGAGAGGACAGATACCAAAACGCTAACAATTAGATGGCTAGATATCGGCAAAAGCGAATGGGCACGGGAAAAGGAAATCCGATTCAGCGATAGCATGACATTATCTGCTCCGACCAAAGATCATTGGGCACTCTTAATCCAATTAAAATGAAGGTAACTGTTTAGTTCAGTTTGTAAGAGTGGCAAAATCTGTGCAGCATAGGGCACAATTGCTTGCTACGGAGGATTCAACGCATCAATATGATGAATACAAGGGAACAACAGTTCATTGCTCGTATTGCCGAATTGGAAACTGAAAATCAGGCATTACGCGCCCGTATAGCCGAATTGGAACAACAGGTGTCAAAGCTGTTAGCTACCCCCACTTCGCCTCCAAAATCGCCTGTCCCCAAATTTGTCAAACCGAAACGACAGAAACGTCGTCGCAAAAAGCCGGGGCAAAAACCGGGACACGCCGGCAGTTATCGCCATCGTCCCACCAAAGCTGACGAAATTGTTGAAACTCCTTTAGAGGATTGTCCCCATTGTCATGGAGTGATTGAAAATGTCACAACCCACCAACAGTATGTTGAAGAAGTCATTCCGGCTCAGACAACTGTTGTCTGCTATCAGACACAAAGTGGATATTGCCAAAACTGCCAAAGACGGGTGGAAAGCCGTCACCCGCAGCAAGTCCCCCATCGGTTGATAGGCCCGCGTGCGTTGCTCATTGCCGCTGAATTGAAGCACGCTATGGGGGTGCCGTATCGGAAAGTCGTCTCAGTACTTGAACGACTGTGTGGGCTTTCTGTCACTGCTGGCGCATTGGCGCAATCCATGCAATCGTTGGCAAAATGGTTCACTCCCGAATATCAAGCAATTCAAACCGGATTGCGACAGAGTCATTGCACCTATGTCGATGAAACCGGCTGGAGGTTAAACGGCCAATCGTGCTGGCTTTGGGCATTCACCACAGACAGTTACACGGTTTATGAAGTCAATGCGAGTCGTGGACATCAAGTGGTTTTAGAACAATTGGGTACAGACTATGATGGAGTCCTTGTCAGTGACTTTTATACCGCTTATAACCCACTTCCCTACACCCAGCAAAAGTGCTTGGTGCATTTGCTGCGTGAATTGTCTGACGTGAGAAAGACGAATCACACCCAAGAATATGCGGCATTCGCCAAAAAACTGACGCGTTTGTTGCGCGATGCCATTCGCCTCAAGCAGAAGCAGTCGGACTTCTCCCAATCTCGCTTGGAACGCCGATTCAAAAGGCTGAACCACCGATTGGAGAAACTTGCCAAAGCGGACTATCATGACCCGGATTGTCAAAGACTCGCCAAACGGTTAGCCAAACACAGCGATTCGTTATTCACCTTTCTGTCACACATGCAGGTCGCCGCCGATAACAATCGCGCCGAACGAGCCATACGACCGGCGGTAGTGACTCGCAAAATATCGGGCGGCAATCGTTCTCCCAATGGCTCTGAAGCGTTAGGTATCATCACCAGTGTGATTCAAACTTGCAAGCAGCAGAACAAAGATTTCGTGGAAGTCGGCTTGGAAATTATCCGACGCTATCATCAAGGACTTGATGCCGGGGTTCTGACTGTTGAGACAACCGCACCAACCTAACCGCTTCCAAGTCCATTCAAATTATAGTTTTTCTACAATCCCCTCGTTCTGCAAAGCGGCTTTCGACATAGAGAGTAGTGGACTAAACAGTTACAGTATAATTATAGGACGATCAACCGAGCGGGTAGATCAAATGACCGAATAGGGAGTCGGACTTTCTATCGTCTTCCCTGTTCGGTCAGTTGATCGATAGAGATCCCAAGGCGATAGAACTCCCTCATTATTCCCTACCGGGAACCCGCAACGTTCCAATCTTAAAATAGTATCAATTGACGGGTGTCAATTTTCAATCTACAATAATTCTTTGGAGGCGGTATGAAAGTTGTGCGTTACTTTGAATCTCTTTCTCAACCGAAGGACACAATGTTTGTCGAGATCGATAGCGAGTATCGATTTACACGACGAGGAGGAGATTGGGAAAAATTTCGCCAGGATCTCATTGAACTGCTCAAGCAGACGATTTCGGAGGAGTTGGCGGATCGATTCAACGAAAACACCCAAGACTGGGTGTCTGACAATCCCGCCGAGATATAAGATACGGAATGACAGATGCAAAAGGATTTTCTCCTAAACAAGGATAGCGTGCGGTCTTCGCTGGATGAACTTATCGGTCATGCCCAAACTCTGACTGATGAGGGAGAATTAGCACATGCGATTCAAGCCTATGATACGCTTTTGCTTATCGCGTCCGAGACCGATTTGCTCGCTCAGGCGAATTTTCAGCTCGGTTTAATCTATCGAGAATGGAATGAGATTTTTGCGGCGCAAAGGTTTTTTGGCAAGGCACACCACCTCAGTCCCGAGGTTACGCAATATAAAAATGAGTTGAGCGCCTTGAATCAACACATAGCGCAAAATCAGCAGGTGATTTTTGAAGAAAGGGCGCGGAAGAACAGCGATGAGATTGTTTCCCTGTTCCGAATCGCGACCGGCTTGAAGCTTCTTCAGATGGATAAAGGGGTGCAAGCCTACCCCCTCATGAAGAGCCGAACAAAAATCTACCCCAACGCCGCGGTCGCAAAACACCTACTGTCCGACGTGATAATTACCGACGAGGAGAAAAATAGCGCGATTGAGTTCTTGGAGGAACGGGACTGGCTCGCAAATACGCAATCCGATCTCTACACTATCCAAAAAAGTGGGCTATGCGTTTTTTATATCGAGTTGGCGAAATTGCACGTCGTCAATGAAGCCTATGCCGAAGCCGCCAGTTGCTACGAACAAGCGCATTGGTTGGACGATTCGAACTCAGACTTGCTGTGTCACAAGGTAATTTGTGACGCAAAGGTTCAATCATGGGAAGATGGATTATTGACACTTGAGCAGATAGGAGATGTCTCGACAGGAGATGTGGATCCAGCCGACTTTTACCGAGCGGTCGCGCAAATCTGCGGGGTTGCGTATCAATCGGAGGGAAATGAAACGACGAGGAAACGCGCAATCAAGGCGTGCCAAGAAGCGCTAGCAATATCTGGAAAGGATAAAGAAATCTCACGTTTACTCAAGTCGTTGGAATCAACTGCCGGTCGGGAGGCGGTAGGAAATAAGTCTCGGGGCAAGAGGTGGTGGCAACGGTAAAGCCCGCCAAACATAATAATGCCGCCGAATGCGGTGTAGAGAACTTTATGTCGGAAATCCATGGGATGTCCTTTCATTGTTCTGGCTGGGCAATGGTGCCTACGATAAAGAAGGCCATCATTAGAATAATTGTCATGATGACGATTATTCGGTCAATCATATATGGCGAACAGTTCCGGTTCTGGTTGCATCTTGGAGCAAGTTATATTGCACTTGCTCCAGGAATCTGGTATAGTGGAGTTGTAAGGAGAATAGAAAATAACTTTTCAACAGGTTCTAACTATACTGGGCTCCGTTATAGGAGTATTTGGCGTTCTTATGCTAGGCGCTACAATCGGACAGAAGGTTGAAACTTTCGATAAATTATACGATTTCAAAATCTAAATGTTACAGCCGATGCGAGACGCGCAATGAATTGCGCTACTACGAACCCCAGTTCTTGTAACTTATGGATTACGAATTGGTATTAGAAGAAATTCATAAGCGTCTCAAGAAAGAAATTGTTGAAGGAATATTAGCTGCCCTTGTCAATAGAAGGTGTCATTAAAAGGTAACGCAAGGCGCGGGGCTGGATTCAGGAGCGCGGGCATGAACCAACTGACTATTACTGGAGTTCCGCAAGCAACGCGAGAGCGTCGTCGGGTTCGCAACGGCAAGCCGACTAACAATCTTGTGTTCAGTGCCTATGCCGAAGGGAATGATGATGTCTTCTGCCATGTAATTGGCCTGTATGTCGCTCCGGGCAGTATTGTCGCTGATGTCACCTACGGGAAGGGCGTATTTTGGAGACGAATTCCCGAAGATCTTTATCGTTTGAGGCCATCCGATATCTTGACCGGCGTTGATTGCAGGGATCTTCCTTACATGGACGGTGAAATCGACTGCGTTGTGCTTGATCCGCCATACATGCATTCTCCCGGAGGAACAGCTCATACCGTTCACCAGGCGTTCGAGCGTCACTACAGGAACAACCGCACCGGGAACAGGACTGGAAAGAAATACCATGAGGCAGTCCTGTCACTCTACGAGGATGCTGCTGTGGAAGCACATCGGGTACTACGCGAGCGCGGCGTGCTAATCGTGAAATGCCAAGACGAGGTCTGTGCCAATCGCCAGAGATTTACACATGTTGAAATCATGCAAGTCTATGAACGGATGGGGTTCGTGGCGGAAGACTTGTTCGTAGTAATGCGTCAGAACAAGCCCGGTGTCAGTCGAACAGTGCGTCAGGTTCATGCGCGAAAGAATCACTCATACTTTCTAGTATTCTGGAAACGAGGATCAGACAAACGCGCATGGGAGCCTCCCAAGTGAATCCAGTTGACCTGCTAGCCTCAATAATTCAGGAGCATTCACCCGAGGATATTTGGAGAGATTCTCCGTTGATCCGGTATCGAATGCTTGGCAACACGAATCGCGGCGAAATCGGAGAGGAGTTCATTCGCCGGTATCTTCTGCAGAATGGGATTGAGACCGGAAACGGAGACCGCACGTCAGAGACGGACATGCGGATTGGAACACTTCAATTCGAGGTCAAGACAGCTTCCTTGGGTGCTAATGGAACATTCCAGTTCAATCATGTTCGATTGGATCGGGAGTATGATTACCTCCTTTGCTTAGGGATTTGCCCGCATAATATAGTTTTCAACGTGTGGCGTAAAGGAATGGTTGCTGAACACAAAGCAGGCAAATTAGTACGGATGGCGGAAGGCCAAGGGGTAACGTCTAAATTGACAAAGCGACTTGACGAAATGATCCCCATTAATAGGCTCCCGGAGAGGATCCAACAGATTCTATCGGAGCGGAATTATGTCTGATTATACTATAAATCTGGTTTATCTTGCACGGGGCACAAACCCATAACTATTAATTCCGATTTAATAAGCGTCATCCATCCGACGTACGCACGCCCCGATCGGCATCAAAATAGACAGGATCCGGCTTCACCCACTCCTCGGCACCATCTTCCCAGATTTCGCGCTTCCAGATTGGCACAACTTGCTTGAGCCGATCCATGGCGTATTTGCACGCCTCAAATCCGTCACTGCGGTGTGGCGACGCAACGGCGACCGCAACGCTCACCTCGCCAATTTCCAGCCGTCCGACGCGATGAATCATAGCAACGCGATTTAGTCCCCACTTTTCTTGAATCTCTTGACCAATCTCCGCCATCTTTTTTTCTGCCATCGGCGCGTAGGCTTCATATTCAAGATACAACGTTCTGCGTCCGCCTGTATTGTTCCGCACGGTGCCCAAGAAATGGACAATTGCCCCCGCATTATCGGCTTCGACAACGCTAATAACACTTTGAGGGGCAATAACTTCGCGAGTAATCTTGAACATCTCAACCTCCCGTCACCGGCGGAATCAATGCAACTTCATCGCCCTCTGAGAGTTGGGTTTCCTCTGTTGCATAGTCCCAATTAACGGACATCTGCATGACTTGATAAAACTCCGTAATCTCGGGCCATTCCTCCTCAAGGCGATCGAGAATAGCTCTCAAGGTCGCCCCCTCTGGCAACTCCATCTGCTCTTCCTCTCTCCCCAACTCTTCGTGACACACAGCAAAATATTTTACTGTAACTTTCATGAACTCTCCTTACGCAGGCGTTTCGTTGACATATCGCATGATTTGGGCGGCTGCCATTGAAAACAATTATACCCGAATTGAGATTCGAACACAAAAGAAAAAGCAGAAAGGCAGTGGCTAGTGACCAGTGCGGATTTGAAGGTACACGGGCTCGGTTGAAGATGGCGGGTCGTGAGGATACGACAACCACGGAGCGGTTGTCTCTACAAGAATAGGGTCAACCATCGTTGACCCCTACAAATATAGAATGTGGTGGTTAGTGGCTAATTATACCATATCTCTAAAATGATAGTGCATCAGTGAGGTGAATTAAAGTCGCGATTCGGAGAGGGATCTCTATCGATCAACTGAGCGGATAGCGAAGGCGATAGTAAATCCCACTCACTATTCGTTCGCTTGATCGTTCCTACCGGCCGCTAAACTACGTAAGTCCGAAGAAATTAGTTTTTTCATTCTATGCACAATTATTCAAACGAAATGGTATTAGAGGTAGCGTGTAGTACGAGAAGAAGGGAAATCGGGGATCTGATATCGACGCGCCCTGCAAGGGGTAGAACTAAAAGGCTGGTAGGATTTCTATCGCACGGTATTTGCTATCGCCCTCGTTGTCCACTCGGTTGATTGTTATTTACTCGCTAGATCCCTACATCGCCACGTTCAGATTTTGCTTTTGACTTTATTGGGGTCTCTAAGCTATACTGTAGTACTTGGCTAACTGAGGGTGATTCATCAGTCAAGGTGGGTGTGACACGTATCAAATTCGTTGTGCCAATCGGTTCTCCTGAGTCACGTTGATGTTTCGGGTCAAAGCCCTGCCGTTATACAAACGGTATGAAGTTCAAGAGGCAACTTCCAAAAAAGTAGAACACCCACCCCTTCACTCTCCTGCTCCCTTCGGGCACCCCCCTATTGTCAGAGGAAAATCCGTGAAAATGGGGAAGTTTTCTCCTCCTTTGACTGAACTCAGTTAAACACGCTGTCGAAGCCCGAAAAACGGTTCACACTTACTTTTGACATAAGCCCACAGATGCACGATTTTCTCAGAGAAATCAATTCGTCACGCACCTCTGATTCCAGTTTTTTGTCCAGATGGAGGTCTAACCCGCATAATGCAAAGAGTTAGTGATTTAGCTGTCACGAGGCAAGGCTGCTCCGTCGTGACACAAAGCAAGCAGTTTCGAGTACAGTTCAATCTCTCAAAAGGGACATGGGACTATATAGATCAGGCAGGACATACTATCATCAGAAATGCTTACACGAGGATTGTGCTACACGATGGAACGGCGCTTGCCACTTCGGAGTCTGATGGGACTCGTGAGTTCATTGCAGATACCGCCCAAGAAGATGAATTCGGTGTTTATCAGCCTATGAAATTCTCGTATCAATCGGACACGAAGGGCATACGGATTAACCTGTACTTAAAATGCTATAGTAAAGCGCCTTACATTATTCTGACGGTCGGTGTTGAGAACCTAAGCGATGCCAACATAACGTTAGATCGAATCACTGTTATCGGCGTGTCCATGCTCAATCCAGATGCGCGTGGTGGCATTTACCTAGGAGGAGTTCCCTCAGATTACCATCTTTTTCTCAATGTGAATCCGTCCCTCAACCAAGGGGTAAGGAAGATTTACGACGGGTTCAGCATCAACAAGAAAATCTCAACTCAGGCTTGTTACGATGGCCTCCTCTACGATACCAACAGCCAACGCTCTCTAGTTTTCGGCTTTCTTAGTGCCCATAAGTGGTGGTCAACCGTTGATGTTGGATACAATTCTCAAACGCAAAAAGATCAGAAAGAAAAGGGAATTGATGGTTGGGCATTGCGTCATCGGTGTGAACATCAACCGTGCGCGCCCGGAGAAGAGATGAAGTCGGAGCTTGCCTACCTTAATTTTTCCTCCTCCCCTACAGACTCCTATCAGCTTTACACTGAGATGGTCGCAAAGCGCATGGGTGCGCAAGAATCGGGAGGTGTATTCTCCGGCTGGAACGCGCAGCGTACCGGCAAGAAGAAACAGATAGATGCAGCATATATTCTTGGTCAAGTCAACCAGATTTCACAAAATCGATTGTTCTATCCGTCGCAACCGGGCAGTGTAGAATACATCCACATTGAAGATGGGTGGCAGCAGTCCATTGGCAGTAACGCGGTGCACTCGCAATGCTTTCCGGACGGGATGAAATCTGTTGTGGACAAGATCCACGCGAAAGGCTTGAAAGCAGGTATCCGGTTCGATCCGTTCAGCGTTGCGGTTGACTCTAATTTAATCAAAGACCACCCCGAATATTTTCTCAAGGATCGTGACGACAAACCGGCCATACTGACGCTAGAAGACGGTGCGAAGGTCGCATTATTTGACGTCTCCCAACCTGAAGCACGAGTGAACATACGGGAACGTCTCCGCCAGATCATTGATGAGTGGGGGTGCGACCTCGTCAAGGCGAATCTGTTGTCTTACACTATTGGCCCATTGGCAGAATTCGGCGATTTTGTTTGGCACGATAAATCGCTCACCTCTGTTGAACTATACCGGCTTGGCATCCGGTTGTTGAACCAAGTGATTCGCGAGAGCCCACGGAAGGCGCTTCTCGAAGGGCACAATACGTGCTCAGTGCCAAGCATCGGCGGCTTTTCACTGAATAATCCACTTTCAACCGATGGCAGCCATCTTGGTAGTGGGGCTTGGAACGATTCGCGCGGGTTGAAGCACACAATTAGCGCCCATGCAGCGTATATGTCAATGCACAACACGGCGTGGGCAAATGAGTTCGGGGCAATAGCAATTAATGAACCGTGCCCTATCAACGAAGTCATCGTGGCTATGACAGCAGCGGCCTTGAGCGGTGGGATTATAACATGTGCGGACGAATTTTCATCGTTGAACCCGGCGCGTGCGGAATTGTTGGCGAAACTGTTTCCTCTGACTGGAAAGTCAGCAACGCCGATGGATCTTTATCAGAATCGATTTCCCCAGATTTGGAATATGCAAATACAGGCGTCCTTTGATTCCTGGAATATCTTGGGGGTGTTCAATTGGAAGGACCAGATTGATGATGTCGATCTGGACCTGGACGCACTCGGCTTAGATTCATCTAAGTTCTATCTCGTACACGACTTTTGGAATCGACAATACTTAGGTGTCGTGCGGGGAAGGGTAGCCGTGTCGGATATGCCGTCACGTTCAGCAAGACTCCTCTGTTTGCGTGCCGAACGAGATACACCCCAACTGATTTCCACGGACATTCACTTCACTCAGGGAGGAGTGGAAATCCTTTCCGCCGGCTGGGATCGAAAAAGTCAAAGTTTCCTCGCTGTCTGTAAACCGCCCCGGCATGGTAAGGGAACACTATTCATCCATGTGCCAGAGGGGTATGTGCCTGCGGCGACATCCTGTTACGGCGCAAACTATCAATACACTTTAAACGCCCCAATTTACGAGTTGACCTTCAGCCCAACAGATGAGCTGGTACATGCTAGCGTACGATTCGAGAAAACGTCGGGTTAAAAGCGGGAATGGACATAGATGGCTGGTTAGAGGCTGAGAGGAGCAAGCTGGAACGGGCTGGGCACTGGCGTTCACTTCGCTCCATGATGAGTGCCCCGACAGGGCGCGTTATCCTTGAAGGTCGTGAGGTAATCTCGCTCGCCTCAACCAACTACCTCGGCTTGAGTACCCATCCTCAGGTAATCAAAGTTGCGTGCGAAGCAGTTCGGGAATACGGGACCGGCGCAAGCGGATCACGACTCATTGCGGGTAACAGTCACCTCTACGGCATACTGGAGTCAAAGATTGCGGCAATATTGAACACGGAAGCCGCGTTGGTTTTCAGTTCAGGCTACCTTGCGAACATCGGCACAATCCCCGTCCTCGTTAGCGAGGAAGATCTCATTCTCAGTGATGAACGCAATCATATTAGCCTCATTGAGGGGTGCCGTCTGAGTAGAGCCACAAAGCGAATTTACCGGCACTGCGATCCACAACACCTAAAAGAGCTGCTCTCCGAATCCTCGAAATTTCGGCGTCGGTTGATTGTGACCGACGGTGTTTTTAGTATGGATGGTGACTTTCCGCCTCTCGCCGAAATCTGCGAGATAGCGGAGGCTTATGATGCCATGTTACTGGTGGATGACGTGCACGGTTTTGGGGTTCTCGGTAACTCTAGCGGCGGTGTCGTGGATTACTTGGGATTGGGAGATCGCGGGATTATCCAAGTCGGGGCATTGAGTAAAGCGGTCGGCGGCGTCGGGGCATTTGTGGCGGGGAGTCAATCCCTGATTGATTTTCTGATTAACCGGGCGCGAGGTTTCATCTTCACCACAGGCCTTCCGCCCGGCACATTAACGGCTGCGTCAGCGGCGATCGATTTAATCCGGTCTAATTCCGAACTGCGCCAACGGTTGTTCGCAAACGTCCACACCCTCAAAACTGGGTTATCAGAAGCTGGATTTCAACTGCTACCGAACGAGACCCACATCCTGCCGCTAATCCTGGGGGAGGCGAAAAGAACGACGCAGTTTGCGGAGGCGTTGCTAAACGAAGGTGTTTTTGCCCCCGGCATCCGTCCACCAACCGTGCCGAGAGGTACGAGCCGCCTACGGATCACGCCGACGGCAAGCCACACGCGCGAAGAGTTGGAGGAGGCACTTGAAGGGTTTGTCGCGGCAAGGGATTCCATGGCACTGTCTCTCTAGATCAGAAGGACTTTAGCCTGGTGCAAAGGAGATACAATGCACACTTCATCCGCTTTGACCGCTCTTGGAACACTGTTTACTAGCTCCAGTAAAGTTGAACCCAAGGCTGGGGCGGCTGAAACCGTAATTACGCCCAAGGTGGTGCTGAAAAGCTTAGCCGACGTAAACTGGATTGGCGAGGTTGGTGATGGGTATTATTCACCCAAGGAGGGTGAGTTGATACCGATTTATGGAGATTTGTATGCGCGTGCGCTGGTGTTGGAGGACGAGGGGCAATCCTTGGCTATCGTGACGTTGGACATGACCAGTATCTCCTATGACCGCACGGAGGTGCTGCTCGAATCCATAAATCAAGCAACCGGCATCCTCAAAGAAAATATCGTCATCAACTGTAGCCACACCCACAACGAACCGGATGAAAGTGATCCGAACATTAAGGAGTCTCCTTCGTTCGAGGCTGAACTGGCAGACAATCTCGCACGTATTGTCAAGAATGCCGTTGATGATTTGCAGCCCGCCACGGTGCGTGTTGGACGCGAGCCTGTACAGATAGCCTATAACCGCCGCCTGATGAAGGATGATGGAGAAATCACGATGGCGCCAAACCCCAGCGGCGCCATGGTACCTTGGGTGGATGTGTTGGGCGCATACGGCACAAACGGAGAGTGCATAGGCGTGCTATTCTCCTATGCGGCGCATCCGGTCATCATTATGGATTTCGACCACGCACCTAGCCACGTTCACACGGTCGTTGGACCGGACTATCCCGGATTCGCCATCGGGCACCTGCGCGGCTTGTTAGGGAGTAATGGGGAAGCCGAAGGGGTGTTTATGTTTGCTCAGGGGTGTGGCGCCAACATCAACGGTTTCCCACTACGCGGTGGATTCGGGGCGTGCGATGCTGCGGGGCTTTCGCTTGCCTGCGCGGTAAGGCGCGCCATGCACGGATTCGAGATCGTCCCATCAGCGCCGCTGAAGGTGCAATCGAAGACGTTGTCGCTGCCGCTCCAGCAGCCATCGGTGGAACTGTGCAAGGAGTTGCTGGCGAAGGAGCCGACTAGCCGACACTATCAACGGTTACTGGAACGCGCTGAGAACGGAGTGCACGAAACCATACCGCTGCCGATGCGTGCTTTCGCGGTTGGCGATGAGCTATGTATCTTGTCATTGCCCGGCGAGATGTTTGCGGAGTATCAGTTGTTCGCGGACGAAACCTCGCCGTTTAAGCACACGCTGGTGTTCGGATACACGAACGGGAATTCGGGCTACATTGCCACGAAAAAGGATTACGACCTCGGACTTGACGGTGGTTACGAGGCATCGCTCAAACATCGGCTACCCCCGGAGGCGTCTGTCGAAGGACAAATTCAGGAGGGCATCACTCGCCTACTGTCCGAGTTGAAATCCGCTAACGGATAGAAATTCCACGTCTTCATTTTCGCCTTTCGGTGGGCGGCGCTCACCCTACAATTTTCCGTTCAAAGTTGGATACTCCAGTCCGTAGCACCTCATATCTTAAGAGCCTGTTTGAAAATTCAATCGGGTAAAGCCGTTTGCCCTGAAACCGAGTTTTTTCGTGAAAACTCGGTTTCTTTCTTGCGCAATCCAAGAGGGTGTGCACTAATCTTTCAAAGTCTTCTCATCTCTTCTTGTAATGCCCGCAAAGTTTTGTTGTTTTCCTGTAGATTTTCAATGTATTTTTCCCATTCGTGTGGGGTGTTGAGCACAGTTTGGTGGATATGCTTGATTGTCTTTAGATACCCCACCGCTGTCCGATAGTTCTCTCGTCCACGCTGTTCAATCAATCGATTAACCACGTTGGCGTATTGTTTCAAATAGATGTCAGGATTGTGTGCCAACAGCTTCGATTCATATGTGGAAAGCAGAGGTATGTCTTCGGAGATGACTTTCATCAGATTATCTCGGTCATCTTTGTACGCGTATATCTCAGCAAGTATCTGGGTTTCGGGTTTTGCATTACGTGCCAACCACGGATCTGCAGACCGATTTTCTTGAATGGTCTTTTTCAACCGCTGGATAATTAGCTTTTGGAACTTCGGCAAATCCGTCGGGTTTAGAATGCTCTCCGCCGCTTTATACAGACTTAGACCAACTTCGCCGTGCGAGAACCGCAATTTCAGCAAATTGACTCTTCCTTGGTAGTCGTACGTGGCATCATAATGTGCCAATAGGTATTGATAAGTGCTGTCGTTCTCAACGTTTCTAAGACTATCCAGATTTTGGTCTTCCATCTTTTTCTTGAGCAACTGAAGAATCCCATCTATATCCCCCTGTGTTTGCAGATGGTTTTGCATGTACTCATAAAGTTCCGTTTTCCGTCCATCAGCCTTGTCCAACCCTTCCTTAACAACCTTCAGAGCTTTTTCTTTTTCGTTCCTTTCGAGCCAATATGACGCCAGAAGCCAGTAATCTGTGCCGTCTTCGAGCCCACGCTCCAGCGCAGCTAACTGCGAATCCGTATCTCCGATTTGTGTGTACAGATTAGCAAGCATGGATTTGTAATATGATTGGAACGAACTGCTGGTCAAATTGCCCTCTAGCTTCTGAATCACAATGCGATAATCAGATTCTTTAACACACATCAATTCTACCGTCTCATAAATAGCGTCCACTATCCCACAATTATCGTGTATATAATAATTCATTAAATCGGCAATAATCGTCTGCCTTTCTTGGCGGGATTGTTCACCCTCATTCAACGATTCTGCCAACAGCTCCATCGTATCAATGGCAAGCGTCTCTAGAGAGTCGTCGCTCATTCCATACTCGTTTAATTCCTCAAGCGTTCGATCAACGATTGCCCAGTAAACCTTCACACGCATATCAGCCGATGTCCCTTCAACTGACTTTAGGATTGCTCTAAGTTGCTTGGCAATTGCTGTTCCGGAGTAGTCATGGGATTCAATGTTGGGATAAGCTTTTTTCACCTGTTTCAAAATTGTGTTCAGAGTCAGCTTTTTATCTGCTTCCAAACGCACCGCCATATCTCGTCGGAAGTCGGGATATTTGTCCAGGCAAGAGATTACAATTTCCATCAGGTCATCTCGCGACAATTTCCTAATTTTATCCTTCAATGAGGAGATATCGTCTTGATGCTGTGCTGCCTGCTGAATATATTTCTCCTTATCGTGAATAAACGTTAGCAGCACTGCGATGACGTGCTTGCAGGGATAACCATCGTAAGGGCAGCTACAATATGCCTCAACATTCCCCTCTTCAGAAACAATTTCAACCTCGTAATCTCCGTAGTTGCCGTAAACCTCTGCAGCAATCCGATTGGAGTCATAGTCAAGTTTATAGACCATTTCCTGTTCGAAATAATCGTATCCACGATTGAAAATGGTCGCTCCGGCAAAATCTCGAATACCAGATTCTGTTAGTTCTGTCAGTTTTGGCGCTAACATCTTCTGTTGTTCCTTTTATAACAACTTAGAAACCGGTTTTTGCCAAAAACTCGCTTTCTTGTCGCCAGCCAATCTATGCTAGGTTGTCAACTTGCGCTCCCATTCCCATTGTAATTATAGCAGAAAAGCCCATCTGCCTCAACCTTCCTTTCAAGCCCTAGGACAGTCGCACCAGATTCCAGAGAATCAACGATTGTCAAATCATTGATTTCCGCTCTTTCTGCGACCATCAAATCGAAGAGGAAATTTTTTGAGATTTCTGGATTTAACTCACCACTAATCACTCGCTACTGGTATTTATAGTCATTGCAACTAAAGAATTATGATAGGACTTACGCAGTTCGGTTGTATAATGAAACCCAACCCCCAATTCAACTGAAGCGGGAAATATTAGTAGGCACGTTCAAGCGAGTGAATAGCGAGTGCGATAGCAGCCCTCAAGCGAGCGAATAGCGAGTGCGATAGAGTTCCCATAGAAATCCCTCCGCGGTGCCGTAATCTGCACAAGGGGATACGGAATATGCCTACTATTGGCAACATGGGTTATTTAAGTTGGGTTTCACTATACTTTACGGCATTTTTAGCAGCATTGTGAATCGAAAGTCGAATGAATTACCGAATATTTCCAGCCTTGTCCCTGTTCAACCCAACCTACGCGGTACTGAGAACTCTATCGCACCCTACTTTTTCCTGTAGGGAACGCAGATCTGCGTTCCCTACGCTTTCTTGCCATTGCTTTTATTTGCCACAGGCTACTGCTCTTACTCTTGACGCTACCCCCAGTTCATGATACTATATTCTCTACCATGATGAAGAAAGAGTGGCGAGTCAAATCTCCGGATATAGAGAAAAGTTCCGCCTTAGCGGTGAGGCTTGGAGTGTCTCCAGTCCTTGCGCAACTGCTAGTCAATCGCGGGATTGAAACGGAGGACGCCGCGCAGACGTATTTGTATCCAACGTTTGAGAATCTACACGATCCATTCCTGATGTACGGCATGGAGAAAGCTGTTGATCGGATTCGCTCGGCGATAGAAAAAGGCGAGCAGATTTGGGTGTATGGCGACTACGATACCGATGGCACCACGGCTACTGCGCTACTGTTAAGCGTCTTTCGCGACCTTGATGTGTCTGTCCGCTACTATATTCCCGATCGGTTCACGGAGGGGTATGGTCTGAACAAGGAAGCCGTGAAAGATCTCAAAGAAAAGGGATGCAATCTCGTCATCACGGTCGATTGTGGGATTACCTCGGTTCAGGAGGTGCAACTCGCGAATGAAGTCGGGATGGATGTGATTATCACCGATCACCATCAAGCACCTCCGGATGCGATCCCGCCTGCGCACGCAGTCATTACACCTAAGATGACGGATAGTGGGAATTTGTTCGATGGCTTAGCTGGGGTTGGTCTGGCGTTCAAGCTCGCTCACGGCTTGATGGGAGGCGGTGAACCTACTCAACTACTAATTGACCAGCTTGATCTCGTTGTCCTTGGCACTGTCGTCGATATGGCTCCACTAACGGGAGAAAATCGAACCCTCACCAAGTTGGGGTTGGCAGAAATCAATCGTCGGAAGCGCCCGGGGATTCACGCTCTATGTGAGGTAGCCAATTTCAGCAAGGACAAGCCTATCGTCGGACATACACTTGGATTTGTACTTGGACCCCGTATCAATGCTGCGGGACGTATGGACACGGCATCAAAAGTTGTCGAACTGCTCAGCGCAGAATCCTCTGAAGCAGCGCTCCCCATTGCTCAGGAACTTGACGCGGACAATGTGGCGCGACGGGAAGTCGAAGGGAAAATTCATGACGAGGCAATCGATTTAGTCAAGAAAGAGGGCAATCTTGATGAAGTTAAGGGGTTGGTCGTAGCGCAGGAAGGTTGGCATCAAGGAGTGGTTGGAATTGTCGCCTCACGCATAGTGCAAAGATACCATCGCCCAGTTTTTCTGTTAGCCATTGATGGCAGCGAAGCACACGGTTCCGGACGCAGTATTGAGGGACTTAATCTGGCTGACAGTTTGAATGCTGCTACGCATTTGCTGGTCAAGCACGGCGGGCACAAAGCTGCCGCCGGCTTGACAATCAGAACGGAAAATCTTGAGGAATTTAGGTTACATTTCAACCAGTATGCTTGTGAACACCTCTCGGATGAGCACCTTGTTCCCAAACTGGATATAGACTTCGAGGCGCAGGCGTCTTTCCTTACGTTAAGCGCAATTCAGGAACTGAGTCTGCTGGAACCCTCTGGACAAGATAATCCCGCGCCACAACTGGCAATCCGGGGACTCGTTCTCCAGCGCCCGCCGTTTCGAATGGGTAAGGAAAAACAACACCTGAAATTATCCGTAACGGATGGGCAACACATGCTAGACGCAGTAGGATGGGGGATGGCAGATTACGAAATCGCGTTGAAAGGTCAGAACGTTTGCGTTGATTTGGCTGGTGCACCCCAAATCAACGAATGGGACGGAAGACGTTCGCCCCAGTTGGTAATCAAGGACATCCATAAAATCGACCGTCATGCACGTCAAGCCGTGTTTCCAACCGAAGATACGGAGAGTCCTGTAAAGCTTGTTGATCGCCGGCACACAGACAAAAAAGCCTATCTCTTAAAACTCTTTGAACGGGAAGAGCCTAGTCTTCTTTATGTACGAGATGCAAAGGCGGTAGATCAATTCCTTGACTTGATCGGCTCGAGCGCTGATACGATAGGGCGATGTGATGATGCAACGCCGGAGTCGAAAATCGAAAGTCTGATAGACGCGCTTGCAAGTGGAAAACTACGTGCCATTGTTACAAGTTGCGATCTGGTAGCTGCTTCTGAAGGCGTGAGGCATCTCGTGTTCTGTCACCCAGCTCCCACCCCTCTAATTTTTTTCAATCGGTGTCAGCCAGCGTTCAAATTGTCGGAAACGACCTATGTCCATCTCATCTACAGTGGAAAAGATGCCGATTCCATGCGCACCTTGCTATCATGGCAACATCCCGACGAAGATATGCTGAAGAAGCTCTATCAAACGATCAAATCTTTGAATCCACAAAGCGGCGTACCAATCCAGTTGGACGAGGTGGTCGCGGCATCCCGGACGAGTTCAATTCCACCCCGCACCGTTCATAACGGGATCGCTATCTTGGAAGAGTTAAGATTGCTCAAAAGGCGGGAACAGTCTTCCGGGAAGGTAATACAGCTCCTGCCAACACCACCAGAGAAACGTAAGTTGAATCAATCAAGTGCTTATCTCTATGGAGAGCAACTCAAACAGACAAGTGCAATCTTCTCGGAATTTCAGTTGAAACAAACGCTCCAAGATATTTGGAAAAGGGTATCGTATGAGTGTCGAAACTCTAATTGATCGTATCCGAGCCTACAATGCGGACGCTGACTTCGACTTTCTTCACCGAAGCTATGAATTCGCCGAAAAAGCGCACAGAGCGCAGTGGCGCCAGTCGGGGGAACCTTACTTTACCCACTGTGTCGCCACAGCGAACGTCCTTACCGAATTAAAGTTGGATGTTCGCACGATTTGTGCGGGTCTCCTGCACGATGTTATAGAAGACACACTCGTGACACGCGAGGAACTTGAAAGCCTTTTCGGTGAAACAATCGCGCAATTGGTACAGGGAGTCAGCAAGATCGGAAGATACAAATTTAGGGGCGGGGCACAGCAACGGCAGGCTGAGAACTATTTGAAATTACTCTTGGCTACGGCGGAGGACATTCGGGTGATTCTCATAAAGTTGGCAGACCGCTTACATAATATGGAAACGCTGTCATTTTTGCCCTTACACAGACGGCAAGCGATTTCCAAAGAAACCCTTGAAGTCTACGCCCCAATCGCTCATCGTCTGGGCATTTGGCGGATTATGAGCAGGCTCGAAGATTTGGCGTTTAAGCACCTATATCCCGCTGAATACAAAGACATTGCCGGGTTGCTTGCGGAGAAATTGGCAGAGCGCGAAGCCTATGTGGACAAAATGGTAGAAACTATCAAGAGAGAACTCAAGCGATTCGGCATTGAAGCGAGTGTTCACGGCCGTACCAAGCACATCTACAGTATCTACCAAAAAATCCACCAGAAGGGAACACCCTTTGAAGAGATTCGCGATTTAATTGGACTCCGCTTGTTGGTCAATACGGCTCCGGAATGCTATGCCGCTCTTGGAATTCTACATACGAAGTGGCATCATCTTCCCCAGCGGCTCAGGGACTGGATTGGGCCAACGGCGAAGATAAACGGTTATCGCTCCTTACACACAACGATTTTGGACGGTGGGCGGTCTGTAGAAATCCAGATTCGCACGCATGAGATGCACAAGATAGCCGAAGATGGAATTGCTGCGCACTGGAGCTATAAGGAGGGAATACCGTTAACGGAGGCGGGGCAATCCATTTTTGCAGGCTATAAACAGATGCTGGAAGATATTCAAGAATCCAAAGATCTCCCCCACCAATTCATCCAGTCCATGAAACGCGAGTTGTTTCCCGATGAGGTTTATGTCTTTACACCCAAAGGTGACCTGTACGCACTCCCCGCCGGGGCAACGCCGATTGACTTCGCATACAAAATCCATACCGATATTGGACACAAATGTTCTAGTGCGGAGGTGAATGGGGCGCTATTATCGCTCAGGTATCGCTTACAAAATGGCGACCGTGTCAAAATTTTCACCAATCCCAACGGACACCCGAATCGCAACTGGCTGCAATGGGCAAAAACCGCGCGTGCGCGCAGCAAAATCCGCCACTGGTTTAATGAACAGGACCGAGATCATGCGTTGGAAGTTGGACAGCGGTTGCTCGAAAATGAAATTTGCCGCCACGGACTCGATCCGAAGGCGTATCTCCAATCACCACGTCTTCTCGAAGTTGCCACGAAGCTAGGGGCGACCACCACGGACAACCTATTAATGCAGATTGGAAATGGCAAGCAATTCGCAACCAAGGTAGTGAGCCTACTAAAGCCGGACGGAGACAAACAAGCAGATAAGAGCTACGAAACCGCCACAGAGTCGATGCCCGCGGTTCAACTTGAAGACGGAATTGATGCGGCGATGGTACGCATTATGAAATGCTGTACACCTATTCCTGGGGACTCTATTATTGGGTATATTACACGAGGGCGGGGAATCTCTATCCACAAGGAAGATTGTTCACGCTTGACGAATGAGCCGGAAAGGCTGGTCAATGTTGAATGGAAATCCGCCGATCTAGTTACTTATATGGCACGCATCTCCGTTGAGTGCGAGGATTACCCGGGCATGATTGGGGAAATCGGCATTGCCGTTGCCCAATGTGGAGTGAATATACAATCAGGGTCTTTTGGCGCCGGCAGCGGCAGGAAGGGGGTAGATGGTAGGGTTTCCAATCGGTTGACCCTAGAAGTAACCGGTGTTGAACAGCTAGAAGAGGTGATGGGAAAAATCCTCCCGTTGAAAGGGGTAAGGCGCGTCAAGCGTGAAGCGTAACAACCCAGAATTGTCACGCAACTTGTGGGGCGCCTGAAGCAACCTTGACAATTTTTCCAGATCGAATACATTTCACACAAACACGCACGCGCTTGTGACCTACGCGATTTTCGCCGATTTGGGTTTCAATGCGTACACGCTGCAAATTAGGAAGCCATCTGCGCTTCGTATGATTGCGAGACTTACTTATCCGGTTGCCAGCCATCGGCTTTTTGCCGCAGACATGACAGATACGAGCCAAGTCGTCCACCTCCTTTCTTGCATCCTACGCTAATATCCGTATTGCGCGCTTAGAATATCATAACGCCTCAGTGAAATGCAAGTTTTTTTCTATTATGCAAGTTGACTCTACCTGTAGGAGCAACTTCCCGTGGTTGTCCGCTTAATTGTTGTATACTTCACGCTGCCGGAAGTTGCGTTTTTTGAACAGTCTGAAAACGTAGCGTAAGTAAAGTTGCCAATTCCGATTTGTAGGTGGTGTGAGTCTGATTGAGGCAATCGGTAATCGCACGCTTGAAATCGGAAAATTCGGCATAATACTTTGAGTAAAGGCATTTTTTCTTGACGAATTTCCAGAGCCGTTCAATCAGATTTAAGTTGGGAGAATATGGTGGAAGATAAAGCAACTCAATAGTGAGTTTCTCAGCTAACTCCCGGACGATTGGGCACTTTTGATATCTGGCATTATCTAAAACCAATGTAATCGGCATCTCACCTGCCGACTTTGCAATACGCACTAACAAATCACAGACGGTTTGCGCATTGATGTAAGTATCGTTTTGTACCGCTATCAGTTCGTGTGTCACGGCATTCAAGGCACCCAAAACGTTAAATCGCTTTCTGCCGGCGGGGGCTTTGATGAACACACGAGTGAACGACCAGAGAAATCCTAAAAAGGGAGCTAAGACAAAATGGGCGGCATCAACGAAAAAGACGGTTCTCAGACCAGCAGCAGCTTGGTCCAGACGCGGTTGCAACTCTTTTTTTTAAAGTCCTCCTGTGCCTCGACATCGGCTTCGGCTGGTATATGCCCCACTTTCCGGTACTCAATGCCTATGTTTTTGAAAAACACACGCACACGACTTTCACTGCGTTGAATACCGGTGAGTTCGTAGATTTTTGCCGCTGCTTCTTTAATAGTAGCTGCTGGATTTGTCCGAAAATAGTCTTCAATTGAGGTCTGATGAGCCAACAGCTCACTTTCCTGTGGGCAGTAATTGAGCTGTTTGAGTGCGTCAATGCCGCCAGTTTGGTAGTGGCGCAGGTAAGCCCGCAACGTGTTAGGCGAAATACCGGCTAGACGAGTGATTTGACTATGCGGTAAGCCTTGGTGTTTGAGCCAAAGCGCCTCCATCTTTCGCTGCACCTTCGGATGAGGATGGTGATAACGTTCATAATCAAGCGCTTCAATGTCTTCTTCAGTAAAGTCAATGGCAATCATAGGATTTCCTCGTCAAAAACTAAGAAAGCTATGTTAAATCCACAAACACAATTTATCCACATTATAAGCGATTGTTGCCCAGAAGACAAGCGCAATATTAACCGATGCGGGGTATAGGAGGGAATTCCAGTTCCCGACGGTACATGAAATCCACAATCCGCACACGTTTCTTCCTTACAATTTGCCTGATGATCATTTTCTTCGGGTGCGGTGAAGACTCACCCGTTACTCCTGTGGGGCCGGTTGAAGGGCCTCAGGTCGGGGTCGTGTCCGGCACAATTACCAACGCTCGAACTGGACATCCAGTCCGTGGTGCCGTGGTGAACTTGCTAGGTCGACAGCGGGAATCGGATGCAGGTGGAAGATACAGCTTTGCCCAAGTTGATTTTTCGGACGCGATAACTATCACTGTGGAGGCCCTCGATTATGCTGTTAAAACCTGGACGTTTGCGCTCAAAGCAGAGAATTTGACACTGGACATACCTTTGGCGCCGCTGACAAATCCGGAGGAGGAGATTCAGGATTTGCTAGGTAGATTCTCGGAACTGATTGAAACCGTGGATCTTGATAAGCTTGAGGAAATTGAAGGTTTGTTCACAGAGGAGTACCTCGCATCAGACGATTTGATAACCCGATTTTTTGGGCTAAACACCGGTGTCATTCCGGTAAATTACGACGATGTGACTCCGGCTATTACAGCGCTATTCGAAGAATTCAACCGTGTCCAATACCGCTTCCACGACATTGAGATGAATATCCCCCATACGCGACAAGCCTCTGCGAGATTGGGGCTAGATATTATTACAGAGAAAGGGGCGCGCTCAGTTCGGAGAGAGATGACCACCAAATGCGAAATCTACTTTCGCAAAGAGGAATCAAGCTGGAGAATCTTTTTCTGGCAGTTTCTCGAAGCGGATGTTCGTTTGTAATGCAGTGCGTAGGTTGGGTTGAACGGAAATCATCAGGAATCACACAAAAAAGAAGGCTTTCAAAGTTTCATTTCGCCCAAAAAATTGAAATTCTAGTGAAACCCAACACTTCATTTACAGGAAATGTAGCATGTCCAATAGTTTACGCGAATCCGAAAGCAGAGCCGTACTGAAATCCTTGGAATCATCCTACTGTCCTAAAGCGATAAAAGAGGCACGCGACCAACAGGATGAAATCCTGATTGAGAGGTTCCAAGGTCGCCGCTACGCCATTGCCGACCTCGGTTGCGGCACCGGATACCACGGCTCAATCTTTGCCCCGGCTTGCGAGCTTTATCACGGCTTTGAGATCTCGACTCACATCGGCAAAATCGCTCGGGAGAGATGGTGCATGGAGGGGCTTACCAACACCGCGCTATTTCTGGGCGATGCTACCAAAGCGGCGCCACGGCAAAATTTCTACAATCTTGTGTGGTGCTTATACTTCACCCCCGGTAATTTTCGAGAAGCGTCAGCGGATTTGAGCCTTTATACAGACGCCTATCTCGATCGGAATCCCAGTTTTATCGCGATATTCTCGCGGTTCTATCAAGCGCTGAAGTCAGGCGGGTTGATGTTCTTGACCATCTACAAGGATGTTCCCGAGGCTGAAGCCGCACAGATTGAGTTCTATGAACACACCGATCAGCATGTAGTGACGCCGCGCGGCTCGCGATTTGTGGCTACTGCGGAACATTTCTGGTCGGCACGGTGGACGAAGGAGAGTCTCACCTCCAACCTGAGAGCGTGCGGGATTTCCGAGCAGGATGTAATCTGCCACGACCTGAATCACATCGCATGGCTTGTTGAAATTAAAAGGTGTAGTGCGTGAAGAATTCCCTACGCATTAAAGATTCGGACGTTAAGTCGAAAGGAGGATTGCTATGGCAGGAAAATTGGTGACCGTCGGTACTTTCGACATGCCTACGGAGGCGCACCTTGCCAAGGGGCTACTCGAAGCCAATGGACTGGAGACTTTTTTTGCCGACGAATTGACCGTGAGTGTGGCGTGGCATCTTAGCAACGCGCTCGGCGGCATTAAACTGCAAGTCCCCGAAACCGATGTCGAGCGCGCCACCGGCATTCTTGCGGCGCGGGAAGATGCGTCCTTAGACGCGGAGGAAGGGATTGCAGAGCTCCCGGAAATCGAAGAATCCGAGGGCGATCCCCCTTCGTCGGCGAGCGACAAAGCGGTCGATCGCGCGTTGCGTGCCGCCCTGCTCGGCTTGATTCTCTTTCCCTTTTTCCCTCTTTATTTTTACTCGCTCTGGCTGCTCGGACGACTGTTGTTCTCTAGCGAGAAGGTAAGTCATCATAAGCGTCGGAGAATGCGCCTCGCGTTGCTGCTCAATCTGCCGATGCTCGTCTTCTTGGGCGTCGCTGTCCTGTGGCTCGTGCAACGGTTTTGATGTGCCGGGATAGGGTCAAGGTCTTGTAGGGTGGGATCAAAGGAGTGTATAGCGACTGCGATAGAAATCCCCTGCGCACCATTTCTTACATAAATCTTGACCACCAAAGCCGCTGCGTGGGAACTGCGAATCGTCAATCGAAAATCGTATCGCGAGCTGGAGAAGGCCTCTATCGCACCCCATACGGTAGGTGCGGTTTCCAACCGCACCCAGCCCCGCGCCGACGGAAACGAGCGCCATGAGTCGTCTTCTGCGGCCGACCCATCAATGAATGGGTTGGTATTCCCTCGCCCAAGTCTACATGGAGATTAACAGTTTAAGACATTAAAACCGTGTGACTTGCACCCTAAAACGCTTAACTTGATCCCTATGGGGGATATCTATCACACTCCTTGTTCAGTCGTTTGATCCCCGCCTACTCATAAATGTCCTGAAACTGCTCCAACGCCGCCGCCAGATTCGCCACGATCTCTCCCGCCAATTCATCGGGCTCCGGCAGATTCTCGGTATCCTCAAGGCTTTCATCCCGCAACCAGAAGATGTCCAGACTCACCTTGTCCCGTTGCATCAGTTCATCGTACGAGAACGACTTGAATCGCTCGGTCTCCTGCCGATCATGTCGGTTGTCGGGATTATAGCAGGCGACGAAATCCCGGAGAGCGTCGTAACGCATCTGCTTCGTTTTCAGCGTGAACCGCTTGTTGGTTCGCAGGTCGTATATCCATAGCTTTTCCGTCCACGGGGTTTCGCTGGCGGGCTTGCGATCGAAGAACAGCACATTTGCCTTGACGCCTTGCGCGTAAAAGATGCCCGTTGGGAGTCGGAGCAGCGTGTGAAGATCGCATTCGTGCATCAATTTCTTGCGAACCGTCTCACCTGCGCCGCCTTCAAATAGAACGTTGTCCGGTACGACAATCGCCGCTTTGCCGTTGATTTCCAGAATTGTCTTGACGTGCTGAAGGAAGTTCAGTTGCTTGTTGGACGTGGTCGCCCAAAAATCCTCCCGCTCGTAGATGAGCGAATTCTTTCCGGCCGCTCCCTTCTCATCCACAATCGTGATGCTGCTCTTCTTCCCAAACGGCGGATTCGTCAGCACCATGTCAAAACGCTCACCCGTATCCGAAATCAGACTATCCCTCATCTCCACGGGACTCTCATCCCCGCCGACTCCGTGAAGATGCAGGTTCATCACGCACAGCCTGACCACGCTGTCCACAATGTCGGAGCCATAAAAGGTTTTATATCGGAGAAACTGCTTCTGTTCCCTGTCGAGTTGATCGCTTCGGGCGGACAGATAGTCGTGGGCAGCCAGAAAAAATCCGCCGGTGCCGCACGCCGGATCGCAGATGGTCTGCATCGATGCCGGTCGCATCACCTCCACAATCGCTTGGATTAGCGGCCGAGGGGTAAAGTATTGGCCCGCGCCGCTCTTGGTGTCCTCGGCGTTTTTCTGCAGCAAGCCCTCGTAGATGTCCCCCTTCACATCGGCATCCAAGCCGCTCCACGTCTCATCGTTGATGAGTTGAATAATCCGCTTGAGTTTGGCGGGATCTTGAATCTTGTTTTGGGCTTTTCGGAAGATGACGCCCAGCGTGCCGCTCCGCCTGCCCAATGCGTCGAGGATGTGGCGGTAGTGGGTTTCGAGGGCGTCGCCGTCCTCGTGAACCAGGCTCTCCCAGTCCAATCCGGCAGGGACGACGGACGCCTTGCTGAACGGCGGTTTGGTCTGCTCGTCCGCCATTTTCAGGAACAGCAGATAGGTCAACTGTTCCACATAATCGCCGTAGCTGATGCCGTCATCGCGGAGGACGTTACAGTAATTCCACAGTTTTTGTACGATGGCTGATGAATCGTTTGGCATGTTTGGATGGGGTTCCTAAAGCAGATTCATTTGATCGGCATGATTACGAGTTGACTGGCAAGAGCAAGTTGCTTTGCAATGCGATCGCGCGCTCTCCTATCCGCCGGGAACGGCCCGATATTGGCATGGAGTTCATGCGGCAGAGGAGCCGGAACAACCTTAAGGTTGTTCGCATAAACAGCCTCCGCCGCGAGATTTGCCCTTGCTTTTATGGTCCTGTCTTTTCGTTCGACATACTCCCGACCAATTTCCCATACTCCACTGTCTGAAAGCCCTGAGATACGATATACGGAGAGATCTTCACTATTTGAAGGGGGAGTAAACGCTTTAAATTTGACTTCCTTGTTCTCAACGGAAAAATGCTTTTTGGAGAAGATAAAACGTGCGAGTTTCTCGCCTGGTGGAACACTCATGGAAAGCCTTTCTTATTCAAGGAGGTTCCTCAGTGTTTTAAGAAAGCCCGGCAGTAGAACATTGTCAGACAGTGAACAGATTCCTTCTACTTGCCGATTGTGATTAAAAAAAGCGCCGTAGATGACAAGGTTGTCACCATATAGACTTATCGTCGCGATACCGCTTCCCGGTCGCCATTCTAACCCAATGCCCCCGTCTTCGGACCACATCATATCGGGCATAGGAACATCACGACGAAGCAGTTCTAGTAAAACATGTGCGTCATCGTACGCAGAGTCGGGGACGGGGTCGATTTTGTCGTCCGACGCATAAGCTTCCTCAGCGTCTTCGCGAACCTCCTCTAGTTCTCGTAAAGCGTCTTCCAGCGAGAAGAAAGATAAGTCTCGTGGCAGAAACGAATCAGGTTCTACTGCGTCTAGATAGTGCAGAGCCGTCATCGCATTGTGCCAAGAATGAGCAATATTATCAAGAGATGAGTCAAGGGGATAATGCGATGCCCATGCCGCGCTGCGCGCGGCGTACTCTTTGTAGCGTGAGATTCGATCAGGTTCCGCTTCTGAGTCGCTATCAAAGTGCTCGGGCCAACCGAGCCGATTCTCGCCACGATTAGACAATACCACTACTGGATCATTATATTCGCCAGTTTGTAAATCTACAAGGTTAGACAGCGATAACAGTAATGGGCTTATATCAAACTCGTTCATGATTTGCGCTCCCATACTTGTGTTTGGATGTCTTCTGTAAATGTACTTATAAATTTTTGGCAAATCAAACCATGTGCCGACTTAAACCACTTTATCATAGCATTATATTCTTCGGTCTCTGGAAAGCCGCGTAGTGTAAATTCTATCTGTAGTGTGTTCCGTTTTTCAGGTACTTTTACCCGATTCCCGATGGTTAGGTGTAACCGCCCATTTAAATCCGCAACCGGAAAGGATGTCCGCAAAATCATAGACTCGGCACCCGACCAAAATGAATCCGATTGTTGGGAATCAACAAATAGATTGAAAATCTTTCCGATGCTGTCAAGCGTATCCCAACCGGCACCCTGAAATATCTGATCGATATAAGTCAGCTCATATTGCGACGGAACTGCTGGCCCCACTTCTAGACTTGTGATAATCTCGCAATAGCGATTATAGAAAGTTTCGAAACTTTCGAGAATAGCTGTAAATCCGGGGTATTGCTGATCCGACTCCATTTTACGCCAGTTGAATGTAAATCGATCGCGTTGTACCTGTATGATTTGGCTATCGTCTTCATGAATGAACCAAATCCGTGGAAGGTCGGGCACATTAATACGCCACTCAGGCTTTTTGGTTGGGTTTGGAAACTTCTCCACCGCCGGAACAACCGGCGGGTGCTCCGTGATGTTCACGAACCCATCCCGTTTAAATTCCTTCCATATTTCGCCAAGATGGGGCGCGAGCAATTTATCAAGTGGTCTGATAAGCACACTCAACACCACCTCGTCTACCGGAGGTCGCGCAAAATAGAGACTCTCGTGCGGGGATTCCATAATATTTCACCTATCCGAGTTTAAGATAGTTTCCCAAATCAATGAGTGTAACAGTGTAGGAGTTACGCAGTTGAGTGAAAATAGGTTATAATTTGAGTATGAATCCCCCTAAATATACTGACACTGACTATATTGATTTCTTGGTAGCCGCTCAGAAAAGTTACAGTTGTCTTGAAGCGGAAAAAGTTCAACCCCAAGCTGATAATCCTCCGGCTCACGATTCGATAACACGGCTCTTGCATCGAGAGGAACCCGATACTGGCAAACTGTGGCAAGAATCGAGAAATCAGGTGAAATTAGAATCCGGAATTTTAGTTATAGATGACTCGACTCTGGATAAACCTTGAGGATCTCTATCGCACTCGCTATTCGCTCCCTTGATCACAAAAGATTGAACTAGTGACAAAACACGGGTCAGGGAAACACCACCGAGTTGTGAATGGGATTAACTGGGTCACTTTGCTCTGGACGGATGGCGATAGACATATTCCGTGTGATTATCGAATCTATGATAAAGCCAAAGACGGCTTGACGAAGAATGAGCATTTCCGCGCCATGCTTGAAGAAGCGAAAACACGCGGTTTTGCTCCTGAATGTGTGTGTTTTGATAGTTGGTATGCCAGTCTAAAGAATCTAAAAGCGGTGCGAGGTCATGGTTGGAAGTGGCTTACTCGTCTAGCTGCCAACCGACTTGTCAGTAAAGAGTATTCCGGTAACCGTCCGGTGAGTACGCTTCCGAGTGAATCAACAGGTACAATTGTCCATCTCAAAGGCTATGGATTGATTCGAGTATTTAAGGTTGACACTCCAGAAGGTGACATTGAATATTGGGCAACGAATGATTTACAGATGGACGAATTGAGGCGTCTCAACTATGCCGAATGGTCTTGGACAATAGAAGAATATCATCGCGGGATTAAGCAATTTGTTGGCATTGAACGCGCACAAGTGCGCTCTGCTCGCACTCAAAGAAATCATATCGGTTTAGCGCTGAGAGCCTTTCTGAGAATTGAGCACTATTGCTATCATACCAGTATCAGTTGGTTTGAAGCAAAACTCTCTATTGTCAGAGATGCGGTACGTGCTTATTTGGCACAACCTCTTTATACGCTTCAGCCAACTGCGTAACTCCTAAGTGTACCAAAATTCACACTTAATTTTACCATAAGTTGACGTAAAATACGATCTTAGTCTACTTTTCCGCCTTAATGCGTTCAAGCAGGACACTGGCAGGCTCATTGTTTGAATCCTGCGGCACCAATCCCCCGGAGAAGGCTTGTTTGAGAATCGACTGACGCAACTGCTCAACGCGTTTCAATTCCGCCGCAACGGTCTTCTCCACTTCGTCGGCGACGGAGAGGCGGCGTTCGACTTCAGAGACAATGACTTGCTGCTCAAGGAGTGGCGGTAAAGGAATTTCAAAATTTTTCAGTTGATTGCCAGTTATCGCATTAAAGGTTGTTCCGGTGCCTTTGCCCGCAATCTTTTCTTCATATTTACGCATTAGATAGAGGATGAACTCAGGTTCAATGCCATTTAACCCACGTATGGCGGCAAGCCCTCTACCAATGCAGGATTTTTCAGCGCATATGTTTGTTGGTCCGACTGGAGCACGAACGGAAATAAATACGTCCCCTTTTTCAGCGGTTTTCTTTGGTGCAGTACACCACTTTCGTGGCGTGGGGTAGGTCTTGCCAAATTCGAGTTTGCCTTGATAAAATGGCAGCCCATTTCCGTCAGTGTTGTAAGTTGATGATGGTGGCGATTGTCCCAAAATGATTTTGCTGATTTTGCCTAATGTCGTCCAGACCCACCCATTGGGCAAATCATCCGCAATCGGTGAGGCAGGCTCAATTTCGTCCCGGTGCTCTGCCCGCCAGGCTTCCGTCAGTTTTCCTTCAAAGGCGGCTTTCAGGACGGATTGGCGATACCGCTTGAGTTGGGATTGTACCTTGTGAAGGGCGTCAATGCCTGCGTCAAGTTTGGTGAAGAGTTCTTCAATCTTGGCGACGATGCGGTGTTGTTCGGGGAGTGGAGGAAGGGGAACAGGTATTCTTCGCATCAGCGACTGATTGAGTTTCAGCCTTGTTGTGCCAGTCACGTAATCATGATAATCGAAAGTATTAAGATAATGGCATAGTAGTTGATTTGAGGTGATTTGAATTCGGGCCTTTAGGACGTGAGCATGGTTATTTACCCAACTTTTACCTTTAATAAGGTATGCTTTGTCTTTAGAAAAATCCAAGAATGGAGCGCCATCTTCCCCCAGTAGAATCAGTTCGTCGTCAAACAAGAAATCATCAATCCAACCAACCTGACCAGTTGCCCCGTAATACGGATAGAGTTCACTTTCAGATTTACCGCTTATCCTCGTTTCTCGCTCCTTTGCATTTATCGGCACTCGTTTACTGTCTAGAATCTCAGTGCAATCTTTCATCGTCAACCACGCCCAGCCATCGGGGAGTTCAGACAGACTGACATCCGTTTCGCTCATGTTACCTGTTTCCCCGGGTTCATTGATTTTGTTCGTTCTGTCATGATTGTATTGAATATCTCATTCGCAACAAACAAACGGTTTCGCGGCCTCCCTGTCATTTCCCCAAGTATGCCTTTTTCGATAAGGTAGTCTACGCCCCGTTGAACGGTGGGAAACGGCATCTTCCACGCCTTGGATAATTCTGAGACTGAAATAATAGGCCTTGCAAATAAGTGGTCTATCAAACGGATTACAGACTTCGGCACATTTCGACCGGTTGCAACCTCCCTGTATTGCTCTTGCAGGTCAAGCAATTTTTGAACCGTAGCAAGGGCATCTTCCGACTGTTGACGCACCCCGTTTAAGAAAAACGTGAGCCACGCTTTCCAGTCCCCTTTTTGGCTTACATTGAGCAGCAATCTGTAATACTCGTTTCTATACTCCTCAAAAAAATCAGAAAGATAAAGCAAAGGTTGGAATAACAAGTTCTTTTCCAATAGCATAAACGTCGTCAAAAGCCTGCCAATCCGTCCGTTGCCATCAAGGAACGGGTGAATCGCCTCAAACTGATAATGAACCAGAGCGCATTGAATCAACGCCGGCTCTTTTGCGTCGGAATTGATGTATTTTTCCAAGTCCGAAAAACATTCTTTCATCTCGGGCAACGGTGGAGGCACGTAGGTTGCGTCCATTAGCGAACACCCCGGGCTTCCAATCCAGTTCTGGCTCCTCCGCATATCCCCCGGCGTTGCATAGTCACCTCGCACATCCGCCATGAGGATTCCGTGTATTTCACAGATCAGCCTAGAACTAATTGGCAGATTCTCCAAACGCTGAATTCCATGTTCCATGGCTCTCACATAGTTGAAAACCTCCTTTACATCCGACACGGGAGACGGTTCCGTTTCATTTGCCTCGAACAGAAAGAGGTCGTCCAAGCCGGATTGAGTGTTTTCGATTCTCGAACTGGTTACGGCTTCACGCCGAATAAGCAACGGTCCGATCAACAGATGCGCATCAGGAAGCAATTGCTCTGCAACCGATAACTCGCCCAGCTTGCTTTCCGCTTCGGACAAAAGACGAATCAACTCCCAATCCACATCAATCTTCGGCGGAAGCGGGTTCGGCACATAAGCCCAATAGGCGGGTTGGCTTATCGTACGAATGCATCGACCAGCGCTTGAATTTTTGAAGTCTTCTAGATACATTGTTCCACCACTTTGCGTTAATAGGATACATCACTATTAACGAATTATCAAGCAAATTTCCGAATTTCGTTAATAACGTATTATTTTATTAACGTTCTTTGGGTATTTCGTCAAATCGCTTCATCAAAGTCAGACATGGACGCCTATGCTCGGAGTTGCATTTCTACCCGTGAAGTCGGCTTCAGAATATGTTTGAAAACTCATTTTAAGTAGAGCCTTTGTCCTGAAACCAATCTTTATCAGAGAATCAAGGGAAGTCTCTGCATCAGTCTTTGTAAGCCGAAGAGGGAATCAAGCGAACGATCAACTGAACGAATAGTGAAGGCGATAGTGAATCCCGTAGTGAGTGCGATAGAGATCCTGAAGGTGTATAGCAACGGCGAAACCCCACGCACTCAAGCCCCAGCGGGCGACAGGTGTATAGGAGCCAACCACAGAAACATGAAAAAGCTCCTCCTCACTTGTCCAAAACTTAATCTGTCAACTATTCTTCATACGGATTCTAAATTAGAGTCAATGTAAAACTTGACACCGTCTTGAGCAGAAACTCCGATTTCATACCAAAATTTCATACCTACGCTTTTCTGGCACCAATTTCGGAACTGTGCAGAAGCTAGTCATAGCAAGGGTTCTCACTCTTTTTGCGGGTATACTCAAAACCCCGATTTGGTATGAAAAGTATGAAATTCCCAAGATTGCCGAAAGACGATTTTTTTAATCGCAATCGGGGTTTTCAAACCGGTTCTTACGCCGCCAACCGCTCATTCAGTTCCGCCAAGATCTCGGCCAACTCCTCCCCAAACAACTGATGCACCCTAATCGCCCCGCCCTTTGCCTTAAACGGTATTTCCTCAAAGTCTTCCATTTCAATATCTAGCGACGTGGCGATATGGTCTTTGATCATCTCCAGCCACGCCATCTGCTCCTCCGAATACCGCCTTCCCTGCTCGGCGAGCCATCGCCGAAACCGCCGATTTACGGATTCTCTGTAAGGTTCAAGCGTTTCCGTCTCCTCAATCGCAAAACGCACCAAGGAGATGATGTCGGTCAATAGTTTCTGCGCTCCCGCCCCCTTGACTTTCGATTGTTCCAACTGTTGGTAAGCCTGCCACAGTTTCTCTTGGGTGAATTGGTACGGCGGTCTTTCGATGGCGTCGGCGAGTTCTTTAACCTGCTGATGCGTGAGATGGCGCTGTCCGTAGGGTTTGCTGTAGATAAGTTGAATCGCTGTCAACTCGTCCCTGTTGTCTTCAATAAACTGTTTAAAGCCTTTAACGACCTGTTTTGCCCGCTCCCTGGCCACTTCGTCAAATTCCGAGGAGATGACGCTGTCTTGGCTCACGATGTCAATCGTCTGCTCGTGTTGCCTTCTCAGTTCAACGAGGGCGTTACGCAAGTCGGGATTGTCGAAAGGTTTGCACGCCTCGGTAACGAGTTGCTCCATCCTCTCCCGAATCAACTCCGGTGTCAGGTCTTCCTCGGTCGATTCCGTCAATATAAGGGGTTGCCCGTCTTCAGGCTGTTCGTCCGGATTGGTTGCCTCAAACAGGTGTTGAATCATATCACGCAGGGAGACGCCTTCCGAGACTTCGGCAATCTGATGCCGGGCGTCATCTTCGATCTGGCGGTCCAGACGCGCCAGCCTGCTCGCCAACGTCGTCAAGGTGTCGGGATCTCGGGCACCGAGCGCCACGGATTCAAGCAGCTTGTCAAGCGGCACACTACGCTTTCGTTCAAACGGTCGAGAATCGGTTTTGTCATTCTCGCAAACACCGACCGCATCGACAATCACGAAATGGGTCTTGTGAGCGGTGTCGGGCGTGACCGCCCGCAAATCGGTTGACGATATCGTGCGGGTGCCTCTGCCTTTCATCTGCTCAAAGTAGACCGCCGATCTGATGTTTCGCATGAAGATAATGCACTCCAGCGGCTTGATATCCGTGCCGGTAGCCACCATGTCCACCGTAACCGCGATGCGCGGATTATAGGAGTTTCGGAAGCTGGCGAGCAAGTCTTCCGGTCTCTCGCCGGTGGTCTGGTAAGTAATCTTCTTGCAGAACTCGTTGCCCCGCGCGAATTCTTCGCGGACAATGCGCATGATGTCCTCGGCGTGCGAGTCGTCCTTGGCGAAGACTAGCGTCTTGGGCACATCGGTTCTGCCGGGAAAAATCTGCGTAAACAGATTCTCTCGAAATGTTCGAATCACGGTGCGAATCTGGTCGGGCGCCACCACAGCGCGGTCAAGCTGATTCGCGCCGTATTCCATGTCCTCATCAAGCTGTTCCAATCGAGTTGCGCGGGTACGTTTGTCCCGTTTGTCAACGTAAAAGCCAGCTTCGACGTCGCCGCCCCGCTCCGTAATCTCTGTCTTGATGCGGTACACCTCATACCCGACGTTGACGCCATCGGTAACCGCGCGCTCGTGGCTATACTCCGTGACCAAATTCTGATCGAAGAATCCGAGCGTCTGCTTTGACGGCGTGGCGGTGAGACCCACGATAAAAGCGTCAAAGTATTCCAGCACCGGCCGCCAGCGGTTGTAGATTGAGCGATGGCACTCGTCGGTGATGATAAAATCAAAGGTCGAGATGGGGATGTCGGGGTTGTATTCCACCTCGGCAGCGGACTGATTCGTCAATCCAAGGTCGAACAGCGAGCGTCCCTCAAGCTCCTCATCCACATCCGGCTCCCCTTTCAGCATCGAATACAGTCGCTGAATTGTCGTGATACAGACCTTACTCACCGGATCAATCTTGT
Organism: Candidatus Poribacteria bacterium; assembly: GCA_965197465.1. Classification (GTDB taxonomy): domain Bacteria; phylum Poribacteria; class WGA-4E; order WGA-4E; family JAJDTR01; genus JAJDTR01. The sequence goes on along the minus strand of OZ240209.1, from coordinate 4,120,756 downwards.
TAGTCGTGAGATGTTGCACGTTGTAGAGTTCGGTGAATTTCCTACCGTCGTCCGGCGTGGTGTACTGCTGAAATTCTTTTTGCGTCTGCCTTCCAAGGTTGCTGCGATCAACGAGAAACAGTATCCTGTTGGCTTTTGCAAACTTGACGAGCCGATAGGCGAAACTCACGGCGGTGTACGTTTTCCCGCTGCCGGTTGCCATCTGGATTAACGCGCGCGGTCGATTGTCGGCAAACGAGCGCTCCAGATTCTCAATGGCTTCGATTTGGCAGTCTCGCAGTCCACCCGCGTCCAGTGCTGGTAATTCATTGAGATAGTGCCGCAAGGTGCGCCCTTGTGCAATCCACCGCGCCAAGGTTTCCGGTCTGTGGAAGGCGAAAACGCGGCGGGAGCGGGAATCCGGTTCGCGCAAATCACGAAAGAAAGTTTCAATCCCCGTGCTTTCGTAGCCAAACGGCAACGGGTTTTGATGGCACGGAAAGTTCGCCGGAATTCCCGTGAGGTATCGCTCGGTTTGTTCGGAGACGCCGCCGAGGGTGGTGCCTTCGGGTTTGGCTTCGACCGCTCCGGCAGCTTTTCTGTCGATGAATAGCAGGTAGTCCGCGGGACCGGACGCCATCTGAAACTCGCGCACCGCCACGCCCTGCGATGCACCAAGGTTCATTCCGTCGCGGTGCTGAATCGTCCAGCCCGCTGCCGTGAGTAGTTGGTCGATGTTTTGCCGTGCTTTTTGCTCGGGTGTCATGTCTTCGTCAGCCGTGAGGAGGCGAGATTGCCGTTCTTGGTCGGCCGCATAAATTCCTAACGCCTCCGTTATTTTACCTGAATCTACGACCAGAGTCAAATGTAGCCTCCTCGACTCCAAGACAATCGCATCTAAAATCCATTGATTGTGTTACGGTTTTCTCGCCCCGAACCCTGTCCCTGCGCTGTTCCTTAGCGGACAAGAACATCCTTTTTGTAGGGGCGAATTCCTGTGTTCGCCCTCTTGTAACTGACGCCCTCCAAGTTGCTCTACGACGGTTGCAAGCGGTTCAGGCGGGACAGCCATAATTGTCTCTCCAAAATCATGGGACGGCACAGGGGCCGTCCCCTACAATCCACTGCGATTGCCCTGTTCACGCCCCTCTTTCAATGGAACGCACGAAATTACAGAAATAGCTTGCCTTAGTCAAGCGATCAGGCTATAATATTTTTCATGGTGCTGGCGATTGGTCTCGGCCCTTGTTGACACTTGCCTTCAAACGTCCCCGCATCTGCAGAAAAATCGATCCCGAAATTACAGAAGGAAACCACATTATGCCCAAAATGACAGGAGCGAAGTTCTTCGCAGATACCGTTCACGGATATGGGATTACCCATGTCTTTTTTATGCCCTATATCGGTCCCAGAGCGCTAATGGAAATGGAGAGGTTAGGAATCAAACGCGTTCAAACGCACGGGGAAAAGGGAGCTGCTTACATGGCGGATGCCTATGCCCGTGTGAAACGCGGCCCCGGCCTCTGCATGGCTCAGTCCGTGGGCGCCGTCAATCTCGCAGCCGGGTTGCAAGACGCCTATCTGGCGTGCTCGCCGGTCATTGCCATCACCGGACGAGAAAACCAGATAAACCAGCAACGCCACGCTTACCAGGAAGTAAATCATGCGAATCCTTTCTCCGCGGTGACCAAATACAGCGCGCTTGTCAACACAACGGAGCAACTCCCAATCTATCTGCGGCAAGCCTTCCGATCGGCTACCTCGGGAACACCAGGACCCTCACATCTGGATCTGGAAGGTCTCGCCGGGCAGGTGGTCATAGATCGCGAAGCGGACTTGGACGTTGTCGTTGAAGATATGTTTGCACAGCTCCCGCCTTGCCGACCGGAAGCCGAGGTGGAGAAGGTGACGGCAGCGATTCAGCTTCTGAACGAAGCCGAGCGTCCCATCATTGTGGCTGGCGGCGGCGTGACCGCCTCGGGCGCCAGAGACGAACTCATAGCGTTCGCCGAAAAGCTGTCCATCCCGGTTGCTACCGCACTAAATGCCAAAGCGATGTTCCCCCACGATCACCCATTGGCGGTAGGCGTGCCCGGTTCATACTCTCGAGACTGTGCCAATCAAGCCTTATGCGAAACCGACCTCGTGTTCTTCATCGGCAGTCACACCGGTGGGCAGGTGACCAACGGTTACGTCATTCCACCGCAAGGGACACCCGCAATCCAGCTTGATATCAACGCGGAGGAACTCGGACGCAACTACCCAATTAAGGTCGGTCTCCAAGGGGATGTGAGGGATTCGCTGCGCCGAATGATTGAGCACTCGGAAACGAGTGAGCCGCGGACAGAATGGGTCAACCGCGTCCAGGAGTTGGTGCGGACGTGGAAAGAGAGCGTTAGTGACAAAGCCAATTCCGATATTCTACCGATGCGTCCCGAACGCCTGTGCCGCGAACTGAGTGACTATCTGCCCTCCGACGCAATTCTCCTCTCCGATACGGGGCACTCGGGCGTTTGGACCGGGACGATGCTCGACCTTAAACACCCTGATCAGACCTTCATTCGCTGTTCGGGCTCGCTGGGTTGGGGACTGCCTGCCGCGATGGGTGCCAAGTGTGCCGCGCCGGATAGACCCGTGCTCTGCTTCACCGGCGACGGCGGGATTTGGTATCACATGTCAGATTTGGAGACCGCCGCGAAATCCCAAATCAATGCGGTTATTCTAGTCAACAATAACCATTCGCTAAATCAGGAACAGGGCGGTGTGGAGTCTGTCTACGGCGGACGAACGGTCGGTTCAGACGAGCTGTGGCTCTTCCCTGACGCCGATTTTGCCAAAATCGCCGAGTCAATGGGCTGTTTTGGCATTACGGTCAACAAACCGAGCGAGCTTGCAGGGGCGCTGGATCAGGCGTTCGCCGCGGGTAGACCGGCTGTTGTCGATGTGAAGACACACGTCGAAGGGATTGCGCCGCGAGCCTGGACACCATGACCTACATGGAACTCGCGCAATTTGGATCGTAGGGAACGCAGATCTGCGTTCCCTACTTGCTCGGTCACATTGAAATTATTCTGAACATATAGAGCAATAACATGAACCAAGCAGGAGCCGCACCGATTACGGCGCCGGGCTGGACTGCTAAGCCCAAGGATGGCGTTGCGATTGTCGACTGCGATGTGCATCACAACTTTCGAGATCCTCGCCAACTGCTGCCGTACCTGTCGACATTCTATCAAGAACACCTCCTGGATCAGGGGCTGCACCTCGGCACCTATGCCAACGTCCCGATTCGGCGCGTTCGCACGGATCTAAAGGGGCGCATCCCGAAGGACGATTTCGCCGAAGAGGAATTCTCCGGCGGCGATCCGCGGGATTTCAATTTCAAGCTGGAGTTTCTGCAAGTGGAACACCTCGACCGCTGGAATATCGATGTCGCTGTGCTGACTGGCCCCCCGCCATTCTACGGATACGTCGGGTTGCCTGATCCGGATTGGGCTGCCGCGTTGTGTCGGGCGTTCAACGATTGGACAATCGAGCATTGGCTTGAGCGTGACGAGCGTGTGGTCAATGCTATTCTGGTGTCACCGTCGGACCCCACCCAGGCTGCCGAGGAGATTGATAGATTGGGAGATCGGGCGGACACTGCCGCCGTGATGGTGCCGATGGGCACGAGCATGCCTTACGGCAATCGCTTTTATCATCCCATCTGGGAGGCGTGCGAACGCCACGGGCTTCCCGCAATTTCGCACGTCGGCGGCGGCGGAGGCGCCACCAGAACAACCCCAACCCCGGTCGGCTATCCCACCTACTACATGGAATCCCGAATGAGCCGGCCTTACGCCGCCAGCGCCCATGCGGCTTCGTTGATTTGCGAGGGCGTGTTCGAAAAGTTTCCGAAGTTCAAGTTTGCCCTGATCGAAGTTCAACAATTCTGGGCGGTGCCCGTCATGTGGCACATGGATTCCGACTGGAAAGGGCTGCGTGATCAGACGCCCTGGCTTAAACGTCTGCCGAGCGAATACTTCCGAGACCATATCCGAGTCGGCACGCAGCCGATGCACGAGCCGGAAAAGCCCGAGCAGATGTACCAAATGCTGGAGATGCTGCACGCGGATGAGACGCTCATCTATTGCTCGGACTTTCCTCACTTTGACTGGAACGACCCGGTAACAGTTTTTCCCAAACTCCCGGAAGAACTGCATCGGCGCATCTTCGCCGACAACGCGGTTGAGATGCTGCGACTAGAAGGGAGATAGCCTTCTATGGAGCACGTCGTCGTTGCCAAGGTGTCGGAGATTCCGATAGGCGAGCGCAAAATTGTCTTACCGTTTCGGGGCAGGGCGGGCATCGGCGTCTTCAACGTCAACGGTTCGTTCTTCGCGATTCGCAACATCTGTCCACACAAGCATGGGCCGCTCTGCACGGGAGAACTCAGCGGTCGGGTTGCCACCGAGGCTCCGCCCTCCGTTCAGAGTGCGGATATCGCTGTCGACGGATTGGGAGAGGTCTTACGCTGTCCTTGGCACCAGTGGCCCTTTGAGCTTGCCACCGGAAAATGTCTGACGGATTCGACCGTTCGGGTCAAGACCTATCCGGTGAGGATTGACGGCGATGATGTCGTCGTCGAATATGAAAGCTGAAACAGTATCCTTTAAGGAGGCACAATGAGTCTCGAACCGCAGGATCGTGGCGGGAAACCGGACAACAGGATTTTTCAAGAGAATCGGCTGCCGGGCAGTCCCTCTACCGAGTGGGATATTAACGGTCCCGGCGATCCGACGATTCAAGGTTTCGGTCACGATATCAGTATTAATCGCGGCGAGACAATCTTCTTCAAGATAAAAACCGACTCGACCGACTATCGGATTGACATCTATCGAATTGGCTACTATGGAGGCATGGGGGCACGCCTTGTCGATACTATCAAACCGTCGGTCAAGCTGCCGCAATCCCAACCGGAAGGTATCAGAGATCCGGCGACGCTCCTCTACGATTGCGGCAATTGGGCGGTATCAGCCTCTTGGCAATCCCCTTCGGATGCGGTGTCGGGCGTCTATTTTGCCCGTTTGGTGCGGCAGGACTCGGATCCCGGGTGCTGGCGTGCGGACAACGGCCAGCACGGACCGGCAGCCGAACCGACCCCATCCGCGCACGCCTACGGCGCGTTGGGACATGGACGCTTAGCCAACGCGCTGCGCGAGCCGCGAGCAAGCCACATCTATTTCGTCCTTCGGGACGACGAAGGCTGTTCCGATCTGCTGTTCCAAACGTCGGACACGACGTGGCAGGCGTACAACCGCTATGGCGGGCACTGCACCTATGCGCGTTTCAATCCGGACAATCCGCGCATGCACGGGGGACCGCCCCGCTCGTACAAGGTGAGTTACAACCGTCCGTTCGAGACACGCTGTTATCGGGCGGTAAACATGGTTTTCAATGGCGAGTACCCTTTCATTCGATGGCTTGAAGCGAACGGCTACGACGTCAGCTACTTTACCGGTGTCGATAGCGACCGGCGAGGCGAGGAGATTTTGAAACACCGGCTATTTCTGTCGGTCGGTCATGACGAATACTGGTCGCTTGACCAGAGAAGACACGTCGAGCGCGCGCGCGATGCGGGGGTGCATCTCGCCTTTTTCAGCGGCAACGAGGTGTTTTGGAAAACCCGATGGGAAGCCTCTATTGACGAAGAAGAGGTCTCTCACCGAACGTTAGTCACGTACAAAGAAACACACGACGACGCCAAGATTGACCCGGTTCCCGATGTCTGGACCGGAACCTGGCGAGATTCGCGGGCTTTCAATCCGGAGGGAGCGCAGCCGGAGAACGCGCTAACGGGCACGATTTTCACCGTGAACGCGTGGCGCAACGATCCGCTCATCGTGCCGGCGGAATACGCCAACTTGCGCTTTTGGCGAGACACCGAAGTCGCACGACTCAAGCCGGGAGAAAGAGCGGTTCTATTGAAAGGCTTGTTGGGGCACGAGTGGGATGAAGACATCGACAACGGGTTTCGCCCACCGGGTCTCCTCCGCTTGTCCGAGACGACCATCGACAACGTTACCTACATTCAAGACCACGGCACGGTTTTCGACTCGGGCACCGCAACCCACCACCTGACGCTCTATCGCCACAAGAGCGGCGCTTTGGTCTTCGGTGCGGGCACGGTGCAGTGGAGTTGGGGGTTGGACGCGCATCACGACAACGACACCGGCGTCCCCCCGGAGCGCGCCAATGAATACTCTACCCGCGTTGGCATCGATTCGCATGCTCCGGACAGGAACATCCAACAAGCGACCGTCAATCTGTTTGCGGACATGGGGATACAGCCGACGACGCTCCAAGAAGACCTTATCCCGGCGATCGCCTCCACCGATTTCGAGCCCCCGAATTCGTCGGTTCATCCGCCCACGGATGGCGCGATTCTGCCACACCAAACTCTGATTGTCAAAGGCAATGCCGTAGACGTAGGGGGCGGCATAGTTGCCGGGGTCGAAGTATCGGTGGACAACGGTAACACGTGGCATCCAGCAAACGGACGGGAGGCCTGGAGTTTTGAATGGACACCGACGGAGACGGGAGCCGTCACAATCTTGAGCCGCGCTGTCGATGACAGCGGAAACCTGGAACACCCGAGCAGGGGCGTAACGGTAACAGTTGACTCGCAGAAGTAGGAATAGCGATTGTCGTTTATCAAGCCAAACATGCTTGCGAAAATGACGCAGTACGTCGTATCATATAAAGAGCCAGATAGACCAAGGATAGCGTGAGTTCTAGGTTAGAATTTTTCAGTGGGCTAGAACGGGACGCAAGTGGAGATCGGGGCGTGATAGTACGGCGTAACAAGAAACTGCTTATTACGTTTATATTCGACAGATGTGATAGTCATGCCTCCCCGTGTTCATCTGTTGTGTAGGTGAAGTCGGACTCACGTTACTCGGAACGATTGCACGCGATTCACGCAAAGGAAGAAGGAAAAATGGCACATCTGACCGCATCCCAAGTGGCGCACTTTGAGGAACAGGGGTACTTGGTCGTGGAAGATTTGTTTGACCCCGAGCAAGATATTGATCCGGTCATTGAGGAATACGCAACCGTATTGGATCGACTCGCCCTCGAATTGAAGGAGAAAGGGGAAATCTCCTCCACATACGACGACCTGCCGTTTGGCGATCGGTTGACCAAGGTTTACGCCGAATCCGGCAAGGTACACGCACAATATTTCGACTTTTCATTGCCCCAGCGGAATGTACTGGCGGACACGCCGATGTGGGTGGGCCCCGCGGTATTCAGAATGCTGCGAAATGAGAAACTTCTTGATGCCGTTGAATCTTTAATCGGACCGGAAATCTACTCCAACCCCGTGCAGCATGTGCGCCTTAAGCCGCCGGAGCATTTATGCCCCATTAACGAAGAAACCGGGAATGTTCAGCTAGGAGCAACCCCGTGGCATCAAGACACCGGCGTTGTCACGCCCGAAGCTGATGAGACAAATATGCTGACGGTCTGGTTCTGTCTATGGGAGGCTACGATTGAAAATGGCTGTTTAGAGGTTGTTCCCGGAAGCCACCGCGAGGGATTGCTTCAACACTGTCATGCGCGCGGGACAATGTCGAGAGGATTTGGCCTCCATATACCGGACAAATTCCTGCGCTCGGCGGACGGCGTTCCGCTTCCCATGAAGCGCGGATCGGTGCTGTTTTTCCACCGCCTGAACTGCCATTCCTCACTGCCAAACAAAAGCGACAATATTCGTTGGAGTTTTGACCTTCGCTATAATCCGATAGGTCAGCCAACAGGGCGCGGCGCATTTCCAGGTTTCGTTGCACGCAGCAGGTCCAACCCGGGGTGCGAATTACATAATCCGATTGAATGGGCAAATATGTGGTACGATGCACGCAGCAAACTTGCCCAAAGTGAAAACCCGAGTTTCAACCGCTGGACGGTCGACAGCCCCGCCTGCGCCTGAATAAAGGTCAAAACCTGATACCAATTCACGTTTGGCAATCAATAATCACTTAGAAGCAGCAACTCGATGGTAGCCCCCACTGGGTACTACTGCTTATCTTATACCATTTCTCTATATTTACAGTGCATTAATAGCGACAATCAAGTCCTTCCGATGCGGGGCAAGATGCCCCGCCTACGGAGAAAGTGAACGATGTAATTAAGACATCATATGCACTATTATTCAAGCGAAATGGTATTATCTACCAGATAATGCAGGACGATAATACATCCTGACCATAATCATCCCTTTCATCAAACCATGGCACGTTTCGGAGTAGGGCCGACGCACATGTTCATTCGGGGTCTAGTATCATTTTTGTTCTTAGTCGCAGCCGTTGACGGCTGGTCAAACGAAGCGAATCTCCAACTCAAGCTGCCACAAACTGAACGCCCGACTTCCATGACTCCCACCTGAAGTGCCTGACCTGGCGAAGGCGCACCGCTTCGGGGAAGCGGAATTCAGACCACATGGGCGTTTTCTTGGCGTTATGTTAACACAGAATTGGAGCGGCCCCGTTGGCGGATGACGTTGAATTACCAGTTCCTACGCAGAGCTCAACTCGGTCTCGAATACAATCCTGTGGCATCCGAAATTTCACCGCTCCTCAACGCGTTCCTCCTTACGGAAACGGATTCCCGACCTGCCCTATTCGTCGGAACAAGTTCAGACCGCATCGGCTCACCCGCCGGAACTCAAGCCTACTTTTTCACGCTTGCCAAACGCTTGCCGCACCTTCCAGTTTCAGTATATGCGACCGTGAACTATTCCGAATGGGACGACGGATTCAATTTCCCTTTCGGCGCCACAGTTGACGTTGGCAGAGGGTTCTCCGCTCGCGGGATGTACGACGGAGATCGGTCGCACCTGATGTTCAACTATTTTCGTAGGCAGCACGGCGTCAGTCTCATGTACATCTGGCTTGAGCGGTTCGGCATCGCGATGTCCACGGCGTTTTGACCCACCTTCCCAATCCACGCAAGGGTTACGGCATACGGAGTATGCCTACTACCTTGGCAGCGGTCTCACCACGAAGTCATTTCGTTTTGATTGATCCGTGCCCCGCATCAAGAACAGCGATCTTGGCTGCCCTCCTCCCTCAATGTCGCGTTCGTAAACAGAGGTGGTGGGAAAAAAGCGCAGCGTCATGCCGCGGCGGGATTTACCAGAGGTGTTGGGTTCCGAGCCGTGCGCCAAAAACACATCGTGGAGCGAAATTTGTTCCGATTCCAAGACGATGTCTACAGCCGTGTTTTCGTCAAATTCCGATTGGAGGAGTTCAAGCGGGAGAACGAGGTCGTCACTTGGGTTGCTTTCGTGCTTGAACAATCTCCGTGATTTATGCGAACCGGGGATAATCCGCAGGCAACCGTTCTCGGTGGTAGAGTCGTCGATCGCAATCCATACCGAACAGCTTGCGAGAGGTCGAATAGGCCAGTACCGTCCATCTTGATGCCAAGGCACCCTTTTGCCATCATGGGCAGGCTTGCCAAAATAGCTGGAATTCCAGATGGCTATATCTTCTCCAAGAATCTGGGCTACCATGTCGAGGATATCCGGGTTCCTCGCATAATTTAGGAACGAAGTGTCATAAGTGAGCAGAGCCGGACAGTTCTGCCTGAACTCCGGGTACCGCACCAGCAACTGTGCAAAGTCGTCCTTGATGGACTGTATCGTCGAGACGGGCAACCGAAAATCCGGAATTACGAAGCCCTGCTCGTGATAATGTGTTAGTTGCTGCGGCGTTAACATAATGGCTTCCTCTAGCGCAATCTACTATCTTGAAGTCGTACCTCTTTGAGCAACCCCTTTATAACGAGGATTGCGAAATCCTGCGTCACGGTTGAATCTAAATTGTATAACATTAGACCTTATGCACGTCAGTTTGTAGAAGCACAATTCATTGCGCGTTCGGACGAGGATTGCTCGTCTACAAACTTTGAACATCAACTGTGCTAACCCAAATCTGGCAGAATCAAACTATGTCTCGGCAATCAACTCGCGCAAATGCTGGGCTGCCAATCTGAAAGTCTCCCTGTCATTGCACTGATTGATGTCCTGCCCTTCAAATGTAATCGACATCACCCCGTTGAAATCCACAGACTTCAGAATCTGTACGATGCGGGAGTAATCGAGCCATTCTTCTCTGCCGCTGTCGATTTTGTAAATTTTAGCCCGAACGTAGGACGCGTATGGAGCTGTCTGTTCCATATACCGATAAATATCTATGGTTGGATCGCCAACGCCGCGGTTCCGCCCGGGTGAACCAACCCATTGACCGGTGTCCAAGATAAAAGTAAAGTTTTCGCGGTCCGTATTTCTAAGGATGCGCAAGACATCGTCGCCCGTGCATGGATGATTTTGCAAGCCTACCATGATCCCGGCATCGGCGGCGAAGTCACACACTTTTTGGAAGCATCTAATTTCACTCTCTTCCACACCTTCCTCCGGGGCGCCGCAAAAAAGCCGAATCATAGGTGCTCCCAAGAAAGTAGCCATTTCTACATCCGCCTTGGCTTGCTCCACCTTCGCTCGTAGTTCCTCCTCAGTGCCCACAAAATGACCGCCGGACGCCAGATAACCGATGGGCAGCCCTGCCTTCAGACATTTTATCTTGATGCCCAGCAAATAGTTGGGATCTCGGGAGCTGAATCCGACATTCGCGCGAAAGTCAATGACATCCATCCGCAATTCATAAGCCAGATCGATAAAGGCTTCTGCATTTGGGAACGCTTTGGGTTCGTCTTTACCAAAATATGAGGCGTAAACGCCAACTTTAATCATAGCCCTTCCTTAATTCTCAAAGCCCCGTGGGGATAACGCGCACCTCTAGATACGCTTATGTTCTTACAACTGCGCTAATGTTCAGATACTCAATCTCATCTTCTCCATCATTGATGACCTGGTGCTTTGCCAAGGGTGGAAGATGTACAGCATCACCCGCGGTAACAGGATACTCTTGATCATCAATTAGCATCTTACCTCGACCTCTGATAAAGTAGTACACTTGTTCTTTGTCTTTATGATCGTGGTAATCTGTCGTAACACGTCCTTGAACCACATGCCGGGTGAAATTAGTCAGACCACGCAGGCACGCAACTTCCGGCGGATTGGCGTTCTCGTTTCCAGCACGCGTCAGTATTGGCCAGATGATTTTGCTTTCGTGACCGACATAGGGAATAGAATCACGCCAATTTCGTATAATCATAGCAACCTCCTAAACTGCTAAGCAAGTCTCAAGAATAAACTGGGATTTCGATCTAGGTACAGACCGCTCCTGCTGGATTGCCAAATCCAGCAGATTTTTGTGGATCCATTTAGCTTCCAGTCTTTCGCTCCAGAGAATTGAGGGTGGAGTGAAAGAGAATCTTCCATCCTTCCAATCTTACTCTTCCTAGTCCCTTCAAAAGATAAACTTCAATACTGAAGCTACCAAACCATAGCAATCGACACTACAAAGGCTCCGTTCACAATGTGCCATTTACGTCAACGAAAAATATAAGTCGTAGATCGGTCAATAACCTTTCCGCTTATCTATCACACTCAGAAGAGGTTTACCCACCAAGAACCGTTCGAGGTTGTCACAGAAAAGCCCAACCGTTCGATCGAGCCGAATAGGAGAACCTCCCGCTACATGGGGCGTGACAATAACGTTGGGCATATCCCAGAGAGGGCTATTCTGCGGTAGAGGTTCTACCGGGGTTACGTCCAACCCGGCGCCACCAATCAAATCCTCAACCAAAGCACGGAGCAGAGAACGTCCATCAACGATTTTTCCACGTGTAACGTTAATGAGTAACGCGCGATGTTTCATCCGCTGGAACGCTTCATAGTCGAACATACCGTGGGTTTCAGCCGTCAGCGGGGCACAAATCGAAACGATATCCGATTCGGCAAGCAAATCATAAAACCGATTCATCTTCCAAACTTCGTGGACAAATGATGGTGCGTCCACATCCTCCGGGTCAACCGCAATAACGCGCATATCGAACCCCTGCGCCCGTTTAGCTACATCAATTCCGGTACCGCCAAGTCCTACTATTCCGAGGGTTTGACCAGCCAGTTCCCATGTCTCGCTACGGATGGACATGTGGTTTTCCCATGTACGCTCCCGCACGGCACGACCAACACCGCGGAGCAAACCGAGAATCAATGCCCACGTCTGATCTGCGAGGTGAGGACCAACAAACCCTTTTGCGCTTACCAAAACGACGTCACTTTGGACAAATTCGGGGAAAAGCAGTCCGTCAACACCTGCCCCGAGAACTTGCACCCATTTCAGATGTTCAGCCGCCTCGAAAAGCGATCGGTTGAAATCGCCGAACACAACGTCTGTGTCAGGCATTTCTGCGAGTCGTGCAACCTCATCTTCAGGCTCAACGATTCTGAAGTCAGCGGATACAGATTGAATCTGTTGGCGATGATCGGATGTAATCTCCGTGTTAATCAAAATCTTCATCTTTCATCCTCGCGACTGTGCGAATTCCGAACTTGAATTTGCGAATGTCATTCTTGGAGTCGGGACACCAAACCTTGTGCTCCACCTATCGTAACAAATCTTCTCTTTTAAGTCAACAAGATGATTCCCGTAGCGCAGAACAATTGCACCTAAAACCCACGGTCGCGTCACAGAAAGCTTGACCACATAGAACATGGCAGGCCAAAGTGGGCACTACACACCAGCCGTGAATTGCACCATCGTGTAATCTGTAATCATCAAATCTTCGATTTCTTCCCTTGTCATTGAATGTCCGGCGCAGGCATGCAATTCCCCGATTCGTCTGGTTCTGTCAACCGATATTGGCACAACAGATCAATGGGCTAAAAAGTCGCCTCCATTGCGTTTGACGCGAACCTGCGCCGAAATTCTCAATTGACATTTCAATTCTGCACGATTAAACTATAGCTGTTTGCTCAATGAAATCGGCTCTTCAATAACTCCAATGAGGAGCAGTAAAAACTAGCGAATAATCGCTTGACGAGAAATGAGGACAACAGGAATATTGAATCGCGCAGGAAAATTAGGCATCATCAGCATCAGTTTAATGATCGTGAACTTAATCTTGGTGGACGCCAGTTATGCTCAATTAGCTAGGAATAGATTTCTCAGAGACGTTGTCGCAATGTGGCGGTTCGACAAAATAGAGAAGAGGGGTTTCATTGAGGATATCTCTGGCAACGGCCATCATGCAGAATCAATTAACAACCCGACATTAGTAGAAGGAAAGTTCGGCATGGCAATGCAGTTTAGCCAAAAGAACAAAAGCTATCTTCAGGTGCAAGATCATGAAGAACTAGATATTGTTGACGTTGTTTCGATTTCCGCGTGGGTAAAAAGGCCCACCAAGAAGAATGCAAAGGATGGCGCGCCATACGCAATCCTCGCCAAAGGACGAGAATGGCAAAGAGATAACGCTGCCAATTATGCGTTAGCTCTGCACAAGGTTTTTAACAACATGCTTTACTTTTGGTATGAAGGCGGGTTTCAAGGCGTAAACGGAACGGATGATGGAGAGTGGCATCACTACGTTGCTATTGTTGAGGCACAAGCCAGGGAACCCATCTTTTATGTTGATGGGATATCGAAACCGGTCGAGCACATGGATGGCGAGAAGAAAATACAATTGGTTTCCAATCACAACCCTATCCGAATCGGTGCCTTTGAAGGCCAGCCTTTTAACTCGTATTCCGACAGCACCATAGACGAACTGGCTATCTTCAATGGTGCTTTGACAAAAAACGCCATTTTTCAACTCATGAACGGGTTGGACACGGCAATCTTCTCGGTTGCCCCAACCGGCAAACTTGCCACGACTTGGGGGACAATTAAGCAATCCCACCGGAAATAGTTGGGTTTTGCACATCCAATGTCGTAAATTTTTTTCGAACAATGTAGGCAGTAAAACCTTTTTGAAAATTCATTTCGAATAGAGTCATGTGCCCTGCAACCGAGTTTTTTCTTGAAACCTCGGTTTCTTTCTTGCACAATCTTGTAGGCTGCGATCTAGGGAGATCAAACGAACGATCAACTGAGCGATTGTTCGTTTGATCCCCGCCTACGGGTTTGTGCTTCACGGCTTTCCGTTCAACCCAACGTTGTACGTTTGTACAAAGTCGAGCTAAACTCAACTGCGAATACCCAAACCCCTCACTCCACCACATACCCCAAGATAATCCCCAAGTTACCGACAATCCAGCCCTTCTTTGGACTCGTCATATGAATCGCTTTCAAGTCATACCGAGTTTCGCACCATTGGGGACGCCAATTCTGACCCCCATCGGTAGTGTGCAGCACAACGCCCTCTCCGCCTACAACCCAGCCTTCGTTCGTGTCAAGGAAAAACACGTTGTCCAAAAAGTTCCTTGTATTGCTTTGCTGCCGCTCCCATGTGCTGCCGCCATCTCTAGTGTGCATGATTGTTCCATCAACCCCAACTATCCATCCGTGGCGATGATCGGTAAAGAAGATATCGTCAAGCCATAATTCACCGAAGTCTTGTTGTTGTATCCATCTGTTTCCACCGTCCGTTGTATGTAGCAAAGTCCCGTCAAGACCAATAACCCATCCTGTTTTGGCGTCAACAAAGTGAATTCCAAATAGGTTGTATGTTACGCCGCTCTCCTGTGATTTCCAGGTGCTTCCACCGTCGGATGTGTGAATAATAGCGCCGCGCTGACCAATCGCCCATCCCGTTCTTTCGTCGACAAAGAAAACTCCCAAAAGAAAATATACGGTATTCGTCTCCTGCGATTCCCATGTTCTGCCGCCGTTTTTCGTGTGGAGCATCGTTCCAAACTCCGCGACCGCCCATCCCACGCTTTCATTGACGAAATGTGTTCCCCCAAAACACTCGGTCGTTTGGCTATCCTGCGACTGCCAATCCTTCCCCCCATTATTTGTATACAAAATCTCGCCGCGATCTCCAACCGCGTATCCAACTTTATCGTTGATGAAGTGCACGTCATAGAGTAGATAGCTTTGCGAGGATTGTAATTGCCAGGTCACTCCACCGTTGCTGGTTTGGAAAATCGTTCCGGATTCGCCGACTGCCCAGCCAACCCGATTGTCCACAAAATGCACCCCGAGCAGAACATTATCTCCTCCAACATGGAAGCGGTGACCTCCCCTTTGATGCTTCCACGTCGTCCCGCCATCGTTTGTATGCAAAACCACGCCCAGGTCGCCGACAATCCAACCGTGCTTCTCGTCGACAAAACAGAGATCGTACAAGAGGAAACTGTGCAGCGGTATACCCTCCATACGCAGCGGTTGCCCGTAGACCGTCCGGTGTCGATTGTTTGAACCTTGCGTTACGTAGTCCCAGGTTTGCCCGCCATTCACGGTTTTTAAGATTGTCCGTCTGTCGCCAACTATCCAACCCGTGCTCCGATTAACGAAATACACATCGGATAACGCGTAACCTACGCGCGATTTCTGCGTCACCCAGGTTTCGCCACCGTCGCGCGTATGGTAGATCGAACTTGCCTGCGTGACAATCCAGCCGTGCCGATGGTCGAGAAAATAGACGCCCCATAACGAGTCTCTTTCGTTCATGCCATGCGCCCGCTTCGTCCAGGTTTTACCTCCATTGCGGGTATGCAGCGCGGTACCCCAATCACCGACGGCCCATCCTTCCTGCCGTGATAGGAATTGAATATCAATCAGATCGTTAAAGGTGTTCGTCGTCTGTCTTACCCAATCTTTCCCACTGTTTTCCGTGTAGAGAACAACCCCACCGTTACCGGCAATCCAGCCCCTCCGGGCATCCACAAAATGTATCTTACGGAGCGGGTGCTCATAAACGCCGCTGCTTTGAGGTTTCCACGTCGCGCCGCCATCGGTTGTATGCGCGATGACACTCTCCAGCTCCTCGGTCAAGGAACTACCCTCGTGATTGCCTACCGCCCACCCGGTATTCTTGTCGACAAAGAATACATCGTAGAAACGCGCCTCCCAATCCGCACGGCGAAGGACTTTCCACTTTCTAGATTTCGGTTCACGATCGGTCCCACAACTGCTCGTTATAAGAATCAGAATCCCGGTGATAATCAACAGGATTCTGCAATATAGAATAGGGAAAGTGTCGGCACGATGACGCTTCATCAAATCACCTGTTTTACAGTAGAATATTCCTAGAACAGAACTTCCGTAATGTCATGCAATCCCTTCGGCGCATTCACCACCCAGCGGGCGGCGCGGATTGCGCCCTTTGCAAATGCCTCCGGAGTGTGTGCCCGATGCGTGATTTCAATACGCTCTCCCGCGCCGGCATAAAGCACCGTGTGATCTCCCGAAATATCGCCGCCGCGGATAGCATGTATTCCAATCTCTTTTTTCGAACGAGCTCCCACCATACCGTGCCTGCCATAAACACCTACCTCTGTGAGTTCCCTATCAAGTGTTTTCGCGAGCACCTCGGCGATTCGCAACGCTGTCCCGCTAGGGGAGTCTGCTTTGTGATTATGGTGGGCTTCAATGACTTCAACGTCGTAATCGTCCCCAAGCGCTTTCGCCACAAGTTGAATGGCTTGGAGCATAACGTTTACACCGACGCTCATGTTGGGCGCCATCACGCACGGAATCCTATCGGCGAGTTCCTGAATCTCTACAAGCTCATCCTCTGTAAATCCTGTTGTCGCAAGAACCATTGTTTTACCGGCATTGACGACGTTGACCAGATGTTCAATAGTTGCGCTGGGTGTGGTAAATTCGATGACTACGTCCGCTTCATCCAAAATTTCAGATAGATTGTCACCAATCGTAACCCCGACTGTCCCGATGCCGGCGACCTCACCCACGTCCTGACCTATCTGGGGATGCCCGCTGTATTCGATAGCGCCAATCAATTGCATGTCACTTTGTGTTACCACACCTTGAGTAATCATCTTCCCCATGCGTCCGCATGCGCCATCGATAATAACAGAAATCATGATTTCTTCCTTTCTACAACTCACTTTGCAATTTATCGGCTCGCTTGTTCCGATCCGCCGCATTGCCACATTATTCCTACTGTTCCTTGGCTCACGATAAAAAAGCCCCCCTCTCTATCTCCTCCGCTCCCCAACCCCAAACTATTGGGGACAAGGGGCTAGGGAGATTGAGAGGAGGGCTTTGACTGGAGAAGCAGAATGATTAAGGGAAGCGCTGGCTCCTAGGAGTCAGCACCTCCCTTGACCATTCCGCTAAAGTCGGCTAGCAGAATGATCACCTCCTTCCTGTCCCAATGTGGACAATGTTGCATCAAATAGCGTAGCACGTCTTCAACCGTTTGTCAACAATAATCAAGTGACCGAATAGTGACCGCGATGGTGAATCCAGCGCAATAGAGTTCCCATAGAGATTCCCTATGAACGCCTATGTTACATTGATTGACTTTTCCTCTTGTCGAGCAGTTAGGATTATGACAGAATAGCGGTTGGGGTTCCATATACTGGCTCCTTATTGGGGTATACGTAAAAAGGTAGTCAGTGAACCCCTTTCTCGTCAAGTCATTACTCCACACTTTAGTGGGGTGCTACCTGAAAAGGAGGAGCCAAAAATGTTTCAGAAGATTCGGTTTGTGGCGTTCGCATTGGAGATTACGGGCATTTTCATGGTGGCACACATGGCGATAGCACAAGATGGGCTTGTCAGCCACTGGGACTTTAATCGTGGTTCAGTGGAAGACCGTGTGGGAGATAATGATGGCAAAATCCGCGGTAACCCCGAAATCGTCGAGGGCCAATATGGCCAAGCCCTGGAGTTTGATGGCGACAAGACGGAGGGAGTAGAGGTGGCTGACGATGCGAGCATCAGAATCCCGGAACGCCGGGACGGCCTCACAATCGAAGCCTGGATAAGGGTTGATGCGACAAGCCAGGCGGGTTGGGGGGGCGCGTTTGGTGGCATCGTCGCAAAAAGAAAAGCGGGTGTTATAGGATTCTACGGTCTCATGATGAATGGCGGCGGAGATGCCTTAAAATGGGTTGTTGGCGCCCCGGGAAAAGGCGAGGCTAACGTCGTCAGTGCAACGAGCGTGGTCGGTAAGGGATGGATGCATGTCGTCGCAACTTGGGATGGGAAAGAACTGGCGTTGTTCTTCGATGGGGAGGAAGATGGCAATAGCCCCAGGGCTGCAGCCGTAGGAGCTAACAACGCGTATATCTTGATCGGGAATCACGATGCTGGTATCCTGCAACCGTTCGTCGGAGCCATCGACGACGTCCACATTTGGAGTCGTGCGCTAACTCCAGATGAAATCGAAAGTCACTTTGAAGATGGACCTGGTCCACATGCTGTAGGAGCTGCTAACAAACTCACTCTCACGTGGGGAAGGATAAAGGTCTCAAGATAATCCAAGAGCGGTTTTCCGATAAGAAATGTGGCATCAACCATATCAGGGCAGGGGTTGGGGAAAATGCAACTTACAGAACACTCGGATACTTCAGTGGCATCGAATAGAGAAATGGCAGTCGGTTGGTGTTTTGTTGATTCATCTTGGGATCCGTTTTCAGTAGCTTGAAACTCGCTGCGAGGTAAGCAAAGTGGCTCTCCTTCGACTCGGCAGATCCACCCTGGCAACCCCGACTCGCTTCACCGGGTGTCTCTACTGTCCCGTCAATCTCGGTCACCGCTTACCGATGGCTCACCGGTGATTTACCCAAAATGTATCCAATGCCCATCGGGATCTTGAAAACTCAGACTCGGACCGCGCCGCGTGAGCGGAATATTCCTCTGTCGAAGCGTATCAAGCGCTTTTTCTTCCGCTCCATCAGGCAGATTGAACGCAAGATGGTGCACACCGGCGCCAATCTGCGCCGGATCGGATGCTTGGAACAATGCCAACACTTCTCCGTTGGCCAAACGCAAAAAGATGCGATTCTCTGAACCACTTGCCTCTTCCAGCCCCAAATGAGCGATATACCAATCGGCGGACTTTCGTACATCGCTCACCCAGATAGCAACGTGATTGAAACCTTGAACCTCTATACTTGCCATTGTCTTTCACCCCCTTTCTTCTAGGACCTCAATAGATTTTATCACATTTTAATTCATATTGCCAGATGTGCTTGGACAACAGACAAGGCAATTACACCTGATTCTAGCGGATCAAGCGAGCGAATAGATCAACCGACTGAACAAGGATCAACTGACCGGATAGGGAGGGCGATAGTAGATTCCGTGCGATAGAGTTCCCAAAAAAACCCTCATCAAATCCCCGATTTACCCTCTCTCCTTTGGTGTTTTTTTCCTTAAGTTACTCGCCATACACATATGCCACAGATGACGTGACCTTAATCCGTTTAATCCGCGATTCAGACAATTGCCAAATCTCCATCATTCTTTGTAGGTTGCGAGGGTACATAGCATCCCAGATAATACCATTTCTCTATATTTACAGTGCATTAATAGCGACAATCAAGTCCTTCCGATGCGGGGCAAGAAGATCTCTATCGCACTCGCTATCCGCTCGCTTGATCCCCGCCTACGGAGAAAGTGAACGATGTAATTAAGACATCATATGCACTATTATTCAAGCGAAATGGTATAACCAAAACAGGCTCTTAATAATCCGCGCCACGCCGCACACAAGAAAACAGTTGATTCAATTCCACCGATGTGCTATGCTCTGCAAAGTTCAAGTCGCCCCTGTCTATGATTCAACTGCGTAATGGCGAGAGATTGGTGAATTTGTATGGCACACAAGCTATCAGTTGTTATTCCAATCTACAATGAAATCGCGACCTTGGAGGAGATTCTTAGACAGGTCAAAGCCGTTGACATCGGTATGGAAAAAGAGATTCTTCTAGTGGATGATTGTTCAACCGACGGCACCCGCGAAATCCTCGAAAAGATTGAGCAATCAGGCGATGTGCAAGTGCGTGTATTCTACCACCCCGTTAATCGAGGCAAGGGCGCTACGCTGAGGACCGGCTTTCAACACGTTACCGGAGATATTACCATCATCCAAGATGCGGATTTGGAGTATGATCCGCAGGACTACCCCAAATTAATCCTGCCAATTCTAAATGGGGAAGCCGATGCTGTTTACGGGTCCCGTTTCATGGCGTCGAGGCAACACTCGTTGCTCCGAAGTTATCTCGCCAATAAAGTCTTGACCTTCTTCTCCAATCTGTTTACCCAACTCAACCTCACCGATATGGAGACCTGTTATAAAGTCATCAAGACCTCGATTTTGCAGGAAATCCCGTTGCGCTCGGACCGCTTCGGGTTTGAGCCGGAGATTACGGCAAAACTCGCTCGGCGGAAATGCCGTGTCGTTGAACTGCCAATTACCTATCATGGACGCGATTATCATGAAGGAAAATCTGTCAGTTGGAAAGACGGGCTTGCCGCCATCTTTCACATTATTCGCTTTCGATTCAAGGATTGATTCTCGGACAAAGTTGTGAGGCACTAAACCTTTCATTTCGAGGATGGCGTGGAAGGAAGTCTTCCACTCTTCCATCCTTCCAATCCTATCCCTCCTCATCCGGTTTTCCTCGTGTTTGTCCTTGCATCGTTTCCCCAAGACCTCAGCCAAATCTAACGACTGCTTTCACGGGTTTACACTCCCCCTCTCCATGAGCAACCTTCAGGCACTCCTCCAAGAAATCGATCAGCTACTTGAATCCCCATCGGACACCTCCAAGCCATCCCACACTACGGAAGGGGACCAACGCGCAGACACGACAGTCGAAGAGGACGAGCTACTGGCATCTCTGACGCGTTACTTCGGCTACACCAGCTTTCGAGATAAGCAACGAGAGATTATTGAAGCTATTCTCAAGGGTAGCAATGTGCTTGCCGCTTTCCCGACCGGATATGGAAAATCCCTCTGTTACCAATTGCCTGCGCTGATGTTACCGGGACTGACTGTGGTCGTATCGCCCCTGATTTCATTGATGAAAGACCAAGTTGACGGGTTAAAGCAGCGCGGCGTTCACGAAGTTGCGCAGATAAATAGTAGTCTCAGGTTGGATGAGTATCAGTGGGAATTCGGACGCTTAACGCGAGGGGAAGTCAAGCTGTTATATATTGCACCGGAACGTCTTCGCAGCCATCGTTTTCTGGATCTGCTAGATTCGCTTTCAATCTCTCTGTTCGCAATTGACGAAGCACACTGCATCTCCCAGTGGGGACACGATTTTCGGCCCGCATATTTGGGGCTGCGTGATGCGATTCAGGCGCTCCATCCGCACACAATTGCCCTATTTACTGCCACTGCTACTCCCGAAGTCCAAGAGGATATTTTCAGTGCGTTAGGAATCGATGGCGAGTCGTGCCGCAAGTTCTCACGCAGCGTCGAGCGGCCCAACCTAAAATTCAGTGTGTATGAAAGCGCAGACGATGCTGCAAAGTACGAATACCTCGAAACTTGCCTTCAACTGCTTGAGGGCAACGGGATTATTTACGCCGGCCGGCGCGCTGAAACCGAGAAAATCGCACGCCGTCTAAGAACGCGCGGATATCAAGCCGATTTCTATCACGCCGGTTTGTCAGCGACTGAGCGCAAGCAGGTGCAAGACCGGTTCTTCGATGATGGACAGAACGGGTTGGACCTTGTTGTTGCGACAAACGCATTCGGCATGGGGATCGACAAGCCAAACATCCGATATGTTATTCACTGGACAATGACGGGCACTTTGGAGGCCTATTACCAGGAAGCCGGGCGCGCCGGGCGCGATGAGAAACCTTCCCACTGTGTGCTGTTATATTGCCCTGACGACCGAGAACTTCATGAATGGTTCATCGATCAAGAAAGCGCGCTTAACAAGCGCCACCTCCTGCGATTCCTGGAGTTGCTTGAAACCCTTTCCTCCGTGGGACACTTTCGCATGGCTACAGCCGAGGAACTACAATGGTTGAGCGGTTTCAAGGAGGCTAAAATCCGAGTCGGGATTAGTTATCTCGAAAAACTTGGGTTCCTTAGGAGACGCTATAATGTTCCTTCAAAACTTAATGTACGCATGAATCCGTCCGGTGGTCGAGCGCCGGATTCTACCGACGATTCGCAACGGTTGCTCCTCCAGCATTTGAGGCGAAAGTCGCCTATCCATGTTCTTGATTTCTGCCGGGAGTTTAGTTTGCCTCCAGACCGCCTGATGGAGCAACTTATCGATTTGCAAAACGACGGCTACCTGACGTACTGGGGTACAGAGGATTTATTGCTCATTGAGTTGTTTCAAGATAGCGATCTGCTTGCGGCAACCTCCGCAGATGAGATGAAGTTTGCGGATTACCTTGAGCGCAAATACCGCCAGATAGATCAAGTTGAACGGTATGCGCGGGAGAAGGAGTGTCGAGGGCGGTTGGTGCGCGACTATTTCGGCGAACCCGTCGAGGCAAACTATCGTTGCGGAAGTTGTGATTTGTGCGATCCGAGTATTCGTCTCGTGGAAAACGAACCGCCACAACCGTGAACTCGCACAAAATCTATTGGAATCTCACAATTCGGTCCGGATTTTGGCGTTTTCACGATCCGCGTGTCCCGTTTTCGCCCTATTTACATGTCCAATCTAGAGCGAGGGAGGGGCTCCCGCATACCCCAAAACTCAATGCGATTCCGCAGTCTTCAACGGTTGACATCGTTGAAGAATCGTGTTATTTTAGGAGATGTGATTCGCAAACAATCCGAGCGATAGAAAGCCGCATCCGCAGGTGACGGCAATCCCGAGACGAGGAAAAATGGAAGACAAGGATAAATCCCAAGCGCAACTCATCAATGAATTGCAACTCATCCGCTGGCGCGTGGGGAAATTTGAACAAGACGAACTCCGGTACAAGCAGTTCTTGGAGGAATACGAGGAGACGGTGACGGAGCATTTCGACATCTATTACCATGCCCACGACATGGTTGTTTCTGTCAATATGCAGACGGAAAAAGTCCTCCAGTGTAACAGGGCTGTGATTGAAACATTGGGCTACGGCAGAGCGGAGATTGTTGGACATCCCACCTTTAAGTTATATCATCAAGACTGTCTCGAAGATGCCAAGGAATTGTTTCGTGTTATCACGGAGACCGGTGAAATACGCGACGCCGAACAGACGTTGCGGAAAAGGGATGGGGGCAAAATCGATGTGAGTTTGAATGCAACAGTCATCCGCGATGAAAACGAGAAGCCAACTTCGATGCTATTTGATTGGCGTGACATCACCCGGCATGCGGTGGAAGTCGGCGATTTGCGCTCCGAAAATCGCCAACTCAAGGAGCATCTGCGTTCCAACAGACCCGAACATCCCGAAGTGTTTTCCGACATTGTTACCCAAGATCCGGCGATGTACTCAATTTTTCACCAAGTGGAATCCATCGCAGTCACCGGACAGCCTGTATTGATAACGGGGGAAACGGGGGTTGGCAAGGAGAAGATTGCGGAGGCTATCCACCAACTGAGCGGGAGATTAGGGGAATTTGTCCCGGTCAATATCGCCGGACTTGATGACCTGATGTTTTCGGACACCTTTTTTGGTCACAGAAGGGGTGCATTCACTGGCGCCGATTCGGCGCGCCACGGCTTAATTGAACAAGCGTCGGACGGCACGCTATTCCTTGATGAGATTGGTGACCTCGGTATGGAATCACAAACGAAGCTCCTACGCTTTTTACAGGATGGAGAATACCGTCATCTGGGTGAAGACGCCCCAATTGGAAGCAACGTTAGGATCGTTGCGGCAACCAATCAAACAATTGAATCGCTCACGGGAAGCGGGAACTTTCGCAGCGACCTCTACTATCGCCTCGAAACCCATCATATTCATCTGCCTCCGCTGCGTGAGCGCAAGGGGGACATTCCTTTGCTCGTATCCCATTTCCTCAAACGAGCCGCCGAAAGGCTCGGAAAGAAAATACCCGTTCCTCCACCCGAACTCTTTACGTTGCTTTCGACCTACCACTTCCCCGGAAACATCAGGGAGCTTGAGGGGATGGTGAATGATGCCGTTGGCAGACACAGAGGCGGCGTCCTCTCCACCGAATCTTTCCGAGAAAAGATTGACGAACAAACTTCCATTTTGCACGAGGGCGCGGTGCCTAGAGCAGGCACGGTTTCATTTGTAGATGAATTATCTTCGCTTCACAAACTTCCCGCGTTAAAAGAGATGGAAGAGCTGCTAATCGCGGAAGCTCTGAAACGTGCAGATGGCAACCAAACGATTGCGGCTCAACTTCTAAGTATATCAAGAAAGGCGCTAAACAATCGCCTAAACCGTGCGCGAACAGCAACACCCTAAGCCGGCAAAAGGCTCCGATAGTCCTACCTACAAACACCCCGCAAAGGGGTGGAACATTTCGTATTTTTGTCCCGTTTTGTGGCACCTCGCCCCAACCCTTGCCCGGCAAGGGTTTAAGCGCCTTTTACGCCAGAATCTGCCGAATTCCGCGCCCAAATGTTCCACCCCTCTCTATTTTGCCACGGAACACCGTCTCCCTCGCCTAGAAAATCCCTGAACCACCACCACGCCTAGGCGCAGCGCCTTCACCAACGCCAAATTGATGCCCGTTTTCGCTTTTGGCATAGGGTTTGCTGTAATACATCAACGAAACGTGAGTCGATAGCCGTTCCACGATAAGCGAACGGTTATCGCAAGCGAGAGGAGCATTCGGTTTCCTCCGCGATTCAAACTATAACCAGTATCACTAAGACGATATGCGAGCGCGTCAGCAAATAGCAACGGGCTCCGTGATGGAAAACTAACTGTATTTGCTAGAGTCGATTTCAACACGGATGGAGACGAAGCGGAATTTGGCAATCAGAATATCAACATCTCCGCCTATGCCACCAGCGACCCAGACGACCCTGCTTTCGCAAGTGCCTCTGTGCATGGCTTCGATGCCAACAACGCGTTCCAAGCTACCGACGATTCTGATAATGATTAGGATGAACCGGCAACCGTTTTCGATTGAAGATCGAAGACAATCTCTCCCGGCAGAAAGTCTGCAAGGACACAATCGCTCGTGGTGAAAAGTGAGAGGTAAGCCGTATCTTACCTCTCACTTTTCGCTTTGGGTTGGCTATAGGAGATAGGAGATGTTCATAGATCGGTGCAGGAATTCAAAGTCCCTACTATCTTTGTTGGTCACTAACTACGGGGTGCAAGCCACCGTCATTCTTATCCTTCTATTCATTTTTGGGTGCGGAGATGAAACTATCAATGCCCCTTTGGGCGGAACGAGAGAAACCGAAGATTTCGTGCCTGTGTCTGCTATTTATTATCCAATGACAGTCGGGAGTCGATGGGTTTACCGCAACCCCGACGGATCCGAATGGTCGCGCGAGGTCGTCCAATCGGAAATTATTCTGCACGATTCCTATCATTCTTTTACCTACGATCCGCCGCTCGGAGACAGGCATCGCGAGTTTATCAAATCGCCTACCTATGTGGTTGCCTCAGACGGCATTCTCCTCCAAATCAAGCTAATCGACATAAACGACGCTATTTGGCAGACCGTGCTGCGCAGCAATGGAGATTCCTCGGGCTGGGGATATCATCGGGAAGGCATCAACGGAGTGTACACCACACGAAAAAAACAGAAAGACGCGTTAGTCCACCTGTGGTACTACAAAATAAAGGCTACAGAATACAGTGATTTTACTTTACTGCATTTGCCGCCCGACTACCCCCAAAAAAGCAAAGTATTCCAGATGACGATAGGTGGAAAACACCACAGCGACCTGCCGGATTACAACCACCACGTTGAAGCAAAAGTGAGTATATGGGGGTATACGTCTTTTGAGCCCGTGGTAACGACGCCCGTGGGCAGATTCGAGAACTGTCTGAAAATTGTATATGGTACAGAGACAACCCCACTCGAAACGCTGATGTTTGAAACAGTCGAGGTGGCCCTTGGCGTTTCTGCCGAAGCAAAAAAGGGGTTAGTAGAGCATTTGGAACATGAGATTAACAAAGAACTAGCAGTCCTTGTTCCGATGCTAAAGTACAACCTGAAGTTGCAAACGATGTGGCTTGCCCCAGGCGTCGGTCCCGTGAAAATAGAAACGCTCGACGGCTACGCCGAACTGATTGATTACGAAATTAAGACAGTGCCTAGTAGTCAGTGACCAGTGTCCAGTAAGGGAAGATAGTTTCCCCACGACTCGACGGAGTGGAAAGATTATGTGAACCTTTGGTAAGATTAAATTGGCGCTTGGCGTCGGGAGGCAAAGATGTCCATACATCGTTTTTTCAGAAGGCGATTCCCTCTGAGAAGTAGAGCTAGGGGAATCGCCTTTCTCTGTTTCATCTTATTGATGTACGGGTGTGGAGATGAAACTATCAATGCCCCTTTGGGCGGAACGAGAGAAACCGAAGATCTCGCGCCTGTGTCTGCTATTTATTATCCAATGACAGTCGGCAGCCGCTGGGTTTACCGAAATCCCGACGGATCCGAATGGTGGAGAGAAGTGACCGAAACCGAGGAAGTTGGCTCGCATCTTTACCATTTCTTCAGTTACGATTCCCTCATTGGCGGCAATCAATCGGACTTTTCCGAGACTCCCACCTATACACCAACTCCTTATGTAAAAACCCTTGATGGGCGGCTTATCTACGACATTACGCTGAGCCACCTCAACGCCGCTGTTCAGCAAACAATCTCCGAAAGCGGACGAGTATCTCCAGAGCATTGGAGTCTTGGGTTTCACTGTCGTACCGTTGGTGAGATCGCCCGCGCAGAATGCCGAATGAGGAGAAGGGAAAGTATATTTCGTGACGGTGAATGGCGATTAGAAATAAACGACGATGCCTTAATGTGCTTATCTAAATACGACGCACGTGTGGTTTGGAATAGTGAACTGACAGTGCTTCGCTTTCCTCTGGTTCCCTATCGGAGGTGGAAAGCGATCGATGTCCGTGTGAGCGGCACCTGGTATCTGCCCCCCTTCTGGGATGACGATGGGCTCGGAAATAATCACTCTTTTGAAGCCGACGTTACGATTTCGGGAATAGCGGGACAGCCAGAACCGGTCGTCACACCTGCAGGGGCTTTCAAAGACTGTCTTAAAATTCAGTACGAGATGACGCGGTTGTCCTTCGAAACGACAGAGTTTAGCGCGGCTATGCTTTTTTTTGAACAGAGGCAACTCGAACTTTTTGAAGCGGAGCTTCGCAAAGAGCTGACAACGCTATTCAGGGACGCATTACCGAGGATGCAGTTGGGCGCCGTATGGCTAGCCCCGGATGTCGGACCGGTAAAGATCGAACTCGCAGACGGCATATCGGAATTAATCTCATACGATGTCAACACTGACGGTGATATGTGGCACGTGGCAAGTGGTCGGTAAGACGTTCTCTACAGACAACCAATCGCAGGTTACAGGCAACTAGATTAGGGAGACTTCAATGTTAATAAATGAATCCTTCAAATCGAATTCTCCACAAAAGAGACCCAGGGTAGGTCTGTTTTTACTGGTCACTAGCCACTGGCAACTGGCAACTGCTTTTATTGCCATACTGCTAAGTTCCGGGTGCGCAGACGAAACTATAAACAATCCCATAGCCGAAAAGCCCGTCGAAGATAGCAAACCCGACGTAATCGTATCCACATCTACCAATTACTTTCCAATGACAGTCGGGAGTCGGTGGGTGTACCGTAATCGTGACGGTTCTGAATGGTCGCGTGAAGTGACCGAAGCCGCGGAAGTTGGCACGCGTCATTACCATTACTTCAGCTATGATCCGCCAATCGAAGACAATCAATTCGCCATTTTCCGAGCGCCCATGTACACAGCAACCCCCGATAGCCTTTTCCTCAAGGTCAAAATCGGCGGCGACATCAATGATGCGATTTGGAATACAATTCGCGAGAGCAACGATAACTCACCACGCTGGCATTGGTTTCAAAGATTCCAAAACGGTGTGTGGAAAACACGGAAAGTGGGATTAACCTTCTTGAATTTTTACTACGTAAGAGGGGTTTTGCATAGCGACTCGGGAACCCTGCTTCGTTTACCGCTTGCTCCCGGTCAGACGTGGGAGATGCTCACTATCAGATTGAGCGGCTCCGCCTCCGTGCCGATGGAATCGCAGCACTCTTTTGAATCCGATTTGAAGATTCTGGGAAGCGTTGTACACCGGTATTCGGTTGCGACGCCCGCGGGCATCTTTGAAGATTGTCTTAACATCCGGTATGAGGCGAAGCCGCCATCAGTCAAAACTGTAGAATATGCAAATTGGCGTGAAGTTCCAGAACTTCAAAAGAAGAAATTCCGCAAACACATGGAAGCAGAGATTCGGAAAGAATTGACAACTCTGTTGACGCACGTGATGCCGACACTAGGGTTAGAATCGGTGTGGTTGGCGCCGGGGGTTGGACCGGTGAAAATAGAGGGCGCGGAGGGTAGGGCAATATTGATCGACTATGAAATAAAATAAAGCAGTGGCTAGTGGTCAGTGAGCGGAAGATAGTTTGCCCAATAATCGACTGTATTGGGAAGGTTATGTTATCCCTTGCAAAGGTAACAGTGGCGCTTGGTTTCAGGAGGCAAAAATGTCCATACGCTATTTCTTCAAAAGGCAATCCCCTCTAATGAACAGAGCTGGGAAGATTGCCTTTCTTCTTGTCATCCTATTGATTTCCGGATGCGGCGGAGAGGAGTCCGTGAACAAGCCTCTGGTCGAAACCGTAGCAGACGAAAACGTGGACAGGACGCCAGTCAATTACTATCCAATGACGGTTGGCAGCCGCTGGGTTTACCGCAACCCAGACGGCGCCGAATGGACGCGAGAAGTGACCGAAACCGAGGAAGTTGGTTCGCATCTTTACCATTTCTTCAGTTACAGTCCCCTAATTGACGACGATCAATTGGACTCTTCCGAGACTCCAATGTATACAACAACTCCGTATGTAACAACGATCGATCGTCTTATACTCAAAATCAAGTTGAGCGATATCAACGATGCTGTTCAGCAAACAATCTTCGAAAGCGGACGAGTACCTCCAATCTATTGGGCTATTCACCTTAGATGTCGTAGCGATAGGCGTCCGAGATGCCGAATGAGGAAACTCGAAACTATAATTCGTAACGGTAGCGAGCTACAAGAGATAAACAACGATGCCTTAATGATGTTAGAAAGCCGCGACGCACGTGTGGTCTGGAATAGTGAACTGACGGTGCTTCGCTATCCTCTCGTTCCCTATCGGAGGTGGAAAGCGATTGATGTACGTGTGAGCGGAAGTAGCTACCAGGCCCCCTTCTGGGACTGGGAAGGGGTCGGATACACTCACTCTTTTGAAGCCAACATTACCATTTCGGGAATAGCGGGACAGCCGGAATCGGTCGTCACACCCGCGGGCGCCTTCGCGAACTGCCTTAAAATTCGATACGAGATGACGCGGTTGTCCTTCGAAACGACAGAGTTTAGCACGGCTGCGCTTATTTTTGAACAGAGGCAACTCGACCTTCTTGAAGCGGAGCTTCGCAAAGAGCTGACAACGCTTTTCAGGGACGGATTGCCGGGGATGCAGTTGGGCGCCGTGTGGCTAGCCCCGGACGTCGGACCGGTAAAAATAGAACTCGCAGACGGTATCTCGGAATTAATCTCATACGATGTCAACACTGACGGTGATATGTGGCACGTGGCAAGTGGTCGGTAAGACTTTCTCTACAGACAACCAATCGCAACGTTGTCCCCAACGAGATTAAGGAGGCACCAATGTTTATACCTGAATATTTCAAATCGAACTCTTCACAAAAGAGACCTAGGGTGGTGAGATGTCCGTTTTCACTGGTCACTAGCCACCGGTCACTGGCAATCGTTCTCATTGCCATACTGCTAGGTTCCGGGTGCGCGGACGAATCCATAAACAATCCCATAGCCGAAAAGCCCGTTGAAGATAGCAAACCCGACGTAATCGTATCCACATCTACCAATTTCTTTCCAATGACAGTCGGGAGTCGGTGGGTGTACCGTAATCGTGACGGTTCTGAATGGTCGCGTGAAGTGGTCAAAACCGAGGAAGTAGGCTCGCGCAGTTACCATTACTTCAGCTATAATCCGCCAATCGAAGACAATCAATTCGCCATTTTTCGAGCGCCCATGTACACAGCAGCCCCCGATAGCCTTTTCCTCAAGGTCAAAATCGGCGGCGACATCAATGATACGATTTGGAATACAATTCGCGAGAGCAACGATAACTCACCACGCTGGCATTGGTTTCAAATATTCCAAAACGGTGTGTGGAAAACACGGAAAGTGGGATTAACTTTCTTGAATTTTTACTACGTAAGAGGGGTTTTGCATAGCGACTCGGGAACCCTGCTTCGTTTACCGCTTGCTCCCGGTCAGACGTGGGAGATGCTCAGTATCAGATTGAGCGGCTCCGCCTCCACGCCGATGGAAATGGAATGGCAGCACTCTTTTGAATCCGATTTGGAGATTCTAGGAAGCGTTGTACACCGGTATCCGGTTGCGACGCCCGCGGGCATCTTTGAAGGCTGTCTCAACATTCAATACGAGGCGAAACAGCCATCAGTCAAAACTAAAGAGTTTACAGATCTGCGTGAAGGCCCAGAACTTCAAAAGAGGAAGTTCCGCAAACACATGGAAGTAGAGATTCAGAAAGAATTGACAACTCTGTTGACGCACGTGATGCCGAAATTAGGGTTGGAATCGGTGTGGTTGGCGCCGGGGGTTGGACCGGTGAAAATAGAGGGCGCAGAGGGTAGGGCAATATTGATCGACTACGAGGTAAAGGCAGAGGATCTCTATCGATCAACTGAATGAATAGTGAAGGCGATAGATTATCCTACTCGCTAATCACTCGCTTGATGGCCAGTGGTCAGTGACCAGTGTCCAGTAAGGGAACGTAGTTTGTCCACGACTCAACGGAGTGGAAAGATTATACTGGTACTTGGTGTCGGGAGGCAAATATGTCTATACATCGTTTTTTCAGAAGGCAATCCTCTCTGAGGAGTAAGACTAGGGCGGTTGCCTTTCTTTTTGGCGCCCTATTGATTTACGGATGTGGTGGAGAGGAGTCCGTGGACAATCCTATAGCCGAGGCCATAGGAGACGATAAACCCATTAACGACGTACCTATATCCACTCCCTATTATCCAATGACGGTCGGCAGTCGATGGGTTTACCGCAATCCCGACGGCTCCGAATGGACGCGGGAAGTCTCCGAAACCATGAACTTTGGTGACAACGTCTATCATTACTTTAACTCCGTCCCGCCACTCCAAGAGACTCAAATAGAGTCTCTCAAGTCTCCCGTGTATGCAGCATATCTTGATCGGCTTGACCGCAGACTCAGCCTCAATGACATCAATGCTGCTGTTTGGGAAATTATTGTCGATAGCGGCGGCGAAACCCCAAACTGGGTTCTCGGGATGAATTGTAGCAAACGGGGAGGCCAGAAGGCGGTGTGCGTATCAAGGAAGGATAGATCTACGCCGGGAATCTTAACCTACCTATATCGTGCCAACGCCAGTGTAGCTTCGCATAGTAAATTAACACTCTTCCCATTTCCGCTTGTTCCGGGCGAGACCTACAACGCGCTCAATTTAAGGCTGAGAGGAGGGTATGATGGGCCGTTCCATATTCACGCTTATGACGGCAAAGGAGTGATTATGGGAAAGATCAGCGACGACCGGGAATTGGTTGAGGTTTCCGCTGGCGCCTTTCAGGATTGCCTCAAGATTCAATACGACGCGAAGCTGGCATCGTATCGAACTGTAGAGTTTAGAGATCTTGCCCGTATGATTGCACCACGGGTGTATCTAGAGACTGTAGAATCGGAGATTCGCGAGGAGTTAAACGACCTGTTGATGCATTTAACAACGAAATTAGAATTGCAAACTGTGTGGTTGGCGTCAGGGGTCGGACCGGTGAAAATAGAAACTCCCGATGGCATCGCCGAATTGATTGACTACGAGGTAAAGACAGTGCCTAGTGGTCAGTGACCAGTGTCCAGTAAGGAAAGATAGTTTGCCCACGACTCAACGGAGTGGAAAGATTATACTGGTACTTGGTGTCGGGAGGCAAATATGTCCATACATCGGTTATTCAAAAGGCGATTCCCTCTGAGGAGCAGGACTAGAGGAATTGCCTTTCTCTGTTTCATTCTATTGCTTTCTGGGTGCGGAGATGAAACTATCAATGCCCCTTTGGGCGGAACGACAGAAACCGAAGATCTCGTGCCTGTGTCTTCTATTTATTATCCAATGACAGTCGGCAGTCGATGGGTTTACCGCAATCCCGACGGCTCCGAATGGTCGCGCGAAGTCATCAAGTCGGACGTCATTGCGCACGATTCCTATCATTCGTTAATCTACAATCCGCCACTAGTAGGGGAGCATCCCGATTTTATCAAATCGCCTACTTATGTCGTTGACCCAGCCGGTATTATCCTCCAAACCAGGAAAAACGACATAAACGACGCTGTTTGGCAAACTGTTCTACTTAGCCAAGGCGATTTCTCGGGCTGGTCCATAAGGCGAGGGTTCCGTAACGGCGTTTGGAGCATACGAAAAAAGCATGACGACATTTTAGTCTCCCTTTTTTATTCTCAAATACGCGTCACAAAGCACAGTGATTTTACTCTGCTGCATTTCCCGCCCGATGACCCCCAGCAGAGAAAAGTAATTAATATGACGATATCTGGAAACGACAACTTTACCCCTGAATCTTACGTCCACGGTTTTGAAGCCCAAGTGCGTATATGGGGAAATACGACTATAGAGCCCGTGGTAGCGACGTCCATAGGCGGATTCGAGAACTGCCTGAAAATTGAATTCGACGTGGAGGCAACGCCTGTCAAAACGCTGGTGTACAAACCAGGTGAGTTGCGGGCCGGCAAAACTAGAGAAGCAAACAAAGCGTTCCTTGAGCTTTTAGAAGATGAACTTAACCGCGAACTAGCAAAGCTTCTCCCGAGTCTAATGCAAACCCTGAATCTGCAAACGATGTTGCTCGCCCCAGGTGTCGGTCCCGTCAAAATCGAAACCCAAAATGGAATCGCCGAATTGATCGACTACGAGGTAAAGGCAGTGGCCAGTAGTCAATGACCAGTGTCCAGAAAGGGACAATAGTTTGCTAATGACTCAACGGAGTGGAAAGATTATGTGAGCCTTTGGAAAGATTAAATTGGCGCTAAGTTTGAGGAGGCAAAGATGTCCATACATCGTTTTTTCAGAAGGCGATTCCCTCTGAGAAGTAGAGCTAGGGAACTCGCCTTTCCCTGTTTCATCCTATTGATGTACGGGTGCGGAGATGAAACTATCAACCCCCCTTTGGGCGGAACGAGAGAAACCGAAGATCTCGTGCCTGTGTCTTCCATTTATTATCCAATGACAGTCGGCAGTCGCTGGGTTTATCGCAGCGCCGACGGATCCGAATGGGCGCGTCAAGTTGCCGAATCAGACGTTTTTGATTCCGAGCGCTATCATTCTTTCAGCTACAACCCTTCAATCGAATTGGACTTGATCGGGCCTACCGAGTATTTTACGTATGCCGGTCAGCTTGTCCGCCCGATCCCCATCAAGGACTTGAAGGACGCTATCTGGAAAATAATTCTCGATAGCGGAGGTGAAACTCCAGAATGGAATTTCGGTCTCCATTGTAGCATAGATCCCGATGTTCCCCGCGTGTGTCACCTCGATAAGGCCTCACGTATATTCAATCCGCCCGGGATATTAACCATGCTATTCAACACAAACCCGCATGTCGCTTCGCTTGGCGGATTAACGCCCCTCCGGTTTCCGATTTTGCCCAACCAGTCCTACACGGCACTCGAATTAAGATTGCGTTCCAAATCCGTTATATTGGACATTCAATGGGAATTCTACGCCGACACTAGTATTGTCGCGGCGATCGGTAACGCCCCCGAATTGGTCGAAACGCCTGCCGGTACGTTTCAGGACTGCCTCAAAATCCTATATGAAGCGGGGCCGGTGTCGATTCACACGTTACAGTTTGTAGACATTAGCACCTTCGGGAATTTGGACCCACTTGGGCGTGCTGAACTTGAAGCTTTCGAGTTGACCTTTCGTGACGAGTTAACCGACCTGTTGACGCATTTAATGCCGCAATTAGGATTGCAGACGGTGTGGTTGGCGCCAGGCGTGGGCGCGGTAAAAATAAAAACGCCAAACGGCATCGCCGAGTTGATTGACTATGAGGTAAAGGCAGTGGCCAGTGGTCAGTGACCAGTAAGGTAAGATAAGTTTGCCTAGTGCCGCAACAGAGTGGAAAGACTATGTAAACCTTTGGAAAGATTATATTCGCGCTTGGTGTTAGGAGGCAAAAATGTTAATACACCGCTTCTTCAATAGACGATTTCCCCGAATGCACAGAA
Organism: Candidatus Poribacteria bacterium; assembly: GCA_965197465.1. Classification (GTDB taxonomy): domain Bacteria; phylum Poribacteria; class WGA-4E; order WGA-4E; family JAJDTR01; genus JAJDTR01. The sequence goes on along the minus strand of OZ240209.1, from coordinate 4,086,493 downwards.
CTAGAAGGATTACCTTTCTTTTAAGCATCTTATTGATTCTCGGGTGCGGCGGAGAGGAGTCCGTCGTAGACGAGAAACCCATTAACGACGTACCCATCTCCACTCCCTATTATCCAACTACACTCGGCAGCCGCTGGGTATACCGCAATACCGACGGCTCCGAATGGACGCGGGAGGTAGCAGAGACCGAGGTGGTTAATCGTCATAAATTACCCCTTTTTTTCATTGACAATCCTCCACTTGAGGGCAATGAAGAAGCCAAACAATTGGTGTTTGTGAAGGCTCCCTCGTATATAGTGACATCCGATCAGATTGTCCACCCGATTAGCCTAACGGAACTTCAAAACCGGCTCGGCAGGACTATCGAAATCCCTTATAACATTAGCAAAACGGTCCATGGGATATTCAACGGATTTGAGGTAAAACAACGCTATCAATTTGTCGGCTCACGTACCTATAAAATACATGAGTTAAGGCACAGTGACTTTGCGTTGCTCGCGTCTCCACTTGTTCCCGGCGCGGCTTGGAACGCGCTCGACCTAAGATTTAGTGTCGAACATAATATAGCGCCTCAATGGTTTTCTCACTCGCTTGAGGCACATCTAGAAATCTGGGCGAAGATTGGCGCGAACCGCACATCAATCGTGACGCCGGCTGGTACTTTTGAGGACTGTCTTGAAATTCATTATTACCAGACGCGGCTCGAAATAGAAACAAAAAAACTCACATTGTCTAGTTGCGATGACATCAATGTACGCGAGTTCCCTCAAGTGTGGAAGGAAATCTGCAAATATGTGGAAGCCGAAATCCCCGAGACGGCGGCAACCGAGTTACGGAAGGCGATGCCTCCAGTCCAATCGGCTAGCTTGTGGTTGGCGCCGGAGGTCGGCCCTGTAAAGATACAGGACGCTTCTGGCATTTCAGAATTAATAGCGTTCGACGTAAAAGGCGGCAGTAATCAGCGGCTAGTGGCTAGTAGTCAGTGACACTTCAAGACGGCGCACCAGCATTGGGTATGTGGCAAATAGAGTGTGGAGAAAACCATGATAATAAATCAATCCTTCAAATCCAAATTTCCGCAGAAGAGACAGGAAAAGGCGAGCCGTTCGTTTTTTCCGTTCACCTACCGCTGGTTACTCGCCGCTACCCTTATGCTCATCCTGTGGGTTACAGCGTGTGGAAATAACGAAGAAATCACAGGAGTCGCGGTTCCGCACGAGACTGAGCCAAATTACTATCCAATGTCAGTCGGAAGCCGGTGGGTCTACCGTGATCCTGACGGTTCTGAGTGGACGCGCGAAGTTACCGAGTCCGAATTCATCGCGTCGCGAAAATACCACATCTTTAGCTACAGCCCCCCTGGAGATAATCAATTGGAATATCTCAACAGCCCTACATACGAAGTTACCTATTCTCATCTTCTTCTGTTCACGGGAGATGAGGCGCGCCGCATGATGGAGGAAGTAATATACGGAACGGAAGAGGTTCCATTCTTGACCAGTTTCAAGACAACAGTCGACATGGGCAGATCATTTGTGTTACTGCGCTTTCCGCTTTATCCTGGGAAGACATGGGAAACGCTCAATATAAGACTGACCGGAGGTTCTTCGTATGGTCATCAACCCCCCTGGCCGGATCTCCAGCGCCAAGATCTCTCATTTGAAGCCGATTGGGTAGTATTGGCAAGCGCAGGTCAACTAGAGTCGGTTAACACCCCTGCAGGCACGTTTGAAGATTGTCTTATGATTGAATATCAGCCTAAACAACAGCCCGCCGAAGTTTTGGCACATGGAAGGTCCAATGCTGACTTGCGAGAGGCGTTGCTCCGAACTAGGGGAAAGGGAATCCGCGAAAACTTAAGTGCATTGTTCTCAAGCGCGATGCCGAAATTGGGGTTGGAAACCGTATGGCTGGCGCCGGGCGTGGGACCGGTTAAAATAGAGACGCCCGACGGCATCGCCGAATTGATTGACTACGCAATAAAATGAGACAAAGGCAACTCTTTTTTCCATCGCACCGTCTTAGTATTTGCACGCAGCACTAATGAGTGCCGCCGCTAACTTCGCACTAACATAGAATAGGGAGTCATTGAGTGCAATTCAAATATCTATTGGTTTGGGCGAGCGTCTTGTTATGTGTTCCAGGCGCCTGTATTGCGGGAGAAACCACCATCCTTGAGTATGGCGGGGCGGTGTACACGCTTGCATATTCACCTGTGGACTCCTCGCTTATTGTAGCCGCCGGGCGTGCTAACGCACGCGAAGACAACCTTATAAAGATTTGGAATCTGTGGACAAACGAGGTGAAAAGTTTTCGGGGCCACAAAGATGTCATCAATTCCGTGGCTTTTTCACCGAGTGGTAAATTGCTCGCCAGCGGAAGCGATGATGGGACGTTTCGACTATGGGATGTCTCGCAGCACCAAAATACTGTAACCAAACAGCATGTAATCAACGGGCTACCGACGGTAGTGAAGGCAGTCGCCTTCTCGCCTGATGAACGGCGTCTAGTGACGGCGGGTGAGCACGTAAAGGTATGGAGTGTCCGCACAATGAAGGAAATAGTTGCGTTTCGGCACAGTGATGTGTCGGCGTTAGCGTTTTCATCTGATGGCAAATACCTTGCCGTCGGAGAAAGTAATAGTAAAGCACCTGGGCGCGTGAAGATTTGGGATTTTCCGAAGCGAAAAAGTGTTGCAGTGTTAGAGGCTGATTCTACATATGTTACCAGTGTCGCATTTTCGTCCGACAATCAAACTCTAGCGAGTGGAGGGATAGGACATATCAAGTTGTGGACGGTGTCAGACTGGCAACTCCGAGGCACAATCCCCCGCGCGGGACCAACAATCAACTCGCTTGATTTTGCGCCTGATGGCAAGAAACTTGTCGCCGGCAGTAGTCATGCTTTAAATCTGTGGTCCGTAGAGAACGGTAAACTGATTGACTCTTTGCCGGGATATGATGACGCTGGTGTCGTATGGACTGCCGCATTTTCAAACGACGGGCGCGAAATAGCGAGCGGGAGTGAAGATGGCTTGGTACGCATCCAAAACATCGAGAACCATTTGCCGACGGAGAGACGACGAGAGGTGATTCGGTGCATATACTTTGTGCCAAGAAACCGTACGCCTCAGAAAGACATGACGACTAGAATCGATACCGTGATAAAGGGGGTACAGCAGTTCTACGCGGAACAGTTGGAATACTATGGACATGATAGAAAAACCTTCATGATTGAAACCGATGCGGGCGGAAAAGCGCTGGTGCATCAAGTCGTGGGGCGTTTCAACGATGAATACTATCGTGAGGGCACATCGACGAAGGTTCAAAGAGAGATTGTTGGACCTACCGATGAGAAATACGTTAATGTTGTTATCGCGGAAATCAGCGAACTTATCGATCACAAGTATTGCGGCCAAGGGACATTTTGGACTGGCGGCGGACGAGCCCTTGTCCTAGAACGCTGCATGAGTATGGGGGTTATTGCCCACGAACTCGGACACGCCTTTGGATTAGAGCATGACTTCCGGAGCGACAACGATATTATGTCTTATGGGTATAAACACCCGTTACGGCTGTCAAAATGTGCATCCGAATGGTTGGATGGGCACCGTTATTTCAACCCGGATCAACCCGGCTTCAACGCACCGGCAACAATCAAGATGTTCGCACCGCTGGCGAATCCACCGCGAGGCTTAAGACTACGCTTCCAGATAGACGATACGGATGGATTGCATCATAGCCAGTTACTTGGCCCAACCGTTCCCAATGACCCGGACGGTGGAATAAAATTGTATGACTGTAAGTTGTTAAGTTCGGAAAGCGAAGTAATCGATTTTATCATACCGGAGTCATCGGTACATGCGAGCAATAAGGTTACGCTTCGGGTTATTGATGCGCAGGGCAACTTCTCGCAGAGCACATTCCCGGTCGAAGCCGTTCACATAGCCGAGGAACACTCTGGCACACCACCCTTCGCCGTCGATCCGGTTGGATTGAAGATCGAAACGCTGGGACAGGTCAAGCGCACCGCGCTATTTCAAAACTTCCCCAATCCGTTCAACCCCGAGACATGGCTGCCGTATCAACTCGCGAGCGATGCGAACGTGCACATAGCGATATACGACGCGAAGGGAGCATTGGTGCGTTTAATGGATTTAGATTGGCAGGCAGCGGGATTTTACACAGATCGGGGGCGCGCTGCACATTGGGACGGTCGCAACAACAGCGGGGAATCTGTGGCAAACGGCGTCTATTTTTATCAACTCCGTGCGCGGGATAATACGCACGTGCGGCGGATGGTGATTACAAAGTAGCGCCGATGATCTCCGTTAAAGCTTTGGAGTGCGGGTGATTTGGTGTTGCTATACACCTTTCGCGCCGCTGGCGCTCTCAAAGGCTGGGGGCAGTGGATTTCTATCGTAGTCGCTATTCGCTCCTTTGATCCCAACCTACAATGTACAAAGTTGAGCTAAGAGGTTAATACTAATTGGACTAGTGCTGCGAAACCGAGTCTTTCTTGGAAAGCAGTTCCAAGTAGCGTTTGGCTTCAGCGCTAATTCTTTCGCTCTCATCGTGCGTCATTTCTTGCAGGATGGGAATTGCTTCATCGGGTTTCATTTCACCCAACACGTGCAAAATCGTAATGCGTACACCTTCGTTAGGATGCCGCCGTTTCGACAATAGACAGGGAATAGCGCTCGGATGTGGGCTTCGTGCCAGAGCGCCTGCTGCCGCGAGGTATATATTATTATCTTCCCCCTCTGTTTCCAGCCCGTTCCGCAACGCCTTAAACGCGGATTCACTATCGAACTTTGAGAGCGCATGGAGGGCGCTGAATTTCAATCCGTAGCGATTCGATTCAGACGCTTTTAGGAAATACGGTATCACTCGCTCATCTTGAATATATTCCAAGGCGTCGGTAGCCTCTTCAGACTCGTTACTGTATTTTCTGAACATCGCGCTGCCTAAACGATTGATGATGTCGCCCATCCTTACCTCAGCCAACGGAACTACCCGGAATTTCGTGCTGGCTTCCGTTGGCACATCAGTGGTCTTTGTCCGAATATCGTACAGATCTGATGTATGCTTACCCAGATTCAAAATTCTCTTGGCAACCATTGTGTAGTTGCCGACCTCTTGAAATGTTGCCCAATGGGGAAGCAAGAGTCTGAAGGCGTAATTGCCCCCGGCGGTTATCGGTACGGGTCCTGACACGCCGCCCATTCCAAGTCCCGCATCAGGCTGCGGGACATGCCGACTGCCCTCTCTTTGCACGGTAACGGTGAAACTCTCCGGTCTTCCAAGCCCGTTTCTATAATCGCCGCCTACTAGCACCTGCACATCCTGGTGCGAGTGGTTTTCCACGATGAACGAGACGTGGACGGGCTCGCCAAGCATTATGATGGTTTTGTCGGGAACAAGGCGGGTTTGGATTTCAAATCCGTCGACCGTGTAGGTTTCGCAAGTCACCTGCGATGTTTGAGTGACAAAAATGGCAATCAGAAATAAAACTATCACGTAATGCCTTTGTCGAATGAGTCGCATCTTTTTTCCTCGCGCGATTGTGTAATTGGAACACCTTCAGCCTAAAACCCGCATCGCTTCCTGATAGACCTCTCGAAACGGCACACCGTGCTTCTCGGCGATGCGTTTGCAATCCTCATACTCCGGCACTGACTTGATCGGTTCACCATCCATATAACCGCGTTTTGCGCGAACGGTTCCCCACTGCGTCCGCACCTCAATGAAGTCACGCGCTAGTTTGGATCGCTCGACAGCGTGACACCTGACCCCGAACGTTGTGGTTTCCCTGAGAATGACTTCAGTGAGACTCTCACGAAGCTCTGGTACAGCGAGAATGCTGAGTTTCGTTGCCGGGCGCCCCTTCTTCATGAGGATTGACGTGAGGAAAACGTCGAGAGCGCCCTTCTCAAACAGCAGTTCCGTCAGATAACCCGCAATCTCCGGGGACATGTCATCAAGATTGGTTTCGATTAGGTAAACCTGATCGCTCTCAAGACCGCTCTCCTTTTTCTCGCCGAGACAAATCCGCAGGAGGTTTGGTTGCTCTTCAAGGTCGCGGGTGCCGGCGCCATAACCGATTCGGTCAACAACCATCTCCGGCATAGAGCCAAACCCGCGTGCGAGTGTAGTGATAATCGCCGCCCCCGTCGGCGTCACCAGCTCCTTCCGAATCTGCGTTTGCCGCACCGCAACCCCTTTCAGCAATTCCATCGTGCCGGGCACGGGTACGGGCATCAGACCGTGAGCGCAACGCACAAAACCGCCCCCGAGCGCAAGCGGCGAAGCGTAGAGTTCTTCGATTCCCAACAGATTCAAGCCTATGACGGATCCGACAATATCGACGATTGAATCGATGCCGCTCACCTCATGCAGGTGTATCCGATCTTTGGGGGTATTGTGAACCTTCGCCTCCGCTTCCGCCAATCGATCAAAAATTTGTTTCGCCTGCTCTATTATCGGCGCTTCGAGATTGCTGTCCTCAAGAATAGCGAAAATGTCGGACAGGTGACGACTGGGAGCGTGCTCGTGATGGGAATGATGATGTGTTTCGTGGGCGTGCTCGTGCGAGTGGCTATGAGCATCTGCTCCCTCTGACGATTCGGCGGTGCGGATTACGTCTTCGTGCCCGCCTTCGGTCGTCCGTACAATTGCACGCGTACCAGTGATATGGTGTTTGCTCGCTTTCTCAAAATTCAAGCTGAATTCGGCGTCGAGTTTTAGCCTCGACAACTCCGCTCTCAGCGCACCCGGATCGACGCCTACGTCAACTAACGCGCCGAGCGTCATGTCGCCGCTGATGCCGGAAAAACAATCAAAATATGCGACTTTCATAGTTTCTCCCTGTTGGCGAGAATACTCCCAGTCTACCGGATTCATCGTAGTAATACCATTTCTCTATATTCGCAGTGCATTAATAACGTCGATCAAGTCTTTCCAAGGCGGGGCAAGATGCCCCGCCTACGGGGTTTGGTGTCAAGGGTAGCAGTTGGTATGGACCGTGTCATAACGGTATAATTGAAAAACACTGTATGCACTGTTATTCAAGCGAAATGGTATAAGTATAGCAAAACCTGGGATTCATTGTCAATTGGCGAACCGATAGCCCTCAGGGCAATCGCGCCTGATTGTAAGAATCAAGCGAGCGGATAAATCAAGCGACTGAACAAGGGGTGCGATAGAGATCTTATCGCGATAGAAACTCCCGTACGATAGAAATCCCATAGCGATCTCTTCTTCTCTTCGCTTAGATCGAATCTTCAAGGCGCATAACAACACCGATTAGGTGTCTTTAATCCGTGATTCAGACTATTCGCTGCGATCTTCCCTCAATAATCGTAAGCTCTTCGATTCCTCTGTCGGCCGTGCACACGTGCCATCCTCTAACCCGTGATTCAATTCATGCGCACTGTTTATTGAAACTGGATGATAGCGGTCACGTTCTTTTTCGTGTGCATTTTGCGCAATGTTTTACATTTAACCGGAGGCAGGAAACATGATCACACCTTTCCGACTGCTAACTCTCCTGCAAGTCATCTTGATCGGTTCTGCTGCATGGATATCAGGTTGCGGTGGCAGCAACATTGAAAACCCGGTCAAAGAAACCGACCTGGATGAGGACTCTGTCACATTAGGACAACCCGGTAACCCACAACCCCTCAGTGTAAAGGTTAATGTCAGTAAGGCTGTTGTTCAACCGGGCGAAAGCGTTCAGTTAACTGCAACAGTTGACGGCGTTCAAGGATTCCGTATTCTGCTTGATTGGATTAACGTAACCGAACACGGAAAACTTTCTGTCACAAGTCCCAATAGCGCAACGTGGGTTGCTCCCATCATCTCAAGCACAGATGGGGTTCAGCTAGAGGTCATCCAATTCGTTGTGACAGTGCTAGACCGAATCGTCTCCGTCAAGGAATCCGGAATAGATACTGACACACAGGTTTCTACCGAGACGAAAACAGTGTTACTAACTGTTGCGGCGATTTAGTTGAGGCAGCGACAGATTGTAGCGTGTCTGGCAAATCGGACATCGCGCTAACGACGTTGGAGTTCCTCGTCTATTTGATGGAATAGCGGTTCTGTTTGTCGTCCCCTCTACGGCGGCTTTCAAATTACCCAACGATACCGCTGTATTTGCACGCAATGGTCGCCCCACCGGTTCTCTTCTCCATTTCGAATCCAGACACGGGACGGAAACGGTGTCAACCCCTCATGCCTCATCAGTCTTCCATAGTCGTAGCATGTCGTTACGCGTGCTCTGTATGTGCTTCGGCGTATGGTTGTGCTGTCCTTCTCTGACGACACCAGCCGATTCCCGACCCGCGATCGGAGTAAGAGCGCTCGGCTTGGGTGGTGCGTTTATCAGTAATGCTGAGGGATCAATAGGGGCACTGTGGAATCCGGCGGGACTCGCCAGCCTACAACACGGAAGTCTAGTCTACGACCTCTCCCAAGGGGCACTCTCATTTGCGTTACCCCTCAGCCGATACGGCACATTGGGTCTAAGTTTGGTCGATCTCAATGGCGCAGATCGATTCTTTATAGATAAACGCAATAACCCAATTGGCACCTTTGAGTTTGGAAATAATCAAGCCGTGCTTTCCTATGCCGCGAATATCCGACAATGGCAAATTGGAGGCAACGTAGGTTATAATCGGGCGCCCTACCACGGCAGTCTTTGGATTCCGAGCTATGACCTGGGGATTGTCGGAAGACTAAGTCCACATTGGATTGTCGGGGGGAGCATTCGCGACATCTCCGGCATTGTCATTACAGATGGTGACGGGAAATCTCTTCAAAGTTTCGACCAACAGCTTGCCATCGGCGGCACCTGGGCACCCATTCGGTATTTTCAACTTAATAGTGCTTTCAATATCACAACGAGGGAAATGGCAATGGGCGCCGAGGTTGGGACACCCAGTGCCGCATTCCGGTTTGGCTCAGTCTTCGATTTCGTCGCTCCGAATCCAGCGCTTCACTGGAGTCTTGGTCTTACCCTGAGTCAGTGGGGCAAGCAAGTCCATTACGCCTATTTGACACGCCCGAATCTGAACTCTAAACACCTCGTTTCTGTTGGATGGACATTCGGGGGAAAACCTCAGCAGCGTAATCAACAGCCAAAACGCCGTATTTGGAGCCAACCAGAATCTTCGAATCCGAAAAAAGGCGTTAACAATCTCTCGCTTCGGCAACTTGCGGCTCGCCAGAATGTCGAGCTTGAGTTGATACTCGCTGTGATTAGAGTAGAGTCGAACTTCAACCCCAACGCAGTTTCAAGCTCGGGGGCAGTTGGATTAATGCAGTTAATGCCGGGAACTGCACAAGATCTCGGCCTTAAGGTGCCCAACTACCGCAACGTGCTCAAGCCAACTCACGACCAACGGATAGATGAACGCTTCAATCCACGCACGAATATACAAGCGGGGGTTGCGTATCTGAAAGCCCAACTAAAAAGATACGATGGCAGCTATGTTCGCGCTGTGGCTGCATATAATGTTGGTCCAGGCAACGTCCGAGGTGATGGCGCGATACCGCAGAGAGCTGATCGGTACGCGGGCAAAGTGTTGAAACGCTATTATGAATATAAGTCAAACTCCGCGCTCAAGGATGCGGCACTTGCACGACTGGAAAATCTGCTTGCAAGTCGCCGCTAATTATGGTAGATTTCATCCGCTGGGGGATCACTCGGTAACATGAACTTATTGAGTTCTTGAAATCGCTCTGACTGAACTGCCGAAACCGGTCGCTGCATTAATCTAGACTCGTGTCGAAATAAACGTAACGTGCTAATGGCAGTCGTTAGCGGAGCCTTCCTATGTCCGTGCCGAAGCCATCGGGTTTAAGGCGTGCGAAACGGTCCTCCCTCTAACCGTCAATCTTCGTAAAGGTCGTCAGTTAACTCAGCGAGTGTCGACTAACCAATCTCCCAGTTCACCGCGGAATCACCTCTGTTCACTTCACTGTTTCAGAGGGGGAACCGTCGTGTAGGAGGAACCTACGACAGTGACGGTTTACCATGGGAAGATGTGCGATTTTCATCAAGAGCCAAAAAAACATGCAGTATATTTTCTCGACATTTTGGGATGTCCCAATCTATAAACTTTACTTTCACCTCTGATTCAAGATAGATGAATCAGTCAACTCAAAATTAGGCACGTCAATGCACAATCGAATAGCGGCTGCGATATCGGTTCTCTTCAACCCATTTCTCGCGCCAATTGCGACAACTCTAGTGATTGCTGAAAGATACGCTGCAACCACACGCGAGACACTGTTTTGGATGGTGATTGCTTTCACTTTTTTTCTCTGCTGCCGGTCTTCGGTATCTTCCTCCTCTTTCGCCTAGGAAGGGTGAATGGCCTCAACCTTGAGGTCAAAGAGCAACGCACGTTGCCGTTGCTCTTTGCAATAGGAGCGGCATGTATTGGTCTGGGCATTTTTTACGTAATCGGCGCGCCGAAGGAGATAATTTGGGCGGGGATTGCGTATATCACAAACGGGATGGTCTTTGGCGCCATTACACAAGTCTGGAAAATCAGCTTCCATACGGGCGTCTTTACGGGCTGTATCACTGTGCTTGTGCTGATCCTCCATGATGTGAAGTTTGCGTGGCTATTTCTGTTGGTGCCACTCATCGCGTGGGCGCGAATTCGGCGCAAAAGACACACTCTCGTTCAGACTATTGTTGGCGCACTCATTGCCTTTATCAACACCGTCATTGTTCTTCGATTCTGTGTTGCTCTCAGTTTAGGATCTTAGAGGCCGGCAGTAGATGGGAATGGTGGGGTTAGCGACGGGGCAGGCAAGTCGAAACTGACCGTCAAAACATGGAAACCGGGGTTTCCTCATCTCAGCGGCGGGAGATTATCCCACTCGCAATCTAAGCAGAAGTATCTTCCCACGCCTATCTTCTGAATCAGTCCTCCACATTTCGGACATTTTGTCTGTTTCTCCGTCTCCTTTTTCGCTTTGTCCGGTGAGAACATTAGAAACTGCTGTCCTTCAATGGGGTGCTCGGATTCTGTGGCAACATTGCTCTCAAGCGTGTCGATTATATCTTGAGCGTGAAGGTTAAGCGGCGGCGGCGTGTGGGTGATCAAATCAATAAAATCGCTACGGTACACATTGATGACGCGTGACTCAATTGCCTGCCGCATAAAAACTGTATACTTGTTCGGGGTAATCAAGTACGCTTCCGTGTCTTGAAGCTGCGTCTTGCGGCTCACGACAAGTTCATAGTCACTGTATGTCAGGCGGTTTCCGTCACTCGAGTTATAAATTTCAAACACTTCACGGGTGCGATTTGGGGACATGAGAAGGCAGTATAGACGGTGAGGATATCGATTGAGGCGATTCAACGGCAGAAAGACATCGGGCTGAGCAATGCCCTGTAGAAACGCAATAAATGCTTCGTAGGCACACTCCATTGCTTCATTCAATACTGCAGTTCCCAAACTCGTGCTTGACCTACCTGTAAACAAATGACGAAACTCTCGCGCGTGCGTGTGAATGTCAACGTCAACATCAATATTCTGTTGTTCGTTGCTCGCCGTAATTCGGCACAATCGCTCGACCGACTGGTGAGTAACTTTTACGGTGAATGGAAGCATAGAGTTACTGGTAAGGATTATAGAATAACAGCTGGAATATTACGGCGATGTCTTTGCTTAGGCTAATCAGTAGTGTATCATAGGGCTTCTAGGGTGTCCAGAAAAAACCCTATCTCGCATCAGATAATAGCAAGGCGTAGTTAGGAGAGATTATCCTTGATCTTGTGGCATGGACAAACTATAATGCCCATTCAATAATGAAACTCATGGTTGTTGAGTCGGTTCAACCTAGTCAACAATCGGCGGAGGGATAGAATCATGTCGAAGACGGCTTGCTTGGTGGGGACATTGGATACGAAAGGACAGGAGTTTGAGTTCCTCAAAGAACGCATAGAGGCGAATAAGGTTGCAACGTATGTTATCAACACAGGTATTCTAGGAGAGCCGGGTTTTGAACCGAATGTGTCTGCCGAGCAAGTGGCGGAGGCAGGCGGGGCATCGCTGACTACGCTCAGGAATGAAGGTGATCGAGGAAATAGCGTCGCCGCAATGGCGAAGGGAGTTGCAAGGATTGTCCAACGACTGAACGATGATGGAGTAATTGACGGTGTCATTTCGCTCGGAGGCTCTGCCGGAACGACGATTGGGACAACGGCAATGCGCGCACTGCCCGTCGGTGTTCCGAAGATGATGGTTTCTACGTTGGCCTCCGGCGACACGAGTCCCTATGTAGATACGAAAGACATCGCGATGATGTATTCGGTCGTGGACATCGCGGGAGTCAACAGTCTCTCGCGGCAGATTCTGACGAATGCCGCGGGAGCAATTGTCGGTATGATCAACACAGAGGTGCCTATAGCGGACGATAAACCCTTAATCGCCGCCACGATGTTTGGAGTGACAACTCCATGCGTGACCAAGGCACGGGAGATTCTTGAAGCTGCGGGATATGAAGTTCTTGTCTTCCATGCAACCGGCACTGGCGGACGCGCAATGGAAGATTTGGTCAGGGGCGGATTTATCGTCGGTGTGCTTGATGTTACAACGACCGAGCTCGCTGATGAGTTGGTTGGTGGAGTGTTGAGTGCAGGACCGAACCGCTTGGAAGCAGCGGGAAATCACGGTGTTCCGCAGGTAATCGCGCCGGGTGCGTTAGATATGGTGAACTTTGGTCCCCCCGACACCGTGCCCGAGAAATTCAAGAATCGGAAATTCTACCAACACAACCCAACAATTACGCTCATGCGCACAACTGTGGACGAAAACGCCGCGTTGGGGAAAATGATGGCTCGAAAACTCAGTCAGGCAAAGGGGCAGACGACCGTGATAATTCCCAAGCGGGGGGTCTCCGCAATTGACGCACAGGGACAGCCGTTTGATTCGCCAGAAGCCAGGGCAGCGTGGATTCAGAACTTGAAGCAGAACGTGACGGACAATGTCACGGTGATTGAAATGGATAACAACATAAACGATGACGCTTTCGCCACTCGACTTGCCGAAACGTTGTTGCAACACTTAAAGCACTAAGAGTGAAACCGAGTTTTTTCTTGAAAAGGGAACTCTATGGGATTTCTATAAGATCTCTATCGCGGTCGCTATCCGTTCCCTTGATCACTCGTTTTCACTCGCTTGATTAGTGTCTCTCCTTCACAATCCTGTAGAATCTGCAATCACCAAATCCCCGATTATATTTGCTTCGATTTCCCAAACCTCATTGATTGGGCTTTCAATCCGCGGGAGCAGCACAATGTGCTCCCATCCCCTTGATTGATACACTATCTCGTGGATTTTCCCGATTGCCCCTTCTCAAACAAGCGGATAGTCGTAGAGCCGATAACGCTTATAGATTTTGGCCCCCATGGTTTCGAGCGCTCGGTTCATGAGACGATTGTCCTCCAAAATCCACGACAACTCTGCACGGCGATAGCCTTTCTTGACGCTTGCTTGAAAGGCTTCATAGTAGAGGAGCGCATCAATGCCCTGTTGCCTATGTGACTCCTTGACGCCAAACGCCACCATGCGGGCATCTTTAATCTTTCGAGCGTGCCAGATGATTTTGAACAAGCCGAGCGGAAATAGGCGTCCATTGGCATGTCTAAGCGCTTGATTAAAGTTGGGCAGTGCAAGGATGAAGGCAATCGGTTCGTCCTCAACCTCGGCAAACAGCACAATATCGGGATCAACAATCTGGATGAGTTCGTCCGCCAGATAATCAATCTCCCGATCAGTCATCGGTACAAACCCCCAATTCCTCTCCCATGCGGAATTATAGATTTCTCTGATGCGTTCGATTTCTCGATCAATCTGTTTCTTTCTGATCGGACGCACCACAACCTGTCTTCGCTTTTTGATGCGTTCAACGATTTTGCCCAGCCGATCGGGTGCGAATGCTTCATCCGTGACCTCATAGGCTAACAAATCTTTTGTCTTCTTGAACCCGAACCCCTCAACGAGATTGGCGTAATACGGTAGATTGTACGACATCATGATCGCCGGTGAGAAGTCGAATCCGTCGATGAGTAGTCCACACTCGCCGTTGGTCGAGTAGCTCGTCGGGCCGCGCATCACGTTGAGATATCGGCTTTTCAGCCAGTCGGCAGCCTTGGTAAACAGTGCATCCGCCACACGCTGATCCTGAACACATTCAAAAAACCCGAAGAACCCCACACGTTCGTCATGGAAGATGATATGATTCTCGTTTTTAATTGCCGCAATTCGTCCGACTATGCCCCCGTTCTGCCGAGCAAGGAAAAACTCCACCTCGGCGTAATCAAAAACCGGGGACATAGATCGGCTAAGCCGCTCCTTGAGTTGGCTGCGCAATTGCGGCACCCACTGCGCATTGCTGCGATAAATCTGCCAAGGCAACTCGATGAACGCTTTCAGATCTGAAGGGGACCGGACAGGTTTAACATCAACTTGCATAGGGAAGGTTACCGTTGGACTTACGCACCCAGATTGCAATAGGGGGTTCACGGTGTACGTGGTTCACATTAGCGCAATTCATCCCACATCTTCGCGGGTGCGACCAACTATAATTCTAAAGGATTAAGTTCAATGTTGCAATGGGAAATGAATCTTGGGGAGGATGTTGTAGGATTGAACGAACGGATTGTGAGTGCGATAGAGTTCTTATACCATTTCGCTTGAATGATATTGCGTATAATGTTTTCAATTATACTATTATGAAAAGACCGATATCGACCATTACCCCGCACACCAAACCCCGTAGGCGGGGCATCTTGCCCCGCATTCGTAAGATTTGATTAACGCCAGTAATGCACTTCGAATATAGAGAAATGGTATTACCAGCCTTTGAAAGCGCCAGCGGCGCGAAAGGTGTATAGCACCACCGAGGCACGCCACACCAAGGCTTCAGCGGGCGACAGGTTGCATGATATCAGAAACCGTTGGCGATTTATTCCGATGATGCACGGGGTTGTATGAGACTCCGGTTCTGGTCTACGGATGCGACTTTTTCAATGGACTGGCAAAAAGCCGAGAAAATCAAAGACTCCCTACTTTTCTAGGGTCTTCAGGGTTAAGTGTGGGAATGAACGTGCTACGGGAACGCGCGTTTGCCCTATGAGTCCAAGTTGATTGCAATGATACCCAATATGGTTCTGGAGGCACCGATGTATGTGCTCTTGACACAACTGCTTGACACTTCCAACTACCGGCTGGTTTCTGCCGAGATTGGGACAGATATAGTCATTTCAACCAAGAATTATGCACATAGGATTTACAGTGTTCGGTTTGTAGTAGCAATCAAGGGAGCGAATAGGACTGCGATAGAAATCCCTTTTTTGCGCGTCTTCTGTGGTAGGGAGTTTTGCTCGCGATAGGAGGTCGCGATTCGGAGATCGCTCCTACAAACCTTTGGATTCGTCACTGCGTAAGTCCTAAGTTAATCTCATTTCCACACTTAACTCTGACGAGTTCTTTTCTTTAACGCTTGATTACCATCGCCTGTTGTGCTGCTTAAATGTACAAAATCGAGTTTCGACAATGCACTACTGCTCGAAAATTGATTCGTCCACTTCCGCGTTGATTGTCACTTCGCTAAGTGTCACCTCGGCGGCTTTCTCGCCATTGTCAATTGAGACAACAGAGAAAGCAATCTTCACTCCGGCGATGTCTCGATAATCGCCGGGGAATTCCTCGCGCTGTACGGGTTCGCCCTGTTGACCCAAAGCCTGAAACTCCCTCTTGACGATGTATTTTGATTCCTGATCGATGAAGAGCTTGATGGAACCCGCGGGCGTATCACTGACCAAAACCACATCCGCCAATTTTCCGTTGACATCCTCTTCGCCAAGATGTTGAACGGCAACATCGGCATTGGAAACATAAGTAAGCAAGCGGGGATTCAGTCGAAAGAGTTCATTCCTGCCTTCTTGGGCAAAAACTTCCGGCATCGTTTGGGTGCCTTGGGGCGACGCCATCCACGCCGATTGCTCACCAAGAACCCGACTCATTGTCATCCCCATCGCTGGGATTGTCATATCATATCGTGCTTTGCCAGGCAACACGACGGTAACTTGACCATCAATCGCCATCTCTCCTGCAGGCGTACTCATTACTATCTCTCCGATCGACACGATTGTTTTCACCTGCTTCAGATTTTCCAACCCGCCGTGCGCATCAATTGCCGCGGCGAGAATCTCTCTCGCTTTGGCGACATCGCCCTCGCCCGCTTCAGGCACAGGCTCCGACGATGGACTCGGAATGGTAATATCAATCTCGGCCACCTCGCCCAAGGAATCAAGGGGCTTATCGAAGTCGCTCGCTTTGCCGACCGCCAAGATTGTGAATTGGTCGGGATGCATATATTTGGCGACAACCCTCTTCACGTCCGATTTTGTGATATTCCGAATCCCCGCCATCAATTGCTCGACAAAATCTTGAGGATAATCATAGTATGCATATCGGAGGGCTCTCGACAGGATTTCGCCCTTTGAATCGTAGTCAAACACGGACGAGTTCATGAATCCATCAATCGCCTGCTTCAGCTCGTCGTCCGACACCTCTTCGACGCGCATCCGTTCGACTTCCGCCAGAATCGCCTCTGTAGCCGTAACCGTGCTCTCCGACTTCGTTGCGCAGGCGACAAGAAAAACGCCGGGGACATCGTAGCCCGCGCCGTAATTGTTGCCTACGGAATACGCCAACCCTTTCTCAACTCGGATGCTGCTCACCAATCGGCTGCTGAAACCGATCCCCAAGATTTGGCATCCCACGACCAAGGCGGGGTAATCCTCATTGCTGCGCAACCAGCCGACGTGCCCCATCCTGATGTTCGTCTGGTTTACGTCGTCTTTCGATACCAAAGCCACCCTTCTCGCCATTCCCTCGGGTACTTTGGGTTTGTCGGGCAGGTCGATTTCTGCTGGCTGCCACCCTTTGAAAGCCTCTCTAATTTTGCCGAGTATCTCCTCGGAGTTGAAGTCTCCGAGCACCCCCAAGATGGTGTTGTTCGGGCGGAAATACCTCGCGTGGAAAGCGACAAGGTCATCCCGCATGATGCTGTTGATGGTGTCGTATTCCGTTGTGCGGGCATACGGGCTGTCTGCGCCGTAGATTAGCTTCCGGAATTCTCTTGACGTGATACTGCGGGTATTATCGTTTCGCCGGGCAATACCGCTGCGATGTTGAACTTTTTCCAAGTCGATTTTGTCTTCCCGAAACGCAGGATTCATCAGCACGTCCGCGAGGATTTCCAGACTTGTGTCGAGATCCTCTTTCAGCACGGACATTAACGCCGTCCCGGAATCACCGCCTATCCCCACTTCAACGGAGGCGGCGAGATTCTCCAGAATCTCGTCTAGCTCGTCCCCGGTTTTGCTGGTGGTTCCACCGGTACGCACAACGGCACCGGTGATCTCGGCTAATCCGATTTTGTTTTCCGGCTCGTAAATCGCCCCGGTGCGAATTCGCGCCGAAATGTCGACAATGGGCAGCTCATGATCTTCCAACAGATAAATGATCATGCCGTTGTCCAATTCGACTCGTTGGGGCACGGGGGGTTGAGGTTGGTTCAGTGGGGGAAACACAAGCCCTTCGTGCGGCTTTTTTGAAAGAACGTCCATCTCTTGAACGCTCGATGTATCTGCCGCAACCGCCATGATTGATGCCTCAAGCGCTTCCGGCGGTCTCTCGCCCCAAGCGGCGACAACGAAAACACAACTCCAGATTGTCAAATAACACAAGAAATTCTTCATTCACCCGCCTCCGTGTCTTCTTTCGATGCCTCTTCCGTAACGATTTCTGCGACAGAACGATTGCTATCCACGAAGTATTCGTTCGCGACGCGTTTGATGTCTTCCGGGGTTATCTTCTCAATCTGTGCCAACAGGTTGAAAATCTCGCGCCAATCGCCGTGGATAAATTCGTAGGTGCACAACTGCGCGGCTAAGCCTTGGTTGGAGCGCAACGATCGGATAAAACCGGCTTTCGCGTTCCTCTTGACTTTCTTCAACTCGTCTTCTGTCACATGTTCGGTCTTGAGATTCTCAATCTCAGCCATTATCATCTCTTCGTTTTTCTCGTTTGAATGTCCCTGCGCCGGGAAGGAGTAAATAACGAAAAGGTTGGCATATTTGTCGCCCGGATACCCCGGAAAAGCGCCGATAGAGATTGAGGCTTTCTCGTCACGGATTAACTTCTTGTGAAAACGCGACGTGCGCCCGGAGGACAGAATGTCCGCGATGGCTCCCAAGACAATGTAATCGGGTTGCCTGACGGCTGGGACATGGTAAGCGGCAATGAAAATGGGTTGTGATTGCTCCAGAAGTTTAACATGCCGTGTGCCCAACTGTTTCGGCTCCGTGGTCTCGACAAGGGGCGGGTTCGCACGCGACGGGATTTTGCCAAAGTATTCCTCTGCCATTCGGATGGCTTGATCGGTCTGGACATCCCCGACGATAGCCGCCACCATATTGCTTGGCGCATAATATTGCTTGAAGAATGCAAGCGCCTCGGCACGCGTTGTTGTATTGATGTCCGACATGTGACCGATGATCGGACGACCGTAGGGATGCGCGAGAAAAGCCACTCCCTTCAGTTCCTCAAGCAGTCTGCCGATAGGGCTGCTGTCCACGCGGCCTCGGCGTTCCTCCTTGATGACATCTTTCTCTTTGAAGAATTCCCTCATCACCGGGTCGAGAAACCTTGAAGATTCGAGCGCCATCCAGAGTTCGAGCCGATTTGACGGAAGACTGTAGAAATATTCGGTGGAATCTGCGGATGTGGTTGCGTTGAGACCGACAGCGCCCTCTTGCTCCAGAAGTTTGGAATATTCCTCACCGTCGGAGTGCTGCGATCCCTTTTCTTGCAGGGTGTCAAACTCCGCCTCTAACTGCTTCAACTTCTCGGGGTCGGCGCGATTGCCTTTTACCCACTCGTTTCTAAGTTGGTCGTACACTGCATCCATCTCGTCCATGGTTGTTTTTTCTTCTTGGTAGTTCTTTGTCCCGAGCGTTGTCGTTCCTTTGAACGCCATGTGCTCGAAAACATGGGCGATTCCGGTGTTCCCTGTAGGTTCGTCAACGCCGCCGACATTGACGTAGATGTATCCCGAGAAAACGGGCGCCTCGTGCCGCTCTAGGATAATGAACTTCATTCCGTTGGACAGCACGTGCTCTTGCACCTGAGTTTCGATGTCTTCGAATCCTGCCGCGTATAGTGCTGTCGCGTATAGGGTCAGCAGCAGACAAGCAATTGGTTTAAGTAGTTTCATTATCTTTGTGTTAGTGATTATCGGTTGTCGCATCACATATCTCCTTGGGGTGAAAACCTGCTAGTTTCAAGATCAAGCGAGCGGACAGATCAAGCGACTGAACAAGGAACGCGATAGAAATCCCTCTCCGAATCGCGATTCTAATTCACGCCATTGATGCCTGTCATTTTAGAGAGATGGCATAACTAGCAAGTTACTCCTTGAGTTCTTCAAGCAAACCAACGAGTGCGAAGCGAACATGTGAGGACAGCGCCGAATTTTCCGCGCGCAGATCCGCCCCTTCTTCATCGGGATACATCACATGAGACGCCACCGCTTTTTTCACCCATCTTTCCGCACGGTCATCATAGGGAACGTATTTCTCCTTTGGTGCCGTACATGCCGGGCATTCCTCGGGTGGTCCCGCCGCGTCCGTCCATAAATAGCCGCAAGCTGTGCAAACAAACATTGGTTATCCTCCTTAATTTGTAACCTAAGTTGCCACAGTTGTAGCACAAGGGATCTCTATCGATCAACTGAGCGGATAGCGAAGGCGATAGGAATCCCTACTCCCTATCCGGTCGGTTGATCTGTTAGATTGTGCTTGTGATGCGCAAACTGACAGTTTGCGCCACGAAATCTCCGCAATTGATGAACTACTCTCAATTAAAAACGGTGGTACATGTCTAAAATCTTGTAAGTTGCAACTTGGGTTTTGTATGTCAAAATCCGACAAAAATTGGTGCAGTATAATATGTGGAAAACCTTGCGGAGTTTAGCACACGCCAATGGACAATTGCAAGGAAGAAATGGAGGCTGATGGCGGGCCTTTGCAACCGAAACTCGGGGACGCGGAGCGTTGCTTGACCTATCATCAATCTCGCTTGGCTCGGATAAACATATCCAAGGCATACCCGCAGGCGCACAGTGGATTTGGCAAGCCACTGCGAGCGGAGATTAATTTGGCTTACGTTCCCACGGTTTTGAATGAATTGCGCTTCTATAGACTTATGGTCGCGATTCGGAGATCGCTCCTACAGGGGCGGGATTCGGAAACTCAAGACGTATCGTGGTGCCAACCCCCTCCGTACTCGTCACGGAGATTTTGCCGCCGTGATCGGTAATGATTCGCTGCACAATCGCCATGCCCAAGCCGGTTCCGGTTTCCTTTGTCGTGTAGTACGGGGTAAACATTTCCTTCTGCGTTTCCGGCGACATACCCATACCCGTGTCCTGAACCTCTACCGCAACCCCGCCCGCATCAATCGGCTGGGTTGAAATACGCAACGTTCCCCCGTCCGGCATGGCTTCAACGGCGTTCTTGATCAGATTCTGCAAAACTTGGGCAATCTGCACAGGGTCGATGGAGATGCGAGGCAGGTCGGGGTGAAGGTCGGTCTCAATCCAAATCTGCGATAACGATTGGGAGTACAGATTCAGTGCGTGTTCAGCGATTTGATTGAGATTGGAAGGCTTTCGGTCGGGAAGGGGCAGCCGAGCGAATTGATGGAATTCGTCCACCATCCGCTGGAGTCGGTCGACCTCTTCAATGATGGTCTCGGTGCATTCGTCGCATATCTTATCGAAGATTTCGGGCTGCGAGCGCGCTTTCTGAAGGTTTTCGATCGAGACTCGAATAGGAAACAGCGGGTTCTTGATTTCGTGGGCAATCTGGCGCGCCACGTCCTGCCAAGCGGCTACGCGTTCGGCACTAATCCGTCGTTCCAAGTTGGTTTTCAGATCCGTCGCCATCTGATTGACACCCCGCGTGAGTTGTCCAATTTCATCTCGTGTGTTGACTTCCAGTTGGTGGGCGAGGTCTCCAGACGCAATCTGGCTTACCCCTGTCGTGAGTTGGTGAATCGGTTTGGCAATCTGAAGACCGATTAGGTAACTGATAATGTAAGCGAACAGTAAGCCAACCGTACCCACAACAAGAAGAATCAGCGTCAACTGACGCTGCAACCTGATTTCATTTTGATGAGAATAGGCAATAATCAATTCGACGGGGGAACTTGACGGCAGCGGGACGGCAATAACGCTGTGCGGCATATTGTCGAGCGTAATTTTCGAGAATCCGTCGGTATTGCCCTTAGCCACAGTCTGAAGCAGGTCATTCTTCTCGATTGGAATTGAACCTTCCGACCGATTCAAGGGAACCAACTCATCCGCTTCCCGAAGATAAACCGTATGTCGCGACTGATTGCTCAGCGTACGACGAAGTCGATCGCGCAGGAAATAGCCGCCCGTGACAAAACCCAGCATTCTCTCGCCCGCCTTGATTGGCAGCGTGACCTCGATTGCCGATTCGGAGGAACCGATTTCGCCGCGCCGCGTGTTTCTCAGCCGAATCGCGGATTTGGGGGCTCTGTTCACTGCACGATCTAGCGCTTCCGAATCAACCTCTCCCCGGCGAAGATCCAAATCCAATCGACTGGCGATGATTTGCCCGTTGGCGTCTCCGTACTCCAGAATCTTCAGCACGGTGTCTCTAATCGTCGTCGGCCGTGTTTCTTGGTTTCTGATGGCGCGCACGACATCCGGGTCGGTTCTTTCAGTCTCGACCTTCTCCTCAATGTCCGCAACCAAGGAATTGTGCGTCTCCGAGATACGAGTTCTGAATTCTGCCGCTTCCTCGCGAATCTGCGTGTCAAACGCGGCGCGTATAAAATAACTCGCAATCGCGAATATCCCGCCGATGGTGACGAGAAAGAGTGAGGTGTAGGTGAGGAAGATCTTGTGGTGGAGTTTGATGGGCTAGGAGTCCTTTCGTTTTGAACCTGTTTGCAAACTCCGAGTGTGACCTGAAAACCCTCGTTTAGTACACCTCGGAATTTTCATAATTTTCATACCAAATGGGGGTTTTCGGTAGAGACAGAGAGAGGGAGAGAACTCATGCTATCACTGGATTCTACGCAGTTTTCATGTTAAAGTCAAGAGAGCGTAGGTATGAAATTTCGGTATGAAGGCATGAAACCGAAATTGCTACCCAAAATAACTGAACTTAACCCCATCTTTTAGACAGAAATGGAGGAGATTTAGGGTGGAGAATCTAGGGTGTGTTGACATTTGACAAATTGAATCCATCTCCGTTCCGAGAGTTTTCGTCCTGATGCACGTCGAGGCGATTTGGAACAATCGCAAATAACCAGCGTGTTGCGTGACCCTATATCGCGGGGTGTGGGGGGCGAGGTAACCTCGCCCCTACGATAACGTCTGTCTCGGCGAATTACAGACACGCCTCAGATAAATGTCAACAGAACCTACACAATTCGGCAACATGCAACTAGCTTCTCAGTGTCTTATTATCTCACAGACGACGAGGAATAAAGCGACTAACGCCGAAATAGGTGAGTTGTCAAGCGTGCGGACAATCTGTTAAGGAATTATAGCGCGGCGCGGTGTTTCGCGCAATTGAAATTAGACGCTCGAACGCTCGAAAAAAATCTTGACATCCGTGATTTTAGGTAGTATAATTCATGTTATAGGATATAAGATGCGTTCGATTGGTTTATGCGACTCACTCTACAAACAGAAAAGGGGATGTTCGAAAATGGCAAAAAGGACCAAGAAACGGAACAGGAAAAAGACTATCGAACTTAGAAACGATCGACTTATCTTCCAATTTCCGGGGGTACATGAGGAGGCGGAACTTGGGATTGAATTCCAGCGGACGCTGCGGATTCCGGACGACAACCGGGAACATTATCTGCCGCCGGGGCTTGGGAGATTTCCGTTCAGCCGTGTGGACGACTATCCGGATAACCTGCCGGAAACGTGGAACCAACATGGCGGGGTGTTTTTACCGATGTATCAAGCAGAGGCGCTGTGGATCAATTTCCGCGCCGATTATCCGATGGCGGTGAAGATAGCGGCGGGCAAAGTCAACGCGGTAACTGGCGAGGCATGGGAGGAGGAACTCAACCGCGAGCCGCAGGATTACATGGTGGTACCTGAACAACCGTGGCTGGATGGGTTCTGCGTGGAGAAGGGGTTGATTCGACAGTTCGTGGCGATGCCGTTGGGTGAGGGCTACACGCCGGAGGAACAGCTAACCGGAGAGGCTGAGCACGGCGGGCTTCAGATTGCCGTCTACCCGATGAAGCGGTCGAAATACGAAGAAATGCATCGCATTTCGGAAAGGCTTCTAAGAGATGATTGTGTGAGGCGCGCGCCTGAACCGCTCGAGATGGGGTTGGCGCCGGGCGGACTCATGCGTCAGGAGATATACGAGGACGAGTACGGTATTGATGCGTGGGACACGTCGACCTATTCGCGTTGTTTCGTGCATATCGTCAATAGCGTACAGCTCTTGCACTTGACGGGGTGCCGACCGCCTGGGAAACCGCAGACCGCGCAAGATTACACTGCCGCAGGGCTGCCGTGGTTCGATTACTACGGGGGCGATTTGGAGGCTTTGGAAGGCGCGAAAGAGCTAGCTGGACTGGACAGCGTTGCCGCAGTGAAGCTGAAGAAAGGGGAGGGATTCCTCCCGGACAACGATCCGGTGACGCCGGCGGTGGTGAAGAAATTGAACCGGTCAATGGTGCGCGAAGGTGTTTTCTAATCAATTGAAAGCGGAGGGATGCCGCCGCGAATACAGGGTTTGTCATGAAACAGGGGAAGGAATCGGAAACAAGGCTACGAATCGCCTCGGGTGCGGGAGAGGAGATTCGGGCGGACGTTTCGGACAACACACTCAAAGCGTATGAGCATGCGACCCGCAAGCTGGAAACATGGCTTGAGAGGCGCACGTTGTCCGATGCGGTGTTGGCGGAGTATGTGCGTTTTCTGCATGAGCAGGGGAAGTCGCCGGCGACAGTCAATCTGATGGTGTCGGCAGTCAAGTGGATGGCTGAGCGGCATGGGGTTGATACTTTGGTTGGGGCTACCACCGAACGCGAGTTGTCCGATGTGCGTCGGGCGGGAAAGCGGCGCGGGCGTCGTCAGGTAGACGGATTGACGTGGGCCGAGGTGGAGCGCGTGTGTGCCGCGGCGGAATCGGCAGACACGGCGGCGGGGCTGCGTGATGCCGCAATGATTAGCCTGATGAGTGATTGCCTGTTGCGTATCTCAGAGGTGGTCGCAGTCAACGTGGAGGATGTAAATTCCGAAGGGCTTCGACTCCCCCGACGCGGGAACGACCAAGAGTCGCGGGACGAAGTGTTGTATATCTGCGAATCGACGCGGCGGTTGATAGCGCGTTATCGGCAGCGGGCGGGGGTAGATTCGGGGGCGCTGTTCCGGCGGATACGCTTCCAGAATCATGTGACCGAGAACCGACTGGGTGTGAAGGGCGCGCGCGAGGCGATACAGCGCCGGGCAGCGGAGGCGGGAGTGGATGGGCTCATCAGCGGGCATTCGCTGCGGGTGGGGTCTGCAGTGTCACTGGGAGAGGCGGGGGCATCGGTGCGGGAGGTGCAACGGGCGGGGCGGTGGCGGGATCCGGCGATGCCTGCACGGTATGTCAGGGAGGCACCGGAGGAAGGCAGCGCGGTGGAGCGGTATAAGGATGGGAAGTGAGAAGGGGGTGAAAGATCTGATCAAGCAGGACAAAAAAGTTGCCGAAATCGGATTGGCATTGATTGAATTCTTAGACCTCAAGTTTAAGAAGGAATTGACATTATGAGAATAATCGGCAACGTAATAACTGCTACACTTGCATTAAATCCGCAACTTGGATGTTTAGCAGCCTCGTGCGACGGTGCGACCAAAGAGCGAATGGACTTAAGCGTCGGTATGTTCGTTACTCCGGGCACGAAAACTCTTGAGATTATTGAATAAGTGGTCATGATGATACAGATGTTGTCGCGATATAGAATGGAGTTTGTAGCATGAAGATATTGGTTATCAGTTCTTGCACAGATGACAAGCTAGGTTATAAAGCGCCTGCCGCAAAGATGTATACCGGACCTCAACATACGAATTTAATGGAAGGGTTGGAACAGGTTTGGAAAGTTCATGGAAAGCAAACTATTGATTTAGCGATTATTTCCGCGAAGCATGGTTTGCTCAACGAATGCAAAGTTATTGCTCCTTACGATTGTACATTTCCAAATGGCAGAACGAAAGCAGGCAAAAGGAGAATCAAAGAACGTAGCAACTGCCTTAAAATTCATGAACACACGATGGAGTTAATTAGGCACTATGATTTAGTTTTCTTCTTATTGGGTAACGAGTACGTCCAAGCGTTGCAACTCCCTTTTGGGGTTACAGATGCGGTCACTCAGATTTTTCTGCTTGGCTCAACACATAGGAGGCTAATTCCTAATTCGCCGAATGTCCATTTCGTTCCCGCTGGCAGCGAATTAGCTAAAGAACTCAGTGTCATGGGTATTGCCCTTAAAGGAGTTGTGTTCAAAAAATTGTGTGACGCTGTATGCCGTGAGGGATTAGAGGTCTTTGAAACGGTACGACAGAATCCACAACTGATTCTTGACTTGGTGCGTAATGGAGAGGGGTAAAGCGTCGGGATGAGGATGCGTCTATCAAGCAGAAATGTTTATACATCAAGTAGAGGGTAAGATCTCGTGCATCACGTCATGAAAATCACGTTATCGCTTGGCATCGCCGTTCTGGCTGCGGGGTTTTGCGGCTGCACTAAATCAGCTTCGAACCCCTCTGGCGGACAAGCACGGGCGCAATTTCGGTTCGTCGTTGAGGACGATGGAGGAACAGGAGAGGGAGCGGCTGAAGCCTTCAATAGGTTGATTCACGGGGAAAAGGTGGTGGCAATCCTTGGACCTCTGGGTTCGGTGCAAGCGCCGGCAGCTTTCCCCGTCGCTCAAGAAAACGAGATTGTGGCAATCAGCCCCTCGGCGGCGGCGCAGGGGCTCGGTGCAATCGGGGATTTCGATTTTCGCGTTAACCTCGCCGTGGACAGGCTTATTCCCGAGGGCGTCAGACTAACGCACCAGAAGCTGGGCTATCAACGAATGGTCAAGTTAGCCACTACCGATGACGCTTACTGCCGGAGCGCTGACGCTATCTTTTCGGACTCGCTAGCGGCAAGGGGTATTCCGGTTTTGGCGACGGAGACGGTCACGCTCAACGTCACCGACTACACCGAGCAATTGACCCGAATTAGGGAATTGAATCCGGATGCCATCATCGTGTCGGCGCATCCGGTGAATCTGCCGAGGATTCTGGTTCAGGGGCGTGAAGTCGGGATTCCGATCGAGGTGCCGTTTATTGCGCCGCTGCTGACGGTAACCGAGGTGAAAGCGGCGGGAGCGGCGGCGGAGGGTACGATTACGTTTACCGCTTGGACCAACACGACGAACACTCCCGGTAATAGGGCGTTTGTTCGCGATTACCGAGCAAAATACGACGGAGATCCGAATGTATTCAGCGCTTTGGCTTACACGTCGGTGTATGTTATTATGAATGCGATTCTTAATTCGCAGTCAACGGATTCGCACGCGATTCGGGATGCGCTGGCGGGCACGAAGGATTTTGATACGGTGCTTGGCACATTTTCTTTTGACGATGTGGGGGATGCCGTTTACAATCCCGTCATGCTGATTGTGAGGGATAGGGAGTTTGAGGTGTTTGAGTAGCGGTGTGTGGTTATGATGAGATTCGATATCACTAAATTGAAATTAGGAGGTTAATAGGAAATGGTGTTGACATTTTTGAACAAGCATAGGCACATCGGTCTTTTGGCGCTCCGAATCGGGATCGGGTTGATGTTCGTCGTTCACGGAGCGCCCAAACTATTTGGCGGCGCGGAGAAATGGGAGCAGATTGGCATGGCGATGGCGAGTCTGGGCATCGGGTTCATGCCGGCATTCTGGGGATTCATGGCAGCGATTTCGGAGTTCTTTGGCGGTGTCTGTCTCATCCTTGGGGTCGTTTTTCGACCGGCATGTATCCTTTTGACGATAACCATGCTGGTTGCCGCAATCAGCCATCTGAGCCGCGGCGACGGTCTGAGCGGCGCCTCGCATGCCATCGAACTCGGTATCGTTTTCTTGAGTTTAATCTTGATTGGTGCGGGAAAGTATAGCCTTGACGAAAAGTTGCGACCCCATCAAGACGAGAGCAGCTAGTCTGAATGGCGAGATTGACAGGTTCAACCCTGCCTCAGTGATTGAAAATAGTGCGCGATGCAAGATAGAAGGATTTCTATCGCACTCAATGTCCATTCGCTTGATCCTTCGCACATATTGTTGATCGTTTATTATTCACTCGGCCGGCTGATAGCGGAGTTCACACGAAATCGCGACCGGGAGGTCGCTCCTACAATCGGGGCGGTATTAACTTACTCCCATCCTTTAGACAGAAATGGAGGGGATTTAAGGTGGAAATCTGCTTGGGCTTGGCACGTCTAAAGTGCGTCTCAGTGTAGCATTATCGCATAGGAAATGGCAGGATTGTCAGTTGAAGATACAGCTCATTCGACCAGCTAGTTTTTTGGGGTAATCGCACTCTTAGGCGGTTCGTTCGTCAGCATGGAAGCAATGTCTTGAGGCAGTTTTACATCATATTTCTCCTCAAAGTCCTTGACGCTTTCGAAGTCACTACGAAATGCAACGACAATGTCTACCCCCTTGTCTCTAGCAGTCTTCAAATCCTCTCTGGCTTTGCCCCATTTGCTCCGACTTAACCAAACCTCCACGTGATTGTAGTAGGTATCACCATCATCGGGGTCAAGCTCTATTGCTTTGTTATAGTCTTCAATGGCAAGTTCCGTCTCCCCCGTGTGAAAATACGCAACACCACGGTTGCTATACGGCTTGGCAAGTTTTGGATTGAGTTTTGTCGCCGTGCTATAGTCTTCAATAGCAAGTTCATGCTCGTCCTTGTCAATGTGAGCATTTCCGCGATTGTTGTATGGCTCAGCATAATCCGGTTTCAGTTCAATTGCCTTGTTATACTAATTGTTGATCTATGAGCTACGAATAGGTATAATGATAGTCTGCAACACTTCTGCAGCGTTGATTAGAGCCAGCAAATTTAATGTGTAATCAATGAACCACCCCTCCGCACGAGCAAAGGAGGCATCATGCCCGAACAGAACATAGACCAACTCAAGCAACGGCTTGAACAAGCCGCCACCCTTTCGGAGTACCGCCGTGTGCAATGCGTCTATCTAAGAGAGAACTACGGTTATTCCTCGCACCAAATCGCTGAAATAACCAGTTATCACCCAGTAAGTGTCAGGAGAATCCAAAGTGAATATCGTAAAAATGGGATTGCTGCGCTAACACCCAAGTCTAAAGGGGGCAGATATCATCAAAACCTATCTCTTGCTGATGAGCAAGTGTTTGTTGCCGATTTAGCGACAAAAGCAGAAAGTGGTCAACTCATTGAGATTTCGCAGATTCATCGCGCCTATGAAGAAAAAGTGGGAAGACCGGTAGGAAAATCGACAGTTTACGCGCTGTTGCGCCGACATCAATGGCGAAAAGTGGTACCGAGACCCCAACACCCGAAACACGATGAGCAAGCTGTTGATGCTTTTAAAAAAATTCCCCACACTCATCGAACAAGCTCAACAGGAAGCCGAGCAAAGCGGCCTGCCTTTGCGAGTCATGCTCCAGGACGAGGCGCGGTTTGGTCGAATCAATGAACCGAAACGATGTTGGGCTCCCAAAGGCATTCGTCCTGTGGTTTTGAAACAAACTGTCAGAGAATACACCTATGCATATGGAGCAGTTAGTCCGGTTGATGGCGTGTGCGATTTCCTGATTTTGCCTACGATGGACAGTTATTCCATGAACCTTTTCCTTAATGAAGTGTCCCAAAGACACCCCGATGAGTTCATTTTAATGATATATGACCAAGCACCAAGCCATAGCAAATCCGCCTTGCAAATTCCGGAGCAGATGATGGTTGAAACGCTGCCTCCCTACTGCCCGCAACTCAATCCGGTTGAAAATGTCTGGGACGAATTGCGGGAGAAATACTTCCCTAACCTAATCTTTGACGATATGACACACTTAGAAGACAAGTTGATTGAAGGTTTGCTTTACTTTGAGGCTCAATCAGACATCGTTCAATCCATTACCGGTTTCGACTGGATTGTGTGTAATATTTAGATTTGTAATTGGTATTATAGTCCAAGAAGGCACGGTCATAATCTCTTTTTCTACGGTACACGTTGCCACGATTGTTGTAGGCTTGAGCGAGACTCGGGTCGAGCTTTACCGCCTTATCGTAATCTTCAAGAGCACGATTGGAATCCCCTGAATTGTAGTACGCTAATCCGCGATTGACATACGCGATAGCGTAATTCGGTTGAAGTTCTATAGCCTTGTTAAAGCCTTGAATTGCTCTACCAATCTCGCCCTTCTTGCTCAATGCAATACCGCGATAAACATATGCTTCGGTGTAGTTAGGTCTAAGTTCTATCGCTTTGTTATAGTCTTGAATTGCTCTATCAAATTCGCCTTTGTAGTCATAGGCAACCGCCCTGCTGTTATATCCCTCGGCAAAATCAAATCGCAATTCTATTGCTTTGGTAAAGTCCCGAATTGCAGAATCATAGTCTCTCATGGTGACATAAGCGAGACCGCGATTGTAATACGCCTCGGTATAATTGGGATTGAGATGTATTGCTTTCGAGTAGTCCCTGAACGCCTGATCGTGGGCTCCTTTAGCATCGCGCGCAACGCCGCGATTGCAAAAAGCCTCGAAATAATTCGGATCTAGCTGAATCGCTTTGGTAAAATCCTTGATGGCACGGTCCAAATCGCCTTGTTTATAGAATACAAGGCCTCGACTGTTATAGGGCGTGGAATAATATGGTTTCAATTCAATGGTTTTTTTGAAGTCGTTTAGTGCTTCATCGGGTATGTTCTTGACACGAAAGGCAACCCCGCGGTTATGATAAACCTCTGCGTATTTGGGCTTCCGTTTTAGCGCTTCGGTATAGTCCTCAATCGCATGGTCATAATCGCCACTATGGAACTGAGCAATGCCACGGTCAAAATAGACTTCCGCCTCATCCGCCTTATTGAGACTAAGTTCAAGCGCTTTGGTGTAGTCTTCAACAGCACGTTTATAATCGCCTTGTCGGAAGTAAGCAAAGCCACGGTTATAATATGCCGTGAAGAGCGTGGGCTTATCCGGTTTTAGTGCAATGGCTTCATCGAAATAAGCGATGCTTTGTGAATTCATTCCGCATCTCCTCCTTGGCTTGGTGGCGACGGAGTTTTAGACAACAGAGATTCATCCGCGGAGGGAGGAGCATCAGCTAACCTCTCTTCTTGCGGTGCTACAACTCCGCGTTGCACATTGTCCTGTGCGTCAGGAGCGCTATACGGTTTATTCCAGGCGTGTTGACTGGCGAAACCGTCAAAGTCGGGATAGATGCTCGCTTCAGTGATGCCTGATATTCCGTCTAAAGATGTTAAGAGGGTTTTCTTACCGCCTGCTAAGATGGTACATTCTTTTTCTACCGGAACATCTGCACCGCCAAAAACAAATACAGACTGCTGGGCGATAATGCGGTTGTTCTGGTATTTTGGTTGCCATTGATAAAGCGGAAATTTTCCGCTCTCGTCCTTAAAGAAGAATCCGATATCTTTGTCCCTTAGCAACTGGGGCGTAACATGTCTGAACTGGGACAGATTGTCGCTCCGTACCGCAAAAACTTTGCCGTTGGCATTTTTTCCACTTGTGCTCTGCTGACATGCCATCCAGAGTGCGACCAATGCGTTGCGTGTAAAATCAATGAGACAAGTAGCCGCGCCGTAATGCTGTAGTTGGGCGAGCAACTCTAAATCGTTTAATTGATGACCATCTTGCCGATCGTGTCCTAGAAGCTGTGCTTTATCTATCAAATCTTGATTAACTTTGAGGAGTTGCGCAGGATTCCTATCCTCTTTCTCTAGGCGGCGACTCGCAGACGCTTGTATTTCGTAGGTGTGGTTTGAAACACCACGGAACAGATATTGCCCATTTCAAGAAACCTGTCAGGCTCCTGACACGAGGAGGCTTTTCTTCTGCCATACTTTCTTCCATCCAACTATTTCTTGAGGTTGAAACCGTAAACCTTAATCAGAAATATCTCACTTATGTCCCGTTCTTTTGGTGTGGGCACGGACATCACTTAATCTGACAAATCTTTCGCCAGGCTTGAGGCAATATTGAAAAGATTCAAGGTTTCAAACCTTTGCAATTCGGCAAGATCCAAAAATGATTCGGATTGATATTATAGCGAAAATGATGACGGATTTCCAGTGGGAAATAATTCTGTTCAAACGTCTAGCCTTTGGCGTAATTACACTACGTTGTTACGCCAACAGAACTCAGGAAAATGAGGGATTGACGGTCTGTTTTTCAACCGCTTTCAACGCTTGCTCTACGAGAGCATCGACTTCTAACGCATCCTCTGCGGCTTGAACGTCTTCGATTGCCGCGTTGGTGGCAGGGTGGTCGGGCACAAATAGCGAGCAGCAATCCTGATGCGGCAGTGTTGATACGGAAAAGGTGCCAATCTGCTGAGCGAGATTGACGATTTCCTCTTTATCGTCGCCGATGAGGGGACGGAGAATGGGCAGACTCGCGGCGTCTTCAATAACCTTCAGATTTCCAAGGGTTTGGGACGCAACTTGCCCGAGGCTTTCTCCCGTAACGAGCGTAACCGCTCTCTCCTGTGCCGCAATTTGCTCGGCAATCCGCACCATCATTCGCCTATAGAGAATAACGCGAAACGGCGCCGGCGTTTTTGTCACAATCTCGCGCTGAATCTCCGCAAACGGTACAAAATAGACCTGCGTTCGATGGTTCGACTTCGCCAATATCTCCACGAGTTCTGTCGTCTTCTCAAGCGACGCTTTGTCTGTGTACGGATAGCTGTAGAAGTGAATGAAAATCGCCTTGGCGCCGCGTTTCATCATGCGCCACGCTGCAACGGGCGAGTCGATGCCGCCGGACAGCATAACAAGCACCTTGCCGCTGACGCCGACGGGCAATCCGCCGATTCCACGAATTTTTTCAACGTAAATGTAGGCTGACTCTTCGACAATCTCGATCCAACACACCAGATCCGGGCGGTGCATATCTGCCTTAGCGCCGGTGTGCTTGAGCAGATACCCGCCGACATCGGCGCTAATCTCCGGGGAGGTCAATGGAAATCGCTTATTCGCCCGTCTCGTCTCGACCTTGAGTGTGTGAAATTCCCGCCCCTGAATCCACTCAAGCGCCCCGTTCTTAATCGCTTCCATATTCTGCTCGGTAACGCGGCAGAGCTCAAAATGCGCGATACCCATAACTTTGTGCAAGCGTCGTTGAATCTCGGGGATATCCGATTGCGCCCCCAATGTCACTAGAATCCGGCCGTAAATCCTGTGGACATTCACGTATTCCGTATCTTCAAGCACTTGCTTGATATTCCGGACGAGCCTGTTCTCAAAGAAGGACCTGTTTCTGCCCTTAAGCCCGACCTCGCCGTAATGAACGATGAAAACCTTTTGCATGCCTATTTCTTGCCATCCTTTCTTGTCCCTTGTCCAACTCATTAGTGGAGGAGATGTCACTCGACGCCTTATGGATTCTGCCTCCCATCCAAGGCAATGAAACCGGAGGTGGATTCCATCGTTTGTGTCGTTACTTGCTATGTTGGATTCCAGCCCAAACGCGTTACTCGCGGATAGCAGAGCTGCAAACATGAAATTCGCCGCGCGGACAGATATAGGAGAATACCGCACGCTCAACGAAGATTTATATTTCGTTGATGAGAAAAACAGTCTGTTTGTTATCGCGGATGGGGTGGGAGGCCACGATGCAGGCGATATAGCAAGCCGTATCGCCGTTGCAGTTTTCCAAGAATGGACAGATGAACTTGGCAGTTTGCCCGCGGATAGTTTGGATACAAGCCCGACCGGAAAACTGATGACTTTGAAAAAGCTCACCAAAGAAGCTAATCACCGAGTCTATGCGAAATCGTTAACCAGAGATGCAATCAACGGGATGGGGACAACCCTAATTGCGAGTTTCATCACGCCATCCGAGCTAATCTATGCCCACGTCGGAGACAGCAGGATCTACATAGTGCGAGATGGCGTTCTTAATCAGATAACTACAGATCACTCGCTGGTCCAAAAATTGGTCGATATAGGGCAATTGACCCCGCAAGAGGCACGTGTGCATCGCAATCGAAATATCATTGATCGCGCAATCGGGTTTGAGCCGTCCGTGGATATTGATTGCGAGATTTATCCTCTCTATCCTGACGATATTGTGCTTGCGTGCACGGACGGACTGCACGATATGATAGTTGACGATACCGAGATCGCTCAGATAATCGCGAACGCATCAGACCTTGATGCTGCAAGTTGCGGACTGATTGACAGGGTACTTGAGTACGGTGGAAGAGACAACGTGACTTTGGTTCTCGCCGCACCTTGTTAACGATGAATAATTCCATTTCTCTAACGCTCAAGTGCATTGATTACGTGACGCACGTAAGATTCCTTGTCTCCGTATATATTCGGCAGGGCAAGGGAATTCTATGGGATTTCTATCGCGCTCCTTATCCAGTCGCTTGATCCTTCCCGTTTCATTCCTCTCCACTCACTTCTCCACGAGTAGCAGTTAGGTTTCTCAACCGGCTTCGAGTTTTCCTCCCCGTTGGTGGAAGCTGGGTGCGGTTGGAAACCACACCTACCGTATGGGGTGAGATCAACTATTGCCTTGGGATCTCTATAGGATTTCCATCGCGGTCGCTGTGGGATCACTATCGCACTCACTGTTCGTTCGTTTGATCTCCCTCGATCACTCGCAATTCGCTCGCTTGATCCCCCCTATTCAGTCGGTTGATTGGTGTGAACAGTCGTCCGTATCTGCTATTTATGCCGGATGAATCGAATGATAGCACTAGTTTTCACAAAAAATGCGGTGAACATCAAGAAGGCAAACCAGCCAATCAATATACTCCAAGGTCGCTGCACAATCAATGCCCTTGATGTGTAAACGAAATAGGAGCCATAGGCAAGCACGGCGAAAAAGAGCAGCAACATAACGGCTTGGAGTAATTCCCGAACAACAACGAGTGACTTGGGCAGCGGTGCCCCTTCCTCCTGCCGTCGGGTGTGTCCCAAAATGAGACCGACTGTGATGGTCGTTAGCCAACCCAGTAGTAATCCCCACGGTCGGTTATGCAGGTCGTGGTCGGCTTCTCTGGCAGCGATGAAGTGGAGGGTGCCGACGAAGAGGGCAAGGGCGATGACAAATACTACGGACAGGAGAATCACTTCTTTAACGGCGCGCCTAAGTGCTAACTCATTACTGGTATTTCTAGGTAACCGCATGGCTCAATTTACCTTTGTTATTCCCCGGTCAGAGTTGGGAAGGGAGTGAGTTTGACTGTCCTCCACTGTCCTGCGAAGGGGAACCTCGTACTAGAGTCGTTGCAACTAAGAATTATACATTCGGACTTACGTTGTGCGATTTGTGGTAGCGCAATGTGTTGCGTGTTTTCTGGAGGAGCGAATTCTGCTCGTGATAAGAAGTCGCGACCTGGAGATCGCTCCTACAGTTGTTTTGTTGTAACAATCTTCCATTGCCAAATCCAGCATTTCCGTTCTTTTCATTTCGCGTCCGCCTGGCCCGTTCATTTGTCTGTATATCGCAATATGTATAACCATGAATGCAAATGACTGTAAGACTATCATTCATTGTTCCTTACGATTCCGAATCATCCGTTGAGTCTGTCTCCGGTAGTATCGACTGTTGAGTATCTGCATCGTACTTGCGAACAGAAAATCGATCGAGAATCGTGTAAAGCACCGGAATGATGGTCAGTGTACAGATTGTCTGCACGATGATCGCGCCTATTTCGACCCCCGCCAAAGTTGCCCGCATAATTGCTGCCCCGCGATCTCCGAGTGTCTGCGGAAACATGCTGATGATGATAGTCAAATTTGTCATGATAATCGTCCGTAATTTTAGCGGACACGCCTTCAGCAGCGCGTCTGTAACCGGCATCCCCTGCTGCCGAAATATGTGCGTCTGATCGAGTAGCAGAATTGCGTCGTTTACGACAATCCCGATCAACATGATGAGCGCCAAGAGTGAAAAGATATTGATGGTCAGCCCAAAAATCCACATTGACAACACCGCACCAACAAATCCCAAGGGAAGAGTAAGCATAATTGTGAAAGGGTGGAGATAGGAACCCAGGAGGGCGGCAAGCAGCATGTACGTCAACACGACGGCTTGGACTAAAGCCACGCTAATTATTTGATAGGATTCGGCTTGCCTTTCGGCATCGCTCCCCATACGAATCCGATAGCCGGACGGCAACTCAATCCGACTAACCTGCCGTTGAATCTTGCCGACGATCTCCCCAAGGGATTCATCAAGGATGTTCGCTTCGACGGCAAACGCATTCTGTTTGTTTTTGCGTGCGATTTGCGTTTCACCGGAGCGCTCAACGAGGTCTCCCAATGAGGATAGCGGGACTAAACCCTTTTGGGTTCGAATCAGGATGCGGCCAACAGACTCGGCAATTTCCACGTCTTTCTTTGCCAATTGTACCCGAATGTCGTATTCTTCGTCTCCTTCCTCATACGTGGAGGCTGTTACCCCTGTTAAACTATAGCCCAAGACTTGTCCAACCTCCGCTACCGTTATACCGTAATCTTTGAGTCGGTTTCGGTCGGGAAGAAAGGTCATTTCGGGTTTGCCGGTTCTAACAGTAGTTTTCGTCTCCACTAATGCAGGCATCTTGTCTACGATTCCCTTGACCTGATTAGTGATTTCAATCAGCTTCGCCCGTTCATCTCCCAAGATTTCAATTCTGATGTCCGCACCAGCGCCAGGAAGCGACGTGAGAGGCATCTGGTTTCGAGTAACTTCGGGAAATTTACCTTCCAAAACAGATCGCAGTTCGTCGTTAACCTCAAGGACGTGTTTTTTGTGATCTTCGGGCAAAACCACCAGCAACTCGGCATATTCGACGCCTTCGCTAGCTCCACCGGCTCTCCCAATTTTCGTTAAGACAGCCTTGACCTCAGGCGAGCTTTTGAGGACAGCTTCCATTTCCAACGTAATCTCATCTGTTTCTGCTAATGTCGTACCGGGAGGAAGTTCCACGAGGATGATAATAAAGTCGCCGTTGGACTTGGGAATAAATTCGCCACCCAACCTGCTTGCCAAAAATACCGATCCCACAATCAGTGCGACTGCAACCAGTACGTTTACCCAAAGGTGTTTCAGTGACCAACC
Source organism: Candidatus Poribacteria bacterium (assembly GCA_965197465.1). Classification (GTDB taxonomy): domain Bacteria; phylum Poribacteria; class WGA-4E; order WGA-4E; family JAJDTR01; genus JAJDTR01. Next base: position 4,050,026 of record OZ240209.1, on the reverse strand, counting down.
GAGTATCCTCGTGTAACCCCGTTCCAGACTTTCCATTCCCCGGTTCCAAAGGCGGAAAAAGGGGTTCGGTACACTCCCCTTCTCGGTCGGTTTAAGGAGGTGGGCAGCCAACATCGGAGTCATTGTAAACGATAGCCAAAGCGAAAAGATTGTGGCGAAAACAACCGTCAGTCCGAATTCGACGAAAAATGATCCGACGATGCCCGACATAAACGCAATCGGGATGAAAACAAAGATGTTTGTCATCGTCGAGCCGATTACTGCAATGGTGACCTCCTTCGTTCCTTCGGCTGCCGCAACCTCTGCAGACTCGCCCGCGTCCATACGCCGAGTCACGTTTTCCAGAATGACGATGGCGTTGACAACAAGGGTTCCAATTGATAGCCCGAGTCCGAGCATTGACATGATGTTTAGAGTAAATCCGAACAACCGCATTAGAAAAAACGCCGAAAGAATACAGGAGGGCATCACAACCGCGACGATAATTGTCATTCGCAGATTATGGAGGAAAAGGTACAGAATAATTGAAGTCAAAATGACCCCGATAATGATGTTTGTTTGAACATCGTTGACCGAATCCAAAATCTTGACGGATTCATCTTTGACCACTTCAATTTTAACATCGGCAGGAAGCTGCGCTTCAAGTGTCTTGATTGTCTTGCGAACATCATCCGCGAGCCTAATCGGCTGTGCATCGTTGAGTTTGATAATACTCAGAGAAATCCCCTCTTTGCCGCCATAGCGAGCGGTCATTCGCTTTTCGGCTAACGTGTCATCAACTGAACCCAATTCCCCCAGTTTAACGGTTCCACCTGACCGACGGAAAACATCCAAATGCCGAAGCTCGTCGAGGCTAGTGAATTCGCCTTCCATGCGGACGGTAAATTCCTCCTTCGATTGGATAATTCGCCCTGCGGGAATTGATAGATTTCCGGATTTTACCGCTTGTACGACATCCGTAATAGAAAGTCCATATCCTTTCAATCGTTCTTTGGAGAGGTTTACCTGAATCTCCCGCTTTTCTCCACCCAGAATGCCAACACTCGCAACGCCTCTTATCCGCGATAAAGCCTCCTTTACGTCTCCGTCCGCAAACTCATATAGCTCCCGCAAAGGTCGGTCGCCTGTGAGAATCAACTCCATGATCGGGGAAGCGCCAAGATCGAATTTTTTGGCAATAGGCGGATCCGCGTCGTCCGGCAATCTGTTTATAATTGCATCAACTTTGTCCTTCACATCAATGTGGGCGAGGTCGACATCGGTACCAAACTCAAATTCAATGGTAACGATTGAGGCGCTATCAAGTGAGTAGGATTCGATACTCTTGATACCACTTATTGTAGTAACAGCATCTTCAATCTCCTTGGTAACTTGACTTTCAATCTCCTTCGGATTTGCTCCCGGCCAGGTAGTGGTTACCCCCACCATCGGAATATCAATCTCCGGGAAAAGGTCTATGGTCAGCATTGAAAACGAGACAATTCCAAGAAATACGAACACCAGATTGACCATGACCGCAAGTACCGGCCGTTCGATACAGATTTTTGCCAAGTTCATATCGTAACATTTCCTTTTAGACTGTGGGCGAGTAACCTTTCTTAGAGCCTGTTTGAATAATCGATACCAAAGCCATTTTTGGTCATTTGTAGGAAGTTTCTTTATGCTTTTTCTGTTGTCTTCTACGTACCTGCCGCCCCGCTGGGGCTTAGGCGCACGGAGTTCAAACGTTCCTACACACCTTCCGCCCCTCTGGGGCTTTTAAAGGCTGGTGCGCAGTGCGCACCCTACAAATGTACTTTTCAAACAGGCTCTTAAGTCCGGTCATAAGTTTCAAGCGGGCATTTTCAGTGTTGTGTATCTTGGGAACCAGGTTACTTCACAACGACGATTTCCATACCATCCGCCAACTGTCGTTGTCCACTCACAATCACGAGAGTCGAATCTGTCAATCCTTCAAGAATCGAAATCTTCTCGCCCCAAACAAGCCCCACTTTCACTATTTGTTGGCGTGCTTTGCCATCTTTTGCAACGAAAACGTGTCCGACGCTATCTTGGATGTCTAAAACAACATCTCGAGGAAGAAGCAGCAAATCATCAGCCGCCGACAGGTCTATGCCGACTTCCACAAACATGCCGGCTTAAGTCGATACTCCGGGTTTGAAATCTCCGCCTTGATCCTCACGGTGCGGCTATCGGAGTTCACGATCGGACTAATGAATTCAATATTTCCGCTGATTTGCCCTTGGCTTGTGGAAATATGTATCGGGGTACCAGCTACTACGTTGCCGAGGTCAACTTCAGGGACGGTAAAAACTACCTTGACCACATCCATTTTGACAATCGTAAATATGGGGCTACCCCCGGCGCCGCCAGTTACATAATCGCCGAGATCCGCGTTTCGATTCACCACGATACCATTTACAGGGGAGGTTATCGTTGCATCATCAAGCCGCTTTTTGGCAAGGTTTACCTGTTCGCTTGCCTGATCGAATTGTGCTTGTGCGGCGGTGATGTCGTTTTCCCACACTCTTATTTTGACTAGATTTCGCGCAGTCAGCAGATTCGATTTTGCTTGCCTGACTTGAGATTCCGCCATTGTGATTTGCGTATTCCAATCCTCGGTATCGACTGCAACGCGGGAAAGCACCAGTGCCGCTTTTGCCTTAGAGAGTTGGGTTTCCGCCGCGATGACATCTTCTTGGCGCACGCCTTCTTGCACCAAACTCAATTGTTCAACTGTGGCTTCGTGTTGTGCCTTGGCACCGTCAAGTTGTGCTTTGGCGTTGTCTAAATCTCGGTCACTGATTGCCTCTTTCTCGTGGAGTTTCCGTGCCCGATTAAAGTTCGATTGAGCGTTTTCCAACTTCGCTTCTTCCCCAGAAACTGCCGCTTTTGCCTGTTGAATCTCCTGATTTCTTGCGCCCTTTATCGTCTTTTCGAGGTTCGCTTCAGCAGCAGTGACGCCTGCTGTCGCTTGTTCAAACTGAGATATCACTTGTGCTCGCGCCAAGGTTTGTGCTTGTTTTAACTGTGCTTTTGCTGCATCAAGCGATGCTTGGGCGGCTTCCGCTTGAGTTTCAGTCTTGATTTGTGCGGTTGCCCTAACTGTCGAAAGTTGTGCTTCTTCCACTTTTAACGCCGCTTGTGCCTGTTTCAAAGCGATATGTAGTTCTCGAGAATCGGTTTGTGCAAGAACGTCTCCCTTTTTAACATGATCGCCTTCATTGACCTTCAATTCCACCAGTTTTCCGGGGGTATTGGCGTAAATCTCGACCATGGCATCGGCTTCTAAATTTCCGGTATACGTGACTTTCTGTTCAATCTTGCCACGTTGAGGTGTGGCAGTTCTGACCGGTTTGGGCTTTGAGGCATGTTGAGCGAAAGCACGGTTGAGACTCAATCCACCTAATTCCAAACACAATAGTAATAAGATAAAGTTGTGAAATCTGTTTTGTCGCACCGATCTCTCCTTGTAACGGTTATTCAAGCCTAGTGCTGATTGCACGCTCCAATCGCGCAACGGCAACGATATAGTCATGAATCGCTTGCAAGCGATTGACTTGTGCTTGTGTGTGAGACAACTCAACATCGGTGAGTTCAACTCCCGTGATTAGTCCCGCCTCATGCTGGACATTTGCAATACGCAATCCTTCCGCAGCTTCCTCAACGATGCCCCCTTGCACGTCAATCAGATTTTGTGCCGCTTCAAGGTCAAAAAGAGCAGATTTAACCTCAAGTTTTATGCTGTCAAGGAGTTGGTCTTTATTCGTCCGAATCTGATCTAGTTGCAGACGCGCTTGGTTAACCCGCGCGCGCGTCGCAAATCCATCGAAAATGGGGAATTGAAGCACCACACCGACGCTCCAAGAAGTATCAAACGCTTGGCGCTCGCTGTCATTGAAGATGTAGTTGCCAAATGAGGAAAGTTTCGGCTTATTCCCGGCTTTGGCAACCTTGACCTGCTTTTCACTGATCTGTTCTTGGATTTCAAATTGCTGGATCTCGGGACGTCGCTCCAGTGCTGTTGCAATGGCTTGCTCAAGGTTCACTTGCTTGAGTTCGGCGCGCAGCCTCCCCTCGATCGAGATGGTTTGGTTTAGCGGAAGTCCAAGTGCTAGTTTGAAGTTTTCTTCGGCCAGTTTTCGCCGGTTCCGAACTTGAACCAATTGAGAGCGAGTATTGACGACTTGGACATTTGCTCGGATCACTTCCAGCCGTGTAGTGATGCCTATCGCATTCTGTTCTTGAGCAAGTTCATGGCGCCTTTCAACTTGTGCAAGTGATTGCTCGGCGACATCAACGAAAGCCTCTGTCAACAACACGCCATGGAACGCTTGGCGAACCTTTAACTCAATATCAAGTTGGACCGCTTCCGACGCTCGTTCAGCTACTTGCTTTCCCAAGACCGCCTGGCGGTAAATGTTGTTGAGTTGTCCCCATGTAAATAGGGGATACGTCACCTTTGCTTTCCCCTGAAAATTGTGCTCGGAGCCGAGTTCAATTTCGATTGGCTCAGCGCTGGTGCCGTCCACCTCTTTGTCTAATGACGGGTTTTCAGGCAGCAAGTCGTTTAGATTCGCCAGAAAATTTCCATCTAACACAATTGTCGACAGGTCCCCGTTGAATGTGTAGCCTGTGTCTAACATCAGTTGCGGAAGAAACGCCGCACGGGCTTCTTTGATTTTTTCGTCGGCAAGTTCCACATCTTTCTGAGCAACTTCAAATTCACGACTGTTTCTCAAGGCATAGCTAATGCTTTGAGCAAGCGTGAAAGTTTTCACAGATTCTTGCGCCGAAGCCGTTCCCCGGTTGGAGCCGGGAATTAGACCCAAAGTTTGAATCAAGATGACCATTCCAAATAATATAAGGCATTTCCTAAACATACACACCTTCCCGAAAGAACAAGCGGTTTTCCGCGAGGTCAAATCTGGATAGAAGTAATTATAACCCGAGTCACGGTCTGTCGAAAATTCAAGTGTAATACCATTTCGTTTGAATGACAGTACATAGAGTGAAATCACCACTTCGTAAGGACTTACGCTGTGGAGCACACGGTAAGAGCAATTTCCGAATCGATCAACCGACCGAACAAGGAGGGCGATATCTATTCTCCGATATTCGCGCCACCTACGTACAGTCGATCTAGAGAAATGGCAAAAGAGGATTCGGTATAGATGGCACTGCCTCTAGGGCAATTTCCATGTAGGTTGCACAAATTGACGTTCTCACGGTGTTAATGGCGAAAGAGGCGGTTGCCGGTATGGGAACTGTAACACCGTCAGTCTAAAGCAGCAACCATTATATAGTGAATCGTGTGGGAAAGTCTAGTAAAATGCGGTAATCTGGCAGGGGAAACGCAACCTCGAGTAAAGCAATATCGTAAGTGTTTAGTCGTCGCAAGTAGAAGTTAGTCAAACCCTGGCAGCATAAGACGCACAATGGAATTCCAATCCCGCTGAGAACTTCCATCTTGGAATGATGGTCGAAGAAGTGTCTCTATCGCAAGGGAATTGCAATCAAGACTTTCTATCGCCTTGGGATCTCTATCGCGGGGGATCTACTGTCGGGATTAGCTATCGCATTCGTTGTCCACTCGTTTGGTCCTATTTGGTCGTTTAATCTATCCGTTCCTTCGACCACTCATTATTCGCCCAATCATGTTATCAGCGTAATTATTGGTGTTTAGAGAATCGCTTCTGTCAAGATATCCCAACATTGCGCTCCGCTGGAGCGCGGAGATTAGGCGCATCACGATTCTATTGACATAGCACTCCTCTGGAGTGCAAGAGGTGGAAAATCTCTCTCTAGTAACACTCGACATTGCGCTCCGCTGGAGCGCGGAGATTGGACGCATCACGATTCTATTGACATCTAAGATCTCTATGGGAACTCTATCGCGTTCGTTATTCACTCACTTGATCGCTCGCTATCCACTCGCTTGATCTCCTCTGGAGTGAAACCATTCTACGAAGGAACGCTATTTCAAAACCTGTCATAGAGCGAAAAATGTGAACTTACCCCCATCCTTTAGACAGCAAAGAAGGAGATTTAAGTAATGATATCCAACTAATTCTGGTCAGATTTCAACGCCTGAAGTTATTGGAAATACACCTCGTGGGGATCTCTACCGCACTCGCTATCCACTCGCTTGCTGGTGTTCGATAGTCGAGCGATTGATGCAACCGCTCTCGGTTATAAAAGATGAAATAGTCTCTCAATCGACGATGAGCCGTGTTCATTGAGTCATAGTCGTTGAGATAAACCTCCTCATATTTGACACTACGCCAAAGCCGCTCAATGAAAATGTTGTCAAAATAGCTGCCTCTGCCGTTCCAACTGATGGCAATGTTAGAGGCTTCAAGTCTACCAGTAAACGCCTCGGAAGTAAACTGACTTCCTTGGTCGTTGTTAAATATTAACGGACTCGATTGACGAAGGGCTCGTTCGAGAGCCGAAAGACAAAAGAATACATCAAGTGAGTTTGACAGTTCCCATGACAACACGTAACGGGAAAACCAATCCATAACGGCTACCAGATAAACATATCCACTACTCAAGCGAATATAGGTTATGTCAGTTGCCCAGACCTGATTCGGTCTGGTGATACTTAATCCTTTCAACAGATAGGGATACGTTTTTGACGATTTGCCCATACCGGAGGTTTTGGGCTTGGGATAGATGGCAGCTAATCCCATCTTCCGCATTAACCTTGCCACTCGTTTCGGATTGACGACATATCCTTGGGAACGAAGCCACTCAGTTAACTTAGGCACCCCGTAGAACGGCGTCTTGGTGTACTGTTCATCTAACAGACGCATGTAGAGCAGATTTTGTGGTGACTCCCCTACAGGACTGTAATAGAACGATGCTCTAGACAAGCCTAGGAGTTCGCACTGTCTCGCAACCGACAATGAACGGTACTCCTGTTCAACAAGCTGCCGCTTCTGTTCAACGGAGGCGTTGAGTTTTTTTTTCAAGCCAGTCCAATTCTACCTTCAACTGACCAATCTGACGATAGAGCTCAGGCACTAACTGGTCGTTATCGGAAGCCGTTTTTGAGCGTCCGTTTGTAAACAGTTGAGGTAATTCCTCAAGAACCTGTTTTTTCCACTGGCTGACTTGCGCTGGATTAACACCGTATTCACTGGCAATCTGACTGATAGTTTGCTGATTCTTAATGGCTTCAAGAGCCACTTGTGCTTTGAATCGGCCATCACGCTGTTTTCTGTGGGACATGGTGGAGAAACTCCTTTCTTTTTCGTGGCGTTTCCGAGCCCTATTTTCGCCCAGATGATGACCATTTTGCCAGTCGGAATGATCTCTTATTCAACTGTCTAGTTTTTGGGGGTAATTACAATGTGTGTTACTTGCTGAAAGAATTATTCCGACAGGAATGATGGAGTGCTACCAATAAACCTAGGGAATAGAACAATTAACTGAACAGGGAGTGATCAAACGAGCGATTAGCGAACGCCTTATTCTGAGGCGGGGATTTTCTTGACAAAAGCCGAAGATTTCTGATACAATAAAGCAGCAATTTTGGTGGGATGGCTGAGTGGTCGAAAGCGGCGGTCTTGAAAACCGTTGTACCGCAAGGTACCGTGGGTTCGAATCCTACTCCCACCGCCATTATTGGAACCACGTGTGGAGAGGTGCGAGAGTGGTTGAATCGGGCTGCCTGCTAAGCAGTTGTGCCTCAGTGGTACCATGGGTTCGAATCCCATCCTCTCCGCCATTATTTTGCGCCTGTAGCTCAGCGGATTAGAGCATCTGACTACGGATCAGAAGGCCGGGGGTTCGAATCCTCTCAGGCGCTTAGCGCAGTTGGTAGACTCCGCGGTGCCGTAATCTGCACAAGGGTTACAGCATACGGCGTATGCCTACTACAGGTAGGCTAAATCCGTATCATAGAGACAATGCCTACACTCAATTTCACGTTTGGATATGTCAGACGAGTTCTGGATGCGTGAAGCCCTTGAACTTGCGCGACAGGCATCCAAAATGGGCGAGGTTCCTATTGGAGCCGTAATTGTCAGAGAAGGTGTTGTTCTTTCTCGGTCGCATAACCTGCGCCAACAGTCGAAGGATGCGACCGCACACGCGGAAGTCCTTGCCATTCGATGCGCTTCTCAATGTGTTGGGGATTGGCGACTCACGGATGCGACGTTATACGTCACTTTGGAGCCCTGCCCAATGTGCGCCGGAGCGATTGTCTTGGCGCGAATCCCGCGGGTCGTTTACGCCGCATCGGAACCAAAGTTTGGCGCTGCGGGCAGCGTGTTTGACATATTACAAGATAAGCGGTTAAATCACAAAGTGAATGTTGTTAAAGGCGTCTTGGTTGAGGAAAGTCGTGCCCTTCTTCAATCCTTCTTTCATGAACGTCGTTGAACCTGCGGAGAGATGCAGGAGTGGTTGAACTGGACAGTCTCGAAAACTGTTGTGCGGGCAACTGCACCGTGGGTTCGAATCCCACTCTCTCCGCCATTTTGCACTTACGCCCGAATGGGCGGGAATGTGCGCGTCGCTGTGCGACGCGGAGTGCCACTTTTGCGCTACGCACCAAGTTTTTCATTTCACACGCATTCTATGTACAAAGATATTATCACTTACCAACTGGCAGACGAGGTCACCGAAGAACATTTACTTAGCGTGGCGGAACAAATAGTAGAAAATTGGATGATAAAGCAGCATGGATTCACAAAGTGGGAAATTCACAAGAATAATACCGGTGGCTACACAGACATTGTGTACTGGAATTCTAAAGAGGATGCCAAGAAGGCGGAGAAGGAGATGATGAATATTCCCAATGCTAACGATTGGTATGAATGCTACAAGACGGATTCAATTGAAAGTAAGAATTTGGAAGAAATCAGAAGATTCGAGTAGAACATCGTTTTGAGGACATACATACTCTTATTACGCGGCGTTACGCCTACCGGGAAGAATAAGGTACCTTGATGAAATAATTTTATGCCCAGAAACAGAATCGCCACTGGCGTGGTACATAGAGTGCCAGCGGATTTACGAGAGGCCCTTATTTCTGCGAGCGCGATGCGAGACGCGTGGAATGACCTTACTCCACTTGCGCGTAATGAATGGATTTGCTGGGTTACATCAGTCAAAAAGCCGGAGACGAGAAGACGGCATATTGAGCGAGTAGGCCCGGAGCTAATAGAGGGAAAGCGCCGACCTTGTTGTTGGCCCGGCTGCCCTCACCGTTGAATCAAGCAAAAGTCGGCGCGCAGCGTGGTTTGTTTCGTTCAAAATGAATTCGAACAAAGGTTGGTAATTCACCGCCATATGGGGCAGTAGCTCAGATGGGAGAGCGCATCCCTCGCACGGATGAGGTCACGGGTTCGAATCCCGTCTGCTCCATTCACATCCTTCCCAAACGCGGTGCAATGATGAAGTTCATAACAGTCCTATCATTACTACTTCTGGCATCACCAGCCTTTGCCGAATTGACAAAGGAGGATCTGCGCACGATCATCCGAGAAGAGATCGCGGCGTCTGAGAAGCGAACGAGGGAGTACATTAATCTTAAAATTGACGCCGTGAATACTAGGATTGATGGCGTAAACACTAGAATTGATGCCGTAGAAAAAAACCTGAATTCCAGAATAGATGCCATGGAAAAAAACCTAAATGACAGAATTGGCGATTTGCAGCTCCTGCAGATTGCACTCATTGGCCTTATAGCCGCCGCCGTAGCAATCCCTCAGATCGTTATTGCCTATAAGGAAAGAGACTGGAAGGAAATCCGAGCCGAAATCCAACAGTTGCGGGAAAAAGTGGAAGCGCTGCAAAACGCTTCCTCATAACCCTGTCCCCGGTTTCTCGCCCGTTTACATAACACTCCCCTTCAGTACAATCCGGTACGGTCTCTCGCGGGTACTGGATAATTCGTCCCTCTTACGATGGCTCACCTTGATACCCCCCTTTTCTTGTTGATGATTGCGAGCATTCCGCTACTGCTGATCGTCCATCGCGGCACGCGAGTCGAAGCATCGCGATGGCGGAAATCGACCACACTCATTCTGCGAACGATTGCCCTACTGTGCTTTGTTCTGGCATTGGCAGGTTTGCACACGAATGATCGCGAAGAAGTTCTCGCTGTCGCCTTTCTCTTGGATGTTTCCGAAAGCATTCCGGCAGGAGAGCAGCACACGGGAATTGACCTAGTAAACGCGGCTATTGATGAATTGGAGCCGACCGACCTGTATAGTGTCATCCCATTCGCCGCGCAATCGACAATCGGCACCCCCATGCGCCCGAAGATGAATCAGCCGGATTTCAACCCCGAACTCTTGTCGGAGGCGGCAATAGATTCTCATGCGACGGACATGGCGGCGGCGCTCCATTTAGCCATGCGTATTCTACCGGATGATCGGCAGAAGCGAATCGTGCTATTGAGCGACGGATTGCAGAATGTCAGCGATTTGAATCCGCTCCTAGACCTCGTGCGAGCTAGTGGAATTGAAATCTTCTCGATCCCCCTAAGTTCCGAGAGAACCGATGAAGTTTGGGTACGCGACCTGCAGCTGCCTTCGCATGTGACATCGGGTCAAACTTTCGCCGTGCGTGCGATTGTTGAAAGTACGGCGGTCAAGCCGGTGGAGATTCACCTTCATCGCGATGGGGGGCCGGTTTCTGATCCGCAGTCCATTACTCTGAAACCGGGAAAGCAGGAAATTAGACTAGCCGCCCAACGAATCGACGAACAGGGGAGCTATACGTACCACCTCAAAATTTCAGCGCAGGATGCCATTCTCGAAAACAATGAAGCCTATGGCAATGTCAGTGTGGGTGGTCAACCTCACGTACTGTACGTAGAGGGTGATGCAGGACAGGCTGAAGTTTTGAAGCAGGTGCTTGAATCGAGCGGTTTTGTGGTCAACGTCATATTGCCGCATCAATTCACGACCGATTTAATCGATCTACAGAGCAGTGCGGTTGTGATTCTGAGTAATGTTTCGGCTGATGACTTTGCAAATGCCCAGATGGAGTTAATTGAGGGCTATGTCCGCGATCTTGGAAAGGGATTGGTTGTGATTGGCGGGGACCGCGCCTTCGGTATGGGCGGCTATCACAATACCCCGCTGGAACGAGTGATGCCCGTTGACATGACACCTAAGCAGCGTAAAGAATCTTTGGCACTGATGTTTGTTATTGATACGTCTGGTAGCATGGCAAATTACGTTGGTGTGGACCAGAAAATTCAATTGGCGATTGAGGGCATTCGAGCAGGGGTGCGCGAGCTTGATAAAGAGGATAAGGCGGGTGTAATCGGTTTTGCCGCCAAGATTGGGCTAGACATTTCACCTACAACAGATCATGAGAGCATTATCCGCGAAGTTGGCGGGCTAGTCCCCACGGGCGGTACAAAAATGTATCCCGCACTTAATCGAGCGTATGAAAAACTCAAGGTGGTCGATGCTAAACAGAAGCATCTTATTCTTTTGTCCGATGGCAGGTCTGACGGGGATTTTAACACACTCGCGGAACAGATTGCGGCTGACAAAATCTATGTGACGACGATTGCTATCGGTGATGCGGCTAGGGACCTCATGCAAGCGATTGCGGAGCGAGGCCAAGGAAACTATGTGCCTGTTCACAATGTGAATCAATTGCCGAAGATATTGGCAGATGAAGTCAGGCAAACCCAGAAATACATGATCCAGGAAGCTTTTCAACCAATCATTAGTGAGGGTGGTTCAGCAATCATGGCGGGCATTATCCAGCCTCCACGGCTGCACGGTTACATTGCAACCTCGGAAAAGGAATACGGGCAGGTTTATATCCGTTCTCATCAGGAGCACCCGATTCTTGCTGCGTGGCGTTACGGTTTTGGCAAATCCGTTGCTTTTACCTCAGATGTGAAACCCGGCTGGGCGGCAGAGTGGATAGAATGGGAGCAGTTTGGCAAGTTTTGGGGACAAGTGGTGAATTGGGCGGCGCCCGTCCATGAGGGTAGTAGGGACTTTGATCTTGATGTTTCTCACCGCAACGGTGTTGGACAAGTCGTTATCGATATTTCTAACGCCGGGGTAGCCTCTGGCGTTCAGACATTCGATGTCCGCGTCGTGCCGCCGAAGGGAGCCGGGGAAATCGTCGAAATGCAGCGCACAACGCCGACACAGTTCAGAGGGGAATTTTCTACTGGTGAAACTGGAGTTTATTTGGTCACCGCTCAAATGAAACGAGACGGCCGTGTTGACGGTTCGAGGCAGGTGAGTTTTGCGCTTTCATATCCCGCAGAGTACGGCGAATTTGAAATCAATCATCAACTTCTGAGCACGCTCGCTATCCGCACGAATGGGATTTATGAACCTACACCCAAGCAGATTGCGAAACATACCGGCGGTGCAGTCGAAACGCCCAAATCACTCTCGCATACGCTTCTAATCGCGGGCATTCTTATCTTTGTACTTGAAATGATTCTTCGCCGATTTAGCGTAGCAAGCGGTTACTTTACACAACTTCGTGATCAAATGGCGACGCTTCGTCGTAGCGGGAAAGGGGAGTCAACCGGAACGTTGAGTCGATTGAGTGCCCGAAAAGCGGAATTGGCTGGAGTAACGAGAGTTATGCCAATACCCCCGCACGCGGTTGCTAAGAAGCCTGTATTGGCAGATCAGAATGACACTTCAGCGCAGCTTCGGAGTGAGGGAAACATAGGGCGCTTGTTGCGAGCCAAACGGCGAGTCCAGGGCGGGAGTTGACCTTTCAATGCGCTGTCAACTCCACTTATGCGATGAAATGATTTGCGGACTTAATCGTCGCTTGGGGTCTTTTTTTGCACAAACCCGTAGAGTTCAATCTCTTGTGCGGAAGGGTAGCCGCGCTTGACCTGTCGGTTTCTTACCGAGCCAGTTTGGTGGTAGTATTGCCCCGCAACTCGTTCATCGTCGAAGGTTCCTCCAATCTTCAATCGGATGCCGTCTGTAACCACGCTGACTCGCATGTCAATCGTCGATTGGCGGTTATTCTTAATCTTATCAATTCTTTTCCAATCTCCCTCACCGCCACTATTCTCATAAACAATGAAATCTTCAATATTTGTTTCCCGAATCACTATTCGATGAATGGACTTACGAGCTGGCAAGGTAACAACAATCCAATGTTGCTTGGCTGTACCAACAGTTTCCAAATTGCCATCAGTCATTTCGGGAACGGTGCACGTAGCTCCTTCGAGAAGCGCGTAATTCTCGCTCCACTCCTGCGGAGACACGAGGGCACTCATGAAGCCGGCTTTACAGCCTGCAATGAAGCAGGTCACAACTAGCAATGGTATGCAGAATTGACGACTCATCTTGATATTCCTCCAATCTAACGCAAGGATGCGTCTTTCCGACTAAACACTCTTGCGGCAGCAACGTTGGTGATTTACGCCTGACGAAAACAGAATTGCGTTAAAGTCTTCGCGTCCCCTTCACGCCGGGAACTTGAACCCGGCCTCCCGCAGATCAGTGTATCAAAACTCTAAGCCAGTTTCAAGCCAAATTTACGTGTGCGGTTGCAATTACCGCCAAAAAACTAGACAGTTGAATAAGATGGGTTTCCGACTGGCAAAGGGAGCTCTATAGGATCTCTATCGCACTCGCTATTCGCTTGATTGGTCATCATCCGGGCGAAAATACGGCTCAGAAATGCCAAGTAGAAGAGAGGAAACCATCGAATCCAATAGACAACATAATTCCCGAACAGAACATCTAGCAGAATCATGGCAGATCAGCACGCAGACGCTACACGAACAAAAGATAAATGCAAAACCAAGGTCTGCAACAATGAATATCACATCCTTTACTGGGATGTTTTCATAGAAAACCCTCTGCCTCGTGCGTCGGGGAAGATACAGGTCAAGTTGAAATACAAAGGACGCAGTAAACCAATTCTTGTTGAAGATTTTTGAGAGGAATAACATCCCAGTCCCATCCAAGAGAGAAAATGATTAGGTTTGTTCCTTAATTCCAATATCAAGGACCGGATGCGATTCTGAAGCGCGTCCGCTCCTGCCAAGGTGAAATCTGCCTAATCCGAATAATCCGTTTAATCCCTGATTCAGACAATTGCCAAAAAGCTCTATAGTGCGATCGGCAATCATCAAATCCCCGATTTCTTCTCTTCTAGCCCCTGTCTGCTTTTCTCTTGACCAACTACCTTCGTCTGGTATAATACGCTCATCGCTTTCGGCAGGAGGTGACAATTCCCGCGACCGGCTTTGCCACTCTTTGACTCAGAGCTAAAGCGAACCCCACACACTATAATTCAATCCTTGATTTGCGCTGGAGTTCATCGCGGCATTTTGCAACAGAGAACTCGTGCTCCCATGAATGCAATAAAGACAGATTTTTACCTTGGCGATTGCCAAGAGGTACTCTCCAGATTTGATACCAATTCATTTGATCTGATTGTTACCTCCCCGCCGTATGCCGACAGACGATCAAAAACGTACGGTGGAATCAAGCCCGATCAGTATGTCGAGTGGTTTCTGCCTCGAGCCGTGGAGTTCCTGAGGGTATTAAAGCCGTCCGGCTCCTTCATCTTAAACATCAAGGAGAAAGCCGTTAACGGAGAACGCCATACCTACGTTATTGAGTTGATACTTGAGATGAAAAAGCAGGGATGGTTGTGGACGGAGGAGTTCGTCTGGCATAAGAAGAATTGCTATCCGGGAAAGTGGCCAAATCGGTTCAGAGATGCTTGGGAAAGGTGCATACAATTCAATAAAACCAAAGATTTCAATATGTACCAAGATGCGGTTATGGTGCCAATGGGTGATTGGGCGGAAAAAAGACTGAAGCATCTCAGCGAAGTCGATCAGAGTCGGGATACGTCGAAAGTCGGGAGCGGTTTTGGCAAGAACGTTTCAAATTGGGTTGACAGGAAGATGGCTTATCCGACAAACGTGCTGCACCTTGCGACAGAAACCGGCAATCGAAATCACAGCGCGGTTTTTCCCAAATCGTTGCCCGAATGGTTCATCAAACTGTTTACGAAGGAAGACGATTGGGTGCTTGACCCGTTTGCGGGCGCTGGCACGACGTGTCAGGTCGCTCAGACATTGTTAAGAAATTCTACCGGTATTGAAATCCTGCCCCAGTATTACCAATTGGCTAAGGACAATATCAAACCGACACAATACCTGTTATTTGAAGAGACTCAAAATGAGACCCATTACACAACAGGAAATCGTTGACTACGTTGAGGCGAACATTCAAACCTTTCACCGGAGAAGGTTAGATAAACTTCAAGAGCTGAAACTGATGAATGTCGTCAAACGGAAAAACCCCTATCTATTCAAAGCGAAAAACATTAACGCGGCGTCGGAATATGTGAAGACTATCCTAGATGCTTTTCCATCTTCGCAAGAAGAGGGGATTTTTGGCGGGTTTCTGGAAGAACTTGCGGTTTTCATTTGTGCGCAGGTGTATGATGGCAGAAAATCCGCGGCAGTGGGGATTGATTTAGAGCCTGTTTGAATAATCAGTGACAACGCCATTTTTGGTCATTTGGAGAGCGGTGTTTTTGTTGTTGCCTGCTATATACTTGTAGCATCTCTATCGCGCTCGCTATTCGCTCACTTGATCCCACGCTGGGGCTTAGGCGCGTGGAGTGCTTCTACACACCTTTCGCCCTTCTAGGGCTTTTAGAGGCTGGTGCGCAGTGCGCACCCTACAGGACTGCTCACGAAAAACTCGGTTTCGAGGCAAATGGTGCTACAACAAATAGATTTTCAAACGGGCTCTTAGAGTTTGAAAAAGACAACATAAGATACATTGTATCCATCAAATCCGGGCCTAATTGGGGAAACAGCAGCCAAATCGCGAAGATGCCGGATAATTTCGGGAAGGCAAAACGGATACTCAGTACGAATACATCATCGGCTAACGTCGTTGCTGTCAATGGCTGTTGCTATGGGAAAGACCGAGTTCCAAATAAGGGTGACTACTTCAAATTGTGCGGTCAGCGATTCTGGGAATTCATCTCGGGAGAAGACAACCTATACACCGACATCATTGAACCCCTTGGGCATCGAGCCAAAGAGAAAAATGAGCAGTTTAGTCTGGAGTATGCCAAAGTCCTCAGCAAGTTCACGGGCGAATTCATCACAGCATTCTGCGATGCCGACGGCAACATTCGCTGGAAAGATATTGTCAAGTTGAATTCAGCATCAACTTGATAGGATTGAGACATAATCAGAATAGGAAGAATGAAAAAAACAGACGCCTCTTGCATCTCAATAAACCTGCCGTCTCGCCAGACATCTTGTGCAACCTAGCCCCCCTACAACCCCTCCACACATCGGCGCGTCATGGCGAGCTATCATCGTCGGCGCGCTGCTAATCATCCCAAACGTATACTGGGTTACAGATTCGGCAGAGCAGGGCGATCCGACCACGGTTTCCTTATATTTTAATGTCGTATTCTGCATTTTCGTCATCACCAGCCTAAACGCTCTACTTGCGCGAATCCACCCGGCAGCGGCGCTCAAACCCGGCGAACTGGTGACCATCTATGCGATGTTGGCAATCGCCTCGTCACTGGCGGGGCACGATCTGCTCAGCGGCTTAATCTCGATGATTCCCCACGCCTTCTGGTATGCCACGCCGGAAAATGACTGGGCGGCGCTGTTTCATCGGCACATCCCGGATTGGCTCGCCGTTAAAGACAAGGCGTTCTTAACAGACTATTACCGAGGGGAATCCAGCTTTTATCACTGGGAGGTGATACGGGGATGGGTGGTAACAACAGTTACGTGGGGGAGTTTCGTATACGTCCTGTTGTTTCTGATGGTTTGCATCAACAGCATAATTCGCAAACAATGGATTGAAACCGAGAAACTGTCCTACCCAATCATTCAACTCCCGCTTGCGCTTTCAACAGGGCGAGAAACCTCGAGTATCCTAACCAGCAAAATGTTATGGATTGGGTTTTGTACCGCTGGCGCTATCGATCTTATCAATGGGCTCAATTTTCTCTATCCCGCTTTACCCTCTTTGGGCGGAAAAGTGTATGACATCGGTACGCTTTTCACCGAGAAACCGTGGAACGCAATCGGCTGGACCCCCGTGGCGGTTTACCCGTTTGCCGTTGGACTTTCGACCTTTATTCCGTTGGATCTTTCGTTTTCCTGTTGGTTTTTTTACCTCTTTTGGAAGGTGGTCATAGTCTACGATGACGCGGCGAAGATGCTGCCGAATAATGCACTAACCTACCAAACCTTCGGAGCGTGTATCGGGCTTGCTGTCATTGCGCTTTATGTGACCCGGCGGCACCTCGCGCGAGCGATACGGAAGGCTGTTACAAATGACAGTTCGCTTGATGATTCAAACGAACCGATGTCCTACCGCACGGCGACACTTGGAACCATTGCGGGCGTATTATTTATCATGTTGTTCTGCAACGCCGCGGGAATGTCGATTTGGGTGGCGATGGTGTTCTTTGGCACCTACTACGCCATCTCGATAGCCGTGACGCGCATGAGGGCGGAACTCGGCGCCCCAGTGCACGAACTGCTTTATATCGGCCCCGACGAGATTATGCCCGCCATGTTCGGCGCCCGCGCACTCGGTCCCCAAAACTTGACCATCTCCGCCTTCTTCTATTCCTTCAATCGTGCGTACCGCGGTCACCCCATGCCGCATCAACTCGAGGGTTTCAAACTTGCCGAACGAACCGGAACAAACAACCGTCGCCTACTAATCGCGATGCTCATTGCAATTGTTGCAGGGACGCTTGCCACATTCTGGGCGTTCTACCATATCTCTTATATCAAGGGCGTCGAAGGCTTGAGAGACTGGTTGGCATACGACACCTTCCATCGGCTCGAAAGTTGGCTGGGCTGGCCCTATCAACAGTTCGCCGACTTTCCCGCGATCATCGCGATGGTGCTCGGTTTCATCAATACCCTGGTCCTGATGTTCATGCGCATGCGTTTCTTATGGTGGCCCTTTCATCCCGCCGGCTACGTCATGTCCTACAGTCGCTCCATGGATGTGCTATGGTTCTCAATCCTCATTAGTTCCGGTATAAAATGGCTCCTTTTGAAGCACGGAGGAAGGAAAACATACCGAAAACTGATTCCTTTTTTTCTGGGGTTGATATTGGGAGAGTTCGTCGTTGGAAGCCTGTGGAGTCTTATCGGGATTATCGTCGAGCGTCCAATGTACCGTTTTCTTTACTAACCAAAGTTTCCCAGTTATAGGGAGCGTTGCATATCGACAGAATGTGAGTTTAATCGCGTCAATTACCGCTCGCAGTGGATTGCCAAATTCACTGCATACGTATGGGTACGGCTTGGATATGTCTATCCAAGCCGAGCGGCATAGCAGTACAATGCCCAAAAAAACAGATCCTACAATTTCCGAGGATTGCAATGAACTCTGTGGTAGGATGTGGGCCATCAGCTAGCCATTCCGTCCAGTCGACAAGTCGGCATTTTTCGCTTGCCTACAAACGCTCTCTATTATA
Source organism: Candidatus Poribacteria bacterium (assembly GCA_965197465.1). Lineage (GTDB taxonomy): Bacteria > Poribacteria > WGA-4E > WGA-4E > JAJDTR01 > JAJDTR01. The sequence continues at coordinate 4,031,549 of OZ240209.1, read as the reverse complement.
TACTCTGTGCTCAACTTGAGATGGATACGTTACCAACAGTTCGCTCGGTTGAATCCTAAAGGCAGTGCCCACCCTACAAATGTATTCGCCCTTGACACGAACTTTCAGCCTCAGCAGTTTTTAGCCCATTCGCCCGCATTCAGGAAGTAACATGATACACAGAAAAACCAGTTTCATTCTCGGCGCCGTATTATTCCTTGTCGTTGGAGTTTCAACAGCGCTCGGCTACGTGCCCGACCCCCAGCTCTGGTTCGACGCGAGTGACAATCCCGATCATCCGGAAGGGTGGACAAACCTCGGTACCGCCGGAAAAAAGTTGGTCGCCAACGACAAGGGCGTGCCCGTCCTTGAACCACATGCCGGACCAGATGGTGGACCGGCATATACAGCCAAAAAGGAGGGACAGAGCTACGGCAAAAATGCGTGGGGATTGCGCCACCCCGACATCACGCCCGCGCCAAGGGTTCAGAATTGGACAATTGAGGTGTGGTTGAAACGCGATGGACCCGCATTCGACAATGCGGAGCACCAGATTCTTGGCATCATGGATACTCCGCCTTGGCCCAGGCAGGCGGTTCTTTTCTTTTTCGAGCAACCCAACAATAGCAGAATTTTTTTTGCAGTCATCGGAAGGGAGCCGGCTAACGACGATCAGCGCGTTCTCACAAACATCGACGTGGGCTTGAAAGAATGGCATCAGATAGCCGTCACTTACGACAACGATGAGGGCGAACTTTACGCCTTCATGGACGGCAAGCAGGTCGGACGCCCAACGAAGCTGCGGCAGAAGTTCAGCGCTGCAAGCGAGATGAAGAATAACTCGATATTCTCGACCGAATTTAAAAAGCGCGTACTTAACGGCTCAATCAGCATCGTCAGAATGTACGACCGGCAGCTGAGCGAAGAGGAAATCCACGAAAACTTTGTACGACCTCGGATACCCCAAGCTGTCGCGTCGCAAGGGAAACTGGCAACGACCTGGGGAAGCGTCAAGGCAGCGCCTTAGCACCAATTTTTCGTGCAATTCTTTCCACGGATTAACGTCCGAAAGGAGGTGGAATCAAGCAGATAGTGGTTAGGTCTACGAATATGAATCACGTGCCCGCATCTAGCCGGTGCGAATAGTTAATTAGCACAAGTTGCTACTTACAATATTTGAGACATGCACCACCGTTTTTAATGGAGAATAGTTCATTAATTTCGGAGATTTCGTAGCGCAAACTGTCAGTTTGCGCATCACAAGCACAATCTATCCACTCAGTTGATCGATAAAGATCCCTTGTGCTACAAAGGTGGCAACTTAAGGTTATTTGTTGAGATTTTCAACAATTCCAACTCCACGTATCCGCAAAGAGTAGTGGATAAAATCTAAAACTCAATACTGTGTTTGAAACTAGGAGGAAAAAATGGGAAGAGCAGTCGCAATGTTTTGCATGGCCTTATTCATGGCAATAACTTGCTCTATCGGAATCAGTCAGGCGGATATGGTAATAGATCTTGATGCCTCCAATAACCCGGACCATCCGAACGCTTGGACAAACTTGGGCACCGCTGGCGGCGCCTTTTTAGGAAACGATGAAGCGCCCACGCTTGAGGAAGGCACAATCGAAATCCCGGCGCTCGGGTACGTACAGCCTAGCGCCAAGTATTACACCGCGAAGGCGGGACGACAAATTTGGGGAGGCCCCGTCGGCGCGAATCCGGAAGTAAAGGTGACCAACTGGAGTTTTGAGTTCATCGTTAGGCGCAACGGCGAAGCGTTTGGCGAGGAACATCAATTCTTTGGATTCCATAGCTCCGAGCCGCTATGGGGCGGCAATTGCATGTGGTTACAAGATGGCAACGTGCTATGGGTTACGAATCCGCCGCCCCATGTCGGACCGGCGGTAGAGGATGTAGAGGAATGGTGGCGCGGCGGGGAAGATTTCGGACTCAGGCTCAATCAGGGCGAATGGACCTGGATTGTGATTACAGGTGACGATACCACCTTCCGAGTCTATCAGGACGGCGTAGAGGTTGGAAAGGGCGACCCTTTGCCGTTCGACGGCGGCAACGCTATGGATGACATCGCCATAGGCGCGGTAATGTATGACGAGCGCCACCGAAACTTCAACGGCTCATTTTCCTTGGTTCGCGTTTATAACAGGGCACTGAGCGCGGATGAGGTGCAGCTTGGACCCGCCACTGCCGTTGAATCCGTCGGCAAGTTGACGACAACCTGGGGCAGGGTCAAAGCAACCCATTAGAACCGGTTTGAAAAGTCATCTTGAGTAGAATCATGGGTTTAGAAACCGAGTTTTTTCTTCAAAACTCGGTTTCTTTCTCGCACAATCCTGTAGGATCAAGCGACTGAACAGGGAGTGCGATAGCGTTCCCATAGTAGATCCCGATAGAGATCCCACAGGGCGATAGCAATTCCCGTCCGAAAGAGATCCCTCGTTATTCCCTATGGCATCACAATTCGTCCCCAAGATTATTCACCGTTCGTAGAAGAATAGAAACTCAAACCGGCATCATTACGACATGATAACACTACCCAAAAAAGATTAATCATACACCAGTGCCTACAGATTCCACTCCTCCAAGTGATTCATCCCAACTGAAACAGACAGATGTTTTCATCAGCGGACAAGACGGTTCGCATACCTATCGCATACCGTCGGTCGTCGTCGCGCCCAATGGGGAGTTGCTTGCGTTTTGCGAGGCGCGAAGGATGACCGGTTCCGATACCGACGATATCGACCTTGTCCTGAAGCGCAGCGCGGACAGCGGCGCCACATGGGGTGAAATGCAAGTCATTTGGGATGACGGTCCCAACACCTGCGGCAACCCGTGTGCCGTGGTCGATCAGGAGACAGGCACGGTTTGGCTCTTGGCGTGCCACAACCTGGTTGAAGACCACGAGACGACAATCTGGAAAGGGGAAAGCAAGAGCACTCGAACAATCTGGGCTATCAAGAGCGACGATTCGGGCGCATCGTGGTCCTCGCCGGTTGAAATCACCTCGACGACGAAGGCGCCGAACTGGTCGTGGTATGCAACCGGTCCGGGGAGCGGCATTCAGTTACAATACGGCGACCACAAGGGGCGTTTGGTTATTCCGTGCGACCATGGCGTTGCCGGAGGCTGGGATTACCATTCCCACGTCTTCTACAGCGACGACCACGGCGAAACATGGAAACTCGGCGGCAGTGTGCCCGACAACACCACGAGCGAGTGTCAGGTGGTCGAGTTGGCTGACGGCACGTTGCTGCTCAGTATCCGGTACCATGCTTGGGTAAATCAAGCAGAAGATCCGCACTATCGAACTGTCGCATTTAGCCGCGACAGCGGCGAGACATGGGGCGATGTGCGCAAAGATCGAGCGCTTATCGACCCGCGCTGCCAAGCGAGTGTATTCCGACACACGAGTGGGAATGCGGTACTCTTTTCCAACCCGGCGAATACCGCTCGCGACCGCATGACCGTCCGCGCGAGTTACGACGAAGGGAAGACGTGGCATGCCTCCAAAATGCTGCATCCCGGTCCGTCCGCCTACTCCTGTCTAACGGTATTGCCGGACAACAGTATCGGATGTTTCTACGAGCGTGGGGAGGAGCATTCCAGCGAGAAGATTACATTTGCGCGATTCTCGCTAGAATGGTTGTCGGACGCACAAACTTCCGAATAAGCGGTGAAACTCCTGTAGGGTGTGCAATGCGATCAAGCGACCGACTAGGAAGTGCGATAGAAATCCCACCAGCCTTTACTGGAAAAACCCTATGAACACAAATAACACGACAAACCGCCTCCGAATGGTTGTCGTCGGATGCGGCCGCGGACAATCACATGCGCGTAGTATGCTGGCGCTATCCGACGAGTTTGAATTGGTTGGATTGGTGGACATGGACGAGAAGCGGCTCAAAACCGCAATCGACAATCTCGGACTGCCAGCCGACCTTGCCTACACCTCATTCGCAGAGGCGTTGGAGAAGTCCGAGTGTGACGGCGTCGTGGTTGCTACTTGGGCGCGCAGCCATGACCCACTGGTTGAAGAGGCGATCGAAGCCGGCAAACACATCATGGTGGAAAAACCGTTCACGCTCGAGGTCGCCCCAGCCCGACGATTGACCGAGATGGCGGAGGCGCGCAATCTAAAAATCGTTGTCACCCAACAGTGGCGTTACATGCCCGGAAGACGCATGATTCGCCGCCTGATGACGGAGAAGGCTTACGGCGAACTCCAAACCGGACACATGGTGACCTACAAAGCCCGTGGCGGCGAATATCCGGATTCCGAGCACTCGCAGCTTTGGCAGATGACCGTCCATGAGATTGACGCGCTAGTCGCAATGGTGAATCAGAATGTCGCGGAAGTGTACGGACATTCCTACCGTCCACCGGCGACCACGTGGCGGCGCGAATCGACCGCCACAGCCGAGATCACCTTCGAGAGCGGCGCACGTTTTGTCATTGTGTCCACGTCCGATGCGCGCGCCGAGGGCAACGAGTTCCGCGCCGAATGCGAACGCGGCGCCGTGGTTTTGCACTCTACGGGCGCTTTTGGTGGAGAGGAAACCTTGCTCGTCGGGACAGACCGCAGCGTTGGATTGCAGCCGCTGGAAATCGATTCCGGGCTATCCGACGATCAACTTGATCAACACGTTGCCGTGACATTTGCCGATTGGGTGAACGGAGGTCCCGAACCGGAGACCAGCGGCAGGAACAACCTGCATGTCTTGGCTATTCTGAATGCTCTCATCAATTCGGGAGCGTCGGGAAGACCGGTGCAAGTTGAAATTTAGTCGTTTATGGTGTTTGTAGATTCAAAGTACAGGAGCATACGATCGGTTAGACAGTTTCAGAAGCTAGGTTTTGCCATTTCAGCTATGATAACATTTCTCTAAAACAATTCATATCCACACAAAGGAGAGCCGGCATTCCCCAATCGTAGGATTAGGTATCAGGAACGTCGCAACGAAATTTATGGTCGCTATACAAGAAGAGAATATTTTAAGTGTGATTCATCGAATGGAAGAGGAAGACACCGAGGATCGGCGCATACGCAGCCAACAAGGCAAAGAGAAAAGCCAAGAACCGATGCTAACCCTCCATCCTGACACTGCACGGCTGTGTCACATCATGATTCAATCCATCGGTGCGAAGATATTGGTGGAAATTGGCGGCTCATACGGTTACTCCACCGTCTGGCTGGCTCATGCCGCGCGTATCACCGGAGGGCAGTTTACCTCCCTGGAGGTTAATCCAAAGTTGATTGAAATCGCCAAGCGGAACGTGGCGGAAGCCGGGTTGACGGATAACGCCATACACATCTCGGGAGATGCGCGTGAGACATTAGTGTCTGTGGAAGGCCCCTTAGACTTCGTGCTGCTAGATTGTTGGGAGCCGCTGTATGTGGAACTTCTCGACCTTATCGCTTCCAAATTGCGTCCCGGCGGGCTGCTAGTCGCGGACAACGTTATTCCCGGAAGAGAGGGGTCGGACGAGTATATACACGCATTGGCGGATCACCCCCTAATGGAAACTGTCAGTGTTCCTATCGGGAAAGAGATTGAAGTCAGCGTAAGAAGGTTAGAATAAGCGGACCAACGGCTCAAATCATCTAACTCATGCTCTTGTAGGGTGCGCACTGCGCACCAGCCTTTGAAAGATACGCTCAAATTATTGAAGGTGAATTTACGCCAAATTCAGAAATAATGATGTTCTGTGATGATTTGATGTTGCAAGGTGCTTGTAGGGAATAACGATCGTTATTCCCTACTTCAACGGGAATTTGCTATTATTCAAACCTGCCCGCAAACGACCTACCCCCTCCCGCCAACGGAGACATCCCGAAAGTCAACCCTGCCTTCGGTGCAAACCAGAGCGACACTGCCGGTTAACAGCGGATGATTTGTATCCGAATACTCGAAGACAACATCGCCGTCAATGAAGGCAACCAAGTTTGCGCCCGCCGCCTCCAAGCGCAGTTCGTAGTCCGTATCCCAATCCCAAGCGAAGTTTTTCGCCGCAAGCTCTGTCCGTCCGTCAAGTTCCTTAATTAGGCGCAGCTTCCCGTCATCGCAAAGCAGGAGGGCGTAATATCGCTTGAGGCCTTGAACACACACCGCGATTCCAGCCTCGCTAGCAAGATGCGGATTGACTAAAGCGGAAAAGGAATAGTTCTCCCACTCGCGAGTTCCCTGAATAAATAAACCCGTGTCGTGATTTTGCATGATTCGATAGGCCGCTACGTCTGCTCTGCTGGTAATCGCGTTGTCGACAGCGTCGATCCATGCCCGTTTCCACATCGTGCCGCCAGAAGACGGTTTGATTAGCGAAAGTTCCGGCGTGCCCTTCCAAGTCAGGTAATCAAGGTATACCACGCCGGACGCTCCGGCGTCCGAACTCAGCTCGATTCCCACAGCCGCAATCGGGGCGCCATCCGTCAGATCCACATTCCAGTTGAACAACGCCTCGCCTCCCGGTGAAACCTCACGCGTCTCACCTCGCCGCATGACCAAAGCGTCATCCGCTCCGTAGACCTGAATGTAAAGCGTACACGTCACCGTCTGGCAGTTTTCCTTGTCTGCGGTTAGGCGCGCTTGAACGGTTTGCCCCGAATAGAGTGTGGGCGACGCCATCAACTGATACCCCGGCATATCAATGGCTTCGGGCGGAATGAAGGTCGGCGTTGCCACGCGCGCCATTCTGCCGACCGCCAGTTGATTGTATCGGATAGCCAAGCTTCGGGTGCCGTTGACGCTATTGCCAACGACGTTTTCAATCACCGCGGTTCCGTCGCTTTCCGGGCTTTCCTCAAGCGTGAACCCTTGCACCGACCCCGGAAGCTCAAAGTGGAATCGCGCTCCGTTCTTGGGGGATTCAATCGGTTGATTCGCCAGCGTCCGCGCTGCCTTACTGATTATATATGTCTCGCGCACCGCATCCGTGACCGCACGCCCTCCGTCGGCGGCAGAAATATAAAGCCGGTCCGCAACAGGGCGGCGCCAATCGGGACCGGCGTCAATTCCAGCCAATCCGTTCTTGATTCCCATAATGCATCCAACGTTTCCGGAATTGCAGTCGGTATCCCACCCCGCCGTGTTCACAATGGTCAGGGCGCGCTGGAAGTCGTCCTCGCTGTAGAGCAGAGCGAGCACAATCAAGGCGTGATTCGGCACCATGTGCACGTTGCCACCGTACTTGTCATAGCCGTAAGAGGCTACAATACGCTCCCGCGTCAGACGCCAATCGCCGTCCCGCTGATGCCAGTCGCGAAGATCATCAATCAGTCGGTATATAACCGAATCTTTGGGAATGAAACCGACCGCCGTATCCAACAGGTTGTCAATGTTGGATTCCGCGAATGCCTGTGCCTCAATCGCGGCGACTACTTGTGCACCGTAAATGGCTTCGCCGTCATGGCTAACGCTCGCGGCTCTGCGCGCAAATTCAGCGGCAAGTTCGGGGTTGCCGGGACACGCCATCCCCCAAGCGTCGATAAATATCTGTGAGCCAATCTGCTCGGCGACGACTTGACTGTTCAACTCGATTGAGCCGCTTTGAGGCGCGGGTGTGCCTGCCTTGAGGCGCAAAAAGGCGGTATGCTCCGTTGAATTGCCCATGCCGCCCCACCAGAGGATAGTCCGCCCTTCGATAATGTAATTGAGCCAAGACTGGCCAATCTGTTCCGCCGTGAGTTCGCGGTTGTCACCATAATCTTCCAACGCCCGGAAAAAAGTAAAGGTGCCGGAGATGTCGTCGTCCGTGACAATCAGCGGCTTGTTCAGCCGTTCGTGGACATAGTAGTTGATTTCTCCGAGATTAGCCATGATTTGGTCGTACGTCCAGTTTTCAAAGGGGCGTCCCAAGTAGACGCCGATTATCTTGCCAAGAACGCCGGCGTATAGGCGCTCCTCATAGTCATTGGGTATCATCAAAAGTAAATACCTCCCGTATTGTAAGATGATCAGAACTTTCGCAAAACGCAGAAATGATGATATTCTGCGATAATCTGATATTGCAGGACTCTTCTAGGGAATTGCGAGGGATTTCTATTGCATTCGCTACGGGAACTCTGTCGCACGGGATTTGCTATCACACTCGCTAATCGCTTGCTTGAACCTTTTTCGGTCAGTTGAGGGATTTGCTATGGGAGTTCTATCGCACTCATAATTCATTCGCTTGATCCCTCCTTAATCAGTCGGTAGATTGATCCCTACAATAACGTTCCCTTGCCATCGTCAAGGAAATTCGATAATATAATCGCGAAACTTGACACCGCTCGTCCGTAGCATGGTGCCTCCCCTGATTTTACCACATATTCCCCCCGGGATTGAACCTTTATATGTAGTCGAGGGTAATACCAACAGTCCGTAGGTTGGGTTGAGTGGTAAAATGCGAATCGCTATAGCACAATCAAGTTCTGTTTTTCAATGGGGCGGACTTGAACCGGAATTGAACGAAACCCAACACCTCAATCCAACCCGCGTGTTGATTATCCAGTTGGGTTTCACTAGATGTGTTAGAGTTCAAGCGGAATTAAACTCTTTAAGCCGCGCGTAATGCCGGGTTATATTGGTTAATGTCGTTCAACCCAACAGAGTCAAAGAGTGTTCGCCTATAGATACGTTCAGGTCTTCTTTTGCCAGTAGAAAGAGGCAGGAGAAACGGTCTACGGCTGTAGGAGGGAATTCCGATTCCTGATGTAGCGCACGTACGAGTCGCGATTCGGAGAGGGATCTCTATCGCATTCACTGAAATATCTCTATCAGGATCTACTATCGCACTCATTGTCCACTCGTTTGCTCCTTCACTGTCCGTTCGGTTGATCTCAGTTGATCGTTCGCTTGATCGCTCCTACCGCTATGTGTCATTCCGGTTTTGTTGGTTAGTCCCGTTCAACCCAACCTACGCGCTAAAGGCGCGATAAACTCTCCATAAATGGCAATGTTTTCTACTTCGCCGCCGGCATTTGGCATTGGTCTTGACATCCGAAATTCTGAATGCTACAATTCTTCACCGGTCACAGAAGGTTCAGTCCCACCGGTATTCTAAAATTAGGTACAACACGAGGAGCGCTAATCCCAATGGTAAAGGTTGGCATTGTGGGGGCATCAGGCTATACGAGCAGTGAATTGTTGCGTTTCCTGATTAGCCATCCGGGCGAGTTAAAAATCGAGATGGTCACATCGGAAACGTATCCTGGCCAGCGGGTAGACCGGATAATGCCGAACCTTCGTGACTTAATCGACCTTGAATTCGAGCCGTTGGAGATTGAGACGCTCAGAGATCGGGTAGATGTCGTTGTTCTTTCCGTTCCTCACAAAGTTGCCATGTCGTATGTACCGAAGATTCTAAAACAGGGTCTTCGCGTTATTGATTTCAGTGCAGATTATCGTTTGGACGATCCTGAAACGTATCAGGGATGGTATCATGTGAAGCACTCGGACCCCGAGTGGATGGAGCGCGCAGTTTACGGTTTGCCGGAACTTTATCGAAGCGAGATTCGCACGGCAGAGCTAGTGGCAAATCCCGGGTGCTATCCGACAAGCGCCATTCTCCCCGCGCTGCCGCTGCTTGCCAGAGATTTGGTTGAATTAGACTCAATCATAATCGACTCGAAGTCCGGAATCTCCGGCGCGGGGCGCACCCCCAGCGCAACGACACATTTTCCCAATCGAGAATCGAATTTTATCGCATACAACATCGGCACGCATCGCCACACCCCGGAGATTGAGCAGGAGTTGAGCAAGATCGCTGGCGAGACTATCCGCGCGATCTTTACGCCCCACATTGTTCCGATGACGCGGGGAATTCTGAGCACACTCTACTTCCAACTCAAAGCAGATATTTCAACTGAGTCGTTGTTGGCGATTTATTCAAAATACTATGAAAAAGAGCCTTTTGTCCGTGTTCTCGATCAGGGGGAGTACCCGCAGACAAAAGCGGTTGCCGGAACCAACTACTGTGATATCGGACTTGAAGTCGACGTGCGCACAAATCGAGTCGTCGTGTTGTCTGCGATTGACAACCTCGGCAAGGGCGCGTCGAGTGCGGTTGTGCAGAACCTGAATGTGATGTTTGGCTTAGACGAAACCGCAGGGTTACTCATTCCGGGTATGATGCCGTAGCGATGCGGCAAGCATCAATAATCAGAACGAATATTCCCCTCTCCCAACCGTCTTAACGAATACGGTGCCGTATCTCCTTCTAATTCCCAGGCGAAATGTGAGAATGAGAAAATGCCAGCGATTCTGATTGTTGCCGGCGAGCCGTCCGGCGACTTGCAGGCATCTCGGGTTGCAGCTCAACTCAAAACCCTCCGTCCCGAGATCGAGCTCTTCGGAATGGGCGGCGACCGCATGGAAGCCGCAGGGGTTTCACTCGTTTATCACATTCGCGATTCGGCGGTGATGGGCATCGGAGAGGTGCTTTCGGCGATTCCGGCGTTCCTGAAAAAGCAGCGGCGCTTAAATCGGCTCATTCGCGAAAAGCGTCCAGACGCGGTCGTGCTCGTCGATTTCGCAGAATTCAACATGGGGCTTGCTACGTGCGCGCATCGACTGCATATCCCCGTCGTCTACTACATCCCTCCGAAAGCGTGGGCATGGCGCGGTTATCGCGCGAGGAAGATTGCCAAGCGAACAAGCGCGGTTGCCTCAATCTTTCCTTTTGAGACCGAATTCTACCGGTGTGCGGGAGCGAACGCTAATTTCGTCGGTCACCCATTGTTGGACTACGCCAACTCAGAGTTAAGCGTAGGCCAAGCCCGTGAAAAACTTGGCTTGGGGACAGATGCCCCCGTCCTCGGTTTAATGCCGGGCAGTCGGCGCCGGGAAGTGGAAGCCTTGTATCCGGTGATGTTAGACGCCGCCGAAGGGGTTCGCCGAACGATTCCCGATTGCCAGTTGATTCTACCTCTCGCACCAAGCATCCCTCCGGAGACCTTACCCGAAGCACCAACGGTCAAAATTGTCAAGGACGTGACGTACGAAGCCATGCGCGCCTCCGATCTGCTGTTGGTGGCATCGGGCACAGCCACGCTTGAAGCGGCATGTCTCCTGACGCCGATGGTCGTGCTCTATAAGTTGTCTCGACTCAGTTGGTGGACGGCAAAGCGATTTGTCAGGCTTGATTCAAGCGCGTTGCCGAATATTATCGCGGGGCGCCACATCGTTCCCGAACTTTTGCAAGATGATGTAGAGGTTGAGCGGATAACTTCAATCGCGCTCGATTTACTACAAGATTCGGAAAAACGGGAAGACCAGCGTAAGGCACTTCGCAGCGTATGTGAACAACTTGGAGACTCCGGGGCGGCAGAACGAACCGCGCAGTTGGTGTTGGGTTACGTCGAATCATGAAAAGCTATCTTTATTTCGTTATCACGCGGAAAGAAACGGGTCCCCTTCCCACCCTCCTACTAACCCTGCTAACGCCGCTGAGTTATGTCTATGCGGCGATTGTTAACATCCGCAATTGGCTCTACGATTGTCGCCTCCTCAAATCGAAGCGACTGCCGCCCACCGTGATTAGCGTCGGCAACATTGTATCTGGCGGTACGGGCAAAACGCCGGTAGTCATTTGGATTGCAAAGGCGTTGCAAGAAGCGGGTCGCTGTCCAGCCATCCTGCTGCGCGGCTATCACCGCCAAGAAAAGACACTGGCGACGCACATCGTATCGGATGGTCGAGAGATTTTGGCGTCGGTTGAGACGAGCGGCGATGAAGCCGCAATGATCGTGCGGGAACTACCAAGTGTCCCGGTGCTTATCGGGAAAGATCGTTATGAAACTGGTTGCCACGCCTTGCGAGGATTGAAGCCCGACGTGCTGATTTTGGATGACGGATTTCAACACCGAAAATTGGAGCGAGATCTGGATATCGTTACCGTGGACGCAACGCAGCCGTTTGGAACGAAAAAGTTGCTTCCAGCGGGGACATTACGCGAACCGGTATCGGCGTTACGACGGGCGGATCTGATTACCCTAACACGAGTTGACATGGTGGAATCCGCGGATGAAATACGCGAGAACATCACCACGTTGGCAGGGGGTACGCCGATTGTAGAGAGCCGCCATGAGCCGACGCGGCTCTACCGGCTAGGAAAAGGCGAGGACGTTGATTTCGGCGTTTTGAAGGGGAAGAACCTATTGGCTGTCTGCGGGATTGGCAATCCGGGGGCGTTTGCGAAAACGCTGCGCCGCTATGAGCCGCAGAAAGTTGATTTACTGCCATTCCCCGACCATCATCAATACTCCCGGACGGACTTCGTTAGGATTCAACGTGAGGCGAAACAAACAGGGGCAGACTTTATCGCAACGACTCGCAAGGATGAACTCAAATTAGCCCCTTTTTGCACGAATGAAGGCGATAATGCCACGGCTCTTGACTATCCCCCTATTTTGATTCTCGCGATTGAACTATCGGTCACTGCCGGTAAATGCCTGCTGACTCGGCACTTGCAAGAATGCTAGTGCCTGTTTGAAATTCGATTTGGGTAGCCTCATTTGCCGTGAAACTGACCTCGATCATCAAATCGCATCATGTAGGTTGGGTTGAATGGAAAATCATGAGAAATCACATGCAGAAGAAGGAATTTCGAGATTTGATTTCAATCAAAAGTGCCGAAATCCAAGTGAAATCCAACACTTCATCGCGCGGTCCGCATTTATAAAATCGCAGTGAATAATTATCCACCTAATCAATGATTTCACGCTCAATGCTTCTTAGCTGTTCAATAAGCCCCATCTCAAGATCTCGGTTATGCTCCATCGCCCATTTCTTCGCATTGTGACGATTGCCCCAATAGAACCGAGAACCCACCAGATAGATTCCCACCGCATCAACATAACGCCTATCGACAAATGAATCTGCCAGCAAGTAGAAAAATGTGGCATTGATTGCTAGAGAAATCAGACCGTTGCGGGGCTTTCCAGCATAGATTTGCCCACTCCCGGGAACAACCGTGGACAATAACTGGGCAAATTTCGGTGACTTTAGCGGTAACGGCGTACTAGCGAGGGTAGTGTCTGCAAGTTTGGTAGCGACGTGTTCAAGACGGGAGTCAAAAAGTCCCGTATCACGATTTTCTACGCGCAGATGATCCACGTTGCGGAATTCCGCTATCGCCTTAAACCAATTTCGGTCATGTACATAGCACCAGCCGCGCAGGTATTGCGCTTGCACCAACAGACGTTCATCATCATTTGTTTGCAAGACTTGAAAGAAAATCGATCTAGCTGTAGCGTATTCTTGGTCGTCTAGGTGAGTTGTTCCCAGCATTAGCTGCGCGCGATGATATAGCGGAGACTCAGGAAAACTTTCCATGAATTCCCTGAAAAGCTGCTGGGAATATCCCCGGTTACCTTGATAGTAATTCCCTTGGGCAATACGATAACGGGCAAAATCCGCCAATTCCGTGTGCGGTTGGTAAAAAAGGAAACGCTTGTACTCAAGAATTGAGGAATTGTAAATACGCGCGTCGAAGAGTTGCTCGGCATAGAGCAACTGTTTTTCTGTAGGCTGACGCTCATCCGGCGATAAATCTACCGCAGGTTCTATTGAGCAAATGGAAGCCAGAAAGATGGCGAAGAATGTGTACATGAAAGAAGCGCTACGTGTACTAGAAGATGATTGGTGACATAAGAAGTGGTGACAGGGTCCGCTGGTTCCACCGAGTGGAATTGGGTGTGAAGGGAAAAGACCGCTCGCGATCAGACGGGCACCGCCGCGCATTTAGTTCCTGCGCGAACATTCAAAGCAAAGCGCCGAAAACTCACTCGTTCAATATCCCATGAGTCCGCAACAGCGGCGGCATACGGGCATAATCCCGTCCGAACTGATTGAGGTCCTGAACTTCCGCGCTTTTTCGTTGTTCCACATGTCCATCACGGTGTCGGTCTTGATGTTGCCGATGATGTAGTCGTGGTAGTCGCGGCAGAGGCTGACATCGCCGTTGCTGTCAATCTCCATCGTCATATAGATGCTGACGCATTGATTGTAGTTGAAGGTTTCGTTGTGATCCGCATAGTAGGTCTGAATTTCTTCGCGCGTATTAAGGTGCGGCATCATCAAGGGGGGACAACGCTGTTGCGTCTCCGATAGTTTCTCCATTTCCTCAAATCGATCAAAAATCGCGCCGTGATCGAAATCTTTCCATGTACCGATCCAGCCGTAATGGGTTTGCGGCTTGAAGCCGAAGCGCCGTTCAAAATCCTCCGTATGCGCCTGAGCGGAATGCGAATCCATCCACCATGTAAGATAGAAGATTTGCGCATCGGCAAATTGACTTGTAAATTTATACAGATCCACGACATCGTCGATATTGTACATGGTGATACAACTCAACGGAACGATATAGGGAAACGCCACATTCCGACGTTCCTTCTCGGCGCTCAAGGTCTCCAGCGCCGCTTTTACGTCCGTAAAGTTGTCGTAATTCTCGGTAACTCCGGGGCGTTGCATGTTGTGGATTTCCTCGTTTGGCCCGTCAACGCTCAAATAGATGATTTTGCAGGTCTCCAGGATATCATCGGCGCGTCTAGCAATGTTGGTGGCATTGCTCACGAGCGAAATTGTCATGCCGCGTTCGGAGATGTAGTGCAACAGTTCAATCAATCCGGGATAAAGCATCGGCTCGCCGCCCCAGATGTACCATACAGGCGACCAGCCGGCGTCAACAATCTGATCGACCAGCTGCTTATACACCTCGACAGGGACTTCGCGCTGTTTCAGATCTTTAAGAGATTCACCGAGCAGGTAGCCGTTATCTCCCCACTGTCCGCAGGAATGGCACCTGAGGTTGCACATATCCGTGATTCGCAAACTGACCAGTTGCACGCTGTCTCCCTTTCCGTGTTTGCCACCGAAGGGGTGTCTCAAGTTGAAACTTTCTTTGGCAACCTGATACTTGGCGAGCGAGTAGGCGGTTTGCCAATCATCGGTTAGGGCGGTTGCGAGTTGGTTGACGAAGAAACGCGGTGAAATTCGACTCCGTGATGGCATTATTTTTCCTTTCTAGAAGCCGGAAATTGCTAAAATTTATGGACCCATGCACCTGAGATAGTAGGGAACGCAGATCTGCGTTCTCTACGTACTTGGTCGCACACGTTATACTAACCACTGATTGCCAATATATGCTTAACGACCATTACTCCTCTTTTGTCTTATCCGTAATGTCGGAGACACGGCCCAAAACCTGGCACGTGGTTGCGGAGAGTATTTTGTACTGCACCCCGCCCCAAATAATCTTGTCCTGAAATAGTGTGTAGAGCGCATTTAGCCCTGCTACAAACATTGCGATTGGCGTGACGAAGGAGGTCATTCTGACATTGTCGCGAATTCCCTCTACATCTCTGAGTACTTTGGGTAGGTTCAATGCGAAAATGCGATAGGTCTGGATTTCAATGAATGGTATAAGAAGAACGAGCAATAGGTACCGCTGATGGAAGTAAAACGGCAGGAGCGCAATAGATGCAAGCACGATAAGCGCCTTGGGGAGCAAGGCAGCCAAACTCAAACCCCACTGTGCACGTAACCCCATTCTGTATGTCATGATCATCTGGCGGTTTGTAAATTCCAGAACTTGCCTCCATGTGCGATTCATCGTATGTGTTATTACGACGCAGTCCGGAACAAAATGCACCTTGAGTTTTGAATCTCTCACGGCATGAGTTAGGTTGTGATCTTCGATGGCGGCGTTTTCCCAGCGCTGCAGGACGTTTGCGTCCCTAATTAAATTACGGCGAATCGCATTGGAGCCACCCCATACCATGGTAAAATGGTGGTCGCCTTGCGCCGCAATCTGAAAGTTGACCCAGATAGCTTCCACGAGTGACGGGAGACTGAGAGTGTGTGGGTAGTAGAACCTTGCCCCTACCGTCGCGCCGATTCGCGGGTCTTGGAGGGGTTCGACCAACAGCCTCAGCCAATCTTTCCGAACGGTCACGTCTGCATCAACAAAAGCGATAACCTCAACATCATCGGGCAATTCCGTGATTGCGGTTATGAGGTTCTGCACCTTTTGGGAGCGGGGAAGAGCATTGTCGATAACATTAGGCGCCAAGAGTGCGCGTACATGGAGGTGTTCTTCAGCGAGTCTGCCGAGATGCGAATATGAAGGGTCGCAATCCGACTCGCCAACGGCGTGAGTCACAAAGAACACCTCATATTCGCCCGCATAATCTTGACTTAGCAACGGTTTGACGCTCTCCCCGGTTTGGGCATCCCAGCCGTAGTGGGGGGCAATAATTGCGGCTTTCGGCGCATAGTGTGGACGTTTCGTTTTTCGCTCTCGGCGTGTATATAAAAAGGAGTGGGTGACCAAGGAGAATTCTACGATGAGAGAAAAATACGCCAGGACAATGATGTATGGGATTATTGCATTGTGATTAAAGCCCGGGAACTGCACGATCTCGTCACAATCTCCTCAAACCTACTTGGTTGGTGTGTTGTAAGGACAATCTAAATTTTAACACAACGCCAAACAGGGGTCAACCGATTTTGCAGGTGTGACCGGATACGATTCTCTGTGTTGAAGGCTTGACAAAAGGTCATATATCCTTTAGAATCAGCGATGGAACAAATACCGCGGGTTTAGTGTTTGCAGGCAATAACGCCTGATAGATTAGAGACGCGCTGCTTTCGAAAGACTTGGACAAGCGAAGAACCCGCCGTATTACGGAAAGGCAATCGCACAAACCTGTGTGTCTGTCTTTGTTACATTTCAAACTTCAACGCAATAAATTTATCGACTTGGCAACTTTTTCAGGAGGGCAAAAAATGGCAATTGACGTTGCTCAAGAGAATGGCGTAATTATTTTGAAGCCCAGCGGCAAGCTGATTGGAAGGGCCGTTACCGAACTCAGACAGACAATTGACAACGAGCTCCCCGACAGCGGGGAAAACCCAAGGCTGTTGATCGATTTCGCCGATGTGACAATGATGGACAGTTCGGGACTCGGAACGTTGATGGCAACCCACGTATCAATCGCAAAACAGGGGGGACGAATCGGTATCATCCACGTCGGCACAAATATCAAAAACCTGATTATCAGAAGTCGCTTAATTAGCACTTTCGAACATTTCGATAGCGAGAAGGCTGCGGTTACGGCGCTCGCATCCCAATCCGAGTGAATGGTTCTTTTGATGGTGTGCGTCGCTGAGAGACGGACCACCTAAAGTTGCTAACTCCGTAGAGACGCAATAGATGAAGCAAGTTTAGCGCTAATGTCTCGGCAATCCAATACAAGGTGTGCAGATGAAGTATGTTTCCCCCGAGGAAAGCATGAATCAACTGATTTCATTCCTGTCTGAACTTGAAAAAATTACTAATACCGTCGGTACAAGACAGGATCGATTTGAGTCCTTGGGTGAGGCATATCTGCAACTAACTCTGGATACACTAGAAGTGAGCGAGGGAGCAATTCTATGCCTTGACTCGACCAAGAGCCATTTCTACGTCGAATCGTCAATCACTACTCGCCCGAAATCGGCTGTCATTCCAGTAATGCCAGAGGAAATCGGCGCTATCCGTCAATCGTCACCAACTAATCGCGCAAATCTACCGGAATCCCTGAAGGCGCTTCGCGACCGCATGACGCAGCAACTTCAAGGTCTTGGTTCAGAGATGTGGGTACCATTGCAGTCCGATGGGGAATTGATAGGTGTTATTGCCCTCGGAACCCCTTCTAGCAAGATCGAAAAACAAGCATGGATTGATGTATTGCTGTATACAATAGCCAATCGTATTGCGACTGCAATGGCACATTCACGCTCGTTGAAAGAAATGCGTACCGCCAAATTGCGCCTTCTCTTGCTGTCCGATGTCACGGCTCAGATTAGTAAACTTCTGGATGTGGAAAGCATTGAGAAGGCGGCGATGAATCATGTTGTCACCCTCTTGGACAGCGGGACGGGATATCTTATGCTTATTGGTCCCAATACGAAAAGACTTGAGGTGAGAAGCCATGTCCTACTTGATTCAGAATTCCCAACCAATTTAGAAGGTATTGTTATTGATTTGGAAGCTAAACAGGACGGATCGCCTGCAGTTTCTATACTTCGAGAAGTGGCCATTTCTGGCATCTCGCAGGTTTGCAACGATGCAAATCAAGTCTCGCCGTTCGGCAGAACGAATCTTATTGCCGTTCCAATTTTTAGGCGAGAAATTTTGGGCGTGTTAGTGGTTTGTGATAAAGCAGGACAGGACAACGGCTCGCTTGATTTTGTCGACGAGGATCGCATTCTACTTGAAGCCTTCGCCCATCAAATAGGTGTTTCGATTGAAAACGCTCGACTTTACCACGAAGCTCTTGAAAAACGCCGATTACAAGCGGAGATGGAAGAAGCGGCAAGGATCCAAGCGAACCTGCTGCCCAAAGCACAGCCTGACATTCCGGGCTACGAGGTCGCCGGACTGAGTATTCCACATCACGATGGTGTCGGTGGGGACTACTTCGATTATATTCAGGAGCCAGATGGGACGTGGGGATTTGTAATTGCTGACGCTTCGGGCAAGGGGATGCAAGCTGCGCTGCTAATGGTAATGCTTCGCACATCCTTACGGTCAGAGGTTACAAGACAGAGCGACTTACTAGCCATGACAACGCGGCTAAATGCGCTTTTATATGAGGGAAGCACTAGACATGCCTACGCAACCCTAGTCTACGCCCGATTAAATATGGAAACAGGCATGCTGACATCAATAAACGCAGGGCACAACTTTCCAATAGTCATACGGCGCGATGGTAGTGTGACAACACTCGAAAAAGGTGGATCCGTTATCGGAATGTTCCCCGCTGATGTTCTTATCGACATTGCAGAATATCAGCAGGAAACAATTCAGCTTCATAGCGGAGATGCTCTTTTGTTTTACACCGATGGCGTGACTGACGCATTGAACCCCAATGGCGAGCCGTATGAAGAGCAACGTCTGTACAACCTTGCGAGGCGAATACGACATGCAAATGCGGACGAAATATGTACCACGATTCGTGACGCCGTGGCGGAATTTCAGGGAGACACTCAGCAGTTTGACGATTTGACGTTATTGGTTTTGAAAAGAAAGTGAAGAGAGGAAGCAATTATGAACCGTCCTGGCGACATCTCCGAGCGTGAACGCTTTTTCTCCCTCTCGCTAGACATGCTGTGTATCGCCAATTTTGACGGCTATTTCGTTGATTTGAATCCAGCATGGGAGCAAACACTCGGTTTCACAATTGAGGAACTCAAAGCCAAGCCATTTACCGACTTTGTGCACCCTGACGATCGAGAATCGACTATTGCCGAAGCTGAGACGATTATGGCAACAGGTAAAGATGTCGTTTCCTTTGAAAATCGTTACCGGTGCAAGGACGAGGGATATAAGTGGATACTATGGAGTGCCACGATATCTCTCGAAAAACGTCTGTACTATGCCGTTGGGAGAGACATCACGCGGCGCAAGCAGACGGAAGACGCATTGGAACAAGAACAGAGCCTGTTGAGGGCGTTCATGGACAATACGCCGGATCACATTTATTTTAAGGATGGGGCAAGTCGGTTTATCCGAATTAACAAAGCAGTGACTAATCTTTTCCATCTCTCCGATGACCAAGAAGCCATTGGAAAGACAGATGCTGAATTTTTCACGGAAGAACATGCGCAACAAGCGTACGAAGATGAGCAAGAGGTGATTAGATCCGGTAAACCGATGCAAGCGAAGGAAGAGAAGGAGACCTGGCCTAGCGGGGAGGAAACTTGGGTATCAACGACTAAAGCGCCATTATTTGACAAGTCCGGGCAAATCATAGGTACATTCGGCATTTCCAGAGACATTACTGAGCGTGTGCGTGCGGAAGCAGAATTGCAGGCGGCGAAAGAGGCAGCTGAATATGCGGACCGTGCCAAAAGTGAGTTTCTCGCCAACATGAGCCATGAACTTCGTACACCGTTAAACGCTATTATTGGGTTCGCAGAAATCTTACGGGATGAGATTATCGCGCCAATAAAGCCAGAGCAGAAGGAACTTGCGACCGATATCCACACCAGCGGGCGTCATCTCCTCGACATGATCAACGACATCCTCGACTTGTCTAAGATTGAGGCAGGGACGATGGATTTAGACTTTGAGACCTTCTCCATTGTAGAAACTATGGAGGAAGTCAATACGATTATTAATGCTTTAGCCAGCAAGAAACGGATTCAACTTACCCGAGAATTCGACCAAGATATTACGGTAACAGCGGACAAGACGAAATTCAAGCAGATTCTTTACAACCTACTATCCAATGGCGTCAAGTTCACGAATGAAGGTGGTCAGGTGATTACCAAGTTCGAGGTTTCGAACAGCTCGTTGCTAATTCGCGTGATTGACACCGGCGTGGGCATTTCACCAGAGCATCAGGAGATGTTATTTCAAGCTTTTACCCAAGTTGACACATCAAAAGCGCGTGCGCACGAAGGCACTGGTCTAGGACTCGCCTTGACAAAGCGATTGATTGAATTACACGGTGGAGAGATTTGGGTTGAGAGTGTGGTCGGCAAAGGAAGTACCTTTTCGTTCACGCTGCCCTTGCAGCAGCATATAGCTTCAAGCCCAATTCCGATGCCCGCGAATCTTCCCTCCTCTGCTGATAACCGAACTATCTTGGTTGCTGAAGATAACGAGCAGGCTGCCCATCTCTTGGGAATATATTTGATGGAGGCAGGTTATCGCGTTGAATACGCGACAGATGGCGATCAGGCTATTGCCAAAGCAGCAGAAATCGAGCCGTTTGCAATAACCCTCGATATCATGCTCCCAAAGAAAGATGGCTGGCAAGTTCTGAAGGCGCTGAAGGCGAATCCTAATCTTCAGTCGATACCGGTCATAATCGTCTCAATTACTGAAGAACGTCAATTGGGATTTGGGTTGGGAGCAGTTGACCATCTTGTAAAACCCATTGATAAAACAACCCTTCTTGCCTCATTGCGGTCATTGCGCCTTCCAGAACAGAATGGCAGCGTTCGCATCCTCATAATTGATGACGATCCACAGACAGTCCGACTGTTATCCACCGTTTTGGAGAGCGAGGGATACGACGTGCTAAAAGCCTATGGTGGTCAAGAAGGAATTGACTTGGCTATTGCCCAGCTACCGGCTCTCATTATACTGGATTTGGCAATGCCTGAAGTCGATGGATTTCAAGTGGTAAAGCGCTTGACAGAAGATCCGGTAGCACGCGAGATTCCAATTGTGATTTGCACGGCGATGGACCTCACCGACGAGGAAAAGAACCGCCTCAACGGCCAAATCCAGTCTGTGATTGAAAAAACGGGAGATGTCAGACAGAAATTATTGGAGGCAATCAAGCGAATTGAGCGTTTTCGAGCACCGAGCACCCCTTCCGCCAATGAATAGATAGCGCATGTTAAGAGCCTGCTTGAAAAATGGGTTGCAAAGCCATTGTTGGTCATTTGAAGATAGACTTTTTCATGTTTTTGTGGTCGCCTTCTATATACCTGTGAAGGTCCCATCTTCGATTTGAGGATTGAAGATCGCAACTACAAACCTACTGTAGCAACGATCTCCCGGTCGCGACCTCCTGACGCTAACCGGGCTTAGTCGTGCATTGAATCAAGGCGACACGGAGCATGAGAGGTTGCTCAACTGTCACGGTTGCATGTAGTATTATCTTCGCACCCGAAAGCTAGGTAGCGGGCCAAATTGGCAATAGTCGAACGGACAGCGCACTTCGGAATTCCGATGAGGAAAGTAGCCGATATTCAGCAAAAGGAGATTGGCTCATGAGTACCAAGAGCGTTTTAGTCGTTGAGGACAAGGAATTAAATCGAAAGGTCGTCCGGATTGTGCTTGAAGCGGAGGGATATGAAATACTTGAGGCAACCACTGCAGAAGAAACTCTTCAGGTGCTACATGCAGAAACGCCAGATTTGATTTTGATGGATATTGCCCTTCCCGGCGGAATGGACGGTGAGGAATTGACTCAACAGATTAAAACGGACCCCCGATGGTGTCATGTTCCAATCCTTGCCTTAACGGCGGCGGCAATGAAAGGCGACCGCGAACGAATACTTCGCGCCGGATGCGACGATTATATTAGTAAACCTATTGACACCCGCGTTCTTGTCGATCTCGTGGGTAAATATGCAGGAGAAGGTGCGGAATGAGCGCGCGCGCGACACCCCAGATTCTCGTTGTTGATGATGATGAGATAAACATCAAGATACTTCAAATTCAACTTGAAGCAAAGGGTTACGTCGTCCTTACTGCCACCAGCGGGATCGCAGCCCTAGAACTGGTAGAATCAAACCCTCCAGACTTGATTCTGTTAGATATTCAGATGCCAAGAATGGACGGGTTTGAGGTTTGCCAGCGAATTCGCGCCGAGGTATCTACACAGTTCGTTCCTGTAGTGATGGTTACTGCCCTAAAAGACACAGCCGATCGTATCCACGCGATTCAAGCGGGAGCAGACGATTTTATCTCTAAACCGTTCGATGGACACGAAATCGTCGCACGCGTCAGTTCACTGTTGCGCATTAAAGAATACCGTGACAAGCTGGAAGAGCATAACGCACGTTTGAAAGGCGAGTTAGAGATGGCGCGGCAAGTCCAAGAAATCTTGATTCCACAGAATGGGCTTGCTGATTTAGCAGGATTTCAGATTGTGTCGCACTCCACTCCGGAGATAGAGGTGGGCGGCGATTTCTTTGACTTCTGGGAAATAGACCACGGCCGTTTGGGTATATTCATTTCCGACGTGATGGGGCATGGCGTTTCAGCTGCGCTCGTTGCCGTGTTCATGAAGACAGTTGTTGGCGAGATTAGAGATCGGATAGGAAATAATCCCGGACTACTGCTTACAACACTAAATGCTCGATTTAACAATACAATTAGTTCACAAATGTTCATGTTCGCAACTGCGTTTTATGCAGTGATAGATTTGCCGAACGAAACGATTTCCTGCGCAAATGCCGGTCACCCGTATCCATTCCTCATCCACCGATACCACGGCACTTGCGAATTCCTCAGTGAGACAATCGCCGGAAAGGGGCTGGGGCTGTTACCAGACTCTATCTATGAAACCGCCGATTACGACTTCAACCGTAGCAGTAGGATGCTTCTCTACACAGATGGCACATACGAGGTAAAAAATCCACACAGAGAGGAATTTGGTACACAGCGACTCGAGGAAACTATTGTTCAAGAAACGGGCGAATCTGGGTTAGCCCTTGTCAATCGCCTTCTAGGTAGCATCGAAAGATTCAAAAACGGGAATCCGACGGATGACGATTTGACATTCGTCGCTGTTGATGTCGCCGAGTCCGAAGGTCTAGCCGTTCCAACCCAATAAACTATGGTAGCGCGTTGATAGGCCCAGCACGGCAGCAGTTCTATGAAGGGATTGATAACAGTTGGATTCTAACGGGATGATGTGTTGGAAGGATCTGTGTTCCGCGAACGCAGTTAATCGTTTGAAAGGCTGAAGATAACTCGAACATCCGTTCCCCCAAATGAGTTGGGTTCCATTTTCAGTTCGTCCGATAGTTGTTCTACCATGTAGATTCCATGTCCCCGTTCTCGATCAGGTGCACGCTTTTGGTATATTTCATTGAGTTTTTCCGCTGTTAACCAATTGCCTTTGTTGTCCGTTCCTTTGTCCCTCACAAGAATATCGAGTTGATGTTCGTTCAAAACAAAACTGATAGCGATTCCCGTGTCATCACCTGCTGATCCGTGTTCAATTGCGTTCCCACAGATTTCATCAATCGCAAGCTGAATATCCGCAACGCGTTGTTGACAGAATCCGAGTTGTTGAGCCAATTGCTTGAGAAGGGAGAGAACTGGCTCAATATACCACAAACGGCTAGGCAACTGGATTTCAATACGCTCTTGTTGCATATTTTTACCGCGAATTGTTGGGCTGAAGAGGGGTTAATGCTCTGATTGCAACGCATAAACTGCTGCCACGGAGGCAAGTTCGAATCAACTGCTTAGGGCATTAATTCCTTGATATCATGAAGAATCCCTTTGGCTCAACCTTGAATCGGCTTCGTGCCGTTGAGCACATATCAAGATCGAAATGCTGCGGTGCGTAAACGCTATCTAAGGCTTTGTGACTCGGCGTCAAAAAGCGGCCATCGCACTGCTTTCCGACTCATAGATTTCAACGACACTAGAAGCGCCGGTGAGATCGAACGTTCGTTTAATGTTATCTGAAAGCCCACACACCTTTACGTCACCGCCCCGTTGGCGTATTCGCTTTGCTACACCAACTATCGCCCCGACGCCCGTGCTGTTGATATGTTTCACATTTCCAAGGTTCACTATAATTTTCTGAGTTTTACTTCCAAGAAGATCCTCAAGAGTTTCTCGCAAATCTGAAGCTACGTAGCTTCCAAGGTCTTCTTTAACATCAATAATCGTCACATCGGAACTTTCCCGGGTGGTCATGGATCCGTTTGCCATTTCAATTTTCCTCTCATTTCACTAAATTTCGTGATGTATCTCAACCAGATATTATTCATTTATTGTAGCAGATGAGAAACACTAAAGTCAAAGGCAAATCAAATTCGCAACCTTCGAAGTGTGCAAGTCCAATCATGCCCTGCACCAGTGCAATCGCACCTGATTCTAGACAATCGACAATCATCAAATCGAAGATGAAATCCTACAGGTGTAGGTACCTGTAGGAGCGATCAAGCGACCGAATAGATCAACCGAGCAGATAGCGAGGAATCAAGCGAGTAAATAACGAGCACGATAGAAATCGCATAGAGTTCCCAGTGCGATAGAGTTCCCTTCCCGGTTGCGATTTCTTGTGGAATAGACCATCATCAAATCACCGACTTTCCCTCTTTTCTTTCCATTGCATGTCCGGTCTAGAGCGAGACAACCACAAGAGACATCTCTACAACCAAAAATTAGATGCGATTCCCTGCATTTAATATCCACAGGAATATCTTTACTATCGAACACAAGATTGAAGTTGCATGTCGCTATTCGCTTGTGCTATACTATATAAGTTTTAATCGATTGTGGGCGGTAAACGACCTATTTTGTAGGATAGGAACCTTGACAAAGGAGGAATCTGGTTGAGTTAATTTAACACTATTTTACGTTTTCGGATAAAGCCAGATAAGTTGATGAACGAGGATTCACACAATGAAAGGGCAGCTATAGATCAAGCTAATACTGCGATGGAAGCAGAAACCGATACCACGGAAAGCCAACCGGAAGAGTCTCTAAGTGACCGAGGAGAGGGCATTAGCGAGAACCTGCAGAACGCCGTTGAGAACGAAATTTCAATAGATTGCGCAGAAGATACCGCCAGTTCTGAAAATTCGGGGGGAAATTCTTCCATTTCCTCGGAGGTGGCCGCGCCTAGCGAGATTCCAGAAGATTCTCAGCCGCCGCTTTCTGATACACCATCTGCGGACAAAGAAAACTCTGATACCGGCACATCGCTATTAAGCAACGAGTCCCTCGAAAAAGCGTACGACAATTCTATCAAAGCGTTCGCCGAGGGCCAGATCGTAAAAGGCGCCGTTGTCGAAGTCAGTCGTGAGGAGGTCATGATTGACATTGGGTTCAAATCTGAGGGATACATTCCGTCTTCCGAGTTTGAGGCGACTGAGGAAGGGCTACCCGGAGTGCAGGTGGGCGATGAGATTGATGTTTATATTGTCCGTAGGGAAGATTCTGATGGGCAACTTGTGCTTTCAAAGAGGCTTGCAGACCAGACTCGTATTTGGGATGTAATCGCCACAGCATGTGAACAAGGACAGACGGTTGAGGGCAAGGTCGTAGAGAGAATCAAAGGCGGGCTTCGAGTTGATATCGGATCTTTACGGGCATTCCTCCCAGCGTCACAGATAGAGTTACGCCCAATTCCAAATCTTGATAAATACGTTGGGATGACACTCGAACTAAAGGTAGTCAAACTTAACAAGCGGCGCCATAACATTGTGTTGTCCCGGCGGGCGTTACTAGAGGACGAACTCACGGCACGCAAAACTGAACTCCTTGGCGGTCTTGAAGTTGGACAAACCCGTGTTGGAGTTGTCAAGAATATCACTTCTTTCGGCGCCTTTGTTGATTTGGGTGGTATTGATGGTCTTCTCCATAAAACCGATATGTCGTGGAAGAAGGTAAATCAACCCTCTGAGATCGTTTCTATCGGTGACGAGATTGAAATCCTCATCATTGGTATTGATGTCGAAAAGGAGAAAGTGTCATTAGGGTTAAAACAGAAGACGCCAAATCCTTGGGATGGTATTGAGGATCGATATCCCGTAGGTTCCACCGTCAGTGGAACCGTGGTCAACATTGTCAATTACGGCGCATTCTTAGAGCTGGAAGAGGGCGTTGAAGGGCTTATTCACGTCTCGGAAATGGCATGGACGCGGCGAAATGTTGCACCTTCCAAGTTTGTCACAAAAGGTGATGTGATCGAGGCACTTGTTCTTGATATTACTAAATCTTCGAAAAGAGTCTCTCTTGGTCTTAAGCAGTTAGATCCAAATCCGTGGGAACAACTCGAACACAAATATCCAATTGGTACGAAAATTTCTGGGCGCGTACGCAATCTCACAGATTTTGGCGCTTTTGTCGAAATTGAAGAGGGAATTGACGGACTAATCCATATCTCGGATCTCTCTTGGGTCAAGCGTGATGTTCACCCTCGCGAGATTTTGAAGGAAGGCGGCGAGGTTGAAGTGGTGGTGTTACAGATTGATCCCGCCGACCAACGCGTATCACTTGGATTGAAACAAGTCGAACCAGACCCTTGGTTGCAAGTCCCGGAAAAATATAAGATTGGCGCCGTGGTGAGCGGCGAGATCATGAACTTAACGAGCTTCGGTGCATTTGCCAAGTTAGAAGATGCCGTTGAAGGTCTTATACATATATCGGAACTAGCTGAGCGAAGAATTGAAAAGCCAGAGGAAATTGTCTCCATTGGCGATCAATTGGACCTAAAAGTAATTCATCTAGATGTAAACGAGCGTCGGATTGGTCTAAGTTTGAAAGCTGCGCTAGCTGAACAAGAACGGGCAACAACGGTCCAATATCAAGAGAAACAGTCTGACAGTAGGGATGAAGAACCAGCAACATTAGGTGCTTTGCTCAAAGAAGAATTTGATAAGCCAAGCTCAGATGGTTAATACCCTAGGCACACCGGGTTGATAACGGATTTTAAAAACCAAAATTACGAATTCTTCAAAGTCAATTCCACTTGAGCTATGGCGCGTCCAAATGGGTGTGGTGCCGCTTAGATTGAATAAACCGTGGAGTTTGGCGTCTGACGGATGCGTCAGATTTAGTCTTCGATAAGATTTTAATGGCGCAGTATGTCATTGGAGTGTCCGGCTATCGTCTATGACCGTACCCTTGTCATCGCAATAATTGCCTTGGCAAGGATGTAATTCGAGTTTCATGTATGTTGCCCCGCCTCCATTCTGTTTTTCAAACCTCACCTAATATTAGTCGATGGAATCCCTTCCCTCAGATAACGACAAATCGGCCTATCTTATTTTAGTCCCCATATTCTTAGAGAGAGTATTCGTGTAAAGATAGACAAAGCCATCTGCTGAAAGACAGAGCATTTGCAGATGTCTGTCAAAGCATACCGCAATAAATCCAGTTTGCTACCCTTTTCCTAGTTAGCGAAATTATCTCCCAAATCTATCTATAGGAAAATACTCTTGAGAATTGTTTGGCACTCAGATTGACGGTGGAATCAAGGAAATGGTCTCATGACCATCATTCAACGCACAAAAAAACGCAGGCAGAGGGTTATGCAACGCCAATTGACCTCCAAATTTCAAGATAGCACCAATGGTTATCAATAAGGAGACATCCTCTTATCTCGACTTTGTACATTTAAGCAGTATAACAGACGGTGCCAATCAAGCGTTGAAGAAAAGCGGGAGAGATTGTGATTATCTGGTGTTTTTGGTTGACCATTGAAAAAGTCTCAGAGATTCCTGATGCTATGCAACTTGCTCGGATTGCTTCTCTTGTGGTAGGCGCTGTTTCTAACTGTGCCTCGCGGGGGTTGTGTCATCGGTGCGGTTAGAGGGATCTCTATCGCGTGGGATCTACTATCGCACTCCCTATTCGGTCGTTTGATCCTATTCGGTCACTTGATCGCACCTACCGTTAGTACCTATTTAGGTTTGTGACATCGGCAGAGGTGAACCGATTTCACGTTTCCATGAGGCATTTCAAGGACCTGTCTCCGCTTGCCAGCTGTGCAAAACTGATTTTTTTGGAGGTTGGGATACGCGCGTGCGAGATTCATCTCCCTTGGCAAACTTAACACAACTGGAACAACTAGAATTCCGCGGCAACATAACAGACATTTCACCGATAGCCGGTCTAACGAATTTGAAAAGACTGCGTTTTTATGGTGAAGGTATATCAGAAATTTCAGCTGTAGCCGACATGACAACACTAATAAGTATTGAGTTTCGACATCACGAAGTCACAGACCTCTCGCCCCTTGTCAAGTTATCCAACTTAGAAGTCCTTAAACTTCACGACAATAAGGAATCTAACCTTGAACCTATTAGCCAGTTAACGAAATTAAAGGTCATAGATCTTGTCCACAATTAGGTAGCTGACATTGTGCCCCTTTAAATGTCAACAAACCTTAACGTTCTAAGCATTGCAATAAATAAAATATCAGATGTGTCTCCTTTGGCGGGATTAGCAAAACTAGGAGAATTGCGACTCGAATACAACGAAATATCAGATATATCTCCTTTAACCGGGTTAACAAATCTAGAAAGGTTGGAACTCCAATACAACAAAATATCTGATTTTTCCCCTTTAACAGATAACAGAGTTTCGCAAAAATCTCGGAAGGTTCATTTGGCACGGCAACCCGGGTTTCCCAAAAGGAGGTCCGAAAATAGAGGGACCATGGTTATGGGTCGTATTGCCGAATACAAGACTAGATAGTGGCACGGATTTGCTATCAGAAGCAAGTGGTGGCACGGCGACAGAAGTGGGGGTGGCTACCGACGGTGCAACTGCAGGACGCTCGGTAGGCAGTAGTATGTGGAAATTCCACATACCCCCACCTACGGGCAAGAATAACATTGAAGATATGCTGAAACGCTCCATCCCTGACGCCGTCATTTACGGCTCTGTGTCCCTCTATTCACCACGCCAGCAGGACACAACCATGTACGTCGGCAGCGATCACGAGCTGAAGGTTTGGCTCAACGGGGCTTAGATTCACCAGCACGGCCACTGGGATAGGGAGGGTAGTGAGGATTACACTGATTTTTACTCAGTCACGCTGCAGCAAGGAAGAAATGTTTTGTTAGTCGCGGTTCAAACCTTTGCTAACGGCTTTTTTGGGTTTGAGCCCGGCACCGAATATACGGTGACAAGTGGTGTCGGATACGCCTTTTCCAAGCTGCCAATTCACATCGGCGATACCTTTACCTTAGATGTCCGTGCAAAAAACGTCTCCGACTTGGCGGGGTGGCAGTTTGATATAGCGTTCGACCCTGCTATACTCGAAGCAATTGACCTGAGCGAAGGCGACTTCCTGAAGGCTGACGGCGGAGCGACTTTCTTCCAGAGTGGGCGCATTGACAATGCAGCAGGTAAAATCACAGAACTCAAGTCTGCACTGCTCTCCAACCGCGGGGTGAATGGCAGCGGCACCATCCTTCAGGTGAGGTTCAATGCGAAGTCGGATGGCGAAACGAGTTTAGTACTGGAGAACTTCCTATTCGGCTCTTTCACTGGGGAAAACATCCCGGCGGGACCGCATGAAACTCACATCACTGTGAAGGAACGACTGCTGACCGGGGATGTGAATCGTGACGAGGTTGTCAATATTCTGGACCTGATTCTGGTTGCACGGCAGTTGGGGAGAACCGTGGCTGCTGGCTCGTCCGTCGATGTCAATGGCGACGGCGTTGTCAACATTTTTGATCTCACCCTTGTAGCGCAGGGGATTGGCAAAACTACCTCAGCCACTGCACCCGCGGTTGCGATGGGGCGCGCCGATGCAGCGGTGATAGAGGCATGGATTGCACAGGCACGCCTCGAAGATGACGGTTCGATTGCTTTTCGACAGGGCATTGCGAATTTGGAAAACCTGTTAGCCTCGCTGATTATTCCCAAAGAGACGGCGTTGCACCCCAACTATCCGAATCCGTTTAATCCGGAAACCTGGATACCGTATCAGTTGGCAGCCCCCGCGGAGGTGGCGCTGACAATCTATGATATGATTGGGCAGATGGTTCGGCGTTTGGCGGTGGGGCATCAAGCGGCGGGGCTGTATCAGAGCCGCAACCGCGCTGCCTATTGGGATGGTCGTAATCAGCGTGGTGAGTCTATCGCCAGTGGTCTCTATTTTTACACGCTGAGGGCCGGCGAGTTCACGGCGACACGGAAAATGCTGATAAGGAAGTAAAGCCAATTTGCTTGCCCTACTTTAGCCGTATGGTATAGGAGGAGACACCAATTGAGCCGAAACTATCTGTTCACATCAGAATCGATAACTGAAGGGCACCCTGATAAGGTTGCGGATCAGATTTCTGATGCTGTACTTGATGCAATTATGTCGGAAGATCCGATGGGCCGTGTTGCCTGTGAGACACTCGTGACAACCGGGCTTGCACTTGTCACCGGTGAGATTACTACGCGCGCAAATCATGTTGATATTTCGTCACTTGCTCGGAACGTAATACGAGACATTGGCTATATTGATGCTAGTTATGGATTTGACTGCGATCATTGCGCCTTGTTGACGGCGATTGACGAACAATCTCCCGATATTGCAATGGGAGTTGATCGCCGTGGTGCAGGCGATCAAGGTATGATGTTCGGCTACGCGTGTAACGAAACGCCGGAATTAATGCCGATGCCCATTACTTTGGCACACAAACTCACACGACGTCTCGCGGAAGCACGGAAAGAAGGCATACTTGAGTTTCTTCGCCCGGATGGAAAATCTCAGGTGACGGTTGAATACCTAAATGGTGAACCTGTTAATGTGGATACGGTCGTCATCTCTACACAACACCATCCAGACGTGCCTGACGGGGTGTTGAAAGAGGGCGTGGTTGAAGAAATCATTAAACATGTCATCCCCGACAACCTGCGAGGTGCAAACATCAAATATCATATCAATCCGACCGGCAGGTTTGTCGTAGGGGGACCGCAGGGCGATTCGGGCTTAACCGGGAGAAAGATCATTGCCGATACGTACGGCGGGATGGGCAGACACGGTGGGGGAGCGTTTTCCGGCAAAGATCCGACAAAGGTAGATCGAAGCGCATGCTACGCTGCTCGACATATGGCAAAGAACATTGTTGCCGCGGGACTCGCAGATCGATGTGAAGTTGAGATCTCCTACGCTATCGGAGTGGAGGAGCCTATCTCAATCATGGTTGAGACCTTTGGTACCGGCAAAATTGCGGATGAACAGCTTACAACACTTGTTCAGAAGCAATTCGATTTGACACCGTATGGAATCATCAAGCGACTTGATTTGCGAAAGCCAATCTATCAAAATACAGCAAGTTATGGACATTTTGGACGTAATGAACCAGGTTTTACTTGGGAATTAACTGATTACACCGATCTGCTTAGATCAGAAGCTGGACTCTGAAGGAGAAGAAATGGACTGCGATATTAAGAGTCGCAACTTGGCAGCAGAAGGAAAACTACGTATTGACTGGGCGGATCGCTTTATGCCTGTACTCCGTTCAATCCGCGAGCGTTTTAAGAAAGATCGTCCGCTTGAGGGGATAAGGGCGGCTGCGTGTTTGCACGTTACAACCGAAACCGCGAACCTTATGCGAGCACTGAAAGCGGGCGGAGCGGAGGTGATTTTGTGCGCCTCGAATCCATTGAGCACGCAGGATGATGTGGCGGCATCACTGGTCGTGCACGATGGAATACCGGTGTTTGCCATCAACGGCGAAGACACCGAAACCTACTATCAGCATATTGATGCCGCTATCAATTCGGGACCGATGATCACCATGGACGACGGCGCGGATCTTGTCTCTCGACTTCATGCCGAAGATATGAACCCCGGCTTTGTCGAAAATGTGTTTGCGGGGACCGAGGAAACAACAACGGGAGTGATTCGCCTGAAAAGCATGGCGAACGAAGGCGTTTTGAAGTATCCCAT
Organism: Candidatus Poribacteria bacterium; assembly: GCA_965197465.1. Classification (GTDB taxonomy): domain Bacteria; phylum Poribacteria; class WGA-4E; order WGA-4E; family JAJDTR01; genus JAJDTR01. Next base: position 3,999,415 of record OZ240209.1, on the reverse strand, counting down.
CATCGCGGTGAATGACGCCAAAACGAAGCACTTTTTCGACAATCGGTACGGTACGGGTCAGAGCACGCTGGACGGCATCATTCGCGCAACGAATCTGTTAATCGCGGGTGCAACGGTTGTCGTAGCCGGCTATGGCTGGTGCGGCCGAGGATTCGCCAACAGAGCGCGCGGCTTGGGCGCAAATGTCATCGTCACCGAAGTCGATGCCCTTAACGCGCTTGAGGCGGTAATGGACGGTTTCCGCGTTCTACCGATGACCAAAGCCGTGACCGAGGCGGACGTTGTAGTGACCATCACGGGAGACATACACGTTCTTCGACGCGAACATTTTGAAGTGATGAAGGATGGCGCAGTCATTTGCAATTCGGGTCACTTTAATGTCGAAATCAACATTGACGATCTTGAGGAACTAAGCGTAGAAAAGAAGGTTGTGCGGAAATATGTCGAAGAGTACACGTTGGGGGATGGGCGCAAACTCCATCTTCTGGGCGAAGGACGACTCATTAACCTCACTTCGGCGGAGGGCCACCCGGCGAGTGTCATGGACATGAGTTTTGCGAATCAGGCTCTGTCTGCTGAGTATATTGTAAAAAACCACGAAAACCTGGAGAAAAGCGTGTATATTGTTCCGGAAGGAATTGATACATCGATTGCCGAGATGAAACTTCATGCGCTTGGCGTTGAGATTGACGAACTTACGGAAGAACAACATACCTATCTGAGTTCTTGGACTATGGGTACCTGATCCGATGGCGAGTTTAAGCGTTAGCAGTTATAGTCATGTGCATTTATATTTACCCATATGAGCGTTGATTGACTCGACTTAGCTCACAATCTCCCGGTTTACGACGTTTCCCATTGAGCGGGTCGGGCTGGAAGCCCGACCTACGGGAATGGGTGGGAAATTGGGTATGTTATAAACACATGTGTAATTCTTAATTGCAATGACTATAGAGATTGATTTGGAGGGTTTGCTCTCATGAAAACGTGGGATCGTTGGGAAAATTGGATACTGCTCGTGTCGGCTGTCGCGCTTCTTCCAATCTGGTTGGCGCAATCAAGAGAGGTTGACATGCCCAGCGGGGTACTTAGCCTGCTTCGGGTATTGCAATTTGTCGTGCTCGTTGTACTTGTTACAATTCTGATACGGCGTGTTCGGAGGATGGTGGCGGCATTCCGCGAAAGCAGAAATCGCTGAGATCAAGCGATTGGATAGCGAGTGCGATAGCGAGTGCGATAGAAATCCCTTCAACAACCAAGTTCTATCAAGTTTCCGAAAAGAATTCAGTTTTCCCATGACTCGCTCGTGCACACAGATGTAGCGAAACCCAACCTACGAACTAAACTAAACAATATACATCATCCCTAATAGCCTACCCTAAACGCACCGCGCTCTTTCATTATTCTTTTCTTGAGGCTTCGTCCAGATGAGTATCTTAGTTGTCGGATCTGTGGGACTCGATTCGGTTGAGACACCCGCCGGTCGAGTCGAAGACGCCCTCGGCGGATCTGCAATCTACTTTTCCACAGCCGCGAGTTTCTTTTCGAATTCCATCCGGATGGTCGCTGTCGTCGGCGACGACTTTCCACAGGAGCATGTTGCATTCCTTGAGTCGCGACACATCAACATTGAGGGGTTGGAACGAGTGGAAGGTGGGCAAACTTTTCGTTGGGGGGGACGCTACACCGACGATCTTAACTCCGCATCTACACTTTTTACAGATCTCAATGTGTACGGAGACTTTCAGCCAAAATTGCCCGAGTCTTATCGTGGCACGCCATACGTTTTTTTGGCCAACATAAATCCGGAGCTACAACTCAACGTTCTCGAACAGGTCAATCGTCCGAAGTTAGTTGTTTGCGATACGATGAACCTCTGGATTGATATCAGTCGTGCGGCGCTGATGCAAACCCTTGGGAAGGTAGACATATTGATCCTAAACGACGCCGAGGCACGACTATTGACTGGAGAAAGCAACCTAATTTTGGCTGCCAAGAAGATTCTTACTTATGGACCAAGTCGAGTGATTGTCAAGAAGGGCGAGCATGGCGCTATATCCCTCACTGCGACGACCTTTTTTTCTGCCCCAGCTCATCCACTTGAATCGGTGTGCGACCCAACCGGGGCAGGCGATAGCTTTGCCGGCGGCTTCCTTGGTTATGTGGCTTCGATTGGCGATACCTCTGAGGAAACAATCAGACAAGCTATCATCTACGGCACAATAGTCGCGTCATTTAATGTCGAAGATTTTAGTCTGAATCGCCAGCGTACCCTGAAACGCGCGGAAATCGATCGTCGCTACCAAGAACTACGGAAGTCGATACGGTATTGAAGTCCCGCAAGGATTTCAACCTACCAAATCGTCAAATTACCGATTTCTTTTCTTAGATGGAATCTTCCCCCGTGTTCACCCTGTTATAACAGATACCGCTCCAGACAATATTCGAAGATTGTACGTTGTTCAGTCGGGACAAGCGTGAATGCCCACTACAATCTTGGGACAGCACAGGGGAGGGCACATCTGCGATTTGATGGTCGCAGAGGGATCCCTATCGCGCTCGTTATCCACTCGCTTGATCCTACATGATATGAATCGCGCGATTATAAGCCGCTTCAGCCGACTCCATGACTGCCTCACCTAGGGTCGGGTGAGCATGAATTGTGTGAGCAAGTTCTTCAACAGATGCCCCTAGGCCGATCGCCACAACCGCTTCATGGATAAGATCTGATGCGTGTGCCCCGACAATGTGCACACCAAGGATATCTCCGGAATCGGAGTCGGAGATGATTTTAACAAATCCGTCTGTCTCGCGCATGCCAATCGCTTTACCGCTTGCGGCATAAGGGAATCGTCCTACCTTGATTACGTACCCTTCCGAGGTTGCTTCGTCTTCCGTCATACCCACTCTCGCAATCTCAGGAATTGTGAAAACGCACCATGGAACAGTACCGTAATCCATTTCCGCATCTTCCCCCATGCAGTTTCGGGCTGCCACAATCCCTTCGGCTGACGCCACATGTGCTAGTGCGTATCGACTTGAGACATCGCCGACAGCGTAGATTCCAGGCACGTTAGTTTCCATCCGCTCGTTGACAAGAATTTTCCCTTTTTCCGTACGAACCCCTGCGTGGTCTAACCCAATGTTCTCGGAGTTCAAACGTCGTCCTATGGAAATTAGCATCTTTTCAGCCGAAAATTCTTCACCGGATTCCAGTGTAGCCTTAATACTCGTTTCCGATTTCGCAACATGCGTTACATTGGCTTTCGTCTTGATTGCGATGCCTTTTCGTCTCATTGACTGATGAACATGCCTGACGACTTGAGCGTCTTCGGTTGCAAGGATGGTCGGCAGAAGTTCAAGGACGGTGATTTGGCAGCCTAAGCCATTGTAAATTGAAGCAAACTCACACCCCGAAACGCCACCGCCGACTATGATTAGACTTTCTGGTAATTCAGGCAATTCTAAGATGCCGGTCGTAGTCAACACCTGCTGCTCGTCAATCTCGAAAATCGGAATATTCGCCGGCTCGGATCCGGTGGCAAGAATGACTTTCGGCGCACTAATTTGATCCACCGAGCCATCGGTTTTGTTCACTTCAATTGTGTTGACGCCAATTAATCTGCCAAAACCGTTGATTGTGTGAACTCCATTCCCTTTCAGCAGTTGTCCGATGCCCCTCGTCAGTTTCTTGACGGTCCCATTCTTGTGAGCCAAAACTTGAGGATAGTCAATTTCGGCGCCCTGAATGTTGATACCAAACCCTGCCGCATCATGAACCTGGGTCATCAGATTTGCGACAGCATAGAGCGTTTTAGTCGGAATACACCCACGATTCAGGCAAGTGCCTCCCCATTCCCCCTGTTCAATCAAGCAAACTCTGCCGCCCAATTGCGCGGCTTTTATCGCTGCAACGTAGCCTCCTGGCCCACCTCCAATAATAGCAACGTCAAATGTGGACATCTCCGCCTCCGTGAAATTAGATTCCTAGTAGAATGCACGCGGGCTATTATATAGACGAGCGGGGATAGTGTCAAGGTGATTTGACAGAGGGCGGAGAGGCGATGTAGAGGACGCCTTTGCAATCAAAAATTAGATGCGATTGTCCTGCAAAAACCCGTGAATCCATTTGACAATATCTTGCGGATGTGATATGATTAGATTGTTTGGATGGGCAATATAAACCAAGACATTCGCGAACTCATCTTGGCGTAAAAGGCTGATTTGCCTTGGCAATAAATTGACTACGGAGTGTTTTTGAAATGACCTACGTGATTACAGAACCGTGTATTGATGTTAAGGATACTGCTTGTGTTGATGTGTGTCCTGTGGACTGCATCCACCCCACGGCATCGGCAGACGATTTTGAGAACGTCAACCAGCTCTACATAGAACCTGAAGAATGCATTGACTGCGGAGTGTGCGAACCTGAATGTCCGGTTGAGGCGATTTTTATGGAAGAGGATGTTCCGGAGGAATGGGCTCACTTTACACAACTGAACGCGGACTATTTCCAAGAATCTTCCTAGGGATCTCAAGCGCGCGCCGAGTTTGACCGATGACTGCGAAACACGGATGAATACCCTTCCGGGAGTTGGTGCGATCTCGTTGATGAAATTAGCATGAACCAACACGATGGCTGGCGCAATCTGTCGATGGTGGGTTTTCGGCCGACCTCAGGTAGGAATTTCCGATTATGCTTTGTCTCTTGACTGTAACCGGATCTTTGCGCAAGTGTTGATATGCTTTCTCTATTGTCCTCTTGTCTCCATTAATCTTATTCCGGGATGACAAGAAACAAGAGAATGCTATGGCGCCGTGTGTATGATTTCCCATCCTCCGTAAGGCAACAATCACAGACTCTTGGTAGTGTCAGCAACCAAGACTCGTGTATTTTTCTCCTCAAATTCCTTCCCTTGAGCACACCTTAAAATCCTGGACTGACGAGCGAAACAGGACGATCTTCGAACCGTTTTCCAAAACCAGCTTAATCTCATTCAGACTTTCCCAGTCCACGCAACCTCGGAAAACCTCGCCTTCACGCATTGTCACTTCGATAGGGACTCGGTTTTCACGGGCAGCCACAAGTTGTTGTGTGTCAATTTGGAACCCCTCCTCAGGCGACTCTACAGGGCCCAATTGTCGGTCTCGAATCGTCTCGTTGTAGCGAAGGATTGCTTGTAATTTCTCGGCATCTTGGACTTTATAGCAGAATTTGGCACTCCTCCTTGAAATTTCTAGATCCTCGCTATCAATTCGGAGTATGAATCCGTATTTATTGAATCCTTGAATAGTTACCGAGATGTATTGATGGTCGTACAAGCCAAAGATCATATCGGTTTGAAATTCAATCTGCTTCTGAATGTAGAGATGGCCGAAGGTTGGTCGATTCTCGCGCCTTGGTCTCGGAGTATCAGAACTCGTAGCATCTTTCTTTGAGCCCTTATTGATTCGGGATTCAACATCTTCAAGCGTCTCCGACCCAAGAGGTGTAGCATCTACTTGTGCACCATCCTCTTGAGGGCGTGAAGACGTTCCCGAGGCTGAGGCAGGCGCTGTAGTGGGCGGGACCTTGGTAGACCGGAAGGATTGATTTAGATTCAAACTCTTTTCCGGTTGCTGCGACAGGGTGCCCAGATAATCGCGTGGGATGACCGCTTTGCCTTGACGAAGCCATTTCCGTTCGATTGGAGAGAGCAAGACCTCGACATCTTGAGCAACCAGTCCTCTTTTTCCTTCAACAATGCTATATTCCACGCGTTGTCCGATCCGAAGCTCATCGTCTTCCCAGTGTTTTACTACAGAGTTGTGTAAAAAAACATCCGCATCTCCATTGTCCTGTGCAATGAATCCGAACCCCTTTTCAGCATTATAGTATTTGATTCGCCCCGTCGGCATATTCCCCCTCCCTCTGCAATATCTTCGTGCAGCTAATCGTGTGTGGCTGAATTATCATTTTCTTAACTCATTCTACCCCATTACTCGCTGTGGGGCTAGGCAAGATTTCTTTACCAAGTATCCTTGGGATAAGAACGACATATTGAGGTCGAAAGATTCAAAGATAAAGATCCAGAGAATCGACACCTTTGGCTATGGGGCGTATCGAGCCAAACGAGATAAGGGCAACTACCATTTAGAGCCTGATTGAAAACCGATTAGTAGTAACCCCGTTTGCCCTGAAACCGAGTTTTTTCTTGAAAAGGGATTTTTCTTAAATCATCAAATCGAAGATGAGATCTTCAAGGTATATAGCAGGCAATAACAAATACACGAAAAATCCACTTCCCAAATGACCAAACATGACTTTGCCACCTATCATTCAAACAGGCTCTTAGACGAATGGTAATCATGAGCGATTATGCGGCAAACAGGCGCATGATGAAGACAAGAAACGGGAAAGGTAAAAATTTTGGCACACCTTAACTCATACAAAGATGCGGTTTCCTCGATTGTAGCCGGCTCTTTGCCTATTCAACAAGTCGTGCTAGTTACAGCAACGTCGTGGACGAGTGATACGGGTAGACTGCATCTATTCTCGAAAATACATGACCGATGGTGCTTGGATGGAAGGGATGTCTCCGTAATGCTAGGCAAAAGCGGACTAGGATGGGGAAACGGAATTCACAACACAATTAGTGCTCCACCCCAAAAAGCAGAAGGGGATTTTAAGGCACCGGCGGGGGTGTTTCGACTTGGGACTGCGTTTGGCTATGATTCAAAGCCGCCAGCAGGCACATCACTTCCATATCGACGTATCACAGATAATGATTATTATGTCGACGACGTGGAATCAGAGGATTACAATCAATGGGTGACGCTCGACGGGAACACGAGGACGCCACAGCGAATATGGAATTCATGGGAAGAGATGAAACGCCCCGATCATCTTTATGAGTTGGGAGCAGTCGTCCAACACAACGCCGCACCAGTCATAAAAGGCAAGGGCAGCGCGATTTTCCTCCACGTGTGGAAAGCGAGAGGTGAACCAACAGCCGGATGTACGGCAATGGCGAAGAACGACCTCATATCGCTGATTCGATGGTTGAAGCCTGTAAAAAGTCCATGCCTTATCCAAGCCCCTGTTGATAAGCTAGGTCGATTGCGCCTTGATACGGATGCCTGCCGGTAGGCGCAATCAAGCGAGTGGATAACGGGTAGGATCTTCTATCGCACGAGATATACTATCGCCTTCGCTATTCACTCAGTTGATCGTTTGCTCGATCCCTCTCCGAATCGCGACCTCATTCACACCACGACTGGTACGGTGTAGTCTTGACGACCCATCAAAATAATGCTACCATCATCTATCCATAGGAGCGATCTCCGAATCGCGATGGTATCAAGGAGAAGATTATGAGCATAGAATACCCGCCCCAAATCGACGAAATCGTTCAGAAACTTGATGCGCGTCACCCATTACCACCACTTGCGCCGGAGAAGGAGTGGGATTCCGAGTTGACGAATCAGATTCGAGCAACCTCGGCAACGGATCTCTTTGACGGTCGGGCACTCAAAGATTCATCTCTGGCAAATGCCGTAAAATCCGGACTGCTGCTCTGGAATGATGCGTTGGACGACTCTCACAACATCTCTCAGAGTATTGGCTCCAAAACAGGAAGTTATTGGCACGGTATTATGCACCGGCGCGAACCGGACTATAGCAATTCGAAATACTGGTTTGCGCGAGTGGGAAGCCATCCGATCTTCCCTATGCTGCGGGTGCGCGTTCTCGATTCCCTCAAGGCTGAGCCACGCCAATCGACGCAACTTGCTCGTCACATGGAGGTAATCGAGCAAAACAACAACTGGGATGCGCCCCAATTTATCGATTGGTGCCAAGATGCCGCCGGGCATGCCGATGGCGAGGTCGTTGAGTTCCTTCAAACGGTGCAAGTCGAGGAGATAAAACTCCTTCTCGACTACTCCTGCCGGAATGCGCTTGCCTGAAAACGGGCGGATTTGAAGGCTGCCCTGAACAACTTCTGATACGAGAGTTTTGTGCCTAGTATATGGAGCGGTTGTTCTGTTTTGTTGGGTCGGGAGACCATTCATGATTTGAGGGAAAGATTGGTGAAATTCAGACGGACAATTGCACTCAGTTTTTTGCTTTATATTGTTCAGTGCAGCGTCGCATTCGCACAAGTCGTCGAGATACCCGACCTGAACCTCCACGCTGCAATTCGCGAAACTCTGGCTCTACCCGGCGCCGTTCCGGTTACACAGGACGCCATGCAGGATCTAACCGCCATCGTCGCTTCAAACCGCTAGATACAAGAACTCACTGGCATTGAATACGCCGTGAATCTACGAAAACTCCGACTTGCCAATAATGGAATCACCGACCTCCGACCTATCGCTGGACTGGCGAAGTTGAAGCTTCTCGAGTTGTGGTCGAATCCAATATCAGACCTGATGCCTTTATCCAATCTAACCGGACTAGAACTCCTATACCTCGGCGCGTGCGACATCGACGACATCACACCGCTTGCCTCACTAACCAAACTTACCTCACTCGATCTGCGATTCAATGTAATCGTCGACATCAGCCGACTTGCCGGGCTTTCACGGCTAACTGAATTACTTCTGACTAACAATTTGATTACTGACGTCAGCCCTCTTTCGGAACTCACTTCGCTTGAGCGTTTGGAACTCCACGGCAACCGAATCGCTGACCATTCTCCACTTGATGGAATATCCCTTGATCATTTTATCTATGATCAGCAATGCGACCTTCCGCCGCTCCCGCTTCGGCCTCACCTGGAAAACAGAACCTTCCCCTCGGTTTTTACGGCCTGGGGCAGCATCGGCCACAGCACGGTTCTTAACCAGCCGCATCTGTCCGATCTGGAACAGTTGGCGCAACACGATTTACATGTTGGGAGGCCGTCACTATTCCATGTTCACCTCGTACCCACTGCTAAAGGATGGTCTGTTCAAGGTGAGCTCGACCGCGGAGTGCAAACACGCGACGATTTCATCGCCATAAATCCCAATATGGTTTTTCTTTTGCAACTGGCGTTGCGGACCCGCACACAAGGCGAGTTTCCCGACGATTCTCACTATTGGGTAAAGGACGCGAACGGCCAACCGGTTTCTCAAGGAAGCACCTAATTATGGGATTTTACCCACCCTGACGTTCAAGACATCATCGTCGAGGAAGCTATAGCCGTTGCGAAGTGCGGGTTATATGACGGTATTTTTTTCGATTGGTGAACTGATGATGACGCTATTTTGGCAGATTTTGATGGCGACTGGTCGCATAAGTTTCGCGGGAATGAAGCCGAGCAAGCCGCACGTCTCAACATTATTCGCCGCATCCGTGCCTCCACACGCCCCGACTTTCTAATAATGGGCAATACCAATGAGCGGATACTCCCGCGAACAGGAGCCTACGTCAACGGCGGGTTTATGGAAACCGGTATGCCTTTTGACCGAACAGGCGACGAACTTGAAGAGACAGTCAACAGAGTTGAAAAGGCTCTGCTTTGGCTCGAAAACAATCTGCGCGAACCCAGAATAAACGGACTTCAAGCGCATATTCAACCTTCGGAGACCCCTGACAGCCCATCAAGCCTGCGCTGGATGCGCGCCGCCACAGCTCTCAGCCTAACACATTCCGACGGCTACGTACTTTTTCGGGCGGAGCAATACCATGGTCACTACTGGTACGACTTCTGGGACGCCAACCTCGGCCGCTCCGTTGGTCCCAAAGCCCAGCTCTACGACGAAGACATCCCCGGTCTCTATATCCGCGAGTTTACGAATGGGTGGGCGGTGTACAATCACAGTGGAGAGGCACAGGTAATAACGCTGCCGGAGGAGGTGCAGGGCGTAGCCAGTGGCTCGGTGGACACGGAGCACGCGCTACCGAACCTCGACGGGGAGATGTATCTGCGGGTAAAGCCGAAGAATCCCGCCGATGTCAACGGCGATGGAGTGGTGAATATTTTGGATTTGACGCTGGTGGCGCAGGGGTTTGGGACGGATAGTTTGGAGGCGGACATGAATGGGGATGGGGTTGTCAATGTGTTTGACCTTGTGTTCGTAGCCAATGCATTTTGACGAAAACTGTAGGGAGTAACGATTGTTATTCCCTACGAAGAAGAGGCTGGTGCAGGGAGACGCGGGAAATCGCCGCTCGCTCCGCAAATGTATAGCATACTAATGACCGAAAGACCGCACGCCTCAGTGGAACGACATGCGGCAACTTGCGTTATAATAGGGCAAATTCTTATGGAGACTTCACCTCAAGAGAACGCTCAACAGTGGATTGAAAGCTGGAAACGTGCATCGGTTGCTTTGAAAGCTGTAAAACGACACGAACTCCGCACCTATGATTATGCGAAAAACCAAGCCGTTGTGGACGGGATGTTGCATTGGGCTTTTGAACATCGAAAGGTGCGATTGAATAGCGGATTGGTTGAACAACAACGCCTCTTCATGAAGATGAAATCATCATTATGTGATTCAGCGGAGTAAGTTCCGTACGCCGCACACTTGTCGAAACCGGTAGAGGAGAATACAATGGCGATGATTGAGATTGGATCCACCAAGCAACTCTTCTTTGATGATTTCCTGATTGAAAGTTTGACCAACGCAAAACAGGGACTGAACCCCGCAGTAAAGGTGGATGACAACCCCATCCTCCGGCCGGAGCGTTCGTGGGAAGGAAACTTCATGCGGCCCATCACGGTGATTTTTGACCCAACCGGTCAAATCTTCAAGATGTGGTACTCCGCCGCAACCACCACCGTACGCCTCGAAAACGGGAAACCGGTTCCCGGTGGTGCCTCGGGCCTTATCTGGGACACCACAGGCGAAGTGATGTGTCTGGCGACCTCCGAGGATGGGATCCACTGGGAGCGACCATCGTTGGGACTCGCTGAATTCGACGGTTCGACGGACAATAACATCCTCCCCGAAAAAGAGAATCTACCGACAGCACCGGGCTTCTTAGATTTGCACGAGAGCGATCCCGCCAAACGGTACAAGGCACTGCTCATGATCGGCAGCACGCATACACGAGGGATGCAATACAATCTCTTCTATTCTCCGGATGCGCTCAACTGGAGTCCCTACGAAAATAACCCCGTCATTGATACCGAGGGGGAATTGGGACGTTGGGCAGGTCGTTTCCAGGGCTGGGATCCGATACGCGAGACATACTACGTCACCATGGAAGCCAGCCACCACTGGCGGGGACCTTACGGCAAACGGCTTGTCGGCAGGGCAGAGAGCCCGGACATGATACACTGGAGTGAGCCGGAGATTATCCTTGTGCCGGACGAGCACGACTATCCCGACACCGAGTTCTATAGCCTGCCGGTCATCGCCTACGAGGGTGTCTACGTTGGGCTGCTGTGGATCTTCCGCACCACCAACGTGACCCATCATCCGGAAGTCATCTTCAGTCGAGATGGATTCCACTTTCAGCGGAACTACCGGGATCCCTTCATTCCCCGCGGCGGTTCGCTATCGGATTTTGACTCAAGCAGCGTGTACGCTCAAAACATCATCGTTCACGGGGAGCGCATTCTCACCTATTATATCGGCACAAACAGTCGATCGCCTGAAATTGCCTTGGAGTTAGGCGACAAGTCTGTGGAAGGGATTGGGTTGGCGGTCTCACGTCTAGACGGATTTGTCTCTCTCGACAGCGGGAAGGGCTGGGTTACCAAGAACAGATCCGAGGAGGAACTGCAACACATCTATACCGAGGGGCAAATTTTTCAAGAGCCTGAGTCTTTCGGTCAGATGACGACCCGCCCGTTTGGGTTCTCCGGGTCTCGCCTGTACCTGAATACAAGCATGGCACCAATCGCCGCCGGACCGGGTCCCGGCGAGGTACGGGTTGAAATTTTAAGGGCAAATCATAAGAAATTGCCCGGGTTTAGCGTCATCGATGCCGACCCGATTTCGGAATCCGGTATTTCCCAAGTTGTCTCGTGGAATGGCAGTTCCGACGTGAGCGCGCTGGCTAGCCAGCCGATAAAGCTGCGTTTCTACTTCAAGAATGCCAAGCTCTACTCTTTTCAGTTCAAGTAATGTCACCCAAGTTGCCAGTACACGTTGGCGGAAATAGTTAAGTGAATTAAACGGTTAACGGGTGCCCTTTGTACGTGCACTTAAACTGTACCTTAACTGACGGTGCGATTAGGAAAGGGATCTCTATCGCGTTCCCTATGGGATCTACTATCGCCCTCGTTGTTCACTCGGTTGATCGGTCACTTGATCGCACCTACCGTCAACTCATACGGCAATTACGCCAAGCTGTACTAGGTTGCGTTGACATTTGACAGTGCCAACCTAGGGGTTGGGTCTCCCGATCCGCGCTGGGAAACGGGGGAGGGGAAGATCTCTATCGCACGTAATTTTCTATCGCCTTCATTATCCGCTCAGTTGATCGTTGTTGTTCGGACTTACCCCTATTATTCAAACAGGCACTAAACATAACTGACCGAAGAACCGTTTGTGCGCTCTCCGACTCGCGTGGTGCGATTGCTAGGCTTTATGCTGTCATGTCCGAAAAGCGCCTCAACTTCCGCCACGAGTGTGGATTCGTAGGAAACATTGTACTTTGGGCTGCATTGGGCTATGACCTCGCCGTAACGTGGGTACGCAAGCCGTAATATGAGGTCGTTGTCCCCACCGTGTTTGTTACAGATTGCCCGTAGCCTTTCCATCTTTTCTTGATTTGCGATATCTGCTTCAGGAATCGTGACTTCAACCGCCGATATCCGGCTTTCGACCTGGCCAATAGGCAGAATCTCGGACGCTTGGATCTGGCGCACATCCTCTTCGATCTCCCCTTCATCGGATCTGGTCTGCTGCCGATTTAAGCTCACCGTCCCGCGTATCCACACGAAGTTCCCCTCCTCAATGGCGTGTTGAGAAATTTTGTACGCCTCCGGAAACACGACCACATCAATAACACCCTCTAAATCTTCAACCACCAAGATAGCCATTGATTCACCGGATTTTTTCGTTTTCGTGAGGCGAAACGAAGATATTTGACCGGCTACGTATACCTCTGCTCCGTTAGGATTCTCGGCAAGGGTTTGCGACGTTGCGGTTGTAAAATTGTCAAGGACATCATCGTACGCTTCCAACGGATGCCCCGAAAGATAAAAACCGAGCTGCTCCTTCTCGTTCTTGAGCACCTCATTATGTTCCCACTCCGATACTTCATCAAGAACAGGCTCGGTAACCGGCAGTTCCTGCTCCGCGGCGCCAAAAAGATTCATCTGCCCCTTCTCACGATCCGCTTGCGCAGACTGCGCCACCTGCATCACCTGTTCCAAGTTGGCAAAGTGCTGCGCTCGGTGTCCTTCTTCAAATGAATCAAATGCTCCCGCCATTATAAGGCTTTCAATCACCCGTTTACTGACCGCCTTCGCATCGACGCGCTCGCAGAAATCTTGCAGCGATGTGAATGAGCCATCTTTTTCACGAGTCTTGACTATAGACTCAATCGCCCCTTCGTTGACATTCTTGACAGCAGCCAATCCGAATCGGATGTCTTCTCCATCAACGGTAAAGTCCCAACCGCTGCTATTCACGTCTGGCGGAAGAACGTCCATTTTTATGTCCAGAAATTCCGATAGCTGTCGGCACTCGGCGATATATTTCACAATCTTCTCACTGGAACCCGACTCCCCGCTCATCATCGACGCCATGAATTCACGCGGATAGTGCGTTTTGAGATATGCCGTCTGATAAGACATAATCGCATAAGCAACGGTGTGCGAGCGGTTAAAGGCGTATCGGCCGAACGGTTCGAGATAGTCGAAAACCTCGCCCGCCTTTTGCTTGTCAATTCCATTATTTCGGGCGCCTTCAATGAATTTCTGGCGCTGCATTTTGAGCACGTCCATTTTCTTCTTGCCCATCGCATCGCGCAGAACGTCCGCTTCCCCAAGCGTAAAGCCCGCCATATCCCGCGCAATTTGCATTACCTGCTCTTGGTAAATACAGACGCCGTAGGTGTTTTTCAGGGCATCTTCCAGTGTCGGGTGAAGATAAGTCACGGCTTCAACCTTAAGCTTTCGGCGAATGAACTTGTCCATCATGCCGCTATCAAGGGGCCCCGGACGGTAAAGCGCAGAAATGGGGACGAAATCCTCGAAGTTGTTGGGTTTGATTTGCATCGTGACGCGCCGCATGCCCGGCGAGGTTTCTAACTGGAAGAGCCCGGCGACCAAACCTGCACTGATGACCTGATACGTCTTTTCGTCATCAAGTGGAATGGTTTCAAGCGTAAGCTCACCCCCGTGCCGCTCCTTAACCTGCGCGAGACAGTGGTGGACTTCACTTAGGGTTCGCAGGCCGAGGAAGTCAAATTTCACCATGCCAACATCTTCAAGAGTCTTGAGATTGTACTGTGTTGCAACACGGTCGTTCTTGTCTTTGAAAAGTGGAACATAGTCGGTAAGCGGACCGTTTGCCAATACAATCCCGCAGGCGTGAATGGAGACATGCCGCTTCATTCCCTCGATCGATTTGGCAACCGCCATCATATCCCGGTTTTCCGGCGCTTCAGCAAGCTCTCGGAATCGCGGAACGTCCGCCAATGACTCGTCTAACGTGACGCCCGGAACGACTGGAATTTGCTGTGTCACTCGGCGCACGTCTTGCATCTCCATACTGAGCGCGCGTCCGACATCGGTAACGGCGGCTTTTGCAGCGAAGGTGCTGAAGGTTGCCACCTGCCCGACGCACTCCGAACCGTATCTCTCCGTTAGATAGTCGATAACAATTTTCCTGTGTTCATCTCCGAAGTCGATGTCAATATCAGGCATGGTGACTCGTTCAAGGTTTAGGAATCGCTCAAACAGGCAATCATAGTCTAACGGATTGAAGGTCGTCACGCCAAGCGCGAACATCGCCAAACTTCCACCTGCCGATCCACGACCAACGAAGGGAATTTTCTGCCTTCGGGCAAAGTTGACATAATCCCACACAATCAGCAAATAACCGGCGTACCCTGTCTTCTGTATGACTTCAAGCTCAGTGTCGAGTCGTTTACTCATCTCCGTCGAGATTTCACCATACTTCTCCCGGAGCGCCTCCGCGCAGAGCTTGGCGAGATACGAATCCGCCGTGAAACCCTCGGGAACTTCGTATTTCGGCATGATATGTTCGCCGTAGTCGAGCTCTAGCTGGCAACGATTGGCAATTTCGAGCGTATTCGTAATTGCTTCGGGCGGAAAATCCTTTAGTGCTTCGTGCATCTCATCAATATTCTTAAAATAGAATTCGTTGAGGAAGCGCATGCGATTTTCCTCATCCACCGTGCGTTTCATCTGAATACAAAGCAACACATCGTGCATCCTGTGATCCGACCTGTTAAGGTAGTGGCAGTCGTTCGTCCCAACGATCGGCAGACCGTGCTCTTGAGCAAGTTGCATCATCACTTTGTAAGCGCTTTTCTCCTCAGCAATGCCGTGATTCTGAACCTCGACGTACAGATTATCACGCCCCATAACGTCTTGCAGCAGTTGAAAGTTCTTCATTGCCGCTTCGCGCTGGTTAGATGCCAATAGCGCCGGGACATACCCCTGGATGCACCCTGTCAATGCGATGATGCCATCACGGTGTTCGCGTAGGATTTCCATATCGATTCGAGGTTTAGAATAAAACCCTTCCAGATAACCGATTGAAACCAACTTCATAAGGTTGCGATAGCCGGTGGCATCTTCCGCAAGCAGCGTCAGGTGATAGGCGCTCCCCTGTTCTCGTCCGCGCTCGTGTCGGCTCTGCGGGGCAACGTAAGCCTCGCAACCCACGATGGGATTGACCCCTTTATCCTTCGCCTTCTTGTAGAACTCCCACGCGCCGAACATGTTACCGTGATCCGTCAGCGCCACGGCAGGCACGCTCTGTTCAGCAGCCCAATCAACGATGCCATCAATGTGACATGCGCCGTCAAGCAAGCTGTATTCACTATGATTATGAAGATGCACGAATGCGGATGTCGCCATATTTCTCCTCAACAATTGATATATCAATGAATGCTAAAATTACAACGGCAGATTTTTCCCGCCCGTCCTTGCCCGCATAAATCATGAGGCAAAGCGGGGATTGTATTTTATTATAAATCCGTGATCGTGTCCAGCGATTTGTAATCTCAACCGATAGAAATTCCTGGTCGCTATTCCCTCCCTTGATCATTTTCATCGGGACACGAACTGCTCCCTGTTCTCGTAGTGCGGGGCATCTTGCCCCGCACTACGCAGAAACCAGTCAAGCACGTAGGTTGGGTTGAACGGAAAACTGGGAAAAACCACACACAGAAGATGATTGTCGAGATTTCATTTCGCCCGAAAGTACGGACATTTGAGTGAAACCCAACACCTCTGGAAAAGATTAAACGACTGAATAGATCGAGCGATCAAGCGAAAGAATAGTGAGAAGAATTTTCTATCGGGATTAGCTATCGCCTTCGCTATCCGCTCAGTTGATCGTAATGAGCCAACACCGTCTCCAGTGCCTTCAGGTGAGCCGCGGTGCGCTGGTGCATGGGCCAACTCATAGGTGTCTCGCAAATCATCACGTGGTGGGAGTGAAAAGCGAGCAGGTAGGGGGTAAACCCTTGTCGCCCCCAGCCGGGATCGACCTTAAACACACCATCGGCAATCGGCAAGTCGTTTTCATCGTTCTCCCGGTCGATTGGGCCAACGCTTTCGACGTTCCGGATGATCTCCGGCCCAATCCAGTTCTCACTTTTGCGTCCCTCATAGAAGTAAAATCCGGCGGCTTCCCAATCCTCGTGAAAATCTATTGCGAAATCGAATCGTTTGCCCTCGACCGCAGTTTTGACGAGACGAGCTTCCTCTGGCGGATTGTCGGCTTCAAACACACGGTTGAGGTCTATTTCCGTCCTGTTTTCGCGCGTATTGTGGACATAGCCGTACGGATTGATGCAAGGAAGGACGAGAAATCTGAAGTCGTCATAGCGTGTTGCGTCGTATTCGTGCAAGAACCGCAGAACCGCTTCGGGCCCGGCCGGCTCATCTCCATGGAGGCCGGCGGTTATCAAGACCTGCCGCTTCACACGAGAGGCGGCCCCGAACTGCAGACGATAGATAGTGTAGCCATCGACCTCGCCAAGCGTATCTTGCTGTAAATTGGGCAAACTCAACCCCTGTAATCTTCGGACAAAATCACCATAATCTCGCACAGCGATAAACCTTTCCTTGTGAAAACCGAATAGAGAAGCTACTACGATGAAATCGGGGCGACCTTCTTACGGGAAGATTCCGGATTGCATATAAGACCGAGCCACCTTATTGATAGCGATGACGAACGCTGCGGTTCTTAATCGGGCTTTTTGTCCGAGCGCTTTTGATTCCGTTCTAATTTCGTGGTATGCGGTCACCATGGTTTCCTCAAGCGCCGCATCCACCAAATCTTCCTCAGTGGCGCCATGCGCCAATCGTTCCTGTTCTGATTCTGAGAACCGCACCCCCGACACGCTTTCCATTGCCTCCAAAAGATTTCTGTGCGTATTTTCCTCAAATCGACTTTCCAGCCGGCCGAATCGCACATGCGAGAGGTTCTTTAACCATTCAAAATAGGAGAGCGTAACGCCGCCGGCATTCAGATACACATCGGGAATAACCATCACCCCTTTTGCCTTGAGGATGTCGTCAGCTTGGGGGGTCGTTGGGCCATTTGCGGCTTCCGCAATAATCTTGGCTTTGATTCGGGAGGCGTTCTCGCGGGTGATTTGATTTTCAAGCGCCGCCGGTACGAGGATGTCACATTCCAGTTCGAGGACATGGGCGGGGTTTGGGAGATTGGTCGCGCCCGGAAGATTGAGAAGGGCACCATTTTCGCCTCGATGCTGAAAAACCTCCTCGACATCCAACCCTTTCGGATTGTAGATTGCGCCGCCAATGTCTGCCAATCCCACAATCACCGCCCCGCCTTCACTCAAGAATTTGGCGGCGTGGTACCCGACGTCGCCAAATCCTTGAACCGCCACCCGTTTTCCCTGCAGACCCGGCGTAAGCCCAAGCGTTTTCATATCTTCCGAGAAACTGCACGCTTCGCGGATGCCGAAATACACGCCTCTGCCGGTTGCCGCTCTCCGTCCGCGAATCCCGCTCTGCTCAAGCGGTTTTCCGGTCACACACGCTAAGGCGTCCAACTTGCCCGGATTCAATGAGGTATAGGTGCCGGCAATCCATGCCATTTCACGTTCCCCGGTACCGTAGTCGGGGGCGGGAACATCTATCCCCGGACCAATGAAACTCTTCTGCACCAATTCATACGTGTAGCGTCGAGTGATGCGTTCCAATTCGTCGGTGGAATACTTCCTGATGTCGACCTGGACGCCACCTTTCGCCCCGCCGAACGGCACATCGACGATGGCGCATTTGTATGTCATCAGGGCGGCGAGCGCCGTCACTTCGTCCTCATTGACCAATGTACTGTAACGGATTCCCCCTTTTGTCGGCAGTTTGTGATGACTGTGTTCCGCACGCCACGCGTGAATGACTTCAATAGCCCCATCAGCTCTCTTGACAGGGAATGTCATGTGACAGACCGTATTGCACATTTTGATCTGTTCAAGCAGCCCGCGCGGGTGATCGGTGAACCGAGCGGCTGCATCGAAGTTAAGGTTGACCTGTTGAAAAAACGGAACCATCGGCGCCATATCGATTCTCCCTTACATCGCTGATTGGAGTGGTACAAGATGTATATCGCAGTTGGACTACTGTAGGAACTCATTCGCCCTCGATTCTCTGTCGATCAAATGAGCGGAGTTTGCTTGTAAAGCCGAAAATTGAGGTCGAAGCGTGTATTGACGCGCCCTCAAGCATGTATCGGCGAGTTCCGAAAAAGTTCGCTTTTCTTCGCGCATCATATGTGGGGCTCACCGTGGTGTGTTCGCTGCCTCGGTGTTGGTAGAGGCGAATGCCAGGATTCGGGATAAGTTAGCGTGTACCGCATGTAAGAGAAATTCGAATTTCCGACGCGTAATGAACTCCATAGAATCTCTATCGATCAAATGAGCGGATAGTGAGTGCGATAGAAATCCCAAGGCGATAGTTTATCCTGCTCGCTGTTCACTTGATTGATTGGTCAGTTGCTCCTTCCTTTTCCAGTCAGTTGATTATTGTTAATTTCGTAACTGTTTAGAGCCTGTTTGAATAATAGGAGGGAAAGGCACTTTCGGTCATGTGAAGTTATATGCACCTGTCGCCCCTCTGGGGCTTTGCTGTGTAGTGAATTCACGTTTCTATACACCTGCCGCCCCGCTGGGGCTTTTGATAATCGTGCAAAGAGAAGAGGGAAAATTGGTAATCTGGTAATCGCAGAGAAAATCTCTACATCTTTAGAATTATGTGCAATTGTCCTGATGGGACGCCCTTTTAGCACCTTCATAAATTGAACTAAACAGTTACTTAATTTCTTAGAACGGCCGCTTGATCCTACAGCGGTCTGGTGAATTCGAATCGCAGTCAATGCGCTGCGAGTCAAAAATAGCGTGGAAGCGTGTCACAGCTTGGCTCCGTGCATGATTTCGGCTCGTGATTGAGCGAGCGAAACACTGCGATTTTCTGCGAATATAACGCTGACCCCCTTCTCCGCAACGCTGAAACTACTGCCAAAAACGCGGCGGGCGCACCGACCAGACGCCGCCGAGATTCACTCATTTGCAGACAAAACCGGCGCCGAAAAGGCGCAAGAACAGTTAAACAGGGCAGACGAATTAGAAACTGATTCGGCATTTTACTCCGTGTTTTTTTCCTATTTACACGCCAAATAACTGCATGCAAGGGTGACCGGATTGGGGTCCCAGCGCAACGCTCTGAAGGCGTATTGACTTCTCCAGTAACCGTGGAAGCCATTGGCAGCAGAGATTTAGAGGTTTCGCGGGTGAACGCAATGTACACGTAACATGGGATTTCCCTCTCGGCGGTTGAATGCGAGAAGGAACAAGTGCGCGGCTGTTACCAATCGGCTTCGCGGCATCGGCATTATCATACTATACATGCGTGAAGTTGTCAATCAAAATTACCGCAAATTTTGCATAGGATTCGGTTCCTGTTTTATTGGCGGAAGGCATGCTATCGCGCTCATTTTTCATTCGCCTGATCGTTATTCGCTCATTTGATCTCAGTTGATCGCTTTTCATCGCGGCGTCGGTTGCTACTTTGTTATCATCATGTTCTTCATACACGAAGGCCCGCTAGACATAGCCAAACGGAAAGCTAAAAAGCGTTCGCCACAAAAACCAAATCGAAAACGTTCACGACGCCGTCACCGTTCACGTCAGCCGCCGCACTACTCATTCCGAACGCTTGAGCCACAAGCGTCAAATCGAGGATGTTGACAATGCCGTCCCCGTTTACATCGGCTGGATTCGTGTCAGCGGTAATGATCAAATCCCCCCAATGCGCCCAATCGTAGTCCGAGCTGTCCCCAGGGTCTGTCACAAATTCCAATAGTACGGGTTCGCCCGCAAATTCGTCAAGCGAGATACTGCCGTCCGTCCAGTCGAAGGTATCCTTCAAGAAGTTAACGTGCGTCTGGCCGTTAAGGCGGATTTCAAACAGAACGCCCTTGCTGTGTTCTCCGGCTAACCCCATCGAGTATGAAAGGGTTGACGGCGATTCGGGCAGCGTAAACACGAATTGGAGAATTGTTTTGTCAGTTTTAGGCGGGTGGGCAAAGATGGTCTCTTTATGGATACCATCAAGGGTCGCTGTCATACGTTCGCCGGATCCGTGGTGGCTTCCGACTCGGAAGATACCGCTCTGTTGCAATCCGGCGATAAACGGATAGTCTCTTAAATTATAGGGCAGGCGAATGCGCGGCGCGGCGAGTATGATTACGATAGGTCGGGATAGATTTGTGTCGATACGGTAGTGATTGCCGGCTACGGAGACAAGTGTCTTTGGAACACTTGCAAGCGGCGGCATTGGAAGGAACATATCTACAGAGGTGTCTCTAACCCCGGAGGTCGACTCGAGTCGAAAGACGGCGGCTTGCGGTGTTACGCGGGTCTCTGCCACGTAAACACCCGGGGAAAGCGCGTTAATGTGTAATTGGGAGACATCGCGCGGCGCATTGCGGAGCGAATAGTATTTGTTCGGATCCAGACCGAGAAGCATCTCTTCATTGTACGCGCGCCATTCGGGGAGGCTCCACCGGGTAGCGGCTTGGGTGACGCCATGCACTCGCCGGTATCCGTTACCGTCGGGTATATTGAGTGAATATACGCCGTCGACCTTTTGGTAGGTCACACTCTCGCCGTTGTCCGTGGTATATTGGAATAGGGTATTTTCGCACCAATGGCAGTGGATATCAGGCGTCAACTTCAACGCTTGCCACTGGCGTGCAACAGCGAGTATGTCCCGGGTGATCGGTTGGTGTAATAGGCTTTCGTTCGATATTCGCGCGGTCGGTAGAGTACCTTGACGTTCGTAAAATTGGATCGCGTATCGGAGGCGCTGGGGATTGTGTTCACGCGGAAATCCAAGATGCCCCATAAACCGGGTGTACGGGGCAAAGAGGAAGGCGCTGAGCGGGTGTGTGGCATGCTCCGATAAATTGCGTTGTGCGATACTTTCGCGGAAAAACGTGACTTCGTGGAGGTGTTCACCGGCAAGCACCACGCCCGGCATGGCTTCCATCAACTGCCGGTGCATCAGCACGCTCGCTTCGGCGCTGGTAAGACCTTCGACCAAACCGTTGCCGTCGTTGACGATGTAGTGGCTCACATCAAGATGAAAGGCGTCTATGGCGTATTTGTCCCTTAGCGCCTTGAATTGTCGGATAAGCAGGTTGCGCCAACGCGAACTGCCGAGACTGATGTGCGCATTCCGGTCCGGATGATCAATATCGTCCCATCTCCAGCCGGACAGTTCGCCGTTGGGATGTCGTATTTGGTATTGCTTGAATTCCGCATAGAGCGGATGGGTCGGCGAGCAGTTATGAAGGTTAACGTGCAGCATAATCCGGTATCCGTACCGCCGAGCGACCTCGAGAAACGTTTCAAAATTATGGTGAATGGCGGTAAAATCCGGGTGCATGATATCGTTCTCGTATTTGCGCCAATCTGTCAGATAGAAAAGCGTTTGCGTCGGTTCAACGTGCTGTGCCAAGGCTTCCACCGCGTTCAGCTGTTCCGTATCCAGTTTCGTGAGGAAAACGACCAAGCCGATATCACTGACCCACGCCGGTACGTCGCTAAGACGCCAGGGGTTAAACGCCTGTTCCATCCAGTCGCGGTGTATTTGAGCGGGAACGCACCACTCTCCAACGTAGGTATTGAGGCGCCAGGTGACGGACTTGGCTGATGTGAGGCTATCCCACGGCGCTTGATTTATGGTTTTGAACACGAGCCCGAAACTGGTATCGTCGCGCTGATAATTTAGTTCTTTGAATCGGAAGGTTGTATCGGTGCCTCGGACGTAGAACCCGCCGAGTTGGGATTCTATAATAGCAAGCTGCGCTTCCCAGCGGAATGTGTCGGGATATGGAAAGTTGCGGTGTTCGATAGCGGAGGAGGCGTCGATTTGTTGTATCCCTTGAGATGGGATGATGAGGCTAAGGTTATGGAGATCAAGGTTTTCGACAGACCATTGGATACCAATAACGCCGGGTATCGCGGATACAGCCTGTCCTCCGATAAGCAGGTCGTTGTTGGCGGGGTCGATGCCGATTGACAGTGTTATCGCGTTCCCGCCCTTTCGAAATACAATGTCAGCGTGGTGGTCAGTAATTTTGTTTATCTGTATGTCGGCATCCCAACGGGGCGACCAATCTTTGATATTACCCCGGCCTACGATGGCAGTCTGCTTACTAAACCCCGGATTCGGGTTGGCGCCGGGGGCGAGAGTGTGGGTTTCGCCGGTGCGCTTGTTATGGAGTTGAGTGATGGTGCCGCGGTCGAATAGAACGGTGTAGGCTGCCGTGTCGACGTGCAACTGGTCGTCGACGACTGTGATAGCGGCGAAGACGGGGAGGGGGGCAAGAAGGAATATGGTGAGTAGTATTCGTATTGTTCGCATGCAATCTCCTTATGGGTAGTCTGACTGTCACAAGTGTGACAGTCAGTCGTTATTTCACACGTTCTTGGTCATTGGCAAAGGCGCCGATATCCCCGCCATGTTCATCAATATACATGAAAACACCGAGTGTTGCGTCCTTTTTATAGGCGGTAACATACCCACCGCGCTTATCGATGCCCAACTGTGTTTGAGATTTCAGTCCCCTTTTCATCGGGGATCAAACGAACGGATAGGGAGTGCGATAGAGTTCCCATAGAGAGTCCTCCAGCTGGCGACTGCCGTTTCGCTTGATGCTTTTGGCCAGTGGTATGAGCGTTACATGCCAAGCCCCTAAACAACGCCGCTGTACTAGCTATCGCAGTCGCTATCCGCTCCCTTGATCCTTTTCATCGGGGCAATGGTTGCTACCCTGCCCTCATTGATGTTCACCGTTTTGCCGCTTATCCTTTCAGTCCGCTTTTCATCGCGGCACTCACTGCTACCATCCGTCCGGTCTGCATGAATATAAACTCGTGCCACATCTTTCAGTCCGCTTTTCATCGCGGCACTCACTGCTACTGGTTATGCACTCGTGCCCAGATTTTGTACATAGACTTTCAGTCCGCTTTTCATCGCGGCACTCACTGCTACCATCCGTCCGGTCTGCATGAATATAAACTCGTGCCACATCTTTCAGTCCGCTTTTCATCGCGGCACTCACTGCTACCATCCGTCCGGTCTGCATGAATATAAACTCGTGCCACATCTTTCAGTCCGCTTTTCATCGCGGCACTCACTGCTACTCTGAAATCTACCCCAATTCTCATTACAAGAAAACCTTTCAGTCCGCTTTTCATCGCGGCACTCACTGCTACGACAAACTAAAGCCGTGTTACTTCGTGCGATTGTCTTTCAGTCCGCTTTTCATCGCGGCACTCACTGCTACATAGACCATCATAAATCGTCTAGTAAGTTTGTAACAAACTTTCAGTCCGCTTTTCATCGCGGCACTCACTGCTACACCATGCCAGTGTCCGTTTCAAGCGGCGTCATAACTCTTTCAGTCCGCTTTTCATCGCGGCACTCACTGCTACCCAAGACAAGTGCGCTTCAAGCAAGGAATGGGCGTGCTTTCAGTCCGCTTTTCATCGCGGCACTCACTGCTACTTCGGCTTACACTGTTACCACAGGTACTTTGCCTACCTTTCAGTCCGCTTTTCATCGCGGCACTCACTGCTACGGTAAACTTGGCGATGACTCCCCAGCGCACTTCGACCTTTCAGTCCGCTTTTCATCGCGGCACTCACTGCTACAATGTATGTAGGCGGTATGTTCACATATACTTTACTTTCAGTCCGCTTTTCATCGCGGCACTCACTGCTACTAAATGCCAAAGGAATAGCACATGATATTCGTAGCACTTTCAGTCCGCTTTTCATCGCGGC
This sequence comes from Candidatus Poribacteria bacterium, assembly GCA_965197465.1. Taxonomy (GTDB): domain Bacteria; phylum Poribacteria; class WGA-4E; order WGA-4E; family JAJDTR01; genus JAJDTR01. The sequence continues at coordinate 3,974,964 of OZ240209.1, read as the reverse complement.
ACTCACTGCTACTAGGGAGATAGAATGAATCAAGACATACAGGAATTACTTTCAGTCCGCTTTTCATCGCGGCACTCACTGCTACAGCGGGGTAGTATCGGTTAAAGGCTACGATGATGGACTTTCAGTCCGCTTTTCATCGCGGCACTCACTGCTACCTACCAAGACAAACTTCTGAGGGTGTGACATTTAGGCTTTCAGTCCGCTTTTCATCGCGGCACTCACTGCTACATGGCACTCATCTGATCGGCAACTGTAACTAGCTCGGCTTTCAGTCCGCTTTTCATCGCGGCACTCACTGCTACACGTGCTTGAAGCCCCTCTCCTGTATACTGTATTCGTCTTTCAGTCCGCTTTTCATCGCGGCACTCACTGCTACCTGAACTCCTGGGTCTGCACATGCCCAAGCTGCATCTTTCAGTCCGCTTTTCATCGCGGCACTCACTGCTACTCCGGCATCGGGATTGACAGTGGATTCAACACGCCTTTCAGTCCGCTTTTCATCGCGGCACTCACTGCTACACCGAAGTGAGAACATATCTGAATGCGCGTGACCGCCTTTCAGTCCGCTTTTCATCGCGGCACTCACTGCTACTCCGCGTAACGCGTCTCGGTGAATCCCCCCGACGGGGTCTTTCAGTCCGCTTTTCATCGCGGCACTCACTGCTACGCAAATCAGCGAAGTGTCAGGACTCGTGTTGTAGAACTTTCAGTCCGCTTTTCATCGCGGCACTCACTGCTACCGGTCGTTTCCTCGAGGAGCTGCTCGCTAATCTATAGACGGCTTTCAGTCCGCTTTTCATCGCGGCACTCACTGCTACCATGCCTTGGATTGCCGCATGAACACACTGGCGAGTCTTTCAGTCCGCTTTTCATCGCGGCACTCACTGCTACTACGGCGGCATTGCCGACCCGGACGACCCGGAGGGCTTTCAGTCCGCTTTTCATCGCGGCACTCACTGCTACCATAGCTACGGAAACGGTTATACGACAAGCATAGAAGCTTTCAGTCCGCTTTTCATCGCGGCACTCACTGCTACAGTGCTGAAAGAGATGAAGGCGTCTCGCGCGGAAATCTTTCAGTCCGCTTTTCATCGCGGCACTCACTGCTACCCGCGCTGTAGATGGCGGTCAGTGTCGATTGGTTGATCTTTCAGTCCGCTTTTCATCGCGGCACTCACTGCTACGGTGGAGAGGAAAAGAACGGGTTCAACAGCCTAGCTTTCAGTCCGCTTTTCATCGCGGCACTCACTGCTACAACCCGTGTAATCCTTGCCGATATCCATGTAGACGCTTTCAGTCCGCTTTTCATCGCGGCACTCACTGCTACCCTGATTCAACCAACTGCGGATCAGTTGGTATAGCCTTTCAGTCCGCTTTTCATCGCGGCACTCACTGCTACATTAACGCAGCGGCACTGTTTTGGCGGCGCGCGCCTTTCAGTCCGCTTTTCATCGCGGCACTCACTGCTACTTTATATGCCTTATCCTCCAGTTTCGATTTATCCTCCTTTCAGTCCGCTTTTCATCGCGGCACTCACTGCTACGCCGCCGGTGTGTCATGGTCAGCCGGGGGCACGGACTTTCAGTCCGCTTTTCATCGCGGCACTCACTGCTACTACTGCAAACCGGTGTGGACGCCGAAGCGCTGGGCGCTTTCAGTCCGCTTTTCATCGCGGCACTCACTGCTACTTAGATTGGGGCTATTATGGGCGGTATGGACGCCAACCTTTCAGTCCGCTTTTCATCGCGGCACTCACTGCTACGTAATCGTGTTCGGTAGCCGGCTTTCAACATGCGCCACTTTCAGTCCGCTTTTCATCGCGGCACTCACTGCTACAGTCCGAAACAGGTTGCGCTGCGGTTCGGTCAGACTTTCAGTCCGCTTTTCATCGCGGCACTCACTGCTACTAGGCCGCTGGATGTGGAGTTAATTGCTTTTGAAAACTCTTTCAGTCCGCTTTTCATCGCGGCACTCACTGCTACTAAAAACGGCGATGTTGTAATGATTATCGTTTTCTCTTTCAGTCCGCTTTTCATCGCGGCACTCACTGCTACAATAGGATTTGAGTGTCCGGTGTGTCGTTGCTCGGACTTTCAGTCCGCTTTTCATCGCGGCACTCACTGCTACTCTGCGCGGGCGTCGCCTAGGCGGTTCTGGTTAACTTTCAGTCCGCTTTTCATCGCGGCACTCACTGCTACTTTCTGGCTAATCTCAACGGCGAGGTCGGTGGGCGTCTTTCAGTCCGCTTTTCATCGCGGCACTCACTGCTACATGACGTTGTTGTACGAATGCACGAAATGCGTCCGCTTTCAGTCCGCTTTTCATCGCGGCACTCACTGCTACTATATCATTCCCACGTCCATACCAGACGTGACATCTCTTTCAGTCCGCTTTTCATCGCGGCACTCACTGCTACAACTTCAACATAGATGTCCCGTGTTTCGGTGAGTTCTTTCAGTCCGCTTTTCATCGCGGCACTCACTGCTACTCTCAACGGTTGTTTCAACGAAGACTTGTTAGTGACTTTCAGTCCGCTTTTCATCGCGGCACTCACTGCTACTGACCCATGCCGAAGATTTAATGAACCGAGAGACGGCTTTCAGTCCGCTTTTCATCGCGGCACTCACTGCTACGCGAGGACTACGTTATGTGGCGGTGGGTACATAGGCTTTCAGTCCGCTTTTCATCGCGGCACTCACTGCTACTGGTTGAGGTTTCGGAGGGGTGAGACAGTGGAGCGCTTTCAGTCCGCTTTTCATCGCGGCACTCACTGCTACCGACCTCCTAATCAGTAGCCGAAACGGGTCTAAACATAGTAGAAACCTGCGTTTGTACGCCATGTTTATAATTTTGACACATCGGCGTTGCCCTGTCAATTTCAAACGGAGCGGGCGCCACATATTCAGTGTTCATCAGTGTTTGGGGGATTTACGTGTGGATATTCGAAAATCGTTAGTTTGTCCCCGAACATCGCTCGGGGCACACGGAACCTCGACCTAGCCTATCGCAAATCGGGTTGAGATCCATCTGAAATGCGACGCCGTCCCTTCTGTAAAGTCCACGATTGTCCACGGGCAGAGAGGCGCATCCCGCGTCTCACCAGCGTTTCAGGCTTTTTACAAAGATTTCGCAAATTGACCCACTTTTTCCGCAGAAAACGGATTTGCGAAACGCAACGATTTTAGTTGGCTGCCTCACAACACATCCGCGCAGAATCGCCGAAATTCGCATTCGACGCATTTCCCGCGCTGCGGAGTCGGCGGAGGCATCCACTCGTCCGACAACATTCGTCGGATGTCCCGGAGAGCGTTCCGCGTTTTCTCGCGGAGCGACTCTGAAATCGTTACCGGCGTGATTCGTTCCGTGGGAATCCGGTAGATAAACCCTTGAGTCACGGCGACACCCAGGCACTCCTCCACCATCATCGCGTATGCTGTCAACTGGCACTTTGCGTTCAGGTCCAGCCGTTGTCTCGTGCTCTTGAACTCGACGGGAAACGCGCCAGTTTCGGTTTCAATAAGCAGGTCGAGCACGCCAGTTAATCCGAGATCCGGGGCGTGGAGTGAGACATGGAACTTGCGACTGCCAGCCTCAAGTCCGTAGCGGGCAAGGGTTCGACGGCGTTCAAGGACACTTAACACTTCGTGTTCAACAGCGCCGAGCTGCATCGGGTGCGTCGTCGGACGGTGCACCGGCGTGAAGTAGGTGTGGTAGACCACCCGCGGACAGTAGAAGTACTGTTTGATGTCGCTGACCCGTATATTCATCTTTCAGCATCCCCGATAATGGTGCGTTGGTCGAAATCTTTCGCACACACGGAGAGGACTTCAATCTTTCCCTCCGCTTCGCCAAATTCCTGCGTTAGTTTTGCATCCAACGCCCGCCGCCGCGTGGTGTTGATATCCCCCAAGTAGGCGCTGTATTGGATGCGCTTCAAGCCGTAGTCGAGGCAGACATCGGCGATCTTCTTGCGGATTCGGTCTTCGACGATGTCGTAAATCACGTATGTGTGCATGTCAATTGTGGAAACTCGGGGCAAGATGCCCCTCCTACGGGCGTTTGAAGGTAAATGACGTAGGTGTGCATGTCAATTCACCAACTAGAGACAAATGGCTGATAATCCCGTTCGCGGCGCAGGAACATCGCCAGATGACGCGCTTGAATCTGGATGATGTTGCACAACTTCTGGTCTTTGCGTTCGAACCGCTCCGTCTCCTGAAGGCGCTCCAGCACCCGATCGGCAAACGCGCGCCGCGTGCTTTTGCTCAGATAGCGTTGCGTACCCACGTCTGCCTCCGCGTTTGCGGACTGGTGCGCGGATTTGGCGGCGTCGTCATCCGGCTCCTCCCACTCGACCTTGAATTTCTTGTTAATCATCGCAAACACGACCCGGTCAACAATCGGCTGACGGAACTCCTCGATAAAATCCAACACCAGCGACGGTTTGCCCGGGCGATCGACGTGCAGAAAACCCGCAAACGGTTCCAGTCCAGCCAGCCCGAGCGCGCTCCAGACCTGAGAGTAGAGCATCCCGTAGCCGTAGTTGAGCAGTGCGTTGACATCATCCGTCGCGCCCTGATGATTCCGCGTCGTGAATCGCCCGGCGGGCAGCAGCCGTTGCACGCACTCCCAGTAGAGCGCCCCGGCGCGGCCCTCTAAGTTGAGCAAGGTGGTACGGACGGCATCAATCGGCGATTCTCCGTTCCATTCAACGTTTGGCGCTTGGAGAGCCTGAATATCGTCCATCAGTCCCTCAATCTTGGTAACCCGCTCCGTCAGTTCATCGTATCTCTTGGGTGCGCTTTTCTTGCGGTACTTGCCGAAATAGCGTACCAGGTTTATCTGATTCCGTAACTTACCCGCCGCGAACCGTTTGGCAATCTCTACCCCGCGCTCATCGTGGTACGCGGCGAGTTGCTCGCGCCGAGAAATGACCGTCGCCGTCAACGAAGGGCTGTTGAGTTTCGCATACGGTTTGCCGCTGAAGCTGAGAAACGAGATTTCGATCCCGCGTTCGGTGCACGCCTCAATCAAATCCGACGACAGACTAACCCCGCGCGAAGCGATGACAATCTGATCCAGATCCATGAGGGCGTGCTCCTCCTTCTCCCGCTCCACCCCGCGGTATCGCACGCTGACGCGCTCCGAGCGTTTGCCGAGAGATGTGCCGTAGTCGGAGATGGTGAGTTGGTTCATTTTCTTCCTCCTGCAAGAGTAACGGACGTTCAACGAAACCGAGTTTTTTCCCCAAAACTCGGTTTCTTTAAGAGATAACTATACGGGGTAGTCTAAATTCTTGCGTGAGCCTTGAATTTCAGGTATACTTTAGTAGGGAATCGCGACCTGGAGATCGCTCCTACAGTGAAGTCCTCTCCGAGATAAAGGTTGATTCAGAGGACCCCCAAATAATCTACCTTGGCGACAAGGCAAACCGCCGTGAAGGAAGAACATACCGTGAGATTTTCGCTTGATAACCTCCCGAAAGACACACAAACAGATTGGGAGCAGGTCGCGACTATGACCGAGGCAGAGATTGATGCGGCAGCGGCAGCGGACCCCGACGCCCAACCCACCGATGAAGCATTCTGGAAAGATGCCCACGTCGTGATACCCCAACCCAAACACGCCATCTCGCTTCGCGTCGATAGCTACGTGCTCGTGTGGTTCAACTCCCACGGCCAAGGCGACGAGACCGGCATGAACGCCGTTTTGCGTGCGTATATGGAAGCGCAGCGTTAGGAGGTGAATCAGTCAAAGTTCATTGGACGTTTACGTACCGTCTCTCATTTTCACTGTTCGATCGTAGATTGCTTTCAGTAAAAGCGCGTCCCCATCAAATGCAATGATGAATTTCCCACGCGATCCGCATCTAAACCACGCTAGTCGCCAGTCCAAGTAGTAGCGTAAATCTTCCGGTGCGAGAACAAACAGATGGCCGGTAACACGTTCTTTGTACTTCTGTTTTGCCATCACATGTGAGACCGATGTCAAATGACCTTCTTGCATGAATTGCATCTCTCCGTTCGGATAATCAGCAGTTGTCCGAAACATGCCACAACATTCATCCTCATGTTCATCATCAAACGACTTTAGCAGATTAACCTGATGCCATTTATCGTAGCCTTTTTTCACTTCCATTCGCTGATACTTTTCGGACCAGTGAACCGTCGTACGTGTTAAAAGTGTTTTCAAATCTACGGTGTAGTACGGTTCTCGCCCGCGTTCAAATTTTTCGCGTGCATCCCAAACTTCAATGCTTGGTAACGATGTCCGAAATGAGTCCAATGCTTTGTAATGTTCAAACCACGTGGGATTACGTCGAAGTTTCAAGCGAGCACGTTTCATCTGAGTTAGACGCATCTTTGTTGCATAGTCTGTCAGAGCAGCATCTAGCCATGTTTCAATTTCAGTTTTCACCGTTTCATCAGCAGACCAATCGTCGATAATCCTACTGCGAAAGTTCTCGGCTTGGGCGAGTATCGTAAACGCCCCGCAAAGCGTATCAACAAACCATCCCTTCGCATCCTGTCCGGGATAGATGGTTTTGACACCCTCCTCTAGAGCGTCCCGGGAAATATCATTTCCAAGTGATTTTACCGCTTCACATTCACGCGGAGTAGCGAGTAGGAACGCCTGTCCGATGCTATGTCTTCCAAGCCGTCCAAATCGCTGTATGAACGATGCGTGGTTGCCCGCCTCAAAAATCAGATAGTCAGTTTTGAAGTCGATTCCAACTTCGATTGCCGCGGTACCGATGACAAGCATCCTGCCTCTCACGTCTCGACTACTCCGTGCTGAAAGCCCGCGAATTGGTGCGATTTCTGTACGTGGTATCCCCGCCTCAACGAGAGCGTCTTCCAGCGCGATGGCGTTGACGACCGAATTGAGGATAACGACACAAGGCACATAATCTTCTGTGTTGCTTGCTTCTTGGTTTTCTGCTTGGAGTTGGTATAGTTTGCTCTGAAGTTCAAGGACCTTTGATTGTGCTGTTTCGACGACATCCCGAGCAACCGGCAAGGCATTGAGTTCTACATCATGGGCGACCGTGCGCTCGCCACAGATAGGTTGTGGGACTGTTACATCAGCATCAATGACAAGTGGGCTGAGCAGTCGATCTAGATAGGTTTTGACCTCTTCATTCGGAGTGGCAGAGAGCAACACAACCCGTTGGAATGCACCCATACGTTGTGCCCAAAAAATGAGGAAAAGCGCGTGGGCTAGTTCAACTCCGTTGTAGAGATGAAATTCGTCAAATACAATGGTCTTATATGCTTGAAAATGTGACAAAACTTCTGGACTGCCACGGTAGCGCAAAGAGTACAGAAGATAAAGAATATCGGGGTTAATCAATACAATTTTACGTTTCTCTTGACCAATTAGTTTTATCAATGCGTCCCCTTTTTGCTTTTCACCCATTCTCCACGCCTTTGCAAATGCTGCGAGCGTCAGGGAGCTAATTTGAACGATTTCATATTCTTCAGTTCCCACCCTTTCGTTTGCTGTTTCCGGCGTCCGCGCCCGATATGTTATTCCCTCGTCATCCATCAATTGCTGAATAGCCCGTGATTGATTTTGAATCAGCGCGTTTGTGGGGTAGACAAAAACAGCAGATTCATGGTTTTTCAGTACGGGTAACGCTGTCGCCCGTGTTTTGCCACTCCCTGTTTTGGTCACGAGTAGGAATCCGGTGTGATTGGACCATTCGTTGTACATGGCGGCTTGATGTGGATAAAGATGGGTTTGCACATCTTCTACAGTGACTTGTTCATAAGAGTAGCCCTGGATTCTCATGATACCCCTCCAATTCGGTTCAAAACACGTTTGGGGAGGTGTATGGTATGCCGGGCTCTGCCGGCACTAAAGAATAGCCACCAATCTTCGGTAAGCGTTGCTGTCCGAAACAATAGATGTGGCGGAATCATCACGGGATCGTAGCTGACGAGATGTCCGTTGATATCCAAAGGGTTAATTGGGTGTGTTGGGCTTTGTTCGCCTTCACGGAAGAACGCAATAGGTTGAGGTACTTCTTCCCACCGAATGCGCATTGAAGCCCCTTTCTTACCAAGCCGTGTTACCCCTAGTGGGCGATAGCTGTCGAATGTGAAAACGTAGAATTGATAGCCTTTTTCCGGACGTTCTATCGCCATTGGTTCCCACACAGGATCAATGTAGACTCGTTTACCCAAATTCGGGGTATTCATTGTTTTGCTATCACCCGTTGTCAGTGTACGTGAATCAACGGCATTGAAAGTGATGGTCGTGCGCGATATGTGCTCGGGATGGTCCGCGTGCGCCGGCGTTGCGTAGAGCGGCATCGCATTGAATTCACCATCCGGATCTTCAACATACTTTGGCGTTGAACCGAGATAAGCCCCGTAGGAGCGCTGCGAGATTGCATAACAGAGTGCGTAATTGTGCAGGACGGGTTGGGTTATCGAAACCTTGCTGATTTCGTTGGATGAGAACCAAAGGTAATCGTGGTTGTACAGTCGTCCCGCGAACACGCGCACACCATGTTCATAAAGCCGAATTGTGTTTGCCATGTTGTCACCTCGCTTGGTGATATGTGGAGAAACCGAGTTTTTTAAGAAACTCGGTTTCTTGGACGCTCATTTCTTCTGTTGGGCTTCAACGTAGGCTTTAGCATCGTTGTAAGCTGTTGTCAATAACGATTTATCGAGCGGTGTGTCCGCGGCAGCTTTGACGATTGCATCCACCTCATCGGGTGAGAAAATAGCCACACGGTCAGGATTACCTGTCAACGGTTCATATTTCTCAGCAATCGTCTTGCAGGTATCTCCATCCAAGTTGTCGCGTTGGTCATAGAGTTCAAGGGTGAGTTCAAGCGGCGTGATAATTTCCTCCCAACCACCAATGATACCGAAAACAGAGTTACGGACATCTCCGCCGATTCGGGATTCTGCGCCGTAACTTTTGCTTGCCAACAATGTTTTAATGGTCAAAATCACCTCGGCGAGCGTCGCGCTCCGCAAGCTGACGATACTTGGAAATACGTTTGCAGGTGCGACAGCGTAGCGGCTACCTAATGCTTGTCCGGTCGTTTGGTTGAGGTCGTTAATTGCGTTGAACGTCGTTGTGGATTCAATGTCCTCAAATGGAAGCAAGGAAAACGCTGTTGAATACTCAATGCGGTGCTTGATGTTGGCTCGATCTGCACGCCCAGATTCTGTGCTTGTCGCGCCAAATAAGGTACAGCGCGGGCATTCGAGACAGAGCTTGTCTTTCAAGTAGCATTCCGTTACTGACATCTCTACTTCAGCTGTTCCTGTCCGCAGGAGTTGCTCCAACTGTCGTGATTCCGCCGCCTTCTGCTTTGTTGCCAGAAATGCAACGCGCATGGTGGTATCGTATTGACTGAGTGACAACGGTGTGGCGACGGTGTTGAGTTCACGAGTGTCTTCTGTGCGGAGGACTGTGTAATCTAAAATCTCACGCATCAAAACAATTTGTATCGTCTTTGCACCGATGAGAGGTTGCGGTTTCTCAATAGTGAAAGGTTTCAAAAGGTCTAAGCTACTCATTGTCGTCCTCCTCTGCTTCAATGATGGGTTCAGTGTCGGTAGATTCCCAGAAACTGGTAATATCTCCCTTCTTTACATCGTTTGCCTGCTTAAACGTCCGATTGTTCCGAGAGGGAAAACGAACGTCATCAAAGTTCAATCGGTTCTCCCCCCACGCTGCAGTGAGCGCCGTACCATCGGCGTACCTTTCTCGCAGAAACTCAATAAAATCCTTGCGCTTCCGTTCAAGCCACTCTATAGTCTTCTTTCTTCGCGTGTAGTAAACGATGTAACGAACGCGCTCAGTAACCTTAGAGATGGCAGTGATGGGCACCTCACCACACAGTGCCAATAAGTCCTGCGTCCCTGTCTCAAGGGCTTCAAGCGCGGATGGCGATAAATACCCGCGGGTACTCTCGTTCATTTCATGAGCGCGCACCGCTTTTCCCACTAATGTTTTGGCGTCCTCTTTTCTGACACGCGCTCCGTCAAGAATCATTGGCACAGGTCCCATAACGCCGTGCATTGTTCGCGTCGTTTTGGAACGATATTCATCAAGATACCGGTCAAAAGCATTGGCGATACACTCAATTTTGGGGCGAACCTTTTCGATATCAAATCGCTCGCCTTTGGTTACGATTAACTGTCTCATCTGAGAACCTCCTTCATTTGTTCAAGTAAATGGAATTGGTACATGTAGGCTTGGCCGTTTTCGCTTTTCTGCTCAATTCGGCGCAGTACATGGCCCAACGTTGGACTCTTGAGAATTTGGTAGAGATTGGAACGTTCAGGGAAACCTGTTGCGCTTGCCAACAATGCAACGGCACCGACAGCATCCAGCCATCGCTTGGCGGCTTCTACAGAGACCCACTCGGCACCGACAAGTTCACGTAACGCAGAGGTTGGCGGCACACGGGCAACTCCCTCGCCCCCTTCAAAGGTTATCACCTCACCGGCTTTAACCACCGCTACAGAACAATCCAATGAAAGGCCTAGGATTAGCGTTAAATATAGCTCGCGGAGCCCCGCGTTTGTGTCGGATTCACTACCTATTGACACAGGGTTGGCCAACGGTACGAGGATCATATGCGGCGTCTGACAGGCGATGTAAAACTGAGGATTCAAACGAAAGGCCTTTGTTCGAATAAGACGGGCGTCATCATCTTGGACTTCGCCATCAATGAGAGCTTGCAAGGCTTCTTCTATTGTTGCAAAGTCTGTATCCCACTCCTCGTTGATTTCATCTATATGAAGTCCATCTGTCCCGTACGTAGTTTTCAACTCTTTTTCTAAATCTCGCCGATTTCGTTTCTTCGTATCAGCACTTGATTCATAGGTGACAATTTCGACAATTTCATCGGGGGTCAGTCGATAGACATCGTAATTGCTTAGCTTTTGAGCTAAGTTGTAGGTGAGTCCGAGCGAGAGATGGAGGTCAGGCTCAGGATTCGCTCCAGTCATTCGGATTGAAGTTTTCTCAGCAATCTGAATGACCTTGCGACGCAACGCTTCACCGCTACTATGACCGATGTTCATGCGCGGGAACAACACGAGAATATCAGCAATCTGCGTACCGAGTAACAGTTGTTGGAGAAACCGTTCATACTTACAGGCATCGCAGATGACAATCTGTCCGGCCCCGCCATGCGAAACCCCGCGGTTGGTATGCCCTTCAGGGTTGGCAACGAAATCAGCTTTCGCCTTTGTGCCACCATCAAACGTTCCATTGCAGATTGGGCAAAGATGTAGCCCTTTATCCTTTCGAGCATTTGCTTTTGTTTGTCCGTATGCTTGCATCTGCTGTGCAATCAGTTCGTCAAGATCCAACTTGGGTGATGGATGAATCAGGTCGGACATGAAACATCGCGCAATGTCTTCAGGTGTCGCACGGGTTGATCGATTTTCGGCGGGTATTGAAGTGTAGACTTTATTCGCAATATCTACAAGGACATCAATAAGAATCGCCTCACGTTTGGCGTCGTCACGTAGATTTTCAATCTTGGACGCATCAAGCCCAAACTGTAGACCATCTATTGACCAAAATCGGTCAATGGTAGCTGCCATGTCACGAGCAGGCATTAACGTTGATGTGGACTGCAAATCGGCGTAAGCACCTTTACCAAAGACGGCGTCGTATTCTGCCCGTGCGACGCTTTGTGGGTTTACTTTTGGTGCTTTCCTTTTCCCACTACCTTCTGCGAAATCGGAGTAGATTTCTTCCGCTTCCGGTGTGACTTGCTTACCTAGAAGCTTACCTGCTAAAGCCGTTTTGAAGAACTTGAAGACACACATTTCAGGTTGTGCGACTCCAATACGGTCAGTTTCCAATGCCAGCTTGATTTCGTCAATGGGTGAATCATCGCCCTTCCGCTTGAGGTAGTCTGCTACGGTTTTTCGTCGTGCAGATTCTGGTTTGTTGCGAAATGTTGTTCGATTGATGCACCGTGCCGCAATCTTTAAGCATTCTTTCAGGTCTTGATGGTCGAAAAGGTCTACTTTCGGCATCATACTCTGAAGCGGACTGCCAACGATTAACTTCGCAATTTCGCGCGGCATGGCTTTTTCAATACCCTCTGCTATTTGGACTTGAATCTCATCCATGCTCGGTTCTAGGAGTTGAGTTGCGCCACTTGCTACGTAAATTGTCCCGTTGCTGTAGTGTATCAATGGACTCCAGCCGCGTGCGGCGAAGGCATCAATTGCAGCGCGATGTAACAAGGTCGTCGAAACGCCCCGCATCTGTACGAGATGATGAGCGGTATGGAGATGGTTGGATATGCACGTTCTCTCTGCCACACATTGTAATCCGGCAAACAGGCCCTTTGCCGAACACAAATTGTCCACAGCGTCAACAATATCTGCCAATGTTTTCCAACGCGGGTTTGTGTGTTGACCAAACAGCAACCGATTCGTAACCTTCGCTGGCGTCCTTTCATAGCGCATGTGTAAAAGTACCGACGATAGCATCTCGTCAACTCCGCTGAACCTGAAGTGATTCGCCAATTCGGAAACCACTTCCTCAGCCAACTCTTGATTCACATCAGAGAGAAAGTCACGCTTTCCCATCACGTATTCCTGCCATTCAGGTAATTCTTTACCGGCATCATGTGCGAGAACACTGGTTAAAAGCACTTGCTCTTCTGCCTTTGTCAATGGGGGTGAGAAAGTTTGCTGAAGCAGTGGTAGCATCGTGATGAGTGCGTCAACTTCAATAAGCGTGTGGTCGAATAAACTCTGCTCAAAACCTCGCCGTTTTGCGACTAGCTTCTTCCAACCACGGTTGAGCATGAATTCGACTGCTTTTATTCTGAATGCTTCATAATCCATATTTCAATACCTCCGTAAAAAATCAGTGGTGAGTATTTCCAACCCGCTTTTCATCGCGTCATGGGAAATGATCTGTTCTGTCTTCAAAAACAGCACAATTTTTCAGTGCTCTCTTCACCGAGCCAAACTCCGACGATTGAACTTCCTATTGTACTGTTATTGCATAGAACTATCATTTTACACTATGCCCTTCCGCTTTGTCAAATAAAAATCTGTTGCCGCGCTCAAACTCTGTATCGGTGTCATTTTACCCAGTGAAAATCGCCGCTAGAAGCGTGCCAATCCAAGACATACCAAATTTGGCCTTTGGTTTCGTATTTCTCAGCTTCATTACGTACCGTTGACCACCGTTTCTGTATTTCATCAGACTTTAGTTCTTGAAATGTCTCTGTTCCGTACTCCGGAATCACCTCATTCCAGCATGTCATGGCGAGATTCTTCAAACTTTCAATCTTTACACCACGAGGCGTGTACACATCCCTGATTACCTCGTCTATTTGGTGAATGATTTGTTGTACTGGCATCTTGTATCTCGTTGATGTAAACATTTCGCTGTAAGAGATTAGCGACGGTTCTGCTACGACCTTGCGTCAAGGCTTCATTCAATCTGGTACTTGCCTAGCCCAAACGTCGCATTCTTTCCCACATGCAGATTCGCTCCCAGCATCCCAAGATGTGAAACGGGAATTTAGCCGCTTATCCCTTCATTAGTCAATCTGATAAATCCAGATCACAACCCGCTTGAGAGATCTCTATCGCACTCCTTATTCAGTCGCTTGATCCCGTTGCCAAACCCCCTCAATTCTGATACAATAGGTACATCGTCGCACTACAATGGATGCGTCAACAAGTCTGACGAATTCTTATCTAATACTATGAGGAGTGAATCGCCCGATGAAAGTTATTGAGTGTATGGCAAAAGTGTTGCCCGACGGTTGCCTAGCAGTTCCCAAACACATCCGAAAAGAATTGGAGCCGCACACCCACGTCAAGGTTACATTGGCGGTGGAAACTCCTTCAAAACTTGACCCACAGAAGGGATGGCAGATTTTCAAAAACCTTGGAAAAGATGCCGTCCCCGGCAACCTTCCCGACGCTTCGACCAAGCACGACGAATACCTCTACGGAAGACACATCTGACGCGGGGCAAGAAAGATCGCTATCGCCCTCATTATCCACTCGGTTGATCCCCGCCTACGAAGAGGAGGTGTCAACCCGATACTTTCCCAACCCAAACGTCGCATTCTTCCCCACATGCAAATACGCCCCCAGCATCACAAACGGAACAAACTCTTCCAAATCGCCCGCGTATGTGGCGCGCCCGACCAACCCGCCGAGCTGCATCCTCCGATCCTGCCGCGACGAATACCGCGTCCAATCCTTCCAGCGCAGCGTCGAATCCGTCGTTTCCACACCCATCGCCTTTTCGATTAGCCCCTTGAAATCCATCTCCAGCGACTCGCCGCAGTGAAAATACGCCAACGCCGAAATCCGTCCGATGAGCCGCCGCCAGAACACATGAAACGGCAGTTGATCCGTCAGTGCCCCTTCGTGCGTGATGCGCGCCGGCGTGATCAGCCGCAGCGTCAACTCATCCATCGGCTGTGATTCCGTTTCCCGTTGGATGTCGTCGAAACCCCGAGCGTTACTGAGATTGTGCACCATCTGCGTATCGCCGTCATAGATCGATTCCCCGTTATCCGTGCGGACATGCGTCAACTGGAATCGCCCGCGTCCCTTGCCGATCCCCATCTCCCCCAGTTCGCGGAAGCTGACCAGAAAGTAGGGAAGATAATCGATAGCGCGCCCGATGATCGTGAGTTGGAACGAGAAAGATTCGCCTTTACGGTATTCGCCACGCGTATCCAACGGATCAATGACGAACGGTCTCGGCACATCGCCGTAGGTTCGCAACTGCTGCGCCCCCTCAAACGGCGCCGTCTCGAAGATGTAGGGGTAGGGGCAGACAGCGTTGAGCGTGCAATCCCCGCAGTCGATTGGCCCCTGAGTGCACACCATTTTCCTGAAAGCATGCCCGAATCCGCCCCGCAGCGTTGAGCCGGCGTAAGGCGGCATCGTAATCGTTGACAGCGCCGTCAGCGTCAGCCGGTAGCGCGCGAGTCGGAAGTTTTGAAGTGCGGTCATTAGTTTTGCCTCATTCGCTTGGCTGAGCGATCTCTTTGGGAACCCTATCGCACTCACTATGGGATTTACTATCGCCTTCGCTATCCACTCAGTTGATCGCTTTTCATCGCGTCATTGCGAAATAATAAGAAAACCTGCAACATACTGTTAGGTTGGGTTGAACTGAAAATCACGAATAAGCCTAGAATTTGGATTGCATTTGAGGTTTTCGTATTGCTCCATATATCCGAAATCCAAGTGAAACCCAACTCTCCACCGATACGATTTTTCCAAGAACCAGGCAAGCGAACACCGAAGAAACCGAGTTTTGCGGAAAAAACTCGGTTTCATTTCACCATCGGCGGTTATTATACCATCCCAGAGTGCACTATATGCGCACTCTACGTTTTATCGTAGATTTCCGACATTTTTTTTACTTCTTCCATGATTTCACGGCGAAGCCTTTCAGGCTCAAGTACTTCCGCATGCGTTCCGTACCCCATGATCCACCGCTTTACTTCGCCCAATCCACCGACTCTTAGGCGAAATATCAATCCACCGGACGGCAGCTCCTCCATCTGCTGACTTGAGTGCCACAGCCGTTCCCTTATCCAACGCGCCTGATACTCGTCAAACTTTATCACGATATCCTCAGGCTCCGTTGCCCGCTCAGCGAGGAATCCTTTAGCCAAGTACGCATCAAGAGAAAAACTCGGGAGCACTTGGAATGTGGATAGTAGGTGTTTATGTGCTCTGATACGGCTGATAAGAAAATCACGAGGCTCGCGTCGTGTGTGACAATAGGCGATTAGATACCAATCACCATGAATGTTATGGAGGTGATATGGATCAACCGTTCGCGTGTTCGTTTGACCGCGACTCGCTGAATAATATTCCATTTCGACTGGGTGCTTTGAAAGGATAGCGTCATTGAGTTCTATCAATAGTTCGGGATCGATTATCGTTCTGCCGCCGCCCGTGAAAGCAATCGCGGAAGTGTCCCGTTGCGCGGCGTCGCCTACATGCTCCGGCAAGTGTTGTGTTATCTTGTCGAGTGCGAGCCGAAGCGGCGTTTCAAAAGGGGTGCCCAGATAGCGCTTGAATAACTCCTCTCCCAAGAAAAAAGCGGCGACTTCCTCCTTTTTCAGCATTATTGCCGGAAGAAAATAGGTTGGGACACTGTAATACCACCCTTCTTTGGTTCTGCTATATTCGATAGGCGCATGAAGTTCATTTACCATATAGCTCCGATCTTCGTAGACGACCCGAGTGCTGCGGAGTTCAAACTTTTCCTTGACTTTATTAGCGTTTGGATATCGGTTCGCTCGAATCTGCTCGTCTATCCATCGAATCCTTCGCATCTTGCTAGACATTAGGTATCGACCTCCTTATTCACATTAGCCAGTGTCGCTCAATCCGTTTTTCATCTGCCCTCGTTGAAGCATCTACAACACTCCTTTTTAATCGCTAGGTTGACGCAGGATGGATGACGCCTATTCTATGAGCGGCAGATCGCCCTGTCAAGCGAAAGGGCAGCCATGTAGGTTGGGTTGAACGATCAAATGAGATTAAACGAGTGGATAACGAATGCGATAGTAGATCCTGATAGAGATCCGTTCCGATTCCCGACTCCGCGCAATTCGGCGATGTTCGCGATTCGGAGATCGCTCCTACAGAAGCCACGAAGATCCAACGAAGAAACCGATCAGTCGCTTGAGGGATTTACTATCGCGCTCCTTATTCAGTCGCTTGATCTCCGTCCAAAATCAAAACATCGTTGACATGACCCGCCACCTATGCTAGAATCTCCTTATATAATGCATAATTGTGCATTTTTGATGTCCCGGGTTTAGGGAGCGAGAATACGAGATGCCGAAACTCAGCAAACGTCGAATTCTTATGGGTGGCTTGCGCCTAAAGTGCCCGCGATGTGGCAAAGGTGATATTTGCGCTGGCATGTTCAAATTGAACCTAGATTGCTCCAACTGCCGCTTCAAATTTGAACGCGAACCCGGCTACTTTGTCGGCGCGATGTATATCAACTACGGTGCAACCGTCTTTATCGCATTCGGCGGCTATTTCGCGTTGGATTACCTGACTCCCATCTCCTTTCTCCAAAACTTCATTTTGTGGATTGTTTTCAGCGGTCTCTTCCCTGCCCTCTTCTTCCGTTATTCTCGTAGCCTATGGTTAAGTATCGACTATATGTTTAACCCTTCCTAAGATTGAGTAGAACTTACCAACAACTACCACAGAAACTGTGCTTAATACAATGTGTAGGGTGGGCACCGCCCACCATCCTAGAACGGTTCGATTCCCCCGGTGCCCGTCCCCAAGACGGGCACCAACAACGATATATCCTCAATAAAGGAGAATATACAATGAATCAGTTGAATATTCGACGTGGCATTTTATACCCCCTTTTCGCCGTTTTGGCGCTTGTTTCGGCGACGGCGCACGCCGCGACCCTGAACGTAACGGTCACCGATGCCCAAAGCGGCGAGAAACTCGACGGAATCTCAATTACCGTCATCCCTCAAACCGGCGACTCAAGAGAGGGGACAAGCGACGCGATGGGCGCCTCTCAATTCGCCGACCTGCCCGCCGGCATCTACTCCATTAGCGCCTCGTCCCTGAGTTATGCCGATAAAGCCGTGTCAAACGTTGAACTTCAAGGCGACGAGGCACAGTCGGTGGAAATCGCCCTATTCTCAAGAGTCATTCAGCTCGACCAAGTCTCCGTCACAACCTCGCGGCGTCAGGAAAAGGTGCTTGAGGCGCCAGCCGCTATTTCGGTGCTGGATGATACCCAAATAGATTCACGTGTCGCCGTAACCACGACCGAACACTTCAAATCACTTCCCGCGGTAGACGTTTTCAACACGGGAATTGCTCAATCCAACGTCACGGTAAGGGGATTCAGCAATGTTTTCTCCGGTTCGCTGCTGTCGCTCGTTGACAATCGGATTGCAAGCGTCCCCTCTTTGCGGGTGAACGCGTACAACTTTATCCCCACGCCGCAAAATGACATTGAGCGGGTCGAAGTGGTCTCGGGACCCGGCTCAGCGCTGTACGGTCCCAACAGCGCAAATGGTGTGGCTCATATAATCACCAAATCGCCCTTTGGGTCGGAAGGAACGCTAGTGAGCCTTGGCGCCGGTGAACGCGGCGTGTTGATGGGTTCATACCGGCACGCTGGCAGTTTCAACAATAAAATTGGATACAAACTCGCCGGGAGATACACGCAGGGCGAAGATTGGAATTCTACGGATCCAGTTGAGGAGGAATTCCGCCAGCAAAGGATTGACGCGGGTGTGCCCGAGGAGGATATCAAGATTGGGGCACGCGACTTCGACATACAACAACTTGCCGGCGAAGCCCGCGTGGATTATCGCGTCAACGAAGACCTGACCACCATCTTTAACGCCGGCTACACGCAAGCAACCGGCATCGAATTGACCGGGATCGGTGCGGGCCAAGCCGATAACTGGACTTACAGCTACGTGCAAGCTCGGGCGCTCTACAAAGACCTCTTCGCTCAGGCATTCTGGAATACGAACGACGCCGGCGACACCTTCCTGCTGCGAGACGGGGCGTATATAATCGACAAATCAAGTCTGTTCGTCACACAGCTGCAACACGGGCTTTCGTTGGGGGCTAGGGAACGCTTAACCTACGGCGTTGACATGTTACTGACCCGTCCCGATACGGAGGGAACGATCACTGGCTCCAATGAAGACGACGATAGCATCAACGAAATCGGTCTGTATCTGCAATCGGAAACCGAATTGACAGACCAACTCAGGTTTATCGCGGCGGCTCGATTGGACAACCACAACCGCCTCGAAGACCCGGTTTTCTCGCCGCGTGCAGCGTTGGTTTTCAAGCCGACTCCGGAGCACAACTTGCGCGCCACCTACAACCGCGCTTTCTCCACGCCGACCACGAATAATCTTTTCCTTGATATTCGAGCGGCAGAAGACGGGTTCGGATTGGGCGCGGCGTTCAAGGGTGTTCTCCCCTTTAGTCCTGCCATTGATATCCGCGCGCAAGGCGTCGGTCTCGAAGGTTTTCATTTCAGCCGCAGCGCGGACGGTCGTCCGCAGTTTAGATCGCCGTTTGCACCGCTCGCCCAACGCACGCCAAACGATTATATCGACCTGGACGACCCAATATTCACGAATGTGATGTGGACGGTCGCGCGCGGCGCGGTGATGACGGAGTTGATCGCCACGGCGACCGCAGCATTGACCGCGCAGGGCTTGCCGGCGGCTCAGATTCAAGCGCTGTCTCAGGCGTTTGATGCCCTCGTGCCGCGGCAGGTGACAGATGTCAAAAATGTGATGCGGTCTCTTGATCTGGTAACGTTGGAGTTTACTCAGGTCGACAATGCGTTTGACGTTGACCCGATGAAACCGACGATTACCCAGACCATTGAACTCGGTTACAAGGGAACCCTGTTCAACAAACTGTTGATCGGTGTTGACGCCTACCATACAAAAATTAGAGACTTCGTGGGACCCGTAACCCCGGAGACGCCGAATGTCTTCCTCGATCCCGCTACGCTGGGCGCGTTTTTGGGAAGTCAGTTCGGGGCCGCGCTGGATAGTCCGCAGAACGCCATTTTGAACGGCGCACTGGTTGCGTTGTTGGATTCCCCGCAAGCCGGCGGCAACGGCAACGGCTCCGCAGCCGACGAATTGACCGCACTCTTCGTCACGAATGGAGCCGGAATACCGTTTGGTACGGTTACCCCGGAAGAGGCTAACGACCCTGTAGCCGTAACCTCAACCTATCGCAACTTCGGCGACATCTCGTTGAACGGAGCGGACTTCAAATTTGCCTACTTCCTCAACGAAAACTGGAATATCGGCGGGAACTACTCCTATGTTAGCAAAAACCTGTTCGAGAACGTCGATAACCTACGCGACATTGCGCTGAACGCGCCCAGCAATAAAATCGGCGTGAGCGTTGAATATCTGAACGCCGGTTTGAGCAATTTGGCGGCACAACTGCGGGTGCGCTTTGTGGATGGCTTCCCGGTCAACTCCGGCGTCTACCACGGCACCGTTGAGCGGTACACGACGTTTGATCTGAGCGCCGGCTACGACCTGCCGTTCTCGCCCACCACCCGCCTGTCACTGACAATCCAAAACCTCCTGAACAATGAGCATCAGGAATTCGTCGGGGTCCCGGAGATCGGGCGTTTGTCAATCCTCCGCGTGACGCAGAATTTTTAAATAATGTACTGACAATGAAGAAACCGAGTTTTGGGGAAAAAACTCGGTTTCTCTATTTTGACTTGATTAAGAGCCTGTTTGAATAATCGGTGGCAAAGCCATTTTTGGTCATTTGTAGAAAGTTTTTTCATGTTTTCATTGTTGGCTGCTACATACCTGTAGGCTCTCTATCGCAGTCGCTATTCGCTCCCTTGATCCCGCTCTGGGGCTTTTAGAGGCCGGTGCGCAGGGCGCACCCTACAAACTGTACTTTTCAAACAGGCTCTAAGCTCGACTAAGCATAGAATAGTTGATCGTTGCCGCTGCGATGAAAGTCTCGATGTTGTAATCTCGCGACTCTCGTAACAAAGGGCGTCGGGACTGCCAAATTTAATTAGTGCCAAGACTGATAACTAGTGAAGAGAGTTGCCATGCCCAGCATAGCTGCCGACGACCCTCGCCTGATTTGGAGTGGTGCCATATCCTGTGAAAGCGGCGCCGGCTGGGTCAAGCCCTGGCGCATTCCCCACCAGGATCAGGATCTCTATTCCCCCGGCAACAACGGCTTGTCCAATCGTGCCGAAATGCCGTCAGGTGTGCGACTGCGCTTTGCCACCGACGCACGAACGCTGGCTTTCCAAACCGAACCGTTGGCGGAAGCGGGCAACTTCGATCTTTACGCCGACGATGAATTGGTCGAGACGGTTGCTTATGCCGCCGGCCAGACCGAGGTGCGTTTTGACAGTTTGCCGGCGGGAGATAAGACCGTGGAACTGTGGCTCTCCCCGGCCATGCCCGTGGCGCTACGCAGTATAGAGCTATCGGAAGGTGCCGCCGTCGGCAAGAGCGAAGACACGCGCCTAAAATGGGTCACCTACGGCAGTTCTATCAGCCATTGCCGCACCGCCGGTTCGCCGTCCTACACGTGGCCGGGAGTGGTCGCCCGCGCGCAAGGGTTTAATCTCACTTCGCTGGGTTTTGGGGGCCAGTGCCACGCCGACCCCATGATCGCCCGGCTCATCCGCGACCTTGATGCCGATTTTGTTTCTGTCAAAATCGGCATCAATATCTACGGCGGCTCGACCCTGAGCCCGCGAACCTTTCGCCCCGCCGTCATCGGCACCATCGCCACCATCCGCGACGGTCACCCCGAGGTTCCCTTGATAGTCTGCTCGCCCATTTGGTCTCCGGCGCGCGAAAAAACACCCAACGCTGTAGACATGACGCTGGAGCGGATGCGCGTCGAAGTGGCGGACGCCGTCGAATCCTTTCACAGCCGCGGCGACAAGAATATCTACTACGTCGATGGTTTGAAACTATTTGACGCGAGCCTTGCCCGGCATCTGCCCGACGACTTGCACCCCGACGCTGAAGGCTACAGGCGCATGGGCGAGAATTTTCTCAAGGAGGTCTTCGAAGTCTAGGGCGTAAAGGTAGGTTAGTTATCTCGTTCCAACGCAGCGCCTTATCCTAACGAACTGATATAAGAGTTAATTTATGCGCGTTGGCATCGTTTCGCTTCTCCATGAATCCAATACATTCATCAGCACACCGACAACCCTGGACATGTTCAAGGGGATCAAGCGACTGAATAAGGAGAAGGATTTTCTATCGCCTTCGCTGTCCGCTCAGTTGATCGATAGAGTTCCCTCCCTGCCCAATCGGGACTGGATAAGGGTTTTACGACGGAAAACCCCACCAATACCGGACGAACTCTCTTAAGTTGATCCCTATGGGGAAGATTTATGCTGCCCTTCGATCATCTGCCCCGCTGCTCACGGAAAACAGTGCCAATTGCCAATGACACGGTGTACATCAGCAGCGCACCATTCGATATCACACTGAGGATAGCGCCCTGAAACAGGAGTTTTCATATGCACGAAGTTACCGCAGAAGAGCGTTTCCTTTTCGACCTCCAGGGTTTTCTAATCCTGCGCGGAGCCATAGACCGCGACTTGACCGACGCACTGGATGCGGCAGTCGTAGAAAACGAGGCGAAAGACCACGACGAAAGTTGGGCGGAGGGCCTGCCGGTCGTCCAAGGCAAGCACTTCACCAAAGACACCGATATTGACTGTCAGATTAGACTCAACGGCCTGCCCCGGCTCGACCCCATTTTCGACCAACTCATCGCGCATCCCTCCTATCTTACCTACCTGCAGGAATTCATAGGCGAGCCGCAACTCGTGAACACTTGGTCGATCTCGAAATATGAAGGTCGTGGAGCCAGTGGTTGGCACAACGGCCTGCCGATCGAGGAATACACCGTGCGCAACGGCACGATCCGCTCGCCAATGCTCAACGTGGTCACCATGCTCACGCCCAATCACCCTGGCGACGGTTGCTTCGTCGTTATCCCGGGGTCGCACAAGAGTAATCTAAAACTTGACACGAAGCGCTGGGCCACGGCGGGGGTCGACACACCCGGAGCCATCGAAATCACCGGCGAGCCCGGCGACGTGATGCTCTTTACCGAAGCGCTCCGCCACGCCGGGGCCGCCAAAACCACGAGCCGTCGGCGCACCACTCTGCAGTACAACCACCGCAATCGGTCCGGCAGCATGTGGGATCACCACAACGCCCGGCATTACTGGATGCCGCCGTCAATCCGCCATCGCTTCACCCCGGACCAGCGGTACCTGACGCGCTGGATGAGCTATACCTTGCCGGACCGCGATGTGCCGGGGGCTGAAAAATCGAACGACTGAGGCAACCGTAGGGCAACAATGCCTCCCGCCTTAAGCATCGAAAAATGGAATAGCCCCTCCTCAACTGACCAAAAATTGCTTTGCAACTGATTATTCAAACGAGCTCTCTGCCTTTTTCATCTAGGTACCTACTCCGAGCCCATGAGTACATGCCTTAGGAAATACGGGGGTAAGTCAGACCGGAGATGTTTGTTGCCCCCCAAGCGAAAATGGGGTAAAATGGCTATCGTCTATTTCTCATGTGGGCAGTGAAAGCTGCCGAATTCTAATTATTGCCAAAACTGAGGGGCAAAAGGAGCAGCAGATGCCTGGAGGACAGCTACATATCGGCTGGTCGCGGATTGATATCACGCCACCGAAGAAGACGTTGCTGCTGGGCCAATTCCACGCGCGGTTAGCCGATACCGCGATAAGTCCATTGACAGCAACCGCACTCGCCGTCGAGACCCGTGTACAGGACGACAGTGTGGAGCAGGCAATCTTCCTTTCTTGTGATCTGGCAGCGGAGAGTTTCAAGTCCGATTTGCGGGCGAAGCTTGCCGGTCGTTGCCGAGGGTTCGACAGCAATAAACTCACCATCAATGCAACCCATACGCACAATGCGCCGCCGATACGCTCCGGAATGTACGAGGAGCCCGAGGATGACCCCGACTTCATGACGCCGGACGAGTATCGCGGCTTCCTCGTAGATCGACTTGCCGATGTCGTAGAATCCGCATGGGAGGACAAGCAGCCGGGGGCAATCAGCCGAGGCTTCGCCTACGCTGTCGTGGGGCGCTGCCGCCGCGCCGTCTATCGCGATGGGTTAGCGCGGATGTACGGGGCGACCGACCGGGAGGATTTCCTTGGCATCGAAGCCTGCGACGATCATGCGGTGAATATGCTTTTCACCCAAGACGCCTCCGGCGAATTGACCGGCATGCTGATCAATCTGGCTTGCCCCTCACAGTGCGATGAGCGAAAGGAGGAATTCTCCGCCGACTTCTGGCACGATGTCAGAGTCGGTCTCGGCGACCGCTACGGTTCGGCAGTGCACCTTCTGCCCCAGTGCGCCCCGGCTGGGGACGCTTCGCCTCACCTCCTGTTGGACCAGCGGGAGGAGAAAGACCTGCGTGACCGCGTACACGCTGATGACAAGGAAATTATTGCCCAACGCATCATGACCGCCGTAACAGAGGGGCAAGCCTTGTCTTCGAGTCCTGCGCGGGAGGTTGAGTTTCGGCACCTCGTGCGAAGGCTGCACCTGCCACGGCTGCGTGTGACGCCGGAGGAATATGAGTTGGAGAAGCAGATACCCACCATGAGTGAGGAGGAACTGAAGAGACAGCCTTGGGGCTTCAATCGTATCTGGCCGTTTGGCTCCGTCAGCGACCTCGTCAGTCGTTTTGAGAATCAGGATGAAAATCCGACCCACAACGTAGAGTGCCATATTATCCGGCTAGGTGATGTAGTCTTCGCCACCAACCCCTTCGAACTTTTCATGGACTACGGCACCCGCATTCGCGCCCGGAGCAAGGCGCTGCAAACCTTCCTTGTACAGCTTGCGGACGGGTCGGGGAACGGTTGCTACCTTCCGACACAGCGCGCGCTCGAAGGCGGCCACTACAGCGCGATTATCAAGTCTAACTGGGTGGGCCCCGAAGGCGGCAAAATGCTCGTTGAAGAGACGCTTGCGAGCATCAATGAACTCTTTCCCAATGAGTCGTACCCGAAGACACGCTGACAAGAACTCAAGCCCTGATCCAGGTTGCGGGTGCATAAGGTGTCGCCGTAGCATTCGGTGGAAGTGCGAATCTGGCAAAAACAGCCCATAAAACCGCATCTGAAAGGCTATTCTTCATGGAAGGCTATTCACAGATTCAGAAACCTAATCTGGCTTACACGTATGAGTTCGAGCTTGATCAATCAGACCTGATGTCCGAATGCTTGGATGCGCACGGCTTTGCAATCATCAAAGATGTCCTGCCGGATACGCTGATTGACAGTTTGAAACAAGCGGTGCTTGATGGGACGGATCCGGAAAGGGAATTGAAGCCTGGTCAAAGTCGAACTCGACACGCCTGGGTTGAATCCGGTGCGGGTGCTTGGCAACTCTTGGAATACGAACCATTTATGCGAATCCACAGGCATCTGCTTGGTACGGATCAACTGACAATCCATCGATCTGCCGCCATCATTCGGATGCCGGGCAATCCGCCGGGCGCTTGGCACACCGACTGGTGCGGGTTTTCGACAGAGCGGCCACAGAACTCCGGTGACGTGCTGAATCGCGGGTTTTGGCCATCGGGCAAATGGTTCTACCTGACCGGATCTCGTCCGGAACATGGTGGACTGTGCGTCATTGAGGATTCTCACGTCGAGAACTGGGAAGGTCCGAAAGGTTTCAACGTGACGGCGGATAGGAGATCGTTTTATAAGGCGGGCAAAGTAGAGAAACCGTATGACGGTTTTGATGTCCCGGGGGCAGTGCCGCTGTTCGCCGATCCGGGGGACATGATTGTGTTCGCACACCGAACGTATCACGCGGCGTGTTTCACCAACCGCACTAACGAAGCGCGGTTGTCTTGCGCCGTAGGTTTTCGCGATCGGCGTCACTCCATTGAGGTGCCGTGGGAAATTCCGGAAGCGGGTAAGCAATTCCTGGCAGACTTACCGCCGCACCTCCGGCGATACACCCATGGATACACCAGCATCGACACCGAATGGCGTGAATAATGGCATCTGTATTGGTGGAGTTGAAGAGTAACAAATAATGTTGATATAATTCATAAGTTGAGGGAATTATGTGCGAAGAAAAGACAATTAGGTTGTCGCGTCAAGACGAACTCGAATTAGAAGCATATCGTACCATCAATGCGTGTATAGATAACGACACACAGGCTGGAAGTATTTATGATCGCATCATTATGCCTATAATTCTGTTTGCTCCAGTTTATGCCGTACAATATCCAAAAAGTAAAATTTTGGCTTATACTGGAGGCATGATACTCTTGCTTTCCATGATTGGAAGAATGCTTAGGGGAGAACTAAGAACAAAAGTTAGGCATGATATAATGAGGGAGATAGAGGAGAAGTTAGGTTTTCGCGCGCATTTGGAGGTTAGAAAGCGCATAAGGGAATCTAGTTTACATTGGATTAGAGATTATACTGTAAAGTGGGTATTTGTCATAGCTGTATTGTGTGTTTATATTATAAACATCATGATAGCTATTTGCAAATGGCGTATCCTATAACTCTGACGAGCCTTCCTGTTTCTGCGCAAGTCTGGAATATCTTTTCACTTTCAATCAGTGAGAGCAAAACAAAATCGTCCCGATTACCGGAATACAAGAATCGCAGAGGAGAGTAAAATGCCACAAGAATTAGCCGTACACGGTGGAAAACGAACGGTACCGGAAGGTTTAGTCCAATCCTGGCCCCATGTCACGGAAGCCGACCAGCAGGCTGTGATGGACGTATTCGAGTCCGCCAGAATCACCGAGCAGCAGCGGATCCAATCCGAAAGTCTTACAAAAGAGTGGGCTGAATACATGGGTGTGAAATACTGTATTCCCGTAAACAGCGGTACCGCCGCGCTGCACATGTGCGTGGCAGCGGTGGGCATAGAACCGGGCGACGAGGTTATTGTTCCCGCTTTTACCTTCTGGGCAAGTGCGGCAGCGGTGCTGCACCATAACGCCATACCCGTTTTCGTGGATATTCACCCGAAGACGTATTGCATAGATCCGACTCTGATCGAAGCCAAAATAACGGAAAGAACGAAAGCCATCATGCCCGTGCATATTCACGGCATGCCCGCGGACATGGATGCCGTGCTTGAGATAGCCGAAAAACACAACCTAAAAGTAATAGAGGATGTCGCTCAGGCGCACGGGGCAAGGTACAAAGACCGCCTGTGCGGCTCTATGGGTGACGCGGCAGGATATAGCACTCAGGCGTCAAAAACGCTTAGCAGCGGCTGCCAAGGCGGGCTATTCACGACCGATGACGAAGCCGCACACAAAAGAGCTGGGTTGTTGCAGTATTTCGGAGAGATTGTCGTACCCGGAAGGGAGCGAGAAGAGCAGGAATACAACGCCTATGGACTGGGCTGGATGTATCGAGGGGACATGTTCAGTCAGGCGTTTATCCGCAGCCAGCTCAAGAGACTGGATGAAAACAACAGCCTCCGTATCGGAAATTGCAACTTTCTTACCGAGCATCTGAGCAAAATTAAGGGTATCGAAACTCCTTTTGTCCCGGACGAGTGTGAACCGGTTTATTACAACTACGTGGTGGGCTTTAAGCCGGAGGAATTGGGCCTCAATATCCCGCCAAGAGCCCTGCGTGACAAGGTGCAGGAAGCCATGAAAGCGGAAGGTGTGTCGATGGGGCTATGGCAGCGTCTCCCCGTCCCGGCGCAGGAGATATTCCAAAATGGGGTAGGGTACGGCAAGGGATGTCCTTGGAAATGCCACAATTCCGAAGTCGAGTATAGACAAGATGACTATCCAAGGGCGGTTGAGTTCATTGACTCACACTGTTACGTTTTCGACGTGAACCCTCCCAACGACCTGGAGCTAATGGGCATGTATGTCGAAGCATTCCGGAAGGTGATGGGTAATCTTGATCAGATACTATAGTAAAACCAACAATAATTCATACCCCGAGGTAGAGGTACTGTTTTCCAACCGAACCGGTATTTATCTAGGCTCGTAGGTGCGGTTGGAAAGGGATGACTATCGTGTTCGCTATGCACTCGTTTGATCGTTCGGTTGATCTCAATTGATCCCCGCTGGGGCTATGTCAGTTCATTCAATAATACTTTAAAAACATAGTTCCGTTAGTGTCTATTATCGCGACCGGGAGGGGGATCTCTATGGGATTTCTATCGCGTTCCCTATCCGGTCACTTGTCGGAATTGAGACCTCGCACATTGTCCGCGATCCGATTTCGGACATCTACTGCTCGCCGGTGGAGTGGAATCAGCGCGAGTCGCAAATCGTGGCGGTGGGGAATATCTCGTGGCAGAAGAACACGCAGCACCTTATAGAGCTGTACAAGGCGCTGAAGGGGAAGCTCAAACGGGTGTACGTCGGGTCTCATGCACTGTGGTGGGCGCAAGACCAGGACCCGACTTCCATACGGCTTCAGAACGAACTTTACGAGCACTGCGACGAGGTGATTCCGGAATGCACGATCGCGGAATTGGCGAAACTGTTCTACAAATCGAAGTACGGGGCGTGGGTGGCGACGCACGACACCACGGCAACGGCTGCGATAAGCATGTTCCGGGCGGGCATTCCGGTGGTGGGCGCGGCGCACGGGTACGCGGACGAGATTCCGGTGCGTACTGCGCGGGGGTTGAGCGCACAGGTTCAAGCGGTCGAGGAGATGCTGGCGATGGACGACGAGGAGATGGCGGTGTGGTCGGAACACGTGGCGGAGTGGTGCGAAAAGAACGTGTCCTATCTGGCGTTTATCGACCAGTTGAACGCCGTGCTGCGGACGGTGAGAAGGTAAAAGGCAGTGATCAGTGACCAGTGGCTAGTAAAGGCAGGAAAAGAGGAAGACAAATGCAGGAGTATACGATAAAAGCGTTTGAAGGGCAGGAATTCACGTCGGACGCGTACATCTACCTTGCCAGCGATTACGAGATATTGAAAGCCGAGGTTGCGGCTTTACTGAAGGCGCAAGAGATCGTGGAAGCGATGTGGTACAGCAAAGTGCCCGTGCTGGTGGGACTGGGCTCTGCGCCGGAAAAGGATTTGTTCCGGCTTTACGATTCGACGTATCTGATCTATAGGGCGGGCTGGGACGAGATCGACCGGTTGAGTGCGTATCTGGTGAACCGCGAGATGCGCGAGATGTGCCGGTCGGAGGAATCAACGTCGTTGATATTCGACGCGGTGAGCGAGGATTTGGTAGGGTTGTTTAATGACACGGTCTTTGTGGTAGGGATGACGCATGTTCAAGCGCAGGAAACAATCACAACTGACACAAGCGGTCATCTTACTGCGGACACGGTCCGTCCAGCTGCGAATCACCCGCATCACGGATGATGAGGATGCTATCACGTCTCGTAATGTGAGCCCGTCGGCGCCTTACGGGCTGGATGAGCGGTTCGTACAGCCGGGGCAGGGGCGCGGGGTGAAGAAGTTCTAACTAGAACTGGTTTGCGACAACCACCAAATCAAACACGTTCACTACCCCGTCGCCATTTACATCTGCGTTACGGTTATCCGTGCCGAATGCTTGAGCCACCAGTGTCAAGTCCAGGATATTCACGATACTATCACCGTTGACGTCCGCGGGATTCTTGGGTTTCACTCGTAGATACATCTCGCCGTCCAGATTCGGCAGCGCATGCTGCGTATTTAGCCAGCCGCTCGCGACGCCCTGCGCCTTCTCCGGCAACGTTATGATTTGCGGCTTTCCGCTGTGGTTGTAGACTGCCCAGCCGTTCGTGTATTCGCGGATGTAGAGTCCCGGGATGTCTTCGTCGTACAGCTGGGATTTGGGGCCGACGGGGCGACCGAGGTCGGCGTCCCAGAAGTCGTACCAGTAAAAACTGTACTCGTAAGGGGCGTGTTCGATGCCATGAAAGACATAAGCGTCGGAAAAGGTTAGGTTTAGTGTTGTGACGGCGCGCATCCAGCGAAAGTTGGTCGGGCTGTCCCAGGGAATATCGGCGGTATTCAAACCTGCACCGTAAAACGCGTTTATTCGTGGAGGTCTGGCATTCTGTTCAGCCCAAGATAGCGATGCCTCCAACTCGCTAAATCCTCGCGAAATACCTTCCTCACCATCAACCACGTCCCATGCTGGAAGTCCGCTTTCCAGCCAAAATCCGTTCATATAGGGAGAGAATTCCGAAGCGATTTGGCGATTCGTATTCGCCGCTATGAGAAAATCGGGAGACACACGCTCGCGAATAGCCTTAAGCGTAGCGACCATTCCAGAAATATATCCGCGGCGGCGAGCGCGCCTTGGGTTCCACCCGTCAAAGATGACGCCGTCGAACAAGCCGCATTTCGCGGTGGCAACGGTTTGGTCGACGATTCTTTTCTGAACATAGGGGTGGTTAAAATTCACCACGCCCACTCCTTCCCGCGCGCGAATTATTTCTCCCTCATTATCTCTTAGCCAGTATGGGGAGTCTTCGGGAAACACATCAAAACTCTCCCAGAGTGCATTAACCACAGTCATAAAAATCATATGCGGATTATGGACGAGGTACTCATCTCGCTTACGAATAGCGGCGTCAAGGTCTCCGTGCACCAGCCAATCATTTCCTGTATACCACACGATGTGATTTTCCAACCCAACACAAGAAAAACAGAGATTGTGTTTGGCTATCTGTTCGACCTTGGATAAATGAGGTTTATTCACAAGGGGCCAGTCCCATTGACTGACTAATGATGGAAACTTGCGATTCTGTAAGCGGGGTATAAGGGGCAGTGGCGGCATGTCGCACGGTTCAAGGTGAGATGGAAAAACGGTTGAAGCGAATCCGTCAAGCGGACTGTGGTCTAAGATTAGGTTTGGGTGAAAGGACAAGTGTTCTAACTGAGTTAAGTTTGAGAGGGGAGTTATATCAGTGATGTGATTATGAGATACCGCGAGCAAGGTGAGTTGAGTGAGATTTGAAAGCGTGGTGATGTCCGTAATCTGATTGCCGGGAAGTTCGAGCCACTCAAGGTTTGTAAGATTGGCGAGCGGGGATAAATCCGAGATGCGGTTGTATCCGAGATCGAGGTGCGTTAGTGACCTCATACCGGCGAGCGGGGAGAGGTCGCCGACTTGGTTGCGCCACAGCCACAGTTCGTCCAGATGTAAGCCGGCGATCGGCGTGAGGTCACTGATGTTGTTGTAGACAAGGGTCAACGATCTTAAATTGTGCGCATAGCCCAACCCGGTGAGGTCTGTGACGCCTCTCTCGCGCGCATTAAGCTTCGTTAGCTGTAGCATCGTTTCTCGTGTTACCGGCGCACCGTCGAGTGCTTCGGAGATTGCGGCGCGCAGGTTGGGGTCGGGGATGTGGACGATTTGGGCGAAGACGGGGAGGGGGGCAAGAAGGAATATGGTGAGTAGGATTCGTATTGTTCGCATGCAATCTCCTTATGGGCTGACTGTCACAACTGGTAGAGGGAGTTAGAATTGTCCGGCAACAAAGACTAAATCGAAGACATTAACCACACCGTCGCCGTTTACGTCGCTCTCGCGGCTATCCGTTCCAAACGCTTGAGCCACAAGCGTTAAATCGAGGATGTTGACAATGCCGTCGCCATTGATGTCCCCCGGCAGCAGCGGCGGGATGTTCAGAAGGATGTCGCCGTCGAGGTTGAGCACCGCATGTTTCGTATTGCTTAATCCGCTGGTTATCGACCGCACTTCTGCCGGCAGCGTGACGACCTGCGCTTCGCCGCTGTGGTTGTAGATTGCCCAGCCGTTGGTGTATTCGCGGATATAGAGACCGGGGCGACCTTCGTAGAGTTTCGATTTCTCACCCAGCGGACGCCCGAGGTCGGCGTCCCAGAAGTCGTACCAATAATGACCATAAACTCCCGGCGCAGGCAGGTTGTAAAGTACGTATCCATCCGTGAAAGTAAGTCCCAAGGTCGTCGTTAACCGCATCCAGCGATTATTCACTTTGCCGTCCGGCGGATCCGTGTCTATCCCCTGGATTTCTAAAAGCCAAACGTGCGGCTTTCTTAGATGGGAGTCGCCCCACACAAACGTCTCCTCAAGTACCCGGAACGTTTCCGAAACATCGCCGTCCGTGAGAAGTGGAGGTTCGGTGAAGAATCCGTTGATGTACGCACCGGTCGCGGGTAATATGGAATGGTGCGAATTGACGCCGATCAGGAAATTCGGTCGGACACGCTCTCTAATCTCCTTGAGAATCAGTGCCGCGGCGTCAAGGTGATTGCGGCGGCCAATATAACGTTCATTCCAACCGTCGAGCACGATGCCGTCGTATAGTCCGCACCGGTCCATAGCAACCGCCCTCTCGACAATCCATTTTTGGGCTGCGGGATTGTTGAGGTCAATCAATCCGGCGTCATCGAACACGAGTTCTATGTTGCCTTCCGCATCGCGCAACCACAATGGCGAATCTTCCGGGAACTGTTCCAAGCCTTTCCACAACGCCGCCATAGTACCCATAAATATCATGTTCGGGCTATGCGCAAGATAATCATCACGCCTTCCAACGGCAAGCGTCATTGGACCTGTTACTGACCAACCTTCTTCCGTTTTCGCCAACCTTTGATGGAAAATCGATGGCGGATTAAAAACCATATCGTACTGGGACATTCTTTCGAGATATGTGAGATGCGGCTGATTAAAAGACACATCACCCCATGCCGAACCAATGGACGGAAAACCGCGATTCTCCAACCGCGTCCCTAGCGGAATCGGTGGCATGTCGCAGATTTGGTCATATTCAAACACTTCTAACGACAGACCGTCGAGCGGACTGTGGTCAAAGATTAGGTTTCGCTGAATTTTCAAATGTTCTAACCGAGTTAAACCGGCGAGGGGCGTTACATCGGTAATTTTATTTTTAAACGCCTCGAGCAAGGTGAGTTGAGTGAGATTTGAAAGCGTGGTGATGTCCGTAATCTGATTGCCGGACAGTTCGAGCCATTTAAGCCGAGTCAATTTTTCAAGCGGCGATATGTCCGAGATTCGATTGTATCCAAGATCGAGGTGTGTCACTGACCTCATGCTGGCAAGTGGAGACAGGGCGGCAACCAAATTATCCCCTAGCCAGAGGTCATTTAGCCTTAAGGCGGAAATAGGTGTAAGATCACTGATGTTATTGGAGACAAGGATTAACGATCTTAAATTGTGCGCATAGCCCAAGCCGGTGAGGTCTGTGACGCCTCTCTCGCGGGCATCAAGCTCCGTTAGTTGTAGCATGGTTTCTCGTGTTACCGGCGCACCGTGGAGTGCTTCGGAGATTGCGGCGCGTAGGTTGGGGTCGGGGATGTGGACGGTTTGGGCGAAGACGGGGAGGGGGGCAAGAAGGAATATGGCGAGTAGGTTTCGTATTGTTCGCATGCAATCTCCTTAAAGGTGTGGATTCAATCGGACTTAGAATCGATTGGCAACAAAGACTAAATCGAAGACATTAACCACCCCATCCCCATTCACATCCGCGGTCAAATCACCCGTCCCAAATCCCTGCGCCACCAATGTCAAATCGAGGATGTTGACAATGCCGTCGCCATTGATGTCCCCCGGCAGCAGCGGCGGGATGTTCAGAAGGATGTCGCCGTCGAGGTTGAGCACGGCGTGTGTCGTATTGCTCAATCCGCTGGTTACCGACCGCACCTCTTCAGGCAATGTGATGACCTGCGCTTTGCCGCTGTGGTTATACACCGCCCACCCGTTTGTAAACTCGCGTATATAAAGCCCTTCTACTTCTTGATACAGTTGACCTGTCGCCCCGATCGGGCGTCCGAGATCGGCGTCCCAAAAATCATACCAGTAAAAACCGGAAAACAACCCCGTATCAACACCGCCGTCCGGACCAGGCAGGTAGTACGTAAAATAACCGTCAGAGAAGGTGAGGTTTAGGGTTGTGACGGCTCGCATGTAGCGACGGTTGGTCGGGCTACCCATTGGTTCGGCGCCAGAGCCGTAACCTAAAAAAGAGTTTATTTGCGGCGACCGGTAATTCTCCTCGGCCCATAAAAGGGTTTCCTCCATATGGCTAAATCCTCGTGAAACAGCGTCGTCGCCGCCATTCATAAAGTCGCGTATGGGCACACCGGATTCAAAAAACGAACCGTTCATGTAGGGTGCCGACTCCGGCGCTTTATATCTATTTGTGTTTCCCATGATGAGGAAGTTCTCTCGGACATTCGCGCGAATGCCTTTTAAAATTGACAGCATAGCATCGAAATTGGAAGGCGCGGGTGAATGTTCGCCCCAGAAGTCGAAAAAGACACCGTCATACAGCCCACACGTAGCTATGGCGACCACTTTTTGAATAATCTCCTGCTGTACATCGGGGTGGGTGACGTCCACCGTGCCCCCGCCGTAGTCCATAGCAATTTCTCCCTCGGCGTCTCGTATCCAATAGGGAGAATCGGGCGGGTAAGTGCTTAGATCGACGAAAAGCCATGAGAATGCACCAAGAAATATCGTGTTAGGATTCTGCGAAATGTAATCATCTCGTTGGTTAACGGCATCGTCAAGAGGGCCGCGCACCCGCCAGCCATCGTCTGCCTCGAAGAGATGTAAATGAGAGTACATTCCGACACAACAAAAAAACAAATCGTATTGCGCCATCTGCTCTCGCTCTTGCAGGTGCGGTTGATTCTTAGGCAAAATACCAAAGGGGGTGAAGAGTGACGGAAAACTCCTATTTTCCAAGCGCTCCTGGAGCGGAAGCGGCGGCATATCGCAGAGTTCGTCCGAGAAGATGGGGAGGGGGGCGAGAAGGAATATGGTGAGTAGTATTCGTATTGTTCGCATGTAATCTCCCTAGAAGCAGTGGTTAGTGGCCAGTGACGAGTGACGAGTAAAAGCAATCGAAGGAATCCCCGGCGCGTGGATTCGTCGGGGCTTGTTACGTGTAGTTCTTAAGAATTCAGGTGTATCAGGCAATCAAATGTATCACCTCCTTAGGTTGAAAGCAAGTCAGTGTTGTACCTTACAATGATAGTTTAGTGTTCTGCCGCCAGAATGCCATTCTAGTACTAGCGTGGTAATACTGTGCTGTAGTCCATGACACGATACAGATATTTCAAGCGTGTTATTTACTAACTGCCAATCACCAATAGGTGCCCCCGGAGCATGGATTCGGAGGTCTACAGGTTTGTGTGAAAAAATAACTGTGACGGTTTGCCAGCCGATAGGGGGCAGAAAGCCAATATTCCACAATTTATCCGCTCTTGGTTTCGTCGATCCTGGATCGATTGGCGGATCGATGCTGACAATCACGGCGTCGGCATGGTAGTGTGTCGAGACCTCATGGGTATGACTATCCACATCGTGTTCATGCTCCACTAGTCCATGCGTATGACTGGGAAGTTGATGTTCATGTTCTCCCAAGCCGTGGTCGTGCGAAAAGAAGTCGTGAGTATGGTCATCGACTTCAAGACTGCAGCCGGTGGCGGCAGCGGCCATCAGCAGAAGCAGATAAATAGCGGCGAAATACAGGGCGCGTTTAAGCAAGGCTAGTAGATTGTCTAACATAGTATAGTCCTAAGAACGGTTAAAAGATAACGGCAAGGGTTAATCCGAATGAATTCGGCTCGTGCAAAACACCGATATTTAATTGCTTGCGACGTTGTTCTTTGCGCTGATTGATTTGAGCTCTTACGATCGCAGCGTCGACGATCGACATAAGAGAACTTCCATAGGTTAGAAGGGCACCCAATGCAAACCGGCTGGTATTGTCGTGCGGTATAAACACACCGTTTCCGTCAGGTATGGGTTCAAAAGCGGTGACGGCGAAATAGATTCCGGTTGACCACGCCCCCAAAAACCCTAACGCCTTTTCATACTGGTAGTTAAACGCTTGACCGGCGCCAGGGATGATGCCCGATATTGAAACGGCAATCAATACGTCGCGATCGTCAGGTGCGATTGCAGAGCGTGAACCGTTTTGATAATCTATGATTTCTATTTCGTCGCGTGAAAAGGTAAATATATTTCCTTTTTTCGTCTTTATGCGCACATGGTTGGACGTAGCTTCCATGATGGTGCCTTCGATTATCATCTCGTTTTTAAGGTAGATGATATCCAACTCGGCAGCCCACACCGCGGAATTTAATAGAATCATGGCAAGTATTAGTTTTGGCATAGGTGTTTACGTTCTTTCAGTCCGCTTTTCATCGCGTCATATCGCTCGTTATCCAGTCGCTTGATCTCCTACAGAGGGTTGATTCCACTTCGATCGTTTTTCTTCGCGACCGGGAGGTCGCTCCTACAGCAGGATTCGGAAGAACTATTAATCTTAAGCGCGCACTACTGCTTTTTATTCTGGAGTGACGTAGGCGGCGGTAATTCCTCCATCTACGGTAAACTCCGTTCCCGTTACATAAGAAGAGTCATCCGAAGCCAAAAACAGTGCCGCTTTTGCCATTTCCGAAGCTTCTCCGAAACGACCTGTAGGAATATGAACCAAGCGCCGTTGTTTTTTCTCCTCGGTATTTAAAAACTTCATCAACAATTCGGTTTTCAAAGGTCCGGGGCATAAGGCATTGACTCGGATATTTTCTCGAGCGTGAACGACGGCTAATTCACGAGTCAGGGCAAGCACCCCTCCTTTGCTAGCCGTATAAGCGATTTGTGGAGTCGCTGCTCCCAATAGTGCAACAAACGAAGCCGTATTGATGATGGATCCTCCTCCCGCTCGTCTCAAAGCAGGAATACCGAATTTACAACCAAGAAATACCCCTTTCAGATTGATAGACAAGGTGGCTTCCCATACCTCTTCCGAAGTATTAACAGCATCGTCATCTTCGCTGTGCATAATACCGGCGTTGTTGAATAGAATATCTAGGCGGCCGTAGGTTTTTTCAGCGATATGGATCATGTGCCGACAATCTTCTGATTTGGAAATATCAGCATGCACATAAATTGCTTTTCCTCCCTGAGACTGGATTAACTCGACTAGTTGATTACCAGCTTCGTCATTAATATCAACAGCGACGACCCGAGCACCTTCTTTTGCAAATAAAAGAGCGGTTTCTTTTCCGATGCCGCTGGAGGCTCCGGTAATGAGTGCTATTTTTTCTTGAAGTCTCATGGGCTTTTCTTGGTTATTTGTTAATTTGAGAGGCCGCTTCGACCAGTTTATCAAATAGACGTTGTTGAATAGGGTCTTCGGCAGCGGTTAACTCGGGATGCCATTGCACCGCAATGAGCCAGGGGTGATTTGGCATTTCTATCGCTTCGATGACTCCATCGGGTGCTTTGGCAACTACTTTAAATTCGTCTGCAACATTTTTGAGACCCTGATGATGCCAAGAAGATGAAGAAAAACGGGTTTGTTCAAGTATTTTTGCTAATCTGGAACCTGATGCAACATAAATGGCATGAGGGGTGGGTTCACGTGGAGGAACACGGTGACTGATTTTATCTCCAACCACATCAGGTAAATGTTCATACAAAGAACCGCCTCTAGCGACATTAAGGATTTGGGTACCACGACAAATACCTAAAGTAGGAATACCCGAATCTATTGCCTGATTGGCTAGATCGATTTCTGTTTGATCTCGTTCATCATCCAGCATGTAAATGGTTTCATGATCATCGCCTCCATAAAGAAGGGGGTTGAGATCGCCTCCCCCAGCCAATATTAAACCATCCACGTGGTCCAATATTTCTCGCAAATTAGATTCCCCATGCATGATCGGCCATGGAAGTCCGCCCGCATTTCGAATGGCTTCGATATATTCTGCCGGTAAAGTAAAATGGTTTTCTTCATTCCGGCCATAGGTGGTGATACCAATGATGGGTAAAGCCATAGAGTCCTCAGATCCGCTCAAAGTAACGCTGACGATCCCAGTCAGTGACCGCACTTTGATAGGCTTCGAGTTCGGTTTCAAAGAAATGGGTATAGTGCGTAACTACCTCTTCACCAAAAGTATCTTTTGCAAATTGGCTGGACTTAAAAACAGAGATCGCATCTCTGAGGGTTAAGGGGACGGAAGGCAAGGTTGCCGCACTGTAAACATCCCCTTCGAAAATAGGAGGGGGTTCTATTTTATTTTTGATGCCATCCAGCCCGGAAGCTAAGGCTGCAGCGTAGGTCAGGTACGGATTACAATCCGCTCCCGGAATTCTGCATTCGGTGCGGAGGCTATTCCCTTTGCCGACTACACGGAAACCAGCAGTGCGATTGTCATAACTCCAGGCAATTTTTGTAGGAGCCCATGACCCGGATTGATAACGTTTATAAGAGTTGATGTTGGGGGCATAAAATAACATGACTTCCGATGCATGAGCCATCCATCCTCCGAGAAACCAGCGAAAGGTATTTGAGCAATCAATTTTCCCCAATTTTTGATTGCCGGGAAAGGCATTCTGGTCATTATTCCACAGACTTAAATGAACGTGGCAGCTGGAACCCGCTTGATCGGAGGCATATTTGGCCATAAAAGTGACACTAATACCTTGTTGATCTGCGATTTCTTTTAAGCATTGTTTATAAATAGAATGCCGGTCAGCCATGCTCAGTACATCTGCATACTGAATATTTAGTTCATGCTGGCCCTTACCCCATTCTCCTTTTGAATTTTCTACCGGAACTCCCGATTTCTTGAGATGACGACGAGCCGCGCCATTGAATGAATCTTCCCGTGCCCCTTGCAGCATATGGTAATCTTCAATGTACCAGCCGGCTAATGTTAACCCATGATAGTTTTGTTCTGCTGCTTGTTGATAAGAATTTTGAAAGAGATAGTATTCCAGTTCTGAACCTGCCATTGCAGAAAACCCCATTGCAGCCGCTTTCTCTATCTGTTGATTGAGGATAGAACGAGGCGCTG
This sequence comes from Candidatus Poribacteria bacterium, assembly GCA_965197465.1. Classification (GTDB taxonomy): domain Bacteria; phylum Poribacteria; class WGA-4E; order WGA-4E; family JAJDTR01; genus JAJDTR01. The sequence goes on along the minus strand of OZ240209.1, from coordinate 3,936,565 downwards.
GTGCAGGCTTATGTTCAGGGTCTGTGACAACATCACAAATCACCATGGCGGTTTTTTCCAACCAGCTGGCAAGACGAAGCGTTGATAAATCAGGGACAAGATGAAAATCTCCATAACCGGACTCCCAGTTGGCAAACTGATAGCCAGGGACAGGTTCCATTTCCATATCCACGGTCAGGAGATAATCACAGGCATGAGCTCCATGCTGGAGCGTATCTTTTAGAAAGAACTCGGCGTCAAATCGTTTTCCCATAAACCGTCCATACAGATCAGGAAAAACGACCAGGATAGTATCAATCTCTTCTCCCTCAATAAGAGTTTGTAATTGTTTGCCACTTAACATCCCTTGTATGGTAGACATTTTTCTCCTTCCCCGAATCAGATTTCAATCTACATTTTTTTCGCACTGAGTCGTTTTTGACTTCTTACTTTACAGTCAATTTTCGATGCACGGTTGCCTGTAACTTCCTTTAGGCATTCTTAATCGGCAGTTGTTCTAATATTGACGGAACAATTAACTTTTCGCAAATTAGCGTGTATATGTCTTAATGTATCTCTGGCTTCTTTTTCAGTTTTGAAAGTTGCCAATGATTCCTGAACTTTGCCATTGACTTTGACCAAATCTAGTTCCCACCCCTCGCCTTTCCGAAGTTCCTTTACTACGATAGGATGAATTTCAAATGAAAAGGGTTGGGATTTCAACTCTGATTGCTCTGATCTTCGTAGTCGGTGCCATTTGCTACAGTTATTATAATCGACAGAATTCGAGAGATTTCGAGAGATTTCGAGGAAAGTGTGTCCGAGTTGATAACCTCCCAAGAACCGACAGTGATTGCTATAGAGCCTTCTATAGTAAGCGTTCCTGATACCATTTCCGATTCTTCTGAAACACTTTCTCAAACCTCAGAAGATGAAACCCTGCTCGATGAGGAATGTTGCCCTGACGATGAAGTCGGTGAACTCTATGAGATTCACACAGATAACTTTGTTGAAGGGAAGCCTTCTCAAGCGAGTAAAAGTGTCGATAATTCTTATGATCCGGATTGGTACAGGAAATCCTTAATCAAGAAGCACGGATACAGCCCCGATATTGACAGGTATCCTTGAGTTAGATCAGAAGATGTCGAATGGTGTGCGTAAGCATTTCCTAACAGTGTTAGAGTGGGCTCGTCTAGAGTGTGTATATAATCCTAGTTTAGAGGCTGAGGGGTTGCGAGATGAGTTAGAAGAGTTCGCTCAAATTCCTGAACACATGAGAAGTGATTTGTGGTTTGAATAAGAAGTCGAGCGTAGCAATGAGGGGGCGCATGTAATGTGCGCTCCCTTTTTCTCGACAGAAGTTGTCTGATAGGATATACTGCAAGAGTCAAAGGGAATGGGTGTTCCCTTGTTAACCGTGAAGTACATAAAAGGAGAAAAACAATGAAAGGAATATTTGAGTTTATAGGTTTGCTCAACGATAATTCAGATACCCATTCCCAATCTTTATCTATCATTATGTCCTCCCGAAGAATGCGATTTCACATTTTTCGGAAGGTTACACTATTTCAAGCAGCAGCGCAATGTTATTTGGAGCATATCATGAAAAATAGCATTTCAGCATTCATTTTGATGACTATCGTTTTGTTGGCAGGGTGCGACAATCAGGGAACAATTCCAAACGTGCTTGCTCAAATCGAAGGTTCGCATGAGCAACTAGAAATTACGTGCAAACGATTAACCTTAGTCGATAACGAAGGCACTCCTAGATTAACATTATTTACAGGTTCAAAGACTGGAGACCCTGGTATTACAATGTCGGGCAATAGTGGCAGTTTGCACATGCACTTAGGGACACATGGTGTGCGAATTGTTATGGCAACCGGCCCAGGAGAAGCAAGGATAATGTTAGAAGCTGATGATTCTGAAGCAAGTATTACTCTTATAGACGAAAACGGGCGTATAGAACTTGTTCCGCCTCGTAAGTGAAACGCTTAAGCAGTATGTAATCAATGTCTATTAACTTAACCCCAGTTGCACAGATAAGGAAGGAAAGATTATGCCATCTTCTTCAGAAGGAGGTATGACGCAAGAGGAAAAATGGATTGAGGATTACAAATCTCTAACATTTTGGAATAAGCATGACAATGACGCCGTTATTGCCTTTGGCTACAAAAAAGGAAGTCGCAGGCAATCGAATGACTGCAAATGACGACAAGTCAAAATCGACTTAGTGCGTTTTTTTTGTAGCAGCACAGTTGCCTGAGCCGCAATACCTTCTTCACGACAAACAAACCCTAACTTCTCTGTCAATCGAACATGGCATTGATCAGTCGCCTGAGAACGATCGTTCTTTGGCCCCCACTCCTCCTGAGGAATACCACTCCCCTCGACGCCATCTGATGATTTCTGAGCCGTCGTGATATCTAGAAGGTCGGCCGCTTAAAGCCTCTTATGACACAAAGTCATGAACAAGCTAAAATAGCGCACTTATGAGGCAAATGAAGATCTCTAGGGGGCAGGATGAAAAATGGTAATACCGTTAGTTTTATGACTGGCAGGGCAATTTCAACGATCTGGCCGACATTCTGAATCAGAGGGTACTCAATTTCGCTTTTTCCCTCTGGGATACTCGCGCAAGCCAGATAGCGTTGTAGGGAATCGAACCCCAGTTTGTATCCGCAGTGAATCGTCGCCAAGAAAGCCTACCACAGCGATACCGCAACAGCATTCGTTACTCAGATAGGAAGTAGATTGCTCTCATTTGCCGAGGGGTTGTCCTACAACAATCAGTGACGATATCTGGAGGGACGGCACGCTTCTACCTATAGTATTCGATTATAATCCCCGACTTACCGATTCCAAAAACTCCTATCCAGACTGCGATACTGAATAGCCTCCGAAACATGCTCCCCCTCAATGGTTGGATTGTTGCCAAGATCGGCGATGGTACGCGCAACCTTCAGGATACGGTCATACGCACGGGCGCTCAACCCGAGTTGCGTGATAGCGACCCGCAGCAATTCTTGGGCATCCTCCTCAACCTTGCAGAACTCGCGGAGGTGCTTGGATTCCATATTCGCGTTACAGTAGACCGTCGTCTGAGCAAAACGCTCCTGCTGGATACAGCGCGCGGCCTGCACCCGCTCGCGTATATCCGCCGACGGTTCACCCGTGAAGTCGCTCGACAAATCCTTGTATTTCACAGCCGGAACCTCAGCCTGCAAGTCGATTCGGTCAAGCAGGGGACCGGAAATACGGGAGATGTAATTCTGAATCTGTTGCGGCGAGCATCGGCAGTCGCGGGTCGGGTCACCAAAATAACCGCACGGGCACGGGTTCATCGCGGACACAAGCATGAAATTCGCGGGATACGTGTAAGAGGCGGCTGCCCGCGCAATCGTCACGTACCCATCTTCAAGCGGTTGCCGCATCACTTCGAGCACATTCTTGCGGAACTCCGGCAATTCGTCGAGAAACAGCACGCCGTTGTGCGAGAGGCTGACCTCACCGGGGCGCGGAAATTTCCCGCCGCCGATTAACCCGGCATCCGAGATAGTGTGATGGGGCGAACCGTAGGGGCGCGTGGCTATCAGCGGCACGTCTTCCGCCAATAAGCCCATGATGCTGTGAATCTTTGTCGTCTCAAGCGCCTCGTCCAGTGTCATGTCTGGCAGGATGGTCGGAATCCGCTTGGCAATCATCGTTTTGCCGGATCCCGGCGGTCCAATCATAATCAAGTTATGCCCGCCCGCGGCGGCAACCTCAATCGCCCGCTTGACGTGTTCCTGTCCCTTCACGTCGACGAAATCAATCATATATTCCGAGTGCTGCCGAAACGCCTCCGAAATATCGTAGTTGAACGGCTCAATGGTTCGTTCGCCGTTCAGGAATTGAACTGCTTCCTGCAACGATTCCACCGGGTAGACATTTAACTCATCTACAATTGCCGCTTCCTTTGCATTCGCATTGGGCAGAATGGCACCCGTGAACCCTTTCTCTTTGGCTTTGATTGCGATCGGCAGACAACCGCGCACCGAGCGGATGCTCCCGTCAAGCGCCAATTCACCCAAAACAAGAGTTTGGTCAAAGTGGTCGCTGCGGATTTGCGCCGTAGCCGCCAAGACGCCCAGAGCAATCGGCAGATCGAAAGCAGATCCCTCTTTGCGAACATCGGCGGGTGCGAGGTTGGCTGTGATTCGGGTTGTCGGGAAGTAGTAACCGGAGTTCTTGATTGCCGCCGCCACGCGCTCGCGGCTCTCTTTTACCGCGCTGTCCGGCAACCCGACCGTATTGAAGGCGGGCAACCCATCCGCGATGTCGATTTCCACCTGAACAATATAGGCATCAATGCCCATGACCGCGCTGCTCTGCACCGTAGCAAGCATGTTTACCTCTTCTCCATCTAGTCCTTGTAGCGTGCGACGCAAAAATTCCGACGGGCAATTCGAGGATTCCAATCCTTCGAAGTGCGCCATATTCTAGCAGAAGGAAGATGCCCGGTCAACTCTGTTTCACCTGAAAACAGCCCGTAGGCGGAGATCAAGCGACTGACCAAGTATCAACCGACCGAATAGGGAGGGAAATAGAGATCCGCTTGTCCCGCATTGGTAATATTTGACTAACGCCATTAATGACTTCAAATATAAACAAATGATACAACTACAGAGAGTCACCAATCACGTGTCCACCTATATCGGCCCAATCCGCCGCGGCCCCCTATCCATCGCCAGCATGGACGAATCATAGCTTCGCTTCATCAAGTTGAGTTTCAGGCCCTGGCTACTAGGCTCATCCCACAGGTTCTCAAACTCGCCGGGATCGGCCTCCAAGTCATAGAGTTCTCCGTGTTGATGCCCGTGGTACACCACCAGCTTATGCGACCTATCTCGGTACATCGTGGCAAAAGTGCCATCCGGCATGTCAATGGCATCGTAGTATTCGCAGCGGACGAAGTCACGGCGACGGTCTTCCGAAACTTCCCCCTGTAGAATTGGTAACAGCGATCGTCCCTGCATCCGGTCAGGCACCTTCAAGCCGGCTAACTCCAGCAGCGTCGGCGCCTTGTCGAGGAGTTCCACCAGCGCATCGCTCTTCAAGCCGGATTCAATATGTCCGGGCCAGGAAACAATCAGCGGCACGCGCACCAGTCCCTCGTAGAACCGGCACCCCTTCTGGATCAATCCGTGATCGCCCAACATTTCCCCGTGATCCGACGTAAAGAGGATTACCGTCTTCTCACGCTGCCCGGTTTCCTCCAGCGATTCAAGGATACGTCCCACCTGATCATCAATCAGCTTAATCATCGCATAATAGGCTGCCTGCAAACTCTTGGCATCCCGCGCGTCTATTGAGTCGGCATCAGCCGCGGTTGACGAACCTGGAGATTGGGGCACAATCGGGTTTTTGATATCCAGCCTATCCGGGGATTGTCCTCTGGACTGAAAATCAACAGCTTCCAGCTTCTTCTGCTGTTCCAGGTCGGTTTCGCGGAATAGCGGCCCAGGCATCTCTGCGGGATCAAACATCTCCCTGTACGTCTGCGGCGGATTGAAGGGCGGATGGGGGTCATAGATATTTACGCTTGCGAGCCAAGATGTATCTCGATCCTGCCGGATGAAGTCAACCGTCTTTTCGGCGCACCAGGTGGTTTGATGGAGTTCCGCCGGTACACCTTCAACGTTCTTAATCAACTCTCCAAGGATATGCCCTTTCGCCCGCACCCAGTCCGCATAATCGTGTCCCTTCTCCCAGTCATCACGGGGCGCGTGGCTGTACTGCCAATATCGGTATCCGTCGTTCACACGGGGCTCGATACGCCCATACGCACTGGCAAGGTGTAGCTTCCCGATTAGACCACAATTGTACCCAGCTTCCGCCAGTATGCGGGTGACCAAGGGCGGTCTGTTCGGGAAGTATTCGTTCCCGTTGCCGTTGACATGTACGGCGCTTGGATACATTCCGGTTAGAAAACTCGCCCGGCTGGGCGTGCATATCGGACTCTGACAGAAGGCGTGGGTGAAGGAGACTCCGCTTTGGACCAATCGGTCAATATTCGGCGTTGAAACATACGGGTTGCCCAAGGCGCCAATAGTGTCGTATCGTTGCTGATCCGTGCAAATCCAGAGAATGTTCGGACGTAGGTCTCCTTTGTTCTGTTTGTTTTTGATAAGCATGTAAACCTCTGCAAATGCGAACTATCCGGTTAGCGCCTAGTACACCGTCAGGTGGATTATAGCATATTAGGACTTACGCGGTTGAACATCCAAAGATCCGTAGTAGTGATTGCGATAGAGTTCCCATTGAAAATCCTTTTCCTAACTGATGTGACATCCGAATTCTCCTTTCTACCTCATTGAATAGTGTAGTAATCCGGAGCAATTCATGTCAATCTAATTTAGAACGGGTCATCTAGTACGAACTAGCACCATCGGTTATTGTATTATCAGTAAGGCAAGAGACCGCCACACACATTGTACGTCTGGCCGGTCAGGTAGCTGGCATCTGACGAACTCAGGAAAGCAACCATATTGGCGACATCTTCCGGCTGCTCAATGCGACCCAGTGGGATGGTCGCAACCGCATTGGCTTTCACCGATCCGACCGGCACGCCGTGCAGCTTTGCCGTCTCGCGATCGATTAGATCCCACATTGGGGTGTCTACGATGCCGGCGCACACGCAATTGACAAGGATTCCGTGCTCCGCCAGCTCTAGACCCATCTGCTTTGTGATCGCGACGACGGCGTGTTTGCTGGCCGAATATGCCCCAAGCGCCACACCTTTGCCTGGCGCAATTTTGCCGGCCCCAGACGCGTTGTTGACGATCCGGCCACCTTCGCCCTGCTCAATCATCTGCTGGGCTGCCGCCTGCGAGGAGAACAGAACACCTTTAGCATTCACGTTCATCAGCGCATCCCAAGCTTCTTCGCTGGTGTCCATGAGTGGTGCAATGATGCCGATGCCCGCGTTATTGACCTGAATATCCAGCCGGTGAAATCGATCCACAGTGCTACGCACCATTCGTTCGACCTCGTCTTTGCGCGTCACGTCTATTTTAAGAGCGTGGGCTTTACCACCGGCTGCTGTAATCTCCTCAGCGACTTGCCGCGCGTTCGTCTCATCAAGGTCGGCGATGGTGACACTGGCGCCCTCGTGCGCCAGGCGTAGTGCGATGGCTCTGCCGATCCCACGGCCGGCGCCGGTCACGATGGCTACTTGATCTTCAAGATCGTATCTTGGCATATTGAACTCCTTACTGGGGATGGTTGACATTTTGGTTGACACTTCTCCCACAATGGTAGCTTGCTCATTAGCGAATCAACACAGCATACGTATAGATGATGACCCGTCCTAGATTACATTGACATGAATTGAACTCGGTAAAAGCTTTGTCAAAACTCATTAAGCGATCATTGAAAGATTCGGGATGACAGATGACGATCGAGACTTTCGAGCATCACTCGGTTGTATATGCATCCCGGATCGTTGGTACGAATAATATGCTTCATTTTAGACATCAAGGAATCGTGTCTCAAAGAAAGATTTGAAACCCATTCGTGCCCAGAATGCTGAAGCCTCAGGATTCTGTACGTTGAAGTTTACTTCAACCCGCTGTACATTTTCTGACTGAAACCAATCAATGCACGACTGAAAAAGTCGTCTACCGATGCCCTTCCTCTTGTGGGATGTTGTAACCACAAGTTCGCTAATTTGCCCCACACGCCTTGTGTCGATTGGTCGTTTTATAATACCCCAGATATACCCGATTATCTTGCCTGTCTCATTCCGCCGTATGAATAGCACTTCGCATTCGTCTTCTAGCGCACTTTGGAACTGTTTCCGTTTGTGGTTGAGAACTCCCTCCGTCACGTCGAACAAGTGACAGAATTTGTTCTGTGACGTAACACCGTCACAGAACACTTCGACTATACCCTCTATATCATCAAGTCTAGCTCTCTGTATTGTCACAGCTATCTTCCTGTAATATCCAGTCTGACAACGGCTCCGTCGTCTCATACAATTTGAGTTATACGTGCACTGGGAAGTAGATCCGGAGTTATTGATTGCCGCTGCCACGCGCTCGCGGTTCTCTTTTGCAGAAAGAGGGTGCACGGTCAACCCCGTTTCATAGAGATTCAACCCCCTGTACGAACGATCTCTATCGCGCTCCCTTCCCCGTAAGATCACGAATCCGGCTCGAAAATCAACTCCGGCACCACCACCTCCCAGTCATCACATAGAAGACTGTCTTGGTACTGCGGCTCCGAACGCTCTCGGTTCCAGACGGCAATTGCCCAGACCTTGGCAAATCTGCAGCGCATGCCGTCAATGGCTTTGAAACCGGCGGCAAGCTGTCCTACGATCATCCCGTTGCGATCCAGAATTTCCCAGCGCTTCGGCCCGACACGCACCTGCAGCGGATCACCGGGCGAGAGCGCGGCAATGGCGCGATGCACAGGGTCGCTAGGACGCTTATATCCGGCGAAACCCAGAAAGACGTCGCGTAGGCTAAGCCGCCGATAGCGGCGTTCAAGTTTCGGCGGTGCCGGTGGGAGATTGGCGGGTTCCCGGAAGCGCACCACCGAGGGGCAGCCCCGCAAGACATCCTGCAGCGGGTGTGCCCCCGGAAAGCGCGCCAGAGCGAGGGTGTACCGTGCGCGGGTCATAGCCACGTAGTACAGCCGGCGCGGGGCATCCACATCCTCGCCTTGGTCAACCCGATCCCAGCCGCCGTCCAGCACAACCACATGATCGAACTCCATGCCCTTGGCGCGATGGGCGGTCAGCAGCAACAACCCCCGCTGGCGGCGGCGTACCTCCCGTCCCCACTCCGCCAGCCATTCGATAAAGTGATCCACCGGTGTTTCTGCGCCACCGGTTTCCAACGTGTACTCCGCTATACCCTCCAGCAGCAGTTCGGTCCAAGCGCCTGAGGGTTGATTGTTCGTCCAGTCGTTCAGGTCTTCGCTTGACACCAAGCGGGAATCCCGCGAGCGTAACCAGTTCACGAGACCGCGGGTCTCCCGCAGATGCCAGATGTTCAAGGTGTCTTCGTTCGCCATCTGAATCGGGATCTTCTCCAGCTCGCAAAGGCCCCGCACCGGATCGAGGTAACTCCATTCGCGCGCTACGACCGCGCATTTCGACCAATCCCAGTCCAGAGCTAAACCGGACAACCGCTTCAATTCGGCGACGACCGCCTGCGCCTGGGTGATAGCGCTATCGCCGACTGACAATATCCGGACTTGTCCACGGGTGACCGGGTCAAGATTAGACCACGCGCCGCCGGGCGGTTCTTTCGCCCGCGCTCTGTCGATGCCGATGGGATGCCCTGCCTTCATCCGTTGCCGCACCGGCGCGATTACCGCATTGGCTGCCGCGATAATATGGGCCGTGGAACGGTAATTGTCGGTCAGGAACGTGGGTTTGGCGCCGTAGTCTGCCTCAAAGCGGTGGATAAACTTAACCGACGCGCCACTGAAGGCGTAGATGTTCTGATCGTCGTCGCCCACCGCGAACAGGCTAAGCTTGTCGTCTTCGTCGGCGAGGGTTCTGCCTGCAAGAGCGGAAATCAGTTCGTACTGATCCGCGCCTATGTCCTGGTACTCATCCACCAATATCCAGCGGAAACCCGCTAGCAGCCGCCCCCGATATTCGTCCGCTTCGTCCGGCGGTAGCCCCTCCCCACGCAGCAGCGCCGCCGCATCTCGGAGTATTGCTTGGAAATCCTCGTCATTCACAAAATTTGCGCGCCCCGCGAAACTGGCGCCGACCAGCCGCATGGCGAGCGCATGGCACGTGAACACCATCACCCCACGGGCGTCGTCGCCGATAAGCTCCGCAAGACGGCGGCGGATCTCGACCGCGGCGTGTCGGTTGTAAGCGAGCGCCAGGATACCGCGAGGGTTCTCGCGCTTGGCGCGTACCAGATAGGCGATCCGATGCACCAGCACCCGTGTCTTGCCGGAGCCGGGACCGGCGAGCACCAGCACGTTCGTCTGCTCCCGGTCGTCCGCCACGATGCGGCGTTGAATGGGATTTCTCAGGCTTTCGACAATGGTTCGCCACGATTCCGGCGTGGTCTGCCGCGAGATTTCCCTGCCTCTGTCCGGCAGCCAGCGACGCAGGAAATCATCTCGGCTAAGGACGAAATAGTCCATAGCCAAACGCAGGGCATCAGCCATCGATCCAAGCCCTTGCTGCGCGAATTCCGCCATAACGTGGATCTGCAGAATCTGTTCGTCGTAGTGGAGTTTGAGGGATGCAAAATCTGCCTGAGCGAAACCGCGACGTTCCGGTTTCAGGTGGATGGTCATCGCTGACCGAAACACCGCCAAGCCTTTATTCAACTGGACGACCTCCTGCTCGTGCAGCCACAGCAGAGCACGCTCCATCAACTTGACAGGGTTTTTGACTCGGCTCATTAAGATTTGGTCCGACTTGACCGCCATTAGCAGTTTGCCTAAGGTCGTCTCGGCAAGCAGGTCTGTGCCCCGGCTTCCCGGCGGCAGGCTGACAAGTAGATGTTCGAGGAGGCGCACTGCGGCTTCGCGGCGCAACTTGGCGGTCTCCTCCAACGCATTCCACTCGCGTTGCAACGTCACCTGCACAGTCTCTCCATCATGCCCTCGCACCCCGAGACTTCCCCCACCGCTTCCCTCGCCCCGCCCGTCGGCGGCGATGCTTCGGACGATCCGCCATAGGCGTTCCGGTAGGGCGGAAGTATGACCCTCCTCCTTGAGCCGTTGGGTGGCAAGGCGCAGGTGCAGCATGGAACTCTCGCCCTTGTCCATATCGGGAGCCGTCTCGCGTAGAATGTCAATCAGGGCGCCCTCCAGCGCTGCCGCCTCGTCGTAGCGTTTCCGTGATGAGCGCTCCACCCCTGTATGTACGAAGGCAGTCAACACCGTGTCGTTACTTGCGATGCCCAATTGCTCCAGGTCGTAGAGAGCGCCTCGCACCCTCTCCGGAGTCAGGCCGGATGCCGCCATCAGTTCGTCGGTGGAGATACCTTCGTCCGGGTCTGCCTCGATCAGCCTCTCAACGATGGTCAACAGTTGACGGCGGTAGGCATCTCTGATGCGAGCCTTCTCCATCTTGGCGCATGCCTCCTCCTTTGAACTCACGCGCAGAGAGGACGGAAACACCCGCACATGGTTCTTCTCTCGGCTCAGCAGCACCGCCTCCTCCAGCCACGCCACTGCAGTGCGCACGCGGTTGTCGTCGGTTGCCGAATCCCGCTCGAAGGCTTTGTCTTCGTCCTCAACCAGGATTTCACCGGCGGTGGCTACCACTTCACCGCCTAGGCGATTTTTCCGGTCCAGATTCCGCAGTGCTCTCAGGACGCCGTGGATTTCCCGCCGCGTGAGCCGAGAATACGCCGACATGCCAAACTGGCGCTCCACATCTTCCGGCGTGTACAGCAGCACGCAGCGCGCCGCATTCTGGTCCCGCCCGGCTCTGCCCGCCTCCTGCAGATAGTTCTCCAAGGAGCCGGGGATGTCGGCATGGATTACCAGCCGTACGTTCGGCTTATCTATTCCCATGCCGAAAGCGTTGGTGGCGGCGATGACTCGCAGGTCGCCGTGGATGAAATTTTGCTGGACGTGCTTTTTCGTCTCCGGAGGCAGCCCCGCATGGAAGTGGCCCGCCGCCATTTCTTTTGCCTGCAAGAACTCGGCGATCTCTTCAGTCTGCTGTCGGGTCGCGCAATACACGATGGCACCGCTCGGTTCATCTGTCGGCAGATCCGCTGTAATAATCTGATGGATGTTAGCGTACTTCTCGCCGCCGGTCGTCTGCACGACCACAAACTCCAGATTCGTTCGTTGGACGCCACCGTCGAAGACCTTCAGCTCAATATTGAGTTCGTCACGGAAATAGTCCACGATTTCCGCCTTCACATCGGGCTTTGCGGTCGCCGTCAGGCACAACACGGGCGGCACCGGCTGCTCCCCAGCCTTTTCGCGGATGAAACGACCCACGTACCGGTAATCGGGCCGAAAGTCGTGCCCCCACTTCGAGAGGCAGTGCGCCTCGTCCAGCACCCAGGCGCCGATTTCGCGCTGCCCCAGCACCCGGCGGAAGGAGACGTTCCGAAGTTGCTCCGGTGAAACGAGGACGATGCCCGCATCCCCCAAGCGCACTCGGTCAAGGGCATCCGCCCGCTCGGGCATCGACAGCAGCCCGTTTATGGTAGCGCAGCAACCGATGCCCTGCGCCTCAAGCCCCGCCACCTGGTCTGCCATGAGGGCGACCAACGGCGAGATTACCACCGTCAGGGCGCCTGTTTTGTCGTACCGAGACAGCGCCGGGAGTTGATAGCAAAGCGATTTCCCGGAGCCGGTCGGCAGGATTCCGAGCACATGTTGGCGCGCCATCGAGGCTTCGACGATGGACTGCTGAATAGATCTTCCGGCATCATCCGTTGGCTTTTGCCGGAAGTCGTCAAAGCCGAACCAGCGGGCAAGTTCCTTGCCGGCGTCGTGCCGATCCCGGCACCAGTTGCAGGCGGCATCGTCGCAGGAGGTGTCGCGCAACCGGCGCACCAAGTGTCCCGCCTCCGGAAATTGATGCCGTACCCAAGGGGGCATGACCGAATTGCCGCCGGACACCGAGATCCACGCCAGGGCATATGCCAACTCCCAGGCGTGCCTGTCCGCATTTACTATCGCCTCGCGGGCGTACGTCTGGCACGCCTTGCCATTTAGAAGTGCGTAAATAGCGACGTATGCCTCCGCGTCGACCGGCTTTTGCAAGCGCCGCACAGAGGCGAAAAACCTATCGAATCCCGCGCCATTGACTGCCGTGGTCAGCCAATGCCAAGCTGTCAACAGGTCGGACGATGCATTGCGGAGGGCCTCTTGTTGGTCGTCGAAAACCTCTAGGGTAAGTCTGGCATCCAAGTCCGGGGCGTTGATGCGCCCGCGTTTGAGCTGCCCGTCTTGGTAATGCTTAACCAAATGGTGATAGGGGTTGCGAGGGAAGGCTAGGGGATTGAGTCTGAGGGTATCTACCGCAGGTCGCCGCAATAGCCGCAGATTGGGGTTTGCGGCTCGCAGGTGGGGTAAATCGAAATCTATTATATTGTGGCCCAGCAGGAAATCTACACCATCGGCAAGGTCGTCCAGCTTTGCCAACGCCGCAGCCAAGCCGTCTCTACCCGCGGGGTATCTCAGGGATTGCCCCGTATCCAGGCGTACCGCCGCGAAGCCATGGATACGGCGGTCCTTGACGCCGACTTCGAGGTCTAGCGAAAGGCAATGTTCGGAGAGATTTGTGGTTGTGTCTAGCTTTGTCCCCATAGGGTCCCCAGTCGTCAGCGGTACGGCTAACACAGTTATCCGGGCGTCCGGAAGTTCTAATCCGTTCAAGTGCGCCATATTCTAGCAGAGGGCAAGTATATGGTCAATTCCGTTTCGTAGACAAAACAGAGGATTCACATCTGATTTTCTATCGCACTCACTATCCGGTCGATTGATCGATAGAGATTCAACTCCCTGTAGGAGCGATCAAGCGAGTGGATAGCGAGTGATCAAAAGGCTGAACAAGGAGTGCGATAGTAGATCTTGATAGAGTTCCCCTCCCGGTCACGACTTGCTGCGGCCACCTACGGAAGACGCGCTGTGAACGAGGACGCATCCACGACCAAAATTAGATACGATTGCCTTGACAGATTCTTCCAATTGGTTTGACTTTGTCCGCTTCATCTGGTATAATTTCGATAACATCCTATGAAGTTGATATTCTTATTCGGAGTCCTTAATCATGTTTTTCCAACCCGCGTCCATCAACAACCGCCACCCCGTCGCTCCCCGACAGAACGTTCTTTCGGATTTATTGCGATTGCCTTGCTTGATGGGCGGTTGCGTATTGAGGAGACGTTAGACTGCATTCATACCGATTTCCCGATTTACAGCCCATCATCGAACGCTCCTTCGGTGGTGGGCTTTTTATTTGCTGTCAATGAACCAAAGAATACGAATTAAACCTAGGAGCCATAAACAATTTCATTCATATGTACACATATTTCGGTAGGTGCGATCAAGCGACTGGATAAGGAGATCAAGGGAGCGATTAGCGACCGCGATAGAAAATCCTGCGATAGAGATCCCTTTCCAACCGCACCAACGAGACTGGATGAATGCCGGTTCGGTTAGGAAACCGAACCTACCGCAGTATATGAATACTTAAATTGGATTTACTATAAACATTGGAGCCATAGTCAATTGCACAAGTTGACGAATTGAGGAGAATCGAAATGGCAGAACACTCGTATCAGCCCGGTGCCATTGAGCCGAAATGGCAACGCATCTGGGACGAACGCAAAACGTTCCGCGTCCCCGGCGACCCCGAGGCATGGAAAGGAAAACCCAAATATTACATCCTTGATATGTTTCCATACACCTCCGGCGCGGGACTGCACGTTGGCCACCCCAAAGGCTACACCTCCACGGACGTGTTGGCTCGCATGAAACGTATGCAGGGTTACAATGTGCTGCACCCGATGGGCTGGGATTCGTTCGGACTGACAATCGAACGCACCGCCGAGCGCGAGAACATTCACCCGGCTATCGTGACGAGCAGAAACATCGACAGATTCCGCGAACAGATAAAACGCATCGGCTTCTCCTACGATTGGGACAGAGAGATAAGCACTTCCGCACCCGACTACTACCGATGGACACAGTGGATTTTCCTGAAACTCCACGAGAAAGGACTGGCATATCTTGACGACATTCCCGTCAACTGGTGCCCCGCGCTGGGAACGGTTCTCTCCAACGAGGAGGTCAAGGATGGGAAGTACGTGGAAACCGGCGATCCGGTTGAGCAGCGGCTGATGCGGCAGTGGATGCTGAGGATTACCGCGTATGCCGAGCGACTGCTCGAGGACATTGAAGAACTCGATTGGCCCGAAGGGATTAAGGAGATGCAGCGGAACTGGATCGGGAAATCGGAAGGCGCGGAGGTAGCGTTTAGGATAAAGGATTCCGATGCCTCATTCTCCGTTTTCACCACTCGACCGGATACGCTGTTCGGCGCGACGTACTGCGTCTTTGCGCCCGAGCACCCACTGGTTGAAAAACTTACGACGGAAGAGCATCGCTCCGCTGTTCAGGCTTACGTCGAGGAGGCGAGGAACAAAACCGATCTGCAACGAACCGATCTCGCCAAGGAAAAAACCGGCGTTTTCACGGGCGCGTATGCGGTCAACCCGGCGAATGAGAAAGCAATTCCTATCTGGGTTGCCGACTATGTACTGATGGCGTACGGCACAGGGGCAATTATGGCGGTGCCCGCTCAGGATGACCGCGACTGGGAATTCGCCGAAGCGCACAACCTTCCGATTATTCGCACCGTTCAACCGCCGGATGATTTTGAGGGAGGTCCCTACCTCGGCGATGGACCGGCGATTAACAGCGGGTTTCTCAACGGACTTAACGTTCAAGCGGCGAAATCGAAGATGATTGAGCGGCTCGAAGCCGATGCGAAGGCGAAGCGTCAAGTTCAGTACCGTCTGCGTGACTGGCTGTTTTCGCGCCAACGTTACTGGGGGGAACCCTTCCCCACGGTGCAGTTGGAGGATGGCACGATTATGCCCCTCCCGGAGAGCGAACTTCCGGTGGAGCTGCCGCCGATTGACGAGTATAAACCGACAGCCGGCGGCGAGCCGCCCCTCGCGCGCGCCTCCGACGACTGGCTGATGGTCACCCTGCCGGACGGGCGGAAAGGTGTGCGGGAAACGAACACCATGCCCCAGTGGGCGGGATCGTGTTGGTACTATCTGCGATACATGGATCCGCAAAACACGCTGGAACCCTGGTCCGCCGAGGCGGAGCGATACTGGATGCCGGTCGATCTTTATGTCGGCGGCGCGGAACACGCCGTTCTGCACCTGCTCTACGCGCGATTCTGGCACAAAGTGCTGTACGATTGCGGACTTGTCTCCACGAAGGAACCGTTCCAAAAGCTCTTTAATCAGGGCATGATCCTCGCCTACTCCTATCAGGACGATAACGGCAAATACTACTCCCCGAAAGAGGTGGAGGGGCGGAATGCAGAGTGGTTCGTCAAGGCATCCGGCGTGCGGGCAAACACGCAGATTGAGAAGATGTCCAAGTCCCGCTTTAACATTGTGACAACGGAGGAGGCAATTGATGCGTATGGCGCCGATGCGTTGCGCCTGTACGAACTGTTTATCGGTCCCCTGAGCGTCAGCGCGCCGTGGCAGACGCGCGGCGTGGACGGCGTCTACCGATTCCTTCAGCGGGTGTGGCGGCTCGTGATTGACGAAGATACGGGTGGACTCAATAGCAAACTGACCGATGCACCCATTGATAGCGATTCTGAACTGTGGAAGGTATTGAACCAAGCCATCAAGGACGTCAGCGAGGATACGGAATCGATCGACAAAATGAACACCGCCATTAGTCACATGATGGTGTTTGTGAACGCCGCCACACAGGCGAAATCCGCCCCCAAAGAGGTAGTAAAGTCGTTCCTCCGGTTGCTTGCGCCTTACGCGCCGCACATTGCCGAGGAACTCTGGGAGCGGCTCGGCGAGACGGAACTCATCGCTCACGCGCCTTGGCCCATCTGTGATCCGGAAGCGCTCAAGCGCGAAGAGGTCACCATCGTCGTGCAGGTCAACGGCAAACTGCGCGGGCGCGTCCAACTCGCCGTGGATGCCAGCAACGAAGAGGCGGAAGCCGCCGCACTTGCGGACGAGCGCGTGCAAAACCATGTCGCTGGAAAAACGGTGCGAAAAGTGATTGTCGTTCCCAATCGATTGGTGAACATCGTCGTGTAAGCGGGGCACGGGGTCACCTGAAGAATTATGATGAAGAGGTAATACTGAATGTCTGAAACTGAAAACGGAGTGTCAATCATTCCCATTGGCGGTTTAGGGGAATTTGGCTTGAATATGATGGCGTACGAATACGGTGAGGATCTCATCGTTATCGACGCCGGTCTAATGTTTCCCGAACCCGACATGCCCGGCGTAGACCTGGTGTTCCCGGATCTGACCTATCTAATCGAAAACCGGCACAAAGTACGGGGAATCGTCCTCACCCACGCGCACGAGGATCACATCGGCGCCCTTGCGTTGTTCCTTCGTCAAATCAACGCTCCTGTTTACGGCACGGCGTTGACGCTCGCCATAGCGAAAGGAAGACTGCGCGAATACGATGTCCTCAAGGACGCGGAATTGAACGTTATCACCCCCGACGAACCGCTGCAACTCGGTAGCTTCAACATGGAATTCATCCACGTCACCCACAGTATTCCCGATGCGGTGGCGATTGCGCTTCATACGCCGGTCGGGGTCATTGTTCATACGGGCGACTTCAAGTTCGATCTCACCCCTGGAGATAACCGGCTCACGGAGATGCACAAGCTGGCTGCGCTCGGCCAAAAAGGGGTGCTGCTCCTCGTCTCCGACAGCACGAACGCCGACCGTCCCGGCTTGACCCCTTCGGAACTCAGCATCTATAACGATCTCGACCAGATTTTTCAAAACGTTGAGCACCGGCTTATCTTCTCCACCTTCTCCTCAAGTCTCCACCGCATCCAACAATTTGTGGAACTCGCGCAGAGGCATCGCCGCCTGGTTGCGGTCAGCGGGCGCTCTTTGGTCAACAACATCCGTACAGCTTCCGAACTTGGATACCTCAACGTGCCGCCTGACTTGCTGATCAACCCGCGCGAGGTTCACCAATTCAGTCCGCATGAGGTCGCCGTCTTGAGCACCGGAAGTCAGGGTGAGCCGCGTTCCGCGATGGCGCTGATGGCGATGGATAACCACGCCTTTTTGCGGGTTGAGCCGGAAGACACCGTCGTTATCTCCGCCCGAATTATTCCGGGGAATGAGAAATCTGTCGGCAACATGACCAACCACCTCCTGCGGCGCGGCGCACACGTTCTCAACGAAAAAAATGCCAACGTTCATGTTTCCGGACACGGCGCGCAGGAAGACCTGAAATTGATGCTCAACCTTGTGCGTCCCAAGTTTTTCATACCGATGCACGGCGAATATAGCAACCTCGTTAAGCACGCTGAACTCGCCGAGACAGTGGGGGTGCCGTACGAAAACATCACCGTTGCCGAGAACGGAGATTGTGTGCTGCTTACCCCTGACTCGTGCGACATCCGAGACAAGATCCCGGCAGGCCGCGTCTTGGTCGATGGACATATCGATCTCGGGGTTGAGGACATCGTGCTCCACGATCGGCATCAGCTCTCGCAAGATGGCATGGTGATTCCGATTACGGTGCTAGACAGCAACAGCGGGGATTTGGTCGACGGACCCGACATGGTCTCCAGGGGGTTTGTCTACATGGATGAATCGGAAGACTTGATGAACGAAGCCAAAAACGTCGTCATTCATGCGCTAGATCACATGAGTTTGGAGAGCAAGAGCGAGACCGAAACCGTGCAGGCGGAGGTACGAACTGTGCTGCGCCGGTTCTTCGCGAAAAAGACCGACCGCCGTCCGATGGTGCTTCCCGTCGTCATGCGCGTGTAAGCCCAGCACCCTGTTGAAACCGAGTTTTTTCCTGAAAACTTGGTTTCTTCCCTCCGCAATTGCGTGAGTTGGGATTTGAAATCACCAAATACCCGATTTCTTCTCTTCCACCGTTTTCTCTTGAAAACCCTGTTCCTTTCCTGCAAAATAGCTCCGAGAAAACACCAACACCGCATTCAGGAAAACACCCATGATTAAACACATCTCCCGGTTATTCCTCCTCCTTATCCTCTGCATCGCCGCCCACGCCCAAGTCGTCGACATCCCCGACCCCAACCTCCAAGCTGCAATCCGCGGCGAACTCCAACTGCTCCCCGGCAGTAATATTACAAAAGAGGACATGCTGCGGCTAGAAAGCCTAGGCGCCGCCCGCCACGATATAATGCACCTCACCGGCTTGGAACACGCAACGAATCTGGCAAGTTTGTCCCTATGGGGAAATCCTCTCGCCGATCTTACACCGATAGCCAACCTCCAAAGCTTGACCTACCTTGATATCGCCGCCTGCTCCATTTCACATATAACATCGCTATCAAACCTCGTGAATTTGACCGGTCTAAATGTCAGGTTTAACCGGATTGTCGATATCAGTCCGATCGCAAACCTAACAAACCTTGTTACGTTGCGACTTGAGGGCAACCGCATCGTCGATGTCACACCACTCGCGAATCTCACACAACTCACCGAATTGTACCTGAGCGACAACCACATCCCAGATATTAGCCCGCTCGCAAATTTAGTAGAATTGGAGACATTAGACATTCGAGGTAACCTCGTCAATGACTACACTCCGCTTGATGGTCTCGCTTTAACCGATTTTCTATACGATGAATTCTGCGAACTCCCGCCGCTTCCCGTCCGCGATAGGATTCAGAACAGGGACTATCCATCCATAATTGCCAGATGGAGCGGACCGGGTTGGCCTCCTATTGTCAATCGCCCCGAACTAACCGGAATCGAAAATGTGGCAAGTCATGATTTGTGGTTTAGCGGCCCTCAATTTGGATTGGGATTCAGAGAAACACCAGATGGATTTACGATGGCGGGTAGCCTTGACGAGGCGATACAAAGGCGAGACGAATATCTCGCCATCAATTCCAACATGATCTTTCTCGTGGACATTAGGATGCGAGAATACTGGGCAGACGCTTTTCCCGAAGACTGGCCGTATTGGGTCAGAGACGCCAACGGTGAGATTGTCAGCGGTTGGCCCGGAGCCAATCTGGTTGACTTTACACATCCCCATATTCAGGACAGAATTGTTCAACAGGCTATTGCCGTGTCGAAATGCGGTTTGTACGATGGTGTCTTTTTCGATTGGTGGCACGAAGGGCTTATTCTTGCCGACGATAGAAGCGGTTGGTCCATAGGCTATGTCGGGAATGAAGCAGAGCAACGGGCCCGAGACAACATTCTAAGGCGCATCCGTGAGGCAACTAGACCCGACTTTTTGATTATGGGCAATACCAATCGACGCAGAATTCCGCGCACGGGTGTGCAGATTAACGGCGGATTCATGGAAACTGGAATACCCGAAACTTCAACAGGAGCGCACCTAGAGCAAATTGTGAACGAGGCTGAAGACGCGCTGCTTTGGCTTGAAACAAATCTAAGAGAGCCTCGAATAAACGCGCTCGAAGGTTATAGCATACCCGGCGAACCGCTCGATAGCCCAACCAATCTACGTTGGATGCGGGCGTTGACAACCCTAAGCCTCACCCATTCTGACGGCTACGTGCTCTACACCGACGGCATGGTGTACACACACTACTGGTACGACTTCTGGGACGCCGACCCTGGGCGCCCGTTAAGTGAAGCGAAAGCGCAGCTTTACGACAATCGCCCGGGGCTCTACATCCGCGAATTCACCAACGGCTGGGCGGTCTACAATCACAGCGGCGTACCGCAGATAATAACGCTGTCGGAGGAGGTACAAGGTGTCGCCAGTGGCGTGGTGGACACTGAGCACACTCTCCCCAACTTGGACGGTGAGATGTACCTTCGCATGGTACCTGAGAATCCCGCCGATGTCAATGATGATGGAGTAGTGAATATCCTCGACCTGACAATTATTGCGCAGGGGTTCGGCACGGATAGTTTGAAGGGGGATGTGAACGGGGATGGGGTGGTGAATGTGTTTGATATGGTGTTTGTGGCGAATCAATTCTGATAGAAGCAGTGGCTTGTGGTTAGAAGCGAGGGAATCGGTGACTTGATGAGAGATCTGTATGGGATTACTATCGCCCTCCCTATCCGGTCGGTTGATCGGATTAAACTGATTACGCAGATTTCACGGATTAAAAGCGCATAATCTTTTAATCCACGACAGTTTGAGAATCCTGAAGCCAACGCATATGCATAATTAGGCAACTGACACCGGTTGCATCGAAGACGTTGAAGATTAGTCGAATTTAATCCGCGAAATCTTTTAATCCGTGAAAATCCGCGATTCAGACAATGGCGCAGGGGATCGGGACGGACAAGCCTGAGGCGGACGTGAATGGTGATGGGGTTATTAATGTATTTGATTTGGTGTTTGTAGCAAACCAATTCTAAATCACAGATTAAAGGATCTCCTCCGGCTCGCGAATCCTGTAGGGTGGGCACCGCCCACCATTCCCGTGCCAACACAACGACGTATGACCTTCAAATCCATATCTTACTGGCTCTGGTTTATCATCTTGGCGGGGTTGGGACTAGCGTTGATTCAGGTTCCGCTGTTCAACCTGCTGGCGTTCGAATCCTGCGCCGTCCTCGCCATCGGCATTTCATTCGCCGGGGGGTATATCGGCGTAACCTGCGTACACCATCTGAGGCGCTCACTCCAAGTTCTCTCAGGCGCTTCCCACCAAATCGTGATAACCCTTTTCTGGAGGACGTTCGGGGCAAACCTGACGCTGTTGATCGCGCCGCTGGTTGTTCTGTCCCTGCACGCGCTGCGCGTCAAGAACTGCGATTTGTCCGACGGTTTCGCGTTCTTTCTTCTTTTGCCGGTTATCAGTTGCGCCTACGCGACGGCGGTTGGACTGTTTTTCGGTTTCTGGATGAAGCGGCGTTGGGGTGGGTATAGCGCATATTTGGCGTATATTGCTGCCACGTTTCTCACGTTCGTCTACAATCTCATCTTCCATCCCCCGGTGTTTGGGTTCCATACGGCTTTCGGTTACTTTCCCGGACCCATATACGATGAACAGATTTCAATTACCGGCTCACTCCTCATCGCGCGCGGAGTATCGCTTCTGCTGGCGTGGTTCTTCCTATCACTCTCAATCATCATGACAGAGAGTGGTAGACCCCCGCAACATGGGCTTACCTTGAACTGGCGGAAACTCTATCGGTTCAAGCCGCGTTTCGCGGAGGTATATCCTCGGATTCAACTCGTCGTACTCGCATGTCTACTTTTACTCATCTACCTGAATAGAGGCGAACTCGGCTTGCGCCCGACGCGGGGATACATTGAAAGTGCGTTGGGAGGACTGCGCGAATCAGAACACTTCAAGATTTTCTACGAGAAGGGATCGAAGGTTGAACGGGAAATTGAGACGATTGCACGAGACCACGAGTTTCGGTATGCCCAGCTAATCGCGTTTCTCCAGATGCAGCCCACGCGGAAGGTGAACGCTTATATCTACACATCGCCCGAGCAAAAGAAACGCCTGATCGGCGCCGGGCACACCTTGGTTGAAGACCCTTTCGGCTACGGCTATCACGTCAATTATGAGCCGTTTCCCCATCCAATCATCAAACACGAATTGGTTCACGCGTTGACAACAGATTGGCACCCCGTTTTCAAGGTCAGCCTGAAGCTAGGGTTGCACGAAGGCATCGCCGTCGCCGCGGATTGGAACGAGGGGAAATTGACGCCGCATCAATTGAGCAAGGCGATGCGAGAGTTGGGGGTTGCCCCCACGATTGAGCAAATTATGGGACTCGGTTTCTGGGCGCAGGCGTCTTCACGCAGCTACATGCTCGCCGGATCGTTCGTCCGATACGTGGTGGATACATACGGCATAGAGGCGTTCAGGCGTGTTTTTCCGACTGGGAATTTTAGAGCCGTTTACGGCAAATCTTTGTCGGAACTAAGCAACGAGTGGGCGACGTTTCTGGACACTGTTCCTTTAACCACCGCAGATTTGACAGCGGCGGAACACCGTTTGAAGCGCGGGAGCATCTTTCAGAAGAGGTGCGCGCACGAGATTGCCGAACTGTCGGCGAAGGCGTGGAAGGCGTATCTTCAATCGGATTTCGCGCGGGCAATTCGGTCGTTCAATCGGATTCACGAATTCGATTCAGAAAATCCGCGCCACCTGCGCGGGCTAATGCACGCTCATTACCGGACGGGAGATTACACGCAAGCCAGCGATTGGGCGAAGAAAATCATTTCTCATCCCGCCGCGACAACGCGCCAAATCGCCGAAGCCAAAAACGTACAAGGCGACCTGAACTGGGGTGCCGGAAAACGCGAATCCGCTCAAACGCTCTATCAAGAGGTATCGGCGCTCAATGCATCGGACGCGCTCAGTCGAGAAGCGCACGCCAAACTTGCGACGCTCGCGCTTGAATCGCCAACGACGCGGTCACGAATGAAGCAGGTGTTGATTGGACAGGAATCAAACGCCTTAAGGATTAACCTACTCCACGAGGTGGTTGATGAGATGCCGGAGTGGGGGCTTGCCCTCTACTTAATCGGGCGCCAACTACATCTTGACGGGCAGTATGCGGGATCGAACGATTACCTTGAAAAAGCGGAGGCGTTCGGCTTACCGCATCGGGTTTTGGGGATTGAAAACACGCGATTGTTTGCAATCAACCTGTATCATCTGCGACAATATGATGGCGCGATCGCGCAGTTTCGGCGGCTGGCCGAAGACGATAATTTGCCGCTTGGCTCAACCCTCATCGCCAAGGATTGGATTGAGCGGTGCGAGTGGGAGAAAAGGGCGCAACAGCCTCTGATCGCTGCATCCATTGAATGAAATACGATTGTCCCGACAGGAGCACCAAACATGGAAACATCTCCAATCACAACCTTCTCAGAATTCCGCGAGGCGATTCCCAACCTCGTTGCGCATCGTGTCGGGGGCGAGGTTTTTCCCTTCACCGCGCCTAAAACCGATCTGCGTCAGGTAATGGAACAGGCGCGGACACACCCCAATGCGCGAATTGGAAGAGGGGAACCGTCAGATCGATTCTCCGCTACCCTGAAAACGCCCGACGCCGATTTTCAGTCGCTCCCATTGGAAGAAGCGATACAAGCGCCAATCCATATCACCGTATTCCAACTGGGTGCCATGCGCGAAAAGGACGGCGCTCTGGCAGAAGTCATAGAGCAAATCTATCTGCCGGTCACGAGCCTTTGGAAGGCGCAGGGCTTGTCGTGGCAGAAGGTTCTCCCAATCCTGTTCCTCAGCGGACCAAACTGTTCAACCAACTACCACTGCGATCCGACGGGTGTACTCGTCGTGCAACTTTCCGGAAGAAAATGCTATCACAGCTTGAAAGAACCGGAGAAGTGGTGCCCGCTTGAAGTACAAGAGGCAGATGGGGAGGAGGTAATGTCAGCCGACCTAAAAGAATCGGATATTCTCAGTTTTGAGCTGAATCCGGGTGAGGCGTTATGGAGCCCTTGGCATGCGCCTCATTGGGTGGACGCATACGACGAAACAGCGTACACGTTGTCTATCGCGTTCTGGGACATATCACCCACCTCCGATCCTTCTGCCAAGATGGAACTACTCTAAACACGATTCGGACGAAACCGAGTTTTTCCCGCAAAACTCGGTTTCTTTGGGGAAGAGCGGAATACGTGGAAGAGTTTGACCTGAACGGCTAACGGAAAAATGGTGGGCAGTGCCCACCCTACGGATGGGGCTTTACGTTGGAGGGTAATACCATTTCGATTGAATAATGATGCGTATGATGTTTTTCAATTATACTACTACGAAAAGACCGATACCAACCGTTATCTTCCACACCAGACCCGTAGGCGGGGCATCTTGCCCCGCATAGGAAAGACTTGATTGACGCCAATTAAGGCACTGCAAATATAGAGAAATGGTATAATATTTTATCTCAGATGAGGCAGCATCGCAAGCGGCGTCGTCGCGATAAGCCCGGCGTCAACCGGCAGAACGATACCGGAAATCCAGCGTGCTTCGTCGCTTGCCAAGAACAACGCCGCCCAGGCGACATCCCACGCTGTGCCCTCCGTTCCCAACGGCGCGGCGCGGCGGCGCATCTCTCGGCGTTCCTCGGAAATCTTGCTGACAATTGATCCGTGAATGTGTCCGGGGGCAATGGCATTGACGCGGATGTTGTCCCGTCCGTGATGTACCGCCATGTTCTTGGTCATGGCGACGACACCACCTTTAGCCGCGCTGTAGTGTACATCGGCTATCCAACCCGCCCGCAGACCGTTGATCGAGGACAGGTTCACAATGGTACCCCCACCTCCCTCTATCATAATCGGGATAGCGTGCTTGCTGGTTAGCATCATACTCTTGAGATTGACGTTCAGCACGAGATCCCACTCCTCCTCGGAGACCTCAACAGCCGTCCCGCCGCGGCCGATTCCCACGTTATTGATGAGAATGTCCAGCCCGCCGTAACGCTCAACCGCGGCGTCCACCATCGCTTTGCATTCCGCGTTCTTGGTCACGTCAACCGTGAACAGAGACGCCGCGCCCCCTGCAGCTTCAATCGTGTCAATTGTCTTTTGGGCGTTCTCTTCCGACATGTCCGCCACAATCACCTTTGCGCCGTGTCTGGCGAACAGGATAGCCATGGCTTGCCCTGTTCCGTCAACGTCAGTGGCGGTCCCCGCCCCCGTTACAATAGCGACTTTACCTTCTAACCTCGTTCCTCTCTGTTCCATAATCTCCTTTTCATAACCAGCTTGGAAGCTGATGAGATTGAACACCTCCAACGGTGTTTAATTGGGTACTTTGCTCTCACGCGGATTACGCGCGAAAGCGCAATTTTGTTTTAACTATCAATACCCTCGGTCTTGCCATTTATCCGATCTCTGATTTCAGCGCGGAGATCGTTCGCCACGTTGTCTATTTTTTCTGTAAGTTTCATTGTCTCCGCATGGGACGCCTGAGAATTGGCCTCCATCTTGTCATCAAGTCGGGTTAAGCCGGAATCTATCTTGTCGTCAAGTCGAGTAAATCCCACGTCCATTTTCTCACCAAATTTCAGGAACTCCGAGCGCATCTGCCGCATATCCTCTCTGATTTCCTGAGTCACGCTAAGCGTCAAGTCAACCGCATGGTTGATTTGCTTCTGAAGGTTGTCATCTGCCCTGTTAACATCGGCCTTCAGCCCTGCAATATCGCCTTTCAGGTCAGACTTCAATCCCGCCATATCGTCTTTCAGGCGAGCCTCCAATCCCGCCATATCGTCTTTCAGGCGAGCCTCCAAACCCGCCATATCGCCTTTTAGGCCAGACTCCAAACCCGCCATATCGCCTTTTAGGTCAGACTTCAAACCTGTTATGTCATTTTTTGTCGCCACGCTGCTGGTAAGTTTCCACCACAACGCAGCAATCGCGACGAATGTTCCGGCCATCGGGGCAACAACCTTAATCCATTCTTCCATCGCAATTCTCCTTTGAATTCGAGCGGCTATGAACTATAACACCTCAAACCCGGATTTTCAACCCGCATCGTTCCCGATTCGCGTGATGCACCCGACATGTCTGCCAGCTTTAACAATCTTGGCGTCAGCATTCATTTCCGTCGCGAAAGTCTCATCGGTAATCCGAGTTGCTACCCTGATGCGAAAACGGCGCAGACATGGGTAGCAACTCGCGCTAACTGAGCTATTCCGGGAAATGGTACGGCTTTGCCGGACGGCCGCCTTGCGGAAGACCGACAGGCAGATGTACGTCCAGGACATACGGACGCCCTTCGCCATCAACCACATTCAATCCGCGCTCCATGGCATCGGCAAGCTCCGACTCCTTTTGCACGTGCATACCGTCCACGCCATACGCTTCGGCGATTTTCACGATGTCAATATTATCTAGAACAACCCCCGCATATTCACCCGTCTTCTGCATACGGCCCCCCGCGTTTCCGAAGGCGCGAGCAACGACCCCGTACGATCCATTGTTCGGAATCACATAGAGAACCGGTACCTTATGCCGAGCCGCTGTCCAGAAAGCCGAATCGGAGTAATACACCGAACCGTCACCGACGAGACCGACCACCGGTTTATCCGGCGCCGCGAGTTTAACGCCAATCGCTGCCCCCATGCCGTAGCCTTCCGAACCACCGGCAGGTTGGAGATACACGTTGTTGCCGGCGGGTTGCAAACCGCCGATACACTGCATCAATGCAAACTGCTCCATTAGAACCAAACCGCCGCCCCGATTCTCCAAAGTCTTGTCGAGCGTGTCGGCGAGCACCCACGGACGTACGCGAGATGCCTGGGCTGGGACGCTCTGCATCTCCCGCCTGCGCTCCTCCTGTTGCACCGCCGCCTGTTCCAGTCCCCATCGACGCCGCTCGGCAAATCGATCGGCATCTCCCGATATCGAACTCAGGCACTCGTCAAGTTTCTCCAGTGTCCGTCCTTCATCTGCCAACACAGCCAGGTCAAGACCCTCCAGATTCTTGAGATTGTCAATGTCGGGACCGATGGCAACAAGCGTCTGCGCCTTTGAGAACTGGTTATAACCCCCCGAGTGGCGAACACCGATGGCAATGACGTAATCCGGATCCAGCGCCCCGCTGTCCTGACAATACAGTTCGTGGTTCGCCGGAACCGTGCGCATCCACTGATTGCCGCCGCCGGTAATGGGGATGCCGTAACGCTCGGCAAAGGCGACAAGCTGCTGCTCCGCTCCGCTCTTCCAAATGCCGTCCCCGATATAGAGCATGGGATGAGCGGCGTCACTCAAACCGCGCGCAATCTCTTCAACATCGCTGTCGGCGGGGTAACCGGCTTGAACATCCGGGAGACCGCCCTCTACAATGCTTGACTCCATTTCGTCGGGTACGAGTGTGCCCTCATATAACGCCAAATGCACAGCCCCGACGGGCGGCGTTTTGGCGACCAAAAGCGCACGATAGATGGCATGCGCAATTCCGTCCGGGTGAATCACCGCCCACTGTGCTTTCACGAAGGGCGTGGAAATGGATGTCGGTCCCGCATTGTGACTCAGATGATGACCCCAGCCGGCTCTATCGTTACCGCTGCCTGAATCCGCTGCATACGTAATGACCACAACGGGCAACCTGGCATTCCACACGTTAATCATCTGTCCGAGGGATTGTGCCAGACCGGCTCCGAGATGGACGCACATGACGGCCGGCCCCTTATTTGCCTGCGCATACCCGCCTGCCATGCCGGCAACCGCCCCTTCGTGGAGTGCGAGAATACCGTGCACGTCAGGATTTTCGTGCAGCGCATCAAAGAATCGAGCCTCCGCCGACCCGGAATTGTTAAACACGTACTTCACGCCCGATGCCGCGAGTTGCTCAACCAAGGTTTGTGAGGGATTACCGGTGAACGATCTTGTCTTCATAAACGATTTTCTCCCTTTCGGTACTCGTTATTAGACGATTAAAATCACCCAAGTTGCTACCAATCGGAAATTGTGGAATCTGTATTTTTTCGCGTGTTGTATCGCATTCTACGTACCGGGCCTACTTCGCTTGGATGGGCACATCCAAGCCATACCTGTACATATACAGTGGATTCGGCAATCCACTGTGAGCGCTGATTGAATCAACCTAACTTACATGCGTTTAATTAGCACTATCGATTCGCTCGTGTCCAAATGAACCTTATCTGAGTATATCGTACCGCAAGACTAACGAGAAGTTGGAAAAATGTCCCGTTCTTCCAGCACACGCCATAGTCCTTCTAATGCGCGCTCTTTATCGTGATTAAAAGCAGATTGGCGAACCCGGAAGAATTCCCAACCACAGCGTTCCAATTGTCGCTGCCGAAACATATCGGCTTCATACTCATCAGGTCCATGCCATGCGTCGCCATCACATTCCACTGCCAAACGCGCATTTCCGCCCTCAATGACAAGGTCGATTCGTTTGTTTGCGACCTTGTACTGCGGAATGACGTTGAATCCTCGCCGCGCAATTTTCAACGCGACATCAAGCTCAAACCAACTTTCAAATGGGTTTGGTGGCTTGACGATTTGCCGATTTTCTACTCTTGCCAATCGCTCTAGTTTGTCCCAATCAATTTCGTCAATCGTGGGTAGTGCAGTGTTTTCAAAGAATTCAAGCAAGCGCCGTCGTAAGCATACTGGACTAAGGTCATCACGTTTGACCGAATGGAAAAGGAACATCTGATCTTTAGCACGGCTTGCGGCGACATTGAACCGCCTTTCATCTGCTGGCTTTGTAAGCGTGCCAATTCGCTCGTTAGCAGCGGCCACCAGCGATAAGAACATAATGTGGCGTTCATCACCCTGAAAATGATATGGGTTACCGCACACCAAACGCCGTCGTTCCATTTCCTCTGCGCCCAATTGCTTTAGAAGTTGCTCCTCAATCAATCGCGCTTGTGCCTCACCTTGGAGAACCACCACGCCCATTGATTTGCCATCATATCGCCCCGTACAATCATTACACAACTCGACTATCTTTTCAACAACAGCGTCGGCTTCCGGGCGATTTATTACGCGATTTCCCGAACCCTCTCGATAACCGCCACTTACATACACACGTTCAAGGGGGATTAGTCGATTTGGTCCATATTGTCTCAAGGGAATCAATGGGGTATCGGAATAACAGAGATTGTTGCTAAAGCGAATGATTTCCGGCATACAGCGAAAGTGCTCACGCAGCGTGATGTGTTGTCTGCCGTATCGCAGCTTGCCATGATCGAATATACTGCTCTCAACATTGAAGGCTGGCTTGAATTCGTAATCATAGAGAAACTCATCAATCAGGCGATGCACAGCGTCACGGGGTAAGCCCACGGATTCCGGGCTAATCTGTTTGTCGTCGCCGACAATGAGAATCTTGCTCCCAAGATAGAACAGTGGCATTGCCTCGATCCCGCATTGTGACGCCTCATCAACGATGATAACATCAAACTTCCCCGGTGCGGGATTTATCGTGTTCCAGACGTTATGCAACGGCATAACCCATGCCGGGATCGCTTCAGAGCACCGGTCTAGTTGGTATTGCGCTGTACGCAGATTATGTGCCGCGTGCTTTCCTGTGCCTTTACCATATCGCCGCATCGCCTGGCTCCACGCTACCATATGTCGCCGATGCTTCTCCTTCAATCTTGAGAAACAGAACGACCAAGCGTGGAGGGCAGAGAGTTGCGCAATTGTGCTGTTAATCTCATCTTCAATTTGCTTGGCGCGCTGGGCGAGCGCTGGTGCATCTTCTTGTGAGATGAAGTCCTCAACCCAATAACTAGCGTACGCCCAGCGCCACGCATCTTGAATTCGGTTAACCCGCTCATCCCAGCAGGGCTCATTGCACGTCTGTTCCAGAACATCCATTAGGCTTGGAAGATGCTGGCGCGTAGCCGATACATCGTTATCTAGCTGTCGAAGGCGTTCTCGCTCATTACGCAAGTCTTGTATTCTATTTGCACCATCTAGGAATCCATCCTCATTACGTTCGCGGATTGCGTCGCGCAGTTTACAAGTTAGTGGGTGCGCATTGCTTCTCGCAGCAAGAATAGCCACAGGCTCTTCAATATTCCTAATTTCCAGTTGGGACGCATGTTTTCGTTGGCGGGCGATCGCAAGCCTACACGATGCGACTATAGTTTCGACCTGCGATTCATTTGACCACAATGGTTCATTGATAGCGGCACACTGACCAATTAGCTCGCGGCATCTCTTGGTCAATTCCTCAAGTGACAAAGCATCTTCAAGAAGGTCACTTAGCGTTTTTAGTTCACGCATTTGTCGCGGGTAAGATCCCGGAGATGCTTCAGCGTATCCTGCCCAGAGCCCCCACGCTTTCTCACACTCGCGGCGAACTCTTAATGCCAATTCCAAGTCTTGAAAATCTTCAAGTGCAGAGGGCCGTCTACCATTGACGCGCACATCTTTGATTAATCTGCGATGCTCTACGATTGACTTCGGCAGGATGCGCCAGAATCTGAGTCTGCCGTCATTTTGTCTGAGGTAACATAGAAGTTCGTTAGCCGTATTATGTAACAAGCTGAGATTGACTTCCTTAGGGTCGTCTATATCAGTGTTATCGGCGACTTCAACCAGTGGCTCGATCGTAGCAATTGAGTTCCGTGTAGAGCGCAAAAGGTCGCACCATGAGGCAGATTGCCCGGCTATGCTTATTCGCAGAACTTCCTCTATCCATGGACGATTCAACGCCATCAACCGCCGCCGCTTGTCGAGAAACACCTCAAGCGGGTCCCGAAGGCTCTCAATAAAGGTGGAATTGTTTTTTGACAATTCATCCGCGACGCGTTCATCTGCGCCGTTTACGACGCTGCTTTCCTCTTTCGCCGCGTTCACCTCGTTCTCAATTAGGTTCTTCCACCGCGTTGGAGAGGGCAACGCGTCTGGTAATTCGTGTTTTAATTCGTTCCGCTTCTCGGGTGTAAAATGCCTCAAGGCGTCAAGGATACTACGTATGTCATTTTCCGAGATGGGGCAAGTCCTGTCTTCGTGCACGTCATCTATAAACCATTCATAGTCGTTTCTATCCCTGTTGACTGCCTCGGCAATTTCGGCGGCTGTTCCTTGATAGGTCCCGGCCGAAATGGAACTCGAATGAGTTTCAGATTCGCGAATGTCGCGAAGCCGACGGTCGACCCTGCTTTTTTCCTCCCGCAATTGACGAAGCTCCTGTTCTAGCTTCTCGCGTTCGCGGCGCGATTGTTCCTCGTTCCAAACCATGTGTTTGTGGAGTATTCCGTCAACACTGGATTCCAGAGACCGTCTACCTTCAGAACCACTGCCAATGAGGTTGACACACAGTGATTGCAATTCTTTCGGGACAAGCCCCTCAAGCACTTCAAGCGCTCGCGGCGTTTTAGCGGTAACGAGTATCCGTTGACCTGTGGCGAGCAGATGGCAAATCAGATTCGCAATGGTGTGCGATTTTCCCGTTCCGGGTGGTCCCTGCACGAGGACGCCATTCGTAGTGCGAATTTTGTCCACGATAAGGCGCTGTTCTTCATTCGATGGCTTTGGGAAGAATACTCCGCCATCACAGTCTATATTTGCTTGGTATGAATTACCGTCGGTGCGGTCATTATTTATCAACGAAACCTCGGCAAGGTCGCGGAATTCACTAGGGATATCCTCTCCCCTCTCAATTCGACCTCTGATGCGTTTGAGCGTATCCGTGAGTCCCTTGGCGGAGCGTTTTCTCAGGATTAGGGCTGGGGCATAAACAACGACTGGATTCTCACGAAATGGCATGTCGGTAGCATCCAACGAATCGCTATATCTACCTTGGGTATCAAACGAATGGACAAGCGCTTTCAGCACCCCGTCAACTACATCCCTTTCCCAAGGGTCGTCGCTTTCCGTGAGCCCCTCCATCGCCATGTTCTCTGCATTGTGGGGTAACTCTTGGGCATCGAGCATATCAAGTTCTGGTTGAAGTTTTGCACCGTCCGCATGTGGCTTGAGAGTAAACATGCCCTGTCCTGCTTCAAACTCAAGCATGGCGTCAGCAACAATCAGGTGGCGACGGATGAGTTGCCCGGAAGGAGATCGCCAAATAAGGAGGCCTAAACCGAGCACTAGCTCGTATTCCTCACTTAGTCGGCTTTGTTCTTGACGGATGGCGAAGAGCTGGGAATATACCTTGTGGATTGGCTCCCAAGCATTATGGTCTGCCACCCAATATAGCCACTTACCTTCAATATAAGAGTCCCATGCTTGTTGCACCTCCGGGTAGTCTTGAAGACACTTGGTGTGTGGGATTAATTCTGGTTCATCGGAATGTTCGCTCCAATTTGGGTTTTCAATTTGTTCGTTTATCTCTTCAGGTAATTCAGGAATATTACTCTTGTCCCGTAGTGATGCAGGATGAACCCAGTCTTTACAAACTTCAGGAATAGTTGGTAATTCCGGCTCAACCGGTCTCTGGATTTTAACCCAGATGTCTGAATCATGATTCTCATCACGTCCCCACGCTTGTGTAAAGCATTCCTTCTCACTTGGAATATCATTGATCCAGAGCCTGCTTTGGTAATCATCTACATTCCGAATAATCTTTGACCGCAGTTGGGCAATTCGCGTCAAATAATCGACAAGGCGAATGACTTTCTCTCTATCAGCATTGTCTGTTGTAGAATCGTTCAAGAGTTCACTCATTTCCTCTTCTAATCTGCATACGTCAACTTGGCTGAAGACCCCTGGTCCTTGGCATCCACAAACTGGCCTCTCCCGCCCTAAGCCAAACCACTGACGCTTACTCAAACGTTCGGTAATTCAAAAACGTCGCTTCATTCTCCCGAATGACGACATCCTCCAACGACTCAATCCCTCTTTGCCGGTTAACTCCGTCGGAAAATAGGAGCGTGACAGTGTGACTGCCCGCCGGTAAGCGCATCCGTACAAGAAAAATCTGATTCGGCAAGGTTTGCCACGAGCGGGTGTCGGCACGCTCGGTGGCAATGTTCACAACGTTCACCGCGCGCCCTAGCAAATCCATGAAAATTTCTTTTGTACGATCAGCTTCCTCCTCCGATTCGCTTTCATCCTCCGACTTTTTCGTTACCTCCCGGTAGGCGAGGTACTTCAACAAAGCACGCGCCACCGTGCGGAGGAGAATGCTCCCCTCCTGAGATTTCAGCGTTTCTATTGCCATAGTTTCGACATCGGCAACCAGAATCCCTCTCTGTTCGACATTGCCCGCTCCCACTGCAATCCCTGTGAGTCGGGGGCGATTGGAACGAATCGCAGGCATCGCGACGTGCAGAAGATATTCCAACTTGGATTTGGAATAGGATTTACCACGCCGCGACACGAGCGTTCTGGCAAACTCCGAATTTTTTCGCTTCTTGCGCCCCTTCTTGGTATCGTCTTCAGACAGATCGCTTTTTAGGATAGGAAACGTGAGGGTTTCTTCATATTTGGAAGGCACGTATCCGCTTTCGTAAAACAGGATAAGTTCGCCATAACCTTTTGTCCGTTCATGCGGGTCACCAAATCTCCTCCGGTAAAGCGCCTCCTCTTCAGAAAATCCCAGTTGCCGTGCCAATCGCACCAGCGAAACGCCGAGATTTTCGGGAAAACTCACCCCCGTCTTGGATGACGCGCGTTCATAGTACTCTTCAGCCTGCTGGTAGGAGATGAAGGCATCGTTTAACTCTCCGGAAGATTCGAAGAGTATACCAGTCAAATACGCCAAAAACGGCGCGCCGAAAAAATCGTAATCCTCATCCTCGTTTACGTAGTACCGGATGAGCCGCGTCGCACGACGACATTCTACCAGTGCATCCTCAATCTCGTTCAGATAAAGATAGTTGAGAATCCGATAGTAGTGGCTCAAGAGCCGCTCATACCGGGCACCCGGATAGGGCCGCACCAAGTCGGTTGTGAGCAGCGCGGCTGCCTCCTTGGAAATACTGCGGGTATAGAGGTCTTCCGAAATAGATTCCGCCCGCGATAGCGCCGTGTTGCTTTCCTGATAGCGATCCGCGTAATGTGCAACCAGCCCCCTTTCAAAAAGGAACGGGAGGTTCTCTTTGTCCGGCGCCTTTTCATCAAGGTAGTCGAGGGCAGCTTCAGGGTTTCCCGCTTCTAACGAGCTATAAATCTCCCCCATCTTATAGCCGCCGCATCCAAGATTTAGGCATAGCAGCGCAAAGAACGGAAGGAGTTTCGCAGTTTGCATTAATCGGCTAAAAAGCGGCGCGTTTCCGTTGGATGAACTTCTTGATTTTCTTCTGACCAAGCCATATTTTCTGATTACTCTCAATGTCGGTCAAGGTCAGGTCAACTTGATAAAAGGTGACTTGCTTCCCGCCCTCGCGGTCTTCAATGGTGTTAATCTGCCCCATCAACATATAGTCCGCGCCCAATTCGCGTCCCATCTGTTTGGTGGACTCGGGAGTCGCGAACATGCTCTGGTCGTCCTTCTCGTCACGCAGACTGCCGCGCTCATTAGAGCTTGCAACGACGGACACCAAGCCGGAGTTGATGTACGCTCGTTCAATATCGTTCACGAATGTAGGAACCGCGATATGTTCGGAACTGCGGTTGCGAATGGCGCCAATGATGACCACAGGACTCTTCCCTTGGGAACGGGCGGTGTGCCGCCCTATCCACGGGTGATTCAGACAGTCTCCGATCATCGCCTCGGAAACTTGACGAGAATCGGTGTCATTCCATTCCCCGGAAAGGTCAATAGTGGTGTCGGCTTCAATGCGTTCGACGGTTTTCGGCGCGCCGCACCCTGCCAGAATGACGATGAGGATGCAGCCGATTGAGATGAGTATCCGTTTCATGAGGTCCTCCTAAGTTTCGAGAGTGTCTAGGATAACGAAAGAAAATGGTTTCGATTATTTTTCATGATATAGGTGGTGTAGCGATTCGGGGATGGGCGTTATCCGCGATTGCACCGTGAGAAGGCGCGGAAGAAAGAAACCGAGTTTTCCAAGAAAAAACTCGGTTTCGTGCAGGTGAAGTGTTGGGTTTCACTTGGTTATCCACGCTATTGGTCGAAATGAGACCTCGCAAGCACTCCTTCTGCCGTGATTTCTCATGGATTTCCGCTCAACCCAACCTACGCACACTCCAATAATATGTACGGTAATGTACGTGCGACGACCATGAATCGAAAACTATAGCCGCCCCGCAGGCGAGATGGCGGACGAAACTTTTACCCCTGTCCCTTCCATCTGCCTCTGAACATGTGCCACGCACTCTTCAAACGACGCAAACGGCGGTTCGGGATACATCTCCAAGCTGAAATGCAAATCATTCCTACCCCAGTGAATCATGGAAATCCCGGGTTTGGCAAGTTTCCGCGCGTTGAGCACCGCCTCGACGGATTCAATCTGAAAGGAGAGGATGCCGTTCTCGTTCCACCAGTCGATGTACTCCGTCCGGTCAACGTCGCCCGACCATCCCCAACCGTTGGGAGCTGGCCAACTCCGCTTACCCACCGGCGGATAATAGAAGTTGCGAATGGCTTCGTCAACCGTTGCCTCGGTCTCAACCTGTGGGACAACAATCGCTGCGGGACCGAGATCGAGAAGATTGCTGAGGAGATAGGTGTGTCGAGTATGCTTTATACGGAACTGAACCGGCATCTCCAATTCTTTCGCGTTCCGGCAGAACTCTACCAGTTTCTCTTCATTGAACGGGGCATGTTGACTATCAACACTGATCATATCATAGGAATCGCCACCGAGAATCGCTTCGATTTCGTTCTTGGACATCCCCAGTTTCCCGTTTGCAATATTGAGTTCTTCGCCGTTGCGTATGCGTTCCCTCAATTTGCGGAGCTGTTCCCACGATGGATTACTATACGGCATATTTGCTTCCTCCTTATTGGTAATCATTTCCTTGTTACGATAATGTCCTCTCAAGAATCTAGATCGGCAATAGACTCTTGTACCGCCACGATGGTATCCTCGATGTCCTGCTCGCTATGCGCCAAACTCAAGAACATCGGATGGCCCGGATGCAGATAGAAACCGCGCGCTAGACACCCCTGAAGCATCGCGATGCAACGATCTCTGTCCTCCTCCTGCATTGTGGGCGTAGGCATTGGACCTGTACCTATCAATTTGTATCCTAACCCGCCCTCCTCGCACGCCTTGTTGACGCCTTCGATTAGACGGTTGCCAATCTTCCACTGGTATGCGATTCCGTCACGCCGTTCCAACTCGTTGATGACCACCTCCAACGCGACCAAGCTAGGCAGGTCGCAGTGAAATGTAGCCGCGAGCCCTGCGGCTTGACACTTCTCGCTGCTGAGAATCTCCTTCCTGCCCGCGACAAAACTGCCCGGAAAACCGTTGCAGCACGCCTTGCCGTACGTCCCCAAATCCGGCGTTACGCCGTAATACTCGCTGCCGCCGCCGATCGCCACGCGAAACCCGACCTTGACCTCATCAAACACGGCAAGCGCGCCGTACCGGTGCGCCATGTCAACAACCCCTTGCAGGAAACCTTCCGGCGGCCCATCACCCAGCACGGACTCCATGATGACGCAGGCAACTTGGTTGTCGTGCTTCTTGAACCGATCCTCCAGCGCATCAAGATCGCCGAAAGGGAAATCCAGGGTCAACTCGGTGATACCCGCCGGTATGCCGGGGTCCCCGGGTCGCGTCCAGGAATGCCAACCGTGGTAGCCGCACCGAATGACCTTCTCTCTGCCGGTATACACCCGCGCGAGACGCAACGCGGCGCTGGTAACCGCGCTCCCGCCAATAAGGAAACCCACCATCTCCGCAACCGGGATACGATCAATCAGCATCTGAGCGACTTCCAACTCCTTGGGATGGGCGGTGCTGAAGACGGTGCCCTCTGTTATCTGCTTTCCGACAGCCGCATTGATGGCGGGATCGTTGTAGCCGAGAAGGATAGGCCCAAAGCCCAGCAGAAAGTCGAGGTATTCGTTGCCGTCAACATCCCAGAAACGCGCACCGTCGGCGCGTTGCGTGAAGACGGGATACCCCATCTCCAACATGGCATGGCTCCGCTTGTGACCTTGGCAACCGCGAACCATGAGCTCGTCCGAGCGTTTCAGACAAGTCTTAGAGTTGTCAATAGTGTAGGGTCTTTCTGGCATTCCTCACGCCTCCTTGCACTTCACTAAATTACGCATTCTATTTATCTCCATCGCAAAAAACGGCTTCCGCCTCGTTAATTTCATTTGAAGACAAATCTGACGAATTTTTCTCGCTTATAGCCTATTTAGTTATGTTTCAACGCCTTACGATCAAGCTAGGTGGCGCGAACAATTGTTTAGAAACTCAAACCAGAGATTAACGTCCGCTTCAGCGATTTGTGGAGCGTTCAATTTCTTTCATCCGAACTGCAAGCCGATCCAATTCCGTATCCATCTCGCTAACTTTGTAATCCTTTTGCACACCTTGTCCGCTGAAATGGGGGAATGCAAACAAGTGGCAGGTACTAGGATTTT
Source organism: Candidatus Poribacteria bacterium (assembly GCA_965197465.1). Taxonomy (GTDB): domain Bacteria; phylum Poribacteria; class WGA-4E; order WGA-4E; family JAJDTR01; genus JAJDTR01. Next base: position 3,898,980 of record OZ240209.1, on the reverse strand, counting down.
GAATGACGGCATCTTGTAACTCTATCGGCTGGTAGGGATCCAACTTCACGCCCAAGGTTTCTAGCGCTAATTGAATCGCCTTTGATCCATGGAAAAGCACCGATGACGGTTTGCAAACATTGAATAAAAATTGAAAGCAACGTGCCCCTATTTTTCGCTAGTCGCTCTTTTTTGGAATGTATTTTGGCTTTTTTGCTGGATAAATCATTGCGTTGGTAGTTAGTATGTTTATTGGAGTTAGTTGATTTTGGAATTGACGTGCACGGCCGGTGGTTTTGGAGGTTTTGGATATTCTAGAACTATGTTGCTGTTTGTAAATTCGCTCAAATGCCTCCGGATCGTGGGCGAGCGAATGCCAATATGCCTCAAACGACTCAAATTCTTTTCGCAGCGGTGTCGCTGGGTTTGTTCCTACGATGAAGATTCGGGCTTCAGCCCACTTTGGGTTTGGAGCAAAAGGACGTAAATATGGCCCCTCAGGAGTATTACAAATCTCACGGAGATATTGATTGTTAATCATGGATAACCTCTAAGATTATTACAACTAACGATTTTACATATAGGACTTACGATGTTCGGTTTGTAGTAGCGATCAACTGAACGGATAGTGAGGGCGATAGAAATCCCTTTATTGCGCGTCTTCTGTAGGAGCGAGTATTACTCGCGACAAGAATCGCGATCGGGAGATCGCTCCTACAGCTGGTTTGTCGGAACAATTTTCAATCATCAAAAAGACGCTTTTACGTTTTAACAACCGATGTGAACCCCACATCCTACCTCAACCCCAATTCCGACCCATCCTCCAAGAGCGCCTTGAGATGCCCCAGAAACTGCGCGGCCATGACGCCATCGACAACACGATGATCGCACGACAGCGTAAGCGCCATCCGTTTTCCGGCTACCACGTTCCCATCCTTCACCACCGGCTTCTCCATGACCGTACCCACGGCGAGGATGGCGGATTCGGGCGTGTGGATGATGGCGTGAAATGTCTCCACATCGTACATACCCAAGTTGGTAATGCTAAACCCCGCGCCTGACGCATCGGCGCCGGAAAGCTTACCTGCACGTGCGTTCTCGACGAGGGCGCGCACTTTGTCGGCTATCTCCGAAAGCGAGAGCTGATCGGCATCGCGAATCACCGGAACCACCAAGCCGCCCTCAACCGCCGTGATCAATCCAACGTGCACCGCGTGAGGAATGAGGAACTCCTGACCTTGAAGTTGTGCGCGCATTTGCGGAAACTCGCGAAGCGCCAACCCCGCCGCTCTAATCAGGCAGTGCGTAATCGAGACGCCCTCCGGACGACCCTCCGAGAGCAATTCTGCATCAGCTTCCAAAGTGAGGTAGAAGTGCGGCGCTTGCTGAAAACTCTCCTGCGTCTGATTGGCGATGGCGCGGCGCATTGAACTCATCGGCACACGTTCGGCGTCTGCATCTGCCGCCGCGGCTTCAATAGCCCGTTCCACGTCCCCGGTCGTAATGGCGCCGCCGGGACCGCTGCCAGAGATTTCAGCCAAATCAATCCCACTCTCCGCCGCAAGTTTTCGTGCCGCCGGCGAGGCGCGCAGACGACCTCCCCCCGCCGCACGCTGCGGACGAGTTTTGGGGATCGCCGCGGGCGTTGGCTTCTCGGCGACTGCTCCCGGCAATGTCGGTACCTCTTTGACTTCTGGAATCTCCTCATCCGCCTCGCCAATCCACCCAAGCGTCATACCCACGGGCCCCTTGCCGCCCTCGGCGACAAGTATTTTCCGAAGAAGACCTGATACGGGCGCGGTAACCTCGATTGTGGTTTTTTCGGTCTCAACCTCGCACAGAAGCTGCCCCTCCTCAACACGGTCGCCTTCCGAGGCAGTCCACTGAAGGAGAGTCCCCTGTTCGGTAATCAATCCGGACTTGGGAAAGACAACTGCTTTCATGCAGCCATCACCTCCCGAATCGCTGTCACAACCCGGGCTTCCGACGGAATATAGGCATTTTCCAGTGCCGGGCTGAAGGGGACAGGCGTGTGCGGCGGCGTGACACGCTTAATCGGCGCTTCAAGGCTATAGAACGCCTCGTCCGCAGCGAGGGCAGCGATATCGGTAGCGAGGTTACATCTCGGTGTGTCCTCATCCACAATTACAAGGCGACCCGTCTTCTCGACTGAATCGACAATCGTCCTGCCATCCAACGGGCTTAGGGAGCGCGGATCTATCACTTCAACGTTCACCCCTTCGGTTTCAAGACCTTCCGCCGCACCCAGCGCCAAGTCAATCATCTTCGCGATGGCAACAACGGTGACATCGCTGCCTTCGCGTCGCACCAACGCTTCGCCTAGCGGGACGATATAGGATTCTTCGGGCACGTGTCCTTTTGACCCCATCAACCGTTTGTGTTCAAGGAAAAACACAAGATCGTCATCGCGAATGGCAGCGATCATCAATCCCTTGGCATCATACGGAGTGGAGGGAACCACAACCTTCAACCCGGGGATATGAGCGAAGACGGAATAGAGGCATTGAGAATGCTGTGCCGCGGCGTTAATCCCACCCCCAATCGCTGCACGGATAACGACTGGTACTTTTGCCTTGCCGCCAAACATATAGCGGATTTTGGCACCTTGATTGAAAATCTGATCCATTGGAATGCCGAAGAAATCGACGAACATGAGCGCGGCCACCGGCCGGAGTCCCGTCGCCGCGGCGCCAATGGCGGCACCGATGAAGCCTGCCTCGCTAATCGGCGTGTCGCGAATACGATTCCGTCCGTATTTGCCCACAAGCCCTCCGGTGATGCCAAATGGACCGCCCCAGCAGTCCTCGGCATCTGGCAAGTTCGATCCCGCTCCGCCGACGACATCTTCGCCCATAACGATTACCGTCGGGTCGCGCTCCATCTCATGGTGCAGAGCCTCGCGAATCGCCGCTCCCATGGTAAGCTCTCGTTCTTCGCTCATTACAGCACCTCCTTGTAGTTCACGTAGACATCTTCAGTCACATCAGCAGGCTCGGGCCACGGGCTATCAGCCGCGTACGCAACGGCTGATTCGATGGTTTCCGCAACCTGTGCCTCAATCCGATCCAGTTCCTCGTTTGCCAATACCTGCTCCTCGGTCGTGCGTGCGCGGAAATTCTTGATGACGCAATGATTCTTGCGATATTCCTCGACCTCTTCCTGCGATCTGTAGCCCTGCTTATCCCCTTCGTGGTGACCGTAGAAGCGATAGGTCTTACACTCCAAGAGCGTGGGCCCCTCTCCGGCACGGGCTGCGGCAATCGCCTTCCCCGCTTTCTCGTAGACATCGAAGAGATCCAAGCCATCAACAGCAACGCCGCGTATGCCGTAGGATCGAGCGCGCCCGGCGATATCGGCGCCCGCGACGGAATAATCGCTGCTCGTCGATTCCGCCCAGCCGTTGTTTTCCGCCACAAAGATAGCGGGGAGTTGCCAAACACCGGCTAGGTTCAGGCCTTCGTGAAAACTCCCCTCGTTGGCGCCACCGTCACCGAAAAAGCTGACAGCGACGTTTTCTGTTCCAAGCACCTGGGCACTGAGCGCCGCACCGCACGCGAGGGGAATGCCCGCGCCAACAATGCCGTTGGCGCCAAGCATGCCTCGATCGAGGTCGGCGATGTGCATCGAGCCGCCTTTTCCTTTGCAGGCGCCGGTGGCGCGTCCATACAGTTCAGCCATCATCGCCTTCACATCGACCCCTTTGGCAATGCAGTGGCCATGGCCGCGGTGAGTGCTGGTTATCATATCCTCATCGGTGAGATGGGCGCAGACGCCGACCGCGACCGCCTCCTCGCCCGCGTAAAGATGGACGAACCCCGGAATGCGATTTGCGGCAAACTCTTCGCGTACCCGTTCTTCAAACTGGCGGATGGTTGCCATCCGCTCGTAGATTTCAAGTAGCTTCCCTTTTGGAATTTCCATGTTTTCCCCCTATTAGATTGCAGCCGAAAGACAGTATACAAAAAAGACTAATGACACAGGATTTCCAGAGATTCTATCAGATATTTGCTATTCAATCAATTCTTATCTAGCAGGTAATATGAACAATTCATTGTATTGTCCACGGCGATTGTAGTCAAAAGTTGCTCAACGGACCGAAGCCATTCCACACTTGGACGATCAAATGTACTGGTCTACTGTAAGACTCCAAGGCCAATTATAATGGCCCCTTATATTCGAGCCATGAGTTAAGTAACCCAAGTTGCTACCCCTTCCCGTAGGTCGGGCTTCATGAAGATGAAGTATTTAAATCGGTAATTCCACTTTTCCCTAAACTCGGTAGGTGCGGGTTCCTAACCGCACCGAGCATCGTTAGGACATTACCGAAATATTTTCTTAAACTTCATCTAGCCCGACCTGCTAAAAAGGAACCACCGCAAACTGGGACAATGAGGAGCGAAATCGAGTCAAGCACCGCTCGCAGTGGATTGCCAAATCCACTGCGTTATGTACGGGTATGGCTTGGATATGTCTATCCAAGCCGATCGGATAGATCAAGCGACTGAATAGGGAACGATCAAGGGAATGGATAATGACCGATCAACTGAATGGACAGTGAAGGCGATAGAAAGTCTTGATAGAAGTCCCATAAAGTTCCCAAGGCGCTAGAGCTCCCATAGAAATCCTCGCGGGAGCTGATAATTAGAACGCAATACAACACTCGAAAAGTGCAAATCCCAGAATTTCCGATAGCTAGCAACTTAGGTTAAGTATGACATTACGTCTAACTGATTGCCTCCTATGGAGGGTTGAACATGTCAACCAAGAGGATTCGGCATACTGCCAAATTTTAGTTTTAAATAGTCCTTGAAGCCACTACGTCAGATCAAACTATCAACCAATTAGCAAGCGACCGCCAGGTGCATCCGAGCCAAATCAGCCAGTGAAAGAAACAATTGCTTGAACAGGAAAGCAGCGTATTCTCCACTGCCCCGAACTTGCGACAACGCGAGCGGGATGACAGAGAGTCCATTTTGTATGAGCAAGGGAACTTACACCGTGATGCATTTAGTTTTGAGAGCTATACCAAGAATACGACCATTTGCTTTTTCTTCATGTTCCTTCATTGGGAACCTCTAAGATACCGATTAAACCATCCTAGGACTCGATCACATACATTCCGAAAGTTACGTTCAGACCATTCACCGGGCCAATGGCCTTCCCCATGGTATAACCGCAACTCCACCGGTTGTCCGAGGCGACGCAACGCACTGAACGCTTCTTTGGTCTGATTTACCCACTCATCCTCTGTGCCCTGCACCAATAGTAGTGGTGTCTGTACACGGTGAAGGTAGAACAAGGGGGAATTTTCTATGTAGGCATCTCGTTTCTTCCATAACGTTTCGCCCACTCCATCCAGGCCGGCAGTTTCAAGGTTATAATAACTATCACCTTTGTCAGTCAATGTCCCGCAAGCACTCGTCAAATTGACTGGGCCTGCAGAACAGACTGCTGCGCGGAAACAATGCGTTTGGGCTAGAAGTGCTAGCACACAGTACCCACCGTAACTATGCCCCATCAACCCAATTCGATCGGGATCGGCGATATCCAAATCAATCAACCGATTAACGGCAGGTAAGACGAATCTAGGTATTTGCTGCATGTCAAGCTTTTCGAGCGGGAGATCGGGCCAGAGCACAGCGTAGCCCTGACTTGCTAGCAATTGGGCATTATCGTAGTGGCTTCCACCAAAGCCAAATTCGTGAATCGAGTCCGAGAAATTGCCGGGATATACATGAACAATCACCGGAATACGTTCTCCTTCACTGTAGTTTGGAGGCAAGAGAAACGCACCACGTCGAATTTGTGTGTCCAATGTCCGCCACTTAATTAAGCGAGGTTTGCCTAACGCCACGCATTCTAAATCCGAACTGAGTGAAAATAGACGTTTTGGCTCGTGTCTATCAAGAGGAATCTGCCAGATTTCCGATGGGTGATCCGCCGCTTCAGTCACAAGGTAACATGCCGAAAAATCGGGGGCAACTTCGGTCTGAAATGGACTCCAACACGTCTTTGAGAATTCCGTCAGAATTGTTCCTTCGCCACTTTCAAGAGAAATGCGAGCCACCGCTTCCTTTTTGATGGCATTTCGAGCAACGGCGAAAAGAGACCCATCCGGCGAAGTCCACAATTTTGCATTCATCGGCGGGTGAATCCAAAAACGCACCCGCCAGCCGGGAAGAGTGGCACTCATTTGGCGTTGACCACTCCCATCTGCATTGAATATCCATACGCCATCTTTGGCTAAACAGTAGATGGAACGACTATCCTCGCCCCAGTGCGGCCCAAGGTGACCATCCAAGCTGATTGTCATCTTGTCCGTCAGAGCTCTCGGTTTCTCGGAACCGTCTGCGGGTACAACAAAGAGTTGCTTGGACTCTCTTTCATCGTTATCCATTGTATAGGCAATAAGCTGGGTGTCAGGGGACCAATTAAATCCGCCTCCGTATGACCGATGTACGCGGCTAGCAACTGTCCGGGGAGGTGTTCCGTCTAGCGGAACAACGACCAAATCGTAGGACATTCCGTAGTGTTGCGAATCGTAATCTGCCATCTTGAGTACGGCGACCCCGTGTCCATCGGGTGCAACCCGCCAGTTACGCAGTGACCAATCACAGACCAACCTTAGCACCTCACCTGTGGCAACATCTATACACCCAAGATCGCAACACGACTGATCAAATAGCCAAGCACTTGTCGGGCGAGTATTGACCTCGCGAGTGAGGTCAAACGAGAAAACGGTCACGGGAGGAAGTTGATTAGGAGGCAATGCTTGGTCGGGTACGGGAGGTTTGACCGAGCCACTGACAGGCCATAACTTCACGATAACCTTTCTGCTATCTGGGGTCCACCGAGGGATTTCAAATCCGTAGGAGATACGCACCAGTGCTTGTCGAAACAACTGAAAGGTTTCTGTCTCCGGAGACCAAATTCCTAAACAGACTAATCCGTTGTGCCGCACGTATGCTGCTAAACGTCTTCCATCGGGAGACCACTGTCCTCCCCAACTGGTACTTCCAGCCGGAAATGGCTCTTGAACTTTTCCAGTTTTCGTATCTACGATGCACAATTGGCTCCCATCCATTGCTTGGTAAATACCATCTGCTCCAAAGCCGTCTTCTCGTATACCTACTGTTTCTTGACGTATTCCCTGTACACTCACAGCCAGCAAACGGCCATCTAGCGATAGATCCATTGGTACTCGATCCGTTGGGCGTTGAAGATTCAACAGACTATCGACGCTGAATACCTTTTTCATTGAATACTCTTAGAAGCTTCCTCTCAATTTCCGGACGATTGATGAATTGGAAAAATTCGTCAATTCTCAATCGCTATACATTACGGGCACGCTCAATAAGGTCATCCAGCGTCGCGTATTGAAGTTCTGTGCTAATTCCCATTGATTAGTGAAGGCCTCACCGCCGGGTTGGGTAAGAGCATTTGGCTTAGGCATGGTAGCATAGCCCCCATTTACTGTCAATCTTCTTTCCAAGGCCCACGGGCACGGGAATTCTTAAAACATCACTCCCTGCTGGGGCGCCCCTTGAGCGGGTTTCGGCTGATCGCTTAGCGTGTTTCTCTCCCAAAACACCCCATCAACATATCCCTGAATCGTCAAATCTCCGCTGGCAAGTTCCAAGCGTTTCAGCGCCCAACAGCAATATTCGCTATTAAGTTCTATTCCACAGAAACGTCTGCCTAGTTTTTTCGCCACCACCGCAGTGGTTCCACTGCCTAGGAACGGATCTAGCACGAAATCACCTTCTTTTGAACCGGCTAAAATCAGTTTCGCGATGAGCTTTTCCGGCTTCTGTGTTGGGTGGTTCGTGTTTTCAGGCATAGACCAAAAAGGAATTGTTATATCTGTCCAGATGTTCGATGGGTGAGTGAGGCGGTAGTTGCCCGTCTCCTCGGCTTCCCAGTCCTTCGGCATTCCGTCAACTTTATACGGGGCATTCACCTTACGCTTGAGTTTTACCGCATCCACATCAAAATAGTAACTTTCCGAGACTGTACAGAACCAAATATCCTCCGTATTGTTTTTCCAATTCGTTTTCGCACCACGCCCTTTCTCTCGCTCCCAAGTGATTCGATTCCGGACGTGAAAGTGTGATTCGAGGATGGGGGCTATCAAGACAGACGTCTTCCAATCCGAGCAGACATAAACCGTCGCATCTGCCGCGAGTGTAGGGGTCAAGACCTCAATAGCCTTTAGGAACCATTCTTGGTAGTTATCCTTTGCCTGCGTCTTGAATACATGGCCATTGTAGTCCTTCGAAAGATTGTAGGGCGGGTCGAGTACAAGCAGATTGACGAATCTTCTTGGTAGATAGCCGGTAATTTCAAACGTATCCTCCCTGATGATTTTGTCCGTAATCTCTTTCTCACTGACAGGACATTCCACTTGAAGGATAGCCTCTGAAAGACGATTCATCTCTTCCTCACTACAGGTCAACGTACGATTTTTTGGGGCGCTCTTCTTCATTATTCATTCCTCATCTTCCGTTTGTGGGTGCCCCCGCTTTTCAATCGTGAATGGTGGATACAGAGTTCTCGGCGGCTTCCGCACCACTGCCATCAGGACACATCCTATGCCACGGCGTCGCCTGTTCGTAGGCGTGCGCAACCCGGAGCAACTCTCCCTCAGCCCACCACCGCCCCGCAATCTGAAGTCCCACCGGCAAGCCCTCTTTCGTGAATCCACACGGTACGGATATCGCGGGCAAGCCGAGCAGATTGAAGATTCGCGTGTTCTGAGTTAGGCGCGGTCGAATCAGGTTAGAATCGCTTCCGTCGGAAGCATCCATCATGGAGCGAAGCGGAGCGGGCACAGGGACGGTGGGCGTGAGAACGAAATCCACTTGTTCAAAGGCTTGCGCGAATTCACGTCGAGTGCGTTCACGTGACCGAACGGCGGTAACGTAGTCCGCCGCGGAGAACTTCTGACCATTCTCAAGCATCTCACGCACATCGAGACCGTAATCTTCTCGGTGCTCGGCAAGACGCCTTTGATGAAAATGGCTCGCCTCCGCCATCAAGATGGTCAGCGTGGCTTGGTGCGCATCGGGGATGGAGGGCAGATCGAGTTCAATCACATCCACTCCCAACTCCGCCAATACTTTAATCGCTTCGGCGACGTTGGTTTCCACGTCCGGATGAAGATCTTCAAAACAATGGTGCGGCGGCACGCCGGCTTTCATCCCACTGACGAAATCTTCCAACGCTTCGGTGTAGTCGGGAACGGGGCGATTTTCGCTGTGCACATCGCCGCTATCATACCCGGCAAGCGCATTCATCATGACCGCCACATCCTCGACACGGCGGCATATCGGCCCAACACAGTCCAGCGACTGCGCGAGTTCGAAAACGCCGCTGACACTGACTCGTCCGTAGGTGGGTTTCAGCCCGACAGCCCCGCACATCGCCGCTGGAATGCGAACCGATCCGCCGGTGTCTGTGCCGAGTGCGCCGGCACAAAAGCCTGTGACGACAGCAACCGCCGAGCCGCCACTCGATCCCCCTGCAACATGCGACGTGTTCCACGGGTTCGCCGTTGTGCCAAAGTGCGGGTTCTCTGTCGTCACGCCGTAGGCAAATTCGTGCAAATTGGTTTTCCCAATGATTATCGACCCCGCGGCTTCCAGTTTCGCCGTGACAGTTGCGTCCGGTTGGGACGGATCTATCGCAAAGAATTTCGATCCGCATGTGGTAGGCGTGCCTGCAACGTGGACAATATCCTTAATCGCAATCGGAATGCCGTGTAAGGCGCCCCGAATCCGCCCGTCGCGAATCTCTTTTTCCGCCTGCCCCGCCGCCTCAAGACTCTGTTCCCGAAATAGCGTAATGAAGGCGTTCAGATGTGGATTGCGTCTGTCAATTTCTGCGAACGTGGACTCAATCAGTTCGACAGGGGAGATGTCTCCGGTACGAATGAGGTGTGAAAGCGTCGCAAGTGGGATGCGCAGGTTATTGTCCATGCGGGCAAGTCGGTGGGCAAAGGGATAAAAACGGCGCAACGCGGTGGCTACCTTTTATAATTGGACCTGTCCGTATTGCCGCCGTACTTCATTGTGTAGACCAAGAGATTGGTCATAAAGCGGAGCACATCCGGGGAGCGGCGCATACGAAGCATCGTGCGGCTTGGAATTTCCGCCGTCTCCATTGCGCACATATAGTCTTTGCGATTAAAAACCACTCCCAGACGGCGCCCGATGCTAATGCCTTTCTGATATTTGAACTTGGACGTTTTCGGATTGTTCTCGGACCCCCAATAAACATCACCGCCGGTGGGCGGTAACGAGAGTTGAAAATGTATTTTGTAAATCTCATGGTCATGTGGAATAGGCTCTAGCAGGTATTCCGGAAAGATTTTGTCAAGTTCGAGCGCGACCTGTTGCGCAAACAGACCATTAAACCCACAGTCGTCAAAAAAGAGCATCCCGCCGCGCTCGACGATATATTTCCGCAGGGCGGCGCGCTCCTCTGCCGAAAAAGTGCCGGTCAATGCTCCCCCCTTTTTCAGACTGCGCGAAACGGTAATATCCTTGTCATGTCCGGTCATGAAGACAAGCGGTGCGTCCATAATGTCCGGATCGGTCAACCGAAGAGACCCGCCCTTAAAGTTCATATCCGCACGCAGGCGCGTATTCTCGGCGAGCCATTTCATAAAACTTGGGAGCGCGGTTGGATCTTGCCACCAGTCCGAGAGCGAATGTTTGAGTCTGATGAGTCGAATATGCCCTTCTACGTCGTGACCGTCTCCTACGAGCACAGCGCCCAGTTTGTTTCCGGGAAGCAACTCGCGGCCCGAAAAATCTGAGTCTTCGGCATCCACTGAATCAACTGCGCCTGTTGACTCAATTATTGATGACGATAAGCTATTTGACCTACCTTTGCCGCTGCTAGGCTTCTGCGCTCTTCCTATGAATAATCCTTCATCCCCTTCACCCGAATCATCGTCCGTTTCGCGTACTGTAATATCGTGCGACCTCACCGGGATATTCGCCGCGGTTTTTAGATTCGCTGCGCTTGCCTCAGACGTGTCCACGGATATGTCAAAGTTTTCTCGAACAAACTTAAGAGAATCACGGGACGCCACTTTCACTTCAACCGGCTTCGGATTAGGATCTACCCGATTTCTCTGTATGCTGAGCGTCTTTGGGGTCGCCGCTCTTGGCTGCGGGCGCTTGATGACCTCTGTTTTCACGGTACGTTTTGCGGGCGGCAGTTTGACCCAATCTACAGTGATGAAGTCCTGCTCCTTATACTCCTGCATTATCGTCTGGAAAAAAAGGATCGCCAATACCAAGTGCAGGAGTATGGATATGAATAACGAAGCTGGAAAGCGATTCCTTCGTATTGAAGCCATAAGCACGCATACACCCCAGTTTAAGTATGCTCCAAGAGAATGCTCGGAATGCTAGCCAATATTGAAAACGCATAACTACAGAGTTATAATCTCTCAAGTGTTTATTCCCAATTCGCCTCGCAGGTCCGGCTTGAATTGGCCCGACATAACTCCCGTTACGGCACCTGTCATGAAAATGTGTCCGTCTGATTTAATCTCAATCTCAATCTGACCGCCCGGACTATGCACCGTCAGATTACTGCCCACGTGTCCTAGCTTATGTGCCGCGCTTGCCGCCGCGCAACTACTGCTCCCCGACGCCAACGTGTATCCCGCGCCCCGCTCCCAAATCTCAATCTGGATGTTACCCCGATCGATGACCTTCAAAAGTTGCACGTTAATCTTGTTCGGAAACAGCGGGTGATTTTCCACGGGCGGTCCAAGTTCGAGCGCCAACTCCTTAGAGATTTCCGGCATCGGAATGACGCAGTGCGGGTTGCCGACGGACGCACATGTCACCTTGAACTCTCCATCCCCTACTGTTAGCGTTTCGTCGACCACTTCGCGTCTCACACCGCTAACGGGGATTTCATCGCTGACGAAAGTCACGCTGCCCATATCAACCTTGATCCGTCGCGCCTGATCGTCCAGAATCTCGACGGCGACCTCCCCTCCGAGCGTCTGGAGTCTGAACTTCCTGCCTTCGACGTAAGCTTCATCGAAGAGGTATTTGGAGAAAATCCTGATGCCGTTGCCGCTTTTCTCTGCCTCGCTGCCATCCGGATTCAAAATCTTCAACGAAATTTCCCCGCCATCAAAGGTCGGCCCATAAAGTATCCCGTCCGATCCAATCCCAAAATTTCGGTGACAGATTAGCTGAATAGTTGCTTCCGTTAAACTAACGTCGTTTCTGCTCGGATCGATGACGATGTAGTCGTTGCCGAGTGCATGATACTTGTAAAAATCCATCGCAAATGACGTGCTCCCAGATTAGGATACGATTGCTCCGCAATACGCGCACGAAGTTACAGATTCTTCGCTTGGGTGTACCTCGATTTCAGGTTCCAGATAGCTTTCGTAAGTTATGACGCAGTTTGGGTTATGGCACTCTCTGCCGCCAACAGAAACCTCACGTGTAGGGGGTTGTGTCAAGATAAGTTCTTCAAGCCCCGTCAGGCTCGCGATTAACGCCATCCGTGTCGGAATCGCGTTTGCCGACTGCTCGAAATAAGCGGCTCGCGGGTCTTCATCCAATTCATAGGAAAGCTCGTTGACACGCGGCAGCGGGTGCATTATCATCGCGTCCGACTTGGCGTTCCGCATCACATCGGCGTTGACAAGGTAACTTGAACGCGCCGTCTCCGGATCGACATCCGCAGGTAAACGTTCCTCCTGAAGCCGATTCACATAGATAACGTCAAGTCCGCCAATCACGTGTGCGAGATGGGCAGTCTCCGTCGGCACCTGCCCGTAAAGACTTTTGATTTGCGAGAGAACCCACTTCGGCATTTGAAAAACCTGCGGCGCGATATGAACTAGATTGCCTCCAAACCGCGCGATGGCAAGCGCGAAGGAGTGAGCCGCTCGCCCGTAGCACAAATCGCCGCAGATACCGACCGTTAACCCCTTCACGTCGCCTTTCCGCGCTATCACCGTGTACATGTCCGTAAGCGCCTGCGTTGGATGCGCATGGCTGCCGTCGCCACCGTTGATAACCGGTATGTTGGCGTAACGCGCCATAACCCGCGCTGCCCCCGCGAAGCTGTGGCGCACCACGATGAGATCCGCGTAATTCGTCACCATGCGGGCAGTATCGGCGATGGTTTCGCCCTTTGCAACCGACGCCGCCTGCGGATCGGCAAACCCCAACGTCCGCCCATTCAACCGCTCCATCGCGCTCTCAAACGACAGCCGTGTTCGCGTGCTCGGCTCATAAAACAGCGTTGCCAATAGCTTGCCCTGGCAGAAGCCCGACCACGTCGCCAAATTCGTCCGCATCTGGTCAGCGAGTCGAAAAATCTGGCGAATCTCAAAATCGGATAAATCATCAAGCGTAATGAGATGTCTCATGGTCTTTACTTTAATCTTCAGAACTGGGGCGTGTCTTGGTGGTTGTAACTGTTTAGTCTATTGATCTCTACCGCGAATTTAGGACAACCGCGTGCGCCTTTGTAGGGAACGCAGATCTGCGTTCCCTACGGATTGCTATGCCTGTAGCAAAGAGCTACCTCGCCCCGCTCCAAACGTGCTTAACCCATTCATTGCACCAAACTCCCGACCAACTCCTTAACCGAATCAAACCCGTGCTCTTCCAAATACTCGAGAATCCCGTCCGTCACATCAAGCGAGGCGCGCGGGTTGACGAAGTTCGCCGTGCCGACCGCCACCGCCGAAGCCCCCGCGATGAAAAATTCTATTGCGTCTTCTCCAGTCATGATGCCCCCCATACCGACGATTGGAATCTTGACCGCGTTATAGACCTGCCACACCATTCGCAGCGCGACCGGTTTGATCGCCGGTCCAGACAGCCCGCCGGTCAGGTTGGCGAGTTGCGGACGACGTGTCTTGGCATCAATCGCCATGCCGAGCAGCGTGTTAATCACGGAAAGCCCGTCGGCGCCGGCGTCTTCAATGGCACGAGCAATCTCGGCGATGTCCGTGACATTTGGCGACAACTTAACCAGCAACGGCAACCCGGTTTTCGTCCGCACATTCCTGACGAGTTCGCTAGCCAACTGGGGATCGACGCCAAAGCTCATCCCGCCGCAATCGAGATTCGGACACGAGATATTCAACTCTATCGCGGCAACCCCCTCCGTCGCATCGAGTTTCTCCGTAACCTCATAGTACTCCTCCAGCGTCTCGCCGCAGACGTTGACTACGACAGGCACATCGAAATCTCGCAGGTAGGGCAACTTCTCTGAGATAAAGCCATCGGCGCCGACGTTCTGCAGCCCGATTGCATTCAGCATCCCCGACGGCGTCTCAATGATTCGCTGCATCGGGTTACCCTGCCACGGCTCGCTTGTGATACCCTTGACAACAATGGCACCAAGCTGATTGAGGTCAACGAAATCAACGTACTCGCCCCCATAGCCAAATGTCCCCGATGCCACCATGACCGGGGTCTTCATGCGGATTCCCGCGACGTTCACTTCTAGCGAAACACGATTCGCCTTCATCTGCTACCTCACCCTAACGTTTACAAGTGGAAAAAGCATAATGCATCACTACCGAAAAGTCAAGTCCGATCTGATTGCGCAACACCGCTCCCCTTCTGAGTCGCGATTTCTTGCTAAAGCCCGTAGGTTGGGTTGAGCACAGCGAAACCCAACTCCAAGACGCCATTCATTGCACGCCTAGCCTATAGCGAGATAAAGAACGCTTCTACAATTAAGAATTGGAAGCGATTCCCCTATCTATCCTCCTATCAAGATTGACACATTTTTGTCGCTGTGTTATTCTATGTTACCCTTGGCGCTAGTTCCAAGACTGAATTGAGCCATTGATAAAGGATCAAGCGAGTGGATAACGATCAAGGGAACGGATAGATCAAGCGACTGAAAAAGGAGTGCGATAGAGATCTTCCTGCCCCGCATTGGAAAGGCTTGATTGACACTATATAATGCACCGCAAATATAGAGAAATGGTATAAGTTAGTTATTGACTGAGAGCTGAATCGTGAAACTACCATCTGAATCATCTAGCCACCGCTTCGCTTTTTCTTGGTGCATCCTCATGGTACTCCTGTGCATCTACAACAGGGAGACCGAAAGCCATGTCTCATTTACCACACTTCAATTGGATCGCCACATTGAAACGCGGTTGAAGGAGCAAGACCTCACCCCCTCCGAGCAATCGAGCGACACTGAATTTCTGAGGCGCGTTCACCTCGATTTGACCGGCAAAATCCCCACTGCCGACGAGGTGCTGGAGTTTCTCAAGGATGGGTCCAAGAATAAGCGGGAGAAGAAGATTGACAGGTTGATTGGCAGTGAGCCCTACATTCAGTATTGGACCCATCTTTGGATGAATTGGCTAGTAAAGCGGGAAGGTTCCAGCAATCTGGAAAACTTGGGCAATTGGGTGCAAGAGGCGCTGAGGAAAAACATGCCGTACGATTTCTTTGTGAAGCAACTTGTAGCCGCGAAGGGAAACGCGGAAGACAACGGCGCCGCAGATTATATTATGCGCTACGATTTGGATCCGGTTGAATTGACCGCCCAAATCTCCCGTCTATTTTTGGGGCTGCCGATGCAGTGCGCTCAGTGCCATGATCACAAAACGGAGGCGTGGTTCCAAGAGGATTTCTTCGGTGTCGCCGCATTTTTCACCGGCATGGAGCGAGTTGCGCTTTACGAAATAACCATGGATGGCAAGAAGGAAGAGGTAGGAGCCTACATAAAAGACGGTACGGCGAGACCAATTCATATCCCGGACACCGACACAAGCGTTGTTCCACGCTTCTTGGATGGCAAGCCGTATCAAGGACCGCCTACCTTAGAGCGACACGCGTTAGGTGAATGGTTAACCCGCAAAGATAATCCCTACTTTGCCAAGGCTATCGTGAACCGAATTTGGGGGCACTTTATGGGGAGGGCGTTCGTTGAACCGCTCGACGGATTCGGAGAGGAGTATCCGCCATCGGATCCCGAACTCCTCGACACCCTAGCCGACTTCTTCGTCATCTCCGATTACGATTTACAATATATGATGCGCATTATTTTGAACACAGACGCTTACCAGCGATCATCGGCAACGAACAAGAGCAACAAGGATGACGACACATACTATTCGCACGCCTACATCAAACCGCTAGACCCGGAGCAGTTTTTCTACTCAATGCTTCAAGCTACAGGTTTTGAAAGATTACAAAATCGCCGGGACCCGGAACGTCTTGAGGGAATGAAACGAGAATATCTTGAGCGTTTTATCTTTCTACTCGACAACGGGGAGAACGAGGAGATTGAAGCGTTTAACGGCACCGTGCCCCAGGCTTTGATGATGATTAACGGCTCCATGGTGAACGATAGCGCGGATACCAAAGAGCGAGGCAGTTTTCTCAACTACATCCTTGGCAAGTGGCGCGACCCGAGTGACCGCCTTGAACGCATCTACCTAAACGTGCTCTCTCGCCCGCCGAAATCAAAGGAAAACACGTACTTCAAGCGCTACTTGGACCGCAGCCTCTACCGCAACAAAGACCTTGCCTACAGCGATATCTATTGGGCTCTGCTCAACTCTGCCGAGTTCGCGCTAAACCATTGAATCAACTAGCGGAAATCCACGGAAGGGCATCAAGAACCACAAACAATCGCGCTTTCTCGCCGCATTTGAGTCGAAAGGGAGGACTAAAGATGAAGACACAAATCTGGGTTCCGGAATATGAACCCGCTGACTCGTTGAATAGCGAGATGTCACGGCGCAACTTCCTCAAATTCGGAATGAGCAGCTTCCTCGGGCTCGTCGCCATGCAACATCTCCAATCCACTGCATTCGCCCAAATAGAAAAGATTGCCCCGCGCGCGAAACAGTGTATCGTGCTGTTTATGAACGGAGGACCAAGCCAACTGGATACCTTCGATCCGAAGCCGGGAACGCCAAACGCCGGTCCCTTTAGCGCAATCCAAACCAGCGCGGCAGGAGTTCAATTTTCTCAGCATCTGCCGATGGTCGCGGAGCAGGCGCGCCATCTTGCGGTGATTCGCTCCATGGTGTCCCGCGAGGGAAATCATGAACGGGCAAGATACCTGTTGCACACCGGCTACGCACCAACAGGTTCTGTCAAGCATCCCACATTTGGATCGCTCACGTCTCACTATCTGGATGATGAGGATACCGAGTTGCCCAACTGCGTCAACATCAACTCGCCATCGTTTACCGCAGGGATTCTCGGAGCTAAACACGATCCGTTTGTGGTGAATGATCCGCGCAAACCGATTGACGACCTAAAATATCCGGAACAGATGGACCGTCGGCGTTTTCACCAACGGCTCAAAATGTTAGAGGATATCGAAAAGGATTTCCTCAAGAATCGCGAGGTCAGAAGCACGGAGGCGCATCGAGCCATCTACAAAAAAGCGGACAAGCTAATCAATTCGCCAAGCGCGAAGGCTTTCGACGTCTCCGACGAACCGATAGCTCTCAAAAAAGCCTACGGGGACAACCGGTTTGGACAGGGATGTTTGATGGCGAGGCGCCTAATTGAGGCGGGGGTGAAGTTCGTCGAGGTTTCCCTTGATGGATGGGATACGCACTCAAATAACTTTGAGCAGACAGAAGGGTTGCTGAACGTTGTTGACCCCGCGTTTGCGACACTCGTGAGAGATCTTGAAGACCGCAATCTGCTTGATGAAACAATCGTGCTTTGGCTCGGCGAATTTGGGCGAACACCTAGAATCAACGAAAACGAAGGGCGGGATCACTTCCCTAACGGCTGGTCTGCCGTAATCGCCGGGGGCGGGGTGCGCGGCGGACGCGCAATCGGTGCGACCAATGCCGATGGCACCGCGGTTGTGGAGCGACCAGTGTCCGTACCGGATCTCTTTGCCTCGCTTTGTTTCGCCCTGGGAATCGATTATAACAACCAGAACTACTCGCGTGCGGGACGACCAATTCGAGTCGTCAACAACGGTAGTGTTGTTAACGAATTGTTTGCCTGAAGCTGTGCGATACTGTCTTTGTAGTAGCACCATGCAGCCAAAAGCCCTGGAAGGGCGACAGGTGTATAGCAACGCCGAAACCCCACGCACCTACAACTATGCCATTCGACCTAACCAAGCTTGTCCGCCCCGAAATCGCCGAGATGGAAGCCTACACCCCCATCCTTCCCTTTGACGTTCTGAGCAAGCGACTTGGACGCTCGCCGGAGGAGATTATCAAACTCGACGCCAACGAGAACCCCTACGGTCCGTCACCGCGTATCTTCCAAGCCCTGGCAAACGAGCGCTATTACCACATCTACCCCGACCCCGACAACAACCTGCTCCGGGACGCGCTAAGCGACTATCTAAGCCTAGACAAATCCCGCATCATGGTAGGACACGGCGCCGATGAGTTGATCGACCTCATTATGCGCCTCTTTATCCAGCCGGGTGATGCCGTCATTGACTGCCCTCCCACCTTTGGCATGTACAGCTTCGATACCGCTCTCAACGGAGGCAATCTCATCAACATCCCCCGCAGACCCGATTTCTCGGTTGATATTGATGCCATAGAGTCTACTGTTGCGAAGGCACCAAACGTCAAGCTGCTCTTTCTGACCAGCCCCAACAACCCCGACGGGGGCATCTTGAGCGACGGCGACTTGGGTCGTTTGCTTGACCTGCCCCTCGCCGTGATTCTTGACGAAGCCTATGTTGAGTTTCACGGAACCAGCCGGGTGAACTCGGTGCTGGAACACGAGAATCTCATCGTTTTGCGCACCTTCAGCAAATGGGCGGGGTTGGCGGGATTGCGTGTGGGTTACGGCGTTTTCCCGGAAGCGATTATGCCGCAATTATGGAAGATTAAACAGCCGTATAACGTCAATGTGGCGGGGACAGCGGCGGCATTGGAATCTCTGAACGACGCCGATCACTTGATGGGGACTGTGGCGAAGATTGTCCAAGAACGCGAGCGGTTATATCTGGAACTGACTCAACTCGACTTCCTACGCCCCTATCCGAGCCAGGCAAACTACATTCTGTGCCGCGTAGTCAATCGAGACGCCCGCCAACTTAAGCTGGACCTTGAAGGACGAGGGATTCTGGTACGCTATTTCAGCAAACCCGGCTTGACTGACCACATCCGCATCAGCATCGGCCGCCCGGATCAAACCGACGCCCTCCTCGCCGCCCTACGAGATTTGTCGTGACAGTTCGTAGGGTGGGCACTGCCCACCATTCCTTGTAGGGTCAATCGGTTCTGCCCTTCTACGTACTTTGGAACGATTTGTTGGTCGTTGATTGCTTTAACACTGCTTCATTCTCGGGGTAAACACCTCTCTCAACTTTAGCAGTTTTTCGATGTGCCAATCTGCGATTTCTTCTAACTCACCTTCAAATGCCCAAATATCGCCGTTGCGATATACGGCAATCGTTTGACGTTTCTGATCCTTGCGTTCCCATTGAAGGGGGCTTCCAAAACAGGATTCTATTTCCGCCTTCTGTTCTTTTAGGGCATCAAAGAGTTCTTGGCATTCTGCCTGGGGTTTCCCTTGAATCTGAAGAGCTGTCCCCACCTCTTGAGTCCTCTCGGAAAACCAAACACGATAACGAAATGCACTATAACCTGACGGAAGAGCGTAAGAGTTCCCTCGTTTCGGATCACGCGAGGTGCGCCACTGATGGTGCTCCCGCAATTCATCGCTGAGTGCTCGAAAATAGGAATGATACCTTTCCTCAAGTGTTTGGTACTGAGTGAATGGTTTTGGAAATTTCATGGTCAATCCTTAGACTTACTGTAGGAGCGATCTCCGAATCGATCAAGCGAGTGAATAGCGAGCGCGATAGGTACCCTTAACTTGTCCGGAATCAGAATTCCCTCCTACAAAGGACACACGTTGGAACAATCTCCCGCACCGCAAATAGAGCGCTAACTTTACCAACGCCGGCGCCAAGAAAACTTGAAACTCGCCACACGCCTTCTTTCATATTCTATCAGTGTAAGAACATCATTCTCTAATTCATAGGCAAAAAAGACACCATCCTTTTCTCCACCGATTATCATCATACTGCCTTCACTACACATACCACTTGGGAAAAGTTCAAAAGTAGCATTACTATCTTCAATAGAATCTATACGCCTACCATCTTGAAATATTCTCATGAAAATACCGTGATGTGGTGTAATTACCAAATCCCCCCGAAGTTTCGGTTGTGCTATAATACCGCCAATTCCGCCGGGAAAAGGGGGAATCCGTTCTTTCCGAACAAGCTCGTAAGCTCCGGCAAGAATGTTATAGCACTTCGCGGGATTAGTATCAAGCGGATTGTCACTGAAATCTATTTCCTTTATGACTTCGTCACACCCACATATAGCCAAACAAAGAACCAGTCCCACCGCACACTTCAATTTCACGCCGAAACTCATCGCAACCCCTCCTTGACATAGGTTGAAGTTAATGAAACTACCGTTAAATCACGCATGTTTTCATCCAACAATGACGCGTACCCGCGCATCTACATTCAATTGATGCATTGCTTTCTCCCTTCCATCCTTCCATGAGGCTAAGCAGGAAGCCGTTCCTGAAAAGGCGCCATGACGGCATCAACTGAATGCGCTGCCGGAAACCATGAGACAATTTTATGGAGGGTATCATCAAGGAGGGAATCCGGGCACGAGGCGCCCGCCGTTAGCACAACATCAATCGGCGATCCGTTCTTGGGGTTTGGAAGCCAATCTTCCGTCACGCATACTGCTCTCGTGTGTATATTGAGGTGACGAATGCGCCTCGGCGAGCCCATCTCGTCCGCATCGCAGATGAAGTACGTCGGCATCCGTTCCTCGCATAGCTCCACGAGATGGCTGGTATTGGATGAATTGTAGCCCCCGACGACGACGGCGACATCCCCTCCATCGTCGATTAGCGCGACGGTGGCGTCCTGATTCTCCTTCGTCGCGTAGCAGAGCGTGTCGTTCGTGTCGGCAAAATGTTCGTCGATATCCTCTTCGCCGTAACGCGCTGCCATTGCCTGCCGGAGCAGTTCCGCAATTGCCTGAGTCTCGGTGGCGAGCATTGTCGTCTGGTTTACGACACCGACGCGCTGGAGATGCCTGTCCGGATCAAATTCCGGAGAGTGGCGATCCGCAAAATACTCGTAGAAAAACTCTCTCGACGCCTCCCGACGTATGACGCGGGCAAGCTGTTTCGCCTCCTCCAAATCGCGGACGATTACGACGGGCGCTTCCGCCTTGGCGTGAGAAAACGTCGCGCGCGTTTCCTCATGGTGACGCTTGCCGTGCACGACAACCGTATAATTCAGGCTGCCGATATCGTGGCTCTTCTTCCAAACCTTCTCGACAAACGGGCAGGTGGTGTTGAAGGCATAAGGGTCGATGCCTCGCCGCGCCAATTCTTTCTGAATCTCCAACGTCGTGCCGAACGCCGGCACAATAACGATGTCGTCCGGGGTTAAGTGGTCGAAAGGAATAAGCTGCCGCCCCGAGGTGTCGCACAGAAACTGTATCCCGCGCTGACGCAAATCATCGTTCACGCGAGGATTATGGATCATCTCGGACAGCAGGAATATCCGCTTATCCGGATTATCCTCCAACGCCCGATAAGCGATTTCAATCGCATTCTCGACGCCGTAGCAGAATCCGAAGTGCCGTGAAATCTTGAATCTAACAGGCCCAAAATCTAGCACCGATGGGGACAGATCGCGTTTTCGCGGATCTGTTACTTGCCGCGCCTTCTTCACCACGGAAATAATCGGGCTGCGATAGTAAGTTGGGACATCAAATTTTCTTGGCATTGATTATCCCCCGCGCATCGCCCTCCGAGCGATTCAGCCACCAGATGAACTTGAACCGTATTATGTCTTGGCAACTGTAGGGAACGCAGATCTGCGTTCCCTACTACCATGCCGCACCGCTAGAGCGAATCCGATTGACGGTGGCAGGAAAGGAAATATTCCATACTCCCATCTCTATTTCCTACCATTGATAGGCATCAGTCCGGCTCAATCGAAAATCTTGGTAATCTCATCGCTCTCGAAGATCGGAAGCCGCTGGCGTCCCCCGTCCGCACTCTCAAGCCAGAGACCTTCTCCCGGCGCCCGAAATCGACCAATAACTTCTGAGGCAATCCCCTCTTTGCCGAGCGCATTCACAATCCCACCCGACCCCGCGGGCGCGGCGGCAATCAGCAACGCCCCCGAAGAGATGACGCCCAACGGATTCAACTCAAATTCCGCACAAAGCCTCTGTGTCTCCTCGGAGAGAAACAGTTTCTCCTGCCAGACAACCGCACCGAGTTGTGCGGCTCGGCACAACTCATGAACCGCTGTCGCGACCCCGCCCTCCGTCGGGTCGTGCATGGCATGGACGCCTCCGGTGTCCGCCGCGGTCAAGGCGTCTTTCAGTACCGAAATCCCGGGAGAGGTGAGGTGCTCCTTCGCCCGTGCAAGAAAGGAGTTAGAATATTTGCCTACCAGCTCCGGTTCGCGCTCACGAGCGATAATCGAAGTCGCCTCAATCCCAAGCCCCTTGGTGAGGATAAGATCATCCCCCTCCCGCGCCCCCGACGACAGGATTAATTTCTCTTTTTGTACCTCGCCCAGCATCTGCCCGATAACAATCGGCCGATCCAAGCCATACGTGACCTCCGTATGCCCGCCGCACAACGCGATATTGAAGTGTTCGCACGCTCTGGAAATCTGCGCCATAATGTCCGAAACCAGATCCTCGGTGGCACAGTCCTCCGGCAATAGAATCGTCACCAGCAACCACTTCGGAATTGCTCCCATCGTCGCGATATCATTGCTATTGACGCAGACGAGGTACCAACCAATCTCATCCGTTGCAAACGTGATTGGGTCGGTCTTGGCTACGAGGCACGTTTCGCCGAAGTCAATGACAGCCGCATCCTCCCCAACCCGTGCGCCCACGATGACACGCGAATCATGTCGTGTGTCGGGAAGGATGCTCTCCAGAAAATCAATTTTGAGCTTTCCAAGCGGAAGCATATTCTGAAGTCGAAAATTAGCGGTTGACGACTCTCAAACGGTAATGGTGAAGAGGACCGGTTACGTTCAGATAGATAGCTAGGCGCTAAGGATCCGGCGGCCCTTAAGCCTCCGCCGAGCGAGGAGTTTTCGGCCACTTTTCGTGGACATCCGCTGCCGAAATCCCATTTTGTTTTTTCGCTTACGATTATGAGGTTGAAATGTACGTTTCACGAGGTGCTCCTTTCAAAAAAAATGTCCTGCAAAAAACCAACGAATAATAGTCTATCCACGCGACGTTTGTCAAGTCCTTTTCCCCACAACGCTTGTAGAGTGCGATTGACGATCATCAAATCGTCGATTTCCCCTCTTTCCGCGATCAAGGGAACGGATAGTGACTGCGATAGAGATCCCACCAGCCTTCGAAAGCCCCAGACGGATCAAGCAATTGCACAAGGAGTGTGATAGAAACCCCATGCGATTCCCGACTTGTAAAAATCTCTATCGCACTCCGCATTCGGTCATATGATCGATTCGGAAATCGCTCCTACATGCAACATCAAAGACAGATTACCTTCAACCCAACCTACGCGCTAAATGCGCGCCCCGCAAGGGTTTATCGACTTGTGGACAGTAACCATCCCGGATGCATTGAGCAAAATTTTGACACCTTCAGAGGACACTTGCTACGATTAACTCCTACCATCTCATTCTAATTTTGTGGTTGCCTAAAATCTCGTTTCATGCTATACTAAGTTGTTTACACTTGGAGGATTTGGACACGGTGAAGAATTCGTGGACAGGTTGTGGATAACTTGTGGATAACCTACATTCTGAGCCAGTTTTGCCTACCTCTACTCGCAATTTTACAGTTGGCACAAATCCCTTCCTCATACGTCTCACGGCACTTCGACTCCCTTGATTGGGACGGCAAAAAATTGTGGATGGGTTGTGGATAACTTGTGGATATCGCGTCATTTTCTCGCTGTTTGACCAGCCGATATACACCGAATACCTGAGACAAGCTATTGCGACACGCTTCAGTGCCACATATCGACATGTGACAGGACGCGCATTAACTTTAACCCCCACACCACACTGCTGCAGGAATTGCCACAATGCCGCATACCCCCGAAAAAATCTGGGCAGAAATACTGTCTGAACTTAGCGATACGGCACGTGACGATGTCTACCTCCGTCAAGCCGAACCGACGCAGTTGACCGAAAGTATACTGACGGTCACCGTTCCTGCAACTTTGGCAAGAGATCAGATAGAATCTCGATTTTTGACGGATATCAATAGCGCCATCAAAAAACGGATTGGACAAGACGGTACGCTTGACATTGCGGTTACCGAACCCGATCCCCAATCCCGTTCAAACACTGGCACCACCGCCCCAAAGTCTTCTGGTACCTCGGAACCTCCCGCTGACACTCCAGAAACAGGCACGGGCGGTGCCACCTTGAACTCTCGATACACCTTTGATCGTTTTGTTATTGGGACTAACAACCGCCTGAGTCACGCTGCCGCACTCGCGGCGTCGGAAAATCCCGGTACAGTCTACAACCCGCTATTCTTCTGCGGCGGGGTAGGTCTTGGAAAAACCCACCTTCTACATGCGATTGGGAATCGCGTTCATGAGATTCACCCAGAACTCAAAGTGCTATACGTGACCTCTGAGACCTTCATGAACGAATATATTGATTCTATCATCGTTCGCACGACTTCACAAGATTTTCGCGGCAAATACCGAACCGCCGATGTCCTCCTCATTGACGACATCCAGTTTCTCCAACGCAAGGATGGGACGCAGGAGGAATTCTTTCACACGTTCAACGAACTGCATCAAAACTCCAATCAGGTCGTGATGACAAGTGACCGCCCTCCAAAAAACCTCGAAGCGGTCGAGGAAAGATTGCGCTCCCGTTTTGAGTGGGGGATGGTAGCCGAGATCAGCATTCCACAATTCGAAACGCGAGTCGCTATTCTCCGCCAAAAATGCAAGGATCACGGATTTGATACCGTTCCCGATTCCGTGTTGAACGCCATCGCCGATATAGGCCAAACCAACATCCGCGAACTTGAAGGAGCCCTACTTCGGCTTGTCACGGAAGCAGGTCTTTTCAATGAAGAATTAACCGACGAATTTGCCTACAGGATTCTTGGCAATCATACGGGGCCAACGCCCCGACCAGCCCGCACGGCAGTTACTGCAGAGGATATCCAAAAAGCCGTGGCATCTTACTATCGTGTCAAAGTCTCAGACCTCAAATCCGCCAAGCGCACTAAACAGTTAGTTGTCCCTCGACAAATTGGGATGTATCTCTGCCGTAAGTTGACGAGTCTCTCCTTTTTGGAAATTGCGGCAGCTTTCGGTAGGAGAGACCATACGACAGTCATGCACGCCTGTGATCGTATTGCAAATGGGATTCAACTAGATTCAGAGCTAAATCAGACGGTCAATTTATTGATTGAAGACATGAAATGATGAACCCACGTTGGAACAAGCAAGGCGGGGATTGATTCTTCCATCCTTCCTAGTTGTAATAATGTGGATAACTTGTGGACAAGTATGTGGATAACTTGTGTTTTCCCTGTGGACAGATGTGGATAAGTTTGAATCGGTGGATGGGATGTGGATAAGTCAAAATTTAATCCACATCCCATCCACTGCCTCTACCTTACGTCTTATCTAGGATTAGGGCGGTTATCCACATATCCACACCCCCTACTACTATTACTAATCCATTTATATTTTAGTTTTTACATTAGGAATCTACCTGTAAATTGAGGTTCAATTGGGCGAAAACCTCATCTAGGTAAACCCATAAACGCTTACGCAAGAACGGAAAAAACCAACATACACCTCTTGAGGAGTTAACCTGGCGGAGCAAATGCAAATTGAGCTGAAGTGAGCCAGATCGGTTTCTGTGACCGTTATCTCGTAGGGTGGTTACACCAGTCTGTCATACTTGACTAAAGGAGTTGCCAACATCGCTCCATAAACGAAGATTGGCAAACAGTGCCAGGTCTAACTGGCTCAGGTATAGTCGTAGGGGGAAGAAATGGAGTTAGCCTTTGGTAAAGACGAATTATTTAAGTCCATTCAGATACTGCAGGGGGTTGCTGCCGGTAGAAACGCGCTGCCAATTCTTTCAAACGTCTTAGTTCACGCCGCCGATAATCGGATTGAGATGTCGGCAACAGACCTTGAGGTCGGTATCAAAATTGTCGTCGCCGGCACAATCTTCGAAGAAGGTGCAATTACCGTATCCGCTAGAAAACTCGGTGAAGTTGTGCGTGAACTCCCGCTGGAGGAAGTCAAGTTTAGGACTACCGAAAACAATCGTGTTGAAATTACTTGTGGAGCGGGGGTCTATAAAATCATCGGGCTATCCCATGACGAGTTTCCAGAGGTGGAATCTATCCGTGGGGATTTCTTTACGGTAGAGGCAGAGGTGCTAAAGTCGATGATTGATAAAACCGAGTTCTCCGCTTCAACCGAGGAGACTCGATATTTTATGAACGGGCTTTATCTGCATCTCACTTCGGAGAAATCAGAGGTCGTAGGTACGGACGCACGCCGACTTGCAGTAGCATCAAGCGGAGCCTTGATACCTCCTTCTCAAGAGCCTAT
This sequence comes from Candidatus Poribacteria bacterium, assembly GCA_965197465.1. Classification (GTDB taxonomy): domain Bacteria; phylum Poribacteria; class WGA-4E; order WGA-4E; family JAJDTR01; genus JAJDTR01. The sequence continues at coordinate 3,872,347 of OZ240209.1, read as the reverse complement.
TGGGGTTATCCTGCCGTTAAAGGCGGTGCGTGAAATCATGAGGACGTTTGAAGCATCGACAGAGGTGAAAATCTCCGTACTTGACAACCAGATTGTCTTCGCAGATGACGAGTTTACGCTGACTTCTCGACTCATTGATGGAGAGTATCCGAAGTACGAACAGATTATTCCCAAGAATCACGAGGACCGGATAACTGTTGATGCGGAAAAGCTTCTCAGCGCAGCCAGACGCGTAGCGTTACTGGCGAATCCAAAGACCTTTTCCATTCGTCTTGATATTCAGGCGAATCAGATTGAGGTGTCGGCAAAAGCGCCTGACCTCGGGGAGGCATACGAAACTGTTGCTGTCAACAGTGGTAACGGCAGTCTAGAAGTTGCATTCGACGCGCGTTTCCTCATTGACGCGCTAAGTCACATCGGGACGGAAGAGGTCGTAATAGAGTTCAAAGATTCGCTTAGCGCAGCCGTACTTAAACCCGTTGGTGAAGACAATCATCTTTGCCTAATCATGCCCATGCGGCTGGAGTCGTAATCGCAAATCTGAGCCGATCTTACATCCACCCGGCAAAGGCATTGTTGCAGGTCATGTAGTTGTCGGCTGCTTGATTCTGAAGAGGAATAGCTAGTGATGAAATAGGCTTGAAGTTCTATTGAAGCGAAGGATTTTCTCGTATAACGAAATATCGTAGCTTCCAGGAGGAAAAAATGGAGTTAGCTTTTAGTAAAGACGAATTATTTCGGTCCATACAGATATTGCAGGGCGTCGCTGCTGGTAGAAACACCCTGCCAATTCTTTCGAATGTACTAGTCCGCGCCGCGGACGATCGGATTGAGATTGCGGCGACTGACCTTGAGGTCGCTATTAAAATCGTTGTCCCCGGCACAATCTTTGAAGAAGGCGCTATAACCGTTTCAGCTAGGAAACTCGGTGAAGTTGTGCGTGAGCTTCCACCAGAGGAAATCAAGTTTACGACGACGGAAAATTATCGCGTTGAGCTCGCGTGCGGCGCCGGGGTCTATAAAATCATTGGACTGTCAGATGATGAATTTCCAGAAATCGAGTCTATCCGTGGGGATTTCTTTACAGTAGAGGCAGAGGTGCTCCGATCCATGATTGATAAAACCGAATTCTCCGCTTCAACGGAGGAAACTCGGTATTTTCTAAATGGGCTTTATCTGCATCTAACACCGGAGAAATCGGAAGTTGTGGCAACAGATGGACGCCGTCTCGCAGTAGCATCAAGCGAAGCCTTGATACCTGCTCCTGAGGAACCAGTCGGCGTTATCGTGCCCTTAAAGTCGGTACGCGAGATTATGAGGGCGTTTGAGGCATCGACAGAAGTGAAAATCTCCTTGCTCGACAACCAGATTGTCTTCGCAGATGACGAGTCTACACTGACTTCTCGATTAGTTGATGGAGAGTATCCGAAGTACGAACAGATTATTCCCAAGAATCACGAGAACCGGATAACTGTTAATGCGGAGACGCTGCTCAGTGCGACCAGACGTGTAGCTTTACTGGCGAATCCAAAAACCTTCTCCATACGTTTTAATATTCAGGCGGATCAGATTGAGGTGTCGGCAAAGGCACCTGACCTCGGGGAGGCATACGAAACTGTTGCCATCAATAGTGGTAACGGCAGCTTGGAGGTTGCCTTTGACGCGCGTTTCTTCATTGACGCGCTAAGTCACATCGGGACGGAAGAGGTCGTAATAGAGTTCAAAGATTCACTGAGTGCAGCCGTACTGAAACCCGTTGGTGAAGACAATCATCTTTGTCTAATTATGCCGATGCGGCTGGAGTCGTAATCGTAGAGCTAAGGGTCGGGGATCCGCGTTCGGAATTTCCTCCATGCACTTGAATCAGATTGTTTTACGTAATTTCCGGAATTATGTTGATTGCGAAATTGACTTTCCGAATCGAGTCAACCTCATCACCGGTGGGAATGCGCAGGGCAAGACTAGCCTTTTAGAGGCAATCTATTTTCTTAGCACCGCAAAGTCACACCGAGCCTATCCGAATGATGAACTCATCCGGCATAATGAAAGTTGGTTTTATCTCAAGGGCATAGTCGCATCTAATTCGGGAAACGATGGTGCTAACCCCACTGAGATGACGCTTGAAGTTTCGAATCAACTGCAGGGGCAGAAACGGTTCAAATTGAATGGTGATGTCCAACCGCGACTGTCGCAGTGGATGGGGCAATTTAAGGTTGTTTTCTTTTCTCCCGAATCTCTTGCCCTCGTGAAAGGATCGCCGGCAGACCGTCGCCGGTTCATCGACCTCCTAATCTGCCAAATTGATGCAGCCTATCTGAAGCAACTTCAAGACTACCAACTCGTTCTCAAACAACGGAACGAATTGCTCAAGCAGATTCGCGGTAAACAGGCGAATTCCGAGCAGTTGGAAGCGTGGGATGGGTTGCTTGTTGACCACGGGCTGTTCATCATCCAAACCAGATCGCGGGTGCTCAAACAGTTGCAGGTCTACGCGCAAGAGAAGCATGCTGAATTGACCGGCGACCATGAGCGGCTCGAAATAAAATACCAAGCGTCGCCCGGCTTTGACGAATCGTTGATTTCAGATCAACAATCATCTCTTGAGGGGGCTTGCAATGGATTGGAAGCCCTTGTGCAATTCGGGAAGGCTTTGGATGCCTCCCGGAGGATCGATATCTTACATGGAACAACCTCGGTAGGACCTCACCGCGACAACTTTAGTTTGCTCCTCGAAACGCAGAAACAGGGCGGGACTTTGCGTGAGGATGCTAGACCGTATGCTTCACAGGGCCAACAGCGAACTATCGCGCTCACGCTAAAGTTGGGTGAGTTGGAAGTGATACGCCATACCACGGGCAAAACGCCGATTGTGCTACTCGACGATGTAATTTCGGAGCTGGATGATAGGCGCAGGGCGTTTCTGTTGGATTTATTGGGGCGTTTGAACGCCCAGACATTTATCACTTCGACTCAACGAGAAATTCTAGCTGGGGAGGTTGACGACTGCACGGTTTTGACGATAGACAGCGGATCCATCCTCCAACGATCAAGCGACTGAACAGGAAGCACGATAGTAATGCCTCTTCAGTCGTCAAATCGAAGATGGGGTTTCGATATCTATAGTAAGATGAATCAGACACGTATGGCAATGACATGAACTCCGATTCGGCGGGAAAAACCCATGAACTTGATACCGTGCTTGAGTCGCTGTTCAAGGAACAGGGGTTCGAACACAAGATTGTTGAGCAGAAAGTGTTTGCTGCATGGAGGCAGGCTGTCGGCGACCTGATTGCACGCAACACACAGCCGGTTTCGCTTGTTAAAGCAAAGTTGACTGTCCACGCGTTGTCGCACCCGTTAGTAATGGAATTGACGTTTCAGCGAGAGCATATTGTTCGGAAACTTAACGCAGAAATTGGTCGCGCCGCTGTCAGAGAACTGCGGTTTCAATTGAAGCCGCCGCGTTCCTCGCGGCACTGGGAATCTCAACGTTCTAGCCGTTCCCATCGTCATAAAGTGTTGGAAACCAATCTCTGTGATGCGGAGATTTCCGGCAATGTCTTGGAAAAAGTTGAACACACGGTCGCGAATGTCCCCGACCCGGAACTGAAAGCAAATTTACAGCGTCTTTTCATCAATCAAAGCAGGCGCGCAGCTATTGAAAATCTCGATTATTGAATCAAGATGGAAGCTCCCATCTTCGATTGAAACCCGTTTTGGGAAAAAACCGGAATTTCATACCTATGCTTTAATGGCGTTAATGTTCAAATGGCGCCAAAGCCGGTCACAGCAAGGGATCTTCCCCGTTTTCTTTCTCTGTGGAAAACCCCAATTTGGTATGAAAGGTATGAAAAGTATGAAAGTTCTGCAATGGTCAGGCTGATGTGAGACGCTCATACCCGTTTCCCGCTCGGTGTGGATTGCCAAATCCAAGCTTTGACCGATGAGGTTGTCAATCCGCTGGAGCGGTGCGACATGTAAACCATCTCGTTGGCGAATATAAAAATATAAAAATTCCCAAGGTTGCTAAACGGCGTTGCCCAAGTAGCACCTAAGAGGTTCAAACTGGTTCTTAACAACGGGACTTAAAGGAGTTGGAATTCATTATATGCAGACGGAAATGTCTTACGGAGCAGGTGATATACAGATTTTGGAAGGGTTGGAAGCAGTTCGCAAGCGTCCCGGTATGTACATTGGTAGCACCGGACCGGCGGGGCTTCATCATCTGATCCGGGAGTTAGTTGAGAATTCTATCGACGAATTTGCTGCCGGTTTTGGATCCGAGATTGACGTTATCTTACACGCCAACGGAAGCGTGACCGTCCGAGATGATGGACGGGGAATTCCGGTGGAGCTGCACGCCAGCGGTGTTCCGGCGCTTCAGGTAGTCATGACGACACTGCACGCCGGAGGCAAATTTGACGGGCGCGCCAACGTCGGATACAAAACCGCCAGCGGACTGCACGGCGTTGGCGCCTCCGTGGTGAACGGCTTATCGGAATGGCAGAGCGTCCAAGTCAGGCAAGGTGGGAAGGTCTATCAGCAAAAGTATGAGCGCGGGATACCTGTAACCGACGTCGAAGTGATTGGGAATAGCCGAAAGACCGGAACAACGACGACCTTCATGCCGGACACGGGCATTTTTGAGATTGTTGAATTTTCACACGATATCTTGGCAGAACGACTCCGTGAATTCGCGTTTCTCAACAAAGGCATCAAGATTACCTTCAAAGACGAACGCCTCACCGAAGATGGCAAAAAGAGGGAACCCCGAATTTTCCAGTACGAAGGCGGTATCGCGTCATTTGTTCAGTTTCATAACCAGAACAAAGACGTACTCCATAAGGATCCCATTTATATTGAAGGCGAGCGAGATGGTGTTTGGACAGAGGTCGCTCTACAGTTCAACACCACCTACTCGGAGAACATCTTTTCTTACGCCAACAACGCCCGAACGAGTGAAGGCGGGTTCCATGAGAGCGGGTTCAAAAGCGCATTGACGCGGACATTCAACGCTTACGCCAAGGAAAACAACCTCTTAAAAAACGTAAAAATCACACTGTCGGGCGACGATATTCGCGAGGGGCTGACAGCCGTAATTAGCGTCAAAGTGCCCGAGCCGCAATTTGAGGGGCAGACGAAAGGCAAACTGGGAAATACCGAAGTTGAAGGCATCGTGCAAACTCTCATAAATGAGAAGTTGAAAGCGTATCTCGAAGAAAATCCGGCAGTCTCGAAGAAGGTGGTTCAGAAAAGCATTCAGGCGGCGGAAGCGCGGGATGCCGCCCGAAGAGCGAGAGAGATGATTCGCCGGAAAGGGGTACTCGATTCCGCGTCGATGCCCGGAAAGCTGGCTGATTGTTCGGAGCGCGATCCCGCCAAGTGTGAATGCTTTCTTGTTGAGGGAGATTCTGCCGGGGGTACGGCAAAGCAGGGACGCGACCGGCGCGTCCAAGCTGTGTTGCCGTTAAAGGGTAAGGGGATTAACGTCGCCAAAGCGCGGCTGGATAAGATTCTCAAAAATGACCAGATTATCGACATTGTCACTGCGCTTGGAACCGGGATCGGCCAAGAGGATTTCTCGATTGAGAAACTGCGCTACACAAGGGTTATCATCATGGCTGATGCCGATGTTGATGGCGCACATATCCGCACACTCCTGCTCACCTTCTTCTATCGCCAGATGCCTCAGTTGGTGGCAGATGGGCATCTGTATATTGCTCAGCCGCCGCTGTATCAAGTGCGCAAGGGAAGACGATCGCAATACCTGCAAGACGATAAACAGATGGACGACTACCTCCTTGAGCTTGCCATGGAAAGCATAGAAGTAAAGAATACCCGTAGGGAGGCGCCGTACACCCCAATCGAGTGCCGCGAGATTGTCGAATTGGTGCGCGGGATTGAGAATCTGCTAAGCGAGTTACGGCGAAAATCAATTGATGCCGAGCGGCTTTTCAACCAGCATTTCCGCGGCGGGGAGCGTACACCTCTGTTGCTCATCGAGACGGATCAAGGAGAGTTCTATCGCTATCAAGATGAAGAGGATGATATTGAAGCGTTGATTGGCAGGAGCCTGGAATCGCAGCAAGCAGTTGATGAGTTAAGCGATACAGCCGAGACCGTCGTGGAGGATGTTTCGGATATGTCGGAACTTCGCGAGCTGGATGAGCAGGTCGAGAAGCTAAACGCGTACGATATTCTTCCTCACGATTTCGATCAGGCGAAAGAACATGTGAGTCAGAACGGCGATGCACTCTTTACCGTACAGGAGGGGAACGGGCGTTCGCGGCGCGCCGAAACGGTTTGGGATGTGATGAAAGAGGTGTTGGACGTTGGCCGTCGCGGCTTGGCGATTACACGCTACAAAGGTCTTGCCGAGATGAATGCCGATCAGTTACGCGAAACAACTATGGATATGGGTTCCCGGGTACTGCTGCAAGTCAAGTTGGAAGATGCTGTCGAAGCCGACCAAATGTTTACGTTGCTGATGGGAGACGCCGTTGATCCCCGCCGCGAGTTCATTGAGAAATACGCGAATCAGGTGAACTTGGACGTGTACGGCGCCTAATCTTAGTCGTGCAATTGTTCCGACGAAACCGAGTTTTTTCCCGAAAACTCGGTTTCTGCACCTACTCGGGTTTGTAAAGTTCCCTGCCCACTCTGGCTGAATCGACAAATCCGGCAGATTTATATGTAGCCATTTAGCTTCAAGTCTTTCGCTCTGGGGGAGCGATTTGTCTGTAGAAAACCTCAATAGCTTCATTCTTCTGCTCCGGAGGAGTGACCTATTGAGGGGGATGTGGAAGGGAATCTCCCCCGCTCCCAACCTTGGATAACCTTAATACTGAAACTTGCCTATAGGGTCTCCCTTGCGGATTCCCTCTACCGAATACTGCTTTTTAAGGCAAAACGTGCAAACAGAGAGAAACGACACCTCAAGTATCGTCACCAGATACATCGAAGATGAACTGAAAGAGTCATATCTGACCTACGCGATGAGTGTCAATACGAATCGCGCAATTCCGGATGTGCGTGACGGGTTGAAGCCTAGCACACGGCGGATTCTCTACGCCATGGGGGAGATTAACCTAACCTCAAACCGCTCCTACGACAAATGCGCTGCCGTCGTTGGTGAGGTCATGAAAAACTTCCACCCTCACGGCAACGACCCCATCTACGATACCCTTGTGGGATTGACACAAGAGTTTACGATTCGTTATCCGCTTGTTGATGGGCAAGGGAATTTCGGATCGATCGACAGCGATCCACCGGGGGCGATGCGTTATACAGAATGCCGCCTCGCCGCGATTGCCGACAATATGTTGGTCGACACCCACAAAAACACCGTCGATTTTCAACCCAACTACAAGGAATCGACGAATGAGCCGACCGTTCTTCCAGCACTGTTGCCCAATCTGCTTATCAACGGTACCACCGGGATCGGCGTCGGATATTTAACGCGTATCCCGCCGCACAATTTGGGCGAGGTGGTTGATGCGCTTATCGCAATGCTTGATAACCCGCAGGTGACGCTGGCTGAACTCATGGGGCACATGCCGGGCCCCGACTTCCCTACGGCTGGGATTATCGTCGGCAGATCCGGGATCAAAAACATGTATGCCACCGGCAAGGGAAGTATTACCGTGCGGGCGGAGGCAATCATTGAACAAACGCCCGCCGGAAGAGAGCAAATCATCGTTACGGAAATCCCGTATCAGGTGAAAAAAGATCAGCTGCTTTCCAAGATGTATCATCTGGTTAACGACAAAACAATAACAGGGATTTCCGATATTCGGGATGAATCGGACAGGGAAATCCGGGTGTTGATTGAGCTCAAGCGTGGCGCTATCGCGCAAGTGGTGCTGAACCAGTTGTATAAGCACACACAGATGCAGACGAATTACGGGGCAATAATGTTATGCCTTGTCAACGGCTTGCCGCAAGTGCTTCCGCTTAAATCAATCCTGGTACATTACCTTACCCACCGCCGGGAGGTTATCCGCCGCCGAACGCAGTTCGATTTGGACCGTAGCGAGGCGCGGGCGCACGTTCTCGAAGGCTACCGCATCGCATTGAATAATCTCGAAGAGGTAATTGAGATTGTTCAAAATGCCGAATCTCCCCAAGAAGCGCAAGAACACTTGATGTCAAATTACGCGCTTTCAGAGATTCAAGCCAGCGAAATCTTGACGATGACACTTCGTCAACTTACCGGTCTTGAGCGTCAGAAAATAAACGATGAATACGCAAACGTTCTGGAACGGATTGAAGAGCTGCGTGCGATTTTAGCGAGTGAAGCCCTTGTGACTGACATCATGAAGAGTGAGTTGTTGGAACTCAAAGAGAAATACAGTGACGAACGCCGCACCGAGATTATCGAGGAAATCGGCAGTTTCGAGATTGAAGACCTGATTGCCGACGAAGAGATGGTCGTGATGATTTCCCATACCGGTTACATCAAACGGATGCCAATTTCAACCTACCGCCGCCAGAATCGGGGCGGCGTTGGGGTGATAGGCATGGGGACAAAAGACGGCGATTTCGTAGAACATACCTTTGTTGCATCCGCGCATCAATATATCCTATTCTTTTCGGATCGCGGGAAATGCTATTGGCTAAAAGTTTTCGAGATCCCTGAAGGTGGGCGCACCGCCGCCGGACGAGCCGTAGTTAACCTCTTGAGGCTGGGTGAGGACGAAAAAACGACCGCTTTTGTTCCCGTTCGCCAGTTTGATGATAACCGGTGCCTTTTTATGGCGACCCGGAGGGGAATCGTCAAGAAATGCCGCCTCTCCGATTTCCGTAATCCTAACTCCGCCGGTATTATCGCCATTAACCTTGATGAGGCAGATCAGCTGATTGGCGTTCAATTGGCGGAAGAAAACGACCATATCATCATGGTAACGCGGCAAGGAATGTCGGTTCACTTCAATGAAACCGAAGTTCGTGGCGTGGGACGCACCGCGAGGGGAGTGCGTGGCATTCGGATTGGCGACGATGACGCCGTCGTTGGAATGGTGGTTTCCCCCGATGAGAACGCATCTCTGCTTGTCGTGACAGCCAACGGCTACGGCAAACGTACCGCCATAAAGGCGTATCGGTACCAATCACGAGGCGGGAAAGGGGTTATCGCTATAAAGACGAGCACCCGCAACGGGATTGTGGTTGCTGCCAAGCCCGTTTCAGAAGGCGATGAATTGATCATCATCAGTTCCAAGGGCATGGTGACTCGAATGGCGGTGAACGACATTCGCGTCATTGGGCGGAATACCCAGGGTGTCCGTCTAATGTCGTTGCGTGATGATGAGAACGTCGTTGATGTCGGAAAGATTTCCGATACCCATGTCCCCGATAACGGTGACAACAACCAGGAGTAGAGCGACAATAGCGCCATTTTGTGGGGTGGGCACTGATCAAGCGACCGGATAGGGAACGCGATAGAAATCCCATAGAGTTCCCAAGGCGATAGAAAATCCCGTGCAATAGAGAATCCACAGGTATGTAGCAACTCAAATGACCAAAAATGATTTTGCCACCTAGCACTCTCAGGCTCTTAGGTCAGAACTTACGCAAAAAGCAGAAATGTCTCATGAACAACAAAGAAACTTCAACTAACATCAACTCACTTGCCACTAACCAGAGGGCTTTCATGCGCAGACTTACAACAATACCACTCTTTGCCATTACCCTTTTCCTCAATAGCACGATGGTGCTGGTGGCAGCGGAAGAAACACTAAACAGCGAAAACCCGGTGATAGCAGACGAATCAGGAGGTCTTGACTTACAACTCACCGTGGCACCTGCACCCATGCCTCTAAGCCCCGAATATGAAAATGCCAAATCGGTCTATACGCAACTCGCTTGGGCGACCTATCTTCACGCCGTACGGCGGCTTTCCGATGCGAAGGAGATGTACCTCCGTGTTCTTGAAGATTACGAACTCTCCGCTTTTGTCCATACGAAACTTGCCCGCCTCAGCAGTGAACTACAAGATATTAGGAGCGCCGAGAGGGAATGCCGCCGCGCTATCGAGCTTCAGCCAGACAAGGCTGATCCCCATTTTCTGCTAGGGAAGATTCTTTTCAAGCGCGTTCAGCAATCGCGCCGATCTGCCCGGCGCTGGGAAGAAATGATAGCTGAGTTTCAGAAGGTTACTGAATTGCAGCCTGACCATGTCGAAGCGCACCGCCATTTGGCAGGGCTTGCCGAAGCCACGAAGAACTATCAGTTGGCAATTCATTCTTTCAAAGAGTTGACCCGGATAATGCCTTACCACGCTAAGGTCCATCTCGATCTTGCAGAGCTATACGATGATTTGAAGCGAGAAGAAGAAGCCATTGCTGCCTACGAACGGGCGGTGAAAATCGACCGAAATCTATCAGATGGCCATATTGCGTTGGGAAAATTATACCTCAAACGATACGATCAGATTGTGAATAATCCAGAGACGGCTTCCAATCGGCTGGAATCCGCGAAAGAAAACCTGGAGAACGCGATTAATAGCTACGAGGAACTTCGACGCCTTACAGAAAGCTCTTTGGATTATGACTCCCTGCTCGCACAATTGCGTGCACGTCTAGGCAGTCTGTGTATTGAACTTGGCGACGAGGAGCAAGGGATTGAGATGTTGCAGCAGATACTTCGTGGGGATCCAGACAATGTGGATGCAAATTACTGGCTTGGAATCGCCCATCAGCAACAAGGAGAACTCGAAAAAGCATTCCCCTATCTAAAAAAAGCCACTGCCCTTGCACCCGGTCATGTGGTGAGACGCTATTTCGTACTTGAGAAATATAAAGAGGCGATAGACATTTTACAAGATGTTCTGAGAGATGAACCCGAGAACGTGGAAGCAATCTATTGGACGGGAATTGCTTATGAAGCGCTCGGCGATATCCAAAAAACGGAGTACTATTTGCGAGAGGCCATCTCGCTTGCTCCAGAGTACGCAGATGCGCTTAACGCTTTGGGATACTTCTTCGCTGATAACGGTACAAATCTGGACGAAGCCGTTGACCTTATCAAGAAAGCGTTGAAGAAATCGCCCAAGCAAGCCGGTTATCTTGATAGCCTAGGCTGGGCATACTTCAAACAGGGGAAGCTGGATGAAGCCTTGCGGCAACTGGAGATGGCACTCCGCCTTATGCCCGAAAGTGCCGAGATTCAGGACCATTTGGGTGATGCCTACATGAAGAAGGGATTAAAAGAAAAAGCGATTGCTGCTTGGCAAAGAGCCATCCAACTGGAACCGAACAACACCGCCATCCAAGAGAAGCTAAAGACAGAGGTCAGCGATTAGACGAAACCGAGTTTTTTCCGCAAAACTCGGCTTCTCTCGTCGTCCTGCGAGCGACTGTTACAAGAGATCGCGCCCGGGAGAGGATCGCTCCTGTCGTGATTCTCCGCGTTCATCTTCATTGCCGCCGTTATAGGTTTCGACGCGTGTGGAGTGTGTGGCTAGTGATGAGCAAAATCAGGTTCAACCCTCCTCTCTCCACCAATCACTTGCCACCGGGTATTCGGTGTGTCCTCGTAATCCTATTTCTCGTGAGCGCCCACCTCCCCGCTTATGCATGGATTGACGGCACCCCCTACTTTTTCGATCAATTTCCTGCTCTGATAGAGGCGCCCGATTCACCCGCCGCTCCCACCCAGCCGGCACCCCCCGCCCTCGGCGACCGGCATTCCTTCTTCTCCATCGATCTGAGAACCCAAGAGCAGTACATTGTGTCGGCGACATTGCGGGCAATCGGTGAATTCTGCTACCTGTACGTCGAGGATTCGCAATGGGAACACACCGTTAAACGTGAAACGCTCGAAACGGTGCGTCGCGCCTTTGACGATTCGACTCCAGCCGATCCGCAGCGCGGGATTTACCAGATACAAACAGATCTTTTTGGTGCCCCTCCGGACATTGATGGCGACGCTAGAATCTATCTACTCCTGCTCGACATCCGTGATCCGGCAGTCAGAGGCGATGGGTTTATAGCCGGTTTTTTTAGACCCGTCGATCAACAGCGCGGCGTATTGCGGCACCCGGAATTTGGAGCGCCGATCCGCAGCAACGAGCGCGACCTGCTTTATATTGACACCCATCCACTCGACACGGGCGGCGCCGACGGGCTTGGCGTAATCGCTCACGAGTTCCATCACTTGATCCATTGGCGCCACGACAGAAATGAGGCGATATGGGTCAATGAGGGGTGTGCCGATGCCGCCATGTTCCTCTGTGGCTATCGTCCTGAAAAGCATACGACGAGCTTCGAAAAGCGCCCTTCAACATCGCTGACCAACTGGCCGCTCGCCAGCCGAAGTCATCTCGCTCACTACGGCGCAGCCTACCTCTGGATGCTATATCTTTACGAACATCACGGCGGTCAGGAGACAATCGCCGCGATAGTGAAAGAGCGAGCAGATGGGATCGCCGGCGTGAACAGCGCGCTGCTGTCGCAAGGTCTAACCCGCACTTTCTCGTCTATTTTTGCCGACTGGAAGGTGGCAAACTTTCTGGACGACACCCAATTTGCGGAGGGGCGGTACGGATATCGAAACGAAGACTTGAATATTCGACCGCGACGAACGCACAGCTCATTCCCGGTAATGGCTAGAGGGGATGTATTGGATAATTATGCAGCCGACTATATTACCTTGTTTTCAAGTGGTGGATGGCAAGGCCTAAACGTCGTTTTCGAGGTTCAGTCTCCGCTTGCGAGAGGGGGAATCATAGACGGGAATCAGCTCTACAACCTGAGGGCTATTGAGTTTCAAGACGGAGGCGCGAGTCGCATAGTCGATGTGCCATTGACTGCGGACGGCAAAGCGAGTATGATTAACCCCAACTTTGGAATAAGCATTCATGAAATCACTATGATCCCCAGTGTTCAGCCTCGCAGTGCCCCTTTTTCCGAAGAATCGTCAACTTACGAATATCATGCGAAATTGGGGGCTGAAGTCACCTTCGATGCGTCCGTGTTGCCGAATCCGGTACACTCTAGGTATTGGGACATAATTGCGATTCCCAGTAGCCTCCTCGGCGTCAATGCGCCCCTCATCACAGTGTACGCCGGGAAAACGGAAATTGTATCCGATGAACCGATGACGCCTGTGCGAGACGGCGCAATCTACACCTTCCCGATTTATTTGAGCGTTGAGATAGAGCCGGCTGATGTTGAATGGCGAATCCAGTTTTTCGATAATGTAGTTGGAGAAGGGAAGCTAACAGAGTAACAAGACATGGGTGGAGGGTTCTTGTAGGGAACGCAGATCGGCGTTCCCTTGCCTGATTCATAAGGATGAGGCAAACCGGTCGCTCCTGCTGGATTGACAAATCCAGCAGATCTTTATATAGCTGTTTGGCTTCGAGTTTTCCGCTCCAGAGGAGCGGTATGTCAATAGAAAACACATAGCTCCTCTTCTGCTCCAGAGGAGCAGCATGTGTACAAAACGGGAACAGTTTCGATTCAGTTTAGTCCACAAGAAAGATAAACTTTTATATTATACCATCAGACTTCAGTGGCTGAACACGGCAATTTTTTCACTAGCCACAAATCACTGAACCACGGAGGTAAATCATGGCAGATACACCAACCATCTACGCGGGCACAGTTGGCCAGAGCGTCTGGCGCAGCAAAGACGGCGGCGACTCTTGGGATCGAGCCAGCGAAGGCATGTTCCCGGAGGCCCATATTCGGGCATTGGCCGCGTCACCCGACAATCCTTCCATCCTCTTCGCGGGCACAGAAACAGGAGTTTGCCGCAGTACAGACGGTGGAGATAACTGGCACTCCCTTGAATCGCCAATGGACAAGATGCAGGTGTGGGCGATTGCAATCGATCCGAATGACGCCGACACCATCTATGCGGGCACATGTCCCTCTGCCATCTTCAAATCAAATGATGGTGGAGAGACGTGGAGGCAGCTTGATGTGGAGCTTGCGGACGAGTGCCCGGGCGTGCCAATCGTTCCGCGAATAACCTCATTGGTCATCGACCCGAACGACGACCAGGCGATATACGCGGGAATCGAAATTGACGGTATGCGTCGTAGCACCGATGGCGGCGAGACGTGGACTGCGGGAAGTGAAGGGCTTAGCAGTCTTGACATCCACGGGCTCACTGTCGTCCCCGGCAATCCCAAAACACTCGTTGCCGCCACGAACAACGACGTGTGCATCACGACGGATATGACGAATTGGACGCCGCTCAACGTCAAAGACCACTATCCCTGGCCCTACTGCCGATCGGCATTATACCTGAATGGCGGCGCCGAGCGAGTGTTTGTCGGCGCGGGCAATGGACCTCCCGGCGACGAAGGCGGAATCTTCTATACGCGCAACCTCGGCAAGTCGTGGCAGCGGGCTGATATCGGGATGACCGCGAACAGCACCATCTGGTGCTTTGCGCACAACCCTGCGGTGAGTGGATGGATAATGGCTTGCAGCGTGAGCGGACAGCTTTTCCGCAGCACGGATGAAGGGGACTCCTGGAGCAAGCTGGACCACGAATTCGGCGAAGTCCGCGCCTTGGCAGTCACCCCCGCGTAGGATGGGCACCGCGCCATCACAGAAACCGAGTTTTGTCCTCAAAACTCGGTTTCTTCGCCTTTTGCTTCTCTCTACGGCATTGTGCCAGTAGCTGCTTGTAGGGTGGGATCAAAGAAGTGAATAGCGACTGCGATAGAGATCCCCCACCCACCAGCCTTTGGTTTTGAGGTGTCTTCCGCGACACAGCCGCGACACAGCCGCGACATGTTGCACCTTTCGCACGTCTGGTGCTAGAGGTGTAAGCGAATTTTCTTTTTTGGCCATCGCGGAACGCCGGCGGCAATCTTCGATCGCCACATCGAAGATGAGATCTTTTCTTTACAAGTGTATAGCTTCTAAATTGCCCCTACGTAGCGTTCCAAAGGCAGGAAGATGATGTTTGATTTTCGTCGCAGCATCTTGCCCGTTACCATCATAATTGTCCTCGCCGGATGTGCTGACAGCACAAAACCGATCGCTTTGCGAGTCGGTCTGTTCATTGCGGGGGAAGATCAGCTATCGGCAAGGCTTCATTACCATAGTAGGAGTATGAAAGAAGGAGAATTGCGGGTATTGGACAAAGCTCTTGAGTCAACGATTACGAAGGCATTTCGGCGCATGTTCGCTTCTGTCCACCTGCTAGAATCGTATCCGACACAACAGATGGCGCACAGTAGGCAGCTAAACCTAGTTATTGTCACAAAACTTATGGGTAGCGGAGGCTCCTTTGGCTATCAGGGAGACAAGATGTGGAATCGCGGAGAATCGGACCACGGTCTGTCTGTTAAACTCACTTTCTACACTCATGAGATGGAGCTAGTCACCTCTGTTACGGCATCGGGTTCAGGCACAGCCGAGAGTATAGGGATTCTATCTACCCCGGAAAAAAGAGCGCTCGTCAAATCTGTTAGAGCCGCCATCCGTAATCTTGGAGATGACGTAGTGCAGCAGGTGTATGCCAATCCCGACATACGTAAAATAGCGAAACAGAACGGCAAATAACCTGTTTGAAAGTTTACTTCGGGTGGTGGAACCATTACCCTGAACGTATCTTGGTCGTCAAATCAAGATAAGATCCGTGCACCAGCCTTTGAAAGCACCAGTGGTGCGACAGGTGAATAGCGAGTGACGCCAAGAAACATGACAACGGTCTCGCGTCAAATGGCCAAAAACGACGTTGACACCCGCTATTTAAACAAGCTATAAAACTGCACGAACGGTTTTCAGATTGACTAAGATAAAAGTGCGTGAAACCGTTCCAAGGCATAGAGTTTGACCAACAACCTTCAGTCCCCTTCTTATCCGGGATTCTTTATCGGCGTTGATGGCGGCGGCACAAAGACGGTTGGCTTGCTCGCCGACCAAACCGGGCACATCATCGCCAAGGCGGAATCCAGTGCATCAAACTATCATGCCATCGGAGAGGAGCAAACCAAACAAGTTCTTTCTGATGTCGTCTCACGGCTGATAGCGGATGCCAACGCTGCGTTGGAGTCGTGCGTGTGCTGCTTGGGGCTTGCGGGAGTCGCATCGTCGGTGGATAGAAAAGTCATAGGACGAATCTGCGACGAAATCGGGTTGCCGGAGAACCGTATCCTCACGCACGACGCACAGATTGCACTCATTGGCGGCGCGGAAGAGTTGTCAGGCGTCATCATTATCGCTGGAACCGGATCTATTGTGTACGGGAGGGACGCCGCGGGGCGGGAAGCGCAAGCTGGCGGTTGGGGGCACCTTCTCGGCGATGAGGGCAGCGGCTATGACATCGCTCGGAGTGCGCTCCAAGCTGTCGCACGCGCCGTGGATGGGCGCGGGGTTCCCACACAACTCTCCTCCCTGATGCTTGACGCGCTCGAATTCTCGCAGCCCAGAAATCTCATCCCATGGATGCACTCCGTCGGTAAAGATAAAGTGGCGCAACTTGCAGGGGTAGTGTTCCACGCCGCGGATGCGGACGATTCAGTCGCGCAGAGCATTCTTGATGAGGCTGCCGATGAATTGGTACTTGCCGCTGGCGTTGTAATCGACAAACTGGGGTTCGATCAGCCGTTCAATCTGGTGCTCAGCGGAGGAATCTTCACGCATCAACCGACCTTCGCCGCGTCCTTGCGCAACCATCTTAAAAATCTCGCACCGGATTCTCGTGTCTGTCTCCCCAAGCACCAACCCGCCTACGGAGCAATCCTATTGGCACAGGCGCAGTTTAGTGGTGAGTAATGAGTAAACCTATTTTTGCCCTACTTTGGTGACCACTAATTCCATTTCCCTATATTCGCAGCACATTAATAGCGTCAATCAAGTTTTTCCAATGCGGGGCAAGATGCCCCGCCTACCGGGTTTGATCCAAGGTAATTGAAAAACATTATACGCAAAATTATTCAAACGAAATGGTATAACCACTGATTCTTCACGCTTCACTGTGTTTGTTATGCAAATCAACCTCGCCGAACTCATCACCGAGCAACGGAATCCCAACTCGCTGGATATAGATCTCAAGTCAACCGAAGAGATTGTCTCGATTTTTCACGAAGAGAATCGAAACGTATTGGCTGCCGTGGAGGCTGTATCGGCGTCAATTGCGGAAGGCGTTGAACTCATTACAAACGCCTTCCGACGGGGCGGACGCCTTTTCTACATCGGCGCCGGGACGAGCGGCAGACTCGGCGTTCTGGATGCGTCCGAATGTCCCCCGACGTTTAGCACCCATCCCGATATGGTGCAGGGGATTATCGCCGGCGGAGACCGCGCCTTGCGGCGCTCTGTGGAAGCCGCGGAAGATAAACCCGACGCGGGCGCCGAGGCAATTCGCGAGCGAGGCGTAGCAGAGCAAGATATCCTGGTTGGCATCGCCAGCAGCGGGTACACCCCTTACGTCATCGGCGCGTTGAAAGAGGCGCACAAACTCGGCGCAAAGACAATCTTTCTCTGCTGTAGTCCCGCGGCCGACTACCTGAGTGAGTTTGTGGATGTCTGCATTGCCCCAATCGTGGGGCCCGAGATTATAACGGGATCTACGCGTCTGAAAGCCGGAACGGCTACGAAGCTGGTGTTGAACATGCTTTCGACAATCTCAATGATTAAGATCGGCAAAGTCTACAACAACCTGATGATAGATCTGCAATCCTCCAACGCCAAGCTGACCGACCGGGGAATACGAATCATCATGGAGGTAACGGGTACGGATTTTGATACGGCTCAGGAAACGCTGGAGCGCGCCGGCGGCAGCGTCAAAACCGCGATAGTCATGCTGGCAACGGGTGTAGAATACGACGAGGCGGTATCCCGATTGGAGGCGCAGGCGGGTGTATTGCGGCGCATCCTGTAGGTTGGGTTGAACGTAGTGAAACCCAACTCCAAACTACTACGGATAAAATTCATATTGACGCCGGGCGTCGCTGTTTTGTAAAATACTTCTCCTTCTCACTGTGAATCTCCGAATCCGTTAGCTACCCATAGGGACCGCTTTTTAGATGCGCAAATTTGCAATATTAATTCTGATTTACCTGCTTTCAGGCACCACCCTCCTTTCGGCTCAAGTGGAGCTGCTCCTCAAAATCCCTGAAAACTCCAATCAACAACTCCGTGTCCTGAACGAGACATACGGATTGAAATTGCGTTATCGCACCCCAAACTTCTCCATCGTGCAAGCGAGCCAAAGCGCCCAGCCTGCCCTTTCTCACGCCGAGGTTTTGGACGTCGTGGCGCCCGAGTTCAACTACTACCTCCTCCGCTTGGGGACGCAGGCGGAAGCCGAGGAGTACGGAGAGACGGTGGATGCATTTGACGGGATATTTCTGGTCAAATTGCCGGGGGAACTTGAGGGACAACTGCTCAAAATCCCCGGCCACCATCGAGCCAGGCTGCCGATAGAGGTGAGGGTACCCGCGTTTGACCAATCGTTATTCGCGCCGAGCGTCTCCGGGGCGCCCCAAAACCAAGTTGTGGTTCAATCCCTGATAGGAGAAGTCGATGTTAACCGCTGGTTCAATCTCGTGAAGGCACTGGTTGAAAACGAAGACCTCGAACGTCCGGGGCATTTGTTTAACAGCCGGTACGCGCTCCGCGTGCGCGATGCAATTCAGCACGATGGCAGACCGACCCCCGATCACGCCTGCGACAACGCGGCGGACTATATCGCCGAGCAATTCCGTAGTTACGGACTGGAAGTCGAGTTTGATTCGTTTCCGCATCACCGCAGAGGAGGTTTGGGCGGGCCCCTATTGGG
This sequence comes from Candidatus Poribacteria bacterium, assembly GCA_965197465.1. Taxonomy (GTDB): domain Bacteria; phylum Poribacteria; class WGA-4E; order WGA-4E; family JAJDTR01; genus JAJDTR01. Next base: position 3,853,600 of record OZ240209.1, on the reverse strand, counting down.
TGAATATGTAATGCGGAACGTGGTGGCTACGCTACCGGGAAAGGGGCCAAACCAAGACCGCATCTTTCTGATGACGGGACACTATGACAGTATCTCCCACAAGACGGCAGACTGGGGCGCGAATTGGCACGTCCTACCCGCCCCCGGCGCATCGGACAACGCATCGGGAATCGCTGAAATTCTTGAAACCGCGCGTATCCTCAGTCGCCAAGATTTCGACTTCACTATCCGCTTCATCGCTTTCACCGGCGAGGAGCTATTTCTATTCGGGAGCGAGCACTACAGCAAACTCGTGGCGGAACGCGGTGATCAGATTGCCGGAGTGTTAAACTTTGATCTCTTGGGGCATGATGAAGACGGAGTTCTTGATATCCACGTACTGGGCGACGAAGCTTCACAGTGGCTGGTGAACGCCTTTGGCACGGCGGCGCAACGGTACGATATTGACGTTGATTTGCGCAAAAAGAACGACCCCAGTTTTATCTTTAGCGACCATTCTCCCTTTTGGAAAATCGGCATCCCTGCGGTTATGGTCTCGGAAGAATCTACCTTTAATGCACCCGAATCAACCGACTACATCCATAGCGAAATAGATACCCTTGATCAGATTACCTTGCCGCTGGGGAAACTGGCTGTCGAATTGGCGGTCGCCACGCTCGCAGAGCTGGCATTGCCCATTTCAGCGCCCGGAGAAACAAGGGAAGATACCCCGGACCTCCTCTGGGAGCCGGCGGATCTCCGTATATCTCAGCCAACTGCTTTGAAAGGGGAAACCATCGAGATTGATGCCGCCCTCAAAAATAGCGGTCCAGTGGGCGTGAAAGGGGTTACGATTCAATTTGTCGCGGATCGGCCTGATGGCATCACCGAGGTGATTTCGGAGCATACAGCGAATCTTGAGGTGGGCGAATCTCAGGTTTTTCGCGCCGAATTCACTCCATCGGCTTGGGGGACGTTTACGCTGCGCGCCAACGTGAACGTGGATACTCGCGTGTTTGAGTCCGATTTTGGCAACAACGAAGTTCGAGTGGAGTTAACGGTGGCAGGGACCGGGGATGATAGTCGATTGGTGATTGAGAATATCATGGCATACCCGAGTCCGGTTCGCTTCGGTACCACCGACCGGCGCATGAGGCTGTCGTATGTGCTGAATCAGGACGCTGACGTAGATGTTGCGCTGTACACCTTATTCGGAGAGAAAATCTTCGAGCGGAAGTTCCGCGCGGGTAACAACGGTGGGCGATTGGGGGTGAACGATGGATTTTATTGGGAGGGCAATAAAGCGGATGGAGGGCGAGTCGCGGGCGGTATGTATGTCTGTCAGGTGCGTGCAACGAATTCAAATGGCAATTCGGGTAATGCGGGCATAAAGGTAGCTGTCATTGCAGAGTAAATTTGATTCTTGTAGAACTTACACTGTAAAACGTCTCAATGCCTCGTAAAAGCGCTTCATCATGCGTAATACGTAGTGGATTTCTATCGCCATCGCTATTCGCTCAGTTGATCGTAACCGAATTTCTTACGTATTACGCATTACTTAAACATCCTTATCTTTTTCTCATGAATCGGGGCAACTTGCGTAAATTCTATTTTTGCGATTTGATTCCTGATTATAACTCACGAATCCGAATATTACGGAACTGTACGGGCCCATGATCTCCCTGCAACATGATAGGTCCTTCGGGTGGATTGTCATCCGCGAGTTGTCCGCCCGTCGGTCCCTCAATCGTCACGTTATCGTGAATCTTGGCGCCGTTCAGAAACACGGTTAGAACCATGCCGTTGAGTGTCGCCTCCAGCGTTTGCCATTCACCCGCCGGTTTGCTAGCTTCCACATCCACGCGCTTCTGGTTATACAGCGCCCCGTTCTCAGCCGGATAAGAGTAGGTCTTGCCGAGACTGTCAAGAATCTGAAGCTCGTAGCGTCCCCGCAGATAGATGCCGCTGTTGCTATCCTCCGGCACGAGATATTCGATGTGCAACTCGAAATCGCCGAACTCCTGCTCGGTGAGGATGTCCACCCCTTGGCCCAAATTGTCCAAGATGGCGTCGTGAACTGCCCATGTGTGATCTCGGTCCGAATGCCGCATTCGCCAACCGGTAAGGTCGTTTCCGTTAAAAAGCTCAATCCATTCCTGCGCCATGTTTGTCGTCTCCTCCGTTTTAACGAGATGTTCTGTGCCTGCACGCCAGTTGATGAGATGAACTATAACAGAATCCCCCAAGGTTGGCAAGCGGAAAGCAGAAATCAACGTTGGCACAGCCAATTGTCCGAACTTAATCTCTTGGCGTTTAAAGTCATTGAAACTATGTGTAAATATAAATGCAAATGACTATAGCACTAACTCCGTGTCTTGAGCGCAATTTCAAAGCGGAAATAGTGTCAGGCGTACTTCTTTGGTTCGTCTACCTTCGACACTTCATCCAGAGTTGCACGGCTCTCTGACGCCAATCGCCAGTCCGCCGCCCCGAAAACCTCGTCCACTTGCTCGGGCAGGTCGGCACCGTGAATCAGCGCGCTCACTTCCTCGTGATCTAAGAGCCACGCCACTGCCACCTGCGCCGGCGTCTTGCCATGCTTTGCGCCAATGTCTATCAGCGTCTGTACAATCCTATCCGCCCGCTCAGTCATCGCCGCCTCAAAATCGTATTTGCTTGGACTGAGCCCCCGGAGCGATCCTTTGCCCCAAGGGGTGTTCGCTGGTGGCTCCTGTCCGCGGCGGAAACGTCCACTCAGTAAACCGATAGCGAGAGGACTGTAAACCAAGATTCCCAAACCGTGTTCGCGGCATAGCGGCATCAGATCGGGTTCGAGTTCCCTGCGGTTGAGCAGATTGTACTGGTTCTGAATGCACACAAACGGATCCAGGCGACGGACATCGCTAGTCCAGAGAGCTTCCATGATTTTCCATGCCGAAAAACGGCTGCAACCGATATACCGAACCTTGCCCTTGCGTACCATATCATCCAGAGCGCGTAGGGTTTCTTCGAGCGGCGTTTCGGGGTCAAACCGATGGAGTAGGTAGAGGTCGATATGGTCAGTCCGGAGTCGTTTTAAACTATCTTCGATGGCGCGCATCAGGTTTAAGCGCGATAAGCCGCTGTGATTCGGGCTATTGCCGAGCAAAGCAAAGACCTTGGTACACAGTACAATGTGATCACGTTTATCCTTGAGTGCCTTGCCGACAATCGTCTCAGATCTTCCTTGTCCGTAAAGCGCGGTGTCGATGAAATTGCACCCTAAATCTATCGCCCGATCTATGACCTGTATGCAGATCTTCTCATCATCTTGACCCCGAAACGCTGTGCCGAGGCAGATGCTGGATACTTTAACCCCGGTTTTTCCCAGGTTTCGATATTCCATGCTTCCTCCTTCCTCACCGCATTTTCAAAAACAGACTCATCGTGACAGGCGGAATCTACGTCACCATCCGCACCGCTTTTTGAACGCATCCCTGAACAATTTTACCCGTTTTTCACTTTTGGAACAACAGCAATTCCTTGTTTTCCGTCCCGCCGGCATTTCCCGTAGAGCTATAATTCTATCACCGAAAAGTCCTGTCTTTAGAGTATCCAACGGGAATATGAGAATCGAGTAGCTGACAGCATAATCGACTTTGCAGGAGTCCTACAAAACCACATCTTCCACTTGACGCCGCCACGAATTTCGGGCACAATAGGGGCCGACCTCAGGTTCGTAGTAAAAACCACACCGCCCATCGCCATTCGCCCATTGGTTAATGCCTCAATTCCATATCGAGAGAAAGGGAGCCAATAGAAAATGTTGCGTTGGAGAAATCTGACCTGGAAACATCTATTTATTCTCTTATTGTTATTGCACCTTGCTCCGTTATGGGTTTTCACTTATTTCCCGTCTCAAGATGGGCCCGAGCCATCCATCATACGAACGTTTGGTGGACTTCTGAGCTGATGATTGGACTTTGTGTAGCAACGGAGCAGAAACTGTAGTTAAGCAAAGTGCTCAATCCTATAAACCCCACTATGACTGGGTTTTCTGGGTTTCACCAAGGTTGGCACAGCAGGGAAGAATCCGGTCGTTTCTTTTCTTTGAAACCAGGGATACAACCCCTGGATTTTTCCCATAAAGCGCTGGAATTAAGTCAGAATCAAGGTTTTCTTCCATTCTCACGAAATCCGCAGATTCCTTAACTGGACTTTTTGCTCCGTTGCTACACAGAGTCCATCTTGACTGGCGGTTATTTTGCGACGACATCGCGCTCACGGAACTCGATGGGAGCATCTTCGATACAGCGTTTGGCGGGCGATCATCCGCAAGATTCAACATATCCACTTAAAATTTCTATAGGCTTCCCTGAATGGTAAATCCGCTCCATCCCCAGCGTTTATATCGGCCCTTTCTACGTGTATATATAACCTGTGTTAATCGCTCATCAGTAATAGTGACAGTGTAGCTTCTTTCTATAGTTTCATTTCCCTTGGGAATCCTCAACTTCTTTATCTTCTTCTCACCATTTGCGATGATGTTTATCTCCTGCGGTGTGGAGCCACCGGAGCAGAAACGGGAGGTAACTTTGTATTCTCCGTTGGGAAGAGCTACCCTGAAGACTCCGTCCTCTTCGCCCCATATAATATCCCTGTAGGGTTCGGGAATATCCGCCGCACTAAGGAATTCGCCGCGGCCAGAACCCGTCGCCCAGCCATATTTACCATCCACATAGACGGTGTCGCCAAATATCGGTATATGATCTGGCGCAGTCTGGCCGTTATGTGACTGCATGTCAAAACTTACTGCTTCTTTGCCACGCCATAGACTCTCGTCGGGTTTCGCCTTTTTCCGGCGATAGAGTCTGTTATAATTGCTGGAATGGATCAGGTCATAATCCGCCTCCAACTCCTCCACTTCATCGTATTCCGTCCGCCATACCAAAATGAATTCTGCCGGCGAACTCCTATCCCTGTACTGTATAGGAAAGTAGTCCTTACCCGGCCCATGAATTGCGTTATATGCGACTCCTTTCTTTAGACCAAGATAACATGGCAGATGGTGAAATGGGTCGGTATACTTGGGTCGCCCAAAAGAATCAGACGGACCACCCCATCCGTGGGGACGGCTGTCGAGGATAGCATGTTCCCCAAGCATGCCGGCGGACGAGACCATATTATCTATATCTCTGCTCAAGTGATAATATGTGTGGCTGTTATAGCCGAGGTGCCATAGCGACAGGACGATTATGACTCCAGCTATTGCATAGCTCACATGCCTATGAAAGCCGATGCTGAAGAAGGGAAGGAGCACGAGGAATATGTAGACATGAAATCTGTCGTTTATCCAGCCACCGCCGTAGCCAGACCGGGGAAACTTGAAGAACATCGCCGTCACGATGACTGCCATTAGCAAAAACTGATCTCTTCTGGTCACAATTTTCGTCCATAGACGTTCTTTTGGACTGCTCGGTTCCGATGATCTGCGGAATCTATAGACCTGCCGGACTCTGTTTATGACTGTCAGCAGGAAGGCTATGGCAAAAACAACCAGCAGGATGCGCCCGATAAGAATATGGCCATCCCGAAAGGCGACAATCGATCTCATTGAGAAGAAATAGTCCTTCAACCATTGGAAGCCTTTGTGCTCGCCGCCCCCGCGTTTGGCCAGATAGTAGGAAAACATGATAAAATATGCAGGCAGCATCCATCCCAGGAAAAGCAAAGCTGGTTTGAGAGCCACTGCAAAGCTCTTTAAGTTGCTAGCCAGTGTCTTCTCCTTGGTTTCTGGTGTTTCCTCATATCCCCACGTCTTCTGCAGCGCTTCGTAAAGCGATGAAAAACCCCCAAAGAACGTCAGCGATACTATAAGCAACGCATAGGAGTGGTAGTGGGTTAAGTAAGTAACCAGCAGCAATACATACATTCCCCCTAGGCTTGCAGCGTTTAGTTTATCCCTGCGTCTCCACCAGTATCCCAGAGTGAAGAAAAACAGGGAAATACTCAGGGCGAAGTTATAGAAACCCACGTGCAGCAAGTAGTTATAAGCGTATATGAATCCGATGAGTCCGAAAAGCGCTTTACCCTTTTGAACGCCGTTCAGGAAGTAAAATAGAGATATGGGCACCAGGGCGATGCACATACTGACCAGTATCTTTTCACATATAATGGGCGGGAAAACATACATGAGCAATGCCAGAATTATAGGAGATGACCAGTTTGGAAAGATGGTCAGATTCAATTCATAGACTTCTCGCAGTTTGTAGTTCTCGTGCTTATGGTACTCCTTCAGGACGTAAGCGTTATAGACATGGCCCGGGCCGTCCAGGGAGGGAAAATATTTGAATATCCATATAGGTGAGAGATGTATCACCAACAATACGATTATAATAATGTGATTTGTAGATAATTTCCGGGAGTTCATGGGCGTATAGATTAGTTGGGGGAGTGGCTGACATGGCATGAAAAATCGGGTAAACTTTCTGAATCGACCAAGATTCCAGAAAGGAGTTTGCCCTCATGCCATGTCAGATAAACACTATATAATTTAACGACCCCACTTTGCAACAATTGTTCGCTCGCATCGAAAACGCCATGTCATTGTCCGCTTTGGTGTTCGCAGGGTGGCAATTTGCGCTGCGGTTCACGGTTTTGCTCATCGAAGAAACACTTCAGACACGGGCAAAACGTCCGACCCACCGGCCCAATTGCCCGTGTGTGGCAAAAGACTCCAAAGCAAAGGATTTGTGCCCAGACAAATCGCCACGCTCATCGGCGTGGTCGGTTTCAAAAGACGTGTGGGCCGATGCCCGAATCGGTGTCCAATCGGTCGGCAGGCACCACTGGACGATGAGTTGGCGTTGACCGCTCGCCAACGACGCGATTTGGGGTTAAAACGCGTGGCGTGTTTGTTGGCGGTTTTTGTGCCGTATGAGACTGCACAGGTGCTACTCTATCAAGTAACACTCGACATTGAGGATCTCTATCGCGCTCACTATCCGTTCGCTTGATCCCCGCTGGAGCGCGGAGATTGGACACATCACGATTCTATTGACATAGCACTCCGCTGGAGTGAAAACCCTTCTACGAAGGAACACCTTCTCAAAGCCTGTCATAGATCAAAAAACGAGTGTTACTTGCTGAAAGAATTATTCCGACAGGGATAATGGCGCGCTCTCAACTGATGTGCATCCAGATCTGTAAAGATACCATCTGGGAATGGGTGGCTGATGCCGGCCAAAGGTCAATGACTGCGCTTTTCACCCAACTGGACGCATTGACACATGACAAGCCACCTGCTGTTGAGTCTATGGATGCGGCGATAGCGCAACTCCCGCTACTAATTGGCGCCGATGGGGTGATGGTCCCCTTTCGCCCAAAAGCAGGGACACCTAAAGGCGCCACCCGCTGGCGTGAGGTCAAAGTGGCGCTGGTCGCGCGTATCCGACCGCGCCGCACAAAACGCCGTCACGACGACCCGCCAACCGAAACGGAGTTGGCCCACAGGCGATTAGCCGCGTGCCTTGGAAACATTGTCGCCTTTATCGATGAATTAGGCCAAAGACTTTGGCTCGAAGCCCTCAAGCAAGGCATCACCACGGCAACACAAGTGGTTTGGATTTCCGATGGTGCCAGAGGGTTCTGGCGTCTTTTTGGCGCCTATTTTGCTTCCGTTGCCATCGGCATCTTGGATTTCTATCATGCCGCACAGAACGTATTCAAAGTGGCGACGACCTGGTTAGATGGGCGAACCAAAAGAGCCTGGTACTGGTTCGCCGCTGCCCGACACCAACTCAGACACGGGCCGTCAATGGGACTGCGAATGAAGATTGAACGAGCGCTTAAAGACCCAAGTCTTTGCGCGGACTCCCGAAAAGCGCTGGACAATCTCATGGGGTATCTCGACACGCTTGGGTTTCGGATGGGTAGGTAAACAGACAGGCGCAAAGCGGGTTTGGGTGTGAAGTTGAGCGGATGGGGCAGAAATGGCGCGTGCCTACGAGTTCTGAGCCAATCCTCAAGACTGAATGCCAGAAACCCGCATGGTTACTGCATTGTTGTGGCGCGACACCCCAATCGGATGCCTACTCACCCGAAACTCAAGACACGCATCACCATCATATCCAATATCATCAGTTTAAAGCCATGGGCTTGCCTATCTCAAGCGGTAAGGTTGAGAGTGCGTGTAAGTGGTTGATTCTTCAGCGATTCAAGGGCGTTGGCATGCGCTGGAGTGAGGAGGGGTTCAACGCGCAACTTCATCTGAGGCTCGCATGGGTGAACCAACGCTTCGAGGCTTTATTCCCCATCTCCCCCAACTAATCTATGCGCCCGGGTAAAGGAGTTAAGGAACTAAGGAGTAATAGAAGCTGCGCAGCGGAAGCCGTAGTTGACGTCCGTGAAGCCTGGATCGAACATGAAGCGGTACGCCACCCGCAGGAAGAAGGGATGGTAGCTCCACGACCCACCGCGAACGACACGGTTGGTTGCAACGTAACTGTTTAGTCCACTACTCTCTATGTCGAAAGCCGCTTTGCAAAACGAGGGGATTGTAGAAAAACTATAATTTGAATGGACTTGGAAGCGGTTAGGTTGGTGCGGTTGTCTCAACAGTCAGAACCCCGGCATCAAGTCCTTGATGATAGCGTCGGATAATTTCCAAGCCGACTTCCACGAAATCTTTGTTCTGCTGCTTGCAGGTTTGAATCACACTGGTGATGATACCTAACGCTTCAGAGCCATTGGGTGAACGATTGCCGCCCGATATTTTGCGAGTCACTACCGCCGGTCGTATGGCTCGTTCGGCGCGATTGTTATCGGCGGCGACCTGCATGTGTGACAGAAAGGTGAATAACGAATCGCTGTGTTTGGCTAACCGTTTGGCGAGTCTTTGACAATCCGGGTCATGATAGTCCGCTTTGGCAAGTTTCTCCAATCGGTGGTTCAGCCTTTTGAATCGGCGTTCCAAGCGAGATTGGGAGAAGTCCGACTGCTTCTGCTTGAGGCGAATGGCATCGCGTAACAAACGCGTCAGTTTTTTGGCGAATGCCGCATATTCTTGGGTGTGATTCGTCTTTCTCACGTCAGACAATTCACGCAGTAAATGTACCAAGCACTTTTGCTGGGTGTAGGGAAGTGGGTTATAAGCGGTGTAAAAGTCACTGACAAGGACTCCATCATAGTCTGTACCCAATTGTTCTAAAACCACTTGATGTCCACGACTCGCATTGACTTCATAAAGCGTGTAACTGTCTGTGGTGAATGCCCAAAGCCAGCAGGATTGGCCGTTTAACCGCCAGCCGGTTTCATCGACATAGGTGCAATGACTCTGTCGCAATCCGGTTTGAATTGCTTGATATTCGGGAGTGAACCATTTTGCCAACGATTGCATGGATTGCGCCAATGCGCCGGCGGTGACAGAAAGCCCACACAGTCGTTCAAGTACTGAGACGACTTTCCGATACGGCACCCCCATAGCGTGCTTCAATTCAGCGGCAATGAGCAACGCACGCGGGCCTATCAACCGATGGGGGACTTGCTGCGGGTGACGGCTTTCCACCCGCCTTTGGCAGTTTTGGCAATATCCACTCTGTGTCTGATAGCAGACAACAGTTGTCTGAGCCGGAATGACTTCTTCAACATACTGTTGGTGGGTTGTGACATTTTCAATCGCTCCATGACAATGGGGACAATCCTCTAAAGGAGTTTCAACAATTTCGTCGGCTTCGGTGGGACGATGGCGATAACTGCCGGCGTGGCCCGGCTTTTGCCCCGGTTTTTTGCGATGGCGTTTCTGTCGTTTCGGTTTGACAAATCCGGGGACAGGCGATTTTGGAGGCGAAGTGGGGGTAGCTAACGGTTTCGACACCTGTTGTTCCAATTCGGTTACACGGGCGCGTAATGCCTGATTTTCAGCCTCCAATTCGGCAATACGAGCAATGAACTGTTGTTCCCTTGTATTCGTCATATTGATGCGTTGAATCCTCCGTAGCAAGCAATTGTGCCCAATGCTGCACAGATTTTGCCACTCTTACAAACTGAACTAAACAGTTACCAATTAATTTATTGAAACGATTCTAATCTATCCATACAAGTTGGATTACGGTACACCTCTGCAATCCAGATGGCAACACTGAGGGTGCCGAGGACGAATGTATCAGGCTCGTCAACGTGTTCAGCGAGGCTGTCGAGCAGAGTTGGCAGGTTCTCCCTGCGAGGGGGATTTTAAGGTGCTACATCGGGTAGTAATCTCCACTACCGGATGTGCGTGTGATACTAGTGATACGATCGCCTAGAGGCGCATGAATATGGTCAAGATTTGCGTCCGAATGCTTTAGAGCCTGTTTGAAAAGCACATTTGTAAGGTGCGCACTGCGCACCAGCCTCTAAAAGCCCCAGCGGGGATCAAGCGAACGGATAGTGAGTGCGATAGAGATCCTGAAGGTGTGTAGAAACGCCGAAATCTCGTGTACCCAAGCCCCAGCGTGGGATCAAGGAAGCGAATAGCGACTGCGATAGAGATCCTACAGGTATGAGCAGCCAACAACAAATACATGAAGAAACTTCCTATAAATGACCAAAAATGGCTTTGCTACCGATTATTCAAACAGGCTCTTAGTCTAAGTACTGGGACAAAATGAGATCGATATTTAGACTCCTGAAGTGTTGGAGACCTCGGAAATCCGTACGAGTTTCAAAACAGGTTACACGCCCAAATCGTGCGTTTTCACCAGCAACGAGACGACCTCTGCTTTGCCACCATCTGCACTCAGTCCCAGCCTACCCTTCTGATGAGCGGGGGCTTTGCAGGTCTGTGCGAATTGGTCATTGACGAAACACTCAATCAGGCTTCCTTCCACGAAAATCTGAATCTTGACTGTTTCCGAGTTGTCCACCGGGCAGGGGCGCTGGTGGTCGATGCCGGGCCCAGCCAGCACAAGTTGACCTCGCTCGGGTAGGAGCGTCAGACGGTAGTCCTCGCGCAGCCTGATGGTGAACTGACTTTTGAACGCCAGCTTGACGCGGAAGTCCAACATGCAGTTAGCAGGTACGTCGAAAAACGCTTCTGAGCTTGACTCTAGCAAATTCAGTTTATCGGTTAGGTCGAGGAGCGTATGTTTGAAGACCGAGACCACCTCCCGAACCGGTTTCATATAGAGCAGCCCGTCGGGGCCTGCATAGACCTCGCGCGGTGCCGGCATCGGGCCACCCGCCCAGCCACCAAACCACACGTGCCGCTTCCCATCCCACACCCGTTTCGGCGCGTTGATATGCGGACGGTCGAGTTCATGCATCAGTGTTGGAATCTTGTAGGGGCCATTCACATTCTCTGAATAGCAATACCTTCGGCAACTGTGGATGTAGTGCATGTCACCGATTCGAAGGTAGTCGGGACATTCATCCCCCTGCACTCCCTCAACCGCCGGTTCCTGTTGCCAAACCGTCAAGTCTTTTGAGGTCAGAAGACCGAAGCGACTGTCCTTTTCGCCGGGGACTTGGGCGAGAATATGCATCCAGTATTCCCCAGCTTCCTTATTCCAAAAAATCTGCGGGTCTCGGAAGTCGCGCTTGTGATGATTGGCGTAGTGAACGCCGTCCGGGGAAATCATGTCTTCGGGATGTTTCGTCCACCTTACGAGGTCCCGGCTCGTGGCATGGGAAAGGAACTCCCGGCCGTCCGGATTCTCGGGATTCCAGCTAGTGTACCAGGCATGAAATATGTCATCCTTCTCCACAACGCAGCCGGTGAACATGCAACACCCTTCCGGCCCCTTGGGGTTGCCATGATCGGGGCTCAAGGCCGGGGGTAGCTCCGTCCAGTTCACCAGATCCGTCGACGCAATGTGCTCCCAGTGCACATCAACGTTGCCGGTGGGATTCGTCAGATAGAAGACGTGGTATTCACCTTTCCAATAGAAAGGCATCACGTCCCCTACTGCACGCTTGCCAGGCATGAAATGAATGAGCGAACGATAGGGAGCAGGTTCGACCGGGATGTTGTTCTCAGGTTGTATGACGACCACATTTCCTCCTTTATTGTGTTAGGGTAAGGGAGACAGGTAGCATTGTTCAGCGCGCTGCATCTGTCCCCAGGTGGTGGTGAGCTTGGATTGGAGTTCGACTGCTTCCGAATTGGTGTGGTAGGTGATGCGTAAAGCGAGTCAAGCAAGTCGCTTGCGAAGCGAAATCTCGATCTATCGGGGTTGACAGCTTGCGCAACAGGGACTCATCGCGTCGTCCCGCCGCTATCCTGCCCGAAAAGCCGCTGAAAAAATTCGTTGGCGTGACTAGACGCCTTCGGTCATCTCACATGGATACGACATTTTAGCAAGGCGTAAAGACGGTGTCTACACTTTTTGTTGCGGAATCGAACCCACGGCGTCGTGTGAAAAATTGAGTGGCGGATGCGGAGGTTTTAGTTTCCATCGCGCTATATAGACCCGCTTGGGGGCTGCCCCGTCGTGTGAGAACGGGCAATGCTGGCTATTGCTGGCGTTGCCCTTTTTTTATGCGCTCATTTCGGTTCCACAGAAACGGTGATGCCAAAATAGGTGAGGGTATATTTGGCAATGGCATGGAGTTTGACGGAAATGGTGACTACATTCGGTTTGACGACTCAGGCCTGCCGGAAGGAGATGCCCCAAGAACCATGTCAGCCTGGGTTAAGCCCGAGGGTGCAGGTGTCAGAACAGTTTTTGAGTGGGGCATGATAGGATGGTGCCTGAAGTCCGGCGTTCGTGTGGTGGATGGTCAATTCATTGAGTTCGTCGGCGCACAGAATTGCGACCACATAAATTGCTGCGATGTAACATCGAATTCCTCCATCCCATTAAGTGAATGGAGTCTTGTTACCGAAACCTATGATGGCGCTACCATTAGGATATACCTGAATGGTGAGCTTGATAGTACGGTAATTTATATTCTTTCAACAATGTGGAAAACTCCTTGCTAGAAGTGGCAAAAAGTGGTATAATTGTTGGTAGAATCAATGATTGAAAGAAGCTGTTACAAGTGGCTACGAAACTGTCAAAAGACGGGGTATCCTGACAGAATGGAACCTGAGAGGGATAGTCTGTTCGATTTCTGCATATTCTTGGGGTTCCATGCGATAATAACGCTTCTGAGAGAGCGTTGCGCAATTCCGTGATACATAGGAAGGTGAGTGGCGGATTTCGCTCTGATGCAGGGGCAGAGGCCCATGCTGTAGTATCTTCTGTTGTTGACACTGCCAGGAAGCGTGGCGAATATGTCTTTGAAACTCTTCAGGGATATATTGGCTCTCCTGCTCCCGTTGGAGTGTAATATCCGCTGACTCTATATAACTCGACTTTGGCCAAAGTCACATCTCAAGAAATGGCCAAAGTCGAGTTCAAGCGAAGGAGGTGAATAGTTACGAAATAAGAAATGATTCATGTCCAGTATTAACACCTCAATTTGATAGTGTTCGTTTAACATTAGAAGGAGATTGAAATGAGAAGAGTAATGACAATTATCAGCACGGTGTTTTTCCTGGCAACCTTTTGTACCATAGCGCTCGGCGACGTAGTTCCTGGCGCTGTGCTCTACCTCAACGCGCGTGACAACCCCGCACATCCAGACGCCTGGACAAACCTGGGCACCGCTGGCGGTGAGTTACCCGCCGTTGATACAGCACCGAAACTCGAAGAGGGCAGAATCAAGTTTCCAGACACTGGTATTGATGAGAATAACGTGAAGCATTACACCGCCACGGGATCCAATCAGACTTTCGGCGGCCCGCCAGATACGAACCCTGATCTGTTTCTTAAGGACTGGACCATAGAGTTCCTGTGCAAACGCAACGGCGACCCGTTTGATATAGAGCATGGACTTGCTGGCTTCAGGCCTGGCTCAAATTGGCAGAAGGGAATTTTTGTACTAATGTGGGCAGGCTGGGGGGATGAGGAACCACACAAGAATCTCTGCGTCAGGCACGCTCCTATCTGGGCGCCTCAGCCAGGAGGGATCAAGCTCGTGGAAGGTGAGTGGACCTGGATAGCATTCACGGGTGATAAAAACGCAGTGGTAGCCTACAAGAATGGCGAAGAGGTCGCCAGAGACGACGGCTGGACCTTTGACAAGAATCTGGCTGTAGATGGTATTTCCATATTCGCGCAAGCTCTTGATGAACGGCAGAAGACCTTCAACGGGTCATTTGCCATCTTCCGTGTCTATGACAAAGTATTGAGCGCGGACGAGATTAAGGGAAACATCAAAGACACCTGGTTGGCTGTTGATCCTGCCTCCAAACTCACAACGACCTGGGGTAGAGAGAAGACAAGGTATTAACCTCACTGCCTGTTTCCCGCTTGCCGGTGAGCTTCTACTTGTCATTATAGATATGATTGATGCGATTGAGCACGACCGGGAACCTATCTGCAGTGGCAGCGGCGGCGTTGCTGCGCTGGAAATGGCGCTGGGCGCCTACGAATCGCAGTTCACCGGTAGACGCGTAGAATTTCCATTGAGCAATAGGAAACACCCACTTCAGGGCTTAGATTCGGTGAGCTTCGGCAATAATTACAGAAACCAAGTAATTACAGGGATTCTGAGGATCGTTCTTTGGAAATCACCTACATTTCATCCGAAATGGGGAACTGCGCCTGGCACCTCCGTAAAGACGGATAAATGCCCGTCAATGCTGGGAAAATAACCTAAAAACACGATAGACAATAACAGGGGTTTCTGTTAAAATAGAGGTCAAACAGGAAGTGATTTTGTAAGTGGCATGTTGTTTGCTAATGCCGTTTTCCTTCGCTTATTTGGGCAGTGCATAAACAAAAGACATTGGCAGCTCCCATCTAAAGATAAAATTTTCTTGACAGGGGGGAGGGGGTATGGTATACTGGCGTTGGCAATATTCTAGGCCACATACACAAGTTCATGAATCTCATCCATATTCTCGCAAATGTAACGGGAACTTATGGGATGTAGGATTCAGAACAAGGAGATGATGAAAATGGAAGAGGGTTAGGGAGGAGTCCACCCCAAAGAAGGGAAATTCGGCGAAAGTGAGGTTTTTCGTTGACTTAACGACGGAAGTTTTGTAAAATACAGTGTCTTCAGTTCATGCTGTGAGATTCTAATTATTGCCATCGGTTTACAACAGAAGGAGGGCCAAAAAATGTTTAACAGAATGCTCATTACAACCTTTCTACTGCTGGTTATAGCAACCAGTGCATGGTACTCAACTGTAGCAGAAGCCCAGTCTCCGCAGTTTGTAACTGAGGGGCTGGTTAGCTTTTGGAGTTTTGATAAGCCCAGTATTAAGGGTGAAACCGTAAAAGATCTCTGGGGGAACAATGATGGGATTCTCTCTGGTAACCCGGAGTTTGTAAAAGGCAAGTTCCTGGAGGCACTTTCTTTTGATGGTGTCGATAACACTGTCGAAATACCGCATGATGCCTCTATCGAATTCCCTGATACATCCTTCTCCATCGAGTTCTGGTTTAAAGGTGAACCGGACACTCTCGCCGTCCACGGCTATGTGTTCTGCAAGGGATTCTCTGGAGGACATGGTAAACGCTATGAGTTCATTATTCTTGACGAGGGTGATCCTCCCACCTCAAAATTTTTTGTTGACGATGACGTCGCTAAAGGCAACGTGGCATTTGATTCTCATCGTTTTACCGATGAGGAGTGGCATCATTGGGTGTTTGTCAGGGATGTGGAAGACGCTGAACTCCGTATCTATATGGATGGGGCAGAAGTAGCCATCGGCGAAGACGTGTCGAAGCAAAGCATCTCCAACGACAATTCTCTGTTTATGGGACGCATGAACCCCAATGAGCCAGGGGCGAAGCCAGGACACGTACTAGGCCTCCTTGACGAGTTCCGTATCTACGATCGCGCCCTGAGCGACGATGAAATAGAGCAGAATTATGCAATAGAATCTAATGTATTGGCTGTTGTCGACCACGCCGGCAAGATAGCGATAAGCTGGGGGAAGATAAAGAATTCCAGTGCTTTTGGGCGTAAATAGACCACCATCTCAATACCTGCTTGTTTTGCGAGCTATTTATGATGAGGTCTGTAACTGTTGCTGCTGGTGACATATTATACAAGGCGGAACTCATGGGAACGAGATTAGCCGATAAAGTAGCCATCATAACTGGTGCAACCTTAGGACTTGGAAAAGCAGCAGCATTGCTATTTGCCAGGGAGGGAGCTTCAGTTGTCATCTGTGACCGTGGCCGAACGCCAGAGAATGCCCAAAAGGTGCTCAAAGAGGCAGAAGGTCTCAGCGGCGAAATTGCGTACAGAAAGTGTGATGTCATGAAAAAAGAGAACATCACCGCCTTGGTTCAATTCACCCTGGAGCAATATGGGAGAGTTGACGTTATGGTCAATAATGCCGTCATTGATAACCCTGGCGGAATGTTGGAGAAGGTCACGCTGAAAGACTGGGAAGACGGGATCTTTTGCCACATGACAGCACCCCTTTTGTTCTGCAAAGAGGTGGTTCCTTCTATGATTAAGCAGGGGGGTGGGAGTATTGTCAATGTCACATCAGGCAGTGCCCTTTTCGGAAGTCCCGGTATTTCATCGTATGGCCCGGCTAAGGCGGGCATGATCAGTTTCACCATGGATCTGGCTGTCACCTATGGCCCCTATGGGATTCGGGCTAACACGCTTTGCCCTGCCCGCATGCTCACCGAGAAAAAACTCGAAATGCTCAAGAATAATCCGGCAGAGGTCAGAAGGCAGAAAATTGTCTATCCCATGGGCAGTCCCGCCCGGCCAGAACAGGTGGCTGAGGTCATGCTCTTTCTCGCTTCCGATGAATCATCGGCTATCACCGGGCATAACTTAGTCGCTGATCAGGGGTCTTCGGCATTCAGTCCTCTCAGTGTGCCTGGACGACTGGAAGCGAATATCCGAGACCTGCTGGAAGCTCAAGGATCAAAATGGATAAAGGGTGAAAGGTGAAAATCGCATTCAATGGCAGCCTCTGGATGCTGTTGGCCGTCAATACCACGTTGACGCGCGTTACTCCTTCCGGGCTTCTTGGTCAGCCTACCTTCTTTCCTTTCTTGTCTTGGCCCGGGCCAAAGCGGATCTGGCTCGGGCTTGTTTTAGCTTCTTCGCTGTCTGCGTTTGCCGCTGGCGTTATGCTCAACTTTCATTTGCCAGCCCTTCTCTCGGTCAAATTAAACAAATGTACGAAAACCGCCATAGGATTTTGTTTTAGGCTTGAGTCGGTCTTAATCCATTCCGTTTGAGCCATCTCGATAGATTCGTTTCGGTTATTCCATACCTTCCCGCGATAAACCGTTGTGTGGAGCCGTTTTTAAGTAGCGCCTCAATTTCGACGCGATACTTATCCAGCTTACTCGAAAAAACCCCTTTGGGACGTCCCAATTTGACCCCCTGTTTTTTCTTCGCTGCCAGTGCTTCTTTGGTTCTCTGACTAATCAACTCTCTCAATCTCAGCCGCCATTGAAAATGCCATCGCGATGATTTTCGACTGGATTGACTCATTGAGTCGCCAATTCCCCTTGATGGCATAGATATTGATCTGTTGACTTGAGGCAACCGCCAGAATCTCCATACACTCCAGCATTGACCGCCCCAGTCGAGATAACTCGCTGACGATTATATGATCCCCCGCTTGTAGATTGTCAATCACCTCTCCAATTCTGCGTTTTCGCCAACTGACCCTCCCACTGACAATCTCAGAAACCCAAATCACCTGCCCCAGTTGTTTCTCATTGGCAAACAACAAGATGTCTGCCTTATTCTTTTCGATGTCTTGTGTCTCCGAACTGACTCGAAGATAACCAATCGTTTTCATGATTTCTCCCCGATCCACTGAAAAGGTATTATTTGCCATTAAAGTACGATCATCCTTATCATTTAATCAGTGGTTTTCAATGCAGAAATCTTTTCATAAAAACGACCATTTTCAAGGGATCAAAAGGGCGCAAAGATGCCACGCATACAAATCCTTACACCTGAGGAATACGCGGCGTTTGAAACGCCGCCGACTTTCACAAGCACACAACGACAGCGGTTCTTCGACCTCTCGCAAAGCCTTTCTTCTCTCCTGACCACCTTCCGCACACCGACCAATCAGATGGGCTTCGTTCTGACTCTCGGCTATTTCAAGGCGACCAAACGTTTCTTTACACACCCGTTTCACACGGTCGATGCCGATTATGTCGCAAGACAGTTGGGGTTCCTGCCGGGTGTGTTTGATCTGACCGCCTACCAAGGAACCACAGCCCGTCGACGCCGCCAGATTATCCTTTCTCACCGTGGCTTTTTGCCATTTGACTCTAATGCTATCGATGACCTGCGAAAGGAAATCCATACCATGGTCCGCTCCCAAGTACGGCGAAAGGTGATTCGGGTGCATGTGCTCGACCTGCTTGCTCGTCGCAAAACCGAAATTCCCGGCGCACGGACGTTAATTGATCTAATCGTTGGTGAGATCAGAGCGCACAAACGCAAGTTGACTGAGGTAATAAACGCTGAAATGTCACCAGAACTCCGTGAACGGATTGATGCCCTACTCCAGAAGCCAGAATCCTTGCAGGAATTGGCACCTCAGATTCAGCGCTTTAAGCTGACGTTGCTCAAGAAGATTTCTCAGTCAACAAGGCCAAAAAAGATTTCTGCCACATTCGACGACTGGCGCATACTGCGAAGACTCTACGATGAACTGGCGCCCATCATCTCTCAACTGGACTTGACACATGACGGGATACGGTACTGCGCCAACTCGGTGATAAAATCTCAGGTCTTTCAAGTCTCTCGTCGGGAAGATGACGACCGCTATCTCCATCTGCTTTGCTTTATCGCCCATCAGTTTTACCGTTTACAGGATACACTGATTGATATCCTACTTATAGTCGTCCAGAACGCGCTTAATACTTGTCAGCGTGTCCATAAAGAACAGTATTATGCTGCACGCATGAATCAACGCCGTGCGGTGGCTGACTTTGTTGATTGTGTGGATTCTGGTGCGATAACTCCAATGAATGCCATCGAAAACATCGCCTTCAGTGAGGAGTTGTCGGACACCGAAAAGGTACTTTCAATCCAAGACGTGTTGACAGATAAAAAAACACAACGCGACGCCGCTTTTGAAAAACTAGCCGCCATAAAGACGCAGACAATGCGTGAAGTCGCCGATGCTGATTATTACGAGGTGCTTGCTGCCCAATCTCGTAAACTCCAAAATCGAGTGGCAGAGATTGTCAAGGGCCTCGACTTCCAGGGGGAAATGACCAGTGACCTGATGGCCGCGATTAGTCATTACAAAGCGGAAGATGGTGGAATTGGGCAGACGGCGCCTTTGGGCTTTTTGGATCCGATTGAGCGGCAGGCCGTGCTGGACGAAAAAGGCGCTATCCGTGTCTCACTCTACAAGGTGTTGCTCTTTATCAAGATTGCCCAGGCCATCAAAGGGGGCGTGCTAAACTTGCAGCACTCTTACAAATACCGCTCATTGGACGACTACTTAATTCCGAAACACTCCTGGTTAGCCCATCGCGATGCCTATCTTCAGCGTGCTGAACTCACAGCGGTCGCCGACTTCAAACCGACCCTCCATGCGCTGGCCACACGGCTGGACCGTCAGTATCACCAGACAAATCAGCGCATCAATACTGGGGAAAATCCCCATGTTCACTTTCACAAAGATGGCTCGTTCACCGTTCGCACGCCCAAAGCCGAGGAGGAAGATAGAGAACTCCTTGTTGGTATTCTACCCAAAAGACGCTATATCTCCCTGCTGGAGGTCCTGGCGACCGTCAATCGCTTCACTCACTTTCTCGACTCATTTGAACCGTGGCGTATCAACTATACCCGCGCCAAACCAGAAGACCCAACCTTCTTTGCCGGCATCGTCGGATATGGCTGCTTCATTGGGACACACAAGATTGCCAATATTTCTTCAGGCATCGCTGAATCGGAGTTAGAAAGTGCAATCAACGGATACTTCACGCTGGACAATATCTACGGTGCAAACGACCGCATCGTCTTCTTCATGGATGGATTAGCCCTGCGATGGCGATCTATCGCCAAGAAGATGGTCGCTTGCATACCTCATCCGATGGGCTGAAATTCGAGGTCGCAGAAGATTGTCTCCATGCCAGCTACTCGTTTAAGTACTTTGGGGCTGACAAAGGGGTCAGTGCCTATACCTTTATCGACATGCGCCAGTTCCTCTATCATTCGCTGATCATTAGTGCGGCCGAACACGAGGCACACTATGTCATTGACGGGCTGATGCATAATGATGTCGTCAAAAGTGAGATCCATTCAACCGATACCGGGGGCTACAGTGAAATCCTCTTTGGCGTTATGCACTTATTGGGCTTTGCATTTGCGCCTCGGATTAAAAACTTCGCGAAGGCTAAACTCTATGCGTTCAACAAGCGCAAGCAATACCGGCAGCAGGGCTTTCGTGTTTTGCCCGCCACCTCTATCAACGAGTCCTTCATCGCTCCTCAGTGGGATGAAATCCTGCGCTTTATCACGACAATCAAGCTCAAAGAAGCAACCGCCTCTCAGCTTTTCAAACGGCTCAATTCCTACTCCCGTCAACATCCGCTCTACCAAGCCCTCAAAGAGTTTGGCAAAATCCCCAAGTCGGACTTCCTGCTACGCTACATCGACATCGTTGAGTTACGTCAAACCGTCGAAAAGCAACTCAACAAGGGCGAAAGTGCCAATAAATTTTCCCGCGCCGTTTCCTTTGGCAACAACCAGGAATTTCTCTCTGGCGAAAAGGTTGAACAGGAGATTGCCCAAAGCTGCCGGCGGCTGATCCAAAATGCGATCATCTGCTGGAACTATCTGTATCTCACTCAGAAGATTACCGAGGCAGAGAGCCAAGAGAAGCGGCAGGAATTACTCACAGCGGTCCGCAATGGCTCAGTGGCGGCGTGGGGGCATGTCAATCTGCATGGGGAGTATGATTTCTCAGAGGAAAAACTCTCGGATTCGGTCGGATTAAACGCGCCTGCGATCTTGGCCATGAAGGAGGTCTTTTAGGGGAGGTCGTTTTGCCTAAAAGCTGGCTATGAGGGGTTGACCAAAATCCTATGGCGGTTTTGGTACATTTGTTTAATTTGGCCGTTCTCTCCTTTGCCGATCCTTCGGCCAGATTGAGTGTGACACGATGGTACTGTGTCAAGTTGGCAAAGGATGCCCGAAATTGCTCACCGGTGAAGGTGACTGTCGGCCAGTCGTCTTTGTCGAGGTCCGGGGATTCAATGAGAAACGTGGCCTCAAACTCACCGTCGTCGCCAGTCTCACCGCCCATGTAGTATCCGGTAACGTTGAGCGGAAGTTTCGACATGGATTTGGACATGCCTGGTTTCGACTTTGGTGCTGAGGCTTCTTCCTGGTATATTTGTCTGGCTTCCTCCGCTGTCATTTCTCCATCTGCAACGGCCTTTTCCAGCTTTGCTTCCAGGGCTAATCTCCTCAGGTGGGATGACAATGGCTGTTAGGGCGATAGTTTTCAAGGAGTCCGAATTGAGGCTCTTGATCTTCTCGAAGCCCACAGACAAAAGACCTGCCTGAGCCAATTCGGGATTCTCCGGATCCTTGAATGGGTTGACGTAACCCACCGGGTTGAAGGCATAACCTTTTCCCCAGCTATACATCCGTTTACCCGCTTGTATGAAAGAGCTTAGAGACAAGTTGACGTTGCCGTAAGACTCAAGCAGATCGAAGCTCGCGTCTGAATCATTGTAGTATGTGGAGTGTGTTTTCAGGTGGAAGCCGATGTCTTTGGTCTGATAGTCGGCATCCAGATAGAGCTCCACTCTGTATTGGGAAAAGTAATCGGACAGATCCTCCTTGCCGGAGAACCGGTAGTGGACTAAACAATGGAGCTATCAACAAATACAAAACCAAACAAGTTGCCGGGGTTGACGCCGCGCGTGCTTTTGCTGGTACTGCTTCTGGCTCCGGCCAACGCCTATATCCTGGTGGAAATGGAAGTGGTGCGATACACCTATCCTACGTGGATTGTGCCGTTGGCCAACGTTATTTTCACTATGATGGTGGTCATGATTCTCAACTACCTGATTCGGAGAATGTCGCCTCGCTTCGCGCTTCGGCAGGATGAACTGTTGACGCTTTACGTGATGCTAAGTCTCGTTACCACCATGATGGGTGTGGATATATTACAGCCAGTCATAGGTGTCTTAGGTCATGCTTACTGGTTCGCCACGCTGGAGAATGAATTCAAGGACTTGTTCTGGGAGTATATCCCTGAATGGCTCACCGTCTCAGATACAAAAGCTCTACGGGGATACTATGAAGGCGATTCCAGTATCTATCTGGCCGAGAATCTGAAGGTGTGGATTCCTGTTATTCTTGCCTGGCTTCTGTTCTTCATGGTGCTGGGGTTTATTTTCCTGTGCCTGAACGTCATTCTGAGGCGTCAGTGGACGGAGCGGGAAAAGCTCACCTATCCCATCACTCAATTGCCGTTAGAGATGACCAGTCCCGTCTCCGGTTTCTTCCGTAATAAACGAATGTGGATCGGCTTTGCCATCGCAGCAAGTATTAGTTTGCTCAACGGTATTAGTTACCTCTATCCATCCACGCCGAGCCTCCCGGTGACACGCCGATCTTTTAGCTTTGCTGAGCGTCCTTTGAGCTTTTATGGCGGGATAACTGTGGCGTTCTATCCCTTCGCCATAGGTATCATGTTCCTGATGCCGCTGGATGTGCTTTTTTCCACTGCCTTCTTCTACGGTTTATACAGGAATGAGCGGGCGCTGGGGGGAGCTATGGGCTGGAGAGGCTCATCCGATTTCCCCTATCTGAATGAGCAGACCATGGGCGCTTTTATCGCTCTGGGTATCTGTCTTTTCTGGATAGGCAGACAGCATTTCATGGCCGTGTTCAAAAGCGCCTTTAAGCGGAAACAAGAGCTTGATGACTCTCAGGAGCCACTACCCTATCGTTTTGCCGTGTGGGGATTCGTTCTGGGACTGATACTCTTCGCTTTCCTGCTTAACAGAGCGGGCATGTCGCCCTGGCTTGCTTCCACATTTGCCATTCTCTTTCTCGTCATTCCTGTCATCACTACCCGAATTCGCGCGGAATCCGGTATATTTGTTCATCGTTACTATGCCCATACGCCGCGCCATATGTTGATTAACGCGTTGGGCACCAGACGTCTTGGAACTCAAAATTTGACTGCGCTGAGTGTTTGCTTTTTCAACAGGGCCTACCGGCCGCAGCCGATGCCGCATCAACTGGAGGCCTTCAAGATGGCAGGGCAAGCCAATATCAGCCAAAGCCGTATGGTTGCCGCTATCTTAATCACTGTGGGGCTTGGAGTGATTCTTGGTTTTTGGGCACAGCTTCATTTTTTCTATAAATTCGGAGCGGATTCCGGTCACTTTAACTATTGGGCAACGGGATACGGTAAAGAGTTTTATGGGCAGTTGCGGAATTGGTTTTATCGCCCTACCAACACTGATCCCATAAAGCTGTTGTTTACGGGGATAGGCTTCTCCTTTATGGTAATGCTGGTGTACCTGCGCGTCAGATTATTCTGGCTGCCACTTCACCCGCTGGGATACGCCATGGCCGGCAATGGGGAGATGCGTGACCTCTGGGCGCCACTTCTCATTTGTCTCCTTCTTAAGTGGCTTATCCTGAAATACGGTGGGATCAGAAGCTACCGACGCGCTGTGCCATTCTTTCTGGGACTTGTCCTGGGTGACCACCTGATGGGCATCGTCTGGAGCCTCCTGAGTGTGGCGCTGAATATGGATATGTATCAGTTCTATCCGTAGCGGATAGTCTTTGCAGGGAGACACATATTGGCGTTTGGAGTTATGAGGTGGTCAACAGAAGGCGCCAAATTTTAATAAAAAAAATGTAACCCGTTGCAAGCCATGTCATTTCAGTCGAACGTCTTTATTCATTCGGGTTTGCGGCAATATGCTGCCACACGCCCAACGCCATCAGTGTCCCAGTGGCACTGGCGGCTTATCGTTGCTGTGCTTGAAACTCGTCCCATCACGTGAAAATCATGTGCCTTTCGGGAGGAAATTAACGTTATTCTCACATCATCTGATAACGGGCATTAACACGACAACGCATTCTCTGCTTCGCCAAAAGTGTGGATGAATCTGATACCCCACGACGATTAACCCATCACGCCGTCAGTGTCAGATGGTGCTGGCGGCTTTTTTGGCTTTTTTTTTGCTATTTATTATGCGGCGTGGTTTTCCGCCGTGTTAGCGAACCGGTCTGCTTCTTCGTTGGAGAAGGGTTCACGTTTGTACTGGTAGGACATGATGGGTTTTTTCGTGTTTAATGGAATTATACGAAACTTGCTCGCAAAATACAAATCCCCGGTGTGAATAAATACTGGGGATTTCTGGTTTCTTTTTGGTGAACGAAGAAGAGATAGACGCCGAAACGCCTTCATTTTAATGAAGAAAAGACGGCGAATCGTTAATGATTACCTCGCTCGCCGGGCAGACGCATCATGCCGTTTCCGTTGTGCGGCACAAATTTACCTTTATTGGGAATATCGGGAGATTCATCTTTGGCCGGGCGGTATTGCGAGTGGCTGGATTCCATGCGAAAGCCGTAGCAGTGCTGGCTGCCGAGGGGCCTCTTCTCTCCATCGGTAAAAGGATTATACACAAACTCATTCATAAAGCTGACCACCACCGGATGATCGACTAGGCTTACACATGGCCCACCGAGCGGGGAACGGTCTTTCTCTGGGATCGAGTCCGGGGCAGTATGAAGTCGTGTGATGTGCTCCCGCATTGGCGCCATCTCTTCATCCGACAGCACACCCGGAACAAGCAACCAGCCCCGCAGATCAAACGCGTATTTCTGCGCTGCAGTTAACTCCACTACCGGTTTGCCGTCGGCATTCGTACGACAATAGGCGTCCTCCGCGGGCAGCTGTGGACGCCCAAGATCTTTATCCATGACAAATGGCATATCGCTATATTTCGGTGCCATAGGCCCTTCCTTCTGTTTCTACCCACCTGTAAGGTGACAGAGTGTGAATATTACCCAAAGTTGAGAGTCAAAAAAGGCTCTCTACCAGTCGGTATTCAATCCGACGTATCCCGCCCGTATAAGTTGTCAGCAATGCCAACGAAAACGGAAAGGCAGGGGGAAGTCGCACAGGTGGAAATGCGGAAAATGGGTAAGCGATGGTTATTCGAATGCTGACCGTTTGAGCCAGTACCAAAGTCACGCATTACCACTGGAAAGCCGTGTGCATTCAAAGGTGCATGCACGGTTTGAGGGGGAGCATACGGTACACCTTACTCGCACGAGAAGGAATCTCCGTGCTTACCCTGTATCGTGAAAGTGGGCTAATAACCCTCGGCGCTTCGAGATTGTTTCAACAGCGTGGTAGTAAAAATGGAGTTTTCCTCCTCATATTATACCAGTTTCTCTCGTTCCATCTCTTCGTCTTTCAGCTCGCTCAGTCGTGACAGTAATGTCATTAGCACGCATATTGGCAACTATTTGTCCGTCGATATCCCAGGCCAACCACCCCACATGTTTTCCGCAGGAGGCTTCGTCATTCTCTCTTCGAGATCGATCTTCTTGAACTCGCCCAACACCGCTTTTCGGATGCTCTTGGAGCGATTGTATCCCACTCCATGTGCCAATCGGTGATGGCAGAAAATTATGTCACCTGCACCCCCATGGCACTCGACAGGAAGCTTTTGTTTGAAAAAATCAATATCAGCCTGCCATTCATCCGTCCTCTCGCCACCATGTTCAGTCTTGTGTCTATAGTAAAATACGCTGTGGCTCTTGGGCCAGACTGTGAACCCTCCACCGTTGGGTGGCACGTCATCAATGTAGCCTACCACACCAAGATGAAAGCTGTGTCTGTCAGTGTGGCAGTGGTCACCAGCTGACTGATTCCCATTGTCTGGTTCGGGAAGACGACAATAAATACCCCGAAGTCGCGAGGGGAGCGCGATGGATCCTTCTCCTAACATCTGCTCAGCCATGCGCCAGATCTGAGCATTGGTTAAAAGCATGTGGACCATCCAATTTTCGCGACCGATGCTCCGATAATACCAGCCAAATTCGCCACCATTATCGGGCACATTGAAGTTGCGTTCGCTGGATGTGTCTACCGCGACCGTGCTGTTTTCCTTCTTATACTTCTTGATCGGGCCGACCCAGGTATCCGGATCGTTTCGCTTGATTTCAGGTGGCGCATTTTGCCATAATCGTTCTCGCGCGCGAGCCATGAGTGTTTCATCCATGACCTTGCGTTTTATTACGTAGCCTTCATCTCTAAAGAATCGAATCTCCTCGGAAGTTAGTTTTATCATAAATCCACCGTGTCCATCCTTTCTCTCAAAAAGGTCGCCATAATCTGATGGATTCCTGAGAATGTCAGATAACCCTAGAATGGCGTCGTGAAGCTTCGGATAAAGTTATCGAGTACTCTATGATACCATCAGTCGTTGCACACGAAAAGAAAACTTACAGGAGTCAAGTCACATTATAACAGTTTTGTGGCAGAATGAAACAATCGCGTTTTCACGTACGGAATAGCGCAACCCGTCCACGGTTTTCACCGACTTGCCGATTTCCGATTCTGCGCGTTGTGTTCAAACTGCCCGTACACTATGACACTGCCGACAGCTTCTCAGCTTCCCGTAAAAGCCCTTATCATCGGTGCGATTCTCATCCCCTTCAACGCCGCCTGGAGATGATGGGATTGCGGTGGGACATCGCGCACATGTCGATGATTTCGCTGCTCTATAACACGATTTCCTGGCTGTTTCTGCTGACGATTTTCAGCCGCGTGATCAAGCACGTTTCGCCAAGATTCGCGCTGTCCCACACCGAACTCCTCACAATTTACGTAATGCTGTCACTATCGACAGCCATCGGCGGGCATATGTGCGTCCAGATGTTGGCGCCCATTGTCAGCTATGCCTTCGCGTATGCCACACCGGAGAACGACTGGCAGGCGCTCTTCTGGCGTTACATCCCGGAATGGTCGTCGGTCCGAGACAAAACGGTCCTCGACGACTTCTATCGCGGGAGTTCGTCGTTCTACATGCCCGGTAATCTTCGAACATGGCTGTTTCCGCTGCTGATCTGGTCGGCCTTTCTGCTGGCGCTCTTTCTGGTCATGCTTGGGATCAACTTCATCGTGCGGCGACAGTGGACGGAAAACGAAAAACTGAGTTATCCGCTGATCCAACTGCCACTCGCGATGACGAGCCAAACCGAGCCATTTTTTCGGAACCGGCTGATGTGGATGGGCTTCGGGGTTGCGGCGTTCATTGATCTGCTGGACGGCTTGAATTACCTCTATCCAAATATTCCGCGAATCGGTGGCATACGTGGATACGGGGGACGAGAACGATTCGTGTAAAATTTCCGATGGGCAGGCTATAACTCCTTAACTGTCATGCCATATAGCCGCATTATACCGCTTCTGAGAAATGATTGTGCATTAGCCAAACCCACTTGTCTTGTCAATAGTGATACGGATTGTTTCCTAATGCAAAAGCCTTGGCCATATAAACATTATGTAAAACGCAAGATTGAAATTGGCTTTGGTAATCTTGTGGAGATTGTTCTAAAACGGAGCCCCATTTATATTGAATCACGGTGTTAACGAACCACCCGGGAATACATCGCCAGGGGGATAATGCCGGCATTGACATCTTGGAGAAAGTTATTATTCCCAACAGGAATGTCTTCATGGTTCTATGCGGACATTATCACGGCGAAAGACTCGTAGTTTCTGAGCTCGATGGTCGCAAAGTCTATGGAATGCTTTCCGACTACGGCTTCGAACCTCATGGTGGCGGCGGGTGGCTTAGAGTTCTACAGTTTGTGCCATCTCAAAATAAGATTTATGTAAGAATCTACTCGCCCTATCTTAAGCAGTTTAGAGCAGGTACCAATAGCAATTTCATATTGGATTATCCTATGACCGAATAGATAGGCTCAACGACCCCCCTGTTGTTTCATAGTCTATCCTGAAGTTTGCAGGATGGCTTGACTTTTTTCAAGCCAATTTCTACTCTGTGTGGAATCCTTGATCCGAACTCGTGTTTCCTTTTTTGATCTCAGAGGGTGTTCGAAAATGGGGTGATGGATGCGAAGATCAAGCTGGCAAGAGGTTTGAGGAAAGATGGCCTTGAGTCTCAGATGGGCACGGACGCGTGCCATCACCTCAACATGATGGAACGGCTTCGTTATGTAATCGACGCCGCCTATATCCAACCCCTCGACTTTGTCAAGGGTTTCGTCTTTGGCTGTAATGAATATGACAGGAATGTCTGATGTGAGTTCATTTTCCTTAAGGGCTTGACATACTTCATATCCATCCATACCAGGCATTACAACATCCAAAAGTATCAGATCTGGCCGTTGTGACACTTAAAGTCATATCCCTCTCTGCCGTTCTCGGCGACCAACACAACGTATCCGGCCCATCGAAGTAGCTTGGAGAGGAGTAGCACGTTGGCCGGGGTGTCGTCTACGACCAATACTTTAGGTGGATTATTCATAGAGTTTGGCGGCGGATCCTGTGGCTTCAGTTACAGAAAGACGCTGCCACATACCGCCCTCTCTACTGAAAAGCAAGACATCGCGAGTGCACCATCAGGTGAACATCCCGCGGATCGTTTCTAGCAAATATCTACTCATTCTGGGTGATCTCTCCGCGACCTTCATGGCTCTGTCCGTACAGTAAGGTAATGCTTTCACTTTTATAGTTTCAGCTAACCCGCTCAAGCCTGCTTGCTCATAGTGAGAAACCGCTTTTGCAAGAGAGTAGCACAAACCCTCTAAAGCGGCTTCATTTTCCCGGTCAACAACTGATGACGAAACAAGTGGGGATAAACCCGTTTAGTAATATTGGCTTGGCTTGCATATTGCTTGACGATTTGGCGAATCCGTCTCGTCGAGTTCACTACCGTACACTTTTTGGCGGGAGTCTCTGAGAGGTAGCCCATCAGGATTCTCAGCCACTGGATATGGGCCGAAGGATTTGGGTTAAGCTAACTTCCGAGACTTGATGTAATACGTCAAGGCCGATTGGCTCACCCCCGTAATCTTGGCAATCGATGCCTCCCAGACAGCGGAGACTTTTTTTGACCGGTGGGTGTCTCGGAGCAGCGTCAAACTGTGTTTCGACCCGCCTCGCCATGCCGGGGCACCTCCAAATCTATCTCACCGACCATCTGGCAACCTCCCATCGTGTGACCTCGCCCCGCCTCAATTCCGATACATCGCGCCCTATCCCATCATCCCATCGCTAACCAGCGGTGTGGGCAAATGGCGGCACCGCCACTTAGACGGGAGTGTGCCTACCTCTTGCCAGTCGAGGGGTTGGGATTTGTCTCCGATTGCAGTGGGGATAGATGTTATCATTGACTCATCTGATTGCAACTCACCCCATCTAAAGGAGACTCTCGTTATGAGTGACAATAGACGACGACTTCGTGCGATTCATTCTGCCTTGAAGCGACTTTATCCCACCCCACCCCAGGGAAACCAAGCGCGCCATCTGTTGACCCTGTCAATGCTCATCAGTGGAATTGTGGGTAATAAAGGGGTTCATCTACCGACTATTGCGGCGAAAGTGCCGACCGCCACGAAGGTTGAAAGCCGCGTCAAACGCTTTGGTCGGTGGATAGCCAACTCGCGTGTGGATTACGACGGCTACTATTTACCCTACGCCCAGCAGGTGTTAGCCAACCTGGCCCATCAACCCCTGCTTTTCGTCATGGATGGCAGCGGGGTTGGACGGGGGTGTCGGACGCTGATGCTTTCTGTGGTCTACAAAAAGCGGGCACTGCCCATTGCCTGGCTCGTTGCCAACGGTAGTGCGGGAAATTTCGCCGAAGCTGAGAAAATTAGCCTATTGGTTGAACTGCCACAAGAGGAGTCTGTCTTGAGGTCGCCCCTTCCTTTCAAGGTAGACATTAAGATGATGTAAATGGGAAGCCGTTACCCAATTGTCCCTGTCACATTTCTTTTCTCCTGAAAGATCTAAATACATTACCAAAAAATTCCATAAAAATACCTCGTTGTTCTTCAATCAAGCCGCGGATATTTACCCATTTGGCCTGGTTAGGGCTACCGTCAGCGTAGGTTGTCCCCAACTCAAATCCTTCACTTTCAATACTGTCACGCGTTATAAAGTTAAACGTTTTTCCTGAATCTCTACCCTGATCTGTAGGATGTCCAACACTACGGTTGCGAATCTCACGAATCTCCTTTAGGCATCGATCGCGGGGATAATCTTTTTGGTTCTTCAGAGTTAAGAGCCTGTTTGAAAAGTAGGTAAGACTGTCATTTCTTGTCATTTTATGGGCAGAATCACGCAATTTTGAAAGTATTTACCCGTAAAATGACGACTCTCAGAGACCAATTTGGATTATCCAAACAGGCTCTAAGTGTGGGAATGAAACTTGCTACAGGCACGAGCGTTTTTTCCTATGAGTTGAAATTGATTTCAATACTACGCGATATGACTCTGGAGACTCCGATGTATGCGCTTTTAACACAACTGCTTGACATCCCCAACTACCGGGTGATTTCCGCCGAGATTGAGACAGATAAAATCACACTGGACGTTGAGTCGGCATCTCAGACAGCTACATGTCCTCACTGTGGTAAAACCTCAAAAACGCTGCACGAAAGACACCCCCGCATCGTTCGCGACCTTCCTATTAGTGGCAAGCCGACTTATCTTCGCTTTGTCAGACGTCGATTCTTCTGTGACGACTGTCGCCGGGCGTTCTCTGAATCTCTAGACTTTGTCGACGAGCGACGCGATTACACCCGTCGTTACCAACATTGGATATTCCTTCAAGTTCGAGAGAACAACATCAGTACAGTACACCGTGCTGAAGAGCTGACTTATGACCAGATTGAAAGCATCTTCCTCCACGAAGCGAGATGTCGCATTCCCTTAACTCCCTTTGCCAATCTCAAACGATCAACCGAGCGGATAGCGAGGGCGATAGAGATTCCGTTGGGTATTGACGAAATTGCATTGCGTAAGGGAAGAGGTGACTTCGCCTTGATTCTGACGAACCTGGACACAAAAGAGGTCGTTGATGTGCTCAAAGCGCGAACTCAAGAGAAACTTAGGGCACGACTTGAACAGCTATCACCTTTTGAGCGTGCACAAATTCAAGAAGTCGCCATCGACATGTGGAATCCCTATGATACGGTTTGTGCCGAGTTGTTGCCCAGCGCGGTGATTACTGCCGACCGATTTCATGTGATGCAGGCGGTCAACCGGGAACTCAAGCAGTTGAAGAATCAGCAAAAGAAAGCGCACCCCGAAATACTGAAAGGCGTTCACTATGCACTGTTAAAGAATCGACAAGACTTAACTCATAAGCAGCAAGCGGCGCTTAAACACGTTTATCAGGTGTCTCCTTTGGTCAAGACGGCTCATCGGCTCAAGGAGTGTTTACGACATATCTTCGAGTGTAAGTCCACGAAAGAAAAGGCAATTAAGCGCCTGCGGAAGTGGAGCCTCATTGCAGAGAAAGCAGGGTTGTTTCCGCAATTTCGTCGGACGCTAACAAACTGGACGCACCGAATTGCCAATTACTTTTGTCACCGTACGACCAGTGGCATGGTCGAAGGCATCAACAATAAAATCAAACTCATCAAGCGCCGGGCTTTTGGATTTCGCAACTTTGAGCACTTCCGAATCCGAGTCATTGCAGCATTCCTATAGCTATCTCCTTTTCCACACTTAACTCTGAAGAGCCATTTTTAACAACTTGGCATTTTTTAACGATTACTTTAATAGAAAAATTCTTGATAAAGAGATTATACAGAATTTTTTCTGTATAATCATAAGTTGGGCATGGGGTCTGGAGATGACGAAAACAGAAATATGAGACCTAATATCCTGTTCATCATGTCGGACGACCATGCCGCACACGCGATGAGTTGCTATGGTAGTCGTGTCAATAAGACGCCGCACCTTGATCGCATCGCCGCAGAGGGAGCCATCCTATCCAACTGCTTTTGCACAAACTCTATTTGCACACCGAGTCGAGCCACAATCCTGACGGGCAAGTACCCTCATGTGAACGGGGCGATCACGTTCAATGCACCGGACCCGTCGCATGCAACGTTTCCGCAGATGCTCCGCCATGCAGGCTACTACACAGCCGTGATTGGCAAATGGCACCTCATGGCCGAACCCGTGGGGTTTGACTACTGGAATGTGCTCCCCGGTCAAGGCAAGTACTTTGATCCCGACTTTGTCGAGATGGGACAGCACAAGGTCAAGAAGGGATATGTTACCGACATTATTACCGACGTGACGCTGAATACTCTCCGAGGTCGCCCCAAAGACAGCCCATTCTGTCTGCTCTATCATCACAAGGCGCCGCACGACCCATGGCGAACAGATGAGAAACACGCTCATCTGTTCGAAAACGAAAAGATTCCTGAGCCGTCAAACCTCTTTGATGACTACTCGACACGCGCCAGGGCCATCACTGAGTCCACTCAGTATATTGGTGCAGAGCAGCCCGGACATACACTGTATGATAAGGAGACGGGACACATCAGTGACCCCGTTGAACGACGAAAAGCTCAATACCAGATCTACATGAAGTCCTATCTTCGATGTGTAGCTTCCATCGACGGCAACGTTGGTCGTGTACTCGACTTCCTGGACGAATCCGGGCTGGCGCAGAACACGATCGTGGTATACACCTCAGATCAAGGATTCTTCCTTGGCGAGCACGGTTGGTACGATAAGCGATTCATGTACGAGGAATCCCTCCGCATGCCCTTCGTTGTGCGCTACCCCGAAGCGATACAACCTGGAACCTGCTGTGATGATCTTGTGCTCAATATCGACTTCGCACCGACCTTTCTGGAGTTCGCCGGCGTTGAGGCGTCCCAAGACATGCAGGGTGCCAGTGCCGTGTCCCTTCTGAAGGGCGCGCCCTTGCAGGACTGGCGGCGGAGCATGTATTACCGCTACTACTACTCCCACTTCAATACTCCGGCCCATTGGGGCATCCGCACCCTGGAGCACAAGTTGATCTATTACCACGACAGCGAGGAGTGGGAGTTTTATGACCTGAAGAGCGACCCCATGGAGATGATCAACCTCTACGACAACACGGAGTGCAGGGAGATTGTCCGGTCTCTGCAGGATGAGCTTGTCCGCTTGCGCGAGGAGTTCGAGGATTACGAAACGGCAGAGCAAGGCAATGAACGAGCGCGTCTTCTCCTCGGCCGTTCCCACCCTTACTATTGATGCCCAACCAAGCGCTGCACTGCGACGCGGTGAACCGTGCGCGTGAGCGCCGCGTTCGGCAAGAGAGCACGCATATGCATAGACCTAACATAACATCATTTTCGCGGACGACCTTGGCTACGGCGATCTGGGATGCTACGGTTCCGAGCGAAATTCGACCCCTCGACTTGACCAGATGGCGCAAGAGGGCATGCGGTTCACGGATTTCTATGTGGCATCGCCTGTCTGTTCTCCATCACGGGCAGCCCTAATGACGGGATGCTATCCAAAGCGCATTGGGCTTGATTCTGGTCATGAGTTTGCTGTGCTGTTTCCGGGGGATCCCATCGGCTTGGGCTCCCGGGAAGCAACGATACCACACCTGCTCAAGGAGGCTGGCTACCGTACGAAGATGATCGGAAAATGGCATCTCGGTGATCAGCCGGAGTTTTTGCCTACACGCCATGGGTTTGACAGCTACTTCGGTCTGCCGTACAGCAACGATATGTTGCCCGACCATCCTGCTAACGACAGGTTCCATTTCCCGCCACTGCCCCTCATGACTGACGAAGAGGTCGTGGAAACAGACCCGAATCAGGCAGCCCTGACTGACCGATACACGGCCGAAGCCATCCGGTTCATCGAAGATAATGCCAGGAAGGAGCCCCCGTTCTTCCTCTACTTGGCCCATATGTATGTGCACCTGCCCATTCACACACCAATGAAGTACGAAGCGGCTTCAGACAACGGATCATACGGCGCTGCGGTTGCACACATGGATCAGAGTACGGGGTGCATCCTCGATACGTTGAAGGAACTAGGCATTGATAAGAACACCCTGGGCATCTTCACATCCGACAATGGCTCGAACGGTCGGGACGGAGGCAGCAACGCGCCTCTTCGCGGTACTAAGGGTACAACATGGGAAGGCGGGATGCGCGAGCCGTGCATTATGCGTTGGCCAAAGCGTGTGACCCCGCTTCCCGAGATCATCGACAGGCCGTGGGCGCTGACGGAGCCCGTTGACGCGCAGGCAAATATCGAGATCTCCAATACTGAGGCAACTATCAGAAACGGGAAAGTCTCAGCACGGATTCGCGATATCCACACTCAGAAGGGTCATTTGGAGTTGGTGGAGCTGCGACATCGCGAACTGATGGTGCGCTGGTACCAGTATGCCGTTTTCTCGCCCGTCTTCCGTACTCACGGTAAGATGACACAGCACTGGTCCGCCAAACGCGGGAAGGGATTGAAATGATGCGCGAACGCGCCGAGGCAAACACACCGTTTTTTCTTCGGGTCGATGTGTCACAGCCTCATTTTCCCAACACTCCGCCAGAACCTTATGCATCTATGTATGACCCAAAGCGTATCCCACCATGGGAGAATTTCCACGACGATTTACAGGGCAAACCGGACGGACACATGCGCAAGCGTGAGGAGTGGGGGCTGGTCGACAAAGATTGGAACTGGTGGAGCAAGATCGTCGCCAAGTACTACGGCGATGTGACCCACGTCGACACATGCGTCGGTGAGATGCTGACTGCGATCCAGCAGCTGGGTATCGCCGACAACACAATCTTCGTGTTCAGTACTGACCACGGTGACGCTACGGGGAGTCATAACCACGCTGAGAAAGCCGGTACCATGTATGACGAAGTGTTCCGTATCCCGTTGCTCGCGAAGGGACCTTCGAGATGGATTACGCCCGGCAAAGTGGATTCATTTGTCAGACTGCTGGACCTGATGCCAACATTCGTCCAATGGTCCGGCGGGCAGCTTGAGAATCCTGTTGACGGAAAGAGCCTGACTCCCCTGATGCAGGGCGAGACTGTCAACGATTGGCCGGACAGCGTCTACTGTGAAAGCCATGGCGAGGTCTGGGGATATCATTCCCAGCGGATGGTACGCACCAAACGCTGGAAATACGTCTACGCGGCTCATACCAAAGATGAACTCTATGACCTACAAGAGGACCCCGCTGAACTCAAGAACTTGATTGACGATTCGGAACACGTAGACGTTCTCAGTGAGATGAAAGCGAGACTCATTGGGTGGAATGATGCCACCGACGATATGTTTAGATGGAATTGGGTGCGCTGGAACTTCCCAGAGCCAATCTTGCCTGACAAAGCAAACGAGCTGAGTGCTCCGTTGACCTAAGATGGCGAGAAAGAACTCAAGGCATAACCAAGCGTTGCAGTTGACGGCGGGATCTTTCTGTTTTCTGGATGTTTTTGGAGTTGTGGCGGGTTTCGGTTTGTCGGACGGTTTTCGGCAAACCCCGCCGCAACTGAACTTGGGTCGTTAGGAAGCGGGAGAAGAAAATGATGAAAGTAGGATTTGACGATGAAACGTCCAAACTGGACGCAAGCCGATTCTCGCAAGGGGGGCCGTCGGTGATTCACGGAGCGGTTTCGGCTAATGGTGTGCCGACAATCACCCTGTCGATTGCCGGTCAAGATTGGACGGCTACTATTGACACAGGCTTCAGCGGCGATCTGGAGTTGCCTGAAGCTCTACGAAATTCTTTGAATGCCATGACACAGCATAGGCTCTTAGCGTTTCTCCAAACCAAACGACGCCAAAGTATCTGGAATGAGCGCACAGTGCTCGCCCAACCGCTTGCGGATATCCTGCGTCAAAGAGCCTGCAATTTCATATTGAGGCGCAGTGTTTGGACAACTGTATGCCATGTGGATGACACGCCTGGGCGATTTTGAATAGTTTGCACATCCTCCATGCCAGATGTCACCGTGAAGGAAAATTGCAGTTCCAGCCGTGCAGGTCACGTAGATTTCTCCAGCAACTGCCGCTTCGGGATCGTCCAGAACATCTCGGGGCCAAGGTTTTTTATGCGAGCCCGGCACAAGGCGAGTCGCACCGTTTTCTTCTGTCATGTCATCAAGTGCCCACACCACATTGAGGTATGCAGTACAATTCTTAAAGAACGATCGATCGGCATGGATCGCCTGATGAGGACGCGGATCACCAGGCATAGGATCGTGAAAATTCATAGCCTGCCAGCGCATATCATCTCCAATCACCAGCCTGGCCATTTCCAATGCAATCGGCTCGATTGCCAGCTCTTCTAGGACGCGACCTTTGCCAATGAGATTGCACAATCTGCGAACTCCCGGAGAGTTAGCTCCTTCTGACCCTGCCTTTTCGCCCTCCAGATCATATCTCTTTTCCAGGGTATCTCTCAACGCTGCCAATCGTTGCTCTGATAGCACATGTTCAACGATCAAATGACCGTGTTTTTGAAAAAAATCCCATTGTTGCACAGAAATCATAATCTGGGTTTGAGCTGTTTTTTCTTCTCCACAAATGAGGAAGGGTTTTAGCTTCTTGAACAGGTCGTCCACAATCATGGGGCGAGGTCATGCGGCTGTGGATATGAGTTTTGCGATACTGGAGTGCCAGGATGGAAATGATGTAAGACTGAGCCCTTACAGGCATAAATGGCGTATGCCAAATTGATGATATCAGGGTTTTTAGTAAATCGACCGGAGCTTCGCCAGACCTCAAAGATTCTGTCGGCAACAGATCGCGTATGAATCAACAGAGTGTTCTACTCCTCTACAACTGTGAATTCAAGTACCATTCCACCAGATAGGGGTACGGATTCACCACAAATCCTTCTGTTTCCGGCGGCAGGATGCGGTTCGGTGTGGGCAGAACTTCAGGCTCGAGCTCAAAGGCAAAACGGAATTTCTCCGGATGCCTGAGAATCATGATTTCGAAGTGAAGATGAGTTCCAATTGGCATCGAATCAAAACCGGAACGTCCCATCTGACCAATTATTTCACCGGCGCTGACGCGGCTGCCTACTGACAGCCCCTTGGCCAGAGAGTCCCAGTGCATGTATATATAGAGCCGGCGATCATCTCCCAAAAACGCCAGGCCATTGCCCCAGTAGTCTTCATCCTGGTATGCGGCGTCGAAATGCCGGATATCCAGAATAGAACCGTCGGTTACGGCTGTAAGCGGGTGACCGTCTTCGGCATCGATATCTATGCCGAGATGCCAGCCGTAGATAACTGGTTGTAGCCAGTGCTCACCGAAATTCCATTCATAATCGGGCACCGGGAAGGCGTATTTACCCGGGAGAGAAAGTGGCTTATCCGCAGGTCCGATAAAAACACGCGCATCCTTTTTCAGGTTCAGCAAGCTAAGTGAGTATTTGGTCCCACTCATATACCTTCGGGTTATATCCGCACCGATACGAAGCCCTTCGATTTTGACCATGTTGACCACATCATCGGGAGGATTGGCCTGCTGTCTTCTGGTGAAATGCCCTAGGGGGATTTCTGTCGCCGCACCTGCTATCCGCACCGTAGCGGACCTATCGTCAACCTGTTTCAATTCGACTATGCGCTGCTTACCATTAGATGTCGTGCAGGTGATCGATTCGCCTACACTGAGTTCCCGATAGACGCCTGGTGATTGAACTGTCATTGTTTTGTCCTCAAACATACGCGCGTAACGCGGATACCTGTGCGCGGTTTAGACCATGCGTCGCCATAACTTCGAGTCTCATACGGCTGATCTGAAGCAGTTTTGGCAATAATTAAAATTTGGCAGCTTTCACTGCCCACTTGGGAAATATACGAAAGCCATTTTATCCCGTTTTCGCTGTTCAGTCAACAAGAAGTGTCGAATCCGCATAATACGAAGTTGAAAAATCCTGCCTTTAGCATATCCGACGGGAATATGACAATCGAGTAGCTGACAGCAAAATCGACTTTATAGGAGTCCTACAAAACCACATTTTCCACTTGACGCCATCACAAATTTCGGGCAAATTAGGGGCACCGACCTCAGGTTCGTAGTAAAAACCACACCGCCCATCGCCATTCGCCCATTGGTTAATGCCTCAATTCCATATTGAGAGAAAGGGAACCGATAGAAAATGTTGCGTTGGAGAAATCTGACCTGGAAACATCTATTTATTCTCTTACCTGTTATTGCACCTTGCTCCGCTATGGATTTTTACGTATTTTCCGTCTCAAGATGGGCCTAGCCATATCTACAATGCTTTAATCCCCAAAGAGTACCACAAACACGAAAATTACAAACTACGAGATGTCTTCAAGCTGAATATCATAATCTTTCCCAACTGGATGTCGCATCTGACGATGGCATCACTCCTTTACATCTTCCCACCGATCATTGCGGAAAAAATTCTGCTCACGTTCGCAGTTGGACTCGTGCCAATCTCATTTTTTTATTTTCTCGACGCCGTCCACAAACGTGGATTTCTATTCGGTTGGCTTGGCTTTCTGTTTTCCTACAACTATCTTCTTTTTATGGGCTTTTATAACTTCGCCCTGAGCATCTCGTTTTTCTTCTCCAGCTCTGGCTATTGGTGGAAGCACCGAGAAAATCTGTGCGTCAATCGCCTTATTGTCCTATATATTCTCCTGCTGGTGACGTATCTTTGTCATATCGTCTCGTATGGATTGGCTCTGCTGGCGATGTCGGTCACTGCGTTGTGTTTGTGGGGACATGAAGCGATTGCTGCTGCATGGCGAAAACAGGAGGGTGCAGAAGTAGAACTTCTGAATGCCAAAAATGTACGCAGCAGGGCGTATGAGATACTGGTGGGCTTTCTGTCCGGACTCAAGCCGCTGATTCGATTCGTCGGATATATGCTGGCAGCGTATTTCGTCTTGACGGAATATTATTTGCAGAGCCTGAAAGCTAATGACAGTGGATTGCACAAAGGCATCGATTTTATTTCCTATTATTTTGGGGGCGTCAAATCGATTGTCTATTTTAGCGATTGGCACATTCCGGTTCACCACGTGTTATTGGGGATTCTAGGTGTTGCCATCATCGTTTCGCTGATTTACCGCATTCCGCGCAGACAGTGGCTGCGAACGAGCATGGAACAACTGCTCAAGTTTCGAGCGCCGCCCTGGCGCCAAACCCTATCGCAACACCTAGCCGTTTAGATAGCAAACTCCTGACCGGCGTCTGTCAGCAAACGGGGGAAAGCGCCCATGACGCCGACGCAAACGGCCAGTTGACGCCCACAGTGCGCTTGAATGCGCGGCAGCGATCGTAAATTCAACCAGGCGCCTAACATCAGGTCAGTTTCAGCATGCTCTCGAATTGCCTGCAGTTAAGGGACACAGCACCAGCAAAAGGACTCACGACTAATTTCCGTAAGTCCTTGTTTTTATGGTGCACCCAAAAGGATTCGAACCCTCAACCTCCACCGGTACTCAGCATCGTCCTCGTCTCGTCCGTCAGCCGGATGTGCGGCGGGGACATGCCCGGCAGCAACACAGAAGGGTCGCTCTCCACATGCGCCAGTGGATGGAGCTTTGTGAGCGCCGGGTTCGCAGAGTAGTCACAGAGTATACCTTTGTCCTCCCGGGGCTCGTTAAACCAGCACGGTGAAAACTCCACAATGCGTTTCTGCCGCTCAGTGAGTTCGGGGTCGTTGGTGTCGTACGCGACGTCGTGGTGGTGCATGCCAAAAGGAACATACTTGCAGAAGAGCGTGCGACGCTCGCCGCTCCCCGCCCACGGAATTGTACCATGTTTGAGCTTCTCAGTGAACAAAATGCAGTCCCCAGCCTTGGCCTCGACGCGGTGCACCGGCACATCTTCATCCCAGTTTGGCAGCTGCGACGTCCACTCCGTGTCGCACCAGTTCCGCTTCCAGTCGCCGTCAATGTCCAGCAGTTTCTGCTCATTGGCCGGCTTGTGTGTCCCCACAACACACCCAAAGCCCCCGTCATCTGGTCCGACGGTCTTCAGTTCATACACACAGGTGATATGAAAGCTGCCCGGGCCTCCGTGGAGCGTCCCGCCTTTGTCCCGGCCGTCTGTCGGTTTCCGGCCAGGCTTGTAGTGTATATTGTCGTGATCTAGCCGGAACAAGGGGCGAAGCTCTGCCGGCATGTGTGCAGGGGCATGGCCCCACGACGGGTCACCGAGAATCTCTTCCAAGATGGGCAGCATGGTCTCGTTGTCGATCAGGTCCCTGTAGGCTTTGCTCCAGAACCTTCTTCCCACGTAGGTGTTGCCATGCCGATCCGTTGTCTGGTGAGTGTCGCGCCCCGGGATGGAGAAGCGGATCTTTTTATCGGTGCCGCCCTTAGACCGCATCTCCTCCAGCTCTTCGATGTGCTGATCGTATACTTCATTGAGCTTGTCGAGCTGCTGTTGATTGAGCACGTCGGGCACGACGACATAGCCTTGTCGTGCGAATGTGTCGCGCATTGCGTCGTCCATCTTCTAATCTCCTCTACGTGTAAGAACTAAGTACGTGTTCATAAGTTTGGGTTGATTTTAAGTGATTTGAAAATCGATGCGATATTGCTGACCGTAATGTCTGAGGATGTGCTGTATCGAATCGAGTAAGGCTTTGAAATCCGTGTACGCCGCAAAAGGCAACCACTGATACTTTATCCGCCGCCACAGAATCTCAATCTTGTTCAGATGCGGACAATACGGTGGAAGATACTTGACAATCAATCCACGTTGGACCCATCGACAAATCCCGGCGACAAATTCACCACTGGTGTGGATAGGAGCATTGTCGATGGACACGACCGTATGCGTCAAAAATAATGGGCGTGATTAAAATGCTTGCTGTAACTGGGACCGAATGGAATTTGTAGACATAAAGGTGCATCGCTTGATAGCCGAAATCCTCTGTCTCCACATCGGGACACAATACACCATTTGATACTGGAAAATCATCGATTGTCCCGTCTCTCTTAATTGGACAGATCTTCTCAACGTTTCTGATAATTTCCGGACCAATCAATTCTCCGTCACGACGCTCTTCAAAAAGGTAGAATCCGGAGAATTCCCAATCCTCATGGAATTCAATGAACAGATCGAAACGCCTCCCGTGAAGGATCCTTTTGACAATAACCGCTTCGGGCGTATTGCCGCTTTCAAACGAACGGTTAATATCGACGCCTTCGCTGTTTTCTCTGGCGTTATGAACATAGCCATACGGGTTGATGCACGGCAAGATGAGGAAGTCAAAAACCTGCAAGAGATCGGTGTTAAGCAAGAGTCAGGAATGTCATTTCACTTTTCTGACGCGAACGAACGCGCAATGGGCGGTTATCCCACTGCAAAAGTTGAAGAACTAAATTGACACCTTGTTTTCGCCCAAATAGCACATGAATCTCGATGTTTATAAATCCCGTTGAATCCAGTTGGCATAAGGGTTTGAACTGTTTGAAATGGTACCCTTGTCTGTATATAGACCTTTGGAACCCTTATCACATCTACAAACTGTGAATTATGACGCTCAGATTATGGGTGATTCGGGGCAAAAATGGGGTAAAAGTGCCGTTTATGGGGCGAAAGGTGTCTCAGTCGTTAGCGGTACCATTTGACCTCCGTCAAGTTCAATAGCCACAAGGGTTTGACCAACTTTTAAAAAGAAGCAAATTCGCAGCCATTCGGGCGAAATTGAGGTGCAAAACTCGAGCAACTTCAACACGAGGGCTATTGCGTCCTGGAAAACGTGGCATCTGATGCTCTTCTCGAGCGCGTGCCTGTGGGGAAAAGCAA
This sequence comes from Candidatus Poribacteria bacterium, assembly GCA_965197465.1. Lineage (GTDB taxonomy): Bacteria > Poribacteria > WGA-4E > WGA-4E > JAJDTR01 > JAJDTR01. Next base: position 3,811,827 of record OZ240209.1, on the reverse strand, counting down.
GCAGGTAAGAAGAATCTATTCTCGATCTATCGGGTTGAGATTTTTCCCACTCTTCCACTTTCTCTTTGCTGCTACTGCAACTGCCACTGCTACTGAGTGTATCGCCGGACCCAACTGAGATTTGTCAGTCAATCGGGATCTGCCCCTTCAGTTGATCCACTCTATCTACGGATAAAACTGATACATCGTTCTGTTCAACATCACATTCAAGAAACTCCAAATGCTGCCCATCAAGAAGTCACCAAGGACAAGCCCCAAGAAAAAGGGAATTGCGCGTCGGTAGCTCCGGATCCCGCCGTGTTTGAGGATGGCCCATTTCAGAAAAAGGCAAATCAGCATGGGTATCCAGAAGTCCGATATCTGCTGATTTGAAGCCATCACGTAGCCCAGTGGGTGCAGTGGGAGCCAGAAAAATCTGACGCGCAAATATGTCAACACCCCCATAACACCGAAGCCGACTCCCATAAACAGTAGGCCAATCCAATCGGTAGTGGTCGGGTAGTGAAGCAAATTGGTCAACCGCTCGAAAAATTCTCGGCCATACCGCAAGGACCATCCGCCGAAGTAGGCGGATTCGGCTCCTTTCTCATAATATAGGTGGAGTTGAACCCAAAAGTAACTGATGATGCCGATCCCGGTCGCAATGAGAATACCGGCAAGCATTCGCCGTGGGCTAATATTGGCTTGTTCAGCAACCTTAAACGCTTCCAATTGATGAGGCATCTGCTGAGGTCGGTAACCCCTGTTGAAAAAGCAAATTGATAACGTTGTTAAGTTGTGTGGCCCCAGGCCTCTGGTGCCGAGGATCGTATTCAACACATAACGAGGCGCTTGCCAGTGGTAGCGATGCACGAAGATACCGGCTTCGGTGCGAATACGGGTCGTAATAATCGGCGTGATGAGAAAAAGCAAACTGAATATCGAAGCTATCCAGAGTGACATGCCAGCTCTGTGGAGGGCGAGGGTAAAAAGGGAGAGCCCAGCAACCAGCCCCCAAACTGCCGTGCGATAGGGCATCGGCTCATCCGCATCATCGCTTGTTGTCTCTCGTCTGAAAGCATTTTTCAATATGCTACTGAAATGGTGCCTTCCCACCCAAAGGAAGAAGATGCAGAGGCCTAAAAATGCGCCGAACGCCTGCTCGTCCTGATAAGGGAATTTCGGAAGTTTGCCAAAACCATAGACGTTCGCAAGTGCAAGCTCGTTGCGGTAAAGAAAATAGAAGAGGGCGGTTGAAAAGAGTACGTCAAGCGGCATTAAAAACATAATCCCGATGGCGAATGGATAGAAAGCAAGCCATACACCGTCATACAGGTTGAACGGCGGTTCGAGGAACGAAAAATAATCGCGTGTGACCGGGATATGTGGGATGACGGGATAAAGTGTACTGAGTCCGTTGAACAGACTGATGCCCCCAGCGATGGCAAAGCCAACCCACATTCCTTTATTACGAAAGAAACCTGAGGTGGGATGAGTCATCTGTAGGGGAAGTTGGATAATCGGGAAGGTTAATCGCTCGCGGTCTGCCCATTGTCGCCGCAGAATGGTATTCAGACAAAGAAAAATAAAAGCCAGAAGAAGAAACAGCGCCAACCAGGCGAGTATAACTGGCCCCCACACTTTGAGATGATGCTCCAGGTAGAAACTCGACTCGCCTAGATAGTATCCTTTCAGTGCCTTCTGATCATCGACAGTCAGCCAGCCGGGGATATAAGACCAGAATAGCGTTTTCCATTCATTCTCTTCGGTAGCGAACCAAAAGCCGTGTCCTAAGACAGACAGAACTGCTTGTAGGACGTCGCCGCCTGCAAGCGTTGTGGCCAAAGAAAGCATCACGTAAAGCAGCAACAGTTCATCCCGTCGAAGTGCCATACTTGGCGCAAAGAGATGGATGAGTCTGCTAATGACAAGAATCCCCATCAGGATGAAAATGACGTTTGACAGCGGCACAACCCAAGTCGGAAAGGTGTAGCGCACCAATTCCATCTGGATGAGCAGGTAACAGTTAATTGGTGCAACGAGCAGGACGATAAGCAAAACGCGCCAGGTCAGTCCGCGTTGCTTATCCGTTAATTGAGATTCCATTTATCCTTTTTTTATGCTACGATGAATGCTTGATATCGCGATAGTGCGACTTCTCCTCCAGCTTCAGCGGGTTTTTTGCCAGAAAAAAAGGGGTGCATGGTTAGGTGTTCTAGCGCCCTATCGAATGCGAATCCACGAAGGTAGTGTTTGTCGTGGGCTAGATTTCTAAAATGAAATCCGACTGGCAGGTCGTCGGGTGGCGTGTTTATATATCGGTCGGCAGCTTCTTGAGCTCGCTGCAGCTCCTCAGAACTGAGGGCGTTTTTCAAACTGAAGTATCCGACTGTATCAAATAAATGGGAATTATATACGAAAGTAACATTTTGCTTGACAACCTGCTGTAATTATGGTATAATAGTAACATAGAAAATACGAAAGGAAGGCAAGCAAAAATGGCAAAGAAAGCACCGGGCAAACACTACAGGGATGGTATCACACTGGTAGAATTATTTCAAATGTTCCCCAACAACGAAACAGCGGAGAAATGGTTTGTAGAATGCAGGTGGGCGGACGGGATACACTGTGCTTATTGTGAAAGCGAAAATATCAAAGACAATGCGAAACACCCCACTATGCCGTTTCGTTGTAACGAATGTAAGAAACAGTTTTCGGCAAAGACTAATTCCATGATGCACGGTTCTAAGATTGGTTATCAGAAATGGGCTATTGCTATATACCTGATGACAACAAACCTTAAGGGTGCTTCCAGTATGAAACTGCATAGAGATTTAGGAATCACGCAGAAAACAGCATGGCACATGGCACACCGAATCCGAAAGGCATGGGGCGAAATTAGTGAAACGTTTTACAATCAGGTAGAAGTTGATGAAACTTATATCGGTGGCAAAGAGGCAAATAAACATGCAAGTAAGAAACTACATGCAGGACGTGGCACTGTTGGTAAGACTGCCGTTGTGGGTATTAAAGACAGGGAAACTAATCTAGTTAATGCGGAAGTGGTAGAACACGCAGATAAGGAAACCTTGCAAGGGTTCATTACTGAGAACACTACAAAGGAAGCAACGGTTTATACCGATGAAGCAAGGGCGTATTCAGGATTGCCTCGCAAGCATGAGGCGGTTAAACATTCGGTAGGTGAATACGTAAACGAACAAGCACACACCAACGGTATTGAATCGTTCTGGTCAATGCTTAAGCGTGGACATAAAGGTACATATCACAAGATGAGTCCAAAACATCTTCACCGTTATGTTGACGAATTTCAAGGGCGGCATAACAACCGACCAATGGACACTGCCGAACAGATGTCTGATGTTGTAAAGGAAGGCGTTGGCAAACGACTGAAGTATTCAGATTTGATTTTGTAAGGAGGAGATGCAATATGTTGGCTTATATCGGAAATAGCAAATTGATCAATACTGATATGATAGGTTCGGTAAGATTATTACCTAACAAAAGTGGGGATTGTGAAGTGGTGTTGGAAACAAAAGCCAAAGAGGAGTTTGTAATCTTTAACGGCAATAAATCTGAAGCTGAAAACAAATTTAACGAGATTCTGTCTGAACTTAAACAGGTAGATTGTCTGATAAATTTTATCGGGTAAGAAAGAGGGACACAAATGATTAACGCTAAAGTACCTTCCTGCAAAGTCCAGTTTGTAAACAAAATCGGTTTGGGAGTGGTTTTTCTAATTAAGCACAACTTGATAGACATAACAAGCTATAGGAGACCAAAATGTTAGCCAGTATTGATAAAGATACCCTGATAAATACCAACGAAATTGAGTCTATTTTCCTTCGTGAGCTTTACGGTAATGGTGCGGGTTGGGTATTGCACCTGAAGAAGACAGGAGAAAATGCCACACCTTTAGCACAATTTGAGACGGAAAGCGAAGCAAGGCAAGCGTTAGAACATATCAAGAAAAACCTTAAAACTGGTAATTGCCTTATTGATATTGCTTCTGAATGAAGTTTGGTACACAACCAGGAACAGGCTGTAGAGCAATATAGCAGATATCTAGTCATTCCGAAAAAGTTAGGGTAGTGTATTGCTCTCATTACAAGGCTAATAAGAAATCTCCATCCGCCAGGACAACCTAAGAATCCCATCCTCATCTTTAATTACAGTAACTAACAATCCTTCACTGCGATAATACTCCAATATCAATCCCGTTTTTACTGCCGTGATGGTCTTACGTCCACTAGATGAAACTCCATAATGCACTACAGACTGTAGGGATATTACATCCTTGTTGGTGTCTGTAAAGTCTAGGTACATTTCTATGGAGTTAGATGTGAGTATTAGAATACCTGATATTGACACTTTAGACCCGACAAATTCTGATTTTGTTAGGGTATATTCGCCATAGATTGATGAAATGAACCCTCCCGATTCGGAACACCCTAACATGATGGTTACTATTGTCAAGGTAGCTAAAAATCTTATGTATTCCATGCTATCACCTTTAATCCCAAAGTCTAATTACTTCTGTCTCAGGTTCGGCTTCTACTATAACTTTTTCAAATATCAGTGCGGATAGGTAAGAGTTCTTTAGCGTTAGATAATTATCACTTATTGTGTATGTACCTTTATCAACATTAAAGCACCCGTGTTTCCCACCTGAAATCATAAACTCTGAATCGGATACCATGTACTCCCCCACAAGGTATGTACTATCGAATATAAACGGTTCATCCGCAAAACTAGAGGCTAGTACGGCGTTCCATTTCCCGTTAGGGTAAAAGAATAGTGTTACTACGTACTCTGCCACTTCTAAATCTTGGATATCACTAAGCCAGTGTAGTTCGCTAAAAACACTAAAATCATTGGCATAGTTAAGGCTTTGAAGCATCCAGGCGCCCACAAACATTTCGGATGGTAGAGCTTCTTCCTCTAGCTGGTTATACCTAATCTCAAAATCGGATTCGGTAAGACTTTCGGTTTCTGAACAACCGAGTACGGTAAGGGGGAGTAGTATCAGTAGTAGGATTGAAATCTTGAACATTGTTGCCCTCCTGTTGAAAGAGGGGCAACCCGCAGGCTGCCCGCTCAGTTGAGGCAGACCTACGGCGAGATAAAGTATCCCATTGGTAGGTACTCCTTCTGTTTGTAATCCACTGTGCTTTACAGTGTTACCCGTTAAGGGTACTAAATTGACAAAAACCTTGAGACATGATATAAGATTAAGCGGCAACGCAAGTGAGTCTTACTCCACTCACAAATGCTTTTGCGTTGCCTAGCACTGTTCCTCTGCCTGTTAGTGCTGTTACACTTTCGGGCAAGAACGGTGCGCATATCAGCTTGAGGTATAGCCAATTTTGATCATTATATGGGCTAGTTTATTGCTTGTCAAGAAAAAAGTTGAAATTATTTGATGGGGTGCTATAATTGGGATAATACGTTATGTTGTGGCAGGAAAGAGTATCAACAACAATCGGAGATTAAAATGAACAGAAGGGGTTTGCGCAGGCGAGAGAATGTGATGGTCTTGATTTGGGATAATGGTGAGAAGGTGTTTCAATACAGCTTGAAATAAAGGAGAATCATGAAATCTAAAAAGAAGAAACCTGACAAGCCAGCCGGGCGGCCTATCAAAAACGTGATTGAGTCAATCCCCGACACGCCTGAAAACGTGGCTAAGGCGTTGTTTGGAATCCGTCCAGACGGCAAGAAAGTTAAGAATATGAAACCCTGATTCCAGGGTTAAATGTTACTTTCGTATATAATTCCCAAATAAATATCGTTGTTCTGGGGTCATTCTATCTCCTCGTAGTAAATCGACTATAGTACTCCCCAATGTCTAGACAAAAGATCGGGGGTGTTAAGGTGGAACTCCATTTTATTTCTCACTGCAAATAGACATGCTCAGGAGTTTGATATCCGAGCGACTGATGTAGCCTATGACAATTGTAAAACTTAAAGTAGCGTTTTAAGGCGTGGTTTGTACAGCGCACCGAGTCATATTCGTTGAGATACACCTCCTCGTATTTGACAGTCCGCCATAAACGTTCAATAAAGATATTATCGAAGGCACGTCCCCTACCGTCCCAGCTGATATGAACCTTAGCAGCTTGAAGCCTTTTAGTAAAGGCCTCGCTGGTAAACTGGGAGCCTTGGTCACTGTTGAAAATTTCTGGTTTTCCACCATCTAGAGCGCGTTCTAAAGCAGAGAGGCAGAACCAGATGTCCAGCGAATTGGATAGCTCCCAAGATAATACATATCGGCTAAACCAATCGATGATGGCCACCAGGTACACAAATCCAGCTTTCAGCCTGATACCTTGATTTCGCCCGAATGAGCAGAAATCTAGGGTGATGAAATAAGCTGGAAACTGAGTTGTTCCTTGGGTTCGTAGCTTCTCAATGGTAGCCAATATCAAAAACTTACCATTGAGGAGAAACCGATGACCAAGAAGCGAAGTCGAGGCCGTAAACGTCGCAAGCGTAAGCAAACTGGGCAAAGTGCCCACGCCTCTTTAGCAGGATTCGCCCCACTTATCTTGTCGAAAGGGATATTCGAGGCGATTCATCAGCAGGTCTCAATTGGACAGAAACAACTGAGTTACCGTCCGAGTGACAAACTCATCTTTGTGGTGCTTGGTCTGTTAGTTGGCTGTGAGCACATCGACGAATTTAATCACCGATTACGACCAGACAATGTTCTTCTTTCTGCCTTCGGGTATGACTCGTGTGCCGACCAATCGGTGATACAGGATACTTTAGATGCCTGTGTGAAAGAGAATGTGGTTCAGCTCAAAGGGGTGTTAAGGTCCCTCTATCTTGAGCACAACCAAAGTCAATAGCTTATGGCAGAGGCGATAGAGGAATCAAACACGATAGTCATCGACATGGACCTCACTGGGCGTCCAGTATCCCAGAATGCAGAAGGCGCCAAGAAAGGCTACTTCTCTGGCAAGCGGGGCATTTATGGACGCCAATTGGCACGGGTTCTGGTACCCGATACGCAGGAGATTATCGCCGAGGAATTGTATCCGGGCAATCGGCTTTCCTGTCAGGTATTTGTGGAGATGGTCCAGCAGATGGAAAGCGCGCTGAAAATCGATACACAACAGCAGCGAGGGCATATCTGCCTCCGCCTCGATGGTGGCTTTGGAACCGATGAGAACATCAACCCCGCGCTGTGGCTGGGATACCAGTTGCTGGTGAAGATGTTTTCTGGCAATCGGGCCAAGGTCTTGGCTCAATCCGTCGAGCAGTGGGACGATGTTACGCCTGATGGACAAGCGCCAATACAAGCCGGTTGGGTGCAAAAGCCCCATCGCTATGGACGAACAACCCGCCAGTTGGCGATACGCAAACCCAACAAGAAAGGTGGCTACCGTTCGTTATGTGGTTCTGGTCATCACCGATATGGAATCCGACCTTTTGACACTGCTAGGGCGTTACGATGCGCGTAGTGGGGTTCCAGAAAGTATGTTCTGCCAGGATAACCAAGGCTTAGCCCAACGAAAACTGCGAAAACAGAAGTTCGAGGCACAGCAAATGCTCAGTCAGCCATTGCCCTTAGTCGACCAAAGTCCAGCTTTGCCAGACATCATCGCACAGACAAAAAAGTCCATCGAGCAACGCGGTATTAAGCGATGGGTCAGACAGATGTTTGCCCTCAGTGGACGGGTCGTCATTAAACGGGGTTCGGTCACCCGTCTGATACTCAACGCTGCTTACCCATTGATTGACCGCTTTGTCATAGCATTTGAGACTTTGTTAGGTCCTTATGGTGTCCATGTTTGCATCGGCAAAACCTAGCAGCTTATCAACCGAGTTGGAACCATTGGAGGACAATCAAACACAATCATAGCAAAGGCTTAGACGTGTTCAAGCACATGCAAGAATTCGCCGTATTCGGGCGAAAGTGAGGTCCTAAACTTTAGGCATTTTTGTAATGGTCAACCATATGTTGCACACCTGCCGATAAATCGTCGGGCTACAATACGGCGCCCGATGAATCGGACTTCAAGCCCCAAGGGTGCTGTTCCGTAGCTCGATGACTTCATCACCGATCTGTTTATTCGACTGTGCTATGACTCGAAATAAACTCCAGCGCAGCTTGTGCGAGGAAGCCTGAGCGGGTTTCACCATAGATGTTCCGCAATGTGTCTTTCGGCAGGTCTTTCTTCGGATGAGGAACAGTCACTCTGCTCGGTTTGTTGGGATGTTTGTATTGATGATGGCTTCCACGAATGTGAACCAATATCCAACCTACTCTCTTTAGCCTTGCAATCACTTGGCGACTTGAAATATTCAGATAATACACACTGTACACATAGCATGTCAAGTGAGATTTCTTTGGCGTTCAAGGTGTTTGACAATCCGCTCAATCCGAGCTTATCGTTTCGCCAACCCAATTCGGAGAAGACTCAGAACAACTGTTGAATTGGCCTCCCATCTCGCACGAGCGTCACAGGACGTCCCACATTGGTTTGATACTTTGTTTGCGGGTCGATGCCGATGTTCCGGAAGAAGGACGCCGCCAGGTCATCCGGCGTGAAGCCTTCGCCGACAGGTGCCGAGGCGATGTCATCGGTTTCTCCGATTGCTTGGCCGACTTGAACATCTCCGCCTGCCATCAGTGGAAAGTACTTGACTAAATGACTTAGCTCCGCTATACTCATAAAAACTTTTCGATCTTTGACAAGGTACGAGGTTGCCATGTGCAATACCTGTATGGCGTAAAACCTTGTGCGTAACCGGAAAACTAAAATTTCTGTCCATATGGCGGAAATTATCTCTGATTGGCTGTTCCGTTAGAGTATATCTCCGCAAGGAGAAATTACGTTATAATCTCGATGACTGTCCCGAAAACTTTCGAGATGAGACTTGTTATCCATATGGAGCAAGGACATCGGGAGCCATGCGTAAGGAATCGCACGGATTGTGCATTTATATTTCCATATAGAAAGGAACGGTCAATAATTACCGTTGTTACCTAGTTCATAATGCTCTACACAATTAAAAACCATCGCGTAGTCATATTAAAGGAGGGTTTCGTGATGAAGAGATTAGCTTTTCTTCTTGCAGCCGCATTGCTTTTAGCGGTTGTTCCCGTTGTTGGGTTCTCACTAGAGACAGATAACCATACAGTATTGCTCTTTTTGTTAGACGAACGCCATGTCGATGCTGATGGGGTTTGCTGCAATACTGTCAAAGACCTTTCAGGGTTAGGCAACCATGGAACGATTGAGGGCGAGATCAATGTGGTCCCAGGGAAGATGGATAACGGTTACGAATTCGATGGGAATTCATTTATCCAGGTTCCAAAATCCAGGGCGCTGGATATCACGCAACACATCACCGTTGAGGCATGGGCGAAACCGGAGCAGTTGGCCGGTGAGAATTTTATCCTCGATAAGAGGGCGGGTAATCCGCGGTTGGGATATGAGCTTTTCCAGGTTGACAACGTTTTTGGATTCATGATGGCGACCCCCGGAAAGAAAGCTGTTCTTAACCAAGACGAGCCCGCGCCTATTGGTACGTGGCAATACCATGCCGCTACCTATGACGGTAAGACGATGAAATATTATCTGGATGGTGAGTTCCTTAAGGAAACGGATCAGATTGGGGACCTTGGCGTTGAAAGTGACCTTTTCATCGGTACGGAAGGTTTCCCGGCTGGGACTAGACACCCCTATACGGGTGTTTTGGACAATATCCGTATTTCGAAGATCGCACGGACAGCAGACGAGATAAAGGCGGCGTACAATAAAGTATCACGAATCGCCGCCGTGAATCCCGAATTGAAGCTCGCCCAAACTTGGGGCTTAATCAAAACCCAATAAAGAATCCGGGGTAGTCCTTAAGATGTAAGGATGGGTAGTGCGCGGAGAAGACTCAGAACAACTGTTGAATTGGCCTCCCATCTCGCACGAGCGTCACAGGACGTCCCACATTGGTTTGATACTTTGTTTGCGGGTCGATGCCGATGTTCCGGAAGAAGGACGCCGCCAGGTCATCCGGCGTGAAGCCTTCGCCGACAGGTGCCGAGGCGATGTCATCGGTTTCTCCGATTGCTTGGCCGACTTGAACATCTCCGCCTGCCATCAGTGGAAAGTACTTGACTAAATGACTTAGCTCCGCTATACTCATAAAAACTTTTCGATCTTTGACAAGGTACGAGGTTGCCATGTGCAATACCTGTATGGCGTAAAACCTTGTGCGTAATCGGAAAACTAAAATTTCTGTCTATATGGCGGAAATTATCTCTGATTGGCTGTTCCGTTAGAGTATATCTCCGCAAGGAGAAATTACGTTATAATCTCGATGGCTGTCCCGAAAACTTTCGAGATGGGACTTGTTATCCATATGGAGCAAGAACATCGGGAACTATGCGTAAGGAATCGCATGGATTGTGCATTTATATTTCCATATAAATTGCATCTATTTCCATGTAGAAAGGAACGGTCAATAATTACCGTTGTTACCTAGTTCATAATGCTCTACACAATTAAAAACCATCGCGTAGTCATATTAAAGGAGGGTTTCGTGATGAAGAGATTAGCTTTTCTTCTTGCAGTCGCATTGCTTTTAGGGGTTGCTCCCGTTGTTGGGTTCTCACAGACAGTATTGTACTTTCCGTGTGATGGCATCCAAGGCGATACTGTCCAAGACCTTTCAGGGGCAGGCAACGATGGAACGATTAACGGCCAGATCAATCTGGTCCCAGGGAAGTTCGGTAACGGTTACGAATTCGATGGGGCATCAATGATCCAGGTTCCAAAATCCGGGACGCTGGATATCACGCAAAACATCACCGTTGAGGCATGGACGCTGAAACTCGAGGCGGGGGCCGAGGAGCAATTTGTCTTCGATAAGAGGGCGGGTGGTCCGCGGTTGGGATATGAGTTTGTCCAGATTAACGACGCTTTTGGACCCCATTTTGTCACCCCGCCCGAAGTGAAAGCTCTTCTTTTGCAAGACGAGCCCGCGCCTCTTGGTACGTGGCAATACCATGCCGCTACCTATGACGGTAATAAGCTAATATATTATCTGGATGGTCAGTTCCTTAAGGAAACGGAACAGAGTGGGGACCTTGGCGTTGAAAGTGACCTTTTCATCGGTGCGGAGAATGGGACTAAAGGGTTCTATGTGGGTGTTTTGGACAATCTCCGTATTTCGAATATCGTACGGACAGCAGACGAGATAGCGCAGGCGTTCAATCAAGCCACCGCCGTGAATCCCCAATATAAGCTCGCCCAAACTTGGGGCTTAATCAAAACCCAATAAAGAATCCGGTAGTGCACTACATTTCATAGCATTACATGTAGTGCACTACCCCATTCAGAAAGGGGGCGAAGTGGCCCAAGACAGCAAGTCAAATGTGGTGCTGGCAGAGATCGATCTGTCAGAATGCGCGGCGGGCAAAATTCTGGACTATCGCGAGCCGGATAAACGCGTGGAGGAGAAGGTTTTCAAGGGCTGGAACAATGCCCTAGAATGGGGCCCCAAGCAGGGGAAACGGCCAAGTTCCTATCGGGTGGTTCGGGATGGGGAGGTGCCGGTGCTGGAACATCACAACAAAACCGGCCGCTGCCTTACAACAGGGGAGCCGCTGTGGGCGGATTACACAGTGGAGGCCTTTGTTCGGCAACTGAACGCGTTTACCCAGCCGAACAATGACGAACCACACGCCATTGTGGGCCTCTCAGGCCTGATGGTGCGATATCAGGATCTGCGGCGGTATTATATCTTCGCCATAGAGGGATATGAGCGCTTTGTGCTGTATCGCCGTGAGGATGAGGCATGGACCATGCTCGCCGATTACCGGAATGGGGTGGACCGAAGTCGGTATTACCACCTGAGGGCGGTGTGCGAAGGAGAGCGGTTGGCGTGCTACGTGGATGGAAAGCAAATATTTGTCGCCTATGACGAGAAGTTTCAGACGGGCAAGGTTGGCATCCGGACCAACACGCGCAGCCGGATGTATGGGGTACGGGTTACCGCGTCGGAGCCCGCCCGGGCGGCATACGCAAGCCGTCAGAGTGCCTATGACCGGGAGGTAGCGGAGGCAGCGGAAAAATACCCGAAGCCGGTGCTGTGGAAGCGGATCGACGTAAGCGAATACTGGCCCTGCGAGGTGCGGTTGGGAGATTTCCGTGGGGCCGGGAAGAAGGAGATCGTGCTGCAGCAGGAGACGGAATCGGGCCTTCGGGTGGTGTGCCTGGATGTGGAGGGAGAAAAGCAGTGGGATCAGGTGTATGCCGCGGCGGCGGGTTTAGATAAAAAACACAAGGTAGTACACGATCTGGATGGGGACGGTGTGGAGGACTTCATTGGGGTCGAAGGGGATCTGCTGCGGATGGTCAGCGGACGGACAGGGGAGGTAACGGCCGAGACAGAACTGCCAAAGACAGGGCCGTATCGCGGGTATCGGGGAAAGAGCGTGAGGCCGTGTTTGCACAAGCTAGGGGCCTTGTGGCCGTGCCGAATTCGCAAGACAGAGAAGGCGCAGGATCTGATCCTGAGGGATGGCGACGGCGAGGGAACCGGGTACTCCATCTGGGCCTACGATGAGGCCTTGAATCTGCGGTGGCGTCAGGATGCGCACGAGTCGTGGTATGGGATGTACATGTGGTTCTATGACGTGGACGGGGATGGCCGCGATGAGATCCTGCCGGGGTATCAGCTTTACGATGGGGACGGGAACCTCCTGTGGCTGATGGAAGGCGCGGAATACATCGAAGATTCAGGGGGGGCCGGGCATGTCGATCACGCCGCGTTTGGGGAATTGGACGGCGATGAAAGCAATGGTCCCGAGATTGGGATTGCCGGCAGCGATCCGGGATTTTTCTTAGTGGATGCGCGCACCGGGGCGCTGTTGAGGCATCACCGGTTTGGTCATGTGCAGGGGATCTATGCGGGGAATTTCCGGCCGGATCTGCCGGGTTTGGAAATGTGGATGGGGAATCGCTGGGAAAACTACGGGATCTTGAATCTGGTGAGCGGCCAGGGAGATCCGCTGACGCGGTTCGAGCCCGACACAATCAGCCAGGGGGGCCCGCCAGTGAACTGGACTGGCGACGGCGAAGAGCTGCTGTTCCTCTATTCTTCCAGGGAGGCGTTCGGTTTCTATGACGCGAAGGGCAGAAAGGTGGTGCGCCCGGTATGTGAAGGGCTGCCATTCGAGTGGGCATATGGGTTGACCGAGGATGTGGTGGGCGACGTTCGAGATGAAATTGTCTATGTTCACGAGGGGGCCGTTTATATCGTAACGCAGGATCGTCCCTATCCTCCCGGCGAACGGATTTATGCGCCAGAGCGCAAGTTTGATATTTCGTTGCCGGGCTGGAAGTTGAATGAGGGTTAGGATCATCTGGATGATTTCTGTTGACATTTTGTTCACTGAGAAGCTCAAACATGGTACAATTCCGTGGGCGGGGAGCGGCGAGCGTCGCACGCTCTTCTACAAGTATGTTCCTTTTGGCATGCACGTAGCGCCGTCGCCGGATTTGATCTGCCGGGCCACTGTAAGATCGAGCCTGAGATGATTTTCCAGATCGATCCGGATCTGGCGCTCAGAATTATCCGCGAACGCGGGCCACATATCTAACACCAACGCCCTTTGAAAAGAGAACCGATCCGCTTTTCAAAGGGCGTCTTTATTTGGAGCAGCTATGTCCGTTCGTTTTGTTTTTTTGACAGACAGTCATCACTACCCCGGTGCGCCGAAAGACTACGGGGCGCCGAAGATGCTGACGCAAAGTAGAACGGTTCTGGATGCAATCGTGCCGGCGGTCAATCCACTCAAACCCGACTTCATCGTTCACGGCGGGGACTTTCTCTGCGGCGGCAGCTCCTTTGAGCTGCCGTGGACGACCTATCTGCAATCGATTGAGGAGGTCGCAGAGGTATTTTCCGGGTTCGAGGCGCCAACATATTACGTTCCGGGCAATCACGACTCTGATGCACAAAGCGGATCTTTTGAACCGTTCGCGGCAAGATTCCCCATCCCGGAAACAATCGATGTCGTTGATGCGGGGCCTCGTCTTCGACTCGCGCTCGCAAACATCTACCATCAGTGCGACCCTATCGAGGAAGGCAACGGCGTTTGGACCGACGCGCTTGATAACGGACTCCGTGAAGCAGCGGAACAAGCCTATGCCGATCGATGCGCGATATTGCTGGTACTCCATACATGGGTGCTGCGAGGCTACGAAGACCAGAGCGGCGTCCTCAGCGGCGCAGACCGTCTGCTGGAAACCGTGAAGGAGAGTCCCGCCATTGTCGCATTGTTCACGGGGCATAAGCACACGAACCGTATCCGGATGTACCGTGATTTCCTGGTCGTTGACACGGCATGCCTAATCGGTTTCCCGATGGGATTTCGGGAGATTCGACTCCAGGACGACGGATATTTTGTCACGCGGTTCCACCAACTGGATCTGCCAGAGCTTATCCAGGAATCGTACGACCGTTCCAGCGTAGAAACGAACAACGCCTGGCAGGGCGAGATTCATGATCGGGATACGGAAATCTTCTTGCCAAGACTCAGAGAAATTTTGCGCTAGAAAAGGAGCAGCGAATGAAAATTCTCGTCACCGGCGCGGCCGGTCGGGTGGGCTCGGCCGTTGTAAAAGGTTTGAAAGACAGGTATTCTCTGCGGGGTTTTGACCGCGTCCCGACGCCCGAACTCGAAGACGCAGTCGTTGGGGATATCACTGACTTCGATGGCGTCCTTATAGCCACGCAGGACATGGAGGCAGTGATTCACCTCGCGGGCAATCCGTCGAGCGGGGCGCCCTGGGAGGAGATACTCCCGAACAATTTCATCGGCACATACAATGTCTTTGAAGCGGCGCGGCAAAACGGCGTGCGACGAATCGCTTTCGCCAGTCGGGCTGGGCTGCTTGCGCCCTATCCCAAAGACGTCATGCGGACGGTTGATATGACGCCGCGACCGGAGAGCTACTATTCGATCAGCAAGGTGTTTGGGGAAAGTCTGGGGTATATGTATTCCGCGCGATTCGACATGGAATTTGTGGCGGTTCGGATTGGCAATTTCAAGCACGACCGTGACCTTCCCACACACCCGCATCAACTCAGTCACGGTGACGCGGCTCGTGTGTTCGAGCATGCTCTCACGCATCCCGGCGTGAAGTTCGAGGTTGTGTTTGGGGTTTCAGACAGTACCTGGCCGCTTTACGATTTAGAACACGGACGGCGCGTTATCAACTATCACCCGCAGGATAAGTCGGAGGCGGAGCCCGAGATTTGACGCCAGGCATCATCGGCTCGTTGGGGAAAAGGAGTTGCTATGGACATTCTGATCATCGGCGGCACACGATACATGGGCCGGATTGTCGTGCAGAGACTGCTTGAACGCGGGGATAAGGTCACGGTATTTTCCAGGGGAGGCGCCCGCCCAGAATGGTGGGATGGGGTCGAACATATCCAGGGAGACCGCAATGATCGGTCGGACTTCACAGCAAGGCTGAAGGAAAAGTCGTTTGACGCCGTCATTGATACCCAGGCTTACCGGAAAGAAGACGTCGAATCAGCCGTGGAAGCCTTCAGCGGGAATGTCGGTCGTTATCTGATGGTCAGCACCGGATCGGTGTATCTGGAAGGTGCGGTGGACTTTGCCAAGCATTGCACCTTTCAGGAGTCGGTCGTGGATTGGGCGTCGATTGACTATACCTACCCCGAAGGCGAAGACCCATACGGCGTCGGTAAAAGACACTGCGAAAAGTGGCTTCAGGAGAATAGCGACATTCCGTACACAATCATCCGCATTCCCGCGGTCATGGGCTGGGACGACCCGACCGGGCGGATGTGGTGGTGGGTGCAGCGAGCGATGGATGGTCGCGGCGTTGTCATTCCGCTGGAGCACCGCGGACTGTTTCGCACCCTCTATTCCGCTGATGCGGCGATGGCGTTCATCCGCGCCCTTGATACGCCTGAGACGGCGAACCAGACCTATCACATTGCTACGCAGGAGATCATAACAATCGAGCGTTGGGCGGATCTGATTTGGCGGGCGGCGGGCCATGCGTGCACGATTGCCTACGTCCCACGGGAAGTTATCCATAAACGTCCGCGTGATGCTGCATCACGCAATCAATATCTTCGAGACAAAGTTAATCGACATATCGCTCAAATTTGGGCAGCGAAAGTTAAACGCGATAAAAATGAACTCAGAGCACAAGTTTTGTCAAGTAGTGAGGCTTTTCAAACTTTATTAGACATTATTCATGATGTACCCAGTCGCCATTATGACTTAAGTTTAGATCCACATGGCTTAATCAAATGGGCAGAAATTGCGAAGGTATTTAGCGATCGCTACCCTCTAAAACTTGATAAACCCAGAATTCTAAATCTTGACACAGTTTACGAAATAGTTCTCAAAATAATAGCGCAATTCAAACAACTGGTTGAAAATAATGGCTTGTGGAAAAATCTTTGGCATAAAAACAAACCACTCCGTGAAAACTATTCTCAACGGCTATTTTTCGCAGTATCTTATTCATATTGGACTTTGGACAAATCTATGGAGTAGGAACAACTTGACCTTGTAAAATGTGTCGAACCCTGCTCTGCTGGAGAGGTAGAGGAGGAGTTTGCCTGCAGCTCTGTTTTTTAGAAGTCGGGTGTCATTTTTTATATTTTTAGGTCAAGTTCGAACTATAAGTGGTGGGTTGTTGATGGACATTTTTAAAACGGATTCGACCGGACTAAAACGGATTTTACAACCTGTGGATTACACGGATTGCCACAAATTGTCGCAACTGGTCAATGGCGTCATAGATGCTTGGGTACTGATAGCCGAAGATGGGGTTCAGCGACAGTTCGGCGATAGATTTAGCGTGTGTGTTTGAGCAAATCGCGTCTATCAGATTCATCAGCACATCGGCTCTGGTCTGGAAACTATCTTAAAGTTCTTGACGAAATTGGACAAATCGGCTAACCATTAAGTCGTTTCTGTTGATATAGAGACTATCGTGGAGGAATTAGAGCCGTGACTGAACCCATTATAAAGACCACCGTGGTTGGCAGCTATCCTATACCGGCATGGCTGGCGGCCATGCCGTCAACGCCTAATCTTCATGACGCTATTCTGGTGGTGCTCAAGACGCAGGAATTAGCCGGTCTTGATCTACTGGCCGATGGCGAACTATCGCGCTTTAATATTATGCACCCCGAAACCAATGGTATGATTGACTATTTCATCGGTCCTATGGCCGGCATCAGCACACATTTGAGCCGAGAGGAATTGAGTACGTTTCGAACTCAGTCCGGCATGGCTTTTCGAGCACAACCGGCCGGCGTGGTACGAGACAGGATTGGGGAAGGGTTGCTCAATTTGCCGGCCGCGTGGCAACTCGTTAAACCGTTAACCGGCCATCCCCTCAAGTTTACGCTGACCTCACCGTATATGCTGGCCAAGACTCTGCTCGACCAGCATTACCACGACCTGCCAACCCTAACAAACGAGATTGCTGAGGTGCTGCGCCGGCAAGTAGCCGAAATTGACGCTACGGTGATACAGATTGACGAAGCCAATTTAACTGGGCATCCCAAAGATGCAAGCTGGGCCTATAAGCCTATCAATCATGTCCTCGATGCCGTCCAGGGCCAAAAGGGATTGCATTTATGCTTTGGCAACTACGGTGGACAAACCATTCAGCAAGGCTTCTGGCGTAATCTGCTGCCATTTCTCAATAATCTCGACGTCGATCACCTGATTCTTGAGTTTGCCCGTCGAGGCTTCGACGAGTTGGAGCTTTTCTGCGACTTACGCCAGGACATTGCCCTGGGAGTCGGCGTTATAGACATCAAGGATAATGAAGTCGAGACCGTTGACGAAGTGGCTAAGAGCATTGAAAAGGCCGTCAAGGTGCTTGGTGCAGAGCGGGTGCGTTGGGTTCACCCAGACTGCGGCTTCTGGATGTTACCGCGTAGCGTTGCCGACAAAAAAATGGAGAGCTTAGTTCGAGGCCGAGATCAATTTTTGGGGCGCATATGACTATTTCACTTCTGGTTCTTGATCTGTACATTCTTAATATGAAAACGCGGATGCCGTTTCGCTACGGAATTGCCGTGATGACCGCGCTGCCCTGTCTATTTGTCCGTTTGACCGTGGAGATCGATGGTCAACCTGTTTATGGATTTTCATCTGATGGCTTAGCCCCTAAGTGGTTCACCAAGGATCCGGAGAGTCATTATCGTGATGATATTGCCGATATGCTGCGCGTTGTGCAACAAGCCTTCCGGCACGGACAGGAGATGGGAGGCACTGATACAATATTTGCCTTGTGGCGAGGTATTTATGACCAGCAACAGCGCACCCCAGCAATGGCCGCTGGCATCACCGACTATCTGTGGACCATGGAACAACTGCTCAGGTTTCGTGCGCCACCTTGGCGGCAAACTATATCCCAAAACCTAGCAGTCTAGATGCAAAGCTCACTGATGGGAGTCTGTCCCAAAACGGGGGAAAGTGCGGGTGGTAGAGAAGCCCAGTCACCTGAGCTTCTCCCCAGTTAGAACCCATCGTGCCCGATTCAGGCAATGGGCTCAAGACAGAATGGTTCGCCTCGAAAGGCTATCCTTCTCACGTTTGTTGCCGTTATTTATTGAGGTTCTGATGACCTCATAACGTGTCGATGAAAAGGGGCATTCTGCCCAGGGTCCTTCCCTCTGCGAGCATTACTTCGCTTCTCCGGTACTATGACCCATCCGACTACCTGACAATCATCTTGGCTTCCTCGCTTTTACACTTGTTAGCCAATACTCAAAATTCGGAGAATTGTAAGGTTCTCCCACGTTTACCTAACGACTTTGATGACATGCCGTGCTCTGGGACCCCGAAGGTGTCGAATAGCCCTGCCCTTTAGCGGTCTGGCCCGACTTGGGAAATACGACAGCCTTCATGCAGCCACCACCTCCCGGATCGCCGTCACGACCCGATCTTGCGACGGGATATAGGCAGCCTCCAGTACAGGACTGAAGGGCACAGGCGTGTGTGGCGGGCAGATGCGCTTAATCGGTGCCTCAAGGCTATAGAACGCCTCGTCCGCTGCCAGCGCCGTGATGTCGGTCGCGAGGTTACATCTCGGTGTATCCTCGTCCACGACCACAAGGCGACCGGTTTTCTCGACCGAATCTAGAATCGTCCGCCCATCCAACGGGCTTAACGAGCGTGGATCTATCAATTCGACGCTTACTCCTTCTGCTTCAAGCTCGTCCGCTGCATCTAACGCTACATCGATCATCTTCGCGATGGCGACAACCGTGACATCGCTGCCCTCCCGCCGGACGGACGCTTCGCCGAAGGGGACGACATAGGATTCCTCAGGGACGTGCCCCTTCGAACCCATCAGCCTCTTGTGTTCGAGGAAAAACACGAGATCGTCATCGCGTATGGCCGCAGTCAACAGACCCTTGGCATCGTACGGCGTGGAGGGGACTACGACCTTCAGGCCTGGGATATGGGCGAAGATAGAGTAGAGGCACTGAGAGTGTTGTGCGGCTGCATTAATCCCACCCCCGATTGCTGCACGGATAACCACAGGAACTTTAGCCTTACCACCAAACATGTAACGGATTTTGGCCCCCTGATTGAAAATCTGATCCATTGGTATACCAAAGAAATCGACACACATAAGCGCGGCTACAGGCCTGAGTCCCGTTGCTGCTGCGCCAATGGCCGCACCGATGAAGCCTGCTTCACTGATCGGCGTATCGCGCACACGGTTCCGCCCATACTTGCCCACCAGGCCCGCATAAAGATGGACGAAGCCCATAACGACTACCGTGGAATCCCGCTCCATCTCATCATGCAGGGCCTCACGAGCAGCTGCCCCCATGGTAAGCTCTCGTTCTTCGCTCATTATACAACCTCCTTGTAGTTCACGTAGACATCGTCCGTCACATCACTAGGTTCGGGCCATGGGCTATCGGCCGCGTACGCAACAGCTGCTTCTATGTCACTTGCTACTTTATTGTCGATAGCATCCAGTTCGTCGTCGGCCAACACCTGTTCTTGGGTCGTACGCGCGCGGAAATTTTTGATGACACAATGATTTTTGCGATATTCCTCGACTTCCTCCTGCGTTCTGTACCTCTGCTTATCGCCCTCGTGGTGGCCGTAGAAGCGGTAGGTTTTGCACTCCAAAAGCGCGGGGCCTTCTCCAGCACGTGCTGCAGCAATGGCCTCGCCAGCTTTTTCATAAACGTCGAAGAGGTCTAGGCCATCAACAACAGTGCCGCGTATGCCGTAGGCCCTCGCACGTCCAGCGATGTCAGCACCAGCCACAGAGTAGTCGCTACCGGTCGTCTGCGCCCATCCATTGTTCTCCGCAACGAAGATAGCAGGGAGATTCCAAACACCGGCTAGATTTAGACCTTCGTGGAAGCTACCCTCGTTGCAACCGCCATCACCGAAAAAGCTGACAGCGACGTTTTGGGTGCCACGGACCTGGGCACTAAGGGCCGCGCCGGCCGCGAGCGGAATGCCCCCGCCGACAATACCGTTAGCGCCGAGCATGCCCCGGTCCAGGTCAGCAATGTGCATTGAGCCGCCCTTCCCTTTGCAGGCCCCAGTTGCGCGTCCGTACAACTCGGCCATCATCGCCTTGACATCAACCCCCTTCGCAATACAGTGACCGTGACCACGGTGGGTGCTTGTAATCATGTCCTCGTCAGTCAAATGGGCGCAGACGCCAACCGCTACTGCCTCCTCGCCCGCATAAAGATGGACGAAGCCTGGGATACGGTTCGCGGCGAATTCTTCACGCACCCGTTCTTCAAATTGGCGGATGGTTGCCATCCGCTCGTAGATTTCAAGTAGCTTCTCTCTGGGAATTTCCATGTATTCCTCCGTATTAACTCACAACTTAAAGGTAGGACACAGATCACGCAGATGATACAGGTTCCGTAGATTCTTACCAGTCTCCATGGATGTCCGCGTTAAAAAAGTTCAATCAATTTTAGGTGGCAACTTGGGCTAACATAAAAATGGGGTTGTCATTCCCGCTGCGCGGTTGCAGACGATAGCGCAACGAGCACGAGTCTGTGAAAAACTTGCCCTATTCAGGGTACCAACCGAATTACTGTAATGGTACACCCTAAGCGATGAGAGTAAAGAAAACCCTCATTTTCTTTACGATTTGAATTGTCCTTCCAACCCACGTGTTTACTGGGTTCCTGCGGTTAAGAAACTCAGTAAAGAAAACAAAGTATAGTTTCCACTATCAGCGATGAGTTTCTTAACTATCACGACACCAGCAAGTGGACGGAACCCCCAAAAACACTGAGCAAATTTTTCTTAGGGTGTACCATTACACAATTTCGGTTGGTACCCTTCCTTCACAACCCTCCACAGGATTGAGTAGGTCAACGCCCTGGTCTAGCTTCCAGCTTCGGCCGAGCAGCGTATTGAGGTAGGGAATGACCTTTGGGTGGGCCAACATATCACGGAAGGGCTGGCACCACGGCTGCTCCCATGTCAGCATGCCCTTGTAGTGCCGAAATGGGCTGAAACGGCCTTCAAAAGGCCTTCCCTCCTAATTTCCACTGATGGCGTTCGCTTCCCCGAAGTTTCCACGATTGTCCAGATTAGCTTCGGGGGCTTCATTCAGGGTTTTCACTTCAGTGGCAGGGAGCATACCTTTGACGACGAGAAAGCCTTGGAGATCGAACAGGTATCTCGCTCGGTCACTCATAGTTGCGAATTCTACTTGCTCGTTCATGGTCACAACCTTCTATTTGACGTGCCTTGTTATAACAAAATAATGATAACTTGCTATACTACCAACGCCAGGGTACGGTCGGGCGACACGGTAACATAGTTTGTTTTTTCTGTCAATCCCCCATTAAGCAGATCTGGTGCTCTTTGCTGGGGGTTGTCTAGATAATTCTCTTTGATGATACGGTTCATAACGCCGTTGATGAGTGGGGCAGGCAAGTTGTCAGCACCATAGTAGTTGCGCATAATCCTCGCGACTCGATCTATCGCCTTCTGCTTGAGATTTTCGAGTTCATCTTTTGTAAGGTTGGCTTTGACTTTTTCAATCGCTTTACGTTGTGACGCTAGCCGTTGTCGCTTGACTGCCTGTCGTTTCCGTTCCTCAAGCATGGCATTATGTTTATGCTGAACTTCCAGGTATGCTTCCGGTGCTGCCCAGTTTTCACGGATGGACTTGACTAAGAGTCCGGCAGGATTATCCGTTGCGTTACGATATGACAACATCCTGATTTGAGCCATAATCTGCTCACTGGAATGTTGCTTAGCTAAGTTTTCCGCAATGACGTTGGTGACGTTGTGCCTCATGAGGACGGCAACAGCATGTTGTTTGTTCATGTTGTTATATTTTTAATTTTTAACAACAACACCGTGTTGTTGTTGCTCATTATAAAATTTGGGCGGAAATGAAAAAGAAGGGAGGACTGGACGGAATTGACAAAGGGCTGTGGAAAAGTTGGATTCACAAAACCGCATCTGGTATGATTTGTGGCATGTACTACGTTTACATTCTCGAATGCGAAGACAAAAGCTACTACACTGGAATCACCACCGATGTCCAACGGCGATTCCAGGAGCACCTGGCTAAGAAAGGCGGTGCGTATACCAGGGTGCATAAACCGGTTAGAGTCGTCTACTCGGAAGCATGTAAAAACCGATCAGAAGCACTGAAACGAGAATTCGAAATCAAGAATTGGCCAAAGAAAAAGAAAACGGCTCTCATCACGTCTGTTAGCGTGACAGAGCCATTTGCGGAGGTTTGACATGGAGAAATATATGGAATATCGTCCGTTTGGACAGACCGAGCTCGAAGTTTCCCCCATTGGTTTTGGGTGTTGGGGAATGGCTGGCTCGTATGGGGATTTTGATGAATCGGAGATGGTCGCCGCTGTCAACCGGGCTATTGATCTTGGCATCAACTGTTTTGATACGGCTCAGCAATATGGGATGGGCGCATCCGAACAGTTGCTTGGCCGCGCCCTGGGTAATCGGCGGAAAGATGTGATTTTAGTGACCAAGTTCGGGACTGGATATCAGCATGGTCGAGACAGCAGCAAGCAAATGATGCACAAAGCCATCGACCAGAGTCTGGCGCTGTTGAATACGGATTATATCGATGTTTACCTGGTACACTGGCCGGATCGGGATACGCCGTTTGAAGAAACGTTAGGTGCCATCGACGAACTTGTGCAGGCCGGCAAGGTGCGGTATGTGGGGGCATCGAATTTTACGCCGGCTGAAATTGAGCGCTGTATGGCTGCACGCAGAATAGATGTGCTGCAATACGGCTACAATATGTTTGACCGCCGCCAGGCGAAGTGGATTTTTCCCTATGCCCAGGAACATAATATCGGCATGATGGTTTATGCATCACTGGCTTTTGGATTACTGAGCGGTGTGCTTAATGAGAACACCGTTTTTGAGGGCGGAGATTGGCGAAAAGGCGGAGGCTCTCAAACCTCGCTGCGGTTGTTCGTGCCAGGGGTCTTTCAACGGAATATCCAGGCGGTCAATGAAATCAAAGCCATTGCCGCAGACCTGGGCAAAAGCCTGCCACAGCTGGCACTGAACTGGGTGTTGTCACATCCTGCGGTGAGCACGGCACTGGTAGGCACGCGAACGGTGGCAGAAGTTGAAGATAATATGCCTGCCTTGGGCTGGACTCTGACAGAAGATGTGAAGCGAAAGATTGACCGAGTATTTGCCAAATACGAGATCGATACCGCACCGAACAAGTGGATCGAGAGTGACCAACGGTGGCAGGATATTGATCCGATGGATTGGGAGTAGCCGGTCCTTTAGTAGGAAGTTCACTCTTAGCCGAGTCCAGCAGATCTTCCTCATCAACCCACCAAATCCAGAGCTCAACAAGTTCACAAAAACGTTCGTTATTTGAAACTCACATTGCTTAGCTGATTTTTCGCTGTAACTGCAGAAATACCCTCCAAAACGGAATCAAAAAGTGGTATACTGAATCAAAGTATAAAAATAGCATATCACTAACGTTTTATTAAACTTTTATACATGCGAATAGGTTACGCCAGGGTATCAACTGAAGACCAAGATCTCGCACTTCAGCTTGATGCTCTCAATAAAGCAAAATGCAAGAAGTTTTATCAGGAGAAGATTACCGGTCGAACCAAGGAACGACCCGAGTTTCAGAAACTTCTGGACTATCTTCGCCCGAAAGATGTCATTATCATTTGGAGACTCGACCGCCTGGGTCGTTCGCTTAAGGACCTGGTTCAACTCGTAAACGAAATCCAAGAAAAAGGTGCTGGACTGAAGAGCCTTCACGATAATATCGACACGACCACCCCCCAAGGCAAGCTAACGTTTCACATCTTTGCTGCATTAGCTGAATTTGAGGCGGATATGATTCGAGAGCGGACTCATGCAGGATTGAAAGCCGCCAGAGCCAGAGGTCGTAAAGGTGGACGCCCAAAGGGACTATCGTCGCAAGCTAAAGACAAAGCGATGATTGCGGAGAAACTTTACAAGGAGGGCAAATTATCGACCACACAGATCTGTGAGCACCTGTCGATCGCGAGATCCACGTTGTATGCTTGCCTTCGACATCAGGATATTAAGCTAGGTAAAAGGGATTAGATTCTTGGACATGATTTGTGACGAGGCCCGACACGACGGAGGGTGTTGACCACATGATCCCCGGCGTGGAGATGGACGTGGCCTGTATGTTCGTGATGCCTGCCGTAGGGCTGTACGGGGTGGATATGACGAACCCCCGGATGGGCCAGACGGTTGTTGTCTACGGCACCGGCCTGATCGGACTGGGAGTTGTTGCCGCCTGCGCACACCGCGGTTGCGTCGTGCTGGCCGTCGATCTCAATGAGAAACGGTAGGCCGTCGCCAAGCAGTTGGGGGCTGATTACTCGATCAGCGGTGAGTCCGGCGATGTGCAAGCCGAGGTGAAAAAGATCGCGCCGGAGGGGCCGATGTCGTCTTTGAGTGCACGGGGATTCCCGAGTGCATCGATCCGGCCATTGCGCTCTGCCGTGAACATGGCAGTTTTGTCTGGCAGGGGAACTATGGCAGTGCCCCGGTCTCCATGCATTTTCTTCCCGCGCACGGTCGGCGATTAAAGATGTTCTTCCCGTCCGACGACGGCTGGCGGCCCTGTCGGCGAGCCGTTGTGAAGAATATGGCCATGGGCGCGCTGAAGTGGGAGCAATGCATTAGCCATCGCATCGGCTTCATGGACGCGCCCTAGATGTTTCAGCGCATCAATCAAGGAACAGATAAGGGTATTGTTGGCGTTGTCATCAATTGGCAGACCTGAAGTCGCTTCCTTCAGGCGGAAAGGAACGTGTCTATGAGCACAGTATTGATCACTGGAGCCAGTGGCTTCATTGGCCAAGCGCTTGCGAAAGCCATGTCAGTGAAGCACGAGGTGCTTTGCATGAGCCGCAAGAGGCCCGGGGCGAATCTTACTTGGATTCGGGGCAACTTTGGTTCGTTTGAGGATCTGCGTCGGCTCGACCAGAAACCGGTCGATGTGGTCATCCATCTGGCCGCCGTGACCGGCGGCTGTGCGGAGCGCGACGGAATGCTTGTCAACGTCGAGGGTACACGATGTCTCATGCGGTATTTGATCGATCGTGGGTGCACAAAGTTCGTGATGGCCAGTTCTATTGCGGCCGTGGGCTTCCAGAGCACGATGTTCAGACCTTGCCAGGTTCCTATTCCGGACGAACATCCGTGTCTCGACCGTGACGGGTACGGGTTCTCCAAATACCTGATGGAAGAGGTGTCGAAGTACCATCACCGCCAGAACCCGGAGATTGACGTAATCAACCTGCGTCTGTCATCCGTGTGCCCGGATGAGAGCATGCCGCCCCTCCAAGGGTCAGCCCCACTGACAAAATGGGCCTTGGGCGGCATCACAATCATGGCACTAAGCGACGCCGCCCGCGCCTTCACGATGGCCGCGGAAGCCCCTTACAAGTCCGGAGTTCGCATTATGAATGCAGCGGGCCCAAAAGCCTGGGTGGCAATCCCCGTTGCGGAGGTTCTTAGAAACTGGTGGGGCAGTGACGTCAACCTGTCACACTTTGAAAAACCTGGACACGAGTACGACTGCGTCTACGACATAAACCTTATCAAGACTGAAATCGGCTTTGTAGCAGACAAGACGCTCGAGACCGTGACACAAGCCGCCCAACCATCGGTTTCACCGGACGCCAAGGGCGCCGGTGAACTGTAACGTTAGGTGGCGAATATGGTAACAGAATAAGCTCGCTACAGCACGGGAAGAAATAAAGGACACTCGATAAGCTCCCATTTAGTAAGCATTTTTCAAAACGGCTTGAATCCAATTAAATCCTGGGTTTGAGCCGTTTTTTGTATCCATCAAACCGTCGTTTATTAAATTGGCAGGCGTGTATAGCGAATGGTAGAAATCCTTGGTGGGTGATGGAAGATAAATGAAAATATCAAAAGCGCTTCGAGTTCCAACAGACCCCTATTTTCTAGAACTCATACAATCCCACAAACCCAATAACCACAAGCATTTCTGGCGGAGAGGTATGCCTACATGCCGTCCAGTTCTAGATTTCGTGAAAAAAATGGTGGATAAACAGGAAAGTCTCTTGCTGGCCGTTTCGGCCATTTATACAAGTTCTAGAAAATGGATTAAAGCTAGAACTCAGGTCTATTCCTGTTTTTCACCCAGCCCCGGTGTGCGCCACACTGGGGTTTTGCTTTCTAGGCATTATTTCGTACTGTCTTGATGCCCACGAGAGGGGGTTCGCCAATATCTTTAGTTCTACTAGCGTTGCAGGTATGGTATAATGCAACAACTGGACTTCCTTGAAAGGAGTTCCCCCAATGTTGAAGGCGCCAGAACAGAAATTGGCAGAAGACATCTCCATTGCCGAGCAGATGCTCGCCGAGTCATTTGGCGGTGAGGTCCAACTGCAGGTTGGTGAGACTGACGGTCTAAGTGGTCGCTCGTACGTTCACCGGCTGAATGTAGTCCATGGCCCCTTGGAAGTACCTCAAACGGTTATCTTAAAACAGTCACCGAATCGCGGTCCCGGTCAGGAGACGTGTGAGCCGGATGCGCTAAGAGGTCCCGCATCAATGCTCTTTAACGAGTGGGCTGGATTACAGCTCTTAACAGAAGCCTGCCAGGGAACACTGCCTGCACCAAAATTCTATGGCGGGAGTCGAGGGGCAGGTTTCATCGTGATGGAGGATTTTGGAACGGGTAAGCGCTTAGACCATCTGTTGCTGGCTGATGATCCAGTTCCCGCTGAAGAAACACTGATTGCGCTTTCTAGCACCGTTGGACGGATGCACGCCCAGACTATTGGTCAAAAGTCAAGATATGACGAACTACGTCAAGCGCTCGGCGCGGTAAGAGAGTCCTCTGAATCAATGACAGAACAGGCCTCCAAATTCCTCAACGGGATAGACGAGTGCCTGAAATCCATTAATGTTTCCTTACCTTCGGGCTTTGGAGACGAAATCATGACAGTCTTGCCTAATCTTACCGAGTCAAGTCCATTTTACACCTATATCCACTCAGATCCCTGCCCTAATAACTGTCATTGGGTTGGCTCTGACTTGCGGCTGCTCGACTTCGAGCACGGGCGGTTTGGCAACGCATTACAAGATGGTGTCTATCCGCGTATTCACTTTCCTAGCTGTTGGTGTGTCAATCGCATCCCTGAAACTATCGCGCTGAGAGCAGAAGCAGCCTATCGCACAGAATTAATCAAGGGCTGTCCACAAGCTGCCGACGATACTTTGTTCTACCAAGCAGTCGTTGGAGCGTGTGCTTATTGGGTATGTGAAACATTCTGTAATTGGTCGATGCCTGGTATTTTGGAACGAGATCAGGAAGGGGGTATCGCTACAGTGCGACAACGCATTGTTCTACGGTTCGAGATTTTCGCACAGGTGACAGAAAGGTACGAATGCCTGGAAATGGTCGGCGAAACTGCTCGTCAGGTTGTGAGTCAACTGTGTAAGCGCTGGCCAGATGTTGAGGAGATGCCTTACTATCCAGCATTTCGGGAAACAGCCTCTGCGAATTGAAGAATTGTGAACTCCCGGGACTACCAACTCCATGGGGCGAGCATCGAAGAAAACGGGGAACGTCTCAAAGCATCAAAGTAGTTGAGTCTCAGGGGGTATCATTACACTATTTTAGTTTGTACCCTTATCTGGTCGCACATACCATTCCGTCACCCCAATAAGGAAAACAACAACCATGAAAGTACGAGATACAAAGCAAGGACATATCTGGATATTGGCTTTAATCCTGGTCATGGTCTTGAGCGTTTCGACAGTTAGCATCGCCCAGGTGGACCCTTCGATGGAATCTGCAAAAATCGGAATTCGCGGTGGGGTTGGGACAGACATCAGCGGGGGGCTGGCGTACGGCATTGGCGGTAATTATCTAATCGACTTGCAGAGCAATGCTCTAGAGTTAGGTATACTATTCTTCAGTGGCAGCTTCGAAGAAGAGAGCACTGAAGGGATACACATTTACAAGGAGAAAACCGATACATTCGTGTTTGGTATGATGGCAAACTATCTGATTAATTATTCGCCCGGCAAACCCAGGCTATTCTTCGTGGCAGGGATAGGACTAGGCAGCATAAATGTGGAGTGGGAAGAAAGAAGCCCTACTGACGAAAGCTTAGGTGCACTCCTGCCTGGTGGAGGTAGTATACAATCAGAAGAAGGTTCTACTGGCGGTACTGTATTCAATCTTGGAATTGGACGAACTTTTTAAGAGTGCATTGGACATCCGTGTTGAATTACCAGTCATTGTAACTTTCGCTCCACCAGGCGGAGCGGCGTCGGTTGTTCCCACCTTTATCATTACAGCCGGCTACCGCTTTTGGGTGAAGTAAACATCAAACCTCGGCATCTTGGGCACAAAAAACAGCTCAAACCCAGATTATGATTTCTGTGCAACAATGGGATTTTTTTCAAAAACACGGTTATTTGATCGTTGAACATGTGCTATCTGTGCAACGATTGGCAGCGTTGAGAGATACCCTGGAAAAGAGATATGATCTGGAGGGCGAAAAGGCAGGGTCAGAAGGAGCTAACTCTCCGGGAGCTCGCAGATTGTGCAATCTCATTGGCAAAGGTCGCGTCCTAGAAGAGCTGGCAATCGAGCCGATTGCATTGGAAATGGCCAGGCTGGTGATTGGAGATGATATGCGCTGGCAGGCTATGAATTTTCACGATCCTATGCCTGGTGATCCGCGTCCTCATCAGGCGATCCATGCCGATCGATCGTTCTTTAAGAATTGTACTGCATACCTCAATGTGGTGTGGGCACTTGATGACATGACAGAAGAAAACGGTGCGACTCGCCTTGTGCCGGGCTCGCATAAAAAACCTTGGCCCCGAGATGTTCTGGACGATTCCAAAGCGGCAGTTGCTGGAGAAATCTACGTGACCTGCACGGCTGGAACTGGAATTTTCCTTCACGGTGACACCTGGCATGGAGGATGTGCAAACTATTCAAAATCGCCCAGGCGTGTCATCCACATGGGATACAGTTGTCCAAACACTGCACCTCAATATGAAATTGCAGGCTCTTTGACGCAGGATATCCGCGAGCGGTTGGGCGAGCACTGTGCGCTCATTCCAGATACTTTGGCGTCGTTTGGTTTGGAGAAACGCTAAGAGCCTATGCTGTGTGAAAGCGATCCGCTGGCGTCACCCAAGATGGACAGTAAGCGGTGAATATATTATAGCGCGTGACATCGCGATCGTTGGGCTCAACGCGGTGCCAGATGCTGGAGTGCATAACGGTCATCGTCCCCTTGCCCACGCATACAACCTTCTCACCGCGGACGCTCTCGTGGGTGTCGTAGGCATCTACTACTGTTGTCGGTGACTCCCCGGCAACACCACCAGGTTGCCCATTTTTTCATGCGGCAGATCGGTCAGCTAGTAGCCAATTTTGATCTGGAGCGGCAGTTTCGGCGAAAATACGCCATAGGGCAGCGCTCGGATATTATAGTGTATGCCGCCGGGCGGACGCAGGAAGAACTGACTTTGATGCAGTTTGAGTAGTTCGCCAAAGAGATCATATGCAAATCCAACATGCCTCGGGTGATCGATCAGCTCCGTGAACACCGGATCGCGTTCTACGATATTCCCCGGTCCGAAAGTATCCCCCTTTTTGTACTTCGGGTGCGCAGACGCGACTCGGTCAATCG
Source organism: Candidatus Poribacteria bacterium (assembly GCA_965197465.1). GTDB lineage: Bacteria > Poribacteria > WGA-4E > WGA-4E > JAJDTR01 > JAJDTR01. The sequence goes on along the minus strand of OZ240209.1, from coordinate 3,781,593 downwards.
CGTCGAGAGTCACAGGAGTTACACCCAAACCCAATTTTGGCGACTGCGACCACTCGGAACGGGGCAGAAACACCCCGATTTTTTAACAGATGTTATAATTTCGCCAGCAACAAACGCTCAACACCGCCTTGGGGTTTCAAGGAATGGAGGACTCAGCTAGCCACGACCCACAAGAGAGGGAGGTCAACAGATGCCACGTCCAAAGCGAGACTTGCAACCTGATTACTGCTACCATGTGACCGTTCGCTGCAACAACCGTGAATTTCACCTGACGTCCCAAGAATGCCGAGAGGTGCTGCTGTACGCGATAAAAAGGGCTCAGGAGAAGTACGGCTTTTTTTGCATCATGAGTAACCACATCCACTACCTGATTGAACCCAAAGCCCCTTTGGATTTGCCCCAAATCATGCACTGGCTCAACTGGTACACGGCGATGTGCGTCAACCGCATGCTCAACCGAAAGGGGCATTTCTGGGAACAACGGTATCACAGCACAGGATTCCACAAAGACGACAAGCAACGTGCGCTCAATACCTTGCGCGATATCCACGCCAACCCCAAAGCGGCAGGCATACGAGAAGGATTTTTCTACACGTTCTCAAATTACGGAACCTACGACCGATTGACCGACGATGGACTGACACAGTGGCACCCGGCGTTCTTTTCGATAGGGAACACACTCGATGAATGCGCCGCACGCTACCGTTACTTCTGTATCAGATATACACCGCCGAAGAAGACAGAACGCCAATACTTCTGGGGGAGTCGTCTGTTGGCAGGCAGAAAAAAGCCCCGACGAGGACAAAATTATCACTCAGCGGGGCAGATGAAATTCTCATTCGTTCATCAGTGCCAGGTATCGGGAAGCCCAGAAATAGCGGCAATCGCGCAAACATTCACTGATGCTAACCGAGCAAGCCCAACTTTCGCTTGATTAAAATCGGGCGGTTCGAAATCATGTGACCGACACCACTGGGCTCGACGACATTGGCAACCCGCATCAAAAACGTGTCGTTTCAGTTAGGTCTAACGCTTGAGTTGTTTCGAATACCATATTACAACAGCTTCAGCTCCTTAAATATCTATATTTTCACTGGGCTTTGATGCTTGCCCAGGTGACGGCGACTTTCCCATAAGAATCAACAGCGGTCGCATACCGCCCCAGTCCCCCCATAACGTCCTGGATATCACCCTCGCTCAACGGCTCACTGAAAATTGCCGCCTCATCAATGGCGCCGCTGAAATAATGGTCATTTAGGTCACCGCCGATGGTAAGCGGTTGTTCGATGACGCCCATCGCGTCGCCGCTTACGTTACCATCTTCGCTCGTATCATCCACTCCATCTACATAAAATATTAATTCAAATCGGTCCCACACGGCAGCGACGTGATGCCATTCTCCATCGGCAAGGTTACGCTTTGCCAACCACCACTGATTAATTTCGCCGCGCCCTGCCATATTTCCCCACAAGGCCACTGCACCTTGGTCCGCAGCACCAACCCATAATCCCCAATGCCCCCAATTTCTTTCGCCGCCAGACGCTGGATCGTGGACATGATTTCTTTTGACAATAATACCGCCCCACGGTTCAGGATTGCGATCACAGCAAGCATTTTCCGGATCGACTTTCACCCAGGCGACCAAGCTGTAAACATCTCTCAGGTTCAAGTCATCATGATACGGAACTTCAACCACGCTCCCGTCTAAAAAAGGTTGCCCTCCCGCGTCAGGAATGGGGCTCCCGTCAAACTCCAGAGCCGTGCCAAAGGGCCCATCAACCCATTTGACATCGCCCGGAACTGCCCCATCATGCCCATTTCCAGAAGCATCTCCGGCTGTTCCACCAGAACCCTCATCAAACGTCCAGATGGCCACAATCCAGGAAGGATCTATCTCAGCATAATTTGAGCCAGCCAACATGCCAAGAGTGACAATTACACCAATCAGCAAAAATTTGACCTTCATCTTATTTTCCTCCTCTTAGGTGTCATCAAACACCGCATCGATCATTGATTTACTCTACAACATTCACTTAACATAGTTCCAATAAAATCTTTACTCTCGAAAGCGGCTAAGAAAAGCCACTTTGGGCAAACTGCGATACCCTCTACCGAGTCGGCACGAAATGCGTTCCCGGTTACTTTCATCTCGATTCCTCATTGATTCACTCGCTGAGATATAACGGAATAAGATTCTCAATCCAATACCTGTCGAACAACCTCGCCAACTCAGGTCATTGTGTCTTGGAATTCTTGATAAAAGTTTGGAAATTTTAGCAGATCCGACATGTTAATGTCAAGCCATTCTGTAAAGTTTTTGACAAGGAGCTAAGAAAAGAGGCATTGCGTACTATCACTAAATGAACGATAAACCCGCATGAGAACACGATTCGCACCCAGAAATGCCAAGCGCTGACAAGCAGAGCGGCAGGTAAGCTGAGGTGCGGGGGAGAACCCCCGTTCACCGGCAGCCTTTCTCCCCGCTTTCAGTATGTTCACACGAGGTGACGAATGCAGTTCCCACTGACTTTATCACCGATTATGTAATACTACATAATCCCATTTTGCCAAAAACTTTACAGCCCCATCTTGACAACTTCGCTTCGGACGAAATCCATAACTACAGGCTAGAAAGTGATATTCGACTATGGGTTCAATCGCGCTTCTGATAAGTTCTTGATGGATTCAATCGATTAACGTCGGTATACCGAGCGGGCGTTTCTTTCCGTTGGACTTGGGAATCATCACCCGTTTTATCGGTTGCGGTTTGCTTTCCACGTTCAGTCCTTCAAGTAGATTGTGCCTTATCTGGTTTTGCGTTGCTACTGATGTCGCCCGTGGCATCGCAACACCATCTACACCTGCCGTTGTTCTACCTGAATTGAGGCTCGTATTTTCCATACCGCTACTACCTTAGCCGCCCTCGATACTTTACAAAGCAAATGAACATACCAGCGAATTCTGGCACAATCACCGGTGGCAACCGCTCTGTCTAGTTTCCTTTGTATCGAGCGGACATATCTTTGACATCGACGTGTGTTTCTCACGTCAAAGGTGCCGTCCACTTCATTGGGTTGACAAGATACCCTTGGCATCAAGAGATTCACTCCCTGAAATGATTAGATACATTGTAAGTGTTTAGTGGCTAGTGGTCAGTGAAAACCCTGAAAACCGTAAGACGGGCAAAAAATTGCCCACTACAAATCAAGGAAATGGGCATTCACCACTGGGTACGCCTAAAAAATGGCAAAAAACCGTGCAGGTTCGTAGTACTCGACCCTAGAAATCAGTAGACTAAACAATTACGATACATTAAAAAAAACTCCAGAGTCAAGAAGCTAAACGGGCTTTACCGTTCTCCTCTCCCATATCAGTTTTTTGTGACCGTTGCATAGACCAGCTCCTAGTCTCACGGGGTTGCGGGGCAACAATTGAGTAAAATCAGGGGCTGATTTCCAACTTGACATCCCCCTCAAACCCGCAGCCGGGTTGACACCTCCAAACACCGATTTTTGGGAATTTGCCAAAACCACTGTTTTGGAGGCGCGAAACAAGTGCCTTTTGAGGTAAGATCCGCCCCGGGTGTGGATTGATGCGGTTTGAGGGTGGCAGAATTTATGTCAACAAAATCCCTCAAATCCGCGTGAATACTGGATCGTGGATGCAACGGTATCCCATCTAATTATCGGCCAAAGTGAGTCATATTTTGGAGTAATATCGCTTACAGTTTATAGTGACACTTTTCAGATAAACTAAATGCGGAGAGGGGCCCGTATATCCCGCACGAGCAGCATTTTGGAAAGAGGTCATTTTGAAATGTATTATTCTTTTCACATGTGGCCTATGTCCGGTATATTATAGTCTAGAAATAATCTCCGGAGATCAGATCCGCACATCAAGGTTGAATTATGGATATCGACTTTATAAGAAGGTTTGTTTGTTATGGATTAGCTACTCTTAATTGTGTTGCTTCCGCTATTGATTGGGTGTGGCAGTGATGAAGCAGATGAGGAGCAAAATTTAGCTGATACGTTGTATCAAGGTGTCTCTTTTGCAAGAACAGATAATCTAAATATGCCAGCGATAATGCTGCATCAGAGCGGCGATAGTATTGTTGCTTTAAGTGATGATGAAGGTCAGCGTATTTCAGGCGCAATCTTTAGGGACAAAGATGGGCAATCACTTACTGTCTGGGCGGGGGAAGATGGGCTGCCAGAACGTGCTTTTGCGGATGGTTATACTTTTCTTTTTGACAACTATACTGAGAACACAGTTGATGTGGCCTTTGTTGCCCCTGATGGTAGTACCCAGACCACCCGCGAAGTCCAAATAGATTTACCTGAAATTCCTCCGCTTGCTCTAGGTTCGAAAGCGAACGTGGAAGAATTGTCTGCTTCTCAAATCTTCGAAACTGGTAGTTGGTTCATAAATATTGCTGGATGTGCAGGAAATTATGTCAACAGACGGAATCGATGGATGTTGGATAGGCCCATCTGATCTAGCTGCTTCTATGGGTGTCCCTTTTAATTCTCCTGAACACCTCACTGCCATCGATCAGATTGTGGAGATCTGCAAACAGACGAACAAAATCCCTGGAATTTCAGATGGTCCACCAAATTTTTCGACAGATGAATGGCTATCAAAAGGATGTTTGTTACTGCAGGAGTTGACTTGGGCTGGATGCTTGATGGTTGCAAAAGCAAAATAGGGAGACTGAAGAATCATTGGCAACCTAATAAAACATATGACTCCCGGGATGGTTCAAGATGAGGCTGATATTTTTGACCTTACAATGAATCTGAAAATCGCAACACCCCAATCGACAACCATAAAACGCTCGGAATGACCGACCAGTAAGTTATAACGAGGTCAATATTGAAGTTGGCGGCGAGTTTGGGCAGTTCGTAGCAGCACTGCAGAAAATACCATAGAATATGCCCAAGATGACTACATATTATCAACTCTAGGAGACTTACTTATGACCCTGTCACCTGAATTGAGCAAGAAGATGTACAAAGATATGTGGCGTATCCGGCTCTTCGAGGAAGAGGCACACCGCCAGACGAGTCTCGGCTCCGTGGTAGGCGCACTTCACATGTACTGTGGAGAAGAAGCAGTCGCCGTAGGCGTCTGTGGCAATCTGCGCGACGACGACTACGTCCTGGGTACACACCGCAGCCATGGCCATTGCTTGGCTAAGGGAGCACAGTCGCACCGTATGATGGCCGAACTTTTCGGCAAGTCTACGGGGACGTGCGCCGGGAAAGGTGGCTCAATGCACATCGCCGATTTCTCTCTCAACATGCTCGGTGCCAACGGCATCGTGGGAGCCGGCATCGGACCGGCGACCGGCGACCGGCGCCGCACTCGCTAGCAAGATGCGCGGAACCGATCAAGTGTCGGTGTGCTTCTTCGGCGACGGCGCTGCCGCGCGCGGAACCTTTCACGAGGGCATCGGGCTTGGATCGCTATGGAAACTTCCTGTTATCTACATCTGTGAGAACAACCAGTACCAACAGTGGGTACCGCGTATGAATGTGGCGGTGCTCGATTCTGTCGCCGATATGGCCGCTTCCTATGCGATTCCTGGCAAATCGATCAACGGCCAAGACATCGTCGAAGTCCACGAGGTCGTCGGCGAGGCAGTCGAGCGCGCCCGCAAAGGCGAGGGCCCAACGTTAATCGAGGCACTGACCTACCGCTTCCACGGACACAGCATGGGCGACGAGGAGCAGTACCGTTCCACCGAGGAAGTCGAAGAATGGAAGACTGACCGTGACCCGATCAACCTCTTTCGCTCCGTGATGATGGAGCGTCAGTGGCTGACTGACGAAGAGGATACGAAGATCCAGGACGAGGTCAAGGATGAAATCGCCAAGGCCGTAAAATTTGCTGAGGAGAGTCCGTTCCCGACGCCTGAGAACGTCACCACGGATGTCCTCGCTCCCCGACAGGAGGTGGCATGATAAAAACGATGACTTTCTCCGAAGCCTTGTGCGAGGCGTTGCATGAGGAGATGGAACGTGACGAGACGATATTCGTCATTGGCGAAGACGTCATTACGCACGGCGGATCTTACAAGGTGACACAGGGTATTGCGGAGCGTTTCCCGGGACGGATTCTTGAAACACCAATCGCAGAAGCGGGGATTGTCGGCGTGGGGGTTGGTGCCGCTATGGCGGGTATGAACCCAGTGGTCGAGATTATGTACCTGGACTTCGTGACTTGCGCTATGGACGAAGTTGTCAACCAGGCGGCAAAAATGCGCTACATGACGGGCGGTCAAGCCAGTGTGCCCATGGTCCTTCGTCTGCCGTGTGGGGTTGGTTGGTTGCTCGCTGCACAGCACTCACAGATTATGGAATCGTGGTTCATGCACGTTCCTGGCCTGCAGGTCGTCGTGCCTTCGACGCCTAGCGACGCCAAGGGGCTGCTCAAGAGTGCGGTACGCAGCTCTGACCCGTGCTATTTTTCGAGTACAAACGGGTTTATGCTTCCAGAGGTGAGGTGCCTGAAGGTGAGCACATCATACCGATCGGCCAGGCCAAAATCACTCGCGACGGAGAGGACGTTACCGTTGTCGCTATCGGCCCGATGGTGCAGAAGTCAGAGGAAGCGGCTGTGCTGCTAGAGGACGATGGTTACGATGTCGAGGTCATTGATGTGAGGAGCCTCTCACCGCTGGATACTGAGACGATTTGCGAGTCGGTTCGGCGCACTGGCCACGCTGTGGTTTGTGGAGAAGATTCCAGTTTCGCCGGGGCGGTCTCCGAGATAGCAGCGATGATTGGTGAAAACTGTTTTGAAGCGCTCAAGGCGCCGGTCATTCGAGTTGGCAGCCCCCATGTGCCCATGCCATTCAGTTCCGAACTCGTCAAGCATGTTGTGCCCGAGGTCTCTAATATTACCGCGGCTGTTGGTCGGGTGATGACGTAACGCGCTTTCTCAGAAAGTCCAGCCGTAGCAGAAAAGGAGAAACCATGGCAATACAGTTCCGTTTAGCAGCTTTCGGCCACACCATGGAAAAGGGACGTGTCGTCGAATGGCACATAGCCGAAGGCAGTAGAGTTGAGGAAGGCCAGCTATTGGTGTCGATCGAGACAGATAAGACTGTCGCCGAGGTCGAGTCTCCGGTCAGTGGCGTGCTGTTGCGCATCGTCGGTCAGGTTGATGGTGAGTACGAGGTTGGCGAAACCTTGGCTTGGATCGGAGAGGAGGGGGAGGAAGTACCGGAGGTCCCCGCAGAACAACCTAAGACCTCGGCTGTCGAACACCCTGCGGGGTCACGGGCTACGCCGGTGGCACAGCGGCTGGCTCAACGGCACGGCATAGACGCCGAGGCATTGCCAGGTACTGGTCCGGGCGGACGAATCACCAAGGAAGATGTGCAGCGCGCGATTGACGCCGGTGCAGTGAGTCAGGAAAAAGCCGCTGATGAAACTCCGGATCCTGGTGACGTGGAACAGCCCGGGGCGCCATCAGCCGATCGTCCTGCGGGCTCACGGGTTACACCGGTGGCGCAGCGGCTGGCAGAACGGCACGGCATAAACGCCGAGACGTTGCAAGGCACGGGTCCGGGTGGCCGGGTGACCAAAGAAGATGTGCAGCGCGCTGTGGACGCCGGCACAGCCAGTCAGAAAGAAGCAGCCGATGAAACTCCGGATCCTGGTGTAGAGGTTACTCCGCTTGCCGGTATTCGCCGGATTACCGCCGAGCGCCTGGGTGCGATCTGGTCCGAGGCACCGCACGTCACCGAGGGTATCGAGGTTGATTTCAGCACGCTCCAGGCCGCGCGGAGGTCAAATGCAGACGCGTGGCGAGACACCCACGGCGTCGCACCGACGATCAACGATTTTGTGCTGAAAGCTACGGCCCAGGCATTAAAATCCCATCCCCAACTCAATGCAGCGCTGATTGACGGTGCGATACACCAGTATCGTGACATCAATTTGGGAGTCGCCATTGACATTGCGGCGGGCTTGGTCGTACCGGTCATTCGAGGCGCAGACACCCTCGGCGTGGTAGAGCTCGCGAAGGTGGTCAGAGAACTCGCAGACAGCGCCCAGGCGGGAACACTGGCACCCGACGACTTTGCACATGGCACGTTCACGGTGACCAATCTCGGCGGTCTTGGCGTGGACTGGTTCACGCCAGTGCTTAACCCACCGCAGTGCGCCATCCTGGGCGTCGGGCGAGTGCGTAGCGCTGCGGTCGTGGACGGTGACTCGATCGTGGCCCGTGACATGGCGACGCTCGTCCTCACCTTCGATCACCGAGTGGTTGACGGTGCCCCGTGTGCCCGCCTCCTCGGAGATTTACGCGCGCTCATTGAAGCCCCGGAACCGTTGCTGCCTTAGCTTCTGCCGTAAGATTCACTGCCGATGCACATGAGTTAATCTATTGAGGGCACTGCCTCGTGGCTGACTTTGACCATGAAATTGGCTTAACCTTGGAAGAAGCCAAGGCCCCTTTCGAAACCCTTCAGGCCGCGGTGGCCTCCCAGCAACCCGCCGAATATGATGGAGATAACTTAGGGACTTTTCGGTTCTCTGTCAATCCACTTCACCGATAACTTAGGTTCAGATCTTTACGCCGTGCCTTGAACTACCACCTGTTGAGATAATAGCATAGTATCCCAACAATCTCCATGTGGTGTGGTTTCCCTCATAGACGGCTTCCTAGCTTAACGCTTGGGAGTAACTTGAGGTCTCAGACGGTTTCCTTCGAGGCTTCAGACAATCTGTTTGGGTTTCCCCTAACCTTATCATCGTAGTCGGACGTAGCAACTTAATGTCTACCGTCCTACATCGGGCTATGCGCCTTGTCTCCTTGCTTCCCACAACATCGATTCCAATATTGCAGTTAGGATTAGACATATACGAGGTGGCTCGCATAGTAGGAATTGAACCTACATTGCATTGACATACTCCGAAACGCACAGGCTATTTCAAAATGAGCATGCGTCGGGTTGCCTGGAATGGGCCAGCCTGGAGAGTGTAGAAATAGACACCGCTGGAAACCGTCTCTCCGACTCCGTCTCTGCCGTCCCAATAGGCGGCGGTTTGTCGTGTTAGATAACCGCCCGCTTTTTGGGTCCCGAGATTCAACTCGCGGGTCAGTTGCCCCTGGACGTTGTAAATGCGAAAGGTCACCGGAGCTTCAACCACTAACCGATACGGCATCCAGGTCTCTGGGTTAAATGGATTCGGGAAGTTTTGATAAAGCGCCGTGCGCTTGACCTGCCCTAACGTCGTTAGTCTCAATCCAAACGGTTCGACGGCAAAAGGGGGCGTGCCGAAATCTTCTATACTATTATAGACAAACGCCGCTGTGCCGTCAGCCCGCTCGTGCGCTAAGGGCCTGGGCTCGATATGAGCGGAGATAACGACAGTATTCTCGCTCATAGCCACCCAAAAGCCAAATAACCCCTGCTTTATCGGAACGAGGGGCGTAACCTGTTCTCTCTCCTCCCAGACCCCGTCAACACGCACAAAGGCATAGGCGGCACCTGAAGCCACGTCGCCTTCATCGCGGCCCTTAGCCCCAAGAATGGCAATTTTCCCGGTGGTGGCGACACCAGATCCGAGCTGATCGCCTTCCCGTGCGCTTTTGATCATCAGCTTCGCCTGCTGCTTCCAGGTGTTCCCAACGAGCGCGAAGATATAGGCGGCACCAGCATCCGCTCCGCGCTCAGTATCATGGAATGGCGCCCCAACGATGATGGTGTCGCTACTCATACTCATAGCGACAGAATGTCCGAAACGGTCTCTCTGTGCAGCGTCGTCGGGCGTGAGTTTGGCTTGTTCTCTCCACGTCTCCCCCTCGCGCACGAAGACGTAGGCAGCGCCGGCGGATTTTATGCCACTATGTGTGTGCGCCGGTGCCCCGACGACAGCGGTGCGCTCACGAACGAAGACAGACGTTCCGAAGGTGTCTCTTCCCTCTAAATCTTTGGGGACGAGCTTCGCCTGCTGGTTCCAAGAATCATCACCGGCGAAAATATAGGCTGCACCCGAGTTGCTGCCGGCAGCATCGTGCTTTGGTGACCCAACGATGGCAGTGTTTCGGTCAATGGACACGGCATATCCGAAAGTGTCTACTGCTGCTGCGTCATCAGCGACAAGTTTCGCCCGCTTCCAGGAGTCTCCGCTGCGGGTGAAGACATAAGCTGCGCCGGAGTCATCACCAGCACCATCGTGCTGCGGTGCCCCGACAATAGCAATGTTCGCGGCGCCCCGCACGCGGGGACCGTTTATCGCGACCGAAAAGCCAAAATTATCAGCTACGGCAGCTGCGCCAATTTTGGCAGTCAGTTCCGCCCGCTCTTTCCACTTTTTGCCATCGCGCACGTAGATTTTGGCCAAGCCGACATTCGAATGTACGCCGACGATTACAGAGTTCCTGAAAACATCAGCGCACATCTGGTTTTGCCCTTCGCCTTCGTCGGCGATAAGCATGACTTCCTCGGCGGCGGAGTGACTTATGGACCCCAGTCCAATACCCAGCACCAGACTGATGAGGATAAACTGTACCGTTTTCATGAGGTTCTCCTTTCGATGTGGGTTCATGCTAGGAAAACGTGAAGAATGGTTCGTTTTCGACCGCGCCGCGCGCTTCCTCTTGTAGTGGCGAATTTATTCGCTCCAAGAAGGGCGTCAAGCGTGGAGACGAGTTGAAGTCTCTGCTACTGGGAATACCGTGAGTATTTTCTGAATCAACTTTCCGTGTGCTCAGTGTACCACTCTGCACCTTCCTGGCCAGGCTCCGGTAGAATCTGTCCCCCTTCCATCGACCATGACGCGGGGCGTTCTGTAATCTTCACGCCAATCGAAGCCCGAGGGAGGCCGCCAACGTCGGAGAGCGCCTGCGTCAAGCCATCCATGATTGCCTGCTTCGTCTCCGGCGGTCGTCCGGCGCGATTGCCGCCGTCAATGAAGTAAGGCGTTGGGTATCCGGAAGAGGCGCCCGGCGGTGTGTCGAAGAACAGGACTTGCACGAATTTTCTAGGCGCACCGGTAAGATTGCAATGAACGTCGGTAAACGTCTTGGCAAGCTGGTTGCGCTGATCTTGGGAAAGTATACCAGCGGGAGTGTTGCAGCGATATACAGGCATTTTCTTTCCTTTCTTTTTTATGCTTTAGATGGACCTTATTACCTCAATTTCGCACCAATAAGTGGCATATCGAGCCATTCAGAAAAACCGTTCAACGCCTACGCCTATTGGCTTGGACAGCCCTCAAATGGTGCGATTTGTCGTACACGACCTTTTCACCCACAAATCCGCAATTTTGACCGATTTCCACCGCATTAGTCAAGAAATATGTCCGTGAAAACTACGGTTTTCAGGCACCACAAGGGTTCAAAAGGTCTATCCTGTAAAGGGAGACCTTTTGCAGGCTTCAAAGCCTTTCACAGGCTGAGTTTCGACGGTATGGGAGAGTGTTCGATTCCTGCCTTATTGGGGCGAAAACAAGGTATTAGCCCTGGTAATGTCGATCGCGTGCTGACACCACCAGTTCGTCAGTGGAGCAGCCGGCGATCTGGCACCAGATGTCGCTAATCTCGTGTAATAGCTGGATACGCACCTCTTGTTGGCAACCGTCGGGTATATGGCCTCTGACCAAAGATGTGGTAGACGGCTCACCACCCCTGAAACCGTAACCCTCTGGTATCTCGTCGAACTCGACCTCCACATCGTCGGGAGAGCCGCCGAGTATAGATGTGCTGATTCGAGCTAGTTCTGCCGTCAAGTCGGGACGTATCTCCTGCGGTACGCAGCCCTCCTGCACTATGCATTTGAAGCTAATCATCGTTGTTCCTTTCCATAAGAGATCTGGGCTTAGTAGAATGACATGAACTTAAGCAAAAAATTGTCAGCTCAAGCCTCGTCATGACGGAGTTTCTGTACCAATCTCCAAGTCTGTGTCAACGAAAATCTGCCTCTGAAATTCCAATAAATTAAGGCAAAAATCGCAACCTTTCCGGCCTTGAACCCCGCGGCCGGAGGAGGGACGATGGTTATTGGGATAGTTTTCGCGTTCTATCGAGCTCTGCCTTCTTTCGCCTTTCGGCTCGCCTCTCCACTAGGAGAAGATGATCCCTCGGGGATACATAATGTTGGGCTAAGGCAATTCGCCTGACACTCCCCATATTGGCGAACGCACCATGGATAGTCTTGGAGTGATGAAAGCTGACGCTTCCAGGTCGCAACTCCAGCGGGACGAACATCGAATTGTCTAGGTTCTCCTTAACCGTCCTGAACAGACTCGCGCCCTTGGCACGCACATGTTCCAAAACTTCCCATTTGTGGCTGCCGGGCACAAGTGACATCGTACCGTTTTCTTTAGAAACTGGTTCCAGTGGAAACCACGCGGTGATAGCTCTGCCACCGGTCTGCCAGTAATGGTCATCCTGATGCCAGGGTGTGGGGTTCGGATCGCCCGGATCTTTGAGCAGCGCCTGCTGTTGGAATAGCCACACCTCCTCATCGCCCAAAAGTTGAGCCGCGATGGATGTGAGGGTGGGGTGCTTGCTAATTCTGTTGAGTACCGGATCTTTTATATAAAGTCTGCCATCTCTCCAAGTCGTCGGCATGACCTGTTTGATTAACCTGCCCACATCTTCCTCGGTCTGTGTGGATGCAGGGCCAGCAATAAAACCATCAGAATCGTAACGCCCCTCTAGCAGACCGTCGATACGGTCAATCAACTCTTGTATATCCGCCTTCTCTAGCACGTTATGAAAGACGACAAATCCGTCTTCTTCGAACGTGGCTTTCTGCTCAGGCGAAACGATAAATGCCTTCATACAAATCCTCCAAGTACCTCCGGCATTTTATCCTAGAAATAGCGGCGCGATACGTTTTCATTTTTCCCCCTTGAAAGTAACTTGACTTTGTCACATTACGAGAAATAATCGGTAAAGCTACTGTTGGCTTGCCCCCCAACCCCCAATTCCTTACCTTTACCCACAAGTTTTCATCTTCCGGTAAAGCCGTGTGGGCATGGATTTGTATCCGCCGATGAATCAGCGGGCTACAAGGCTGCGTCCGATAAATCGGACTTTTCAGATTCTCCGAAAGCCCGATTCATCGGGCGCCGTATTCTGTAGCTCGGCGACTTCATCGCCGAGTAAAAAGATCTGGGTAAAGGTAAAACCCCCAATTCTGGGGGAGAAAATCACCTCACTCCCCCAGAATTGGGGGCTGGGGGCCAATGTGACAAAGTCAAATTTTTATCTCGCTTGAAAATTCGCAATGATTTTACGTCTGGGCGACCCTGTCTCTTGGCAACTATCGGCTCGATTGCTTGATTGGATATTTCTATGTCTCTTGATCCACCTTGACCAGTTGCTTGCCGAGATTTTGGCTCGTCAACAACCGTAAAAACGCCTTGGGGGTGTTTTCGAACCCCTCTATGATATCATATTCGCATTTCAGAGCGCCGGTGCGATACCAGTTGAGAAGACGTGCCCACGCCTCTTCGTAATGTTGCTGATAATCGCTGACCAAAAACCCCTGAATGCGGGCACGAGAAACCAAGATTCGGCGCATGAAACGTTCACCGATATCCGGCTTATCGAATCTATCGGCGAGGCTCACCGTACCGCAAACCGTGATGCGGGCATGGGGTGCTAGATTTTGCAATACCGCATCAAGGATAGGTCCGGCGGTATTGTCGAAGTACACATCGACGCCATCAGGACAGACTCTGGCAATGGCCGCTGGCAGGTCTGATTCGGTACGGTAGTTGATGCCGTCATCATAGCCTAACTCACGACACCAGGCAATCTTTTTCTCGGAACTGGTAATCGCGATGGCGCGACAGCCTGCGAGCTTAGCGATTTGCCCAGCGATTTGACCCACTGAGCCCGCGGCGGCGGAGATGACCACAGTATCGCCAGGCTTCATCTCGGCTGCACCGACTAAACCGAAATACGCAGTCCCACCGTTTATGCCGAGAAAATCCAACCAACAGGGGAGCGGGGCAACATCGGCGTCAATCCGACGTACCATCGCAGGTTTTACCACCCCGAAGTCCTGCCAACCGAAGGCACCGCTAACCACGATATCACCCTGTTTATAGCTTGGGTCGTTAGACTGGACGACCTCACCTATGGCCCCGCCGACCATCAGATCGCCAGGGCTGACACCGGCTGTATAATTCTGCTGCGGACTGATGCGTCCGCGCATATATGGCGCGACATCAAGATAAATAGCACGGACGAGCATCTCATCATCGCCCGGTTGAGGGATGGAGCTTTGAGACATTGCCCAGTTACTTTCTGTGGGCATGCCTTCTGGGTAAGACACCAGCTGCCACTGCCGATTCGTATTGCGCATGTGGAAGCTCCTGTACAAATTATGAGTTACAAAGACCGTATTGGTCGTGATGCATTTTGTTAGATGGTTAGGTCGATGAACCGCATATTTCACCTCAAAACAATCATGATATCATCCGTCTCGCGAGTCATAAATCAGTTCTTATACGGAATTGGGTTTGCTTTTTCCCATTTCTGAGATTCTTTGCTACGTTCAAGGGTACACTTAGCCAAGGATTTCGTTTGAAATGTCATCTTGAGGCTTTGTGAAAGATCGCGATTCTGCGGCTTCGGCTCACAATGACATCAACCCCCACAAGTTGTGATTTCGTAGGCTTATATCATCTTTCGCCAACGGCAGTGGGTCGGGTCCGCGCTGCTACACGACATTTGGCTTTTTGCGGAGATCGTCGGGTTTGGAAGCCCGACCGACTTTCTAATCAATGAAAACAACCGCAGAAATGGCGCAACTCGATCTGTTGAAACTAAAACGGCGCGTCGCTTGGGAAATATACGACGGCCATTTTACTCAGTTTTCGCTTTTCTCTCAAGTAACACTTTCTCCAAAGCTAGCCATAGAGCGAAAAATGAGTGTTATTTGATGATGCGCTATACACATTGCGCTCCGCTGGAGCGCGGAATTTGGACCTATCGCATTCTATCAACATACCGATCCTCTGGATCGAAAACTTGGATTCTATGTAGTAATAGGTGTTACTTGCTGAAAGAATTATTCCGACAGGGATAATGGTGTGCTATCAACAAAAATCTCTTGGTTTTTTGTTCTTTGGGCACACTCCGCCCGGCGTTTTGCTTCTCTTTTTCTCGATTTCTGCTTCACATCCTATACGCCATAGGTTCCGGTGACACTGGCGAGGATATGCATCAGATTCATAAACTTAAGGATATGCCCTCGGATGTTGGCGACACCTCGCTTGTAGAGATGGCGCATCTTGAAGCGGCATTTCATGCGGCCAATGAGGCGTTCGATTTTAGTGCGTAACGCATAGACGAGCTTGAAGTGGTAACTGAACTGAGGATTATCCCACTCAATCTGAGAGAGCATCTCACGTGGCACACGGTAGATTCTGCCCATTTCTGCATTTGGACAGCACTCCGCCTTCTTTTCACAAGCACATGGTTCTGGGACCTTCATACCCATGTGTTCCAACTTTCCTCTCGCTTCCTCGTTGTACACCGGACAGCCGAAAATGTAGGCATCAAGGTTTTGGTCCTTGGACAGAAACACCATATCATGCCCGGCGACTGCACTCACTGGCACCCACCACCAATCAATCCGCAGACTCGTGCGCCGCAACACCCAAAGGGTCGTCACACCGACCACTGTGCCGGCTATCAGTGCGAAGGCAATCGCATACGGCCAAAATGACAGGTTCGGTGCAAATGTCGTGAGCAGCCAGCTAGCCGGTACCATGCCAAGCCACCAACCGACAGCGCTAGCAATTGCCCATTCCCATCGGGTCAGAGCATGCTGGTTGAGAACGTACGCCTGCCCGATACCGCCCAAAGGTACAGCGACAATATTGATGATCCGGCCAAACAGTAACAACTCCAAGCCCACACCTAACCAATAGCCGAGATTAGTAGCCAGAACCCACAGCAGCCAGAAGCGCCAGCCTTTATGAACCTTTTCTTGTGTCAGAAACACCAACAGTTTATTCATCATCATCGCCACCCTCATTTAGCAAAAAGCACCGTCCTTGGCGGGCTATATCCAACAATCTGGTCTGGTTTGCTTCGAGTCCAATTTTAGCCCACTTGTCAGTCGCACGGATGTTTGGCAATAGGCTTGATCAATTCCCTTCAATCTCCACCCATCTGCCACGCCCTCAGACGCTTGACAAAGGTGGACCCGCCGCGGCTGAAGAGCTTCACGTCCAGTGCGTCCGGATGGATGGGGTAGATGCGCTGGGACTGATAACGCTGATCGCCGGCAAACACCTCCAGGACCGAATGGTCGAGGAAGACCCGCAGTTTGACCGGTTCGCCCTGCTCGAAGTCGAAAGGAGCTACCTGGACCTTGGTATCTGTCTGATAGTCCAGATCGTCTCGCCGGCTGGCCTTGCTAAAGTCAATCTGGATGGCCGGCGGCCCAACCGAAAAGAACACGCGAGTTTCTTCGGATCTGTCCGGGGCACAGCGCACCTTCAGGCCGAACTCAGTGGCCCCCCTGGGTTCCATCTCCAGTTCGAGTTCGAGACAGTCGCCTCGAACTTCCGGTAGCGGTACGTCGTTGCCGGCCTCGATGGCCATATCGGTCCGCTGCCATAGACCCTGGCGCAAGGCTTGCAACTCAGTGGCCGGCTCATAGCGGATGGCACTTCCATTCGGTGCGAGCGAAATGACGACGGGCAGGCTCAAGACCCCCGCCCAACCGGACGCCTCACACGCACTTTGATTGCGCCCTTCATTCAGATTGGCAAACAGGATACGGCGCTCCTGCTCATCGAGCATCGTCCTAGGGGCGTGTAAGTTGCCACCTGGCCAGTTAATATGGTCAAAGGTATCCGGATAGAAGCGTTGATTCTCGTAGTGGCCAAGGTAGTACCTGCTACCGGACGGACGCTGGTGGCAAAAGTGCAACAACATCCACCTATCCCCTAACTCGAAGAAGTCGGGACAGGCGCAATCGTCTTCAGCACCTGTCCATCGTCGTTCTGACTTATAGAAGCGATCCACATACGCCCACTCGGCGAGGTCGCCGGAGCGGAACAGGTGTTGCGTATCCCCTCCCTCTGTGGTATCGCGTGTACCGGTTAACGCATAGCACCACTCACCTTCCTGCCACGCGGTCACGTCGTTGCTCCTTGGGTACAGCCCAGTCCCCTGGACCGGATGGCGCAAGACGGGATCGTTTGGGTGAAATTGCCAGCGCATGAGATCACCTTCTGGATTGGTGGCGATACAGCTGGCACCTCCCCCGTCCGGGTGCGGGTAGATGACGGTCGGGGTCCCGTTGAAGAGGAACAGGTTGCCTGTCTGCCCACGGTCGAGCGCGTTGGGATGTTGCTCCCAGTGGACCAGGTCCGGGGAGGAGATGTGGGCCCAAGTTTTATAGATGTATCCGTCGGATCGACGCGGGGGGCCGGCTTCTGCCCATGAGCTGTGCAGGTAGAACAAATGGTAGCGACCTTTCCAGTAGATGGCTGCGCATGGATCCCAAAGAAGACCTTCCGAAGGCAAGTAATGGTAGGTCGGGCGATCATTGTCTTGTATCATGGCTGCGATTTCTCTTCCGCTGTTGCTATATGCAGTTAGGCACGCCAATAGAGCAACCCCTTCGAGTGTTAGCCAACTCTATTCTTCTGCACCATGTTGAAGTCAAAATTTGGCAACCGCCGTTGCATTATGAGCCTTGGTATGTCCAAGTGCTGTCAAGTTGGTTAGAGGGCTACGAAGGTTGATTTGAGCTCCTCGTTCAACCAAGAGTTTTGCAACCGCCGTTCGCTTCCCATGTGATGCGGCATGAAGTGGGGTTGTTCCCCAATGCGTGTTGTTGTTGTGAGCGTCAATATCAGCACCCGCATCAATCAGTAATTTAACGATTTCAACATAACCTTTCCATGCAGCGCGATGTAAAGGCGTCGAACCATCAGGGTCTATCGCATGCACTAAATCGGCGTCTTCGTTGAGTACTGTTTTTACGGTCTCCACCTCTCCTGATCTCACAATATCTCAGTCGTGGTCGAAAAAACTCCGTATAGCTCATTCGCTGTAGAACAAATCCATCAGGCAAAAGAAGCGTTTCAAAGATTTTCTTGGCGGCCAGGACGGCCCGCGTAGGGGTGCTTTTTCTGTTTTGACTTCAAGGTTTTTAAATAAGACACCCACCGGCCTATAGCAGTTTTGCTTGCAGTTTAACTCATGATTATACGGAATTTTTTCCGTATAACCCCATATCCGAGGGTATTATACGGATTTTTTTGCATAATCCGGTTGAGTCAATATCCAAAACTAGATATAATAACAAACACAAGGTACTATGCCATTACCAATAAAAAGTGTCAAGCGCAAAGCCGGAGGGGCGTGTGTAAAGTTTTTGACAAAACTCGATTATAAAAACTCATATAAAAACTCATTAGGGGAACGGGTCTCTTTGGAGAATCCCCATCCATTTTTTTGCCAGACAACGACTTTCACCCTCGTTTCACAGGAGGGGAGCTGCAAAAGTTCCAGTAGTTGGATTAAGACTGGCGCTGTCCTGAATCTCAACGAAACTATCTTTGCCGTTGAATTCTAATGCCTTTCCTGACTTCCCTTCTACCCACTTTGCTCCGCCCTGGATAGCGCCGTTATTGCCCTTTCCAGACTTATCCTCAACCGGATCGCCTTTGCCCTCATCGAAAGGCAAATGCAACACCAGATTATCCTCAATTGCTGTTTCTCCAATGGTAAAAAATAACAAAGATAAACATGCAACTACCAATCCAATTACTACAAACCTTCTCATCTTTTTCCTCCTCCAAGTAATGTGATGGCACTGTCGAATTTTAAGTGCCAGTGTTGGATATGAACCGTCCATAGGGAAGCTACATTTCCTTCTCCATTCCAAGTTAAATTGAAAATCCGCCCTTTCATTTTATGTAACCGTTCAGGTGGGTATGCCACAATTTGTAGGGGTATCAGTGCGTTACCCTACCGTATCTTGTAGGACGCCACCTGTGCGAGCCAGCGGCTGGTGTTCCTACGGGAGAAACACCCCAACATATAGTGGTGTGGGCCTTCTGGCCATACTACATGACCACCTGAACGGTTACCATAATCTTAACCCAGTGGCTAGCGATCTTGATTCAGAATTCAGGAAGGGAAGAAAAGGAAGGATGGAGGGAAACCGATTCCCTCCCCTTCCATCCTTTCCTTCCAGCCAAAAAGTTGAAAGGGTTGCCGATTCGATGAGAACAGAAACTTGAGTAAAAAGTGGCAACTTGGGTTAACATTACTCATTAACCCCGTATGTCGGCATCTCGAAGGCGATTCCGATCAAGCTCCACACACAGCCAAGTGTGTAATCTCCCAGGATGAGCCCCAGAAAGAAAGGGACGGCTTTTCGATACAAACGTATGCCCCCTATTTTCAGGATGGTTATTTTGGCTGCCCAACTGATGAACACAGCGAACCACGAACGACCGAGCCCCTCACCTGTTGTGAGCACATAACCCCCCGGATGGAAGGGCCACCACAAGAAACGAAATTTCATAACCATCAGAAAGATCGTGAATAAAAACCCGCCTGCGATTCCGCCCATTTCTGCGCTGTTTGCATCCCGTGGATGGACGAGCCACCTCTGTAGGCGATTAAACGTTTCCCATCCCATGTAGACGATCCAGCCTCGCGCTTTGTTTGCCGCGCCCATCTCGTACATCACATGCAGATAGAGACAGAATGTGACAAAAATCCCGAATACAATCGCCAGGATCATCCCGATCAGCAGTTGACGATAGCCGATCCCTGTCCGTTCAGCGATACGCAGAGCTTCCAGTTCACTCGGCATCGGATTGGCGCGGAAGCAGCGGTTGAAGGGATACAGATAGGTCAGGATCGTGAGGTTCGCCGTTCCAAGTCGATGCGTCCCCAGGGATGCGACCATCGTTCGTCCCGGATCGACATGGATCAGCGTGTGGACCGGAGGGCCGATCTCAGCACGAGAACGGGTAATGCCAATCACCATTGGGAAGTAGATCAGGAAGAACAACCCAATTGCCCAAAACGACATGCCCGCCTGATGGCAGAAAAGCACGAGAAACGCCAATCCCCCCAACACCGTCATCGCTGCCAATCGGTAGGTTATCGGTTCGTTTAGATCGTCGAGTGGATAACGCCGGCTGAAAATCCTCCGGACGATGCGGAGATAGTATCGCCGTCCCATCCAGAGCGGGATAAGTCCAAAAGCAATCCATGCGCCAATCGACTGCTCGTGGAAGTAGATGCTTTGCATACCGATCGCGTCTCCGACAATTCGCTGGATGCGCCCAAAGATATAGAAAAACCAGCAGGAGAAGGAGAGATCGAGGGGCGTAAAAAACATCAGACCGATGATGAACGGATAGAAGGAGACACGAATGGGCCCCATCGCGCTCCACGGCCTGGTACTGAATCGACCAATCGTCTGGTCCTTGACGTTTAGATAAGGGATTGAAGGAATGATATAACTTAATCCGTTCAGGAGGGCAATTCCTCCCGCAAGCGCAAATCCCATCCACATCCAGTGGTTGGTGAAGAAGCCTTTCGGATCGCTCGTCATAGCGATAGGGAGTTGCACAATTGGGTAACTGAGCTTCTCGTTTTCCGTCCACTGCTTGCGAAGAAACACGCTGCAAGCGAGCAAAACCAGCCAAAGCGCAACGACGAAGCACGACCATGCAAGTACCGGTGGCATCCATGCGCGCAAGTGTTCAGCGGTATACAGCGTGGACTCGCCTTGAAAAAATCCCCGTAATACTTCGCGATCTTTGATCCCAATCCAATTCGGCACATGCGCACCGAATAATTGCTCCCACTCGTTTTCCGGCGACGCAAACCAAAAGGCGTGCTCAATCGCCGGCAGCAGATAGCCCATCATCGTGTGTCCGCTGATCGTTGTCAGCATGACGACCATCGCGTAGATTGTCATCAGATCCGCCTGCGACATCGCCAAACGTGGTAGGAACTTGTGCGCGGCAAAGTTGATCAGGGTCAAGATCAGCAGCGTGAAAACCGCGTTAAAGAACAGGGACACGACGGTAAGCCGCGTCGAATCCCAGACCTCGGTGCCCATCAGTACCCAGTAACTGTTAATCCCCACCAACATAAGCCCAATCAGCAGGACATGAAATTTTATGCGGGTTTGACAGGCGTCAGCACGGACGGGAGTTTTGAGGGATTTTGGAGTCATGATAATTGATGAAACGTCATGCGTATTGTGTAAATGAGCTAATGGGCTAATGAACCAATGAACACCTTATTTCCCTTCCATCCTTTCCTTCCTGTAACCGTTCAGGTGGTCTATGGGGCTACGCTGGGTCGACCGGCGGGTGGCATGGTGGGAAGTAAGGAAGGGGCCTTTTCGCCTCGAATCTGAGCCGACAGACGGCAAAAAGGTACTCTAACACGTTCCGCTTCTGCTGCCGGAGCGTGGCCACTTCGCAGCAGCCATTCTGGGTGTTCGATATCGAGTTTGGTGCCGGGGTGTACTCTTTCCGGCTCAAACCAAAGCAACAGAGCGGCACTGTTTCGAGTTGCGCAGTCGGACACTGGCTTCAGACCATTGGGAAATCTTTCGGGATCAGGCTCCCACGTGCCAGTTAGCGGCCATTGCCTTTCACCGTTTTCGTCGTAGCAGGGGTACCAGCCGGCATCAATCCACCAGACATCAAAGGGAATACCGTGCTGTTTCGCCTTCTCGATATACAGTAACTGGTTTTCTTCGGTGGCTCCCGTAAATTCCACACCCTCGCCAGGGCATCCGCACGCCAAGTGCGGTTTCATCGACTGACCGTTGGGTCTGGGAAGGATGTGGGCAAGATACCACCGGCGCCACAGGTTCACCCCTCTTGAAACGTCACCGGACCAGGAGAGGAGGGGCACTCGCGGCGTGCGGATGCTTTCACCCGGCATAAGCCGTAGGTTTGTCTTTTCCTGGCCTGCCCGAACGTGTACGCCATCTGCGAGCCCTTTGAAACTCGCCGCCCACTGTCCGGGCCAGCCAATTGCCATAGACAGCCCGCAGTCCTCGAACATGATGCGATAGTAGGGGAATGCGCCGTTGCATGGACGGCCGCCGTTGGGCGCGAATTCCATCGCTTCTCCTGCTGGCAAGGGCGTCTCACAAGGTGTGTATCCTTCCTCGCTGTAGAAATCACCGTTGCAATGATACAGCGCGGGCGAAGAACCGCTGAACGTTTCATCGATTGCCAGAATGTCTCGGATGAGGGGTGTCGGTTCACGGCCCTTGTTGGTAAACCATGCCACCCATTCCACAACCGGGTAGTCCTGATACTGCGTGCACTCAACACGGAGGTTCAAGCCGGTCGTAGCGTCATCCCCTTCAAAAACTGTTTCGACGATATTCGCGTCGATGCGGCGTCTGCTTGAACACGGGCCCCAGTCTCTTGGAATACCACTTATAGCTTTCCCATCGAAGGCGAAAGAGATGGGAAGATTGGCGGGATCGGAGAGAAAACGCCCCGTCCATTCTCGGCTCTTCAACATATCTTCGGGCGTTGTGAGGGGGTTAGCGTGCGTTGTTTTCATTGGATTCACGTTTTTTAATCAGTCTAGTGGTCTGTCAGCTTTAAATTGATGCATTGGGACGTTTTCGAGGAGCGATTCTACTATGTTTTCAGACATCAGACAACAGAAAAACTGTTGGTGGCGCGTTCATCCTGACTTCCACAATCCGCCAAGGCTCACATATACGGCTTCGATATAGGGCTGTGAACGACAAGCGAAGTTTGCCGACATGATAACGCTCACCGTGCTACTGGAGAAGCGCTTGGAATATTCCACACACCCAGGCTTGTTTGGCTTTTGATTCGACGATTTCTGTTGACCCCAAATCGAAAACTGGGTAAAATGGCGTTCGTGTATTTTCAAAGTGTTTAGTGATTGCGCTATGAGTGATTTTTCCGTCTTTTCTGATTGTATCGTCCGACACGACATCACAAGCGTGTTGGCTAATCACCTGAAACACAGACGCACCCTTACAGGGATTCGAGGATAGGCCATTCTGGGGATAGGTCATGCACACTAAGGGTTCTGTTTTGTCAGTACCCGGCCAAAGGACATGCAATTTGGTTGCTTGAAGAACCCAAGGAATTACTTCATCATTCCGGCTATTCCAGATTCATGGGTGTGGAAAGGAAACTTTCTAACTCCGTCCCTGAGGATAGAAATGGGGTGGGTATCTGGGTGCCAAGAAACAGGACGGCCTCTGCATTGAGGAATATCAGGAGGTTTTTCGATGAAAGCAGCCGTCTATCACGGACCACGCGACATTCGTGTCGAAGAGGTCCGCACACCGAATATTGCTGACAATGAAGTGTTGGTGCGGGTGCGGGCTTGTGGTATTTGCGGGTCAGATTTGCATATGTATCGCCTAGGCCTGTTTGACGATGCATTGGGGAGGCCGATCGAAAACGGTCGCATTATGGGGCACGAATTAAGCGGCGAGGTTGTCGCGGTCGGCCAGGAGGTCGAGGGGTTCAGAGTTGGCGACCGCATTACGAGCGTAGGCGTAGGCGGGTTTGCCGAATACACAACTTTGCCCGTCAAAGAACACGCACCGCATCTGTTACCCGATAACATTGGGTTTGAAGAGGGTGCGATGATGGAGCCATTTGCCACATCTCTGCACGGTGTAGGACTGGCGCAACCTGTTTCTGGTCAAACTGTGGTCATCCTGGGGGTTGGTATCATCGGCCTGGGCTGTGTGCAGGCGCTCAAGGCTACTGTCGACTGCCGGATTATCACTATTGACGCCTCTGAAAAACGCCTGGAGATGGCGCGACAGTTGGGAGCCGACTACGCCGTGAACCTGACCGAGACCGATTCCGTCGAAGCCGTCATTGAGCTGACCGGCGGCGCCAAGCCCGTCGTGAACTTTGGGGTGCGAGGCGGAAATGCCGATGTGGTCATCGATTGCGCCGGCGCCAAGAACTCTCCCAACCAGGGCCTCTTGATGCTGAAGCAGATGTACGGGCGGATGGTATTTGTTGCTCTTTTCGAACACCCGCCCGAATTGGACTTTAACCAAGTAGTGCGTAAGCACGTAACCATTGAGGGATCGTGGGGATGGACCGGTGATGATTACCGTCAGGCAATTGCTCTGGTAGAGAGCGGGCGTGTGGATCGCAAACCGCTCATATCTCACGCCCTTCCGCTAGCCGAAGCGCCGGAGGCATTTGCCGTCCAAGACCGACCTGATGCAGCCATCAAGGTTCTGCTCAAACCGTAAGGTGGTTACACACTCGCCTCTCCCAAAACTGTCGTCTTAACTGGTGATACGCAGTTCTGGATCGCGTTGGCAGAAGCGTTACAGGAGCGGTTGGGCAGATTGCTCACCATTATACCGATGGATGGCTACCACTACTATCAGAGCGAATTAGACACCATGGAAGATCCGGAGGAAGCCCATGCTCGGCGGGGCGCACCGTTTACGTTTAATTCCGCAAAGTTTGTGGGTGCTTTAATCAAAGCCCGCAAGGAAGGCCAGGGCTCGTTCCCCAGCTTCGACCATGGTACAGGCGATCCCTGTTTTTGCGTTTGACCCCGGCAATACCTACGAAAAACGGAAATTTCACCACTCAAAATCGAGAAATTTCGGCTGAAAATTTCCGGTTCTGCTCAAAGTCGGAAATTCTCTTGGTGTTGGTGCGGGAAATTTTCAACGCTTAAAGCCTTGTCCCATCTCGATTTGAACCCTTGTCGTATCTTATCGCAGCTATAGTCCCGTTACCCCTATTATCACCAGTTCTAGAAATAATCCATTTCCTAGAACTGAGAACATTTCCCACCGAAGATTCGCATTGACACCCCACCACAAACCCGTATAATGGAACACCAAGTCACACAATAGCAGGAAATGCGATGGACAGAATCCGTTTGTCGTCTATGTGGTCGCACTATGACTGGGACTGGGATTTTGAGTTGGTCGTATTCCTAATATTTAAGAGGTGAATGATGGCTCAATTCAGTCGAACCTGGTGGGGAAGGCGATTCATCGACGCTCTCGAACAGATTACCGACTCTGGTCGGCTTGCTCGTGGACGCGCCTACGCCCGGAACGGAAAGATTGTCGAATTTCACCTGACCAGAGGAAAGATAGACGCGCTGGTCAGAGGGTCGATCAATCCATACTTTGATGTGTATGAAGAACCCCTTTATCAAACTACGGTTGGCATTACACCCATTCCCAAAACCGATTGGTCCAAAGTGATAACCGCCATTTCATCGAAAGCCGCCTACGTCTCCAAACTCCTGATGAACGAAATGCCTGACAATATCGAAGATGCTTTCTCTGACTTGGCTCTGAGCCTACTCCCCCGCAGCCGAAAGGACTTTCAGACGGACTGCTCTTGTCCTGATTGGGACAACCCGTGCAAACACATTGCGGGCGTTTATTATTTGGCGGCGCTGGAATTTGATAGGGATCCGTTCCTCATTTTCAAGTTGAGGGGATTATCGAAGGAGGAACTTCAACAGGGGTTGGCCAAATCCCCGCTGGGACAGGTCTTGCTATCTCAGTTGAAGACAGAGAATGAGAGCGAGCCGGTGCCAACGATCTACAGGGGAGGTACGACCTTCTATACAGATAGTTGGGGTGCCTATGAGGAGGTCATTCCGGAACAGCAGCATCGGGTGGTCAAAAAGCAGAGCCGTAAAACCAATCACATCAGCGCCATCAAATACTTCATTTGTCACTATAATCTCGACAGAGCATTACATGTATAGCAGTACCGCCCCTTAATACCTCTTTTATTTCCGCCCTAAAATGGCAATTCGACGCTCTCTGTTCTTACGGTAACAGCCTTGGGCGTCAAGGCACCAAGCGGTTGCTCTCCCTTGAGAACACGGGTAAAGTCAGCAACAATCATATCAGCGACCCGAAGATTCGCATCCTTGGTTCTGCCAGCGATGTGCGGCGTATGTACAACATTGTCGCGTCCGCGCAGCGGATCGTCCATGGGCAACGGCTCAACATCGTAAACATCGAATGCACCGGCAAGTTCATCAGCGAGAATGCGCTCTCGCAAAGCCTCCATATCTACGGCGTGCGCGCGGGTGATAGCGACAACCAACGCTCCTTTGTGTAGCCGATTGATTCGTTCACGGGAGAGCAGATGTCGTGCTGAAGGTGTGGGCGGCACTGCAATGAAGACAATGTCGGCTTCACTGACGAGCATATCCATGTCCACTGGACGCACATCCCATCTCTTAAGCAGCGATTCGTCCACGAAGGGATCATAGCCATCGACCGTCGCACCAAAGGCGCGGCACCACTGGGCAATCTTTCTTCCAATCTGCCCCAACCCTATCACGCCGATGCGTTTTGTGCCGAGATCGCCATTAACGAAGTCCGGTGCATCGCAAAATTGCCCGTAAGCATACTCCCACAAAGGCTCTTTATTTGCCATTCGACAATGCCACTGCGCAGTGCGCCTTAATGCCGCCAGGGCCAATCCGAAAGCGCATTCGGCAACGGATTGCGCCCTGCGCGGCTCCCTTCAATGACCGGAATATTTCTTGCCTGAAGCAGGTCTAAATGGTACTCCCTTACCGCTATTATCTCCCCTCGTGCCGATCACTCGCAGCTTGGGTGCGGCGGCGATGCAGTCCGCTGTTAAACTTCCGCCAAAACAAGCAATCCCCACGACATCATCGAGTTCAATCTGTTGATGAATTGGATCCTTTGTGTCTGTATTGAGGACAACTGTGGTGCCTAATTCATCAAGGCGCGTGACCATTCGCTCGTGGAGGAACGGCCACTTGTTTTCCAGATTGGGGTGTCGCGTAAATAGAAACCGGTGTTTCGACATTTATCTGACTCCTTATTATTACCTATACTTCGGCAGAATTTCAGAAACCCAGTCATAGCGGGGATTCGAGGATTCGCCAATTTTGACCTTATATAGCTGCAAACCCGCATGAAACCTGGATCGCCATTCTTCGGAGGTCAAAAAGTACCGAACTATAATTATTACTAAAGTTTGGACAATTTGAAAAAAGGCAGAAAAGAGGTTATCCTTTCAAAAACCTACCATAGTTTGAGAAAGGAGAAAAATGGACCTCATCTTCTGCCTGCACCAGATCGTAACAGAATTTCGGCCATTATTCAACCAACAAAGTTTCGAGCTGTTCTGCGCGTTTATAGAGGGTCTTATAATTGGTCACTCGCCCCAGACGGTAACAAGCATTTATCAAGCGAGTCGTCCTAATGTTCGATATTGGTCAATGGTCAAGTTCCTATCTCGGAGCAAATGGTCTGCTGATGCGGTGGCCAAATGTTTGCTGAGGGTTCTCCAGCAGACTTTCGATAATTGGGTTTATGTCTATGACGAGACAAAGGCGATTAAAACTGGCCGACACTAATTCGGTCTTCACTTTTTCCGCAATCATCGGTATCGCAGGCGGAACACCAACCAGTCAAAATTTCACTGGGGTCACCAATTCGGTGCATTGGGACTGTTATGTCAGAGTGCCCTGCTGGTCTCTCCGCAGACGGGGAAAATGCCTATGACACACACTAAATGGTTTTCTCGCTAAGTAAATATGATTAAGTGTTGGGTGTCGGTGCGGTTAGAAACCGCACCTACCGGCGTGGCAGAACGGGTTTCTTGTGCCAGTCTCGTAAGTATTAAATACTTAGCGAAAAGACCACTAAATGGTTGACTCGCTAAGAGTATATGATATAATTCTCCTGCCCATTCAACCGAAATGGAAAGGAGAATTTATAATGGGAAAACGAGTTCATTACGTTCGTGCGGTCAGTGAAACAGAAGAACATCAACTTAGGACTTTAGCCAACTCACGTACCCAACCTCATCGGTTTGTGCAGAGAGCCCAGTTAATCGTCGACATGTTGGACGACAGCCAACTGACAGCCTCCAAAGCCGCCATACAGGCTGGATTCAAAACAGGGGTTTCCGGAGCGCAATGGGTTCAGCGATTCAACGGTGAAGGCATTGAAGGACTCACCGATAAACCCCGAAGTGGCGCACCGAAAACGCATTCGGTAGAGGTTCGCAGTAAACTGATTGATTTAGCACTGCACAAACCCAAGAGCCTGGGTTATCCATTTGAGTTATGGACTCTAGAGCGCCTGCATACCGTCTTCAAACAGAGAGAGGGGGTTTATCTCTCTCTGTCGACCATATGAACTGGTTAACAGACGAAGGACTGAGTTGGAAACGTCAACAGAGTTGGTTTGATGAGGCAGAAAAACAGGACGACCAATTTGTGGAAAAAAGGGGGCTGTAATTTCGGCGTACATTGCGCCTGCAGCGGACACACGAATAATCTGCATTGATGAAATGGGACCCATTGCGGTTAAAACCTATCCAGGTGAAACTTGGCAACCCGGTGCCAATCGAGCCACTTTTGAGCCGGATTATGGTCGTCGAGGTAAACTATGGGTTCATGGTGCCTTTGAACCGTCAACAGGTCAAGCGGAAATTGTACTTTCTCCGAGTAGAGATAGTGCAACTCATATCCAGCTGATTGAGAAAGTGATAGATAAGTTTCCTTCTGAGAGATGGTTACTCATCGAAGACAATCTTTCGATTCATCACAGTCGTGATGTAAAGGTGGCGCTTTTAGCGTGGCCTGAGATTGGAGTACAGTTTATTCCGAAATATGCGTGTTGGCTAAATTTGATAGAGCCGTGGTGGAAACAGTTAAAGTCTCTCGCTTTGAAAGGGAGAAGGTTTGAAACGCTTGATGAACTGACTGATGCGCTCAACGATGCAGTTTGTTGGTGGAATGCCCATAAGCACCCTTACCGATGGAAGAAAATGCCTCAACAGCAGCCGAGCTACAGGTTAGGTGCCTATGGTTCTGTCATGGATAAATATACCATAACTACTTAGCGAATAGACCACTAAAACGGCAAGTTGACGCCCACAATCTGTTTCGAATGCTCTTCAGAGGTCGCATGATTCAATCAGGAGAGTAACAACGCCAGTTTCAGTAGTCTCTCGAATTAACCGCAGTTAAAAGGGGCAACACCCAGCTGCAGATATTCGCGGTCAAGAGCCACGGCACCATTAAGAGTTTAACGGGAATTCAGGGGAAAGCTTGAGGGTGGAATGCGTGTAAAATATTGGCACAAAAAAGGCACCTTCGGAGACGCCCCGAAGATGCCCTAAATCCAGTCATGACATGGGTTTGCGTTATCATGAGTAGCGCTACAACGCTATCTCGATTGCGCGAGTATCCCAGAGGGAAAAAGCGAAAATGAGTACTCTCTGATTCAGAATGTCGAACAGATCGTTGAATTTGCCCTGCCAGTCATAAAAGTAACGGTATTATTATTTTTCATCCTGCCGTATAGAGATCTTCATTGGCCTCATCGCCGCTATTTTAGCTTGTTTATGACTTTGTGTCATCAGAGGTTTCAAGCGGCCGACCTTCCAGATATGACGACGGCTCAGAAATCATCCCTCCTTGAAATGCTCCCCTACTTATATTCCCAACGTGGCTTCTGACTGATAGCACGCAAATCACGATTTTCTTTAACCGTGAAATAGTACTCTCTCGAATTACTCGCAGTTAACAAGGACACCACCTCCTGCTGGGAGTCTTTCCGCAGACGGGGGAAAGTGCCTATCACACAGACTAAAACGGCAAATTAACGCCCTTAAACTTTTTTGAATGCTCTTCAGAGGTCGGTGGATTCAATACGGAGAGTAACAAGGCCAGTTTCACTACGCTCTCGAATTATCCGCAGTTTACAGGCGCACCACCTTTTCGTGGGATAGTCAGATGAATGCCGCCAAAGACGGTCTTTAATGTCCTCGGTCGGTTGCCCCAACTGATACTGCGTTTTTTTTACAGCTGGGACATGTTGATTCCGCTGAATCCGAATGCGTGTCGGGGGAACTCATCTCGCAAAGCATTGATCAAAACAGTTCACGCTTGAGCTTCTGTCCCAGTTGGTCAACATATAGTTCCAAGTTATTTATTGAATCGAGGTCAGCTGGTACTTGCACGGTAAGTTGGATAGTTTTCATCAGTGCGCCTCCTATGGAGTTCAATGGCAGAATCTAATCATTTACTGATGAAACGGTCAAAAATATCACCGCATTTCATTAATTCCTCGGTTCCGCTTCAGAGTAGTGGTGGCGGGTATTTCATTCACCAACACGATTTCGCACGCAGACGGACGGTATGTTGCGGCAGTTCCGGGGGTTGTATGTTGTACCATCACCGGCTTCAAATCCTCACTGAACACGCGTCTTCACGGCCGACTGCGTCCGCCGTCGCGGTATGCGTGTAGTTGCGTCCGTAATTCTTCGACGATTTCCGGGTTCTCGAAATACAGGTTTGTCGTCTCGCCCGGGTCCTCGTCGAGATTGTAGAGTTGGCCGGGCGCATCCGGTGCTCTTTCCGGCAGCACGTAGGGGTGCAGTGCTTCGTCCTGCTCGTAGTCGTTTCCGCCTGATCCCCGGTGATCCAGGTACTTCCAGGGCCCCTTGCGAACACTGAGTGCCAAGCAAATGGTCTGATGCAGTGTATGTTCGCGAATGGGCTGTTCGTCGGGCTGTTCTCCCAATAGGACCGGCAGAATGTTGTAGCTGTCTTCCGCAGCGTCATGCGGGAGGTCGGATCCGACAAGCGCCGCGCAGGTAGCCATGATATCGCAGAGGCAGACCGTCTGGTCTGTCTGTGTATCTGGCAAGATGTGTCCCGGCCAACGCGCGATGAAGGGGATTCGGTGTCCGCCTTCCCACTGATCGCGTTTCAAACCGCGCCAGGGACGTGCCCCGTCGTGCCGGTAGTCCTTACGCATGTGCACGACACTGGTCACCTCCGGTCCGTTATCACTTGAGACCATAACGAGGGTATTGTCGGCAATCCCAAGCCGGTCCACGGTGTTGAGCAGTTCGCCTACGACCTGATCGAACTCAAAGATGAAGTCGCCGTGTGGCCCAGCATCTGTTTTGCCCCGGCACGTGCTGGACGCAAACGAGGGCAGGTGCACTGCGTTGGTTGGGTGATACAAGAAAAAGGGCTTGTCGGGGCTGTTCCGAACGTGTTCCTCAATGAACGTAATGCTTTTCCTACGGAAGACTTGGTCAAGTTCCTGAATGTTGAAACCCGGTGCAATCATGCCGTGTCGGTTGTCATTGGCGTACGGATGTTTGGGGAGTGGTGCTTTGTCCAGTTCGCCGGTGGGTGGCACCGGGATGCGGTCACCATCAATGAAGGAGTAGAGGAAGTCCGTTCCAGAACAGCACGCCGTGCCAAAGAAATGGTCGAAGCCCCGGTGGATGGGAGCGTCAGGAATGGCGCGTGAATAGTCGATGCGTTTCACCGGTTCAAATCCGTTCTTGTTGATCGGATTTCCGTTTTTGTCGGGGAATGAGAGGCCAACATGCCATTTGCCGAAGCAGGCTGTTGTGTATCCCTTGTCGCGCAGCATGCCCGGGAGCGTTAATCGACCCTCTTCTATCATGCACGGTCCGCCGGCGCCTGAGAATACTCCGGATATGCCTGTGCGAAAAGCCATGCGCCCCGTGAGTACGCTGTAACGGCTGGGCGTGCATACGGTGGCTGGAGCGTGAGCATCGGTGAAGGTCAGTGCTTCCCGGCTGAGTCGATCCAGATTAGGAGTCGGCACTTTGGACTCGGGGTTGTAACAGGCAACATCGCCATAACCCAAGTCATCAGCCAAAATGAAAATGATGTTAGGCTTCTGCATGTTTGTCTTCTCCAGCACCGAACGGTGAAGCTTAGCGGGGCGGTTCGTCCGCGTCCGCTGCAGCGCCGTGTTCGGCTCGTCCACGCACGCCCGGGAGCCACCTCGCTCCACCAGATTCATATGCTCCCTGGTCAGGTGCCTCCCCGAGGAAGCCTTCCGTAATCCCGGTGACCGGCTTTCCGGAATCAATGGCTGGGGCACCGGTCTTGAGGCTGGAATTCTTGTTCGCAAAATCCTCAAGTTGTGCAGCCGGTCTCCTACTTAGAAATAGATTGTTGATTTTGGTATATCGGTAGATATTCCCATAACCGCCGCCGGTCCAGTAACCAGGCGTATGGTTGGGCCACTGGTTGTAGGGGCGGGTTCCGACATCACGGCAGTTGAACGGCGTATTGTTGTACAGTCTGTGGCCCTTGGCGGGGCCATTCACGCGTATCCCGGCTCCACAATTCCATATCACGTTGTGATCCACGACAAAGTTCTGGCAGTAGTTGTCGAGGTAGATGCCTGGGCCATGGCTTTTGTTGTCGTGAACCCAATTGTAGGCAATGCGCGTGCCTTTCCCGTCACGCCCCCACACATAAACCAACCCGAGATCCTTACACATCAGTCCGGCATCAGAGATGTCGTTGTACCGAATGTCGTCAGCCGAAGCCCCGTACAATTGAATACAGTCGCGCCCGGTGCGGCGTATGGTGTTGAACCAGATGCGGTTCTTGCCGGTGACCATCCCCGGCGCCGTCGCCACAGAGATCGGGCAGGAATACGTCCCGGAGTAGTCGATATCGCTGATCTGGCAACGCGTAATCAGATTCTGTGCGCCCTTGATCACGATGCCCGAGCCCGCCGAGTACTTGATCGTACACGCGCGTATCGTGTTGTTGGTTCCTTGAACCAGGATGCCGTTGTGCCCGTTGTCGACACCACCATCGGACGCCATCCCTCCCCATGTAAAGTAAGTAAAGTGGCTCGGATAGATCAAACGGCTGCTCTCAAGCGTGCATGAGTTGCCGACCAAGCGAACACTTCCTGCGGTAACATTGATTCCCTTGACCGCCACGTGAGATTGTCCGTTGTAATCAATGCATAGCGTGCGGCGCTTGACCTCGACACGGGCGGAGGTCATGTCTGTTCCTTCGGGCGGCCAGAAATAAAGACGTCCGTCTTCGATATGCCATTCCCCCGGTGCATCCAGCGCGCCGAGGACACCGCTCACATAGCCGTGGCCGGCCCCCTTGTACCACGGTCGAGACTTTCCGACCAGACTAAGTGTACCAGCCCTGTAATCCTTGATTTTTGCACATTGGATGGTCCAGCGATGGTCAAATAGACCGACAACGAAGCCTCCATTCCAGAACCCATCGTCCTGGGTAAGGAGCGGCGATGTGATGCGGCTGTCGCCGGCACTCATTCTGATGAACGTGGGTTTGTGCAGATCGGTGCTCGTTTCGTTGGGGAAACGAGCCTGGTTCATCATTCGTCCGTCCAAGAATAACTGGTTGAATCCGACATCCAGTACTTTCGGAATCTTCGTCTGCAGAATGGAGCCCTTGTAGAGCTTCCAGCTTCCCACAAGATCAGCGCCGCTGATGACCACCTTCTCCCCCTTCGCTGCCATGAATGTCAGGGGCTTGGTGTCCGTTCCAGAATGGCGAACGGTGAGAGTTTCGCGGTAGATGCCCCCTCGAAGGATTACTGTGTCACCACCCTCCGCGTGCAAGGCTGCACGAGCCAGCGTGCGAAAAGGTTCCTCCCGAGTACCGGCGTTCTTGTCAAGCCCGTCATTGCTGACATAGAAATCCCGCGCCTGAACACAACACGGCAAGTACAGGAGCAGTATAACAAGGATACTACCCAATGAAACTGCTGATGGTTGTTTTATATGTCTTATCTTCAGAGTTGCACGGCCCTCTGACGCCAATCGCCAGTCCACCGCCCCGAAAATTGGCAAAGTTAACCGAAAGACTCGCTCCTCTTTTCTCCGGTCACCCGGCTGTCGCGCGCACCTCATCCGACCAGTCCTCCCACATGTCTTCGTAGGATGCCTTCGGCTTCTCGGCCTCCGGCTGCGGGTAATCGAAGAGCACCGCTTCTCTCAATTGCAATTTTTCGGAGCGGTTCGAACCGGCGGTGTGAGCCAGAAGACGGTGCCACAGGAGAACGTCGCCCGCGTCACCCCAACCATCGACATGGCGGTCGCTGTTGAAGTCGATGATCCGCTGCTTGTAGGTCTCGTTGCGGGCGAGGCCTTCGGTACTGATCATCAGGTCGTAAATAATCTTATGCGTTCCCGGCCACACCGTAAATGCTCCCCCATTGGGCGGAATGGGCGCAATCAGTCCGACGGCGCCGACACCGGCCTTCAGAAGCCTTTGGAAGGGCGTCGAGTGTAACTTTTCGGGATTGACGTCGCAGTGGCAAACTAGCTTCTGGCTCACACCAGGCGTGTCCGGAGTGCCACCATTCGGCAACAGGCAGTAGATGCCGCGAACGTAGTCCCGCACGTCGAACGTGCCTTCCCCGAGAAGCTGTTCAGCCCAACCAACGATTATGGGGTTCGCCATCGTCATCCGTACTAGCCACTCCTCGTGCGCCGGTTCGCGGTATTGCCAGTAGTGCCCGACCCTGCAGTTGTCCTCCGCTTCGGGTGTTTCCTCATCTGGGCGCCAGGGGCCGATCCAGGTAGTCGGGTCGTCAGGCTTCATCCGATCCGGCGCTCCAGCCCATTTGCACTAGCGGGCGCGCGCCATCAGGTCGGGATCGAGCACGCCTTTTTTGATGAGGTATCCCTCGCGTTTAAAAATGCTGATTTCTTCGGTTGATAATCGGTTCATGATAGAAAACCTCGCGTTTAAAGAAGTTGATTTCTTCGGGTGAATAGTGAGTGGTGGGACGTGGCACAACCACTCACCACTCTACCACTCACCCGTCCCATTTGAGACAACCGCCTGATTTTCAGCGGTTTTGAAAATTGTACTAAATTCAGGCGAAATATGAACCATTCCCAATATTCGTGAGTTATTTTACCCGTTTTTCGCTTTAGGACAACAGAAATCGACATGGTTCGTTTTCCTGCACTATCACTATATTCGTGACAATTCCCATCATAGCTGCATCCTCAAGTGAAACGTGAAGAAGATTACGCATCACGTTTCACAGCCTGTCCGGATCTATCGGGGCTTCACACACAACCATCTGAAGCTAATACCCCAAGCGGCTGGATTTTATCACGCATTTATATAGTACACCATCCCAATTCTATCACTGAAAAATCCTGCCTTTAGAGCCTGTTTGAAAAAGGTGCGATAGCTGTGAATGGTTACACGTGCCTGGCTTCATCGTATGTTCACACAGGTTCTTATGCCGACTTCTTGAGATTATAGCGCACTTTCGGTTCCGACATCGCCAATAGGCAGAGAAGCGGGACAGGGCGCGGGTTGCGGGGGTGTTTGGCGCTTCGTGTTGCCGTGCGTTAATGTGCGCTATTGTGCGCGCGTATAATTGGGGTGCGTTCCGCGAAGCGGATTAGCTTAGCGGTTTCAGTCGATGTAAGTCTGCCGGTTCTGGCTCGGACATCGGCTTCGATTGTGCGGCAACTTGCAAATGTTCGGGAACACATGGGGCTGTTTTTTTCAGTTATTTCGGTTATTTCAGTTTTTTCAGAGTGCCTTTTCGAGTTTTTTCGGGAATACTCCGGTACAGCGGACTGCTATGCTCGAGATTGTATGGAGTCGCTCAGGGAGCGAGTTTGCGCCGTGTAGACATAACATACGCATAAACAGAGAAAGTGTTATTAGTGGTGCTTGTCGGGCACTTTGTATTCCGGTCACGCGGTTGGCGAAGTGGCATTCATCACCGAAGTAGGACTTACGCAGCCGCAAGAGGGGCGCGACCGGGAGAAGAACTCTATGGGAGTTTTTACATGAAGTTTAAAAAATAAATTCGGTAATTGCTCGGCGAAACTCGGCGCGGTTGGAAACCGCGCCTACCGTGCCCGGTGAAAATTAGAATTAGCGATTTAAAAAATTAAATTTCATCGAAAAACTCAAGCAATCGAAACTTCTTCGAGTTTTTTGAGTGCCCGAGGATTTGAACTTTTGTTTTTTCGTTCTTGGCACGTCGCGCCTCCCTTACTTGACGAAACTTGACACTTTGGCGCGTGTTTTTTGACGATGGCGCCAATTCATCATGTTGCGAGCACGGGGTTGCGTCGGTAGTAGTACGCGTTTTTTTTCTGCATCAATGCATCGGCTCATGTCGAAAGGAGGTGCAAAGTGACTTTGAGAAACCGAGTTTTCAAGTAATAGGGATCTCTATGGGAGCTCTATCGCCTTAGGAGCTCTATCGCGCTCATTATCCATTCGCTTGATCTTATTCAGTCAGTTGATCACTCGATATTCACTCGTTTGATCGGTTTCACCCCCAAATTATACTATACATGCGTAAAGTTGTCAATCCAATAATTGCTAGTTATCGGAGCCGCGCAGAGAGTTGTGAGCCTGGAATCTCTATGGGTTTTCTATCAGGATCGACTATCAGGATTTCCTATGAAAACTCTATCGCAGGGGATTTCCTACCGCACTGGGATCTCTATCGCGCGTGCTATAAGGGAATTCTATCGGGATTTACTATCGCCTTCCTTATTCAGTCAGTTGATCACTCGCTATCCACTCGCTTGAGGGATCTCTATCGCACTCGCTATCCACTCGCTTGATCGTGCTTGATCTATTCGTTTTTTATCTCTTGTCATGGGGAAAGATGACTTTTCAAACAAGTTCTTAGCGTATCCGACGGGAATATGACAATCGAGTAGCTGACAGCAAAACACGAATTTGCAGGAGTCCTACAAAACCACATCTTCCGCTTGACGCCACGACGAATTTCGGGCAAAATAGGGAGCCGACCTCAAGTTGATATATGCGACTTGGAAGGTTGTTCGCGGCTATGGTATGATACATACAATCGCGACTCACCCATCATGAGACTTACGAGACTCGTCGAACCTGAGCGAATTATTCGACTCAGGGAGATAATCAGAAATCGACTGCTCTCGTCTTTTCGGAAAGTTGTCTCTCGCAGTTCGTCTGTGAGCATCGAAACTGTTACGCGAGAAATCTGAGGAATTGAGAATCCATTGGGAAGGGAAACCCAAGAATAGCGTGGGTTGCGGCGATATTTTTAGGAGTTACGCAGTTGAGTAAAAATAGGTTATAATTTGAGCATGAATCCCCCCAAATATGCTGACATTGACTATATCAATTTCTTAGTTGGCGCCCAGAAAAGTTACAGTTGTCTTGAGGCAGAAAAAGTTCAACCTCAAGCGGAGGACTCACCCGCTCATGATTCGATAACAAGGCTTTTGCATCGAGATGAACCCGACACTGGCAACCTGTGGCACGAATCGAAAAATCAGGTAATGAATCTGGAATCTTAGTTATAGATGATTCGACTCTGGATAAACCTTGAGGATCTCTATCGCCCTCCCTATTCAGTCGGTTGATCACAAAAGATTGAATTAGTGACAAAACACTGGTCAGGGAAACACCACCGAGTGGTGAATGGGATTAACTTGGTCACTTTACTCTGGACGGATGGCGATAGACATATTCCGTGTGATTATCGAATCTATGACAAAGCCACAGACGGCTTGACGAAAAATGACCATTTCCGAGCGATGCTTGAAGAAGCGAAAACACGCGGTTTTGCTCCTGAATGTGTGTGTTTTGATAGTTGGTATGCCAGTCTAAAGAATCTAAAAGCGGTGCGAGGTCATGGTTGGAAGTGGCTTACTCGTCTAGCTGCCAACCGACTTGTCAGTAAAGATTATTCCGGTAACCGTCCGGTGAGTACGCTTCCGATTGAATCCATGGGTACAATTGTTCATCTTAAAGGCTATGGATTGATTCGAGTATTCAAGGTTGACACTCCAGAAGGTGACATTGAATATTGGGCAACGAATGATTTACAGATGGACGAATTGAGGCGTCTCAACTATGCCGAATGGTCTTGGACAATAGAAGAATATCATCGCGGGATTAAGCAATTTGTTGGCATTGAGCGGGGACAAGTGCGCTCTGCTCGCACTCAAAGAAATCATATCGGTTTAGCGCTGAGAGCCTTTCTGAGAATAGAACATTACTGTTATCATACCGGAATCAGTTGGTTTGAAGCAAAACTCTCTATTGTCAGAGATGCGATACGTGCTTATTTGGCACAACCTCTTTATACGCTTCAGCCAACTGCGTAACTCCTATGAAGTTTAAAAAAATAATTCGGTAATGTCCTAACGATGCTCGGTGCGGTTAGGAAAGGAATCTCTATCGCACTCACTATCCGTTCGCTTGATCGCACCTACCGAGTTTAGGGAAAACTGGGATTACCGATTTAAATACTTAATCTTCATACAGATTGTGGTACAAGCTACCGCCGTAATAAGTCGTTACGGACTTTTCGGTACTTTATCTGGGGATTTGGCGATAGAGAATCCTACTCACTATTCGCTCGGTTGATGGGTCAACCCAACCTACAGATTATCGCTATGCGTTTTGTCTCGCGGAGACAAACAGAATCGTACGTTCTAATTGACATTTCGCCAGAAAGTGCTAGAATGTCTCCGATTCAGAAATAATGGAGCTAAGAAGATACCGCGGTAGACCTTGTATAGAGTGGATATGGCAGCAATTCTTGCCTACCAAAGCTGAGTTCCTGTCAAGCTTCCCCTCGACTTTATCATCCTCCTGTCGTGATGCTTCCTCAATTCAGGAAGCGACGGAGTTACGATGAAAACTTTGCCAACATGGCTCATCTTAATCTATTAGGACTTACGCAATTGAACGCTGAAAGTCTCGCAGCTCGGTGATTTATCTCACCAGGCACTGTAGCACAACACAGTTGGTATATGACGGTGCTTTAACCCTAAAGTGTGTTTCGGTAAAAGGCAGTTTTCAAATCGAATGGACAATTTTTTATGAATAAGCAGATTTTTTCGACTCCTTTTGCGTTAGCACTCTGGGCAATCCTAATATGTGCCCCTTTGGTATATGCCAAAGGGAAGGAAAGACAACAGATTCAACTGAATACAGCCGCGGCATTGCAGCGGATCAAATCTGATTCGGAAACCCCTGTCCGCGCACGATGGCATCCGAACCGGGGAACAGTCCGCAGCCTTTACAATTTGACGCTGCACGCCTCAGAAGGAACGCTAGAAACATCAGCGCGTCAATGCCTTAACGACTATTGTGACCTCTTTGCGATGACCGATCTGAACATTGAGTTGCGTCTCACGAATATTCAAAGCAGCCTAACAGGCAGACATGTTCGATTCCATCAATACCACAACGGTATCGAAGTTTACGGTGCGGCGATCTCCATCCATACCAACCATTCCGGTCAAATACGAGTCATCCACAGCAACTACTTCCCACAGATTAACATTAGCACAGCGGCATCGTTCTCCCCGGATCAAGCGATCAGCATCGCTATTGCCGATGCGAGAGTATTTGAAGTACGCAAGCCGCCGCGTGCCAACTTGGTAATTTTTCCGAGTCGCGATGTGGGACAGTTTGGTGATTATGTTGATGCGTATCGCCTCGCGTACCGCGTAAATCTACATTCCCGTCAACCTCTGGCAAGTTGGGAGTGTATTATTGATGCCAACACGGGCGAGCCATTATACCAACAGAACCTGCTCAGGTACGCCGACGGACGGGGGCGCGTCTTTAACCCGAATCCCGTTGTCGCCCTCAAAGATTTCACGCTCATGGATCAGGACGATGCTGCCGACGCAATACCGGAAGAAGCGTACACGGATGTGATTCTGCGTGAACTGGACGGGAGTGGTTTTCTTGATGGTCCTTACGTAAGTACAAGATTGACCGAAAATCGTGCTAACGAGCCGACACTGGTATTCAACTACCTGCGAGACGACCCCCGATTTGAGGAGGTGATGGTCTATTATCACGTGGATACGGTCGCGCGTTATTTGAAAGGACTCGGCTTCGATTTCGTAGACGATTGGCAGCTTCCTGCGAATGTGCATGTCGGTATGACGAGGGCCGGTTTCTATGACGATAGTGACGGCTCGATTGGTTTCGGAGATGCCGGTGCCGATATCGCCGAAGATGCCGAAGTGATCGTCCACGAATATGGCCACGCCATCCTTGATCGCCAAGTTCCTGGCATTAACAAAGGGGAAGGTGGTGCGATACATGAAGGGTTTAGTGATTTTCTCGCCGCCAGCTTTTTCAGCGCCGTTAGCGACGGTTTTAGTGATGCTATCGTTTTTGAATGGGCTGGTTCAGAAGATCCTGAGGTCGCCACTCGTCCCGTAAATGGTAACAAACGCTATCCGGAAGACATTGAGGGTAACCCACACGCCGATGGACAGATTTGGTCGGCAGCACTATGGAAAATTTTTGAGGCGATCGGACGCAATGCGTCGATCCGCATGGTTGTGGAGAGCCATTTCTTCCTCTCGCCCGACGCGGAACTTGTCGATGGGGCATCGGCAATTCTCATTGCGGACCAAGAACTGAATGGCGGCGCAAATTTCGACCTCATCTTGGGGATTATGGAGAACCGGGGATTCTTTACGCGCCCCAATCTGGCACTTGATGCCTTTGAGGAGAACGATACAGCGGAGACCGCAGCCACGGTCGAGCTCCCGTATGTCAACGAAGAACTATCAATCCATGAAGCCGACAATGTTGATTACTATCAATTCCATTTGGACGAGACAATGCAGGTTGGGTTGGGAATTGATTTTCAACCCATTTACGGGGAGTTGATGTTAACATTGACGGGGCCCGAAGGTATCAAGCTTGTATCCTTTGAAACGAAGGATGTCACATCGCTAGAATTAGGCCCGGGCGATTATCTCGTTACGGTTTCTGGCATTAATGGTGCGACCAACGATTATAAACTAGCACTCATCATCGACAATCACGGCGATACGCCCGACACAGCCACACCTGTGTCGATCGGCGACACCATAGAGAGTTTCATTGACTTCAACGGCGACTCTGATTTCTTCGTATTTGTAGGTGAGAAGGGCCAGCGCATTGAGATCACGGTTACGACGAAGGACTCCAACCTTGACTCTCTGCTCGTTGTCTATGCGCCAGATGGTGAACTCTTTGCCAAAAGTGATGATGTCTTACCGACCATCGGTCCGGAGCTAAGTCCTGAACTAAATCCACGAGG
Source organism: Candidatus Poribacteria bacterium (assembly GCA_965197465.1). Lineage (GTDB taxonomy): Bacteria > Poribacteria > WGA-4E > WGA-4E > JAJDTR01 > JAJDTR01. The sequence continues at coordinate 3,740,657 of OZ240209.1, read as the reverse complement.
TGTTGATTCCCGCGTGAGCGAAAAACTACCAACCGATGGAACCTACGTGCTCGCTGTCAGGAACATTGCGATTCCCAATCTGACTGTCCCTTTTGGGGGTCTAAACTACTCTTATACATTGACGATCGGTGGAAAGACCGATGACCATGCCGCGTGCGGTAGCGGCGAAGAAACGCCTTTGACATTCGATGAACCTATAACAGGCGTCACCACCCTTAGCGGTGATCTTGCGTCTCGTGATCCACATGACTCGGATGGTTTCCGCTTTGAAGCGTCAGCGGGCACTGTCATTGCCCTCCGCGTTGAGATAGAACCGCCTGAACGCACGATAATGTTTTTCGTAACCCAACTCAGTCTTTTGGATGCGTCCGGTGAAACGTTGGTATCTACGCGAGGCACTCCCAATAGTTTGGAGGTACGAATGGATGGATTTCTCATCCCCACCGATGGTGAGTATTGTGTTGATGTTGCCGGTTTCATAGGAGGCGCGATTGGTTCCACCTATACCTACACGCTGACGTTGTCCGAGGGCGAACTTCCCGAAGATGACCACGAGGGCTTAAGAGGGAATCCGACTCCGTTAACAGTGGGGGAACCTGTCGAGGGAGCGATCAGTTTTGTCGGGGATGCCGATGCGTTTCAGTTTATTGCCACAAGAGGACAAATCATTACGTTAGCGGTGGATGGGCAGCCCGACACCCCGTTCCCTAGATTTGTTTTGTCGCTCTATAATAAGGACTTACAGCTTTTAGCCGAGGCTCCGCTATTTGTAGAGGGTATTGATTCATTGCTAGAAGGATTTGAAATTCCTGTGGACGGAATTTACTATGCCGAGATTAGAGATATGTTCGGAGGAAATGAAGCGAATTTTTCCTACACATTGACCCTGACAATCGAAGAGGGAGATGTTGAGCGAAGATTTCCCCCTTATGATGTCAACCAAGACGGCAAGGTGGATATTTTTGATCTTGTGCTTGTCGCACAACATTTCGGCGAAGAACTCATTAACGCCGCGCCATCTGTCAATTTTGGACAACTCCGCTCGGCATCGCCCGAAGGTGAATTGCGCCTCCTGATGACCCCAAGCGCGACGGCTACGCGACAGTTGACCGTCTCCATCCACACTACAGCGATTGCCGATCTTTACGGCTACCATTTCTCGATCCAGTACGATCCAGCGGTATTAGAACTCCTTACTGCCTTACCAAGCCCGGTTTTAGCTGCTACACTACACCAAAGTTACTGGCATGTCTCCCAGCAAGGGACACAACTGGAACTGACACAGACGCGTCAAGGAACGCTGGAAGGTGTGACGGCAGAGGGGGCACTGGCAACACTTGTTTTTCATGTGAAAAAGACGGGTCCTCCCGTGGCACAACTTCCCATTCGGCTTGTAGACCTACAATTGGCGGATTCGGCGACAAGGGCAATTCCGGTGAACGTAGTTAATGAGCAAGTGTCAATGGCAGTGCTGTTTCCCGAGAAACCGATGTTGCTGCAAAATTATCCCAACCCGTTTAACCCTGAGACGTGGATTCCGTATCAACTCTCTACCGATTCAGCGGTGGTTATCTCAATTTACGATACAAACGGTGAGCGTGTCCGTCAGTTCGATCTCGGTTATCAGCACGTTGGGACATACATCACCCGCGGTAAAGCGGTCTACTGGGATGGAGAAGATATGTATGGTGAGGTAGTGGCGAGCGGCTTGTATTTCTATCAGATTCGCGCAGGGGATTATGCTCAAGTGAGACGGATGGTAATCCTCAAATAGTATCAATTATAGGACTTACGCAGAGCGGATAAACACGAGCGGTAAAATAACGAACAAGGGGCAACCTTGGCGCAACCAATACGACTTGATTACTGTTAGTATCTGCTCAGCAGCCGAATAAACATTCCCTTCGCAAGATTTATCCACCAGCAGGCGCCGTGGGGTCGAAAACAGACCATTGTCGACATCTACTTAACATCAATCAACATCGGAAGGAGATTCCCATGAAACCGGCACGCTTTATCCTTATCAGTCTTGTTCTCGGTATTGGTTTGGTGCCCATCAAACTCGCCGGAGAGGAAATCAAGCTTATCGCTGACCCGGAAACACGGGGTCTTCATTTGTCCGCCGATATTATCGGGGATTCCGTAATCGCGGGAGCTGAGAAGATGGGCGTCGCGAAAATCTTTATCGGCACGGGCAAAAACTGGAAAGAGCTGGCGGAGCTTCGTTTGGAAGACCGAGATCCGGCAAACCCGCACCTTGGTGAGTTTGGATGGGCAGTCTCTCTGAGTGCTCGCCATGCTCAGGTGAGTGCGAACCTCGCCATCGTCGGGGCGCCATCGGACCTTCACGGCGCCGACTTCGCCGGTGACCAAGCTGCGGATTGGAAGAAGGGGATGAAGGGTGCCGCATATATATTCGCCCGGAGCGGAACTGCCTGGAAACAACAGGCGACACTCGTCGCCGCAGACCCGGAAGACGACGATCGTTTCGGACAAGCAGTATCCATTGACCGGAACACGGCTATCGTTGGCGTACCGAAGGATGATGATGCCGGCGCAGACTCGGGTTCAGCCTATATCTTCTTTCACGATGGAAAGAGGTGGAAACAGCAGGCTAAGCTTGTTCCCCAAGATTTAGCGAAAGGAGAAAGTTTTGGAGATGCCGTCTTCGTCCGTGAGAATGTCGTCATCATCGGGGCGCCCAAGCACTCGCATGGCGGGCTCAGACTCGCCGGCGCCGTCTACGTCTTTGGACGCCGGGGAGAAACGTGGGTGCAACAAGCCAAACTCACCGCCAATGACGCCAGAAAGGGCGACCAATTCGGACGTGCAATCGCCATGAGCGGGGACACGATCATCGTCGGAGCGCCAATGTATGATAGTGATGACGGAAGAGATGCCGGTACCGCTTATGTCTTCACCCGTGACGGCGAGGGGTGGAATCAACAAGCCAAGCTGATTGCCAAAGACACCAACCCAAGCGATCGGTTCGGCTTGAGTGTCGCCACCAACGGGAAAACCGCCATCGTTGGCGCGCCAAGACGCGAAGCACGCGGTCTACCGGCTTCAGGCGCTGTCTATTCCTTTGTGAGTGAGGACGGGGTCTGGCAGGAGAAGAAACAGGTTACGCCCGACCAAGAGGAGCAAAACATCACCTTCGGCGCATGGGTGGCTATCTCCGGCGACCATGTCGTTGTCTCGGCGCATGCCCTCCCTTCGGTGCCTCCCCTCAATCTCGGATTTGGTTCTGTAGCGTATGTCTACAATGTTGCAGACGATTTCGACGCGTTGCCGTTCTCCATCGAACCGTTTGGATTGAGGGTGACAACGCTCGGACGAATGAAACACACGGCGCTGCTCCAAAACTTCCCCAACCCGTTTAACCCGGAGACCTGGCTACCGTACCGATTAGCAGTCGATGTACCTGTGACCTTTCGCATCTACAACCTCCGGGGGCAACTGACCCGTGAGTTGGATCTCGGGGTACAAAAAGCGGGGCGCTATCTGACGCGAGAAACTGCCGCCTATTGGGACGGTAAAGACGGAGTCGGAGAGACGGTTTCCAGTGGCGTCTATTTCTACACCCTCCACGCCGGCTCGTTCCAAGCCACGCGCAGAATGCTCATTGCGAAATAGGAAAGAGCGGATTTACCATTTTTCCCCAGCGAAGGGAAGTCGAAACGCACTACCGTTGGTATGTCGGCGTCTTCGCACTATCGGGTTTACTGAAAGATCGCTATCAGATTAAAGAGGAGTAGAATGCTTGATAAACGCCATCTTCAGCATTTGATAACCGACGAACAGCTTCAACAGTTCAATGAACAAGGCTATCTAATCCTAGAGAACGTACTTCCGCAGGGCCTCGTGAAGGAACTCGAAGTACCTGTCGATCAGATTCATCAGGAATATCTGGATGAAAAAGGTGGGACGGCGCGGCATAGCAATTTTTTCTATCGTGATTTTCTCGGCAGGGACCAGCGTTTTGTCGACCTGTTGGATTGGTACAAAACCTTCCCGAAAGTTTGGGGAATCCTCGGATGGAACATCTACTCGTATCACTCCCACTTAATCGTAACGCCGCCGGGAAGTCCGGCGGAACTTGATGACATCGGGCTGCTTCGCTGGCATCAGGACAGCGGACGCCTCAACTTAGACATGAAGACTCATCCCTCGCCGCGAATGGCATTCAAGATTGTCTATTGGCTGTCTGATTGCTCGGAACCGGGGCGGGGAAATTTCTATATTGCGGGGAAATTTCTATATTGTTCCCGGAAGCCACCTCCGTAAGACGATCAATAAACCCACCGACGGCTCCCTTCCCGAAAGCGCGATTCCGGTCTGTTGCAAACCCGGTGATGCGGTCTTCTTTGACGGGCGGCTCTGGCATTGCCGCAACAGCAACGAATCGGACATTACGCGGAAAGGGCTCTTCATTGGATACGCTTTTCGGTGGATGCAGGCCATGGATTACATCACGATTCCACCAGAAATCTTCGACAAATGTGACCCAATCCGTCAACAGCTGCTGGGGCATGCGGCGAGACCGGGCGGTCGTTTCTCAGGGCAAGACAAGGATTCACCGCTCAAAGTTTGGCTCGAAGAAAACGGAATCTTCTTGGAGTAGATAAGTTAGTGACTAAGCTCGACTTTGTACAAAACTGAAGTCTGTAGGAGCGATCTCCGAATCGCGACTTCAATTCACACCATTTGCGCGTTATGCACTGTCATTACAGGAAACCGGTACCACTAATGACTAACATGACTATGGTCATTTCAATTAAAGATCATACGTTCAGTACTACGCAGCCCGATCTTTAGTAACGCAGTTTACTACGTATCTTTTGTAGGAGCGATCTCCAGGTCGCGACTTCCTCACTAAATGGTTGACTCGCTAAGCATATATGGTATAATTCTCCTACCCATTCAACCGAAATGGAAAGGAGAATTCAAATGGGAAAACGAATACATTTCGTTCGTGCGGTCAGTGAAACAGAAGAACATCAACTTAGGACTCTAGCTAACTCACGTACCCAACTCCATCGGCTCGTCCAGAGAGCCCAGTTAATCGTCAACATGATGGATGACAGCCAGCTAACAGCCTCCAAAGCTGCAATGCAGGCCGGATTCAAAACGGGGGTTTCCGGCGCGCATTGGATTAAGCGATTCAACGAAGAAGGAATTGAAGGACTCACCGATAAACCCCGGAGCGGCGCACCGAAAACGCATTCGGTAGAGGTTCGCAGTAAACTGATTGATTTAGCGATGCAAAGACCGTCGAGTCTGGATTATCCATTTGAGTTGTGGACGCTAGAACGTCTGCAAATTAGCTTCAAAGAAAGAGAAGGGATTCATCTCTCCGATTCAACAATATGGAACTGGATAACTGAAGAAGGGCTGAATTGGAAACGTCAGCAGAGTTGGTTTCATAATGCGGAAAAACAGGACGAACAGTTCGTGGAAAAAAGGGGGCCATAATTTCGGCGTACATTGCGCCTCCACCGGACACGAGAACAATTTGCATTGATGAAATGGGGCCAATTGCAGCCAAAACCTACCCGGGCGAAACTTGGCAACTGGGTTTGAATCGAGCCACTTTCGAGCCGGACTATGGTCGTCGGGGCAAAGTATGGGTTCATGGTGCCTTTGAACCGGCAACCGATCAACTGAGCGGATAGCGAAGGCGATAGAGATCCCATAGCGGAAATTGTGCTTTCTCCAAGCAGGGACGGCGCAACTCATATTGAACTGATTGAGAAAGTGATAGATAAGTTTCCTTCCGAGAGATGGTTACTCATTGAGGACAATCTTTCGATACATCACAGTCGCGATGTGAAGACGGCGCTATTGGCGTGGCCTGAGATTCAAGTGCAATTTATTCCGAAATATGCGTGTTGGTTGAATTTGATAGAGCCCTGGTGGAAACAGTTAAAGTCTCTAGCACTGAAAGGGAAACGGTTTGAGACGCTTGATGAACTGACCGATGCGCTCAACGCTGCGGTTTGCTGGTGGAATGCACACAGGTATCCTTACCGATGGAAGAAAATGCCTCAACAACAACCGAGCTACAGTTTAGGTGCCTATGGTTCTGTCATGGACAAATATGCCTTAAATACTTAGAGAGTGAACTACTAAACACTTACGATGAAAATAAAAGAGATAAAAGCGGTTAAGTTGAATATGCCTCCTCAAAGGGGGAAACCCACACCCCAACGGCGTCCATCCTGGGCGGAAGATTCCGAGGTCGCCAACCCGATGTCCAAATATCCCAGGTACAAACGTCACCGCGGCAGTTGGATGCCGAAATGGGGAAGCGTCTTCGTGAAAGTCACGGCCGAGGATGGCACATGGGGACTTGGCCAAACATCGTTCGGCAGACCTGTGGCTGCCATTATTGATGACCACTTTGCCCCGATGCTGGTGAGTGAAGACTGTTTTGCAGTCGAAAAAATTTCGGACATGATGTTCCGATTGTCGAAGCCCTACGGCTCGCTCGGACTAACCAGTTGTGCGATGAGCGGTGTTGACCTCGCCCTGTGGGATCTCATCGGCAAAATCAAGAACCAGCCGGTCTATGAGCTATTGGGCGGTCCCGTTCGTGACAAACTCTTTGCATACGCAACCGGCAACGACACAGATTGGCAGATCGAACTCGGTTTCAAAGGGGTGAAGCTTGCGTGTCCTTATGGGCCTGTGGATGGGCTTTGGGGACTGAAGGAGAATGAAAAGCTTGTCGCTAAAACACGGGAGTTGGTCGGTGACGAGGTCGAGATTATGCTGGATTGCTACATGGCTTTTGATGTCGATTACACCATCCGCTTGGCGCAGCGGCTCAAACCATATCGGCTGAAGTGGATTGAGGAATTTCTCATTCCCGAAGATATCGACGGACACGTCAGGGTTCGGGACGCCGTGAACTGGGTTTCTCTCGCCGGAGGGGAGCACCTATATACCCGTTGGCCCTTCAAACAGATTATCGAGAAGGGGTGTCTGGATATCATTCAGCCCGATATTTTCTGGGTTGGGGGCATCACGGAGTGCGTCAAAATTTGTCACATGGCAGATGCTGCCGGACTCACGGTCATCTTTCACGGCGGCGGCGGGAACCAATACGGACTCCATCTCTCGGCGGCAATGCCCAACACCCCTTGGGTAGAATATTTCCTCGGATCCGCCCCGGGCGTGCCTATGAAAGAATCAAAATCGATTGAAGGTGAATCCATTCCTGAAGATAGTTACATTGCGCCGAATGATGGTCCGGGCTTCGGATTAGAGATTGAGGAGGAATGGCTTGTGCCGTTTTGGGATTAATACCACAATGTCGCAATGAATCTCGCTGTTCTGTCGCTCCAGCGGAGCGCTATATAGATAGACCACCGCCGCACACACGTCTCGCGCTCCAGCGGAGCGCAATGTATATACACCGTAATAGGGTTAATCGAATCACATTGTGCAATCACGGACAAGGTGCCCACGTATGCACACTCCTCACATAATCTGGTGCGAGATACCCACCCTACAAATAGGCAAAGTCGGGCTAAGCGGTTATCGTGTTCCCTTATGAATGCCTTGTTCCATTTCGCCAAACGGGAAGTACAATATCGTATACTCTCAGAAAATTAACCGCTAAGGAATGGTCTGTTTCGCCCATAGACCGGAAGTTTCTAATACCATTTCTCTAAAATGCTTGTGCATTGATTGCGTGAATAAGGTGAAGAAATTTGCGTGGAGCGGAACAAGAAGTCTCGTCTCCGCGCAAAGTCGGCGGGGCAAGGGGATTTCTATCGCACTCCTTGTCCAGTCGCTTGATCCCCGCCTACGGGGTAAGTGAACGATATGTTTTAAGACAAAGTATGCACTATTATTCAAGCGAAATGGTATAACTTGTCCCCAGCCTGTCCCGATCCACTACCCGGGAAGTGCTGTTATATCGCTCGTGACGTGAGTTCTACCTCATCTGTTGCCGCCGCCTGTGCTATTTCCAAATGTTGATTGCGGATTGGCGAGCCAGCCCAAAACCGGTATTTGAACGAAATCGGCACCCGTCAATCAACACTGCCGTTGGATCAATCCTGTAGTTCTCCCAATTGTATCGGAAACAGTAGTCAATACCATTGCATCCAAAAGCAACTTGTGAGATAATATCTATTGGAGACGCGTTGGCATTTCCCTTTGGTTATTTTGGACTGCCTAAAGAATTGCCCCAAAGGAGTTTCCGAATTTCAGATGTGTTTTATACTCACCGCCAGATTTTGCATAACTTAATGCCTATGGAAAAACGATTGATTTACCCTATTTAGCATGTACCACCATGTTCCTCACGGACCAAATGTCGGAATTAAATGCAGCTATCGAACTTTGATGTAGCCGCACTGTCGGCCTGTCGGTTTTCCCCCAATGTTGAAGGGAGAAGTCGCGAAGTGGCAGAGGGGGCGGTGTGGTCGAAAACAAGCCATTCTTCAGGATTTTCTTAACATGAACCAGCATCGAAAGGAGATTCTCATGAGAACGATACGGTTTATCATCATCGGTCTGGTGATCGGGATTGCATTAGGGGCAATACATCAGACCGCCCTCGCCCAAAAGGAAGTCAAGCTTATCGGCGTTGAGGACGGGGTTTTTAATGACCATTTGTCCGCCGCTATTATCGGGGACTCTGTGATTATCGGGTCACGCGAGGCGGGCACCGGGACAATCTATGCCAACGATGGCAAAGAGTGGGAAAAAATAGTGGACCTCCAGGCAAAAGACCACAACGGTGAGAATCCGCCCTATCCGTCCTTCGGATGGGCGGTATCTATCGGCGGTCCCCATGACCGCGCCGCAGCGAACGCTGCCATCATCGGAGCACCAACTCATGGCCGCGAGGGAGGGATTCTCGTCGCCCAAGGAAACGGGGCAGCTTACATCTTTCGCCGCAGCGGGAGGAACTGGAAACAGGAGATTAAGTTGGTCCACCCGGATGGAGCAGACGAAGACCTGTACGGATCTGCCGTCTCCCTTTACCGGAACACCGCGGTCGTTGGAGTGTCCAAGGATGATGATGCCGGCAAGAACTCGGGTTCAGCCTTTGTCTACGTGCGAGATATTGAAAGAAAGACATGGGACACACAGGCGAAACTCGTTCCCCAAGATTTAGCGGGATCCGACGCTTTCGGTGAGGTTGCCGAGATCTATGACCGCACCGTCGTCGTCGGGGCGCCTAAACACACGCATAACAAGTTAAGGTTCGCCGGTGCTGCCTATGTCTTCGTGCGCGAGGGCGACACGTGGGTAGAACAAGCCAAACTCACGCCCGATGACGCCGCAAAAGCCGCCAATTTCGGAACTTCCGTGTCGCTCACCGGGGACACCATCATCGTTGGGGCTCCATTGCACGATACTGAGCGCGGTAAGGATGCCGGCGCTGCCTATGTCTTCGTGCGCGAAGGGAACAGATGGAGACAAGAGGCGAGGCTGGTTGCCGAAGACACGGAGGCGGGCGATCGATTCGGGCATGCAGTTGCCACCACCGGGAAAAGCGCCATCGTTGGGGCGCCGTTCCGAAATGAGGGCGAACAGGGTTCGGGCGCCGTCTATTCGTTTGTGAATGTGAATGGGGTCTGGGTGGAGAAGGTAAAAGCCAAGCCCGAGAAACCGGAGCCAAAAATCAATTACGGCTCTTGGGTGGTTATGAACGGTGACCTCGTCGTTGTCTCGTCTCATAACAAACGCAGGGATGGCGCCGGAAATGCTCACGGCACGGCAGCGTATGTCTATAATAGTGTAAGAGATTTCCAGACGCTGCCCTTCGCCGTCGACCCGTCCGGATTGAGTGTGACCACGTTGGGGCAAGTGAAACGCACCGCACTGCTTCAGAACTTCCCCAATCCGTTTAACCCGGAGACCTGGCTGCCGTATCGCCTGGGGGCAGATGCTCCTGTAACCCTCCGCATCTACAACGTCCGGGGGCAACTGACCCGCGAGTTGGATCTCGGAGCCCGGAAAGCGGGTAGCTATCTGACGCGAGAATCCGCGGCTCATTGGGACGGCAGAGATCAGGTGGGACAAACTGTTTCTAGTGGAGTATATTTCTACTCCCTGCAAGCTGGCTCATTCCAAGACACGCGCCGAATGCTCGTTGTGAAATAGGACAGGGCGGAAGCCAATGATGTGGGGACGCTTCATTTGCCCAATTAGTGTCACTCTCATATCCAATGCCTTTCCCATCATGGGCTCATGCTTATACCATTTCGCTTGAATAATAGTGTATTTGATGTCTTAACCATATCGTTTCCCTATTCCGTAGGCGGGGATCAAGCGACTGGACAAGGAGTGCGATAGAAATCTTACCAGCCTCTCAAAAACGCCAAAATCGATGAAGTGAGCTAATAGCTAGTGACAAAGGTAACAGACTGTACTTTTGATGCAGGCTCTTACTCACCTCCGGATGAGAGCGCCGAAAAATCGGTTTCTTCAACCCGCGTGAACGGTTACCGTTAGAGAATCGCCGCCGCAACTTTCTTTGACCGAGGAGACTTGTCAAATGAAAATCACGAATGTTGAAGCCATCCCCAGCGCCTCGCCCGGGACAAATCTGCGCGGCGCACGAGGCAACTACGTCTATGTCAAAGTTTCGACAGACGAGGGCATCACCGGATGGGGCGAGTCAACCTGCGGGCCGCTGTCCGTCGCAAAGTTTGTTGAGGAAATCGGAGCGACGCTGGTCGGCAAAGAGGCGTTCCGCATTGAGGAACATTGGCAGCGGCTCTATCATCTCTATCACAACGTGCGCGGCGGAGTGATTCAGATGGCGGCGATCAGCGGAATAGAGATCGCCCTGTGGGATATCAAAGGCAAGGCGCTTGGCGTTCCCGTGTGGGAACTGTTGGGCGGTCAGATGCGCGATCGAATCTGGACGTATGGCCGCTTCGATGGGGAAACCCCCGAGTTAGCCGTCGAGCGGGCGCTGCGCGAGGTTGATACAGGTCTGACCGCGCTAAAAGGCGACCCCTTCGGTCACCAGGGGCTGTTTATCACACCGGAGGCGGAACGGGATGCCATCGCCAAGGTGAAAGCCGTCCGGGAGGCGGTCGGCGATGATGTCGAGTTGCTGGTCGAAGTCCACGGACGGCTTGCGCCCGCGGCCGCAATCCGCATCGGCAATGCTCTGGAGGAGTTCCGCCCGTTCGTCTTTGAAGAACCCGTGCCGCCCCAGAATGTCGATGCGATGGCGAAGGTCGCCGAAGCCGTGAACATTCCGCTCGCGACCGGAGAGCGGCTTTATACCAAGTGGGGGTTTGTCGAACTCCTTGAGAAGCAGGTGGTGGCGATGATTCAGCCGGATGTGTGCCACGCGGGCGGAATCTCCGAGTTGAAGAAGATCGCGGCGATGGCGGAGGCATACTACGTCGGTATTCAACCCCACAACCCCTACGGTCCGATCAACACCATGGCAGCGCTGCAAGTCGATGTCTGTACGCCGAACTTCATGATCCAAGAGGGAGGTCACGCCCCCTGGTTTGACCAAGTCGTCGTGGGGGAGTTCCCTCGCCAGAAGGAGGGCTATTTTAATGTCCCCACCGCGTCCGGTATCGGTGTTGAATTGGACGAGGAAGTGCTGCGTGCGAATCCTCCCGTAGAGCAGCGCACGCCCGAGGGCTACATCCGTGGGGCGCCATGGCAGTCAAAGCAGGAAAACCAATGGGTTTGAATCATTGGGTTCTGTTGACATTTGTCTGAGGCGCACCTGTAATTCGCCGAGACATACGTTGTAGGGGCGAGGAAATCTCTATCGATCAACTGACTGATTAGGGAAGGGGATAGGAAGTCTTGATAGTGAATCCCGATAGAGATCCCTCTCCAGGTCGCGACCTCCTTACTTGCATTAAAAACTTATCGAGAAAACCACTAAATGGTTTGCTCGATAAGTATATAAGGTATAATTGTATATGATAGAACCCTAGTTAACCCAGTTATAGGCTGAGTTAATAGAGGTTTATCACTGGAAAATATATCATATAAAATTAGCGAGAAAACCACTAAAGCCCCGGAGGGGCGGAAGGTGTGTAGAAACGCCGAAACCCTGCGCACCTAAGCCCCAGCGGGGCGACAGGTATATAGCGGGCAATTACACAAACATGAATAAAATGTTTTCAAATGACTAAAAGTAGCTTTGCTACCGACTATTCGAACAGGCTCTTAAGGCACTTCAGTGCACTCTGAACTTTAACGTAATACCACCTATCTCATTACCCCGCCAGCCACATCTACTCAACCCTCCCACGATCCGTTTCGCAGTGACACTCTCCCCACTCTCACGAAATTGTAAAATCAACCGACCGGATAGTGAGTAAGATTTCCTATGGGAACGCTATCGCGCTCATTATCCAATCGCTCGATCCCTCCCTATTCAGTCAGTTGAGGAATCTCTATCGCCCTCCTTGTTCGGTCGGTTGATCGATAGAGATCCTAGGGCGCTAGACCTCCCATAGAGACCCATTTCCAACCACACCTACGAGACTGAATCAACACCGGTTCGGTTAGGAAACCAAACCTACCGCAAGGTGGGGCAGCACTGGTGCTCTACCAGATTTGTCAGACACAGGCACAGTTGCGAAAACTGCCAATGCCCCTTTTGCACAAATATTGAACATTGGCGTTCACTTGTTAGATACGAAAGCACGAAACGCCATAGCGTCTCCATGACACATCGGAGGGCGAGTTAGATGCAATTCGCGGGATAGCGCCGAGTCAGGGCAACCTATGGAGTGGGACAACCACAAATGATGGGGCGAGATCTTGGCGCGTAATAGATAGTGGCACACAACTTGCTTGAGTTACTCTAGCGCAATTATCCTCAAGAAGGAGACCGCCAACACCGTCCGCGTCCATACCGTGCGCAGCGTCATTGCGCGCATAAGAAAAGGTGAAAACCAATGAGCCGTTACACGCTGGTCGAGCGGATTATCAGTGTCATCGCCACAACAACCTTATTCGTGTGTTTCCTCGTAGGAGTGATCGTCTTACAGGGCGGCTGCGGCGACATGGACGACGGCCCCACCTATCCCCGTATCGTGAGCACCGACCCGCCGAGGCAAATAATAAGCTACGAGGAATTGAACTGGTACGGTGCGCCTCCCTACGTCATGCGGATGAAGCGGGACGATGTGCAAACCATCACCGTCACGTTCTCGTCGCCCCCTGAAATCCTCTCCATAGGAGACGTTTGGAACGCGCCCGTCGAGGAGTGGTCGGTCGACGGGCGGATACTAACGCTGTCGGTGGTATGTTTCAACCCGAGTACGTACGAGAACCATCTCGAATACCCTATAGACGTCACGTGGGTGGGCGGCGGTGCGCTTCTGCGGCTGTGGTGCCCGCTTGAGGATGACGAATGAAATCTATTCTGCCGCTCCTAATCCTTCTCGTCGCAATCTCGGGCTGCGCCGAACGGGACGATGTATACGTAACGCCCTGCATCGTGAGCATAGACCCGCCGGTGCGAGAGTTGCCGGACGACCTCGTGCAGAGCCCGTGGGGGCCGCGTCCCAATCACGTCGTCCAGGTGAACCGGGGCGGATTTGAGACCATCACCGTTACGTTCTCGTCGCCCCCTCGAAACCTTCGGGTCGATTTCCCCGGTTACGCGTTCAGTCCCCAAGAATACATCGTGCAGGGCACGAAACTTATCGTGACCGTGTACTGTACCATCTATTTCCAAGGGCGCCGTAGTACCCTACAAATAAAGTGGGATGATGACGGCAAAAAAATCTACGACTTATATTGCCCTTATGCCGACTAGCACGAAACCGCTTGACCAACCCTCCGTTCCGCCGTATAATATTCCGCACGGAGGAACCACACATGAAGAACCGTGTCCCCTCCAGATGCCACCTCATCGCACGACGACGCGGCGCCAAACTCTACCGAGCATCCGCCGAGATGACGAAAGAAATGCTCGCCAAACCCGTCGATGACCGTCGCGGCGTGAGATGTCGACTCTTTGTCAATCTTGCGAATTGCCTTTAGGATTTACGGCGCCTATGCAGTCCCATGATTGTAGGGATCGAATAAAACCTTGCGTTCTGTGCATTCCTACGCTAAGTGCATTCTACCGAGTTTACCGTTAACCCATCCCTATGAGGTTTCCACCGACATTAAGGCACATTAGCGCACTCCACGCATCCACGAAGTGCATCTGTCTCATTACCTTGTCAGCAAAATCCACTCAACCATCCCACGGCCGGTTTCACAAGATTCCGCGAAAGCCGAACATATCGGAGAGTCATGAAAGATAAGGGACCGAACGAAAAGGATCCCGGGCTGACGCCGCGGTTATTTCTCGTCGCACTTATCTTCATTCCCGTCAACACCTATCTCCTCCTCCAGATGGAGTTGGTGCGCTACACCTTTCCGACCTGGATCGTACCCCTCTCCAACGTCATCTTCACGTTGACCGTGGTGATGGTCGTCAACGCCCTAGTCCGCAAAGCCGCCCCGCGCATCGCGCTTCGGCACGGCGAGCTAGCAGTCTTTTACGTGATGCTCAGCATCACCACCACGCTGTCCGCCGGCGATATGCTGCAGTCGGTGCTGTCAGCGTTGGGATACGCCTTCTGGTTCGCCACGCCCGAGAACGAGTTCAAAGAGCTGTTCTTCCGGTTTATTCCTCGTTGGCTCACAGTTTCAGATGAAACGGCGCTGCAGGACTTCTATGAGGGCGAATCCACCCTTTATGTTGCCCACTACTTGAAGGTGTGGATACCGGTGGTGCTGGCATGGCTGCTGTTTTTCACGGTGCTCGCCTTCAATTTCCTGTGCCTGAACACCATCCTGCGGCGCCAGTGGACGGAACACGAACGGTTGACCTACCCCATCGCTCAACTGGCGCTGGAGATGACCAGCCCTACTGCCGGATTCTTCCGCAACAAGCGGATGTGGATGGGCTTTGGAATCGCCGGGGGCATCTGCCTGATTAACGGGCTGAGTTTTATTTTCCCCGACGTGCCGACCATTCCGGTCAAACGCAGATATTTCGTCTACGAGGAGGGGCCCTTGGCGTTGTTTGCCGACTACAGCGACCTGATACGCATCTCGTTCTATCCCTACGCAATTGGCATCCTCTTCCTGATGCCGCTGGAAATTCTCTGTTCCACGGCATTCTTTTGCGGCTTGAACCGGGTTGAACACGCGCTGGGGAGAGTCACGGGGTGGGACAGCCTGCCCCGATACCCATTTCTGAAAGAGCAGATACTCGGCGGATTTATCGGGCTCTGCGTCATCCTGTTCTGGGTGGGTTGTGGACACTTCGTCCTTGTGCTCAAGCGCGCCTTCGGTCGGGGCGGCCATGCGGACGACGCCGGAGAGCCATTACCCTATTGGGCGGCGGTGTGGGGGCTGTTGGGCGGGCTTGCGCTGCTCGGTTTCCTGCTCCACAAGGCAGGCATGACGTTCTGGGTAGCTGCCACGTTCGGCATTCTGTTCCTGATTTCACCAACCGTGATGACACGCCTGCGCGCGGAAGCCGGACTGTTCGCCTGTTTCGGTTACGCACCGCAGGTCATGCTGCGCGGGTGGGTGGGTCACCGGCGGCTCGGGCACCAGAACCTGACATCGCTGGCAGTCTTATTCTTCAACAGCGAGAACCGTCCGCACCAGATGCCCCACCAATTGGAGGGCTTCAAGATTTCGGGGCAGACCAACGTCTCACACCGGCGGATGTTTTTTGCCGCCTTGGTCGCCGTGGTACTAGGAGTAATTGCCGCATTTTGGATTCAGCTCCACCTCTACTATGAGCATGGGGCTGCCTCCGGTTACTTTGGCCCGGGGGCGCTGAGGTCGGGTCGGCGGTGGTTCACCCGGCTGCGGGATTGGATATACTACCCGATGGGCACGGATTGGATGGGGGTGACTTTCATGGGCGTGGGCTTCTCCGTGATGATGGTGCTGGCGTATCTGCGCTCGCGTGTGCTCTGGCTGCCCCTCCACCCGCTAGGATTTGTCATATCGGGCAGTGGAGAGTTGGCGCTGGACATGTGGGTGCCGCTCGTCATCTGTACGATAGCCAAATGGCTCATCCTCAGACACGGCGGCATCCGTAGCTACCGGCGCGCGGTGCCGTTCTTCCTTGGGCTGGTGCTGGGAGATTTCCTGATTGGCAGCATCTGGAGCGTGTTGAGCATCGTGTTGAACATGACCATGTACCAGTTCTATCCATAATCGACCGCGCAGTCTCACGGACTTTGGATAAATCCGCCATCGGTGATGGTTAATCACCTCAATTCAGCGCTACTAGAGTTATTTATATTTACGCATAAAGGTGTATAGCACACCATCGTTCCTGTCGGAAGGATTCTTTCATCAAGTAACTCTCGTTTGTCGTTCTTTGGCTGGCTTTTAGAAAGTGTTCCTTCGTAGAATGTTTCCACTCCAGCGGAGAGGCATGTATGTACCGCGCCACCGTTCCTGTCGGAATAATTCTTACGTTAAACGGCATTCGTTTTCGCTCCGCGACGAGTTTAGAGAAATTGTTCCTTGGTCGTAACGCCGAAATCCCGCACACCTAAGCCCCATCGGAGATCAAGCGAATGGATAGTGAGTAGGATTTTCTATCGCCTTCCCTATTCGGTCAGTTGATCGATAGAGATCCCACAGGTGTATAGCCAGTGCTGGGTGGTTGTAGTAGCATTCTCGGTTAAATTCCGAACCGCTCAGATCCGCCCATAATCCAAATTCGCCCTTCTACAGCAACCACCGCGCTTGCGATTAGGTACAATGGAGGCGTGCTGGACGTACAATTAAACACCGAATCTGTTCTATGTGTTCATTCGGGCGTGTTTTGCTTAGTAGCTTTCTGGGCATGAAGTTGGGTTATATGCTGTAGATGATTCTGTTCAATCCTATCTAACCTAGTCTCTATGCGTCTAATATCCTCTTTAGTTGCCATATTAGTGAATAGAAAGCCTATTACACCTCCGAGCATCACGATGGTCTGTATTCCCATTGCAAGCCATGTTTGCCGTGACATGAGTAGCCTCCAACCAGTACAACTTCCTGTATAAATAAGTGATAGGTGGTATCACACGGTTGCCATAAAGCGTTAACGATAAGCTAATGATAACTTAATGATAGCCTAAAGGCAACCCAAAATGTCACTGGACACAAAATCCCGGCAGCCGCCGGGCAATGCATAAAGTGGGTTCGTCTAAGGCTTAAGTGCCAGCTTTACCTTTCCAACGTTGTAGGGATTGTTTCCGGTCCCAGACCACGGCTGGATTTCTAACACAACCTTTCTCACTTTCGATTCTACGTAAATACGCTTGGACCGATCTCCAACCACATCATGATAGTAGGGTCGCCCGTAGACTTTGTCTATGTAGACTTGACGCCCCCTTTCTATGTCATACCTCTCATAATAGTCGTCTTCAACATTCAAATCCGCCGGATGTTTACCTCGAACAACAGCATTACTCTTGTTGAATTCATACATCGACTTGACTAGACTAATGACCACTACCTTTTTATCATACGGTACTGGTTTTCTAGCGGAAACCATATATCGGCCCCGTCTTCCTCGGTTGAAGCATTTTTTTGTCTACAATCGGCGCACCTCGATATACGAGGTCTTCAGCCGAAAAATTAGTGTCGCAACCGACAATAAGCGTGCAATATGAAAACTGAGCAGATTCGAGGTAGGCACGGTGAAAACATTTGTAAATCTCCTTTCATCATTAGAATTTGAGCAGGTGCGCAAGGCTACTCGTGCCTCAAATGATTGCCGATGTGGGAAGATATGTCAATAAAAGATCGCTCCTGCAAATATTAATCTTGTATGCAAAGCCTATAACTACTCATTTCGGATTTCTGTTGACGCAAATTCAGAATACGGTTAGAATCCGCTGCATATAGTGCCAACATAGAAGACGAAAACCGCCGCATCCCACGTACCGTCAAACAGCCTTCATCTGTAACATGTCAGAACGACAGTGACACATGCAGAAAGCCACGGAAAAAACAGAACCAGCCGAGCCTTATGCGATCCCCACGCCGCACCAGACGTTTTCAAGCACCCTCGCCGAGCAGTTAGAGGAACTGAAGACGAACGAGTTGATGGTTCGTTTCGCCGAATCACGCGAACGACTGGCGGCTGACCCGTACCGCCCGGCCTACCATTTCGTCAGCCCGGAAAGCTCGATGAACGACCCCAACGCCATCGTTTTCTGGGGTGGACTTTGGCATCTTTTCTTTATCGCCATGCCGCCCGACGAGTTCCCCGATCCGGCGGATATACCGAAACGCTGGTATCGGACGAGCATTGGACATGCCGTCAGCGACGACCTGGTGCACTGGAAGGATCTGCCCTACGCAATCAATCCGGGTATAGAGAAGGCGTGCTTTTCGGGCGGCATGCTGGTCGAGGATGATCGCGTAATCTCTTTCTATCCCGGCATCGAAGCGGGGCAGATGGTCGCCGTGTCGGATGATGCGCTGCTGCTCAATTGGAAAAAGCATGGCCCCGTGAATACCAGCCGCGGCGATTCGTGTATCTGGAAAGAGGATGACACCTATTACGGTTTGACGGGAACGAAAATCGAATATCAACCGGATGCCTGGTGGCCCCAAATGAAGGTGTGGGCGACGAAGGATTTGGTGACTTGGGAAGGGCTGGGCAATTTCATCCTTCACGACAAAACGCCGTTAACCTCCCGGCAAGACGAAGGAGCCTGCCCCGATTTCAGGCGTATCGGCGATAAGTATATCCTAAGTTTTTTCAGCCATACGAACGGCGGTCAATACTTCCTGGGCGATTACGACGAGAAGGCTCACAGATTCAAACCGTATCATCACGACCGCTTCAACCACGGCACCGTCGCACCGGGCGGCGTCCACGCGCCCCGCATGGGGGAAGACGGCAAAGGCGGCATCTTCAACATCCTTAACAATAACCACGGCTTACTAAGTGACGACTGGGACCAGGTGATGTCGCTCATGCAGCGGCTGACGCTCGGTCCCGACAAATTGCTTCGAATTGAACCGGTAGCCGCCGTTGCCTCCCTGCGCTCGAAGCACCAGCACGTCGAGGAAATGGCGATACCCGCCAATGAAGAAATCGTCCTGAAAGAAATCACCGGCAACACCATGGAATTGGAGGTGGAGATCGACCCGCAGAATGCACGTTGGGTGCAAATCAATGTGCTGCGCTCGCCCAATGCGGAGGAGCAGACATCTGTCACATTCTACAACTATGATAGGAAAATGTCTCGTACAGGTGCGATTTATGACACGCCGAGCGTCATCTGTCTCGACAACTCGCGTTCGACAACGCTGCCCGATGCATGGGTTAGGCCGCCAGAACGAGCTGAAATGCGGCGCGGATCCGAACCGCTGAAGCTGCGAATCTTTATTGATCGCAGCATCGTCGAGGTATTTGCCAACAGCAAGCAATACCTGGCAATGCGTGTCTATCCCGGGCGAAAGGACAGTCTGGGCATATCCCTGCGTGCACAGGGACAGGATGCCCTTCTGAAGCGCCTCAATGCCTGGCAGATGAAGTCAATTTGGCAATAGCCATTCCGTTGGTCTTATCCTGGTTGCGACGCTCTGAGCGCTTGTTGTTGGATCTATTATGCATTACCAACAACATGGAGACTTTATCACAATCTGAAAAGTGTAAAGCCAATTTTCCGGCGAATTGAATCGTCTCCACACTTTGAGAGTAAGAGTTCTTGTAGGGTGCGCACTGCGCACCAGCCTTTATAAGCTCCAACGCGGGATCTAGAGAGATCAAACGAACAAACAGATCAAGTGACCGAAGAGGGAACGCGATAGAGATCTAAATTCCACGAATTTGCGATTTTCAGGTATACAACGACCAATTACAAAAACATGAAAAGGCCTCTCTTCAAATGACTAAAAGTGGCTTCGCCACCGGTTATTCAAAAGAGCTCTAAGCCGATTTCCGGCGAATTGAACCATCTCAACCCCGTGGCAGAAAGGACGGAATACACCGAAATTATGGTAAATCTCACTCCGGATGAAATTCGATTCTTTAGAGATAAAGGCTATGTTATCAAACGCAAGATCATGGACGAGAATCTGATGGCGCAGGCGCGCGAAAGACTGTGGGATAGACCGCCGCCCGGCATCGACCGAAACGACCCGCACACGTGGCGCGGCCCGATTCAAGCGCCCGAAGACAGAAAAAAACTCCCAAGATCGGCTGAGATCGACTATACGTTTGACGGTTGGGCTTTGCCCCATCCGCCGTCCCATAACGATGAATATTCCACCGTGGATGGCACTTCCTGGAAATATCGGACAATCGGCACCGAGAACTTCTTGGTGCAGTTGGTTCTCACGGATGCATCCATCTGGGGAATGGCTGAGCAGATGCTAGGCAAAGGAAGTCTTGCGGTCCCAACGCGTACCCGCGGTATCTATTGTCGATTTCCCCAGCGCGATATCCCCGTGCAACCGCTCAAACCCCATACTGACGGCCATGAATTTCATTTGGGCGTGCTTGGGTTTATAGATGACGTGCCTGCAAACGGGGGCGGGTTTACGATCTGGCCCAAGAGCCACCGCGTGTTCTATTATCAGCATCTCACGCAGTATGGACGGGACAAAGCTGACACGTACGACGAACACTATGATCTGCTAAAGGAGCAAACAGCCACCGAGTGCTGTGGGCAAGCGGGGGACATTGTTTTCTTTCATCACAGACTGGCACACGCGGGAAATCCGCCCAACTATTCTCTTGAGATTCGCAAAGCGATAATTGGAGACCTGGTGAAAAAGGACCTAAAGGATAAACTGGATGAGCCGCCTTGCGAGAACATGTGGCGAGACTGGCACGGGATACCGACAGATGGATGATTTGGTTCTGTTGATATTTCGTCGGAGTACGTCAAGGCAGCCCTGCTCCTCCTGCGATTGAAGACGCTCCGCAAATCGTAGGGGTTGGGTTCCCCAACCCCTACGATTTTTGTACGCTCACGGCGCTGTGCATTTGCTATTATTCCACATCCCCTCAGCCCGTAGGTTGGGTTGAGCAACGCGAAACCCAACTGTAGGAGATCAACTGACTGAATAAGGAAGGATCAAGTGACCGAATAGGGAACGCGATAGAACTCCCATAGAGCTCCCCCCTCCCGGTCGCGATTTAGCACAATCATACGAGTGAAAAACAATCAACCGACCGAATAGGCTCAAGGGAGCGATCAGCTACCGCGATAGAGATCCCAACGCGATAGCTAATCCCGTGCGATAGGGATCTCACAGGTATACAATAACCAATTACAAACACATGAAATAGCCTCTGCTCAAATGACCAAACAATGCTTCGCCACCGATAATTCAAACGAGCTCTACGCCAATTTCCGGCGAATCAAACCATCTCCAAACCTTGACAGAAAGGACGGAATACAGCGACGCAATGGTAAGACTCACTCCCGACGAAATCCGATTCTTTAGAGATGAAGGTTATGTTATCAAACGCAAGGTCATGGAAGAGGAGCTGATGGCGCAGGCACGCGAAAGACTGTGGGATAACCCGCCGCCCGGCATCGACCGAAACGACCCGAACACGTGGCGCGGCCCGGTTCAAACGCCCGAAGACAGGAAAAAACTCCCAAGATCGCCTGGGACGGACTATCTGTTTGACGGTTGGGCGCTGCCCAATCCACCGTCGCACAACGACCAATACTCCACCGAGGATGGTACTCTCTGGAGATATCGGACACTTGGCACCGAGAACTTCTTGGTGCGAATGCTTCTTACGGATTCATCAATCTGGGGAATGGCTGAGCAGATGCTAGGCGAAGGAAGTCTTGCGGTGCCAAGTCGCACGCGCGGTATCTATTGTCGAATTCCCCAGCACGATCTTCCCGCGCTTCCTCTCAAACCCCATACCGATGGCCATGAATTCAATTTGGGCGTGCTTGGGTATATAGATGATGTGCCCCCGGACGGCGGCGGATTTACCGTCTTTCCAAAGAGCCACCGTGTCTTCTATTATCATCATCTAACGCAATATGGGCGTGACAAAGCTGTTACTTACAGAGAACACTTCGATCTGCTCACTGAGCAAGCAGCCACCGAATGCTGCGGCGAAGCGGGGGACATTATCCTTTTTCATCACAGACTGGCGCACGCGGGAAACCTGCCCAACAGGTCGAGCGTGATTCGTAAAGCTGTAGTAGGGGACTTCGTGAGCAAGGACCTCAAGGACAAACTGGATGAGCCGCCCTGCGAGAACATGTGGCGAGACTGGCCCGGCATACCGACAGATGATTAGTGAGAGCCCTCGTAGCGCAAGGGATCTCTATCGCCCTCACTGTTCGTTCGGTTGATCTGTTAGTTTGGGCGCACCTGAATCTAAGCCCGACTCTGTACAATTCTGGTGCTATTGTAGGGTGGGCACTGCCCACCATCTTTTGTAGAGCGCGATCAATCGACTGATTAACGAGCAGGATTCACTATGGGATCTCTACCGCCCTCCCTATTGGTCAGTTGCTCCTTCCCTGTCCGGTCAGTCGATCGATAGAGATTCCTCTCCAACCGCGCCAACGGAATTGAATTATTATCGGCTTTACTATGGCTGTCAGCTTGAAGAAACCGATTTTCTGCTCGGGGCGTCTCCGCCAATCGCAAGAAGGCGATAGACCAGCAAGCTCGCCTCCGCTCGGGTCACGACCGTCCCATCCGACCCGTTGCTACTGTCCCCATTCAATTCCGCCGACAGATCGACGGCGAATTCAGTACCGCGGTTGTCAAGTTCCCTCTGCAGAAGGGCGCGAAAACGGTCTGCGGTAATCGTAATCTGTTCGCCCTTTTCGGCCTCCGCCACCTTCCGCGCACAGTTCGCTGCGTCGTGCGAACCATCCATCAAGCTGCCGAATGCTCTCGCCCAGACTTCCCCAACCCCTTCGGTAAGCGAGTTGTCTGGTTTGGCGTTGTACGAGCTGAAAAAACCCTTGGTTCCGAGGAACTGGATGGCGGTTACCCACGGCGCATCGGTAGCCATGTCGAATTCGTTGAAAAACGTCAGCATCACCCGGTTTTCGACGAGCCGACGCTGCAGCGCCTCGACCTTGATCTCCGCCGGCGCAACCCCCGATTCGAGAGCCAAAGCCGCAGCGTGCCCTGCTGTTTCCGCGATGTGCATGCAGCAAGGTTCCACCCTAACGGTACCCCATGCCACATGCGTCGCGGAAACCGCCAAACCCATGATCAGATTATCGATTTCGTTTGAGAGGAAGGAACGGTAGGGAATCTGGGAGGGCCGTGTGTACTCGGACAGGCTGGTGAAACCGTCACCCTCGGCGCCGCGAAGCCGCTCCGGAGTACAGTCGTGAGAGTCCATCAGCCATTCCGCGATGGCGACCGAATCGCCGTGCACCGGCGCACGGTCGAGAGCGGCGCCGATACAGGCGTCGCTCTCGCGCATGACGTAACGCCCGATGATGCGCCTCCCTTCCCGCAGATAAAACTCGTATGGGAAATGTCCGTTGTCGGCGAATTCGTCCGCCGGGAGCGCCCAACACAACGCTTCCTCGCGAATCTTCTCCGGCACAGCGTCGTCGTGTTGCAGAAAAAAGAGCAGACCGAGCGCGAAATCGCGGTGTCGTTTAATGATCGCTTGACGTGTCTCCCAGTCCCCATCGGGAAAATCGTCTACACCGCCGGGGATGGCGGCGGCATTCCAATCGCACTTTGAACCCGGTATCGGAATGACGCCCGGAAACGCCGTGAGAGGATAGTTCAACAGACCGCTCTTGATAGGATACGGATAGAGCGGGCCCTCCTCGGGGTCGCCTTCTAAGATCGGCAGGAACTCCCTCCGGTCATACCCTTCGGGCGGTTCAACCGGGATCTGGTTATCGGCGTTGGAACTTAGGCAGACGCGAAAATTGGCGGCTTGCACGGCACCGTCGCCTTCCCCCGTGCTCTCGGAAAAAATCTCCTGGGTGGTCCCCCACCAAGGGCGGAGATTGAGGTCGCCGCGCCGCGCCGCGCGAGGCCATTGCAACGCTTCGTCGCTGTCGTGGGAGAAATTCGCCTCGTTCCCGCTGCGCTTGACCCAGATTTTCCCGGCATAAATTTCGTTGTATTCGCGGCGGTCTTCACGCCCCACCCGATAAGGCACGCCAGCAAGCGCGGCGATGTCGGATTCGTAGGTCGCGTCGATAAAGACCCGGGTGCTGACGCGCACTGGGTCTCCCCCGGCAAGGGAACGAAAAAGTATTGACCGCATCTCTCTGCCGGCGCGCTCCACCGCTTCCGGAAGATACTCCCGAACGACCCGGATCCCGCTTTCCGCTGCCACCAATTCCTCGAACATCCGTTCGGCGATGTGGGGCTCCCAAGTGTAAGCGCCCTTGAACCGTCCACCGCCGAAAGGCCCGCTTTGCGAAATCCGGTAATGCTCCGAATCCTCACCGTATTTCTCTCGGTAATGGGCGCGTATCTTCTCCAACCACTCTTCCTGAATGGGCGCGCGATACCCATGATACATGGTGTCCCAGCAACTCAAGCCGTTCGATAGTACACCACCGAGATGCCGATAGGCGGAGACGAGGATGACGTTCCGACCTTCACGTGCCGCCCTTACTGCGGCTGTGATTCCCGCCGGAGTTCCGCCCGCGACACACACATCGCAGATTTCGATGATCTCCATATTTTGCGTTGATTCCGTCACTTTTATACATATTTCGGTAGGTGCGGTCGGAAACCGCACCTACGAGATTGAAAAAATGCCGGTTCGGTTCGGAAACCGAACCTACCACAGTGTATTAATGAATATTGATTTTACTACGAAAATACGCGTTGTAGAGAATCTGGCCGGCTTCTCCACGTGTCAGGGTTGAATTGGGGGATGTCGTATTGTGGTTGGGGGTTTTAATGTCCCGATTTGCTGTCTGAGACTGCAAGTGCGCACAGAAGGCATCGCTTGTGATTGGTTTACCGGCTGAGATGCTGGATAGCTCTCTTGCAAACTGATTGGCTTCAAGCGTGTCATCAATCATTTGAACAAAGCCGCTGATCCAGTGATGAGCTGTGCGTTCATCAAGATCATCTTGAGGACGTGCGTTATACGTGTCGAAGAAGCCTTTTGTGCCTGCCCATTGCACGGCGGCGTTGTACGGAAAATCGTCGTCGAGTGCGACGTCGTTGAGGAAGGTGAGCATCGATTTGTGTTCAACCAGGGTGCGCTGGAGTGTCTGTATGTCGATGTCGGCAGGGCTTTGATTGTTGTTGATGGCCTGAACAGCCGCCCACGCCGCGGATTCCGCGATTTGCATCCAGGTGGGTTCCAGACGAATGGCGCTTTGACCGAGGTGGCTGGATGAGAGGCAGACGGGCACAAGCAAGTTGTCGACTTCGTTTGCCAGCAGACTGCGATAGGACACTTGACCCGGGACGGTCTGCTTGTGCAACATGACTTTACCTTCGTCCCGGCTGTCTTTGACCCTTTCGGGATGACAGGCATGAACGTCTGTGTACCATTCGCAGACGGCAATGCTGTCGGAGTGAATAGGTGCTCGGCCGATGCCTTCGGCAAGGCGAACGTCGTGCTCGGTGAAAATGTATCGGCCTTCGAGGCGCACGGCTTCGCGCACGTAGATCTCCCAGGGCATGTGATTGTTGTCGGCAAATTCATCCTTTGCCAGGCCCCATTGCGCAAAGGCTTCGCGCATGTTTTCAGGGGCATCGGGGTCGTTTTGGAAGAAATACATGATACCCACGACGATGTTCCAAAAGTCGCGCAAGATGCGATGGCGTGTCGGCCAATCGCCGTTTACGTAGTCGGTGGCGCCTTTGATGAGCTGGGGGCGATTCCAATCGCTTTTGTTGTTGGGGAATTCGCCGCCGCCTCTTCCCCGGTCGGGCGTGTTTACTTCGAGCTTTTGAAGGAGCGTCTTGATTCGCTCCGGGTCGTAGTCCTCGGGCGGCAATGGTTTGACTTGATTGTCCGGATCACTGCTGAGCGCCGTGCGGAAATTCATGGCTTGCACCGACCCGTCACCTTCGCCCGTGCTTTCCGGCATGATGGTTTCCATCACCCCGCCGAATTGTCGCAGGTTTAGCGATGCAGCGATTTCAATCATGTGTTGATCGGACGCGGGAAGTTCCCCGGTGAAACGCATGAAGATGCGGCCGGCATGAGGCTCATCGAATTCGTCCTTGGATTCTCTGCCGACACGATAGGCGACGTTAGCCAGGGGCAAGAGATCGCCCTCATAGGAAGTGTCGACGAATACGTCGCCCGTGGCGCGAAAACTCTTGCCGCCGTTCATTTCGGTAAACGTGACGGCTGTGATCAGGCGGTCGGATTGTTCGACGTGGGTGGGGTAATGGCTTTTGATAAGGGTGATGTTTGGTTCGTCTTGAACCATTTCTTCGGAGAGTTTTTCATAGACGCGGGCTTCGTATTTGCCGTTGGAGTGGCCGGTTTCGCCGGGCAGGCAGGCGGCGTATTGCGGCGAGTTTTCGCTATAGTTGCTACGATAATAATCGAAGATAGACTGGCGCATTTCATTGTAGATGGGTGAGCGCCAGCCTTCGTAGAGTGTATCCCAGATGCCGAGGCCATTGGCAGGTAGACCGCCGATGTGCGGGGTGTGATTGACGAGCAGGACGGTGAGGCCTTCGCGAGCGGCGCGCACGGCACAGGCGATGCCGGCGGGGTTGCCGCCGTAGATGACGAGGTTGTAATTGTGCTCAGACATTGGATTCCTTTGTAGTCTTTTCGGTGTTCAGGATAGGACGAATCAGTTCATGACGTTGGACGGGGTTCACAGTGTCGCCTCCACGTGTTGAATAGATAACCTAAGTTGCTTCCTACAAGATTTTGGACATGCAACACAGCGTTCAAGTAGTATTCAAAATCGAAACTGAGGAAATTTGTGGTTTTTTCAAGTGGTTACAAAAAAGGCGAAGCAAGTTAATCGCTCCGCCTAATTTATGTTGTCACATTACACACTATCCAAGTCAACCTTTAATTCTCTTTCGATTGACTTAATTGTTCCTATTTTCAAATCCTTCGAGCCGTGGTTGGGAATAGACGCCGTTGTGTTAGTAGCTGGATTTATCCATATCTCATGCGAACTCTTAGTTGACCTTAGTTGTTCACAACCCAATTCGCGCAATTTTTTCGTCAATTTCCTAAAATTCACAATTCTGCAGATCCTGAATAATGCTGCGGAAAACTTACAGTGCTTCTCAAGGAAGACCGCTCGTCAAGGCTACTAAACTCCTTTTTACTTTTTACTTTATGAACACTAATAATTGACTCTGGAAGTTCACGCCCTACTCTCTTATACGCATCGAGTATGGTTTCAAAGGCGTCTTTTGCATTTGCAAATGCCTCATCCAATGTGTCGCCTTCAGTTATAAGTTCTGGAAGTTCCTCACAGTTGACAACATAACCCCCATCGGGGTCTGGCTCAAATACTAGAGTAAGATTGTATCTGATAACCTCTATCATTTTCATTTTTATTTCCTGAAATGAAAGGTTAAATTTGTAGCGAGAAAACTAGCCACTGAACCTATTGTAACCACTTTCAAGAGTTTGACGCAACTTATTTCTTTCCAATAGTATCTTCATTAATATAATTATCTGTAGTTAATACCTCTGGTTCTTCAAAACCTGTTTGAAAATACCGTTTGTAAGGTGCGCACTGCGCACCAGCCTCTAAAAACTCCAGAGGAGATCAAGCGAACGAACAGTGAGTAAGACTTCCTATGGGAACGCTATCGCGCTCACTATCCAATCGCTTGATCCTTCCCTATCAGGTCAGTTGATTGATAGAGATCCCCCTCCCGGTCGCGAGCAGAGATCGCTCCTACAAGTAGGTTGATCCACATAACCTTCAACGATCATATCGCTAAATACCCTGCTTGATATGTGCAATTATGAATTGACATAACCACAAAGACCTCGGTCATCATTTCTGATCAGGGAACGGCTTGCGAATATCGTAACGCCCCTCCTTGAGAATCGGCAATGTGCCGTCTGCCACCATCAACTCCAGTGGTGATTCTCTGGTCTCAAGCGGCATGATGACCACGTTCTTGATGCGCAGCGACTCGTATATCGCCATCAGGATTTCCATGGTATACCGCGCCTGCCGACCGCTGCTCCGGTGCTCGGTAACCTTGCCCTCCAACCAATCCGTCAATTGCTGGTATTGGTTGGTCTCCTCCGGGGGCGGCTGAATCGACTGCCAACCGCTCGCCTTCTCGTTCTGAAGCAGAACCTCACCGTCTCCGCCCTCCTTGATTTGACCCTCTGTGCCGGATATGAGAGATATCGGCACGATCGGCTCGGGCAAGTCACTCTCGTATAGACCCCGAGTGCCGCCCTCAAAGCAGACCAAACCCACGCACAAATCCTCGCACCGGCTGCGGCGCTCCCATCGATCGGTGGTGCGCGACGTTTGCCCAATCACCCAAAGCGTCTCCGGATCGGATAGAATGTACCGCCACCTATCGACGACATGTGTGCCTATGTTGAGCAATCCCGCCCGCGGCTTTGTCCTATCGTAAACCATCGTTGGTTGACCAATGGCGCCGTCAGCCACAAGCCGCCGGATTTCGGTGCGTGCCGGCGTGAATCGGGATTGATGCCCGATGACGAGTTTCGCCCCATTGCGTTCGCACGCCTCAATCATGTCATCGGCTTCTCCCAATGACGCCGCCATCGGTTTTTCACCAATGATCCCTTTGATTCCCGCGTTCGCCGCCGCGATGGTGATTTCGGCGCGTACCCCCTGCCACGTCGGGATGCTGACAATATCGAGATCCGCATTTCTAAACATCTCGTTATAGTCGCTATAGACTGTGGGAATTGAAAACTCCTCGGCAACCTTCTGCGCCATCTGTTCGTTGATATCCGCCGCCGCGACAAGCTCGGCCGCCGGATGTTCTGTCCAAGCGCGTGAATGGTTGCGTCCCATGCCTCCGCAACCCACGACTCCAACTCGGTACGTTTTTCCCATTACTCTGTTCCTCCTTTGCCAGATGCCATAATTCGAAAGGTGTTATAGTTATTGCGACTAGAAATTGTACATTTGGGAGTTCCACAATTCGGTTTGTAGGAGCGATCTCCAAGTCGCGACTTCTTATCGCGAGTAAAGTTCGCTACAGAAGACGTGCAATAAAGAGATTTCTATGAGAATAGTATCGCACTACTGTTCATTAGTGTAATCTCACTTGATTCTTCGCTATCCACTGGGGCTGATTACCACTACAATCCGCGCAACCTAGGTCCCGGTGGAATCCAAGCCCGCGCATCCGGGAAAATCGCGTGACGCCGTCCGAAAACTTGTAGGTGGCATCCACGACAGGCTTTTCACCAATCAAACAAGAAATCGTAAATCAGTCGGCGTTCGCGCTGGCTTTGCCGAATCTCCTCATCCAACTGGGCGGGATTCCATTGAGATAGCAGCCGCGTCTCCAGTGCCTCGCGAATGTCCCCAAAGGCAGGATTCTCGCCCAGGTCGTTGAATTCCCCAGGATCATCTTGGAGGTCATAAAGCTCGGCGCGTTCGCCGAGGCTGTAGTTGAGCTTGAACCGACCCTGCCGAATCATAGCCAGCGGCCGAGTCACACCCATCGCATAGTATTCAGAGATTGCCTCGTTCTTCCAGCCCTGCGACTCTCCCTTCGCCAGGCTCAGCAGGCTGTCGCCGTCCATCCAGTCCAGTTGCGGTGCACCGGCAAGTTCCACAATTGTCGCCGACAGGTCGACCGATGAGACGGGCTCCTTTACGCGGCGGCGGGACAGATTGCCAGGCCACGAAATAATCAGGGGGATGCGCACAGCTTGCTCAAACAAACTGCATTTGTACCACATCCCGTGTTCACCCAACAATTCGCCGTGGTCGCTCGTGTAGACCACCACTGTATTCTCGCGAAGCCCCGTCTCTTCCAAGGCGTCGAGCAGCCTGCCGACCTTCTCGTCCAGATAGGCAATCAAGCCGTAGTAAGCAGAGCGCGCTCGGCGAACCGCTTCTTCCGGAAGCGGTCCGACTGCTAACCCTCGCCATCGCCTCATCCGCTGGTGGACCGGGTGCTGCCCCTCAAGGTGGCCCGGCGGAATCACCGGTAAATCCACCTCTTCGGGTGGATACATATCGAAGAATGGCGGCGGGATAATCCAGGGCGGATGCGGCGCCACAAACCCGACGTTCAGCGCCCACGGCCCTGTTTGACGATCCGGATGACGTAGATAGGCTAATGCGGCGGCTTCCACCCCGTCATCCGCCTTTACTTCCTCGCTCAGCCCGGCGCTTGTGCGTATCTCCCTGATAGGCGCGCGGTTCTCGAGTTCCCGCGACCAGTCCGGAATCATCGGCTTGTTTTCGGCATTAATGTCCCGCGCGATCTGCGCACGAAAACCATGGAGCCGGTCGGGACCTCGGAAGTGCTGCTTTCCTGCCAGAACGGCATCGTAGCCCTGCGTCCGTACGGCGTGCGCCCAAGTCGCCGCCTCCGAGGCAAGCGGCACGCCGTTGTCCCATATCCCGATGTGCTGAATATGCCGCCCTGTCATGAACGACATTCGCGAAGGGACGCAAAGAGGCGAATTGCAATACGCAGCATCAAAGACAACCCCTTCAGACGCCAACCTATCCATATTCGGGGTTCGAACCACCGAGTGTCCGTAGAGACCGCTGAACATGGGCGCATGCTGGTCCGCCATTATGATAAGCAGATTAGGGTGCGCATCTGTCTTAGGCATAGCTACTATCTCCCGCGTTATGGAATTTATATACCGTTTTGTAGGGTGCGATGGGGATCATCAAATCCCCGATTTACCCTCTTACAGCAATCAAGCGAATGAATAATGCGCGACCAACTGAACATGTAGTGAAGGCGATGGAAAGTCTTGATAGAGTTCCTACTAGCCTCTTAAAGCCCCGGAGGGGCGACAGGAATATAGCGGGCAATTACGCAAACATGAAAGAACTCTCTCCAAATGAATAGAATCACTATGCTACCGACTATTCAAACAAGCTCTAAATGCTGGTTTGTAGGTAACCGTTTGATTTTCTCATGACCGTGACATAATCCGTCTCGCAGCCTGTCTTCATAGAAACGATCAGGGGCAATTTATGGCCAGAAGTTATACATCGGCGTCTTGGTAAATACTCCAAGCAGGCTCCATAAGCCGCCTATGATGAAATCACCAAGCATGAGACCTATGGCAAAGATGACAAGCTGCTGCGCTGCTCTTCGCCCTCCAATCTTCAGCACCCCCCATTTTACGACAGAACTGACCAACATACAACTCCATAAGTATTTCATGCCCCAATCGCCGGAAATCACAAAAGCGATAGGGTGGAACGGCCAGAAAGTAAACCTCGACCTCATGAACATAAGTATGAGTGAGAACAGAAAACCGAAAGTCATTCCTCCCACAGCATAAAAGTTGGGTTCCGACGAGGAATAAAGCCAGCTCCTTAACCCGTCATATACATACCATCCAAATTGCAGTGACCAACCGCCTCCGCCTCCCGATACCGCACCGACTTTATAGAATGAGTGGAGTATGACCCAGAACACGCACACCGAACCTAAAGCCGTTATTCCTATGATAGCATAAAACAGTCTTCTGGTGTTAATCCCGGACCTATCAGCCAGTTTAAACCCCTCCATCTGATGCGGCATCGAATTGCTGGTATAGCTTCTATTGAACCACTTGTAAATTGACATCGCTACGAGGTTATTTGTACCTAGAGTCCGCGTTCCCATTGAATCTATTAAGATCGCGAAAGTCGGCATATTTTCCATGGCGTGTACCGGGAATCCCAGCTCGGCGCGCATTCTGGTTATCACGAGTAGAATGACAAAGTAGATGCCAAAGAATATGGGAATGAGCCAAGGAGACATCCCGATTTTTAGAGAAAACAATACGAGAAACGCGAATCCCAGAATGATGCCCGCTATGGCGAATCTGTATCCGACAGGCTCGTCTTCATCATCCATGGGGCTGTTCTTGAACGCCCCCTTAAAGACGCCGAATAAATATCTCCTGCTGAAGAATAGAAGGGTTAAGCATATACCCACTGCCGCTCCAAAGCATTGCTCATTGTGATAGGGAAATCCGGGTATATTTATCCCCAATGCGCTGGTTAGTATCAGTTCCGCCTTAAAAAATAAAAAGAAGAGCCAACTGCTGAATGCCAAATCCAGCGGCATGAGGAGACCGAGTCCGATGACAAACGGGTAGAACGAGAAGCTGATGTGACCGATGGCGTTCCACGGTTTTTCTGTAAATAGATGACCGATACCGTGCCAACTGCCGGCTCGTTTCACGGGGATGGTGGGTATGGAGGGAAAAAGAAAACTTAGTCCGTTAAGGATAGCGATTGAGGCGGCTACCGCAAAACCCATCCAGAGCATCTTGTTGGAGAAAAGCCTGTTGGTATTGCAGGCTAGTTGATAGGCGATCTGTGTGACAGGATAAGCCAGATGCTCACGCTCGATCCACCGCTTCCTCAAGATCGTGTTGATACATAGCATCACGAAGATGAGGCAGGTGGTGAATATCGTCCAGCAGGCTGCCGGTCGTAGCCACGCCTTGACATGAGAAAGCGTGTACAAGGTTGACTCTCCCTCATAATAGCCGCCCAAAACGCTCCTGTCCTTCACGACAAGCCAGCCGGGGAGATAGTTCCAGAACAGTTGTTGCCACTCGTTCTCCGGAGTTGCATACCAGAAAGCGTGCCCTACGCTCGTAACCAGAAGCGTCATGAACGTTATTGAAGGGAGGGCGCAGGCTACGCTCAGCAGGATGTATACGGTGAGAAGTTCCGCGTTGTCAAGAATGGAAACGCCGAGAGTTCCTTTTACCAAAACCCTCAGAAGCACGAGCACAAAGACGGTGAAGATGACATTGTAGAATGGGACGGCATAGGTGTTCAGAGCATATCCGACGAGACCCACTTCACCTGCGATTATCCAGTAGAAGTTGAATGGCATTGAGGCGATCGTTATAGCTATGGATTTCCAGGTAATGCCGGGGGACATCCCGTTCACCCTATTCATCCTCTACTGCTTCGCAGAGCGCTCATAGCCCTGCCTATAGTCATTTGCGTTCATTTATTTACTTATGATATTGTTACAACAAAACGCTTGTAGGAGCGATCTCCAGGTCGCGAATTCTTAGCCATGATTTGACGAAGTGGTGAAGTTGAATCGCTTGAACCTTCGGCGCTGTCGCTGAATCGCGACTTACACTGGACCGCCACAGAGAACCAAAAATTAGATGGCTCTATTGGAATGTATAGAAAGCTTTAAATTTCGTCAGGGCATCGTGTATAATTTACATAGACTATACGCTCTTACCCACGGAGGTCCCCTGTGCACGCAACCCCACAAAACATAAGGACGCATTCAACCAACTCCCTAGCATTGAAAAACATGCGATAGCCGCTAGATCATAACGCTGGTGGTTCTGATGAATTTCTCACCTATGACAGATGAGATGCTCACGGAAAATTGCGGATGCACTGTTTACTGAACTTGACAAAAGGGAGGCGGAGGATGACGAAGCAAATTAGAACGGAGTCAAACAATTGGAGATGAACATGATGACGAACCATCAGAACAACCCCTTGCTATCCGACACGTCATTTTGGAGGTCCTTAGATCGTGAACAACGTGAGGTTTTAGTTTCCAGATACACAATCCTTTGTCCATCAATCCTATTCACTGAAGTTGCTAGACACGGGCTAAATAGGCATAATCCGCTGCTCAAACTAGATAATATAATCTGTATTCCCGATTGGTGGGAGCACGCAAAAATGGACTTGCTTACAGAAGAGTCCGCTAAACCCTTACGTGTTGGAAGTGCAAGCGCAATGAAGTCAGTTCGCGAGTGCACGGAACAGGAACTTCGGGAGTTCAAAGAAGCTTCAAGTGAAGCCATAGAGACATGGAAAGATACCGAAGCGTTTTTAAGAAATCAGGACTCTATAATCAATCCGCTGAAAGAAGGATTGTTGGGATTGTCTAAACAAATAGACAATCTTCCTGAAAAAGAGTGGGTGCATAGGTTAAAAGAGGTCCTGAGAGCAAACCAAGCCTATCATCCAGAGTTAGAAACCATTCTGAAAAAAGTAGAAACCAAAGGCTTTCACCAGGAAAGCAAAGTAATCTTCCAAACATTCATCAAAACATTCTTTGATACATATAAAGCAGATTCCTTGAAGAACGCAAATCAAGTAGCTGCAAGTCTACTCAACCATGATTCGAGCGATCGCCACGCTGCATATGATAAATTACAGCGGCTATGTGGGATCTTCGATTCTATACTTACGCAAGAAGAACGTACCCAAGTCTTTAACAGGTTTCTTAAGGAAGATATGCCGCCTATTGTTAGATTCGCACCATACGCGCTCAGAACAGCGGTGTGGAATTGCACAATTCAGCTTTACCTTCGTGAGAATGCCGAAAATGCTGCGCCCCAAAACGTCCTTAGAGATGCTGAATTCTTGCATTATACGTATCACACGGGTGTTACATTTGTCTCTGGGGATAAGTGGCACAGAAAATTTATTAACGAAGTTCCACTATTCAAACCCTTGTGCAAAAACTTCATATTTGTTGACCTTACGACTAAGACAACAATTAAAGAAGGCTTCTCAAAATTACTGTAGCATTATCAGAATTGCTTGTTGTTGCGAAGCTTCTGAAACACCTTTAGGGATGGGCAAGTTATACATTTGTGGCACAAAGGATTTCTATCAAACGGGATTTGCTATTGCACTCCTTGTCCCGTCGTTTGATCGCTATGCACTCGCTCTTGATTGGGTTCGATTGTGCTTGGTAATGCGCACACTGACAGTTTGCGCTAGGAAATCTCCACAATTAATTGACATCTTTCCTAATTCAGCCGAGTTGCTGCCGATTGAAAATCCATTAAGATTAAACTTGGATTGAAGTGTTCAACCTTTCGCTCAAGCAGAACGGTGTGTTTTAGGCTTTATCGAATCAACTCACATAGCCCCAACGGGGCGGCAGGTGTATAGAAACACCGAACACCCACGCACCAAAGCCCCGGTGGGGTGACAGGTAACAACTTGCGTCAATTCAATCACGGAGATACAGAGGCCCAGAGCGGGAAAGTGAGAAGAAAAACGAGTAAACAAGCATACGTGCATCCCTCCTCAAATCTCTTGACTGTGCATTTGCTCCTTTGGTCAATCAACGCTTAAAAAAACCCGAATCGACTGACATTATTTTGGAAAGTTGACTAATAAACTGTTCTCAATTAAAACGGTTGTGCATGTCTCAAATCTTGCAAGTAGCAACTAGGATAAACATATCTAAATTCCCATCCTTTCTCGTAGGTTGGGCTTTATGCCCGACCCGCTCAACGGGAAACGTCGGAAACTGGGAGATAGTGAGATACGTCGAGTCAATCAACACTCAATTTTGTAGATATTGATGCAAATGACTATAGGTGGGGAGCATGCAGTGGCGTATATCCTCTTATTCTTCCCTAGTGGAGTAACTATGGTGCATGATGGGCTTCGGCACTTCGCTTCGCAACTGCGAGATAGAGTCATCTTCCGTCCGTGAGAGTTGTGGCATTCAGGCCGGGCAGGGGCGGGTTGGTATGTGAGGGTGCTGTCGTGCATGCTACAGCCTAGGTCGTAGACGAGGGACTTGACCGCCCCTCCCTTGAGAATTTCGGTGGGATCTCGCCAGAAAGCGGCAGCTTCTCTCAGAGCCTCCCTTCCCTTGTGACATTGAAGGAGGGCATCGTTGGGCGCGGTATTGCCTGCCATGAGCTCACGCTTCCATGATAGGAACATCGTATTTTTTGATCTGCTCATCGCCGGTAACCAGTGTTAAGCTTTCGACCTTTGCCTGCGCGATCAGTAGCCGATCAAAAGGGTCATTATGATGATGGGGGAGATCTGCAACGGCTAGGGCATGAGGAATCGTAATCGGCAGCAGCTGAAATCGATTGGCTGTTAAAGCGGCTTCCAAATTGGACGGTATATCAAGCTTTCCCAGCGCGCTTTTAATCGCCATTTCCCACGCGACGGCGGCGCTGACAAACACGAGATTCTTTCCATCCGAAATCGCCGCACGTATTGTTTGGGAAAGCGTCGGGTCATCAGCGAGCCACCATAGCAACGCATGTGTATCGAGTGAAAGAATCATTGGTCTCCTCTCTCGAAAAACGCGGTGAACGCTTCGGGCAACTCGTCGAAGTCATCGGCAACCCTCACCTTTCCGCGCCAGAACCCCGGCCGGCGAGGTTCGTCGCTTTCATTGTAGCGAATGAGCTTCGCAACCGGTACTCCCGCTTTACCGATGATAACCTCTTCACCCGCTTGCACCCGCTCAATGAGCTGCGAGAGCCGGGTTTTGGCTTCATGAATATTGGTGATTTGCATCTTCTTCTCCTTATTAGCTAAACTTAGTCTAGTCTATACCAACGCTCTCATGAGTGTCAAGTCTTAATCGACTCGTTCCCACGCCCCCGATGGATTGGGATTTCCGCTATACTCCAATCTGCGTGGGAATACTACCCGGACGCTCTGCGTCCATTTTTTCGGTTTTCTCAACGC
Organism: Candidatus Poribacteria bacterium; assembly: GCA_965197465.1. GTDB lineage: Bacteria > Poribacteria > WGA-4E > WGA-4E > JAJDTR01 > JAJDTR01. Next base: position 3,704,085 of record OZ240209.1, on the reverse strand, counting down.
ATCGTAGCATTCCCTTCCCTTCTTCCATCCTTTTCAGCAACGGTATCAGGGAACGGGCTAGCAGTTCTGGGAGTCTCGCGCCAGCGGACCCGCTCTACTTTCTTCCTTTCCTTCCATCCTTCCGTCTTTCCCTTATAACCTTCCGACATCTTGACATTGTTCCAAAGATCGAGTAAAATTCGTATCATCCGCATTATCAGATGAGGAAAAGTTGAATTATGTTTAGCAGATTTAGACTAGAATTTGTCCGCACGTTCGTGCGAAGGCCACGAGTGGTGTGAATCAGGCGCTCTAGCTTGGTAAACTGACTTGGTGATACAAAGCATCGAAAGAATCTGTTGTTGTAAATCGGTCAGTGGGGTGGTGTAAGATGTGACCTGATTGGGCAATCGCACGCGATGGATACCGTGGAAAGCGCGTAAAAGTCGGGTTGCTGTCGGTTTAGCGGTTCGACGGTTTGCGTTGTCTTGGTACAATCCTGCCAAGGTTTGACGGTGTGCTTCGAGATGGCGTCGGGAGACAATTTCAATCAAGGTCAAAAGTTGGACACACAGCGAAAGCAGTCGAGCCAGCCCTTTAATCTGGTCAGGGATCTCTATCGCACAGGATTTACTATCGCCTTCGCTATTCACTCAGTTGATCCTATTCGGTCGTTTGATCGTTTCTTACATACATCGGTGAAATCCCTATCGGAGCGGATTTAAACAGATGAAAATGGCGTTCGATGCGCGGAGCGGCACGATAAAGTCTGATGGCTTCATCGAGCGGTAGATGTGCTTGGGGTTGATTGGTGGCGTACAATTGCCACCCCATCTGACAGTAGGCTTGCTGAATCGCCTGCTCATCTCGAATAACTTGTGTGATTTGATAGCGAACGCTGCGGATTTCCTTCTTTCGGCGACTGGCACTCCCGCGTCCACGACCGATGTAACACGTTTTCACCGATTCTTCGCATTCGGCAGTATAGTGGAGATACGTACTGACTTGATACCTCGCTTTTATGGCTTCAACCTTTTGCTCCAACTCGGCTGCTGTGCAAATCTGCTGTCGTCCACGTCCGGGGGCTGGTGTTAAGGCAAGTATCTCCTCTGTCGCTTGTTGAAGGTTTCGCTCTAAAGTGGCGAACTACTTTTCGGCTTTGGATAAGGAACGCACCACTAAGATGCGTTCTTGCCAAGCAAAGCTCTCTCCCGAAGTCAGAGTAGCTGTCTGAGCACAGTTCGTTTGATGCCCTGCTGCGATAAGCGCCGGCGATTGGCACTCATTATCAAAGGAGGAAATTAATGTCACAGGCTCTGAACCGCAAACGATCAAGCGAGTGAATAGCGAGTGCGATAGTAGATCCCTCAAGCGAGCGAATAGCGAGTGATCAAGGGAACGGTAAGTGAACTTACCCCCATCCTTTAGACAGCAAAGAAGGAGATTTAAGAAATAATATCCAACTAATTCTGGTCAGATTTCAACGCCTGAAGTTATTGGAAATACACCTCGTATGGGGTGCGGTAGTCGAGCGACTGATGTAGCCGCTCTTGGTTATAAAAGTTGAAATAGTCTCTCAATCGACGATGAGCCGTGTTCATTGAGTCATAGTCGTTGAGATAAACCTCCTCATATTTGACACTACGCCAAAGCCGCTCAATGAAAATGTTGTCAAAATAGCTGCCTCTGCCGTTCCAACTGATGGCAATGTTAGAGGCTTCAAGTCTACCAGTAAACGCCTCGGAAGTAAACTGACTTCCTTGGTCGTTGTTAAATATTAACGGACTCGATTGACGAAGGGCTCGTTCGAGAGCCGAAAGACAAAAGAATACATCAAGTGAGTTTGACAGTTCCCATGACAACACGTAACGGGAAAACCAATCCATAACGGCTACCAGATAGACAAAACCTTTGTTCAAGCGAATATAGGTTATGTCAGTTGCCCAGACCTGATTCGGTCTGGTGATACTTAATCCTTTCAACAGATAGGGATACGTTTTTGACGGTTTGCCCATACTGGAGGTTTTGGGCTTGGGATAGATGGCAGCTAATCCCATCTTCCGCATTAACCTTGCCACTCGTTTCGGATTGACGACATATCCTTGGGAACGAAGCCACTCAGTTAACTTAGGCACCCCGTAGAACGGCGTCTTGGTGTACTGTTCATCTAACAGACGCATGTAGAGCAGATTTTGTGGTGACTCCCCTACAGGACTGTAATAGAACGATGCTCTAGACAAGCCTAGGAGTTCGCACTGTCTCGCAACCGACAATGAACGGTACTCCTGTTCAACAAGCTGCCGCTTCTGTTCAACGGAGGCGTTGAGTTTTTTTTTCAAGCCAGTCCAATTCTACCTTCAACTGACCAATCTGGCGATAGAGCTCAGGCACTAACTGGTCGTTATCGGAAGCCGTTTTTGAGCGTCCGTTTGTAAACAGTTGAGGTAATTCCTCAAGAACCTGTTTTTTCCACTGGCTGACTTGCGCTGGATTGACACCGTATTCACTGGCAATCTGACTGATAGTTTGCTGATTCTTAATGGCTTCAAGAGCCACTTGTGCTTTGAATCGGCCATCACGCTGTTTTCTGTGGGACATGGTGGAGAAACTCCTTTCTTTTTCGTGGCGTTTCTGAGCCCTATTTTCGCCCAGATGATGACCATTTTGCCAGTCGGAATGATCTCTTATTCAACTGTCTAGTTTTTGGGGGTAATTACAAAGTGACTGATCAACTGACTGATTAAGGAAGGCGATAGAAATCCCATAGAGATCCCTAGGCGCCAGGCATTGCTCATAGAGCGCCGGAACGCCGCCGACTTTCGCCAACGGAACCAAATAGAAATCCCCCTTTCGTGCCAGTTCGGCGCGAATCTCAATGGCGCTCATTTTACTGTCGCCGATATACAATAGTCCGGATTCATCGGCCATCTGACGCACGTTGTGAATCATTGGTAGATATAACCGGTCGTCCGCTTTTTCGCCCGACACCACATCGGTCGAAAGCAAGTGTCCCGATGCCCCACAGTCAATACTGGCGGCCATCAGCTTCACTTGCGCGAGCTGTGGCGTGTTCGAGTTGTATCCGTGTTGCATCAACCCATCATCGCAAGGGGTATGATAGCCACTAAATCGAGACGCATCTAGCCGAACTCGCTCCGGTATAAGTTGATAAACGGAGATACTGTTATGCCAGAGTTTTTGCTCAATGGAGCGCCACGCTGCATCATCAGCTAACTGTGTGAGCAGTTGACTCAGTCGGTCATCACTGAAATCGGTGCGGCGGACGGGCATGTCAAACAATTCTGACAGCAGCGCTTGATGCTCGACGCCCCACCGTTCAACAGCCATCTTGCGGTGGTCGGCTTCTGACAGAATGTAGGCATTCCAGCCCACAACCAGTTGCCCCAGCGACAATCCTTGATAAGGACGAGGGATTACATCATCTATGATAGCATCAAGCTCCAGCCGCTGCTGCAAGCCAATTAACAGCGGAACATCATCGAGTCTTTCTATCTGAATTTCGTCCCAAGAGATATGTTGAGTTGTCATACCTATACTCAACGACGAAATTCAACTTTTCAACTTCAAATAATGCGGATGCTAAGTTCATATTTCAACATCTGTTAAAAGTAAAGTGATGGTCGGCGGAATTCAGTACACCATTTTCTAGTCTGAAGGAGGAATAGACATGAAACGACATGTTTGGATTTTCGCGAGTCTAATCATCACGTATCTTTGGTAAAAACGGGAGGTTTTTTTCGGACTTAATGAACTCTGGATCTGGTGGGTTGATGAGGAAGATCTGCCGGAAGGAAATGATGATAGTGAGTGTTTCAGAAAAAGGGAGGTTTTATTGAAACGCGATGCCTTTCCCTGAAGGGCTTCAGATTTTGGTTCACACATACTTGGAGATTGGTATAATCTCATCCGACAGACAAACATTCTGGATAAAATTTCTGGCTGATGTCAAAATTAAGTGCAGCCCTCGAATTCTGACGCGGTCGCGCTGCCGCCCGCTCGGTCTCCCTCCGATGTTGGGGCAAGAAGTCACGAAGTGACACAGGGAGCGGCGCGGTCGAAAACAAACCATTCTTCACGTTTTCTTAACATGAACCGACATCGAAAGGAGAACCTCATGAAAACGATACGGTTTATCCTCATGAGTCTAGTCCTCGGTATTGGACTGGGGTCCATCAGTCGCCCCACCCTCGCGCAAAAAGAAGTCAAGCTTATCGGTGTCGAGGACGGACTAGACAATGAACAATTGTGCGCCGATATTATCGGGGACTCCGTGGTCGTCGGGGCACATAAGGTGGGCATCGCGAAAATCTATGTAGGCGATGGCAAAAAGTGGAAAGAGCAGGCGGAACTTACTGCCGGTCCGGACGCTGCCCACTTCGGATGGGCGGTCTCCCTCGCCGGTCGCCCTGATCGGGCCAGCGCGAACACTGCCATCGTCGGGGCACCAAGCGACAATCATGCCGGAGCTAAGAAAAATGCCGGCTCAGCTTATATCTTCGTCCGCAGCGGGGACACCTGGAAACAGCAGGTGAAGCTAATCCCTAAAGCCGAAAGGAAAGGCGATCAGTTCGGATCTGGTGTCGCTGTCGCTGGGAACATCGCCATCGTTGGGGCCGCTGGAGTGGATGAAGCCGGAGTGGGCTCAGGTGCCGCCTATGGCTTTGCACGTGTTGACGGCGTCTGGGAGGAGAAGAAGAAAGTCCAGCCCGACGACGAGGGGCCAAGAATCAGTTTCGGCGCTTGGGTGGCTATGAGCGGCGACATGGTCGTTGTCTCGGCTCATAACACCCCCAATGAGGCCGCCTGGTTGAACAGGGGTAACGGCGCAGCGGCATATGTCTATAATAGTGAAGAAGATTTCGGCACACCGCCCTTCTTCGCCGTCGAGCCGTTTGGATTGAGAGTGACGACGTTGGGTCAGGTCAAGCGCACAGCACTGCTTCAAAACTTCCCCAATCCGTTTAACCCTGAAACGTGGCTGCCGTATCGATTAGCGGCCGATGCGCCCGTAACCCTTGGCATCTACAACGTCCGGGGACAACTGATGCGTGAGTTGAATCTCGGGGTGCAAAGAGCGGGTGGCTATCTGACCCGAGAAACCGCCGCCTATTGGGACGGCAGGGACGAAGTCGGAGAAACGGTTTCCAGCGGCATCTATTTCTACACCCTCCACGCTGCACCGTTCCAAGCCACGCGGAGAATGCTCATTTTTGAAATAGGAAGGAGCAGAGGGGAATGGTATGCGGTCGCACTACCCCCTCTCAGTCTCCCCTTCGGGGGCGGACAGTTTGAGATGTACAACCTGAACGTTTACATACAGGCATTGAAAGATGAGGAGGCAGGGGTTCGTGCGCCTGCGGCTTTGGCGTTGGGGCAAATTGGTAAACCTGCGGTAGCCGAATTGATAAAAGCTTGTATAATGAAAACCGTGTGGTGCGCATGGGCGCTGCAAGGGTGCTAGGTCCGATTGGTGAAGCGGCCAGTGAAGCCGTGCCTGAATTGATAAAGGCATTGAGCGGCGCGGATGACTCAGTGTGCAGCAGTGCTGCCGAGGCATTAGGTCGCATTGGCACTCCTGAAGCCCTGCAAGCTGTCAACAATCAATCTGAAGGTGAAAACCCATAGTATGTGCGGAACTGGCAACGTGCTGTTGATGCCTTGAGAACAAGCGTATCTCGATGAATTCTCTTCCAGACTCCAGACTTCCGAAGTCTCGGGGACCTCGGAAGCCTATAAACAATACCTTATCTGTCGTCAACTGCATCAGGAATTTACCCACCATATTGAACCGCGCAAAAAAAACCGCATTCATTCCCACCAGAGCCATTCTCATCGGCCTCATCCTTATCCCGATAAATGCCTATTGGATAACCATTGTCAGCGAGCTTTGGGCTACGATGATAGGCATGAACGCAACATCATTGTTCTTCAACGCGGTCTTCAATCTCTTCTTCTTGATACTTATCAATCTCCCCCTCCGCAAATTCCTGCCTAACTTCGCTTTTTCGCGAACCGAACTCCTCACCATCTATGTGATGCTCGTGATGCTATCAACTGTCTGCGGGTACACGATGATGAGCTTCGTTATCGGCGCCCTGACACATCCGTTTTGGTTTGCCACGCCAGAAAATGAATATGCTGCACTCTTCCATAGATATATTCCCTCGTGGTTTACTGTTTCCGATAAGCGGGTGTTAAGAGGTTTCTTTGAAGGAGGCGAAACCTTCCACACCGCAGAGCATTTCAACACCTGGCTGATTCCCGTGCTTGTATGGACGGGGATTATATTCGCCATTTTTTTCACATTCATCTGTGTAAACATCATCATACGCAAGCAATGGACGGAACGGGATAAATTGAGTTATCCGATTATTCAAGTCCCGATTGAGCTGACTGCGCCACGCACGATGTTTCGCCCCCTTCTGTGGATTGGCTTTTCCGTATCTGCGCTGATTGAGATTGTCAACGGTCTTCATCATCTTTTTCCCGTTATTCCTGGCATCCCGCTGCATTATATCCATACCTTTACAGAAAAACCGTGGTTGCTGGGCTGGATGAGATTCTCTTTTAACCCATTTGTGACTGGGTTGACATTCTTCGCGCCCTTGGATTTAGCGTTTTCTGTCTGGTTCTTCCACCTTTTCTTCAAAGCTCAACAGGTTATAATGCATATAGAGTTAGCATCAATGCCCTCGTGGGTTCCTGTCCGTGCCCACGGTGTCTATGGGATGCAACAGGGACTTGGGGCATGGACGACGCTGGGTATTTTATCTCTATGGATGACCAGGCGACATCTTAGCCAGGTATGGAGGAAACTCATTGGGCAACCCTCAACCCTGGACGATTCAACCGAACCGCTGCGTTACAGATTTGCCGTCCTTGGGCTGGTTCTTGCGATGACTTTTCTGGTTCTTCTACTCCAGAAAGCAGGTTTATCCTTATCAGTGATGCTGTTTTATTTTGCGATTTACTTGCTGATGTCTATTGCCATCACGCGTGCCCGCGCTGTGCTCGGTCCGCCCTACCATCAAATTGTCTTCACTTCCCCGCAAGGATTTATGGTGGACGTGATGGGGACACGTGCGCTTGGCGCGAGCAATCTGACTATCCTCTCCTTTCTATACGCTTTCAACAGAGAAAACACTTCTCATCCGATGCCGAACCAGCTAGAAGCCTTCAAGATCGCCGAACGGACAGGCATAAACAACACCCATATCCTGTTGGGTATGGTGCTCGCCTTGGCACTCAGTATCCTGGTGTCGTTTTGGGCGTATTTCCATGTAATGTATGAACACGGCGTAGCCGCAAAAGCACGTGGCCCACTAATGTATATGGGGTATGAGTTCTTCAGACTGTTAACGTCATGGTTACAGTACCCTAAGCAGTCAAATTATACCGCTACGCTTTTCATCGGATTGGGCGGGGTATTTACGGTGTTTCTGATGGGAATGCAAAGACGATTTATCTGGTGGCCCTTTCACCCTGCCGGCTATGCGCTGGGTGCGTCATGGGGTATGTGGCATGTGTGGACATCAGTCCTGATCGGTTGGGCTATCAAAGGGATTATCCTGAGATACGGCGGATTAAGAGCGTATCGAAACGCTGTTCCGTTTTTCATTGGGTTAATCTTGGGTGAACAGATTATCATTTGCATGTGGTCAATACTTGGCGCTGTCCTTGGGATACGGACTCTGACGGGGACAATACTCCATTGAATTGAGAGATTGCTATCGAGATTATGGATTTGATTGCATCTTGAATCCTGAATCGTGCATCGATTCAGGATTCAAGAACGATAAAGTTAAAATCCAATGTCACTTATCTACTGTATGAAAGTATACATACTTATCACTGCATAGCTCGCTATCTTGAGAGCTTTATTCCGCCCCAGGTGAGAGCCAGCTTGCCAGCAGCGTTGACAGCCAGTCCTTCGGCGTTAAAATTCTGTTCGACTTCATCTGCGCTTAGAGTTCTATCGTAGATGCTGACTTCGTCGATGAGACCGAAGGTAAAACCCTCATCACCCTCATCTCCGTTCAAGAGAGAACCTATCGCCCCAGTACCCCCCAACACGGTATTCAGTTTCCTTGGCTGATTTCCCCATTTAAGACCGGGAGGGTCTTTCTTATCGAATTCACCATTTATGTATATTCTCAAAAGCTTTCCATCATAAGTAATGGTGATGTAATTCCACACACCTCTTTCCATGGTGCCATCTGATTCCATATCAGCGTGCCCACCCACGAAAAAGCCCGTTCCCCCATTGCATACCATCATACCAGAAATTTTAGTGTCATTGAGCGAACCCCACTGAAAAACGGATCCGCACGCTTCGGGGACTGAATCAAGATTAACCCATGCGGACAGAGTCCTGGGATCGTTTCCAGCCGGCAGATTTGAGTCATCGAATTCAACATGGCCAGGAATAGGATCCAGCGCATTGCCGAATTTGCCTCGATCAACTATCTTCGCAGGTCCAACAAAGGTTCCATGACTCTCTCCCCAGACGTCATTAACAGTAAAGCCATCTATATGCGCATTATCAAAGGTCCAATAGCTGATCAGACCATCTGTAACGACTCCACCTTCTGCAGTATCTATTAGCCAGGGCATTGTTGTAATTACCCCCAAAAACTAGACAGTTGAATAAGAGATCATTCCGACTGGCAAAATGGTCATCATCTGGGCGAAAATAGGGCTCAGAAACGCCAAGAAAAAGAAAGGAGTTTCTCCACCATGTCCCACAGAAAACAGCGTGATGGCCGATTCAAAGCACAAGTGGCCCTTGAAGCCATTAAGAATCAGCAAACTATCAGTCAGATTGCCAGTGAATACGGTGTCAATCCAGCGCAAGTCAGCCAGTGGAAAAAACAGGTTCTTGAGGAATTACCTCAACTGTTTACAAACGGACGCTCAAAAACGGCTTCCGATAACGACCAGTTAGTGCCTGAGCTCTATCGTCAGATTGGTCAGTTGAAGGTAGAATTGGACTGGCTTGAAAAAAAAACTCAACGCCTCCGTTGAACAGAAGCGGCAGCTTGTTGAACAGGAGTACCGTTCATTGTCGGTTGCGAGACAGTGCGAACTCCTAGGCTTGTCTAGAGCATCGTTCTATTACAGTCCTGTAGGGGAGTCACCACAAAATCTGCTCTACATGCGTCTGTTAGATGAACAGTACACCAAGACGCCGTTCTACGGGGTACCTCGATTGACTGAATGGCTTTGTTCTCAAGGACACACTGTCAATCGGAAACGAGTGGCAAGGTTAATGCGGAAGATGGGATTAGCTGCCATCTATCCCAAGCCCAAAACCTCCGGTATGGGCAAACCGTCAAAAACGTATCCCTATCTGTTGAAAGGATTAAGTATCACCAGACCGAATCAGGTCTGGGCAACTGACATAACCTATATTCGCTTGAGTAGTGGATATGTTTATCTAGTAGCCGTTATGGATTGGTTTTCCCGTTACGTGTTGTCATGGGAACTGTCAAACTCACTTGATGTATTCTTTTGTCTTTCGGCTCTCGAACGAGCCCTTCGTCAATCGAGTCCGTTAATATTTAACAACGACCAAGGAAGCCAGTTTACTTCCGAGGCGTTTACTGGTAGACTTGAGGCCTCTAACATTGCCATCAGTTGGAACGGCAGAGGCAGCTATTTTGACAACATTTTCATTGAGCGGCTTTGGCGTAGTGTCAAATATGAGGAGGTTTATCTCAACGACTATGACTCAATGAACACGGCTCATCGTCGATTGAGAGACTATTTCATCTTTTATAACCGAGAGCGGTTGCATCAATCGCTCGACTACCGCACCACCAAGCGAGCGGATAGCGAGTGCGGTAGAGATCCCCATACGAGGTGTATTTCCGATAACTTCAGGCGTTGAAACCTGACCAGAATTAGTTGGATATTATTACTTAAATCTCCTTCTTTGCTGTCTAAAGGATGGGGGTAAGTTCAGGCAGCTGATTCGGTCTGAGTACGATCAAGCGAGTGAATAGCGAGCGCGATAGAGATCCCTCAAACGAGTGGACAACGAGGGAGCAACTGACTGGATAAGGAAGGAGCAACTGACCGATAGGGAAGGCAGTAGGGATCCCATAGTAAATCCCGATAGCAGATCCCATAGCGAATGCGGTAGAAATCCCTTTAATCCGTGTAATCCGTGTAATCCGCGATTCAGACAGTTTTTTCCAGCATCCCACTCCAACAACCTTCGATCATCAAATCGCTGATTCTCAGTGCGTAGGTTGGGTTGAACGGAAATCCATAAGAAATCATCTGCGGTAGAGGAATTTTAAGGATTCACTCCGCCCGACCGGCCGCGAGATTCGAGTGAAACCCAACGTTTCATCGCACACGATTTTTGATTATCGAATTAAAGATGGAATCCCTCATTGCCCGTCTCACAGTTTCAGAGTTCTGCTAACCACGAACAGATGTTGCTCTAAGCGACAATTTCCGTTTCATACCAAAATTTCATACCAACACCTCCCTGGCTTCAATGCCAAAACCGACACGAACTCAGTCATAGCAAGGGTTAAAGCCCTCTCGTTGCCTCTACTGAAAACCCCCATTTGGTATGAAAAGTATGAAAACTATGAAATTTCCTAGAGTTGCAAAATATCGCGATTCGGAGATCGCTCCTACAGGGAATCAACGATAAACAGACTTCATACTCATGTTAACCCAACTCGCCACTACGAACCGACCACTGTCTTTCCCCTCTTGACAACGACAGCCGATCTTGATAGAATACGCGAATATAAGTTTGTCGGAGGTTAAATCCACAGCCCATGCCGAATACCGACCTGCACGACCTGCCCGCCGCCTTGGGTGGAACCCCTACCATCGAATCAGCCGACGCCTCCTATCCGAAACTTGAGGGATGGCGTCAAATCTCGGAAGCCGAAGCGAAGATCGCCTATGAAATGACCCTGCGCAACGAGCTTTCGGGCGCATCCCCGGTGGTTCAAGCGTTTGAACAGATGTGGTGCGACCGGCACGATACCCGGTTCGCGATAACGCTCAATAACGGCACGGCGGCGATACACAGCGCCATGTTCGGACTCGGCGTGGGACCCGGCGATGAGGTCATCTGTCCCACCTACACCTGGATATCTTCGATTACGCCCGCGTTGATGCTGATGGCGAAACCCGTCTTTTGCGAGATTGACCCCCGCACCCTGCTAATTGACGTGGACGATGTACGGCGGCGGATCACCGAGCGAACGAAAGCCATTGTCGCCGTGCATCTGTGGGGCAATGTCTGCGATATGGATGCGCTGATGGCGCTGAGCGACGAGACCGGTGTCCCCGTTATAGAGGATTGTTCGCACGCCCACGGCGCCAGCTACAAAGGCAGACCGTGCGGAAGCATCGGACACGTCGGCGCATGGAGTTTGCAGGGCAGCAAGCCGGTCAGCGCCGGTGAAGGCGGCGTGCTGGCGACGGACGACGCCGCAATCTTTGAACGCGCTTGTCTACTCGGACAGGTGAACCGCTCCGTCAAGATCGAGGGAGACGACCTGCGATACAAGCACCTTCCCCCGATGGGGCTTGGGGTCAAATACCGGGCGCACCCTGTGGCTATCGGCATCGCATCGGTGCAGATGGAGAAACTTGAGGCGTTGAACGCCAAGCGTAGCGCCTTCATTCGAGAGGTGTCGGACGGCTTGCGGGTGATACCGGGGGTCAGCGCGGTTGAAACCTACCCCGGGACACAGCCCGCGGGGTTTTTCGGATTCCCCATCCACTACAAACCGGACGAACTGAGCGGACTGCCGGCGCCCCTTTTTGCCGATGCGCTCCGAAAAGAGGGCGTGCTCGCAAACAATAACCCGTATCCGCTCCTCGTCGGTGATGGCGTGCCGCTATTTTCGGGAAGCGCGCCGTCGAACGATAACCCGTATCCGCTTCTCCACACCCTGCCGTTGTTTACCGAGGGGCTGGACATCTATACCGAAGGACGGGGACCACTCTGTACGCCTGAGATGGGAGGAGATTACGCCGGTTACGCCCAAGGTGACTTGCCCGTCAGTGAAAAAGCTTGTTCACGCCTCGTGTTCCTACCCGTCCTGACCGACCCGATTCCACACGCCGCAGAACGCGTCCTCGCCGCTATCGACAAAGTAGCCCGTCACGCCGAAATGCTCGTCAAGAGCGATGCCGATTGACATGCCGGTCGAATTCTCTTCCCGCACCCGGGCACAAAATATCCAAAACCTGAAGCGCGAACCGTTGGACGTTTTGGTCATCGGCGGCGGCATTGTGGGCGCCGGACTGATTCGCGATCTCGCCCTAAACGGGAATCTCAGAGCCGGGTTAGTCGAGAAGGGCGACTTCGCCAACGGTACGAGCAGCGCCACCTCACAACTTATCCACGGCGGATTTCGGTATCTCATCAAACGTGATTTCGCGCTAATTAAAGAGGCGCGGCGCGAACGGGAAACCCTGCTGCGTATCGCGCCCAACCTCGTCAAATCGGCGCCGATAGCCATCCTCAACTACAAGGGAGATCCGTACCCGCTCACCGGAATGAGCATCGCGGCGCAATACTATAATCACCTCTCGAAAGCCGATAAGGCAGAGAGAGCTCGCACGATACGCGATCCGGCGCAGATACGGGATTTGGTTGGCCCCATTGAAACGAACTCGCTAAAGGGGTGCGTCGTCGTTTGGGATAGCATGGTCGATGATGCGCGGTTGACCCTACTGACGCTGAAAGATGCACACCAACACGGCGCTGTCGTAGCGAACTATATCCGTTTCGTCGAATTTGTTTCCCAGCCCAGTAAAGCCAACGGGACGTACACGGTTCGTGTTGAAGATGCCCTCTCCGGCGAACAGTTTGAGATAGTTACGCACAAGATTGTGTCCGCCGCCGGTCCGTGGACAGATCGGCTCTGGGAGAAAGATCCCTCTTACGATGGCGTGCCGCGATTGACAACCCAAAAGGCGAAGGGCATTCACCTCATCTTGCCCCGCTTGAACCGGGGCGATTGCGGCATCGCAACGTTCACCCGCGCCGAAAAGCGCCAAAACGAAAAACCCCGCATCATTTTCACGCTCAGCTTCGACGATACGCTTTCTGCGATTGGTACCACCGAATCCGATCCCGACGCGGATCCCGATGGTGTGCGCCCCTCTGCCGCCGAGGTGGACTATCTGCTTTCGGAAGTCGCGCGAATTTTCCCGAGGACAGCCGTCAATCGTGCGAAAATCGTATCCGCGTATGCGGGCGTGCGCCCTCTCATCGCCCCCAAGGGCGACGGCTTTGTCTCCCGCGAACACCTAATCACCGAGAGCAAAAGCGGGGTGATGTATATCTACGGCGGCAAGTTGACCACACACCGAAAGATTGCCGAGGAGGCGGTCGACCGCATTGCAGAGGGTCTGGGGCGTCCGCGTTCCTGCAAGACCGCGGCGCACCCACTGGGAGACAGCGCTGTGCACGAGTTGGATGGAGGTGCTAAACTCATTCCGTCTGCGGACAGGGAACGGATTGTCCGACGCTACGGTGGAGGCGCAGTCGCCATCGAAAAGTTCATTGCCGAAGATCTGACGCTTGCAGAACCAGTGTCGGAATCGTCCGTCTTTTTGAAAGCGGAGGTGCTCTACGCCTTTTGGGGTGAAATGGCGATGACACTCGACGACCTGCTCTGGCGGCGTTTGCGAATCGGCTTCAAACGAGGTCAAGGCATTGACCTGGCGCCGAAAATCGCGCGCTTCCTCGGTGAAAGAGGATACTGGAACGAAGCGAGAATCGCATCGCAAATAGAAGCCTATACGCAACGAATCGTTCAATTGAATGCGGAATTTACGGAAAGGACGCCGTAAATTGTTCCTGTAGGGACAACCCTCCGTGGTTGTCCTTCCGTGTTCACAACTCAGTTCATTCACAAGATGAAAAAACGCCACATGACCGTGCCAAAGCGTAGCGCATGGCTATTTCCCCTTCTTTGCCTGCTCGCGGCGTGTTCGGAACAAGATGACTTCCCTATTGTTGAGACCGTCGTCCCAAAAGACCCGGGGACATCCACAGTTCGCGTAGCGACGTGGAATATCCGTATCTTCAGTGACAACAGCAGAGATGACCGCGAGCTACAACTCGTCGCCAACATGTTGATAGACTACGACTTCATCGCTATCGTTGAGTTGAGAGACGAAAGGGTATTGAAGCGTACCGAAAGCATGCTGAGGTTGATGGGGAGAAATTATGACTTCCTGATGAGTCGTCCTGTCGGGGGGCAAGTAAAGGAACGCTACGCCTTTCTGTTCGATCAAGAGCTAGTCGATATCTTGGAAGACGGGACGGTGTTCCCCGATCCAAACGATGCCTTCCTGCGTGAGCCGTATTTCGCATCGTTCAGGGCGGGAAAATTCGACTTCACCACAATTACGGCGCATGTGATTTGGGGAGATTCTGTCCCTCCACGTCGGCGCGAGGTGGGTGAACTAGCTAACGTGTATCGGGCTGTGCAGGCGATGAATGGGGCGGAACAGGACGTGATACTGCTTGGGGATTTCAATCGCAATCCCGATGACCTATTGGCATATCAGCCGCTAATGTCAATCCCAACAATGGCGCACCTGTTCAACGTGCCGCAGAAATCGCACATCAGGGATACCAGCCTGTACGACAACATCTTCTTCCAATCCTCCTATGTGACCGAATACACTGGGAACAGCGGCATTGATCGGTTCGACGAGACCGATTTCGGGAACGATGACAAGGCTGCTTCGCTAGCGGCGAGCGATCATCGTCCCGTGTGGGGCGAGTTTCGGATTGATAGCGATGACGACTAAAAAACGCCACTGCTTTCCTGTTCTTGTCGGAGAGATTACCTATGTTCTACTGTTGAGATACATTTCAGAATAAACTTATATTTGGATCTAGGGCAAAACCGCTCCTGCTGGATTGACAAATCCGGCAATTCTTTATCTAGTTACTTGGCTTCCGTTCTTTCGCTCCAGAGGAGCGGTATGTCAATAGTACATGATAGGCCCAATGTTCTGCTCCAGAGGAGCAGTATGTTTGTAAATCGGGCACCGTTTCCGTTCTTGCTAGTTAACGTAGAAGATAAACTTTCTTGTCAAAACCTTCTTGAAACTAACGAACCTGCACAATCGGCAAGATTTATTATTATGCCGTGTTTCAGACGACACCGGAGATTCAAATGACCGTGAAAGAGCGGCGTATACTTTCCGACATGAGACAACGCACACTTTTCGACCTGACGCAGGATGGTTTGGTCATCGGACGAAAACTCGAGCGCGTTCATTCCGACTTTGACACGCGTACCTTCGTCAAGGACGTTAGGACGGAGATGGAAGGTCAAACGATATATAATGTGACGCAAGCCATTGGGCGCATCTTGCGGCATCACCTGCCCGAAAACTATACCGATGCACTGGCAATTCTGATGAAGTACGCCGACGCCGAAACTCCCGCTGAACCCATCCCGTCACCCAGCGAAGAACTTCAGACCAGCTTGAGACCCATCTCCCATTTCGTCAGTCTCTACGGACTGGCGGATTTCGACGCATCTATGGATGCCTTCTGCAAACTCGCGAAATATCGGTGTACCCGCGGCGGCGAGATACGCAGGTTTCTCATCAACCACCCCGACCGGTGTTTTGAGCGTTTTCGCGAATGGGTCAACGACGAAAACGCCAATCATCGCCTCTTTGTGTGCGCCTCAATCTGTACCCGCGGAATATGGCAGAAATGGATCGGACGGTTTATCCCCGATCCGCAGCCGATGTTGGCGCTGTTGGATACGCTCAAAGATGACAGCGACCCGCGCGTGCGCCAGCAGGTCGCCGCAGACATGCGAGACATCTTCAAAGACTATCCTGATGAAGGCTACGCCGCCTTGGAGCGATGGAGTCGGGATGGTCGCTCGGAAACAGAGAAAATCATCCGGGGCGCCCTCAAATATCAGTTGAAAATTGGGGACAAACGCGCCCTGAAACTGCTCGGTTTAGGGACGCCTGCAAGACTAGGCAAAGCGCAAGTCACGCTCCTTGAACTGAAGCCCGAACGTGCGGTCATCCCAATTAACGATGAATTCCGTTTTTCGTTCAGCCTGCAGAGCGAAGCCGATGAACCGCATACAATTCTCACGCACTACATAATTTCGTATAAGCGCCCCAGGGGCCACGTCACGCGTAAACGCTATCGAGTCAGCCAACGAAAGTTAAAACCGAAACAGGAGGTCAGCTACGAGAAGTCGCTTTTCCCGTTGCCATCGCTCAAGCAGTACCACGACGGAAAGGCGTGTCTAGGCTGACACCGCTTTGAACTTGAAGTGAATGGCGACGCGATCGGAAGTTTCGATTTTGAAACAATCGCAGAAGCAATCGCGGAAACACATCGGAGAGAATCACATTGATTACGTCTGCGATGTCTTAGCTTACAAATCACGAGGTAGAAACAGGCTGGAATTGTAGAAGGAAGGAGCTACTACCATGACAGATGAAGAAAAATTTGCCGTCGATCTTCAGGGGTACCTGGTGATAAAGGACGTTCTAACCGATGATGAAGTGGATGAGATGAACGCCATTATTGATAAAGGAAATCTAGAAGGCCCGCCGAGCCTTTGGGGAGCGCCGTTTAAGCGACTCATCGACCATCCCAAGATTTTTCCCTATCTCATTGAACTTTTGGGACCCTATGTCCGTCTCGACCACGATTATGCTCTTTTCATGGACAAAGGCGACAAGCGCGGCGGGTTGCACGGCGGCGAGGATGGCGGGCGTCCGGGCGGTCCCGAAGGCGACCATTGGTACAGGTACAGGGATGGCGTGATGCGTAACGGGCTGTGTGTGATGACATACAACTTAACCCACGCGCCCGATGGCGCGGGCGGGTTCGCCTGCATTCCGGGGAGCCACAAGAGCAATTTCCCGACCCATGTGCCGCAGGAGGTTCGACGGTTCGAGCGTCCGGCGCACTACGTCGTCCAACCCGCGCTTGGAGCGGGCGATGTCCTGTTCTTCACCGAAGCCGTCATTCACGGAACCATGCCGTGGCAGGCGGAACACGAGCGCCGCGCCATACTCTACAAATACAGCCCCGGACATTCGGCGTGGTCGGAAAGTTACTACGACATCGGCAAATACGGCGAGTTGACCGAGCAGCAGAAACGTATGCTCCTGCCGCCATCAATCGGCAAGCGCCCCCGCGTCGTGGACGATCAAGCGAGCGAATAGCGAGTAGGATTTTCTATCGCACCGGATTTCCTATCGCGCTCCTTGTTCAGTCGCTTGATCGATAGAGATCCCTCGTCAAATCGTCGAATTCCCATTTTACCGCCACCGTTCCAGTCAGTCGCGTTCTGAGTGGCCGAAGGTTTGTAGTAGCGCAATTCATTGCGCGTTCAGATGCGCAATGATTAATTGAGCAATGGCACCAATCTGTAGGGAATAACGATTGTTATTCCCTACGAAAGCCACGTGCCTAGAACAGTTGGCAAAAACCATCAGCTATGTTTTTTGCGTAAGTCCTATAAAGATTGAGGTACTGCTGAATTGTTTACTTATCCTGAGTCGGCTTCACCGTAAAGCTGTCCTTTTCAATGATAGCCATATTCATCATTCCCCATTCTATGCTTTCAGGACCGGCGTCAGACCATTCCCCGGAATACTCGATTAAAACAAAATCTTCGTCTCCCCAGTCGGCGTCCTTCGGTTCATGGGGTCCCCAATTGGTATAGGTGACCGGCTCACCGCTTGCCCAAACCCATTCCCCTTCGTTCACATAATCGGTTAGCCCAATCCAACAGTGTTGTGGTTTGAAAGTCTTCAATAACCACTCTTGTTCAGCCGCATCGGTGATGGAGACCAGATACGCATTTTCGGCGACAGCTTGGCTGTTTGCATCATCCCAACTCCCGCAACGGATTCGCTTGTAGGCATGTCCGCTTGCCGGATTCACCACCCATGCTCCCATATCGCCTGGCAACGATGATGTAAGCGATTTCGAAGGGACTTCGACTCGACCGGCTGCCACATCCGCGAGCGTTGGTCGCCTGCGCCTGTCAAGTGTGAAAACCAAATCCTCTTTGTTCTCCCCCTTTCTTAGCAGGAACGGTTCCGCTGTCGCAGTAAATTCTTGATAAACCACCGTTACCGTGTAGAACGCCGTCTCATCCAGATGGCACACGAAGTAGCCCGCGGCGTCTGTTTCGCCGGATGAACTTGAACTACCACTACCCGACCTGTCGAGATATCGTCGGCGTGCGCCAATCTGAATACTTGCGCTGACGAGCGGAGTCCCGTCGGCGTACACTATTCTGCCTCGAATGTACTGCCGAGACCTCACTCTGATTTCAACGTTCTCAACGTGGGTGTCCGGTTTGATGGCAAACGCGATTCCGTCAAAATGCAGTGGTTCAAGCTGATACACGGTCACCGCACCGACTTTCATGGATAGGATTTCGTGCCCGGTCGCAGACTCATGGTCAGTCCCGGACTTGTAGCCCGAGTCCAACCGCACCTTTATCGGAGCGATGTTGCGGATGGAGAAACGCCCCATTTCGTCAGTGCGCGATTTGCGCGATTCCATGAACGTAATGATTCCTTGAAGCCACGAATCATTGATACCCTCAACTGAATCAGGCGGAATTGGCGCAAGGATTAACCTGAATCCGTGGACCGGGTTGCCCTTTAAATCAAGGACGCGACCGGATAGTGAAGAAGTGGCTTTTAGAGCGATGCTTTGTGCCGATGTCGCGAGCAGAAGTACCACAGTGACAGTGAATAGCCAGGGATTTTCTCGGATTGGCATGAGAATCGAACGCTTGAAATGAGAGCAATTCATGGTAAGTACCTCCTTTGCGTGGTTGGTCGTAAAAATGACTAAAGCTCACGTAGTTGAACGACGCGTACTTAGCGGTTCACCGACTCATGGTTGGCGTCGGGGACGGGCGGCTCTTTTCGATAATAGCCATTCGGGTTATCTGCCACCTCGGGTTCCCGGGACCAACATCGTACCATTTTCCGTCCGGTGTGAGCCCCATGAAAACATGATTTTCTGCGCCTCGGTCGGCATCCGCGGGTTCATTGGGCGCCCAGTTCGTGTAGGTAATCGGCTCGCCGTTTGTCCATTTCCATTCACCCTCGCTCTCCAGATTGGTTAGCCCGATCCAAAAAGGCGCCGTCCTGAAGATGCCCACAAGCCATTTCTGCTCAACGGCATCGTTAATCGAGACCAAATGCGCACCTTCGGCAAGCGCTTTCGCTTGAGCATCTTCCCAACGCTCGCAATGAATGGTTTTGTAAGCGTGTCCGTTTGCGGGATTCAGCACCCACGCGCCGTCTCGGTCAGGTTCGACCGGAGCGGGAGTTGGCTCAAAGGAAATCGGCGGGCTGTCGAGCGTTATAATCAAGTCATCCCGCCTTTGGCCAGCTTCAAGGGCGAATTGCTCCGAACTTGCCGAAAGCCCTTGAAATTCAATCGCGACCGTGTAAAATGCGGGCTCTTCCACGTAGAGCGCAAAGTAGCCTTCGTCATCTGCCCGCGTCGACCTGCCGCTCTCACCACGGCCGTCGCCTTCAAAATCACGACGTCGCACGCTGGTTCGAACTTTGGCGTTGGCGAGCGGTGTGCCATCGGCGAAAACGATTTGACCCCGAATTCGCATTCGAGGTCTCACTACGACTTCAACGTTTTCAAGGTGCGTTCCCGGCTCAATCGTAAACGTAATTCCACCGAAAGGGGGCCGCTCGCCGCTAGACGGATAAAAAGTCATCACCCCGATGTCAATCGACAAAACCTCGGCATCAACAAGATTGTCTTGGTTGATGTCATGTGGTTGTACGTCGCCGCCATCCATATAGTTAGGTTGCGGCATAAACTGAATGGGACCGGCTTTCACGCCGGAAATCGAAAACCGTCCCTCCTCATCCGTATCCGATTTGAGGGTTGACGCTTGTGCGTTTCCGTTGAATCCTCCAAACATGAAGAATGGCTGAATCTCCCCATCCATGGAAAAAAGTGGCCCAACAGCTATCGGGAACCCGGCTATCGGATTTCCGTCTGTGTCAACAACGCGGCCGGAAAAGGCAAGTCTATCGGCGTCGCTCTCCGATGCAGCAGCCGAGAATTGCGGATTTGCGCGTTCCGCGCCGGAGGGCCCGGCTGCGCTCTCCCGGTCAATTGATTGACGGCTTTGCTCCATGGAGGCGCGGCTGGAAACACCTAGCGGACGCTTTCCCGTCGGCTCTGGAACGCCCGTAATCGGCGAGCGTGCCAAGTAGGGGGCAGACTCAAGAAGAGCGACCTCCATTGGCAATCGGCTCATACCTGATGGCGTCAGCCCGATTTGATTTGCTGATAATTCTGTCGGCAAGTCGTCTCGCGCTCCAATAAGTCCGATCAAGATGCACAATGCCATAATCAGCGAAAATACGGTCTTGCCGACGGTTGCGCTGCTCCACGCGAACCCCATCGTCGGCGCCGGTGTGTGGCGAAGTTGCTCCATCATCTGCATGAGAAACCCTCCTCTCAGTTTGTGACTCTTCAACAGTCTACCGTACTGTTCAGACAGCGCTCTACCAAGTTGCTGACGCGCGCGATGTAACTTGCCCCTGACGGTGTTCACGGAGACGCCGAGAAACTCGGAGATTTCTTTTAGTGAACAATCCCCCATATAGAACATCGACACGGCGACTCGATTTTCGTCAGGGAGCGCCGCCATTGCCTGCTCAAGGTCTGCACGCCAACCTTCCGTGGAGATGGTGTGCCCGGGTTCAACCCGTAGTTCATCGCCTCCCGCATCCGCCAATAGGACTTCACGCTGACGTGTTTTCGCGGCTCGTGCCAACCAGCGGTTGCATTCGTTGGACATGATTGTGTACAGCCAGCTTCGGAAGCGATGCGGGTGGCGTAGTGCATAAAGACTGCGATAGGCGCGAAGGAAGACCTCTTGCATAACATCCTGCGCATCAGCCTCGTTTCTCACCTTCTGAAAGGCGTAGGCGAAGACCATCTCCTGATACTTGTGCACGAGAATACCGAAGGCATCTCGATCGCCCGCAAGTGTTCGGGAGACTATCTGTTCGTCGGCTGAATACATAGCATACACCACATGGAAAAACGAACCCAACGCCACCGCAAGGGATTGAACAAAATCGTTAATTAGACCCTCGGAACGATCAAAATGTTATGCCGTAACAAAAAAAGATTCAAGTGTCCCCCTCTGACTGAAGCTAAGCCATATCTGAATGAAGTTTAAAAAAATAATTCGGTAATGTCCTAACGATGCTCGGTGCGGTTAGGAAACCGCACCTACCGAGTTTAGGGAAAACTGGAATTACCGATTTAAATACTTAATCTTCATATAGATATGTGGTTGCGTATGGACGCTCCTTCCTAAACATGTGCACAATGCGGTGTCAGATGAATCCGTCATGACGCAAAATCACATGTACTGCGCTGTAATTTTATCGTAGGGAACGCAGATCTGCGTTCCCTACTACGGCAGGAGATATCATATTGTCTTGAAGGACTAATCCGGTAGATATTATAATACGGATTCCGCGTGTGTTTGTAATCGAATCGAATATCACTCGGTTTGAATTAGCCAATCAGAAGGAGGGACACGGGTGGATTTAACCTCACGTCACCCACAGAGGAAGAATAAACCAGAAAAGGCTGAAGGGAGAAAGACAACCATGGGACATCCACTGCTAGAAGTTGACCGCATCGACCAAGAACCCGATCGCTATCTCCATACCATCGGCGATGTGTTCGCGGTTTTCGACGAAGCAATACAGGATTCGGGGAACATTTCCTACGGTATACGGGCTGAGGAAGAACGTTATTTCGTAAAAACAGCGGGACGCCCGGATAATCCGGACCCCTATCTGAGTCACACTGAAAGGGTGTCCATGCTACGCAACGCCGTCCACCTGTGGCGGAGATGTGAGTTCCATACACTGCCAGCGCTGCATCAAGTTATTGAGTCGCCTACTGGCCCGCTGCTAGTCTATCAATGGGTGAACGGCGAACTTGTCCGTACCGACGCTGCAACACGCGACCATCCGCAATCAACCTTTCAACGTTTCAGACAACTCCCGACCGAGGAGATTCTGAGCGTCCTTGACCAAGTTTACGAGTTGCACAATCAACTTGCACAAATGGGCTGGATTGCGGTCGATTTCTACGACGGTTGCATGATTTACGACTTTAACCATAAGGGATTTCACGTTGTAGACTTGGACCTTTACCGTGACGCACCGTTTGTAAATGAGATGGGAAGGATGTTCGGCTCGACCCGCTTTATGGCACCCGAAGAGTTTGAGTTGGGCGCACGGATTGATGAACGTACCAATGTGTTCACCATGGGGCGAACCGCAGCCGTGTTTCTATCGGATGGGACACTGGATCGCGCGCCTTTTCGCGGAAGTGATGCGCAGTACGACGTCATTCGTCGTGCCTGCCGGGACAATCGGAGTGAACGCTTTGATTCGATGGGAGCACTCTATCGCGCGTGGGGGCAGGCGCGTAGCGAATGATCTCGCATGAATTGGAACGTCCGGCAGTTCAATCCGCGAGCAGAGCCTGAACTCGCTCTTGAAGATTCAAGGGATAAGCGATGTCGGCAATCTCTCCTTTGCGGTTAATGAGAATAACCGGATCGCCCCAGCCGACAGCGTAGCGGTCAAAGGTTTCGCCTCTTGCATAGATAGTCTTTGTCCTGCTGTCCAGCGCGACCGGGTAGATGAGTGACTTTTCCTTGATTAGACGTTCGGCAACCTCGACTTCTGCCGCGGCGGGACAAACGGCGATGCAGACAAGCCCTTTCTTCCGATAGGCTTTCTGTAAATAGTTCAGCACCTCTATACAGAGTACATTATCCGAGTCGCTCAAATCCCAGAAATAGAGGGCGATTGTCTTTCCCTTCAAATCTCCGATGGAGACGGGGAGACCCGACAACCACTTGGCAACCTTCAGCTCCGGTGCGGGTACCCCCATCAAAGCTTCCATCCGCACCTCGGCCTCTTGCGCGTACATCTGATGTGTTTGATGTTCTTCTCCCTGTTCCCATGCCGATTTGACGGCATTCCCCGGCAGCAAGATAAGATCGGCGATTTGGGTCATTTCCTTTGTCGCGGTGAACTCATCGGTGTACGCAGCAAAATACCCTCCCGCGTACGGATCCGCCTGAATGATGTACTTTTCGCCTACCATAAGCCTAACCCCCCGGTATTGACCATCGTTGTCCGTCACGGCGACATCTGTGCCGACTGTCACGGCTACGTCTGTGCCGACCGTCGATCCTTGCTGATTTACCCTCTGGGACAGAACGATGGACACGCCGGGAATCGGTTCTCCGTTTTGGTCGACCACCCGTCCGGAAACCTCCACCTGCTCGTACCGTTCCATCCGAATCTCGACCGTCTTGCCCGGCTGGACTTCCACCTCTGCGGCGCCATGCAACTGCCGTTCAACATGCTCCGCTTTGAGGAGCAGTAGCTGCCCGGTTTGATGCCCGCGGAGGGTATATTCGCCCTGTTCGTTAGATTTTCCGCCCTCCGGCATAGCTACTGTCCATTCCTCGGTAACCCGTGCACCCGCGACCGGTTTTCCGGTTTTCGTCAAGGTCCGAATGACCAACTCAATGCCCTTGGCGAATTGAAAATCTACGGTGACGGTTTCGCCCTCGACGACATCGACACTGCTTGAGACTTCACCAATGTCCTCATAATCCCGAGGTGCTCTGGCAAATACGAGCGCCCGTCCCGGTGCGGCATAGATGCGATAGACGCCGGTTTCGTCTGTAGCCGCACTGTGACGTTTCCCCAGAGATTCGGGATGGGCGGCGTCGTGACAGAAGACATTGTGGTTGGCAATCGGCTCGCCTGTATTCGTGTCGGTCACTCGACCGGTGATAACGCCGCACCGAATTAAACTGAGGTCTACATTGGCTACCGTCTGCCCCTCAACCACCAGAATGCGCCCCTTGGGGACAGCCGTCCAACCTTCGGGACCTACCCCAAGATAGAGGTTGTACAAGCCGGGAGACAGGTTTTTTACGACGAAAGCTCCGTTTTCGTCAGCGCGAGCATCCCCTCTCCCATGCCCGTAAATCATATCTATAGCACTCGCCGTAACGGTCGCGTCTGTTACCGGCGCGCCGGTATCGGCGTAGCTTAGACGCCCCTGAATTCTGCCTTCGTGCTTCAGTCGGATCTCAAGCCCTTTTGCACCGACTGGAACACCCATGCGTTCAGCCTTTGCGTACCCGGGCGCCCGGATATAGAGCATTGTCACAGCGCTTTGAGGTAGATTACGGAAAACAAACTCCCCGTCCTCATCGGTCTCGGCAGGCGACATGCGACGAAAAATATCCAGCATGGAATAATCCTCGCGATGAGGCGATGTCCGGTCACCACTCATCAAGAATTGGATTCTTACTTCCGCGTCTAGTATGGGTTCGCCGGTGGAGTTCAGTACCCGTCCGGAGATTATCCCCGGCGCGTCGAGTTGAATCTCAATATCCGTCGTGTTTTCGAGAGGCAATTTCCGCCACCGGCTTGCGTAATCGGCGTGTGTAATGAGGATGTTCAAGCGCCCATCCAACTTCCCAGGATCGGGATGCGGCATCTCAAAGCGGAACGTCCCATCCGTCGCTGTGCGAGTGACGAGTTGGGTGGACTGCCAATTCACGGCGTATCGAATCTCCGCGTCTTTTATCGGCTCACCCTTGTTGTTAACGACGCGGCCGGAAAAGGTTGATTTTTCCGAGGCATTCTCCGCGGCTGTGGCTAAGAATTGTGGACCGAGGTTCGTTCCACCACCGCTAATTAGTGTAAGCAAAACATAGGCACTTGCGATTAGCGGGAATAGAGTTTTGCGGACGGATGAACGCCCAGCGGATGTCTTCGCCGATTCCGAAGTATGGCGAATCTGCTCCATTATCTGCATGAGAATACCTCCTCTGAGATTGTGGCTCTCAACAGTCTTCCGTAGTGTTGGGACACGGCACCCCAAGTTTGCCCTTGAAGACGACCGAGTGTGCGAATAGGTTGAGATTCACATTGATTGCGAAAGGGCGGGAGATTTAGGTGAGGCACTGAGATGACTGGGCGACGTTTTCGAGCGTATCCACGCCCTTCAAGTCGTCAGAAGTGGAACGCCCGCAACAAACAGAACCTCGTCTTTTTAAGAATATAAATCGCATCCGTTGAAGTTGGGAGTCCACAACCGACCCGCTTCTCCCAGCTCAATTTTGGTGTTTTCAATGAATGAACTAGGCAAAGCTCTTTAGGTAGCGCTCCCTCCATGAAACCGGCTCTAACTGCGGCGGCTTCGGCAACCGTCAAATTAGTACCACCCTCCGCTCAATCCGCAAGAAGAGTCTTAATCCGTTTTTCAAGATTCGAACGATATGCCATCTCCGAGATTTCGCCTGTCGGGTTAATCAGAACAACCGTATTGGACCGCCCTGCCGCGTATCGATCAAAGGTTTTGCCTTTCGCACCATCGACCTCTGTTGGGCGGTCCAACCCGACCGAGTAGATAATCGACTGTTCCGCAATGTATCGTTTAACCCTGTCGACCTTTGCAGTTGCGGAACAAATAGCGGCACAGACGAGCCCTTTGTCTTGATAGGTCCCCTGTAGGTCATTCAACATATCTATCCAGAGAATATTCTGCTTATTATCGTGCGCCAGTTCCCAGAAATGGAGGACGACTGTTTTGCCCTTCAAATCCCTGATGGAAATAGCCGGACCGGATAACCACTCTGCAACTGCCAACTCTGGTGCAGTTTTGCCTACCAACGTTTCGAACCGTTGCTCAACTTCTTGCATACGCACCCTCCACGCTTGATGCTTTGCAACTTGGTCTGGTGGCTTTTTATCTACCACTAGATCCGAAAGTTGGGACATCTCTGCTGTTGCGGTAAACCGTCCAGTTATTGCACCATAATAGATTTCGGGATCAGCGTTTGTAGTAATCATGTACTCTTCGCCAACGAAAAGTTTAACTCCTCGAAATCGTCCATCGCTGTCTGTCACGGCGACGTTGGTGCCGACGAATCCCTTCGTATCATTCCACCCGCTCAGGACGATGGGAACCGACGGCATCGGTTTGCCCTCACCATCCACCACTCGTCCGGAAACCTCGACCTGACCGTATCGTTCCATCCGAATCTCAACCGACTTGCCCGGCTGGACTTCCACCTCCGCCGTGCCTCGCAATTGCAACTCGCCATGTTCAGCTTTCAGCAGCAGTAGCTGTCCAGTTCGTAGCCCCCTTAATGTGAATTCGCCCTTTTCGTTCGATCGTCCGCCGTTTAGCCTATCCATCGTTAATTCATCGGCAACCCAAGTGTCAGGTACCGGTTCGCCAGCCTGTGTCAAAGTTCGGACAACCAACTCCAGTCCTTTCGACAACTGAAAATCAACGGTGACGCTCTCGCCCTCAACGACATCGACATATCTACTTACCTCGCCGATATCTAGATAACCCAGAGGCGCGCTAGCCGTAACGAGCACGCGCCCCGGAGCGGCGTGAAACCGATAGACACCAGCTTCGTCCGGTTCGGCGCTGTGCCGCGTCATCTGAGATTCTGGACGGGCGGCATCGTGAAAATTGATGATAACGTTACTAAGAGGTTCGTCTGTGTCCTTGTCGCTCGCACGCCCTGTGATAAGCCCGCACCGAATTAAACTCAGGTCCATGTTGGAAACTGTCTGCCCTTCCGCCACCTTGATGCCTAGCCTAGCGGCAGCCGTCCATCCTTCTGGTCCCTTGTCAATATAGTCGAGAAAGAGGTTGTACGTACCGGGACCGAGATTCTTCACGACGAAATCCCCGTTCTCATCAACGCTTGCCCCCCACCAATTTTCAAGCGGACCGGCGCCCCGGAGGTCCACTTTCGCGTTCACCACCGGCTCGCCGGTATCGGCGTAACTGAGGCGTCCCTCAATGCGCGCCTCGCGCTTCAGCCGGAACTCAAGGTCTTGCCTGCCGACCGGCACAAAGACGCGTTTTGTCTTGGCGTATCCGGGTCCCTTGACGAAAAGCACTGTGGTCGCTCGTGGTGGCAGCCTGTGGAAAACAAATACACCGTTCTCATCGGTCTTGGCGGGAGGGGTGCGATGAAAGATATCCAACATCGAATAATCCTCGTAGTCCGCAATGCCAGGTGACAAAACATATCCACCTGTCGTGAACTGGAATTCTGCTTCCGCGTTTTGGATTGGTTCCCCTGCCTCGTTCATAACTCTACCGGAGATAATCCCCGGCGCGTCAAGTTGTATTTTAACGTCTGACTTACTTTCGAGGGATAGTTTTCTCCATAGGTTTGCGTGATTGGGGTGGGTAACAACGACATCCAAACGTCCCTCCCATTTCCTAGGCTCAGGACGTGGCAACTCAAAGCGGAACGTTCCATCTGCCGCCGTGCGAGTGCCAAGTTTGGTGCGTCCCCAATTTACGGCGTACAGAATCTCCGCACCCTCTACCGGCTCACCGTCATTGTTGACGACACGACCGGAATAGGTTAGTTTTTCGGGTGCGTTCTCTGCCGTGACAGCCGAGAATTGCGAACTGGGGGTTTTTGCGCCATTAGCGGCGGATGTCACCCCACGGTTTACTGACCGGCTACTCTGCTCCATTGAGGCTCGGCCGCTGGAGGCACCCGGCGGACGCTTTCCCATCGGTTCCGGAATCCCCATAACGGGTGAGAGCGTTGAGTAAGGAATGGATTCGAGAAGCGTGACCTCAATTGGCAATCGGCTCATACCTGATGGCGTCAGCGCGATTTGATTTGCTGACAACTCTGTCGACAAATCGTCTCGCGCTCCAATAAGACCAATTAAGATGCACAATGCTGCAATCAGCGAAAATACGGTCTTGCCGACGGTCGCGCTACTCCACGCGAAACCCATCGTTGGTACCGGTGTGTGGCGAATCTGCTCCATCATCTGCATGAGAAACCCTCCTTTGAGTTTGTGGCTTTTCAACAGCCTGCCGTAGTGTTGGGACAGTGCACTACCGAGTTGCTGACGCGCGCGATACAACTTGGTCTTGACTGTGTTGACGGAGACGCCGAGAAAGTCTGAAATCTCCTTCAGCGTACAATCACCCATATAGAACATTGACACGGCTACCCGATTTTCGTCGGAGAGGGTGGAGATTGCCTGCTCAAGATCTACCCTCCAGCCCTCTGTAGGAACGGTGTGCGCGGGTTCAACCCGTAAGTCACTATCCGCGGCGTCTGCCAGCATGATTTCGTGCCGACGTGTTTTCGCAGCCCGTGCCAACCAGCGGTTGCACTCGTTGGACATGATTGTATACAACCAGCTTCGGAATCGATGTGGATGCCGCAGTGCATAGAGATTGCGGTATGCGCGTAGGAAGACCTCTTGCATGACATCCTGCGCATCAACCTCGTTCCTCACCTTCTGAAAGGCATAGGCGAAGACCATCTCTTGATACTTGTGCACAAGAACCCCGAAGGCGTCGCGATCTCCCGCGAGTGTTCGGGAGACTAACTGTTCGTCGGCTGCATACATGACACCCACCACATCGAAAAACGAATCTAACGTCACTGCAAGGGTTGAATAAAATCGTTAATTAGACCCTCGGAATGGTCAAAAGGTTCTGCTGCAAAGAAAAAAGTTCGGGTGCGCCCTCTCCAACATGAGGTTCAGCCATATCTGACAGACATGTGGGGTTTATGATCGGTGCTCCTGAACATGTGTATATCACAGTGTAAAATGAATCCGTCGTGATGGTTGTATTTGTTGTATTCATTGTAGGGAACGCAGATCTGGGTTCCCTACTACTACGGCAGGAGATATCGTGTCGCCTTGAAGGACTGATTCGGCAGGTATTATAATACGGATTCTGCGTGTATTTGTATCCGAATCGAATATGATTGAGCGTGGATTGATAAATCAGGAGAGGACTTTAGGACATGGGTAGATTTAACTCACGTCACGCACTGAGGAAGAGAAAACGGGAAAAGACAGGAGGAGGAAAGATAACCATGGGACACCCACTGCTAGATGTTGACCGCATTGACCAAGAACCCTAGCCAAATCTCAATTTGATGGTTTTCGATAAAGGCACGCAGGATTCCGAGAATGTTAGTTACTGGATGCGCATTTGCCGGCGAATGCTACTGCGCAAAAACCGCTGGATGTCCAGGTGAACCCGAATCCCCTCCTGACTCACGCTGAAGGGGTATTCACACTCCGTACCGCCATCCGTTTGTGGGAGGATTTTTGTCACTTGTTTTGGACTTCTGATGGGGACTTCGAACCCAATATGTAGAGGAAGTTCCCATCCAAGGAGAGGCACTGGGATGGCTGGGCGAGGTTTTCGAGCAGACCTACTCCCTTCAAGTCCTTAGCAGCGGATAGTTCCGCAACAAACAAAACCCCTCCTTCCCTAAGGATATAAATCAAATTCGCCCAGAGTTGAAAATCCGCAATACGCTCTCCTTCATTGCGGTTGATTTTGACCGTTTTCATCCAATTGTCCTGAGAGATTAGATGAAACGTGTCTTTATCCATCGACCCTCTGATGACATCCGTTACGTTTCCCGCCTTGGGGAGTTCTTTCATTCCCGAATTAAACTGGTATTTGATATATGCTGGTGCAATATCTAAGGGATAAATGCGGGGGCCTTTCGGCGCTAGGAGCCACAATTGGGGATCGTCATCGTAGAGATGCGCCCAACAAAGATACTGGGGCGAAAGCTGGGCTTTCACGTGTACACCTGTGTTGAGTTGAAGCAAGTTATTCCAATCAGCAAGTTGGCTTGAAATGTCTGGTGTTAATTCGCGTTGTGAGTGTCTTAAACCCCAGTGAATGACAAAACCGAATCTGCTATTCGAACTCGGATCGAGAAATGGATCGGCATCAATAACCGGGAACAAGACGAAAGAAGAAGGGCTCTCAACCGTATGGGATTTAATCAATCTTGGCTGTTCAGGTTGCGAGAGATTGAGAACATGCAAATAGTTGTGCACGTCATATGTATAAGCATAGTTTCCTTTGATCTTTAAGTCAACGAGAGGGGTGCCCGCCTGAAACACCCATTGCGGATTAATCGGATTCTTGAGGTGAAGAACGTGCAATCCCTTGTGAGTAGGGAAAAACGCATAATCTTTGAAAACTCCCGGTTTGCCTGAGAGCGATCCAAGCGGCAGGTTCCAAAGAAGTCGTGGTGCTGAAGGATTCGCCGCATCTAGGAAATGCACACCATAGGAGGTGGTTGCTAACACAAACTGCTTCCAGACCGTTATGCTACTACCATAAAACGGTTTTGACCGTAGGGAAGTCGATGAAACTTTGACGGGCTTTGCGGGATCCGAGACATCCACAATCTCTAATACGCTGCTAAAATCAGCAACATCTAGACTTGCTCCGGTATCGGAAATGGGGTCTTGTAGATTCGGTCCGCAGCCTACTGTCCACAGGAATAATGACAGCAGCACCAAGGAGCAAAATGAGGTGACAAGACCGATTATTTGAAAAATTCTTGTGACTCCCATAGTTTCACCGGCGCCCGAATGGAGCGATGCCCGTCCGCTCAATCCGCAAGCAGATTCTGAATCTGATCTCCAAGATTCCAGGGATACACGGAGCCCGTAATCTCTCCCGCCGCGTTAATCAGCACAATCGAACCTCTCCCTCCAATAGCGTAGCGATCGAAGGTTTCGCCTTTCGCACCAATGACATCCGTTGGGCTGTCCAGACCGATTGAGTACGCGAGTGAATGTTCCGCAATCTGTTGTTTGATCGTTTCGACATCCGCTTTAGCGGGACAGATAGTGAGACAGACGAACCCTTTTTCCCCAAAGACCTCCTGCAGTATATTCAACAAGCGTACTGATGCAACATTATCGGAGTCGCCGCGGGCCCAGAAATCCAGAGCGATTGTTTTTCCTTTTAGATTTCCAATGGAGGTGGAGTAACCGGACAACCACTTTTCAACCGCCAACTCCGGTGCGGGCTTCCCCACCAGCGTTTTGAAACGTCCTTCTGCTTCCTCTGCATACGCCCATCGCGCTTGCCACTCTGGGCTCGGGGCGGGCCTCGCTTCAGTCGGATCCAAAGTCAAGACCAAATCTCGCTGATTGACTTTGATACCCTCAAAGACTCGAGATTCACGATCGGTGCCGACGTAAATTGATACAGTTGGGTCTTTGATGTGCTTCAATTCGAACTCACCCTGTCCGTTGGTATCAACGGCAGGGTAGAGGACGCCGGATACCGGGTCTTCTTGGGGGTCTATCATCACCGTCGCCCTGTAAATCGGTTTGCTATCGGCGTCTACGACCTTCCCGGCAAGGTATCCGTCTGCTTTGACCAAAACAAGGTTGTGAATCTGGTTGGTTTTCAGAATCTCAAACGTATGGTAAGCGTAGTCCGGATGGGAAATGTCCAGACTGTAGAGAACTACCATGGAAAGATCCTCAAGCCGATAATCGCCGTTTGCGTCGGTAAGTGTTTCCCAGTGTTGCGACTGCTGAGAGGATACTAACCGTGCTCCGCTCACCGGTTTGCCAGATGTATCGGTGATGCGTCCTTCAATGAAAAACCCTCCGCCAGCCGGCAATAGGACGAGATCGGCAAGTTGAGTTTTCTCCTTCGTTGCGACGAACGCCCCGGTTTTCGCTTCCCGATAGCCCTCTGCGCTCGCTGATATCTCGTACTGGTCACCGACGATAAGGTTAATTTCCCCGAACCAGCCATCACCGTCTGTCACGGAGACAATGCGGCTAAATCCGCCGCTTTGCGCAGTCCAGCGCATTCGATAGATTTTCACGGACGGGATCGGTTCTCCGTTGGAGTTGACGACGCGCCCGGACATTTTGACCAACTCGTAGGGTTTCATCCGAATCTCAACTGATGACCCCGGCGAAACTTCGACCTCCGCCGTACCACGCAATCTTAAATCGCTGTGCTCCGCTTTCAGAACGAGCTTCTGGGTGGCACGCAGACCGCGAACGGTAAACTCGCCGTGTTCGTCAGATGTGCCATACTCATGGAAATATCCGTATCTGCCAGAAATGTCGGTAACCCGCGCACCAGAGACCGGCTCGCCAGCCTCCGTCAGAATCTGACCATTCAATTCTACTCCTTTCGTAAACTGAAAATCAACGGCGACGGTTTTACCTTCAATGACGTCTACAGATCTCCTCATCTGTCCGGTATCCTGATACCCGTGCTGCGCGCTGGTGTAGACAAGTGCTCTACCGGGCGCGGCATGGAAGCGATACGTCCCGGTTTCGTCTGTTTTCGCGCCGTGGCTAACCGCCAGTGATTCCGGACGCGCAGCGTCGTAAAGATCGATATGGTGGTTGGAAATCGGTTCGCTTGTGTCCTGATCCGTCACTCGCCCGGTGATGAAGCCACCCCGAACCAAGGTAAAGTCCAAGTTAGAGACGGTCTGTCCTTCCACGATTTTTATGCGTTCCTTAGCGACAGTCGTCCACCCTTCTGGTCCCATTAAGAGAAAAAGGTTGTACGTGCCAGGAGCGAGATTTTTCAAGAGATACTTCCCATTTGCATCAACCCTTGCTCGTTCCCACCCTTCTGTCGGATGGACACCTTGGAGTTCAACCGTAGCGTCTTGCACCGCCTCACCGGTTTCTGTGTAGCTGAGGCGTCCTTCAACACGTGCCTCACGCTTCAGCCGGAACATGAGCCCTTCCGTGCCGACTGTTACACCTTCCCTCCTCTCCTTTGCGTATCCGAGTCCGTGAACATAGAGAATCGTTTTCCCGCCATGCGGCAATCCGTGGAGAACAAACTCGCCATTCAGATCGGTCTTGGCATGGGGGATGGGAATGACTTCCCTCACTAAATAGCTCGCGTGCATGCCCAACATTTGATCGCTACTGGATAACAGTCCAATCCATGCCTCTCCGGTCCTAATTGGATCGCCCGCCTCGTCCATAATCCTGCCAGAGATGACCCCGGGCGCTGCGAGTTGAATTTCAACGTCCACCGCGCTTTGGGAGGAAAGGTTGCGCCACCCGATCGCGTGATTCGGGTGCACCGCAACGATGTCTACACGCTCCCATTCCTTGAGTTCGGGGCGAGGAAACTCAAAGCTAAACGTCCCATCCACCGCTGTGCGTGCGACGGACTTGGGCGGATTGGATTTTACAGAATATAGAACTTCGGCATCTGCTACCGGCTCACCATCGCCGTCAACAACACGGCCGGAAAAGGCAAGTCTTTCGGGGGCGTTCTGCGCTGCAGCCGCTGTGAATCTTGGTCTGAGGTTCTTACCGCCACCGCTCGGTGAATCTAGCGCACGGTCAGATGTCCGACGCATCCGATCGGTTGAGTCACGGCTAGAGGTATCTAGCGGACGTTCTCCCGTCGGCACCGGTATGCCCGAGATTGACGATCGCATTGAGTTAGCTGTGGGAGTCAGCAGCGCAACTTCAATCGGCCATCGGCTTGTGCCTGCTGGCGCCACCCACGTTTGATTCATTGACAGCTCCGTCGGCGAATCGTTTCGTCCTCCAACAAGCCCAATCAAAATGCACAACGCCGTAATCAGCGCAAATAGGGATTTGCCAACAGTTGCGCTGCTCCACACAGCCCCCAACGTTGGCACCGGTGTGTGGCGAATCTGCTCCATTATCTGCATGAGAAAACCTCCTCTAAGTTTGTGGCTTTTCAACAGTCTGCCGTAGTGTTGGGACAGTGCGCCCCCAAGTTGCTGACGTGCACGCCACAATTTGCTTTTGACAGTATTAACGGATATACCGAGAAATTCCGAAATCTCCTTCAGCGAACAATCACCCATATAGAACATCGACACGGCGATCCTGCTTTCGTCAGGGAGCGCGGAAATTGCCTGTTCGAGGTCTACCTGCCAGCCTTCCACGGGTACGGCGTGAGGGGGCTCAATCTGCAGTGCTTCGTCCGCCGCCTCCTCTAGCACGACTTCGCGCCGACGCTTTTTCGTGACGCGCACCAACCAGCGTTTGCACTCGTTAGACATGATTGTGTACAGCCAGCTTCGGAAGAGATGCGGGTGCCGGAGTTGATAAAGGCGACGGTATGCCTGTAGGAAGATTTCCTGCATGATGTCCTGCGCATCAGCCTCATTCCTCACCTTCTGAAAGGCATAGGTGTAAACCATCTCCTGATATTTGTGCACGAGCACACCAAAGGCGTCGCGATCTCCCGCGAGTGTTTGGGACACTAACTTTTCGTCGGCTGAATGCATAAATAAGCACCTAATCCTAAAACGAAAACAGCAACACGGGCGAAACTATCATAGGCTTGCGCAGTTGGGGGGATTCCATCTCCGATTTGATGATTGCCGATTTCAATAAATCGGGCTACGGCAAACCGAAGTATATGAGCCTTATACTAAATAGACACATTGAGTGGATTAGAAGTTGCATCGCGAGGAAAAAAGAGTCGGCGGCGATTCCTTTCCAATGGAAATCGCGGGTGGGAAGGGCACGAGGTATGATTGTGAGAAACAGGACTGGCTAATTGATGCAGGGGCGGAGGAAGTAAAGAACTATTTTAGGACTTACGTAATATGCGGAAAAGATGATTTTATGCAACAATCTCATGTTGCAGAGATCAAGCGTGTGGATAACGAGCGATCAACTGAGTGATAGCGAAGGCGATAGAACTCCCAAAGAAATCCCTAGTTATTCCCTAGATACGTATTACCCTTACGTCTTTGTTTCTTTCTGTGAATCAGGCAAGTAGGGAACGCAAATCTGCGTTCCCTACAATCCGAACTGCGTAAGTCCTAATTATATTATCCGGGCGAAAAAGTGAAAGGGATTCCCTATCGGAGAATTATAGACTTGCAGATAGATTTGATTTATTGATGGACATTTCAATCCGCAAGCAGCGTTTGAAGCCGTTCTTCGAGTTCACTGTCCCAAACACGTCCGGTAATTTCCCCCGCCGTGCTAATCAGAACAATCGGAGCCCCCCAGCCAATTGCGTACCGATCGAAGGTTTCCCCTTTCGCGCCGACGACATCTGTTGAACTGTCCAATCCAATCGAGTAGGCAAGTGAATGTTCCGCAATGTGCTGTTTGACCGTCTCAATCTCAGACGCGCTGGAACAGATGGCAGCACAGACAAACCCTTTTTCTCCATAGACCTCTTGTAAGAGATTCAACAGGCGTGCCCACTGGACTCTGTCAGAATCCATTACGTTCCAGAAAAACAGGGCAATCGTGTTTTCCTTCAAATCTCCCATGGAAACCGGAGGACCGGACAACCACTCTGCAACCGCCAACTCCGGTGCAGGTTGGTTCACCAAGGTATTGAACCGTTCCTCCGCTTTCTCTGCGTAGGTCACTTGCGCAAGCCACTCTGGGCTCGGTTCCGGTCTCGGTCCAGTCGGCGTCAACGTAAAGACCAAATCCCGCTGATTCACTGCGACATCCTCAAATATTTTGTAGTCGCGATTATCGGTGGCATAGATGGACACAATCGAATCTTTGATGTGCTTGAGTTCAAACTCGCCCAGCACGTTGGCGCGAACCCCCGAATAGATGTAACCTGAGGAATCCTCTTCCGCCTCTATCGAGACCATCGCCCGTTCAATCGGATTGCCATCGGCATCCACGACCTTTCCGGCGATGTATCCGTCCGCCTTGACCAGTACAAGGTCGTGATGCTGGTTGGTTTTCAAAATCGTAAATCTATGGAATGCGTACTCTGGGTGATAGATATGTACTTCGTTAATGACAGCCGTAGAAAGATCTTCAAACCGATAACGACCGTCTTCGTTAGTGCGTGTTTCCCTGAACTCTGGGTATTGCATGTTCACTCGGGCACCGCGAACTGGTTTGCCCGAGGTATCCGTGATGATGCCTTCAATGAAAAACTGATTGACGACTGGCAACAGGATGAGATCATCGATTTGGGGCATCTCGGCCGTTGCGGTGAACATCTCGGTCTCTTCCTCCCGATACCCTTCCGCTTTGGCAGAGATTGTGTACTCGTCACCAACGATAAGCCCAATCCCCCGGAACCCCCCGTCGCCGTCCGTCACAGCAACGGTTCCGCTGAATCCCATATCCGTCAGAGGGTCCCAGTGCATCAAATCGATGTTCACCGACGGCATTGATTCTCCCCTGTGGTTGACCACTTGCCCCGAGATTTTGATTCGTTCGTAAGGTGTCGTTCTAATCTCAACGGACGCACCCGGCTGGACTTCGACCTCGGCAGTTCCGCGTAATCCCAATTCCGTCTGCTCCGCTTTGAGTCGGAGTTTCTGTCCCACTCGTAACCCGGGAACCGCAAACTCGCCGAGTTCGTCAGATCTACCATACTCCCTATAACCCCCTACCTTGTCGGAAATGTCGGTAATCCATGCGTCGGGGGCCGGTTCACCAGCTTCTGTCAAAACTCGACCAGCTAACTCTACGCCTTTAGAAAACTGAAAATCAACAGTGACGCTTTTCCCTTCCACGACATCAACATACCTTCTTGTCTGTCCGACATCAAGATAACCTTGCGGCGCACCAGCGAAGACCAGTGCTCTGCCAGGCGCGGCTCGGAAGCGAAAAGTTCCGGTCCCGTCTGTTTTCGCGCGGTGACCTTTCGCCTGGGATTCAGGACGGGCAGCGTCGTGAAAACCGATATGGTGGTTGGCAATCGGTTTGTCCGTATCAGCCTCAGTCACTCGAACCGTGATAAAACCGCCTCGAACCAGCGCCAAATTTATGTTGAAGACGGTCTGTCCCTCAACGACCTTAACAAGGTCCTGAGCGACAGCCGTCCACCCTTCTGGCCCTTCTTCGAGAAAAACGTTGTACACGCCCGGAGCGATGTTCTTCAGGAGATAATTCCCGTTCTCCCTAACGCTTGTCTGCTCCCACCCAGTGGTTGGGTAAACCCCCTGAAGTGCGACCGTCGCGCTTTTGGCTGGCGCGCCGGTCTCCGCGTAGCTGAGCCGCCCCTCAATCCGTGCTTCACGCTTCAGTCGGAACT
Organism: Candidatus Poribacteria bacterium; assembly: GCA_965197465.1. GTDB lineage: Bacteria > Poribacteria > WGA-4E > WGA-4E > JAJDTR01 > JAJDTR01. The sequence goes on along the minus strand of OZ240209.1, from coordinate 3,667,109 downwards.
CTAGTCCCTCTGTACCAACCGGCACGCGGGGGTGTATCTCCTTTGCGTATCCCGGCGCTTGGATTTCAAGATTCGTTGTGGAAGTTTGCGGTAACCCGCGAAGTACAAACTCCCCATTTGCATCGGTCTCTACGGAGAACTCGGGGATGATTTTCCCGCCCAAAGCACTCTCGCGTCCGACCGGCGCGGGATTGCCACTGAACAAGTATTGAATCTTTGCTGCCGCGTTCTGAATTGGCTCACTTGCCGCGTTCAGAATTCTACCGGAGATGACCTCCGGTGTTTCAAGTTGAATTTCAACACTCGCATTGTTTTGAGGTTGAAGGTCCCGCCAGCCTAGGGCATAATCGGGGTGTGTAGCAATAATGCTTACCCACTCCCACTCCTTGAGTTCGAGACGGGGAGATTCAAAGCGAAACATCCCGTCTCCCGCTGTGCGCGCCACTGATTCGGACGGATTATACTTTACGGAATACAAAATCTCGGCATCTGCCACTGGCTCACCGTCATTGTTAATAACTTGACCGGAGAAGGTTAGTTTTTCGGCGGCGCTCTCCGCCATAGCTGCCGAAAATTGTGGATTGGGGGCTTTTGCGCCATTGACGGCGGACGTCACCTCTCTGCCAATTGACCTACCGCCCTGCACCATTGAGGCACGGCTGGCGGTATCTAGCGGACGTTCTCCCGTCGGCACCGGAATGCCCGCTATTGATGAGCGCGTTGAATAAGAAATGGACTCAAGAAGTGCGACCTTGATGGGCCATCGGCTTGAACTTGCTGGTGTAACCGACGTTTGATTCATTGATAACTCTATCGGCGAGTCTTCTCGTCCCCCAATAAGCCCAATCAAGATGCACAAGGTTGTAATTAGCGAAAAAAGGACTTTACTAATTGTTGCACCACTCCACGCGAACCCCATCGTTGGAGACGGCACATAGCGAATCTGCTCCATGAGTTGCATGAGAAAACCTCCTTTAAGTTTGTGGTTTTTCAACAGTCTGCCGTAGTGCTGAGACATGGCACCCCCAAGTTGCTGACGGGCACGATACAACTTGCCTTTGACAGTGTTCACGGAAACGCCGAGAAATTCTGAAATCTCCTTCAGCGTACAATCACCCATATAAAACATCGACACGGCGACGCGATTTTCGTCAGGGAGGGCGGACATTGCTTGTTCAAGGTCTACCTGCCAGCCTTCTACCGGTGCCGCGTGCGCAGGCTCAACCTGCAGCGCTTCGTCGGCAGCCTCCTCTATGACAATTTCGCGCCGGCGCTTTTTCGCGACTCGCACCAACCAGTGCTTGCACTCGTTGGACATGATTGTATACAGCCAGCTTCGGAAGAGATGCGGCTGTCGGAGTTGATAGAGACGCCGATATGCCCGCAGGAAGATTTCTTGCATTATGTCCTGCGCATCAGCCTCATTCCTCACCTTCTGAAAGGCGTAGGTGTAGACCATTTCCTGATACTTGTGCACGAGCACACCAAAGGCGTCGCGGTTTCCCGCGAGTGTTTGGGACACTAACTTTTCATCGGCTGAATACATAGCGCCCACCAGATCCAAGAATGAAAGTATCGGTGAAACTACTAATAAGACACACTGTGTGGATTGGAGGTTATGCAACAACGAAAAAAACGAGGCTATCACTTTCTAATCAGAAAAATAATCGGTTGAAAACCTGCTTGCCGTATACTACAATGAAAGCAACAAGTCGGACTATCATGGTTGCTTAAGATTTGATATTATTGACATAATCTGCACGGTACATAGTCAAATTCTGCATCTACATCTTTTACTCGTAATTACTTTTCGCAAAGAACCGAAACGACAACAACCAACACCATGCGAGACTTGGGACAATGCCTTGCAAAAGGGTTGAGCATAGGAGATTCAGGAGGTTAAGAATGGGGATAATTGAACCACACATTGAGATTACGCCGGGCGTTTGTGGTGGCAAACCCCGCATTGTCGGACACCGAATTCGGGTACAAGACGTTGTGGTGATGCACGATGAGATGGGCAAAGATCCTTACGAGATTGTCAATGACTATCCTTCGATTACACTTGCCGATGTTTATGCCGCACTAGTCTATTATATGGATAACATGGACGGTAACTGTTTAGTTCCCTGATTTCTGGGGTCGAGTGCTATGAACCTAGGCGGTCTTTTTTGCCAATTTCTAGGCGCACATCGTGCGGATGCCCATTTTTCCGGTTTGTAGTAGGGCAATTCATTGCCCGTCCTATGGCTCCAGGGGTTTTACCGACCACTAATCACTAGCCACTAAACACTTACCATGGACGAGGTTCGCCAAGACATTGCAGAGTCAAAGAAATCAGAGGACGAGATGCGTGCCAAGACTCCCTCTCTATTGATGCAGAAAATCGAGGGCTGGTATCAAATGCGGTAGAGTTCGCATAGAAATCCCTTTACTACACGTTTCATGTAGGAGCGAGTTCTTCTCACGAAAAGATGTCGCGACCTGGAGATCGCTCCTACAGTTGACTTGCTGAATGAGTGTAAACATGAATTTAAATGACTATAATTGGGGCAGGCGATGAAGAACAGATAGAATTTGCGAAAACCGAGGGACGGGTCGTTTTCACGCATGACGACGACTTTCTCCATGTTCAGATTGACCACACTGGAATTGTGTATTGCGGACAAGGCAGACGCGCCATTGGGGAAATTATCCAGTGGCTCATCTTGATGTAGGAAGTTCTTGACTCGGACGATATGGAAAATAAGGTGGAATTCATATAATCCGCACATATCTCTTGTTTGATATGCTGCATGGATTGTAGGCTATGCCCCAAAGAAAAATGTCGAAGGACGAACTCGGAGGTTGGAATCCTGACCGGGATTGTTGGGGATGTGGTTTGGTTAACGGCGCGGCGGATTGGATAGAACTGGAGGATCAACCGACCGATCAACTGAGTGGATAGCGAAGGCGATAGAGATCTTTTAGTGAGTGCGATAGTAAATCCCGCGCGATAGGGATCTTTCTCTCACCAATTGACCAAAGGGTTGGGAGACCCAACCCCTGCGAAGCACCATACGTCTGTGGGCATCTCTCAATTCTCGGGTTGCAGCAGAATGTTAACAGAACCTAATCTATTCGGCGCGTGCCGACGGCAAACAGTTAAGCAATCTCGATATCGGTCCGAATGCATTGACGCGATTTCGCTGGATTCAGGGGTTTGCGAGAAAACCCCTGAATCCTACGAAGTTTGTGCGTTAGCTACGGATGGATTAGTTTGTGGAACTGGACTTCGCCATCAACGATGCGGTTGATTGCCGCACTCTTGGCGGTGTGCCGGTTGTGATCATAGCCCAAGATAAGTGTCGCTCCGCTGTAGTTGCTGGTCGCCGCAATTTGGTCGCGAATCGCCGTCGGCCCAAGGTCGGGTGCTCGGCGCATTGCCTGAACCAGCAGCCGTACGGCGTCATATCCCAGCGCAGCCCCGCCGTCGGGCGCCTCATCAAAAAGCCCGGTGTAGGCAATAATAAATCGATGAGCGTCTTGGCCCAGGTCGTCCGGATCAGCTTTGACAGAGAAGGGACTACTAAAGTAGCTCCCGTTGACCGCCGTGCCGCCTTCGGGAATCAGCCCCGGGTTATCCCAACTATCGCCGCCGAGAAAGGTTGCCGTGATGCCAATCTCCTCCCTCGCCTGTCGAACCACCAACGGGAGTTCGGGGATGAAACCGGTGCTAAAAACCACGTCCGGGGTAGCTTTGGCGATTGCAGTTAGTTGCGCGGTGAAATCGGTGTCTCCCGCCGTGTAAAATTGTTCAACCACAATCTCGCCGCCATAAGCGGTAAAGTTGTCAATGAAGGTTTGTGATAAGCCCTCCGAATAGACATCTCCCTCGTGCGTGAGAACCGCCGCGGTCTTAGCTTCCAAATCTTGGGCGGCAAACTGAGCCATTACTTTGCCCTGGAAGTCATCGGTGAAAGCCGCCATAAACACAAAGTCGCCGGCAGCGGTAACGGACGGGTTCGTCGCGCCCGTGGTTATCATCGGTATCCCGTGGCGTTGGGCAATCTCTCCGACGATAACGGCATGGGTCGAACGGTTGGGGCCCGCGATTGCCGTTACTCCTTCCTCGGTAATCAACTCTTCTGCTATTCCCGCGACGTACTCGGTATCACTGATGTTCTCGCTAACGAGGCGTTGTGTCGGTATACCACGAGCTACGAGTTGTACCGGCCTACCACGCACGCCCCCCTCTTCGTTCAACTCGTTCGACGCTAATTCCGCGCCGTAACGGCTGTTGATTCGGTTCGGCGTCGTATAGATAAAGCCGATTTTAACGGTTTCATCATCGTCCTCGCTCGGTAACGGCGCGAGTAACTGTTGGAGTTGGTCACACCCTGCAAGCAAGAAACCCAAAAGTAATAGTGGTGTCCAAAGCCAGCCGATGAATCCGCGTTTGTTCCGTCGAATGTGTTGATTTGTCATTAAGAGTTCCTTCTCCCTCAATTTTTTCATGTCGTGTCAATCCACAAATTAGCAATCCATTCTACGATGGAAGTTGTGCCCACGCCGTTACATGCGGCGGCAAGAGAATCGGTCGTTTCGACGTAACAACTTCGTTCCGAAGTCGCTGGGGAAGCGTCTCTATATCGACCTCTTCGGCGGTGACAATCCCGTATGCTTCCATGAGTGGAAGTATGCTACGAAAACTGTTGGCGACGAATTGGTAACCACCCCAGGCCTCCGGGCCGCCCATGGGCGCCGTATACCGCAAAGCGGGCTCCGGCAAACCGGCATCCATAAAAGTACCGTAGAGGTCCAAACCCATTCCGGTATGCGCACCTGAACGCTTAAAGACCTCAACAGCCCATGTGGCTAGGTTGTTCATCAAGGGGGTATGATCCGCATAAAACGCCGAGATGGATGTGAAATCAACCTCCTGGAAGGCAACGATAGCCCCGGGGCGCAGGCGCGTTGTAAGTTGTTTCAAGGCATCTGCGGGATCCGCCATATACATCAGGACGAGGCGTCCTATAAGAGCGTCGAAATCGTTCGGCAGATCCAGCGTTCGCGCATCTCGTGCCAGGAATTGGATGTTTGCGAATCCCGCGCCCTGTACCCGTGCTCGGGCGATTTCGAGAATCTCGGCGTTCATATCCACGCCGATAACTTTCCCGTCATCACCAACGAGTTCAGCCGCAGCCATCGCAACATCTCCGGCGCCGCTCCCAATATCAAGGACTTTCATTCCATTGAAGAGGCCCGCTTCCCCGAGGAAACGTTTCGTCACGTCCTCGTACAGCCCTGACTGCTGAATTAGCCGATCTGTTTCCTCCTTGGTGCGTCCCATCGTATATGTCGCATCGCTTTTTTGCTCGCTCATGCCGATTATTTCTCCTTCCGAATGTTATAGTCAATTCCTTTTATATTTACACATATTCGGTAGATGCGGTTTTTAGCCGCACCGAATTCAATCAAACTCGGTTGGTGCGGTTTCCAACCGCACCAACGAGACTGAATAAATACCGGTTCGGTTAGGAAACCGAACCTACCGCAGTGTAAAAATAATAATTGGTTTTACTATAATTGATGTCAAACAGGATTGTTCAAAACCCGAGAATAAACAGGGGGAATCTCCAAACCATAATAATCGGGATTGCGATTACGGTTGAATCAGTTTATGGAACCGCGCTTCGCCATCAACGATGCGATTGATGAACGCACTTTTCGCCGCGTGCCGGTTGTGATTGTAGCCGGAGATAAACGTCGCGCCGCTGTAGTTCTTGGTGGCTGCAATCTGGTCGCGGATCTCCGTAGGCGTCAATTCGGGAGCTCGGCGCATCGCCTGAACCGTCAGTCTAAGGGCATCATATCCCAGCGCCGCCCCGCCATCGGGCGGGATGCCAAAGATCGAGGTGTAGGTATCGATAAACTGGTGAGCATCCTTACTCAACGACCCCGGTGGAACATCTGCCCAGAAAAACGTCGAAAAATAACTTCCCTCAAGAATCGCTCCACTGTTGGCAATCAACGCCGCATTATCCCAACTGTCGCCGCCGAGGAGGATTCCCGTAATGCCAAGCGTTCGAGCCTGCTCAACCACTAGCGGGATTTCGGCGGAGAATCCCGGCAGAAAAAAGACATCCGGTGCCGATTCAGCGATTGTCGTCAATAGCGCCGTGAAATCGGTGTCTCCCCTCGCATAAAATTCCGCACCCACAACTTCGCCGCCAGACGCCGTGAAGTTGTCGATAAAGGTTTGGGATAATCCCCCCGAATAGAGCGACTCGCTGCGTGTGAGGACTGCGGCTGTCTTTGCACCTAAATCTTGCGCCGCGAACCGAGCCATGACCTTTCCCTGAAAGTCATCGGTGAACGCCGACATGAATACAAAATCACCGGCTGCGGTGACGGTTGGGTTGGTGGCAGTTGTCGTTACCATCGGTATTTCGTGTTGTTGGGCAACCTCCCCGATGGGTACGGCATAACGCGATAAGTTGGGACCAATGATTGCCGATATCCCCTCGGCAATCAATGCTTCTGCTATCTCTGCAGCGTGCTCATTGCTCGTAATATTGCCACGCGCGATTACTTTGATTGGGGTGCCGTGCACGCCGCCCTCTGCATTCAGTTTTCGTTCTGCCATTTCCGCGCCGTTCAGGCTGTGGCTACGGTTCGCGCTACTATAAATAAAGCCGATTTTGATGGCGTCATCGTCTCCACCCGGCAACGATGTGAGCACGCGTTGAGCCTCCTCACATCCGCTACACAGTGTCAAGATTGCCGCGACTAAGATTAAGCAAGCAACAGGGTGCGGGACTGATCCGACAGTCCTATTCCAACCTCTTAAAGATTTCAGTTCTACTCGATATGTCAATGAATGCCTCCTTTGCGTCATGTATCCTCTGCCGTTACGGACTGGAAACTAATGGCAATACCATCACTTTTTGGTCTATAGTCACGAGTTAAACTATCTCCAAGCATCAGATATTATACCCACATCTCCAAGTGGATGCAAGCACGTCAAGGCTCTGGAGCCTCACTATAAGTTTGACAACCCCCTACCAAAATTGCTATAAAAGCGACGGTGTCTAAAATTGCCCGATATAACTGTTCGGCAGATGGCAATCTAACCTGTATCTAGAGGAACGGAGGTAATACGTGACTGAATAATGGCGAATTTTCTTCTGTCGGGATTACTCATCCTCGTCACCGTGGTCTGGGGGTGGACATTTGTCGTGGTTCGGGATTCGGTCATGGCTTATTCCGTGCTCGGGTTCCTTGCCCTTCGGTTCACCATCGCCTCGCTGTGTCTCGGTATTTTTTCATTCAAGCGACTGAGGCGCGGGAGCTTTGTCGCCGGTGCCGGAATCGGGATATGTTTGGCGGGCGGTTACCTGCTTCAAACCTACGGGCTACGCCATACAACACCAACGAACTCCGGTCTCATTACCGGGCTGTTTGTCGTCTTCGCGCCCGTCGCCTGCTACGCCCTGTATAGAGTCCGTATCGATCGCGTTTTTCTCTTACCGTTGGGAACGTGCTTGGTTGGAACACTCCTGCTCATCGGGCAAAGCCCGGAAGCAATTCGTATCGGGGACGGACTCACTCTCGGTTGCGCCGCCTGCTTTGGGCTACACATCGCCCTGCTATCTCACTACGCCCATCGTCACGATGCAATCGCTCTGGCACTGGCGCAGATGCTTGCAACAGCGTTGCTATGCGGTCTACCATGGCTGCTCTTTGAAAGCCTCTCGTTTCCACCCGTACATGTTTGGTCCGCACTGCTCATCACAGGCGTTCTTGCTTCCGCCGCTGCTTTCACCGTACAGACATACGTTCAACAGCGTGTGTCGGCAACCAGAACTGCTATCATTCTGACAATGGAGCCGGTTTTTGCCGTGTTTTTCGGCTACCTGTTAGCCGGAGACCGGTTGTCATGGATTCAGGTTATCGGTGCTGTCCTTATTTTGGTCGCGATCGTCATAAGTGAAGTACTCCCAGCCTTGAGGCGTGACTGAACCTGCAACGCGGCATCCGTATACAGTGCCGCCGGTTAGACACCCCACCGTTTCCGCATCTCTTCCATCGGTATCGTTTCGCCCTTTGTCCACGCATAATGAGCGATAGGGTTTTCGCCAATCCAACGTTCATCTACCAGTTCGCCAGCGCGTTGATAGCGAGTGTCGGTACTTAGCCGAAACCGATTGGTAGTGTTATCCAGCGAAGCGTGCATGGTGTACATGCCGAAAATTAGCACATCTCCCATCTCGAATGAACTCGTCCCCCACCTTCCGCCGTAGCGATCGACCAATTCAATCGGGTCATACGAAAACGAACCGGTAACGTGATCCCTGTCAACGTCCATTTCCGCGTAGGTTCTCCTAATCGCCTCAAACCGATGTGAACCGACGAGAAGCATCAACGGGCCCATTTCAAGGGGAACATCGTCGAGAGGTGTCCAGCAGGTGAGAACGCGCTTGGTGCCGCGCCCCATATATACGATGTCGTAGTGGGCGCCCGAAAATCCCCCCGGCTGAATCACGCGCAGCCACTTATAATCGTACGTAATTACCGGCGCGTCGAAATACGTCTCGCAGAAACCCATAATCTCCGGAGACTCGACCACGTCTAGGAAAGCCGAATCGTGGGTCACCGCCTTGTTGCCCCCAAGGAATGTACCACGTTTGCCCGCTGCCGGAACGCCTTGCGATAGCGGATAGGATTTATCGATTTGTTCATTCTCATCAAGTTTTTCAAGAAGGAATTGACGCGCTGCCTCAACCTTTTTGCGGCTATGAAGAGCGCGGATGAGCAGATAACCGTCCTCTTCGAGTCGCGCATTTAGCGCCTCGGAGTCGCCGAGAAGGTCGTTGGCTTCGCGCAGCATGCCTAGATTTTTCCCATTCAACTCCAATGGGTGTTTGTTCATCGTTAGAATCATGAGGTATCTCCAGAGTTGGTAGGTACGGTTCAGATTGCGGACGCCCTGCCAATTATAGGTTTCGTCACAAAACGTGTCAACGGAAAACATCCAATCAAACGAGTGGATAGCGAGTGGGATTTCCTATCGCCTTCGCTATCCGCTCAGTTGATCGATAGAAATCGCTTCAACCGAAATCAACCGAGTGAATAGCAAGGACGATAAAGTTCCCATGAAATCCCGGTATGGTTGCCCTTGAGCATCACGTCGCTATTGTTTCCTTCTGTTATGATATGATAACATGGTACTATAGACAATATCTTGGATAGAAGGATGAAATCATGGACGATAAAAAAAATTACCGACATCAAGCACTGATAGTTTGCACGCTTGGCGGGGCGCAGGCAGGCAAGACCTCACTTACCGCAGCGATGACAAAAGTGGTGTCTCGAATTGGCTCGACGCCAGTAGACTCAGAAGACATCGAATCACAACTGCCAGTTCATCACCCAATTAGTGACGGCGTGGGCCTCAACTACCGCGCGGTCGACTATGAAACGAGTGGCAGACACTACACGCAAATCGACTGTTTAAGCCATGCGGATACCGTCAAGATGCTGATTAGCGGGACGCCAGAAGTTCGAGGGGCGATTTGGGTTGTGAGCGCGGTTGATGGAGTGACCGAAGCGTCCGAGACACAGATTCGACTTGCAAGCCAAACTCACGTTCCCGTCATTATTGCATTCCTCAATCAGACCGAAAGGGTTGAAGATCCGGAGTTGATTGAGATTTGCGCTACGGAGATTCGCGAAATGCTCGCAGATTATGGCTATGAGGAGGAAAACTCACCGATTATCGTTGGCGACGCGCTGAAAGCGTTGAGATATAAGGGACATAATCTTGATTCGGAGCACTGGAAGCCGATTGTCGATCTGATTCTTGCGATGGGCAGGTGCATGCCCCAACCGATTAACCCAGTAGATTTGCCGCTGCTGATGCCGATTCGTGAAGTGACCGACGATCCGAAAGGGATCTCGACACTACGCGGCGAGGCTATCCAAGGCGGGCTTGCTGTTGGACACGCCGTCGACATTGTGGGGAAGGGGGAGCGGGTCAAGACGCGCCTGATCGCGTTGAGAGATGATGAGGTGCAGGTTGATGCCGAGCCCGGTTGGATCTCACCGGGACAGGTTGTATCGGAACCGAAAAGCATTAAATCTCATACCGTCTTTGAAGCGGCAGTTTATGTAATGACGCCGGAGGAATGCAAGACGCACGTGCCGCTTGTTGGAAACGATAAACCCGAAATCCATCTATGGACAATCGATGTCACCGGACACCTTCGTCTGCCATCTGACGTTCCGATGGTCAACTCGGGAGAGCACGCGCATGTGTCTATCGCCCTTGACGTGCCGATGGCGCTGCAGGTCGGCACACGGTTTGAGATCAAGAAGATGGAAGCACGGATCGGGATGGGCGTCGTGACCGAGATTTTAGAATGATGTGGAGATAGGGAATTAAGCAAGTTTCAGTATTAAGGTTTATCTTCCGCATTGACTAGGAAGAATGGAAGGTTGGAAGATTCCCTTCCACGTCACCTTCAATCCTCTGGGGCGAAAGCCCCAAAGTCAAATGGATACATAAAAATCTGCTGAATTTGCCAATCCGGCAAGAGCGGTCTGGACCTAAATCGAAATGTAATACTAATGCCATTTTATTTGAATAATGTTCCGTATACTGCATTTCAATTATGCTATTAAGAAAAGACCGATACTAACCATTGCCCTGAATACCAAACCCGTAGGCGGGGCATCCTGCCCCGCATTGGGAAGACTTGATTGAGGCCATTAATGCGCTGCTAATATAGGGAAATGGTATAATTCGTAATCCATAAGTTACAAAAACCAGGGTTCGTAGTAACACAATTCATTGCATGTCTCGAATCGGATGTAACATTTCGATTTTGAAATCGCAATAGTTTTGTCCGCGGAATTGGATATGAAATTTGTCGCATCCTATCGTGTTGGCTGCGCTCTGGCGTCAATTACCGTGTTCTCGTTGGTGTTAATCGCTTTGCTTTTGGCTCTTGCGAATGTTCTTACGGAGTACGCCGAACATGATGTTGTTTCAGGTATTGCTAAACGGTACGCCGACGCTGAACATGGACTGCGCGGAGTCGTTGTTTCCGTGAAGAAGCGGTTTCTGCTGTCAAGAGGCGAAATCGCAGAGGACTTTTCTAATGATACGGCATATCCTGTGCTAGATGTGATTGATGGTGATACGATTAAAGTCGAATATGAAGGCCAGGTTGAGTCTGTTCGCTTGATAGGCGTTGACACCCCTGAGACGGTGCATCCGACAAAACCTGTTGAACCGTTCAGCCCCGCAGCCTCTGCATTTACCACGAATCTGCTAACCGGGAAAATGGTGTATCTCAGGTTTGGTGAAGAGCGGCAGGATGAATATGGTCGACTGCTGGCGTACATGTTCCGTGCACCGGATGGGTTGTTTGTGAATCTGGAATTGGTCTGCCGGGGTTACGGCCGGATGACTTCATTTAAACATAAGCACATGAAGCAATTTCAGGAGTGTCAGGAGCAAGCGCAAGAAACTCGCAAGGGCTTATGGCTAAGGGAAATTGGAAACGCAGCAGCGAGTCATTAGTGGTGAGAAGGCGGAGTGCCGGGAATACGGCGGTTTTAAGCAAAATGGGGATTTGCAGGAAACAGCGTGTTTTTTAAGGAACATCATCAATTGATGTTTCAAGAAATCTAGGATTCTTGGAATCTTGAAAACAAGAACTGAAGAACAGAAGGATGGGGAGAAGCGGGGAAATCGGTGAGTTGAGGATCGAAGATCGGTTTCAGGGCAAATGGTGTCTCTACAATATAGATTCTCGGTCAGGCGCTTAACGCCGAATCTGGATAATCTTCACTCTTCGCCATAGATGCCTATCTTTCGATAACGTTGATATCGGTCTTGGACAAGCTGTTCACTATCAATCTCCAGCAGTGCGTTGAGATGCTTTCGAATTGCCATCTTAACTCGTCTGGTGGCAAGTGAGATATCTCGGTGTGCCCCGCCGACAGGTTCAGGGATGACTTCATCAATGATTCCCAGTTTCAACAGATCGTCTGCTGTCGGTTTTAGGCCTTCCGCCGCTTCGGGGGCGTGCTGTCCCTGATCTTTCCACACAATACCACTACACGCCTCTGGGGGAGCAACACAGTATACGGCGTGCTCCATCATGAGCACTCGATCGCCAACCCCAATGGCTAACGCGCCTCCGCTGCCTCCCTCGCCAATCAACACCACAACAATCGGCACGCGCAATGCTGCCATCTCGGCGAGATTCTCGGCAATCGCCATCGCTTGCCCATACTCCTCCGAGCGTCGATCGAAGTGGGCGCCGGGGGTATCGATGAAGCAGATTAAAGGCAAACCGAACTTATCCGCCAATTTCATCACGCGCCGCGCTTTGCGGTAACCCTCCGGGTGCGTATACCCGAAATTCATATCCTGTCGCTCTTCGAGGTTTGTTCCCTTCTGCTGCGCCAAGTAGGCGATGGGGTGCCTATCGAACCGAGCCAATCCGGCAACCAGCGCGCGGTCATCAGCATGTAATCGATCGCCACGCAACTCAATAGGGTCCTTGAAAAACGCTCGGATATAAATCGAAGCTTGCGGACGCTGCTCGTGCCGCGCTAACCACACTTTATCCCAGCGGGTCAATCTTTGAAACGCCCGCTTCGTGAGGCTGGCAAGATTTTTCTCAAGCGCTTCGATTCCCGAGGCTAGGTCTAGTTCGGGGTTGGCTTCGGCAAAGCCTTTGAGTTGCGCGATATGTTGACCGAGTTCGGTGAGCGGCTTTTCAAAACTCAGCGGTTTTGACTGCACGTCTATACTCTCCGTCTATCAATTACGACTGTCGAGCAAACTGCTTGCCCGGCATTTGCTGGACGATTCCCTTGAGTTCAAGCATAACAAGAGCACTGGAGACTTTGTTCATAGGTAGCGCCGTTGTTCGGGCAATCTGATCAATATGCGAGCATGGCACGCCAATTGCCTCAAGAATAGCTCGCTCATCAGTACTCAGCTGCTGTGTTGCTTGTACTGACGGATTTGCCGAAGATGTTCCCGTGCTCCCGATTGACGTATCACGGGCGGAAACTTCGGCAAAGAGATTGGAGTTTACTCGTCCCCGAGCCGAATCGTTTTGATCTAAAGGTAACTGGATCGGTGGGGAAGTGAGGGATGGAGTCAGACGTCGATTCGGGAAAGCTTCCCAAATGTCGTCAATAGCGTTTATCAGCTTTGCCCCTTGATTAATCAGTTGATGTGAACCTTTTGACTGATTAGAGAAAATTTGCCCCGGTACAGCGAACACTTCCCGTCCTTGCTCCGCGGCATGACGCGCCGTAATCAATGACCCGCTACGAATTGATGCTTCAACCACCACAGTTCCTGAACTCATACCGCTTACCACTCGATTGCGGCGCGGGAAGTTCTTTGGAAAGGGCGGCACCGCCATCGGAAATTCTGAAATTAGTGCTCCGGATTTCATGATTTCATCCGCTAACTCTCTATTCTCGGCAGGGTATATTTGACTCAAACCGTTGCCTAGGACTGCAATAGTTCGACCGTTCGCCTGAAGTGCCCCTTGGTGTGCGCACGTATCAATTCCTCTTGCAAAACCGCTGATGACGGTGATTCCACTTTCCGCAAGTTGTTGGCTTAATTGGCGACTAATTGTCTTGCCATAGTTTGTCGGACTTCGAGTCCCAACAATGGTTATGCTCGGCGCGTCCGGTTGGCCGAGTTCACCCCGCACGTAGAGTAGGGGTGGCGGATCAGCAATCTCCTTGAGGAGCATTGGGTAGGTACTATCATTGATTGCAAGCAAGTGACAATTATGTGCCTCGATAAGTTCCAATTCTTGGTCTACGGAGACACGTGATTTGCCACTGACCAACTGTTGACTGATGTTTGCAGTTAATCCTTCAACTTGAGTTAGCTCTTCCAGTGTCGCGTCTAAAGCTCTCTGCGCGGATTCAAAAGCAGTCAACAGACGTCGTATGGTCTGATAGCCTACTCCAGGAATGATACTGAGATGGACTAAACTCTTCGTCTCCTTGGTGAATCTCATCTGCACAACTCACTCGCTTGCTACCGGTGCTACCGGCTCCTCGGGCGGCAAAGCGTGGTAGGCTTCAATTTCTCGAATTTTCCTATAGGTTAGAACAGGTGCGCCGCCTTCACTTCTAGTCGCTCGTTTCCCACCTTTGACGCGACGAGAATTCCAAGCGCGCGGAACCAACAGCCGTAGCTTGCGGGTGACAATTGGTTCTTTAAACTTGGTTTCGTATTTTTCTCGGATGTGATTCTTAACTTTGCGGAGGGTTTGCCATTCGTCTTGGTCATCCAAATACTGAATGTCAAAGAATTCCACCTCGCCGATATCGGCTTTGATAACGACCCGCTGTATCGTCTGAGGTCTTAGCCACTCAAGGACGGCTTCGCTGTTTTTGTCGGATTCCATTTGCGAGGCCTTATCCTTCTCATCTTCAATAATTGGGCCAGTTTCCCCTTCTGTATACAGATTGTCGTCGTGATACCTAGAATTGGGATCCCGACTAGTGGCTTCAATGGCGAGATTTTTACTCCATTGGACCTTGGGGCCAGTACTTATACAACTCGCGAGTAAAGCTGAGATTATAATAACAAGTGTAAATGTCAATGTTGCAGAACGCATATTTTTCCTCCTAATGAAAACATGTTTGACACGTTTGTTAATTAGTGGTTTGCTTAAGCGACACAGCATGAGTCTCTAAATGGCGGACAAAGTTTTGATTTAGATTTTCCAATCGCTTATTAACGCCATCAATTCGTTTATCAACACTTTCAACCATTTTTGCAAGATTGGCACGATCCGAATCCATCTTTGACTTCAAATCGTCAATACGTGCATTAACATCGTTAAACCGAGCATTTATAGTCTGAATCAATTGATTCATAGTTTGATTCGTCTGGTTTGCATTTGTAATTATGGTTTGATTTATCTGGTTTATCGCTACTCGGATTATAAAAAATATCACTGCCACCAGTACTGCGGGAGGTAGAATTATCTGTGCAAATCCAAGCCGTGTGGTTTCCCCCATTGCAATCTCGTTTTGAGTTAAAAAGTAGCTGGCAGAAAACTCAATCCCATACACAATTATAGCATTTTTCAAATGGGATAGACAAACGCTTAATCTTGCCTTGACATGTACTTGTGTAGTAAGCGATCCTCGTTAGAAACATTTATTGGTAGGCAGATTGCATATCGTTACCGAGATCCTCAAAAACAAGGAGAACTACAATGACTCTCAGACAGAAATTGGATTACATTATTCTACTCCGGCGAAAAACTTCGATTGCCAAATCGAAAATCTTCGGCGATTCATCAAGAGTTACTTCAACAACTCGTCAAGTTCCTTTTCGCGGGAACCGAGTACCTCCTCCGCTTCCTTTTCTGCAATTTCCGCTGCCGATTGATATCCGTACAACTCGATCTCGAAGATTTCGCCGGGTGCACGACGGTGGGCGCCCTGTCCTCGTCCACCGCCAGTACGCGCTCTATGTCTACGTCGGAGTTCCGCATCGTCGCTCGTCGTCAGTACGCGGACTCTAATTCTATCAGTAGGAAATGAGGCCCGTAAGGAAAGATTGATAGGGTTTTTCTTAACGCTCTTAACCTCTCCGACCAGTTTCCAATTTATCCTGTCACCGGTGCCTCCCCCTTCATCGGCTAACACGTCGAATGTCTTCAAGTTTTCTGCATGAATGACCATTCTGCTAATCTTCCGTTTTTTCGGGAACGTGATAACCACCTCGGACGCAGGGCTCGCGCCGTAGACATTTTGGGCGCCCACAGGAAATGATGTTTTGCCGAGAGTCTTCAGGTTCCCGTCAATCATTTCAGGGCTTGTTGACCTCACGCCATCCATTAGCGCGTAATTCTCACTCCACTCCTGTTTCGAGATGACTTTAGCACAGCCAAAAATGCCCGAAAAGCAGATAAACAGCAAAGATAAGACGATTAAGCGAGACATTTTAAACTCCTTGTAAAATCAGAAACGGGGCGGTAGGTTACCTCAATAGGTAAATATTCGTTGAACCCAACACCCCTAAATTAAGTGCGATTCCCTTTAGTAACTTTCGCGTTTTGCAGCGTGTCAATCGGTGATTTTCCAAGTTACATCATGTCGAGTATCTTGCAACTCGATATTGAGTTGATTTAATCTGTCACGGATTTTATCCGCGGTTGCCCAATCTTTGCGTTGCCTAGCTGTTTGACGTACTTCTATGATGAGATTCATTAATTGATCCAGCAACTCCGTGCTTCCATTGCCGGAATCAGTCAATTCGCCATATATGCCAAGTACGTCGCATATCTCTTTAAGGCTACTGTATCCTCTACTCAACAGCTCTTTTGTGGTATCGGGAAGATTTTCGCCCATTCTGGCAAGTGTTAGGTTGACCTCGCTGATAAACTTGAAAATCTCTCCTATTGCTCTAGCCGTATTGAAGTCGGCATCCATAGCCTCCTCAAATCCATTTCGCATGGATCGAATCGCCTCAAGAATTGAGGTATCAACCTCGTTAAAAGTATTGCTGTCTCGAGGAGCTGTATCCATCATATTTTGGTATGGCTTCAAGGCATCTAGACAATTATTCAAGCGCCGTATCGCGCTGCTCGACTCCTTTAGGCTTGATGAATTATAATCCAATGGATGACGATAGTGCGCCGAGATCAGGAAGTGGCGAATTGCTTCGGCAGAATAATCCCTTAGAGCATCGCGCACAAAGATGAAATTCCGTTCCGATTTTCCCATGCGTTGCCCATCAACCCGCAAGAATGCGACGTGCAGCCAGTATCGCGCAAACGGTTTTCCCGTTGCCAACTCGCTCTGGGCAATCTCATTTTCATGATGCGGGAATTGGAGATCTTGTCCGCCGGCATGAATGTCAATCGTCTCGCCAAGATGCTTCATCGCCATTGCGGAGCATTCGATATGCCACCCCGGACGCCCCTTTCCCCAAGGACTGTCCCACCACGGCTCCCCCGGCTTGGCTTTCTTCCACAGGTCAAAATCACGCGCATCCTCTTTTCGCTCATCCACTTGAACTCTCGCTCCGGCAAGCAAATCTTCAGGTCGGCGATGGGATAGTTTTCCGTATCCGTCAAAGCAGTCTACGCGGTAGTATACGTCGCCATCCACCGCATACGCAGCCTCTTTATCAATTAAGATTTTGATTAACTCAATAATCTCCGGAATGTGTTCGGTTGCTCTCGGATGAGCGTCCGCCGCGCGAATGCCGAGACACTCCGAATCCTCAAAGTACGCTTCCGCATTGTTCTTGGCAAGTAAGGACGCGTTTATTCCCAACTCTGCTGCACGGTTGATAATCTTATCATCAATATCCGTTAGGTTCTGTACCAACTTGATCGAATATCCTTTGTATTCAAGGTAGCGGCGAACAACATCGGAAACCAGGAAGGTACGGGCATTACCGATATGAAAGAAATCATAGACCGTAGGACCACAACTATACATTGAGACCTTGCCATCTTGAAGCGGGACAAATTCTTCTAGCTGCCGGCTGAGCGAATTATAAATACTTAACCCCATCTATCTCCCTCTTGAAAATGATGCTTGATACTTGTAAAACAAGCCACAGTCCTAAGCAAGTTTCAAAATAAACGTTTATCTTCGGCATCGACTAGGAAGAATAGGATTGGAAGAATGGAAGATCCCTTCCACGCCACCCTCAATCTTCTGGAGCGGATGATGGGTCTGCCGTTTTTCTATAAACATTGAAGATAAGAGAAAAAGGGATATCCGCGATTTGATGATCGAAGATCTTTTCCGGAACTACAGACTCGAAGCTAAATGGATATATAAAAATCTGCCGGATTTGCCAATCCAGCAGGAGCGGTCTGGAGCTAGATCTAAATGTAACAGAACTTACGCAGAAAGCGAAAAATGATGATTTCAGCAACAATTTCATGTTGCGGGCCCCTTGTAGGGAATAACGATCGTTATTCCCTACGGCAGCTTTGAGCGATCTTCGATCATCAAACCGAAGATGGAATCCCCCGACCGCGCGAGCCCCATAGACTAAACAATTACCCTACGCCTAATTCTCAACCAGACAGACAATCGCTTGAGCTACGATTGCCTCCTCCACCCCAACGACGCCTACCCCTTCCGATGTTGTGGCTTTGACGTTAACCTCGTTCGCGGAAAGTCCCAAGGTTTCAGCAAGACGCCGTTGCATTTTAGGGATATGAGCCGCCAACTTTGGTCGTTGGGCGATAATTGTACTGTCCACATTCTGCACGATGTAGCCTAGATTCTCGACTTTGGTTTTCACCTTCCCAAGCAGAATGAGACTGTTTATGCCTTCGTAAGCTGGGTCCGTATCCGGGAAATGCGAACCGATGTCGCCCAGAGCTGCGGCACCCAGCATCGCATCACTGATAGCATGGGTCAACACATCAGCATCCGAGTGTCCCAGTAATCCCAGCGTGTGTGGAATTTCAACACCGCCCAGAATTAACTTGCGGTTTGGCACGAGTCGGTGAAGGTCGTAACCAATTCCTACGCGCATGCCTCCCTCTTTAGTGCCTCGGCAATAATCAGATCCTCTCGGGTCGTAATCTTCAAGTTGGAATCGCTTCCCGAGACCATCTTCACCTTGAAGCCGAGTTGCTCGACAAGCATAGCATCATCGGTTGCTGTTACCCCCTCGCGTTGCGCAAGCGCGTGTGCGTCTAATAGCACCGACGCGCGGAAGGCTTGAGGTGTCTGCGCTGTCCACAGTTTTTCTCGATCCGGTGTGTCCACGATAAATCCGTCCGCGCTGGCGACTTTGATTGTATCCTTAACCGGAACCGCTGCTACCGCCGCACCCCACTCGTCGGCGGCCTCAATACAGGCAAAGATTATCTCATCTGTCACAAACGGACGAACCCCGTCATGAACGACGACACAGTCTACGTCTGTCGGTAGGGATTGGAGACCATTGAACACGGACGCTTGGCGCGTTTGCCCACCAACAACCAGATCTCTCACCTTTAGGAAAGCATTCGGAGCGATAACAGTCGATTGGCACATCTTAAGATCGGCGGAGTCTACAACCACAGAAACCGTATCAATGACGGGATTTCGATCAAACGCGTCAATTGTATGCACGAGAATCGGTTTATCACCTAGATTGAGGTACGGCTTCTTTACCGAGTTCCGCATTCGGCTTCCACTACCAGCCGCGGGGATAAGAGCGCATATCTTCTGATTCGCTTGCGTCCACTTCATCGGCTTTTCTACGGGTGAAAATCATCTGTCCCGCGCTTGTCCTCAACATTTGCGTGACAACAACATCAATTATCTGCCCGACATGAGATTTACCGCCCTCAACAATAACCATCGTCCCATCATCAAGATAGCCAACGCCTTGATTCAGCTCCTTGCCTTCTTTAAGAACATGAACCTGAATGACCTCGCCAGCTACTACAACGGGACGCACCGCATTGGCAAGCGCATTGATATTTAGAACGGTCACGCC
Organism: Candidatus Poribacteria bacterium; assembly: GCA_965197465.1. Taxonomy (GTDB): domain Bacteria; phylum Poribacteria; class WGA-4E; order WGA-4E; family JAJDTR01; genus JAJDTR01. Next base: position 3,647,596 of record OZ240209.1, on the reverse strand, counting down.
TTGCAGTTCCGCAACTTTGCTCAAGTTGAAGTCATTTGTGACGATCTTCGCATCTAGCTCTTGGGCAAGACGAACTAGCTTTGCATCGACCTCCGCGATGTCTGGAAAATCCTCCTCGGTGATATCGACCTCCATGTCGGGGTCATTCTGTAAATCACGCAAAATCTTAAATCCACGTCGTCCCTTGTTTCGCCGAAGTTGTTCCGTGGAATCCGCGATGTGCTGTAACTCATTCAAGACAAATCTTGGTATCACAATTATGCCCGTGAGAAATCCCGTTTGGCAAATCTCAAGAATTCTGCCATCAATGATAACACTGGTGTCCAGAATCTTGTAGCTTGGTGATGAGGAGGACGCGCCTTGCGCAGATCGAGAGAAAAGTCCAAAGTTTTTTCGTCTGCGATAGATAATCATCATTCCAGCATAACTCATCACAAGAACTGTGCCCATCTGAACCATCGGGTTTACTGCGGTCGTTTGAGACATAATGTAAATGACTAAACCAGCGGTAATAAGACCAAAAGTCATCCCAACTAGGCAGGCAAAGAAATCTCGAAGTAGTGGACGCGGGACGGACGATTCGAGCGCAATAGCAATGATAGCGACGATTAACGCTACAGCACCTCCATAGATACCATCTATGCCATAACCGAAGGCAGCGCTCAAGATCATAAAGAATGCACGAATAATCCAGATCTGCATATCAGTCACCTTCTTTCACGTTTTCGATAAGTTTGACATGTGGGCAGGAATTGGGTTTGATTAATGAACTCACTCGTAAGACTACACACAACAATGAAAAAAACAAGGTATAAAGGTATAATAGTACAGTATCTAAATGGTAAATTTTCTAAGAGTATATGGTAAGTGTTGGGTGCCGGTGCGGTTTGAGGGATCTACTATCGCCCTCGTTGTCCACTCGGTTGATCGGTCACTTGATCGCAGCTACAGGAATTGTGGAATAAGTCTCTTGTGCCAGTCTAGGAAGACAAGAATACTTAGCGAGAAAGCCACTAAATGGCCTATTCGCTAAAAGTATAAGGTATAAAATCACGTATTATGGAGCTCTGAAATCAAGACAATCTAAAGCAGTGGCTAGTGGTCAGTAAGATTTCTGTCAAGTCCTACTTGAAGGGGCGGGTTGGATGAAGTTTAAAAAAATAATTCGGTAATGTCCTAACGATGCTCGGTGCGGTTAGAAACCGCACCTACCGAGTTTAGGGAAAACTGGAATTACCGGTTTAAATACTTAATCTTCATGAAACCCGCCCTATCGGGGTTGTGGAACAAGATTCTTGTGCCAATTTCGTGAGCATTAAATACTTAGCGAGAAAACCACAAAAACATCTAAAACAAAATGCCTAATGCGTCATGGAGATTCTTCGTTCCAAACAACTCAATGTTGTCAGTCAAGTCTAATCCTTTGCGGTTGGCTTCCGGCAGGATTGCCCGCTTGAAACCGAGTTTTGCCGCTTCGCGTAAGCGCTTGTCAATATGCGCCACGGGGCGGATCTCGCCGCCCAACCCGACCTCACCAATTAGGACCGTATAAGGGTCGATCGCAATGTCACGGTGATTGGATATGATGGCTATGACAATCCCGAGATCGATCCCGGGCTCATCTATGCGAACGCCACCGGTGATATTGACGAACACGTCCGAATCGCCGATGTTCATCCCGATACGTTTATGCAGCACAGCGACAAGCATCGCAATTCTTTGGCGATCCACCCCAGCCGTTGTGTTACGCGGGAAGGCGAAGTTTGATGGCGAAACTAGCGCCTGAAGTTCCAAGAGAAGAGGGCGCGTACCTTCAATGCTTGACACAACAACGGAGCCTGAGATGTTCTCCTGTCTATCGCCAAGGAATAACACGGACGGGTTCTCGACATCCACCAAACCCCGGCTCAGCATTTCAAAGATCCCGATTTCGTTGGTCGATCCAAATCGATTCTTGACAGCACGCAATACCCGATAGATGTGCCGCTGTTCACCTTCAAAATAGAGCACAGTATCCACAATGTGCTCCAACATTCGCGGTCCCGCCAATGCTCCATCTTTGGTGACGTGACCAACAAGCACAACCGGTATATCCTTGCTTTTTGCGAGGATGAGCAACTGCCCTGCACATTCGCGTATCTGCGTTACGCTGCCGGGCGCGGATTGTAACGCCGGCAAATAGACCGCCTGAATTGAATCAATGACGACCATCCTGGGCTGAACCGCCGCAATGTGCGTCTCGATTTTCTCAAGGTCGTTTTCGCACAACACGAGCAGCGTCTCTGACGAGATACCGAGACGATTCGCGCGGAGTTTGGTCTGGGCGGCAGATTCTTCGCCTGTAACGTACAAGACTGTGCCGTAAACCCGACTCAAAGCGTCGCTTGCTTGGAGTAGCAGCGTCGATTTGCCGATGCCCGGATCACCGCCAATCAGTATGACGGAGCCGGGAACAATTCCGTCGCCAAGCACTCGATCAAATTCACGAATTCCTGTGAGGCGCCGATCCTCTTCGCTCGCAGCAATCTCTATGATTGGCTCTGGCTGACGCGACGGCTTTCCAATTGTGCCATGCGCTGAAGACGACGTTTCAAACTCAATTTCTTCAGTAAGACTGTTCCACTTTTGGCACTCGGGACATCTGCCCAGCCATTTGGGAGAAACATATCCGCATTCCTGACAGACAAACTGCCGACGTTCTTTTGCCATTAATCTCGACTTGGGAATTCAGGGCATTTAGGCTATGAACCAGTTTACCAATTTCTTCCAGCCAGTCGAATACCCGCCGTGTAGCGGATATCATCAGTGAGATTCTCGGCGCCGATAATTAGATGTCCATAGCGGAAGAACCTCCACGCTACCTCTGCATTGAGTTCAGGGTTCTTACTGGTTAGATGAAACCCTTCAAAGGTCAAGCCGAGCCGTCGAGACAACAACCAGACATCCATCCCCAGCCCAGCCCTTGAACGCATAAACCCTAGTCGCCCACGGAGGCGTCCGTCGAAGAAATCCTGGGCATACTGGAACTCAATTTTCACATCTTTATCCCGCACCCCAAAACCAAATCGGAGGCGCTGTGTAAGCGATGGCAACAACAGCAGTGCGAGTTCATTATGAAGGCTCTCTTCCAGACTGAGATAACGGAGTTCATAATCCCACGCCCATTCCGGGGGTTTGAGGTCGCCAAACCGCTCGTCCACCTTGCCCGAAAAACTGTGTATCTCCCCTATGGTGTCCTTGATTGTTTTTAATGTTTCGCGCGCCTCATTAACCGTGTCGGGCTTGTTCAACAGTTGGGCTAAGCTTCCGTCGCCATGCTGGACTTTATCAAGGATTTGATTGAGGTTTTTGGGAAGCTCCTCCAGATCCGCGGTCGCATCGGCAATATCCGTCAGAATCTGATTCAATTTGGGCGCATCAGACTCAACAAGATTTCGGCTTTCCGCAACCAACCCCGAAAGTTCAGTGTTTAGCTCACCAAGATCTTGACGTAACTGCTGGGAGAGTTGGCGAAAATCGGAAGATCCGGCATTCAAGTCCGTGACAATCTGATCAATTGAATCGGAATTGCGATTCACTAGGTCAAGCGCAGAACTTGTGATGGCATCCACACGTTCACGGAGAAGCCGAGAGTCTCCCATCAGTTGTTCTAATAACTGATTTACGCGCCCAAGCGTCTGTTCGAAACGCTGATCGTTCTCAGTAGCTAACCGCTTAACGGTTTCAACTGTTTCTTGCGTGCTTGTGCTCGCTCTTTCTACAGCCACTCCCGTCTGAGCCACTAGCTGCCGCAGATCCGTGATGCCATGCTGTATGTTCTCTTGATTTAACTGTATCAATTCATTTGCAGATTGCGCGAGTTGTATTGTCTCCAAAATAGCTTGATTAGATTGCTGAAGGAAATCCTGTACGCCCACCGGGGCTTGACCAATTAACGGTAAATCGGTTGATTTCAACGGGGGATTGCCTACCGGACCATTGACAAAATCAATGTAGGTCTCACCCACAAAACCGATGATGCCAATCCGTACTTGACACCCCTGCCTGAAGCGTTGAAACGCATCTTTCACGCGCATACGAATTTCAACTTTGTTTTCGGCCGCCATCAATTCAACGTCTGTGACTTCTCCGATTTTAACCCCTGAGAGGTAGACACCAGCTCCCCGCTGGAGATCGTTGACGCGCTCAAAGAGAACGGTTAGGTGGTCACCACTTGCCGCCAATGGCCAGTCAGTTGCCTTGACAAGCAGCACAGCGAGTAACACAAGTCCAATAATAACGACAATCCCTACTTTTGCCTGGGTTGTCCACGAATTCATTAATTACCTCTTTTTTCGATTTCTGCGGAAGAACGCGCCATGAATTACGCTAACTCAAGTTGCCACTTATAGGAAACGTAGATGACAGGTTAAATGTGGGGCAAATTGAGTCAATCACCGCTCGCAGTGGATTGCCAAATCCACGGCACTGTACGGGTATGGCTTGGATATGTGTATCCAAGCCGATCAACTGAGTGAAAAACGAGGACGATAGAAATCCCCGCGGGATTGACAACTATTGAGCAATGCAGCACACCAAAAAAGATGCCAAATGCCCCAATTTCCGATAAGTAGCAACTTAGGTTACGCTACTACGAACGGTATGAGTGCATTTACCAACAGATTAATCTTCGCGTAGGTTTAGGATAAACTCTTGTAAGATTGGATTGCTGACGTTAAGAATCTGCTCCGGGGCGCCAAGGAGAATAAATTGCTGTAGAATTGGATTGTCAATTTCAAGCATATCGTTTGGGCGACCAGCGGCAATGACTCTACCGTTATGTATCATCGCCATGCGCGTAGCAACGGTGAATGCACTGTCCATATCGTGCGTCACGACGACAGAAGTCACATCAAGTTTCATATGCAGGCTTTGAATCAATCTGTTGATTTCGACGCAGGTAACCGGATCCAATCCCGTTGTAGGTTCGTCGTATAAAATCATTTCAGGATCAAAAGCAATAGCACGCGCGAGACCAACTCGCTTCCGCATACCACCGCTCAGTTCCGCAGGTCTCAAGTGCTCGGTACCGTCAAGATCCACCAGATGAAGTTTTTCAACAACAATCTCTTTAATTTCTGCCCTAGACAATTTCGTATGCTCGGCAAGCATAAACCCAACATTCTCTTCAACAGTCATCGAATCAAACAGCGCCGCTGATTGGAATAGTAGTCCAATTTTGCGCCGCATGTGATTCAGATCTCTGAACTTCAGCCTTGAAATCTCTTCCTCGTCTACAAAGATTTCGCCGGCATCGGGCTGCATCAAACCGGTAATAAGTTTCAAAAGCAGGCTCTTCCCGCATCCGCTGCGCCCCATAATGACTAATGTTTCACCACGAGGGATATGCAGATCCAGCCCCTTTAATACTTGCTTACCTTCGAAACTCTTCCAAAGATTTTTGATTTGAATCATAAGCCAAGAATAATAGGCCCTCCCGGGCTTGCCCCTCGGTGACCGCCTATTTCAGTTGAAGAAGAGTAAATAGCAGATGGTTCAGTAGCACATCCAGAACCAGAATAAGCATTAACGAAACAACCGCAGATCCTGTGGTTGCCTTACCGACCCCTTCCGCACCACCGGCTACAGAGATAGTGAACCCTTTGTAGCAGCCGACTAACGCAATCGCCATCCCAAACGAAGTCGCTTTGATGAGGCTAATACAAATGCTGCTCATGAACAAGTAGCTCTGTACTTGCTTCATAAAGAAAACGCCGTTCATACTGAATAGGTAGACTGCGACAAAATATCCGCCCGCAATACCGGAGAACGTCGAAAAAACCGTCAAGATTGGGAGCATGTACGCACAAGCTAGGAACCGAGGAACGACGAGGTATTTCACCGGATCGGTTCCCATCACTGAAAGCGCGTCAATCTGTTCCGTCACTTTCATGGTTCCGAGTTCGGCGGTAATTGAAGCGCCGATCCGCCCTGCAAGCACAAACCCCGTGACCATTGGCCCCAACTCTTTAACAAGCGACACACAAACAAATCCGCCAATTTGCCCCTCCGCGGACAGGTCACTTAGTTGAATGTACCCTTGGGTGGCTAAAACCATTCCCGTGAAAATCCCTGATACCAATACAACAGATAGTGAATCAACACCAATTAGACGTAATTGCCGGACGAGTAGATTGAACTGGTAGGGAGGCTTGAAAAGAAGCGCGAGGGTTCGAAAAACGAAGATGGACGCACTACCAAAAGCCGAGAGTCGGTAGAGTATCCGTCCACCGACAAAATCAGCGAATCGAAGTAGCGAGACTGTTATTTGCTGTGGGACAGGGGATTGGTCGGCCATTTAGGACACCAGAGGCGGAGTACGGAAAAACTGGATGCAAGTTGCGGGGCACTAATATTGCGCTGGTTCTAGCAGCACGATGCTTTCGTTCAAGCGCTGGCTTTCTCCCCTTAGACATGGAGATTGGCAAACCGCATTTGCTCTTTAATGAACTGCAATTGGACGGTACCGGTAGCGCCGTTGCGCTGTTTTCGAATAATCAGGTCTGCCATACCTGCCGCCTCAGACTGTTCGTCGTAATAATCGTCCCGATGCAGGAAAACCACCAAGTCGGCATCCTGTTCGATTGCACCCGATTCCCTCAAATCCGCAAGTTGGGGGCGTTTGTCAGGACGTCTTTCCAGTTCACGGTTGAGTTGTGAACAGGCAACAATTGGCACATCTAACTCCCAAGCAAGCGCCTTAAGGGCGCGGGAAATCTCGGCTATCTCCTGTTCGCGTCCCGTATATTGGCCCGTTCCTCTCAGCAGTTGCAAATAGTCAACTATGATTACCGCCAAGTTTTCCTGTTGAGATTTGAGCCGTCTAGCTTCCGCGCGTACTGTCTGTATGGTGATTCCACGAGCTTCATGGACAGAAATCCGGTTGCCTGCCTCCATCAAAGTAGTTGCCCCTTGGGTGAGATCTTGCCAATTTTGATCTGTGATATTTCCTATCCGAAGCTTCGCGAAATCTATTTGAGCTTCAGCGGCGAGCATCCGCATTGCCACCTGCCGCGCTGGCATTTCAAGACTGAATATGGCAACGGGAAGTTCTTGTTCGAGCGCAATGTTTTGGGCAATATTTAACACAAGCGTGGTTTTTCCCATACTGGGTCGAGCGGCGATAATGATGAGATCTCCTCGTTGTAATCCCGAGGTTAATATATCCAAGTCCGTGAACCCACTCGGTATACCAACATACTGCTCTTCCTTGTGAAATAATTCCTCAATGTCCTTAAGGCTTTGATTTATGAGGGAGGCAAGCGGGATGAATCCACGATGGGTGTTCAGACTATTCAAACGGAAGATTTCTTCCTGAGACTCGTCTAGAACATCAACAAGCTCCTTTTCTCCGTCTTGGGCAATCTCACGAATCGCCGCACATGCTTGGATGAGTTGGCGGCGCATCCATTTGTCTCGGACAATCTGCGCGTGAAATTCGGTGTTTTCGGTCTCAACAATTCGAGCTTGAAGATCGTACAAGTAGATTGCGCCACCGACCCGCTTTAACTGGTCAGTATTCTTGAGATGATCGGCAACAAGAAGGACATCTGCCTTGCTGTGCCGATCGTAGATCTCCACGGCGGCGGAATAAATGATTTGGTGATCCGTCGTAAAAAAGGCGTCGGGGGTTTCACCCAAAATCGGCATGACGCGCGGGATAACATCCGTATCCATTAACATTGCGCCTAGCACTGCCCGTTCCGCTTCTTTATCGTGAAGGGATTCAACTGGTTCAGGGGACGCCATTGCTTCCGAGACCTCAATTATTGAAACCTGTACCGCACAATACGGATAAGGCTGTTATCACCTACCATCCGATTCGCCATTAAGGTTATTCTTCGCGTTCGACGACAACCCGTAAATCTGGCACTACCTCAGCATGTAAACGAATCGGCACCGTGAAAACACCTAGCTCTCGAATGGGATCGTCCAATTCGATTTGACGCCGATCAATCTCAATGGACTGAGCGGAGAGCACTTCTGCAATGTCCATTGAGGTAACAGAGCCAAAGAGGCGGTCGTTTTCGCCGGAGCGTCGCTGAATGGTACAAGTCACGTCGGCGATACTCGCGGCAATCTGTTCGGCGCGCGTTTTCTCCTTGGTATCCAGAGTCTCTAGGACATGCTTTTCCTGTTCGAATAGGCGACGATTCTGCTCTGTCGCTTGGATGGCGAGTTGCATGGGAATGAGATAGTTACGAGCGTAGCCGTTAGCGACTTTGACTACATCTCCTCCGTTTCCAAGCCCATCCACTGGTTTTTTAAGAATGATTTCCATCAAACTCCTCGCTATGCTATCACAAGTTTTTTCACGAACTTACTGTTTGCTGAAGGGCAATAAAGCAATGATACGGGCGCGCTTGACAGCGCGAGTGACCAACTTTTGGTGTCTCGCACAATTCCCCGAAGCTCGCCGGGTAATGATTTTGCCACGCTCGCTAGTAAAATTCTTGAGCATAGAAACATCTTTATAATCTACCGCCGTGATTTTTGCGATACACAGACGGCAACGTTTGCGTCCAGCCATAATCAAATTCCTTATATTTATGTGGAAAAAGCGGGCGCAATTTTGCCCGCTTTCAAATTAATCGACCTGCTGTAGGAACAACAAAAGATGTCGCTAGAAGGGGATATCGTCTTCAGTCGATGGATTGGCTTCGGATGCGGAAGACTGAGGCGCCGCGTCGCCCGTCTGGCTATACCCGCCTTGCTCACTACCGTCCTGACGACCACCGACAAACTGAAATCGCTCTACAAAGATATCGTGTTTACTCCGTCTTTGCCCATCATCTGTTTCCCATGTGCGATATCTAAGGCGTCCTTCGATCAATACTGGCCTGCCCTTTTGAAGATATTCGTTCATGGTCTCAGCCGTTCTTCCAAACGCCTCCAGATCGACAAAACAGACCTCTTCTTTTTTCTCGCCCGACTCACGATCTGTCCAAGTCCGATTCACCGCCAATCCAAGGTTCGCCACCGCTGATCCGCTCGGAAGATACTTCAGTTCAGGATCGCGGGTCAAGTTTCCCATGAGTATGATTTTGTTGTAACTTGCCATAATATCATCTCCTTGTACTTAGCACTTATCCATGTTAGGAGTTATCAGGTGCTGCTTCCTCTCCAACCTGATTTTCGCCTTCGACTCCCGATGTGCTATCCTCGTTTTCCGATTCGGTATCTAGTGTAATCTGCCCGTCTTCCTCTTCCTGCGGAGGTGATGTTTCCACCTCGCGTGGTGCGCCTTCATCTCTCAGCGCGATCAGTTTATCAAGATCGCCTTCAAAAAGCACCACCATGTCTCGAATGATAGATTCTATCACCCGAAACGAATTGCTGAGTTGGGGAACAAAAGCTGGCTCACTCCTAAAGACGAATATAACATAGTAGCCGTCGTTATTCTTGTTGATGGGAAAGGCTAGTCGTTTCTTTCCCCATGGATCAACCTTGAGCACTTCGCCGCCATTTGATTCGATATTACTCTTGACGCCTTCAATGAGCGACTCGGTCTCGGTGTCGTCAAGTTCCGGGTTGATAATCAGAACTAATTCATATTCTCGCAATGTTGTTAATCCTCCCTTTGGACATTAGGCCCCGCATCGGTTTTGGTGTTTTCAATCAAGAAGCACGTGCGGAGCAGAGATTTTTAGATTATATCATAAAGCGTCGGCTTTATCAACCAAGAGATCGCAGCAATGCAAAGATTATGTTTTGTTATTGAGGATTGTGAAACGTGAGAATGCCGGTTCTCGGCGATCAGAGGCAAGGGGAAAGCGAGAGATTGTAGAAACCGAGCCAATAGTCTGAATCACAGAGTAAACGGATTGGGGGATGGAACGTAAGCACAGGCGACAGAGGGATTGAAGAGCTTACGATTGTTGAGGGAGGGGGCGATGGTTGTGACGCTTGCGAAGTTTTACGGTGTATCTAAGCGGGCTATGTGGAGATCATAAAACAGGAAGTGAGAATAACTTATTGCATTGGTTTGATATCGTAATCTATCAGTACTATCGCACTCGTTATCCGCTCGTTTGATCCCTCGAATTTTACGGGTCCGACCCCTGGCGCAAACCACATGGTTTCCAGATGAATTTTAGACATTAAGAGTTCTATTAGCAGTGTTATTTCGTCTTGAATCTCTTCTTCCAAAGCGAGGCGAAACTTCTCTTTTTGAATTTTGGTCAACATTTCGGGGAATCCTTCTGGCGGGTGCCCCCATTTATATTGGTTGGTTTTTGGAAGTGGTACGCTAGGCTGATACTGAAGTTTCAGGGAGTTGCTAAACGCGCCTGCGGGGGTCTCCACAGTCCCTCCGTCTGACGTGTTCGCCAAAATTGCCGCCTCGGCCTCGAAACCGTGTGCGAACTCTAAAAAAAATAATCTATCGTACTTACTGGTGCCGTGAAATTTCATCTCAAGTGTTGTGTGTGTCTGATCGGCGTGAAGTGGCAATCGAATGGGCAAAAACTTGCTGTGCCAATTCAAAAACGTGTTGTAATCTTCGATAAGAGCCAAAGCGTTTGGATCGGCTCTTTCTACTACTACGTCTACGCCGTTATTTACCCTCCCTATGTGATTTTTGAAGTGAACGCGGTCGTTTGTCGAGGCGTGGTTTTCACGGATTATTTGCTGAATCATCTCCGCGAATATTCCCTCCGGGACCAAGCCCCTCAAACTGTCGAGGGTTGTTACGAGAACGGAGGTCTTTAAGAGGTCTAAAGCCCAGGCATCGGGTCGTTTCCCTGGTGGGAGGGGGAGTTCTCGGAAATAGGCGTAAAGAAGAGGGCCGACTTGAACGCTTTTGGTGAGTTCGCGCGTCCATTCGTCGCCGGTGCTCAGATCCCTATACTTCCAGGTGCTGCCGGGTGTCATTGGATAATAATAGGGTGTTGCGGTAGGTTCGGCATCTGGCGTCTCGCCCATGGGGGGATTGATGTCTTCGTTGCCACATCCTAAAACCAATAGAATGACGGCAAAAGCGTTGACGAGTGGCAGATGGGGAGAGGGTAGTGATTTGAGCATTATTGCACCTCCCTTTAGGCGCGCCTACGCCCGGAAACCGTTATAACTCGGCGGTTATGCCCAAGTACGGGATAATCGGAAATTGGTAGATGTCGTCCTTTTCTGTGTAATCCTCGCTGTAACTGAAGTCGAGAAGGTTTTTGCGATTATAGACGTTCAACAGTTCGAGAAAGACGCGCATCTGCCAGTGGTCAAACCGAAAGGCTTTGCTGATCTTCGCATCCAGCCGATGATAGGCTGGCAATCGTGCCGAATTGGTCGCCGCGTAGGTTGGGACGTAGATAGATTCACCGTTGCGTGGGTCAAGTTGCAAGTTTGCGCCTAATACCGGAGTATAGGGATTGCCGGTTCGGTACTGCCATTTCGCGCCAATCTCCCACGTTGGAGTCGGACTATAGGTTGCCGCAAGCGTCGCCACGTGCGTCTGGTCAAACGAATAGTAGCGGTACGGTTCGCCAGGGCGGTCACGCCGTTTGGAGAGTCCATAGGCATAAGAACCCCACCCCAAGAATCGCTCCCCGGCTTGATGGCGGAGAAAGACCTCGGTCCCCTGCGCGAACCCAACGCCTTGATTGAGATACCTCACATCGTCGTCGTTTGTCACAAGGTCGACGAGGTTCTTGTAGTAGCCGGCGACTTTGATTTCTGTCCCCGCTGAGATTTCACGCGTGAACTCCAAAACGTAGTGACTGGCTTGGCTCGTGTTCAACTCCGGGTTCCCAACGCTCTGAGTGAGCCGCGGCGGCCCGGGTACTTGCTGATAGTTGCCGTATGAAAATTGGACTTGAGAGCCTCCCGAAATTTCAAACAGGAGGCTGCCGCGCGGTTGGATGGAAAGTCCATCAATCTGATTCAAGTAATCCGTTCGTAGACCGAGCACAACTGACAGAAACGGCAACACCGTGTATCGGTCTTGCAGGTAGATTTCAACTCGTTTGCCACGCACAGATTCATCAAAGGTTTCCTTTTCAATAAACCGTGGATCGTAATCTACTTCGCCCTCATCGGGCGGACGCAGAAATGTGCCGGTAGCTTTGCCCGGTTCAAGCCCGAGTATCAAACCGGATTCGATTTGATGTTTCGGCGTTATTTTGTAGGTGAGGTCCTCGCGAATCACGTACTGCGGAGCGTCAACTTTGAGGGAAAGTTCAGCACCGATATTAACATCGAACGCGAAATAGGAACGGGTCAAGGATAGATAGGATTTCAACCGGTCAGTGAGAAGTGAACGCAGGTGAATGCCAGTTCCCTGGAAACCGCTGCCAAAGCTAATGTTGCCTCTTACATCCTCGTCCACATCCTCGCCATCTAGCTTGAGCGCGAAGCTGTCACCGGAAGCAAAGAGGTTCAGCGAGAGTTGATGCTTTTCAGAGAGGTCATAACCTCCTTTTACCTGATAATCCCAGAACCGGGGAAAGGCGGTGATTTGTCCACTATCAAACGACAACGATCTAAGAAACAGGTCAATGTAACTCCGTCGTCCGGCAGCATACCAATACCCTTTATCACCAATATTTCCCTCTAATAGCCCTTCGGAGTAGAGCAGGTTAAGGTTGAACTTTGCACCGTAACCGTCCGTGTTTTTGTTCCGGGAATAGATGTCGATAACCGCTTGGGAATCGACGCCGAATTCGGCGCCGTAGCCGCCGGCGTAGACATCGATCCGCTCTATGATTTCGGAACTGAGTGACGAGACGATTCCGCCGAAATGATAGGGGTAACCAATCGGCACCCGGTCGAAGTAGTAGAGATTATCTTCATCGGAGCCGCCGCGGATATACAGGGCGCCGCTGAAATCGTTTGCCACACCGACGGCGGGCAAAGACTGCAGGGCACGAAGGGCATCCCCCGCCGTGCCGGGGACACGCTGAATCTCCGCCCCACCCAGACTCTGTCTGCCAACCGACGGCAACGAACGGTCCGCCGTCACCTCTACTTCATCAAGCGAGACGACAACGGGTTCAAGATAGATTTCAACGCGGGTGATTTCCGCCGGCGTGACGGTAACCGTGACATCTGTCGGAGGGAGATACCTTGAAGCGTTCGCGGCGAGGGTATACTTTCCGGGAGGCAGGTTGCGAAACTGAAATTCGCCATTCACATCGGTTCGGATGCGCTGGCCGGTCTCGACAATGCGAACCTGCGCCGAGGTGATGGGCTTTTTAAGATCTTGTTGATAGATTGTGCCGTGAATTTCGCCGGTCTGGCTTGAAGATTGTTGCCCAAATGCAATACAGGGGTAAAGGCACAATACGAATAGGAAACAGATGCAAAGTTGCTTCACGTGGTACTATTTTCCTCGGATGCTTTTAATTTCGATTTAGATCCGTATGACGTAAGATTGTTAGCCTGAGTTTACGTCCCGATGAAAAATATGCCGAAACGGAGAATGGATAGCGTGCGGCGGAGACACTAGCGGCATGTTTCATCCTCTTTGATACGGTGACATAGCCTGACAAATTCATGGCATGTCCAAGAAGCTTGAGTCACACAATTCCATAGAAATCATAAAAGGTCTGAATATTGCACCGTGGCATCAATACTTGATAGGGAAGGTAAAATCTTAGGCTTTCCGATCTGTTCAATTCCTCCATTCGACTGAGCAACTCGTTTGCGAGCCAAGTTTTGACTCGGCAATTTCTGTTAAAAAAATGATTCACAGAGCCAAGAAACAGAATGAACCGAATAAAATGTTGCTATTGAATGCTCCTTCCTTGGATGTCGGGTCATTGGTGCAATGGCTCAAATGATAAACGTGCGTCCATTCGGCGTCGTCTATTGTTGTATGTAGTCCTTTGACATATGTCTTTCAAACAGGATTCGATTGAATAGAGTATCATCCAGATCTCGCTTAAATCTCTCGGCCAACTTGCGGGCACAGGTTAGTTGAAGCGCAAAGAAATCTTTGGAATAGGGCATAGACATCCTCCGAAAGGTTTGATTTTCGCAACACGAGTCTCTGTTTTGACACAATTGCGGATGCACTTATTCAGGTTCAAAACCAAGACCGGTAACGGAAGCTTGTTCGTAACTCTGATTTTCAGTTTAAGCTCGACTTTGTACATTTGTAGGGTGCGATCGACGATCAAGGGAGTGAATAGCGACTGCGTAACTGTTTAGTTCAGCCAAAACGAGTGGCAATATTAGTTTGGCAGTGTATCGCGCCTGACTATCGGCAGCGGGGCATTCTTGGATTCTATGTGGGAGGGGCATCTTGCCGCGATATTCCGCGTTCACGATAAATCAACTCGCTCAACAACTATGCAATGAAAATCCACTTTCGGTAGGGAATCGCTCCTGCATCGGGGCAAGATGCCCCTCCCACAAGGGATATCGCTCGCATGTTGGGTACATGGGAGAAATTGCCATCGGTCGTGGAATAAAGGGAGCGCCTTGTATTCGTCGCAAGGAGTCAATGGACTAAACAATTACGCGACTGCGATACAGATCCATCATCAAATCGTCGAGTTCCCCCTCTTACTGCGATCAAGCGAACGAATAGTGAATACGATAGAACTCCCATAGAGTCCCACTAGCACCGTAGGCGGGGCATCTTGCCCCGCCCACAGCTAACCCATAGGCTGGGTTAAATCCAGTGAAACCCAACACCTGTTAGGAGCGAGTTTCACTCGCGACTCTGTAGGATTTAGCGAGCGATCAAAGCTACCATCAACTGAGTGGATAGATCAAGGCAGTGAATAACGACCGCGATAGTGATCCCAGTGCGATAGAAATCCCGATAGGTATGTAGCAGACAAGAATAAAAACAAAAAAACTTCTTACAAATTAGGAGTTACGCAGTTGGCTCAAGCGTATAAAGAGGTTGTGCCAAATAAGCACGTATCGCATCTCTGACAATAGAGAGTTTTGCATCAAACCAACTGATACCGGTATGATAGCAATAGTGCTCAATTCTCAGAAAGGCTCTCAGCGCTAAACCGATATGATTTCTTTGAGTGCGAGCAGAGCGCACTTGTGCGCGTTCAATGCCAACAAATTGCTTAATCCCGCGATGATATTCTTCTATAGGTCCAAGACCATTCGGCATATTTGAGACGCCTCAATTCGTCCATCTGTAAATCATTCGTTGCCCAATATTCAATGTCACCTTCTGGAGTGTCAACCTTGAATACTCGAATCAATCCATAGCCTTTAAGATGAACAATTGTACCCATGGATTCAATCGGAAGCGTACTCACCGGACGGTTACCGGAATACTCTTTACTGACAAGTCGGTTGGCAGCTAGACGAGTAAGCCACTTCCAACCATGACCTCGCACCGCTTTTAGATTCTTTAGACTGGCATACCAACTATCAAAACACACACATTCAGGAGCAAAACCGCGTGTTTTCGCTTCTTCAAGCATCGCTCGGAAATGGTCATTTTTCGTCAAGCCGTCTTTGGCTTTATCATAGATTCGATAATCACACGGAATATGTCTATCGCCATCCGTCCAGAGCAAAGTGACCAAGTTAATCCCATTCACCACTCGGTGGTGTTTCCCTGACCAGTGTTTTGTCACTAGTTCAATCTTTTGTGATCAACCGACTGAATAGGGAGGGCGATAGAGATCCTCAAGGTTTATCCAGAGTCGAGTCATCTATAACTAAAATTCCGGATTCTAATTTCACCTGATTTCTCGATTCGTGCCACAGTTTGCCAGTGTCGGGTTCATCTCGATGCAAAAGCCTTGTTATCGAATCATGAGCGGGTGAGTCCTCCGCTTGAGGTTGAACTTTTTCTGCCTCAAGACAACTGTAACTTTTCTGGGCGCCAACTAAGAAATTGATATAGTCAATGTCAGCATATTTGGGTGGATTCATGCTCAAATTATAACCTATTTTCACTCAACTGCGTAACTCCTATAGAGTATCATCCAGATCTCGCTTAAATCTCTCGGCCAACTTGCGGGCACCGGTTAGTTGAAGCGCAAAAAAATCTTTGGAATAGGGCATAGACATCCTCCGAAAGGTTTGATTTTCGCAACACGAGTCTCTGTTTTGACACAATTGCGGATGCACTTATTCAGGTTCAAAACCAAGACCGGTAGCTGAAATTCGGTCGCAACTTTATTCTCAAGGCTAGGAAGCAATCGTTCACTTTTTTGAGTACACATATTGATTTACACATAGTTATTGCTAATCTTCACGAACAAAGCCATTTTGCGCCCTAGCCAAACTTCGGCAATGCCTACAGCATGATAATTTCCGATGGTAGTGCAGTCCGCTAGATGTTGAACCTGAGTCGTTGGGAGGGGGAGTTGAAAATGAAATTCAGTCAGGCGTCAACCTGTTTTGCCTTGAAAGACAACACGAGACTGATAGTGCCTACAATAACTTCAATAATTCTGTCCACTTTGATTATCGGCTGTGCAAATCTTGCAGGAGGTTTGTCACAATCAAGCCAATACGATTTTCGTAAGACAAAATGGGGATTTTCCCAAGCAAGGGTCATGATTGCTGAACAAGGCAAACCGATTCAGCAAAAAAAAGAAAACGCGGTCATATTTAATCATGTCATTGATGATACCCAATGCAAAATCCTTTATTGCTTTAAGGATGATAAACTGAGAGCTGCAGGTTATTTAACGCTAGCACCTGTAAGTGAAGATGCCATGTCCGCTCTGTTGCATTCAGGGCAGATTAGGAAGTGGGGAGACGGCATATGGGCATATCTTTCCCCAGACTTTTTTGAAGAGTTAAAAAAAGCGCGCATTCCAACAGACGAGCTTTTTTACTATGAAGCGATGTTGCTTGGAATGGAAATGAATGCAAGTATGAGAAAAATAAAAGGAGCGGAAAAGTTCCCTTTTGAGGACTTCGTAGTTGAATGACAACGGAATATGATTCGAGTTTAAATCCACCAAAATATAATGACCGAGACTAGATTAGCTTCTAGTTGTATGGTATTTGCTTGATAGTGACCAAATCTTTCCGCACACGGCGGCGTCTATTTTGATCGGGTATTTGAAGTTTTGGCTTCGTACGACTGTTTTGCCGAAAGTCAAAGATGCTTGAGCAAGTTTCAATATAATAGTTCATCTTCCGTATCGGCTAGGAAGAATGGGGGCTATACCCAGTTTGCATACATGCTGCTCCTCTGGAGCGAAAAAATGGAAGCTAAATAGTTGGGTTTCACTGTGTTCAACCCAACCTACGTGCTAGATAAAGATTTGCTGGATTTGTCAATCCAGCAGGAGCGGCCGGGGCTACGGCACGCCGTGGTCTTTGTCAAAGTGTAAAGTTTATTATTGAAAGTTACTTGCAACGGAGAAAGATAATGATGAACTCTCGTGCGAAGATAAACCAACCCTTCACACGTCCATTCTCATGCTTCAGATGGATTAAGTCTATTTTCCGATGATAACCTATTCTTTCAAGTTCCTTCAGGGAGGGTCGCTTATGTTTGAACGAAACAAGCAACGAATTGTCGTGTGTCTCCTGTGTTTCGCCTCCTACGCCTTGTGTCACTCATCAATAACCTTTGCACAGGATGAGGCAACCGATGAAAAAATCATTCAGCGTTACAAACAGATGCTCCAGCGCAAACCGAAGGAAGGTAGTGCGTTCGATCGGCTCTACCAGCTTTATCTCGAAGGTGCTGGTTTGGAGGCCATGGTCGCGGATTATGAAGCGGAGGCGCAAGCTAGTCCAAACAACCCGAATGCGCAACTCATTTTGGGACATATCTACAAACGGCTCGGTAAAGATGCGGAGACCGTCGCCGCCTACCAACGCGCCGTAGATCTTGCTTCGAACGACTACTATCCCCACTTCGCTCTTGGGCAGATGTATGCGGTGTTACGTCGGCATGAGGACGCAATTAGCGAATTAACCAAGGCAGCGGAGTTGTCGGAGCAGTCGCAGTCGGTCGCCCTCAATGATCTAACGACTATTTTCAAAGCTCTCGGACGTGCCTATTTCAGCCGGGACCGGGTGGATGAAGCAATCGAGGCGTGGCGGAAAATTTCAGAGCTTGACCCACAGAACATTTTCGCTCGCATCGAGCTTGCCGACCTGTTCCGTGAGCAGGAGCTATATGACCAAGCAATCGCACAACACCAAGCAATTACGACTATCAAGAAAGATGAGCCGTATCGTGTCTGCTTAAGTCTTCGGGAGATTGGCAAAATTCACGAAGAAATAGGCGATTATCAGGACGCTATTCAAAGCTACGATGACGCGATTGCGTTAACGGCACCCGGAAATTGGCTTCGCAAAGACCTTCAGCAACGCATCGTCGGAATCTACGCTGCCGACAGCAATTGGGAGGGCTTAATTACATACTATCAAGCCAAGATCGAGACGACTCCAAATGACCCCGAGTTAATCGGCTTGCTGGCTTCGGGGTACATTGAGAACCAGCAGCTAGATGAAGGGATTGTCGAATACCGAAAGGCATTGGCACTCGCTCCGACCAATTTCGGACTGCGCTTGAACTTGATTGCCGCCCTTCGCAGCGCCGGGAAATATGAGGACGCGGCGGCGGAATACGAAGCCCTGAGCGAGCAACAACCCGATGATTTCGGTATTTACCGCGAACTTGGCGAGTTGTATCTGCAACTGGACGACGAAGAAAAGGCGAGAGCAACCTACCAGAGGATGACGAATCCCGACCCCGATAACGCGGGAACTCGTCTCATCCTTGCCGAGATTTACGCCGGTCATGAATGGATAAATGATGCAATTACAGAATATGAGAGGGCGCTCTCGCTCGCACCCGACAACCTCGATTACATTGAGTATTTCGGCGAATTTTATCTGCGGCAGGGCCACCGCGAGAAGACCCTTGAAACTTGGAATCGGATGGTCGCTGGCGACAAATCGATTGCCGCAAATTATCACCGCTTGGCACAGTTGCTCGATGCAAAGGACTTCCACGCGGAAGCCATCGCCGCAAGTAGAAAGGCGGTTGAGCTAAGCCCCGAGTCGTTTCAGTATCGCGAGGAGTTTGCGGACCGCTTGATGGAGAATAAAGACTACGAAGAGGCATTAGTAGAATACACCGAAGCCGCGAAAATTGCGCCTAACGAATTCTTCGCCGATCAGATGGACGATCGGCGAATTGAACTGTATCGGCGTCAAGGGACGCTCGTGGAGAAAATCGACGCGTTGGAAGCGAAACTTGCCGAGTCGGGTATTTCCTCCGCGGCTGCCTTTGACCAGCAGAAACATCTCGCCAAGATGTATCTCAAATTGGGAAACACCAGCTACGCAGTTGAAGTCTTAACGAAAGCCAGAACACTCCAACCCGGCGATATCGTCGTCAACCGTTGGCTTGCAGAGGTCTATGCACAACAGAACCGGCGCGATGAAGCCAACGCCATCTACTACCACTTGGTTGAAATTGATAGCGCAAATGCGCGGGAATATTATACTAACATCGCGCAGATCCATTTGAACGTAATGGACTTCGACGCAGCGACAGAGGCGGCAAAACAGATTGTCCTGCACAGTCCACGCAATCCCGAAGGGTATCAGATGCTAGGAGAAATCTCCAAGCAGGTAGGCAATTACGAATCTGCAGCCGACAATCTCAAACAAGCGATTCGCCTGCGCCCGGAAGCCACCGACATTCGGGCGGAACTTGCGGAAATCTACAAACTTTCCGGTAACCCCCGGCAGGCAATCGATCAGTATTGGCGATGCTGGGAATTGAGCGAAAGCGTTAATGACAAGCTCGGTTTTGTCAAGTCACTTTCCGAGGCGTATTACGACCTGGGGCGGGGCAATGAGCTTGAAGAAAAGTTGAAGCAGATGTCGAAAACCAATCCGTCTGACGCGAGTGCCGTTCTGGCATTGGCGGCAGTTTACCGGACAGAGGGCGACCTTCCCGCCGCGCGATTCCAATTGGCGCGAGCATTGGAAAGGGAACGCGAAAGCCCGGACCTGTTGGCGGAGCTAGTCAAAATTAGCCTGGATCTCGGCGACACGCAGGATGCATTGACCTATCAAGAACGTCTTGTCAAGATACAACCCGAGCCGTTTCATCAGCAGCGACTCGGCGAGTTGCTGTTCGATGCCGGACGGGAACAGGAAGCAATTCAAGCGTGGACAAAGTTGCTGCACGCCAGGAATCAGTCGCTTGAGGCAGAAGTCAAACTCGCAACGTTGCTGATTCGGCACGGACTGTTGGCGCAAGCACTGTCCGCACTTGACCGAGCTGGCGAAAAAGCAAAAGATGCGAAAGCAATTTATCAGGTTGGCGCCTCGTTAGTCAAAATGAATGAGTTGGACCGCGCTCAGCCGCATTTTTTGCGGATTCTGGAAATGCCTAAACCGCTAGAGAAGGCATCTAAAACTGCTGCACGTCAATTGACCTATGGACCGCCCGGAATCCCCACGCGTAACTTCAATCTTGCGCAAAATTTGGTCTGGCAGATTCAGGGTCAACCGTTCTATGGCGGAAGCGGGAAAGCGTGGGTACCGAACAGCTTTGAGGAAGCCCAAGCCGGTGCGCTAGTGCAGTTGACGACAATTGCGCAACGGCAGCATAAGTTGGATGAGTTCATCCGGCAGTTCGAGGCAGACGCTGAAGCGAATCCAAGAGATGTTCAAAAACTGGAAACCTTGGCACAGATTTATACCTTGACCAATAGCACGGATAAGGCTGAGGAAATAACCGACCGGCTCATCGCTGCGTCACCGAATAATCTCGCTTATCAAAGCATGCGTTTGACGCAATCAATGCGTGAGAACCTTGATTTCGAATCCTTTACGAAACTATTGGACGAAACCACCGCTTTGACGCCCGAAGCACGACTCTGGTATATCGCGCAATTTTCCACGAGCCTTTATTCTCGGGGGAAGAAAAGTGAAGCGGCAAGGGTGCTTGACGAACTTGACACGGCGAACGTGACAGATCTGTACACCGGTTCGGCGCTCATCGGCGTGTTTACGCAACAGGGGAAGCTGGACGCTGCTCAAAAAATCCTCGCCCAACTTCCGATACCGGCGATCACGGGAGGTGGTCAAACTCCAGTTATAGGCATGCCGTCAATCGCCCAGCAACGGTGGTGGCAGTATCACAACATCTACAATTCACTCGCAACGGCTTACATCCGCGAAGGTGAATTAGAGAAGGGGGCCGAAATACTGTGGGCATTCTTTGACCGAACCAAACCAAGCCTTATCAGTGCTCAGCGGGTGGCGTCCCTCGCACAATCGTCGCACTCCTACGGCGGGTACACACCGCTGCAGTCGAACTATGCATCGCCGACGACTTACTACAATCAGCAGCGTTTGCAGTATCTTCAGCGAGCATTTATCCAGTTTTGGACGAAAAATCAACAACAGTTCCTATACGACAAACTCCGGGCAGAGTTTGATTCCACTGGAGGGAGAGATCGCATCTATCCCGGTCTTGCGCTGAGTTACTGTTATTGGTGGGCGGGGAAACGCGACCAAGCGCAAGAGGTGCTCTCGATGTTGCAGGCTGAATTTCCGGATGACCTCACTCTCAAACTTAACACCGTATTTGTATCTATACAGACAGGCAAACACCCGACCGCGTTGGAGTTGCTGGACGAACTTGCGGGCAGCGATCCTCGAAATCGCCGGCAATATCATAACCTCACTTTACAGCTTGCAGCGTTTACCGGCAACACCGTCAAAGTGCGCGAGCTAATGACAAAAGTGTTGAATTCGCCGGGTAGCGCCCGTGAACTGTACCAGTTTTCCCAAAGACTGCAGCAGAGCGGTCTGACTCAATACGCAATTGCTGTTGCCAAGAAAGTAATGGCATTGGCAATGGGGCAACGCGACCCAAACTTCCTGATAGAACTCAGTCAGCATCTCGAGCAACTTGGCAGAGGTCAGGATGCCGCACGAATCGCGGAGCGCGCGCTGCGATTTGCCAATCAACGCGATCGACACGGTCAGATGTTGTACTCATGGAACTTCCAGCAGGCGACACGCCTAGTCAGTCGTTCCAAAGCCGTGCGTGAGCAGGAACCCCAACTGCTCGAAGCTGCTGCGAAAAATCCGGATTCGTTCCAAGCGCAGGCACGTTTGGCAACGTTCTACGAAAGTACAAATCAGGTCAAAAAGGCGTCTGCGGCGTTTGAGACAGCACTCAAACTGCGTCCCAGAGACAGCATGACACGTCAACGGTACGCCCAAATGTTGCAGCGCAACGGACAAGCGAAAGAAGCCGCAACTCAGTACATAACGCTCCTTACAGATAACCCCAACGCGCTTGGTTACAACTACTGGGAAGTGATGGAAATCTTTTTCCAAGCCCGTAAAGTTGAGGAAATGGTTTCGCTTGCAAAGGGGATGATTACGCCATCCTTCGGTCAAAACTTTGGGAACGAATTTGCGCGACAGGCGGCGGATCAGTGTATGCAAAACAACAATCCCCAAGCGGCGGTTGAAATTTACGAACAGTTTCTTGAAGTACAACCCAATGAACACAACACCTTTGCAAACCTGGCGTCCGCATACGCCGCGTCTGGTGAGCGCGAAAAAGCGGTTCAGTTTCTGCGCGAGAATTTGGAGGCTGAAGATTCATCGATTTCACGAAATCCTTATGCGCGAGCGGAGATTGCCTCGAAATTGATTGAACTCTCCAAGACAACGGGGAACATAGAAAGTTTGAAAACCGAATACGAAGCCAAACTTGCCGAGAAGCCTGAGGATGCAGCAAGGCTGTATCTCGTTGCAGCACTGAAGATTGCGACGAATGACCTTGCAGGATCGGATCCTCTCGTCACTCAGTTGCTTGAAGACACTTCGATGCTAATCAATCACGAGTTGCTAACCCTGCTGGCAGATGCTTACCGGAACGCTAATGATCGAAACCGCGAAATTCGCTTGCTAGAATCCGCCGTCGGGAAATTTGATCCGTGGAATTGGTGGGGAATATCGAACATCTACCAAAAACTTGGCGTAGCCTACTCGCAGCAAGGCGAGAAAGAGAAGGCACAGAGCACATTTCGCAAGATGGGTGTGACTCGTATTCTGCAACGCGGCGGCGGCAGTTACTGGGAGAAAGAACAGGTAGCAACCACATATATGCAGCATGAAATGTGGGACGACGCCGAAGTATTATATACCGAAATCATCAACGACCTCTCCGCGCAACAGTGGAGTCGAGAGCAGGCACAACAACAGTTAATGCAGATTAAACAGAGACGAGACGGATTGGGGGCAACGACACGGTTGACCGAAAAAACGCAAAAATTCAACATCGGGACACAACGATCTTTGGCAGGACAATACCTGCAGCGCAACCAACTGAAGAAGGCGGCGGAAATCTACAATCAGATTGTGAACGTGATGCCGGAAGACTTGGAATCTCGTGCGCAACTTGCCACCATTTATTCACGTCAAAGCCGGCACGACGAGGCGATCGACACCTGGAAAGTCCTGCTTGAAGCCGATCCGGAAAACACAAAGTATCAAGACGGACTCGTTAACGCTTATCAATCCGCAGACAAGTCTGTCGACGCCCTTGAACTTGCTCAAAAATACATAGAACTGGATTCTGACAGTAGCGTCCATTACATCCGCCTCGCAAAAGTCCACGCCGCCGGAGACCGGGTTGATGATGCCCTCAAAGTCTATGAAAAAGCGATTGAACTTGCGCCCGGCAACGGAAAGGTCTACCGTGACATGGCGCAGCTTTATCTTCGTAAAGACGACCTTGATTCCGCCGAGAAAGCATTCATTGAAGCCATCAAATACACCGGACAGGAGTGGGAGCGGCAGGACGTCGAACGACAACTGATGCAACTTTACCGCCGTCAGGGCAAGTTAGAGGAGATGCTGAAGAAAGCCGAGGATGCGGGTACACTCACACTTGAGATGCAGAAGGAACGCGCCCGAAGTTATCGGAATGAGGGCGAACTGGAAAAAGCCGTCGACGCCTACAAGAAAGCGCTCGACATGACTGCCCAAAGCTGGGAACGGGACAATATTTACAATGAGTTGGTGCTAGTGTACGTGCAGCTTGATGAGAAAGACTTGGCGATTGAGGTCCACGAAACGTTGTCTCGCTCCCATTCAACAGGAGCGTCAACGCACCACGGCCCATCCGGTTTCAAAGTTACGCTCGGAGGGGATCAGGCGCGCGAAACTCTAATAAATGCCTTTAAAAACCAAGGAAAACTGGAACAGTTGAAAACCCACTTTGAAGACCGGCTTAAGAACGAGATAGACAATCCAGCCGTCCTTGAAATGGTCGCCGAGATTTATAGAAATGCGAGCCAACACGAACGGGCTGCCGATGCTTATCAATCTCTATCCAAAGCCCAGCCGAGCAATGTCCGCAGCTATTACTACGCCGCCGCTGCCCTCAATAAAAGCCACAACCCTGATTCGGCTAAAGCGATGCTAAATCAAGGTGCAGCCGCACTTTCGGCAAGTCATCAAAAACACGATATGTGGTTCCTCGTCGCATTAGCGATTGTATGTCTTGACGGAGAGATGTATGTGCCGGCGATAAATCTCGCCCAAGACGCGATTTCTGAAAGTTCGCGTTACGGTGGCGGCTGGAATATGGAATACATACATGAACTTCTGGGAAAAAGCTATCTCGGCGCAAAGCAGTACGAAGATGCTGTTAGAGCGTATAAGCAGATGGCTAATGCCGCCCCGCATGATGGGGTGCGAAATGATGCAGAAGCGGCAATTCGACAGGTATACAAAGAGGGAAACCTCTACGAGAAGCAAATCACCGAGCAGTTGCGTAAGATTGAAGAAAACCCTGGCGACCCGGATGCCCGCTTCGCCCTCGCTCAGATCTACGAATGGAACGATATGGTAACTGAAGCTATAGATCAATATATGAAACTCAGCGAACTTCAACCCGAGGAGGCGCGATGGCACAAAACAATCGGCGATCTCTACCAAAAGCAGCCTGACGGATCGGAAAAAATGGCAAAGACCGCCTTCGCATACAGAAATGCCATCGAAATCGAACCCAATTCTTATGAACTCTACAACCTGCTGGCACGTGCCCTCGCAAAGGATAATCAATTGTTGGAAGCCGCAGCCGTTTATCGCCAGGCGTTAGACGCTCCCTTAGAAAAGAGCGAACACGATAGTGCGCTAAGAGGTCTTTGGTGGGTGTATACCGACAAATCGAAACATGCTGAAGGCGTTACCGTCCTTGAAGAATTAAAGACCAAAATGGGGGCGAGCGCTACTCTGCACGAGCTGTTGGGAGACGGCTACAAGAAAACTGATGATTCCGCAAAGTCGGAAGCCGCGTACACCGAATGGGTAACACTCCGCCAAAAAGAGGTGAACCGGACACAACGTCCTTGGGATTATGTGAACTTGGCTCGGCAACTGCTCGACAAAGACATCATGCCGGAGAAGGCGTTGGACCTAGCTGAACGCGGATCTCAGATTGGAGGAAGTTGGTACGACTTCTCTACTGTGGCTCGCGCGTATCTCGCGAACGGGCAGTATGAGGCGGCACTGGAACAGTTTAAACGCAGTATGAACGATGTGGTCCACCCCGGGATGAACTTCGCGGACGCGACGCGGCAGTTGTGGTCGAATGTCGCACAAGCTGGAAAAAGCGCCAAAGACGAAGAGCGTTTCCTAGAACTGGTCGAAAAACTGATGAATGTCGGCTCAAACACACCAGTGGTCCAACTACACGCCAATCTCGCGATAGCTCAATTCTATCGCGAACACGACCAACCCGGAAAGGTCACGGATTATATGAACCGTACCGGCTTCATCGCAGAAAACACATGGTCGGTTATCGGGCCATTTGACAATGAGTCTGGAATCGGGTACAATGTGGCGTATATCTTGGAAAATGCGATGCAAATCGACACGGCGGCGCAGTTCCCCGGGGTTGGTGGACAAGTCAGATGGGAAAAACAAAATGATGATACCTCTGATGGTTACGTAGATTTTAATAAAATCTTCGATGAAAACCCCGATTGGACAACAGCGTATGCGTGGACATCCGTAATCTCGCAGGACGAACGGGAAGTTCAACTACGATTCGGAAGTGATGACCAAGCGAAGGTGTGGTTAAACGGCGAGGAGACATTCACCCATACCGAATCCGATACCAGAGGAATTGACCAGCACATCATTCCCGTCACGCTCAAGGCAGGAGAAAACAGCATCTTGGTCAAGGTCTGCGATGAGACATCGTCTTGGGGATTCTATCTGAGGTTTACCGACACGAATGGAAAGCCCTTTCCGGATTCAGAGTCGACGGAGATTTCTACAAGCAAGTAATACCGTTTCGCTTGAATAATGGTGCATATTATGATGTTTGGATTATATTATTTACTTTCTCCGTAGGCGGGGCATCTTGCCCCGCCCACTCTGCACGGAGGCAAGTTCCTTACTTCGCTTCACGCAAGTTTCTTTACTTGATTCACGCAATCAATGCACTTCAATTTTAGAGAAATTGTATGACAATCCGAATTGAGAAGAATGTTATTTGGCAATCGCCGGAGCAACGAACATGCAGGATTCAGCGAATCTGGAAAACATTGTCGCCGAATTGGCACAAGACCGAAAAGAGATACGCGCTGCGTTGAGGGAATCGGCACAAATACGAAAAGAAACCGCCCAAATCATCGAGGAAATTGCTCAGTCTCGGAAAGAGACCGGCCTAGACATTGAGGGACTAGTCCTAACTCAGAAACCGACCGATACGCAGATGGGGAGGCTCGACCGCACAGTGCACGCTACGGCTGCAGCCTATGGGGTCGAGTCCGAATCTTCATTTCGCGAAGCGCTGAGTGGCATTTTGGGCGATTTAGGCTTTGAAAAAGAAAGCTACATCAAGCAGGACACGGAAGGACACGTGCATGGCCACCCCGACCAGGTTGCACTGGATGTCGTGATTCGGGACGGTAAACTCATGCTTGCTGAAATTATGTCTTCAATGAGTCGCTCCGAAGTTTACACCTTTGAGCACGTTGTCAAATTCTACGAAGACCAGGAAAATCGGAAAGTCGATCGAAAACTGACTGTATGTCCATTTCTCACACCCGGTGCGATTGAGGTCGCTGAAAAATTCGGCATTGAGGTTTTTGGCGATGTCAACGACGTGTCATAATGTTGCATGAAGCAACACCTTATGCGCTGAAAAAGGAGTTAACCGAATGTCTGAAAAACTGATCCTTGACAAAATCCGCCAAGTGCGTTCTCGTTTGACTGTGCAGCGGTATTTTCAAACCTTTGCGCAGTTTCTGTTCTACGGATCTCTGGCGTGTGTGCCGGTGCTATTGATTGACAGCTTAACCGCCTTCAACGTCCCACGGTTGACGCTCCTCTGGGTGGAGTTAGGCATTGCCCTGATCGCTGTAGCTGTTCGCCTCATTCGACCAGTCAGTCTCTACGAAGCGGCACGGGCAATTGACATGGGCGCCTCGCTAAAAGACCGCGTTGTGAGCGGGTTGGAGCAGATTCAACGGCAAACCCATGAAACCCTGACGGCACTTCAACTTCGGGACACATCCAAGAGGTTACAGGCTGTGCCCGTGGCACAAGTTGCACGTTATACCGTTCCGCGTGAGACCAAATTTATCCTCCTCGCCGCCGCGTTTCTGCTTGCGTTCTCGTTCATAGAGTTTTTCGCGCCACCGGCAACCTCAACCGAAATCGACTTCTCACCGCAAATCGCAGCGGAGGCAGAGACCCTGCTGAAGCAAATTGCGGAGGCAAAAAAGGAAGCCGAACGGAACGAAGACCAAGAACTCAAGGAGATTTTGAAAGAGATTGAAGAACGGGCACTTGAATTGAAAAAACCCGAGATTGCCCCCAAAGAGGCGCTTGCCCGTATGACGGAGCTGAGTGCGTTGTTGAAAACGAAGATTGACCCCGTCAAGATGGCAAGGCAGGAAGAATTGATGCGAGGGCTTGGGCAGCAGTTTGTTGGGAATCCGTATCTTGGCGAGTTTGGACAACAGTTGAAACGCAGTGATTATCGACAGGCAGCGAAGGACCTCGACAAAGTCACGAAGGATGTTCCAAAGTCTGACAGAGAGAAACGACAGAACCTTTCCGACGCACTGAAACGAGGCGGAAAAAGTTTGCAGAACACCGACTTCGATGGACTCGGCTCCGAGTTATCCGGAGCAGGCGAAGCATTAGACGCTGGTGATGTTGAAGGCACCCAGACGCGCCTAAGCAAATCGAGCCGAAAAATTCGCAACTTTGGGCTCCTGAAGAATCGTAACTTGCGCCTAGCAAAATTGCTGTCTGAATGTCAGGCGTGCAAAGCGGGCATCGCTGCCGCTTGCAGAGGCAATGGAATTAATACAGCCCAAGGACTAACGCATGCGCAGAGCATCAGCCCGGGTAACGGTATAGGCAACAAAACTTCCGCGAGCCAGCTTGGCGAGCTGACATCGCTTGATTCCGCGCTGAATCTAACGCGCATTACCGGCGTGCAGGGCGAAGGCGCCTCCGCTATCCAGACCGTTGCATCATCTCCTGAGGGACAGCAATCTAGCGTCAGTTATAAGGATGCTTACACCAAGTATCAGAAACTCTCCGAAGATGCCCTCACTCAAGAGCAGATTCCGCTAGGTTACAAGTTTTATGTGAAACGCTACTTCGAATCAATTAAGCCGAGTAACGAGTAGGGAGAAAAATGTCCGAACAAGCTGAACAGCAGTATCAGGAATTCCGGGAGACCTTCCTAAGGATACAGAATGAAGTTTCCAAACGTATCGTCGGGCAAAAAGAGATTATCGAAGGCGTTTTAATCTGCCTGATGACGGGTGGACATGCGCTGTTGGAAGGCGTCCCCGGCTTGGGCAAAACCCTGCTTATCCGGACACTGCATGAGGTGCTAGAACTCGAGTTCTCTCGCATTCAATTTACGCCGGATCTGATGCCGGCAGACATCATCGGCACAAACGTCGTCGCTGAAAACGAAGAGGGGCGGAAATTTTTTGAATTTCAACCTGGCCCCGTGTTCGCGAATCTGATTCTTGCCGACGAAATCAACCGTGCAACACCAAAAACACAGTCGGCACTGTTGGAGGCGATGCAGGAAAAATCCGTTACCGTCGCCGGAAAATACCGGGCGTTAAGCCTGCCTTTTTTCGTCATGGCAACGCAGAATCCTCTGGAGATGGAGGGCACCTATCCGCTCCCCGAAGCGCAACTTGATCGATTCTTTTTCAAACTCAAGGTTGGATATCCCAACCTCGAAGAACTCGACCTCGTAATGGAACGCACGACGAAACGGGAAGTGCCGTCTGTTGAGAAGGTCAGCGATGGCGCGGAAATTAACGCATTGGAACAAATCGTCCGCGATATTATCATCGCCGAAGACGTACGACGGTATGCGTTGCGAATTGTACTGAGTACGCACCCGGATGCGGAGGAAGCCCCGGAACTCACGCGAAAATATGTCCGGTACGGTTCAAGCCCGCGAGGTGCGCAATCGTTAATTCTCGGCGCCAAGGTCAAAGCGATTCTTGATGGGCGCTACAATGTCTCCCGCGAGGACATCCAAGCTGTCGCACTGCCGAGCCTAAGACATCGGCTTATCCTCAGTTTTGAGGGTGAAGCGGAAGGCATCGATCCCGATGGAATCATCCAGCACCTGTTGGAGGAAGTTCAATAATGAGTGATGTAATTCTCTCAAAATTTAGGTGAATTTATGGTTTAACATCCCTTACAGAGCCGACAATTCCGGTTCCAAATTCGTTAGCCCCTCTTCCGACTTCCCTTTTGCGCTTCGGCAATACCATCTTCGATCCCAATAGTCCATCCCGAGAAACTCCCCCAACCGTATATGAACAATACCCAATCCGCCTTCGACAGTGAATTCCTCAAAAAACTAGAATACCTCTACATCATCTCCAAGAAGATATTCGCGGGCAGAATTAAAGCTGAGCGCCGCAGTACGCGACGCGGCGTGAGCGTAGAATTTGCCGATTACCGCAACTACACCGCAGGCGACGATTTCCGCTACATTGACTGGAACGCTTTCGCCCGACTCGATGAACTCTTACTGAAACTTTACGAGGAACGGGAAGAGCTGCATATCTATTTTCTCGTGGACGCGAGCCGGTCGATGACCTACGGTGAGTTGCCGAAGCTGGTTTATGCCAAGCGTGTTGCCGCCGCGCTCGCCTACATCGGGTTATCCAATCTAGACCGCGTCAGCATTTCCGCTTTTACCGACACGGACATGAATCGGCTGCCCACGGAGCGCGGCAAAGGAAAAATCTTCACCGTGCTCGACTTTCTTGAGGGGATTGACGGCGCTGGCGAAACGAACTTGGAGCGGTCATTCCGTAACTTTGTGCATACCACCAAACGACGTGGACTCATTGTTCTGATTTCCGATCTTTTTGACCCGATCGGGTTTGCTGCCGGGTTGAATGTGCTAACGTTCCAAAAACACGATCTATTCGTGATTCACATTGTCGATGAGAAAGAGACAAATCCCGAACTGCTCGGCGATTACCATCTTGTGGATGTCGAAACGAATGAACTCCGCCCGGTCACCATCAACGAGAGCCATCTTAAACGCTACAAAGCCCTCTTTCAAAAGTATTGCGACGACCTTGACCGATACTGTATTCAACGCGAGATTGGTCTTGTACGAACGACAACGCAATCACCCTTTGAAGAGTTAATCTTGCGAATCTTCCGCATGGGTGGATTCGTGTCTTAGCGTTTGTGGTAGCCCTCCTTCGTCCAAATGGAGAACCCAAGGGTCGAGATTTGCCAACACCACCATGAACTTCCTATCCCCAACTTCTCTTCTCCTATTCGGTCTCGCCGTTCCAATCGTCCTTCTGTACATTCTCAAGCTTCGCCGCCGCCGCGAGCCGGTCTCCACGCTGATGTTCTGGGAGCAGTTATTCAGAGAGAAACAGACGACATCTTTGTTTCAGAAACTGAAGCACCTGCTATCGTTGCTGCTTCAACTTCTGTTTCTGGCACTTTTGGCGCTCGCGGTTGCTCGACCGCAGTTTGCATTTATTACCAAATCTGCACGGCGAATCATCTTGATTATCGACAATTCGGCAAGTATGAATGCCCTTGAATCTTCCGATGAAGCGGACGGGACCGCTCGTGACGCATCAAACTCCCGGTTGAATTCTGCAAAACAGCGCGCCCTGCGAATGGTAGAAGGACTGCGCTTCATGGACGAAATGATGGTAATTGGTTGCCATGCGAAGCCAACAATCCATAGTCCGTTCACCAACCACCAAAAGTCGCTGCGACAGGCAATTCAATCCATTCAGCCGACCGATATAAACACCAATCTTGAACCCGCATTGGATTTGGCGTATGCTGTTGCCCAAACTAAGCCCAGCGCTGAAATCGTCATCTTCAGTGATTTTCAGGCAGTTTCCGAAGATATTCTGACACGGCTTCAAACCCCGCATGAAGAGATTGCGCTCCATCCGATTCAGGTTGGTGCGGCGAGTGACAATGTTGGCATCACCCAATTTCGCGTGCGGAAGAGTCTCGTCAATGCG
The DNA here is from genome assembly GCA_965197465.1 of Candidatus Poribacteria bacterium. Classification (GTDB taxonomy): domain Bacteria; phylum Poribacteria; class WGA-4E; order WGA-4E; family JAJDTR01; genus JAJDTR01. The sequence goes on along the minus strand of OZ240209.1, from coordinate 3,616,097 downwards.
TTCGATTACCAAACGCTGTTGACCGTTGTCAATGCATCGGAAGAGGAGAAAAGGTGCAACGTCGAGCTTTATTTCAACGAAGATCTCTTTGATGTGCGCCCGTACACGCTCGCTCCCGGCGAAAGCAAATCCGAAATCTTCGGCAATTTTACCTTTGAAGGCGGACAACTCAAGGCGGTTTTGGACGTTGCGGATGCACTGCACACCGACAACGTCGCCTACGCGGCGTTACCCAAACGCGAACGTATGCCCGTTTTGCTTGTGACCGAAGAGAATCCGTTCCTCGAAAAAGCGCTCTCCGTTGATGAGAAACTGAACCTTAGCGTCACCACGCCTGAGGGCTATGATCCCAACACAACCGGATATCACGTCGTCATTTTTGATCGGTACAGTCCCCCGACACTCGGTGATGGGAATTACATGTTTATCCATCCTCCCAAACAAGCTCCCGCCCCGGCAAGTTGGGAAATTGGTGCGCCACTCGAAACACCGATTATTACCGATTGGGAACGGACACATCCGATTTTGCGCCACGTTCATTTGGAGAATGTGCAAATAGGCGAGGCGTACCAAGTCACCCCGCCAGCCACGGCGGAGGTGTTAGTCCGCTCATTTGAAGACCCCGTGCTGTTTGTCGATGTCACGCCAAACCGAAAGGTTGTCTTTGCGGCGATCGACATTCTGCAATCCGACCTCCCGCTGCGCATTGCCTTTCCGGTGATCATTGCCAACACAATTCAGTGGTTTCAAGAGAGTTCGGGGATTGAGGAATATCATCTGCACACCGGCGAAATACTGACGTGGAAAGCCGATGGGGATGGGACAGATTTACCTACGACCGTGACAATCACCGGGCCCGGAGATCGGACATGGGAAACCGCTGTCGAGCGGGGTGAGATTCTCTTTGATCGGACTGAGATTGCCGGCTTTTACACGCTGAAAATTGGCGATAACGAGAAGATGTGGGCGGTGAATCTCGCCGACGAATCGGAATCGCATATTGATGTCGATGCCGCAGTTGAGAGTTTGGTGGAGGAAAATGTCACGCTGAGCGGTTCGTCGCTCCTGCGATACCCACCTTGGGTGTACCTGATTTTCCTAGCCGTTGTGCTGAGCGTTGTGGAGTGGTTTTTGTATCAACGTAGACGAATTGATTAAGATTGCCGTGGCTTTGCAAAGGATTGGAATGAGGTCCATGAATGAAACCGTTCTTGCTCTTGTGGTTGATCTTGGTGCTGCCTGCCCTCGCAGAGCCGAACGATGGACTTATCGCCTATTATCCGTTCGAGGGTAACGGTCACGTTTTTGAGGATGCTAGTGGGAATGGGCACGACGGGCTACTTCTATCGGCAGAACGGGCTGAAGGCAGATTCGGCGGAGGCATTCGGTTCCCCTCAATAACCAGCCATGCTGTTGTTCGGTTATCCCCGGGTCTGATAATCAGGGGTGATTTAACTGTTGCCGCTTGGGTTCAACCGGAATCGTTGAACTTCCACAGCGAAAATCGACTCGTTTTTACCGATCAGTTTAACCTCGATCTGCTTTACGGGCGTGGTCGGTTGGATCTTTTTTCTGGTGGGAAATGGCACGGAACAACCACTGAGAAGCAACCGCTAAGGCTAGGTGTGTGGCATCACATTGTCGGTAGCTTTACGACGGACGGGAACATCGGGGCATTCTATGTTGATGGCACCCTCGTCAATACCGTCAAAACGCCCGGTCCACTGAATGTCATTGCCTCATCACTTCGGCTCGGGTACACGGGACTCAACGCAATGGTGGGTGGTCTTGATGAGCTCCGAATCTACAATCGCGCACTAAGTGGGGGCCAAGTGCAAACGCTGTATCGGCTTGAGACGCCAGCCTCACCACACTCCGCAGCCAAGCATGGTCTTCATGCAATGACACACCCCAAGCCCGATACCGGCCTGATACCGACGCCACATCTTTATCCCACATGCCCCGATTATTTCGTAGATGTCGTTCTTCAAGAAGGGAACACCCGTCCTCAGACCAAGATTCAACCCAAGAAATCAAGCCAACTGGAGGACAACGGCATCGGAGGCGATGTCGGCAACTGGGAAACCGGCACCGGAGTGTACCGTGACTTGCTGCTCCATATTGAAGATCTCGGGCTCAAGTGGGTACGGACGAACTTCTGGTCGCCAAACCCGCTCAACTGGCAGGAAGTCCTCGTTGCACCGGGGGGACATCGAATCCCGCCCGACTGTGACAACTTTATTACTGCTCTCGCAGATCGTGGGGTTAACATCGTGCTTACGCTGAGCGCAGGCGCCGGTTTGGATGGTAATGAGCATCAGTGGGGGGGGGGTACCCCGGGACACGGATTACTGGGTCAACGGGAGCCGGCATGGTGGTTCAAAACGCCGGCGCAGCAGGAGCAGTTTGCCGACTACGCACGGTTTATGGCTGAACACTTCAACGGTCGAGTGCAATACTATGAAATTTGGAACGAACCCACTGAGACCCCGGGAGGCGACCCACGCGCACCAATTGCGCTGAGCGACTATCTGGAGGTTGTCAGTCAAGTCGCGCCGATTATTCAAGACATCAATCCTACCGCTAAAATTGTCGTGGGGGCGCTGGGGCGATTCAATCCGTGGGAAAGAGATTGGCTCAGGAGGGTTTTAAGCTCGGAGATTGCGGGATTTGTTGACGCCGTTTCGTGGCACCCCTTCTACGGAGAATCGCCGTTTAACGACCAAGCAAAGGGGAACTCGTATTGGCGGGATTATCCGTCTTCTGTACAAGCCTTCAAGAAGGAGGCAGTCGGCTTGGGTTTTGAGGGAGAATACATGGTTGAGGAGATGGTCTGGCGCACCAATCAGGATTTCGTTCCCCACGAATCGCCGCATTACACGGACATTGAAGCCGCCAAGTATGCCGCAAGGGCAATCGTTATGCACGGGAGCTTGGGTTTCAAAATGACCAGCAACCAGATACTCATGCCGGGTGTCGTTCAGTTGCTCCCTAGGTATTACGTTATCCGTACGCTATGCACAGTCATGGCGGGCGCCGAGCCAATCCCTTGGCAAATCGAAATAGATAGTCAATCCGCGGAACCCGAAAGTTGCAGTTTCGTCCTGCCCGATGGAAGTCGATTGGTCGCATTATGGAATGACACCATAGCGTCGGATTATCATCCCGGGATATCCACAACTGTAACCCTTGAGGGTGTCTCTCCCGATATCGTAACAAGTATAGATAGCCTCAACGGACTTCAACAGCCCCTTCAGTCGCACCGCAAACACGGCAATTTGGTTATCCCAAATCGTAACTGTTTAGTTCAGTTTGTAAGAGTGGCAAAATCTGTGCAGCATTGGGCACAATTGCTTGCTACGGAGGATTCAACGCATCAATATGATGAATACAAGGGAACAACAGTTCATTGCTCGTATTGCCGAATTGGAGGCTGAAAATCAGGCATTACGCGCCCGTGTAACCGAATTGGAACAACAGGTGTCGAAACCGTTAGCTACCCCCACTTCGCCTCCAAAATCGCCTGTCCCCAAATTTGTCAAACCGAAACGACAGAAACGCCGTCGCAAAAAACCGGGGCAAAAACCGGGACACGCCGGCAGTTACCGCCATCGTCCCACCGAAGCCGACGAAATTGTTGAAACTCCTTTAGAGGATTGTCCCCATTGTCATGGAGCGATTGAAAATGTCACAACCCACCAACAGTATGTTGAAGAAGTCATTCCGGCTCAGACAACTGTTGTCTGCTATCAGACACAAAGTGGATATTGCCAAAACTGCCAAAGACGGGTGGAAAGCCGTCACCCGCAGCAAGTCCCCCATCGGTTGATAGGCCCGCGTGCGTTGCTCATTGCCGCTGAATTGAAGCACGCTATGGGGGTGCCGTATCGGAAAGTCGTCTCAGTACTTGAACGACTGTGTGGGCTTTCTATCACTGCTGGCGCATTGACGCAATCAATGCAATCGTTGGCAAAATGGTTCACTCCCGAATATCAAGCAATTCAAACCGGATTGCGACAGAGTCATTGTACCTATGTCGATGAAACCGGCTGGAGGTTAAACGGCCAATCGTGCTGGCTTTGGGCATTCACCACAGACAGTTACACGGTTTATGAAGTCAATGCGAGTCGTGGACATCAAGTGGTTTTAGAACAATTGGGTACAGACTATGATGGAGTCCTTGTCAGTGACTTTTACACCGCTTATAACCCACTTCCCTACACCCAGCAAAAGTGCTTGGTACATTTACTGCGTGAATTGTCTGACGTGAGAAAGACCAATCACACCCAAGAATATGCGGCATTCGCCAAAAAACTGACGCGTTTGTTACGCGATGCCATTCGCCTCAAGCAGAAGCAGTCGGACTTCTCCCAATCTCGCTTGGAGCGCCGATTCAACCGGCTGAACCACCGATTGGAGGAACTTGCCAAAGCGGACTATCACGATTCTGATTGTCAAAGACTCGCCAAACGATTAGCCAAACACAGCGATTCGTTATTCACCTTTCTGTCACACATGCAGGTCGCCGCCGATAACAATCGCGCCGAACGCGCCATACGACCGGCGGTGGTCACTCGCAAAATATCGGGTGGTAGTCGTTCACCCAAGGGCTCTGAAGCGTTAGGTATCATCACCAGTGTGATTCAAACTTGCAAGCAGCAGAACAAAGATTTCGTGGAGGTCGGCTTGGAAATTATCCGACGCTATCATCAAGGACTCGATACCGGGGTTCTGACTGTTGAGACAACCGCACCAACCTAACCGCTTCCAAGTCCATTCAAATTATAGTTTTTCTGCAATCCCCTCGTTTTGCAAAGCGGCTTTCGACATAGAGAGTAGTGGACTAAACAGTTACCCCAAATCTATTGATTAGGGATTATCCCCTAATTCTTCGCATTGATGGAAAGTAGTTGAACTCCTTTGGCGTTTCCTATATAATTGGTGGCATCAAGCACTCTTATAGTAAAACCAATAATTATTTATACACTGCGGTAGGTTCGGTTTCCTAACCGAACCGGTATTTATCCTGTCTCGTAGGTGCGGTTGGAAACCGCACCTACCGAAATATGTGTAAATATGAATAGAATTGACTATAGAGCGCCAACTGAAGTGCTCGGACAGAATTTCTTTCTTCAAACCTCACACAACCCTATCATGGAGGAAGACTCAATGAAAAATCAATTATTCTTTTGCATCGCCTCACTGTTTGCAGGACTCGCATTGATTTTTCAGCACCTGTTTCGACGGCGTCCGCCACACTAGACGATGGGCTTGTCGCGCATTATCCGTTCGAGGGAAGTGACAATGCTCTGGAAGATGCAAGCGGAATGGGGAACAACGGCGACATCGGGTCTGCCCAAAGAGTTGATGATGGCAAATTCGGGAAAGCCATCCGGTTTGCCAACAACACCGATAACGCATCAGTGCTCGGCTCCGAGAGTTTGACGTTCGAAGGCGACATAACAGTCGTGGCTTGGATTCATCCGGAAGCGCTTTCGACAGGCGACACGTGGCCAGAATTTGAAAATAGAGTCATCTTCACCGACCAGCTCAATCTTGATGTCCTTCATGCCAAAGGACGCTTTGAAATCAAAAATCCGGATGACCCGCCTTGGATCGGAACACCTGCGGTGGGAGGCGAATTGGGGTTGGGAGAGTGGCACCACATTTTGGGCACCTACGATGTCAACGCACAATTGGCATCACACTATGTTAACGGCGTGCTGGTAGGCACGGCGGGGCCCCCGGCTATCCAAGTGGTGCAATCCAACCTTCGATTCGGCCACATGGGTATTCAATGCATGGTTGGCAGCCTAGACGACGTGCGGCTTTATGAACGTGCTTTCAGCGAAGATGATGTTCAAGCATTGTTTCAGTTGAATCCCACCGTATCGGTCTCTCCCAACGGCTCGCTAGTTACCACATGGGCTAGGATCAAATCAGATCGGAAATAACCTTTGCCGCCCGTTTTCAAAGAATACGCACGAAGGTAGGTGTGCGGCTGAGGTATAATACCATTTCGCTCGAATAATAGTGCGTATAGTGTTTCAATTTTATCGTGCACTTTCTCCGTAAGCGGGGATCAAGCGAGCGGATAGCGAGTGCGATAGAGATTTCCTTGCCCCGCCGACTTCGCGCGGAGATGAGGTTCCTTACACCGCTCTGTGTAAGTTTCTTTACTTAATCCACGTAATCAATGCTCTTGCATATTAAAGAAATGGTAACAGTTTAGTTCGGTTCAAGAAAAGGGGCTAACTGTTGAGTTTGGTCTATGAAAATGGATAAATGGTCGTAAAGTTTATGTCTCTATTTATCGGTGGGAGCGGCATCTCTGCCGCGACCAGCGCAGGTGGAGTAGCATCCGTCCATTACATGTAAACGGCGGACGTGCAATGAATTGCACTACTACGAGCCAACATCGGCAATATAGATTGATGGACTAAACTGTTACAAGAAATGGTATAAGTACACAACCAAACTTTTCTTAATTTCCGTGCGTCACGCCTGTGTTGAAAACTTAACCGCCTGCCAATCCCCTTCCTTGCGGGCCAAGTCCTAGACTCGTGCAGCCGTATTGGGTGGAGGATAATCTTGACAAGTCATCACCTAACGCGTTGTTTGTCTTGGGGTGTTATTGCACACATCTGTTGGCACGCCTTGCTAAGCGGCGCCGACTTTGATGACGGACTCGTTGCCTACTACCCGTTTGAAGGAAACGGTCAGCAGTTTGAGGACGCGAGCGAAAATAGCCTCGACGGCAACCTCCAAACTGCCAAGCGCGAAAGAAAGGGGAAATTCGGGAAGGGGGTGCTGTTCGCCAACAAGAATGCGAAAGCGCAAGTCCCGAGATCGCCCGTCCTCGTTGTCAAAAAGGACTTTAGTGTCGCTGTATGGGTTTTTCCGACGAAGCTCGACTTCGCTGGCGAAAATCGCGTGGTCTTTACCGACCAGTACAACTTGGATTTGCTACGCGGCGGCGGCAGGCTCGATCTTTTCTCGGGCGGAGGCTGGCAAGGTACCGGTGTTGGACCGGCGCAGGAATTGGAAACCTGGCACCACCTTGCCGGCAGTTTTGAGTCACAGAAGAAGACCGGCGCATTCTATGTCAACGGCAAACTCGTCAGCAACGGAAAAACTGCCTCGGATCAGCTCGCCCAGATTCAGTCGCCGCTTCGATTAGGCTCATGCTGCGGGCTGGCGGGCTTTGTGGGAATACTTGACGAGTTGCGGATCTATGACCGCGTACTCGACGACAAAGAAATTGAGCAACTCTTTGGACACAATCCAGGGGCGTTCTCGGTTTCTCCCGTTGGTTCATTGTCGACCACATGAGGGGATTTGAAGGCAACGCATTGAAACACGGGGGATAGGTGGGCACTCCGGATTTGGGCACTTCCGCACTGAGAAGATTGAGAATTTACTTTCAAATGGGGGAAACTCTAGTGACAGGTCAATTGCCGTTCGGCATTTTATTTGTGATTCTTGTAACTTTTTGGGTATCACCGTTGTTGGTGTTCGCCGATCTAGAAGACGGCCTCATCGGTTATTACCCGATGGAGGGCAAGGACAAAGTGCTTAGAGACGAAACCGGCAACGGGAATGACGGTCAGATTATCACTGCCAAACGAACGCGGGACGGAAAATTCGGCGATGGCTTGCTCTTTGACGACCAATCCCATAGCGCTGCAATTCACAAGACGGAACGCTTGACGGTCGAAAAGGATTTCGCCGTTTCTTTCTGGGTCAAGCCGAAGAAACTTGACCACGCCGGTGAAAACCGCGCCATCTACAAAGACGCTCAATACAACATTGATATTCTTAGCGGTGCCGGGCGGATTGAGATTCGTACCGGTGGGGCATGGAAGGGAACGGGGCCCGGACAGAAACTGATTCTGGATGAATGGCACCTCATTGTCGGGACGTTACATAAGGGTACCGCATCCTACTACACGAACGCAGACGCAATGGGGAACGCTGGCGGCCTTGGCAAGATACAGCAAACGGACTCAAGGATTCAGCTCGGTTTCATGGGGCTGAACGCTTTTGTAGGTGTCATGGACGACCTGCGCATTTACGACCGCGGAATGGACGCCAAGGAGGTGCAAGAATTATTCGAATTCGAGCCGGGCAGACCCCAATCCGTGTCGTCTCTTAATTCGTTAGCGACAACGTGGGGCGCAATCAAACGGTAAAGATAAGCGTTACAGTAACTGCCGCCCCCGAGTATTCTGCCCAACCGACGCATTTACCCGCGTTCTCTCTCAAGCCCAGGCTCGATTAACCGGGCTTTTAGGAGAATCTATCCGCCCTCGAAAACAGGGGGATTAGTAGCAACCCTGCCGTTCAGGGATAATTCCCGATTCCTACGTTAGCAATTGACAACCTTCGTGGCGGTGTATGTTTGAAAGCCGGATCATCTCATTATAATTCTCCCACTATATCCTACCGTGCGCTGATTATTGGCGGGCTCCTTATCCCAATCAATCTCTATTGGCTGACTCTCGCCGAAACTATTTACCAACCGGTCTTTTCGACACTCTTCACCCTCTTTTACAACGTCACCTTTACCCTCTTCTTACTGGTGTTGCTCAATGCCTTCCTCAACAAATACGCCCCCAACGCTGTGCTTCAGCCCATCGAACTCCTCATCATCTATGTGATGACAGCCATTGCCACCGGCATTTTTGGACATGACCTGTTGCTCGTCATGGTTCAACACCTCACGAGTTTCTGGTTCGTGACGCCGGAAAACGAATGGATGGCTCTTTTTGGCAGACACGTGCCGGAGTGGATAACCGTCTACGACTCGACGGCACTGCAAGGTTACCACAAAGGGGAGACCACACTTTATCTTTCAGAACATTTCAAGCCTTGGTTAATCCCGGCTTTGGGTTGGGGCGGCTTCCTGATTGTACTCTTCTTCGTCATTGCTTGTATCAATGTTATCATTCGGAAACAGTGGACGGAAAATGAAAAATTAGCCTACCCTGTCATCCAACTACCGATGGAGATGGCGAAGGGTGGGACCGGGCTGCTTTCCAACCGCATGTTGTGGATCGGATTCGGGATTGCAGGCACATTTGACCTTATGAACGGACTCCATGGGTTGTGGCCTGTGGCTCCCAACTTCGCGCCAATCTATAATCTCGGCAGGTTCTTTAGCGAAAAACCGTGGAACGCCGTCGGATGGTTGCCGTTGGCGGTCTATCCCTTCGTCGTCGGGATGGCTTATTTCTTGCCGCTGAACTTGGCGTTTTCGGCATGGTTCTTCCATCTTATCTGGAAGGCAGACCTTGTGTACCGAAATGCGATGGGAATCTGGGCAACGCCGGGCCCGTTCCGAAGCTATCAAACGGCGGGTTCCTGGATAATCTTGGCGATTTTACCGTTGTGGTCTGCTCGATTGCACCTGAAGCAGGTGTTGAGAGAAATCGTCCGTGGGAAGAGTCCCGAAACCGCCGCCAACGAGCCAATGAGCTACCGATCGGCGCTCGCCGGTATCGTCTTGGGTGTCGTCGCTCTGGTCGCGTTCCTCGGATATGCTGGAATGTCGGCTTGGGTCGTCCTTCTTTTTCTCCTCGTATACATCCTCTATGCAATCGCTATCGCCCGTATTCGCGCGGAGATTGGACCTCCCGCTCACGATGCCGAGTTTATGGGACCAGATCAGATGCTCTTGAACGTGTTTGGCACACGCCGTATCGGTGTCACGAATATCGCTATGTTCAGCCACTTGTTCTGGATGTGCCGTGCGTATCGCTCGCATCCGGTCGGTCATCAGATTGAAGGCTTCAAAATGGCGCAACTGCTTAATGCGCCCAGCCGTCATTTCCTGATTGCCATGATTGTCGCCTCCATTGTGGGTACGTTCGCCGGGTTTTGGGCGTTGCTCCACAACATGTATCATTTCGGCGCGGACAATGTCTATCATAATATCGGCGACAACGGTTTCCGCATGTTGGATACGTGGATTCAACACCCGCGCAGCCAAGATTTTCCGATGCTCCGCGACGTTGGCATTGGTGCGGGGATTACGGTAGTTCTACGTGTGCTTCATCAACGGTTCCTCGGATTCCCCTTCCATCCCGTTGGCTTTGCCGTGGCTTGCGGCTGGATGATGGGCGGCATCTGGTTCTCAGTCTTCGTGGCGTGGTTGATTAAGTGGGCGATTCTGAAGTTCGGGGGCATTCAACTCTATCGGCGCATGGTGCCGTTCTTCATCGGAATCATCTTGGGACAACACGTCATCGGCAGTTTATGGACTATCTTCGGCGAAATTCGCGGACAGCATGTCTATCGAATCTTCCCTTATTTCACCGAGTGGGGTTGGTAGCGGAAGGGGGAGATGTGCGGCCGCAATCTATTTAGCGGGGGGAAGCGCATCCGAAATGAGCATTACAACACGCGAGTTTTTCGAGGCGTATACGCTGAAGCGGGAACACGTTGATAAATTTCTCGATCCGAACGCCCACAACTACGCCGTTTTCGATTCCGAGTTAGGGTATATCCGTAAGAACTCTGTGCTTAAGGACGGCATCGACGAAAGCTATACCATCTCTCGTTACGGTAAATTCGGCGAGCGGCTGATGTCAAACTTTGCGGATCGACCCTGCCGAATAAACACATACGGAAACAGTTTCACGCAGTGCGATCAGGTCAATGACGGTGAAACCTGGCAAGAGTACCTCGCCGCCCACTTTGGCGAGCCGATTCGCAATTTCGGAGTTGGCGGTCACGGCGTCTATCAAGCCTACAGACGGATGCTTCGAGAGGAAAAGACCGAAGTATCCGCCAAATACATCGTGCTCAACATCTTCTCGGACGATCATTTCCGAAGCATCTACACCTGGCGACTGCTTCATCTACCGGGAGATCCTCGGCTTTTCAAATCGAGCGCCTTATCGGAGACTTCGGCGTTTATGTTCAATGCCAACCCGTGGGCGCATGTGCGTCTCAACCCGGAAACCGGCGAGTTTGAGGAACATGAAAACCCCTATTCGACGCCTGAAATGCTATATCAGCTCTGTGATAGCGCGTACCTGTATGAAACCTTCAAAGACGACTTTGACGTTCAAGCCCGTCTCGCCCAGCTAGGCGCGACCGACCTTAATTTCGGAGTATTGGGGGCAACGGCGGATGCGCTAAAGATGTCCGCGGACTTCAGCTCGCCGGAAGCTACTGTCAGCACTGCGCATGACTTGCTGCAAACCTGCGCACTACGGTCGAGCATGTACATAGTAGACAAGGTGCGGAGATTCGCAATCGAGGGACGAAAGGAGTTGATGGTGCTTCTCAGCTATCCGTCGAATGATGTCGTTCACGCCTGTTATAACCGTCCGCGATTCGGCCGGATCTTTGTTGACTACCTGAACGAACAGGGGTTCTCTTTTTCGACTCACTTCAGGCACACATTGAGGAGTTCAAATTGTTCAACTGTTCGCCGGAGGAATATGCTCAGCGCTACTACACCGGTCACTACACCCCCGGAGGCAACCACTTTTTCGCCTTCGCAATAAAGGACACCTTCGTGAAATGGCTGGATCCGCCGCCCCCGACCTACCGTGAGAGCGGACCGTCGCCGCAGTACAGAAGATGAACGGCTGTACAATTGTAGCGCCTGAGAATACTCACAAGCAAAGAACGTGGAAGAGAAATTGCGTTACCCTCCAAAACGCCACCTATGAGAAAATCTACCGTCGAAATTCGATTATCAAATCGAAGGTGAGATCTTCATTCACCGCGATGGACCGAACGGATATTGAGGGATCAAGTGAGTGAATAGATCAAGCGACTGAATAAGGAGTACGATAGATATCCCAATGCGATAGCAAATCCCGATAGCGCTCTCATAGAACTCCCATAGAGCTCTGCTCGCGACCTGGAGATCGCACCTACAGCGGGTAGATGGTGGAAGGTTGACTCCTTTCTACTTGCCGATTAACATCTTCCGAGTGGCAGAGAAACCACCAGCAGTGAGTGTGTAGAAGTAGAGGCCGCTCGCAACGCTCTCACCGAATTCGTTGCGGCCATCCCAATACGCCGCTCCGTCTTTGCCTGCGTAATTGCCCGCCCGTTGATGGCCCAAGTCCAACCGGCGGACGATTGCGCCGTGCGCATCGTGAATCGTGATTCGCACAGCGCAGGCAGCCGCCAATTCATACGGTATCCACGTCTCCGGGTTGAACGGGTTTGGATAGTTGGACAACAGCGCCGTTTCTTTCGGCGTTAACGCGACGAAGAGTTGTTCCAGCACGGCAATGCCGCGCAGATAGGCAGGATCCATCAGTGCCATTTGCTGGGCTTGGGTGAGCCAGCCCTCAACGTCTGCGGCGTTCAGCATTGCAAACGTCTGCGGTTTTAAGGCAGGCGCGGCGGGAATGTTCCGAAACGCGCCGGCAACGAGCACCAAATCTCGGATGCTAACCACGCCATCACGATTCACATCCGCGGGATTTTGCCCCGTCTGCCCGAGGCTTGATGCAACCGACACCAAATCCTCCGCGTTTACCACGCCATCACCGTTCACGTCTGCACTAACGATGGGAACGGCTACTGCCGAGAACGTCTCTTGCGCGAAGTGTCCGTGCGAATCAATAACCCGAAGCGAGATCTCTCTACCTGTCCATGCTGGTAGTTCCGGAATGATAAATCCGATAGTCTCGCTGTCACCACGTAACGTTTGGCAGGCATACAACTTCGGAAAACCGGGAGCTTGGTCATTGTTGCCGAAGGAGGGGCCAAGCAACACGCTATGGCGCAGTCCATCTGCATCGTCCACCCTGAAGGACACGATAACACTGTCAGGTGGATTTGCCCGCAGTGCGAGCATCTCGATTGTCATCGGTTCGTTGAAGTCGGTGTGATTGTCGTTGAACATTGGGTGGACATCCAACCATTCAGCCGCACATTTTGACAACTTTAACGGTGGCTTGTATCCGTAAGACATAAGGTAGTTATCACTGCGGAAGTCATGTTCTAATCCAAATGCGTGTCCCAGTTCGTGGGCGACGCGAAAAGGGACATCAGGAGCCAAGTCCAGAAAGCACAATGATCCAACGAGGGCTCTGCCGCTTCCACCCCAAACAAAACCGCCGACACCGCACCAATTGCGATCTATATGTTGGCTGCTATCCAAGACAACAAGATCAACGTGCCTCTTATCGGGAGGACCAATTTCTTGCTCGACCTTCCGCCACACGTCCTCATGATAATGTTCATCGTCGAACCGCCCGGAAACTTGACGCACTAGTGCTTTTCCGGTCGCATCGATTTCAAAGGTAAAGGTTTTTCCGCCATGTCCATAGGATTCCATCTGCTCCGCAAAAAACCGTTGATTATCCCTTATCATGGTATCAATCTTTGCCGCCATGTCTTTCCGAGGAACACGGTCTTTCGGAACGAAATAGATGAATCGAACCATGGCTCGCGGTTCATCCTGTTTCGCTGTCTGCAAGTGCATTTCGATGTTATGGATGCGTACCATTCCATCACCACCGCTCGCGAGCCTGATTCCGTCGTTTGAAAACGCGGTAGCCATGACCACACCAGTGCCAACCTGCTCCGCTAGAGAGACAATTACTCTACCGCTTTCTGCAGACCATAGGCTTAAAACACCAAAACCGCCGCCGGCAAGTGTCTTACTATCAGGCGCAAAATCAAGCGATCGAATTGTGCCCACGCGGTCGAATGTGCCCCGGAGTTGCCAGTCCGATACTCTCCACAGCCTGATTTGTCCTCCCCACCCTCCACTAGCTAGAGTTTGGTTGTCGGGTGAAAAAACGACACTGTAAACAAGCTTTGGATCCGCGTCTAACGAAGCCGCTAGTTTTCGCGTCGCAAGATCCCAAACCCTTACACGACCGGGCCCGTCGCCGTCTCCCTCCCCGGCGGCAAGGTATCTGCCATCGGGTGAAAACGCTATCGTCCACACATGTTTACTATGCGGGAGCGTATACATTTCTTCCATAGTGCGGGCATTCCACACTTTTACATGTTCACCCGCGGTTGCCAGCAGCAACCCATCCATCGAAAAGGCGACCGCTTGCACTACCCAACGTACGCCGTTGACCACGTGGTGCTTGGTGACGGTATTTTGGCGCTTCGAGACATCCCAAAGCCGAATCGTCCAATCGCGGCTTGCACTGGCAAGCAGTTCTCCATTCGGTGAAAATGCCACGGATGTCACGTGACCTGTATGGCCCCGTAGCTCTATCGCGTTGTTATTTTGAAGATTCCAAATTTTAATGATGTTTTCTTCAAGAGCGTTGGGAATGCCGGCGGCAGCGATGAGATCGGTTTCCGTTGGTGAAAATGCTATCGTGTTTACCTGCGCGCCATACTCAAGGATGGTTGGGGCTTGCGCAACGCCGTGCAGTGGAATACTTAGCCCGACGATAATCACAACCAATATATCTTTGAAACGCATTTGATTACCTCCGTGTAAGATTGCTGCACTTTTATTATCAATGCGTCCAGCTTCGCATCTATGCCTGCTTGCGGTTGGCGGTCATTCGGTAGAAAATAGGTTGCCCGTACCAAATTCTCCGGCGGTGCTTCTACGGCAAAACTGTCGGGCAAGGATATGAGCATTGCAAAAGTAAGCAGCGTGATTGTGCATCCGTACATTATTCTCATGAGTTGCTTTTCCTTTTTAGACGCTATTGCCCGTAATTACCCCCACCTAAATTTAAGAAAAGTTCGTGTTACGACGATTCGGGGTTCTTTAACGAATCGCCCAATTGTTTGCCGAATTGGTAACGGCAAAATGTCAACAGTAGGTCGAGATTCATATCTCGACACCCCGACGCGGGAAAAACAGCAGAGAAATATACCGAATGGGGTTAATCAGCCAAAAAGGGAGTCTTATCGTTATCTCAACAACATGAGTTTAACGGAGTGCGTTGGAACTCCGCTAAGGGGTTCGCTCCAGAAACAAATAAAGCGTTGCACAAATCCTATTTATAGAATAATAAGTAGGTGGCGTCAAGCCTTTTTTGGAATGTCCGGGATAGAACTAATACCATTTCGCTTAAATAATAGTGCATATGAT
This sequence comes from Candidatus Poribacteria bacterium, assembly GCA_965197465.1. Lineage (GTDB taxonomy): Bacteria > Poribacteria > WGA-4E > WGA-4E > JAJDTR01 > JAJDTR01. The sequence continues at coordinate 3,601,048 of OZ240209.1, read as the reverse complement.
GTCTGAATATCTCGTTCACTTTCTCCGTAGGCGGGGATTAAGCGACTGAATAAGGAGCGCGATAGAGATCCCCTTGCCCCGCCGATTTTGCGCGGAGGCAAGTCTTCTTATTCCGCTCCAAGCAAGTTTCTTTACTCAATCTACGTAATCAATGCACTTGCATTCTAGAGAAATGATATGAGTAGAAGACGACTCTATAACCAAAAATCAGATACGATTCTCCTGTGAACACCCCTGATTTATATTGCCAACCACAACCAAATCGGCTATAGTGTATGACCTCCGAGAGGCAAATCATACATATTGGGCTTCGTGCAATCACCAATCGGCGTAGCAGCTTCGATATAGCTACAGAGGGAAAAAGATGGAAATCAACGAGATTAGAGATAGATTGGCAGAGGAAGGTTACTGTATTTTCGAGGGGTTGCTAGACCCGAAAGAGGCGGAACGGCTTGATGGCATAGCGCGGTCGATTATGGAGTCGATGGGGTCGGCGTATATCAGCCTTGAAGGGTCGTTGAACGATATCCCGGACCTGGCGCCGCTATGCACACATCCGCTGATTCTTGAGATTGCGGAAGCGATGCTCGGAGAGGGGTATTTCTTGGCGAACAATGCGGCGCTAAAATGGTGCAAGCCCGGGACTCCCGCCGGCAGCCTTCACGCCGATTGGCCAACACGCGGCGCGTTAGCGACCGATCCTACTTCCCTTATCCCGCCTTGGAACGGGATTCAGGTCTTCTGGATGCTCACCGATAGCACTCCGGAAAATGGGGCCACGCGAATCGTGCCTTTCAGCCATCTCACACAACGGGGACCTAGCCGAGACAGCTATCCACAGGAGATGCCGGTGACGGGAAAGAAAGGCACCGTTTTCGTCTATCACAACGGACTTTGGCATCGATCCGGCGCGAACACGACAACCGACCAGCATCGCATGCTTGCGAACGTATATTATATGCCGGCGGTGTTGTACCGGGGACCCACGGCTTGGCCCCTTGTCAAGCGCGAAGTCTACGAGACCTTCTCTCCGCGCTTGCAGGAGCTAACGGCGCGCTCTGCCGAAATCTAAATTCGTACTCGACGCGGCTCCTACGGTATGGCAGGATTTGTTGTAGGGCGGGATCTGCGATCGTAAAATCGCCGATTTCTCATTTTACTGCCCACCATCGACGCCGGCCTCCGCCCAATCGGACAGGAGTAGTGACCGCAAACCTGTTGCAGCACGAATTTTTTCTAATCCAAGTTACCACCTTTGTAGCACAATCTGTTAGATTGTGCTTGTGAGGCGCAAACTGACAGTTCAAGCGAGCGAATAGGCCAAGTGACAAAATAGATCAAGCGACTGAATAAGGAGCACGATAATAGATCTTGTGCGATAGAGATCCCATGTCTGTACCACGCCATTATTCCTTTCGGAATAGTTCTTTCAGCACAAAACACTTTTTGTAACTGTTTAGTCCACTGATTTCTGGGTCGAGTACTATGAATATAGGTGGTCGTTTTTGCCATTTTTTTAGGCGTACCTCGTGCGGATGCCCATTTCTCTGGTTCGTAGTAGGGCTATTCATTGCCCGTCTTACGGTTTCAGGGCTTTTACTAACCACTAATCACTAGCCACTAAACACTTACCACTTTTTAACACATAGAGTCCAGGTTTTCGATCCAGAGGATCGATATGTTGATAGAATCGCTATGCGTCCAATCTCCGCGCTCCAGCGGAGCGCTATGTTAGATTCTCTTCTGAATAACATTCTTCTAAACAGTGATTAAGCGAAGCTGCTAGAGACTGTGTTTTATGGCAAAAGTTATAACCTTTGGTGCTAGTCTCGCTAACCAACGATAAGGATAGAATCCTCTTGTCCGTCCGCGATTATTTCAAGGAAAACGTCTATGAGTCTATTTGAAGTCAATCAAGCAATCGAACGTCCCGACACGGCGTTGGTGGAGGCGCTCTCTCAAATCGCCGTGGCTAACATCAGCGATGCAATGGCGAATCTCAGCACCATGGATTCGGGAATTCAAGCGCTGCTAGCCGGTGCCAAGATTTGCGGTCCCGCCTGCACCGCGGTCACCACAACCGGCGATTTTCTGCCCGTCCTGAAAGCCTTACGCGCCGCCGAGCGCGGCGACGTTCTTGTGGTTGACAATCAGGGAAATCCCGACACGGCGCTATGGGGAGAGATTACGAGTACCGAGGCACAGTTGAAAGGGCTTGCGGGGCTAGTCTTGGACGGTTTGGTCAGGGACATAGCGGAGATACGCGAGTTGGGTTTTCCGGTTTTTGCGCGGGGTACAACACCGAGAGTGGCAGGTCGGGGTTCGCTCGGCGAGGTCAATGTCGCAGCCCGATGCGGCGGAACAGTGGTTCACCCGGGCGACATTATCGTGGGCGATACCGATGGCGTCGTTGTGGTGCCGTTGCGGAAGGCAGCCGCAGTCTTGTCACGCGCTCAGTCAATTGTGGAGCATGAGGAGGTGCTGCGGGGCAGAGTTTCCAGCGGCGTTTCGCAGGTTGAAATATACAGCTTGGACGAACAATTTGAATCCCTGCGTAAAGCCCACGAGGGATGAAAAGCAGTCTTAATCCGTAGGGGTTGGGTCTCCCAACCCGTTCGGTGCGGCGCCTCGGATTCGCGCATATTTCACATAACCGTCAACTAGCTGTAGGGTGGGCATTGCCCACCAGTTCTTATAGAATCGACAATCATAAAATCTGAAGGCGGTCTTGTCACGCGCTCAGTCAATTGTGGAGCATGAGGAGGTGCTACGCAGCAGAGTTTCCAGCGGCGTTTCGCAGGTTGAAATATACAGCTTGGACGAACAATTTGAATCCCTGCGTAAAGCCCACGAGGGATGAAAAGCAGTCTTAATCCGTAGGGGTTGGGTCTCCCAACCCGTTCGGTGTGGCGCCTCGGATTCGCGCATATTTCACATAACCGTCAACTAGCTGTAGGGTGGGCATTGCCCATCAGTTCTTATAGAATCGACAATCATAAAATCTGAAGGCGGTCTTGTCACGCGCTCAGTCAATTGTGGAGCATGAGAAGGTGCTACGCAGCAGAGTTGCCAGCGGCGTTTCACAAGTCGAAATATACAACTTGGACGAACAGTTTGAATCCCTGCGTAAAGCCCACGAGGGATGAAAAGGAGTCTTAATCCGTAGGGGTTGGAATCAACTGACTGAATAAGGAAGGATCAACCGAGTGGACAACGAGGGCGATAGTAAGTCTTGACAGAGATCCCCCCAACCCGTTGGGTGCGGCACCTCGGATTCGCACACGCTTCACATAACCGTCAGCTAGTCACTGCAACAGGTCAGGTATTGCACGGAAGTTCCAGCCAAAGCGTTGATGTCAACATGCTTCAGAATACACGGAAAGAAAGGAATTTAGATGCTCAACAACAACCCGATGACGAATTGTACCGACGGCGAGCGTTACGAAGCCACGGTGCCTGATACCCTCGATTTGGCGGATCGGATGGGGCTGGCGGTGAATGCACTTACCGAGGTATGGTATCCCGACGAAAAGTGGGCTTTGGGATTCATTGTGGATTTCTCCCAGCGTCCGACCGAACTCTATCCAAGCCATATCACCGACGCCTACCTGAATATCCCAGCCAAGTTCCTTGAAGCGTTAACCGTTTGTCGGTTGGCATCTGGAAACACCGATGGACTGGACGCGGATCTGGAGGTACTTCGCGTGCAACTCGATCTGTTGGGAGAGGACGGCTTGACCTATTGCCCAACGGATACGCTAGAGCAATTCACCGAACCCCGTCCGTTCTCTGAAGTATGGGCGGAAGGCAGGCTGCTGCTGGCGCTCTCAATGTTGGCGCAAGTTGACGACGATTCGCGTTGGATTGAAGCTGGCAAGCGAAAAGTTGACCGGCTGCTGGCGCTCACGCGGGAGAAAGACGGGTTCCGTTTCCTGTGGAAAGGACGATTTCGCCCCGGCGAAACGGTTCCTTCCGATGCCGATGAGCCAGCCGTGGGCATCGAAGATGGTTCCCTCGCAGACAACGACCCGATTTTCAGCATGATATACTCGGTAGGCGCACTCGGTCACGGATCTGCACTGTTCTATCGCGTGACGGGGTACGAACCCGCGCTTGAACTGGCTGGTGGTTTGGCGCGGTGGGGACTGGCGCGCATGTTCAACAACGACGATGGGCGATATACCTTCTGGCATTTTCATCACAGTTTATACGCGCTCATAGCGGTGTGTGAATACGGTTACGCCATAAACGACCGAGAGATTCTGGAGCGCGTGGATGCCTGCTACCGCTGGGTACGCGAGATGGGCGATTCGTTAATCGGCTTTTTCCCGGAAGCCATGCCGGGGTCGGACTGGTATCTCGGCAGAGCGGGCAACACCACGGAGATTTGCGAGGTCGCGGACATGGTGCTCCTTGCGCTCTATTTGACCCGTGCCGGACTGGGCGATTACTGGGATGATGTCGATCGCTGGGTGCGAAACGTGTATGCCGAGGGCCAGATGTGCGACGCCGACTTCCTCGACGGCATACCCGACAGCTACTTCTCCTCGGGCCCCAGTGGACACTCGCACCCGGACACACGGGGCATCCCGGAGCGATCCGTGGGGTCGTTTCTTGGCTGGATGCGCGCCAACGATGGGCTTCATGTAGAACAAACAGATCAGGGGCCGAAACTAACGGGTCATTCTATCATGCACTGTTGCACGGCGAACGGGGCAAGGACGTTCTACTACGTATGGGACAGCATTGTCACGAAGGATTCGGACGAAGTGCGCGTCAATCTTCTCCTGAACCGAGCTTCAACCTGGCTGGATGTGGACAGCTATCTGCCGGTAGAGGGCAAAGTTGTCCTGCACATTAAGGACGCCTCGAAAGTAGCCGTCAGAATGGCGGAATGGTGCTCGCTCGACGACGTGCAGGTCAGCGTTGGCAATCAACCCTGTCGCTATATAACTGATGGCCGTTACGTGAAGATTAGTTTGCTGAATCCGGGCGACCAAGTGGCAATAACCTTCCCCGTACCTGAACGGGACGTGCATCGGGTGATTGGTGAAATCCCGTACAGATTGACGATGCGCGGGTCGGATGTGGTCGCCATTGATCCCAAGGGCGTTGCTCTCCCGCTTTATGAGAATCGATCCAGCGGCAAGCCAGTCCAAAAAACGCGCTTTATTCCCGAAATCAAGCAGATAATATGGTAATACCATTTCGCTTGAATAATAGTGCTTATGAAGTTTCAACTATATCATTCACTTTCTCCGTAGGCGGGGCATCTTGCCCCGCATCGAAAGCTTAACGTTCCGTAGAAGGAAACAACATGAGCGACAGCGTACACGCCGCAGTGATGGTTCATCCGGGAAAGATTGAGATTCAGGAGTTCCCCTTTCCGCAATTGGAAGACGGCGCAGTGCTCCTCAAGGTCGAGATGTGCGGAATCTGCGGCACGGATAAACACACTTGGCGCGGCGAAACCAAGCAATACGCCGGTACCGACGCCGAATCCGATACGCCGTTTCCAATCATTCCGGGGCACGAAATTATCGGCGTCGTCGCCGAAATCAACGACAGGGAGCGTCCGCGTCTCGATTTCAACGGCGAACCCCTGCGCGTCGGAGATCGGGTCGCGCTGTGCCCGGATGTCGTGTGCGGCGAATGCTACGAATGTCGGCATACCTTTGCTTTTCCGTGGTGCGAGAATCTGCGCGGCTACGGCAACGCATTCACCGCCGCCGAATCGCCCCATCTGTTCGGGGGTTGGGCGGAGTACATGTACATCCTGCCCAACGCGTTTTTGTACAAAGTGCCCGAGGGCATACCCTTGCGCGTCGCGGTCATGGCGGAGTTGATGGCGGTCAGTTATAACCTGGACAAAACCAAGGAGCTGTTTACCCTCACGGGCGACGGATTCGCCACCGGCAGCACCGTTGTCATTCAGGGTGTCGGTCCCATGGGGATCTGCCACCTCATCAAGGCGCGCGTGATGGGCGCCGGCAACATCATCGCGGTTGACCGTTCGGAATATCGTCTGAGGCTAGCAGAGGAGTTCGGCGCAGACCACATCGTCAACGCAGCCGAAACCACGCCGGAGGAGCGTATCGAGTTTGTTCGTTCCCTAACGCACGGACGCGGCGCCGATATTGTTGTCGAGTGCGCCGGCATCGCCGAGGTCGTGCCCGAAGGGCTAGACATGACGCGCAAAGGAGGCATCTACCTTGAGCCGGGGAATTTCGCCGAGACGGGAGAGGTATCGCTCAGTCCGCACCGCCACTTCTGCTCAAAGAATATCCGTCTCATCGGCATGACCAACCACCCCTTTACGGGTTATACCCCCAGCATGGAGTTAATGCAAAGGTATGCCGATTCTTTCCCGTTCGAAAAGTTTGTGTCGCACGAATACCCGCTCCTCCAAACGGAATCGGCGATGCTACAGTCGATGCAGCCTGAGGAGTGCATGAAGGTAGTTGTCGTGCCGTAGGCTTTTGAGGTTCTCCCGAAACTAAGGTATCGGGAATTTCAAACGTCCAAGACTTGCGAGCAGGACGGATTTCGGTGACACCCGACACCAGCCCTCCTCTCTTCCCCCCAACAGCTATCCGCTACCCACTGTAGGGGATCAAGCGACTGAACAAAGAGCGCGATAGGCCTCATTACCAGTCGGAATCGAAGTCGCGATTCGGAGATCGCTCCTACGGGAACGCGAAATATAGCAAGAGGCAACTGATGAATAACGTATTGATTTTGGCTTTTCCGCAGGAATGGGATGCCAGCGAGATTATCTCTTTCTTAGAAGCGCGAAGCTGTACGGTTACCGTGCATCATCCCGAAAAATCAGTGACAGAGAACGACCTTATCTCGCTCATTGGGGGCGTAGACGGAATAATCACAGGAAGTCACCCTTACACCAGACGCGTAATTTCCGCTGCGGACAAGTTGAAAATTATCTCTCGCACCGGCGCCGGTTTCGACACCATTGACCTTGAGGCTGCGACGGAACGCGGCATCATCATTACAACAACGCCAGACGCGAACAGCGAAAGCGTCGCCGAGCTGGCAATGGGATTAATGCTAAGCGTCGCCCGGTGTATTCCGCAGGGAGATAGAAAAATCCGCCGCGGCGGCTGGTCACCGCATATCGGCGTTGAGCTTTATCAAAAGACGCTGGGGATTGTCGGTCTGGGCAAAATTGGCAAACGATTGGCGAAGCGGGCGCGTGGATTTGACATGACGATTTTGGCGTATGACCTCTATCAAGATGAGGCGTTCGCGGCAGAGTACGGGGTAGCCTACCTGCCACTTGATGAGCTACTTGCGCGTGCCGATTTCGTCAGCATTCACTCGCCTTTAACCCCGGAAACGTCAGGCTTGATTGGCGAACCCGAACTAAAGCTGATGAAGCCGACGGCTTATCTCGTCAATACCGCGCGGGGACCCATTGTCCACGAACTTAGCCTCATCAAGGCGCTTGGTGCGGGCTGGATTGCAGGGGCGGGACTTGATGTGTTTTCGCAGGAGCCGCCTACAAACAATCCCTTGCTATCAATCGAAAACGTGGTGCTAGGTCCCCATGTGGCAGCGTCAACCGAGGAGGCCTTGTATCGGATGGGGCGCGGCGCAGCCGAAAATGTCGTGAACGTCTTTGAGGGAAAACAACCGCTTGGAGTTGTCAATCCATCTTAAAAACAGGGCTTTAGGGACAACCCCCTGTGGTTGTCCTGTTTTAGTCTGGAAAGGTATTCTACCGAGAGGCAGGTAAAGAATGAGATTACAGAACAAAGTCGCCATTATCACCGGCGGCGGAAGCGGAATAGGTCGCGGCACGGCGATACAGTTTGCCCAAGAGGGCGCAAAGGTCATGATTACCGGCAGAAGATCGAAACCGATCGAAGACACCGTGGATCAGATTGAGTCGGAAGGCGGAGAAGCAAGCTACCTTTCTATGGATGTGTCAAAGAGCGATCAGGTGCAACACATGATCGACCAAACCGTGTCGAAGTACGGAAAGCTGGATATTCTATTCAATAACGCCGGCGTGTTCATCGGTATCGGGAAAACCATCATGGAGCTGACCGAAGACGAATGGGATAGCCTGATGGCGATAAATCTGCGGGGTAATTTCTTGTGCTCAAAATACGCCCTTCCCCACATGATTGAGAACGGCGGCGGCGCCATTGTCAACTGTTCCTCAATCTCGGGTCACGTCGGCCAGCGGAAACAGGGCGCTTACAACGCCGCCAAGGGCGGTATCGAACTGCTGACGAAGTGTATGGCGCTGGACTTTGCCGAGCATAAGATACGCGTGAATGCGGTATGCCCGGCGTGGGTGGAGATAGACTTTAACCGCGAAGACCTCAAGCAACGTGGCGACGAAATCGCTGCCATGCACCCCATCGGCAGGGTGGGGACGCCCGAAGACGTTGCCTCCGCCGCGCTGTACCTCGCCTCCGACGAGTCTTCCTGGGTTACAGGGACATCGCTGATTGTGGATGGCGGCTACACCGCGCAATAGGAATCAATTCGTCAACTACGTTTCCTAAGAAAGAGATTCCACAATTAGTAGGTTGGGTTGAACGGAAATCCACAATAAACCTCCCACGGAAAAAGGACTTCCAAGGTCTCATTCTGCCCGAAAGTCCCGATATTTGAGTGAAACCCAACTTACACCGCTACAACTGGGTCACGGGGGAATCCCTGTTTGTGGATGGCGACTACACCGTGCAATGATTGATATCCTGCAAATGCGTTTACTACGTTTGATGTATACTTCACGCTGCCGGAAGTTGCGTTTTTTGAACAGTCTGAAAACGTAGCGTAAGTAAAGTTGCCAATTCCGATTTGTAGGTGGTGTGAGTCTGATTGAGGCAATCGGTAATCGCACGCTTGAAATCGGAAAATTCGGCATAATACTTTGAGTAAAGGCATTTTTTCTTGACGAATTTCCAGAGCCGTTCAATCAGATTTAAGTTGGGAGAATATGGTGGAAGATAAAGCAACTCAATAGTGAGTTTCTCAGCTAACTCCCGGACGATTGGGCACTTTTGATATCTGGCATTATCTAAAACCAATGTAATCGGCATCTCACCTGCCGACTTTGCAATACGCACTAACAAATCACAGACGGTTTGCGCATTGATGTAAGTATCGTTTTGTACCGCTATCAGTTCGTGTGTCACGGCATTCAAGGCACCCAAAACGTTAAATCGCTTTCTGCCGGCGGGGGCTTTGATGAACACACGAGTGAACGACCAGAGAAATCCTAAAAAGGGAGCTAAGACAAAATGGGCGGCATCAACGAAAAAGACGGTTCTCAGACCAGCAGCAGCTTGGTCCAGACGCGGTTGCAACTCTTTTTTTTAAAGTCCTCCTGTGCCTCGACATCGGCTTCGGCTGGTATATGCCCCACTTTCCGGTACTCAATGCCTATGTTTTTGAAAAACACACGCACACGACTTTCACTGCGTTGAATACCGGTGAGTTCGTAGATTTTTGCCGCTGCTTCTTTAATAGTAGCTGCTGGATTTGTCCGAAAATAGTCTTCAATTGAGGTCTGATGAGCCAACAGCTCACTTTCCTGTGGGCAGTAATTGAGCTGTTTGAGTGCGTCAATGCCGCCAGTTTGGTATTGGCGCAGGTAAGCCCGCAACGTGTTAGGCGAAATACCGGCTAGACGAGTGATTTGACTATGCGGTAAGCCTTGGTGTTTGAGCCAAAGCGCCTCCATCTTTCGCTGCACCTTCGGATGAGGATGGTGATAACGTTCATAATCAAGCGCTTCAATGTCTTCTTCAGTAAAGTCAATGGCAATCATAGGATTTCCTCGTCAAAAACTAAGAAAGCTATGTTAAATCCACAAACACAATTTATCCACATTATAAGCGATTGTTGCCCAGAAGACAAGCGCAATATTAACCGATGCGGGGTATAATATGTCAACAGATGCCGAGGCACAAGCGAATAGCAATCCACTCCTAGGAGATTAGAATGCACAATCTCGAATTGCTTGTTAATGAAGTCCGTGACATAATCATCAAATTTGATAAAAGCCCTGATGTATTAGAGGATCGCGCCACGAAAATGAATTTATGCAGTTGTTTGGATGTTATTGTGGATACGGCATGTTGTTTGGGTGCTTTTACTAATACAGATACAAACATTGAGCAATTAGATGTTGGCGACAAATATATGTATGTCTATGGCACCTTGCAAGCTCTTTATATGCAACAAGATGCTGTCAAAAATTTTACTGACACTCTCGGTATTGAATATCCTTCCGAACCATCTTTGAAGCGAATTCGCGAAATACGAAACGATAGTGTTGGACACCCTTCAAAACGGGGTGACGGTGAAGCGTTTAACTTTATAACTCGTGACAGTATTGGAAATCAAGGATTTGAGTTAGGAACAGCTTATAAAGAAGACTCCCGCGCTGATTGTTTAAAAGAGGTGGATATCCCGTGTTTAATCGACGAACAGAGAAGTGTTTTTGCCAGGTTTTTCGGTCATGTAATTAGAACGTTTGGAGAGAGATGTGACAGTTAGTTTATGCATTTCCGCTTACATCAACGCAATTTCTACCTCGAATGGAAGGGATTTCAACGACTTCGAAGACTAATCCTTCGAAGACTAATCAAGGACCTTTGCCGGCGCTTATAAAACTGGTTCTGCTGCTTATTGCTGGGAGCGTTCTCGTGTATGCTCCCGTATCCATGATATTGTTAAACGCACCGGTGGCCGCTAAGCGTTCTTTCTCGCCATCGTTCTGCTGCTTGGTATAGGTAGAACTAGGCACTATTGAAAACATAGGGAAGCGGTAGTACAATCGGAATAGTCCATGTTGGATTTGCGGGATTATTGTTACATTGCCATAAGGCTGTGCTATGATAGGGTGAAATTTCGCTAGAAGTTTTTGTCATATCTCTGCTACAATAGCTCAAATCGCGGACTGGGAACTACTGCGAGGTGCAGATTTCGATTCGAACATCGGGAAGGAATAGCCGATGGAAGGATTGAACTTCGAAAACGCAACTCAGTTGCTACAACTAATAGCCATCGTTAGCGGAATTGGCATTTTTTGGTGGAAGGTTCCCAGTAAACGAGAGATGGAAAGGGCAGACGATCTCCTGCGAGTAGACATCAGAGAAAACCAAAAGCAGATTAGGATTGCATTTGACAAAATGGACGCTAATTTTCATAAACTCATTGATAAAATGGACGCCAATTCTAAAGAATTCCATGCCAATATGAGCAAACTCAATGATAAGATTGATGCCGATGCTCAGGAATTCCATGCCAGCATGAGCAAACTCAATGACAAGATTGATGCCAATGCTCAGGAATTTCATGTCAGCATGAGCAAACTCAATGACAAGATTGATGCCAGTACTCAGGCAATCTACGAGAAAATTGACGCCGGAACGCGTGAGCTCCGCGCGGATATCCGAGAACTGAATCAGGATTACAAAGCGCACCTCGCTCACCACAACGAGAAGGAACAGAGTTGATTCGTTGAGAGGCGCACGGTGTTTTGCATTTGCGTCCGAGACAATGATAACACAACCGCTCCTTACACTATCGCACAAATCGAATCGTTACTAAAATTCTCGCCGAAATTTGACCGGTCAAACGAGGTCACGGGTTTAGGATATTATGGCAAACTCACCCAACTCCACCGAACTCACCTTCTGCGTCGTTGCGGATTGGCAAATCCCCGACGACAACCTGACACACCTAGCTGAGCGCCTCGTCGCGGAAAACCCCGAGTTCGTCGTGATACCCGGCGACCTCGTCATGGCGGATGGTGCCAATCCAGCGCCCTGGGACGCCTTTTTCGAACGCATCCGCCCCCTGACCGAGGCAGGGATACCGCTCCGTCCGATTCCGGGCAATCACGACCTCGACGGCGATCTCAACGCCGCACGCCGGCAATGGCTTGACCGACTGGAGCAGTACGCCCCGAACTTCTTCTACTCGTTCGATGCCGGTCCGGCGCATTTCACCGGCTTATGCGTTACCCCGCTCTCTTACAGCGTATTACACGAAGAGTTTGACCTGCCCGAAGGCAGAATGACCCAACTCGAATGGTTTACTCAAGACCTCGAGCGCACTCGGGATGCGCCCTGGCGATTCGTCTATCACCATGAACCCGGCACCGCTTTCTGCCGCTTGGACGCGCCTAACGACGGTCCCGGTCTAGCCGAAATCTCCGAGTTAGTGGAGCCACTCACGTGGCGCGAGGGAGTCGATCTCGTTTTTCGAGGTCATCAACACTTCTACGAGCGTACCTACCCGGTGAACCCCGTGAACCGCTTACGCGACGACTCCCGAGGCACGGCTTTCATCACACTCGGCGGCGGCTGTGATGCCTACCGCCCGGTGGATCCGAGTGATGCCGTGCCACGCTGGTTCGATGCGGTGGTGTCGGTTCATCAGATGCACTATCTTAAGATAAAATTGACGGAAGATAGGCTGAACGCCGAGGCGAAGAATCTGGCGGGAGATGTTTTCGACCGATTCACCATCCGTAAGCATCCGGACGGCCCCCGCGGTTGGGAAGGCTTGCCGCTGGCGCCGGTCTTCCTCGTGAACAACCGTCCCCATCCCTATTAGGTAAGTTGTAACTGTTTAGTTCCTTGATTTCTGGGGTCGAGTGCTATGAATCTAGACGGTCTTTTTTGCCATTTTCTAGGCGCTCCTCGTGGGGATGCCCATTTTTCCGGTTTGTCGTAGGGCAATTCATTGCCTGTCCTATGGCTCCAGGGGTTTTACTGACCACTAATCACTAGCCACTAAACACCTACGGTAAGTTTTCTGGTGTCTCGTCCGGGACTTAGAGCCTGTTTGAAAAGTCCAAATCCATCTTTGAGAGAGGCTATTTAGGGGCAAAATGCCCTGAAAAACCGATGACTTTGCCCCTCAAATGACCAAACAATAGCTTCACCACCTACTTTTCAAACAGGCTCTTAGGCAAACTTCCCCGATTCAAAGGAGAAGTAATGCGTAATACGTAAGAATTTTGATTACGCATTACGAAGTTTTATCATCTTTACTACGCACCACTTACTGCTTTTTAACTGACCACTAGCCACTGACAACTGCTTTCAGGAGGTATTGTCACGATGAGCATAAAGGGCAAAGCGGCAATCGTCGGCTACGGCGAAACCGAATTCCTCAAGCGCAATCCTGGCGACCGATCGAATTACACCGAATACTGCCGGGCGGCGAAGCTCGCCATTGAGGATGCCGGACTGACGAAGGACGACATTGACGGCTTAATCTCAATCTATCCGCTCGACGAGGAACCCACCTGGACCGAGGACCTGCAGGAATACCTCCAGCTCCACCCGCGATTTCTCGATAACGTCTATCGCGGCGGTGCATCGGGGAATGCGGCAATCCTGTACGGGGCCGCGGCGCTGGCGGGAGGCTTGTGTAACAATATCCTGATTGTCGCCGGCAGCGTTATGGATCCCAAACGCATCTACGAATTCGGGCTGGAGACCGGCACCGCGTTTGAACGGGATTTCGACAGCATCTACGGACCCATGTTCAACAACTCCGCATACGCCATGATTAAGCAGCGCTATATGCACGAATTTAGCGCGACGGACGATCAGTTCGCGCACGTGGTCATCAACGCGCGATATCACGCTTCGAAGTTTCCGAACGCCTTGCTGAAAAAGCAAGTGGCCGTAGATGATGTGCTAAATTCACGGCTCATCTGCGATCCGCTCCACCTGTTCGAGATTGTCATGCCGTGCGTCGGCGGCTGCGCGCTGGTCATGACGACAGCGGAGCGGGCTAAGGACACGAAAAATTCCCCGGTCTATCTGCTAGGCGGCGGGCAGCAGTTTGACAGAGGATTGTGGAATCCTGCCTACGGCTACGAGCGCTCTCTCACGACTTCCCCGGTCAAACTCGCGGCGAAGTACGCCTTCGAGATGTCGGGATTGGGAATCAAGGATATGGATTTCGTCGAGCTATACGATTGCTATACGATTACCGTCGTGATCTCGCTTGAGGATATCGGCTGCTGCGAGAAGGGAGAGGGTGCAACCTATGTCGAAAAGACGGATTTGACCTACGAGGGAGAAATGCCGCTCAATACGGACGGCGGTCAACTCGGCAGAGGTCAGCCGAATCCCGGCATCCATCTAATGCACTCGATCGAAGCCGCCCGCCAACTGATGGGCAGAGCCGGCGAACTCCAAGTTGAGGGAGCGACCTTCGGCTTGTCCAACGGCAACGGCGGCTCTATGGCGGACCAATGCACGCTCGTTTTTGGCAATGAAATCCCGTAGAGGCAGGAGATAGCATGATGTCCACAGAAGTCGAATACACCAAGCCGTTACCCACAATAGAGCCTGAGACGGAAGCGTTCTGGAAAGCGACAAAGCGGCACGAACTATTTCTGCAGCGATGCAACGCCTGTGACGAGGTCATCCATTTTCCGCGCGTGATGTGCTATCGGTGTTTATCCGAAGATCTCGGCTGGATCAAATCTACCGGACTCGGAAGCGTCTACTCCTTCACGATTATCCATCAGGTGGCGCATCAGGGATTCGAGTCCGAGGTGCCCTACGTCTACGCTATTATCGATCTGGACGATGGCGCGCGCATGATCTCCAATGTCGTCAACATCGATCCGACACGGGTGGAAGTTGGAATGCGCGTCCAAGTGACCTTCGACGACGTTACCCCCGAAATCAGCATCCCGAAGTTTGAACCGAGGGGTTGACGTCAAATCATTTGCCGGGAAAAATTGTATATTGAGCATCTTGCGTAGGAGGGATCAAGCGAGTGAATAGCGAGCGCGATAGAGATCCCTTCCGATTCCCGACAATGGGTCACGATTCGGAGAGGATTTCTATCGCACGGGATCTTCTATCGCTTTCGTTAACCACTCAGTTAATCCTGTTCAGTCACTTGATCTTTATTCTCTACATTAGCAGTACACGACCGCTCGCACTCTGTGGACGGTAAAATCGTCCGCGGCTTGGGCAAACGGGAAGTGCATCAAAAGGAGAATTCTCTAGCAGTATATCGCAAGTTCATCCCACTCACGTTTTTTATCGCAATCCTTTTTGGCTTCAACTCTTTCTATCTTCTTGATATAGTCTGGAGGCAGGCATGCTTCCTTTGCACCCACCAGCACGTGCTTTTTATACCAAGTATAAGGCTTCAAGCTTGGATTTTTCTTCGTACCATCCTCAACATAGTAAGTCATGGCACAAACCGTGCAACCACAATCCAATTCGACCGTAACGAATTTTTTATCGTAACCGCTTCCCAATCCCTCATGACGATCTAGGCGTTTCTCCTCTTTGCCGTCGATGTAATACAAGCGCCCCCATACCACGTCGGATTCTTTTGAAGACACTATATCGCATTTGCCGGATTTATCCTTACTGACCTTGTGAAATGCAAGATGATGACAACGGAGAACTCCCCTTTCTGTCGCCTTGGCAGAACAAACTCTCTTCTTGAGTCTCTTGAGGGACATGTTTGAACCGTATGCAAAATATGTTATAGTACCCATTGGCACTCCTTTCAACCTGGTTGAACCTAAACAGAATACTTGCTGGTTATGAATTTGTGCTCTTGATATTATGATGTAACGCCATCGCTGTCAATGCGCAAATCCAGACATGTCCCTATCAAAATGCAAATTTCTCCGATGCGTGTTGCTTGAAGGAGGGATCGAACGAACGCGCAGATCAAGTGACCGAATAGGGAACGCGACAGAAATCCCACAGAGAACAGGACTTTCTATCGCCACGAGAACTCTATCGCGGTCACCGTTTGCTCCCTTGAGGTATCCAATCAGTTGATCGGCAGAGATCTCTTCGGATTCCCGACAATAGGTCGCGATTCGGAGATCGCTCCTACAGTAGGCTTGTAGTAGCGCAATTCATTGCGCGTCCAGCTAGTCGTTCACGTGACTTCAAGCCGTCAGCCATATTGTTGTGTGTAGAAGTGAGGGTGAATTCCCTACTACGAATCTCGGATTTTTAACTGCGTAAGACATATCAAAACTACTATCTGTTTGTTATCTCGCCCAAGGACAGATTGATGCCCACACTAACACCAAACGGCTGCCTAGATCGACAAAACCGCTTCCGTACAGGACTCGCAGAACAGAACATAGACGCCGCCGTGCTGATGGATTCCCGTGATGTCTACTACTTTACGGGAAAACTGCTCCCGGACACCTTCCCGGTCTTCATGCTGCTGGAGACCGACGGAGGCTGCTGGGTCGTCTCCCACACGGATGATGGGGTCTCATGTGTCGATGACTGGATCGCCTACGAATGGCATCAGTTGGATACGCTGAACTTCGATCTTATGCACCAACTGAACTCCGTCGTCAAGCTGAAACTCCAGGATACGACGCGCGTCCGTCGGCTTGGGATACAGTTTGAATCGGTCTCCGGTCTGCTCCAGCAAACCGTAGATGGCGCGCTGCAACCGAACGAGTCAATTCCAATTGACGGCATCCTCTCGGAAGTGCAGCGCCGCAAAGATCCCGACGAGCTGGAGATGCTCCGGTGGAGCGTCAAGGTCAATCTCGCCTCCTACAATGCGGCGCAGGCTGTCCTCAGGTCGGGCGTGAACGAGTTGGAGGTACTGGCTGAAAGCCAACGCGGTGCGATGCTGAAGGCGGGGGAACGGGTGTTTCACGACGGAGATTATCAGTGCGGCGAACGACATGGCCCTGCCCGCAACCGACGAATTGAGCGGGGAGAACTCTATATCCTCGACGGTCACACGTGTTGCCGAGGGTACTGGTCAGATTTGGCGCGCACCTTCATCGTCGCCAGCCAGCCGACCGATCTGCAGCAGTCCATCTTTGACCACATCGCAGCCGTGCAGGATTCCGTGCCATCGCTGCTCAAGTCCGGCGCGCGGGGCACAGAGATATGGCGCGCCCTCGACGAGCAGATTCGGGAGCACCCGGCGCTTGCGGATTCCGGCTTGGTGCATCACGCCGGACACGGCATCGGAATCCGTATGCACGAACCGCCCGACCTCAACCGCGACCGCGAAGGCATCTTGAGCGCCGGCGATGTCGTCTGCGTCGAACCCGGTGGATACACGCCGGAGGCTCGATTGGGCGCACGCATTGAGAACACCTACATCGTCACGGCGTCCGGAGCGGAAAATCTGTCAAAATACCCGGTGAACATTATTCCTACGGGATCAAGTGACCGAATAGCGAATGCGATAGAGATCCCAGGGCGATAGAGGCCTTCGCGCGATAGTCAATCCCATTGAGCTCCCAGTGAATCCCAACCATTTAGCCTCCAATTGCCCGCTCCGAAGGATTGAAAACGGCGTGGAAAGGTATCTTCCACCTTTCAATTCTTCTATCCTTCCAGTCCTACTCTACCTAGTTGATGCGGAAGATAAACTGTAATATTGAAACTTGCTTATCACAATCTAGGATGCATAACAATATCGTATGTCAAACCCCCTGAACGACATCCTCAATCCCAAATCTGTTGCACTCATCGGCGCTTCACGTAACCCCACCAGTTTCAGCTATACCTACCTCTCCATCATGAAGAACTACGGGTATCGGGGCAATATCCACCCGATAAACCCGAGAGCAGACTCAGTCCTCGACCTGAAATGCTATCCCAGCATCCTTGAGGTTCCCGATGAAATCGACTTGGCAATCGTGGTGACTGCCCGCCAGATTGCCGGCGCATCGGTGGAGGAGTGCGTCGAGAAAGGTGTCAAGGGCATCATGCTCCTCACGGGCGGATTTGCGGAACTCAACGATGCAGGCAAAGCCGCCCAAGACGAATTCGTCCGTCAGGCGAAGGACAAGGGGATTCGTGTCATCGGTCCCAACACGCTAGGCTTTTATAGCGCACCCGCAAATTTTGACGGTCTATTATCGGGTTATATCCGGGAAGGGAGTATCGGATTGGTCGGTCAGAGCGGGAATCTCACTCGATCACTCGCGTTTCCCGGCATTAAGCGGGGGTTGGGATTTCGCTATATCATCGGCTTGGGGAATCAGGCGGACGTTCAATTTCACGAGATTATCCGATACCTGCGAGAGGATGATGCCGTCAACGCCATTGGTCTCCACATTGAAGGGGTAAAGGATGGGAGAAAGTTCCTTGATGAAGTGGCGGAGACGACCAAGCTCAAGCCGGTCGTCGTGCTGAAAACCGGTCGCACCGAGCAGGGTGCCCGCGTCATCTCAAGCCACACCGCCTCTCTCGCCGGGCAGGATGAGGTTTATGAGGCAGCCTTCAGACAGTGCGGCGCTTTGCGGGTCGAGGGCGCGGTAGAGTTCAGCTCGCTCCTGCTGGCGCTGAGTCACGGCAAACTACTGAAAGGGAACCGCGTCGGAATCCTGTCCGAGGGCGGCGGCGATTGCGCACTGACCGCCGATGCGTGTACCCTGAGTGGGCTGAATCTGCCGACGTTCTCCCCCAAACATCAAGAGCGGTTGCGGGACATTGTACCTGAAATTGGACAGGTGACCAATCCGGTCGATTTGGCGATGTGGGAGAAAATCCCCGAAGTTGCGGAGATAATGCTTGAAGGGGATGAGATTGACGGATTGATTGTCGTCGGCGGGTTCGCCGGTTGGGACTTTCTGAATCCGAATGTCGCGCCGGAGGTGGAATCGTCGGCGGAAAAAATGGTTGCTCTCATCGCAAAAACCGACAAACCCCTCCTCATCTACACCTACTACTCCTATGCGGACTCCAAGTCGTTTGATACACTTCGAGAAAACCGCGTGCCGCTATTCATGGATCACCACGACGCCGTAAATACGATGGCGGGGTTAGTTCGTTACGCCCGATACAGCGCAACGAAGATTGAACGGCGCTTTGATAGCTCGATCGCAACGCGCTCCAACGTAAGAAGCGACCGCACAAAACCGCTACTCGAACATCAGGCAAACCGAATGCTCGGAGCCGCCGGATTGCCCTTTCCGGCGTACCGCCACGTCACAAGGGCGCGGGAGGCAATCGACGCTGCCGAGGAAATCGGCTATCCGGTCGCCCTAAAAATAATTTCACAAGACGTGCTGCACAAGTCGGACATCGGATGCGTCAAGCTGGGGTTAAGTTCGCCCGAGGCGGTGGCTAAAGCCTTCGACGAAGTCACCGCCAACGCGCGAAAGTTCAAGCACGATGCCCGAATCACCGGCGCCCTCGTGAGTAAAATGGAGGAAAGCGACGGCGTTGAAGTCATTATCGGCGGCTTAAACGACCCGACGTTCGGACCAACGCTGATGTTTGGACTCGGCGGTGTGTATGTCGAGGTGATGCGAGATGTCTCTTTCAGGGTCTGCCCCATCACCTCGGATGACGCCGATCAGATGATTCGGGAACTTGGCGGTTTTCCGTTGCTCACCGGCATCAGGGGGCGTAAACCCGTGAACCTCGAATCTCTCCGCACCGCGCTGCTAAAGGTCTCTACCTTCCTCATGGAAAATCCCCGAATCGCCCAACTCGACCTGAATCCCGTTAAAGTGCATGAGCGAGGTCTATCCGTGTTAGATGCCCGCATCATCCATTACATAGTGTTGTAGGGTGCACACTGCGCACCAGCTTTACTGTAGGCTGTGCACTGCCCCCTTTGCAATCTAAACAACTCAGGCCCAAGAGTCATATCGAGAGAAAACAGATGCCTACACAATCAGCTCATTGGAAACAGTATCTCCCCACCAAGAAAGTCGGCAAATTATGCTATCATAATTGCACAACGGATTCAGACCTTCCACTGCGCACAGTTCTAAAAAAGTCCACAGAACCCAACTATGAAACGGCGACTTACAATTGGTGCGACCACTGCAACCAACCGAGTGTCCACGCCGCTGTCCAAGATGGTCTGTCGCACATCCTGTTTGCCACGAAGTACAAGGGCACCAATAGTCGCTACGTGGATCGCTATTTTATCGTCGGCTATTATGAAATTGGATGGGATGCAGAGGTCAACGGGTATACCGCAATCCGAGCGAAGAATCTCTGTTTTGTACCGATAGAGCACGCCTACGAACTTACCGATGAACGTTGGCGCTACATCAATCCTCACAGCAAGACGGCGTGCCCTGTCAGTTTGCGGGCGGTCACGCAACGTATCGGCGGCAATCTGCTGGATGCCATAGTGCAGCATCTTGAGGGGTACAATCGCGTATCTGATTATCTGTTAGAGGTTGCCCGTCTAAAAGCAATGTACAACCCGTTCGAGGATATTCCCCAAGGGCGCGTCTTTATCATAAACGCTGGGGCAAACACCAGCCACCGTCAACAAAGCCCCCTGTTCGATGATGGGACGTTTGAATTCGTCCCCATCCGCAGCGACTGCGATGACGGGTTGACGTATGCTGATCTCCGCCAATTCAATTCCCCCAATACGCCGCTGTTTAATCAATTTGCCAACCCCGCCGTCTCGCCATCGGAGAACGTTCACGACGATCCCGAATTTGCGACGTTTACCTACGGCGATAACCTACGCAAGGGCGGGTTACGTCAATTGCAAGAAGGTGATTTCCTATTCTTCTTGGCACGTTTGGTGCCGTATGCGGATCAATATGATAATAAAAATGGCATATTTGCCTTGATCGGCTACATTGAAATCGCAGAATGCCTTGATAATTCTGACGATCCACTGTTCACTAGTCCGGCTTTCAACAGGAATGCACATGTGAGGCGGTGGGTGAATAGTTCAGCGAGTTTCGCCGATTATGCCGTATTCAAAGGCTCGACCAACTCCCGACGCTTCCACACCGCCGTTCCCTTTGACCACGAATTTGTCGAACATGTTCCTATTCTAAAAAAGGATGGGGCTGCTTGGGAGTGGGGATGGAGTACGGACCTC
This sequence comes from Candidatus Poribacteria bacterium, assembly GCA_965197465.1. GTDB lineage: Bacteria > Poribacteria > WGA-4E > WGA-4E > JAJDTR01 > JAJDTR01. The sequence goes on along the minus strand of OZ240209.1, from coordinate 3,580,204 downwards.
GGTGTCATCGGCTCAAATACGAGGGCGGTTCGCATGCACATTGACCCACAAACAGATGGCGAACGAGCAGAACGATTCTGGAAACGTATCTGGAAATTGCAAAGATGGTGTTGACGCGGGTGATGCCGAATTCCTTTAAAGTTACGTCCTGTTCCCCGGCTGGCCCAACAATAAAGATTGAAAAGTCTTCGCGGAAACTGTTAAAATAGCGAGTCGCGCTAAACGTCTTCGCGTTTTATTGAATCTACGACTTAATCATAGCTTTGGACAAATCTCACCACCTCAGATTCAACAACTGACACAGCAGCATTCTCTTAATATAGAGGAAGGAATCACACATGAAGGTACACTATCAATTTACGGTATTCGTTACGCTGTTAGGAGTTGCAGTTTTACTCGCAGGCTGCGGCGGAGCAACGGCGGAATGGCCGCAATATCAGGGGCTCAACCGCGACAACATCTCCCACGAAACCGGTTGGCTCAAGACCTGGTCCGAAGACGGGCCGGAGGTGCTATGGCGCATCCCGATCGGCGAAGGTTACTCCGGGATCTCGATTGTGGGCGAGCGCATCTACACCATGCACTCGGAGGGTGAGGATGAGTTCGCCGTCTGCTTGGATGCATCGGACGGGACGGAAATCTGGCGTTCCCGCACCGATGAAAAGTATCACTCCGGTGAAGGAAGCGGTCCCCGTTCGACGCCGGCGGTTGACGGCGGTAAGGTCTATGTGCTCAGCGCCAAAGGAAAGCTTTACGGCTTGGATGCCGGAAGCGGCGAGAAGGTGTGGGGACACGATTTCGTTACCGAGTTTGAGAGCGGAATGCCCGGTTTCGGGTTCTCGTCATCGCCCATCATCGAAGGTGATTCGGTCCTCATTGAAGCGGGCGGCAAGAACGGGAAATCCATCGTCGCCTTTGACAAGGCGACCGGGGCTATACTCTGGACATCTCACACGGACGGAGCAGGGTACTCCTCGCCCATCATTATCGACTCCAACGGCGTCCGGCAGGCGATATTTATGACGGGGAAATCACTCGTCTCCGTTTCACCGACCGACGGCACAATCTACTGGAAGCACGTCCCCTGGCCCACCGGAAACGACATCAACGCCGCCGTGCCACTCCTCTTGCCCGGCGATCGGATCTTCGTCTCCGCCGCCTACGACAAGGGCTCAGTGCTCGTGCAAATCAAATCCGACGGCGATGAAATGAGCGTTGAAGAGATATGGCGAAGTCACGACGTGATGGAGAACTGGATGAGTTCGTCCGTGCTTCTCGGCGAGTACCTGTACGGGTTCGACGAAAGCATCTTGAAATGCATTGAGGCGAGTACCGGCGAGCAAAAATGGGCGCACCGCGGGTTCGGCAGAGGATCGTTGCTCCTCGCCGACGGTCACCTGATTATTCTTGGAGAAGGCGGCAATTTGGGGATTGCCGAGGCAAGCCCGTCGGAATACAAAGGAGTCGCCGAGACGCAGCTTCTGGAAGGCCGTTGCTTCACCCCGCCAACGTTCCTCGGGGGCAAGCTCTACCTGCGAAACCAGAAAGAGCTGGTCTGCATCGACCTGTCAGCAAAAAGTTAGTGCCGTCGAGCAATATCAAGTGCCTGTTGTAAATTTATTTGAAGGAGCCTGAACTTACCCCCATCCTTTGGATTGCAATCTTGGTTTGAGTTGTTAAACAAAGTACATTGAAAATGTCTCGGATTCTAGGTATATTTAACATTGTCTATCGGTTGACAATACCGAGATTGTAACCTAGAGGAGACTACAAGGATGGAAATACTAACAGCTTGGTTGCCGCCTGCAGTCATCGTCGCTGTGATACTCTTTACAAGCAATTTAACCAACAAACGTATAGATGATTTGCGTTCACAACTGAGCCGAGAGCACGATACACTTGCGAAAAAAGTTGATGCTATTGACAGTAAATTGAGTGAGCATATTGCCAATTACGATGTTCACGCTAAGCAAAACAACCCGTGATAAAGTTTCCAAAGATGCTCTCGTTTTTCCTGAATAGCCTACTCCGCATCCGGCCGCACCGGCCCCGACCGATCCTGCGGGCAGAGCGGTCGGCTGCCATCCGCGGTAACGACGAATGACTGCTCAATGTGCGGCGAGGCGACACCCGGCATGAAGGTCATCGCCTCCAGATTGATGACCATGTTCTCCTCAAACGGGAGATCCGATGCCGCGTCAACACAATCATCGTTGATGCGCAACCCGTTGTCGGCGACGATAATCGGGTAGTCGCGCACCTCCAGCCCCATGCCGTGCCCGTGCGGAAATGTAGCTGTAATCCCGCGCGCATTTAGCGTATCCCACATAACGGCTCGCACCTCTGACGATTTCACGCCGGGACGCACCAGGTCCACCGCTCGAATCACACATTCACGCAAAGCGGCATGTTTGTCGCGTAAAACCGCCGACGGCTCTCCGATCGCCAACGTCGTGCCGGTATCCGAGAAATAGTGTTGATAGATGCAGCCCCAGTCCACGTACAGCATGTCGTCGTCCTTCAACACATAATCCCGCTCCAAGGCGAAACCCAAACCGTTCACCCCGAACATGAAGTGATCGAGATCCGCGCCGCACTCACCAATCCGCTCTCGGTAGTGCTGGATAACGTGCGCCATCGTCTTCCCGGCTCGCGCCAATGCCAGGCTCTCCATCCCCGCCTCCTCACTGATCTCGGCGGCGCGCGTAAGTCGTGCCAACTCCTCCTCCGTCTTGACCATCCGAATCAAACGAATCAGATCCGAGCAATCCATGATTGACGCTTTAGGCAACGACTCGGCAATCTCTGCCTTTGCGGACGGTGCCAGTCCTTCCATCTCCACTCCGATTCGTGCCTCGGTCAAACCTCGCGCCTTCAGGATGCTCAGTAACGCATCGGTCGGTTTGGCATTGCGATGCGGCGAGCGAAGCAGATCGAGAATACGCTGGTCATCCTCGGGCAACGCCTCCGGCGTCAACGAGGTGTCTATCACCGGATTCCCGGCGATATGCAGGTCGCGCACCCACAAATCCGCCGCGTTCGTTGCGAAATCCGGTCCCACGACGAGCGCAGGCTCACCCTCAAGCGGGAAAACCGCAAATTTCTGCGGTACGTTACTAGACGCCCCCGGCGCCATCATGTACTCTCTGAATAGCGGATCAATCCAGCAGTAGTAACCCGAAAAGTAGGTGATGTTCACTGGAGAGGCGGCAACTAATACGTCCACCCCGCAACGCTCCATATACGTCATAGCACGAGTTTTGTTGAAGAGCATAATTTACTCCGTTCAGATTTTGAATTTTTGAGTTGTATACGTCTAAGAGCGGTAGCCTAGCGTTCGCACGGCGGGAGCAATCTCAAGTCTATTCGTCTCATACCCTTTCCGGCTAGCCCGCCTATTGCTTGCCTCGGAACCACCGTCTTCGAGGGATTATCTCATACTTCCGCCAGTCTTGCAATGCCGAACCCTTGGATACCCGGAGCAGCTGCATCTGATTGTAGGGGACGGCCCCTGTGCCATCCCATCTGACAGCATGCAATCTCAGCAGGTCAGCTAAGAAATTGTCCGTTACAATCGGGCGAACACAGGGGTTCGCCCCTACAAGCTGTGATTCCTTGTTTGCTAAAAGATCGACTGAGCGAATAGCGACAGGACGTGGTTCGGGGCGAAAGAACCGTAACACAATCAAAGGATTTTAGATGCTATCGTTCTGATTCCTCCACGACTTTTTCTTGACGGCCTATGAGGGAAGGTATATAATTCGCGGCACTGTATTGCCGACGCTTGCCAATTGATAGATTTGACTTTCGCCGAAATCATACCAGTCGCGTATCGAAATAGGGCAATCTCCTCATGTACCGCTACAGCTACATCATAATCGACTTCTCCGAAATTAAGGACGTTCAAGCGACCTTTTCCCTCTTGAAAGACTGCGGCTATGCCGGAGTCGAGCTGAACCTGACGCCCGATGTGCTCATTCGCTTGGATGAACTCGAAAACACTATAACAGCCAACGGCTTGATTGTTCCCGCGCTGTTGACCGGCGCGGCTTATGAAGAGGGATTGTGCTTGAGCTCGCCGGATGCGGAGATTCGAAAATGCACGGTGGAACGCCTGAAGAGCTATTTGGATGTGGCGAGTCGGTTTGATGCGATTCTAGTTGTCGGTCTCCTGCAGGGCTTGCGCAGTGACGAAGCGGATCCGGTAGTGGCAAATCAGCGCATTGTCACGTGTCTACGTGAAGTTGGACTTGCCGCCCTAGATAAGGGCGTGGAGTTCGTCATTGAACCGGTGAATCACCTTCAAGTCGGATTCAATAATTCGCTCGCCGAAGTCCAACGGCTGATTGACGAGATTGGAGTGCCCGTATTCAAGCCGATGTTGGACACGATTCACATGAACATCGAGGAGACTTCTCTGACCGAGCCGGTGTACCGGTGTGGGGAGTCGTTGGGTCATATGCACTTATGTGAGAGTAACGCAGGGCTATTGGGTCGCGGTCGTATTGATTTCAAATCCGTATTGGACGCACTGAATTCGGTGGGGTACGAGGGATTCGCGTCGGTCAAGGTGTACCGCAACGCCAATCTCGAAGAGAGCATTCGATCAAGTATTGAATATCTACGGACGCAGTCCTAAATTATGCTCTCAGCAGATTCGGGAGGGGTCGGATATGGCACAAACCTCGCAGGAAGCAACCGTGTGGATGACCTATGTGAATATCGTCGACGGCGTGGACGAGGACTTCCGTGATATGAAAGCGCACGGGATCCAAGGTGTCGAGATTAACACCTCTCCCGCTATCTGGGTGGGCGATGAAATCGAACCCGCGCAGGCGTTGGAACGCGCGCGAAGGCACGGCTTACAGTTGGCGTTCACGATTGAGAATATAACGTTGCGTGCAGATCGCATCGCCTCCCACGGCATCACGCCAACCCCGTGTGTTATGATTGGCGGCGCCTACGAAGGGGAGGCGATAGACTGGCACCGGTTTTCCTTCACACCCCAACGACACGAGATCTTGATTGAAAAGCCCATCTTCGGTGCAGATTGGACATTGGGCAACGGCAGCTATTTCGCAGAGCTGCTGCCGCCGCATCTTGCCGAGGTCATCGTCAAGGAGAAAGATTACGATGGGGCGCAACACCTGCTGATTCTGCCTGCCACACTTGAGCCCCGCGAGGAGCACACCTATCTCATGGAGTTCGACCTCACCGGCGCGCGCGGCGATCTGGACAACGTGATGCTGGCGGTCTACTGGCGCATGCGCGGTCCCATCTACGAGCAACCCCAACCCGCGAACTACTTCGGCAACACGGCGAGTCCTCACGCCACCAGTACCGCCGACGGATTCCGCGCCCAGATAAAGCACGAGATTGCCCGGTGGACCGAGGCGAACGGCGGTACATTTCCAAGCGATGTCGTCATGGGGATTCGGCTGGGAGATGAGGACTTCCTGCAAACGGTGCCCAACGGTCCCGCGAATCCCGCTCAGTCAATGCCGCTCTGGGACTATTCGAACGATGCCATTGCCGCTTTTGAGCGCTTGAATCCCGACGACACCTATCCTCGCCACTGGACGTATCGGGAGGCGTTCGGCGAGCCCGCCTATGCCGACTGGATGTGGTCTCTCCACCGCGCCTGCGCCGGTCTGCTGCGCGCCGCAAAAGATGAGCTGCGTCAAGAGGGGTTGGGCGCTTTAAAAACCTACCGAAACCTGACGCGATGCAACAGTTTCTATGTGGGGAATGACCACGGCGGCATGTCGCTTGATATGTCGGCGCGCGAGATTGACATCGTGTCCGCCGACCCGTACCCGGCATCCGATCGCGGATTCAACGACGGCAGCATACCCGGAGATATGGGGTACGTCGCCGGCCTGGCGCGCAGACACGGAAAAGAGCTGATGCCGTGGATGCAAGGGCACGAGGGACGGCATCCCTCTCCGGCCCACCTCAATCGAATCTATGAACAACACACCGCGCAAGAGCCGGCACGGATTATGTATCTTGGCTACGGCAACACCGAGCGACCTCCGGTGGGCACGGACGCCACCTTCCCCGACGGAAACGTGGACTCTTGGGAGTTATCCCGCGAACTCAACATTCAATTTCAGGAGCGCACCCCGCGGCGTATAGAGGCCCGCGTCGCCGCACTGCGCGACTATCACGTGTGGAGCCTGAACGGGTTCGGTCAAGACGACTGCCTCGACCGGTTCTTTGCGGGAATCCTCGACGGGATTTCAGTGCGATACGGGACGCATTACGACCCGATAGAGACTCGATCGCTTGATGAGCTGAATTGGGAGGAGGTCAGCCGATACAATCTCGTGATTGCCGCTCTCCCTCGGAATGTGGGATGCTGGCGTCGGTTCGCGGAGTTGGCTGCAACGTGCATATTGCTCGCATCCGACTGCGAAACGCTCTCTGCTGACACAGCCGTAACCGGCGTCCGCTCTTCAAGCGGTCTCAAGGTTGGAGGAGAAGTCACACTGTCCGATGGCACCTCCCTGCAAAGCTTTCATGCTCGCTGTGTAGAGCTCGATTCCACCGCCCAAACACTCGGATGGCGTGGAGAGAAAACGTGCATCTGGCGGTCGGGGCACATAATTTACCTCGGCGCTCGAATCGCCCAGCACGAAATTCCGAGGCTTTTGGACTGGCTCGGCACGTGCGATTGCCCCGAGTTAATCAACGGTTAAGATTATCTAAAGTATCACTACGAGCCACGCTTTGGCATCTGAATTCGATGGTCAAACCCGAACTGAGAGAGCGTTAACCTATGGATAGATTTATGGTCTTCCCTTGCAACTGTAGGAGCGATCAAATGAGTGAATAACGAATGCGATATAGTTCCCATAGAAATCCCTTCCGAATCGCAATTCTGATTTGCGACCGGTCGCGATTGGGAGATCGCTCCTACGGGGAGCACGATAACAAATCTTTCTATGTGCGAATACTCTTCAAACCGAGATGATAATGGAGGTCAAACCATGACAGAGGAACAAATCAGGCATTTTGAGACCTTAGGGTTCTTTTTATGGAAACAACTGCTGTCTCCCGATGAAATACGAGTGCTTTCCGACGCTTTTGACGTGGCAATGAGAAAAGCGCGCGGCGAGGAGGATGATCCGGAACTTCGCCAAGATGAAGGAGGTAATTCCGCAAAAAGGCAACAGACTATCCCCTTTTTCGACTATGATCCGGACGCGTTTTATCCTCTACTCGACGATGAGCGATTTGTTAATGTCCTGGAAACCCTACTTGGTGATGATTTCATCCTTACCTTGAGCGAAGGTGTCATCCACGCCGGCGGTACCCGGTGGCATCATGATGCCTACGGTCCCGAAGGCTTTTTCAGTATGAAGGCCGCAATCTATCTGGATCCGCTCGGTCCCAACGATGGTTGCCTCAGCGTCATTCCGGGCAGCCATTTCAAGGAATACCGCGACGCGCTCCGTGAAACTATCGGGGAGGTTGGCGTCAAACCCGAGGAGATTCCGGGGCATTACCGAATCTGCACCGAACCGGGGGATGTCATCTTCATGAATCACAAGACGCATCATGCCGCGTTGAGCGATAATCCCGGACGCCGCGTCATCTACTTCAATGCGGTCCAGAACACAACCGCTGAAAAGAACCAAGAACATTTCGATTGGTTGATGGATTTTCTACGCGGCGAGACGAATCATTGGGGTAGGTTCTACAGCGAGAATCTTCTGCGCACCGCTACGCCGCGCCAACAAAAGATGATGGATCGAGCCATCGAGTTGGGATTCGGAAACACAGGTCCTATTTCCCATCTGCAAGATTTATAAAAAACCGAGTAAGTGTTTGGTGGCAATAGTTAGCGGTTAGTAAAACCCCTTGGCCTAAGACGTGCGATGAAACCCAGCAACCCTCTAGGGATTCCATCTTGATTTGACGGTGGAAGATTTTCGCTGGAGCAAAACCCATGTAGCAGTGTTGTGCCTCAGCGCTGAGTGTGGTATGTCTTGCACTCCAGCGGTGTGCTATGTCTGTAGTCAAGAGGCGTCAGTCCCCTCCGCTCCAGAGGAGCGGCATGTGAATATCCACAATTATCCTGTTTGAGGTAGTTTCTTGAATTAAGAACCTGTTTGAAAACTAGATGGAAAAGTCATTTTTGGGCATTTGGAGTGCTATTACCTGTCGCCCCGCTGGGGCTTAGGTGCGTGGGGTTTCGGCGTTGCTACACACCTTTAGGATCTCTATCGCACTCGCTATTCGCTCGCTTGATCCCCTCTGGGGCTTTTAGAAGCTGGTGCGCTGTGCACACCCTACAAGAGTGCTGATGAAAACCTTGGTTTTGAGGCGAATTGTGCTACAAAAATCAATTTTCAAACAGGCTCTAAAGAAGTGCTATTGTAATGAATCTCATTGGGCAAATTTAACTTCATGAGCCACATGGCGCTCCGATGGAGCGCAAGATGGTTATACATCTATTATCTATAGACATTGAAGATAATGGCGAAAATCGGTGATTTATGGAATCTCATTCTTTGCACGTCCGGTCTTGCTATCTTCACGTTTCGCGCATCTCGTTTTCCCGTTTTCTCGTTTTCGCCCTCCCTGCACGTCCGGTCTAGAGCGAGATAGAGGACACCTTTACACCCCAAATTCAGATGCAATTGCCCCGATGAGGGATACCAGATGTTGTTGCGGCTAATCCAAATGGGGATTGGGAATCTGTTTGTCCTGGGAGTCACCATTCACCTCTTTCGACTCCTACGGACAACTGTTCTTCATCTGGATATTCCAATCTTCGGTTTCCTGTGGATATTCAGCGCCACGCTGTTCACCTTTCTCCTCGGCATTTTCGGGTTTCTGGCACCGGCGCCGATGGCTCTCGTCAGCCTTATCGGATTGCTACTGATGGGGCTGCACGCCTTTCGGCAGGGCAGACGCTACCTTGTAACCTTAGAATCTCTCCGCGATATGTTCAGGCGCCCAAGATTCACGGTTGTGGGCGGTCTCCTCGCCGCCGCGGCGCTCTTCCAACTCCTCCGCATCGCTTTCCATGTCTGGTACACTCCGCCCTATGTCCACGACACGCTGACCTACCATCTTCCCAACGTCGCCGAATGGGTGCAAAAGGGACGTATTCATGCCATCTCCACCCCTGTACTTCGGAGTTATTGGCCCGCGACCTTCGAGGTTTTCGAATCGTGGTTCGTCGTTTTCCTGCACAACGACCTCCTGATCCAACTCGGCTGTGTCTCCTGCTATCTGCTCGCCGTCATATCGGTGTACGCCATCTGTCGAGGACTAAACTTTGGAAATCATCTCTCAGCGGGCGTTGCTCTGCTCTATGCGTACACTCCGTCGGTGGCAATTCATGCGACCTCATGCAAAAACGACATGGCGGTTGCGGGGATGTACCTGTTTGCGATGGCACTCCTCGTCGACCTGTTGCGTAAGGGGGATTCTTCAAGTTTTCCCCTTTCACGTCGCCTCCTGCCCATCACTATGGCGTTCTGTTACGGAATTGGTACCAAGGCGTATGCCGTCTTTATCGCGCCGGGCTTAATCCTTCTTGGCATCGTCGCGCTGGCGAAACATCGGTTGTTCAAAAACGCGATTATCAGTCTGCATCCCAAGAACATTTCGTTAACTAGACGCTTTGCCCTTTACACAAGTCTCGTTCTCGGCAGCGGTGTTCTGGCGTTTTACTGGTACGTGCGCAACTATATAATCTTTGACAATCCGTTCTACCCCGCAGATTTTAAGCTATTCGGACACCTGATTTTCGGAACGGGCGCCGCGCCCGACCCCGGCACCTCTGCCCAACCCTCATTCAGTTTTCACTCCATGTGGCAAAACGCCCGAAACCTTGTAACGTTCAAGATTCTCGATCAATTCCGCATCTACACCGATCTAAACCGCATCACCGGTTGGGGTTGGTTCAATTTCGTCTGCGGGGTTTCGGCGGTAATCTACGGTCTGTTGTTCGGCAGGCGGGTACGATTCCTCACTCTCTGCTTTGTCATATCGCTGTTGTCACTGTTGGGTTGGGTGTTCGTCGATGACTGGTACGGGCGATTCCTCCATTTCTTCCCTCCGGTTTTTGCCATCGCTTTCGGGGCGCTGTTAATATGCCTGCGAATCAGATGGGCACAGGCGCCTTTGGTAGCGCTCGCTGTTATCTGTAGCTTGTTTAATTATCTGGCGGTGCTGAACGTGGGCGTCTTTTCCAAAGAGGATTTGGGACGCCTCATGGCGCTCCCGCCACTGCAACGCTCGTTGGTCAACGCAAATATCAATTACCCGTGGGTTACGGGCCGCGCATATCGGGAGGTGTTGAAACATGTCCCCGAGGACGAAATCATTGGATACATTTTGAAAAAAAACGATGTCATCTACCCGCTTTACGGCAGCGATCTGTCGCGTCGGTTGCACTATCTTCCTGATTCCCCCGCTAGCCTCGTTGATGCTATGAACTCACACGGCATCCGCTACCTTTATTTCCCGAGAGCGGCGGAACGACTCATTGGGAAGTGGATTTATCCTTACGGCGCGCATCAGATTGGCGTTCGCAACGGACAAATGGCAACTTGGATAAACTTGGGTTCGCAAAATCACGAATACAACGCGGGGGAGGTTCAACCCGGAAAATGGACGCATCTCGCCTTTACCTTCAGCGGGGAGAAGGCAATCTCCTATGTGGATGGTGAACCCGTTGTTTCACTCGACTATCGTGGGGAAATTGCGTTCAATCGAACCCCCCACTTCGTGATCGGAGAGCGGTCAAGTGTAATAACGGGCGAGCCATTCGGGGGCATGGTTGACGAAGTTGCGCTGTTTCATCGGGTATTGACACAGGCGGAGATTCGAGAGGTTATGAACCTAGGAATCTCCCTGACGGGAACCCTTGACGATCAACCCGCAATCGCCCCGGAAGGCTTGGTAGCCTACTACCGATTCAATGGAGATACAAAAGACCTATCCGGAAACCGCCACGATGGGAAACTAATTGGTCACGCGAAACTTGCCCCGGATAGCGGTGCCCCGGTTCCCGGTGAAAAGGGGTGTGTCCGATTTCCGGGGATTAGAGGAAACGGTGTTGATTGCGGGGAATCGCCCGAGTTGCGAATCGCATCCAACCTCACGCTGATGGCGTGGGTCAATCCGGACAGCGTCGATGGCACCCACTTCGTGGCGGGAACACCCTACAGCGGCGGCGAATGGTGGAAACACTCGCGAATCGCAAAGGTGATTCGAGAAGACACATTTACTCAAGTAACAAGGCATCTCTATGCGCTCAAATCGGCTGGCAATCATCGTCGGACTGGGGATTCTGGCGATTAATCTGTATCTGCTTTCGGTCTACATCTCCACGCAGGCGAAGTTGACATTCGAATTCATTCTGACCTTAATCAATCCTTAATCCTGTATCCATCCGGAGGCTCGGATTGCATCGTATGCCCGTAGGGGTCAACGATCGTTGACCCTATATCTGTAGGAGCGATCAAACGAGTGAATAGGGAGTGCGATAGAGAGAGATCTCCTGGTTGCGACATTTTTTCTACCGTTTGGCGTTTTCTGCATCATGTTTACTCTCAATCACCCCTTTCCTAGTTATGAAGGATGCGCCTTGGATGGTGGGCAGTGCCCACCCTACAAAGGCTCTGTATCCGTGATTAGTCGGCGTCCCTTCCCATCTTCCATTTTTCCGCCTTTTCCCAGCAATCCCCGACCTTTAGAGATTTCTCTTGGATCGTCGTCGAAGAAGTGGTAAAATGGATTCGAGCGTACGTAAGCTATACCAAACACCGGAATCAAACAATCGAGGACACCCATGAACGTGGATCGAGGAAAATTTATCAATGATGGTTTCCTTATCATACGAAACTGCATCCCTCCGGAGCAGCTAGGCCGACTCCGTGACAGTTTTGAAGTATTGGTCGAGCGGCAAAAAGCCGTCTGGGCTCGCGATCGAGGTCCCGACGATCCGCAGGGCGGCGCATGGGAGACCAGCGGACAGCCGCGATTATCGGGTTATGAAAAACTCATCGACTCCACGACTGCCGACACTGTGGAGATTTGCCTGCATGAGAACACCATGGGTGTGTGTAAACAACTGATGCGCGCCGCCGAGGCGGGAGCGCAGAATAAGATGTTTATGTGCAGTCCTGTGCGCGATTATGGACCTGCGAGTTGGCATCGAGATATCCACCCGGTAGACCAAGCGCCGCTGCGTGGATTGCAGATGGACCTTCTGGAAAACGCGCCCGGTTACCTCCAGTGGAACATTCCGCTCTACGATGATAACGTGTTGTGGACGGTGCCCGGCAGTCATCGCAGAGCCAACACCGAAGCCGAGAACAAACAACTGAGTGAGAATTCACAGGCGCCGCTGCCCAATAGCATTCCGGTAGAGATGAAGGCGGGCGATGGCGTCGTTTACACGAACACCATTTTTCATTGGGGCAGCAACTACAGCACCAAGCTGCGGCGGACAATTCACTTGGGCTACCGCTCTTTCGGCGGTCCAATTTTTCCTTATGTATGCCACTTTCACCGCGATCTGGATTTTACTCGACACCTTTCTACGGAAGCCCGAGCCGTATTTGAACGCCACGCCCAATTATACCGCGAAGAATGCGACGTGATGGAGTCCACCTTCCGCGCAATTATTGACAAGAACGCCGACGCCTTCCGCGAAGGTCTTGCCGCAGTTCATCCCGGAGAATCCGGACGGATTGTGTGCCTTATACTTCTGTCCAAAGTGGCATACAAAATGCAATTTGCATCGCACCCTGCAAGAGCGGCTTTCGGCAGCGACATCTCGCAAGATATAGATCTCGCACCGCGCTTTTCACCGGCCGAACTTGAAACACTTTGGAAGCGATTTTCAACACTGGATGAAGCGATTCAATCGCACAAAGAGGAATATATTCCGGGCTTTCAATCCGGACCGATGCGCTACTCTTTCGAAGAGATGCCGACGAATTTCGATGTGGAAGACTTCATTGCAAGTTGGGAGACGTAATTGGGAGGCGCTTGACGTTTGCGTTGAAAAATTCGGAGGTTTATAGGGGACGCACCATGAATCTTGAGGATGCCAAACTTCGACTAGATGAAGAAGGATACTGCGTACTGGAGGATTTACTCGATCCCCATGAAGCGGAACGATTGGACTCGGCAGCACGGTGCTTGATGGAACTTAGAGCCGAACCGAATCAAGGATACCTGAGCATGGAGGACTCCCTCAATACTATCCCCGGTCTGGCTCCGCTCTGCACCCATCCGGCAATCCTTGAACTTGCCGAATCGGTACTTGGAGAAAAGTTCATTATGGCGAACACCGTCGCCATGAAGTGGTGCAGACCCGGCGCCGGTGCTGGCGGATTGCATGCGGATTGGCCACTCAACGCGGGTATACCCATGCCTTGGCCCGTGCTGTCAACAGGATTTCAGGCATTCTGGATGCTCACCGACTTCACGCCGGATAACGGTGCAACCACTATTGTTCCCTTCAGCCACCATAGCAGGCGTCCTCCGACACAATCCGAATATCCGCACGAAATGCCCCTCATCGGGAAGAAGGGGTCCGTGGCTGTGTTTGTCAATGGCACCTGGCATCGCAGCGGCGCGAATACGACGATAGACCAGTACCGGATGGCAGCCAACATGCTCTACATCCCCGGTTTCCTGAATCGCCCGAGAACCGGTTGGCCCCTCGTGAAACGCGAAGTCTACGATCAATTTTCGCCTCGCCTGCAAGAACTGCTTGAGCGGGCTGTCGAATGGTGATTCTTGGGATTGTGTACCCTAAAATCCGTATAAATACGCGAATTTTTCTTACAGCAGTGGTAGGAGCCATTTCCCAATGGCGAGTTGTCGGGAATTGGAATTCCCTCCTACAGCGATAGTAGGAGCGATCTCCGAATCGCGATTTGTCGGGAATCGGAATTCCCTCCTACAGTGGTAGTAGAAGCGATTTGCTTAAAGACTATGGACTTAACAGAAGTCAAATTACGACTGGACGAACAGGGTTACGCTATACTGGAAGACCTTCTCGACCCGCGCGAAGCCGAGCGCCTTGATGCGATAGCGCGTCCTATCATGGAGATTCCGAGGGACAATATCTGGGGCGCAAACGGCTATGTCAGCATGGAAGGGTCGTTGAATCTTATTCCCGATCTGGCGCCGCTGTGTATCCACCCAACGATTCTGGAACTCCTCGACATGGTTCTCGGAGAGAATTACTTTTTGGCAAATAACGTCGCCATGAAATGGTGCAAGCCGGGCACACACGTCGGAGGCTTGCATTCTGCCGGAGGTTCAAAGCCCGCCCAAACCTTTACCGGCTACCCCACGGATCTGCAGGTCTTCTGGATGCTCACCGACTTCACCTTTGAAAATGGCGCCACAATGATTGTGCCGTTTAGCCATCATACACGCCGCTCACCAACTCGCGCGGCGTACCCGCAGGAGATTCCCGTCCTCGGTAAAAAGGGCTCCGTGTGCGTTTTCTACGACAGTCTCTGGCATCGTAGCGGCGCGAATACGACCACCGATCAGCATCGCATGTCGGCAAATGTATTCTATCTCCCTTGGTTCCTCCACCGATCGGACGAACAGTGGCCGCGTGTGAAGCGCAAACTTTATGCCCAATTTCCCCCGCGCTTGCAGGAACTGCTCGTGCGCTCCGTTGAGAATCCAACATAACGTTTGTAGTCGCACAATTTACCGTGCGTCTTCTGTTGGAGCGAGTTTTACTGGCGACAGAAGGTCGCGACCTGGAGATCGCTCCTACAACTTGCCAGAGAAGACCATGAATCTATCTATAGGTTAATTCTCTCAATACGAACCTCTGGGTGTTCAAAGATTCAAGTCCTAATAAATCAGCCTCATCACCGGTCTGCATGTCCACTGAATAATCCAAAAGCTTTGGTGTTACCACAAGGAGACAAAATGACGTCTACCCGAGATATTCTAGAGCGGAATGATTTAGTCTACAAAGCCCTTCCACCCCGATGGGTGTTCGGACTACCGATTGGCAACGGTCAAGTCGGCGGCATGATTTGGGTGGAAGATGAGACCAAGGTTGTCGTGACACTTGACAGCGTATGGGCGTGGGATCTCCGTCAAACGCCCAAGCAAGCCACTTACGGTCGGTTTCGGGAACTCATGGCAGCAGAAAAGTACGACGAAATCGGTCCGTACCTCAACACCGGGGAGCCTCTGCCAAGAAAGACATACGTGGGCAGGCTCGTCATTGATGTTGGGCGGAAAATCTCGGGGGAGGGGCGATTGCGCCTGGGTGACGCCGAGGTTGAACTTGACCTTCGCACCGATGATGGTGAAACCATCCGCCTGAAGTTCGTCGCCTATGCAAATCTCCCCGCCATCGCCGTAGATCACCCCCAAACCGGAATTAAAGAGATTCGGCTGGAACGACTGTCGACGGAACGCGTCGGCTTGCACGACGCACCCGAATACGTACAGGGCACATTGAAAACAATTGAGTTCATTCGTCAAGACATACCCGATAGCCCCTCGATTGTGCTTGGGCTGCACCGTGGAGAGACACAGTCGTTCGCGACAGTCCAAGCCACGCGAAACGGGAGCGACCCGGTTGAAGAAGCCTTACTCGTACTTGAGAGGGCATTGGCAACTCCCGGCAAACACCTTAAAGACCATCGCGCTTGGTGGGGACGCTTTTGGGAGAAATCGAGCGTCCAAGTTCCGGACGAAAAGATTGAATCGCTCTGGTATATGGGGTTGTACATGCTCGCGGGCGCAAGCCGCAAGGGCGGATGTGCAGCCAGCCTCCACGGGGTCTGGTCGCCTGATAATTGCGTCCCGCCCGCACACGGTTTCTACATCTGGGACTTCTACTCGCAACATTGGGGACTTTACACGGCAAACCATCTGGAACTTGGCGAGCCCTTCTGTGACCATTTTCTCTCGATTCTCCCGCACCTCAAGGAACAGACCCGGCAGTTCTACGAGTGGGATGGCGTTTTTGTCCCCGGCGTCATGAGTGTCGATGGATCATGGATTCGCGTGGGGCACAACGAGTTGCTGCTCTGGCCCGGCACCACGGCGTGGGTCGCGCAAGCCTTCTGGTGGCAATATCTCTACAGCAACGACACCGATTTCCTCCGGGACAAGGGGTATCCGTTCATGCGCGAGTGTATGCTGTTTTACGAGCGATTGCTCGAAAAGGGGGAGGACGGAAAATACCATCTGAACGTTGCCTACGCGCCCGAGTTTAAGAGTTGGGCACGGGACGACACGCTCAGTTTGTCGCTCATCCGATATCTCATTGACGGGATGTTGAAAGCTGTCGAGGTTCTTCAAATTGACGAGCCCCATCTGGCGACCTGGAGAGAAATACTTGAGAACCTCCAAGAATATCACGTGAATGACTCGGGGCTGTGTTTTGCAGAGCGCTTGCCATACTCGGAGTCTCACCGCCACATGTCGCACCTCGCGCCCGTCTATCCCTGTGATGACCTGAATATTGACGGTTCGTCGGAAGAACGCCAACTTATTGATCGGACAATCAACAACGTGATTCTGAAAGGGTACGGCACATTCGTCGGGTGGGCATTTGTCTGGCTCTCGGCAATCGCCGCCAGAGCCGGGCGCGGCAGAATGGCGTGGTGGACGCTCAAGCAGTGCGCGGATGCGTTCGTCTGCGGCAACACATACAACCTGAACTTGGATTGGGAGCGGAACGGCATCTCCATCCAGCCCGACACCCTCTGCGTGGACGGCAACATGGGAGCAGTCGACTCCCTCAACCAGATGCTGCTGCAGAGTTGGGGTGGGCGTATCCGCGTGTTCCCGGCATGTCCCAACCATTGGCGCGAGATGCGGTTCGATAACCTGCGGGGCGAAGGAGGCGTAGAGGTCTCCGCGGTGCGTGCGGATGGACGCACACTGGGCGTTCGGTTGCAATCCGCGTCGGAGACGATCGTCCGACTCGTCAATCCGTTCGGCGATTCGGGCGGTTACCTCGGTGGTCAGCAGATTCAACCCACGACCAACGGAGACTTGGAAATCGATCTCACCGCCGGGGAGGCAATCTGGTTGACTGCCTCTCCCGAGATTCAGCCCGCGGAGCTAGAGGGCGTCGTCGTCGAATGCCCCGAAGCCCTGCGTAATCCGTACGGTCTCAAGTTTGTCGACCCGGATTGGTTAACCGACAGTCCGGACATTGCAAAAGTCCATCCGCATTTCCGTGGTTCCTTCGTAGAATAAGACAGTGGAAACCGAGTTTTTTCTTGAAAACTCGGTTTCTCTCTTTGTAAGTGTTTAGTGGCTAGTGATTAGTGGTCAGTAAAAGCTCTGAAACCATTAGACGGGCAATAAATTGCCCTACTACGAACCAGAAAAATGGTTATCTACACAGGGTACGTCTTAAAACTGGCAAAAAAGACCGTCTAAATCATAGCACTCGACTCTAGAAATCAATGGACTAAACAGTTACCTCTCTTTTATACTCGTGTCTGGCGCTCGCTTCGATCGCCAAATCCCGGATTTTCCTTCTTTTCTCACCTTCCATGTAAATACAATTACCAATTTTGAAATGAGCACTAACAACCCATGAACTCAACAGGAGACTATATATCATGAAGATTCTAGGGGCGGTCTTGGCTCTTGCTCTATGCTGCAATCTTGTCATAGCACAAGACGAAGTCTACACCATCCAGAAAGGCGATACGCTCGAGAAAATAGCTGAAGATAAACTAGAGGATGCCTCGTTATGGATGCAGCTCGCAAAATATAACAGCATCTCAAATCCTAACCTGATTAAAGCAGGGCAAAAGATAGTCATCCCTGGGAAAGCGCAACTACTCGTAAAGGTCAAGCAAAGGGAGAGCCTTGAAGCGAGGATTGAAACGCTTGAATGGATGTTTTCTCAACTGCACGCCGTCCGCCAAGAAACACTGTTTGAGGACAACTTTGAGAACGGAACGGAAATGGAGGAGCAGAAAAAATGGATCTTCCCTTCCGGCGGGAAATGGGGTATCTCTACCTTGGGCAGCCGCATATTGAAACAGTCGGATAGACGCGCCCCAAACAGCGCCGCATTGGTTGGGGAAAAGGGCTGGCTGAGCTACGTCGTTCAAGCGGAACTCCGGATAGAGCATACCGGGGATGCCGGCGTGTTTGCCTATTGGAACTCCCCTCTCGAGAACTACAGGCTGCGAACAACCCATGCCCACAGAAGGCTTCAGATTGCCAAACGCGTTCCCAAGGGGCAAGAACGGCATGATACCATCTCGTTGAACGAGATATCCTTTCACCTCGAAGATAGCCGATGGTACGTTTTTCAGTTTGAGGTGACGACCCACGACGCCTACACCTATCTGAGGGGAAAGGTATGGCCGAAGGGAGAGACCGAGCCGGGAACATGGTTATTGGAAGCCTCCGATCACTCCCCTGAACGCTATGAGAGTGGTCAAGCCGGTGTCTGGACGATAAAAAGTGGACCATCCTACCGAGGCGCCAAATTCGATAACTTCAAAGTGTTTAGGAATACTGGAGTTTATTGACCCGCTTTGAACGCCGCCAAGTTGTACGGCACATTTGAAAATCCAGTGTCTATTTGTCATATTACGAACTTTTCAATCCCATGCGGTGAAGAGGGATATTCTTGATGCATCCGTTTCTGCAACGGTAGGAAACAGGAGACTTGCCGCATTTTCAAGAAATTGCTGTTTCCACTTTGATAGCTGGTCTTCGCTGAGGTCGTGTCTTCGACAGATTTCAGCTTGTGAACTTTGGTCAGTAAGTGCTTTGATAACAATTGTTGACTTGAATTGAGGGGTGAATCTTCTCTTTTTTGCCATCGGAAATCTCCTTTCAATTTGACCATGATTGTATCACAATCTTGGTTTAGATAATGGTCTAAATTTCCGATGGCAGTACACCCCTTTCATCTTCGTGATATTGCATCGGCCACATCCTGCGAATCACGCCCATAATCCCTAGAATACGAAGCAACGCTAGATTCGGAAATAGCAGTGGTGCAAGCACGGGTGCGCCGCCTCGCCGAGTGCCTTCCAGTCCCTTTATCATCGGGTCAGTGAGGGCGACACTGCCCCAAGATAGCGTGTTGACTGGATCGTTTAACCTCGCACCAAAACGAAGATTCTCATTTTCCGTGTTGTAGTCGCCATTTTAGCTGGATTCTTTCACAAATAGACTGATTTTTCGCAACACTCCGATTTGCGAAACCTTATCATTGTGTTCGACCACAACTCAATCACTCCTGCTTCTCGGTCTCGACAACATTCTTGTATAACAGTAGGAGTTACGCAGTTGAGTGAAAATAGGTTATAATTTGAGCATGAATCCACCCAAATATGCTGACATTGACTATATCAATTTCTTAGTTGGCGCCCAGAAAAGTTACAGTTGTCTTGAGGCAGAAAAAGTTCAACCTCAAGCGGAGGACTCACCCGCTCATGATTTGATAACAAGGCTTTTGCATCGAGATGAACCCGACACTGGCAAACTGTGGCACGAATCGAAAAATCAGGTAATGAATCTGGAATCTTAGTTATAGATGATTCGACTCTGGATAAACCTTGAGGATTTCTATCGCACTCGCTATTCGCTCCCTTGATCACAAAAGATTGAATTAGTGACAAAACACTGGTCAGGGAAACACCACCGAGTGGTGAATGGGATTAACTTGGTCACTTTACTCTGGACGGATGGCGATAGACATATTCCGTGTGACTATCGAATCTATGACAAAGCCACAGACGGCTTGACGAAAAATGACCATTTCCGAGCGATGCTTGAAGAAGCGAAAACACGCGGTTTTGCTCCTGAATGTGTGTGTTTTGATAGTTGGTATGCCAGTCTAAAGAATCTAAAAGCGGTGCGAAGTCATGGTTGGAAGTGGCTTACTCGTCTAGCTGCCAACCGACTTGTCAGTAAAGATTATTCCGGTAACCGTCCGGTGAGTACGCTTCCGATTGAATCCATGGGTACAATTGTTCATCTTAAAGGCTATGGATTGATTCGAGCATTCAAGGTTGACACTCCAGAAGGTGACATTGAATATTGGGCAACGAATGATTTACAGATGGACGAATTGAGGCGTCTCAAATATGCCGAATGGTCTTGGACAATAGAAGAATATCATCGCGGGATTAAGCAATTTGTTGGCATTGAACGCGCACAAGTGCGCTCTGCTCGCACTCAAAGAAATCATATCGGTTTAGCGCTGAGAGCCTTTCTGAGAATAGAACATTACTGTTATCATACCGGAATCAGTTGGTTTGAAGCAAAACTCTCTATTGTCAGAGATGCGATACGTGCTTATTTGGCACAACCTCTTTATACGCTTGAGCCAACTGCGTAACTCCTAAACAGTTGCCGAATCTCCCTGATGTCCGCCCTCAACTCACCCATCTCTCCCTTCAGGTCTGCCTTCATATCCGCCATGTCTGATTTTACTTCATATATTTCAGCTTTCAATTCAACTCTCATGGCTGCCATGTCTGATTTCACTTCAGCTACATCAGCCTTGAGGTCTGCTTTCACCTCAGCTATCTCCGCTCTGAGATCGGTTTTCACTGCGGTCAATTCGGTTTTTGTCGCCATTGACGTTGTGATCTTCCACCACAACCCAGCAATACCAATCAGCGGAGCAATAAACTTAATCCATTCTTCCATCGGTACAATTCACCCCCTTAAAATGCTCCAGTTTTCAAGAGTGCCTCGCTACAATTGTCACAAATTCAGGATGATTAACCCAATCGTCAATGCGTTGCTGTTCCTCGTACACTTCCTCTGGGGATCTACCGTAGAATTTTGTATAATCGAATTCTTGTGGATGTTCGTTTGGGTCCAACAATCGGCGCTTATCCACGAGCGACTGCCATCTAATGTCGAGGACTAAGTCGCGTGGCGACATCAATTCCAGAACGTATACGAGTTCTGTTCCGTCGTGGCAGATATAAACGCACGATCCCTCGCATTCATACACTATTGCGTGCATGACTAATTTGCTGAGCGAATCCATATATGCGACGCGTTGACCTGCTTAAATTTCAGGTCCCTTGCAATCTCCTCAATCTTTGGTACGAAATTATGGACGGTGATGGGGGCTTAGGGCGTGCCGAATCACCTCTTCCACATGCGCTAAGTGCCGATGTCACACGGGGATAGGATAACATACCAGCACATAATCTTCAAACCCAAAAAGGCGTAAGACTGTTGATTTTATTCCAACGATGATATACAATTTCCTGTGCAACATGTTAGTTGGCACACATCAACATACTGTCTTGAATTAACATTCTAATCGAAGATACGCAAGCGAATCGTCCGCACTATTCTCAAAACACTAGGCGTGCTAGTAGTTTTCATGCTCGGCATGTGTCTTGGCGTCTGGCTTGTCAATCCCTACAGAACGCCATCAGCATATATCAATCGTTATTTCAAGGAATGTCCAGAGATGGCGGACGACGAGCAAGCAGACGAATATCGACAATCTCGTGAAAGATTAGCCGTAACTGTTTAGTCCATCAATCTATATTGCCGATGTTGGTTCGTAGTAGTGCAATTCATTGCACGTCCGCCGTTTACATGCAATAGGCGGATGCCACTTCACCCGCGGGTCGCGGCAGGGATGCCGCTCCCACCGATAAATAGGGGGCATAAACTTTACGACCATTTCTCCATTTTCATATGCCGAACTCAACAGTTAACCCAATTTCTTGAACTGAACTGTTACGGATTTAGGATATGAGATTCTCCAAAGAAGTGCTCGATAGAAACGATCTCATCTACAACGTGCTACCGCCGCGGTGGGTCTTTGGTCTGCCTATCGGCAATGGGCAAATTGGCGGTATGGTCTGGGTCGAGGATGAAACGAAGGTGATTATTACGTTGGATCACGTTTGGGCGTGGGATCTCCGCCAGCATCCCCGTGAAGACCCGGACAAACTCCGTTACGACAACTTGGTCGCTTTCAGAGGGCATCTGTTGCGAAAAGATCGACTGTCCGACATTGTGGCGGGTAAGATTCCAATCGAGGCGGGCTTTCTGACGGACATACTCTGCTCGGTGGATTGGAGCCTCTCGCTCCCCACGAAGACACATGTCGGGCGAGTTGTCATGGAGTTTGGTGAGAAAATATCGGGTTCGGCGCGTCTTCATCTCCGTGACGCTCAAGCTGTGCTTGAAGTCCTCACCGAATCTAAAGATAGTGTTCATCTGGAAATTCGCGCCGATGCAAATTTGCCGGCGATTGTCATATCCCATAATCGCCGGGATGCCATCAAGGACATACGGATTGAAAGGGTATCGTCCGACGACCTGGTGCCGCATCTTCAACCCGGTGAACCCATCCCCGAGTGGTATAGACTCCCGGACTACGAACGAAGTAATCAAGGAGAGGTACAGTGGATTCGGCAGAACATCCCGGGTAGTCCATCACTGGCGCTCGCGCTGCTGCCGGGAGATAGCCAATCCTGCGTAACAGTACAGGCGGCTCGCGACGCATCCAACCCGGTCAACGACGCAATTAATGTGCTTGAACAGGTCGTCTCCGCCCCCGAACATTGCCTGCAGGAACATCGTACCTGGTGGCGACGCTTTTGGGGGCGTTCCAGCCTGCAACTACCGGAGGCTAAAATCGAGTCCCTCTGGTACATGGGGCTGTACCTTTTGGCGTCCTCCAGCCGTGAGGGTGGGGCGTCAGTGAGCTTGCACGGGCTATGGCAGCCGGACAGCCAAATGCCGGCTTCACTGGGACTCTACATCTGGGACTTCTATCCACAGTATTGGGGAATTTACGGCGCAAACCACTTGGAATTGGGGACGGCGTATTACGATCACTGGCTCTCAATCTTGCCGCGTCTCAAGGAGGAAACCGAGAAATTCTACGGATGGAAGGGCGCCTATGTTCCCGGGCAAATGGCGATTGATGGTTCCTGGCTTTTGGCTCCGTGGCCGCATGTCTTATTCTGGCCCGGGACGAGCGCTTGGGTGGCGCAGGCTTTTTGGTGGCACTACCTTTACAGCGCCGACGAGGATTTTCTCAAGGAAAAAGCCTACCCTTTCATGCGAGAGTGTATGCTATTCTACGAAGGGTTCTTGAAGAAGGGAGACGATGGGAAGTACCATGTCCATCCCACGCAATCGCCGGAAACCGGCGGCTGGGGAAGTGATGACACGCTAACGCTCTCTCTACTCCGCTGCATTATCAAGGGACTGTTAGAGGCTGTGGATATTCTCGGGTTGGACGAATCGCATCAAGAAATCTGGTCAGAGATTCTTGAGAACCTTCCAGAATACCATAAGGATGAGACAGGTTTTCATCTGAAAGAAGCTACCGCATACACGCAATGCCATCGCCACCTTTCGCATCTCGCGCCCATCTACCCCGGAGGCGATATCAATATCGACGGCTCAACGGATGACCGCCAACTCATTGAGAAATCTTTGAATACGCTTGTGTCAAAAGGGTATGGGATCTGGGTCGGTTGGTCGTTTGCGTGGGCGTCAGTTACGGCGGCAAGGGTCGGACGCAAGAAGATGGCGTGGTGGACGCTTAAACAGTTGGCTGATGTCTACGTCTCGTGCAACACTTTCAATCTGAACCTCGACTGGGAACGGAACGGGATTGCGTCGGACGCGGACGCTTATTGTCAGGATGGCAACATGGCGGCGGTGGCGGCTGTCAACGAGATGCTACTGCAGAGTTGGGGCGGACGCATCCGCGTATTCCCGGCATGTCCAAACCACTGGCGAGAGGTTCGGTTCGACAGGCTCCGCGGTGAAGGAGGCGTGGAAGTGTCTGCCGTTCGTTCGGAGGGCATCACCTTGGGCGTGCGGCTAATGTCCGGATCGGCGCAGCAGGTGCGATTACTCAACCCATTTGCCTCTACGGGTGGCTACCTCGGCGGGCAGCTCATCACGTCTAACAAAGACGGAGATCTCGTGGTAGCGTTAGCAGCCGGGGAAGCAGTCTGGCTGACAGCGTGCGCGCGGATTCAGCCCGCCAACCTTGATGAATTTGTGGTCAATCAACACGGTGAAGAGCAGAACCCTTATGGTTTGAAATTCCTTGACGAGCGGTGGTTTACCGATAGCCCGGACATTCCCATTGTGCATCCGCACTTCCTCAATTCATTCGTACAGTAGGAGCAAACCGATTTTTGAATCTTGGTTTTCTGATCGGGCTGTCCCGAAAGATTAGGTCAAAGCCTAATACGTAGACTCGCCCTACGCAGGAACTCTACAAGAATCATGGAAGATTGATGAATTCTGTCGAAGAGGTTCTACAGCGAAACGATCTGGTTTACGATGTGCTTCCCCCACGATGGGTTTTCGGATTACCCATCGGAAATGGGGAGGTAGGTGGAATGGTCTGGGTGAGAGACAGCACGCAACTCATCATCACGCTTGACCACGTCTGGGCATGGGACAACCGTAGCCACCCCATCAAGGATCCGGATCGATTCAATTACCAATCGTTTCGCGCTGCTATTGAGGCGCACGACAAATCCTTCTTGGACATTATACCGTTTCATCACCACTGGCATCTGCCCGCCAAGACTCACGTTGGACGCGTGGTCATTGATTTTGGGCAGCGGATATCAGGCACGGCAAGACTCGATTTGATCAGCGCCGAGGTCAGAACAAGCCTACAGACGGAGTCAGGAGATGTTGTTTCGATAAGCGTGCTCGCCCTTGCTGATCGACCCGTCATCGCCATCGATCACGGTCCTCTAACGGACATTAAGGACATGCGAATCGAACGAATATCAAGCGCCAAGTTAAGGCCCGATGCTCCCGAGTGGGCAAAACTCCCTGAACACATCTCCGGTAAAAAGGGGAGTGTTGAATGGATTCGGCAGGATATCTCCCAAGATTCATCTATAGCTTTGGGACTGCTGCCCGGCGAGACACGTTCCCATGTGACGGTGCAGGTGGGGGCAATGCAGTCGGATTTACTCGACGATGCAGTAGCCGTTCTAAAAGAGGTAACAGCCGATGACAACAGGTTTCGTGACCGACACCGAATTTGGTGGCGCGATTTTTGGATTCGCTCGGCGGTTCAGTTGCCGGATCCACACTTTGAATCTTTATGGTACATGGGTTTGTATCTGCTTGCCGCTTCCAGCCGGGGCGGTGGCACGCCTGTTAGCCTACATGGGCTCTGGCAGCCGGATGGTCGCGAGCCGCCTCAGCAAGGCTTTTTCATCTTCGATTTCTATCCGCAATATTGGGGGATTCACACCGCCAATCAACAGCAACTGGGGACGGTGTACACCGACTATTTCTTGTCACGCATGCCTCATTTCAAGAAGCAAGCGGTGGAGTTCTTTGGTTGGGATGGGCTGTGTATCCCCGGATTTATCGGTGGCGATGGCACGTGGCTGGTAACCGATTCAAGGGTCTTCCTTTGGCCGGGCACAACCGCCTGGGTGGCACAGCACTTCTGGTGGCATTATCTTTATAGCGGAGATGGAGAATTCCTGCGAGAAAAAGCGTACCCCTTCCTGCGCGAGTGCATGCTTTTCTACGAAGGCTTATTGGAGAAAGGGACGGACGGACGATACCACGTACCCTTGACCAACTCTCCCGAATGGGGCAATCCGCTCTCTCCGGAGATATGGGGCACGGATGACACAATGGGTTTGTCCTGTATTCGGTTTGTCGTTAGTGCATTGCTGGAAGCGGTCGATATTCTGGGAACGGACGAAGCACACATTGATCTGTGGAAAGACATCGCCGAAAATCTCGCCCCGTATCCGGTGGATGACCAGAAGATTTTCAAGGAAGGCGTTCCCGGCAGTGAGACACGTTCAAACGGACTTGCCCTTATGGGAGATTTCTCGTATACCCACTCCCATCGGCATCTTTCGCATCTGGCACCCATTTATCCCTGTGGCGATCTGAATCTTGACGGTTCCCCCGAAGAGATTTCGCTCATCCACCAGTGCATGGAAAACCTCGTCGCCAAAGGGTACTGGGAGTGGGCAGGTTGGTCTTTTGTGTGGGCGTCTTGTGTTGCTGCGCGTGCGGGTTGGCGAGAGATGGCGCACTGGACGTTAGCGCAGTTTGCCGACAAATTCGCTTCGTGCAATACTTTCAACATGAACACTGACTGGAAGATTAGCGGCGTATCAACCCACCGGAATGCAATCTCTTATTGCCAGGACGGCAACATGGCTGCCGTGGCTGCGGTGAATGAGATGTTGTTGCAGAGTTGGGGCGGGCGTATCCGTGTGTTTCCATCCTGTCCGAGTCACTGGAGGACGGTGAGATTCGATAAACTCCTTGCCGAGGGAGGTATCGAAGTTTCCGCTGTGCGTTTGGAGGGGCGCACGTTAGGTGTGAGACTGGCATCCAAGACTGTCACGCGCGTTAAACTGCGTAATCCCTTTGGGGATGCCGGTGGTTTTATCGGAGATCAATTAATCGCTCCAAACACTCAAGATGACTTGATTCTGGATCTGAACGCCGTTGAGGATCTATGGATTACCGCAACTCAAGGAACAAGCTTAACAGCCTTGGCAGAAGTCTCCGTGCAGCGGCCCGAAAGCGAACGCAACCCTTACGGGCTGAAACATCTCACAGCAGAGTTGTTCTCCGACTGTTTTAAAGACTTGGAGGAATGTTGCACCTGATTCGAATCCGATCACTGTGGCTGTTGGCAGGTAAATCATACCATTTTCGCGTTTAGTTGAACTCATTTTATAATCGCCTACACGTGCGACAATAACCATTGTTGGCCCCCGAGAAGATGCATTCCTAAGTGACAATGAAGACAGTAGTAATTTACTTGATTGATGCCCCGAAATATGCTATAATCATAATCGGAAGGCTAGAAATCTTCCGAAGGTCATTTCACTGTACGGAGACTCTCTCTCCGCTAAGTTAATTGTCAATTCCAACCCGAGATGAACGATGGAGGTAACAAAAATGTTACGGCAAACTCAAGTATGCGTCATATTCGCGTTCATGATGCTGATGCTCTCAAACCTAGGTGACGCCCAGATTCAGGAATCGGCTGTTGGAGTCTGGCTGCTGGATGAGGGTAGCGGCAACATGGTCAACGATCTTTCTAACAACGGGAATGATGGACAGTTCGTAAGTGAACCCCAATGGATTGATGGTGTGTTCGGTACAGCGTTAGACTTCGATGGTTTAGATGACATGGTGCCTGTCGGGCAAAACGAAGTCTTGCGCATCGAAACCGGAACCATGATGAACTGGATAAACATGGCGACCAACCAAGGAGATATCGGTTTGTCTTCAATGACGATTCCTTATGATGATGGACCTGCGTGGGACGCACCCTGGAGAAGTTTAGGATTAGGGGCATGGCAGGGCCAACTCCGATATTGGATCGCTATTAACGACGAGAACAGAGAGATACAGCCGGGGGACATCGAACCAGACCGATGGTACCATCAGGCGATCACCTTTGATGGCCAGTTCCGGAGGGCGTACTTGGATGGAAAACTCTTGGAAGAGGTTGAGGAAGAGGGAGAAATCACCTATGGAGATCCTCCACCAACGGCTGTGATTGGTAGTGCGAGTATAGTGGTGCCGAGAGAGTATTTTCAAGGCGGTGTGGACGAAGTTGCGATTTTCAATGTCCCGCTGAGCGAAGACGAGATTAGCGAAATCATGACCGTTGGGCTTGGGGCTATGGGGTTCTCCACCGCCGTTGACCCATCGGGCAAAATTGCCACCACTTGGGCAACCGTCAAAGCGCAACATTAGTAGCTTTATTACCTTCGGAAGGTCCAAATCCTTCCGAAGGTTCTTTCATCGCATGGGTATGTGCTCCTGTAGGTTAGCATCCACGGTTAAATTAGTTGCGCTGTCTACAGTTTCAATGCGATGACAAATCCGGCCCTAAATCCTCTCCACGAAAGGGGAAGGCTGTGTCCGATAAATCGGTCGCTTCGGATCCCCCAACTGCCTGATTCGTCAGGTACCATCTAAAGGATTAGGGTGGATTTTTGAAATGTCGAAGTAATTGAATCGCCAGTCCAATAACTATAATCTCCATCCGAATTCCTACGACGGAGGAAACACAAAATGGCACGCTTGGCGCAAATGTGCGCAATCTTCGTGGTCATGACGCTGATGTTCTCAAGCCTCGGTGGCGCCGAAATTGACCCCGGCACGGCTGTTGGGATCTGGCTGCTTGATGAGGGCAGGGGTAACGCGGTCAAGGATTTTTCCGGCAATAGAAATGATGGAAACTTCGAGGGTAATCCCAAATGGGTCGATGGTGTGTTCGGTAAAGGATTACGCTTTGATGGCAGTGACGACATGATCCCCGTAGGGCAAAACAAAGTTTTGCGTGTGGAGGTTGGAACCATGATGAACTGGATAAACATGGCAACCACTGAGGATGTCGGTTTATCCTCAATGACAATCCCTTTTGATGATGGAGGTGCGTGGGACGCGCCTTGGAGAAGCTTAGGATTAGGAACATGGCAGGGCCAACTCCGATATTGGATCGCTATCAATGGCCAAAACCAAGAGATACAACCCGGAAACATCGAAAAAGGTCGATGGTACCACCAGGCGATCACCTTTGATGGTGATGTACGGCGGGCTTATCTAGATGGAGAACTCAAGGAAGAGCTCGCGGGAAAGGGAAAGATTACCTATGGACGCCCCACGCCAACGGCTGTGATTGGCAGTGCAAGCACAGCGGTACCGAGAGAACTGTTTAACGGTGACCTGGACGAAATTGCGATTTTCAATGTCGTGCTGAGCGAAGACGATATTAACGAAATCATTGAGAATGGGCTTAACAACACGTTAGCCGTTAATCCGAGAGGCAAAGTGACCACCACCTGGGCTGCAATCAAGAGCCCATGAAACCAACTTCGATCGAAGTTGCCTTCCTTATAGCGCGTACATTCCTCGAAAGCCAGAAAGGATGTCATTTCTTTCTGGCTATTCACATCAAGTTACGGTTCCAAAATCCATAGTAAGATATAGAAATCCGTTTCAAGCATCTAAAAGCCACTTCCGGAAAGTCTTAGGCGTTCTTCCTTTGGTGGCTGCGTTCCCCTCCACCTTGTTAGCAAGAGTGTTCGGTGCTAGTTTTTACTCTATCTTTATCGATCTGCGCACTGATACTGATGTGTATAATTTTGGTACATGCTAACCCAACGCTGGTTCTTCGAGTTGCAACCTTGGCAAATTTCAGGTCGTAGCATCTTGAGATGACTTGGAGAAAGACCTACATAGTTTTTTCGTTCTATACCCCGGCAGAATTCCTGAAGAAAACTCCAGACCTCGGTTTCAGGGATTATGAATCCAACAGATTGGCGGAGTCACCATCAGAAGATTCCGTTGCAATATTCCGATCGGCAGATAACAATCAGAATGAGTGGCGGGGTGTCAGGATGGTATCTCGTTAAGCCCGCTTCGTGCGAATTTTCAATAAAACCTATCTGACGCATGAACTTGTGATACTTACTTTCGGAGCAATCGTTTGCCGTGCCGCATTTTACCGTTTATTACAATTGTTAAGGCAATGCCTTGAGTTCTGCGGAAGTATGGCATCATTTGTCAATGGTTTAAGTCAACGTTCATAAGACCCCTAAAAGAGGGAAGCAACAAGGAAGGAGATTCAAAATGCCCGTTAGACAAAAACTCGCTCACCTCGTAGCAGTTGGCGTTTTCCTGTTTGGCAGCATAGCCTTCTTGTTTGATGCTCACGCGCAGACACGGCTGCCGACGTTCCTCGCATTCCAGTCCAATCGAGACGGAAACACGGAACTCTACCTGATGACTGTCGTTCAACGACGAAGCCAGAACCTCCGCAATCTCACTGAACATCCGGGAGAAGACACGGAGCCGGTCTGGGTTCCCGATGGTCGGCAGATTGCTTTCCTTTCTGATCGAGATGGCAACGTAGAAATTTACCTCGTGGACAGGGAGGAAGGGAAACAGATTAACCTGACGAATCATTCCGCTAATGATTTCTCTCCAACATGGTCGCCAGACGGACAAAAGATTGCCTTTGCCACCAATCGGGATGGGTTCTTTGAAGAAATCTACGTCATGGACGCAGATGGCGGAAATCAAATTAACCTCACGAAAGAGCCCAGACGCGACTTTATGCCAACATGGTCACCAGATGGTGATAAGATAGCTTTTGTCTCTTTTCGAGAACTGCTCGGGGCATCAGAAATCTACGTGATGGACCCCGATGGAGCGAACCCACTTAGACTGACCGAGACCCCAGTGGGAGACATCTTCCCCGACTGGTCTCCAGATAGTGAGAAGCTAATCTGGCTGATCACGAATCCGGGAGTCATCGCGGTGATGAATGCCAAGGGAGGGGCTCCGTTAAACCTCACCGACGATAATCAATCCGAGAGGGGATTTTGGTCTCCGGACGGCCAGAAGATTGCGTTCTTGACCCAGCGGGATGATAACCAGGAAATTTATGTGATGGACTCGGATGGAAGGAATCAGCTCAATCTTTCCAACCATAAAGCAAAGGATTATTCCCCAGCGTGGGCACCAGATAGTACAACAATTGCTTTTGTTTCCGAGCGGGATGGCAACAAAGAGATATATATCACGGATGCTGATGCGAAACTCCGTCCTCGTAACCTGACCAACCATCCGGGGGATGATGCAAATCCCGCTTGGTCGCCGGTGTCATCCCTGTCGGTATCTCCCACAGGCAAGCGTCCCCTGATGTGGGGTGAACTAAAAGAGTCAAAACTTGAGGGAACGACCGCCCCAGAGACCGCTGAACCCAATGCACGCGAGGATTGACGCATGCAAAATATGACACATCAGAATTTATGAACCTAAATTAGGAATGCGGCAGAAAGTGGCATCACTTCGGAATCCTGTCCGATAGTAAGCAGGTTCCTTCATTCGATTTCTTGAATCCAAATGTCACGGTGGAGGTCGAAGAATCGGCTGAGAAGATGGATGCGCTGTTAGCCAAGACGGACAAGACGGTTTTGATGGACACGCATCAAGTTGATTTTGGAATACCTCACATCCTAGAACTCAACTTCAATCCCGCAACGGTGCATCAACAAGGATTCTTGGTGTTAGACGCCCGCGTCGTCCTGCGCGGCGAATATCCGAGGGTATTGATTGGGTGAAACCAAGTGACGCCCAACAGACAGATGTTGGAAATCGTACCTGTGCCAACATGCGGAATTCGTCAGCTTATCCGTCATAAACCGTCAGGCTTGCCAGCGCGATGACAACTCCCACCTCACCACAAAGTGTCACCCTCCGCGCAGTACTGATTGCGCTGATTCTCACCGTCCCGAACGCCTACTGGCTGATGATTAATTGGGGCCCGGGGGGTTATAACACGGGCCAGAGTTTTCCCACCGTCGTCTCGCTGTACTTCAACGTCATTTTCATTCTACTGTTGTTAATTGGCTGGAACTTCCTCGCTCGGCTCCTCGCTCCACAGGGACTGCTCAGGGACGGTGAGTTGATGGTTATCTACCTGCTTCTGGCAGTGGCATCATCCCTGGCAGGGCATGATATGCTTCAGATTTTCTGGCCCCTCATGACGCAGTCCATCTGGTACGCCACCCCCGAGAACGAGTGGATGAAGTTATTCCATCACCACATCCCCGACTGGCTGACGATTAAGGACCGAGATGCGCTCGCTCCGTTCTATCACGGCGAATCGACGCTTTACATCTGGACTAACCTAAGACTCTGGCTGAGGCCTGTGCTCTGGTGGTCCTCGTTGCTTATTGTCCTGACGGGGATGATGCTCTGTCTCACGGTGCTCATCCGCCGCCAATGGATTCACCATGAGCGATTGACATACCCAATCATCCAGATTCCGCTCCTACTCACTGAACGGAGTGGCGGGGGGTTATTTTCAAACAGGCTGTTTTGGATCGGGTTCATCGTTGCAGGAATGATAAACCTGATTAATGGTTTCCATTTTCTATTCCCGGTTGTACCCAGCGTTGGCGGGATTGGCCACACTCCGTTTGACATGGGCTATGACCTCGGACAGTTTTTTACCGAAAAGCCACTCAGCGCAATCGGTTATACTCCTGTCGCTTTTTATCCCTTCGCTATAGGGTTGAGTTTTTTTATTCCCCTCAGTCTTTCATTTTCACTCTGGTTCTTCTATCTGTTCCACAAAGTGGTTCAGGTCTGGCAAACCACATTAGGACTTGAACGGCTGGTGTCGAGTTTTGGACCTCAAGCGCAACTGTTTGGCGCATGGTTTGGCATTGGTATTGCTGCGCTGTGGGCAACCCGCCGATTTCTAGTGCAGCAGTTCAAGCTTGTCTTTCGGGATAATGACGAAGACGATCAAGAAGTTCGTATGGTGAGACACGCTCTGGTGGGCTTGACACTGGGTGGGGTGTTTGTTTTGTTCTTCTGTATCAGCGCCGGGGTATCCGCGTTCCTCGTGCTGGCGTATCTCGCCCTGTTTCTTGTGCTTGCGCTTGCCATTACGCGGGTGCGCGCCGAAGTTGGACCACCGACGCATGATGCACTCTGGAATCCCGGCAACGTCTTGGTCATCTTTCTGGGCACCCGCCGGTTTGGATCGAATGCTCTATCGCTGTTCACAATGTTTCGGGGCTTCAACCGATCATACCGCTGTCACCCAATGCCGGTCATGCTTGAAGGTTTCAAAGCCGCCGAATTGCGTAATATGTCTCTACGCCGGCTTGTGCTTGCCATCATGCTGGTAACAGTCGTCGGTATCATCTCATCTGCGTGGGCTTTTTATTCACAAGGTTATCGCTACGGTGCCGGAGCCTACGGCGAGCACTGGGGCATCGGTGCCTTTAATCAGTTGCGCGCATGGTTGGTAACGCCTCAGTCGCCGTCCTCCGTAGAAATTACGATAGCAGTGTCGTCGCTCACCTTTACAGGGCTGCTGGCGGGATTACACAGGCGTTTTATCTGGTGGCCCTTTCACCCCGCAGGATACGCCATCGGGATCGGGTACCCAACCATGCATTGGTACTGGTTCTCAATCTTCATGAGTTGGTTGGCCAAGTTAATTCTGTTTCGCCTTGGCGGGGTGCGCACCTATCGGAAAGCGGTGCCGCTTTTCGCCGGACTTGTCATTGGTGAATTCGTTGGCGGCGCGCTCTGGGCTTTGATTGGAATTAGTCTGGAAAAACCGATGTACCGTTTTATGTTTTAGGCGTGAGATGACGAAGCATGTAGTTGTGAGTATCCCAGGTTCGCTACAGCGCGGCTTGACCCCAAGTCTACCACAAATGATACGGAATTTTGGGTAAAATCCAAGCATTCAATCGCAAAACTGATGAAATAAAATCGCGTCAAGCATCGCAGTCACGAAAAGGAGGACAAATTAGTGAAGTCTACCGAAGACATATTACAGCGAAATGATCTGGTTTACAAAGTTCTTCCACCCCGCTGGGTGTTCGGACTGCCCATCGGCAACGGTCAGGTCGGCGGCATGATATGGGTGGAAAATGATACCAAGGTTGTCGTCACGCTTGACAGCGTGTGGGCGTGGGACCACCGTCATAGCCCTGTAGGTGCTACTTATGCCCGGTTTCGAGAACTCATGGCAGCGGGAAAAGAGGAGGAGTTACGCCGAAATCCCAACAGTGGCGATATTCTGCCGAGGAAGACGTACGTGGGTCGCCTTGTGATCGACGTGGGTCGAGAGATTTCGGGGCAAGCCCGACTGCGTCTGCGAGATGCTGCAGTCGAACTTGAGGTTTGCACCGGCGATGGCGAAGCGATCCATCTGGAGTTCGTTGCCTATGCAAATCTCCCCGCCATCGCCGTAGATCACCCTCAAACCGGAATCAAAGAGATTCGGCTCGAACGACTCGGTACCGAAACTGTTGGCTTGCACGACGCTCCTGAACACATACAGGGCAGGTCGGGATCGGTTGAGTGGATTCGCCAAGACATCCCAGAGAGCCCCTCAATTGTAATTGGGCTGCGCCGTGGCGAGACACAATCCTTCACAACAGTCCAAGTTACGCGGAACGGAATTGATCCGGTCGAAGAAGCCGTAAACGTACTTGAGAGGGCATCGGCAACTCCCGACGAGCACCTCGAAAATCATCGCGCCTGGTGGGGACGCTTTTGGGACAAATCCGGCGTTCAGGTGCCGGACGAGAAGATTGAATCGCTCTGGTATATGGGGCTGTACATGCTCGCGGGCGCAAGCCGCAAAGGCGGGTGCGCAGCCAGCCTGCACGGGGTCTGGTCGCCTGACAATTGCATCCCGCCCGCGCACGGTTTCTACATCTGGGACTTCTACTCGCAACATTGGGGACTTTACACGGCAAACCATCTGGAGCTTGGCGAGGTGTTCTGTGACCATTTTCTATCAATTCTCCCGCGTCTCAAAGAACAGACCCAGCAGTTCTACGGATGGGATGGCGTTTTTGTCCCCGGAGTCATGATCGTCGATGGCTCATGGATATTCAGAGGTTGCAACGAGGTACTGCTCTGGCCAGGAGCTACCGCATGGGTAGCGCAAGCCTTCTGGTGGCAATATCTCTACAGCAACGACACCGATTTCCTCCGGGAGAAGGGGTATCCGTTCATGCGCGAGTGTGTGCTGTTTTATGAGCGATTGCTTGAAAAAGGGGAAGACGGAAAATACCATCTGAACGTCGCCTACGCGCCCGAGTTTAAGAGTTGGACACGGGACGATACGCTCAGTTTATCGCTCATTCGGTATCTCTTTGACGGAATGTTGAAAGCTGTCGAGGTTCTTCAAATTGACGAGCCCCATCTGGCGACTTGGAGGGAGATGCTTGAGAACCTCCAAGAATATCACGTGAATGACTCGGGGCTGTGTTTTGCAGAGCACTTGCCATACACGGAGTCTCACCGCCACATGTCGCACCTCGCGCCCGTCTATCCCTGCGACGACCTGAATATTGACGGTTCGTCGGAAGAACGCCAACTTATTGATCGGACAATCAACAACGTTATTCTGAAGGGGTACGGCACCTTTGTCGGTTGGGCATTTGTCTGGCTCTCGGCGATCGCCGCCAGAGCCGGGCGCGGCAGAATGGCGTGGTGGACGCTCAAGCAGTGTGCGGATGCGTTCGTCTCCGGCAACACATACAACCTGAACTTGGATTGGGAGCGGAACGGAATCTCCACCCAGCCCGACACCCTCTGCGTGGACGGCAACATGGGAGCGGTCGACTCCCTCAACCAGATGCTGCTGCAGAGTTGGGGCGGCCGCATTCGCGTGTTCCCGGCGTGTCCCAACCATTGGCGCGAGATTCGGTTCGATAACCTGCGGAGCGAGGGAGGAGTCGAGGTCTCCGCGGTGCGTGCGGATGGACGCACATTGGGTGTTCGGCTGCAATCCGCGTCGGCGACGAGCGTCCGACTCGTCAATCCATTCAGCAATTCCGGTGGTTATCGTGGTGGGCAGCAGATTCATCCGACGACCGACGGCGATTTGGAAGTCAATCTCACCGCTGAGGATGGGGTCTGGTTGACTGCCGCTCCCGAGATTATGCCCGCAGACCTAGAGGGTGTTGTCGTCGGACGCCCCGAATCTCTGCGCAATCCGTACGGTCTCAAGTTTGTCGACCCGGATTGGCTGAGCGACAACCCGGACATCGCAAGAGTCCATCCTCGTTTTCGTAGCTCTTTCGTAGAGTAAGGTAAGTGGAACTAATCTGGCTTATCAAATCGCCGATGTTTTCTCTTTCGACAATCATCAAATTCCCTTCTTCTCTAAGCTCGACTTTGTACATTTAAGCGGGATAACAGATGGTGCCAATCAAGCGTTGAAGAAAGGCGGGGAACATTTTGATTATCTGGCTTATTTGATTGACCATTGAAAAAGTCCGTCCCTGGCGGTTTCTTATACCCTACAATCTGGGAAGATTTGTATCGCACGGGATTTTCTGTCTCACTCACTATGGGATCTACTATCGCCTTAGAATCTCTATGGGAACGCTATCGCACTCCCTATTCGTCGGTTGATCGCTCCTTATTCAGTCGCTTGATCTATCCACTCAGTTGATCGTTCGCTTGATCGCAGCAAGAGGGGAAATCGGGGATTTGATGATTCCCGATCGCACCCTACGAGAAATGGCGGGCAGTGCCCACCCTACAGGATTGTGCAAGAAAGAAGAGATTTCTATCAGAATCTTCTATCGCGCTCGTTGTCCACTCGCTTGATCCCTACAAATGTACAAAGTCGAGCTAAGAGGGAATCTTCCACGTGCATAGAACAAAGGCGAAACAGCCCATCAAAAACTCCAACGAGGCGACAAGCGCATAGCAACGCGCACTTACTACACACCAAAACCTCAGCTATGCAGAACGTGTAAGAGAGATAAGTTCTCGGGCGGCGTCCTACTGTTGTTTCTGATCGGAGCGTTGACGAGATTCTTCATGATGTTCCAGATGATTAACGTGATTCTGATGTAACCGCGCGATTTCTACTCTGAGGTCGTGAATGTTTGATTCAATCTTTTCGGTGAGATTACTCATGTCCGCATGTAAAGCTTGAGCATTGGCATCTAGCCGAGTGCTTATCTGCCTCATTTCCTCCCTGAGCTGGCTGCTTGATTCTTTAATAAGCGTTTCAAGTTTGTCATCTCTCTGCTGCATTTCCTCCCGGAGTTGGTTGTTTGATTCTTTAATGAGCATTTCAAGTTTGTCATCTCTCTGCTGCATTTCCTCCTGGAGCTGGTTGAGTGATTCTTTATGGCGCGCTTCAAGTTTGTCATCCCTCTGTTGCGAATCCTGCCGGAGCTGGTTGAGTGATTCTTTAATGAGTGTTTCGAGTTTGTCATCCCTCTGTTGCGAATTCTCCCGGAGCTGGTTGAGTGATTCTTTATGGCGCGCTTCAAGTTTGTCATCCCTCTGTTGCGAATTCTCCCGGAGCTGGTTGAGTGATTCTTTAATGAGTGTTTCGAGTTTGTCATCCCTCTGTTGCGAATTCTCCCGGAGCTGGTTGAGTGATTCTTTATGGCGCGCTTCAAGTTTGTCTTCTCTCCGATTCAATACCCGCCAGCCGAACACGAAAAATGCAACGCAGACGCCAGTAAACGGAACCCACAGCTTAAGCCAATCAAGTAAAACTTCCATGATTCAGCATTTCCTTCTGCTATCGGAGTATGCGCGGAAAGTCTAATTGCACAATTGCAACTATACCACATTCACATCGCTTTTTCAAGCTACACCGATCACAATCAACTTGAATTGCCCGGCGCACACTATAGATTTAACGTAATTGTTTAGTTCAGTCCAGAACTTACGCGCCAACAGGAAATCGCGACCTGGAGATCGCTCCTACATTACGCTCATGGTGTAGGAACAGGGATTAAACTGCAGCACGACGAACCAACATTCCCAAAACAGATTGATAGACTAAACAGTTACGATTTAACGATACCATGCTCGCGTAGTGTGGGTGCACCTGTCGACATTCTGGAGCTCCCTATGAAGACCGAGATCGATAATCATTAGATTTCCCTTCTTCTCCTATCATCCAGGTGTATCACACAACCGAATTGCCTAACCCAAATCCTGCAAATGGCTGACGGCTCCCGTATTCCCGAACCCCAAGTCAATCGCTCCCTGAAGCATCTTGCGACGCCGCGCATCAGCCGTAGAAATTAGACGCTCGCTATAAAACCGTCCCCATCCTTTGGTTTCACCGGCAAGGAAGCCAACGAGCCAATCAAGATGTTCTTGGTTCTTCTCGGCGCTTGTGTTCTGTACACAGTTGATGTGGATGGCGCGTCGGCCCGGCGTATCACTCAGCGAGGAGTGATACGTCTTATGGTTCATGAAGATTATATCGCCCGGTTCGTTAATGAGCGGATATCGTCCCGGGATGTCCTCTGGCCGTACGCCAATTTCGTTCATGTGCTGTGCCAGTGATTCCCGATACTCTTTGAAGTGGCTGCCCGGAATCACATTAAGGCACCCATCCTCAAAGTTGAGTCGGTCCAAATACATCGCCGCTCTCATACTGAAGAATCCCTCCGGACCACAGGCATCATGATGCCATCCGCTGCCCCCGGTATGCAGAATTCCCTCGCTAACCGTCAGGATGAAGTCCTCACCCATCAAGGTTGAAAAAACATCCATAATTCGTTCGTCATCCAGCAAGGGGTAGAATGTTTCAGGGTCATAGTCGAAGAAGGGAACAACCTGCTGCCTCGACTCCCCGGCTACCGGTGCCGGAGCGCCTTTACGCGCCCGCTCCATAGCGCTATCGAAGGCAGAGGAAAGTTTATTTACCTCCTCCGGCGAAAAGAACTTCCTATAATGGACAAATCCCAACGTTTCGAAATGACGAATCTCTTCCTGAGTCATTAATCTATGCTCCTTCTTTCGGGGTTATTTAGCGTCGCCGACTGTATCGGCTATCCCACATCCTTCCCTCTAGCGACCACGGCGACGATTGATGGAGTTTTGAGAAAAAAGCCTTTTTGTCTGGGTTTCTCTTTAGTGGCAGTTTGACGGTTTCTCCACGCATCACGGAAAGATATGCCGCATTGACAATCTCAACAACCGCCCTCCCCTCTGCGCTATTAGGCTGCGGCTCCTCATCGTTCATAATACATTCGCAGAAGTGTTCCAGCGCGCGGAGATATTGCCAATCTTCCCGGATTCTTTGGCTAGGATGCCATGGAGCGTCAAGCGTGAGATCTGTCGCCGTGCGACTGTTCTCGTATAATGTCATCAACGCCGGTTCCAGTGTGGATGTGCTGTGAGACAACCAGCGCATTACGAGCGTGCCGTGCGTGCCGAAAACCTCGTAACTCTCCTCACCCGTGGCATGCGTCAGCCCGGTAACGTGCAGTGTGCTCATTGCGCCGTTTTTATGTCTCATCACCACGCAACCCACATCTTCGGTCGGGTGATGCTCCGGCGCAACAATCATCGCGTGTGCGGTCACCTCGGATACGTCGCCCAACCACCAGCGGCACACATCGAAAGGGTGGGAACCGTCCTCCTGAATCATGCCCCCACCAGATTCGACCGTCAACCGAAATGCCTCCCCGCTAGGGCCCCTGACTTTTACATTATCCCACCGCGCTCTGACCTCAAAAACCTGTCCTAGCCGACCCTCCTCTATCAACTCTTTCACTCGCTGAAACGACCAATTGAACCTTTTCATGAATACAGTCATCAGCTTCACACCGGTTGCCTCACAAGCGCCAATCATTTCGTCCGCTCCCTCTACGGTAGGCACCATCGGTTTTTCGCAAAAGATGTGTTTTCCCGCTTTCGCTGCCGCGATGACCGGCGCCAGATGATGCTGTGGCGGCGTGAGCACCATCACCGCATCCACGTTGCTATCATTTAAGATGCCCTCCACATCCGTGTAGACGCGCTTGACGCCGTGTCTTTCTTGAAGGACTTTCGCTCGCTCGACGTTTATGTCCATGACTGCGGTGAGTTCACCCTTCTCCATGTATTCAAACGCCGGTCCATACAAGATGTCAGACGCCAAACCGCAACCAATAACGCCAAGCCTGACTTTTCCCATTCGATTACCCTTGATCCCAATTTCGGACCGTTCAGCAAATCAATTTATCGCAGTGCGCACCGATTCACATACGCCTTCAGGCCCCGCTCCAATGTATATTCAGGGCGGTATCCCAATTCCTCATAAGCCGCCGAACAGTCCATTTTAAGGGCTTCCGCGGTTTTCATCGTCGGGGGCATCGGCACATCTCCAAATTGAATATCCGCGGTCGGTCGGAGTGTCTTCAAGACTGCTGCCATATCTCCCAAGGTGTACGGTTCCTCTCCACAGACGTTAAACACCCGTCTCTCCGTTTTTGGAGCAGTCAACGCGAGCGTCATTGCTCTTACGTTGTCGTCGGCATAAACCCAATGAAAGCTGGTTGACTCATGGAAGGGTATGACAACCGAATCACCTACGGCGACCCTTTCGACGACATCAAGAACCACTGCCGATGCATACTCCCGCTCCAGCTCACCCGCCATCAGACGCCCCCTAGCCCCATAGTTCATCCCGAAACGCAGGCCGATGGTATCGAGGCCAAATTCGTTATGGAAGTGATTTCCCATCACCTCATTGAGGCGCTTGAGGTGGCCATAAAGCGTCGTGGGACTGCACGGAGAATCTTCCTTCGGACCAAGTGGGTTGACCGCATCGGTGGTTGCATACACCACGCGCTCAACCTCCATGATCCGAGCGACTTCGAAGATGTTGTTCGTGCCTTCCCCGTTAATCTGAATAGCCAATGTCGGATTTTTGCGAATCGCGGCTTCAGGCAGATACGCGGCGAGGTGCATAATATGGCTGATTGCGTAGGTCTTGATCGTCTCAAACAATTTCACAGTGTCGCGGATGTCCCCTCGGACAACCTTTATCCTATCTTGGATTTCCACCACTCTCGCTGGCGTCGGGTTCAAATCGTATGCGACAACTTCATGTCCCTTCGCAACTAGACCTTTAGCTAAATTTGAACCGATGAAACCTGTACCCCCAGTGATCATGACCTTCATAATTGGTACCTTTTTCTCCAATCTTCAGACGACGCGGAACTTTTGGCGCTGCATCTCAATTGGCACAAGCAGGATTTTATGACAATTTCAAAATTCTGTCAAGCAATCAGTGTTAGAAGACAGGGCAATCTCACCTGATTCTTGAGGATCCAACGAGCGGATAGCGAAGGCGATAGTAGATCCCATAGTGAGTGCGATAGACATCTCGGTAGCACCGCAGTTAAGTGTGGTCGGCGTCAAATGCCCAAAATTACGGGCGAAATCGACGGCACATCGAAAGATGTCATGCTCCTGTCATACGCTCAAAACTCAGTGGTAATCTGGCATTTCTCCGATACACCCCATAATGCTGTATGACAGGATTTTCCTCGTATGACGGGTGATTTCGCCATTCCACACTTTAGTGCAGACCTACCGAGATCTCTCTTCAATCATCAAATCGCCAAATTCTTCTCCTCGATTTCCCCTCTTTATCATTGCACGTTTTGAATTGGGAGCGGCAGTTCGGCAGTGAACCCGTATCACCTCAAAAAAAGCCCCTTCCGATTCGGATGGATGGGGCTTTGTTGTTGCTCTCAGATGTAAACTTGGGCTTTCATCACTATCAGAAATCCATGACGATTACATAGAATTCCCAAAATCCACGCACCTAACTAATACGCCCCCGACCTCACTCCCACACCCTGCATTAAGCTCAACTTGCGTCAAAAACTGATAGGCGTCATAACCGCCCGAGTCGTAATCAAGTACTCGGATTCCGGGTGGAATTATCCCCATCCGAATCTGTTCATTAGTAAGCCTTACATCTCCACCGCCAGCCGCGAGACCGATATACCTCCTTTTTACTCCATTCCTATCAATCCTTTCCTTCCATCGGACATAAATAGTTTTTGGGTAGTGGGGGTAAACCCGCCTACTAGAGGTAATGGAGGCGGCAATGAAATCATGGTCTCCTTGGTTCCACAGTTTGATGAGTACTTTATCCATCAGCACAAAATTGTTGATATGGTTCTCCCATTTCAAAATATCCTCGGGCCAAATGTTAAATACATTTTGATTCCAAATGGGAACCATCCGATATTCACCAGGAACTAATGGAAATCCATTCTCATCCGCACTACGGAAAGGAACCTGGCGCCCTAGTTCATCCACGCTCGGTTCGACCTTCAGACCGAAGAAATACTCGGGCGTTGAGGTCTGGCTCTCTTTGGGCAGATCGCTATCATCTCTCGTTATCGACGCCGTGTCGCACCCGAGACTAATCATAACTAAAACAGCGGCGATTAAGAGAACTACCGTACCTGCAGATGCAGCACAGTAGTACACGCTCCACCTTGGCTTCCCGACGTGTCTAGCTTGAAATCTTCCTAATTTCAACATAATCTTACTACTTCGCGAAGAGATGGATGGATTAAGGATTACGCAGTCGATTGTCAAAGCCCTGCAGTTTGACAATCCTCTATCGTTGTCGTTGACTGACACGATCATTTATCAAGGTTTGGATTTTTCGATTCAAGTCGAACAGAATCCACAAGTGTCTTCCATCTACCTGATTATCTCATATCATAACCCATTTTCACTCAACAGCGCAACTCCCAACCTTTTCCGAACAATTCTAGTAAGTTAGGGGATTACGTCGTCGAGCAAATTGAATCCACATAGCCGCCCCGCTCAAACCTTGTCTTTAAAGATGCCCGCACGGAATACAATGGAACCTTTAGATTTTGACAGCCCCCACGGAAACTGATATAATCTACAACCGACTGCACTAAATCCTTGGCAGCCAAGACACAGGAACAAATGCACGAATCCAAACAAAACAACCGAAAACCCGATTCCGCAATCTCTCGTCGGCGTTTCCTAATGATGGCGGGGACTGGCGTTATTGCCTTCGTTGTCCCGCCGGCGAGCGATGGAGAACGAAAGGGGACAACCATTATGCCCACCGAACCCGAAACCCCCATTCCCGACACGTTGGATTTGGTAGAACGCGCCGACCTCGTCATAAACGCCATCACGCGATGCACCAATCCGGAAGCGGAACACGCTGTTTATTTCTACACAAACCTTTACCGCAATCCACCAACAATGATACGGGAAATTCCGCTTTACGGAAAGTTCATCGAAGGGCTTGCCCTCGCGCGACTGATGACCGGCAGCACGTTCAATCAACATGTGGATCGCATCTGGCAGGAGGCGCTGCTACGGAAATTAGACGAAGAGAAACCCGTGCTTCTCGGTCCCGAGGGCGGCAGACAGACGGCGTGGCTAGGAATTCAGTATGCAATCTCCCAAGATCCGGTGTGGAAGGAGTTGGGCGAGAACGCTATTCGGCGTGCGCTTGATGCTGCCGTACATACGGACGGCTATTGCTACTTCCCCCACGATCCATCCGCCATGCCGACCGGGTGGGCGGCAACCTTTCAGGGATGGACACTCCAAGGCGCGACGCAATTTTACAACGCCACAGGCTCCGAGATTGCCCTGGAACTCGCGGGAAAACTCGCGCGTTACCTGAAAGATCACGCCGAAGTCTTCGACGCCGAAGGCAGATTCCTCGCGCGTCACGACGCATCAATTCCGTTGAGTCCCGAGTCTCCCCTCGGTCCGGCGCTCCATTTTCATCATAACGGCAACGCTATGGATGCCCTGGCGGAGTATGCCTTGGCAACGGGCGACGCCGAATTCGCCGAGTTCGTAAAGAAAAGTTATCACTACGCCCGCTCGCTCAATGATTCCTCCCCGCTCGTCGGTTTCTTCCCGGAATACATTGAAGACTGGCCCGATGAGCGTGGGGTCGTTGATAGCGAGGGCTGTTGTGTCGTCGATATGCTACTGACTGCGCTCTGGCTGACAAAGGCGGGTGTGGGCGACTATTGGGATGACATAGACCGATACCTGAGAAACCAGTTCGCGGAGATGCAGATGACCTCCGGTGATTGGATAACGCGCATGGCAGAGAAACGACCGTCTCAACCAGTCGGGGCGGACGAGGTCGCAATCGGGGCTCCGGACCGATGTACGGGAAGTTTCGCCGGGTGGTCGTCCGCCAACGACTTCTACGTAGGGGCTGGAAACGGCATCATGCACTGCTGCACCGGCAACGGTGCACGCGCTCTATATTACCTCTGGGATAACATGATTGACTTCAGAGAGGGCGAGCTTCATCTGCACCTGCTCCTTAATCGCGATTCAGCTTGGGCGGAAGTCGCAAGTTATATTCCGCATCAGGGGCGTGTTGGCTTAAAACTAAAACAGGAGTGTACCCGCGTCGTCCTGCGTGTCCCCGAATGGATTGAAACTCGGGATTCGAGTATATCCTGCAGGTTCAACGGCGCGTCGCACAAATTAGGTTGGGAGGGCCGCTATGTCGTCGTGGAGGACGCATCGCCGGGCGATACTATCCGATTAGACTTTCCTATCCCCGAGAGAACAGTCGAGGAAACAATCGGCGACGTCAATTATACGCTTAGGTTGAAAGGAAATAACGTGGTTTCTATTTCGCCGGCGGGCAAAAATTATCCCTTTTATCAGGAAAG
This sequence comes from Candidatus Poribacteria bacterium, assembly GCA_965197465.1. Classification (GTDB taxonomy): domain Bacteria; phylum Poribacteria; class WGA-4E; order WGA-4E; family JAJDTR01; genus JAJDTR01. The sequence goes on along the minus strand of OZ240209.1, from coordinate 3,536,189 downwards.
AGCCGAATGACAGGTAATGATACCACTGGTAGAGGTTGTTTTATCTATCGCTGTTTGCTCAATATATTATTTTGCTTCTCAACAGTTGGGTTCCCCATGATTCAGGTTGCAAAAGCGGATAACAGAGTTGATATGGTTCAACTTATGGAATCGGACTTCAACGACAACGGGAAGGGAACCTCGCAGAAACCAATGAAGGTTCACGTATCGGGAGAGTTGGCGGACAATCGCATCGGAGGCGACTACGGAAGCGATCATCCGGGGTCCGAGGAGGGAATCTACCGGCTGGGATTGAAGTGGCTGCGGATCGGATTTTGGGACAGTTCTCTCAATTGGCAGGAGGTCGAATCCCGTCCGGGAGAATACAGCGTTCCACCCGAACGAGATGCCTTTGTTCGTGATATGGTGGAAAACGGCGTCACAATCGTGCTTTGCCTGAGCGTGGGATCAGGCAAAAACCGACCCGATGGAACAAAGTTCAAATCTGACGACGACATCGACCGCTACGCCGATTACGTGCGTTTCATGGTGCGGCATTTCAAGCCGTTCATCAGATACTATGAGATTTGGAACGAGCCGGGTACCAACACACCTTGGGGCGGCATCGCTGTCGAAGACTTCACCAGACTCGTGAAGCGCGTCGTCCCTGTTATTCGAGAGGAGTATCCTGAAGCCAAAATAGTAGTAGGCGCCACTGGTGGTTACTGGGTATCCGGATTCTCCGGATACGGCGAGTTTTCACGTTATACCCTGCATCTTGACTACCTGAAAACCCTCCTAAAATCCGGCATTGCGCCGCTGATAGATGTCATTTCGTGGCACCCCTTCTACGGTCACACCCCCGACGACCCGTATTACCAAAACTATCCGCAAATGATTAAGGAACTCAAGGCATTGGGGACCGCCGAAGACTTTAGCGGAGAATTTTTGGCAGAAGAGATGCTATGGAGAATCGAAAGAGCGGATGAACCTCAACAGTCAGTGTCGGCGATCGTGTCCGCGAAATACCTTGCCAGAGCTATCCTGACACATCTCGGGTTGGATGTCACCGCCAGCGTCTCCGGCATGTTTCCCGGTGAGTGTTCCCACTTCGTGCGGCGATTATGCACCGTTATGGCTGGCGGCGCGCCAATCAACCTTCCTCTAGAGATTGAGAGTGACGCCGACAATATCGTGTACTACGGTTTCACTCTACCCAACGGCGACCGACTCCTCGCGCTTTGGACCAACGGCGCCGCCGTTGACGAAGATTCCGGCGTGCAAGCCGACCTACTGCTTCGGGGGTTTTCAGTCCAAAACGTGGTGGGTGTGGATATCCGAAATGGGGTGGAACATGAAATCTTGACAAGCACGCAAAACGGAAATCTAATTATCCGAGAGCTTCTCGTTAAAGATTATCCCATCATCCTTCGCCTGCTTCAATAATGTCAATCTCCTGGCAAAACAGCGAAACCGAGTTTTTCTTCACAACTCGGTTTCTCAACTCCCTCGTAGATTGCAGCGAATCCCTCTACGCTAGTCCTAAGCTTCGTGGGATGTTTCCGCTATCGAACGACTCAAATAATCGCGATAGTCTTGTGCCTTAGTGTAACTATGCACATTACTAAAATCATTGAGCGGTAGGCTTCCGAGCAGTTTCAACTCACTGGAAATCACTTGGCAATCTACCGGCGATTCCTCATTCCAGCCGCCGATGATGACGCGCTCCAACGGCGAAACGCCATCAATCCCCTCTGCATCGCGATGGCGTTTGAGGTCGAGATTAAGCACATGGAGATTGATAAAATTGGCGTTTAAATAATCAATCGTCGCTTTATCGCCGAGGACACCTGCCCTCAAGATTTTTCCGCTTCCTCAGCACGACTCATCCATGAAGGTGCCATCCGCCGAAACAACATGGATGGGACGATTAAGCGCTTTCGCCATTTCTGCTGCTTCTTGAAGCGTTACCCATTCGATGGATTGCGCCGGATAAAACTGTCTCGCTAATCCAAGTCGTGCCTCTTCCATGGGGATTTCTTCGGTGTAAGCCAACGCTTGAGCGACTTCTTCCCCGGCAGTCATCTCAATTCGGCAAACACCACTCTCGGCGGCCCAGAAACCTTCATCGAATTCCCTACCAGCATCAAAATTCAGCGTACTCGGTGGAACAGACATCTCAAAATAAGCTAATTTCTCTAAACGGCGGTCAATAATGAGACTTCCAGCCAATTGTGATGGCGCAAAAAACCCATCCTTCCACTCAAACACGGCGTGAATGCGAAGCACAATCTCCGCATAATCGTCATTGTAGGCGCGAAATGATGCCCATTTGCCTTGGTCATCACCAATCCTCGGCTCTAGTCTCGGATTTTCGTTGAGCTGTTTTAGCAACTCAAGCACGGTCTCAGAATCAATTTCCCAATGTTCACCCACAGCAACTGCCTTCAGCGGCAGGAAACCACCTAAGGTTGAGATGGGATAGCTTTTCTGCGGTTCCACCTCTCGCATCGTCGCAAGCGACCCCCAGTCTAGATGGTAACCGGCTGTAGTAAACTCAATCGGAGCAATGGACGCGTTGACTGAAACGGGATCCGGTCCGTTAAATTCGAGGTGGATTTTCATCCTTCTCTCCGCTAGGGGTGCCAATCAGTTGACGTAGCTGTCTCCTGTTCGCTGCCACATACCTACGATGCGGGAGGGACTGATGCCAGCGAACGCTTCAAAAAGTCCCGATAGACTTGTGCTTCATGGCTGTGATTAGGGTAGCTGTGATAAGCGTCAAGGAAGTCATTGAGTGGTAGACTCCCGAGCAGTTTCAACTCGCTGGAAATCACTTGGCAATCTACCGGAGATTTCTCATTCCAACCCCCGATTATGGCACGCTCCAACGGCGAAACGCCATCAATCCCTCTTGCATCCCGGTGTCGTTTGAGATCGAGATTGAGAACCCAGAGATTAACAAAATTCGCATTTAAATACTCAATCGTCTTCTTATCGGCGAGAGCACCTGCCCTCAGGTTTTTGCCACTCCCTCAGCACGACTGATCCATAAAGGTGCCGTCCGCCGAAACAACATGGATAGGGCGGCTAAGCGCTTTTGCCATCTCTGCTGCTTCTTCCAGCGTTACCCATTCGATGGATAGCGCGGGGTAAAACTGTCTCGCGAGCCCGAGTTGCGCTTCTTCGATAGAGATTTCTTCGGAATACGTCCATTCTTGCGTGGCTTCTTTGCCGGCGATCATCTCAATTCGACAGACACCGCAGTCAGTGATGCCGCGATTCTCATCGATGCTCCTATTTACATCAAAGTTCAGTGTGCTCTGCGGAACAGACATCTTAAAATATGTCAATTCCCCCAAGCGGCGGTCAATAACTAAGCTTCCGGCGAATTGGGATGGAGTGAAATAACCGTCAGTCAACGCAAACGCGGCATGAATGCGAAACACAACCTCCGCGTAATCGTCGTTGTAAGCCCGAAGTGACGCCCATCGTCCAATTTCATCATTAACCCACAGTTGAAGACTTGGATTCTCGGCAAGTTGCTTTAGCAACTGAAGCGCGGATTCATCGTCAATTTCCCAATATTCACCCACGGCAACTGCCTCTGGCGGGAGGAAACCGCGGAACGCTGAAACCGGATAGGCTTTCTGCGGTTCGACCTCTCTCAGCGTCGCAAGCGTGTCCCAGTCCACATGAAAGCCACCCGTGGAAAACTCAATTGGGTGAATGGATGCGCTGACGACAATCGGTTCCGGTCCGTTTAGTTCGAGTTGAATCTTCATGCTTTCTTCCTCAGCAGTTAGGCTGGCTAGTTATTCCCTACCTAGTTTTTTGTCCCTTTCTGTGAATCTGGCAAGTAGGGGACGTAGATTTGCGCTCCCAACTGAAGTGCATATGCCCTACAGTGTTTCCAAATATACACAATTCCGGATGCACTATATGACATTCTTACATAGTCAATAATCGTCAGATTTGTCCGTTCCCAGTCGCCAAATATTCAACTCCCCCACTTTTCCAACCCCAGCAGTTTCCTCCCCAAGGGCGTGAGTTTTGCGGTTTTGCCCTGCTTTTTTTCCTTCTCCTCTCGTTCGCCGCTAAACCCTGCCCCGCGGTTGCGCCACGCGTCAATTCGTTTTGCGCGGGATTCTTCGCTGTCCTCACCGCCGGGGAACATGGTGATGTACTGCACCACGCGAGGTTGGTCGGCAAAATTGGGCGCCGCGCCGTGAGGCAAACTGCTGTGCCAGATTATCAGGTCCCCCGCCTTCCCCGGAATCGGTTCGGCGCCCAAACTCTCCAAATCTTGCCGCCGTGGGTCGGCGTCCTCCGGGAGAGTTTCCAGCCACGCCTCAATTTTGTGATGGAACCCGGGCACGCAGGTGAACGCGCCCTGATTCGCCGGCGTGTCGGTGAGATACAGCACACCTTGCACGCCGAGATTGGATGGAGGATCGAAGGGATTCCTGTCCCAATGCAGCCCGGCATCCGTTCGGTTCAATTTCGGCGGACGATTGGGCGGACTCATGCTTGCTCGATCAAAACTTACCCACAACTCCTCGGTTCCCCAGATTTCAGCAAAGGCTTGGTGTAGCCGCGGGGATTGACGATTGTCCCACAGCGCTTGATGCTGGTATATCTCCACCATGATACTGGAACGCGGCGGTTCGGGATACCAACTGTCCCTATCCCCCGCATCCATCCCGAGAAAATCCCAAACCGCATCCTCGGCGGCTTTCGCGTTCTCCGGTGGTACGGCGTCATGAACAGTTACGTAACCGTGCTCCTCCCAGAAGGCGCGGTCTTCGGCACTTAAAACGGGCATAATCTCTCCTTTTGATATGTTCCAAAAGCGATAAGGTGAGGGTTGGTACGCAGTAGTGATTCTCGACTACCGATTCAAGGCTATTTTTGCCATGTCCGACGTTGTCTGAACTCGGTCATGAGCCGTGAAACGCCCACAGTTTACAATTTACCACTCCCGATTTCAACAGTTTTTTGCACTTGACATCACCACGGTTTGGCGTATAATGTGCAAAATTTCCGCACCGCGATACGCGGCACTTGCGTCGCCTACTCGCGGGCGAATTCACTGAAAGGTTTGTAGAAACGAGAGATGATGTCAACGCCTGATTTGGTTTGTATCGGTCATGTCATTTCCGAGATGATTTACTTCCCGGACGCTGTCAAGGGACCGTTTTTGGGAAGCCCTCCCGCATACTGCTCCGTAGCGGCGGCGCGCCAGAATACCAAGACGGGGATGTCCACAAAAATCGGCTCGGACATGCCGCAAGAGTTGCTTCAACCCCTTATCCAAGCCGGAGTGGATGTGACCGGCATACGAACACACGATCAAACCACGACGACCGAGTTAATCTACGATGAACAGGGGCACAAGGAGATTCGCTATCCGACCAAGGCTTCCCCAATCACCGTTAAAGATATACCGCAACCGTACCACGGATGCCGGTTGATTTACGTCTGCCCGATGGACAACGATGTGCTCACGGAAGACTTGGCGGCAGTGGTCGCGCTGGGGGAAGTTAGCGCCGTCGACCTCGGCGGATACGGCGGTGTTCACATGAGCGTTGCCAATCGCGAAGCCACTCCCTCTCTCGAAGACCTCGCCTGCGGCGTTGCCGAACACTTCGATATCGTCAAAGCCTCCGATGAAGATGCGGCGACCATCTTCGGCTGGGATGATCCGAACGAGGCGGCGAAGCGGTTTCTGGATCGCGGGGCAAAGGTCGCCGTCATCACGCTCGGACCAAAGGGAGCGCTTGTCCTCACACGGGAAAATCGATGGGAGGTACCGCCGCTGTCGGGAAAAGTAACGGACACCACCGGAGGAGGGGATACTTTTATGGCGGGCTTTTTGTCGGAGTATCTCCGCAGCGCCGATCCGCTTAAAGCGGCGCAATGGGGGTGTGCCACCGCCATCTGTGTCATTGAACGCAGCGGCGGCGTCTCTCTGGAACGTATGCCGACACATAAGCAGGTTGAAGAACGCGTATATCTTGGTTATCACAGTAAAGTCAATTGTTGAAAAGGGGAAAGAATGTCAGACGTGAGAATGGGGGTCATCGGTTGCGGCAGCATTGCCGAAATCGCACACCTGCCGTCAATCACCCAGCGCAAAGAGGCGAGACTGGTCGCCGTTTGCGATCTGGATGACAATCAGGCAAAAGCAACCGCGGCAAAATGGGGGGCTGAAAGACACTTCACCGACTACCGGGCGATGTTTGAACATGCAAATCTCGACGGTGTCGTGATTGCGACCCCAAACAATTCGCACCGCAACATCGCAATCGCGGCTGCGGGTGCCGGCGTACACGTGGTGGTTGAGAAACCTCTCGCCGTTACTAATACCGAAGCTTGGGACATCGTCAATGCCTGCAAGGAAGCGGGCGTGAAGCTTATGGTTGGGTGTGACCGCCGATTCTGGACGCATAACCAGTGGACAAAGCAACTCATCACGGAGGGAATCATAGGCAATCTGCTGATGAGCCGGGGCAGCCTCCATGAACATTGGTACAACTATCAGAATCACGTTGCCCGAACCGAGTTTCGACTGGACTGCAAGGTTTCCGGCGGTGCTGCGCTGAACGACACCGGCGCCCATGTGATAGATTTATTGACGTGGCTCAACGACAGCAAAGTCAAGCGTGCTGTCGGAGTTGCGCGGCGTTTGGCGATGCCCGAAAGCTATACGCAATGCGACGATACCGCGCTGGTAATGGTCGAGTTCGAGAACGGCGCCTTCGGCACGGTCAGTTGCAACCGGTTTTCTCCTGCCGTGAACCAGATGACCGAACTGTGCGGCACGGAAGGCACAATTTTTACCGCCACCGACGCCACCAATCCCTTCCAAAGCTGGCCCATGGCGGTGTACACGAACAAGGATTTTACCGTAGACACTCTTCCCGAGGTTCTAAGCGACTACCGTTGGCCCGAACTGTTCTGGGTGGAGGACATTATAGACGAGCACGTCCGGAAACGGTGGGTGCCCATCTGTCCACCGCGCAGACCGAGCAACTACGAGCGAATGACCGAACACTTCTTGGATTGCATCATCAATGACAAGCCGCCGTTGATCAGCGGCGAGGATGGGGCGCACGCCGTAGAAGTCATGTGCGCCACGTGGAAGAGCATGGAGACCGGCGCGTGGGTTGATCTGCCCCTCACAGAGGAAGTAATGCCGCCGTACTACGAACCGCCGCCGAAGGAGGCATGAATTTCATGAAAGACGTGCTAGTTACCGGCGCCACCGGATATGTCGGACGTGAACTTGTGCGGCAGCTCTTGGAGATGGGGAAAGCGGTCACGGGTCTCGGACGAACCCGACCCAAAGGGAACATCCCCTTCATCCAAGCGGATTTGACCGACGCCGAAGCGCTGGATCGGGCTTTGGACGGCAACTCATTCGATTGTATCATGCACCTCGCCTCACTGCCCGGCGATACCGGGGATCCGCTGCAGATGGTCGAACTGAATATCAACGGCCTGCAGAACTTACTTGAATACGCCCGCCGCGTCGAGGTGAATCGGTTTATACAAGCCAGTAGTGTATCTGCTTATGAGTGGTATCCGGGAACAAAATTTAATCCTCCCGATTACATGCCAGTGGATGAAAATCATCCCTGCCGCCCAAAGGATATTTATTCCACCACCAAGCGGATGCAGGAGGAGTTGGCGCTAACGTATTACTATCAGTACGAAGTCCCAACGACAGTTCTGCGACTGACAGCCGTTATTGGACCTCACGGACAGGGCGGCGGACGCGGCTGGCGCGAGATCGCCGCTCAACTGGCTGAAGGCGTGAAGGTTCAAATACCGCATTTCTCGACCGAAGAACTTTGCCACTACGTGGACTATCGCGATGTAGCCCGGATGCACATCGCTGCCGGGGAGCACCCGGGCGCGGTGGGTGAGATTTTCAACTGTTGCGGCGCCAGTCCCACCCGAGGCTCGGAATTTGTCGAAATCATCAAAGGCATCTTGCCCGATATTGAGGTGGAGTGCGGCTTTCCTTGGAGCATGGCACAAGGGGAGGAGGTTTCTTTCGATATGTCCAAGGCAAAAACCCTTATCGATTTTGAGCCTATCTACACAGTGGCGGACAGCATTCAAAGCATCAAAGATTGGCTTGATGCCGGCGGGCTGACAGCGGAAGAATCCACCGGCGATGGAGCGTACAGTGCCGGCGTTGAGCAGTCGGAGAGGTAATTTCTGTGGTCAATACTTGCAACTTCTCGGTAACCGGCATATCTATCAAATACTAGTTGCATTCGTTTAATCCTTATCTTCCGCATTGCGATGAAGGATGTAGTTCATAAATGCCACGCGAAGTTCCTTTAATTCCCCGCGCACATCCCTTATTTCCTCTCGTACATCTTTTATTTCCTCCCGTACGTTCTTTATTTCCTCCCGTACATTCTTTATATTCTCTCGTACCTCCCCACGCACATCCTTTATATTCTCCCTCACATCCCTTATGCCCTCACGAAATTCGGATCGTAACTCTGCAAACCTTCTATTCATATCCGATTTGGTGGGAAATTTCCAAAGAAACACACCAATTGTAATGCCTGCTGTAACAACTGGTATCAAATCTTGCCAATTCACGAAATGACCTCCCAAAGATATCTGCATACGATTGCATGCACTTGTCCTGTTCCAGCAAAAATAATATCACAATGGCACGAAAAACACAACCATTTGTTGGCTCCCACATGGTGAATCCGGCGCCAACAGTCAATTTCCCTTTTTACCGCGTATCTGCTTTCTTACGCATTAATCATTACGCAGCATCTTTCCCCATCCCCAAAATCCATTTTCATTTGCCATCCGCCCAAACTATCGTGTACAATTTAGCGCCAACTTTCGAGTAACCCGATAATTCGGCGCATCTTGGCATTTCATGATCTCCCGTAGCTCAGTTGGTAGAGCAGGTGGCTGTTAACCACTTTGTCGGCGGTTCGAATCCGTCCGGGAGAGCCATATATTTTATTCTGACCAACAACGTGGGCAACCCGTTGGCTAAAGCGAGACCCCGAGGGGATATCCCATCGGGGTCTTGTCATATCTGGCACTTTTTCAACGTGAACGACAACAATCCGACTACCAAAGCAAATGATTCCATTGCTAGGGCGCTCAAATTGCCGCGCAGCGCCACATTCCACCGCTGCGCATTGCAGGTTAACCCCTTTGGCTACGGGTCCCAGTTTCGCGGGCAGCCTAGTGGGACTGATGCCGAAACGCACGCAAAGGCAATCGTCGAAAAAGCGGCGGAGATCGGTGTCTCCGTCCTTGCCATAACCAACCACAAGACATAGTTCCCAAGATGCATGACAAGAAGCTCAGGCGACAATTCATCTTCTCCACCCACAACGCCAACATCCCGGTGTTCGGAGATGCCGAACTCATCCTCGGACTGACAGCGATGGGCGAAGCGACACAGGGGAAGGCGCGAATCGCGCCTGAACACATGGGATTAATCGACTTGAAACCGATTCAAGAGTTAATTGAAAACCTCTTTGAAGGCGGAAAGGACGCCTTCAAGAAGAGACGACTGAAGTACGGCTTCTGAGGAACACGATGAACAAGGCTGAATTAATCGAGCTGATCCGCAGCGGAGAGAACTCGGGCGTGGAATTCAAACGTGACGAGATTCACCCCGACGACTTGGCTAAAGAATTTTCCGCGATGCTCAATTTTGAGGGTGGAAAGATTTTGATCGGCGTAGAGAATAATGGGCACATCAAGGGACTGGCAAACCAGCGTGAGGAAGTGGAACAGTGGGTGATGAACGTCGCTCGCGGAAACCTGCAACCTGAAATCATTCCGTCCTGGTCCTGCGTGACCTTGGAGGATGGGAAAGTGGTCGGTGTGATAGGGCTTCCCGCCGATAGTCCCGGCAAACCGTACAAAGCCAAGCGCGGCAACGCCTGGGTAACCTTCGTCCGTGTAGGATCCACATCACGGGAAGCAACGCGTGGAGAGGAAGGACGCTTGTATCAAGCTAGTCGCCTGATGCGCTACGACATCAGTCCGGTGCCCGACATGGGGCTGGATAGCCTCGATCTCGATCGAATCGAAAACTACTTTCGCGTCATCCTACAACGCGACGCCCCCGAAGTTGAGGATGGTGACGCTTGGCGTCAAATTCTACTTAACATTGACCTCCTTTCCGAGTCTGGCGGAACTACCGCTGCTACGGTAGCCGGTTTGTTAATCTTCGGCGAATATCCAAACCGCCGACTCCCTCAAGCCGGCATAACGGCAGCCGCTTTCCCGCGTACGGAAAAGGACTACGACACAATTGACGAGGAACGCATCAGAGGTCCCTTGGTCTCGATTTTATCGCCAAAAAAGCGCCCGGTGGACAAAGGCGTTATTGACCAGGCAGTGGACTTTGTTGAACGCAACATGGGCACGAGCGCATGGCTTGAAGGCGGGCGACGGGAGCGGAAAAAAGCACTTCCAAAGGATGCCGTCCGTGAGAGCATCGTGAACGCGGTTGCCCACAGAGACTACACACTTATCGGGACAGACATTGAGATTTCCTTGTACCAGGATCGCCTTGAGGTCATTTCGCCTGGGCGGCTGCCAAACGGCGTAAGCGTGGAAAAGATGAAAGAAGGGCTGCGAGCAGCTAGAAACGAACTGCTAAAGGAAATCTTGCGTGACTATGGCTACGTGGATCATCTTGGTATGGGAGTACGAAATCGAATTATTCGGTCTATGCGCGACCATAATGGTACCGAGCCGGACTTAATTGAGGATGAAAATCGTTTTACCGTACGGTTGTGGAAGCAATCCCAAGATACATAATCCTCCAAGCGTCTAATGGATTCAGAGCGCGTCACGGTTCCCGCATTCTCCCGAATACCCGACGCAGCGAAGTAGGAACTTACCATGGCACTGAAGAAATCCCAAATCTATGCCTTGCTCTGGCAAAGCTGCGACGAGTTGCTCGGTGGCATGGACACCTCCCAATACAAGGACAACATCCTATCCTGACGCTACTGCATAAAGTATGTTTACGACAGTACGCCGTCCAGCCCAACGCGCTCTTTGCAGTCCCCGATGGCGGTGGCTTTGCCGACATGGTGAACTTGAGGGGCAACATTGAGGTTGACAACAAAATCAACAAGATTATCCGCAAGTTCGCCGAGGCAAACGAACTTAAGGAGGTCTTATTGTATCTGGCGCTTTTTCAAGACATTTCGCCCCCTCAAGAAACCGACAATTCCTAACGTAGAGGCATAATCATGATCAAAGGTGTGCACACGATGTTCTACTCTTCGGAGCCGGAGGCGTTGCGCGAATTCCTCCGCGACAAACTTGGCTTCGACGCCTATACGGACGTTGGCGGCGGCTGGCTCATATTCGACCTGCCGGAGGCGGACATGGGCGTGCACGACGCCGATCCGAACGGCGAGCACGGCGCGCCCGCCGGCACCCACGACATCTCCTTCTACTGCGATGACATCCGTGACACGGTTGCGGAACTGAGAGCACGCGGCGTGGTCTTTGACGGGGAGGTAGTTGACGCCGGATTCGGTCTGGTGGTACACTTCGAGATGCCGGGCGGGGTACGCGTACAACTCTACCAGCCCCATTACGAAAAAGGTACGGGCTGAAGAGCACGGCAGTCGATGATATTGATCTGCTGTCGGAGCCGTTTTTCAACAGTTTGGTAAAAACACCCTGCCGTTTCGCCCATCATCTTTATAATGTTCCGATTATCCCTACCCATCTCACCAACCACAAGGAGAAAGAATCATGCATGAAGTCAATCTATTGGCGGTGCTGGTTGCCGGAATCGTTCCGATGATTGTCGGCGCCCTCTGGTACGGTCCGCTATTCGGCAAACGGTGGCTCGAACTGATGGAGACCACGGCGGAGGAGATTCAAGAAGGTTTCAACCCGTTGAAGACGTACGGTGTGAGTTTCTTGCTGGCGTTGGTTACCGCGTTTATCTTGGCGCAGTTGTTCGCCGGGATGGGTGGAGCCGAGCGCGTCGTCTCAATCACCGGCAAGAGCGGGGACGCGCTGGCGGGCGTTTACTTGGCGATCATGGCGCTGATTGCTTTCATCCTCCCGGTCGGCTACCAGTCGGTCGCTTTTGAGAAGCGGAAGGCAGGGCTCTTCTGGCTCAACCTCGGTCATGACGGAGTGGCGCTTCTCGGGCAAGCGGTGATAATTGCGGTCTGGAGTTGACCTCAGCGCCGCGGTCGAAGATGCCGTACGTATCCGGAGCTAGAACTGAAGGATCGTAAATTGGCTTCCGGGGAAGCCAATTGGGACAAACGGTAAAGCTAGGGGAGGTTGGTTTATGACGACACGGGAACTAGACCAGAGCACGTTGGACGAAATCATCCGGCGCGTAGTTGAGGTAGCCCAGTCGGAGCGAATCATTCTCTTTGGGTCCGCCGTTCGCGGCACAATGGCACGGAATAGCGATGTCGATCTGCTCATCGTCAAAGAGGGAGGCCACTCGAAGCATCTCAGGGCACGGATTTACGAGAACCTCTACGGCGTGCGCGTCGCGGTCGATGCGATACTGGTTTCGCCGGCGGATCTTGAGCGATACAAAGACAGCCACGCTTTGGTCATCAAGCCTGCCTTACAGGATGGCAAGTCGTATATGAGGCTAACTGAACGATTTCCGCCCGATGATCCGCGAGAGTGGTTAAACCGCGCCAAAAGCAGCCTCGCGATGGCGAAAAACCGCGTTCCCGATGTCTACCGCCCAGCAGGGCAGAAACTTAGGGTTGTGCCGTGACTGTCTGAACTGTGATTTGTATGATTGAGTGATGGGCTATGATAAATAGAGAACATAAGTATTCGGTGTTGACGAGGAAGGTGATTGGCAGTGCCATGACGGTTCATTCTGCGTTAGGTAATGGATTTCAGGAAGTCATCTATCAGAAGGCGTTAGCAATCGAAATGGCAAATCAACATATACTTTTCAGCCGTGAGCGCGAGATGCCTATCTACTACAGAGGACAGCAAATTGGCACGAGAAGAGTCGATTTCTTGATAGAAGCCATTGTCTCTGTTGAATTGAAGGCTATTATTCAACTGGAGGACATTCATCTGGCACAGGCAATCAATTATTTGGAGGCATACGATTTGGAGGTTGGGTTACTTATCAACTTTGGCGCAAGAAGTCTTCAGTTCAAAAGAGTAATGCCATTTCTCTAGAATGCAAGCAAAGTCCGCGGGGCAAGATGCCCCGCCTACGGAGAAGATGAACGGTACAATTCAGAGATCGTATGCACCATTATTCAGGCGAAATGGTATGATCAACAAGAACTTCATGCAAAAAAATCAAGGTAATTTCAAAATCCTGTAAATCACAGTCCAGACAATGTTAAATACCGACACCAAACGCCAACATTGGGTATCATACACATTCACAAATACGTTCACTATTGTTAGGAGGAATCAATGGCGCTCAACACCTACTTAACCTTTGAAGACAATTGCCGCGAAGTGTTTGAATTCTACCGCTCCGTCTTCGGCGGGGAGTTCGCGTTCATCTCGACCTTCCGCGAAGCACCCGAAGAAATGAACGTCGCGGAGGCGTAGCTTGACCGCATCCTTCACGTTTCCCTTCCCGTTGGATCAAGCGTCCTCATGGGCAGCGACAGTTGTTCATCGTTCGGTCCCCCGCCCGTCGTAGGGAACAACGTCTCGCTCACCTTCGAGGCAGAGGGCAAAGAGCACGCGGACGAGATTTTCGCCAAGCTGTCAGACGGCGGCACTGTAACCTGCCCGATGGGCGATATGTTCTGGGGTGCATATTTTGGCGCATTCACCGACAGATTCGGCATCAACTGGCACGTCACCACCGGGCTGTCGCAAGACTGAACAGGCGCGCCGTTGGTTCGCTCACTAGTACGTTCAAAGGAAGTGTTCTATGGACAAAATTGACTTCAAAAAAACGATGAAAGAGTTGTATCGCGCCACCAGCAAGGTTGAGCGCGTCAAGCCGGGCGAGGCAGCCTTCTTGGCTGTCGACGGGCAGGGGTCTCCCGGCGGCGAAGCGTTTCAAAAGGCGATTCAAGACCTCTACCCGGTCGCCTACACCGTGAAATTTTCTCTGAAAAAGGCGGGGACGATCGACTTTGTCGTTCCCCCGCTGGAGGCGCTTTGGTACGATAATCCGACTGAATTTCCCGACATGTCACAGTGGCGCTGGAGGACGATGATCCGAGTGCCGGAGAGTGTGAAAAGCGAGCACTTGCAAGAGGCGCAGGAAACAACCCTAGAAAGGAAGGGAACTGACACCTCAGATGTCCAATTGGTAAGATGGGAGGAAGGCGAAAGCCTACAGGTCTTGCACATTGGGCCCTACGACCAAGTCGGACCCGTCTATGAACAGCTTCAGAGTAGGGCGCTGTTAGAAAATGTGGCTCTGGGGCCACCGGGGCATGAAATCTATCTCAGCGATCCCCGTCGTACGGCGCCAGACAAACTCAAGACAATCGTGCGGATGTCCATAGTTTGAGAATCTCTGTAGCCATCTCCCCGGCAGAAAATTTCGCAGCCACATCCGGTGAGAGTACAATACCGTGCCGTTACCCCGACATGCTCTCTTCAGCACACCTATGTTAGGATTTACCCAGTTCGGTTTTTGTAGGGAACGCAGATCTGCGTTCCCTACTTGCATGATTTTAAGAAAGAGACTACGTAGGTAGAAAATAACAATCGTTATTCTCTACAAAAGGAACAAGTATAACAATGTCAAACGAAAAGATTGTCGAACTCGAACAACGTATCGGGAAGTTGGTAGCGGAACTTAATGCTCTGCGCAAGACCAACCCGGGGACGCCGGTCCCCAATTACACCTTTGCGACGCTGACCGGTCAGGTGACGCTTCTCGAACTGTTCGGCGGAAAGGACAAGCTGCTGGCTATCCACAACATGGGACAGGGCTGCCGCTATTGCACGTTGTGGGCGGACGGCTTCAACGGGTTGCTGCCCCATCTGGAATCTGCGCTGTCCGTCGTGCTGCTCTCGAAGGATCCACCCGAAGTTCAGCGCCGGTTTGCCAACGCCCGTGGCTGGCGGTTTCGCCTGGCGTCGCACGAAGGCGGGGTTTACATGCGTGAACAGTCGGTGGCAAACGAAGAAGACAATTACCCGGGCGGCGTGGTCTACGAACGGGACGGCGATACCATCCTGCGCAAAAACGCGTGCGAGTTCGGTCCCGGTGACCTCTATTGTGCGATGTGGAGCCTGCTCGGATTGGCGGGACTCGACGACGAGGAGTGGACACCGCAGTACACCTATTGGAAACGCCCTTCCGAATTGGACGACGGTGGCTCGAACGTGCTCGACTGAACACGGGGACAATCCGCTGCGGAGCCCACCGAAATGGCTCAGCGCAGCCTCGTCCGATTGTAGGGGACGGCCCCTGTGCCGTCCCATGATTGTAGATACAAGAGGGCGAACACAGGGGTTCGCCCCTACAGAAAGGGAGAATTTTGTCCCTTGAAAATAGCAGACGTAAGGATACGGGACGAAAATTTCGTGACAACATCAATTGAATTTAGACACAATTGTTCAGTGAAATGGCACAAAACCTTTTGACACAAGCCGCCACCTTTGCGCGCGAGGGGGACCTTGAGGCGCTCGAAGACCTGCTCTCCTCCTCCCCGGCGATTCTCACGGCAAAGGATTCCGAAGGACGCACGCTGCTCGATCTTGCTTGCCGTGTTGCGACTGGAGACATCGCCATTCCCTTGCACCCGGGTACGCCCGAACAGCATGCCGCCATTGACCTAATCTTGAAGGCGGGCGCCGACCCGTCTGCCGCCGACCACGATAACTGGTCTCCGCTGCACACCGCCGCCATGGCAGGCCACACCGACCTGGCAACGCGGCTAATCGCCGCAGGCGCATCCGTCGAGTCGGAAGCACACGGCAAGGAAGGCGCCTCTCCGCTCTCCTTCGCGCTGTTTTACGCGAAAGCCTATATGGGCGAGGTGTTGCTGCCGGTTTATCCCGACAATCTGCGTTCTTCCGCCGCCCTCGGGAACAATCTCGACCGATTCGTTGACGGCGACGAACTGACGCCGGATGCCTACCGCGGACTCGATTTCTACGCCCCCGAGTTTTTCCCAACTTGGGATCGGGCACGCAGCCGGCAGGAGGTGCTGGATGAAGCGCTCTCTTGGGCGGCGCGAAACAACCAGTGCGGCTCCATGGCGGCGCTCGTCGCTCTCGGCGCGGATGTCAACGCTAACCCCTTCCGCGGCACACCGCTCCTGTGGGCATGCTACAGCGATAAGGTCGAAGCGGCGGCATGGTTGCTCGACCACGGCGCGGCCCCGGATCTGCGGCACGATTGGGGCGGTGAAGGTCACGGTGTCGATGCCGTCGCCATGCACCTTGCCGCGCAATACAACTGCGTGGGATGTTTGAACCTGCTGCTCGACCGAGGCGCCGATCCGACCATCGTTGATGGCGTCCATGACGGCACGCCCAAGGGATGGGCGGAATTTCAGGGTGCGACCGACGCCGTCGAGATATTGAACCGGCGGGGCGGATAGCCTGTCAGCCTGCCTTGCCCCCGAACCCATCGTTGGCTTGATACGCCGCGCCTACGTTGACCACCGCGCCGCAGGTATGGTATACTCACTTGTATCTACAAATCTTTTAGTAAATCCACTGGTAGGTTCGGTTTCCTAACCGAACCGGTATTTATCCAGCCTCGTAGGTGCGGTTGGAAAGGGATTTCTATCGCACTCACTATCCATTCGATTGATCGCACCGACCGAAAAATGTGTAAATATGAATGGAACTGACTATAGCACTTTATTTGGGAGGAATTGATGCTTCTCAATACATACTTAACCTTTGACGACAACTGCCTCGAAGTGTTTGAATTCTATCGTTCCATCTTCGGCGGCGAGTTCCAAAATCTTATGACGTACCGCGACGGCCCGGAAGGCATGAGCATCCCGGAGACGGAGCTTGACCGTATCATGCACGTCTCACTTCCGATCGGGTCAAGCGTTCTGATGGGCAGCGACAGTTGTTCATCGTTCGGTCCTCCGCCCGTTATGGGGAACAACTTCTCGCTCTCCTTCCAGGCAGAAAGCAGAGAGCATGCAGACGAATTCTTCGCCAAACTGTCGGACGGCGGCGAGGTGAAATGGCCGATGGAAGATGCGTTCTGGGGCGACTACTTTGGCGCCTGCACCGACAAATTCGGCATCAACTGGCAGGTGCTTGCCGCATCCCAAGATGATTAAGCGAGCGGATAGCGAGTGCGATAGTTGATCCCGCGCGATAGCAATTACTGTGTGATAGAAGTCGCTCGACCCACCGACTTACCGCAGACTCGGGACCTCCTAATCAGATCCGTGTAAGTTTCCTTACTTGATGCATTCAATCAATGGCACCAGTATTTTGGAGAGATGGCATAAACCACCATCCACATGAACGAAAAATCCAAGCTCCGCACGTGTCTTTGGTTTGACGATCAAGGCGAAGAAGCGGCGCAAAGCGCGCACAACGCCATGATGAAAATGGGCAAGATAGACATCGCTGCGCTCGAGTCCGCTTTCAACGGAGAGTCGTGAAGAGGAGCGGAAAACTATCATGTCGACCGAAACACGACCCCAAGGCGCGAAAATCATTCCGGCTCTGCGCTACGCAGACGCTCCAGCCGCGATAGAATGGCTGTGCGCGGCGTTCGGCTTCGAGAGGCACTTGGTCGTGCCGGGTGAGGACGACCAGATTGCCCACGCCCAACTCACCTTTCGAAACAGTATGATTATGCTGGGTTCCGCCCGTGAAGGGGAATATGACGACCTGATAATCCAACCGACAGATGCTGGCGCGGTAACCCAAGCGCCCTACGTGATCGTCGATGACGTGGACGCCCACTGCGCGCGGGCACGGGCTGCCGGGGCCGAGATTGTAATGGAGCCTGCCGACCAAGATTACGGCGGTCGCCTCTATATCTGCCGCGATATTGAGCACCACTTATGGAACTTTGGTTCTTATGACCCGTGGGCAGATCTCGGCCGTTAGGGACAGGTAGAGCACCGGACTTTGTGATGCTTGCAACTGCGGCGTCAAGGATTTCGAAGCGTGCTAAAGTTCAAATCAACAACAGCTCCCGGTCAATTAAAGCGCCTATGTTATGGTGAGAAAGGGCGATGAGTAGCATATCAATAGAATCTACAGACAGTAAGACTACGCGGCAGCACCGCCCCCGCCTCTACCCGTCAGCCGAACTTTGCCGCGCGTTGCGGGAGGCGCTGCGCGAAAACGCCAATCCCGAGAAAGCGCCGGGGATGCAGGCTTACATGAAGTCGGAGATGCCCTATCTCGGAGTGCAGACGCCGGCGCTGAAAGCGGTGTGCCGCAAAGTCTTCACCGCTCATCCGATTGAGACACAGAAACGCTGGCTGGACACCATTCTTACCATCTGGCGGAACGCGGACTACCGGGAAGAACGCTACGCCGCCATCAGGCTCGGCGAACATCCCGCCTATGCGGACTTCCAGACGCTTGAGGCACTGTCCTGCTACGAGGAGATGATCGTCGATGGCGCGTGGTGGGACTATGTAGACACCATCGCGCCCCGGCTCGTCGGCGGTCTGCTGACCCGCTATCCGGAAGAGATGAAAGGGGTGATGCTCGAATGGGCGCACTCATCCGACATCTGGAAACGCCGCACCTCCATCATCTGTCAATTGAAATTCAAGGACGCCACGGATGTCGATTTGCTCCAAGACTGTATCGAGCCGTCCATAGATCATACCGAGTTTTTCCTGCGCAAAGCGATTGCCTGGGCGCTGCGCGAATACGCCAAGACCGATCCGGACGAGGTCATCGCCTACATCACGGAAAACGCGCACCGACTGAGCACATTCAGCAAACGTCAAGCCTTGCGCATCCTTCTTAGGACAGGACGCATTGACGCCGTACCCTAACCGACGATCAGGGGTCGGGCGAGAAGGAGGACACTTTCACCTGAATTTCAACCGTGCCCGAAATCCCTGTCTACCTATAAACCTGTTACTTGACAAAGGAAACTCCAAAAGTGACAAGATTTCGCTATTCAATCACGATTTCAGCGCCGCGATCCACTGTGTGGCACGTCATGCTAGATGATGAGACCTACAGACAATGGACGACCGTATTCGCTGAAGGTTCCTACTATGAGGGCGATTGGACGGTGGGCAGCACCATGCGTTTCCTCACGCCGGAAAAGGATGGAATGGTGGGGGTAATTGCGGAAAACCGAAAGTGCGAGTACCTATCAATCGAGCATCGCGGCCACGTCCTCAAGGGTGTCGACGACACGGAAAGTGACGAGGTAAAAGCGCGGACGCCCGCTTATGAAAACTATACTTTCACCGTAACTGTTTAGTCCATTGTTTTCTGGGGTCGAGTGCTATAAATATAGACGGTTTTTTTGCTATTTTTTCAGGCGTACAACGTGTGGACACCCATTCCTCTGGTTCGTAGTAGGGCAATTCATTGCCCGTCTTATGCCTTCAGGGGGTTTACTAACCACTAATCACTAGCCACTAAACACTTACCTTTCACCGAAGTGGACGGGGGCACCGAACTAGCCGTTGACATAGATATACCTTCGTCGTATCAGGCTTACTTTGAAGGGGTATGGCCCAAAGCGCTGGAGGCAGTTAAAGAATTAGCCGAAAAACAGGAGAAACTATGAACAGATTAACTTTTACCAACCTACCCGTTAAAGACCTCGACAAATCAAAGGAATTCTATTCCCAACTAGGATTTGAATTTAACCCCGATTTTAGCGGCGAAAATTGCGTCTGCTTGGTCATTTCCGAAGGCAGCTATTCCATGCTTATGACCGAGTCGTTTTTCCAAATGTCCACCAATAAGGAGATTGCAGACGCGACAAAAACCACCGAGGTCGTCGTCGCGTTGTCCGCCGACAGCCGCGAGGAGGTTGACGAGATCGTGAACAAGGCGCTCAGCGCGGGCAGTAGCGAACCGATGCCAACCGAGGATCAGCCTTGGATGTATTGCAGGACATTCCAAGACCCCGATGGACACGTGTGGCAACTGTTTCACATGAGCCAAGGGGAGGGGTAACTCTGTTTTACCCCTCCACACACGGTCCGAAGGGCGGTAAGTAGCGTAAACCGAGCAACGGCATAATCTCGCAAAACCCGCCCTTCGAAGAAAGGAAAGTTAGCATGGCAAAACACTACAACCCTGTAGGTTGGTTCGAGATTCCCGCAATCGACCTGAACAGAGCCAAGAAATTCTACGAAGCCGTGTTGGATGTCGAACTTACTCCCGCCACAGTGGAGCAAGTGGAAATGGCATGGTTTCCCTCGGTCGAGGATGGAATTGGCGCCTCCGGCACACTTATCAAGTCCGAGGGTTACGTGCCGTCTCACGACGGCATCCTTATCTATTTCACCGCACCGGACATTGAGGGAACGTTGGCAAGGGTCAACGCCAACGGCGGAAAGACGCTTACGCCCAAGACCAGCGTTGGCGAGTACGGCTTTTACGCCTTCTTTGAGGATTCCGAGGGAAATCGACTGGGGTTGCACTCCACAGCTTAAACCGAGTTTTTCCTCAAAACTCGGTTTCTCTGGCTGATATTGTAAGGAACGCAGATCTGCGTTCCTTGCCGTTAAGTCTTGGTCGTATCCTGCATAAGGATTGTAACATGGCAAAGATAGAAGGTTTCAGAGTAAGGAATTTCAAGGTGCTCAAGGATGTGACGATTGGGCGGCTATGGAACCAACACGAAAAGAAACCGCTCTCCGGCATGACAGCGGTCATCGGCAAGAACGGGGTCGGCAAAAGCGCGCTGTTCGATGCGTTCGGGTTCCTTGCCGATGCTTTAAAGTCAGGTGTAGAGGAGGCGTGCGACCAACAGGGGCGCGGCGGGTTTGAGAGGCTGCGATCTCAAGGCGAAACTGATCCTATCGGATTTGAGGTTTATTACCGAGAAAGCAGCGAAACCCAGCCGATAACCTACGGAATTGCTATTCAGGCGGATGAGTCTGGACGCCCATACGTCCTGTTTGAGTATCTCCGCCAACGGCGAAAAGGCCAAAGAGGCGGTTTTCCGTGGTACTTCCTGTTCTTCTGGAACGGCAGAGGCCTGGCATGGGAGGGCGCCCAAGCAGGGCAACGGATTGACGAGGAAATGGAGGGGCTCGATTATTTGAGTCTCTTCAAGCTGATAATAGGAGAGGAATCTATTGAAACGGAGGTTGTTGAATTAGAAGATCGGCGCAAGCTCGGAATTGCCACGCTCGGCGCTCTGAAGCAGCATCCGAGAATCGCCGACTTTCGACGGTTTATCGAGGGATGGTATCTCAGCTACTTCTCTCCCGACGCGGCGCGCAGCCTGCCGCTCGCGGGGCCACAGCAGCACCTCAACATCCACGGCGACAACCTCGGCAATGTCGTGCAATTTATGGAGCGCGAGCATCCGGGGCGTTTCAAGACTATCTTGGAGGGAATCGCGGATAAAATTCCCGGTATAGACCGGATTGATACCGAAAAAACTTCTGATGGCAGATTGCTGCTCCGATTCAACGACAAAGGCTTTCACGATCCCTTTTACGCCCAGCAGGTGTCCGACGGCACGTTAAAGGCCTTCGCCTATCTCTTGCTGCTCGAAGATCCGACACCGCACCCGTTTCTGTGCATCGAAGAACCCGAGAATGGCTTATACCATAAACTCTTGGAGACCTTGGCGAACGAATTTCGTAAACACGCCAGTCGGGGTAGAAGTCGGTCACAGGTCTTCGTTACCACCCATCAGCCGTACTTTGTCGATGCGCTTGAACCGGAGGAGGTCTGGATTCTGGAAAAGGGCGCGGACGGCTTTTCGACGATTCGCCGGGCGAGCGATGATCCAATCGTGAACAACATGGCCGCCGAGGGATTACCGTTGGGGGGACTCTGGTACAGCGACTATCTGGATGCGAGGTAGTCGGATGCACTTTGAGATTCTGGTGGAAGACCCGTCCGGGAAACGGGCGCTTGATATCCTGATGCCGAAAATCCTCGGCGACCAGCATACATTCAAGGTTATCAATTACCGAGGAATCGGACGCATTCCTAGAAATCTCAGAAGTCGTACTGATGCAAGTAAACGCCTTTTACTCGATCAACTTCCGAGACTCCTCCGAGGGTATGGGAGTACCTTTGACGGATATCCCCCCAGCTATTCAGCGGCGGTGATTGTGGTTTGCGATTTGGATGACAAGTGTCTGAAAACCTTTCGCCGGGAACTCTTCGCCGTTCTGAATGCGTGCAGCCCGAAACCGGAGACGCGGTTTTGTATTGCCGTGGAAGAGGGCGAGGCTTGGCTGCTCGGCGATATCCCCGCGCTCAAAGCCGCTTACCCGAAGGCTAAGGGGGATGTACTGAACGGATACCAAAACGACGTGATTTGCGGGACCTGGGAACTTTTGGCAGATGCCGTATCCAGTGGCGGCTCAAGCGCACTTCGGAAAAAGGGATGGCAAGCGGTGGGCAGGGAGAAATCAGATTGGGCGGAGATTATCGCGCCGCACATGGATGTAGACGCCAACGCATCGCCCAGTTTCCGATACTTTCGGGACAAGATTCGAGATCTAACCAAGGGATAATCTCTTGAAAATAAAACTTTAAGGAGGTAGTTTCTAATGGCACGACTGAAGGATAAGATTGCCGTCATTACGGGATCAGGTAAAGGGCTGGGCGAAGCCATGGCGCTGCTGTTCAGCCGTGAAGGCGCCAAGATAGTCGTCTTTGACATTGATGAACCCGCCGGACGAGAAACGGTGGAGCAGATCCGGGAGCAAGGGGGCGAGGCAATTTTTGTGCACGGGGATGTCTCGAACCCGGACGACGCTATCCGTTTGATTGATGCTGCTGTCAATGCCTACGGCGGCGCCGACGTCTTGGTCAACAATGCAGGTGTCCATGTCGATAAGACCGTTGCAAACACGACCGAGGCGGAGTGGGACCAAATTCTGGGAGTGAACCTCAAGGGGATTTTTCTGTGTTCGAAGGCTGCCATACCGCAGATGCGCCGGCAAGGCGGCGGGAACATTATCTGTATCTCATCAATCTCGGGTTTAATCGGCCAGCTAAACCAAGCCGCTTACAACGCCTCCAAGCACGGTATCATCGGCCTTGTCAGATGTATGGCGTACGATCACGCGCAGGAGAATATCCGTGCCAACGCGATCTGTCCGGGTGTGATGAATACGCCGTTGGTGGCAAGCGTCCCCGAGGAGCACATCGCGCCGTACCGAAAGGCGAACTTGCTGGAACGTTTCGCCGAACCTATTGAAGTCGCCAATGCGGCGCTGTTCCTGGCGAGCGACGAGTCGTCGCATGTAACCGGTTCCACGATGGTGGTTGACGGCGGGTATACCACGAAGTAACGTCTCAGTGGACATGCAGCTGAGAGAGAATCAATTGTAATCCTGACAGGATTTCCGTAAAACAAAGTAATGGAGATTTTCTACGACAATCTCAATCATAAAAGTGAAGAACGCAGATCTGCGTTCCCTACAAAAAGCGGACTTGCGTAGGTGGTAAGCCCTGTGGCGCTCCGTGATTGCCGGAGGTAGCGATGCCTAAAAAACTAATCGTGCTGTTTTTACCCCATCCACTCGGTCCCTCAATGTTTAAACCGTGGGGAGAGGACGTGGTGGCTGCCGTCGGCGACCGCCACAATTTGCGAATCTTGGATTACAGCCAGCCCCTCGCTCCGCAGTTCGAAGGGGTTGAGGTGGTGATAGACCAAGGCGGTTCCGCGGGGACTAGAGAGATGGCTGATATAGCAGCGGGGAAGGTGCGTTTATGGCAGATTCTGGGCACGGGGATCGACCATTTCGATATGGACTACTGGCGCGCCACGAAGATTCCCGTGGCGAACTGTCCGGGAGCTTTCAGCGCCGTGGCTCTGGGGGAATGCGCCATGATGTTCATTCTGATGCTCGCGCGGCAGTATCCTGTTACGCAGGCAAATCTCAAAGCCGGTCAAATGTATTTGCCCACGGGGTTGGAACTTGAGGGATTGAAATTGGGTATCGTGGGTTTCGGCGCCAGCGGTAAGGAGTTGGCGCGCCGGGCGCTGACGTTTGGCATGAGAATCACCGCGATTGATATCCGCAATGTCGGAGCGGATGAGGTGCGCGAGTTCGGCGTGGAATTTGTCGGGAAACCGGGCGATTTGGATAAAGTGCTCGCCGAGTCCGACATCGTGTCGCTGCATCTGCATCTCAACGATGAGACTCGGCACACTCTCAATGCACGCCGCTTACGTTTAATGAAGCCGAGTGCGTTTTTGATTAATGTCGCTCGCGGGGCGTTGGTGGACGAAGCCGCGCTGGAAGCCGCATTGGTGGAGGGGCAGATTGGTGGAGCCGGCTTGGACGCCTTCAGCCAAGAGCCGCCGGATATGACTTCGCCGATTTTCAGCTTGCCAAATGTAATTGCGACGCCCCATGTCTCCGGTGGTACCGATGGCACCTCGCGGAGACGCGCACAGGCTTCGGCGGAGAATGTGGATCGGGTAGCGGCAGGACTGGAAGCGCTGTACCGCGTAGATTGAGGGATTGATGGGCCGAGGTTATTCGGTCTGGCATTCTCTCGGCGTACGGTTTTATAGTTGGGTTTCACCGAGTTCAACCCAACCTTTAGGATAGATACCGATTTACAGAATATGTCAACCCAGAAGATCCGACTATGGGGTTTTCTTGTACGTAACTATCAAGATGTGAAGGATGTTCTTGAAACGTGCATACTAGCCACGACATAATGACATTGCAACAAAATCCTTACTTTCAACGTTTAATATGGATGTCCCAAGAATATGGCAGCCTACGCGCAATATAGTTTGAAAACCGAGCATGTTTTAACAAGCATCTATAATTTATAGCGTGAGGATAAGCGAATATGGACAATATCAATACCCAAAAACCTAAACCGCCAACATTTCGATTCAAGAATATTGGTCCTGTAAAGGACGCTGAAGTAGAACTCGGCGATTTCACAATCATCGCCGGGCGCAACAACACTGGCAAAACCTACCTCGTCTACACGCTCTATAGTTTCCTAGAAGCGTGGAAGGACAGGTTTGATTTGAAGGCTGTACTCGAACACATAAAGGATAAATCGCTTGAGATTCCGATCGTAATCTCCATAGCGGATGACTTGAGACGGGACGGTCATGCTAGCTTTCCTTTGGATAGAAGAACGTTTAGTCAACATCAGAAGGAATTTGTCCAAGCACTTGCACGTAAGTTCTCACAGAGCGACTTTCCGATTGTGTTTAGCACCAAACACAGTGATTTCAAAGAGTCTTCCATCGAGGTCAAGCTTAATGATGACATTACGAACGCAATCAAAAATGTCAGAGCGAATTTCACTGGAGGCGTTACACTCTCTATGAAATACGATGGAGATAACGTTTCCGTGAACGCCAACGCTAAAACAAATCTAGAGCGGAATCCCAATCTTGACATTTATACTGCCTATCTTTATGCTGCGTTCCTTATTTCTAACCAACTCCCAGAGCCGTTCATTCTGTCCGCCGAGCGATTTAGTATCTCCCTCTTCTACAAGGAACTTGACTTTACCAAGAATAGACTAGTAGATTTGTTACAGCAGATTGGCGACGCGAACAGTAGAGATTCCATTTCCCCTTTTCTCCTGACAGGAAAGTTTACAGGCCGCTATGCCCTCCCAATAAAGGATAATATTGATTACACCAGAGACATTCAGAATTTGCAAAAGAACAGAAGTGCGATTTTCGAGAGTAAGCTGTTTGACGACATTAAGGACATGATGGATGGGTACTATGCAAGTTCGGGTGACGACATTCGATTCATATCAAAGGCACGTGGCAAGGGACGCAGTTTCAACATTCCGTTGCATCTAGCCTCCTCTTCAGTCCGTGGATTATCCGATATTTATTTTTTCTTAAAGCACGTCGCGAAGAAGAACCACCTGCTGATTGTCGACGAGCCGGAGAGTCACCTTGATACCTCCAACCAGATACTCTTGGCGCGATTGCTGGCGCGGTGTGTTCGGGCGGGTTTGAAGGTCCTGATAACCACACATAGCGACTACCTCATCAAGGAGATTAACAACCTCGTTATGCTGAGTAGACGGTTTAAGGACAAGGAGGCCGTCGTCAAGAAACTCAAATACAGTGCTGACGATTTCCTCGATCCCGATTCTATCCGCGCCTATGTTGCGGAGGACAGTAGCCTTACCCGGTGCGATGTAGACAGATTCGGTATTGACATACCGGTCTTCGACGAGACCATTGACAGCATCAACAAGGTCGCGAACGATTTGGCGTCGCGAATGTCGGAAGATTCGGAGGCCTGATACGTTGTTGGCAACACATCTAAGAAAGATCTTGGCCGCAAAAACTCTTGCAACTCCAAAGACTGAAAAGAAGGTTATTTTAAGCGAAGAGAGTGTAATGAAGGTTGAAGTGGCCGAAGTGCCTTCACACCTCACCGCGGTAGACATGCGGAAGATTGGATGTCTATCAGGCTTAAAGAGTGGAAACTGGAAGAAAACCTGCGACTATTTACTGGTTTTCAATCAAAGGGGCAGGGACTATGCAATATTCGTTGAATTGAAGAATACTCTGTATGAAGACAAAACGGAGGGTATGGAGCAACTACGACGATCTCTGCCGTATCTTGAGTACCTTCGTTCTATATGTGAAATACAGTATGACTCTGAGTCTACCAAACGCAACATTAACGTTCGGTATTCCCTTATTGGCAGGCAGAGTAATCAGAGGCTTGACAAGCAACCCGTAAGAGCAGGGAACCCACTACCGTCAGAAAATCACAATGGCATATCGGTAGACATGTTTGTCGGAGAGAGAATCAATTTCAGCGATCTGTCGAAAAGGTGAGAAGAAGGAGTTTTTATCCAGAATCGTTGATTGGTTCTACTGTGCCTTCTTCCCCTACCCTAATCCACCGCACCGGGCTCCGTGCAACGAAATCCCTGTTGCCATCGTTTTGATAGAGACAATCTCCTTTCCCTGCGTTCCGTGTAGAGAGACAGACAATGAGTTGCCCTACCACAAGCCCATAAACTTAATGCTGAGCTCAACCAAAGAAAGAGACAAGACTAGGAGCAAACGACAATGAAACCCGAGAAAGCACTCGCCACCGCCGCCGCCCGTGGCGATCTCCAAACCATGCGCGACATGCTCAACGAAGACAAGACGCTCGCGGCGCATTGGCAGCCGATAATGGACGCTTGCTACGTCGGACAAGCGGACGCCGTGACGCTCCTGCTGGAGAACGGCGCCGACCCGAACATCAAATCCAAGTCGGCGCACCACTACCGTCCGCTGCATCGCACCGTGGAATTCAAAAAGACGGCGCCCAAACACAACGGTCACCACCAAGTCGTCGATCTGCTGCTTGATGCCGGCGCCGACCCGCTGATGCCCGGCAGCTACTGGCTCATCAGCGCTATCGCACTCTGCGCCACCGGTGATTCCACCGAATTTCTGCCGGCGCTGCTGAAGAATGCGCCAGATCAGCACGACATCTTCCACGCCGCCGTCCTCGGCGACGCCGAACGCGTGAATGCTCTTTTGAAAGCCGATCCCTCCCTGGCGAAGGTTCATCACGAAGGCACGAAACTCTGGACGGACGACGAAGGTTGGACACCGCTAAACTACTGTGTGCGTTCGCATGTGGGGAAGGACAGCGAGGAGAAGAGGAAGGAGCTGGCACGGATAGCGCGGACGTTAATCGACCATGGCACCGATATCACCGGCAGCGTCGACCAAGCCATCTACAGCAACAACATGGAGGTCTTCGAAATGCTCCTCAAGGCTGGGGGCAAATGCACCGACGACGACACCATCAACCATGCCGCCTGCGACGGACAGTTCGACGCCTTGGAGATGCTGCTGGCGTACGGAGGCAAACTCGACGGCACCCGCGGCACCGAGCATCACGGCGGATACACCCCGCTTGGCTGCGCCGTTTCGTGCCGCAGCATCAGGGGTGCGAAATGGCTGCTTGAGAAGGGGCAGGATCCCAACAAAATCAAGAGCAAAGATAGAGAGAACTGCCTGCACGTGGCGGTGCATTTCGGCGCCAGCGACAAGATGCTGCGGTTGCTGCTCGATCACGGCGCCAAGATTAACCAGAAGGACAAACAGGGGCGGACGCCGCTCGCACGAGCGCACGAGAAGAATCGCGCGAAAGCCATCGCCTTCCTTGAAGTTGCTGGCGATCAACTGAGCGGATAGCGAAGGCGATAGTTAATCCCATAGTGAGCGCGATAGAGCTCCTATTACGCATTACGTATTACCGTTTTGACGTGCACCATTAAACGGCTTTGGATTGTCCCATGAACACGGAGAGTGAATTATGAAAATCCAACTCACCAGCGTATTCGTAGACGACCAAGACAAGGCTCTCAAATTCTATGTCGAGGTGCTTGGTTTCATAAAGAAAGAGGATATGCCGGTAGGGGAGTTTAAATGGCTCACAGTGGTTTCCCCCGAAGCTCCGAACGATATCGAGCTGCTGCTAGAACCCAACAATAACCCCGCCGCCAAGACCTACCAACAGGCGATCTTCGATCAGGGGATACCCGCCGCCGCGTTTGCAGTGGATGACATCCACCAAGAGTACGAGCGACTGAAAGAGCAAGGCGTCGTGTTCACGATGGAGCCGACCGAATCGGGCCCGGCGATCCTCGCAATCTTTAATGACACCTGCGGCAATTTAATACAGCTCTATCAGGTCTAAGTTAGCAATGGTGGGCAATGCCCACCCTACATAGACACTAGCCAACGTATAGTCGCGAGTAGGTGCGGTTGGAAAGGGATCCCTATCGCGCTTGTTAATCACTCGCTTGATCGCACCTACCGTAAGGGTCAGGATTGTTGTCTACACCCCAGAATCTGACGCGATTGCACCGACGGTACAATTTTATGTCTTGACAACTATACATACGTATAGTATAGTTAAGGCATGGCACATTCTCACTTAACCATAGAGGAAATCGGGGCGCGCTCGGTTTTGATGCCCCAAGACGGTCCCCCTGTCACGCAGTACACGCTCAACCCGTACAGTGGCTGTGGCATGGGATGTAGCTACTGCTACGTCATGAAATACCCCCATGTCCGCGAGAATCCCCAACCTTGGGGGACGTGGGTTCAACCCAAGATGAACGCGCCCTTCCTCTTGGGAAAGGCGCGCGCCAAGATTTGGGGACGCGGAATTTTCATCGGGTCTGCCACCGATCCGTATCAATACATCGAACGCCAATACCGTTTGACCCGGCGCTGCTTGAAAGTTCTGCTGGAAAGCAATCCGAAAAACGTTGTGATTCATACACGCAGCCACGTCATCTTGGATGACCTTGAGTTGTTGCAGGAATTCGGAAATCGCCTGCGTGTGGGATTCTCCGTGCCGACCGACGATGATCGCGTACGGCGCAAACTCGAACCGCACGCCCCGCGGATCGAAGTACGTCTTAAGACCATGCGGCGCCTTCGAGACGCGGGCATCACGGTATTGGGATCATTAACCCCGCTGCTCTACTGCCAGCCAACCCGTTTCGTGCAACTGCTTAAAGACGCCGTCGATGGGGTTTACATGGGGTCGATGCGCTATTTGGACAAAACCGCCATTCGCCAGATGAAACAAGCCAGAGCCTATTTCGGCAGCACGGCATACGAGGAACTGCAAGACGAAATGAGGCGGTGTCTCATCAATGAGGGGTTACTGAAGGATTATGATGGTGAGTAATAGATAGCAGGATTGAAACGGCAATCGTGTAGACGTGTGGCCTCCGATTGACCTGTGCACCTTTCGCCCCTCCGGGGCTTTTTCATGTTTTTGGCGTCGCCTGCTATACACCTATCGCACCGCTGGTGCTTTTAGAAATTGATACGCGGTCTTGTAGGGTGGACACTACCCACCATTTTTTCCCATCGGCAAACTCCCACAACCAAATCCCCGAAACGTCTATTGACGCGCTCTCAATGGACGTGTTATAGTACAAACCCAACGTGCTCTCCCCCGGATTTACCATCTATCCGCAACAACGACGTTAGGGCCTCATGCCAGACTTCCAGACCTTTAGCACAGCGCACCTTATTGCAATAGGGTTGACACTCGGGGTGCCGATTCTGATCGCGGCAATCGCCCGACGCAGGGCAGCCGCTGCTATCGGCTATCTTCTGGCTGGCGTGCTCCTGACCAACGAAGTAACCAACTGGTGCTACCGGTTCGCCGAGTTTGGTCTTTCCGAGTTCATCCGAAACCACCTTCCCCTTCACGCCTGCGGCATCGCGGTGCTCGCGGCGGCTGCAACGCTCCTCTTTCGCAACCAGCGGGCATTCGAAATCGCATACTTCTGGGGCTTGGTCGGTTCTTCAAATGCGGTCATCACCCCGTCATTGGGAGATGCGGAAGGGTTCCCGTCATACCGTTTCTTTCAGTATTTCATTGCACATTCCGGCATCGTCGTAGGTGTCCTCTTCGCGACGTGGGGCTTGCGGATGCGCCCGACCCTCGGCGGTCTCTTCCGTGCCTTTGTCTGCGTAAACCTCTTTGCCCTGGGCGTCGGGGTATTCAACGTCGTTATGGATTCGAATTACATGTTTCTCCGCGAACCTCCCGAGACGGCCTCACCCTTCTTCTTCGCGCCTTGGCCCTGGTACATCCCCATTCTCGATCTAGTCGCGTTGGGGATGTTCTTCGCCGTGCTCTCCCCGTTCCTCGTATCCGCGTGGTGGTCAGCCCGCCGATTAGCCGATGCAGCGTGAAGAATCAGTCTAATCGCCACCACTTTTACCGCGCCGTTCAGCCATACGGGGTCCCTCGCGGCTGTCTTTTACGCATTACGTTTCACGCATTATGTTTTTCGTGCCGTCAAAAAATATGTGACACCCGCACAAAAATCTGATACAATACATCGGCGCACAAATGCGCCAAAACATGGGTAAGAACGCATAGGAGCCTTACGAAGAAGGAACACTTATGGTTTTATCAGATCGGGACATCGAACGCTACTTGGAGAAGGGCAAAATCAAGATTACACCCGCGCCGAACCTCCAAGAACAGCTTGGATCGTGTTCGATCGATTTCAGGCTGGGCAACATCTTCCGTGTATTTGAACACAGCAGGCACCCCCACATAGACCTACGCGCGACAACTGACATCGGCGATCTGATGCGCAAGGTCGAGGTGCCGGATGGCGAGGCGTTCACGATGCAGCCCGGGGAGTTTGTGTTAGCCGCGACGTTGGAGCATTTTGAGTTGGCGGACGATTTGATGGCGCGCCTGGAAGGACGTAGCAGTCTCGGTCGGCTGGGCATAATCGTCCACAGCACCGCCGGACTATTCGATCCGGGTTGGGTGGGAACAGCGACCCTGGAGCTTGGCAACCTTGGGCGAATGCCCGTCAAACTGTACCCCGGTATGCGAATTTGCGCGTTCACCTTTGAACCGCTGTCTTCGCCGGCAAAGGTGCCTTATCGACTGAAACCGAACAACAAATATGCGGGACAGGTTGAGCCGGAAACAAGCCGAGTCGAAAGATTCTAAGCCTCTCGAATCAACGCCGAGTAGACCTTGCCACAACAATCGGGCAAGCCATGATATGCTAGAATCTTCAGCATTTTTATGCCCAATAATTGGGCAACAATCCGACTCAGTACGGCTGCTACCGTGGATGAAGCACAACCAAGCGGCACCGGAATTTAACTCTAGCGTATAGTGAAGGTCGGAATTGCCGTCCCGCAGCGAGTTTTTGCCTGTGCCAGCAACTTTACTAACATTTTTGGCATATCCTTTGCGCTTCGTTGAAGTCGCGAATATATTTGTATGAATCTGACGCTAGGTTAGTTGAACGCCTTGGATGTACGGAGGTATTTATACTCGGCATCGGGGAAAATTGCGTTAATTCTTGGCAAAAATTGGGGGTTATTTTGTGGGTCTGTAGGGGACAGCCCCTGTGCTGTCCCATGAGAAATGCCTATAATCCTGGACGGACAGCCACAGGGGGCTGTCCCTACAATCGGCGGAGCACACCTGAAAACTTGAAAAGCGCAATTTATGACAGGGCGAGGTATAATCCCGCTATTTCGTTAAATGTTGTTTCTTGTGAAGTACGGTTACGAGTTTTACCATTGATCGTCACTCCAGCTTAGAGTTCGATTGAAAATAGGTGGCAAAGCCGTTTTTAGGTTATTTGAATTGCTACATACCTTCGTCCCTTTGGGCTTGCAAAAGCTGGTGGGCAATGCCCACCCTACAAGATTGTGCTAGAAAGAAACCGAGTTTTAAAGAAAAAACTCGGTTTCAGGGCAAATAATTTTATCCGAAATGAATTTTTAAACTGGCTTTAAGGGTTTCATGTGTATTGATTTACCCGGTTTTGTCTGAATTGACTCTCGCGGGTCGCTTTTCAGTTTACGAATACAACTTGTCTCATGTTAGCTACAAAGTAGACACGTCAACGCCATACTGTAGCAGTTCATTTTGTTTCTTGTTGAGGAGGATATCGTATGACACCAAGTGATGTAGTTGCACTTGCCAAGGAGAAAGAGATTAAGATTGTCGACTTCAAGTTCATGGATTTGCCGGGGATGTGGCAGCATTTTTCTATCCCGGCAACAGAACTTGAAGAGGACATGTTTGACGAGGGGCTCGGTTTCGACGGTTCGAGTATTCGCGGCTTTCAAGCGATTAACGAAAGCGACATGCTGCTTTTCCCGGATCCCGCAAGCGCCATCGTCGACCCGGTCTGCCAGATTCCTACGTTGAGCATCATCTGTAACATCAAGGATCCGATTACGCTCGAAAGTTATACGCGCGATGTGCGGCATATCGCCCAGAAAGCGGAAGCGTACCTAATCTCAACCGGAATCGCCGACACGAGCTACTGGGGCCCCGAAGCCGAATTCTTCCTATTTAGCGACGTCCGTTATGGCCAAGATCACCATTCAGGCTACTATTTTGTCGATTCGACAGAGGGAAGCTGGAATACCGGCACCGATGAGGGACCAAACCTCGGCTATAAACCCCGCTACAAGGAAGGGTATTTCCCCGTGCCGCCCTCGGATTCAATGCAGGACATTCGATCCGAGATGATTCTCAAAATGATTGAAAGCGGCGTTGATGTGGAAGTCCACCACCACGAGGTAGGCACCGGCGGTCAGGCCGAGATTGATCTCCGTTTTGACACGATGACGCGAATCGGAGACAAGATGGCACTGTATAAGTACATCATTAAGAACATCGCACGCGCCCACAATCTGACGGCGACCTTCATGCCGAAACCCCTCTTCCAAGACAACGGGTCGGGCATGCACGTACACCAGAGTTTGTGGAAAAACGGGAAGAATATGTTTTATGATCCGCAGGGGTATGCGCTTCTGAGTGAAGACGCGCTATACTACATCGGCGGCTTGCTGAAACACGCGCCGTCGCTCTGCGCGATTATCGCGCCCACCACCAACTCCTACAAGCGGCTGGTGCCGGGTTATGAAGCCCCGGTCAATATCGCGTATTCGCAGAGAAACCGTAGCGCCTGCGTTCGTATTCCGGTCTACTCCAAGAGCGAGAAGGGTAAACGGGTGGAATTCCGCACGCCGGATCCGTCCTGTAATCCATATCTCGCCTTCAGCGCACTGCTCATGGCAGGTCTCGACGGCATCCAGAACAAGATTCATCCTGGCGACCCGCTCGATAGGGACTTGTATGACCTTGAACCCGAGGAGTTGGATACGATCGACTCAACTCCGGCATCCTTGGCAGAGTCACTTGATGCTTTGGAGGACGACCACGAATACCTGCTCAAGGGCGATGTAATCACTCAGGATGTGATCGATACGTGGATAGATTACAAGCGCGAGAACGAGGTCGATGCGGTCAATCTACGTCCGCATCCACACGAGTTCCATCTCTACTACGATATCTAATCATACTCCCTGCTCTATCGTTGTGGTCAGTCCGCTGCAACGATAGAACAGGAGTATTCGTCCGAATGTCGGCGGACGTTGGCTAAGGAGAGGTAACTTATGAAAAAACTTGAGTGCATCATTCGACCTTTCAAACTGGAAGAGGTAAAGGAAGCGTTAAGCGAGGTCGGTGTTCGCGGAATGACGGTCAGTGAAATCCGCGGTTTCGGGCGCAGTCGTGGGCACACGGAACTCTATCGCGGAAGTGAGTATGCCATCGAATTTGTGCCGAAGATAAAACTGGAAGTCGTCGTCCCGGAAGAAAACCTCGACGCAGTCACAGACGCGATACAGAAATCCGCTTCCACGGGAAAGATTGGTGACGGCAAGATTTTCGTTGAGCCCGTTGACGAGATTATCCGTATTCGCACGGGTGAAAGAGGCCCCGCCGCCATTTAATCACGCGACGCGCACATTATTGCATTGGATAACGCATCGATCGTGGCAACCATGCTTGTTTAGGCGTTTCATGCTGGAGCAAATGGGAAATACAGATCTGCGTTCCGTACAGTGAGAAGCCGTCCCCCGATCGTCGTCCGAAATCTTTAACTACAGGTTGCCTGTAACATTTGGATTCAGATATTGATAGCGTACTAATTCGGCGTTAAACCCTACCATCTCCGCCAGAAACAAAAAAAGGGAGGAATTTTCACCTAATCTCCGGTGACAGTTCCTCCCTTTTCTATGCCCCCGACTGGACTCGAACCAGCATGCCCGTTAAGGCACAGGCCCTCAACCTGCCGTGTATACCAATTCCACCACAGGGGCGTTAAGCGTCCTAATTATACCGACCCCCAAACGCCCTTGTCAAGGATTATGTTAGTACCTACAGCTGATCGCATCTGATTTTGGAGGAGTAGGGGACAAGTTAAGGAAGTTCGTCTACTGTTGGTGGGGTTCTCCGTCGCAAAACCCTTGACTTAGCCCGCAGTGGACGGGGAGGAAAACTCTATCGCACTCCATACGGTAGGTGCGATCAAGCGAACGGATAGCGAGCAGGATTTTCTATCGCCTTCGCTATCCGCTCAGTTGATCGATAGAGATCCCTCTAACCGCACCAGTATTACAAACCTCGACCGGCGCAGTTAGAAACAGCGCCTACCATTCCTGAATCAAACCTCCGTAGGGGCGATCAGTAGCCTGTCTCCACGACCTACAGCCTCCCCCCCAAATCCCCGTCATTCCACGCTTTTTTAAGGTATTTAACATAAAAAACTTGCGTAGGACACCTCCCTGTGATATCATATTCCTGCCAAGAGATTAACGATAACCAGAATAAATCGAAGTCGATTATAGACCTTGGAGCGCCTACCGGAAAGCCATGAAGCCGCAACTAATCGACAATTTCAACCGCGTGCATACAAACCTGCGCATCTCCATAACCGACCAGTGCAACTTCCGTTGCGTCTACTGCATGCCGGAAGACATGGAGTTTATGGAAGATGAAGAGGTAATGACGTTTGACGAAATTGTTCACCTTGCCCGCATCTTTGTCGATTTGGGTATCCGCAAGGTCCGAGTCACGGGCGGTGAACCGCTGGTTCGTCGCGGCGTTCCGGACCTCATCAGCCGGCTCAGCCAAATTGAAGGGTTAAAAGATATTAGTTTAACGACAAACGGTATCGGCTTGATTAAACAGGCGCAGCCACTTTACGACGCCGGGCTTCGCCGCATCAATGTCAGTCTCGATACGCTGAACGAAACGAAATTTGAGCAGATGACGCGCCGAAAAGTGCTCTCCAAAGTACTGGAAGGGTTGCGCGAGGCGAGACGTTGCGGGTTTGACCCAATTAAAGTCAACGCCGTACCACTACGCGGGTTTTCCGACGATGAAATCGTCGACCTAGCTGCGTTTGCTCGGGAGAATTCCTATCAACTCCGTTTCATTGAGTTTATGCCCTTGGATGCGGACGACATTTGGGGAAAGAATATGTTTATTCCCGGCGAAGAGATTGTCAATAAAATCAACGCGGTCTTTCCTCTCGTGCCGATTCCAAACGAGGGCGAGCGAAAGCATGATACGGCGAAGTGCTACCGTTTCAGAGACAACGGCGGCGAGATTGGTATCATTGCCTCCGTCAGCGAGCCGTTCTGTGACCAATGCAACCGCGTTCGCCTGACTTCGGACGGAAAGTTCCGGACGTGTCTATTTTCGCTGACGGAAACCGATTTGCTGATGCACCTACGCGCCGGCGCCCCCGATGGCATAATTGCAGATATGATTGTTGATGCCGTGAAAGCGAAGGGGCCTGGGCACAAGATTAACGCCGCGGACTTTATCAAACCGGCACGGAATATGTCGAGGATTGGAGGTTAAACCGCTTCTCGACGAATTTCGACGACAAATAGGATTTTAGGACTGTGAAGGGATTTACACAAAACGATGAGCGATGAGTTAGTTATTGAAGATTTACAGGTGAGCGTGGAAGGGAAACCGATTATCAAGGGGCTTAACCTCAGGATTAAGCAGGGAGAGATCCATGCGCTCATGGGACCTAACGGGTCAGGCAAAAGCACACTCTCCAACGCATTGATGGGGCATCCGCATTACGATGTCGATAAAGGTACGGTTACTTTCAACGGTACGTCCATCCTTGAGTTGGAAGCGAACGAGCGCGCGAGACTCGGACTCTTTCTCGCCTTTCAGTATCCAACAGCGATACCGGGGGTCAGCATGGCGAATTTCCTCCGTATGGCGGTAAGCGCGGTGCGCTCGGAAAGTTCAAACGGGAGCGAAACAACCGAATTGATTCCCATGCGCGAATTTCGCCGCGAACTTCGGGCAAAAATGAAACAGTTAGGTGTTGATGAATCGTTCGCGCGCCGCTATCTTAACGAAGGCTTTTCGGGCGGCGAGAAAAAGAGGGCAGAGATTCTGCAACTCGCGATGCTCGAACCCAAGGTCGCGATTCTTGATGAAACGGACTCCGGATTGGATATTGATGCCGTCCGTATTGTTGGTGAAAGTGTGAACCAGTTGATTGGCCCCAACTTGGGAGTCTTAATCATCACACATTATCCACGCCTCCTAAACTACATCCGACCCGAATATGTTCATGTTCTGCTTGACGGCAGAATCGTTGAATCCGGAGGTTGGGAACTCGCCGAACTGTTGGAGGAAAAAGGATACGACCCGATACGCGAAAAGCACGGCATCGCGGAGATAGTACCGGACACCGATGGTGAAACAGAAGAATCGAGCGCATTCCGTGGCTAGGCTAAAATTGCAAGGAGCAAACGTAATGGGAACTCTATTGGGATCTACTATCGCACTCCTTGTTCAGTCGTTTGATCGTGATGTGTAAGAAATCCGTTGAGCATCACGCATAGTGAACCCCGCGAAAAAGGAAAAATACTATGGCAGCTCCAGAGAAGACAACTCAAGATAACCTGGGTATCAGCAGCGATTACAAGTACGGTTTTCACGATGATGTCAAACCGGTCTTCAAATCACGGAAGGGCTTAGACCCCGAGGTCATCAATCAGATGTGCGACATCAAGGGCGAACCTGATTGGATGCGACAATATCGTCTGAAGGCTTACGAAATTTTCAAGCAAAAGCCGATGACGAAATGGGGCGGCGATCTGTCCCAACTCGACTTTGATAACATCTATTACTATGTCAAAGCCTCTGATCGGAGCGAACGGAGTTGGGATGACGTGCCCGACGACATCAAGCAGACCTTTGATCGGCTTGGCATTCCCGAAGCGGAACGAAAATTCCTCGCCGGCGTCGGGGCACAATACGACTCGGAAGTGGTCTACCACAACATAGAGAAGGAACTGGACAAGATCGGTGTTGTCTTTCTCGATACCGATACCGCACTTCGTGAACACCCGGATTTGGTGAAGGAATACTTCGGGTCAGTGATTCCGTCAGCGGACAATCAGTTTGCCGCGCTAAACAGCGCCGCTTGGAGCGGCGGCAGCTTTATCTACGTTCCGCCCGGCGTTAAAGTCAACTATCCGCTACAGGCATACTTCCGCATCAACACTGAGAACATGGGGCAATTTGAACGGACACTCATTATCGCTGACGAAGGGGCGGAAGTGCACTATGTCGAAGGATGCACCGCACCGACCTACTCCAGCGAATCTCTGCACAGCGCCGTTGTCGAAATCATCTGCAAGAAGGGATCGCGTGTCCGCTACACCACGATTCAGAATTGGGCGAATAACGTGTACAATCTCGTCACCAAACGCGCGGTCGCCTATGAGGATGCCCACATGGAATGGATTGACGGCAACTTGGGCTCAAAACTCACGATGAAGTATCCCAGCATTTACATGATGGAGCCGGGGGCTCGCGGCGAGATTCTCTCAATCGCTTTTGCAAGCAGCGGACAACACCAGGATGCGGGCGGCAAGGTCTTCCACTGTGCGCCGCACACGACCTCGCGAATCACCTCCAAGTCGATTAGTAAAGATGGCGGCATCTCCAGCTATCGCGGTTGGGTTGACGTGGCAAAGCGTGCGAAAGGGTGTAAATCTCATGTTGTGTGCGACGCCTTGATTCTTGATGAAGATTCCCGATCCGATACATACCCCGTCATTGAGATTGGCGAAAACGACGTGAGCATTGAACACGAAGCGCACGTCAGCAAAATCGGCGAGGAACAACTCTTCTATCTGATGAGTCGTGGCCTTTCCGAGGAGGCCGCTTCAACCATGATTGTAAACGGGTTTATCGATCCCCTCATCAAGGAGCTCCCGATGGAGTATGCGGTGGAGATGAATCGCTTAATCCAACTTCAGATGGAAGGGTCCGTCGGCTAACGCGTGAAACAGTAACCCCGTTTTATCACGTTTCAAGAGTGGAGATTGCCATTGAGTTCCGAATTGATTCAAACTCGCCCCCGTGTGCATGAAATGCGCACGGGGGACTTTTCACGCGAATTTGTGGAGGAGATATCCAGATGCCAAGATGAACCCAAGTGGATGCGTGAGAGGCGATTGGAGGCATACGACGTTTACGATTCCCTCCTGATGCCGCACACCTCCGATGATGACGAGTGGCGTCGAAAAGTAGATATGCGTACACAAGATTACTGGCGACGCACAAAGCGGAATATGCGCGGCTTTAATTTGGATGACTACAATCCGGTCGCACTTTCGGCATCAGACGCATCGGAAACCTCCACCTCATCTGGCATCACGAAGACACAGGCGGAGTCGAAAGAGGCATCATCCGGCACCATTGCTCTTAAGGATGGATCCCCCGCTGAATCCTCCCTGTCAAAGGAAATTGAGCGCAAAGGGGTTTACTTTGCAGATCTGAACACCGCGTTGACGGAGCGTCCCGATTTTGTCA
Source organism: Candidatus Poribacteria bacterium (assembly GCA_965197465.1). Classification (GTDB taxonomy): domain Bacteria; phylum Poribacteria; class WGA-4E; order WGA-4E; family JAJDTR01; genus JAJDTR01. The sequence continues at coordinate 3,496,878 of OZ240209.1, read as the reverse complement.
GGTCATATTTCATGACCAACGCGGTGACACCCGAGACGCAGCTCCGAAGTGGTAACATCCCGTTGCGAAATAAATTCGATGCGCTGCACGGAGCATTCTGGCAAGGCGGATACCTATTGCATGTTCCCAAAGGCGTTGTTGTTGAGATTCCTTTACGCACCTTTATCGCGCTGTCCGAGCCGCAGCGTGCAGATTTGTCGCATACACTTATTGTTGCCGACGCTGAAAGCAAGGTCACAATTTTGGAGGAACAAGCTTCGACGGATGTTAACGCTGCCGGGTTCCACTGTGGCGCTGTCGAAATCTTCGCTGGACGAAATGCCAATGTGGCCTATGTGCAAGTGCAGCGATGGAATCAGCGGGTTTGGAACTTTTCCACACAGCGCGCAGTGGTTGGAAGGGATGCTCAATTTTGTTGGGTCACTGGGATGTTGGGAAGTCGTTTGAGCAAATTAAATCAGGTTACTGCTATGGAAGGCACGGGAAGTCGTGTTGAGATGCTAGGTTTGACGTTCACACACGGCCGCCAACATATTGATGTAAGCACTGCTCAAGAGCATATCGCGCCCCATACCTCCAGCGATCTGTTGTATCGAACTGTGCTCCGGGACCGCTCGCAGACCGCATGGAGTGGTAATATTTACGTCTATCCCGATGGCCAACATACCGACGCTTATCAGAAAAATGACAATTTGGTCTTGAGCGAACGTTCTCACGCAGATACACTGCCGGGCTTGGAGATTCAAGCGCATGAAGTGCGTTGCACCCACGGTGCAACCGCTGGACCGATTGATAAGGAACAGGTGTTTTACCTGATGAGCCGTGGATTGTCTCGTAGTCAGGCCGAAAAGATGATTGTTGATGGCTTTTTTGAGCCAGTGATGGCTCGGATTCCGCTGGAGTCGGTTCGTGAAGAATTACAGGAGTCGATCACACACAAGCTTGCGGTTGAATAAGATTGGTAACAACGCTTGCCAGTTGAGGGATAATAACCCGGAAAAAGCGTTGCCATTTTCTGGACGCAGATAAAAGCGTACTTAAGGACCGGTGAGTCGCAAAAACCAGTTTTCCTCCTGTGTTTATGCGCGTTTATCATTTGTGCGCGCAGGATCTTTTGAGCGTGGCGCCAAGATAATCGTTAATCCGTAATCAACGATCGTGCTTTGGGAGATAGCCCCTTGTACAAGACAGTGGAGAGTGGATGGCAGACGTTTCTTCTGGTCACTAACCCCTTGCCACTGCTTTTATCAGAAACACTTCAAACCTAGAAACCGAAAGGAATCAAAAAAATGAGTCAGCCGACAATTACCGCCTATATGAAACCCGTCTGTGGTTGGAGTAATGGTGTTCGCGCAATCTTCGCGAAATACGGTTTGGAATACGAAGACAAAGACATCATTAACAATGCGGACAACTATCGCGAGATGGTCGAAAAGACCGGTCAGCCGCTTCAGCCGTCCGTCCAAATCGACGATGTCATACTCGCCGATGTCAGCGGCGATGAAGTCGAGGCATACCTTATCCAGTCAGGCATTGCCCAACTGAACAATGCGGCAACCGATGTACCCACGGACGAAGCGTGCGCGGATCATGGCCCCGCCCCGGTGAACATTGGCTTTGCGAGCGACAGATAGTTCAGATGGGCAACCCCTTTTCCAATCTTTATAGAAACCGAGTTTCCCCACGAAACTCGGTTTCTCTTCGTTAAAACAGCTATGGTGACGCAAATGTACGCTGACCGAGATAAATTCCGCCCACTTGAGGTCGAACGTATCCGTAAAGATTTCCCCATTTTTGCGGGTGATTCGCCCATCGCCTATCTTGACAGCGCCGCGTCCTCTCAGACAGCGCTCTGCGTCGTCGAAGCAATGGATGGTTACTATCAGAGCTATCGATCCAACATTCATCGAGGCATTTATCAAATCTCCGAAGAAGCGACCGCAGCGTACGAAGAAGCCCGACAGAAGATTGCGCGATTTATCAACGCGCGTCGTTCGAGCCAGATTGTTTTTACACGAAACACAACAGAATCAATAAATCTTGTCGCGTATAGCTGGGGAAGCGCCAATATCGGTCAAGGCGACGAAATCCTCCTCTCCGTGATGGAACACCACAGCAACCTCGTGCCGTGGCAACTACTCGCGGAACGAACCGGCGCAAAACTGAGATTCCTTGAAGTGTCCGATGAGGGATTGCTCCAATTGGACGATCTCGATCAGTTGTTGACGGAGCGAACAAAACTGGTGGCGATTACGCATGTCTCGAATGTCTTGGGAACCATCAACCCGGTTCGGGAGATTACCGCCGCCGCTCATTCCGTCGGTGCCAAGGTGCTCATTGATGCCGCGCAAAGTGTGCCGCATCTGGCGGTCGATGTCCAAGCGCTTGACTGCGACTTTCTCGTATGTTCAGGTCATAAGATGTGTGGGCCCACAGGCATTGGTGTGCTTTACGGGAAACGCGAACTTTTGGAAGGCATGCCGCCCTTCCTCGGAGGCGGTTCAATGATTCGAGCGGTGCAGCGCGAACGCTCGACCTACGCGGACGTGCCCGCCAGATTCGAGGCGGGGACGCCAGCCATCGCGGAAGCCATCGGCCTCGGTCATGCGGTAGATTATCTCAAGGGCGTCGGCTTGGACGCGGTGCACGTTCATGAGCAGCAGATAATTGAGTACGCTCATCAGAAATTGTGCGAGATTGACGGAATTACTATCTATGGACCAAAGCCCCGTAAAAAGGCGGGGGTCATCACGTTTAATCTTGAGGGCATCCATCCCCACGATCTCGCCGGCGTTCTTGATACCACCGGGGTGGCGGTTCGAGCCGGACATCACTGCGCTCAACCACTGATGCAACACTACGGCGTCATTGCAACGGCGCGTGCAAGTTTTTATCTTTACAATACGATGGAAGACGTTGATAGGCTCTACGATGGGGCGCTGAAAGCCCAGAACCTATTGGCACGGAGACGAGGATGAATATCTACGAGGAAGACATTCTCGACCATTACGAGAACCCCAGCAATTATGGGACACTGGAGGATCCCGATATCTCCTACGAGGACGACAATCCCCTATGCGGCGATCAGATTCGCATGGATCTTGAGGTCGAGGACGGGGTCATCAAAGACGTCCGTTTCTGTGGTCACGGCTGCACAATCAGCCAAGCGGCGGCGTCGATGTTAACAGAGGAAGTCAAGGGACAGGCGTTAGAGGACGTAAAAAAGTTGACCAAGGACGACATCCTGGAGATGCTCGGCATTCCACTCGGTCCGGTGCGCTTAAAATGCGGCCTTTTAGCCTTGAAGGTGTTGAAAGCCGGCGCCTACGGAATTAAGGGTTGGCCCGGAGACGAGGACGACGAGGAGGTATAAACATGGCGGAGTTCTTCAAAGTCGCCAAAGTCAGCGAAATACCTCCCGGCGGAAAAAAGTTGGTCGAAGTGGATTTCGTGCCGGTTGCACTTTTTAACGTCAACGGAGAGTTCTACGCCATCGAGGACATCTGTACTCACGATGGCGGCCCCCTCGCCCAGGGGGATTTAATAGGCGAAGAGATTGAGTGCCCTCGGCACGGGGCGCGTTTCAGTGTGGTTACCGGCGAACCCCTCTGTATGCCCGCGGTCGAACCCGTTGACTGCTACGAAGTCAAGATTGACGGGGATGATATTCTGGTGAATATCGACTGATAGCAAACTTGAGGCCCTCTTGTAGGGTGGGCACTGCCCACCAGCCTTTGAAAGCGTCAGTGGCGATCAAGCGAGTGCGATAGAATTCTTCGCCTGCTTGCGATAAGAAGTCGCGACCTGGAGATCGCTCCTACAGTTTGCTTGTAGCATACGTGTAAATATGAATGTAAATGACTATATACGGCTTTGAGCGTTTAACTGTGTAAGCCCTAAGGAGAAGGAGATATCAAATGGTAGCTGAAGAGACCGTGCTGGAGAATCTAAAACAGATTATAGACCCGGAGGTAGGCATCAACATCGTTGACATGGGCTTAATCTACGGCGTTGACATAAAGGAAGAAACGGTCGGCATTACCATGACCCTGACAAGCCCGGGCTGCCCTGCCGGCGGCCAACTCGTTAATGGCACGCAAAACGTCACTCAACAACTGGAAGGGGTTGACGAAGTCAATATTGATGTTGTGTGGACGCCGCCTTGGACACCGGAGATGATGACGGACGACGCAAGAGATGAGTTGGGAATCTTCTGAGCCGGAACAAAAATGAACTTGTCAAACCAACAATATCAACCGAAAACCCTTAAACGGCTCGGCGACACCGGTTTCCTTGTCGAATGGAAGGATGGGCACAAAAGCGAATATCCCTTCCCCTACCTAAGACGCATGTGCCCTTGTGCTGAGTGTTCGGCAATTCGCCACAAAGGCTTGGATGTTCACTCCTTGTTTGCGCCGGACGGAGACGGTGATTTCTCCCTAATCCATGTATCCGAAGACGTCCTCCCCCTTGATATCCAACTTGTCGGTCGCTACGCCGTCCAGTTCCGATGGAGTGATGGACATACGACCGGCATCTACTCTTTTCAAACGCTCAAAGACATGTGCCCGTGCCCAGAGTGTATAGCACTTACACATGAGAATGAGGTGCAAATTTCACAATGAGTAGTCCCCAATTTCAGCCCGATAGACATGAAATCTCGCCGCGCGAACTCAAGCAGAAATTGGATAGCGGCCAACAGATTGTGTTGCTTGACGTACGCGAGCCCGGCGAATATGAGATTGCCCACCTTGACGGCGCAACCTTGATTCCTCTCAACGACCTGCCCCAAAACGCTGAGCAGCTTGACCCGCAAACCGAAATTGTGACCTACTGCCACCACGGCATGAGGAGCCTGCACGCCGCCGCTTTTTTGCATCAGAGCGGGTTCGAGAACGTCAAGAGTTTGGCGGGCGGCATCGACCAGTGGGCAGTGGAAATCGATCCGACGCTCACCCGTTACTAATTAAACTTACCCGCATGAACGCCCATTCGACCGGACGATCAACTGAGTGGATAGCGAAGGCGATAGAGATCCCATAGTGAGCGATCAAACGAGTGGATAACGATCAAGCGAACGGATAGTAAGTGCGATAGAAATCCCCTAGAGATCCCCCTCCCGATCGCGACCTCCTGTCAAAGCGGCGTTCTGGAATCGTCCATCTTCAATCTGCGATTGATAATCGCCGTTAAAATCTCCGGTGCGTAAGCCCTATGAAAACAGTGTTGCTCCTACTCTTTGCGTTTATTGGCGCGCTAGGCAACGCCATGTTCGCCGCTAGCCAAAAGAAAGCCATCGCTCTTGGGAACTCACTTGCATTTCTCGTAATATCAATTTTGGTTTCGGCTTTCCTCGCCATGATATTGGCGCCCCTATCGGGACCGACAAGGTATACGACAATTATCAAACAGTACTGGTTCTGGGCTGTTGTAGGCGGTATCGGGTTATTCCTCACGTTTTTGGGTTTCAACCTACTTTACACCAACTTTGGGACATCAAGTTATATGCTCTACGCCGTGATGTCCATCATTACAACATCGATAATCGTGTCGGTAGTGATATTCAAGGAGACCTTTAATGTCTTTCATTGGGCGGCATTTGTCGGTGCGATAGTAACGATAATTTTGTATACAATCGGCAATAGCGTGGGTAAAACCTAGCGGTTGGAGAACAGTCTCATACGCTATCCAGATTGACCCATACGAGTTCAGATCTAAATGTTGCATCTGATCGGAAACGCGCAATGAATTGCGCTACTACAAACACCCCACGGTTTGCTGACCTGTCTTTGTAGGGACAAACGATCGTTTGTCCCACCCACCGTTTCACCGCATACCCACTGAAAAATTTTCTGGTCACTGGCGACTGCTCTTCACTGCTGGTACCGTTCCATCTCCTTCGCATACCACTCCCTACCATAGACATCCTTCTTGTTCAACCATCGCGCAGGGACGGGGACGATTTTCAAACTGCGATCTTCAAGTGGCAGTTTGACGGGTGCATGTCCTTGGCGATGTGACTCTCGAAGAGCAATCGCAATCTCCAACACTTTTAGCATGTTGTCACCACTACACCGCGGTTCAATGTCCTTTTCAAGTGAATCCACGATAGACTGGATACTTGCCATCTGCCGATGCCCTGGAATTTTCTTTCCGTCAGTGTCGTAGATTGGCCCATACGTCACGTCTTGAAACAGCCCCCCAATCTCATGGAGTTCCGACAGTTTTGCAGCTCGCGGGTTGGCGCTTTTATCTAGTTTCCATAAGTGAAAACTGCCATAATCGCTAGCGAAGATTCCCAGGCTTCCCATGACCTCAATGCCACGTCTAGCGGCGGATTTCGCATGCACCAAACATTCAATTCCGTTGCTAAATCGAACGTACCCACCCATGTCCTGATCGTCGTCACTGAACGGACCCGTCATCACATGGCCGACCACCTGATCCACATCGGCGTCCCAAGCGAACATACGCATTAGACTCAAGCCCTGACAACCTGCTCCCGAAATCGTGCTAGTCGCATCGTAAAGATTAATGCTCAGGATGTCCCCAATCTCACCCGCTTCGATCATCTCCCTTGCCGACCAATACTGCGGTAGATTCCGAAACGCATCCCCAGCCGCGAACTTTATCCCGCGAGAACGACAAACCTGCGCCATTTGGTCCGCATCTTCCAAGCTGGCAGACATCGGCTTTTCACAGAAGATTGCCTTGACACCCGCAGCCGCACAGCGGAGGACAACCTCTGGGTTCGCACTCGTGGGCAAGATTGGGGCAGCGATCTGGATTTGCTCCTTCTTGAGCATCTCCTCGTAATCCGCATATCCCGGTACGTCGAACCGGTCACAGAAAAGCGCGAGATTCTCGGGATCCGTATCCGCAGCAGCAACAACCTCGGTGAGTGGGTGGGAACGGTATCCGTTTGCGTGTCCGGTTCCTTTTCGCCCGCAGCCGATGAGACCTACCCTGTATTTTGCATCTGCCTGCTTGTTTTTCATACCAGCCTTCCATCTTGTTGATGAGATTCCAATCCGATGCACGAACGTACACATTGATTGGAAAGATTTCAGATCTGCGTTGAATCCGAGTGTTGCGGCAAAAACTCGTGCCCTCGGGTGAACGTTACTTGCGAATCAGCATCTTCCGCGTTGCGGTGAAATCCCTTGCCGTTAGCGTGTAGAAATAGACACCACTCGCCACTTGTTCGCCGAAGTCGTTTTTGCCGTCCCAATATGCGGCTCGGCTGCGGCTATAATACGTGCCCGCAGGTTGGTACCCCAGCCCCAAACGCCGAACTAGCTGTCCGTCTAGGGCATGAATCGTCAACGTGACAACCGCGTCCGTTGCGAGCTGATACGGTATCCACGTCTCCGGGTTGAACGGATTCGGGAAATTCGCGGCAAGCATGTCCTCTTTGCTTGCGGTGACCGGCAGTTGTGCCGTAAGGGCGGGACCGTTGTAGTTTGCTATGGCATCTGCCCCAACGGTGAAGGTGAGCGAGCCATCCGCCTCCATGTCGCCATCGAATTCAAGTTCGATTGTGACTTTTGTGTCGCTCTGTCGGTCGGGTTGGTGCCAAGGCATTGTTGCGCCGTCAATCCCAGCTACCGTCACCGCATCTCGGATGTCGAAGATAGAGCGCGCGAAAGCACAGCCGCTGAGCGTGAGTGTCACGACGCTGCCATCCAGCGAGGCCTCCGTTAACGGAGACGTGGTCGAGGCAGTTACCGATTCCACGGACGCGGTGACCGGTAGCTGCGCCGTAAGAGCTAAACCGCTGTATCCCGTGATGGCATCTGCCCCCACGCTGAAGGTGAGGGTAGCGTCCGCGTCTATATTGCCATTGAATTCAAGCTTAACCGTGACTTCGTTGACGCTCCTTCGGTCTGTTTGGTGCCTAGGAATTGTTATTCCGGCAATGCCCGACACCTTTACCGCATCTCGGATGTCCCAGACAGGGGCGTAAACTCTGCCAGCAAGCGTGAGGGTGATGACGCTACCATTGAGCCTTGGTTCCGTTAGTGGGAATGAGGTCGAGGCAACTACTGCTTCCGTGGACGCAGTCACCGGCAGTTGTACCGCAAGAGCGGGACCGTTGTAGTTTGCGATGGCATCTTTTCCTACACTGAACGTGAGGTTAGCGTCAACATCTATGTCCCCATTAAATTCAATTCCAACAGCTACCGCCGTGTCACTGACACGCTTGGTGTCAGATTCATTGACGGTTGCACCGGCAATCTCGGACACCTTCAGTGCACGTCGGATGTCCCAGATGGACTCTGCGTAAGCCCTACCATTCAGCGTGAGAGTGACAACGCTCTCATTCAGCGTCGCCTCTGTCAATTGAGATGCCGTTGAGGCAATTACCGATTCTTCTCCTCCGGAGACAGCGACTTGTGCGGTGAGTGCGGAGCCTTTGTATCCTACGACGGCATCTGCCCCCACGGTGAAGGCAAGCGTAGCGTCCGCATCTATGTCGCCATTGAATTCAAGTTCAACTGTCACTTCCGTATCGCTGACACGCCTGATGCTAACAGTTACGCCCGCTATCCCGGACACCTTCACCGCGCCGCGGATGTCCCAGACAGACTGCGCGTAAACCCTACCATTCAGCGTGAGAGTGACCACGCTTCCATCAAGTGTTACCTCAGTTAACGGAGCGGCGGTTGATGCGGCTATCGATTCTGTCTCCCCGGTGACAACGACTTGTGCAGAGAGTGCGGGACCGCCGTATCCTGCGATAGCATCTGCCCCCACGGTGAACGTGAGTGTGGCATCGGCATCAAAATCACCGTTGAATTCCAGTTCAACAGTGGCTTCGGTATCGCTAATGCGGCGTACAGAGTCCTTGGTCACACCATCAATACCGGTTATGGTCAATGCACGCGAAATGTCCCAGCTAGAGCTTACGTAATTTCTGCCGCTGAGCGTGAGTGTCACGACGCTGCCCTCCAGCGTTGCTTCCGCTAATGGAGACGTTGTCGAGGCTGCTACCGATTCTATGGACGCTGTGACCGGAAGTTGCGCCGTAAGGGCGGGACCGTTGTATCCTGCGATACCATCTGCTCCCACGCTGAAGGTGAGCGTAGTATCTGCATCTATGTCGCCATTGAATTCAAGTTTAACCGTCACTTCCGTGTCGTTGACACGACTGGTGCTAACAGTTACGCCCGCAGTCCCGGACACTTTCACTGCACGTCGGACATCCCAGATAGACTCCGCGTAAGCCCTACCATTGAGCGTGAGAGTGACGATGCTACCATCCAGCGTCGGTTCTGTTAATGGGGATGCGGTTGAGACTGTTATCGATTCCGTATAGGCGGTGACGGGTAGTTGTGCCGTAAGGGCGGGACCGCCATATCCTGTAATGGCATCTGCCCCCACACTGAAGATAAGCGTAGAATCCGTATCTATGTCACCATTGAATTCAAGTTCAACCGTGATTTCCGTGTCGCTCTTTCGGTCTAGTCCGCGCCAAGGAATCGTTACGCCAGCGATACCAGACACCTTTACCCCATCTCCAATAGACTGCGCGTAGGACCTGCCAACGAGCGTGAGCGTGACGACGCTCCCATTCAGGATTGCTTCTGTCAAAGGGACGGGAGTCGATGCCGTTAGCGATTCCGTGGACGCCGTGACAGGTAGTTGCGTCGTAAGGGCAGTACCCTTGTATCCTTCGATGGCACCCGCCCCTACGGTGAGGGTGAGCGAACCATCCGCATTCATGTCTCCATTGAATTTGATACCAACTGTCGCTTTCGTGTCACTGACACGCTTAGTGTTTGACTTGTCAACAGTTGCCCCGGCAACCCCGGACACCTTCAGTGCACGTCGGATGTCCAAGATAGACTGTGCATAAGTGCAGCCGCTGAGCGTGAGTGTCACGGCGCTGCTCTCTAGCGTCGCTTCCGTTAATGGGGACGGGGTCGAGGCGGCTACCGATTCCGTGTACGCCGCGACCGGCAGTTGCGCCGTAAGGGCGGTCCCGCCGTATCCTGCGATGGCATCTGCTCCAACAGTGAAGGTGAGCGTAGCGTCCTCGTCTATGTCACCGTTGAATTCAAGTTCAACTGCCACTTCCGTATCGCTCACCCGATCTACGTCGAACCATTCGACAGCAAGACCGCGGATCCCAGATACCTTTACCGCTTTTCCGATGTCAACCCTAGACTGCGCGTAGCTTCTGCCATTAAGCGTCAGAGTGACAACGTTCCCATCCAGCGTTCGTTCTGTCAACGGGGACGTGGTTGCGGCGGCTACCGATTCCATGGACGCCGTGACCGGCAGTTGCGCTGTAATGGCGGAACCGCCGTACCCTGCGATGGCATCGGCTCCAACAGTGAAGGTGAGGATAGCGTCCTCATCTATGTCACCTTTGAATTCAAGTGCAACTTTCACTTCCGTGTCGCTTAGGCGGTCTACGTCGTGCCATTCGACAGTAACACCGGGAACCCCTGATACCTTTACCGATTCTCCGATATCAACCCTTGACCGTGCGTAAGTCCCGCTATTGAGCGTAAGGGTCACGACGCTCCCATCTAACGTTGCTTCTGTTAATGGGGACGCAGTCGAGGCGGTTACCGATTCCGTGAAAGCGGTGACCGGTATTTGCGCCGTGAGGGCGGGTCCAAAGTAACCCGGTACGGCATCTGATCCCACGTTGAAGGTAAGAATGGCGTCCGTGTCTATGTCCCCATTGAATTCTAATTCAACTGTGATTTCGGTGTCGCTCTTTCGGTCCGGTTGGTGCCAAGGAATTGTTACGCCGGCAATTCCCGACACCGTTACCGCATCTCGGATGTCAAAGATAGACCGCGCAAAAGCCGAGCGACTAAGCGTGAGCGTAACAACGCCTCCATGAATCGTCGGCTCAGTCAATGGCGCTGTGGTCGATGCTGTGAGTATTTCCGGGGCGCTATCGGTAACATCCCAGACTTCCCACTGGCGTATCCGTCCATCTCTGCTCCCGGTAATAACGGTGTGTTTATCGGAACCAAAAGCCACCGTCGTCACAGGCGATCCATGCCCCAGCAACGCTTCAACTCTTCTCGTGTCGGGATCCCACAAACGTACGCTCCCGTTTATATTTGCGCTGGCGAGCACGTCTCCCTCAGGGCTGAAAGCAATGTCCAATACAGGCGATTCATGGTCGAGCGTGGCTTCCTGTCCCCCGGTGTTGGGGTTCCACAGCCGTACCGTGCCATCAATACTTGCGCTGGCGAGGAGACTGGTCGCAGGGCTGAAAGCCACGCTCAAGACGCTGCCCGTATGCCCGCTGAGCGTAGCGTGAAGATCTCCGGTGCCGGGGTTCCACAGCCGCACCGTGCCATCGGCGCTCGCCGTTGCAAGAAATCCACCGTCGGGGCTGAAGGCGATACTGGTGACGCTGTCCGTGTGGCCGCGGAGCGTGGTTCGAATACTTCCGGTCATGGCATTCCACAGCCGCACCGTACCGCGGGCGCTTCCCCCGGCAAGTATTTCGCCGTCAGGACTGAAGGCGGTACTCAATATTTGAATTTTGGGCTCCAACTTAAGCTGCGCCCAGGTTGTATTCCCCACGAGGGTCATGTTGAGTTGCTGACCGCTTGGTACCCAGGGGCTGTCAAGGTTTGCCGAGTCGCGCGCCCACAACTGCACGTTGCCCCCTTCGCTTGTCGTTGCAAGCACCCCTCCATCGGGGCTGACGACAAAGTTGAAAATCGGCGCGCCGTGTATAAGCGGTGGTGCGAACTGCTCGGCGTGGGAATCCCAAAAATGAACGCTGCCTGAAACTACAATCCCGATTTGCCCGCTCTCGGGCATGACGAACACGTTTGAGGCACCCCGCACCCGCCCGCGGACGTGTGCTTCAGGAAGCGGAATATGGCGAAGAAGCGCGGATATGCCGCCGGTAGCTATGAGTTCGATAGGATGAACGCCAAAGGCTTCTCCAACAGCATCAAAGGTTTCCCAAGCAGCGCCCAGCCCTTCACCGGCGGCGCCAAGTCCTTCGCCAACAGCGCCGAAGCCCGCACCTATTCCCTCCCCGGCAGCGCCTAGTCCCGCGCCTACTGCTTCACCCGCGCCACCCAGGGCTTCGCCCAAGCCCCAAAAGAGTTCTCCGCTGTAGCTGGCACCTTGGATGCCACAGGTTAAGAACGCAGTTAGCAGCATGAAAATGATAATCTTTCGACTCGTAGCTCTGGATTTCATGAGATGCCTCCTCGTGTGTGCTGTTCCGATTTCAATGTGAGTTTTGGCCACAATAGATTTATCCAAAACCCTGCCCACCAAAACCGGTAGGCGGGGATCAAACGAGTGAATAGGGAGTGATCAAGGGAACGGACAGTGAGATGGATTTGCTATCGCCTTCGCTATAAGATCTCTATCGCGCTCATTATCCAGTCGCTTGATCGCTCAGTTGATCGATAGAAGTCTTCTTGCCCCGCCTAGCCAAAAAACCGATAGAGAAGATTGTCTCCCTTCCTATTTTACGATGAGCATCTTCCGTGTCGCAGAATAGTCCCCTGCGGACAAGTGATAGAAATACACGCCGCTTGCCACCCCTTCCCCGAAATCGTTACGACCATCCCAGTAGATTGCTGCCGACCGACTTTCGTAGAACCCCGCCGACTGATGCCCCAAATCCAGCCGACGAACCATGACACCAGTGGCATCGTAAATCGTCAACGTGACCGCCGCATCTTCCGCCAATCGATACGGTATCCACGTCTCCGGGTTGAACGGGTTCGGGTAGTTGGGCAATAGTGCTGTCTCTTGCGGCGTCAGCGCAGCCAGGAGTTGCTCCAAGTAAAGAACGCCCCGCTGCGACGTTGCATCTGTCAGGTCCAGTTCACGCGCTTGAGCCAACCAGTGTCCCACGTCCGCAGCCGTGAACATCGCTAGTGCTTGTGGATGTAAGGATGGCGCGGCTGCCACATCCCCCAACGCACCCGCCACTGATACCAGATCCAGGATATTTACGATCCCATCCTCGTTAACATCCGCCACCAGACCTTGACCCTCATCCCCGAGAGCTGACGCTACAAACACTAAATCCAAGATATTCACGACATCATCCCTGTTTACATCCTGCGGAATCGGAGGAGGTTCAGCGATTGCCGTAACGGTTTGTTCTTCCTGTATTCCCGTAACAGATACAGTGACACTGTTTGTTCCCGGATCTGGTCCCAAGGTGAGGGTACTCTCCGCATGACCATTGTTATTAGACATAACGCTTGTCCCACTGAGCACACCACCGCCGCTGGCGACCGAGAACGTGACCTCGACATCCGGCAAGGGTTCATCATACTGGTCTCGCACTTCCACGACAAACGGATTTGCGAGTGCTGTCCCAGGTGCATCTTGTTGGCCATCGCCTGAGATTATCTCGAATGCCTTAGGTATTCGGATGCCTTCGGCATTGAACGTCTGCTGCTCCCGAATCCTTGTTACGGATACAGTGACACTGTTTGCTCCCAGATTTGGTCCCAACGTGAGCGTACTCTCTGCCCGACCATTGACATCTGTCATGGCGCTTGTCCCACTGAGCGTACCTCCGCCACTCGTGACCGAGAACATGACTTCGACATCCGGTAAAGGATCATCATACTGGTCTCGCACTTCCACGACAAACGGATTTGCGAGTGCTGTCCCAGGTGCATCTTGTTGGCCATCGCCTGAGATTATGTCCAATGTCTTAGGTATTCGGATGCCTTCGGCATTGAACATCTGCTGCCCCTGAATCCTTGTTACAGATACAGTGACAGCGTTTGCCCCCAGATTTGGTCCCAACGTGAGGGTGCTCTCTGCCCGACCATTGTTATCTGTCATGACACTTGTCCCACTGAGCACACCTCCTCCACTGGTGACCGAAAACGTGACCTCAACCTCCGGCAAAGGGTTATTGCATTGGTCCCTTACTTCCACGACAAACGGATTTGCCAGTGCTGTCCCGGGTGCATCCTGTTGGTCATCGCCTGAGATTATCTCCAATGTTTTTGGATTATTGATGATGCCAATACCGGGCGAACTGATATCGTTTTCATCTCCATAATAGGTCTGTTGATCTGCCGTTAAATTCGCGTCCACGGCGGAAACCCAACCATCTTCTTGGGTTCCATCAAGTGCTACACCTTCGACATAACAGCGCATTACTGAGGTTCGACGTCCGTCTCTGGTTCTCCCTCTGTTAAAACTGTAAGGTAAGTCCCAAAGCGTCATATTTCCGTCGTAGTTTCCTACTTCATCTACCAAGTTGCCATCTTTATCGGTCAACGTTATGCGGAAGCCTTCTGCACTCAACCATGTAGTGTTGAAACCAATATCTAAGTCTTCTCGCCATCTGAGATCGTAAACTTGATCTTCCATGAAGCGTCCGGAGTTATCATCAGTGGCAGACGTCACTATCAAGAGAAAGTCATTTGGCCATATCCGTGGCGCATCTTCAAAGGTGGCATCCCTAAAATTGATTGTCGCTGTCACTGGTCCAAGCAGGTCATCCGAGTTTACATTCTGAATTGTCAGCGTCCATCCAGTAAGATTGATTGGCTCTGTCCCGGTGTTGGATATTTCTATCCATTGCTTTGGCGAAAATCTTATCTCCGAACCATACATGATTTCACTGATGCTCACTTGAGCGTAGCTGACGCCCTGCAACCCATATATTAACAATACCATCGTTAGAATGGACACCATAATTCTTCGATTCACAACCCGCGTTTTCATAATAATCTCCTTTTTTTGAGTAGTTCCCGATTGCACCGCGCTATCGGGTAGATGTATCCACAGCTTAAACTTCCCGTTGATTGGTCGGGTAGTAGTGGTGCTATCCATATTCCGTGGGCGGGGATCAACCGAGTGGACAGCGAGATGGATTTGCTATCGCCTTCGCTATAGGATCTCTATCGCGCTCATTATCCAGTCGCTTGATCGCTCAGTTGATCGATAGAGATCTTCTTGCCCTGCCTCCCAGAAATACGATGTTGTCTCCGTTTTTCCTCCTATGAATATCTCCCAACCGCCGATAGGGAAGATTTACTCATTGCCTATTTGAGGATGAGCATCTTCCGCACCGCAGAATACTCCCCCGCAATCAAGTGGTAGAAATACACACCGCTTGCCACCCCTTCGCTGAACTCGTTGCGACCATCCCAATAGATTGCTTCCGACCGACTCTCGTAGAACCCCGCCGACTGATGACCCAATTCCAGCCGACGAACCATGATACCACTGCTATTATAAATGGTCAACGTGACATCTGCATCATCCGCCAACCGATACGGTATCCACGTCTCCGGATTGAACGGATTCGGGTAATTTGGCAATAGCGCCGTCTCTTTCGGCGTCAGCGCTGCCAGAAGTTGCTCTAAGAGAAGAACGCCCCGCTGCGACGTTGCATCCATAAGGTCTAGTCCCTGCGCTTGACCCAACCACCGTCCCACGTCTGTAGCCGTAAGCATCGCTAGTGCCCGTGGATTTGCGGACGGCGCGGCTGCTACGTTTCCAAGCGCACCTACCACTGATACCAAATCCAGGATGTTAACGACCCCATCCCCGTTAACATCCGCCACCAGACCTTGACCCTCATCCCCGAGAGCTGACGCCACAAACACCAAATCCAGGATATTCACGGCATCATCCCTGTTTACATCCTGCGGAATCGGAGGAAGTTCAGCGATTGCCGTAACGGTTTGTTCTTCCTGTATTCCCGTAACAGATACAGTGACTGTGTTTGGTCCCGGATTGGGCCCCAACGTGAGCGTACTCTCTACTCGACCATTGCTATCAGTCGTGACGCTTGTTGCGCTAAGCATTCCACCACCGATGCTGACCGAGAACGTAACTTGCACATCTGGTAAGGGTTCGCCGGACTTGTCTCGCACTTCAACCACAATAGGTTTAGGAAGTGCTTCACCGATCAGCCCCTTTTGGTCGAATCCGGAGATTATCCAGAACGCCAAGGGTATTCGGATGCCTTCGGCATTGAAAGTCTGCTGCGCCTGAATCCCAGTAACGGATACAGTGACTGTATTTGCTCCCGGATTTGGACCCAACGTGAGCGTACTCTCCGCCCTGCCGTTAGCATCTGTCGTCGTGCTAGTGGTGCTGAGTGTCCCATCACCCGCCGTAACAGAAAATGTAACTGGAACTCCCTCAAACGCAACACCATTTTCATCCTGCACTTCCACGACAAACGGGTTTTCAAGTGTTGCGCCAGGTAATCCCTGTTGGTCATTCCTTAAGACTATGCGAATTCGCTGAGGCGTTCGGTTGTCAAAAAATACCTCAACTCCTCTTGCCTGTAACGCAGGAATGTGCGTGTAGATAGATGCGTAATTCAGGGGGTTTCCCCACAAATGTAAATACTTCAGATTCGTCAATTCTGCAAGTGGCGATAAATCGCTAATTAGATTATTCTGAAGTAATAAATTCTTCAAATTCGTTAACCCCGCGAGTGGCGATATATCGCTAATTTCAGCCGGACCTAAATTTAAATGCCGTAGACTTGTTAGTCCTGCGAGTGGCGAAATATCGCTAATTCGACTACCATTAATATTTAAGACCGCCAACTTGGTCAATTTTGCAAGCGGAGTGATATCGGTGATTTGAGTATCGCCGAAGAATGTTAACGCGCCTATATTGGTTGCATGTTCAATACCGGTCAGGTCTGTTATCTGTCGATCGCGGACACTGAGAAGGTCTAACCGCAGCATAGCCAAGTCTGTAATAGCCTCACCGGATGCCAAACCGAGGGTTTCCCGAATCGCCGCCGCTAAATTTGAATCCGGTATGGAAATAACTTCAGGTGGCGGCAGCAAAGGGGCGACATCAATTTGGAACGAGTGCTCTGTGAAGTTTCCATGTAAATCCATAACGCGAAGTACTATCCAATTACCGCCTATTAGCTGGGTAGTGAGGAATTCAACAGTTGCCTTGTTCCCCGTTACACGCGTACAAGCAATTACGCTTGGGTTCTTGCCGAACGGTTTATACAGTTGGGCTTGGTACAGTCCATCGGCATCGGTCACCTCAAATCGGAGCCGGATAGTATCCGGTGGAGAGGCAAGACTTGGTTTAAGCATCTGAACGTTTGTGTCTTGATTGAAAGCTTTTTGGTGAGAATTGAAATAGCGATGGACATCCAACCATTCGGCGTAACAGAAGTTAGAATCGCTCCGAAGATCGTGATGCAATCCAAAAGTATGATAGAGTTCATGGATTGCTGGGATAGTGTCGGAAGCCGTTACAAGTGCCTTTCCACTTAGGCTGTCTCCACCCCCTCGGCCCGCCACACCGCCGGTGTCATCATCTCCGGTGCCGTCAAGGTATCGACTACTGATATCAAGCACCAAAAGATAGATATTCCGCGAGGTGTCAAACTGTTCTTCGATCTCGTTCCATACGATCCAAGATCCGGATGCTGGATTCTGATAATACGCATCGTTGAATCGTCCCCTCACATGATGGGCTACGACCTTTCCGGTTGAATCGGTTTCAATTCGGAAGGTTTTCCTGCTGAACCCCTGGTTTTCCATCAGATCGGCGAAGCGTTCCTGTGCCAATTTTATTAACCCAACCAGTTGGATGTCCATGTTCTGCCGAGGTTCGCGATCGTTCGGGACAAAATAGATTATCCTCACCACAAACTGGGGTGAGGTCTCTTGTGCGAAGCTGCCTGATAAGAATGCAAGTGTCACAAACATGAGTAGCACGGACGTGAAACCCTTTGTCGTTTTCATGAGTTGCTCTCCTCTTTGGATATTGGGGTTCTATCCATGGTGTGTTAGTAAGGAACCGAGGGCCGTTCTTGAATATCGAATGTTCTGAGTGTGGAGAGAGTGAAATAGACCATTATGGAATACAACGTGAAACGAGAACGTTGTCTCATCATGAATTTGGTCCTTCTTACGGACAGGGTTAAGCAGTTGTGCAGTCCATGGAGCTTCTTGAGAGCGCGCCATTATCCCTGTCGGAATAATTCTTTCAGCAAGTAACACTCGTTTTTGGCTCTATCACTAGCGTTGGAGAAAGTGTTACTTGATAGAAACGGGTGAGGAATTACCCGACTACGTCCTCTACGACTATAATCCTACAAAATCAGGTCATAAGTCAACGCTTGTTAGCACTTGACGATAATCGTCTGCCTACTCATGCAAAGTGATAGGAGATTTTCGCCTTCCTATTTGATGATGAGCATCTTCCGTGTCGCAGAATAGTCCCCTGCGGACAAGTGATAGAAATACACGCCGCTTGCCACCCCTTCCCCGAAATCGTTACGACCATCCCAATAGATTGCTGCCGACCGACTTTCGTAGAACCCCGCCGACTGATGCCCCAAATCCAGCCGACGAACCATGACACCAGTGGCATCGTAAATCGTCAACGTGACCGCCGCATCTTCCGCCAATCGATACGGTATCCACGTCTCCGGGTTGAACGGGTTCGGGTAGTTGGGCAATAGTGCTGTCTCTTGCGGCGTGAGCGCCGCGAGTAGTTGCTCCAAGTAAAGAACGCCCCGCTGCGACGTTGCATCTGTCAGGTCCAGTTCACGCGCTTGAGCCAACCAGTGTTCCATGTCTGTAGCCGTGAACATCGCTAGTGCTTGTGGATGTAAGGATGGCGCGGCTGCTACGTTTCCAAGCGCACCTACCACTGATACCAAATCCAGGATGTTAACGACCCCATCCCCGTTAACATCCGCCACCAGACCTTGACCCTCATCCCCGAGAGCTGACGCCACAAACACCAAATCCAAGATATTCACGACATCATCCCTGTTTACATCCTGCGGAATCGGAGGCAATTCGGCTATTGCCGTAACCGTCTGTTTTCCTTGAATCCCTGTAACAGCGACTTCAACGGTGTTCGTTCCCGGATCTGGCCCCAACGTTAGGATACTCTCCGCCCGACCATCGCTGTCAGTCGTGGTACTCGTTACACTGAGCGTACCGCCGCCACTGCTGAGCGAGAATATGACCTGCACACCCGGTAAGGGTTCGCCGGACTGGTCTCGCACTTCAACCACAATAGGTTTAGGAAGTGCTTCACCGATCAGCCCCTTTTGGTCGAATCCGGAGATTATCCAGAACGCCAAGGGTATTCGGATGCCTTCGGCATTGAAAGTCTGCTGCGCCTGAATCCCAGTAACGGATACAGTGACTGTATTTGCTCCCGGATTTGGGCCCAATGTGAGGGTACTCTCCGCCCTGCCATCGCTATCCGTCGTGGCAGTTGATACGCTGAGCCTCCCGCCGCCGCTAGTGACCGCGAACGTAACTTGGGCGCCCGAGAAGGGATTCTCGAACCGGTCTCGCACTTCCACGACAAACGGGTTTTCAAGCGCCGCACCGGGCAGCCCTTCTTGGTCATTTCCTGAGACTATATCCAGTGTCTCAGGTATTCGGATGCCTTCGGCATTGAAGGTTTGTTTTTCCTGAATCCCTGTAACAGACACAGTGACCGTGTTTGTTCCTGGATTCGGTCCCAATGTTAGGGTGCTCTCCGCCCGACCATTGTTATCCGTCGCGGTGGTTGTTGCGCTGAGCGTGCCACCGCCGCCGGTGACCGAGAACTTGACCTCGACCTCCTGAAAGGGCTTATCGTACTGGTCACGTACTTCCACGATAAACGGATTTGTGAGCACAGCGCCGGACAATCCCTGTTGGTTATCGCCCGAGACGATGCGAATCTTCTGAGGGGTTCGGTGGTCGAACATTACCTCAACCCCTTTTTCCTGTAGGACTGGGATGTGCGTATTGATGGATATGGAACTTAATGGGTTTCCCTTCACGTCAACAAAATCTCCACTCCCCAATCCCGTATTGGTTACAAGCGGCGAGATGTCTGCGATTGAGTTGCCCTCAAGATTTAGTCCTACCACGTTGGTTAACCTCCCTAGCGACGTGATGTTTGAGACGGTGTTGTCCCCAAGAGACAGTCCTACCAGGTTGGTTAACCTACCCAACGACGTGATGTCTGTGATTGAGTTGTTCCCAACACGCAGCCCTATCAGGTTGGTTAACCCACCCAACGACGTGATGTTTGAGATGGTATTGCCCGAAAGATCCAATGCTATCAGGTTGGTTAACCCACCCAACGATGTGATGTCTGTGATTGAGTTGCCCTCAAGAGCCAGCAGTGTCAAGTTGGTTAACCCACCCAACGACGTGATGTTCGAGATGTTGTTGTCTGCAAGAAACAGCCATGTCAGGTTGGTTAATCCTCCCAACGACGTGATGTCTGTGATTGAGTTGCCATCAAGAAACAGCTCTGTCAGGTTGATCAACCTCCGCAACGACGAGAGGTCTGTGATGGAGTTGCTGTTAATACGACGCTCCTCCAATACCTCACCACCAAGATTCAGCACCGTCAGATTGGTTGCATGTTCCAGCCCGGTTAAATCGCTGATGCTGGCGTTTGGCGCTACAAGACGGGGCAATCCCGACATATCTGACACCGTGATAGTGGCTCCCGGCGTTTTGCCCAAAGCCGACTCAATCGCGGCACGGAGATTCGCGTCGGGGATGTTTACTGTTTGCGCCGTTGCCGTCAAAGGAATCAAGAGGCACATTAACAGGAAAAAAGTGAAACGAAAGGGTCGTTTTGTCATCGATTTATCTCCTTTGTAGTTGGAACGAGACCATTGTATCTTCATTGTTATACGAACCTCCCTATTCGGGAGCACTTCTCTGCGTTGCGACGAACCTCATTGCGGTTAAAATGCCAGAAGACGGGATAGAGGTCAACACCGTTACAGTAAAGCCTATTGCGGTGGTACACTGCCTTGAATCTCTATCGATCAACTGAGTGAATAGCAAAGGAACAATTGACCGACAGGGAAGGCGCTAAAGCTCCCATAGAAAATCCCGCTCTCTGTTCGGTTGCTTAATCTCATTTGATTCCTAATCGGTCGTTTGGTCTCAGTTGATCGTTCCCTTGAAGGGGTCTCTATCGCACCCACCATAGGGATCAAGTTAAGCGTTTTAGGGTGCAAGTCACGTGGTTTCACTGTCTTAAACTGTAAATCTCCATGTAGACTTGGCGAGAGAATTCCTACCCATTCATTGATGGGGCCGCCACAGAAGATGATTTCATGGCGCTCGATTCCGTAGGGGCGAGGTTCGGTGCGGTTGGATGAAGATTAAGTATTTAAATCGGTAATTCCAGTTTTCCCTAAACTCGGTAGGTGCGGTTTCCTAACCGCACCGAGCATCGTTAGGACATTACCGAATTATTTTTTGTAACAGTTTAGTCCATCAATCTATATTGCCGATGTTGGCTCGTAGTAGTGCAATTCATTGCACGTCCGCCGTTTACATATAATGGGCGGATGCTACTCCACCTGCGCTGGTCGCGGCAGAGATGCCGCTCCCACCGATAAATAGAGACATAAACTTTACGACCATTTATCCATTTTCATAGACCAAACTCAACAGTTAGCCCCTTTTCTTGAACCGAACTAAACTGTTACTATTTTTTTAAACTTCATGAAACCGCACCTACCGTATGGGGGCGATAGAGATTCCCTCCCCGCCCAATGTGGACTAAGTTAAGGGGTTTGCGACGGAAAACCCCACCGATACTAGACAAACTCTCTTAACTTGATCCCTATGGGGGTCTCTATCGCACTCACTATCCATTCGCTTGACCCCCGCCGACACGTGTGGTGGCGGCTTTTCCCTTCAAGTCTCCCATAACGGATTGACCGCGTTGGCTTTAATCACAAAGTAACACCTCATTCCCACCGCGAGACCAAGTTGAACCCGAGCCTCATTCGTAATCTTCACGGATAGCGGGTGTTCCTCAATCTCGGCGGACAACATAATCCGATCGCCGAAAGAATCAATCCCGCGGATTATCCCGCTCAACACATTCCGTGCGCTAATTGGCAAGTCAGGCTCTAGCGAGACGATAATATCTTCTGCTCTGATGGCAACTTGCATCGGCACCCCAACTTCAATGTCCGTATAGGGCACCAGCAGCTTCTGGCTTCCAATCTCCAATTCTGTCACGCCTCGTTCCCTGTCGCACGCGATAACAGGCAGAGACAGGATATTTTCTACGCCTGTCATCTGAGCGATGGGCAGGGCAGACGGGGACGTGAGAAGTTGATGCGGCTCACCCCGTGCCGAAATACGCCCCTCGGTCAGCAAAAAGGCTTCGTCCGCCAACGCCATCGCCTCTGAGATTGAGTGTGTTACATAAAGAATCGGGATGTCAAATGTTTCTTTGATGTGGTAGAGGTAGGGTAGGATACGGTTCTTTAGCCCCGGATCAAGGCCGGCGAGCGGCTCGTCCATCAACAGAATTCGCGGACAGATGGCTAACGCGCGAGCGAGCGCCACCCGCTGACGCTGTCCGCCCGACAACTGACGCGGGTAGCGTTTCAACAGGTCGCCGATTTCGAGGATGTCAATCACACGATTGACATCAATCTGCTCCCCGTTCCGGGATGTGCCGTTGTGACCGTAGAAGATGTTCTTTTGGACAGTCAGGTGGGGAAAGAGGAGGCCCTCCTGAAAAACGTAACCGAATCGCCGCTTTTCCGGTGGGAGCCGGAGTCCCTCTTGAGAGGAGTAGAGCGTTTCCCCGAGAAACGAGATAACGCCCTCGTCCGGGTGCAGGATGCCGCTTATGCAGTTGAGCAGGGTGCTCTTGCCGCTGCCCGACACACCCAGCACCGCCGTCACCTTATGCGTAATGAGGGCATCAATCTCAAGACGGAAGTTCCCGAGCCGCTTATGAAAGCCAAGCCTTAACATGGGACTAGGAGGAATAGAAGGTGCAGGCGTTCAATCTGAATACTTCATTGAAGATTGCGGAGAGCAACCTTATCGCAACGCCGCACCGTTGTCAACCACTTTCCACAGTGGAAACGCATCTAAACTCTTTCGATCGCACGGGATTTGCTATGGGAGTTCTATCAGGATTTTCTATCGCGGTCACTATAGAATTTCTATCGCCTTCCCATTTCGGTCAGTTGATCGTTCCCTTTATCCAGCGCTGGGGCTTCTGATGTGTGACGAATCAATGTTGCTATTCACTCCGAAAATCCCGTTTTCGATTCGATGATGGTCGATTGCCTAAAATCAGGTGTGTTTCCCCTGTAGCCACTGTCTTTCCATTTGACACCGCCGCCAAGATAGATTACAATCTATTGACATTGAGGCAAGTAGTAAGCCTAACCATGTTAACATGAGCAGGAGGATTAGATTGTGTCATTGGCGGAATTCATACCACTACTAGCACTCGTCGTTACCAATCTGCTTGCAGTGGCGGGTATTGTCTATTATATGGCATCAACACTCGGCAAGCGTATAGACGGTCTCGACAAGCGTATAGATGGTCTCGACAAGCGCATGGACGACATGAACGCCAATATAAACGCCCGGTTCAACGATATGAATGCGCGGTTCAGCGATATGAATGCGCGATTCGACGATTTGAGCCACCAGATGGACACGCGCTTTAACGATATGAACACCCGGATCGACGACCTCCGATCACAAATGAACCGCGAACACGACGCCTTATCCCAAAAAGTCGACGTCCACATCAACAACCAACAAATCCACCAACCGCGAGTTTGAAGACAACCCGTCTTTCGACCTCCAAGACGCCAGTGAGTAACAAGCGTACCCCGGTCCGCTTTGCGCAGCCTACACCCGACTACTATCGCGCTCGTCAGGGAATTTCTATCGATCAACTGACTGGCAAAGGAAGGATCAACCGACCGAACAGGGAGTGCGATAGAGATCCTAAGGCGATAGCCAATCCCGATAGAAATCCCATAGTGATTCCTCTGCGATTCGTCAATGAAAATCTCCGATTTGATAATCGCCGATTCCATCCAACAAAGACTTCACATCGAAAGCCCCAACAACCCCCGCGTAAACTGGAAATCGGTGTTCCCTTTCCCGTAAAGTTTCGGGGTGTACTGGCGGGAGGCGACTTGAAGAATCACGTCAAGCATCCGGTTCGAAAAAGACTCGGGCGTCCAATCGTCACCAGGGGGCACTACATCAAGGTCCTCCTCGTAAGTAGCCCCCGTCGTTTCATCGGTCGTCGCCTGAACGAGCGGAATCATGCGATGCGATTGAAGAGGATGTCCCACGATATGCGCCAGGACTAGGCCCACGCCGGTCGCTCCCAATCCGGTCAGCGTTTCGACGGGATGATCTGTTGGCGTTTCCATGACATGCAGCCCTGACCCGCCTATCGCCTGCCCATAGGCAAGCGTATTTCTCAGCGCTTGCCCCGCAAGCACCATCTCCAAATAAACGGGTGAAGTCAAGAAGGTAGCGTTGGCAGGCGCCACAACGGTTCCGCCGGCGCCGGCAACCCCTTGCGTCAACTGTGCGAGACTTCTAGCAACGCTTTCAGTCACCTTTCCGGTTGAAGTCAATCCAAGGCGCAGATGCTCCAAACCCACGTCGGCGTGGCGCGGGGCGGGCATCTCGTCCAAGGCGTCCTCAAACCAACGCTCCACCTTCCGCGTTACCGCCTCAATGCCGCCATCCAACTGAATGCTTGCCCAGCCGTAACGACTGCTGTCAATTCCGTGCGTTTCAAGCGCATGCAGCATATGATCGTTATGCGTCTTTTCGCACCCGTGCTCCAAGAGCAGCCCGAGACCGACGGTCGGGTGGGTGAGATGTCCTACGAGCGTTCGCGTGTAAATCTCCTCCGTTTGCCCGCTCGACACGCCGCATCCCTCCGTATGCGCCAACGCGACATAGCGTGAGATTCCCTTGTCCGTCCCCAACTTGCGGTCATTCAGACGAGTGGCAATCATCTGGGCAATCTGCCCGGAGCAGAGACTTGTTGGAAGAATCAAGCCGATTTGGTCACTGCGATGGCTATCCCTTACTTGGAGGGCGCGAAATGTGCGGCTCTGGGCTGGGGCATCGATTTTTACGGGGATGGACATCCCGTCCCGTACTTCGGAAACAGCCGCGACGGAATCCAAATCCGTTGGACCGGTCTGCTTCCAATCTCTCCACAGCGACACTTGGGAGTGGCCCGCCTTTTCCCCGACAGACCGCTCGCCGGACGCAACATCAACCATGAGGTCAAGCGTATCTTCTCCCAACTTCTCCATGGAAGTCCCGTCAAGGTATGCCCCCGCGTTCACATCCATATCCTTTTCGAGCAGATTGTATCTGTCGGTGGTCGTCACAATCTTAATCGTCGGAACGAAGGGGAAATTGGTGATGGAGCCGTTGCCCGTCACGAAAAAAATCATGTTTGCCCCCGACGCCACTTGTCCCGCAATGCTTTCAAGGTCGTTCCCCGGACTGTCCATAAAATAGTAGCCCGGTTCAGACATCAACTGGCTATAGTCTATCACATGATCCAAGCGAACGTCCGGATGCCGCTTCATTGCCGCGCCGATTGACTTGATGGCGATATTGTACAACCCCCTGAAATTGTTGCCGCCGCTGGGATTGCCCTCGGCAGAGTGACCGTGCCAACTGGCGCGTTCTTTGAATCGCTCAATCGTGTCCAGAAACGTCGATGCCGTCTCCAAATCCTTGACATTCTGGAGCACATAGCGTTCCGCGCCCATGAGTTCGTCCGTTTCCGCGAGGTTGGCTGCCCCGCCGTAGCGAATGACCTCTTTGGCGACATACGCGGCGAGCGGGTTGCCCGACACCCCAGAGAATGCGTCCGATCCCCCGCACTGAAGCGCAATCTTGACGTTCGAGAGGGGCTGTTTTGTGCGCTCCATCGCGTCGACCCGATTCAGCCAATCGCTGAGGATTGCACCACCCTTCTCCAAATTCGCATCAAAACCGCCTTGTACACTCAGAAAATGGTGTATTACATGGTCAAGCGGGTAGCCTTGTTCGATTAGATAATCCTGAAGCATCCGGTTCGTCACGGCTTCCGAACCGTAGTCAACGGGGAGTATCGCCCCGACGTTTGGATGAACCATAAAACCGGCGAGCGTCCGGAGCAGCATGTCCAGATTGTTAGGCGTTCTATCCTCTCCTCCCTCGGTATGTGCTACGGCGATAACCCCGTCAATGTTTTCACAGTCCGCGGCAACCTCCCTCATTCGCCCCACCAAAGTGTTGACAAAGCCGGAAGTCCGTGAAGTTGTGCCCATAACCACAATGTAATTCCGCGTGCCAACGCCACGGCCTCCCTCCCGCTGGTAGCCCTCGAAAAACCTGTCGTCATCATGTCGGGAAACTGGGGCACCCGGCTGAAAATTCTCCTCATCAAGATGGTACGTGATGATTTCATCTCTGAAGTTGGGGTGTGTTGGCAAATCAAAGTCGAGATGTCGCAAAGAGAGCGAGTCAATCATCTTCTGATTGCACACATAGTCGCCCGGTCGAATCTGCGAGATTGCAAAACCGAACGGCAGTCCCCAAGAGAGCATCGGTTCGCCTACCGGAATCGGCTTGATAGCGAACCGATGCCCCTCCAGAATGGTATGGGACAGCTCGAACGTTTCTCCATCAAAACAAATTTCCGATTTCGCTTCTAATCGCCGCGTGACGATTGCCACATTATCGCTTGGGGCTGGCAACCGAGCGATGTCATAAAAATTGTATTGATTGTCCATGATCCTCTTCTCCAATTCAGTTACGCATTATTCTTCTGTAGATGGTGACCTCCATCGCATCGCGCTTCACCCACGGCAGTTCCGTGTCAAACCAGCACGTTTGGCAGTCGTAGCGGGAACGAACATGCTCAAGGTAATCCGCCATGCTATCCGCGCCAATGCCCACGTTATCCGCGATGACGGTCGCGCGATCAACGAGACGGGGTTCTATCGCTCGAAAGCAGGGAAAGTAGTTGCTGAAATTGTTGTCAAGCAAAAGGAAATCGACGGGATCACTGATGGTTTGCAGTACGTCTATCGCGTTGCCGGTTCGAGAATCGACCAGATCGCCGAATCCGGCGCGATTAAAATGCGCCCGCGCATCACGAGCACGGTCCGGCTCAATCTCCACGGTTATCAACCTACCCTTTCCCGCGGCTTTGAGTTTCTCAAGCATCCACAATCCCGAATACCCGATTGCCGTTCCGCATTCCACAATGAGGGAGGGCTGCGCTTTTTCGACGAGCGCCGTAAGAAATTCGGCTTTCTCCGGACCTAACATCGGTATACCTTCCTCCCGACACCGTTTGTCCACTTCCTGAAGAACTTTATCGAATGTCGTCATCTCGTGCTCCCCGTTTTATATGTGTTCGTCGGGAATAACGAGGGATCTCTATCGCACTCGCTATCCATTCGCTTGATCGTTATTCCCTACAGTGCGTAGTACACGCGACGCTTGTAGGGGCGAACCCCTGTGTTCGCCCTTTTGTCATGGGCCTCCTAGTTGGTCTACGAAAATTGCACGCCGCCCGGTCGGGACTGCTTTGATTGTCCTCTACAATCATGGGACGGCACTGGGGCCGTCCCCTACATCAGATGCAATTCCCTTTTAGAACAAATCTCGTTGACTTCCGATCGGTCTCCTGCTACAATACCATCCAAATTAGACACTCCAACCTAACAGCTCGGGTTCGGATGTGCGAATAGGAGAGCGAAAATGCCGTCGAAAGAGGAACTTTACGATCAGGCTTTAACCCACTTTGGAAATGACGAACTTGACGATGCCGTGGCTGCATTCAATGAATTGGTTGAACAATACCCCGACTATATTGACGGGCACATCGGACTTGGACACGCTTATGAACGTCAAGGAACATACGACGAGGCAATCCAAGCGATAAAAAAAGCTATTGAGATCGATCCCTCGGACCCCTTGGTCTATACCAGCCTGTCCGTATGCTATCAGCGCAAAGGCATGATCCAAGAAGCGGAAGACGCCATGGCAAAGTCTCAGGAACTGTCGATGGCTTCAGATGCCCCTTAGCTCGACTTTGCACCGTTGTAGGGTGCGCACTGCGGTCAAATGAGCGAATAGCGAATGCGATAGAGATCTCCTCCGCATCGCGACTTCCTCTTGCTGAGTAAGTCCTATTAGACCGAACTGTAGCTTCTAACTCCGCCGCTTCAACCCAAATTCAACCTACGCCCCGCGCACCGACTTCAGGCGCAACGAGTTCGTCACCACGAACACCGAACTACACGCCATCGCCCCCGCCGCAATCATCGGATTAAGCAGAAAACCGTCGAGAACCGGATACAGCACGCCAGCCGCAATCGGAATGCCCAGTACATTGTAGAAAAACGCCCAAAAAAGATTCCACCGAATCGTGCGGAAGGTTCTGTAACTCAACCGGATCGCCGTGACGACATTCATCAAATCGCCCTTGATTAAGGTGATGTCCGCAGTTTCGATCGCGATGTCCGTCCCCGTGCCTATCGCAATCCCCACGTCGGCACACGCGAGGGCGGGGGCATCATTTATTCCATCGCCAACCATGGCGACCACCTTGCCCGTCTCCTGCAATTCACGGACACGGTTCGCTTTATCCTCGGGCAGCACCTCCGCCACGTACTGATTAATCCCCACCCGCTCCGCAATTGCACGCGCCGCGCTTACATTATCGCCCGTCAACATCACCGTTTCCAAGTTCATATCCCCCATTGCGCCCACGGCTTCGGAAGCTCGCGCCGTAAGCGGATCTGCAATCGCAATCAGCCCGGCAATCCGTTCGTCTATAGCAATCCAAACGGGCGTCTCACCTTCAATCGACAGCTTCGATTCCGCTTTAACGCCGTCCGTCGGCAATTCAACCCCGATATCCTCTATCAACCGACGATTGCCGATATGCACAACCTGACCGTTGACAACGGCTCGAATCCCGTGTCCGGCGATGGCTTCAAAATCCTCGAGGCGCTCCGTCGCCGGGTCCTCCGTCAATCGAGTATCCGGGAAACGATCGCTATATGCACGGATGATAGCTTGCGCCAACGGGTGTTCCGATCTCGTCTCAACAATCGCCGCGATTGACAACAGATCCCCTTCCGGATAGCCGGAGAATGTCAGCACGTCTATAACGGTCGGCTCGCCTCGCGTCAGCGTACCCGTTTTGTCAAAGGCAACCGTCGTGACGCGATGCACCGTTTCAAGACTTTCGCCCCCCTTGATGAGTACTCCCAACTCCGCGCCTCGACCTGTCCCAACCACGATAGCCGTAGGCGTTGCCAGCCCCAGCGCACACGGACAGGCGATAATCATCACCGCGATGAAATTCTGCAATGCCAATGTGAAACTTGGTCCAACCACAACCCAGACGACGAACGTCAACGCCGCAATTCCAATGACAATCGGTACAAAGACTCCGGCAATCCGATCGGCGAGGCGCTGTACAGGGGCTTTCGTCCCTTGCGCCTCTTCAACCAATCTGATAATCTGCGCCACCACGGTATCTTCACCAATCTTGGTGGCTTCAAAGACGAAACTGCCCATTTTGTTGATTGTTCCGCCAATAACCTCGTCCCGTGTTTTCTTGGGCACCGGCATGGCTTCGCCCGTCAGCATCGACTCATCGACCGTTGAACTACCGTCCCTTACAACGCCATCGACGGGAATCTTTTCGCCTGGACGCACTAGTATCCGATCTCCCACCTGCACCTGTTCAATCGGAATCTCAATCTCCGAGCCATCACGCAGGATGTGTGCGATTTTTGGCTGAAGTCCGACCAATTTTTTGACCGCCTCCGAAGTGCGCCCTTTCGCTCGCGTCTCCAAGAATCTGCCGACGAGGATAAGTGTGATTATCATCGCGGCAGTTTCATAGTAATTTGCCCCGCTTGGCGTCGGCGAAAGAAACGACGCAATCGTCACAATGAGGCTGTACCCGTAAGCGGCGAAGGTGCCCACGCTGACGAGCACGTTCATGTCGGCAGAGAGGCGCTTTAGCGCATTATATGCACCTTTGTGAAAATGCCAGCCCGCCCAAAACTGGATTGGCGTCGTGGCGATGAGGAGGAGGGCGAGTTTCAAACGGAGGACGAATGGGGCGTGTGGATGATAAAACATCAGCCCCATTGAGAGGAGGGAGACAACTACGCTAACGACAATCCTCCGCTTCAGTTGCGAAAGCTCAAGACGAAGGGCTTCCTCTTGTGCCGCAATCTGCGCCTCCCGCGTCTCTGCCGTAGCCATCGGTTCATAGCCTGCATCAACGATGGCTCGGTGCAGCACTTCGATATCGGCTAGCAGTTCATCGTACGCGACAATCGCCTGCTCCGTACTCAAGTTGACGCTCGCCTCCGAGACGCCGGGTACCGCTCTTAGCGCCTTTTCAGCTTTCGAAACACAAGCCGCGCAGTGCATTCCCCCGATAGTGATTGTCGTCCTGCGAGGAGAAACCTCTGTATCGTCCATTGGTGTGTGATCGTTTGTAATGCAATCTAGCGAACAGATGGTGAGTGATCGACTTCGCGAATAGCGAAGGCGATTGTAGATCTTACTCCCCATACGGTAGGTGCGGTTTCCAACCGCACCGAGCCCAGCCCCTACGGAATCGATCGCCTTGAGTCATCTTCTGTGGCAGCCCCATCAATAAACGGGTTGGTATTCCTCACCCAAGTCTACATGGAGATTAACAGTTTAAGACATTGAAACCACGAGACTTGCACCCTAAAACGCTTAATTTGATTCCTATGGGAGCACGATAGATATCGTATTACGCATTATTCTTTTCCTAAACCGCCCCGCTTCAAAGGGTGCTCCCGATTCTCAATCGGAAACTCCACGCGCCCGCCCGAAAGCTGCGATTCGTACGCTCCCACAATCATCTCCAAGGCGGCGACAGCATCTTCGGCACTTGAAACAGGCTTCCGATCATTTTCGATTGCATCAATCAGATCAATAATGGCAAGTTGATTGCCGCTCGTTATCCCATCACCCTCAACCGAAGGCGGATCGCAGATTTGCACAAGTTCCCGCTTTTGCGACTCATCGCGCGGCGACCAGCCCGCATCCGGATAGACCGTCACCAAATTCGGTCCCCCGCCTGGTAATAAGACGCCCTCGCTGCCAAGAATCTCCATACCGCCTCTCCCGAACTGATCCTTCCGCGAATCATACAGACCGGACACACCGCTCTTGAAGACAAAATAGCTATTGACGCAATCGCCTGCCACCGGACCAACCGGCTCTGATCCCTCCCACGCGTCATCTATCGTGATTTCACGTCCATTGATAGTGATATGCGCGTGCATCCATTTGACATCTCCCACAAGGAAACGCATCATGTTGAACGTGTGGGTGCCGAGCGTAATCATGTCTTCGCCGCCTCCGCGCGCGTCCTGCTTGCCGTGCACATAGATGGCTTGCACGTCGCCTATTATACCTTCCGCCAACACCTTTTTGAGTGCCTGTGTCGCGGGCGAATACACGCCCTGATGCGCGATGGCAATCTTCAACCCCTTCTCTTTGGCGGCGCTGACGATGGCATCCCCGTCGGCGAGCGTGGCAGTCATCGGTTTTTCGCAGTAGATATGGCAGCCGGCGTCAAGGCAGGCAGGCACCATTTCGAGGTGTTTGGGAATCCAGCGCGGACACACGCTTACGATATCCAACTCCTCTTTGGCGAGCATATCGCGGTAATCGGCGTAGTCGCGCAGCGCTCCCGTCTCCTCCACCGCCTTTTTTCGTCCGGCGTCGTCCGGATCAGCAACGGCGATAAACTCGACATTCTCCAAATTCTTGTAAGCAACATGCAGTCCATGACCGTAATTTCCGGCGCCTGTATGCCCGATGGCAGCGGCGCGGTAGATTTTTTGGCTCATAAAATTTTCTCCTCTAGATTGTAGGCTATCCAGCCCCAAAAGCGCAGGAAATAACGCTAGAATGGCAATTCAAGATTCTGTGTCCTCACGGCAGCGGCTTGGGGTGTCAATGCGCCGAGCGGCTTCTCCCCATTCAATACACGCGCAAAATCATCTACCGTCATATCGGCGACTCGAAGATTTGCATCCTTGGTTCTCCCGGCGATGTGCGGCGTATGCACAACGTTGTCACGTCCGCGCAGCGGGTCATCCACAGGCAGCGGTTCGACGTCGTAGACATCAAATGCGCCTGCCAACTCGTCGGCGAGAATACGCTCCCGCAAGGCATCCATATCTACCGCGAATGCGCGTGTAATCGCAACAACCAAGGCGCCTTTATGCAGGCGATAGATTCGTTCGCGCGAGAGCAGGTGCCGTGCCGAAGGCGTGGGTGGCACCGCAATGAAAACAATGTCGGCTTCACTGACGAGCATATCCATGTCAACCGGGCGCACATCCCACTCCTTGAGCAGCGATTCATCCACGAAGGGATCGTAGCCGTCAACCGTTGCACCAAATGCGCGGCACCACTGGGCAATCTTCCTGCCGATCTGCCCCAATCCAATGACGCCGATGTGCTTCGTCCCGAGATCGCCATTCACAAAGTCCGGGGCGTCACAGTATTGACCGTAAGCATACGTCCACAACGGTTCCTTATTCGCCATCCGATGATGCCATTGCGCCGTGCGCCTTAGCGCCGACAAGGCTAATCCGAAAGCGCACTCGGCGACCGATTGCGCCCAGGCTCGTGTGGATTCAATAAGCGGGATATTCTTCGCCTGAAGTACCTCGAATGGCGCTCGCTTGCCGGTATTATCGTCCATCACGCCAACCACTCGCAGTTTAGGTGCATGGGCGACACATTCATTTGTCAAATTGCCACCGAAACAGGCGATTCCCACGACATTATCAAGCTCAATCTGTTGATGAATCGGCTCGTCACTCTTCGTGTTGAGGACAAGCGTGGTACCTAATTCATTGAGGCGTGTGACCATACGCTCGTGGAGAAATGGCCAAGATCTCTCCAGACCGGGGTGACGGGTAAATAAAAACTGATTTTCGGACATTAAGTAAACTCCATTTCCTAACAGGGTATTGCTACAAATTGCGCAAGATTAGAGAAAGGGACTTACGCAAAAAACAGAAATGATGACTTTCTGCGACAATCTTATGTTGCAGGAGCGTCGTCGGGAATAATGAGGGATCTCTATCGCAGTCGCTATCCGCTCCATTGATCCCTACAATCCGACTTGCGTCAGTCCGAGAGAATAAACTTCGATACTGCAACTCACTTAAACCCAACCGTGCTGACGAGTTATCGGCGAACCCGACGCTTGCGTCGTCCAATTCAAACCGCTTTCAAGCAGCACTTCCTGACCCGTGATTGCCGATTCCTCCGCCGCGAACAGGATTTCCATGATGTGGCGTCCCCACTCACCGTGCGCGGGCGGCTCTATGTTCTGCTGAATCGCTTCGACAAACGCTTTCCACTCATTCTGGAACTGAGCGGGCGGATCGTCAAACGGCACATCTTCCCATTTGTCATCTTTTCCAATCTTGACGAATTTTTCGCCGTGCTGGCTGAACCGCAGCGATCCATTGGCGCCGATAACGTGACATTCATAACTCGGCGCGCCGTCGGCATAACCTACCGATACGGCAACGCCCGCGAGCCCATTCTTATATCGAATGAACGCCGTGGCAGAATCATCGCTCGCCTGATAGTGCGCCCGCGTTCCGATAGATGCGGATACGGAAACCGCTTGAGACGCCATCACCCATGTCAGGCGATCGACCACGTGAACACCGTTCGATAACCACATCCCGCCGCCGTGGTAACGACTACGGTACTGCGGAGGACGTCCCGAAAAACCCCATTTCTTGGACATGTAGCACACGGCGGTGATTAGCGGTCCGAGTTCGCCCGAATCGAGAATCTCCTTCGCCTTTAGGCTGGTTCCATAAAAGTGCTGCGTGTGTCCGACCATCAGCTTGACATCATTGGCAGCCGCGGCGGCAATCATGTTGTCGCACTGCTCCATGCTAATCGCCATCGGCTTTTCGACCAACACGTGCTTGCCGGCATTGCAAGCGTCCACCGTGAGCCGGTGATGGAGTTGGTGTCCCAACGTGACAGCTACGGCGTCAATGTCGTCGTCCTCTAAGAGTTCGGTATGAGAGTCATACCCCTTGGGGATGTTATATTTCTCCATGTACCCGCGCCGCTTTTCCTCAAAGAGGTCCGCGACAGCGACGACTTCAACCTGATCGTGGAGCTGCGCGATAGCATCGCAGTGGGAGCGAGCGATTCCGCCACAACCGATGATTCCAACCCGTAGCTTCTTCATGAATTTTACTTTCTCCTTGTTAGTTGACTGATGGATGTGGCAATGAGAAAAGTTGAAGGATGTGCGTTTATTTTAAAATTCCTATGACTAATTTGTGAGTTGGTTGCTGCATTTTCAAACGAGGATTTACGCGGCAACAGGAAAGTCGCGATGCGGAGATTGCTCCTACAGGGATCGTAGCGTAGAAACGGGCACTAGACAGCTCTACCACAAACCTTTAGGCGTCCGAATGCGCAACTCCTAAATTGTTTGGGCGACCTGTTTGTCACGCGCTCCCCTCTTGGCGGTTAGCGAGTTGCGCACGGAGACGTTCTAACTCCGCCTCTGCCTCTCGCCGCCGTTCTGCTTCTTCCCTGGCAAGCGTTTCCGCGTCCCGCCGCCGCTCTGCTTCTTCCGCGGCAAGTGCCTGTGCCTCCACCCTAAGGTGATGCTCCTCCCTGGATGTTGTAATCGGCGTGCCGTCAGGCAGATACGGGCGCAAAAGTCTGACTTGAGTAGTAAGTTGCTCCTCCCATCGAAAC
Organism: Candidatus Poribacteria bacterium; assembly: GCA_965197465.1. Lineage (GTDB taxonomy): Bacteria > Poribacteria > WGA-4E > WGA-4E > JAJDTR01 > JAJDTR01. Next base: position 3,462,277 of record OZ240209.1, on the reverse strand, counting down.
CTGAGATTTAACGCTTCGCTGAATAAACCGCCCTGATCGTCCGGTGCGATTTCCTCCATGCCACCCGAAGGAATCCGCCGCCATCCATGAAATTCCGGCCGCCTCTCCATATCGGGCTGATGGATGAAGTATTCTTGAACGCCTATATCAACCATATACAGTCGGGCCTTTTCATGCCGATCCTGATTCGCTGTCGTGTCGGAAAGAAACTCAAAAACAGCAGTAGGAACGGCGCCTTCCGACCAAGTATAAAAACTTCGCCGCTGTGGATATTTATCAGCACCTAAAACGACGTAAACATCCGGAGCGACGCACTTTGTGATATCACCCTCGCGATAGTAGATGAAACTGTCAATGCCTATGTAGATGTGCGCGCTAATTTCAAAATATCGCGAAAGTTGATCGGAAAACGTGGTTATCTGCTCAGCGTGAAATCCTGTCGCTGCCATAGGTTCATCGTCCTCGCACGGGTATCCCTCAATGTAAATCGTCGGTTTTCCGCTCGCTCTGGGAAAGATGGGCATATATTTTCTCTGCTTGAATTGAAACTCATTTACGGTATCCATAATTGGCTTCCTTCGACAAACCTGTGGAATCTTTCATTCAATCATTACATTGAGATGGCATCTTTTATTGGCAAAGCATAGATTGTCGGCGATATGAGGATCGCGAGTCAATTTCACGTCTTGATGCGTCAGTTAGCGTTCTTTACTTGGAGTTTATCATTGGAGTAAAATTTATCAGACAACACCTCGCTTGTCAAGGATGAATCACCGCGGCAACAGGGCAATTGCTCTTGATTGTAGAGTTGTAGTGGTAGGGCGTGCACCGCCCACCACCCTACCGTTCCCCCACATCCCCCGGCAATCAGACGTGATCGCCTTAGCGATGGACACAATGGGGGTTGAAATAGCGGTGTGAATTTGATATAGTCAAAGTATCCTTCAATGTCCCGAACGCAATGGGATTGTGGCGTGACGAGCGATCTGCGCGCGGAAATTAGAGAGCAGACACACGGCAAAACTAACGGCACTAACGGCAGATAATTTATTTCATTCTCGAGTACCGAAAATGCCACGACGTAAGATCTATCCCTCCGCCGAACTTGCGGAGATTCTTAAAAATGCCAAGACCAAGGGCAAAACCATCGTCACCACCAATGGGTGTTTTGACGTACTGCACCTCGGCCATCTGCGTTACCTGCAGGCTGCCCGCGAGGTCGGCGATCTGCTTATCGTTTGCGTCAATAGCGATAGTTCCGTTCGAGCGTTGAAAGGCGCAGATCGTCCGCTTGTCCCGGAAGTCGAGCGGGCGGAACTGTTGGCAGGTCTTGAATGCGTGGATTATGTCACGGTATTCTCCGAGCGCGATGCAAATGCAGTGCTGTCTCGGCTGAAACCGGATATTCATATCAAGGGTGGAGATTACAAAATAGATGAGGTTATTGAGCGGGCGGTCGTGGAGGCAAACGGTGGGAAAGTAATGGTTGGATTGAATGTCCCGGGCAAGTCAACTACAAACCTCATAAAGACCATTCGAGACAAGTACGGCGTTGAGTAAACAGCACGCCTGCGTACAGATAAGTTCATTAGACAGGAGGTCGCGAGCGGGAGATCGCTCCTACCGTAGGTTTATGGCGGCGATTCGCGATTGTCAAATTGATTGATGATTACTGATCTCGCTCTCCGAGTAACTGCTCGAGTTCATCCAAGATGTCCACACCATCACCATCTTCACTTTCCTCTTGGTGTTGGTGATTGCCGTCGGATTCCTCCGATCGTGCCTCCACAGACTCAAGATCGGTTCGAAACTCGATTAGATTACTCAGATAACGTTCGCGCGTGATATTCTCGGCTTCGCCTTGATTCTCGCGTAAACACTCCCCGCAAAACTGACCAATCCGCTGAATCCCCTCATTAACCTGATTCAACGCTTCCGCCCGATTGTCCGCCATCAGACTCAATTCGGCGGACGCAATGCCGTTCATCATAAGCATATATCCTTTATACTGATAGCTCTGCCACGCAATTTCGGGTGAGGCGAATTTCTTCGCCAAGTTAGTCACCGCCAGGTTGGTGTCAGTGTCACGCTTCACATCGTGCCAGCGTTTTATCCCCGCGAAAAGCAGGTAGCGGGTATATCGGTCATAAGATTCGTCAAACAGAGTTCGCCACTCTTCCGGGGTTAATTCAAACCCCGCGTCGCTACCGCGCGAGTTTTGATAGTCCTCCATCCGACCTTGGATATAGTTGTAGTATGAGTTTTTCCCATAGGGTTTCTGCCCATCGGGACGCCCGGAAGCATACATGCGCGACACGGTAAACGGGTTTGGTCGTATAGTGATGACCTCCCTACCGTCCGCCATTCGTACGATTTTAATAGGGTGATCGGCATCGAATTCTAGGTTATTCAGAATTTCGTCAAGCGTCTGTATCAGATGTCTATGTCTGTTGGTGATATCGGTCGTCATTTTCAATAAGAAGGGAAACCGGTGATTGGCTGATCGCCGATTCCACTGATTGTGGTCCCCAATGCAATGCGAAATGAGTTCACCCGTTCAAGGGCAATTAAGGGTATCACACTTCCGCTCAACTCACAAGAAGTTTCACGCTTTATGTTCCTCATAGTAACTTTGGAGGGGTGACACGGAAATTTCGCCACGACGGAGCGCATCTATTCCGTTGACGGCACCAGAGGCGCCTGCAATTGTGGAAAATAGAGGGATGTCATGTTCAATTGCCATCTTCCGAATTAGACGCTCATTGGAATGATGCGAATCACCTGTAGGAGTATTAATGATGAGAGCGACAGCGTGATTCTTGATATAATCGTAAATGGTCGGGCGTCCCTTCCCGATACTATGCACCAACGTAACCTCCATGCCGTTTCGACGAAGTACTCTTGCGGTCCCGTGCGTTGCGATTAGTTTGAACCCCATATCCCAGAGTTTCTTGGCGATGAAGAGAATCGCGCGTTTATCCTTGTTCCTGACGCTAATAAACGCTGTGCCTTCAAGCGGCAGTTTGTCGCCGCACGCATCTTGCGCTTTGGCAAATGCTTGAGAAAGGTTCATATCAATTCCCATGACCTCCCCGGTCGATTTCATCTCGGGCCCGAGGCGTGAGTCCGCTCCCGGGAAACGATCGAATGGAAAAACAGGCGCTTTAACGCTGAAATACTCAGGTTCAATCTCCGCGGTAAACCCTAGTTCTTTGAGGGTTTTCCCCGCCATAATGCGCGCCGCCAATTTTGCCAGTGGAACGCCGATGGCTTTGCTGACAAACGGAATCGTCCGCGAGGCGCGCGGGTTGACTTCAAGCACAAAAATCTGATCGTTACGGATAGCATATTGCACATTCATCAGACCGCATAAGTTGAGCGTTTTTGCAAGCGCGTAGGTGTACTCTTTCAATTGATCAATCTGATCTTCAACCAGCGTATACGGAGGCAACACGCAATCGCTGTCACCGGAATGAATGCCAGCTTCTTCGATATGTTCCATAATCCCGCCAATGACGGTGACATTCCCGTCCGAAATCGCATCTACATCAACCTCAATGGCATCTTCCAGATATTTGTCAATGAGTATGGGGTGCTCTGGCGAAGCGGCAAATGCCGAACGCATGTAACCCATTAACAATTCCTCATTGTAGACAATCTGCATGGCACGTCCGCCTAGAACATACGATGGCCGCACGATGACGGGATAACCGATCGACTCCGCGATGGGTACAGCCTCTTCAATCGAGGTTGCGGTGCCGTTTGGCGGTTGAGCGAGCCCACTCTGATTAAGCACCTCTTTGAAGAGTTTTCGGTCTTCCGACCGCGCGATGTCATCAGGACTTGTGCCGATGATTGGCACGCCTGCCTCTTGCAGTCCCAGTGCAAGATTCAGTGGTGTTTGACCTCCAAACTGAACAATCACGCCATCCGGTTGTTCGCGATCAACGATGTTCAAAACATCCTCATGTGTGAGCGGTTCAAAATAGAGCCGATCAGACGTGTCGTAATCCGTGCTGACGGTTTCCGGGTTACTGTTCACCATGATGGTTTCATAGCCGTCTTCCTTAAGTGCCATCGCGGCATGAACACAGCAATAATCAAACTCGATTCCCTGACCAATCCGATTGGGCCCCCCGCCCAATATCATAATCTTTCTCTTGGAGGTCGGTCGAACCTCATCTTCGCTGGAATAGGTCGAATAGTAGTACGGTGTCTCGGCTTCAAACTCAGCGGCGCAGGTATCCACAGTTTTGAATGTCGCTTCAATCCCAGCCGCCTTGCGCCACCCTCTTATATTTGCCTCGGAGACATCACATATACTTGCGAGTTGCCGATCAGAGAACCCGAACTGCTTTGCCTTATAAACCCGCCTCCGCGTTGCTTCCGTCATTGGCTCAGTCGGCGTCCAGTGCTGAAGTTTCTCCTCCAGTTCCACCTCAAAGTCAACAATCTCTTTGATGTTATAAAGAAAGAATGAATCTATTTTTGTATAGCTGTGAATCTGTTCAACACTCATCCGTTGTCGCAACGCTTGTTTAATGTAAAAAATGCGTTCGACATTCGGCACGGTGAGTTTTTGATCGAATTCGGAAAGAGGTAGCGCTTCGAGTGCATGATTATCCAGCCCATGCCACCCTGTTTCCAGTGAACGTAAGCCTTTCTGCAACGCTTCCTTGAATGTCCTGCCGATTGACATCGCCTCTCCCACCGACTTCATCTGGATAGTCAGCGTCTCGTCCGTACCGCGAAACTTCTCGAACGCCCAACGCGGAATTTTGACAACGACATAATCAATCGTGGGTTCAAAGGAGGCTGGCGTTTGGCGAGTGATGTCGTTCGGAATCTCATCAAGGGTATACCCGACAGCCAATTTAGCCGCGATTTTGGCAATCGGAAATCCCGTGGCTTTGGAGGCGAGCGCGGAACTCCGCGAGACTCGCGGGTTCATCTCAATCACAACCTGTCTTCCGTCCCCCGGATGGACGGCAAACTGAATATTGGAACCACCCGTATCAACCCCAATCTCGCGGATGATTTTGATTGCCGAGTCCCGCATGTACTGATATTCTTTGTCCGTCAACGTTTGCGCCGGGGCAACCGTAATGCTGTCTCCGGTATGAACCCCCATCGGGTCAACGTTTTCGATTGAGCAGATTATCACCACGTTGTCGGCTCCGTCGCGCATGACCTCAAGCTCAAACTCTTTCCACCCGATCACCGACTCCTCAATCAAGACTTCGCTTATCGGGCTTAACGCCAAGCCGGTCCCCACCATCTTCTCAAACTCTTCAATGTTGTAGGCGATCCCGCCGCCAGTACCGCCGAGGGTGAATGCCGGGCGAATAATCGCCGGAAAACCGATCATGGAAATGATGGCGTTGGCGTCCTCCAGCGTATGTGCGACGCCACTTTTCGGCACGCTTAACCCGATTTCTTGCATCGCTTTTTTAAAGAGTTCCCTGTCTTCGGCTTTCTGTATGGCGTCGAGTTTCGCGCCGATAAGTTCTACGCCATGTTCATCAAGTACACCCGATTGCGCGAGTGCCACGGAAACGTTCAATCCCGTTTGCCCGCCTAGCGTAGGCAGTAGAGCGTGTGGACGTTCCTTGGCAATAATCTGCGCGACGACCTCCGGCGTGATCGGCTCAACGTAGGTGCGGTCCGCGACTTCGGGATCGGTCATAATTGTCGCCGGATTACTATTGACAAGAACTACCTGGTAACCCTCCTCTTTCAGTGCTTTGCACGCCTGCGTTCCCGAATAGTCGAACTCGCAGGCTTGACCGATGATGATTGGGCCAGAACCGATGATTAAGATTCTGTTGATGTCAGTCCGTTTTGGCATAATCAATCGGGGATAAAAACTAGGCATTCACTCACCGTCTAAAGCTCGATATCCGGCGCAAACGTCCCAGCCCCTACTCTCCTTTCATCAGATCTGTAAACTTTTCAAAAAGATAGTTCGCATCATGAGGACCGGGAGATGCCTCCGGATGGTATTGCACCGAGAAAATTGGATACTGTGTGTGCCGTATTCCTTCAAGTGTCTGATCGTTTAGATTGATGTGCGTGATTTCCACGGCCTTAGGCAGTGATTCTATATCCACACAGAAACCGTGATTTTGCGACGTAATCTCTACCTGACCCGTTTCAAGCCGTTTCACAGGTTGGTTGGCGCCCCGATGCCCGAACTTGAGCTTAAATGACTTCCCGCCGAAGGCAAGCCCTAACAACTGGTGTCCCAGACAAATGCCGAACATCGGCTTCTTTCCAATGAATTGTTTGATTGTCTCAACCGCATAATCAACCGGCTCGGGATCGCCCGGACCATTCGACAAAAAAATCCCATCGGGATTAGCGGCAAGTATCTCATCTGCGGACGTATGCGCCGATACCACTTGTACTTCGCATCCGTGTCGGGTCAGTTGGCGCAAGATATTGTATTTAATCCCGAAATCCATGGCAATGACGCGAAACCGTGGTTCGGGTATCACCTCGGGCTGTTCGCTTAACGCTTTGCCAGGATCGCTCCACGAATAGGAATCCGAGCAGGTTACTCGTCCGGCGAGATCTGTCCCGATCAACCCGGGCCATGCTCGGGCTTTCACCACTAGACTTTCGGGGGAGAGATCCTCGGTCGAGAGCACCCCGTTCATGACGCCATGGACGCGCAATCGTCTGGTTAACGCGCGAGTGTCGATCTCCTGAATCCCAATGATGCCGTGTTCTTTGAAGTAGTCATCAAGGCTCGTACTCGACCGCCAGTTGCTGTAATGCGAGCTATATTCACGTACGACGAACCCTTCGACTTGAGGCCCGACGGACTCGACATCAAGGTCGTTGCACCCGTAGTTTCCAATCAACGGATAGGTCATGGTCACAATTTGACCCTTGTACGACGGATCCGTAAGCACCTCTTGGTAACCTGTCATACTTGTGTTAAAAACAACCTCGCCCGATGCCTCCCCGGCTGCCCCAAAATGTTCACCCTCAAAAATTGTGCCGTCCGATAATGCCAAGATTGCTTTCATAGTGTCAAAGTTTTCTGCGCTAGGTTGTCTCTATCTTGCCAAACTCAGCGTAACAGTCATGTCTCTTACTAAGCTCGACCTCTTACAAACGCACAACGGTTGAGTTAAACGGAAAGCCGTACAACATCGAACCCGTAGGCGGGGCATCTTGCCCCGCCGACTTTGCGCGGAGTCAAAGCATCTTATTTCGCTCAACGCAAGTTTCTTCATTTGATTCACATAATCACTAAACTTGAATTTTAGAGATACGATTTTAGAACTTACCCGGCATCACGTATTACGATCGAGCGACTGAACCAGGAGTGCTATAGAGATTTCATCACACCTCGCACCTCAAAATCGAATACAATTTCAAATCGTGAAACCGATTCTTGGCGAATGAGTGCTGCCGCAAGATTCCCTCGAACTTCATGCCGAGTTTCTCCATCACACGCGCCGAGGCGATATTGTCAAGCATGCACGTGCCTTCAATCCGATTCAACCTCCACCGCTTAAACGCGAACCGGATCATCACACATGCCGCCTCCGTCGCATACCCTTGCTTCCAATACAATCTTGATAAATTGAAAGCCATTTCTGCTCGCCGATGATGAAAATTGAAACTGTGCAAGAAACACATGCCAATCACTTTCTCATCCGCTTTGTGCACGATTGACCAACTCGCAAAATTCTCGGTCATCAACCATGCAAGCAATTCCTCGCTATCCGCAATAGAGTGGTGAACATGCCAGAACGTATACTTCGTCACCTCGGGATCTGAAATAAATTCAAACGTATCCGTGGCATCACTTAATTCTGACGACCTTAAAAGCAGTCGCTTCGTTTCGAGTACGGGAAGATTTTTGAACCGCTCATTTTTTCTCACTTGGGACACCGCTGCGGAGCGTCATTACGGGCCAGCCCGTCAACTCCCAACCGTCAAAGGGCGTATTTCGGCTTTTGGACTGAAACTGTGCCGAATCAACTGTGGCAACTCTCTCGGAATCAATTAGCGTTAGATCCGCAACGGCGCCGACAGACAGTGTCCCACGATCAATGTGCAGGATTTCTGCAGGTATATGCGTCATCTTTGCAATTGCATCTGATAGGGAAAGCCGATTTGCGAGAACAAGGGGCGTAAAAACCAGCGGGACGCAAGTTTCCAAACCAAGGATGCCCGGCGGCGCTTCCATCATGCCCAACGCCTTTTCAGATGGGGCGTGCGGCGCGTGATCCGTGGCAATCGCGTCAAGCGTGCCGTCACACAGCCCTTCAATCACCGCCTCGACATCCATCTCCGTGCGCAGAGGCGGATGCATCTTGGCATTTGTCCCCTGTGTTTCAATCTCCGAATCAGTCAATGTAAAGTGATGCGGCATGGCTTCAGCCGTTACACGGACACCCCTTCGCTTTCCCCAACGCACAAGTTCAACGGCGCCAGCGGTACTGACGTGGAGAATATGGATGTGTCCACCCGTCAATTCGGCGAGCATAATGTCGCGCGCAACGATAATATCCTCGGCGGCGTTCGGGCTCCCCGGCAGGTTTAGCTTTCGCGAGGTCTCACCAAGGTTCATGACACCCCCGGTATTGAGATTATGCTCTTCGCAGTGCACCATAACCGGGAAATCAAGTTCCGCGCTGAGCGCCAAAACCTGGCGCATCAACTCGGCGTTCATAACCGTTTTTCCATCATCACTCACAGCAACAGCACCGACTTCAAGCAGCGTGGGAACATTAACCAGCTCCTCACCCGCAAGCGCTTTCGTGATACTCCCTAACGGAAAAACATTAGCCGCCCCGGATTCCCTTGCCCGCGTCTTGATAAATTCGATAACCTCCGGCGAATCCGATACCGGGTCGGTATTTGCCATGGATGCGACGGATGTAAATCCACCGGCTTGCGCAGCGCGGGTTCCGGTTGCAATCGTCTCCTTTTGCTCAAATCCGGGTTCACGCAAATGGACGTGCATGTCAATTAACCCGGGCGTGACAATCAGCCCTTCCGCGTTAATAACGTTAACGGCTGTACCACCCGCGACTTCAATCTTTCCACCAACCCGCTCAATTCTGTCATCGGCAATCAGGAGATCGCCCGTCGCGTCAATCCGATTCGCGGGGTCAACGATATGACCATTTTGGATAAGAATCCGTCCCATCTCACTCCACTTCGAAAATGGTGGCTCCATCACTGCCCCGATCCTCGACCAATTGGACGCGAACAATCTCTTTACGTGACGTTGGGACATTCTTGCCGACGTAATCGGCGGCAATCGGCAACTCCCGATGACCTCGATCGATTAAAACCGCCAACTGGATTGCAGCCGGTCGCCCAAAATCCATAAGAGCATCCATCGCCGCGCGTATGGTGCGCCCGGTATAGATTACCTCATCAACCAAAATGATTCGTTTGCCGGTGATATCGAAAGGGATGTCTGTGTGATTTACTTTAACGTCCTGATCATAGAGATTTACATCGTCCCGATACAGGTAGACATCAATGGCACCGACGGGCACCATGATTCCCTCAATCTCCTCCAGGTTCTTGGCAATCCGAAGCGCGAGGTGATCGCCTCGGCTTTTGATTCCGATCAACACCAGATTACCAAGCTCTTGATGGTTTCGCTCTAAGATCTCGTGTGAAATTCGGATCAATGCCCGCCGGACATCTTCGGCTGTCATGACTCTCGCCTTTTCGCGCATGTGTCTAAGACCTCTTTCCTTCTCTTTACCAAGAGATTCATGATTTCTTGGATTTGCGGGAACTGTTTGACCCCCTGCCGCTTCCAGTTGTTTGTCCAAAATTTGTCTAAGGTGCGATAACCGATTTTTTCGTACTCATACGCTTGAATCATTAACTCGAGTTTGTCGGCAGCTCTCACCAATCGGCTCTCCACCGAGATATTGTCCTCAAATTCCTCCCATATTTCGATATACTTCTCGCCGACAGGTCCGAAGCCCCCAAACATAGATTTGACAGCCATTTTCTCTCCGCTCTCTTTTACATTTTCAGGGATGTACTCAAGCGCCGGAAACGGAATATCACCAATTCGAGCCTCGGCGACCTCGTGCAACAACGCCATCCGCATCACCTTTTCGGCGTCCAAGCGGACACCGTGCGCTGTCAGCAGATCCGCCAGGATCATCGACAAGAGCGACACGCGGTAGCAGTGATCCGCCACACTCTCCGCGTCCTTGATGCCTTGAAATCGCCAACCGGTGCGTGGAAGGTTCTTGAGTACCCCGATCTCTTCAATAAAATTTAGTATAGATTGTGCGTTTAGTGCCAAAATAGTCTGGGTTGAGCTTGACGACGGCGCGAATCTAACCGTGCGAGGGAAAAATAGGCATAAAAAAACCTCCCCTGCAAAAACGGGAGGCAAACAGAACATGATGAAAGATTGCTGCGGATGTATTTGGCTGTTTTTGACATCCCTTTCCTAACCTCGCTGGATTAGATTAAAAGGGTTCCACTTCACCTATCGAACAACAATGTTATTGTAACATATTTTTATTGTTTTAAGCAAGCAAAATTTGGTGACTGTGGTCGAGATTCCCCAGCCCGTGCCTTTTTCTCCTTTCTCTTCTCTTGCCGTCCACTCGCCTTCCACTCTTCCATCCTTCCCCACTCTCCACTAATCACTGGTCACTGACCATCGGCTCAATCCTTTCACCCCAGGGTTCACCCCAGACCGTGTACGCATCATCATCCAGAGACATCAGCATGTAACCCTGCGTCGGAGATATTTCAGTGTCGCCATCGAGCGTGCTGTCTCGTTGCATGGATTCCAACACCGGGTGATACAGGATCTGTGTTTCTCCATCAATCATTACCTCAACCCATGCCACACAATCGAATACCACAAAGAAGTTGCTCACAACCTCTAAATGCTCAGACCTTCGCGGGACACCAATCAGATTCCGCCCCTCCTTGAGGTATATCGTATCGTACCCAAAACCGTACGCGTCGCGAACAAATGTGACTTCCACCGTTTCCTCCATGTCTATAAGGAAGCCGCGATAAGGGGAAATCCATTCATCCTGAAGCGGATCGGAACTTGTTACGACTGTCCACACCTGCACCGTCGGACGTATCGCCGCAATCGAGTTGACATTGTCATCCTCTAACAACTCAAATAGACCGCTAAAGTAAAAGTTGCTGTACGGCTTGAACGGTAGATGCAGCGCATTGACTCCCTTCGGAAAAACCATGGTGTAGGTGAGATATGGCGTTGAATCCGAACTTTCTCCCGAAGACTTGGTCACTGGATCGGAAGAGCTGGTTGAATCAGTTTCCGTATCCTCTTCATCATCTTCCTGTGTGATCACAAGAGTCTCAGTAGGCCAACTGTTGCCCCCGTTCGGTATTGAAGATTCCTTGTCAACCTCGCACGGCGGTGAACCCCCGTTGCCGTCGGTACCCTGTGTTGAACGCCCATTGTCCCCATTACCCGAGCCGCCGTTACCGCTTTTTCCGTCGTTACCGTTGCCGTTGCCATTCCCATCTCCGTTACCACCATTCCCGCTGTTCCCATTGCCATTGCCTCCATTTTCACCGTTCCCTCCATTACCACCATTCCCTCCATTACCGCCGTTGCCACTATTGCCGCTGTTACCATCATTACCGTTACCATCGTTGTTTCCATTGTGCCAGTTGTGTCCGTTGTCGCCGTTACCGTTACCATTGCCATTACCGTTGCCGTTATCATTGCTGTTGTGATTGTCATTGCCGTTATCATTGCTGTTGTGGTTGCCATTGCCGTTATCATTGCTGTTGTGATTGTCGTTGCCGTTATCATTGCTGTTGTGGTTGTCGTTGCCGTTATCATTGCTGTTGTGATTGTCGTTGCCGTTATCATTGCTGTTGTGATTGTCGTTGCCGTTATCATTGCTGTTGTGATTCCCGTTACCATCGTTGTTTCCATTGTGCCAGTTGTGTCCGCTGTTTGTCGAGTACTCCCCGCAGTTTCCATCGGGCAACAGACCATAACTGTCAGTCGCTTCATTATACGCAGCCGCGACACACGGACTCCAACCCCCAGCCTCACCGTCGCCAAAGTGCCAGTGCAAATTTTCCTCATCGTTATCAACCACCCAATGGTGAAAATCTGTGTTCTGGGTATGAGACTCATTATTCCTGTAATACGACGGTGTATTATGGGCGCTTACATCGAAACCCAATCCCAGCAGCAGTAAACAAGTTGCTACGACAGTTCTAATCACTTTTATCTCCATGGACAACCATGAAATCGCGGACTCTCTATCTTTCCTCCTCTGCCGTGTAATGTATAACGACTGTTATTCAGTTTGGTAACAGAAACAAGCCTCCGAGTGAAATCTTCCTGCAACTATTGGAACCCCACCTACCGTCTTTCTCCTGATCCATGCCAATCTAAGCCCCTTCCAATCTTTCTCCCTTCCACGTACCATCTTGCCGCCCATTTTTCAATCCTGTTCTGCTCCTTGAACCGTACTGATCTCGTCTTTGGATATCTTATGCACACTCTTCGGATTGAATGTCTGTGTAGTATCGGCACGCAGTGCAACCTCTATCCTCCCGCCCGTCAGAACGAAGAACTGAATGAGGAAACCGCCGCCATCCATCGATTCGACCTGATACTCCTCTGAACTAATGCTGTCGAGCCAGTTTGGTAATGACCCGCCGAAATCCGAACGGTCAATAACCTCCTGCGGCAATGCGATAATTAGTGTTCCCGGCTCATCACCAATCACCTCGCCGATGAGTTTCCTTGTCTCAACCATGAACGGCACAAGACGACTCGCATACTCGAAATCATCCTCATTCATCCGTGGCGGTGCTACAAGCCCCCACGTGAGATGATGGATAAACGGATTGCCGTAACCTTGGCTCAACATGTGTTTCAGTGCCTGTTCATCAACAGGGTGCACCACCGCCACGTAGTCGAACCAGCCCTTTTCTTGGGCGGGACTTTCCCCCGGGAGTCGCGCGGAAACATTGATGTAGTCACATCCATCCACCGGCGACGGATAACAACGTGCATCCCAACCCGAAACATAGCCGAGTTGCTTCAGTGGTCCCGCCACAAGATAGGGCGGATCCGTGAAGATTGCCGCGTGATCCAGGTTCGGGTACAATTCGACCCCCCGCGCCGTAATCTTTTCCGCAACCTCGGCAGCCTCTTTGAACCTGAGTGCTGCGTTCTCGATGCTCAAATAATCGGAAAAGTCTTCAGGTAACAAAACCGTGCTTGCCATGATGAGCCTCCATGTACAATTTCTTGAGAGTGCGCGTAATTTGAAACGCGTTATACCAGATACAACGCAGTACGATAGATGCCGGTATCAGATTCTTGCAGAGCTAAATTCACGTGTGTAATGGTAGTAAGTGATAGCAAGCACTAAATCCAACCTCAACACCATAGCAGTTTCACAGGTTTTTCATTGCATCGAGACGCTATCGTATGAGATAATGACCGAGCAAGAGAGGCACATCGAAAATGGGTTGTAATGCTGGTTCGTTTGAATGATGTTGCGTATAATGGTTTTCAATTATGTCATTAAGAAAAGACCTATACTAATCATTACCTTGAACATCAAACCCGTAGGCGGGGCATCTTGCCCCGCATTGGAAAGACTTGATTGACGCTATCAATGCACTGCAAATATAGGGAAATGGTATAAGATAGAGCTGTTTTGAGATGAACGTCTCAGATCTTTCCCCCAAATTGACTTGATTGCAGCCCTTCCCTAAGGTCCCCTCCTTGCACACTCCGCACAAGAAATTAGAAGATTACCCAAGAACCCGAGAGACTAAGGAGCTATAGAATGTCGGAATCAACACATACACTTTTTGACTCGCTTCAATCCTTTGAAACTGGCGGGCGGCAAATTCATTACTACTCCCTCCCCACGCTGGAGGAACGCGGAATCGGTCCCATCTCCAAACTTCCGGTCAGCATCAGGATTTTAATCGAATCGCTGTTGAGAAACTACGACAACCACCAAGTTACGGAACAAGACATCACCGACTTGGCAAATTGGAACGCCGCAAATCCGAAAGCGGTCGAGTTGCCGTTTAAGCCAGCGCGAGTCGTCGCTCAAGATTTCACCGGGGTGCCGCTTGTCGTTGACATCGCGGCGATGCGGACTGCGGTTCAGGAACTTGGCGGCGACCCAATGATGATTGAGCCGCTTGTCCCCGTCGATCTGGTTATCGATCATTCGGTACAAGTGGATTCATACGGATCGGCAAACTCGCTGCAAATCAATACAAAACGGGAGTTTGAACGCAACAAAGAACGCTATGAATTTCTGAAGTGGGGACAACAAGCGTTCGATAGATTCAAAATTGTGCCGCCTTCAGTCGGCATCGTGCATCAGGTCAACCTTGAATATCTAGCCAAATGCGTGATGGCGGACGAAACCGACGGTAAGACCATCGCCTATTTCGATACTTTGGTCGGCACGGACTCCCATACGACGATGATCAACGGACTCGGTATCGTCGGCTGGGGAGTTGGCGGAATTGAGGCGGAAGCCGCGATGCTGGGGCAGCCCGTTTACATATTGACCCCTGAAGTACTCGGCGTGCATCTGACCGGCGGCGTTAAGGAGGGCGTAACCGCAACCGATCTCGTCCTGACTGTCACGCAGCGGTTGCGGGAAAAGCAGGTTGTTGACAAATTTGTGGAGTTCTTCGGTGAAGGTGTGGAGGCTCTTTCCCTACCAGACCGCGCGACAATCTCGAATATGTGTCCGGAGTACGGCGCGACCATCGGTTTCTTCCCGCCTGACGATGAAGCGATGCGCTATCTTCGACTCACCGGCAGAGATGAGAACCATGTGCAATTGGTGGAGGCGTATCTCAAAAAGCAATCACTGTTCGGGGTTCCGAGGCAGGGAGAGGTCGAATACTCCGACGTTCTGGAGATTGATCTCGACGCAATTGTGCCGAGTATTGCGGGTCCCAAGCGTCCGCAGGACAGGATTGAACTGCCAAGAGTAAAGGAGGCGTTCAGAAATCTGCTGACGCAGCCGATAACCGAGGGTGGCTACGGCTTGATAGGCGACGAAGCCGAGACGAATCGTGAAAAACGCACGGACGGTCATGAGATTAAGCACGGCGCTGTCGTTATCGCCGCCATCACCAGTTGCACGAACACAAGCAATCCGTCCGTCATGATTGGCGCTGGCTTGCTTGCCAAGAACGCGATTGAAAAAGGACTCTCGGTTCCCGATTACGTCAAAACCAGCCTCGCTCCCGGATCGCGCGTTGTGACGGAGTACTTACAGAATACCGGGCTGCTCCGTTATCTCGAAAAATTGGGATTCGGCGTGGTAGGATACGGTTGTACGACCTGCATCGGCAACAGCGGGCCGCTCGACGAGGTGGTTCAGGGGGCGATAGGTAATCGCAACTTGGTAACCGCAAGTGTTCTTAGCGGGAATCGAAATTTCGAGGCGCGCGTCCATCCCGATGTCAAAGCCAACTTCTTGATGTCACCGCCGCTTGTGGTTGGCTACGGCATCGCCGGGCGTATCGACATCGATCTCACCACAGAGCCGCTTGGACATAACGACGATGGCGAAGCGGTCTATCTACGCGACATCTGGCCCTCTCAATCCGAGATAACCGACCTCATCAGTCAATCTGTCGATGCGTCCACGTTTAAGCGGACGTACGACGGGATAAGCGACCGCGTGCCGGAATGGGACGACCTGGAGGGTGCGGAAGGCGCGCTCTATCCGTGGCGGGCGGAGAGCACCTACGTCCAAAAACCGCCTTTCTTTGAAAACTTCGAGCCGGAACCGCACCCAATCTCCGATATCAAGGAGGCGCGCATCATCGGAATCTTTGGTGACTCGGTCACCACCGACCACATCTCGCCTGCCGGGTCGATTGCCGCGGAAAGTCCCGCGGGTCAGTACCTCATCGACCACGGCGTCGAGGGGCGAGATTTCAACACCTACGGCGCGCGCCGAGGCAACGATCTCGTGATGGCTCGCGGGACGTTCGCAAACAAACGTGTTAAGAATCTAATGTTGCCGGGCATTGAAGGCGGCTTCACAATTCAATATCCCGAAGAGAATCAGACGACCATCTACGATGCCGCTATGCACTACATGCAAAACGATATACCAACCGTCATCTTTGCAGGCAGCGACTACGGGATGGGCAGTTCGCGGGATTGGGCGGCGAAGGGACCGAAGCTACAGGGCGTCAAAGCGGTGATCGTGGAAAGCTTCGAGCGCATCCACCGCAGCAACCTGATCGGGATGGGAATCTTGCCGTTGCAGTTCCAGAATGGCGAGAACGTACAATCTCTGGGCTTGGACGGGAGCGAGCTAATCAACATTACCGGCGTGACGGAAGACTTGCAACCGGCACAGACCGTTGTGATGGAGATTATCGGTGCGTCCGGCGAGAGGTGCGAAACCGAACTGCTCGTCCGAATCGACGCCTCAATCGAAGTTGAGTACTACAAGCACGGCGGGATTCTGGACTACGTCATCCGCGATCTGATGAACCGCGCCTGAACTCGAATTCGCGCATATGTAGCGTGGGATCAAGTGAATGAATAGTGAGTGCGATAGGGATCCTCTGCCCACCGTTTCTTGCACCGTGCAATTGAGGGAGCGATCAAGCGAACGGATAGTGAGAAGGATAAACTATCGCCTTGGGATCTCTATCGCGCGTGCTCGATCTATTCGCTCAGTTGATCGATAGAGATCCCTCGTTATTCCCTACTGCCGAACTAGGCGGATTTGAGTGCTCGGCTGCATATAAGTCCTAAGTTAATTTCATTTTCCACACTTAACTCTGAAGAGCCGTTTTTTGAGGTTGACTACACCCTCGCGCCGGATCATCTAAGCAAAACACGGGGCTTTGCGCCCCGCGCTATCGACACAAGGGTGAATCTTCCGTCCTTCCTACTTACCGACTAACATCTTGCGAGTAGCAGTGAAATGCCCTGCGGTTAGGGTGTAAAAGTACACGCCACTCGCAACGTGCTCCCCGATACCGTTGCTGCCATCCCAATACGCCGCACGGCTTCGTTGCGTGTAATTGCCTGCCCTCTGATGCCCGAGATTCAACTGACGCACTAGGGCACCGCTAATGTCGTATATTGAGATTTGCACATTCGTGTCGTTTGCCAACCCGTACGGAATCCACGTCTCCGGATTGAACGGGTTCGGGTAGTTGGACAGAAGCTCCGTCTTTGCGGGTATCTCATGAGCGATTAGCTCCGGCAAGTGAATTCGGCTCCGTTCCACATCGTCAGACGTAACGATGTGTCGCACCGGATCGAAACGAATCGACAACTCCGCCGACTGAGCGGAGATTTCGAGGACATCACCGATGCGCGCTGCTTGCCCCGTTCCCATGTCAACCGTGGTGGCTTGATAATCCAGATCCCGATAGCCTCTATTCAACATTGCCGTCGTGACCGATTTGCCGGTCGTCAGGTTCTTAACCGTCACATGCACACCCGTTTTGTTCAAGCCCGTCCCGTCAGTAGAAATCGAACCGGTTAACACCAATACTGGCGTCGTATCACCCGCTTCAACACCAGCGAGTGTCATTGGCGGTGCAGCCAGCATAACCGGGGAGTTCGTCCACCCCTCACCGGAGATATCAATCGTTGCAGCCTCTGTAGCAATCAAGAGAAAGGCATCCCCGCCCGTGACATGGATGTCCCCATCATCGTCGGCCTGTCCGACCGTCTTGAACCTACGGTCATCCGAAACGATAATTGTGGACACAACCCCCGCAAGCCCTTCAAGCGCCAACAGGTCGCTGACACGCATTATCCTCAAGTCTTTCAGCGGCAACCCCACTAGGTTCATTCCTCGGTTCAAGCTGATGATGCTCATTCCGTCCATGCCGAGTGCCTTGCCGCCGAGACGAACCGATACTGGCGTTTTCATGCTGGCGATGATTCCAAGGCTATCCGTCAAAACTCTATCCTCGAGATCCCCTCTGCTCTCATCCCCGAGATAGCTGTTCCACTGAAGAGTATCCCGGTTATAAGTGATGAGGAGCTTGACTGTGGCAGCCCCGCCGAGTGCGTCGTAAAGGTCGCCGACCGATTCGAGTGCCTGTGCTCTTCCGTCAACCGAGGCTATCTTAAGTGGGACATGAACGAAGCTGATACCCGATGGCACGGAGAGGTCGAATTCGAGCAGTTCGGCGATGGCGTTAAAGATAGTCGCTTCGGTGATTCCTTCGACACTGACTTCAACGGTGTTTGCGCCGGGGTCGCTGCCAAGGGTCAGCGTACTCTCTGCTCGTCCATTTGCATCGGTCATTCCGGTTGTGGCACTCAGCGAGCTACCGCCTTCACTGACGGCAAAGGTCACTGTCACGCCTGCCATCGGGTTATCGTATTGATCGCGGACTTCAACGACAAAGGAGTTCGTCAATACTTCACCAATCACGGCCTCCTGATTATCGCCCGAGACGATTGATAGAGATGTTGCCACCGGCGGCGGGAGACTCGCTTCCGCGCTAAACACTTCCGACCGGGAGATGCCTTCGACGCTGACTTCGACGCTGTTTGTGCCGGGGTCGCTGCCTAGGGTCAGCGTACTCTCTGCTTGTCCATTTGCATCGGTCATCACCATCTCAGAACTAAGCGAGCCACCGCCTGCAGTTACAGCAAACGTAACGGCTATCCCGTCCATCGGGTCATCGTATTGATTGCGGACTTCAACGACAAATGCACTCACCAACGCTTCACTAGTGAACCCGGTCTGATTATCGCCCGAGACGATTGATAGAAACGTTGCTTCTGGCGGTGGGAGACTCGCTTCCGCATTAAAGGCCGCCGTCTGAGGAAGACCTTCCGCGATTGCCTTGACGGTGTTTGTGCCGGGCTCGTTTCCAAGCGTCAGTGTGCTCTGTGCTAGGCCGTATGCATCGGTCATTGCGGTTGTGGTACTCAGTGAACCCTCGCCTGCGGTCACGGCAAATGCTACGGGAACCCCTTCCAATGGATTGCCATTCTGGTCGCGGACTTCAACGACAAACGGATTAACCAACGCTTTGCCGGTTAATCCGGTCTGATAATCGTCTAATAGAATCGCTAAAGCCGTCGGCATCGGCGGTGGTGGTAAGTCGTCATCTGATGAACCATCGTCTGATGAGTCCTCTTGCTGTTGTTGCTCTGACGTTGAGGTTTCAACCGTCACAGTCGAACTCAGAGAGCTTGTCCCGACTGACGCTGTGACTGTGTAAGAGCCGGAGGAACCGCTCCCAGTTGTCAGCGTAGTCTGCGCTTGTCCGTTGCTATCGGTCGTTGCGCTTGCGGCATTCAGCGACACAGTGCCATCGTCTGGACTAACGCTAAACGTCACTGTTTTCCCAAGCGCGGCACTCTCACCCTCCTTGACCGTAACAGTAAACGTCATACTCTCACCGGGATCGATGGGCCAAGGACTGTGTGACATAACGAGAGAGCGCAATGGTGGCGACGGGGTGTTAACTGTTGCAGTCCCGCTGGTAGATTTGGAGCCGACCGTCGCTGTAATCGTGTATGAGCCGGAGGCACTGTTACCGAGCGTCAGCGTAGTCTGTGCCCGTCCGTTACTGCCAGTTGTTGTGCTTGTGGTACCCAGCGACGCATTGCCATCGCCTGACGTGATACTGAACGCTACTGTCTTACCTGACGCGGCACTCCCGTCTTCCTGAACCTCGACAATAAACGTCAACGTGTCACCGGGCTCACCTGACCCAGGGCCACTTACCACACTTATGGCTAATCCTGTTGGTGGCGGAGAGGTCTCAACTGTCGCAGTCCCACTCACAGTACTGTCACCAACCGACGCTGTGACTGTGTATGGGCCGGAGGCACTGTTACCGAGCGTCAGCATCGTCTGTGCCCGTCCGTTGCTGCCGGTTGTTGCGCTTGTGGTACTCAACGACGCATTGCCATCGCCTGACGTGATACTGAACGCTACTGTCTTACCTGACGCGGCACTCCCGTCCTCCTGAACCTCGACAATAAACGTCAACGTGTCGCCGGGCTCACCTGATCCAGGATCGCTTACCACACTTATCGATAATTCTGGTGACGGTGAGGTCTCAACTGTCGCAACACTAGTCGCAAAGAGGTGATTGCTAATTGTCACTTTGACATTGTATGAGCCGGAGGCACTGTTCCCAAGTGTCAGCGTCGTCTGTGCCCGCCCGTTGCTACCAGTTGTTGCGCTTGTGGTACTCAACGATGCATTACCATCTCCCGAGGCAATGCTAAACGTCACAGTTTGACCCGGTACAGGATTCTCATCCTCCCCCCGGACCTCAACAATCAAAGTCAGCGTATCACCGGGCGCACCTGACCCAAGCTGACTTATCACCCATGGGTAGTAATCTGATGGTGGAGGTGGAGGAGGGGTGGTCTCAACTGTTGCGGTTCCGCTGGTAGATTTGGAGCCGACCATCGCTGTAATCGTGTATGAGCCGGAGGCACTGTTACCGAGCGTCAGCGTCGTCTGTGCCCGTCCGTTGCTGCCAGTTGTTGCGCTTGTGGTACCCAGCGACGAATTGCCATCGCCTGACGTGATACTGAACGCTACTGTCTTACCTGACGCGGCACTCCCGTCCTCCTGAACCTCGACAATAAACGTCAACGTGTCACCGGGCTCACCTGACCCAGGGCCACTTACCACACTTATGGCTAATCCTGTTAGTGGCGGAGAGGTCTCAACTGTCGCAGTCCCACTCACAGAACTGTCACCAACCGACGCTGTGACTGTGTAAGAGCCGGAGGAACCGCTCCCAGTTGTCAGCGTAGTCTGCGCCTGTCCGTTGCTATTGGTCGTCTCGCTTGCGGTATTCAGCGACACAGTTCCATCGTCTGGACTAACGCTAAACGTCACAGTCTTACCAGGCGCGGCACTCTCACCCTCCTTGACCGTAACAGTAAACGTTATACTCTCGCCGGGATTGATGGGCCAAGGGCTGTGTGACATAACGAGAGAGCGCATTGGTGGCGACGGGGTGATAACTGTTGCAGTACCGCTGGTAGATTGGGAGCCAACAGTCGCTGTGATTGTGTATGAACCGGACGCACTGTTCCCAAGTGTTAGTGTAGTGGATGCCTGCCCGTTGCTACCAGTTGTCGCACTTGTGGGATTCAGCGACGCATTCCCATCACCTGACGTGATACTGAACGTTACTGTCTTACCTGACGCGGCACTCCCGTCCTCCTGAACCTCAACAATAAACGTCAACGTATCGCCGGACGCACCCGACCCAGGACCGCTTACCACACTTATCGATAATTCTGGTGGCGGCGAGGTGTTAACTGTTGCGGTCCCGCTGGTAGATTTGGAGCCGACCGTCGCTGTGATTGTGTATGAGCCGGAGGCACTGTTCCCAAGTGTTAGTGTAGTGGATGCCTGCCCGTTGCTACCAGTTGTGGCGCTTGTGGGATTCAGCGACACATTGCCATCGCCTGACGTGATACTAAAGGTCACCGTTTTCCCTGACGCGGCACTCCCGTCCTCCTGAACTTCAACAGTAAATGTCAACGCATCACCGGGCTCGCCAGACCCGGGACCACTTACCACACTTATCGATAATTCTGGCGGTGGAAGTGGTAGGGTATTAACTGTCGCAGTCCCACTCACAGAACTGTCACCAACCGACGCTGTGACTGTGTAAGAGCCGGAGGAACCGCTCCCAGTTGTCAGCGTAGTCTGCGCCTGTCCGTTGCTACCGGTTGTTGTGCTCGTGGGGTTTAATGACACAGTTCCATCGTCTGGACTAACGCTAAACGTCACCGTTTTCCCAGGCGCGGCACTCTCACCCTCCTTGACCGTAACAGCAAACGTTATACTTTCGCCGGGATCGATGGGCCAAGGGCTGTGTGACATAACGAGAGAGCGCAAAGGTGGCGCCGGGGTGATAACTGTTGCAGTACCGCTGGTAGATTGGGAGCCGACCGTCGCTGTGATTGTGTATGAGCCGGAGGCACTGTTACCGAGCGTCAGCGTAGTCTGTGCCCGTCCGTTGCTGCCAGTTGTTGTGCTTGTGGTACCCAGCGACGCATTGCCATCGCCTGACGTAATACTGAACGTCACAGCCTTACCTGACGCGGAACTCTCGTCCTCCTGAACCTTGACAATAAACGTCAACGTGTCACCGGGCGCACCCGATCCAGGACCACTTACCACACTTATCGATAATTCTGGTGGCGGAGGAGGAGGAGGCGACGGGGTGTTAACTGTTGCGCTCCCGCTGGTAGATTGGGAGCCGACGGTCGCTGTGATTGTGTATGAGCCGGAGGCACTGTTACCGAGCGTCAGCGTAGTCTGTGCCCGTCCGTTACTGCCGGTTGTGGTGCTTGTGGTACCCAGCGACGCATTGCCATCGCCTGACGTGATACTGAACGTCACTGTCTTACCTGACGCGGAACTCCCGTCCTCCTGAACCTCGACAATAAGCGTCAACGTGTCGCCGGGCGCACCCGACCCAGGACCGCTTACCACACTTATCGATAATTCTGGTGGCGGCGGTGGCGGCGGCGAGGTCTGAACCGTCGTATAGCTAGTCGCAAAGAGGTGATTGCTAATTGACGCTTTGACATTGTATGAGCCGGAGGCACTGTTACCGAGCGTCAGCGTAGTCTGTGCCCGTCCGTTGTTACCAGTTGTGGCGCTTGTGGTACTCAACCATGCATTACCATCGCCCGACAAAATGCTAAACGTCACAGTTTGACCCGGTACAGGATTCTCATCCTCTCCCCGGACCTCAACAATCAAAGTCAGCGTATCACCGGGCGCACCTGACCCAAGGTGACTTATCACCCATGGGTAGTAATCTGATGGTGGCGGTGGAGGAGGGGTGGTCTCATCTGTTGCGGTGCCACTCGTAGATTTGGTGCCGCCCCACGGTGTGACTGTGTATGAATCGGAGGCATCGCTCCCCAACGTCCACGTAGTCGCTGTCTGTCCGTTCCGACCTGTAGTTGTATTATCGGTATCTAGCGAGGCTGCACCATCTTTGCGAGAAACGCTAGATGTCACAGTTTGCCCTTGTGCGGGACTCCAGTCGTCTTGAGCTGTAACAGTGAACGCCAGACTCTCACCGGGCGCAGTCCACCAAGGGCTGTGTGACATAACGAGATTTGCTGCTGTTGCTCCCAATGGCACCAATACACAAATCAATAATGGTAGGCTGAAACCAATCAGGTGTTTTTTCAAAGCTTTAATTCCTTTGTATTCGGTTGATGGTAAGTTCAGAATCAGTAGTTAAGGGCGTAATCTGTGACAGAATGGTATCGCAGAGACAAGATACCCAACTCAGAAATGCCTGAAACTTGCTATACGACCGCATTTCAACCCTAAAATGATCCCATATATTGTTGATAATGTCAAGCAAAAACGCACTTTTTTGACACTCATGCGCCATTTTTTTATTGTGGTCTGAAATCCGTTTTCGGTTAATTGCATGCCACCCTAGACGCGGATGGGCACTTGAAAATGAAATGGATCGGGTGGTATACTTGCGGTACGATTTGATCCTGGAAAAAATTGCGATTGCGTAGGACGCAGGAAACCACGGTGATTAACCTTATCGAAGTGATTGTGTTTTGACAATCCTCTAGGCACATGTTACAATGAATACGGTTGAATAAGGAGCGCGATAGAGATCCTTATTCAGCCCAATAGGGACTGAGCAAGAGGTTTACGACGGAAAATCCCACCAAAAATACTAGACGAACTCTTTTAGATCGATCCTTATAGAACGCAGATTTGCGTTCCCTACAATCTGAAATTGCGCAAGCCCTATCTCCTATAAATCTCCTGCAAATCGAGCCGCCCGTCCACGTCGTCCGATACCGCATTCGTCCAGTTCACGTCCTCAACGCTTTGCAGACTCATCAGCGCTGAATCAACCATCGGGTTGGATAGTACGAAGTTCAGCAAAAAACCGTCAAGGTCGACGCCCTCCATCTTCTTTGTGAAACAGTGTCGCATCAGTTTCGGGAAGGCGCCGCTTGTCGTCGATCGCATCAGCACAATTCCCATCCTCTGCGCCTTTGCGTCGGGGATAACGCCGCGACCCCCGAAGGCGTCGCAGGTGCTCTGATACATCAGATTGTAGTGAATCTGCATCACGTCAAACTCGCCCGTGCCAATCATGCGCTCAACGCCCGCCGAGGGACCATCTGCCGAAAAGCCCAAAAACCGAACTTTTCCCTGATCGCGCATCCGCCGGTAGGTCTCCAATCCACCGTTGTCCAGAACCTGTTGCGTCTCTTCCTCGCTGAACCACCCGCCGTGAAACTGCAGTACGTCAATCACATCAATTCCCAGCCGCCTCAAACTCCCATCCACATCCGCGACGATGCCCTCGGGATCAAAGGCTTCGGTCTTCGTTGCGATGATACACTCATCCCGTCGTCCCTTGACGGCTTCGCCAATGATCTCCTCGCTGAACCCGCCTCCGTAGTCGGGCGCCGTGTCAAGATAGTTGAGCCCAACCTCAAAGGCGGCGTGGAGCATATCAATTAACGGGCGCCTATCCTGAGTGGAAGCGATACGCCCGCCGCCATATCCGACTTCTGAAACGCGCAAACCGGTGCGACCGAGTGTGCGATATTGCATGGTCAATCCTTTCGTGATTTGAAGATGTAGTAGCGTAGAAACCGAGTTTTCAAGCAGAACTCGGTTTTGCTCTGCCATCACTCAGATGGCTGCTCACAGTAAGAAGGGAAATCGACAATCGCACGGGCCAATATGACGATGGCTTCAGCAGTGTTGGAATTAGGAATCTTGGCACAAAATCGAACTTAGTGTGGTAGCTGTCGAAGTGGCGGGATGGCTAATTGCTTGAATTTTTCCACGAGCTGATCCAGTCTAGAAAGAGCGTTTTGAAGCTTGGCCGAGCGAGTAGGATCCGGAAGTTGAACTGGAGTTTCGTCGTCAAATAGTGTGGGCCACCATGTACGGGCTGCCTCCGGTAACCCTGTACGAAGTGCAGAGCGATCCGCCAGGAATATCGTGGCGTAGAAGGCGTCAGATAGTGCGTTCAATTCTTGAATTAACTGTTCCTCCTCGACTTCTAATGCCTCTTTTTTTTTGTATATTCGGCGAACACGCGGTCCCATTCTCGATAAACCTTTGCGTTTGCTATAACTTCGTCGGACACGAAATCCATATTTGGGGTGCTGTCGTCGCTGTCGAGATGGGCTAGATCCGCGGGCTGATCGGAACAACAAGCTTCGAGGTTTCCTGCGTCTGCCTCCGATCGCTTATTTGCGGCGGGGGTTGAGGTAGCGGTCTCGACGGACGCTGTTGGCGGTGAACCACCGGTGAGGCGCTTAGTTCGGTCAGAATTTGGCTCAGGAAGCACGTAGACAGTTTCGGGTTTCTGGGGACTCACTGGCGCTGTAGAACTTGAAGATGCCCAGTAAGACGACACAGAGCAAAACGACGATGGCGTACTTCCAGTGCTTCTTGATGAGAGACATCGTTTTTTCTCCTTTCCTTTCACACAGATTTGGCGTTGAAATGCGAGGAAAACCCGATGCTATTCTCAATATGTAAGCTAGCATGGTACAAGCTGTGAATAATTGTCAACAAAAAACACAAAGTTGCTCGGGCGGTGGAGATGGTGGAGAATAATTGAAAAGATGATTGGAAATCCTACAACGAATCGCGACCGGGAGATCGCTCCTACAGGTGTGTTCGGGGCTGCTATACACCTTGAAGATAGGAAGGGAAATCGGGGATTTGATAATCTGCAGATTCACACTACAAGGAGTCGTGACCGGGAGAGAATCTTTATCACGCTCGTTATCCACTCGCTTGATAGCTCTCGGTTTCTTTTTCTTCTTCAGGTAAAGGGTAAATGATGCGTTTGCAGCTTGAACACAGGACAATCCGTTCGAACTTGCGGGCTTCCTTGAGCATCTGCGGTGGGATTGCGATTCGGCAACCGCTGCACGCATTCTTTGAGACGATCGAGACGAATGCCGATTTGTTACGCTTAACCCATGCTTGGTAATTATTCATCAAATCTTTACCTATGCTTGGCGAAAAGCGTTTACGCTCCTGTTGCTGTGCGGCGACTGCCGCCATCAAATCTCTTCCGTCCTGCTCATATTTGGCTTTCTGCGTACTGATTTTCTCCTTCTCTGCGTCGAAGGAAACCTGTTCCTGTCGAAACTCTTCTTGGAATCGATCGATTTCCAACATGACTCCGAGAATAGCATCTTCGACTTCTGCTTCCTTATTCTGTAGATAACCTATCTCTTTGTCCAGTGCTTGGTATTCCTTGTTGGTTTTAACGTCACGCAGTTGAGTTTCGTATTTCCGACGTTGCTCCTGTTGGCCCGTCAGTTCAGCACTTTTTGAACGCAACTCTTTTTCTGCCCCTGCGAGTGCTTCCTGTTTTGCATCTAATGCTCCTTGGTGCAACTGAAATTCCCCATCCAATTTAGCAATCTTAAGCGGTATAGCTCGGCGTTGCTGATGTAGCGCTAGTATTGTGAGTTCAAGCTGCTGAAGTTCATGAAGCAAGCCAAGTTGCTCTTTTAGATTGGAATCAGGCATAGCTTTCAGATTCTCGTTCAAGGAGAAAGGCGAAAAAAATTCCTAGTTGATACAGTGCAATGAGCGGAACTGCCATCAAGAACATGGAGAATGGATCCGCTGGGGTCAACAATGCCGACATGACAAAGATCCCAACGACTGCGTAGCTCTGCTTTTCACGAAATCCTCCTGAGTTGATAATACCGATCCAAGACAGAAACGCCATGACAATCGGGAGTTCAAACGCGATACCAAATCCTAGCAGTAATCGGGTGATGAAATTAACGTACTTCTCAATGTCCCAACGATTTGCCATGTTGGGGAAGAGGTTTGCAGAGAAGTGGAGGACAGTCGGAGTAACAATTAGGTAGGCGAAAATCACGCCAACCACAAAAAAGACAACGATAACGAGGAAAAGCGGTAGAGCAAACTTTCTCTCTTGTTGCGTCAAGGCTGGAAAAATAAACGCCCAGATTTGATAGAGCACAATCGGAGAGGCAAGCAGCAAGCCACAGGTAATGCTAATCTTGAGATATGCCATGATCCCTTCAACTGGCCCAATCTTTAGCAATTCGGCTTCAACATTCGATGCGCCAGCTTTCAAGGAAACTGAGAAAAACCCCATCATCGAACCTTCTGCGCCAACCGTGCGATCGATGATGGCTGCCAGTATATTGTTGATGGAGGTCTCCATCGGGAATCGAAGGACATCCTCGATTGGTCGGCTAAAAGACAAACTCAGAAAGGTAAAGGCGCCGATTGTGATTGCTATCACAATGAGTCGCCGCCTGAGTTCTTCAAGATGTTCCCAAAAAGTCATTGACGCATCCTTGGGATCAGACATGGTAACTGTTTGTCGACTAAGGTGCTTTGTTCTCTGACTTGGTTGCGCTGGTGTTAGTGTCTCTGGTTGCTGGCTTTGTTGAATCCGCGTCGGGGTCTATTGATTCCGTGAATTCTCTTTGAACCTCTTTGCCAGCGCTTTTGAATTCTCGAATTGCCTTTCCTAGCGATCGTCCCATCTCCGGCAGGCGTTTTGGCCCAAAAATCACAAGGACAACCACGAGGATAATAATCAATTCCCAACCGCCTAGTGAACCTGGCATTGTTCCAACTCCTCCTTAAGTCGTATTTATCAACGTAATTGCACGTCTAGAGGCTGACATTCGCGTGCAGGAGCTATTGTAATTATAATGAATTTCCCTACAATTTGCAATTGTTTTGTCATCCACGACTCGCTAGAGGGCACATCGGTCCGCGTAGCGGTTACTCTTGTTTTGCGCGCGACGGTCGATCTTAGTTTCTATTGTTCGATAGCAAACTCTAGTCGGTGATGCGCTTCTCGCAGAGCAGACTCTACGTCGTTGGGTGTTTCACAACGTGCAAAGATAAATCCGAGGTAACGCTTCCCCTCAGGCAGCGGGACAACTTCTTGACCGATGGGAATCGTAATTGTGACCTCCTCAATCCCCTCAACCGCCGACGCTTGTGACTGACCGCTCACTTCTTGCAGGATTCCAGCGTGCGGAATGGGAATCATCATGACGCCGGCAGCACCCGTTTCGCGTTCAAAGGAGTTGACATCCTGACCAATGGCGTGACGGATAATCAGTTCTTCTAATGACATCCCGGTGCCGAAACGCAGGGTTCGCGCGCACAAACCGCCAATAGATCTGGGAGCGATTTCGAGCATCCAAGCGCAGCCATCCTTTATCCGAAGTTCGGCATGCACGGGTCCCTCTCTCAACCCCAGCGCCTTCGCTGCGCCCCCCGTGCAGGAGGCAATCTCCTGCTGAACGTTGAGTGGAAGTCGAGACGGCGTGATGTAGAGCGTTTCCTCGAAGAAGGGGCCATCCAGCGGATCCGGCTTGTCGAAAATGGCAAGTACCTTGAGCTCCCCTCGAACCAAAATGCCTTCAAGCGCGACTTCGGTTCCAGGGATAAAGCCTTCGACGAGCAGGTGTTCTTCTTTGGCGTGATGTTCATCTCCCTCGCCCAATGATTGGAGGATAGCAACCACCCGATGAAAGGCTTCCCTGAATTGCGCAGGGGCGTTTGCCCGAATGACGCCGCGGCTCGCCGAAAGGGAAAGGGGTTTTAGGACACAAGGGTACTCAATCTGATTCGCAATCTTCTCCGGATTTTCATTGACGGACAGGAGTTTAAACCACGGCGCCGAGAGCCCCGACTCGGTGAGGATTTGTCGGAGTCGATGCTTGTTTCGCGTTGCGTATGCGGATTCAATTGTATTGTGTGGAAGGGACAACTCTATTGCTGCCATAGTGGCGAGGATGGTCGTGTCATCGTCTACCCCGACTATAGCATCAATCGGGTAGTCTTTTGCAAATGCAGCGATTTTTTGAGTAGCCGGTTCCGGGCAACGGAAATCTAGTGAAAGTGACTTCAGCGGCGAAAGCTCGGAGAGCGTTTGCGGGTGGTCTGACCCGATGACAACCTCCACGTCTAGTTGCCGTGCAGCAGCCAAGAAATCACTCGCACGATATGTTCGCGTCGGCAGCAATAGAAGCACACGCGGTTTGCGGTCGAGAAGGTTCAGTTTCATGATTTTAGGAAATATTACACGGCTTAAAGAATTGGGCAAAAACAGGTCGCCCAGCCCGCAATTCGCTCAAAGTTAGATGTCATTTCGCAGAACTGCTACATACTCATACGATTTCAACACCTCAATGTTACATCCAATCCCTCGTTCTTGTCACGCACCGATTACGAATTAGTTTCAAATTCTTGAAGCGGCAAATTGACGTGAAGACAGGGTAGCCGTACCTATTGTAGGGGCGAACCCCTGTGTTCGCCCTTCTGTAACAGATATCGCCGTGCTTAATCTTCGAAGATTGCACACCGTAAAGTCGGAACAGCCATGATTGTCCGCTACAATCATGAGACGGCACAGGGGCCGTCCTCTACAATCAGGTGCGATTGCCCTCAAAGTGGAGGGATTCCTCTTGACAGCCATTTGGTTTTATATGAAGATACGAAAATTCCATTTATCTCATCAGCTCCGCACCAAATGTGATTATGACGCGCATCCTATACCTGAGCGGTTCAATCTTCGGCGGCGCTGAGCGGCAACTGTTCTATCTTGTTACCAATCTGGATCGGAGCCGCTATCAGCCAATTGTAGTTTGTCCCGATGATGGCATGTTCCCCAACAAACTGCGTGCGGCAGGAATTGATACCATCATCCATCCGCTTCCAGCATGGCGAAAGGCGAAATATCTAATCCATCGCTACGTTGCGGCGTCTCGGATCGCTCAACTCGCTAGACAGCAACAGGTTCAGTTGATTCATACTTCCGATTCGTGGCACAATCCCTACTCAATTCGCGTCGCCCGGCAGTGTGGGATTCCGACTATTTCTCATGTCAAGGCGCCTATCCGTCCTGATCAGATCAGAAAGTACAGCTTCCACGACATGTCCACGATTATCTCAATTTCGGAGCAATTCACATCCCCTTTCCTTGAAGCAGGTATTCCGCCCTACAAGATTGATGTCATTGTTAACTGCGTGGATTTAGACGCATTTGAATCAAGAGGAGTTAAACGGAATCTCCTCCGCCAAGAATTTCCGCTGCGTCGATTCGTTATAGGAATGGTAGGTCGGATCGAACCGTTTAAGCGGCAGAAGGAATTTGTCAAGGTCGTATCACACGTCCTTAAAGAGTGCCAAGATGTCAGTTTTCTGATTATTGGTGGAGCGCAGCCCAATTCTGAGCATCTTGCATACGAGCGGGAACTACGCCAGTTAATCTCGCAACTGAACCTCACGGATTATGTGATTTGCACGGGACATCGCGAGGACATACCGGCAGTAATGCAGGAACTAGATCTTCTGGTTACTGTCTCGGCGGGGAGTGTCATCCCGGAAGCCATGGCGGCGGGCAAACCGGTCATTGGCACGCCGGTTGGAAGCACTACAGACATGATTGACAATGGTAGGACAGGGTGGGTGGTTCCACTATTCCCAATTGAGGATATCGCATCCACAATCGTGCGGTTGATACAGAATCCATCGCTTTGTAAACAGATGGGGAGAGCGGGGCGATTGCACGCCGAGCGCCATTTCAGCATCGCCAGACATGTCGAACAGGTGCAGGCGGTTTATGATCGATTGATTTGAGTCCGACGGACAACCACAGGGGATTGTCCCTACAATCGGCACGGATTATGAATGACCGAACCCGAAAACCGAATCGGTTGCAGCATTACGATTATTCCTTAGCGGGATATTATTTTGTGACCATTTGCACGCACAACCGAGTTAACCATTTTGGTGAGATTGACAAGGATCAAATAAAGTTGAGCGATATTGGACAGATTGCAACGGATTGTTGGTGGGATATTCCCAAGCATTTTGACAACACGGTGTTAGATGAATTTATCGTGATGCCAAATCACATACACGGGATTGTAATCCTCGTAGGGAACGCAGATCTGCGTTCCCTACAACAACGAAATACCGGCCGTTCAAGTATGTATTTGTCAAAAATAATTCATGGGTTCAAATCGTCAGTCAGTCGAATCACGAGAAGACGTTGGAAAAATCGAATCTTTGCATGGCAAAAATCCTTCTACGACCATGTCATTCGGGACGATGAATCACTAGACGATATCCGTGCGTATATCAGGAACAAACCGCTGAACTGGATATTGGATGAAGAGAATCCGGCTAACCGGACAATGCACAAAGCGTGAAACAAAGAATAACAGCTGTTATTCCCTACGCATTCGGGTGAATCGCGTCAAGGTGTTCCCGATTTTGTCCTGTAACGCACGGCGGGGATTGGATGACCCAACATAGTTGCTCATTAACAAGGCAAACGCGAGGATTTCACCGTCCGCCGTCATTGCATACCCGCCGAGGGTTGTCACCCCTCTCATCGTGCCTGTTTTCGCACGCAAAACCCCTTCGGCGTCCGATTCTTTCATCCGCCAGGAGAGTGTTCCATCAACACCTGCGACCGGAAGCGACATTAGGTACTCCGGCATCACCGAGAAATCCCGGAACATGTACACCAGTAGGTTCGTGAGCATTGAGGCAGACAGCAAATTGTAGCGTGAGACGCCGGACCCATCAGCCAGCGCAGACTCCGTTGTAGCCACCCCAATTTCGTCCAGAAATTCGTCAATCACTCGCAATCCTTTTTTCGACGTGCCGGGTACGCCAATCATCTCCGCACCAATCGACTTCAACAACAACTCGGCAATCAGATTATCGCTCCGCTTATTCATACGCCGGACAATGAGGGAGAGTGGCATCGAAGAGTGGACCGCAATCTCGACTGCGCCATCTGGAACTGCTCCCTTCCGTATTACGCCGTGCACCGGGATGCCCTTCCGTGCAAGTGCCTCCTTAAACAGTGTGCCACAAAACAGCGCAGGATTTACAATGTCCACCTGTCGGCGCACTTCCACTTGGCTGGCTGGCATAGATCCACGAATCATCAGCACATTGGCCGGAACGGGTATTGTTTGACGTTCGACATGTAAAGTTGTGCCCTCTGAAGCAGCGACCGTTGTCGCATTGTTGACGACTTTCAGATATTCCGTCGGCGGATCAAGCCGTACACGCACCGGCTCTCCGACTTCAGCGTCGGGCGATACGGTAACCGTCACGCCGTTGTGATTAATCGTCAACGCGCTCTGATGCGAATAATACCCACCAATCGGACCATCGTCCCACATCCAGCCCTTACCCTTGGACACATCATCAAAATAGGTGTCATCAACGATAATATCGCAATCAACTTCCTTGACTTCGGATTGAACCAGCTTTTCAATCATCTTTTCTAAATCTTCGATCGCGAGCAGGGGATCGCCCTTCCCTTCAAGGTAGACATTTCCTCGGACGAGATTACCTTCAATGCCGTCAGCGTAAAGCGTTGTGTGGAAGCGGTAGTTTGGCTTTAGTTTCACGAGGGCTGTTGCGGCGGTGAGCAATTTCATCGTTGAGGCGGGATGGTACAATTTATCGGCACCGGCTTCATAGAAAACCTCGCCTGTCGTAATCGACACGACCTTTATGCCGACATTTGAGGGGGCAAGCAGCGGGTTGTCCAGAACCGTCTCGATCTCGGCCTGCAACCGTTGGAGAGCCGTACTCTCGTCCCGTGATTTGGGAACTTCAATCGTGACCGGTTTTCCGCAACTGTTTAGGAGGAAAAAGCAGAGAAGCAGAAGGGGGCATATAAAAGGAAAAACACCGCCGGTGCTACCTGACATGTAAGGTTTCGCCTTGTACAATGCTCTGATTCCCGTGTCTTCAAATGGTGCCGGCTTGTCGGAGATTGGTGATGGTGGTCGCATCGAATCCTA
This sequence comes from Candidatus Poribacteria bacterium, assembly GCA_965197465.1. GTDB lineage: Bacteria > Poribacteria > WGA-4E > WGA-4E > JAJDTR01 > JAJDTR01. The sequence continues at coordinate 3,429,405 of OZ240209.1, read as the reverse complement.
GGGCGTTGGCGAGGATTTCATCCGTATGTTCTCCGAGCAGCGGTGGCGGGTGGCGCATCTGTACTGGCGTTGCCGAGAGGTTGAGTGGCGATCCCGCCAACCGCATTGTTTCAGCTATCGGATGCGGCATTTCTACCAACATGCCTCGTGCCAGCACCTGGGGATCCTTGAAGACCGCGTCAAGTGTATTCACTGCACCCGCAGGCACATCAGCTTCGCCGCAGAGTTGCAGCCACTCGGCGACGGTTCGCTGCTGAAATAGATTTTCTAGAGACGGGATTAAAGCGTCACGGTTGGCGACCCGTTGCGAGTTGGTAGCAAATCGTTCATCATCCCCCAAACGGTCAACGCCGGCTGCCTTACAGAACCGCTGCCACTGACCATCATTGCCGATAGCCAACACAAGGTAATCATCGGCAGCCTTGAAGGCTTGGTACGGTACAATACCGGAGTGCGCGTTTCCCCAGCGTTGAGGTACTTCACCCGAGCAGAGGTAGTTGCTGCCAACGTTCGCCAGCAATGCAATCTGGGAGTCAAGTAGTGCGATATCAAGGTGCTGTCCTTCACCCGTGCGCTCGCGTACAAACAGTGCGGCGAGGATGGCGTTGGAGGCAAACAACGCCGTGGCAACGTCGGCGACAGCAACTCCAATTTTTGTGGGGGTGCCGTCGCGCTCCCCGGTGATGGACATGATGCCGCCTCTGGCTTGAATCATAAGGTCGTAGCCGGGTAATTCCCGATCCGGTCCGGTGTGTCCGAAGCCGCTGATGGAGCAGTAGATTAAACGCGGATTCACCTGCTTAAGTTGGTCATAGCCGAGACCAAGTTCGTTTGTTCCACCAATACGAAAGTTTTCAATCAACACATCGCTGGTTTCGGCAAGCGTCCGCGCGATTTCAACGCCGCGCTCATGCTTGAGATTGAGTGTGAGGCCTTTCTTGTTGCGATTGCAGCAAAGGTAGTATGCCGACTCGCTACCGGCAAACGGCGGTTGCCACTGACGTGTTTCGTCACCGGTGCCGGGGCGCTCGACCTTGATGACTTCGGCGCCCAGATCTCCAAGCATCATGGCACAATAGGGCCCTGCGAGATGCCGTGATAAATCCAAGACCTTGACACCGCCTAACACACTAAGAGTCATGCCACCTCCACACGCGGAAACGCTCTCGGATTTTCTTGGATATAACCGAATTTTGGGCAGTCGTCAATGAAACAACCGGCGTGTTAGAATATAATTCGTTCATCTGGTAAACACAAACAAACCGTAGATGCCGCTGGTTAATTTGCGATTTTGAGGTTTTATCCGGTTGCGTACCTATCAATAAATTCACCGATTCTCTGTAGATGTCACCGCACCATTGGGGTCGAACCCGCGTTCATTCAACCACGACCTCGGGCCTTCCATCTACCATCCATTCGGTGTGAAAAACGGTTGGCGCACCATCATCCCCAACGATTGGATTTCCGTTCGCACCAATCTTGTGATAGGTGTGCGCACCGAAGTAGTCGCGCATCGCTTGAATAAGATTCGCGGGAAGCCGATCGCTGCGATAGCTATCAAAGTATGCGATCGCCGAGCTAAACGCAGGAATCGGAATTCCTAGCCGGGTGGCAGTTGATACCACGTTCCGCCAATTCTCCTGTGTGGATTCAATCACCTCGCGGAAATAGGGATCGAGCATCAGGTTAGGCAGGCTCGGATTGTTTTCATAGGCATCGGCGATTCGATGGAGAAAACGAGCGCGAATAATGCAGCCGCCGCGCCACCCCAAGCTAATTTTACCGAGGTTAAGGTTCCATTCGTACTCTCGGTTTGCCTCGTGCATTAGCGCGAATCCTTGTGCGTAGGAGCAGATTTTGGCGGCGTAGAGTGCATCATGAATCGCTTTCAGGAAAGCCGATTTGTCACCCTCGAATTGTCTGGCTGGGCCTTTGATAACTTGCGCCGCTTCAACGCGTTCGCTTTTTACCGCGGAGATATATCGTGCAAAAACAGCTTCGGCAATTGTTCCTGCCGCGACTCCGAGATCTAGCGCTGACGTGCTTGTCCATTTTCCTGTGCCTTTCTGCCCTGCCTGATCGAGGATTGTGTCTACGAGCGGCACGCCGGACGCATCAAGTTGTGTAAAGATGTCTGCCGTAATTTCAATGAGGTATGAATTTAGATCTCCTTGATTCCATTCGTTGAATAGTTGGCCCATGTCATCAGCGCCCATGCCTAACACTTGTTTCATGAGCGCATAGGCTTCACAGATCAACTGCATATCTCCGTATTCGATACCGTTATGCACCATTTTGACGTAGTGCCCGGCGCCGTTGGGACCGATGTATGAGCAGCATGGTACTCCATCAACTTGGGCTGCGATTTTCGTGAAAATCGATTCCACAAGAGTATAAGCCTTTTTCGACCCGCCCGGCATCATCGCGGGCCCCTTGAGAGCCCCCTCTTCACCTCCGGAGATGCCAGTGCCGATAAAGAGCAAACCGCTCGCCGTAAGCGCATCGTGGCGGCGCATTGTGTCGGCGAAGTTCGCGTTACCACCGTCAATGATTAGATCGCCATCAGAGAGTAGTGGTCTAAGCATTTCGATAAATTGATCGACCGGATCCCCGGCTTTAACCATTAAGATGATTTTCCGTGGTGTGGAAAGCGCGTCTATCAGTTCCTCAATGGAGTACGTTCCCACCACCCGTTTTCCTCGCCCTCGGCAGTTGATGAAGTTATCCACCTTTGAAACCGTGCGATTGAAGACCGCGACCCGATAACCCTTGCTCTCAATGTTTAAGGCGAGATTCTCGCCCATCACTGCTAATCCGATGAGTCCAATATCAGCTTTCTCCAACTCCTTACTCCTCCTTAGAGATGTGGCCTTTATGCACATGATACAGTTGTCTGGAAATACAGTCAACTCAAAATAGCAGCGAACGCGGAGGAATCGCATCTGATTTTAGGATATAAAGGTAGCCTCCACCTCGCTCTAGCCCGGGCGTGGAATGAAAAGAGGCGAAATCAATGATTCGACAATTATCGATCATCTGCGTTTGCGCTGAATTTGGACTGATGTAGGTTGAAAATTTGTATTAAATCTGGTATAGTTGTAATTGTGCAGTGTCGTTTGTCGCACAATAAAAGGAGAATCTGAGCCATGGAAAGTTTGTTTGAAGGGTTTAAGCTGTGGGGCCCATTTGCAGTTTTCTTCGTTGCACTCTTAGTGTTCGGTTGGCGAGTCTTGAATCGAAGAGAGGACAAACTCGAAGAACGCTTTAATCGGAGATCTGATGAACTTGACGCACGCATTGTCAACGGTTTTGCAAGTCTCAGAGAGGAATTGAAAGCCGACAACGCAAGCCTCAGAGAAGAAATGAAATCCGACAATGCAAGTCTCAGAGACCACATGGATTTTCAAATTGCGAATCTAAGAGAGGAAATGAAATCTGATAACGCAAGCTTCAGAGAAGAAATGAACTCTCAGATTGCAAATCTCAAAGAGGAAATGAAATCTGATAACGCAAGCTTCAGAGAAGAAATGAACTCTCAGATTGCAAATCTCAAAGAGGAAATGAAATCTGATAACGCAAGCTTCAGAGAAGAAATGAACTCTCAGATTGCAAATCTCAAAGAGGAAATGAAATCTGATAACGCAAGCCTCAGAGAAGAAATGAACTCTCAAATTTCGAATCTCAGAGAGTACACGGACGTTCAAAATGCGAGTGTCAAAGAGGAAATGAAAATTCACAACGGCAACCTCAGAGAAGAAATGAACTCTCAAATTTCGAGTCTCAAGGAATCAATCGACCAGCTAAACGCGCAACTACTGGCTAATTCTGAGATGCACCACGCGGACATGGATAGGCTCACTCAAAAGATTGATGCGAACACTCAAGATCTGCGAACGGAAATTAGCAAATTGAATCATAGCCATATTAGTCATCTAGAACATCATATTGAGTTGGCCCAACGCGCCGAGGAGAAGTAGGTCGTGCAATCAGTGAATTTGTATCACTGGCGCGAGTGTTTCAAAAACCGATGTGGGTTTATCGGTGTTCAAGCCTGAAGGCTGGAACGGACAAATCGGATGACACGGTAGGAGCGATTTCTAGGTCGTGATTCAATATTCTTTCTTCCCAATCCCTCGCTCTCACCTCTCAATCAATCGAAACCCTGTTTTTTTCGTAGAGACTCTGTCATCCACCAACAATAGGGCGCTCAACAAACACGCGGTCTCTTCCTGATATTATGTTGACATGTTCGACTAGATTTGGTATTCTTTATGCGTTCATGGCAGCATTCATATCATGTTGGCTATCCTGCGAGGCGAGGGCTGCCTCAGACGTTGATGGAGGATTAATTGTGAGAAGTTTCGAGTTTTTTGAACCCAAGACTATTGGCGAGGCGTCTGCCCTGCTCGCTCAGTACAATGGCGAAGCCGAACTCTTGGGCGGGGGGACAGACCTGATCATCGGGATGAAAGATCGGGCACTGACGCCTAAATATGTTATCAGCTTGGAGAAAGTTCCGGGCATAGAAGGCATCACATACGATGAGAACAACGGGTTGTGGGTTGGTGCCATGACCAAGATGCGAGCAATCGAACGCTCTTTAATCGTGCGTGAACGTTATACTGCTCTTGCCGAGGGGGCGGAGGAAGTTGGATCCATCCAAATACGCAATCTAGCCACGCTTGGCGGAAACATCGCTCACGGCTCCCCTGCCGCGGATACCGCCGCCGCGCTCTTGGTGCTAGATGCTCAGGTCAATATCGCCACCGGTGACAGCGAGCGTACGGTTCCGATTGCAGATTTCTTCCTCGGTCCAGGGCAAACGGTGCTACAGACGGGCGAAATTCTTACAGGTTTCTCAATGCCTCCGCGCTCCGAGAATTCAGGTTCACAGTACCTCAAACACAAGATTCGACAAGTTATGGATCTTGCTTTCGTCGGCGTGGCAACGTCCGTGAGTTTCAACAATGGCACGGTAGGAGATACAAAGATTGGGTTAGCGGCTGTAGCTCCGAAGCCGATTCGCGCAACCGAGGCCGAGGCAATCATTACCGGTAATTCTATAAGCGACGAGGTATTGCAGCAGGCAGCGGGAGCCGCGGCAGCGCAGTCGAGTCCAATCTCGGATTTGCGGTGTACGGCAGAGCATCGAAGGGAGATAGTGGCGGCTTTAACCAAGGAAACCGCAGCGACTGCTGTGGCAAGAGCACAAGCATAGAAAAGGGACCCTGTAAATATGAAGAAACATCCAATAACTTTCACCGTTAATGGTGATTTGCAGGAGCTATTTGTTGAACCCCGCAAAACCTTGTTGGCGGTCATTCGCGATACGATCGGGTTGACTGGGACAAAAGAGGGATGCAGTACCGGCGATTGCGGCGCCTGCACGGTAATCGTTGATGGCGAACCGGTGACATCGTGCATGATGCTTGCGGTCAGTGCAAACGGCAAAGAGGTTACGACGATTGAAGGGATTTCCAGTCCCGGTCAGTTACACCCGGTTCAGCAAGCCTTTTTGGAGAAGGGCGGATACCAGTGTGGCTTCTGCACTCCCGGCTTTATCATGGCTGCCAAAGCACTCCTTGATGACAACCCTAACATACCGGAAGACGAAATGCGGCACGCGCTCGGCGGAAACATCTGCCGGTGCACAGGGTATACGAAAATCATTGAGGCAGTCCTAAGCGCCGCAGAAACAATGCGCGCGAATGCTTAAACACGACACGAAAGAAAGGAATCACAATGGCTAAAACCCATCGGGGACACGGCATCCGGTCAGAATATAACAGTGGCAGAGGAACCTGCCCAGTATGTAATAGGACCGGGGTTAAGGTACTTTACAGTCGCGAGATTGGCGATAAAACTATTAATACGTGCAAGCGATGCAACGTTGCTTTGGGACGAGGCAAATTGCGGGAGCTAGCCGCGGTCCTATAGTGTCAAGCACAATTGTTGAAACTGCGGCGAAATAGCATTTTTTCATTCTAACCAACAAGTAAGACTCGTGAGCGAAAGATTTGATTTGATGGCAATGCCCCTTTGGTATTGACTCACGAGGATCGCACTTCCGTTTAACGCGGCGTATTGACCATCCAGAACTAAATAGTTGCCCTAAACTCATTCAGCTAGATAAGGTAGGAGTGCCATGTCAGAACACGCAGTCGTTGGAAAAAGAGTACCACGAGTTGATGCCCTGGAAAAGGTGACGGGCGCAGCAAAGTATGGAGCGGACATTAACTTTCCCGGAATGCTCCATGCAAGAATTTTCCGTAGCACCGAAGTCCACGCGAAAATCCTTAGCATTGATACGAGCGAGGCTGAGAAGTTGCCCGGGGTTCAAGCAATCATTACGCAAGCCGACATTCCAACCGGGCGAGCGGTTTTCGCGAAGGATAAGGTGCTGTACTGCGGTGAGCCGCTAGGCGCAGTCGCCGCAACAGATCCCGACATCGCGGAGGAAGCGGCGGATCTGGTTAAAGTCGAATATGAGCCGCTGCCCGTCGTGCAAGATGTGTTGGAGTCGATTAAACCTGACGCGCCGCATCTACTCAACGAGCGAGCGAAGGACGGTCCGAGACGGCGCACCATTGTAAGGCAACTCAAGAAGCTGTCCAAAGAGACGGGCGAAGATAATAGCGCCGAGATTGAAAGGCTGAATGCCGAACTGGAAGAACTTGACGACGAGATTTACTATAATATCGCCGGCGAAGCCCACGAAGCCGCGGGCGATGTGGAACAGGGTTTCGCTGAATCCGATGTCGTCGTCGAAGATACCTATACCATCCCGCGTGTTCATCAGGTGTACATGGAACCGCATGTGTCGGTCGCTCACGCAGAGCCTTCCGGCAAATTGACCGTTTGGGCAAGTACGCAAGGCCACTTCGCCATCCGCTCAGGTATTGCCGGCGTACTCGGCATACCGCTGAGTGACATCAACGTAGTCGGCGTGACCATGGGGGGCGGTTTTGGAGGACGTTTCAATATCCAAGTCACACACGTGCCGGCTGTCATACTTTCCCAGATAACAGGTCGTCCCGTCAAAGCCCAGTTGACACGTGAGGAGGAGTTTCTTGATGGGAGACCGGGTGCCGGATGCATTATCAAACTCAAGACCGGCGCGATGAAGGACGGCACCATCATTGCCCGCAAGGCGCTTGCGTTCTGGGATTGCGGCTCAGTTGCCGGAGGTCCTATTGCCAACACCATCCGTATTCGCGGCGTCTACAAATTCCAGCACCTCCAGATGGATGCCTACGCGGTACACACCAACAAGTCCGGTACCACATCCTATCGCGCACCGGGAGCCCCACAGGCGATTTTCGCGGGTGAATCCCAGCTCGACGAAATAGCGAGCATCATCGGAATGGATCCTGTCGAACTCCGCATGAAAAACATGCGAGAGGAGGGAGACCAGGTTCCCGCAGGGGCTACCGAGCCAATAGTGGGCTACAAAGAAACCCTCAAAGCGGCGGCGGATGCTGTTGACTGGTGGAATCGCAAGAAGGGACCGAACCAAGGTTGGGGTGTTGCAGTCGGCGATTGGACAAATGGGTGCGGACCAGGTGCCGTATACGCCTCTGTTCATGAAGACGGCAGCGTTCGACTGTTCCACGGATCGATGGACATCACTGGAACAGATACGGCGATGGCACAGATTGCCGCAGAGGTTTTGACAGTACCTTATAATCAGGTGTCTATCACCCGCGGCGACACCAATTCAGCTCCGTACAATACCGGCTCCGGCGGAAGCGTCGTCACCTTCACCATGGGCAACACCGCGAAACTGGCAGCCGAAGACGCGCGGGGACGACTCCTTGAACTCGCGGCACAACGGCTGAACACGGACATTGAGAATGTCGAACTCAAAGATGGGAAAGTGTCTTTGAAGAATGGGGATGCGCCCAAATCGCTCTCCCTCGGCGAGTTGGCGGCATACAGTTTGAGCACAACCGGCGGACCGATTGTCGGCAAGGGGTCACTGTCAGGAAAACTGAGCGCCCCCGCTGTCGCCGTGCAGATTGCCAAAGTCGAGGTCAATCCGGAAACCGGGAACACCAAGGTTCTTAAGATGGTTGCCTCGCAAGATGTCGGTTTTGCGATTAACCCGATAGCCGTTGAAGGGCAGATTGAGGGGGGAGTTGTTCAGGGATACGCTTGGTCGATGATGGAGGAGATGCAGTATAACGAGAAGGGGAACGTGAATCCGGGCTTCGTTGATTACCGCGTCCCGACATCGGCGGATATTCCAAGGATTGAGAGTGTCATTGTGGAAGTGCCAGCTCCGAATGGGCCTTACGGCGCAAAAGGCGTCGGCGAGCCCTCACTCACGCCAACGTTAGCCACCTTCGCGAACGCAGTTACCGATGCCACCGGTGTTCGGATTAACGAACTGCCGATTAAGCCGGAGAAGATTGTTAATGCGTTGAAGAGCAACGGTAATGGTAGTAAGTAAGGCCATCTGTCCGAAGCCTATACCTTCTGATTTGCCCCTACTGCAAAGCAAGTCAGGAGGTTTTTGTGCTATCTCCCGTCTTGATTCCCAATCAGAAGATTACTTCTACAAAGAAACCGAGTTTTTCGGAAAAAACTCGGTTTCTCCTTTTTTGAAATCTGCCTGCAATCTTACCCGTCTTCAGTTCTAATGCCTAAGTCGTAAGAATCCAATTCAATACACACAAGAGGAAATCTATGTTCGGTGACATAAGAAATTCACACGGTGAACGACTTGATTACAGTTTGCATCAAGGGGAAGGGAATCTCAAACGTATTGTGGTTCTAGGGCACGGTGTCACCGGCAACAAGGACCGTCCCTTTGTCGTCGCATTGGCGAACGGGTTGGCTGCCGCCGGAATCCCCGCGCTGCGATTCTCCTTTTCCGGCAATGGCGAGTCGGAAGGGAAATTCATCGACTCGACCCTCTCGAAAGAGGTTGAAGATCTCGGGTCGGTGCTTGATGCCTTGAGCGATTACTTCGTCTGCTACGTGGGGCACAGCATGGGAGGCGCGGTGGGCGTGCTACGCACCAGCCAAGACAAGCGAATCAAGCTGCTGGTTTCGCTAGCCGGCATGGTTCACACGAAGACCTTTGCCCAAATCGAATTCGGCGATGTAACGCCCGATGAGGGATTCATGTGGGATAAACCGGATTGCCCGCTTTCAAGCGCCTACATGAATGATATGACACAGATTGACAGCGTGGCAGATCGCGCTTCGCGGATTACAGTCCCTTGGCTCCTCCTCCACGGCACCGAAGATGACGTTGTGCCGGTAGGGGAATCCCGCGAGATATTTGGGTACGCCAACGAGCCAAAGAACCTACTTGAGATTGGAGGCGCCGACCACGTTTTTAGCGACGAATCTACCGTCGAGATGGTGAGTAATGTTGTCCTTTGGGTTCGAATGCAATTCGGCAAACTCGATCAGTAAGGCGCATGTGTCCGCTCTGTCTCTCGAAGCAAGTCCGAGATTTCGCCACGGTTGATGACAAGCAGTACCGGCGTTGTGATGTCTGCCAGTTAACCTACTTGTCATCGCAACACTATCTGGATAAGAACGCCGAACTTGTACGGTATCAACTCCACGAAAACAGCCCCGATGACCCCCGCTACCGAGGATTTCTCAGCCGGTTGAGCACTCACCTTATCTCTAAATTGCCCACTGCCGCCGAAGGACTCGACTTCGGCTCGGGACCAGGACCGACGCTCTCCGTGATGCTTGAGGAGCAAGGATTTCGGATGAATCTCTACGATCCTTTCTTTGCACCTAGCACAGATGCGCTTGAACGTACATACGATTTCATCACGTGCACGGAGACAGTCGAACACTTCTACCAACCGGGAAAAGAGTTTCGGCGACTGGACGGATTGCTGCGAAGCGGTGGATGGCTCGGCATCATGACCGAGATGTTAGAAGCGGGGGTGAATTTTATTCGTTGGTGGTACCATCGTGAACCGACGCATGTGTGCTTCTACAAGCGTGAAACGATGAATTGGATCGCCGATCGGTATAGATGGAAGGTTGAGTTTCCGTGGAAGAACGTGACGTTATTCCAGAAGGTGTAGGGTGCAACGATGGCGATTATACTAATCCTCTGTCCTGAGGATTTGTCGTTTTGCCCATTACAGGGCAATAACGACTACACCATCTAGAAGTATTCCCATGAGTTAAGTAAAAACGTGCATTGGCGTAATGGAAAAGAGAGTTGTATTGCTAGAAAAGGTATTGTATAATAGAATAATCTAGCGGGCTGGCGTACCTAACACACCAGGAGGAAGGAAATGGATAATCAATATCCAAGCGATGTGGATCAAGCTGTTAAAGAACTAAGAACCGCAATAGGTGGAACCATAGAAGCACTTGATGATGTTATGGAGAAGCACTACAGTGATGATAAAGCCCGAACAGTATTACGTGCTGAGTGTGATAGGCTTAGAGCTATAATATGGAGAATTACAGGAGCTATTCTAGATTAACGTGCTCCCTTGTTATTCTCTGTTTTAGCTTCGTTATAGCCATCAATCTTCCCTTTTACATAGAAAGTTTCTTCAGCTTTTCTTCGAATCTCTTCTACCCTTTCGTTTATCTTGGCATCAATGTAGTTATTCATCGTGTTTTGTCTTTCCGCCTTACGGCGTTCACGCCTTTCCATAAACTTATCGTCTATCCACTTTCCGATATTCACGATTAATCTCCAAAATAGATCCGCAAAAATTATTGTACAAATAGATAATGGAACTGCGTTTGCTAGATGCTCAATGGTTAAAAGTAGAGATTTGCGTATGCTCTGATTACAAACACTAAGTTCATAAGATAGAGCAAACCCTCCAAATACACATATAACTACGGCCAATTTTATCAACTGCGGATAAGCAGCGTCTCCATCAACAGGTATACCAAAGACTGTATAATGCGAAGTTGGAGGCCGTTTTGGTTGCTCCATTGAGGTAAAACACCTAATTTTACCTTCAGTTTTGAATTACGTTATGTAAGTCTAATATTTGAGGAATTTTTTGTCAATCATAAAAGTGCTTGAGTATGGTGCTTCTTAATTTCACCATACGTAAATACCTGTACTTAATCCCTCAATAAGAAGCAACAAGCGATTACCCCCTGTGGTCGCCTTCTCTTTCTACGCGCTCGTGGGTAAAGATTCAAACCCTTGCTTAACCGGGAATCAATCCCCTATCTTCGAGAATCTCTATCGCCCTTTGACCACACTCTTCAAGTGTCAACTCCGCCGTGTTTACCGCTAGTTCGGGATGATCCGGCGCTTCGTAGGGCGCACTGATTCCCGTAAACTCCGGGATTTCTCCCGCTCGCGCCTTCTTGTATAATCCCTTCGGATCTCGTTCCTCACACACCGCCAGCGGACAGTCCACAAAAACCTCAATGAAACGCCCATCCTCAACCAACGCTCGCGCTTTTTCCCGATCGTCGCGATAAGGCGAGATAAACGCCGTCATTACAATGACTCCGGAATCCGCGAACAGTTTCGATACCTCTCCGATGCGGCGAATGTTCTCTTCCCGATCTTCAGGCGAAAAACCCAAGTTATTATTCAGCCCGTGCCGTATGTTATCGCCGTCTAGTACATAGGTCAGCCGACCGCGCTGGTGCAGTGCGTTTGCAACCTCGTGCGCCAAGGTGGATTTGCCGGAACTGGACAGCCCGGTAAACCAGAGCACACAGCCATTTTGATCGAGAAGTTTTTCTCTGTCTTCCTGCGTAATTGTCGCCTCATGCCACGTAATATTTGTTGATTTTCTATCTGCCAATACTATTCTCCATATTGTGTGGGTGATGTTCAGCTTCCGAGCAGAAAGGGCTGCGGCTGCTTGTCCCGGTCCCGCTTGTTGGACTCCAACCCTCAGACGCGAGTCTAGTATAACAGATTGTAATAGGCGTAACAAGAGAATCCGCTATTTGTAGGGTGGGCACCGCCCACCAAAGCTCTTGAAGGGAGCAGTGTACGTTGGGTTGAACGATCAAGCGAGTGGATAGCGAAGGCGATAGAGATCCCCTCAAACACGACCGCTTACCAAAGTAGATCATCGTTCTGTTTTTCATCGATGCTCTTGGGAGAAACATAGAGTGAAACCCAACACCTCAATCCATGTGTTGGTTATCAAGTTGGTTTATTCGCTAAGAACATATGGTAAGTGCTGAGTGTCGCTAGTTAACATTGTCTGAACTGTGATTTATGGGATTATGAGATTCCCTTGATTGTCTGTGGTTAGTTGTCAGTGATGAGTTGACTAAACCGTTACCTTGAAGCCCACTAGAATTTTAGGGAAGAAACCAAGTTGTGGAGAAAAAAGGATCCCTATCGCACTCGTTATCCACTCGCTTGATCGTTCAACCCAACCTACGTGCTAGCCATGCTTTATTTGTGCCCTCGTATATGTTATCATTTCAGCACAGGAAGGACATGTGACAATCCCGGCGATTGAATTTTCCTATTCCACTCCGAGGGCGAACGAACAAAAGAGAGGATTGTAATGACAGCAACACCCCGCAAGATAGATGCTCAAGATTTGCTTACCATGTGTTTTGTTTCCCAGCCGCAACTATCGCCCGATGGCACACACGTGGCATTTGTCTCGCGGTGGATAGATGCGGAAAAGAACAAATACTTCTCCAATCTCTGGCTTGTGTCCACAGCCGGCGGGAAACCTCGTCGATTCACCGTCGGCGACTACGGCGACACTTCGCCGCGTTGGTCTCCCGACGGACAGCGTATTGCCTTTGTCTCCGACCGCAGCGACTCATCCCAAATCTGGCTCATCCCCGTCAATGGCGGAGAAGCGGGACAATTGACGAAACTGGAGGAGGGGAGCCTCGGTTCGCTGGCATGGTCGCCCGACGGGACGAAGATTGCCTTTACCCTCCGCCCGAAACCTGCCGCTGATCGGAAAGCGGAGCGCGAGGCGCGCGAAAAGGAACACAGGTCGTATCCGCCCCGTGTCATCCGCCGCGCCGGTTACCGAGAGGACGGCACGGGCTACAACGGCGGAGAACGTTGGCACTTGCAGACCGTGAGCGTGGAAACGGACGACGTGAAGCAACTCACCTCGGAGGATTACGATGACCACTCTCCCGCATGGTCGCCCGATGGAAATACCATCGTTTTCGTCTCAAACCGCTCCGAGGATGCAGACCTAACGCCTGGATATCAAGATCTGTGGCTGATGCCTTCCGACGGCGGGGCGGTGCGACGGCTGACGAAACAGTCCGGTCACATGCAAAGTCCCATTTGGTCGCCCGATGGCGCGGAAATTGCTTATATTGGACATGACCATCCGGACGAAATCTGGGGTGTGACCGACCCGCACCTATGGGCTGTATCAATTGAAAGCGGGGAGGCGCGAGACCTGACCCTCGGCTTAGACCGACCCGTCGGGCATTATACGATTAGCGATACGTCAGAATCCGAAGGCGCCGTACAGTCCCTGATCTGGAGCGCGGACGGCGCCCGCTTGTTTTTTCTAGTCAGCGATCGAGGAAGTTGCCATCTCTACACTGTAGACCGCAGTGGCGGCGGGCCTCAACAGTTGACCCAGGGCGCAACTGATGTTTGCGCGCTCTCCGCCGACCGCGAGACGACGCTACTCGCACTACAGATTGGGAGCGCCACCGAATCCGGCGATGTTTATTTGCTGCCAACCATGGATGGCGATAAGCGCGCCCCAATACGGTTGACTCACGTGAATCGTGAGTGGAAAGCGGGGTTGTCTCTCTCCGATTCTGAGGAGATTTGGTTTGACACGTGCGATGGGGAGAAGATCCAGGGCTGGATTGTCAAGCCCCCCGATTTCGATCCGGATCAGAAATATCCCATGATTCTCGAGATTCATGGAGGTCCTCACACGCAGTACGGCAACGCTTTCTTTCATGAAATCCAGTTCCTTGCAGCGCGAGGCTATGTGGTGCTGTATACGAACCCACGCGGCAGCCGAGGGTACGGACAAGCATTTACCGCCGCAATTCGAGGGGATTGGGGCGGTCCGGACTTCAGCGATCTCATGGCGGGGGCTGATTATGCGATCGACCAAGGGTATGTCGATCCGGAACGGTTGGGCGTAACAGGGGGCAGCTACGGCGGATTCATGACGAATTGGGTTGTCAGCCATACCGACCGGTTCAAAGTCGCCGTGACACAACGCAGCGTAACAAACATGATTAGCATGGCGGGAACGTGCGATGTTCAACTGATGGGAGACCGCACCTACTTCCCGTCAGAGGTGTGGGAAGATCCGACCCTCTATTGGAAACTCTCACCGTTGAGCTACGTTCAAGATATTAATACACCCCTGTTAATACTCCACAGTGAGGGCGATTTACGCTGCCCAATCGAACAGGGTGAACAGTTGTTTATCGCTCTGAAACGGCTCAAACGCGAGGTTGAGTTCGTCAGGTACCCGCCGGAGGCGAGCCACGATCTTTCCCGCAGCGGCCCCCCTGACTTGCGTTTAGACCGACTGGCACACATTGTCGACTGGATGGATAAGCACTTGCAGTGAAGTTTTATGATAACGCGCAGAACAATAAAGAAGGTTAGAAGAATCCAAGTCATGCCTGCTGGAACACGCGTGATGTGTGTCACCGGAAGGACGCTGCTGCGGCATCAATACGCTCAATGGGCTAAGACCAACGTCAACACTAAGTCGATTGACAAACGACTTGGGCGTCAACGCCGCCCGCGCGTTTCACTCATCATTTCAGTGCTTCTGCACGTTTTAGCTTTTGTCATGATGAACATCCGCTTGCCGGAGTGGTATCGTCCGCCGCCGATTCCCGAGCCGATTGTGATGGCACCGATTGAGCTTGTGGATATCCCACGTTTCCACATTTCAAGCGCAAGGAAAATGGTCACTGCGGCACCGCAAAACCGTAAGCCGCAGAGGCCTACCATAGACCATACCCCGACCCAATCCCGCCCCGCAGCCGACCGAGTCAAACAAATCGCGCAGCTAACCCCGCTCGCCTCTCAAACACTGAACACGGACGCGAAACTCGCTTTATCGGATACCCTGCTTTCAAACCATACGAGGATGGAACCCCTGCTAGAGGAATCCAGTGGCACCCCTACCGGCATATTGACCCACTCGCCGCAAGCGCGAGAGGTTGAAATTAATCGTAGTTCATCTCAACCGGCGGATGAACAGCCCGAAGAAATGGCTGAAAACACTCCGCCCGCAAGTCGTGAAGAACAGATCGGCACGGCACTGGAGGGAATCGCCGAAAGCGTCGCGGGCGGGACGAGTACGTTGCCCGTGGACATTGTTTTCCTGTTGGATTCCAGCGGCAGCATGGAGGACAATATCCGTGCCGTGGGAGGGCAGCTTAGGCGCATGGTGCAGGTATTCCAAGACAAGAGCGTCAACTTTACCTTGGGGATTATTACCTTCAAATATCTTGATCGCGACACCATCGTTTTCCCCCAAACGCGGGATTATGCCAAATATGAATATCTGCTTGAGTCGCATGTTATTCAGCGCGGCGGCGATGAAAGGGCGTACGACGCGATTGTAAAGTCGATTCAGCGGGTGAAATTCCGATCCAACGCCGATCGGCGGTTTATTCTTGTCACGGACGAGGCCACGAAAGGGTCGTATCCCATCACGGAGGTATTGAGCCAATGCCGATCAGCGGGCATAAAATTGGATGTCATCGGCGTCGATAGGACGTTGGACAAAGCCTTGGCGGTTCAGACGGGGGGACTGTGGTTTCCGATCCCCGGCGGTGGGTAGGAATGCGCTCCGAGGAGGACAATCGTATCACCGAATATCAGCGCCCGAGGATCTGGGGATGGGGTGGTGAATGTGTTTGATTTGGTGTTTGTGGCGAACCAATTCAGAATCACGGATTAATCGGATTACGCGGATTTCACGGATTGGAAGCAACTAATACCGCCTTTTTAAAATGGCAGTGCATGACTGGCAAATGGTGTGAATTTAAGACGCGATTTGGAGATTGATCCTACAAAGACTAGAACACTCAAAAGTTGGTGTGCAGAGTGCACCTTCCAGGAATTGATTTCACTTGACATTACGCCTCTTGTTGGCTTATCGTATTGCCAAGATTTCGCTCTGTTTGCGGTTTCGTTTTAGAGGAGTAATGTTTTGTCCAATCCATTCTTCGATCAGCCTATTCTCAACTCGCCCTACGAACCCCCAAGCTGTCACTGGGAGCTTGATGAGTCGGGGCAGCCCACCCAGAAAAAAATAGAAAATCGAAGGCGGGCAGAATTCATCACGCCGGTGCCCAAGCCGAAGAAGCGGAGGCGGTCCTCCCCAAAACAAAAGGAGATTGTATTCGACGAGGGGCAAGGGCTTTCAACTGAGCAGCAGCAGTACCATACGGCGATTATCAATGAGGTGCGCCAACACGTCGACCAGTGGCGAAACCTACCGAACACAAATCAATGGCAGGTGACCCCAGAAACCGCCCGCCTGCTTCAGCACTGGCGCAGTCACCAATTTAGCGGTATCCGACCCTTTTTCTGCCAAGTTGAAGCCATCGAGACCGTCATCTGGATCGCCGAGGTTGCGCCGCGCATGGGCCAGGTCGGAAAACGCTTCCTTGACCACTTGGACAGTTCCAATAAAGAGGCAAACCCCAAGTTGAAGCGACTGGCGCTGAAGTTGGCGACCGGTGCCGGCAAGACCACCGTCATGGCAATGTTAATCGCTTGGCAGACGGTCAACGCTGTGCGGCGCTCGCAGAGCGGACGGTTCACGCGCGGTTTCTTGGTGGTCACTCCCGGCATCACCATCAAGGATCGCCTGCGCGTGCTGCAGCCCAACGATCCGGACAGCTACTTCCGGGGCCGCGAGTTGGTGCCAAGCGACATGCTGCCCGACTTGGAAAAGGCGAAGATTGTTATCACGAACTATCACGCCTTCAAGCTGCGCGAGCGGACGGAACTCTCGAAGGGCGGCCGCGCACTGCTACAGGGGCGGGGACAGCCCATCGCAACCCTTGAAAGCGAGGGGCAGATGCTGCAGCGGGTGATGCCCGAACTTATGGGCATCAAGAACCTCATGGTGCTCAACGATGAGGCGCACCACTGCTACCGCGAGAAGCCGGGAGCGTCGGACGAGGAAAAACTCACGGGAGATGACAGGCAGGAAGCCAAGAAAAACACGGAAGCTGCACGACTCTGGATATCGGGGCTTGAGATGGTCGATAAACGGCTTGGCATCAACCGGGTGATGGATCTCTCGGCGACGCCGTTTTTTCTGCGCGGATCGGGCTATGCCGAGGGTACCCTGTTCCCTTGGACGATGAGCGATTTCTCGCTCATGGACGCCATTGAATGCGGTATCGTCAAACTGCCGCGGGTGCCGGTAGCGGACAACATCCCGGGCGGCGACATGCCGAAGTTTCGGGAGCTGTGGAAAAACATACGCTCCGATATGCCGAAGAAAGGACGGGGAAAATCCAAGGATCTCGATCCCTTGAGTCTTCCGGCGGTTCTCCAAACGGCGCTTGAGGCGCTGTACGGGCATTACGCCACGACCTTCGAACTCATGCAAAAGGCGAAGATAGATGTCCCGCCCTGCTTTATTGTCGTCTGCAACAACACGTCGACGTCCAAGCTGGTCTACGACTATATTTCCGGTTTCCACCGCAACAACGACGATGGCTCAACAACGCTAGAAAATGGAAGGCTCGAACTGTTTCGCAACTTCGACGAAAATGGCGAACAGTACCCGCGGCCGCGCACGCTGTTAATCGACAGCGAACAGTTGGAGTCCGGCGACGCGCTGGATACGAACTTTCGCAAGATGGCAGCCGACGAAATTGAGCGGTTTCGGAGAGAGATTATCGAGCGCACCGGCAATCGCGAAGCGGCGGACAAAATCACTGACCAAGAACTCCTGCGCGAAGTCATGAACACCGTCGGCAAACCGGGAACTCTCGGGGATTCGATTCGGTGCGTGGTTTCGGTATCCATGCTCACGGAGGGCTGGGACGCCAACACCGTCAGCCATGTGCTCGGCGTTCGCGCCTTCGGGACGCAGTTGCTGTGCGAGCAGGTCGTAGGTCGGGCACTGCGCCGCCAATCCTACGATCTCAACGACGAAGGCTTGTTTGATGTGGAGTACGCGGATGTATTGGGGATCCCCTTCGACTTTACGGCGAAGCCTGTGGTGGTTCCACCTAGACCACCCAAACCAACGATTCAGGTGAAGGCGATGCAGCCCGAGCGGGATGCGCTTGAAATTCGTTTCCCGCGGGTCGCGGGCTATCGCGTGGAATTGCCGGAAGATCGGCTCGAAGCCGAATTCAACGAGGACTCGGTGCTGACGCTCACGCCGGAACTCGTCGGTCCCTCGATAACAAGGAACGAAGGAATCATCGGTGAAGGCGTTGATCTCAATCTGGTTCACACCGGCGATTTGAGGCCTTCTACGCTGTTGCTGCACCTCACTCAGCGGTTGCTTTTCACGAAGTGGCGCGATCCCGGAGGTGAACCCAACTTCCACCTCTTTGGGCAACTCAAGCGCATCACAAAGAAGTGGCTCGACGGCTATCTCGTCTGCAAAGGGAGCACCTTCCCCGCCCAACTCATGTACCAGACGTTGGCTGACATGGCATGTGAACGCATTACGGCTGCCATCACGCGAAGGGAAATCGGCAGGCGTCCGGGCAAAACGGTGCTCGACCCCTACAACCCTACCGGCTCCACCGCCCACGTCAATTTCAGCACCTCCAAGACCGAGCGCTGGGAGACAGACTCGCGCCGCTGTCACATCAACTGGGTGGTTCTTGACAGCGACTGGGAAGCGGAGTTCTGCCGTGTGGCGGAATCCCATCCGCGCGTGGTAGCCTACGTCAAGAATCACAACCTCGGTCTTGATGTGCCCTACCGCTACGGCTCCGAAACGCGGACGTACCTACCGGACTTTATCGTCCTCGTCAATGATGGGAACGGCGCGGACGACCTTTTACACCTTATCGTCGAAATCAAGGGTTATCGCGCGGAGGACGCCAAGGAAAAGAAATCCACTATGGAGACGTACTGGGTGCCCGGCGTGAATCGACACGGCAGCTATGGCCGCTGGGCGTTTGCCGAGTTCACGGATGTGTATGAGATTGAATCGGATTTTGAAGCCAAGGTGGAAGAAGAATTCAACAATATGATTAAGGAACACGTCAATATCCGTAGTTAGATGTAGGGTGGGATCAAATGAGTGAATAACGAATGCGATAGAGATCCCTACCCACCATTTCCAACCCACAATCTCGCAGTCATTCGTCAGAAACTAAGTGAACCATGAGCAGTCGACGCTTACAAATAACATTGCAGCCTGAAGTATTACGCTGGGCACGAGAACGCGCCAAACTCCAGCCCTACGAGCTGGCGAAGAAAATGGGCGTGAAACAGCCGGAGCGCGTGTTGAAGTGGGAAGACGATGGGGTAATCAGCGTTGCGCAGGTAGACAAACTCGCCAAATGCACCTATACGCCTCTGGGGTTTCTATACTCGAAGGAACCGCCTGATGAGCGTTTGCCAATCGCCGACTTCCGAACCCGAGAGGGCACTCCGCCGCCAAGCCCCGCCCTGCTTGAGACCGTCTATCTGATGCAGCGGCGGCAAGGATGGATGCGCGATGAACTCATTGAAGAGGGCGATGAACCGCTGGAATTTGTCGGTGCTTACGGAATGGAGACGCCCCCGCAACGCGTTGCGGAGGCTATGCGCGGAGCGCTCCAACTAACCGATGGGTGGGCAGAAACACATAGCACCTGGAGCGATGCGCTCAGATTGATTCAAGACCGACTTGATGCCACCGGCGTGCTCGTTTGTTTTAACGGCGTGGTGGGCAACAACACGCGCCGAAAGCTGGATCCGAATGAATTTCAAGGTTTTGCCGTTGCGGATGAATATGCCCCGCTAGTCTTTGTGAACAGCGCCGATTTCAAAGCCGCGCAGATGTTTACCTTGGCTCACGAACTAGCTCACCTCTTTATCGCTAAAAGCGGCGTCTCCACTTTTGAAGTCCTTCAGCCGGCATCAAATGAAACTGAAACCTTTTGCGACAAAGCTGCGGCGGAGTTTCTGGTACCGGACGAGGAACTACGCGCGTTCTGGTCTCGTGCCGGTACGATTAATCCTTATCAGGCAGCCGCCCGCAGATTCAAGGTGAGTTCCGTGGTAGCCGCGCGCCGAGCACTTGACCTTGGCGTGATTGACACGGGTGCCTACCGCAGTTTCTATAAACAGAGCGCCAACGAAAGCGAAAACAGCAACCAGCGGAGCGAAACAGGTGGGGGCAACTTCTGGAACACGCAAAAATGGCGCATCGGTCCTAGATTCGCCACCGCTATTGTGCGAGCGGTCCGGGAAGGGCGTATGCTCTACCGCGAGGCGTATAACCTCACCGGTCTGTGGGGAGATACCTTTGAAAACATACCCGAGAAGATGGGGTTACCGCTGTGATTAACCGAGTGCGTAGATGCTGACTGGTTAACCTAATCTATGCCGCTGCTCTCAGAGGTGACGTCTTTGAAAACACTGTTATCTGATGGATCAATCAGGGCAAATAGTGTACACTATATAAGGACATTTTCCGTTCTAAAGAAGCAGACTCGGTAAGAGGCACCTTAGTTTCGAAGAGAAGTTAATTGAAGTCGCAGACCAGCATGCTATGTTGGAGCAGACAATCGTAGAAAGTTAAATTCAATTGTGGTGAGGAAATCATGGTCGCAGCGAGTTTCAGGCGCCGACGCCATGAGAGTCACTCCTTTGCTACAAGGCGGTATCTTCACCAACAGACAACAGTTCGCTAGGGAAACAATTGATGAGTTTTAGAATCTTTCGCAATACCAATGTTTACTGTATTTCTCACAAATCCTTCACGGCTATTTCTTGGAAGATAGGGAGTTAATGGTTCTTATGAAGCCACAGATTATAGCCTTCGAAAACCCACCCGTTGATGAAGTTGTGGTATCCACATACTTCAATCCGCCACTGTCTGACTTTCGAAGCGAGCACGTTGGGCTGTTTTGGGAAGAGATAATGAACGAATTCCCGGTCGTGCGTCAGCAACTTCCGGTGGGAACAGGGCCAGGGGCCATCGCAGACGAACTTTTCCCAATGCCTAGATACTGGTTTATCGCGGGTAATGAAATCAATCTTATCCAGATTCAGAAAAACGCTTTCATGTTTAACTGGCGTAGAAGAGACGAAGAGTACCCGCGTTTCCATGACAATATCAAACCCGCATTTGATAAATACTACGGTCTTTTCAACGAATTTATCCGGAAGACGATTGAGATAGCTGAACTTAGCGTTGACCTTTGCGAATTAACCTACGTCAATGCTCTAGAACCTTGTGAGTTCTGGGCTGGGCCACAAGATACCGCAAGGGTAATCCCTTCATTCTCGATTTTGGCTCCCGGCATTGACTTTTCCGGCTCTCCTGAGTTCAACTGCAGCTACGCGTACAAGATTGAAACCGATATGGAACTGAATATCAGCATACGGGTTGGCCCCAAACTGGAACAACCAGAAGTCCGGCTTTTGATATTTGAAATCAAAGCAAGTGGCCGCGTTGGAAAGGTTGCAAAGTCAGGAACGGATGAATGGTTCGAGCGTGCCCATGACGCTATCATAAACTGCTTTGTAGGAATGACAAACCCAGACATTCAAAACCGCTTTTGGAAACCAGTGGAGTAAACGCAATGAACACCGAGGTAACTGCTACTGCTCTAGGCTATTGGCTACCCCCACTCCTGCCAACGGTTGGTTCTGCTTCCACCTTTGACCTCAACTCCAATATGTTTCAACAACAGCCAGATTTTTTTATCTCCCATCTTGAGCGGCCACTCATAACGACCACCCCTCTTGGTCTGTCCGATAACATATCGGGTGTGTTCTCAAAGGCGGCTTCAGGTTTCCTATCGGCCTCCCCTTACCTTGGTATCGAGTCCACCGCCAAGATTGATGCATTGAGTCTGTTCATGGAAGAGCTCGCAGATAAAGCAAGAAATGCGCATCAGACTCACCAGGCCTATAGACTCCGAATCGAAGACCTGCGTAGCGATGCTGAACTTGATGATTTCACCGTCAGCGAGGCGTCTAAGAGAGACTTCTGGTCATTTATTATGTCAATACCCTTCGCTCGCGAGGCAGAATTAGTGCTATTGGACAATGGTAACCTGCGCGCCATCTGGGATGATGAGGATGAAAACCACTTTGGACTTCAATTCCTAGGCAATCGCACGCTACAATATGTAATCTTCCGGCGACGAAAAGGGAGTAGTAGTATCTCGCGCGTGGCTGGCCGCGACACCTTCGATGGGGTTAAGCGACAGGTGCGAACTTTCGAACTTGAAACACTCCTGCACATATGACTGGCATGGACCTCCCGGACGGCAATCATGTCGTTCGATATGTAAGCCCAAGACATGTCCGTAAAGACGGAAAGGTGACCAGGTCTGCGTTCAGTCTGCGCCCACACCGGCCCGACGATACAGGCGTATCCGTTAATTGGCTTGAATGCTTTCGTCATCGCACAAAAGATGAGCAACTCGCTGAAGTGAGGCGTCTATCACGGCTAGAAATGAGAGAAGGTGGGCGTCTTGCTGAGCTGAACATTGGCACGACAAAACGACACGTTCGTAGAGAATATGAGGAAATTCGCTTCATTCACAAGCCGTTGGTTGCCGAGAACGACTATGAAGCCGACCCGTCACACAGCGAAATAATTGGACTGCCTAGGGGAAATTCCCCCGAGGCAGAATTGGTTGGAGATATGATAGCCCGATCCGTAACTGACGTTCACCTTGCGGTATTAAGACAGCCTAAAGATACTTAGGCAACAAGGAGTGCGACGATAACCCAAAAAAGACTGTCAATACCCACAAGCACACCGACGATAAGCACACCATTACCTCTACCCCAAAATATGTGCCGTGAAGTCCCAAAGTCCCGGTAATACCTTGATTGTAGAACACATCGCCTTGTTTGGAGCCATCGAGTCCTACGGTGACAAATGAGCAGAGATGAAGTCTTGCAACGGCTCAGAGCGCATAAAGCGATTCTTGCGCAACGTTTTGGAGTCACAAACCTCGCCTTATTCGGCTCAGTCGCGCGTAACGAAATGTCCGACGATAGTGACATTGACATCTTGGTTCGTTTCGACCGACCGGGAACCTCAAAAGCCTACTTCGGGGTGCAGTTTTATTTGGAGGAGCTGTTGGGTCGTCCGGTCGATTTGGTCACTGAAAAGGCGTTGCGAGCGGAGTTTCGCCCCTACGTGGAGCGGGAGGCAATCAATGTGTAGGAGCACAAAGGGAACCCACAACTGACTTTCTTTCATTAAGAGCACAGCCGTAGTTGTTGCACACAAAATTGAAAATATGCTCCACAAAACCCGTTTCTTAACTAGCCACTAACCACTAGTCACTGTCTTTTCACTCTCCACTAATCCAATGCCTACCAAACGCAAAAAGAACACAAAGACCAAAACCATCGAAACCCTCACACACCCTGACGATAAACGCCCCAACATCCCGACCGCCGAACTTCAGCCGGTGATGGATGACGATGACCCGATTCCGGTCACCTACGAGCGCAACCGCGACCTTGATCCCCAATTCGTGTGGCGGGGCAAGGATGAGCAGGATTGGTCGGATCTGGTGGTGCAGGCGCCGCCTCTCTTCATCCAAGAAAAAGTGCACCCCAAAGTGCTGATTGACGACCTGATGCGCAGCGCGCAATCCGACCGTGAGAAGCCGGAGGAGCAACTCGACCTGTTCGCGGATTTCAACGGTTTGCCGAGCGAGGATGCCAAGACCGAGTTCTACCAGCACGACGCCAACTGGTCGAACCGGATGATTCTTGGCGACAGCCTGCGGGTGATGGCGTCGCTGGCGGAGCGCGAAGGCTTGCGCGGCAAAGTGCAGTGCATCTACATCGATCCGCCTTACGGTTTCAAGTTCAACTCCAACTTCCAGTGGTCAACCACCAGCCGCGATGTCCAAGATGGCAAGGCCCAACACATCACACGCGAACCGGAGCAGGTGAAGGCGTTTCGGGACACCTGGCGGGACGGAGTTCATTCCTATCTGACCTATCTGCGCGATCGGTTAACTGTAGCGAGGGACCTCCTAACAGAAAGCGGTTCAATTTTTGTACAAATTGGGGACGAGAATGTCCATCGAGTGCGAGCGTTGATGGATGAGGTGTATGGAAGTGATAATTTTGTATCTCAGATAGGATTTGTAAAAACTACCAGTGCATCCACGAAAACTCTTTCTGCAATTTATGACTGTATTCTATGGTATGCCAAATCCAGAGAGCAAATAAAATATCGGCAGATACTTGAAGAGAGAAGCGATCAATTAAATCAGCAGTTTGGATATTTCCTATCTTCAGATGGCATAGTTTCTAAATATAGAGGAACAGAAGATTTCGACGGAGTTAGGGTTACACTCTCAGATATGTTCCGACAAGGTGCAACTTTATCTGGTAGCCATGAGTTTGAGTTCAAGAAAGAAAATTTCTCCCCTCGTCGTGGTTCTCACTGGGCAACTACCCAGTTAGGTTTGAACAGACTTGGGTTAGCTAACAGGTTGTGGATTAAAGGGCAACACCTTTTTTATATCAGGAAAATTGATGATTTCCCATATAGGGAAATATCAAACTTTTGGCATGATACCTCGTTGGGTGGATTCACGAGGGAACACGAGAAGATTTATGTGGTTCAAACCGCGAGATTGGTCGTCCAGCGTTGTCTTCTCATGACCACTGATCCCGGCGACCTCGTTCTTGATCCGACGTGCGGCTCGGGTACCACCGCCTATGTCGCTGAACAGTGGGGCAGGCGTTGGATTACAATTGACACCTCCCGCGTGGCGCTGGCCTTGGCACGCTTCCGCATCATGGGCGCCCGGTACCCCTACTACCTGCTCTTCGACAGCCGGGAGGGGCAACTCAAAGAAGCCAAAATTGAAGAGAAGGCGTTTTTGGAGACTCCAACCTGCGGCGATATCCGTCAGGGGTTTGTGTACGAACGAGTGTCGCACATAATACTCAAGTCCATCGCCAACAACGCCGAGATTGACGTCATCTGGGAGCAGTGTGAGGAGGAACTGGCGCCGCTCCGCGCCGAGTTGTCTGAGGTTAACGGTCAGGCGAAAATGCTTGAGGAATGGGAGATTCCGCGGGAGCGCCCGGATGATTGGAGTGCTGACACCGAGCCGCTGCTCGCCGAGTTCTGGGAACGGCGCATCGCCCGCCAGAACGAGATTGACGCATCCATCGCCGCCAAAGCCGAGTATGAATACCTCTACGATAAGCCCTACGACGACAAGAAAAAGGTGCGCGTGGCAGGTCCCTTCACCGTGGAGAGCCTCTCGCCGCACCGCGTGCTAGGGGTTGACGAAGACGACGAACTGATTGATAACCTTGCCGACACCGAACTCGGCTACGGTGAAACACAGGATTTCGCGGGGATGATCCTGGAGCACCTCAAAACCTCCGGCGTCCAACAGGCGCATAAGGAGGATCGCATCTCCTTTACCGGTATCAAACCTTGGCCCGGCGATCTCGTCTGTGCCGAGGGCAGATACGTCGAAGGCGACTCGGAAGACGAGAAACGCGCCGGCATCTTTATCGGTCCCGAATTTGGCACCGTCTCCCGTCCCGATCTCGTCGAGGCCGCCCGCGAGGCGGCGGACGCCGATTTCGACCTCCTGATAGCTTGTGCATTCTCCTACGAAGCCCACTCCACTGATCTCCACAAACTCGGCAAAATCCCGATACTCAAAGCAAGAATGAACGCCGATCTCCACATGGCTGCCGACCTCAGCAACACGGGGAAGGGGAATCTGTTTGTGATTTTCGGAGAACCGGATATATCAGTGGCCAGTGGCCTGTGGCTAGTGACCAGTAAAGGAGAAAAATTTGCAAATTATGAACAAGTTAAAGAGTTATCAAGACTTGGAAGTTTGGAAGAAATCAATCGAGTTGGCAGAGATGGTCTATCTCATATCTGCTCAGTTTCCGCCGGAAGAGAAGTTCGGCATAACCAGCCAAGTGCGGAGATCGGCGGCATCGGTGCCGGCGAATATAGCGGAGGGATCGGAACGCCAGCGGACCGGGGAGTTCCTACAATTTCTGGGAATAGCGAGC
This sequence comes from Candidatus Poribacteria bacterium, assembly GCA_965197465.1. Classification (GTDB taxonomy): domain Bacteria; phylum Poribacteria; class WGA-4E; order WGA-4E; family JAJDTR01; genus JAJDTR01. The sequence goes on along the minus strand of OZ240209.1, from coordinate 3,403,256 downwards.
GGCTCCCTAGCGGAGACGGAGACATTTCTGATTCTGGCGCAGCGGTTGGGGATAGCCAACGCCGAACAGATCAATTCCCTACTCGCTCTGGCGGGGGACATTGGACGGATGCTCAACGGTCTCAAACGCTCACTGCGATCCAAAACCTGACCGATGCGGACTTCCCACTGGCACTGACCACTGGCCACTGGACACAGGTCACTGTTCACGGTGTTGATGTTTTTCATCCCAACACGGGCGAGATACGGAGCGACAGCACCGACGGCATCGCCTGCTGGTTCATCGATACCGACTACAATGCGGAGAGTTTTTTCGTGCGTCACGCCTATTTCCTCGGCGCGAACGACCCGTACAAAGCGCTCAAGACGACGCTGAAAGCGGAGATTAACCGCGAAGCGTGGGAAACGCTCCACAGCGACACCTCACAGCCGTTCGAGAAGCCGGCGTCGGGGCGGATGGCCGTCAAAGTCATCAATCACCTCGGGGACGAAGTGATGAAGGTGTTTCGGGTATAGAGAATGTGTCAATTCCCCTTCCCCGCTCCAGAGGAGCGGTATGTCAGTAGAATGTGTAAGCGTGTGCTCCCCGCTCCAGAGGAGCGGCATGTTGATGACTCACTTGGAGCGAAAAACCACAATCTCCTGCGTGCTGTAATAGCGCGCCGCTAACCACTGACCACTAGCCACTCTCCACTGCACTTCATGGATTTTCGAATTGCCAACACCTTCACCGACAGCCTCTCCAAACTAACCGGAGCTGAGCAGAAAGCCGCCAAGACCACGGCTTTCGACCTCCAAATGAATCCGGCGCAGCCCGGGCTAAAATTCCACAAGCTGGCGAAGACCAAGGATCCGAATTTCAGGTCTGTCCGCGTGAATAAAGACATCCGAATCATCGTCCACCGCAGCCAAAACTCCTTGGTGCTGTGCTACGTCGATCATCACGATGACGCCTATCACTGGGCGGAGCGGCGCAAGCTGGATGTTCACCCCCAAACCGGCGCCGCTCAATTGGTCGAAGTGCGGGAGACTATTCAAGAAATCACCGTTCCCGTCTACGTGGCAACCGAGACGGAGGTGCCAACCAAGCCGCCGCTCTTCGCGGAGATGCCCGATGACGATTTGCTGGGTTACGGCGTGCCGGAGGAGTGGCTAGAGGAGGTTCGCAACGCCGACGAGGACAGCCTGCTGGCGTTGGCTGATCACTTGCCGAGGGAAGCGGCGGAAGCGTTGCTTGAGTTGGCTGTCGGCGGAACGCCGCCGATAATCCCACCCGTTGTTACCGCCGCCGATCCGTTTGATCACCCTGATGCTCAGCGCCGTTTCCGCCTGATGACAAACGTGGAGGAACTGAAGCGTGCGCTTGACTATCCTTGGGAGAAGTGGGCGGTGTTCCTTCACCCGGCGCAGCGGCAGGTAGTAGAGGGGGATTACAACGGCGCGTTCCGAGTGGCTGGCTCAGCCGGTACCGGCAAGACTGTCGTAGCTATCCACCGCGCCGTGTTCCTCGCACGCGCCAACCCGGACGCCAGGGTTCTACTCACCACCTTCTCCAAGACCTTGGCTGATGCGCTGTGGACAAAACTCAAACGGTTAATCTACAACGAACCGCGGCTTGCGGAACAGGTGGAGGTCGACGCGGTGGACGCGGTTGGTGAGCGGCTGTATCGGGCGCATTTCGGCTCCCCGGAAATAGCAACCCAGGAGCAGATACAGTCGATTCTGACCGACGTTCTCAAGGGCACGGAGACGAATCGTTTCAGTTTGCGATTCCTGCTAAGCGAGTGGGAGAGCGTGGTTGACGCTTGGGGTTTGGCTAGCTGGGAGGCGTATCGCGATATCAGAAGGCTTGGACGCAAGACACGATTGCCGGTCGAGCAGCGCTTTATCCTTTGGTCTATCTTTGAAGAGGTGAAGACCAATCTTCGGGAACGCGGTCTGGTGACCCGCTCGGAACTGTTCAGTTTGACCGCGCAAAAACTCAAAGAGCGCCGGAATCCGCCGTATGATTTCGCGGTTGTGGATGAGGCGCAGGATATCAGCGTCCCCCAACTGCGTTTCCTCGCCGCATTGGGCGGGGACCGTCCCAACAGCCTCTTTTTCGCGGGCGATCTCGGACAACGGATCTTTCAAACGCCCTTTTCATGGAAAGCGCTGGGTGTCGATGTTCGGGGGAGATCTCAAACGCTTAAAATCAACTATCGAACGTCACATCAAATTCGGAAGCAGGCGGATCTGTTACTGGGGTCGGAAGTCGCCGATGTCGATGGCAACATTGAGGATCGACGGGGCACGATTTCGGCATTCAACGGCGAACCTCCGACAATCCACCGCTTTGAGAACGACCAGGAGGAGGCCGAAATTGTCGGCGTGTGGTTGCAGGAGTGCCGCGACAAAGGCGTGGAAGCAAACGAGATTGGGGTATTCGTGCGATCGATGAAGGAGGTCGACCGAGCCTGCGCGGCGGTGCGCGAAGCTGCGTTGCCGTATAGGGTGTTGGACGATGGTACGGCAACGGGTGACGAACCCGTATCCGTTTGCACGATGCACTTGGCGAAGGGATTGGAGTTCCGCGCCGTAGCCGTCATGGCGTGCGACGATGAGGTCATCCCGCTACAGGAGCGGATCGAGACCGTCGCGGATGATGCGGATCTTGAGGAGGTCTACAACACGGAGCGGCACCTGCTCTATGTCGCCTGTACACGCGCTCGCGACCATTTGCTGATTACGAGTGTTGATCCGGCGTCGGAGTTTTTGGATGACCTGGAGATGTAGAAAAGCCTTGGCAACTGTGGGAGCGAACTTTGCTCGCAACAGGCAGTCGCGACCGGGAGGGGATCTCTATCGCACTCGCTATCCACTCGTTTGATCGCTCCTACAGTGGATCTGTCGCAGCAGTTTTCAACCATCAGATTGCCAAAAAGTGTGTGTAAACATGATAGGGAATGGCTATAACTCATCCTACTTCCAACCAATCGTCCCGATTTGCAGGACGTTCTCGGTATTGTCGTTGTACCCGTGCGCCGGTTCGCCGCCAATGCCGTAGAGCCGTCCGGCGTGATGAATCCAAGGCGAAGTCGCCACGCCGTACAGCATGACGCCAATGCGCGTGTAGTTGTCCTGCTCAATATCGTAGCAGAGAATCATATCCCCGTACCCGCGCCACTCCCGTGCATCGTTGTTGATAGTCTTTCCCCGGCGGCGGGTACGGACGTCCGCACTGCCCATCAACAGGATGTAGCGTTCGTCAAGAGTGACCGCGTAACCGCTGAGCATCGGGAACGGCAGGTTTCGCAATGATGTCCATTCGTCCGTTTCGGGATTGTACCGATAGGCATCGCGGTAGTTCGGCACACCGTTGTACGGAACCTCAATGCCGTACTTCCCGGGAAGTGTACGCGCCATATCTCGCAGCACGGGGTCCGGATGCGAACCACCGAACACATATACGCCATCGCGGGCCGCCCCGACGGTCACGAGGGCGCGGGGACCGCCCGGGTAAGCCGCCATTGGTTCCCACTCGGCGTTCGGATCATCAAGTCGGAGCTTCCAGTCTTGCAGTTGAGGGTCGTCTCTCTTTTCGGATGGTTTGCCGGCAGGGGTACCTGCAACCAGACAGAGCCACTTCCCCGAAACGACTCCGCAGCCGGCGAGCCATCTGCCCCGGGTTTCGGACGACGGCAGCGGTGCCACAGCCGTCCACTTCCAGTCCATCCCATGCCGCGTTAGCTTCCACACCTGCCTTCCCGACCCGCGACCGCCCACGACGTACATACCGGAATCGTCGTAAGTGCCTTGGGTGTATTGGGTCTCGACCGGACAAGGAGGCAATTCAGTGTACCCATCGGTGCGTGTGTCATACGCGTAAGCAATGTTCAGCCGACCAGGCATCCACATGCCCCCAGCTAGAGCGATGGTGTCACCGAATCTTCCCGCGACCCCTCCTTTCCACGCTACCGGCAGGTTGGCGCCGGTGCACCACTCAAGTTTTAGTGGCGGCACGTCGAGGACGCCTTCGTATTCGCGGCTGAAGGGGATTCGTTCATAAACCCGATTTAGTTCACGCACACCTTCGATGTTCACGTCGTCGTCGCGCCATTTCGTGGATGTGGTTTTTGTGTTTGTTCCCATGGTGAGTTCCTCTAAGGTTTCCTGTGTCTGGGCGTCCCCAAGTATTACGAGACCTATCAACACAACAAATGTGGTGAGAATCATAGTAAACGAGCTTCGGGTTGTTCTCACGGCGTCATTCGCTATGGTAATCTTATTGCGTTCTGTCGGGCTTTGGACGGCTACGCCCCAAGAGGTGCAGCAGCCGATCGCTGGCAGTTTGCAGTGCATTTTCGGGAACGGGAACGCGATTGCACAAACTAAAGCGCCAGTATGCCCATTGGGCGGCGTACTGCGATTGCAAAATATAACGGGTATCGTTGGATAGATTGGGCGCACCTCGGTGCCAGCATTGGGGGTCTTGCAGGTAGATGTCGCCAGCTTTGCAGAAGACGGACACGGGACCGCGACCTTCAAACTCCGGGTGGTGTTGATCGTTCGGATGGCGCCCGGAATTGTGGCTGCCGGGGACGTATTGCGTCGGTCCCTGCTCGATTGAGGTGATGTCGGTCAGCGCCATCTGGACGGTAAGCCACATGACCGGCATCCGGATCCGCGGGTCGTGGCGAGGAACGTCCTCAGGAAGCGGAAAGTGAACCTGCCCGTCAACATGCCATCGTTCAATTGCCACCCCGGGAAGATTCCGCAGGACATTCTGCCCACAGAACTTGCAGTCTTGCCCCACCACCGCTTCGGCAATACCGAGAATCGGTTCCCGAAGCAGCATATCCCGATAGATTGGGTCGATTTCGATTGTATTTCTCAAAATAAACGGGAGTTCTTCCCCCGATTCCTCATGTTTTCCCAACTGGATGTATCTCGTGTCGGCGAGTTCGGGATTGGTTCTGTCGAAGAGGGCAGGGTCGGCAAAAAGTTCGTCGGTTTTGGCGCGTAGGGCGCTGACTTCCTCGGTGGTCAGCACGCCGGGGATATGGGCAAAACCGTCACGGTACAACTGTTCAACGGCTTCCTGTGTTTTTTCCTTGCTGAATGGTGCGCCGGAGATGATTGGAGTGGTGTTCATGATCCTCCTTCAGTGGCTTGCTCAATATGTGTTTAATGCAAGTAAAGAGGTCGCGACCTGGAGATCGCTCCTACTTAGTCTAGGACGTTTGCTTATCCTGTATCCCTGTCTCCACAGCATGGCCCTTATAGGGATTATTCACAGACCTTCTTCTGCCAGGGAACCGCTCCGGCTTGCCGAATGTGCGCTTGCATGAGGCGGCAGAGATCTTTCATGTCCGTATCGTTTGTCCGTGACAGGTCGGTGGTTTCCCGTTCGTCTTCAGCCAGATCAAACAACTCCAGCGGGGAGAAAGCATCGTTGTGCAGCAGTTTGATATCGCCCTTGCGAACCGCATGATAGTCGTTGCCGACATAGCGGCGCTGCGAAAAGAATCCTTCGCGCCGCACCCAGTAGTAAACGCGGTCAGAGAAGTCGACATCACTGCCGAGCAACAAAGGAAGAATGGAACGTCCTTCAATCGTATGGGTCACTTCCACGCCGGCGATCTCGCAAATTGTCGGGAAGAAGTCCATCAGCATGACAATTTCATCGGACTCGCAACCAGCTTTGATATGGTCTGGCCATTGAACAAAGCAGGGGACGCGGATGCCGCCTTCGTACATGTCGGTCTTACCGCCTCGTAAGGGATTGTTGCAGGCGCCCGCGGGCAACCACCCCCCGTTGTCCGACGTGTAGATCACGATGGTATTCTCCGCCAGTCCAGTCTCGTCCAGTGCTGCCAATACGCGCCCCACTCCATCATCCAAATGCTCGACCAGTGCATTGTAGCGGACGCGTTTCTCGTCGAGATCCGGTTCCCGCGCCCGGACGGATTTCACCCATTCCTCCGGTGGTTGAATGGGCCCATGAGGCGCATTATAGGCAAGATACATAAAGAACGGCGTTTCTGCACCCTCTCGATCCCGAATGCGGTCAATCGCCCAGTCGGTGAACAGGTCGGTGGCGTGTCCTACCGGGTCGATTACCTCCCGGTTGTGGCGCATGCCATTCTTTCCCATGCGCCGATGCGTCCAGTAGTCGTCCATCATGTCGTCAATGAAGCCGTGGAACTCGTCGAATCCGCGTTCGCACGGATGATTTTCATCTTCCAGCCCCAGGTGCCACTTGCCGATGTGAAGCGTTTCATATCCTGCCCTGCGCAGCATATCGGGCAACGTAACGGCATTGGGGTCGAAATAGCCCCAGCTATCCTCCACCGTCTGGCGAATCACGCCCGGCACACCGACCCGGTCCGGGTAACGTCCGGTCAGCAATGATGCACGGCTGGGGGAACAAACAGTCGAGTTAGCGTAAAACCGGTTGAACCGGATACCGCGCGAGCCGACGGCATCAATGTGGGGAGTTTGAACACCAGGGCCATCGTTGGCGGAGATGTCACCGTAGCCGTGATCATCGGCGAGTATAAAAACGACGTTCGGTTTTGTATCGTCGCACATTGTCTGTCCCTTCCGTCACGATTGCAGAACGATTTGAAATTAGATGCGATGCGCCCGATTAGACAACCAGTCTTGACATCATCAAAAAGAGGCATATTCTCTTTACCCAACACCTAGATCAGATTTAGAGGACCATTTTAACCTATACATTACCTCAACCGCAACGGTGTTACCAACATCTTCGATCTCATCTCCGCAGTAAACTAACCCGATTCGGAATTCTTGGTTCCTCAAAAACTTGACAAACTTTGGGTTTCTTGTTATAATAAAATGAACATGAGATGTTGCCCGGTCGTCTAATGGTAGGACGCATGGCTCTGGACCATGTTGCGAAGGTTCGAGTCCTTCCCGGGCAGCCAATGTGGCGCTATCGTCTAGGGGTTAGGACGGGTGGTTCTCAGCCATCAAACCGGGGTTCGATTCCCCGTAGCGCTATTGTGTCTCGTGCGAGTTTAAGACTCGACATCTATAAAATTGAACGTCCTAAACGGGGTGGATACAGACCAAAAGCACCTAGCTTTTCCTAGGTGCTTTTTTATTGATCGTTTTCTGCTGTCGTCCGGGGTGTTTGATGTCAGGGAAAACGCATCTAATTTTTCGGCGAAAATCGCCAAATCCCCTATGTCCGCCTCTTGCTCTCTCCATTGTATGTCAGGTCTGGAGCAAGATTGCGGAAATCTCTATGGTGTTCTATCAAGATTTACTATCGCCTTCCTTATCCCGCCAGTTGATCCCTCGTTATCCACTCGCTTGATTCCTACAATCAGATGCACTTCCCCTGATTTTAACGGTTACATCCCTTGTTGACGTCATCAAATAGTCATGATACAATGGGCTTTCGTTAATTGACCAACGCCGCCACAGAAGACGCCACATTTTAATTCTTGCATCGAAAGGAGCGCTATCATGCAAACGCTACGAATTCTCTTCGTTTGTTTACTCCTCGGTATTGGACCGGTGACAGTCAACCTTGCAAGAGAAGTCAAGCTTCTCGACATGGACGGGAAGCTAGGGGATGCGTTCGGTTACGTCGCCATTAGCGGGGACACCGCCATCGTTGGGGCAAAGGGTAACGATGACCCAGTACAGAATGGTGGTGCCGCCCATATCTTCGTACGCAGCAAGGGCGAGGACAATTGGATACACCATCAAAAACTCGCACCCCCAGACGTTAATAATGAGAGCCAGTTCGGAAAGGCTGTTGGCATCAGCGGAAAGTACGCCATCGGCGGGGCTTTGGAGGACGATTTCAAATTCCAGAATGCGGGCTCGGCTTATATCTATGAGCGCACTGGGAAAAGCTGGCCACAGCGGGAAAAACTCATCGCCAGCGATGCTGCCGGAGGTGACGAATTCGGAACGTCTGTCGCTATCAGCGGGGACACCGCCATCGTTGGGGCACCGCGGCACGATGGAAATAAGGGAAAAGATTCAGGTTCAGTCTATGTTTTCGTAAACATCGGCCGGCGTTGGAAAGAACAGGCAACCTTTACCGCCAGCGATGTAAGCGCAGGCGACCAGCTCGGAACGTCGGTGGCTATTAGTAGGGACACTGTCATCGTCGGGGCTCCCGGCAAAGCTGATGCCGGAAGGGAGTCAGGCGCGGCCTATATCTTTGTGCGCAACGGGGAAAAGTGGAAACAGCAGGCAAAACTTACCGCCAGCGATACTGCTAAGAGGGACAAATTCGGCATCTCCGTGGCCATCAACAGAAACACCGTCATCGTTGGCGCTCTCGGCAAGGCCGACGCCGGGGCTTCTTCAGGCGCGGCCTACATCTTCGTGCGCAACGGGGAGAAGTGGAAACAGCAGGTGAAACTTACCGCCGCCGACGGGGCACAACTTGACAAGTTCGGCATCTCCGTCTCAATTTCCCATAACACCGCCATCGTTGGGGCTAGCGGGGCGGATGGCGGCGGAAAAAATGCTGGCGCAGCGTATTCTTTTCAGCGTACTGGCACATCCTGGGAGCAGAGGGCAAAAGTCATTCCCAGCGACGCGACAGAAAGTGACCAGTTCGGCGTTTCCGTCGCAATTGGGGGGGAATTCGTCATCGTCGGGACTACGGGACGTGACACATTTAAGGGCGTGGCATATATCTATCGGTCCATAGAAGATTTTCACCCGGTTGAGCCATCTGGGCTGACAGTGACCACGTTGGGACAGGTCAAGCGGACCGCGCTATATCAAAACTTCCCCAATCCGTTCAATCCCGAGACCTGGTTGCCGTATCGCTTAGCCTCCGCTGCACAAGTCACTCTTCGCATCTACAATGTCCAGGGGCAGCTTGTCCGTGAATTGGATCCTGGGCTGCAACAACCGGGAGAGTATTTAAGCAGGGAAAACGCTGCGTATTGGGATGCCACAGACCAAGTCGGAGACGCCGTTTCCAGTGGTGTCTATTTCTACACGCTCCAGGCCAACACGTTCGAAGCGACCCGGAGAATGGTCATTCTGAAATAGTATCAAATGACCAGATGATGGCAGGAACACTGACCTAGTACACGTTGGCGGAAATAATTAAGTGAATTAAACGGTTAAGGGGTGCCCTTTGTACGTCCACTAAACTGTGCCTTAACTGACGGTGCGATTAGGAAATCGCACCTACCGTAACCGAACCTATAACTCATACGGCAATTACGCCAAGCTGTATTAGATTGATTCCAGCCATTACAATTGAACTAGGCGAGCGTTTCCACCAACAAAACAATGTAGATGGATATGGTAGCAAAAGGTATCCTAGAAAACGGTATTGACCACCTCGCCAATGTTAAGAGCCTGTTTGAATAATCCAAATTGGTCTCTGAGAGTCGCCATTTTACGGGTAAATACTTTCAAAATAGCGTGATTTTGCCCATAAAATGACAAGAAATGACAGTCCTACCTACTTTTCAAACAGGCTCTAAACTCGACTTTGCACAAACATATAACAGTTGGGTTGAACGGAAAGCCGTGCAACACCAAACCCGTAGGCGGGGATCAAACGACTGAACAAGGGGTGCGATAGTGAATCCTGATAGAGATTCCCTTGCCCCGCCGTGTAACACTAAAATTCGAGTAAAACCCAATACGTTATCTGAATGGTACTGGAAACCGCCAGCGACTTTTCCAATGGTCAACCAAAAAGACTAGATGGTCAAAATCTCCCCTACGTTTCTTCAACGCTTGATTGAAAGCGTCAGTTATCCCGCTTAAATGTACAAAGTCGAGCTAAGTGATAGGCAAATTGTCAATTTATTTTTTCACACCATTGTCCTTCATTGGACGCAGCCACTAAAGCTTAGGACCTTTCATCTGTTTCGTGGTTGAAAGCATTTTAACTGGCTAGGTTCTGTTGACATTTCATCGCAACAAGACAATCAAGAGGCCTGCACAGACGCAGGATTCTTCGTAGGGGTTGGGTCTCCCAACCCATTGGGCGAGGGGGAATCTCTATCGCCTTCCATATCCAGTCAGTTGATCCTCGCCCCTACGATTACGGATACATCTCACATAAATGTCAACACACCCTAAGGACGTACAACAAACCTGATATCGGGAAATGTCATGATTAGAGCGGACGATTCCATCACACCGGAATCTTTACTTCCGGATCTTGAGCACTTCTGGACGCTCTCCGGCGCGAAGATTAGGGCCATTGAAGCCAGCTGGAAACCGGAGGACGGCTCGCCAGTCTTTACGGTCGAGGGACGCTACACGGCCCAGGGATGGACCGAATGGACCCAGGGCTTTCAGTACGGCTCTGCCCTCTTGCAGTACGACGCCACTGGTGACGAAACATTTCTCGAAATCGGCCGGCGCAAAACCGTCGAGGTGATGGCGACACACGTTTCCCATACCGGCGTACACGATCACGGCTTCAACAACGTCAGCACCTACGGGAATCTCCTGCGCCTGATGAACGAGGGCCGCATTTCTGAGAACGCATGGGAACGGAGTTTTTACGAACTGGCGACCAAGCTTTCCGGAGCCGTGCAGGCGAGCCGCTGGTCCTGTACTGACGACGGCGGCGGATACATCTATTCCTTCAACGGGCCGCAGTCGCTTTTTTCGGACACCATCCGCTCGCTGCGTGTGCTGGCGCTCGCCCACCGACTGAGACACGTGCTGATGAGTGAGAAGGACGAGCCCGTATCTCTGCTCGGGCGTCTGATTCAGCATGCTTGTGCCACGGCGCACTACAACGTTTACTACGGGGAAGGTCGAGACATTTATGACGTGCGCGGCCGCGTGGTGCATGAAAGCCTGTTCAACACGAACAACGGAAACTATCGTTGCCCGAGTACCCAGCAAGGGTATTCACCGTTTTCCACCTGGACCCGTGGCTTGGCCTGGATCGTTCTCGCGTATCCCGAGCAGCTTGAATTCCTGGCGGCACTTGATGACAGTGAGCTCGAGCTATTCGGCGGGCGCGAATCCATCGAGGGCATTATGCTCAAAGCCGCAAAGGCGAGTGCCGATTTCTACATCGAAAATACGCCGACCGACGGCATCCCCTACTGGGATACGGGCGCGCCGGGCCTCGCTGCAATGGGTGATTATCTTCACCGGCCGGCAGACCCCTTCAACGAACATGAACCCGTGGACAGCTCGGCGGCAAGCATTGCCTGCCAAGGTCTGATTCGCCTGGGCAGCTTGCTTGAGCGGCGCGGTGAGACCGATGCGGGACTGCGTTACACCCAGGCAGGCCTCACCGTGTTGAAAACGCTGCTCGATGGCCCTTATTTAAGCCATTCCGAGGCCCACCAAGGGCTCATCCTGCACGCGGTCTATCACCGGCCGAACGGTTGGGACCATGTGCCCCAAGGACACGTCGTGCCTTCGGGCGAAGCCTGCTTGTGGGGAGACTATCATGCCCGCGAAGCGGCGCTTTACGTTCAACGAATGGCGAAAGGGCTGCCCGATTACAAATTTTTCAGTTGAGGGAAATTTGAAAAGGTGTCCAAGTGAGTCAAAAACTGAGCTTTCGGCGTATCGCGTCGTTCAAGACGATTGACAATTTCCGCGAGCACCTCGAGCATCTTGGTCTGGAGTTGCCGACAGATGATGCGATCCTCACAGGAGATGATTCGCCGCTTTTAAAGCCCATGCGGTTCGGAGAACGCACGATCGGCAACCGTTGGTGCGTCCAGCCTATGGAGGGCTGGGACGGCACGACCACTGGCGGCGTTACCGAGTCCATGACCCGGCGGTGGCAGCGCTTCGGCATGAGCGGAGCCAAACTCATCTGGGGCGGTGAGGCGATGGCGGTACGGCCGGATGGCAGCGCGAATCCCAACCAGCTCATCATCAACAAGACAAATCAAGCCGGCATCGCCTCGCTACGGGAAGCGCTCCTGAGCGCGCATCGCAAGCGCTACGGAAACACCGACAATCTCCTGATCGGTTTCCAACTGACACATTCGGGGCGCTTCTCACGCCCGAACGACGAGAAAGCGCTTCATCCGCTCATTGCTTACAGGCACCCCCTTTTGGATCGGAAGTTTAACATCACGAACGATGCCGCTGTTTTGAGCGATGACGACATCAAACGACTAATTGATGACTATATCGCGGCGGCGGGCACGGCTTACGGCGCCGGCGCGGATTTTGTGGACATCAAGCATTGCCACGGTTATCTCCTGCACGAATTCCTGGGGGCCCACACGCGGCCGGGACCTTACGGTGGATCACTTGAAAATCGGACTCGCTTCCTCCGCGAGGTTGTCGAGGGAATACGCATTCAAGTGCCAAAGCTGGAGATTGGGGTGCGCTTGAGCACATTCGACTTTGTCCCCTTCAAGCCGCATCCCGACCATAGCACCGCGACCAAGCTCGGCCCGGGAATTCCCGAGGACTATGACGACATCTTACCGTATCGCTATGCCTTTGGCGTGAATCCCGAAAATCCCGTCACTTACGACCTCGACGAACCGGAACGCTTGCTCGCCCTGATGGAGTCGCTGGGGATAAAACTGGTCAATCTCACGGCGGGCAGCCCCTACTATAGTCCACACATCCAGCGGCCTGCTCTTTTTCCCCCGAGCGACGGTTACCAGCCCCCCGAGGATCCGCTGGTCGGCGTCGCGCGCCAGATTCATGTGGTCAGGGCGCTCAAGGCACGTTTTCCCAATCTGATCTTGGTGGGTTCGGCCTACACGTATCTGCAGGAATACCTCCCGCATGTGTCGCAGGCTGTGGTGCGCGCAGGCTGGGTGGACTCGGTGGGATTGGGGCGTGTGATGCTCTCCTATCCGGAGATCCTGGCCGATGCCACCGAGACCGGTGCGATTGACAAGCGGCGTATCTGCCGGACTTTTAGCGATTGCACCACGGCGCCGCGCAACGGTCTTCCGAGCGGCTGCTACCCGTTCGACGATTATTACAAGTACAACGAAGATGCCAAACGGCTCAAAGAGATTAAAAAGACGTTTTAGCGGAGGTCTAAGTTGGCGAATACCCTCAACCGTGTGGCACTGATCACCGGCGGAACGCGCGGCATCGGCCAAGGCATTGCCAAGGTTCTGGCCGCGGACGGCTACAATCTTGCCTTAAACGGCGTCCGTGATGAAGCCGAGGTCAAACCGGTGTTGGAGAAACTCGAAGGTCTCGGCGTCGAGGTATTGTACGTTCAGGGCGATATTGGCGAAACTAGCGATCGAGAGGCGATTCTAGACGGTGTTCAAGGGTATTTCGGGCGCCTGGATATCCTGGTCAACAACGCCGGCGTTGCACCGGCTAGCCGCGCCGACATTTTGGAGGCTGAGGAGTCAAGCTTCAATGAACTCATGCGTGTCAACTGCGGCGGGCCGTTTTTTCTCACTCAAGCGGCGGCGCGATGGATGATTGAGCAGAACGAAACGGATGCCGCGTATGCGGGCGTGATTATCTTCGTGACATCGATCTCGGCGGTGGTTGCGTCAACCAACCGCGGCGATTACTGCATGAGCAAAGCAGCTCTCAGCATGGCGGCGCGTCTTTGGGCCATTCGCTTGGCAAAACACGGCATTCCGGTCTACGAACTGCGCCCGGGAATCATCGAGACGGACATGACCGCCGGCGTGAAGGAAAAGTACGACCGCCTAATTGCCGAAGGGCTTACCCTCGAGCCCCGCTGGGGCAGCCCCGAGGACATCGGCCGCGCCGTCGCCGCGCTCGGACGCGGCGAGTTGCCCTATGCCACCGGTCAGGTAATCGTACAGGATGGCGGGTTGACGGTGAGCAGATTGTGATTTCTCTGAAATCACAATCAAGATTGGGAAACGCATCCGGCAATTGTAGACTTTCTAGCGTGACGCACGAATCGTAAAATTGAATACCAGCGTGGATTATCCGTAACTGTTTAGTCCTTCGGTCTGGATTGGCCAATCCAGACGGAGCGGGGGGCAGGGAACACGCCGAGTAGCTAAGTACACTGCAAATTCCGACGAATCGGGGGGCTTACACGCCCAGACCGGATGTGCGATGAATTGTAATACGACGAACCAAACGATGCACTAAACAGTCACGATTATCCAATTGATTTGCTTTCGATGATGCGATGTTCGCGCATCTCAAGATAGAAGCTGTTATACCGATTAAGAACCTGTTTGAAAAGTCAGTTCGAGTACAATCATGCGTGTCGAAACCGAGTTTTTTCTTCAAAACTCGGTTTCTTTCTCGCACAATTTTGTAAGGTGCGCCGTGCGCACCTTACAAATCGTACTTTTCAAACAGGCTCTAAGGTGTACGTATAGAGCGGGATGGCTATGAAGACCACAACCTCGGCTGCTGTTTCTGATGAACGGTGCATTCTCCAAACTTGGCTGAACGAGAGACTCCTCGATCCTGAAGAAACCCATCGCGAGATAGGACAATTCATCAAGGCCCGTATCCCGCCGCTTGCTTCTCCCGATTCCTTGACGGCGTGGCAGGATGAAAGCGACAGGCTGCGCCGCCGGATTCTTGACGAGGTTGTTTTTCGCGGGGTTCCGAACGAATGGATTGAATGGAAACCCGAAACTGTCTGGGGGGACACGCTGGAAACCGGAGAGGGATACCGTATTCGGAAGTTGCGGTATGAGGCACTTCCCCATTTGTGGATTCCCGCGCTGCTTTATGAGCCGATCAATCCTCAAGGAAAGCTCCCAGCGGTGTTGAACGTTAATGGACACGTAGGCCCTAAAGGAAAAGCGATTGCATATGAGCAGCTCCGATGTATCAATCTTGCGAAACAAGGGATGTTGGCTTTGCATCCGGAGTGGCTTGAGTTCGGCGAGTTGGGCGATTCCGACTATAAGCACAACCGGTCGGCATATCTCGATCTCTGCGGATTAAGTGGGCTCTCGGTTTTCTATCTCGCCGTGCGCGGCGGTTTGGATGTGCTTCTGGATCATGGTGCTACGGATGCGCAACGGCTGGCGATGACAGGGTTATCGGGCGGCGGCTGGCAAACGATTATCCTCGGATCATTGGACAAGCGATTGTCGCTGCTGGCGCCGAATGCGGGACATATCGGATTGGATCAGCGAGTCGCTCATCGATCTGACATCGGCGATCTCGAGCAGAATCCGACGGATCTGGTTTCAATCGCGGACTACACTCATCTTACCGCCATGCTCGCACCACGTCCGACTCTGCTGATTTATAACGAAAAAGATGATTGCTGCTTTGTTTCAGAGCGTGCGAAGCCATCCGTTTTCGATCCAGTTGTGCCATTCTACAGGCTCTTTGACCGTGAGGCGGACTTTAAATATTACGAGAACACGAATCCCGGGACGCATAATTATGATCGGGACAACCGGCAGCAATTTTACCGCTTCATCCATCATCACTTCCTCCCAGATGCGCCAATCGGCGAAGAAATCCCTTCCGAAACAGAATTGCTCAACCCGGATCAATTAGAGATGGGGCTGCCTGAAGACAACGCGAATTTCTTTACATTAGCTCAGCGGCAACTTTCATCTCTGCCGAGAAACCGCCCGCCAACAGATGACCTACCTGCTGTCCGAAAGTGGCAGGAGAAGGCGCGTTCTCGCCTTCTCAATCTGCTGAAATTGAGACCGATGCGAGCGAAGGCAACCGCACTTCGCCGCGCTTTACACGGAGAACTGGGAGCCACATGGTACAGGTTCACTGTTGGGGAAGCGTGCACCATTTCCGCGCTGGTTGTGTCCAGACCCTCACCACAGAACACGGTAATTATCTTCGCGGATACTGGACGTGCAACAATGGAAGGGCTCATCAAGGAACACATCGAAGCGGGTTCACGGGTCATTGCCGTCGATCCTTTGTTCATGGGAGAATGCATGCCGAAGGGCGCTGCCCCGTCGCATTACGCAATGATGATAGGGACGGTAGGTGAACGTGCACTGGGGATACAGGTAGGCCAGATCGACGCCGTGGCAAAATGGGCTTGCCAGCAATACGGTGTTCAGCGGGTACACCTGCATTCCAGCGGATGGACTGCCGGAATTGCCGCCCTCATGGTTGCTGGATTGAATCCGGATAGAATAGATCGGGTTGTCGTTCAAAATGGGCTGCCGAGTTTGAAACGACTCATCGAAGATCGCCTGGAATACGAGCAGTACCCCACGCTCTTCTGTTTCGGACTATTGGAACAGTTCGACGTCGCGGAGCTAGTTGCTCTCTGTTTGCCTCGGAAGGTAATAATCCAATGAAGGGTGCGTTCACAAGTTCATGAGCGCATTCGCGCATCTCGTTTCGCACAGTCAGAAAATCCAATACTCCGCAAATCAAATCTAGGATTCCCGTACTGGACTATTGGGTCAATGGGTGTATTCTCTTGTTGGTTGGCGTTCTGCGACGCCGCGACGGTTGTCGAAGCGACTGCGGCAGTATTCATAGAGCAGATTCCTTTCTTTAGGACAACGAGAGAAAGCACTGGTGACCGTCCCTCAAAGAGGTTAGGATTACAGATCGGACATCTGGTGTCATCACCTAACGCATTCCTTAGACCGTCCCAACGAACTCATTCTCAGAATCCCATTTCAAATGGACAACAGCCGTTTCCTCTCCCATTCTGCAATTCTATAGTCATTGCAACTAATAGTTAACCCAAGTTGCTACATATGACAGAGAAACCGAGTTTTTGATACACGTTTGCAAAATTATAGGCAAATTGGGCTGATTTTCGTCAATATCGTGTTTCCACGTTGGAAAAAACTCGGTTTCTGCGCCTCATCAAACAAAGGTGGCAACTTGCGTTAGTTACATGTCCTTGCGGGTAATAACATTCTTCAGTGCCACATTAATATAACCAATCTATCTATGTGCGAACACTCTCAATCATAGACATTTTCCTCTTGCGGTGTGCCGGGTTAGAATCTTCAATGTTCGTAAAAGCGTGATTTCGCCGGTATCAATGCCGAAATTTCCACTGATAGAAAGGAATTCTTCCATGTCTAAGAATTCATCGCTCACGTTGCCCGTCGGCGACCAGCCGTCGCCGCTCGCGCTGCGCCATTTTCCCACGCCCCTGCACGCCGTAATCTGGCGCAATTGGGAACTAGCTCCAGTGGAACGTTTGGCCAAGGTGCTCGGCGCGACGCCGGAGCAGGTCGAGCAGATTGGACGCTCGATGGGCCTGCCCGAGCCGCAGCCGATTTCGCCGGAGGCATGGCGGCGCAGCTATATCACCGTTATCCGGCGCAATTGGCACCTGTTGCCTTACGATCAACTGCTGGAACTACTCGGCTGGACCGCGGATGAGATGGCTTACACGCTGCGGGAGGACGATTTCCTCTACATCAAGCTGGGAAGTCACAAACCCAAATGCCCGCCGGTGTGCTACGCGCCGCCGGACGAGGCGGCGCTTCAGAAAGCAGCGTGGATACGTGACTGCATGAAGGATCACTTCGGCGATGCCTGGACGGTTGCACCGGAACCGCGATTCGCATTTGTGCAAGACCTATCAGCACGTGCGGCGGAAACTTCTCCGCCGCCCGCATCACCGTCCGAGGAAGGCTTCAACTTACGCTTTCTTTACTCCTACTTTGGCCTTTACGGCGATCCGCTGCTTGACCCGGAACTTGACCCGTATCCCGACGGCTACCTGGCCCGATTGGCGCAGCTGGGAGTCAACGGTGTCTGGTTGCAAGGAGTGCTCCACAAATTGGCTCCGTGGCCGTCCCATCCCGAATTGAGCAAGGATTTCGAGCTTCGCTTGACCAACCTGCGACACCTGGTGGAACGCACGCGTCGACATGGCGTAGGGGTGTATCTCTACCTGAACGAGCCACGCGCCATGCCTCTATCATTTTTCGAAGACCATCCCGACTGGCGGGGCGTAGACGGCGGGGAGTATGCCGCCCTATGCACGAGTGTCCCGATCGTGCAGGCGTTCCTTCGGGATGGGCTGACCTATGTGTTTAATCATGTGCCGGACCTCGCAGGGGTGTTCACCATTTCAGCGTCGGAGAACCTGACGAACTGTTGGTCGCACGGCCGCGGGATCGACTGCCCACGATGCGGCGGGCGCTCGCCGGCTGAGGTAATCGCCGAAGTGAATCGCCTGGTGGCCGAAGGTGTGCATCGCGCTCAACCCCAAGCACAGGTGATTGTTTGGGACTGGGGTTGGGCTGATGAGTGGGCGACCAACGCCATTGCTTTGTTGCCCCGCGATGTGTCGCTGATGAGCGTCAGCGAATGGAGTTTGCCGATAATACGCGGCGGCGGCGCCAGCACAGTGGGCGAATATTCTATCTCGTCCGTCGGACCGGGGCCGCGGGCAATCACACACTGGTCGGTCGCGCGGCAAGCGGGCCTGTCCACTGTGGCCAAGGTGCAGTTGAACAGCACTTGGGAACTGTCGTCCGTGCCATATCTTCCCTGCATGGACCTGGTAGCCGAGCATCTGGAGAACCTGACGCGGGCAGAGGTGAACAAGCTGATGCTCAGCTGGACGGTGGGCGGTTATCCTTCCCCTAATTTGGCGTTGGCTGCCCGCTACAGCCACCAAAGCGATGCCACGTCTGAAGATAATCTGGACGCGGTCGCGGAAGAATTCTATGGGTCAGTCCTCGCCCCGGTGGTGCGACAGGCTTGGACGAGATGCAGCGAGGCATTCCGGGAATTCCCATTTCATGTCGGTGTGGTCTACAATGCTCCCATTCAGGTCGGGCCGGCGAACCTGCTTTTTGACGCCCCGACCGGCTACCGAGCGACCATGAGCGGTCTACCCTATGACGACCTAGATGGTTGGCGAGCCATCTACCCGCCGGAGGTGTTCATCACTCAGATGGAGAAAGTCGCCGCCGGTTGGCACGAAGCGCTGGAGATACTTCGTACCGCTGCTCTACCTGTTGGTAGTCAATCGCGCAGCGAGAGCGACATTGTGTGCAGGTTAGACGACACCCCGCTTCATTCTATGCCAGATTACAAACGGAGGGCTTTCGACGACCTCCTCCGCGTGATGGAAGCAGCCTACCTACATTTCCACAGCGTCGCCCGGCAGTCCCGTTTTGTGCTGGCCCGGAACTGCTTGGCCGAGGCTACGCATCCAGCGAAGCGGGAGGAACTCCGCGCTACCTTGGACAATCTGTTGATCGACGAGATCGCGGCTGCCCGCCGGCTCTTCGACCTTGTCACGGCCGACAGCCGAATCGGCTTTGAGTCGAGTAACCAATACTACTATACCCGCATGGATCTGGCTGAAAAGGTGCTCAACTGCTTGGACTTGCGGCAGCGCTGGTTGGCGGAGCATTGATGGGGCGGTCACAGAGTTCATGGCGCTCGTTTCCGCAGCGGCGGGGACCGGTGCGGTTGGAAACCGCACTTACCGAGATTAGGGCTCTACTGGTAGGCGCTGTTTCTGAAGGCGCCCGGTGCGGTTGGAAAACGCACCTACCGAGATTAGGGCTCTGCTGGTAGGCGCTGTTTCTGAAGGCGCCCGGTGCGGTTGGAAAACGCACCTACCGAGATTAGGGCTCTGCTGGTAGGCGCTGTTTCTGAAGGCGCCCGGTGCG
Organism: Candidatus Poribacteria bacterium; assembly: GCA_965197465.1. GTDB lineage: Bacteria > Poribacteria > WGA-4E > WGA-4E > JAJDTR01 > JAJDTR01. Next base: position 3,383,740 of record OZ240209.1, on the reverse strand, counting down.
GTTGGAAAACACACCTACCGAGATTACGGTTCTGCTGGTAGGCGCTGTTTCTAACTGCGCCCGGTGCGGTTGGAAACCGCACCTACCGGGATTATGGCTCTTCTGGTAGGCGCTGTTTCTAACTGCGCCTATCGTATGAGGTTGAGTCTCTCCTTCCAGATGCCATAAACGGATTCCAAGCTTGAGCATTGTCTGCGGAGATAGGTTGCGTCAGTATGCGTCCCGTCGATCTTTGCGGATCGCCGACTGAGAGAAGCAGGTCCTTCCAAATGTGAACGATGCCTACTATTTCTCCACCAACATCGTCAGAATCCCGCCCTCCACAAGATATAGGTATTAAGGCTATCGGTTTTGGTATTCTGCTGATTCCGCTGAACATCTATTGGATCGTACGGCTCGAGGTCGTCGGATTTTCTTACCCCACCCTGGTTGTGCCGTTTACAAACGTCATCTTCCTATTCTCTATCCTTTTGTTTCTCAATCTTGCTTCGGGAAAGTTCCTTGGAAGAAGGTTTCTAAGTCTGGGAGAGCTCATTACGATTTACGTCATGCTGAACATTTCTTCAGCCATCGCCTCCACAGATATGCTTCAGGTTCTCGTCTCGACCATGGGGCATGCGTTTTATTTCGCAACGCCGGAAAACGAATGGAAGGAGCTTTTCTGGGACCACCTACCCCGTTGGCTTGTGGTAGATGATAAGGCCGCACTTGAAGGCTATTATAGCGGCGGAACCAGCTTCTACACTTGGCAGAACGTAAAGGCATGGCTGCTGCCCGCATCCGTATGGTTCTGCTTTATCGTCGTTCTCATCTTCATGATGATTTGTCTCTGCAGTATTCTGCGCAGGCAGTGGACGGAACGGGAAAAACTCACATATCCCGTGATCCGGCTCCCTCTAGAAATGTCGGAACCGAAGTTCACGTTTTTCAGCAACAGGCTGATGTGGATGGGATTCACAATCGCGGCACTCATAAGCCTTATAAATGGTCTCGAGTTTTTCTTTCCCGCCGTGCCGGAAATTCCAGTGAAACGCAGAACAATCTCACATCTTTTCACCGAAAGACCTTGGAATCTGATGGGTGGCGTGGATATCGCGTTTTATCCGTTCGTCGTAGGTATGAGCTTTCTCATCCCGTTAGACCTCCTATTTTCATGCTGGATTTTCTTCTGGTATTACAAGGCGGAGCTTATGATCGGGGGGCTGATGGGTTACATGAACCTGCCGAGATTCCCGTATCAGAGTGACCAGGCGTTCGGAGCGGTTATCAGTATCATGCTTTTCACTCTTTGGAGGGGGAGAGCGCACTTGAAAAATGTGGTGTCAGGAATCGCGGACTCAAAATCTGAAGCGGATGACGATGAACCATTGCCTTACAAATTTGCCGTCCTGGGATTTATATCCGGTTTTTTCCTTCTTTCCATTTTTTCATCAAGGATAGGAATGAAGTTTTTAATTGTTCCAGTCTTTTTTGCGGCTTACTTTCTACTTGCGATGTTCATCACGCGAATGAGGGCGGAAATCGGGCTCTGCGCGCATTACATGGGGCATATTGAACCGAGGAAGATGATCACAGAGGAGTTAGGGACGAAAATTCTTGGAAGGGGAACCCTTACGGTTTTCGCCCTTTACAGCTTCTTCAACAGAGCCTATAGGAGCCATCCGATGCCGCATCAGCTTGAGGGGTACAAGCTGGCAAGTTCGTCAGGAATACGATTGCGGAGGCTGTCGTTCGCGATGCTTATCGCCGCCGCTCTCACGGTGTTCGTGGGATTTTGGGAGTATTTGCACCTGTACTACAATCGCGGCGTTACATCCGGCTATTTCGGTCTTTGGATTGTAGGGTTTGGTAACGAGACTTTTTTTGGACTTCAAAATTGGTTGTATTATCCGACGGGAACCGACTTGGTGGGGGCCTCCTTCATGGGGATAGGGTTTCTGACATCATCTATCCTGATGTTCCTGCGTATGAGGTTCCTATGGTTTCCCTTTCATCCACTCGGCTATGCGATGGCTGGCGACTTGGGGATGTTTTGGTGCCCTTTCTTTGCGAGTTTTGTGCTGAAGTGGATAATCCTCAAATACGGAGGACTGAAGCTATATCGAAGAGCCGTCCCCTTCTTCTTGGGGCTTATGCTTGGAGATTTATTCATTGGAAGCGTTTGGAGCATTATCGGAATTGCGATGGACAGAAAGATATACTCGCTATTTCCTTAATCGCAATGAGCGCACGAGGGACTACCGGGCGCATTTGAATGAAAACGTATGGTATCCAGAGTATTTATTGAGGATTCCGTTACTAGCCGCTAGCGATCTGTAGCCTCTGCTTGAAAAAAACATCGACAAAACCATTGCCAATAATGGAGATGAACTCAAGCAAGGTTTGGCTTCCTCAACGTTTGTGTTCACGGTGAGCAAGCCACCATCGGTATTTCTAATCCTGCCGCGAAATCGCCTTTCATTCAAATTTGACGACCACCATCTTCCAGAATAGCACCTGAGGTATTGTAGCAGTGGCTTTGCCTTTGGAAATGTCAACCTTTAGAGGAACAGCCTGCGTTTTTGCCTTATTACCCCAGGTCCAGGATTCACACGAGAGCGCCCAAGCATCCGCCTTCGCACTGTTCTCGGGCAGCTCGACCTCGACTACGACATTCTTCACAGGATCCCGGAAACTGCAGCTCGGATCGCCCTCAATCTCTTCCGCTACCGGCGGATTGATCAGGTGTATCACCAAATGGTTTCCTTCCTTTGATGAGCGGCGATAAACGCTTTTCTTCCACCAAACGGGCTCATCCGACGTTATGCTTACGATTTCCTCCGGCTGATCTACCCGCCTCAGGTTGTTATCGTAGACATAGCGGCCAAACCGCACCGCGAACTGGTTACGGTTTCCGGTTGGGAAACAGGAGTTCAAATATCCTGACGAAACTACGGGATGGCCCCTCGTCGCAAGCGACACAATACCTCCATAGATGTCATCGGGAGGGAATTTCCATCCGCCTATATACGGATGGTAATGCCCTCCCAGCTTCGTGACCAACTCACCTTCATCGGAGATTACCGCATAGAAGTTTCGCCAGATGTTATACGGTTCCTTTTTGATTCTGGTGTCATCCCAAGGAACTTCCAATCGATTGTACCACTGCGAGAACTCATTCAGCATCCATCCACCATCACGACACATCTCTTTCGTGAGTCTCAGGTCACGGTTCAATTCCGACCAGGAACTGTAATTGTAACCCCAGACAAGATTGGGCAACTCCTTCGCCACTGTTGATTTCAGGCGCCTGAATATTGTCAACGTCTGCTCTATGGCTTCCTCAACGGTGGTGTTCAGCGGGTTGCCCCAAAAGTCGTAATAGGGAACGTACGGCCATGCGAAATCGGCGGTGTACACCCCCATTCTGCCATCCCAGCGTATGCCATCCCATCCAAACATCTTCACCGAGGCGATGATCTGATTCGCAACGTGATCCACCACCTCGGGTAACTTATGGTTGGGCATGATGGATCCCTTACTCAACGGGATATTCAACTTTGCAACTTGCGACGCCATTCGCTTCCAATAAGCTTTGTACCTAACCCAATCCTCTTCGGTTCCCTGCCAATCTGGCGAATCCGGGTCAACATATCCGTTATACCCAGACTGCACAAGCGATTCCCAAAAGCGGGCTAACCTCTCCATGGCATCGGGCTGATAGTTGACATGGAAATCGCCGGCTCGCTTTTCGTATATGTTCCTATTGTGCGCGTCTTGTATGTTCTCAAGGTTTTCAGAGGTTCCCGGGGCATGAAAAATAAACCACTCCGGCTTTTCCCTAATCAGCTTCATAAGGTAAGGACCGCCCCACGCGTAAGGACTGAGATAGAGGACTACGCCAATCCCGTGCTTTTTCAAGGCAGTTACAGCATATCTCATTTCATGCTTACTAACCACCCACCCCGCTTGGTTGTCAATCCACATCGGCTCTGCGGGAGCCATATAGAGCAGTTCTTCAGGCATCCGCCCCATTTCTACCTTTGTACAATAACCCTTCTGCCGTCTTCCGATGTCCACACACGCGGCTATCTCCTCATCAGAATGGCCGCCACCCATAGTAATGGTGTGGTGCCAGTAGATAATCGGATCGGGGGGCTCCACATCAAAACTGCCGCTCTGGCCGACCGCCCAGACATTGTCATGTACGGTGAAAAATTCACTCATCTGGCAAAGGACGTTCCCATCTTGCTCTAACGTGGCACGAATTTCGTAACCCCACTGTTCCTCGAGTTCGCCGAGCGGAAATTTAAGATCGAGGGTCCTTCCGGGCTCTAACTCCACTGTCCTTTCCCCAATCGACCTGCGCGTGCCCAAGTCATATAGAAGTTCGAGCCTCAAGTCCACCTTCTCCAGTTGCGCGGATACACTTGCGAGGGAGACGGTAATATCTCCGGACTGGCCTGGAACATACCTGATGCGATCCGGCCATACCGATTTCAGTCGGGCAGGCGCTGCATCGCCTTGACGAATAAGATCAATGGCATCAAGGTAGAGAGTGGGCGTTCCTTCGTTACCGCTCCAGTGCATGGATATCTCGAGAGGAGTTCCCCCCAACTCACACGCCAAAACAAAATCCTGATAGCCATTTTTCCTTTTTAAATCGTAACCGTAAACTACGTCGTAGCATGTGATTTTTCCACCTTCGCGTACTTCTATCCGCCACCCTTTACCAAGGTCGAACAGATTCTCTGCCTTGAGTCTGAAAGCGAGCCGGTATTTGCCGGGTTCAAGAGATTCGGAGAACCGGAGAAGGATTATCTTATCCCCTTCAATTTCAGACGATATCTGAAGCGCTCTCCCGCCGGATGCATCTGCATCACGCACGATTCTTACCTTTTCATGTCGTAAAACGTCGCCGGCTTCAGCTTCTATCCGCCAACGCTTTTCCGTCTCTGCTTCAAGGGATATCAATAAAGGCATTACCATAACGATGTGGACGAGCTCAAGCATCGCTTACCTCCTCATTTTAAGTGTTTTAGGATGTAAGTCACGCGGTTTCAATGTCTTACACGGTTAATCTTTCCGTAGGGGCGGGTCCGGTGCGGTTTGAAAGGGATCTCTATCGTACTCGTTATGGGAACTCTATCGCAGTCACTATTCGTTCTTTGATCTCGGTTGATCGCATCTACTCTTTATATGCGCTATAAGTGCAAGACCGTATCATAATTTATCTTCGCGGTGAGCGAGCCAGTACATAACGTTACCCAACAGTCCCGGCCAATCCTGCCACCTGTAGAACATCGTTTTCCCTTCCGGCGCTGTTCCATAGGGGGTGCCCACAAAGCAGGCAACCCTACCACTTCCGAATTCACCGGATATCAGAAACGGTTTCTCTCCAGCGCGGATAGCGACATCGCCACCGGTGCGAACCCGGATACGGTGAATGAACGGGGAAACCAAATGCGTCGGCAATGTTACATCAGCAAAAATCGGATTTTCCCCCGGAGCAAGTATTCCCTCAACCCGTTCTATGTCAAAAGGTGTATCGGCTATCTCTAACGGGAGGACTTCATCCAAAACTGAACCCCTGATTCCACTTGCGCCATAAGCAATTTTTCCTCCCAGTATCAGAAACCCTTTCCCTTCTTTTATGGCATCCCTTAAAAGCTGAAGCTGTTCGGTATCGAGAATCTTTACGCTCGTGTTCACAAAGACGATTACATCTATATGCTGCAACTCTTCCCGGCTCCTGGGAAAATTCTCTATCTTTAGGTGGTGTTGGTCGTAGTGAAGGTGGACCACTTCGAGCCCTTGCGCCGCTTTTTCCACGTTGTAGAGATACCCTAGCAGCCCTTTTACGAGCAGAATTCGCAGCGGAGCGCCCGCTGTTCTCTTTTGCTCTCCGGAGTTCCGCGACCATAGGTTTGATGCAACAAAAGCGAACAGAATGCTACAGATAATAACCGGTTTCAACACAATTTTCTCCTCCTGTCAAATTATTCGACAATGCCCAAATGAAAGATGGCGGCTCTGAAAATGCGAACAAGGCGCTTTCCCCATAGGGAAGCTTACCTTTAGCCCGACTTTGTACAAACGTACAACAGTTGGGTTGAACAGAAAGCCGTGCAACACTAAGCCCGTAGGCGGGGCATCTTGCCCCGCAGTGCAACACCAAAATTAGAATAAAACCCAACACATCATCTGCACGGTACTAGAAACCGCCAGCGACTTTTCCAATGGTCAACCAAGAAGACCAGACAATCAATATCTCACCCGTTTTTCTACAACGTTTGATTAACGTTGACTGTTATGTCGCTGAAATGTACAAAGTCGAGTTTAGAACCTGTTTGAAAAGTCGTCCGCTCCTATGAAAGTAGCGTCGATTTAAGATTTCAGACCGTTCCGGGTGAAAACTATATTTTCATACCTCTTTTCCAATAACCTTGATGTCGAAACCGCGAAGAAACCAGTCATAGCAAGAGTTCACACGCTTTTCTGTCTCTCTTGAAAAACCCCATCTTGGTATGAAAGGTATGAAAAGTATGAAAAATATGAAGTTTTCCAAGATGGCTAAAAATATCCTTCAAGTAGTAGCTTGGGTTTTCAAACAGGTTTTTAGCCCAAATCTTTGTGTGCGTAGAAAAATGAGAACCGTTGGGTAAAAGTATGTAACTTTATGAGGAGTCGTCATTATTCCGAATAACGAGAATTCTTGCGCAGATTTCCCAATCTGCGAGACTCAGCAACGTCACGATTGGATTGCGGTTTTCTTCAGCGTCTCATAGTGGCTGTCTTGCTTTAGCGCACCCGGATGATCGCCCTAACCTGGTGTCCGCCAGTCCACTCGGTGACTTTCACCCTCCAGTCGCCGGGTATGTGGTTGTGGGCCGGGCTCAGTTGGAGTGTTAACTGTCCCTTCTCCACCACATAGGTGCCACTACCTTCTGGGGACAAACCCTCAGGGGTATGTATTTCCACGTCCACCGGATAGAGGCCCACAACGGGCTTTTCGCCTCCCATGAGTTCAACCTTCACTGTCGCGAGCTCGCCACGCTGCAACGACTCCGGCGCCACAATATTAACCTTGGTTACCCGGCTAGGGTACAACGCGATCAGCGTTCCGCCCAGGCGCTCCATATCCACCGTAAACTCGGATCGATTTCTGATTGTCTCGGTCTCCAACCACTTTTGGTTCACAAGGTCGTAGACCTCGTAGTTACCCTCGGGAACACTCACCGTAGTCGAGAACCGATCGCTGTAAACGCCGCGTTCGGTTAAAAACTGCTTCACGTCTGCTCGCCGCTTCGCTCGGGGTTCTGTTGGGAACCCATCAGTCATCGTTACACGGCGCTCGCGTAGGAATAGGTACTCATCCTGGGTATGGATGTTCACCAGCCATAGATAGGTCACCCCATCCCCTTCAAACCGCCGGATGACCAGATCCGAACTTGGCGAATCCGCCCAGGGCTTGACAAACGCCTCCAGCGCATCCTTGACAACCGATATACGGTCCGTGTGAAAATAGTCCTCAACGCCCGGGGCGGGTAACCAAGGCTGATTTACATTCAGGCGGGTGCGCTCCGTTCCCATTGCCACATCGACATCCAGCCTCCGGGCGCCGGTTATGGGGACTTTGGTGGTTGCATCGACCAGAACAGTTCCGCCGCCGTTAATGTAGTTTTCGAGCGATTGGACCTCGCTCTCGTTCAGCCACTCCACATTCCAAAGCAGAAGCGCTTCCTTGCCCCCGATGGCGCCGGAGATGATTTCTTCGCTGCTCACGGTATCGGCATCAACATGCGCCGACATCAGGTTGGCAAAGGGGTAGACCGCCGATATGGGATACCGCCACACGTGAGCGTACTGGGTATAAGGCAGGAAAAAGCCAATCTTCGCCGAAGCCGGCTGCAGTTTGGATAACAGCGGCCCCAGGGGTTTGATTACCTTACGGGCAAGCCGTCCCAACTCGTCCCACTCTTTTGGTTCTTTAAATTCATAAGCGAAGTAATTCAACCCCTTCACCCCTCCAGCCAGATGCAGGAAGAACGTGTTTCTGACATAACTGGGTTCGTTCAAGTATGTGTAGAAAATATCTGGCATCGTCCATAGCGGCATATTCCGGTTGTTCATACGCATGATATTGTCCCAATACAGGTTGGCGATGAGCGGCTGCCAGTAAGAAAGATAACAGTAATAATACAGTAGATTGAACCCGTTTTGCCCGAACTGGTCAGGCGGATACTGGCCGACAACCCAGACTGGGTGCGTGGGAGGTTGAGGAACCGGTCCGACCCGTCCCTCGGGGAATACACTTGTGAAGGCGCTGGTCACCGCTTTGTTGAATCCCCCGCCAATTTCCCGGGTGGTGAAACGAACCCATTGCAGCCAGGGGTCTTTGTCCGGGACAATCCCCTTCGGCCGATCTATCTTCCCGATATTGAACGGATACCACACGTACCCGGTGTCCGCCGCGACCTCAAGGGGAACCGGGGGGTCTAGCCCGGTGAGTTCCTTGAACCTCTTCTTCGCGTAATCGGAATAGTCCCATCGATAGCGATTTGCTTGGTCATCCATAGTGTCCATATACGGCCATATCGCCGGATAAGGCGCAATCTTTTCGAGTCCCTCTATGAAATCAGTCGCTATCGCTTCCCGCAGTTTCGGATGGATCAGTCCCAAAGCGGCTTTGCCCGGCTCACCGAAAAGCAACTGGCCGCCGGGCCTATGGATGTAAACCTCCGGAGCTTTTTCGGCTGTAAGAGCGTTTCGCCTAGGTTTCGTAACCATGTCCCGTAGCGCACAACGCATTCCCTGTCTTAACACGGCGTCGAAAAGCGCGGGGTCGGCGTCAGTTCCTATACATGGGGAAACCGCATGGGCGGCCATATCAGCCAGCGCCATTTCAAAGCGGTAGGGGTTCCCGCTCCTGCGTACCCAGCGTATACCGAGCCAGAAGCACGGGTCACGGGGTTTCGCACACAGATCGATGTCTAAATTACGAGATTCGACCGTTCCATCCGCGCTCGAGGCAATCACGGTTAATTGGTAACGCCCGGGTTTAAGGTCAGCGGTTGGAATGTGCGCTATCACTTTCTCAGTGTCAGTCCAGGGATACTCTTCGCTCCACAAGACATTTCCATGTTCATTTAGGGAAAAGCGGATGGACTCCGCGGCGACAGCGCCGGGCCTTCCCCTGAGCGAAGCGAAGAATTTGCCCGCCTTCGCCTCCACCGGAATAGCTTCGCCGCGAGCAAATGCACGGCGGTCCCGCGGTGCGTCTAAGAGCACCACAAGGGGCTTTTCCGATGGAGGAACATACGCCGGAAGTGGAGGGGGCGCGGTTACCGGCTCCCCAACATACAACGCCAACTTGTATACCTGCTGCTGCACCGCCGGCTCCGAGAGGTTGGCGCCCCGTAAAGCTTGGATAAAACCGCTCCAGGGGAACTTAGGGTTATAGTTGACGAACCAATCCGTGGCGAGGTAGGCGCCGTTTTCCTTAGATTGAAATTGGGTGAACGCCAGGGTTACCTCCTTGCTGGGGACGGCAAACGAACCGCCGGAAGGAACGGCAAGCCCCCAGGCGTTACCTTCAGGGGTTATTTGAATCGGTCCAGCACCGTTGACCCTCGTATAATAATCGTATGCGAACTCTCCCGGACCGTGAATCTCGCGATGTCTCACCTCGGGACGATCATCGCTCTGGGAATAAAAGAACGACACCTCACCCAACCACACGACCCTGCCGCCCGCATTGACGTACTGACGGATAGTCCAGCCGTGCGTCTCATCAAATTCCCGTTCCAACACCGATTCGGGGGCTATACCCATCGGAAAGACAGCCACTGTCTTGTCGGCGCCTGAAGCAATCTTTTCCTGCATCCATTCCCCGATTCCTGTCGCATCGAGTATCTGAAATCCGTGATTCTCGAGATATTTCACCAAGACATCCACGTGAGACGCCGCCCAGGTGTCATAACGGGCGTCGTAGTAGACAACTTTGTGCTCCCAGGTGACCGTCTGCGGCGTGTCATCCGCCCCTCCCACAGTCGGATTCAACAATTCCGCCATCGCAAAACTTGCCGCCAAATAGAACAACTGAGTTTGCACCAAGCCTACCATGAGGTTTTCCTGCTATCCTTTAGACTGTTTGCGCTGAAAATATTGACCATAACGCATCGCAGGGGCGGAGCGCGAACCACTCCTACAGGGAGTAATTCTATGCAACTATCTCATCATGCTCATCTCATCTGAAACGACAAATGGCTAACGACATGCGGACTGAACCAATTGATGAAATCGCCATAGGCCCGGGGCTTACGTCAAACGCTAACCCGACGTTTCTAGGTCTCGAGGTGTTCTGTTCACCTTGGCGAAGCCCAGACGTCTGTGTAAAGAATTTCGCCGTCCCGTCCACCGATAACCCACAGCCTATCATCATAGACCAGACACGAGGGGGCATGCCGCGCAGGCCACGCCGCTCGCCTATTCGCCTCTTTCCAGTGACTTCCGTCACGCGAGAACCAGACGTCATTCAGATTTTCCTCATGGGGCATGGCGCCGTCAAGAGCGCGCGCGCCGGCAATGACCCACATCTTGTCCTCATACACAGCTGAACAGTGAAAACACCGGCCGCACCACCGGGCATCCTCCGTGATTTGCTGCCAGTTCTCTCCATCGCTCGAGCACCAGACATCGTTGTGCTCGATCACGGTATTGTAAAGACCACCGCCGATAACCCAAATCTTGTTGTCAAAGACTGCGGACGTGTGCATCGCGCGCGGCCCCCAGGGTGCGTTATTCGTGACCTGAGCCCAATTTCTCCCGTCACTCGAACACCACACCTCGCCATTATGGGTGAAGCCGCTGGCATGCAGCCCACCCATTATCCACATCTTGTCGTCAAATACAACAGCGGTAGCTGCGCCTCGCATACTCCACGCCGCGTTGTTTGCAGCCTGCTCCCAGTTCACACCGTCGCTCGAATGCCATACATCATTATAGGTATCCAAATTAAAATTCTTAAACCCCCCCATAATCCACATTCTATCATCATACACCACGCAGCAAGCACAATTTCGCTTGCCCCATGCCGCTGACGGTGTGGCCATGCGCCAGCGTACTCCATCACTTGAATACCAAACGTCATTAACGCGTTCCGGAGTCCACCCACCTAACAACCACATTTTTCCATCGTACACTAGGTGCCCCGTAGAGTCACGGCCGCTCCAAGGCGCCGCATTCGTTATCTGTTCCCAGACAATTTCATCAGCGGGCTCCGCCGAATTCGGCGAGATATTTTTCATGGATGTTCCTTGTAGAGCCTGATTGAATACACCTGTAGAATCTCTATCGCGCTCCTTATCCAGTTGCTTAATAGCAATTATCGAAGATTGCTTCCTCTGTGGTAGGCGCTGTTTCTAACTGCGCCTAGCGGGGGTTGTGTCGTCGGTGCGGTTAGAAACCCAACCTACCGTTAGTTCCTATATTTCTTCCTCTGTGGTAGGCGCTGTTTCTAACTGCGCCTAGCGGGGGTTGTGTCGTTGGTGCGGTTAGAAACCCAACCTACCGTTAGTTCCTATATTTCTTCCCCTGTGGTAGGCGCTGTTTCTAACTGCGCCTAGCGGGGGTTGTGTCGTTGGTGCGGTTAGAAACCCAACCTACCGTTAGTTCCTATATTTCTTCCCCTGTGGTAGGCGCTGTTTCTAACTGCGCCTAGCGGGGGTTGTGTCGTTGGTGCGGTTAGAAACCCAACCTACCGTTAGTTCCTATATTTCTTCCCCTGTGGTAGGCGCTGTTTCTAACTGCGCCTAGCGGGGGTTGTGTCGTCGGTGCGGTTAGAAACCCAACCTACCGTTAGTTCCTATATTTCTTCCCCTGTGGTAGGCGCTGTTTCTAACTGCGCCTAGCGGGGGTTGTGTCGTCGGTGCGGTTAGTCCCTATATTTTTTTCCCTGTCGAAATCTACACGTCAATATATCTGAATACCGCCAATTCCGCAAGATTCCACAACGCTTCCGCATCCGGATTCGACGCGATGCAAAGCCGATTGGGCACAAAGCTATCCCACCCTTGCGTAGGCGGCAGCACGATGCGGAACAACTGCTGATTATCCACCTCCAGCGTCAATCGTCGTTCTTCGGGAACGAACAGGAAGCGATAATGGCGCCATCCCCCATCAATCTGGGTTTCAGCTATTCCGCCTCCGTTCCGGGTTTCCTCGATTCCGGACCACCACTGTCCCCATGTCTTGTGTCCGGGCAGGATTGTCAGACGCGCCGGATCGATAATCAACCCCACCCCAGCGCTGGGGTCGGAGGCGTGGGTCAAGGAAATAGTAGGAAAACGGTGCTCGCCAGCAATGTCCGAGCGTTCGCACCGGAGTACCACATCGAAACCAAAGGGCTCTCCCTTGCCGGGCGCGTTTTCTACAGGACAACACCAGAGGCTGCGCACTGCGGAGCCGGACAACCACTTATTGCTCCAGTCCGCCAGGTGCAACACGCAGCCTTCGCGGCCATAGGAGAGATTGTAAAGATCGGTGCGAAAAATAGAGCCATTCCCATAATAGTCGTCCCAACCCTCCATCCGACTGAAGCCGCCCAAGTCACCTTGCGCCAAGTCTAACACAAAGTCGGAGCGATGGTATTTTCGCGGTGGCGGAAGATGCCGAGTGTCCGATTTTCTTGGCGAATCCACATCGGCGATTTCAACGCACGCTTCCTTCGATGACTCAAAAAAGATGCGCTCTTTGTACGCCGTGAGTTCCGCGTGCCTGTCGGTGGCTCTGACCCGCCAATAGATGCGGTCTTCTATGGGGACCGGAAGGGTAAGAGAGGTTTCCTCTGTTCGGTAAACCCCGATATCGCTCAACGTTGGCTCGTTTCCCACCTCCACAATGTAATCGCGAAAGTCGTCATCCGGATCGTAACTGCCGCTCCACTCCAGAACCGGACGGTCCTCCTCCCAGAACCGGACGGGCAGTGGGATCGGAATACTCGGCGGAAACTCCATAGGAGCGCCATAGAAACAACTGGCATAACCCATCTGCGTGAAGCCTGATGTACAAATGTCTCCGGTACAGCGAGTCCCGTCCGCCGCCAAAACCCATTCCCCACTGACTTCCTGCCAGCTGGGATAACAGTCCAGCAGATAAAAATTCGGATACTGGTATATCCACTCCAGTTCGGGGATTTCGCCGTCACCCGTCAGCGGAATGCATCCCGCTTTCCAGCCGTCCAGGTCTACAAAATACCAGCGACCGTCAATTTCGATTTTTGCGGCGCAGTGGCACGAAGGAGGCGGGTAACTGACAAGTTCCAGGTCCGCGAGCCGAAACAGGGATTTCCCGATGAAGGTGTTGGTTTGCCCGCATCTGCCCATGTGCATCTCCAGGGCAAGGACGGCTTCCCGGTCGTAGTCACCGTCCCAGTAATCGCGTGCAGCCACCTGTTCCGCGTGACCGAGAGGAGGCAGGTAGAGCGGATGATGCACGACCGCCGTGCCCAAAAATGTCCACAGCGCCACAACCTTTTGCATCGGCGTCATCTCAGGTCGAGTGAAGGTCAGCACAATGTGTTCGAGATAGGAACGAAGGCAAGTATCACCCAGCAGGCGGTCAACCGGCTCGGGGGATTGTTCGGTCTGACTCCTGTGTGTAAAGACTTTCGGGTCGCCCGGATGATGACGCAGCCGCGGGTCTGACAGCGAGAAACGATAACCGTAGGGATAACGAACCAAGGTTCGATATGAGAGGGTTGGAGAATGCCACGGCTTGCCTTGCCGTTGCCACACCGTCAGCCTGCCGAAATAGTCCTGCCCGCGCGGAGCCAGTCCTTCTACGACGACTTGCCAATCATCCCCCGAGCGCTCTGCCGGAACGATGCTTCCAAATTCGGATGTCTGGCCCCACTCCCATTCGGCACGGATGATCGATGCAGTGTTCCAGGACAGACGAAGCGTGTTGCCTTGTGTTTCGACCGAAGGCGGCTGTTGAACACAAGCCTGAACATCTCCGATTGCGAGGGGCCAACGCCAGGAACGTTCCGCGGCAGTTGCACGGATATCTTCGGCGACAGGACACATGCGTTGATTTCCTTTCCAAACTTCCTGCCGGTCACAATAAACCTTTAGAAAGTTCTTGTGGTGGAGACGGAGTTACAAGGCTCAACAGGGTTTGGTCAGCCAATCAGCTTGCCGACGAGAGGGTTCGGAATCGGCTCGAGGCATCGGCTATCGTGGCGCCGGTGATTTCAACACCGACGGCGTCTCCCAAGGCTTGAAGGCGCTCGATGACAACCGCCAGACGTGGGCGCAGATGACCTTGTCCCCTTTCCTCGGAACTATAGTCATAAAGGTTGTGAGTGAACAGGCATAGGTGGGGAAGTAAGACACTTTCATCCAATTGCCGCGCGACCTCTCTCCGGCAGACGTAGGATATATAATCTTCATCTGCGTCTTCAATACGGATGTCGCCGACTCCCGTCCAGTGGTCAGCGGCGCTGCGGTCGCACGTCAATGGCACTTCGACGAAATCCAAATTCCCCGGCAACAACCGGTCGGCTCGGTGAGGGTAGTGGATTTCTGGACACGCCCCAACCCAAGTGGCATGGTACGTGGGCAACCTTCTCCCAGGCTGGGATACGGACCCGCATCGGAATCCCGCGGCCAGCATGGCGGAGTACGTACCGTCATTAGCAGAGAAGTTGCCAGGTCGTACTGCGAGAGGTTGTTGTCCGAGGCTGGCAGCCCACTGCGCGCACGCATCACGCAACATATGCTCCTGTTCCGACTGCGTGTAACCGCCCAAGTAATCATGACGCTCCGGTTGCAGATAATTGTCACGCCAGGATTGTGGATGCAGGTGAAGTCCCAATTCGACGCCCCAACCGGCGACTTTCAAGAGAGCATCCCGGTTCTCTTCGGCGGCGTCCGGCGTGATGAACAGCGTGGCTGGAAACCCGTGCTTGCGTAATAGGTCGCAATACCCCAGGATAGCCTGACGGCTTGTCTGCAAGTTGTCCGGGCCTCCCGTAGGGGACTTTGCCGCCAGCCGTTCCACGTCCATCGTAAAACAGACCTGCACTGTGGGGACGCTGCTCATTTGGATCTATCTCCTTGGCCAGCTTCTTCTCAGGCGTGACGTATCGGGGTTATAGCTCTTCTGGTAGGCACGGTTTCCAACTGCGCCTAGCCGATGCGGTTAGAAACCGCATCTACCGGGGTCATGTTCCTTCTGGTCGGTGCGGTTAGAAACCGCATCTACCGGGGTCATGTTCCTTCTGGTCGGTGCGGTTAGAAACCGAACCTACCGGGGTCATGACTCCTCTGGTAGGCGCTGTTTCCAACGGCGCCTAGCCGGTGCGGTTGGAAACCGCAGCTGCCGGGGTCATGGCCCTTCTGGTAGGCGCGGTTTTTAACGGTGGCTGTCCAGTGCGGTCGGAAACCACAGTTACCGGGGTCGTGGCGCTTCTGGTAGGCGCGGTTTCCAACCGCGCCGTTTCAACTACGGCGACTATTCCATCTTGAATTTGCATCGCCAATATGGATAATCTCGCGCCGACGCCACTATACCCGCTCTCACCGGGTTCGCATAACAATAGCGAATCGTTTTGTTTAATGTCGTCTCGTCCCGAATGCCCCAATCGGTATAACCTTTCTGCCAGCGCGATCCGGTACGAGATAGATGTTTGTTAATTTCGTGGGCAGTGAAGAGTTTCATCGAATGCAAGACATTTGCGCGGGCCTGTCCTTGTCCAAGTTTGATTATTGTGTGTAGATGATCTGGCATCACCATGATACATATCCATGCTTGGCGGTTCTCTGTTTCGAGCCAGTCGAATGTTTTGAAGATAATTGATGCAATTGTGCTGTCATTAGAATTTTCTGTCGCTGATGTGTGCAGATGATGATGTGGTAATATGTGCCTAGTATTGAAGCCCTGCCTTTGCGGAGGTTGTGGCTCCGATGTTTGGGAGCGGTGTTCATGTTTGGTTTTCCTCCATAATGGTCGGCGCTGTTTCCAACGGCGCCTGCCTCGTGCCAGCATCGGTGCGGTTGGAAAGGGATCTCTATGGGAGCTCTATCGCGGTCGTTATCCACTCTCCCTTGATCTATTCACTCGGTTGATCCTATCCGGTGCGGTTGGAAACCGAACCTACCGAGTACAGCTTGTCCGGCATGGTTAGGAACTCGGGTTAAGCAACTCCTCGTGATGCCGGACAACTTTGTTTATGGCATCGATGACCATATCGGGGTAGCCGGGCGGCGGATCGATAAACACGGGCATGCCGACAATTCGAGGATGCACCTCCTCGGTAACGGGTAGACTGCCTTCCGCATAGCCCGGGTAGTCGCCGCTCAACGGACCCCTTCCACTCCCATATAGGTCGAAGCCTTCAGCAAAGAGTTTCATACGATGCGTCAGTGGATAGGCGCGCCACAACGTTATAACACCCTCCGCACTCAGCGCTGTGTCGAAACTATTGACGTCCAGTCCGTTGAGTTCCCCCGGGTCATAGATAAAAGGAAAACCGCCGTAAAAGCCCGCCGGACACGATTGTGGATAATTCTTAATGGGATGCAGCCCCGGAAGACCCCCCACACCGTCGTAGATTTTGTCTCGATAAGCCAGTTTTTTGGCATTGCGTTCGTCCAGACTATCCATCATCGCCAAGCCCACGGCGGCTGACCACGCGTGCAAGCGGAATTTCAACCCTAACATTAACGGTATGAATGGCTTTATATCGGGGTCTTCGATTTCTTCCTCCAGCCCCGCGCGGTTGAGATGACAGAAGAGCAGAATTCGCTCGTAGTACGCGCGGTTGTTCGTGACGATCAAACCGCCTTCGCCGCCGGGGATGGGCTTGCCGTTTATTGGATCTCCCTGCATCGAAAAGCACCCGATATCCCCTAGCGTCCCAAGTTTCCTGCCCTCCCATTCCGCCCCATGGCAATGGCTGCAATCTTCGATCACCGGCAGGTTGTGCTTGCGGGCAATCTCCAAAATTGCATCCATGTTGCAAGGGTTGCCGTATAAGTGAACGATACTAATCGCACGGGTGCGGGGTGTGATTTTTTTCTCCATGTCCACAGGATCGATGAGGAGCGTGTCCGGCTCAATTTCGCAGAAGACGGGACGCGCCCCCATCCAAATCACGGGCGAGATGGAGCATATCCACGTATACCCCGGATGAATCACCTCATCACCGGGCCCGACACCCGCCGCATAATATGCGGCCCAGAGGGTAGAGGTTCCGTTATGCTGGCTCAGGCAATACCTTGCCCCCAGGTATTCGCGGAATCGAGTTTCCAATTCACCGGGCAATCCACTGTCTGTTTGCGAATATATGCCTGCGTCAATCATTTGACAGACCATTCGCCTAATCTTTTCCGTTGGTGGAGACCAGTTCTCTTGGCCCGGGATGGTCACTGCCTTAGGTCCACCAAGAACAGCAAGTTGAGATTCTGTTTCGGTTCCCATGATATTTTGATGTCACTCTTTGTGGAGTGTCAGCCGCTCCGTTCGGCGCGTATTTCAAACGAAATATCGATTAGTGTCAATAACGAACCGCCACCGCTGGCTGTATGGGGAAAGCCAGCGACAGTAGCAGTGATGAGATTCCAGCGAATAGCCTAACGCAATTACATCTCAGTTGTAGGATTTTTTTCCTTAGAACCAGTTTGGATAATCGCTAGTGGAGCCATTTTAGGTTAATTGTAAGGTGGTTTTTCATGTTCTATTGTCGTCTGCGGGGGACTTGTGGGATCTCCGTGGGAACTCTATCGCCTTCGCTGTTAAAATCTCTATCGCACTCCCTAATCAGTCGTTTGATCTCAGTTGATCGCACTCAGAATTTCCACCAAAACAAGACAAACCCGCCAATGGGGAAGCATCTACGACACTCCGAGAAACAGATCGCGTCCTTCAACAAGGCTCTCCAATTTCCCAAGCGCGACACTACGGGGCAGCATCCACAAGCCGCAGTCGGGGACAACGTGTAACCGATCCACGCTAATAATACTCGCACCGGTCTCTATCCGTTTGGCGACCATTTCTGGCGATTCGATTTGTAAATCTTTGATGTCAATCACGCCCAATCTGATCTCGATTCGAGAGTCGTATTTCGCAAAGTGCTTGAGTTCATCATAGCCGCGTCGAGCAAATTCGAGCACAAACGCATCCACTCCGATTTCCAATAACTTCGGAAGCAACGCTTCATAATTCCCCTTTTGAACGGTCTGTCCACCGTAGTTGCCCAAACAGATGTGAAGGCCGGATCTGCCGGGGATGGATGTGGCGACAACGTTGATTGCCTCAATCGCCCACTCGAGGTCTTGCGGATGCCCGACGATTGACGCCTCATCAATCTGAAGAAAGTCCGCATGAATGTCTCTCACCTGCTCACTCAGCACTTTGGCAATCGCCATCGCCAACGATTGAAGATTGGGGTAGTAATCATTAATCAATACTCGTGATAACATGTGAGGGCCTGTAAACGTGAACTTGAGCGGTTGTTTCGTTAATTGCCGTGAACCCTCAAACTCGCCACGCAAATCTAGCTGCCCGTGATTAATCTCTTCCACCACAACGCCCGCAGGCTCGTCACGATATTCCAGGTCCGCATGGTTGCGCATCCGCTCGATTAACGAACGCGGACATTCTGTCGAAATCCCTGCAAGCCGTTGAGCGTAGTGATCAATCATCCCGTTCGTCTTCTCGTGACAGTACAGGGAACGGAAAATCTCGCCGTCGGAGATCAGGTCTAAACCAACATTTTCTTGATCCTTGATTGTCGCCTTAATTGCGTCGAGGATAGCTTCCTGGCTTGCAGTCTGAGTCAACCACCTCGGCAATGGAAAACTCCCGACAACGCTTGCTTCAATGCGTCTTTGGTTTGACATTTTCAGCACGTGTCCTCAATAACATACCTTTTGTAAATGGTGATAAGTAAGTACTGACAAGACTTCTGTCATCAAGGGCGGTAGATTGTCAACCCCATAGGTTAAAGTTAAGCGGTTTAGGGCGCAAGTCGCGCGGTTTCAATGTCTTGAACTGTAAATCTTCATGTAGACTTGGACGAGGGAATACCAACCCATTCATTGATGGGTCCGCCCACAGTGGATGATTCATGTCGCGCGTTTCCGTAGTGGCGGGGCTGGGTGCGGTTGGAAAGGGATCTCTATGGGAGTTCTATCACGGTCGCTATCCACTCCCTTGATCACTCGCTTGATCGCACCTACCGAGACCTAGCCTATCCGGTGCGGTTGGAAACCGCACCTACCGAATTAGGCGGCCTGCGGCGCAAGAAAAAGCGCCTCGCCATGAGACCAATTAGAAAACGGCTTGTCATAATCAATTCCAGTGTGCGACCAACTACATCGTACCTTATTCCGTTTCTACCTTCCGCGAAAACTCATGATATTACCTGGAGTTCCACCGGTTCGTCGTCCGGTGCCAGAACTTCCACGCGGCCGGTGCGTTCAACAGGCTGCCAGTTGTCCGGCACCGGCTGGCCATTGCAGATAGTAGTAGGTCTAGTGGGGCTGTAATAGCGCACCCACGCCCGTCCCGGTCCGCGCAGGAGGGCGCTCGCCGCGCGGCCGCCGTCACTCGTATTTGCCTCTATCAGCCCCAATCCCGAGACCTCCATAATCACCGGGTTCCGAGGCGCTGTCTCACCGAAGGACACCTCCACCTTGTGCATCCCTCCGCGCGAAAGCTCCACTGGCAAGCACCATGCGCCGCTCTGTTCTTTGCCGTCGACAACGATTCTATCAGGCCAGGCTCCCGCGCCCTGCAAATGGAAGTCCCACATCGACTTCCCGTAGCGCAGCCCCTCCAGAACCATCTCGCTCCCGAGCCCCACCGGGGACAAGCCGATTCCGCCGGGACCGGTAGTGATTCCGAAGAAATTCTCAATCATCATCTGGTACCGACATGCCAGACCGTAGTTGAACGCATTGCATCCAGTTGGCTCCGGTGGACTTAGGCTGTATGTTTCTCCAACAGTATGGAATTTGCCGAAGGTGTGTTCACACATATCCCGACACGCAGCCAGTGCATTCTGGTCGCGCGCCGCTCGGAACAACCTTGCCGGACCCATGTCGTCAAGAGCGGTCCCTATGTATTGCCAGACGCCGGGGGACAAGCTTCCCTCACGCGCAAATTCTCGCATCCCCTTCCATTCGGTATCAAAAAACATGCGGAAGGTGGATTCCGCAAGCTCTGTCTCCTTCCCGGCGACGAGTTCTTCGACGAAGGGGGTGTAGACATTGTAACCGAGGAAATTGCTCCGAAAAATCGGGCCGCGCTCCATCGTGTCGGGCCAGACGAAATGCGCTACACACCGATGTTTCGGATCGTAAAACATCCGCAAGTAATTTGTGCGCACCTTCTCGGCTACCGATCGCAGCCGCGCCGCGAACGCCTCGTCGCCAAACTGCATCGCAACAATCTCCCAGGATCGGAGAACACAATACCAGGACCCGTTGGTGCAACTGGTATAGACATAGCCGTTGCGGAGACCAAAATCCTCAAGGGTGGTATCACCGCCCCAGAAGTGAACCTGCAGCCCGGTGTCGGCGTCCGCCTCCGCCAGCATTTTCTCCAGCCACGCTTTTCCCGGGAGGTAGCGCTTCTGGTGGAAAAAATCATCACGCACCCGCCACTGCAGCATGGCGCTTGCGGCGAGAGAGTTGTACTCCGCCGAACATGGCAACGCGTAGGAGATGTCAGCGGTGAAATCGTAATTCCACCCGTAGGATAGCTGCCCCTGGCGGCCGCGGTGTTCCGGCTTCCACGCGAATGCCAGAAACTTGTCGGCGAAATCCTCATCGCCCATGTACATCATGCCGGGCAGGCTGTGCTGGATTTCGATGGCGCCGGTGTAAGTCCAGTCCGCCATACTCTTCATGACGTAGTCTTCCCACTTAAACGCCTCCAGTTGAAGGGGCAACCAGGTTGACATTACCTCCAGGTTCTCATGCCCAGGAGCCTTGACGCGGGGAAGGCTCGCCGCCACATCTCGCGCGTGCTCCCGGCGTCGGACGAAGATTGACCTGCTGCGGCTTCGAGTCGCGTCGAGATTCTCCACTGCCTCGGCATAGGTTGTCCCCACTGCCAAGCTAAACTCCAGATGTTCCGTCCCCTTCCAGCACAGGCGGTCTTCCACCTGCGCCGGCTGCTGTTCTCCACAGCTAAACAGGAAATACAGGTTGCCCGCCGTCATCTCGTCGGGCCACGATTCGTCCGGATTGAAGCCTTTGTGCTCCCGACAGAGCTCCGACGTCATCTGCGGCGGACAGAACAGGTTTCCGGCAAACGGGTTGCGCATCTCGGCGACATAGAGCACATAGGCGTGGGTTTCGGTGTCCCACCCAAGCCGCATCCAGCGCCGTCCGTGCTCATGGCTCGAGGCGCCTTCATCGGTAATGACCGACGCCAGGTCCACCTGTGCCCACACCTCTTCGGTCCCCGCGACCTCAAGGACAAGCTTGTTCCGTTCGATGACCAAACGCGAGAAATTATCGTGACCGGCGCCGTAGCGGTTTTCAAAACCAAACGGCCACAACTTCACCCGCTGAAACACGTTGCTATGCTCGGCATGCCCAAAACACAGGAATCCGTTTCCGAAGAAGGTCTCCCGCGCACGTGGATACCGAGCCCACGGCCAGCAGGTAAACAGGTCAATGCCGCCGCTGGCTTGCGAATAGCGAACACCCAGCCGTCCGTGGGTGGCGGAGAAGAACGCTTGCGGCAATCCGTCTTCCCGCACCAGGGCGACATCTTCCACGTCGAGGTTCGCCGGACGCGGTGTATCCCCATAGTAGCCCTCTGCCGGCGGCCTCGCCGGCAACATCCACTCTTCTGTCTCTATCGGTGGAGCGCCCGAGTAGCCCGCAGTGGTGTTCAATTGGCAGGCGGCATGCGTATTTCCTTCCACTACCTGCGCGGCGGTTAGATTACCACAGGCGTCCAGTGAATCTATGCCCAAATTTCGCAATACCGACCGGGTATACTCGTACTTTTCCCACAGTTCTGCCACCGGCTGCTCGGGCAATATATAAACTCTCGCGTCAACATTTTCTTCAGCCATGTTTCTCCCTCTTGAGCCTGCGTAGAGGCGGCAGAGCCGGCTCTCACAGAACGAGCGAATATGCCGTCAATCCGCGCCCTAACGCTCATTCGCTTATTTGGCGGTTCCGCGAAGGCGCGTACATCACATCCAACCAGACCTTTTCGCCGGGTTGAAGCGATAGTATGACGCCGACTTGCTCCATCGCTTCCAGGTACAGGCATTGTAGTGGTTTTAATTCGCCGTTGATAACCACCTGTTCCGCATTGCTATCTTTGTATGTACGGGGAAACAGCAAAGTCAGACCGTCAATCCCAATCTCGTTCTGAAGACTAAAAGAGAGGCTTGAATCTTTTATCCGCCAGTCTCCAAAGACGACGCTGCGACGGGCGTCGTTGAACGCTAACCATTCGGTCGCGTTGACAAAAGGAACTTCCTTTTCAGCAAGGCAAGACACGACGAAATCTATCCAAGCACCTTCCGGTTCTTGTGTTGCCATTGCCGGATGAAAGCACGGGTGGAACACACCGTGATATTTGCTTTGACAATCGCTTATCAGTTGTTCGGAAAGGGCGCACAGGGCTTCAGCATTCAGCGCAGGCTGGAGAAGTTTATCGCTCCTCAGACCGTCGTCGCTCAAGACGGTGCTCTGTTCGTAGCAGCCGATGATTGCTCCGGTCTCGGAAGCAAACTTCACGGGCAACGCGCTCCCGTTGAGATACCCGTATTGAAACGGAGGACCCGGCATGAAATTTGTGTCAAGGCGGATTCCATTGGTCGAGAGGAGTTCAGCGGTTTCAGACCAACCGACCCAAATCGCATTGTGCCCCCTGTGAACCGCCGGTTCCCATCCGAGGATGTCATTGAACAGGCGTGTCCCTTCGGAAAACGCTGTTTCCAGCATTTCAAGAGTTGGTCTTCTGCCGGCAAAAAGGTGCGGTCCAAGATCATGGCCGTTCTGCCGCATCGCTGTTATCTCTTCGGGCGGAAAAAATTCAAAATGATCATGCATCGTCGCCCACTCCTCCCTGCAGGCGGGCGCGGCATCGGCGTACAGCGGACCACGCGTGGTGAGGTACAAGGTAAATTTTCCGCCCACGACCTCCACGGTCTTGAGCACGAAATCGATTTGCTCCCGAGTCATCGCATCGCTGTCACCAGACAGCAGCGCCAGCGACGGAGCGCCGTCGGGAAAATGCCAGACGCGTGGAAAGGGAAGCCGGTCCTCGCAAAGCCATCGCAACAACGTGACAAAAATGTCCTGGTGCACATCGGCCTGCGGGATACCCTTCAACCGCTCGTCCAAATATCCGACGAAGAGGTCGTTGGGCTTGTAGGCGCAATCGAGGTCCGGGTCGGGCCGCACACCGAGGCTGGACTGATGAGGAAGTCCCTGATGGAAGTAAACCGTGGAAGCGGCAATGTCATAAGCGAACATGGCGACCCGGCTAGTTCCTTCTTCACGAGTGACAATAGCCGGGTAATGCGTGCATACTCCGGGCGACCCTCCGATATAAGCGAACACTTGTGCATCGCAGGTTTCATACAGATCCGCCTGCCAGTGAAATTGAAGGGTTTCAGCGACAATGGATCCCGTCAGTGAGTGATCCGGATTGAGCGTAATATAACCATCCATGCACCCTTTAACGACGCCCGCCGCCGGTTTCACACCAAAAAGAACGTCCAAGGAGTGGGGAGGTTTTGAAGCGATAAGACGCCCTCCCGAACGAACGTACTGCCGAATGACATCTTGATCGGTTTTTTCCAGATCCACGTTGCCCAGGATAACTACCTCGAAACTGAGCAGTTCTTCTTCGGTCAGCGGCACGTCACCGGCAGGTCGAATCTCATAGCACAGGATACCCTCTACCGCTAGAATCTCCACGAGGTATTCGGCAAACACGTTGCCATCGGCTTTGTTCACAATAATCAGGATGGGTTGATTGGTATATGCCGAGCTTTGCTTGCGATTGCTTTTGTTCATTTATAGCAAAACCAATAATTATTCATACACTGCGGTAGGTTCGGTTTCCTAACCGAACCGGAATTTTTCCAATCTCGTAGGTGCGGTTGGAAACCGCACCTACCGAAATACGTGTAAATATGAATGGAATTGACTATTATCTGTTTATTGGGAGGCGATGAGACGCTCCGGTATGGTTGCTACGTGCACTTGCGGATAGCCGGGATGGTCCGAGCAGAATACAATGCGCTTTCCGTCCGGGCTAAAAGAGGGATGCGGATGGGTCCATTGAGGCCCATACAGTGTGTCACCACTGATTTTCATGGTTTCCCATCCGGGCGCTCCTGCCGTAGATTCCTCCGGCAATGCGCCGGCTGCATAGTCTTTCTCCCATTGCGTTCCCTGACTGGAACTTTGCGGATAGCAAAGCGGAACGTGGTGTCCGGTCGATGCATTGATCAACCGTAGGCCGATGTCCGGATGCACGGTATCGCACACAATCCATCGTCCATCCGGCGAGCTGGCGATATGCCAAGCGTTAATCGCCGCAATTGTCTCAATCTTGCAGTTGTAAGGATCGATTTTCTTCAGTGCGTACGGCCAGTGAGCAAAAATCACCTGATCTGTCTGGCCCAGAAACGTCTCATGTACGAAGAACTCACGCGGTTTGTTGTGATACAGGCAGGTGTCCTCGGAACCGTCTACATTGACTCGCCACAGCCGCGGAAGCGGATCACTCGCGTAGAGAATCCACTCCGAGTGATTGGGCGGCCACTGGGGATGCAGAATGGGTTTCGGACCCCGGATGACATACTCCCAATCCTTGCCATTGGTCTCTACTACCACGATTGCGTATTCACCGTCTTTTATGCAGGTGGTCAGGATTCGCGTACCATCGTGGTTGAGACGGCACTCTCCCAGGGTGCATCCGGGGAAGCGAGCCAATACCGCCTTCTCCAATGTGGTTAGATTCAGTTTGCAGACGGTATCCGCGGCGGTGTAGAAAAGTGTACTGCCACTCACATGGCCCGAGTAGCCGAACAACTCCTCAACATCGGTAAGCCTTGCTATCGGTCCTCCCTGTGAGTTCACGCTGTACAGGTCGGCTTTCCCGGCGCGGTAAGACGTGAAAACCAGGGATTGTCCATCCTCAGTAAAGGAATTATTCAAATAATAAAGGTTGTGATTGACGGAGGGGTGGTTGGTCAGTCTTACAATCTCCACCCCCGTTTGCTCGTCAAGAACGGTCGCGGCTTCTCCAGGCAGCAAATCCATAGCTCCTTTTCTCCATGTTGAGGTGATTTGGCTGAAAGGACATTCAATCAGCCGTGTGATTTTGTCAGTTCGGAGAAACTGCTGCCAGAATCCGTTATTGTAGAGGCAGGTCCTTGAGCGGAGGGATGGGCTGGCAAAACGGGGCGGAAACGGCACATAGTAGGTGTAGGAACGCAAAAAATAGTGCGTTTGGTCGTTGTGATACGGTTAATGGAAACGTGACCAGCGGTACGTAAGAGTACATTTTGTATTCAAGCGATTTGTCCGATCCGAACACGGTGAGAATTGCCAAAAAATTTTGGGGGGTTTTACCGGCAAAGCTACGGGCGACCTATTCCTACTGCCCCTTCAAGGACGCCCACGTCGTAGCCAGTTTGCCACTTGGCTCCACCGACAGTTTTGGGGCTTTCATCAGACTGTTTAGTTCCTTTTCGCTCAATGCCCGGCGGTATATCCTTAGTTCATCGATAACACCCTTAAACGAATGGGCACCTATAGCCCAAGGCTGGGAGCCGACAACGAGGGACACACCGGTTTTGGCAATGGGTTTTCCCCCTGTTTGCAGGCGTCTGCTTTCCTCGCCGTTCAGCCAAGCTGTGAGAGCCTTCTCCTTCAGACTGTATGTCCATGCGAGATGAACCCACTCACCGGTCGGAACCGCATTCCTTCCTTCGAACGTAAGATAGCGCTTGTCTTCATCCTGAAATTCAGGATACATCTGGTGACCGTTGCCGGATACGCCGCAGACCCAGCCTTCGAGGACGCCGAAGCGGCCTTCCGCTTTTCCGACTAACTTGAAAGGATATGGGGCGTCGCCGTTATCGAATATCCAGGCGGCAGCCGTAAGCTCATCCGGCTCCAGATTATCGGCATGCCGAACTACAATACTACCGAAGGGCGACCCGAGTTCCACACCGCCGTTAAATTTTCCACCAACCCACTTGACTGTTCCTTGGAAGGCGCCGTGATTTTTATTGCCGGAACGATCTCGAACTTCATCCCCGGCAGCCTCATCAAAGCTAAAGTAAAGACTCAAGGATTTATCTTGAGCCGACGCGGCGGCGGTTAACATAATACAGGATAACCCGATTACCATAGAAAGAGTCAGGATTCTCATTGTTGTGTTAGTGTTATCCAGACCGTATTGAGTTCAGGACTGTGATTTCGCCTGCCGTGTCTCTGTCCTGATTGCGTTCATCAAGAACTATAGCACCGATGGTCGCAAGTTTCATTCTTCGATGAGCTCATCAATGAAAAAAGTGAGTGGTGAATGATTAGTGGGATTTTTCATCCATCACTTACCGCTCGACCACTCACTTGTCATCAAGTTGTTTAAGGAATAACCATCAGTACAAAACACCTGCCAATGGCTTACTTAGTCTTCAGGGAAGCCCACACGGTAGCGAGCTTGCCGCTCGCCTCAACGGCAGTCGGGCTATCCATGAGAGCCATTATCTGATCCTGAGTGAGTGCATCGTCGTAGACTGCAACTTCATCTACAACACCGTGATATCCATGGGCTCCCGGATTCCAGGGCTGGGCGCCTATAATGAGACCCAACTCACCCGCCGTGTCGAAATTTGTCCTGATCGGCTTTCCCGGGATGTCTCTAGTGTGGTGGACCTCGCCGTTTACCCAACCGGTTAGGGTCTGTTCCGCTACGCTATACGTCCAGGCAAGGTGGGCCCACTCACCAGTCGGGATAGCCTCAGGCCCTTGAAACGAAATGGCATTGAGATCCGTATCCTGGATTTCAGGGTACATCACGTGACCGTTACCGGATATACCACAGACCCAGCCTTCGAGTACGCCGAAACGACCTTCTGCTTGTCCTATCAGCTTGAAAGGATAGGGGGCGTCGCCGAGGTCGAAGATCCATGCGGCTGCAGTCAGCCCACCAATCTTTAGGCTATCGGAATCCTCGACCCGGACATGGCCTTGTACAGGGTCAGCGAAGAATTCAAGAGCACCGCCAAAGCCTTCTTTTCCATCAGTCCACTCGGATTCTCCCATGATGGCCCCATTATTTCCGTTGCCGGAACCATCTGTCACTGTATCCCCTCCACCCTCATCAAAGTTGAAGTAGATGACCAGGTTTTGAGCCGCCGCAGTAGAGGTTAACATCACACAAGCTAACCCCGCTATGAGTGTAAAGACTAGACACTTCATTTGTTGTTCTCCTTGTATAACATGCTAAGCGAACAATGTCATCTTTCGCGAAATGTAATTGTGCAATGGTTTTATCATACTAGATCTTGTAGTATACACCCAAATCACCTGATTCGCAGCTAGATTGCGAGGTCGAGTTTGCCTCACTAGCGGGACATAGAAGGCGTTATATACAAGATTTGGTACGTCCTATTTTAATATTATACAATCCCATTACGCGAAAGGTCAGAACGATGGTGACTTAGACACAGATTGCCAACAGAAAATAGTGGGCATCGGCGTGTAGTTCGTTTGCTGCACTACGCCCGTTGCTAAATGAATTCCTCAAGCGATCTTTTGCAAGAAAACGCTTAAAGCATTGAACTTTATTCTTCCCTGGCTTGTGAAGCCTACTCCCACAATTCTCACCTCCCTCTTTCCAATTTCAACAATAAACAAAAAAGGCGTCTCCGAAGAAGCAATCAAACTCCTTCAAGGACGCCTTATTGACGCGGCCACAAAAAAGCCCCTTCGGGGCGAAACTCTCCTGCTTCTAACATTCGGTGGTGGAAGAGAGTTTTGGAATTTTTCTAAATGAACTAGATTAGGAGACCATAAAGCCATTTTTCCTCCTGAAAGAACTTTAGGTCATTATAAAATCAAGAGATTCAAGCATTATACATCTTTCCAGATGCCTTGTCGATCCAAAAGAATCGCCAAATCAATCATTTTCGGCTCTTCAGAGCTAGGTGTGGAATGCTGTAACGACTCGGATTCGGAAGAGCTCAAAATCGCGAACTCCAGAAGCCTCGCCGGATCGAGACAGGGCGGCGTTTGATGAGGTTGATTTTATTGTTGATGCCCTCGGCGATGCCGCCGGTCGTGCGGTGACAAAAGTAATTGGCGATTTGGTCAATCCAGTTTGCTAGCATCCAGCGGAAATTCGAACAGAGTCCCGCTTTCTCAGCTATGAAGGACCACTTCCGCAGCCGCTCGTTTGACTTCTCTTTCGTCAAATTGCACTCAACGATATGCTGCAGACAGTCATTGAGTCGATGAGCCGCCTTGACCAAAGGAAACACCTGATAAACGTGTTCCCCGATAGATCGGGGGCTGAATTTCGGTTAGTCGTCCTGGTTCTTATGGTCATTCACAATCATATTTACACATATTTGTTGGCGATTTGATGATTGAAAATTGTTAGGATAGGCCTACTGTAGGAGATCAAACGAGTGAACAGTGAGTGCGATAGAGATCCTCTCCCAATCGCGATCTCTTGTCGCGAGCAAAGCTCGCTCCTACAGAAGACGCGCAATGAAGGGATTGCTATGGGAATTCTAACGCCTTCTCTATCCACTCAGTTGATCCCTCGTGGTCGCCAGATGATACGGTAACCCGGTTTCCGGGTTAAACGGGTTATTGCCAAATCTGGCAAGAAATAACGTTGACATAAGCGGCTTGAGTTGATAAAATCGGCGGGGTTGATATCACGCCGGATACTTCCGCTTGAAACGCAAACGTAGCTCTGACTATCCTCAATTACACTATGGGGCGGCCTGAGGCGGCGCAAAGATAGGTGAACTGTCTCAAATTTGATATGGAACATGGCAAGTATGATGAATGACGATGAGATAACGGAGAATATCATGTCTGATGCTAACATACACCTGAATTGTGATTTTCTTGTGGTTGGCGGCAATCCGGGAGGGATTGCCTGTGCGATCACGGCTGCTCGGGAAGGGCTGAAGGTTATTCTTGCCAATCACACGCCGGTTCTGGGTGGACTGCCTGCCAATGGTCTCAGTCTTTGGGATACACTCTACGAGGGCAAGCGAAGTCCCGTTTACGACGAACTCCGATGGGGGTTGTTCGACTACTACAAGGAGAAATACGGCGAAGATTCGCAGCACTATCGTAATTCTCTTCCGGCTCCTCCAGATACGCCAGCTTTTTATCATAGCAATGGCAGGTATGAGGCAAGCGCATTCGAATTGCTGATTACGGAAATGGTGGAGGCGGAATCAAACATTCGGGTAATTCTCAACATATATCCGGTCGAGGCGGCGCGCAATGGTCGAGTGGTCAAGTCGGTTACCCTCGCCGAGATGAACGGCGGCAAGCGGTACGAGGTCGCTGCCGACGCGTTCGCTGATTGCAGTTACGAAGGGGATCTGATGGCGGTATCCGGCGCGTCTTATCGGGTCGGCAGAGAATCGCGGGATGAGTTCGGCGAGCCCCATGCCGGACACATTTTCATGGAGAAATTGGGCGATGCCGATGACGACGCAGATTTCGTGGAACCCCGTGTCAGGCGAATAAAGGAGAATCTCAATCTTAGGCATTTAGGTTATCGCTTTCTCAGGGTGTTGGAAGAGAGTACCGGGGCGGGCGACGGTGTGGTGCAGGCGTATAATTACCGTATGGTGCTCTCCGAAGATCCCGACAATCAGTATATCCCGGAATGTCCGGAAGGCTACGATCCGGAATACTTGAAAACGTTGGGCTGGAGTTCGGTGAACGGTCCCCTGCCGAACGGGAAATGGGGTTGGAATCGGCCCCAGATTCGAGGCTCGCAAAGCGCCTACCCGGAAGGCGATTGGAGTGTGCGGCGGGTGGTAATGGACGAGCACCTGAAGGCTACTTTCCAAATCTTTCATTTTCTTCGGAACGATCCATCCGTGGACGAAAAGGTGCGGGAGCGTTGGCAGGGATTGGGATTCGCAAAGGATGAGTTCCCGGAGAACGGGCACATTCCGTATGAGATTTACGTTCGGGAGGCACGGAGACTGGAGGGCCGCTACATGTTTACGCAACACGATGCGAGCCTCTGCGCCGACTACGACCGGGCGCCGATTTTTGGCGACAGCATCGCGTATACCGAGTGGTACATGGATACCCACGGCTGCACCAACGAGAAAGCCAAGGGCACCATCGAAGAGGGCAAACTGGTGCTCACTTGGCAGACTTTCCCCGGTCAGCTTTCTTACCGAACCCTGCTCCCAAAGGATATCGATAATTTGCTCGTTCCCGGCTGCGCTTCTTCAACCCACGTTGCGTGGGGGACGATTCGTCTCGAGCCTACCTGGATGAATATCGGCGAATCTGCCGCTCACGCCGTGTTAATTGCAAAGCAAGAAAACGTTCTGCCTGCCGCAGTCGATGTCAATCGGTTGCAGATGGAATTGGCTGACCGTCGGATTTCGTTGTCCTTCTTTAGCGACATCAATGTTGCCGGACCCGAGGCGTGGATTCCAGCGATACAGTACCTGGGAACCAAGGGGTTTTTCCCGTCCTACGACGCGAAACCCGAGGAGGACTTGGACGCGTCAACGGCGCGTACCTGGGCAAAAGGGGCGGGAGAGTTGCTGAGCGGCGATCTTGATGCACGTTCGCTAGCAGCCACGCTTCAGAGACAGGATGGAGCCAATGGCTCGGTTGAGGCAGGCGCGTTTTGCAGCCAGCTTGCTGACTGCGGCCTGTTCCCCGACCGGTCGGCGGGAGAGCAACTATGCCGCTCGATGGGAGTCGACATGAGTCAGGTTCTGACCCGAGGCGATGCCTGCAATCTAATCTATTCGGCGTTGAAGCGAGCGAAGGAGGCATAGCCGGTCAGGATAGCTCCATCCCATGAAAGTAGTGGCGCAACCGAAGAAAGAACGCTCAGCTATAAGCCGAGCGTTCCAGTGCTTGAAGGATCTGCCAGTAGCAGAACGCTGACCGGGTGAAGACAGAGAGAAATATGAAAAGACAGGCAAGGAGGTGAATATACTGCCAACGGTCACAAATTACGGCAAACGAGCTAACGTATTGTTCTTGACTTTGCGCATAGCAAGTGCTATCCTAGACATGTAATTGAGAACAAGTCGGCGGCAGAACGATGTCGGTAGGGGTGATGCAAGGTCAATCCGTGCGTAGTCAACGGTGAGGCATTCGTCGCATTTACCGCTCCACCACTCATACCGTCATTAGCAAGCGTCAGTTATGACGGATTGAAGAATAGCTACGAAATAAGAGATGTTTCGCCTCCAATGTTAGCACCTCAATCTGATAATGTTCGATCAACATTAAAAAGGAGATGGACAAATGAGAAAAGTAGCGTTAACCCTTGGCCTCGTGTTTTTCTTCGCAACTACTTTTACCATCGCGCACGCCGAAGTGGTGCCTGGCGCCTTGCTCCACCTTGACGCTTCTGACAATCCCGGACATCCGGACGGATGGGCAAACCTGGGAACGGCTGGCGGCGTGGTTCCAGCCGGCGAAGAAACACCGATACTCGAATCGGGCGCGATCGACGTCCCGGGCCTTGGTATAGAATATCCGGACAAGCAGTTTTATACCTGCACAAAATCCGGTCAGACTTTCGGCGGCCCGGAAGGGACGAATCCTGAACTGGCTCTTGAGAACTGGACCTTCGAGGCGCTCATAAAGCGCAACGGGGACGTGCTTTTTAAGGAGCATTGGGTGTTTGGCTTTACTTTGGAACAGTGGGGAGCGATTGGCGCCTTCCTGGGACAGGCCAGACAAGAGGGCGGTGAACTCTTCACCACGCGCCCTGTCGCACACAAGCCGCACAACATTCACCTAGAGCTAGAGGAGTGGACCTGGATAGCCTTCGGGAGTGATGTAGACGGAAGTGTATTCTACCAAGATGGTGAACTGGTCGATGAAGACGGAGCCTTTGTCTGGCAAAAGACTGCGCCTTTAAAGTTTGTTTGTATATTCTGCGGTCATTACGGGGATCCCGACGATGCAGGGGCCGGGCGAGGTCGGAGCTTCAACGGTTCATTTGCCGTCGTCCGTATCTATGACAAGGTACTGAGCCAGGATGAGATTATGCAAAACATCACAGCCGGTCCAACCGGCGCCGCTGTTGATCTTACCTCAAAACTCGCAACAACTTGGGGCACGGTGAAGGCAAGATATTAACCCGACAGGTTGTTTTACGCTTATGCGTAAGATTACACTATCATTAACCTAGCTTGGTCGCTTCGCCGGCAGACGCGACGTGTCGTCTCCATGTGGATCACACGTCGTGTCCGCCGGCGTTTCTTGACCGCGATGGCATACCTCGGTCAGACAAACACTATTCTCGGAGTAGGAAAGGATGATTAATCCCACCGCTTGATAGTGCTCGTCTAACATTAGAAGCAATTGGCTCGCATTTCGTTCTACTTCCCTCCAATTAGTATTTTTCCAAGCATCGAAAAGTCTATATGTCGTCGTGCCATTAACTCGACAAACAAAACCCTCAGTGAAGTAAGCACTGGAGGGGTATCTCAATTTGCATTACCAACCGACCACCTAGAGAAGATTGCGCATCCCGATATACTGATAGTCACTTGGGTGCGCAGAGAGGCGATTGTATTCCGATTGCGGAGATTCAGCAAAAATCGGTCAACACGAGTCATCAATCTACCGATGAAGGTCCCAATCAACTAGGACGTGCATACGGAGGGTATCGGAATGAAAAGATGTATAACCAGCACTATGGCAATCGTCGGGATGGTATTTCTCCTAGCCTTGACATCATTGACGGCACTTGCGGAGCCGATTCCGGATCCCGTGCTTTACTTTAACCCCATCGAAACTGATCAGGTTAAGGAGGATACCGTCTGGAGAAACGCGGGCACCGCCGGCGGAGAGGTGGAAAAGGGCGGCGTCACGCCAGTATTGGAAGAGGGGCTCATCGAAATAAAACAACTCCGTTTCAAGCATGAAGGAAAGTGGTACACGCCTAAGCGGTCTCTTTCGGCATTCACGAATGGCGCGCGCCACGCTAAAACGCCTGTCGTCAACCTTGAAGACTTTACCATGGGGTTGCTCATGAAGATAAACGGTGCCTTTTTCGCGCAAGAACATCATCTTGTCGCGTTGCAGGCTCACCCTAGAGAACAGGTGCAAGACATTCGGATATGGCTGGACACTTCAGGCAACGGAGATTTCGCACGCATAATTACTGCCCGGCGCGACCTAGACCTGATTGACGACTGGGGTACGGCCATACACAAAATCCGGATCGGTGAAAAGGAGTGGCACTGGGTGCATTTGGTGTTTGAGAGCGGTAATAGTATGACTTTCTACGTCGACGGCGAAAGGGTCGCCAAGAACGGGGCGGGCGCAAAGTGGACTAAAGAGCACGACATGGTCCTGCACGGAATTTTCGCTCATAGTTTCGGGGAGGCACATCGGACCTGCAACTGCTCAATCGCTATCTATCGCGTCTATGACAGGGCACTCACTCAACCCGAGATTGCGCAAAATGTACGAGGCTCGTACGCGGTCGATCCTGCGGGCAAACTCACCACCACCTGGGGCAAAGTGAAACGATGAGAAGAGCAGTGCCCATCCTCCGCGTCGTGTTCTTCTTGGCAGGTGCACCCGCCATAGCTCTCGCCGGTGCAGTTCCCGGCGCTTTGCTCCACCTCGACGCTTCCGACAATCCCGGTCATCCGGACGCTTGGACAAACTTGGGCGCGGCTAGAGGCGAGTTGCCGGCGGGCAATAAAACACCGATACTCGAAACAGGCACGATTGAGATTCCGGGGCTTGGTTTTACGCTGAAGAACACGAAGTTCTATACATGCAACCAATCCGGTCAGACGTTCGGCGGGCCGGAAGGAACGAATCCCGAGTTACCTCTTTCGAGTTGGACCTTCGAAGCGCTCATGAAGCGTAACGGGGACGTGCTTTTCAAGGAGCATTGGGTGTTTGGCTTTGCAGTTGAAGCGTTTGGACCGATTGGAGCATTCCTGGGAGCGGGTAGACAAAAAGGCGGCGAACTCTTCACCACCCGCCCTGTAGCACATAAGGCACACGGGATCGACTTGGAGCGGGGTGAATGGACTTGGATCGCGTTCGGGAGTGATAGAGACAGAAGTGTATTCTACCAGAATGGCAACGTCGTGGATAGAGATGGAGCCTATGTCTTTAACAGGGCTTTGCCTGTAAAGTTTATCTGTATATTCTGCGGTCATCACGGGGAACGGGATCGGAGCTTCAACGGGTCGTTTGCCGTCGTCCGTATCTATGACAAGGTATTGAGCAAGAATGAGATTATGAGAAACATCACAGCTTCCGCTGGACGCGCTGTCGATCCTGATTCAAAACTCGCGACAAGCTGGGGCATGGTGAAGACAGGGTATTAACCTGCCAGGTTGTTTCACGCTCTACAGCGAACTTCCGCCGCAATTATCGGAGTCGGACCGAATGATTATGCCCACCGCCTGCCACACAGATAGGATTTGGGGGGAAATTGCAACTATTTCCATCCTTAAAAGCCTGTTTGAAAAGTACATTTTGTAAGGTGCGATCAACGGAGTGGATAACGACGGCGATAAAGATCCTCTGCACACCAGCCTAAAAGCCCCGGTGGGGATCAAACGAGTGGACAACGATCAACTGAGTGATTAACGAAGGCGATAGAAAATCCTATGCGATAGAGATCCTACAGCTATATAGCTGGAAATTACAAAAACGTGTCTTCAAATGACTAAGAATGGCTTTGCTACCGAATTTTCAAACAAGCTCTTAAAGGGGAGAATTTGCAGGAAAAGTGACGATTTTTCTTGACCTGGCAGCAGAGCCGTGGTAAGATGCCGCTGGTGAGAGTTTACAGGGTGTACAGCGAATGCTGTTCAGTTTAAATTAGTGCGGTTGGTAAGTTACTCAAGTTTAAAAGAGGAGAATTTAAAATGAGAGTGAAATTGAACAGGACTTTAGACTATGGTCCTTATCACAACTGTTCTGGTAACAATGCCCTGGCTAATAGATACTGCAGAATGTGCAGTCGTTACAGATGGTCTGATCAGCTATTGGACCTTTGATAACGCGGATATAGATGGCTTTACTGTTAATGACGTTTGGGGAGAGAGTCATGGAACCTTTGTTGGACCTGCGGGGATAGTTGATGGAGGCAAATTTGGCAATGCGCTGGATCCTATTCCTGGTCATGTTGAATTCGATGACTCAAATCTGCCGGCTGGAAACGATCCCAGGACTCTGTCCGCATGGGTTAATCTTGATTCAGTCCCCGAAGCGTGCGGATCCGTTTTTCAGTACGGTTCAGGAGGTGACACGCTACTTCTTGGTATAATGGTAGGCACACTGGCAACACTCTATATGGTGGGTTGGCTGGCTGATGTGAAATCAGATGGCACCATGCCCACAGGTGAGTGGAATCACCTCACCATTACTTATGATGGCGAGCTTTTGAGAATATACATAAATAGACATCTTTCCAAAATAACGCCCGTTGTTTTAAGACTTCCACTGCACTGGCATGTTGAACGCATAGCAATGGGGAAATATGGAGTAATGGAGTATCAGGGTATGAGAATCTCAGGGTATTTGTTGTTACTCCAACACCCCAAACTCCCAATACCCCCATTGCTTGTCTGCTACGTACCCTCTGTGTCTCAGCGTCTTGGTGATTTAATTAGGAAAGATGTCTAATAGGGGAATTTCCAACTCTTCTTCCAACTGCTTGATCTGCATCGATACAGGGAATTGGGTTAAATACAGTTCAGCCGCCGCCTTTGAGAAACTCTGATGCTCGGCAACCACACAAAGAATTTCCAATTGGTGCCGGTTCATGGTGCGCTCCTTTATCCATTAGATTTTTTAATGCCACCTATAAAAATTATTCATTTGCATAACACCATATCTTTTAGGTATAATGAGTCATCTTTCTTTCAGCATAGCCATTATAATCTTGCAGATAATAGCTATGCTGGTTATTTTGGAAAGATGTCTAATTTGGTAAAATGATTAGCCGTTGGTTCCCGAAATTAGTCTTGGGAATCGACAAGTTTTAAGTAAGGATAAGTTTCGATATTGAAATGCTCTTTCTTGTCGAGACATGAATCCCAACCCATAATACTCCAATGGAGGAGGTCCGATTACAATGAAATTGCACTTGATAGCGAGTCTCGCATTTTTGATCCTCATCAGTGTGGTTGTTGGTTCGAGTGATGCGAATATAGGTCCAGACACAATTGCTGGGTCATGGCTTTTCGATGAAGGAACAGGTGAGGTAGCCAAAGAC
Source organism: Candidatus Poribacteria bacterium (assembly GCA_965197465.1). Taxonomy (GTDB): domain Bacteria; phylum Poribacteria; class WGA-4E; order WGA-4E; family JAJDTR01; genus JAJDTR01. The sequence continues at coordinate 3,347,254 of OZ240209.1, read as the reverse complement.
TCAAGTGAGAATAAAAACGATGGCACTATAGTTGGCAAATTCAATTGGGTGGAGGGCAAGTTCGGCAGCGCCCTGGAGTTCGACGGCGAAACCGCATGGCTGGAAGTGCCGTCCGACAAAAGTTTAGACCTAACGGATGGACTCACAATCGCCTTCTGGGCTCAGGCCCACAAGATTGAAGATGGCGACGAACGAATCATGGCCAAAGGGATGGCGGGGAATATTGAGGTTAATTACCAGATGTACATCAGAGGCCGTCGTGCGATGATTGAATTCAACGCCGGAGCCTGGTGGAAAGGTTTCAACCCTGACGGGGTAATCTTGGAGGCGGGCGAATGGTATCACATCTGTGGAACCTATGATGGCAATGTGGCATTAGTGTATGTGAACGCGGTCGTCGACAACCCAGGTGGTATTGGCGAAGACAACCCTTTCGGCAAGGGTGTCGTACTGCTGCCCAATACAGCGCCGCTATTCATCGGCAAAGATGACCGAAAAGGTTTTTTCACAGGGATTCTCGACGAATTTTTGATCTTGAATGTCGCGCTGACCGAGCCTGAAATTAGGCAAGTGATGGAACAAGGGCTCAGCCAATTCTCAACCGCCGTAGAATTCTCAGGTAAAGCCGCGACAACTTGGGGAGGAATAAAAAAGGCGGCGGAACCAAGATAGAATCTTGGGCGCCAAAGTCATCTGCCAAAGTCAAGATCAGTTTCGATATTGAAATGCTCTTTCTTGTCCAATACCTTCGCCAAAAGGCCGCACTCCATTAAGCGTGGAGTGCGGCCTTTTGGCGGTTGTCGGGACATGAATCCCGACCTGCAACACTCCAATGACGGAGGGAGAGCGTTGTATCCACGATCCAGTATTCACGCGGCTTTAAGACATTTTGTTGACATAAAATCTGCCATCCTCAAACCGCAGTAATCCCCAGCCGGTAAGGATCTTGCCCCAAAAAACGCCTGTTTTACACCTCAAAATTAGCCGTTTTTGGCAAATTCCCAAAAATCGCTGTTTGGACGTGTCAAGCCGGCTGCGGGTTTGAGGGGTGTGTCAAGTTGGCAAAGCACCCCTGATTTTACTCAATTGTTGCGCCACAACCCCGCGAGACTAGGCGGTTAGGTCTATGCAACGATCACGACGGAGGGAGATCGTTGTATCCACGATCCAGTATTCACGCGGGTCTGAGACATTTTGTTGACATAAAATCTGCCATCCTCAAACCGCAGTAATCCCCAGCCGGTAAGGATCTTGCCCCAAAAAACGCCTGTTTTACACCTCAAAATTAGCCGTTTTGGCAAATTCCCAAAAAGCGCTGTTTGGACGTGTCAAGCCGGCTGCGGGTTTGAGGGGTGTGTCAAGTTGGAGATGAACCCCCGATTTTACTCAATTGTTGCCCCGCAACCCCGCGAGACTAGGGGCTTAGGCCTATGCAACGGTCACCGACGGAGGAGGTCCGATGAAAATGAAATTGCACTTGACAGCGAGTTTCGCATTTTTGACCATCGTCAGTGTGGTTGTTGGTTCGAGTGATGCGAATATACGTCCAGACACAATTGCTGGGTTATGGCTTTTCGATGAAGGAACAGGTAAGAAAGCCAAAGACGCAAGTGAGAATAAAAACGATGGCACTATAGTTGGCAAATTCAAGTGGGTGGATGGCAAGTTCGGCAGCGCCCTGGAGTTCGACGGCCAATCCGCATGGCTGGAAGTGCCGTCCGACAAAAGTTTAGACCTAACGGATGGACTCACAATCGCCTTCTGGGCTCAGCCCCAGCGGATTCCAGGTGGCGACGAACGAATCATGGCCAAAGGGATGGCGGGGAATATTGAGGTTAATTACCAGATGTACATCAGAGGCCGTCATGCGATGTTTGAATTCAACTCCGGAGCCTGGTGGAAAGGTTACAACCCTAACGGGGTAATCTTGGAGGCGGGCGAATGGTATCACATCTGTGGAACCTATGATGGCAATGTGGCATTAGTGTATGTGAACGCGGTCGTCGACAACCCAGGTGGTATTGGCGAAGACAACCCTTTGGGAAAGGGTATCAAAATGCTGCCGAATCCAGCGCCGCTATTCATCGGCAAAGATGACCGAAAAGGTTTTTTCACAGGGATTCTCGACGAATTTTTGATCTTGAATGTCGCGCTGACCGAGGATGAAGTTAAGCAAGTGATGGAAGAAGGGCTTGTAAAATCCATGAGCGTAGAATTCTCAGGTAAAGCCGCGACAACTTGGGGAAGAATAAAAAAAGCGAGTGAACTGGTGAGAAAGTGAGTCGGTGTGTATTCGACCAGCGGGAGCATTTGAACACAACCTATGTCCAACATGCGCAAGATGCAATGCTTGTCCCAACGGCGTGGCCCGAAATTCTGCAAGAAGATGCCACCAGCGCACGTATAGGAGGCAACTGGACCTTTGGGCATGTGACAGCAAAGTATGCGATGGAAGTCGCGATCGAAAAGGCTGAAAACCACAACATGGCGGTGGTCAGTATCGTTCAAACGAACCACATTGGTCGTCTGGGCGAATATGTCGAAAATGGCAGCAGCCAAAGGGATGCTGTCAATAGTTTGGGCGGGGGGCTTTGGCGAGGAACGGCCAGCAGCCGTTCCCTACGGTGGGAGCAAACCTGTTTTCGGTACTAACCCATTGGGATGGGTTTTCCTCTTGGTGATGGTCATCCGGTGCTCATCGATTACGCTACAACAACCATTGCTGGAAGTAAAGTGACCGCCTTCAGAGACAAAAACGAACCTCTTCCCCCCAACAGTGTTGTTGATAAAGACGGCAATCCTACCACGGATGCAAATGCCTGTCTTGATGGCGGATCTCATCTCCCCTTCGGCGCGCATAAAGGCTATGCGTTGATGCTGGCAGTGGAATTCTTTGGACGAATCCTTTCTGGGGCGGATGCCTTTGCAGGAGAAGGAGGGGGCGGCCCCATTTTTCGTCGCTCTGGCGTGGCGATGATGGTCGTGAAAGCGGACCTATTTCAACCCCTGACGGACTACGTGATGGGGGCAGAGGATTTAGCAAATCGTACCAGAGCAGTGCCGCCGGCCCCTGGCTTTGATGAAGTCCTCATCCCAGGCGATCTCGAGGCACGGACGCGAGCCATCCGAAAACGTGATGGCATCCCCATTTCCGATGCACTCTGGCAAAGACTTTTGGCCATGGCTGACTCGCTAGGCTTGAATATCAACTAAACTCGACATAAGTTTCGCGACGCAGATATACCCCGCATCGGTTAATATTGCGCTTGTCTTCTGGGCAACAATCGCTTATAATGTGGATAAATTGTGTTTGTGGATTTAACATAGCTTTCTTAGTTTTTGACGAGGAAATCCTATGATTGCCATTGACTTTACTGAAGAAGACATTGAAGCGCTTGATTATGAACGTTATCACCATCCTCATCCGAAGGTGCAGCGAAAGATGGAGGCGCTTTGGCTCAAACACCAAGGCTTACCGCATAGTCAAATCACTCGTCTAGCCGGTATTTCGCCTAACACGTTGCGGGCTTACCTGCGCCACTACCAAACTGGCGGCATTGACGCACTCAAACAGCTCAATTACTGCCCACAGGAAAGTGAGCTGTTGGCTCATCAGACCTCAATTGAAGACTATTTTCGGACAAATCCAGCAGCTACTATTAAAGAAGCAGCGGCAAAAATCTACGAACTCACCGGTATTCAACGCAGTGAAAGTCGTGTGCGTGTGTTTTTCAAAAACATAGGCATTGAGTACCGGAAAGTGGGGCATATACCAGCCGAAGCCGATGTCGAGGCACAGGAGGACTTTAAAAAAAAGAGTTGCAACCGCGTCTGGACCAAGCTGCTGCTGGTCTGAGAACCGTCTTTTTCGTTGATGCCGCCCATTTTGTCTTAGCTCCCTTTTTAGGATTTCTCTGGTCGTTCACTCGTGTGTTCATCAAAGCCCCCGCCGGCAGAAAGCGATTTAACGTTTTGGGTGCCTTGAATGCCGTGACACACGAACTGATAGCGGTACAAAACGATACTTACATCAATGCGCAAACCGTCTGTGATTTGTTAGTGCGTATTGCAAAGTCGGCAGGTGAGATGCCGATTACATTGGTTTTAGATAATGCCAGATATCAAAAGTGCCCAATCGTCCGGGAGTTAGCTGAGAAACTCACTATTGAGTTGCTTTATCTTCCACCATATTCTCCCAACTTAAATCTGATTGAACGGCTCTGGAAATTCGTCAAGAAAAAATGCCTTTACTCAAAGTATTATGCCGAATTTTCCGATTTCAAGCGTGCGATTACCGATTGCCTCAATCAGACTCACACCACCTACAAATCGGAATTGGCAACTTTACTTACGCTACGTTTTCAGACTGTTCAAAAAACGCAACTTCCGGCAGCGTGAAGTATAGGTGAAATCTTCCTGCTGTTCCTATAATGTCATTTCTGAATGATTGGGGAACTTCGCTGGATACAAAGCGGCTGAAAGAGAACCACGTGGAAGCCGTGAAGATTTCTTGGATTCGCGGCTTCGCTTTGGAAAATTAGGGAGACATGATGATACGCATCGCGATTGGTGGTATTTCCCATGAAAGCAACAGTTTTTCACCCGTACCAACTTCACTTGAGAGTTTTCCCTATCCGCCCCCGCCGGGCGACAGGATTATCTCAAGTTATAGAAACACGCGAACGATTATAGGTGGGTTTCTTGATGCTGCCGAGAAATTAAGCCTGGAACCAGTGCCAATCTTCTGGACAGCCGCCCGTCCCTCCAGGCCCGTTGACCAGGTTGCTTATGACACGCTCAAAACTGAATTTCTCGATTGCTTACGAAGCACAACGAATATTGATGGGGTAATCCTTACGCTGCACGGTGCGATGGTAACAGAGGAGATTGAAGATGCCGAGGGCAATCTAATCCGTGCAGTGCGTGAAGTTGTCGGTTCGCTCCCAATTGTGACAACGCTGGATCTCCACGCGAATATCACTGCTGAAATGGCAGAGGATGCAGATATTATCATCGGGTATGATACGTACCCCCATATCGATCACCACGAGCGTGGATTTGAAGCTGCCCAACTCGTTCTCGCTACGATAGAAGGCCAGATTCACCCAACAACAGCATATCGCCAGCTTCCTTTGTTGACATCCGCTCCAGCCCAATGCACGATGAAGCCGCCCATGAGTGAAGTGATAAAGAAGCTTCATGCCCTCGAAGGTCGAAGTGGTGTTGTCACGGCAACCTTGTCGATGGGCTTTGCGTTTGCTGACATACATGACGCTGGCGCTTCGGTGCTTGTTACGACCAACGGAGACCAGGCGCTCGCTGAACAACATGCAGAGGAGTTTGCAAGGTACGTCTGGGAGATGCGAGACGCCTTTGATATAAACCTCGTTTCCGTGGAGGAGGGAATCGAATATGCCAATTCCACGGAAGGGAAGCCGATTGTTCTCGCCGACGGCGCTGATAATCCAGGTGGGGGTGGTCCGTGTGATGGCACAACTATTCTGCGTGCATTCATTGAAGCTGATGTCCAGGATGCTGTCATCGCTGTCATTGCGGACCGCGAATCGGTGGCCTCCGCCATTGAGACCGGTGTGGGGAATCAGGTTGAATTGAACGTTGGTGGTAAGACCGATCGACTACACGGAGATCCGGTTCCAGTAACAGCCTACGTAAAAACGATCTCTGATGGGCAGTATGTAAGTAAGGGACCGATGGGGCGTGGGTGGCATTCGACGAAAGTAGACCCACGCCTCAGTGGAGGAATCGGAGGGATGGGACGGACGGCTGTGGTTAAAGTCGGAGGTGTTGAAATCATTCTGACGGAGCAGCGAGTTCAACCCATTGACGCTGAAGTGCTTCGCAGTGTGGGTATTGAACCGACCGACCGAAAGCTAATCGCACTCAAATCGGCTGTCCATTTTCGCGCAGATTATACGCCTATCGCGCATGAAATCTTAGATACTGACACCCCGGGTGTCCATAATCCCAATCTCTTCACTTATGCGTACCAGAACGTGAGGCGTCCTATCTATCCACTTGACTCAAACGCTACATTCTGAGGGGCATAAAGCCCAGGATATTTAATAACTGAAGTTGCCATCTATCGCGAAAATCCTGTGGAACTGAAGATTCAGATTATACCTACATTCAAAGCCTCCTGTTACGACTGTGAATCTCCAGTGGCAGATTATCGACTATCTCAATGATAAAATCCCTATACTTCCGCAAAATCCATTAACAGAATGATAAATCTGTACTTGAAGTCTGATTGAAACAGAGACAGGGAAGAAGGTAACATATCTCCACAACTCAATCCGAAAATGGAGGTATGATAATGGAATCCTTCTTCCCAGAGATATTGATAACCTATTTGCTTCACTTCCGTCAAGGCTTTTATTCGACCGGCTATGGGTATTTCCAACTTATGAGCATTTTCATCAAAGGATAGACGCTTATGGCTGTCCCTGTCAAGGTTGCCGAAGTATAGTAACTTGACAATGTTAAATTAACGTGAGTACGTAAGGATCCTTTACCGAAGGGAATCCGGGACATCTCCACTCCATTTCGCAGTTCTCACAATACACCGAATCAAGGTTTCATACCGCATGTTATCACAGAACTCGGCATACACCCACCTCGAATATTTCAAGCGGCACACGAAGCAATAGCGCGTCTCTTGGGAAATCCGGGTGAACGGAAAGTTCCGCGTCTCTCCCCAGTCCACCTGAAGGTATTCTCCGGCTAATCCTTCAAATCTCCACATCGCCTCCTGTTTTGACTGCTTCTGTTGCCGACGAATTAGTTTCACTCTTTCGTAGAAGATACTTCGACCACCCCTATAGGGAGTGGTTTCATCAGCTCTAGCTCGTTGCAGCATCACCGTCACCGGCAGACTTTCCTCTATCCACTCCTCAATTTTCTCTACGTAGGGGTCGACAAGAGAACCTGGACTCTGACGTTGATATGTCCGGTCCGTCGGTTCCTCTAGCACTCGGTGCACCGTTTTCGGGTCACGCCCTAACGTCCTTGCGATTTCCGCTTGGCTATTGCCTCTTTTCTGCAATAGTTTGATGGTACTTCGTTCCATAAAATCCAGCATCCTTTCTTCCTCCTATCGCGTTGGGGATTAAACCCAATCGCGTAGGAAGAAATACGATGGTTAGTTTAGGATGGGATTTTTCAACCGGATTTACATATATGGTTCAACCGGATTTTACAGCATTCACTTCTGATGATGAAAAGGAGAAAACAATGGCGAAGACCTTAAGCTTCATCACACTAATCTTCATTGGCTTCACCCTATTTTTATTCAGTTGTGGGGGAGATGACGAACCCACTCCAACTTCGGCAAAAATCCTGATGAGTTTTTCAAACGTCACGGCTCAGGGGGAGTACCTGGTAGAGATTACGATTACCGGCTCAGGCATCGCTGCCCCCATCACGGCAGACCAAAATCTCGCTGTCCAGGCGGGACGGGATCAACCTTATGAAATCACGGTGGGAAACATTCCCGCCGGTGATAATCGGCTCGTCACGGTCGAAATCTTAAAGGACGGAACGGCTGTGTTTGAAGGATCTGGGACCGGTAATCTTTCAAGCGATGGGGCAAACCGCGTGCCTATCACGGTTAAAGACGTCCCGACGCTGTTCGCCAGATTCGAGTTGACGGCGTCAGATGTTAGATCTCTGAGAAACGGCCATGTCAAAGTCGATGCGAGTGCTTCCGAAGCGACGAAGGGCAAGATTAAGGATGTGAAATGGGATTGGGGAGACGGGGAGCAGACAGAATTTAATACCGCACTCACCGCTGAACATACCTACACCCGTTCCTTCCGACAGCTGTTGACAATCACGCTCACTGTCCGAAACGATGCTTCTCCGCCCGTTACGGCGGAGCACACAGAAGTGATCTCTGTCACGGTGAAGGAGGAGATCGTCTGGGAAACGGATGGGGCGACGATGCGGCTAATCCCCGCCGGTGAGTTTGAGATGGGCGACCATTTCGATGGAGCCCACGAAGCAGACGCACGCCCGGTCCACACCGTTTTCCTCGACGCCTTCTACATCGACGCGATGGAGGTGACCAACGCGATGTACGCCAAATTCCTCAATGCCGTTGGGAAGCATGTGGGGGATGATGGCAATACATGGTTGAACATTGGCGCCGGAGACGCGTTGATAAAATTGGATGGGGGGCAGTACCGCCCGAAGGCGGGGTTTGGTGATCATCCGGTGGTTCAAGTGAGTTGGTACGGCGCCGGCGCGTATGCGCAGTGGGCGGGCAAACGGCTGCCGACCGAAGCGGAGTGGGAGAAGGCAGCCCGCGGAGGACTGGAGGGCAAGAGGTTTCCGTGGGGGGATGAGCTCACCCATAATGACGCCAATTATGCAGGAGTCCTAGGCGACGATGAGTGGGAACAAACGGCGCCTGTGGGGAGCTTTTCACCCAACGACTACGGCTTGTACGACCCGACGGGGAACGTCGCCGAGTGGTGCATGGATGAGTACCAGGACGGCTTCTACGCAAGTAGCCCAAGGAACAACCCAATCGCCGGCGGCCTTGTGGATAATAATTTCACAAATGTTAAAACAATTCGCGTCCTTCGCGGCGGTGCGTGGAACAGCGTGGAAGGCGAGCCCTCCGGACGCCTCCTCGGCGTGGCGAGCCGCGACAGGTTCGTTCCTTCGCTCACCACCAGCAACTACGGTTTTCGTTGCGCAGTGCGCCCTAGTGAGCTCTCAGGCAATGGAGATTAGATTTCTCCGATTCGATTCTATCCGAATCAGTCTCACTTTAACTGCATCTGTCGAAAGAGAGATGTGGGAAGCAAAAGGAAAAGGCGAGTCACCTACCCAGATGGTAGGTAAGGGAACGTCCGACTACGATGGTAGGGTTAATGGAAACGTCAACAGTTGTAAGCCTCGTCAGGAATAAAGAGGGAAACCATCTGACACCCTCCCGCCAAAAAGGCAACGCATCTGGAATTGAGTCTTGCGCATACCCAATTCGATAGAACAAAAAGATGTCGAGGTATAGATTGAACCTACCCCATCGGTGAAGTGTCTGGGAAGGGAGTTAGGGAATTCCTAAGTGTTCTCCACTGGGAGAAGATATGGGAGAGGAGGACAGGTAGAGATTATCTCAAGTCTGTCCAGAGTCGTCCTTTTGAAGATTTCCCGAAGTATCTAATCTATCGGAGTGAATTATCATGATGAGATACTCATGTCAGCCAATAGAGAAGAGGAGATGGCACTCTCAGAACATCAAGAGATGTCAAGGTTACGTGCTTTCGATGCAACGGAAATTGGATAAAGCGGTTGGAGAGGGAAACATAGCGAGGACACCCGAGCGTATTGGGCAAAGCGAAGGCGATACAAAGCACTTTGCTCGATTCTCGCGGTCAAAACGATAAGCTCTTTGGTCGGCAACGGGGGAAATGCTCCATCTGCGAGCATGAGATTAAGGCAAAGCAGATCCAACGCTCACAGACTGAGATTCATCATATGGTTCCCCAATGTTTCCGACGTGACAACAGGCTAACCAACCTAAGGCTAGTTCACAAGGAATGCCATCTTGAGCTTCATAGCCTTCTATCCTTACAGGCAATGGAACAGTTGTCGAATCAGCGGATAGATTACTGCACGCCTGATGTCCTTGCGGCACGATTCGTCTGACGACTTGGAAAGTGTAGTGCCGTGAAAATGGCACGCTACGTTTGGCGGGGGCAAGGGAGGGGCGACCCTCCTGCGCTACCCGACGGCTCTGTTACCCCTTAATCCCTTTACACCTTTACCCCTTTCGGCGCCCCGATGGATCGGGATAAACGGCGCGGCGATCGAAATGTTTTGAGGGTTTTCCACGTGTTCAAAGCGAGTGTCATTGATGACCATTCAACGGATACAATCCATGATACAATGGCACTGACTTATACGACTTTTTCAGTTAGCGAACGCCGGTTGAGTCGCAGAGCGTCGGTGGTTCACTTCGACCCGACTCGACCGACGCTATCGTGGTTTAAGTGAAAAACTCGTAAACTATGAGGGAGGTTTTGACCGAAAATCCCAACGACTGAATGATAACCGAAAGGAAGAAAGGAGTTTAGAAAATGGACGATGTCGTCTGTTACGAGGTGTGGACCGGCTATCCCTACGACCCCGTCTTTCCTGACACTGTCTTGGAGACGGGAACAAGTGAAGCGACTGCCACCAAAAAGGAGGGAGCGCACGATGCTTGACCCTCGGTCGTCGCCGCTTTTCGAGGCTTGGCCCAATGCGGAGACAGGCCTGGAGGTCTGGTTGCTCAGCGCAGAGCCAGCGCCGCTGCAGCAGTCCTTCTACTTCGTCAATGACGGCCTGAGCCGGGACGGGCGTTACCTCTGGTTCTACTGCGCCTACCCGCCCTCGGGCTCGGGCAACGACGGACGGACGTTGGCAGTGGTGGACTCCGAAGCACAGACCGTTCACCGCTTCCCCGATACGCAGTTCCAAGCTGCGTCGCCGTTCGTGGATCCCGACAGCGGGGAGGTCTACTGGACGACCGGGGCATCGATCTGGCGGCGGGGGCCGCAGCCGGAAGCCGAGGCAGAATGCGTCAACTCCCTGCCGGCGGATGTGCTGCGAAACCGCCGCGTGGCACGGCTGGCCACCCACCTGAGCCGCTCCGCCGATGGCCGCGAGTTCTTTGTGGACGTGTGGGTTTCGAGGGGGGCAGAACTCGTGTTCGGCACGCTCCCCCTGGACGGCGGGGATTTCCAGTTCTGGCACAGTTTCGACCGCCACCACAACCATGCCCAGTTCAGTCCCGTGGACCCGGACATGGTGCTGTTCGCCGAGGAGGGCCACACCGACCTGCATACCGGCCTGCGGACACCGATCACCAACCGCATGTGGACCATCCGCCGCGGCGAAGCCCCGCGCCCAATCTTCGAGGACCCCACGGTTTGCAGCCACGAATGGTGGGATGCCGATGGCGTGCACGCATGGTCGGTCTGGCACAAGGAGACCTGGCGCACGAATGTGCAGACCGCCGAGTTGGAGCGCATCGAGTGGCCGGTGACCTGCTTGCATGCGCACAGCAGCGTAGACGGCAGGTACCTCGTCTGCGACTCCTCGACCGAGCGCTTCTACCGCGGGTGCGCGACGTCTGTGCACTTCATGGATCGCCGGACGGGGAAGACGCTCAAGCTCATCGACAACCCGGCGATCGAAGGCTACGTGGGGGCCAACTACCATATCGATCCGCACCCGCGCTTCTGTTGCGGCGACCGGTTCGTGGTGTTCACCGCCACGGTCAGGGGGCGGGTGGACGTGGCTGTCGTCCGAACCGACGATCTGGTCGCCTGGGTCGAAGAAGGGAGCGCAGAAAAACGCCCCCTGCTCGTTCCGTAGCGGACTGCACCATCGAGGGCACAGACGCCGAACGGATGTGTACCTACCAAGTGATGGCGACCGACGGCTTCACGCTCGAGGGGGTGGCGGCGAATCTGACCGTCGCCTGGGTGTCTGTTCTTCTCGTTTCACCGACGCCGCTGCACCGCCGAGGCGACTGTCCGTCGAATTGCGACCCCGCTTGATAGCGAGGCGAATCCATCCTCAACAGAGATGCAGCGTCCTTTTGACGGGTTGATTTCTCAGGGAGTGAGCCGATGCGCTTTGGGCACAGCCCCGAAATGCTGCCCTGAGAAGCGTCGCTGACTCCGTCATTGTCTGACCCTCGGGGTACGCTCTTCACCAGAGACACCCATCGACTCCGACGCCCCACTTCACCCGGCGGAGCGCGCAACCTGAGGTGACCCTTCCCTTGCGCATCACCGACCCAATTGAGATTTTTCCGTTTCCAAATCTGCGAACGGTAGGTGATAGTGCATTTGGATAAAGCGGATTGCTATTTACGTGAACGAGAACAGAGATGGTTCATTTCACACTTCAAATTTTAAGGAGAGTTACATGAGCAACTATAAAATCGGTTGTCAACTGAATATCTACGGACGTCGTCCCCGTGAAGATCTCCCCGGCGTCTTCGCCGAAATTTCCGAGGCGGGTTTCGACGCCGTCGAAACCCGCCTCGGAAATCTCACTTCGGGCGGACGCTCGATTGATGAAGCAAAGACGCTGTTGGAATCCCATAACTTGGATCTGGCAGGCGTCCATACCGGCTATGGGGGCCTTGAGCAGTTTGATGAGATGATCAAATTCACCGCGGCAATGGGGTGTGGTTACTTGATGGTCTCTGGAGTTGGAGCACGCGATACGCTTGAAGATTTTGAACGCGCTGCGGGGGTTTTCAACGAAGTTGGACGTCGGTGCAATGATGCCGGGATTAAGTTCTGCTATCACAATCACAGTTGGGAATTCAAAGATCTTGGCGGGACGACCGCGTTGGTCAAGCTTTATGAATCGACAGATCCAAAGTGCGTTCACGCCTGCGTGGATACCTACTGGGTGAAGCACGGTGGCGAAGATCCTGCCGCCTTCCTGAAGAAGTACGCGAATCGCGTTGCCTATCTTCACTTCAAAGACATGAACGCCGATAGCTCCTTTGGGGAAGTTGGACATGGTATTCTCGATTGGAGGGAAATCATGAACGCCCTTGGGGAAATCAATGCAGAATGGCTGACTGTCGAGCAGGATCGGACGGATAATACGCCGAAAGAGAGCATCACGATGAGTTGTCAATACATGCGTGAAAAACTGGGAATCTGACGAATCGTGTATTGGTCAAATACATGTTGAGTGGCTGACAAGGTATTAGCTCGATGACCTGCTTGAGTGGGAACTGTGCGGATTTGAGGCTCAGAGACGGTGTGGATAGGCCTTTCCCAATGCTTCTCGTCGTCCTTTGGACTCCCCATCTCGAACTCGCCTGCAGGAATCAAGACCATTTCTGCGCCGTCTTTCTCGTTTACAACTTTCTTCGGCAGTCCGAATGCCATTGCAGCAACAGGGATTGGGCGAATGCCACGGACTTAATAGCGCCATTTAATTGTTGAGCAGGAGTGTCAGGAGATTGACTTAGATTATTGGGAAATCTAATACACACCTAGCTTAGGTATGCCCAGTTTAGGAGACGAAGGGCTGAAATCTTGAAAAAGAATGCCCAACATAGCATGCTAGGAGAAGCTGATTGATGCCGAAATGGTTCTAGGCTAGACGGTCAGCAGTGTAAGATGCACGTGGTGAAAGCTAGACTGCCTTAATCCTATGTCCTCAAGACGTTACGTGCCTTGGTGACGTATGAACCATCGAAACGTCATTCAGGAGCATGCCTCTGAATGCTTAAGTTTCAGTTGCACCCAATTGCTCCTGCTTGCCCCGCAATAGCGGGGATTAAAGGGACGAACGGGAAGCCGCTGTGTGTCGAATCTTTGGCTCAACAAGAACTTGGGACTGCCTAAGTTGGATAAAGTCCAATAGGGTAGCCGGTCGTCATAGTACCCAAATTGCTGTCTGTAATGGACAGAGTAGACAGTAGCCAATCTGTCCTCCTATCCTGATGCCATAAGCTCAAAGCAATGCGAGCGAAACCCATCAGGGAGAAGGGGGAAGGGCGACAGGTCGATGGCAATGAAATCAGTAGGTGATGAATGATGAATATCATTCGGTTGAACCGAGTAAAAGTAATTGACATTGGCTGGAGAGCCGTGTGCATTTAACGGTGCCCGCACGGTTTGGGGAGGGGGCAACGGTACTCCTAACCTCAATATGAGGAAGGAATCACGTGTCCTACTCTGTGCGATGTAAAAAGCTGGACAACCGCCCTACCACTGGCTTGAACGAATTTCAACCGATTCACCGCAGAGGCGCCGAGAACGCGGAGGAAACGCCGAGGAAAACGGGTGAAAAATCTCCGCGCCAGCTCTGTGTGCTCTGCGTCTCAGCGGTTCGTTTTTAGGTCAGTTTGGAGCGCTGGCTAAAGCCGCTCCACGGCTGAATTCGTTTCTTAAGTCCGTGCCATTCCTATATGTTTGAATAGTTTATATGCAGGCGGCCATTGAGGAGTTGAGAAAGCGAGGAGAAGCCATTGATGAAGTGGACTTTGTGCATCTGTCCCCCGTACGGTCCAAGCATGTCAACCGGTATGGCAAGTTACGCTTTGACCTGGGTGACGAGGATCTGGCTCCATCCGGCCTACGTCCGCTGAGAAAGATGCCGCCCTCGGAGCGATGAGAAGTTCCAATCTACCTGAGAAAAGCAACTTCCAAGGCCAAAGCGGCTTGGCTGCCAAGACAGGCAAAGCCAATTTTGATATTTCCGATTCCCAGGGGGAGTTGGCGACAAAATCTATCAAACCATAAGGAGCAACGGAAATGCAAAAACCGAAGATAACACTAATCGGAGGAGCTTCACAAGCAGGATACAGTTTGGCCAGCACTGTAGCTCAACATCCAGAACTGCGAGGTGCCCATCTACACTATCTCGATATCGACGAAGCTCGATTGCAAACCATACTCAAAGTGTCCCATCTTGTCAATGAGCACCTTGGAGCCGACCTCAATATCACAGGGGGCACTGACAGGCGAGAGGCGCTTGAAGAATCGGATTTTCTTTTCTTCTCGTTCTCGGTCGACCGTTTGCAGTTGTGATATGACATGTTGCACATAGCCCTTAAGCACGGGGTCAAGCAAGTGGAAGGGCTCGATTACGGCACGGGCGCATTTCTAGCCACGCTTTGCAACGTGCCGCTCACCCTGGAAGTATGTGCCGATGCGGAAGAGCTTTGTCCAAACGCTCCTGTGTTGGTCAGAACGAGCCCTCCACCACGAATAGTAATGGCAGTGTCTCTCTATTCCAAACTGAAGGCCATAGGTCTCTGCCATGGTCCATGGCAGGTGAAGCCCTGGCTTGCTGGATGGCTTGGCAGAAAGACAGAGGAATTTGATGTCCAACTTGCTGGACTCAATCATTGCTGGTGGATTATGAGGATAACTTTTATGGCACTATTCAAAGTGGGTATTATCGGTTGTGGTAGACGTGGACACGCGCACGCGCAAGGTTATAAGGCATCGCCTGAAGTGGAAATTGTCGCTTGTGCGGACCCGGTCGAGGAAACTCGGCAGAAGTTCTCGGACGAGTTCGGAGTACCGAGAACTTACGAAGACTACAGGCGGATGTTGGATCAGGAAGATCTCGATTTCGTTAGCGTCTGTACGTGGATGCCCTTACACAAGGAGATGATTATCGCGGCGGCGAACAGCGGGATTAAAGCCATCCACGCCGAAAAACCGATGGCACCGACGTGGGGAGACGCCAAGGCGCTCTATCAAGCGTGCGTGGACAATGATGTGGTGATCACATTCTGCCATCAGCGCCGCTTCCGCGCGTCATTTGTAAAAGCGAAGGAACTGGCAAATGACGGCACGATCGGTCAACTCTTCCGCGTCGAAGGGGCATGTCCAAACCTGATGGATTGGGGCACACACTGGTTCGATATGTTCTTCTTCTACAACAACGACGAGCCGGCGGAGTGGGTCATCGGTCAGATCGATGTGTCCGAAGAGCATGTAGTTCTTGGCGTGCAGGTGGAAACCAGCGGTGTTTCATGGGTTCGTTGGAAAAACGGATTGGAAGGTTTGTTGGCAACCGGAGGGACTTCCCTACAAGGGCCCAATAATCGTCTGATCGGGACCGATGGCATCATCGAAGTTAGCGGACGAGATAAACCACCGCTGCGCGTCCTCCGGCGCGGATCTGAAAACTGGGACACGCCAGATCTCAGCGGCGTTGTTCCCGACGGTGGGGACACCACGCTCGCCGTACTGGATCTGATTGATTGCGTCAAAACGGAACGGGAGCCAAAGCTTAGCGGACGGAAGGCACTTCAGGCGACCGAACTTATCTTTGCCACCTACGAGTCGAGCCGACACCGTGCAAAGATCACCTTGCCGCTCGATGTCGATGACTCGGCGCTGCTAACAATGCTTGAGCAGGGAGTGATTGGAGCAGGTCGCGATGCGTGAGTTGTTACGCCGTTTGTCATTCTTCGCTTTGCGATTGACGCTTTACCTGCGTATGTGTTCAAATCATCGAAAAACGATCCGGACTTGCCTCCGAGAAAGGCTGAAGTGGAACTCGATAATTCATGAAAGAACTCGCCGTTGATTTTCTGGCGGACATCGTGGATCTCTTCTTCCCAGACCTGGCGCGGCGATTAGACTTCTCCCAGAAACGAGATCTGAACAAACAGCTTTACACTAACGTGAGTTCGACGTAAGAATTCTGCGTAAGCGAGGGAGCGGGGGAGCGGGGGAGCGGGGGAGCGAGGGAGCGAGGGAGCGAGGTAAGAGAAGACAATGGATTCTTCTGTCTGTTTTTTTCTTTCCTCGCTCCCTCACATACTCACATACTCACATACTCGCCTCCTCCGAAGCCCCCTTACACACTCGCGTCCAGGTGTGGCCTACATCCGCACTATCGAACTCACGTCTCTAAGGTTGCTTTTTGTTTGTTTATGTTGTATAGTATGGCACATCGGGGCAAATCCATCAAGCCAAATCTGAATTTCAACAGCAATGGACTCCTGTTTTCAGCAATGCCATTGCGATTTCCGCAAACCCGGCGCCACAATCAACGTTGGTGTGAATATATGCACACCAAAGCAGCCTGAAGCGGATGGTAATTCTGAAATAGATATGCGCTCGCGCAACGGTTACCTCCATCGAAGGGAGAAATATCAACCATGAGACATTTGGTTTTATGCTTAGCCATACTGGCAATCACAAGTCAAAACCCTCAAAAGGAGACCCCAACGATGACTGATACCGACCGTAATGATAATCAGAAGCTTGTCGTCCGTTACGAGGTGTGGACCGGCTATCCCTACGACCCCGTCTTTCCTGACACTGTCTTGGAGACGGGAACAAGTGAAGCGACGGCCACCAATCCAGCCTCCGGCGACGGCGCATCACCCGGATCGTTCGGTCGCAACCGAACCGGCCCGATCCGCGTCGAGGGAGCGTGTGGAGAAAGGGTGCCGTTGGCCGTCCACGTGCGCAACCTGAGCCAGGTACCCCTCCCCTGCCGTCTCGATTTCCAGAACGTCCGCCACCGACAACGCCCCGGCTTCGTGCTCAGCGGCGACCGAGTGGACGTGCATGTGGTGGACTTCGTCTCCACGCGGACCGGGGTCCTTGTCCCCGACCCACTTCCCCGGGCGGCGGGCGGGAACAGCATTCACGTCCCTGCGGAGCAGACCGGTAGCTTCTTCATTAGCATCGACACCCAGGCTCTGCCCGCCGGGCTCTGGAGCGGGCACGTCCGACTGACGCCTCTGAGATCCGGTCCCGCCCTCGAGATACCGTTCGAGCTCGACGTGACGGCCGCAGTTCTCCCGGAGCGAATGCCCATTTGGACCGCGATGTGGACCTATCCCCCTGATCAGCGGCATAAACCTGGCATGATCAGCGGCAGGATCGGTCGCGTCGGAGCCCGGCGGTATGTGGACTTGATGCAGCGGACCGGGGTCAACGCCGTGCTGACCCGGTCCTACGGCATGCCTTGGCCGGTGCGCGATGTCCAGGGAAACGTCGTGGGCATCAACACGCTGGACTTCGACCAGATGCTCCAGCGCCGGGAGTTCGATCCCGAGAGGGATTTCCTTGTGATCGGGGTGTTCCCGGAGCATCTGAAGGATGAGTGGGGCCAGGACTTCCTGGGCGAGCAGTGGAGCCGCAGTTTCGTCACCTATCTCCGTATGCTGTCGGCCCACGTGCGCGAGGACCTCGGTGTCCCGTACAGCCGTTGGGCCGTCTATCTGGAAGATGAGGGGTCGGCTGGCGAAAACTTCATCTCCCTGGGGAAACTGACCCGGGAGGCCGACCCGAAGATTCGTATCTGGGCAAACCCCCAGGGCCTGGGAGAACTGGAGGCGGCGAAAAAGGCCGAACCTTACATCGACATCTTTGTCCCGCCGAGTTGGAACATCGGGCGGTGGCCCGAGAGCGAAGATTTGATGCGCGAGAAAGGCAAGGAGTGGTGGATGTACACCAATGCCGGGTGGCAGCCGCCGGAGAACACCGCCGTACCCCGCAATGATCCCCACGCAGCCCACCAGAAACTGCGCATGGACGGATGGCTGGCCTGGAAGCTCGGCCTGAAGGGCGTTGGGTACTGGATCTATGTGGGTAAATGGGGTGGGCGGTACAGCGGATTGCCGGAAAACGAGAGGGGCGACTGCGCCCTGGTCTACCTCGGACACGACGGCCCCATCACGACGCGCCGCCTGGAGGCCTATCGGGAAGGCCTGGAGGACTACAAGCTGCTGTGGATCATCGATCAGGCCGCGGGCGCCCCCGGGCAGGACCCGGCCCTGGCCCGGGACGCGCGCGATCGCGTCGGGACGGCGGTGGAGGAAGTCCTCGCCGAGCGCACGGGCGAGAAACTCCAGCGTTGGCGGCACACGCTGCTGGAGGATGCCGGCACGCTGTGCGCCGCAGCGCCGTTGGACGTGAAGGTTGTGGAGACCACCACGACGCGGCGCAGTGCCACGCTGAAGCTGGCCGCGTCGAAGCCGGTCCGCGCCTGGGTGTGGCATCGAGGCGAAGGCGTGAGGCCGCCCATCGAAAAACGGGACTGGAGGTTGGTTGGGTCCTCGCTGGAGGCGAACACGTCCCTGAGCCTCAAGATCGGCGATCTCGTGCCCGGTCAGCGATCCGAATTCACCCTCGTTGTGGCGGGACCGGAGGGACAGCAGCGCATCCTGGTGCAGGAGGCAACGACCCATGACTGGTGACCTCACATGTAAACATTCGGCCAACCACATCCACACTCGCGGCCTGGTTGGGTTCCGGTCCGTTGTCGTTCTATTCGTCGTCGGAGCGACCTCGGGGCGCGCCCAGGCCGATCCCCGCCGGTTTCTGACGCGGCGGGGTCGATTGTCCACCACAAAGAAGGGAGCGCACGATGCTTGACCCTCGGTCGTCACCGCTTTTCGAGGCTTGGACCAATCCGGAGACAGGCCTGGAGGTCTGGTTGCTCAGCGCAGAGCCAGCGCCGCTGCAGCAGTCCTTCTACTTCGTCAATGACGGCCTGAGCCGGGACGGGCGTTACCTCTGGTTCTACTGCGCCTACCCGCCCTCGGGCTCGGGCAACGACGGACGGACGTTGGCAGTGGTGGACTCCGAAGCACAGACCGTTCACCGCTTCCCCGATACGCAGTTCCAAGCTGCGTCGCCGTTCGTGGATCCCGACAGCGGGGAGGTCTACTGGACGACCGGGGCATCGATCTGGCGGCGGGGGCCGCAGCCGGAAGCCGAGGCAGAATGCGTCAACTCCCTGCCGGCGGATGTGCTGCGAAACCGCCGCGTGGCACGGCTGGCCACCCACCTGAGCCGCTCCGCCGATGGCCGCGAGTTCTTTGTGGACGTGTGGGTTTCGAGGGGGGCAGAACTCGTGTTCGGCACGCTCCCCCTGGACGGCGGGGATTTCCAGTTCTGGCACAGTTTCGACCGCCACCACAACCATGCCCAGTTCAGTCCCGTGGACCCGGACATGGTGCTGTTCGCCGAGGAGGGCCACACCGACCTGCATACCGGCCTGCGGACACCGATCACCAACCGCATGTGGACCATCCGCCGCGGCGAAGCCCCGCGCCCAATCTTCGAGGACCCCACGGTTTGCAGCCACGAATGGTGGGATGCCGATGGCGTGCACGCATGGTCGGTCTGGCACAAGGAGACCTGGCGCACGAATGTGCAGACCGCCGAGTTGGAGCGCATCGAGTGGCCGGTGACCTGCTTGCATGCGCACAGCAGCGTAGACGGCAGGTACCTCGTCTGCGACTCCTCGACCGAGCGCTTCTACCGCGGGTGCGCGACGTCTGTGCACTTCATGGATCGCCGGACGGGGAAGACGCTCAAGCTCATCGACAACCCGGCGATCGAAGGCTACGTGGGGGCCAACTACCATATCGATCCGCACCCGCGCTTCTGTTGCGGCGACCGGTTCGTGGTGTTCACCGCCACGGTCAGGGGGCGGGTGGACGTGGCTGTCGTCCGAACCGACGATCTGGTCGCCTGGGTCGAAGAAGGGAGCGCAGAAAGACGCCCCCTGCTCGTTCCGTAGCGGACTGCACCATCCCTGGTCCTCGACCTGGCGGGGACGTCATTGCGGGCCGACGTCAATCATCTCGGAGCGCATGCTTGTGCAAGCCGAGAAGCCCGTTCCTGTCCACGGGAGGACGGCGCCCGAGGAGTATCCGGACCGAAGGTCCTTCGGCCCCGGTCTTGCACGTGTCACTTCTCGGCGACGAGTTAGCATGACCTTTGTACACTGGCTAAAAACGGCACAACTAGAACTGGGTGCCTCCTCAGCGGCCCTGTCAAACCACCATCTCCCGCTGTGGGCATGATTTCATTTATGCAATTTATGTGGCGCTGTACAAAGGTCATGCTAACTCCCCCAACTCCGCATGAGCGAGTCCCAAGCGCTTTTCCACCTTCTTGGAAAACCTATCGAACACCTCCAGCATTTGGGTGGCGCCCCGGGTGGCGTTGGCTTCATAGAAGGTGCTCTCTCCAAGCCCGGATTGGGGAACCAGTGTGTGACGGACAAAAGCATCATGTTGCATCGCTTGCAGCAAGGCTTGGGCGGACGTGCATTGCTCGGTGTGATAGTAAATCAGGCTTTTGAGCTGATAGTCAAAGGTAAAGGTTATCGGACGGTTGCTCGAAGATTCCAACGGTGTAATGGTCGAAAGCACTGGCTCCAAGGGAGCTATCAACGCCGAGAAAGTCGGCGAATGTACGGGTGACCCCACCCGTACATTCTGCATGGACACAGGGGAAATCGAAACGAGATGCATCGGATACCTCCTGGGAAAGGAAATCGTTGTAGTGTGACCGTTCTAGAATCCCCTTTCCGCGTCCCAAAGTCAAGTTTTTTCCCCCTGTATCCGCATTGCAAAATCTTAACCAGAAATTACTGCCGAAAACCCCCAAGGACCACCCCCGCAAATCGGTCATTTCGACCCTGTCCATCCCTCCGTCCGCGTTGCAACTGTTATCAGCTTATTTAGCTGATTGCCCTCATATCACAAGGCGGCAGGTTCATCCAGTAAAAAGAGAAGTGGGTTACATCTGTCGCTTTTTATATTAATCCCTCTGTGCATTTCTGATAAAATTGACGAGTCAGCCATTTCATTTGAATAACAAGGGAGCCATGAATCCAAGAAAGGACATTGCAACTGGTTTCCCAAAGGAGTCTTCGACAGGGCGTTTTCTCTTGGGCACGCTGATTTTCGGATCTGTTTTGATCGTGCTCACCTGTTACTGGATCATCTCCGCAGAGAATCGAGTCGTAGATGAACTGACGGACTTCTCAATCTTTCCGACCGTGCTGTCCACCTTCTTCGTGTTGGCCGGTATCAACCTGTCGCTGAAGCGTTTCCTCAAAAAGATCTCGTTGAGCAAAGCAGAGTTGGCGACCACGTACATCATGGTCTCTGTTGCCACTGCGCTCGCCGGGCACGACATCGTTCGGCAGTTGGTTCCCATGATGGCAAACGCTGCTTGGTTTGCAACGCCTGAAAACGAGTGGGAGGATCTCTTCTTCCGCTTTATGCCGCGATGGCTCACGGTCGATGATCGCGGTATTCTGCAGGGCTATTTTGAAGGCGACGATAGCTTTTGGCAGGACCACTATATCGATGCGTGGATAACACCGATTCTTGCTTGGAGCGCCTTGGTGATCGTGTTACTATTTGTCATGCTCTGCATCAACATCATCATCAGAAAGCAGTGGATCGAGCATGAGAAATTGACTTATCCATTGACCGTAATGCCAATTGAACTGATCGGCAATACATCGAAGCTGTTTTCCAATCGGCTGATCTGGATCGGCTTTGGTATCGCTTTTGGTCTCGAGATCCTCGCGGGCATCAACGATCTTTTTCCTGTAATTCCGGCTCTGAAAGTCAAATCGATTCTTCAGTTTACTGAAAAGCCTTGGAGCGCGTTAGGCCGACACGGAAGGGGGATACCGATTTATATCTACCCTTTCGCCATCGGGTTCGGGTATCTGATGCCTTTGGGCCTATCGTTTTCGCTTTGGTTCTTTTACCTGTTTTGGAACGCACAGCGTGTCTTTTTTAACGCGATAGGTTGGACAACAGCCATGGGCATGCAAGATGAGCAAAGAGCAGGAGCGTGGATCGGCATCGGGGTACTGGCACTTTGGACGAGCAGGAAGCACATCAAGCGTGTGCTATTGAGTGCATTTTCAAACAAATCCGACGACCCGTTGTACCGTATGGCCGTGCCCGGAATGATTTTGGGAATGGCATTCGTCCTCATTTTCTGGTATCAGGCAGGTCTGTCGCCTTGGGTTGCAATGGGATATTTCGGCATCTATTTTATTCTCTGTATTGGGATGACCCGAATGCGGGCAGAGCTTGGTCCACCGACACATGAGTTACATCACATGCATCCAGATCGGATTATGATCCTGTTTATGGGCACCCGGCCGCTCGGTGCAGGGAATATGACGAATACGACGCTCCTTTCATGGCTGGCTTACGGCTACCGATCTCACCCGATGCCCCACCAGTTAGAAGCCTTCAAAATCGGATCACACTTCAAAATGAATGAGAATCGGTTAGTTGTGGCGATGATCGTCGCGTCGATTGTCGGCGCAATTATGGCCATCGGTGCTCACGTTGCCATTTACTATAAATATCAGTTCTCCCTCTGGGGCAGAGCCGAATTCTCCCGCTTACAAAGTTGGATCGCATTCCCACGAACCACAAATATCGAAGCCATCCAGCAGATGGGATTTGGCTTTCTTTTTACGATTGTTCTCACCGTATTAAAAAGAGGGTTTCTCTGGTGGCCACTCTATCCTGTAGGATACGCCGTCGGATCGGGGTGGGCGCTCGGTTGGATGTGGTTCTCCATCTTCTTAGGCTGGCTGTTCAAGCGGTTGTTGCTCACCGGAGGCTGGGTCAGATCTTATCGGCAGGCATTACCTTTCTTCTTGGGGCTGATCTTTGGGCAATTCCTCGCCGGGAGTCTGTGGAGCCTGATTGGTGTGATATTTGAAATGAATGTGTATACGCTGTTTCCATGAAAAGCACGGGGAACCTACAGGAGGCAAAAAAGCAGGGAAAGATCTGAAAGTGACTTCTGGTAGGAGGCGCGTCTTATTGGACAAAATCTAGACCAAGGCAAACACAATGAATCGATTAAGGCGTACAAAAAAGCCCTGAGCATCAATCCGAAACTTCCATCAGCATTAGTACACGTCAATCTGGGAAATATCTACTACAATCAAGGCAAACTGGACAAGGCGATTGCCGAGTTTAAAACGGCTATTGGCATTGACCCGAACTTGGCAGAGGCACATTCCAATTTAGGGGTTATCTACTCCCGGTAGTGCGCTACATGTAATGCTGTGGAATGTGGTTGACAGAAAACCGAATGAAGGTTATCCTCTGTGACATATCCCAAATAACCCGGAGATTAACCATGAGTATATGTTGTCCGAGCTGTAACAGCACAAATACCAAAAAGAATGGACATATTCATAACGGCAAGCAGAATCACTATTGCAACCAATGTTCCCGACAATTCGTTGAAAATCGAGAACAACCCCTCATTTCAGACCATAAAAGAGAGCGGATACGGAAACTGCTGAAGGAGAGAATACCGTTGCGGGGAATCTGTCGAGCGGAGGGAGTCAGTCTTCGCTGGTTACTGGGCTTTATTGCCGAGCTTTATCAACATTTGCCCGATGATTTAAAGTTCCAAATCAAAGGGGAAGCGGAGAGACTCATCATCTACACCCTGGAGTCAGAAATTGATGAAATGCTCAGCTTCGTCGGTCAGAAAACGAACAAACAGTGGATATGGATGGCTATGGATATCGAAAGCAGGCAGATTGTCGCATTCTATGTAGGAGACCGAAGTCGTCAAAGTGCTTTAGCACTCTGGAAGTCAATACCAGCCATCTACAGGAAACATGCGACCTTCTATACAGACGGCTGGGGTGCGTATGAGGGTGTCATTCCGGAAGGGCAGCATCACGTGGTCAAAAAGCTCTTGCGCATGACCAACCATATCGAGCGGTTTAATTGTACGTTAAGACAGAGAGTCTCTCGTCTGGTCCGGCGGTCTCTTTCCTTCTCCAAGAAGTTGGCAAATCACATCGGCGCCATCAAGTATTTCATTTGCCACTATAATCTCGACAAAGCATTACATGTATAGCACTACCACATCTGGTACGTCCCAGCCCAACTGGTCGGCCAGTTCAAGTCCCATCGTTTTCTTGCCCTCAATGCGATAGGGCTCTTTGAGCGTAGAGGTATCGAACCAGCCCATGGCTTCTTTGCCTGCACCGACGATCTTGCCACAGTCGTTGATCAGCCCGTTGACGAGAAAAGTTGCGGCCCCTTGCGCAGCAATTTCGTGAACGTTGATCGGCGGGGTGTCGTCGGGGCAAAAAACGAAAGACTCTATGCCGGCGCGACTCGCGTAGGCGGCCATGGCTGCGCCTGCGTTCCCGTTGGTTGGCATGGCAAGCCGCTGGATGCCGAGTTCCTTGGCCATCGATACGGCCATGCAGAGTCCACGCGCCTTAAAAGAACCGGTGGGCAGTCGACCTTCGTCCTTGATCATGAGATGGCGGGCATTCAAGCTCGCAGCAAGCTGCCAGCACTCAATCAGCGGTGTGCAAATTTCACCCAGGCTGACGATGTTCTTGGTTTTTCGTACTGGTAAAAACTCTCGATAACGCCACATGCCGCTCGGGCGGTCCGCCAGTTGCTCCTTGGTGACCGAGGCCGCAATGCCTTCCAGGTCATACCGCACCAACAGTGGTTTGTTCGCCTTGGAGAGATTATGGATGTGATCGGCGGCGTACCGGTCTCCCTCCATGGCACACTCCAAGTGTGAAACAAACGTGGTTGTATCTGCGATCGATGACTCCATGGCAATAGTCTCGTAGGGGAAATAAGTTGAGCGTTATCTGAGCCGGATGTCGGGTGGATCCACAGCGTAGTCGGCAACGGTTAAAGTGGCATTCTCATGCGTTCGCAACAACGAGGCGGGCACGAAGCCGAAATAGGTCCGTGGAGTGCCCGTCGTACCGCTGCACTTGCCATGGGCGATTGCAGTAGAAATGGAGTTGGCGCGACGACAGGATTTCTTTCATTCCAACGGTGGCGGTCCTGCGTGGGATTACGCTGATTTCACTGCCCACTGTGTTGGCGTTGATGAATCGGGTGTGTGGTGTAATTCCTTACGGCACGTTGGACGCCTACATGGCCGAAAAGGGTATCGAGTCAGTCACGCTAACGGTGAATTTACTCCAGTACGAGCTAAACGTATCTCATAACTAAGCACGAGTACATTCCAACGAACTGATGGTGTTTGACGTGGCCGAAAAAATCACCGCTTTTTGAAGAATTGCATGGACAGACCACAAGATCCCATTAATCCCGGCTTGCTGCGAATTTTGCCAGGAGCCTCAGAATCTCAATATAAAGCCAGATCAATGTCACCATTAAACCGAAGGCAGCATACCACTCCATATACTTTGGTGCGCCCCTTTCAGCGCCGCTCTCGATAAAGTCAAAGTCGAGGACTAGGTTCAATGCCGCAATGACAACGACGAACAGGCTAAAACCGATACCGATGAGCCCGGAGCCGTGAATAAATGTTCAGTTTTGGCAATAATTAAAATCTGGCAGCTTTCACTGCCCACTTTGGAAATAGACTTTAGCCATTTTACCCGTTGCTCACTTTTGGGTCAACAGAATTCTCTCGGTTCTTCTTTCACCCCACCGAGAACTGACCACCGGCAACTACTTAAATCAGCAACGGCAAAAATTACCGTCTGATGTTTGCCGTTGCCTTCTTGGTGAGACCAACGACGACCCATTTTACTGGCTTTCTGTGCTTCAGTCAACAGAAATCTGACCTTGGGTTGGTTTTGACCTCTCTTTGAACACACCCCTCCCTTCACCAAGCGTCTTGCATCGCTTCAATACTTAACTTGCCGGCTGTGCCCCAAGCTCCAACGGTCTCGCTAACGGAGAGAGCTAGCAAGATGCAATTATCCACGTCGAACAATTGAAAAAGGGGTTCCTCGAAAAAGCGAAGAGCTTACTGCCCATCAGCCGCAGAACGCTTGTCAACGGTGAACTTCAGTGACGGCGATAAACCTGGGCTCAATATGTCGAATAAGGTCGTGAATCTCGCAGAAAAGCAGTGTGATACTCATTGGGGACTACTTTTGGTTTTGTTTTGTACATGATTGATTATACCAACTTGAGTTCCCTTTTTTGTGTCGAATCGACGTTTACCGACATCTGTTATCTGACCAGAGATCGGTGCCAGAAGTTGCTCTTTGGTCATTCGTCTTTGCACGGTTGGTAGATGTTTCGCGTTGACACCATATCTCAAATGTGCTACGATGTAGCGTTGTTTGTTGACCGCACTCCCTAGCGCCGATGGGCTTTCGTTTCCATATCTGAGGGCGAGGTTTCCTGTCACGGAACTTGCGAATCTGACAGCGAGGACGTGTTTGTTGTTCATCGTTTGGAAGACTCCTTATTTCCTAACTGGGAAGGACAAGCACAAAAACGCTGCTTCGGGCTATCAGACAATCAATTGAAATAAACCACACCATCGAAAAAGGGAAAGAAAGAAAAAGAGAGAAAAAGAGAAAGAGAAAAGGGAGAGGGGAAGAAAAGAGAGAAAAAGAAAGCCCTGCAGGGGAAGAAGCCAACCCGTTGCCGAGCCTGAAAAATGTGTCCGTTCGCTAGACCACCAATCTCCTGACAAGTAGGGAAACGTTGATTGGTCCAAAGCACGCCGTCGTAAATTTTGCCCCGATGCAACTGATGCAAGTGTATCCATTACCCACCGACAGACTCGCTGCCGGGGTGGATGAAGCGGCACGAATCTGGTCGGTACCCTAACTCGTCGCCGAGAAGTGACACGTGCAAGACCGGGGCCGAAGGACCTTCGGTCCGGATACTCCTCGGGCGCCGTCCTCCCGTGGACAGGAACGGGCTTCTCGGCTTGCACAAGCATGCGCTCCGAGATGATTGACGTCGGCCCGCAATGACGTCCCCGCCAGGTCGAGGACCAGGGATGGTGCAGTCCGCTACGGAACGAGCAGGGGGCGTCTTTCTGCGCTCCCTTCTTCGACCCAGGCGACCAGATCGTCGGTTCGGACGACAGCCACGTCCACCCGCCCCCTGACCGTGGCGGTGAACACCACGAACCGGTCGCCGCAACAGAAGCGCGGGTGCGGATCGATATGGTAGTTGGCCCCCACGTAGCCTTCGATCGCCGGGTTGTCGATGAGCTTGAGCGTCTTCCCCGTCCGGCGATCCATGAAGTGCACAGACGTCGCGCACCCGCGGTAGAAGCGCTCGGTCGAGGAGTCGCAGACGAGGTACCTGCCGTCTACGCTGCTGTGCGCATGCAAGCAGGTCACCGGCCACTCGATGCGCTCCAACTCGGCGGTCTGCACATTCGTGCGCCAGGTCTCCTTGTGCCAGACCGACCATGCGTGCACGCCATCGGCATCCCACCATTCGTGGCTGCAAACCGTGGGGTCCTCGAAGATTGGGCGCGGGGCTTCGCCGCGGCGGATGGTCCACATGCGGTTGGTGATCGGTGTCCGCAGGCCGGTATGCAGGTCGGTGTGGCCCTCCTCGGCGAACAGCACCATGTCCGGGTCCACGGGACTGAACTGGGCATGGTTGTGGTGGCGGTCGAAACTGTGCCAGAACTGGAAATCCCCGCCGTCCAGGGGGAGCGTGCCGAACACGAGTTCTGCCCCCCTCGAAACCCACACGTCCACAAAGAACTCGCGGCCATCGGCGGAGCGGCTCAGGTGGGTGGCCAGCCGTGCCACGCGGCGGTTTCGCAGCACATCCGCCGGCAGGGAGTTGACGCATTCTGCCTCGGCTTCCGGCTGCGGCCCCCGCCGCCAGATCGATGCCCCGGTCGTCCAGTAGACCTCCCCGCTGTCGGGATCCACGAACGGCGACGCAGCTTGGAACTGCGTATCGGGGAAGCGGTGAACGGTCTGTGCTTCGGAGTCCACCACTGCCAACGTCCGTCCGTCGTTGCCCGAGCCCGAGGGCGGGTAGGCGCAGTAGAACCAGAGGTAACGCCCGTCCCGGCTCAGGCCGTCATTGACGAAGTAGAAGGACTGCTGCAGCGGCGCTGGCTCTGCGCTGAGCAACCAGACCTCCAGGCCTGTCTCCGCATTGGGCCAAGCCTCGAAAAGCGGCGACGACCGAGGGTCAAGCATCGTGCGCTCCCTCCTTTTTGGTGGCAGTCGCTTCACTTGTTCCCGTCTCCAAGACAGTGTCAGGAAAGACGGGGTCGTAGGGATAGCCGGTCCACACCTCGTAACAGACGACATCGTCCATTTTCTAAACTCCTTTCTTCCTTTCGGTTATCATTCAGTCGTTGGGATTTTCGGTCAAAACCTCTCATTTCACCGGTAAGCGAAAACCCCCTATCTAACCCTTTTTTCTCGTAAGAGAATACCCAAGAGATTTCACGAATTTGTGTAATGGTCAAGGTGATGATTGACAGTTTGTGGACGGAAACCCCTCCCCCGGCCCCTCCCCTGCAAGGAGAGGGGAGACAGGCTTCTCCCCCTTCCCTCGTAGAGCCTTCCCCTTCGACAGGCTCAGGGCAAGCTCTGAGCTTGCCGAAGGGGAAGGGGGCCGGGGAGTTAGAGCCTGCACTGAGCGAAGCCGAAGTGTTTGGATAAGTGTCAACCATCCTGTTGACCAATACAGAAAAGTAAAAAAAGGGGGATTGAGGGGGATTCTGAAATCGTCTCATTTCAAACTGCAAGTGGTATAAGTCAGTCATTTCGTATGGAAGACAAGTAGGGTACGCATCGCGCACCAATTGCGGATGGTGCGCGGTGCGCACCCTACCATGATTCCCCCAAATGCGGGAGTTATTTCGCAGCCATTCCTTAGCCCGACAATGTTAGCGTAGATCCATTCTGAGGGGTTCAGTTCAAAGGCAACAGTTCAAAAAACTTAATGACTTCCATCACTGAAAAAGTCGTAACGATGAAGCAAAATATCGGTTAGATGGTGTAGATGGCGGCCTCGATGTAGCGCATGGGATCGCTGTCGCCGTCGGTCCAGTAGTACACGGTGATGACCCGGCCATCCGGCAGTTGGGTCGAGCAGGTCTCGCCGATGTCGGTGATGCCTAGGGTGACGACGGGACCACCGGGCCGGTGGCGGTACGGTCCCGGGTCGAACTCGCTGAGGTGCTCCCCTTCGCGCAGCAGCCAGCCACGGGTGGTATCCCAACTGTAACCTCGATCATCGCTCACCGCCACGCGGATACTGGGGTCGAAACGGTTCCCCCAGGTGCAGACCAGCCGGTCATCGCGCAGGCGCAGGATGTGATGGGCGGCGCCGCTGATCGGCATCGGTAGCTCTTCGAGGCTGCTCCAGGTGTAGCCGTCGTCCCAGGAGCGGGACAGCCACAGCCTGGGAAAGGTAACCTCCTGGCCATCGGAGGACTTGGACCGCTCCTTGCTGTGCATCGCGCCGATAATCTCGCCATCGGGATAGCGCACCAGCGAGGTCTGGTGGTAGAGGCGGGCGCGGCTGGGGTCTACAGCGATGATCGAGCCGTTCCCCCACGTCTGGCCCCGATTCTGAGAGCGGATGACCGTCTGGGCGTGTTGAGGCCCATAGACTGCCCTCTTTCCTACACTGCCACAGTGCGGCGAGAGGATCGTGCCGTCGGGAAGCTCCAGCATCGGCGCATGGACTGCCGCGCCAGAGAGAGGCGAGAGGTCCATCACCGTGGCGTCGTCCCAGGTGTCGCCTCCATCGCTGGAACGCCGCACCATGACCTCGCCGCTGGCCATGGAGGCCGCGGGAGAGAGCAGGAGATCGCCACTGACCACGCTGACCGACATCTGCTCTACACCCTGTTCTCGCTCAGCCAGCACTCGCACCGTATTGAGGGGCCAGGTCTGGCCGCCGTCGGTGCTGCGGATGATGGCACCACGCGCTCGCACGTCGCCGTGGGCGTGGGAACCGCTGGCAGTCTCTGTGGGAGGGTAGGGCGCCTGCCGGAACGCTGTCACCAGGTCGCCGGTGCTGAGGCAGACAATCTCAGGGAACGCGGCGTTCCACTTGCTCTCAGGGTCTCGATATACCGTGACGTGCTGAAGATCATTCACTGGTACCATTGGCTTCTCCTTTTGGTAGTGCTATACATGTAATGCTTTGTCGAGATTATAGTGGCAAATGAAATACTTGATGGCGCCGATGTGATTTGCCAACTTCTTGGAGAAGGAAAGAGACCGCCGGACCAGACGAGAGACTCTCTGTCTTAACGTACAATTAAACCGCTCGATATGGTTGGTCATGCGCAAGAGCTTTTTGACCACGTGATGCTGCCCTTCCGGAATGACACCCTCATACGCACCCCAGCCGTCTGTATAGAAGGTCGCATGTTTCCTGTAGATGGCTGGTATTGACTTCCAGAGTGCTAAAGCACTTTGACGACTTCGGTCTCCTACATAGAATGCGACAATCTGCCTGCTTTCGATATCCATAGCCATCCATATCCACTGTTTGTTCGTTTTCTGACCGACGAAGCTGAGCATTTCATCAATTTCTGACTCCAGGGTGTAGATGATGAGTCTCTCCGCTTCCCCTTTGATTTGGAACTTTAAATCATCGGGCAAATGTTGATAAAGCTCGGCAATAAAGCCCAGTAACCAGCGAAGACTGACTCCCTCCGCTCGACAGATTCCCCGCAACGGTATTCTCTCCTTCAGCAGTTTCCGTATCCGCTCTCTTTTATGGTCTGAAATGAGGGGTTGTTCTCGATTTTCAACGAATTGTCGGGAACATTGGTTGCAATAGTGATTCTGCTTGCCGTTATGAATATGTCCATTCTTTTTGGTATTTGTGCTGTTACAGCTCGGACAACATATACTCATGGTTAATCTCCGGGTTATTTGGGATATGTCACAGAGGATAACCTTCATTCGGTTTTCTGTCAACCACATTCCACAGCATTACATGTAGCGCACTACCATCATACGCAAGCAATGGACGGAACAGGATAAATTGAGTTATCCGATAATTCAACTCCCGATTGAGCTGATTGCGCCACGCACGATGTCTCGCCCCCTTCTGTGGATTGGCTTTTCCGTATCTGCGCTGATTGAGATTCTCAACGGTCTTCATCATCTTTTTCCCATTATTCCTGGCATCTCGCTGTATTATTTCCATATCTTTACAGAGAAACCGTGGCATGCCCTGGGCTGGATGGTATTCAATATTGACCCATTTGTGACTGGGTTGACATTCTTCGTGCCCTTGGATTTAGCGTTTTCTGTCTGGTTCTTCCACCTTTTCTTCAAAGCCCAACAGGTTATCACGCAAACGGAGTCGGTTTACATTTCTTTCTTCCGTACCCACGGTGTCTATGGGACGCAACAGGGACTTGGGGCATGGACGACGCTGGGTATTTTATCTCTATGGATGACCAGGCGGCATCTTAGCCAGGTATGGAGGAAACTCATTGGGCAACCCTCGACCCTCGACGATTCAACCGAACCGCTGCGTTACAGATTTGCCGTCCTTGGGCTGGTTCTTGCGATGACTTTTCTGGTGATTCTGCTCCGGCAAGCGGGTTTATCCTTATCAGTGATCCTGTTTTATTTTGCGATTTACTTGCTGATGTCTATTGCCATCACGCGTGTCCGCGCTGTGCTCGGTCCGCCCTACCATCAAATTGTCTTCACCTCCCCGCAAGGATTTATGGTGGACGTGATGGGGACGCGTGCGCTTGGCGCGAGCAATCTGACTATCCTCTCCTTTCTATACGCTTTCAACAGAGAAAACACTTCTCATCCGATGCCGAACCAGCTAGAAGCCTTCAAGATCGCCGAACGGACAGGCATAAACAACACCCATATCCTGTTGGGTATGGTGCTCGCCTTGATACTCAGTATTCTGGTGTCGTTTTGGTGGTATTTCCAAGTAATGTATGAACACGGCGTAGTCGCAAAAGCACATGGCCCACTAATTAATACGGGGTATGAGCTCTTCAGACAGTTAACGTCATGGTTACAGTACCCTAAGCAGCCAAACTATACTGCTACGCTTTTCATCGGATTGGGCGGGGTATTTACGGTGTTTCTGATGGGAATGCAAAGACGATTTATCTGGTGGCCCTTTCACCCTGCCGGCTATGCGCTGGGTGCGTCATGGGGTATGATTCATGTGTGGACATCAGTCCTGATCGGTTGGGCTATCAAAGGGATTATCCTGAGATACGGCGGATTAAGAGCGTATCGAAACGCTGTTCCATTTTTCATTGGGTTAATCTTGGGCGAACAGATTATCATTTGCATGTGGTCAATACTCGGCGCTGTCCTTGGGATACGGACTCTGACGGGGACAATACTCCATTGAATTGAGAGATTGCGATCGAGATTGTGGATTTGATTGCATCTTGAATCCTGAATCGTGCATCGATTCAGGATTCAAGAACGATAAAGTTAAAATCCAATGTCAATTATCTACTGTATGAAAGTATACATACTTATACCATTTCGCTTGAATAATCATGCATAAATGTCTCAATTATTTCGGTCCCCTTCTCCGTAGGCGGGAATCAAGCGAATGGATAATGAGCGCGATAGAAATCCCCTTGCCCCGCCGACTTTGCACAGACGCCGACTTTTTATTCCGCTTCACGCAAGTTTCTTTACCTGATTCACGCGATTAATGCACAAGCATTTTAGAGAAATGGTATTATCACTGCCTAGCTTGCTATCTTGAGAGCTTTATTCCGCCCCAGGTGAGAGCTACCTTACCGGCAGATTCGACAGCCGTTGCTTGGGTATCGGTATCATAATTCTGTTTGACTTCATCTGCGCTCAGAGTTCTATCGTAGACGCTGACTTCGTCGATGAAACCAAAGGAAAAAGACTCCTCAGCCTCATTTCCGTTAAAAACAGCACCTATCTTCCCAATCCCCAACACGGTATTCAGTGTCTTTGGCTCATTTCCCCATTTAAGACCGGGAGGGTCTTCCTTATCGAATTCACCATTAGACATCTTTCCTAATTAAATCACGCGGACACTGAGCTACGGAGGTTATGTGTCGGGGTATTGGGGTTTTGGGGTGATGCAGCACAAACCCCCACCTTAATACTTCAGTACCTCAACCCTCTGTCATTCCATGTGGTACCGACTGTTTTGCCTTCACTGTGCGGATCCGGCCGAAGCCCTAAACGACAGGAGTTATTTTGGAAAGATGTCTATTCTTCCCGTTTGAATACGGTATTGGTATCCAGAAATTCTCCATGCCGGCTGTCTTTACGATGTTCAGAAAAGTGCCGCCACTGATCGGACATGCCGGTTCGGTCGGTTCCGTCGCCTTTTATGTGCCGGAAAAGGATGTATACTTCACAGGCACGGTAAACCAGCAGGCTAAGCCTAGCGCCATCTACCAAATAATGTTGAAAGTAATCGGTAAAATTAATTAAATGAGTGGGTAGCCACAGATCCCTGGGAAGCGAGTGATGAACGATGGACTGCGCTATCCGGGAGGCTCGACGCGCAACCGGGAGGAACCGGAGCGTTCTCAATTCAAATTGTCCGGCCTCCTACGGACCTCTCAGGAGGGGATGAGACATCAAGGCGCATGCTCTTCAACATGAGCTGCATTATGTGCCATGGCCAAGATAGCATGGGCTTCGGCGATTCGATCCTCGGCAATGCCGAAAATCGATCTCGCAAACCCGCATGAATAGAGTGTCCAAACTTTAGTTCAATATAGGATGAATGATTTAAAGGGGCAATATGAAACTATACAGACCGTATGGAATGTACTTACATGGCCCGAAAGTCATATTCGCAAATGGACAATACCATCTTTTTTACGATTTAATCAAGCATTTTCGTAAAAGGTCAACGTCAGTCAAGGGTTATGGGCACGCTGTATCTGATGACCTCATAACCTGGCGTCAACTGCCCACAGCCCTGAAGGCAGGTCCGCCTGGGGCCTGGGATGACAAGTTGGCAGATCCAGGGGTCTGCGAAAAGGATGGGAAGTTTTACCTCCTCTACACAGGGAGATCTACCAGAGATTCCGGAAAAGTCCACCCGAGATATTGTGTGGATCGGTTGGGTCTGGCGGTCTCCGATGACCTCATGACCTGGAAAAAACACCCCTCCAACCCCGTGTTGGAGGCGGACCCAGAATACTACGAGGCGGATTACAGGGATTCCCCGGATTATGGCCGCGTGGCCTGGCGTGACCCCGGCCTATACTACGATAGGAAGAGCGGCTGGATGTACGCCTTTATCTGTGCCCGGGTCAACTGGGGGCCGGGAACCCAAAGGGGATGCGTCGGGCTGGCCCGATCCAGGGACATGGTCAAGTGGGAGTGCCTACCGCCTGTATACCATCCAAAAAAGGGTCTCTGCGTTGAGATACCACTTGTTATAAAGGTTGGAGAGAAATCTGTGATGACCATGCGTGTAGGGGGAGGGGTCCCGTATATTGGAGGAGAAGCCTACGAAATTGCAATTTGTTCCGATGATCTATTATCCTGGGATCCAAAGGCCAAGGTAACCTACCTGGTGGAACAGCCGTGGAGGTATACGGGTTACAGGAAGGTACCCAATTATTGCTCGTTTGCTCTGGTTAGGAAGGGAAAGAGTTATGCTGATTTTGTCCACCTTTCCCAAGAGCGGGTAAGAAGTGGATCCTTTCCCAAGGGCCTAGGCAGTGGGCGTGTTTCCCTTCCCAAGAAGCTGTTGGTAGAGCCTGATGATACAGTGAAGATTAAGATACGGGAGGAGTTCCTTCCAGATGCGAGCTGCAGGGTGGACAAGGAGGACATCGACCTCGCAAGGGGCTGGACCTGGATGGATGATACGCTGGTATCTGGAGACGGAATCCTCTTGGTGGGGAAAACCGGGGATATTGCCGTAAGCGTGGATGTGGAACAGGAGGCCACGGCTTCAGCGGGCATGGTTATTGGCCTTAACCGAGAATTCACCAGGGGCATGTGGTATACGCTGGAGCAGGGAGCGAAGTTGCTGAACGTTACGGATATAGAAAGAGGTGAAATTCTGAAAGCAGGAGGATGGAATCCCTGTAATGAATTGAAGCCGCAAGAAGGCCCGAACCAGCTGTGCCTCGTACTTTGTGATTTACACACAGAGATTTATTTCAACCATCGATACATTGGTTCAACGATCTTTCGCAAGTTCTATTCCTTGAATGCTCCCCGCTACCTCGGACTCACAGCAAAAGGGGAGGCTCATTTTTCCAATCTACGCATAAAGGAGTTGCCCTGGGAACACACATACATCAAAGGAAGACGGTAACAGACTATGCTGGGAGCAATCTATAAAACCACTTCTCCTTGAAGGAGGCGTAAATTGCCTGCACCCACTCAAGTTGACTGTTTATTCCTTCGTGCACTATCAAGCGACCTTTTGGAGAGGATTACGTATCCCGATGTTAGGAAACAACGTTGGTCATGTTGCCGTTTTTGTGTTTCTGATTAAATACTTGGAGGCAACATCGTCCGCGCTAGCGCGTGGCCTAACAAGCGATGGAACGGATACCCCCTGCGGGGGTGACGCTCATCCGCGCATTAGCGGGTCGCAAGCTACTAACCAGTGCAGATGCAGCATCCACTCACGCCCGATAATTGAAGATGGATTTCTGAGTTACTCGGCTCAATACAGGTTGCTCAAAGGGTTTATATGCTAGGCCAGCACAAAAGGGTTTTCGAGCTTGTCCCTTACCAGAGTGCGTGGATTGATCACTTCAACCGCGAGGCTAATTGCCTTCGGTCATAGAATTAATTGAGGCGGCGCCCAAGCCGTCTGTGCTGGTTGCCCAACACGTCGGCCACGGACGGAAGCGATGCTGCTGGTTCGGAGACATACTTTGCGCCAGCTTGGACAAACTCGGCTGCGTTGGCATTGTCACCGATGCGAATGGCCGCGACCGAAGCGGTATCCGGGGTCGAGCACCGGAGTTTCACGCTTTTTCGAGCGGCTCGGTTGTCTCACACGGATACAGCATCTTTATTGACCTCGACATCACCGTGTCGATCTGTGGCTTGACCATTCAACCCGGTGACCTCCTTCACGACGATGAAAGCGGGCTGGTCTCCGTTCCTATCGATATCGCTGAAGACGTGGTGAAACAG
This sequence comes from Candidatus Poribacteria bacterium, assembly GCA_965197465.1. Taxonomy (GTDB): domain Bacteria; phylum Poribacteria; class WGA-4E; order WGA-4E; family JAJDTR01; genus JAJDTR01. Next base: position 3,311,056 of record OZ240209.1, on the reverse strand, counting down.
GCGGGTGCAGTTCGCCAAAAGGAAGCCGAACACTTTGACTTCCTGGAAAGCGATGCGTTCACCATCGAAGCGCTGAAACGCCGACTTAGTCCGGGTAGTGCGCTACATGTAATGCTGTGGAATGTGGTTGACAGAAAACCGAATGAAGGTTATCCTCTGTGACATATCCCAAATAACCCGGAGATTAACCATGAGTATATGTTGTCCGAGCTGTAACAGCACAAATACCAAAAAGAATGGACATATTCATAACGGCAAGCAGAATCACTATTGCAACCAATGTTCCCGACAATTCGTTGAAAATCGAGAACAACCCCTCATTTCAGACCATAAAAGAGAGCGGATACGGAAACTGCTGAAGGAGAGAATACCGTTGCGGGGAATCTGTCGAGCGGAGGGAGTCAGTCTTCGCTGGTTACTGGGCTTTATTGCCGAGCTTTATCAACATTTGCCCGATGATTTAAAGTTCCAAATCAAAGGGGAAGCGGAGAGACTCATCATCTACACCCTGGAGTCAGAAATTGATGAAATGCTCAGCTTCGTCGGTCAGAAAACGAACAAACAGTGGATATGGATGGCTATGGATATCGAAAGCAGGCAGATTGTCGCATTCTATGTAGGAGACCGAAGTCGTCAAAGTGCTTTAGCACTCTGGAAGTCAATACCAGCCATCTACAGGAAACATGCGACCTTCTATACAGACGGCTGGGGTGCGTATGAGGGTGTCATTCCGGAAGGGCAGCATCACGTGGTCAAAAAGCTCTTGCGCATGACCAACCATATCGAGCGGTTTAATTGTACGTTAAGACAGAGAGTCTCTCGTCTGGTCCGGCGGTCTCTTTCCTTCTCCAAGAAGTTGGCAAATCACATCGGCGCCATCAAGTATTTCATTTGCCACTATAATCTCGACAAAGCATTACATGTATAGCACTACCCGTATGATGATGTTTACACAGATGAATGTGAAAAAAATGGCGAATATAATCCCCATCCATGCAAGCACGGGAATCAACCAGGTGTTGAAATGCGCTGCGGTGTGGAAGGTTTCGCCTCCTTCAAAGAAACCTCTTAACACCCGCTTGTCGGAAACAGTAAACCACGAGGGAATATATCTATGGAAGAGTGCAGCATATTCATTTTCTGGCGTGGCAAACCAAAACGGATGTGTCAGCGCGCCGATAACGAAGCTCATCATCGTGTACCCGCAGACGGTTGATAGCATCACGAGCATCACATAGATGGTGAGGAGTTCGGTTCGCGAAAAAGCGAAGTTAGGCAGGAATTTTCGGAGGGGGCGATTGATAAGAATCAAGAAGAAGAGATTGAAGACCGCGTTGAAGAACAATGATGTTGCGTTCATGCCTACCATCGTAGCCCAAAGCTCGCTGACAATGGTTATCCAATAGGCATTTATCGGGATAAGGATGAGGCCGATGAGAATGGCTCTGGTGGGAATGAATGCGGTTTTATTTGCACGGTTCAATATGCTGGGTAAATTCCTGATGTAGCTGACGACAGATTCGGAAGGCTGGAGTCTGGAAGAGGATTCATCGAGATACGCTTGTTCTCAAGGCATCAACAGCACGTTGCCCTTGCAGCGCCCATGCGCACCACATGGTTTTCATTATACAATGCTTTTATCAATTCAGCTTCCGCAGGTTTACCAAACTGCCCCAACGCCAAAGCCGCAGGCACACCAACCCCTGCCTCCTCATCTTTCAATGCCTGTATGTATCCGTTCAGGTTGTACATCTCAAACTGTCCGCCCCTGAAGGGGAGACTGAGAGGGGGTAGTGCGGCCGCATACCATTCTCCTCTGCTCCTTCCTATTTCAAAATAAGCATTCTCCGCGTGGCTTGGAACGGGCCGGCGTGCAGGCTGTAGAAATAGATGCCGCTGGAAACCGTTTCTCCGACTTGATCCCTGCCATCCCAATAGGCGGCGGTTTCTCGGGTCAGATAGCCACCCGCTTTTTGCACCCCGAGATTCAACTCCCGCATCAGTTGTCCCCGGACGTTGTAGATGCCAAGGGTTACGGGCGCATCGGCCGCTAACCGATACGGCAGCCACGTTTCAGGGTTAAACGGATTGGGGAAGTTTTGAAGCAGTGCGGTGCGCTTGACCTGACCCAACGTCGTCACTCTCAGTCCAAACGGCTCGACGGCCAAAAAGGGCGGTGTGCCGAAATCTTTTACACTATTATAGACATACGCCGCTGTGCCGAAACCCCTGGCTAACCAGGCTTCGTCACTGGGCTTGTTATGAGCCGAGACCACGACCATGTCGCCGCTTATAGCCACCCAAGCGCCGAACTTGATTCTTGGCCCCTCGTCGTCGGGCAGGACTTTCTTCTTCTCCTCCCAGACGCCGTCAACACGTGCAAAGCCATAGGCGGCACCTGAGGCCAATCCCTCTTCATCCACTGCAGGGGCCCCAACGATGGCGATGTTCCCGGCGACGGCGACACCAGATCCGAACTGATCGCCTTTGCTTTCGGCTTTGCGGATTAGCTTCACCTGCCGTTTCCAGGTGTCACCCTCGCGCGCAAAGACATAGGCCGCGCCGGCATCTTTCTTGCCCTCAATATCAGCCAGTGGCGCCCCAACGATGATGGTGTCGTTGAACAAGGCAACAGATTTTCCGAAACTGTCGCTGGATGCCGCGTCGTCGACCGTGAGTTTGGCTTGTTCCACCCACGTTGTCCCTTCGCGTACAAAGACGTAGGCGGCGCCGGCGAATCTTAAGCCATTATGTGAGTGCCCACTTGCCCCGACAATAGCGGTGTTCCCATGGATGAAGACGGCGGCTCCGAAAGCGTCGAATCCCACTAAATCTTGAGGGACGAGCTTCGCCTGCTGTTTCCAGGCGTTGCCATCGCGTACGAAGATATAGGCTGACCCCGAGTCATTGCCGGCATCGTCGTCCATTGGTACGCCAACGATGGCCGTGTTTCGATCGATGGACACGGCAAATCCGAAAGCGTCCTCGTCTTCCGGATCCGGAGCGACAAGTTTCGCCTGCTGTTTCCAGGTGTCCCCGCTGCGGACGAAGATATAAGCTGCGCCCTTCATCCCCGTGGTCGTGAGACGTCCCTCCTTTGCTTCAACGGGGTCTGCGCCATGAAGGTCCTGCGGCGCCCCGACGATGGCAGTGTTCGCGCTGTCCCGATCATGGCGGCCGGTGAGGGAGACCGCCCATCCGAAGGCGGCAGCGTCCGGACGGTCTGCATTGAGGTCTTTGGTAGTAAGTTCCGCCTGCTCTTTCCACTTTTTGCCGTCGCCTACATAGAGTTTCGCGATGCCCACCCAATGTGCCCCGACGACCACGGAGTGCCCGATAATATCGGCGCACAAATGTTCATTGTTATTTCCGTCCTCGACACCGATAAGCTTGACTTCTTTTTGCGCGAGGGTGGGGCGACTGATGGAACCCAGTCCAATACCGAGGACTAGACTCATGAGGATAAACCGTATCGTTTTCATGAGGTTCTCCTTTCGATGTTGGTTCATGTTAAGAAAATGTGTAAGTGTTTAGTTGCCCAGTGGTTATACCATTTCGCTTGAATAATAGTGCATATGATGTCTTACATTACATCGTTCATTTTCTCCGTAGGCGGGGCATCTTGCCCCGCATCGGAAGGACTTGATTGTCGCTATTAATGCACTGTAAATATAGAGAAATGGTATTAGTAGTTAACGCAAGTTGCTACCTTTCGCCCCGCTAGGGCTTTGGGGTGTGTGAGATTTCGCATTACTATACACCTGTCGCACCTCCGGTGCTTTTAAGGGCTGGTACAAAGAGAAGAGGGAAAATCGAGGATTTGGCGATTGCAGAGGAAGCCCTACACCTCTAGAAGTAAGGACGATTGCCCTGATTGGGCGCCTTTTTACCACTTCCAGTATCTGAACTAAACAGTTACGAAAATGTGAAGAATGGTTTGTTTTCGACCGCGTCAGAATTCGAGGGCTGCACTTAATTTTGACATCAGCCAGAAATTTTATCCGGAATGTTTGTCTGTCGGATGAGATTTTACCAATCTCCAAGTCTGTGTCAACCAAAATCTGAAGCCCTTCAGGGAAACAGGGGAATCTGGCAATGCGCTGGATCCTATTCCTGGTCATGTTGAATTCGATGACTCAAATATGCCGGCTGGAAACGATCCCGGGACTCTGTCCGCATGGGTTAATCTCGATTCAGTCCCACAAAATACCGGATCCGTTATTCGGTAGGGTTCGGCTGGAGTGACTCAATTTTTTTGGTATGATGGTCAGCACCGGGGAAAGGCCTTTTCCGTGGGTTGGCTGGCTGATATGGAATTCGGCTACCGCAGGTTTACCAATTTGCCCCAACGCCAAAGCCGCAGGCGCACGAACTCCTGCCTCCTCATCTTTCAATGCCTGTATGTATCCGTTCAGGTTGTACATCTCAAACTGTCCGCCCCCGAAGGGGAGACTGAGAGGGGGTAGTGCGACCGCATACCATTCCCCTCTGCTCCTTCCTATTTCAAAATGAGCATTCTCCGCGTGGCTTGGAACGGGGCAGCGTGGAGGGTGTAGAAATAGATGCCGCTGGAAACCGTTTCTCCGACGTGGTCCCTGCCGTCCCAATAGGCGGCGGTTTCTCGGGTCAGATAGCCACCCGCTTTTTGCACCCCGAGATTCAACTCACGCATCAGTTGTCCCCGGACGTTGTAGATGCCAAGGGTTACGGGCGCATCGGCCGCTAATCGATACGGCAGCCACGTTTCAGGGTTAAACGGATTGGGGAAGTTTTGAAGCAGTGCGGTGCGCTTGACCTGACCCAACGTCGTCACTCTCAATCCAAACGGCTCGACGGCCAAGAAGGGCGGTGTGCCGAAATCTTCTTCACTATTATAGACATACGCCGCTGCGCCGTGACCCCTGTTTGTCGCCGGGTGATCGATGTTGGGGGCGTTATGAGCCGAGACGACGACCATGTCGGCGCTTATAGCCACCCAAGCGCCGAAACTGATTCTTGGCCCCTCTTCTTCGGGCAGGACTTTCTTCTTCTCCTCCCAGACGCCGTCAACACGTGCAAAGCCATAGGCGGCACCTGAGCTCACTCCGGTTTCATCTGCTCCAGCGGCCCCAACGATGGCGATGTTCCCGGCGACAGCGACACCAGAACCGAACTGATCGCCTTTCCGTTCGGCTTTGCGGATTAGCTTCACGTGCCGTTTCCAGGTGTCACCCTCGCGCGCGAAGACATAGGCCGCGCCAGCATCTTTCTTGTCCTCAACATCAGCCAGTGGCGCCCCAACGATGATGGTGTCGTTGAACAGGGCAACAGATTTTCCGAAACTGTCGCTGGATGCCGCGTCGTCGGCCGTGAGTTTGGCTTGTTCCACCCACGTTGTCCCTTCGCGTACAAAGACGTAGGCGGCGCCGGCGAATCTTAAGCCATTATGTGAGTGCCCACTTGCCCCGATAACAGCGGTGTTCCCATGGACGAAGACGGCGCCTCCGAAAAGGTCGAATCCCACTAAATCTTGGGGGACGAGCTTCGCCTGCTGTCTCCAGGCGACCCCATCGCGTACGAAGATATAGGCTGACCCCGCGTCCCTGCCGCCATCATCGTCCATTGGTACGCCAACGATGGCCGTGTTCCGGTAGATGGACACGGCAAATCCGAAAGCGTCCTCGTCTTCCGGATCCGGAGCGGCAAGTTTCGCCTGCTGATTCCAGGTGTCCCCGCTGCGGACGAAGATATAAGCCGAACCTGCCTTAGCTCCGGCATGATTGTCGCTTGGTGCCCCGACGATGGCAGTGTTCGCGCTGGCCCGATCATGGCGGCCGGTGAGGGAGACCGCCCATCCGAAGGCGGTAGCCTCCGGACCGGCAGTAAGTTCCGCCTGCTCTTTCCAGTTTTTGCCATTGCCTACATAGATTTTCGCGATGCCCACCCTATGTGCCCCGACGACCACGGAGTCCCCGATAATATCGGCGCACAAATGTTCATTGTCTAGTCCGTCCTCAACACCGATAAGCTTGACTTCGTCTTCGCGTGCGAGGATGGGGCGACTGATGCACCCCAGTCCAATACCGAGGACTAGACTGATGAGGATAAACCGTATCGTTTTCATGATAATCTCCTTTCGATGTCGGTTCATGTTAAGAAAACGTGAAGAATGGTGGGTTTTCGACCGCGGCGCTCCCTATGTCACTTCGTGACTTCTTGCCCCAACATCGCAGGGAGACCGAGCGGGCGGCGGCGCGACCACGTCAGAATTCGAGGGCTGCACTTAATTTTGACATCAGCCAGAAATCTTATCCGGAATGTTTGTCTGTCGGATGAGATTCTACCAATCTCCAAGTTTGTGTCAACCAAAATCTGAATCCCTTCAGGGAAAGGCATCGTGTTTCAATAAAACCTCCCTTTTTCTGAAAGTCCGATAAAACCTCCCGTATTTACCAAAGATACGTTATACTATAAATCCAAAGCATGGAGAGTAGAGAAATGAACGAACATGAGAAGTATTTGTTTGACTTGCGCGGCTACATCGTTGTGAGGAAGGCTATCACTACTGCACAGGTAGACGATCTATCAACGCGGTTGGAGATGCATCGTACCGAACAAGATTACATTCTTGGGACCGCTCGGACCCGGTTGAATGCAAACGAGGATCTCGCTTGGACCCCCTCATTATTGCTGGAATGGGGTGGCTGTTATGTTGATTTGATAGACCTTCCTACCATTCGTCCGTACCTCGAAATCCTTTTAGGCCGAAACTACCGACTAGATCATGACTACATCAAGATAGACAATGCCAAACACAGCTATGAGCTTAATCTACATGGCGGCGGTCAGGGCGCAGGTGGCGCTAGTGACCTGGTAGGTCCGACGGACGGAGGACAGTGTTATTACCGATTCAGTAACGGCAGATTCTTCAACGGTCTAGTCGCAGTCGCGTTTGAGTTGGATACCGTCCTCCCGGGTCAAGGTGGTTTCGCCTGTATCCCCGGAAGCCACAAGGTTAATTTCGAATTGCCAAGTGACTGGAGACGCAGCAGTACCCAAGAGGAAATCCCTGAATGCGTCGACCGGGTCGCTGCGTCGGCGGGAGATGCCATCATCTTTACAGAGGCCTGTGCTCACGGCACCATACCGTGGTGTGGAGAAGGTGAGCGTCGCACTATCTACTACAAGTACTGCCCACACGCAGTCGCATGGGGGCCTGGTTACTACAATTCGGATAATTATCCAGGTCTCACGGAGAGCCAGAAGGCACTACTGATGCCGCCAAGCGCATACGGCCCAGCTCCTGAGACCAGAGCGTTCTGGGAGAAAGCACAGGCGGAACAGCAGGAATTGATTCGTCTTCGCAAAGCTCAAGACTGAATATGTATTCTAACCCAAATTGATATCCGCTTTCAATCTCGGTTACTCCGCCATGGAGTATCGCCCCTTTCTGAAAGCCTGTGATGACGTGAAGGCGGGGATCGATAGCCCGAGTCCTGCTGGTTTGTATGGAGTGATAGCAGTTTAGCGGAGCTGGATCGGAGCCATGTGCCATACTTCATGAACGATGTCGCCAGCGACGGGCAATGGCACTACAGTGAAAGGGTGGGTATACCTCGCCCTGTCAGAAATTGCGCTTTTCAAGTTTTCAGGTGTGCTCCGCCGATTGTAGGGACAGCCCCCTGTGGCTGTCCGTCCAGGATTATAGGCATTTCTCATGGGACAGCACAGGGGCTGTCCCCTACAGACCCACAAAATAATCCCCAATTTTTGCCAAGAATTAACGCAATTTTCCCAGATGCCGAGTATAAATACTACTGGGTAAAATGGAAGGGCGAGCATTCTGATGTCAACATGCCGCAATTCAACTTCGGTCAGACGGCGTGGCAGGAGGAATGTCGGAGGGTTATCCGTTTCTGGATTGACACGGGAATCGACGGTATGGTCGTAGATGCCGTCAACTGGTACACAATTAGAATATGGAATAGGTGAGAAAAGTGAGCAAACGATCCGACTCAATCGAGATGACAGCTCGGTTCACGATCGACAGATTCTATCTGATGATACCGCAATCTTTGAATCCGACGATTTTCCCGTTTGACAGGGCAAAACCGTGGACAAGGGTTAACGAGGAGAAACGTGCCGAGCTCACGGTTCGGGTTGAGAATCGCACCCTGTTTCAACAGGAAATAGCACTGAACGACACGGGTCCGATGTGGTGGGCGGCACTAGACGTGTCCGGGTGGGAAGGCCGGACGATGGAGGTCGTAGGGATCATACCAACCGACGCGCAGGCAGCATTTCAATCGATCCATCTCGTTTCTGATGTGAGTGAGATAGTCGATCTCTACACTGAAGCCAACCGGCCGCAATACCATTTTACGTATCGGCACGGGGCTCTCGGTGACCCCACCGCGATGGTGTATTATGCGCCTCGAGGTGAGTGGCACTTGTTTACCATCCATAATCCGCTCCGCGGCCAGGAGATCTGTTGGGGACACGCAGTATCGACGGACCTGTTGCATTGGGAGGAACGCGCACCGATTTTCCACCACCCTCATATGGTGTTTAACGGGGTGGGGTTTACCGATTCAGGGAACCTCTTTGGTCTCAACACTGAAAGCGAGCAGGCCATGGTTCTTCTCACTCCGATAATGGGTCGAGAAGGTGGATTTGTCTCGATGACGATAAGTGTTGACGGGGGTGAGACGTTCTGGGATCTCAACGATCTGAGGGAGAGGCTCGGCCGGTACGATCTACCCACCAATCCGATCGTCCCCGGCTGGGGCGACGCCCCTCGAATCCACTGGAATCCCGTCGCACGAAAGTTCTTCCTTACCCATTGCGTCTGGGAGAAAGCCGCAGCACGCCACGCTGGCGTGATCGTAGAGGGAACAGAGAAATGGTCTCTTGCGTCGCTTCAATACACCTCGAGTGATTTGAGGAGATGGACAAGGATCGACGATTTTCCCCTCCTAATCTACGACAATTGGCCCGGGGAAGGCGATGCAACCGATGTGATCGAGTTACCCGTGGATGGCGACAGAGACAATGAGGTACTTCTCATTATGTGCGGGCTCCATGGCTATGCATTGGGTCGCTACTCCGAAACCGGTCTGAATAATCTAGATGGCGTCCCGCTCTCTCCAGCCGATACGATCGCTACCCAACACTGTGGGTTTCCTGTCATCTTCTCCGGTGCTCCCGAGGGAAGAGGCGTGATCATGTACAACGTAGGGAACGATCGAGTTGCCGGGATTCCGAACTACGAGATCGACTTCCGGCCCAATATGTCGTTTCCGTTGGAGCTTTCGTTACGCCGGACGCCCGATGGCATCAGGCTCTTTCAGAATCCGGTTTCGGAGATCCAGCAACTCTATCGAAAGACACACACAATTCGCGAGCTAACCGTGGACGATACCGGAGTGAGTGTTGACGGCCTTTCTGGCGGCCTCTACAGGATACAGGCACGGATCGATCCCGGGAGTGCCGAAGCCGTCGATATTGTGATCCTCGGATACGAGATAACCTACAACGCCGGGGAAAGCACAATTGGGGGCAAGCGAGACAGTTTTGGTGATGAAACCCGGCACAATGCAAAGCCTGTCTACCGTATCGCCCGACGCGAGGACGGGATACAATTTGACGCTCTGGTGGACAGAACCTCGATCGAGCTATTTCCAAACGACGGTGAGCGCTACATCTTCTACAGCAGGCTCAAGCTCTACGAGCACAATGCAGCCCATCTCACTTTCAAGAGCCGCGGCGGCGTGTCCTTCATCCACGACCTTACCGTGATAGAGATCGCTCGCGCGGTCGGTGGCAGGTGAGATTGCGGCGGCAAGCACCGACCTTTTTTTACGTTGGAACGCTACCGATGAGGAGTCCGATCGATGAATACGCAAGATTTTCAGAGAATAGTTTGAACTTGAAATAAAACAACGCGAAGAAGAGTTGTGCGATAAGAAGCTGGTCCTCGAAGCTCGTGCTGAATACAAGAGAATCGCGGAATCGGAATCGCCCGACAAGCGAGCACATCCGGAATCTCTGCTACCAACCGTCAATTTCACCAATATGAGACACGTATTGAGACACAAAAATTGGGAGTATCAGAAAGCACACCTTTTGAGACACGCCAGAACTGGCGCGGGTTTCAGGTAATGCTCGGATTGGATAATTTCCTTAATGTACCTTTTCGAGGGGTCTTGCGAAAAACCGCGTTATGTAGGTGCGCGGTTACGTAGATCCTGCCGTGTACGTCCACGTCGGATTTGAAATCGTCGCGAAAATCCAACTCACCATCAAACCGGTAATCCCCGGTAGGCGAACAATCCTGAAAAGCATACTATACCATGTTAGATAAAGTAATCCTCGATCCACACTATCGCAGTCTTGGAAATATCTTCTACCCCGAAGATTTAGAACGTCTCAAATCTATTGCCGATGTCATCTGGGCAAAGGACGATCCGATACCCGAGGGAGAAATCGAAGCAGTCCGCGAACAAGCCGTGGCTATCATCACCGGTCAGTGGCGCTATGGAGATGTTTCGCGCTTTCCGCAATTGCGCGCGATTTTAGAGGTCAGCGGTGTATTCCCTTCGCCGAATCAGTTGGACTACGAATACTGTTTTTCAAAGTGTATCCGCGTTCTCAGTTGCGCGCCAGCATTCGGCCCGGCGGTCGCGGAGATGGCGTTGGGGTTAGCGATTTCGGCCGCACGGCAAATCGTTTGGAACGATGCCGCGTTTCGCCGCGGCGAGGCAAATTGGAGTCACACAACGTTCGGTGGGACATTTACCCTGTATGACAAGCCTGCGGGATTCATCGGCTTTGGTGGGCTGGCGCGTTCACTCAAGCAGCTGCTTGAGCCGTTCCGATGCCCGATTCAAGTTTACGATCCGTGGCTGACCGATAACTATCTGCGATTACAAGGCGTTGAGCCAGTCGGTCTGGACACGCTGCTGGAAACGTCTCGATTTATCTATGTTCTTGCCCTCCCAACGACGTCCAACCGGACATTACTTGCCCGTGAGAAGCTCGAAAAAATCTCGTCCGATTCAGTATTCCTGTTAATGAGTCGAGCACATGTGGTGGACTTTGACGCGCTGACAGAATTGCTGGTGGCAGGGTGTTTCAAAGCCGGAATCGACGTGTATCCCGAAGAACCACTTCCCCTGGAGCACCCGATTCGGAAGCTGTCCAACGTTGTTCTATCATCGCACCGAGCCGGGGCAATCAGCGACGCGTTTCTCAATATCGGACAGATTGTTACGCGTGATATGGAAGCCATCATGCAGGGACTAATGCCACAGGAAATGCAGCCAGCACAACCAGAGTTTATTCGGTTGCGAGGCTAAAACACCCAATACAAGCGGACGTAAAAAGAAATCTGAACGTTCACTACCTGACACTTTTTTCTAAACTCCTAGGATCCAGTATTCATAGGGCTTCCTGGATTCAACTCCGCACACAAAAATCATGATGATGCTGCGGCTTTAGAGCAACAGTTCACGTGAAGGTGGTGAACGGAAGCTACTCCACGCGTGAAGTGGCGGCTAAATTCTGATGTTGGACATTGTGTAGCAATGGAACAGAAACTGTAGTTAAGCAAAGCACTCAATCCTACAAACCCCACTATGACTGGGTTTTCTGGATTTTACCATGGTTGAACAACAGGGAAGAAAACGGTCGTTTCTTTCCTTTGAAACCAGGGATACAAACCCCTGGATTTTTCCCATGAAGCGCTGGAATTAAGTCAGAATCGAGGTTTTCTTCTATTCTCGTGAAATCCAAAGATTCCTTAAGCTCGACTTTGTACAAAACTGAAGTCTGTAGGGTGCGCACCGCGCACCAGCCTTTGAGAGCGCCAGCGGCACGAAAGGTGTACAGCAAGCCAGCCACACTAAACCAAAGCCCCAGCGGGGCGAAAGGTTAGAGGCTTTTAGAAATCGCCAGCGACTTCTCCCGATGCGTCGGGTCGCGTGAAACACTAGTTCTAGTCTATAGGGAAGACTTTTTCACAGGTCAACCATAAAGACTAGATGGTTAAAATCTTTCCTGTTTTTCTCAAACGCTTGATTGACACCGTTTGTTATACCACTTAAATGTACAAAGTCGAGTTAAGAACCTGTTTGAAAAGTACATTTTGTAGGGTGCGCACTGCGTACCAGCCTTAAAAGCCCCGGAGGGGCGGAAGGTGTGTAGAAATGCCAAAATCCCATGCACCTAAGCCCCAGCGGGGCGACAGGTATATAGCGGAAAATCACAAAAAAACGTGTCTTCAAATGACTAAAAATGGCTTTGCTACCGACTTTTCAAACAGGCTCTAAAAGGATGTTTTAGGACATATAGTATCTGGGGTGGTAACTTTGGACCTCTTGCTTCGACAAGAATTCGCCAGATAGTGGTATGACTGAGCTTAACCCCCTCATACTCAAATAATGATAATCGCCAACAACCCAACCGAGGGTTGTCTCGATGTTTTTTGAGCACCGCAACCTTCACGGCTTCGGTCACCTTGCCATGCGTCCTTAGCGGAGTCCTTAAGCGATTTTCATAGGTGTGGTGAGATTGGTAGCGTTGTTTCCAGTAATGCAAAGTGGAACGAGGAATGCTATACTGTTGACAAATCGCCGTGATTTTTTCCTCAATGACTCATATATTTCTTCTTGTCTCGAACCTGTTATAGACTGAATTTTTTCTCTAACCTCAATGGCACGGGTTTAACACAGAGCTGTCGCAAAAGCCCCTGCCTTTGCTGCGTTCAGGAGGACTATCAAGTTGACGAAACATCAATTCGTCGGAATCGCTTCTGTAGGACGTAATGTCATCATTGCGTTGCTGGTTATACATCTTCTGCCGGTCTGGATATTCACGTATTTTCCCACACAGGATGGGGCAAGTCATATATACAACTCCTATGTATTGAAGGAGTACCACAAGCACGAGAATTACAGACTACGGGAAGTCTACGAACTGAGGCTGACGCTATTCCCAAACTGGACGTCGCACGCGTTTCTGGCGCTGCTAATGTACGTATTCCCGCCCATCATCTGCGAAAACATTCTGATCAGCATCTGCATCGGGCTGCTGCCGCTATCCCTGTTCTATTTCCTCAACAGCGTCCAGAAGGGAAACGCGATTTTCGGACTGGTTGGATTTATCTTCGCGTACAACTACCTACTCCACATGGGATTCTACAACTTTGTCCTGAGTATGTCCCTTTTCTTTTTCACCTTGGGATACTGGTGGAAGCACAAGGATAAACTCACTCTCAAGAACATTGGAGTCATGTATGTGCTTTTAATTGCAACGTACCTCACCCACTACCAATCCTATGCGACGCTTATGATGGCTCTTACTTTTTTCTCAGTCTTCCTGTCGCTGTATGAGGCGCTGCGTGTTACGTGGGGCTATAGGAAAATCTCAGCGGATGATGAGAAGTCACTGGCAAGCCGCCTGAAGAGTTTTGCCGGGAAACTGAAACCGACCTTTCTTTTTCTGGTTTCCATGCTGCCCGCCTATTTTATTATGATTTCCTACTTTTTGGACCGGCCTCGTAGGGCCAGTGGACACAGGGGTTTTGAATGGTTGAACGAATATTTCTTCTCTATGAAGTCGCTGGTCTCCTTCCGAGATGAACATGTTCCCATCGGACGTGTTCTGCTCGTTGTCTTTGCAGTAGCTTTCCTACTGACGCTCATAGAACGAGTCCGGCATGTGTACAGGTTCCGCAGATCGTCGGAATCGGAGGATGCACACGAACGTCTATGGACCAGAATTGTGAGAAGAAGAGATCTGTTTCTGCTACTGGCAATTATCTTGACAGTAATGTATTTCAAATTTCCCTGGTGGGGATACGGTGGCGGCTGGATAAACGACAGGATTCATCTCTACATCTTTCTGGTGCTTCTTCCATTTTTCAGCATCGGTCTTCATAAGTACATTAAATATGCAACGGCCGGGATCATCATCACCCTATCATTATGGCATCTCGGTTACAACGTCCAGACGTATTATCTTTTGAACAAGGATATAGATGACGCTGTGTCGTCGATCGGTATGCTTGATAAACATACGATCCTCACAAGCCGCCCCGGTGAGTGGAATGGCATATCAGACTCACTGGGTTGGAAACCCAAATACGTGGCACCGTTCGGTCACGTGGAGTGCTTGTTGGCTGTGAAAAACGGAATCGCATATCTCGACAACTATGAGGCGACTACGGACCATTTTCCGCTTTTCTACAAGAGAAAGGATTTGCCTGCTGACTACGTCGTTTTATGGCGCACAGAATATGATGAAATAGAAGATTTAGCGGGTGACTTTGATTTAATCGATTCTAACGACTACAACCGGCTCTATCGCCGCAAGAAAGCGAAGCCCGATGAACAACTGTGGGATGAGGCAACCGCCGTCGCGTTTGACATGCAACCCCACAATGGACGGATTGCACTAGGTCATATTGCCGTGTATAATGATACCGCTTACATCGATGGGCGATATGGCTGGCTGACGTCGTCAGAACGCGAGCAATCTCTCGGCGAATCCGATATTCCTGAACCATATAAAGACGGCATTTCGGGAGAAGATGATGGTGTTTTCCGGGTAACGCTTCCCAACGGAGACTATCGAATCACATGCTATTTCTCTTCTGATGAATCAGATCTGCTGGAAATCAACCTCATTGCCAACGGCGAGAAGAAGATCAAGAAATTGCGGATTCCGAAAGGAAATGAGACGATTGAAAGGAGCTACGACATTACCATCACTGATGAACGCCTGACTCAGGTGATATATACACGTGGAAGAGACGCATACAAACGCTGGGCATGGAGCGGCTGCGTCATTGAACAGAAAACGTAGCTTGACTTTGTCATATGAGGACTCTGATCTAGCCGGAGCAGTGTTCAGTTGAGCAAAGCGACCTTATCCGCTACGGAGGAGCATTTTCACGCGGTTTGGCGACCCGGAGCGTCGGAGAATTGTGCTCCCACGCAGAGCCTGGGAGCAAGTCAGTGACATGTTTTTGGGAATTTAACTCGTTCCGACGGTCTCCGTCGGAATGCCCTCCCCGGACGCTCTGCGTCCCTAACCTAATCCCTATGGGGAGTTAGGGAGATTTCCCACATCCACTGCGGAGAAGCATTCCGGCCTCAAAAGCATCATCTCAAACTACAAACAGTATGCCGTGCACCGAAAGGACTCTGCCGTATGCAACACCTGACCATCGTAGTCATATGCCTCGACACGTTCCGTGCCGACATCGTAGGCCCGAACAAGCGGTTGAGTGGCATCGGCACACCAGCGCTCGATGCGCTCACCGCTCAATCAGCCCGATTTAGCCGTACGTGGTGGGTGAACGGCGCGGGCGCATTGAAGCGCTGCTCGGTACATCCATTCCGCAACCTTACTCCCAAGATCGCTTCGGCCCCACCGTTACCCGCATGAGCGAGACGATCTACGCTGAGTCTTATGCGCCAATTCTCTACCGTGCACGGCAGAAGTGGGATGAGCCCCGTGCGCTTCCCCGGTAGCAGTGCCCGTGTGCCGTCAATGTAACGCGGTGAGGCTAGACACTGCGTACATGCTGTGGGTTCATGAAGCCGTCGGCGAACTGCAGCAGCAGTTTCAGTAGCGGCAAAATCGTCAATCCGCTTCTACTGCTACTCCGAAATGCGTGATTATTTCTGTTGGTGTACGTAAAATAACTAGACGCATGGATACTGATGGAGGCCGGCAACGAGTCAGTGCGAACCCACGAACGGGTGGACGTCCAAGCATTTCGCACAAAATTCGTGCGTTTCATCCCTCACTGACCTTTGACCGAATGGCAACTGTAAAATGCAGGTTCGGGCGATTGGATTAGGGGAAATAAGATGGGATTTGGAACGGAGTTACTATAATTTTGTTTTAGGAGCAATTGTTGTTATACCATTTCGCTTAAATATCAGTGCATATGATGTTTTAATTGCTTCATTCTCTGTCTCCGTAGGCGGGGCATCTTGCCCCGCCGGCTTTGCGCGGAGAGGTGGCTTCTTACTTTCCTCCACTCAAAATCCTTTCTCGATCCACGTAATTAATGCACTCGCATTTTAGAGAAATGGTATTAGTTTCTATACAAGATTGTTATGAGATAATGGCAAGTATTCAAGATGTGCACGCGACGGGGGTTCAGTTGGTCGCAAAACCTGTGGGTTCCGGCCGAATTGGCGTATATGTCGTCCCCAGTCAGTTGGTTCATCACAGATATGCTGGTTTCGGGTGGATTGGATGTCGGCGCCGAAACATTGTTTATTGCCCCGGTACTTGATAGGCGATCTACGAGGATTCTACTGCCGATGTATTTCCCGGGGTTTTGAGCGGAGTTATATTGCGATCAGGAGGGCCACCGGATGATGCTTACCATACTTGAGTGTTTTGACCCTGATATCACGATCTCCCGACTTGGTGTTGATAGACCGGGGCAAGCGAGTTCCGAGATACAGTTTATTATTGTAGAGCCTTTCAAAATTAAGAAGGAGTTGGAGATAGATTTTTCTGAGCATTGGGATGAACTGGGCGTTTATGCAGAGCAGCCCTGTGTCCTTGATGACCAGGGCCGCGTGCTGTTAAGAACGATTGAAAATCCATATCGTCGGATTGGTGACAGTCAGCCACGCTCAGCAACGATTTGAGAGGAGAGAATATATCATGAAAGATAGGAATATCCTAATTCCCGACCCGTTTTTGCCGTTGTCTTTTTATAACCGGCAAATCCGAAAGAAATTTCCTTTAACAGATGTTTTTCAGGGGTCGTCTTATACTCTACGCTGTTGGAAGTTGCGTTTTTTAAGAGTCAAGAAATGGAGCGTGAGTTTTGCAGGTGGTAGGACGGAATTCCGATTCCCGACCGTCGCGATTCGGAGATCGCTCCTACAAACCTTCGGTGCACAATTGCGCAAAATTAACCGATGCTGAGTATAAGTGAAAAAAGGGGACACTCATGAAAATCTTCATCTTAAAGGGGAGGATTTGCAGGAAAAGTGACGATTTTTTCTTGACCTGGCGTCAGAGCTGCGGTAAGATACCGACGGTGAGAGTTTACAGGATTTACAGCGAAAGCTGTACAGTTTAAACTCGTGCCGTTGGTGAGTTACTATGGTGTGAGTTATTGTTGGTGAGTTACTCAAGTTTATTTAAAAGAGGAGAAAGTAAAATGAGCGTAAAATTGAACAGGACTTTGACTATAGTCCTTATCACAACTGTTCTGATAACAATGCCTTGGCTAATAGATACTGCAGAGGGTGGAGTCGTTACAGATGGTCTGATTACCCATTGGACCTTTGATAACGCGGATATAGATGTCTTTACTGTTAAGGACGTTGTGGGAGAGCGTCATGGAACCTTTGTTGGACCTGCGGAGATAGTTGACGGAGGCAAATTTGGCGAAGCGCTGGATCCTATTCCTGGTCATGTTTCATTCCCTAACTCAAATCTGCCGGCTGGAAACGATCCCAGGACTCTGTCCGCATGGGTTAAACTTGATGTAGTCCCCGACGCGTGCTCATCACTTTTTCAGTGGGGTGAGCTCGCTGACCAGGCCATTTCTGGTATGATGGTATGCAATGGCGGAACGGGCTTTTTCGTCGGTGGGAATGCTGATATAATGTCAGATGGCACCGTGGAACAAAATGTGTGGAGTTACATCGCCATTACTTATGATGGCGAGAATTTGCGAGTATACGTAAATGGTGAATTGGATAAGGAAGCCCGTCCCGGTCTTCAATGGGGAGATCAGCCAAGGGAACTGGCTACAGTGTTGGGCAACGGGGGTATTGGGACGATAGGTGCTCTTATGAACGGCGATGAGGCTGAGGAGGCTTTTATCTTTGGTGCCCTCGACGAAGTCAGCATCTACGATAGAACTCTAAGCGCAGATGAAGTCAAACAGAATAATGATACCCCTACCCAAGCATCGGGAGTAGTGGCTGTCGATACTGCCGGCAAGCTAGCTCTCACCTGGGGCGGAATCAAGCTCTCAAGATAGCAAGCTATGCAGTGATAAGTATAACGAGTTGTGCTAGTTGTTTTTTAGAATGCCTATGAAGACTAAGAGCCTGTTTGAAAAGTACAGTTTGTAGGGTGCGCACTGCGCACCAGCCTCTAAAAGCCCCGGAGGGGCGGAAGGTGTGTAGAAACTGCTTCAAACGACTAAAAATAGCTTTGCTACCGACTATTCAAACAGGCTCTAAGTCCTAGAGTAGCCTGGCTTAAATCTTGAGACAGTCAGTCGGATTTCCAAACCCGACGCTCTTTCTCTGACGAACTGTTCCATTACTTTTGCCAGCGTGCTCTAGGCTCAAGCTGAGGAAGAAACTTTGGTCTGAGCCCCAGCCTGAGCCTTTAATGATGAGGGTTCAAGATTAACTGGCACAAGTCGTTGTATTATGTAGTAGACATCATTCCTAATTAAGTCACGGAGATACAGAGGCTCGAAGCAGGAAAGTGAACAAACAAGCGGGTAAACAGGCATACAGGTACATCTCCTCAATCTCTTGACTGCCCATTTGCTCCTTTGGTCACTCAACGCTGTGAAAAAAGCCCGACACGACTGACATTATTTTGGAAATATGTCTAATGCCATCTAATCCAACCCCCATCTCCAATGCAACAACTACAGGCGGTATGCTCCCGCAAATTGCCCCACCAATCGCTCCAGCAGTTCCCCCGAGGGTCGCGTTATATATCCACTCTCCGTGTCTGGGTTTTGATTCTCGCATAAACCACCGGTCGTTTTTCTCTGGACTTTCGACTATACAGATAAAGACTCCGGACTTACGTTCTGTCGAGCATCTAAATCATCCTCTTACAACCAAGCCGATCGGAGTTCATAAACATCCAGGGAGATGATTTCGGCTTCCCCGCCGGAAGCGTACATGGCGATGTTTGTGTTTTCCAAGTCAGGGAGGAAGCAGGAACACATCGACACGCGACCATCATTGCCGAACACTTCAATCGAGGTGCAGTCAACGAGAATCTGCAGGGTAATTCGGTTGTCAATTGGAGAAAGCGAAGCAGATTTTTCGAGGCAGGATAGCTTTGCCTCAGCGACATTGGATTGGATTTTTTTCCCTCGTATTGTGAATCCGACCTGCGCTGCATTTCCAAGCTCGATCTCGGTCCGAATATCCAAGAGCTCCCCGCGAATGCCTTCAAGCATTGCCCTCCTTTGTTAATCTCTGGTCCTGCCAGGAGTGCGCTTGCCGGTGGACGCCCTCGATTTCCCGTACTGGTTGACGAAACAGCTAGGCCGCTCATAAAAAGCGTGTGCCCGGGATTTCCCTTTTGTCCACCCTGCTTTCGTCCTTGTTTTCGTCGTAAACTTCGGGTGCGGGGTTTTCGCAGACCATCACTTGAGGGCGGCTTACTGCTGTTCTGGCTATGCTTTGCCAATTGGTCATCAAGCCGCCTGGTGAGTGTGCTTTGTTGGCGATCCTCGATCTGGAGTTTTCGATGCGGGCAGACAAAACCGCAACAAGCTCAATCAACTCTGCTTCGTCCATATTTTCCAGTTAGGCACGGCTAGTTTCGCTTGGCATCTCAAAACTCCTCAGCGTTCATCGGTTCTGTTTAGTATAATCTCGGTTGGGTTCCAATCGTATCAACATTTTTTACTTTGTACTGATGCCTGAATAGTTACTGACCATCTGACAAAATGCATCACGACCAATACGGCCTTTGTAACTCATAATTTGTACAGGAGCTTCCACATGCGCAATACGAATCGGCAGTGGCATCTGGTGTCTTACCCTGAAGGCATGCCCACAGAAAGCAACTGGGCAATGTCTCAAAGTTCCATCCCTCAACCGGGCGATGATGAGATGCTCGTCCGTGCTATTTATCTTGATGTCGCGCCATATATGCGCGGACGCATCAGTCCGCAGCAGAATTATA
Organism: Candidatus Poribacteria bacterium; assembly: GCA_965197465.1. Taxonomy (GTDB): domain Bacteria; phylum Poribacteria; class WGA-4E; order WGA-4E; family JAJDTR01; genus JAJDTR01. The sequence goes on along the minus strand of OZ240209.1, from coordinate 3,291,142 downwards.
CAGCCGGTGTCGGTCCTGGTGATTTGATGGTCGGCGGAGCCATAGGTGAGGTCGTCCAGTCTAACGACCCAAGCTATAAACAGGGTGATATCGTGGTTAGCGATGCCTTCGGTTGGCAGGACTTCGGGGTGGTAAAATCTGCGATGGTACGTCGGATCGACGCCGATGTCGCCCCGCTCCCCTGTTGGTTGGATTTTCTCGGCACAAACGGTGTGACTGCGTATTTCGGTTTAGTCGGTGCAGCCGAGATGAAACCTGGCGATACTGTGGTCATCTCCGCCGCGGCGGGCTCAGTGGGTCAAATCGCTGGTCAAATCGCTAAGCTCGCAGGCTGTCGCGCCATCGCGATTACCAGTTCCGAGAACAAGATTGCCCGGTGTCGTGAGTTAGGCTATGATGACGGCATCAACTACCGTACCGAATCAGACCTGCCAGCGGCCATTGCCAGAGTCTGTCCTGATGGCGTCGATGTGTACTTCGACAATACCGCCGGACCTATCCTTGATGCGGTATTGCAAAATCTAGCACCCCATGCCCGCATCACGATTTGCGGTACGGTGAGCCTCGCCGATAGATTCGATAAGCCGGATATCGGTGAACGTTTCATGCGTCGAATCTTGGTTTCTCGTGCCCGCATTCAGGGTTTTTTGGTCAGCGATTATCAGCAACATTACGAAGAGGCGTGGGCACGTCTTCTCAACTGGTATCGCACCGGCGCTCTGAAATGCGAATACGATATCATAGAGGGGTTCGAAAACACCCCCAAGGCGTTTTTACGGTTGTTGACGAGCCAAAATCTCGGGAAACAACTGGTCAAGGTGGATCAAGAGACATAGAAATATCCAATCAAGCAATCGAGCCGATAGTTGCCAAGAGACAGGGTCGCCCAGACGGAAAATCATTGCGAATTTTCAAGTGAAATAATAAATGGTTAATGAACTGCAACCCGTCGTTTGTCGTTCCGATAATCCTGAATCTTTAATCCGTAATCCTTACCTTCGGGGCGTCCTTCGCCGCGGTATACATACTTATACCGTGCGCTGTCAGAAATTGCGCTTTTCAAGATTTAAGGCTTGCTTCGCCGATTATAGAGACAGCACCAAGCGAACGAATATTGAATGGGGTAACGTCCGCAGTTTCCACCTGTCGCCCCTCTGGGGCTTTGCTGTAGGTCGAATCAACGTTTCTATACACCTTCCGCCCCACTGAGGCTACCAAGATTTAAATAGGTCGCGATTCGGAGATCGCTCCTACAAAATAAGCAATTCTCAGCAGCGTGGAGTATAGTATAAACCCAAAGCATGGAGAGGAGAGAAATGAACGAACATGAGAAGTATTTGTTTGACTTGCGCGGCTACATCGTTGTGAGGAATGCTATCACTACTGCACAGGTAGACGATCTATCAACGCGGTTGGAGATGCATCGTACCGAGAAAAGTTACATTCTTGGGTCCGATCGGACCGTGTTGAATGCAAACGAGGATCTCGCTTGGGCCGCCTCATCATTGCTGGAATGGGATGGCTGTTATATTGATTTGTTAGACCTTCCTACCATTCGTCCGTACCTCGAAACCCTTTTAGGCCGAAACTACCGACTAGATCATGACTACATCAAGATAGACAATGCCAAACACAGCTACGAGCTTTATCTACATGGCGGCGGTCAGGGCGCAGGTGGCGCTAGTGACCTAGTAGGACCGACGGACGGAGGACAGTGTTATTACCGATTCAGTAACGGCAGATTCTTCAACGGTCTAGTCGCAGTCGCGTTTGAGTTGGATACCGTCCTCCCAGGTCAAGGTGGTTTCGCCTGTATCCCCGGAAGCCACAAGGTTAATTTCGAATTGCCAAGTGACTGGAAACGCAGCAGTACCCAAGAGGAAATCCCTGAATGCGTCGACCGGGTCGCTGCGTCGGCAGGAGATGCCATCATCTTTACAGAGGCCAGTGCTCACGGCACCATACCGTGGTGTGGAGAAGGTGAGCGACGCACTATCTACTACAAATACTGCCCACACGCAGTCGCATGGAGTCCTGGTTACTACAACTCGGATAATTATCCAGGTCTCACGGAGAGCCAGAAGGCACTACTGATGCCGCCAAGCGCATTCGGCCCAGCTCCTGAGACCAGAGCGATCTGGGAGAAAGCACAGACGGAACAGCAGGAATTGATTCGTCATCGCAAAGTTCAGGACTGAATATGTATTCTAATGGTCTCTTTAATATCTAAACTTAAATCGTAATCGTTCAGGTGGTCATGGACTATCTGTGGATTACGCTTTGTATTGTGTCTGAACGGAGATGGATTTGTGCGGGAAAATGAAACCGTCTGCCAACTCTGTTTCGTTAATCATTCAATAGACATCTTTCCAAAATAGCTTGTTGTAGGTACGGTAATCTTGCTGACTAGAATAGCTATACTTTTTGATACCTTGTCGAGGAATGCCCCGGGTAAACAATTCTCAAAAATACACTTTGGGTTGTCAACTTTCGGTTGAATTGCTTCATTGCCCGAGTCAAGGGCTTGCTCCGATATTCCTTGATGGGCGTCAAACTGGGGGCATACAGTTTGGCTATGCCCTGATAAACACTGTCAGCCAACTTTTCTTCCCTCCCGCAACTTGCCAATATTAGATTGACAACTTAATGTGTGTGTGGTATATTGTAATATGCCCGCCATCGTGGCGGCGGAACTTTTTTTTAAGTTTTTGCGGAAATTGGCGCAGATACTTGGATATACCCAGTCTAAGATTCCAAACCTTGTATAATGAGTTGACTCGCGTCGGGGGACGGGTGTTTTCGATTCGGCGGTCGCTTTGTCACATACCGCCCCTCAAACATCGAGAGGTCAAAAAGCGCTAACTGCGGTGAAGTTTCGATGCCCGGATGCTCATGGAACACCGGCGTGTTTTCGACCGCAATGACCTGTTGGCGCTCGTGCGAACAGGCATAAGAAACAACCGTGCCACTGCGATACGTCACGACCAGGGAATCGAAGAATTCACGTATTAGCGTCCACCCCAGCGCTGGGGTTTTTATAACGCTGCAACAATTGAACAAAACACACAATACTACCACAATCGTTGGAAGGACACGTCTAAACGAAAAAGCTCTCATCACTTTGCCTCTCGGAGATTCTAATGAAACATGTACAGTAGTGCCAGACCATTGTAGGGTTTTTGCCCAACTTTGATTTTTGGACGCGATTTCTGGATATTATATGCCATGTTGTACGGCATTGGAAGGGAAAAGTTTGGAGAGTCCAGGAAACCGAGGTTTAGTGGACAGGCAGAATCCAAACGATTAGCAGAAAAAACTGAGTCTGTATTTGATTTTCTGTGGAGATTTTGGTTGTTTATGTGATTCGATTTAAGATATAATTTCACTACCGTACACTTTTTTCTGAAGTCTTGAAATCCAGTATTCATGGGGCTTCCTGGATTCCACATCGCACACAAAAATGACAATAATGCTGCGAATTTAGACCGACGACTCACATGCGGGTGATGAAAAAAGCCTCTCTACGCGTGAATTAGCGGCTGAATTCTGATATTGACCTGTGTTCTTACAGATTTGGAGACTGCCCAAAAAGTGTACGGTAGTGAATGCCGAAAGAAGCGGTTCTGCTGCCTGTGTGCCAGAAAATGTGATCGTACCAAGTAGGGTCGGCAGAAAACGGCGTACCCTTCGGTAGCTATTAACTAATTCGGGGTAGTAGTTATCATCTTCAGGTCGAGCCAGTACCTCAACGGTGGCAGATGCCTTTTGAAGTTCTGCCTTGGGAATGTGAGCAAACACCTCCTTTCGCACGCTGGGTCCATCCACGCTGTCATCTAGAAGCACATTCACTGCTGTCTTGAGTCGTAGAGCCGCTTTATCAAGGTCACCTAGAGTACGTATCCGCTCTTTTTGGCCGGTGTTTTTGGCCGTTCTAAAAATCTCAGTTATCAACAAATCAAAGACGTCCAGCGCATCATCGAGGGCTCTGATCTCAAATTCACGGGCAAACGCGAGTAAGGTGGCAATTCGCCGCTCTGGGGGCATCCGAGCCACCGCTTGAGCCCGGGCAGCGGCGGCGTGACGAGCAAGTGATTTAGTTCGCCCCGGCGGAATACCAGCCAAAGATAGATTTCCGACACCTAACGTGGCGGCTGTCTGGTGCATCGGCACATCATGACAAACACAAGAGAGGAGAGACGGTATACGAATGAATGTACCCGAAGAATTTATCAACAATTACATTGTCCATCTGAAAGGCGCGTTGCCGTGCGAACTGTGTGACCAATGGGTGCAGGACTTCTTCGACCGCACAGGGGTCGAAGAATCCGACCCGAGCACCTTCCCGGAAGACCGCCGTTTTGCCGGTAAAACCCAGACGATACCGATCGCCGAGGCGTCCCCGATGACCTGGGAAGTGATATGCGAACTGTTGGGCGGCGAGGATATGATCGACGAGCGCACCCACACTTTTTCCGATAATTTCAATCTCAACTTTAACAACGGCGCCGACGAGCCGTGGCAAAGTCCCGGACCCAAATCGCCGGGGTGGCACAAGGACGGCTGGTTTTTCCGGCACTTCCTCGACAGCCCCGAGCAAGCGCTGTTGTGCCTAGTCATCTGGCGCCGAATCGAGCCGCGAAGCGGCGGCACCTTCTATGCACCCGACTCGGTGCCGCTGATCTGCAAGGAATTGCTAGAGCACCCTGAAGGTTTGCCCCACAACCACAAGTGGAGCCGCCTGATCGACCACTGCAAAGACTTCCGCGAGGTGACAGCCGATGCGGGCGACGTGATCATCTTGCACCCCTACATACTGCACGCGGCATCGCAAAATTCGTCCGGCCGCATCCGCTTTATGAGCAACAAAGTCGTGTCACTCAAGGAGCCGATGGTGTTGAATCGCCTGGATGGCGCCTACACGGCGTTGGAGGCGAGTATCCTACACGCGCTGAGGGTCGAATCGTTGAACTTCCAGATTACCGGCGAGCGGAAGCGCACCGAAGATTTCAGCCGAATGGTGGAAGACGAGGAAGAGGCCGTGTGAAATGTCGCGCAGGCAATGGCGGGCAGCTTGCTGGGGCAGTCGCAGGCAAGTTCGAAGCTGACAACACAGGCGCCGTTTTTCACACAGTCAATGGCAGGAGAAAACAACGATGAAGGTTCTTGTAACGGGCGGATCGGGCCGTGCCGGCGAATACATCCTGGCTGAGCTCGCAGCCCACGGGCACACATGCATCAACGCAGCCGCCATACCGACTCAACCTCCTTATGCAGCTACAGACCTGCCGGCGAATCCTGCATCCTTGCCTGGTCCTTGGGGTGGGCGAGGCTCTGTGCTACCGTCTTGCAGGTGGGCATTCTGGCACCGTGCGGAGCCTTTCAGTTCTCGCGCCGACCCACGCCAGCCCCTCATGCGAACAGCCTACCCAACAGGTCGACGGAGCTGTCCACGATCATGTTGAGGGCTTCGGGCGCGAGCTTGGAGTTGCTGGACGTCCACGTCTCGTAGCCGCCACGCTCCAGCGCTCGCGGCGTGGGGACGTACCCCGCATAGCCGTTCGACATGTTCGCCACGAAAGTCCTCGCCGCGGGTGACTCCATCTTCAGGCGAAGCTGCGCTTCGACAAAGACTGTTCCATTCCATGCCACGAGCGCGAAATCCCCGATCCTGAAGGCCTGGATCTCGTAGTCCCAGTAGGGATCCTTACGGAACACTCTGTCCGCTTCAAGTCTCATGAGGGAGTAGATCCAGCCCCACTCGGTCGGGATTCCCTCCAGGCCTACGTCCCGCGTCGGTGTGGGATGCTCGGCGAGCAAAGCCTTTGCCTCCGCCAGTTCATGCTCCGGAATCCTCCGAAGCGGGATCTTGATCTTGCGCGTCGCGTAGTCCAACCGAGAGCCGTCCTGATAGACCAACCGCTTCAGCACGGACACCGTGGCCTCGGCCAGGGTCGCGCCCATGCGTTCGGCTGTGTCGACGTAAGCAGGGTTCAGAGCGTCGCCGTGGCTAATGTTGGCACCGCAACCGGCGATGACCAGAGCCACGCAGTCATCGCCGTACATCGCCCGAATGCGACTCGACCAGGCGCCAGGCCAGTCGGCGGTTACGCAACGCAGCGGGAAGTCGTGCACCGCGTTGCAGGTGTGGTGTAGGAAAAGGGCAACGGGTCGAAGCGATTCGGTCGTAAAACTGACCACGCCGAGCTCTGGGTCGATGGGGCCCTCGCGGTAGGCCACGTCGGATGGATGGCCTCCAAGCCCCATGTGGCCGGCACCGTCGCGCATGACGAAGCGGCGGTTGAAAGTAACGCGGTTCTCAACGCCTGAAGCGATGCCCACTCTCACCGGCTGCATATCCTCCAGCGCCAGGCCGATCGACTCCAAGGTGTGCTCGACTGCCACCGGGAGGTACTCCTCGTCTGTGCCCCGAATCCACGAGAGTTCCGCAGGAATGTATTCTGTCTCGAGGCGCAAGGACGTATGGCCCAGGGGTGGGGCTGCATGGTTCGACATCGTGTGCACCATCACGGCGTCCGGATCGAGTCCGAAGCGCTCCTTGGCTCCGTTGCGTATCTGGTCGCCCCATTCCTCCGTTACCGCCAGCAAGTCGAGCGAAAGGATGCACAGCCTTCGTTCCCCGTCATCGAGGACAAGGGCCTTGGCGAAGAGGGGATCGATCAGGATCTCAGCCGGCCGGCTTATGGCCGCCCCCCCGGTGAGGAGGGTGCCCATCTTGGGCGTCATGTCAACCTGGGCTGCACCAGCAAGCAGCCTACTGCCTTCCATCTGCTCTTTCTGTTTTTCAAGTGGTGTTTTTTCCATGGTAAGCCACCTCATTGTGGAAAATTGTGTTGTTTAATGCGCAAAACCTGACCGATGCAAGTCTTCTGGTTCAAGCGAGAGTTCCTCCTCAATTTTGGCAATCGGCCCAATTTGATCCAGCGATGAGGCGTAGGCCACAAGCCCAAATCGCGACACGCGTCCATAACTCGGTTTCAAGCCGACCGCCCCGCAAAAGGCGGCAGGCAGTCGAATCGATCCCCCACTCGATCCGCCCGGCACACAGTTCCAATATCTATAGAAAAATATGACATTGGTTTCAAGCAGCTTTCATAGAAAACCACTTTGGGCAAACTGCGATACCCTCTACCGAGTTGGCATTACCGCGTTCCCGGCTACTTTTATCTCTTCCCGAATGGATTCACTCGCTGGCCGACATATTTTAGATTGCAATCTTATAGTCGCATCTGGGGATTTCAATCCCGATGGATCGGGATCATTGTGTCTTGGAATATCTTGATAAAAGTTTGCATATTATAACATTTCTCAATGTTTCAAAGCATCGCAATCTGTATCTTGTCCCTTTTCCGCCTGGCGGTTCGCTCAGAAGCGGGAAGTTTCTCCATCGATGCCTTGGGCCAATACAACCCTGTTGTAATCGGAAGCCGTTTGAAAACATCCGCATAATGGCTGGAGACAACTACCAGGCCCTCTGAAACCTTCCCGACATTGCCGATGTATTGCCGGGCAACCCCATCGGTGCCGCCCGTTAACCGATTCCCGCCTTCTGGATTCTCTTTCCCTCTTAGGCCCCACTCTTGACCGGTGTCATCTTGGATGAACCACCCCCTTTCACTCATCTGGGTCGAATGATGTCCAGACTGATATTTCCCTTCCACGACCTTGGCCATGATCCGCTGGATGTTTTTCCGATGCGTCTCGGAGATCATTCCGGAGACATAGTAGCGGAAATGCTCCTGCATTTCCGGCCGGGTGAAAAGGTCATCGTATTGATTCAAATAGTTTTCCATCTCTTCTGGCAATTGCGGAATAATGAAATCCATCTCGGTTACCCCCTGGCAAAAAGAATTTCTCGATCGCCTCCAATATATGATACCCAGTTTTCGCCCCAATTAACGCCGAATCGAGTATGTCCTCAACAGCGTCACAAGCCAGTCAGTGCAAGGATTTGATGTCTGTCAAATGGTCGCTCTTGACCGAAAAGACCTTTTGAACCTTATAGCGACTGGAAACCATAGTTTTCACGAACAAATCCCTTGACGAATCAGCGGAAATCGGACTGAAACTGCGATTTCTCGGCGAAAAGGTCGGGAACGACAAATCGGACCTTTTGAGCTGCGTCAAAGTCAGTAGGCATAGAGGCTGAAGCGACTTTGGAGCACGGCTCGATATACCACTTATTGGGGCGAAAGAGAGGTGATATACTATTTCTGAACCAGTTGGCAATCTTACAAAGTGTCACTAAGTAACCTTAAATAAGTTCGGATCCCTTCCCAAATCGCTTGGGTGCGCGTTCTTTCTAACTTTAGACACTTTAGACACTTTAGCACACTTTATTTACTTTGCTTAAATTCCCGAGCAGAGCTCCACTGATTCGGTGCGTCTTGCGAGCCGAATCAGTGAGGGATGAATCCGCCATTCGCCTATTCGCGATTTTGGTGGGGTCAAAATCCCCTTCCAAAATCCTATTCGCCTATTCGCATATTTTAATGTCGCGGGAATTCCAAGATTATAGATGCCCGATGTCAAACCTGTCGAGATTAAAATCTGTTGCTGATTGCAGAAGCACCAAATTGATGAACAACCTTCGTGTGGAAAATGACACGGGGCGAATGTTATAATTAACCAGGCCGTCGCGATTCGTGTGATTGGTGAGTGGTGAGATAAGGCTAATGAACCATCCCTGTTATTAAGGAGTGAAACAAAATGAGTCAAACGGTTTTTCCGGGCCCGTTGAAATACCCATTACCCCTTCGGCGGTTCACCGTTTCCGAGTATCATCGGATGGGCGAAGCCGGCATCCTCAAGGTTCATACCTTATTTTGGCGCAAATTAAGCGGGTTTCGATTCCAATGATGAAGGGGCTTCAACCCCCACCATGACTGTGCTCGAACCCTATCGAAAGGGTCAAGAAGTCGGCAAGAGACCTTCGAGCCCCAAAACGACTCAAAACACCCCATTTGCCTTGAAATTCCCGCATCTCTGCTCGGGCAAATGGTAAGTTTGCAGTTATGGCAAGGGTTCAAAAGGTTCAGGTGGCAAACTTCGACCCTTTTGAAGGGGTTTGGAGCCCCTTCATCACTAGAATTTGAAGCCCTTGATTGAACAATTGAATCCCCCCTTTCATTGCACCAAATCGAGGTCTTAAGTTTACTACGATGTTCTTCGCTTAATGAATTTGATCTTGTAGCATTTTCCCTTGACCCAACGAATGGAGATATGGTATAATAGGTCCGTTTTCGAAATAATCCCGGAGCGCGATGGCATCTACGTTTGTCCGGATTGACTCGGGAATGATGTCAATCGTCAGAACCCCGATGTCACCTGAGTTCTGTCCACCACATTGAGTTAATTAGGAAAGATGTCTAATACCATTAGAGTTTACGAGATGGGCAACCAGACCTGTTTTGGGTACTGCGGTTGGGAAAGAGAGGAGATAGCGATGAAACGTGTAATGCTGTTATTGGTCTTTGCCTTTTCATTCGTGCTGGGTATTGGACTGGGGTCCATAAGTCACTCCGCCGCCGAGGAAGTCAAGCTTATCGCCGACGAAGGCGAAGGGCAAGACCAGATGTGCGCTGATGTTTTCAGGAACTCTGTAATCGTCGGCGTACATTCGAATGTCAGCTTGGCCAAAATCTACGTGCACGATGGCAAAAAGTGGAAAGAGCGGGCGGAACTGACTGCAGCTGTCGTAGCTGATAATTTTGGCTTTTCGGTCGCGATAAACGGTCCCCGCGTGCGGGGCGCCGCGAACATTGCTATTGTCGGGGCACCGCAGCACGATGGTGCTGGTGATGACTCCGGCGCAGCTTATATCTTCTCGCGCAGCGGAGACTCCTGGAAGCGGGGGGTGAAACTTGTCGCTGATGACGCAGCAGCAGCAGACACTTTCGGATATGCCGTGTCCATTGACCGAAACACTGCCATCGTTGGGTCACCAAAGCACGATGCTGCCGGCAGCAACTCGGGTGCAGCCTATATTTTCGCCGGTGATGATTTTTGGAACCAGCAGGCGAAGCTCGTCCCCAAAGATTTAGAGGGAAGAGACACTTTCGGAGCTTCTGTCTTCGTTCGTGCGCGCACCGCCGTCGTCGGGGCACCGGCGCACACACATAGTGGCAAAAAATCCGCCGGCGCTGCCTACGTCTTCGTGCGCGAGGGGGAGACGTGGAGAGAACAAGCCAAACTCACACCCGACGACGCTGCAAAGAGAGACCGTTTCGGACATTCTGTCGCTATGAATATAAGTAGCGACACCATCATCGTTGGGGCGCCATTCCATGATACTGAGCGCGGAGTGGATGCTGGTGCCGCCTATATCTTCACGCTCGATGGGAACACCTGGAAGCAGCAGGCGAAGCTGACGATCAAGAGCGCAGGGGAAAACAATCAGCTCGGATCTGGTGTCGCCACCACCGGGAAGATTGCCATTCTTGGGGCTAAGCGCCGCGATGAAGGCGACAGGGCTTCAGGTGCCGCCTATGCCTTTGTGCGTGTTGACGGGGTCTGGGAGGAGAGAGAACAGGTTACGCCCCTCGTTCCGATAAAGGATGGGTTTTTTGGCTTTTGGGTGGCTATGAGCGAGAATACTGTCGTTATCTCCGCTCATTCCGAGAACATAGCGGGCCCAGGCGGGTTTGGGGCTGACGGCGCAGCGGCGTATGTCTATAATAGTATAGAAGATTTCGGCACGCCCCCTTTTGCCGTCGAACCGTTTGGATTGAGACTAACGACGTTAGGGCAGGTCAAGCGCACGGCGCTTTATCAAAACTTCCCGAATCCATTTAACCCAGAGACCTGGATGCCGTATCGGTTAGTGGTTGAAGCTCCGGTGACCTTTCGCATTTACAACGTCCAGGGGCAACTGACCCGCGAGTTGAATCTCGGGACCCAAAAAGCGGGCGGTTATCTAACACGACAAACCGCCGCCTATTGGGACGGCAGAGACGGAGTCGGCGAGACGGTTTCCAGCGGTGTCTATTTCTACACTCTCCAGGCTGGCCCATTCCAGGCAACCCGACGCATGCTCATTTTGAAATAGCCTGTGCGTTTCGGAGTATGTCAATGCAATGTAGGTTCAATTTCTACTATGCGAGCCACCTCGTATAAGTCTAATCCTAACTGCAATATTGGAAACGATGTTGTGGGAAGCAAGGAGACAAGCCACATAGCCCGATGTAGGACGGTAGACATTAAGTTGCTACGTCCGACTACGATGATAAGGTTAGGGGAAACCCAAACAGATTGTCTGAAGCCTCGAAATCAAACCCCTTGAGGAAATCGTCTGAGACCTCAAGTTACTCCCAAGCATTAAGCTAGGAAGCCGTCTATGAGGGAAACCACACCACATGGAGATTGTTGGGATACTATCCTGTTCTCTCAACAGGTGGTAGTTCAAGGCACGGGGTAAAGATCTGAACCTAAGTTATCGGTGAAGTGGATTGACAGAGAACCGAAAAGTCCCTAAGTTATCTCCATGATTAACGGAGATGATATGGGAGAGGAGAACGGTAAAGCCCGTTTAGCTTCTTGGCTCTGGAGTTTTTTTAATGTATCTAATCATTTCAGGGAGTGAATCTCTTGATGCCATGGGTATCTTGTCAACCCAATGAAGTGGACGACACCTTTGACGTGAGAAACACACGTCGATGTCAAAGATATGTCCGCTCGATACAAAGGAAACTAGACAGAGCGGTTGCCACCGGTGATTGTGCCAGAATTCGCTGGTATGTTCATTTGTTTTGTAAAGTATCGAGGGCGGCTAAGGTAGTAGCGGTATGGAATATCACGAGCCTCAATTCAGGTAGAACAACGGCAGGTGTAGATGGTGTTGCGATGCCACGGGCGACATCAGTAGCAACGCAAAACCAGATAAGGCACAATCTACTTGAAGGACTGAACGTGGAAAGCAAACCGCAACCGATAAAACGGGTGATGATTCCCAAGTCCAACGGAAAGAAACGCCCGCTCGGTATACCGACGTTAATCGATCGAATCCATCAAGAACTTATCAGAAGCGCGATTGAACCCATAGTCGAATATCACTTTCTAGCCTGTAGTTATGGATTTCGTCCGAAGCGAAGTTGTCAAGATGGGGGCTGTAAAGTTTTTGGCAAAATGGGATTATGTAGCTTACCATCCGCATAATAAAATTGTGTAATGGTTAATCTCGACATACAAGATCTTGTGCCATATCGGAAATCGAATGATTCCTCGCCAGCTCCTAGCGGATCGTGTTCTCCATCGGCAAGATGCAAATGTGGACGAGAAGTCCACCTGTGGTTGGATGGTGTCCGATTTGGTGCGATTATCGGGCAAATCCGAAATTAACGATTTACCTCAAATCTTATGCGGAAGATAAGTCTGATGCTCGGCAACCGCACAAAGAATTTCCAATTGGTGCCGGTTCATGGTGCGCTCCTTTATCCATTAGATTTTTTAATGCCACCTATAAAAATCGGAATTAGTAGCTTGCAGCTTTTAGACTGACGACAAACATAAAACTTGGTATCCTGTCGTAAATCTTTATCGTCACACGTAGATGTCCATAGTGACTATTCTTCTCGTAGGAGTTTGCTATGGACATTTTGAATCTTATGAAAGAGTTTCCAAATCAAGAATCTTGTCTCAGATTTATAGAGGAAAAACGTTGGAAGGACGGTGTCTGCTGTATCCACTGTGGCAGTGAAAAAGTTGGACGCAAGAACAGAAACGACATTACTGCTGGTTGGAATTGCTACGATTGTGGATCTAGCTTTTCGGCTATAGCAGGAACAATCTTCCATGGTACCAAGATACCTCTCCAGAAATGGTTTTTGGCTATCTCAATTCTTTCCAATGCCAAGAAAAGCATATCGAGTTGTCAGCTTGCTCGTGACTTGGACATGAATCAAAAGTCCGCTTGGTATATGGCAATGCGCCTCCGTGAGAAAATGAGTGATAGTGATGAATTGCTGAAAGGGATAGTTGAAGCGGACGAAACCTATGTCGGCGGCAAACCCAGAGCAAAATCTAAGAGAGGTAGAGGCACAAATAAATCTCCCGTCATCGGCGTAGTCGAGAGAGGCGGTCGGGTGGTTGCTAAATTCATGAAGGTTCTATCTGGTGAAAATATCAGAGAATTCATCCTTAGCAATGTCTCACCCGATGAGTCTATTCTTATGACTGATGAATTTCGCTCTTACAATAGTCTGGACGAAGATATCGAAAGACATGTTATCCATCACCAAGAGAGATATGTTTCTGAGGACGGCGTAACTCACACCAACACCATCGAGTCGTTTTGGGCTTGTGTCAAGAGGTCATTCTACGGAACGCATCATTACTACAGCAAGAAGTGGCTGCCACTGTATATCATGGAGTCTTGCTGGAAATATAATCGCAGAAAAGATGATGAGATTTTCATAAGATTTTTTGATGAATGCTTCAACTGAGCCACATGAATTGTTTGGCTATCGGTATATTCTGTCAACGACAACACCATCGCCGACAACACCATGGTGTGCTGAAAATCCCATAGTGTTGGAAATTAAAATCCCGCAGATAACCCGCAATGCTCCCGCGAGCATGTACAAACGCTTGGTCAACATGATATGTCTCCATTTCTCCCTTATAGAGATGTATTTTAGTGTGAATCAAGATTCCGAACACTGTCTAAAATTATTGTACATTAAGAAAAGAAAAGCAAGCAAATCGACCAAAAAGCAGTTAACTACTAAGTCCCATAAAAATTATTCATTTGCATAATACCATATCTTTAAGGTATAATAAATTATCTTTCTTTCAGCAGAGCCATTATGATTAAAAAATTATTCATTTGCATAATACCATATCTTTAGGTATAATAAATTATCTCTCTTTCAGCAGAGCCATTATGATCTTGCAGATAATAGCTATGCTGGTTATTTTGGAAAGATGTCTAATACCATTAGGGTTTACGAGATGGCCAACCAGACCTGTTTTGGGTACTGCGGTTGGGAGAGAGAGGAGATAGCGATGAGACGTGTAATGCTGTTATTGGTCTTTGCCTTTTCATTCATCTTTGCGGCATCAGTGGACGCAGGTACGTTTTTTGATGATTTCAACGATGGAAATGACGATGGATGGGTTGTAGAAAAGGGAAAGTGGGAAGTAGTGGATGGTGTATACCGCGCGCCTGAGGGTATGGGAGAATGGCGGACATACGCTCTGGGTGGTGAAGAGTATGGAGAATACACCATCGAGGTGAAAGTGAGAAACGATGGGTGGCATGCCGGATTGGGCCACTCACATGCAGGGGTTTTCTTTGGCGGGGAGAGGAAAAGTCACTACGGTATCTACTTTAGGTTCCATAGTAGCGATTTGGCTCTGTGGTATGCAGAAGTGGAGAATCCAGGAGTGCGACGGGAGATCGCTCCTGCGGTGCCTGCCGTCGGGGGAGTGGGAACCTGGCATCTCCTCAAAGTTGAGGTGAGCGACGCGAACAGTACCCTGAAAGCCTGGGTGGACGGAAAAGAGGCGTTTGACAACATAGAACTGGAATTCGGCGCTGCTGGGAGGATCGCATTGTTTGCGTCTGTCACTGGCGGATGCAGCTTCGATGACGTATCTATCACCGGCGATCGCATAGCGCAAGCCGTGCAGCCTGATGGCAAGCTTGCTATCACATGGGGTGGCGTAAAAGCTCAATATTAGACAGATCGGATCGCCAATGTTGTCGTACAAAAAGAGGAGGTGAATAGTTACTATAGCAAGACAAAGGTCTTGCAAATGGAAAAAAATGCTGACAGATGCTAAGTCAAATGGTATCCTAGGTGATAAAAGTGAGTTGTTATCCACCTTGGAGAGCCATCATGACTTATCTCAATATTCAGACACTTATCGAGCACCTATCGAGAGGAGATAGTGATGAGACGTGTCATGCTGTTATTGGTCTTTGCCTTTTCATTCATCTTTGCGGCATCAGTGGACGCAGGTACGTTTTCTGATGATTTCAACGATGGAAATGACGATGGATGGCTTCAAGTAGTGGGAAACTGGGAAGTAGTGGATGGCGTATACCGCACGGTTGAAGCTCTAGAAGAATGGCGGACATACGTTCTGGGTGGTGAAGAGTATGGAGAATTCACCATCGAGGCGAAAATGAGAAACGATGGGTGGCATTCCGAACATGGCCACTCACATGCGGGGATTTTCTTTGGCGACGGGCGGCCCAGTCACTACGGTATCTACTTCAGGTTCCATAGTGGCGATTTGGCTCTGTGGTATGCAGAAGTGGAGAATCCAGGAGTGCGACAGGAGATTGCTCCTGCGGTGCCGCTGTTTGACGCCGGGGATGTGGGAAACTGGCATCTCCTCAAAGTTGAGGTGAGCGAGGCGAACAGTACCCTGAACGCCTGGGTGGACGGAGAAGAGGTGTACGACAACATAGAACTGGAATTCGACGCTGCTGGGGCGGTCGCATTGTTTGCGTCTGTCACTGGCGGATGCAGCTTCGATGACGTATCTATCACCGCCGATAGCATAACAACAGCCGTGCAGCCTGATGGCAAGCTTGCTATCATATGGGGTGGCGTAAAAGCTCAATATTAGACAGATCGGATCGCCAATGGTAGTACAAGTGTTCCCGCTTGTTCCGTGCAAGCGGGACGCTTGCACTACCAGAATGTAATTTCCTAGTCATACAAACGTTATGGTCGCCAGGTCCAACGGCAAGATGCAGAGCCTGCGCTCCCCATCGTTGAGCACCAGGGCCTTGGCGAAGAGGGGATCGATCAGGATCTCCGTAGGTCGCCTTCTGCCGACGTCCCCGGCGAGCTAGGTGCCCATCCTGGGCGTGATGTCAACCTGCGCCGCGCCGGCAAGAAGCTCTTTGTTCATGGTTTCCTCCCCGGGATTGCGGAACCATAGTTCCTACCATAGAAGATATCTCACCCCAATAGCCGCGTTCATACGGAAATCTGTAGAAGGCGCCAGATCAAGCAAAGGGACAATTTCGATTAAATAGGTCACTCAATTCATCATGGTAACCACAGGTAAGCAAACCCTCCTGGTGACTGCGACGTGTCCCTTACCCACCTTTCACCCAGGCTTCACACAGTTCTTGCTATAGTGACTATTCACCTCCTCTTAGGGAATGGAGCGACAAGATACGCAATGAAGCAAAGGAGCGTTTCGAACTCGATCCAGAAGGCGTGATGGTGCACGCGGTCCAGAACCACGCCGCACCTGCCGTGGGCCACTTCTTCTTCAATCTGGAATCCGAATACGTGCCACCAGAGCTCTGGTGGCTGAAGGGCGGTGACGACGAGTACCATCCCGTCGCCGTCGAGCGCACCGTGGAGGCGATCGGTCTGGCATTGGAGAACATGCGGCCGGTGCGCGTGGGCATCGCTGCGGGCGTTGAGAACCGGGTCGCTTTCAACCGCCGCTTCGTCATGCGCGACGGCACCGCGGAGATGGGGTTCGGCGGCCATCCACCCTCCGACGTGGCCTACAACGAGGGCCCCATTGACCCCGAGCTCGGCGTGGTCAGCTTCACCACCGAATCGCTTCGACCCGTTGCCCTTTTGCTCCACCACACCTGCCACCCGTCCACGGCTACCCCGAGCGCTACATCACCGCCGGCTGGCCCGGCGCTTGGTCCAGTGGCATTCGGGCGATGTACGGAGACGAGTGCGTTCCCCTCGTTATCAATGGTTGCTGCGGGAACGTGCACCACAGCAACTACCTAAACCCCGCTCACGTCGACACAGCTGAGCGCATGGGCGCAACCTTGACCCAAGCTACCATTCCGGTGCTTAAGCGATTGATCTATCAGGACGCTTCTTCTCTCGACTGGGGCTTGAGTTTTCAGCCAATAGGCATATGATTGAGATGATGAGCGCCAACAATCCAGTAACCATGCGGGTTCCAGAATTTTAGCACCCGCGAAACTGCCGAATCTCATAGGTAAACGAATTGTGCGGTTTTCCCTTGACAGAACTGATGGTACACGCTATCTTTTTAGGTATACACTACAAAGCCATGAGGTTCCAAATCTGGGCGTTTTGAGCAAAAGAACGGCCGATTTGAACCTGGCATTCCTCGTGAAAAAGAGCTGCAAGCTCCCTTCCCACAACGGTTCGCGGCGTATTCGCCTTCAAAACGCCCCTTCGAACTCCTAGGTAAACATCTGTTTTGAGCTATCCCCAAAACCCGCATCAGAACTCGCTTTGCGAGCCTTGCGTACCTAGCCACCGAAAACGCAAGTGGGGCACACGCATAGCCAAGATCCCCCTTCGCGGGGTCACAGAGCAACAACTGGCCGAGGCAAAGGCCTTGCTCGCCCAGTATCCCACACCGATGTGGAAGGAAGGTGGAGAGGGAATCGCAGCTGACTGGGACTGGGTGTTCGCGGTTGGGAGAATCGACCTGGACAGACTGGTGCGTCAGGACCCCTACTGGGACTACGAGATCCAGGCCTTCAGGATCGGGGATTTCGCGCTCGTGGCATGGAATGGAACAGTCTTTGTCGAAGCGCAGCTTCGCCTGAAGATGGAGTCACCCGCGGCAAGGACTTTCGTGGCGAACATGTCGAACGGCTATGCGGGGTACGTCCCCACGCGGCGAGCGCTGGAGCGTGGCGGCTACGAGACGTGGACGTCCAGCAACTCCAAGCTCGCGCCCGAAGCCCTCGACATGATCGTGGACAGCTCCGTCGACCTGTTGGGTAGGCTGTTCGCATGAGGGGCTGGCGTGGGTCGGCGCGAGAACTGAAAGGCTCCGCAATTTATATTGCGAGCGAGTACCCGTGTCGTTCTTGCCGAGTACGGCATCACCAAAGGCATCTGAGTCGTTGATGATTTCGATAAGAAACGCTCCAAACAAACCAAGCGGATCTACAAAGCTCATATCGCTGGCTCGTAGAGGTCTTCAAAAAGGACTGGAAGGCCTATGAAGGCTGGGGACAGTTGACCAAACAACTAGACGAAAAAGGCTCGAGCCTTTGCTTGAGTCTGAGTCTGCTGTGGCTTCACTATCTGCCACTCCATCCTGACCAACTCGCCCAGATTGAGGACAACCTGTCTGCTTGGACAGTAGGCAGCTTACGTGACCGGGTAAAGGTGGATAGCTTGGTGCAGTTTTTCACCGAGGCGCTCTCGTCCGAGAATCCCCAAGAGCAGTTCGAATCAGTGGCACAACGGGCAAAAGAGGTCTTTAGTCTAAACGCTTCGAGCAAGCATATGGTCGGACGAGATTTGGGGCGGTTTTAGCCAACGCCGACTTTGAAATACAAGGTGAACGTTGTTATGAAGAAGGCGGCATAAGTAAAAACTTGAACATCGAGTATAATGTCCAGGAGGTGAAAGTATGTCTGGGAAACTAACCGATACACACCTTGAGGAAATTGAAGCAAAAGGGTATGTCATCGTGCCGGAATACTATAGCGGCAGCAAACTTCATGAGATGCAAGCGGCGCAACGGCGAGTGCTTCCTACTTGGGAGGATGTCAAGGATAATCCACCGCCAAACCGAGTGAGTCTTGCGGCATTCCCGTCGTCGGAAATGGTGCTGTTGCGCGGGATTGTTGACCATCAGGCATGGGCATTTGCGCGAAAGTGGCTCAAAACAGAGCATATCCACTTTCGCGCCGGCCCCATGCTTGCTCGCTATCCCGGTTTTAAAGGGGGTGGCATCGGCAGCGATGCATCTGGGCTGCACTTCGATAACGGCGGTAACTCTCTGCTGCCACCGTCCGACGCATGTCGCGAATTTGGTCAACTGACCTTCTGGGTACATCTCGAAGATGTTGAGGCGGATCAAGCACCGCTACGATTGCTTGCCAAGGCGCACGGTCGTGACATGTCCCTTTGCGAACCGCTTGTCTGCAAGGGCGGGACGCTGTGTATTTTCAACACTTACATCCTGCACTCGGCAAGCGATTACTTGCGTGCCGATGAACAACGCTTTGTGTGGGGATTCGGTTTGGGAAGAGCCGACCACTATTGGGAAGGCTTTCGACATTATACCGACAAAGGGAGACACGATGTATTTCGAGAATTCATCGGGACTTTAACGGCAAAGGAGCGTGAAGTCTTTCGGTTCCCACCTGCGGGGCATCCATATTACACGCCGCAGACACTTGAGGCGTTGGAGGAACAGTATCCGGGTTGGAATGCAAGGGGTGAATATTAACCAAGGTAGTATGGTCGCCACCCGTAGTAGAAGGCGACAAATTTCAGGTGAGCATTCTCGGACACGATTTTGTTGTTTGTCTCAATAAGGAATCCTTGCTATGACTGGGTTTCTTCTTGTGAGACCGGCGGAAAACGTCGATTTTCGTCCGGGAGAGGACAACCTGTCTGCTTGGACAGTAAGCAGCTTACGTGACCGGGTAAAGGTGGATAGCTTGGTGCAGTTTTTCACCGAGGCGCTCTCGTCCGAGAATCCCCAAGAGCAGTTCGAATCAGTGGCACAACGGGCAAAAGAGGTCTTTAGTCTAAACGCTTCGAGCAAGCATATGGTCGGACGAGATATGGGGCGGTTTTAGCCAACGCCGACTTTGAAATACAAGGTGAACGTTGTTATGAAGAAGGCGGCATAAGTAAAAACTTGAACATCGAGTATAATGTCCAGGAGGTGAAAGTATGTCTGGAAAACTAACCGATACACAGCTTGAGGAATTGGAAGCAAAAGGGTATGTCATCGTGCCGGAATACTATAGCGGCGGCAAACTTCATGAGATGCAAGCGGCGCAACGGCGAGTGCTTCCTACTTGGGAGGATGTCAAGGATAATCCACCGCCAAACGGAGTGAGTTTTGCGGAATTCCCGTCGTCGGAAATGGTGCTGTTGCGCGGGATTGTTGACCATCAAGCATGGGCATTTGCGCGAAAGTGGCTCAAAACAGAGCATATCCACTTTCGCGCCGGCCCCATGGCTGCTCGCTATCCCGGTTTTAAAGGGGGTGGCATCGGCAGCGATGCATCTGGGCTGCACCTCGATAACGGCAATAACTCTCTGCTGCCACCGTCCGACGCATGTCGCGAATTTGGTCAACTGACCTTCTGGGTACATCTCGAAGATGTTGAGGCGGATCAGGCGCCGCTACGATTGCTTGCCAAGGCGCACGGTCGTGACATGTCCCTTTGCGAACCGCTTGTCTGCAAGAGCGGGACGCTGTGTATTTTCACCAATTACACCCTGCACTCGGCAAGCGATTACTTGCGCGCCGATGAACAACGCTTTGTGTGGGGATTCGGTTTGGGAAGAGCCGACCACTATTGGGAGGGCCTTCGACATTATACCGACAAAGGGAAACACGATGTATTTCGAGAATTCATCGGGACTTTAACGGCAAAGGAGCGTGAAGTCTTTCGGTTCCCACCTGCGGGGCATCCATATTACACGCCGCAGACACTTGGGGCGTTGGAGGAACAGTATCCGGGTTGGAATGCAAGGGGTGAATATTAACCAACACAATCTGATAAGGAGGCACTTCAGACCATGAAAATTACCGATATTGAGTAATAACTCCGACCTGTCCCGGTTTGAAGGAATCAACCTGCCACTTCGTAACCTGATAAGTATCATACTCGATATTTGAGGATAAGAACTTGTCAATTTCCCATTTTGCCGGATTGCAGCCTACGCCCGACTGTAAAAAACGAAGAGATTTTTAACCTGCATTGATGGCTTTTTGATCTGATCTTAGCGACATTCAACTGTTAAAGGAGTTACTTATGCGCGTTGGCATCGTTTCGCTTATCCATGAATCCAACACATTCATCAGCACACCGACAACCCTGGACATGTTCAAGGATAACAAGCTGATCGAAGGCGAGGAGATCTATCAAGCCTTCGCCGGAGGGCATCATGAGATTAGCGGCTTTTTGCAGGGGCTTGATGAAACGGGCATCGAGGCCGTACCGATCTTCTACGCGTCCACCACCCCATCGGGCAGGATTACACGCGAAACCTGCGATGAACTGATGCGGATCATGTTTACGAATATTGACGGGGCAGGCCCGCTCGATGGGGTGCTAACCGCCCCGCACGGCGCGAACGTGGGGGAAGGAAACGATTATCGCGATCTCGACGGGCACTGGTTGACTCGTCTGCGTCAGGTCCTTGGTCCCGACACCCCAATAATCTGCACCATCGACCCGCACGCTAACCTGTCGCCTCGGATGATTGAAGCCTGCGACGCCACTATTGCGTATCGAACCACTCCCCACCTCGACCAGAAAGCGCGTGGACTTGAGGCAGCCCATCTGATGGCGAAGACGCTTCGCGGCGATGTGAAACCCACACAGGCGGCCGTATTCCCGCCAATCGCGATGAACATTGAATGTCAGCTCAGCACAGCGCGTCCCTGCTTGCCCATGTACGAACTGGCCGACCAGTTACTCGCCCAGCCGGGCGTTTTATCGAACAGCATTGTACAGGGCTATCCCTACGCCGATGTCGAAGAGATGGGGACTGCCTTTATCGTTGTGACCGACGACGATCGGGATTTGGCTCAGGCGCTCGCCGACCGTTTGGCGAACTACCTTTACACGCACCGTGAGGAATTTGTCGGCACGTACATCGGTGTTGAGGAGGCAGTGGATCGGGCGCTGCAGATGGAGGGGCCAGTCTGCCTGCTCGATATGGGCGACAATGTGGGAGGCGGATCCGCGGCCGATGCCACCGTGATTGCCCATGAACTGGACCGTCGTGGTGAAGTTCGTGGGTTCGTCTGCCTCTTCGACCCGCAGTCGGCGCAGCAGGCGATAAACGCAGGGGTTGGGGGCCGAATCCGGCTATCCATGGGGGGCAAGACAGACGACCTGCACGGCGCGCCCCTGGAAGCGACTGTCACCGTACGCAGTCTGCACGACGGAAGATTTCACGAATCAGAGGTACGTCATGGTGGGATGACTGAATTCAACATGGGGCCGACCGCCGTCGTCGAGACCGATAGCGGCCTCACCGTCAGCCTGACCTCGCGTCGCGTCGTGCCGGTGAGCCTGGGGCTGATGACCAGTTGCGGTTTAGACCCGACCGATTTCCACATTATTGTTGCCAAGGGCGTGAATTCGCCGGTCGCCGCATATCAACCGGTCTGCACTGCCATGATTCGCGTTGATACGCCCGGTGCAACCCGGGCTGATATGCGGGTTCTCGACTACATCTATCGACGCAGACCGCTTTTTCCGTTTGAAGAGATCTGATAGGAAAACTCCATAATTTTATAGTACGGGTAATTAGCGAATGTCATTGACTTAATGGATACCAGTGCCATTCAGGTTGACCCTTTATCTCTCCTTTTGTACGACGATTCAGCATTCCATCAAAACCTACCACTGTTCCCAATGTGGAAGTGAAGATATTGTCAAAAACGGCGCCGATTACAAAGGCGACCAATAGTACTACTGCCACCATTGCCACGCTTACGGGACCTTAGAACCACAGGGGCACTCCACCGAAGAACAAAAGGAAATGGCCTTAAGGGCTTATCAGGAACGGGTGAGTATGCGGGGCATCACCCGTATCTTCGGTATCGCCCGGCAGACGCTGACTCAATGGCTCAAGAAAGAGGCTTCTGTGTTGCCAAATGGGGTCGAAACCGTTGCAAAAGCGCAACCCGATGATGTCTTAGAACTCGACGAGTTATGGTCATTTGTGCAAAAGAAGAGCAATCGGCGTTGGGTGTGGATTGCACTGTGCCGGCGAACCCGCCAGATTGTGGCCTTTTTTGTGGGAGACCGAAGAGAGAAAAGCTGTTGGGAACTGTGGAAGCGAATCCCCAAAGCCTACAAGGCATGTTGCCCGTACAGTGATTTCTGGCACGCGTATCAGAAGGTGTTCTCAAGTGAGAGGCATCAAAGCGTTGGCAAAGCGAGTGGAAAGACCGCCCATGTGGAACGTTGGAACAACACCTTGCGTCAACGACTGGCTCGTTTTGTGAGGAAGACACTCTCGTTTTCCAAGTCCGATTTCTTCCACACCTTGGTGCTGAAGTTGTTCATCCACCGCTATAATTTGTCTGTCGCTTGAGGAGAGTATTGCCTCCATTCGAGCGTCATCAGTTAAAATTTTACCACTACCTGAAGGAGGTATTGATTGTGTTAACCAACGAAGCGAAAAAACAGTTTCATGACGAAGGATACTTCGTTTTTGAGCAGCTCATTTCTGGCGAAAAACTGGCCCACTATAAGGCAGTGTTCGATGAATTGGTCGAGCGGAGCCGAGAGATCTCGTTAGATACGCCGCACTGGTCATTCGAGCTCGACCAAGACCGTCAGCAGATTCCCGGCTTTCTGCATATGATTCAACGGGTCTGCGTCGTCGAACCGCGAATCCTCGAACTGGCAAAAGAGCCGCAAATTGTGGGTCGTGTCGAAGCTTTAATTGGTCCAAACATCGATGTGTTTGGAACGAAGTTCTTCCCCAAGTTACCCGGCGGCGGAACATCCGTCCACTGGCATCAGGACAACTTCTACTTCGGCACGAACAGCGGGCAGATTGTGAGTTGTGGGGTTTACCTACAGGACGCAGATCGCGAAAACGGGTGCCTGCGGCTTGTTCCCCAAAGCCATACTTCGCAAGTTATCGCCGACCATCACAGAAACCCCAAAACGTATGGGAGTTGCACTGAGGTCGATGAATCCGAGGCCTTTGATGTCGAAGTGCCGGGTGGCTCTGTCGTGCTGTTTTCGGCAAACCTGCTGCACGGCAGTTACGACAACCACAGCCATCGGACGCGCTACAGTACGTCCTGGCATTATATGCCTGCAGACTTGCCGCTTGAGCGTTTCCCGCGTGAGCAATTCGAAGACCGACACATTGTTCGAGGGCACTAGGTTCTGTTGACATTTGGTGAACCAAGTCAATCCCGACAAGCCTTTGAGCAATTTAGAAAAGCCGTCTCGGTTTTCAGTCGGGAGCCCGACAATACATGAACAGCTTCCGATCCATGGCATTGTGGAATTGGTCAATCAACGTCGTCGTCCTTGGAATGTTGGCATCTTCAAACAAGACGTACCATCCCGCCTTCTTCCGGTCTATCCATTGATGCACGCGCTGTCCATTCTCCTCTCCTGCGAGTGTTGTGACCTGTTGTACGAACCGTCTCAACCGTTGACCCAACGATCGGTGGTTCGCCGTTTTGCGAGCCTTTTGGACGAAAAAGATTTTGCGGAACTGCTTACAAAGCGTTTGACGTATGGCTTTAGTCACCTCTTTGATTTGGCCGGGCAACTTTATGGTCGCATGAAGGAAACAGTTGGCGATCTTGGCGGTGGGGAAGAGTCGTTGCAGACTCTTTTTGGTACTGTTGAACCCATCGGTCAGTATCGCCAAAGCCTGGTAGGAGGGGTCAATGGCCAAAGCTGCCCGCTTAAACTCACCGTAAGACGCGGCAAACGCGACCACCGACTTGGCGGTCGTGTACCCCAAGTGCCAGATCACCCTCCCGCATCCAATCGTGGGCAGGTACACCCGTTCGTCCAGGCAATGGCTGTGCTTTTCGTCTGCGATGAAGTATTGGGGCAAAGATAGATGGCAACGGGTCAGGATCTTCCTGGCAAAATGTCGAACGTGTCTTTGGTTTGCTTGGTGACAATTGGTTAACCCGTGGCGTCGCCACTTTCATGAACCGGAGAAAAGGCGTTGAAACGCCGGTATGATTCCGAAAAATAGGTGCATTTGAACCTGCAATTGGTATGACAGGTTGCCACCAATATAAATTGTCTAAAGAATGCTTGATCATTTATGTCAGATCGAATATACTATCGCTTAATTATCGTTCAGCATGAGTTCGGTTCGGGCTTTCGCTCAATAACATGATTCCTTGAAGCAGAAACATTGGGTGTTCGCTTGGTCCGTTGTTCATCGCGTACCTGTTGGTGTATCACTATGGGTTAGAATCGATAGTATGGTGCATGCCCTTTGGACTTCTCATCGCATTATTTGTCCCCAAAGTTTTGAAAACAGCGTCGGCAGGGGTGACTTTGTCATCGCAAACGGTTATTGCAGCGCCAAACTTACCTTGGGCGCACCCGGAAGTTGAAATTCCAAAAAGGGTGTGAGGCGGCCTTTGAAGGCGTCGAATTCGACCATAACGTGACATTTATTGACGAACCAATTGGCGATACCTACCTCTTTAAGCCGAAGTTTTAGGCCCATTGACGCTTTGAGCAAAATTGGCGTCGTGTGACAGCGGATGATTTCAATGTGAAAAGTGGCACAGTCTCTGTGCCGTTGCACCGAATACGGAAAAACGCGATTGGGCACGCGAGCCGACGGCACGACAGAGCGTGCCCCGTTGCACGGGATTAAGAAACCTGCTACTGTTAAGGAGATCAAAAATGACAGAGCTGGAAGTTCGGCGATTGGGCCGGACGGAGATGAAGCCGAAGGCGCTTGGGCTGGGCGGCGGCCATCTCGCTGGGCCGGAGCAATCGGACGAAGTCGCGATTGCCTTGGTTCGTGGCGCTATCGAGCGGGGGATCAACTTCGTCGATACGTCGCCGGACTACGGGTTCAGCGAGCAGCGAATCGGAATGGCACTGGCCGACGGTTGGCGAGACAAAGTCTACCTGCAAACAAAGGTCGGCTCTCATCCAAAATACCTGCGCGACTGGTCGGAAAAGGCGACTACGTGGAGCCTGGAGAATAGCTTCAAGATGCTGCGAACCGACTACGTAGATTCCGTGCTGATCCACGGTCCGCGCCACGATATCGAAGAGCCGCTCGGCGAGTGCCTGGAAGTGATGCTCGACTGGAAGGCGAAAGGACGCATAGGCGCCGTAGGCGTCGGTGTGCGACAGCTCGAATTTCATAAGCGGGCTATCGAAGCCGGCGTAGACATCGTGCTGTCGTTCCTGAACTACACACTGCTGGATCAGACCCTCGCCGAAGAGACAATCCCATTCGCGATTGAGCACGACGTGGGAATCCTCATCGGCAGCCCGCTGGGAAACTCGCTGCTCGCGGGCCCGGAGCCTATCCAAAAGGAGGAGGGGATCCGCGATGAAGATGGGAAGGTCATCCAGGCAGCCGTGGGCAGCTACCTGGACCCGGCCGCGTTCCCACCAGCACACGCGATGTGGCAATGGTGCAAGGATCGCGGCCTCAACATCCGCGACCTGGCGATGCAGTTTGCAATGCACGCACCGGTCCGGGGCAATGGTATCGTCCTGACCGGCGCGGCCAATCCTACACAGTTCGACGAGGTCTACGCAGCCGCCACTACGCCGGTAGCGGAAGACGTCTGGAGCGAGTTCGAGGCTGAGTTTGGGGTGCGGGTGTAGGGTGCGACTGTGGGTTCCGGCTCCGGCGCTAGGCGGTATTTGAACTCTCGGTGCCGTCCGAGTCATCTTCAGCAGCGCTCTCATCGCTATTATCAACTTGCCTTCAATTTCGCTACCTGACCGCTACACCGTCCTCTCATACTGCTCGTCCACCTCGCCCCAACCCACGCAGAAGTAAATCCAAAGAGCGAATCGCACCCAGGATTTAAAATGAGCAATATTAGACATCTTTCCAAAATAATCCCGGAGCCCGATGGCATCTACCTTTGCTCCGATTAGCTTGGGAATAATGTCAATCACCAGAACTCCGATGCCACCTGAGTTCTGTCTACCACATTGAGTTAATTAGGAAAGATGTCTATTCATGTAATTGAACATTTCGATATAGTAATCGTCGGCGCCGGCATCTCCGGCATCGGCATGGCCTACTATCTCAAGCAGCGCTGCCCCGATAAAAGTTTTGTCGTTTTAGATGGCCTCAAGAGTTTCGGCGGCACCTGGTCCACGCACCGCTATCCCGGTATCCGCTCCGATAGTGACCTCAATACCTATGGCTATAGCTTTAAGCCGTGGACGGGGCCGCCCACGGCCACGGCAGCAGAAATCCTGAACTACATGGGCGAGGTCATCGAGGAAAACGAGCTGACTCAGCACATCCGCTATCAGCACCACCTGGAATCTGCCAAGTGGTCCAGTAAAGATCATATCTGGACCATCGAGGGCGTTTGTAAGGACACCGGTGAATCGATCCGGCTCAGCTGCAATTTTCTGTCGATGTGTCAGGGTTATTACCGGCACTCGGAAGGCTATACTCCAGCATGGGAAGGCATGGATGGCTTTGCGGGCCAGATCGTCCATCCACAGCACTGGCCCGCAGACCTGGATCACCAGGATAAGGAGGTCCTCGTCATCGGTTCGGGGTCTACGATGTCCACCCTGGTGCCGGCCATTGCCTACGATGTCCAGCACGTCACGGTATTGCAACGCTCGCCCACTTTTTTCTTTCCCATTGGCGACGAGGACGATTTAGCAGAGCTATTGCGCAAGCTCGACATCGATGAGACCTGGATCCATGAGATTCTCCGTCGGCAACGGATCTACAATGGCCATCTCTTCGCCAAGCGCGCGGCAGAGGAACCCGAGGCGGTGCGGGAGGAATTAATCGATGCCGTGCGTCAACGGCTGCCGGAGGGCTACGATGTAGAAAAGCATTTCACTCCGAGAAACCGGCCCTGGCACCAGCGCATCGCCCGGGATCCGAATGGTGACTTTATTGCCAGCATCAGCGATGGCAGGACCACGATGGTAACGGATGAGATCGAACGGTTTACCGAGCAAGGCGTTTTCTTAAGATCGGGCCGGGAACTGCAGGCTGATATCGTCGTCACCGCCACGGGCT
This sequence comes from Candidatus Poribacteria bacterium, assembly GCA_965197465.1. GTDB lineage: Bacteria > Poribacteria > WGA-4E > WGA-4E > JAJDTR01 > JAJDTR01. The sequence goes on along the minus strand of OZ240209.1, from coordinate 3,263,462 downwards.
TTAACCTCTGCGTTTTTGGCGATATCGCCTTCTCCGTCGACGATCAACCCGTCGACTTTGCCGAAACCATAACCTATCGTGGCACGATGTTTACCGGCGTGCCCAATATGGCCTGGGTCTTCGGCTACTTCCGCGCCAGCTGGACCCTGCGGGTTGATCTTATTGGAGATTTTGTCTGCCGGCTTTTGCAGCATATGGATCAGCGGGGTTGCAAGTCGGTCGTACCCACACTGCGGCCGAAAGAACGGGACATGCCGCTGTCCCCCTGGGTAGCACCTGAGAATTTCAACCCCAATTATGTCCGGCGTTCGATTCATCTGCTGCCCAAGAGTGGCGATACCCCCGAGTGGCAACATACCCAGGACTATTGGCAAGACAAGGATGTCTTCCCAACAATTGACCTCGATGACCCCGTATTTGTGTATCAATGAACGAGATATTAGGGGGAAGCACTTATAGGAGGAGCAGACGATGCCGGAGAAACTCGGTGCGCGGTATATCGCCGAATTGTTGACGGCTTACGGCGTCAGGGCATTTTTCTTCGTTCCGACCATCCTCAGCAAAACGCTGGCGCAGATGGACGACTTTCCGATCAAGCGAGTGATGACCCATGGGGAGAAAGCCGCCGCCTATATGGCGGACGGTTATGCCCGCGCTTCGGGTCGTCCCGGGGTTTGTGGGGCTCAGACGGTGGGCGCGGGCAATCTAGCTGCGGGCCTTCGAGACGCCTACATGGCCCACAGCCCGGTCATCTCCCTGATCGGCGGTCGCTTCGGCCATTCCAAGCACAAGCTCCCCTACCAGGAAGTGGACGATTTCCCGATGTTCGAGCCCGTCACCAAGGCGAACCTGCAGGTGGACGAAGTCGGCCGAATCCCCGACATGATCCGCATGGCCTTCCGCGAGGCGACCTCAGGCACTCCCGGACCGGTGAATCTCCAGTTCTACGGCAACCACGCTGAGATCGAAAACGATGTCGCCGATCTGGACCTCATCGTCGAAGAACAGCACATGGCCATTCCCCCCTACCGCCCTCGTCCCGATATGGATTTGGTGAGCAAGGCGGCCAAACGCCTGCAAGCGGCTCAGCGACCTGTGATCATCGCGGGTGGGGGGGCGAGAGTTTCCGGCGCCGGGGCAGAGCTCATCGCCTTGGCGGAGAAGCTCTCCATCCCGGTGGCGACATCCACGGGCGCGTATGCGCTCGTCCCGGATGATCACCCGCTCTATTTCGGTGTCCCGGGAACCTATTCGAGAGCGTGTTCGAATCAGGTGATGATGCGGACGGATCTGGTGCTGTTCGTCGGCAGTGAGACGGGAGGTCAAGTTTCCCATTTCTGGCGGTTTCCCGCTCCCGGAACCGAGGTCATCCAAATCGGAATCGATGCCAGCGACCTGGGCCGGAATTACCCAAACTCGGTTTCCGTACTCGGCGATGCCAAGATCGCGCTCGAGGCGCTCCTGGATTCGGTCCAGCCCAGAGCAGCAACGCCATGGGTGTCCGAAGTGCAAAAGCTGGTGGCGGACTGGCGCACTGAGGTCGAGCCTTGGCGAAATTCCGCCGACGCCCCCATGCGGCCGGAGCGGGTGATGAAGGAACTCGGGGATTGCCTGCCCGAAGATGTGCTCCTCGTTTGCGATACGGGGCATGCAGCCGTGTGGGTCTCCATGCACCTCTGGATGAAAGGAACAAAATGGGACTTCATCCGATGCGCGGGCTCCCTGGGTTGGGCGTTCCCGGCTTCGCTGGGCGCCAAATGCGCCATGCCGGATCGGCCAGTCGTCTGCTTCACCGGGGACGGCGGCTTTTGGTATCACATGCAGGAGCTCGAAACGGCTGTCCGTTGCGACATCCCCTCCGTCACCTTCGTCAACAACAACCGGTCGATGAACCAGGAGATCGACATCTACATGCGCGCTTACGATGGGAAACCCTCGGACCGCTGGGGAGAAATGTGGCACTTCACGCAGGTCAATTTCTCCCGAATCGCCGAGGAGATGGGCGCGCTGGGAATTCGTGTCGAAAAGCAGGACGAGATTGCCCCCGCTCTCGATCAAGCGCTATCGAGCGACAGACCTGCGCTGGTGGAAGTGATCACCGACATGGAAGCCATCGCTCCCAAGGCATTTTTGGGCTAGTGCCTATTCATCCGAAACATTACCCTGGGATCCCGTCGGGACGGGGTCGGGAGAGGATGGGCCATTCCCTCGTTACCGCCAGCAAGTCGAGCGACAGGATGGGGTAATTTGGACATAGCTGCATCAAGGAGCATACGATCAAATTAAACAAAGGTACCAAAACCGCCATAGGATTTTGGTCAACCTGTTTCACCTAACCGTCGCGTCTTGATAAAATGGCGAAGTGTCGGGTCAGGCACTGCGAGGATTTTAGCAATGGCAGACTTGGAAACCCCCTTCTGCAATAAGAGTCTTATCTCCTCCTCTTTCCCATCGAGCTTTGATTTGCCCAATACGCCCTTGGGTCTTCCGACCATTTTTCCTTTTGCCCGAGCCGCCATAACTCCTTCCTTTGTTCTCTCGGAGATTAAATCCCTCTCGATTTCGGCAAATAGAGAAAACAGCGTAATCATCACCTTGGTTTGAAGATCCAAAGCGCCTGCTAAATCAATCCCTTCCTTGATAGCTACCAGCCTTACCTGCTTGGCAATCAACTTCTCAACGATGAAAATAATTTGTCCAACACTGCGCCCAAGCCGAGACAGTTCACTGACTAAAAGTACATCTTTAGGTTGAAGTCTTAACAGTAAATCTTTAATCCGCCGCTGCGAAAGACGCTTTTGAGAAGAAGCCTTTGCTGTTACGAACTCATCAATCGTCAATCGATTTTTCTGCGCGTAATCCCAAATGGCAAGTCGTTGTTTGATCTCAACGCCTACCAGGAAAGCACAGCCCGCCGACATCGTCAGATGATTCTTTCTTACCTGGGCTTTTTGCCGTTTGACTTCAACGCGAAAGATAACCTGCGAAAAGAGATTCACACCATGGTCCGCTCCCAAGTGCGGCCGAAGGTGATTCTGCGGCATGTGCTCGATTTGCTGGTTCGTCGCAAGACGGAGATTTCCAGTGCTCGCACGTTAACCGATCTCATTGTTGATGAGATAAGACAGCACAAACACACCTTGACCCAGGTGATAAACGCTCAAGTGTCAGAAGAACTCCGTGAGCGTCTTGATGCCCTACTCGAGAAACCAGAGGCGGAGACGGAAAAAGCGCCCCAACTCCAGCGTTTCGAACTGACGCTGCTTAAGCAAATTTCCCAGTCAACCAGACCCTCAAAGATTTCTGCCACGCTCGACGACTGGCAAATCGTGAGAAAACTCTACGATGAGTTGGCTCCCATCATCGCAAGACTCGACCTGACACATGACGGGATAAGGTACTATGCAAACTCGGTGATGAAATCTCAGGTCTTTCAGGTCTCGCGTCGAAGAGATGACGATTGCTATCTTCATCTCGTCTGCTTTATCGCCCATCAATTCTACCGCCTACAGGACACGCTGATTGATATTCTGTTGAAGGTCGTCGGTAACGCGCTGAACAAAAGCAAGCGTATCCACAAAGAACAGTATTATGCTGCACGCTTTGAGCAGCGCCGTGCCGTCCATCACTTTGTCAACTGTGTGGACTCTGGTGCTTTGGAACCTTTGAAAGCGATCGAGGCCATTGCTTTCAGTGAGGAACTCTCGGATCATGAAAAGGTGCAACGCATCCAAGATGTGTTGACAGACAAAAGCCAAAAACGCCATGCGGCTTTTGAACAACTGACCGCCATAAAAACGCAGGCTCAACGCGAAGCGGAGGAAGCCGATTACTACAAAGTGCTTGCCGCCCAATCCCGTAAACTCCAAAACCGGCTGGCGGGGATTGTCAAACACCTCGACTTTATCGGAGATGAGACCAGTAAACTCATGGCTGCCATTGAACATTACAAAGCCTTTGACGGGGCGATCGCCCAGACGGGGCCTTTTTGCTTTTTAGAGCCGATTGAGCAACAGGCCGTACTGGATGAAAAAGGCGATATCCGTGTCTCACTCTACAAGGTGTTGCTTTTTATTCACATTGCCCAGGCCATCAAAGGGGGCGTACTCAACTTGCAGCACTCCTACAAGTACCGCTCATTGGACGACTATTTGATACCCAAACACGCTTGGGAGGCCGATAAAGACACCTATCTCCAACGTGCCGACCTGACAGAGGTTGCCGATTTTCGGTCTACCCTCTCTAATTTGGCCGCACGGCTGGAAAAGCAATATCATCGGACCAATCAGGGCATCAATGCCGGGGAAAATCCCTACGTTCACTTCCGCAAAGATGGCTCGTTCTATGTGAGCACGCCCCAAGCCGATGAGGAAGATACCCAATCTCTTGTTGGTGTTTTCCCCAAAAGACGCTACATCTCCCTGCTGGAGGTTCTGGCTACTGTTAATTGCTTCACTCACTTTCTCGAAGCTTTTGAACCCTGGCGTCAAAGCTACACCCGTGCGAAACCAGAAGACCGAACGTTCTTTGCCGGCATCATCGGATATGGATGCTTGATTGGAACGCAGAAGATTGCCAGCATTTCATCACACATCGTCGAGGCGGAGTTGGAAAGAACGGTCAACGGGTATTTCACACTGGACAATATCCACGGCGCAAACGACCGCGTCATCGGATTCATGGATCAATTGGCACTCCCTTCAGTTTACCGCCAACCCGATGGTCTTATGTACACCTCCAGTGATGGGATGAAATTCGAGGTCGCAGAAGATTGCCTACATGCGAATTACTCCTTCAAGTACTTTGGTGCGGACCAGGGAGTCAGTGCCTACACCTTCCTCGACATGCGCCAGTTCCTCTATCACTCGCTGATCATTAGCACCGCCGAACACGAGGCACACTACGTTATTGATGGGCTGATGCATAATGACGTGGTCAAAAGTGACATCCACTCCACCGATACGGGAGGCTACAGTGAAATTCTCTTTGGTGCTATGCACCTACTCGGGTTTGCGTTCGCCCCCCGGATTAAGAACATGGGAAAATGTCAAATCTATACGTTCAGCAAACGCAAGGAATACCAGATGAAAGGATACAAAATCCTGCCAGACGGTTACATCAATCCTCAAATCATCGCGCCTCAGTGGGAAGAGATCCTGCGCTTGATTGCAACCATTAAACTCAAGGAGGCAACTGCTTCGCAACTGTTCAAACGGCTTAATTCCCACTCCCGGCAACATCCGCTCTATCAAGCACTCAAGGAGTTCGGCAAGATTCCCAAGTCTGACTTTTTGCTTCGATACATCGACATTCTTCACCTCCGTCAAGCGATTGAAAAGCAACTCAACAAAGGTGAAACCGCTAACAAGCTCTCCCGTGCTGTTTCCTTTGGAAATAACCAGGAATTCCTCTCCGGCGAAAAGATCGAGCAGGAGATTGCCGAGGGCTGTCGGCGGCTGATCAAAAACGCCATTATCTGTTGGAACTATCTGTATCTCACCCAAAAGATTGCCCAAACGGAGGGCAAAGAACTAAGGGAGGAATTAATCATGGCCATACGTAATGGCTCGATGTTCACCTGGGGACACGTCAATCTACATGGGGAGTATGATTTCTCAGATTCAAAGCTCTCTGATTCGGTCGGATTAAACGCCGACGAAATCTTGGCAGTCAACGCGGTTTTTTGAGGGAAGGTCGTTTTGGCTGAAAAGCTAGTGCTTCAGGGGTCGTCAAAATCCTATGGCGGTTTTGGTACTTTTGTTTAATTTGATCGAGCATACCTTGATGAAAGTTCGGGAGAAGTACCGTTTTTGTTTTTGGACTCGGAACTTTCGCCGTTTTATTGGGAAAAAGCACCTCAAAATGAAGTGAACCAATACGGTTGGGGTTTGAAAGTACCGGAACTATGACTTCTGGGTACTTTTTAACCTTTCCCAATCGGACGGTTGCTATGAAACAACGTTGGACAGACGACGAACTTTTACAAGACTTTACGCTGCACCCTGATGAACTTTCCCTTCTGACTTCGACAACGGACTCTAATCGACTCGGATTTGCCGTATTGCTGAAGTGCTTCAAGTACGAAGGGCGTTTCCCGCAGAATCCTTCCTCAATTCCCACCGAAATCATTGGCTATATCGCTCAGCAAATCGACGTCCAGCCGGAGGCGTTGGCAGGGTATGACTTTGGCGGACGTTCCATCCGTGAACACCGCGCCCGAATCCGACAGTGGCTTTCATTTCGACCCTATGTCGAAACGGATCGCCAATTACTGATTGACTGGTTGTGCGAAATCGTACTGCCGGAGTGCAGCCTGTCCATCGGAAATTTTACACGAATCGTTCTCGTCCCCCCGATGCATCGCCATCGAGGGGATAATCCTCTCGAGCAACAGATTGATCAGGAGGACGACGAATAAAATGAAAACCGTGTTGAAAAATAGCGGGGAAAGGGTCGCCCCTGCACGCCATATACTCTCCGACATGAGGACCCAGTAACAGTTGAGGGGTATCAGCACCAGTCCAATGGCAACGACGCGCCACCTCACGCCGGGCGGCTGTGCCGAGGCCGTTTTTTGCGGCGGGTTCCCTTGAAATTGACGTCGTCCAATATTCACGCTCGAGACTCCATTTCGATGGCGCGTTCACGATCTGCTGCGTCCTTTTTATCACCGGTTCAGACATACGACCGCGCTCGCGCCTCCATGGCAACCGGGCAGCAAGCGGCGTCGTTTCTGTTTCATTGCAAACCTGGTACACGTCGGCGAAAATTATGGTCCCCCCTCTGTATCTCCCCCTTGGGGCGGAGACAAAGCGGGGGATCAAACAGAGGTCGAAACTTCCGTCGCGACGTACGAGGTCTTGTCAGTCAATCGAAAAGGTATAGGGCGGCTTATGAAGGATGATGCCCAGCGCGCTCCAAAAGCTGCCCACCACAAATTCGCCCAGGATGAGCCCCAAAAAAAATGGAATCGCTTTCCGATGGGCTCCCAACCCGCCATATTTAAGAATCGCCCATTTCGCCGCGGAACTGATCAGCAGACAGAGCCAGATATAGTCTGTGCCAAAATTAACGGAGAACGCATAACCCACCGGGTGAAATGGCCACCAGAGGAATCGGTGTCGCATCGCCATGAGAAAAAGAGTAAAACCGAACCCCAGCCCCATTGTCAGAGTGGTCCTATAGTTGGTTCCCGAGGGGTGAGACAGCCGTTTATGCAGCGCCCCGAAGGCTTCCCAGCCGGAGAAGGTCGCAGGCGCACCGGCTTCGTAAGAGAGATCCAACAGAATCCAGGAGGAGACGGGAATCGCCACAACGGTTGCCAGCATCATGGCAATCACAAGATGTCGCAGGGGTATGTTCGCCCGCTCGCCGATCTTGAGGTTTTCCAGGTATTCCGGCATCGGATGGCTGGGATAGTTCCGGTTAAAAAACCGGAACAGGGCGATCACGCTTAGACTGGAGGCCCCCAATCGGCGAGAGCCAAAGACGTTGACCATGATTTCACTGGCGTTCACCCCCCACAGGTTGTGGAAAGCAGGCGCGCTTTCCGCGCGCGCTCTCGACAGGGCGAGGAAAATCGCGTAGTCGATGATAAAGAACACCAAAATGACCCAGGGAGACATCCCGGCATAGAACGAGAACCCGAAGAGAAACAGCATGCTCGCAATCAACCCCCCAAATGCCCACCGGTAGCCCCCTCCTTCCGCGCGATCTGTGGCCGTCCGCGGTCGAACCATCTGCCGGAGGACCGACGCAAAATGTCGGCGTGTGAGCCACAACGCCAGAACCGTCACACCCAACCATGCCCCCTGGGCTTGTTCATCGAAAAAAGGGCCGGTGGGGCCGCGCGCGTGAAGCGAGCGACCGGCAGCGGCTGCCGCCACCTGAAGCGCCTTTCTAAAGACGAAGAAAAACCAGAGGGAAAATGCTAAATCAAGCGGCAGGAAGAAGCTCATGCCGATGACAAAGGGATTAAACGACACAAATATCCAGCCGATGGCGTTCCACGGTGCGTCTGTGAACAGATGCGAAATACTGGCCATTTTCACGTGCAAGTAGGGCACGGCCGGGAAGAGAAAGTGGAGTCCATTGAGGGTGTCAATCCCCGCGGCAATGGCAAATCCCACCCACAGCAACTTCGCCTTGAACACGCCAGACGCTCTATCTGTCATTGCCAGCGGCACTTGAATAACAGGATAGGCGAGTTTTTCGCTTTCGACCCACTGCTTTCGGACGATAACACAAAGGCATAGCATCCCCGAAAGCAGGGCCAAAATGAAAAGGGACCACCAAAAGATGGGGGTCAGCCAGGCGGAGAGATGGGCGTGGGTGTAAAGGGTCGAATGTCCCTCGTAGTATCCCTGCAACACCTTTTTGTCGCCGATGGAAAGCCAGGGCGGCATATGGGGGTGAATGAATTGTGCCCACTCATTCTCCGGCGTGGCGAACCAGAAGGAGAAAGGGATGACCACGATGAGCAAGGGCAGAAAGTGACGCCCGGCAATCGCGGTGGCAACGCAGAGCATGGCGTAAATCGTCAACAGGTCCCCCTGATGCATCGCCGTCGAGGGGATAATCCTCTCGAGCAACAGATTGATCAGCAGGACGATGAACAAACTGAAAACCGTGTTGAAAAATAGCGGGGTAGTGGTCGGATGTCCTGCATCCCATATCTCCTCCGACATGATGACCCAGTAACAATTCAGGGGTATCAGCACCAGTCCAATCACAACAGCACGCCATGTCACAGCGGGCATGGACGCGGGCGTAGCCTGTTTCTGCGGCAATGCTTGGAATTGACTTCGTTCAATCGACATATCGAAAGCTCCAGTCGGGCTACTTCATCTTCCATGAAAGTGAGAAATAATACCATTTCTCACCTACAAAATCACGTCCTGTTGAGACCCTATCGTATCAAAAACCCGAGGCATTGTCTATCATTTTTTAGGCCGATTCTCCAGTATTGGTAAGAATTCTAGCCCATCCCTGCACAACCGACTGAAAAAGTGCTCTTGCAGATGAAGTGTAGGTGAAATCCACGAAGTCGGAGAGAAGAAACCTTGTTATCACTGTGTTTTTCCAATTCTTGCCGATACTCAGGTGTTAAAGTATTTGCTCAGGCCATTTTTTCTTTGTGAGGTAGATAATGTCCGGTTATTCCTATTTCAATTACGACCAAATGACCCTTTTGGAAGTCGAAGTTCATAGTGACGACTTCGAACTCCTTCATCAAGCCGCAGATGAGTATGACTGGAAAACCATTCAAACAGAAGTTGAACCGAAATTCAAACAAGCTGCCTTGGATTTTCGGCATAAAAAGGGCGCCTCTGCCTGTCCACACAAATTTGTTGACGGCCCAGCGAAAACGGGGTAAAATGGCTTTCGTCTATCTCAAAAGTGGGCCGTGAAAGTCCCGATGTTGTTCGCTCGTTCCGAGCGCTACAACATCGTGGATCCACGACGCTGTAATGTCCCAATTCTCGAAACAAACAGCGTCGGGACTGCCAAATTTTAATTATTGCCAAACCTGACAAAATCTATTCAAAAGCAAGCATGCGCTTGCGCTGTGGGAAGTCATTTGCCGTGATTACTTCAACGAAGCGAAAACCTATGGCGAAACCGGGTGGATAGAAATTTGGCGATTTAGAAAGTTAATGGGAATCCCACGATACCCACCGAACACGCGCGCCTTGACAACCGGACGAAAACACGCTATACTGACATTAGGTTGCAGTAGTTCATCGACAGGGATCTACTGTCTAATGCTTGCTATGCAGAACACGAACAGCCGGTAGTGAGGGTTTCAGCCAGCAACCGGCACGCCGCGCGACTTCCTCACGCCTGACGGCCCCCGCAGAGGTCGACCAAGGGGCAATCCGCGTGGGAACGACGCGGGTGCGCACGGGTTCTCTGGGCGCCCGACGAGCACCTGCGATGCGGGAGTGGTTCCTGGTGCTGAGGAGCTGGCGTTGACAGGGGGCGTGGGTGGCGGTATGCGTGTGGTTTCGTAGTTTGTACGCATCGGCGTGCGCTGTCGAGGGTGGCCCAAGAAAGGAAGGTGATGCCAGCGAAAGACGACTTGGGTTGGTTCCTCTAGATGTATCCGGTACCTTTATTTAGCACACACAAACACCCTAAAAGGAGAAGCAAATGCCCAGCAGTTTGATGGAAGGCAGTAGGCTGCTTGCTGGTGCGGCCCAGGTTGACATGACGCCCAAGATGGGCACCCTCCTCACCGGGGGGGCGGCCATAAGCCGGCCGGCTGAGATCCTGATCGATCCCCTCTTCGCCAAGGCCCTTGTCCTCGATGACGGGGAACGAAGGCTGTGCATCCTTTCGCTCGACTTGCTGGCGGTAACGGAGGAATGGGGCGACCAGATACGCAACGGAGCCAAGGAGCGCTTCGGACTCGATCCGGACGCCGTGATGGTGCACACGATGTCGAACCATGCAGCCCCACCCCTGGGCCATACGTCCTTGCGCCTCGAGACAGAATACATTCCTGCGGAACTCTCGTGGATTCGGGGCACAGACGAGGAGTACCTCCCGGTGGCAGTCGAGCACACCTTGGAGTCGATCGGCCTGGCGCTGGAGGATATGCAGCCGGTGAGAGTGGGCATCGCTTCAGGCGTTGAGAACCGCGTTACTTTCAACCGCCGCTTCGTCATGCGCGACGGTGCCGGCCACATGGGGCTTGGAGGCCATCCATCCGACGTGGCCTACCGCGAGGGCCCCATCGACCCAGAGCTCGGCGTGGTCAGTTTTACGACCGAATCGCTTCGACCCGTTGCCCTTTTCCTACACCACACCTGCAACGCGGTGCACGACTTCCCGCTGCGTTGCGTAACCGCCGACTGGCCTGGCGCCTGGTCGAGTCGCATTCGGGCGATGTACGGCGATGACTGCGTGGCTCTGGTCATCGCCGGTTGCGGTGCCAACATTAGCCACGGCGACGCTCTGAACCCTGCTTACGTCGACACAGCCGAACGCATGGGCGCGACCCTGGCCGAGGCCACGGTGCCCGTGCTGAAGCGGTTGGTCTATCAGGACGGCTCTCGGTTGGACTACGCGACACGCAGGATCAAGATCCCGCTTCGGAGGGTTCCGGAGCACGAACTGGCGGAGGCAAAGGCTTTGCTCGCCGAGCATCCCACACCGACGTGGGACGTAGGCCTGGAGGGAATCCCGACCGCGTGGGGCTGGATCTACTCCCTCATGAGACTTGAAGCGGATAGAGTGTTCCGTAAGGATCCCTACTGGGACTACGAGATCCAGGCCTTCAGGATCGGGGATTTCGCGCTCGTGGCATGGAATGGAACAGTCTTTGTCGAAGCGCAGCTTCGCCTGAAGATGGAGTCACCCGCGGCGAGGACTTTCGTGGCGAACATGTCGAACGGCTATGCGGGGTACGTCCCCACGCCGCGAGCGCTGGAGCGTGGCGGCTACGAGACGTGGACGTCCAGCAACTCCAAGCTCGCGCCCGAAGCCCTCGACATGATCGTGGACAGCTCCGTCGACCTGTTGGGTAGGCTGTTCGCATGAGGGGCTGGCGTGGGTCGGCGCGAGAACTGAAAGGCTCCGCACGGTGCCAGAATGCCCACCTGCAAGACGGTAGCACAGAGCCTCGCCCACCCCAAGGACCAGGCAAGGATGCAGGATTCGCCGGCAGGTCTGTAGCTGCATAAGGAGGTTGAGTCGGTATGGCGACTGCGACCAAGACCAAATTGGCAAAGACAGTATTCTCAAGCACCTCGCCATCGAGCAAGCCTTCGAAAAGATTGAATCCTATCAAACGGAGAGCCGCATCTCCCGGGCGGAGTGCCTGTCGGAGGACGAGGTGGAGCGACTGTTGATAGCCGCCTCCCCCGAAAACCCGTCTCATCATTTATTTCCTGTTCAAAACCGCATGTCGCGTGAGCGAGATGACAAACATCAGGCTCAGTGACTGCAAATGCCAGAACGGACGGGTGAAAATCCGCATCCTCGGCAAAGGCAACAAAGAGCGAAATGTCAAAATCTCTCAAGAGCTCTACGATTTAAGTAATTTGGAAAACCTATCAGGGTAGCAGCCGAGAGCCCGGACGACACCGGTGAGGCGTACACCGTATACGAGGCTTAAACGCCCCGTGTCCAGATTTGCGTTTTAAGCGATTGTTTCGAGCCGGGATGGGTTGTGTTTATGTCCGACTCGAAACGAACGCCTCCTGGGGCGTCTGGTGCATCTTATGCGCTACCCCGGCGAACATTGCCTCATGTTGGGAAGATTCGGCTTCCGAAACTTCTCACCACCAGGACATGACGCCCAATGCGGCACGATTAGAGGCGTGGATGATATCCTAAACCTTTTAAAGAAATGATAACAAGTCTTGGATATGACAGATACTAAGTGCAAAACTCGGTTTTCACGCATTACGTTCTCCGGCAAGCGACTCCAAAGCCGCGTCGCGAGCATCACTTTCATCTATATGGTCTGGTGTTAAAACGACAGCAGCAAAGGAATGGTTACTTCATGACCAACTTGAGGAGAACCATCTTTACTTTCAAGGATGAAAAAGGAGGCAAACAGCGCGCACGCCTCTCTTATTGTGTTCTTCCTTGCCAATGATGCCAGGAAAAGGAACTGTTTTGACGAATTATCAATCGGAACGGCAGACGCGGGGGGTCTCTTTGCGCGCGTTGGCAATTGGGATTATCCTGATCCCGCTTAACTGTTATTGGGTAGCTCAGAGCGAAGGGGTCTCGGGCTCGGGCAGGACCTCTTTGACCGGCGTATCCCTTTTCTTTAATGTGGTCTTCACTCTGTTGATGCTAGTGGGATTCAATGCATTATGCAAGCGATTAGCTCCTAAAGCGGCGTTGAAACAGGGAGAGTTGCTTACCATCTTCGTGATGTTATGCATGGGCTCCAGCATGACGAGACACAGCTTCCTTTTTAACCTTGTCCTTTCGTTAGGACACGCTTCCTGGTACGCCACTCCCGAGAACGAATGGTCTGAATTATTCTCGCACTACGTGCCTGATTGGCTGGCGGTTAAAGATAAAACAGCGCTGCGCGGTTTCTATGAAGGCGATTCCAGCATCTATCGTACTGAAAATATCAACGTCTGGTTGAAACCTCTGGCGCTCTGGTCAATCTTTACGGTGGTTCTGATATTTATCTTTCTATGTGTCACCGTGCTTGTCAGAAAACAGTGGACAGAGCGTGAGAAGCTGTCATATCCAATCATCCAACTCCCTCTGGCGATGACGCGAAACGGCACTGGAAATGCGCTCTTTTCAAATAAGTTGTTCCTATTGGGGTTCGGTTTAATGGCAGTAATTACTATGATCAATGCGCTGCATTTCCATTTCCCAGCCGTTCCTAACCTGCGTTTACGAACAGACATCAGCAGCTTATTCACTGAGAAACCGTGGAACGCCATCGGATGGATGCACATTGCGGTTTATCCGTGGATTGTGGGACTCGTGTTTTTTATACCGCTGGATTTGTGTTTCTCCGTCTGGTTTTTCTATCTGTTCGGCAAAGCGCAACACATCATAACAGGTGTGGGTGGGTGGCGCGTGTTGTCTGGTTTCCCCTATCTCTATCAACAAACGACCGGCGGATGGCTTGGGCTCTTTCTCATTGCATTATGGCTGACCAGGAAGCATCTGAAGAACGTTTTCATACAATCATTTCGAGGGGGTGCAAAGACGTCAGAAGGACGCGATTTCTCAAAAGAGCCAATGAGTCCTCGAACAGCCTTGATAGGACTTACTCTGGGACTCTCTTTTCTGATCCTGTTTTGTATGGCCGGTGGAATGTCTTTCTGGATAGCGTTACCGTTTTTTGCTCTGTTGATCGGTTTGGCGACGACCGTCACGCGGATGCGCGCGGAACTTGGGCCGCCAAACCACTCGTTCTATTTGGCGGGTCCAGATAATATCCTTACGGCATTGGGATCACGGAGTCTGGGCGGGAAAAATCTGATGATGCTGACTTATCTATTTTTCACTGACCGGGCAATGTCAGGTCATCCAATGCCTCATCAATTAGAAGGTTTCAAGATGGCGGAACGGGTGGGCATGAACGCCAGAAGGCTTGCCGCCGCCATTATGATAGCTGTTGCAGTTGGCGTTGTGTCTTCTTTATGGATATGGCTCCATTCTGCCTATCAAGAGGGCGTCGCTTCGGGTTTTACGGGATACGTGGGCATTCCATGGGAATCCTTTAACCGGCTGGAGCGGTGGCTTCGCTATCCTGGCAACACGAGCTATCCTGAACTGGGCTTTATTGGGATTGGTCTCTTTTTTTCCTTGATAATGATGTTTCTCCGTACCCGGTTTTTGTGGTGGCCGTTACATCCGGTTGGCTATGCCCTATCCACAAGCGGATGGCTCATTAATCTTATCTGGTTCTCGTTTCTGGTGGGTTGGATTATCAAATGGGTAATCCTCAAGTACGGAGGTCTCAAAGCGTATCGCAATGCAGCCCCTTTTTTCCTTGGCCTCATCCTGGGCGAATACGCAATAGGCTGCTTCTGGAATCTGCTGGGGATTATGTCGGGAACACGACTCTACGCGTTTTTCGGCTGATCCTGGCTCGGGTCGAATGATTCACATTCAGCAACCGAAAGTGTACCGAACTCAAGGGCGCTATATCAAGCGGCTTATTGAGCCGCGGGAGGTGGCAGCTCTTGTCGCTTACCTATGCTCTGAGGCTGCCAGCGTCGTCACCTGCGCTACCTGGACAATTGACCTGGGCTGGACGGCAAGATAAGGAACGGATAACCTGGTGAAATCCGAGGTGATTATTAGTGACAAAGGAAATTGCGCTTGAGGGTTTACAAGGGGACAGCGAAAGCTGTCAGGTTTTGATTTTTCCCGTGTGCGCAATAACTTATTATGGAGGGTTCCAAATTGGGGGTTTTTGCATATCCCCGCCGGGTAGCTCAGGAGGCTTGCGCCTCCCTTGCCCCCTAAGAACGGCTCGTGAGATTTTAACCTCAAGCCGCTCAAGCCTCTCGAACGTCCCCGTGAGGACGCAGCACCACTCCGTCGTAATCAGGACTATGCACCTGTTGGTGACAGTTGGGATGCAGCAGCACCCGGTTGTCTAGGTCGTCACTGCCGCCATAGACACGCCATTGGATATGATGATTGTGCCAGCCCGTTTCCTTGGTGATGAGTTGGCCGCAGACAGGACAGAGCCCCTGTTGCCTCCGCCATTAATGCCGCCTGGAAGCGTTCCCCAGGTCGGAGAAGGCTCGTATGGATTGCCGTTGTTCGAAGTATACCCCAAAGAAAGGAACGTGTGATATTTCGGACTTTGGCACAAGCCCAGTGATGATGGGCATCTAAGCCACCGTTCTTTTGCCATTTTCGTCCATTTTGCGTTTGAAATTCCTGCCGAAAAATTGCATCTAATACTGGCATCCAATATTTGATAAGATGATATCATCAAACGCCCAGGGAAAACATCCTTTTGTTCCTTCCCACTTTCTGGACAGTTTCCTCTCTCGGATTCAAAGACAGATCTAAAGAAAAAATGGCATCCAATAAATTTTCACCCGCTTTCTTGGTGAAAAAAATGATGAAAACGGAAGCCGAAGACCTATTGAACTTATATTCACAATATCTCGCCAATCTCGGACGATCAACCGTTACCATCAAAAAGGGGTAACAGGAGGGAAGCTGAGATAAGACCCCATAAGCCTGCAAAGCCAGATGGTACAAGGCTTCTAAGTCGATTTATACAAGCATAACATACATGAAAGGCGTAACAAGATGAAAGTAAGATTTTGTGTAGAGATTTTTGTTTTGATTGGCGTCGTTGTTCTATTTATTGCTGGTGTGTTAACTGCTTCAAGTTATGCCAAACCAGACCCCGAAACCATTGTCGGGATGTGGCTCTTTGATGAGGGCAGTGGTGATGTAGCCGAAGATTCCTCTGGGAATGGCAACGACGGGCAGATTTTTGGCGCTAAATGGGTTAACGGGAAGATTGGCAGCGCTTTGAAATTCAATGGCACGAGTGATTACGTTGATTGCGGGAATGATCCGATTTTGAACCCCACAACTGAAATTACGGTTGTAGCATGGGTCAAAACTGAAGGTGAAATAATTTCAGAAAGGTCAATTGTAGCAAGGGGTTGGCCGGGAGAAGCCATTAACAAGGTCGCATACACACTTTGGCATCTAAACGATTCAAATGTTCAAAAAGGAAGATTTGGTTTTGCATTTGGACAGTGGTCACCTGGTTGGGTAGTTGCTGCTTCTGCAGATCCAGGCACCCTAGCAAAAGCTGGACAATGGTATCATGTCGTAGGGACATTTGATGGAAGTAAATTTAATCTTTATGTGAATGGTAATCATATAGACGAGAGTACAGATGTGCAAAGCCTTAATGAAAATGATGTGATTACCACCATAGGAGCTTACAAAGAAGCATTGATCATAAAGTATCATGTCGATGGCATTATCGACGACGTGGCCATCTTTAATGTTGCTTTAACTCAGGATGACATTGAAAGCATCATGAGGACGGGGCTCAAATCTGCATTTGCCGTTTCCCCCACAGGCAAACTCACCACCACATGGGCAAACATAAAGCAATAACAGCTTTAGTAGTCCCCAGAAAGGCAAGCTGCGCAAGAGTTGACATCTCTGTTGGTCAAGACCCCATGTATGTAGTGCTCCTGACGCCTGGCAGCGGAGCGAGGGCGGTGGAGCCGTTGAGCAAGCTCAGTACGACATGGGCCAAATTAAAGAGCAAAAACTAAGTGGTCTGATGGGTAAATAGGCACAGCCTGTCCTCGCGAAAGCGGGGATTAGTGTATATCAGCGTGCTATTCCTGAGAAGCCAGGATAGAAGGTCACTATTTGGTTTACTATAGTTACTCAAGTTTAAAAGAGGCGAAAGTAAAATGAGAGCAAAATTGACTTTGACCGCAGTTCTTTTCACAACTGTTCTGGTAACAATGCCCTGGCTAATAGATACTGCGGAATGTGCAGTCGTTACAGATGGTCTGATCAGCTATTGGACCTTTGATAACGCGCATATAGATGGCATTACTGTTAATGACGTTTGGGGAGAGAATCATGGAACCTTCGTTGGACGTGCGGAGATAATTGATCGAGGCAAATTCGGCAATGCGCTGGATCCTATTCCAGGCCATGTTGAATTCGACGACTCAAATCTGCTGGATGGAAACGATCCCAGGACTCTGTCCGCATGGGTTAATCTTGATTCGGTCCCCGAAGCGTGCGGATCAGTTATTCAGTACGGTTCAGGAGGTGAAACGAATCTTCTTGGTATGATGGTATGTAAGGGGGGAACGGCCTATGTCGTGGGTTGGCTGGCTGATATGGAATCAGATGGCACCATGGAAAGAGGTGTGTGGAATTACATCACCATTACTTATGATGGCAAGCTTTTGAGAATATACATAAATGGTGAATTCGATAAGAAAGACCCTCCCGGTCTTAAATGGGGAAATCAGCCAAGGAAACTGAATACCGTGTTGGGGATTGGGAAGATAGGTGCTCTTTGGAACGGAGATGAGGGTGATGAGGGTTTTACCGCTGGTCTCATCGACGAAGTCAGCATCTACGATAGAACTCTAAGCGCAGATGAAGTCGAACAGAATTTTAACGCCGGAGGACTGGCTGTCAACGCTGCTGGCAAGCTGGCTCTCACCTGGGGCGGAATAAAGCTCTCAAGATAGCGAGCTATGCAGCGATAAGTATGTATACTTTCATACAGTAGATAAGTGACATTGGATTTTAACGTTATCGTTCTTGAATCCTGAATCGCCTGAATCCTGCATCGATGCACGATTCAGGGTTCAAGATGCAATCAAATCCATAATCTCGATAGCGATCTCTCAATTCAAGTGAATATTGTCCCCTTCAGTGTCGGTATCCCAAGTACAGCGCCGTGATACTTGGTTGTCCAAACGTACGAAATAATACAGGCGGGCCAGGGGGCGGTGCTCCAGAAGCGCTAGAGCTTTGCATTGATAGCTTTGCGCGTCTAACTGCTGAGGCTGAAAAGCGCGGCTTGAACATGGTCATAGAGAATCATGGTGGGATCTCAGCAAACCCTGACGAGTTGGTCACACTTATTAAGAGAATTAATAGTGATCACATCGGAACGGTGCCCGACTTCGGCAATTTTCGGGCAGATATTCGCTATCAAGCCATAGAAAAAGTGGCTCCTTTTGCCAAGCAGATCCACCCCGAAGATGCATGACTTCGACGAGAATGGTGAACAACCGGAATGGGATACTGCCAGGTTCGTGAACATAGTAAAGAAGACAGGCTTCGGTGGCTACTGGATGATAGAGTTCGAAGGTAGAGAAGAGGAGTTCTCAGGTTTGCGAAAGAGTATTGCCTTCCTTTCAACATGCTTGAGGGGATAGAGGCCGGAAGGGAATAGGGAAACCCCTGATCCCTATGCCCTTACCCGAACAAGAAGGTGGAAAAATGAAAAAAGCATACCGGGTTATGTTTCCCGAGAAGCTGCGCGTTGTATTGGATACTTACGAATTCGATGATAGCCCACCCGGCGAATCTGAACTGGTGATAGAGACATTATATTCGGGTGTCAGTTCGGGTACGGAATTGGCCCGGTTGACAAATAACCAGGATATAGGTCACTGGAAGGGCGAGCCATACCCCGCTGGTTCAGGATATGCTGCGGTAGGAAAGATAGTAGCGACGGGGGATGAAGTAACGGGCTTCCGGGTCGGAGACATAGTATTTTCACCAGTGGGGCACGCTTCTCATCACCGTGTGGATAGCGAACGCGCGCTTCTTGTGAAAGTTCCTGACTCTGTTCTGCCAGAGGATGCTGTGTACGTTAGATTTTGCAGCGTAAGTATGACAACTCTCCGCACCACAACTGCACGACCCGGTGATGGTGTGGCGGTTTTCGGATTGGGAGTTGTGGGCAACACGGCAGCGCAGGTATTTCAGGCATCAGGATATGAGGTGATAGGCATCGAACCTATGGAACTGCGCCGAAATCTGGCTGAAGCTTGTGGTCTGCGGCGCACGCTCTCGCCAGATGGTGACTTGGCGGCGGGATGGAGTGAGGAACTTGGATCAGTGCCGTGCAAGCTGGTGGTGGATACAAGTGGCACAGCCAGCGCGGTGAAAGGTGCTACCGACATTGCAGCCATCGGAGCTGAGATAGTTCTCGTTGGTGTGCCATGGCTTAGTAGTACCAAGTTTAGTATGTCGGAACTGTTACAACCTGTTTTCAACAACACTTTGCATATACGGGGCGGCTCGGAATGGGAGGCACCCACACGCCCAACCAATTTCGCACGTGGAAGTGTCTTACAGAACCTCCAACATGCAATGAACCTCCTGGCACGAAAGCAGATCAATGTCACTCCACTGCGAAGTCATTTGCTGTCCCCGGAAGATGCAGAATCGGGATATCTTGGCCTTTTGAATGAGAAAGAAAAATATCAGAGCGTGGTTTTCGATTGGACGAGAATCTCATGAATTTCAGAAGAGCAAGCGGCTGCTCATCCGGATTAGGGTGCCGTTTTCCGTCCCTGCGACAGTCGCAGCCTATTAGACGAGGAGGTGGTAGCATGTGGCGGAGGAACTCAACATTTGGACTATTGGCAGCAGGACTGGTGATGCTCTTCTCCCCTTTGGCGAGGGCAGAGACTATCGCTCTGTGGCTGTGTGATGAAGGAGGTGGGAAAACACCGAAGGACAGCAGCGGCAATGGGCACCATGGTACCATTGAAGGTGATGTTGGTTGGGTAGAAGGCAAGTATGGTATGGCTCTGGAACTTGGCGGTGAGCCTGATATGGCACTTGTGCCGGGTTCGCCAGATCTAACCGGGCCAACCGCCATGACCGTGGAAATGTGGCTCAAAGCGCCAGGCAAGACGGGGTTTTTTGCATAAATCCACGAATAGGTGCACTAGGGGAATGCGTCCCCGAAGCGATCATGAGTTCCGCCCTGTAACCATCTGATGTTTCATTACTTCTTAGACGATCTGAGAATCGAATTATGAGACATTTAATGAGACACGGAATCTGACCTTCTCAAAATGTAGACTTTCTGAGACTCATGTCGGTTGACTTCTGGCTCAAATGTAGCAATAACCGCATAAACAAAGGAGAAATCAAGGCAACATAAATCCCGCTATGGTATACGCTCTAATCGTTTGATCCCCTCAATGTACCTTTTCGGGGGGATATGCAAAAACCCCCTACTGGCTTGTCCATATGACACTCCGTGCTCTAATACTCGCGGTTCTTTTAATTCCAATAAACAGTTATTGGATTATGCAGACGGAGGCGGTGCGGTTTGTACCTTATCCCACCACAGTTTCGCTCTATTCCAATGTAGTTTTCATAATATCAATCCTAGCCGCAGTAAACCTGATTCTGAAGAGATATTTTCGACGTTTTGCGCTAGGTACACGCGAACTGCTAATACTATACACAATCCTGTGTATATCCTCGTGCATCGCTGCCCATGCGATGACGCAGAACTTGATCTCCACCATGGGGCACGCTTTCTGGTTTGCGACACCAGAGAATGATTGGCAGAACCTCTTTTGGCGACATATTCCCGATTGGCTCTCCGTAAGTGATAAGAGCGTTCTCAAACCGTATTACGAAGGTGATTCAACATTTTATGCATTGAAGTATATCAAGGCATGGGCCGGGCCTATGCTGGCATGGGGAGGGTTCATATTCGCTCTCCTCTTCGCGATGCTCTGCATCAATATAATACTCAGAAAGCAATGGGTAGAAAGAGAGAAACTAAAATATCCAATAATCCAGCTTCCCTACGAGATGGCCGGCGGGATGACGAATTTCTTCAAAAACAAAGTGATGTGGATAGGTTTTGCCATAGTTGCAGTTGTAGATCTGATCAATGGGTTGCATACTCTTTTCCCCTCCGTTCCCTATCTCCACGTCAAGCTTTACGAGATCGGTCATTACTTTGTGGAGAAGCCATGGAACGCAATAGGTTGGACTCCAGTAGGATTTTTCCCTTTCGCCATAGGTATGGCGTTCTTTATACCATTGGATCTTTCGTTTTCCCTCTGGTTCTTCTACCTGTTCTGGAAAGTTCAGATGATCTTCTTTTCATTTGTGGGGTATAAGGGCGCGGGCGCTGGTTATTATCAAGCAATAATCTTAGAACAGACATCAGGCGGGTTCCTGGGTCTCGGCTTAGTTGCTCTCTGGATGAGCAGGCGTCAGATCAGTAGCGTGTTCAAGAAAGTCATAAACTTACGATCTGAACATTTAGACGATTCCACCGAACCCTTCAAATACAGGAAAGCAGTTCTTGGGTTAATATGCGCATTGGTCTTTATCCTGATATTTTTCTACTCAGCGGGAATGTCAATATGGGCTATCGTCCTGTTCTTCTCCATGTATTTGCTCCTGGCCGTGTCCATTACCCGTATGCGAGCTGAAGTTGGCCCCATTGTGCATGATCTTCCTGGTGGCCCGGACTACCTGATACCGCAGATATTGGGGACGCGCATGCTTGGGCCCAACAACTTAACCATGTATTCATTTTTCTGGTTTCTGAATAGGGCTAGATACAGTGACCCTATGCCACATCAACTGGAAGGATTCAAGCTTGCAGAAAGGGCTTATATGAGCAGCAGAACAATGATGCTAGGGATTATATTTGCTACAGTAGTAGGTATATTGTCCGCCGCCTGGGCTCTTTTGCACATATCCTACAAAACTGGAATGGAAAACAGCGTTGTATGGCTAGGAAGAGAGGCCTTCGGAAGGCTCCAAGGATGGATTAACAATCCTACTCATGCAAGTCTTTCCGATGCAGGATTTCTGACCAGTGGAGTCCTGGCTGTAGTATTCCTTACAGCTATGAGAACCAGATTTGTCTGGTGGCTGTTTCATCCTGTAGGTTACGCGCTCTCGGCCAGTTGGGGAATTGGCTGTACGTGGTTCCCCATATTCCTCAGTTGGCTTGCTAAGTGGTCGATCCTCAGATTTGGGGGATTGAAACTTCATAGACGAGCTGTCCCATTCTTCACTGGATTGATTCTGGGCGATTTTACTATGGGAAGTATTTGGTCAATAATCGGCATTGTTTTTAAAGTGCCCACGTATGCTATATGGTGGTATTAGGGGAGGTGAAAGAGAAAACAAGAGTGCTTTATTCTTCAGGGGCATAGGGGATTTTCCCCATGTCAGTGGTTTAATCCAATATTGGCATTTAATTTTTGATAGTGCCACTCGATGCGGAGGAGGTAAAGATTATGCTATTTTTGGGGAGCTTGATTAAATCTTTCGTCTTGGTAGCAACGATAATTCTTATCTTGCATACAAATGCTTTTGCCCAGATTGCCCTGCTGGGGTAGTGCGCGTGATGGTGGACCACTTCATCTAGCTAGTAGGGATGGCGGATGGCCGGATATCCTCATGAACACTGGAACTGATGCTGCTATGGATCCACAGGGCTGGATGAGTATTACTGGCCCAGAAAAACTTGAACTGGATGAGTGGTATCACATCGCCGCTACTTACCATAAAGACGAAGGAGGGAAGCTGTACGTAAACGGGGAGCTTGTTGGTGAAAAGGAACATGAAGGAGAGATATGGGTAAGTGGTGGCAAGGGACGCGACCTGGTACTTGGCGCCAGAAACGAACGTTCACTCAAGTGGATAGGACGGCAGGACGAGGTAAGGATAAGCAGCGTGGCAAGGGAGCCAGAGGAACTGAGCCCTAACCTCATAAGCGTAATCTGTAAGATATAAGGTGCAAAACGAATGACGAGGTTATCCCCCAACGAAATCAGATTTTTCAAAAAGAAAGGCTATCTTATCAAACGCAGGGTTATGGATGAAAATCTCATGGCTCGGGCACGGGAAAGATTGTGGGGAAATGCACCACCAGAAGTTGACTGCAATGACCCCGACACATGGGTCGGACCAATTAAAAGGTATCATGAGGAGGGTACGGGGAATACGGGAAGCGAGTATAGCTGGAAGTATAAAGGAATCGGTGGTGAAGATTGGATTGTGCGAATGCTTGCGACTGATCCTTCAATTTGGGGAATGGCCGAGCAACTTCTGGGTGAAGATAATCTCGTCGTCCCGGAACGAATTCGTGGCATTTATTGCCTTCTTCCCGAAGGCAATATTCCACAGAGACCTGTGACCTGCCATACTGATGCTCACCCATTCCACCTCGGTGTGGTCGGATATATCGATGATGTACCTCCAAACGGCGGTGGATTTTGGGTCTGGCCCAAGAGCCATCGGACGTTCTATTATGATTATCACACCCAACATGGAAACGAACAGACCGAGCAATATGAGAAACATGTTGCCTTATTCAACCGGCAACCTTATGTCGATTGTCATGGTGGAGCGGGCGACATCATCTTTTGGCATCACCGGTTGGGCCATTCAGCGGGTCACAATCGGTCGAAGCGCATCCGAAAAGCGGTGTTGTGCGACTTCTGCAAAAAAGACCTCGAAAAAACAACCGATGAGCCCCCTTGTGAGGATATGTGGAGGGATTGGCATGGAATCCACCAGATAGACGCTGACTGTTGATAATCTCTTGTTCTTTACGTCACTCAAATTCCATTTCGTGAAGACTGTCAAGATCGCACACCTGCCCTCCTAAATGATTGGCACAATATGGTATACTTTAGCTGTCATTTATCCGTGACACCTCTTCAGGTCAATTTTCCCGTTCTGTGAGCGGAGAAAATCCTGAGAATAAGGTGTTGCAGCGTCTTATCGATTTGCGTTTCCCCAACTCTGGATTACTATTCCATAAGTCCTTGAGCATGGATAGGATACGGCATTGACGCCCTGATCTAAAGATCGGGCTGATAGCTCAAGTCCACTGAACTGGACTGGGTGTCAACACTTGAGTCGGATTTATCCGGTTATCGCATTCAGGGCATTGCATGTCGCCCACCCTATGGGGTGACGGGTAGTAGCGGATCGATTGTCGCCTCGATCTAAACATCGAGGCTCAAAGCTCAAGTCGTCTCAAAGACCAATGCTCACATTCAATCCCAGTCCACTTCGAGTGGACTTCAGCTATGAGCCCGAACTTCAGTCATTGTAGGGTGCGCACTGCACACCATCCGCAGTTGGTGCGCGATGCGCACCCTACGGTTCGTTACCCAAATAAATATTGAAAGCTCAAGAAACGACTTGAGCTATCAGCCCCGATCTTGAGACCGGGGGTGAAAAATGCCCACCCTCTTTCCATCATACCCGGTGCGTATCAAGGTTTGGGGTTGATTTCCATAGTTTTCGCTTCATTTTTTCTTTGAAATTAACTCGAGCATCATCTCCACCGCCTTGGCAGAGAATTCTGGATCGTTGATGTTGTTTTCCAACTCTACCACGGGGATGTCCTCCCTGACATTCGCCTTGATGGCATCAAAAAGCGCTCCATCCGCTTCGCGGTCACATAACGGCCCACCGTCCCCACCAAATATGGATAAACCCTTTAGCGGAAGCAGGAACGCCACTGGCCCTTTGGCGGCATTCGCCCTCTCGGCAAATAACTCTCCGAGCTTCTTGTTCTCTTCGGCGTTGGTCCGCATCAGGGTCTCACCTGGAACACCTGAATCCACGACCTTAATCGGTTCCTTCATCTGAGCATACCAATCTCCCGGTTTAAAGGGTGGTTTATAGAACTTTCGCCCCGCGTCTTTGTACTTCTGCGGAATCGTTTCTGGCACCTCAAAGCTCACCATATCGACACAGCCTGGAACGATAAGGTGAGGGATGCCCATCTTGCCAGGAGCACTCAGCCGTCCGGGCCCAGCATCGTAGTCACCGCCACAGATGTTATTGGCCAACTCCGTCGTCGCAATATCCAAAACGGCATCGACTACTCCTTCTGACACGAGCATCTCCATGAGCTTTCCACCGATGCCGTCGGCGTGATGGACATGCACGTCATATCCCTTATCATATAGAGACTTTTCACAGGCACAAGTACAGGTAAAGGTGCTGTTATTAGCCCTCCGTCCGGTTATATGAATGGATGTTTTATCCTCATAAGCCGCCAGAGGTGGAGTCTCCACCATTCCGCAGATAGCACCGGCTGCATGCGATAAGACAGTACGGGTGACACGGTTCATCCCCTTCACGTCGACGATGGACGGGATCATCGTAATGTCTTTGCTCTCCAAGAATGGCCCAAGGTCCGGGAGTTTTCCTTTGGAGAGATATTTAGAGAGATATATAGATACACAGACCTTAGGCACGCCGAAAGGGAGGGCACGCATGGCTGTCGTCGCCATGAAAGTCCCCTGCGATCCTCCCCCTCCGACTATGCCATCAAACCGGCCCTCTTCGTAGAGAGACCTGACCACAGCCGGGAGGCCTTTAGCCATAATCTTCGTCGCCGCCAAGCGGTCTCGCTTTTCCCGCATGGCGTTTAAATCCCCACCGCCCGCCTTAGCGATCTCCTCCGGTCCAATATCAACCGGAAAGCGATCGGGCACCGGAATTATCTCTCCAGCGAACCGCCATGTATCGAGAATAGCTGTGTTCACCGTGATCACGCTGTGCCCTCTGGCAAGGATCTGCTCGCGTAGAAACGCGAACTCCTGCCCCTTTGAATCGAAGGCGCCTATCATAAGGATAGTCTTGCTCATTTTTGCTCCATCAGTTTTGGCAACAACTAAAATTCAGCAGTCCCGATGCTGATTGTTTCGAGAATTGGAACATTACAGCTGCTCGCACTCTCGGTGCGCAGCACCGGAGGTCATGGATCCACAATGTTGTAACGCTCGGAACGAGAGAACAACATCGGGACTTTCGCTGCCTACTGTGGAAATATATGAAAGTTATTTTACCCGTTTTTCGCTTTCGGGTCAACAAAGTTCTCTCGCTTCCTCAAATCTGTCGCTTATTGCGCACACTCCCCCCTGAGTCTATGACTGTTTCCTTTAGGAATGGCTATCAAATAACTTTACGAATTTTTCACTTAGCGCCTCTGAATCGGACAAAGCTAGTCAACACAAGGGTTCAGAAACCGAGGGTTTTGAGGGTCAAATGTTGATTTTACTGAGTTTGTGCTCCTAACTGAAAAAGTCGTATAACTTGTGCATTTTGTCACTCTGAGGCTTTGCCAAGAGTCTGGTGCTACTGAGATTCTTCGCAAAACCTTCAGAATGACATGTAGAAAGCAAATGTTATACCAATTTGCATTTTATAAAGTAACATTAAGATATGAAAAAAAGGTTGGTCGCAGTTTTTGGTTTTCTCATCGATTTCATCGACGGTTAAATGGTTAGCCGCATGGGTCACTTTACCCATAAGCCACTCCTTATAGACGACATCCAAGACATAGCCGAGCTGCTGGTACGCGTCGTGAACATCATGATACTCCGAGTCAATGATGTACTCATCTTTGATTCGGCTTATCGTGCTCTCTATGTATGGATTTTGCCACGGCTTCGCACGGTCTGTCATTGAGATGCGACAGCCTATCGTTTTCAATTTTTGGCAATACGTATCCGCCATGTATTGCCCACCTCGGTCTGAATGGTGAATCTGAGGGTGATGTCGCCTTTCCAATGCTTTATTCAGGGCTTGAGATATCAACTTGACCGACATTTCGTTTGACAACGCCCACCCTCTTATCATTCGGGTAAGGTAGTGACTAACATGTAAGGATGAAATATGGTATCGTAAATGTATATCACTGAATTTGGAGGAACTTTAGGGTGCCAAACTGTCCCAGTTGTAACAGTAAGCGTGTCGTTAAGAATGGGCGAATCCATAATGGGAAACAGAATTTCAAATGCCCAAAATGCGGCAGACAATTTGTAAAAATCCACAACAGAAACGGATTTCACAAGAAACCAAAGCTCTCGTGGACAAGCTGTTGTTGGAAAAAATCCCACTCGCGGGTATTGCTAGAGTCGTCAGTGTGTCTGAGGTCTGGCTGCAAAAATATGTGAACCAGAAGTATCAAGCCGTTGCCCACAAAGTGGAAATTGAAAAAAAGGGACGCTTAACCCTACAGTGTGATGAAATGTGGTCGTTTGTGGGTCTCAAGAAGAACAAACAATGGATCTGGCTGGCCATAGATGTCGAAAGCCATGTGATTGTTGGCGTACATGTTGGTAGCCGCGATCGAGATGGGGCCAGACAATTATGGGCTTCGATAACTCCTGTTTATCGGCAATGTGCCGTCTGTTACACCGATTTCTGGGAAGCCTATCAGACTGTCATTCCCAGCAAACGACATCGTCCAGTTGGCAAAGAAACCGGCCAATCTAGTTATATCGAGCGCTTTAATTGCACCATCAGGCAAAGGATCAGCCGACTGGTTCGAAAAACACTCTCCTTTTCCAAGAAGGTGGAGAATCATATCGGCGCCATTTGGCTCTTTGTTCTTCATTACAATGCACCCTTACTTGTTTAGGACTACCAGAATCTTGTTTAGGACTACCAGAATATGGTATACTTCAGCCGTCATTTATCCGTGGCACCTCTTAAGGTCAATTTTCCCGTTCTGTGAGCGGAGAAAATCCTGAGAATAAGGTGTTGCAGCATGTTCTCGATTTGCTTTTCCTCCGGCTCTGGGGGGAACACGATGCAACACCGACTGAAGTTTTAAAGCTGTCCGCCCCGGGATCCTCGTAGGAGCATCTGCAACATATCATCGACCCTTACAAAATGCCGTAAAATAGGTCGTAATTTGTTCAACCAAGGAGACAACGGTAGACGCTCAAGTTTAATATTTGCCGTCGCTCAATAGGTTAATAATTGAGGAATCAAGCATCGTGACGTCGTATGCTGGCGATGGCACATCGAAAGGAGACTCTCATGAAAACCTTCAGATTTATTCTCTTCAGTCTGGTCGTCGGTATTGTATCGGGGTGCATCAATCACACGGCCTTCGCGCGCGAAGACGAAGTCAAGCTTGTCGTCCATGAAATAGAGGGGGCACACCACTTGTCTTGTGATATTAGTGGAGAATTCGTGATCGTTGGGGGCCCTCTCCTCAATAAACCTCGCAATGACAACGCCGTAATCTTCAAATACGATGGCAAAAAGTGGGAAAAGCAGGTGGAACTCTTCCCCAAAGTAGGTGATCCACCCGAGACCTTCGGATGGTCGGTCGGCGTCAGCGGGACCACCGCCATCATTGGACAACCATTTGCCAGTTCGGTTTCTATCTTTACCCAGGGCAGGAACAACTGGGAAGGTCGGGTGACACTTTCTGGCGAAGACACAAAAGCAGCCGACTCGTTCGGAAAAGCTGTTTACATCGACAGGAACACTGTCATCGTTGGGTCACCCAAGGACGATGATGCCGGCAGCAACTCGGGTTCTGCCTATATCTTTGAAATTGATGAAGGCATTTGGAGACAGCAGGCGAAGCTGGTCGCGAGAGATTTAGCAAAAAGAGACGCTTTCGGAGAAGCCGTCGTCCTCCGTGGGGGCACCATCGTCGTCGGGGCGCCTGCGCACGCGCATAGTGGAAAGACATCCGCCGGCGCCGCCTATGTCTTCGTACGCGAGGGGGAGAGATGGGTACAACAAGCCAAACTCACGGCCGACGACCCCGGACAGGACGACAGTTTCGGAACTTCTCTTGCCTTAAGCGGGGACACCATCTTCGTTGGGGCACCATTTCATGATGCTGAGGGCAAGAATGATGCCGGTGCGGCCTATGTCTTCGAGCGCGAGGGTGACACCTGGAATCAGCACGCAAAGCTGAGTGCTAAAGACGCAGGGAAAGACCATAACTTCGGCTCTGGTGTCGCCGTCGATGGGAACATCGCCATCGTTGGGGCCGGAGGAGCCAAAGAAGCCGCACCGAGCTCAGGTGCCGCCTATGGCTTTGCACGTGTTGACGGAGTCTGGGAGGCGAGGAAAAAGGTCGTGCCCAAAGAAGGGGGGGGAAATTTCCGCTTCGGCCTTGCGGTCGCTATGAGCACCAACACGGTCATTGTCTCGTCTCATGGTGTGGAGATGGACCGTGGCAAAAATAAGCGCCATAGTGACGGCGCGTTGGCGTATGTCTATAATAGCGTAACGGATTTTGGCACACCGCCCTTCGCCGTTGAGCCGTTTGGATTGAGAGTCACAACGTTGGGCAAGGTCAAGCACACAGCCCTGCTTCAGAACTTCCCGAACCCGTTTAACCCTGAAACCTGGCTGCCGTATCACCTGGCCAGCGAAGCCCATGTCACTTTTCGCATTTACAACGTCCAAGGGCAACTGACCCGCGAGTTAGATCTCGGTGCCCAAAAAGCAGCGGGCTATCTGAGCCGAGAAACCGCTGCCTATTGGGACGGTAGAGACCAAGTCGGAGAGACCGTTTCCAGTGGCATCTATTTCTACACCCTCCAGGCAGGCCCCTTCCAGGCCACCCGCAGAATGCTAATCCTGAAATAGGACGTGCAGTCGACGGGAAATAGTGGCAGGTCGCAGTAGCAGGGGAGGTGATAGAAAATGGGAAAAGGTTCGGGCAAGGTCCGCCTCAAAGGGGAGAAATCGAAGGATTCAGCGATGAAAATGGAGAAGCTGAACAGGTTTGAGAACAAGGTGGTCGTGATTACCGGAGCAAGTCGTGGAATAGGCAGAGCCATTGCTCTGCGGTTCGCTTCAGAAGGCGCTGCCCTTGTCGTAAGTGCAAACGAGGATAGGGTTAATGATGTTGCGGAAGAGATAAGCGCATTGGGTAGAGCGGCTGCCTGTCACCTGCGATGTAAGCCAGAAACCTGCCGTCCAACTACTGTATGATAAGGCTGTGGAAGAGTTCGGACGCGTTGATATTTCCGTTCAAAACGCCGGTATCATCACCATCGCGACAGTCGAGTAAATGACTGAGGATGAATGGGACAGGTTCTTATACCATTTCGCCCGAATAATAGTGCATATAATGTCTCAATTATGTCGATCACCTTTTTCGTAGGCGGGGCATCTTGCCCCGCCGGCTTCGCGCGGAGACAAAGTTTCTTACCACACAAGTTTCTTTACTTAATCCAGGAAATTAATGCACTTGCATTCTAGAGAAATGGTATTAGTCAGAGAGTTGCAAATTGAAAATCGTCAAAAAAGGTGGCCTTTTTACTGCAACATATTCGTGACTAATACAATATCATTGAAAATTAGGATAGCGTCGGGAACAGGAGAAGTTTGCTCTAGCACAGAAAATGAAGAAAAGTGCTTGACAAAGATGGCAAAGAACTTTATAGTTACTGCGAAATGCAATGAGAAAAGCAGACGCGTGAAGAGGATTGTGCCCAGCTGGATTTCCTGTCTGCACTGGGGGTGGCGGCATAAATGAGAAAGTGGGTGGAAAGAAAGGGTGTCTATTGGGCTCAAAGGGAAGGTGGGAGTAGAGTTATTAGACGAGAAGACCAAGATAACCCATATCAGCCATGGCATTGATTTTCTGGGATTCAACATAAGCAAGTATAACCCCAGAAGCCCGTATGGTAGACCAAAGCTGGTGATAAAGCCAGCAAAGGAGAATGTAACAGACTACCTGAGAGACATACGTGAAACCATCAAATCGGCACTGCTGGGAAGATCGGATTGAATACGGCTGATACTGGCGGAGCGAGTTTCGCTGATGTATCTGTCACCGGCGATCGCATACCGTCGTCAGCCGTGCAGCCCGATAGCAAGTTAGCTATCGTATGGGGTGGCGTAAAAGCTCGATATTAGACAAATCGGATCGCCAATGTTGTCCATTTTCAAGGAGCGTTGTATAATACAATGCCGCCTTGAAAGGTGGTGTCAAAATGAAAATTACCGCTCGATAGAAGCCAAGTTGATTTAGCCGTTCGCTTGATTGCGGATCAACCCGGGGAGATAGTGCATAGGCAGTCCAAACCCAATTATAGAAGTGAGGTAATTGTTTAGTTCAGCCAAAACGAGTGGCAATATTAGTTTGGCAGCGTATCGCGCCTGACTATCGGCAGCGGGGCATTCCTGGATTATATGTGGGAGGGGCATCTTGCCCCGATGCAGGAGCGACTCCCTACCGAAAGTGGATTTTCATTGCATAGTTGTTTAGTGAGTTGATTTATCGTGAACGCGGAATATCGGGGCAAGGGGGGATCTCTATCGTCTTCGCTATCCGCTCAGTTGATCCCCTCCCTCAAGGGATATCGCTCGCATATTGGGTACATGGGAGAAATTGCCATCGGTCGTGGAATAAAGGAAGCGCCTTGTGTTCGCCGCAAGGAGTCAATGGACTAAACAATTACGAAGTGAGTATACTTTGTTCACTGGCAAATGTGACAGTGCCACAATGAAAAAGACGAGATCAAAAATGTATAACAAGATTTTGACCATCGCCTCTGTTCTTACAACTATAGTAACTTTTTTTGTGTATGCCAATGTGGCACAAGCCCAATTTGTTACTGAAGGACTGGTTAGTTACTGGAGCTTTGAGGCAGAGACCATAGAAGGTAAAACGGTAAGGGACGTTTGGGGGAAGAATGATGGAACCATCGTCGGTGATACCAAAAGAAAAGTTGGGAAAGTCGGTAGTGCACTGGAGTTTGATGGCGATGGTGATGCTGTTGATTGTGGAAACGATGAGAGTTTGAATTTTGATACAGAAGACCCCTTTAGTATTTGTGCATGGGTTAAAGCACACGAAGAAGGGCTGACCGTGCTGCAACCTTGGCAGGAGTGGGGCCAGGCTATCGCTGGCAAGGTGGATGGTGGTTGGCACGGTTATATACTCACTATTACAGGTGCTGGTCATAATAATGAGCCGTATACTTTAAACGCTGTCTTGTCCAATTCACTTGGAGGCAATGATATTAATTGTAGTACTCCGGACAATTCTATGACTATAGCCACAGATTGGACTTACGTCTGTATGAGCTATGAGGGAACATCTAATGTTGCTGGTATACATCTCTCTATTAATGGAGAAGATCAACCAGTTTCCACACAAAGAGAT
Organism: Candidatus Poribacteria bacterium; assembly: GCA_965197465.1. Classification (GTDB taxonomy): domain Bacteria; phylum Poribacteria; class WGA-4E; order WGA-4E; family JAJDTR01; genus JAJDTR01. Next base: position 3,231,529 of record OZ240209.1, on the reverse strand, counting down.
GGTTTAACAGCTTCTATATCAAGTAGAGCAAGGTTCACCATTGGACAAGTAACGGTTCACGACTGGCCAATATGGTTCGACGGTCTCATCGACGAGGTCGCCGTTTATAATCGAGCTCTAAGTGAAGACGAAATATCGCAGAACTTTGCTGAGAACGGGCTTGCAGTACAACCTACTGACAAGTTACCTCATACTTGGGGAAAGATAAAGGTTTCAAAGTAGACCGTTTTCACCGACTAATTCACAACAATCTGGGGTCAGGACTATGACTTTTCGAAAACTCTCAGCAAGAGAACGGGGGTGGTTAAATTGATCCGATAGAACGGGTTTTAGGGTTTTATATTTTTGGTCCGCTTGTTTCCATAGGATTATCTCGATTCCGGACCAACCCGCTGACGTAGTGCATAAGCGGTCCAAACCCAATTATAGAAGTAAGTATGCTTTGTTCACTGGCAAATGTGATAGTTCCACAATGAAAAGGAGATTTAAAATGTTTAACAAGGTTTGGGTTCTGGCGGTTTTAGCAACCGTTTTTGTGTATGCAAATGTGGCGAAAGCCCAATTTGTTACTGATGGACTGGTTAGTTACTGGAACTTTGAGAGTGTAGAAAATGGAACGGTCGCAGACGGTTGGGGGAATAATGATGGAACCCTCGTCGGTGATGCCAAATTAGCCACTGGGAAAGTCGGTAATGCAATGGAGTTTGATGGCGATGGTGATGCTGTTAATTGTGGAAACGATGAGAGTTTGAATTTTGATACAGCAGACCCCTTTACTATTTGTGCATGGATTAAATGTAACCCAGGAAGGCTGGAGGTGTTGGAACCTTGGGAGTTGTGGGGCCAGGGTATTGTTGGGAAGATCGATACAAATTGGCACGGCTATTTACTCACTGTTACAGGTGCTGGTCATCCTGATGAGCCATATACTTTAAACGGTGTCTTGTCCCATGAACTTGGAGGCAATGATATTAATTCTAGTACTCCAGACGATTCTATGAAAATAGCCACGGATTGGACTTACGTCTGTATGAGCTATGAGGGAACATCTGATGTTGCTGGTATACATCTCTCTATTAACGGAGAAGATCAACCAGTTTCCTCACAAAGAGATAATTTAACAGCTACTATAGCAAATGCAGCCGATCTCCACATTGGACATGTAGCGGCTCTTGATACGTGGCCAATATGGTTCGACGGTTTCATCGACGAGGTCGCCATTTACAATCGAGATCTAAGTGAAGACGAAGTGGCGGCGAACTTTGATGCGGAGGCGAATACTGCTACTGCAGTACAACCTACTGACAAGCTAGCTCATACTTGGGGAAGGATAAAGGTTTCAAAGTAGACCGTTTTCACCGGCAAACTCACAACAACCCGGGGTCAGGATAGAAATCCTCAACAGGATCGCCTAGATGCCCATGAACACAAACCCGCATGGTTGCTACAATGTGGGAGGAAATTCGCGCTGCCAAGAGCGCGAATTTCCTCATGATGATCCCTATCAAATGCTGGTATCATGCGGTTCTTGGCGATCATGTCTCAGACCCTTGTCGCCGCTTTCGGTGAGAATTCCTCGGGTCAGTATTATGAGCGGGAGGTAGCCTTCTTGGCGCGACCTTGAAGCACCTCAAGCTTTTGGAGAAATCTTGAGGAAAAAAGAGTGAGAGGATCAATGGATTTGAAAATTGGCATTTCAGCGTGGTCCTTTTATAGGCGGTTTCTGGCTAAGCCGCCGACCATGGATTACCCGCAATTCTTCGCCGCGGTGCGTGGGCTAGACGTAGATGCCGTAGAATTAAACTCACCCTTCTTCGCTTCTCAAGAACATGATTATATTACCAACCTGAAATGGGCCGCCGATAGTTACGGTGTGCATATTAACAACATCGCTATTGACGACGGGGGTTATGATCTTTCATCTGCGGATTCGGCCAACCGCGAGGAAGCCATAAATCGCACCGTCCGTTGGATGGACAGCGCCGTGATACTTGGTTGTCCAAACGTACGAAATAATACAGGCGGGCCAGGGGGCGGTGCTCCGGAAGCGCTAGAGCTTTGCATTGATAGCTTTGCGCGTCTAACTGCCGAGGCTGAAAAGCGCGGCTTGAACATGATCATAGAGAACCATGGTGGGATCTCGGCAAACCCTGACGAGTTGGTCACACTTATTAAGAGAATTAATAGTGATCACATCGGAACGGTGCCCGACTTCGGCAATTTTCGGGCAGATATTCGCTATCAAGCCATAGAAAAAGTGGCTCCTTTTGCCAAGCAGATCCACCCGAAGATGCATGACTTCGACGAGAATGGTGAACAACCGGAATGGGATACTGCCAGGCTCGTGAACATAGTAAAGAAGACAGGCTTCGGTGGCTACTGGATGATAGAGTTCGAAGGTAGAGAAGAGGAGTTCTCAGGTTTGCGAAAGAGTATTGCCTTCCTTTCAACATGCTTGAGGGGATAGAGGCCGGTAGGGAATAGGGAAACCCCTGATCCCTATGCCCTTACCCGAACAAGAAGGATGAAGGAGATATTTTATGGAAAAGAGAAGACTTGGAAAGACAGAGCATAAGACTTCGATAGTCACTTTCGGCGGTGCAAGTCTCGGCGCTGTTTCCCAGAAGGAGGCGGATAAAGCTATTGATTTAGCAATTGAACATGGTGTCAATCGTTTTGATGTTTCACCTGCTTATGAGGAGGCAGAACTGAGGATTGGTTCATGGATACGAAGACATAAAGACAGCAGAAGTTTAATCTCTATTGGCTGCAAGACTACCAAAAGGAAAAAGAAGGAAGCGCGTGAAGAGTTTCATCGCTCTTTGGAGCGATTGCAGGTAGACTATTTTGATCTTTATCAACTTCATGGGGTTCACGCTCTCAACGAATTGGACACTGTAACAGGCCCGGGTGGGGCAGTTGAAGGTATTCTTGAGGCGCGTGAGAAGGGGTTGACTCGATATATTGGGATTACAGGCCATCAACTTAGCACGCATGTTGCGGCGCTTAATCGCTTCGATTTCGACACTGTTATGTTTCCACTGAACTTCATTCTTTATGCAAATCCCAAATATTACAAACATTACGAATCCTTCCGAACGCTAGCAAAGGAAAAAGACGTAGGGCTGATGGTAATCAAGACTATAGCCAAAAGGCCATGGGGTGATAAAATTCAGAGCCAATCACCAACTGGACAGATTTATAAAACTGGTTACGAACCTTTTGATGAACAAGAAGAAATAGATGATTGTCTGCGGTTTGTACTTTCTCAGGACGTAACAACAGCAGTCACTGCTTCGGATGTACGTCTTGTTCCAAAACTGTTAGATGCGGCAGAACGGTTCAAACCGCTCAGTGATGCTCAACAGAAAGCGTTGACCGCACAAGAGAACCTGTTTTTTCTCGTGGCTCCATCTATCTTTGGCTGGTATTAGTTCTAGAGTGTAACACTCTAAGAACCTGTTTGAATAATCGGTATCAAAGCCATTTTTGGTCATTTGTAGGAAGGTTTTTATTGTTGTCTGCTACGTACCTGTCGCCCCGCTGGGGCTTTGGTGCACGGGGTTTTGGCGTTTCTATACACCTTCCGCCCCTCTGGGGCTTTTAGAGGCTGGTGCGCAGTGCGCACCCTACAAATGTACTTTTCAAACAAGCTCTAAGGTGTACCAACAGATCGAAAAGTTGTAACACGAGTTATTGAATTAGAGGTGCAGGGGAAAGTAAGGACCGCGCAGTGCGCCGCGTAACTATTGGTAAGGAGTGTCAATGACATTGACGGGAACTGCCACAGACGTTTCATACTCTCCCTGAATACGCATTACTGTTTCCTCCTCACTATAACTGGTCAGCTTAATAATGTTGATAGACTGTATTCCGATGCCTCCACCGCCTACCAAAAGCGGTCGAGGGCTGTCCGCCCGGTTGCCAAAGCCACTGAAATCGGGAGCGCACGCGGGCACTCCCCTACATCCGCAAACACCACCGACTTAGCGATTGAACCACTAAAGAGGAGATTTGGAAATGCAGACAGCGTGTTTAGACGCGTCTTCTGGCGGCGCCACGACCGAAAAAGGAAGCAAGCTTCTCATTGGATGGGCCTCGACGGACATAACACCAGAAAAGCCGGCAGCGCTGGCGGGACAGTTCTTTGTCAGGATCTCAAAGCAGGCGCTTGATCCCATAACCGCCACAGCGCTGGCGATCGAGTCGGCGGGCGAGGATAACGCGAGTGAGCAAGTCATCATGGTTTCGTGCGATCTATTATGGATACCGGACGACTCACGTCTCGCAATTGGATTTGGGGATAATCGACAGGCGGTCCAGGGGCGGCTGCGCGATATAGTCAAACCGATGCTGCCTGATTTCGATACCGGAAAGCTGTTTCTTAACGCCACTCATACCCACACCGCGCCTATTATGGCGGGAGGTTGGTGTCTTGAACAGAGCGAAGAAGTTATGACGCCTTCCGAATACGTTGACTTTCTTCTGAGTCGCCTGTCTGAAGCTGTGGTTGAGGCATGGAATGGGCGCAAGCATGGCGGGGCGAGTTGGGCTTTGAGCCACGCTGTGGTGGGACATAACAGAAGAGCAGTATACATTGATGGCTCCGCCAAGATGTATGGCTCTACAGACACCGCGGATTTTAGCCATGTAGAGGGATATGAGGATCATAGCCTGAACCTGCTTTTCTTCTGGAACGAGGAAGGAGAGCCTACAGGTATAGTCGTCAATGTAGCGTGCCCCGCTCAGGCGAGTGAATCGGTGCATCAGGTCTCAGCGGACTTCTGGCACGAAGCGAGGGCTGAATTGCGAAAGCGTTATTCGGAGAGCTTGTTCGTGTTGCCGCAATGCTCCGCCGCAGGGGATCAAGCGCCTCGTTTCCTGTTGTCGGGAAGGGCCGAAGAGAACATGCGGAAGAGAAAGGCCGTATCTGAACGGGAAGAGATAGCTGTCAGGATCGCAGACGCTGTGGATTACGTGTTTCCGGCAGCTAAAAGCGATATACGAACAGCGGCGCGCCTGGATCATGCGGTAGAAGAACTCAAACTTCCGGTGAGAAAGGTTACCAAAGACGAGTTGGAGTGCGCAAAGTCAGAATATAATAGATTATTGGAACAGGGGCAGTTTGACAAGGGCGGAAATTTCGTGGCCCTTGGTCGCAATAAAAGCCTTATAGATAGGCACGAACGGCAACGGAAAGATCCTTTCTACCGAATGGAACTCCACGTCGTAAGATTCGGGGATATTGCCATTGCCACGAATCCATTTGAGCTGTTTGTCGAGTATGGCATACGCATCAAGGCGCAAAGTAAAGCGCTGCAAACCTTTGTCATCCAACTGGCGTGTTCCGCTGGCGGCTATCTGCCTACAGCCAAAGCGGTTGCAGGCGGCGGCTACAGCGCCGAGGTCGCCGACATCAGAGTAGGCCCTGAAGGCGGCCAGGTCCTCGTTGATCAAACTGTTGAGTTGATTAACGGAATGTGGGACGACGAGAACGACTAATTATTAGTGCCGTTGGTGTTATAATAGAACATGGGTACCCTTATTTACTTGGCATTCACTACCGGACACTTTGCATTGGAGCCGTTTGAAGGCAATGGAGTCTCTATTGAGTGATTGAAGACACCCATGCAACCGCAGGAGCGCTGGAATGATATACATGGAACAGCACTGCTACGATTCGCTTTGCTCGATCTCAAGAGTTGATGCTGCACTGTTCGGCACCCTCTTGGAGGAAATTGGGGTACAACCGCATAAAGGTACGTAAACCGTCACAGGGCTAACAAGTGTGAAATCAACAGACCCCCGCGAGGGGTCAAGAAGACTTGATGTAGAATCCTGGATCCACTGAAACCCCTTTTGGGGCATTTATTTGACAAGACTCTTTATCGTTTATTCACTCGTTTTGTCCACGAGAGTTTTGGTTTCTTGTGAAATCCGTTTCTGTTGTGGATTTTTTACAAATTGTCTGCCGCATTCTGGGCATTTGAAATTCTGTTTCCCATTATGGATTCGCCCATTCTTAACGACACGCTTACTGTTACAACCGGGACAGTTTGGCACCCTAAAGTTCCTCCAAATTCAGTGATATACATTTAGGATACAATATTTCATCCTTACATGTTAGGCACTACCCGAAGCCTGAAAGGAGCCTGTGCATGAAGCTTACATCAGACCAAATCGACGTCTACCGCCGCGACGGCGTAGTTCCCGTCGGCAAGATTCTGGACGAGGCGACCGTGGCTGAAGCCAAGGAACGCATCGAAGCATTGCGCCAGCGCGATCTGCTCGACAATCCCGCCGAGGAATTTGGCAAGAAAGCTTTTCGCCTGCTGATGGTCAGTTCCTTCGATGAATGGTTTAAGTCGATCGTCAACAACGACAATCTTCTTGACGCTGCCGAGTCGGTCCTGGGGCCCAACGTCCAGTTCTTCCAGGACAACATCTTCTGGAAGCCGCCGAAGCAGGGCGCCCATTCGACGTGGCACCAAGACAACATTTGGTGGGCTGGCGACCCGCCCAACATGTTAACCATCTGGATCGCTCTGGACAATGCGGACGCCTCCAACGGGGGTGTTCATTACATTCCGGGCAGCCAGACCAAGCTGCTCGAGGGCGAGCTCGATTTAGACGACCCAAAGGCTTACAGCCACAAGCTCCTATCCGATGACCAGGTCGATGCCTCGCGCGCCATCTCGTTTACCGTGCCCGCTGGGCATGCGGTAATGCATCACTGCCAGACCATCCATGGTGCTCCGCCCAACCAGTCCGATCGCTCACGCTGCGGTTACACCGTGCACCTGCAGGAAGCGGGATTACGGGGCAAAGACGTCACCGAATGCCCGATCCTGCGCGGGAAAATGCCGTGACCGCTTCCGAGCACCTGCTCGCAGGGTTCGCCGAAATCGACATCAGTCCTCCCTTGGGCACACAGATCGCCGGTGACATCGGCCGACCGCGCCCAACCGAGGAAATCCGTGAGCCAATCTTCGCTCGCGCCGCGGTATTCGAGAACGAGGGCGCAAAACTCGGTGTCCTCGTTCTCGATCTGCTCGGCATCGGCCGCGAGTGGGCGGACCGCATCCGCGATGGCGCCGCCGAACGCTTCGGATTCGACCGGCGCGCCGTCATGGTCCACACGACCCAGACGCACTCCGCGCCGTCGCTCGGCAATCACTTCTGCGCGGACGATAACCCCATCATTCCGCCCGAACATGCGTGACTGCGGGGAAGTACACCGGAATATACGCCGACTGCGGTGGAAAAGAGTCTCCGGGTGATCGGACACGCAGTTGCCGCGATACGACCCGTCACGTTTTCCGCCGCCCGGGGCATCGAGACACGAGTATCCTTCAATCGACGATTCGTCACACGCGAGGGAATCACCGACACGCACGCCCACTGCGGCCGTGACAACGTGCTATACGCGGACGGTCCCATCGACCCGGAGGTTGGTCTCCTCCAGGCCACCGGTGAAAATGGCAACCCGGTCGGCATGCTGCTGCACTTCAGGTCGCACCCGGCCTTTGGTTATCCCAAGCGTTACGTCTCGCCCGATTGGTGCGGGTACTTGGTCAATGAAATGACCGGCTTCGCCGCGTAAAGATATTGATAAAGATATAAAAAATACTTCTCCAACGAAACCGACGTCCAGGGAGTTACTCAAATGTTGGAACGAGGCAAAAGGCTACATTGAAGAAGAAGCTCGATATTTGAAATATTTTGATAAGACCATCGACACAACGGTGGAACGGTACAATTTCACCGAAGGCGAGGCGGTATCCGCACTCAAAGACGCAATCAACAATCCGATGTGCTATCCATTCTACGCAGACACACCGATGTGGTTTCTCAAGCATAACGACGGCAATCGTGCACTGCGCAACGCTGTCAACTTTGTAGTGACGACTTCTGTCGTTCATGGAACGAGTAACTTCGTCACTACGAAGCCGTCAATTTGCCTGCGGCGGCACTAGCTGTTTACGGGGTACAGCACCAACGTGTGTTGAAATCAACGTTAAAATGTATCGCGAGTTGTTTAACATTGACCGAATGGCGGCCTATCGAGATTTAACTGACTTGGTAAACAAGGGAGCGGTGAAAAAGGAAGGTAAGGTAAGAGCCACATGGTGTGTGCTGGTATGATGCAACGATTTTGCAATGATTCCGTAGCAAGTTGAATGTCGGACAAAAGTGCGGGAACACAGTCATGTCGTGTTTCTTCTTCGAGGTCGATACCCACCGCGTTTGGGTTTTTGAAACTGGCGCAGCGATCTAAGCGCCGTAGCGTCATCCAGAATCGAGCAAACTCGCACCACATCTGGGTTGAGGGCGTCTTTGGCAGTCGTCAAAGATGCTTTTTCTGTGCCAAAATTTGATCCCCATCATTTATCGAAGCCCGCCAACAGATTGCTAGCCCAAATGCCTGAAGCCCATGACCGTGCGATCCTCACCTGACACACTACCATGATAATGTCGCTACGGATTATCCGCCTTCGAACTGCAATATGAGCATTTTACACGGGACTTGTCCTGCGCCGTTTCCCATAAACAGGTAGTAGGCAGATTGGTGTAAATTTATACCCTAAGCCCAATGGACGGATAAGAGTCGAGTGGCGGTTTTGAAAACGGGAAAACGAGAAAACGGGAGAAAAAAGCCATGTGAGTCTCTTCTTTTTTCATCGAATCAGGTTACGGTCAATGAAGTATTCGCCGTAGAGAACCACATTTTCCCATTCGACAGGGCTGACATGTTCCAATAAGGAAATATCAATTCCACTTTTCTGTGGATCACATTCCGCGATCACTCGACCAATTTCTTTTGCCTGCCAGTAAACAATGCAAGCGAGAATCAGCGTCAGACAGCTGCATGTTTTCATCAACTCATAAAAGTCTCGCTTGGTGATTCTTCCCCGCTTGGCAATAGCCACATCTCTCGCCAGTGAATGGAGATGATCTCCTTTCAGCAAACCCCGGCGAATTTGGCGGCGTAAGGGTGGCTGCGACATGTAATCTAAGATGAACTCGGTTTTGAAGATTCGTCCCAACTCGCGGTTGGCAAAGTAGAATCGGTTCTTTCGGCTCATCGAATTCAAACGTTTGAGTGCCACCGAAGCTGTGGTATGACCGCTTTGGAGTGTGGCGTAAAATTGCCCCGTGCGATCCCAAGTCTCGACAATTGGGTCCATCTCTATTTGGCGATCTCCGCGGCTGACAAGGGGACCGATTGCCCCATAATCATAATGCGTGTTGATTCGATAGATTCTCTGTTTTTGAACTTTGCGAAGCCGGGGACAGAATCGTTTGCCAAGCATGGCGAACGCCGCTAAGTGAATCTCTGTATAGCCATGGGTATCGGTATAGTGTTCTTCTAATTGAAGATCACTCTCATTATACAAAAGCACATCAAGAACGTACGGGGCGTCTCGCTCATTGCATTCGATAGGTACGCTGTAAAAATGGGGCGTAGTTGTCGGCAACGAACGAGTAGTATTCCAATGCGTAGTCATTGAATTTGTAACTGTAGTTTTGCTGGAGCACTTTTCTCCGAAAAGCAAAACGTTGCCCATCGCTTGAACCGGTTTTTCCTTCCCCCCAAGCCGAAGTGATGTCAAGACGTGCAATTGCGTTGACAACGTCTGCCTATGCACCGCGTTGCGTTTCATTGGTCAGTTGCCAATCGGTAATCCGTTGGAGTTGCCAGTAGCTGATTCCCGGCGTGAATTGAGCCATCGTATCCGGACCGATGTTAAAACCATGAGCCATGACTGCGGCGAGAATCGATACGATTTCATCGGCCGGACGACTTTGGCTTTGAGTTGGCGGAAGAAAATGACGGGTAAAGTGAAGATCATTATCGACTTCAATCAGCAATTGAGGCAGTTTGATATGGCGCATCCGTTTTTTCAGCCAATCCTTGAGCTGTTCCAATTTGATCTTTTCTGTTGGGTCAAGGGGTTCGGCACTATCGACAGATAGATGCCACCGATTGCCATCAACTTTGGCGTAGGCGTTTTCCGGCAGTGAAGCGAGAAATCGGTCGTAAACATTATCGAGCCGATCCGTGAGATATTGAGCGGCTTCAGTCATAGCAGAGATCAGGGATGTTCTAACATGGGAAAACCAGGAGGCAGTTCATCGGGCGTCACTTTCCGTGCTCTGGTGATAGGGCTTGTCTTGATCCCGCTTAACTGTTATTGGGTAGCTCATGGCGAAGGGATCTCGGGCTCGGGCGGGAGCTCTTTGACCTCAGGAGTTTCCCTTTTCTTTAATGTGGTCTTCACTCTGTTGATGCTAGTGGGATTCAACGCATTATGCAAGCGATTAGCTCCTAAAGCGGCGTTGAAACAGGGGGAGTTGCTTACCATCTTCGTGATGTTATGCTTGGGCTCCAGCATGACGGGAAACGAGTTCCTTCTGAACTTCATCCTTTCGCTAGGACACGCTTCTTGGTACGCCACTCCCGAGAACGAATGGTCTGAATTATTTTCGCGCTACGTGCCTGATCGGCTCGCGGTTATAGATAAAACAGCGCTGCGCGGTTTCTATGAAGGCGATTCCAGCATCTATCGTACTGAAATTATCAACGTCTGGTTGAAACCTCTGGCGCTCTGGTCAATCTTTACGGTGGTTCTGATATTTACCTTTCTGTGTGTCACCGTGCTTGTCAGAAAACAGTGGACAGAGCGCGAGAAGCTGTCATATCCAATCATCCAACTCCCTTTGGCGATGACGCGAAACGGCACTGGAAATGCGCTCTTTTCAAATAGGTTGTTCCTATCGGGGTTCGGTTTAATGGCAGTAATTACTATGATCAATGCGCTGCATTTCCATTTCCCAGCCGTTCCTAACCTGCGTTTACGAACGGACATCAGCAGCTTATTCACTGAAAAACCGTGGAACGCCATCGGATGGACACCGGTTGCGGTTTATCTATGGATTGTGGGATTCGTGTTTTTTATCCCGCTGGATTTGTGTTTCTCTGTTTGGTTTTTCTATCTGTTCGCCAAGTCGCAACGCATCATAGCAAGTATGTTTGGATGGCACCGGTTGCCTGGTTTCCCCTATGTCTATCAACAAACGACCGGCGGATGGCTTGGGCTCCTTCTCATTGCATTGTGGCTGACCAGGAAGCATCTGAAGAACGTTTTCATACAATCATTTCGAGGGGGTGCAAAGACTTCAGAAGGACGCGATTTCTCTGAAGAGCCAATGAGTCCTCGAACAGCCTTGATAGGACTTACTCTGGGACTCTCTTTTCTGATCCTGTTTTGTATGGCCGGTGGAATGTCTTTCTGGATAGCGTTACCGTTTTTTGTTCTGTTGATCGGTTTTGCGACGACCGTCACGCGGATGCGCGCGGAACTTGGGCCGCCAAACCACTCGTTATATTTGGTGGGGCCAGATAAAATCCTTGTTGCGGCAATGGGATCACGGAGTCTGGGCGGGAAAAATCTGATGATGCTTACTTATCTATTTTTCACTGACCGGGCAATGGCAAGTCATCCAATGCCTCATCAATTAGAAGGATTCAAGATGGCGGAACGGGTGGGCATGAACGCCAGAAGGCTTGCCGCCGCCATTATGATAGCTGTTGCAGTTGGCGTTGTGTCTTCTTTATGGATATGGCTCCATTCTGCCTATGAAGAGGGCGTCGCTTCGGGTTTTACGGGATACGTGGGCATTCCATGGGAATCCTTTAACCGGCTGGAGCGGTGGCTTCGCTATCCTGGCAACACGAACTATCCTGAACTGGGCTTTATTGGGATTGGCCTCTTTTTTTCCTTGATAATGATGTTTCTCCGTACCCGGTTTTTGTGGTGGCCGTTACATCCGGTTGGCTATGCCCTATCCACAAGCGGATGGCTCATTAATCTTATCTGGTTCTCGTTTCTGGTGGGTTGGATTATCAAATGGGTAATCCTCAAGTACGGAGGTCTCAAAGCGTATCGCAATGCAGCCCCTTTTTTCCTTGGCCTCATCCTGGGCGAATACGCAATAGGCTGCTTCTGGAATCTGCTGGGGATTATGTCGGGAACACGACTCTACGCGTTTTTCGGCTGATCGTGGCTCGGGTCGAATGATTCACATTCAGCAGCCGAAAGTGTACCGAACTCAAGGGCGCTATATCAAGCGGCTTATTGAGCCGCGGGAGGTGGCAGCTCTTGTCGCTTACCTAGAAAGCTGTCAGGTTTTGATTTTTGCCGTGTGCGCAATAACTTATTATGGAGGGTTCCAAATTGGAGGTTTTTGCAAATCCCCGCCGTGTAGCTCAGGAGGCTTGCGCCTCCCTCGCACAAGAACGGCTCGTGAGATTTTAACCTCAAGCCGCTCGAACGTCCCCGTGAGGACGCAGCACCACTCCGTCGTAATCAGGACTATGCACCTGTTGGTGACAGTTGGGATGCAGCAGCACCCGGTTGTCTAGGTCGTCACTGCCGCCATAGACACGCCATCGGATATGATGATTGTGCCAGCCCGTTTCCTTGGTGATGAGTTGGCGGCAGACAGGGCAGAGCCCTGTTGCCTCCGCCATTAATGCCGCTTGGAAGCGTTCCCCAGGTCGGAGAAGGCTCGTATGGATTGCCGTTCAACCCAACCTACGTACTGAGAATCAGCGATTTGATGATCGAAGGTTGTTGGAGTGGGATGCTGGAAAAAACTGTCTGAATCGCGGATTACACGGATTACACGGATTAAAGGGATTTCTACCGCATTCGCTATCGGGATTTACTATGGGATCCCTACTGCCTTCCCTATCGGTCAGTTGCTTCTTCCTTATCCAGTCAGTTGATCCCTCGTTGTCCACTCGTTTGAGGGATCTCTATCGCCCTCGTTGTCCACTCGTTTGAGGGATCTCTATCGCCCTCGTTGTCCACTCGTTTGAGGGATCTCTATCGCCCTCGTTGTCCACTCGTTTGAGGGATCTCTATCGCGCTCGCTATTCACTCGCTTGAGGGATCTCTATCGCGCTCGCTATTCACTCGCTTGAGGGATCTCTATCGCGCTCGCTATTCACTCGCTTGAGGGATCTCTATCGCGCTCGCTATTCACTCGCTTGAGGGATCTCTATCGCGCTCGCTATTCACTCGCTTGAGGGATCTCTATCGTGCTCGCTATTCACTCGCTTGAGGGATCTCTATCGCGCTCGCTATTCACTCGCTTGAGGGATCTCTATCGCGCTCGCTATTCACTCGCTTGAGGGATCTCTATCGCGCTCGCTATTCACTCGCTTGATCGTACTCAGACCGAATCAGCTGCCCGATTCTGGTGAATCGGATGTCGTCGATTATCTTCCAGATTTCCCAAGGCTTTTTCCGGTTGAGCAGGTCGTATGACCAGAAGACCATGAAGGCTTGCCCCTTGATTTGGCTCACGGGGACGGTGCCCCAGGTGCGGCTGTCGCTGCTCTGATCGCGATTGTCACCCATGGCGAAGACGTGCCCTTCTGGAACTTTGAACGGCACCCCGTCCGGAAACTTCGCGCAGAACTGCTGGGGTGAGAGCTTGTAATCCGCAAATGCCTCGTTATCGGGCAGGAGGTGGGGGACACGGAATGGAGGAAAGTCGTAGTGAGAGCCGCGGTCACGCTTTGTGTAAGCGCTATCTTCGACCGCGACGCCGTTGACGTAGAGCGCCCCCTGCTTTGTTTCGACCGTGTCGCCGCCGACCGCGACGATGCGTTTGATGAAGTGTTGGGATTTCTCGTGAAGCGGAACGAATACAAACACATCTCCTCTCGCGGGTTCATGCACATCGAAGAGTTTGATATCGGTGCCCGGGATGCCGATGCCGTAGATAAACTTGCAGACGAAGATACGGTCTCCCACGAGCAGGGTGTCTTCCATGGAGCCTGAGGGGATCTGGAAGGGTTCGACGACAAAGGGACGCATGAACCCGAAGACAAATGCAACGGCGACGACGATGGGTCGAAGACGTTCCCATGCGGTGGTGCGTTGGAATCTACTCTGGCATGAGGTAGGTTGTACGTGGGTTTTCGGCGGTGTTTGGCTCATAGGGGTGTTTTGTCCGATGGGATATAAAAAGATAAACGGCTAGGGGTTGGTTCGGGTTGACAGAACCCGCGAACAAAGGGCGCATTTGCGTGACACGAGAGCGACTAAATCGTTCTAGGGGTTCCGCTAGGATGGCTTAGCGTCGGATTAAGCGGCTGGGCGGAAAAATTGAAAAAAGAAGGTGGCTGCGATGAACTGAGGTTCCCTGTCTTAGATTCCGGTTAGGCATATCAAGTGAGAAAAACCTGTCTGATTTTCGGTGTTTGTTACGAGAAACTGCTATTGGAATTATGCGAACGGGAGTTGAGGCGCGGGCAATTTCACATCAGATGGCAGTCGATTGAGTAAACCCGCGTATTCGCGATGTAGTTGGTGTACAGTTGTTTCCATTCGAGGACGCGGTAAACTTCCACCAATCATATGGAAAAGAAGTTGCTTAGCAACCTTTTTATGGGTTGGATCGCTCAGCATTCGCTGATTGGTCTTATCCCACAGCAATCCAGTCCATGGTTCATCTGTTAGTTGCATTGAGACCTTTGAAACACGACTGATTGCTTCTTGCTCAGTTAAATTGGAATCGATTGCTTCTCTGATAACCGAAACTACCATTTCAAGTCCTACAGGACGAAACAGTAAATGCCCACCTCTTTTATGGCGAAAACGTCCGGCGAGGTTTTCCCTAGGTTGACTCGCCTTAATGTTAAGAAGTGGTGGAAAATGTTCAATCATCGTATCCCAAAATCGTGAACTTCTGGCATAAAACTCAGAGATAATCTCGTCCTCGGGACGATGCCGCTTGAAGTTGGTCCAGCCTCGTCCGTTTTCGCGGAGTAAAATCTCCAAGACATCGTAGAGGGTGATGATTGTTGTGAAATTTCGGTTGTCCTTAACCGCAACAGCTTTTGTTTTTGAGAGCGAGATTTTCTCCTGAAAGAGCGGATGGTTTTCAACCAATTCCCGTGTCGTGATTGCAATGATGTCGTCTTCATCAAGCGCCACAATTTCGCTTTTACTGACAGGTGTGGCGTACCGATTCAGGGTTGTAAAAAGACGTCGCGTCCGCTCCATCCCTTCCGGGTCCTTTCGGTGTGCAACAAAAATAACGCTCACTTCTTCTCGTTTTAATTCATCATTTTTCTTAAGTCCTTGCCTGATTCCTTCGACCCGATGTTGGCCATCTATTGCAAAGAGTTGATGTGTTCCGTCAAGCCGGAGGATTCCTAGGACCCCTTCCGACTCAGGTGGGAGAAAGTTTGCATCAAGGAGTGGGTTGGTGCCAATCTTCAATTCATACCAATCCGGCGAGCCGCCATAAACCCCGACGATGAGGGAATTGAAGAACCGCTGCGGTTGTTTTAGCAAGTATTCGGATATCTGACTAGCTCTATCGGTAATCTGACGTTGAATCATATCCTTGAGTGCCTTGCTTGAGTGGATTTCCTGAGCAATGAGGATTTGATCGGCGATTTGATCCATCCGCAGGAATGTCACGTAATAAACCCAATCACCCATGTGGGCTCTGAGTGCTGGGATGAAAAGTACATGTCTGTTTTTCATGGAAATGCTCCTGCGATGCGACGCGTTTCTGCGGGAAGGTCAGTATTGCAGGGTGGTAGAAACGCATTGATAAGCGCGTCCTCAATTTGCTTAATCCGTTCTCTTTGCTCAATGGTCGAGCAATAGAAATGGACATAACCTTCGTAACGATTCAGCAATTCCAAGATTTTCGGACGGGCCATTGGATCGTCTCGCTCGTAAAAATATTTCCTGAAGCGATCTCGAAGAGTACTCTCTGCTTTACCAATATACATCAGATAAGAACAGTTCGAGTGCAATGCTATGCCGGGTTGAATTACTAAACCATAAATCCCAGGGTGACGAGGGATATTTGAAAGTTGATCTCGTTGGAATGGATAAATCTTCCACTCAAATCGAAATGTAAGATTGTACGCTGCCCATTGTCGAGGCCACAGACGAAAACACCAAATGTGTGCTTTTAACTGTGCTCGTTCATCCAATAGATCGGCAACTGGTTTTTCGGCCATTTAAGAACCTAATCGTTTAGCAAGTGCATTGGGCCGTCAGCCTCGAAGTTTAAAATGAAGGAGGCAAAATGACCTGCAGGTGAATAATTGAGACAATCGTTCAGTTCGAAAAAGGTGTTTCAAGTGTCCTAATCTTAAAGTGCCTTTACAAATCTTTGCAATCGTATTGAAAATTGACGCGCCGACATCTTCATGAGCATTTTCGCAGATTTTATTGAGAATCTATTGAGTACCCTCACTTGGCAATAGACGGATCATGTCATTTGCCAGAATCCTACCCCCGGCCTCGCCGGTCCTACCTCTGTATTCTCCATCTTTATGCCAATCTATTTCTGCGGCGAACCTCACTAGGCGAATCACATTGTCCCAATTCATCCCGGATACTTCGTTATAACTGCGGTGAAAGATTTGTGCTCCTGTGTACGCCCAGGCAATCAAACCCGTGAGTTCGAGAAGTTTAAACTCAAAGTCGCGGCGCCCTCTTGACTGATGCCGATCCATATCTAACTTCTCAATGTCAGACCATTCTTCGTCAAGTGTGTCAGCGATGATTGTCCAGAATCGGGACATGTAATCAATTTTCTGTTCAACATCCAAATCTTGAACGTCTCCAATCGAAAACAGTCGATCCACTTGTTTCGCCACACTAGAAAGCGTGAAAAGGTGTTGCCGCTCCATTGTCACCTTCGTTATGCGTCCCTTAAACGGACTGTCAATATCCTCATTGAGCCCCCAAGCGACCTGGGCCTCTGGCGACTGTTCTAGATATGCGGTCAAGGGTTTTGGTACGCCCTTTTGTGAGTTGTTAACCACTAGAAAATCGTTTTTTTCTTTGTCAGGTGTTAGGTCAGGTAGAAGAATAAACGAAATGTCACGTACATCACTTTCGGATTCATACAAATGTACGAAACCGCCAACGCGATGCTGTCCATCAATGACAGCTGCTTTATCCTGAATGCTGATATATCCTGAATTTTCTCCATGTTCGCTCGGATGAAATCGCCAATTTCCGCGCCCGGAAAGAAGGACTGGTGGTACCACACTATCGGGATTTTCCTTAAGAAACGTTGCGAATGCTTTCATTCGGCGTAGCGAACCAGGGCGCTGGTACCCATCCTCTAAGATCTCATTGAGTGGCGTTTTGCGACTGTTTTCATTTACCGGAACAAAGGTTACACTCTTGACTCTATCCGATTTTATGGTGCCAAATAGGTACGATTGGTTCCCTTGAGTCTTCTCAATGACGCCAGTGATTTCGCCAATTATGTCATTGCACATTGTCTAACTCCTGCTGAATTTGAAGGTTTGGGATATTGGATAATACGACGACAGTAATAGAGTGGTCATTTCGGTATTCAAAGAGGTATTTGCTTTCACCGTGTTGCCGTAACTCAGCGGGCGCGTCCCCATCGCGGAAAGCCCAACAGACCACGAGGTTCACCTGAGAATGAGGATGTTCGTGATCAATAAAATTCTCAAAGAAGTATTCGACTTCAATTGACGCGAATTGGGAGGGAACATCAGTTTCTCTTATTTGATATGTCCCTATGGCATCTATTCCTACACGGGCTGTGTATTCCCACAAAAGAAATTCGCGAAATGGAAGCGCCTGACGAGATTCTAACTTACATAGCAAAGCAAGGACTTCATTCTCGTTCTTAGGAACGAGCATCACGGGCTCACCTTCAAAAATGACTCTAGCTTCTGAACGTGCCCTTTCTTGCCGCCGCTTCAGCCTATTTACCGCTACGGTTTGTTGTGTTCTCTCCAATTCTTGCTTGTAGTTGAGGAAAGTATCGGAATGCATGACTCTATCTAGAGCGTCATTAACAGATGCGGACAATTCACTTAGAAGTCTTCGAACCGACCTTCTTTGAATTATGGCCTGGGATAGTTCGTGGCTACCTATCTCCACAATCCAATGAGGATCTCCGTGGCGCCTCGACACCGACTCTCGTGGTTGGCGTGCAAGTGGACCATAACTCGTGTATATCTCGTCATTTTCGAGCGATGGTGATGTTTGAAAACTGGCTTCACCGATATGATCTCCATTTGAATTATGTAAGGTCGCCTGGGTCGTGAAGCCATCAGTATTCTGCAATTTGTCCTCGTACCGATTTCCGGGCTGGATCCGCATTACTTCCTTAAATGCATCCCAACAAACTTCATACATGGAGTCCGTAGAATCCAAAGATCCGAGCCACGTGTTTTCCAAGAAATAGCGGTGAACAAAAGAAAAAGAGTCTGCGTGAATCTCTCTTGGAATATTCTCTGTCCGGCAAAATGCGTTCAATGACAATAGGGAGTCAGCCGGCTTCTCTGTATTTCTGAGCACGAGAAGATTTGAGGTAGGCGCCATCTCAAGAAGTTCCGCCGTATTAGCCTCAAGGTATGTTCCTGCTTGACGCAGATAAACCGTTTCGGCAAATAGCAATTCATCGAGCGAACCATCCAACAATTCGATAGCTTGATTGTCAGAAAGTTCAGAGTCGCAGTCAATATCAAGATTCATCCGATTGGTCTTATCAAATCTGAACGTAAATGTCCAGCGACATCGGGGAACCCGGTTAATGAGTTTAGCTATACGCAACGGATTGGATTCATTGCTGTGAAGATACTCAGAAATCTCGTACCAAGTTCTTCTCAATTTCAATTCCGTCATTCAACTACCTCAATTTCATATTTCGCCGTTCTTTCCATACTCTCTTTGCGAATACGGAAATGGATGCCATTGAAAATTCCCGCATTGTTTCTTCTAAGCGTCTCAAGTGGTTCAGCTAAGGACTTCGCGGCGACATATAAATAATATTCAAGACCTGTCCGACAGTTTCGAACTCGCAATATAGGAACATAACCCTTGAAGGTCAAAACAACGTCGGACTCCGAGACGATTTCAAGTTCTATCCACCCTGTGCCGACCCTCAAAAAAGGGACACTGTCCTGCACCATTGATTGTCCGCCTCGCGATGAAAAAAAGGGGTTTACACTATGGAACCACTACAAATCACAAATCAAGCACGGCTCTTCATCATCCTCGTCATCAAGGGTGTCGCCGAGAATCTCTACTAAAGATCGATTCGGTTGGGAAGATTTCTTCCGCGCCATGGCTTTGCTGTAGCTTGCCTTAATCTGCTCAATCCGTTCAGTGTCCGAAAGTTCCGCCAAACTTTCGCTTTGGCTCCAGGTGTACCGCTCACCGGTTTCATCGTTGAATTTCTCGTAATCCTTGGCGAGTTCGAAGAGTTCGGGGTGGTTTTCCATCAAGCCAACCCATTCAGCCTTGCGTTGATAGAAACAGAAATAGCACCCGGAGCGTGTTCGCCATTTGTAGTAATCGGGCATACCGAGACCGCTCTCCTCCAGAATGCGATAGACATCCGCCTCGTTGATGCCATCTTCCTTGAACGGATACTTGGGTTCGATATTTCGGTTTTCAACGTTCTTCAGCGGCTTGTAACCGACGCGGTTTTCATCGGCGCGGATGGCGACATAGTTGTAAGCCAAGTCATCACCAATGTATTCCTCAAACGGTTTGATTTTCAGGAGGCGGGTGCACCAACGCACTTGGGATGATGGAAGCAAGCCACCGAATACAGTCAGCCAGTGGTCAAAATCACGATCGGCGTTTAACCGTTCAACCTTCTTGCCTAAAAAAGCTTCCAATCGATCGAGAAATTCATACGTCTCAGGCAGTTCCTTCCCGGTGTCACAGAAGGCATACTCCATCTCCGGCAGCTTGTCTCGCATATAGATTGCGAGCGCCGAGCTATCTTTGCCGCCGGAAAGCCCGAGGATGTGGCGTCTATTTTCGCTCATGTCTCCCTCCTGAAGGACAGATCCCCGTCTGATAGGCTGAGGTCCGCTTTTTCGAAGTGTTGCGAAAAACTGATAATTGTGATTCCGACCAACCGTTTGGTGTCCGGGTCGAGACGGAGAATTACGTCTTCGGAATGTTCAACATAGTCTGTGTATTCCGGTGTGCCACAAGTTATGTACAGAACGTCGGCTTCACCGTCATAGCCGACTTTCATCCCGCTTCCATTGTACTGCATCTCGCTTTTATCCCAATAGGGCAGAAATTTCCTCCGCTTTAAGATGGAAATTTAATCTATCTGATATTATAAGCCGTAAACGCTCTATTGTCAACTATACGGCCTGCTAAAGACACAAGCCGTCTGCGTATTTTAAGATTTCGCCATTTAATTCTCAAGCTGCTCCATTAACTTTCGCGATAGTCGGGCTAACACGGCAAGGCGAAGTTCGGTATCTGTTTCCACGCCATAATTCTCGAAAGCACGCTCAATCGCACGCTCAATATTCTTTGCTTTGACTTCAGCCGTTGGTGGCAGCGTTATCACCCGCGCCTGCTCCTCCGCTTTGAGCGTCGTGATACCGACACGCATCACTTCCCCGGCACTATCAGAAAACCCATCGGATTGCTTTTGTCGTTCAAATGAAACGGCTTCGAAGTGGTGAAACTTCTTCCCAAGTTCGGCAAGGTTCATCTGAAACTGGGTATTGTCGGAATCATTCCAAGCTGACGGGGGCTTTTGGACGATATACGTGCCGATTGCCTCAAGCCAGCCCTTAAAATCAAGCTCTTCGTCACAGACCCGAAGGAAAAATCCCTTAAGTTTTGTCTCAATCGTCAAATCAAGTAGCGGTTCGACTCGCCTATACAGTTCCAGTCGAATCTCCTCGTTGTTTCCCTTCAATGAAAACGCCGAAGCAAGAAGTTGTGCGATGGACTCCTGCAAGTCATCATAAGCCCGATTTAATTCAGATAATACCCTTTGCAAGGTATTAAAAAAACGTGCCACAATACTTAGGTCCATTTCTTCGTATGCACCAAACGCATCAAAGCCGAGAGCTTGAGGCAATTGGACGAACAGGAGCGCGTCCGGTTCTCGCGCCCCCCCAATTGTTTTCCGTAATTCAATGGCTTCATGGCTTAACTCCTGAGTGAGCATGGTATAGCGCGGCAGCTTCGTGACAAAACGCACGAGTGGCTTAACGACTGCGAGCAGGTTTGGCTGCCCCGTCTCCGGCGACGGTTTGGATATCAGTGTCAAAAATTGCGAGAATACCTCTGATCGGATGCCGCTCATCCGGAAACGCTTGAGTTCAAATTTCTCGGGCGACCTGATTAGTCTTTCAAAAACAGGGATTGAGATATCCGTAATAAAGGAACCATCTTCGTAGAGTGCGATTTCCGCTTCGTAATGCAGCAAAACCGCACACAGGAGGATAGGTATAGGACCACTCCTCAAACCAATCGGGGGTTCTTCCAAAAGTGCATAGAGTTCTGAGACTGGCTGACGTTCTTCCTCACAGTTGTCAAGAAACGCCTCAATGGCGCCCCAAGTTAGCCACATCTTGTTATCGCATGACTTTTGCGGTGGCTGAAATCCCCATTCACCGGAAACGTTACGATGTATTCCGGTATCCGATAGTAGTGAGAGATAAACGCTCATTTCCGGCGGATAGCCGGTGATGCCAAGGTTTTCTTGAAACCCGCATTCAAGCATCCCCTTGATCAGCATTCTTCGCGCTCGTGCGGCGGAATGGGACAGTTGGCGTTGATTGATGAGTTCATTTCGGATGATTGGCGTTTTGTAGTACACGCTATCGCAGATTCTGGAAAGATGTGTGTTCAACTCTCGCTTTGAGGTAATCTGTACTGTATTTCCAGCATGATACCAAGCACTTTTTCCTTCGTCCTGTCCGGCGATATTTTCTCCAAAGAGGGATGACAACTGATTGGACACAGTTTGTTCTGCAGCCGCAATTCGCGCTGCGAGTTCGCGCCGCGCCGTGGCATCACCAGCAAGTTCGGGGGTATGATTCTCAACCCACCGCAGACGCGCCAGTTCAAGGGCAGCATCTTGCAACAGACCGATCGATTGGGGAATGGCGATGAGTACCTCTTTTCGATCGACAACATTGGTTGCTTTTTCCACAAGCGTCTCGGCTTCAAATTTGCTGGCAGGCAGCGCGTAGAGTACCAAACCGTCGGCATCGCCTAACGGCTCTTTGAGATCGGCATCAAATCTTTTAACATCGGTATATCGAATAACGAAGTATCGCAACGTGCCGGTCTCGAAGAGATGGCGGCGGGCAATAAGCGGTCGGGGTGGAAGCACTTCCGAAATGGTAGTTGCCAAACGCTGATTCGAGTCAAGCTGGGCTGTAGCCTCGCTCAGCCTTGATTCGATGTCAACATCGCTGCCCTCCCAAAGGGCATATGCGTCGTTGTGTCGGCGATAGATTGCAATCGATCGCTTTTCCAATTCTGACAGAGCACCCTCAAATTCTTGAGCGTAGGTTTCCGAGCCATCGTCAAGCGCATATCGGAGTAGATTTGTTGAACTCTTGAGATTAACGCTCGCCTCTCCGACGACGCCGAGCAGACCGATGGTTTTGATTAGTTTTACCGTCATCGGAGATGGGTTTGGCAGCCGTGCAATTGCGGACTCAATGCCTGCCCACTTTTTGCCATCGCTTGATCCGTAGAGTCGATTTCCAAATGAGGTGTTGATATAATCGTATAAGTCGGGAAGGCAAAAGAGCGGTGGACGGCGACCATCGTAACTATGGTTGGCAAGGAAGTCCTGGAGCCCGTATGGTTCGCCGGAGTTGAGCAGGGCGAACAGCGATCGTTCGTTTTGCGCGAATCGGCGGAAGAGGGAACCAACAACTAACGCGACTGTCGGGTGAAGTGGCAAACAATTTTCAAGGAGTTGAAGAAATTCGTAGGTGTCAAGTTGGCGCTGTTTGAGTTGCAGGTCAACCGAAACGGCAAGAAAACTTCGTGCTTCATCTAGGGTATGCAATTCATTGACATCTGCCTCAATCGCGTCCCCAATCAAGCGGAGCACTTGCTCCGTCGGCTCCATGAAGGCAACGTCCTCGAAACGCCCTTGTACCTTCGCCCACTCCTCGCGCTGGGATTGCTCTAACCGCTGTGCGTACTGTTCAAAGGCTTGATGGAGGATTGTCAGTAGAAAGAGCGGTGTTCCCTCACTTCTCGCCGCAAACTCCGCAAGGCTTTGTAGGACGAACATGTCGCCCTGCGATGGGTGTTGGGCGGCATGTTCAAGGAACTTTCCAAGCTCGTCGACCACCAGTATCAGCCCAGCGCCGCCGGTTTCGCCAATCTGAAGCGTCGCAGTTTCAAAAAAACCTGTGACATCTGAAGTGTAGGGGAGACTTTCAGGTGTTGCGCTCCCCAATTGTCTTTCAATTGCCCTGATCAGCGGAGCAAACTGCGAGCCATCGCCAAAAACGGCGAGACCGCCCGCCAATCCACGCAGTAAAGCGATGGTTATCGGTGCACGTTCTCCGGAGATGAGGACGGGGCAGAAACCTCTTTCCTTCTGACGGCTGGCACGGACATCGACAAACTGATCCCATAAGAACACATCTCCACGCTCTAGTAGATTCAAGGCTTGCTGCGTGGCAGGCGATTCTGGGTTTCCTAGTAGCTTCGCGGCAAAAAGCGCGAACGCCGATTTTCCGGAGCCGTAGGGACCGGTGAGTGACCAGGCTTTCGAAGCCGAGTGGTTCTCAAGGGCGGAAAT
This sequence comes from Candidatus Poribacteria bacterium, assembly GCA_965197465.1. Taxonomy (GTDB): domain Bacteria; phylum Poribacteria; class WGA-4E; order WGA-4E; family JAJDTR01; genus JAJDTR01. The sequence goes on along the minus strand of OZ240209.1, from coordinate 3,207,889 downwards.
CAGACGCCGCAGCGTTTCGCGTGCCGTGACGGTTACGACATAGCCATCCAGCGAGTTCTCGGCATAGAAATCGCGTTCAAGATGAACCGATCGGCGGAAGCGGCTGCTGACGTGGAAGATTTTGGAAAGCGGAATGTCTTTATTCATGGGCGCGAATATTTTACATAAACACCTAAGGCTTCAATGAGCGGAATTTGCGTGATGAGCGTTTCTGGATTCAGGGGGTTTCCTCGGACATCTAGCTTTTTTAGACCGATTAGTGCGATGAGGGGAGATACGTCAGATATACGGTTGTCCCCAAGTCCCAATGTATCCAGATTCGTTAATCCGGCTAAGGGTGAAAGGTGAGATACGCGGTTGCCGTGGAGGTGTAACTGGTTCAGGTTTGTTAATCCCTTCAGTGGTGAGAGGTCTTCTATCCGGTTCAAGGCGAGACTCAAGGATTCCAAGTTGGTTAACTTCGCCAAAGGCGACAGGTCAGATACGCGGTTTTCGACAATCCGTAAGTCTTCTAACTGCGTGAGTTGCGCCAGGGGCGACAGATCTGAAATTTGATTACTGGTCAACCAGACCTGAATAAGTTTGGGCAGATTTGAGAGGGGCGACAGGTCGGAGACGCTGTTATTTTCCAACCAGAGTATCTCCAGATTCGCCAATCCCTCCAACGGTGACAGGTCGGTGACGCGGTTGTAGCCCAACCAGAGCCTTTTCAGATTCATTAATCCTCGCAACGGCGACAGGTCGGCTATACGGTTGACGGAAAGTTCTAGATCTTCCAGGTTTTCTAATCCTGCGAGGGGCGATAAGTCGGATATCTCGTTCTTGTGGAGATTCATTACTATCAGATGAGTCAATCCCGCCAGCGGTGCCAGATCGGATATTCCGCATCTGGGGATATCCAGAAATTCCAGTTTTATCAATCCCGCGAGGGGCGATAGGTCAGCTAATGGGTTGCCGCCAATGTCAAGGGCTTCCAGATTGGTTAATTCTGCCAATGGTGACAGGTCGGAAAATTGGTTTTCGCGAAGGGATAGGTCTATGAGATTGACAGCAAACTCCAGACCGGTCAGATCGTGAATCCGCCCCCTAGGCGCTGAGAAGTCCGTCACAGTCGCCATGTCAGCGGCTGTGATTGCGGCGCCATCGGGCTTATCAAGCACTATCTCAAGCAGTACCCGGAGATTGGTGTCAGGAATGTTGACCGCACCCTCCGGGGTAGCACCCATCGCGTTCGCGAGCAGTGCAACTGTGAGAACGAGTAGTATGATGAACGGTGTGGAGCGATGCAGGTAGTATAACATATTTTTGCTCCGATCCTGGGAAATTATCCGGTCATGGTCAAGTGCCGATGTAAGCGTGGGCGCCCACGGGGGACGCCCTGCGGACAACCACGGGGAATTGTCCCTACAGAAACGAGGCTTCAATCAAGTCCTTCTGATGCGGGGCAAGGGGATCTCTATCGCGGTCGTTATTCACTCCCTTGATCCCCGCCTACAAGGTTTGGTGTGGCAGGGCGATTCGCTGATCTCAGATGATCCTATTCGGTCGGTTGTACGGTCGGTGCATCGCCTCCCACGTATCGGGAATAAGGAATGGTGGGCAGTGCCCACCCTACGGCTATTCACTGTCCGCCAGCTTGATCGTTTCCCCACGGAAACGACTTGATTTGGAGGGATCTGGTTTCAGCGGGGAGTAGGATTTGCGCGCCCTGCCGCTGCGCCGAGAGGTGTATGGCAAAGCCGATCTCGGTCGCCGGAGACGCCTCTTTTATATCGCAGGCAGTCCTCTCGCCGCTCCCCACGGCGTTGATTAGGTCTTCTGCCATGGCTTTCCCCGCGGGCCACGGTTCGGTTTCTTGGGGAATCTCTAATTGGCGCATATTCGAGGGGTCGTTTTCGCGCCAGACGAAACTTTCGGTCGCATCGTTCAGGAGGAAAAGGCGTCCGTTCTCTCCGACAACCTCAAAACTCATCGGCAGTCCGGGACCTTTATGCGCACCATCGGGAGTGATGTAAAGGACAGCCCCGTTCGATAATCCGATCTGCGCTCTGCCGGAAGGGTCTAGCCGTTTGCGTGATTCCGCCGGCTCGCCGGATATGTCCTCAACGAATCCACTCACCCATTCGGGTGCGATGTCGCCGGCTAACGCGAGGAGTGTATCGTACCAGTGGCAGCCGTGGTTAATCAGATTCGACAGCCCGTAGGCGGTAATGCTGGTTACGGGACCGATGATTCCGTCAGCCAACTGTTGCCTCAAATAGCGGTAGCGGCCGGACCAGCGTCGATCGAGGGCGAATAGCAGCGGCACATCACCGCAGGCGGCGTTGATTCGATCGAGTTCTTCGAGGCTGGTGGCGAGCGGTTTGTCGCAAAGGATTCCGCGAACGCCTGATTGGACTGCGAGTTCAATCTGGTCGGCGTGCATGGTTTGACGGGTGGCGATGCATAGGAGATCGGGGCGTATCTCGGCAAGCATGCGTTCGTAATCGTCGTAGGTGGGTACATCGCCCCACACATCTCGCCAGCACGCCGCGAATTCGGCGCGTGCCTCCCCACCGAAATCGAAAACGCCGACAATTTGAACTTCCGGCACCGCACAGAAGGCGGCGGCAAAGTTGTGGCTGCCGGGGGTTCGTGTGACCATGCGGTGACAACCGGCAATTGCCACGCGCCATTTTGGTTTCTCTTGTGTCATTGGATGTTCCTCGGAAGATTATACCATTTATCCAAAAATGGCAGTGTATTGATTGCGTAGATCGAGCAATGAAGCTTGTATGGAGCGGAGTAAGAAGCTTTGTCTGTGCACATTACCGGCGGGGCAAGGGGATTTCTATCGCCCTCACTAAGGGATCTCTATCGCGTTCGCTATTCACTCACTTGATCGTTCGGTTGATCCCCGCCTACCCGGTTTGGAGTAGCTACGCGATTAGATGTTATTATCGACTTGCTTTATCGCAGTGCTCAGCTTACACATGTTGCATGATCTTGGGGGAAATGCTATCATGAATCCCCGGTATACGCAACACTAACAGAACTTTTTTGACCGAGTGTACTTGGTTCTGTTGACATTTGACAACGCCATCCGTCCCGTAGGGATTGGGTTTGCCTGCCTTCCGTGAATAGGGGGCGAGTCCCGGTGCGGTTGGAAAGGGATCTCTATCGCACTCCTTATCCAGTCGCTTGATCGCACCTACGTGGAAAGAGAATGATATAATCAAGACATCATATACACGGAGGAGAGACGTGAAAATTACCGATGTAAAGGCTTTGACGTTAAAGGGATACAAACAGTGGAACTACGTTCGGATTGAAACGGACGAGGGATTGACGGGGTTGGGAGAGGCGCATCCCGGGGCGGGGATCGCCGACATCATCCTTCAATTCAGAGATAGGCTGGTTGGAACGGACCCGAGAAATATAGAGCCGCTGTACAACCGGCTGATTGGTTCCGTGAACAACCGATATGCGATGGGTTTATCGGCTATCGGCGGGATAGAAACCGCGTTGTGGGATTTGCTTGGCAAAAGCCTCGGCGTGCCGGTCTATCAGTTGTTGGGCGGGAGATATCGGGAGCGTATTCGACTTTATGCCGATGTTGGGCATGGAGAGGGAAATACGCCGGAGGGTTGGGCGCAGCGAGCGCGGGAAGGTGTCCAAGACGGCTACCAAGCGATTAAGTTTGACATCGACAACTCCGCTAACGAACTCAAGCAGGATGCAGTCAATCGGGAATTGAGTTCGGCGGAGTTGAAAAAGATGACATCGTTGGTTGCCGCCGCACGAGAGGCTGCCGGTGATGAGATTGATATCAGTATCGACTGTCATAGTCTATTCAGCGTCCACGCGGCTATAAAACTTGCCGAGTGTTTGGAGCCGTTCGATTTAATGTTCTTGGAAGACCCTGTGCCGAACGATAACCCCGAAGCGATGGCGAAGGTAAGCGCCGCAACTTCTATTCCGATCTGTACCGGCGAGTTTTTGTTTCGTCGAGACGGTTTCAGAGATCTGATTCAGACGCAAGCTTGCGACATGCTTCACGTCGATGTGTCCGGGACGGGCGGGATACTGGAGGCAAAGAAGATTGCGGATCTGGCGGATCTGTATTATATGCCGTTTGCCGCACACAATATCACATCGCCAATCGGCATGACAGCGGCGGCGCATGTTTGTGCCGCCGTACGGAATTTCATCGTCATGGAACTCCCGTATCACGCGGATCAGGTGGCGTGGCGATGGGATTTGGCGGTTTCCGAGGAACCGCTCATCCAGGATAACGCTTTTGTGGTGCCCGACCAGCCGGGATTAGGGGTTGAGCTGAACGAGGAGGTTGCAAGGGAACATCTGATGCCCGGATATGATGACTTGGATGAGCCGTAAAGGTTGATTTGCTCGGGCGGGCAACCGTTTGATCATATTGGTGTTGGCACGAAAACCGCGGGGACAACCGCAGGGGATTGCTATGGGAGTTCTATCGCGCGGGATTTACTATCGCCTTGGGATCTCTATCGCGGTCGTTATCCACTCCCTTGATCTATCCGCTCATACGATTTCAAAATCTAAATGTTACAGCAGATACGAGACGCGCAATGAATTGCGCTACTACGAACCCCCAGTTCTTGTAACTTATGGATTACGAATTGGTATCAGTTGATCGTTCGCTTGATCGATCTCGAAATCAGTAGTTTTCTCTACCTTGTCTTGACCTACTAAGATTGGTATACCTCTCACCACACCGCGATTCGGCGTACATACAAGATAGGTGGTTGATTCTAGAATGACAATTACAGGCTCATTGCTACGCGGATCGGGTTTCCCAACTTCTACATGGTAGTCCTTGCCTTGGTGCTGATAAGCGATGCTGAAAATTCGGCGTTCTGAAATCTCCCATCCCAGCATCTCCTCTGCAAATTTCTTGGTCGCTTCCCAGACCATCTCTGCGTCTGCCTCATCCGTCACTGCAGGAACAAAGAATCTCATTTATCAAGCCTCCCGCCTATCCGATGCGCGCTCATCCTTTCAAGGTCTATTGATAATTCCCCAGACATGATTTTCTCATTGAGATAATCACTTATGATGTTCCTAATTTGTAGAGCTAAAGATTGTTTTCGTGCGCGTTCTGAAACTTCCTCAAGTATACGCTCTTCGCGGAGAAAATCATCAAAGTTGCTACCGTTATATCTGTTCATGTGATAATCGCATTTCCATAAATCTCTGCGATTTCGGGCCAAATTCAACTTTACCCGGACTAAGATGAGGATTCAGGCGATCAATTATAGGGATTAAGCAATCCAAAATTTCTGTGTATTGCACGTTGAGGGATTCATTTTCGATTTTCGCGTCCAAAAGCAAATCTCCCAAATCATTGAGAACTGCTTCAAGCGTGTCGGGATCCTGCTTATCGTTACTGGATAGCACTTTCAAAAGGCCTTGTGGGTCCGTGTCAGTGCGCCGAGCGAATTTGCTCAGTCCGCCTTGGGCGTCAAAGACGTTTCGGAGTCCTATCAAAAATCCGAAAGTGTCTCCGTCCTTTTGGTATTCTCCTAGTACGACTTCAAGATAGGAGATTGCCTCCTCGGGATCGGAAAGTTCTTCCATCAGGTAGTCGTGATAATTTATCATTTTTCTCATCTTCGAGACTCCTTGTATTCCCGCCAATAGGCTTTTGCCCGTTCAATATCTCTGGCTTGCGAGGATTTGTCCCCACCACAGAGTAACAGGACAATGGTATTATCTACTTCTCCAAAATAGACTCGATAGTCAGGGCCGAATCGAAGACGGAGTTCAAATACACCGTCACCAAGTGGTCTGTAATCGCCTAAATTGCCGGCTTCAAGGCGGTCAATTCGGATTTGAATTCGTCTTCGTGTCCGTCGATCTCCAATTGATTTCAGCCATCCAGTGTAAGGCGCTCGACCATTCGGAGTACGATAGATTTCTAGTTTTCTCGGACACGCCTGTCTCATTGCTATCCTGCAGCTTAACGACGGAGAAAAGGGCGACTCTGCGTCGTCCCCGATGCTGGGCAATAAGAGGGGGAAATCGGTGATTTGATTATCACCAATCCCAGCCTACAAAGACTACAAAGTCGACCTATCAAGCCGGTTGTCCGTAATAGTTGCGAAGTAGCCCGATTTCGTTAACGTCTCCATCCCGGTATACCTGTTTCAGTCCCGCGGTTTCGTCGTAGCGCAGGGCGCCGTCCGTGAGATTTTCGAGCTCCTCAAGATGTTGGACAACGGAATCCTCGTCTAGCTTAAAGATTTGTCCCGGACTTTCCGGCGAATAAGCGATTTCCCCCACTGCGAGCGAGTTTCTATCGTCAAATCGAGAATGCCAGAATTGGGACAGGGCGGCGACGAAAATCTCGGTTGGCAGTGAAGGTTTGTCCCCACGATGGAATTGGTAGGCGAGCCCGTCGGATGAATCGGAGATGAGACCCAATTCGACGAGCGGACAGTTGAAGGAATCCTCCATAATCGTTCCCTTCCCCATGCGCGAGGGGACATACGTGCGAAGAAAGCAATCGACATCGCGGTTAATCGAATTGTCCGAGATTCGCTTCCACCCGTTCTTTTCGGTCCAGTCGAGCAATTCGGAGGTGAATCTCTCCTTTCTAAACTCATTCTGATTGAAGAACCCAAATGCCCAATACCACGTGGTTGCCCGGTTGACGTTCGTCGCAAGTTGTGCGTGGATGAGCCACAGGGTGGCGCTATCCTCAAGGTACGGGTCGAATCCGTCATCGGCAAAGATGGCTCTGCCAAGCTCCGTCGGCTTGAATCGCGTGCGATCGTCCCCTGCTTGAATAAGTCCTGCCGCGGCGCACCAGTGGCGGATGGAGCGCACCATGTTTTTCCCGACGCCGAGGGTGATTGTCGCCCGGTCGCTGCTGAAGACGGCTGGGTCGGCTTTCACTGCGTCAACGCCTTTCTTCAGCCAGGTGTAGCGAAACGGGAAGGTTTCGTGGCCCGAGAAGGAGGGTTTGATTTTATTTGGGGTGGTTGTTGGTGATGTATTCATGTGTATCATCTTTTTGTATAAGATGGAACGTATGCAATTCAGTTTGTAGGGAACGCAGATCTGCGTTCCCTACAGAAAGGTGCAACTATGGAAGATACCCCAATAATATCATTTTTTCTTGAGTACCATTAACGTTAGGTCGTCGTATTGCTCGGCTTCGCCCTGAAATTCAATGACCTCATTGTATATGGCTTGGCATATTGCGTCCGCGCTTTCATTTCGAAGGCGTTTCGCGATTCCCTGCAACCGAGTTTCTCCGTAAAACTCGTCGTGGATATTCGTGGTTTCGGTGACACCGTCGGTGTAGAACAGAATGATGTCCCCACTGGCGAGTTGCGTGGTTTCCTGCTCGAATGGCGGCATCTTTGTGATCATGTCGTCGGGAAATATGCCGAGCATCACCCCGCCTTTTTTCAGCGATTGACAACTTCCATCGCTCCGAATGACCATCGGGTCGTTGTGACCGGCGTTTATGGAGGTCACCTGATCGGTTTCCGCCTTTAACTGGGCATAAAAGAAGGTCGCATATTTTCCGAAGGTGCCGCCCGCATTCAGCAGTGAGTTGAGGGTTAACGCCATGCTCGGCAGATCCGTTTTCCGCGTCGCCTCGGAACGCAGCCCGGCTCGCAGCGTTGCCATCAGCAGCGCCGCCTGCATCCCCTTGCCGGAGACATCGGCGATGGCGAGTCCCCAAGTACCGTTTGATTCCGGAATGCAATCGTAGTAATCTCCACCGACACCGCCGCGGGGTTGATAAAGCCCTGTCGCCTCATAGCCGGGAATCTCGGGTAGCGTGTCGGGAATGAGATTTTGCTGGATTTTCTCCGCCTCCGCCATTTCCGCCTGCAATTGGCGCGCCTCTAGCGCCTCTTGATAAAGGTAGGCGTTTTCAATGGCGACCCCCGCCTGATTGGCGAAGGCTTCGAGTAGAACCCTGTCCCCGTCGGTAAAATCGAGCGTGACGCCGCTCCGCCCGACTTTATCGGCGACGACCAAGACGCCGAGTATTTCCTCGCGGCCTCGCATCGGGACGGCGATAAGATTTTTGCGACCAAACAACGCCGCATTCCGCTCGTCGTTGTATATCAGCGTTTTGTCCGCTTGCGTTGCGACTTCAGCCAGCATGGACAGCGCCGGATGCAGATTCTCATCCGTATTTAGGGGAATCGACAAGCGTCGCAACTCGGCGTTGGCATGAGATTCAAGACTGAACAGGGATTTCATTTCAAGCCGCTTTGTACTTGGATTTATTCGCATCAGCCCCGCGGCGTTTGCGTCCAACAGCGAGACCACATGCGCCACCACCTCCTCCTGCACCGCCTCCGTATCCAGTGATTTGCAGATTTGGGTTGCGGTATCGGAGAGCATGAAGAGCCGAAACCGTTCGGCACGGCTCCTGACTTGCAGTTGCGAGTAGGCGATTGCAATAGAGGTGTGGTTGGCGAAGACATTGAGGAGCTCCCGATTCCAATCCTCTATCTCGTCGGCATCAAAGAAAGCGCCAACACTAATTACGCCCAAGAATTCATCTCGAATCTTCAACGGGAGCCAGAACCGGGCATCAAGCGAATCCAAATGGGATTGAATTTGCTCCAAGAACGGTTGGAGAACCGCCGGAGGATTGGACAAGTCGATGAATGGGTGTCCCAAGAATCCTGAAATCTGATCGGGCGGCACCCGAATGACCAGCGACTCATCGCGCACATTGACCGACGATTTGATGGTAAGCGTGTTCTCGGTCGGGTGGAACAGCAGGATGGCGCCCCCTGTCACCTGCATCGTCCCCAGAATCATGCGCAGATAGGTCCTGCTTGAAACGCTGAAGTTGCCGTGTCCGGAGATGATGGTTTCACCGAGTTCGTCAAGTTCCGATAGACCGAAAATCAGTCGTTGTATGGTTTCGTCGGCGGAAGGCGCTTGCATGGGTTAGCCTCTTTTCAAGGCAGGGCTGTAGATGAGGTGACGTGGAGAACAGGGGTTCCTCTCCTCAATTGCGAAAGAAAAAGACCAAGTTTTCAAGAAAAAACTTGGTTTTAGGATAAATCTATGGGCTGTTGAGGGCGGCGATTGCCGAGGCTTCGTCCGGGAAGATTCCGGCGTACTTCGCCAGCGCCACCAGCTTGAATGTGCGCTCGATCGTTGGCGTCAAGCCGCAGAAGTTTAGAATTCCTTGGCGCTCTTCGAGCAGTTCGATAATTTCAATCAGGATGGAGATACCGATGCTGTTGATGAGTTTTGTCTCGGTGAGGTTGATGACAAATTTGGTATGTCCCTTCTGCATGAGGTCTTTCGCCGTTTCGGCAAGGCTCTCACCTCTGGGACCATTCAAATAGCCTTCCGTTTGAATGACGGCGTAACCATCCTCTTCGCGTGTCTGAACGTCAAATTTACCACTAAGCACTTTGGTCTCCTCCGCCTCTCAAGTTAGGCAACTCAATCAAAAATCGGGTTTCTTCTTTACCAATGTAATTGTGGTTTCGTGCTCGTTGCTGTCCACATAGAGGTTGTCCATCATGTTTCTTATTAACTCTAGCCCCCAGCCGCGTTTACGTAGTTCCTGTGGCTGTGATTCGCCCTCTGGCGGCAATTTGTCCGGATTAAGCTGAAAACCGACGCCGCGATCAGTGATTTTGAGTTCCAACTCGTTATCCTTGATGATGAACTTGATACAGACGCGCCGATCGTGGCTCTTGCTGTGTTCAAAGGCGTTGATGCACGTTTCGATAATCGCGAGTTGAATCTCTTCGATACATTTCTCATCGAAACCGTTTGCTTCAGCGATCAGAGAGCCGGTCTGTGCCGCCACGAGTTCCATGCTCGGGTGCATTGGTATCGTCAAAACCACTTCGCTTTTGGTTTGTTTTGACACCGTGAATCGACCTCCTCTCCTTATTCTGACTTAACCACTGTAACTCACCACAGGACCTGTCTTCTAACGGTTGTTCAATTTTCACGCGAGAAACCGAGTTTCTTCGGAAAAACTCGGACTCTTCCTCGAGCGCATAGGTCAGAACTTACGCAGAAAGCGTAAAATGACGATTTTGGCAATAATTTCACGTTGCGGGGCTTTCGTAGGGAATAACGAGTACGATAGAGACCCTACCGCGATAGAAATTCCCAATCAAATTGAAGATTGCTATAATAAACCTACTGTAGGAGCAATCTCCCGGTCGCGACCTCCTGTCGCGAGTAAAACTCGCTCCTACAGAAGACGCGCGATGAATAGCGCTGCTACCAAGTTGTGATGATTTGCGGGGCGAGCGCCCAGTCAAACTCCGCCTGCCGACCCTCTCGGACGGCTTCCAACATGTCGTGACAGCGCCGCATCTTGGCAAGGAGCGTTTTCAGGTTGACGCCCAAGTGTTCATCGTCATAATCGGTTAGCTTCGCAATTCCTTTTTCCCATTGACTTGCTGTTCCGCGGGGGTTGTGATTGAGCAGGTGGAAGAAACCGACGCTAAGTTGGATTAGCCCCTGATAGAATCGCTTATTTTCGCCTGCCTCAAGCATCCAAACGTCTTCCAAGGTTTCGTGGCACTCAAAGTAGTCGCCGCGATTAAATTCCTCGATTCCTTTGCAAAGTTCGGCAGCTTTATCCATTTTACCGGAGGGGCTGGGGACATTTAGCGATTCCTATTCGCTAGTTATACCGTTTCCCTCTATTTGCAGTGCATTAATAGCGTCAATAGAGTCTTTCCGATGCGGGGCAAGGGAATCTCTATGGGAACGCTATCGCACTCATTATCCATTCGCTTGATCCCCGTCACCGAATTTGGTGTGCAGGACACTATTTTGACCCGCTCCAATATTCGAATGACGCGAAGAATTCAGAGAGACGCGCATCATATTGCTCTGGAGCAGCGCCGAGCGCCGAGCGAATCTGACCGTAATCGAAACTTAGGCGCTGCTTGTCGCGGCCATAGGATTCCGTGCGAAGTGCGCCCGGCACGGCGCTCGCGACATCCTCAACGAACGAGCCCAAGCTGTCGTTTAATTCTTCACGCGCCTCAAACATGGGCGCCATGTCTTCCTTCGTTTCCACGATCGCACGTTCCTCTTCTTCGGTGGGATTCTTCGGGTCGCGGACGTTGCGTTTCCATTCGCCGAATACTCGTTCGAATTCCTCATCAATGCGCTCAATCTGCTTCATGACCGATCGAATATTCGTCGCGGCGCTAGCCAGATCGTCGTATCTCTTGTCATAAGCGGGCCCCTCGTCGTCCCAATCCTCTTCCTCCCATTCTCCGAATTCGTCGGCGTCAGAACGCTCCTCTGTTTCATCAGGATTGGGGGTTGAACTGCTCTGGTTAGTTTCGCTCCTACTTCGGTTTTCGGTCTGCGTTGTGACAGCTTTTGGCACCCGTCTCACTTGGGCATGTGTGAGCCGATTGAGGAGCTGTTTTCTTTGCTCGGAGTTCCTCGTCTCGGGCAGTTGATAGACGACGCGAGGTGTTTTGTCGGACGAGGCGGTGATACGGCGCACGATCAGCATGCCAGCGACAAGAATGGCGAGGATTACTATCCCAATTACCGCTCGTGTCGTCCATTTATTGGTTTGCATTGTTGGTAGTTTCACCTTCGGTTGAGATGTGAGCTTCTAGTTAAGACATTGATTCAGAACCTGTTTGAATAATAGGCGACAAAGCCATTCTTGGACATTTGCAGAGTGAGGATTTATCGTGTTATTATAGTTGCCTGTTATATACCTTGAGGATTTACTACCGCCTTGGGATCGCTATCGCCCTCACCAAGGGATTTCCTATCGCCCTCACTATCCGTTCGGTTGATCGTCGCGTATAAAAGGATAAATGTCTGTCTGGTCGCTATCGGGGTTCTCGTCATCGAATGCCTCCAAAAGGTCGAGCGTCGCTCTCGCTAGACTATGGCGGCAGCCATCCGCTTTTGACTCTTGGACGAACAACCCTATATCCTTCCGAATGATTGATGCGGGACCGCCGCTGTCGTAGGTCTCGGTGAGGACGAAGTTCGGAAATATGTGGTCGGTGGTATAGCTCCGCCCGGAGGACACGTTAAGGATATCCAGCATGGTTTGCATGTCGAGTCCGCCCGCCTCGCCATACGCCAACGCTTCACTCGTGGTTAGCAAGGTTGAGATTGCCAAATGGTTGTTCACCATCTTCATCCGTTGCCCTTGACCGGGATCACTACCGACGTTGAAACTGTTGGCGCCGATGACGTCAAACAGCGGCTGTAACCGCCCAAACAGCGCTGCGTCGCCGGAAAAAATGACGGTGAGGGTGGCTTTTCGTGCCCCGGACGCGCCCCCGGATACGGGGGCATCAGCATAACCGACGCCTATTTCACTTAGACGTTTGTGAGCGTCGGCGGCAACCGATGCACCAACCGTCGATGTATTCACTACCACAAGGTCTTCGCCGACATCGCTTCCGGCAATCTCCGCTATAACTTCAGTATTGGCGACAAGCGTTGGGAGACTTAGAAAAGCAGTTGTTGATTGTTCTACCACATCGCGCACGGACGCGGCAATCGCCGCTCCTTGAGGAGCGCGTTCGGCTGTCCCGGCGATGTCGAAGACCACCATATCGTATCCGGCGCGTGTGATATTGTCCGCCATCGGTTTGCCCATATTGCCGAGACCGATGAAACCAACGACTTCCTTTGCCATGGTTGAATCCTCCTTGAACAGAACGGTGGATATGTCTTCGACGGTTAGCTATTCAACCTATCGGAATTTGGAACGGTTCGCGGTGATGTTATTCGTCGTCATTTCCCGGCACACGATCGACCTCTTCAGTCTCGTGCACGGCGGGCGAAAAGATTTCTAATGCCTCAAAGTCGTCAGATGATTCAAGCCCGTCGTGGATGATGCCTGCCGGTTGGAAATACATATCCCCGGCGCGGAAGGTGAATACACCTTCTTGCCCCTCGTAAACCATCTTTGTCCAACCCTTCAGCACGTAAATCATGTGGAAGTCGAGGTGATGGCGGTGCGGACGTGTGTGTTTCTCGCCAGCGAAACCGGGCTTGGCGCGACCGATGTGAGCGTGAAATTTGCCGTCCGTGGCTTCGCTGAGTCCAAGATCCCGATATTCAATGTAGGCACGCTGGCCATCCTTGGCGGTCGTGTTAAGGTTATCCTTGAATACCGCGTCTTTGGAAAAATTGACGTGGAATTTCTGCTTCGGTGGAGCGCTGCCGGGCTGTTGGTCTGCCTTCGATTGACACATATATATAATCTCCTTCGAGTTGCTCTCGTTGCACACCTATTACCTTAGAGCCTGCTTGAAAAATAGATGGCAAAGCCATTCTTGGGAATTTGAGTGCTATTGCCTGTCGCTCCGCTAGCGCTTTCAAAGGCTGGTGCGCAATGCGCACCCTACAAGATGGTGCATGGATTCCATCTTGATTTGATAATCAAGATCGGTTGTAAGGCAAGTTGTGCTATTACAAATGGATTTTCATACAAGCTCCTAAAAAAGCATACCTGAAGACCATTGCTATGTCAAATCAAAATACTGAAAAGGGCAATTGCACCTGATTCTAGGGATCGCCAATCATCGATTTCCGTTCTTTTTTCGATCGTCAAATCGAAGATGGAGTCCTTTGATTGCACGTTCCGTTTGTAAGAGCGAGCTCTAGCTCGCGATGGGGCAGAGTTTTTTCTTGAAAACTCGGCTTCTTGCGATATAATACAATTCGTCGAATCTGCGTCACCAACACCGACCTCTGTTTTTCAAAGGATGGATCATGCCCGAAAAAAAGCCCCATATCCTGCTGCTCATCAACGACGAACACCGTCCCGACGTTATGCCGGTTGAAGGCGATCCCCACGTTCGCACGCCAACCCTCGATCGCTTCATCGACCAAGGCACCTACTTCCGCAACGCCTATACCCCCTCGCCCATCTGCGTGCCAGCGCGGCAGAGCTTTCTCTCCGGTCTGTACCCCCACAACACCGGCGCCCTCGAAAACGACAACGAGATGCCGAGCGAAACCGTGACCATCCCCGGACACCTCTCGCGCTACGGCTACCAATCCGTCGGCGCGGGCAAGATGCACTTTCCAGGTCCCGACCAGATGCACGGCTGGCACGAACGCATCGGCAGGGACATCCGGGGTCGGAACGGCTATGAATCGGCGAAGGATCCGGAGCGCAAAGCCGAGACCTTCACCGAACCAGGCACCGGCAAATGGTCGTCCGCCAAGGAGGTCACCAACGCCCGCGTCGGCAAGGGCTACTGGATGTCGCACGACAAGTATTGCGTCGACGGCGCGTTGATGTTCCTAGAAGAGTATTTCGTCAACGAGGCGTACGACAGACCCGGAAACCGCCCGTTGCTGCTCGCCGTCAGCTTGTGGTGTCCGCACTATCCCTACCAGTGCCCCGAAGACCTGTTCAACTACTACATGCGCCGGGTGGAGCCGTACGTCGAAGATCTCCCCGAAAAGTTCGCCTGCGACGATTTCTTCAAGGTGAAGATCGGAGAAGATGTGACCTACCGCGAAGCGCATCGGGCGACGGCGGCGTACTACGGCATGATTGAGTGGGTGGACATCCAGTACGCCCGCGTCATCTCCAGGCTTGAGGAGTTGAACGTGCTCGACGACTTTATCGTGGCATTTATGAGCGATCACGGCGAGATGCTGGGTCAAAAGGGGCTGTGGGAGAAACAGCAGTATTTCGAGGCATCGGCGCGCGTGCCGTTCTTCATCTCGTGTCCGGGAGGCGGTTCAATCTCGACTGAAAGATGGGAATCCATACCGCGCGGGGGTGTCGTTCAGCAGAACGTCTCGTTGGTCGACCTCTTCCCGACGCTCTGCGATCTTGCCAATGTTCCCAGCCCGGAGGGGTTGGATGGGCGTTCTCTCGTTCCGCTCATGGAGGGGCACGCTGATGGCTGGCGGAACGAGGCGTATTCCGAACTCCACACGCACCAACACGGGCCGTCGGTGATGGTCAAGCACGACCATCTGAAGTATTTCCGTATGGAGGGCAAAGGCTGGCCCGAGCAACTCTTCGATTTGGCAGCCGATCCCGATGAAAACCGCAATCTGATCGATGATGAGGCATACGCCGATGATCTGAGGCGGTTGCGCGCCAAGGCGGACTCCTTCAATTCCAAGTAGAGGCGTTCATTCAATGCCGAGCATTGATCATCAACAAAATCCGTAATGCGCAACGTAGTTTACGCATTACGGATCACGCATTACATATTGCTTCAAAACACTTATGACCCCGCACAAACTCAATTACGGCACAGAACTATTCATAGACGATTTACTCATTGAAACCAAGCGCGGCGTTACCCGCACGCTCCATCCGGCGATCAAAACGCCGGATCCGGTCTTGGCGCCGGAACCCGGCAAGCCGTGGGAAAACGACGGTCCCGAAAGAACCAAGCGGGTGAATCTCTTGGGCACCGTGCTGCACGACAAACGATCGAGCAAATACCAGATGTGGTATATGGCACGAATGGATCCGGATCACGGACACCGCATCCCGGTCCTATATGTGCCCCGCACCGGCGCCGGAGACACTACCCGGTACATGGGACGCCGCACCGACGATGACAGTAGACATTTCCGCGGCAGCGACATCGGCGACCTGCTCTGCTATGCCGAAAGCGACGATGGGCTGACGTGGACCAAACCGAATCTGGGAATATTTGACTTTGACGAAAGCCCGAATAACAACATCGTTTGGGACCTGCACGGCGCCAGCGTGTTTCTAGACGATAGCCGAGACGACCGCGAGCGTTACACGGCAATCGGCTTTTGCCGGCGCTACCGGAACATCTTCGCCATAAAGTCGCCCGACGGCATCCATTGGAGCGATGAGGGATTGAAACAGCCGGTGATAGAGCGCTCCAACGAGGGACCCACGAATGTGGTATACGATGAAAAGGGGGACCGCTACCTCTCCTATATGCTTGTCGGGAGGGGAGGGGAGCGTCGCCACATCGAATACAGCGAGAGCAAGCGATTGGAGAACGGCTGGTCGGAAACAACGCCCATGCTGGAGCCGAAAGCGGAAGACGACGCGCTAGGGAAAGAACGCTACGGCGCAATCCGCGCTGAGTTTCACAACATGTCCGGCTTTCCCTATGACGGAATTTTTATCGGTCTTGTGGGCGTCCTATACGTCACCGAGGATATCGTGAATACGGTGCCCGGCCAGGCAGCCGTCGATGGTCCAATTGACGCTCAATTCGTCTATAGCCGAGACGGCGTTAATTGGCGCCATTTCGAAAACCGAACCCCGATTCTCCCGCGCGGGAAGGGAGGCGAATACGATTCGGGCATGATTCTCTTCACCGCCAAAGAGCCGTTGGTAGAGGATGATAAGATCCACTGGTACTACACCGGCAGCACGCAGACGCACGGCAAACTGTTGAAGGACAAAGTGATGTCCATCGGGAGAGCCAGTTGGCGGTTGGACGGCTTTGTCTCGCTCGATGCGGATGACGGCGTGGTGGAAACCGTACCCCTGCAACTGCCCGACGGCAGGCTTGAAGTGAACGTTGACGCAAGCGGGGGCAGCCTTGCCGTCGAGGTGCTGTTCCCCGACGGACGCCCTCAGCCCGGATTCACGGCGGAAACCTGCACGCCAATCCGCGGCGATGGCGTACGCCACTCCGTTACTTGGGGCAACCGCGGCTTGAATCAAGCGGAACAGCCGTGCCGCCTCCGCTTTCACCTGAAAGACGCAAAACTCTACAGCTTTCGCCTCCTTCCGCCCGAAAATTGAGCCGACGAAACCCATCAACGGCGTGAATAACGAGGGATCAAGCGAATGCATAATGAGCGCGATAGCAAATCCCGTTAGTAAATCCTACGCGATAAAGTCCCCATAGAATTCCACCAACTTCTAATAGCCCTAGAGGGGCGACAGGTGTATAGAACGCCGATACCTCACGCACCTAAGCCCCAGCGGGGCGACAGGTACATAGCAGGCTACTGCAAAAACGTGAAAACACCCAGCCTCAAAGTATCGGAAATAACTTTACTACCCGTTATCCAATCAGGCTCTAAAGCCCCCCAATAGGAGAACCAAACCCCCATGGCAGATACCCCCGAAAAAAGAAGCCTCACCGAACCGTTGGACATACAACGCAAAATCGAAGACACACTGGCGGGCAGGCGCCCGATTGAAAGCAGGAAGTATCCTCACTTTATGCCCGATTACGAGATTCCGTTTCTCCACATCGGTACGCAGAAACAGTTGTTCTTGGACAATTTTATCATCGATCACCTTGAGGATGTGGAAAGAGTGTTCCCCGAACCGTACCGTCCCGCAGAGCCGATTCTTGAGGTCGGCGACCTGCCTTGGGAGCGATACTACAACCCTTTCCCGTCCGGTGCGGTCCAAGACCCCGACGACGGCAAATTCAAGATGTGGTACATCCAATCCCTGTCCGGCGACCCGTTCAACACGGGTCAAGTTTTGTGCTATTCCGAATCGACCGACTGTCTCCACTGGGAAAAGCCCCTGAGCGACAAATGTTTGCCATACGAGAATTACACTGAGACCAACATCGTGGAACAGGACACCGCGGGCGTGACGGTGGTGCTCAACCACGATCAGAGCGATCCCGACCAGAAGTTTCTGATGCTCTACACTCGCCACGCCTTGGCACGCGAGAGAGGCGAACCCGTCACTTCCACGGTGAAGGCGTCGCCGGACGGACTGCGCTGGACGACCGTCAGCGATTACAGCACCTACCGCCATCATCACGAGCCGAGAATCATCTGGGACGAATCCATAGAAAAGTGGGTTGCATATAGTCAGTATTCGCATCACCAGAACTTCCTGTATCGCAAACGGCAGATTGGGCGGCAGGAGAGCGAGGACTTCATCAACTGGTCGCCCAAGGAGGTGGTGATATCGGTCGACTGGGAGCCGGACTTGCCCCCGAATCTGGAGTTTCACGAAATGTCGATTCGCAAGGTCGGCGGGCAATATATCGGAATCCCCGGCGAGTTTATGGCTGAGCCGATCTGGTGCTCCAGAGACGGGGGGAACTGGCGAGATTTGGCGTTTGTCAGGTTGGGGCTGTACACGAGCCGTGACGGCAAACGTTGGGTGCGGGTCGGGGGACCGGGAGCATGGGTCGACAACCGCGCTCCGGGGAGCATCGACTACGGCTACGTCTGCTATACTTCTACCGGTCAGCTCGTCCACGACGGCAAACTCCATATTCCGTACTTGGCGATTCCGGACAAACAGGAATGGTACAGTTATCCGCCGCCCGCGTTAATGGTACCCGAAGCCGCCTTCGACGCTGGCAAAGCGGATTGGGAGAATTTGGGAACGGTTATGGGCGGTTACCCGAGACGGCGCCGCTCGGTGGGCGCGCTCATCCTGCGAGAAGACGGCTGGGCAGAGCTGAAGCCGACCTATGAGAATGGCAAGGTTTATGCTAGGCAGTTTGTGTTTGAGGGCGATCGCCTGAAGGTCAATGCCGACTGTTACGGCGGCTACATGCGCGTGGAGATTCTCGATCCCGATTTCAAGCCGTATCCCGGATTTGCTGCTGAAGATTGTGTTCCGATTTGTTCGGCTGACCCGAACCGGATCTGGCACACGGTACGTTGGAACGCCGACGCCGATCTGAGGAATCTGTGGAACAAGCCGTGCCGACTCTGTTTCCATCTTCATCAAGCGAGTTTGTACGCTTTTCAGTTTGAGGACAGTCAATGAGACGTCATCTGTAATCCGCGGAGAATCGTGTTGTCCCCGGTCTTATTGTAGGGTTCAACGATCGTTGAACCCAAGAGATACGCTGTGAATCGCCGCATGACAATCCAAGGGGGAGGTTAACTCATACGGGTTCCCATACTTCATTCGTGTGCCTAAGCCGCAACGCTGGTTGCTGCCTTTCCTGTAAGGAGGATAATTCTCATGAAATGGTTGCTGATAGCTTTGCTCATCGCAGTATCCCCTGTCATCACTGCATATTCCGGCACGTTTCTGGATGATTTTAGTGATGGGAATCTTGACGGATGGGAAGTCTGGGTACTCCCGCCCCCACCTGTTGTAGAACTTGCAAGGCTCGAAGACGGACATTTGGTGCTGGACACAACGCTTGGAAGAAATGACAGGGCTGACGTTAATGTTAAGTTTGTATCCTTGGAATTAAGGACGGGAAATGCGGAAGACTGGGATTCTTATACGCTGACCTGTCGAATTAGATTTGCGGAAGTGCGGGGAGGGCCAGGAACCGGGTTCTTTAACATTGATGTTCGAAGCAGCAAGGGGCGGTTTGATTTGGTCGCTGAGCAAGTAATGCAAATTCTTCTGCTCCCTCAGAGCATAGGTGTCACGACTGTCCCGCCGGATGCCAAGCGTAACCCCGAAACACGGGCACCCGAGGGAGAAATACACCGTCGGCTCCTCCTCCCCGAAAATTTCCCGGCAATCAAACTCAATCGATGGCTCCCAATCGAAATCGTGGCTGAGAAAGACGCTTTTGAGTTCTATATCGACGACAATCTCGTAGCCCAATATCTTGATGAATCGGCAGGACCTGGTACCGTGAGATTTGAGACGTTAAGCGAGATGCTTGTTCATCTTGATGATGTCGCCATTACCGGTCCACACATTCCGAACATTAGAGGAGCTCATAGCATTCACCCGGACGGGCATCTGACTACGACTTGGGGAGCGATAAAGAATTCGTCGCTACGATGATTTTCTCTCCACATTGTCCTTAAATTCGACTCGCCGAAGCGCCGTTCACACCCTCCTCATCTCCATCCCTACCCCTTTTCGTTAAGGCGCCCCCTGCTCTATCCTTTGGGTGCCATTACCTCGATTTAACTTAACACCCGATTAACGTGGATCTCCGACTTGTCAAGCGGTTATAATCAAAGCGAAAATGCGCCCTACGGCATCACGAAAACGGGGCTATATCTTGAAAAAACCAATACAACAGGTACGCGATTCAACATCTCGTCCGGGAGGCGAGGTAAATGACAAAGGCAGGCATAGCGGTTTTGGGTTGTGAACAATCTATGGCGATGTATGCCCCGATGTTCAGATACTTGGGGGACGGCGAGTTCATTGCGGCTGCCGACATCGTGAAGGAAAAAGCTGAAAAAGCGCGCGATATGTACGGCGCAAAGCGCGCCTATACTAGCATTGACAGGATGCTGCTTGATGCGGACATAGACGGCGTGATTGTCGCCACACCCCATTATCTGCACGCAGAACACGTCGTCAAGATTGCCGAAGCCGGCAAGCACGTGCTCTGCGAGAAACCGATGGCGCGGACAATCGATGAGTGCGACCGAATGATTGACGCCTGCGATCGGAACGGCGTTATCCTGATGCCTGCGCACATGAAGCGGTTCAACTGGTGCTTTCAACTGGCGAACCAGATGATTAAGGACGGGACGCTGGGCGATGTCGCCCAAGTGCGCACCCAGTGGGATACCTATGCCCAAGGAACGGATGCCCCCTATATGAAGCATCGCACATTGGGGCTGGCATGTCTGGGATATGGCAGTCACACCATAGACTTGTCCCGATGGTGGCTGGGGGAAGTGGAAACCGTGAGCGCCGAGGTGTCTATCGGGTGGAAGGGCAGAGAGGTAGACGATCAATCGGTAATGACGCTGCGGCATGTCGGCGGACAAGTAAGCGTCCACTCCGTCTCGCTCGTGTTTCACAAGCCGTTGCTGGAGGAGTACACCATTTTCGGCACGGAAGCCACGTTACAGATGCGCGTCGAAGGACTGTGGAGCTATACGTCACCATTGCCGTTTGACATGAAACTGTATCGGCGCGAGCGGTTGGTCGAAGATGTGACGCCCAAGATTCTGGACAACATTGATGATACGCTAACACGCACCAACCACTTCCTCAAGGAGATGGAGCACTTTTGCGACTGTATCGTCAACGGAAAGACGCCGATGATAACCGGTGAAGATGGGAGAAAGACGACAGAGATATCCAATGCCGGCTACCTGTCATCATGGAAAAAGCAGAAGGTCACCCTCCCACTGCGCGAATCTCCCGACTTGGAAACTTTCTTCAACGAATTGGCTGGATTGGAGGCATAATATATCCCAAGTTGCCACCTTTGTAGCACGATCTGTTAGATTGTGCGTGCGATGCGCCAACACACAGATCAAGCGACTGGATAAGGAGCGGGACTTTCTATCGCCTTCCCTATCCGGTCAGTTGATCGATAGAGATCCCAGTGCGATAGAACTCTTACCAGCCTAAGTAAGCCCCGGAGGGGCGATAGGTGTATAGCAACATCGAATCACTCCACCTCCCAAAGCCCCAGCGGGGCGACAGGTTGCATGTTATCAGTAACTGCTAGAGACTTTTCAATCGTCAACCAAAAAAACAGATAATCAAAATGTCTCCTGCTCTTCTTCAACCCTTTATTGACACCATTTGATATGTTGCTCAAGTGTACAAAGTCGAGCCAAACGTTGTCCTCGCATGAATCTCAAATTTAGACTCAAAACCGCCCGAAAAAGACAATGGAATTCTACCTCATCCGCCACGGACAATCCGTTAACAACGCCTCGCCCGACGCCCTCGTACCGGATCCGGCGCTGACACAGCTAGGTCGGGGACAAGCGGGTTGTGTCGGCAAAGCCCTCCGAGAAAAAGGCATTCGCCGACTTTACTGCAGCCCGATGCTGAGAACCCTGCAGACAGCCGAGATTATTGGGCGTGTTCTCGGACTACCGCCCCATGTCTACGTTGGACTACACGAATGGGACGGTATATGGGAAGCGAGTGTCGGCAGATACGGCGCCACACTTCCCGGTCTTACCCGAACGGAAATGAAAGAGATTTGTCCGAATGCGGTTCTGCCGAACGATGTCACGGATGAAGGCTGGCTATTTTCGGAATGGGAGAACGTCGAATTGATGCTCCAACGCGCTTACCGCGATGCCGGCGAGTTCATTCAAAAGGCGGAAACGATTCACGGCGAATCCGAAGAGCGGGTGGCGGTGGTCTCTCACGGTGGTTTTCTGGCGACGATGATTTGTGCGTTTTTCGACCTGACGCCCAATGACGACCCCGATCATTTCGCGCACCGTAACGGAGCGATTAGCAAAATCCGAAAAACGCGAGAAGGTACGCAATTGCGTTACCTGCACAGAATCTCCCATCTCCCCAAAGAGATGCTTACATGGTAATCCCCCATAACCGCAATTTCAGCCAACCAAGAACCGGCTATTTTGGTAAATCAGTAAATTTTTTATACACTGCGGTAGGTTCGGTTATCTATCCGAACCGCTATTTATTCAGTCTCGTCGGTGCGGTTGGAAACCGCACCGACGGAAATATCTTCAAATATTAAAGGAATTGACTATAAGATATATTCCAATCCGCTAAGCGAAGAAACGAACGCATTTAAACATAATGGAGAAGAACTATGAGCACCGAACAACCCCGGCACCTGGTGCTGGATTCTCGCATCATCAACGAGACTGTGAACGCAAAACTCACCGTTGGCGAGGTATCCAAGCACCCGCAGAACCCGCTTTTCGCCGAAGACAAACCGTGGGAACCCCGTTACGACAATGTGTATGCCAACGTCATTTATGACGAAGACGACAAAATCTACAAGTGTTGGTACAATCCGTTCATCATTGACGAGCGGGTGACGAGCACACCTCCGGAGAAACGCAACCCCGGCTCGCTCAGCTACATGGCTGTGAAACCCAATCATCGTGAGATGGGGCTTTGCTACGCGGTCTCGACCGACGGCATTCGTTGGGACAAACCCGATATCGGGCTGGTCGAGTTTGACGGAGACAAGCGAAACAACCTCCTCGTGCGCGAGATTCACGGCGCCGGCGTCTTCAAGGATTACCGCGAGACCGATCCGGCGAAGCGCTATAAAATGTTCCATTGCGGTAATCCGCAAATGGAAGTGGTGTTTTCGGCGGACGGGTTGCGTTGGAGTGAGCCCATCCCGATTCCGCAGATTGAGGCGCACGGCACCCATGCCAATGCCTGCTGGGCGCCCGGTCTGGACAAATATGTGGGCTTCACGCGCCAACATGCGGATGGAATACGACTGGTCACCCGGGGCGAGTCTACCGATTTTGTAAATTGGACGAAAGACAAAACAGTTCTCGTGGGTCCCAACTCGCGTCTTCAAGCACACGATATGATTGTGTTCCCGACGCACGGCATCTATATCGGACTGTTGGGGATGATGACCTATCCCGAAGACCCCAGAGATTCCGCCGCCGGAGTGAAGCAGCACGTCGAGTTGGCGTGGAGTCCCGATACCGAGGCATGGCACCGTATACAGGAGGGAACGCCGCTTATCGGAAACACTCCCGGAGGTGCGGCGCGCTACGGAGAGATGCCGTATGACTGGGGAACTGTCTTCGCCTCCGCGCCGATTTTCACCGACGACGAAATTCAAATTTATTACGGCGCTTGCGATTGGTACTTCTTCGACTGGCGCAAAGGATACCTTGCGCTTGCGACGCTGCGACCGGATGGTTGGGCGGGCTACGAACCCGTCTCGGCGGGGACCGAAGCTCTCATAACTACCGAGGCTTTAGCCTTTGACGGAGACACCGTCGGCATAACCGCCGATGTGCCGGATGACGGGGAAATTCGCGTGGCGGTTCTGGATGAGGCGGGCGGACAGCAAGCCGTCAGCGAACCCGTTCGTACCACGGTTACCGACTTCCCCGTGAAATGGACGGAGAGCCGAGATTTGGGTCGGCTCCGGGGCGAGAAAGTTCGACTCAGATTTCAGCTCCGTGACGCAAAACTGTACGCCTTCCAGATAAGATAATCCCTGTGAGCATGTAGGAGCGATCTCCCGGTCGCGATTCTTTTACTTTTTCCCGCAAAGCGTCACGAATAAAACTCGCTCCTACAAAAAACCAGGCGCGAAAAGCTGGTGCGCAATGCGCACCCTACAAAAACTGGTACTTGGGTCGTGGAATTCCGTTTCTTATTGACCTGGATCTCAAAAAGTAGTAGAATCACCGGGGACGAATCAGGACAGCTTAACCGCGAAAACAACATCAATGTTTGACCACCACTACCGAAGGAGTATCACATGATATTAGATAGTCTTGAGAACGCATCCCGCTATTTTCCCCTGCACCCCGGCTTTGAGGCTGCCTTTCAGTTTTTGAATCGCGGAGAACTCGCCGAACTTCCCTTCGGCAGAAACGAAATCGCCGGCGAACAGTTGCACGCCATGGCGATGAGAGATAAAGGAAAAGGAAAAGCCGTGGCGAAATTTGAATCGCACAGGCAGTTTATCGACATACAGTTTACGGTCGAGGGCCATGACGACATCGCTTGGGAAGACCTAACGGTCTGCGAACCGGATGAAAACGGGTACATGCCTGAATCCGATGCCACGTTGTACTCAAATCCGCCGTCGAGATGGACAACGGTGCCCGCAGGCTATTTCGTCATCTTCTTCCCGGAAGATGCGCACGCACCGATGGGGACGGACGAAGTCGTTCACAAAGTCGTCGTCAAAGTCGCCGTAGACTGGAATAACTAGTGCAGCTTGGCGTAATCGCCGTATGAGTTATAGGTTCAGCAACGGTAGGAGCGATCTCCGAATCGCGACGGTGCGATAGACTACCATAGAGATCCCCCTCGCCCGAACTCTGCGGATTGGCGGAAAACATCAAACCCAATTCATACCGTCCCTTTTCGTCTCCGCTCCGTTCTCTCGTACCCATTCCCTCCCAGTTGAGACAAATGCCGCTCACCACAGTTGAAATATCCAAAAAAGCGCTCAAACACAACCTCGATCAGTTTAAGGCGATTCTACCCCCCGAATTTACGCTAATCGCCGTCATCAAGGCGAATGCCTACGGTCACGAGATGTCCGGCGTGGCGGAAGCAATCAAAGGCGACGTTTCCTATATGGCAGTCTCAACAATTGAGGAGGGGCTGGAGCTGCGGGGGAACGGAATCCGTCAGAAACTGCTGATAATGGGTAACGTGGACTATGGCGATGAATCCTTGCTCAAGGAGGCAGTAGAAAAGGAACTCGAACTTTCGGTATATAACCTAGAGATGCTGCATGCGATTCAAGCTGCCGCCGCCGGGACGAACCGCACCGCACGGATTCATATCAAAGTGGATACCGGCATGAGTCGGTTCGGGGTGCTTGAATCCGAGGCGCTCAAGTTTATCGAGGTAGGCCGAAAAACACCGGTTATAACCATCCAAGGGGTGTTCTCTCATCTTGGGAAAGCGGATGAGGAGAGCGATTTTACGAAGGTACAAGAATCACGTTTTAGAACCCTACTAGACCGATTAAGGGAGCGCGGTATTTCAATACCCCTGCATCACCTGTACAACTCGGCAGGCAGTATGAGGGAGAATCTTCTCGGCAATGCGTGCCGCATCGGAATCTCGCTTTATGGATTATACCCCTCGGGCTACTGCCGCATGCAGATGGAGGCGCGGGTGCCCGAGTTTTCGCTTCAACCGATTCTCGCGTGGAAAACTCGAATCGTGCAGGTCAAGCGGGTGCCTAAAGGGTCACTGGTGAGTTACGGCGGCACCTATCGCACAAAAGGTGAGGAAACCCTGGCTATCTTACCGATTGGCCATTACGACGGATATGACCGGGGGTTCTCAAACAAAGCGGATGTGCTGATTCGCGGGAAACGCTGTCCCGTCGTGGGGCGCGTGTGCATGAACCAAACCATCGTCAATGTGTCCGGGGTTCCGGGCGCACGCGTTGGCGATGAGGTGGTGCTCCTCGGGAAAGGTGGCGAGGAACAAATCGCCGCCGAAGAACTGGCGGAAAAAATAGATACGGTTGTTTACGAGATAGTCACTCGAATAAACCCGCTGCTGCCCCGCGTTTTCAGGTAAGTAACTCTTCTTGACAAGTTGTAAATTGTAGTTTACAATTTAGCCATGGATGTAGAAATATATCAAGACCAAAATGGGAATGAGCCCTTCAGTCGATGGCTCTTTTCATTCAGGGATAGGGTAACGCTTGCAAGAATTAGAAAGCGCTTGAGACGAGTTGAAGAAACCGGGAATTTGGGCGACTATCGGTCAATAGGAGATGGGGTGTTTGAGCTTAGGTTGCAGTTTGGTTCGGGCTACCGAATCTACTTTGGCATGATTGGAGATAATGCCATTGTGTTGCTACGGGGAGGCGACAAAACATCACAAATTCAAGATATAGAAAAGGCAAAAACAGACTGGAAGGTACATCGCGAGAAGGAGTTAGAACATGAGTAATTATAGACGTTTCAAAGACTTACATATTGAGCAATTACGAGATCCGGAGGACGCAAAGATATACCTTTCCGTTGCACTTGAGGATTATGAGAAAGACGACGATATTGAGGCGTTTCTTCTCGCGGTGCGTGATGTGGCTGAAGCGCAGGGAGGTATGTCCAAGTTGGCTAATCGTGTCGACCTAACCCGTGAGGGATTATATAAGGTTCTTTCCGAGAATGGAAACCCGCAACTCAATACGATGGGCAAAATTTTGCATGGATTAGGGTTCAGATTTTCGATAGAAACACGAGATAACCCGCCGTAGCCGATCAGCGGCAGCGCGGACCGTTGCATCCCAACTTTCCATTAACCGGATTCCTCATCCGTTCGTCCGCGCCGCCCAATCCGACCATGCCTGCGCCATCAACTTCACCCGATCCGGCTCATTCTCCGCCAGATTTCTCAATTCCGAGCGGTCGGATTCAAGATCATACAGCTCCCAATTTGCAGGATCGCCGCTCCCAACCAATTTCCAGTCCCCGTGGAGTACCGCCTTCTTGCCGCTATGCTCCCAGAACAGCCATTCGTAAGCGTCGCGCTGCTTCCCCTCAAAGATGGGAAGTAGACTCAAGCCTTCGCAGGGAATAATCTCTTCTCCGTTGTATTCGTCGGGATACTGAATGCCGGCAACATCGCAGAACGTAGGCAGCAGGTCCATCACGTGACCGACTTGGTTCGTGATGCCGCCGCCGTTTTGAATCGCCTCGTGCCAACGAACGATGAGCGGTGTGGCGATGCCTCCCTCATATACCGCTCCTTTGGAAGCGCGCAGTGGAGTGTTGTGCATGACTCCCCACTCGGGACCGACCGCACAGTACGTATCGACGCCGCCGGGAGGGATGTCCGGGCTATCCCACCTCATGTTGCCCGCATCGCCGCCGTTGTCAGACAAAAACAGCACAATCGTGTTCCGATCCACGCCGCAATCCTTGAGCGTACTCAGAATGCGCCCAATCCCCTGATCCATGCTGTCGATCATGGCGGCGTAAACCGCCATCCGCAAGTCCTGCCACTCCTTGTGTTCCGTATCAACCCACGGCGCGGTGTTGGGAATGTCCCCGTAATCGAGCATCCCCCATTCCGGATCCACCAATCCCATGTCGACTTGGCGTTGGTGGCACTCCCGGCGCAACACATCCCATCCGTCCATGAATTTTCCGCGGTATTTCTCAATATCTTCCGGACGAGCTTGCAGCGGGTTGTGCGGCGCCAAATGCGCCACATAAGCGAAAAACGGTTCCGAACTCTCGCTGTAGTGCTTAATCATATCCACGGCATGATCGTTAATCGCATCCGTCACATAAAAGTCGTCCGGAAACTCCCAAATCTCCTCGCCGTTATGCTCGAACGGCGGGCGGAAACCGCCGAACTTCATGTCTTCGAGCGCCGGATTGAAATAGTTCGATGGCATATCGGGAAAACCGTAAAACTCCTCGAATCCCCACGCCAACGGAGTGTCCGGTTTTTGACGCTGACAATTCCACTTTCCGCTAATCGAAGTGCGATAACCCGCGGAACGCAATGCCTGCGCCACGGTGACCATGTTTGGAGTTAGCACACTCGTCGATCCCTTGTGATTACGAGGATACAGTCCGGTCATTAACGCCGCGCGGGAAGGCGCACACACGGGATTCACGTAAAACTGGTTGAATCGCAGCCCGTCGCTGGCTAAGCTGTCGATATTCGGCGTGTTTATCACACCGCCGTAGCATCCCGCGTCCGACCAGCCCATGTCATCCGCAACAATTAGTACGATATTCGGTTTGTCTTGCTTCTCATCACCAGCCGCCGCAGAATACGGCGCAAGCGCTGATGCCATAGCTGCACCTCCAAGGGATTTTAGCAGTTCTCGTCGAGTGAACATTTGAGATTATTTCCGGAAGCAATTGCGCATAAGTAGATGCGTTATATCTTGGGACGGTTTATAGGATTTGTATCGATCAACCGTGCGGATAGATTAAGCGAGCGATTGTCCGAGCGTGATCGTATGCGCATAGCAGGGGTTCAATCTTCCGACTTGATTTGGAAGGCGTACAACTTCGCGTTGCGAAGACGGAATCTTAGCCTGACGACTTTTCCCACCAGCGATTCGAGATTGCGGTCGCCCCTCCAGCGGGGCTGCAGCCGCAAGCCATCCACGTTCCGGTATATTCGATTGTTGTCCCAGTCAAATTCCTGTTTTGCCGCACTGTCCACATAGGGATGATTGTCCGCGTTGAGCACTTCGACGAGAAATCCGCCTTCCGATGCATCTATGTTGACTTCGAGCGTGTCGCCATCCAGTCTGAACGGCTTGGTCGTAACGTGACCCCACTCGTCGCCAGCCTCAAGCACGACGCCGCGTTTTGTTGCCCTTCCCAATGATCGGGTGACGTTTTGCTTTTCGGAGATGACGTAGTCATCCACCAACAGTTGCTTCTGCAGACCAATCGGAAGTAACTCCTCTCCGCATGCGGCGCTCGTCCACATGAGAAATGCGCCAACCATAAACCCTGTCTCCTTTAGTTTTCCGTGCAACATTCTGGTAATAGTATATACCGTTCGAAACCGCGCCCTCAGCGGTGAAGACAAATTGAGGGATAATATTAGGTCAATTGCACCTACAACGCATAATCGTATAATTATCTCTTCCTACTCTTGAGTCAGCATTGACGCAATGTCTTCGGGAAGTTTCAAGTCATTTTTCCTCTCGAATTCAGCAACGCTTTCGTAGTCGTTCTGGAACGCTTCGGCGATCTTTACCCCCATTGCCCGGGCTACGTGCAGGTCCGCTTTCGCTTTATCCCACTCGCCCATATGTAACAATACCTCGCCACGATTGTGGTAGGCCTCTGAATTATTTCGTTGTAGTTGTATCGCTTCGTCAAAGTCTCCAATAGCATGTTCATACTGCCTTGTCTTATAATAGGCCAAACCGCGTACATTATAGGCTATGACAAGATCTGGTTTAAGTTTTGTGGCCCGGTGCAGATCAGCAACAGCATTGTTGTAATCATCGATTTGGTAAAAAGTGATTCCACGATTGAGATAGGCTTCGGCAAAATCAGGATTCAGCTCGATCGCTTTATCATGGTCTTTGATAGCAAGGTCGTACTCGCCTTTTTTTCGATAAGTATCTCCGCGATCATGATAGACCGTAGCGAAGTCTGGATTGAGGTGCAGGGCCCTGTTAAAGTCCTCAATCGCAAGGTCCAGACTGCCTTTCTTGCTATAAGCTACTCCACGATTGACGTGAGCGAATACATAATCGGGTTTTAAGTCTATCGCCTTGTTAAAGTCTTCAATAGCAAGGTCAAAATCTCCTTTATCGCTGTAGGCAGAACCACGGTTGTTATAAACCTCGGCAAAATCCGGATTCAGTTCTATCGCTGTGTCAAAGTCTTTAATGCTATGTTCAACCTCACCCTTAATATCGTAACCAAGACCGCGATTGCTATAGGCACTTGTTAAATCGGGTTTTAGTTCAATTGCTTTGGTGTAGTCTTTGATGGCATGTTCGAGCTCGCCCTTGTGTTCATAAGTCAGACCGCGATTGTTGTAGGCGCTGGCGTAATTTGGATTCAACTCTATTGCTTTATTGAAATCTTCAATGGCGCGATTGACTTCGCCTTTCATATTATAAGCCCCTCCACGGTTATTATACGGCTCGGCATAATTTGGGTTCAATTCCATCGCTTTGTTGTAGTCTTTGATGGCGCGATCAACATCGTCGCTATGGGCTCTTTGACTGTAAGCGTTACCACGGTTGTTATATGCTTCTGCATAATGAGGATTTAAATCGATTGCCTTGTTATAGTCTCTGATGGCACGGTCGTAATCTCGTTGATTCCCATAAACAATACCTCGATTACAGTATGCAGCACTATAACTAGGATTTAACTGTATTGCTTTGTCATAGTCCTCAATGGCGCGTTTAACATCACCCCTTTCGCGATAAGCTTCGCCACGATAGTTAAAACTAAGCGCATCGTCGGGAATGAGTTCTATCCTTTTGTTAAAATCTTCAATAGCCAGATCGAACTCTTCTTTACTCTTATAAATGACGCCGCGGTTGACGTAGGTTATGGCGTATTCGGGATTCAGTTGTATCGCCGTATTAAAATCTTGAATGGCGCGTTCGACCTCGCCTTCACTCCAGTAAGCCACACCGCGATTGTTATAGGCTTCGGTATAATCGGAATCAAGGTGTATTGCGGTATTAAAATCTTGAATAGCGTGTTCAACATCTCCCTTAAAACTGTAAGCGTAGCCGCGAAAGTTATAGGCTTCGGCAAAATTTGGATTGAGTTTTATCGCTGAATTAAAATCCCCGATAGCGCGGTTAATTTCTCCCTTGCGCTCGAAAGTAACCCCGCGGTTATTGTAGGCGTCGGCATAGTTAGGATCGAGTTCTATCGCCCTGTCAAAGTCTTTGATGGCTTGTTCAATTTCGTCTTTTAGGTCGTAAATATAGCCACGAAAATTATAGGCGGGAGCGTATTTGGGATTCAAATCTATTGCCTTGTCATAGTATTTGATTGACTCATCGTATCTCTTTTTGACTAGTTCAACATTGCCGCTCTGAAAATAATCATAATAACGCTCATTTAACTCTAGCGATCTATTATCCATGATGGTTTTCCTCAGAATTAGATTCGACAAGTGTCAAATTATAGGGTTGTGCATGAGAGTTTCTTTCAAAAAAACCGAGAAGATCGGAAAATAGTGTTTTTTCGGATATCCCCATTATTGCCAATTCCGCTCGCACGTTAGCTTTATGTTCGGCGGGAACGATGATTTCCTGAGTAATCAGTTCTCCTTCCATCTCAGGCAATCCGAAAAGAAACGCTGATTGTTGCATGGTTATGCGTTCAGTGTCTACGGTTCGGCTGTCCAAAGTGGGCGCCCAAAGATACCATTGTTCCTGATGCACGTGAAAAAACGACTTCAGTCCTCGCTGGAGCGCTTCAATTGTGTTTATCTCCTCAATTTTCTCTGTGTTATTTTCCAACATAATAACTTTGCCATTTAGCCTGTTATCGGCGCACGCAAACCAAAGGGCAACCAATGGGCTAAAGGTAAAATCAATTAGTCCTGTAGCGACTCTGTTATGCTGCAAATGTGCCATACACTCCAGCGGCTTTAGTTCCCTGTATGTCGAAGGGTACCTTAGTTGAATCTCATCAATGATTTGTAAAAGATAGCTCTGCCACAAATAGAGCAGCAAATCAGACGGATAATTGCGCCCATATTGCCGTCTCAAGCGACGATAACCACTACTGTTGACTTTCCACTCTTCATTTTCATGTCCCCTATAGAGATAACCCTTCTCTGGTTGAGTTAATTCGGCAATTTTACTGATGTAGTCCACTAAACTTGATATCTCTATTGAAGGGTTCATGAAGTAATGTTCGGATTTAATGTACTAATGAGATTTGTTTGAATCTTGATGTCTACGTCACTGTCTGTCTGATGTTGAGTTTATTGGATTTTCTACTGCTCCAAATGTATTTGAGTCTATGGCGCGCGGTGCAGAATTTACAAATATACATGAAGATTTTAACCGTGAGTAGTCAACTTGCTTATCCGCATGGGCGAGCAACGCGCTCGCTGCGGTCAGTTGCACTTTGATCGGTCAATACACTGACTGCCCCTGTGTAAGGTGGCCATTGCCGACCAACATTCGTGGGCGCTAGCACTCAACCTTCAAGTATCAAGTCACGAATTCCCACTTCTGCGTATTGTCAACACTCCACCACCCACGCCTCGCGTCCGGCGTACTGCTCGTCATAAACCCGCTGCTTCAATTCCAATCCAAGCCCCGGAGTGTCGGGCACACTGAAAGCGCCATCCTTGAAGACATACCCCGACGTATCGATGACATCGCTGGTGAGGGTCGCGCACTCCCCGTAGAGAAAATTCGGAATCGCTTTGCCAAACTGAAAGCTCAAAAAAAGCCCGAGCAACGACGACCAGTTGTGCGGCGCGCACTTCACGCCGTGTTCGCCCGCCATCTTGGCAAGCCACCGCCAGCCGGTGATGCCAAGCCCGCGAATGTCGTGCTGAATGACATCCAGCACGCCTTCCCGAAAGAACGGGTCGTAGAACTCCAGCGGCTCGCGCGTTCGGGTCTCGCCATCGGCGATTAGAGTCTTCAGGTTTCGTTCTTTGATAGCCGCTTTCAGATTGCGGTACGCCTCAACCTCCTCGTCAAACATTTCCTCTATCCAGAATACGCCGACATCGCTTGTCGCATCGAGGAAGGCGACGGTCTCATCATACGTGTAGCCGTTATTCGCATCGACGTGGATAGTGAAGTCCTCGCCGGCAATCTCCCGCATGATTTTGACAACCTCGATGTCCCGCTTCAATCCTTCGTCGTGATCCATGAGGAAACAGCCGCGCCCAATCTTCATCTTGCACGCCCGAAAGCCGTTCCTTACGCTGCTTTCCGCATCTTCAGCTATCCGTTTCATCCCCGCCTCTTTCGAGTCATAGAGGAGATCATTGAAGTATATGGTGCTGTCGTAAACCGGCAGCCAATCCGCATAACTCTGGTCACTGATGAGTTGATATACGGGTACCCCGAGTATCTTGCCGATAGAGTCCCACAAGGCGTTTTCAAGTCCCCTGAATTCGTCGGAAACGCCTGTCCCCGGGTCAAGCAGATCGAACGGACTGCGATTCAATGCGCGCTGCCCGACTTCCGCATCCGCGCGTCCGACGCCCCATCCCAGTGTCCCGTCGCTAAGATGGATGCGGATGACGCCTTCCTCCCATTTCCAGTTCGGCTCGGGATAGATTATCTCTTCCGCCCGAGAGTTGGTCCCGATTTCGGGGCGATTCACCTGCAACGTCACCTGTTCAATCTTCGTGATTCTGATATCTCGCGGATAATTTTCTGCACTCATACCCATTCGTGGACTCCTTTGCGATTTACGCCTTGCCCCATCGGATGCCCGTTGGAATAATGCCTACGTCCTCGCCGCGCCGTATCGCTTCGGCCGTATCCAGGACGCTCTCCAGATCGTGCTCGGGTTGGTATCCCAGCAGCGTCTTAATCTTGGTGAGATCGAACGCGAAATGGTTTGAACTCAGCACTCTGGCATCGACAAAGTCCAAGTTGTACCGCTCGGAGAGGTACGGCACAGCCTCCTCCCACTTAAACAGCGCCGCTCCGCCAAGCGTGAACTCCTCGCCGAGCGCCTCATCCTTCTCAATCCCCAAAACCAGCCCCTGCACAATGTCGCGTACATCCGTAAATTCCTGTTTGTACGGCGTCCCGTTGGGGTTGCGGGTCAGGAGAAACTTTTCCTCGCCGGTCCATAGCGATTTGATGCTCTCAATTATCTCCCGTTCCTCCGCGTCATCTCCCGTTTCGTCTTTGACGCGATTGTAAGCCGGACTGAATAGGAAAAGCCCCGGCAAGCCGTCTTCATTTAGAAACTCGCCCGGCTCAATCACGGTTGCGAAACGGAAGACGGTGGTCGGCACGCCGAACTGAATGTGGTAACTCATGCTCAACTCCTCGCCAATCCATTTGGTCAAGAAGTACGGCATCTGCTTGTAGCGGCTGACCATGTCCTCCGTTATCGGCTCCTCGAAAAATCGCCCCTTTTCCCCCAAACGCCAATAAATCGCCTCTGTGCAGGCATACACGAAACGGTGCAGGTTGGGACAGTCCGTGCGAATGCACTCTAAAATGTTGAGCGTTCCCATCCCGTTGATGTTTAGATATTGCAAGTTGTCGAAAGGTCCGACAAATGCCGCGGCGAGATGATAGATGGCGTCCACCCCATTCACGGCGCGTTTCACATCGTCAAGGTTTCGCAAATCTCCGACAACGGTTTCGACGCGATTGTACTCGTCAAGTTTATGCGCACGGCTGGCGTCGGCGGGGTACACGAAACTACGGATATCGTGCCCCTTCTCTAGCAAACGTTTGGCGAGATTCGCCCCAATGCGTCCCGTCCCGCCGGTAATCAATATCTTCATTATGAGTGCTCCTCCCGGTTGCGTTGAAATACGTAGTAGTCTTCGCTGCTTTCAAACGGATTATAGCAGGTCTCGCCCGAAATGTAAATCTGGTATCTTCTGTAGGAGCGACCTCCCGGTCGCGATAGCTTTTTGAGGATGCCTTGGCTACTGGATTCGCGATCGGGAAATCGCTGCTACATAAGAAAGGCCACACCGTAGATTACGCCAACTAAGGATGTTACATATACGACTTGCATTTTTCGATTTGTAATGGGGCAATTTTCTGTGCGTCTTCTGTAGGAGCGACCTCCCGGTCGCGAAACTGGACGCCAAGGTATCTACAAAAAGTTGCCCGCGCCCCGGAGGAAGATTCTTGTCGCCCTCCCAAAACACGAGGTAAGCTCCTACGGGGAAGCTGGACACCAAGGGATGCGCAGCGGGTTAATCGCGACCGGGAGGTCGCTCCTACATAAGAAAGGTCACAACGTTGACTACCCTTACAAAACACCGTAATCCTCTTACTCCATCTTGAATTTACACCACCAATACGGGTAATCCTTCGCCGCTTTTGACAGTCCGCTCCGCACAGGGTTCTCGTAACAGTATCGAATAATGGCATTTAACGATTCCTCCTGCCGAACGCCGTGCTCGTGATAAGCCGCCTGCCAGAGTGAACCACTGCGTCCTAAGTACGTGTTAATCTGCTTCGCTGTAAAATTTTTGAAGGACTTAATGAGTCGCGAAAGAGTTTGATTCTCCCCAAGTTGAATGACCGTATGGATATGATCCGGCATTACGATGAGGCAAAACCATCTGCACCGTCCATTAGTTTCGAGCCATTCTAAGGTTTCCAATATAACGTTTGCAATCTTTGCGTTTGCAAGAAGTGGTTTTCTGCCAATAGTCGCAAACGTAACGGAGTAGTAAGCCCCCGGAATCGCGTGCCTGCCTTTCCGCAGTTGCCGGTGTCCTCGTTCCAGAATGTCGGGCTTAGTTTTCATAGTTAGCAGAACAGATTCTCTATCGTCGAATTTCCGATACGCCTTCGCGGATTCGGACATCACGGGATGTAGAACGGGTTAATCGCGACCGGGAGGTCGCTCCTACGGAGAGAGGAGGATAGCGTGAGAAATCGCGACCAGGAGGGAGATCTCTATCGATCAACCGAATGGATAGTGAGGGCGATAGAAATTCCTGCTCTTTATCCAGTCGCTTGATCTCCTACAAAGGATGTCTGTATGACGCCTCCGCCCTCACTCATACACAACCCCATCAACTCGGTGATGCTCGATATAATCCCAATCCATCTCCACCCCGAGCCCGGGCCCCTGCGGCACCGGCACATGCCCGTTTTCGTCGATATTCTCGAGTTCATCCGTAAATTCGCGCGGACGGATTGGCGGTTTCGTCTGATGAATCAACGGGTGCAACAGCCCCAGTTCGTAGTAGTTGGTGTTGCGAACGGCAGCGATGCAGTGCCGATGCGCCAAGCCGCCACCGTGGAACTCCACATCCAAGCCGAAACCTTCCGCCGCGTGCGCGACCTTCATGGCGCCGGTAATCCCGCCATCTTCGTAGGTGCCCGTGCGCACGAAATCCGTACCGCCGTTCACGATAAAATCAACGTGTTGCTCCAGACCGAAAACGTGCTCCGTCTGCAACAGCGGCGTATTGATTAACTCGCGCAGTTTCCGATGCCCGAATATCGAGACACCCCCGTCTTGATAGGGGTCCTCCAGCCAGAAAAAGTTTGCCGCATCGCACGCTTTGCCCACCTTGAGCGCGTCCGCCCAGGTTTCCAACTCGCACGCCGGATCGAGCATCAGGTCCATCCGGTTCCCGACCCGCTTCCCGACTTCGAGCACATTTGCCACCTCGCGCTCAATCGGTGCATTCCCCCAGCCGTGAATCTTGAAGGCGCGGTACCCCAACTCGCTGCACTGTTCCGCGAAATCAGCGAAGTCTTCGGGCGTGCTAAGCCCGCCGTTCTCATCGCCGTGATAGGTGCTTGCGTAAGCGGGAATGGTTTTCTTGTAACCGCCGAGGAGTTGATAAATCGGTGCGCCGTGCGCCTTGCCCGCAAAATCCCATAACGCCACATCAACCGAACTGATAGCCGTGCGGTCCGTGTGGCGCAACCCGCGTTTCAGGTCGTTGTAAATTCCCTCGCGATGGAACGGGTTTTTGCCCAGTAGATACTGCACGACGCTATCGGACAGCCGTCCGCCGTCCGATTCGCCGATGATCCCGGTGTTCGTATGAATCCGAAGAATTGAGGGCCGCATCTTGAGAACGCTTCCCTTCTCGTAGACCGAGTTGAAACCGTTGTAATCGGTTCCCATATCCTGGATCTCATGTTCGTATACCACAACTTCGATTTTCGTTATCTTTGGGTCTGCCATTGAAAATCACTCCTGATTGGTGTTATTGTAAAATCAATAATTGTTATACACTGCGGTAGGTTCGGTTTCCTAACCGAACCGGAATTTATCCAGAATCGTAGGTGCGGTTGGAAACCACACCTACCGAAATATGTGTAAATATGAATGGAATTGACTCTATTGCTGTTTCGCTTGGGTGTTGGGTTTCACTTTTACTGTCTCGCACGCCAGTTTACTTGAGAAATAGCACGCGATTTGCTTTGATATAATTTTTCTTGTTCAACCCAACCTACATGGCTCAATAAAGGCTAATCAGCCCTTCGGCGCCGGGAATCCGTTTCTTTTCATATTCCGGGGTAATCCAACGCGCAAGCGATGGTCTGCCCGGATTTCGGTAGGCGTATACCACCCCCCAGCGTGTATCGCTATTTGCGTGTCTCGGACTGACCGCGTGCGCAGCGTGCGTCCACATCAAAACTACCGTTCCCGACGGCGCGGATAATTCCTGGATCGCCAGCGGTTCCCCAGTCATGGGGTGTGTCTTTCCCGCCATCCACCCCGTCTTGAGCGCCTCGTCCGTGTCAGCCTTGATTTTCGCATCCCTGTAGAGATGGCTGCCCGGCACCGCTTTCAAGCCGCCGTCGCCTGCCTTAAACCCGTTGACGTAGAAGAAGATGCGCACAAAACCTAAGATCGGATCGTCCTCGGCGTACTCGTGACTGTGCCAACCCGTGCCTCCGTTGCCGACCGGGCGGATGATCGTTACACAGTGGTCGAATCGAATCTCTTTGCCGAGAACCCTCTGTGCCAAATCAAGCAACTGTGGATGCGGGATAAGGCTCTCCAGATAGGAGTCGTACTCCGCCGCATAGTGGTTGGGCTTGTGACTTTCGACAGCGGACGGGGTCAAGTCTTGAATGTGACAAAACGAAGACATCAGCCGCTCACATGCTCCCGGTGTCAGGATGCCGGGCAGAAGAACGTGGCCGTCTTTGTCCAAGAGGGCTTTCTCTTTCGCGCCAAACTCGTAAGGTCGAAATATGGGAGTATGTGTCACAGGAAACCTCTGAGAATCAGTGGCCAGTGTCTACTGATTAGTGGACAGCAAAGAACTTAGTGGTGGGGGATTCCTATCGCAGTCGTTATTCATTCCCTTGATCGATAGAAGGTTCTGTGCATTATTGGCTCGCAGTCGCTTAATCGCTGAACCCAACCTATATGGCTGTGCTAAGTAGGACGGTGGGCAGTGCCCACCCTACAAGACGCTCAACCCAACCTACATGACTCAATAGAGGCTCATCAGCCGCTCGGCGCCGGGAATCCGTTTCGCTTCAAATTCCGGCGTAATCCAACGCGGAGCCGATGGGCAGCCCGGATTTCGGTAGGCATACACCACCGTCCATCGCGTGTCGCTGTTTGAGCGTCTCGGACTGACCGCGTGCGCGGCGTGCGTCCACATCAAGACGACCGCTCCCGCCGGTGCGGATAAATCCTGTATCTCCAGCGGCTCGCCCGTCACGGGGTGTGTCTTTTCCGCCATCCATCCCGTCCTGAGCGCCTCGTCCGTGTCAGCCTTGATTTTTGCGTCCCGGTAGTGGTGGCTGCCCGGCACCGCTTTCAAGCCGCCGTCACCAACCTCAAAACCGTTGACATAGAAGAAGATTCGCACAAAACCCAAGCTGGGATTGTCATCGGCGTATTCGTGACTGTGCCAACGCGAGCCTCCGTTGCCGCCCGGTCGGTTGAGCGTCACACAGTGGTCGAACCGAATCTCCTCGCCGAGAACTCTTCGCGCCAAGCCAAGCATCTGCGGGTGCGGGATGAGGTTCTCCAGATAGGAGTCATACTCCGCGGCAAAGTGCTTGGGATTGTGACCTTCGTCTCCGGACGGGGCCAAATCTTGAACGTGCGACAGCGACGCCGTCAGCCGCTCGCAAGCCCCCGGCGTCAGGATGCCGGGCAGTAGAAAGTGCCCGTCTTTGTCCAGTAGGGCTCTCTCCTTCTCGCCAAACTCGTAAGGTAGAAATATGGGGGTATGTTCCACGGAAATCCTTCCTAGAAACAGCGACTAGTAGTGGCTAGTGACCAGGTTAACCAACTCGTAGGAGGGGCATCTTGCCCCGAATCATTGACGAGTGGTTGTAAGGTGTGCAATGCGATCAAGCGAGTGATTAGCGAGTAAGATTTTCTATCGCCTTCCCTATTCGGTCAGTTGATCGATAGAGATCCCATAACGAAGACGATAGAAATCCTATCACGCCTCAAAATTCGTTCGCCACAAACACCAAATCAAACACATTGATAACCCCATCCCCATTAATGTCCCCTTTCGTACTATCCGCCCCAAATCCTTGAGCAACCAGAATTAAGTCCAAGATATTCACTATTCCATCCCCGTTCACATCCGCAGGGTTCTTCGGCGTTACCCGCAAATACATCTCGCCGTCCAGATTCGGAAGCGCATGCTCCACGTTTACCAGCCCGCTGGCGACCCCCTGCACCTCCTCAGGCAATGCGATCACCTGTGGCGACCCGCTGTGATTATACACTGCCCAACCATTCGTGAACTCGCGTATATAAAGCCCCTCTCGCCCATCATACACCTGTGCCTTCTCCCCCACCGGCCGACCTAAATCCGCATCCCAGAAGTCGTACCAGTAATGGTCAGGCCCGTCGCCGAGTTTGAATAACACGTATCCATCAGAGTGTGTGAGATGCATCGCTGTAAGGGCACGCATCCAGCGCAGGTTGTCCGGGCTGTCCGGTGCTTCCACAGGAATGATTTGCCCTTGAAAGCCGTTTATACGCGGTTCCCTCAGGTTTTCTTCTAACCACAGCAATGAGCTTTCAATTCTAGCAAGCTGTTTTTCAAGTCGAACACCGGAACTTGAGCCCGGCATTCCAGTCTCCATGTACCCACCGTTGATGTGAGGCGCCGTTCGTGGGATGATGCGGTCGTTGGTGTTCCCCATTATAAGGAAATTCGGTCGAGTCTCGGCACGGATACGTTCTAGTATAATGTCCCGTGCGCGTTGCTCGGCTTCATTTCCGACATACCCCTCTGGCATTTGCTGGTCGGAGAGAACCGGACTGTCCTCTGTCCAATGGTCTAAAAAAATCCCATCGTACAATCCGCACTTCGATACGGCAATAGCGCGCTGAATAATTCTCTCTTGTGTATCGGGATGAGTAAAATCAATTAAAGCGGTTGGTGACCCCGGCTCTAGGACGGGGATATTACCTTCAGCGTCTCGCAGCCAATGTGGCCAGTCCTCCGGAAAGCTTCCGACCGGCTCAGTCCTCATTCTAAGTTCAACAAGAAAAATCATATTCGGATTAAGCGCGAGGTAATCGTCTCGCAGTTGTTCCCCTATTTCAAGATCGCCTCTAACCTCCCAACCATCCCCTGTGTCAAAAAGTCGTTGATTGAACATCAGAACAGAAAGGTATAAATCGTGTTGCGCCAAATGCTCTATACCTGATAAATGCGGCTGATTTACTACAGGACTCCAGCTTTTCCCGCCCCATGCAGCAAGAACGGATGGGAAACTCCTGTTCTCTAATCTCGGTTCAAGCGGAATCGGAGGCAATTCGCAAGTCTGGTCGTATTCAAAATGGACTAGTGGCAGGAAGTCGAGCGGGCTGTGATCTACTATTCTGTTGTCTTGAATCTCCAATCGTTCCAATCTCGTCAAACCTGCCAGCGGTCTAACATCGGTAATGACATTTCTGTCTAGGTATAATTCAGTCAGTTGTGTGAGATTGGCAAGCGGACTAATATCGGCTATTTCATTTTCGCTAATCACCAATTCAGTTAGCTGCGTGAGGTTGGCAAGTGGACTGATATCCGAAATACGATTGCGATCAAGATCGAGCTTCCTAAGTTGCGTTAATCCCGACAGAGGTCTAAGGTCAGATATTTGACACACGGGAAGGACAAGGCGTTCCAATCGCACCAAGTTCGCTATAGGTACAAGGTCGGATAACATTGGATTGCCCCAAAGCCACAACTCCTCTAATTTCACCAAATTGGCTATAGGCGTGAGGTCGCTAATTTCATTACCTCCAAGAGCCAGTAATTCTAAATTGGTCGCATGTTCCAAACCCGTGAGATTACTTATCCCCTTCTCCGGTGAATCGAAGTGCCTCAACTGCTGCATCATCGCCCTGGTGATAGGGTCGCCATGAGGAAGATTGAAGGCGTCACTGATAGCCGCCCGCAGATTCCGGTCGGTTATTTCGACGACTTGTGCCAATCCAGCACTGCACAGAGTGATATAGAGAAAAAAATAAAGTGCGAGCCTTTGTCGAAAATTCATTGAATTCTCCTTCACTCTACTTCTCGCCATGCAGCCACTCCGAGCCTTGCGCTTCCAACTCCTCTCGGATATTCCGTTCCAGCCGCCCCGGAATACTCAGCGGATTGAACGCCGACGCCCCGCAATCCGCAACCAAGCTGTGCCCGGTGACGGCGGACGACTCATCCGACGCCAAGAACAGCATGACCTCCGCCACCTCCTCCGGCTGCGCCGGATTGCCCCGCGGATAGAGGAATTTCTGTCTCCTGACCTCCCCCGGATTGCCCTCGAGCATTTCGAGTTTCTTCTCCGTGAGCATCCGCGCGGGCGTCAGCGCGTTGGCGCGAATCCCGTGAGGACCATAGGTGACCGCCAGACTTTGTGTGAAATTGATCATCCCCGCCTTGGCGGGACCGTACGATGATATACTGGGACTGCCGAAAAGCGCATTGCCAGACGAGAGATTGATAATGCTCCCGCCGCCCTGTTCAATCATCAGCGGCACCACCAGCTTGCAGAAAAGAAGCGGCGCCGTCAAATGACAGAACAGCCCGTCTTCCCAATCTTCAACCGTGACATCCTCCAGCCTACCGCCGGGATTTTCGATAACGGCGTTGTTCACCATCACGTCAATCCTCCCGTACCGCTCCCGAGTGAATTCCACTAGCGCGGCAATGTCATCCCTATCCATGACATCACACTTCTTGTAGGCGACCTCGCCGGAAAGCCCTACCGCTGCATCAAGCAGCTTTTGGGCGTTTTCCGGTGTTCGACCCCGGTCACAGACGGTGACCGAGGCGCCCTCTCTGGCGAAGAGTAACGCCGCCGCTTTCCCGAGTCCCAGCGTTGCGCCGGTAATGATAGCTACTTTGCCTTCCAATCGTGTTCCCATGGCTCCCTCTGCTATATCCTTTCTTTTACGGAATCGTTAGTGCGCGTCATCTATAGTAAAACCAATGATAATTTGTGGACTGCGGTAGGTTCGGTTTCCTAACCGAACCGGTATTTTTCCGGTCTCGAAGGTGCGGTTGGAAACCGCACCTACCGAAATCTGTGCAATTATGAATGACATTGACTATATTGAGCAACTCATCGCCCAGCACCCGTGCGTGACGTTCTCAAAGTTGCTAAGCTTGACCATCAGCTCATTAGCGCCCTTCTTCAACCGAGCGGGGACACTAATCGTCGCGAAATCGTGGTCATGGCGAAAAGTTCCAAGGTTCTCACCGTTTAGCCATACAGTCAACCAATCGTCGAAACCAAACCGAATTTGGACCGACCGCTCCTCGCGGGACTCAATGGTTGTGCGGGCATAGGCGGAACGATTCAACTGGTCCTGAAAGCCGGAGCGGCAGTAGGTCGACAAGTCAATCCACGTGTGTTCTGTTTTGGCGGAGTGTACCGAGAACTCCGCTTCGCCCTCTTGGAACTGTCCCGTCCAAGCGCCTGTTACCTCCTCCGGGGTCTCCGATTGTAGGAACTGCTCGTAGTTGCCGCATTCAAAGGGGCCCGCAATTTCCCATGATTCGGGCGACGTGACCGGATGCGCTTGGCTCTCCGGCACCCGGTAGTAGTACACCACGGTCTCGGTGTCGTCCGCGCGGGCCCCGCAGCGGAGTAGCAGCGAGGAGTCGAACCTCACAGGATCCATACTGAAGAAACGGTAGACGACCCCGTCCTGGTCGGCCTCGGACCCATAGCGGTGATACGTGCAACCGATCCAGCGCGTCATCACCTCGTGATAGCCAAAACCTAATCCGAAATCATCCTCCTCGTTATACCCCCTGATGACGTGGGGGTCGGTTTCCCCATCAATCATCCACACCTGTCCGCCGGTGTGAAAGATCACGTCGCTGTAATCGCGCTGTCTGATGCCCTTGGCGATGCCCGCGACGAACCCTTTTCCGGATACATCTGCCATGAGAAAGGATGAATGATGACTCGCGGGGTACTCACTCCTGTATGCGGTGTGCAAACGGTAAGGGGTGATGTCGGTACCCTCGGGGAACTGCTGCCAGTCCGCCATAACGCGAATAAACTGATCCATCAGCGGCTCCATCGTGATACGGCACGATTTGGCGAACGGGATCGGCAGATAGATGTTGAAGCCGTCACCGTGTATCGACCCCAATCTTCGAGGCAAGACCGCGAACCCGGCGTTGTCCACACGATACGGAGATTGATCGAGCAAAACACCGCACAACCTCTTCAGATCCAAGTTCACTAACGGCTGTGATTCGTCATCGACGTAAATCTTGATGACGGAGTTGGCGTTGGAATTGTCTTTAACGCCTTCGGTAGTACGCGGTCGGTCGATCGGATTCGGGGAAATCCAAATATGCCTGACGCAACCGGGTCCCCGTGCCCGGAATACCTCTTTGGTTTCTCCTACCGCCACTTGCCTATCCCTCAACGTTTGCCGCCGGGCGCGGAATTGCGTCGGTAGTT
Organism: Candidatus Poribacteria bacterium; assembly: GCA_965197465.1. Classification (GTDB taxonomy): domain Bacteria; phylum Poribacteria; class WGA-4E; order WGA-4E; family JAJDTR01; genus JAJDTR01. Next base: position 3,164,531 of record OZ240209.1, on the reverse strand, counting down.
GGATAAATGGGAAATTCGGATCCGGAAAGTCCATTGGGTGGCTCATGCGAAATCCTTTCGAGTTAGGACAATTGTGCCTCAAGATAAACCCGCGAAGAACTTTGCGGGGCGCGATCAAATGGACGAATGGCGATAAGGGTTAGCTATCATCTTGGGACCTCTATCGCCCTCGTTGTCCACTCGGTTGATCGATAGAGATATAGCTCCGCCCCTATAATCAGGTATTTCTGGGTCGAATTACAGGCACGACTCGGAAAAATGTCAACGAATCCTAATCCAGATTCTCAAGTGCGCAACTCATCGCCCAGCACCCATGCGTGATATTCTCAAAGTTGCTAAGCTTGACCATCAGCTTGTTTTCTCCCTTCTTCAACCGAGCGAAAACGCTAATTGACGCTAAACCGTGGTCGTGCCGAAACGTTCCCAAGTTCTCGCCGTTTAGCCACACGCTCAACCAATCGTCGAAGGCGAACCGAATTTGAACCGACCGCTCCTCCTCGGACTCAATGGTTGTGCGGGCGTAGCCGGAACGATCCAATTGACCCTGAGAACCGGTACGGCAGTAGGTTGACAGGTCAATCCATGTATGTTCCGATTTCGCGGAGTGCACCGAGAAGTCTACTTCGTCTTCCTTGAACTGCCCCATCCAAGGTGCTGCTATCTGCTCCGGAATCTCCTGACGTAGGAACTCCTCGTAATTGTTGCACCCGAACGCGCCCGCAATTTCCCACGTCTCAGGCGAAGTGACAGGAGACGCTTGACTCTCCGGCACCCGATAGTAGTACACCACGGTCTCCGTGTCGTCTGCGCGAGACCCGCAGCGGAGCAGCAGCGAGGAGTCGAACGTCACGGAATTCATGCCGAAGAACCGGTAGATGACTCCGTCTTGGTCAGTCCGCGTTGCATAGCGGTGGTAGGGACAGCCGATCCAGCGCGTCATCACCTCGTGGTATCCCCAGCCGAAACCGAAATCATCCTCCTCGTTGATTCCCCGCATGACGTGAGGATCGCTCTCCCCATCGATCATCCACACCTGCCCGCCGGTATGATAGATCATGTCGCTGTGCTCGCGCTGTCTGATGCCTTTGACGATACCCGCGACAAAACCCTTTCCCGATAAATCAGCCATGAGAAAGGATGAGTGATGGCTCGCGGGGTATTCACTTCTATATACCGCGTGAAAACGGTAAGGCGTGATGTCCGTACCCTCGGGGAACTGTTGCCAGTCCGCCATTATACGTATCACCTGATCCATCAACGGCTCCATCGTGATACGGCACGACTTGGCGAACGGAATTGGCAAATAAATGTTGTAGCAGTCGCCGTGCACCGACCCCATTTTTCTGGGCAAAACTGCGAACCCGGCGTTGTCGACACGATACGGAGATTGATCGAGCAGCACGCCGCACAGCCGCTTCAGATCCATATTCACTGACGGCCGCGATTCGTCATCGACGTAGATTTTGATGATAGCGTTGGTATTGGAATTGTCGATATAATCCTCGGTAAAACGGGTGTCCGAGATCGGATTGGGAACAATCCAGATGTGTCTCACACACCCGGGACCCTGTGCCCGAAATACCTCTTTGGTTTCTCCTATTGCCACCTGCCTATCCACCATCGTGTGCCGCTGAGCGCGGAATTGCGTCGGTAGTTGAACAAGTGGAAAATTTGGATCAGGAAAATTCATTACGTGGTTCATACGATTGCCTTTCCTATCGTCAAATTGTAGGGTGCGCACTGCGCACCAGCCTTTACTCAAAAGACAAATCCGACTGTACCGCCCTTATACAAACAAGCTCTAATGCCTTTCGTTACACCAGTTTTAAAAACACGCTTAAAAGTATCAATCTTCGAGGAGTGCTTCAATCATCCAAATTAACGGCTGACCGCCTATGAGATTGCAACCTATGAAACTGTATTGCCAATTCCCCGCTTTATCAATCAGGATAAAAAATGGGATTCCACCAATCTGATAAGCCTTCCTCACTTGCTTCTGACGGTCAAGCAAGATTTGCCACGGCGGATGATGTTCCTCCAAGAATTTCTGCACCTGTTCAGGAGTTTCACCGTCGTTGATTCCCCAGATAGCTACATCATCAACTGCGCTGAATTGATCGTAGACAATCTTGATTTGCGGAATTGCCATGTTGCATGGGCCGCACCACGAAGCCCCAACATCAAGCAAAAGAACTTTTCCACGCGCTGCCGATAGCGTGTACGTTTCTCCCGCCAACGTTTCTAAACAGAAGTCCGTGGCTTTCTTATTAAGTCTGTTCATGATAAGTTTCTGACGGATGTTTTCACGGTCGGCATCTTCTCGGATCCGGTATTCCGCTTCGGACTCTTTGAAGAAGGCTTCAAAGGTGTCGGCAGATCCTCGCTCCATTTGATGATAGATGCGTTCCAATCCCGCCCGACTCTCCGCGTGAGGAGTAGGCGCAAAGTGTGCATCGGCATAGCAGCGTATGGCTGTCTCTAACTCTCCAATTCCTTCCGCTGATCTGCCCAACATCCAGAAGTAATTGACGGCGCTCTCGTTGAACCTCGCCGGTAGTGATTCCAAAAAATTCGGAGCGTTTGCTACAAATCCCTCATGAGCTTCTTTCCATCGTTCCTGCCGGAAGTAGACTTCACAACGCAAGCGCGAGATTTCCTTGTACGCTTCTTCTACGGATTTTTTGTAGTATTGGACAAACCGCTCCTGTTCCTCTTTTTCCCCCAACCTGATTTCAGCACATTCCAATATCTCCAATGCTTTGTCTAATCGAATGTTGAACTTGAGCCGACATTTTGCCGCTTGAGTATAAGCCGGATTGAACGCATGCTGTGTATCTTGGCAATGGGAACGGTGTGCTTCCAAAAACCGGTCGAGGAGTACATCAAGTTGATCGTCGCTTGCCAGAGATCTGTCGTCCTCGGCTAACCACAACAGGTGTTCATGTCCCAACAAGTACCAAGATAATTCCGGAACATCAGAGGCGGTACATTCGTCAATGAGGCGCTGGTAATAATGCCATTTCTGACGTGCTTCTTGACTTTGGTCAGCTAACCCTAACAATGCGGCCTGATAAATTTTGGTTCCGGGGTATTGCAACATCTTATCAAACAAATTTCCTGGAACATTCTTTGTACGACCGGGGAGGTCCATGTATCCCCAGTAGGCAACGTTTAATACTTCTGGGGTTTCTGGGTGCGTCCTCAACAGAGATTCGATTTCAGGGCGTATTCTTTTTCTCGCCTCTTCCTCTGAAAACATCTTGGCTATCAGTCTCCATCGAGATTCATAAGCCTTCAAGTCCGCCGGATTGGATTCCAAGACACGTGCGCTGATCTCTAAAGCCTTATCAAATTCACCGGACTTATGGTGGTTATCGATCTGCGTGGCTAAATTCTGTTGATAATTATCATCTGACATCTCCCCACCTCCCTCATGGCACAACTGTTGCATTCCTTCCTATAGGTCGGGATCAAGGGAGTGAATAGCGACCGCGATAGGAATCCCTTCTAGCCCGACCTACGAACTGTTCAATTCCCTAAACATACCCCGGAAATTCCTGACCGCGCAGCAAGGGGAAATTGGACTTGGACGGAGCGCCTTCACCCGTATACTTCGTCTTCGCGCTCATGTAGTGCGTGGCATAGCCCCGACGCCGAGTTGTCGATCGATTGGTGTGACTGCAGTGCAACGTAAGGCTGTGATGAAAACTGCAATCGCCGGCTTTCAGTTCAATCGGCACCTCATTTTCCAGCGGTCCCGCAAGCGCCTTCTTCTCAATCTCTCGCTCACGTTCAACGTCGAGCAGCCCCCATTTGTGGCTCCCGGGAATAAACCACAGACAACCATTTTCTACCGTAGCGTCGTCCAGCGCCGCCCAGCAACTCACGAGGCTATACGGCACATACGGTCTCCACGAATTGGAATCCTGGTGATAGTTCTTGCGTGAGCCGTGCGCGGACGATTTCATAAATAGTTGATCGCCGAACAACTTGATATCGGGACCGATTAGGTCTTGCAAGACATCCAATATTTTCGGGTTAGTCGCGTGCGCGTGCATAACCGGATCTTTGCGTACCAACCCGCCGAGTTTGCGGATAGATTCAAGTCTCGATTTTGCGGCCTCTTCCTTGCGCTGAATTGTCGGTTCAACTTGGATGCCGAACCCCTCCTCCGGGACGACCTCCCCGACGGAAATCTGATCGGCTCGATTTCCGACCGTGTGTACCTCCTCGTCGGTCAATAGGTTGCGAACGATGATATAACCGTTCTCGTCAAATTGCTGCTTTTGTTCATCTGTCAGTGCCATAATCATTGCCTCCTTGTTTTTGTATTGTAGGAGCGATCTCCAGGTCGCGACTCCTTTGACAAAACGACGAAGAACAGAAAATCGCAACCATGAGATTGATCCAACGGAAGAAAAAGCAAGTTGTAGGTTGAGATCATGCGAGCGAATAGCTATCAAGGGAGTGGATAACGACCGCGATAGTAAGTCCTGCTCGCCATCTACTCAGTTGATCGATAGAAACCTCTTCTAATCCGACGCGTGCGCCGTTCAAACCGCTTAAACATACCCCGGATATTCTTCGCCGCGCAGCAAGAGAAAATTGGTTCTAAACGGAGTGCCTTCACCAGAAAACTTGGTTTTCGCACTCATGTATTGCGTGGCGTATCCCCTCCTTCGGGCAGTCGAACAATTAGCTCGACTGCAGTGCAACAAAAGGCTATGATGAAAACTACAATCGCCGGCTTTCAGTTCAATCGGCACCTCGTTTTCCAACGCACCGGCGAGCGCCTGAGTTTCAATCACCCGCTCACGTTCAACGGCGATGCGTCCCCATTTGTGACTCCCCGGAATAAACCACAGACAGCCGTTATCTACTGTCGCGTCATCCAGTGCCGCCCAACAACTCACGAGGCTATGGGGTACATACTTCGACATTACGCTCGAATTGGAATCCTGATGATAATTCTTGCGCGATCCGTGCGCGGGCGATTTCATGAACAGTTGATCGTCGAATAGTTTGATATCGGGACCGATTAAACCTTCCAAGATGTCCAAGATTTTGGGATTCGTCGCGTGCGCGTGCATAATCGGGTCCGTACGAGCCACGCTACTGAGCTTGCGGACAGATTCGAGTTTCGATTTTGCCGTCTCTTCTTTGCGTTGAATTGCCGGTTCAACTTGGACGGCAGACGCCGGCTGCGCGATCTCGCCCACGGCAATCTGATCGGCGTGACCCCCGATCGCGTCTACCTCCTCGCGGGAGAGGAGGCCCCGAACGATAACATAACCGTTCTCGTCAAATTCCCGCTTTTGTTCGTCTGTCAACGCCACAATCTTTGTCTCCATTGATGTGGTTTAATGCCTTGGTCAAAATGCTGGTTTAAACGATACGCTACTGTAGGAGCGACCTCCAGGTCGCGACCTCTTGGCCAAAACGACGAAAACTCAAAATCACGACCGGGAAAAGACCTATATGGGATTTCTGTTGCCTTGGGATTACTATCCGCTCAGTTGAACACTCACCATTCGCTCGCTTGATCTATGGAGATTCTTCCGGTCTTTGAAAGCCCCAGCGGGGCGATAGGTGTATAGTAACGCCGAATCCCTTTCACGCCAAAGCCCCAGAGAGGGATCAAGCGAACGAATAGTGAGTGCGATAGAAATCCCCACAGGTGAATTATGTATCGGATACGTCATCATAATCAAATACGTATTTCGGATTATAGGGAACATCAAAACGCTCCAGAAACTCAAGATATTCCTCTTTGAACGTCTGACGCGTATGATGCGATTCCTGGTTTTTGATATAACGTACAACATCATCTAACTGAGAATGAGAATACGAGAACGCCGCAAAACCCGCCTGCCATTCAAATCGTCCGACAACCCATCCCTTTGTGTTAATGAATTTTGACGAATTGGCCTTGATGTCTCTCACTAAATCAGACAACGCAATGTCCGGAGCCATGCCGAGAAGGATATGAATATGATCGGGCATTGAATTTATCCGAATCACCGTTTGCATCTTGTTGGTGATAATGCGGGTGATATACTGGTGCAATGCTTCTCTGTGCTGTTTTGGGATGAGACTCCGTCTTCCTTTGACTGCGAATACAATGTGCAGGTAAATCTGCGTATACGTATCTGCCATAGTGGATTTTTCTTAGGGAACTTTTTCACCTGTCGCCCCTCTGGGGCTTTGGAATGTGGGGCAGTTGTGTTACTATATACCTTCCGCCGCTCTGGGGCTTTTAAAAAAATCTTAACTGACAAGGAAAAACGAAGAAGGACATCTCTGCAATCTTCAATTCGCCGATTTCCCTACTTACTCCCATTAAGAGAATGGACAATGAATGAACAGGTCCCCAATAGCATTCTCTCCAGCCTTTGATAACGCCAAATACGACAAAAAACGAAAGAATCGCGACCTGGAGATCGCTCCTACAGGAGATGCCTTTCGCGTTTTATCGGAGACTGCCAGTTCGAGATTCCTTTGCCAATACGACGAAAAACGAAGAATCGCGACCTGGAGGTCGCTCCTACCTAGGGATTGGTTGTTTCGTTGGCCGTATCCACAAAGCCCTTATACCCAGGTCCCCCCGCCCCGACATACCCGTGGCTGGCGCCGGATTCATCCGGGCTTACCCAAAACGCATACAACTCGCCCAACCTGAGATAAAACCTGAACCTCACCGGCTCTCCAGCCAACCGCCCAAGATCGGCTGCCCCTTCCCAATTCACCCGCTGCAACGTCTCGTCGCCCCGAATCACTTCGCAGTTCTCTTTCGTAAACGGCGCGATAACATTACCGTTCCTATCAAGCACCTCGACCCGCAACTCGCCCTGATCGCAGTCCGCGTTGACGAAAAGGTGCTTGCCGCTGAACCGCACCGGGCGCGTGGTCAAACTCTCCTCATCCCGGAACGATCCCATGGAGGCGAAGCCGTCGCGCCGCAGAACTCCCAACCCCGTGGTGCGTCCGCTTTTTCCGCCCTTCTCCGCGCGGCCTACCCCGTTGCAGTACAGGTAGAGTTCATCCCCGACGACGATACAACCCCCGCCGACAGACTGCACATTTCCCCAGTTCCAGGCGCCCCGTTCCTCATTCGCACCGAACAGCGGCGTCCGATTCGGTCGGTCAAAATGGAAACCGTCGCGGCTGTAACCGGTCACGACCTCGTTCCGTTTCGGAATCCTCAACTTGCCGCATTCTTCGTTGGGCGGCCCTTGATGCACGCTGAAGAATCCCAACATCAAGCTCTCGTAGGCGATGGCGTCGAAATGGTAAAGTTGCGGACGGATGCCGCTGAACTCCGGCTTGGGGTGGTGCGGATCCAGACGGTCAGCCGCCAGCCACGGCACGATTCCTCCCACTCTCGCCTCGCTCGACGCCCACGTCAGCTTCTCCGGATCCCGGTTTTCGAGGTACGCTCGGCAGCGCCCGTCGCTTCCCCAATGGTATCTGATGTTCGCCACCCACAGCTTCCGAAACGGGTTGTAGTGGGCATTCGTGTGATCGCCGACATGGCGCCACGAGGTGACAACCGGTTCGCTCCAGTGGATGCCGTCAGCCGAATAAAGGAGCGAAAAGAAGAAATCGTTGATATTGTTGGGCCACAAATAGGTTAGGAAGAGTTTGTACCGCCTGTCCGGGGCAGTCTCCTCGTAATCGATCCAAACGCTGGTGGTGTCGCAGCTAAAATACCTGCCCGGTTCCCACGGATCGGCATGTTCCATTACCAGATTCGTGCCCTCCACGACATCAAGCGCCGGCTTTTCCCAGTGAATCCCGTCTTCCGACGTGGCGTAGCCGACGCCATGACTGATATTGTGCCAATTCTTGAAGATTCCTTCGCCGGAATCGTACCAAAGACCGCCGCTGTAGCTCGGAACGTTGAGCACGGGGTTGTTCGGATGCATCCTCGCCGCATGAAACGTCCGCACCAAAGACGTGTCTTCAATCAGGAAATCGTCGACGAACAGTTGCCGACCCACGTCAATCGGAATGACCTCCGGCGGGTTATCCAGATAGGGAACCAGCATCGGTTCCCCATTCGGCTCGCCATGGTTCGGCGGCCACGGCACGGGCAATTCAATACCGTTATATAGCGTTTCGCTTAGTAATCCTTCAGTATTCATCCTCAACACCTTGTAGGGCGGGCACCGCCCACCATTCCTCTCTTCGTTACTCGCGACAGGAACTCAATCCGTAGCGCGCTCCCCGCCTGCTCGGTCTGGATTGACAAATCCAGACCGCTTACTTGATGCGTTACATTATTCTAAACGCATACAGCTTCGCGTTACGCATCACGAACCTCAACCGGAAGGGACGCCGTATCCCCGACAAATCTCTGCCCTCCCACCGAACCTGATGCGCGAGACTGTCGCCGTCAATCGCTTCGCACGCTTCGCTTGAAAACCCGGGTTGCACTTCTCCTTCCGCGTCGAGCACCTCTACCGCGATCTCCCCGCCGGTGGCGTCGGCGTTGATTTCCAAACGGTTTCCCGTCGTTTCCAACGGCACGGTCTCCACGACGCCGCGCTCGGCTTGCAGAGCCACCAGACGATCGCGCCTCCAACTCACTCTCCCAATTGAAAATAAACTATCCTTGTTCGGTCCGCCGTGCCCGAAGTTTCGTCCGTTGTAATACGCGACCAGTTCGTCATCGTGCAAAGCGGTGCCGACCGCCGTCATGATTATCATCCCCCCGTCAAAAGCGCCCTCGGGGCCCAAAGGGATAACCGGACTGCGGTCTTCCAGCCGGTGCCACGTCCTGCCATCGCGGCTGTATATCAACTGCGCGTCGATGGGACCATCGTCATTCGTGGGGCCCGGACCTGTGTAATCGAACACGTGCAGAAACCCGAAGATGATTCCGTTATCGCCGTAGACAAACGGCGTCATTCCGTAGAACTGCGTGTTGGGCGGGTCCCCCTCGTCGGGGTAGATGACCAACGTCTCATCCCAACGCTCCAGATCGCGTCCGTCGCTGATGATCGCCGTGACAACCCGCTTCCTGCCGCGCTTCCCGGCGTAATTGTTGAACTCGTAGCGCGGATCGTTCGACCGAATGAGACTCCCCGCCACGTAACATCCAAGACTCGGCGCGTAGCATGCGTTGAAACTCCCTTCGTTACGTCGATCCACGACGGGCTGGGGTTCCGTCCAGTGGATGCCGTCGGGCGAATAACAGATCCGAATCTCCTCAAACCGTCTAGCGAATCCGATAGCTTTATAGCGCTTTTGCGGGTCGGGCTCCTCGTCGTCGAGAAACACGCTGGCGCCGTGGAGGTCGAGCATGATGTTGTTTTCAGTGCCGCCGTCGATGATCTCGCCACTATCGGATAGACGATTAAAGTGGCATAACCCCAGTTTGGGCTTATCCCAGTGGATGCCGTCCGAGCTGGTTGCGTACAGTGTCAGGTCGCAGTGGATGTTTCCGCCCGGGATTTCCAGTTCGGGAATGGCAAAATCGTGTCCGCCGCTCATGCGACTCATGTACCACATGCGGTACTGGTTCTGGGTCGGGTCGAACATCACGGTGCCGTAGATGAAGATGTGTTTGGCGACATAATCTTCCCCCTGATGATAGGCGAACTCCCACGGATGCTCGGGCATCACGACCGGCTTATCCAGCTTGGAGCCCTGTTGGGCGCGCCGAGACACCCCCTCCTTGCGATGAATCAGGAGGTCGTCGAAGAACAACTGCGTTTTATTGCCAATCTGTTGAGGGGCGTCACCGAGGGCAGCGTTTCCTCCGCCTCCTACGCCCATCACGGCGCAACTAACAGGCAAGAACCATCGTGACACCAGCCGATTGACGAGAGAACGAGAATTTGAGAAACAGTTTGAAATCATAATTGACTCGACCTTGTACAATTGGAGGGCGATTAAAATTTTCTATCGCCCTGGGTGCTCTATAGCATTCACTAATCAGTCGTTTTGATCGCTACCGAATCGCGACCTGGAGATCGCTCCTACCAATTTTAATGCTTGCCCTACTTGATTCTGAATGCATACAACTTCGCGTTGCGCATCAGGAACCTCAGCCGGAACGGACGCCGAATACCCGACAAATCTCGACCCTCCCACCGCACCTGATGCGCGAGGCCGTCATTGTTAATGGATTCGAACGCTTCGCTTGAATACCCCGGTTGCACGTTTCCGTCCGCGTCGAGCACCTCCACTGCGATCTTTCCACCCGTTGCGTCCGCGTTGATTTCCAGACGGTTTCCCGTCGTCTCCAGTGGTACGGTTTCCACGATGCCGCGTTCGGCGTTGGCTTGCAGAGCCACCAGCCGATCGCGCCGCCAACTTACCCTCGCAATCGTGAAGTGACGATTCTTTATTGGCGCGCCGTGTCCCGTGTTCGCTGCGGTATAGAATGCGACCAATTCGTCGTCACGCATAAATGTGCCGAGCGCCGTCATGATTATCATCCCGCCGTCAAAGGCGCCCTTGGGACCCACAGGGATAACCGGACTGCGGTCTTCCATGCGGTGCCATGTCCTGCCATCGCGGCTATACACCAATTGCGCTTCGATCTGCCCATCGTCGTTGGCGGGTCCGGGACCAATGTAATCGAACACGTGAAGAAACCCGAAGATGATACCGTTGTCGCCGTAGGTAAACGGCGCCATTCCGTAGAACTGCGTGCTGGGCGGATCTTGGTCGTCCGGATAGATGACCATTGTCTCCTCCCAGCGTTCCAGATCCCGTCTCTCGCTGATGAGCGCTGTGACAACCCGCTTCCTGCCGCGTTGTCCCTCATAATTGATAAACTCGTAGCGCGGATCGTTTGACCGTATGATACTCCCTGCCACGTAGCGACCAAGTCCCGAAACGTAACAGGCGTTGAATGATCCCTCGTTACGTCTATCGGCAGCAGGCTGCGGTTCCGACCAGTGAATGCCGTCGGGCGAATAACATATCCGAATCTCTTCGAATCGTCTGACAAAACCGATTGCTTTGTAGCGCTTTTGAGGATCGGGCTCCTCATCATCAAGAAACACGCTGGCGCCGTGAAAATCGAGCATAATGTTGTTTTGAGTGTCGCCAACGATGTTCTCTCCGCCTCCGGATAGGCGGTTGAAGTGGCATAGCCCCAAGTTGGGCTTCTCCCAGTGGATGCCGTCCGTGCTCGTCGCGTACAGTGTCAGGTCTCGGTGGATATTGCCGCCGCCCGGGATTTCCAATTCCGGTATGCCGAAATCGTGCCGGTGGCTCATGCGACTCATGTACCACATGCGGTACCGGTCTTGGAGTGAGTCGAAAAACACGGTGCCGTAGACGTAGATGCGTTTCCCGACCCCATCGTCCTCCGGATGGTACGAAAATTCCCACGGGTGCTCGGGCGTCAACACCGGCTTATCCATCTTGGCCGCCTGTTGAACGCGACGCGCGACTCCCTCCCTATGATGAATCAGAAGGTCGTCAACAAACAACTGCGTTTTAGTGTCAATCCTGAGGGGTCCACCGCCAAAGGCAGCGCTACCGCTTCCCATGCCCATCACGACGCAACTAACAAGCAAGAACCATCGTGACCACAGCCTATTGATGAGAGAAAGAGAGTTCGAGAAACAATTTGAAATCATCTTCTGTGCGTAACTGTTTAGCTTACTGATTTATAACACCGGCGTAGGATAATCGCTTACGAGTTTTGGCGATCTTTCGCTATATGCCTGAAGGGTTACGTCTTGCGGGTGCCCCCTTGTCAGCCATTAACCACTACTTGCAGGTTTGTAGTAGTGCAATTCATTGCACGTCTTGTGGCTTTAAGGTTTTTGCTAGTTACTAGGTTCTGTTGACGATTTTTCGAGACGTGACTGTAATTCGCCGAGAAATACCTAACTGTAGGGGCGAGGTTACCTCGCCCCTACACGGTAGGTGCGGTTTCCAACCGCACCAAACCTCGCCCCTACGATATAGCGTCGCGTAACACGCTGGGATTTTGCAATTATCCCAAATCGCCTCAAGGGGCATTAGGTCGAAAACTTGGAATGGAGATGGGTTCAATTTGTCAAATGTCAACAGAACCTAAACACTAGCCACTAAAGCCACTAAACACTTTCTTCTATGTTATGCATTCGCCGCCGGACGGTACTCCGGCATCACCTCGGGAAAGCGTTTGCCTGAAATCGTGTTGTAGGTGTCCGCATGAACAAACGCGATGCTGAACGCGCGGCGCGGACGGTTTGTGGTGTTTACCAGCGACGAGTGCAACATTTGATTCTTGAAGAGGACGACTTCGCCCTTCTCCATCTCCATGAAAACCTGCTTTTCCGGCGGGGCGTATTTCCGTATGGTCTCCTCCGTTTTGGCCGACTCGAGCGGGCACTCCTTGTGCGAGTACGGGATGACCATGAGGCAACCGTTTTCGCGGGTCTGCGGGTCGAGCGCCGTGTAGACCGTAATCTCTTCGGGGATGCTGAGGTTCCAACCGGCATCCTTGTGCCAATTCTTCGATATGCCGCCCTCGGCGGGTTTATTGAAGAACATTGCGCGGTAGACGCTCACCCTCTCTCCAATCTTCTTTTGCGTGATGTTCCTGAATAGCGGATTCCGGATATAGTCGAGGAACAGCGGATCCATCTCCAGTTCCTGAATCTTCCGATACTTCAGCGAGCTGCCCTTGTGATTTCCGCTGAAATTAACCTTGTCGTTGTCATCCGACGCCGACGGACAGAGTTGCATATTCATTCCTTCGTACCGGATATCCCCCAGCATGATCTGATCGATTCGTTCGCAGAGCGCGTCGATTTGTGTCTCCGGCGCGACCACGCCCAGCCGCACGTACCCGACCTCCTCCAGCGCCTGCCATTCGGCGTCGGTTACCGTTGTGCTCTGTCTTAGTTTTGTATTCATGGTCGTTACAAGCCCCTCCTGTTTATGCGAAATACGGTGTTACGAGAATCGCCTAAGAGTTGAATAAACCTCCTGCATTTGTCGACGTGCATTACCTACCGTAGACTGGATTGTGGTTGTAAAGATGGCCCCTGTGCCGCCCCGCTACCGCGCAAAAAAACGCTTGACTCCGATCCAACCTCCCACAGATAATACTATCACTTTCAGGTTCGGATCATCCCTTTCGTAGGGTGCGCACTGCGCACCAGCCTTTGAAAGCGTTAGCAGCACTCAAGCGACCGACAATTTTCGCTGCCCATTCTCAAGCAAGTTCCTCACCAAATCCTCGGCGCCCCAGAAAATAACTATCACTTTCAGATTCGGATCAGGTATACTGTAGGATCAACTGAGTGGATAGCGATCAACTGAGTGATTAACGAAGGCGATAGTAAATCCCGTGCGATAGAGTTCCCATAGAGGTCTCCTCTTGGGCACTACTATAAACCCGCTGTAGGAGCGATCAACCGACTGGATAAGGAGGGCGATAGAAATCCTCTCCGAATCGCGACCTACCTAAATCAACTGGTGCTATCATCATCTAAATGCGTTGTCCCGACGGCCGCCGCACCACTACGCACCGCAATAATATGCCATCGGGATTCTAACAAACTTTCATACCTGAATCAATACAAATCGTCCGAAAACCCATCACATCGGTTCCTATGGCAAACATAAACCTTAATACGGAGGTGCAAATCTTTTGACAACCAGATTAGCCCTGATTGGCGGCGGAGATACCGCCGCCTCCTATACGACTGTGGCGCCGCGCTTGCCGACTGTGGCGTTTGTTGCCGTGGTCGATCCGCAGCCTGATCGCGCCCAAGCCGCCGCTGACTCGCTCGGCGCATCAATCACAGCAAACTCACTTGATGAATTGTTGGAGGCGCATTCAGAGGCATTCGATGCCGTGGTGATCCCCGAATCCAACCATGCCAGAAGCAGCCTAGCCTTGCAAGCAGCGGAGGCGGGCAAGCATGTCCTGACCACCTCGCCCCTCGCGCCGTCGGTGGAGGATGCCGAACAGGTCGTTGACGCTTGCCAATCTGCCGACGTGCGGCTTATGGCGAGTAGCTCCCTGCGTTTCATGCCGTCTCAGCAGGCGGTGAAAAATGCCTTGGCGGAGGGCAAGCTGGGAGAGCCAGGGTTGCTTCGGATGCACCGCTGGTCGCAGCCTTCAGGCCCGAATAGTGCCGATGACATCGTGCTGGGAGGGGCTGTCAACGGAATCGACCTCGCCATCTGGCTGTTCGATGGGTTGCCCACCGAGGTCTATGCGGTAGGGCGCCCGGGTTACGCCCAAGTGCATCTCGGCTTTCCCGATGGCGGAATGGCTCTGATAGACGAGGCTCGCACACTTCCTCACGGCGACGGCTACCTCTCGCTATCCCTCATCGGATCAACCGGCGCTGCCTATGCAGACGACCATCATAACCGCAACCTCGTGTTCCAAGGCGGAGATCCGAGCGCCATCGACACCGGTCAAGGCTCTGCCGCGTTGACGGCTCAGCTTGAGGAATTTGTGTCCGCGGTTGAGGAGGGGCGCGAGCCCGCGGCTAGCGGCGCTGAGAACCGAACCGCGCTCCAAGTTGCCGAAGCCGCCGCAACTTCGCTCCAGTCTCAAAAGGCTCTACGATTGAACGGAGGCAGCTATGAACTCGCCTAGATTTCGATTTGCCGCGCTAAGTGCCGTCAAGCACGCCTATGTCCCCGCCGCGATGGCGGCGCACCCCCGTTTCGAGCCTGTGGTTGTCGCCGATGATCCTGATCAACCGGACTGGGTGCATGAACGCAACCAGAAGTTCGCGGACGAATACAATATCCCCTATATCCGTGATGTCGAAGGCGCCATCGCGGATTATAACGTCCAGGTCGCCGTGGTCAGTTCGGAGGCGGAACGCCACTGCGATTTGAGCGTGCGTGCCGCCAACGCCGGATTGCACATCGTGCAGGACAAACCCATGTCGAACCGCGTTTCCGAGTGTGACCGCGTCGTTGAAGCTGTCGAGCGCAACCGCGTGAAGTTCCTCCTCTGGAATCGCAACTGTCTGCCAGCCCTAATCCAAGCCAAGCAGGTGTTGGAGAGCGGCAGAATAGGCGAGCCTTACGCCGTGCATGCCGATTTCTATTTCGCCAAGGACGCGGGACCTCCGAAAGATCCGAACCAGCCCAAAAAGCCGCCCATCAACTGGCTGGAACGGCAGATTGAGGCGCATGCGGACGGCTCCGATGGCGGCGTGGGCGTCGACCCCATGGGAGAACTCAAGATTGAGGGGATCTATCCGCTCGCCTACATACGCATGCTGACCGGAGTGGATGTGCGGCAGGTTTTTGCCCGTACCACCGCGCACTTCCATCAAGCCTGCGTTGACAACGACATCGAGGACCTGGCGACCGTCACGCTGGAGATGGAGCAAGGCATCCTCGGTACGCTGTGCATCGGTCGCATCGGCGCCGCCAGCCACCCGGACATCGGCGAGATTAAAATTCACGTGCTCGGCTCCGAAGGGGCGCTCGTCATAAGCGAGGCGCGCCCCGAGGTTAGCGTCTACTATCGAGGGCAACTGGCGACCGACTATCCCCATCAGCGCGTCGCCGACGACAACAACTTTCAGCTCCCCGAGAACTTCGCCCAAGCGATCGACACCGATGGCGACACCATCCTCGACGCGCGAGCCGGACGCGCCATCTGCGCCACCGTCCAAGCCGCCATCGACTCTGGACGTTCCGGCACCCGGGTCGAGGTGTCGTAGATTTGTAGAGATCAACCGAGTGGACAACGAGGGCGATAGAAGTCCTCACAGATATGGGTACTGGTAGGAGCGATCTCCCGATCTCGACTTCCTGTCCCGCGTACTAGAGAACGTGAAGACTTGCAGAATAAGGTGTTGAAGTTAGTCATTCATTTACTGGCACATCGCAAACGATTTTGCTAAGGAGAAAGTCACTATGCCATATGCCAATTATACGTCCAAAGAGGTCGCATCACGCGGCGAAGCGATCTATAGGCGAGAGATTCGTGACAAAATTGAGCCTAAGCACAAAGGCAAATTCTTGGTTATTGACATCGAAACGGGTGAATACGAAATGAACACTGACGATTTGGCAGCTACGAAACGTCTTCTTGCCAAGCATCCCAATGCTGTTGTTTACGGCTTACAAATTGGCTTTCCAACTGCATATCGAATCGGCGGACACTTTTCGGTCAAAACACAATGATAACTGGAAGAATTACTGTCAATCGAGAAGCTGTCATCGAATTAGAGGTTATTGGCTCAAATCAGAAAAGAGAAAAAGTTGAGGGAGTAATCGATACAGGCTTCAACGGCTATCTAACGCTACCGAATGATTTAATCAATTACCTCAAACTTCATCTAGCTGGCAGTCGGCACGTTACTCTTGGTGATGGAAATGTAGTAGTGTTGGATATGTATTTTGCAAAAGTGTTATGGCATGGGCAGGAACGGGAAGTGCTGACTCTGCAGGCAGACGGCGGGCCGTTGATTGGCATGTCGTTGCTTTATGGAAACCGCGTGATGTTAGAGGTCATGGACGAAGGCGATGTGACGATAGACTCTCTGCTGTAGGGTGGGCATTGTCCACCAGCGGTGCGACAGGTGTAGGTCCCTGTAGAATCAACCGACCGAACAGGGAGGGCGATTCCGAAAGACGCTCCAAGAATCTAAAATCAGGTGCGGTGGTCCTATCTGAATACCCATCACATTGATTCCTATGGAAGACGTAAATCCTTAACACGGAGGTGCAAATCCATTGACAACCAGATTAGCCCTGATTGGCGGTGGAGAAGTCGCCGCCTCCTATACGACCGTGGCATTTGCGGCCTTGCGCGATCCGCAGCCCCGACGCGCCCAAGCCGCCATGACCTCTCTCCAATCCCAACAGGCTCTACGATTGAACGGAGGTAGCTATGGACCTACCTAAATTTCGATTTGTCGCGCTAAGCGTCGTCAAACACGACTATGTCCCCATCGGGGTGGCGGCGCACCCTCGTTTCGATCCTGTGGTCGTCGCCGACGATCCCGACCGGCCCGACTGGGTGCATGAACGAAACCAGAAGTTCGCGGACGACTACAATATCCCCTACGTTCGAGACGTAGAACGTGCCATCGCCGATTATGACGTTCAGGTCGCCGTGGTGAGTTCGGAGCCCGAACGCCACTGCGATTTGAGCGTGCGCGCCGCCGACGCCGGTCTGCACATCGTGCAGGACAAACCCATGTCAAACCTGGTGTCCGAGTGTGACCGCGTGGTTGAGGCGGTCGAGCGTAACAACGTTAAGTTCCTGATGTGGAGCCGCAACTACATTCCAACCCTAATCCAAGCCAAGCAGGTGCTGGATAGCGGTACGATAGGCGAGCTCTACGCCATCCATTCCGAGTTCTATTTCGCCAAGGACAAAGGACCTCCAAGAGATCCGAGCAAGCCCAAGAAGCCTTCGGTCACCCAGCTTGAGCGGCAGAATCAGGCGCATGCGGCCGGATCCGGTAGCGGTGTTCGCCCCTTGGGAGAACTACAGGTTGAGGGGATTTATCCACTCGCCGCTATGCGGATGCTTACCGGCGCGGCTGTCCGGAAGGTCTTTGCCCGCACCACCGCGCATTTCCATCAAATCTGCGTGGATAACGATATTGAGGACTTGGCAACCGTTACACTGGAGATGGATAAGGGCATCCTCGGAAGCCTGTGCATCGGACGCATCGGCTCCGGCAGCCACCCAAATGGTGGCGAGCTTAAGACTCGTGTTCTCGGATCGAAGGGAGCGCTCGTTATCAGTGAGTCGCGTCCCGGAATTTACGTCTACTATCGGGGCCAACCGAAGTCCGACCGTCCCCTTCGAGGCACCGGCGGCGACAGCGGATTCCAGCTTCCCGAGAACTTCGCTCAGGCAATCGACACCGATGGCGACACCATCCTCAACGCGCGAGCCGGACGCGCCATCTGCGCCACCGTCCAAGCCGCCATCGACTCCGGACGCTCCGGCACCCCGGTCGAGGTGTCGTAGCGGTGCGACAGGGTAGGTCCCTGTAGGAGCGAGTTTCGCTCGCGACAGTTGAGACCAGAGACGAGATCTCTATCGCCCTCGCTATCCACTCGGTTGATCGTTCCCTACTACGCGAAAACGCGAAGACTTTCAGAATGGAGGATTGACACTGGTAGGTGGGGTGCTGGCAAACAGGATGGAAGTTAAAAACTAAGGGTAAAGAGATTCGTATAGCCATTATAAATGAGAACGCATTGGCTCAAAATATCTCTGCCGATTAGACATTGGATGGGCTGCTTCTGTAATGGCATCGCAGTAACAAGCATGTCATTGATGACAATATTGTTCGGGAAAATCATCCGTACCACGTATTGGAGGCATCTTACATCGGTAGAAGTAGGCGTGTTGATGGGAACCTCACCAACTGGATTTAATCCTAAATTGCCGGGAATATCGTCCCGAATTGCTGTGTGAGATGCCCCCGTATCTATCATAGCATCTATATCAATAACCGTTGGCGTTCCCTCGGTAGGTGTTATGGAGGCGGCAGTGAGTTTTACTGGAACAACCAACCCAATGTCTCGGACAGCATCATTGGCAATAGTAAAGGACGGCATACGGAATTAAATCTCCAGCAAGTTTGATGTAAAATGCGCAGCCCTTTCAATATGGGTAATTTCCTTAACCAAGAACGGAACGTTTCCACAATGCCGATAACCTTGTTGAATGGCGTCAATATTGGTATCAAAGACATCAATCACTTTGTCATCTTTAATCAAGGCAAACCTACCTACATTGGATGCAAGCAACTCGGATTTATGCGCTTCAAACGTCTGAAGTTCTTTTTCTAATGGACTCGCCATGATATTATCCTTTCGAGTAGTGCCGGGACTCATTCAAAGCAGATTTTTACCACCTGTATTTTAGCATTATACGGCAAAATCGTCAATGCAAATGGATGGTAGATGCCCAACTTATTGATAATCTTGGAGTCTTGGCTGACCTCACCCGACAACTCTATTTGAAAACGCCACCCCGTTCGGCATAACATATAAGAACCTTACACCCTAAACCCATTTTCAACGAACAAAACCCCATGGCAAACTACCAAGAACTCGCAAACCTCGTCTGGAACGTAGCCGACGATGTCCTCCGAGGCCTCTTCAAACCCCACGAATACGGCGACATCACCCTCCCGTTTCTCGTGCTGCGCCGATTGGACTGCATCTTGACGGAAGACGACCGAAAAGACAAAGCGGTTGAGACCTACAACCGCTTCAAAGATGTCGTGCCCGAGGAATCCCTGCCGCAGATTATTCTGAAAGAGACGGATTCCAGATTCTACAATACCTCCCGATACGACCTCTCCCGACTGAAAGCCGATCCCAACAACATCCGCTTCAATTTCAACAACTACCTCAACGGCTTCAGCAAGGATGTCCGAGACATCATCGAAAACTTCAACCTCGATCAATTTATCGATCGACTGGACAGGAACAATCGGCTGTTCATCTTCTGCGACAAGTTCACCGAGGTGGATCTGCACCCGAATCGGGTGGACAACCACACCATGGGACAGGTCTTCGAGGAGTTGCTGCGCCGATTCTCGGAAATGTCCAACGAGACCAGCGGAGAACACTACACCCCGCGCGATGTCGTGCGGCTGCTCGTCTCCCTGCTGTTCGCCGAACACCGCGAGGAGTCGCGCGGACAGGGGGTCATCCGCAGCATCTTCGATCCCTGCTGCGGCACCGGCGGCATGTTGACGATTGGCAAGGAATACTTTCGCGAGCAGATCAATCTGGACGCCGATATCCGGCTGTTGGGTCAGGAACTCAACCCGCAGACCTACGCCATCTGCAAATCGGACATGCTGATAACCGGCGAAAACCCCGACGCGGTCCAACTCGGCTCCTGCCTCTCCGAAGACCAGTTTCAAGGGAAACGCTTCGACTACATGATAACCAATCCCCCGTTCGGCGTCAGTTGGAAGTCCGACGAATCCGTCGTGAAAGCGGAGGCGGGCACTACCGGCGGCAGGTTTACAGCCGGCACGCCCCGCAGTTCCGACGGAGCGTTGCTATTCCTGCAGCACATGCTCTCCAAGATGGAGAGCCGCGGCAGCCGGGTGGGCATCGTCCTGAACGGCTCCCCGATGTTCACCGGCGATGCCGGCAGCGGCGAGAGCAACATCCGAAAATGGATAATTGAAAATGATTGGCTGGAGTGCATCATCGCGCTGCCCGACAAGCTCTTCTTCAACACCAGTATCGCCACCTACATCTGGATTTTGACGAATCGCAAGCTGGAGAGACGGCGAGGCAAAATCCAACTGATTAACGGCGCCGGTTTCTTCGAGTCGATGAAACGGAATCTCGGCGCCAAAAGCGTTTTCATCTCCGAGTCGCACATAGAGCGACTGGTAGAAATTTACACGAACTTCGAAGAGTGCGAGCACTCCAAAATCTACCCGAACGAATTCTTCGGCTACACCAAGGTGATTATCGAAAGACCGCTGGTCGAAGTGCGCGATGACCACGGGGAGGAAAAGGAGTCCGTCGTGAAGGACAATAAGGGGAATCCGAAACCGGACACCGCGCTGCGAGAAGATGAACGCATCCCCTCGGCGGAGGAGATTGACGACTACTACCGGCGCGAGATTAAACCCCACCTGCCGGACAGTTGGATGGATCGCAAGAAAGACAAGGTAGGTTACGAAATCAACTTCAATCGCTACTTCTACCGCCACACGCCGCTCAGATCACCCCAAAAGATCGCCGATGAAATGCGAACGCTTGAGCGGGCGAACGAAGGCTTGCTGAGGGACGTATTAGAATTAGTTTCAGACGGGTAGCCACAGAAGGTATAATTTAGACGGACGGAAAGGAGGTATAGGCTATGATTACCGAACTCAGAGCGCAGAATTTCAAATCGTGGGCAGACACAAGCGAGTTGCGTTTTGCTCCGTTGACCGGTTTTTTCGGCGCGAATGGCTCCGGCAAAACTAGTATCTTGCAGGTGTTGCTGATGCTCAAACAGACCGTGGAGCAACCATCAGACTGGAATGAGCCACTCTATTTTGGTGATAAGGCATCTTTGGTCAACTTAGGTAGTTTTGAAGATGCTATACATGGACACAAGCAGGAAAGAATTCTCCAGATAACACTGTCATGGAGTTTGGATGAGGTCATATCCATCCTGCAGAGATCTACTAATTCAATTTCGCTTGGAATGTCCATTGAAAAAAACTATAACGACCAAGATTCTGTCTGGTTTTGCTATACGGATAAATCGAACTGGAAGGTAGAACGAACCACGAATGGCCAACTAGCAAATACTCCCGCTCAGCGAGACATGCGTGGTAATCCTACAGGCCCATTACAGAGGGATTTATTTAGATGCTATGGGATTCCTGAAACGGCTCGCCCAGCCGACCATCGTTTGGAGCCCATTTTTACTTGCCAAGCCGAATTTGAGAATCTTTTCTCCCAAATCCACTACCTAGGTCCACTACGCGAACTTCCTCATCATCACTACATATGGGAAGACCATCCAGATGAGGTCTGGCTACATGGGGAAAAAGCGATCCCGGCGTTGCTTTTGCGACGGGTTCAACAGCAGCCGATTGATAACATAATACTCGAGTGGCTGAAACGACTTGAGTTGGTTGATTCTTACCGTCTGGAACCCAATCTTGAACAAAAAGATCGTTACGAACTCTATGTCACACAATACAAAGAAGGTCCCGAAGTCCGGCTCACTGACGTAGGATTCGGCGTCTCTCAAGTCCTTCCGGTGCTGATTCTCTGCTACTACGCTCCCGAGGGTTCAATCCTAATTCTCGAACAGCCAGAGGCACACCTCCATCCGAAGGTTCAGTCGGAACTGGGCGATGTTTTGATCGATGTCGTGAAAAACAGGAATATCCAAATTATCCTTGAAAGCCACAGCGAGCACCTCATCCACCGCTTGACACGCCGCATTGCCGAGGAGCAGCTTTCGAATGACGACACAGCGCTCTATTCCTGCCAAATTAACGAAGGCGTATCCGAGATTGAACGGCTCAAGATGGACGAATACGGCAACATTAGCAATTGGCCCCAAAATTTCTTTGGTGATGACACAGGCGATCTGTTTGCAAAAGCCAAAGCCGAAATCAAACGTCGGAAAGCCAACATATGATGACAGTGATAGTCGATACTAATGTCGCGTTGGTAGCCAGCGGTGAAATGGAAGAAACATCTCGGAATTGCGAACTAGATTGTATCGAAAGGATTGAGCTGATAACGATGGGTGAGGTGAAATTGGCGTTGGACGATCAACGGCGAATCATTGAAGAATACCGAAATAAGTTGAATCCGGACGGTCAGCCCGGAGTCGGGAATGCGTTTCTCAAATGGGTAGAAATCAACTGGGCAAACCCGGAGCGGTGCGTCCGTGTTCCCATTACGCCTATTGAAAATTCAGAAACGGACTTTAAAGAATTCCCTGACGACCCAGAATTGCAAAAATTCGATACTGACGACCGAAAATTTATCGCCGTTGCTCACTGTGAACATCCGCCTATCCTCCAAGCCATGGATAGACAGTGGTGGAAGCACCGAGAGGCACTACGTCGCAATGGTGTGACGGTTGAGTTCATTTGTGAGGCAGACATTCAACGGTTGCGCAGGAGTGCTTGAACGGAAGAATGAGAGTGTTGTCAGGGGAGATGTTTGAAGTAGTGGCTGAATAACGGGCAAGTGGTCAAGACATGACTATTCGGTTTGGAATCCCGCAAAGCCATTGAGTTAATGTCTGCCAGTGGCGTTTTCCGCACGACTTCTCGGATTTATCCAAGGATCTAGCGTCTCCTTGTGCTGTTTAATGTCACATATGTCATGCTCTGCAAGGAACCGGTTGTAATATTTTCTGCCATAGAGAGTCACAATCAGACAGAGTAACAATGTCACTGGACACGTGGCGGGCAATGGAAATGAGGGCTGTGTTGTAGGCAGCCAATCTGGACTACAAACTTGGAGTCTATCGTCAAACTTTGATCTGCCAAACGTTCGAATAAGCTGTGCATGATAGAAATCATGATTCCCATCACTATTAGTCGCGTTGGTATTCTGATTCATGTACTCAGGTGTTTCCATACGAAATCCAATACCATAGGGGTCTTGATTCCCGTCTAGGGAAACCAACATAACCCTAAGTTTTGCGACACTTTCCTGGTTATTTAATTGGCAATATAGAGATAAAATTGGAATACAGTGGGGTTTTTTTTCCAGTGGCGGCAAGTATAAAACCTGTCCCCGTTGGGAATGAGTAAAATCTACTTCAACATGTCCGGACACACTTCTAGTCTGCGCAAATAAATCTTCTAAATCCTCGCGCGCTAAAGGTCGCCACTGGGCAAAGACATCCTCCCAACCCCCGTTAAGCCATATAGATTCTCGGCGTTTACACAAGGGCGTAAGGATGTCTCGCAGCGTGGCTATAGTTTGTGTCATTTCGTTTACTGGAGGAATTCACAGCGAAAACCGAACCCTAGGCCGATAATCGACGTTGTTGAAACCCTTGGCAAAGCGTCGAGTAAAGGGAGAGGAGGTGTCCGCAAGGAACTCCCTGCAGGCGTTTCGCTTGTAAAACTGTGAGGCATCTTCGCAAAAGACCCAATCGGGTTTGGCGGTCAGCCAAGGTTCCGTTATTTCCTTGATTTGTCCATGCTCGCGAAGTTCATCCCAAAACCACACAGGACGCGAAATCCAATGGTCTTTTGTGAATCTATAGGGTTCAATAGACTCGGTGTTAAGCCCCAGTTCGTAGTGGCATACCAACTGGGCTGTCTTATTCCACGTTCCGATTTTCTTCCTATCGCCGTCAATTAGACTCGGATATCTTGAAACCAAATGCGGTGCATCAACAAGAATGTCTTGCTCCGGCAACACAAGTCTCTCCAGCCATTTTGAGATTCTGGCAGCGCCGACCCGTGCCAAAACTTCCCCTTCTGAAATGTCTTTGTCTTTAGGCCTTAAACCGTTGCCGGACTCTGTGACAAACTGCCGAAACGTCGTTTCAGCCTGTTCTTTGTCGTCACCCTTTCCGATGAATTGAACGACGGCGCGGGGCAACAGCCGGAACATATCGCTGTCGAACCCAAGAGCCTCGCAAATTGGTTTGTCCAAATTTTGTTTAACATCTTGGACTCTCTCGTCAAAATTACGCAGAGCGTCGGATAAGTTTGGCCAATACCACGGTCTGAAAGTTCGCCTGCGTTCGCTCCAGGTACCGCGCCAAAGATTAGGATTGTCGAGTTGGTCTTCTCCGAGATTCAAATCCGCGAAGGATTCCAGGTGCCCTCTCAATGTCAAATCAAACGGATTATTTCCAAATTGATTCAATCCGACAATCAACTTGCAGGTTGAAAAGCACCGAACACTATAAGCGAGGTTTTCACCGGTGAGAAACTGTCTGGCTTCATTTTTCAACAGATCGTAATCAATAACGCAGATTGATGCGCCATCAAATTTAGTAGCTTTATTGGAAAATTCCCCCTTATCTCGCAATTCCACCTGCCGGTCCCGAAGCGTTGTTATTGAATCTTCAAATTCATCCTGCCGAAGGCGTTCAATCTCGAAATTCTCGTCCGCGCCTATCTTGTTGAGTGCTTTTTCGAGTTTATTTTCAAATCTTTCTGTTTGTTTATCATCATCATCATATATCAGGATTGTCTCTTTCATTTGGTTTCCCTCCATTGAAGTGAGAACGCAGTCCTAAATCCATCTTGTGGCGGGACGAATCGCACACGGCAGCCAATATTGTCCGCTAGCAGCCGCACTATCGTTAGACCGAGTCCCGTGCCGCCGTAGCCCAGCGCTTGTCGTTCGGGGGAAATAGAGGATGCCCGCTCAAAGGGATTGAAAAACCTGTCCGAGTCTTGAAGGTTGATCCCGTATCCGGTATCTTGGACTAGAATTACTCGGGATTTTGAGTGAGATTGCGAGCTGATGTGCAACAGACATTCGGACGAATCAAGCATCGCATTGAAAGCGTTGATGAAAACATTTTGAAAGATTGCGCCCCATTCGGCAAACGATGCCTCGGGAAGGTAAATTTCGTTGTCAACTTCACTATAATCAATCTCAATGCCTCTCGCCAAGAAACGCGTCTGTGCTGCGATATCATGAATCACCGATACGGCACGAAACCTGCGTCTTAACTTGGTATTTTCGGCATCGGCGATATAGTCGAACAGCCCATTGGTTGCCTTGGCTCTTTCGAGCCACAATACCAAATCCACGCTCAGTGAAGTCAAATCCTGCCGGAGCTGAGAATCTCCTGTCTGAACCTCGTTCATTCTGTCAATTATGCCCTCAATGAAGCCAAATTGTTTTTGCAATTCGTGCTGGTACGACAACGCCGAAATACCTGCCGTGGCGAGCGGACCAAGCAGCCCCATCTGTTCAAGAACGATTTCTTGATTTGTTTTTATCGTTGCTGTTGCCTCTTGGACCTCGTCATGTACCCTTTTATAAACGTCTTCAGGAATATCCGGTTCGTACTGATCCAATACCTGTTCAATACGTTCAAGTGTCTGCGACGTGGCTTTGGTCGGGGTTTCTCGCTTCTTTTTTTTACTCTTTCGCCGAGCGGTTTCGTAAGCATACCAGTCTATTGCATAACGAACCGTATTAACAAGGTCTTCGTAGGCAATTGTTTCGGTTAGGCGATCTCGCGTGATCATTATCGTGAGATTGTGTTCCTGCGAGGTGTCAACTTTGACCGCTCCAAGAACGCGTCCGAGCGTCGGTAAGTCGTTTAACGCTTTGGGAATTCGCTCAAGAGTGTCAGGAAGAAGTTCGGACACGTGCTTTCGATGCGAGTGATCGTACTCCAACTTTAACCAATCACTCCTTGGATCGCCGTAGTAGGGAAGACGAAAGTTTCCATCATAAACATGGATGCCGCCATGCGTTGCAAAATATTCCCGAGCTTCACCAACCTTAATTCCAAATTTCTGTCTTCCCGATAGGTCATACACGCGAATTTCAAAATATGCTTTGTTTAGGTTTTGTTTCTCCTTAAATGTTCCACCATTGTGAGGCAAATCCGCAATCCTGTATTCATGGAACATTGGAGATTCGCCCGGAAACTCTAAGGAAAGCATTACTTTTCCGTTAACGCTTTCCCCAACAACCCGGGCAATCCAGATGCCTTTTATAGCATTAATCTGCTTCAAAAATTCTTGCGCGTAATCGCGCTGCACAGCTTGAAAATCCACCTGAAAGTCAATCTTCGAATCGGCTTGATCGAATGATGCGGAGGTGAAAGGAGGTTGAAGCCACCACACCTCCGAAGCCAACTTGCGAACCGAATCAAGTGCCCACTTGTCCTTCAGGTCGCTCAAAATAATTGAAGTGCCGTGCGGAAAAGGCGTAGGCGAGTCATAAAGATTGTATTCAACGGTCGCCGCCGTAAGTTCCTTAGCTTCTACAGCCTCTTCCCAATTTGCTTGGGCTTCAAGCCAGCTACCTCCGGCGTCTTTTGGAACAGTTTTGATTCTCAACTTTTTCGCAAGGAACTGAACTGCTAGTCTGCCCACCCCTTTTGAACCGGTCATGGGGCGTTTCAGATGTCGGGACCGCTCTGCCCTTTTGTGGGTCGTCCCAATTCGCATCCAAAATTTATTGAACTCGTCAAAGGTCATCCCGTGACCGTCGTCGCTGATTTCAATACGGTTTTTATCAGGTGAAAACTTAATAGTCACTTGGGTTGCGTCAGCATCATAACTGTTCTTAATCAACTCTGCTAACGCGATATGAGGTTTACCAACAAGCCTTTCCCCAAGTTCTCTCAAGAGTGCGGCATCAATCGTGAAATTGAGTTTAGGCATTTTTTTTATCCTTTAGAATCGCCGACGTAAGGCTGAAACGTGCTGTTTGATGCTTTTTGCAATAATTCTCGCTAGATCAACGGGCACTGCATTTCCGATGAACCTACTAATGGCTGCAATATAATACGGTTCGTTTGGGTCAACAAACTGGTAATTGTCGGGAAACGTCTGGAGTCGCGCTGCCTCTCTTAGCGATATCGCTCGATTTTGTTCAGAATCAGGGTGCCCAAACCTGCCATTTCCAAACCCATAGCATTGGGTTGTAATGGTGGGAGATAGGTCATCCCATGTCATCCTACCGTAAATGCTTGAGTAGCTATTTCCGCTTTTTTTTCGATGACATCGGGCAACCAATTCATCAGGCCAATCTCTCCAGGTGCCTCCAGGCACGGAGGCTTTGATTCGTTGTAAATTCAGTTCAGACAATCTAGAAGCTTTATGATAGGGATCATGCTCACTGGCTTGTCCAGCCTCAAGCGATTCCAGATCGCCAATAGCATCTTTAACCTTCCTGTATTGATTGGGTTTATGAGTTGCTTCCAGAAGTTCAAGCTTGCCGAATTTGGAGGCGAGGAGCACAAGTCGCTTTCGCTGTTGGGGAATGCCATAATCTGGGCAGAAAACCTTGCGATATTCGCCTACTGTGTAATCCTTTTTCAAACGACTCACGAACTCGCCATAGACCTCGCCTTTTTTAAAAGTAACCAAATGAGGTACATTCTCCATTGAAACAATATCCGGATTTATCTTGGAAATTAAGTCAGAAAAGTTAGAGAGCAAATTCCACTTCTCATCTCGGCCCTGTTTGCCCTTGTTATAAGAAGAGTAGGGTTGACAAGGAGCACAGCCAATCAGAATTTTAACGTGACCTTCCGGGTACAACCGAGCAAGCTCAACAGCACTCACATCTTCAATCCTTTTGCCAATGAAGGGTGCATTGGGATTGTTTGTTACATACGCGTATCTACAGGATTTATCCGCGTCAAGCCCGGCGACAATGTTAAAGTCTTCCAAGAAAAATCCGTGAGTTAGGGCACCGGCGCCACAAAATAAATCAATGACTGAACAGTTTTTCATTTCTTTTCAGGAATATATCCGTCATGAACGGAGAGGGTGAGGAAACCTTACAAAACTCAACTATGGGCCCATAGGAGTTACATGGTTCCGCCACGTAGAGTTTCGCCTTCCCTTTATACGTAAGACGTAAACATCACAAATATGGTATATCATTATTAAAGTGATGTAAAGTCAAATCAAGATTGACACGCTGAAATCATACTATATATGTTAAGTAAATCAATCGAATTGTTGCACAGGTGTCTCTAAAGAGATGACGCCGTCGCCGAAGATTCCATAAGTTAATCCGAAAGGGCAACTTCATTCGATCCGTGTTGTGAGCGCACTCCGAAGTTAAAACGGCCTATTAAGAACTACGGAATATTCAATGACAGAAGAACGGAACTATGATATTATTGCCCGAAGTGATGCTTCTTTTCCACATTGAGTGTGTGGAAGAGTGTTCGGGCGATTCAAACAACACAGCGAAGATTCATTCGATTAGGTTTTGGTAATATGCAGTGCTACCCTGAATACAAAGAGAGCAGAATTGATTCCATAGGGAAAATTCCGGAGCATTGGGTATCAAGCAAGCTGGGTTATGTTTCAACGATTTTCAAAGGTGGTACCCCAAAACGAAATGTAGATAGATATTTTCAAGGAGATTTACCATGGGCAAGGCCGGTCGACATCACGGGACTAAAAGGGGCTTTATACATTAACGACACCAAAATCCATATCTCAGAGGAAGCTTTAGGAAACAGTGGGGCAAGGCGTTTACCCGTGGGAACCGTTTTGCTTACAAGTCGCGCAACAATTGGTGAAACGGCAATTACAACAGTGCCAATGGCGACAAATCAGGGATTCGCGAACTTTTACTGCAACCCAGAGTTGTTCAATGTTTTTCTTGTTTATTATCTCCAGGCAATAAAGGATCTGCTGATTTCTCTTGGGAGTGGATCTACATTTCTTGAGGTAACAAAAAGGACGCTTTTAGGTGTAGGAATTCCAGTGCCACCACTCCCTGAACAAACCCAAATCGCCAACTTCCTCGACCACAAAACCGCCCAAATCGACGGACTCATCCGCGCCAAAGAACGAAAGATAGAACTCCTGGGTGAATACCGGGCCTCCCTGATAACTCACACAGTAACGAAAGGACTTGACCCAAATGTGCAGATGAAATCGTCAGGCTTGACATGGATCGGGGAAATACCGAATAACTGGCAGATTAAGTCGTTGAAGTATATAACGCGGGGAAGTCTAACCAATGGCCTCTTTAAGAAAAAGAATCAATTTGGGAGTGGAACTAAACTCATCAACGTCTCTGATATTTATCAAGACGACTTTTACGTGAAATTTGACACACTCAACCGCGTTGAAACCGAGCCGCGCGAAGTTGAAACTTACGCTGCCGAGGCGGGAGATATTTTCTTTGTCAGATCATCACTAAAACTTGAAGGCATTGCCGCTTCCGTGTGCATAGCTGAAGTGCCAGAGCCTACTGTGTTTGAATGCCATCTTGTTAGATTGCATCCGAGCCCGACTGTGGTGTTACCAAGATATCTAATTAACTATCTCAACTCTAATAACGTACGTCAGCGTTTAATTACTCTAGCGAATACGGTAACAATGACTACTATTGCCCAACCAAAGTTAGCATCAATAGAGGTAATTCTGCCACCACTCTCTGAACAGCGAATAATGGTAGACTTCCTCGATAGCAAAACCAAACAGATCGACGAACTGCGCTCCAACGAAGAGCAAACCATCAAACTCCTCAAAGAGTACCGCCAATCCCTCATCTCCGAGGCGGTGACCGGCAAGATAGATGTCCGGCGCGAGGTATAGACCGTGCCGACGTACACCGAGACCAATTTCGAAGACCACATTGAAGAGCGCCTGAATCAATCGGGCTACCGCTCGCTATCCCCCGCCGACTACGACAGGTATTCCTGCCTGATTAGCGAGGAGGTGCTGGGATTCATTCGGGACACGCAGCCTGACGAATTTCGGAAACTGGAATACCAACACGGGGTGGGTACACCGGAAAAACTCCTCGCCCGGATTGAGGCGCAGATTGAGCGTCGCGGGGTTCTTGATGTGTTGCGCAAAGGCGTTAAAGACCGCGGCTGTAATTTCCGTCTGACCTACTTCCGTCCGTCGAGCGGCATGAACCCCGACCATCAACGCCTACACGCACTGAACCGATTCACCTTGGTACGTCAAGTCAAGTATTCCCAGCGAAACGAAAAGAATTCGCTGGACATGGCGCTGTTCCTCAACGGTCTGCCGCTGGTGACGATGGAACTCAAGAACAGCCTGACCGGTCAGGTGGTGGCGGACGCCGAGAAACAGTATAAGGAGGATCGAGACCCCAGAGAGCCGCTGTTCAAATTCAAGCGCTGCTTGGTTCACTTCGCCGTGGGCAACGAGAAGGTCTCCATGACGACCCGCTTGGCAGGAGGCGAAACCCGATTATTTCCGTTTAACAAGGGCATTGAAAACCCGGTGAACGAGGACGGTCACAAGGTCGCCTATCTCTGGGAGGAGGTGCTGCAGCCCGACAACCTGCTGGACTTGATTGAAAACTTTATCCATGAGCAGGAAGTAACCGAGAAGGTCTACGATCCCGCGCTCAATGATGTCAAGGATAAGAAGACGAAAATCCTTGTTTTCCCGCGCTACCACCAGCTTGACGTGCTCCGAACGTTGAAAGCGGCTATCGTAGCGGAGGGGGCCGGTAACAACTACCTCATCCAACACGCCACCGGCAGCGGCAAATCGAACTCCATTGCTTGGCTGGCGCACCTGCTGACGCATCTCTACCGCTCTCCGACGGATACCGACCGCATTTTCGACTCCGTGATTGTTGTCACCGATCGGCGCGTGCTCGACAAGCAACTCCAAGAGACCATCAAGCAATCGGAGCAGGTGGAAGGCGTCGTCCATTCCGTCGACAAGACCTCCGCGCAACTCAGAGGCTTCTTGGAATCCGGCAAGGACATCATCATCTCCACGATACAAAAATTCAGCGTGATTGCCGAGACCATCGGCGCACTCAAAAGCAAAACCTTCGCCGTGATTATTGACGAAGTCCACTCCTCCCAGACCGGCGAGGCGGCGCGCAACCTCAGGGCGTCGCTGTCGCGAGGGATACGCGAGGAGGACGCCGATGATGACGACCCGGAAGTATCGGATATGGACGCGCGGATTATTCGGGAGATGGAGTTGCGGGGCGCGCAGGATCACATCTCCTACTTCGGCTTCAGCGGCACGCCCAAGAACAAAACCTTGGAACTGTTCGGACGCAGGGACGAGGACGGCACGTTTATCCCGTTCCACGTCTATTCCATGAAACAAAGCATCAGCGAAGGCTTCACGCTTGATGTCTTGCAGAACTACAACACCTTCAAGCGTTACTTCCAACTCGTCAAGAACGCCGACGAGGATAAGGTCTACGAGACGGGGCGGACGCTGCGCGCCTTGACGAACTACGTTGATTTGCAGCCGCACAGCATTGAGACGAAGACAAAGATTATGCTTGAACACTTCATCCGACACACGGCGAAGACGATTGGAAATAAGGGGCGGGCGATGCTGATTACGCGCTCCCGCCTCCACTGCGTCCGATACAAGCTGGAATTTGGGGAGCAGATGCGCGAGATGAATCTCCCCTACGGCTGTCTGGTCGCCTTCAGCGGTACGGTGCACGACACCGACAATGGGCAGGACTACACCGAGAACGGCATGAACGGTTTGGCGCCGGGCGTCTCCATCCCCGACACCTTCAAGAGTCCGGAGTATCGGATTCTGATTGTGTCGAACAAGTTCCAGACCGGTTTCGACGAGCCGATGCTCCACACCATGTACGTCGATAAGCGGTTGGACGGGCTGCAATGCGTCCAAGCCCTGAGCCGCCTCAACCGCGTCGCCGAGGGCAAAACGGACACGCTCGTGCTCGATTTCGTGAACGAACCCGACGCGGTACAAGCCGCGTTCCAGCAATACTACCAGACGACGATGCTGGCGGAGGAGACCGACCCCAACCGATTGTACGACCTGCAGCGCCAGTTGGAGGATTTCAATCTTTACAGCGACGATACCATCTACCGATTTTGCCTCGTCTTTTATGACCCGGATAAACCCGACGAACGGCTGCAGGGCATCTTGGATGAGGTTATCGAACGCTGGTCGGACCGGGACGAGGAGGAGCGGGAGGAGTTCCGATCCGCCCTGCAAAGTTACATCCGCCTCTACGGCTATATCTCCCAACTGATTACCTTCACCGACGCCGATTTGGAGAAATTGTACGTCGTTGGTCGCAGTCTCAACAAAAAGCTGCCGAAACGGGAGCACCCTGACGTGAGCGATGTGTTGGAAGCGGTGGATCTGGATTCGTTTCGCGTGCAGAAAATCCATAGCGATTTGCAACTCAAACTCGAGTCGAAAGATAGCGAAGTTCCCGGAATCGGGAGTGGGGAGGGCACCATCGCCGATCCGGAGGAAGATCTGCTCTCTCATATCATTCGGGCGTTGAACGATGCCCATCAAACCGATTTCACCGAGGAGGACAAGGTAGACATTGCCGCGATCCACCGCAAGGTGAGCGAAAACGAGTCGCTTCGTCAAGTCATGGAGGGGGACAATACGGAGAATAACAAGCGATACAGGTTTGAACGGGTGATTGACGACATTTTACTGGACTTCGTGAATAGCAAAGTTGAGCTATTCAACAAACTTTCAAAACCGGAGATTAAGGGTAGCTTAAAGGACTTTCTCTATCAAGCGTACCGAGAACGGCCGTCCTCCCCACACGTGTAGAATCAACCGACTAAATAAGGCGGGCGATAGAAATCCTATCCTCTGTAGGAGCGATTTCCGAATCGCGACTCTGTAGGGTGCGCATCGCGCACCAGCCTCTGAAAGCACTAGCGCCAATCTTCAATCATCAAATCGCAAATGGGGTGGGGAGTTGCTTGAAAGGTTTGCATGGCACACCGCATCGCTTGGAACGGTGGGCAGTGCCCACCCTACGTATGAATAGGTGCCCGTTTCCCTGTAAGGGGCGTCCTTGTGGACGCCAAATCGGTTTTTGTAGCGATCAAGCGACTGAACAAGGCGCGCGATAGTAAATCCCGTGCGATAGAGATTCAACCTCCTTTTGCTGTGCAAGTTGTTGTAGGGTGGGCATTGCCCACCAGCCTTTAAGCCCTGGAAGGGCGACAGGTGTATTGCAACACGGAATCACCTCACACTAAAGCCCCGGCGGGGCGACACGGCGTTCAAGTTCGTAGTCCTGCAAACTCCTTGGCGAGGCAATTTGCGATCATCAAATCGCAAATGGGGTGGGGAGTTGCTTGAAAGGTTTGCATGGCACACCGAGCCGCTACGGAGGCTGGGCAGTGCCAACCCTACGTATGAAAAGGCTAGATGTTGTGACGTGCGCACTTCAGATTGTCGAAATCAATGTCTCCCGAATCCCAACCGCCTCCCCGTCTGCCTTCACAGAAGGCTAACAGCATTCCCACATCTAATCGGACAAGCGTGGGAATCCTGAATGTATGATTCCCCTCGACCCCACAGTGATTGTTACTTGGCGCGCTTAATCCGTCCCCACGATGTTGTGAGTTTGCCGGTCGGTTGTACAGATGCCGGATCGTCCATTACCAATTCATCGACTTCCTTCTGATGATCGGAGAGTCGCAACCCGTCGACGACGCAATTCGTTGGGAAATTCGGATCGGGCGGAGAAGCGTTGTTAATCTCAAAGGTTGGCGCGAACAAGATTGGCCCCCTTTTGAAATTAGATTCACCTTCAAGTTCACCGTCCAAATAGAGTTTCAAGCCGTCGGACCCCCATGTCCCCGCCATGTGGTGATGATCACCCTTTTTCCATCGGAGCGGGCCGCTATCGGCATTATGCCATGCCCCGGCGCTTTTAATTCGCATCCGCGCGATCCCACGGTTATCAAACTGTAGGAATACCGCATCGCTGCCACGTTTGTAAGTCATGAACAGGAAAAGTTCACCGTTAATCTCATTGGAATTAAGCCCCATGGTCACCCATAACTCAACCGTGCCTTCATCAAGATTGACGAATCGGTCTTTCACCGGGAAGTGAATGACATCGCCAACTTTTTCGCTGACAAAGCCGTTGCCAAACTTACCGGGCTTGAAGCTCCCGCCATCAATGGTGCCACCTTCTTTTTCAACTTCTGCTTTGCTCTCTAACGCGGAAAAGAAAGTCTCCTCTGCCATAGCGACAGAGCCGCAAAGCAGCATCAGCGTCAAATAGCACAATGTTTTCATGCAAGGTTCTCCCATGTCTGTTAAATTGTGAAAAGGCGATTGAAGATCCTGATAGGGATCCCACCGGCCTTTGAAAGCACCAGCGGTGCGACAGGTGTAGGTTCTGGTAGGAGCAATTTCCTGATCACAACCTCCTGTTCCGGATTTATATGTAAGGAACGCAGATCTGCGTTCCTTACGCGGTGTTTGCAGTTGTAGGGTGCGCACCACGATCAATGGAACGGACAGTGACTGCGATAGAGATCCCACCAACCCTTGAAAGCCCTAGAAGAGCGATAGGTATATAACGGCGTGGATTCACCACACGTGAGAGAGAGCCGGAGGGGTGACAGGTTTAAATCCTTTTCGGAGCGCGTTTCACTCGCAATGTCGCGATCAGAGATCGCTCTAAAATAGGTTTGTAGTAGCGCAATTCATTGCGCGTCGGAAGGTGACAGAGACAAAACCAATCTTCAGTAATCAAATCCTGGCGTTCACCTGTTACCTCCGTCTCCTCTTAAACTCGACTTTGTACAAAAATACAACGGTTCGGTTGAACAGAAAGCCGTACAACACCAAACCCGTAGGCGGGGCATCTTGCCCCGCCGTGCAACACCGAACCCAACACGCCATCTGCATGGCACTGGAAACCGCTACCGACTTTTTCAAGGGTCAACCAAAAAGACCGTACGGCTAAAATCTCGTTCATTTTCTTCAACGCTTGAATGACGCCATCTGTAAATCGGCTAAAACGTACAAAGTCGAGTTAAGAACATGTTTGAAAAGTCATCTTCTCTTATGTAAATTAGCGTCAATGTGAGATTTGAGTCCGTCTTGGGCAGCAAACCGGGTTTCATAACATTCATACCAAAATTCCATAACAACGCTTTTCTGGTTTCAATGTCGAAACCGTGTAGAAGCTAGTCATAGCAAAGGTTCTCGCCTCTTCGTCGTGTCTACTGAAAACCGCGGTTTGGTATGAAAAGTATGAAAAGTATGAAATTCCCACGATTGCCGAATGACGTTTGTTTTATCACAATCGAGGTTTTCAAACAGATTCTATATCAACGATGGAATCCTCCAGTCCGTAGGTTGGGTTGAGCACCCCGAAACTCAACTCCAAGCCTTTGCGCCATTCACTCCCTGCGACTTGGGAGATCGCCAAATCTCTGCATTCCCCTTACTCCGCCTCCGCATCCTGATCCGCCAGCTCGACCCACGCCCCTCGGCGCGCCGCCAGCACGGCGGAATCCGTGAAAATTTGCACCCGCCACCCGTCATTCAGACTCGGATGATCAGACGCCTCGCCCGCCAGCTCTCGCTCCAACGATGGGAATACTAAGTTCTCGAACCGATTGCCCGGACTCGAGGGATGAATCTCCTCAACTTCAGGGACATCCTCGCCGGAGTGCAGCACCGAAACCCTGCTATAGACGCGGTCAATCGCCAACGACGCATCCGTGCCGTGCAATTCCACCTCCGGCGCGAGTCCCTTGCGCAAAATCGGGGCATGAGAAAGCACGATAGAGCCGACAGCGCCGCTATGGAACTCCCACGTGATAGCCGCATAATCGGGCGCCGTGCCCTTGCGCTGCTTTTCGCTATCCGCCTTCGTGTGCGATCCGCCCCATTCGATGGCATCGTTGAGGTAGACGGTACCCAAGTCTGGCTTGGGAGGCGTGATGGTGTCCGCATGAGCCAGCACGCGCTTCGCCTCCGTGCCCGTGAGCCAGCGCACCGCGTCGTAGGCGTGCGATCCGACATCCGCGATGCTCCCCGCCGCCGACAGCGTGGCATCGTCCCGCCACGTGAACGGCATGGCAGCCGGACGCGGGTTCTGCCAGCGGTAGATAATCGCTCGGATGTCGCCCAACGTTCCCGCATCGACAATCGCCTTGCCCCGCAGGAACAGCGGCTCGCACCGCGCCCAGAACGGCACGAAATGGGACAATCCCGCCTCGCGGTACGCCTGCCGCATCTCGTACGCCTCGGTGACGTTCATGCCTATCGGCTTGTCGCAGAACATGTGCTTCCCGTTCTTTGCGCTCGCCATCACCGCGTCATAGTGCAGCGCGTCCGGAGTCGCCACGATGACGAAATTGACATCCGGATGATCAACGACCTGACGCCAATCATCCGTGATAAAATCACAGCTATCCTCCTCTGCTGCCGCCTCCAGCCGCTCACGGTTTCGAGCGCACAGTGCGACGATTGTCGCGTCCTGTTTTGCTTCACGTATCTCCTGCCTGTACGCCGACCCGATAAAACCTGTTGCCCCGATCACACCAACACGAAACTCCATACTGTAATTCCTCTCTACTGTTGTTATGCCACTTCGTTTAAATCAGGACTTATGCTAGTTGCTCCTATTTTATAGAAAAAGACAAAAATGTGAAATAATACGTAATGCGTAATAAGTAATGCGTAACCCATTTTCTTACGTATTACGTATTATGCATTATGAACCACCATTATAGGTCGCTAAGTATTTATGTCTTCCTGGACTGGCACAAGAGACCTGTTCCACAATTCCTGTAGGTGCGGTTTCTAACCGCACCGGCACCCAACACTTACCATATACTCTTAGAAAATTTACCACCAAGGCGTTTAACTGCGTAGGTTGCATAAGTAACATTTTCAACCCATATCACGACCTCCCCGGCCAATCCCAATGTA
Organism: Candidatus Poribacteria bacterium; assembly: GCA_965197465.1. Lineage (GTDB taxonomy): Bacteria > Poribacteria > WGA-4E > WGA-4E > JAJDTR01 > JAJDTR01. Next base: position 3,127,722 of record OZ240209.1, on the reverse strand, counting down.
CCAAGTCGTCGCTCCATGCCAACGCCAGCGAGGCGTTGCCGTGCGTCTCCTTCGGCTGAATCGCGCGAGAGACGGAGCCGTGGAAAAACATGACACACTTTCCTATCTCCGGCAGGTGCCGCAAGTCCAAGGCATGCCCCGCCGTCAACCGTCCTTCCGCCCAGTCCCATTCCGCTTGCCCGAAGGTTAGATGCCCGACATCCCTCCAATGGCCCATGTCTTTCGAGCGTTTGATCCCGACACCGTTGCGCGGCGAGTGAAACAAGACATACTCGTCGTCCTCGACCAACGCGCAGACATTCTCGCCGCAATCGATTCGTCCCACGTACGTCCACGTCTTGAAGTCGTCCGTGTACGACATACTCGCGCCGTTCTGTTTGTAAAAGCACCACCATCTCCCCGGCATGTCTTTGTCTTCCAATAGATACGGGTCAATCATCCGCCCCATCTCCGCTTCGGGAACATCGGGACCCTTGACGGGTATCAACTCCGGTTCGCTCCAATGTGCCAAATCATCGCTGCGCATCAGGAAGATTCGCGCGGTGTCATCGCCAAAGCTGTCGCCGTGCATCGGGTACGTCTGTAAGCAGAGCACCCATTCGCCGCCGTAACGAATCACGTTCCCCGGACTCGAATAGTTGAGTCGGCGATCCTTCGGCGTCAGTAGCGTCGGTTCGCTCCAGTTGACGAGATCCCGGCTTTTCGTCACCGCAGTGAAGGAGTGGTAAATCCCGTCCGATTCGGCATGCACCCGTGTATGGAACACCCGAAACAGCCCGTCGTGGTAGTGTCCCGCCGGATCGCGGTTCGCCGCGTATGGGTCGCCGCGCAGGAACGGCTGAGGAGGAATCGCCGCCCAATCGATCGGCGGCTTGAGACCCGCCATATTGTGTACACCATTTCGCTTGAACAATAGTGCATAGAGTGAAACAAAGATTTCGTTAAGACTTGTGCGGTAGGAGCGATCTCCGAATCGCGACCTCAATTCACGTCATTTGCGAGTTATGCACTTGAATTTTAGAGAAATGGTATTACCTTTCTACTGTGGCCGTCTCCTCGAACTGAAAAGCGTAAAGACTCGCCTGATGCAGGTGAAATCGCAGCCGCACCGGTTTGTTCCACAGTGCGCGAACATCCGGATTTCCGCGCCAGCGTACTGTGTGCCAAATCTGCTTGGGATTATCCGAGCAAACCGCATCACACTCCGCCGCCGAAAAACCTTCGTACGGCTTGAATTGCGGGTCGATCGCCTCAACCTTCAAGTATCCGCCGTAAACCTCGGCATTGACCTTGAGCGCGTCGCCTTCAAAGACTAACTGCCGTGTGAAAACGCTCCCCTGTTCATAAGTTGGCTTGAGTTCCGCCCAACCGTCCTCCCGCAAGATGAGCGCGGTTATGGCATTCGAGCGTAGCCGCGGGTAGGTGCCCAGGGCGTCGATCAACGCCGCTTGATCCCGTTCGTGCTGCAGGAATTCTGCCGTCTTCAGTGCGTTAGGTTTTCTCTTCGATAGCCGCTGTTTCTGCGGGCGCGTATCATGGATGACATACGTCTTGCCATCGTGTACCAACTGACCCGCCACGCTGTCCGCAAAAAAGCCGTAATCATAGTGACCGGGCGCCCCATGGGCAGCCCACGGTCCCGGATCACCCACCCGCCGCCAATGAATCCCGTCACGGCTGGCGTACAACCCGAAGTGAGCGTAGGCTTGTTCCCAATGGTTGTAGGTGCAATCGCCGTCATACTCCGGAATATGCCGTCCCGAAAAATCGTGGGTGCTAGGGATGCCTTCCGTAAAGAACTCTGTCGCGATCCCGATGTATTGGCCGCCGATTTTGCGAACGGACATATCGTGAAATTCGAGGTTGGGCGGGAGGTTCGGGTCGAAATCCACGGAGAGCACGGCACGCTTGGGCGACCAGTTAACGAAGTCCGCGCTTTCCTGCCGTCCAATCTGGCGCTTGCGGTGCAAAATATTCCAGTGGTGCGAATACTGGCTGTAAGAGATCCACTTCTGAATCGACTCATCCCAGATGGGGCGCTGATAGTGGTGTTTCCGATAAGGCGTGCCCTCGCTGACCGACCTCCACTGCAAGCCGTCGGGCGAGACGAGAAAGCTGTTTCTCAGGTTCATGAGATACTTGCGCGACTTGTCGCTCTGATCACAATTCAGCGCCAACGCGATGTGCTCGCCGGAGTTAAGTTGCACGATGTTGGTGGCTTTGTGCTCGTTAAAGGGGACGCATTTCTCGCTCAACGGCTTTTCCCAATGCAGCGGGGCGGTCGTCTCGGCGTAGCACAACATCCGCTTGTCGTACACCTCTTCAAAATCCCTGATGTACCACAGCTTGAACTTCCCGTCATCCGGATCGTGCAGCGCCGCGACAACGAAAGCCCAATGGCTGAAGTACCCCTTGGGGGCATTGCGTTCCCACGGCAATTCCATCGGATCGATAATCGGCTGCTCTGGCCGATCCGGTTTGGGAAAGACGCGCTCCACTCCTTCAAAGCGATCAAGGATGAAATTATCGAGAAACAACTGCTTCTCCGTCCCGATGTGAAGGAAGGGGATGTTGTAATCCGGAGGTATGTAGGGATACCGCTCGTCGACCGGTCGCTTCCCCGACACGATGTCCTCTGTCTTCCGCTGAAGATCGAGCGCTTCCGTCGGGCTTTTCCTTTCGGGGCTATCCGTCATCAGTTGTTGCTCCCGATGTTATAAGGTCAGACTTATACCGTCCAGTTTGTAGGATCAAATGAGTGAATAACGATCAAGTGACCGGATAGGGAACGCGATAGCAAATCCCGTGCGATAGAGATTCTTCTCCAGGTCGCGACGAAACCGAGTTTTTTCCGCAAAACTCGGTTTCTTCCCTCCAAAATCCCGCAATTCGCGGGCCTTTTACGATGCAACTGCTAAATCGTTAATTTTCCCTTCATTCAACGTCTGCTTCAGCATTTGTAGGGGACGGCCCCCGTGCCGTCCGGTAATTGATGTCCACAAGTACCAATTTTTATCCGTGAAATCCGCGTAATCCGTTTAATCTGTGATTCAGACAAAATGCCCCTTCCCCACAAGCCACCACCCACTCGCCACTGCCTCTCCCTTCCCTTCTTCCATCCTTCCTCACTCCTCTCCATCGAATCCGAACGCATAAAGCGTGGCATTCTCCAACGCAAACCTCAACCGTACCGCCTGCCCTTGATATGCCGACAAATCGCCCCCGGATTCCCAACTGACTTCCGTGTCGGTCACATCACCCGTTAACGGCTGGCTCTCGTCAAGCGTCCGTCCCTCCGAGTCGAGTATCGCCGCGCGCACCGAGCCGCCCGCCGCATCGGCGCTGATACGCAACCGCCGCCCCGTGCACACGACCGGTTTGGTTGTCACGTTGCCCGCTACGTTCGACGTGGCGGGTTGCAACCCCGCGAGACCGTCCGGCCGCACCGTCGCCAACGCGAGATAGCCCTTCCGCCAACCGTAATGCGTGTCGTCGCTTGCCCCGTAGTAAATCCGAATCTCATTCTGCAAAAAGATGGGAACGCTGGCATAAACGCAACCCCAATCGTAATCGCCCTTTTCGTCCGACGTGTCGATGAGCGGCGTGCCGGGATCAATGATGTGCCATTCCCGCGTATCCGGACTCCACGCAAGCTCGCAGTGCACCCGATCCGTCTCGGCATTGAAAATCATCAAAAAGCCCAAGTAGAGGTCCGCATGGTGACAGATGGGCATCACGTAATACTGCCGGTCGTTCTCCAAGGGGTCGAGTACAATCTGCGCGTCGGTCCAATGGATAAAGTCCTCCGAATCCGTCCGCGATATCGGACGCAGCGGCACATCTTGGTTCCCCGCTCTCCGTTCCGCCCAAGCCAACGGGCGCGAACACGAGACATACTTCCCTATATCCGGCGCCCACATCCACGTGTGATGCGAATCGCCGCGCGCTGCGCTCTTGTTTTCCACAAGTTTCTGATCGCCCCAATGAACCCCGTCCGATGAGAAGTTGACGCTCAGCCCGTGCCGCGCCGCGGGCACGTCCGATGCGTAAAGCATTTTGAATCGCCTCGCAGGATCGCTGTCGTGGGGGTCCTTGAACACGCCGGGACCGTGCGAGCCGCGGGTCACGAGGTTATTCTCCCGGCTCCCCTCGTACTCAATCAGCCCCAGATTCGGTTTCTCCCACGAAATCCCATCCTTTGACGCGGCGTAGCAAAGCCCCATCTCGCGGCGCTGGTTCTGCACCTTCGTATAGGCGATGGATGCCCGCTGTTCGGGCGTCGTCCCCGCTGTCGCCGTATCGACGATGAAGGGGTTGTACCAACACTTGAAGAGTTGGTCCGCCTCGTCGAAAATAGCGTTGGGATACAGGTTGTCGTAACGCAGCTCCCAAGGTTTGTCCTCACCGAAAAGGGGATTGGCGGGATGCTTGGTCGCGGTTCCGACCCGCAGCGCCAAATCTTCGGTGGCGTCAATGATGCGCGAATCCAGCACGAGGTATTTACGGCGATTAAGAGGCATTCCGATTTCTCCGTGGGGGGTGTTCTAACACCATTTCGCTTGAATAACAGTGCATATGATGTTTTAATCCTATCTATCTCTTTCTCCGTAGGCGGGGATCAAGCGAGCGGATAGCGAGTGCGATAGAAATCCCCTTGCCCCGCCTTGGAACGACTTGATTGACGCTATATACGCGCTAACAATCTATAGAAATGGTATAAGTCAGCGATGATGGCGATTTCCTTGACCGGTCAATCCGTTATGTTGCCACAAGGCCGTTGATTCTATCATAGACACAAATCGATGTCAATTCGCTTAAAACCAAAATCCGCCGCATCACATCTTCGATCTCCAAATCCCGCCATCAACAGATGCGGTATTGTAGGAGCAATCTCCCGGTCGCGACAAAGTTCTGAAATCGCGAGCAAAGCTCGCTCCTACAAACCGAACAGCGCAAGTCCTATACTGCATCATTATCTTTTTCCAAAAATCAGAATCTCTTGGTATAATATGTTGCATCGACAAATTGCCCGGCTAATGCTAAACATGCGCCGACGTCAATACCGTTAAAACCCGCCGATTGAAAGGGGACCCGAAATGATTGCCACATACCAACTCACCAATCTCTTAGCCTCCTCGATTCCCGATTCGGTCACGCTTGAATCACTTCTGAACGAGATGATAAATCGTGACCTGCTACCTCGGTTGCCGCGTCCGGCATACCTCTGCCATCAGTTCAGCAGTTATAACCGGCGATCGGTTACCCCGACCGACCCGGACGGCTGGTTCGCCGGCGGGGATTCGGGGCATTTTCTCTACACCGAGAAAACCGACGGGCGCGACGAATGGGTATTGATGGATCATCGGGGACCGGGTTGCGTCGTGCGGATATGGGCGCCCGACGTTGATGAGGGCCAAATCATCCGTTTCTATCTGGATGGGAAGGAAAAACCCGCCATTGAGGAGAGGATGATCGACCTGGTCACCGGCGTGGACTTTATCGGTCCGCCGTTTGCTTACATCAGCGTTCGGGCGGGAAACCTATATCTGCCAATCCCATACGCCAAATCGTGCAAGGTCACCGTGGATAAAAAACCTTTCTACTATCACATTAACTACCGCGCGTATGAAGAGGGGACTCGGGTACGCTCATTCACCATGGGTGAATTTGAGGCGGCGAAGGAAACTGTCCGGCGCGTGGGAGAATACCTCGTGGCACCGATCTCCTTTTGCGGAAGGAATACTGCGAACGCCGACACTACGATTGAACCGGGAGAATCGGTCTCTGTTCCACTATCGCCGGGGCCCGCGGCGGTGCGAGCGCTCCAAATCGGGGTTCTTGCGCCCAATTCTGAGCAAGCTCTTCGCTCAACGGTTTTGCAGATGGAGTGTGATGGCGCGAGAACAATCTGGTGCCCCGTCGGAGATTTCTACGGCAACGGCGTCGGGCTGAATCCTTACCAAGGCTGGTATCGGACGGTTCGAGACGACGGGGGGATGATCTGCAGGTGGATCATGCCTTACGAAAAATCCGCGCAGCTAACGGTAAGCAACCTCCACGAAAATCCCGTGAAACTACAACTCGCAGCCCATGTGGGCGCGTGGGATTGGGATGACCGTTCGATGTACTTCCACGCCAACTGGCGCCAGCAATGTCCGATTCCGACGCTGCCGTGCAGTGATTGGAATTATATTACGATTGATGGCCAAGGGGTCTACGTGGGCGATACGTTAGCCGTCATGAACCCGGAGGTAGACTGGTGGGGGGAAGGCGACGAGAAGATATGGGTTGATGGAGAGGAGTTCCCGTCCCATTTCGGCACTGGCACAGAGGACTACTACGGCTACGCCTATGGCGGGGCAAGCACCGAACTGTATCAGAAGCCGTTCCACGCGCAGGTGCGCTGTGGTCAGAAGGCTACTTTCGGGCAGAATACGCAAACCCGGACGCGCTCATTGGACGCCATTCCGTTCAATCGACGACTCCAAATGGATATGGAAGTCCAGCATCACGTATCATGCAACGTTGGTTACGCCGCCGCCACGTATTGGTACGCGAGGCCTAACGCCGCCAGTAATCGGGGAGATTTGTCCCACGAAGCTGCCCGACCGATTCCTGAGCCTGAGATTGCCGAACGGGAAGCGATGCGGAAGTCCAAAAGGTGGCAAGCGATGATAGAGAAGGAAAAGTCGGCCGAGACGAATAAAAATCCCTAAGCCGGCCGATGGATGTATAGGATTACCACTCCTTTTAGAGGAAGCAAAACGCACGTCTTCGACACCTTAAGACGCAGCGCGGGCTATGCAACGCATCCGAACTCAATAGTCAGAAGGGGTGCAAATTTCACGGCTGAAAATCGGTTTCAAGGCAATCCGGATGGATGATAAGTGCGCAAATGCTAATACCATTTCGCTTGAATAATAGGACATATAATGTCTTAACTATATCGTTCACTCACTCCGTAGGCGGGGCATCTTGCCCCGCCGACTTTGCGCGGAGACAAGATTTCTTGTTCCGCTCCACACAAGTTTCTTTGCCTGATTAACGCGGTCAATGCACAAGCATTTTAGAGAAATGGTATAACTATCAGCGTGGACAAGCAAAGGAGGAACTGGGGGTTTTGATGTTGCTAAAAAGGATGCCGACGGTGCAAAATAATTGCAGCAGAACGCCCGTCAAGGCCCTAAAATATGTTGAAACAAAAACACCCCTGCGGTTTTTCCGCAGCGGCGTTCCGAATGCGTTTAGACAGTTGAGACATGCGTCTCTTTATCAGCGACATGAGCATCAAGTTTGGCAGCGAGGGCGGTGTGTTCATCTTTCATTTCGGAGCGAAGGCTTTTGATGTCCCCCTTCATCTCCGATCGAAAATCTTTCATATCATCGCGTAATTCACTGAAACGTTGATTCATGTCATCACGTAACGCACTCGAATTCTGATTCATGTCCGCGCGCACATCTTCGTAACGTTGATTCATGTCATCGTGGCGTTGATTCATGTCATCGCGTAATGCACTCGAATTCTGATTCATGTCCGCGCGCATATCGTCGTAACGTTGATTCATGTCATCGTAGCGTTGATTCATATCATCGCGTAATGCACTCGAATTCTGATTCATGTCCGCGCGCGTATCGTCGTAACGTTGATTCATGTCATCACGCAATGCGCCGAACTGTTGCTTCATATCATCGAAACGAAGATTCATGTCATCGCGTAATGCACTCGAATTTTGATTCATGTCCGCGCGCATATCATCGTATCGTTGATTCATGTCATCACGCAATGCGCCGAACTGTTGCTTCATATCATCGAAACGAAGATTCATGTCATCGCGTAATGCACTCGAATTTTGATTCATGTTATCGCGTAATGCACTGAACTGTTGCTTCATGTCATTGCGCGCATCATCCACACGCTTTTCTGATACTTTAATGGAATCATCAATTCGTTTCCCCAAGGAATTGGTTACAAAGTGCGCAACAGCAAATAAACCACCTACATATACGCCGGCTATCCCTATAATTTGGGCTGTTAGTTCCCAGGTCATCATTAATCTCCTTTGAGTATATCACCATAGGCAGTATATCATACTCCTGCTATAATGGCAATGCCGTATTACCCAAAATCCAGGGCAATTGCACCTAATTCTAGGGATCAAACGAGCGGATAGATCAACAGAATGAATAACGAGGACGATAGCAAATCCCAGTGCGATAGAGTTTCCTGTAACTGTTTAGTTCAGATACTGGAAGTGGTAAAAAGGCGCCCAATCAGGGCAATCGTCCTTACTTCTAGAGGTGTAGGGATTCCTCTGCAATCGCCAAGTCCCCGATTTTCCCTCTTCTCTTTGTACCAGCCCTTAAAAGCACCGGAGGTGCGACAGGTGTATAGTAATGCGAAATCTCACACACCCCAAAGCCCTAGCGGGGCGAAAGGTAGCAACTTGCGTTAACTACTCATACCATTTCTCTATATTTACAGTGCATTAATAGCGACAATCAAGTCCTTCCGATGCGGGGCAAGATGCCCCGCCTACGGAGAAAATGAACGATGTAATGTAAGACATCATATGCACTATTATTCAAGCGAAATGGTATAACCACTGGGCAACTAAACACTTACAGTTTCCTTAATCCGTGATTCAGACAATTCCCCCACCCCACTCCAACCGAAACCGATAGACAAAAACGGCGAAAAGTAGTAGAATAGAACGACTTGAGGAAAGCATCGCTAAATCGAAATTGCCGCTGCTAACGAATCTACGTTGATATTCGCTTCCTTGACACCTGAGAGCAAAAAAGAAAATCACGGAGGAAAAGAAAATGAGAAAAGTAATGTCAATTCTCGGCGCAGCGTTCTTAATGGCAACGCTATGCACTGTGGCGCTCGCCGATATAGTCCCCGGCGCCGTGCTCTACCTCGACGCCCGCGACAATCCCACACATCCCGAATCTTGGACGAACCTGGCTGGGGCTGGCGGTGCAATACCGCCTATGGTGCTCCAGCCTGCACTCGAAGAGGGACCCATCAAAATCCCGGACATCGGCATTAACGAGCGCAAAACGAAGTATTACACCGCCCGAAAAAGCGCCGAGATGTACGGTACCAAAGCCTGGAATCCTCCACTGGGTCTCGACGACTGGACGATTGAGTTTCTCGTGCGGCGCAACGGCGACCTGTTCCGTGAAGAGCATCAACTCGCTGGCATCAACACGTTGCCGGAGGGGCGGCAGGGTTTTCGGTTGGGTCTTAAAGACGGGGACACACTCGGAATCGGCATTTATCATGGAGGCGCAGATAAGGGGATCGCCTCAAACGTCAGACTCGAGGAGGGTGTGTGGAGCTGGATAACGCTCACCGGCGAAGACAAGAAGGAAATCGTGGTCTACCAAAACGGCAAGGCGGTCAGCAAACAGCCGGGCGTCGACTTTGACAAAAAAATTCCGCTGCGGGTAATCACGATAGGCTCCTTCTCTCCCGGCGAGAAAAACCGGAACTTCAACGGTTCAATCGCCCTATTCCGTGTCTACGACAAGGCGCTGACGGAAAATGAACTGATGCAAAACATCAACGCTTGGTCCGGCTTAGCCGTCCAGCCCGAGCAAAAACTCGCAACGCGTTGGGGCGCTCTCAAGGCATCGCATTAAGCCCAACTTTGTACATTCGTAGTAAATTTGTAGGGTGGGCACTGCCCACCATTCCTTGTAGGTGCAATCAACTGATTAGGGAAGGCGATAGAAAACCATCTCGCGCGTTCTACACTCCAGAGGAGATCAAGTAAGTAAATAACGAGCGCGATAGAAGTCTTCCATGTCAATAGCCGTTGGGAACCTGTGTCTTGCACTCCAGCGGAGTGCCATAGCTATTATAGAGCGTTGCAATTAAGCGAGCGGATAGACATCCCAACGGGCATATAGCAACTCAACTGCCTAAGAATAGCTTTGCCATCATTATTCGACGAGACTCTTGATGATGACAAGTACACAGGCGCTGAAAGAAGAACGCCATGAACCGACTGCTTCAGTACTGTACGTGGAAAAACCTATTCATCGCGCTGCTCGTGATTCACATACTTCCGCTATGGATCTTCCCCTATTTTCCCACGCAGGACGGTCCCGCCCACGTCTACAACTCTAAGGTGCTGAAGGACTATCATGATACCGACAATCATGAGATACGCGAGGCTTATAGGCTAAACCTCAGGCTCTTCCCAAACTGGACATCGCACGCTTCGATGACGGCGCTGATGTACGTTGTGCCCCCGGTGATTGCGGAGAAGATATTTCTCACCGTGACCGTTGCGTTGCTGCCGTTGTCGCTATGCTACCTGCTGGGTGCAATAGACCGAAGATATGTGCTTTTCAGTCTGGTCGGGTTCATCTTCTCCCACCACAACCTGCTTCACATGGGGTTTTACAACTTCGCGCTCAGTGTCTCCCTAGCGCTGTTCACACTCGGCTATTGGTGGAAGCACAGACACGACATCCAAGTTCGTCAAATCATCGTCCTCAACGTCCTGTTGGTTCTCACCTACGTGACCCATTTCGGCTCCTATGCGCTGCTCCTGACGGCGATGGCGGTAATCGCGCTATTCGACTTCGTCTCGGGGACGATAAAAGACCTATGGAGGCTAGAGCCGGGGGGACTCTCTATGTCCTCCGTTTGGCGGGCAATACGCTCACAACTCACACCGCTGGGAACATACGCCGGATACATGCTGTTGGCGCACACCCTAGGATTGATCTACTTACTGCGCACGCTACAGCCGTTCAATGAAACTGTGCCGGAGATGGAGTGGTCGACGCGCTACTTCTGGAACATGCTCATCCTTGTGTCATACACCGACTGGCATGTTTACGTCACGCGGCCCATATTGGGGGTGCTATTGATCGCGGCGCTTGCGACGATTGTACATCGGATATGGAAACGCCAATGGTTCACCGAGAGAGATGTGTTCCTGTTGTTAGCCATACTCTTCACCGTGCTGTTCTTCACGTCGCCCAGCAACCAATCCGGCGGAAGTTGGGTAAACGAAAGGATTTACATCTTCATCTTCCTCTTCTTGGCGGCTTGGATTGCCGCGTTCCATAAGTCGTTGCGGTACATTTTCGGCGGCGCCTTGGTAATACTCTCCCTGATACACATCGGCAGATACTATTACGAATATGCTGTTCTTCAATCCGAGATTTCAGAGCAAGTGGCGGCGACCAAACTCATCAAGCCGCACTCCACCTTCGTCCTCGGCGACGGTTCCGGCTTGTCCGAACCCTTAGGAGATGTGAAATACGTCAACCCGTTCCACCATTCCCCCTGCTACTACGCATTGGCGGCGAAAGATGTTGTTTATCTCGACAACTACGAGGCGAGATTCTCCTACTTCCCGGTGAACTGGAAATCTCATCCCTCGGTGGAAGACAAGGCAAATGCCGATTACGTCTTGATATGGCACGACCCCGGCGACAATAAGGATAAGGATTTGGAGAAGTATTGGGAGAAGTACAACTTGGTGCATACCTCCCGGCGGGTCAAACTCCTTGAATTAAAAGCCAAGTAATCAAGCCTTTTTGTAGGGTGGGATCGACCGAGTGAATAACGAGGAATCAGATTGACGAATAGATCGGGTGACCGAAAACGAGCAAAACGCTATTGGGATGACTACAGACAAAAAGAGGTTTGATAATGGAATTTCATGCCTGGATGAGAGGTAAACTTTCAGACTATGAAAGAGCCTGCAAATTTTATGAAGTGACTAAACAAGAATTCCTAAGGGATAAGGACTTGCGTTCTTTTGAAAGTGCGATTAACGACATAATCGAGGCTCAAAAAGGAAATAAGTCTGAGCTTATGGAGGAAGTTTATCTTATTAGAGCCACGATAAATTTCTATTCCAAAAACTATGAGGATTCCATAGAAGATTACAATATGGTTCTAAAAATTAACCCGGAAAACAACCATGCCAAGAAGGAGCGGGGTTTTGCTTACTCTTGTATTGAAGATAGTTATGAGGCAGAAACAGCATTGGTAGAATGTTTGGATTCTTTGCAAAAACCAACCGTGTTTATCTCTAATTCTCGTCCCTAGTTGCCCAACCGTTTAACGTACAGCCCTTTAATTCGTTCTTCCGTCCTTCTTATGGTGTAAGCTAGCCTTCTCTCTTTCACTCCCTGATCGCACTTGTAGGGATCAACTGAGCGAATAGCGAAGGCGATAGTAAATCCCGATATAAATCTCTTCAAACGAGTAAATAACAAGTGCGATAGAGGTCCCCTTGCCACGCCGACCTTGCGTGGAGACAAGGCTTCTTACTCCGCTCCACATAAGTGGTCAGCCTCGTAGGTTGGGTTGAGCGTCGTCATCCAACTCTCATCAAACTTTCAAGAGAATTCTGTTTTCCAATGTTCCGCTTGTGCACAAGAACGTAGCGAAACCCAACTGACTGCTTTATTTAGGAACGAGATTGCTCCTTATTCACTCACTTGATCGCTCCGACATCGGCGTCCATCCCCGCCCCGGGTGATAGGGACGCGCATTTTCGTACTTCTCTCGGATCTGGTGAAACTGCTCCGGCGTAGCCACCTCGCGGTGGGGGCTCTTCGTGTCTCGGATGACAAAATCCGCTTCGGTGGGAGCGCAAGCCATCGTCACCGGCTCTCGCTCGCGCGTGTAGGACTCCGGCTCCTCATCGACATTGTTCGGCGCCTCCATACTTTGATACCTAAGATCCAAACTCCACCGCACGACGCCGCTGTTGTTTTCAAAGGAGGCGTGCGGAGTCAGGTTCGTCAAAAAAAGAACGCTCCCCGCCTCCATCTCAACGGGTATCGGTTTAACCTGACCGAGTAAACCTCCCGGCACCTCAAGATAGCCCGAGTGTCCCCCCGTATAATGGCGTTTCACTCCCCGTGTATGGAGTCCGGGCAATACATAAAGACACCCGTTTTCGAGCGTGGCATCGACGAGAGGAATCCAACAGGTTAATATGAGGAATTTGTCGCAATGAGGCATGAAATAACCCGAATCCTGATGCCAAGGTACCTCGCCGTGCGCCCACTCCGGCAACTTTGGACGGACGCGGTAGATTGAGGCGCCGATGATATCGGGCCCCAGAAGGCTTTCGATACAGGACAGCAACGGTCGATGCCTCACGACGTGGAACATCGACTCTCCGCTAAAGCCGCCGCCAGCCTTTCCCATGACACTCCTATAAATGACCCGACACGCATCGGGGTTTGCGTAGCGAATATAGGCTAAGCGGGTTTCAAAGGGTTCATCTTCGTAAATCTCATCCAGCATCCCCTTCTCTTTTAGATCTAGGGCTTCTCTGTGCACAATCTCGGTAAGGCCTTCCTGGATGGGCTCCATATCCCCGCGAGAAAACACCTTGCGCTTCATAACCCACCCTTGCCGTTCAAACTGATTGACTTCCTCTTTCGTTAGACTCATTTCAACCTCACCAATGGTCTCTTGAACAATCTTGTTCGGTTATCCATTCCCGCTCTGGAGCGAACCGTTTGTAATGGTGTTATGCCCATAGCCGTGCGGTGTGATTTCTGTAGGAGCGAGTTTCACTCGCGACAGGGGCCGTGGCTAGTACATTTGTAGGGTGGGCACTGCCCACCATTTCTTGTAGGATCAGGCAACTGAATAAGGACTGCGATAGAAAGTCCAGCTCGCTATTCACTCGGTTGATCGCTCCGACATCGGCGTCCATCCCCGCCCCGGGTGATAGGGACGCGCATTTTCGTACTTCTCTCGGATCTGGTGAAACTGCTCCGGCGTAGCCACCTCGCGGTGGGGGCTCTTCGTGTCTCGGATGACAAAATCCGCTTCGGTGGGAGCGCAAGCCATCGTCACCGGCTCTCGCTCGCGCGTGTAGGACTCCGGCTCCTCATCGACATTGTTCGGCGTCTCCATGCTCTGATACCTGAGATCCAAACTCCAACGCACCACGCCGCTGTGGTTCTCGAAGGAGGCGTGCGGAGTCAGGTTCGTCAAGAAAAGCACGCTCCCCGCCTCCATTTCAACCGGTATCGGTTTAACCTGACCCAGTAAATCTCCCGGCACCTCAAGATAGCCCGAGTGCCCCCCGGTATAATGCCGTATGACCCCTCTCTTATGCGATCTGGGCAACACGAAAAGACAGCCGTTTTCGAGCGTGGCATCCACCAGAGGAATCCAACACGTCAATATGAGATATTTGTCGCAATGCGGCATGAAGTACCCCGAATCCTGGTGCCTCACGAAGTGGAACATCGACTCGCCGCTAAAGCCGCCGCCAGCCTTTCCCATGATGCTTTTATAAATGACTCGACAGGCATCGGCGTTGGCGTACCGAATGCGGGTTAGGCGAGTTTCGAAGGGTTGAGCCTCGTAAATTTCATCCAACATCCCCTGCTCTTTCAACGCCAAGGCTTCTCGGTGCACAATCTCGGTCAGGGCGTCCCGGATGGGCTCCATATCCCCGCGAGAGAACACCTTGCGCTTCATAACCCATCCTTCTTGTTCAAACTGATTTACCTCTTCTCGCGTCAGACTCATCTCAACCTCACCTATGGTTGTTTGAACAATCTCGTTCGGTTATCCATTCCCGCTCTGGAGCGAACCATTTGTAATGGTGTTATGCCCATAACCGTGCGGTGTGATTTCTGTAGGAGCGAGTTTCACTCGCGACAGGGGCCGTGGCTAGTACATTTGTAGGGTGGGCAATGCCCACCATTTCTTGTAGGATCAGGCAACTGAATAAGGACTGCGATAGAAAGTTCAGCTCGCTATTCACTCGGTTGATCGCTCCGACATCGGCGTCCACCCGCGACCCGGGTGATAGGGACGCGCATTTTCGTACTTCTCCCGAATCTGGTGAAACTGTTCCGGCGTTGCTACCTCGCGGTGGGGGTTCTTTGTGTCTCGGATGACAAAATCCGCTTCGGTGGGAGCGCAAGCCATCGTCACCGGCTCTCGCTCGCGCGTGTAGGACTCCGGCTCCTCATCGACATTGTTCGGCGCCTCCATACTTTGATACCTAAGATCCAAACTCCACCGCACGACGCCGCTGTTGTTTTCAAAGGAGGCGTGCGGAGTCAGGTTCGTCAAAAAAAGAACGCTCCCCGCCTCCATTTCAACCGGTATCGGTTTAACCTGACCGAGTAAATCTCCCGGCACCTCAAGATAGCCCGAGTGTCCCCCCGTATAATGGCGTTTCACTCCCCGTGTATGCAGTCCGGGCAATACATAGAGACACCCGTTTTCGAGGGTGGCATCGACCAGAGGAATCCAACAGGTTAATATGAGGAATTTGTCGCAATGAGGCATGAAATAACCCGAATCCTGATGCCAAGGTACCTCGCCGTGCGCCCACTCCGGCAGCTTGGGGCGGACGCGGTAGATTGAGGCGCCGATGATATCGGGCCCCAGAAGGCTTTCGATACAGGACAGCAACGGTCGATGCCGCACGACGTGGAACATCGACTCTCCGCTAAAGCCGCCGCCAGCCTTTCCCATGACACTCCTATAAATGACCCGACATGCCTCGGGGTTGGCGTAGCGAATATAGGCTAGGCGCGTTTCGAAGGGTTTATCTTCGTAAATCTCATCCAGCATCCCCTTCTCTTTTAGATCTAGGGCTTCTCTGTGCACAATCTCGGTAAGGCCTTCCTGGATGGGCTCCATGTCCCCGCGAGACAACACCTTGCGCTTCATAACCCACCCTTGCCGTTCAAACTGATCTACCTCTTCCCTCGTTAGACTCATGTCAACCTCACCTATGGTCTTTGGTTATCGGGAATGGCCCCCGTGCCGACGTAAAGGGGCTTAACTACACTCACTCACATATATCGCGTGAATCTTTACATCCTCGGGACGAATCCCGCCGAAATTCACCCGGACGCGAACCTTGCCGTCAATACCCTCAAGGCTTTCGCGGTTCCCCCAGGTCACCAACTGCCGCAGCCCGGACTCCTTCGGTCCCGTGCACTCGTCACGCCCGAAACCCGAAATCGCCTCGAATCGTTCCGTCAGAATCTCCACGCTAATGTCGGTGTACTCCGACAGACCCGACACGTTAATCTCGACCTTTGCCGGTTTGCCCTCCAAATCTATGGGCGCCGAGACGAAGTGCGATTCCTGCAGCGAATTCATCTTCATGCCTAGGAAGGCTTCAAAGTAACCCAACCGATCTTGTTCCCACTTCGCCACCCGAATGCCGTTGCAACCGCCCCAAGGCGCGTACCAGAACAGCGTTTCGCCATTGATGTTGTCGAATCCCTGGCCCTGCATCAAAGCGCCGAACAGCCGGTCCGCGCTGTTTTCCCCAGCCGGAACGATTCGGAAATCGGGTATCGGTTCCCGGTAGTGCAGCGCGTCGTTGCTAACCACCAGTCCGAGATCCATGGCGATCAAACTCCTATCGTTCGTTGGATGCCCGTGCCATTGACCGTAGATGCCGATAATCACGTTCTCCCGGTTCCACAACCCCGCGCCGAGGTGAATCTGCTCCCCGGCGTGCGATCCTTCGACCATCGGTCTAGGCGGGAGGTTCCCGCGCAGCAAGCCCATGCAGTCGGCTTCAACCCAATTCTCAAAATCGTAAGAAACGAAAGTTTCCAGCTTTCGTTCAGGCCGCGGAAAATGTCCGCCGCCGCTCTGCGCGGAGACATAATAACACCCGTTGAACTTGATGAAACCGCCCATTTCACAGGATACATAGTGCGGATTGACCGGAATCTCCGTCCAGCGTAGGCCATCCGCGCTAACGGCGACGTTAAACTCCGCACGCCCGCCGTGCGACGGATTCCTGCGGTGCGTCTCGTAAACCATCTTGAATCGGCGATTAGGATCGGGATCCTCGGGTTCATAAATCACGACGCACGCCACCACCTTGTACGCTGCGCCGCCCAAATCCACCAGATTGTTCTGTGTGCTGCCGTTATGCTCAATAAGCCCGAGGCTCGGACGTTCCCAGTTGTAGCCGTCCGTGCTCTTTGCAAAACATACCTGGCTACCCCCCAGATACCACATCCACAGTTCATCGCCGACTCTGCAGACCGCGCCGTAGTAGTTCATACCTTTGCTGTCCGGCGCGCCCGGGGGACCAAACGGCACGACGATTTGGTCGCCTTTATTCGGGATCAACTGCAATCGAACCCCTCTTTGAAATGGGAGGCTGTAGTCATCGAAAGGAAAGAGAACGACCTCCCCCAAACTCAGATTGGGACCGCCATTATGAATTATCATTGCTTGATTCTCCTAAATTGCCTCTAAACCGAGTTTTTTCTTGAAAACTCGGTTTCTCTTAAATTCTGTAGGGTGCGCACTGCGCACCAGCCTTTGACAGCGTTAGCCGTAGGTTGGGTTGAACGGAAACTCACGAAAAAACCAAGCATCTGGATTGCATTTGAGGCCCTCGTTATGCTTCATGCCTCCAAAATCCGAGTGAAACCCAACTCTCCCCCGCCACATATCACTCAACCCTCAACGAAGCGATATCGGACTCGAGGTTTGCCGCGCCGCGCAGCGAGTCCAAAGGAAGATAAATCTTGTCATAAACCTCCTCCTGTTCGCGCTGAATGGCGGCAATTTCTTCCCGCAAATGGCTAATCGCCTGCTGCTTCGCTTCAGCCGAATGCCTGGCCCGCTGAATCGCCAAGATGTCCTTCTCCATGTCGACAACCATCGGCGATTGGTCCGGCAAAAACTCCCGATAAACTTTCAAGTTCATGCGGATTTGGAGCGTGTAATCCCCCGGGGCAAGGTTGTAATGCGCCCGCAAATCTTCCAGCGTCGCAACCGTTTCTGCTCCGGATTTCAGTTCGACGCCATGGATACAATCTAGCGCATTTCCATCATGCAACAGGTTTTTTGTGTGCCCCACTGCCAAGATTGGGGAATTCGGCTTGATCGTATTTCCCGCCGCATCCGTGACGATTAACCCCCCGAACGCACCCTCCCCCGCGACAGAGACCGCCGGCACAAGCAAGTCAAATTTTCCCGCACGCACGCTCATCAGAAGTGGAATCGGCTCATTCGCCGCGTAGACCCCTTTCGCCAGCGACAAATGGAGTTCCGCAATAGTTGGCGATTTAGCCGGCGCCGTCGGAGGCGCCTCCACCTCCATGGCCTTCTCCAATGTTCCCGGAAGGCACCCGATTATACATAAACTCAGAATACAGAAACAGATAAAAACACGATGTGTCATACTATCCTCCGAGTCTCCCAACTTCATTGCCCTGGTGTTGTAGGGTGCGATCGACGATCATCAAATCGTCGGTTTCCCCTCTTACCGCGCACCAGCCTTTCCAGTAGGGTTCATCCCCTGAACGCGGCCGTAGTTTTCTGTCTCATGAGCTCGACTTTGTACAAACGTACACGGTAGGTGCGGTTTCCAACCGCACCCAATTCCGCGGGATAGAACTCTCTCTCTGAATCGCTTCGGCATAAAATTATTTCATTATCAGCATCTTCCGCGTCGCCGTGAACTCACCCGCCCTCAGCGTGTAAAAATAGAGACCGCTGGCGACGGACTCGCCACGCCCATTGCGACCATCCCAATACGCTGCACGGCTGCGGCTCTGATAGCTACCCGCAGCCCGATGTCCTAAATCCAGCCAACGAACCATGGTACCATTGGTGTCATGAATCGTCAACGTGACATTCGCGTCTTCTGCCAACTGATAAGGTATCCAAGTTTCAGGATTGAAAGGATTCGGATAGTTGGCGTGCAGTGCGGTCTCTTGGGGGATAATCAACGAGGCTAACAGGTTTTGGAGATTCGCAATGCCCTGTCGAAAGGCAATTGAGCCGTCGTCTGCGAGTCGTGCCTGGGCAATCCACGTCTCTATTGTCGCCGAGTCAATGCCCCGAGCTGCTGGCGCAGTCGCTCCGCCAATCCCCTGTGCGACGAGGGTGAGGTCGAAGATGTTGACAACCCCGTCGCCGTTAATGTCCACCGGCGAGTTGGCGGGTACGCTTTGCCCCAACTGCTGCGCAACGAGAATCAGATCCAGAATGTCGACGCCACCGTCACGATTCACATCCCCGGTCGGTAAGCGTTCCTCTACGGTAATATGGATTTCATGAGGCCCCGCGGGGATGATTTCCCCTGTACTAGAGCCGAACTTGAAATTGTGCAACGCGATTTCCGTTTCACCTTCGGATTTCGCCTCGAACTTCACCTGAAGGACGGAGCCAGTGCCGCTCACGCCGCCTTCGCTAACCCGTCCCGCAATTAGTCCTGTGATCTTACCTGCTGTATTGTCAATGCTCCCGCTCTGGAAGAAAGTCGCTCCGCCGTCCGTCTTCAGAAAATCGCCTTCACTCACGTCAACCGCTTCAAGGATGGCAGGGTCGAACGCAATATCAAACTGCCACCCCGCCAAGTCGAACACATTTTCTGCTCGGATGTCGAGCGTAAAGGTATCGCCGATGTGAATTGGCGTCTCGGAAAAGGCGTAGCCGATACCGGTGGCCACTGCGTATTCGGTGCCGGGATCAAACCCGAAAAAGGCGTTATTATCATCAGAACGGAAACGGGTGACAACCGCGACTAACAAAACGTTTCTTCCCTGCCGAAGCGTAACCGGGAAAAAATTACTGTAATCGTCATTCCCAAGTCGACGGAAATCCTGGTGAATCAGAGCCCCGTTAAGCCAGACCTTCAGTCCGTGCTCGCCTCCGACGTACATGGTTGTCTCCTGTTCGCGTGGCGAATAGAGGGTTAACGTGCCGTAGATGACGCCGTCAGGAATCGCTCTTTTTAGCATATCGTCAAGATTATTACCCCCCGTAGGCGGGAGTTTGTCGGATATCCACTCGTCATTTCCGACGGGCTTGCCCAGTGTTGCCCCGTGGGTAGAAACCCCCACTTCCGTCACCGCCCCTCCGCTCGCTTCCGCAAGTAAATCTACGCCGCTATCCAGTCTTACGTCCGGAAGAAAAGCCCATAACCAGGGTCCCTCAATTTTCGGACCTCCTTTTGGGAACCCTGGATTGTGTTGCCAGTCAATCTTTGTGTTCGCACGCAACCGATCCAAAGGAGAAAAGTCGGAGATATTGTTGTGGTCGACCCCCAACCATTTCAGGTTCGTTAGCCCAGCAAGCGGCGAAATATTCGAAATGTGGTTATGGTGAATATTCAAACGCTCCAACCCGGTTAATCTCGCGATGGGTGATATGTCCGATATTCCGTTGTCGGCAAGATACAGTTCTTTCGTAACTGTTTAGTTCAGTTTGTAAGAGTGGCAAAATCTGTGCAGCATAGGGCACAATTGCTTGCTACGGAGGATTCAACGCATCAATATGACGAATACAAGGGAACAACAGTTCATTGCTCGTATTGCCGAATTGGAGGCTGAAAATCAGGCATTACGCGCCCGTGTAACCGAATTGGAACAACAGGTGTCGAAACCGTTAGCTACCCCCACTTCGCCTCCAAAATCGCCTGTCCCCGGATTTGTCAAACCGAAACGACAGAAACGCCGTCGCAAAAAACCGGGGCAAAAGCCGGGCCACGCCGGCAGTTATCGACGTCGTCCCACCGAAGCCGACGAAATTGTTGAAACTCCTTTAGAGGATTGTCCCCATTGTCATGGAGTGATTGAAAATGTCACAACCCACCAACAGTATGTTGAAGAAGTCATTCCGGCTCAGACAACTGTTGTCTGCTATCAGACACAAAGTGGATATTGCCAAAACTGCCAAAGACGGGTGGAAAGCCGTCACCCGCAGCAAGTACCCCATCGGTTGATAGGCCCGCGGGCGTTGCTCATTGCCGCTGAATTGAAGCACGCTATGGGGGTGCCGTATCGGAAAGTCGTCTCAGTACTTGAACGACTGTGTGGGCTTTCTGTCACTGCTGGCGCATTGGCGCAATCCATGCAATCGTTGGCAAAATGGTTCACTCCCGAATATCAAGCAATTCAAACCGGATTGCGACAGAGTCATTGCACCTATGTCGATGAAACCGGCTGGCGGTTAAACGGCCAATCATGCTGGCTTTGGGCATTCACCACAGACAGTTACACGGTTTATGAAGTCAATGCGAGTCGTGGACATCAAGTGGTTTTAGAACAATTGGGTACAGACTATGATGGAGTCCTTGTCAGTGACTTTTACACCGCTTATAACCCACTTCCCTACACCCAGCAAAAGTGCTTGGTACATTTGCTGCGTGAATTGTCTGACGTGAGAAAGACGAATCACACCCCAGAATATGCGGCATTCGCCAAAAAACTGACGCGTTTGTTACGCGATGCCATTCGCCTCAAGCAGAAGCAGTCGGACTTCTCCCAATCTCGCTTGGAACGCCGATTCAAAAGGCTGAACCACCGATTGGAGAAACTTGCCAAAGCGGACTATCATGACCCGGATTGTCAAAGACTCGCCAAACGGTTAGCCAAACACAGCGATTCGTTATTCACCTTTCTGTCACACATGCAGGTCGCCGCCGATAACAATCGCGCCGAACGAGCCATACGACCGGCGGTAGTGACTCGCAAAATATCGGGCGGCAATCGTTCTCCCAATGGCTCTGAAGCGTTAGGTATCATCACCAGTGTGATTCAAACTTGCAAGCAGCAGAACAAAGATTTCGTGGAAGTCGGCTTGGAAATTATCCGACGCTATCATCAAGGACTTGATGCCGGGGTTCTGACTGTTGAGACAACCGCACCAACCTAACCGCTTCCAAGTCCATTCAAGTTATAGTTTTTCTACAATCCCCTCGTTTTGCAAAGCGGCTTTCGACATAGAGAGTAGTGGACTAAACAGTTACGTTCTTTCAAACCTGTCAAGCCCGTTAGTGGCTCTAAACTCGCATCCTGTAGCCTTGCACCGCAAATATCCAACCACTCCAATTTTGTTAATCCTGCTAGGGGTGATAAATCCGAGAATGGGTTACCCCAGGTGCGGATTCTTCTTAGGTTGACTAGTCGCGCGATCGGCGATAGGTCGGATACATCGTTGGCGTTAAAATCTATATGTTCCAGATTGATTAATCCTGCTATCGGTGAGAGGTCGGATACGTCGTTTAGTTCCAATACTAGAGACTCCAGATTGGTTAACCCTGCAATTGGTGATAGGTCGGATATAAGATTGTCGTTAAGAATGAGATGGCGCAATTCAGTTAAGCCTGCTATCGGTGCGAGGTCGGATACCTGGTTCCCCACTTTTCCCCAATGACCGAGCCTTAAACTGCTTAGACTAGTTGCAAACTGAAGACCGGTTAAATCACGGATCTCTCTGCCAATCGCGGTGAGATGAGTCAATCTTTTCATGTCTTCGATAGTAATCGGGGCATTGATGCTTTTGCCAAGCGCTTCTGCAACAGCGGCACGCAGGTTCGGGTCCGTAATGTGTACAACAGTTCCCGGTATCACATCGGGCTGTGTTATGACCGGGGGCTCTCCAACCCGATCCGGGTAGTCCAACGCATAAATCACATCTCGAAAACTTGATGTCCATGCGTCTCGCTTCACACTTCCGTTCTCACCCTCCAAGGCTAACAAACCTACGTTCTGCAGTCCCGTATTTTCACGAATTTTCTCAAGGAAGGTTTCGCTCTCCAATCCCACCACGGCAGCAGCATACGCCGCATCCACCGCTCCCTGAAACGCCTCATGGAAACGGGAAATCGGCTCAACTCCGCCAACCGCACCGCCCGTGGCTTCAAGCGCTTCCCGATAGCGCTCCATGTCGACACCCACACGAGCGTCCATGACTGACTGTTCCACGTACAGCCGCAGCGCCTGCGCTTTGTCGTAGGGCGGATTGGCGTTGCTCTCAATTACGGAACGCACTTGGTCTTCAAAGGTCTTCATTCCTTCCGTATGACAGCCGATACAGGAGATTCCGTTTCGTACCGTCGGGTCGCTTGCTGCGGGATTGGAAACGATGTTTATCGGCGCTTCAGCCAATCGCAAACCATTGCCGTCGACAAGATAATAACCCTGAAGCCCGTTCGGCAAATTGAAAATCACCTCCCCGCCATCGTGGTTGAAATTAAGCGGGTGGGTAAAGATATTCTGTGTACCCACACTTCCGGCAAAGTCGTAGCTCTTCCAATACGCTCCGTATCGAGAGGCATGCCGTTCCACCACTCGGTTGTTAGTGGAAACGCCCGAATTGTTGAATCCCGCCCGCCAAACGCGAACCCCCGGTGCAGTCGTCAGATTACCGCCGACGTCAACCTCCAATCGCGTTTCCAAATCCCTATCCGTGAGTGGCAGTGAAAGCAGTTCGTGATAAAGCGGCGGGGTTGAAGCCGTCGCAATGAACCAGTCGATATGAACCGATGGCACATCAGTCTTCATCTGTGTCTGCAACCGCGTCAGTTGTTCTCGCAGCCCGGTCTGTACCGGCGCATCAAACGGGATGTGATAGGGGTACGCCTCTTCTATCTTCGTCCACCCGTCATTGCGGTCCCACTCGTAGTGTCGCAAGTCGATGTAGAAGATGGTAGCTTGCGAGTCAATGGGCTGTGGATTGGTGACTGTAAGCCCCCATGACAGGCTGTTGACCAGTTTCGAGAGCGCTTTACGGTACTCACCAAGTATCTCCGGTGTTTCCCCAGCGTTGTGGAGGTGCGTCAGTGTAAAGTAGCGAGCGAAGGCGCGGTCGAACGGTTCGAGTGAGGCGAGGTGATTTTCAATGTTCTTGAGAAGTTCAGCGGGAGAGATAAAGCGGTTATCGGTTGAAGGGGTTATAGCCCAATCGGGGGCGCCGGCTAATATCCAGCGCTGAATGGTGTCAATCGACTGGTCGGGCAGGGGTGGCTGTCCAAACGGCATCTGGACGCCGTTTTCCGTGTTTCCAAGCAAGCGCTTGTACAACTCCGATGCATCGGGGTTTCCCGGAATAACCGTACCCTTTTCGATGAGCGTGGCGTGTTCCATCAGGAGCGTTTCTCGATAGGCGCCGTCGGGCCCGTGGCAGATAAGGCAGCTCGCTTCAAAGATGGCGTAGGCATCTTGAGCTAGCGGCGATTGAGCTGACACATGTTGAGATCCCACGATGAGGGTCAATAGACCGATAAGTACAATGTAATGCTGAGCCCTAATCAAAGTGGAAATGAAATGACGTTTAGACATAGGGAACATCTCCTATAAACAATCCGTAAAAAACCCAAGTTGCTGCCCGTTCGGGTAGGTCGGACTTCTAGCCCGACCGACAAGTGCGTGCCCTTAATCCGTGATTCAGACAATTTGAGGAAGGGCGTTTGATGTTTTTGCTGGCTCCTGCTATAAACCTGTAGGATCTCTATCGCAGTCGATCTTCGCTTCTTTGAGTGAACTTCAGCGGTTGATTAGCGAGACGACATTGGAGCAATTGGGCTGATCTTATCCCTTGAATTTTAGGACTTACGGCTTTCGGTTTTTGGGATCCCGAAATACTGCTGAAGGCTGGCGAGAGTCTTCAATTGAACAGTAACACCGAGGTAAGGGTTTTCTCGGGGCTTGCTGAGCAAATGAAAGGGTCATAACTGGTTATACCATTTCGCTTGAATAATAGTGCATATGATGTCTTTGCTATGTCGTTTACTTACTCCGTAGGCGGGGATCAAGCGAGCGGATAGCGAGTGCGATAGTAGATCCCTCAAGCGAGCGGATAGCGAGTGCGATAGTAGATCCCTCAAACGAATGAATAACGATCAAGCGACCGGATAGTGAGCGCGATAGAAGATCCTGTGCGATAGAAATCCCCTTGCCCCGCCGACTTTGCGCGGAGACAAGACTTCTTGTTCCGCTCCACGCAAGTTTCTTTACCTGATTCACGCAATCAATGCACATACATTTTAGAGAAATGGTATTAGCAGTTTTCGGAAGTGAGGCTACGCTTGATAGATTCCACCTACTGCGGGCAAATACTACACACCAGCACACGCTATGAGATTTGCAGACGTAGACAGGATATGTCGGCGCGCACATTTATGGGTAAGCCTTATTCTCGGTCATCCTCGAAACGAACCTGCATCGCCGCCGCATGGCCATCCAACCCCTCAATCTGCGCCAGTTTTACGACAGATGGCGTAACTTTCTTCAAGGCTGTCCTAGTATAAGAGATGACACTCGTCTTTTTTAGAAAATCGTCTACACTCAACGGGGACGCATATCGCGCCGAGCCTCCGGTCGGCAGAATGTGGTTTGGACCGGCAATATAGTCGCCAACAGACTCCGGCGTGTAAGGCCCAACCATAATCGCGCCGGCATTGCGAATTGCGCCAACCCACTCGAATGGGTTTTCTACCTCCAATTCAACGTGCTCCGGAGCGATTTCGTTAGCAAGCGCTACGGCCTCATTCAAATCATCAACGACGAATGCCACGCCATAGTTGCCGAAAGCACCAATCAGTTCAGTCTGACGCGGTAAATTCTGCGCCTGTAACTCAATCTCTGCCCGCACCTGCTCGGCAACTCCTCTTGACGTAGTGATGAGGATTGCAGAGCAATCTTCGCTATGCTCGGCTTGCGAGATGAGATCTGCAGCAACATAGGCGGGTTCGGCAGAGTCGTCGGCGATCACCAGTACCTCACTCGGTCCCGCCAATTTGTCTATATCCACCGTGCCGTAAACTGATTTCTTGGCTAGCTGAACGTATATGTTTCCGGGACCAACAATCTTGTCGACTTTGCGAATCGAATCCGTCCCGTATGCCATCGCTCCGACTGCTTGTGCGCCGCCGCATTTGTATATCTCGTGAATTTTACACTCCGCCGCGGCGACAAGCATATGCGGATCAATCTTCCGATTCGGCGCAGGAGCAATGAAGGCTGCAATTTCCTCCACTCCCGCAACTCTGGGAGGTACCACGTTCATGATTAACGAAGAAACCAACAGTTGGCTCGCGGCGGGCACACAGACGCCAACGCGCTGCAACGGACGGATAAGATGCCCTAGAAGTACGCCATCATCTTCGGTTGTTACCCATGAATTCCGCAACTGTTTCTGATGAAACCGCTCAATATTGGTACGTGCGTGTTTGATTGCATCAAGGTATTCTGAGTCAACCTGTGAATACGCCTTGTTGAGCTCCTCCTCTTTTACGCGCAATCCCTTGACGTTGATTCGAGGCGCATCGAATTTTCGGGTATATTTAATTACTGCTTTGTCCCCATTCTTCCGCACATCCTCCAGAATATGATTCACAGTTCGCAAAACACTTTCGTCCTGGAGTTGCCCTCGGTACCTCAACTTTTCAATGAACTCTTTCGCTTCTTGGGAACTAGACTCAAGAATCCTAATCATCTGAACCTCGAAATATCCACGTCAAATCAATCTTGTAATACCATTTCGCTTGAATAACAGTGCATAGAGTAGGACAATTATTTCGTTAGGACTTACACGGTTACGCGGTGTGGCACCCGGTAGGAGCGATCTCCGAATCGCGACTTCAATTCACGTCATTTGTCAGTTATGCACTGTCATTTTAGAGAAATGGTAATTGTTTAGTCCATTAACTCCTTGCGGCGAATGCAAGGCGCACTCTTTATTCCACGACCGATGGCAATTTCTCTCATGCACCCAACATGCGAGCGATATCCCTTGTGGGAGGGGATCAAGGGAGCGAAAAGCGACCGCGATAGAGATTCCCCTTGCCCCGATATTCCGCGTTCACGATAAATCAACTCCCTAAACAACTATGCAATGAAAATCCACTTTCGGTAGGGAATCGCTCCTGCATCGGGGCAAGATGCCCTCCTACATATAATCCAATAATGCCCCGCTGCCGATAATCAGGCGCGATACACTGCCAAACTAATATTGCCACTCGTTTTGGCTGAACTAAACACTTACGAGAAATGGTATAATTCGATAAGGGTTATTCGTCTATCCTGACAATATTTGCACCGATAGCGGTCAGTTTCTCTTCAATCCTTTCATATCCGCGGTCGATATGATACACACGAGAAACAACGGTTTCACCTTCCGCTGCCATACCTGCAAGCACCAAAACAGCGCCTGCCCGCAGGTCTGACGCCATGATGGGTGCACCGCTAAGTTTGGGCACCCCACGCACCGTCGCACGGTGTCCTCGCACCAGAATATCGGCTCCCATGCGATTCAGTTCCGCAACATGCATAAATCGGTCGGTATGGACGGCTTCAGTAATAATGCTCGTCCCCGGCACGAGGCTAAGGAGACCCGTCATTTGAGCCTGCATATCGGTTGGAAACCCTGGAAACGGTTCAGTATTCAATTCAATAGCGCTAAGTTGGCGAGGCGTTGTCACGCGAACACCATCATCTTTCCAATCAAGCTGAACCCCGGCATCGGACAACTTTGCCGATACGGCTTCAAGGTTTTCCTGCACGGCATCTTTCACAAATACATCTCCCCCGGTGATGGCTCCCGCTACCATGAATGTGCCAGCTTCAATGTCATCCGGGACAATGCTGTATTCAGTTCCGCGTAACTGTTTCACGCCGTGTATTTTCAGCACTGATGTACCGATTCCTTCTATCTCTGCCCCCATCGCATTCAAAAAATTGGCGAGATCGGAGATGTGTGGTTCACGCGCGGCGCTCCGAATAACTGTTGTACCCTCTGCCAAGGTAGCCGCCATCATAACATTCGCGGTCGCGCCAACGCTCGGACCGTGGACGCCGCTAAGATCCATGTCCGCCGCCGCCAATCGGTCTGCACGGGCGTGAATGTAGCCCTCCTTTATTTCGATTTGTGCTCCGAGCTGCTCCAAACCCTTTATATGGAGATCAATCGGCCGAGGACCAATAGCGCAGCCTCCCGGGAAGGAGACTTTGGCTCTGCCAAGGCGCGCGAGGAGAGGCCCTAACACGTAGATTGAAGCACGCATCTTCCGTACTAAATCGTAAGGTGCCTCGTAAACAATCTCGTTTCTGGGTGCAATATGGAGGGTTGAATCTTTAAACTTCGTTACTGCTCCCAACACTTCCAGGACTGAACGTAGGGTTTCAACATCTCTGAGGTCCGGAACATTGTTGATTACACATGCGCCATCTCCCAGAATCGATGCTGCAACCGCAATTGGTAGCGTTGCGTTTTTCGAGCCACTGACCGACACCGTGCCTTCAAGCTGCTTGCCGCCTTTGATAACTAATTTATCCATCGGTGATTCTCCTTAGAATCGCAATTGGTTCAACGCCTTCATGACCAGAGTTCTTGCTGTGTATAGTGCATCAACGATGCCAACAGATCTCCGTTTCATTCGTGGCGTGATACAGAAGGCAACGCGCTCAAAGATGTGTTGAAAACACTCCATGTCACGGATTGCCGACGTTGGTGGCGGGCGACAACCCGTTTCAAATGGCTTGGCAGATAATTGCGGTGTGAAGTATATCCCAGATGACACGGGAAATCAAGATCATTCCCATCGGGGCGCAGGGCAATCGCACCTGGTTGGAGAGGGGTAGGAATCAACGATTGTGGGCGTCCGTGCCATGCGACTCCGTGTATCTAAGGATAATCGTAAGCCGCCTGCGGGAGTAAAGGTATTGTAGGGTGGGCACTGCCCACCGTCCTAACTTCGTCGGTAGGCGATGAGTACTTTGCATCTCACGATAAGATTCGACTCCTCACACCCATTCAAAAATTCTCTGCATACAATCTTGGATGCGGCTACTCATGCCGCAACGCCTCGGTGGGAGTCAACTTCGCCGCCTTGTATGCCGGATATACCCCGAAAATCAGTATTGTAGGGTGGGCACTGCCCACCGTCCTGACTTAGATCCGGCTACTCATGCCGCAACGCCTCGGTGGGAGTCAACGTCGCCGCCTTGTATGCGGGATAAACCCCGAAAATCAGTATTGTAGGGTGGGCACTGCCCACCGTCCTAACTTAGATCCGGCTACTCATGCCGCAACGCCTCGGTGGGAGTCAACTTCGCCGCCTTGTATGCCGGATATACCCCGAAAATCAGTATTGTAGGGTGGGCACTGCCCACCGTCCTAACTTAAATCCGGCTACTCATGCCGCAACGCCTCGGTGGGAGTCAACTTCGCCGCCTTGTATGCCGGATATACCCCGAAAATCAGTATTGTAGGGTGGGCACTGCCCACCGTCCTGACTTAGATCCGGCTACTCATGCCGCAACGCCTCGGTGGGAGTCAACTTCGCCGCCTTGTATGCCGGATAAACCCCGAAAACAGTATTGTAGGGTGGGCACTGCCCACCGTCCTGACTTAGATCCGGCTACTCATGCCGCAACGCCTCGGTGGGAGTCAACTTCGCCGCCTTGTATGCGGGATAAACCCCGAAAACAGTATTGTAGGGTGGGCACTGCCCACCGTCCTAACTTAAATCCGGCTACTCATGCCGCAACGCCTCGGTGGGAGTCAACTTCGCCGCCTTGTATGCCGGATAAACCCCGAAAAACAGTGTTGTAGGGTGGGCACTGCCCACCGTCCTAACTTAGATCCGGCTACTCATGCCGCAACGCCTCGGTGGGAGTCAACTTCGCCGCCTTGTATGCCGGATAAACCCCGAAAATCAGCCCGATACCGACAGCAACACCGAACGCCAGGGCGACCGCCTGCAAGGATACCGATGCGAGCCACGCTGCCTCCTTGATTAGAAACGTAGTGATTGCCCATGCCGCGCCGAACCCGATACCGCCGCCGATGAATATACCTATAAGCCCGCCAGAAACACTTATGACAATCGCTTCAATCAAGAAC
The DNA here is from genome assembly GCA_965197465.1 of Candidatus Poribacteria bacterium. Classification (GTDB taxonomy): domain Bacteria; phylum Poribacteria; class WGA-4E; order WGA-4E; family JAJDTR01; genus JAJDTR01. The sequence continues at coordinate 3,098,081 of OZ240209.1, read as the reverse complement.
TGTTGTAGAATATCTATCCGACGTGCACCGACCGCTTTCCTCAATCCAATCTCACTCGTGCGCTCAGTTACGGAGACAAGCATAATGTTCATAATGCCGATACCCCCTACAAACAACGCGATACTTGCAACCCCTCCAAGCAGGGCTTGAAGGATGCGACCCACGTTTCCAACTTGCTTCAATATCTCCTTTGCCGTGAAGAACTCAAAGAACTCCTCGGAGCCATGCTGACGCCGTAAGGCAATCTTGACCTCTGCCAGCGCTTGGTTCACCTTTTCAAAACTCACAGCTTGGATAAAGAGTTCTATGCCCCGCGTTTTCTTGCCGATAAAGCGTGTCTCCATCGTGGTGAACGGGATGATTATCCGCTCATCCCATCCCTCGGTTGCCATTCTGTTCCCTTTCTCCTCCATTACCCCGATAACAGTGAATCGTTGGGTGCCTAGTTTCAATTCTTGACCAACGGGATCAATGTTGCCAAATAGATCCTTTTGCACCTGTGAACCAATCACACAAATGGTATCCTTGCGGTCAAGATCGTCCTGATGAAGGAATCGTCCGGATTGCACGTACCAATTATGCACCTGCTGATACAGCGGTGTCACCCCCTCAAAGCGCAGCTCCTTGCTTCTGTTTCCGTGCGAAGCGCGTTTTCCCATGGTGTCAATGTCTGCCGAGACTGCTCTCACTGAAGGACAGGTGGCAAGAATGGATTCGACATCTTCGTATTCAATGTGCTCGGGGTGCCTGTTTTCTTCCCATGTCCCATCTCCCTGTTCCACCCACCCCGGGCGAACGCAGACAATTGTGGTCGCTCCGCCAATTCGTTCGAATTCCGCCAATACCAGCGACTCTGCACCGCCGCCAACTGAGACCATGCCAACGACCGAAGCAATACCGATGATAATTCCGAGCATCGTCAGCAACGATCTTAGCTTATTCCGTCTTAGAGCCGATAACCCAATGCCAAAACCCTGTATGATTTGCATGTAACTGTTTAGTCCATTGTTTTCTGGGGTCGAGTGCTATAAATATAGACGGTCTTTTTGCTATTTTTTCAGGCGTACAACGTGTGGACACCCATTCCTCTGGTTCGTAGTAGGAATCAAGCGAGTGAATAGCGAGTGCGATAGAGATCCTATTCATTGCCCGTCTTATGCCTTCAGGGGGTTTACTAATCACTAATCACTAGCCACTAAATGGTTGTCTCGCTAAGTATTTATGTCTTCCTAGACTGGCACAAGAGACCTATTCCACAATTCCTGTAGGTGCGATCAACCGAGTGGACAACGAGGGATCAACTGAGAGAATAGCGAAGGCGATAGTAAATCCCGATAGAGATCCCTCTAACCGCACCGGCGCCCAACACTTACCATATACTCTTAGAAAATTTACCACTCAATGGCTCATTCGCTAAGTATTTAATGCTTATAAGACTAGTACAAGAAACCCGTTACACCACGCCGGTAGGATCAACTGAGTGGATAACGAGGGATCAACTGAGAGAATAGCGAAGGCGATAGTAAATCCCGATAGAGATCCATTTCTAACCGCACCGGCGCTCACACTTAATCATAATTACTTACCAAGAGAACCACTAAACACTTACACTTGCATCTTCCTACGATTGAACCCTTGAGTGTATGAGCGGGTCGCAGAATTGCTGTCGATACGCACCTTAAATTGCGGATAGCGGAATCAGGAGATTGAGACTGAAAGCGTGTAAATGTATCCACGTATGGCGTATCAAGCATCACGTTTGAAATTAGCGCTAACTCTCAACCTCCACTCCTCAATCTTAGCATTGGGGGGCTGATATGTCAAAGCGTTCTTCCTCAGGGCAATCGTACCTGATTGTAGGCGATCAAGCGACCGAATAGGAGCAAGCAAGATCAAGGGAGTGAAGAACGATCAAGCGAACGGATAGTGAGTGCGATAGAAAATCCCGTCCGATAGAACTCCCATCGAGATCCCAGTGCAATAGAGTTGCTTGGGTGATCGTCATATCCCCGATTTCCGCTTTTATCTTCAAGGTGAACGGAAGTGACAAAGCCTCACGCGCCAAGTCGCAGGTACATTAAAGCCTCTATCAGATGAAACCTCTTGACATCCCGACAACCCCAACACTATACTATCCACAGCCTAACCCGCGCGTCGCTCCTTTCACTCCAATTTCTCATACTCCCAAGGCCCACAATTCCGCATGAACCTCAAACCGACACACAAAATCGTCAGAGATTACTATTCTGAGCTCAAAGAATACCAAGAACTCGGAATCACGCACGAAGGCGCCGTCAGCGCTGCGTTCCAAAAGATACTCGAACCCTGCGGACGCGAGCACGACTGGATACTCGTAACCCAACATCGAATGGCGAGTCGCAAGAAAACACAGATCTCCGTCGACGGCGCCTTTCTTGACAAATTCAGAATCCCGCGTGGCTATTGGGAAGCGAAGGATATGCAGGACCACTTGCCAACCGAAGTGAAGCGCAAGTTTGATGCCGGTTATCCCAATGACAACATCATCTTCCAAACACCCGAACGGGCAATCCTCTGGCAAGACAATCTGCAGGTACTTGACGCTGATCTGAACGACAAGACGCAACTCATTGAGACGCTGCAAACCTTCTTTGCCTATTCTCCCCCTGAATACCTCGAATGGGAGAAGGCTGTCGATGATTTCAAGCAGGAAGTACCCCGGATCGGGAAGTCCTTAAGAGCCTGTTTGAAAAGTACATTTGTAGGGTGCGCACTGCGCACCAGCCTCTAAAAGCCCCAGAGGGGCGGAAGGTGTATAGAAACGCCAAAACCCCGTGCACCAAAGCCCCAGCGGGGCGACAGGTACGTAGCAGACAACAATAAAAACCTTCCTACAAATGACCAAAAATGGCTTTGCTACCGATTATTCAAACAGGTTCTAAGTGAGCTCATTCGTGACGAGCGGAAATCCAACCAGGCTTTTGCAACAGCTTTTGTCGCTTTCTACGAGAGATGCCGTCAATCCCTAAACCCGAACCTCTCTGAAGCCGCGGTTGAGGAGATGCTCATCCAGCACCTTTTGACCGAGCGCATTTTCCGCACGGTGTTCAGTAATTCCGATTTTGTTCACCGCAATGTCATAGCCCGCGAAATTGAGTCTGTAATCAATGCCCTCACCTCCCAGTCGTTTAGCCGTGACGATTTTCTCCGAAGCCTTGAGCGCTTCTATGACGCTATTGAACGCAATGCCATGAGAATCTCCGATTTCTCCGAAAAACAGGGCTTTCTCAACGCAGTTTACGAGCAGTTTTTCCAAGGATTCTCGGTGAAGGTTGCAGACACGCATGGGATTGTCTACACCCTTCAACCCATCGTCGACTTCATGGTGAGAAGCGTCAATCAAATCCTCCGCGCTGAGTTCAATCGGTCCCTCTCCGACTCAGACGTCCACATCATCGACCCGTTTGTCGGCACCGGCAACTTCATTGTGCGAATCATGCGTGAGATTAGCGGATTCGCACTTGCGGACAAATGCAGATCTGAACTTCACTGCAACGAGGTCATGTTGCTACCCTACTACATCGCCTCAATGAATATTGAGCATCAGTTTTACGAAAAAACAGGGCGCTATCAGCCGTTTGAGGGAATCTGCCTCGTTGATACATTTGAACTCGTTGAAGAAGAAAGACCTTACCTTCCCTACTTTACCGAAGAGAATGCTAGGCGCGTTCAAGAACAGAAAGACACACCGATGTTTGTAATCATCGGCAATCCCCCATACAACATCGGCCAAGTCAACGAGAATGACAACAACAAAAATCGAGAATACGAGACAATTGATGATCAAGTTCGTAACACCTATGCAAAAAATTCTAAAGCGACGCTTAAGAGTCAACTCTACGACCCATATGTCAAAGCAATTCGGTGGGCGTCGGACAGGATTGAGGATGAGGGGATTATCGCTTTTGTGACGAACAACGGATTCGTTGACGGTGTCGCCTTTGACGGGATGCGAAAACACCTCGCAGAAGATTTCGATGCAATCTATGTTCTTGATTTGGGTGGGAATGCACGTAAAAGGATTGAAGGTTTCGGATGCCAATGTGTTCGGCATCCGGGTCGGCGTCAGTGTCAACTTCCTTGTCAAAACAAAACAGAATCAATCAAATTCAACACGCATCCATTACCATCGAATAGATGAGCTTGGGAACAAAAAGCAGAAGTTTGACTTTCTGGATGAAAATCAAAACATCAGTGCTATTGAATGGACAACCATTCAACCGGATGGGCGATACACATGGCTGACCGAGGGACTCCACTCCGAATTTGAGACTTTTGTTCCCATAGGTAGTAAGGAGGCAAAGGCGGCAAATGGAGACGAGCGGGGCGTGATCTTTAAGATTTTTAGTAACGGCGTCAAAACCAATCGTGATGCATGGGCTTGCAACTTCAGCCGAAACGCGCTAACTGAAAACATGAGGAAGATGATTGATACCTACAACACCCATGTTCTCAAGTGGCCGTATCGCGAAAACCGTGACGTAGAGATAGATGATTTTGTTGTTAATGATGACACAAAAATCAGTTGGAGTCGTGACCTAAAATTGGATCTGAAGCGAGGCAAAATTGCCGCTTACGAAGAAAGCAAGGTGAGAAATTCGCTATATCGTCCTTTCACTAAATCAAGACTGTTCTTTGATCGCATAATGAACGAGGAAATCTACGGCACGCCCTCGATCTTTCCCACTCCAGGCACCGAGACTGAAAACCGAATGATTTGCCTCACTGATAAGGGCTCGGAGAAACCATTCATGGTTCTCATGAGCTGTCAACTGGCAGATTTCCATTTTGTGGGCCCAGGCTGTGGCACCCAGTGCTTCCCCTTCTACACTTACGAGGCAGACAAAGGGAGCCGTCGCGAAAACATCACCAACTGGGCGCTGACCCAATTCCGCGTTCACTACCGCTGTGACACAATTTCCAAGTGGGATATTTTTCATTATAGTTATGCTCTGCTCCACCATCCCGCATACCGGGAACGGTATGCAGCCAACCTCGAGCTAGACCTGCCACGCCTGCCTTATGCCCCCGACTTCTGGACTTTCGCCAAGGACGGGGAACGACTTGCCGAAATTCACGTCGGCTATGAAGATGTAGACGAGTATAAAGGCGGGAACGGCGTGCCTACTCTACAACTCGTCGAAACCCCCGGTAAACCGGTTGACTGGCGCGTGGAAAAGATGAAGCTAACCAAAGACAAAACACAGATAAAGTACAACGATTTTCTCACGCTGGACGGAATACCGGCAAAGGCTTTTGAATATCGACTCGGCAATCGATCGGCGCTTGAGTGGATAATCAATCAGTATCAGATCAAGACCGACAAACGCAGCGGCATCGTCAACGACCCCAACCGTGACGATGACCCACAATACATCATCAGGCTAATCGGAAAAGTCATCACCGTGAGTTTGGAGACTGTGGAAATTGTGGAGAACCTACCGGAGTTGGGCGTCTAGTGATTTATCTCACAACGGCTAACTTGGTGGGTTTTAGGTGAACTTACCTCCTTCCTATAGACAGAAGACAGAAATGAAGGAGATTGAAGATAGAAAATCCGACCATCTCTGTAAGGTTAAAACGCCTGACATCATTGGTAATATCCCTGTACCTATAGCACCACTTCCAAATCCGTTTTCCCCTAGATGTGAACGGTTGTGTTAGTTGGAAATCAATTTTATCCGACCCTTCCAATCCTTCATCCAGCCAATTTCCCATTCTTCCAACCTTCCGACCCCGTCGTCATTTCCCCCAAAAAATCGTGGCACGCGATTTCTGCTTAAATTTTTCTTGTATACTTAACATATATGTGGTATATTATGGCCGTTTCTGGATTTCAAACTGAATCCTGAAAGTGGGTCTTTTCTTCCACGACCCTGTAAGAAGGAGGGAATGAAATAATTATTATGTTGGCTTGCTTACAAATCGAAAATTTGAATGATCGACTGAGCGGAATAACAAACATGCTTGCTTTTTATACGCCAACCTATCTTGCGCATAGGCCCTCAAAGACAGAACGACGAAGTCCGCTAGATCTATCTGAAGCTGTTCCTGTCATGCCCGATGAAATCCCCGCCTGTCCCCGTTGTGAGATTACTGATGAATCGGTTTATATTGACTTGGAAGTAGATGAGATGACCGTCAAAGCGGATCAGTACGTCAAGGAGTTATTAGCGGAGTTTCGGACGATTGGCGTTGAACCACGCATTGGGATTGCGCATTCGCGGTTTGTTAGCTTTGTCGCGGCTCATTCAGCCGATCTCAATGTGCCGTGTGTAGTACCCCAAGATAAGACAGAATCTTTCTTAAGTTCGCAGAGCGTTTCACTGTTGCCAATTCTACCCGCAACGCTTCGCCGCTTAAAGCAGCTCGGAATTCAAAAATTCGGCGACGTTGCCAGCGTAAGCTCGTGCGATCTAATAAACCAGTTTGGGAAAGAAGGTGCCTTGATGGCGGACCTCGCTCGCGGAATCGATCCGACGCCCTTAACCTTCTATAAGCCGCCAATAACCGAGGATCGCACTGATCGGCAGGAAAGGATTTGGGGCGACGAGGTGCAATCCGGCACCCGCTTGAAGCCAGTTTCAATAATGGTAAAAAAAAATCGGCTACATTGATTTCCCCCAAGCAATTCTTCGCCATCGCAAGTGGGTATTTTTTGAGGGAATCATTGACCTCTGGAAACTAGAGGATGCTTGGTGGACGGAAGAGCCGCAAAGTTTGACCTATTTTAAACTATTTGTATCTGGACGCGAGTTGACTGTGTGTCACGATCTTGTCCGCGGGGACTGGAGTCAATATTAATGGAATATACGGAACTTCATTGCCATAGCTATTATTCCTTTCTCGACGGCACATCCAGTCCCGCAGATCTCGCTGAAAACGCATCAAGACTTCAATTGAAGGGATTGGCGCTGACCGATGATAACGGGCTTCACGGCGTCATTCCATTCGTTAAGAAATGTAAAGAGATTGGGCTTCCGCACGTCGTTGGTTCTCTTATCACCGTAGGGCACACGAAAGAGGACTTATTCCCCGACGAGAAGATTCTATTGCTGTGTGAGACCATTGAAGGTTATCAAAACCTTTCCCAACTGATTACCCGTGCGCACGGTGCCGATGTCAAGTCCGAAGCACGCGCAACCATTGACGACATTAATGAATTATCGGACGGATTAATTTGTCTGATTGGAAAAAACAGTAACGTCGCCACATTTTTGCAGAAAGATCGAATTGAAACCGCGCAAAAACGGCTGGATGTATATCGGCAGATTTTTGGGGACAACCGGCTTTATATCCAACTCGTTAACCACTTGGAGCCCGGAGATCTTCCTCTTTGCAAACAATTTTGTCAACTTGCTGAAGATTTTTCACTCGGCTATGTCGCCACCAACGGGGTGCGTTATGCTACCCGAATGGAGGCGCCATTACATCATGTATTCCGTTGCATTGCACATAAAACTTGCCTCGACAAATCTAAATCAATTCGTGACCCCAATCATGAACGCTATATGAAGTCTCCCCAAGAGATCCAGACACTATTCTCCGAAATCCCGGCGGCGTTGAAAAACACGCAAGTTATCCTTGAACGTTGTAATGTCGAGTTAGATTTCTCTCAATACCGATTTCCAAACTTTGCCACGCCGGAAGGTTACGACGCTGATTCATATCTGACCTTGCTGTGCGAAAAATCACTGACCAACAAATACAACTCAATAAGCCTTGAGATAAAAACCAAACTCAATGAGGAACTCTCGCTAATCAAGCGTTTGGGGCTTTCAGGCTATTTTCTGGTGGTTTGGGATATTATGAAATTTGCGCGAGGCAAAGGGATTCCAACACAGGGGCGTGGATCTGCCGTGAATTCCTTGGTCGCGTATCTTCTTGATATCACCCCGGTTGATCCGATTGCGTATAATCTGTTTTTTGGTCGATTTCTCAATGCAGAAAAAACCACAATTCCCGACATTGACATAGATTTTGCTTCTGCAAGAGACACTCGGCTGGCTGACCGAGATGATGTCTTGGATTACGTTAGTCGCAAATACGGCTTTGAGCATGTTGGACTGACTTCCATGTTCATGACCTTCGGCGCCAAAGGAGCTATCCGCGAAATCGGTAAAGTCTTTGGCTTTCCCAACTCCCTGTTGGAAAAAATGTCACGCTTTACTGAAGGCCGAAAAAATCCGGAGTCTGCTTTTAGCAAGATTCAGGAGTTGAAGCAATTTGATTCCTATACTAAACAGAAAAGGTGGCGGCATTTTCGCGATCAGGTCCAGGCCGTAATCGGCATTCCCCGTCACATATCCACACACCCAGGTGGGATGATAATCACTTCCTGCGAACTGCCGAAGCTAGTGCCTCTCCAACCTACACGCTTCCAAGGACGACGCATCTGTCAATGGGACAAAGATATGGTTGAAGATGCGGGACTTATCAAAGTAGATCTCCTTGGCTTGTCCATGCTTGCTGTCATTAGGGAATGCCTCATTTTGATTGCCGAGACCTACAATCTCAGACTCAATCTAGCGGACATTAAAACCGACGATCCAAAGGTGTATGACATGATTGGACAAGCCGATACGGTAGGTTTGTTCCAGATTGAATCGCGTGTGCAAATCCAAACTATACCCCGCACTAAGCCGAGAAATCTCTCCGAACTTGCAGCGCAAATCGCGATTATTCGCCCAGGCCCGGTCCAAGGCAACATGGTCGAACCCTATATTCGCCGAAGACAGCGACTTGAGCCAATTCGCTATCCGCATCCGAAACTTGAATCAATTCTAAAAGAGACGCTGGGTGTAGTTCTCTATCAAGAGCAAATCCTGCAAGTGGTTTCCACAATTGCAGGCTACACGCCCGGCGAGGCTGAGAATTTAAGACGCGATCTCGACAAGAAACGCGCCAAGAAAGACCGGGAAATGATGCAATCCAAATTCGTAACCGCGGCAGTGAAAAACGGTGTGGCGAAAGCCGATGCAACCCAAATTTTCGATTCCATCAAAGGTTTTGCTGCCTACGGGTTCTGCAAATCGCACGCCCTCGCATTCGCTCATCTCGCGTATCAGTCGGCATGGCTTAAACGCTACTACCAAGCCGCGTATTTTGCTGCGTTGGTTAACAATCAACCTATGGGGTTTTATCCGTTAAGTATTATTATGAACGAAGCCAAGCGGCGCGGCATTCCAATTTTGCCAGTTGATGTAAACTGTAGCGGTGTACGTTGTCATCTCGAAACAGCAAAATCGGAAGCCGTTCGCTTGAGTTTAACCTGTGTCAAAGGAATCAGCACCGCAAAAGCCGAGTCAATTGTAAACGCCCGTCAACAGGAATCCTTCAAGTCGCTAAAGGATTTCGTTTTACGCACCAGACTCAGTTCTATTAACATTGAGAATCTAATCGGTGCGGGAGCGTTTGATAGTTTCGGCTTATCTCGCCGAGAACTGTTGTGGCAACTCTGGATTGTTGATCGGTGGCGAGATAGCAGCCTTATTGATCCGAAACTCACACCGCCGCCACTGAAAGAAATGAGTGCTTGGAGTAAACTAAGCTGGGAATGCAACGCACAGCAGTTTTCTATAGATGCCCACCCGATGCAGTTGCTTCGACCTCAGCTGAGTAGCGAAGTTAAACGACAAGACGCGCTCGGGAAACTGCGAAATGGCGTAAAAACGAGCGTGGCAGGATTAGTTGTGTGTATACAAAAACCTGCTACCGCAAAGGGCGTCGCCTTTATGCTGCTTGAGGACGAATCGGGATTACTCAATGTAGTTATTTATCCCACGGTTTATGCGAAGTACCGGTCAATATTTAAACTGTCCCCGTGTGTCCGCGTTTATGGCATCTTACAGCGTGAAGGTGATTTGATTAGCATCCAAGCAAAATCTTTTGAAGAATTGTCCTTCGCCTAGCCCTCAACTATCCTGGCAATTAAGCTTTTTCAATTCGCTACTTTCCAGGTGGTAATACCATTTCGCTTGAATAATAGTGCATATAATGTCTTAATTATATCGTTCACTTTCTCCGTAGGCGGGGATCGAGCGAGCGGATAGCGAGTGCGATAGGGATCCCCTTGCCCCGCCGACTTTGCGCGGAGACAAGGCTTCTTACTCTGCTACACGCAAGTTTCTTTACCTGATTCACGTCATCAATGCACTTGCATTTTAGAGAAATGGTATAAAAGGTACAAAGGTTTGCAAGATATGCGAAAGCGCCCACTTGAGTTGTACACTATCTCGTACTGGACTACTTGGTGCTGGTCTCGATTTCGGCATCGGACAATAGTGAAACCTCCATACGTTTTTTACTTCTGGCTGGAGGCGTCCTGCCTATAGAAAGCCGATTCCTTGGAAAAAAACGTTTCGACGCAGGCCTAAAAACCCTACCGTTAACGAAACAATACAGCCTCAACGGTGTATAAAAGCGCGTAGGACACAAATCAACCCCATTTACTAAAGGGTTGCACTGGGACAAACCCAATAGCGGAAGTCTCTTGATAGCAATTAACACCTAACGCGCATCACCCATTCTTTCGAATTGAAGATCCATCCTCGCTAACCGACAACCGGATCTGGCATCAACTACAGCCCATTGGTGGCTTTCTATTGACCTACGTCAATACGAACCACCCGTGGGCTTTTTTATTGCTGCTTCCCGGATCTGACGACATTGACATGAATCACTCGGTGCCATCTCAAAACACTTAACGCTATTACCCCATTCAGTTGGCTGACCTAACATGAAACACGAAGAACACAATCCATTACATGAGTTCAACTTTGAGTCCCGCCTCCCGGGAGAATCCGCTCTATCCTTCGCCTACTTCGAAATCTACCGTGACGCCGGAAACCAGCGCTCCTTGCGCGCTCTCTGCGAATGTGAAGTTAACGGGAAAAAGCGCCCACTCTCACAAATCGGCAAATGGTCAAGCCGATTTCATTGGCAAACTCGCGTTCAGGCGTTTGAAGCCGAGATTGCCCATACCGCATTTCTAAAGTTGACAGAGCAGCGCCGCGAAGAAATAACCGCATTTGTTGCCAACGACATGACCATCGCGTTAGAACTACAAAAACTCTGCAAAATTCGACTGAGAAAACTAGCCGCGGACACCGACAATACCGATTGCAGAGAACTCCGCCAACTTGCTCTAGCGTATCGCGAATCACGCCTGTGGCTAATGGAATTAACCGGCATTGTTGAAAGTGATAGCGACGATGAAAGGCAAAAGAGTTGAATTTCATAAGTTGCGGTACCCTGCGCATTTCGAAAGGGCACCCCAATTATCCCGGGCACACGTTGAGGAACTCTATTCCGAGGTCGATCGTAGAAGGAATAGCCATGGTTACGAGGAGTTTTTGCAATGGTGCGCCGAGAACAATACTGCCCTCGAATCTCCGCTGTTCAAAACCTTCTACGCCGCGCGGCAAAAACAGGAACAAGCGAAACAAATACTATTCCATAATCTACGTTCAATCTCGGAGCACTATACCGTGGCTCTCGGATTACTAGGCGGCTGTTTGAGTTTCCTAAACAAATCCCACAAAGACTGTAAAGATACCATCCAATTAACGCGAACATTCCTCGTGGAGATTGCGATTTTCGAATCTATCTTTGCCATCGTATACGCCCGCGAACTGGCTAGTATTGAATTCCTTGAGTGGGTTGAAAGAAACCCCCGTTCTGAACCTCCAACTGCCGAAGATGACAAGGCGTTTACGTTGAAAGCCGAATGGGCAAAAGGAGAGACTGCGGACGAATATGTTAACGAAGCTAAATTGCAGGTGGAACGAGAAGACCTATCTTGCGAACACCTCAACCTAATCCATGAAGAGAAGAAGCGCCTCTCCCAGCCCAATCATGACCTGGAGTTCGACTACGACAGATCATCAATAATTCAGGAACACATCGCGCAAGACATGCATCTTGACCAACATCAGCCACTGTCGCTGGAGGGTATAAAGGACACGCTGAAAAAATGGGACGCTGCCGGCAGACACCTTGCCTGGCACCCCTTAGCCATTCGGAGACGCCAAGAATTTGACAGACTCAGTAGCGTGATCGAACAGTCCCTTGCGGCTAACCCCGTTGAAGATAGCGATTTTGCCGAAATCCTTTGGACAGAGGGGGAGCGCTACCGGCGGATTCAGGAATGGTAATACGCACACTTTTTCTTCTGTTCCTATTTTGTTCCTATTCTAGCGCTCGTAAATGCGCGCTATCAGCGGAAAGCACCCTATCCGAGAATCTGAACACCCAATCAAAGTCGGCGCGACGTTCGCATCTCTGTACCTGTTTTCGGGCCTCAGATTTACACAAAAATAGGTACAAAACTTCGTCAGCCGAGCGGAAACCTGCTATAGATCAACACGCAACCTCTTGGTGAAACCGATCAAATGAGCGAATAGCGAATGATCAAGGGAAGGAATAGTGACCGCGATAGAAGATCCTGATAGAGATCCCCTCAAGTGACCGAATAGGGAACGATCAACCGAGTGGACAACGAGGGATCAACTGAGAGAATAGCGAAGGCGATAGTAAATCCCGATAGAGATCCATTTCTAACCGCACCGACGCCCACACTTAATCATATTTACTTACCAAGAGAACCACTAAACACTTACACTTGCATCTTCCTACGATTGAACCCTTGAGTGTATGAGCGGGTCGCAGAATTGCTGTCGATACGCACCTTAAATTGCGGATAGCAGAATCAGGAGATTGAGACTGAAAGTGTGTAAATGTATCCACGTATGGCGTATCAAGCATCACGTTTGAAATTAGCGCTAACTTTCAACCTCCACTCCTCAATCTTAGCATTGGGGGGCTGATATGTCAAAGCACTCCTCCTGTTTCCCGCTTGACAAACCTTAGAAATAGCATGTATCCTATTGACACCTTGAGAGCTTATGAGAATGCCGCAACATGACCAACAACCGCGATATAAAGACTCAGACAACACCGACTGACGAAACCCTAAACGGTTTTCGAGCGATTCAGGTTGATGTCCCCGGCAATTTGAAGGGAATTCGAGTTATTCTCTTTGAACCACGCGAACCGGGAAACATTGGATCCGCCGCGCGGGCGATGAAAGGCATGGGGTTGTCACAGCTTTATCTGGTCAATCCGGTTCCGTTTCGTGAAGCCAAGGCGACTTGGTATATGGCACACGGAGCAACAGACGTTATTGAGAATTGTCAGGTCGTGAACGTACTGGAGGAAGCGCTTGACGGGATTCAGTATCTTGTTGGTACAACCCACCGGAAACGAGGCGAGAGGTTGGCTCCTTGTGTTCCAGTGAGGAAAGTGGCGCAGCAAATCGCCGCCGTATCGCAAAATCAAAAAGTCGCTGTGCTTTTTGGACGGGAAGATTTCGGGTTGTCGACCCATCAGATCAGCATGTGCCAGCTAACGGCGAGCGTTCCAATGGCGACAAAAAATCCTTCGTTGAACTTGGCGCAGGCGGTGCAAATCGTCGCCTATGAAATTTTTCTCGCAAGCATAACAGAAATGCCCGCTGAGGAGTGTGAGTATCCCGAAATAAGCCAGATCGAAGCGTTTTACGGTCGGATAACCAACCTGCTGAAAACGGTCGGTGTTACGCCATACAATCACGACTGGGAAACGTATCTGAGATCGCTAAGGCGCGTGTTCTCGCGTACACGTCTGGAAACACGTGATATCGCTACGCTGGATATGATTTTTTCGACGACGAATCGATACATCGATAGACTGGAGAAGAAACTGGAGGAACAGAATTGAATTGTAGTCAGCTCTGGGGCGTAATCCTCAGTGCAGTCGCTCTCGGATGTCTGGATCTTGAAATCAGAAAACTCCTCAATCGGTCGCATTGCAGGGCTCAGCATATAACCTCTGAAGGCAGCCTTACCGTCAGACGCGGTGTTCGCACAAACCTACTTGTGGCAAGCAGTCCGTTGACAGATATTGTTTCAGTTCTCTTGCGTATGTCCGAAACCTCTCCATTCTCGTTTGCATCGTAAAACCAAACCCGGATCCAACCCAATGGACGATAAAGCTAATCCTACTCCACAACTGACCCCCAATCAACCGCTGACCGGCAGTGCAATCATCGCGATTATTTCTATTGTGTTTGCGGCGGGTTGGATTGCGTTTGCATACTACAAGGGCACCGACTCGGTGACTGCCGACGGAAAGAGCATTTTGTTGCTGCATCCCGTGGTCGCAGTCGTACTCGTCGCCCTTCTTCTCCGGATAAGGCCGCTTATTGATGTTAAGAGCGTCGTTGATCTGCACATTCTGATGATAGCCATCTGGATGTTCAAGAACCTCTTGGGTGTCTTGATGCCCTTCCTGCTTGGATTTGGGATTGCTTATTATATGCGATTCCTGCTTGATGCCATACAAGATATTCCGCTCCCCAAAGGCAAACGTTTGCAACTCCCGCGGCCCCTCGCGCGCGGGATACTGACCGTATTCATACTTGGTATTTTCACACTACTGTTTTTTTATATCGTCCCGCAGATCGGGAAGCAAGCCCAAGACATGAGCAATGGATTGGTTAGATTCTATCACCAATCCATAGTGCCTTTTGCGATAGGAAATGAGTTCAATGCGGTTGCGAATCAGCCAGTTACGGTCGGAAACTCACTAGTTACCGCCGCTACCACACTTGGAGGTCAGCTAGACGAGGGCAAGTTTCCGTCTGAATTGCGGGAAGCCTTTCAAGAAAACGAGATTGGCCTTTCTAGCGACATCCAAGTATCCGTCAAGAAAAAACACAGCCGATGGCTCATAACCGACACTGGCAATGGGGGTACGTATGCGATTCAGGCGACGAAAGATCGGCTCTACATTTATCCGGAAGCGCTCTATCTGGGCACGGAACACGGCCTGTACCGCTTTGATGGGAACGAAAACAGTATGGATGATGTTACGGATGGAGCCCTTATCGGTCAATCAATTCAAGCAATCTCTACAGCACCCTTCGCCGAGCATCAACTCTTGGTCGGAACACCGTCGGGATTATACGGGTACACTCAGACGTCCATACAGGATGGCGTCCTTCAGGGCTGGCGAGCGGTAGGGGGAGATACGTTCGGGGGAAAATCTGTTCTGGCAATTGCAACACCCATTCCAAGTTCGCCTCGCGCCTATGTAGGAACGGACAAAGGAATCTATGCGAGTACAGATAACGGTACAACATGGAAACGTATCGGCCTTTCCGACCACACTGTCCGAAGCATTGCCTATCTACCTAATGGAAATCCAAAAATTTACGTCGCCACAGACAAGGGGGTTTACTATACGGACGACTCCGAACCCTGGCGATGGCTCAGAGTAGATTCGTGGGCTGACGATGCCCCGGCTGCAATCCATACTCTTGTTTTTGGCGCTGATGACAGGCAACTATACGCCGGAACATCTAATGGAATATATCGCTGGAATGCTCTAAAGAAACAATGGGGCAGAGATAACAAGGAATCGCTCCGACTACACCCGCCAATTTCGCTGCTGCTTGCGAATCCGCGGGGAGGGCTCTACGTTGGCAATCAAAAGGCGATTCATTATCGAAAAACCGCTAATGAAGAGTGGGAGTTGGTAGCGTCAGCCAAAAAAGGGATTCTCACCAGACTCGAAGACCTTCCAATGGTAAGCGAAACCGGCATCGTTTCCAATGTAGTCGCCGAGTCAAAGCAATATCTTAAAACCAAACTTCCGACGCTGGCTCAAACGAGTAGCGAATATCTGCGTAAAGTCGTCTTGATTTTCCCAATCTTCGCACTTGGATTTGGAGGCTTTTTGGCGACGCTATTCCTGACGCTAATGGTTTTCATCTATGCAGGCCAGTCTCTCGTAAACTATATCAGGAGTTTTATCAATCTTTTCCCCGGAGACAGCCGCCCTATTGTCAGACGCTACATGACCGAAATTGACCGTAATCTGCAGTCATTCCTTAAGGGTCAAGTCACTGTAATCCTTATCATCAGCGTTATCTCAATTGTTGTTTACTCCATTATCGGTGTACCGTTCGCTTTAGTTGTCGGGATACTTGCAGGGCTGTGCAACGCGATTCCAACTTTTGGCCCCTATATTGGCGGCGCGTTTGCTGTGCTGTCAATGTTAATGGGACTGGCAGCGGGCAACTTTGTATTGGTCGATTTCTTGGTTCGCGTCGCTGTTGTGCTAGGAGCAATTGCCGGTATTCAGGCACTGGATAACTCTTTGATTTCGCCTAAGGTTATGGGGAGCGCCGTTGACGTAGATCCACTGCTAATTATGTTTGGCGTGATTGTCGGTGCAGTCGTGCTCGGTTTCTGGGGAGTCATCCTGGCAATACCAATCATTGTCGTGATAAAGTCGGTACGTACAGTTTCAAATGAACTTCGAGCTCCCACCCCGGAGTGAACACCCTCTTATAGACATGTAACGGTCGGGTAGATGGCGAATGCACGGAATTCTGTCGGTGCGGCATAGCTGTAGGGAACGCAGATCTGCGTTCCCTACAAAACTCCAATGGACCACTAGCCACTGCGTTGGGGCTTTGTCTTCTTACGCATTACGCATAAATTCTTGCATAATAGGAACATTCCTGATGAAATTTGGTACGGCTTTATATTGTGCAAAGTTGAGAACGAAATGATGATCAGACCAGTTGTTGCCATCGTTGGAAGACCGAACGTGGGCAAATCATCGCTGTTCAATTGCATCACCAAGAGACGAATCGCCGTTGTCCATGACCAACCCGGGGTGACACGAGATCGTAACTATGCTGACGTGAATTGGGGCGATTCTCGTTTCACTATCGTGGATACTGGCGGGCTGGATCTCGATCCTTCCGACACATTGATTGATCTGGTGCAGTTTCAAGTCGAGACCGCTATCCACGAATCGGCGGTTATTCTCTTTGTTGTTGATGCGCAAACGGGAATTCTGGCGCAGGACCTTGTCGTTGCGGATAAGCTAAGAGAAACGGACAAGCCTATCTTCGTGGTTGTAAACAAATCTGATAATGAGCGGCTTCGAGCTGAAGCGATCGAGTTTTATGAGCTTGGACTGGCTGAGCCGTTCTTCATCTCCTGTGCCCACAATCATGGGATTGGTGAACTCTTGGACGAGGTGGCAGTTAACCTCCCAGTCCCGGAATCGGAAGTATCCGCATCGTCTCGAAGCATTAAAATCGCTATTGTCGGACGCCCGAACGTGGGGAAATCATCAATTATTAACACCATCCTCGGAGAGGAACGCATGATTGTTGACGACCGTCCCGGCACTACTCGTGATGCGGTTAATATCCGCTTTGTCTATGATAACATCCCATTTGAACTAATTGATACGGCAGGCATGCGCCGCAGGTCGGTTATTGAAGACGAGCTTGAGGAGATTACTGTGCAGCGGGCGATTCGCAGCATTCGCCAGAGTGACATCGCTTGGCTAATCCTTGATGCCACCCAAGAGGTCGCACGCCAGGATAAGGTGATAGCAAGTTTTATCGCGCGGCAAGGCGTAGCAAGCATATTGGCGATCAATAAATGGGATCGCATTCAGAAAGACAACCTAACCCATCGCAAATTCCTTGAGGAGATTTACCGCCAGCTTCCACAGCTCACCTACGTGCCCGCTGTGTTTACGTCCGCAGAGACGGGGCAGCGTGTGAAGAAATTACTGAGTGTGAGTTTGGCGGTTCACAGAGAATACTGCACGCGCGTTCCTACCCATGCACTTAATGAACTCCTGCTGCAATTGAAAAGCGCCCATCAGCCACCGCGAGCAGGTAAGGTGCGTCCGACACTAAAGTATATGACGCAAATCAAGACTGAGCCGCCAACGTTTCTTGTATTCGCCCGTTATCCAAATAAGATTTCCCAGCCCTACGAATCCTACCTAATCAACGGAATTCGGGAAGCCTTTGGCTTCCACGGCACACCGATACGAATCTACTATCGGTCGTCCGACGCAAAGCAGTCAAAATCTTGAGCCGAACACCCGCACCCCAACCGCCTGCCTAATCATGCCCGCCTGAGGACTACTCGCGCAGAGGATCGCATGGATGCCATTTTATCCTAGCCTCGAAGTCCTGCGCGACTCCCACGCTGCTGACTCCACGCCCAGGATCTGTAAACCGCTCTTTCTTCTCTCCCGTTTACTACCTTGTCAGTATACCTGCCGGGCGCTGACTTGTTCGTTTTAAGGAGATACACGTTGTATTCGATTATCATAAAGGGCTATCAATATCATACCTCTCTAGCAATCACGCTCATCTTAGCCCTCTCTTGTTTCAGCGCCCACGCGAAACCCGTCACAAAGGATTCGGAGTTAACCCAACATTACTCAGAACTCCGAGGGGATTCTGCTGAATCGTCCGAGGGCGAGGGTGAGTCCGAGAAAGATTCGGAAGAGTCCAGTTGGGAAACTGAATTCAGAGAGCGAATCAAATCCGATGATCAGCACGACGCAGATGCTTGGTGGACGGATATTTCCGAACCGGAAACCCCTGGTTCACCTACCCCGGCCCCTTCTCCGCTAGATGCGGAAGACACTTCCATCCGCTCCAAGATGTTGACCCCGTACTATGAATCGTTGCGACGGTGGAAAGATGCTCCACTCCTGATTGAACCTCGGATGCTATACAACCTGACGGAAGATAAGTTTGGGATCGGTGAAGAGAAAGGTCTCGCCCTACCACTCCAATCTAATCTTCAGATTACTGGACACAAGTCCGTTACGATTGAAGGCAATATAACACACTATTTTGGTGAGAGTGACGCCAACCGCTATGCCGGATACGGCTCGCTAGGCGGTTATAGTTCCGGGCTTGATCTCGGTCTAACGTCCTCGTACGGGTATGACGATTTCGGAAGTGTCGGAGGAGGCTACGGTGGCGGATATGGGGGTGGCTACGGGGGCGGGTACGGGGGAGGCTACGGGGGCGGGTACGGGGGCGGGTACGGGGGAGGATTCAGCACATTCGGCAGAGGCGGCGTGGCGCGTGATACAGGATTCAACCTTCGACAGACACTTCAAGTTGGGTTGCATGGCCGCGTTGGTGAGCGCACTCACGTTGCTGTCGATTATAGCGATTCGGACAATTCCTTTGGAGGTGGTTATGGCGGCTATGGGGGATATGGCGGCGGTCTGGGAGGTGCAAAACAACAGAAGATTAAAGTGTGGTATGAGGGCAAGCCGGAGAGTATTCTCAAATCAATATCCTTCGGTGACATCACGCTGAATTTGCCGAATACCCGGTTTCTGAACATCAATCGAAATCTTTTCGGACTTGAAGCGGTTGCACAACTAGGGGGAATTAAAATGACAACCTTCGGTTCTCGAAGCAAGGGAATTTCGGGCTCGCGACGTTTCAGAGGCGAGTCGACGAGAGCCGGGTACGGCAGAGGTGTCCAGATTGCCGATGCTAACTATGTCAGAGAGCGGTTCTATTCGCTCCATCGTGGTGCGGACAATGTCGTGCATGAGTCCTACCTGCCGATAAAAAGTGGAAGCGAAGAAATCTATATCGACGACAATGTCGCAGGCAACAATCAGGGAGGGCAACGCACCGTACGCGGGTACTTCAATCTCCAATTCCCGGGGCAGGATTATAACATCAATTATGAGACCGGTGAGATTGAGTTCCAAACACAAATCTCTGCCAACTACACAATCGCCGTTGCTTACGAGTACCTCGGCGACGGTGGAGGACAGATTGGGAATCCCGGAAGCGTTTTTGAGGACGAAAATGGAGATGGCTCGATTGACGAGGAAGGGGAGGAAATCGGATACGTTATACTTAAGGACAAAGGATACCGTGGAACAGAGGCGCGTCGGGTTTACAACTTGGGGAATCGAAACATCAATCCGCGAGACTACCAAATCACAATTTTGCAGCAAGGCGGTGGCGAGGCATTTGAGACTGACGCTGGGCCGGTGCTTTATATTGAAGTCTTTGGGCTGGATCAGGATGGTGATGGCAGCATTGATCCGGAGCACATCGACTTTGACCGCGGCTTACTAACCTTTCCCAAGGCGCGTCCATTTGTAATTGACGACCCGGAGAGCCCTTACTATCAGTACCGAGATCAGCTGAATAACGAAGCCATCTATCTTGAAAACCCGCGCACATCCGATCAAGTTTACACGATTTTCGCCAATTATGCCTATCAATCGGGGACTTACAATGTCGGGTTATTTGTGATTCCCGGCAGCGAAACTGTCCGATTGAATGGCAGAAGGTTACAGCGGGATGTTGATTACATGATGGTGTACGAGGTTGGGAGCCTTACCTTCTTCACCCAACTCGATGAATTCGATGAAATCGAAGTTGAGTTTGAAAGAACGCCGTTCGGAGGTTCCTTGCAGCAAACTGTCGCGGGCGTATGGCTGGACTATTCCTACGTACCGAAACAAAAACAGCCGGAAGAGCGGAAGCAGGAAGACCGATTTGGCAGGCTAGGCAGGGCGCAAGATTCTTTTGGTGAGAGAGACCGATTTGGAGGTGGGAGTTCCTTTGGTAGAGGCAGCGGAGGCTACGGTGGTGGGTTTGGCGGAGGATTTGGCGGCCGGGCCGGTGGACGTAGCTCCTACTCAAGCCTTGGCGGACGCTCTAGATCCGGACTCACTTCAGGGAGAAGCAGCTATTTTAATCCTGTCTACCAGAAAGGGTTTAGTCTCTCAACGGGTTATATTCTAAATACCGGAAGCAAACCAAGCACCATTCCGGATGTGAACAATGCACCCAGTCGCCTACAGGCTTTCAATATCAACACCAGCGTTGGGCGGAATTTCAACCTCGCTTGGTTTGTAAATCCATTACCCTTTGTGTCAGTGGAGCATTTCCCGTTGTCAATTGACTTCAGCGGCGAGACAGCGTTTTCCCATAACAATCCCAATAGTGTTTCTGTTGCGCTAATCGACAGCATGGAGGGATCACGTGACTCAGCAAACATCCCCACCTTCAAATACAACTGGCGCATGGCAAGTCCGCCCGCAGCAGATGGGTTAACGCCCGATAACCGTGCACTCTTTAATGTGCTGTTGAAAGATAAAGATGAGTCCAAAGCAGTTGGCAATTATATGCGCAACCGAGAAGTGCCAGCCTCTGCAATCAATCCGCTATTGCAATCGACAGAACAGCGCCTTGTCATGGAGGTGGGCTATGATTTCACCGATGTCGTTGAGGAGTGGGGCGGTTTTTCCTACGGTATCTCTGCATCGGGTACAGATTTCTCTGAACGTGAATTTCTAGAAATTTGGCTACGTGTCCAAGGTGACGACGACGTGACGCTGTTACTCGATCTCGGGATTGTCAATGAGGACACAGACTACGATGGCAGACTCGATAGCGAAGATCTTCCTCTAGACCTTGAGGACCTCAACGGAGACGACAAGATTGACACGTTGGATCTTGATTTGGAAAATCTGCCAGAATCCCAAAAATACAGCGCTAACGGTTCCCTTGACACAGGCGAGGACGACGGTTGGATTTATAACGGTCCTCTCCAACCCACGCCATTTGGAAGCAACAACCAGGTCTTGGATACTGAGGATCTCAACGGAGATGGTGTGCTAGACACAGTTGACGCGTATCTTGAAATCCCCATCTCATTGAATGATATGCCGGACGAGTGGGTTAAGAAACGCAATGACAATGGGTGGGTTTTCCTGAGCATTCCCCTCAATACAGCAAATGTGCATGGTAGTCGCCTGCCGAATCTCGGGTTCGTTCAACACTTCCGTTTCTGGCTATTAAAGAACAAACCCGGTAAGGTGCGGGGAAAACTGGAATGGGCGTCAATTGAAATTGTCGGAAATCGCTGGGAACGAGGGGTGGTTACGCAGAATGGCAGCATTGTCACGAATACCAATGAAAAATTTACCGTTGGCACGAAGGATAATTTCAACTTCAACGACTACCAAAAAGCCTACGAACAAATCAAAGAGGACAAAGTCTTCAAAAAGTTGCATCCGTACACGGATGTCACGTTTGGATTCGGTATCCGACAACAAAGAGAACAGACACTCACGCTGGATTACAACCTTTTACCCAATTCATTCGGCGTGACATCGCAACGGCTGCGCGGTGTTCAGCAAGGGGAGGGACAGGACTTTTCCAAACACAACAAGATGAAATTTTGGGTTTATGGCGATGGGAATCGCGAGACCCTTGTATTTCGATTGGCGCCGAGTGTCCGAACCAGCTACCGCTCATTTTACGGCTCGTCAGACCCGTTCTCCGACCCGCAATCGCAGCAGCAGGATGACGTGGATATCTTCGAAAATCTGACGAACTACTACGAATTCACACAAGAGATTGATTTTGATGGTTGGAAACTCATTGAGATTATTCTGGAGGATGTTCAACGGAACGAATATCCAGATATTGAGTCATCAACCGAAGTCGTTGAGGAACCATCAGATCCGGATCAACCTGCCACGTTTCAACCTGATGGTCATCCCGATGGATTTGTGGTCCGGGGAACAAATAGCGCCCAGCTTTCCATCAAAAATATCGGCGGTATTCTACTCGGCATCCGCAACGACCGTGGCGAGGAAGTCAGCGGCGAGGTATGGGTCAATGAAATCCATTTGAGCGACCCGTTGGTACGCTCCGGTTGGGCAAGACGTGGAAATTTGTCAATTTCACTTGGAAACCTATTGAGCGTGCGGGGAGGGTATGCGAGTCAAGATAAGGACTTTGAGAGCTCAGCCGGTGAAACCGGACGTCACCGTCAGCAACAGCGGGGCTTCAGCACCACGAACAATGATTTCAATATTGACACGGATCTTAACCTCTTTCGGTGGCTTCCCATTAGCTACAACGTCCGAGAGAGCGAGTCCGAAACTGAAAACCGACGCGGTTCATTCAGCTCGTTCCAGAGCGGTAAGAGTAAGACCAAAAACCAAGATCTTTCCGTTCGATTCAACCTACCTCCGCTACCGTCAATTGGGCTTGCCTACAACCATCAGGACTTTTGGAATGAACGTCAAGGCACGCAAGTTAGCCACCTGTATACTGGAACTTTCCAATACAATCTTGGATCAAAGTTAGGCTTGAATCTCCAATACCGGCACGAGGATGTCGACGCCGATACCACAACGGCAACCAGTGCTTCGTCAAGTAGTGGTTACTCCGGCTACGGTTACGGATATGGATCTAGCAGAAATCGAGACGAAAGAGTTGATGACGGGTCCATTTCGCTTAATATTAGCCCAATTTCGAGTTTCAGCCTAAATCCAACCTACGATGTCCGGCGGATACTGGAAAAGCGCGAAAGTTCTCAGGAAGTGCCAGCTTCCGAACCGGAGTTTACCATTGCGAGCCGTGAGCATCGTTTCTCAATGACGCCGCGTCTCAATCGCGACCTTCTGGGAATGCGCCCAACCATCAACAACCGGGTTAGCTTGCGCGAAAACTGGTTTAGCAAACAGAAAGATATCTCAATCAACGCGAACATCGGCTTTGGAGTAAACATACGCCCTCATGTTTGGTTTGGCTGGTTGCTACGTGAACCAGAGGCGGAGCCAGAAGCGAAGCCGGAAAAACTGAAATCCGCGGATAAATCCGCGGACGAGTTGCAGACAACATCACCGCGAGCTCCTTCGGAAGCCGATTCATTTGATGAACAGGTAGAAATGGAGGAGCGGCGGCGGCAGCGGCTTGACAGGATGGAGCGGATGGGGGTTGACGCGGAACGAATACAAGAATTGGAAGATGAAAGAGGCGATTGGATTAGCCGAGACAAAGCTGAACTGGAACGAAAGTTGAGAGAACGACGCGGGAAGAAGATAGATGCTGGAGCGGGGGTTTGGCGGAAAAGTCTTCAAAGCTTTGCCTTGAATACCAACGCAAACTTCGATATTCAAGATTCGTTTCGCCGGTTGGATGCAGGGCAGTCAGTTCGTGGTGTTTTGGGTTTTCCGGATGGCGATGAACGACGTACTCAGTCGCGCAAAGGGCAACGCTACACTTTCCGCGGTTCTGTTGACCCGTGGTCATGGGCATCGTTGGGCACAAACGTATCTTTTACGAATAACTTCCAGAAAACCTCAAGCACCACCTCACGGGCTAAGTCCGAAAACTACGAAGGGGATGTAAAGGTTTTCAATTCCAAGAATTCTTCCAGTTTTCAGGTGCGCTACGGCTTCACTCAGCGAGATCGGCGTAACCTGGCAACCCTGATTAGCGAGAGTTCAGCCCACAATCCTTCGATCACTTGGAGACAATCGTGGGGGCAGAAAACCAGCAGTTCACTTGGCGTCCGTGTAACGCTGCGCGAACAACAGCGAAGTGGCGGATCCATCAGGAGTAATTCTCTGATAGTCACGCCTAACCTGAGTTTGGACTATAGTCTTAATGTAGAAAGAGGAGTTTGGATGCCCTTCTTTGGCAGGATTAAACTCGAACACGACCTTAAAATGAGCAACACGCTCTCGACCGTCCTCCGACGTGAACGCTTTGGCGCAAATCAAGAGGAAAAATCCGAGCGATACGAGACAACCGTACGTGCGGACTACAGACTGAGTACAAGGTTAAATGCTCAACTGAATCTTGGTTTGAGCTACAACAACGATCGTGTTGAAGAAGGGAGGGATTTCTTTTCCGTGGCAAGTTCCCTCTCAGTCCGAGGAGAGTTTCAGTAACAAATCGGACAAAAACATCCACGGCACCGGGCACCCCGGTGGTTGCCACTTTGTATGTTGTAGAAAGCGCAGATTTGCGTCCCTATTACTCCGGCGGAGCGAGGCGTTCATACCTGCCGAAATACCGGATGCTTCAAGCGTAGCCCATATCCTTCAGTTTTCGAGCATCACGCCGCCAGTCCCCTTTAACATAGACCTGCAATTCCAGAAATACGGAAGCGTTGAGAAATTGTTCGATTTCCTGCCGAGCAAGTGTGCCTATCTGCTTAATCATGCTGCCGTGATCGCCAATCAAGATTCTCTTTTGGGACAACCGTTCAGTGTAGATTATCGCTCGAATGTAGATTCTACCATTCGAGCGATGCTTGAATTCCTCAACCGTAACGCCCGACGCGTACGGAATCTCCTGTTGAGTCTTCAGGAAAATCTTCTCTCGCACCGTTTCGCCGACAAAAAAGCGTTCAGGCAAATCACTAATCTGATCGCCCGGGAAATAGAGCGGACCAGTCGGCAAATGTGCAACGATCAGGTCGCGAAGTCGCAGAACATCACTGGGATTCTTGGCTGAAATTGGGACAATCTCGACAAAGGGGAACTTGTCTCTATATTGGGCGATGATTGGCAGTAGGGCAAGAGACTCTAGCAGATCAATTTTGTTAATGACTAAGAATGCTTTTTCTGACTCGGCTTTGCGTATGCGATCAAGGATTTGTGCTTCAAGAGCCGGCGGTAACTGACTGCCATCGACCATATACATGACCACGTCCGCATCCTTAATCGCGCGGTGGGCAGCCTTAACCATCTCGTCGTGAAGCAGATATTTCGGTGCAACTATGCCAGGGGTATCCAGAAAAATAAGCTGGTATCGTTCAGCCGTGACGATTCCCTTTATCTGGTTGCGGGTCGTTTGCGGCTTAGGGGTGACAATCGCCAGTTTCTCCCCTATCATCCCGTTCAGCAGGGATGATTTGCCGACGTTCGGTTCACCGATGATGCTAACATAACCCGATTTGAAGGTTTCCTGATTGTGCACGTTCACTTTCCGGTACCATCAGATATCGACGAGAATTCGCTACGGGACGCAAGCGGGTTGAGACGCGAACGGCGCCATTCCCCCAGTACCGACGGGCTTACGAGTCCCGGGCGCCGTAAGCCTGCCAGGGCTTGTACGTCATAAATCTCCTGACAGATGCTCTCATACTTTAGGTTGCCAACCGTAGTTCCACGTAGTAGATCAATTGCGATGATGCCGCAAAACGGCGACTCCCGCGCGATCGGTATATCACTAAAAGTTGGACTCTTGCGTCGCAGTTGCGACAGCCCAACGAACAGATAGTCGCCATAACGCGCCATACCGCGCACGAAACCGGGCAATCGCGTAACCACCTCATAACCGCCACGTGCCGTGTCCACGCGGGCGAGTTCCCCCGTCGCCGACAACAACACATAGAGTTTATCATCGTACACCCTCGGAGAATGTGGCATCGGTAGTCCTCTAAGCACGACCTCGTTACTTGGAACGTGCATAACAATCCCCCCGGAAGTTTTACTAGGCCGCCACCCTTCAAAGGTATTCGTTTCACCAAGCGCGGTGACATACTCGGGGCGACCTTCAACCATCGCGACGCCGTTGAGGTGACACCGATCCTCTGGTGCGAGTTCGCTGATGAATCGCGGTCGCCACTGGGGATTGAGGTTGTTCCGGTCGTCCTTCACGGAAAGGCATGAAAACAATGTGTTGACTTGCCATAGCCCCGCCCGCCCCCACACTAGGTCATGAATTTTCAGCTCACCGCAGAAATACGTAGCTTGCGGTATGTATTGCCCATCGGAGGTATTTGATTGGCGAGGATAGCTACTAGCCAGTGCACGCGCGTAGGAAAGCATAATCACCTCGTCTTTCGTCGCGACGGCAAGGCAATCATCCTCCGCAGCCAGCCCCATGGGCGAGTCAAAATCCTGTGCCAACTGAACGAGGGTTTCCGAGTTTCCTGCGCTAATGTAGATAATCTTGTTCGCTTGATATATACTAATGACAAGCGTACACTGGAGCTTCCAAAGTAGCTCGGCGAATTCCGTGGAATGCGTGCATACAGGAGGGAGTAGAGGTTGATTCATATCTGATAGCTCTTAAGTACGTTTGAATGTAGTAGCGCGATCCATTTGAGCAGGCTCTTAACAAACACAATCACTCGGCGAATTCGAAATGAGAATTCCCGGAATCAAGCACGACTATTCCGCGCCTCCACCAATTCTCCCGTCTTCCCGAAGTCTGTCCTTCCAACCTTCCTGTCTTCCGTCTTTCCATTCCCTATGGGCACTAAAGTTAACGGTAGGTGCGGTTTCTAACCGCACCGATGACACAACCCCCCGCGAAGCGCAGTTAGAAACAGCGCCTACCACAGGGGAAGCAATCCGGACAAGTTGCATAGTATCAGGAACCGCTGGAGACTTTTTCAATGGTCAACCAAAAATACCATATGGTCAAAATCTCTTCCGCTCTTTTCCTCAATGCTTGATTGACACCGTCTGTTATACTGCTTAAATGTACAAAGTCGAGCTTAACAAACACAATCACTCGGCGAATTCGAAATGAGAATTCCCGGTATCAAGCACGACTATTCCGCGCCTCCCCCAATTCTCCAGTCTTCCCGAAGTCTGTCCTTCCAACCTTCCTGTCTTCCGTCTTTCCATTCCCTATGGGCACTAAAGTTAACGGTAGGTGCGGTTTCTAACCGCACCGATGACACAACCCCCCGCGAGGCGCAGTTAGAAACAGCGCCTACCACAGGGGAATCAATCCGGACAAGTTGCATAGTATCAGGAACCGCTGGAGACTTTTTCAATGGTCAACCAAAAATACCATATGGTCAAAATCTCTTCCGCTCTTTTCCTCAATGCTTGATTGACACCGTCTGTTATACTGCTTAAATGTACAAAGTCGAGCTTAACAAACACAATCACTCGGCGAATTCGAAATGAGAATTCCCGGAATCAAGCACGACTATTCCGCGCCTCCCCCAATTCTCCAGTCTTCCCGAAGTCTGTCCTTCCAACCTTCCTGTCTTCCGTCTTTCCATTCCCTATGGGCACTAAAATCCGAGCTGCTTATCAACCTGATTGCGTAGCGGCAGATCGCCTCGACAGAAACGATCCAGGTTCTCGGTAAAAATCTCAAGGACATATTGACCCTCGTGCTGCGTGCCGCCGGAGATATGCGAGGTGATTAGCAGATTCTCAGTATCCCAAAGTTCGCTATCCTGCGGCAACGGTTCGGGATCGAATACATCAAGAGCTGCCGATGCCAGTCGTCCACTGCGCAATGCATCAGCCAACGCGACTTGGTCGATAATCCCACCCCGCGACATTCCGACCAACATCGCAGTTGGCTTCATCAACGCAATCTGTTCGCCGCCAATCATGCCGACGGTCTGCGGAGTGCGCGGCACGGCCACTATTACGTAGTCCGACTTGCGCAAGAGGTCGTCAAGTTTATCAAATCCGTCCAGTTCGCTTACATAATCAGGTTTATTGAACGGATACAGATCTACAGCGATAATCCGCGCATCAAAGCCGTGCGCGCGTTTCGCCATTTGGCGCCCTAGGTTTCCTAGCCCGATGATCCCCACCGTGCTTCGGGCAAGTTCAACCGCCCTGGATCGAAGTCCTTGATCCCACTGCCTCTGCTGCTGCTTGAATACGGAGTCTCGAATGCACCGCGTAAAAGCCAGTATCATACCGATTGCACTGTCAGCGACAGCCCCCGCATGAGTGCCACTCGCGCTTGTCAACAGCACATCACTATCCACTAATTCCGGTATAGCGATGAAATAGTCCACTCCAGAGCTTGTAGACTGAATCCATTTTAGTTTGTTTGCCCGCAAATACAGATCTCGACTCAAACCACCGACAAAAACGTCAGCATCGACAATCAAATCCGGTATTTCTTCCCGACTGGAACAATAGACAAAATTGAGATCGGGATATTTCTTTCTGAGTTCGGGAATTCCATTTCTCACTGCTAAGTGAGTAGGGGCAAACACAATTTTCATCAAATACTCTCCTTGTCTCGATCTTCGCGTAATTGCCAAGATCCTATAACCTGCAGTTATTGCCGATAGGACTTGCGCAGTTCGATTTGCAGTCGCGAAATTCACTGTGCGTCCTCTGTAGGAGCGAGCTTTGCTCGCGACAGGAAGTCGCGACCGGGAGATTGCCCCTACAGTAGGTTTGTCGTCGCGCAATTCATTGCGCGTCCGGCTGGTAGTTCACCTGCATGTATATCGCCTGACATGTTGTTTTGCGTGGAAACGGGCAATAAGTTACCCTACTACGACCCTTTATGTGTTCAACTGCGTAACTCCGAACTGATTGCCTTTATCCTCAGACAGCGCCGCGTTGCTATCTCAACCCTCGTTTGCCTCCAACCCCAAGCGTCCCTTCAGATTGTCAGCGAACTGACGGGCAACACGGCCTGAACGTCCGCTGGATGACGCCTCCCACTCCAGCGCTGCACGATGTAACTCCTCCCTCGGAATTGATATGCCCTGTTTCCGGGCGTAGTGTGAGACCATCTGCAAATATGTGGCTTGGGGAATCCGATAAAAAGCGAGGCGCAGTCCAAATCGATCGCTTAGGGAAACCTTCTCTTCCGTCGCCTCGCGAGGGTACAACTCGTCTTCATCAGTGTTGGGAAACTGATTCTCCTTTACCTGACGCGGCATGAGGTGGCGTCGATTTGACGTAGCGTAAATGAGGACGTTCTCCGGACGCGCCGCAACTCCGCCTTCCAACATTGCTTTCAATTCTCGATACTCGGGTTCCCCTTCGCTGAAGGCGAGATCATCGCAAAACAGAATGTAACGTTCCGGGCGTGACCATAATAGATCCGCTATCTCTTGAAGGTGCATTAAACCATCTCTGTTTACCTCAACCAACCGTAGTCCATCACCTTCGTAGCGTCGAAGCATGCCTTTGATGAGTGAGGATTTGCCCGTCCCGCGGTCACCCCAAAGCAGAACGTGGTTGGCAGGCAAACCTCGTAGAAACTGTTGCGTATTCCGATTGACCTCCTCAACTTGACGTGGAATGCCGATGAGATCGCCAATCTCAACGAGATCCGGGTGCTTTATCGGGAGCAAATGCCCTGAGCCGTTCTGACTACGCCATCGAAACGCAATGTACTCGTCAAGCAGGTCGCCTGCTGACAAAATTGGCAGGTGCGATGTTGTCATGTTTAATAACGCCTCAGCTTTGTCGAGAAGTTGCTCAAGGCGGCAAATAATTGTTTTCCAATCGGATGTCCTCTCTTCGATTTGTCCATCTCCTTTGTGAATTACGCCCTTCGATTGCATGGCAAACGTCCCCTAAGCCAATCGAAAACCCTTCGGATAAGAACTGGGTTTGCCATGACAATCCGAGGATTTACCACTAACCACTGTTGCATAATTGGAATCTCAAGGAAACAGAATCCGTCCGCCGCTTGCGATCACAGTGGATCCCGTCATAAAACTAGACTCCTCGCTCAATAGAAACGCGATTATGTCCGCTATCTCATTCGGTTCACCCACGCGGCCAAGGGGCGTGGTTGTTCGCATATGTTCCAGCATCTCCGTCGAGAGCTCGCCCAGCATATCTGTGCTAGTCGCGCCGGGGGCAACGCAGTTGATTCGGATATTATGTTCGGCAAAAGGTTCGCAGCACGATTTCGTTAGCGAGATGACCCCGGCTTTCGAGGCGCCGTAGGGCATTTGATGCGGTCGGACAGCTAACGCCGCAATTGAAGCCACATTGACGATGCGCCCGAACTGCCGTTCCATCATGTGATCCTTCACCGCCCAAATCACGTTGAAAGAGCCCGTTAAGTTGACAGCAATGATGCGGTCCCACTGTTCAGGAGTCAACTTGTCAAAACTTTGATTGCCCACAATGCCCGCATTATTGACCAGCAAATCAATACGGCCCAGTTCATCTATCACCTTCGCGGCCATCGCATTGACTGCTTCTCGATCGGTGACTTCAGCTGCCACCGTGATACATCGCCGCCCCATGCCACGAATCTGCTCGCACACCTCCTCTGCTTTGCCCGCAGATTGAACGTAATGAACAGCTAAATCCGCGCCTTCATTTGCGAGTTTGATTGCTGTCGCTTTACCAATTCCTCGACTAGCCCCCGTTACCAACACCGTCTTGCCCTCAAATCTCATTGATTCGCCCCCGTTTGCAACATGAAAAGTCAGGTGCATTAGCACCTCTCGTGTGTCGAATGTGTCTTGATTCTCCGGTTTTTCGCGTCAATTCGTGAAACATTATTCTAACATATTCGCGAAAATCATTCAAAGCCTGAAATTCGATATTCACGCATTTCTTTTGATTCACGCTTTCAACCTGTGATACAATGGCAGTTATTCAAACCGAGAAAGGAGTGAACGGTTCATGGTACTTGGCGCTCATGTGTCTACTGCTGGTGGCTTATATAAATCAATTGACAATGGGGAAAGGTGGGAGTGTGAATCAATACAGATTTTCGTGAAAAGTCCGAACCGATGGGTTAGCAAAGAGGCGACAGATGCTGACGTAGATCGGTTTAAATCGTCTTGGAAAGCATCTGCGATCCAATCCGTCATCATTCACGACATACATCTCACTAACCTCGCCTCGCCCAAACCTGATGTACTTGAGAAGTCCCGTAATCAGGTACGCTCGCAACTGCTGTTGGCTGACCTCCTTGGGATCCCGTATTTCGTAACGCACATGGGGTCGCATCTTGACGCAGGTGAAGATGAAGGCTTGAAACTATTGAGCGAGAGTCTCAATCTACTTTTCGAGCAGACGGAGGGCGGCGAAGTGATGGTTCTGCTAGAGACTACCGCCGGACAGGGAACAAATCTGGGTTACACTTTTGAGCATCTACGCCGGACTATCGACAGCTCGAAATATCCGGAACGGCTTGGTGTGTGCCTTGATACCTGTCATGTCTTCGTTGCAGGCTACGATATCCGAACCGAGGATGCCTATCACGAGACATTCGACGAATTTGATCGCGTCATCGGTCTGGATCGACTTCGTGCATTTCACCTCAACGATGCTAAAGCCGGATATCAAAGCCGTAAAGATCGCCATGAACACATCGGCGAGGGGAATCTTGGCGAGCTTCCTTTCAAACTGCTCCTGAACGACGCACGATTTGCGGATGTCCCGATGGTGATTGAGACGCCAAAGATGGAAGAGATGCACGCGACGAACCTCGCTGTGTTGAGGAGCTTAATCGCGACGTGAGATTGCGCGGGGTGAACGAATTCATACGACGGTCGCAGACGATGGTGTTTTTCGCGCCGACAAAGGCGGGTTCTTGAGCATAGCTCAAAGACTACACTGACCGTCAGTAATCCGCTGATGAAGAGCTAAGGGTGTTTGCTCTTCGTCGGTATTAGGACTTACGCAGTTCGGTTTGTAGTAGCGATCTTCGATTTGATGATTGCAGATCCTACTACGAACCTTTGGGTGTTCAACTGCGCAAGTCCTTTTTTGGTCTATACTACGGGGGCCACTCTAGGTTGAAGTGCCAACGCTAATTTAGACCACAAATAAGCGAAGTTAAGGCAAGTGTTGTTGTTCAATTCAACCGGTGTCAAATATTCTAACGCAGGGGGGCCAAACCGCACGGCTGAGCACGTGATGATACAACGCAAACCGTTCGTCGGCAGACCGACCTGTCACTCTCAGGACTTGAGTTACTGTTCGCCTACCGGTTAAAAGAATTGTCCCAACGAGTTAGATTTGGACTTTAATCCAGTTTAAGCGTCGACGCAACGATTGAAACGGAATTAACAACGTTATTAGCATTGGGGGAATCATGGCGTACCTCCTCAGTCGAATGGTATTGCTGTTTCGACTGATTTTACCACATTCCCATCAGTTTTGTACAAAGTCGAGCTAAGAGCTTTTCCCGCTAAGTAATTACTGCTTATAAGACTAGCACAAGAAACCCGTTCCACCACGCCGGTAGGTGCGGTTTCTAACCGCACCGACGCCCACACTTAATCATATTTACTTACCAAGAGAACCACTAAGAGCTTGCGTTATAGCAAATCTCACACCCTACGCGCCGATGACACAGGAGCAATCTGCCTGCCAACAGTTAATCAGTTGTTCCACCGGACATTTGTTCCAGCGCAAGTGTCAAGGCGTGTGTTCCCAAGCGTCCATGCCCTTGGGCTTGCACGGCAAGGTAAAGTTGGTGCACGAGAGCAAGCCCCGGAAGACTCAGCCCCATCTTTTTGGATTCATCAAGGGCGATACCCATGTCCTTGATAAAATGCTCGACGAAGAAACCCGGATCAAAATTGCGTTTGAGGATGCGCGGTGCCAAGTTATCAAGCGTCCAACATGCGGCCGCGCCGCCGCCAATTGATGATAGCATCGTCTCCAAGTCCAAGCCTGCCCGGTGACCATAAATGAGTGACTCACAAACTCCTACCATAGTCCCGGCAATCGTAATCTGGTTACACATTTTTGTGTGCTGACCAGCCCCGGCTCCCCCTTGATGCACGATACTTTTTCCCATCGCTTCAAATAGAGGCATAACCGAATTAACAGCGTCCTCGTCGCCACCGACCATTATTGATAGCCGGGCTTCTCGTGCGCCGACATCACCGCCCGAGACGGGGGCATCAATAGACGCTATACCCTGCGCCTTTGCCTGATTGTAAATCTCCTTAGCCAACGAAGGTTCGGTCGTCGTCATATCTACAATGATGCTTCCTGACCTCGCGCCCTTGAGGATACCATTTTCGCTCAGACAAACATCGCGAACGTCTGGTGGAAAACCTACAATCGTGAAAATCACATCCGACGCGGCGGCAACTTCACGTGAGGAATCCGCCCATGTGGCACCAGCGTCAAGCAACGGTTGCGCTCTTTCCCTTGTACGGTTGTACACGGTCGCTGAATATCCGAGATCCATAAGGTGCTGACACATCCAACGCCCCATAACGCCGGTGCCAATCCATCCAATTTTCGTTGCACCAGGTGATACAGTGATCCCCATAATTTATCTCCTTTGTGGTTTATGTTTTCAAGATACGATATAATAAGACGTCAATCCGGTTAGAATGCGAGAAGGCAGTCAGGCTTGGATTGCTCCCCTCGCGCTCCGTGAATACATACCGAATTTACCTTACCGCAGAATACTCGCGTTCAAGTAGCTTTTATGTTAGGTTTTACGCACCTTAAACTCTAGTAGGGAACGCAGATCTGCGTTCCCTACAGTGCGCAAATGTAAATTGAATACAACATTGTGTCAAAGCCACCCATTGTCCAAATACCAACGGGCGGTCTCTTCAATTCCCTTTTCAAGCGGATATGCGGCACGATAGTCAATTTCCTTCACTGCCTTTGTGCTATCGCAGATCCAATACTGCTGTTTTAAATCAATCATTTTCTGGCGATTCAAGGTAGCAGGTTCGTGTGTAAATCTAGCAATGGCTTCTGTGAAGATAGAAACAACGTCCAGAAGAAAAAACGGCACCCTCAGCGGAAACGGTCGTTTCTTCAATTCGCAGGTGATAGCCTGCGCAATATCCCGCCAAGAGTGAGCGACTCCATCGGTCAAAAAATAGGTTTCGCCCACGGCGCGATCGGAAATCGCAGCCGCGTGAATCCCGTCAACCAAATCCTTTACATATACAAGACTTAATTGTCGTTGTGGATTGCCGATGAGCGGCAGTATCCCCTTTTTGATGCACTGAAAAAACAGGAAAATGTCTGTGTCGCGAGGTCCGTAAACTGCAGGTGGGCGGATGATTGTAACAGGTAACCGATCCCCATACTCGCGAGTAATCGCCTCTCCTTTGAGTTTGCTTTTTCCGTAGTCCGTCAGCGGCTGCGGTCGTGTATCCTCCGCTATTTGTCTCCCGTCTGGGCTTGCACCACTTGCCGCTAAACTACTGCAATACAGGAAGCGAGTCAGTCCTCCACTTCCTCTCAGACACGCCTCAATCAAGTGCCTCGTCGCTCGTACGTTTGCCCGATCATATTCATCAGCATTGAGCGCTTTGGTTAAACCTGCGAGGTGAAAAACCAGGTCAACGCCCCGCAGCGACGGTATTGGTGAATCAGGATCACTAAGGTCGGCAGTCACTAGTTGAATTCGCGTCAGCCTTCCATCAAGTAGCGGCTGAAGCCACCGTAGATTGCTCGTTTTCCGAACCGTGCAAGTTACCTGATAACCGAGATCCACTAGCAGTTCCACCAAATGGCTACCAATGAAGCCGGTGCCGCCCGTCACAAAAGCCCGCATAGTGCTTCAACCTTCAGATCCATCACAAATGTGGCGCTCTAGATGAGACGCCATCGTAAACCTAGGTAGAAGTGTCTATTGATTTCTTCGTTTGCGTTTCCTTGTTAGATTGCCAATCAAGGTCCTTCGCTAGTTGCGATACCAAAACAATCCCTCCAACCACAACACCGCAATACGTCGTGAAAAACCGTGTTATTAACGAATATAATCCGCCCGTGTGCCCAATTAACAGGTTTTTCATTAGGATAACAGTTAGGAATTCAGCAATTCCGCTTGCGCCCGGACTTGGCGCAAACAGTGTGACAAAGTGCAAAATCGATTGTATTGCTATCACATCCCAGAAGGGAGCATTTCCACCCAGCGCTCGAACGATGACATATCCGCCCGTGAATCGGCTGGTATAAATCCCTGCCGTACACACAAAACTCAGGACACAAACGGCTTTATGATCGGTGATGAACATCCGAGTAAACGTCGCATGCTCAGTAATCAGTTCGTCCAGAGTAATGACGAGTCGATCGAGAATCTTTGTGGCGAGATGAAATCCTCGTCGATTGGGGAACCGGATGAGAGTCAGCGGAATAAGGAAAACCTTTGGCTTGAACGCCATGAGGAGAAAGAACGAAAGGAAAAGTGCGAACATCAACAAGATGTATCGACTAAAAAGCATGATTGCCGTGGGAAGAAAATCCGGGGCTTGCCAAGCAACATATGCCGCGGAGAGAAACAGGAAAATCAGTGTCCCGATGAAGCTGATGGTACCCGTTGTGATACAGCCACCCATGGGCACGCCAACTCGATTGTAGATATAGATGTGGCCAACACCACCAGTCTGAAATGGCGTGATTCCACCGACGCAGATTGATGCTAGATTCGCTCGGATGCTGTCAAGGAAGCTGAGTCTGGTCGCCATCTTTCGACAAAAGACATGAAAACGTGCTGCCCCCAACAGCCAATCCGAGAGCATACAGAGTGCCGCCAGAAGGATGAAGTTTCCTTGGATGGATCGAATATTAGCGCCAATGTCTTGAGTGCCGCCCCACAAGAAACTGACGCACAACCCAACAACCGTACAAAGTCCGAAAAACAGAAATCCGCGGGTGATGTTTTTTCGGTTAAGAGATCGACTCAAGAACGCTTGCATTGATGATTCAATGGCCTCCTTTTAGATGGATGGCCCTCTTCGAATGCGCATAATCCGTGTTCCTGAATCAATCCCGTATCGGGAAACCGATTTCCTGAAAAACTCGACTTTGCCAATAAATCCTCCCTCGCTAAACAGTTTCCAGATCTAGACTAATATCTAGCGGTATTGCTGAATGTGTCAGGGCGCCGACAGAGATAAGGTCTACTCCCGTTGTGGCGACAGCCTCGACCTTGTCCAGCGTGATGCCTCCTGATGCCTCCGTAATCGCCCTTCCGGCAACCCTCGCAACGGCAGCCTCCATTAAGCCGACAGGCATATTGTCGAACAATAAAATATCGGCTTTGGCTTGCAGTGCTTCTTCAACCTGATTTAAGGTTTCGACCTCAATCTCAATCTTTGAGGTGTGCGGTGCAATGGATAGGGCGCGCTCAACGGCTTGAGCAATGCCTCCAGCGGCGATGATGTGGTTATCCTTAATCAATACACCGTCGTAAAGTCCAAAGCGGTGGTTGTATCCACCGCCAACGCGGACGGCATATTTTTGGATTGTTCGCCAACCTGCTGTTGTTTTACGAGTGTCAATGATTTTAACAGGGAACCCAGCGGCGACAGCGACAAACTGTGCGGTCAAGGTCGCTGTGCCCGAGAGACGCT
The DNA here is from genome assembly GCA_965197465.1 of Candidatus Poribacteria bacterium. GTDB lineage: Bacteria > Poribacteria > WGA-4E > WGA-4E > JAJDTR01 > JAJDTR01. The sequence goes on along the minus strand of OZ240209.1, from coordinate 3,061,329 downwards.
GGAGAAAGTTGAGCACAATACGTTCCGCGGTAAGAATTGATGACGCGGCACCACTCACGTTAGCAACTGGGGTCATGCCTTCCACTGACTGACCGTCATTGACAAATGTTTGGAATTCAAGCGATGGGTCAATCTTTTGAAACACGCGGTCCGCGATTGGCAATCCAGCAATGATACCGCTGGTCTGCGCAACGATAGTACCTCTCGCGATCTGAGCGTCCGAAATCGTAGCTTCGGTCGTAATGTCGCCGGAGCCGACATCCTCTGCGATCGCTAACTCAATCAGGGGATCTATTAACCGAAAGTTCAACATGTGCGTAAATTCTACCCAACAATGTTTCGGTCAGGTTGGTTGATGTTAGAGGGTGGGGAAAAATCCAGCCATGCGGTGCTCGCAGGTAACACCCGCCGTGTTGTTCTTCGACTCCCCCTACCTAGCGAATGTGGATATTATCAATCCGTTCCCGTTGGCATTCCATGGAAACGGAGAGGCCTCCCTCCTCACAATCCCAAGAAGCTGCCCGCGAACAATCGCTCCCATTCTGCGTATGTGGAAATCATTAGCAACTAGTGGCATTGAGAAAAATCAGAGGGGCCATGCCAGAGGGGTGATGAGTACTGCCGTACCGCCTACGAGGATATCCAGTGGAAGTCCGATTCGCAGGTAGTCACTGAAACGGTAGCCGCCGGGACCGTAAACCATCAAGTTGGTCTGATACCCTAGCGGTGTAGCAAAACTCGCCGACGCTGCTACCATCGTCACGATAACAAACGGCATGAAATTCACGGCAAGGTTATCAGCTGTCGCCATCGCGATGGGGAAAACGAGCACGGCCGCAGCAACGTTGGTCAGAGTTTCAGTAAACAACAAGGTGATGGCATATACCGCTGCCAACACGAGCAGCGGCTCTTGGCCAGCCATCGCGATAAGCGATCGCGCAATCGCGCCGGCTATTCCAGTCTGTTGCATTGCGTTGCCAATTCCTATAGACGCCGCAATGACTAACAAGACTTGCAAATTGATGCTGCGTCTCGCAGTTGCTGCTGAGCAGCAGCCCGTGAGGAGCATAAGTCCAGCCGCGAGGAGGGCGACATTCAGCATGAGTTCGGGGTGGATGACCACAATCGCCACCATGCCTATTAGAAGTCCCGATGCTATCAAGGCATGGCTATGGCGCCGCGGGTTAGAATCCTCCACTTGGCTGACCAAGAAGAAGTCTCGTGAATTTCGCTGCTGCGCCCCAAATGATGGGTGCGTTTCCAACAGTAGGGTATCCCCTGCCCTCAATACAATGTCGCCAAGCTTCCGACGGATGCGTTCGCCATTTCGAGCGACCGCAATCACTACAGCATTGTAGGTTGAACGAAATTGGCCCTCGCGAATAGTGTGGCTAACAAGCGGGCAAGTATTCGAGACGACGGCTTCAATAAGGCATCGCTCCGACCTTGGCGTGTCAAGCTTGAAAATCTGATCCGTCGCGGGCGTCAAGCCGGGTATTTTTTGTAAATCAACAACTGATTCGACAATCCCAACAAATATGAGGCGGTCTTTTGCCCGAAGTCGCTCCTGCGGCGAAACAGCAGCCATCACTTGACCGTCGCGGTCAATTTCCATCAGGTAAAGCCCCGCGAGATGACGCAGCCTCGCCTGTTCAATCGTTTGGCCCACAAGAGAACTGCCATCTTCCACAAGCATCTCAACCGTGTACTCTCGCGGATCATCTGTTCGGCGAAGCGCCGGGCGCCGTTCGGGCAATAACCAGCGGCTAAATATCAACGTGTACCCTATCCCGGTCAACGCGCAGGGCAACCCGACCCTCGTTATATCGAACATCCCGAGGCTCTGTTTTCCCCACTCTACTAGCAAGCCATTGACAACCAAATTGGTGCTGGTGCCAATGAGAGTGCACATGCCTCCAAGAATCGCCGCGTAGCTAAGCGGTATCAACAACTTAGACACCGATAGGCGATTCTGCTTAGCCCATTCATCAACCGCCGGCAGAAGTGTCGCGACAACCGGAGTGTTGTTCAAGAACGCGCTGGTGGCCGCAACAGGCAACACGATGCGACGAAGTGCCGCCGAGAGCGATTTAGGGCGTCCTAGTAAGTGTCGGACAATCAGGTTAATGACGCCCGTCTCGCGTAGCGCGGCCGTAACGACGAAAAGCACGCCGACCATAATCATGCCCGGGTTGGCAAATCCCGAGAAGGCTTCGGCAGGCGTGAGAATCCTTGTTGTCAACAATAGGCTTAAGCCGCCAAGGAGGATTGCATCCGGACTGATACGCGTGAAGATTAGCAAATTGAGCACTAATGCCACGACAGCTAATGTTATCCAGGCATCCCAGCCCAATGTTTCCCAGCCCATATCAAGTCCTTGGAAGTCATGTGTGGGGAAAAGCATAGCACCTGAGCTAAGCCTTGTCAAGGATTTTTGGTTTAATCACAGGGCACTCGCATCCAATTGTGGGGAATGTGGAAGGATGGAAGAATGGATAAGGAAAGAGAAGAGGGAAATTGGGCGATTTGTTGATTGTTTGATGGGAGTGGTGTAGGTTGGGTTGAACGGTTTAACGCGAATCTCGCTACCAAGGACAATGGAGGGGCTGCATTTCAACAACCCCATAGGGATCGAGTTAAGAGAGTTCGTCTAGTATTGGTGGGGTTCTCCGTCGCAAAACCCTTAACTTAGTCCGCATTGGGCGGGGGGAAATCTCTATCCCACTCCATACGGTAGGTGCGGTTTCCTAACCGCACCTACCGAGCATCGTTAGGACATTACCGAATTATTTTTTTAAACTTCATCCAACCGCACCGAACCCCGCCCGTACGGAAACGAGCGCCATGAGTCATCTTCTGTGGCGGCCCCATCAATGAATGGGTTGATATTCCCTCGCCCAAGTCTACATGGAGATTAACAGTTTAAGACATTGAAACCCCTTGACATGCACCCTAAAACGCTTAACTTGATCCCTATGGGGGCTGCATTTCAACAACCCCATCTTAGCGATAGATACAGTGAAACCCAACACCTCAATCAAACCCACGTGTTGATTATCAAGTTGGGTTTCACCAGAGTTGCTAGGTTTCAAACGGAATCGAACCTGAAAGTTAAGTGGAATGTTTGGTGTTTTTGGTTGGAGGATCTCTATGCGATTTCTATCGTAATCGTTATTCAATCGCTTGATCCCTACAATCAGATGCGATTCCTCTGGGTTTAATCAATTCTTGCGTTCCATCCCCTTTTTTGATACACTTTCCTCTCATGTCTTTAAGCACGCTTTGTCTGAATGGAAATTAAAACGACATGCCGTGTCTCTGGAAGCAGGCGCAAAAGTGATCACGAACAAGCTGAAGTGGAGATTCACGGGATTAGGAATTGTTTTCTCGATCGGATTAGGATACCTGTTCTTTACGGGTGGTCGCCATAGTCAGCTACTGGGGTATTTCGCCTATATGAGCATCGCTTGTACGCTTATACCCCTACCTACTCCGCCGTATGTGATTGCGCTTGGTGAGGTTTTTCACCCTGGGATAGTAGCGTTGGTGGGAGCCATTGGGAATTGCTTGGCGGCGCTTGTCGAATATTATAGTATCACCTGGTTTTTTCAAGGACAGCCATTCAGGAACGAATTGAAGCGAATCGAACATTCCAACGATTTGCTCACTATTTTCGGCGATCTGCTTTCGTATGTCTAGTATTTACAGGGATCACTCCAATTCCCTTCGATCCCTTTCGACTCGCAGGCATACTCATCCGATACAATGTGCCAAAATACCTGCTCGCTGTTTTCCTTGGACGGTTTCCACGCTATTCCTCCATTGCATTAATCGGGCATCTATTTCTTATCCCCAATCGGTATTTGGTTGTTATGTTCATCGTCCTGATTATGATTCCTCTTATTGGCGTATTTGCCAAAGCGCGGAATACGCCTCACGCTTCCTAGAATGCCCAATCAGACATCACGTTAACACCTGCAGACCCAAAATATGTCCCACAAGCATTCCTTTACGCGTTTTATCTTCATCTTGGTTGACGGTTCACCGTACCAAATATTCAAAGATTTGGTCGAAGATGGCACCCTCTCAAACATCAAGAATTATGTGATAGATCGAGGCTCATTCAAGAAAACCGTTTCCACATTTCCATCTACGACAGGTCCCGCTTTTATTCCCTTCTTTATGGGGCTGTTTCCAGGTCCTGCAAATGTCCCTGGTCTTCGCTGGCTGTCTAAGAAGCAGTTCCAAAACCCTCATCGATTCCGTAGTCCGGGGATATGTAGTTACATGGGTATAGATGGGCTTTCCTTTACGGAAGATTTGCCGCACAAGCCTACCCTGTTTGATTTCTTTTCACCTGTAAGTAATATCTATAATCTATTGACACGTGGTTGCCCATCATCTCGAAACCGAACGCGCTGGATTAAACCACTGGTCTACACCTATGCGCATTTTTCCCATCAATGGCGGTTTGTGAACGCCATCGCCTCTCGAAAGCTATTGAAAGCGGTTAAAGCGGGCGATGAATTCGTGATGTGTCTCTTCCCCGGAGTGGATACGTTCTCGCATCTGTCGCATACCAAATCTGCCCGCGTCATTGATACCTATCGGGACATAGACAGAACTGTCGGTAACGTTTGTCGGATTCTGCAAGAATCAAATGACTTCGATAATACCCTGATTATGATTACAAGCGATCACGGAATGAGCAATACGCACACGCACATCGATCTTCCACGCCATTTGGAAAATACGGGTTGGCGTTGTCTCCACTATCCGCTTCTCTGGAGGCAACATGCTGAATCCGCCAGCATGGTTTCGGGGAATGGGATGGCGCACCTCTATTTCAAAGCAGGAAACAAAGGTTCTGGTGAGATGGGCAAGTTGCAGCACGGTTGGGGTAAGCGCCTGCCAATCGAACAACTTAACGGTATGGGCGTCATCGATCCGCTCCTGGAAATTGAAGGGCTTGATTTTGTGGCGGGCCAAAGCGAGAATAACAGCATTATCGTAAAGAAGAAGACAGGTCAAGGGAAAATCACCGATCAAAACGGGACTTTCTCTTACCAATTTCAAGGAACTGACCCGTTAGGATACGGTACGTTCCATGAGAACCTATCTTATCGCGATGTGCTCGCTCAAACCTACAATACCGAGTATCCGGACGGGTTGGTACAACTGTGGCAGATATTCCAAGGTGACCGGACAGGCGATCTTGTAGTAAGCGCTCAACCCGGCTACGATTTGCGCGCCCGCTATGAATATCCGGAGCATCACGCGACGCATGGCGCATTGAATGCGCAACAGATAGTGGTGCCGCTCGCAATCAACGTACCCATTGAGACAGAATACATCCGCACCGTTGACCTGTTCCCAACTGTCTTAAGTCACTTCGGGCACACAGTCGAACTAAGTCAAATTGACGGGCAGATTGTTCACTAATCTTGTCCTTTGACTACTATGGGGTTCATCGTAAGGACGAATCCTTTGTTAATCAAACTCCACTACTTGGACAGGAGGCAATCTATTGGAAGCAAAATTAAACGAACTCAAGACATGCCTTGTTGAAGTTGACGATCTACAGTCCGCAGCGGCTCTTTTGTATTGGGATCAGTCAACTTACATGCCATCGGGAGGTGCTACGGCACGCGCACGTCAAACCGCAACCTTAAGCCGCCTCGCCCACGAGAAATTCACGGCACCGGCACTCGGCAAACTCCTTGATGACCTTCAACCTTGCGAAGAACGACTGCCGTATGACTCAGACGATGCCAGCCTAATTCGTGTGACACGGCGCGAATATGAACGAGCGATCAAAGTTCCGCCAGCGTTTATGCAAAAACTGTATAGCCACTGTTCCGAATCTTATCAAGCATGGACCGAGGCTAGGCCGGCGAATGACTTTAACAAGATGAGGCCTTATCTCGAAGAAACACTCGTGATGAGCCGTCAGTTGGCTGAATTCTTTCCAGGATACGAACACATCGCTGATCCGCTGATTGACTTTAGCGATTACGGTATGAAGGCCTCAGATGTACGACACATTTTTTCTGAATTACGCGAGCGTCTCGTCCCCATTGTTGATGCAATCACCGTGCAATCTCCCGCTGATGATTCTTGTCTGCATCAAACGTATCCGGAAGAGCAGCAATTGATGTTTGGAATCGACGCTATCAAGCGCTTCGGCTACGACTTTGAACGCGGGCGACAGGACAAAACTCATCACCCATTTATGACAAAATTCTCTCTCGGTGATGTCCGCATTACGACTCGTTCAAAAGAAGATGACTTAGGTGATGCGCTCTTCAGTACAATGCACGAAGCGGGACACGGGATGTACGAACAAGGAATCCGCATGGAATTTGACGGGACGCCACTCGCCAACGGCACGTCTTCAGGAGTTCACGAGAGCCAATCACGCCTGTGGGAAAATATCGTGGGGCGGAGTAAGAGATTCTGGAACTGTTTTTACCCCAAGCTTCAAGCAGAATTCACCGATCAACTTGGCTCGGTGTCCTTGGAAACTTTTTATCATGCAATTAACAAAGTGGAGAAATCGCTAATCCGCACAGATGCCGACGAGGTGACCTACAATCTACATGTAATGCTGCGGTTCGATTTAGAGCTGGACTTGTTGGAGGGAACACTGAAGGTGGCGGACTTGCCCGATGCGTGGCGTGAGCGTTTTCAGACTGATTTTGGGATCATCCCACCAGATGACCGGGATGGCGTTTTGCAGGACGTCCATTGGTACGGTGGAACAATCGGCGGGGTGTTTCAAGGATATACCTTAGGGAATATCCTTGGCGCCCAGTTTTTCGAGAGCGCACTAGACGACCACCCCGAGATTGGCTCGGAAATTGAGGTTGGTCAATTTGGCACGCTACACGGGTGGTTGAAAGAAAACATCTATCAACACGGGTGCAAATTCACAGCTTCTGAACTCGTTCAGCGTGTCACCGGTAACGCGTTGCAGATTGAACCATATATCGCTTACCTGCGAGAAAAATACGGCGAATTGTATGATCTTCCCTCTTAGATCCTGTTTGACAAGCCATCTTCTCCTATGACAGTAGCGTCAATCTGAAATCTCAAATTGTTTTGAGTGGCAACTACAGCTTCATACCTCCTCTCGGATGGCTTTAATGTCGAAACTGCAAAGAATCCAGTCATAGCAAGAGTCCTCACCCTTTATTGTCTCTATTGAAAACTTCCACTGGGGTATGAAAGGTATGAAAAGTATGAAAGTTCCCAAGATTGCTAAGCACCGTTCTTCAAGTAGCGCTTAGGGTTTTCGAACAGGTTCCTAACAATTTCTGTTGATGGAGGTCGGTCCAAAGGAGTAAAGAGATGGGGCAGCCTAGGTACACGCTCTTTCTATTGAGTTACGCGCTACTGTTTGCAGCGTGTGGGGGAGTCCAACTCATTGAGGTTCAAGAAAGTACAGCCGCGCTCAAGCTATCTCCCGAGCAAAGGGAAATCATTGAGCCCAAAATTAAATTCATTGATGATATCGTTGAGGATTACAAGTTTGAAAAGAACGAGCTGGAGGCAGCCTATCAGCGCTACCGGAGCAAAGCAAGCCTACCGCGGTTAAGCCGCTATGAAGGCGGAGGTAGGAGAACGATGCGGAGGGGCTTGCGTGAACAAAATCAATTGAGAACGAAAATAAGGGATTTCGTCCGGCAACGTCAGGAATACATAAAGGAAATTACAAATCTTGTTCAAGAAATTCGAGCAACTCTTACCCCTCAGCAACTCGTGATTCTTGAGGAGATTGAATTACCCAAGCTAAAACCTCCGAATATTCTTCGACGCAACCGCTACAACGACTTTATGTTCATTCCTGGGACACGAATGACAAGCCCGCGTGATTTCTAGCTAGTTATCGACCAAGACACAGTCGAAGAAGAATCTCAAAAACCTCTCGGCATCCACCCCGACACACACACGTACGTTTGGGGGCTGGCCTTTGCGTGTCGCACGGAGATCGCCAACGGTTCTGCCTCGAGTCAACGTGCTCAATGATTCTACCTGCACGTGGGCATCTACAACATCAAAAAGATCTGGTCGTAGCAGAAAACCAATCGCGAGTGGATCGTGCAGATACAAGCCATTGAAACCTTCATACTGCAGATGATACTCCATACACGCCTGTGTTGAATCTCGGAGAAAGTGGATTAGCCGAGTGCTCCGCTGGCTCACCTCGGTGTTCAAACGGTGGCGGGTCAGAACTACCTGGTGTGTTACGTCAAGGGGCGTCATCGTGACTGGTACGCCGAAGTTGAATACCACCTGCGCTGCTTGAGGATCGGCAAAGATGTTGAATTCAGCTTGTGTCGTCACATTTCCGTAAATCTCAAATACGCCTCCCATGAGTACAATCTCGCGAACTCTTCGCATTTCCGATGGATTGTTGAGTATTGCCTTAGCAATATTGGTCAGAGGCCCAACAGGAACCAAAATTAACTCGTCGGGATACTGTTTGACTAAATTGATAATGGTATCCACTGCTGGAATCGGGGACAGCGCGCACTCGAGTTCGGGGTATAGCCTGGTTCCATCGGGTCTCATGGCATCAGATATACCACCAAGCCCATCAGAGCCGTGAACGTGTGCTGATGTCACAAGCGGCGTCGATAGCGGCTGGCCCTCGCCTTTAGCGATTAGCGGGAACTCTTGTAATCCCATGCACCCCAGTGTGATAAGCAGATTCCGAGTACACTGATCTACATGGACATTGCCAGCGACCGTGGTAATCGCTTCAACTTTGAGCTTCTGAGATTTCAGCGCAAAGATAACTGCGAGTGCATCGTCTACACCAATGTCGGTATCAATTAGAATACGCTGCATGAATTTCAACGTTTGTGCTGCCAAGAATAAAAAGAGATTGGGAGGCTGCGGAGGCGATAGAATACGCCGCCGCATTTAACGATATCACTCGCCGCAAGCCTTGTTAAAAAAGGTGGCCAATGCCGTAGGTAACGACAGGGCTACGAGAGGAGGCGTCAAGGGAATCCAACGGGTAAGCAAGATCGAACCGATATACCCGAGATCCGCTTAGCCGAGGAATGCTAAATCTTAGTCCTGCGCCAACGCTGCGTTTCGGTTCGCTTAAGACGAGTTCGTCGCCACTCCAGATGTAACCAAGATCCAAAAATATCGCCGATCCGATTACGACCAACGATTCAAGTTTCTCGAATATACCGCCACTGAAGATTGTTCGGCTTTCAATATTCAGGATTATCATCTTCTCTCCATTGAAGGCGTACGGGCTGTAACCGCGCATTCCGTTTTCTTCGTCGAGAATTACCTGGCTTTCGCCCTCAAGTCCGAACTCGAACACCGTAGACAACTGAGCTGCCAGTGTTTGATAAAGAAGGTTTTTGCGGACCAACTTAATCTTCCCGTTGAGAACGGAGTCACGAGGTTCGTTGCTAAGTCGCGTCGTGTAGTCTGCATGGGTATTCAAGAAGAGCGAATCTTGGTGCGCAAGCGATGAGGAAAACAACCAATTCAGAACTGTTTCGGATCGATCCGATCCGTAGAATGGCGAACCGTAACCAATGGACATGCTATATCCGTATCCCACGGCGATGTCCTCTACGCGGCCCATCTGATTGACGTATCGGGTGCGAACGAAATCAATCTCTCGACGTCCAATTGAAACGCCGAGAATCTTGATGTCTCGATCTTGCGGGGCAAATCTTGATTTGGTTTCTCCCCAAGTCGTGCCAGGAGATATGTTAAGTGGGGTGAATTTTGAACGTTCGGAAAGTCCCCATGCCGAGAGCTGTAATTGTTTATGTCGATCTCCGATGAAACGGGTAATCTGTCCCGTACTTCGCTGTCTACTACGATCATATTCATCAGCGGGCGTCCCATGTTCATACCAGTGCTTTGAATCAATATGCTCCGAGGCCATAAATGCTGCGCTCCAGCGGGTTTTCAGCGTGTACTGTGGTCGCTGTAAACTTACTTGCCAAGAATCGCCCACGCGTTGCTGCGTATAGAAGCCATCGAATTCCCAATGCGACTTGAAAAGACGCGGATCTGTATACCGGGTCCGAATAAGACTTCGCGTTGGTACTTTGGCCTCACTAATCCGTTGATATCGAAATTGTGCTCGATTGCCGGTGCCAAACATATTCGAATCAACGACTTGAACGAGAAAGTCAGAACTATCTTTGCTAAAGGCGGGTATATCCAGAGCAGGAATCACTGACCATAGATCCGTGACGATTACTCGTATTTCAACAGTAGAGGTGTCGGCGTCCCACGCCGCGTCAATTTCTGCATCCCCCAGATAGGGTTTTCGACGTAGAATACGTTCACTCTCTAACTCATCTTCCACTGTGTAGATATCTCCAGTCTTGAAGAGAAGTTCTCGGAGAATAACATGATCTCTAGTGCGCGAGTTTCCTTCGACTGTCAACTCCCCAATCCGTCCCTCATCAATGTAGATATGTAGGTAGACTCCGTCAGCGAATCCTTTCTTCAACAAGCGTTTCTCATCAACTCGCGCGAAACTAAACCCGTTTTTCCTATAAAACCGGATGATTCGTTTAAAATCCCCGGCTAGCAGGTCCTCGTCGTAAATCTCGCCCACCTCAGTTCGCATTCCTTGTCGTAGTTGTTCATCGGAAAATGCTTCATTGCCGCGTAGGATGATTTTGCGAACAGCTTGGTGGTTTGCCATCGCCGAGCCACAAACTATGATGAAAAATGCTAAAGTGACGAAATAATGTACGTTCACTGCTTGAGTCCTGACCACCTGTCCAAGATTGGTAGATAATCTTTCTATCTTTGCTGATTCATCAAGATATCTGTTGCTCAGGCATTGATTTCGTTGTTGGGGCGCCTGCCCACAAATTAGAATCGGGCTAGTGCGCTAAAGATGATTCTCCGGGCGCAGTACGTTCATGATTTGAGAGTATGCCTTCAATGAGCATACAGATGAGTGCCATAAGCAACAGTTCTCCCCAGATTTCCTTGCCCATTCGGTGGGAATTAAGCGCAAGATCGAGCGACTCGGATGAGACAGTAACCATTGGCTGAGCCCCGACGCGGTCTATCGCCTCTTGAATCTCAATTGTGCGCAAATCGGATTCCGTCGGCTCAACATTGACGGCGAAAAAATCTCGAAGCAACCGCTCCCTGCCGTGTACATCAACCTGATAAACCCCAGGTGAGTCTGTTCCATCATATGCCAGAACGCCATTCGCGCCAATTGAAACAGTTTCGGTCGAACCGGATGAATCTCCCACTCGCCCCACCGAGGCCTTCGTTGCTCTTGCGTCACGGTAATTGGCAGTAAATGTCTCTCCGACGAGCAGGTTCCTGTCTTGCGCGGATTGAGCCGCTTTGGTATAGAGTACCGTCTGCTGCAGTAATGGAACAAAATGCGGGTTGACCATCAGGTTTGATGCATCAAGTTGGCTAGCGGACATGTTGAAGATGAGGGTCATACCCGATTGAATTCGCCTTTCAACAAGAAAAGGCGTTTCGTTGGTTAGTTGTGCAACAATACGTGCATCCTCAGCCGGATTGAGGATTACACCTTGATAAAACTGTGGCGCGTATTGTCCCGAAAAATCGTCCGCGCCAAAAATATCGAATATTGAGTGATTGGTGTCGAACTTCGACAGCGCTAAGGGCGGGTGCCAGTCCACTGTAGCTCCGAGGTTGGCTGGCAACCAATCGGCAAACTGATTGTAGCTTGACACGTTAACCTTGTCGCTCACGAAGTACACGACGCTTTTACCCGCGCGAATGAAGCTTTGGAGTTGTTGCTTAGCCCGATCAGTAAGCTGGGGTACATCTGCAATAATGATAACGTCGTAGTCCTGTAATCCGAAACCGACGAACTCCTGGGCAGAGCAACTTACTGGTAGAATCGTGAACTCTGTTGCAGGTGTTGCATGTATTTCAGGATTCAGCGCCAACGTCAAGTATAGCGTCTGTTCGCCGACGCAAAGCACTCGAATCTGACCGTAAGTGCCAAACGCAAAGTAACGCCGATTGTCGACCTGCAATCGATCCGGTGTGAGATCGACATGACCTGTGTGTGTGCCAGGTGACTCGAATTTATGCGTGAAAGTTGTGACGATTGCCTCACGTGCGGGCACATTAGAACTCAGCGATCTCCGCTTTTGCCCATCAATAAATAGTGTCAACGTGATTTCCCCCGGTGACGAAGCGGAATGATTGTTGACGCTTACATTCAACTGAACGGGACGATGTGCCCCAATTAGTTGATTAGAAACGAGAAGTTCTTCAATGCTCGTGTTGTCCCCATTTACCTCACCTATAGGAAGCAGGAAAATCTTAGCTCCCGATCGATTCGGCACTCGCCCCCAGGTGCCCCATCCATTTTGGCAAAAATCAGAAATCAAGTAAATCTCCTTATTCGGGGCAACCGAGGTCTCAAGGATATCATGCGCCAACTCTAGGCTAGCCGGCACGAATGTAGATCGGCTGGAAACCTCTGCCTGACGAATTCCTGCCTTTGCAGCCTTCAAGTCCCTCGTCAACTTAATGAAGACAGCATCCGGGATATCGGACATCAAGATTAATGCCGCGCTATCTCCGTTGCGAAGTGAGTTGGCAACCTCTAATGCAGCCTCTTTTGCCTTCTCGAATCTTTGACCTTGGACGCCTTGATACCCCATACTAAAGGAGTTGTCCAGTATTACCACTGCGCTGGTTTTCGCACGGGCTCCAGCAAATGAGAATTGGTTTTTCAGCAGAGGGCGGGCGAGGGCAAGTGCAATGAGCATAATAATCGCCACTCGCAGGAGCAAGATTAGGAGATTCTTGAGTTGAATGCGTCGTACATTCTGCCGATGCGCAACCAATAGAAACATAAGGCTGCTGAAATCAACCCTTTTCGCTTGACGACGACTCCAGAGGTGGATGAGAAGAGGTATCGCGGCAGCAAGTATCCCGAGAAGCAAAATCGGGTTGAGAAAGCCCAACGGCACATACTCCTTTGCAGGTCAAGAAATGGGAAAGCGAGGACGTGATGCGTATTTGACGCACCCGAAACGGCAAGATTGTTTAACGATAAGCACAGAACAAGGCTATATTTAGGGGTATTATAGGTGAAAATCATGCAAAGATTCAAGTTGAAATTTGGGCAGTGTTGTTCCGTAGATGATCTCGGAGAGAACCTCAGCATTGCGCTTGACTTTCAGTCAAGTGTGCAGTAGAATTATCAAGAGTTCTGAGGCAAAGGTGAGTCAGCATGGAAGATCGGGACGACATCATCTACATGGATTATCACGCGACGACACCTCTCGATCCAAAGGTCGTAGAGGGGATGATGCCCTATCTGACAACCTGCTTTGGTAATGCATCCAGCACATCACATGTGCTCGGGTGGAAAGCGAAAGATGCCGTGGAAAAGGCTCGGGGGCAGGTTGCAGAACTCATCAAGTGCTCACCGAGTGAACTCATATTTACTAGCGGCGCAACGGAATCAGACAACCTAGCGATTAAGGGCGTTGCATACACTTATAGGCACAAAGGGAATCATATCATTACTAGCGCTGCTGAACACCACGCAGTGATAGATACGTGTGCGGTCTTGGAGAGCGAGGGATTCAACGTTACATATCTGCCTGTCGATCAGTATGGGATGGTTCATCCCCAACAGGTTGAAGATCATATCACAAGTCAGACTATCCTTATTAGTCTCATCTATGCGAACAATGAAGTTGGCACGATCAACCCCATCCCGGAGATAGGAAAGATTGCAGAGGAACATGGCGTCCTTTTCCATTCCGATGCAGTCCAGGCGGTTGGCAAGATTGACTCCGACGTTGATCGGCTAGCGCTCGATCTTATGTCGCTTACCGCGCACAAGATGTACGGTCCCAAAGGAATTGGCGCTCTCTACATTCGCGCGAGAAAGCCAGAAATCCAATTAACGCCTATGATTCACGGCGGCGGGCAGGAAAACCACGTCAGACCGGGAACGCTGAACGTTCCCGGAATAGTAGGTTTAGGCGAGGCATGCGAACTCTCAAAAACTTTGATGGTCGAAGAATCTGAACGAACCTCTATTCTGCGAGATAAACTCTATCACGCGTTATTCAACCGAATCGACTCCATCTATCTTAACGGACACCCGGAAAAACGTCTCTCTGGCAATCTCAACATCAGTTTTGAGTTTGTAGAAAGCGAAGCGCTGTTGGCAAGCTTGGATAACATTGCGTTGTCTGCGGGATCGGCTTGTACATCCGGGGTCGTTCAAGCGTCTCATGTGTTGCTCGCCATGCGACTGAAAGAGGAACTCGCACATACAGCCATTCGTTTCGGATTAGGTCGATTCACCACTGAGGCGGATGTTGATCAGGTCATTGATGCCGTTGTGGAAGAGGTACACCGCTTGCGACAACTGTCGCCTCTCTATGAAGATGATTTGTCAGGTATTTGCTGATGAACGAAAACGCTCAAAAGACGACCACCGAGAAACGAAGATTGCCAATAGCCTGTATATTCAAAAGGAAGAAACATGAACCTTTTCAAAAAAGGTAACAAGAATACAGATTCAACGAAAGATGAACCGCCCCAACCGACGGCAAAGGGACATCCGGATCTCAAAGTAATCAGTGGATCCCAGATTTCTCGTCCGGCGACTCCGCCACAGAGAGGTTCTGCGCCAGATATGCCGCAAGCGGACAGCGGACAACACAATGTGGAACTGCCGGACATCCGTTATAAGATAGCAGTGGCAAGTGGAAAGGGCGGTGTGGGCAAATCGACAGTTGCGACCAACTTAGCGATTGCGCTTTCACGCGGCGGAGCAAGGGTCGGACTGATGGATGCGGATGCTTACGGCCCGAGCATTCCCACAATGATGGGCATCAGCGAGAAACCTCAAACAAGCCCGGAAAGGAAACTGATTCCGCTTGTCAGACACGACATCCAGTTGATGTCGATCGGCTTCATGGTTCCAGAAGAGCAAGCGATGATCTGGCGAGGGCCCATGTTGCATAGCGCTATCCGTCAGTTTCTCAGCGATGTGAGCTGGGGCGAACTGGAGTATCTTATCATAGATTTGCCGCCTGGTACGGGAGACGCAGCCCTCTCCTTGACTCAAGCCATTCCACTGACCGGTGCAGTGATTGTGACGACCCCCCAAGATGTCGCGTTAGCAGATGTTAGACGCGGCGCTGCTATGTTCGATCGCTTGGGCGTGCCGATTTTGGGCGTCGTCGAGAATATGAGCTACTTTCTCTGTCCACACTGTGGTGAGCGGACGGACATCTTCAGGTCTGACGGCGGAAAGAAAACTAGCGAAAAGCTAGGTGTTTCATTCCTTGGAGGCGTTCCGCTGGATGCGGAGGTGTGCACTGCAGGAGATCTCGGCGTCCCAATTGTCGCCGCCCACCCTGATTCGCCGCAATCTCAAGCATTCTATGAAGTTGCAAACCAACTCTCGGTAGAGTTGAATGAGCGGGGACCTGAGGATGAGTTGAAGATTATCGCGTAATGAATTTAACTCTTTCGCTATTCGAGCTTTTATAGGTGGCACAACTCAAGCCGAGGTTTCCGATATTCTCGATTCGAAGAAATCTTGGCTTTTTTGTTTGACCAATCAGGATAGATTCAGAGCTTGTTTGAATAATTGTAGGACTTACGCAGTTGAATCCCCAAAGGTTCGCAGTAGGACAACTTATACCATTTCGCTTGAATAATAGTGCATATGATGTCTTTGCTATATCGTTCATTTACTCCGTAGGCGGGGCATCTTGCCCCGCCCACTTTGCGCGGAGACAAGACTTCTGTTCCGCTCCACGTAAGTTTCTTTACCTGATTCACGCAATCAATGCACAAACATTTTAGAGAAATGGTATTATTCCTGTTTCTACGCAAAACAACATGTCAGGCAGCGTACAGGCAAGTGGGCGACCGGCCAGACGCGCAATGAATTGCGCTACTACAAACCTACTGTAGGAGCGATCCCCCGGTCACGACCTCCTGTCTGCGTAAGTCCTAAATTGATGGCAAAGCCATATTTGGTCATTTGAGAAGGGGCTTTTGCGTGTTTTTGTTGTCGTCTGCGATACACCTGTCCGTCCCTCCGGGGCTTGCAAAGGTTGGTAAGAACTCTATCGCACTCGTAATTCACTCGCTTGATCGCAGCGCGCACCCTACAATGTTGTGCGAGAGAGAAGCCGGTTTTGACCGTTAAATCAAGATGGAACCTCTGTTTTCAAGAGAAAGCTCGGTTTCAAAGCAAACTGTGCCATTACAAATGGATTTTCAAGTAGGCTCTGAACGTAGAAATTGCTAACGGTATACTTAACAGCCCGCGCGCAAATTAATACGCAGGAGTTCGAGTCTAGAGTCTGGAATATATGCCCGATGAATTAACTAATCCATGTGCTAAATAGTTTTCTCGCTAAGTATTTATGTCTTCCTGGACTGGCACAAGAAACCTATTCCACAATTCCTGTAGGTG
The DNA here is from genome assembly GCA_965197465.1 of Candidatus Poribacteria bacterium. Lineage (GTDB taxonomy): Bacteria > Poribacteria > WGA-4E > WGA-4E > JAJDTR01 > JAJDTR01. The sequence goes on along the minus strand of OZ240209.1, from coordinate 3,044,858 downwards.
CGATCAACCGAGTGGACAACGAGGGCGATAGAGATCCCTCTAACCGCACCGGCACCCAACACTTACCATATACTCTTAGAAAATTTACCACTAAATAGCCTATTTTCAAGTACCCAGCCTCACAGATAACACGTACATGGAGGATGTCCCAATGTCTGATGAAAATGAATTAATCAATGAGCTTGCAGACGTAGTCGGCGCACAGAATGTGCTTACAGACCCGACCGCATTGTCGGTTTACGAATGCGACGGTGCGACACTTTTTAAGGCATCCCCCGACATGGTTGTTTTCCCGGAAAATGCCCAACAAATCTCTACGATTGTAAAACTGGCTAACAAACATCAAACACCATTCATTGCTCGGGGCGGTGGCACGGGGTTGAGTGGTGGAATGCTTCCGGTGCGGGGAGGCATGCTGATCGCCCTCAATCGGCTTGACCGGATTCTCGAAATTGACTTGAAAAACCAGCGCGCTGTCGTGGAACCGGGGGTGATAAACCTGCTGCTAACACATGCCGTTCAAGATGATGGTTACTACTACGCTCCAGATCCATCCAGCCAGAAAGCTTGTACTATCGGTGGGAATATAGCTGAGAATTCAGGCGGACCTCACACCCTCAAATACGGCGTTACCACAGATCACATTTTAAGTTTAGAGGTGGTTCTACCAGACGGCGAAATCGTCGAGTTTGGAGGCGCCATTGAAGAAACGCCCGGCTACGATTTGCGTGGCGTCATGATTGGCTCCGAAGGCACCTTCGGAATTGTAACGAAAGCGACGGTGCGTCTCCTCCGTACCCCGCAGGCGTATCAAACGACGCTCGGCATTTTTGAAACCATGGACGATGCCTCGAACGCTGTGTCGAGCATTATCGCGGCGGGAATTATCCCTGCCGCACTGGAGATGATGGATCAACTCGTCATCAAGGCTTTAGAAGATGGGTTTCACTACGGTTTTCCACTCGACGCCGAGGCGATTCTGATTGTTGAACTGGATGGCATTGAAGCCGGAATGCAGGATCAGACGGAACGCATCATTGCTATCTTAAATGAGCACAATGCCCGCGAGGTCCGCTATGCCAAAGATGACGCGGATCGAGAAAATCTTTGGAAGGCGCGCAAAAGTGCTTTTGGCGCTTTCGGACGGCTGGCGCCAAGTTATATTACTCAGGACGGCGTAGTTCCACGCACACAACTGCCCAAAGTTCTTCGACAGGTCGCAGCGATCTCTCAGAAATACGATATACCAATCGCCAATGTGTTCCACGCAGGTGACGGGAACATCCACCCAATCGTACTGTTTGACGAACGAGATCCGGACCAGTGTGAACGAGTTGAAATGGTTAACAGGGAGATTCTTACCGCGTGTGCTGAAGCGGGCGGGACAATTACTGGCGAGCATGGAATTGGAATTGAGAAGATGGATTACATGCCGCTCATTTTCAGTCCCGAGGATCTCAAAGTTATGGCGTCTGTCAGGGATATCTTCAACCCGACGGGGCTATGCAATCCTGGCAAGATTTTTCCGACACCCGAGTCATATATCAAGCTAGGGCTTGGCACCTGATGAATGTCAATTTCGATTCGAAGATTCCGGCTGTCATGCGAAAAACATGCTGGTAACAAGCAGACGCTTAGCTCGACTTTGTACAAACGTACAACGTTGGATTGAACGGAAAGCCGTGAAGCACCAAACCCGTAGGCGGGGATCAAACGAACGATCAACTGAGTGGATAGCGAATGCGATAGAGTTCCCATAGTAAATCCCAAAGTGACTGCGATAGAAATCTCTTCACCTCCACCGATGTCACAAACCTAAATAGGTACTAACGGTAGGTGCGATCAAGTGACCGAATAGGATCAAACGACCGAATAGGGAGTGCGATAGTAGATCCCACGCGATAGAGATCCATCTAATCGCACCGATGCAACCCCCCGCGAGGCGCAGTTAGAAACAGCGCCTACCACAGGGGAAGCAATCCGGACAGGTTGCATAGTATCAGGAACCGCTGGAGACTTTTTCAATGGTCAACCTAAAAGACTAATGGTTAAAATCTTCCCTACATTCCCTCAACGCTTGATCGGTTTCTTGCTTGCGCAATCCTGTAGGGTGCGCACTGCGCACCAGCCTCTAGAAGCCCCAGAGGGATCAAGCGAGCGGATAGTGAGTGCGATAGAAATCCTGAAGGTGTATAGCACGCCATTATCCCTGACGGAATAATTCTTTCAGCAAGGAACATTAATCTTTCGCTCTATGACTAGTACAGCTTGGCGTAATTGCCGTACTCTTAATCTGTCGATAGCGCTGAACCAGAATTCCTTACTCGAAACCAAAGCGCCTCGCGCCAATCAACCATGCCCAATTTAGACCTCTTACAGAAAGAGTTAACCCAAATTGTCGGTGAAAACGGGTTGTTGCCCAGCAATCAGCTCAACGATTATTGCGTGGACGGGTTTATGCCCAAAGCGGTGGCTTTGCCCGCATCGGTTCAACAGATCCAAAAGCTTCTGGCGTTCGCCGCCGATGAAGGGCTTTCCGTCATCCCAAGCGGAAGTGGGACAAAGCTGGGAATTGGGAACCCACCTGAGAAGATCGATTTGGTGCTCTCGACGAGAAGACTCAACAGTATGATTGAGTATGAACCGGGCGACCTGACTGTTACCGTGCAAGCCGGTATGCAACTCGCAGATCTTCAAGCAAGACTCAGTGAGAATCAACAGTTCCTGCCGCTAGATCCCCCGTACGCCGCGCGTGCTACAGTTGGTGGAATTACGGCAGCAAACGCAAGTGGGCCATTGCGGATGCGACACGGTACACCTAGAAACCAAGTGTTGGGGATGCGAGTTGCTCAGTCAGGTGGTACTGTTGTGAAGAGCGGAGGGAAAGTGGTCAAAAACGTCTCGGGTTACGACCTCAACAAGCTATACATCGGTTCGTTTGGCACGCTTGGGATAATCACGGAGTTAACGTTTAAGTTATATCCTCTGACTGAGAGCGGCATCATGGTGCTCCTGAGGTTTAAGCGGGTCAAAGACGCGGCAGAAACGGCTTCCGAGATTGCAAGTTCCCAACTCTTACCGAGTTACCTCAATCTTTTCGTCAACGGCGTGCCAGACACAAGAATTCTAGATCCCAGTGTTGTCGTAGGTCTTGATTCCCACCCCAAAGCCATCACTTGGCAAAGAAATCAAGTACAATGGATTGCGAAACAAAACAGGGCGATAGGTGTGGAAATCATCCAAGAACGGCAAGCCGCGGAATTGGTAGAAGCAATGCGGGCATTTACGCAGGCCAGTTCATCGCACCCAGTCATTGTTTGCAAGGCCAACCTGCGAATGAGTGACATTGAAGGCTATATCGAAGTTGCGTTGGAGGTCACGAATGCGTTCGAGTGTTCCGTCCGAGCAATGGGACTAATGGGAACTGGGCAGGTTTATCTTGTTTTCTCCGAGTTTGCCAATACGGTTGAACCCAAGACCATTGCTTTCACATTAGCAAGATTACGAGAACACGCAAGCAGTATCGGTGGCAACCTAATCCTTGAAACAGCGCCAATCGAAGTTAAACGCCATATTGATGTTTGGGGTGCAGTTGGCGACAGTTTCGATATTATGAAAAAGATTAAGGTACAATTCGATCCGGGCAGGCTGTTGAATCCCGGTCGATTTGTCGCTGGGATTTAGAACCTGTTTGAAAAGTACATTTGTAGGGTGCACACTGCGCACCAGTCTCTAAAAGCCCCAGAGGGGCGGAAGGTGTATAGAGACACCAAAACCCCGTACACCTAAGCCCCAGCGGGGCGACAGGTATGTAGCAGACAAGAACAGAAACATGAAAAAACTTCCTACAAATGACCAAAAATGGCTTTGCCACCGATTATTCAAACAAGCTCTTAGAGTGCCCTGGCAAACGCGCTAATATTCACTTCAAGTGGCGTTTCACATCATGTACATCACGCAAGAAGTCTTGAATAGGATCGAACGCATATACGGCGTGCCCAAAATTCTTCGCACGCACTATACAATGAATCGTACCGAGTTCGACTTGTTGAAGTGGAGCATGCGCAATGGGCGTAGGCACGACGTGACGTTGTTCATCTCCAACGAGGGAAAAGACAAGATTGCCGTTATCCGAAAACCGAGCTATCCTGAGGGTGTCTACCGTCCCCCAAGCGGTGGAGTTGAACCCGGTGAGGATTTTGAAGTTGGAGCACGGCGAGAAGCCTATGAAGAAACAGGCTTAGAAATTGAACTCCAGAAATACGCACTCAGATCACACGTTAACCTTGCTTTTGAAAACGAGGTTGTACCTTGGATTTCTCACGTGTTCACCGCTCGCGCTTCCGGAGGGTGTTTAGAACCTGTCGACAAAAAGGAAATCGCCGGTGTTCGTTGGGCAACAATCAACGAGCTAAGCACGGATTTGTTGGCGAGACTACAGCAATCTGCTTCTGCCGGTTTGCAATACCGTGCTGAATTACAGGATGCAACTCTCAAACAATACGGAGGAAAGGTGATATGAAATGGGTAAACAACGAAGAATCTTGTGGATTGACGACGAAATCACTGAATTACAGCCGCATATCCTGTTCCTCGAACATAATGGATATGACATCACCACAGCAACCAATGATTCTGAAGGGTTCTCCTTATTTGAAGCAGGGATTTATGATGCTGTTTTGCTAGATCACAAGATGCCGGAGATGGACGGAATTCGCATCCTGTCGAAGATTAAGAAGAGCCGTCCTCACCTACCAGTGGTAATTGTTACCGGCAGTGATCAGAAGCACATCATGAGCACGGCAATCATCCACCAGGTAGATGATTTTCTAATTAAACCGGTGAGTCCAAGACAGATTGCCTCTGTTCTCACATTTGTCCTCGATCACAGCGCAATCAAGCAGGATTATACCGCTCAAGAGTACGTCGTTGATTTCAATAAACGTGGATCTCTTAAACAACAACAGGTTGTCGATTGGAGAACGTGGATCGATTGCTATGTTCAGATGGTGGAGTGGGACCTGCGGTTAGACGAACTTGCCGCGGCGGACGATCTGCGTGAAACACATCGGTTAGAAAAGCAGGAATGTCAAAGTCAATTTGCTCGCTATGTCGAGGATCACTATTGTGACTGGCTGGTAGGCAAAGATTCGCCAGTTTTGTCGGTTGATGTCATCTACAAGCACGTTCTGCCGGAAGTTCAAGTTGGCAAGCAAGTTCTCTTCATCGTGCTTGACTGTATGAGGTTGGATCATTGGTTCACAATCAAACCACTCCTCCAACCATACTTTGACATGACCACCCATTACTACTATTCTATCTTGCCCACGGCAACTTCCTACGCGCGAAATGCAATCTTTAGTGGGCTCTTTCCCCTTGAACTTGCCCAGCGCTATCCGGATTTATGGATAGAAATTGATGAAGAAAACACAAGCATTAATCGTCATGAAAAAACCCTGATGTGCATGCAGCTTGAACGCCACGGCATTGTCCTGAAGCCCTCTCCGCAGTATTTCAAGATTTTCGATGTACGGGGAGAGATGGAATACTTGCAATGGATGAACAGTGTTCCACGCATCAGCTTAGCGGCTCTCGTGGTTGACTTTATTGATATCTTGACCCACAAACGCTCAGAAATGGGTTTGCTCAAGCAACTTATTCCAGACGAAGCCGCTTTCCGAACCGTGGTGCACGGTTGGTTCCGGCATTCGGGTCTGTTCAAAATCCTGAAGCTACTCGCCGACCGAGGCGTCACAGTAGTTTTGACTTCAGATCACGGTTCTATCCTGTCCGAGCGTCCAGCGCGCGTATCCAGCAGTCAAGCTGCGACCAGCGGGCTTCGTTTCAAACTCGGTGCAGAGATTCATGTCGATGAGGAGGTCGGTTTGCGAATTACCGATCCAAAGCGCTACAGGTTGCCCGATGATTCAGCTCCGAAGAACTATGTCCTCGCTAAGGAAGGGTACTACTTTGTCTATGCAACGCAGTTCAATGACTACAAAGACCAATTTGTAGGCGGCTTCCAACATGGGGGCATTTCGCTGGAAGAAATGATTTTGCCTTGTATTGTTCTTGATCCGCGGTGAATGGGAAATCTAGTGTTGTCACTGATTTTCATCACCTCATTCAGAGTATCATTTGCGGATTGTAGATTCCTTTATCCCGCGAAGGTATCTTCAATCCGCTTTTTTCATGAAGTTCACAGTTTCGGTTAAATCCCTCCTATTCAGATATCGTACAGTGAGTTGCGACTATGTCGGCAATGTCGTGTCTCAATGCTAAACCAAGGTTTTCATTGGAGAGATTCAAGAATGAATAGAGAATTCATTGTCCATGTGCGTCGGTTGTTAACTTTTTTCTGTGTGTTCTACACTGGAACATTAGGTTCGTATGGGCAGTTAGCAGGACTTGAGGCGCTCAAGGCACCAAGCCAACCAAAAGACACTGTTCACGCGGAAGGCGTGTTATCGGTGGATAAAGTGCAATCCGGCAGCACTTTTCAAATCGCCATCGTAATGACATTTGATGAAGGGTGGCACGCAAATGCGAATCCCGCCGGTCAAGATCTCATCCCCACACAAGTCGTCCTACCGGAACACCCCAATCTAGAATTTGGTGAAGTGATATACCCCAAAGGGGATGTACTTGAGATTGCTTCAATCGGAAAAGCACCCGTCTATCACGATCAAGCTGTAATTGGAGTACAGGCAACTCTAGGTCAGACCACCAAAATCCAACAAGAAGAATTGCCATTCAAGCTGACCTACCAAGCCTGTAGCGATGAACAGTGCTTGTTACCGAAAACCGTCAACGTGAATATCCCCATGGAGATCGTCGGCAACGATCAACCAGTACAGCCGATTAATGCGGAAATATTCTCCAGTCTGCAGCTCAATATGCCGCAGGATACACTATCTGAAACCAGCGAAACCGGGGAGTTCCGACAAGCATTATCAAGAGGCTATTTCTGGGCGTTTCTGCTTGTTTTCACCGGTGGCATATTGACAAGTCTGACACCGTGTGTTTATCCGTTAATTCCAATTACAGTAAGCATATTCGGTGCGAGTCGGGACGTAAGCCGCTCAAAGTCGTTTTTTCTTTCAGTTACGTACGTTCTGGGTATTGCCGTAATGTACTCAATCCTTGGAGTCGCCGTCGCATCGACAGGCGCGGTGTTCGGTCAGGTGATGGCGAACCCAATCGTTGTCGGGTTTGTGAGCATCATCCTCATCGCACTCGGACTTTCGCTCGTAGGTGTTTTTGAACTGCGGCTACCTTACGCCCTACAGAACAAATTGAACACGGTTGGCGGTGCAGGATTCGGCGGAGCCTTTGCCATGGGTACCGTTGCTGGAATCATCGCGGCGCCGTGTACCGGTCCTGCGCTTGGGGCGGTACTCTCTTTTGTTGCCACGACTGGCAGCACCTTTCTGGGTTTCTGGCTCATGCTGACTTATGCCATTGGCATGGGGCTGCTCTTTATCCTGATTGGTACATTTTCAGGTCTGATCTCGTCACTACCAACTTCTGGTGGCTGGATGTATGTCTTGGAGAACATCTTTGGCATCGTTATTATTGCAATGGCGCTATACTTCTTGAAGGAGGTTGTAGAACCACTACGTGCGGTTCTTGATAATTCCGCCCCAGTTTACATCGTTGGGGGTGGGCTGCTGCTGCTCGGAGTCCTGCTGGCGAAATTAACCCGGCGATTCAGGGACCTATCGCGCCCAGGTCAATTGCGCAAGTCCGCCGGGGTTCTTGCCGCCGTTCTTGGACTGTATGTAATCGTTGGCGCATTTACCGTAGTAGAAGATTCATTGGATTGGACTCACGATGAGACTCAAGGGCTGGAAGAAGCGCGCGCCTCCAAAAAACCCGCCGTTATTGATTTCTTCGCGACTTGGTGTGGCGCTTGCGTTGAACTTGATAAATTCACCTTTTCCGACCCCGAGGTCAAATCGAGATTAGAAGGTTTTGTCAAGATTAAACTCGATTTCAGCCGAGGCTCGGAGCAAGTTGAACGGTTTAAGAAGAAATACGGCATCGTTGGTTTGCCAGTTGTACTCTTTCTTGATTCCGAGGGAAAACCGCTGAAACGGCTTGAGAAGTTCGTTGGTCCGAAGGAGTTCCTTGAAATCATGGATGAGATTGAACAAGGCTAACCAACATCATGTCTCACCTAGTGTCTGATTTCACTACTTGAAGATTAAGTATTTAAATCGGTAATTCCAGTTTTCCCTAAACTCGGTAGGTGCGATAGAGATTCCTTTCCTAACCGCGCCGAGCATCGTTAGGACATCACCGAATTATTTTTTTAAACTTCATCCAGTGAAAAGTATACGACTAATGTCTGACAAAACCCATGTCCCATCTCGAAATTGGTTCCCCTACCTTGAGGCAGCAATAATCGTGCTGTTTTTCGCACTGATTGTTGTGTATACCCACAAAGGGGTAACGCAATCAAAAGCGCTGCCCATATCGCAGGCACAGGAATTTCTCAAACAAGGGGACCAAGATTTTGCGAAGCAAGATCTTGGAAGGGCAGCGCTCGCCTATTGGGAAGCCATTCGAATCATTGAATCGGTGATACGGGACGGCAATGACTCCTCCGATGGACTAGATAATGAGCGATTTCATGCAAATTTACGAGTAGCGGAAATTTATCTGCATAGTAACTGGGTCGAAGATGCGCGAAATCGCCTGGAACACGCGGCACAAATCCAGCCGGATCACGTTGAAGTGCATCTTCTGCGCGGTAAACTTGAGCGTGATGACGGTGAAAGGCTGGCTGCTGTCAATGAATTTCTAGCTGTGATTGAAGTGGATCCAACCCATGCAGAAGCACACTATCTTCTCGGTCTGCTATATCGAAGCAACAAGCAATTTGAAGACGCCATTGCACATTACAAGAGCGCTATTGAGAACGATACTGAGTTGGTAGAGTTACCGTTTGAATCTCAGCCGATCGGACTGCAAGCCCGCCTTCAGTTGGCGAGAACCTATCGACGGATGCTCCAAGATTATCGGTTCATTGATCGCGAAGTATCAGAGCAGGAAGTCACCAAGATTGCACAGATGGAGGAGGCTGCGGTCACTGTTTTGGAGCAGGCGGTCGATAAAAGTCCGAACTTTAGCGAGGCAAGAAATGAACTCATCGGCCTCCTTGAATCACGTGCATTAGTCATCGAACGACAAGGGGATACCCGACCGTACGACGAAGCGCTTACGGTATATGAACGTATAGTCGAACTTGATCCGACTAGCGTGGCTATATGGAAGCACATTGGTGAAATTTACGCGCACTTCTTGCAGGACAAAGAGGCAGCTCTCAAAGCCTACAAAGAAGCCTACCGATTAGATCCTGACCTAGCAATCCTCGCCGAAATTGAAAACCTTGAAGCTGATTTAGCAGACGAAGCAAATCAGTAGGGGTGGCGACAACACATCGCACATCACCAAGCCGTCTGGGAGATTATACTTTCAGACGGCTTTTTTTGTTCTTCAGCCAAAGCAGAGACTGGTAATACCATTTCGCTTGAATAATAGTGCGTATGAAGTTTTGATTATATCATTCACTTTCTCCGTAGGCGGGGATCAAGCGAGCGGATAGCGATCAAGCGAACGGATAGTGAGCGCGATAGAAGATCCTGTGCGATAGAGATTCTCTTGCCCCGTCAACTTTGCGCGGAGACAAAGCTTCTTACTCTGCTCCGCACAAGATTCTTTACTAGATCCGCGAAATTAATGCACTTGAATTTTAGAGAAATGGTATAACCAGCTCCGGTGCATTCATTAGCCGCGAATGAAGTTGCTTTTCAAATTATGGACACAGTTGTTCAGAAGTTGAACAACGGCAAGTTGGTTTGATGGATACAAACGGGAAAACCCGCCTAAAGACGCACCTTCCGGATTAATCCCTTTTGGCACATGAATTGCTTCCGCGGTATGCGAGTCCAAATTCTTCTCAAATCCAAAGGAGGCCTTTTAAGGAGAGGTAACAGTTTAGTTCGGTTCAAGAAAAGGGGCTAACTGTTGAGTTTGGTCTATGAAAATGGATAAATGGTCGTAAAGTTTATGTCTCTATTTATCGGTGGGAGCGGCATCTCTGCCGCGACCAGCGCGGGTGGAGTAGCATCCGCCCATTATATGTAAACGGCGGACGTGCAATGAATTGCACTACTACGAGCCAACATCGGCAATATAGATTGATGGACTAAACTGTTACAAGGAGAGGAAACAATGAGTATTGGAAAAAATCGATTCCGGATGTGTTTGGTTCTATTTCTTATCAGTACCACTCTCGCATATTCAGAGACGGAGGATACAGATTCCCCGTCTTTTCAGTTCGAAGAGATAACTGTTATCACCCGCGTCGAGAAAGATACCTTTCGCACGCCGAACGCAATCTCAGTCATTGACCGGGCGCACATTGAGCGCAGCAACGCCGATATCACGCCGCGCATCCTGCGCGAAGCAGTCGGAGTCTGGGCACAACAAACCACGGCTGGACAAGGCTCGCCGCTGCTTCGTGGACTCACCGGCTATCAAGCCGTTCTTTCGATTGACGGTGTCCGACTCAACAACTCTACCTTCCGCTCCGGCCCCAATCAGTATTTGACGACAATCAGTTCTGACAGCCTCGATCGAATCGAAGTGCTGCGCGGTCCCGGTTCCATGCTGTACGGTAGCGGCGCCATGGGCGGCGTAATCAGCATGTTTACCAAGGATCCGATTCTTGATAATGCAACTGAACAGTGGAACATCCAATCTCGCGCCTTAGGGCGATACGCGTCAGCCACTTCGGAACGGCTCGGACGCCTTGAGGTAATGGGAGGCAAAAAGCGACTCGGTTTCTCGGTCGGCGCATCTGCTCGATGGTTCGGAGACATTAAACCGGGAAGCGGATACGATTTGCACTACAAGAATCGCAAATTTGAGATTGTCACTGAGCAACCAAAGAACGCGCAAATTTCTGATGGTCCGCCCAAAGAGGTTCCCGATCGTTGGTTGATCGATTCGCAAAAACCGCTTGAGTGGAACGCCTACGATGCCGATGCGAAATTTGCTTACAAATTGAGTGACGCCAGCAGGGTCAATGTCGCCTACCAGCTCTGGCGGCAACCTCAAACCCCACGCTATGATAAAATTGCGCCGCGCGAATATGACGAGTTTTTCTTTGAGCCGCAAAACCGAGACCTGCTCTACGCCACCTATTCTTCCAACCCTACCCATACAGTAATTGACCAGCTTCGATTCACCGCCTCGATTCATCGTCAGAAGGAGGGGAGAAATGAACTACTGCGCGATGCAACGGAGCGGCGCCAGCGATTCGATACCGTCAGTACATTGGGGCTCAGCGCACAAGCGATCAGTTCCTCCCTCTCAAGCCAGCGCGTCGTCGCGGGCGGCGAATTTTACTTCGATACCCTCTCAAGCCAGATCATCAAAACCGATATCAATACGGGTGTCGAAAAGGTGGACGAGACAAAAGGACGGTTCATCGACGGTTCCCAATTCTGGGACGCCAACCTCTACCTCCAGGATGAGATTCAAGTGCACGAACGCCTTGAACTGACGCTCGGTGGGCGCTATACCCTTTACAACACGCATGCCAACCTTTCGGTGCGTTCCAATCAGTTCGGTGATTTCAACCAGTCCGGGAGCGCGTTGACCGGAAGCGCGGGGGTCGTCGCAAGCATCAACGACCAATTAAACGTCGTCGGCAACTTCGCGACATCGTTCCGTGCGCCATCGCTTAATGATACGACTGCCGTAGAAGCCACCAATGAAGGAATTGATTCTCCTTCCCCCGACCTCAAGTCGGAGACGGGATGGACCGTTGAGGGTGGGTTTAAGGCGCGTTATCCGAATTTCATCGGTTCAGTCACCCTTTTTCACAGTCGCATAAATGACTTAGTCACCCGCGTTGCCGTCGAAGATGCCTACAATGGAGGCCCCTATCCAGATCTCATTGTGGAACTTCAGCGCAACAATCCGGGCATTGATGTCTTTGTATTCGACAATGTTGATGAAGCCCAGATTCAAGGGATTGAGTTCGCCGGGTTGATTCCACTTCAAGCCAGTTGGTCCATCTACGGTAATGCGACGTTGACGCGCGGAAAGGTACTGGTACTGGGGGGTGAGTCGCCCGATTCGACCAAACCGTGGGAAGAACGCATTCGCAGGGAACCGCCACTCAATGGCACCTCAGGCATACGCTGGCACCCTTCGGCTGGGCGGTTTTCGGGTGAATTCTTCGTCCGCGCCGCAGCCGAGCAGAGGCGGTTGAATCGCAGCGACATTCGTGACCCACGCATACCTGGCACAACGCGTGATACCGGTGAGGTCGAATTCGATTCGGATGGCGAAGCTATAGGTCAGGGGTCACCGGGGTGGTTCACGCTCAACCTACGCGGCGGGATGCAAGTAACCGAATACAGCCGACTTACGCTCGCCCTTGAAAACCTGCTCAATAAGCGGTATCGCGAGCACGGAAGCGGTATAAACGCGCCGGGCTTTAATGTGATTATTAGTCTTAACAACCTTTTCTAATCATAGGACTGATACGAGAGAGATGGAGACGATGGGAAACACCGTTGATATAGCGCAGAATGAGAAGCAGAGAATTATGGCGAACATGAGACGGGAACGTCGGACAGGGATCCAAATGACCACCCGGGTGAATGATCCTAGAAGCAATTTCTATTTTTGCAAATTACGCGCTCTGACAACGAAACTCCCGTTGACGCGGACTACGAAGATTGCCGGGCGGCGCTACTTGCTAATTTCATCGGATTGATTACTACCGCCTATCCGCCTGATAGAGGTACGGATTAAGTAGAACCCAGCTTAATCCGAAATCTAATCAGTTAGTATTGCCTAACCCCGAACAGGGCAATATAGCTGTTCAATGAAGCAAAGTTACATTCATTGACATACGAACTCAAAGGAGGTTCAAATCGTGAAGTCGCTACATATTGTTGAAGTTTTATTTCTGGTTACATTCCTGATTTTAATTGGGTTGATTGGTTGCGACGAGTCCAATGACGCCGGAGAACTCCGCATCGTCCTAGACGTGGTCGATCGCGGTGGTGTTGACGACCGTGATGACGACGACCGTGATGACGACGACCATGACGATGACGACGACCATGATGATGACGACGACCATGACCATGATGATGACGACGACGATGATGCCTTTGATGGTGCCATCAATGGATTTAATCTAGCATTCAATAATCCTGCAGGTGCCGGCAGACCAAGCCCCTCTTTCGCCTTCGACATTCAGCCTATCCTTACTAACAGGTGTGCATTCGCGGGGTGCCATGCGGCAAAAGGCCAAAATGGAATAGACCTCCGTACATATAACTCTCTCAGAGCGGGAGGCGAGGATGGTGCTATCGTGATACCCGGGAATGCGAGATCAAGCGATTTGGTGGAAGAAATTGTTACAGGTCGAATGCCCCCTGGCGGTCCCCGGCTGGATCCGGCGCAGATTCAACTTATCATTGATTGGATTAACGAAGGTGCCGAGAACAACTGATCCTTATAAAACGCGCTGCGCGTCCATGAATCTTGTACGGATGCATGCGACACAGCTAACAGGAGGAGATAACAGATGTCTACAAGATTAAGAAAACGTCTCAGTATTACAACATGTCTGTTTTTTGTAGTGATGATTTGTGCAATCACATACCGAGGATCTGCGCGTTTGAGTGCAGATGTGAAGGGTGGGCAGCCTATAGCCTCTTCTTACGACGCCGGGTTGGATACCTCTAGCGATGAGAATTCGAAACATCTTGACGGTATCACCGAGAGTCTTGCATTGGAGGAGTTGTGGCAGTACAACTTCGGTGAAAATGGAGTGAATGTCTCACGTCTAAGTATTTTAGCAATGGCGATGACGACGATGATGATGACGACGATGATGATGACCACGACGACGACGATGACCACGACGACGACGATGATGACGACCACGACGATGATGATGGGACTGCCAACTACTTCAGCGATACTGCCCTCTATCGAATCCCCACAAGGTATGGTTCGACGACGATAATTGAGCTGGAACACTATCTTGTCCCGGGAGTTACGGGAATCACCTTTGCGCTAGTGTCTTGCGACAGCTCCCGAGCCGACTATTACGATTCGGTTCAAGTCGAGAACGGCAAACTGGTGCTGGAATCCAACACGGTAGGGCATATTCACGGATCAAATACCGAATCAGAGACAGTTTGCACGGTAGCCGGGAAGGGAAGGGCCGGTACCCATCAGCGGGAATTTCACTTCTACACGGTCTCGGATCGCAAACCGCTTGCGCTCAATGGCTTGAGCGTAGCGGCGGTGCGAGTGACCGAGGTGGACATCCAGATAACAACATCCGTGCCCGGCAATTATGTTCGACTGGGGTGGAGGAAAACCGGCAGCCGGCCCACCTTCCGTATCGCATCGCTTGGTAGTGGCACGGCAACGGTGACGATTCCAGGGCTTGAACCCGAAACGGATTATGAAATTCGCGCATACTCAATGACCCGTCAAGCCTTCGATCTTTACAGGGGCGGGAATTCGGGTTCCTTAATCTCCGAGATAACCCCGCCCAGCAAATGGATTGCAAATCTCAGCGGCGGCGGTCTCGGACCGAGCAGGTCACTCACCGTTACGACAACTCAGCTAAATCGTGCGCCTACGGCGGTCGGCACAATTCCCAGTCAAACAGTGCCGGACGGCGGCACTGATTCTGTGGATGCGAGCAACTACTTTAGCGACCCCGATGACGATACTTTGACCTACAGTGCAAGTTCGTCGGATACCAACAAAGCCACAACGAGAGTAGCGGGAGCAAGGGTATCTGTCACAACGGCGGCGAGGGCAGAGGGAACGGTGACGATAACCGTTACGGCGGAGGATCCCGATGGTTTGACCGCAACCCAGATGTTTTCCGTGACAATAGGTACGCCAAACCGAGAGCCTAGAGCAATCAGTTCATATCAGTCCAACTTCGACCTTCATGAAGGCATAAATTTCATTCATATCCCGCTTAAGGTGACGTCTGTTAACGGGAAACCCGTCAGCATTGAAACGCTAGGTGACTTGTACGACGCATTGACAGAGGTGAATTATCTCGTGACCTTCGACCATGATACGCGAAGATGGAGGAGTTATCACGGAAACAAGGATGCGGACCGGGTTCTGCAAGGGCATGAGGGTGTAATTGCATTCATGGATAAACCCATGGCATTACAACTTGCCGGAGAATCACTCAATGCCACGGTCCCTATACATGCAGGCACGAACTTCATAGGCATACCCAGACTACCCGTAGCATCGTATGCCGTGAGTGACTTGCTACTCTCGAACCCGTCAATTGTTGCCGTTATCGTAGAGGAATACGGTCAGTTTAAAACCATCGGTCAAAAAGGCGATGATGGGGACGGTCCCATTACCGGTGGTCAATTCTTCATTCTCATCACCAATGAATCCGGGGAGATGACATTCTCAGGTGAGGTGTGGGGAGAACCTGATGACGCCTCTAATGACGACGACGATGATAGCGCCCACAAGAACTGAACTGTAAACTCCATCACGAACAGTATCACACTTTTACCAAATCCAACTTAGTGGTCTACTCGCTAAGTACTTATGTCTTCCTGAACTGGCACAAGAGACCTATTCCACAACCCCGGTAGGTGCGATTAACCGAGTGGACAACGAGGGCGATAGAGATCCCTCTAACCGCACCGGCACCCAACACTTAGCATATATTCTTAGCGAGAAAACCACTTAGGATGCAAATGACATGAATTTGGCACATGTACATCTTATGATCAATCACATCCCGGTTTTAGGTACGGTGTTTGCCTCTCTGTTTCTTGCATTTGGTCTCGTAAACAAAAGCGAGGAGATTAAACGCGTGAGTCTTGGCATATTCGTCATCGTTGCCGTTGCAACACTACCGGTTTACCTCACCGGTGAACCTGCGGAAGAGATCGTTGAGCACCTACCGGGTGTAAATGAACCGATTATTGAGGAACACGAAGAGTCGGCGCTGATTGCCTTTATCGTCGTTGGTATTTTAGGAATTTTTGCCTTAGGCGCACTCTGGCGCTATCGTCACGTCGATGCTATTCCAGAAAGAGTGATTATCGCAGGATTGATTATTTCAATTGTCGTCTGTGGATTGATGGCACGAACACCGGACTTGGGCGGGAAGATTCGACACTCAGAAATCCGACCGCAATTGACTCCATAATAACAATCGGCGGATCGAAGAAAGACGGGTATCACTAGTGTCACGATCTGCTATCGGTTGAGTTGATTCGGAATGTTGCTTGCCGGAAGGATTATTCCGACAGGAATAAAGGGGTGTTACCAATTGGGGTCGTACTCCCAGCCTGACCGCTGCTTCCCGTATCGCGTTCCGTTCAACTCGGTTTGATGGCAATCCAAACATCTATCATAGACACTCACGCCGTGCACCTCATGCGCGAACTGAATGTCCTCGGTGTTATGTACATGACACGTTCGACAGGTGTAGGTTCTATAAACTGAATCGGCGTAGATATCAAGCCCCTCCGTTTCTTTTCTAACGATGTATTTTCGTTGATTGTTGAGGTCGGTTATCAACCATTCGGACGCTTCTCTTCTCGTTTCCACATTGGAATGTTGGGAGATTGGCATACCTCGAACCTCAAACTCCCACTGAATATTTCCTGATAGATCTGCTTCGACATCTAGCTCGCTCTCCAATTCTCCACGCATACGAAACATCAACGGTTTTGCGGTATGACACTGTGCGCACGGAATGCCGTGTTCCCCCGTTAAAGGAAAAAATTCATCATGCTCAAGTTTTTCACGCCCATGGACGATGACTGCGATCAGCAAGATGGGAGCCAATACCAAATGACAGCGCAACAGGATGCGTCGAATCCGCGCTTTTGTCAGACTAACCGCAACCCCTGTTCCCAGATTCAGCCAAGCCAAGCAAAACGTCAGCCATGAATGCCACGTTTCCGGCTTAACGCTTGAATGGATTAGGACGAGGCACAAGCCGAACGAAGCGATCCCTTGGTGATATTTTAACAACCGGCTCCGATTGCCCCAGCGAAAGAGTCGGGTTCGCAAAATATAGAGGCTGGCAATCACAATCGCAATGGCGCCGATAATGCTCAGCGCATGCCGTGAATCACCAAAGCTGGACTGAAAAATGAACACTAGAGACACGACGATAGCGGCGGCAACGCCGATTGCCATCTGCAAGAACGGCTGCATATAAGGAATCCTCCCTAGGTACTTCGCTACAAAGAATTGGGGGTTATAGCGCGCTTCGAAAGCGTCGCACACGCCCAGATTGTACCACATTCTGCATGTGCTGAGAACACATCTTTACCAGCCTTCGTGATGGAACAGCTGCTGCTCCGTCCCAAGCGAGTTGTAGGAACGACACCGGTAGAAACGATTAAGCAAACGAATAGATTGAATTATCGGATAGCAATCGCGACAGAAATCTCCGTACGATTGAAATCTCTCTCCACTTCGAGTTTTTAACCCATGCCATTGATGAACGGTTATTTTAGAGATGTGGTATCTTCCTCTACACGATAACCGTAGACTACTTTTCAGCAACGCGTAACATGCTTATCCTGAAATGAACTGTTGCAGATGAAAGAGATAGTTGATACAATGCATGAAATTCCACTTGGTATATGTTAACTTGGATGAAATGAAACTTAGTGGTAATTTTTCTAAGAGTATATGGTAAGTGTTGGGTGCCGGTGCGGTTAGAAACCGCAGCTACAGGGGTTGTAGAATAGGTCTGTTGTGCCAGTTCAGGAAGACATAAGTACTTAGCGAGTAGGCGACTTAGTTTAATCGGCGTTATTGTTGGTAGGTTATCTATTCAGCGATTGCAAAGACTCAATTGGTGTCAATCAATTCGGAGACATGCATGAACAAGTATCGTATTGCGATTATTGGCTTAGGCGGCATGGGTGCACACCATGCAGAGGCGGCACGGTTAGAGGTAAACTGTGAATTGGTCGCTGGGGCAGAAATCGACCCGGCGCGGGCAGCAGCTTGGGGAGAGCGATTTGGCGTAAAAGCCATCTACGACGACTACGAGAAAATGCTTGATGAACAACGACCGGACATCGTCATCATTCCAACCCAGGCACCGATGCATCACGCTCCCACGATTGCTGCGGCAAAGCGTGGTATCCACGTCTTCTGCGAAAAGCCGACTGCCCTAAACCTTATTGAAGCTGACGAAATGGTTGAGACCTGCGACGAGTACGATGTCAAGTTTGCCATAAATCACATCAAACGCGCCAGCCCGTACAATCGGCATGTCCTATCGCTGATTGAAAACGGGGAAATTGGAGAAGTGGTTTTGTTACAGGCAACCGACAAAGGGGGACGGAAGGCGGGAAACTCGCTAATGGAGATGGGGACACATCTTTACGATTGGGTGCGGCTTTTCGGCGGCGATGTGGAGTGGACACACGCGCATCTCGTTCAGATGAATGGCAGAGAGTCAACTGTTGATGACATCAAGCATACCCAGGAAGTTCATCCGCGCGACCGGGATGCGGGACTCGTGCTTGGTGAGCGTGGACACGCTTCTTTTCGCTTCCAGAACGGCATCCATGCGGATGTGCAATACCTCGGGCAATCCCAGACAAACGATGACGGCTACGGCATCGATATCATCGGCACCGAAGGACGAATCGCCGTCCGAGAAAGCGTTGGCACTACCATGTTTATCCATAAAGGACAACATAAAACGCCGTCGCAGGCGTGGGAGCCGGTGCATCTTCCTGCCGAAGACCTTGACGAGGCTGGAATTCCCCAGGGTAAGGGGGCAATACGGTTGCTATTGCAACGCTTCATGCTACGCGATCTGATTGAAGCTATTAAGGGAGACCGTGACCCGTTCGCAAGCGGCAGGGATGGTCGCGATTGCCTTGAAATGATTCATGCAACTTGGGAATCACATCGGCGGAAAACTCGGGTGTATATGCCACTAACTCCACGTGAACATCCACTTGAGCGATGGAGGCACGAGGAACACGACGCCTCTTTCAATTGAAACGCAATTGCGGCATAACAGATGACGTCAATCAAGTGTTGAGGAAATGTAGGGAAGATTTTAACCATCCAGTCTTTTGGGTTGACCATTGAAGAAGTCTCCAGCGGTTCCTGATACTATGCAACCTGTCCGGATTACTTCCCCTGTGGTAGGCGCTGTTTCTAACTGCGCCTCGCGGGGGGTTGTGTCATCGGTGCGGTTAGAGGGATCTCTATCGCGTTCTCTATTCGGTCACTTGATCGCACCTACCGGGACCTCTCATTCTGGTAGGCGCTGTTTCTAACTGCGCCTCGGGGGAGGAGGTTGTGTCATCGGTGCGGTTAGAAACCGCACCTACCGTTAGCTCGACTTTGTACATTTGAGCGAGGCAACAAACGGTGTCAAACAAGCGTTGAGGGAATGTAGGGAAGATTTTAACCATCTCTTTTTTGCGTTGACCATTGAAAAAGTCCCCAGCGGTTCCTGATACTATACAACGTGTCCGGATTGCTTCCGCTGTGGTAGGCGCTGTTTCTAACTGCGCCTCGTGGGGTGTTGTGTCCTCGGTGCGGTTAGAGGGATCTCTATCGCGTTCTCTATTCGGTCACTTGATCGCACCTACCGTTATCTCGACTTTGTACATTTGAGCGAGGCAACAAACGGTGTCAATCAAGCGTTGAGGAAATGTAGGGAAGATTTTAACCGTCTAGTCATTTTGGTTGACCATTGAAGAAGTCTCCAGCGGTTCCTAATACTATGCAACGTGTCCGGATTGCTTCCCCTGTGGTAGGCGCTGTTTCTAACTGCGCCTCGCGGGGTGTTGTGTCCTCGGTGCGGTTAGAAACCGCACCTACCGTTAGTACCTATTTAGGTTTGTGACATCGGCGGAGGTGAAGAGATTTCTATCGCACTGGGATCTCTATCGCATTCGCTATTCGCTCATTTGATCCCGCTGAAGTGCAAGGCACACCAACACTTTGCTACAGAGGTATAACGCTGCTACAAGGGTTTCGCTCCAGCGGAGCGCCATGTTAGGTTAGCTTGGAAATGACAATTCTCTAAACACCGGTTTAGGAAAGCAGCTAGACGCCGTGTATTAGAACGCATATTTCGAGATCTCCAGTTCCGCAATAGGTTGGGAATTCTACTGTACACGGGATAATTCAGATTTCTCCGTGGTCATCCTGTCTTTGAACAGGCGGCTCCTTGAGTGTCCCCGCCCTGTGCAAATTTGCAGTCTTATGGATAAGGGTGAACTGACAAGGAGGTTAGGTTTTCATCTCACCTTTTCCCGAGGGTGGTTTTACTAACTGCTAACTGCTGCCACTAAACACTTACAAAAATATCTAACCAATCAACTACGACATCAGGGCCCATGGGAGCGATTTATGGAACGTTTCGACATTCTTCACCCGTTGATTGACGAATACCTACTCGATATTATTCCCGCACGCGATGAGGTGCTAACGGAGATGGAGGCACACGCAAGGGAACATCGTTTTCCAATTGTTGGTCCGCTCGTTGGTCGCGTGTTGCATCAATTGGTGCTGCTGACGAACCCGACGCGAATTTTCGAGATGGGATCAGGTTTTGGTTATTCGGCGTATTGGATGGCGAAAGCATTGCGACAACCGGGAGCAGGCATCATCTGTACCGACGGCTCGCAGGAAAACGCTGACCGTGCGGCGGACTATCTTGCGCGCGGTGGTATCACCAATCGCATTGATTATCATGTAGGAAACGCGCTCGAAATCATCGACGAAACTGAAGGTGACTTTGACATCATCTACAACGACATCGACAAAGATGGGTATCCCGAAGCGTTTCGCAAAGCGATTCCACGGCTCAGGAGTGGCGGGCTGTTTATTACGGACAACATGCTGTGGATGGGGCGTGTCGTTACGCACGATACCGAGGTTCACTCGCCAGGGTGTGATGAACAGGATCAATGGCTGCACAAAACCACGGTCGGCATCAAGGAATTGACGCGGCTGCTTTACAGTTCACCTGATGTGTTCACGACGATTATTCCGCTTCGCGATGGGGTTTCGGTCACAGTGAAACGCTAACGCACCAGTCGTGTTTAGTAGCTCTGAGATTTTGGGAAATGCAGAAACCACTGGAGAACAACCGATAAAGTCACTTTGTCGGAGCAACACCGAACTCGCGTGGCGGCGAGGCGTTTGCTTCTATCGTAGCCTCTATAGCGTTGATTAGGTCTTCAATCTTCATCTCGTTCTTAAGACGCATTGAAGATTCAGAGAGTTAGTTGGGGTTAAAGAGAGAAACAGGAATCGAGGCTTGAAATCCCCTAATCTAACAATGGAAACGGTTTATAACCGAGGACCGCGCATGATTGAGGAGGGAGGAGGAAGCCGGTGAGAGGATTTGAACCTCCGACCTGCTGATTACGAATCAGCCGCTCTAGCCCCTGAGCTACACCGGCATATCGCTAATGGGCTGCTTCCACGAGCGTTATGTCAGATAAGGATGCCGAGGGGCAGAATCGAACTGCCCACACATGGATTTTCAGTCCACTGCTCTACCGACTGAGCTACCTCGGCACCGGATGAAACGGCTAGAATAATAACAAACAGGCGGGTAGATGTCAAGATTATTTTGCCATCAACCGTATTCCTCAAACCCGCCCAAAGTCGTTCTACGGGGTTATTCGCTTACTTGGATTCATTGGATAGGTCAAGGAAACTTGGGATCTCCAATGCGGATGACCTAAGCATTATTGCCCTTTGTTTGACTGAACAGCGATGTTTGCAATTGACGGGAGATGGATAATGTGGTATAGTTATTTGATGTAAATTCCTTCGGCTGACGTTCGCACCAAGTTAACCATGGTTGATTTACGAAAATGAAAGCATCTAGACCGGGCGGGCACGCTTCGTGTATTCCAGGCGTCAATATAGCGCAACCGCAATAATCATTCAAATAGCCTTGATGAACTAAGACAACGACCGTCTTCAGAAGTTACGGAGTTCGGGGCAAGTTCATTGTAGCGTGGAAAAACGGAAACTGGGCTAATCTCAGGGGTTGGCAATGCGACAGCACAAAGGGAAACTAGCCACTAGCTCGTCGGACAGGTTACCATTCCGACGAAACAAATCCATTTCACCGCATCGAAAAAATTCATGAGCAAGCAAGCAGAAATCGCCAACGATCGAGCGATTGAATATTGGAAACGGGATCGGTTTGACGAAGCAATCGCTCAATGGGAAAAAGTTCTGAGCATCGATCCCCAAATAGCGGAGATTCACCACAACCTTGGAAAGGCCTACGCTCACCAAAATCTTCCAGACAAAGCCATTGAATCCCTGAAACATGCGATTGCTATAGATCCAACTTTGGTTGAAGCCTATAACAAATTAGGATGTATCTTCTACGACCAAGGGAATCAGGAGTTGGCTATCTCAAGTTGGAATGAGGCGTTGAAGGTCAAACCCGACTTTAGGGAAGCGTTGCACAATCTGCATCTAGCAGAAAGCACACCGGAATTCGATATCAACAGCGAGATCCCTGAATATGAGCGCGGGGATTCAGAGGACGACGACGAAGCACCGTCATGGCTGAACCGCGTCGGACAATGGATAGGAAGGCTTTTTGGCAGGAACAACAAGACGGATTCCGAATAGCCTCGTCTCCCATTCGATTTTTCGCACTGGCTCATGTGAAGAAACCGAGTTTTACGGATAAACTGTAATGGTCAGATAGATGGCAGACACTCGCAACGCTTCACTCTTGCGCTCCAGCGGAGCGCGATGTTTATAGAGCGCCAGGTTTCTAGCCTTCTGCTCCAGCGGAGCAGTATGTGATTCAGCAAATGTGACTCGGTAGTGGTCAGTAGGGAACGATTGTTGATCTGTTAATCAGCGATTGTCTTTGCTTGGCAAAGATCGTTCCCCATAGGAATCAAGTTAAGGGAGTTCGTCTAGTATTGGCGGGGTTCTCCGTCGCAAAACCCTTAATTTAGTCCGCATTGGGCGGGGAGGAAATCTCTATCTCACCTCATACGGTAGGTGCGATCAACTGAACGGATAGCGAAGGCGATAGTTGATCCCATAGTGAGTGCGATAGAGATCCCTTTCCAACCGCACCCAACACCGCCCCTACGGAAACGAGCGCCATGAGTCATCTTCTGTGGCGGCCCCATCAATGAATGGGTTGGTATTCCCTCGCCCAAGTCTACATGGAGATTAACTGTTTAAGACATTGAAACCGCGTGACTTGCAGCCTAAAACGCTTAACTTGATCCCTATGGCTTGGCAAAGATCGTTACCTACTCAAGATCGCCGCCGTTGAATAAAAAAGACGCTTTCGGCTTGGATTTCCAAGCATTGACCGATGTGCCAATAAAGCTGCGGCTAATCTATAGTCCGTAAACCATCTCGTTGACTCATACAGTTTTACGGATAAACTCGGTTCCTACAGTTTTGAAAATCCTAACACTTTGGAATGAGTGGCTCATCGTTCAGACAAATCCCGAGCGAAGTGTAAAACCCGAAAACCTATACCTGCTCCTCCAAGATTCGCTCGTAGATTGCTAAGTAGGAATTAGCGATATTTTTCCAATCGTACTTTTGGACAAAACCGATACTGGATTTGCCCATCCGGACGCGACTTTCGCCATCATTGATGAGTCCCGCCAGGCTGTTCGCTAACCCATCGACATCATTCGGTGGAAACAGCGTTCCGTTAACGCCTACCCGCACAAGGTCTTCAATCCCTTGTACCCTGCTTGCGACGATTGGCAACCCGGTTCCCATTGCCTCAAGCACGACAAGCGGCATTCCTTCCGCTAAAGAACAGAGAACAAAAACATCCGCCTCCCGGTATTTTTGGGGAAGTTCCGAGTAGGAGACCGAACCTGCGAAACTGATCTTCCGATCAACTTTCAATTCCTTCGCCATCGCAACCAACGTGTCACGGTACGGCCCATCCCCAACAATCTCAATCTCAAAATCGACTCTCGCTTGCGCAATTACCTGCGGCAGCGCCTGAATGAGAAGCTGGAAGCCCTTCCGTGGAATCAGCCGACCAATCGTTAAGATTCGCACGCGAGTAGGGGCAACTCTACGAGGTACCGGCGAGAAACGTTTCAAATCTAGCCCGTCAGGTATAACCTTAAATGTGAGTTCTGGCGCGGTTTGCAATGCCAAGCCGCGCAATCCGTCGCTGCACGCGACGACTGCTCCAGCATTTCGCCAGATTCCCCGTATTATCGGATTGAGCAACGCATATATCCAACGATAATATGGTGGATCGGGGTTCAGGCTCGGGACATCACGTCCACTAAGAAAGACCACATAGGGTGAACCGTGAATCCTCTTCAACAGGTATCCGCCGCCACCGGCCGGAATTCCGGAGAAAATCTGCACAATATCCGGCTTATGCCGACAAACGCTGCGTAAGCCGTGCAAACTTGAGCTAACCGCGTAGGTGAGCATTTCGTGTATGCCACAGACATCTTTGTTACTTCGTAACGCGGGCACACGGTGAATATGAATCCCCTCAACATCCTCGTCCTCTGGGAGATTCTGGAACTGGGAGGTAATCAAGTAAACGTCGTGCCCCGCCTCGACAAAGTGTTTCCCGAAAAAATAGCTCACCCAGCCGCTTCCGCCACCAATCGGCGGGAATTCGTGGTTAAACATCAGAATTCGCATATTCAGGTGTCCAAGAATTTACGGCGTCAAGAGCGAGGAGTTCTCAGAGGTCCCGATGTCTCTCAGAATATTCGGCAGCGAACGCGATGATTGCTTCCGCAATCCGGATGCCGGTTACCGTTTCAATCTCTTCGAATCCGGGCGATGGGTTGACTTCAAGTATCAAAGGTCCATCGGCTGTGTGTAGTAGATCCACGCCTGCCACCTCCAAGTGCATGGCTGCTGCCGCATCAATTGCCGTTTCAATGCACTGTGCTGGTAATTCCACGGTAGTTCCGTATCCGCCGCGGTGAATGTTTGATCTGAACGCGCCAGCCTGAGCAACCCGCTTCATTGAAGCAATCACTCTCCCTCCGACGACGATTACCCGAAGGTCTAATCCACCCGATTCCTTTATGAAGGGCTGAATGATGTAGTCGTGATGCAGATCACACATCGCGCCGACCGCAGATGCGAGCGAAACCTGCGTGTCTAGCAGGAGGAAGGCGTCGCCGTGCGTTCCTTCAAACGGCTTCATCAGGAAGGGATAGTCTCCTATTTCACTAACGGCGCGGTCTAGAAAGTCGGCAGAACTAGCCGTGAAACTCGGTGGAACCGGCAGACCTTGTGCGGCTAAGATGCGGAGCGCGCGAAATTTGTTGCGTGCGTTAGCTATAGGCGTTGCACGATTGATCACTGGGATTCCGACCCATTCAAAATGACTAACAACCTCGCCGCCGTACGCCGCTGTTGCGGCGCTCAAACGCGGAACGACTACATCATAGTCCTCAGCTGGAACCCCTTCGTAATAAATCCGGTTTCCTCTGCCTCCAATCTGTAAATCGAAGCCAAACGGATTAAGTACATGGGCGACATGTCCTGCCGAATGCGCGGCCTCGGTCAATCTGCGCGTGGAATGATTTTGGGCGCCACGTGATAGAATAGCGATCTTCATACTGGGAGTCTGCGAGACGGAAGGCACTTTGTCGAGTACATGGATAGGGGGGCGATGGCGATGCTATTTGTTGTGCTGTCTACTCGTTAGGAATGAGTCGAGTTCCTCTACGGTATCAAAAATCTGCTCGCACAGGTTCTCAAAGAATGGACTGCGGGCATGAGAGTATACAGCGTAGACCGGCTTGTTGTAACGGGATGCATAATTCATCTCGCTTAACACGCCCGGAGAGAGTTTATCGGTCGGATAAAGCACAACGACGAAATCGCTCTGATGAATGAATTGGAAATCTCTTGAGATGGTGCGCGCCTTTATCTGCTCGCTGAAACTCCCGTCAATGTTACTGATGGTCGTTATTCCGTCGGCAGATGTAGGTTCCTGTTTTTCGCTCAGCTCAACTTCGGCGCCGTGAATCAACTCCATATCTTTAATATCTAGCGGATCAAACACAATAAAATTCTTGCGCATCCTCGATCCGAACGCTTGAATCTTATTGAGGTGGTCCACGTTACTCCGCAGCAGAGTAATCGGATAACTGAGATAAAACTTCTGTTTGTCAGAGAATAGGAGATCGTAAAAGTTCTCAAGATCGTGTCGTCGCGCCACTGTGTAATGGGGTTTGCTGTTGAGAGTCGCCATCTGCTTGGTTAAGAACTCCTCCTCATCTAGCCAGACGTTAATCTCTTCGCGACGCATACTTGTCCACTGAGGGTTTGGCGCCATACGATGTGTGATGTCAGCAAGGTCATCGACGACGTTCACAAAAACATCGGCGGACAACTCCCGAATGTCGCGAAATGAAAACCCCTCAATTAGCCTGCCTCGCCAGCGAAAGCACGAGTGAAGTCCGATAAATGCATGTTCGTATTCGGAGGCACGGTTGGCGATTTCGTGAAAAGCAGACCGACGCGCCAAGGAGAGCACGGCAGGATCGGAATCAAGTACTTTCGCTGTAAAGCGCACCCCGGATTCAGCAGCGGCTCGGTGCATAAAATCACCAACATTGAAAAAACCGATCCGCACGTTCTTTTGGCGACAGAGCGCTTCAAAATCCGCCATCAGCTCCTTTCTGCCGGAGCAACTAATTCCCGTACAGATGATGTTCATGCCTCGCCCCTATTCGCTACCGGAAAACCTTCAATCGCCATTCAGCTACCTAAGAACCTGTTTGAAAAGTCACCTTCTCCTATGAAATCAGCATCAGTTTAAGGTATGAGGTTGTTTTGGGTAGTGACTCCAGTTTCATACCTACATCCCGAAATTTCATACCAACACTCCGATGGCTATGATGTCGAAACTGCGAAGAAGCCAGTTATAGCAAGAGTTCTAGCCTCTTTTCTGTCTCTATTGAAAACACCCATTTGGTATGAAAGGTATGAAAAGTATGAAATTTCCTTGGATTACTAAACGACGCTCTTTAGGTCGCACCAAGAGTTTTCAAACAAGCTCTAAGCTCGACTTTGTACAAACGTACAACGTTGAGTTGAACGGAAAGCCGTGAAGCACCAAACCCGCAGGCGGGGATCAAACGAACGATCAACTGAGTGGATAGCGAATGCGATAGAAATCTCTTCACCTCCGCCGATGTCACAAACCTAAATAGGTACTAACGGTAGGTGCGATCAAGTGACCGAATAGGATCAAACGACCGAATAGGGAGTGCGATAGTAGATCCCACGCGATAGAGATCCCTCTAACCGCACCGATGACACAACCCCCGCGAGGCGCAGTTGGAAACAGCGCCTACTACAGGGGAAGCAATCCGGACAGGTTGCATAGTATCAGGAACCGCTGGAGACTTTTTCAATGGTCAACCAAAAATACCAGATGGTTAAAATCTCTCCCGCTTTTCATCAACACTTGATTTACACCGTCTGTTATACTGCTTAAATGTACAAAGTCGAGCTAAGTTCCTTCGAAAGAAGCGCTCAAGTCTTGCGAATCTGTCGTGAGCGCTCGCTTCTCCCTTTCGTACTCCTCAATGACTTGAACAACGCCGTCTCCGATCTTTACGTAACTGTCTTTCTCATGGAGTGGAGACCAACCTTTGTCTTGCGCTCTCAATGTTTCATACTTTTCTATCCACTTGGGTGGCATAAGAGACCGGGCGAATGGTCCCAAGTACCCACCAACGTTGACTCGCTCTGTTTGGAACGTCGTTGCAACAGACAGTTTTTCTTGAGCATGAACAATTTCTACTCTAACCTTCGGGCGTTCAATTGATCCCAACACTTCATCCGTATCAGGGTCTATTATATCTTCCACCTCGGCATGCATCACATCAAAGTACATGCCAACAGTTACGCCTTTTGCGGTTCCCACGTTTATTGCGATTTCTCGCTCGTTAAGCACGCGCGCGACTTTTCCGCGAATCGGTTGGGTCATTTTGTGTCCTCCGTTGTATGGCCAGGTCGGAGTTTTTGGTGTATTTCATTCACATCTTCCGGAACAATGTCTCTCCAATCTTCTAGTGCATCATCTGCTGTCATCAGTTGCGCACTAACGATTACTTCAAGCTTGGCGAGTGCCACTTCGTGGTCCTCATCAGCCTCCAATCCCTGCGCGGCTTCTATGGTCGTTGCTGCCCGCTGAAGACTCCGATAAAGAGAGACAAGACGCCGGAACGCTGACCGGGCATGTGGCTTGATAATTTCGTTCGCAGCTTTTTGAGCGGACTGGCGGCCTACAAAGAACGAAACACCAATTCCTATCGCTAAAGAGATGATTTGCATGAGGACACTCTCCAAGCCACTCAAATTTCGTGTAGCTGCTATGTACACAAGACCTGACAACGCCAAGATGCCCACGCCAATTGAAACTGGTATGATATATTTGAGTTTTTTCATAATTTATTGATGTCAGGACTCTCGCACTTTGGATTCGCAAACCTGACTGTATCTCGCTCAGTCTGGATTTGCAGAACAACCGTTGACCGGGAGCTACACAGCCTGGCTGACAGGTTTTCATAGCCTTAGCGTCAGTCCCCATCATGCTATCACGACTGCATCCAATTATGCCACGAGGTGAAATTGATGTCAACTTGAAAATCCTGTGACTCAGGTGCGGGTGAGAATGATGTGAGATGGATTCGGCGGTGAGATTGGTAGTAAATCACGCCCCATTGGCTTCGCTGGCTTGAGGCTTGAGCAGAATTAGCGCGACTAATGCGGCAACCGAAGAGATGGATCCTGCCACGACAAATGCCCCTGCAAGCCCAAAGATATCCGCAACGGCGCCGGATGTCATGGGGCCAAGAAACATCCCGATGGCATACGTGGCTTGAAAGGCTCCCATCGCCGTTGCACGGTCCTGATCGGGTATCTGCCGAATGCTCAAGCCCATCAGCAAAGGGTACGTCATGCCGCGTCCAAACCCACTGATACCTTGGGTGATTGCTAGGAGTGGCAGGTTTGTGACAACGGGGACGACAAACGCCATCCCCGCCATAATGAGAATGCCCACGAAGAGTGCACGATTTTCGCCCAGACGACTTGCAACGCGGTGATTGACCAACGACGCTAGGGTGTAGGGAAGTAATGCAATCACGCCAATGATGCCGAGTGCCGATTTGCTCGCACCCAAACCATCAGCATACAGCGGAACAAAGCCAAATGTCGTTGCCCAGATGACATATTGATTCAAGGCGGAAATCAGCGCAGTAGTGATTACTATCGGATGCGTCATGACCGACCGAATCTGTCGAACGGTAAGAGATCTCCGAGTTACTCGCTGTTCCTTGACCGGAGATGTTGTGACAATGCCTAAAATCGCCAAGATGGCCCCGACGTAGAATGTGGATTCCATTCCCCAGATTTCGGCAATCTGTCCTCCTAGACCGATAAAGACCGTTAGTGATATTCCATTGATTGCGCTGACGACACCCATTGCCTTGGGCGTTTCATCCGGCGGAAAATAACTTGCATACAATACCGTGAATCCAACCCAAGTCGACGCACTGATGCCGAACACACCGCGAGCCAGGACTAGATATGCAGGGTTAGGCGCAAGAGCAAGCCCCAGGCACCCAAGCAAGTTGAAGAAGTGACCCGCGTAAAGGAAAGGCAGCCGCCACCCCAGACGATCCGACCATATGCCGACCGGAATTCGTAGGAGCATCTGCACGAAACCGTACGCCCCAACAATGACCCCCACGGTCGTGAATGAAGCGCCTAGCGATGCGGCGTAAACAGGAAGAATCGGCGAGTAGACGTATAGCGCCCCCCAATACAGAAACATCGCCACATAGAACGCCCAAATCGCTAGTCTCCCACGCTGGTGAGAAGGCGGTCTGTTTCCGGTTTGGGGTGTCTCCTTGATTTAAAATCACCTCAATTGGCGAAACCACAGATTAGTTGGATTGAGGCATTTTAGCCGAATGCGAGAAGGCTGTCAAGGCTTCAATGCAGGACGAACAGTGCAATCCCGGCGTCGCCCAAGTCTGTGTTTGTTTTTATTGACCACAATTCGCGAGCCGCATTTCGGGGATTTTGCAGGGCGGGATCCGCGATCATCAAATCACCGATTTCCTCTCTTATCATCCACCATTCGAGATTCTTCTCTGTCTGCCGTTTTTGTGATCTATGCCAATCTGATTTTAATCTGTGTCCCCCGTCGCTGGCAAACCGACGAACATGCGGCTGTCAATGTCTGTAAGTGCTTCCACTGTCCCCGTTGCCGCGGCGCGCGCAAAGACTATCCCGGGGCGATTGGCTTGCATTGCCCGACCGAGCACCGAAGCCTGATTGCCGATAGGGTTATTGCGTTTCGAGCTACGTCCAAGTTCTGCCATTTCATGTTGAACTCGGACCAGAGCTTCCCAGTGACGGTGTGCAACAGCACGGAGATCTTCCGGTCTCAGTCCCTCCCGATAACCGCGCCGGACATTAGGCGGAGTCGGGAGACTGTGTTTCATACTGTTCCACCGCACAACCATCTGGGAGATTGATTCGATTCTGCCCTGTGCAAGGCTCCTCACCGCGAGCAACTGTGGCCCCATGTCATTATCACTGAAATCTTTTCGAGTCGCGAGTTGCTCATTCATTTCCTCGGTGTAAGCCTCCCACGCCACTTCGTCGTGATCCGGAGGCAACGGCTCCCTTTCCAGGCTCTCTCCGATGAATGGGTTAATTGATGTCCCCGATTCCTTTGCTAGGTCAAAACCTCGCTTCATCAATTCCTGAATAGTACAGAGCGTTTTCGCGGCGCCATCACGCTCTAGGACGATTTGCAGTGCCCATCCAAGTGTGCTTCGTGTAATGAATCCTTCAGGGGCATCAACGTCCACTCCCATTAGTCTTGAGATTTCCGCGCCGCCTTCGGCGGTCAGGCTCAGATTTGCAAGTCCCCACATCGGATCCAGCGCCGGTATGAGCGCTTCAAGCAATCCTGGGTCACGTTCAAGTCTTGGACGGAGTCCGCGTGTAGTCGAAAATATCGGCAGCAAGGATTCTAGCGATCCCGGGTCACGTTCAAGATGTGCAACGAGGGTAAGTTTTTCTCGCGCCTCGGTTTGTGCAGCCTCGGTAATTGGCAAAATTACTGCGGCTTGATCGCCGTCAAAATCTGCATTCATAGGTCTACAGATAATAGGTGGGATATGGATGGCATTGTCTTGGCGCCGTACCGGTTGGAATGCGAGGAACTGAGTTGGTGTTATAGCGGGAGCGCGGTACAGAATCACCCACGAACGGCTCATGATGCCATCAAGCGCTTGCGACGCATCTTTGGTTCGTTTGTTAACCGCCTCGGAGTTTCGGAATTCTCGTGTGACTATCGGCGCGAAAAGCTTCCATGCCATCTCCTCGGGAACCCCAATTTGATCGTGCTGTAGGCTAATATCCGGGACAATTACTCCTCGTCCGCTAAAAACTGATCGTGTGTTGAAGCCTAGATGACGGGGAGTGACAAGCGCGTCAAAGTATTCTCGAACGCGAGATTCTAGCTGATTAAGCGTCTGACGAATGAGACTCTCGGGGGCATTGTGAGCAAGCATTCGATTAGCTCGACTGTTGACTGTCGCCAAGTTTTCGTAAGCAGTGGAAAGGTTGGCTATTCTCGTGTGGTCAATCCACCACGCATTGTTGTATTCGCGCGGACTAGAAGCGGTTCCGAATACATCCTCATCTGTAGGGACGCCCACCTCGTCGATTGTATGCTGACGCAGCCAAGGATGGGGAATTGGGCGAGCTAGTTTGAGCGATTCGCCATCAGGCGGCTTGAGACGGAATTTCATCGTCGGATAGATCCTGTCTCCATCCTTCGATTCTGATGAGCAGGATTCCTCAAGTTCCGTGCGAATTCCAGCGAGGGCGAGGCGCTTCATCAGACTGACAAATCGTGGGGCAAAGCTGGCATTTCGTTCGATTCTTCCGCGGGCAACTCGATCCGCAAGTGTGTTTATATCCTCCCAGTCTGTAGAACAGGTATGGTAACGTTCATAAAGATTGTCGAAAACAGCAAGATTGCGCAGGACGCTATACTCGGTGTTACTTAACCCCTGGCCGTAAGTCAGTCCCTCACGAGCGGGCCTAATCTTCTCCCGCGCAATGTGGCGTACACATCCCCAATACACCCAGCCAACCGTGCTAGGGCGCTCCAGTCTTCTCCCATTTCTTCCGAGTGTGAGGTATTCCATGCCATTCTCAGGCAGCCCGGCACGTTTCAGACGCTCACGTAACTCTTCAATACTCGGAGCACCGAATGAAGGTACGATTACGGGTTCTCCTTCAACTTTCGCGACGCGGCTCATAATTGCTTCCCGTAGCTGGCCAACGGTCATTCGCGTCTGCACGCCAAACGAGTTGTAAACCATTTCAACCGGAGTTCCATCGGCGAGATGTGGCATTTCATTGTCCGGCGCAATGCGGGAAATGCAGCCCTTCGAG
The DNA here is from genome assembly GCA_965197465.1 of Candidatus Poribacteria bacterium. Taxonomy (GTDB): domain Bacteria; phylum Poribacteria; class WGA-4E; order WGA-4E; family JAJDTR01; genus JAJDTR01. The sequence continues at coordinate 3,012,296 of OZ240209.1, read as the reverse complement.
CCGTGGCGGTTAGCAAATGCATCACCAGGTTCAACAGGATGAGGGTAATTAAAGCGCTTCGCGCACGACTCGCTAATGAGGATTGCGTCCTCGAATGTGTCAACTCCCCACGGTACGAAAGCCGTCAACACATTTCGTCCGCACCAAAACCCGTCGACATCAAAGCTATTCGCGGTCTGAACAAGTGCGGGTTCGGGGTCGGGCGGAATGTAGAATTGACGCTGCATGCCAATGCCCATTTGCTGATGGTTCGGGTCGTTGTGTTCGATAAACGGTACAAGCGAAGCGCTGAGTCCGAGTGTGGCTTCTGGCCGATTATCGACGACGATTAGTTTGCCCTCGCGAATCTCTGCTCCAACTGCGATGCTCAAAATCTTACCAACACTTGGTCCCTCAGGTGTTTCATACGGACACACGCGACCAAAATAACTTGGATTCATGACACGATCTTGCCATTCAATACGGATGCGGCGAAGATTAGTTTGTCGACCAAGCCAGTTGAAATTCTGGTTGAAATTCTGTAGGGGTGGGACGGATGATTGACTCGCGAAGAACTCACGAACCCACGTGCTCAGCGAGAACCAAGATTTGACGAGCGAAGCATCCCATGATAAATCGGGGGGAGTGCTGCCTAGGCGGTCTGCGATGAAATCATACAGTTGCTCGCCGACACACCTAATCTCGGCGGCGGCTAGATTTTCGTCCTGAGCGACTGGCAGGACGATTCGATCTTTACCATTGATATTGAATACGCCGTCGTCATCCGGTTGTGGAATGTCAGTATACGATTCTTCCAGGTTGCCTGAGCTGAATCCAAATGCAACCTCAACGCGACAGGTATACGTACTCGTTGATTCAACGTGATAACCAGCCAGCGGCATACGCGCCGCGAGAAGTTCCGGTAGTCGATTGTTGATAAATCGGTTGAACGATTCTTTGTGCCAAAAGGCGGTGATATTGCGCGACATTATTTCCTCCCTTGTACAAATTCAGGATTCAACATGTAGAGATTTGCTTTAAGTTCTTGATATCGCAGCCCGACCTGATTTGTCCCCATCACTCATTCCACTCAATGCCAAGTTCCTTCCATTCGCGAGCAAGACGTCTCAGTGTATAGTGCAGACGCGATTTGACCGTACCTATCGGGACACCAAGTTCGTCAGCGACCTGTCGAATGTCCATCTCTGCGCCGTAGACGAGGTGAACAACTTCCCGTTTCTCATCGGGCAAGTCGTCCACAAGTTCCCAAAGGAATTCAGCCTGTTCAGATCGTTCAAGCATCGTTAGCGGTTCCGGCGATGCACCGTCAATTAACCATTCTGGCATCTGTGCGGGAGCACCATCCTCGTCGTCATAGGCATCATCGGGGATTTCAAGTGGCTGCTGTCGGCGTCGATGCACCGTTCGAAGGTGGTTAAGCGCGAGATTCGTCGCAATGCGGTAAAGCCACGATTTCAATTCGCCGCGTCCATCCCACTGTGCCGCACAGGTCCAAACCCGAAGGAATACCTCCTGCACCAAATCTTCAGCGGCGCTTTCGTCTCGGACAATACCCAAGAGGTGCTTGTGGACGGCGTGCCTGTAGCGCTCAAAAAGGGCTTCAAACGCAGTGGTATTGCGCTCGCGAATCTGCTCAATGAGCTTCCGATCAGATTGCATTGGGGGAGATCCTTTCGTCGGGTTTCCATTGTGGATGACACCGCAGGATGGACGAAAGTTCAACAGGAAATCAAAAATCGGGTTTTTAGATGGGGATATATGGAAGGATGGAATGAGAGGAGTTCAAGAGCTACTAGCACAATGCGCTTCAGGTCTTCCCACAGATCATCGCCGTAATCCAGCAGAGGCGGTTGAGTTGTGGGCACAACTTAAGAAGCCCGCTATCAATTGCTCTGAGGCCTCTTAGCTTCAATTGATAGATTGGTTGAATAGGGATGAGATGTTTCCAAAATAGTGCCCCTACTGCCAGAAGGTGAAACTCGCGATGTTGTAGCTGATCAAAATGCCCACCGAATTTCATAACATCCGCCGTCGAAAAGTAGTGCAGATTGGCGGAATATTTCAGGAAAAACTTCCGATAAAGCCAGACAGCAGGATGGCTGCGCATGTTTTCGATAAAAACCGCTTTACCCCCTGGTTTAAGTACGCGATAACATTCTTGTGCGGCACGTTCATGATCCGTGAATACCAGCACAGATTTCGATATGATGAAGTCAAACGTGCTGTCCTCAAAGGCGAGTTGCGTCGCATCCATCAGCGCAAACTGCACGGAATCGATCACGCCGTGCTTTGTTGCGCGTTGTTCTGCTTCAACCAATCGGAACGGGAGAAGATCGATGCCCGTAACAGCAGCGCCATGCTTGGCAAGCATAACAGTTGTGCCTCCTGTGCCTATGCCGAGTTCGAGTATCCGTTTGCCTCGCAAATCCCCCATCTGCCCAAACATGTACTCGAAGACGGGGAGATAGAAATCGTGCCACCACAGCAGAAGGTCTCGATCCGGACGAATTGCTGTACTATCTGTGTTCGCTTGTTCCATTAGCTATGGATGGTCAATATAAGTTTTGAACTAACCAGTTTCAGTTTGTAGTTGCTCGATTCATAAACAAAGATAAAGGGGTAAGGAATAATACGTGGGAGGGGACTATAGTCATTTACATTCATATTTATACACACGGTCGGTCTACAGGCAAGTGAACGACCAGTCGGACGCTCAATGAAAAGAAGGAAGTTAGCGAGTTGCTAATCAAAGATTGTTCCGACAGACCTGCTGTAGGAGCGATCTCCCGGTCGCGACCTGCTGTCGCGAGCAAAACTCGCTCCTGCAGAAGCCGCGCAATGAAGGGACTCTGAACTTACCCCCATCCTTTAGACAGCAAAGAAGGAGATTTAAGTAATAAAATCCAACTAATTCTGGTCAGGTTTCAACGCCTGAAGTTATCGGAAATACACCTCGTATGGGGTGCGGTAGTCGAGCGACTGATGTAGCCGCTCTTGGTTATAAAAGTTGAAATAGTCTCTCAATCGACGATGAGCCGTGTTCATTGAGTCATAGTCGTTGAGATAAACCTCTTCATATTTGACACTACGCCAAAGCCGCTCAATGAAAATGTTGTCAAAATAGCTACCTCTGCCGTTCCAACTGATGGCAATGTTAGAGGCTTCAAGTCTACCAGTAAACGCGTCAGAAGTAAATTGACTTCCTTGGTCGTTGTTAAATATTAACGGACTCGATTGACGAAGGGCTCGTTCGAGAGCCGAAAGACAAAAGAATACATCAAGTGAGTTTGACAGTTCCCATGACAACACGTAACGGGAAAACCAATCCATAACGGCTACCAGATAGACAAAACCTTTGTTCAAGCGAATATAGGTTATGTCAGTTGCCCAGACCTGATTCGGTCTGGTGATACTTAATCCTTTCAACAGATAGGGATACGTTTTTGACGGTTTGCCCATACCGGAGGTTTTGGGCTTGGGATAGATGGCAGCTAATCCCATCTTCCGCATTAACCTTGCCACTCGTTTCGGATTGACGACATATCCTTGGGAACGAAGCCACTCAGTTAACTTAGGCACCCCGTAGAACGGCGTCTTGGTGTACTGTTCATCTAACAGACGCATGTAGAGCAGATTTTGTGGTGACTCCCCTACAGGACTGTAATAGAACGATGCTCTAGACAAGCCTAGGAGTTCGCACTGTCTCGCAACCGACAATGAACGGTACTCCTGTTCAACAAGCTGCCGCTTCTGTTCAACGGAGGCGTTGAGTTTTTTTTTCAAGCCAGTCCAATTCTACCTTCAACTGACCAATCTGGCGATAGAGCTCAGGCACTAACTGGTCGTTATCGGGAGCCGTTTTTGAGCGTCCGTTTGTAAACAGTTGAGGTAATTCCTCAAGAACCTGTTTTTTCCACTGGCTGACTTGCGCTGGATTGACACCGTATTCACTGGCAATCTGACTGATAGTTTGCTGATTCTTAATGGCTTCAAGAGCCACTTGTGCTTTGAATCGGCCATCACGCTGTTTTCTGTGGGACATGGTGGAGAAACTCCTTTCTTTTTCGTGGCGTTTCCGAGCCCTATTTTCGCCCAGATGATGACCATTTTGCCAGTCGGAATGATCTCTTATTCAACTGTCTAGTTTTTGGGGGTAATTACACTCTATGGGAACTCTATCGCACTCCTTGTACAGTCGCTTGATCTATCCGTTCCCTTGATCGCTACTACAAACCGAACTGTGTAAGTCCTATATGTATAATTCTTAGTTGCAATACCTATAACGATCGTTAGTCCCTGCGAATTGCTGATGATGAAACGCCATAGTCAGAGTAGGAAGTTGCTGGAATCTTAAATGACTTGGTTCTTCTTTCGTGCCTTGGTCACGATCACAAGAATGATGACGACCACAATGCAGACAACCCACCAATTATGCACGAAGAAACTCCAAAAAAGATTGAAACCGATCCAGACCAAAATTTCAATCGCCAAGATTATGCACGCTCTCGACCACGGGAATTCAGCGTAACGCTGTCGATATTTCGCCGAAAGCCACCACGAAAGTGCAACCGTTCCAAGAACAACAACAAGAAAGAGTAAATTCACTAAGGTTTGGATACCACCTAAAATGGATGTAATCATTCAATCTGTCTCCTTTTCGATTGTCAACTTGCTGACATTCCTAGATACAAGATTGTTGCCGTTCTCGGATCTCCATCATTGAATTCGTTCCGGGCAACTGTACACGGTCATGCGATTGCCGCGCGTAAAACCGATGAGCGCCATTCCACTTTCTTGGGCTAGATCGACTGCAAGGGTTGATCCGGCGGATACCGCCACGACCACGGGTATGCGTGCGAATAGCGCTTTTTGAACGATCTCAAAACTAGCTCGACCACTTACCATTAGGATATGATTATCAAGCGGCAACATCTCTGTCAGTAACGCTTGTCCAATCACTTTATCCACCGCATTGTGTCTTCCGATATCTTCTCGACTGATTAGCAGCTCGCCGCCCGCAGTGAATAGTCCCGCAGCATGTAGCCCTCCCGTTGCCTCAAACACAGATTGCGCAGACCGCAGTAAATCATTCAGGGTGTAGACAGTTTCTGGATCGATTCGAAGTTGGGATTCAATCGGTGGAATCGCCTGCCGCACAGATTCAATCGTCATCTTGCCGCATAAACCGCAACTTGCATTTGCGTGAAAGTTACGCTGCCAACCATCCTGCGATTCGGCGTCCCAGCCATTCGTGAGATTCACGTTAATGATGTTCTGTAGGTCTGCCTGCTCTGCATCCTCACAGTAAGCGATTGTTCCAATGTCGTCACCAGACTTGACAATGTCCTCGGTGTAAAGAAACCCGGCGGCAAGCTCAAAGTCCTGTCCTGGTGTCCGCATTAGGACAATCAGGCTGTGCCCGCCAACGCGAATCTCAATCGGTTCTTCGACAACCAGTTCATCTTCAACGAGTGACGCTCGGCAATCGTGCCAACGTGCGACTTTTCGTTTGAGCGAAGGTTGTTGAGATGTCATAGATTTGCCGCATCCCTTTTCAAGCTGTTTCAATTGCTTAGCGTTCGGAGAAGACTTCGCGCAAACTCCCCTAGCGGACGATGGCGATGTGCCTTCTTCTGAAGTCATCAACGAACAGGTATTGATAAAACGAAGTTAACCGCAACTCCCATCTTTTCGCCTGTGGATGAAGATCGGATTTCCTCCCGGATCCGTTATCATTGCTACGTGGCAGGTAGAGAGTTCATTCGGACCCCATTCAACCTCGACACCGCTTTCGCTCAATTCCTTAATCGTGGCATCAAAATCGTCTACAGCCAAGGCAAGCCCTGCCCCGCCTTTGCCGTTCTTTAGCGGTGCGCCCTGATAGGTGCCAAACAGAACCAATGTAATTGGGGACAGCGAAAACTCCGCCCAATTCCACGCCGGATTGTGTAACTCCAACTTCAGACAGAGGGTATCGCGGTAGAATAAAACCGCCTCCTCAAGGTTAGGAACATAGTGTACGATAAAGTCCACGCCACGAATCTCCATGTTGTTAGACTCCTTTGATCGATAGAGATCTCATAGAATTCCCCACACTTCATTGTCTGTGAGTAGTGATGTTGTTGGGTTTCACTATCTCTACCCACAAAACGGGGCTGTTGTAAGGCGGATTTTCCCTCGGCACTGACACGGATTCATGTTTGAGAGGATTTCTATCGCCTTGGGATCTCTATCGCACTCACTATCCGTTCGCTTGATCGTTCAACCCAACCTACACCATAACCTTACTTCCGAATCAACATCTTGCGTGTTGCCGTGAACTCGCCTGCCCGCAGTGTGTAGAAATATAAGCCGCTCGCGACCGACTCACCATGCTGATTGCGACCGTCCCAATACAGGGCGCGGCTGCGGCTCTGATAGGTACCCGCCGGTTGATGCCCTACCTCCAAACGCCGAACCGCTCCCCCGTTCATGTCATAAATCGTCAGCGTCACCTCCGCGGAGGTTGCCAACTGATAAGGTATCCACGTTTCTGGATTAAACGGATTCGGGTAGTTGGCGTGCAACTCGGTTTCGTGGGGAATAATCAACGAGGTTAACAGGATTTCAAGATTCGCAATTCCCTGTGCAAAGAAAATCGAACCGTCATTTTCGAGCCGTGCCAGTGCAATCCAGGCTTCTATTGTCGCGACATCTGCGCGCCCAGTCGCAACTGCAGGCGCGGCGGCTTTACCAATGCCCTGCGCCACGAGGGTGAGGTCGAAAATGTTGATCACGCCATCACCGTTAATGTCCACCGGCGAGTCAGCGGGTACGCTCTTGCCCAACTGCTGTGCAACCAGAATCAGATCCAGAATGCTTACCCGTCCATCTCGATTAACGTCCCCGGTTGCCAGCCGCTCCTCCACTGTGACTCGGATTTCGAGTGGACCCGCGGGGATGTTTTCTCCGGTGCTAGCGCCGAATTCAAAGTTACGCAGTGCTAAATCTGTTTCGCCTTCAGATTTTGCCTTGAATCTGACTTGAAGTATGGAGCCGCTGCCGCTCACACCGCCTTCGCTAATCCGTCCCGCAATCAGCCCCGTGATTTTACCTGCCGCATTGTCAATGCGTCCGCCCTGGAAGAAGGTTGCTCCGCCATCTGTCTTCAGGAAGTCGCCTTCGCTTACTTCGATAGCTTGAAGGACGGAATGATCGAAGGCAACATCAAACTGCCATCCCGCCAAGTCAATGACATTTTCTGCGCGGACATCAAGGGTAAAGGTGTCGCCGGTATGAATCGAAGACTCCGAAAAGAGGTAACCGATGCCGGTTGCCTCGGCATATTCGGTTCCGGTTTCGAATCCGAAAAAGGCGTTGGAATGACCGCCATCACGAGTGCCAACCGCGACGAACAGGACGTTTTTCCCCCGCCGAAGCGTAGCTGGGAAATAGTCTGTGTAATCGCCACCGCGCTCTATCCGTTCGCGCTGGTAAATCACCTCCCCGTTGAGCAAGACCTTTACCTCCTGATCGCTGCCAAGGAACATGTTTGTATTCTGTTCGCGTGGTGAATAGAGTAAGACCGTGCCGTAGATAACGCCATCGGTCAGGTTATGCCCCACCATTTCATCAAGGTTGTCTCTTCCCGTAGGCGGGAGATTGTCGGATGCCCATACCTCGCCGCCGACAGCCTTACCCTCTGTCGCCCCCTGGGTAGCGATTTTCAGTTCGGTCACGCTGCCTCCACTGGCTTCCGCCAGCAAATCAATGTCGAGATTTCGTCTTATGCTTGGCAGAAACATCCACAACCAAGGTCCCTCAATTTTCGGTCCTCCAATCGGGAACACGGGATTGTTGAAGATTGTAAAGAGATTCAGGTTTTCGCGGAACCCATCCAGAGGAGAAAGGTCGGAGATTTGATTGTTGTGTAGGCCCAGCCACGTCAAATTTGTTAATCCCGCAAGCGGCGATATGTCCGAGATTCTGTTATCGTGGAGGTTCAGCCATTTCAGATTGGTTAACCCCGCAACTGGCGATATATCTGAGACAATGTTGCTGTGAAGACCTAGTCGAGTTAACCCGGTTAGCCTGGAAAGAGGCGACACATCCGATATTCCGTTCCCGGCAAGATACAGTTCTTTTAATCCCGTCAGACCTGCCAGCGATGCAAGCGCGTTCCCCTCTAGATTTGCACCGCAAATATCGATCCTCTCCAAGTTTGTTAATCTCGCTAGGGGAGACAAATCGGTGAAGCGGTTGCCCCACGTGTTAAAGCGTTTCAGGTTGATTAAACCTGACATCGGCGCGATGTCAGTAACATCGTTGCCGGTGAAATGCAAATCCTCCAGATTTGTTAATCCTGCGATTGGCGACAGGTCAGATATATGATTGTCCTGACACCATAAACGCCTTAGACTGACCAAACCTGCGATAGGTGAAAGGTCGGATATGTTGGCATCCCAACAATATATCGTCTCCAAATTGGTTAAACCTGCAATGGGCGACAGATCGGAAACCAACGTGTGATGGATTTCCAATTGCCTGAGATTTGTTAATCCTCGTACTGGCGATATATCAGATACCGGACTTTCATCGAACTCTAAGTGAGTGAGGTTCGTTAATCCTCTCACAGGCGAAATATCGGATACCTGACTCCGATCGAATACCAGTTGTGTGAGATTTGTCAAGCTCCTCACCGGAGATATATCGGATAAAGCGTTGTCGTGAGCATAGAGCACACGCAAATTGATTAAGCCGGCAATCGGCGAGAGGTCGGAAATCTGATTGTGCCAGACAACTAACTCGGTGAGATTCGTTGCAAACTGCAAGCCTGTTAAATCTCGGATACCCCTGAACGACTGTTCTTGTCCATGGCCTCCTACCCGAAGCGTTTTCAATCGTTTCATCTCCTCCACGGTAATCGGGGCATTCGGGCTTTTGCCAAGTTCATCGGCAATGAGGGTACGCAGGTTTGGGTCGGGAATCTGAACTACCGTACCCGGTATCACTTCCGGCTGTGTTATAACCGGAGGCCCTCCAACCCGATCCGGGTAGTCCAGCGCAGAAATTATGTCCCTAAAACTAGATGTCCAGGTGTCCCGCTTCACACTCCCGTTTGCATTGTCTAGCGCCAGCAATCCTACGTTCTGAAGTCCCGTGTTTTCACGAATCTTTTCGAGGAAGGTTTCGGTCTGCAACCCGACTACAGCAGCGGCGTATGCCGCATCCACAGGTCCATGAAACGCCTCATGGAAACGTGAAACGGGCTCAACACCGTCAAACGTACCCCCCGTGGCTTCTAGCGCTCCCCTGTATTTTTCCATGTCTTCTGCCACAAGAGCGTCCATCTCCGATTTCTCAACGTAGAGTCGCAGCGCTTGCGCTTTGTTGTAAGCCGGGTTGGGGTTGCTATCAATTACAGAACGCACCTCATCTTCAAACGGCTTCATGCCTTCGGTATGGCAGCCGATACAGGAGATTCCGTTGCGCACCGTCGGGTCGCTTGCGCCGGGGTTGGAAACGATGTTAATCGGGGCGTCGTCTAGACGGAAACCGGATGCATTGACAAGATAGTATCCCTGCAACCCGTTTGGGAGATTGAAGATGGCTTCTCCCCCATCGTGCGTGAACGAGAGCGGGTTGGTTAAGATGTTCTGTGTCCCGACACTCCCGGCAAAGTCGTAGCTCTTCCAATACGCCCCATAGCGAGATTTGTGCCGTTCCACGGCACGGTTGTTATTGGAGACTCCGGAATTGTTGAAACCCGCCCGCCAGACGCGAACCCCCGGCGCATTTTGCAGATTGTGAATAACATCAACGTCCAATCGGGTCTCCAACTCACTATCCGTCAATGGCAGCGAAAGCAGTTCGTGATAGAGTGGTGGAGTCGAGGCTGTTGCAATAAACCAATCAATATGAACCGATGGTATTTTGCAATCCATCTGTGTCTGTAACCGTCCGAGTTGTGCCCGCAGGGCGGTCTGTTCGGGTGCGTCAAACGAGATGTGATAGGGATACACCTTCTCAATCTGTGTCCAGCCGTCATTCCGATCCCACTCGTAGTCTCGGAGGTTGATGTAGAAAATGGTAGCTTGGGGGTCGATGGGTTGTGGGTTAGTGACTTCAAGGTCCCATGAGAGACTGTTGACGAGTTTGGAGAGCGCGTTGCGGTACTCGCGGAGTATGTCTGCCCTCTCACCCGCGTTATGGAGATGAGTCAGTGTAAAGTAGCGGGCAAAGGCGCGGTCAAACGGTTCGAGTGAGGTGAGGTGCGTCTCAATGCTCTCGAGTACTTCAGCAGGAGAGATAAAGCGGCTATCGGTGGTGCGCGTTGTCGTCCATTGGGGTGCGCCAGCCAGTATCCAGCGTCGAACCGTGTCAATGGATTGAGCGGGCAATTGAGGCTGTCCGAACGGCATCTGGGCGCCGTTTTCAGTGGGACCAAGCAGGCGCTTGTACAACTCGGAGGCGTCGGGGTTTCCCGGAATTACCGTGCCGCCATCAATGAGTTCGGCGTGTTCCATGAGGAGCGTTTCTCGAAAGGCGCCATCGGCACCGTGGCAGTTCAGGCAGCTCGCCTCAAAGATGGCGTAGGTGTCTTGGGCTAGTTGTGATTGGGCGGATGCGTTTTGGGAACCTACGATGAAGGTCAATAAGCAGATTGAAGCGGAAATGAAATGACGTTTATACATTGAGAGTGTCTCCTTACCAAATGACCGATATCGTGTCGAGAAAAATGGTGGCACTTCAGCCGTGGGACGGCACAGGGGCCGTCCCCTACAATGAGTGGGATGTCGTTTCGTTATTTCTTTATTAGCATCTTGCGTGTTGCTGCGAACTCGCCTGCTTTCAGCGTGTAAAAATAGAGGCCGCTGGCGACGGATTCACCACGCTGATTACGACCGTCCCAATACAGCGCACGGCTGCGGCTCTGATAGCTACCCGTCGCCTGATGACCCACCTCCAATCGCCGAACCGCACCCCCGTTCATATCATAGATTGTCAGCGACACCTCCGCAGGGGTTGCCAACTGATACGGTATCCAGGTTTCAGGATTAAACGGATTCGGATAGTTGGCGAGCAACGCCGTCTCTTGAGGAATAATCCGCGAGGCTAACAGGTTTCGGAGATTCGCAATACCCTGTCGGAAAGCAATCGAACCGTCATCCTCAAGCCGTGCGTGTGCAATCCATGCCTCTATCGTCGCGGTATCTATCCGTCCCGTCACCACCGATGGAGCAGCAGCTCCCGCAATACCCCGTGCCACGAGCGTAAGGTCGAAAATATTGACCACCCCGTCGCCGTTTATGTCCACCGCCGAGTTAGGGGGTACCCTGTTTCCCAACTGTTGCGCCACGAGAATTAAATCCAAAATACTCACCCGTCCATCTCGATTCACGTCCCCGGTCAGCAGTCTTTCCTCCACGGTGATGCGAATCTCAAGGGGGCCTGCAGGGAAATTCTCTCCGGTGATTGAGCCGAACTCAAAGTCTTCCAGAGCCAATTTCGTTTCACTTTCGGATTTTGCCTTGAACCTCACCTGAAGCAAGGAGCCACTACCACTCGCACCGCTCTGGGAGAGCCGTGCCGCACTGAGTCCCGTGATTTTACCACTTGCATTATGAATGCGCCCTGCCTGGAAGAAGGTCGATCCACCATCAATCTTTAAGAAATCGCCCTCACTTAAGCCGATGGCTTCAAAGGTGGCGGGATCGAAGGCGATATCAAACTGCCACCCCGCCAAGTTGGAGACATTTTCCGCACGTATGTCGAGGGTAAAGGTGTCGCCGACGTGAATCGGCGTCTCGGAAAAGGCGTAGCCGACGCCTGTGCCCACCGTATATTCAGTGTCCGATTCAAACCCGAAATATGCGCCGGTGAAGGGATTAGGAGAGAAAACAGCGACTAGTAGGACGTTTCTCCCCTGCCGAAGCGTGACCGGAAAAAAATCATTGTAACCAAGTTCCAGTTCCTTGCCACGCAATACCTCGTAGACCAGGTTCCCGTTGAGCCAGACCTTTAGTCCTTCATCGTTACCTACGTGCATTCTTGTTTGCTGCTCGCGCGGCGAATAGAGGGATACAGTGCCATAGATGACGCCGCCACTCAGCATATTTCCGATGTTGTGTCGATCTGTAGCGGGAAGCATGTTGACTGTCCACATGTCATCCCCGACAGGCTTTCCCACTATTGCGCCGTTGGTAGCAATCCTCTCCTCTGTCGTCCTGCCCCCGGTTGCTTCCGAGAGTAAATCAATGCCGGGCTCTAGCCTTGTGTCTGGCAATGCGACCCACAACCAGGGACCCTCTATCTTTGTGCCTCCTTTTGGGTAGCCCGGATTGTCGTGCCATACAATCTTTGTGTTGGCGCGCAACGCATCCAAGGACGAAAAATCGGAGATATTGTTGTTGTCGATCGCCATCCATTTCAAGTTAGTTAATCCTGCAAGGGGCATAACATTCGATATCTGGTTGAGACGAATATTCAGGCGGGTTAACCCGGTTAAGCTCGCGATAGGAGCTATATCCGTTATTCCGTTGTCGACAAGATACAGTTCTTTTAGATTAGTCAAGCCCGCCAAAGGTGTAAGGTCTGACAACTCTGCGCCGCAAATGTCCAGTCTCTCCAGTTCTGTTAACCCCGCTAGAGGTGATAAATCGGATATAGGGTTGCCCCAGGTGACAATGCCTTTCAAGTTGGTCGCTCTCGCAAGCGGCGATATATCAGATATGCCGTCTTGGCTAAAACCTATGACCTCCAAATTAGTTAGTCCGGCAACGAACGACAGAATGGATAGGTTGGATGCGGAAAAATGCAAATGCTTCAGATTAATCAATCCTTTGAGCGGCGATAGGTCGGATACGTCGAATGGAATGTTTTGTCTAAAAGCCAAAAGCTCCAGCTTGGTTAATCCCGCAATTGGTGACAGGTCGGATACCCGATTCCGGTTAAACGCTATGCTTGTAAGTTCTTTTAAACCCTTCACAGGTGACATATCGGATATGGCGTTGTCGTCAAACCACAGCTTCTGCAGCTTGATTAAGCCCGCGACCGGTGAGAGGTCGGAAATCTGATTCTCCCTGACATCGAACCGGCTCAAATTGGTTGCAAACTGCATCCCCGCCAAATCCTGAATACCCCTGTTAATCGCCTCAAGTTCGCTCAGCGTTCCCATCTCCTCGGCAGTAATCGGTGTATTAATGCTTTTGCCAAGCGCTTCGGCAACCGCGGCGCGCAGGTTGGAATCGGGGAAATGAACCTGCCCTCCCGGTAGCACATCGGGCTGTGTTATGTCCGGCAACTCTCCGACTAACTGCGGGTAATCCAACGCATACATCACATCTCGGAAACTTGATGTCCAGGTGTCTCGGTTCACACTCCCGTTTTCATTATCTAACGCCAGCAAACCCACGTTCTGCAGTCCCGTGTTTTCACGAATCTTTTCGAGGAAGATGTCGGTTTCCAATCCGACTACGGCAGCGGCGTATGCCGCGTCTACCGGTCCCTGAAACGCCTCATGGAAACGTGAAACCGGCTCAACACCGCCAATCGTACCGCCGGTGGCTGCGAGCGCGGCTCTGTATTTTTCCATATCTTTTCCCACGAGAACGTCCATGTCTGATTTCTCAACGTAGAGTCGCAACGCCTGCGCTTTGTTGTATGGCGGATTGGGGTTGCTCTCAATCACGGAACGAACTTCGTCTTCAAAGGTTTTCATTCCTTCCGTATGGCAGCCGATACAGGAGATTCCGTTGCGCACTGTCGGGTCGCTGGCAGCGGGATTGGAAACGATGTTAATCGGGGCGTCGTCTAGACGGAAACCGGAAGCATTGACAAGGTAGTATCCCTGCAGCCCGTTAGGCAGATTGAAGATGGCTTCTCCCCCATCGTGCGTGAACGAGAGCGGGTTGGTTAAAACGTTCTGTTTCCCCACACTGCCGGCAAAGTCGTAGCTCTTCCAGTACGCTCCATAGCGTGAGGTGTGCCGTTCCACCACTCGGTTGTTAGTGGAGACACCCGAATTGTTGAATCCCGCACGCCACACGCGAACCCCCGGTGCATTGATAAGGTTTCGGGCGACGTCGACCTCCAGTCGGGTTTCCAAATCCCTGTCCGTCAACGGCAGCGACAGCAGGTCATGATACAGTGGCGGCGTCGAAGCTCTTGCAATAAACCAGTCGATATGCACTGACGGCACATCGGTCTTCATCTGTGTCTGCAAACGCCCCAGTTGATTTCGGGTTGCGAGATGTTCGGGTGCATCAAACGATATGTGATAGGGATACTCGTCCTCTATCTTCGTCCAGCCGTCATTTCGATCCCACTCGTAGTGCCGTAGGTCAATGTAGAAGATAGTGGCTTGCGGGTCGATGGGTTGTGGGTTGATGATCCCACTTCCCCATGAGAGGCTGTTGACCAATTTGGCGAGCGCTTTGCGGTACTCACCGAGTATTTCCGTTGTTTCACTCGCGTTATAGAGATGGGTTAGAGTGAAATAGCGAGCAAAGGCGCGGTCAAACGACGAGAGCGAGTTGAGGTGCGACTCAATGGTATCAAGTACTTCAGCAGGAGAGATAAAGCGGCTATCGGTGGTGCGCGTTGTCGTCCATTGGGGTGCGCCAGCCAGTATCCAGCGTCGAACCGTGTCAATGGATTGAGCGGGCAATTGAGGCTGTCCGAACGGCATCTGCACGCCGTTTTCAGTGGGACCAAGCAGGCGCTTGTACAACTCGGAGGCGTCGGGGTTTCCCGGAATTACCGTGCCGCCATCAATGAGTTCGGCGTGTTCCATGAGGAGTGTTTCTCGAAAGGCGCCGTCAAGGCCATGGCAGTTAAGGCAGCTCGCTTCAAAGATGGCGTAGGTGCCTTGGGCTAGTTGCGATTGGGCGGACACGTGTTGGGAGCCCACGATGAGGGTCAATAGAGCGATTAAAGCGGCAATGAAATGACGTTTATACATAGAGGAGGTCTCCTTATTAATAACCCGAGTTACTATCCCTTCTGGTAGTGCGTAGGTTGGGTTTAACGAAAACTCTCGACAAAGTCGAGAATTTGAATTGAATGTCGAAATCTCATTTTGCATGATGCCCACGAAGTCTGAGTGAAACCCAACACTTCATTGTCTGTGCGTAATGAGATTGTTGGATTTCACTCACTCCGTCGACCGCATTTTCAAGGTTGTAGGGTTGGCACTGATCAAAGGAATGAAAAATGACTGCGATAGAGACCCTGTAGTGGCCCCGATAGAGCTCCCATAGCAAATCTCATGTGATACAAAACCTTCTCCCAAGCCGTCCCATGGTAACTGCGAGCGGAGATCGCGTCGCACACTCCGGAGGAGATCAAGTGAGTGAATAACGAGCGCGATAGAAGTCTTCCATGTCAGTAGCCGTTCGGAAATCGTGTCTTGCACTCCGGAGGAGTGCCATAGCTTTAGTTTATAGGGTACTCTGCAATCAAACGAGCGAATAGATCAAGCGTGCGGACGGTGAGTGAGACAAAGATCCCTCAAGCGACTGAATAAGGAACAGAATCCTCTATCGTTTTCCCTATTCAATCATCCAATCAAGGATAAAATCTTCAAACTGCCTAAACACACCGATTGCGCGCTTTTAATCCGCGAAATCCATTAATCCGTTAAATCTGTGATTCAGACAACAACCACTACTCCGTCACCCGATGCCGATACAACGCCTTCACATCCTCCGGGAATGCCGCAAACACCTCCGCCGGCACCATCGCCCGATTGCGTTTCCCCATCTCCACGCTGACCCACCACGGGATATAGCGCGCCAGCACGGCCGTCCGCGGTTCATCGCTCAGATTCGACGTGGCGGTATGCCAAATGCGGCTATCCGTTACCAACACACTGCCGGCGCACCCCGTCACTTGCATTTCGTTTGGAATCGGTTTGTTCTGATCGATGCCGTCGTTCCCCCGCGGATTCCGCGTATCCCGATGGCTTCGCGGCACAATCCACGTGCCGCCGTTCTCCTCCGTAAACGGCGAGAGCATCCACAGCGTGATAACCGCCATTGTAATGTCGGGGAACGGTTGGTGGATATGCCCGGATTTCGATAAATCTCGGATATCGTGAGGCCAATCGGAATGGTAGGTGCGGGTTAGCGCGTCGCCGTTTTGCGGCGCGATAGTCTTCAACTCGGTTTGAGCGATTCGCACGTGCGGGTGGTTGAACATCGTCTTGGCGATTCCCAACACCCGTTCATCGGCGAGGTAGGGCGCGAACGCTGGCAGGTTGGCAATCACGCTTATTGTGTCGTTGGTGTACGCTTCGATCGCCTTCTCACTTGACGCCTCGACGTATTCACGCACGGAGTCGATTTCGGATTCGGGGATGACACCTTCGATCACGCACCACCCCTCCTGCCTGAGTTGTATCAGGTACGGTTCGATCTTCGCACGGATTTTATCGGAAACTAACATGTCTTTTATGCCCATTTCAAAGATTTACGGAGTTGCGACCGGGAGATTGATCGTGCAACAAATCGCGACCGGGAGGTCGCTCCTACAGTCGTAGATTAATCTATCCTCCCCTTGACCTTGACGCCCCAAGCGGTGACCTCGGGCGGGTCTAGCGTTAACGAGTAGAGTTTGGTGCCGGGAGAAATATGGAACCGCAGCTTGATATAGAACTCCTCCTTCTGCAAGTTGGGATACCTCGCCTGCCGCTCGCCGCTCAAGCCGGGCCACCCGGAGACGCCGTTCCACGACAACACGCCGTTTACGGTGTCCGCGCGAATGGGATCGCACTCGGCGGCGGTGAAGCCGGGGATGGGATCGCCCGTGTCCTCCAAGACTTCGTACCGCAGCTCGCCTGCGGAAGCGTCCACATTGACGCCGATGGTGCCGCCCGACTCCTGACGGAAGCGGTGCGTGGTCAAAATACCGGGCGCGTAGGAGACCGCTTCGACGCTTACGTACCCGTCGAGGCGCAAGGATGCCAACCCCTTACCTTTTTCCCTTCCCCCAGAATAGCGCTTTAGGTAGGGTCGCGGGGATCGACCGTTGTGGGTTTCGCAATAACCGTCGTAGAAGAACAGAATCTTTCCATCGTGCCGTATGGGTCCCACGCCATAAAGCATCCCCCAATCCCATGCGCCGGGGTTGCCGCGCGGGATAAACGGTTCGCGGTAGCGTTTCCAGTTAACGGTGTCGCGGCTTACCGCCAACTGCGTGTCGACGAACCCGTCAATGCGTGCGGGTATCACGTCGGGCCCCTTCTCCGCCCCCCAGTAATTCTCGAAGTCCTCGATAGCGTAAGGCTCGGTGATGTCCGTCAAGTAGGTGTTCAGCATGATGATATGCAAACCGCCATCCGTGCGGTTCGCCGCGTCAAAACTGGCGCTGTAGAACTCGGTGCCGATGGGGTCGTCGAGATCCTGTTCAATCACCGTCCGCAGCCCCGACCAGTTGAGAAAGTCTTGGCTGTCACGCCGTCCCAAAACGCGGGTGCGTCGGCTCGATCCCCGCTGTGAGTACCACACATAGGGCGCGTCGGGATCGATTGCACCGCCAAAGGTCTCTCGCCGTGAACCGAACGCAAAGAGCTGCGTCTGGCTGCTGTGCGTGCCCGGGGGATAAAGTTTCCAATCGTATCCGTCGTGCGAATAATAGGCGCACCACACCTTCTCCCCATCGGGGCCAACCCCTTGAGGCTGAAATTCAATCCGCTTCCAACGATACGCCTCGTCGGATTCATGCGGATCGCAGAGGATGGCGCCTATATGGGATGGGCAGTTCGTGATGTTGTTGGCTTTGGAACCGTTAAACTCGACTAGGCCCAGGTTCGGGCGTTCCCAGTGTAACCCGTCTTTCGACTCCAGAACGCATACCTGCGAATCCACGCCGTGGTAGTACATCCGAAACGCCTGATTCACTTCATCGTACACGAAATTGCCAGTGCTTTCGACGTCATCGCTTTCCCACGGTTGGTCCGGGGTAATGATGTTCAACGGTTCGTCGACGGTTAGCTTTTCCGCGGGATTAAGCACGCGATGCACGCCGTCCATTGATTCGATGAAAAAATCATCGATAAAGGTCTGTTTCCCGGGATTCATTTCCATATATACCCCGCATCGGTTAATATTGCGCTTGTCTTCTGGGCAACAATCGCTTATAATGTGGATAAATTGTGTTTGTGGATTTAACATAGCTTTCTTAGTTTTTGACGAGGAAATCCTATGATTGCCATTGACTTTACTGAAGAAGACATTGAAGCGCTTGATTATGAACGTTATCACCATCCTCATCCGAAGGTGCAGCGAAAGATGGAGGCGCTTTGGCTCAAACACCAAGGCTTACCGCATAGTCAAATCACTCGTCTAGCCGGTATTTCGCCTAACACGTTGCGGGCTTACCTGCGCCAATACCAAACTGGCGGCATTGACGCACTCAAACAGCTCAATTACTGCCCACAGGAAAGTGAGCTGTTGGCTCATCAGACCTCAATTGAAGACTATTTTCGGACAAATCCAGCAGCTACTATTAAAGAAGCAGCGGCAAAAATCTACGAACTCACCGGTATTCAACGCAGTGAAAGTCGTGTGCGTGTGTTTTTCAAAAACATAGGCATTGAGTACCGGAAAGTGGGGCATATACCAGCCGAAGCCGATGTCGAGGCACAGGAGGACTTTAAAAAAAAGAGTTGCAACCGCGTCTGGACCAAGCTGCTGCTGGTCTGAGAACCGTCTTTTTCGTTGATGCCGCCCATTTTGTCTTAGCTCCCTTTTTAGGATTTCTCTGGTCGTTCACTCGTGTGTTCATCAAAGCCCCCGCCGGCAGAAAGCGATTTAACGTTTTGGGTGCCTTGAATGCCGTGACACACGAACTGATAGCGGTACAAAACGATACTTACATCAATGCGCAAACCGTCTGTGATTTGTTAGTGCGTATTGCAAAGTCGGCAGGTGAGATGCCGATTACATTGGTTTTAGATAATGCCAGATATCAAAAGTGCCCAATCGTCCGGGAGTTAGCTGAGAAACTCACTATTGAGTTGCTTTATCTTCCACCATATTCTCCCAACTTAAATCTGATTGAACGGCTCTGGAAATTCGTCAAGAAAAAATGCCTTTACTCAAAGTATTATGCCGAATTTTCCGATTTCAAGCGTGCGATTACCGATTGCCTCAATCAGACTCACACCACCTACAAATCGGAATTGGCAACTTTACTTACGCTACGTTTTCAGACTGTTCAAAAAACGCAACTTCCGGCAGCGTGAAGTATAAGAGATCTCTACCAACCTCCTTATTTTCTGGTCTTTTCGCTACGTAAATAAGTCATCCGAAGCCGCTCGAAGGAGCGAATAACGAGGACGTTAAGGATCCCACTGCCTTGTCGCTCCAGAGGAGCGTATGTTAATAGAACGCGGCTTTATGACCGTCTTGCGCTCCAGCGAAGCGCCATGTGAGGCTACCTTGGTGGTTATCCTCAAACTATTGAATGTTCTATCGAATCCAATCTTCAATCATAAAATTAAAGATGGAACCCCTATTTTTTTGAAAACTCGGGTTCTTCCCTAAATCCTAGCGGCTTCAAGGTAACGGTTTAGTCGGCTCATCTTTAGCAATTAAACACTGACAATCAAGGCAATCCCAAAATACATCAAGCGAGCGATTAGCGATCAACCGAACGGATAGCGAGCGCGATAGAGTTCTTATAGCAAATCCCGTGCGATAGAGATTCCGCCTCGCCCAACGGGTTGGGAATCCCAACCACTACAGTTCGTGCTCAGTCTATAAGTTGCTTTTGGCCGTAAGCCTTGCGCACATTACGGCACGACGGAGCGTGCCTACTACTATTTCTCGCCTCATTTGGATTAGGTGTCGGGTTTCACGGTTCCCGTTCAACCCGACCTGTGTGCTGTCAAATGTCAACACCCCTAGCCACTGCCTCACGCCGACATCCGCTGCGGCTGGTACTCAATCCTGCGCATGAATCGTTCGCCGATATCGAAATCCGGCTGATCAGACACATACCGCCACATCTGGACGCGCTTCATGATCTCATATCGCATGTCGTTCCCTTCCCAGCCGTGCCCCTTCGAGAGAATGCTTCCAATCTTGGGGTCATCGATATCCGACGTATCGAAATTGCGAACTTGGGGTTGCGACGGGTTGAGCCGCAGTTTGTACATGTAGCGATCCTGATCGGTATAGTTGCTGCGCGCGCCGTGCCAAACCCGCGTATTCCAGACATACATCGTCCCCGCCGGGCACGTCGCCCAGATTTTGCCGGTGACTTGTTGGTAGAGTTTAACCTCGAATGTGCGCACGTTTCGGAAATGCGAGCCGGGAATCAGAAACGTACCCCCCATCTCGTCGGGCGTGTCGTGCCCGAAGAACGACAACTGGATGTCGAAATAGTTCTCGCGGAAGTCGATGACCGAGTCCTGGTGCATGTTTGGCCCCGCCATGCTGTTTGCTCGCAACAGATGCACCGCGTGATGATCATAGACCGGATTCGGACCGACCAACGAATGGATCAGCCCTTTGACCTGCGGCAAACGGAACACATCGCCGAGCGGCGAACCTGTGGGCCACGTCTCCTCGAACGGAGTGCCCACCTCAAGATAACCGCGGTGGTTTTTCATGTCCTCCAGACATGCGTCGGACAAATCTTTCGGCACCATCTCCTCGAACTTCAGGTAGCCGGAAGCCACAAACTGCGCCATTTCCTTTGATGAAATAAGATGCTCGTTCATTGTGAACCTTCCTCCTTGTCTTGTATTTCATTGAACCGCGACAACACCGTTTGGTACGGCAGCGGTCCAAGCTCATATCCATCGGCGGGGCTGCGATGCTTCATCTCGCTCATCTGGATGACTTGCCATCCGTCGCGCATCGCTAACAACGCGTTTTTGTATGGGGGTTCCGTCTCCTCGACAAGATTCTTAATCCCCGTCCCCTTGGACGCCTCGTACCGCGACCACGCGGAGGGGGTGATGTCGAGACCGGGACTTGTTTGGAAGAACACTAAGATATCCTGAACTTTTGGCATAGTTCCTCTCCTGAAAATCACCTTGACGTGCGGGCTGATTCGGGAGCGCCATAGCCGACCGTCAAAACGACAATAACTCTTTGATGCGCCCTCGTCAAAACGAAGAATCATCGTACCATAATTTGATTTTGATGTCAACGCGAATCCTAGAAATCGAACGAGTTGATAACGAGCAAGACCTTTTATCGCCTCCCTATCCGGTCGATCGATAGAGAGCCCAATCCCCATACGGTAGGTGCGGTTTCATGAAGTTTAAAAAAATAAGTCGGTAATGTTCTAACGATGCTCGGTGCGGTTAGAAACCGCACCTACCGAGTTTAGGGAAAACTGGAATTACCGATTTAAATACTTAATCTTCATCCAACCGCACCGGGCGCGCGCCTACGGAAACGAGCACCATGATTCCGTAGGTAGGGATCAAACGACTGAATAAGGATCAACTGACTGAATAAGGAAGGCGATAGGGATCTTCTCAACATCGTGAAACCCAACACTCCCCTACAAATCGACCCGCCCAAATCCCCCACTTCTGCACCGTGCAGGGCAACGCGAACGAAATCCTTGACCTATTCCGTGCACCTGCACCACAGAACCCGTCTCCCATAGCGATATAATCGGACTTTCCATTGGCACGGATGTTGCGATCTCCCCGACACATGCACTTTTATCTATAAGCCCGTAGGTTGGGTTGAGCAGTAATCCATTAGGAATTCATGCACGGCAAGAAAACGTCCGATGTTCAATTCCGCACGAAACGCCGCAATGCGAGCGAAACTCAACTCACTACCGTAATGAGACCGACAATGCTGATGAAAATAACCATGTTGCTCAGGTTAAGCCTTCCATTGCTCTCCATCCTGCTTTCACTCCACGCCTCCGCCCAAGACACTCCGCAATGGAATTTGCCCGAGGGCGCCACCATGCGGATGGGTAAAGGCTCATTATCCGGGACTGTCGCCTACTCGCCGGATGGGGCGCGCCTCGCAGTGGCAAGCAGCCTCGGGATTTGGTTCTACGATACAGCAACGCTCGAAGAGATTGTTCTGCTCGACGCGCATCCGTCTTGGAGTGAAAGCATGGCTTACAGTCCGGATGGACTGACGCTTGCGACCGGGAGTGGGGACAAAACCATCCATCTGTGGGATGTGGGGACGGGAGCGCACAAGAGAACACTTGAGGGGCATACGAGTCCCGCGCTTAGCCTAGCGTTCAGCCCGGATGGTTTAACCCTTGCGATTGGGGGTTGGAGCGGTAACCTCCATCTGTGGGATGTGGTTACGGGCGTGCACATACGGGCGCTTAAGGGACATACCTTTATAGTTACTAGCGTGGCGTTTAGCCCGGATGGGAGGACTCTGGCGAGCGGGAGTTCGAGTGAGGTTCGTCTCTGGGACGTGAACACAGGTGTACATCAACAGACGCTTGAGGAGGGGCATACGTGGCAGGTAAGCAGCGTAACGTACAGCCCTGACGGGAAAACGCTCGCGAGTGGGGACTGGGGTGAGGGCATCCGCTTGTGGGATGCCCTCACCGGCGAACACATCCGCACGCTTGAAATGCGTAGGGATTGGATAAATAGCCTGGCATACAGCCCGGACGGAAAGACGCTTGCAAGTGGGGCGTTATTCGGCACGGTTAGTCTGTGGGATCCGGATACCGGTACGCAAAAGCTAACGCTTGAGAA
Organism: Candidatus Poribacteria bacterium; assembly: GCA_965197465.1. Classification (GTDB taxonomy): domain Bacteria; phylum Poribacteria; class WGA-4E; order WGA-4E; family JAJDTR01; genus JAJDTR01. The sequence continues at coordinate 2,989,609 of OZ240209.1, read as the reverse complement.
AGCGACCACTACGAGCAGGAGAAGCGTTGCGTTTAGCCCGAGGGTTGCGTATAGTCCGGACGGAAGAACGCTTGCCAGTACGACCTGGGACCATTCCGTCCGTCTGTGGGATACGGCTACAGGTGAGCTGGATCGGTCAATCAAGGGGCATTTCTCTTGGGTCAATAGCATAGCGTACAGTCCGGATGGGAAGACACTTGCCAGCGGGAGTTGGGATGGCGCCATCCGTCTATGGGATGCGGCTACGGGTGCGCGGGTGCGAAGGCTGCAAAGGCATGTGAAGGAAGTTACTAGCGTCGCATACAGCCCGGATGGGAAGACGCTTGCCAGCGGGAGTGAGGACTATACCGTCAGACTGTGGGACGCGGCGACGGGTGCGCAGATTCGGATGCTTGAGGGGCACACATTAGATGTTACCTGCGTGGCGTTCAACCCAAATGGTTTAACGCTCGCCAGCGGGGATAAGCGCGGTAGCATTCGTTTGTGGAATGCGGTGACTGGCATGCTGGTGCAGACGCTTGACGAGCATAGATGGGATGTGGCTAGCGTTGTATTCAGCCCGGATGGATTGACACTTGCGAGTGGAGGCAGGGGAGAAATTCGCCTGTGGGAGGCAACTACGGGTGCGCAACTGCGGATGTTTGAAGTGCGGGCCACCAGGGGACGCTCGACTGAGGTGTATGGTCTAGCGTTCAGCCCGGATGGTCTGACGCTCGCCAGTGCGAATCAAGACTATACCGTCCGCCTGTGGGATGCGGTCACGGGAACTCAGATGCATACGCTAGAGGGACATACAAGTTGGGTCGAGAGCGTCGCCTTCAGTCCGAATGGAAGGATGCTTGCGAGTGGGGCTCTCGACGACACGGTCCATCTGTGGGACACGGCTACGGGCGATTTGCTCCGAACGCTTGAGGGACACAGAGCGTCAGTCAACGGCTTGGCGTTCAGTCCTGACGAATCTACGCTTGCCAGTGGAAGTTTGGATGGGACAATCCTGATTTGGGACATGACGCCTTACACATCCCCGGTTGAATCCATTACGACCGATGTCAATCGCGATGGAATCACGAACATCCTGGATTTGGTGTTGGTCGCCGCGCACTTCGGACAATTGGAGCGAGATGCTGCGGATGTCAACAGAGATGGTGTCGTGAACCTCCTAGATTTGGAGTTGGTAGCGAATGAGTTCGGAAACGCGGAAGCCTCGCCTGCTAGTCGCGCTAGTGGCTTTGGGACGTTCACTGCCGGGGATATTCGGAAGTGGCTGGCTGACGCGAAGCGGCTAGAAGGAACAGAGGCAACCGTACAACGAGGGATTGTCGTACTCCAGGAAATCTTGGCGGCACTTACGAAGGAGCTAAGCATTCCTGCTGAGACAGCCCTATTGCCGAACTACCCCAATCCGTTCAATCCGGAGACCTGGATTCCGTATCAACTGAAGATTCCCGCGCATGTCGCTCTAACAATCCATGACGTGCACGGGAGGACCGTACAGACACTGGAGATCGGCTACCAACCCGCTGGCCTATATCAAACCCGAGACCGCGCCGCCTATTGGGACGGACGCAATCGAAACGGCGAACCCGTAGCCACCGGAATCTACTTCTGCACCCTCGCCGCCGACGATTTCACCGCCACTCGCAGAATGCTCGTCAACAAATAAAATCCTCGTATTAGTAGGGAACGCAGATCTGCGTTCCCCACACAGGAACGGTAAGGAATGTGATGATGCCGACGAAAAAAACACAGATGTTCAAGTCCTGTCTTCTGCTGGTTTCAATCTCGGTTTCACTCAACGCCCTCGCCCTAGACGCACCGCAATGGGAGCTCCCCGAAGGCGCCAAAATGCGCCTTGGTAAAGGTCGGACATCACAGATTGCCTATTCCCCGGACGGGACACGGCTCGCGGTCGCCAGTACCATCGGCATTTGGCTCTACGATACATCGACCAATCGGGAAATAGCACTGTTCACCAGGCATACCTCTATTTTCACGTGCGTTGCGTTCAGCCCGAATGGAGAGACACTTGCCAGTGGAAGCTACGACGGGCAGATTCATCTGTGGGATGCGGCTACGGGTGCGCACGTTCGCGCGCTTGAGAGGCTCTCGGGTCAAGTGGATAGCGTTGCGTTCAGCCCGGATGGAGAGACGCTTGCCAGCGGAAGTTGGATCGGTAGCATCCATCTGTGGGATGTGGCTACAGGCGCGAAGGTAGGGACGCTTGAGGGGCATAGCTCTTGGATCAATATCGTGGTGTATAGTCCGGATGGACGTACTCTTGCGAATACAAGTTGGCTTGAAATTCGACTGTGGGATGCAAATACAGGTGTACACATACGCACACTTGAGGGCCATAGGGCGGAGGTCAATAGTGTGGCATTCAGCCCGGATGGGAAGACGCTTGCGAGCGGGAGTTGGGACCGCACCGTGCGTCTGTGGGATGCGGCTACCGGGACGGAGGTGCGGACACTCGAAGGGCATACCGCTCTGGTCAATAGCGTGGCGTACAGTCCCGACGGCGCGGCGCTTGCCAGCGCGGATTCGGAAGGTAACGTGCGTCTTTGGGATGCGGCAACGGGGGTGCATTTGCGAACGCTCGAAGGCCACACGTCTTGGACGAATAGCCTGGCGTTCAACCCGGCTGGTCTGACGCTCGCCAGTGCGAGTCTGGATGGCGGTATTCGTCTATGGGATACGAATACCGGGGTGCGGGTGTGGACGCCCGAGGGGTACACTGCCGGGATCAGTAGCGCAGCTTACAGTCCAGGTGGTTTGGCTCTCGCCACCGGAAATGAGGCTGGCGCTGTCCATGTCTGGGATACGGTTACAGGTGCGCACCTGCGAACGCTCCGAGGGCATACGAAGGATGTAAACAGTGTTGCATACAGTCCGGATGGCTTGACGCTTGCCAGCGGGAGCGAGGACTATTCGGTCGGGTTGTGGGACGCTGCCACGGGAGCGCAGATTCGCGTACTTGAGGGACATACGGTAGATGTGACTTGTGTGGCGTTCAGTTCGGACGGCTTGACGCTTGCCAGCGGGGATAAGGGCGGTAGCATCCGTCTGTGGAATGCAGCGACGGGCGCGCATATACAGACGCTCGATCAGCATCGGTGGGATGTCAAGAGCGTGGCGTTCAGTCCGGATGGATTGACACTTGCCGGCGGGGGTAGAGGAAACGTTCGTCTTTGGGATGTCAATACGGGTGCGCAACTTCGGGCGCTTGAGATGAGGACGCCCAAGGACCGCTCGCTAAACGTATATAGCCTAGCCTTCAGCCCGGATGGGTCGACACTTGCTGGCGGCGGGCCGGGAGAAATCCGTCTGTGGAACATGTATACAGGTGCGCAAATAGGGATGCTTGAGGCGCGAACACCTAAAGGATACGCGTCTAGAGTCGATAGCCTGGCGTTTAGCCCGGATGGTTTGACGCTTGCTGGCGGGAGCGGGGGTTGGGACGATACCGTCCGTCTGTGGGATGCAGCTACGGGCGAACTGCTGCGAACGTTCACGGGACACACGCTTGATGTTACGAGCGTGGCGTTTCACCCGGATGGAATCGGGCTTGCCAGTGGAAGTTTGGATGGGACAATCCTACTGTGGGACATGACTCCTTACACAAACCCAGGTGAATTCGGTGTGACCGATGTCAACCGCGATGGAATCACGAACATCCTGGACTTGGTGTTGGTCGCTTCGCATTTCGGGAAATTGGGGCAAGATGGTGCGGATGTCAACGGAGATGAGGTAGTAAATCTCTTGGATTTGGAGCTGGTTGCCAATGCGTTGGGAGACGCCGCCGCCCCTTCCAGCCACGCGGGTGGACGTGGAGCCCTCACGGCAGAGAATGTGCGGAAGTGGTTGGCTGACGCTGAGCAACTGGAGACGGCAGATCCAACCGTGCAGCGAGGAATTATCGCGCTTGAACGACTCCTGACGGCGCTGACACAGGGGTTGAATATTCCGACTGAGACTGCCTTATTGCCAAACTATCCCAATCCCTTCAACCCGGAGACATGGATTCCGTATCAATTAAAGGGGGCAGCGGATGTCACCCTGACGATTCATAACGTGCATGGGCAGACGGTACAAACACTGGAAGTTGGCTACCAACCCGCAGGTCTATATCAAAGCCGAGACCGCGCCGCCTATTGGGATGGACGGAATCAGCAGGGCGAACCCGTCGCCACGGGCATTTATTTTTGCACCCTCAATGCCGGCACCTTCACCGCCACTCGCAGAATGCTCGTCAACAAATAAAATCCTCGTATTAGTAGGGAACGCAGATCTGCGTTCCCTACACAGGAACTGTAAGGCGAATGATAATGCTGACGAGGAAAGCCATATATTTCAAGGTGAGTCTTTTTCTGCTTTCATTCAACGCGCTGGCTCAAGATTATACCCAATGGGGGTTGCCCGATGGCGCGAAAGCACGCCTCGGAAAAGGTTCAATAACCGGCAATGTAGCCTATTCGCCAGATGGAACTCTGCTCGCGGTAGCAAGTAGCATCGGTATTTGGATCTACAATGCGGATAACGGTGCCGAAGTTGCCCTACTCACGGGACACACGTCTCTGCTTGATTCCGTCGCCTTCTCGCCGGACGGGTTGACGCTCGCCAGTGGGAGTTGGGACAAGACAATCCGATTGTGGGATGTACGAACTGGGAAAGCCCTAAAGACATTTGAAGGTCATACAAGCGTCGTTACCTCCGTCGCCTTCTCGCCTGATGGATTCACGGTGGCGAGCGGGAGCTTGAAAAGGACGATTCGTTTGTGGGATGCCCGCACCGGTGAACGCCTACACACGCTTGAAGGCCATAAGGGAGGTATCACTTCCGTGGCATTCTCGCCCGATGGGTTGGTACTTGTCAGCGCCGGGGGATACTGGAGCAACTTGAAGGACAAGACGATTCGCCTGTGGGATGTTCACTCTGGTGACGCCTTGAAAATCCTGGAGGGGCATACAGGCAAAGTTGCCTCTGTGGCGTTCTCGCCTGACGGAAAAACGCTTGCAAGCGGCGGGGGATACATGGACAACACGGTTCGTCTGTGGGATGCCCACACTGGTGAACGCCTGCAAATCCTTGAGGGACATACAGGTAGTGTCACTTCCGTTGGGTTCTCGGCCGACGGAATGATGCTTGCTAGCGCCGGGGGCTACAAGGACAAAACAATTCGGTTGTGGGATGCACGTACCGGTCAAAGCTTGCAAACGCTTGAAGGCCATACGGGTAGTATCACGTCCGTAGTCTTCTCGCCGGATGGGTTGGTGCTTGCCAGTGGAGGGCGCAAGATTCGATTGTGGGATACACGTACTAGTGAAAACCTCCAGACGCTTGAAGGTCATACGGGCATCATTAGTTCCATTGCCTTCTCTCCCGATGGTATAGTACTTGCTAGTGGAGGACTCACGATTCGATTGTGGGATGCGCACACTAGGGCAGGCTTGCAGACGCTCAAGGGGCACACAGGTGGCGTCAATTCCGTTGCATTTTCGCCCGAGGGGTTGACACTTGCCAGTGGGGGATGGGACAACACGATTCGGCTGTGGGACGCGCGCACTGGTGAAATCCTGCAAATCCTTGAGGGGCATACGCATGATGTTACATCCGTGGCGTTTTCACCCGATGGATTCACGCTTGCCAGTGGAAGCACGGACCAGACGATTCGTTTGTGGGATGCCGGCACTGGGAACAGTCTCCAAACATTTGAGGGTCAGACCAATGACATTAATACGATAGCCTTCTCGCCCGATGGGTCCATGCTGGCTAGTGGCAGTTTGGGAACGGTACGGTTATGGGATGTTTTCACTGGCGCGCACGTGCAGACGCTTCGGGGACATTGGGACCGCACGAGGCGGTCTGGTTGGGTCTATTCCGTAGCGTTCTCGCCTGACGGAGCCACACTTGCTAGTGGCAGTGGGGGTTCGGAGCATCACAACACCACGATTTGGTTGTGGGATGTTCGTACAGGTGAACACCTTCGGACACTTGAAGGACACACGTTCACTATAACTTCCGTGGTGTTTTCCCCAGATGGACTGACGCTGGCTAGTGGTAGTAGAGATGGCACGATTTTGCTGTGGGATCTCAAACGTGCCACGACATGGGGCAATATTAAGCGAATAGGAGGCGCCGATGGGACGAAGCCATCGTTGGAATTTTCACTTTCAGCCATTCCTTTAACTCCGACGGAAACGGCGCTCTTGGCAAATTACCCCAATCCGTTCAATCCGGAGACGTGGATACCGTATCAATTAAAAGCACCGGCGGATGTCACCCTGACGATTCATAACGTGCATGGGCAGACGGTACAAACACTGGAAGTTGGCTACCAACCCGCAGGTCTATATCGGAGCCGGAACCGCGCAGCGTATTGGGATGGACGGAATGAAAATGGCGAGCCCGTCGCCGCTGGCGTCTATTTCTGCACGCTTGTGGCAGGGGATTTTAGCGCGACTCGGAGGATGTTGGTTGGAAAGTAGGGGTATTTTAGGATTAAGGAACGCAGATCTGCGTTCCCTACAAAAACGTATCGGCCAAGTATCTATGCTGTCTGTAATGAAACCCAACTTCTGTACGCTTCCGCGCAAAATCTGGACAACATTCCCTTCCAATTCCGCGCCTGAACCGTAAAACCCGTCTTTTGAAGCAGATTAATTGGTTTCCGGTTGGCACGGATGTTGCGCCTTGGACGAAACATACGTTTTCATCAATCGATAGTTGAGAGCAAAACACGGAATCTGGAAAACGTGCAGTGACGTTTGTTGCCGCTTGGAACTGAGGAAATTACCTATTATGCCACCTTCCGAAAGGAGCGAATGATCATGTTGATGATAAAAGCGCGGTTTATTGGATCTATCCCTGTGTTGTTTTCTATCCTGCTATCGCTCAACGCCTTCGCCCAAGATTCCAAACGATGGGGTCTGCCCGAGGGCGCACTCATGCGATTGGGTAAAGGTGAGATATTCCAATTAGCATATTCGCCGGATGGGAGCCGGCTGGCAGTCGCGAGTAGCGTCGGGATATGGCTTTACGATGGGCGTGACGGCACCGAACTCGACCTATTTACGGGGCATTCGTACGGGGCTTCTACCTTAGCGTACTCGCAAAACGGTGACACGCTCGTCAGCGGAGGCGGGGGCAAGATTCGATTGTGGGACGCCCACACCGGCGAACTCAAGAGAACCCTAGGCGACTATCCTTACGGCGTCGCTTCACTAGCGATTTCCCCGGATGGAGGAACAATCGCCGGCGGGGGTTGGCAAGACCTGCGTTTGTGGGATGCGCGTACCGGGCAACTCAAGCACTCCTTTGAAGGTCATAAACACCAGGTCGATTCTGTAGCGTTCTCTCGGGATGGAGGCACACTTGTCAGTGGTGGAGAGGGAGTGATTCGTTTGTGGGACGTGCGTACGGGTGAAGCATTGCAGACACTTAAAGGTCACAAACGTAAAATACGCTCCGTAGTGTTCTCGCCTGATGGGTGCACGCTTGCCAGCGGCGGTCGGGACGGAATGATTCGGCTATGGGATGCAAACACATGGGAGCACAAGCGGTCCCTAGAGGTACAATCGGGACCTGTTAATACCTTGGCGTTCTCGCCCGATGGGGACACGCTTGCCAGTGCAAACCATGGACCAATTCGACTGTGGGATGTCACCACCGGAGAACTTAGGCGGACGCTTGAAGGACATTCGGATTGGGTGTGGAGCGTGGCCTTCTCGGCGGATGGGGAGACACTCGCCAGCGGCGGAGACTTGGACGACAACACGCTTCGGTTTTGGGACATTCGCACGGGAACACTCAAGAAGACCGTTGAGGGGTATATGCCCTTGATTCTATCTTTGGCCTTCTCGCCCGACGGAAGTACGCTTGCCAGTGGAGACGTATGCGGGGACAACGCAATTCGATTGTGGGATGTCCATACTGGGGAACTTCAACGGAAACTTAAACGAGATGCCGCTCATGGATTCTGTACCTCTAATTTTCGAGCCGTGGCATTCTCTCCTGACGAGGCGACGATTGCCAGCGGAAGTGGTGATGGAACCATTTCCTTGTGGGACACCCGTACCGGAGTAATCACGCATACGCTTGAGGGGCACACACGTTCAATCTCGTCCGTCGCCTTCTCTTCCGACGGCAGCATGATTGCCAGCGGAGGGTATTGGGAGGACAACACGGTCCGTCTTTGGGATGCCCGCGGTAGAGAACTGCTGCGGATTCTCGAAGGACACACGAATGCAGTATTGACAGTGGCGGTCTCCCCCGATGGTCGCACCATTGCCAGTGGAAGTCGTGACAAGACGATTCGATTGTGGGATGCCCACACCGGCGAACATAAGCAAACTCTTGAGGGACATACGCGAGACATCTGGCGCTTGGCTTTCTCGCCCGATGGAGGGACGCTTGCCAGCACTGGTGAAGACAACACAGTTCGTTTGTGGGACGCCCGTACGGGAGACCTCGTGCGAACTCTAGATCATACGAAGAGGGTTTCATCCGTAGCGTTCTCCCCAGATGGCTTCATGCTTGCCAGCGGAGGCGGCGGGATTCGCTTGTGGGACCTTCGCACAAGTGAAGTTCTGCACACACTTGAAGGGCATGAGGTTGCATTCTCACCCGATGGGGCTACAATTGCCAGTTGGAGTTCGCACGGATCAATCCTGCTATGGGACGTATCCCCTTACACCAACCTCATTCGTGCAAGGGCGGCAGATGTCAACGACGATGGCACTGTGAATATCTTGGACTTGGTGTTGGTCGCCTCGCATTTCGGGCAATTGGGGCAAGATGGTGCGGATATCAACGGAGATGGGGTGGTCGACCTTCATGATTTGGAGTTGGTGGCCGGGGCGTTTGGTAATGCGGCAGCTTCGCCTCCCAGCCGCGCGGATAGGCTTGGGGCGCTCACGGCGGAGGTTGTCCGGAGGTGGCTAGCAGATGCTGAGAAACTAGAGATGACAGATCCAACCGTGAGGAGAGGGATTATCGCGCTTGAACGGCTGTTGACGGCATTGACGGAGGAGTCGAGAATTCCTGCCGAGACAGCTCTGTTGCCGAATTACCCGAATCCGTTCAATCCGGAGACGTGGATACCGTATCAGTTGAAGGAAGCGGCGGACGTTAATCTGGCGGTCTATGACGTGCACGGACAGGTGGTTCGGAGGCTGGCGGTTGGTTACCGGCCAGCGGGTATGTATCGGAGCCGGGACCGCGCGGCGTATTGGGATGGACGAAATGAGCGCGGTGAATCTGTTGCCACGGGTGTCTATTTTTGTACGCTTGCGGCAGGGGATTTTAGGGCGAGTCGCAGGATGTTGGTCGGCAAGTAGGGGTATTTTAGGATTAAGGAACGCAGATCTGCGTTCCCTACAAGACACGTACTACCGATTTCAAAGAATTCCTGATGTGTGTACAGAATGTGTTTCGCGTACATGCGGTACGCAAGTTGGGTTGAACATCGTGATATCCTACGCTTCATCGTGCGCAACCTTAAATAATCATATCGCCGGTTTTCTCCTCTTCTCTCGATTTAAGCGGACATGCGCTGCGGTTGGTATTCAATCCTGCGCATGAAACGCTCGCCGATATCGTACTCCGGCTGATCAGAAACATACCGCCACAGCTGGACGCGCTTCATCAACTCATACCGCATGTCGTTGCCTTCCCAGCCGTGCCCCTTCGAAAGAATGCTTCCTATCTTCGGGTCGTCGATATCCGATGTATCGAAATTGCGCACCTGAGGTTGCGACGGGTTGAGCCGCAGCTTGTACATGTAGCGATCTTTATCGGTATAGTTGCTGCGCCCGCCGTGCCAGACTCGCGTGTTCCAGACATACATCGTCCCCGCCGGGCACGTCGCCCAGATTTTGCCGGAGATCTGATGGTAGCCGCGAATCTCCCCCGTGCGAACATTTCGGAAATGCGATCCCGGAATCAGGAACGTACCGCCCATCTCGTCGGGCGTGTCGTGCGCGAAGAACGACAACTGGATGTCGAAATAGTTCTCGCGAAAGTCGATGACCGAGTCCTGGTGCGTGTCCGGTCCCTTCATACTGTTCGCCCGCTGCAGATGCACCGCGTGATGATCATAGACCGGATTCGGACCGACCAACGAATGGATCAGCCCTTTGACCTGCGGCAAACGGAACACATCGCCGAGCGGCGTGCCCTTGGGCCACGTCTCCTCGAACGGGGTACCAACCTCGAGATAACCGCGGTGGTTTTTCATGTCCTCAAGGCATGCGTCGGACAAATCTTTCGGCACCATCTCCTCGAACTTCAGGTAGCCGGAAGCCACAAACTGCGCCATCTCCTTTGATGAGATAAGATGTTCACTCATGTTAACCCTCCTCATGTCGTTTAGCCTGCCGAACTATGGCATCGCCGCCACCTTGATGCACCCGCAGCAAACATAAAGCCATCGTATCATATTTTGAATCCGATTCCAACGACAATCAATAAGATTCAACCCTTCCCGAAACCGATCAAGCGACTGAATAAGGAGCGCGATAGCCCGTAGGTTGGGATCAAGCCACCCTGCAAGAAGCGAAATTCCTATCGCACGGGATTTACTATCGCGGTCACTATGGGATCTTCTATCGCCTTCGTTGTCCACTCAGTTGATCGTTCCCTTTATCTATTCACTCGCTTGATACCCTACACTACATCTGAACAACAATCCCGCCTTTTGCACAAAGCAGGGCAATACAAACACCAGCCTTGACCAATCTGGTGCACTCAAGCCACGAGATCGCCATACAATCGCACTGATGCTGATGGCACATTACTTGCTCTTCGCTTTAACTAAACCTAATTAAAACTGCCGTGGAAAGGAATCTTCCAACCTTCCACACTTCCTATCCCAACAACATCGGAGGACAAAACATGAAATTCAAGAAACTGTCGGGCGCGTTAATGGCTTCGTTGATGATACACACCGCTATTGCACTACTCGCTGGAGGCTATTGGGTGACGAAAACCCCACAGCCGGATGATACGATCACTGTTGCATTTTTGTCGGAACAGGCTCCCCCGAAACAAAAAATGCGGAAACCTGCCATGGCGGGCAGGGTTTCGGCAATTGGAACGCAGCCATCGCCGCACGGGGAACGCAGACCTCCACTTGCAATGCGGGCGGTTTCCAATTACCAGCCAACGTCCGTGTTAGAGTTTTCCTCAAAGGTGGCGCGCATAGAAGCATCAGACGCTCAGCCATCGCAGATAAGTAGACATATGGTGGTTCCGTCTTCTTCCAACCATAGTCCTAAGAACACTCCGGCATCTACAAAAGTAGCCGCGAAGACACACTTATCAGCCGTTGCGGATACAGCCGCCAATCGAACAGCTCCCCAACTCAAACCGCCAAACGCCGCCGCCTATCCCGATATGTACTTCAAGAGCAGCGGCGTCAACCCCTTCTTGGATACGGAAGACGAGCATCTCTCGACGTTCGCGATGGATGTCGACACCGCCTCCTATTCGATTACCCGCCGATACTTGACCGAAGGGCATCTGCCCCCGTCGGAAGCCGTGCGCGTCGAGGAGTTTGTCAACGCCTTCAAATACGACTATGCCGCCCCGATCGACGACGCATTCGCCATCCACATTGAAGGTGCGCCGTCAATATTTGCCGATAGCAAGCGTACCCATCTGCTGAGAATTGGATTGAAAGGCCGCGTGATTCCCGACGAAGACCGAAAAGACGCGGCGCTTACCTTTGTGATTGATGTGTCCGGTTCAATGGAGAGGGAAAACCGTTTGGGACTGGTGAAGAAGGCGTTGACGCTGCTTGTCGATCAACTTCGACCCACCGACAAAGTGGGCATTGTCGTCTACGGCTCGCAAGGAAGGCTGGTGTTGCCGCATACGGGAGTGAACCGACGCGCCGAGATATTGACTGCCATCGATTCCCTGTATCCGGGCGGATCGACCAACGCCGAAGAAGGGTTGCGCATCGGTTACGACCTCGCCTGGCGCAACGCCGAGGTCGATCGCATCAATCGTGTGATTCTCTGCTCGGATGGTGTTGCCAATGTGGGACAAACGGGTCCGGATGACATCCTGAAGGAGATACGCGCCCACGTTAAACGCGGAGTCACCTTATCAACCGTCGGCTTCGGTATGGGAAATTACAACGACATCCTCATGGAGAAACTCGCGAACGCCGGAAACGGAAACTACGCCTATGTTGACACCCTCAGCGAGGCGAGGCGCATCTTTGTCGAAGATCTGACGGGCACGTTGCAGGTCATTGCCAAGGACGCCAAGATCCAAGTCGATTTCAATCCGGAGGTCGTCAGCCGATTCCGGTTACTCGGCTATGAGAACCGTTTCCTCGAAAACCACCAATTCCGCGATGACACCGTTGACGCCGGGGAGGTCGGCTCCGGACACAGTGTGACCGCGCTGTATGAGGTCAAGTTGCGCGAGGGAGCGTCCGGAAAAATCGCTACTGCCTCGATCCGCTACGCCGATCCCGACAACCAGAAAGTCACCGAAATTGGAGAAGACATCCTCATGTCGCAACTGCACGAGTCGTTTGAGGCGGGGTCGGCGCCGTTTCGTCTCACGGCAGCCGTAGCAGAGTTCGCAGAAATCCTGCGGGAGAGCTACTGGGCAAAGGACGGAAGTTTGGAAGGAGTTCGTCGCGTTGTCAAAAGCGTCTATCCCGAACTCGACAACGAACAAGTCGTCGAACTCATCTATCTGCTCGGCAAAGCCATCGACTACAAATCTCAACTTGATTCGTAACCGAGCCCAAGCCCTCGCGAGATTTGAAAGTCCATTTGTAGTGGAACCATTTGCGCTGAAACCGATCAACTGACTGGATAACGAAGGATCAAGCGAATGGCTAATGAGTGCGATAGTGAATCCTATGCGATAGCTAATCCAGATAGAAAGCCTTGATAGAAATCCCTCTCCCGATCGCGACTTTTTTAGAGTTTGTATGAAAAGTACAGCTTGTAGGGTGCGCACTGCGATCAAACGAGTGGATAACGATCAACCGAACGGATAGTGAGGGCGATAGTAAATCCCGTGCGATAGAAATCCTACCTGCCTCTAAAAGCCCCGGAGGGGATCAAGCGACCGGATAGGGAGCAGGACTTGCTATCGCCTTGGGATCTCTATCGCGTTCCCTATGCGGTCACTTGATCTATCCGCTCAGTTGATCGATGGAAATCCCAGCGAAACCCAACTCCACCCTTCCCGAAACCAATTTCTCACGGCAGCGTTAGCGAGTAACCCCGTAGGGAACGCAGATCTGCGTTCCTCTGAGCCATAGTAGTTCTCCTTGATACTCCCACGATTCTCAGGTATACTCACCATTGTCATTTGCCTCAAAACCAACTCTTCAATCACCCAATCGAAGACGGAATTTTGACAGGCGCAACTCCCTTCCTTGTAGGAGCAATATCCCGATCGCGATTCTATGTGAAATCTTCAAGGTATGTGGCAAGAGGAACAAAAAAATGAGGTTGGGGTGAATCCAAGAAACAGTCATGCAGCCCATTGGAGACAAATCATGCGAAGAATCGAAATTTTCTTAACTATAATCCTGGCAAGTTTCCAGCTTCTCTCACCGCTTTCGTTTGCACAAGAGTCCTGAGGCGCGTGAAGTAATCCCGTGATTCCGCGGAGCGGGATTGGTGGAGTCGGTTCGACTTCTGAAGACATCGGAAAATTCCGGTTTTCCCTCAACCTGCTACGGGGATTTGATGCCGACGGCGGACATCTGGAGACAAAGGGACTTTCTCCAACAGGCGAAGTGATTCAAGTTCCGCTGCATCGCCATCGCGTTTCCTTGGATTTTTTACGCGTTCAACTCGATATCGCCTATCGCCGCACGGCTGATTGGGATGTCGCGTTGAGTCTGCCCTACGACATCAAGAATCAGGACGCCTTCATTGATGAAATAGAGTCCGTGACGTTGGAAGAACGCCGCGCAATCCTCGGTAACCAAGAAATCCACCATCGCAACGAGGTGTATCGCGGATTTGCGGATGCGCACCTGCTCGTTTCGCGCAAACTCGCAAATCTGCTGCGCGGCGACGATAGCTTGATGGTGTCGCTCGGCACCAGTATACCGGTCGGGGCGACAGAGGCGGACCCGTTCAAGCTGGGAAACGCCGGCTTAAAACACCTTCACATCCAGTTCGGCACCGGCACATTTGATCCGTTGGCGGCGTTGCACTACGACACGCCGTTGTCCGAGGCACTATCGCTCAACGCCTCGGTACACGGTCACTTCCCATTTTACGAGAACGACAAGACCTATCGCGGCTCCGTGGATGTCACAGAAACCGTAGGTATAAGATATCAAGTCGAGGATTGGTTGGCACTGTATGCGAGCCATCTGGGACTATTCCAATCTTACGCCTACTGGGACGGAAACCGAGACATCAACTCCGGTCTGATTTTCAATGCCCTACAGTTTGGCGTGGTGCCCGATCCGAGATTTGGCGTTCCCATCCGACTGAATGTGATGCTCCCGATTCAACGCCGAGTCCTATCGGAGGAGGGCGATGCTTTTGAGGTCGGCCCCACGCTATCAATGACCGTATCCTACCGGCTCTAACCCCGGAAGACGCGGCGTGAATTGGGGGAACTCCCAGACTTTTACCCCGTGAAATATACCCTGTAGGAGCGATCTCCCGGTCGCGATTTCTTGTGGAATCGAGAATCATTAAATCTTAGATTCCCTCTAACTACTGACCTCTGCCTTTATCAGAACTGATTCGCCACAAACACCAAATCAAACACATTGACAACCCCATCCCCATTCACGTCCCCCTCCAAACTATCCGTCCCGAACCCCTGAGCCACCAACGTCAAATCCAAAATATTCACCACGCCGTCCCCATTCACGTCCGCCGGGTTCATCGGCTTGCCCCGGAGATACATCTCCCCATCGAGATTCGGGAGCGCGTGTGCCGTGTTCACCCGCCCGCTCGCCACGCCCTGCACCTCCTCCGGCAACGTAATCGCCTGTGGCGCCCCGCTATGATTATACACTGCCCAACCGTTCGTGAACTCGCGTATATAAAGCCCCTCGCGCCCATTATACACCTGTGCCTTCTCCCCAACTGGCTGACCTAAATCCGCATCCCAGAAGTCGTACCAGTGATGGTGGTGGTGTTGTGCTTCGGTGAACAGTACATAGCCGTCGGACATAGTAAGGCTAAGAGTAGTTAACACGCGCATGGCCTGAAGGTTAACGGGATCGTCTAAGGAGGCGGTCAGATCGCTATAGCCTTCAAGAGTGTTGATGCGTGGTTGGCGTGTGTTTTGTTCTAGCCACGGAAGCACCGTTTCAATGGAGGTTAGGTCATGAGAAGCATTTACACCTTCGATGAAAGCACCGGTGATTGGTATTAAACCACGATTAGTGTTACCCATGACCAAAAACTCGGGTGGAGTTGCGGCGCGAATGCGCTTCATAATATTTAGGCGAGCCTCAGTTTCTTGGGCTAACGTTCGGAAGAGGCGTGTCTGCGCGCCATCCCAACCCCCAAGCACTTGCCATTCTTCGGCCCAAAAATCAAAGAAAATCCCATCGTATAACCCACAGTTGGAGACAGCGATAGCTTGTCGAACGATTGTATCCTGAATGTGCGGATGCGTAAAATCTATCAAACCAATTGTATTCCTTATGACCCCGTTGGAGTTGACGGTGTAAAAAATGGTTCCGTCGTCATTTCGAATCCAATAGGGCCAGTCAGGAGGAAAAAAGTGCAGATCTATATCACGCATTTGAAGGGTTAGCAGAAAAATCATGTTTGGGTTGAGTTCAATCAATTCGTCTCGGCGGCGTATGCCTTCGGCAACGTCACCTTTAAGTCGAAAATGTTTGCCGTACGACGTCATGGATAACGTAAATTCCTCGACGGTGAACCACAAGTCGTGTTTTGCGATGTTTTCAGCGTCGGACAAATCCGGTCGATTGCTGATTGGCGGCCACCCGTAGCCGCTCCATCGAGCAATGATCGACGGAAAGGTCCTATTCTCCAATCGTGGTGCGAGCGGGAGTGGTGGCATCTCGCAAAACTGATCGTAGTGAAATATATCGAGAGACAAGTCATCAAGCGGAGAATAGTCGAGAATGAGATTTTCTTGGATTTCAAGCGCCTTCAGAGACGCTAACGTTGATAGCGGACGAACATCCATAATCTGATTATGGTTTAACTGGAGCACCTCCAGACTGGCTAGACCAGCCAAAGCCTTAATGTCTGCTATTTCACACCGGCTTAAATCAAGATATTGCAGTTGTCCTAAACCGGCGATTGGGATTACATCAGCAATAGGATTACGCCGAAGGTTTATTTCGACAAGCTGAGTGAGACGTGACAAGGGGCGTAGGTCGCTGATTTGACAACTTGGCATAATCAGATAGCGCAAGTTGGTCAGGTGTGCGAGAGGAGCCAGGTTCGCAATGGGATTCTCGCCAAGAGCGATATGGTTTAGTTGGGTTGCAGATTCAAGTCCCGACAAGCTACTAATTCCACCATTGTATGACGTGAGGACTGTTAACTTTTGCATATCGCTCACTGTGATAACGGAATCACCTCGTATCTTGAGTTCTGCGCGTATGGCGGCGCGGAGGTTGGGGTCCGGTATCTCAACGACTTGTGCGGAGGCGGTGCCACACAGCGTAATGTAGAGCAAAAGATGTAGTGTGATTTTCTGTCGGAAATTCATCAAATTCTCCTTCTAATCCTGAACGACTCCCTGGGACGTGGCTTTGAACGAAAGTCTCCTCCTTGCGCCGACACCAAATCCGTGAAATCCTTTAATCCGTTTAATCAGCGATTCAGAATGCATTCGCCACAAACACCAAATCAAACACATTCACAACCCCAATTCCCATTCACATCCCTCTTCAACCGTCCGGCTCCCTAAGGCAACAACCCCTCCGGCGCCTCAATTAGCCCCTTCAACTCCCCAAGAAACCGAGCACACGGCGCGCCATCTATCGCCCGATGATCAAACGTGAGCACCAACGTCCCGATATCACGCGCGACAATCGACTCACCGGCGAACACCGCAACCCGCCTCACACGTCCCACGCCCAAAATAGCGCACTGCGGCGGATTGAGCACCGGCGTGAACCAGTCCACCCCAAGCCCGCCGAGGTTGGTGACAGTGAACGTACCGTCCGCATAATCGCCAACTCTTAGTTTCCCCCCGCGTGCACGCTCCGCAAGCGCCCTAACCTGCGTCGCAATCTCCACGATGCCGAGAGTCTCGGCGCGCCGGATAACCGGCACCACCAAGCCGTCCGGGATATCAACCGCGACCCCCAAGTTGACCTCGCGGTACTGGTGTACCGCCCCGTCAATCAGCGCCGCGTTAAGCCGAGGATGAGATTTCAACGCCTCCGCGGTGGCTTTCAGCACGAAGTCATTGATTGACGGCGCAATCCCGTGCGCCTCGCGCCACGCTTCCTCATGCGATGCTCGAAGGCTTTTGATGGCGCTGAAATCGACTTCGATACCTTCCGTAACATGCGGCGCTTGCGACCAAATTGTGCCGAGACGCTCTGCCGTCGTGCGACGGATACCGCTAAGCGGAATGACTTCAACCTCGGAGGCAGATCTCTCGTCCGCCGGTTTTTCCGGACTCGCCGCGCCCGCGTCGATAGCCCGTTGCACATCCTCCTTCGTCACCCGCCCGCCAGGTCCCGTGCCAGCGAGCGATTCGGCATCTATGTTGTGCCGTTCCGCAAGCCGCAGTGCGACGGGAGTTACACGCGCCCCCGAAGGTCGATCGGCAGCCGAAGTTCTGGAACCCTCCGCGGTGCTGGCGGCTGGCTTCTCGTCCACAACGCTTTCCGGAATTGCTCCGCCCGCGTCGATAGCCCGCTGCACATCCTCCTTGGTCACCCGTCCGCCAGGTCCCGTGCCGGGGAGCGATTCGGCGTCTATCCCGTGCCGTTGCGCCAACCGCAGCGCCACCGGTGTCGCACGTGACTCAGCCGGCTGGTCCGCTGTTTGAGTTTTGGGCGCTGCGGCGGGGGCATCCGGCACCACCTCGCCCTCCTCGCCAATCCACGCCAAAGTTTCACCGACATCGTACTCGCCATCGGCTTGACCGACGATGCGCAGCATCACGCCGCTCACCGGCGACTCCACCTCGACGACAGTTTTGTCTGTCTCAATCGAAACCAGGGGTTGCCCCTCTTCAATTCTGCTTCCTTCGGCGATGTGCCACTCGACGACGCGGCCCGTTTCCATCGTGTGGCCAAACGCCGCTAGACGAAACTGTACTGCCATGAGCTCTCCTTTCCTGCGATGCGCACAGATGGGATTACAAACAAATCCCGCTATGCCATTACACGGTTGACCGCCTCGGTGATGTTTGGAACCTCGGGCACAACGTGCTTGACGAGCTCCGAGCTAAACGGCATCGGCACATGGGGGCTCCCGATCCGCGTGACCGGTGCCTTGAGCGATTCAAAGCACTTCTCGCCAATCATCGCCGCAATCTCGGAAACCGCCCCGGCAAAACTGGAGTCCTCTCCGCACACCACGGCATGTCCCGTGCGGCGCACCGACTCGCAGATGGTCTCCGTATCCAACGGCGACAGCGACCTCACATCGACAACTTCAACGTCGTAGCCGTCATCCTCCAGCAGCACCGCCGCTTCCAGCGACTTTTGCACCATCGGCCCAATGGCGACGATGGTCGCGTCCTCGCCTTCACGGCTGATGCGCGCTTTGCCGATGGGCACGATATGTTCCCCGTCCGGCACCTCGCCCCTAGAGGCATAGATGCGCTTGTACTCGAAGAACATCACCGGATCCTCGCTGCGTACCGCGGATTTCAGCAAACCTTTGGCGTCGCTCGGCGTTGAAGGCACAACCACCTGTAACCCGGGCACGTGCATAAACCACGATTCCATAATCTGCGAATGCTGCGCCGCAAGCAATCGACCGACGCCGCACGGAAGGCGTATAACCATCGGAACACTCGCTTGACCCCCGGTCATGTAGCGCATCTTCGCCGCTTGGTTGACCACTTCGTCCATGGCGCACGTCACAAAGTCCATGTACATGATCTCGACGACGGGACTCATACCCGCCATGGCGGCGCCGACCCCCAATCCGACGATACCCGCCTCGGCAATCGGCGTTTCGAATATCCGTTCCGGGAAACGCTCCGCAATCCCGTCGGTCACCTTGTAAGGTCCCCCGTGCGTGATGACATCTTCGCCCATGACGAATACGGACTCGTCACGCTCCATCTCCTCGTGCAGCGCCTCGCACAGCGCCCTGCTGAACGTCAACGTCTTCATTATGCCACCTCCTGCTCGGCAGCGAGCACATCCGTGGTAACATTCGCAACCGTCGGGTACGGGCTTTCCTCGGCGAACTTCACCGCGTTCACAATCTCGTCTTTGGCCTCTTCCTGAATTGCCGCGTCCTCGTCCTCGGTCAACCAGTTCTTGTGCATCATCACCGTGCGGAAAAGCGTGATCGGGTCGCGGTCGGTCTTCCACGTTTCAACTTCATCGCTGGAACGGTACTGCTCCTCATCGCCCAAGCTGTGTCCGTGGAAGCGGTAGGTTTTCGCTTCGACCAACGTGGGGCCCCCGCCCTTACGGGCGCGTTCGACCGCACCCCCGACCACCTCGTAAACCTCGACAATGTCTTGCCCATCAATGGATATACCGGGAATGGCATACGACCCCGCCATATCGGCGACCGAATCGAGAACAGCTACGTTCGACCGCGGCACCCACTGCTGGTACTGATTGTTCTCGCAGACGTAAACCACCGGCAGTTTCCACAAAGCGCCGAACCCGATGCCCTCGTGGAAGGTGCCCCGCGCCGCGGCGCCGTCGCCGAAGAAACAGACGGACACCTGATCCGTCCCGCGCATCTTGCTGGCGAGCGCGGCGCCGGTGGCGGGCGAAATACCCGCGCCCACGATACCGTTGGCGCCCAGCATGTTGAGCGAGAAATCCGCGATATGCATTGAACCGCCCTTTCCGGAGCAAGTGCCCGTGGCTTTGCCGAACAACTCAGCCATCATTTGGTTCGGCTTGGCGCCCTTGGCTATGCAATGTCCGTGGCTGCGGTGAGTGCCCAAAACATAATCGTCATCCCGCAGATTGCCGCAAACACCGACCGCGACCGCCTCCTCCCCGCAATACATGTGGAGCGCTCCCACTACGCTGCCGAGACTTGTTTGGCGATGCGCCTCCTCCTCGAAGAGCCGAATGCGCCACATATCCTTGTACATCTTCTTGCACAACTCAGGTGACAGTGCCATAAATTAATCTCCTTGGAGTTGATAGTTGAATACATCGTGAAATATCGTCTTGAAACTCGCCGCAAAGAATTCAATCCATACGCGTAATAGAAAATCTAATTCTCTTATAGATTACCTTTACCATTTTACCTAGAAGGCAATTTTCGGTCAACAACAATCTATCTAGGTGTCGCTTACGCGTTATATTGGCGTGAGGCTTTTTGGTTGATCTCATCCCAGAATTTGCGCTATAGTAACCATCAGATAAATACCGACAATAGCTGTAGAAGGGGCTTCCTAGCCCCGATAATCGGGACAGGGATGTTCCTCCTACGGTGGAATAATAGAACCGTTCTAAACTTATCTGATAGTGTGCTACGAAACTGGCGTAGAAGTCTTGAATTCATCTCTATTTTCTCCTCCAAAGCTAACAAACCGGTCATCTTTCAAGCCTAAACTTAGGAGTAATACCTCTACATGAGTGATTCAGAGTTCGCTCATCTACTCAGGGAAGCCTACGGAGAAACGGTAGAAGATCTCAATTTGGAGACTCTGTCCCGCGGCCACAGTGGCTTATTTAAAGCTCGAATCACCGGAAGCGAAAATCAACGACGCTTCTCTGCCGTGGTAAAAGCTCGGCAGGGCGAATCGGTTCATGCGGCACTATGGTACGCCAAGGATAGCCGAATCGCTGACCGTGAATACCGGGTATACGAACTGCTAGAACATCTTGGGGTGCCACATGCGAGAATCCTAACGCGATATTATGACTCACCGACGAGATGGGCACTCCTTATGGAAAATCTTCGCGAAAGGTATTTGATGCCTGCGGACGACCACCTTTTCAGCGAGGTAGAGCAAGAGATTATCGCTGCCACCTATGCCACAATCCATAACGCCAGTCGTTCGGCACCACAATTGATGGCTGCGGCGCGCGATTTTTTGGCTCCGGAGGAAGGTTCACAAGTGGATGCGGGGTCCGTCGAAAAAATGTGGCAAGTTCTAGGAGAGGCGCAAATCGGAGGGCATCGGCTCTCGCAGCAGGACTTCTCGGATGCGTGTTCCGTTCTCTTTGAAGGTCGTGAGCGGTGGAAAGGGGAGTCACGGGTACTCGTCTATAATGATTTTCACCCAAGCAACGTTGCTTTGCCGAAGTTGGGTCAGGAATTTGCTATTCTGTTTGATTGGGAACTTGCCGGGATAGGGTTCCCCCATTTTGATTTGCAGAACTTTTGGACGGATCGCGATGTCGACAGAGAACGGATTTTGCGCGTCTATCTCGACCACTCACGAGAAGTCGATATCGACCGATTCATGTCCGTCATGCCCTACGCGGAGCTCTGCCGGCAGTTCTACACGCTTTGGCTGCTGTATCTCAAACTGGAGGCAGATCCCGGTGGCAAGCTACCCATGTGGTTGAGATTGCATTCAGAGCGGCTGTTCGGTGGTGAACTGGCTAGGTTAGCAGAGGGAGTTTTATTGTAACGTGCCAATACTACGCGGCAGAGGCCTTCTGCCGTTTGGCAACAGGGCAATCGTCTATCGCCCATTTTCCCTCTTGCATAAAAAATGGACATTGGCGTTCACTCGTTAGACAGGAAAGTACGAAACGCCACGACACAGCAGGAGGTGAGTTTGATGCAATTCGTGGGGTAGTGCTAATACAGGGTAGCTTATGGGCTAGGACAGCCTTGGCGCGTGATAGATAGTGGCGCATAAATTGCCGACACTCCAATAACGCTATCAATCCGATAGCCATCAGATTTAAGGGAGGCGTTACGATGATGTGGACTCGACGTATAATGCGAACCGCATTCATTTTCTTAGCAACAACGACTATTCTGGCGAACGAACCGGATGCGAATATCCGCGCCGAGTGGGAACATATCCCCGGCACCGAGGTCATCGGGCGCGTCCATCTGCTTGAGAGCGACGGCCTCCGTCTCTACGCCATAGGTGACACCGGCTTATGCTTCTCCTTCGACGACGGCTACACCTGGCGGCGCCGCGAAATTGGCCGCGGTATTGAGAACTTTTATATCACCGCCATTGGAAGCGGAGACGGTGCTGTCTATATCGGTACGATAGACCATGGCGTATTCCGCTCCGACAGCGGCGGAAACACCTGGAAGCACATTAACGAAGGGCTTCACATCTTTGACGACCCGAAACGGGGGCCCCGCCACGGAATAGTTCATCAATTACTCGTCACCAGTTCCGGCATGGTCATCAACGTAGGATACCACTGGGGCACGCACATATCCAACAACCGAGGCGATACCTGGCATTCCGTATACGACGAGTGGATATACCCGGGAAACCCCGACTGGCACTTCGGCGATAGTATCCGGTCGATGACGGAGTTCGGCGGCTATCTGTGGGCAGTTTATTCAAGTATCGTACTCCGTTCCCCTGATAAAGGCGAAACGTGGGAATTGCTGCCCATCGCTGTACCCGGCAGCCGATCCGGGTTCGGCGAGATAACCGACTGGGCGGCGATTGGGGATAAGTTGTACGTAGCAGGATACGCCGCCTTCGGTCGCTGGAACGAAGACGAACTCATGTGGGAGATTCTCAGCCAAGGGCTTCCGGACGAGCCCTATATGAATCAACTGGCGGTGAATCGCGGCCGTATCTTTGCCACGTTTTTCGGGTCGGACCGCGGCGTGTGGCTGTACGATCAGCCGTCCGAAACATGGATCCCGACAGGTCCGCAGGACGTGCGCGTTTACTCGCTCGTATCCCACCAATCCGATTTGTACGCCGGCACCAAAAATGGCATCTACCGCGCCTCAATCCCGATCGTGAGTCCGTACGGCAAAACCGCTACGACCTGGGGCGCCATCAAACGACCATGAAAATCTATCTGCTCCTACTACTCGCTCTCTTCGGCTGCTCCACCGACCCATCGGAACGCGAGCCCATCATCGATATCTTGGACCACCCCGATTCTGCCTGGCACTACCATTACAAACTGGTTGCCAGAGAACCGCTCCCGTATCTCGTAACCGTTCGCATGAACACGCGCTACAAAGGATTCGGCGCCGCCCCGGACGATTTCCAGTGCTGCGGCAAATACATTGAAAGCGACACAAATTTCGTCACGGTCACGCCCGATCGCAACGAATACGTCGGTCGCCTACCCAGAGTGTTGGAGGCGCCTCCTCTCGACCGGCCCTACGTGGTGAACGTCGTCGCCTCGGTCGAGGTCGAGATCTTCGTCATCACGGACGTTGAGATTTCCAACCGCTTCTTAGAAATCGAAAGAGAAAAGGAATGCGTCTACACCGTCGGCCAGTCCACGCTAACCCTGGGCAGCCACCTACCGCTATGGAAAGAATAAAATACGTCGCGCACGCCGCCGCCCTGCTCATCGCCTGCATCCGCTGCCTGGCGGTCAACTGCTCCGCCCACGCTGGCCTCGAAGCCTACTGGGAGCACGTCTACGATTTCGCGGATTTAAATTATGCGACACGCCTTGAAACCGATGGGTATCGTCTCTTCCTGGGGACCCACGATGGTTTGTACCTGTCCCGAGACCACGGTTATACCTGGCGCCTAACTCTTCCGGACCGCCAAATTACGGCAATCGCCGTCGGTAAGAATGCCCTCTATGCAGGCACATCTAAGCAGGGCCTATTTCGCTCCGATAACCGCGGGGTCACATGGCAAAACAAAAGCGCCCGTGCCCCCATAAGACAAATAGTCGTCTTGCGGTCCGGCACCGTCCTCGCCGGCAGGTACCCCGCCGGCGCCTATATATCCTTCAACCGAGGGGATTCGTGGGACGATATATACGACCACTGGCTCGCTAAACTGAGTCACCTTGGCTATAATATTTGGTCTATAACCGAGTTCGACGGCTATCTCTGGGCCTCCACCTCAAGCGGAGGCATAATCCGTACCCCCGACAAGGGCAAACCCTGGAAATGGGCTACGGAATATTTTAAACTCGGCCGCGTATCCGACTGGGCAGTATTTAACGATCGGTTATACGCCGCCGCAGGCGGCTTCGGCCGATGGAACGAAGCCGAACACGCCTGGGAGTATTTTAGCGAAGGGCTTCCACCCTCACCTGACTCCCCGCATTTCACAAGCCTGGCCGTGCATCGCGGCCGCCTCTTCGCCGGCGATTTCTACTCCGGTGTCTACCTGTTCGACGACCGGTCCGACACGTTCGTTCCCGTTGGCCTACAGGATTCGCGTATCGTTGAAATCGTATCCCATAAAGACTATCTGTATGCCGCAGTCATGGAGGACGGCATCTACCGTGCCGACATCCAGATCGTTCACCCCTACGGCAAAGCCGCCGTCACCTGGGGCGCCATCAAAGGACACCCTAAACCATGACACGAATCCTCGTCCTACTACTTATCACCCTCCTAGCCTGCAGCGAGACGGAAAATCGCCCTATCCCCGAACCGCCCGCGCCTACCATTAGCATATCGGGATCAAGGGCGCGTGGAACGGGTAGGCGGCCTGTTGAGCCCGATTACATCGTGCGCAGCGCTAGCTTCTGGATCGAGTCGGATATCCCCATGCCGCGTACAACCTACATTTTGATAAGCGACCAATTCGTCCGCATGGCCGAGGGTGAGATCGCAACAGAAGTCGTCTTCGAGAAATCATGTCCGTACGATGATTTTGCCTACTCGGCACCCAAGTTCGAGGCGACAATAAAGCCGATGCACGAACGACCCCCGCACCTGCCGTACCATGTGGGGACGTCCATCTGTGCGAAAATCACCAGTTCAGCCCGTACAAGGTTGGCGAACGCTCGACCCATAACGGTGACGTGTGGTGCGCATGAAAAGTAGATGGGTGGCAGGAAGAAAGGATGTAAACAACCGCCGCCCGTCCGTCTGCTTAACCCCTCCGTTAAGCAGCACTCAATGTGTCGGGAGAGCAGTGAAGGCTATGGCAAGCCTGGCAGTGCGCCACGCCTCCATCAATATCCCAACATATGACCCGTCCCGCATGTGAGGCCGGAGCGGACGCCACGCCGTAGCAGCATGCGCCCGCGCGACCTCAACATCAGGAAGCGAGACCTTAGTCGGATAAACCACCCTTCTAACCTCTCGCCGGTACATCATGCCTCCTTAAGGAATTCCAATCTGGAGTACGTACAGAGCTCTGACCGAGTTCCCCTCGATGGGACGCTTCGGCGCAACCCGCGTGTAGGCCTCTACCTTATAGCAGCCGGCGCCACCGGCAAATGTGGTAGTCCGCTCGGACGCCTGAGCGAGGTCGGCCTCGGTGATGGTATTCCCCGGCCGGCACTGTTCCAACTCCACAGAGGTATCCTCGTCTTTAAACGCGAAAGACCCGTCGTCGAGCTGCTTATACGACTTGTGATTGAACGTACACTCGAAATTGCCCTTCTTGTTGCCGTCATTTTGAGCGCTCAAAGCATGGTGCGAGGTAGTCGTGATGGTGTTGCCATTGCGACGAACATCGAGGTCGCCGCACTCTGCTCAACCCGTCCAGCCATCAGACGTGTTGTCTTCGCGAACTGAAAAGTCCATGTTTTTCTCCTCGTTGATTGAGGTTGAATGAGGGCTGCTTCACGGCGAGCCCTCTTAGCCGTTAAGACGCCGGATAATCGTTCCACAGCGCCCGTTTGAACCACGTCGTCTTGATCTCCAGCCAATCCGCAGCGCTCGGCGCCGTGTAAATCAGCCTGCCGTCCACGTCGCGCAGCTCCCGGTTCTGGTGATAGCCCGAGAACGCGTCTACATCGTGCGAGTGATACCACGACCGGATGCCCGCGTAATCACTGCCCCGTGCGCGGTGCAGCGTTATTGTGCTCGTCACCGTTTGCTGCGCTTGCGCCAATAATACTATACATATGTTAAGTTATCAAGGTAAAAAATTTTTGTAACATTAACCTAAAGAAGTAGAACCATATGACTCGAAACCGGTCAGAATATATTTAGAGTTGATTGTACCGGTAAACATGGCACCCTGACCGCACTCTCACGACATTGTAGGAATCAAACGGATGGGTAGTGAGTAGGACTTTCAATCGCCTTGTATTGCCAAGTCCCAGCCGTGAACGACGAGGTTGCCTGTAATGCCTTCGGGCTACGGGACATTGTGGAAAGATGTATATACTTTTTATCAGCCACCTTTTGCTATCATAACAATCGGAACCGCTACCGCCGCGATTACGCCAATCCCGGACAGAATCCACTTGAGCATTGTGAGTTCCCCCTTGTGCTTTTGGATTTCGTCCTCGACCGCTTTAAGCCGATTGTCCTGATTTGCCAACTTTTCGCACTGCGTATCAATACGCTTGGATGTGTAGTCGAGATGGACTTCCATCTTGTGCATGAATTCAAGTATGTTATCCACCTTCTTATCTATCTCGCGTACCCATTGTTTTAAGCCAACATCTTTTTCCTCGGTCATGATTCAATGACTCCACTATTATCCTGCAGTGAGTGCCTCCTTCTTTGAGTGCATGTGTCGCCAGCACATTGTGGGATAGCAACACAGAAACATATTGTCTTTCGGTAGGCTGTTGTGGCAAACTATCCAAATTGTCTATTGCCTCTTTCTTCTGTCGAAATCTCGGAAGCGTCGATTTTCTGGCACAACCGCTTGATTCCTACTAAAATATATCACACATACGTTAAGTTGTTAATCTAAAAATTTCTAAAATTTTTCCAACCGGCGGAGTTGGAGCGATTAAACGAGATTAATGAATCGGATAGTGACAACAGTCGATCTCGAACACCCGCCCCAAACGGTTTCGGCTTGTGAACAGCCGCAAATTGGCTAACGTAGAGATGTTCTCAAACGACAGCGTGAAAACACAGGAGACAGTATGGCAGGACTAGAAACGCGGCGAATGGGGCGCACCGAGATGATGCCCGCATCGCTTGGGCTGGGCGCGGCGTGGCTGGGTCAAGGCTCGGAACGAGAGACGATTGACGCGATTCATCGCGCAATTGACTTGGGCATCAACTACATCGACACCTACCCCAGAGGACAGGAAGATCGCTGGGGAAATGCGTTGGAGGGCGGGTTGCGAGAGAAAGTCTACCTGCAAGCCAAGGTCAGTCCGCCGGAGAAAGACGGCATGAAAGACTTCTCCGCCGCGGCGACGCGCCGCAGCGTGGAGAATAGCCTCAAACTCCTGAAGACGGACTATCTGGATTCCGTGCTGATTCACGATCCGATCGACATTGAGGACCCGCTTGCTCACGGTCACGCTTTGGGCGAACTGATAACGATGAAGGAGGAGGGGTTCATCCGGCACCTCGGTCTCGGCGTGCGCCAGCACGAGTTTCACCGGCGCGCCATCGAAACCGGGCACATCGACATCGTGCTGACCTTCCTCGACTATACCCTTCTAGACCAATCGGTTGCGGATACCACGCTTCCGCTGGCGCGGAAACATGATGTCGGGATCATCCTAGCGAGTCCCATGGCGATGGGCACACTCACCGGCGCAGAGCCAAGTCGGGAGGATGAACTCCGCCGTGCAAGAAAAGAAAACCCGGATGCCAAGCCGCAAGCGCACGACATGTGGGAGTGGTGTCAAGCACGGGGCGTGAACATCCGTCACCTGGCGGTGCAGTTCTGCCTCGCCGCGCCGGTTGAGGGCATCGTTATGTTCGGTCCCGCGAACAGACAGCAGGTCGAGGAGGGATTCGAAGCCGCCACCGCAGACATCCCGCCCGAAATCTGGCGTGATTTTGAAGCGGAATTCGGCGTCACCGCCCTCCACGAATTACGGTAGGAGCGATCTCCGAATCGCGACAGATTGACGGGAACTGGAGTGTCAGGAAGCGGAATTCCCTCCTACTGCATGTCGAATTTGCATCGCCAATAAGGATAATCCTCTGGTTGTCTGACGAGACCTTTTCTGACGGGGTTCTCGTAGCAGTAACGAATAATCTTGTTCAAAGATTCATCGCGACGGATCCCGTGGTCATAATAGTTTGCCTGCCAGAGCGGACCGGTTCGCACGAGACGCGCGTTAATTTGGTTCGCCGTGAATCTCCTGAAGGATTGGATGAGCTTTGACAAGGTCTGTTTGTTTCCAAGTTGGAAGACTGCGTGGACATGGTCTGGCATAACCATGATGCACACCCATTTCAGGCGTTCGTCGGTTTCGAGCCAGTCGAAGCATCTAAAAATAATATCCGGGATGCCCGCGAGTTTCAGGACGGATGTTCTGTTGTGGGTAGCGAGTGTAATGGAGTAGTATGTGCCAGGTATAGATTTTCTGCCTTTCCGCAACTGGTGGTGTCCCTTATTAGACGTTTGGTTCATGTTTTATACTCTATCTAGGACATATCTTCGGCAAAAAGACCATGGCATGACATGCGTATGTGTGCCAAGTCTATTTGTACGCTTCCACGAATCGCGACCTATGGACGGGAATTAGAGAGTCGGGAATCGGAGGGAAATCTCTATCGCGGTCGCTATTCGCTCCCTTAATCCCTCCTACAGAGGCGGTTGTGTGTGTCAAACGTAAACGTACACATCCACGCATTGCGGTAGGAGCGATCTCCGAATCGCGACGTATTGGCGGGAAGCGGAGGGTCGGGAATCAGAGTTCCCTCCTACAGTAGGACTTTGTGTGTGTCAAACATAAATTTACGCACCCACGAATCACGGTAGGAGCGATCTCCGAATCGCGACGTATTGGCGGGAAGCGGAGGGTCGGGAATCGGAATTCCCTCCTACAGTAGGACTTTGTGTGTGTCAAACATAAATTTACGCACCCACGAATCACGGTAGGAGCGATCTCCGAATCGCGACGTATTGGCGGGAAGCGGAGGGTCGGGAATCAGAGTTCCCTCCTACAGTAGGACTTTGTGTGTGTCAAACGTAAACGTACACATCCACGCATTGCGGTAGGAGCGATCTCCGAATCGCGACGCATTGGCGGGAAGCGGAGGGTCGGGAATCGGAATTCCCTCCTACAGAGGCGGTTGCGTGTGTCAAGCGTGAATTTGCGCGCCCACGAATCACGGTAGGAGCGATCTCCGAATCGCGACATTCGGAAATCTATCCTACATCAATTACGGTTCAATCGCTTGATAGAAAGGTATTTCTCCATCTTTCAAGGCGTTGCCAACCGCACTTCGCGTCATTCTACCACGGCATGGTGCGCTTGGTGTATTTCCTGCCAATTTTGGCGGATTCTTCGCCTCCCGCGCCAATCATGACCCCCTCGTCGATCATCTCGGTAATGTCGTCCGGAGCCATCCTGTTCAAAAACGCGATATTTACCGCGTCACACGCCGCCTTGACTCGCGCTCGGGCGTTTGCCATAGGTTCGGGGTACGGCGCGTCGTGCGGCGGCGGCGATCCGAACGACATCCCCATATCGGAAGGTCCCCATTCCGCGAAGGCGATGCCGGGCACGCTGGTGCTCGCTTCAACGTTGGCAAGCGCCCGCTGATTTTCGACCTTCAACCCCAACATTAACTCGCCCTTCGGATTTAACGGCCAGGGATCCGCCAGTTCGAGGTACTCTTGCACCGACACGCCCCAAATCTCCGCCGCTCTGCCCTGTCCGCCCGAGCCGCGGCGTCCGACATCCAGTCCCTCGCCGACGCCAATCGTCTGGAACGGGTAACGTGCCGACTCCACCAGCGCCTTTGCCGCGCCTGCGGTTTCCGCATGACACAACAGAATCCCGTGGACACCTATCGCCAACACCTGCTTAATCATCCACGCATTCGAACGCACCACATCCTCATTCGTGCCGTCGGTCGGCAGCGTCACAATCACCGTCGGTGTCCGGTGCCCGCTTCGCGTCGGACCGCCCGCGGCGAGACCGCGCATGAAATCCTCAAGCGCGGCGATGTCATACACACCGTGCTCCATATCATACATGAGATAGTCCGCCCATGTCCCTACGGCTTCAATGCCGCCCTCGTAACTGCGCTCCCCGGGAGAAGTGTAGTAAAGCGGCTGTCCCTGCTCAAGCAACTCGATTGCTCGGTTGATTCTTGCCATATTTCACCTCGTAAATTGAACTTAGTATAAACGAGCCAAAGGCTCAACATTGAAACACTGAAAGTTATTAAGTTCTGCAGAAATTTATCTTGGGCATGTACCCAATCGTGGGGGCGAGGATCAACTGACTGAATAAGGAAGGCGATAGAAATCGCTCCTCGTCCAACCCATGGGCGCGTCCCTTGGATTACGCATATGCCAAACATAAATGTCAACAAAACCTAGTAACTATGTCAATATCTTTCTTGACAACGTGATTAAGTGAGGTTAAAATTTCATCAAGAAATGCGGAATGAAACAGACGACCGTTATCCAGAAATCTGATTCAATCTCACCACACGGAGGCAATTATAATGGAATTACAGATTGTGGCAACACTAGGAGTAGGTATTTTAACAACGGCGTTAGGAATTTTCATAAAACTAGGGTTCAACGGCATCCAGAGGCAATTTGATGGTATGCAGAACCAGTTTAATGGTATGCAGAAACAATTTGACGGCATCCAGAAACAATTTGAGGCAATGAACGCTAGGCTTACCGACATTCATAACGATTTAAACAACATAAAAACAGATGTGCGTACCACCAACCAAAATCTCATTGCCCACCTAGCACAACATGACGAAGCGCCCGCGTAATCTTAACTTCATTTGGCGGCTGATGTGATGCCATAAATTTTGGCATCTCGCAGGAACAAACGCACCCTCACCTGTTTCCCGGCGAGTTCGCTGCCGTTCTTTCCCTCCCAAACCAACGGCAACTCCCTCCCGTCACAATCCTCGAAAAGACACTTCGTTCGTTCATATCCTGCAATCACTCCCCCCTCCGCATCACGCAACTCCGCCATGATGTAAGCCTGTCCATTTGGACGCTCCACCGCGCGATACATGGCGTAAGCGTTGAGAACCAATCCCTCCGCCGGCATCGAAAAGGTCGGGGTTGAAAATTCACCGTTCGCGCGGCAGGTCGCATAGAAGATTCGATCCGAGGGCAGACCCGCGATTCTACCCTCCGGATGATAGAATCGGAGCACCCCATCATGAACCAGCGGCCCCTGGATTGCCAGCCAGAACTGAGACATGTACGCGTTCGTGTCTCGAAATGTGCGCTTCCAGTTTAGCCCGTCTCGGCTAATCGCCCATTCCGCCATATAAGACGGTCCGTGCTTCGAGGTGGCGCGCCGGGAGTTCGCTTCCGCCGGGGGCGGCATGTAATCCGCCAGCAGCATGGCGTAGCGCCCCAGGTGCGGAAACACCACACACCGATAGAACTCCAGGTCCGCAGGATCGGCTGCATCTGGCAGCCACAACGTTTGGCTCCCGAGAAACGATGGAGAAAAGGATTCCCAAGCGACGCCGTCTGCCGACCGCCGGAAGGAAAGCACGCGGCGGTGGGATCCGATATTGTCGGGATAGCGCTTCGGGTAAGGTTGCGTCACCGTTTGATAATTGAGAAACTGACCAAAGGGTGGATACCAGGTGACACACATCGCGTCGTGACCCACATACGCCTCTTTTGTCAACAACGCGAAATTCTCCCCATCATCGCTGCGGAAAACATACAGGCGAGCGTCAGCCCACGAAAAGAGAAATATCGCGCCGTCATCCGGACGACGAACGATATTCGCGAACCCCTGCCAAGCGGTTTTGCCGTGAGAGAATACGACCTGTTCGTCAAAAAACGTCACCCCGTCTTCCGTGACGCACCGGACGACCTCAAGCACCCGATTGCTCGAATCGCTCCAATTCTGAACCCGCCACCCATAGATAAAAATGCCGCCTGCGGCTCTGGGCGCTTGGCAGCCGTACTGAATGTGAGGGTAGGCGGACGCGGCTCCAAGATTCTGCAACGGCTCGGCGCCAAACTCAATCCTTCCGAACGGATCGGCAATGTCCTCCGGCTCCCAGAAGAGCAGGCGCAATCCGCGTTCGGACATGTGGTTTTGGCTGTGGTTGCCGGGCACGTCACCTGCCATGGTTGCTATCAGCACTGTCGCGAAAAAGAGCTCCATAAAGCGCCTCCCGTTCTTAGCGCATCTTTCTCATTACGACCAACTCAACTCGGGTATTCATGCTGCCTCGGCAAGCGCTGATCCATCTCCGGCAGCGCCAGCGCTTCGACAATCGGATGCTGATACCAATACGCCACCGATGAATAATCGTCGCTTCGATGATTGTTGTGACCGTTCTCAATCGTGGCACGCAGCGATTTCGTAAAGGGAATCGGATCCTGAATATGATAGCGGTACATCGACCATTGACCCTCCCAATTCAGGTGATCGGTGTTAAACAACGGTGTCCCCGCATACGGATAGCAGCAGTTCTGCATGCCCCACGCTTGGTTGAAATAATCCTCGCTGCCGGTGCCGTGCAGTGAGCCGGGAAACGGTTCGTCATCAATGAAGAACATGTCATCCCCTTCTCCCCACCAACCGCCGCTGAAGTTGTCCACACTCAGGCCGCATCCCAAAAAATTTCCCTCGCCCCTCGTATCCAAGATACAGTAATTGTCATCACCGGTGAGGTTGGGGCCCTCCTTCCCGTCAATCAACGGCGTCGCCGGACGCGGCATTTCCGCCCTCCAACCCGAATGGAAATAGTATAGCCTTTCGGGCAGACTCTCCATTTCCCGGTAATCAAAGTAGTAAAAGAGTCGAATCTCCACATCGGATTCGTTATTGACGACCACTCTGGCGCGTTTGCGAAACGGCATCTTCACCCAGCAGTTAAACGCGGCTGTTGACGCGCCGGGATTCAGCGACATTTCGAACAACGCCGAGGTATAATCGCGAATCTTCCCGTGTCCGACGCCGAAGAAATCCCCGAACGGCACGCGCACGCTCGGAAATTCGTTGTCATCCCAATAGAACTCCAAGCTGTTCTTCCGCAGAAAAAGTGGGTCAACGCCATTGTAATTGCTGAGCGCGAACCAGATGTGCACAATCATCCCCGGTCCGGGAATGTCGGTGAGAACGCTCGCTTGAGAGGCGGGAAATATCTTCCCATCCCTGTTATATCCTTCACGATTCCAACTCGCGGCACGCTTCGCCTTAAACGGAAGCGGCGCGTACAATACATCGCTATTCATGCTCATATCAACTCCTATGTCATCTGCTCAAACCCTGTAGGGTGCGCATTGCGCACCAGCCTTTCAGCTTTTAAACCCAATGATTTTGATGTCGCGATTCGGAGATCGCTCCTACCAAAAGCGCCCTGTAGGAGGGAATTCCGATTCCCGACGTTGCCCGCCATAGTTTTAGGGTGCGATAAAAGGACATGGATAATGAATAAGATTTACTATCGCGCTCCCTATCCACTCGGTTGATTCTATCCGGTCGGTTGAGCGAAAGAGTTCTCCGAGGAGATAGAAATTCCTGCACACCGTTCCTTCGCCTTACCGCACTTGATGACTCACATTGCGCTCCGCTGGAGCGCGGGAATCTGGACATGTCGCGTTCTATTGACATGTCGATCCTCTGGATCGAGGAAAGGGACTCCGACTAGACAGTGTTGCTTGCGGGAAGAATTGTTCCGCAGGGATAATGGAGCGCTATACACCTTCAAGATCTCTATCGATCAACTGAGCGGATAGCGAAGGCGATAGCGACTCCTGCTCCTTATTCAGTCGCTTAATCTATCCACTCGCTTGATCCAACAGATACTCCCCGCCTCGCCGCCTCCAACTATCCGAAAGCTGGTGATTCCTCTCCGGGATGACATGCAAGACGAAATGTGACGACGAACGCCCTTCTTCCGCTTCCGCCCGTAGCACGGCTTCCGCAAACCGCAGGCACGCATCTGTTCCAACCCGTGCATCGCAGTTCCCGATCGCCGTCCAGACGGCGCGCCCCGCAAGCGCACCCGCAAATCGGGGCAACGCCAAATCCGCTATCTCGGACGCCTCCTTGACTTCCGCGAACTCCCTCAACACCCGCCAATCCGTCACCGGGGAGAACGCCGCCGCGGCTTTGATGCGTTCGTCTGCCGCCATCAAACGTAAAGCACAATAGCCTCCGCGCGATGTGCCGGAAACGAAGATACGGCCCGGCTCACCAAGTTTTCGCTCAATCAGCGCGTCGATAACGGCGCGTCCCTCATCTACAAGCCCCGCGAACACGTCGTTGCCCCTCCGCCACTCGGCGCAGAACCCCGCAATCCCTCGGGGTTCTCCGGAAACCTCCCGATCGCCGTGACACGGCAGATCAAAACTCGCGACGCGGTGCCCGGCGTCGAGGAACATCCGCGGTGTGATGCTATAAGGCTCCGATTGCAGCGTAGTCGTTCTATCCGCCGCAAAATTGAGCAGCAGCGCCGGACGGTTTGACAATTCCTTCGGTTCCGCCAGCAAGCACGCCAGTGGCTGTCCCATTACCTCAACGGAGAATTCTCGGCAATTGAGAATCGCGTTGTTCAAGTACGCTCCCTAGCGAGTTTCAGAAATACAATTTTTGATTTGAGGATGTGAAGGCAGAATGTATTTGGTCACGCTTGAAGATGCTGCGCCTAACCGATTCGCAAAATTGGTTATATGGGAAGTTATTATCGCTAAAACAGCCTAACATGGCGCTCCGCTGGAGCGCGAGACAGTTATACACCCACGTTCTACAGACATGTCGCTCCTCTGGAGCAAAACCTTGGCCATAGCACTTAGGTTGGGTTGAACACAGAGAAACGCAGCGATCGGACTGTCGCGATTCGGAGATCGCTCCTACCAAAAGTGTCCTGTAAGAAGGAATTTCGATTCCCGGCCTTCCCCCGCAGAAGAATGGACTACGCGGAAGAAAAATCTTCCATCCTTCCCACCTTCCCGTCTTCCATTCTTCCCGCGCCTTTGGTGCCTACGGCATGAACAACCCCCCGCTCACATGCAACGTCTGACCGGTGACAAACTCCGCGGCGTCCGACGCGAAAAAACTCACGGCATGAGCGATATCCTCCGCGGTTCCTCTTCGGCTCACCAAAAACGGGATGCCGAGCCAGCTCTGGGGTTCATCCTCTTGAATCTTTATCGGTTTCGTTCTGTCTTCCGCCAAATCCTTATTCGTCGGCCCCGGACAGATTGCGTTCGCCGTGACATAAGGGCCTCCCTCATGCGCAATCCCCTTGGTCAGCGCAATCATCGCCGCCTTCGACGCGCCGTACGTGGCGAAAGAGCCGCCCCCGCGCCCGTAAACCGCGATGTTTGACGAAATCGAGACGACACGCCCGAACTTCCGCTCCATCATGCCCGGCAGCAGTTCGCGGGCAAGCGCAAACATGGCGCGGGCGTTGACGTTCATCACGCGGTCCCATTCCTCGTCAGTGGTATCGACAATCTTGTGCGGCTGCCCCATCCCCGCGTTGTTCACCAAGATATCCACTCTCCCGAACGCCTCGATTGCCCCTTGAGCCAGCGCCTTGCACTGCGCGCTATCCCCGACATCCGCGCCAATCGTGACGGCGCGCCGACCCATTGCTTCGATCTTGCCCTGAATCCTATCGGACTCCTCGCGGCTCCTGCTATAGTTGATGGCGATATCCGCGCCCGCCTGCGCCAACACTAGCGAAATCGTGGCGCCGATACCGCGCCCGCCGCCGGTGACCAACGCCACCTTCCCGGAGAGATCTATCTTCCCCGCCTGCACATACCCCGGCTGCGATCCGGAGTTCTGTTTGTTTTCCATCATCTCACTCCTTGTTTACCCCTTACGGAATGTGAAACTGTATAATTTACTCCGATTCAATACAAACCGAAGTTTCACATCTCCCTGAATTGTTGAAATATCGACGGCGTTCCATCTGACCCGCCACCGCAACTCATCGGCGCTCAACGGGAGGCACTCCTCCCGAGAGAAGCCATCCAAGACGCTTCCGTCCGCTCCGCAAAGTTCGACTCGCACCTGCCCGCCTTCTGCATCCGCGTTCACTTCCAAACCAGCCGCATTGTCCGGCAGCGCCACCGCTTTCGTAGTGACTGTTCCGTCATCCTGAGCGCTCAGCGCGACGAACCGGTGCCTTTGCCACGAGGCGCGTCCCACACGCGTCACCTTCTTGTCCAGATCAACTTCGCCGTGCGTGTAATCACAACCGGTGTAGTACCAGTGAACCTCGTCTCCCTTTATTATCGGCTCCTTGGCGGTTCCGGCAATCATGCCGCTGTCGAATGCGCCCGCGTCGCCGCGAGGAATTGCCGGCGTTCGATCCCGATCAGCGTGCGCCCAATTAATCCCGTCCCGACTGTACACAATCTGCGAATCAATCGGTCCGTTACACGGCATCTGGTTCTTCTCTCCGGGAACCTGCTCCACCGTCACATAAAGCGCTCCCACCAAGCCGAGATACAGGTTATTGTACCGAAAGGCGGACAGATTGTGAAATTCGGCGCGCAGAGCGCCGTATTTGCGGTGCCCGATTTCGTCGTCCCAGTGCGTCGGCTCCAGCATGGGTTGGGAGTCCTTCCAAGGACCGTCGAGAGAAGGGCTTTCAGTATAACAGATAACCCGGCGTTTGTCTCTGTCATTGAACCGAACAATCGAATACGCCCGAAATATTCGGCTATGAGCATCCCAAATCACATTGAACGTGCCCTCGTTCTCACGAATTGCGACGGGCTCGATGTTGTCCTTGTCGTCCCAGCGGATACCGTCCGGCGAGGTGATGAGAAAGATGTTCCGGTAGCGGCGGCAAAAGCCGATAGCCTTGTACCTTTTGTCCGGATTCGGCTCTTCACGGTCGATAAACACCGAGGCGCCGTGAAGGTCCCAGACGATATTGTTGTCGGGACTGCCGTCAAAGGTAAAAATGCCGAGATTTGGTTTGACCCAGTTGATTCCGTCGTCGCTCTCCGCATAGCAGGTCAGGTCGCCCCGGTCATTGTCCACAAATGTTCGTCCGTATTTGTCCTGAGTTGCGCCGTTGTAATTGTACGGTTTCTCGTCGGTGCGGGGCACGTACAAACCGGGAATCTGATAGTTGCTGCCCTTATAGCGCCAGTGCGGTCCCATTCGACCGGCGTACCACATCCGGTACTTCCCCATGAGGTCATCGTAAAGCGTGGTTCCGTAAATGCAAACGCATTTGGTCATCCCCGCCGCGCCATACTCCCACGGTTTGTCCCTGTCAGGCTCCATGACGAAATCACTCTTCTTACCTGGCTGAACCTCCCGTTGAATGCCGCTCTCCGTGTCAATCAGAGCCTCGTCGAGAAGCAGCAACATACTCTCGTTAATCGACATCAAATGGGACTCCCCGTTTACGCATTGCGGAATGTGAAACTGTACAGTCTGCTCCGATTCATCACGAACCGAATTTTCACATCTCCGTTGATTCTTGAAATATCCGCGGCGTTCCATTTGACCCGCCACCTCAGTTCATCGCTGTTCGATGGGAGACACTCATCCCGCGAGAAACCATCCAAAACCTGTCCGTCCGCCCCGCACAGTTCAACCCGCACCTGCCCGCCTTCGGCGTCCGCGTTCACTTCCAGACCCGCCGCATCGTCGGGCAGAGACAGCGCTTTGGTTGTGACGGTGCCGTCATCTTGAGCGCTCAGCGAGACGAACCGGTGCCGTTTCCACGTGGCGCGCGCCAAACGTTTTACCCGTTTTTCCATATTGACTTCGCCGTGCGTGTGCTCGCAGCCGGTGTAGTACCAGTGAACCTCGTCTCCCTTGATTATCGGCTCCTTGGCGGTTCCGATAATCATGCCCCGGTCAAAGGCGTCTCCTTCGCCGCGAGGAATGACCGCCGTCCGTTCGCGGTCGGCGTGCGCCCAATTTATCCCGTCACGGCTGTACACGATTTGCGAATCGATTGGCCCATCGCACGGCATCTGATTCTGCTGCCCAGGAATCTGCTCCGCCGTCGCGTACAGCGCTCCCACCAAGCCGAGATATAGGTTGTTGTACCGAAAACCGGACAGATTGTGGAATTCGGCGCGCAGTGCACCGTATTTGCGGCGTCCGACCTCGTCGTCCCAATGCGTCGGCTCTAGCATGGGCAGCGAGTCCTTCCATGGTCCTTCGAGAGCGGGGCTTTCGGTATAGCAGATGACTCGGCGTTTGTCTTTGTCATCGAACCGAACAATCGAATACGCTCGGAATAGCCGGCTGTGGGGATCCCAAATCACATTGAACGTGCCCTCGTTCCCGCGATCCGAGACAGGCTCGATATTGTCCTTGTCATCCCAATGGATACCGTCCGGCGATGTGATGAGGAAGATGTTGCGGTAGCGGCGGCAAAAACCGATAGCTTTGTATCGCTTGTTTGGATCGGCGTCGTCTCGGTCAATAAACACCGAGGCGCCGTGAAGATCCCAGATGATGTTGTTGTCGAGACTGCCGTCGAAGGCAAAGATGCCGAGATTCGGTTTGACCCAGTTGATTCCGTCATCGCTCTCCGCATAGCAGGTCAAGTCGCCTCGGTCATTGTCCACAAAGGTCCGACCATACTTGTCCTGCGTGACGCCATTGCAATTGTACGGCTTCTCGTCGGTGCGCGGCACAAACAAGCCCGGAATCTGATAGTTGCCCGCCTCCTCGCGCCAATGCGGCCCCATGCGAGCGAAATACCACATCCGGTATTTCCCCATCAGATCATCGTAAAGCGTCGTGCCGTATAGATGAATGCGTTTGCTCATCCCGGGCCCGCAATATTCCCACGGCTTGTCCTTGTCAGGCTCCATGACGAAATCGCTTTTCTTCCCGGGGTGAACCACCCGTTCAACCCCGCTCTCGGCGTCGATCAGAGCCTCGTCAAGCAGCAGCATACTCTCGTTAATTGACATCAAATAAAACTCCTCGTTAAAGATTTCGACCAGTCGATAGCAATTCCCCTTCAATCATGAAATAGGAGACAAGGTCATATGCTGTGCGCCCAGCTAGGTTCTCTTGACAGTTATGTGAGACATATGCACCATCGTAGGTGCGGGGTTGCCCCGCCCCTATACGGTAGGTGCGGTTTCCAACCGCACCGAATCGCGTCCCTACAGACGGTGCACTCGTCCGTTCATCCATCGGGCTATACACAACTCGTCATCTCTCGTAAGCGCGCCGGCAGCCCTTCGTAGACGCTTTGCTTCACCAAAGGCCATGAATCTTTGGGGCGGTGGATATACCGCGGCAGGTAGAAGATATTGACCGTGCCTCGATGTCGGACTTGACTGGTATTCTCACCGCGTCGGTGCCAGACTCCGGGGCGCATGAGGAATGCGGATCCTTTGCGGCCTAGCACCGGCAGTTCCTGCGGATAGTTAGCTCGCGTCGGAGGCCGCCGCGCATGGTGACTGAAAGGCACAACCACTGTTGCTCCGTTGTCCGGGGTGTAATCGGTGAGCATCCAGAACACCTGCAATGCGGTGGGAAACGCGGGCCACGGTTGAGGCATCCAGGACAACGGAACGTCCGCATGCAACGGCTGCGACGGGGCTCCGGGTTCGGTCAGCGTGACATCCACGTTGTTTGCCAGTATAAACCCCTCGCCGAGTTCATGTTCCGCAATCTCAAGGATTGTCGGGTGCAGACACAGCGAAGCGAGTTGAGGCACGTCGTTGATTGCACCTCCCAGATGATAGAAATTCGGCTCGGGCGCCTTCATAAAGGGCCGCGACAATTCGCCGAGTCGATCCGCTTCCGCCGGATCCAGTAATCCCTCCAACACACAGTAGCCCTCTTCAGCCAACCGAATCTTTGCTTCATCCACGCCAATCACGAGAGTTGGACCTCCTCGTCCGTTTTAATGTAATACCGTTTCGCTTAAACAATGGTGTATATGATGTCTGAATTATATCATTTACTCTCTCCGTAGGCGGGGCATCTTGCCCCGCCCACTTTGCGCTGCTGTCGCCAGAAAACAGCCTTAGCTTCTCATAACGAATTGCGTCGCCTTCAACCTCAGCACATGAGGAGAATGGAAGAGATTGACTTGATCGTCAGTCAGCGCTTATCCTCATGTTCTTCACGTCGTCTCGGGAAAAATCTCAACTCAAGCCGTATCCTGAGGACTAGGTTCTGTTGACATTTATATTAGGCGTGTGCGTAATCGTAATTGGGAGACCCAACCCCTACGAATGCCGGTGCATGTCTAACCAGGGGACTTGGTCTCTACGTCTGTTCCTCCCACGGGTCGAGCTATGTCCTTATACCAATAAAACGTGCAAGGCACAAACATAACCCGTAGGGATCAAACGAGCGAACAGGGCGGGCGATAGCTTTTCTCCGAAATTCTAGCCAATACTGTACTTGAATTTTAGAGAACGGCGTTAAAACCCACGCTTAAGCGTGCCCCAAGTGGTCGCCAATTTTCCGGTCGGATCAACCGCGAACGAGCCTCGCACATTTTTTTCAATTTCTGCGGAACTGAGTGCCCGGTCATACACCCGGTAGATAGATATCGAACAATTGCATGTGCGCACCGCCTCGGGCCGGCTATGAGCGAAGATGGCGTGCAAGTTCATATCATGCTTATCGCTTCACTTCACCCCCGTCCGACTCTCGGAAACTTTCTCGCCATTGATGTAACCTGTGAGACTATCCCCGCTTTCAAACACCAGATGCGTCCAGTGCCACTTGCCTTGCGCGAAAGTCATCTGCGTCTGACCGACCCGAAGATCGGCGCGTGCACCGATAGCGCCCTGGGCAATGCTAACGTTATCGAAACCTCCGCCGTTTTGGTCTAGCCAGATTCGCACATTTTGGATCTGCTCTCTTGGGTTCGCCTGCAGCCCGACAAGATGGTGCTCTTGCGCGATTAGGCCGCCATTAATCCTCATTAGCAGTCCCATCGTGAAGTCTTCAAGGTTGACAACAGGGACATCACCGCCTGGCGCCGCATTGCTGAACGTCGAACCGGATTTATCCGTGGTATACCATTTGGTATCTTGTTTAAACCCGATAGATTTAATCTCGATGACGCCCTCTTCCAAGCGCGGGCTGCCGGTCCTCTCTAATTCTCCGTCGGCGGTGCCGGCATTTCTCCAAACTTTATCACCTCCGTATCACCTCCGTCCTGATCGGTTTCGAGTGGGTCAAAGTAGAGCACGGGATCGGGGACAGCCTGAGCGTGCGCCGTTGAGAATGATAGGAGTAAGTTAAACGCCATGCCGAGCATGGCAATTGTGCATACGGTATGGTTTCGCATCCGATAGCCTCCGTTACCTTTGTTCCGTTTGTTGTTGAGATGTTTAGCTGACATTACAATCTTCCTTTGTTATCGAAATTCCGCAGTTGTAGTCATTCACAATCATACTTAAACATACTTGTTGGCGAATTGATGATTAAAAATTTTAGGGTACACCTACTGTAGGAGCGATCTCCGAATCGCGACCTCTCCCCAGTAGGAGCAACACACGTCCACAAATCGATCCATAACTTAACACGCTCTAAATATTCCACTTCGAGAACGGCATGAAACGAAATCTTCCACCCTTCCCTTCTTCCATCCTTCCACTCCCATTCTCCCGAGCCGCCCCAAAATACAAACTGCAATCCCGATTCCTGCTTCACGGTTTCAAATCAAACCCGAACGAATACAACTTTGCGCCGTTCATGCCGAACTCAATGCGTAAATCTTCTCCCTTGACGGAGCTAAGAGAAAACTCATTTTGCCATGCGACAACCCCATCGGTAACCGTCTTTTCTATCGGCTCACTCTCGGCAATCACCCCTTCATCGGCTTTATTCAACAAGCGCACCTGCACCGAGCCGACGCCGTAAACATCCGCGCTCAAGTGAAGTGCACTTCCCGTGATAGCCATCGGCTTGGTTGTGACAACCGCGGGCCTCTTGGCGGAGATCTGCTCGTATCCCGCGAACCCGTCCGGGCGCAGCCGCGCCAAGCAGAGAAATCCGTCACGCCAACCGAAATGCAGCCAGTTGCTCGCGCCGTAATAGAGACGAATTTCGTCCTCCAGAACGATTGGATAGGCAGACGAATAGGCGCACCCCCAGTCGTAGCCCCCCACCTCATCACTGTTCGGTATGAGCGGCGAGCCGGGGCACACGAAACGCCATTCAACCGTGTCCGGGCTCCACGCCAACTCCGTCCACGCCCTATCCGTCCGTTGGTTATGGATGACCGGCAGACCGAGATACACGCTCCCGTGGCGGAAGACCGGCATGGAGTAAATCTGTAGGTTTTCGTCCGATCCCTGCATGACCGCCGTGGCTTGCGTCCAATTCAGGAAGTCCTTGCTTGTGGTCCGTCCCACCTGCCGCGGCGGCCACGCGCCGTGGCGCTCCATCACCTCTTTTAGACCATCGTCGCACGGGGCGCGCATCCGCGTAAACCCGACGTACTCCCCCAACTCCTCGACCCACAGGACATTATAATGCGTGCCATCAACCCGATAGGGATTAATCGTCGGACACAAAGATGGCGGCTCCCACCTAACCCCGTCCGGCGAAAACGAGACGCCCAACCCCTTCCGTCCGCACGAGGTGAGTATCTTGTAGCGTTTCGCCGGATCCTGTTCACGATCTTCCTTCAGAACGCCCGATCCGTGCACGGTGCGGATGACGAGGTTATTCTTCGTGCTCCCTTCAAATTCGACGAGCCCGAGTTCCGGCTTATCCCACACAATCCCGTCCTCGGACGTGGCATAGCACAACCCCATCTCCCTACCCTTTGGAGGGTTGTACTCTCTCCGCTGCCGTTCCGCCAAGCCGATGCTCTTGGCTGAAAGATCCGAAATGAACGGACTGTACCAGCATTTGTACAACCCCTCCTGCCGGTCATACATGGCATTCGGGTATAGATTGTCGAACCGTTGCTCCCACGGCTTATCCTCGCCAAAGAGAGGGTTGCGCCGATCCTTCTCCGCCGGCGCAACGACCAACTTCGCATTCTGCGTCCTCTCCGTGACGCGCCCATCAAGCACAAGGTATCTGTTCCCCACTTAAACCTCCACTCCAGAGACATTCTTCAATCATGAAATCAAGATGGAATTCATGCAGCGTCTTGTAGGGTGGGCATTGCCCACCATTTTCAATAGAATCGCCAATTCATCAAATCACAGACGGAATGTTCAGGATACAGTAACCTATAGACGAAAATACACACTATTGCCACCTGTTTTCCAAGCAGAAGCTCAATACCGTTCGTACATTGGTTGAATCCACAGGTCACTCCGATAAGGCATTCGCCAGATTTCTGGGACGATCACAACGACCTCTCTCTATAGTGCAATCAGTCCCAC
The DNA here is from genome assembly GCA_965197465.1 of Candidatus Poribacteria bacterium. Classification (GTDB taxonomy): domain Bacteria; phylum Poribacteria; class WGA-4E; order WGA-4E; family JAJDTR01; genus JAJDTR01. The sequence continues at coordinate 2,946,202 of OZ240209.1, read as the reverse complement.
GGAATCGAACTTTAGCACGGTTAAGTTTCTTCTGTTGACTCTTGTGAATACCCGGGCCATGGATAAGAATCGGGCGGCAGATAGAGTTGCAGTTGCTCGGTGCGAAGCGATCAGCGAAACTGGCGCCCTGTTGCAATTGCGCAAACACTTCCGATGCGTCGACATCTCCATTCTTAAGTTCAATTGGAACCGTAAAGAGCGAATCTTCGGCAGATCTAATGAAGAAAAGGATACAATCACATCGGTTTCCTGTGATTTGGTGAGCCTCGAATGCTCTGTTTGCGTCTACCACCACTCGGGACAGGGGCACATCTTCTAGGGAAGCTTTGCAGTTATTTTCTTCGCACGAGTCACATAAATTTCCCGTACCTACCTTTTCCTTGATGCACTCAAGAATCTCATTCATCTCGATAGCCTGCCTATTTCACGGTTTCCGCGAGTCGGTTCTGCAGGCCTGCCGAGCGGTTATAAAGTGCTTCAGCCACATCTTCATACTCCCTAGGTTCCACACCTTCGATACGGTCAAACGGGATTTCCTTCACCGTTGAACTCGCTGAGGTTTCATCCTTGCGGAACAGCCAGACTCCCACGTCGCTCGGCTGGAGCGAACTTGGAAGGGGACCTTCGCTGATTGACTCACTGGTTTTTTGTTCCAATTCCCCTTCACGTATCAGGTTTCCAATTTCCATAAGCAACCAGTCGCTGTGCGTTGTAACCACTACCCGCACCCCGGCGCGCACCAAACGCCCCAACGTCTTCGCCATCTCCGTCTGGGCGGCTGGATGAAGATGTGCCTCGGGTTCATCAATGATGAGCATATCGCCGCGGGCAATGGCGTTACGGAGAAGTAGCACAACGGGAGCGAGTTCGGTCACCATGGACGACGCTCGTGTCAAGCGAATATTCTCCTCCGTTTTCCGTGGCTGATACACGAAATCCGGAATTCCCCCCGCTAAAGCCCTGTTGACCCGTATCTGCCCGTCAAGCACCTCGCGTTCAAGCACATCGGCAAGGTCTTTCATGAGATCGTCGGATGTACGTTCCTCTTCGTAAAGGATAAGTTGTTGCAGGAAATCTGCCACCACACCTGAAAACGTCGGGATTTCCGGGAACCGCTCCAATCCCGCGCGAGTAGCGTTCGCCACCAAAGAGCTCGCGATGACGCGGTGACTCTGCATGATGCCGCTCCGGGCAGCTGGTAGGTAATGCGTTCCACCTCGTCCGTTAGCAGTGACTACGTTCAGAAGTTCCTCAAAAAGCTGTCCAATTAGGTACGCACGGTGATGTGGTGAACTGGGTTCTAGTTGTTCCTTGATTGACTCCAGAAGTCGCATAAATCCCTGATAGGGCAGTGATTCCGAGGCCGCTCTTCCTTCCGGAAGGAGTACCATATCTTCAATCTGTCCATCCGCGGAAATACCCGATTTGGAGATTTCCATGCCGAAATGCCAGAGGGCCTGCCCCTCCTCGCTGACATGCATTGAACCTTCCATGCTATTGGGGCTACCGGACAATCGAACTAATTCAGACACAGACCCAAGGTCGAAACAACGCTCAAGTTCGGACCTTAGAAATGAACCCAATAAATCGGGATCTTTGAGTATTGTCTGCGTTACCTCACGGACACTTCTAGGCAAGTCCGAGAATCTGAAAGGCCGTCCCTCGTCCTCCAATTTTTCGAAAACAGCCCGGCATTCCTTTTCCGACAAGTCAGCATCCATCCTCAACGATTTTCCATATCGGAAACCTGCCCCAAATCGATGGCGATATTGGTACATGACGGGAAGTCTCGGAAATCCATTCAGGATCCTGTGAAGGGCATAGATTAAAATGGCAAAATAGGTTTTGCCGGTGTTGCTCGGACCGACGAACACAGTCAGTGGCCGCAGGTCCACACTGCCACTCACGATAGGGCCGAAATTCTCCGCCGAAATCCGAACGATTGGGAGCGTCGAAATCTGCGTTCCCCTAGTCTTGGTATTCCCACCAGTTTTCATTGTGAGTCTCCCGTTTTTGAGCGAGTCTTCAGCAGTAACATTTTCTCCTGATGTATTTGAAGATCAAAGACCGTGGTTGTAACTGTTTTCTGCTCGTTGCCCGGCAGCTTGACTGGGCTGTCGGTGAAAGTGTTGACAACTCGAAAGTCCGAGAGCCTTAGGGAACTAGAGGTCTTTCTCCAAATTCAATTCGCGTTCACGCAAGAGAATAAACTCACGTTGTTGTCGAAATTTCACTTTATTCCTCTTTTCCCTGAAAGCATCTACCTCAGCCCGCCTGAATTGACCGTCGTAGACCGCAATGGGTTTGAATTTAACCTTCGCACGGTTGGGAACAATTTTTGACGCGACGGAGGCGCCGGCTTGTAGTTGCGACACGATTTTGCTTGCCTTGGGTCTGCCTTTCAATTCAATGGGCACAACCCAATCGCTACTGCTGCACTCGCCGATGAAGAGATGATCGCAGTGTTCCTTGTCTTTCGGAGCTGGCGATTTGGGATGGTCCATGTTTATAACGACAAACAAACTAGAATCGTTTGGAAGACCTACTTTGCACCGATTGTTTTCACACTTGGTCGTTAGACACTCATCCGAGACTCTAGCGCGGACGTCGTTTGCGAGACTGCTCATTTGCCGTCCCTCTCATCTGCGCGACTGGTCATCTCAGCCCACCGGTTGTAGCCATCGACAGCAACTTTGTCATAGCCTGTGGCAAAGGTTCCCGATTCCCGATTTAGCGGAATTTCCTGCACAACCGAACCTTTGGGGCGTTTCTTGGGCTGAAACAGCCATGCCCCCACTTCGTCTGGATTGAGAGCGATAGCGCTTCCGGTGATTGCCTTCCTCTCGGACTCGCCAAGTTCCGAGGCCTGTACTAGATTGGCGAGTTCCTCTAGCACCCATTCACTATGCGTTGTCATGATGATTCGAACGCCTGAGCGAACGACAGACGCCAGAAAGCGCGTAAACTCGACTTGCATCTCGGGGTGAAGATGAGATTCCGGCTCCTCAATAATCAGCACATCACCCTTGCGGACGACATGACGCAGATACAACACCACCGGCGCCAACTCGGAAACCATTGACGAGGTGCGCATCATTGGCAGGCTCTCCTTCCAGCCATCTGGGCGGTACAAGAACGAGGAATAAGGGCCTTCCTGCGTCGTTCTTTCCTCGTGAAGTACCGTTCCTCCCAAGAGTGTTTTTTCTAAACGAGTAGCAAGCTCTCCGCTACGGCGACGTCGATTCGGCGGGAGATCGCCCAACGCGATGAGCTGCTCTAAGAAGTCAGCCAGAACACCAGACAACATCGGCACTTGTGCCACCGGGTGGATACCAGCGGTTGCGGCACGCTCGACTAACGCGCTTACTACCACTCGATGCGCGTGCATTACCCCCGCCCGGTCCGCAGGAAGGTAATGAGCAGGCAAGCTTGCGTGGCCCACGATATAGGGAAGAACAGCATCCACAAGATCTTCAATCAGACTGAACGCTAAATGCTGTTTATTAACTTCGTCCTGTTCGAGTAGCGCCCTTTGAAAACTCCACATTACTCGACCGATTGTACCACGCACATAACATAACGGATTTTCTTTGGGAATTGAGGCGTTAAGATTGATTATTCCGCGCCTCGTTATGTCAAGTCGGTACACGAAAGGGGGATTGTCTTTCCTCTTTTCTCCAACGAATCTGCGAAGCGAGACCTGCGCTGCGGCTGTACCGGGACTACGAACCAACTGCGCAGGTGATTGGAGACCGAAACAACGGGTGATTTCAGCATTGGCAACATTGTTTGAACCACCGACAGGATCAAACATAGGTCGAATTAACGCTCCAATTTTTTCAGGTAGCGGTGCCGAAAGTCCGCTCTGCGTTTTCTCCAATTCTGTTTCCGAAAATTCCTCTTTTGCCCAATCAAGTAAATCTTTGATATTGTCTTCCGAGAACGCTATTCGCTTTTTCCGCCGATGATGCAAAAAGTGAGGTGGGTAACGCTTGGACATACCGCGCCGCCGGGAGGAAGCATTCGTCGCTGTCTCGCCAAATAGACCGTGCAACGCATAGATCATCATGGCAAGATAAGATTTACCCGTATTACTCGGTCCGACGAAAAGTGTAAATGGCCGCAAGTCGACTTTCGCCTCAACAATCGGGCCAAAGTTGGTCACCTCTATTTCAAGAGCGTCTGAAGTTTTCATGGTCTATTCCTCATGTCGCGTCTGTCCGCAGTTGTTGTCTGTTATTTCCAGACAACCTTTCTCAACTTTTCTCCTAGATGATAGATAACTCTGAGTGCGATCTAATGACTGTTCTGCAGAACTCCACCGCCCCGCCTACACAGCCATACGCCGTGGTATGCCCTCCAACCGTTCCAACCAACTGTGAAAATGCGGACATTCCGACCGGATTGCCTCAAGGCCAATCTCCAACACTGCCAAAGTTCCCCATAATGGCTTTTCGTACCCGGGCACAAGCGATTGGACACGTTTGGATGGCGCGGTGTGGGGAGAATCATCTATCTCTTCCGGTGTTGCAAAATTGTTCCGGATGGCTCGAAATTTCGGGGCTAGCCGAGGCTCCCCAATACCTTCTGCGAACCTCTCACAATCGCTAAAGAGCATTGCTTCAAACTCGTGCATCATGACATAAGGAACGAATCGCTCCGGGTTGAAGTCCGACCCCATCTGTTCGCAGACATCAGTTGCGATGACGTTTTCAACCGTCTCTGCATTTCTCGGAAACGCGAGTTCATTAGCTCCAGAACGTCCTGGCCATGCCCCTGGATCGGCTTGCGGCATCCCGTAGTAATCCACCATTGTTGTGGAAATGCCTGTTGGATCTTCCCTGAGGTGGTTCACAATGTCTCTTCGGACTACCGTCCAAGCCTGAATTCCGCCGCGACGATCACGTTGACGGCCACGCCCTATTAATCGGGCGCTGACCTTTGAGAAACCACAACGATACAAATTTGGTGCGAGCACTTGATTGACGAAGTCCTCCTCGGTTTCACCCTCAACATGAACGAGCAATCTAGTCATTGCACTCACTCCCAATCTGTAACTTCAGGAGCGGGACGACCGCCTAGCTCGTTTTTCTCCCAGAGTTCACCGAGGCTATAGTCTTTAAGCCAATTTTTCAGTCTCTCTCCGTCCAGCCTCGTGAATTGCGTTGTTCCTTCCACGCGATCAACTACGAGCACGTCTTCAGGATTGAAATGGTCAAGGAGGAGCGAAGACTGTGTGGCAAGAACAATTTGGGTCTTCACGGAGGCCTGCTTAACGAGGGAGGCAAGAATTGTCATCGCGTACGGGTGCAGTCCTAGCTCCGGTTCATCCAACAGAATCACCGAGGGGCGAAGTTCTATCGGCTGCAACAGCAACGTCGCCAGCGCGATGAACCGCAAAGATCCATCGGAAAGCGATGCGGCATCAAAATAGTCGTCTGACCTCCGATGTCGCCATTCGAGGAGAATCCTATCTTCGTTTAATGCAAGCGGCTCCAAAATAAAGTCGTCGAAAAACGGCGCAACCAGCTGTACCGTGCGACGTATCATGTCATACGAGCGCCAATGTACTTCGCGCAAGAAGTACAGGAAAGCGGCGAGATTCGAGCCATCATGCCGCAAATAGTGATTGTCATTTACGGCTACGGTCTTCTTTATGGGTGACGACGCGCTTGTGTCGTGAAAATGGTACAATCGCCAATGAAAAAGCTGTTCCCGAACGTAAGTGATTGCGCCGGATCTTTGATCTGTATTGCTAATTCCCGCCTCGCTATCCCCTCCGAGGAGGGCATAAAGCGTAGAAAAGGCGTCATCGGGAACCGTCTCCTGTTTCACCGAAGTATAGACGTTTTCATTCGACGGAAACATCCCATCGGCATCATTCGGAGCCAAATCTATATTGTACTTTCTTTTTCCATTCTCAAAACCGATTTCAATACTTAGCTGCTGAGTTGTCTTTGAACCGAAGTGGAGTATCTTGTCGGCGCCGCCGCACCGCATAACGTAATCCCGTAACCCACCTAGGCGTATGGCGTTAAGGAGCGAAAAAACCTCCATGAAGTTCGACTTTCCGGCGCCGTTCGCTCCAATCAAGACGTTGATTGGGCGGAGTTCCAACTCCTCAATGGATTTGATACTCTTGAATCCTTTTACCGTGATCCAGTCAAGTGTAGACATGGCAACCTAAAAAAGCAGTGGTTAGTGACTAGTGGATCTCTATCGGGATTGGATATCGCACTCCCTATTCGGTCGTTTGATCCCCGCCTACGTGTCGCTTGGGGGATGTCGATGGGAACTCAATCAGGATTTGCTATCGCGCTCCTTATCCAGTCGCTTGATCCCGCGACTCCAAGATATCCCTCCACGGCTGAACCTGACACCGATCCGTCCAATCAGCGTGCAACCCGCTCAACTCCTTCACGATGTCCGGGCACTTCCCGCTCACATCCTCCAACTCCGTGCGATCAGCCTCCGTGTCGTACAATTCCCAATCCCCCGGATACTTTGTGACCAACTTCCAATTCTCCCGCCGCACCGCTCTATTCCCCTCATGCTCCCAATACAGCACGCCCTTGCCGTTGTCCCCGTTATCAAAAATGGGGGTCAAACTCGTGCCTTCCAGCGGATAAACCGGATTCCCATCGTTCTCCTCCGGATACGCCGCGCCCGCGACCTCGAGGCACGTCGCCATCACATCCGTCAACTGCCCCGGCTGATGCCGAAACTCGCCCGCGGATGTGATACGTTCGGGCCAATGCGCGATGAACGGCGTGCTGATGCCGCCCTCATGCACCCAGTGCTTGTATTCGCGGAACGGCGTATTTGACAGATTTGCCCACGGCACGCCGTAACTTTGATATGTCGTTTCCGGTCCCGGCATAATTGTCGGGTCGTTCCCCGTGCTGACCGGTCTCCCATCGCGTGTCAGCGGCGGTGAGACGGGCCAATCTCGCCTGATACGCGTGTTGGGCCCGCCCAATTCTTCGGCACACCCGCCGTTATCCGCCAAGAAGAGCACCAGCGTGTTATCCAGTTGACCCGTGGCTTCCAACGTGCTGATGATCCGCCCAATCCCCTGATCCATTCGGTCAATTTGCGCCGCGTAAACCTCCATACGCCGCAGATTCCACTCCTTATGCTGCGCCTCCGACCACGGCGGTTGCGACGCATCTCGATCGCTCAATTCCCAGCAATCCTCCAATATCCCCATCTCCCGCATACGCAGCAGGCGTTCCTCGCGCAGCGCATCCCAGCCGGCGGAGAATCTGCCCTCATAGCGGGCGATATCCTCCTCATGCGCGTGCTGCGGCCAATGCGGCGACGTGTAGGCAACGTAGGTAAAGAAGGGATCATCTGGCGATTTTGCGTGATGGTCTCGAATGAAATTCGATGCTTCATCGCTAATCGCGTCGGTCAAGAAGAATCCGTCTGGTAGCTCTTCGGGCAGAATCCAATCGTCCCCACGGGTAAGTGTATGCGGCTTCCAGTAATTCGCGGCGCCCGAGAGGATACCGAAATATCGGTCGAAACCCCGCTGGCGCGGCCAACTGTGTTTAGGCCCCTCGGGTTGTATGTGACGCGATATGTGCCACTTGCCGCTCATATAGGTTCGGTAACCCGTCGCGCCAAGCGCCTCGGCAATCGTCACGCACCGGCGATTCAAATTCCCGCGATAACCCTCCAGTCCGTCATCGGTCGTCATGTGACCCACGCCGGTTTGGTGCGGGTGCAGCCCCGTCAACAGCGATGCGCGCGAAGGGCAGCAACGCGCCGTGTTGTAGAACTGCGTGAATCGCAGTCCGCCGTCCGCCAGCCCGTTAAGGTTCGGCGTTTGCACCTCGCCGCCGTAGCAGCCGAGATCGGAATAACCCATGTCATCGTTCAGAATCAGCAGAATATTCGGTCTCTTCTCTTCACTCATAAAAATCTCCTGTGAGATGGGAGGGTGTCAACCTATGGATAGATTTATGGTCTTCTCTTGCAAATGTAGGAGCGATCAACTGAGTGGATAGCGAAGGCGATAGAAATCCCCTTGCCCCGCACTAGAAAGACTTGACTAAGCTCGACTTTGTACATCTGTAGGGATCAAGCGACTGGATAGGGAGCGCGATAGAACTCTTACCAGCCTTTGAGAGCGCCAGCGGCGATCAAGCGACTGGATAGGGAGTGCGATAGAGATCTTCCCCGAATCGCGACTCCGAATTCTCCCTGACACGGAATTCTTCCAAACGCGATTACTGTGCCGCAAGCAACAACTACCTCAAATCCTCTCCCGGCGTCCACTGCTGCTCAATCGCCTCGGCATCACCCTCGTACACGATCCGAAGCGGCTCCATCAAGCGCTGCCTCCGCCCCGGTGAACGCTTCGTGACTTGGGACTTGGTTTCCAAAGACGCCACCGTAGCTTGGGTGTGCTCGGGCAGGTCGACGAAATCGGGATAATACCACATCGTAAGCCCCGTCCGACGCCGATCTGTCCGGTTGGCATGAGCCGAGTGAAACAGCGTGCCGTAGCCCATCACCGCGTCACCCGCCCTCAAGGGCACATCAATCTCTCCCTCCGCATGTTGGAAAGCGACGTGTTCCGGGTCGGCGTAGGTCGACAGTTTCTCGGCATGCCGCACTGGAACTTGGTCATGCAGCGCGTGGCGCTTCAGGTGAGATCCCGGAATCACCCGCAAGCATCCGTTCTCCGGCGTGGTGTCCACGAGATAGTACATCAGAAAACACTGGATGGGCTGCGGCGTATAGCTGACCGGATCGTCCCAGAACCTGCCGTCCTCGTGCCAAAACAGCCGCGGGCTGTGCGGCGGCTTGCTGATGATTCTGCCATGCCCAAACTTCGGCTCCGCGAATCCTAATTCAGCCAGCCCCTTCAGCATTTTCGGGTGAGCAATCAGTTCAGCTAGAACATCATACCGGTACGCCATCTCCCAATCGATAAGCACCATGCTACCCGGTGCGCGCTGCTGCTCGAAATGCGCCTCCTCCTGCTGCGCGAGCACATCATCCGTGATTCCCCTCAACGTATCGATCAGTTCGGGCTCAAGCATGTTTCTGAAGACGTAAAAACCGTCACCCATAAACTGTTTCTGCATATCCGAATCAATGATTTTCATACACGAACCCCTTGCATGGTATAAGTGGTTGGTAGAGCGTTCAATAGTCGAATGGCGTGACGCGGTATTTTAGTGGCGCCGATTGGCTGGAGATAAGTGATCGATGTCCCGTTCCCTTCTGTCAATATACGCCAGCATATCAATAAACATCATAGCGACGCTCGTGGCAAAAGTCAAGAATATTGTGCGGAGAGACAGTGGAGAATGGGGAAACGGTGATTGGTGGAGAGCGGTGGGTTTCGGTAGGGTGTGCACCGCGATCAAGCGGCTAGTTAGGGAGAGCGATGGTAAGTCTTTTCACTATTTGTTCGGCTAATGCTTATTCGAGGGCTGCAAAGGAACATGGTTTCGTGAATACGACGGTGTTCAATATGAAAGAACTCCCACGGTGGGTTGACTTTGTGCACCTTAACCTACACATTGATTGCCTTCCGCTCCACGTAGGGGCGCAGTTCCACCCGCAACGCCTTGTCCGTGACCAAATCGACCGGACGACCCAACAGGTCCTCCAAGTAAAACTGCACGCCGAAGTACGCTTTTGAGGTGCCCGGCCGGTCGAAACCAACCAAGATGTCAATGTCGCTGTCGTCGGACATTTCGTCACGCGCGGCTGAGCCGAATAAGGCGAGGTTGGTCACGCCAAAGCGATGTGAGAGCGTTTCTTTGTGCGCCCAGAGCACCTTCAAGACTTTATCCCTGTTCATCTGTCCACCAACGAATTTGTCTAAACTGGGCAAGTGATGAATTCCTCCTGCCTCTATCTGTCTATTCTATTCTGGGTTGGCTGTCCCGACGCATCCAGCTCCCAATGACGGCTTGGGGGTTCATAAGGCGAGTTGAGAATGGGCTGATCAAAGAATGGGTTCGCCAAAACAATGTACCTCTAAAACGAATAGTGTCGTTTCCCAGAATCGCTGCAAAATAGGGTGAATTTAACTAAACACGATAAGCGAACAAAGGGCGCAATGTCAAGTGAAATCAATTGCCTGTAGATCAACTGAGTGGATAGCGAAGGCGATAGAAATCCCCTGCTCACTCGCCACTCGCCACTAACCACTGCTTCTCCCTACATATCAATCGTAATATACGTCGACAGACCCGTGACAATCCCGACCACCCCCCAAAACGTCGTGACCACAAACTCGCCGAGCACCAGCCCCAGAAAAAACGGCGCCGCTTTTCGGAAACTCCGCAGCCCGCCGTGCTTGACAATCAGCCATTTCAACACAAAGCTGACGAAGATAGAGAACCAGAAAAAGTTCATCGTCCACGTCGTGGTGACGGCATAGCCAGCCGCGTGCAACGGCATCCAAATAAACTGCCCCCGCATCAGCGCCAGCGCGACCGACACCAAAAATCCGACGCCGATCGCTGTGATAACCGATCCATTTGTCCCCGACGGATGCGCCAGCCAACCCTCAAGCCGCTGGAACGCCTCTTCGCCCGCCCAACCGGTGTTAATCTCCCCCTGATAGGCGAAATGCAGATACCCCCAGATCGACGCGCCGATACCCAGCACCGTTGCAAAGACCATGACGCCCCCGAACCGCCGATACTGAATATCCGCCCGCTCCGCAATCTTCAGCCCTTCGAGTTGATGCGGCATCAGCAGGCAGTCGTACGCCCGATTAAAGAAATAGAAGTAGGAAAGCATCGTCATATTGCTCGTGGCGAGCGGCTTGGCGCCGATGAAGGCATACGTCATCTCATCCGCTCCGGCGAAGTGCTGATCGTGCACCGGCGAGCCGAGTTCCGCTCGCACCCGCGTAATCCCGATAGCCAACGCATAATACAGCCCGAAGAATAAAGCGATGACCCAAAAAGACATCCCCGCCTGATGACAGAACGCGAACAGGAACACCAAACTCGCCAGCAGCCAGATTGCCGTCCCGCGATACGACAGCGGTTCATCGGAATCGTCGACGCGCGCACCTACGCCCAAGCATTTTCTGGCGACCTGAACCAGATGCCGACGCGCCATCCAAATCGCCATCACCCCGATACCGACGTACGCGCCGAATGACTGCTCCGAGGCATACGGAAACCCGTGTGGCAAAGCAAAGGCGCTCCCCAGAACCCGCTGAAGTTTCCAATACAGATAGAACACCCACACAGAGAACGACAAATCCAGCGGAATGAAAAACGCCAAGCCGAGGGCGAACGGGTAGATGCCCACCGGCAACCAACCGATGGCATCCCAAGGATGGACGGTAAACAGGTCGGCGAGGTCGTTTTCCCGCGAGCGCGTGAGACCGATACGCGGTATCTGCGGAAAGAGATGGTTGAACCCGTTGAGCAGATCAATAAACGCGGCGACCGCAAAGCCAATCCACATCGCCTTGCTCCCGAAAAAGCTGCGCCTACGGCTCGTCATCTCCAGCGGCAACTGAATAAGCGGATAGCTCAGCCTCTCGTTCTCCGTCCACTGTTTCCGCAGGATGAAATTGATAGCCAGCATGACAGAAAACAGCGCAAACAGAAAACAACCCCACACGAACATCGGAGGCAACCATGCCCTGATATGCGGCGCGAGGTAGAGCGTTGACTCTACGCGATACAGGTTATCCAGCGCTCCCTTGTCTCTGACCGACAGCCACTCTGGGATATAGTTCCAGAACAGCGCCTGCCAATCGTTCTCCGGCGTCGCGAACGCAAAGGCGTAGCTGATGACGGAAATCATAATCTGCACGCACATGTGCCCGCCGATCGCCGTAGACAGGGAGACTGCCACGTAAAGCGAGAGTAGCTCGGCGCGGGAAAGTGCAAGTTTCGGAAGGAATTTCTCAATGAGACGGCTGAACGCCACCAGAACGAACAGAATCGTGACCGCGTTGTAAAGCAGCGAGATCATCGCCATGTGCGCCAAGCCCGGCTGCATCTGGAACGCGGCGTTCAGCGGAATTAACAGCGCGACGAGGAGAGCGGTTCTAAGCCTAAGTTGGGCGGGAGAATTGGATTTCATCAATAGCGGCTTGGATGGAAAAATATCCAATCAAACCTTCAAGATCAACGAAAGGAAGGACTATAGAATCTTCGTAAGGATTACTCGCCGCGTAGGGAACGCAGATCTGCGTTCCCTACAAGGGTCGCGATTCGGAGAGGGATCTCTATCGCACTCGTTGTTCACTCGCTTGATCGTTACTACAGGGAGTTGGGATGACATCACTCAAACACCAAATTCCTCGGCGCTTCAATCACGCTGAGAATCGTATACGGCTCACTGTTCTGAGCCAAATCGCAATTCACAAAACGCAGCCCGTTCACCCAATTCTTAATTCGCGCTCCCATCCCGAACCCCTCCACCACTACGTTCCGCACCTCCGCCTCCGTAACCGCCGTGATAAAGATGCCCTGATTGTTCGGCGTGCCCCCGCCGTTCAGCCGGCAGTCCCTCACCACCACGCGATTCAATCCGGGATGCGCCGTATCAATCAGCGTTTCATAACCGTGATTCTCGCTTGACCGATAAACATTGTCCGCCAACCCGTTCAACACAATCCCGAAACGGAACGCCGTATCAATCACCACGTTATCAATTTCGTATCCCGCGTGAGCCATCGGACGAAGTGATATTGGCGCAAACTCAAAACCGCAATCCCCGCCGAATATCGCCACCGCGGTCGCCGCCGACGCCACCTGCAGGTTTCGGATCTGGATATTATAACACGCCGAGCAGCGGACTCCGGCGTCGTTGCCGTCAACATTCCGTGTGAGATGCCCGACACGGATATCCTCAATCAGAATGTCATGCGGGTGCGTGCTATAGATTTCCCCCTGTTCCCACAGCTCGCGCATACGGGGAATCTGGTCATCCGCCGTGGTCACCTTCCCGACGCTCCCCCAGTCCAATCCTATGCCAATCAACGCCTTCGGAGAATCAAGAATCCGAACGCGTCGGATCACGCCGAAACACGCCTCGGACATCAGTTGGATAGCGGACGCCTCCACCTGCTGATCGATGGTGATATCCTCGATCCGCCAGTTGGACACTTTGGAGAAATAGCTCGGCTTCGCGGGCGTGCCGCCATCGTCGTACGGAGCCCCCACGCTGATGCCCGAATGCCAAATCGCCTGCGATCCCTTCCCTTCGCTGCGCACGACCCGGATTGTCCCGTTGCGAACCGCGGAGCCGCTGGACAGTCTGACGCCGTGCGAGTTGGAACGGAGATCGAGGGTCAGCGTGCTGCCGTTCAGGTCCAGCTCGATGCCCGGAGGAATCAGCAGCGCGTGCCGCGAGATTTCATCGCCGACGACAGATTCCAACACGGAGCAGGTTATCGTCGTCGGCGCACTGATGCGCACCGGCCCGCCCCCATGCCGATCCATCGCTCTCTGCAACGCCGCGCCGTCATTAACCGTAACGACCAAAGGCTTCGGTTCCGCCAGATTATCCGTGGCATCGACACACCCCACCGAAACCAACAACAGATACGCGACGATAACCGGCAACGCCACAACACCGACTTCAATCTGATATGCCATATTCCAAAATCCCCAATTCATTCCCAAACCTCCAGGAAACAATTTGACTACGAACCTGTTTGAAGATGTAATCCCTTCATTGCACGTCCGATGTGTAGGAGCGATCTCCAGGTCGCGACCTCTGTAGGGTGGCCACCGCCCACCATCTCTATCGCCCTCACTATCCGCTCCGTTGATCCCCAGCATAATACGCCGTAAGCGCCCGCATCAAAATTCCACCGGCCTCGATAGCCTTCGCTTTGTTCATGCCTTTGCCGCCCCCCTCAACCAGAAACGTCGTGATGCCCCACGCATGATGCGGTCCCCCGTCCCAAAAGCACTCCGGCGTCACTCCCCTATGATGCTCACGATAGTCGTTAATCAAGTTCTTCGGATCACGCTCCTTCAACAATGCCCCGAAATCCTCGTCAGGCCCCAACACTCCCCGCAACTCCGGTCCCCGACCCACAAGCATCGGAGACAGTTTCGCCGATGACGAGGAATGCATTGCCCAACTCGTCGTCACCGGAGCGTCGGAATGCACGAGCGACTCCAAATCCCGCTGAAAGATGAACGCTTCATGCGGCTGGAGCGCCTGATCAGCGCCCTCTACCCGGAAATTCCGGTTACTATCAATCCCCTGCGCGTTGACGCGGCACCACCCGTGGTCAACCCCGTCGGGATTCATCATCAACGTGAAATGCCCAATCGTCCGCGAGCGGGCGTCCGCCGCCTCATCGCTCAAGAACCACTTCACCATGCCCGCAATGTACCACTGCGACACCCCTTCGCCCGGATGCTGATTGGCGACATGGTGGACCCAGCGGCGCGAAGACGGCACGTTTCCCTGCGGATTGGTGATGGTCACGCGGTGGAGTTTCCGTCCTCCAAGCGACTCCCCGAGAATATGCACCTCCACATGGGGGTGCTCCCGCCACTCCGCAAGCAACGCCTCCGCATCCTCAACGGTCATCGGTAACTGCGTGCAAACCAGCACCCGATCCTGCTCGAACGGTGGAAAGATGAGCGTCCCCGCGCGTCCCGGAACAAAATCCTCCTCCCACGAGATATACCTCCACGCCTCCCCGTCGTAAGACCAGCACGGATCGTAGTTTGTGAACGGATACGGCACGCCGCCCTCCTTTTGCGAACGAAACGTGCCCCACTCTTCGGGCGCGTCGAATTCCACATCGAGCCGGAGCTCGTTCCCTTTCGCGTTGCGGGCAATCTCGAATCGCACCCAGTTTGCCCAACCCTCCTGCCGTCCCGGATAGTGCCTTCGGAGGTCTGGCGGAATCTGCGCCGCAGCCATCGTGGGTTGAGGCACGCGCCCCAGCGTCAATTTGAAATGATTACCCCTCACCTTGCGAATCGAGGCTCCGTCCGATCGTAGCGTGCCGTCCAACACAAAATCCGATTCTCTCATTGACATCCTCCTCCAACCTGTAGGATCAACTGAGCGAATAGCGAAGGCGATAGGAAATCCCGTACGAGAGAGATTCCTCTCCGAATCACGACCCTTGTAGGCTGAAATCTGGAATCACCTACTCCCAAATCTCCCGTCTTCCATCCTTCCATTCTTCCCTCACTTCCTTTCTCCCATCTCCCAAACATCAATCGACTTCACCTGCGCATTCCCGCCGATAGCCGACAAATTCACAAATCCTCCCTCCTCCCAACGCGGATACGACCACCCACTCAGACAGACACGCCGATTCGCGAACGCCTCCACTAACGACCGGTCAACAAACACCCGCAACTTCAGAAACTCGCCAGCCGCCAAATCCAAAGCATCGCTCGTTCCCTTCAGCGAAATTGACTTCCTCTCTGCATCATAAACGATGGACGTCCCCTCCCCGTCACCGTCCCTGCATAGCACTCCTAACCGGCACTCCCTTGCGGAACCTGGATCAATCACTGCCTCAATCTCAAGGCATGCACCGGAACCCGCCGCGAGCTGATGCGTCTGATCTGGCGCGAGCCCGATGTCGGTGAACCGCCAATGCCTCCCGCGCAGCGATTCGACCTCCGCAACCGGATCAAAGCGCAAACGATCATCATCCCCGAGCGTGAGAACGCGCGGCAACGAGATAGCACCCGACCAATCGCGCCCCTGCACGGCTGCCGCATCCTGACCGCACTCCTGCATCATCCCAATGAGCACCTGCCGACCGTGCGGATCCCGATAAGACGGATGCGCCGCCGAGAATGCCCCTCCCGCGTTGACGCCAACGTCCAGATTACCCCGTCCTTCCACGTGGAACCGGCGCTCCTCATAGCGCCCGACGAAATAGATGTTCTGCCGCATCGGGTGCGCATAGACGATCAACACATGCTTCGCGCCCAGCTTGAACAGATGCGGGCAGTCCCACTTCGTTAAACCACGCCGCGGGTCTTCCGCCAACAGCGGGTGCAGAAAACTCCACGAGCGCAGGTCTTTCGATTCGAACAGTTCGGCGCCGCGCTTTCCGCCCGTCAGCATCAGGTAGGTGTCGCCCTCGCGCCAAACGCAAGGATCCCAGTTGGCTCGCATCTGCTCCGGCGTCATCAACGGATTCGCCCCGGATTTCGACCACCGGTACATATCCTCGCTGGTCGCTAGGCACGCGCTGACACCGTCCTCCCCGACCCCGGAGTAAAAAATCGTGGGAACGCCCTCGATCATCCGGAAACACCCGCTCCAACAACTTTGACTGTCGTATGCCTCCCCGGGAAAGAAAGCCGTCGGCGCCTCCCTCCAGCGGATCATGTCCTCGCTGACGAGGTGCCCCCAAGATGATTGGCCCGTATCATCGGGCCATTTCCAAAAGTGCAAGAAAAAGAGATGATAAAGCCCGTCGTACCAACAAAGACCGTTGGGATCCCCCACGCGCCCGGTCGCCGGAGTAAAGTGGTATGCCGGTCTTAAGCACCTCGGCGCCTCCACCCTTCCCTCCTTCCTGCACTTACCACTCCCCACTCGACACTAGCCACTGCTTCTCACGCCTCCAACCACTCATTAACCAGTTCTTCGTCGCCCTCGTTATAACCTGTGAAACAGTTGTCCATAATCCTCCAATAATCGGTTGACGGGTTGTTCTCCAGCCCGTAACGCCCATCCACGTGCAAGCCCCGCATAGCCTGGCGCCGCCACTGCCGGAACGCCTCCTTGTTGTACGCCAGCAAGTCCCGATGCGTCCGCTCATAATCCACGATGGAGCGCAACTCCGAATCCATTCGCGCCGCGATGTCCGGTCGCGCCGCGCACACGTCGTCCAGTTCCCCCGGATCGGTTTCGATATCGAACAACTGGGAGGGATAGCCGACGTACGCCACATATTTCCACTCGCCTTTGCGCAGCATATAACCCGAGGTGTTGAGCGTGATGCCCGTGAAACAGGCGTAAGCCGAATCTCGGCTCTCTGCCCTGCCCCCGGTGATTAGCGGTAACAGCGACTCGCCGTCAAGGTTTTCCGGCGGCGCCAACCCCGCCATCTCCATGAAAGTTGGGCAGATGTCGATGAGCGACACCAGATTGGGTATGCGCAGTCCGCGTTCAACGCCGGGCCCCGTGACGATAAGCGGCACTCGGACGGAACCTTCGTAGAAAGACATCTTATACCATTCTTGGTGCTCCAACGCCAACTCCCCGTGGTCGCTCGCGAAGATAAAGTAGGTGTTCTCAGCCAAGCCCAACGCCTGCACCGCATCGTACACCCGCCCTACCAGCGCATCTGCCTCGGCGCACATGGCGAAGTAGATTCGGCGCACCTGCCGCACCACCGACTCATTGAACCCGTAACGCCACGCCTTCGTCATACGCTGATACAATCGGACGGGATGATCGGTGTTGTCCATCGCCGGGATATCGACCGCCTCCTCCGGAATCCGGTCCAGCCAATAACGGTTCGTTAGGAACGCCGCGTGGGCAAGCCCCGAGCTGATACACAGGAAAAACGGTTCATCCTTATGCTGCTTCAGGAAGTCCACCGCCCCGTCGACGTAACCCCAATCCCGCTGATGGCAGCGTATTTCGTCACTCGGCTCCACGCTGAAACACTGCGATTTGTCCTTGTCGAAAACCGGCTTGTTGATTCCGCTGGTAGCCAGCCACGCCCCGAGCCGAGCCGACTGAGAGTGACCGCCCGATAGGTAATCCAACTTCCCGAAATTCTTGATCGTTTTGGGGAGTTCGCCGAGCAGCGACCACATCCCCGGTTCAAGCCCCTTGTAGTTGTTCCAACTTTCGCAATGGTGCGTGTACCGCCCCGACCACATATTCGCGCGAGACGGGCAGCAGATGGGGTGGGTGCAGTAGGCGTTCTCGAAGAAGGCGCCGGACTCCGCGATGCGGTCGATGTTCGGCGTCGCTTGGCGGAGTGCCGGATGCCCGGCACAGCCGAGCATCCGGCCGTCCCAGCTTTCGGCGTGGAAGAGGATGATATTTGGTCGAGGCACAGGTCGTCTGGTCTGCGCGGACAGAGTCCGCTGTGAGGAGATTGGGTTGTGGCAACTAACGCATTTTAGGCTGACGCTATCCGAAACCCATTTTACCCGCTTTCCACCTATTGGTCAACCGATATCATTAACCGTAGGGGACGGCCCCTTACCGTCCCGTGATTGTAGTTTCGAGGTCTATTGAGCATCCCTTCAAGCCTGGTTTTATATAGATGGGAATAGGGATGTGTGGTAGAATCAACTCCATGATGGAGGAACTGGTTGATTCTATAGGAATGCCTGTGATTGAAAAGGAGAAATTGATGAATTCTCGACGGAAAATCATGCTTCATCTTTTGCTTTATATGACCTTATGCGGTCCCGCATTTGCCCAAGTCGTTCATTTTCCCGACCCGAATCTACGGACTGCTGTCGCCGAGGCCATCGGCGTCGATCCCGACCGCATCACGATGGCTGTCCTGCGTCAGCTTACGCGAATAGACGCGGTTTTCAGAGAGATTGAGAGTCTCGAAGGGCTGCAACACGTTACAAACCTGCGGCTCTTGGATTTGGCGGGTAACCGTATTTCCGACTTAACGCCTCTCTCCAACCTTCACAGTTTGGAAGAGTTGGGATTGGACGAGAACGCTATTAAAGACCTATCCCCTCTTGCAGGATTGACCAATCTGCTAGTGTTGACTATTAACCAAAACCTGATAACCGACGTCGAGGCGTTGCACGGTTTGACGGGATTGCGGGTGCTTCACATCGAACACAACTTTATCGCGGACCATTCCCCTCTCAACGGCCTGTCGCTCGAAGTGTTTCGGTATGACGAGGTTTGTGATACGCCGCCATTCGACCTGGCGCCGAGGTTGGAGAGTAGAACGTTCCCCTCGGTATTCGCCGCATGGGGCGGACTCTACGAGAGTCCAGTACTTAATCAACCTCATCTTAGCGAGATTGAGTCGGTAGCACAACACGATTTATTTATCTGCTCGCTAACATTTGACCACCATATCTCTTATTATGACGAAACTTGGAAAATACAAGGTCTGCCCGGACGAGGCGAACAACTTCGGGATGAGTTCATTGCGCTTAATCCGAATATGGTTTTCGTTGTCGATATTCCGATGAAAGCCGATTATCATGGATTTCTGCCCGATGAGTCGCCTTATTGGAAAAAGGGTGCCGACGGAAAGCCTGAACCCGAGGACGCCGTGTACGGTGCGTACGAAGTGGATTTTACAAATCCAAAAGCCCAAGAGATAATCATTAACCGGGCGCTTGCTGTGTCAAGATGCGGTTTGTATGACGGCATCATGTTCGATCACTGGGCAGAAGACGAGGATGGCGCAACCCCTGCCGAGCAACGCGCGCGGAGTAATATCATTGAGCGTATTCGAGCCGAGACTCGCCCGGATTTCCTGATAATGGGCAATACCAACGACCGCAAAATACCGAGGACAGGCGAACACATCAACGGTGGTTTTATGGAAACATTAGTACCGTATAATTTGACCGGTGATAGTCTGGAAGAAGGTTTGACGCGAATAGAGGACGCTTTGCTCTGGTTGGAATCCAACCTGAGAGAACCGCGGGTTAACGCGTTGGAAGGATGGGCTGTTCCCGGGGAACCGTTAGATGGTGCCACAAATCTACGTTGGATGCGCGCTTTTACTACGTTCAACCTCACGCATTCCGATGGCTACGTCCTGTTTAACGACGGTGTTGGGCATAGCCATTACTGGTACAATTTCTGGGATGCCGACCTCGGTCGTCCCGTTGGTGACACGGGCCAATTGTACCAAGAGACAGAAGGTCTTTATATCCGTGAATTTACTAACGGCTGGGCGGTCTACAACCACAGTGGCGCATCGCAGGTCATCGCCCTGCCGGAGGAGGTGCAGGGCGTAGCCAGCGGGCATTTGGGTACGGAGCACGCACTGGCTAACCTTGACGGGGAAATGTATTTGCGGGTCAAGCCACCGAATCCGGCGGACGTGAACGGGGACGGGATTGTGAATATCCTTGACCTGACGATTATTGCGCAGGGGTTCGGGAAAGACGGGTTGGACGGAGATGTGAACGGGGATGGGATTGTCAATGTGTTTGATTTGGTGTTTGTTGCCAATCAGTTCTGATAAAGGCAGAGAATCTCTATCGCCTTCGCTATCCGCTCAGTTGATCGGATTACACAGATTGCGCAGATTAAAAGCGGGCAATCTTTTAATCCACGACAGTTTTGAAATCCTGAAGCCAACGCATACGCATAATTAGGCAAATGGCGCCGGTTACATCGAAGATGATGGGTCGAATTTAATCAAATCAAGCGAACGGATAGTGAGTGCGAAAGCAAATCCGCGAAATCCTTTAATCAGTGAAAATCCGCGATTCAGACAACGGGCACGCGCTACGGGATGACGATTCACACGAGTACCCGCTCGTAGCCATTGATTCCTACACCAAAGATTATCGACCGTTGCGTCAGCTATTCGATGATGCTTACTTCGAGATGCGCGAGAATCTGTGGGAATTTCGGTTACACGAGCACATTACGCCAGTGCTATCGGATACCGTTTTATACCTCCAGCATTTTTGGAGGTCACCGTTACGGCTGGCGTTTATCGATGCGAGCCACCACTATGAACCGACGAAGGCAGAATTGGCGTTGACGGTGAATCGAATTGTGCCGGGCGGCTGGCTCGTTCTTGACGACTATTTCGATTCTGAAACGCCCGAAGTGAAACAAGCGGTCGATGAATGTTTAGATGCGCGTGACACGGAGGGCTGGGAGTTCTACCGATGCGAGGGCCTGGCTATTATCCGCATTGGTTAGGGTTGAATGACTATTACACATACTTATTGGGGGTGCGTTTATGTATAAAAGATACTGTATAGCCTTAATTGCCACATCACTTATGTTGTGCAGCTATTTAAGGTCTGATCAGACGATTCATATTAGCGATCCTAACTTGGAGCGCGTGATTCGAGAAGCATTGGGGTCGCCTGCGAATCAAGCTATTACTGTTGATGACATGGCCACCTTAAACGAGATTGTTGGTCGTGGGCGTGGTATCACGCATTTGAGTGGACTTGAGTATGCGCGCAATCTCACTACGCTGATACTGCGGTCCAACCATATTGTCGATATTAGCCCTATTGCGAGCCTTACACAACTTGAACGCCTTATTCTTTTGGATAACCAAATTCAGGACATAGGCGCATTGTCACCGCTAACACGACTGGTCGAATTGAATATCCGCGAGAATAATATTTCTGACCTGTCGCCCCTAGCACATTTGCACAATCTTGAAGGTCTTGATGTCAGCAAATGTAATATTGTCGACGTGAGTCCTTTGAGACGTATGCCCAATCTTAAGGGCCTTCAAATAAACCATAATAAAATTATAGATGCTGCTCCGCTAGCGGAAATTACATCACTCACACATCTCGAAATCCACAACAACCTGATTGTTAATATTCAAGTCCTTGACGGTTTGTCGTTGGAGGTGTTTTATTACGACCAGCAGTGCGATATGCCGCCATTGCCGCTTGAGCCCCGTTTGGCAAGTTTGGATTATCCGAATCTATTGGCGGCAACTTGGCAATGGCCTCCAGAGTTTGGTCATGATATGCCGTTCGGTCCGTCCGACCAATTATTTGACGTCGAGCACCATCATAACGACGGTAGGCTCATTATAAAGGACCTTGACCGCTCAATACAGCGCCGTGACGATATAATTGCTAACAACCCTAATACGGTGTTTCTGGCTATTATTCCGTGGTACAAACGGGCATTTTTTGAGCTTAGGGCTGACTCGCCCTTGTGGGCACGTGATGCACAGGGTAATGTGATTGTTCACAACGAAGGCGTCGATGGTTCTTTTGATTACACAAGCGCAGAGGGAATAGAACATATCGTTCAGATGGCGGTTGATATTGATCGCTGCGGTTTATATGACGGCATTGTGTTTGATGCATGGGGCTACGAGTTGCTGCCGAGCGCACTGTACAGCGATGAATTGCAACGTGCTTCGCGTTTACAAATTGTGCGTCGTATTCGAGAGAACACAAGACCGAATTTTCTTATACAGGTCAACTCAAATCGCATGATGATACCCGAAACAGGGCCTTACATAAATGGACTGTCCATGGAAACGGGAATACCCAACTGGTTTGTTGGACGCGATGAAGTCAGCAAGGCATTGCATGAAACTGAAAGTACTTTGTCATGGGCTGAATCGCATTTACGTGAGCCCCGCATTAATGCTGTAATAGGGGAGGGGCTCTTTACTCAATCATTCAACAGCCAAGACAACGCACGTTGGGTTCGTGTGTTGACCACTTTAAGCCTCACATATTCAGATGGTTATGTGATGTATCAACGGGAGCGCGAGGATTGGTGGCCATTTTGGGAGGCGCATCTCGGCCAGCCAGTCGGCGAGAAGGGGCAACTCTATCAAGATATAGATGGGCTTTACATTCGCGAATACACCAACGGTTGGGCAGTCTACAACCACAGCGGCGAGGCGCAGGTCATTACGTTGCCGGAGGAGGTGAAAGGCGTTGCCAGCGGGCATTTGGGCACAGAACACGCGCTGCCAAACCTTGACGGAGAGATGTATCTGCGGGTGAAACCGACGAATCCAGCGGATGTGAACGGCGATGGGGTGGTGAATATCTTGGATTTGACGCTGGTGGCGCAGGGGTTTGGGACGGATAGTTTGGAGGCGGATGTGAATGGGGATGGGGTGGTCAATGTGTTTGATTTGGTTTTTGTGGCGAACCAATTCTGATAAAGGCGATCGCCCCGAATAAAATCCCAATTCTACCTTTTTGACGGTACTACCGCCACCCGAACATGCGAATTCGCTTCCAACAAGCCATCCGGATCCTCCTCCAGCCGCTTGAATGCCCGCTGCGTCCACAGATCAGCCTCCATAGCCCGATCCAGCAGAGGCTGCTGCACCGTGTCCTGCTCGCCCGGGCACAAATGCCGCATCAGCGGTTGCAATTCGGTCGGCAAGGCAAGATATTCCGAGTGCGACAGCGGTTGACACACCGTATTGTTTATCCCGTACGGGGCATAGTCATCGACCGCAAGCCACCACGGGCACCAGCGGTTCACCACCGCAATCCGATCGCGTCCGCTCGTATTGTGCATCGGCGAGGCGTGCCAACTGCGCGAATCCTGAATATAGAGGGCCCCCGCCGGGGCCGTAATCTGCAATTCCCCGGGAATCGGTGCCGTGCATGTGATACCGTCGGAAGCTCCGCGAGGGTTGCGTGTGTCCCTGTGCGAGCCGGGAACCACCCACGTTCCGCCCGAGTCCTCGTCCACATCCGTCAGATACCATATCATCACCAAACACATCGCCACGTCGGGGAACGGCTGGCGGATGCACCCGATGTTTCTGCCGGGGTCGCCTCGACCATAAGCCGTCGTGTCATGCGGCCAATCGGTGTGCCATTCGCGCGTGTCGGGTCTGCCTCGGAGGTGAGCCGCGCCGAAACCGCCCGGCGTCCCGTCCGGTTTTGCGGCGTCGATGATGCGCAGATGCAGCTGCGCAATCCGAAGGTGGTCGTCCAGTACGTGGCGCGCCACACCGGTAACAAAGGGATTCGCCAAATGCTGAGCGTACCGCGGTATCCACACAATATCGTTGGGTAGTTTCGGAGGGTGCCCGACCCGACGCGCCGGTCTCAACTCCACCTTGCCCGTGGTCGCCGGATCCCTGAGCAACGCTTCTTCCTTCGCGCCTATCTTCAGCGTTTTCAACGACCCGCCGAGCAATTCCTGCAACGCTTGATGGTTTCGGTCGATTTTCAACCGCGCCGTCTTGACCTCCTCTCGGATGGCGTCCACCTCGCCGCTCGGTATGACGTTGTCGATGACGCAGAACCCGTAGTGATCAAGCGAATCGGCGCACCCCTCCACCACCTCGTCAATCGATAACGCCTCGGCACTGAAGGCGTAACTCCGGTTACGAGCCAGATCGTCGGCGACCGCTTCCGGGTCATCCTCGGCGTGCGCGATGCGATCCCGAACCTCCCTAAGTTCTTGTTCTAGGTGTGCCGCTTTAGCGTGCAGTGCGGAGATGTTCATTTAATAATCCTATTTGTTGACCAAATTAGTGCATGGTCTACTTTCAACTAGAGACATTTCTGAGCAGTGTAGGTTGGGTTGAATGGTAAAAAGTGGATGTTTATCATAGTCCAATAGAGCCGCTGCTTTTCCGGTAGGCTGACGTGTTAGATATCTCTAGTGAAACCCAACACCTCAACTGGGAGGCATGTTATACCTCGCCCTGTCAGAAATTGCGCTTTTCAAGTTTTCAGGTGTGCTCCGCCGATTGTAGGGACAGCCCCCTGTGGCTGTCCGTCCAGGATTATAGGCATTTCTCATGGGACAGCACAGGGGCTGTCCCCTACAGACCCACAAAATAATCCCCAATTTTTGCCAAGAATTAACGCAATGTTCCCCGATGCCGAGTATATAAAGAGTTTGGTTTCACCCATATTTCGGAGGGTTCAAGCCGCATACCCTTTGAAGGTTTCCTGGTTTCCGTATGCGTTATTTTGGGTGCCGTTTAACCCAACCTACGCGATGGTAAGCAGTGGATACCTATCGCCCTCGTTGTTCACTCGGTCGATCGCACCCTAGAAATGCACTATCTACTTCAAAATGAGCATCCGCCGCGTGGCTTGGTACGCGCCAGCCTCAAGCGTGTAGAAATAGATGCCGCTAGAAACCATCTCGCCAAGTCGACCCCTTCCATCCCAATAGGCAGCCGCTTCCCGAGTCGAATAATCACCCGCTGTTTGGGCGCCCAGATTCAACTCCTGCACCGGTTGCCCTTCGATGTTATAGATGCGAAACGTTACCGGTGCGTCTGTCGCCAGACGATACGGCAGCCAGGTTTCCGGATTGAACGGATTGGGGAAGTTTTGATAGAGTGCAGTGCGTTTGAGGTGAGCCAAGGTTGTGACCTTCAAACCAAATGGCTCGACGGCGAAAGGCGGGGTACTGAAGTGCTCTGCACCACTATAAACATACGCCACTATTCCGTTACCGACTCCGACACCCTTTTCCGGTCCGTCTCCGCCAGTGACAATGACAGTGTCGCCGCTTATGGCGATCGCGGAGCCGAAAAAGAGGTTTGGATGTGCGACGTCGGGCACCACCGTTGCAGCATTCTTCCAGACGCCGTCAACATTCACGAAGGAATACGCGGCGCCCGCGCTGGGGCCGCCCTCTTCCCGGAGCGGTGCGCCAACGATCGCGATATCCCTGCTCGTGGCAACGCCTGTACCGAAGTGATCCCCGTTTCGTTTCTTTGGCCCAGTTAGCTTTGCCTGCTGTTTCCAATTGTTTCCGTCGCGCTGAAAAATATATGCGGCACCGGCGTCTTTTATGCCGTCGGGATCGTGCTTTTTGGCTCCTACGATAATAGTGTCGCCTTCCATGCCAACCGAAGCGCCGAACTGGTCACCGGCGCCCGCATCGTCAGCCGTGAGTTTGGCTCGCATCCTCCACGTATCGCCATCGCGGACGAAGACGAAAACAGCGCCTGCGAATCTTTCGCCGCCATGTGTGTGCCCGGTCGCCCCGACAATAAGGGTGCTCGCTTGGATATCGACCGCATCACCGAATGCATCTGATTTCGCCAAATCTTTGGGGACGAGCTTGGTGTGCTGTTTCCATCCGTTCGCATCGCGGACGAAGACATAAACTGCGCCGGAATTGCTGCCGGCATCATCGTCCCCGGGCGCGCCAACCACCGCGGTTGTGCCATCAACCGAGACCACATACCCGAAAGCGTCTCTCTTCTCCGCGTCGGCAGCGGTAAGTTTCACCTCCTGTTGCCAGTGAGGTGCGTTGAAGGCGTACATGTAGGCTGCCCCGGCGTTTTCTGCGGCTTCGTCATCGCCCGGCGCTGCGATAATGGCATAGTCCGCGATTCTGCGTCCCGGCGGCGCGCTGATGGCGACGTCGTACCCGAACCCCTGCTGCCCCGTATTCGGTTTTCGGTCATGAGGGATAAGTTCCGCGGTCAGTTCCCACTTATTCCGATTCAGTGTGTAGATTCTGCCGGCGCCCGGAACCTTGTCGTGGTCCACATTATGCAAGCCGACGATTACGACATCTCCCACAATATCGGCGGGCATTCGACCTCTATTGCGTATTCCCTCCTCGGCTCCGACTAGCTTGATTTCGCCTCCGGCGGCGTGGCTGGCGCTCTCCATGGCGATGCAAACAACAAGACTGATGAGGATAAACTGAGTCGTTTTCATGACAATCTCCTTTGAACTACCAAAGAACACTTTCTCAAAGCTAGTCGTAGAGTGAAAAATGAGTGTTACTTGCTGAAAGAATTATTCCGACAGGAATAATGGCGCGCTATAGATAAAACGTCGGGGCAAGAAGATTTCTATCGCACTCACTACGGGATTTACTATCGCCTTCACTATTCGTTCAGTTGATCGTTCGCTTGATTCCCTCCTACATAAAAATGTAAGGCAGTGCCCACACTACAAATGCACAAAGTCGAGCGTAGTAGGGAACGCAGATCTGCGTTCCTTACTCTCTTTAAGTACGGAGGTTTCAACTACTTCAAAATCAGCATCCGCCGCGTGGATTGAAACGCGCCAGCCTCGAGCGTGTAGAAATAGACGCCGCTCGAAACCATCTCGCCATATTCATCCCTGCCATTCCAATAGGCAGCCGCATCTCTGGACAGATAATTCCCCGCTGCTTGGGTGCCCAGATTCAACTCCCGCATCAATTGACCCTGGATGTTGTAAATCCGAAACGTCACCGGCGCATCTGCCGCCAGACGATACGGAAACCACGTCTCCGGGTTGAACGGGTTGGGGAAATTTTGAAAGAGCGCCGTGCGCTTTACCTGTCCCAGCGTTGCGATCTTCAATCCAAACGGCTCGACGGCGAAGGGCGGCGTATTGAAGTGCTCTTCACCGCTATAGACATACGCCGCCGTACCGTTGCCGAATCCGGCAGCGACTTCAGGGGCGGCTCCGCCAGCAACGACAATCGTATCGCCGCTTATGGCAACTGCGGAGCCGAAAACGAGGTTTGGCGCGGCGTCCTCGGGCACAACCGTTTCCGCATTTTTCCAAACGCCGTCAATGTTAACAAATGAATACGCGGCGCCCGCGCCGAGTCCGCCCTCTTCGCGGAGCGGTGCGCCAACGACGGAAATCTTACCGGTGGTGGCAACCCCTGCTCCGAAGTGGTCGCCCTTTCGCTTCTTCGGCGCAATCAGTTTTGCTTGCTGCTTCCACGTGTTTCCGTCACGCACAAAGATGTAAGCGGCGCCAGCATCCTTTGTGCCGCCAGCATCGTTCAGCAGCGATCCGACGATGACAGTGTCGCCTTCAATGCCAACCGAAACGCCGAATCGGTCACTGGGTGCCGCATCGTCGGCGATGAGTTTAGCTTGCTGCCTCCACGAATCCCCATCGCGGACGAAGACGAAAACGGCGCCGGCGAACCTTACGCCGCCAGGAGAATGCCCGGGCGCCCCAATAATAACGGTGTCTTCTTGAATGTCGACAGCCTCACCCAGCGCGTCCGATCTCGCCAAATCTTTGGGGATAAGCTTCGCCTGCTGTTTCCATCTATTTGCATCGCGCACGAAGACAAAAGCTGCTCCCGAGTTGCTGCCGGCATCATCGTCCTTCGGCGCGCCAACCGCCGCAGTGGTTCCATCAACCGAGACCACATACCCGAAAGCGTCTCCTTCTCCTGCGTCCGTAACGGTAAGTTTCACCTCCTGTTTCCAGTCTTTTCCGTTGAAGGCGTAAATGTAGGCTGCCCCGGCGTTTTTCGCGGCGCTATCGTCGCCCGGCGCTCCGATGATGGCATAGTCCGCGCTTGTTCTCCCCGGGCGACCACTGATGGAGACAGCGAACCCGAAACCCGACTGCCCTGGCTTGGCTTGATCCAGATTGCGGTCGTGGGCGATGAGTTCCGCGGTCTGTTCCCACTTTTTTCGATTCCGCGTGTAGATTCTGCCAGCGCCGGGAATGTTGTTGACATCCACATCATGTACGCCGACGATTACGACATCTCCGACAACATCGGCGGGCATACGCGTTCTATTGCGTGCTCCCTCCTCAGCGCCGATGAGCTTGATTTCACCGTCGGCGGCGTGACTGGCGCTCCCCATGGCGATGCCAAGAACAAGACCGATGAGGATAAACAGAGTCGTTTTCATGACCATCTCCTTGCCGTGCTATATTATTTGTACGTAACTGTTTAGATCCTGATTGAATACTAGGAAGTAAAGCCATTTTCGGTCATTTGAACTTCTGTCAAGTAACACTTTCTCCAAATCGGTCACTGAACGAATAACGAGTGCGACTTGATGAAAGAATCATTCCGACAGGGATAATCGCGCGCTATAGACAAAACGTCGGGGCAAGAAGATCTCTATCGCGCTCGCTATCCACTCGCTTGATCCCACCCTACAAATGCACAAAGTCGAGTAGTGTAGGGAACGCAGATCTGCGTTCCCTACACTCTTTAAGTACGGAAGTTTCAACTACTTCAAAATCAGCATTCGTCGCGTGGCTTGGAATGCCCTAGCCTGAAGCGTGTAGAAATAGACGCCGCTGGAAACCATCTCGCCAAATCGATCCCTGCCATCCCAATAGGCAGCCGTTTCTCGGGTCAGATAATCACCCACTGCCTTAGTGCCCAAATTCAACTCTCGCACCGGTTGCCCTTGGATGCTATAAATGCGAAATGTCACCGGCGCGTCCTTCGCCAGATGATACGGTAACCACGTTTCCGGGTTGAACGGATTGGGGAAGTTTTGATACAGAGCGGTGCGCTTCACCTTGCCAAGCGTCGTCATGGTTAAACCAAAGGGTCGAACAGCGTACGGAGGCGTGTCAAAATCCTCTATGCTACTATAAACATACGCTGCCGTTCCGGTACTTCTTCCGGCGACGGGGTGCGGCGTCACCCCGGCAGAGCCAACGACAACGTTACCGCTCATGGCGACCCACGTGCCGAAACGGGTGTTTAAACCGGCGTCCGCGGGCACGACCTTTTCCCTTTCCTCCCAGACCCCGTCAACATTTACGAAGGAATATGCCGCGCCTGAGGCGAGCGCGTTTTCTTCGTGCAAATTCCCTCCAATAACGGCAATTTTTCCGGTGGTTGCAACGCTAGTACCAAAATGATCGTTCTTCCGTGTGCTCCTGGCTGTGAGCTTCGCCCCCTGTTTCCAGAGGTCGCCGTTGCGCAAGAAAATGTAGGCGGCGCCCGCATCTTTTCCAGCCTGCGTATCACGCAATGGCGCCCCAACGATAAGCGTGTTCCCGCTCATGGCGAGGGCATTTCCGAATCGATCGCTGGCTGCGGCGTCGTCTGCCGTGAGTTTGGCTTTTTGTAGCCACGCCTCGCCCTCGCGTACGAAGACGTAGACGGCACCTGCGAATCTTATTTCACCGTGCGTATGTCCTGGTGCGCCGACGATAACGGTGTCCTCTACGATTAAGATCGCCTCTCCGAAAGCGGCGGATCTGCCCATATCTTGGGGGACGAGTTTCGAATGCTGCGTCCATCTGATTCCATCGCGCACGAACACATAGGCTGCCCCCGAGTTGCTGCCGGTATCATCGTCCTTCGGTGCCCCGACGACCGCCGTGGTTCCGTAAACGGAGACGGCATACCCGAAGGTATCGCCCGCTGCTCCATCACCGGCGATAAGTTTCACCTGCTGTTTCCAGTTCTTCCCGCTTCGGGCGTAGATATAAGCCGAGCCGGACTTAGCACCGGCGGCATCGTCCTGCGGTGCACCGACGATAGCATAGTTCGTGCTGCCCCACCAGCGGATGCGGTCAACGGAGACCGACCACCCAAAGTCGCCGGCGCCGGGGTTCGCCGGGTCGCGGTCACCGGGGTGAAGTTCCGCTGTCCGTTTCCAGCTTTTTCCATCCCATGTGAAAATTGTCGCGAAGCTGTCCTTCATGTTATGCGCCAATATATGACCCCCGAGAATGATGGAGTCTCCGATGATATCAAGGGACACGTGGCTGTTTGTCGCCCCTTGATCGACGCCAATCAGTTTGACCTCTTCGCCCGCAAGGGGTGTTACCGACACGAATCCGAAAACAAGAACGATAAGGATGAACTTTAGAGTCTTCATGATGACAATCTCCGTTCAATGTTGCGCGGCTTTCGTAAGAGGTTCAATCATCGAACCCCCGATGCCCTTTCTTTCTACAATTAGAATTTCGCTTGCACATTCGCCTCGTAGGGTGGGATCAGGGATCCTCAAATCCCTGATTTCCTCTCTTACTGCCCACCAGCCTTGTTTTTCCGGGTGTAATCGACGATGAAACGAGTGTGATAGAAATCCGCCGTATGTCCACGTAAACCGCATCATAATTGACCTGCCGCCCCGCTGGGGCTTACGCACACGGGGTTTTCGTGTGTCTACACACCTTCCGCCCCTCTGGGGCTATTAAATGCTGGTGCGCTGCTTCTCTATGGGAACCCTATCGCACTCGCTATCCGCTCGCTAGATCGCACCCTACAACTGTACTTACCTGTGCGGGGCAAGATGCCCCGCCTACGGGCTAGGTGTGCGGAATATGGTTGGTATCGGTCTTTTCATAATAGTATAATCGGGAAACATTATATGCACTATTATTCAAACGAAATGGTAAAAGATCCACAAATCGTAACACACACCTCACGTGATAGCGGTAAACCCTTGCCGTACCAACTCCTGAGAATCGAATTTGGCACGCGCGGTGACGATGAGTTGTTCCGCTAGTTCATCCTGATCGACGCTGGTGAACTGACGCCCTTTCTGCACCCAGTCCGTTCGAATTCCCTTGACCCCTTGATAGGCTCCGGCAATTGCTCCGCCCATGGTAGAAATCGTGTCCGCATCGCGCCCAAAGTTAGCGCCGTAGGTCACCATTTTTTCCACATCCCCTTCGGCGAGGCGGAAAAGCGCCAGCGTCATGGGAACCGTTTCCCGCGAGTCACAGGCAATCCGACGGAAGAACTGCTCGTCGTCGGCGTATACAGTTTGCCGGAATGTCCTGTAATCCTTCGTCTCACTTGCTGTTGTCAGCGCCTTGGTGATAAGGTGCAACATCTCCTCGCCACTTACCGGCACCACGGCGTCAAGGGCTGCGTCAAGAATGGAGTCAACGCTTGCTGACGGATGAAATGCCGATGCGACCGCTGCTGCAATCGCGGCGGCGCCATCTTGGCAGAATGAGACATCGTGGATGTGGATGAGACTTGCCAAGTTGTAGGCTTGCTCCGCCGCTTGCCGCGGGTTGCAAGCATTGACAATCCCGACCGGTGCGATACACATCGCCGAACTCGAACTCGGCATGTTACCCAGCGCTGCCATTCTAGGGATACAGTGGCGACGTAACTTAACCGCAGTATGCAGTACTGACTGGAAAAATTTGTTGACCTTGTCGCCAAAGATGTCGTCCCACCGGTCAAGCCAGACCTGAGCCCAATCGTCATAGGTCGCGTATCCCTCGGTGCGGATAAGCGCCTCTGCCAAGAGGTATTTCATTACCGTGTCGTCGGTTCCATCGCATTGAAAATCCGCTACCCAGCCGAACCGCTCTTCAATTTCGGGATAACGCATGTTCTCGGTCGGTGTCCCTATGGCGTCTCCGATTAAGCCGCCTATCAACGACCCGAGCGTCTTTTGGAAAAACACGGTGGAACGCAATGTCTGTTTCATCTCGCTTTATCCTGCCAGTCAATTCGATTTGCGGCTAAGCAACCTGCCGAACGGTTCCACGCGCTTTTGTTCGACAATTGTCCACGGTGCTACAGCTCCCTGAAGTTCCCGAAACGCGGCTTCAAACGTAGCCATCCTCGTATTGAGTTCAGCGATTGCGGCGTCCTGCTTCTGAATCACCTCTTGCTGTTCCTTGATAGACTCCACCAACAGGGGAACCAGCCGCGCATAGTCCACCGACTTGGCATCACGTCCATTTTCCTCGTACGCAACAACCTCGGGCACCACTTCGCCCACCTCCTCGGCAATCAGCCCAATGTCACGCTTGCGATCCACTCGCCAGTCGAAAGACACGCCCCGCAACCGCTGGACTTTGTCCAACGCGCCGTTGATGGGCTTGATGTCGGTCTTCCATCGTCTTGAGCTGTATGTCGTCCACCCATCCGCAATGGGATCCGTCTCGGAAGACCGCTTCATGGTGAGGAGGTTCTCCGGACGAGTGACGCCGATACCGATATTGCCACTGGGGAATATGACGTGCGGGTGCGCATTGTTCGGAAGAATGCGCATCGCGTAGACAAGCTCGTTGATTTCGCCATTGAGCGACATCAATGACAGCGTACGAGGTTTCTGGGGTCGGCTTGGTTGTGCCCAGTTGGCACCGATGTTGAGATCGCGCACGCCTTGACCATAAAAATCGTAATTCCACTGAATGATATGGTTCGCCAACGGTACAGTGGTCTGGGTTCGCTGAAAGGACATGAACTCATCCTGAATGTCGAACTCGTGCCCCGGCTTACCGTTCCCGTTCTCCCATACCTCGAAGAATAGCGCGTTGTGGTCGGCGATAATCCGCCAGTAGCCGTAATCCGCTCGGTAGCTCTGTTGGTCGCTCTCCTTCAGCCACAGCGCCGGTCCGCCGCTCTCCACCTGAAGCACGTTTCCGTAGATGTGCATCTTATTTTCCGGTTCTGTCGTCCCGATGCCGATATTGTCATTCACTTCGACAATTCCCGTTGCGCTGATGGTGCCCGGCGTCGTAAATTTCGGAACGTGGTTGACCGAGGCTTTACCCACAACCTTGACGTTCTGCTGATGGGCTTTCACGGCACTATTCAGACATGGTATTCCCGACAAAATGGCAAACGCCAACAGCGCCCCACATGTGATTCCGTTCGTTTTGTTTTTCATGTGCATAGTCAATCCTTTAGCTCGACTTTGTACATTTAAGCAGTATAACAGACGGTGTCAATCAAGCGTTCCAGAAAAGCCGGTGAGAATTTAACCATCTGGTCTTTTTGGTTGACCATTGAAAAAGTCGGCAGTGGTTTCTGCTACCATGCAGAACGTGTTAGGTTTCGCTTGAATTTTGATGCTGAACGGCGGGGCAAGGGGATCTCTATCAGGATTTACTATCGCATTCGCTATTCGCTCAGTTGATCGCAGTGCGCACCCTACGGGATTGCGCAAGAAAGAAACGGAGTTTTCAAGAAAAAAGGGATTCCTATCGCAGTCATTATTCATTCCTTTGATCGCACCCTACAAATGTACTTTTCAAACAGGCTCTTAAGGATGACGCGGGCGGTCGTCAATGGACAGCAGTTATTTTATCCTGTTTGCGCGTGTGATGAACTTACCCCCATCCTTTAGACGGAAAGAAGGGAGATTTTAGAAATAAAATCCGACTAATTTTGCAAGTCAATCAAACGGATATTTTTCAGCAGGCGTGCCAAGGGCTCGTGTGAAGCTCTCCAATTGGAAACACCTGCTCCCGGTCAGCACCGGATGATATTCCTCGGGAATCGTCTTCAAAAATTCCTCGTTCGGCTCATAGCCTTGATGCGGTTGGAACATTGACGGCCAGTACCCGCCAAGAATAAAGACGCGCTCCTTACCCGAAGCGCATAGTCCGCCCGAATGCAAGAGGGATTCAAAAAGTAGCAGTGTCGATCCCGCCGGAGCAACGACGTGATGGATCAGTTTTTCGGGATCTTGCAACGCCACCTCGATGATGTCCTGCCGTTGGATTCCGCACAGCTTGTGACTACCCGCAATAACAGCCGTGCCCCCGTCTTCCTCGTCCAAGTCTGTTAAATTGGAGAGCGTTTTGATGAACGGACAGTGGTACAGACCGTTCGTCGTGCGGCCAAATTCGGCGTGCCACCCGCCGTGAAATCCGTAGTGCTGCCGCTTCATCTTTTCCGGCGGATACCGAATAATATGGGCATCGGATTGCAACAATCGGACATGTGTGCCGACGATTTCTTGGGCAAGCCCGACCAAATACGAATCGGTTAAGTAATCGAAGAAACACTCGGCAATGTGCGGGAGATTATCAATACGGAAATAATTCGGATCGATTTTGCTGTGCGCATTCGCGACCAGCCCGTACGGATACTCTCCGGTTTCGCGGAAGTACGTTTCAATCTCATAGATTTTGTCGAGCAGTGCGGCGACGCGCTCTTCCGACAGTGTCTTTTCGATGATTACGTAACCGTACACCTCAAGATGTAGACGTTGGGCGGGCGTTAAAGCCGGGAACGGTTTCCTAAAGTCTTGCATAATCGGTCCTCTGGGTGCGAATTGTGGATTGGTAGTTGGAATCTGCTGTCCCGCAAGATTATAGCAGAAAACCGCTTAAGGATGAATCGAGCAGTCCTCAATGGATAATGGCTATTTTATCCGGTTTCCACGTGTGAATCAACAAGGATCGTCGGATTAGAAGGTCAAAACCCCTTAGTGACCTTCGCGCTAAGTATTTAATGCTTTCAAGACTGGCACAAGAAACCCGTTCCACCACGCCGGTAGGTGCGATTAACCGAGTGGACAACGAGGGCGATAGAGATCCCTCTAACCGCACCGGCACCCAACACGTAACCATATTTACTTACCGAGAGAACCCCTTAGTTTGGTGGACAAAAAAACGGCTCAAACCCGATATTCACTGGATTCAAGCCGAATAGGAAATGTCTAGAACAGGGGGTTTTACGAAGAAAATGCCTCAATGAGCCTACCGTCAACTTATAACTCCCTTAAGTCAAAGCTGTTTAATAGCTATTCTAACTAACCTTACCATTTCATCCACATGCGCAGAACGCCTGAATCCTTGCACTATCCACGTTGAATTTTTTGACCTGCCTAGGTGGCTAGTTGTGTTCTTCGGGGGCGAAAGCCCTTTAC
The DNA here is from genome assembly GCA_965197465.1 of Candidatus Poribacteria bacterium. GTDB lineage: Bacteria > Poribacteria > WGA-4E > WGA-4E > JAJDTR01 > JAJDTR01. The sequence continues at coordinate 2,911,269 of OZ240209.1, read as the reverse complement.
GTTTTATAACAGCCCTTGTTAGCCTTATATCTAGCTCATTGTTACCTTGGAAGTGAGCTACTTCTTTATCTTTATAGAACACACAGAGCAAATCGGAATCTTTCCATAGATTAACATTAACGTCTGGTATTGAATTAAGCTTCTGTGTCAGCTCTTTGCGCAATCCTGACATAACACTGGCCTCCGCATCAATGATGAATACCTCAAGCACAGATCTATCAATCAGCACGAGCCGCTTTGGCGTGCAGAGCGGAGATGTTCATCTCAAAATTCCTATTATTGACCAAATGAGTACAATTTGCACGTTCAACTAAAGGCTATCTTAGGTTTGTATCAGATGACCACCCGTGTGACCTATCCCAATGTCCTCACGCCAATTCAAACCGTTCAACAGCGAAGGGCGGGACGTGTCATGTCAGTGTGGATGGCTGGGCTGGGTGTTTCAAATCCCGAAATGCTTCTCTAGGAAAGGCAGCGTCTTTCGGTTGCTCCACGCGTGCGGACCATCAAAGAAATCCTTTTCCAAATCCCGACGCGCGTCGAGGAGATTATAAACCGGTTCCAAGTCCGAATACGCTCGTCGAGTGGCTTCAATCGGGAAGATGGGATCCTTCGTGCCGCTGATGACGAGGAGCGGCCGAGGCGCAATCAGGGCGGCGACCTCCCGCATCTCGCCCCATTCCAGCATGTGCGGAACGCAGTTGCATAGGCAGTGATGAATAGAGTAAATGGAATCGGCAAAGGTGCAGTAGTATCCGGCGACGATGGCGAGCCTGATTCTCGGCTCAATCGCCGCCCAGAACAGAGCGATCGTACCGCCGCCCGACAATCCCGCCACCCCGATACGCGACGAGTCGACGGCTTTCAGAGTCCGCAGGTAGTCGACGAGACGCGAGGCGTCCCAGCATCGCAAGCCGACGGGAGTCATGCCGGTAAGAAAGCTGTTCATTACCATCCGCTGACAACCACTTCCTTTGTGACTGACACTCTCGGAGGTCTCATTCCAACCGCGCTGGACGGGGGCAATGGTCACATATCCGTTTTCGGCAAAGTAGGGAGCGTAATCCAGATCGAGTTTCTTGGACTTTGCCCGCTGTTCTTCGCTTCCGTCGCGAATGTAAGGATATATACCGCTGTGACCGTGCAAGCAAACGATGGCGGGCGCCGCGTCACGCCGATGTTTCGGCAGAAAAAGGTATGCCGGCACCCAGTAGTGTTCCTCGGAACGGATGTAGAGTTTGCGCCGCGTGAATCCCTCTGTCTCCACTTCTTCGACACAGTCAACTTGGAGAGGCACTGCGGGGGGTGTACGTCCCAAGAGCGTACGCAATCGCCGCGCAAAACCCCGGCGCCACGCCCGATGTTCTTCAACGGAAGTCGCCTGCCACGCCAGTTTTGGGGCTAACGACGGCTTTTGCTCCATGAAGTGTTGCAGGAGGTCGCTGTTGCGTTTCATGTTAATTCCTCCAGGGTTGTAGGAGCGAGCTCCAGCTCGCGACCATCGTAGGTTGGGTTGAACGGTCCAGCAAGGGGATACTGTAGGAGGGATCAACCGACCAAATAGGGAGGGCGATAGAGATCCCTTCCGATTCCCGACAATACGTCGCGATTCGGAGATCGCTCCTACCTCCACAAATTGCCTAAATCCAGCCGTGGTTGCGGGTTACAGGTGTGCCGGAGCGTTGATTGCTCCAGCCAACCTCTTCCAGCTCCACCTCCATGCCCGTAATCGCCGACTCCTCGGCGGCAAACAGGATCTCCATAATGTGGCGCCCCCATTCTCCGTGCGTCGGCGGCTCTATATTCTGCTCAATCGCTTCGGCAAACGCTTTCCACTCGTTTTGGAACTCAAATGGCGGATCGTCAAATGGCACGTCTTCCCATTTATCGCCCTTTCCGACCTTGACAAACTTTTCGCCGTGCTGACTGAATCGCAGCGACCCGTTCGCACAAATAACATGGCATTCGTGGCTCGGTGCGCCATCAGCGAAACCTACCGCAACCGCGACACCGGCAAGGCCATTCTTGTATCGAATAAATGCGGTGGCAGAATCATCGCTTGCCTGATAGTGCGCGCGTGTTCCGATAGATGCCGATACAGACACCGCTTGCGACGCCATCACCCACGTGAGGCGATCCACCACATGAACCCCATTCGTGATCCACATACCGCCGCCGTGGTAGCGGCTTCGGTACTGCGGACGGCGCCAAGAGTAACCCCAATTTTTGGACATGTAGCAGACAGCGGTGATTAGCGGCCCAAGCTCTCCCGAGTCGAGAATCCCTTTCGCTTTCAGGCTTGTGCCGTAATAGTGCTGGGTATACCCAACCATCAACTTGACATCGTTGGTGGCGGCAGCTTCAATCATCTCATCGCACTGCTCCAGACTAATCGCCATCGGCTTCTCTACCAATACGTGCTTGCCGGCGTTGCAAGCATCCACAGTGAGGCGATGATGAAGTTGATGTCCCAGCGTGATAGCCACAGCGTCGACGTTATCGTCCTTCAGCAGCTCGGTGTGAGACGCATACCCCTTGGAGACATTGTACTTCTCCATGCTTTCACGCCGCTTCTCCTCCAAAAGGTCGGCGACAGCGACGACCTCTACATTGTCAAGCGCCGCTATGGCGTCGCAGTGGGAATCCCCTATTCCGCCCAAACCAATTATACCAACTCGTAATTTGCTCATTAACTCGATAAATCTCCTTCCTTGCGAACCTGCAATCGTCGCAGCACTTCTGATACGAACCTATACCCCGCATCGGTTAATATTGCGCTTGTCTTCTGGGCAACAATCGCTTATAATGTGGATAAATTGTGTTTGTGGATTTAACATAGCTTTCTTAGTTTTTGACGAGGAAATCCTATGATTGCCATTGACTTTACTGAAGAAGACATTGAAGCGCTTGATTATGAACGTTATCACCATCCTCATCCGAAGGTGCAGCGAAAGATGGAGGCGCTTTGGCTCAAACACCAAGGCTTACCGCATAGTCAAATCACTCGTTTAGCCGGTATTTCGCCTAACACGTTGCGGGCTTACCTGCGCCACTACCAAACTGGCGGCATTGACGCACTCAAACAGCTCAATTACTGCCCACAGGAAAGTGAGCTGTTGGCTCATCAGACCTCAATTGAAGACTATTTTCGGACAAATCCAGCAGCTACAATTAAAGAAGCAGCGGCAAAAATCTACGAACTCACCGGTATTCAACGCAGTGAAAGTCGTGTGCGTGTGTTTTTCAAAAACATAGGCATTGAGTACCGGAAAGTGGGGCATATACCAGCCGAAGCCGATGTCGAGGCACAGGAGGACTTTAAAAAAAAGAGTTGCAACCGCGTCTGGACCAAGCTGCTGCTGGTCTGAGAACCGTCTTTTTCGTTGATGCCGCCCATTTTGTCTTAGCTCCCTTTTTAGGATTTCTCTGGTCGTTCACTCGTGTGTTCATCAAAGCCCCCGCCGGCAGAAAGCGATTTAACGTTTTGGGTGCCTTGAATGCCGTGACACACGAACTGATAGCGGTACAAAACGATACTTACATCAATGCGCAAACCGTCTGTGATTTGTTAGTGCGTATTGCAAAGTCGGCAGGTGAGATGCCGATTACATTGGTTTTAGATAATGCCAGATATCAAAAGTGCCCAATCGTCCGGGAGTTAGCTGAGAAACTCACTATTGAGTTGCTTTATCTTCCACCATATTCTCCCAACTTAAATCTGATTGAACGGCTCTGGAAATTCGTCAAGAAAAAATGCCTTTACTCAAAGTATTATGCCGAATTTTCCGATTTCAAGCGTGCGATTACCGATTGCCTCAATCAGACTCACACCACCTACAAATCGGAATTGGCAACTTTACTTACGCTACGTTTTCAGACTGTTCAAAAAACGCAACTTCCGGCAGCGTGAAGTATAAGCTCGACTTTGTACATTTGAGCGAGGCAACAAACGGTGTCTAACAAGCGTTGAGGAAATGTAGGGGAGATTTTAACCATCTAGTCTTTTTGGTTGACCATTGAAAAAGTCTCCAGCGGTTCCTGATACTATGCAACGTGTCCGGATTGCTTTCCCTGTGGTAGGCGCTGTTTCTAACTGCGCCTCGCGGGGGGTTGTGTCATCGGTGCGGTTAGAAACCGCACCTACCGTTAGTACCTATTTAGGTTTGTGATATCGGCGGAGGTGAAGAGATTTCTATCGCACTCACTTTGGGATTTGCTATCGCCTTCGCTATCCACTCAGTTGATCGTTCGTTCGATCCCCGCCTACGGGTTCGGTGATTCACGGCTTTCCGTTCAACCCAATGTTGTACGTTTGTACAAAGTCGAGCTAAGAACCTGTTTGAAAAGTCACCTTCTCCTATGAAATTAGCATCAATTTAAGGTATGAGGTTGTTTTGGGTAGTGACTCCAGTTTCATACCAACACTCCGATGGCTTTGATGTCGAAACTGCGAAGAAGCCAGTGATAGCAAGAGTTCTAGCCTCTTTTCTGTCTCTATTGAAAACACCCATTTGGTATGAAAGGTATGAAAAGTATGAAATTCCCTTGGATTACTAAACGACGTTCTTTAGGTCGCACCTAGAGTTTTCAAACAAGCTCTAAAGAGAAACCGAATTTTCAAGAAAAAACTCGGTTTCTCACCCATTATTTTGTCCGGTTCGTGACCAGCGGCATTCAAAAATTAACTTACATTTGAATCTAGCGCCATACCGCTCCTGCTGGATTGACAAATCCAGCAGATCTCTATCTAACCACTTGGCTTCCGTTCTATTGCTCCAGATCGGTTGGACATTGAGATAGGCTTATACCCGTCCGGGGAACGATCTGCCTCTCACCGACTTGAACGGCGGCACCTTAGGCGCGTCCGTCACCGAATCATCCTTCCAAGAGGACGCGCGCATGTAGTGTATCGCGTAACCGCGGCGTCGCTTGCCCGATAGGTTGGCGTTGCTCATGTGCAGCGTAAGACTGTGGTGAAAACTGATGCTGCCGGGCGTGAGCGGCGCCGGCACGATGGGCCACTGCTCCCCACCGAGGTCGTCCAAAAATACTTTCAACTGTTCGCCTCGCACCATACCCCAGCGATGCGTACCCGGTAGAAAGTTCAAACACCCGTTATCCTCGGTGGCGTGGTCGAGGGATGTCCATGCGCTCACCAAATCCATTGGAAAGATGTCGCGCCAAGAGGCGGAGTCCTGGTGCCACCGCTGCGCCGAGCCGACTCCTTTGGGCGCTTTCATGAAGAATTGATCCGCGTACATCTTGATGTCATCGGTACCCAGCAGGTCGGCGATGATGTCCACAACCTCCGGATTGGTGACATGATTCCACATTACGTCATCGTACACCGCCAAGTTATATAGCTTGCGTACCGACAACACTTGGTTTTCGATGGGTTTTCCGCTCTGGGCAACCGCCGGTTCAATCTGGATGCTGGTGCTCGGGATGTTTTTGGCTTCACCGGCTGCGATGACGTCGGAATGCGCCGCGAGAGTTTCCACTTCTTCGGTTGATAGAACATTCTCAACCGCTAGAAAACCGTTGAGTTTGAATTGCGCCACCTGATCCTCCGTCAGGCTGCGCAACTGTTGCTTAGACATAGATTACACACTCCTTTGTTCAAAATCCGTGGTTTAGGCGAATATAAAGTATACCACATCCACCGTCCGAACCTCAATCCACAAGGTCCCAGACTGGCAAATCAAATCCGATTCAAAAGACGATTGAGGTCGATTCCATTTTTCGATTCTTTGGGGAAGAGTTTAACTTGCACCCGGGCCATTCAAGAGATTTTGCGATTGATAGTTTTCCACGTTAGAAAGGGGTTGTTACATTGCGCTATGTATAATATAATGCAATTGTTGATTTTGGAGATATCTGTTAAATGCAGTAATGGAGAAGTCCGATGGATGCAAAAGATTGGTTGCCCCCAGCCGTGATTATTGCCGTAATCATTTTTTCAACCACGCTAACATACAATCTGCTTAATAAACGAATTGATGATTTGAAAGAGGAAGTTCGGCATATTAGAAAAGTGTTGTTAGACCATATTATAAATGGACATATAGGGAAAAATGAGTAAAGAAACGACCAGAAAGCAAGTTATGGACGCAGCACAAGTTATCTTGGATTATTGTGAAACGTTTGACCGAGATACCGATAATCGCAGAGACTTAATGGAGAAAAACGAGTTGCCCGAAGGGGTGAAGGCTTTTTCTCAGGCATTCCAGCAACTTGAAGACCATAGAAGGCAAGAAAATACTATAGCAACAATTAGAAGCTATGCAAAGGAAATCCGCAGGCAAATGGATAAGGTTACTTACAGCGGAACATAGTATTTTCTTTGTTTTTCTCTAATTTTTCTACTCCCGTTGATTACTATCTTTCCACCACGGCTCAACCGCCCGCACCCTCCGCCTTGGCGTCAATTTCCTCTAGCTTTAGCCGCACACTGACCACGGACTGCAACTCGGGTCCGGGTCTGTACTTGACATACGTCGTCGCAACAAGCGTGTCGTCCGGCAAGAGTTCTACACCGGCATAGCCGGTGTCGTGCTTTTTCACCTGATCGTAGCTGTGCAACAGTTTGATGCGGTACTGCCCCGCTCGACAGTTGCGGATATCGTCGTACGTTCCCACCCATCCCACGTAGTGCCCCCAGGTCGGGCTGTGCAGCGCCCTATCCCGGAAGGTGATGAGCAAACGTCCGTCCGAGGAGTAGCGCGGTTGGTGGCGGTCGCCCGTCACTGTCCGGTCAAGCTCGACCGGATCCGTCCAGGTTTCGCCTTCGTCGATGCTGAACACGACAAGGGATCGGCATTTCATGCTGCTGCTGACCCTAAGCACACAGGCAATTTCTTTGCCGTCGGGGGAACGGATAAACGCCGGCTCGCACGGCATTGAATCGGGGAACTTCCCGCCGCTCTCAACCAGCACCCGTTCGGGCGACCACGTCAAACCGCCATCGTCGGAGAAGCTGATAAGCGTCGATGGCTTCCGGCTCCATCCACCCATCAAGCGGTTCCCGGAGATTTCGATAATGGTGGTGAAGGGCATTGCGGTTTTCAGTCCGTTCTCCTCGAACGGCGTCCACGTCTCACCGCGGTCAAGAGACACGGATTGGCGCATCTTTCCCAAACCCTCAAAAACAAACAGCCGTTCCACGCTGTCCGGCCCGACAAATCGGAAGATCGCCGGGCAGTTGGTAGCCGTCTTCCAGTTCTCCGGGACGGGCAGCGGATCCGACCACGTCAGACCGGCATCGTCGCTGCGCTGGAGCACCGCGGAAGGTCCTCCGTGCCCCAACGGATAGACGCAGAACATCGTTTTCTGGTCCGGCATCAGTAGCGTGGTGGGGTGTCCCTTGTAGCTTTCCGGCGTGCCTTGGGCGATGATCACGTGGCGCTCGGTCTCGTCGCACAGGTCGATCATTGGGATGTTAAAAGGTATCGATTCTGACATGTTTTACTCCTTTGGGGTTTCCGTAACTGAATGTCTCGCATTGGTGATTCGTAATGCGTAATGCGTATTACGTAATGGGGAAGATTAGCGTGAGTCCTGTCCTTTTGGATTCACATATATTAGCGAATTTCAGTCATCAAATCAGGATAAAATCCATGCGAGATGTTGTAGTGTGCGATCAACCGAATGAATAGGGAGCAGGATAGACTACCGCCCTTGGATCTCTATGGGATTTCTATCGCGGTCGCTTGCCACTCCCTTGATCACTCGCTATTCACTCGCTTGATTCCCGCATACGGGGTTTCGCGTGAAGGGAAACAGTTGTCAAAATAGACTATGGAAAGCAATATATGCACTGTTATTTAAGCAAGATGGTATAACTTCTCAGCGATATTTCGTAGGTCGGGTTGAACGGAAACGAGCAACAAACCCCTAAACTTTCGCGTACGTTCCGGTGCTTGATGGCGCTCATAGCCTCACCAAGCATAGAGAAAACCGACAGATACGCTACTCGGGAAATACGGTGTTGGGATTCACTTTGTCTATCCACAGGCGGATGTTGTTGTAAGTCAGATTCTCTCTCCGCTTTGGCACGGATTCGTGTTTGACCGTTCAACCCAACCTACAGAACCGCGTTACCGCAAACCGAGGGTCGCGATTCGGAGATCGCTCCTACAGCAAATTAGAGATACGAGTTAGGCGGCAATTCTAAACCGATTCCAAGATTTTGTTTTGAAACGGGGGTTGATTATGGTCTTTCCCATGGTTTAACCGCGCATACTCTCCGCCTTGGCGTCAATCTCCTCCAGCTTTAGCCGCACACTCACCACGGACTGCTTCTCAGGACCGGGTCTGTATTTGACGTACGTTGTCACGACAAGCGTGTCGTCGGGCAGAAGTTCCGCACCAGGGTAGCCGGTGTCGTGCTTTTTCACCGTGTCGTAGCTGTGCAGCAGTTTGAGGCGATACTGCCCGGCTCGACAGTTGCGTATATCGTCGTAGGTTCCCACCCACGCCACGAAGTGCCCCCAGGTCGGGCTGTGCAGCGTCCTATCGCGGAATGCCATCAGGATGCGTCCGTCCGAGGAGTAGCGCGGTTGGTGGCGGTTGCCGGTCATCGTGCGGTCAAGCTCGACCGGATCCGTCCAGGTTTCGCCTTCGTCGGTGCTGAACACGGCAAGAGAGCGGCATTTCATGGTGCTGCTGACGCGCAGCACACAGGCGATTTCTTTGCCATCGGGGGAACGGATAAACGCCGGCTCGCACGGCTTTGAATCGGGGAACTTCCCGCCGCTCTCAACCAGCACCCGTTCGGGCGACCACGTCAAGCCGCCATCTTCGGAGAAGCTTATGAGCGTCGGCCCCTCTCGGCTCCATCCGCCCATCAAGCGGTTCCCGGAGATTTCGATAATCGTGGTGAAGGGCATCTCCGTTTTCAGTCCGTTCTCCTCGAACGGCGTCCACGTCTCGCCGCGGTCGAGCGACACCGACTGACGCATGTTTCCCAAACCCTCAAAAACAAACAGCCGTTCCACACCGTCCGGACCGACAAATCGGAAGAGCGCCGGGCAATTGGTAGCCGTCTTCCAGTTGTCGGGGACAGGCAGCGGATCCGACCACGTCAGACCGGCATCATCGCTCCGCTGCAGCACCGCCGAAGGTCCCCCGTGCCCTAACGGATAGACGCAGTACATGGTTTTCTGGTCCGGCATCAGGAGCGTCGTGGGGTGCCCCTTGTAGCTTTCTGGTGTGCCTTGGGCGACGATTACATGACGCTCTGTCTCGTCGCACAAGTCAATCATTGGGATATTAAAAGGTATTGCTTCTGACATTTCTGGTTCCTCTCGCCCGTCCCGGGCATCGGAAGAATTCTAGTTAGACCGGATATACAGTTTACATCATAATCATTTCGATTCAAATCGACAAACATTGCGGAATAATTGAAGGTGAACGTCCAATCAGACGCACAAGGAAAAAGGCTGGTGGGCAGTGCCCACCCTACATATGACTACCATATCTGGAAACCGTACAGCTTGGCGTTGCGCAGCCGAAATCTCAGACGCACCCGCGTACCGCTCAGACCGTCCGAAGCCTCATCTGCCTCCCACGCCACTTGACCGTCAGTGACGGTATCAACAATAGGTTGGCTCATCGACAAGCGCTCGTTCTCCTCATCGACAACTTCGACGTGAACCGAACCGCCATCGTCCACATCGGCGGTCACGCCAAGCGTCTCCCCGCCAAATTCCAAAAGTTCCGTCGTAACCACCGCCTCCGCTTCAGTGGAGACTGGCTCGTAACCCGCCCAGCCATCGGGTCTGAGCGTAGCCAGCGCGAGGTAGCCGTTGCGCCATTCGAAGAAGTGCCAGTCGCCCGCGCCGTAGTAGATTCGGATCTCGTCGTCGCGAAAGATCGGCGCGGCGGCGAAGATGGTGCCCCAATCGTACGGCGTTTCGCCGTACTGCTCTCGCTCCGCGGGGCTATGCCCAATCAACGGCAAGCCCTCCTGTATCCGGTGCCAGGTGACGGTGTCCGGGCTCCACGCCAACTCGGCGTGCTGCTTCACCCCGCGGTCGGAATCCTCCTCGGGAAACACCATCACCCCTACCAATCCGATGTACACGCCGCACGTCGGAAACACAATCATGTCGTGGGTTTGCAGTTGTGGAGTCGGTCCCTCCAGAATGCTCCTCTCCCGCCTCCAGTTCACAAAGTCGGACGACTCGGTCTGCGTGACTTGGCGCCTGCCGAGATCCGAATTGCGTCGGGTGATTACGACATACTTGCCGAGATGCGGCGCCCAGAACGCACTGGGGCGGTTACCGCCCTCGTGCCCCGGTACGGGAATGTGCTCGCTCCAGTGCAAGCCGTCCGGAGAGAACGCCACGAATGTACCCCTGCTCGCGGAGAAAAACATCCTGTAGCGCCTTGCCGAATCAGGGTCGCGGTAGTCTTTGTAGATACCCGAGACCCCGCGGCGGCGGGTGACGATGTTGTTGCTTTTGTCACCCTTGAACTCAGCGATGCCCAGATTCGGTTTCTCCCAATGGATTCCGTCCTTTGAGACCGCGTAGCATAGCCCTATCTCTCGATCCGTCGGTTTCACATCGTTGTACTTGATGATATCGGGATGGCGGCGTTCCGGCGGGGTGCTGGTCACCCGCGCGTCAACGATGAACGGGTTGTACCAACACTTGTAGATTTTTTCGTCCTCGTCATAAATCACATCGGGGTAAACGTTGTCGTAGCGGGGTTCCCACGGTTTATCCTCGGTGAAGAGCGGGTTCGCGGGGTGTTTTGCCACTTCACCGAGCGTGAGTTTAGCATCTTCAACGTCGGCGATGGTTCGTGAATCGAGGACAAGGTAACGTGTTTCTTCCGCCATCTTCAAACCCTCCGGATGCAGCATCATCCCTTTTAGAGGCGATTCCATATGATAAATGCCAGAAAATTTTACCCCGGTTTCGCTTCTCGGTCAACAACAATCGCTTTTGAGCCAACCTATCTGTTTGTAGGGGACGGCCCCCGTGCCGTCCCATGATGCGGAGGCAATCACGGCAGTATAGACAGTATCCGTAGGTTGGGTTGAACGGTCTAACAGGAATCCGTGTCAGCGCCAAGAGGGCATCGGCATACAACAACGCCGTATTGTGGGTAGCGAGAGTGAAACCCAACACCCACGTTTCCGTTGGGTTTCACTATGCGTTGTGAGGTTTTGAGCGCAATCGATCGCCGATACTTAGGTGGAATGACGAACATTTTTTGTGACGCCGTTCAACCCAACCTACGGGCCACACTACAGACCTTCCCTTACAGATGGGCAACCACAGGGGGTCGCCCCTACAGGAATCGGGCAACGATTGTTGTCCCCTACCGCCGCAACTGTCCTATGGTTCATCCCGATACGTTCAAGTGCAGACTTTATGATGACGATTCAGCAGAGTCGATTTGAGGAATACGAGCAGCGCTGAATTTGCTTGACAGAAAGCCGGATATTCGGCAAGAATTAACAGGATTCAAGGACTCTTTCGCTTTTTCTGACGGGCAATTATGCCTAACTTAACTCGAATTGGATGGAGGTAAGGCAGAATGAAAATCAGGTTTGCACAGTACGGTATCTCCCACGACCACGCCAGCGGCAAGGCGAAGACGTTGAAGACAAACGACGATGTCGATTTCGCGGGCGTTTATGAACCATCTGCAGAAGTTCGCGAGACACTCGGCGCCAATGAGGCGTATGAGGGGGTTCACTGGTTCTCGTCCGCGGAGGAGATTCTGGACGATGAGACCATCGCGGGGGTCGCGGTGCAGGGACGGGTGTCCAAAAACCTCGAATACGCACGCGCGGCGGTTGAACGCGGAAAGCACGTCTGGCTTGACAAACCGGCAGGCGACGATTTGGAGGCGTTCCGCGCGGTGCTGGACATAGCACGCGAGAAAGGGTTGTGTGTCCAACTCGGCTATATGTTCCGTTACAACGCGGGATTCCGGTTCCTCCTTGATTGGGCTAACTCCGGGAAACTGGGGGACATATTCTCGATTCGCGGACGCATCTCGACGCGACGCTCGGACGCAGCCTCGTGGGAGCGATGGGATTCCCGCGGTGAGCGCGAAGGCGGCATCATGTTTATTCTAGCCTGCCACCTTATCGACATTATCGTCGCCATACTCGGGCGACCCGAGCGCACGACGTCCTTCTCGCAGAACTTGGATAACACCTTCCCTTGGTTCCGTGACAACACCACGTCCGTCCTCGAATACCCGGACGCCATGGTCACGCTCGAGTCGGCCGCGTCGGAAGTGTCGTCGGGTGCATCAAGACGATTGGAGGTCTACGGAACGCGCGGCAGCGTGATACTCGAACCGCTAGAGCCGCCAGCGCTGCGGCTGTGCCTTGATGAAGACCGGGACGGTTATGCCGAAGGTTGGCAGCGGGTGGAAGTAGAGCATCAACCGCGCTATATCGACAGCCTCCGGGCGCTTGTGGCGGATATCCGCGGCGAAAAATTGCCCGACCGCTCGCTAGACCACGAATTTACCGTACAGGAAACCGTCCTCCGCGCAGTCGGCCTCTTATAGGCAATCACCCATTGCGCTTGGCTTTGTACAGTTGTAAGGCAGGATCGGGATTGAAATCCCCGGGTTTCACTTGATTAGCCCTTCGCACCGGCGGTGCGATATGTCTGTAGAAAGCACTTTAACAACCGTCTTCCGCTCCAGACGAGCGGTATGTGGGACTTCATTGGAATTAACGAGAACTCAAACACATTGTACGAAAACATGGCAGTCCGTAGGTTGGGTTGAACGACATTCTCCGACAAATCTTACAAAGACGCAGGGCTCTCAAGGTTTCACTCTATCTGAAAGGGCTGAAATCCGAGTGAAACCCAACGTTTGATTGCAGGTTGGATTCAGTTGGGTTTCACTCTGTCGTTACATATTGAGGAATGTTTTTGAAGGATTGTCATCTTCTTATCGCAAATAAGGTTTCGCGTTGATTCGCTCAACCCAACCTACACTAGTACTGTAACGACCTCTGCTGCTGCGTAAGTTCTATCAAGTAAGACTCGACATTGAAGATCTCTATCGCACTCCTTATTCAGTCGCTTGATCTCCGCTGGAGTACAAGACGCGAGAAATCTCTATTGAGGAACACTTTTTCAAATTCGGCATAGTACGAAAAAAGTGTTATACCATTTCGCTTGAATAATAGTGCATATGATGTCTTTGCTATATCGTTCACTTACTCCGTAGGCGGGGCATCTTGCCCCGCCGACTGTGTGCGGAGACAAGGCTTCTTGTTCCGCTCCACGCAAGTTTCTTTACCTGATTCACGCATTCAATGCACAAACATTTTAGAGAAATGGTATTACTTGCTGAAAGAATCGTTCCGACAGGAATAATGGCATGCTACTAACTATGGCAACAAACTATTCTCCGCAGCTAAAAATCCATGGAGGCAACGCCGAATGAAAATCAGGTTCGCACAGTACGGCATCTCGCACGGCCACGCCGCCGGCAAGGCGAGCGTGATAAAATCAAACGACGATGTCGATTTCGCGGGCGTTTATGAACCGTCCGCGGAAGTTCGCGCTACACTCGGCACCAACCAGGCGTATGAAGGCGTTCACTGGTTCTCGTCCGCGGAGGAGATGTTAGAGGATGAGACGATCGTGGCGGTCGCGGCGCAGGGACGGGTGTCGGAAAACCTCGAGTTTACGCGGGCGGCGCTTGAGCGCGGAAAGCACGTCTGGCTTGACAAACCGGCGGGCGATGATCTGGAGGCGTTCCGCGCGGTTCTGGACATTGCACGCGAGAAAGGGCTGTGCGTCCAGCTCGGTTATATGTTCCGTTATAACGCGGGCTTCCAGTTCGTCCTCGATTGGGCGGATTCCGGGAAACTGGGCGATATATTTTCAATTCGAGGACGCATCTCGTCGAGCCGCTCGGACCCCGCATCATGGAAACTGAAGGATTCGCGCGGCGAGCGCGAGGGCGGCATTATGTTCATCCTCGCTTGTCACCTTATCGACATTGTCGTCGCCATACTGGGACGGCCCGAACGCGCGGAATTCTTCTCGCAGAACTTGGACCATGCCGTCCCTTGGTACCGTGACAACACCACATCAGTCTTCGAATACGCTGACGCCTTGGCAACCATCGAGTCTACCGCGTCGGAAGTGTCGACGAAAGAATCGAGACGCTTTGAGGTCTACGGAACCCGCGGCAGCGTGATAATCGAACCGCTGGAGCCGCCCGTGCTGCGGCTGTGCCTTGATGAAGATCGAGACGGCTATGCGGAAGGCTGGCAAAGCGTGGACGTGGAGAACCGGCCGCGATACGTCGAAAGTCTCCGAGCGCTTGTGGCGGACATTCGCGGCGAGAAATCCCCCGACCGCTCACTCGACCACGAATTTACCGTGCAGGAAACCGTGCTCCGCGCAGTCGGACTGCTATGAACCACGACAAGTTGGACGTAGGTTGGGTTGAACGACTCAAATGAAACCCAACAGCTGATTGCAGGTTGGATTCAGTTGGGTTTCATTCTATCGTTACATATAAGGGATGTTTTTGAAGGACTGCTATCCTCTTGTCGCAGGTAGGGATTGGTGTTTATTTGTTCAACCCAACCTACATTGCCGCGGAAGTTTTGTATCTAACCCAAGTTGCTGCTTACAAGATTTTAGACATGCACCACCGTTTTTAATTGAGAATAGTTCGTTAATTGCGGAGATTCCGTACCGCAAACTGCTAGTTTGCGGCCACAATCTAAATGTAGTGTAAAGAAATAATTCGGCAATGTCCTAACGATGCTCGGTGCGGTTAGGAAAGGAATCTCTATCGCACTCACTATTGGATCTACTATCGCCCTCGATATTCACTCGGTTGATCGCAGCTACCGAGTTTTGGGAAAACTGGAATTACCGATTTAAATACTTAATCTTCATACAGATTGTGGCACAGAAGAGAGACTGATAGGACTTACGCAAACTTCATTTTGATGGCAGGGGATTTTAACTGTTGTCGTAAATACTCGTCCAGCACCGCGTGTTTGACTTGATAGATGGTTTGTCCTGTTTGGTATGCTATCGTCGCAGGTCGAATCCAAACTAATACCATTTCGCTTGAATAATAGTGCATATGATGTCTTAATTACATCGTTCACTTTCTCCGTAGGCGGGGCATCTTGCCCCGCATCGGAAGGACTTGATTGTCGCTATTAATGCACTGTAAATATAGAGAAATGGTATAACAATTCACAACCGATGTGGTTGCGAACAATCCGTTTTCGCATTCGACATTGGCATTTTTCGAGATCGGTGAGGAGTTTTGCGTGAAAGTGGATAAATTGAGACATTTGTGATGAGGGTGTTTAGGATGCTTTGAAGTCGACCCGGTAAGTTATACCTCGCCCTGTCAGAAATTGCGCTTTTCAAGTTTTCAGGTGTGCTCCGCCGATTGTAGGGACAGCCCCCTGTGGCTGTCCATCCAGGATTATAGGCATTTCTCATGGGACAGCACAGGGGCTGTCCCCTACAGACCCACAAAATAATCCCCAATTTTTGCCAAGAATTGACGCAATTTTCCCCGATGCCGAGTATAGCTTCCAATTTTTCGCTCCAGAGGAGCGGTATATCTATAGTACACCGAAGGGTCCACTAGTCTGCTCCAGAGGAGCAGCATGTTTGTAAAATGGGCACAGTTGCCATTCTTCCTAGTCGATGCAGAAGATAAACTTCAATGTTGTGACTTCTCAAATGTTTCAGATGACAGGATAAATGACAGATACCCCATTTCCCGCCGAAACCCAAAATTCGACGGTGGGTCTGAATCTGTCGTTCAGTTATGGTTATCGAAGGAGATATTATGCGAAAGTCGAGCCTTGTCCTATTAATCATTTCGGTTCTTTTCCTCTCTTGTGGAGCGAATCCTTATACGAAATACTATAGACCAACCCTCTTGGGCATCGATCATTCAACCGAAAATCAACAAGTCCATCCAAGTCAAATTCCGACTACAAACCCGCAAATTCTTCGAGGAAAAAACGTCCATCCGAATTCTGATATCGTTGAAATATCCATGGAAGAGGATTCGTTAATGAAACAAAACAGGTATCAATTGATTGGCGAATCTGGCTTTGTAGGACGACCGGACCCTAAGCTTTCCATGCTCAAGACACATGCTAAACAAGTACGCGCCGACTGTGTCCTTTTGTACAGCCAGCATGTGCATACTGAGCGCGGTCAAGTTCCGCTGACGCTGCCAGACGCCAGAAAAAAAGTCAAGGTAAAACGCTCAGGTAGTATCCGCGGGGATGTTTCCGGTTCCTATAGCGAAACCGAAACGATTACCTTACCCCAAACCTATACCACCTATTGGTTCCCTTACCGTCATGACAGTTATCGTTTCTATGCGACTTACTGGATAAAGGAAAGATAAGGAGGTCTCCATGCTGCGACTCATTATAATTCTTCTGGTTATTCAGATAACTCCTACAGCATTTGCTCAACAACAGTTGCACGATATCATCTATCTTGACGACGGAACTATTGTTCTTGGAACGATTGTCGGCTCGCTCCGAGGGGAGTCGATACGCATAATGACTGACGATGGCAGTATGCTTCTCTACGAATCGCACCGTGTCGTTAAAATTACACCTGCACCCCAACCGTATTTGGCAAAGAGCCCTGCGGTTGCCCTAGCACTGTCCTGCGTTCTTCCAGGCTTGGGACAACTCTATAATGAAGATATAGGACGGGGGCTTGTCGTTCTGGGTGCAGATATTCTTGGTTTCGCGTGCATTGTCATCGGCAACAACATCAACCGTGAAGATGAAAAGAAGGGGTATAACTACAGCACCGAAGGCAATGAACTGATTGGCTCAGGCGTTGTGCTTTTATTACTCAGTTGGGGAGTTTCAATGATGGATGCTTATACCTCAGCCCAGGATATCAATCGGCAGCGCTACCTCAGTCCATCCGCATTAAATCTTCAACCTATCAATACCCCGAATGGCTTTGGCGTCCGCCTTGCCTTCGGATTCTGAAAAGGAGCTAATTCGTGAGTCAAACATTCAACGTCCCTAGACGCAGGTGGGGCAAAAGCGAAATTTCAATTCCGGTCATCCCGTTCGGCACGCAGGGATTCGGCAACAATTTTGGTCATGTCACCGACGACGAAGCCTGCGAACTTATGCGGCACTCGATAGATATCGGAATAAACCATTTCGATACCTCGCTCTGCTACGGCGACTCGCAGCGCAAGGTCGGCGTCGCGCTCAAGAGCGGCGCCGTCAGGCGCGACGAGATCGTCCTAAGCGCGCGAATTTGTTGTAATCTCACATTCGAGTGGAACGGAACAGATTTCGAGCGGAATTCAAAGGATCCCGACTATTCCTCCGACTACGCCATGGCAAATATCGAGAAACAGTTGGAATTTACAGGAACCGACCATTTCGACGCCATGTCCATCCACGACCCGGTCGAAATCGAGCCGACGTTGGCGAAAGGCGGGACGTTTGAATGCCTCAAGACGTTGAAGTCCAGCGGTATCGTCCGAAACATCGGGTACGCTATGAATCCGCACGATTTCCATCTCACCGCAATGGAAACGGGCGAAGTGGATGTGCTTCTCACGTTCGACGACTACAATCTGTTCGGCACCACCGCCGCGGATGACATTCTCCCCGCAGCCGCGGAACGAGACATCGGCGTGCTAAACGGCTGGTCAATCAAGCGCGGGCTGTTGACCGGGATAGATCTCTCCGAACGCGACCGAAGCAATACCGAGGTCGATCGGGCAATCAAAATGCGTCAGTGGTGTATCGACAACGGCTACAACCTGTTGGCGCTGGCTCTGGGCTTCTGCCTGCGAGAGGAACGGATTCACGGCAACCCAATCGGCAGCCTGAACATCGAGCAATTGGAACTGAACGCGCGAGCGGTGAGCGAACCGTTACCCGACGGGGCGCTTGACCGGTTCTTGGAACAGGAGTGGGCGAAGTCGTGAAACGTGTATCTTATACAAATTGATTGAAAAGGGTGTAGGGGACACAGATCTGCGTTCCGTACAACTGCGGTAGGTTCGGTTTCCTAACCGAACCGGTATATATTCTGTCCCGTAGGTGCGGTTAGAAACCGCACCTACCGCCTCTGGTTGAATTCGGTGCGGTCAAAAAAGCGCGTCTACGAAATATGTGCAAATGTGAATAGAGTTGACTATAGAATACCTAACACGAGGAACAAATGCCAAAAAGACCGAACGTACTACTCATTATCACCGATCAACAGCGTTACGACTCGCTTCACTGCGGCGGAGAAGAGGCAATCGAAACGCCGCATATCGATTGGCTTTCCGAGCGCGGCGTCCGTTTCACGCACGCATTTTGCGCCACACCAATCTGCTCGCCCGCCAGAGCCTCCCTGCTGTCGGGGTTGTATCCGCATCAGCATGGCATGTTGGCGAACCATCAGCCGCGGCCCGGTTGCGATCAGATGCATCTCAGCCCGGATGTCAAGCTAATCGCCGATTATCTGAAGCCGGAGGGCTATAACTGCGGCTACACCGGGAAATGGCACCTCGGCACCGGAAGTGACCGGCGGGGTTTCGGCGAGTATGTTGCCAGCCACTTCGATTTCGACACGGATACCCCGGAGCAAAACGAAGCGATAACGCATGCACGCGCTATCGGGATTGAACTTCCCGGTAGGCGGCAGGGCACGGAGCCGAATCCGGCGACGTTTAACAATAAGACGCGCGTCGGTCCAAGCCTGATGCCCCTGGCGGATCATCCGGCGACACTGATGTGCGACCGCGCCATGTCGTTCATTCAGCGGCACCGGCACAGCGACGATCCGTTCATGCTGGTCTACAGCACGCACGAACCACACTCTCCATTCGTCTCGCCGCGCCCCTTTGACGCCATGTACCAACCCGACGACATACCGCTCCCGCCGACCTTCACCGATAAATCGTTCCACCCGCACACCAAAATTCGTCAGGACAATCAACTCCAAAAGATAAACGAAATGGGACTCTCCGAGTCGGAGATGCGGGAGATTGTGGCAGCCTATTATGGCCAGGTGAGTTTCTGCGATCACCTCGTGGGGCGCTTAATTGCGTCGCTGATTGACACTGGACAACTTGAAGACACCCTCGTCATCTTCACCTCCGATCACGGCGAGATGATGGGCAGGCACAATATGCTGTTGAAGGGCGCGGCGGTGTTTGACGACTTGGCGCGTATACCGCTTGTCATCGTGCCGCCCGGAGGACTCGGTTCGGAGGGCGTAGACTCGGGGCTCGTATCGCACATCGATCTGATGCCCACCATTCTTGACTGGTGCGGCGCGGATATCCCCACCGGCTTGGACGGGATGTCGCTGCGCCCGCAAATTGAGGCATCTCCCGACTCGAACCGACTTGAGCAAGCACGTACCGGCGTGGTTACCGAGTTTCACTCCTGCAACTGGACGAATCCGATTGCACCGCTGCGTATGTGGCGCACCGAGGAGTGGAAATATGTCGAGTCGTATCACGGCGATCACGAGCTCTATAACCTTGTCAATGATCCATGCGAGTGCCGAAATCTGATTGACGACCCCGCGGCAGCCGGCGTGCTGGCATCGCTAAAGGCTGGCTTGCGCGACTGGTGCGGGCGCACCGGGGACACCTGGCCCGATGTCGTCATCCCGCCGGAGGTACCGAAGTAGGTTACGGTTCGTCCCTGTAGGAGCGATCTCCGAATCGCGACCCTCCTGTGGCGAGAATTCGCACTTCTGCAGAAAACGCGCAGTGAAGGGATTAGGTGGATGGAAGGATGGAAGCGTGGAAGATTGGAAGAGGGGAAATCGGGGGATTTGGTGATTGGCGATCGGATGGTCGGAGGCGTTGGGTTTCACTCCTATTTAGGCGCTTTTGCGGGAGTTCCTACATAGAGAATCCATCTCCAGTATGTGATTCCTCGTGGACTTCCGTTCAACCCAACCTACGGGCTATAGTCCATTCCATTCATATTTACACACATTTCGGCAGGTAGGTGCGGTTTCCAACCGCACCGACGAGACGGAAAAAATACCGGTTCGGTTAGGAAACCGAACCTACCGCAGTGTATGAATGTGGAAGATTGGAAGAGTGGAAATCGGGGATTTGGTGATTGGCGATCGGATGGCCGGAAGCGTTGGGTTTTACTCCTATTTAGGCGATTTTGCGGGAGTTCCTACATAGAGAATCCATCTCCAGTATGTGATTCCCTCGTAGACTTCCGTTCAACCCGACCTACGGGCTATAGTCCATTCCATTCATATTTACACACATTTCGGCAGGTAGGTGCGGTTTCCAACCGCACCGACGAGACGGAAAAAATACCGGTTCGGTTAGGAAACCGAACCTACCGCAGTGTATAAATGCGGAAGATTGGAAGAGTGGAAATCGGGGGATTGGTGAGGCTGGTGCGCATTGCGCACCCTACAAAGAGGCGCTTTTGCGGGAGTTCATACCTAGAGAGTCCAACTCCAGTATGTGATTCCCTCGTAGATCTCCGTTCAACCCAACCTACGGGCTATAGTCCATTCCATTCATATTTACACACATTTCAGCAGGTAGGTGCGGTTTCCAACCGCACCGACGAGACGGAAAAAATACCGGTTCGGTTAGGAAACCGAACCTACCGCATTGTATAAATGCGGAAGATTGGAAGAGGGGAAATCGGGGGATTGGTGATTGGCGATTGGATGGTCGGAAGCGTTGGGTTTCACTCCTATTTAGGCGCTTTAGCGGGAGTTCATACCTAGGGAATCCTACTTCAATATGGGATTCCTCGTGGACTTCCGTTCAACCCAACCTACGGGCTATAGTCAATTCCATTCATATTTACACACATTTCGGCAGGTAGGTGCGGTTTCCAACCGCACCGACGAGACGGAAAAAATACCGGTTCGGTTAGGAAACCGAACCTACCGCAGCGTATAAATAAGGAAGGTTCATGCCTATCACCGCTAAAGAGAAACGCGAGCAACTCATTCGCGAAGGCTACTGCATCTTCGAGAACGTGCTTGAGTCGGAGATGGTAGCGAAACTAAACGCCATGAGCGAATGGACCATCGAGCAGGAGGATCCGGCTCACTTCGATCAGCACCGCGCGCAGGGTTGTATTATCCCCTACTGGCGGTATCCCCACCCTACTTTCGCCGAACTCATCGCTTATCCGCGCGCGATGGGCGTCCTCGCCGAACTCGGATTCGATCGTCCCAAGGTGTGGAGCGGATTCGTGATTAGCAAGCCGCCGCACGCACCGCCGCTGTTCTGGCATCAGGACGGCGTGTTGTGGGATCACCCCATCAGTTACACTGATCAACCGCAGCAGTATTTCCTGATGTATTACCTCGTGGACACGAACCGCCGCAACGGGTGTCTGCGCGTCGTACCCGGCTCTCACCTGAAGCGCCACGCGCTGCACGATGTACGCCGGAAGGCTGACGACGGCGTGAATAACGCTTCTGATTTGGATCACGCCGCCTTCCAGCACGCGGAGGGCGAGGTCAATGTGCCGGTCAAAGCGGGTGATGTCGTCATCGGCGACTCGCGTCTGATGCACTCTGCCCACGCCAATCAGAGCGACGAGCGCCGCACCGTGCTCACCATCTGGTATTGGCCCGGCTATGACGAGTTGCCGGAGGATGTCAAGCAGTTGATTTCCAATCACATCACCGAATGTGAGGATTGGTGCCGCTGGGTCGAACAGACGCGGGATGTCACGGGAGAATTCATACCGCTTTACGACGGGGAGGCTGAGCAGGTGGCGTGGAACACGTCGCCGGGCGAGAACTTGCGATAAAGCCATCCCGATTATCAGGAGGAGAAACTGATGAATTTCCGACACAAAATCACGCTTAGTCTATTACTCTATACCGTCTTGAGCAGCACTACATTCGCGAATGTTGTTGGGATCCCCGACCCCAACCTCCGCGCCGCCATCCGCGAACAACTGAATTTAAAGTCACATGTTGATATTACCGAAGACATCATGCGCGAACTAACGAGTCTTGGTGCTCGGCGACGTGGCATAACATCACTAGAAGGACTGCAGTATGCTGTTCGATTGCAAGATCTTAGCCTTTGGGGAGAACCACTTCATGACCTTACGCCGCTTCGCAACCTGTATTCTTTAAAACGATTGAGTGCAGGGGGATGTCGAATTAGCGATATTTCACCTCTGTCGGGGTTGACTTGGCTCAACCGGCTTAGTTTAAGCGAAAACCGCATTCGCGACCTAAAGCCATTATCGAATCTTAAACGGATAAGCACACTAAAGTTGGACGACAACCAAATAAGGGATGTCCGTCCCATCGCTGGACTTCCCAAACTAAAATATTTAGAAATTCATGACAATCTAATTCTCGATCACAGCCCGCTCAACCACATTGATTTTGAGCATTTTACTTACGATGAAACCTGCGATATGCCTCCGCTTCCTTTACAGCCGCGCTTGGAAAACAGAGCCTATCCAAGAATATTCACGGCTTGGGGCGACATCCTCAATCAACCACATCTCCCGCCACGACAAAGAGGGAGTCTACACGATTTGGCCTTCGGAGGGCTCCTGTTCGGCCACCGCTATGTCTATCTTGGAGGAGAATGGCTTGTACGGGGAGAACAAAAGGCCGCTGTTGCAAAGCGTGATGAATCTATCTTATACAACCCAGATACGGTTTTTATCGTTGAAATTAGAATGCGTGACGCAAAACCCTATTATTTTCCCGAAGACTCTCCATATTGGATTCGCGATGAGCACGGAAACCGTAAAGGCGATGAATACCTCCTAATCGATTTTACACATCCCGAAGTGCAAGATATAATTGTAGAGCAGGCTATTGCCGTAGACAAATGTGGGCTATATGATGGTATATTTCTTGATTGGTGGAAAGAGATTAAAACAGTACTGAGGGGTGGGAGTACATTTGAGGCAGAGCAGCGCGCACGCGATAACATCCTTGAACGAATTCGCGCGAATACCCGACCCGATTTTCTGATTTTGGTCAATACAAACCGGCGAATCATACCGCGAACCGGGCCTTTTATCAACGGTGGCTTTATGGAAACGGGTGTACCTGCCGCTGAAATTGGGGATGAACTTGAAGCATCCCTAAATAAGATTGAAGACTCTTTGTTTTGGTTAGATACCAATCTTCGTGAACCACGAATAAACAGTCTGGAAGGTGAGACCATTCCCACGGAGCCGCCAGACAGTCCAAACAACCTACGCTGGATGCGCGCCATTACCACCATGAGCCTCACGCATTCCGACGGCTACGTCGTTTTCGCTATACACCCAGGCCACGACCACTACTGGTACGACTTCTGGGATGCGGATTTAGGTCAGCCGGTGGGTGAGAAGGGGCAACGGTATCAAGGGACAGATGGGCTTTATATTCGGGAATTCACGAACGGTTGGGCGGTGTATAACCACAGCGGAGAAAGCCAGGAGATTACACTGCCTGAGCTGGTCGCTGGTGTTGCAAGCGGGGTAGAAGGTACGACTCACACTTTACCAAACCTCGATGGCGAAATGTACTTGCGGGCGAAGCCAGTTAATCCGGCGGACGTGAACGGTGACGGCGTGATCAATATCTTCGATCTCACGCTGGTGGCTCAGGCGATTGGGACAGGAGACGGACAAGGGGACGTGAACGAGGATGGGGTGGTTAATGTGTTTGACCTTGTTTTCGTTGCCGGGGCAATCGGGGGTGGCGGAGCTGCGCCTTCGGCATATTCCCTAGACTCGTCGATTATTAGCGCTGCGGATGTCGAGAGATGGCTTGCACAAACGCAGGGTTTAGGCGTTGGCGATGCGAATTTCCAACGGGGAATCCGCTTTCTTGAAGGTTTGCTGGCGGCGTTGACGCCGAAAGAGACGACGCTGTTGCCGAATTACCCGAACCCCTTCAATCCTGAGACGTGGATACCGTATCGTCTCGCACGAGAGGCGGAGGTGGCGATTACGATTTATGACACAAAGGGGACGCTGGTGCGGCGGTTGGCGCTCGGAAATCAGGCGGCAGGGTATTACGCGGAACGTGGAAAGGCGGCGTATTGGGACGGACGGAATGAAGACGGGGAAGCGGTTGCGAGCGGGATTTATATTTATCAATTCCGGGCGGGGGATTATGCGGCGTCGAGGCGGATGGTGATTGTTAAGTAGTGAATCTCTTTCGCCTTAGGATGTCTATCGAGATTCACTATGGGATTGCTATCGTGCTCATTATTTATTCGCTTAATCTATCCGGCCAATTAATCGGTCATTATCCGTTTCCTTGAGGCCTTGCGGAGTACTTATCACCAGAAAGGCTGGTGGGCAGTGCCCACCCTACAGGAGTACTGGCGAAACACTCAGTTTCAAGGTTAAAGGAGAAATTGATGAATTTCCGACGGAAAATCACACTCAGTCTTTTGCTCACTATCCTTTTGGGCGGCGCTGCGTTTGCGCAGGTTGTCAACATTCCCGATTCTAATCTGCGAGATGCAATTAAACAGACTCTCAACATTGCCCCCAACGCTGCATTAACTCACGATATTATGTCTAGGCTAATTCGGCTTAACGCGGGAGAGCGAGGCGTTAGTAACTTAGAGGGGCTAGAATTTGCGGAAAACCTATCGTGGTTATCCGTTCATAAGAGTTCAATAACCGACCTCACACCTATTATGGATTTAACGCGTTTGGAGACCTTGGGGTTTTGGGAAAACCCCGTATCCGATATTACGGCGATTGCCAAATTGTCAAAACTTCAGTTCCTCGACGCGCGAGGGTGCCGAATTAGCGACATTAGTGCGCTCGCAAACTTAACGCAACTCATAGACGTTAATCTCGGTTGGAATCGCATCAAAGACATCAATCCCCTTGTAGGTTTAACCAAACTTAAAAAACTTCAACTAACAGAAAATCAAATTCACAACACCAGCGCCCTCGCCAATCTAACCAATCTGGAATGGCTTGAACTCCAAGCCAACCCAATAATTAATTATAAAACTCTTGACGCGCTGTCATTAGATCATATTCTTTACGATGCACCGTGTAATCTTCCCCCGCGCCCATTAATGCCGCGTTTGCGCAACAGGACATTTCCGTCGATATTCACAGCGTGGGCTAGTACCGTTCCAAATCAACCACAACTTCCTGAAAAACAACAGCTTACCCTGCACGATTTATATTTTAGCACTCACATCTTCGACGGTTGGGAGTATTTCTTTGACACAGGTGCCCACTGGGATCTACGAGGACATCTTCCAACGCTAGTTGCGGCACGCAATGGCTACCTAGAGTTTAATCCCAATATGATCTTTCTCTGCGAAATTCGCGTTAGAGATGCTCACAAACACCTCTTTCCCGAAGACTCCGGCTATTGGGTGAAGGATTCACATGGGATGCCTATTGAGGCTTGGCCAGGTCACTACTTACTCAATTTTACTAGTCCAGACGTTCAAGACATGATCGTGGGGCAAGTGCTAGCGGTGGAACGATGCGGCTTGTACGACGGGATATTCTTTGACTGGTGGAGCGAACGTACGGCTGTGCTGGCCGATGATTCAAATCTATGGACGGGCGGCTATGTCGGATTTGAGGCTGAACAAAAGGCGCGAGACACAATTTTAGAGCGTATTCGTTCTCAAGCACGCCCCAATTTTCTCATCTTGGTCAATACGACTTGGGCTACCATTCCACGCACCGGTGTCCATATCAACGGCAGTTTTATGGAGTCGACGGTGATTCACGATCATTTGGGTGAACGCCTTGAAGAAAGACTCAATAGGGTTGAACGATCATTGAAATGGTTAGAACAAAATGTTAAGGAGCCTCAGATAAACGCACTTCAAGGCGGTAGTATTCCGAACGAGCCGCCGGATAGTCCTACTAATCTCCGATGGATGCGCGCGATTACAACGCTCAGTTTGACTCACTCGGACGGTTACGTGCAGTTTGCCATCGGTAGTACCCATAATCATTACTGGTACGACTTCTGGGACGCGGATTTGGGGAGGCCGGTGGGGGCGAAGGGGCAACTGTATCAAGATACAGAAGGGCTTTATATTCGGAAGTTCACGAATGGTTGGGCGGTGTATAATCACAGCGGGGCGGCACAGGTGATTACATTGCCGGAGGAGGTGCAGGGGGTCGCCAGCGGACTGGTAAACGTAGAGCATGCGCTTGCCAACCTCGACGGCGAGATGTATTTGCGAGTGACGCCGAAGAACCCGGCGGATGTGAACGGGGACGGGGTGGTGAATATATTGGATTTGACGTTGGTGGCGCAGGCGTTCGGGAAAGATGGCCTGCAGGGCGATGTGAATGGGGACGGGGTGGTTAATGTGTTTGATTTGGTGTTTGTGGCGAACCAATTCTGAATCACAGATTAACGGATCTCTATCGATCAACCGAGTGAATAGCGAGGGCGATAGCACGTCTTACTCGCAATTCGCTCGCTTGAAGGTCGGTAGGTACCGAATTAGAACGGAGGTTATGTATGGCGAACTACATTTCGGACGCACAATGGAAGAACTACCGGGAGGACGGGTATGTCCGAATCGGTCGGGTGGCAACTGATGAGGAACTTTCAGCGCTCCAAAGCCGAATAAATGATATCATGCTCGGCAAAGCGCCGTTGGACTATGATCGGATGTTGATGCAGCTCGACCGTGAACCTGGCGCGGAGGGTCCGGGACCTCAAACTAACGGTCATAAAGGGGCGACGCTGTCGTACCGCAAGATTCAGTCGCTTGAGTTCGATCCGCTTTTCCTTTCATACTTGCAGAAACCGGTTTTCCGCGAGGCGTGCGCCAAGGTTTACGGCGACGAAACTCCCATCACCTGCTATCGAGCGATGTTTATGAACAAGCCGGCGCGTGAAGGCACTCAGCTGAACTGGCATCAAGACCGATGGTCGCATCTTGACCGGGAGCCGTTACTTACGATCTATACGGCGCTTGACCCGGCGACCGCAGAGAACGGTTGTGTCCGGATTATTCCGAACTCTCATCGTAATCTTGCCCCCCTGACTCGACCTGACGAACGCCGTGCCCAGATGGAGAGGATTGTATCGGAGTCCGAGTCGATTCCGCTTGAATTGGGAGTGGGCGATGTCGTGCTGCTGCACAATTGGATGTTTCACAGCTCCGGGGTGAATTCTAGCGATGTGCCGCGCCGAGCGTTTAGCGTCTGCTACATGCCCGCGGAAACGGAGTCTAGCGAAGGGCTAACGTATTCGCGCATTTTTGGAGATGGGGCGTTGTCGGTTAGCCAATTAACCGGATGAAAGTGGCTAAGGGTACGCTCCGAGAGCCTGCTTTTGTGATGGGCGGCGAATCGATTTTTGGTGATTTGAGAGGAAGAGGCGCCGCAGTTTGACAATAATGCAAGGCCTGAGGTGAGTTAAATCGGACAGATTAACAATAGAAATTCCGGAGAGAAAACACCAAAACAACGTGTGGTTATAGTAAAATCAATAGTTATTTATTCACTGAGGTAGGTTCGGTTTCCTAACCGAACCGGTATTTATCCAGTGTCGCAGGTGCGGTTGGAAAGGGATCTCTATCGCGCTCCTTATCCAGTCGCTTGATCACCTACCGAAATATGTGTAATTATGAATATAGAATCCATATGCGATCAGCTGTGTGCGAAGGACCAAATTCTCGCAGAAGTCATTGATATCGTTGGTGCGTGCACCCTGGCTCCCGGGTGCTCCGCTTTTGATTTCTTGTGCGATTCCATTATCCGTCAGCAACTCTCAAAACATGCTGCCAACACAATAATTCATCGCTTTCATGAACTTTTTGACTCCGGAAATCCCACGCCAAAACAACTCCTGGCCCTACCAGAGCAGGCAGTACTTGATGCGGGCATATCGAATCGGAAGTGCGGATACCTAATTGATTTGGCGCACAAAACCGAAACGCAGCAGCTAAACTTCTCGACACTCGAGGATAAAGATGATTGTACTATCCGACGCCTCCTCAAGGAGGTAAAAGGTATAGGCGATTGGACCGTTGACATGTATTTGCTTTTTGGTCTTGGCAGAGTTGACGTGTTTCCGGTGAACGATCTCGCGCTGCGGAAAGCCATGTCCGCTCTTTACGGTTTGAACGTCAATGACCTCGAAGGCGCCGAGAAGGTAGCACAGAAATGGAAACCGTACCGCAGTATTGCTAGCTGGTACATGTATAAGCATGGGGATCTGAAACCCCAAGAAACCAACGCTTGAAAGTGTTCAGTGGCTAGTGATTAGTGATTAGCAAAAACCTTAAGAACCTAAAGGCTGGTGCGCAATGCGCACCCTAGGGGAAATGGTGGGCAGGGGAACTCCATCGCAGTTGCTATGGGATCTACTGTCGGGATTCATATCGATCAACTGAGCGGTTAGCGAAGGCGATAGAAGACCTTGTTCCTTGTCCAGTCAGTGGATCGCTCACTGTTCGTTCGTTTGATCTCCCTTTGATCCCACCCTACAAATGTACTAAACAGTTACCAACCCTTGAATGTTTGCGCGTTCGTTTGGATTTTCGTTCAACCCAACCTACATAGCTGGAGGTATGGCGGCGTTTAGGGGGTTGCTCCAAGGGTTCGTCATAGAAGTAGGGTAACTGTTTAGTCTAACGGTTTTTCGAGTGAAGCGGGGCAATCGCTTATGATTATAGCGTGTATTGGCCAACGTATGTCAGCCTTATTTTTGCAAAGACATTCCCAGCGCTATTATCTACTTTACAAGCTATCGTAGGAATTCACATTCCGCTCCTCTGGAGCGGGAGAGACAGACACTCCTGGGCTACAAACATGGGGGATCTCTATCGTACGGGATTTACTATCGCACTCACTATTCGTTCGCTTGATCGTTATTCACTCGCTTGATCCCCGCTGGAGTGCAAGACACGGTCAACACTAAACTATATCAGTCGTTTGATCCCGCGCTGGGGCTTTCTGCAGGAAGTGGTGGGCGGTGCCCACCCTACAAATGTACAAAGTCGGGCTAAACAGTTACGAAGTAGGGAACGCAGATTTGCGTTCCCTACACTTCCACGCGCTCACGAATGGCTCTTATCGCGAATGCTTTATCTGTCCCCACGTTGTAGCGAGCTTGTCCAAAGACTCCACTGCGGTGGTGCCGCCTACCGTTTGGGCCATGTCGGCATTAATCTCGTCCGCGCTGAGCCACCGATCCCACAATTTGAAGTAGACCGCAGAACAGTTGCACGCTTGGACTGATTCCCCGGCGCTATTGGCGAATAACGCATGCAGATTCATCGGGTGTTTGAGGTCGAACGTCACCTCGGACGGCACTTCGCCCGTCTCCTCGCCATCAAGATAAAACGTCACGGCAATCCCGCTTTCAAAGGCGACGTGCATAAAACGCCAGATGCCTTGACCGAGATCCAAACCGGTGTCCGCGATGGACTCATGATCTTCGCGGACGCCAATGGCGGTTTGCATGATATTCACGTTGTCAATCCAACCCCAATCGCCCTCGTCAAAGGGCAGCATCACGCGCATGGTCTGAGTTTCTTCCGGCGCATTGGAATGAATGCCGTACATGTGATGCTCCTCCGCCCCGCCGGGAAACCGGCTGCCGTTGATTCTCACCAAGGAGCCCCACGTCCAGTTTTCGAGGAAAACCACGGGAGCATCGTCAAGGGGTTCGTCGTTGGCAAAAACCGCGTGTGAATCGGGCACCGTGTAATATTTCGTGAAGAAGGACACGCCGGCGACCTCCACCGTGCCCTCTTCAAGTTTGGGATGGTCGTCGGTTTGCGGCACCGCGCCGCCAGCGGAACCGCTGTTTGCCCACGCCTCGTCGTCGTCATCCTGTGTGTTGGCATCAAAGAACAGCACGGGTGGTTGCGCGAGCGCCATCGGGCACGCCAGTACAACGATGAAGAGTAGGCTCAAGATTGCTCTTGTTTGTGTCATGGTGACACTCCTTTTATCCTTTCAATTTTTTTCGTGTTGGGGGTTGGAATTAGCTGTAAGATAAAGGAGAAAATAGGGAGCTTGACGTTTGAAATTCTTACCCGGAGAGAAACGGTGGGCAGTGCCCACCCTACAAAAAACGAGAACTCCATCGTCACCGGGAAGTTTGCGACTCCCTTGACTCTTGGAAATGGCGGACCGCGCCATCAAATTTGTCGCGGCAACCGGCATTGCAGAACCCTACAACATTGCCGTCATATTCCGTGAGCGAATCAGACTGCATCGGCTCGCCTGACCAGGGGCAAGTCTCATTGATGCATTCGGCGATATCCGGAGCGCGCCTCGTGCCGTCCTTCGCCTCGTCGAAATGGCGGACAGCGCTTTCGAACGTGTCGCGGCAACCGGGATTACGAAACCCCACAACGTAGTCGTTATATTTCGTGAGGGAATCGGATTGCACCGAATCGCCGGACCAGGGACAGGTCTCATTGATGCAGTCGGCGATATCAAGAATGTGCATCGTGCCATCCTTTCGTGGCCGTAGTCCTGCGCATGAAACCCTCATGTGTTACAGAAGGGTGAGATTGCTACTACAGGCTGGAATTATAGCACGATTCCGGAAAGGCACAAGCAGAATACGCTACCATCCGTCGGGTTTGTATGATTGTCGAAGCGTTATCCGTGGCTGTCTACAGGAGTCCGGCGGCACGGAGAACCGTTTCCTGCACGGTAAATTCGTGGTCTAGCGAGCGGTCGGGCGATTTCTCGCCGCGGATGTCCGCCACAAGCGCCTTGAGATCGCCGATATGAGACGGTCGTTTCTCGATCTCTACCCTTTGCCAACCCTCGGCATAGCCATCCCGATCTTCATCAAGGCACAGCCGCAGCGCCGGCGGATCTACCGGTTCGAGTATCGCGCTGCCGCGAGTCCCGTAAACCTCCAACCGCCTCGATTCACCCGACGACACCTCTACCGCAGCAGACTCAATCGTCGCCATTGCGTCCGGATATTCAAAGACAGCCGCCGTATTATCTTGTGCCCAAGGGAAAGTATCGTCCAAGTTCTGCGAGAAGGATGTCACTCGATCAGGCCGCCCTAGCAGTGCGACGATAATATCAATAAGATGGGGGGCGAGAATGAACATGATGCCGCCCTCGTGTTCGCCGCGGGAATCCCAACGCGCCCACAGGGATTCATCGGAGCGTCTCGTCGAAATGCGTCCGCGAACAGAGAATATCTTTCCCAGTTTCCCGGAATTTGCCCAATCAAGGACGATCTGGAACCCCGCGTTATAGCGGAACATATAGCCGAGTTGGACACACAGCCCCTTCTCGCGTGCAATGTCCAGCACCGCCCGGAACGCCCCCAAATCGTCGCCTGCCGGCTTGTCGAGCCAGACATGCTTTCCGCGTTCAACCGCCGCCCGCGCAAACTCGAGGTTTTCGGACACCCGTCCCTGCGCCGCGACCCCCGCAATGCTCTCGTCGTCCAGTATCTCCGCCACGGACGACAACCAGTGAACGCCCTCAAACGCGTCGTTGGTGCCGAGTGTTTCGCGAGCTTCCGCGGACGGCTCATAAATGCCCACAAAATCGACATCCTCGCTTGCTTTCAGCGTGCGTGCCTTGCTGGGAGCGTGGTCGTGCGAGATGCCGAATTGTGCAAACCTGATTTTCATTCCGTCTGCCTCCATGAAATTAATATTACTGATAACGGCTCGATTCTATAGACAACCTAAGTTGCCACCTTTGTAGCACAAGAAATCTCTATCGATCAACCGACTGGATAAGGAGGGCGATAGCAAATCCTGCTCGCTATTCGCTCGCTTGATCGCACCTACCGAGTTTAGGGAAAACTGGAATTACCGATTTAAATACTTAATCTTCATTTAGCTCGACTTTGTACATTAAAGCAGTATAACAGACGGTGCCAATCAAGCGTTGAAGAAAAGGAGGAGAGATTCTGAGTATCTGGTATTTTTGGTTGACCATTGAAAAAGTCTCAGAGATTCCTGATGCTATGCAACCTGTCCGGATTGCTTCCTCTGTGGTAGGCGCTGTTTCTAACTGCGCCTCGCCGGGGGTTGTGTCATCGGTGCGGTTAGAGGGATCTCTATCGATCAACCGACTGGATAAGGAGGGCGATAGTAAATCCTGCTCGCTATTCGCTCGTTTGATCTGTTAGTTTGCGCCTCTCCGGAAGGTTGTATTGCAAGTGGAGCAAACACAACGTGTACATGATTTGCCATGATGCAATAAGCGTCCAAGCGGTATACTTTCCCATCTCGGTAGCGCAGGATCTCTGATACCTCTTTAGCAATCCGCTCATCTTTGAGCCATAGAGGCCCACTTTGTGCATTATCCAGCGCTGTTTCAAACTTTCGGAACCACAGCCGGTTCCATTCACGATGTTCCTGTTTTTGCTCAGATGTCATATCTCCGACCGCCTCGCAATCAGAGGCACCTAGCAACTCTGGCAGGTGCGATTTTTCTGCGTCAAGTTGGCGTTTCTCTGCTTTCCGCTGCTGCAGTACGGCTCGTGGTAGGGAACCCGCAAGGTTGAATGTTACGAAGAAAGTTGCACCCGGCGGTTGTAAATGCGGCAGGTTACGCCGGTAGAACATTTTGTGGTCAAAATGGCTCATCCGTTTCTCTCTTCTACACGGAATGTAACACAGTCTGTTAGATTGTATCTGGTAGTCTGCAAACGAACAGTTTGCGCTACGAAAACGCAACTGATACTGTTAAATTGTGCCTCTTCTGTACCACAATCTGTTAGATTGTGATCGTACGAATTTCATTCAAAATCACCATTGGGCAGCCACGAATGAGTTTGTTGACGACCCCGATTTCGTTACCGGCTTTGAAGCTGCCAAGAAGGATGTAGCGGACGGCAAGACGTTCCGTTGGGAAGACATCAAAAGAGATGTGTAGGCTGTGGGTTGGGTTGAACAATCAAGCGACCGAACAGGATCAATTGAGCGAATAGCGAAGGATCAAGGGAATGGACAATGACTGCGATAGCTAATCCCGATAGTAAATCCCGTGCGATAGAAATCCCGTGAAACCCAACTATTTAACTTCCATTATGCGTTCCAGATGATTGAGGGCTCCGTCGGAGCGAACCCTCCAGCCTTCCAACTCCACTCTTCCTAATCGCTTCAGTAGTCCAACCTTAGTATTAAAACTTACCTACATCGTCAGCATTGCTGCTCGGATATCGGAGGGCGGTCCCTTAAACCCTTCATAATAAATCATCACGAAATTCCCACCTCCCAAGTCCATGATAGAGGCGTACGACACATCGGGCCAATTCATGCCCGAATCCTCGTGACCATCCGGATCGGTCGGACTCATAACCCCGCGTGCGTGGGGAATCGCCAAGGCAGGCTCCCATTCGAGGGTATCCGGATCGAACACACCCAGAATCATGCCCCTGAGCCGTTCCCTGCAGAGGTCATCCACGAGCGGTGTGTTCGGATCTTCGAACACGGCTCTGGTGGCGGTTACCAACTTATCGCCGACAAGCCCGATACCGGGACCATTGTTTCTAAAACCGAGTTCCGCAGCGTGCGTCCATTCACGATAAGGCGGCGAGGCGATTTTAAGCTCCGGTTTGTCATGTTCATCGTGCCTCACAAAAGCAACCAACCGCTTGTCCGGTAGAAAAGCCAGCGCGCACTCCGTCGCCCGATTTTCATCCGAAATAATCCCGACCTTGCTCCAATCTACGCCGTTCTCGCTTCGCCAGAGTTCCGTCCATCGACAGTAGTCGGGACCCTCGCCCGCGGTGCCGGCGCCGTACACGGACGCATAGAGCGCGTCAGGCCCGGTCGACACCCACCAGATGACCCGATGCTCCGGCAATGCCTGCTGCGGCTCCGTCCAGTTCACGCCGTCGCCGCTGCTGACGACGGAGCTGCTCATGCTGACGAGGCGCCGCTGCGTTTCCCCTTCGTGCAGCTTGCGCTTGTAAGACATACTGACAAGGAATAATCGATCGCCGCAAACGAATATCGCCGGATCGCGGTCGTCGATTTCGGTGTTGATGACCTCCTGCGGATCGGACCACGCCTCCAAATCGCTTGAACTCATGACCATGAGGCGCCCGTCGTCCGATTTGTGGGAGTGGCCGTTTCGGAAGGCTAGCCAGTATTTGCCTTTCCAACGCACCGTTGATGTAAACGCGTTGTGTTTGCCGTCGTGATAGATAACTTTGTTCGATAGAAGTTGCAAATCAAAATCTCCTTTACGGTATTCGCATCAGAATCTATGCAGTTCAGATTATCCGGAACGCAGATCTACGTTCCCTACCCACCACTCGCGTTGCTATTCCCCATATCCATCGACGATCATTCGTGGGTTTGACTAAGCAATCCGTGATGACCAAAATCTCCCATCCTTCCAGCCCCCTTCTTCGCTTTTCATTACCCGCTCTCAGCGCGCACCTTGCCTGCTCGGTCTGGATTGACAAATCCAGACCGAGCCAATCCGCGACCACCAAACCTTCCATCGTTCCGCTCTTCCACCCTTCCAATCCCCTTCTTCCTAATCGTTTCAGCCCGTAGGTTGGGTTGAACCGACAACCCCGAGAAATCAACCACAGAAGAAAGGTTTTCCAAATTTCAGTTCGCATGAAAGATCCAAAATCCGAGTGAAACCCAACTTTGAGCCGAAATCATCAAATCCCCGATTTCCCCTCACTATCCCACGCGGTTTGCATGCGCCCTAGCCTGCTCGGTCTGGGTTGACAAATCCAGACCGTACGATTAGATCTGGTTCATGTTCACTAGACATCATAGCGGATTCCCAGCTTAATGCTTCGCTCCGGCGCTTCGTCGATTTCGCGGTAGGCTTCAGCCGATTCGTCGAACGGGACGATGGGGTGAACCAGACCCTCCACCGAAAGCCGCCCCTCCTGCAGCAGCGTGAATGCTTCCTGATGGATGCGTTTGGAATCCCACAGCGGATGGTCACGCAGGGGTTGACTCACATCGCGGCTGGAGATTATCGTGAGCCGATTGCGGTGCCATTCGCCTTCAAGACTTAGTCCATGAGAATCGCCGGTGTAATACGCGGACGAGACAATCGTCCCGCCATAGCCCGCGGCGCGCAACGCATCGTTCAAAGCGGCATAGTTCCCGCTCGTCTCCAACGCAACATCGACGCCGAGTGTGTCCGTCCGATCCTTGATGACCACGCCCGCGTCTTGGGCAACCGGATTAACGACAAGATCCGCGCCATGCTTGTTGGCGAGTTCGCATCGCAGGGGGATCGGATCGGTCGCGGCTATCCACCGTGCGCCTTGGATTCGAGCAAGCTGCAGCGCCATCTGCCCGATAGCGCCGAGTCCGTGCACGGAAACGCGGTCGCCGATGCGCAATTTGCTCTCGCGGATGGCACCGAGCGCCACACCGGCAGGGTCCGAATAGACGATAGCTTCCGGCGGCATTCCAACGGGCGCTCTCTTCAATTTCTGTGCGGCAACGGTATGAGTCTCACGAATTGGTAGGTACCCGTATACGCGGTCTCCTACCTCAAAATCGGTCACCTCTCCGTCGACTTCAGCGATTTCTCCGACCGTCATATTCCCCAATTTCATAGGAAACGTCGGAGATTGAGGTGTTCCGGCGTGGACGCGCCGCTCCTTATCGAAAGGCTTCGTATAGTCTTGGGTATCCGCCCGATAGGTGCGAAGATCGCTCCCGTGTTTTGGCGCCGAAAAGAGGCTTTTTACCCTGACCTCTCCGGGATTAAGTTCCGGCTCCTCATACTCGCGGAGCACCGGATTTCGTAAAGAGATTGCAACAAGTTCTCTTGGCATATTGATATTCCTTGATAGCGTTATTCAAAATTGGATTTGAGTAGGCTTTTACTTGGTGTGTGGGTTGGGCATGAGTGTCTTCACCCTACCCCAAAGCGTGGTTGTTTTGGAAGTGGGGGACACAGCTAGTCCTAGCGGGCTAATGTCGGGCTCGAAATCGCGCGCATTACGGCCATGGCTAAGTTGCCTAATATGTTTTCCATCGGCGGTCATCAAGTGAATCGTGCCGTGAAGACCCTCGGGCCAGATGTCGTCAGAGACCCAGAATGCGATCACCTGTCCATCGGGAGACCATGCGGGGTCCGAATGACTCTCTCTATTGTGCGTAAGCCGCATGCGATTTCTACCATCCGCCCCCACCACATAGATGTGAAAGAATCTTTCGTGCTGCCCATCCCCGTATGCTATCCGTCGTCCATCGGGAGAAAACGATGGGTTTAGTTTAGGCGCTAAATCGTGCGTCACCCTTTTACGCCCCCGTCCGCCAACACCGATCACGTTAATGTCATTGCCTCCATCTCTCCAAGACACGAATGCAATCTCTCCCCCATCCGGAGACCATGATGGATACAACGCCTGGTCTTCAAGCTTCTCACGATTTCTACCATCGGCATCTATCACGTCGATATGATTTACCAAATCGTGGACGGAGAACGCAATCTTACCCCCATCGGGAGACCAGTCTGGACCCTCCTTAAACCGCCGCCCATCTGTTAGCCTAATCACGTTCTTTCCATCGGCGTCCATTACGTAGATTTGAGTTCCACCGCCGTCTCGATCGGAAACGAATGCAATCTTCGTTCCGTCAGGAGACCAATCCGATTCGGCGTCGTACGCCGGGTGGTTTGTCAGGTTTTCCTGGTTTCCTCCATCGGCATCCATTACATAGATTTCATAGTTGCCATCTCTCAAGGATGAAAAGACAATTTGACCTGTGTTGGAGGCGAGCGCGTTTCTCAACCACAGTTCCTCACTCGTCAGACAGATGCACAGCGCCGCAAACAGTAAAAACCTAGGCATCAGCATGTATCGCATTTTTTCCTCCTTAGTTGTGGGTCAAATGAGCATTACAGTAACTTGCTTTGAGCGCACACACGGGTGATGTTATGCCATTTCGATATTTTCAGCGCATAAATGGCGTCAATCAAGTCGGACCAAGGCGGGTCAGGGGGATCTCTATCGCAGGATTGGCTACCGCGCTCGCTATTCGCTTGCTTGATCTCCTTATTCAGTCGCTTGATCTATACGCCTGCTTGATTCCCGCCTACTGAGGAGTAGATTGATAGGATTGAAACATCATATGCACTGTCATTCAATCGAAATGGTATTAGGACACACTTCCGACCATTACGTAACGTCCTCGGCGCTGACGAGGTTTTCAATGACCCGCCCTGTCTTCTAGCCCCATTGACATCATCACGGGTTGCCGGTGCGTTTGAGTTTTCCTCAAGATATCGGCAACTTTCCGATTGGATTGACTGCCAAAGCACCGTGCGGCCAAGAGGGATGATCGTTATCAATACCGGGAGGAGTTCTCGTGAGTTTGACCGAATTCTTCCCGTTGGTGTCCATCAAATAAATATTAGAATCACCGCCGCGGCGTGGCACATAGGCGATTTTTGTCCCATCCGGCGAATAGACTGGTGACCTGCTGCGACCGTCTTCCGTAAGCTGCTCTAACTCTTTCCCGTCAGCGGTAATCGCGAAAATGTCATCACGCGTGCGATCGGGGAAGTGGCGCCGCGAGTTGAAAGCAATCTTCTTGCCATCTGGCGACCAAGCAGGACTGAAACTGTCCGTTAGTACGGTGTCGGCAGTGAGATTGCGCCTTTCCGTTCCATCTGCATTCATCACGAAGATATGAAGGGGATCATTGAAGACGCCGGTACGGTAGGAGACAAACGCCATCTTGCTTCCATCTGGCGACCAACTTGGCCTAACATCGTGCCACTTGTGGTTTGTCAAATTTATGGTTCTTCAGGGTTAAGTGTGGGAATGTAACTTGCTACAGGAAGGCGTGTTTGCCCTACGAGTTCAAATTGATTGCAATAATCCCCAATAGGGTTCTGGAGACTCCGATGTATACGCTTTTGACATAACCGCTCGACATTCCCAACTACCGGGTGGTTTCTGTCGAGATTGGGACAGATATACAGGATTTACACAGAACGCGCAAAATGATGATTTCGGCAATAATTTGATGTTGCGGCAAGGCTTTTGTAGGGAATAACGATCGTTATTCCTTACTGCCGCACTAGGCGGATTTGAGTGCTCGACTGCGTAAGTCCTAAGTTAATTTCATTTTCCACACTTAACTCTGAAGAGCCAAATTTATCAAGTTATTTCCATCGGCGTCCATCACGAAGATTTCCGAGTTGCCAACGTCCCAACGGAATGCTGAAAAGGCAATCCTCGTGCCATCCGGCGACCAACTAGGGCGGTTTTCAAATAGATTGTCCTGGGTAAGTCGGATCACGTTATTGCCATCGCTGTCCATCACATACAGGTCAGATGTAAGGCCGCGTTCTGAGATGAACGCAATCCTTCTCCCGTCCGGCGAGCAAGCGGGATACCCATCAAATGCCGGGTGGTCGGTGAGTTGGAGGAGGTTGTCTCCGTTTACGTCCATGGAGTAAATGTCCGAGTCGCCATCGCTGTTCGATGCAAAGACGATTCTCGGTTCGAATCCCTGTGCTATGCTGTCTGACGCAACCATCAACGCCAGAAGTAGTAGAAATAGGCATCGTCTGATAAATAGGCTGATTTTAGTCATCGGTCAGTTTTCCTTTGTCGGGTTCTTCGCTTCTATAGATTCTCTATAGTAGAACCAATAGTCATTTCTACACTGCGGTAGGTTCGGTTTCCTAACCGAACCGGTATTTATCCAGTCTCGTCGGTGCGGTTAGAAACCGCACCTACCTAAATATGAATGGAATTGACTATAGGTGTCGGCACCGAGTTCATTGACATCATCACGGGTTGCCGGTGAGTTTGAGAACTCCCCAAGATATCGGCAACTTTCCATTTGGGTTGACTACTAATGCACCGGGCAGCCAAGAAGGCTGTGAGTTACCAATATCGGCGGGAGTTCTCGTGAGTTTGACCGCGTTCCTCCCGTTGGTGTCCATCAAATAAATATGCGCATCTCCATCACGACTTGACGCAAAGGCGATTTTTGTCCCGTCCGGCGAATAGGCTGGAAACCCGCTGCCACGCGGCCCGTCCGTAAGCTGCTCTAACTCTTTCCCGTCAGCGGTTATCACGTAAATGTCAGTACGCGTGCCATCGCGGAAGAGGCGCTGCGACTGAAAAGCAATCTTGCGACCATCTGGCGAACAAGTAGGAAACTTATTAGTCGTTAGGTGGGTATCGCCAGTGAGATTGCGCCTTCCCGTTCCATCTGCATTCATCACGAAAATATGAAGGGGATCATTCAAGCCGCCATCACGGAAGGAGACAAACGCAATCTTGCTTCCATCTAGCGACCAACTCGGCCTAACATCTTGCCAATCGTGTTTTGCCAATATTGTCCGATTATTTCCATCGGCATCCATAGTGAAGATGTCGCAATTGAATTTACAGAATGATGAAAAGGCAATCTTCGTGCCATCCGGCGACCAACTAACGCGGGCTGCAAAAAAATTGTCTTGGGTGAGTCTGAGCACGTTATTGCCATCGCTGTCCATCACATACAGGTCACGTGTAACGCCACGTTCTGATGCGAACACAATCCTTCTCCCGTTCGGCGAGCAAGCGGGATATTCATCGGATGCTGGGTGGTTTGTGAGTTGGGCAAGTTTATCTCCGTTCACGTTCATGGAGTAAATGTCCCAGTCACCATCACGATTCGATGCAAAGACGATTCGCGACTCAAAGCTCTGCGCTGTGCTGTCCGAAGCAACCATTAACGCCAATAGCAGTAGCAATAGGCATCTTCCCAAAAATGGGCTAATGTTATTCACCGGTCATTTTCTCCTTTTTCGAGTTCTATACCTGTAGGAGCGACCTCCCGGTCGCGACATCCTGTCGCGTGCAAAACTCGCTACCACAAAAGATACGCAGCAATTGTAGGGTGGAAGCAAAGGGGTGAATAGCGACCGCGATAGAAAGTCCACACAAAACGGGATTCCAATTGCCAAATAATTTCTTTTTCTTCTATTTTTCAAACGAGATTTTGAGCTTACCCCAAATTGCGGCCGTCTTGGAAGTGGGGAACACAGCGAGTCCTACCGGGCTAAAGTCCGGCTGGTCATCGGCCACATCACGAACTTTGCTAAGTTGCTTAATATATTTTCCGTCTGCGGTCATCAAGTGAATCTTTACACTGAGGGGATTATCATCAGAGACCGCATATGCGATCGCCTTCCCATCGGGAGACCACGTGGGGTGAAAATTATGCTCTTGATTGTGCGTAAGCCATTTGCGATTTTTACCATCCGCCCCCATCACATAGATGTGATAGAATTCCCCGTGCGTGGAGTCGGATGCAATCCGTCGCCCGTCGGGAGAAAACGACAGGCTGTGCCCGCCCAAGAAATCGTCCGTCAGCCGTTCAAGTCCCTGCCCGTCAGCGCCTATCACGTAAATCTCACTGCCCCCGTCTCTCCAGGATATGAATGCAATCTGTCCCCCATCGGGAGACCATGACGGCTCCATCGCGTGGTCTTCATGCCTCACACGATTATTTCCATCAGCATCCATTACGGCGATATGAGGTTCCAAATTTTCTTTATCCGGGAGGACGGTGAATGCGATCTTACCCCCATCGGGAGACCAGTCTGGCTGCTTCTCCGACAGTTCACCTGTCAGTCTAATCGGGTTCTTTCCATCGGCGTCCATTACGAAGATTTTAAATCCGTTGCCGATTCGGGTGGAAACGAATGCAATCTTCGTCCCGTCGGGAGACCAATCCGGATCGAAGTCATACGTTGGATGGTTTGTCAGTCTTACTTGATTTCGTCCATCGACATACATTACATAGATTTCATTGGTGCCATCTCTCCTTGATGTAAAGACGATTTGACCTGTGTTGAAGGCGAGTCCGTTTCTCAGCCACATCCCCCCACTCGCGAGACAGACGCACAGCCCTGCAAACAGTAGATATCGAGATAGCAGCTTGAATGGCATTTTCTCCCCCTTCGCCCAAATACACCGAAATTCGGGTGAAACCAACACTCCAACTCACACGATCCGCGACAATCAATTCGTTTGACAGAGTTTTCGTTAACTGCTATCATTGTATCAAACATCGCCTGCACTTACAAGAATCATCCTGGCGGACACACAGCCATCGTTTGGTCATCGCTGCGAGTCAAGAGAGGTTCATTGAATTCTGTCACATTTCACGACATCGTTGCTGCGCGTCGAGTTGTCTACCGCTTCCTTAAACCGACCCCGTTAATCCGCTACTTGGAGTTGTCCGACTTACTCGGTTTTAACGCCTATATCAAACACGAGAACCATCAACCGACGGGAAGCTTCAAGGTTCGAGGCGGCTTAAATTTCATGAGCCAGCTTCCTGAACCGCAGAAACGGCGAGGCGTGATAACCGTTACCAGCGGGAATAACGGGCAATCCATTGCGTATTCGGCAAGACAGTTCGGCGTTCATGCGACAGTTGTCGTGCCGAACGGAAACAACCCGGAGAAAAACAGCGCAATTTCCGCCCTCGGCGCCGAGCTTGTGGAAGGCGGCGCCGATTTTGACGAAGCTCGCGAGTTGTGCGCGGAACTGCAAGTTGAACGAGGACATTACTATGTCGATCCGCTCAGCGAACCGGCGCTCTTCCACGGTGTGGGCACATACTCCCTCGAAATCTTCGAGCAACTGCCGGATGTGAGCACGATTATTGTGCCGATTGGCGGAGGGTCGGGCGCCTGCGGAGCGATTACGGTTGCCCGCGCAATCAACCCTGACGTAAAGATTATCGGAGTGCAGGCGGAAAACGCACCCGCGATATACCTCTCATGGAAAGCGGGGAAGAAGATTCAGACTGACTCGTGCCAAACCATTGCCGATGGATTGGCGACGCGCGTACCCTCCGATCTCCCGTTTTCGATTCTCAAGGATGGAATCAGTGATATCGTATTGGTCAGCGAGGAAGAGATACGGGACGCAATTCGGATGGTGCTGCGATACACACACAATTTGGTTGAAGCGGCAGCCGCGGCGGCGCTTGCCGCCGCCCACAAACTGAAAAACGAGCTTGAGGACAAGAATGTGGTGATGGTGATGAGCGGAGCAAACCTCGATACCGAAACCCTGAAGTCGATACTGAAATGACCACGATTGAGGAGATTACCCATGGCAGCAGAAATTATGCTACAAAACTATATCAACAATGAATGGCTGACGCCCGGGGTCGATGAGTACCTAGATGTCACAAATCCGGCGACCACCGAGGTGTTAGCCAAAGTACCGCTTTCCCCGGCAGCCGAGGTCGATAACGCCGCGAAGGCAGCTGCGTCGGCGCTTGACGATTGGCGTCATACCCCTCCGACGGAACGAATACAGTATCTCTTCAAGCTAAAACAGTTGCTCGAAGACAACCTTGACGACATCTCCCGCACGATCACCATGGAATGTGGAAAAACCCTCACCGAGGCAAAAGGGGAGATGCGCCGGGCAATCGAAAATGTGGAGGTTGCTTGCGGCATTCCGACAATGATGCAGGGCACGAATTTGGAGGACATCGCCTCCGGGATTGACGAGTTCATGATTCGGCAGCCGGTCGGCGTCTGCGCGGCAATCGCGCCCTTCAACTTTCCCGGCATGATTACGTTTTGGTTCCTGCCGTATGCCATCGCGTGCGGCAATACATATATCGTCAAACCGTCCGAAAAAGTGCCCATTACCATGCAGAAGGTCTTTCAATTACTGGAACAGACCGGCTTGCCCAAGGGCGTGGTGAATTTGGTAAACGGTTCCGCGGACACCGTCAATGCCATCATCGATCATCCCACTATACGGGCTATCAGTTTCGTTGGGGCAACGGCTACCGCCAAGTATGTGTACGCGAGGGCGACGGCGAACGGCAAGCGCGCCCAATGTCAAGGCGGCGCGAAAAACCCGATTCTTGTCCTTCCCGACGCCGACGAGAATGAGGTCATCCACGCCGTGGGTGAGAGCGCTTTCGGGTGTGCGGGACAGCGGTGTTTGGCGGCGTCTCTCGTCGTCACGGTCGGCGGGGCGAAGGGGTGGTTCTCCAAATCCATCGCCGATGCCGCTGCGTCTCGACCCGTAGGTTACGGGTTGGAGGAGGGAGTCGAGATGGGACCCGTGATAACGGGAGAAAGCAAAACTCGTATTGAGGGATTGATTCAGCAGGGCATCGACGAAGGCGCCGATGTGTTGGTGGATGGGCGGCATCCACTCATTTCAGGTTTTGAGGATGGGAATTTCGTGCGTCCGACGGTTTTGGGTAACCTTGACCCGGTCGGCGACATCGCAACTACCGAAATTTTTGGCCCCGTGCTTGGCCTCGTCCATACGGACACCGTTGATGATGCGATCAAATTGATAAACAGCGGAAAACACGGGAATATGGCGTGCCTTTTCACCAATAGCGGGGTTGCCGCGCGAAAATTCCGCTACGAAGCGCAAATCGGGAATATCGGGATAAACGTCGGCGTTGCGGCACCCATGGCGTTCTTCCCGTTCAGCGGCTGGAAGGAAAGTTTCTTCGGCGACCTTCACGGTCAGGCGGGTGACGCCGTTGATTTCTTCACGCAGAAGAAGGTTGTTGTCGAACGCTGGTTTTAGCGCCTGTAGGTTAGGATCAAACGAGCGAACTGCGAGTGCGATGGAGCACGTAGGGAACGCGGATCTGCGTTCGCGACAGAAAACGCGCAGCCCGTAGGTTGGGTTGAGCGCAGCGAAACCCAACATCAAGAACTACGCCCGCTCCCCAATCGGGACAAAATCCGTCGGCTCCGGACCGATGTACTCCGCCCCCGGCCGAATCAAACGATTATCGCTCCGCTGCTCGATGATATGCGCCGCCCAGCCGGCTATCCTGCCCATGACGAAAATCGGCGTAAACATCGGCGTTGGAATCCCGCAGAGATGATACGCGGACGCCATATAGAAATCAAGATTTGGGAACAGTTTCTTCTCCCGCCGCATCACCTCTTCAACCCGTTCGGAAACCTCAAACAACGTCATGTCGCCGCTCGCTTCGGAGAGCTTGCGCGACCATCCCTTGATGATATCCGAGCGCGGATCCGAGACAGTGTACACGCGGTGCCCGAACCCCATGATGAGCTGTTTTGTCGCCAGCATCTCCAAGACAGTAGTTTCCGCCTCGTCCGGCGTGTCGAAACGCTCGATGAGCGCCATCGCCGCTTCGTTGGCGCCGCCATGCAACGGCCCCCTGAGCGTACCGATAGCGCCGGAGACCGCCGAATAGAAGTCGGTGAGTGTGGCGGCGGCGATACGTGCCGCAAACGTCGAGGCGTTGAACTCGTGCTCCGCGTAAAGAATCATCGACACGTCAACCGTTCGGCGTTGCAATTCGTCCGCTTCCCGACCGTGCAGCAGATGCAAAAAATGCCCCGCTGTGGTATCGTCATCCGTTTCCACTTCGATACGCCTGCCGCTCGCATGAAAATGGTACC
Organism: Candidatus Poribacteria bacterium; assembly: GCA_965197465.1. Lineage (GTDB taxonomy): Bacteria > Poribacteria > WGA-4E > WGA-4E > JAJDTR01 > JAJDTR01. The sequence goes on along the minus strand of OZ240209.1, from coordinate 2,866,919 downwards.
AATAGAGCAACATCGACGGTATACTCGCCACCAGCCGATCGGCGATGTCAGACTGATTCGTGTCCTCCGTTTCCTGCTCAATTGTGCCCAGCACCGAACAACCCGTTCTCAGCACATCCATCGGATGCGCGTCTCCCGGCAGCTGCTCAAGGGCAGTTTTTAGGCCATCCGGCAAGCCCCGCGCGCCAATCAGCGCCTCGCGGTAACCGTCCAGTTCCGACTGCGTGGGCAGTTTCCCGTGAATGAGTAGGTAGGCTATCTCCTCAAAGCCCGCGTGTTCAGCCAAATCGTCGATCCCATACCCACGATAGGTCAACCCTACTCCCTCCGTGCCCACGGTACAAATTGCCGTTTCTCCGGCGGTGACACCTGCCAAACCACCTGCCTTTTTAGCTTGCATTGTTTACCTCATCCGGCGATCAGAGTCGCCCTGTTAATCAGTCCATGCCATATCCGACAACGATCAACCGACCGGTTAGGGAGGGCGATAGTAGGGTGGGATCAAAGGAGTGAATAACAACTGCGATAGAAATCTCCCTGCCCACCATCCTTCGTAATCCCCCGAACACGACCTGCGTTTGTTAAACCCTCAATTCCCCGTTCTTCCTCTAAAGCCCATCAATCTTCCGCTCGTATTCGTGATAATTGAGGAACTCGTACAATTCCTCTCGCGTTTGCATCATGTCAACGAGGCGCTTCTGCGACCCCTCATCCCGTAACGCCTGAAACACACCGAGCGCGGCAGCATTCATCGCACGAAACGCAGACAGCGGATAAAGCGCCAAACTTACCCCTGCGCTCCTGAGCTCCTCCGTTGTGTAAAGATTCGTCTTGCCGAACTCCGTTATATTCGCCAGAATCGGGACGCCGACCGCATCAGCAAACAATCGGTATTGCCCGAGCTCGATAACGGCTTCCGCAAAAATCATATCCGCACCGGCATCTTTGTATCGGCACGCACGTTCGATAGTGGCATCAAGTCCTTCGATGGCAAGCGCATCCGTCCGCGCCATGAGGACAAATTCGGGGTCGGTCTTCGCATCCACGGCGGCTTTGATCCGGTCTACCATCTCGTCCGGGCTGACAACCTCTTTGTTCGGGCGGTGACCGCAACGCTTGGCGCTGACCTGATCCTCAATATGCATGGCGGCGGCGCCAGCCCTAATCATCTGGCGAACGGTCTTCGCAATCATAAACGCGTTGCCCCAACCCGTATCCACATCCACGAGTAACGGCAGTTCGGTGGCATTCGTAATCCGACGTACATCCTCCAACACCTCATTTAGCGTCGTCATGCCCAAGTCGGGCAGGCCGTAAGAGGCGCTTGCCACGCCCGATCCCGAGAGGTAGATAGCCCGAAACCCCACACGTTCTGCCATGATTGCGGCATAAGCGTTGATAACGCCCACAATCTGCAGCGGGCATTCTACGGATAACGCATCACGAAAACGCCGACCAGGAGAATAGATTTCGCCCATTAAACCACCTTCCTCCGCCTGCATATACGATTCATTTTCCACAACTCAATGTGTTCCACGATAACGCCTATTATACACCAATCCCATCGGGTTGCCAAGACCTAAACCCCGTTACAATCCCACCTGATTCTAGAGAATCTTCAATCATCGGATCCAAAATTCGACAAAAGATCTCCTACTTGCCTTGTAAGCATATTATTGACACCGATTCAGCTTTTTTTGACACTTTGAGACTGCAAAAACGTTAAATCTGGCGGAATATGACAAGCAAATCAGGTTAATTGCGAGCAGGGGAAACTCATCTAATTATACAGGGTGTCTCATGGTGGAAGAATGTACGATTATTGTTGGGTTTCACTCTAATTTTGGCACGTTAAGGCAAAGCGGGAACTCGAAAACTCCTCTAAGATTGGCGATTATTAACGGAATGCCGTTCAACCCAACCTACAACCCCTAAGAAAATTATCACAAACTTAGCCCGAATCTCTTTTTTGTCGAGTAGATAATTTAGATGCGTTTCCCTTGGTTGATTGCGAGCAATGTAGATTGACAATTTGCGGAGAAGATGTTATAGTTGAAAAATCCGGACCCCTAAAACGAAGGAGGAATCTGATGGAATGGGTTAAAATCATCGTGCCGTCGGTCATACCGCTGATTGGGGTGCTAATCGGGATTGCCGCGCTCTGGTGGAAAATCACAACATCAGTGGCGACGAGAGCAGAGATGAACAGAGCTGATGATAAACTGCAAGAACAGATAAACTTGGTAGCAGTCTCAATTCAAGCGGTGATGAAGGAACTCCGAGAGGATATGCGGCAGCTCCGCTCCGATATTTTGAAACTTGATGAAAAGATGGACACTGGTTTTACCCGACTTGATGAGAAGATGGACGCCGGTTTCACCCGACTTGATGAGAAGATGGACGCTGGCTTCACCCGAATTGATGAGAAGATAGATGCCAATTCACAGGCGCATCATAGGGAGATAAACAAACTCAATGAGAAGATGGATGCCGGTTTCACCCGACTTGATGAGAAGATAGATGCCAATTCACAGGCGCATCATAGGGAGATAAACAAACTCAATGAGAAGATGGATGCCGGTTTCACCCGACTTGATGAGAAGATAGATGCCAATTCACAGGCGCATCATAGGGAGATAAACAAGCTCAATGAGAAGATGGACGCCGGCTTCACCCGACTTGATGAGAAGATGGACGCCGGTTTCACCCGACTCGATGAGAAGATAGATGCCAATTCACAGGCGCATCATAGGGACATAATGCAAGTGATAGACAAGATAGACGGCGTGGCAAACGATCTCCGTGCGGAAATTAGAGAACGGACAAGTGGCAAGACCGACGACGTTGACAGCTAGTAGGATGGGTTAAGCCAAATCGGTATATGGCAGCAGACCTGTAGGTCAGGTCTCACTAGCATATAGCATTAATTGTCGTTTGTTTTTAGCCGTTCGACCCAACCTAACGTGCTGCACCTAACCGAGTGTTTCCTTGAAAACTCGGTTTCTTCCTCTGTAAGCCCTACGCACAATCCTCGACCACCAAATCCCGAATCTCCCCTCTCCTCTTGCCCCATCCATGCTAATCCGCGTCCCTTCCATCCTTCCTATCCATTGTTCCATTGACATAAAAAAACCATGAAAGTGACAATCTCCTGTAACCTCCACCTGGTATTGTAGTTCGTAGGTTGGGTTGAGCGGAAATCCATAAGAGACAGATACACAAGGAGACATTTGATATTTCAATCCGTGAATGAGAGCTAAAATTCAAGCGAAACCCAACACTTCATCGCACATACTCTTCCATCATCAAACCCAAGATGAAATCCCCTATACCCGTTTTCCGATGTTACCCCTCCTCTTCCCCCACCCATACCAATCCACGCCCCTTCCATCCTTCCAATCTTCCACGCTTCCAATCCGTTTTCCCCTTTTCCATTGGCAAAAAAATTCATGAAAGCGACAACCCTCCGTAACATCCGTCTGGTATCGTAATGTAAATCAAATCGTGTAAGTTGCAAAAACACAATCTCCGTGTTACCCTTTGTCCCGACAGAATTTACAGCAATCAAATCGTCGATTTCCTAGTTCTCTTTACTGTAGGGTGCGCACGGCGCACCAGCCTTTGAAAACGTTCGCCTCAAAAGACCAAGAACGGCTCTGTGACGCTATAAAATTTCCAAATAAATCAAAGGAGTACCCACCAATGCTTGCCAAGCAACACATTATTTCAATCTCCGTATTCATCATTTTTTCGTCCCTAATCCCAGGCTACCCCGCCTACTCTCAAGACACCCCCGCCCGCTTTACGCTGCAACTCCTCCACGCAGCCGACCTCGAAGCGCTCGACAATGCCCCCCGCTTCTCCGCCGTACTGAACACGCTCAAAGCCGAAGAGGCGAACACGGTTATCGTCGGAGCCGGGGACACCTATATCCCCGGCGCGTTTTTCGCGGCGGGAAACGACCCGAGTCTCCGCGATGTGCTGGGGCGAGAGGGTTCCGGACGCGCGGATATTCTGATGCTTAACGCGATGGGCTTCATGGCGTCGGCGCTCGGAAACCATGAATTTGACTTGGGCACCGGCACACTCGCAAGCCTGATCGCCGATGATGGCAGAGGCTACGTCGGCACGGCGTTCCCGTTCCTGAGCGCAAACTTGGATTTCAGTCTTGATAGGGAGCTCGCCCCTCTCGTCGTCGACGCCGGACAAGAGGCGAGCACGATTCCGAACAGTCTCAGCAAGAGTGCGGTTATCACGACCGCTTCAGGTGAAAAAATCGGTGTTGTCGGTGCCACGACACCTTGGCTCCCAAAGATATCGATGCCGGGCGATGTTGGAGTTGCCCCCGAAAACCGAGACGATATCCCGGCGCTGGCGGCAATCATTCAAGACTCCATTGATGAACTGAAATTAAGCGGCGTGAAGGTGATAATCCTCGCCGGTCATCTCCAACGATTTAGCATTGACGAGGCGTTGGCGGCACAGTTGGGTGGTGTTGACATCATCATTTCCGGCGGTTCGAACACGCTGCTCGCGGATAACACTGACCGACTGCGCGACGGAGACACCGCCGCCGGGGTTTATCCGATTCTGGCAACATCCGCGGCAGACGAACCTGTCGCCATCGTCAGCACGGACGGCAATTACAAATACGTCGGTCGGCTGGTGGTCGATTTTGACGAAGCGGGCGTTCTCATACCGGAATCCATTGACGCTGAGGTGAGTGGAGCGTTCGCAACGGACGAAACTGGCGTCGTGGATACCGGTGACGCCGCCCCGGCGCCTCAGGTGGTTGCGATTACCGAAGCGATTCGGGACGTGGTGCTTGCAAAAGATGGCTCGACCTTCGGGAGTACGAGCGTTTACTTGGAGGGACGGCGCGGTGCGGTGCGCACAGAGGAGACCAACCTCGGCAACCTGACCGCCGATGCCAACTTGGACGCCGCGCGGCGAATTGATCCGACCGTGGTTGCCTCTCTCAAAAATGGAGGCGGAATGCGAGCCTCCATCGGCGTCACCGTGGGCGTGGGTGAACTTCCGCCGCCCGCGAACCCGCTCGTCGGCAAAGCCGAGGGCGAAATCTCTCAGCTCGACATCGAAAATACGCTCCGGTTCAACAGCGGACTGAGCCTACTCACACTGACCGCGGAACAACTCTTGGAAGTGGTTGAGCATGCGGTCGCCGAGGCGCAACCCGGCGTGAGCACCGGGCAGTTTCCCCAGGTTGGCGGCCTGGCGTTTAGTTACGACATGTCACAACCCGCGGGCGAGAGGGTCAAATCCCTCGTCATCATCAACTCCGATGGCAACCCGATGGATATCGTCGCACAAAATGGCGAGATCGTGGGCGATAAGGAGCGGACGTTCCGCATCGTCACGCGCGACTTCCTCGCCGATGGCGGCGACGATTATCCCTTCCCGCATTTCCCCGATACCAACCGCGTCGACCTTCCCGACGTGATGACAGAGGAACAATCCGGCGGGGGTGCCGAATTTGCCGCTCCGGGCAGAGAGCAAGACGCATTTGCGGAATACCTCGCGGCGAACTTCTCCGAAACGCCGTATTCCATCCTTGATGTCGGCGCCGAAGGCGATGGACGCATTCAGAATCTCGCGCTTCGGGAGGACAGCCTTGCCGTCTCGTCGAGCGCCGCCAACGCATTTAAGACGCAACTCGTCGCCGGCTTGAACATGATTAGTCTACCCCTGAGGCCGGATGAACCTTACACCGCCCGATCCTTTATGAAAGAACTTGGCGCGACCACTGTCATTGAGTACAACCCATCCGCCGCGGAGTTCATCGGATTCACGGCAAATACTCCCGGCGACGGCTTCCCGATTGAGGGCGGAAAGGGCTACATCGTCAACGTGACTGAATCGAGGGTCGCTGCATTCACCGGCCGCGCATGGCAAAACGCCCCGGCGATGGCGCCATCCGCGCCCGCTCCGCGCCAAACATCGACTGTCTGGGCATTGGTGCTTCACGTGCGGCTTGAAGGACTTGACGGCATATTGATGAGCGTACGCAACCAACGTACCGGCGAGGTGGAGGTCGTTGAGGCAAGGAAATCGCACGCCGTCTGGGTGGATATGAACCGTCAAACGGTTGCTGCCGTTGGCGACACCTTGATAATCGAAATCCGCGACGGGAGCGGAGAGTTGATTCGCACGCTGCGTCACGAACTTCACGCGATAGACATCCGCCGCGCCTTCGCCGAGTTGCGGCTGACGCCGGACGACATGAATCCGAGAACCACCATGCTTCTCCCGAACTATCCGAACCCGTTCAATCCCGAGACCTGGATGCCCTATCAGTTGGCGACTGACACCCATGCCGCCATCCGCATCTTCACTCCCGCAGGAACACAGGTTCGAAATTTGGAACTCGGCTTCCAGAGCGCCGGATTCTACGTTGGCAAATCGCGCGCCGCCTACTGGGATGGCCGCAATAGCGGCGGAGAGCCGGTGGCATCCGGAAGCTATTTCTACCAGTTGATAACCCCCGAATGGACGGCTACCCGAAAGATGGTAATCCTGAAGTGACGCCGCGGCAACCAATAATCGACCGGCGCGGCCCCTCACCTCGCGGCTTGGATTGGCAAATCCAGACGGCACACCCCAATTTTCCGGTTTGTAGGTTGGGTTGAGCTCCGTGAAACCCAGCTACTTAATTTCCTGAACGCGGCGTTTCAAACTTCCCCAGGTAGTAGCCAGTTTATCCCGTGCTTCGACAGTGAGTGAACCGCCGGGGAAGAGGTGATAATCGTTGCCAGACGAATCCCGATAGAAATGCGCACCGGGACCTTCGTCAAAGTGCCACAGCGCTATCGTCCGCGCATCCGCCCGAAATCGGCGCCTTGGACGAATTTCCTCACCTATTTTTTCGCCGTAGGAGGCGCCCTTGGAGATGCGGACTTCGTCGATATAACCCTTCATGGATTCGAAGCGCTTGTCCCATTCCCATATGTCATTGAGTGTCACAGGTTTGGGGCCGCCAATCACCAGAGGGGTATTTTCGCGCCCCATGAGGCGCCTGCGATCACCCGACCAGTTTTTGCGGTCGTAAGAAGGAACAGTGCCGTAGAATAGAATTTTGTGGATGTCGTCCTGATTCACGACTATTTGATGTGCAAAATGTACCCAACGCCGCAAGGGGAAATCTTCGGGTACGATTGGAAGCCCAGTACTCGCGGCGCCCCAGGAGTTTTCGCGTGCTCGCTCTATTGCAAAATTTATGCGGGTGAACCCCTCTGGGGCATCCCGTTCAGCGGGTGAGCCCAGATCTCTGCCCGTGATAGCAACGTGATAACTGCCAGGTTTGCCAAGGACTATCCAGCGTCCCTCGCTTGTGAACCTATAATTCCCATCTTTTGGTCGATTGGTCAAATAAATCCACGCCTCAATTGTGATACCTTCGCCTTCAGCGTCATCGAAGACTCCCGGGTAATCGGCGTAGAGATAACCGTCCGGCTGTGCTTTAAACACATCGGGGGGTACCACCTCAGGGACTGCGAACGCTTGTTGAACTATGAGCCCCCAGCAGATGAATAATACGTAGATACCCTTCATGGTGGCACCTCCTAACGTTTTAGACTGCCCCATGTAGTCGCCAGCTTATTCCGTGCTTCCACGGCGAGCGAACCGCCGGCGCGGAGCGTATAACCGTTTCCGGAGGAATCTGCAAAGTGAGTCGCGCCGGGACCTTCCTCAAAGCGCCACAGCGCGATCGTCCGCCGATCCGCCCGAAGCCGCCGTTTCGGACGGATTTTTCTCCCCCAATTTCTGGCGTAACGGAACCCCTTGGAAACCCGAACTTCGTCGATATAGCCCTTCATGGATCCATATTCGGTTCCCCAATACTGCCCAATTCGTTTGGTGCCGCCAATTAGCAGCGGCGCATCGGTGCGTCCCATCGCGCTCCCGAAACTGCCTCCGCCCCATCCGCCGTCATAATACGATACCTGTTGGGTATTATTTCCTTTCACAGCAATCTGATAGGCAATATGCACCCAACGCTTCAATTCGAAATCGTGGGGCAAAATTATACGTCCCGAAATTCCCGAACTCAAGCCGCTGCCATGCCGACGCTGTACTCCAAAATAGATGTATACGGTACCGTCCGGGTCACGCCGTTGGGGGCCAGAGCCTAAATCCCTTCCGGCGATCGTAACGAAATAGCTAAAGGGCTTGGCAAAAATAATCCACCGTCTCTCGGGATCGTGATAGTCTCCATCTTGTGGACGCTCCGTCAAATATATCCACGCCTCAACCGTAATGCCTTCGCCTTCAGCGTCATCGAAGACGCCGGGGTAATCGGCGTAGACATACCCGGTCTCGTGCAGTTCAAGCACGTCGCGGGGCACTTTCTCAGGTAAAGCGACTACTTTTGGCACAACCAATATCGATGCAATCAAGATCAGAGCCCAAGATGGATATGCCGTCTTAAATCTCATGATACTTGCGGACTGAGTGTATGCTGGATTAATCCTTTGCATTTCGATTCCTCGCATTCCCATTTGGTGTCCTGAGTAGTTCATCTTAAAACTATATGCCGCTAGAAGCCGAATTTCCTAACCAAGAATAACGACTGCAAAAATCCTGCCAACCTGTGACCGTACAGGAACACAAGCCAAAATCCAAGTTTTCGAGACAGGCAACGACTTGAATTTGTGAGTGCGCCAAGGCTGCGTGTGCATCCGCGGCATGGGAGTAGGGTTGAATTGTGTTGCAACCGGTCCTGACGCTCAGCAACGTCGGACTATCCTACAATTTCCTAACCGAAGAAAGGACCAAGGTAGGTCAGCGCGGGTGCTCTAGCAGATATGTAAGACAGAGGCAATGTTGGGAGGACTGCCAATGCCCCTCTTGCACAAAAAATGGACAATGGCGTTCATCTTTTGGATACGAAAGCACGAAACGCCATGGCGTTTCCATGACACATCGGAGCAAGATGCCGATGAAATTCGTGGGTTAGTGCCAAGTCGGGGCAACTTATGGGTGTGGCACACAACTTGCTCAGGCTCTACTAACGCAGTCAATCCGCTAGCCATCGATTCTAAGGGAGCCAATCCAATGATATGGACTCGACGTTTAATGCGAACCGCTTTCGTTTTCTCAATAATGATGACTATATTAGCGAACGAATCGGATGCGAATATCCGCGCCGAGTGGACCCAACTGACTGCCGCGCAGCCCATGGGGCGCGTGAACGCACTTGAAACCGATGGACGCCGACTCTACGCCGGGACGTGGAATGGTGTATACATCTCCCTTGATGACGGTTACACCTGGGGTTCGAGCGAAGTTAAACACACGTGTACCGCAATTGTAATCCATCAAAATACCCTGTATGCAGGAACACATGGCAACGGCGTAGTTCGCTCCGACAATCTCGGCGAGACATGGAAGCCCATAAACGACGGATTGCCCCAATACGACGAACTCGACCAATACGGACGCGTTGAGCAAATCCTCGTCACCAGTTCCGGTACAGTCATCACTGTGACGTGCCTGGGTACGTACATATCGACCGACCGAGGTGAGACATGGCACGGCGTAATAGACGACTGGATAGTGCGCCAAGACGCGTGGGGAGCGCCCGACTGGCCACTAGCCCGTAGTAGGTTGTCGATGACTGAGTTCGATGGTTATCTCTGGAGCGAAGCGGATGGCAGCATGTTCCGTTCCCCTGACAACGGCCACACGTGGGAATCTATTCCCCGTTTCGGACACCACCCGGCGCACGACTGGGCGGTGTTCAATGATCGATTATACGTCGCCGGAGGCAAAGGCTTTGCACGATGGAACGAAGAAGGACTTCCCTTCCCTTGGGAGTATCGCATCGTAGGGTTTCCAAGCGATTCCGACGGGTATCTAGACTACGCGCCCAGTTTAACAAGCTTGGCTGTAAACCGCGGCCGTCTGTTTGCCGGACTTTACGATCACGGCGTCTACATGTTTGATGCACGCTCGGACACATGGATTCCCGCAGGTCTGCAGTGGCTTACAGTTAGTGCGCTCGTATCTCATCAATCCGAGCTGTATGCAGCAACCTATGCGCTCGACGAAAGGCAGGCAGGCACCGTCCACGCCCCCCAAGGCATCTACCGCGCTTCAATCTCGACCGTGCAGCCTTACGGCAAAGCCCCGACCACCTAGGGCGCCCTTAAAACACCATGAAATGCCTGACGTTCATCCTCGGCCTCTGCCTTCTGATCATCCCCGAAGCCCGCGCCGAGGTCGAGCCGGTATGGGTTCCGCTCCTCGGCACCGATGCGCTCAAAGTCCACTCCCTGCATTCCGACGGGGAACGCCTCTACGGCGGCACACGCAGCGGTCTCTACATCTCGGACGATGACGGTTCCACATGGCGCCCAACCGAACTTGATGAGCCGTATGATACATTGACGATCCATCGGGACACCGTGTATGCCACAGCATTCTCTAACGGGGTTTTTCGATCCGACGACCGCGGCGAGACATGGAAGCCCATAAACAACGGATTACCCCTAAAGTTTTGGGATGACGGCGACAGTTATTACCCTAGGTTTCGCGATATACACGTCGCCAGCGACGGCACCGTCATTCTAGGCACCAACGGCCTGCTCTTTACGTCGACGGACCGCGGCGAGACATGGCGCGATGTGACGCAAGAGTGGTTGTGGGAAAACAAGTCCCCGGTCGCCGCTTTCGGCGTCGAGTCGCTGACCGAGTTCGACGGCTACCTGTGGGTGGGCGAGTTGGGCACAATGCGGTCGCCCGACCGGGGCCAAACCTGGGACAACACCGGTTCCATCAAGAGTGCACGTTTCCCCTTCGATTGGGCGGTATGGGACAATCGATTATACGCCGTCGGAGTACAAGGCATGGCGCGTTGGAACGAAACCAAGGGGCGCTGGGAGGATCTCAGAACCGGGCTTCCTCCGAAACTAATAGTATTGGCACCGCCGAAGTTCTACATGCTCCGCATCATAATTCGCTCCGAGGAGTACGGTCTGGCAAGCTTTGCCGTGAATCGAGGGCGTTTCTTCGCCGGACTTCGAGACGAAGGGGTCTATATGTTCGACCACCGAACCGAAACCTGGGTCTACGCCGGGCTAAAAGGATTGAGAGTTACTTCGCTTGTGTCCCATCGATCCCAACTGTACGCCGCAACCTCCGGGCGCGACTGGGGCAACTATACAGGTGTCTTGCCGCGGGGCAAGTCCCACGGCATCTTCCGCGCCCATATCCCGGTCGCCGTCGACTCCTACGGCAAACGCGTCACCACCTGGGGCGCCGTTAAACAAAAATGAAATTCTTAATCTTCATCCTCAGCTTGTTAAGCTTTATTGTTGCCGCCATTCTCCTTGTGATCGCCCTAGCCAGCTGCGCCCCGGACGCCCATGCCCAAATCCGTGCAGGGTGGCATCACATCTACGGCACTGACGGGCTGGATCCAGAACTACTCGACACTGATGGACTCCGCCTCTACGCCGCGACGTGGGCGGGAGTGTACATCTCCCTGGATAACGGTTACACCTGGCGTTATACCGAGCTTGCCCACGGTCTTGAACGGTTTTATATTATTGCAATTGGAATGGGGCCGAATGCCGTGTATGCAGGGACACAAAACCACGGCGTATATCGCTCCGACAGTCACGGCAACACCTGGAAGCCCAAAAGAAACGGCATACGCATATTCGGTTTAGACGAACCCGATCAAGAACCCCTCTACGCAGCCGTTAAGCAAATACTCGTCACCCGTTCCGGCACAGTCATCGCCGTGGCGTACCATGCGGGTACGTATATATCCTCCAACCAAGGCGAGACATGGCACGGCACCGACGAGTGGCGGTACGCCAGAGGACATTTGGGGTTGGACGACGTGCCAATAGGCTACGATATATGGTCGATGACCGAGTTCGACGGCTACTGGTGGGCAGTCACTTCGAGCGCTTCCTTCAAATTGTGCCGTTCCTCTGACGATGGCGAAACGTGGGAAGGTCTTCCCTACTGGGAACACGGCAGCATCAGGGAGTACCCCCATGTAACCGATTGGGCGGTGCTTGACGATCGATTATACGTAGCCGGAGCCGGAGGCTTTGGGCGATGGAAAGAAGCCGACCTAGCTTGGGACGATCTCAGCCAAGGACTTCCGGACGCACCCTTTATACAGAGCTTGGCCTTAAATCGCGGGCGAATCTTTGCCGGACTTAGCAAACACGGTGTTTACATGTTCGATGAGCGCTCCGAAACGTGGATCCCCGCGGGTCTGGACGGGTTGACCGTTACCTCGCTCGTATCCCATCAATCCGATCTGTACGCGGCAACCAAAGAGGGCATCTACCGCGCTTCAATCTCGACCGTCCAACCCTACGGAAAATCCGCTACTACATGGGGCGCCCTTAAAACAGAATGAAGCAGACCACTCATGAATAACAAACTCAGCTTGACGTTTATCCTAACCCCATTCCTGCTCGCGATCTGGTTCACCAACAGCGCCCAAGATGCCCGCGCCGAGTGGGAACATATCCCCGGCAGCATGGTCATCGGGGACGTTTATCTACTTGACAGTGATGGTGTCCGCTTCTACGCCATAGGCGACACCGGCTTTTACCTCTCCCTCGACGACGGTTCTACCTGGCGCCACCGCGACATTGGTCGCGGCATCGAGGACTTTTATATCACCGCCATGGGAAGCGGGGACGGTGCCGTCTATGTCGGTACGGTAGGCCACGGCGTATTCCGCTCCGACGACGGCGGCAACACCTGGAAACACATTAACGAAGGACTCCACATATTCGAAAACCCGAAACGGGGTCCCCGCCACGGAATAGTTGACCAAATACTCGTTACCAGGTCCGGCATGGTCATCAGCGTAGGATACCACCAGGGTACGCATATCTCCCGCAATCGGGGAGATTCATGGCGCGACGTAACCTTTGAATGGAACGCCTCCCAAGGAAAAGGAAACCCCGATCTCCCCCTCGGCACTGGCATTTTTTCCATGGGCGAGTTCGACGGCTATCTGTGGGCGGCCTATTCGAACAGTTATGTATGCCGATCCCCCGACGACGGCGACACCTGGGAAACTATTCCCTACTGTGCAGACGGCAGCAGCATCGCGCAGTTTGACCGTATACACGACTGGGCGGAGCTTGATAATAGGTTGTACGTCGCCGGAAACGAAGGCTTCGGGCGCTGGGACGAAGGCGAACTCTTGTGGGACAATCTCAGCCGAGGACTTCCGGACGAGCCTTATATGAAACACCTGGCAATCAATCGCGACCGTATCTTCGCCGCGGTTGGCCGATGGGGCGTGTGGCTATTCGATCAGCGGTCCGAAACGTGGATCCCCGCCGGACTGCAGGGGATTTACGTCACCAGCCTTGTATCCCACCAATCCGATCTGTACGCGGCAACCAAAGAGGGTATCTACCGCGCTTCAATCCCGACAGTGCAACCTTACGGCAAAGCCGCCACCACTTGGGCACATGTGAAACAAGAGGTCCTTGCTAAATAGCACTCTCATAGAAATCCTTAGTTGTTCAAATGAAGTTTAGCACAAATGCTTGTCTTTCACGGGAGGTGGTCCAACCATGTGGACTCGACGTTTAATGCGAACCGCTTTCATTATACAACCGCTCTTTCTTGTCCATAATAAATCTACCTTACTTAGCCCCTTTCTGTTTCACACTCGCCCACGTCGTAATTTCATTCCCATGTGGTTGCACTATCGGGATTATGGCAGAATAGATACCGTCTTTAGCTGTGGCTGCGTACAATGTCGAGTTGTGCGATAGCAGCACATCGACCGACAATTCGTTCAGACCCACAGGATACCACTTTTCTGACCGCTCATTAAACACATAAATTCCGTGGTGGTTCAGGCCGACAAATAGACGACTGGAGTGAACAGTCAAATCGTATCGCAATACCCGATGCCATTTCCTATTCACATACCTGCCGGTTGGAAGCCCTTCCATCGGGTACTCCCAATTTGCTATGTCCTCGTTCCATCTGCCAATCCCTTCCGTACCCGCCGCGTACAGTGAGGAATTGTACACTTGCCAGTCATATATACTCTCACGTTGGAAATAGGGGAGCACGTCCCACGTTACACCATTGTCACGGGTACGACCTATCATGCCTACCGACATCGCGCTCCACAGATGACCCTCGAACTCCGTCATCGAGTAGATGGTGTTTCCTGCCATCCACTCCTATAATATATGTGTAACTGTTTAGTCCACTACTCTCTATGTCGAAAGCCGCTTTGCAGAACGAGGGGATTGTAGAAAAACTATAATTTGAATGGACTTGGAAGCGGTTAGGTTGGTGCGGTTGTCTCAACAGTCAGAACCCCGGCATCAAGTCCTTGATGATAGCGTCGGATAATTTCCAAGCCGACTTCCACGAAATCTTTGTTCTGCTGCTTGCAAGTTTGAATCACACTGGTGATGATACCTAACGCTTCAGAGCCATTGGGAGAACGATTGCCGCCCGATATTTTGCGAGTCACTACCGCCGGTCGTATGGCTCGTTCGGCGCGATTGTTATCGGCGGCGACCTGCATGTGTGACAGAAAGGTGAATAACGAATCGCTGTGTTTGGCTAACCGTTTGGCGAGTCTTTGACAATCCGGGTCATGATAGTCCGCTTTGGCAAGTTTCTCCAATCGGTGGTTCAGCCTTTTGAATCGGCGTTCCAAGCGAGATTGGGAGAAGTCCGACTGCTTCTGCTTGAGGCGAATGGCATCGCGCAACAAACGCGTCAGTTTTTTGGCGAATGCCGCATATTCTTGGGTGTGATTCGTCTTTCTCACGTCAGACAATTCACGCAGCAAATGCACCAAGCACTTTTGCTGGGTGTAGGGAAGTGGGTTATAAGCGGTATAAAAGTCACTGACAAGGACTCCATCATAGTCTGTACCCAATTGTTCTAAAACCACTTGATGTCCACGACTCGCATTGACTTCATAAAGCGTGTAACTGTCTGTGGTGAATGCCCAAAGCCAGCAGGATTGGCCGTTTAACCTCCAGCCGGTTTCATCGACATAGGTGCAATGACTCTGTCGCAATCCGGTTTGAATTGCTTGATATTCGGGAGTGAACCATTTTGCCAACGATTGCATGGATTGCGCCAATGCGCCAGCAGTGACAGAAAGCCCACACAGTCGTTCAAGTACTGAGACGACTTTCCGATACGGCACCCCCATAGCGTGCTTCAATTCAGCGGCAATGAGCAACGCACGCGGGCCTATCAACCGATGGGGGACTTGCTGCGGGTGACGGCTTTCCACCCGTCTTTGGCAGTTTTGGCAATATCCACTTTGTGTCTGATAGCAGACAACAGTTGTCTGAGCCGGAATGACTTCTTCAACATACTGTTGGTGGGTTGTGACATTTTCAATCACTCCATGACAATGGGGACAATCCTCTAAAGGAGTTTCAACAATTTCGTCAGCTTCGGTGGGACGATGGCGATAACTGCCGGCGTGTCCCAGTTTTTGCCCCGGTTTTTTGCGACGACGTTTCTGTCGTTTCGGTTTGACAAATTTGGGGACAGGCGATTTTGGAGGCGAAGTGGGGGTAGCTAACGGTTTCGACACCTGTTGTTCCAATTCGGTTACACGGGCGCGTAATGCCTGATTTTCAGCCTCCAATTCGGCAATACGAGCAATGAACTGTTGTTCCCTTGTATTCGTCATATTGATGCGTTGAATCCTCCGTAGCAAGCAATTGTGCCCAATGCTGCACAGATTTTGCCACTCTTACAAACTGAACTAAACAGTTACATATATGTATGGACAAAGTTGAGAGAAACGGTTCTCATCTGTGGTAAACTTATTCCCAAAGCGGCATGGCTGATTCGCTCTGCGCATTGTCGCCATCAAAGGACTGCCACCGCTTTGGGAATACCCAATGACACAATAAGAATGTTGCGATAATCGCTCTTGATAGGAATGCCATAACTCTACCACAGAGGAGATGAATGATGAATGCTTTTTGTTTTGTCGGTTTGGATATTGGACACTGCAACATCGCCGTGTGCATCATTGATGAGGCGGAAAACAAACTTGATAACTTCACCATTACGCAGACTCATCAAGGTTACCAGCAACTCATTGACAAACTGCTTCAATTCAAGGCAGATGGGTTAATTCCTATTGTGTCCTCCGAAGGACATGATGGGAATCTAGCTCCGCTTGATGAATACCTTCTTGATGAAGCAATTCTGTTCAAGCCATTGCACCCGACTGCAGTGAATCGGTATAAGGACCTCTTAGGCGTCCCCCATAAGACCGACGACTATGATGCCTATGTGATTGCCGACTTCCTCCGAACCCAACATGCCAAGATTCCGGTGCATCAGCATCAGAAGAATAGCGCCGAGTTCAAGAATTTGTCGAGGACATATAAGGCGTTTTCCAAAACCAAGACCCAGTTCAGTAACCAACTACGCTGTGAATTGATGAGTTACTTCCCGGAACTGGTGACCGATTCCATATGCTCAACAATCACCAGCAAGACCTTCTTGCACCTGCTTGTTGAGTATCCAACACCCGAACACGTCCGAAACTCATCTGTAGAGGAATTAACCGCTTTCATCGGCAAACATAGCAAGAACCGATTAGGACGACAAACGGCTGAGAAATTAATGCGACTCGCTGAGTCTGTACATCGCTACCCCTCGCATCTCGATTCCAAGGCGCTTGTTGTCCAAACACTCGCACGGCAGATTCTCACTCTTGCACAGAGTCTAAGTCAGTTGAAGAAGCAACTCACAACGTTAGCCGAGGAATCGTTGGAGATTCAACGTATCGCATCAATTCCCGGAGCTTCTGTAATTACCGCCGCCCGTCTGCTGGGAGAAGTATGCAATATGAATCGATTTGAATCAGAGGCAAAACTAGCTATGTTCTGTGGCGTTGCCCCTGTCTCCGACGACTCCGGCAAGCGAAAGGGATTCCACAGAACCACTCATCGTGCCAATAAAGTGGCTAAAGATGCTATCATACAGATCGCCGCATCTAATCGACGATATAGTCCATCTTCTGCCACGTATTACCTCAAGAAACGAGAGGCCGGACTTTCGCATTGGCAAGCGGTTAAGTGTTTGGCTCGACAACTCATACGAGTCATTTTCGCTCTATTTCGCGATGACACAATCTATCATCACCAGAACTCAAAGGCCGCATGAGACCTTTTTTCTTGACACTCATACTATAGAATAGACATCTTTCCAAAATAGATCTATGTAGTTACAGTAATCTTGGAGATTAGAATAACTACACCGTTTGGCAACTTGTCGCGGAATGTCTCAAGTTAACAATTGCGGCAATCACATTCCATGTTTTCCCATAGTTGCGATGCTTGCCTCGATAAATGTCTTTGGTGATGCGAAAAATCTTACACCGTCTGACGATATGCTCAATGCCAACCCTTTGTGTTGCCAACCCTCGGTTGAATTGCTTTGCCTCCTGAGTCAAGGGCTTGCTCCGACATTTCTTGATGGGCGTCGAACTGTTGGCATACAGTTTGGCTATGCCCTGATAACCACTGTCAGCCAACTTCTCAGTTTCAGGGAAAATCGCCGGACGGCTTTCCTTCAGAATTGTGTAATCGTGAACACTCCCTTTGCGGCAGATAACCGACACTATTTCTAACACCGCCAAACATGCAATCAATTGAACCTTTATGGTGTGCCGTTTTTTTTACCGCTGTAGTAGACACGCTGTCCTTTTGTTGGACGTTCAATGGGTTGCTCGGTGGCATCAATGATGATTGTTTGGAGATTGCTCTCTAATAAGTGCTTTCGATTCTTCATCGAAAGCACTTTAACTAACACATCAAGTATCTGATGATAGATTTTATTGGCATAAGACTCACTGATACCAAACTCTGTGCCTAATCTGGCAAAGGTTGGATAGTGACGCAAATAGGTGAATGTCAATAGAAGGCGATCGGTCAATGCCACCTCCGATTTCTTTCCTCGTTTCTTCATCGGCCGTTCTTCGCGAGCGTTTTCGAGGTAAGCAGCCACACGCTCCAAAATAAGGTTGAACGTTGGCTTGTCAACACCAACCGCTCGCAGAAATTGCTCATCTGACAACTTTACTGCTTTTTCAAATTGACTCATGGGTATCCTTTCTACAATAGAAGATGTTGAAAGGATATAACGTAAAATCAAGCCAAATGGATACTTATTTTGGAAAGATGTCTAATGTCCCTTGATTGCTACTACAAACCGAACCAAGTAAATCCCATATGTGTAATTCCTAATCACAATGACCAGTCGGAAAGTTTATGTGCCTTACAGTGCCCGCGGATTGGCAACCTCATCGGTCAAGGCATGGGTTCACCAAGCTGAGGAGAGAACGGTGAAAAGTGTCTGCTACAGAATCGGTAAGATTTCCAGTACGCGATCGTCTTGAAAAAAGGCGAATATGTCGTAAGCGCCGATTGTCACCTCTGAATTTTCAGGTATTATACGCACTTTCTCCCCAACCTTGAATTGATTGTCCGCCATTTTGAGATGCCCGTTCCTTTCTGTCAAATGGCAAAGGGTTGCAGGAGGGCAGTTTTTAGTTACGCCGAACACCTTCCCTGCCTTATCTCCGACTAGAGGACGGGAAGATGCTGTTAGCATATCGGTGTGCACGGGATGAATCGTGGTGAAAGTTTGCGCCCCGGCGTCCATAATCGCGAGATTCTTGCTTGGCGTGCTAACCACGGTCGTTAAGACTGTCAACGCACAATCCGCAAATGTGCACTCATTCAGGCACACGTGAGAATAATCGAATAACACATACGCTCCAGCACACAGTTCGGTTATCTGCGGAGTTGTATGTGTTTGGAAAAGGCGTCCGGTACACGTACAACTGACAACCGGTATGGGGATACTCGTAGCTTCAAATCGATTGGTTATCTCGATTATGTATGCGGAAGCCGTAGACGCGGCAAGGTCGATCACGAGGCCGGCAAACTTGACGTTCGGAAGGGCTATGATATGCAGGGCAATCTCCAAAGTTTCCAGGGATGTCTTTGGTCGATTCCTATCGCCATTATCATTGATTTCTATGAAAATCGGTGTTTTCGAACCTAACCGCGCGGAAAGTCGGGAGATTTCATTGACAGTTGCCAGTGAGTCTGCCGTCAAATGAACTTCAAGAGGCTTCGCTAGATTTAGCAAACTTTCCAATTCTGCGACGTTGAGAACACTGCGTGGGATAAGAATGTCATAGAAACCTGCATCGGCAAACCTCTGAACTTCATTCAGTGTCTGGCAGGCGATTCCACAAGCCCCAGCCGTTATCTGTTTGTAAGCAATCATGGGCGCTTTGTGGCATCCGACATCAACCCGCAGATTAAACTGGTGTGCGCGACAGTAGTCCGCCATACGTTCTATATTTGCGTTCAAGACGGACTGCTCAATAAGCAATGCGGGGGTTTCAAGTTCGTCAATCTGCATAATTCTCGCAATACTTCTTAGATTGTGGCTGTTACGCAGGTGCTATCCTTGATTATGTGAAATTTATATTGCAGGTGTAAGTGTGTTGTGATAAAATGACGCTAAATATAGATGGTGGAGGTATCCCTTTGAAAAAGATGACGCATCGACAATCCGGTCTGACATCCACACAGGTACTTATTGTTCTCGTTGTAATCGGCATCGTGGCGGCGGTTATTCTAGCCCCCAAATTGCTAGGCCAAGCTGGCAAGGCTCAACAAGCCCAAGCTGTCGAAGAAATCGAAAAAATCGGCATTGCGCTCGATCGCTACGCTAAAGATAATGGGGATTACCCATCAACGGAACAGGGGTTAGCCGCACTTTGGGAGAAACCTGAAGAACCACCTCTTCCCATTAGTTGGAAAGGGCCTTACCTAGAAATCCCAATCACAAAAGATCCGTGGGGACACGAATACGTTTACATTCGTCCGGGTATTCATGACAGATATGGATATGATCTGATTTCATTTGGCAGCGACGGGCGAGAAGGTGGGACCGGTGATGCCGAAGAGGTCGTGAGTTGGATTCGCCCGGACGAGTAGGATTACGTTCGAGAATCAAGTTCTTGGCGATCCGACTACCTACCTCGCAGAACGCCTTCGGGTAGAAATCTAATAAGGGCGTGCGGCAACGAGTGCCGATTGTAGATCAAGATCTCTGGTATACAATGCCCTGCCAATGATCGCCCCGCTAACGCCGATAGATTTGAGGGTTGTTAGGTCCTCGACTGATGAAATTCCCCCCGAAGCGATAACGTCAATTTCAACTGCCTCCACAACGCCCTGCGTGGCCTCCATATTGGGACCTTTTAGCATACCGTCACTATTGATGTCCGTATAGATAATCGTGAGGACGCCCAGATTCTGCATCTCTTTGGCGAACTCAATCGCCGACTTTCGCGAGACGTTGAGCCATCCCTCCGTTGCCACCAATTCATCTTTGGCGTCGATTCCCACAGCAATATGTGCACCGTATTTTCGGCACGCACTTTCCACCAACCGCGGGTTCTTAAGGGCTGCCGTGCCTAGAATGGCTCGCGCAACACCGATTGCCAATATTCGATCCAACCATTCGAGTGTCCGAATTCCTCCACCCAGTTGTACGGGAATCCGAATTGCCTCAACGATTTCTCGGACAATTTGCAGATTTGCCGACGTCCCCTGAAATGCGCCGTCAAGATCGACGAGATGAAGATACTCTGCCCCTTCAGCCTCCCAGCGTTTAGCCATTTCTATCGGCTGATTCGAGAAAATTGTTTCCTCCTCTGCGCGACCTTGAACCAGATTGACGCATTTTCCATTCCGTAAATCGATTGCGGGCAAAATGAGCATGAATGTTAGTTTCGCTTTCCTCAATTCGGCTTGACATGCGACTTGCTGACCGCTAAAATATATCAAATTTACCTGCTTATTACAATAAATAAACTACGAAAATCCCGTGGCAATAAGGAGGAAGGGACTTAAATGCCCACGTACGATTATCAGTGTCTTGATTGTGGAATAAAGTTCGAGTTATTTCAAAACATGACCGAGGACCCGATTCAGGAATGCCCTGACTGCCATGGCAAGGTCAAGCGGTTGATTGGCGCAGGTGCTGGTCTGATTTTCAAAGGATCGGGTTTCTACACCACGGACTACCGAGGTGATGGTTACAAGGAAGCGGCAAAAAAGGACAAAGCGCCTTCTTCGGGTGAAGGAGGCAAGAGCGACGAGAAGAAAAAGGGCGGAGACAAGAAGTCTGGCGGGGACGCCAAATCGGACAGCGGGAAGAGTTCAAAAAGTAGTGAATCCAAAAGCGGTTCAGCGTCTAACAGCGATGCGTAATCGGGATGAGCAATCAACGACGACTTTGCAAAGAATGTGTTATGACATCACCGCCATGAATCATGTATGTCCTACACGCCCAGTAGTGTCAGTTCACAAACACAGTCAAATGTAATTTAGGGGAGCTTCATAATGAGAACGGCTAATCCTGCACTTAACGATAATACCTTTACTAGAGCTGAACCCACGTATGCGGATTCCGATGTAATGTCGATTCAGGGTACGGTGAACAAGATAGGAATATTGCTTGTGCTGACGATAGCCACTGCAACTTGGACGTGGACGTTGGCAGGAGGGAAATCCCAAGCAGTGTACCCCTTGTTAACCGTCGGTGTAATCGGTGGTTTGATTGTCGCCATCGTCACCGTATTTAAACAGACGTGGTCCCCTGTCACCGCGCCAATTTACTGTTTGCTAAAAGGGATCGTCCTCGGCGGCATCTCGGCAATCTTCGAAGCGATGTTCCCTGGAATCGTCTTTCAGGCGGTGTGTTTAACCTTCGGCACACTCTTTTGTCTGCTCATTGCGTACAGAACCGGACTCATCAAAGCGACCGAGAATTTCAAACTAGGCGTGGCAGCCGCGACTGGCGGAATCATGCTTGTTTATATGGTGACATTCCTTCTCGGTCTTTTCGGCATCGGTCAATTGCAATTCATCCACGGTTCCGGGCTTATTGGAATAGGCTTTAGTCTGTTCGTCGTCGTTATCGCGGCACTGAATCTCGTACTCGACTTTGATTTTATTGAAAATGGCGCAGCACGAGGTGCCCCAAAATATATGGAGTGGTACGCAGCCTTCGGCTTAATGGTCACTCTAATCTGGCTGTATATTGAGATTTTGCGGCTGTTGGCAAAACTCGCAGTGAGTCGGGATTAAGGTTGGAAAGGTGTTACAATTGTATTTCGTTCCGACACTGATTCAGGATTTCATTCGCAATCAACAACGACTCAAATGTTCCCGCATCGGTCCAATCGCCCAATAGAATGTCGTATTCCAGCTCGGAGCGTTTGATATATTCGTTGAGGACATCGGTAATTTCAAATTCCCCGCGCTCGGATGGCTCCTGCTGTCGAATGAGGTCGAAGACCTTTTCATCGTACATGTAGTAGCCAATCACGGCATAATTGCTTTTAGGGTTGCCCGGTTTCTCTTCGACTGAGATTATCTTCTCCTCGTCCAACGCGGCAATGCCGAATTCCGTCGGTTTGCTCACCTCCTTCAGTAGAGCGCGCGCTCCCGTTTCCTGCCTCCGAAAACTATCAACATACGGCTTGATTGATCTGACAGCGATATTGTCGCCTAGGACAACAACAATCCTTTCTCCCCCCGCGAAATCTTCGGCGAGTAAAAGCGCGTGCGCTATGCCTTGGGCTTCCTCTTGCACCTTGTAGGTAAAATCGACGCCGAAGGCTTTTCCGCTTCCGAGCAGATTAACAACGTCTCCCATGTGTTCCGTGCTGGTTACCACAAGAATCTCCGTGATGCCAGCCGACACCAACTGCTTTATGGGATTGAAAATCATCGGCTCCCTACCAACGGGAAGCAGATGCTTATTCGTGACTTTTGTCAGCGGGTAGAGCCGCGTTCCCTTTCCGCCCGCTAGGATAATACCCTTCAAGATAAACGAGTCTCCCTCCGTATGGATTGAGTTTCTGACACAGTATTGAGATCGCCTCCAATTGCGTCAGCTTCATTGCGATTTTCCTCTTGCAGCGATTTCCCAAACCGACTCGACAATCCCGTTTCGGACGCCGTAGTAGCGGTCATGGAGATTGACTGTGGTGCAACAGTGACTCGGCAAGATTTCAAGCTTATCCCCGGGCTTGAGATTAACCCTTGGTTCGGCGTCCATTGTGCCATGTTCCTCTGACAAGCCACGCATCTCTAGCCCTTCGGCGAGCGGTTGAGGTATCCCAAACTCCTTTGTTAACATCTTCATCCCTGAATCAACGATAACCCGCGTAGGCTCCGGACGGCTCACGACAGTCGTTAACAGCGTCAATGAACATGGAAACCGGTCCCCGACACCTTCGACATTATGGTACATACTATCCATGAACACGTAAGACCCTGCCTGTATTTCTGTCATTTCAGGATAAGCCCCGGTGATAGCGTGCGTCCCTGTGCCGCCGCCACTCATGATTTTCACGGCAATACCGTTTTCTTCGAGAAAATGCTTGGTGTCAATCAAGAGGTCAACAGCCTTTCCTGTCTCTATTCTCCGTTCAATCAGGTCCGGTTTGGCTACTGTATGCCCTTCATACCCCATCAATCCTTCGAACTTGAGTCCTTTCGATTTTAGAATGTGCTGGGCGAGAGTCAATGTCGGTTCTCCGGGCATGGTCCCGCAGCGCCCCATGCCAGTGCTGACCTCAATCAACACGCGCAGCGTAACACCTTTCGCTTCCGCGGCGGCAGAAAGTTGATCGACATTAACAGCGTCATCAACAGCAACCATGATTTCCGAGTTCTTGGCAAGATTAATCAATCGAGAAATCTTCTGCCTTCCTACCACTTGGTTGGCGATGAGCACATCGCGGATTCCGGAGTGCACCATCGCTTCGGCCTCGCCAAGTTTGGCGCAGGTAATGCCGATTGCCCCGGCTTCAATCTGCTTGTGTGCGATAATTGGAGTCTTGTGCGTTTTCGCATGCGGACGTAGCTCTGCGCTGACAGTCTTGAAAAAGTTCGCCATTGTTTGGATATTGGCTTCGAAAACGTCCAAATCAATGAGCAACGCGGGAGTGTCGATTTCTTCCATTGAAATACCTATGAAAACATCCGAGTGAGCATCGGGCATTAGGTTGCCTCCTTGGGATTAATGACCGTTTATGATTTTCCTTCAACTCTTAAAGCTGCTTGACCGGGTTAGAGAGTGTCCCCAATCCGCCGATTTCAATCTTTACAATGTCACCGGGAGCGAGCGGCAAGTCGTTCGGAACGATAATGCCAGTCCCTGTGGATACGACGGTGCCAATCGGAACCGGATTATCTCTACAAAGGAATTCGGTGAGATCTTCGAACTTCCAGTTGATTTGGGAGGTGTTGACCTCGCCTTCGTACAGCGGTTTATCGTTCCGCAAGACCGTACATTTCACATCAAGACTGTATGGATCATCAATCTCGGATGCGGTGACAAACATGGGGCCGAGAGCACAGCACCCGTAAAAGACCTTCGATTGTGGCAGGTAGAGCGGATTCTCGCGTTCCAAATCCCAAGCGGAAACATCGTTGCATATCGTATATCCTGCTATTTCGCAGTCGGCGCCGAGGATATAAGCTAATTCCGGCTCTGTCGCCGTCAACTTAGAGTCGCTACGGATACAGATGAAGTCATTCGGGCCGGCGCATCGAGGCACGGTTCCTTTGAAAAAGATTTCAGGGCGGTTTGCATTGTAGACACGGCTATAGATATCCTGTTCGCTGTCTTCATCACGCATATCTGCGCTCCGTTTATACGTGACGCCGCAGCCCCAAACCTCAGGTGTGTCAAGCGGCAGAAGGAGATGTGGTTTTTTCAAATCCGGTGGAACATTGAGATCCTCAAATATCAATCTATCGCTTCTGGGTTCTGTTGATTTGCCTGGACGTGAGGGCAACGGAAGCGGGGGATTTGCCACGCGCTCCTGAATATCCGCCAGCAAAACCCCCATACTAACACCTTCATTATAGGCTAACTCCAAGATTTCGAGGACGCCTGGAGATTCCTCACTGGTAACATCAATAACTTCATCTTCCCGCGTAACGAGGCCGACACGCTTTCCCATATTGGGTAAATGAAATTGAATAAGTTTCATATTTTCTCCTGTTTACGTCAATTTTTTGAAAACCCTAGAACCTGTTTGAAAAGTCACCTTCTCCTATGAAATCAGCATCAATTTAAGGTATGAGGTTGTTTTGGGTAGTGACTCCAGTTTCATACCTACATCCCGAAATTTCATACCAACACTCCGATGGCTATGATGTCGAAACTGCAAAGAAGCCAGTGATAGCAAGAGTTCTAGCCTCTTTTCTGTCTCTATTGAAAACACCCATTTGGTATGAAAGGTATGAAAAGTATGAAATTCCCTTGGATTACTAAACGACGTTCTTTAGGTCGCACCTAGAGTTTTCAAACAGCCTCTTAAGAATGGGGTGTGCGAAGTATGTATTTCAAGTTAGATGACTTGTCATGGTTGTAACGGATACGCAAGTACGCTTCGGCTTGTTCTAATCATTATTTCTGATGATGAATGCCTGAAACAGATTGTGCGCATCTATTTTCAACGGTTACGGCGCAAATGGGGACTATCGGTTCGTCTCTTGGAAGATAGCCTCGTTACACCGTGTTTGATTAGCATCCTAATCTTGGAGAATATCATTGCGTGGATGCTTGGGATTCGCGATATGGTGTAGTTCAGATTAGTCGAATCCCCGGACCAAGAGTCCCGTAAGGCAAAAGTCGTGTAACAATGCGAATATAGACAGACTTCAACATGTCTTACACCATTACACTTCCGTGTTCATTGAACTTTTCTACGGTAGCAATCGTCTTATTTTTCTGCGGGTGCAAACGGAGTACGCAGCCCAAAACAGCTCAGCGACTGTAACTGTATATGATATTTCTGGTAGTTTATGGTGTCAAGCAAAATGTGAGAAGGATGCATAACTACATCCTTCCCCAATTGAACGGTTCTGGAGGGGTTCAAGTTGGGTGATTGATGGCGAATCGCAACCTTCTGAAACTCCTTAGGTACACTCAATCGTTAAATGATAAGCGGGTTCTGTTTCTGTCGCTGAATGATGTCAGGATTCGATACTTGACGAATATTCAAATAAAACACTATAATGAGACAACTTGTGACCGAATCGTGTTTTGCTGTGTGATTTGAACATAAAGGTGAGTTTGAGGCGGTGCTGGGTAGAAGGTAGGAATCAAGATACCCTTACACTTTGCTTCTTAGGAGTAACGACAGGCACGTTTCCATAGTCTCACATCTCCTCGTTCCTAAATCGAGCTATCGTTGAAATGGTCACATAGGCTCAAATCTATTAGACATCTTTCCAAAATAAGTATCCACTTGGCTTGATTTTACGTTATATCCTTTCAACATCTTCTATTGTAGAAAGGATACCCATGAGTCAATTTGAAAAAGCAGTAAAGTTGTCAGATGAGCAATTTCTGCGAGCGGTTGGTGTTGACAAGCCAATGTTCAACCTTATTTTGGAGCGTGTGGCTACTCACCTCGAAAACCTTCGAGAAGAACGGCCGATGAAGAAACGAGGAAAGAAATCGGAAGTGGCATTGACCGATCGCCTTCTATTGACATTCACCTATTTGCGCCACTATCCAACCTTTGCCAGATTAGGCACAGAGTTTGGTATCAGTGAGTCTTATGCCAATAAAATCTATCATCAGATACTTGATGTGTTAGTTAAAGTGCTTTCGCTGAAGAATCGAAAGCACTTATTAGAGAGCAATCTCCAAACCATCATCATTGATGCCACCGAGCAACCCATTGAACGTCCAACAAAAGGACAGCGTGTCTACTACAGCGGTAAAAAAAACGGCACACCATAAAGGTTCAATTGATTGCATGTTTGGCGATGTTAGAAATAGTGTCGGTTATCTGCCGCAAAGGGAGTGTTCACGATTACACAATTCTGAAGGAAAGCCGTCCGGCGATTTTCCCTGAAACTGAGAAGTTGGCTGACAGTGGTTATCAGGGCATAGCCAAACTGTATGCCAACAGTTCGACGCCCATCAAGA
Organism: Candidatus Poribacteria bacterium; assembly: GCA_965197465.1. Taxonomy (GTDB): domain Bacteria; phylum Poribacteria; class WGA-4E; order WGA-4E; family JAJDTR01; genus JAJDTR01. The sequence continues at coordinate 2,839,850 of OZ240209.1, read as the reverse complement.
AATGTCGGAGCAAGCCCTTGACTCGGGAGGCAAAGCAATTCAACCGAGGGTTGGCAACACAAAGGGTTGGCATTGAGCATATCGTCAGACGGTGTAAGATTTTTCGCATCACCAAAGACATTTATCGAGGCAAACATCGCAACTATGGGAAAACATGGAATGTGATTGCCGCAATTGTTAACTTGAGACATTCCGCGACAAGTTGCCAAACAGTGTAGTTATTCTAATCTCCAAGATTACTGTAACTACATAGATCTATTTTGGAAAGATGTCTATTATCCGTCGTTAAGTCCGAAATCGTCCTGTGGAGCTACCAGTTGTAGAGGAAGACCATGATGAAGAAAAGCGCCAGTATGTGCCCAGTACTCACACTGCTCATTCTCAGTGTCCTAGTGTCGACGTGTAACACATCGGTTCAGCCGCCCAACCCGGTTCACTCTCCAACAATTTCAGCGGATATTCAACTCTTAGAATCCATTCAAACCGCGTTTGTTACTATCTATAATCAAAGTAAACCGGCCGTCGTTAGCGTTTCGGCAAGGAATGTTAAGCGGAAAGTCACTCATGGCTCGGAGGGAGTCCGATATTTTCACGAACTAGAGGGAACGGGGATTATCTTCCGTTCAGACGGCTACATCGTAACAAACGACCACGTGGTGAATGGTGCGGAGATGATACGCGTTCGTCCGTTCAATCGCCAGTGGTACGATGCTGAACTGATCGGAGAGGATGCAAGTACCGATATCGCTGTATTGAAGATTGATGCGGGAGAAGAGTTGCCAACACTCTCCTTCGCAGACTCCGATAAGGTCCGAGTTGGCCAATTTGCCATCGCCATAGGTAACCCCTTCAGTCTCGACTACACTATTACAACTGGAATCGTGAGTGGGATAGGTCGCTCTCTGCCACTCGGGGATGACATAATTCGCTATCAAGATTTCATTCAGACGGATGCATGGCTTAGTAAAGGCAATAGCGGTGGCCCCTTACTAAATATTTACGGCGAAGTTATCGGGCTTAACTCGGTCATCCGCAAGTCGGACGACGCAATTGTTACGGGCGCGGTCAAAGCGGGTGCCAGTTTTGCTATCCCCATCAATTTGGTGAAGAAGATTAGTGCCCAGCTTGTTAGCAACCGAAAGGTTACGCGTGGTTGGCTCGGGATTCGTATGAGGAAAGTTCAGGAGGGAATTCGTGTGGCAGGCGTAGTGCCATCCTCGCCAGCCCAGCGCGGCGGCTTGCAGCGGGGTGACATAATCACGCAGTATCAGGGGAAGAAAGTGAGCGACCTCCGCCAAGTTCAATTCCTAATAGCTGAGTCGCTAGTAGGAGAGAAAGCTAAGATCGCGGTACTTCGGCACGGTCAACAGAAAACGCTTGAAGTTGCAATTGGAGAGATACCTCCGCGACTTGTGGAAAGATGGGTCGATCCAACGTCAGAATCGTGGAAGAGGCTAGGTTTTGTCACACGAGAATTGGGGACACACGATTTTGAAAATTACACTTTCCTTAAGCCTGGTGACCGGGGCGTTATGGTGAAAGCCATCAAATCGGGTGCACCGGCGGAGAAAGCTGGGATTTTGCGCGGTGCCTTGATTGTTGCTATTAATGGACAAGAGATTGGAAGCGAGGAGCAATTCGGCGAGTTGCTGAAAACCGCACTTAACAAACCCGAGATTTCATTTGAAATCACGCATAGTGAGGGCAAAGAGGTTATCAGCGTCAAGCCCATTCAAGAATGAGCAAAGTGCGGAAGCAGCGGGAACCCTAATTCGCTCATCTCTGAGATTCCTATGCGATACATAATTGCAGAGGGACACCTCTGGTTTTTTCCGTATTCTAGCAAATTTGTAATGGTCAGACAGATGTGAGGCACTCATAGCTGTTTCCTGCAAGAGGGGAAATCTGCGATTTAATGATCGCAGATCGGCTTGGATTGCTAAATCTAAGCTAGGGCGTCAATCCAAGGGAGCCGTACGGCATGTCAACCATCCCGTTGACTATTACAGTATTCTAGCAAATTTTGACATCATGAACGAACGCCTCTCAGATCTAAAACACATTTTCGGATCGGAAGGATTCATCTCTCAAGGTCTTGATGGGTATGAATACCGTCCCCAACAGCTCGAAATGGCGAACGCTGTCTCCGATGCTTTTCGTGCGAATGAGAATCTTATTGTAGAAGCGGGAACCGGGGTAGGCAAGACCTTTGCGTACCTTATACCCGCGATAGACCTCGCACTCAGTTCGGGCGAGACGGTTGTTATCTCAACGAACACCATCAGTTTACAAGAGCAACTCATAAAAAAGGATATTCCTTTTCTTCAAAAAGTCTTGCCATATTCTTTTTCTGCTGTGCTTGCCAAGGGACGCAGTAACTACCTTTCGCGTCGACGCCTCAACAGTTTGCTAACTTATGAGAGAGGATTGTTTGATACCAAAGAAGAGGTCGCAGAACTAGCGGGGATTGTGGAATGGGTGGCAACCACTCACGATGGGAGCAGAGCAGATCTCGAAAAACAGCCGATGCCAGAAGTCTGGGATCAGGTTGTCTCAGACCGCGATAATTGTTTGAGATCAAAATGTCCGACGTATGACACCTGCTTTTATTTCAAGGCGCGAAGACAGATGCAAGAAGCAAATCTGCTCATCGTAAATCATCATCTACTCTTCAGCGACCTAGAGATTCGACGATCTGCTGACGTGCAGTCCGCGGTTTTACCAGACTATCAGTACCTGATACTTGACGAAGCACATCACCTTGAAGCCATTGCCGGTAAGCACGCAACCGTTGAATTTACCAATTCCCGCGTTAAGCGGTTCTTAGATTCACTTGATAACCCGAGCGGTAAGAGTGGTCTTTCTGTCCGCTATGCCGCATCGCATCTGAAAGAGCCTGTTGAAGACGCTCGTAGTCAAGCAAATAAACTTTTCGGTGCGATTTCGGATTGGTTGGAAACGCAAGGGAGCCAAAGATGGGGAGGAAGCATCACACAACGAATTGGCAGCGAGAATTTTGTCGAAAACGTGTTAGATGCGCCCCTTGCAACACTTCAAGCGGAGTTAAAAGATTTGAGGGAAACGGCACAGACGGATGATGATGAAGAGGAGATTACCTCGCACCTGCGCCGATGTGGTAACCTTCGCGAAGATCTTGATCTCATGATTAGTCATAGCGATCCAGATTCTGTGTATTGGATTGAGACGGTAAAACGGGGGCGATTTGCCCGCATGACCTTAAACGCAACGCCGGTGAATGTAAGCGAGGCGGTGAATGAGTATCTGTTCGACAGCATGAATAGCGTAATTCTGACAAGCGCCACGTTGGCAACGAATCAGAATTTTGACTTTTTCAAGAAACGCCTCGGTCTGTCGGAGTGTCGCGAATTGATTGCCGGATCGCCGTTCGACTACAGGAGACAGGTAGAGATACATGTTCCTGCAAATATGCCCGATCCGCGGAGATCCATAGAGTACAGTCAATCCATTGTCACCCAAGTTAAACGCTACCTTAAGATGACAAATGGAAAAGCGTTTGTGCTATTCACAAGCTACCGGATGATGGATGAGGTCTACGAAGTTGTATCGGATTATCTGGATGGGCTCGGCATCGTCTCGTTTAAGCAGGGCGGAGAACTCTCACGAAGTCAAATGTTAGATGCTTTCAAAAAGGACACAGACTCGGTTTTATTTGGGACTTCGAGTTTTTGGGAAGGAGTAGATGTTCAGGGCGAATCACTCAGCAATGTAATTATTACAAAACTACCGTTTGAAGTCCCAACACACCCCGTGATGGAAGCGAAGATTAAGCAAGTTGAGGAGCAGGGCGGCAATTCTTTCATGGAATTTAGCTTGCCCGAAGCGATTCTTAGACTCAAACAAGGATTCGGTCGTCTCATCCGCACGAAGACAGATAAGGGGATGGTTGTTATTCTTGATCCGCGCGTGACAACCAAGTTTTACGGCAAGCACTTCCTGAATTCCTTGCCACCATGCACAATCATCAGATGAAGTTTGCAAACAGCCAAGGGTGTAGCAATTTGTCCTCAATCTCCTAAATCTTGCGGAGATTAATACTTGATTGGTGTGGGCTGAGCATGGCGAATTGATTCGCTATGCACGAAAGGAAAGTTAAATTCAATTGTCTGATACCGTTTCGTCGTGTTTGGTGGCGGTGCTTTGACAATTGGCATCATAACGATCATCTCTCTAGCGTTGAGTTTTGTCTGATAGAACGGCAGGAACCCTTCTATACTTTCCCCTGCTGGTATCCCATCATCCAATTTCCCAATCTGTTTTTCGAGAAGAATCCTGCGTGCGACCGCCAATCCGTTTCTAACGGGGAGGCCGGCAACGCGACTCATAAGTCCGAATCGCTCTACCAAGTCATTATAGTCCAGCGCGCCATACCAATTTTCTCCCTGATCCTCAATCTTACACTTTCTCATATCAAATAGAATCTTCTGAGGCCGATTATTCGTAATCTTAACGTAGAACACGTCCGTTTTCTCGCCTTGGTGGAGTGCCTCGGATGCATAAAATGGGGATACGGTATTTCCACGGTGATATTTGCGATTCAAATCGTAGTGACGCCAGTAGCAGATAGCAACTTCGATATCGTCCTTCGTCATAATGAGCACCGGCGACTTTGCGGTGATTTCGAATTGTTCCGGATTGCTCTCATCAAATACGGTGTTTTCGTCAAGTCTATCGGACGGCTGAATCGGCGGTAGGTTCTTCAGTGGTGTGCCACCTGCACACCCCATAGTTAATAACAGTAGTATGAATAATCCGGCGAAACCCTGCCAGACACAGTTGTTCAGTCCCTTCATTAGCAGTATTGCCTCCTTGTTTGTTGATCCCATTTATGCCCTATCGGATTAGCGTCACGCAATCTGAATTTTTAGTATAGCACAACGCCACTTTTTATTCAACAAAATACTTTGCCCATGGCAGCACACTTAAAAAGAGCGTGGCGACCACTAAATTTGCTATGATGAGTGGTGTTGGATAAGAAAGTCCGCTAGCATTTTCTTTGCGACGAATATTCCCAATCATGGAAATATCGCATTGGTCTGGGGCCTCAACGCTTCTCTAAAAGGCGCCCGATGAAGAAGATGAGAATCCCTGTCGCCAAGGATCCCATCTCAACTCCCATTGACTTGCCCTCGCTCAAACCGTAGGGATTCGCGCATCCAAGATACAGACCCGCTGCAAGAATAACTATCCCCACAAGTTCTAAAACCTTGCCGACAAAAAACACGTAGCGTCTTCCTCAAATCAATAATAAAAACTCTTAATACGTCCCCACTGAAGAATCTTCTGGTTTGTATTTGGTTTTAACTTGGATGTGAATACGAGATCCGGTAACGACAGATTCCTATCTGTATACCCCGGCGGTCCCCAGCTAATCCGGTGTTCCAGACGCCCGTTGTCTACGTCATTATAATAAATCCAAAACCCAACTGTATTCCCTTTTTCTGCTATATCTCCTAAGTTGAACATCAACTCGCAGGATTGCCCATCGTCCCCCCAAGCAACTGCTGCAAGAGGCGGCGCGAAGGATTGCCGTTCGTCCTCGCCCAGAGGTAAATCGTAACGGTACAGCTCGCTCTTATGCCCGCTATGGTCGGGATCGAGATAGACCACTAGATGATCCTTCTGGGAGAGTTTGGCGCCATGATTTTCGACATGGTCGTCGGTCAACTGAACAGCAATATAAAGAAAACCGCTTCGCCACACCCCGGTGAACCAACCCGTGAAATCACTCGACTCTTGCCATTGCTGGTCGTAAACAACCTCCTGTTCCATTTTTCCGGGTGTTCCGGTCTCATGCCAAGGCGTGTCGTTGAGAACTCCGTCAATCACCGGGGAAACTTCTACCAACTCTGCGTTATACCGGAAATTCAGGCCACTTTCTAGATCTATGATATGGGTGTAGCCGACAGTGACCGCAGTTAGCAGAAGTATCGCGGTAGTAGAAATTAACTTTCCAAGTTTCATGTCTCCTCCTTCCCCTTTACTAGGTTCTCTCAAAAGAAGAACAATTCCAATTGCCAATTCCAATATTTCTGTAGTATACTGTCAGGGTTGTGGAGTGTCAAGTGAAAACTGTGTGCACGCCAACCGAGTGAATTCACAAATTTCGCAACGCAGTGTTAGAGCGCCGAACCAACTAACGTGACACAGCGTAATATGGACGGCAGATACAGAGAATTTCCCTTTGATATTTGGCTGCACATCTGTTATACTTCTCTTTAAGTTCCGGCCCCTTTTTGACGATTACTTCCACTAAAACTAGCAATTCTGTAGGATTCATCGGTTCATAACTAAGTGTAGGTATACTTGAAGTTGTACAACCATACGGCTAGTGTGAGCGTGGTTCTTCTTACATTATTGAAACGGAGAGGCAAGTAGTAGTGAATAAGAACGCAAAAAGTACCTTGGTTTGGGTGGTGATGGCGTCAATCTTTGTCCTCGCCCTGTCACAGGTGATCAGTCGCAAAGATCGAGTCCATGAGCTTACAACGTCGAATTTTTATCAGCTGGTGGAAGATCGTAGGATATTGGTAGAGGAAACCGGAAGATTAGACCCAAAGGATGAAGGCTTGTTTAAAGACGAAGTTATCATCAAGAAGGAATGGATTCAGGGCACGTTCCGCGAACCGCAGTTCGTTCAAGACGACTTGCGGAGATTGGGTGAAGAGGTTTCGATTGAGGATTGGAAGGGACAATTCAAAACAAGCCGAGATCAATTTTCCGAATTTCCGCTTCATCAAACACTCATGGCTGCGCAAGTCCCCTTTAACGTTGAGCAGGCATCAAGTGTTCCTCAATGGTTGCTCATCTTTGGAACAACTGTGCTGCCAATCCTGCTGTTTGTTGGCATTATGATTTTTTTCATGAGGCAGGTGCAGGGCACCGGCAATCGAGCGCTGTCATTCGGCAAGAGCCGTGCACGACTTCATTCCGAAGACCAAACCCAAATTACCTTTGCCGATGTTGCAGGAGTTGATGAGGCGAAGGAAGCGCTTCAGGAAGTGATTGAATTTCTCAAGGACCCTAAGAAATTTCAACGCCTTGGCGGTCGCATCCCCAAGGGGGTTCTGCTCATGGGACCACCAGGGACCGGTAAAACCATGTTGGCGCGCGCAGTGGCAGGTGAAGCAAATGTACCGTTTTATAGTATCAGTGGATCGGATTTTGTTGAAATGTTTGTCGGTGTTGGAGCTTCCCGCGTCCGTGACCTATTTGAAACGGGCAAGAAGAATGCGCCGTGTATTATTTTTATTGATGAGCTTGACGCTGTTGGGCGACATCGTGGTGCAGGAATTGGCGGTGGACATGATGAGCGAGAGCAGACCTTAAACCAGCTTCTTGTGGAGATGCAAGGTTTTGATACTTCGGAGGGGGTCATACTTATTGCTGCAACGAATCGGCCGGATGTCCTGGATCCAGCCTTGCTGAGACCTGGGCGGTTCGATCGCCAAATTGTCGTGGATTTGCCTGATGTAGGCGGACGAGAATCAATCCTTAAAGTCCATACTAAACCCCCTTACAAACTAGCTGAAGATGTTGACTTGAACGTTCTTGCTAAGGCAACTCCCGGGTTTTCCGGCGCAGATATCGAAAACATGGCAAATGAGGCCGCGTTACTCGCGGCGAAGCAGGAGAAAGACGTTATTGATATGGTCTGTTTCGACGAAGCCAAGGATCGGGTAGTGATGGGACCCGAGCGCCGGAGTTTAGTTGTCAGCGATGAAGAAAGACGAATTGTAGCCTATCACGAAGCCGGACACGCGTTGATGCTGCATTTTGTGCCTGAGAGCGACCCCAACTATAAGTGTACAATTGTTCCACGTGGGCGTGCACTTGGTGTCACGGCGAAGTTGCCTCTGGAAGAACGCCATAATATGAGCAAAAAACACATCCTTGCACATATTTTATTCGCACTTGGTGGACGCGTCGCTGAGGAGTTAATCTTTGGCGAGCAGACAACCGGCGCGCAAAACGATTTTGAACAGGCAACGGCGATGGCACGTCGAATGGTCACCCAATGGGGAATGAGCGAAATGGGACCGTTGACTTTCGGCAGACGTGATGAACAAATCTTTCTAGGGAAAGAACTGGCTCATCATAAGGATTATAGCGAGAAAACAGCGATTGAGATCGATCAGGCGGTACACCGGATTATCATGGATTGTTATGATAAAGCCCGACATCTCCTTGAAACCAATCTTGATGGACTAAAATCGCTTGCTGATGCGCTGCTTGACAGAGAAACACTTGTCAGGAAGGAAATTGAAGACATCCTCGGACCGAGGCCTCCTATCCCCGTAACTTGATGGACTGCCGAGGAAAGCAACTCACTTTCAGTCGACGTACACTCATCATGGGCATTTTGAATGTCACGCCCGATTCCTTTTCTGATGGTGGGTACTACCTTAATGTCCCCGATGCTATCAACCATGCTAAAAAGATGGTAGCGGAAGGGGCTGATGTCATTGACATCGGTGGCGTATCTTCTCGACCGGGGGCATCACCAGCCTCCACAGAGGAAGAATCAGCGCGAGTGTTGCCGGTGGTTGAGGGACTTGTCGGCGACATCTCTGTGCCTGTATCAATCGACACGTGTAAATCGGAAGTCGCTCGCCGAGCGCTTGAAGCTGGGGCTCATCTCATCAATGACATTACGGCACTCCGGGGAGACGCCGATATGGCAAACGTTGTTGTAGAGATGAACGCCGGGGTAATCCTGATGCACATGCGTGGAACCCCGCGGACGATGCAACGCTCGCCGGTCTATGACGATGTCGTGTTAGAAATCTCATCTTGGTTTCAACGCCGTATTAAGGAGACGGAAACGACAGGCATTCCTCCCGGTCAGATTATTATTGACCCCGGCATTGGATTTGGCAAAACCGTTGACCACAATCTGGAGATTTTGCGCCGGCTCGGCGAGTTTCGGCACTTGAACAAGCCTATCCTTATCGGCACATCCAGAAAATCTTTTATTGGAAAAATTCTTGATCTCCCAGCGAATGATCGAATAGAAGGAACCGCTGCTACCGTCACTTGGGCGATCGCCCACGGAGCAGACATGATTCGCGTCCACGATGTGAAGACAATGCATCGAGTTGCTCGAATGACAGATGCACTTTGCCGTTAGATGGACTTTCTCCCGCCTAAACATCACCAATCCCGCGATTAATTTACTTTAAAGGTGTGCTATCTATGCCAATTCGGTGGCGAATTCTATCTGAAATGAAAATTTTCAAAGTCACATATTGCGCTCTAATCCTGTGGGCATTCACTTTGACGCATCTGATTTCAGCCCAGCAGACCAAGGTCACTGCCCCCGCAACAGTGGATATCTTTCTCAAGCAACTTGCACGCGCCGAACATCAGGGAATGGCAGGCAGTTATGTCGGTTCAAATCTAGGAACATATGCGCTGAACAGTAATCCGGCGGGACTCAGTCTCATCCACAACGATCGCTTTGTTCTTTACACTGCTCGATTCCCTCGAACTATTGGCGTGGTGTCTCATCTGAATGACGCAGAGCGGTATGAAGATTATAGTCAGTATGACCTTTATGCGTCGGGAGTTGAACTCCTGAATTATGCCGTACCTATAGGATCCGTCGGCGTGATCGGTTTCGATTTTGCCCGCGGACACGACGGGCAGTTTAGCCGCGTTGATTATCTTGGGAAAGCAACTAACAACTTTCCCCGGAGCGACTGGGCACTTGGCATTGGATACGGTAGGGAACTGTTTACTGGTTTAGCATTCGGTGTTGACGCAAAATGGCTGCGCTCTAAGATTCAGCTACCTGAGAACGAAGAACATGTTGGACACGGTTACGCGTACAATCTCGGGCTGAGCCACAAAATAGGGGAGCACCTTCAAGTTGGCGCTGTGGTCAGAAATCTCAGTAACGGGTTGTCGTTTTCCGACAATTCCATCCCCAAGCAGATTGAACAGGATGTTCTTGTCGGAGGCGCCTACTACCACCGCCGTAAAGACGTAGATTTGAAGTTCGACCTTGAGGTGAATCCGCCCTTCAAGAATGGCGTGCGAGCAAGCCTTGGAGGAGAAATCTGGTATCTTGGACGGATTGGTTGTAGAGTTGGTTATCTGCGGCACACGGAGCACCGATGGCATCCGGTTCAGATTATTCGTACTGAAACGCTTCAAATGGAAGAAAGGATCTGGAAAACCGAGGGGCCAACGTTTGGTATCGGTTTTAATCTAGGGCGGCTTCGCATTAGTGGGGCATATACACCTCAAGCAAAGCCGATCGGAGAAGAAGGCGAGAAGATTCGTGTGGATCTGGGAGGGGTTGCCTACTATTTTTCGATTGGACAGGGCTCTTATGCAACTTTCAAATAGTGAATTTCGCATATTGACAAAGACCACAGCGCGACGGTTCCCCGGGCCGCTCCTGCTGGATTGACCAATCCAGCGGATCTAATCTGCTGAACGTGTATATTTTTAGATTTGAACCTGCTTAATGAAGTGCATGCCGGGCATTGCAGACCGGAGACCAGAAAATTAGCAGATGAATTAACAGGGGCTGCAACTGGATTCCTTTAGTGGTTCACTCTCTAAGTATTTAAGGCATATTTGTCCATGACAGAACCATAAGCACCTAAGCTGTAGCTCGGTTGTTCTTGAGGCATTTTCTTCCATTGATAAGGGTGCTTATGGGCATTCCACCAACAAACTGCATTGTTGAGGGCATCAATCAATTCATCAAGTGTCTCAAACCGTTTCCCGTAACTGTTTAGTCCACTACTCTCTATGTCGAAAGCCGCTTTGCAAAACGAGGGGATTGCAGAAAAACTATAATTTGAATGGACTTGGAAGCGGTTAGGTTGGTGCGGTTGTCTCAACAGTCAGAACCCCGGCATCAAGTCCTTGATGATAGCGTCGGATAATTTCCAAGCCGACTTCCACGAAATCTTTGTTCTGCTGCTTGCAAGTTTGAATCACACTGGTGATGATACCTAACGCTTCAGAGCCATTGGGAGAACGATTGCCGCCCGATATTTTGCGAGTCACTACCGCCGGTCGTATGGCTCGTTCGGCGCGATTGTTATCGGCGGCGACCTGCATGTGTGACAGAAAGGTGAATAACGAATCGCTGTGTTTGGCTAACCGTTTGGCGAGTCTTTGACAATCCGGGTCATGATAGTCCGCTTTGGCAAGTTTCTCCAATCGGTGGTTCAGCCTTTTGAATCGGCGTTCCAAGCGAGATTGGGAGAAGTCCGACTGCTTCTGCTTGAGGCGAATGGCATCGCGTAACAAACGCGTCAGTTTTTTGGCGAATGCCGCATATTCTTGGGTGTGATTCGTCTTTCTCACGTCAGACAATTCACGCAGTAAATGTACCAAGCACTTTTGCTGGGTGTAGGGAAGTGGGTTATAAGCGGTGTAAAAGTCACTGACAAGGACTCCATCATAGTCTGTACCCAATTGTTCTAAAACCACTTGATGTCCACGACTCGCATTGACTTCATAAACCGTGTAACTGTCTGTGGTGAATGCCCAAAGCCAGCACGATTGGCCGTTTAACCTCCAGCCGGTTTCATCGACATAGGTGCAATGACTCTGTCGCAATCCGGTTTGAATTGCTTGATATTCGGGAGTGAACCATTTTGCCAACGATTGCATGGATTGCGCCAATGCGCCAGCAGTGACAGAAAGCCCACACAGTCGTTCAAGTACTGAGACGACTTTCCGATACGGCACCCCCATAGCGTGCTTCAATTCAGCGGCAATGAGCAACGCCCGCGGGCCTATCAACCGATGGGGTACTTGCTGCGGGTGACGGCTTTCCACCCGTCTTTGGCAGTTTTGGCAATATCCACTTTGTGTCTGATAGCAGACAACAGTTGTCTGAGCCGGAATGACTTCTTCAACATACTGTTGGTGGGTTGTGACATTTTCAATCACTCCATGACAATGGGGACAATCCTCTAAAGGAGTTTCAACAATTTCGTCAGCTTTGGTGGGACGATGGCGATAACTGCCGGCGTGTCCCGGTTTTTGCCCCGGTTTTTTGCGACGGCGTTTCTGTCGTTTCGGTTTGACAAATTTGGGGACAGGCGATTTTGGAGGCGAAGTGGGGGTAGCTAACGGTTTCGACACCTGTAGTTCCAATTCGGTTACACGGGCGCGTAATGCCTGATTTTCAGCCTCCAATTCGGCAATACGAGCAATGAACTGTTGTTCCCTTGTATTCGTCATATTGATGCGTTGAATCCTCCGTAGCAAGCAATTGTGCCCAATGCTGCACAGATTTTGCCACTCTTACAAACTGAACTAAACAGTTACCGTTTCCCTTTCAGCGCGAGAGACTTTAACTGTTTCCACCAGGGCTCTATCAAATTTAGCCAACACGCATATTTCGGAATAAATTGCACTTGAATCTCTGGCCACGCCAGCAGCGCCGTCTTTACATCACGACTGTGATGAATCGAAAGATTATCTTCAATGAGTAACCATCTTTCGGAGGGAAACTTCTGTATCACTTTCTCAATCAATTCAATATGAGTAGCGCCGTCCCTTCTTGGAGAAATTACAATTTCCGCTTGACCCGTTGCCGGTTCAAAGGCGCCATGAACCCATAATTTGCCCCGACGACCATAGTCCGGCTCAAAAGTGGCTCGATTTGTACCCGATTGCCAAGTTTCGCCCGGGTAGGTTTTGGCTGCAATTGGCCCCATTTCATCAATGCAGATTATCCTTGTGTCCGGTGGAGGCGCGATGTACGCCGAAATTATGGCCCCCTTTTTTCCACGAACTCATCGTCCTGTTTCTCCGCATTATGAAACCAACTCTGCTGACGTTTCCAATTCAGCCCTTCTTCAGTTATCCAGCTCCATATTGTTGAATCGGAGAGATGAATCCCTTCTCTTTCTTTGAAGCTAATTTGCAGACGTTCTAGCGTCCACAACTCAAATGGATAATCCAGACTCGACGGTCTTTGCATCGCTAAATCAATCAGTTTACTGCGAACCTCTACCGAATGCGTTTTCGGTGCGCCACTTCGGGGCTTATCGGCGAGTCCTTCAATGCCTTCTTCGTTGAATCGCTTAATCCAATGCGCGCCGGAAACCCCCGTTTTGAATCCGACCTGCATTGCAGCTTTGGAGGCTGTTAGCTGGCTGTCATCCATCATGTTGACGATTAACTGAGCTCTCTGGACGAGCCGATGGAGTTGGGTACGTGAGTTGGCTAGAGTCCTAAGTTGATGTTCTTCTGTTTCACTGACCGCACGAACGTAATGAACCCGTTTTCCCATTTGAATTCTCCTTTCCATTTCGGTTGAATGGGCAGGAGAATTATACCATATATGCTTAGCGAGTCAACCATTTAGTGGTTCTCTTGGTAAGTAAATATGATTAAGTGTTGGGTGCCGGTGCGGTTAGAGGGATCTCTATCGCCCTCGTTGTCCACTCGGTTGATCGCACCTACCGGCGTGGTGGAACGGGTTTCTTGTGCTAGTCTTATAAGCATTAAATACTTAGCGAGAAAACCATTTAGTGGTCTAATCGCTAAAAGTATAAGGTATAAAATCACGTATTGTGGAGCTCTGAAATCAAGACAATCTAAAGCAGTGGCTAGTGGTCAGTGACCAGTGAGATTTCTGTCAAGTCCTACTTGAAGGGGCGGGTTGGAAACCCGCCCTACCGGGGTTGCGGATCAAGATTCTTGTGCCAATTTCGTAAGTATTAAATACTTAGCGAGAAAACCATTTAGAGAGTGCCATTTAACAATCTATGTCAGATCAATACAAGACAGTTATTGGTCTTGCTGAGTCAAAACTTGAGGCCAAGAAATCTCGATTCATTGGTTTAGCCGCAGCAATTCAAAGTCAAGACGCCATCAAGGATTTCCTAAGACTCGTTCAGCAGAAGTATCCTAATGCCTCACACTATTGTTATGCCTATAAGATTGAGGCAGGGAGCGAGATCCGGGATTATGCGACCGATGCGGGTGAGCCCACTCACTCAGCGGGCCCTCCGATACTCTCGGCAATCAAAACTGCCGAGCTGTCAAATGTGATTTGTGTTATCGTGCGTTATTATGGTGGGATTAATCTCGGAGTCGGAGGACTCATCCGTGCTTATGGAGGCTGCGCTCGTAGTTGCCTGGCGAGCGCCAAGATCGAAACACGGATTCTCTACCAGATGTTACGATTGCGCGTGTTTCACAATCAGATCGGACCAGTCCTCAACTTGTGTCGCCGACTCAGGGGAAACATCTTGAATGTTGAATATGATGAGGATGCTATTGTTTATCTACAGATCCGCCAACGAGAGCTGGACACCTTGAAAGCGAATCTTCAGAGGATGGCTGCAACAATTGAGGTAAGTAGTATTGCCACAACCTGAAATGTAGACATGAGTAGACTCGGGAGCCAAAACCTTGAACGAGGTCAAATACACAACTACACATGAATGGATTGAAGTCACGGAGGGTGAAGGAATTGTTGGGATCACTGAACGTGTGCAACTCATTTACGGCGATATCATTTTTGTAGACCTACCCCCTGTTAACGAGGAATTTGAGCAAGACGATGTAATCGGTAGAGTCGAAGTTGTCGACGGGGATTCGTTTCCCATCCATGCACCGATTACAGGAGAAATCAGAGCGATTAATACTAGTCTCGAAGATGCCCCAGATATCATCAACCGTTCTCCGGAGGGCGATGGCTGGATTTGCAAGATGAGCGTTGAGAGTTCAAAAGAACTGGATGTGTTGATGGATTCGGACGGGTACGACGCCTATGAAGAGGAAGAACCCGACGAAGATTTGCTAAGCGAGACAGACTTTTACGATGACGAGGATGATTTTTGACAACGGTTTCTTGGTCAATGAGCCGGAAGAGACCTACCCATATTAGACTATGGTAACAATCTTCAATCTCAGGTTCTAGATTGCCTCAAGAGGCAAGGATTGTCTACACGTAAGCGTCCTATTACGAACCTAGAACTTACCGTAATTGCCCGATTCATCCGGATTCGCGTTAAAAACCTGCCCCAATCCCCACTAGATCGCGGTTGAGGTGATGAAGATTTTGCGAACCATCGTATGTTTACGCGCTGGCAAAACGTTGTCAATACGATATCCTAAATCAACAAGTTCGCTGCTAAGGTCTCTGGTATGGACAAAAGCGGCTCTGGGTGCAAGCCGGCGAACTTGATGCAGGATTTTTCTGTCTCCCTCGGCGTCCTTGGCGAGACCGATTCCGTACGGAAAATCTGTGGCAACCGCATTGTACCAACCGCAAATCTGGCGTGCATCACCCAGTTTGACATCCGCGTGTAAACCGAAATGCTTCAGATTCTTGCGTGTTGCTCCCACCATGCGCACGTTGATGTCATAGCCGACAGCATTCACCCCCATCTGCGCAGCTTCTAGTATGATCGTACCCGTGCCACAACACGGATCGAGGAGGCAGTTACCGGGTACTGCAATTAGATTGACTATTGCTCTAGAAAGCCTAGTAGGCAAAGAACTTGATGTCACGTGTGGACGTCTGTTATGGGCAATCCATCGTCCATCTGATTCTGAGATTAACTTTCCAAACCAGATTTTATCATCTGTTACAACGGTCAAGAATGTGACTCGCGGCATGTCCAGATGAGGTTTCCCACCAATTTCTGCGCCTACCTTGTGTGCAATCTGGATGCTATTTCCCTCTAAATCACGCGGCAACTTGATGACGGACACGCGAAAATCATCAGCGTACAGGCCCACAGCTCTTATTTTCGAACAGATTTCGGAGATGCTTCCACCTTCAAACAGAAGTTCCGCGCAACTCCTCACGTATGCGCCACGGCTAACATCAACGCGTTTCGACGAAATGGCAAGCCCATGCAGATTTGGAGCAGATCCGGCTAGGGCGATACATTCCGCGTTGATTATCTCGGCGTGTAAATCAGGGATGGCTGTCAAATAAAGATACTGCTTCAAGGACATTTTCCAGATTCCTGTTGATGATGCTAGAGGAAAGATGGTATCATACCTTCTTGGATTCACCACGGAGCGGTTGTTAGCATGTCATCATCCAACCCAAGTTGCTGTCTATCTCTTTAAGATTGGGACGTGATGGGCAAGCCGCCCTTCTTTGCGAGTCATATGTTGGATTCTACGACACAGAATGTAAGAAAGCTAATTGATTTAGCGAGCAATACCGGTTAAGGTAATAACAGGGGTTTTAAATGTCAGAAACGGAACAAATACGAATCGGTCATAGTCCTGATTCCGATGATGCTTTTATGTTTTATGCGCTTGCCAAAGGACTCATTCCAACTGATGGCATTAACGTGGTTCATGTCATTGAGGACATTGAGAGCTTAAACCGCCGCGCGCTGAATGCGGAACTTGAGGTTACGGCGATTTCAGCCCATGCCTACGCTTATGTGGCAGACAATTATGCCCTCACACCGTGCGGCGCAAGCATCGGGGACAAGTATGGCCCTCTGGTTGTTTCAAGGGAGCCGATGAATCGTGAGGAACTTGCCGGCAAGAAGATAGCGATTCCCGGAAAACTGACAACCGCCTTCCTCACACTGAGTCTCTTCCAACCCGATTTTCAACCGGAGACAGTGCGTTTCGATCAGATTTTAACCCATGTTGAGGAAGGAAAAGCCGACGCCGGGTTGATTATCCATGAAGGGCAGCTAACATACGCACGTATGGGGCTACACAAAGTGGGGGATCTTGGGGAATGGTGGCATGAAGAAACGGGATTGCCGCTCCCGCTTGGTGCTAATGCCATTCGTCGCGACCTTGGAGACAATAAGATTCGACAAATTACGACCTTGCTCAAAAAGAGCATTCAGTATTCCCTCGATCACCGTAAAAAGGGACTTGAATACGCCATGACCTACGCGCGTGACATGGAGACCGACCTCGCCGACAAATTCGTGGGGATGTACGTGAACGAGTATACCCTTGATTACGGCGAATCAGGTAGAGCCGGGGTTCGTGAGCTACTTCGCCGCGGATATGAATCCGGCGTAATTCCTCATCCGGTTGAGGTTGAGTTCGTTGAAATCTGATGTGACGAACCCCGCCCTACTGACCACAGGTCACTGGCCACGACTTTGGTACTCCGTCGGATCGGAGATGCCCGCCTCAATGAAACCCTTCTTCCTTAAGAGACAGCTATCACAAGTGCCGCAAGCCCTACCCCGATCATCCGGATCGTAACAACTAAGGGTCAACCCGTAATCAACTCCGAGTTCTGTGCCCTTCCTGACAATTTCCGCCTTGGTCATTAAGATGAGCGGCGTCTGAATCTTGAGTTGCGTTTTTCCCTCCACACCTGTCTTTGTCGCGAGATCCGCCATACGTTGATACGCCTCAATATATTCGGGTCTACAGTCCGGATAGCCGCTATAATCAAGCGCATTGACACCGATAAAGATTGTGTCTGCTTCCAACGTCTCAGCCCAAGCAAGCGCAAAGGAAAGAAAGATTGTATTTCGAGCCGGAACATACGTCACCGGTATACCTGTCCCCATCTCCTCTTGCAAACGGTCTCGCGGCACCTCTATATTATCGGTTAACGCGGAACCACCAAACGACCGCAAATCAATGTCAACGACGGTATGTTTCTTCACACCCACACTTGCGGCAATCTGCTTTGCTCTCTCAAACTCAAGTGCATGACGCTGGCCATATCGGAAACTCATTGCATACACTTCATATCCCTGCGATTTGGCAATTGCAAGCGTGGTCGTTGAATCAATACCTCCGCTCAACAGGACAATAGCCTTCTTTTCCAACCTGAATTCCTCCTTGTCGCTATGCACTAATGTCAATCATTCAAATACGGTGGATTAAGCGAGTGGATAACGACCGATCAAGTGACCGGATAGGGAACGCGATAGAGATCCCATAGAGATAGAAAATCCCATAGTGGATGCGATAGAAATCCCCTCTGAATCAGGACACACTAACCATCGCGCCTATCCATACATTAGTCTATCCACAAACAAGGCCAATGTCAACCATTCAAATACCGCATGTCGGGAATTGGCATGTTCGGGCATCGGAATGCCTTCCTACGGGTTTCATTATTTCGCCTACATATGTTATCATATTGGAAGCTTGAGTTGGGTAGATGATCGCGTTTCGAGAAATCGGAATGAGGAAAGTCCGGACTCCGTAGGGCGGGATGCTGGATAACACCCAGGAGCGGCGACGCTATGGAAAGTGCAACAGAAAGCAGACTACAACGCACCACGCGTTGTACAGGTGAAACGGTGCGGTAAAAGCGTACCAGTCTCGGTGGTGACACCGGGAGCTTGGCAAACCCCATCCGGAGCAAGGCTAAATAGGAGGACATTGCAGGCGCGCCCGCCTCGTCCTCGGGTAAAGCCGCTTGAGGTCGATGGCAACATCGATCCCAGATGAATGACCATCACCCTGATGAGCGAAAGCGAGTCGGGGAACAGAATCCGGCTTATTCCCAACTCAAGCGCCCTTCTAATTGAAGAAATAAAAAAAGGATAACCAAACTTCAGTACAAAATTTAATCTTCCGAAACACTTCTACGATAGCGTTAGAAGTGAGGAGAATCGTTGTTTGTCGTGTCCCAGTTTTTCTGCCTACCTTGCTGAAAAACTGAAACTATTGTGACGATCAGGCAGATAGTAGACACTCGCATTGCTTCACTCTTGCGCTCCAGCGGAGCGCCATGTCTATAGAGTGAATAGGTTTCCAGCCTTCTGCTCCAGCGGAGCAGAATGTGATTCGGGAAAAGCAAGTCGGTAGTGGTCGTAAGAAACAAAAATCTGCCCTGAAATTAATCTTGATTATCAAATTAAAGATGATCGAGGATCGGTGCGCATGCTACAGACTAGGCAATTACGCACCTATTGGAACAGTCGGATTAATAATGGCTTACGAACTCAATAGAAACGCCACCTCTCATCGTCGTAGTAGAACATCAAGACGGGCTTGAGCAGTTTGTTAAGTCTGGTCTCGACCTCGGCAACATCCTTCCCGAATTGGAACATCGCACTCGCCAAATCATCAGTGAGAAAGTTCGTCTCAACCATCAGGCGAATGTCTTCGACATCACAAGGCGTTTTGGAGGCAAGATTGAACCCCCAATTCCCCATTGATGGCACCTCTACGTGATAAGCGTAGGTATGCCACCCCGCCTCCTCAATCGACTGATGAATGCACCAGAACGCGCGACGTGCGAAGAACGGGGACGTGCTCTGTGTCACCATTGTGCCGCCGGGGCTAAGTATATCCCCCACCAGTTTATAGAATGCGACGCTGTAGAGTTTCGATAGCCCCTCGTCGTTTGGATCGGGCAGATCAATGATAACAAGATCGAATTTCTGATTTGCACGTTCTCGCTCGACGAATATGTAGGCGTCCTCATTGACTATCGTAACTTTCGGATTCGAGAGTGAGCCGCCGTTCAGCGCCACAATCTCAGGGCGAGTGCGGCAGATGTCCGTAATCTCGGGGTCAATATCCACCAACGCAACACGTTGCACCTCGGCATATTTGAGCACCTCTCGTGTCGCCAAACCATCACCGCCGCCAAGGATTAGCACGTCTTTACGACTTCTAGCGAGTGTCATCGCGGGATGAACAAGCGCTTCGTGGTATCGAAATTCGTCAACCGAACTGAATTGTAGGTGCATGTCGATGAAAAGTCTAACATCCCCTCCCCGACTAGTAACCTTTATTTGACGAGAATCGGTAGTTGGCTGCTTTGACGGGATTTCTGCTGGCGTGTTGCGCTCTGTCACGACAATTTTCTGATATTTTGACTGTGTCGAAAGAAGAATGCGGTGATGGTAGAGGTTACTTTCGAGCCATGCGCTGATGGGCCCGGCGAAGGCAGATGCGACGGCTAGGCAGCCGCCAGCCAACACAACGGTTACCACGACCCCAATTCTCTTTTCAATATCAGTCCAATAGTGAAGGAGCACAAGTCCGGCGACAAGGACGTTGACGAATCCGATTATGAAAGCGGTCTGGATCAAACCGGTGTACCTCAATAGTAGGAGTGGAAAGGCGATAGATCCGATTAATGCTCCAATATAATCAAAAGCAAGAACGTTCGCCAGCGTAACCCGCAACGACTCGTATTGGGCGACAATTCGCGTCAGAATCGGAATTTCCAATCCGACAAGTGTTCCGATTGCCATTATAAGCGTGAACATCACCGCAAGATAACCCACCGTAGACTCAACGATGATATAGGCATTGAACAGAATTAAGGACGACACTCCGCCCAGGATACCGATTATTATCTCAATCAGGATGAATCGGTTTACGAGATAGCGGTCGATAAATTTCGACAGGAAGGATCCCAATCCCATGGAACTCATAAATAGTCCAATGGTAATCGAGAATTGATAGACGCTGTTTCCAAGGAGGTACGACGACACGGCAGCGATAATGATTTCATAGATTATCGCGCATATTGAAATGAGCGAAACGGCGAGAAGTAGTACAAGGATAGCCCGTCTACTACTTGTATTGATGGGATTGGCAGGTACTTCCGAGTTATCAGGGTTGTCCGTCTGCGTGGTCATAAAGATCGGATATTGAACCTCTTCGGTTTCCGACAGATCGTTCCTACCTTCATTCCTATCGGCTTCCGTCCTTTCCGGCAACCTCAATCGTCGATCGCGTAACCACTACGGCAGGCGCCTCAACATACGAATGGAAAGTTTTCAACTCGACACCGGCTTCATCGGCTTTCAGCACATCAATCACCGTGATAGGTGTTTCCACCATATCTTCTCGCGTCGGGAAACAGTGGCGCAGCCGGAACAATATGCCCTGATCAGATGGCATCGGTTCATTAAGTAGAAGATCCTGCTCTGGAGCGTCCAATAGTTGTAGTTCTACGCGATAATTGAATTCGTTCGCAATCCGGAAATTGTAACAATGGTCCCCAAAAGCACGAATAAGCTTAACTCTGCCATCCGAAGGGAGTACGTTAGAGCCACCGGAGATGACCTCTGCCATGGATGCCCGTTCTGTTGCTATGTTGACAACATGACTGCTGCCGATAATCCAGAAATCCGCTCGGTATGAGACTTGCTCAATCGTCCGCTGTTCAAAGATGCGAAATAAGTTACGCTCTAAACGCCGCTCGTAGAGACCGAAACGTAGATTTGCAATGTCTTGTCCGACATAGATGCGTTGCAATCGTATCCACTCCCAGTAGTGCTGTCCTGAACCCTTGGTTAATTACCGCGGATGGTTCCAATCAACTCCCTTGCTTACCTTCTCGGAAATCGGGATAGGTAAATTAAACGTTAACCAAAATGTGAAAAACGTCGATTTTTTCCCGAACAATTTCCGCACTCATTTGCCAAAGGAAACAGTTACGACAGAACATGTGAAACACTATCGTTCAACTTAATTCATAAGGAAAGGAATAGAAAATGAAAACCAGAACTGTAGTCACCATCTGCATCGCTCTTCTCACCGTAGGCATCATGGCATCAACCGCGTTTTCGCGCGGCGGTCCCTCGCATGGAAAAGACAAGAAGGGATTTCACCTCAAATCCAAAATGATGAAAAAGCTCTCCGAAGAGCAGGCCCAACAATTGAAGTCACTGAAGGTCGATCATGCGAAACAGATTCTACCGCTAAAGGCGGAAATACAGGTCAAGCGTTTGGAACTTAAGCAACTTTGGGGTGTAGACGAACTTGATGAAGGCGCAATCCTCGCCAAGTCTGATGAAGTGTTGGCAATCGGAACAAAGATTCGTCAAGCTGTGACTCGCCATAAACTTGAGACCGCTAAGCTGCTAACCAAAGAACAGCGTGAAGCGTTGATGAAGGCTCGTCACTTCGCTGATGATTACAAGAAAAAAGGACGCGGATTTCGCGGTAGACGGCATCACAGAGATTGGGACGAGGAACGCGAAATGCGTCACCATGACCGACACGAACGTCGGAAACATAGAGACACAGAAGAAGATTCGGATGATGAATAAACTCGGTTGCACAAGGCGAGATGGAAACACCAACGTCTAACCGCTAATCCAAATCAAATAAGACCCCCGTACATGTTGAACGTACGGGGGTTTTTTGTTTCAGTGCCGACTCCGTTGAACCGGCACGTCGAAGTCGCCGGACATCGTTACCTCAGAATGACGCCATCCTCAATCAACATAGCACTTAGAAGCCGGTATAAAAATCTATTCATCATGATAAGATCCTTGTACCATTTCTTGTAGGGTGGGCACTGCCCACCAGCCTTTGAAAGCGACAGCGACAATCGTAACTCATCAAATGACCGATAATGACTTTGACACCATTATTCAGAACGGTCTAACTTCGATCCGTAATCGAAGATTCCACTAGAAACACTCAATGCTTGTCACTTGAGATACGAATTGGTATTATCTCACAACTGATGCCGCCGTCAATGCCACCTCTCATGTTCTCCATCCCGGAAGGGTCATTTTCCAGACCTGTAAGCCTTGAACGCGCCCTGCGTCTCCTCCTTCAGGCATCCCGAGTCTTACCTGTTTGGCTTCCGGACAATCCATTCTGTGGCATTCCATGAAATGGTCATCTAGGTAGGCTTCCAACATACCCCGCCGAATCAGCAGACGAAGGGCAGCGGTCATACCGAAGTCCCACTCACGGTTTGCCAACTGCTGTTGCTTCCAATTCCCGCTGTCTACATCCACTGTCCCCAGTTCCATGGAACCGTCGTGGAATATCCGGACTTCGTAATCTTGAGCGTCGGCTCGGATACGCAATCTAGTGGGACTTTCTTCCGACCATCCCGGTAATCTTATAGTTGCCTCCGCGACAATACCTACTCCCATATCAAGCGTATCTGTTAACCATTCGGTGTTGCCGGACGAAGGCTCGCAGATTTCAACAGGCTCTCCTTTTAGGGATTCATTGCCCTCCCAATATTTGAACCGAAGCGTGTCCTCGCAGTCGACGACGGCCCGTTTCAACGGCGCAGCGTAACATATATGTCTCATGATTTCAGCGGTAGGATAGTGTCGCGCGCCCGACATTGAGTGATGGTTCACGAGTACACCGTCCGGAGTCGGCAAGAACCGCGAAAAATAGGTGTGCCAAAGGTTTAGCAACAGACCATTCTTTCTTGCTCTCCTGTAAGGTCCCCTAACATCGTCCGCGACGTAGGTCCACATTCCGTCACGGGGTTGTCCGGACGTCCCGAACATTCCGTAAACTTTATCCCCAAACTGATAGAATGCGCCGGACTCTCCGGTTCCCGGTTCAACCACTGGTGGTGGCAACGCCTTCCACTTCACCCCATTCTCAGAGTAACCGATTCCAACGATTCCCGTCAAGTCGCTGTCGGGGTGAGCCGACGCCGTCCACGTCCCCCAATACCCGCCTTCCGAACGCGGCATGGGGAATATGCAATCCCATCGTCCGTAGGTGTGGTAGAAACGTTGATCGACCTTAAAGATATACTCTTCGCCGAATTCAGTCCAGTTAATCAAATCGGTTGACCAAGCGAACAGAATATTCTGCGTGATCTGCCCTGTTTCGTCCCTCCGATGTTCGGAATAGTTGCAAATAAATCTTCCGCTTTTCTCAAAATCCGGTGATTTCCAGACGGCGCCAGTTCCCAGAAATATCTGATTGCGCTCCGATTCTCGAATAGCCCAGCCGTGATCGTGCCAGTGTACGCCATCTTCCGAGGTTGCCACCCCGAACCCCTCACCGGCGCTGCGCTCCGTAATCAGATAGTAAAGGTAATAGGTTCCCTCATGGAAGTATGCCCATGTGTCCCAATGCGCTTTTACTTTGTCAGACTTGAAAATCATTGGGCTAAAACCAGCTCTCCGTTGTCCGACTACAATTCAAATGTGTGGCGAATCACTACATCCTAATCAACAAAGCGCGCCGAAATGTACCCCACGCGATCAAAGGTTGCCCGATAGCAAGACCCCGCCTCGGGTGATACCACGGTGTGCGGCGTACCCGGTATGACAAACTCTCCGGCGGACAAGCCTATGTCAAACTCGGCAAGTTTATTCGCCAAATTTACGACCGAATGGATGGGATTGCCGAGTACCGCGGCTGTGGCGGCGGTAGCAATGACTTCCCCATCTTTCTCCACCACTACACCGATTTGCCGGAAGTCGATGCCGTCAATAGGCGTGAATTGTCCGCCCAAAATTACTTTGCAAGCGCCGCAGCTATCCGCGATCAGATCCTGAGCCGCTTTGGGTTTCTCCACCCCGCGGGTGTCCGCAATTTCAAATGCAGGCATCACTCCCGCGATAGAAGCCATAACACTTGCCGGCGTGGCGCCCGGTCCTTTAAGGTCATTTTTGAGAACGAAGGCGGTTTCACCTTCTAACATTGGCTTGCATAAACTGCTAATCAAAATCGGCTCACCCTCCAACACTAGCATTGAGGCAAAAAGATTCCCATAGACCGGGCTGTCTGCATTGAACATTTTCTGTGTAGCCTTTGATGAAAGACCTATCTTTCGACCTATTACGGTGTCGCCGTTGCTGATTCGGGTGTCAAACGTCTTCTTATGAACGGCATAGGCTTCCGCGATGGTTATGTCGGGATACTGATCGACCACGTTGGTTATTGGCGTGGCAGTCTCTTGAGCATTCATGAGCGCCTGCGATAACTCTGTTATCTGACTTTCTGTTAGGGGCATAAAACAAATCTCCTTTTTTCCTCAATGATGATTCTTGGATTAGTGCAACGCTGGGAAGTTTAAGTCTGAGTTCAAGTCGTGTGAAATAATGTCGTTAAGTATAAGTGCTTTGAAGGATGGCGGGTCTAGGGTACCGCGGCAGGGAGTTGAAACCCACATCGGAACACAATGACCTTTGTGCATGGTCATGCATTCATGTGCCGCGTAAGTATCCAATTTATTCACGAGGTTCGTGCCGATACGAGCCCTGCGTTCCAATTGACGGAATCCCCACGACGAGGGATATGTTAGCACAAGTGGTTTTCTATTACAATGTTTTATCGCTAGACTAAACTGTGGATCCCATGTTTCCCCGCTTCGGCCTTCTTTTCGATTTTTCGAATCGACCTTGCGCTCCCGAAGTCACATGTCACGAATCTCAATTCGCTTTCCGGTACGCGCAGCTTCGGTCACCCCATCAATGACGCACATATTCCTCCGTGCATTATCCATTGTCACAAGCGGGGGATTTCCAGTGGCTAACGATTCACATAGATTCAGCATCTCCGACGCATACGGATTCACTCCCGTAAGGTTCACGGTTTCCCCATTCAGCATGAAATTGCAAGTTCCGTCACCATTGCTCCACGCACGCGGCACCAGAATCGTTCCCTTCGTGCCCACCACCTCATAAGACTCTCGATTGCTCCAACCGAAACCACAATCGAATTGACCGGAAATACCGTC
Source organism: Candidatus Poribacteria bacterium (assembly GCA_965197465.1). GTDB lineage: Bacteria > Poribacteria > WGA-4E > WGA-4E > JAJDTR01 > JAJDTR01. The sequence goes on along the minus strand of OZ240209.1, from coordinate 2,814,436 downwards.
GCCAAAATCCAGCGTCCCAATCATTGTTTCCCAAGCGTTGCTTACGGGTTCAAACTTGCCGCATCCCCAAACCGCCTTTGGATCGGCGTCTGTGAGATAGCGAATAACACCGACACAATAACAGCCTAAAACCCTCGCTGCTCCGCCTCCAAGATCGCCGTGAAAACGCCAGTTCGTCCGATCTGTTATCGCTGACGAGAAGGTTGATCGTATAAACTGCACGTTGCCAATCCCCCCATCCAGAACGTGGTGCTTGACCGCGAGCGTCACTGGGTGATGCCGATACATCAACCCCTCCGTCAGTAAGACACCTGCTTTATTAGTTACTTGGATCATCAGCTCAACATCATTGGTGTTCATGGCAATCGGTGCTTCACACAGTATCGCTTGAACGCCGTTGCGTATCCCCTCCAAGATTATTTCCAGATGCGCCTTGGGGGTGGTCGCAATCGCCAATATGTCCGGTTGCTGCCTTTCAAGCATGGTTCTCGCGTCTTTGTAGGTATGCTTGACCTCAAACGCATTGGCGAAACTTGCAAGCGATTCGAGCTTTATGTCACAGGCGGCAATCAGATCGATTCCAGGAAGGTTTCTCCACGCACCGGCGTGCACTTTGGAAATCTCGCCGCACCCGACGATTGCGACGCGATATGGTGAATTCATGGTTAGCACTCTATGCGTGAAAAGACAAAAACAGGTAAGGAAGACCCTGCGGATATTGGACGTGGCTGGCGACGGTGGGCAGTGCCTACCCTACAAGAAACTTGAGATGAGGGATGAATCTGGGCGGGAGGACGAGGACAAAACGCTTCAAGACTAAGCGCATGGAGCGAAGAGAATTGGTGCTCCTATCACTGGATGCGATATTTGAATCCTGATTGACTACAAATCCCTTCCGTAGAACTGACAGCGTCTAGTCAGTTGTCCGGGCTAACTGCCGGATCCGGGGATTGCTCAGGTCGAACCGGTGTCGCACACGACTGACTTTTCGGTTCCGAGGGACGCAAATGGAGCAAAGACTTTTGCCGTGTCGAATGAATCACACTCCGGGCAAGCAAGCTCAGCACCTGCTTCATTGAGGCTTTGCAGGACTTCAAATTTCGACTCGCATGTTTTGCATTGGTATTCATAAAGTGGCATTGCGTACTTCCTCCAAGGGTTTTCACAATTCGGTGTTTTTTAAGCGTTCTGAATCTGGAACAGCGGCGCCTTTATCCACGTGCCCTTGCATTTCGGACACCGTGAAGGAGTCTTAATCTTGCGCCTTTCTTTGAAAGTAAACCCGCATTTTTGGCAATGGGATGGCACAATAATCAATCTCTCTTGAGGCTGAACGGATTTCTCAATGTGTGGAATGTCTTCGAGAATATCCTTGATATGCACTTTCAAGAAAACCGAGAGATCTTGCAGCGAAAGCGCCTCGCCCCTGAGAATTTCTATAATCTCCTGGCGTCTGGTCACGCGTTAACTTTCTCCCAGCGCCCCGTTTTTCTGCTCAGGCTCATCTGTACGCCTGCCGCCTACCTTCTCCGCAATCGGATGGATAATCACCTTCACCTCCGTACCCTTAGCCGGAATGAAGTCGCCGTTGACGCGGTACGTTCGATCATCTGTTCCGCCCGAAAGAGTATGGTTGAAGATTGAGTCCGGATCTCGGTAAACGGCGATGATGTTGTGGTGCACCTGCGGCGAAAACCGCGTGTTGTCAATCAAGCGCCCCCCGGTGAAAACCCAGTTTGTTCGTTGCATTGGACGGTCTTCCATCGCGTTCCATATCAAATCTTCGGCTCGCCGCCGTACAACTTCCTCGCCCTGCTGCCACTCCACCCAAATTTCCGCTCGGTCGCCTATCGGAGTGTGCGGATCGCCTTCTACGGTGAGGTTCATTCCCGGATTCATTCCGAGCTCAGCCCCCAAAGCGAGGAAGATGTGAATCGGTTCAGAATAAAGCATGAGAAGACTTTCGTGAGTCTTGCCAAGTTTGCCACAGGCAAAAAACTCGATAATGGTGTCGCCATTGATAATGTTGATTTCACCCGTCAATGTAACTTCGCGCTTGTTCACGTCGTAAACTACATCCCCGATTTGGAAAAGTCCTTCGCCGATTTTCCGAGGCGGTGCTAGCGCAGGATCCGTGGCACTCGTCGATTTGGGATAGATAGTTAATTCCTGCGAATCCGCGTTGTTCTCCCGATTAAGGTCCTCAATTTTCTTGTCGGGATCGGCCACAGCATATATTTGGCGTGTTCCTTCAGTCTGCGGTGCCCAATTTAGGGATACGGTAGTCTCCCGGAGTTTCGGCGAGAAGATTGCCTCTTGAACGCCAATCTTCTCGCCGTCAGCTTCTGGCGTGTTGTCGTAGAAGTGAAGGGAAACAATCGCGTCAAGAGGTGCGCCCGTGTTGGTCAAAGTCAGGCTAATCCGTGTTGGTTCACCGACACGAGGCGAAGGCGGAGAAAATCGGAGGCTGCGCGGAGCAACGCCCAGATTCGGGCGTGTCGCTTTCGGCAGTTGGTGACTCAAAAACATCAACGCGAAGCAAGTTGCGGAAGAGTCGCCGCCTTCGTCTGTCCATCGTCCGTCCTGCTCCTGTCGAGCGACGAGCATATTCGAGATTTCCTGATACCAACTGTGTCCGGCAAGTGTTGCTAATTCCGGTGGAATGTCGGCAAAGCGTTGAAGGGAGAGAAGATAGTAGTAGAGCCACAGATTTGATCCGGGGTTACGAGTCACTGACCAATGTTTCTTTATCCAGTCCAACCCCTTCCTAATCTGGGCATCCCCGGCAGACACCCCACAGGCGCGGAGTACCCAAAGCCCCGTTGCGGTCATGCTGCCATAGACGCCGGTTGCCCAAGGCGAACCGTCCTCAACGAGATTGTAAAGCCAACCGCCGGTGTCCGTCTGATTTCGTCGAATCCATTTCTCGGCGCGCTCCCAGGTCTCTTGAGGAACATCCAATCCCCACTGCTTTCCCGCGTAAAGCGCATAGACCGCCATGTTTGTGTGCGCGCCGTCAGCCGTATATCCATACCCCCAACCTCCATCGTCTCTCGGATCTTCAAAGCCGCTGCCCTTCAATGGAAGTTGGGTCGCCACAAGTTTGTTAATGGCAAATTGCGCGTGTTGCCGGTAGTTGTCATCATCTGTCGCTACCAAAACCGGCATGATAGCCGCGTATTGATAGACCGTGAAGTCATTCCAGTCCGCGTCCGCTTCCATAAAGAACTCAAGGGCTTTCGCTATCGACGGGCGCGACTGATCCAATCCTGCGGCGAAGAGCGCTTGCAAAACGAGAGCGGTTTCCTGCTTGCTATCCTCTCCGAAGTCCCAAGCCGGACCAGGGACTAAGTCCTTGGGCAGACCTTTAAGCGTCGCACCGCAAATCACGCAAGTTGAAATAAGCTGATTTTCGGTGCCGCATTGCAGACAGGTACGGCTGTGCCTGCCCTGCTGTGATTCCAACCACGTTACACCGTTTTGGATTGCGGCTTGGATTTGCTCGGGCGTTGCTTGGGGAAAGGTAATGGGTGTGGCAGTTATGGAGGTGTGGGTGATATTGTCATCCCAATTGGATTCATGGATTCTTTTTTCGCCGGGCGGATTTGCAACCGCGTAGATTGTCGTTGTGCCTGCGGGAGCACGCCACTGCGCTTTTACGTCATCGGATTTCCCGGGCTCCAGACCTAGGATAACATCCTTGCACAAAATCTCAAGCGGGTTTGTGGTGGGGTCGCCTTCGTAGAGCTTGACGACAAGGTCTTCATTGAGTGTTGGCGCTGCGTGCCCGATATTGTCAACGCGAACGTAGATTGTTATCTCTTCTCCTTCGACCGGCTCCGAATTAGAGAATGTGATACTTGTGGAATTGACAGCAAAATCAGGCAGTGCCGGTTGCTGAGCGTGTGCGCCGAAAATACCCAAAAGAACTGTGACTATGACGAGAAAGCAAGATTTGCGCATGAGACTCCTTAAGAGATAGCCGAACAGCATTCAATCATTAGACCAAATCCACTTTACTCCCCCACTCCCCCACTCTTCCACCCTTCCACCCTTCCACCCTTCCCATCTGTCCATCTTTCCAATCTTCTACTACTGCCCAGCCCAATTCCCAACCGAGACATGAGATGGCATAAGAATCGGGATACCAAACAGTTTCTCCCCTGACGCCGAGTATTTAGAAACTTCGCCTTGAAAGGTTGAACCTAGCTGATCAGCAACCCAAATGCCCCCGTCTTGTCCGTCAACGCCAATTGCGAGTATAGCTATACCCGCTGGAATTTCCATCGTTTTTTGACCGCTTGGGGAGAGTTTAACTAACGTAGAGGCGTTGGCAACTAACCAGAGGCTTCCATCCTTGGCGTTGACATCTAGAGAGGTTGGCTTGGATAGAGAGGTTGGCTCGGAAATGTCGGTGATGCGTAGCAGTTCTTGCCCCGTTGGACTCAGTTTGACCAAAACGCTTGCTTGGGTATCTGCCACCCACGCATTGCCTGTCTTCGGATTGACGGCGACAAATTTCGGCTCTTTCAGTTGTGACTGACCGATGGCAACAGCCGCGCCGTTAGCGTCATATCGAGTGGCAGTACCCCGAGAGTCGGTGACCCAACAACTGCCATCCGTGGGGTTTACAGAGACATCGGGTTCGTGGACACCTGAAATTTCGGCGAGGACTTGACTGCCATCCGCTGAAACCTTCTTGACGACATTATTCCCGGCAATCCATGCTGTGCTGTCACTAGGATTGATTGAAATTGACCGCGCACCCGATATGTTCGCAATTGTTTTGAATGCCGCGTTGGGGTCGGTTGCTGCGGGATCGTATCTAAAGACTGTGTTTGCGGCGGACACGGAGATCCACACCACACCGTTCTTCGGATCTACTTCTGCAGATTGCGCTTGCGTAAGCCCCGGGATCATTGAGGAATCCACGGATCCGTTTGGATAAACTTTGTAGACGGTATCGCCGCCGCTGACTACCCAACACTCGCCGTTGTAGGCGGATTCCGAGTGGGTGGGTGAAAAACTCAATAATATGGCAAAGGCAATTAGTGCTTTAAGGTACGAGAAACGTCGTCGAATCATTCTTCTTTCTCCAATTCTCAAAGAGTTAATTCAGCGTCTATTGTTGATCGTAAAGAACTATTCAGATATAGCAGAACCTTCAACGCAAAAGATTAACACATTCGACTTCCAATGTCCAAGCAATTTCAATGCCGTACTCTAAACGCTGGGTTTATTGGATATCGCGTGGGGACTGACGCCCAAGTTGACCGAAACTTGAACACGGCGACCAATTATTGGACATCCAACATTAGGACGAGAGTCATCAAGATTGGTATCGGTACTATAGCAAAACAAATAATCTTTTATACACTGCGGTAGGTTCGGTTTCCTAACCGAACCGGTATTTATTAAGTCTCGTAGGTGCGGTTGGGAAACCGAACCTACCGTGTATGATTGAATTCGGTGCGGCTAAAAACTGCGTCTACCGAAATATGTGCAAATATGAATGGCATTGAATATATGTGATACGTCCGATGTGGCGGAGGGGTTTAGGTCTACTCGACATCTGTGTTCCGCCGATATTCCCGGAAGTTAGAAACACCGTAGATTAACACAAAGAAGATAATTGTCGCTTGTATCACAAATGTCATTTTCGCCGAAATACCTGCCATTTGCTGCATGGCATCCGAACCTGTCTTTAATGCCCCAAACAGCAGAGAAGACAGGATAACCCAGAGCGGATGGAGTTTCGCCAATAAGGCTACCGCGATTGCCGTGTACCCGTACCCGGGCGAAAAGTTTAGAAAGAGGCGTCGAGTGAGTGCGGTGAGTTCAATAGCCCCTCCCAATCCGGCAAGTGAACCACTAATGAAAAGCGCGAGTATCACGTTCCTAGAGATTGAGATACCAGCCGTCTGTGCCGCTTTCGGATTTGCACCCACAGCCCTAATCTGATATCCCAAAACGGTGCGAAAGAGAACGATTGAAAGTATAATGGCGAGAGCGATCGCTAGTGGGAGTCCAAGATGAAAACGCGTTTGTGGAATCAGACGCGGTAGGTGTGATGCGGCAGCAATCATATCGCTTTGGGGACCGCGTTTCGCCGCTTCCTGTAACGGTCCGCCATCGACCATATAACTCAGAAGATAGATGGCCACATAGTTCAACATGATGGTGCTGATGACTTCCTGTACACCGCGATACACCTTGAGTAAAGCCGCAATTAACGCCCAGATTCCACCTGCCATTGCTCCCACGAGTAGAGTTAGCGGGATGGCGAGGATTGGCGAAAGATGCGGTGCAATCTGCGTTCCGCACCATGTGGATGCGATAGCGCCAAGCAGAAACTGGCCCTCCGCGCCGATGTTCCAAATACCACAACGGAACGAAAAGGCAACCGCCAACCCGGTGAATAAGAAGGGCACACTCTTGACCAATGTTTCCGTAATCCGGCGCCCGTCACCGAAGGCGCCGACGATCAAAACATGCATCGCTTCCCACGGATTGTAGCTGCAAAGCGTGAGGATGATTCCATTGGTGACGAGTGTGAAAAAAAGGATGGCAATGGGAAATAAAATTTGCCTCCAACTCAGAGGTGTGGTCTTGGATAGGAAGTTCATGGATGGGATCCGGCGCCTGTCATCAGTAACCCCAAGGCGGTCATGTCGCTCCGCTTGGATGTTGCATCAATCAAATCTCCGTTGGACATGACGAATACGCGATCGCTTAGGGCTAATGCTTCATCTAGTTCCGTGGAAATCAACAGCACCGCTTTTGACTTTTGCCGTTGCGCAATCAGGCTTTTATGCACGTATTCGGTCGCGTTAATGTCCAACCCTCGCGTTGGATTGACGGCAATCAACAGCGCTGGATTGCGGGAGATTTCACGGGCTAAGACGATTTTCTGCTGGTTGCCGCCAGACAGAGCTTGTGCCTCAATATCCTTGGATGGCGAGCGAATGTTATAGTTCCTAATCAAACGCTCCGAATCATCCCCAATTCCTGTCATATTAAGCAAAACTCGCTTGCGATGCTCTCGAAGTTGGTGCACATCAAGTATCAGATTCTCGCTAATTGAGAAGTTGACGACTAAGCCAGCGGTTTGTCTGTCCCCCGGAATGTACCCTACTCCCAAACGGCGTATATCGGCGGTAGTTTTGTCCGTGATAGAGGTATCAAATAGTCTAATTTCGCCTGATACAACCTTGCGTAGCCCCATAAGCGCTTCCGCCAATTCTACTTGACCGTTTTCATCTACGCCGGCAATCCCCACAATCTCACCATGCCGCACTTCAAGTGAGACGCCTTGGACAGCAATCTCACCCCGATTTCCGGGGATCACAAGGTCTTGTAGATTGAGCGCGATGTCCTTGGAAGCTACCTTCTCCCTCGGTCCTGTTTCGTCTTGCGCCACCGGTGGTTCATCTCCCATCATCTGCCGGGCGAGTTCTCGGGGCGACGTATCCGCTGTGTTGGTCACGTAAGTCTTGCTTCCGTTCCGCATCACGGTCACGCGATTGCTGATTGTCATTACCTCCTTCAACTTGTGGCTGATGAAGATGATTGAACGGCCATCCGTCCGTAGTTTTCGTAGGATGGAAAAGAGTTCGTCAACCTCTTGAGGGGCGAGCACGGCGGTGGGCTCATCAAGAATAAGGATTCGGGCGTCTGTTGCCAACGCCTTAAGGATCTCCACACGTTGTTGGAGTCCGACCGATAATTGCCAAATATAGGCCTCCGGATCGATAGCAAAACCAAATCGTTCGGACAACTCCCGTGTCTTCCGGTTTGCTTCGTCTCTACGGAAACGGAATCGTCGGTCTCGCAATCCAAGGGCGATGTTTTCCGCGACGGTCTGGTTCTGGATGAGCAAGAAGTGTTGGTGAACCATTCCAACGCCGTGGGCAATGGCGTCGCGTGGCGAGTCAAGTCGGGTGGGTTCGCCGGAGATTCGAATCTCTCCGGCATCTGGCTGGTACAAGCCATAGATGAGATTCATCAGAGTGGATTTGCCGGCACCGTTTTCACCCAAAACAGCATGGATTTCACCCTCGTTTAGGTCGAAATCCACGTTGTCGACTGCGACGAGATTCCCAAACGTCTTCGTGATGCCGTTCAGTTCGAGTAGGTTCATGTCTGGGTGATACGTAATCCGCAGGAAGTGAATGAAATTATTTCATAGGACTTACGCAGTTCAACCCTTAAAGCTCGAGACAAGGCAGTAGATTACCCGTTTCTAAACGACAAACCCACTGTAGGAGCGATTTCCGAACGCGATCTCCTGTGGCTGCGTAAGTCCTACGTAATGTCACCTATGTGTAGCGGCTAATCTGTCTCCTTGAATCTGGGTGCGTGAAGTGTTGCCGGAGGTTGCGAGCAATCATGAAGCAGGGGTTATAAACCATCCACACCCATAGGGATCAAGTTAAGAGAGTTTGTCTAGTATTGGTGGGGTATTCCGTCGCAAAACCCTTAACTTAGTCCGCATTGGGCGGGGAGGGAATCTCTATCGCCCCCATACGGTAGGTGCGATAGAGAACCCTTTCCAACCGCACCGAACCTCGCCCCTACGGAATCGAGCGCCATGAAATCATCTTCTGTGGCGGACCCATCAATGAATAGGTAGGAATTCCCTCGCCAAGTCTACATGGAGATTAACAGTTTAAGACAGTGAAACCGCGTGACTTGATCCCTACGGGGTTACAAATCATCCACACCAAAGTGGATTCGGGGCACCTTGATCTGTTTGGCTAGAATCTGCGATTTGACTTCCTCAACTTTCTTTTTGACGTCCTCTGGAATACGGTTGGCAAGTTCCGGGTTGTAGACAACCTTGATTGCCTCGTCATTTGACATAGTCATGAAGAGTGATTTTGCCTCAAATGTGCCTTCTTTAACACTCCTCGCCACTCGCACAAAGCAATCCAAAGAAATTACCGCGTTGGCAAGAATTGTTGTGGGCGAAACATGGCTCTGGTCGCGGTTGGATCCAAAGCAATAAACATCCTTTCCCGACTGGCGTGCGTTTTCCATCGCTTCAAATACGCCTCGTCCCGCCGCGTTCGCGTTGTGAAAGATGAAGTCGATTCCCTCGTTAATTTGTGCTAACGCAATCTCCTTGGCTTTGCCGATGTTGTCCCAATCCCCCACATACGCGCGGCGCACCTCCGCCTCCGGATTCGCGGCTTTCACCCCGCCTTCAAACGCCATAAATGTGCTGTTGATTGAAGGGATATTTTGTCCGCCGACCACAGCAACCTTGCCGGTTTTCGTCATCATTCCCGCAATGATCCCGAGCAGGTAAGTGGCTTCCTCCATTTCAAAGACAATCGGTGCGACATTCTTCAGTATTGTGCTCCCTGACGAAGTAATAAACACCGTCCCCGGAAAGTCGGGAGCAACCGTTTTAGCAGGATCTTGATATTCGTACCCGTGCCCAAAAATCAGATTGTACCCATTCTGTGCGTACGACCGAAAATGCTCCTCCTGGTCAGCCGGTGTGCGACTCTCAATATGACTAATCTGAGCGCCGAGTTCCTTCTCAATGGCTTTGAGCCCCTCGAACGCCAGGGCATTCCAACCTGCATCGCTGACCGAACCGGGCGCTAACAATGCCACCTTGAAGGGTTTTTCCGTTGACTTCTTATCGCAGCCAATCATTCCGAGCAAACAAACTGTTCCAAAATTCAAAAGAAGAGCCACAACCTTGAAAGAGCTGTGCTTCATCTGCATTCAGTGTTTCCTCCGCATAGGTTTTCGAGATTTCGTCATAGTGGGGGTAGAGGTCCTGCTCAGATTGCAGGCAGAACAATTGCATTGTATCGGGTGGGCCAACCGTCAGAATATAGTTCGCGGTGTCATCAATAAATGCGTGGGATGGTTGACAAACCATGAGACACTTATTCAGTCTCTGATTTTCTCCCGAATGCGTGAATATAAAGGTGATAAGGAGTACACCGACGCGGGAATTATAGCACATTGAGGGGAGCCTGTCAATTACGTGCCCGTAGATGAGGTTGGGCAATCACATCTGGTTATAGATGATTTTATGAAGATTAAGTATTTAAATCGGTAATTCCAGTTTTCCCTAAACTCGGTAGGTGCGGTTTCCTAACCGCACCGAGCATCGTTAGGACATTACCGAATTATTTTTTAAACTTCATTCAAGCATCAGATTACCGATGAAACCGAGTTTTATTCTTCAAAACTCGGTTTCTGCAATCGCACTCTCCGCATGGTGAAATCCGCAATCCATCAAATTACCGATTTCCCCTCTTTTCTTAAAATGGGATTGCATTATTTGCATCTCCGGCTGTTGATGTTTTCACGTCTCGCGTTTCTCATTTTCTCGTTTTCGCCCTCTGTGCACGTCCAATCAGAGCGAGGTAGAAGCCCCTTCTACAACCAAAACTCGGAGACAATTGACCTGAGACGTAAAGGTTTTCTCCTTGACTAAGCGGATTCCCGATGTTATGATTATCCACGAAATCTTACGAGAATTGGTTGGACTCAGTCCGAGATGGCGAAACGCAAAAGACGGAAACATATTTCCGCCCATGCACCGAGCGCTTCCGCTCCACCGACAGGAGAACAAAACTGCCAGGATGGCGTCCTCCAAATACGAGTTTACGGCGATTCGGTACTAAGGCAAAAAGCATTGCCTATAGAGGCAATTACCAGCACCGAAAAGGAACTGGCGGATTCCATGCTGGCGACTCTGTACTCCATTCCCAACGGGGTCGGCTTGGCGGCGCCGCAGGTCGGTGTTTCGACGCGGTTAGTTGTGGTTGACGTAAACAGGGAGGACCTTGACAGTAAACCGTTGGTGCTAATCAATCCAAAGATTCAAAGCCTTGAAGGCGAGGTTGTCGATGAAGAAGCGTGTTTGAGCATTCCCGATGTCACGGCTGATATCAAGCGGGCGGAGAGAGCGTTCGTCACCGCAATCAACTTGGATGGCGAGGAATTTTCCGTCGAAAGTGAAGGTTTTTTTGCCCGTGTACTCCAGCATGAGATAGATCATCTGGATGGCGTCCTGTTCATCGACTATGTGGGTGGTCTCAAGCGTCAACTCCTCCGAAAAAAACTGCGCAAACTTCAGCAACAAGCGACGGAAGAATAGGGAAGAAAAATGTCACAAGCTTTCGCGTTAGATACAGATTGTAAGTTAAAAGCATTGAATGCCCTTCTGAAATCCTATGGGGACGTAATTGTTGCGTTCTCGGGCGGCGTGGATAGTACCTTCTTGGCAGAGGCGGCACGGCGCGTTCTTGCGAACAGAGTTCTTGCTGTCACTGCAATCTCCGATTCCTATCCGGAACGTGAGATGCAAGCCGCCCAAGACATTGCAAAACAGATTGGGATTCGATTCGAGACTGTCAATACCGACGAACTGGAAATGGAAGGCTACGCCAGCAACCCCACAAATCGTTGTTACTTTTGCAAAACGGAACTCTTCACCAAACTCAAACCTATTGCCGAAAAATATCGGGTCAGCACGATTGTATACGGCGCAATTCCCGACGATGTCGGTGACTATCGTCCCGGCATGGACGCCGCCAAAAGCATGGGAATTAAGGCGCCGCTGATTGATACCAATCTGACAAAAGCCGACATCCGAGAAGTGTCCAAGCATTGGGGATTGCCGACATGGGATAAACCCGCTTTTGCTTGTTTGTCATCGCGCTTTCCGTACGGGACACGCATTACACGTGACCTTCTCCGACAGGTCGATCGAGCGGAACAGTTCCTCTACGATTTAGGCGTGCGGCAGTTCCGAGTGCGTCATCATGGGGATCTTGCGCGAATAGAGCTTGAACCGTCGGAAATCCCGCAGATCACGACGAAATCAATTCGGTCCCAAATTGACGAGTACTTCAAATTGCTCGGCTATCAGTATGTCACTCTTGATTTACAGGGATATCGCTCCGGCAGCTTGAACGAAGGGGTACTGAAGATTCAGGTGGGGAAAAGTTAGATAAGGCCTCCTCAAAATTTGGTTTGTAGCAGAGCAGTTCATTGCACGTCCGACCTCAAACTGATCTATCACGCTGGAGCCGCTCGGTCTGGATTGCCAAATCCAGACCGTCTTCCATGGATACTGTCGAATTAGTCAATCCCGCGACAGCACGGATTTGCATTCCCCAAAAATACGCATCACGTATCACGCATTAGGTTTTTTGAGCTACATGGTTACGCGTAATCTGAGACACGGAGGACGATGTTAAGACAAGAGGCCCAATCCAATCAACAAATGAATCCGCTGATTGGCGTCGATTTTTTCAGTCAGAAAAAATTGGACGCGTGCACGCATTGCGGTCTCTGTCTGCCGACTTGTCCAACTTACCGCGAGTTGGGATTAGAGACAGACTCACCGCGTGGTCGGCTCTATTTGATGAGCACGGCATTTAGAGATGTTAACCCGACGCCGCTCAATGAGGATTGGGCAAAATATATCTACCGCTGCTTGGATTGTCGCGCTTGTGAGACTGCGTGTCCGTCCGGAGTGCAATTTGGAGAGCTCGTCGAGGAGGCACGGGCGATTTATGAGCTAAATACCAAACGCCCAAAGAAATACAGGATGTGGACAAACCTGGTTTTTAAGAGGATTCTGCCTAAGCGCCTCCGACTCAACTTAATCTTTGAGTTACTATGGTTGTACCAACGCCTCGGGATTCGTTCGCTTGTGCGCCGGTCCGGAATTCTAAAGATGATGGGCAAAATGGGCGAAATGGAAGCCATGATGCCTGAAGTTCCAACTCCTACCCTCAAATTTTCCCTGCGGAAGTTTTCCCCCGCAAAAGGAAAGGCGAAATATCGTGTTGGATTTGTTTCCGGATGCATGATGAACCAACTCTTCACGCAGACGAATCTCGCAACCGTCCGGGTTCTTCAAGAAAACGGTTGCGATGTTATCACGCCTCGCAAACAGAACTGCTGCGGAGCGCTGCACGTCCATAACGGTGTTCGTGATGTCGCGCTCGGTTTGGCGCGACAAAACATTGACGCCTTTGAAGGAGAGAGCCTGGATGCGATTATCATCAACTCGGCGGGTTGCGGCGCGACGCTCAAGGAGTATGACGTGCTGATGGAGCACGATACCGAATACGCCGAAAAAGCAACGAGATTCAGTGAAAAGATGCGGGACATCAGTGAGTTCCTCGCTGAAATCGGAATTACACCGCCCGAAGGCGAGATTAAACGCAGTGTCACCTACGATGAGCCTTGTCACCTTGTGCACGGACAAAATGTTCACGACCAACCTCGCCAGCTACTTCAATCCATACCGGGCTTGCATTTTGTTGAACTCCGCGAATCCGAATGGTGTTGTGGGAGCGCGGGTATCTATAATATTACCCAGCCCGACATGTCAAGAGACATTTTGGAGCGCAAAATGAAACATATCGCTGATACCGAGGCGGAAATTGTCGCGACGGGGAATCCGGGTTGTATCTTGCAAATTCAACTCGGCGTACGGGAACATGGCTTGCCAATGAAGGTGATGCACCCGGTTGACCTTCTCGACTGTGCCTATCGCGGAATCGATCCCCTGGCGTAAAATATTCACTCGGAGGCATACGCGTGATGAATTGGCTGGTAGTCAGTTTATGTTCGATGATCGTGCTTGCTAGCGTCGGGTGTGTAGGGAAAAACCAACTTGCGGCTGGATTACTAAACGACGCTAGAATGCAGATAGGGGTTGCAAAGGAGGCGGAAGCCGAAACGTTTGCCAACCAAGAATTGGCAGATGCCGAACAGATGCTTGTTCAAGCTGAAACAGCACTGGATATGGGGGACGAGCAGCAAGCCTATCGATTGGGGATGCGCGCCCATCTCAAAGCGAGACTAGCTGAAGCCGTTGCTATCTTGAGGCGTAAGGAAGACCAAGCAACCGAAGTTGCGAAGGAGCTGGAGTCGAAACTTCGCGCTGCGGACGCCGCACACCGCCAGTTTGAAGAGGCGGAGGACGAATTGGAAGGGCTGAAAGCGACACCACCATAAACTCACACCGGAACTGTTTGCGACTTGGTAAACCCCACGCCGGGTCGATAGCCAACAATGCCATCTTATCGGTATCCATCGGTTTTCTGTTTCCTAATCGCCTGCATGGTGACAGTCGGATGCGGGGGCAAGGTTGATTCAATCTTGCTCGAAACCTCCCTGCAGAATGCGCAAAGCGCTGTTTCCGATGCACAGCGCCTTGATGCCGAGGTTTATGCCAAAACCGGGATTACACGGGCGATGAAACTCCTTGAGGACGCACGAGGTGCACAGCGCGCCGGGAATGGTTCTCACAGCTTGGAATTAGCGTTTCAGGCGCAGATGGAAGCGAAAATTTCAGAAATTCAAGCACGTCAATCAATCGCACAATCCGGAATCGATCAAGTCGAGGCGGAAATACTGGATGCCATCATACAGGAGAAGAATTATGAAGTACAGACCGCACAATCCCGCCAAGCGATTGCCGAGGAGCTAACGAATCGTGCTTTAGATAGAGCCGGTCGCGCTGAAAAACGGGCAATTAATGCCGAAGCTACGGCAGACGAAGCGAAGAAAGCAGCTCAGAAGTCGATGCGTCATCACGAGACACAATTAGCTATCTCGGAAGCTCGGCAAGTCCTTAGCTTTGCCAACGAAGTTGGCGCTACGGCTCACGCGCCGGTTGACTTTAAGGCGGCTGAGAAGCTGATTGCAAAGGCGCTTGGGCTTCTTCAGCGTGAAGCCTTTGATAATGCGGCGGATGCGGCGGTTCAAGCCAAGCAACGAGCGCAGAATGCCCGTCTCGCGTCCGTTAAGGCTGCCAACGCAGCCAGTACGAAGAAAACGGAGGCGTTTACAACGGCAAAACTCTCAATCGCAGCGGCGCAGACGGAAATGGATCGAGCCGAAAGTGTATACGCATCGGTACATGCGGAAGACCTCTTTCAGCGCGCAACTTCGGCACTTGAACAAGCGAATATCTCATTGAACGCCGAGCAGTATCCGCAAACTTCGCAAAAGGCGGGACAAGCGGAAAGCCTGGCGCGTCAGGCTTATACGGCTGCCGAGGTGATAGACCGTCAACGACGGGCGCAAGAAGCGTTAGAGGAGCAAATCGCGCAGGCAAAGGATGCGATATTCAAGGCGCAAGAAAACATTGACGGTGGGCACAAGACGCATGTCCCAAGCCTTGCCCCTGAGATGTACAAACGAGCCGATGCCTTATTGACGGACGCAAGAACGGCGCTAACTGATGAGAATTACGAATCTGCCATAAAGTCCGCCAAGCAGAGTCTAGAAGTACTTGGCGAGGCAACTGGCAGCGCCAAGCAGATTGAAACTGCGGAAAAGCGCATTATTAAGGCTGCCAATGCGTTTTCATTCGCAGAGATTGAGAAAACCGAGCGCGGAATTCTGTTTCGGTTTAGCGGGAATCTCTTTGATGCCGGAAGTGCAAAACTGAATGCCGAATCTCTACCGCGTCTTGTGCAACTTGCAGACGTTATAAAACAATTCGCTGATTATGATGTTCGGATTGAGGGACACAGTGATAGTAGTGGCAGCACGGAAGCCAATCTCCGATTAACAGAGCAGAGGGCAATCGCGTTTAAGAAATATCTTGTCGTACAATGCGGTGTGCCGGAAGAGCGCCTAACGACCGTCGGGTTGGGGGAATCCGCACCGATTGCAACTGAGATTGACAGAGCGAGCAGGGCGATAAACCGTCGGATCGATACAATCATCCTAACACGGCGGTAGACTGGCACGGATAATTATCGGCTTGGAAGGGTTAACAGTCATGTCATATCCGGGACCACCGCCGCAACTCGACCCCTTTATCGTTACCCAAATATCCCAAAGTCTATTTGGCGATCGGTTCATCATCTTTTACGATAACATCATTCAGTTTCACAACCACTGTTATTCCGTTGAGCGAATCGATGAGTCCAATCATCCCTACCATGAGCATTACTATTTGGTTGACGTGAATTCCAAGTTAGCAATGTGTACCGATATTGAGTGCGCACCGCGCGGGAGTTACGGTGCAATTTTCGACCCAGAGACGGGGGAGATTGTCGGGTATGATCAATCTAACCGGAATAGTGAGCTGCGAGAATGACACGTCAAATGGGTGTCATGAGCCGCCATGACTCATTTTCACTCCACGTACTTGCCGATTAGTAAATCCAGTTTGCGGCGGGTATCCTTGGGGATTAGTTTTTGATTTGTTGCGATTGACGTTGCGAGGGCGGTTGGGCACGCGCAGCCGTTTCGTTCCTCTGGAATCCTGCGAATGATGGCTTTGGCAGCCTCTTTCGCGATCTCTACGTTGGCAAGCAAGTGCTGTAAAATCATCTCCGCCGTGACATTGTCGTGGTCCTGATGCCAGCAATCGTAATCCGTTGAGCAAGCAAGCGTCGCATAGCAAATTTCGGCTTCACGCGCAAGTTTTGCTTCCGTGGCAGCAGTCATGCCGATGACATCGAATCCGAGTTGCCTATACATGTTCGATTCAGCCTGAGTTGAGAACGCGGGCCCTTCCATACAGATATACGTGCCGCCTTTGTGCGTTGTTACGCCAACCGAGATACCTCCCTCATAAATAAGTTCGCTTAGAACCGGGCAGAATGGATGAGCGAGACTGACATGGGCTGCGAGCCCCTCACCAAAAAATGTGCTTACCCGGTTCTTGGTGTGGTCAAACAACTGATCCGGAACAACAAAGTGGCGAGGCTCTATCTCCGATTTCAGGCTCCCTACGGCACTTACAGAGATTATCCATTCAACCCCGAGGCTCTTTAGGGCATAGATATTGGCACGAACATTGATCTCTGATGGCAGTAAACGATGTCCCACACCGTGGCGCGGCAGGAATACAACTCGTTTCCCTTCAACCGTGCCGAGTACTAGTGAATCGCTGGGTTTTCCAAAGGGGGTGTCGAGGCTAATTTCCTCTATGTCGCTTAGTCCTTCCATCTGATAGAAACCGCTACCACCAATCACCCCAATTTTGACACTCATAAAACCTCCGAACATCTTTAGGACTTACGCAGTTGAACGCTTCAGCGCGTCGTAATGGCGATTCATTACATATTATTTTATACTCTTATCTTTTTCTATGAATCGGGGGCAACTCGCGTAAGTCCCAGTCTTTAAAAATAGGCGTGTCGCGCGTTACGAATTCTCCTACCTATTTTACGATTTATGTTTTTAATTTCGCGCCAACTACCGATACTGCCGCCAAAAGAGCAATCTCAGGTCCTAGTAACTGCGTAAATCTTATTAACTGTAATGGTCAGATAGATGTGAGACACTCATAGCTGTCCCCGCTCGGCTTGGATTGCCAAATCCAAGCCTTGAACCGATGAGGTTGTCAATCCGCGGGAGCGGTACGACGTGTAAACCATCTCGTTGACTAATACAGAAAATCTTATTAACACGGCAAGGAAAGGTTCTCACTAAGGAATGGTCTCATTACAGTGCGGGGATTTGGCAATCGAAGGTGAGTCTGGTTCCGCTGTTGCCACATACATACGCGTGAAGGAATTAGATCTCATTTTCGATCTTGGTCGATGCCCAATGAGTTTCATAGGCACCGGGCATGTGTTCATCTCCCATTTTCATCTGGACCACTACTTCGGGCTGCCAATATATATCAGCCAACGCTGGCTTGCAGGAATACCGCCAGGGAAGATTTATGTTCCTGAAGATGGCGTAGAACAGTTGCGGAGCATTTTGGATCGGATTTCGATACTTGACTGCGGCGCCGTGTGGGACTACGAGGTTATGCCTGTTCAACCAGGAGATCGGATCCCGTTCCGACAAAATTTGGTGGCGCATGTTTTGCCGGGTTACCATAGGGTTCCGTCAGTCGGTTACCTCATTTGTGAGTCCCGCGAGAAACTCAAACCTGAGTTCCACGGCTTGCCGGGCAAAGAAATTGCGGAGTTGCGGCAATCCGGTGTAGAGATAACCGTCCAAGTTGAATTGCCGTTAATCGCATACTTGGGAGACACGCATCGCTTTGAGCCTGATGCTCATCCCTTATTGAAAAAGTGCAAGGTCTTAATCTGTGAATGTACGTTCCTCACCCCGGAACACCGCAAGCGTGCGGAGAAATCAATGCACCTGCATCTTGACGCCATGCCGGCATTATTGGCTGCTTTTGAAAGCGAGCATATTATGCTCACCCATTTCTCACGCCGATATACCCCAGACGTTATTCGCGAACGCATCAATACCGTATTGTCGCCCGACGATCGCCCCCGCGTCCAACTGTTAATTTAGATGGGACTTACGCCATTCGAATTGTACTAGCGGCTTCGATTGTTAAATCAAGGGGAGCTTCTCATTCACTGTGTGTCTTCTGTAGGAGCGATCTCCGAATCGCGACCGCAGGTTTATAACAGCGCAATTCATTGCATGTCCGGCGCGCTCCCTAACTGCTCGGTCTGGATTGACAAATTCAGACCGCACGCTCGGACCTGTTAAGCCCCCCAATCCGCGTGCGTTATTCGTCACGTAGACTAATTCCAAAATCCTGTCATGGTCAAGTAGATGTGAGACACTCATACACTGCTTCCTGCTCGGCTTGGATTGCCAAATCCAAGCCTTGACCGATGAGGTTGTCGATCCGCGGGAACGGTGCGGTGCGTAAACCATCTCATTGGCTAATACACGAATTCCAAAATCCCTCCGTTTTGTCGGCGGATATTTCTAAGAAAACCAATGGACTAAAGACTTACATCTAGACTCTGTGATGCGCAGATCGTGAAAAAAGCAGGGGTACTATTCCCTGCTTTTCTTGGTGAATTCGGATTCGATTAGGATTTCGCACCTGGGTAATCATTGGGATCGCGATCCGACGTGCCAGCCTCCTGTTCGACGTAAAACTCATATCCGTCGCCATCCTCATCCATCTCAAACTGCCGGACAATTTGCTCTATTTCCATATAATGTCTCTCATCACGTCCGAGTCTCATGTAAGTTTTAAATCCGTAATACGCTCTCACGAACTCGTGAATATCACGGTAGCAAACGGCTTGTTGGTAAATCCCTTCGTTGCGCCAGATGGATTCAGGGTAATTATCGATGAAGTCTTGGTAGGCTTCGATAGCTCGTTCAAGTTGTCCGTTCAGTTGATTTAGCCTGCCAATTTGATAACTCACATCCGCACCGCGAAATTCTTATACGGTAGTTGGTCTGCCAATGTCCGATAGGCGACAATGGCGCTCGGATAATTTCTAAGGTCTTCCCAGCACCGCGCGGTGAACTGAAGGCGCTGAATTACGGTGTCAACAAGATGGTAAGAGTGTTTTTCAGTCGGGAATCTATTATCGGGCATTTCTTCGTCATCTATAGGTATTGTGCAGTGATACCTTTTAATCTCCGCCGTGTATTGAGCGATTTCAGTGAGATTGCGGTGTGTTTCTTTCAGCAACCGAACCGCTTGCGTTGCATCGTAAGAGTCGGGATACATCTCAATCACTTTATTATACGCGGGCCAACCGCCCACATAATCGTACAATTTATAGAAGTGGATTTCTCCAATTTTGGTCAATGCCGCGGGCGCTTTTTCATGTTACGGAAATTCATCGACCATCAGCTGAAAATTCGCGATCGCCTCCGGATAGTCCCCTAGCTGCTCATAACTCGCGGCGACATCATACAGTGCTTGAGCAGCTGTGTCGTAGTGTTCCTTCGCGTTGTCTTGTTCATATAACGCGCCGTAGTTTGGGTTTGGGTATCTGCGCCGCTTCTCGTCAATCAGCCCACGATATTTGCGAATGTCCGCGATACCGCTTTTTGCCCTGTCCGCGTAGTAACTCAATGGGGCTATGGCTAGTATCGCTTCATAACTTTCGGTGACCTTGTCCCACTCGTAGTGTCTCCGGTAAATCTCGGAAATCTGCCACAAGGAACGCTGAGCATATTTGCTGCCAAGTTCGGATTTGATGATAGCCCGGTAGGCGTTAAGCGTTTTATCATAAAGTGCTTTCTTTTGCTGAACTTGCTCACGCCACTTTTCTCGCTCCTTATCCTTGTCGGCTTTGATACGAAACGCTTCCGCCGCATCAAACTGCCTGTCGGCATCTCGGATTCTTAGGCCGGGTGAATTAAGCCGCACCCCGCCGCAACCGATAGCCGTTAGGGTGGCAATAGCCATTGTTAGGAAAAAGTTAAAGCGCGCTAAGTGTTTCAATTTAGGACCTATAAATCCGCAAAAGTTTTCACCAAACTGTCAATTACGAAACTGTCTGTTTTGCAACTTACCCGTGTTGTGACGCTCTTTCGATGAATTGTTCAAACACGTCAGTTTCAAAAACTGTGAGCAACAATCTCGAAAGATTGGCTGTGTTACCCAGTCGGAACTCCACTTTGATCGCAAGCGTCCGAATTATTTCCTGCAACTTCATGGTCTAGGGAATGGGCTCTATTTACAATGTCATTTATCAGTCCTCGTATAGATTAGCTACAGTGAGACTCGTCATAAGAACCGCCCATGTTCCCCAAAAAACACTATTATACAACCTGCCGTTCCGTACTTTTCGATCGCGGTATCCTGCAAGGAACCCTTTCTGATAGGAGTCTGTCTCCGTGGCTATAATTTTTTGCATGGAAGATGGCACATCCTTCGGTGAGGAACTAAAGCGGCCCTCTGTTTTTGCGAACGCTATGCCCGCTTCGTACCCCCGATCGAACTCTCCAGCGTCAACGGAATATCTCGTCGTAAAGAAGTCGTAGGAACTTGTCGAAGCACATCCTGAACTGATCAAAACACAACAGAAGAGTGCTCCGATTTGTTGAATCTTCATGCCTATCTCCTATTTTGTGTTGGTGAGAATATGACTGTCGTCACCCTTTCTATCCAGCACTCAAGATTTGCAATTGCATAATTCATGAAAAAAGCAGGGAACAATGTTCCCTGCTTTTTTGATTCGATAAAACCGATTCAATTAGGATTTTACGCCAGGGTGGTCGTTTGGATCTCGATCCGATGTCCCAGCTTCCTGTTCGAAATAAAACTTGTACCCGTCGCCATCCTGATCTATTTCAAACTGGCGGACAATCTGCTCCGCTTCTCGATAATAACTCACATCACGACCAAGGCTCATATAAGCTTTGAAGCTTTCATAAGCTTTGGCAAACTCGCGAATACCACGGTAACAAACGGCTTGCTGGTAGACCCCTTCGCTGCGCCAGATGGATTCAGGATTGTTGTCGAACAAGTCTTGATAGGCTTCAATTGACTGTTCAAGCTGTCCATTCAATTGATATAACCTGCCTATGTGATAACGCGCGTCTGCGGCCGCGAATTTCTTATAAGAAAGTTGGTCCGCCAAGGTCCGATACGCGATAATGGAATTAGGATAATTCCTGAGATCCTCCCAACGCCGTGCGATAAACTGAAAGTCTTGGACAACTGTGTCAATGTGACGGGAAGAATACCTTTCATTGGGCAATATTACACGGCCGCTCTCTTCATACTCTGTAGCTTTTTTGCTTCGATACCGCTTTATCTCCGCTTGGTATTGAGCAATCTCAGTTAAGGTACTATGCGTTTCCTTCAGCAGTCGAACTGCTTGCGTTGCATCGTAGGAGTCAGGATACATCTCGATCACTGTATTGTACGAGGGCCAACCGCCCACATAATCGTACAATTTATAGAAGTGAATATAACCAATCTTGGTCAGTGCCGCAGACGCTTTCTCATAGTCCGGGAATTCATCAACCATCCGTTGATAATATGCAATCGCCTCCGGATAGTTGCCTAGTTGCTCGTAGCTGTCCGCAACATCATACAAGGCTTGAGCGGCTATATCGTAGTTTTCCTGCGCGTTGTCTTGAGCGTACAGCGCACTGTAGTTTTGATACCTGCGCCGTTTTTCTTCGATGAGCCGACGATACTTACGAATGTTGGCGATACCACTTTTGGCTTGACCACCGTAGTAGCCCGATGGTGCAACTTCTATAATCGCGTTGTAGTGTTCAGTGGCTTTGTCCCACTCATAGCGCCTCTTGTAGATTTCGGAAATCTGATAATGAGATCGCTGGGAATATTTGCCGGTGGGCTCCCTCTCAATTATCCCGAGGTACGCGTTAAGTGCTTCATCATAGAGCCTTTTCTTTTCCGCAACTTGCTCGCGCCACTTTTCTCGTTTGGTATCTTTGTCCGCTTGGATTCGGTACGCTTCAGCTCTGTCAAACTTTTTGTCGGCATTCTGGACTTTTGCGCCGATTGGAATAATCTGCACGCCGCCACAACCTGCAAGCGTTATAGTGAAGATAACAAATGCGAGGCAAAGGTGAAAACACACTATTCGTTTCATTTTCGGTTCCTCCAAATTCGTAATCGAATATCATTGAATAGAGTCGAGTCAATGGACCAGCCCTCCGCTCATTGCTGGAATCGAACTCGACCTGCTATGATGCAGAATTTTACATTTTTACAAGGATCACTCTTATAGATATATTAAACCATCTCCGCAAATTTATCAAGAAAATTCTTACGATTTCGTCCGTTTAGCATTCTGAGGCGTGTAATCGCACCTGATTCTAGGGAATCTTCGATCATCAAATCGAAGATGATCAAACGACGAATGGATCAACTGAGCGGATAACGAGGATGATAGAAATTCCAGTGCAATAGAAATCCCTCGGCAATCATCAATCATCGATTTCCTTCTTCTCCTCGCGCCAGCCTTTGTAAGCCCCAGGCGGAGCCAGGTGTGTAGAAGTACCGAAACCCCATACACCAAAGCCCCAGCGGGGCGAAACTGCTTTCAGGTTCGTAGAAGTGCAATTCCTAGCGCGTTCGTCCTAGAGCGAGATAGAATCCACCCGCCCCCCCAAATCAGGTGCGATTGTCTTGTTAACAACGACAGTTTCCATTGATGCCAATCTCCGCCTTTTGTTATAATCAGGTAGAGTCTAGAATCAGTCGACGGTTAGTAGGATATTTAATCACAAAACAAGACCGGTATTGGCAGAGCTTGTGTCGAGAAACTCGAATCTTCACAGGTATATTCGCGCTGACCGCACAATTATCCTTGAAACAAAAGCCTGGAAAACTAGCGCCTCTATGGACGCAAAATATTACCCTTCGCTGGACGGCAAGAGCGAGAGATGCGGGTATCAGCCACCTACTGGACCATCGCGTTCTTTCTTGCACAACTGAGAAATATCACTACGACAACGCATGCCGGATAGGACACAAATCTGACTGTGCTCATTAATGACTTCAGAGGTTCATGCCATGGCATCTCCCGGACATTCGTGGGAACCACCACCAGAATCACCCACTCTCACAAAGGGTGATGTCCACGTATGGATGGCTTCGCTAGACCGTAATCCATCGGAACTTGATAGCTTACGGCAAACCCTCGCGTCGGATGAACGGAAACGAGCCGACCGATTCCGATTCGAGAAACACCGTGACCGGTTCATTGTTGGTCGAGGGATGCTGAGAACTATCCTCGGCAGGTACTTGGATCGACACCCGAACCAACTACGGTTTCAATACACGTCCTACGGTAAACCGACACTCTCTACAGGCGCAGGCATTCTCAGCTTCAATTTATCTCATTCGCACGACCTTGCCCTCTACGCGGTTACTCAAGAACGGGAGATTGGGGTTGATGTAGAGTTCATCCGCGAAAATATCAATCTGCTCGGAATCGCCAAGCGGTTCTTTTCGGCGCGAGAGTACTCTCAACTCCAAGCACTCCCACAGTCTTGCCAGCTTCAGACATTTTTCGATTGCTGGACGCGAAAAGAAGCATTTATCAAGGCAAAGGGCGACGGATTTTCACTGCCGCTAGACCAGTTTGATGTTTCAATCACCCCGGGCAGGCCCGCGGCGCTGTTGCGTACAAAATGGGATCCCAATGAAGCCGCGCTCTGGTCGCTAGAAGCGTTGAAATCCGCCCCCGGCTACACTGCTGCACTGGCTGTGGAAGGAAAGCACTTGCATCTTCAAACCTGGATTTATGTTTGACATAGCCGGAATTACCCGAGGTGTTAGGATACTTTTCGCATCATGGCCCCGGGTTTACCGAAGTCCGTCCTAAGTTGACCACAGGCAGCGGCGATGTCCTGTCCTTTGCTGAATCGGATGGGGGCGACATGCCGTCCGGATGCAACGAGTTGACGAAAACGCTCAATGCGATTGAGTTCTGGACGACGAAATCCCGAACCCTCAATCTCATTGAACGGTATGAGGTTGAGTTTGCACGGCAATCGACTCATCAGTTTGCGGAGGCGTTTCGCATCGGCGTCCGTGTCGTTCACATTACGGATGAGTACATATTCAAGGGTGGCTTTTCTCTTTGTTGCAAGCGCCCATTCTTTCGCAGCGTCAAGTACCTCGTCAATAGGATATTTTTCGTTAATCGGCATCAAATGAGTCCTGACGCTGTCCGTCGTGGCGTTGAGCGAGAGTGCCAAGTTACATTTCAGTCCTTCTCTGGTGAATTGCCTCATCCGAGGGACAAGCCCTACGGTTGAGATGGTGATTCGTTTCTCGGACAGTCCATAGCCATCTGGATTGGATAACAGCCGCACCGATTTCAGAGTGTGATCGTAGTTGGCTAATGGCTCTCCCATGCCCATGAAGACGATGTTTGTTACCGGCTTGTCCTCGCTCAGATCCCTTTCAATAGCGGTGAATTGGTCTAAAATCTCGGACGCGCTCAAATTACGGAAAAATCCCATCTTCCCCGTTGCGCAAAAATCGCACGCCATGGCGCACCCAACCTGCGAAGATATGCAAATCGTCGTACGTTCTTGGTCGTGCATCAAGACACTTTCAACCCTCTCTCCGTTTTCGAGTTCAAACAGATACTTGGTGGTAACATCCGCGTCGGAGACGGTGCTACGAGTGGCGTGCACTTCGCTAATAGAGGCTTCTGCCATTAGTTTCTTTCGAAAGCTCTTGGACAAATTGGTCATGTGTTCAAAGCTCGACACACGTTTGCCGTAGATCCATGAGGCGAGTTGCGCCGCTCGATATTTTGGCTCGCCCCATTCCGTAACAAGCTCCTCCAATTCGGACAGCGTCAGTCCCTTCAAATTGATTTTCTCTGGTGATTCGAGGGTTTCCATAAATTTGCGGTAACAGTTTAGTCCATCAATCTATATTGCCGATGTTGGCTCGTAGTAGTGCAATTCATTGCACGTCCGCCGTTTACATGTAATGGACGGATGCTACTCCACCTGCGCTGGTCGCGGCAGAGATGCCGCTCCCACCGATAAATAGAGACATAAACTTTACGACCATTTATCCATTTTCATAGACCAAACTCAACAGTTAGCCCCTTTTCTTGAACCGAACTAAACTGTTACAATTTGCGCTATTCGTGTGTCGTCCCTGCATTTCTAGAATGCATCTCAGACAAATTGGTTCAGGGACACCATTTTAGGAAGATTCCAGTTTCTGCCTCAGAATTTGGTTGACCATCTGCGGGTTTGCTTTTCCTTTGGTGGCTCTCATGACCTGCCCCACGAGAAAGCCGATTGCTTTCTTCTTTCCATCTCTGTAATCCTGTGCCGACCCCGGATTTTCCGCAATTACCTGATCGATAATTGTTTCGATTGCCGATGAATCGGAGATTTGCGCAAGCCCTTTCTCCTCAACAATCTGGCGGGGCGATTTTCCTGATTCAAAAACTTCAGGGAGGACGGATTTGGCAATCTTTCCGCTAATTGTTCTTTCTTTGATGAGATTGATGAGTTCGCTGAGATGCGCTGGCGTGACTTTGGCTTTTTGAATCTCAAGTCCGGCGCTGTTCAGCAACCCCGACAAGTCGCCCATAATCCAATTGCTGCTGGCTTTCGGATCGTGACTCAAGCGTGCAGTTTCGTCGAAAAAGTCAGCCATCTGGCGTGTCGTTGTTAAAAACTCAGTGTCGTAAACAGGAATCTGGTACGCTGTAACGAAGCGTTTACGCCGTACTGCCGGCAACTCAGGCAACGCAGAACGGGTTTCTTCAATCCTTTCAGGGCAGACATTGGTGCGAACGAGATCCGGCTCGGGAAAATAACGATAATCATGAGCCTCCTCTTTGCTTCGCATAGGAGAAGTTCGACCCGTGTCAAGATCGAATAACAGCGTTTCCTGATGAATTTCGCCTCCATCATCCAAGATTCGTGCTTGGCGTCGCTCCTCATATCTCAGCGCAGCCAAAACGTGTTGGAATGAGTTCTTGTTCTTCAATTCTGTACGCGTCCCGAACTCTTGGCTACCGATTGGGCGCAAAGAAATGTTGGCGTCGCATCGAAAACTACCCTCCTCCATATTGCAGTCGCTGATGTCAATATATTCGAGAATCTCCTTGACCGCGCGCCAATAGGCGATCGCTGCATCAGCCGATCTCAGATCCGGCTCGCTGACGATCTCGAGTAACGGAACGCAGGCACGGTTGAGATCTACATAGCTCCGATTCGTGTTGCCCGTTACATCCGCATGAACCAACTTGCCCGCATCTTCTTCGAGGTGAATCTGATGGATGCGGGTCCGATGAGTTGCACCCTCAAATTCAAAATCCACATAGCCGTTTCGACCTAACGGCATGTATTTTTGTGAAATCTGATACCCTTTTGGGAGATCTGGATAAAAATAGTTCTTACGATCGAACGTGCAGGCAGGCGAAATCTCGCAGTTCATTGCCACTGCTGCACGGAGTGCGAATTCAAACGCTTGCTCGTTCAATACCGGTAATACACCCGGCATTCCTAAACAGATAGGACATGTTCGAGTATTGGCATCTGTACCAAACGCTACCTCACAATTACAAAAGAGCTTGCTTCTCGTACTCAACTCGGCGTGAATCTCTAAGCCAATCACAGTTTCGTATTTGGAGTTAGACATATTCTATTCCTACGAATATTGCATATTAGGCGGACATCAATCTGTTGTGTTACTCTTTGCTGGAATTTTCAGGTCTAGGGGCGGGATCCTTTCATCCTATTGTGATGCGGCAGGTCCGAAACGTACTGAGATGATATTCTTCTGTAAACTCAACCGCACCGCAGCGAGTCAGCGCGAACGGCTCCCCTTTCGCCCCTGGTAGGAGAGTTGCTAGTCAACGGAATCTGTCAAAGCCTCGTAAAGCGCCTGTGCAAATCCCTCGGGATCGTCTGTCCCAATCCGACATGATTTGCCATTCTTCATCAGAAGTTCAATCGCCGAGAAACCGGAGATATTGTACAGCCAACCTCGCGGTGTGTATCTAATCCCCCAGCCATAGTACCACGGATTCTTGACCTTCGCGTAGGTCTCAACGTCGCTCAGCTGAATGCGTTTACGAATAACCCCCACCCCGAATTGAACTGAAATCACCCCATCGCCGACCTTCACAGTCAGCGTCGCAAAACACGCCAGAACTGCCAGCATGAGAATTAGTCCGATTAAAGCGTACGGCTCTGAATCCGATACGATAATTAAGTAGCCCATGAACAGGATTACCGCACTATACAAGATGATATGTAAGTAGCCAACTTGGGTATGTTTGTATTCTCTCATCAGTTCTCGGTTCTTTTCCTCTGTCCCTTCTCCCGGCGTCAAACCGTGTGGTTGTTCAGAGGAGAATCATCCCGCGTGCGACCTTTCCCTCCAACATATCGTTGAATGCAGTATTTACGTCCTCCAACTGATAGGTATGGGTGATTAACTCATCCAGTTTGAGGATACCGGCGCGATACAGCGCAAGCAGACGTGGCATGTCGTATCGTGACCGAGATGAACCGTAACAACACCCTTTTACCGTTTTCTCGCCCCAGAACACCACCCCCGAATCAAGGGATAGCCGTTCACGCGGAGGTGCGCCCACCCAGACAGCGGTTCCCCCATTCCGTATGGCGTACAACACCTGCTCGTAAGTCGTGCGCGTGCCAATCGCTTCAAACGCATACTCAACCCCTAATCCATCCGTCAGGGAACGAATCTCCTCTATCGGATCAACGTTGTCCGCATTAACTGAATGTGTGGCGCCGAACTCCCGCGCAAATGCCAGTTTCGACTCTAGTAGATCGACCGCGATGATTTTCTCCGCGCCGGCAATGGCAGCCCCTTGAATCACATTCAAACCGATACCGCCAGCGCCAAACACGGCGACACTACTACCGGGACGCACCTGTGCGGTATTGGTCGCGGCACACACCCCGGTCGTAACGCTGCAACCGATCAGTGCAGCTTTGTCTAGTGGGATATCTCGATCAATGGGCACTGCACAGGTTTCAGGTATCACACTGTACTCGGCGAAAGAAGCCACCGTTGCAAAATGATGAATGGACCTCCCGTTTTTCTTGTAACGCGTTGTGCCGTCTGGAAGAAACCCCTCCTTTTTCTTTCCTGCCGTTAAGCAAAGGTTGGAGCGGCCCTGCGCGCAATAAATACAATGTCCACAGGATTCCATCCATGAAAGAATGACGTGGTCGCCAGGTTTTACTAACGTGACCCCTTTACCCACCTCCTCAACCACTCCTGCTCCTTCATCCCCTAGCACTGTAGGCAATGGAGGCGTGAGTAATCCGGTGACAACATGATAACAGCTATGGCAAACACCCGTAGCCGCCATTTTAACGAGGATTTCACCCTCTTTCGGAGCTTCCATCTCAATGTCTTCAACGACGACCGGTTGGTTCGGTTCGTACAAGACTGCGGCTTTCATGCTTCCTCCCGTGGGGTTCTGACCCCGAAGCCAAATGAAAAAAAGGGAGTTTGAATTGATTACGCCGACTGTTAAGTGGAATCGGCGCAAATTCAACGCCTCTTTTCCCTTTCACCAAGGAGTCTGTAAACCGTTTTGTCGACCCCTCAAGAATGCAATAACGTTCTTCCATCGCGTACTATCTCGGCGACTCATTTTACCTGTCTTCCACCGATCGGTCAATGAGAATCTTTGTCCGCTTCTACGCTACAATCCCTGTAGAAGCGATCTCCGAATCGATCAAGCGACTGAACAAGGAGCGCGATAGGAATCCTTACCCGTCGGGAATCGGAGTTCCCGCCTACCACGAACCCAACAACGTAGCAGCGACCTCCTATTGCCGCGTAACACCTATTTGTTTGACGTTAGCCTTGAATTCCACTACAATAGGACTTACGGAGTTGAGCGCTCAAATCCACCCAGTTCGGCGATTTCGCTGTAGAGAACAACGATCAAACGAGTGAATAACGATCAACTGAGCGGATAGATCAAGCGAGCGATTAGCGAGTGCGATAGAGTTCCCAAGGCGATAGTAAATCCCGTGTGATAGAGATCCCTCGTTATTTCCTACGAAAGCCAAGCAGCATAAAATATTTGGCGGAAACAATCAACTTTGCTTTTTGCGTAAGTCCTATACAATAGAACAACCCAAATCTTGAGGAGGAATTTAATGGCTGCCAAAAAACTAACGAATTCAGAGATTGAGACGCACTTGGAAAGCGTCACAGGTTGGGCCGTCGAGGATGGCAAGCTGCACAAGCAGTTCCAATTTGAGTCCTTCGTCGAAGCGTTCGGTTTTATGACGAGCCTTGCCCTGATAGCCGAATCAATGAACCATCACCCGGAATGGTTTAACGTATACAACCGCGTCACAATTGACCTCATGACGCACGACGCCGGAGGCATCAGCGATTTGGACTTTCAGTTGGCGAAAGAGGCTGATAAACTGGCGAGTTGAAGCGGGCATACGGCGACTACTCTCCAAGCATCTGAACGACCGCCGCTGCTGCAACCTCGGTGTCACATAAGGATCTGATTGGTGCCGGTTCTGTTAGCACCTGCCGGATGTGTCTCTCTAGGACTTCAGAGTTGTACCAGCCGACCGAGGCGTGACGCATAATCTCGGGGTACACGTGACACCGCTTGGGGCGCCGCCGAGTCTTGTGGTCGATCTGTACAATGAATGCGTGACGTCCGCTGCTAGCAGCTTCGCAGACCATCGAAAAACTATCTTCGGTGACAAGAATCAGATCCGATAGTGCGAGAATTGCTTCAACAGGATTGGGGATGGGGCTCTCTCGGTCCGCCAACACCAAGACAGGGCAGAGATCGGCATCCGATAGGCGTTGGCTGATTAACTCGGTCACTGCGGGTGGCGTGCGACGCGAGGTGGTCAACAGAATCTGACAGTTGAGTTGTCGGCTAACCCCTTCCAGATTGTGAATTAGCCGCGTTGCTGTCGACTCAGTGATGGTGTCGTAGCAGTCTTCACCGCCGATTAGGACACCAATTCTCGGGCGGCTCGGCAGATCCAACTCCATTTGTAACTGCCTGCGCCGCGCGTTTAGCTTGCTCTCGGAGACTGGATTAGGGACACCAATTGTCTTGCAGACGTGTTTTTTCTTCCCGCGGGGCCAATTCTCTTGCGGGAGTATGGCTAAATCGAAGTACCTGCTGCCCATAGGAGACGGACGACGACACGTCACCGTCTTCGCGCCGAAAAGTTTCCCGAGAAGCAGATTGATTGACGCTACGGACGAACCGGTCGAGAGGATAAAATCTGCCCGGTTCAAGGCGAGTATCTCATTGGACGTTTCTGGTCGCAGCCCTATCTGGAGTAGCCGCTTCATCAACCAATGGGGTAGGTGAAATCCACCAAGTATGCAGATCAGCAACCGAAGAAAATTATCGTGTCGCTTACTGCGAAATTTGACGATTATCCACTGCGGATGGCATGCAGTAAGACGCTGTATTACGCCGAGAGACTGATTCGCGTGCCCCGCTTTACCATCACTGAGCACAATCGCGTCAAAAGGCCTCTCTGCAACGCTTATGTCTCCGGATTGCCCGTTTTCCATTGGGAAGGTGTGTCGTGGGGTGACGGTTCTCCTGCGTACTATCCGTGGCGTAATTCCCGTCCCTGCCTCTATTCCACCTATCGTGGAGCTAGTGTCAACAATTGCTCCTACTCTGGAATATTATACTCAATCAATTCTGTTATCCCATCTTCATCTTCGATTTTCACCATTCCGACCTCGGGCGCCAGCCAGATGTTCTGCACTTCGGTGCGGAGTAGTTCTTCCTCGTCGTCATTGACGACCGCCGTAACTTTAGAGTCGTACTGAATTTTGAAACAATCCTCGAACATGCCCGCTGGGGTTTCAACAGACTCCAAGCCGGTGACAATTCCCGTGTTCACCCAATTGATTTCAAACGGAAGAATGAAATTGCCTTGATCCCGGAAGATTACATTCCCGGACGCCTTCATATTGATGACCTCCCACCGGATACCGCGCGCGGGTGGAATGCGGAAAAAGATGAGTTCCTCCTGAGAAACTGCGTTCACATTGATCTTGATATCTCCAAATTCCTGATAACTTGCTCGAAGAAAATCCGTCAAATCCTGTTTGTAGGCTAAGTCTATCTCATCTCCGACAAAGAAGAGAACACGATTTCGAGTTATCCGATATGAAGGAGTCTTGAGAAAGTTAAATCGCGCCTCTTCAATCGGAGGATCGTAATTGAAAACGTGGTACAGGTATAGACCAATCTCTTCAACTTCCGTGACTTCGCGCGCCCACTCAAAGTCGTCCGCGTTCCGGTAAACCCATCGGCTCCCAACCGTATTTGGGTAGTAGTTGGGCGGTTCCTCAACGGGTCTTACGACATTTACCCTTGTTATGCCTTCTTCTCCATCGCCGCATCCAAGAATCATGAGCAGAAGGATTGGAATGGAAAACATTCCTCGCAACAGTCGATTGCACATTTTGTCTCTGCCTCCTAATGTGGATTGAGGAATGGTTTCGGTATGTTAGGAAAAGATTACCTCAATTCGGAGAGATAGGTTGCGCCACTTCGCAGGTTTGTTAATGTATAATACCATTTCGCTTGAATAATAGTGCGTATGATGTCTTAATTATATCATTCACTTTCTCCGTAGGCGGGGCATCTTGCCCCGCCGACTTTGCGCGGCGACAAGGCATCTTACTCCGCTCCACACAAGTTTCTTTACTTGACCTACGCAATCAACGCACTTGCATTTAAGAGAAATGGTATAACCAACAATTATCTTTCCTCTGCGAGATGGTACTCTATCAGTTCTGCCGTTCTCTCCGCGCTCTCTATCTTTACCGGTCCCACTCCTGGCGCTAACCACACCGTTTCCAATTTTAAGTTCGGCATTAGGTTCGAAAACACGGATTGCAACCCCTCGCGTAGCGGCTCTTCACGATCTCGCCATAGATTATCCCATATTCTGCGGTCCAGCTCGTTGGCGTCCCACTTAAATTCAACCGACTGCCTCGTCTCGTACTGGATTTTAAGGCAGTCTTCAAAGCTTCCGGCTGGTGTCTCAACGGTTTCACGGTAGCCAGCGGTTCCCGACACCACCCAGTTGGCTTCAAATGAGTGTCTGAAACCGAAATAACCCTCGCCCCCTCGCAGACTGATATTGAGCGCGTCCCATGTCCGGCCAGCGGAAAGCGGAAGGCGAAGCATCGTTAATTCTCCGTCCGAAACCACTTTTGTCTTATAATATCCCAGATAAAATTCATTGACTTGTTGAATTGCTTGCCTGATGGCGTCGTCAATCTCGTTTTCAGCCAGCAGAAGAAGACGATTGGGCGCCGTCGCATAAGTAGGAGTTTTAAGAAACTCAAATTGAGTATCTTCAAGTGGCGGGACGTAATTGAAAACATGGTACAGGTGAAAGCCGATTTCCTTAGCTTCTCTTACTTCACGCACCCATTCAAAACCGTCAAGATTGCGGTAAACCCATCGGCTGCCAACAGTCATGGGAAAGTAGCTGGGGATGACCTTGTCGGGGTTTACGTCCTTCACGGTTTCATTCGTGACCTCCTCTCCGCCGCCGCACCCCAAAACGAACAGGAGAACAATAGGCGGGGAAATCAATCTGAAACACCGACGCATGGACATTTTTACCTCCCTTGAACAAAAATTCAGTATCGCCTAATCAAAATGGAGAGCATCTTCTTAATTCCGGGAAGCAAGTCTATATTCTCCCCTCAATCGTGTCTGCAATTGGTGCAATTGTGGGCTTAATGTGACAGGGTATTCTTCACCATCGGTTAACGTCTTGTGGCATTCGGGCAGTTCTGATAATTCCTTTGTTGCTCGCATTTGTAATTCCTTGATGGACGGGAAATTGCAGACTAATTTCCCTTGACGCACAATCGACGCGAGCAATGCCTCGCCTCCTTGAGGTGCCTCATCCCATAGACTAATCACATCTCTTTTGTAACAGCCATTGGCATTGTGGAAACGATAAACCTGCTTCCGTCCGGGTAAAGTTGACTTCCCCGGTTCGTCGCTAAATTTCATTGTGGGAGTCACACCGCTCCCATCAATACGCTCAACATGCTTGTAGACGCCAGGCAACGCGGACGCCCCGCCTTCACCTGTCAGTGGGTTGAAGTTCGCGCCGGTCGCTAGCCTTGTCCCGATGCCGAACCCATCAATCGGCGCGTTCTGCTCTTTTAGTTGGTCGATTTTGAATTCGTCTAGGTCGCCGCTGGCAAAAATTTTTACGTAGGTAAGCCCAGCCGAATCAAGTAAAGCTCGCACCTCTTTACTCAGCCTTAAGAGGTCGCCGCTATCAAGCCGCACCCCTCGCAAACGATAGCCCTGCGCTTCCATCTCTTTTCCTACGCAGCACGCGTTTTTCGTCCCTTGAATCGTGTCATACGTGTCGATGAGTAGCACCGTATTGTGCGGAAAGGATTTGGCGTAGGCGCGGAACGCTTCTAACTCGCTTGGACGATCTTGAATGAACTTGTGAGCAACCGTCCCAACGCAGGGAATGTCGAAATACCGCCCGGCAATGACCAAGGAAGTTCCCGCCACGCCACCGATGAACGACGCTCGCGCGGCTAAAATGCCCGCATCGCGTCCGTGCGCGCGCCGCGCGCCGAAATCAAAGCAAGTGCCACCGCGGGCTGCGTGAATCATTCGAGATGTTTTGGTCGCAATGAGCGTTTGGAAGTTCATGATGCTCAGGAGATAAGTTTCGAACATCTGAACGTCAATTGTTGGTCCGGTGACATTTATCAGCGGCTCATTGGCAAAAACAGGTATACCCTCAGGGACAGCGTAGATGTCACCGCCAAACTTGAAATGGCGAAGATAATCTATGAATTCATCGCTCATATCCTGCGCCATCTGACTTTCCTGAAGCCACCTCAGGTCGGCATCAGTGAACCGAAGGTTCAAGATATAGTGAACGACTTGCTCTAGCCCGGCGACGATTAGATATTGTCCCTGTGGAATTGAACGCACAAAGTAATTCGCGGTACAAATCCCGTTGTTTTCGTCATTAACGTCCGCCTGCGCCATTGTCAGCGCGTAGTAATCGGCGAACAATGCCATCTGCGATTCACTCAGAAGTGCGGATTGAGGAGTGCGCTCCATTGTTCGATTCTCTGTCTTGTATCAATCTTATACCTGTGTATGCCGTCATCCTAACCGTGAAGCCGAACAATTGTAACCGGATTCTACCTTAGATTACCGAGGCAAGTCAACGCTTTTGTGGGGTGGGATCAACCGAGTGAATAGCGAGTCGGATGAACTATCGCCTTCACTTTTCGTTCAGTTGATCGATAGGGCTCCGTCGTCGATTGTCAGATTGTCATTTTCTTCTATTGCTGGCCACTAACCTTATCAGAACGAGGTGTGTCCTAAGTTAAGCAACGATGTATTTCAATCGTCTGGCAAACTTTGCTTCCGCCAATGGCATAATAATTGCCCTCCATCATCTGTGTGACTGAATTTGGAGTGTAGGACCTAAGTGCTGGTATTCTACTCGATTTGTACTAGTGTTTTTAGAGAGATTGCCCCAAGTGTCTATAATCGAAGTTCCTAGTTCCTGGGATTCACACTGAAAACGTAATCCAGCCTCGCACACGAGTTGGAAGAACCGTGACAGAATCGAGAGTTTTTGGAGGAGATAGCTCCAACACCTGTAACTTACAAAATGAAGGATGACAGGCTCTTGTTGGGGACTGAGAGTGAATCACAGCATTATTGTTACAATTATTGCTGATTATGTGTCAATTATGTCACTATATTCTTGTTTCAGGCGGGAGAAAGGAAGACAATTTCATCGAAAAAGAGCTATTATTTCTGTCGATAGGGTTGCGATAAAAAGAACCGTATTTTAGGAATCTTTGCCGAGCTTGACCTTCGTCGTCAGTGAATCTAGGACTGAGCTTCCTGAACCGCACGGCTGTGAACCGAGACAACTTAAGTTCTGATGGAAATTCGGTACTCGGTAGGAGGAAATGACGATGCATCGGAAACGTTTTGACTGGTATAAATCTGTATCAATTTCAATGGTAGTTATTGGGGTTGGATTTTTCCTGTTCTCTCTTGTTTTTTCAGGGATTCTTTTCCCTCGGAAGAAAGCTTTTAACGAGATCCCGGAAGTAAATACAGTCTCGTCATTTCATGCAACCTCCGATACGAATGGAACGGTCATTCAAGGAAACAGAAAACCTCAGTTAACTTGGGAGTCAGAGGAGGTTAGACCCCTCAGAAATGAGCGGCCGGTATTGGAA
Source organism: Candidatus Poribacteria bacterium (assembly GCA_965197465.1). Lineage (GTDB taxonomy): Bacteria > Poribacteria > WGA-4E > WGA-4E > JAJDTR01 > JAJDTR01. The sequence goes on along the minus strand of OZ240209.1, from coordinate 2,778,951 downwards.
AATTTAGAAGGAGATTTGAAAGAGTTGGCGGGAGCTTTGGATTTGCCTTCAACTTTATATTCTTTCCAAAATCGAGCTTCCAGTGAATCCGAAGACCTCGATTCGTCCCTGATTGATGCAGAGGTGCATACGCTTGAAACAGAGATTATAGAACTTCTCTTTGAGTATAAGCACGCCATTGACCAATTAAAAATACTTGACAATGAACCACACTCCGATTCGCATGTTGTGTATTCATATATCGTTGCCAGGCGGGAAACGGGCGACCAAATTATGTACAAAATTAGGATTACAAACCGTATGGTTGGCGCCGGGGGTCGGACCGGTCAAAATAGAAACCCCTCACGGCATCGCCGAATTGATTGACTACGAAATAAAATAAGGGACTGGCAAATGAATAGTGAAGTTCTCTTTATTGAGAGTTTTATCCGATGTCTCGTTTCGTCGATTTACGCTTTACATCTGGCGGAAAAGCGCGATCACCTTCCCCAAAATCTGCACGTTATTGACAACAATCGGAGGCAGTGCGGCGTTCTCGGGTTGTAGACGAATCTTGTCCCCATCAATGAAAAATCGTTTGACCGTCGCTTCATCATCCAGCAGGGCAACAACAATGTCTCCGGCATCCGCGTGCTCCTGAGATCTGACAACCACAACATCCCCCTCAAAAATCCCAGCGTCAATCATACTCGAACCCTTGACTCGCAAGGCAAAGCACGTATCAGCATTTGCCATGTCATTGGGCAACGGCAAAGTTCCATCGATATTCTGCGATGCGAGAAGCGGCGTACCAGCCGCAACCCGACCCACAATTGGCACTTCTGTTACCGATTGAAGTAGCTTTTTCGACAGAAACTCCGTGATTTCGATAGCTCGCGGTTTACCCGGTACACGCCGGATATAGTCCTTTTTCTCAATGGCGTTAAGATGGTCGTGAGCGCCCTTCTCCGAGATCTCAAATTCTGCTGCGATCTCACGCACGGTTGGCGGATAGCCGATTTCTCGAATGTGATTACAGATGAAGTTGAAGATTCTCTCCTGTCGATGTGTTAATTTTTTACGCACGGATTACCCCCTCTCGAATGCGATTAAAATCTGTCCATACGGAACTGTCCATAACCAAACACACTGAAACTATACTATACACGGGTTAAGTTGTCAAGCTAAATTGAAAAAAAATTCCGCGTAACGCGATTTCGTAGATAAATGAAGGGGTATTTCGAAGCCTGCAAGGTAGGAGGGATGGAAGCGCGGAAGGTTGGAAGAATGGCGCAATATTGCCCGTCGAAACCGATCAAACGACTGAGAAGAATCAACTGAACGAATAGTGAAGGCGATAGTAAATCCCGTGCGATAGAGCCCCCTTTTTTCCGCAAAACTCGGTTTCTTCATTGATGCGTTGAACTCAACATCTGCGACAGAGTGCCCCCACTTGTTATTAAGCAGCACGTAAGGAACGCAGATCTGCGTTCCATTATTGTGGGGTTAAAAATCCCACTCACACTGTGCCAATGGCTCACATCTGTCTGAAAATTACGGAGATTTCTAACTCGGTTCAGACCAATCCAAACAAATCAATTCCTCAATGTTCCGCAGGTACAGTTTCCCACCGGATAATGTGGGCATGGTCCAACACCGCCCATTAAAGATCTGTGTTCGAGCAATTTCTTCATATTGGGTATGCGTTGCTTTGGCTAAGGCGAGATTTCCGCCCTCTCCAAGGATAATCAGGTTGCCATCGGCATAAATCAGTGAGCCCTTTCCAAAACCGCGTTTGACCCACTGTTCTTCACCGGTCTCTGCGTCGATGCACTTCAAGAACGCGTTATCGAAGCCGTACAAATAGCCGTCGTGCAGGATAGAGGAAGAAAAGTGGTTTTTCATCTCGCGACTCGTCCAAACTTCCGCAGCCGTAAGTTGACCGTCTGTTTTCTTGATTTGGACAACGGCGGCGCCCATATCGTATCCGGAAGAGATGAAGATTTTGTCGGGCGGGATAAAGATGGGGGTAGCGGCGTTCACGTTGAAGCGGGTTGGCCAATCATAGCGCCAATAAACCTCGCCATCTTTCGGAGAAACGGAGACGAGACCTCTTCCCGTAAAAAACACCGATTGCCGCGTTCCTAGGATTGTCGCTGTAATTGGCGATGAATACCCGATTGCATCATCCTCTGAACTCCAAACCACCTTACCACTCCGTTTATCACACGCCACAAGCGCTTTTCCGGTTTCTCCGCCTGTCTCAATAAGTAGTAACTCCTCCTCGATGATTGGTGACGTGGAAAAGCCGTGGCGCGGCACGTTACTGGAGAATGCCTTGGTGAAGTCGTGACTCCACAATTCCTTGCCGTTGACTGCATCAAGGGCAACCAACCTGCCATAAGCGCTGACGACATAAACCCTGTCACCATCAACTGTCGGGGTGCAACGAGGCCCATCTCCTCCTTGACGGTTTTCAAAACGGTAATCGTCGAAATAGCGCCAGATTTCCTTCCCACTAGCCGCATCAATGCAGACGACTATCTCATCTTCCCCTTTGACGAACATCGTAAAAGCACGCCCCTCAGAGATCGAAACCCCCGAGAAACCCTCGCCAAGCGGGATTCGCCAGAGTTCCTTGGGACCATCGCCAGACCAACGCTTGAGAAGACCTGATTCCGACGAGATTCCATCCCGGTTCGGTCCGCGCCATTGGTGCCAGTCGAGATTGATTGTTTCGTTCTCCGCCGCGTGGGCGATGAGGTTCCCGGCACAGAAGAGCACTAGAACCGTGACAATTCCACGATATGACCCCTTTGATTTCATGCGATTATTCCTTTTTGATTTGGTTTTGGCTTGCGAGAATTACCGATTCTGCAACTTTGCTCAACTCGGACGCATCCAGCTCTCCGATAAGTGTGAAATCGACTCCGGAATTCGACCATTCAAGAATATGAGCGTGATGTTGCCTCAACACGTGTATGGGCACATCGTGACGTGAAATGGTTTTACCGCCTCTCCTACGCGCTCGTTGATCCGGATGATGAGATTTGGGTTTCCCTTTTCGCTCGAATAGCGAAAACGTAGCCAATCCGTCGGTGTACCGTAGAAACACGGTTGATGAACGGCGTTTGATGTATCGCGTCTCCAGTAATTGGAATCCGGGAGGAAGATAAGTGGGTTGCGCCAGCCGAACCCCCAACGCTTCCTCTGCTTCCACATCCTTGATAGGTTGACTTCGCCGTTCCGCTTTCTCAAATATCAGCTTCTCGTCATTCTTCAATTCGGCTAACGTACCCTCAACTTTTTCGCGATCGAACTCTATCTGCGTAAAAACGCCTATGAATTGAAGGTGTCCGGTGTGGTCAAACTCCTCCACGCGCATGATAATACCGTCACGGCGTGAAATGAAGAGACGCTTTGTAGGTCTACCCTCGAACTGGGGATAGATTTTAATCTCATTCGTTTCTTCGCCTGCAATAGCGCTTCCGGGCGACAGGTGGAATCGATAGTTTTGCGCGAGGAGTTTCATCTCTTCCCCGGAAAGGTCACTTATCCGTTTCCGAGGGGATAGGAATTTTCTCCGATTAGATAGTCTATCACCTCGACCGGGGCGTCGTTCTTTGCGATTTTTACCGTTGTGGCGTTCATTCTCACGGTGTTTATCGAAACGCTCTCTGCCGATGACCGATAATACCTTGACTGCATCAACCTCCGGCGGATGGCGGATAACAAGGTCCTCACGGACAGCTAGTCCGCGCGATGTGTGGAAGACAATTAGCCGCGAACCGGTATAACTTACTTCATCTTCGGCAGCCGCTATGCGCCGCAAAACCTCAAGAAACTGCTCTGGCGTATTGGAGGAGGCATCTTCTGAGGAACCGAAAAGCAACCCGCAAACGAGAAGCGTGGAAAATAGCCAACCAATGGCGTGAGTCCCGAAACGCGTCCGATTGCCGATTCTTCCAGCGTTTGAGAGCAGACTGCCCAGTTTCCCAATTGGATATTTCATGGTTTAATCCCCGAGATAAACTTCAAGAAAAAAGTTGGTATCATCCTCAACATTTGTGGGAGATAGTGCTCCATTCGAGTCGAGCGAATCGGTAGCGCCGTCTGAGTGCGATGAATAATACACGGAATACTGCGTATGCTCCGAAAAATAGAGATCTAGCGAGTCGTCAGAGGTCGGCGTCAAATTAAAATAGACCAGCGCAAAGAGCAGACATGCCGAGACCACCGCGAAAGTTCCGCCCATCACGGGACGGAAAAACCACTGACGAATATCCTCCGCGCTCGGCAGGAAACTTCGGCGAACCGGTCCACGATCTGACAATTGCGGCAGCACAAGTTCCGCGATAGGAGGTACTTCGTGTCTTAAGGCGCCAATGCTTTGACGATTCTGCTGGAAGTCCGAGAGCATCTCGACACATTCGTCGCAAATACTCAGATGTGCTTCAACCCTTGCTCGACTCTCCGGACTTAACTGATCGTCCAAGTATGCAGATAACTGTTTTTGAATACGATTGTGACTCATGATTTCCACCTCCTATCACGAAAATTGTAATACCAATTCTCTTAAGACCTTTCTGGCTTCGTGTAGTTTTGATTTTACTCGTCCAACCGAGCAGCCGATTACCTCTGCCAATTCCTCATAGGAGAGGTCTTGCATTTCGCGCAGCACCAAGATTTTCCGATAATCATCCTTCAACTCGGCGAGCGCCTTTTGAAGGATTTCCTGCTGTTCCAGGCGCAACACCGCTTTTTCCGGAGTTTCTGTGTCGATGGGCACCCACGGTTGTGAATCGTCAATCTCCATAGTATCGGTTTGGCGCCGCTTTTTCTGATCCTTGACGTTGATACACCGGTTTGTCACGATTCGGTAAAGCCATGTGGAGAAACGCGATCGAAATTGGAATTGCCCGATATTTTCCCAAAGCCAGAGGAAAATCTCCTGTGCCATGTCGGAAGCGTCCTCCCGATTGCCAAGCATGCCGTATGCGATATTGTACACCCAATGCTGGTAATGGCGAACAAGCGCTTCCGTGGCGCGCTTATCACCATCTTGGCAGCGAATCACTAAATCCTTTTCCTGTTCCTTCGTCAATGCGTCCGCGACTTGGGCGTTCAGAGGCACAGCAGGCAACATCCCCTCCAAAATGGGGTACATGGTATCCATCATGAGACGCATAAGCTCGAAACACTAGTACAGCTTGACGTATAATTGCCGTATGAATTAACGGTAGGTGCGATCAAGCGAACGATTAGCGAAGGCGATAGAGATCCCTTTCCTAATCGCACCGGTGGAGGTACAAAGGGTGCCCCTTGACCGTTTAATTCTCTTAAATGCGAATCGTCATCTAATGCGGTTTCAAAAACCAAATGTTGCACATTTCCAAAACGCCCGATGAATCCGGCAACTACAATCATCTGACATGTGTAACGTATAGATTCGGATTTAGTATAAACCCTTCGCACATTCAATCTGTACGAAGGGTTTATTGACTGTCTATTTCGGATTTTCGGTTAGACGCTGATAATGCCATTTTGTGTTGAATAGCCTACGTCATTGTTCAGGGCGCTAATCTTCAAGATGTTCGTGTTCATCGTGGTGCCCATGCTCATCATGACGCTCTTTTTCATCGTGGTTCCCATGTTTGTCATGATGCCCCTTTTTATCATGACCCCCATGTTTGCCGCGGCGCCACTTTTTGTCGTGATGCCCATGTTCATCGCGATGCTCTTTTTCATCATGATTCCAATGCTCGTGTTCCTCGTCCATCTCTTTGAGCAGCCATTCTCGTTGTTCCTTCGTTAGCAACTTTGCAATATCGAGTTTATGGCGCGTCATTGCTTTACGAATCTTCGCTTCCGTTTGCAATGCTTCATCCGTTTTGGCGAGGATTGCTTTTTCGTCGATGGCGTCTGCCATCCATAGTTGCTTGAGTTCCAAGTGCTTGACTTCCATTTCCGCCTTCAGAGGCAGAATCTTCTTGGCAAGGTCCAGCCGCAGCGACTCAATTTGTTTGACCTGATCCTCGGACAAATTGTCCATCAGTTCGGATGAGTGGTGATGTTCCTTACCATTGCCCCGTTCATGTTCACTATGCGCAAACTGCGTTGAAGTTATGGCGCCTACAATGAGAAGAACAATGCAGATGATGCTGGTGGTTCTGATTTTCATTTAATGTTCCTTCCTTTAGAAGATGTTTCAGTTGGTAGCTCCCCAAGTGTGGAGTGATGACTTGACAAGAAATGGGTTCGCTGACTACTATTTTTATGCACCATAATATACACGAAAAAGGAGTCAGTATATGGAACCCTGATAGGTATTCTAACCTAAGTTGCCACCTTTGTACCACAATGTGTATGAAGATTAAGTATTTAAACCGGTAATTCCAGTTTTCCCTACACTCGGTAGGTGCGGTTTCCTAACCGCACCTACCGAGCATCGTTAGGACATTACCGAATTATTTGTTTTAACTTCATTTAGATTGTGCTTGTGCTGTGCAAACTGTCAGTTTGCGCTACGAAATCTCCGCAATTGATGAACTATTGTCAATTACAAACGGTGGTGTATGTCTAAAATCTTGTAAGTAGCGACTTGGGTTAACAATTTCCGCCAACGTGTACTAGAGGTTTCTGCCATGTTCATCTATTTAGGCATGTAACGAAGGAAAAGGTTCGCGGTTTATCGTTTTCTGCGATTCTATAATGGCCAGACATCCTAGCTTTTTCTGCAGGAAACTTTATCGCACGGAGATTTCTACCGCATTCGCCATTGGATGTTCACCATCCTCGCTGTTCACTCTGTTAATCTCATTTGATTCTATTCAGTCGCACAGGGAACTCTATCGCGCTCCCTATTCAGTCGCTTGATCGGTTTGGGCTGCCCGGCGTCATCGCAGCCGCCTTGAAGTCGCCGCTGCCGTTGGGAAATCTTCCGATAGCGATATCTTCCTTCTGCGCACCGAATTTGACCGAGTCAAGCACTTGGTTGTGTCGTTCGTCTGTGTCGACGAGTATGAGCGTTTCGCCGCTCTTCGAGAGATTAAAATTAGTATGAATTTCTGTCCGGCTTTCGTCATCGGAATCAGCCCAGACAATCAAGTACCCCTTCGGAGCGATTGTAGTTTGTTTCGGAAATTGCCATTTGCGAGGGTTTGCCCGATCGTCGCTAAGATACATTCCCGCAAGATTGATGACATGATCGCTCGCATTGTGAAGTTCAATCCAATCATCATACCCGCCCTGAGCGTCCTTGAAACTGTCGGTATTGCTCGCCATCAATTCGTTGATTATAACATCCGAACCTTTTGCAGTGGGTGGAATTACGCGAAACGTGAACGGTCCAAATTCAGCCTTGGCAGGGAAAAACGTCGTGGTGCCGTGTGATTCTATCGCACGCGCTTCAACATAGTAGCGCACCTTTATTGCTGAAGGAAAACTTGGGATTTCGCCCGTATATGCTGTGCCGTTCTTTGACATCGGTAGACTACTGAACGGTGACAGCCGAGCGTTGGCATAGTGTAGGATGACCTCGTCAACGGTGATCGCATCACTAATTTTTGCCATGATCTGTACGCGTTCACCCGCTGCACGGTTTTCCGGCTCCGAGACGGAAAGAATGACCGGCGTCGGTTTATCGATTTTCGGGTGAGAAAGTAGAAATTCACGGCGCTCAGTGACAAACTGTTTGAAGCTAGGCGTGCCGCCTCTGCCGCGGCGCCCGCCTCCTCCCCGACCGAATCCGCCGCCGGGTCCGAATGCGCGAGTCTGTTCTTTGATGTGGCTGGTCGCAAATGCGTCGTACGTGTAAAGCTTCTTGTTATCCGCCTTGACCTCCTCGTCAATTAACGATTGGTAGGCTGCGATAATTGGCTCCAGTTTCTCCCAATCAAGCCAATCGGTGACGATGGTTCGCACATGGGCAAGGTACCGTGCGCGGAGGTGTGGAATAGCAAATAGGCGATTGATGACGGGACGCATCTCGTCATCCTCTTGCGCAACGGGAGACAGCATCGGTCCATCTGTTTGCCAAGAGTTTGGTCCCCCGCCTCCGGCAAAGCGAAAAGTTTCATTACTATCGTACGGCAGCAGGTGAAATCGACCGTTTGGATCCTGATAAATGGAATAATCGCTGCCGCGGCTGAAATAACCGTCGTTGTCAATAAACACGTTGTCAAGCGCGAGGAACCACAATGCCCTGTCTATGTCAAAAATGCGGGATAGTTCTGCTTCAAGCCGGTCGTCGGGAGTGTCTTGGAGTGTCTTGCACAAGTTGATTAACTCCTCCCACGCGTTGGGGGCGTCCTTCTCATTCGTCTTGAGTTGGTAGGACTCCTGATAATCTGCATGGTTGTCGCCATTGTAGACCAACCCGCTTCCGCGACCGGGTGGCACCTTCCACCGAACGCCGCCCCTGGGGTCAAACCATTCTGATAGAAAATCCTTGTTGTATTGCTGGCTGTTGATGTAGATTCCCCAGTTCTCTCCATTGATAATCAGATTAGCGAAATTCGCCTTTGACGCGGGAATATAATCGCGAGCGATTCTTGAATAAAGAACTTCCCGGAGAAAAGAAGCGTCCGAATGACCGTTAAGCAAGTTTAATGTCTTGTACCCGAAGAGACGCTGATTCTCATCATTGGCGTCAATAGCGATGTTAAACGACTTCTTCTCGTTCTGAACGGTGAAATAGGACGAACTTCCGCGGAATCGGAGGCCGACTGATCGAAAAATCTCCCCATCCACAATCAAGTCCGCCGGAACGTCGACATCGGTTTTATAGAAATCCCCCAGTTGCTCGTACCAATCCTCGTCGTGGAAACGGAGGTAAAAGGTTCGTAGGGTGTTGTCATCATAGAGTCCGACCTTTTCCCGGGTTGCCGCAGTTTTACTGGCTTTCAGGTCGTCTTCAAGTGTGGTCTTAGCCAATGTTTCGTCCGATGATCGTGCGGCTCCGGGTACTCCTCGACTGTCTTGGACGTATTTACGAGCGTCCCCGCGCTCAGACTCATTCAGTTTCCCATCCCCGTCCTTATCGAAACGGTGCACAATCTTCTCCGCACGTCGCGGTCCCCTACCTCTGCCTCCAAATCCACCCGGCCCGCCGCCCCGACGCATCTCGCGAAGTGCACGCGCATCCAGCCGTACTCCCGTTAACGCCTCGCGGGTTATCGTTTCAAGCAGAACTTCCTTCTCATCTTCACTTAACCGCCCATCTCCGTTGAAGTCGAACCGTTTATCCTCTTCCGTGAGGGGGGCAGCCGCATTCTCCGTGTTTTGTGAAAAGCCGCTCGATGCAACCATAAGGCAGATTATCAGTGAAATCGTAAGTGTGTAGCAAATGGGGATTCCCCGCATCATATCTTCTCCTTAGAACCCGTTTGACCTGAAACAGAGTTTTTCCTTGAAAACTCGGTTTCTCAGCAACACCGCTCCTGCCAGATTGGCAAATCCAGCAACCATGTAGGTTGGGTTGAACGAGAACAAGCATAGTATGTCCACCCAAAGAGTGCGACCGTTTTTCAAGTAACCTGCCGTGTCAGATATCTATAGTGAAACCCAATTATACAATGTTTGAAACTCTAGTTTTCTGGAATTGCACTACGTCAGACTTTGTCATCCCGAAGATAGGGAAGGAGCAACTCCCGCAAGTTGCGCTGTGCTTGAAAGAGATGGGCTTTGATCGTGCCGGTAGACCGTCCCATCTTGCGCCCAATTTCCTTCAACGGGAGTTCCTCCCGGTACCGAAGAATAAAGACCTCTCTTTGCTTTGGGGACAATTGCATCACGGCTCGGCGCAAATACACGTAAAACTCTTCATTTTCTACCGCCTTAGAGGGCGCCGATGGATGCCGATTGGCTATATGATGGTAGAACACATCATCGGATACAGGATTGTCACTAATCACGCGGTGTTTCGACCGCTGACGCATGTAATCAATGCAACGATTGATTGTAATGCGATAGAGCCAGCTATAGAATTGAGAAGCTTTCTTAAAGTTTCCAAGCCCTTGATACGCCTTAAGAAAAACGTCCTGTGTGATATCAAGCGCATCTTCAGGATTTGAGATGATGGCGCGAATAACTCCATGAATACGATCGCGGTAGCGGAGATATAACAGATCAAAAACTTCCGAATCCCCCTCCTGAAAGCGTTCGACAAGTTCGGAGTCTTGGGAACCAGTTTCGGGCACAGATCTTGACTCGCGAACCGGAACATACTTAGAGTCAAATTGATACGCTTCCTGAGTCTGCGTGGACATTTTTCCCCCGTGCGGTGGCGCAGAGATCCTGATGAGTTGAGGATGAACTGTGTGTTGTTATGTTTAAGTTTCCATTTCGGCTTATCCATTAGGCAGACGAATGCCCAATTTGTTCGCAAAAAAACAGGTAGAAATCGGACGCTAGCCGCAAAGTTTTCTATTTCTACCGCTTAATCTGCATGCATGTCACTCTTCCAATCTTCCCCTCTCCCTTTTTCAGCCATGTAAGTTGGGTTGTACAAGAAAAAACATAGTTTGTCAATCCAAAGAGTGCTACCGCTTTTTAAGTAGATTGTTGTGTCAGATATCTATAGTGAAACCCAGCTATACACTGAAAGGCCCACGACGAATCCGAGTTTTTTCTTGAAAAGGGAACTCTAATGAAGATTAAGTATTTAAATCGGTAATTCCAGTTTTCCCTAAACTCGGTAGGTGCGGTTTCCTAACCGCACCGAGCATCGCTAGGACATTACCGAATTATTTATTGAAACCTCATTTAGAGTTCCCATAGTGACCCTCAATGCTGTTATTTTAGCATTTTGGCTTGACATCTCGCATCAGAGGATGCTAGTATTTTAGCACTGAGGATTATTTGATGCCGATTGCAATGTATCAAGGAAAGGAAATATGCTTACCAATAAACCACCCCATGACCTGAGTCGTCGCGAACGACAGATTATGGACATCGTTTACCGACGAGGCCGCGCTTCCGTCGCAGACGTGTTGAACAATCTAGCCGATCCCCCTTCTTACTCAGCCGTCCGGGCGATGATGCGTATCTTGGAAGAGAAGAAACATCTCAGGCATGAAAAAGAAGGGGCACGATACATCTACACGCCGACTCACCCGCGTCAGAATGCCGGCGAAGCGGCACTTAAACAAGTGTTTCATACTTTTTTTGACAACTCGATCGAGAAAACGGTCGCCGCACTGTTGAACGTTTCGGACACGGCGCTTTCCGCCGAGGAATCCGATCGATTGGCGGAACTCATCGAACAAGCCAAGGAAAGAGAAGAAAATCCGTGATGCAATCCACTTATACCTTTGAACGCCCGGCACATTACAACCCGTAAGGAAAGGAAGGCTGGAAAGAGTCTTCACCTTTACTTTCTTTCAATCTTTCATTTCAATACTGAAGATTGTTTAAATTCCACAGAACCGTAACTCCAAGGAGGAAACCCCATGATGTTTTTCATGTCGCTCTTCGGAACTTCCGAACATTCGATTAGCTGGCTGGCAGTGTTACTTGATGCCTCCATAAAAAGCATCGTCGTGCTCACTCTGGCTGCGGGGTTGAACCTCGCGTTGAGACGCAGCTCTGCGGCGTTTCGCCACCTGATTTGGGCACTGGCAGTAGTCGGTTGCCTCTGCCTACCCGTCATTTCCGTGACGTTGCCAGTCATAACACAGATGCTTCCCTTGACTGAATCGACACCCGGCGTTGAAGACCATCTGAACGTTACTCTATTACCATCGCCTGATCGTCAGATAGCAACCCCGCGCCAAGGGGTTTCTCAAGTGGGCCTCAACCACGAAACACCGGGATTGCTGGACACGATGCACGAGGCATCCGTAATCTCCGACTCGCCGCCGGCGGGCTGGTGGTCAATGCCTTCCCTGTGGAGCTGTATTGGAATTGCTTGGGGCATCGGTATGTTGGTTGTCCTGGTTCCACTGTTGGCAGGATTGGTCGGCATTTGGAGAATCGCAGGTCGAAGTCGGCGCATCACCGACGGCTCATTGGAGGCGTTGGCTGGCCAACTCGTAGGACAACTCGGCATAAAGCGCCGCGTTAGGCTGTTGCGGAGCGAGGCGGAGATGCCGCTGACGTGGGGCATCATTCGACCCCAAATACTGATTCCCCCTGACGCGGAGAACTGGTCAAGGGACCAACAGCGCGCTGTCCTACTGCATGAACTCGCGCACATCCAACGGTGGGATTGGCTAACGCAGACAATTGCCCACATTTCCTGCGCAATTTATTGGTTCAACCCGTTGGTCTGGGTCGCCGACCGCCGAATGCGCCTTGAGCGTGAGCGCGCCTGCGATGATCATGTCCTGACCAACGGGTGCCGCGCGACAGACTATGCCTCACACCTACTCGAGATTGCACGGACATCGCGACCGTCAATCTTTGCAGCACGTGCCGCTGTGGCGATGGCACAGCCCTCGTGGATTGAAAAGCGGCTGCGAGCCATTTTGGCAACAGACCGCAATCGACGTCCGGTGACGAAAGTCGCGGTTTCCGTTAGTATCCTAACCGTGGCCTGTCTCGTCCTGCTAATCGGTATCATGAGCCTTGCCGAAGCGGTTGAGGACGAAGAACTGCTTCAACAGATCCGCGAAGTCGTCCTGTGGAGACCGGAACCATCTGAAAAACCGGCGTCCCCTCCCGAAATGGAAGCCATGATGGAACAGTTCACGATACGGATTGAAAACGGGTTTGAACTCAGTGAACAGTTTCTCGGCATGTATCCCGAAAGCGAGAAGCGTGACGAAGCATGGATGTACAAAATCCATTGTCTTTTGGGACTCCAGAGGCAAGAGGAAGCCAACGCCGAGATCGAAGCCTTCTTGAAGGCGTTTCCCAAATCGAAACACGCCTTAGGTGTATGGACGATTAAGATTGGGCTACTTGAACAGGAGGGCAAATACAAGGAGGCGCTCGCTGAGCTAGACAAAATGGATCACCCGGCGTCCCTTCTCCAAGTATATGAGCAGAAGTCACGAATATACTCTCATATGGAAGATTGGGAAAAAGAGGCCGAATACCGTCTCCATGCCGCAGAAATGACACTAGGCAAACCCGCTCCAGACTTCACGCTTAAGGACATCGGCGGTGTAACCGTCTCACTTGAGAATTTTCGCGGCAAGGTCGTCCTGCTTGACTTCTGGGCGACATCGTGCGAGCCATGTATCCACGAGCTGCCGGCGCTGAAGGCGCTTTATGAAGAATACAAGCACAACCCCGATTTCGCCCTCATCAGCATCAGTTCGGATTTCAATGACGAAACCGTCGCGAAGTTCGTCTCGAACAATGAAATGCCGTGGATTCACATCCGCGAGACCGAGGAGATGCAAGCCAAGTTCAATGTGCGAACTATTCCGCACTACACGGTCATTGACAAGAACGGGCTGATACACGAAAACAGTATGAGCGGCGGTATTGAACTAAGCGCAGCGATTTCCTCCCTGCTTGCCGAAGTGCCGGTCGAAGCAGATCAGGCGAACATCGCCAAACTCCACAAGTTGCGTGCAGATCTGCACAACCGGCGGGGCGAACGGGAGCAGGCGATCGCGGAATACGAGAAAGCCTTGCGACTTCAACCGAACAACATTAGATTCGTCTCAGCGATCAGAGACTGGTATGAAGTCAATGCCATGCAAGGAGATAGCCAAAGCGAAAAATCACTTGCGTTTCACTACGAGGCATTGCCGAGGCTCGTCGAGGCAAATCAGTCTAAAACGCGCGCGGACTTTGGATTGGGCTATACCGCCTTTAAATTCGCCGAGTTTTATGACGAACTAGGGGACGCCGAAAAATGCTGGCAAGCGTTTCAGATCGCGATGGACAACGACCTTGATGATGGATACTTGGCAAAGCGAATAAAAGGGATGACGAGTCGGTTTTCGGCAATCCGCAACAGATCCGCGTTCAAAGCGTTCACAGAAGCTGCTCCCGAGACGGAACAGGACAGGCGGAACGACGAGGCGAATCGAAAGCTGAACGAATTCACCAATGAGCGGATTGAAGCCCGGAAATCCTTCCTGCTTGTCGAAGCTGACGGGGTAATATTCATAGGTGTGATTCTAAATTCAACGGGCCTCCTGCTCGTTCCCGACATTGTCGCCGATGCCGCGGACATACGGGCGAAGGTGACAGATTATCTACCGGCGCAAGTTGTTGCCAGGGATTCCGAGGCTAGGCTGGCGGTTCTAAAGGTCGAGGGCGCGAAAGACTTGCGGCCCGTCGAGATGGGGACGGTGGAAGACTTGAAGGAATACGCGCCGTTTGACTATAAGAATGGAAAACGGCGTCAAGGCAAGGTCGTTCCCTATGATCGTGCTGGTTACCGCTCGTGGTTATTCGAGGCATGATAGCGGTGGAAAAATCGCCGTGCTCATCGGTGATAGTGTCTATGCGCTTGAAATTGGCAAGACAGGAAAAGTCAGTTCATTCCTAATCGGTGAGAGGGGCGACTCGCCGTTGAGCGATGCGTATGTCCACTACGATGGCAAATTGCTCGGCTTCTGCGTCGATGATAAGGTCGTCTATACGGGTACCGCGCTTAGTATGCCCGGTCCGAAATATAATGTCGTGCCAATCGATCAGATTCAAGAAAGCCTCGAACGGATGGGTGTGACAGAAATGCTTGGAGACTAGGGGCTTGCGGTGGTTTGTTGCAATAGAGTAGGGACGTAACGGGAACGCCCCTACTCCGCAATTTGTCAATCCGCCGCCGACCTGTCGGGATAGGTGATGGGACCGCTAACATTGAATTCTTGACGCAGGCATTTGCGGCAATAATACGTCAGAAGCATTTTGCGATACGTAAAACCCTTCGCTTGGTTACCGCACGTGTCGCAGTGTTGCTCCTTTATATCTCGAATGGCATCGGTAACCCTTGAACCCGCTGAAGTATTCATTTATAATCTCCTGTTCTGGATTCTTGATGAATCAACTCGAAAACTACTACTTATCTGTTATGCTATACAAACGTATAGTTATCCGGAAAGGTTACAGAAAGTGCAAAAAATTCTCAGGGGACGTGTAACTCAAGAATCATCTCGCCCTTCCCTCCCCATCCTTTCCCACTTTCCCCTGTTTTCTCCCCTTTTCTCGTCTTCCGGTTTTCCTCCTCCCTTCCCTCCTGCTGCCAGCCTACACGCTTCTTGACAACCTAAGCGACGGTGTGCTATTCTTTCGCGGTCATGACCGGTAGTAAAGTCTTGTTCATCAAAAATCTACGAATTACAGAGGTAATCCCATTTCGTTTGAATAATATTCCGTATAATGTTTTTCAATCATACT
The DNA here is from genome assembly GCA_965197465.1 of Candidatus Poribacteria bacterium. Taxonomy (GTDB): domain Bacteria; phylum Poribacteria; class WGA-4E; order WGA-4E; family JAJDTR01; genus JAJDTR01. Next base: position 2,763,672 of record OZ240209.1, on the reverse strand, counting down.
AATATGCGAGGACCGATACCAACCATTACCTCGACCAAACCCGGTAGGCGGGGCATCTTGCCCCGCATTGGAAAAACTTGATTCACGCTATTAATGCGTGGCAAATATAGGGAATTGGCATAAGATGGCTTCAGCGAAGAAAGTCGTCGTCGCGATGAGTGGCGGCGTCGACAGCTCAGTCACAGCCGCACTGATGCTTGAGTTGGGCTACGATGTAATCGGCATCACGATGCGGCTCGGCGCTCCCGACACGCTCGAAGTAGAATCGGAAAAGCCAAATTGTTGTTCGCTTGAAGGCATTGAGGATGCGCGGCGGGTGGCAACCCAGCTTGGAATTCCGTTCTACGGCGTGAATTATGAGGAGATATTCCGGGAGCGCATCATTGATTACTTTGTCAATGAGTATCTTGATGGCAGAACGCCGAGCCCGTGCATGATTTGTAATCGCGAACTCAAATTCGGGAAACTTTTGTCTCTTGTCGATAAATTGGATTACGATTTCATCGCCACCGGTCACTACGCTAGAGTTGAACGCGATAGGGACACCGGACGATATCTTCTACGGAAGGGCCTCGATGCCAACAAAGATCAGTCCTATTTTCTGTCCTCGCTTACACAAGAGCAATTGAGCCGCGCGCTTATGCCACTCGGCGAATACACCAAGGATGAAGTGCGGGCGATGGCTAGAAGGTTCAGGTTGCGCACCGCCGATAAGCTTGAGAGCCAAGAGTTGTGTTTTGTGGCGGACGACAACTATAGACGGTTCCTGAAGGAACAGGTGCCCGAAAAGATTCACGAAGGCGATATCGTGGATAAAGATGGCAACCTGCTGGGCAAGCATCAAGGCATCCCTTTCTATACGGTTGGGCAACGCCGCGGGCTTGGAATCGCCGCCGGTAGCCCGCTGTACGTCACTCGGGTAGATGCCCAAGACAACACCATCGTTGTCGGTGCACCCGCCGACTTGCTTCAGCAAACTATGTTGGTGGAGCGAATCAATCTGATTTCCATTCAACAGTTCGACGAGCCAATCCGTGCTCTCGTAAAAGTGAGATCAAGAGATGAGGGAGCGTTAGCTACCATCCACCCGATGAGCGAAACCGAGGCGAAAGTCATATTCGATGAACCACGACGAGCGATAACACCGGGGCAAGCGACGGTATTCTACGACGACGATCTCGTCATTGGTGGCGGCTGGATAAAATCGTAACCGATTGAGTGATATGACCTAAGCTGCTACCCATTTCGGTAGGTCGGGCTACATGAAGACTAAGTATTTAAATCGGTAATTCCAATTTTCGCTAAACTCGGTAGGTGCGGTTTCCTAACCGCACCGAGCATCGTTAGGACATTACCGAATTATTTTTTTAAACTTCATCCAGCCCGACCTGCACGGCATAGAATGTTTTGAGAGATTAAGGTGCTTCCCGCCCTTTCCCAACGGTCAACACCGTGTTTCTCCAGAGGCGATTTCTCACGTACCCGGTAACAGGAGGCTGATTGTATGACAGTGTCGGTTCGAAAGTATCGCGAAGAAGACCGCGAACAGTATGAAATGATTTGGACGGCGGCTTTCCACGGTGGTGAAACTTATCCCTCGGAAAGACCGGTTCCGGGGTCAAGCGAGACCGTTTATGTGGCGGAACAGGATGGCAGGGTCGCCGGCACCTTCACGATTCGGCCCTCGGAAGTTACCTGCAGAAAAGCAGCCCTGACATGTGGTGGTATCGCTTCGGTTGCCGTTTCCGCCGACTCGCGTAAGCACGGCGTGGGAAGAGTCATGATGACCTCGCTCGCCGAAATCATGCGTGAAGATGGGCTGATTGTCGGAAACCTCCGTGCCTCCCACGAAAGTTTCTATCGCAGATTCGGCTGGGAGAGTTGTGGTCGTGAAGTCCGAATCACCTCCCCCGTGAGACTGGTTCCGCAATTCGAGTGTGCATTGCCGGTGCGTCAGATGCGCCTGACGGACTTCAAATTTGTGAACGAAGACAACAGGTCCCTACTTCAGGAAGAATGGGCGCCATTAAAGACCTCCTATGACAGATTTGCGCGCGCATATTCAGGGATGCTTATTCGCGAAAGTATGCGTTGGGGACGACTTCGCATGACCAGCGGCAGTCTACCCTATGTCTTCGTTGCAGGTGATCCGGTCGAAGCCTACGCTGTCCTACGAATCTCCTCAACCAGAAATCAAGATGTCATAGAATTTGCGTGGTCGACGCTAGAGGGTTATCAATCCGTACTCGGAACACTGGCTGGAGTCGCCATCAATCACGCGACGCTCAGTTGGACAGAGCCTTCAAATGGCCCATTTCTATCCACATGGTTTACTCAAGGCATTGAGGCGGAATTGCGCAAGCCGTCAATGTTTCAGGTGTTGGATGTGCCAGGTTCACTGTCTCTGCTCAAGCCCACGGGTTCAGGAAGTTTCACGCTCGCGGTTGAGGACGAAATCCTACCAGTCAATCGTGGACCATGGCGAGTGGCCTACACTCCGGAAGGCGTTGAGGTAGCGCCGAGCGACACCGCAGACGTGCAGTTGACGATACAGCAATACGCCCAAGTCCTAATGGGTGAGCCGAGTTTCTCGGATCTGTTGTCTTACGGGCTTGCATTGTGCAGTAGTGACCGAGCGGCACAAGCGGTTAATGGACTATTCGATCCGCAAGTGACATACAGCCTTGAGATTTTCTGAATAGCCATTTATATCAGCTATGCAGTCGTGATGGACTTCCGTGTAAAACCCACCGAACTTTAAGGTTTTTGACAATCTCCCAAACTTATGCCCGACCATCCCAAACATTCGCCAAACCAGCAACTTTACTTCCTTACATTTCTCCATACCGTCATTGATAGTTACGCCACACTCTTGCCACATCTGCTGCCCGTACTGTTAACTAGGCTCGCCGCCCAAACCACTGCAAGATACAGCCTTGCCGGCGCATTAATCTCCGTCTACAATTTCTTTAGTGCCCTAAATCAGATCTTTTTCGGCTGGTTGGAGGACCGGGTAAGGTCCATACATTTCCTGACCTTTGGCGTTGGGTGCACCGCGTTTTGCTTGTCTCTGCTGAATGCTGCCCCCTCCATCTGGGCAGTGTTCTTGCTGTTAATCGCCGGAGGCACAGGGGTTGCGGCGTTTCACCCGTTGGGGACTGTCCAAGCTGCCAGCCTGGCAAAGCAGGGTCGAGGTTTGGGGGTTTCAATCTTTCTCACTGGAGGTAACTTGGGAAGAGCCGCCGGTCCCTTCTTCATCATGCTGTTTTTGGTACGCTACGGCTGGAACAGGTTGGTGTGGTGCATGATTCCCGGTCTTCTCCTAGCTTTTCTCGTTCCCAAAGTCTTGGAATTGCGTCACTCAAAGACGCCCTCGCCGGAGATAGACTACCCTTCATTGCGATCCAAGAAGCGGAGTGCGCTGTGGGATTCGATAAGGCCATGTTTTCGTCCCCTGATCGCGCTTTACCTGATTGCTGTTTTAAGGACGCTAACAACGATAGGGTTGGAAAACTTTCTGTCGCTCTTCCTTGATGAACGAGGATACTCGAACGTTGCACGCTCGGCTGTTCTTGCGCTCTTTCTGTTGGCGGGGACGGTTGGTATAGTGGTTGGCGGCTCGCTGTCGCATCGGATTGTGCGTTATCGCCTTCTGCTTTTCTCCTTGATTGCCTCGCCGCCACTGCTATACCTTTCTCTTCACAGCTCAAGCACCGTTTTTCTCGTCCTGCTGTTCCTCGGAAATGTGACGCTTTCTACCTCAACATCCGTGAACATTGTTTGGGCGCAACAGTTGCTCCCGGAACGTGAAAACATAGCGTCTAGCTTAATGATGGGCGGTGCCTGGGGAGTTGGCGGTGTCCTAAGCATCCCTGTGGGCATGCTCGGAGATCATTTTGGATTGGCGAAGGTTCTGGATTGTTTGACAGTCTTGCCTCTGGTCGCGGCGGCTCTGGTTGTTTTCTTAAGAAACGGGAGTATTGGGACGAAGCATGGAGATGAATATAGAGAGGGATAAATGTTGCGTGCCGGGTGTCTTCGTCACCGGCACCGATTCTGCGGTCGGGAAAACCGTGATTGCCGGCGGCTTAGCCGCTTCACTGGCGTCGATTGGAGTTGATGTCGGCGTCATGAAACCGATTGCCACCGGCGGTGAGGAACTCGCTTCAACTGCAATAGACGCGGATGGCAAGATTAGCGTAAACGCCACGCCAAATCCCGTGTTCAGCCCGAGGGAGGTTAATCGACAACTCGTGTCCGAGGACGCAGTTTTCCTTAAACACGCCGCACAGGTGGAGGACAGCCTTGAGTTGATTAACCCGATATGCCTGCGCGAACCCCTCGCGCCTTCCGTCGCGTCAGAGCTTGAAGGCCTACCAATTGACCTGGAAAGAGTCGATACCGCGTTTAATCAACTCTGCCAAAAACACGAATTCATGGTCGTCGAAGGTGTTGGCGGGCTTGCCGTGCCGATTCGAGACAACATTCTCGTTGCACATCTCGCCGCGCGTTTTGAACTGCCGCTAATTATAGTTGCCCGTCCAACCTTGGGTACAATCAATCACACGCTCTTAACGATCGAGTTCGCCCAATCATTCAACCTTGAAATTCACGGGATTGTCCTAAACGGTTTGCGGCAGGACATGGTAGGGCTGGCAGAAAGCACCAATCCCGCCGAAATCTCCCGACTCACGAATCTGCCAATTCTAGGGGTTGTACCGTTTGATGGTCGCCTAGGGCAGCCCACGCCACCCCATACGTTCTTGGCGCAATTCATGACCGAAAATATTGACTGGAAAATTGAAGAACTCCGTAATAAAACATGAGAATATGTCCGACGGAAAAAAGCAACGAAGGAAGACGGCAAGGGCTTGCGCAGTTCGGTTTGTAGTAGCGATAGTCGATCGCCAAATCAAAGGTGGAATTCCATAAATCAGATCCTTTTAGGAGCGATCGAACGACTGAAAAAGGAGTGCGATAGAGATCCCTCTTCTGATTGCGACTTCTGCGAAATCGACAATCATCAAATCGTTGATTTTCCCTTTACTCTCTTCATTTCACGTCCTGCCTAGAACGGGGTAGAGAACACCTCTGCAATCAAAAAAGTTGATACAACCACCCCGGCGTCTGATAAGATTTGTCTTGATCCGCTTTCAATGATTTGATACACTTAAGGGTATCAAATTCGTTCTTCACAATCGGATTCGAGAAAGACAAGGACACACATTGACTCGCGTCAAGATCTGCGGAATCACCCACCTAGCGGACGCATTAACAGCAGTCGAAGCTGGCGCTGATGCGCTTGGTTTCGTGTTTGTGCCGAATACACCCCGATTTGTCAAGCCCGATCAAGTTGCCGCAATTGTCGCCGAACTACCTCCCTTTGTCACAACCGTTGGGGTATTCGTGAGCATAGACTCTGAAAAAATAAGGACGATTGTCGAGCAGTGCCGGCTGGATGCCGTTCAGTTACACGCTGATGTACCCCCCGAATTCTGTCGCGCTTTGCATAGGAGAATTATCAAAGCCGTCCGAGTCAAAGACGAATCCAGCTTGTCTGTTCTCTCGGATTACGATGTTAATGCCTTCCATCTAGATGCCTACGTCAAAGGGAAGATGGGAGGAACGGGACACGTTTTCGACTGGGACCTTGCTCTGAAAGCTAAGAATTACGGTCAAATCATCGTCGCGGGAGGTCTTAATCCGGACAATGTGGCGCAGGCCGTTCGCCACGTCAAACCGTATGGTGTTGACGTCAGCAGTGGAGTTGAATCCCAGCCAGGGCGCAAGGATCCGGATAAAGTCAGAAAATTCATTGACGCAGTGAGATCTGTCGAGGTTTGAGACGCTAACATGGGAACGCTTGATCTGATTTACAAACGCCTACCGAACCGCGTGAACCATTTTCAGCAAGAGCTTCTTTATGAGGACGCTTCCGTAATCGTTACGACCCAGAGACTCAAGCCTTCCAATCCCATTTCCATTGATGGGTTAACCGTTCTTGATAACGACTTCACGGCGGTGTGGTTTGTCTTCGCTAATCTATGGCACGATGTCGGTAAGATTTATAACCTCGAAAACGTATTCACGGGATACTATTGCGACATCATAAAGCCGATGCATCGGGCTGAAAATCACTATGAAATCACTGATTTATTCCTGGATTTGTGGGTAACGCCTGACAGGAGTTATCAGATTCAGGACGACGACGAATTTGAAGAGGCTATTGCCAACAACTGGATCCAACCCGATTTAGCGGACAAGGCGCAGAGAGCGCTCCAAGATTTGATTGCTGAGGTCGAGTCAGGCGTCTTCCCGCCAAAAATCGCGGCGGATTGGGAACTCACAAAATAATTTTCATCGGTTCTTGTCCCGTTCATGCATCTCATCTACGGAGGTTTCTCAACATGGCTATGACAATCCAAGGAGAAGTTCGTGGTGATTTAAGGTTGTTTTCCGGGCGGGCAAACCCAGGACTAGCAAAGGAAATTGCCGCGACGCTGGGCGTTGAATTGGGTAAGATTTCAATTTCGCCATTTCCCAATAGCGAGACTCGGGTGCAGATTGAGGAGAGTATTCGCGGGACGGACGTTTATATCATTCAACCGACCTGTCAACCTGCCAATGACCATTTGATGGAGTTGCTCCTGACCATGGATGCCATGAAACGGGCATCGGTGCGACAAATCACGGCGGTGATACCGTATTTTGGCTACGGTCGCCAAGACAAGAAATCAACGGGCCGTGAGCCGATTAGTGCCAAGTTGATTGCCGATCTCCTGACAGTGGCGGGCGCTAATCGTATTGTTGCTGTTGACCTGCACGTCGCTCAGATTCAGGGCTTCTTCGACATTCCCGCAGACCATCTTACGGCCTTAACGACGTTGGCGGATCATTTCAAGCAAAAACAGATTGATAACGGTGTCATTGTCGCGCCCGATGCCGGACGGGTGAAATTGGCGGAAAAATACTCAAATATTTTGGGATTCCCGTTGGCGCTGATGCACAAACGCCGCACGGGTGTCGGTGGACGAGAGGTTGAGGCGGCGGGTATTGTCGGCGATGTTGCAGGCAAAAATCCTATTATCGTTGATGACGAAATTGCTACCGGCGGCACCGTACTTGAACAGGTCGCGGCATTGGAGCTGGCGGGGGCGAAACCGGCTTACATTAGCGTGACACACCCCGTGCTCGCCGGAGCTGCCCCGGAGCGCCTGCGGCACCCTGCGATTCGAGAGGTTGTTGTGACTAACACAATTCCGGTTCCCGCTGAAAAACAAGCAAACGGAAAAATCGAGGTTCTTTCCATCGCTCCCCTCCTGGCAGAAGCCATTCTAAGAATTCATCAGCACCGGTCCGTTAGCCAAGTCTTCTCTGCTCAACAGTTGGTCTTTCCCGTTTAAAAATTCACTTCGGGCAGAGCCATGCCTTTGAATCCGAGTTGTTTCTCAAAAAGGAACTCTATCGATCAACTGACCGAATAGTTTGTAGGGTACGGTCAACCGACTGATTTAGGAGATCGAGCGAACGGATAGTGAGCGCGATAGCAACTCCCGTGCGATAGAAATCCCCTAGAGATCCCTCTCCCGATCGCGATTTCTTATAGCATCTTCGTAACTGTTTAGTCCATTGATTTTTTCGAGCGTCGTTTTATGCCGCAGCCGATGACAATTCCCCCCTGACAAGGGGCTAGGGGGGTGGGACTTTCATCGCCTGTCTTACGGCTCCAGGATTTCTTTCCTAACTAGTAGGTTCTGTTGACATTTGACAAATTGAACCCATCTCCATATGCGCCTTGAGGCAATTTGGGATAACTGCAAAATCCCAGCGTGTTACGAGACCCTATATCGTAGGGGCGAGGTAACCTCGCCCCTACAGTTAGCTATTTCTCGGCGAATTACAGACACACATCGGAAAAATGTCAACAGAACCTAATCATTAGCCACCTAACAGTTACGAATCTTCGATTATTAGATCGCCGATTTCCTCTCGTATCTCCAAGATGTATGCCAGGAGACAACAGAAACCTTAAAAGCCCCCAAACACAACTGCGGGAGTTCATTCTAGAGAAATCACGAGGGGTTCAATGCCCTGTGACTCTCTGAGTTCGTCTGCGAACTCCGCGGCTTCGGCCCGTTCTTTGAAACGTCCGACCGTCACTCGGTACCACGGTTGGGATTTGATTACCACCCGAGAGAATTCAATAAATTCGGCGATGTCTAACGTCTTTAGGTTTTCAACGAGCAGTTCTGCACTTTCACGGGATTTGAATGAACTGACCATTAACGTCCACTTCCCCCGCCGATCTTCAGTTGACGGAGCTGACAAACGAAGATTGAGCTCAGATATCTCACTAGATGTCTCTTTCACACGGTTAGTGATTTCGGAAATCATATCTGCATCTAGAGCAAGCGTACCTGATATGGATAACACGACCTCTACGCGCCGATTCTTATGTCGAATAGATTCCACATCGTTATCCACGATTGGCTTTTCCTCACCATAACCTTTTGTCTTCAACCGCGCCCAGGAAATGCCAAATTCACGAACAAGATAGTCCTTCACTGCATCCGCACGCTGATGCGATAGCTCAAGATTATAATCGGCATCGCCAATACTATCCGTATGCCCTTCTATGCTTACCTGCGCCTTTGGATACATGAGAATCACCTTCGCAAATTTTTCTAGAACCGCCCGATAGCCATCGCTGATTTCATAAGACCCCGTATCAAAAGCGATGCCCGGAAGTGTCAACACAACCTCGCTATCTTCTGGCTTCTGTTCTGTTGCCTCATGCTGAGGAGGCGATTTCTCCTCGTCGGTGGGTTCCTCCTGACGCTCGGTGTTCTCGTCACCCTGATTCAAATTTGGTGTCTGCATATTTACCACTGGCGTGTTAGTTGTCCGTGCATCGCTCGAACTTGCCTTAGTATCCACGTCCGATGACGACTCAATTAGCGGCGGTTCCGCGTGGACTTCGAAATCTGTTGGAATAGTGTTCACCTCAACAGTCGCTTCGCGCTGAAAATACTGATAATTCCGCAGATCAAGCACTGTGAGTTGAGCGGTGTATGTGCCGTCGCTTACCAAATTCCCGGCATCGTCCTGTCCGTTCCAAAGAAGAGCTTCTTTCTGTAATCCAGTCCCAGAATAGCGCTTTACAGTTGTACCTGCCTCATCGTGGACTTCCAACGTCCATGTCGTATTTTCGGGAATGGTGAAACGAAATGACGTAATATCCTTAACGCCGTCGTCATTTGGCGAAATTAACCGCTCTGAAACCCGGAAGTCCGTCTCATTTTCATTCAGCGCGCTTACCGGATCGATAGTTTTCGGAGTATGCGGCGAAGGGTTGGGCATTAGGATGGGGGCAGGGGGCCCTGGAGGGACGGGCGGAGCCGCATTGGGAATTCCATTCCAACGAAATGTTGCGGCAATCCAGTGTGACCCCTCATCAAATTTTCCACCGTTTAGGTATGCGTAATCAAATCTCCCTGTGTCACTTCGGAAGCTGAATCCCCTTGACCATTCTCCCTCAATGAACCGGTCATAGTTTGCAATCGCTGTGTAGCCGAAGCGGATGCCGAATCGCCGGTTGAATATCCACTTTTCTACGCCCAAATGCGCTCGAAATCGATCTTTCCATGTGAGTTGATCGTCATTATGCAGCGTGAAATCGCTTGACAAAATCGTGGCCCTGTCGAGATGATATGCCGCGCCAAATCGAACCACAAGCGGCAAATCTTGGAGGAGTTGTCCATCTCCATACAGGCGACCATCAAGATCTTCAAAACTCAATCCGAAAGCGATCTGATTGCCCAAGCGCGTCAATTTCCGCGAAACCTGAATCCCGAAGTCATAAGACCATCCAAGATGTGTGTTAACATCTCGGCTCCGACGATGATGACGGATATTTACGCCTGTAGCAACCGATTTTCCAATTGAGTATCCGTAGCCTAGGAGCATTATTCGGTTTCGTTCCCGATCTTCACCCCAGCCATCAAACCAAGAGGCGATCGAGATATTCCCAATTTTCCTGGTGGAAATTCCTAGATGTTCCGGATTTAGCCCAATTGAGAATGCCCCTTCTCGGTTTGTTAAGTTTTCAGCAAAAGGTAACCCGACCAAGGAAAACTCCAGGCCATTCAAAAACCCGAGTGATGATGGGTTCCAATAAAAGCTGTCGCTCCCGGCCGGTCCGGCAGTGAATGCACTCCCCATCCCGAGCGCTCTCGCACTGGCTCCGACGAGGATGTCTCGGTCGCTAATGCCGGATTTTGTCTCCGTCGTCGAAGAAATGACCAATATCAGTGTAAGAATTGCTTTTACGGCAAAAGTATTCAATTTCATAATTCCAATCCTGTTTCAAAGGTTCTAAGCAACTTTTAAGAATAAACTTCCACTTCGATTTAGATCTGACCCGCTCCTGCTGGAGTGACAAATTCGGCAGATCTTTTTCTAGCTATTCAGCTTCAATTTTCTCGCTCCGGAGGAGCGGCATGTCTATAGAACATTGATAGCTTCAATTCTCTGCTCCAGAGGAGCAGCATGTTTGTGAAACGGGCACGGCCTCCATTCTTCCCCAGTTGCTGCGGAAGACTAACTTTTCTATTGAAATTTGCTTATATATGAATACTGTAGATTTCTTATTAATAAACGTCTACCTGCTGTTGATGGATACAGCAAACCCTGAAATACCGTACCCATGGTGAAGATAAGATACGTCGATGCCGTAATGTGTGTTTTTGGAGGATATGCTGTGAATCCCATGCGGAAAAAGTTGGTGTTCAGCGTTTAATCGCAATGGAAAACAGCGTTCCTGTAGGGTGGGCATTGCCCACCATTTACCGTGGAGTACAACCGTCAATCACCAACTCCTCGATTTCCCTTCTTTTCTTTTCATCGTCGGTATGGTCTTGATTAACGCGAAAACTCCTCTATTGCAAAAATTGGATGTGGTTATCCTGGGTCAACGTTTATTCGCAATGGAAAACAGTGGTGGTTTCAGTTATAATATCTGCAGCAAATTCCACCGGCTCTCCGGTTCAGGTAGTTTGTATTACAGAGTTTTAGATATTTGACGGCAAAGTTGTGGACAAAGGCGATGTAGCGAGATCGAACATAGAGTGTCTGGAAAGATCGAGATAGAAGCATTGTCGTCGGATATTGGCTGAGTTGTGAGGACAATACCATGCTATGAATTGGTCGGGGTAGCATACACCAATAGGGCGAAATCCGAGGAGAACACTTATGGTGCGTATTGGCGTCATCGGTACAGGCGGCATGGGCAGCGGGCACTGCAATTCGCTGCCAAACGTTGAAAATTGTGAGTTTGTCGGCGTGGCGGACATAAGGCTTGAAGCCGCGCAAGCCATCGCGGATCGGCATAACGTGCGCGCGTTTCAAGACTTCCAAGAGCTACTGGAAATTGTCGACGCTGTTGTTGTTGCCACGCCGCCTATGATGCATCGCGAGGTTGTGGTTGCAGCAGCGGAAGCGGGCGTACATGCCTTCTCCGAGAAACCGCTCTCCCTCACCCTTGCCGACGCCGATGCCATGATTGACGCGGCGAGCAAAACCGGAACGCATCTGATGGTGGGGCAAGTGCTTCGTTTCTATCCGGTGCATCGCCTTGGCAAGCAGTTGGTTGATGACGGCGAAATCGGAAACGTGGTTTATATTGAAACGGACTACAGCGGTGCCTATAATGCAACGCGAGAACCTCCATCAACGTGGTACGGAACTGTCGGCGGGCTTCTCGAAAACGGGATACACAAGTCCGATCTCATCAATTGGTTTGGAGGCACTCCCTTGACAGTTGCGGCGGAAGTGGACAGTTTCTCCGGGAACGAAGATTGGGAAGATTACACCATCTCACTCATCCGATACGAGACGAAAGCCGTGGGCATATTGCGTTGGGGCGGGTTCATGGGTGCCCGCGGTACAACCGACACCATTATTGATGGATCGAAGGGTTCCCTTCGGCTCGATATGGGAGCAGACATTGCCTACCTCAAGAAAATAGGCGAATCCGACTGGACTACTCTCACTCCTGATCGGGGAGCGCCGCATGGCGTGGTCGGAGAGTTGACTCATTTCGTCGATTGCATTCGGGACGGTAAAACGCCGTTGGTTGATGGCGTAGCGGGACGCCGCGCCGTTGAAATTGTGTTGGCAACCTACCGATCAGCAAAGAAAAAGGTTAAAGTCACCTTGCCAATCAACGATTGACGAGTTCGGACTTACCCACGTTAAGGAGAATCTTGTATGAACCAAAATTCAGGAAATGGCAACTATCTCGCCAATCAGATTGTCAGCGAGGAGCAGATTCAAACATGGGTCGATCAATTTCACCGAGACGGTTTTCTGTTCCTGCAAAATGTCTTGCCGCCGGACTGGTGTGCCCAGATGCGCGAAGACCTCGATTGGGCGATTAGGGAAAACCCGAACGGTCTTAACAGCCGTGGCGACCATATCAAGTTGGCACACCGCATGTTTGAGACCAGCGAGGCGAATCTTCGGCTTTTTGATCTGGAACCCACTGTCAGTTTCGCCGAGGCGCTCGTCGCGCCAAACTGCCACGTCATACACAACAACTCCTTCCGAAGCCCGCCGGGCGGCGGCATTACGGGTTGGCACCAAGATGATGCCCCGCACATTACCGTCACGGATGGGAAGCCGCCCGAAAACCTCCGCCTTTCAGTACTCTTCTTCACGGCGAACTACTACTTAACCGATGTCACCGAAATCAAATATGGCGGCACCGAGGTGATTCCCGGTTCTCATCTGTTCGGCGCCAGTCCGTCGCCCGACCTTGAAGGCACCGAGTGGAAGGACAAGATCCATTACAACATGGGGAAAGCCGGGAGCGTCGTCATGTTCAACAATCAAGTCTGGCACCATGGAGGGCTTAATCGGAGCGAGAGAACGCGCTATATCACACAAGTTACCTATGGTCGCCGCGTGATTGGCCACAAATATTACCCATTCATGAATTACAACATGCCCGAGCACATTTACAAGGATGCTAATCCGAGATTAAAGCGGCTCCTCGGTTTCCTTGACCACGGGCCATACGGATAAGCGGATGTCCGTATCCAAACAGATTTCACCCGGGAGGCAAAATGGAGAGAATTCTGGTGACCGGCTCCGTCGGGCAGATAGGATCTGAACTGACTCTTGCCCTCAGAGAGCGGTATGGTAATAATAATGTGGTTGCGGGAGGCCGCAAAACTCAGCCGAGTCAAGAACTGCGGGATTCGGGCCCCTTTGAAATCGTGGATTGCACGGATGTTGAAGCTATCAATCGCGTCGTCAAGAAGTATCGGATTGATACAATCTATCATCTTGCCGCGCTGCTATCGGCGGTAGCCGAGAACAATCCGCAACTGGCGTGGCAGGTGAACGTTAATGCATTGATAAACGTTCTTGAGGTCGCGCGCGAAAACCACTGCGCAGTCTTCACCCCTAGTTCCATTGGCGCATTTGGACCGACAACCCCTGCCGACAATACGCCACAAGACACCATCCAGAGACCCACCAGCATGTACGGCGTCACCAAAGTCTCCGGTGAGCTACTCTGTGATTACTACTATGAAAAATTCGGTGTCGATACACGCGGATTGCGTTACCCGGGGATTATTTCGTATGTCACGCTGCCGGGCGGTGGCACCACGGATTATGCCGTGCAAATCTTCTATGAGGCGATAAGGCACCGAAGATACACGTGCTTCTTGAAGCAGGGCACGAAGCTGGATATGATGTACATGCCAGATGCCATTAAAGGCGCTATTGCGATAATGGAAGCAGATCCGAACAGATTAAAACATCGCAATGCATTTAATGTATCCGCGATGAGTTTCGCGCCCGAGGACATTGCGGCGGAGGTGAAGAGGTGGATTCCGGGGTTCACAATGGATTACGAGGTAGATCCGTTGAGACAGAGCATCGCTGATTCTTGGCCCAACAGTATGGATGACAGCGCGGCAAGGGAAGAGTGGGGCTGGCAGCCGGACTACGATTTGCCTCGCATGTGTGAGGATATGATTGAGAAACTAACGCCAAAACTGGCATAAGTTCCCCTCGCACAGTCAGGCGCCACGCTGCAATTTGTCAAGCCGAATTCGAACGGCTACGTTGTCCATGATGTTTCGCTCCTTGAAATCGATCGGGTTGCATTGGGTAACGATGCCACGATAATGTCATGGTACGCCTGTGCGCTTTCGCATCCTCCATAGACGTAGCGAATCATTGGTAATAGCCCTGGCTGAGAAAATCCTATGAAATGGTTATGTTATTCACAGCGCCTTGTCTGTGTATAACAGATTTCGAAGAGTGGCACGTTTAGCGTGTATTGCTTTGGAACAAAGCCTCCCGAAACTTCCACAATTTGACAACGAACAGACACCGGAATTCATGAGATATATCGGTTGCAAAACCAATCTCCTACCATATATTGAAGATCTCGTACTGAAGAACTTTTCTCGGAAAGGAGTCTTTTGCGATCTGTTTGCAGGAACGCATTCGGTCGCAGCGCATTTCAAAAAACTTGGATTCCAAATCATATCCAACGATCTTCTTTACCTCGCCTATGTCTTCGGGCGAGCGCTGATTCAGAGTAACGAGGCGCCGACTTTCACCAAGCTGACGCATCTTCCGGACGCTTCCTCCTCCAGTCTCTTCAAAGGAATGGAAACCTACCTGAAAGTTTTGTATTATCTAAACCAGCATGATGGGATTTCCGACGGTTTTGTTTTTAATTCCTACTGCCCCGGCGGAGACAATGAATACAACCGAAAATATCTCTCTGACGGAAACGGACAGAAGATTGACGCCATCAGACAGCGGATTGAGGCGTGGATGCAAGACAATCTGATCACTGAAGACGAATACTATATCCTCCTGCTGTCACTCTTGGAGGCGGTGTCCAAGGTGACCAACATTTCAGGCACATACGGCGCGTATCTGAAAGGCTGGGACGCGAGAACCTACAAAGAGCTGACGCTTGAACCGATTACCCCGATTCCGTCAGACAAAGGACACGCCGTCTATCAGGAAGACGCAAACCACCTCATTGGGCAGATTGAGTGCGATATTCTCTACCTAGACCCACCGTACAACAGCCGCCAATACATTACAAACTATCATCTCCTCGAAACGATAGCTCGATATGATAATCCCAGCGTTTACGGCAAAACAGGACTTCGTCAATATTCCGATGCGGAGAAATCTGCGTACTGTTCTCAGGCGGGGTGTCTGCGTGCTTTTGCAGCGTTAATATCGCGTGCCAAGGCGAAGCACATCATCGTGAGTTATAATAGCGAGGGCATCATGAGCGAAGCCGAGATACATGATGTGCTAAGTGAAAAAGGGGAGATGCCGAAATTGATTCCCATTGATTATCGACGCTTCAAAAGCAACTCAAGCGGCGAATTCGGAAATGGGCAAACCGTACGAGAGTATTTATTCTATGTCCAAACAAAGTGAAAAAACGCCACATAGAGGGAGGGTGGATTCACGCAACACGCTTAACGATTTGACTGGCAGGGAATGGGTCTACTCTTTGAATTCAATTGAACTGATTGAAGGTGAACCCCATCTCCTCACCGGCGAAAAACTCAACGATTTGTCAGAAGAACAATGGACAGCGAATCAGAGTCCGCTCATTGACACGCTCTATCCAACTTCCGGCGAACACAGCCATGCGCATCCTATCCGCAAGAAGCACCCATCGCCGAAACCGCCTGAGTTGATGAAGCGACTTATTGAGTTTTTCACGAAGAAAAATGGCTGGGTGTTTGATCCGTTTGTTGGCGTGGGGGGCACACTATTGGCTTGTTCCATGGCAGGACGACGCGGGGTAGGTGTGGATTTGTCCCAAGAGTATCTTGATCTATACCAAAAAGCATCCGAGAGCTTAAATCTCGAACCGCAGACAGTTTACCAAGGAGATGTGAGGCGTCTTGACGAAATTCTCAATGAGGAGGATTATCTTTTCGATCTCATCCTGACCGACCCGCCCTACGGAGATATGCTTTCAAGAAAACGCACCGGCGAACGGAAGAAGAGAACTGGTGACGATTCACCAACGCCATTTACAAACGATGGAGGCGATCTTGGAAACATGCGGCACGAACAGTTCTACGAAGCCCTGAAATCCGTCATAACTCAGTCCATGAAATTCTTAAAAGTCGGCGGATATGTGTTGGTTTTTTGCAAGGATCTTCAACCGACCGCAGAATACCATAACCTGATTCACGTTGATGTGGTTAATACACTGGTGGGAATACCCAAACTCCGTTTCAGGGGGTATAAAATCTGGTACGACAAGGCGATGAACCTCTATCCTTTTGGTTATCCGTATGCGTATGTGTCCAACCAAATGCATCAATTCATCTTAATTTTTCGCAAGGAGAAATAATCGTGGAGGATCAAGCAACCGGATAGGGAGTGCGATAGTGATCCCAATGCCACAGAGATCCCGGGGTGATAGGAATCTCTGCACGTACCTTGAAGGCGACAACAAAAACCTGAAATAGCCTCTCCCCAAATGACCAATAATGACTTTGCTATTGTTCAAACAGGCTTTTAATGAGAAGCTCGAATCGTGACTGAAGCAACGTTATTTGTGTAGTTCAGAAAGTCGAAAATCTCCGCTTTCTCGTTCGTGTCATTCCTGGCAAGTTGGTAGTCTGCGAGGAGTGTGAGGCGTTCATGCAACTCCCAATTGAGTTGAAAGTTTAAGCCAAGCTGTGTGTCCATACGCTTCTCGGCATCGTCGGCTATGAACCCATCCGCACCTCGAACCCGTCGTCCGTCGAATTCGACTCCCAAACGCGATAAACGTAGGCGCGCCCAACTTCCGGCATCAATCTTGTAGAAAGCGCTCAACGCCACCTCTGCGCTGAAAAAATCGTAGAAATCAACATTTGAACTGTTCAGGAATAGATTGAACTCCTCCTGCAAAACCACGCGGTCAGAAGCGATCTGAATTAATTTCGCGGAACCGAATTGGCGCATGTCACGACGTGACTCTCCAGGTTTAATCCGTGCTATCCCAAGGACTAGGTTATTCAGGTTATCTTTGTAACTTTCCCGCTCGATCGAATATTCAAGCTTGCCCAGCATCCGTTTCAGCAAACCCAGTTGAAGACGCGCGACGCCTTGATGGCTTGTCGAACCAACGAGAAGGAAATCCTCGCGGCGCGTTTGCTCGTCATCGAATCGGTGCAGCCGCAGGTTGTATTCCAACACCTTACCGAATCGAAGTCCCATTTGACGTTGCACGCTGTCGTAGGTGTCGTCCTCCCTGTCTAATCGTTGAAGCTGATGAGAGAGGACAAGTGCGGGGAGATCGGACGTTGGTTGGAAACTGACTTCGGTTAGGAAGAGGTCGGTCAACGCATCAAATTCGTTGAGTTGCCCGTTTTCACCAATGTAGTTCTCAAACTGGGGAGTGTATTGGAACTTGACTCCAAAACGCTCACCAAGCGGCAGTGTGCCTTGGAGATTGGCCCCCACTCGGTTAATCAATCCGGAAAGCTGGGGATTTTCTCGCCCCGCCAAGCTGCTGGTGTTCGGATCGATACTCAGACCAAACTCAATATGGTCATTGAATACATTACTGACTTGATAGTCGATTACGAGTTCGGGCTCGGTTGCTTTAGGCGATTCTGTTTTTTCTTGAATCAAGCGCTTGCCAAAATCTGTTTGGAGTTGGGCTGTCCCGATGGAGACGTTCAATCCCAAGAAGATAATCGTGAATAATAAAAAGGCCCTGAATTTCATTATGTGGATACTGTTTGTCAAAATTAGGCTCCCTATCTGCAACGTGCCTGAATCAATATTGCCAAGTTTTTGAGCAGTCTGGTTTGTAACAGCGATTCTCGATTATCGAACAACCCCAAACCAACACATGAATCACTGAATCAACCCTTCCCACGGGCTTGATGCCGCTGCGTACAGTTTCTTGGGAATCCGACCGGCGAGGAACGCCGTCCGTCCGGCTTCAATCGCTTTCCTCATTGCTTCCGCCATCAACACGGGCTGCCGTGCCTTGGCAACTGCCGTGTTGAGGAGCACGCCGTCACATCCAAGTTCCATCGCGATTGCGGCATCCGAGACCGTTCCAACTCCCGCATCAACGATTAAAGGAACGCTAACGATGTCGCGGATAATCTGAATGTTGTAGGGGTTGCGAATCCCCATTCCGGATCCGATCGGGGCGCCTAACGGCATAACCACTGCGCACCCTAAATCTTCCAGCTTCTTGCATGTAATCGGATCGTCGTTGCAGTAGGGAAACACCGTGAATCCATCTTTAATCAACGTTGCCGCCGCATTTAGCAACTGTTCCACGTCGGGAAACAGCGTTCGATCGTCACCGATGACCTCCAACTTGATAAGGTCGGTGTCAAGCGCCTCTCGCGCAAGATGAGCTGTAAGAATCGCCTCTTTGGCGGTGAAACACCCCGCAGTATTCGGCAGAATCGTGTAATTTCTTTCCCGGAGCAGGTCGAACAGATTCTCCCCGGAATTCTCGCTCGGTTTTACTCGGCGAATCGCAATCGTAGCAATCTCCGCCCCACTTGCCTCAAGGGCGCGGGTCATCACATCGAAATTCGGATAGCCCGCTGTCCCGATAAGTAGCCGCGATTGATACGTCATTTCACCGATTTTGAGCCCATCCATCTTGTCTTTTCCTATGTCCTTAGTGTCTATGTCTATTCGGAAGATTCTCAAAGAAAGTATAGCAATGTGGGACTGGCATTGTCAATCGCTTTTTGGGTGATAGCCATGCCAATCGCACCTAATTGTAGGGAACGGGCCCCTGTGCCTTCCCATGATTGTAATCTTTGTAGGATGGACACTGCCCACCGTTTCTAACTGCTTTCGTGTCCGCTGCATTGCCTTCAATCACGGACATGGTAGCCTGTAGCTTGGGTTGAACGATCAAGCGAACGAACAGCGACCGAGATAGCGTTCCCTGCACAATAGGAATCCTAGCGAAACCCAACCCCCAAACCAACTGGAGCGAGAAACAGCAGTAGACACGATCAACCGAGTGAATTTCGAATGCGATAGAGTTCCCATAGAATTCCCTCCACCGTGCCATAATCTGTATAAGGGGATGCGGAGTATGCCTACTCCTTGCAACTTGGGTTAACATACATTCCACAATATGTATGAATATGGATGTAAATGACTATAACGCCGAAGGTTTTGGTCGGCGCTAGGTGACAGATCGTGTTGTAAACACTCATTTTCTTTCTTGGTCGCCTGATGGGATGAGGATTGCTTTTTACTCAGACGATATAACTGTGCGCGACGGCGACGATGTCTACGTGGTGAATGTTTGTGGCACGAATCTGCTTAATCTTACCGAACAGCATCCCCCGGCACGGACAGACACCCCAGGTGGTCTCAAGATGGAGCTGAAATTGTCTTCCAAACTGACCGCGATGGCAACGAGGAGATTTACCTCATGAACATCGACGGCTCGAATCCCGTTAATCTCACCAATCACCCCGCGAAGAATTTGGCGCCATCCTGCTTCAGGTTCGATTTCGATGTTCGTAACTGTTTAGTCCACTACTCTCTATGTCGAAAGCCGCTTTGCAGAACGAGGGGATTGTAGAAAAACTATAATTTGAATGGACTTGGAAGCGGTTAGGTTGGTGCGGTTGTCTCAACAGTCAGAACCCCGGCATCAAGTCCTTGATGATAGCGTCGGATAATTTCCAAGCCGACTTCCACGAAATCTTTGTTCTGCTGCTTGCAAGTTTGAATCACACTGGTGATGATACCTAACGCTTCAGAGCCATTGGGAGAACGATTGCCGCCCGATATTTTGCGAGTCACTACCGCCGGTCGTATGGCTCGTTCGGCGCGATTGTTATCGGCGGCGACCTGCATGTGTGACAGAAAGGTGAATAACGAATCGCTGTGTTTGGCTAACCGTTTGGCGAGTCTTTGACAATCCGGGTCATGATAGTCCGCTTTGGCAAGTTTCTCCAATCGGTGGTTCAGCCTTTTGAATCGGCGTTCCAAGCGAGATTGGGAGAAGTCCGACTGCTTCTGCTTGAGGCGAATGGCATCGCGCAACAAACGCGTCAGTTTTTTGGCGAATGCCGCATATTCTTGGGTGTGATTCGTCTTTCTCACGTCAGACAATTCACGCAGCAAATGCACCAAGCACTTTTGCTGGGTGTAGGGAAGTGGGTTATAAGCGGTATAAAAGTCACTGACAAGGACTCCATCATAGTCTGTACCCAATTGTTCTAAAACCACTTGATGTCCACGACTCGCATTGACTTCATAAAGCGTGTAACTGTCTGTGGTGAATGCCCAAAGCCAGCAGGATTGGCCGTTTAACCTCCAGCCGGTTTCATCGACATAGGTGCAATGACTCTGTCGCAATCCGGTTTGAATTGCTTGATATTCGGGAGTGAACCATTTTGCCAACGATTGCATGGATTGCGCCAATGCGCCAGCAGTGACAGAAAGCCCACACAGTCGTTCAAGTACTGAGACGACTTTCCGATACGGCACCCCCATAGCGTGCTTCAATTCAGCGGCAATGAGCAACGCACGCGGGCCTATCAACCGATGGGGGACTTGCTGCGGGTGACGGCTTTCCACCCGTCTTTGGCAGTTTTGGCAATATCCACTTTGTGTCTGATAGCAGACAACAGTTGTCTGAGCCGGAATGACTTCTTCAACATACTGTTGGTGGGTTGTGACATTTTCAATCACTCCATGACAATGGGGACAATCCTCTAAAGGAGTTTCAACAATTTCGTCAGCTTCGGTGGGACGATGGCGATAACTGCCGGCGTGTCCCGGTTTTTGCCCCGGTTTTTTGCGACGACGTTTCTGTCGTTTCGGTTTGACAAATTTGGGGACAGGCGATTTTGGAGGCGAAGTGGGGGTAGCTAACAGCTTTGACACCTGTTGTTCCAATTCGGCTATACGGGCGCGTAATGCCTGATTTTCAGTTTCCAATTCGGCAATACGAGCAATGAACTGTTGTTCCCTTGTATTCATCATATTGATGCGTTGAATCCTCCGTAGCAAGCAATTGTGCCCTATGCTGCACAGATTTTGCCGCTCTTACAAACTGAACTAAACAGTTACCGATGTTCTATCAACATCGGTTTCACCGCGGGACAGACTGGTCACGATTTGGAGAAAAATGAAACGCGGAAATCGGTAAGAGCGGTGGTGACTGACTTGTGGAGAATGAGGAAGAGGGAAAGGATGGGAGGAAGAAACCAATCTTGATTATCGCAGAATGAGGGGAAATCAGTGATTTGAAGATTGAAGAGTTCTTCAGTGCTTATTCTTGTTGAAGAAGGGAATAACGATTGTTATTCACTACAAAGAAGGAGAGGAAGGGGAATCGAAGATTTGATGAGAGATCTTCATGGGAGTTCTATCGCAGTGGGAACTCTATCGCGCTCCTTGTTCAGTCGCTTGATCGCCAATCTTCGATTTTATGATCGAAGATTGGTTTCAGGGGAAATGGGGCTACTCTGAAGTTGCATTAATCTTTGGGATGTTTAGTATCTAGCCAGTTATTCTACAGTTCAATTGGAGGACGATTGAAGCGGGAACGAATCTTGTTCAGTGTGTTCAGCACGAGCGGACGAGCAATGAGCTTGCGTTCCAATTTTTGCTTGCCGGGGAAATCGCAAAGAATGACACCCACGAGAATGGCGGCAGTGCCCTGACCGGGTGTGAGCAGCATTACCAAACCGGCAATCAAGGCAATCACACCGATGACGTTTTTCAGAACTCGCAGGAAGGTTCTGAGAATCGGGTTTTTTATGCGATTTATATGAGTTTTGTGCCTGAAATAGTCTGGAGGGAGGGCGATAATGAATGCGGAGAAGCCTATGACAGTGCAGATTGCGGTCAGAGCGGAGAGAATGACAATCCAGAGCCAATATTCTAGAACCCAAGCAGTGATGAGTTTAATTACAGACAATAACGCCTTCCTGATTTAGCAAGCCGACACACCTGTGGACGTGCAGTCCGAGAAAAAATACCATCCAGCGATGGGGCAAAACTGATAATAGCACCTCTCCAAAATGCGTGTCAACGAAAAAGATTTGACCTGAGGACTTCGGTTCCTTTGGATTTGCCCTTGGAGTGCACATTTGTTATAATGAGTAAATCTGTAGAAGTCCCCGAACTATTTTGTTGATTATAGCAAGGAGAGAGCGATGGCAACGGAGGAGTTAAAACCTGTACAGGTAAAAGACATTATACGTTCGGAGATTCGCCAACCCCCGGAGACACGTTGGATCCAAAATCTTCGGCATCCGTACTACCACTTGCGCCAGCCAATTCCAATCTTGATTGAAAGAGAGGGTGATGGTGTAACCGCCAACTACGATGATCTGGGATTGAGCGGCAGAGGTGAGAGCGCGAAGGCGGCGATGTTGGACTTGTGTGGGAAAATTGTAGCATGTTATGAAGGCGCGCGCGAGTGTGCAGATCGAAATGACGATTCGCCAACCCAAGAGTATACCTTCCTCAGACAGATTATTGTAGAAATACAACCGGAATTGGTTTCTTCCCAGCTATGGAAAGAGGTGAAACAGTTTTATCGAGACAGGTTGGAAGTGATTCCCGATGTGCAAAAGGGTTATATCAAACAGGGGCAGGAGTACGTGGAAGTCATCATTTTAGTTTCGGGGCACTCGGTTACTTTAATCGAACAGTTGTCGAAGATTGATTTAGAGATAAATCGAAAATTCCGCCCCCTGTGTTTTTATATCGAATATAAACGCTCGCCAAGTTATCTTGATCTGGACGACTTTGAGCAATTTTACTAAACTTGTCCCCGCCTGCTACCGACCGCTATGAATGTCTCTCAATAGAGGAGCTAGACCGGATTTCACCCACATGCCAGAAACGCAAGCACACCAAAACAAGCAAAACAGGACACACCTCGCGCTCTCCGACATTCAACAATCTCAAAATAGTCGTCACCACGCCGACTGGATTGTGACTCTTGCCTTCTACAAAGCCTTGCACGCTGTTGATTCTTATCTCGCGAAACTAGATATTCATCCTAAAGGGCATAGGAAGCGAATTGAAGAAGTTCAAAAAAGGCTTGATAGTGTCTACCCGCAGTATTCTGCGCTAAACGACGCCAGCATACAAGCACGATATGAGGCAGGTACTTATACCATTTCGCTTGAATAATAGTGCATATGATGTCTTTGCTATATCGTTCACTTACTCCGTAGGCGGGGCATCTTGCCCCGCCGACTGTGTGCGGAGACAAGGCTTCTTGTTCCGCTCCACGCAAGTTTCTTTACCTGATTCACGCAATCAATGCACAAACATTTTAGAGAAATGGTATTATCAAGATAAACCTCAAGATGTGATGATGCTAGTCAACGGTTCGCGGAGCATCGAGGATTACATCAATACACTTCTGGAAGCGCATTGAACTCCTTCTGCAGGCTGGTGGTTGGTAACCTCTTTCATTGTGTGATGTGTGGTGCGACAGTCGTTGAACCCTACCCGCGATTCTCAAGCCTTCGGTGCGTTGTGTCCTCTGCCGGACAAAGTGTTGGGTTTCACTCGAATTTAAACCTTTCCGGGCGAAATGAAATCTCGAAAGCCGTCCTTCTATATGTGATTTCTCATGGATTCTCGTTCAACCCAACCTACGCATCGGGTGGAGGGATGGAAGGGCGGAAGATTGGAAGGATGCTATAGGCACGGATTAACATGGACAAGGAAAGAGAAAAGGGGATTAGCGATTTGGAAGAAAGAAACCGAATATTCGGGAAAATAGGGAACTCTATGGGATTTTTATCGTACGGGATTTTCTATCGCAGTCACTTTCCGTTCCCTTGATCGTTTTTCAGTCGGTTGATCGGTTTTAAGGGAAATTGGGGATTGAAGGTGTTCCGGAAGCGCTATAATATCAGTTGTGAATACGTTGGGATTCGTATAGAATAAGGATGTGTTTCTCGAAAATGAATTGGAAGAGTGAGTCGAAAATGACACAATCGAAACGGGTTGCTCTATGCGTCACGTGTTTGGTCGATCAAGTCGTACCGGAGGTGGGCGTCGCGTCGGTGCAGTTATTGAGGCGCGCCGGCTACGAGGTCGATTTCCCGGAAGCCCAGACATGTTGTGGGCAGCCCTTTTTTAATAGCGGTTTCCGAGATCAGGCAACCGATTTGGCAAAGCGTACAATAGAAATCTTTGAAGGATTTGAAGCGGTTGTCTTACCTAGCGGTTCCTGCGCAACGATGATTAGGGTCGAATATCCGCATCTGCTGGAAGAATGGCAGGAGTGGCATCATCGTGCGACCGAGCTGGCGGCAAAGACGTATGAACTAAGCGAATTTTTGGTGAACTGCGCCGAGTGGAGTCCGAAAGGTGATTTTGAGGAAGTCAATCTAACCTATCACGACTCGTGCCATATGTGTCGTTTGCTGGGCGTGAAAAAAGAGCCACGCCAGTTGCTTGAACGTGTTGGCGGACGGATATCCGAAATGTCCGAATCGGAGCGGTGTTGCGGGTTTGGCGGGTTGTTTTCGGTGCGCATGCCGGAGGTGTCCAACGCAATGACCGCCGAGAAGCTACATCAGGCTTGTGATGTGGGAGTCGAGGCGTTGGTCACATCCGATCCCGGTTGTTTAACGCAGATGAGGGGATTGGCGGAAGGGAGCCCAATAAAGGTTGAGCATATCGCCACTGTGCTGGAGGAGATGACACGATGACCGCAACCTTCGCCGAGTTCCGACAACGCGCAAAAACCGCGATTGAAGATCTCCAGTTGCAGAGCGCATTAGATGGCGGAACGGGCAAGTTGTGGGAGCAACGTCGGCTGACTTTTGAAGAACTTCCCAATTCTGACGTCTTGCGCGACCATTTCAAAGCAATTCGATCGGCGACATTAAGAAATTTGGCTGAGCATCTAGAGACGTTCGAGAAAAATGCCACCGCGGCGGGCGCCAACATTCATTGGGCACGGGATGGCGCGGATGCGCGTGAAATTGTCATCTCAATCGCTCGGAAACGTGGAGTAAAACTGGCAACGAAAAGTAAGTCAATGGCTACGGAGGAAATTCACCTCAACGAGGCGTTGGCTCAAGTCGGCGTGGAGGCGATAGAAACGGATTTGGGCGAGTATATTGTTCAATTGGCTGAGGAGACGCCATCCCACATTATCGCGCCAGCCATTCACAAAACTCGCCATCAAGCGGCGGAGTTGTTAAGCCGGGAATCCGGGCGATCGCTCTCGCCGGACGATCTGACCACGCTTACCGGCGAGGCGCGAAAGCTATTGCGCGAGCGATTTCTGACGGCTGGAATGGGAATTTCCGGCGGTAACATGATTGTTGCCGAAACCGGCAGCGTCGTCTTGGTGACGAATGAGGGGAACGCGCGAATGGTCACATCCGTCCCACCGGTACATGTCGCTGTGGTCGGAATAGAAAAAATAGTACCGTCATGGGATGACGCCGCCATCTGGCTATCGCTGTTGGCACGCAGCGCATCGGGGCAGCCTCTTTCGATTTATACCAGCGTTATTTCCGGACCGGCTCGCGCCGACGACCCCGATGGGACCGGTGAGGTACACATCGTTCTGCTGGACAACGGTAGAAGCGGACTGGTTGGCACGAAATATGAGGAAGTGTTGCAATGCATTCGCTGCGGCGCGTGTCTCAATGTGTGCCCCGTATACCGTGAAGCGGGCGGCCATTCGTACGACAGCCCCTACCCTGGGCCAATCGGTGCAGTCGTCACTCCGCTGCTGCTGGGACGCGAGGACTATGAAGCGTTGCCACATGCGAGCTCACTGTGTGGGGCGTGTAAGGATGTGTGTCCGGTGCGAATCGATCTGCCTCGGATGCTACTTGAATTGCGCGCGGATCAGGTGGCGGAACGGACTATACCTTGGGGTGAAAGAAAGGCGGAGGAGACGGGCGCATTTGTGTTAAAGCACGAAAAATTGATGCGGTTCATGACAAGTGCGGCTCGATTGGCACAGCGTCCGTTCGCACGAAATGGAAAACTTCGTCTGCCTCAACGTCTGAATCCGGCGCTTGAGCGTCAACTACCGGCGCTGGCGAAGCGCTCTTTTCGGGAAATGTGGAAATCCGGAGAGTTGGAGGAAAAACGATGAGCCCGCGGGACGAAATCCTAGAACGCCTCAGAAGGAAAGCATCGAAAGTAGAAATGCCCGCGCCCTGGCAATCACAACGCAACTTTCCCGATCTGGCAGAACGATTTACGGCGTCGTTAACGGCGGTGCGGGGCGAGGTTCGCCGCACGGAGAACCTGGAAGCAGCGTTGGTAGAGGTGGGAGCAGTCCTGGATGAAGTTTCTGCAAAAGCGGTCGTTGCCAACAGTGAAGCGCCGCTTTCCGAAGTGGGGTTGGGCGAACGTTGGCCCAAGTGTGAATGGCATCTAGTTGGAAGAACACCGGGCGATTTGCGGGAGTTCTGCGCGCGGGCGGATGCGGGGCTATCCGGGGTTGAGGCGGCGCTGGCGGAAACTGGCAGCCTCGTCGTTCACAGCGGGGTTGGAAAAAGTCGATTGGCAACGCTACTGCCGCCGGTGCATATCGCGCTTGTTCCGGTTTCGTGTCTCGAACCGGATATATTCACGTGGACGGCTTCGCGCAATAAGGAAATGTCAATGCCGGCGAATCTCAACCTCATCAGCGGTCCGAGCAAATCCGCGGACATTGAGTTTACGCTGACGCTTGGCGTCCATGGGCCAAAACGCCTCGTTGCGGTGTTGTATGAGTGAGATCCTAGTCGGTCGCTTGATTTCCGCTGCTACTTTCAAGGCCGGTGCGCAGTGCGCACCCTACGAAATCGTGCATGGATCCATCCTGATTTGAAGATTCACGTTTCTTCATCTGCTTGCCGCCTCATTTTCCCTTGCAGCCACGTGCCTAGTTTATCCCGCGCCGCGATCTCACATTGCTGCCTCAAGGAAGCTAACGATATCGGGGTGATTTCGACGGCGCGCCCATGCCAACGGCGTCGCCCACTCGAACGGAGCATTCAAGGGGGCGCCATCGCTAAGCAGGTATTCGACCATCTCGCTCTGACCTGTCCTAGCTGCCCACCCCAGCGCCGTACTGCTGTAGTCCTGGTCCGATAAATCTAGACGCGCACCATGGCGAACTAGGAGTTGAGCTATCTCAAGGTTGCCCGAAACTCTTGCCGACCGTTCTCCAGAGGCGATGTGGTGCAGAACGGTTCTTCCCAACCAATTCGGCTTGTTCAAATCTACTGCCCTTGCCATTCGCGCGGTTTCCTCCTCAAAACCCGGCGTGTCTGCTAAGTTGACGACCATATCCGGCGTGGCTTTTTCATACAGACCGGGATCGACTTCCAAACAGACCTCCATGAGTTCACGGATACCTAGGGCATATTCAAATGCCTCAACAGCGCGCTCTGGCGACTCGCCGAGGCACGTTCGTAACCCGGTTGCATCGTGGTTATCCACGAAATATCGCACGGGTACATATCCGTACATCTGCTCTAGCAGGGAGGTCGGAATTCCACCCAGGTTGTCGTACTCCTCAAACCTTCCGCCTGCTTCTACAAGGAGCTGTCGCACTTTCTCGTTCACCGCGCGGCCGCACGGATTGCCCGACGATTCTACGCCGCCGTTTGGATCAGCCCCGTGCGCCAGGAGAAGCCGCACAAGTTCCTCATTTCCTTGCGAAGCGGCTCCAATGAGTGCGCTGCCTCTGGGCGCCAAACCTGGCTCGGGCTGATTGGGGTTAGCGCCGGCGTCCAGCAGCACATGTACGATGTCGTTCCTGCCCGATAGGGTGGCGTTGCACAGCGCCGTACCCGTGTACCAAGTGAAGTATTCGGGTAGCCGATGTACAACCTGTGGATCGGCGGCAATCTGTCGCCGCACCTCTTCCGTATCCCCGATACTAGCGGCGGTGCGCAAATCGTACACCGCGCCGTGGGCAAGCAGGTAACCCAACATGACCCTATTCTCCGATAATGCTTCCGGTGGCACATCACGCCGCCTAAAGAAGTAGTCGCCGAAAACTAGGTCGATTGGACGTGCCCCATCCGGACGCGTCGCGTTAATGTCAGCACCGCGATCGAGGAGCGAGCGTACCATCGGCATGTTCATGGTCAACACCGCCCAATGTATTGGCACATTGCCCCGCTCATCACAGGCGCGGATATGTTCTGGATGACAATTTAGGTGGGCTATCACTTTATCTAGGTCACGTTGCCGAATGTATTCGGCGAGGGTTTCGCCTTCGTCGATGTACAGGCAGTTGTACTGCCCTTCTACGGCGGCTTTCAGCAGATCGGCAATCTCGTTGAATCCCCTATCAAGGACGCGTTCGATTGGCCTTTGATGTGTCCTATCACCGGAACGGTAGGTTACCTCCGCTCCATTGTCCACGAGGAAACGGGCGCAATCCAGATGGTTATTGCCGACCGCAAAGTATAACGGCTCGCGATATCTCACATTGCAATCGACGAGCGTGGGATCTGCCTCAATTAGATTGCGAAGCGCTGCAAGATTGCCGTCCATAGCCGCCACGAGCGTAGCCCTGACTTGGCGACCTACCCCCATATTCCATTCGAGGTACTCGTCAGTATCTAAGTCTGGCTGCCAGCGAATGGACGAACTGTCGGTGGGTAACGGGGGTTGGGTCATGGTAAACCTTTAGTATAAAGTAGGGCTAGGTGATTGGGGTTGTTGCTACAGTCATTCTTGACTCGTCTTCATAATACGCCATGTTTCATTATACGAACTAATCATTGATTTGTGAAGGAGATTTCTCTGAATGTCAACTGCGGGAAATCGGGAATCTGATTAGTGACGACATAACAAGGGGTCGCGATCGGGAGAGGGGATTTCTATCGTCCTCGCTGTTCACTCGCTTGATCGCCGATCTCACCCCACAATATGTACACGATTAGATGTGATTGCGTTGTAGGTCGGCTTCAACGGGATTGACGCCGACTCGACCTTGTGATAGAATGCCCTAGCTTGCGGCGTCTCTTTATGTGCCAACGGGCGCTTCTTCGTGGATTTCCTAGTCTACGATTATCGGCGAGGATCCACCCTAATTAGCGTGCCGATGAATATGAATTTCCCTCGCCTAGTAAGGAAGATTGATGTCAAGCCACTTGCGAATCCTCAATGTTGAACCAACGATATTTTTCGTGCAGAGCGGAGGTGCGCTGCGGCAACAGGTGCGTCTAACGGTGGAAAACAGTGGTCGTGAGGTAGCGGCTAATCTTGCACTGCGAAGCGAATCCGTGGATGAATTGCTAACACTGGGGATGATTAAGGCGGGTGTGACCGAGTGCGAGGTATACATTCCCGATATTAGATGTCCCGGTGAAATCAGTTTCGGTCTACGAATTGACGGGACTGCCCAAGATGAGAAAACGCTAGATTGGGAACCGCAGAAACACTGGGAAATTTACATGGTTCACTTCTCACATCATGACCTGGGGTATAGCGACATGCCCGCCAACCTTTTTGTCGAGCACTCCGAGTTCATGGACGATGTGCTTCGCTACTGTGAGGAGACGGCGGATTGGCACGAGGACTCCAAGTTTCGTTATCTAGCCGAACAGGCATGGTCGGTGGTGCAATTCGTTGAGAGGCGTCCCAAAGAGATGATTGAACGCATGGTGCATTATGTCAAGCAGGGACAGATTGAGATTGGGGCGCTGTACGGCAATCAAACGCAGGAGTTGTGCGGTCACGAGGAGATGATACGATTGCTCTACCCGTCCTTCCGACTCAAACGGGAGTACGGCATTGATATCACGTCCGCGCAGCATAACGACATTCCGGGGTTTTCATGGGGTATGGCTAGCACATTAGCCAAAGCCGGGGTGAAGTATTTCCTCGCTGCTCTGCCATCGTGGTATTTTCATGATGTTCACACGTGCTGGGACGAGGAGGCGGTTTTGCCCATTGACCGCCCCGGCGCGCATCGATGGGAGGGACCGGACGGCGAATCGGTGCTCTATTGGCACGATCCGTTTGACGAGGACATTTGGACGCCAACGAGTTATCGTCATGCACTCCGCGAGTTGCCGGGCTTTCTGCGTAGTCTCGAAGAGAAGGGTTACACATACGATATGGTCTACCGTCCCCTAGTCAGCGGTGTGCGCGATAACTCGCCTCCCACGATACGCTTTGCCCACATTGCCCGCGAATGGAACACCCACTGGGCATATCCGCGACTGATAACCGCTACTCCGACACAGTTCTTCAAACGGTTCGAGAAGAGATGGGGTCATACGGTAGAGGCGTTGCGCGGCGATCTACCCGGTACCGACTATCCCGTTTTGGCGACGTGTACGCCGAGAGAAACGGCGCTCAACCGAAACACGCACGATGAATTGCTGACAGCGGAGAAGCTGACGACGATTGCCGAGATCATGGCACCCGACTATGACTATCCAAAAGCCGTGATTGATGAAGCTTATCGGGAAATCTTCAATTACGACGAACATTGCTGGGGGATGTGGAGCCCGGGTGGGCCCGCCCAAGATGGGTGCTGGAGCAATAAGAGCGGGTTCGCCTACCGCGCGGCGGCGCTGACGCACGATATAGTCGTCAAGGCAGGCAACAAGATTGTTGACGAAATCTCTCTGCTTGATGAAGGCTACACGGTAACAGTCTTCAACTCTCTGTCGTGGGAGCGCACAGCCGTGGTGAGAGCGCCGTTGCGCATCTGGCAGCCGCACAGCAGCCCAATGCACATTGTCCCTCCGAGTCAGGAGGATGAGGGGCCTACGCTTGTTCTGGGTGGCGCCATCGGACGTGGCATTGTGAGTTTGCCGACGGAGATTATTGAGAAGCCCTTCCAATTGGTGGAGATAGGGACAGGCGAATGCGCTCCCTATCAGATAGTCCGCACGACAGATCCGCAGGCAACGATGCCGTGGGTGGCTGAAGGAGTTGCGGTAGGCGGCATGACTGAGCTTGTGTTTTTCGCCGATGATTTGCCAGCCATGGGCTACAAAACCTATCAGATCGTCCCCTGCGAAGAATGGCCACGCTTTGAAGGCCCGCCTACGGCAACCGCTGATGCTTTGGAAAACCGTTTCTTCAAATTGGAGTTGGACACTGAACGAGGGACAATAAGAAGACTGCTGGATAAAGAGACAGGGCGAGAGCTGATTGACCCGTATGCGCCTCACGGATTCGGACAGATGATTGTCCGTGATTGCGGTACAGGTGAGGAAGAATTGAGTCAGTTGGTGGGAGCATCGGTAACGGAAGCTGGTCCGTTATACACCACCATCACGCTGAAAGCCGAAGCCTCGTGCTGTCCACGCGTGACGCAGGAAATCACGCTCCACCATGCCATCAAACGGATTGACGTCAACGCGCGGATTTTGCGAGATTCAACGCCAACGAGGGAGGTGTTCTTCGCCTTTCCATTTCAGATGGAGAATCCGCACTTCCGCTTCGAGGCTACCAATGCGGTTATCGAACCCATCCGCGATCAATTTCCGGGATCTAACACGGACAGCTATGCCGTACAGCATTGGACAGAGGTGAGCAACGGGGAGTGGGGCATCGTCTGGACGACGGTCGACGCACCAATGGTGGAATTTGGCGGTTTATGGCCCGGCTATGTCTCAAGCGCTCATCACCATGCTCGCGGTCCGAACTATGGACATGAATTTCTGAAGCCGGGAGAGTTGGAGAAAGGGCACATCTATTCTCTGGTCAGTTATAATAACTTTGGTACGAACTTTATCAACGTCCATCCGTGCGAATATTTGGTACGTTACTCGTTTAGCACACATGAGGGCGATTGGCGTGGAGGCGAGCCAAGACGGTTCGGATGGAACACTGCAAATCCGCCGTTATCAGTCTGGATGAACGGCTCTCGCAAGAATGGCACGTTGCCTCCAACGGCGTCGTTCTGTGAAATCGATGCGCCAAACGTGATGGCGCTGACCTTCAAGAAAGCAGAAGATGACAGGGGTTACATTTTGCGACTCATTGAGACCGAGGGAAGGGAAACGGCGGCAACGGTGTGTCTTCCGTATCTCGCACTTGGACAGGTGTTTGAAACGAATCTTGTCGAAGAGAATCAGAGGGTTTTGCCTAGCAGTTTGCATTCAGTGGCGTTGACGATTAAACCTTTCTCTGTAGTTACGCTTAGGTTAGCGGGTTAGGTATAGAGGGGGTTACGGCATACGGGGTATGCCTACTACTAGCAAATAGAGTGTATTCTTTTGTTCTTAGACGCGGCAGTTTTGGCAATCACGTGGGTTTCGCGCCAAACTAAAGGATAGAACACTGATGATGCCTGAACTCATCGTCATGCTCACGTATAACGATCGAACGGTTGAGAACGCGCTGGAACTATTCGATGATATGAAGGATACTCCCGTAAGGCATTGGGGGTTTAAGGATGTCGGGCTTCCGAAGGAGGAAACTAAGGAATTGGTGCGCCTGATGTCGGATGCCGGAAAGACGACCTATCTTGAGGTCGTAAGCCTTTCAGAGGAGGAGGGATTGGAAGGCGCTGAACTCGCGGTTGCATCCGGAGTTGATATCCTGATGGGAACCGTTTTCTTTGACTCTATAAGCGAATTTCTCAAAGACAAGCCGGTTGCGTACTATCCTTTTTTGGGCAATGTTCATAGCCATCCCACTGTTTTGGAGGGTAGCGTGGATGAGATTGTTGCTCATGCCAAACAGTTGGAGGCTAAAGGGGTGGACGGGGCGGATCTTCTTACCTACAGGCACACCGGGGAGGCGGCAGGCTTATTGACGGCGGTTGTCGAAGCTACGAGCGTGCCCATCGTGTGTGCCGGAAGCATCGGGTCCTACGCACGTATTGACGAAGTATTGGCCGCCAAGGCGTGGGGATTTACGGTCGGCACCGCGCTCTTTGAAGAGAAGTTTGTGCCAAAGGGTTCATTTAGGGAAAATGTTACGCATGTTTGGAATTGGATGCAGGCGCGATTGCCCTGAGTGGGGAGGCAGAGATTAGTCTGGATCACGGATTAAGCAGATTAAAGGATTTCATGGATTAGAGTCGATTAATCGGTGGCCTCTGCGTAAAGCGAGGAATTGTAGAAGCCGAATATTCAGGAAAAAACGCCAAAAAAGAGAAGATGCGAAATCGGGGATTTGACGATCGAAAATCGCTACTACAAACCAATTGTGTTCCGTTGGGACTTAATTTTTGTTAGGGAGGGGAACAACGATCGTTGTTCCCTACAAGGAAAGAATGAAGTGTTGGGTTTCATTCTATCTCTGTTCAAGGCGGCATTGAAAAGCGAAAGGTCTATTGTTCTTGATAGGAGTTCGGATTTAATCGTTCAACCCAACCTACATTGCTGGGTAAATCGTGTTATGACGCGAGTCTTAGTTTTTTGCATGCCAAGAGACAACTCAAGATATAGCTTATTTCAGATGTTCTTGAAGTTGGGCGGCTACGTTCCGAATTTCGTCCATGTCACCCGGTCTGGGCTTCCACGGCAGAAGTAGAGAATCATCCTCCCAGCGCGGGAGGAGGTGCAGGTGGAAGTGAAACACCGACTGGAAGGCGGCGGCTTCACTGGATTGAAAGAGGTTTAGCCCGTCCGGATTCAATACGTCTCTAATTATGCCCGCGAGTTTCGCCCCGACTTCCATGATTTTTCCTGCGGTTACGGGCGGTATGTCGAAGATATTGCGGTAATGCCGCAGCGGGATTACCAACAAGTGCCCCGGGTTGCCGGGGTTAATATCCATAAAGCTTAGGGTTTGATCGTCTTCATAAACCTTTATCGCAGGAATATCGCCCGAAATTATCGAGCAGAAAATACAGTTCATAATAATCTCCTTATAATACCATTTCTCTATATTTGCAGTGCATTAATTAGCGTTAATCAAATCTTACCAGTGCGGGGCAAGATGCCCCGCCTACGAGCTTGGTGTGCGGGGTATGGTTGGTATCGGTCTTTTCATAATAGTATAATTGGGAAACATTATATGCAATATTATTCAAGCGAAATGGTATAACTATCCCGCCGCTTATATCTACGTCGTTTAGTGCCATGCTATTGTTGAATTTGGGCTTGCCAATACCGATTTAGTCTAACAGAATCTCTGTGTTGGTTCAAGTTTTTTCAGGAGCGGTTCAGACACGGGTGTTGGGTTTCACGAGATCTCTATCGCCCTCGCTATCCGCTCAGTTGATCGGTCGCTTGATTGTTTAACCCAACCTACGTAGTGTAGGAGTGGGCGTTGCTTGCGACAGGAGGTCGTGACCTGGAGATATCTCTATCGCACTCGCTATCCACTCATTTGAGCGCTCCTACAGGTGTTAGGTTTGGCCGGGATTTCCCGACATGTCGCGATCGGGAGATCGCTTCTACAGATGTTGGGTTTCGCTGTATTCAATCCAACCGACTGGCTTATAAGGTGATTCATTGCAAATACCTTGCGGCGGTGATATAATAAACCCCTAACTAACACGGTTAAGGAGTATGCTATGCACAAGAAACGCTGGTTCATTGGATTCATAAGTCTTTCAGCGTTGACTCTTACGGTGCTCGGTCTAAACAGGGTTCAGGGCCAGAACGATGTAGTAAAGCGCGGAAAATATCTCGTTGATACGATTGGCGCGTGCGGACAGTGCCATACACCGCGTAAAGGCGCAGAACCGGATATGAGTATGTATCTAGCCGGCCACCCGGCGAATGCTCCCTACCCGAAGTACGATTTCAAAACCATGATGGGACAGGGGATTTTCATGGTAACCGCGCAAACAATGACTGCGTTTGCGGCGCCCTTCGGCACTACATTCGCCACGAACCTAACCCCCGACAAGGAAACGGGGCTTGGGGAGTGGACGGAGCAGATGTTCATCGGTGCAATGCGGACGGGGCGCCACCAAGGAGTCGAGAGCAATCGAAAGATTTTCCCTCCGATGCCCGCGAAAAATTATTCGGAGATGAGTGAGGAAGATTTAAAAGCGATTTGGGCGTATCTGAAAACGGTCAACGCCGTGAAGAACGACGTTCCGCCCGCGTTGAACCCAAGAGGGAGGCCGTGGTAGACACAGCGGATGAAAATTCTTGGGATTGATACCTCAACCCCGATAGGCAGCGTTGGTTTGATTGAGGGGGACGATTTTATCGGCGAACACACGTTGAACATCACGCAAGCCCACTCGTCGCGTTTGATGCCCGCGATAGATCAGGTATTGAAGTGGGGCAATCTCGCTGCTCATGACCTTGACGCTTGCGCCGTGGGGATAGGTCCCGGTTCATTCACCGGAGTCCGAATCGGTGTTGGCACGGCGAAGTCTCTCTGCTACGCCATCAAAAAACCTATTATAGGTGTTTCCACGCTGGAAGCAATCGCCTACAATCTGCGCTATACCAAGGGGCTGCTGTGCCCAATCCTAGACGCGCGTCGGGAGGAAGTTTACGGCGCGGTTTTTCACGGTGGAGCGACGCTGGAACGCAGATGTGAAGATTTGTGTCTTTCAATTGAAGAGTTGCTAACTCGCGTTGAAAGTTCCGCCGTTTTCGTCGGTGACGGTCTGGATAGGTATGTCGAAGCGGTGAGAGAAAAATTCGGCGATGATGTGGTTCTCGCCGATTCGACGTTCAATGTTCCACGCGGCGCCAACATCGCTCGAATTGGACGAGAACGCCTGTTGCACGGCGATTCGGACGACTACTTTGGGTTGATTCCAAACTATATCCGGAAAGGACTGTATGGTAAACCGGAAAATTAATCTTCGACCCTGCCTGAAAAACCAACTTCCATATCACGCAACTACAGTAACATCATCGAAGAAACCAGTCCGTAGGTTGTAACAAACCCTAGAGGTTCCCTCCATTCCTACATTTCACACGTTTCGCCTCACACCCTATGAACCGTGTCTTTGAAAACACGTCTGCGCTTCTAGTCGCCCATCTCGTGGGTCGCTTCTTCTCCCTTGGTGTGACGTTCCTGCTCATGACGCACTACTTTGGAGAAAAAGAGATGGGGAGTTACTTTCTCGCCATGTATCTCACCAACTTGATTGCAAGCGTTACCGAGCTAGGTATGCATGCGCCACTGGTTCGTGAAATGACGCTGCATTTGAATCAAGCGCGGCATTTCGTCGGCAATGCCCTAATTATTAGAGTCTTGCTATCAGTTGTCGCATTCGGATTGATGGTTGAGGTGGGTAATTTGTTGAATTACTCGCCAACCACAATGCAGATAGTAAAATTGCTCGGTTTGGCGGAAATCCTTAACTTGATTGCACAGTCGTACCGCTGCGTCTTCCGGGCGTTCGAGCACATGAAGTACGAAGCCTTCACCGTTATTGCCGAGCGGTCTGTAGTTTGTGCTGTCGGCGGAGGGTTAATTGTCCTGGGTGTGAATCTCCAAGATTTCTGCGTGGTGATCTTGATTGCGAGTTGTGTCAACCTTGCCCTCAGTGTTGCAATTGTGCGATGGCAGTTTATTAGGCTGCGCTTTCGATTCGATCTAAAAATCTGGGGTGTTCTAATGCGTCAGGCGTTACCCTTCGCACTCGGCAACATGTTTCATCTTCTCTATTTTCGGATTGGCCTCATCATGCTTGAGAGGTTGAGTCCGCACGGCTTGGAGGCAAACGCTTGGTATGGCTTAGCGCATACCATCGTAAACGCGGTGACGATCTTGCCGGGAGCATTCCTAGGTGCAATGTTCCCGGTAATGTCCCGCGCTTTTGAGGATAAAAGAAGTGACTTTCGCGCAGTGTACACCTACGCTTTTCGGTGGATGATTCTTCTCGGTGTGCCTACTGCTGTTGGCATCGCAACATTGGCGTGGGACATAATCTCCATTTTGCCACCTGAGCGTTACGCCGCCGCAAAGATTGCCCCGGCGTTACAGTTGTTGAGTTGGTCGGGTGGACTCGCCTTTTTGACAACAACCTTTATCACGGTACTGCGCGCTGCCGACAAACGCACACAGTTCACGCTGCTTATGGGAATGACGGCGCTTGTGAACATCGCCTTAAACTATCTGCTCATTCCGCGATACAGCCATGTCGGCGCCGCAGTGTCGTTGATTATTAGCGAAGCTTTTTTGTTCGTAGCCGGTTTTGTCTACATTTCTCGCCGCATCGCAAGGTTGACCACTATACGGTATGGGTTCAAAGCCGTCGTGCTTTCCGCGTTGATGGGTATTGGACTGATTGTTCTCAGAAAGTTAGTTCCGATCTGGGCGCTCATTCCGCTGGCGATTCTGTTCTACGCAGGGGGAATGGCGATTTGGGGGGAATTGAGGCGGGACAGTTTTAAGCAGGTACTCTAGTTGACAGGATTAAGGTGCCATGCTACGAGAAATGAGCACTCTTTCTACATCTAGCATCGAACGGTTGATGCAACCGTAAATCCCCCGATTAACGAATAGTTCGCGGCGTACTGATATAGCTTAGAATTTACTTCCTGAATCTGGTCAGGTGTATGATGGGCTCCCTCTTTGGACCATGCGGCGTTATTGGCTTCCACGCTTTCCCAGAGCGTCAACCACCCATAGTCAGACTCAGCGTGCGCTACGGCGTCGAGATTGCCTTGATATCCTTTAAGCAACTGTACTTCCAAGCAGCCGGGTAGCGCACGAATTGCGGGCAAAAACTCGCGCAACATGAAATCTTCAAACAACTCCCCTTCAACGTTAGGCTTCAGTTCAATCGTGTGAATTGCACGAAAACGTGGCATAAATGTTCGCTCCTCACAATCAGAAGTTGATGCGGGCCGCAAGATATACGATTACGCTAGGGTCGATCGAATCTCATATCTTGCAGCTCCGTTCCTGTTTAACGTCCTCCAATGAACGCTTCCAACATCTCTCTCGCTTCGGTGTCGGGATATTGTCTCGGGGGCGATTTCATGAAGTATGCGCTTGGACCGTAGAGAGCCCCGCCGATTCCTCGGTCACGCGCAATCCTGCAGCAGCGGATAGCATCGATTGACACGCCCGCCGAGTTTGGTGAATCCCAGACTTCCAGTTTCAACTCCAGCCTTACCGGAATGTCGCCAAATTCTGTTCCTTCCAGATGGAGATAGCACCACTTTCGATCGTCAAGCCACGGCACATAGTCGCTTGGACCTATATAAACGTTCTTTGGCGAAATATCGTGATTAAGCTGCGAGACAACGGCGTCTGTCTTGGAGATTCGCTTGGATTCCAACCGCTCTTTCTCCAGCATATTCTTAAAGTCCATATTCCCGCCGACGTTAAGCTGGGAGGTACGGTCAACTTTCAAACCCCGATCGCTCATGAGTTTTGTCAGGACGCGATGAACAATTGTCGCGCCGAATTGTGCCTTGATGTCATCACCGACGATGGGCAAGCCCGCAGACTCAAACTTGGCACGCCACTGATCGTTCTTGGCGATGAAAACAGGCATGCAATTCACGACACCGCAACCGGCATCCAATGCCTGCGTCACGTACCATTTGGTCGCTTCCTCGCTGCCGACGGGCAAGTAGTTAATGAGGACATCGGCCTCACTTTCTCGCAACACGGCGGCGACTTCAACGACTTCGGCGGACGACTCTTCCACCGTCTCGCGGTAGTATTTGGCGAATCCATCCATCGTCGGTCCGCGGTGAACGGTGACGCCCGTCTCCGGCACATCCGAGAATTTAATGGTGTTGTTCGGTTCAACCCAAATTGCCTCGGCTACATCCCTACCAACCTTGTTGCTATCCACATCGAATGCCGCCACAATCTCAATATCGCTTACGTGGTAGTCGCCCACGTTTACGTGCATAAGGCCGGGCACGAATTCGTCACCCTTGGCATCCCGATAGTA
The DNA here is from genome assembly GCA_965197465.1 of Candidatus Poribacteria bacterium. Taxonomy (GTDB): domain Bacteria; phylum Poribacteria; class WGA-4E; order WGA-4E; family JAJDTR01; genus JAJDTR01. The sequence continues at coordinate 2,724,851 of OZ240209.1, read as the reverse complement.
ATGAATTCCTTGAATCAACGAAGAAGCGCAGTTTCCTAAACCAACAATAGCAACGCGAATTTTTGACATCGTCTCGATCCTCCAATTTTAATGTATGAATCGCTGTCGGGTGAATGAATCATGTTCGAAGGCAACAGCTCGCGTAACGACAAAATCAGCGACTCAAGAGCAATCGGATATTTTATAAAAATCCTTGTGTATGTAAGCCATTTCACAACTCGGCTCCAATCACCTCGTGCGGGACTTATTGTGAGTTTAGTCCATAGGATAAGGGACTGCCCTACACGCGGGAGATTGTCGGATGTACCTGCCGACCTACGAGAAGATATTTTGTGATACAGCGTAATTAAAAAGTATACACCAAGATTCAATAAAGATCAAGAGCAATCGAAGTGTAAAGCAGTGGCCTGTGACCAGTGGTTAGTGGTCGGTAGGAAAGGTTGGACGAGAGAAAAACTGTAAGAGATGAAGTCTGCGAGGCTGGCAGGAGAAAGGACGCGGCGGAGGGTGAAGGCACGGAGCAGGGGAAAACAATGGAGAGGAGAAATCAGTCGCTTGATTCTACAAATGTACAAAGTCGGGCGAAGCAAGTCCCCATTTCTGAACGATTCTGTGCAGAAACTGAACAGATTGAACCCAGCGAGTACGCTGCATAACGCTAGAAACCCGCACGGTGGTAGGTTTGCCAATACTGTATGCATCTGGCATAGAATTTGCGCTGGCAGACGAAAGGTACGTTTTCATAATGAGGAGGACAGCCAAATGAAGACAGTGCGATTCTTGCAAATTGGCCTATTGCTCGCTGCTGCTCTGAGTGTGCCGAGAAGTTTTGCCCAAGACTATACCCGATGGGGTTTGCCCGAAGGCGCCAAAGCGCGCCTGGGTAAAGGTCGGATATCTGGCAATGTCGCTTATTCCCCGGATGGTCGGCGGATCGCAGTCGCGAGTGACATCGGTATTTGGTTGTATGACATGGGAAGCGACACTGAGGTGAACCTGCTCGCCGGGCATACGGGTTCGGTACATTCCGTAGCATTCTCGCCCGATGGCTCCATGCTCGCAAGTGGGAGCCAGGACAATACGATTCGTTTGTGGGATGCGCACGATGGCAAAAAGTTGCAAACGCTTGAGGGACATGTCGGTGATGTTGATTGCGTCGCATTTTCCCCCGACGGTTTCACGCTTGCCAGTGGAGCTTCGGACGACACAATCCGCCTGTGGGATACTCGCACGGGGGAGAGTTTGCACACGCTTGAAGGGCATTCGGATGATGTTGTGTCCGTGGCGTACTCGCCCGATGGCTTCACGCTTGCCAGCGGCGGATCAGGCGAAAGCGTCCGTGTATGGGATGTCCGCGCCGGGGAACCCATACGAACGCTGCGCGATTCTTCACGTCGGTTGAGTTATGTGGTGGCGTTTTCCCCGGATGGACTTACGCTTGCGGGTGGAGGGCCTGCGGGCCGATCCTCGTCAAATCGGCGCGGCAAGATTGAGTTGTGGGATACCCGCACGTGGGAACACGTGCAAACCCTTGAGGAGCATAGGGAGACGGTGAGTTGCATTGCCTTCTCGCTCGACGGCGATCTGCTTGCTAGTGGAGGAGAAGAATATTATGACAACACGATTCGTCTGTGGGATACCCGCACGTGGAAACTGATGCATACCCTAGTGGGGCATAATTGGGGGGTTGAATCAGTGGCGTTCTCCCCCGACGGCTCTACGCTTGCCAGTGGGAGCACTCTTGACGACATGATTCAACTGTGGGATGTCCGCACAGGACAACACCTTCATACACTGGAGGGGCATGCAGATCATCCCCTTTCCTTGAAATTCTCGGCCGGCGCGTCGACGCTTGTAACTAGGAGTAGCCGCAACACGATTCGTTTGTGGGATGCACTCACGGGAGAACACCGGCGCACTATTGTGGGAAATATCGGTCGTGTCTATTCCGTCGCGTTGTCACCGGATGGATTCACGATTGCCAGCGGGGGTGACGACGGAATAATTCGTCTGTGGGACACCCGAACCGGAAAACGATTGAGGGCACTTGAGGGACATGGGGGCGGGATAACTGCGCTAGCATTCTCTCCCGATGGATTCACACTTGCCAGTGGAGGTGGGGACGGAATGGTTGGTTTGTGGGATGTGCGCACGGGCAAACGCCGGCACCTGCTTTTTGGAAATGTAGTTTGGGTCACCTCTGTTGCGTTTTCCTCCGATGGTTCACTTATTGCCAGCGGGGGTGGTGATGGAAAGATTACCTCATGGGATACGCGCACCGGGAAACGTTTTATGATGTTTCAAGGACATAAGGGTTGGGTCAACACCATTGCTTTCTCTCCCGATGGTTCTACGTTCGCTGCTGGGGGTGGGGAGAATGCTATTGTTCTGTGGGATGTCCGTACCGGAGAGCGCTTGGCGACCCTTGAAGGACATGCGTCTATTGTGCTTTGCGTCGCTTTTTCGCCTGACGGTTTAACGATTGCCAGTGGAGGGTGGTATAGGGACCACACGGTGCGTTTATGGGATGTTTCCACTGGCGAACACCTACGGACCTTTGAAGGCCATACAGAGCCGGTTCGGTACGTATCGTTTTCTCCCGATGGGCTAACACTTGCGAGTAGGAGTGGAGATGGCACGATTTTACTGTGGGACTTGATGCGCGCGACGACTTGGGGCGACATTAGGAGAGTAGCGGTCACTGACGGGACGAGGCAACTGCGGGAGCTTTCCCCTTCAGCTGCGACTTTGACTCCGACGGAAACGGCGCTCCTGACAAACTACCCGAATCCATTCAATCCGGAGACGTGGATTCCGTATCAACTGGGAAAGCCCTCGGAGGTGGTGGTGACGATTTATGACATGAGAGGGCGGGCGGTTCGGACACTAGCGGTGGGACACCGGCCTGCCGGGGCGTATCGGAGCCGGGGCCGCGCAGCGTATTGGGACGGACGCAATCAGCAGGGAGAGACAGTAGCGAATGGCGTCTATTTTTGTACGATGACTGCAGGAAATTTTACTGCCACACGGAAGATGCTGGTCGGCAAATGAGATTCACGCTTGTAGGAAAGGGAAATCTCGGGATGAGAAAATCTCGGTTTTTCATACTCAACGTTTTGTTCGTTGCCGCTTTGTCACTGCACAGCAGTTTTGCCAAAGACTATAACCGGTGGGGACTGCCCGAAGGCGCCAAAGCACGCTTGGGTAAAGGTTGGATATCCGGCAATCTTGCGTTTTCGCCAGACGACGCTCTGCTCGCGGTGGCGAGCAGCATCGGCATTTGGCTTTACGATGCAATCACCGGCGCCGAAGTCAACCTACTCACGGGACATACGAGTTTTGTGAAGTCTGTAGCGTTCTCGCCCGATGGAACTACGCTTGCCAGCGGGAGCTGGGACGCGACTGTTCGTTTGTGGGATGTCCCCACCGGGAAAACCTTGCACACCCTTGTGGGGCATACAGATAGTGTCATCTCCATTGCGTTCTCGCCCGACGGATCGACGCTAGCCAGTAGGAGTAGGGACAACATGACTCGTCTGTGGGATGTTGACAGCGGCGAACCCGTAATTGCTCTGGAACGGCATGAGCATTGGCTAAGTTCTATAGTATTTTTGCCGGATGGGACGACGCTTGTCAAAGGAAGTTCCGACGGTACGATTCGTTCACGAGATGCTGAGGCCGTAGGCGTCGTGCCATCGCTTAAGGGTCACCTCAATTGGATCAAATCCATTGCGTTCTCGTCCGATGGTGCGGCGCTTGCCATTGCACTGAGGGATTGGGACTCAATGTGGGGTGATAACATTATAATTCGATTATGGGATACTCGCACGAGAGAGGTTTTACACACTCTCGTAGGTCACTGGAATGTGAGGGACATTTACGTGGCTTTCTCACCTGACGGTGACACCTTTGCGAGCGCCGGGGGCTGGGATAGTATGGTTCGTCTGTGGGATGCTCGCACCGGAGAACTCCTCGGCAGACCAGAGACTTTTACTAGCACCCTGCGTTCCATAGCCTTTTCCCCCGACGGGAGCATACTTGTCTGGACTCGAGGAAAAGTGATTCAGTCATGGAATGTGCGCACCGGAGTGCTCCAACGCCCAAGCATTGGGCGGCACTTTGGGATTGTCAATTCTGTAGCATTTTCTCCCGATGGGGATACGCTTGCCAGTGCGAGCATGGACGACACGATTCGAGTGTGGGATGTCCGTGCTCGCGAGCAAAAACAGACTTTTTTGGGGCACAAGGGTGGTGTCACTTCCTCCGTGGTTTTCTCCCCCGACGGATCCATACTTGCCAGTGGGGGCGGGGACAAAACAGTTCGTCTGTGGGATGTCCGCACCGGAGAACGCATGAGGACGCTTTCCGGGCAACTGGATGGAATTAGTTCCGTGGCGTTCTCGCATGACGGCGAATTTCTGGCAAGCGGTTGCGGGGCGCGTTGGGGTGACCACAACGATAAGACGATTTGGGTTTGGAATGCGCGTACCGGGGAGCATCTGCATACGCTTGAAGGACATACAAGCGGCGTCTCGTGTCTCGCATTCTCCCCCGATGCACCTATACTCGCCAGCGGGAGTCTCGATTACGATAATACAATTCGGATTTGGGATGCGAGCTCAGGGGAGTACCTGCAATCCCTCAAAGGGCACGCGAATGCTGTCACGTCTGTCGCCTTCTCGCCTGACGGCAACACGCTCGTCAGTGGAAGTTGGGACGGCACGGTACTGCTGTGGGATTTCCGGCGCCTCACGACGTGGGGCGACATCAAGCGGGTAGCGGTCGATCGCACGATACACACGCCCGAACTTTCACCGTCTGCAGCGGCTTTGACTCCGGTGGAAACGGCGCTCCTAGCAAACTACCCGAATCCGTTTAATCCGGAAACGTGGATACCGTATCGGTTGGGTAGACCTGCGGAGGTGGCGTTGACGATTTATGATAGGAATGGGCAAAGGGTTCGGACGCTGGCGATGGGACACCAACCTGCCGGGGAGTATCGCAGTCGAAACCGGGCGGCGTATTGGGATGGACGCAATCAGCAGGGCGAAACGGTGGCGAATGGCGTGTATTTCTATCGGTTGACGGCAGGCGATTTTACTGCCACGCGGAAGATGCTGGTCGGCAAATAAATTTGTCATTCCATGGCGCTCCATTCCGCTGGAAGTTTTTGGGGAGTTCCATCGCACTCATTAACTTTCGTTTAGTTGTTCAGCCAAACCTACACAACTGATCCTCACGTCCTACCGCTAAACCCACCTTCGGTATTACCCCAAGGGTTGCACTCCAACCCTATCAAGAGCCTTCCGGTTTCAACCATCTACCCCTACAAACCATCTATTTCTGAACAATGCTGTCCAGAATCTGAACAGTTTGAATCTCACGAGCGCGTTGTATGGCGCCGGAAATCCCGTACAGAGCTAGGTTTCCCAATACTGTACGCATCTGGCATAGCATTTGCGCTTGCAGACCGAAGGTACGTTTTCATTATGAGGAGGATAACCACATGAAGACAGTGCGATTCTTGCAAATTAGTCTATTGCTCGCTGCTGCTCTGAGTGTACCGAGCAGTTTTGCCCAAGACTATACCCGATGGGGATTGCCCGAGGGTGCCAAGAAGCGGATCGGGAAGGGTTGGATATCAAGCAATATCGCATATTCGCCAGACGGAGCCCTGCTCGCGGTTGCGACTAGCATCGGTATTTGGCTCTACGATGCAAACACCGGCGCCGAAGTCAACCTTCTCACCGGGCATCCGCGCGTGGTAAATTCCATAGCGTTCTCGCCTAATAGCTTCATGCTCGCCAGTGGGAGCCCGGACAGTACGATTCGTTTGTGGAATGCGCACAATGGGAAACAAGCACGGACGCTCGAAGGACATGATGGTAGTGTCAATTGCGTCGCATTTTCTCCTGTCGGCTACACGATTGCCAGTGGGAGTTGGGACGACACGATTCGGCTGTGGAATTCCCGCACCGGTGTGAGTTTGCACACGCTTGAAGGGCATTCGGATGATGTTGTGTCCGTGGCGTTCTCGCCCGATGGCTTCACGCTTGCCAGTGGGAGCCGGGACGGGACGATTCGGTTGTGGAATGCTCATACTGGCGAAGCCCTGCAAATTATTGATGGTCGGACTGATACTGTTACTTCTGTGGCGTTCTCTCTCGACGGACTCACACTTGCCAGTGGGAGCAGAGACCTCTGGACGAGCGATGACACGGTTCGGTTGTGGGATGCTCGCACTGGAGGACATCTGCGGACCCTCAAAGGGCATACGAATTCGGTCACTTCTGTGACGTTCTCGCCTGATGGTGGTACGCTTGCCAGTGGAAGTCGAGACGGTACAATTCTGCTATGGGAGTTGACACCGGACGCAAGTTCCACTGAATTTTCCGCGGCGGATGTGAATCAGGATGGCGTGGTGAATATCTTGGATTTGGTGTTGGTCGCCGCCCATTTCGGGGAATCGGGAAAAAACGGTGGAGATATCAACGCAGATGGCATTGTGAATCTCCTTGATTTGGAGATGGTTGCCGGCGTATTTGGACACGTGACAGCCGCGCCATCCACTTACCCGCAGGCATTTCAGGCATTGATGGCGGAAGATGTCCGGGAGTGGCTAATGGATGCGACAGCGCTGGAGGTTGGAGATCCAAGACTCAAAAAAGGGATTGCCGTACTCGAACAGCTTTTGGCGGAATTGGAGACGTGGGCACCTGTTCCGACGGAAACGGCGCTCCTGCCAAACTACCCGAATCCGTTCAACCCGGACACGTGGCTGCCGTACCGCTTGGCGAAGGAAAGCGCGGTTGCAATTCGTATTTACAACCATTCAGGGCTGCTGATTCGCACGCTATCGCTTGGTGCGCAGGGGCAAGGAGATTATTTGTCCCGTCAGGAAGCTGCGTATTGGGACGGTCGGAACGATGCCGGTGAGCCGGTAGGAAGCGGTGTATACTGGTGCACTCTTGATGCGGGCGATTATCAAGAAACGCGAAAGATGGTCATACAAAAGTAGTACGGAGGCATTCATCGGCGGGAATTGCTAGTCGTTGATAAGGCAAGAATTCCGTCTCTAAAACGATTGCAAAAAGGAAACATTGGACCTGCAAAAGCGAGCAGGTTCGAGAATCAACGGCATTGCATTTTGGTTGTTCTGAGCTAGGCTTGGTTCGCCGTTATTTCAGGACACTCATCCCGGTCAAGATTAAGCGCGCTGCACGTGCAGCAGCCTCGACAGTAAGGTCAAAGGCGTTCTCAACCGCGCTCTCCAACGGCATCGGCGCGGGTACGATATCGATTATGGCGTCAATTCCCGCTTCATGAACGTCCTCGGTTCCCTCGGCGATGCTTCCGGCAATCGCGATAACGGGAATCCCGTGTTCCTTTGCAAGCTTCGCGACACCGACCGGGGTTTTGCCGAAGACGGTCTGGAAGTTGATCTCTCCTTCACCTGTCACGACGAGGCTGGCGTCCTCAAGTTGCTTTTCGAGTTGCACGGCGTCGATTACAATCTCCACGCCGGATTTCAATTCGGCATCCAAGAAAGCAATCAAACCCGCACCTAGCCCGCCGGCAGCCCCTGCGCCTGGAATCTCTCCAACAACCTTCCCCGTATCGCGTTGAACAACTGAGGCAAAATGTGCTAAGTTTGTGTCCAGTGTTTCAACCATCTGAGGCGTAGCACCTTTTTGGGGTCCATAGACATGGGCTGCGCCGTTTGTGCCTGTCAACGGATTATCGACATCACAAGCAACAACGGTGGTAGTTGCCGCAAGCCGAGAATCTAGTTCGGAGAGGTCTATCATATTCAGTGCGCTTAACCCCCCGCCTCCCGGCGGAATCCGCTTGCCATCCGATGTCAGCAACTTCGCACCGAGAGCTTCCGCCATCCCTGCACCTCCATCGTTCGTCGCACTCCCACCGATGCCGATGATTAGCTTCCGACATCCTCGGTCCAAGGCGGCTTTAATGAGTTGCCCTGTACCGTACGTCGTTGTTACGAGCGGGTCACGTTGATTGAGAGGTACAAGCGTTAAACCGGAAGCTGCCGCCATTTCAATGACTGCCGTAGTTCCATCCCCAAAGATACCATACTCCGCCTCGATTTCGTTCCCGAGCGGGGTCGCGACCTGCTCAACCAGAAGTTGCCCGCCAGTAGCATCAACGAGCGACTGAACAGTACCTTCACCGCCATCCGCCATCGGTGTTTTCTTAATCACTGCATCGGGAAACACTCTTCCTAGCCCTTGTTCTATGGCTTCTGCCGCTTGTAGAGCAGTAAGGCTTCCTTTGAACGAGTCCGGTGCAACAACGATTTTCATAATGGAGTATTCCACATCAGAGGCAATGAAAGGCGAATCAAGGTGGTGTAAACAAGAAAGACGGTTGCGTTTGTCCAAAAAGGGGAAGACCGTAGGGTTATTGGGTACTGCTACTCTACTCCCCGACATGCAGATGCATTAACCGGTTAATTCTCAGCATAGCACGTTAGGCTGAAACCATTCAATAGTAAATGAGCATGGAATCAGGGCATTGATCTAATTTATGGTTGTAGAGGGGTTCTCGGATTCATTCTGGAATCGGACGTGCAATGCAGAGAGAAGAAGGGAAATCGACTATTTGATGAGGGATTTCTATCGCAGCTGGTACCCTACAAGGCATGGTGGGCGATAAGAGGGGAGCCGGGGGATTTGACGATTGCAGATCCAATTTTATTTAAAAAAGTGCTATGAAAGCCGCTTTATTTAAAATTCATGAAACGCCTATGAAGAAATCGTCGTTTGAATTAGGACACGTTAAACTTCAAAATGTGTATTCAGACAGCAGGATGGTTTGCGCGTTTTGCAGCTTCCGCGGATTGAGGAGTTCTTCGGTTAAGGTTTGGATTTGGCAATCCAAGCCAATCTGCGATTGTTAAATCGTTGATTTTCCCTCTTACGGGCAACAAGTATCAGTGTCTACCATCTACTCGATCATTTCAAGATCGGGATTTCCTTGATAATTCGTTTCATGCTGAAGTTTCGGAAGAATTATTTTTTTCCAAAACGCTTGATTCAATTTCTAAATCGTGATATACTAGGATTGTTACGTGTAGAGAATGGGTATTTTCTTCCCATAAATCCTTAAGAAAACGACATTAAGGAGACAGAGCATTGAAAAGTACATATATACTTGCCATTATGTCACCGGATGGACGATCCGTACGACAGATCTCAGTCGGAAGGTGGTGCTTGAAGTTATTATATATTTTCCTCTTTACAGTTATAGTTAGTGCACTCGGAGGGGTCAGTTTCGGACTATTTTCTAAAGTCAGCCATGAGGCGGTTGAGGCTAAGAACGCCGATCTTAAAAAAGAGGTGCAAACCTTACAAGCCGAACTTGAATCTGACAAGGGAACAATGGAAGAGATTAAAAGAATGGCAGATAAGGTGCGTAGTGGGTTGGGGATAGACGCGGAAGCAGAGGGGATGCTCGGACGAGGCGGATTTGGATTTGGCGCTATCTCACTTGAAGATTCTGAATCTGGCGAGGTAATCGTTGATACAGGTTCCACTTCACAGTTAGTAATTTACCCTAGTGAAAAAGAAGATTCTTTAAGCGCGCGAGTGGCGGAGGCCAAGGCGGCAATTGAGCCCGTTTACGACTATGTCATTAAGGCAAAGAAGAAACTTGATGAAACACCTTCAATACTCCCGATAATCGCGCCAGACGATGGCGAAGGGAAAATCTTCTGGTACTCTTCTGAATATGGTCCCCGCCTGCATCCAACAACGAGGCGACATGAATTCCATAAGGGATTAGATATCGCGACTAGGAAAGATACACTCATAATAGCTGCCGCACACGGAATTGTTTCATATCGCGGTTACCACAGGATCTTGGGGAATATGGTTAGAGTAAAACACCCCTCGACGAAAATGGAAACAGTATATGGTCATATGAGCAAGTTCGCTGACGGTTTGCGTGTCGGGAAAAAAGTTGCGCGAGGGCAAGTCATCGGCTATGTGGGAACCAGCGGTCGTAGTACTGGGTATCATCTGCATTATGGGGTCTGGGTCACCGAAAGAGATTATGAGGTATGGGTCTCCAAAGAAGGGGACTGGGTCAATCCGGCGAAATCTATCTTTGGTCATTGGATGAATCAGTAGGCTGCGGTGGTCTGCCTAGAATTGTTTTAGGTAGGCATGGGATTGAGAATTGTAGGTTAGTTTAACTCAAGCGCCGATAGCTTTACGCTCTTCACACAATTTACAAAAACACCATATTCTTCACGACTCGGTTTCCAAGATTTCAAGCCTTCCCTGAATTCACGAGCACTAAACCTTGGTTTCACCGACTCAACTCCTGAGTTGCGTCCCGCCCGGTAAACAACATCTCGCTGTCTCCTTCAAGGGACAATCCGCCTGTCATTTCCCGATGCGCTCTCCCCCATTCGCCGCAAACAGGAATCAATTTCTGGTCTGGTTCTAATCATTCCTGGCAACGCAGTCAACAGAAAACGTGTGTTCAGTGTCGGTACGATCGCTATGTAAGAGTTTGTTTGAAGATAGGTGGCAAAGCCATTTTTTGTCATTAGGGAAAGGAACGAAACAACGAAGGATCTCTATGGGAACTCTATCGCGCTGGGGTCCCTAGCGCACTCGCTGTCCGCTCGTTTGATCCCTACAAAGAAAGAATTCTCGTCGACTGCTATACACTTTGAAGATCCCATAAAGTTTTCATTTCAAGAAAAAACTCGGTTTCGTCACGACCGGATAGATGCAATGACAATCTTTTCATGTTGCCGACCACGAAGTGCTATTGCAATTAGGGTTGTTTGCGCAGCCTCCATGCTCTCAATTATTGTTGCACTATCTCTTTCTGCCGAATGGGTTAAAGATTCAACTCAGGGTAGACCCGTTTGCACCGCGATGAATGAGCAACACTTTCCGGATTTGGCAACCGATAGCGATGGAGGCGTAATCATCGCATGGCAGGATGCGCGAAACGAGAATCACGACATATTTGCGCAGCGTGTTAACGCAGAAGGCGAAATGCTATGGGCGGCGAATGGCGTTCAGGTCTGCAATCTGCCAAGTGAACAGATTTGGCCCGTAGTGGTGTCCGATGCCAGTGGAGGGGCGATTATCGTGTTTGGTGATGGAAGGAATGGGCACCAAGATATCTATGCCCAGCGAATTGATGGAAATGGAGATGGGCTTTGGCAAAGGGAAGGAATTCCTGTTTGCACTCACTCCGCGATAAAGACCGACATGCGCGCTATCACAGATGAAAAGGGTAACACAATTGTTGTCTGGGAGGATTGGCGAAACGGGAATCAAGACGTTTACGCTCAGAAAATTCACATCAGTGGTCGCCCGATGTGGAACAACAACGGCGTGCCGGTATATCGGGGTGAGGGAGATCAGTACGATCCGTTTCTAACGACAGATGGTGAAGGCGGAGCAATCGTCGTCTGGTGGGACATCAGTACCGACGATTGGGATGTTTTTGCGCAGCGATTGAATAAGGAGGGTCAGGCGGTCTGGCCAGAGGCAGGTATTCCCGTGTGTACAGCTGCTGGGCATCAAAGCACTCCTTTCGTGCTCTCGGATGGAGTAGATGGAGCGTTCGCAGTCTGGCTGGATTATAGAGACGATCCAAATCTCTTGAGTAGCGCCGACCTTTATGTCCAGAGGATTAACGCAGCAGGAAAAGTTCTTTGGCAGAAGGATGGTGTCGTGCTCTGTGATGCGCCATCAAACCAGCAGGTACCTGAGGGTATAAGTGACGGGGCAGGGGGTTTGATTGTTGTGTGGCGAGACGATCGCGACATCTTCTCGGACATTTACGCTCAAAGACTGAGTCGGAATGGGGAACACATGTGGGGAAACTATGGCGTTCCTGTCTGTGCCGCGGAAGGAGAACAACGTAAGCCAACTCTAGTCTCCGACGGTTCGGATGGAGCCATCGTGTATTGGCTCGATTATCGCGAAGACTACGGCAACATTACGCACGACGCAATTTACGCGCAACTGATTGATGGTAATGGTAAATCCGTCTGGCCGCTAAATGGCGTTCCTGTGTGTACTGCCGATGGCAACCAGACGACACCGAGAGCTATAGCAGGCGGAGGTGGTGGCGCTGTTATTGTATGGACGGACTCCCGCGGTGAATCCCCGGACATTTATATTCGGCGAGTGCCTTGAACGCCTGTTTGAAAAATGGGCGTCAAAGTCATGTTTGGTTATTTGGAGAAGGGAACGGAACAACTGTGGAATTCTATCGCACTCGCTATTCACTTGTTTGATCCCTATTCAGTCGCTTGATCGCAAGAGTGAAAAAGCGCGGGCCTCTGCTCTCGACCTGACCATTACACAATCCGGTATTTCTCCACAAGCTGTTTGACGGATTCCAATGGAATGCTGAATTGCCGTGCGATAGCTTCTAAATTGCCTTGCGACTCCGCGTATGCTTCAGTCAAGAGTTGCTTCTCATACTCACGTAGCTTATTAGCTAACGATCGTTCATCAGCCTCGGCCGAATGCGACGCGAGAATTTCTTGCGGCAAATGATGAGAGGAAATTGTGTCACCTTCAACTTTATACGTGATTTGCTCAATAACATACTTGAGTTGACGCACGTTACCGGGCCAGTGATAAGAGTTGAAACAATCAAGTGTTTCAGGTAAGAGTTTCTTGGGCTTAACCCCCGCCACTTCAGCAGCCAAGCGTTCCATAAAGTGATAACACAGGAGTTCAATATCTTCTCGGCGCTCCCGTAGCGGGGGCATCCAGATTGTCTCGAATGCGAGACGATCGTATAAATCTTCACGGAACTTGCCCTGCTCCATTTCTAACTCAAGATCGCTGTTGGTTGCAGCAAGGACACGGACATCTACTCTTATCGTCTTCAATCCGCCAACCCGTTCAAACTGCTGGTATTCCAATACGCGGAGAATCTTTTGTTGGAACTCGTAAGACATATTCCCAATCTCATCCAAGAAAAGCGTTCCTTTGTCCGCCAACACGAAACGGCCTTCCCGGAACGAAGAATTTGTGAAAGCGTTATCTTCCTGTCCAAATAATTCACATTCCAAAAGTCCTTCCGCCAAAGCGGCACAGTTGATAGTTATGAAGGCGTTTTTCTTTCGAGGACTATCATGGTGAATGGCTGCTGCAACTAACTCTTTCCCCGTCCCACGCTCACCGCGAATTAAAACAGGACGTGGTATTGGGGCAACCTCCTGAATCTGTTGAATTAATTGCTGGATTTGCGGGCTTTTGCCAACGATATTGTACTTGCCTTTCAATTCTTCGCGGTAGAATTCGCGCTCCCGACGTAGGCGTTTATTGTCAATGGTGGTTCGGATAAGGTTATCAAGTCGTATGAGGGCAAGTTCCATGTTTTCTTCGAGGTAAAAATCCTTCTCAACAAACTCTTCCGCGCCTAACTTTATGGATTCCGCAGCAGTTGAGACGGTGCCCTTGCCGGTCAAGATAATCACAGGCAGCGCAGTGGTCCGTTTTCTGATTTCTTCTAGACAAGCCAACCCATTCATCTGACGCTCGCCGAAATCAAGATCGAGGATGACAAGGTCAAATGCGTCAATGTTCTTAACAATCAGGTCTAGTGCTTCTTGGGCGGTACTGACGGAGGTAACCTCCGCACCCCGTTGTAGGAGCATCTCCCTTAACAAGCCTTGAATCTCTTCCTGATCGTCGGCAACTAAGATGCGTTCTGGCATTTTCATCTCCGGGATGAGTTCAGATTCCAACCCTCCCATGTGCTAGGTTTGTAACGAATAGTATTTACCCCGTTCGACACCCCTACGATATGTCGCGATTCGGAGAAGATTTTTGTCGCACTCGTTATCCACTCGGTTGATTGATTCGGAGAGGATTTCTATGGGATTTCTACCACGGTCACTATCCGTTCCCTTGATCATTCACTATTCGCTCATTTGATCCTATTCGGTCGCTTGATCGCTCCTACCGTGTGTCATCTCCAAAATAGAATGACTATTACACCAGTTCTTCAAATGCAAGATCGCCTCGTGCCTCGTAAAAGATTGGGCGCATTTGTAGGTTTGTCTTTATTGGAACAGCGTCTGGATTTACTGGAAGATAGATTGTAAATGTCGCTCCATCTCCCTCCTTGCTATGCAGATCAATACTCCCCATATGATCGCGGATAGTTCGTTGAACGATGGTCAAACCAAATCCGCTCCCCCCCTGTTTTAACGTATATCCTGGCTGAAAGATTTTGTGCTGAAGCGCATCTGGAATACCTTGGCCTGTGTCAGCGAAGGAGATTCTAACTTGCGAGGATTGCGGCTGATATTCGGTTTCCATCTGCAGAACGCCGCCATCTTTCATCGCTTCAAATGCGTTGATTAAGACGTTATGAAACGCTTCTCTCAGTTGGCTCGAGTCGCCTTTGATAAACGGCAGATTTGCTGCTAAAACCGGTTGGCACTCTATCCTTTTAGCCGCACAAACGGACCTCAGCTTAATCAACAGATTTTCGATGAGCCTATTGATGTCAACTAGCTCCAGGACGGGTGCTTCTGTTCGCAGAGTGCTCAAGATTTCAGTCAACTGATTATACGAATCCTCGTGTTGAGTCAAGATTCGATCAAGCCCGCTATGTAGTTTGGAGGCGGGTTCAGACTGGCGCAATGCAGATCGAAGTTGAACGCCGCTGACACTAACGAGATTCTTAACACGATGCAAACGGGAATAAAGGCTTTGATGTCCGTCAGCCCGTGCGACATCCATAAGTGAAAGAGCAAGTCGAGAGATTATCGCTGCTGCGTCCTGTGGGCGGAGTGTTAGCCATCCACGAAGATCTTTCAGAAGTTCCTCGTCATGCTCGTAAAAATAGATTTTCGCAAGATTGTGATATGGGGCTTCATAATCCGGTTCAAGTTGAATTGCTTGGCGGAATTCCTCAGCCGCTTTCTGAATCTGCTTTTTTTGCAAGTACAAGAGACCAAGATTATTTCTGACTTGAGCGGATGGAGCATGTTCTAAGCCGGTTTGATAAGCGGAGATTGCTAGTTCTGCGTCCACAGGATTGTCATCGTAAAGACTTCCCAGAATGAAATAGACTTGATCCATTTGGTCGAAGCTTTTTAGCAACTCATTACTCGCGGTCAATTGGACAAATTGATCGATTGCTTCCTGACGATACTCGGGACGATTGTAACGATTCTTCGCGTAGAGCAACCCGAGCGCAAAGCGAGCATCCAAATGATCGGGGTCTCGTTCAATTGCATTTTTCAGGCTGTCAATGGCTAGGGTCAGATCTCCTGAACGATTCAAATGGACATCCGCGAGGTGATAGTAGGCATCGGAGTCATTGGGTTCGATGCTAAGGATATCTTCCAACGTCTGTTGCGCCTCTGCCCACATCTGTCGTTTTATGTATAGCACCGCTAGGTTATAACGAGCGGCATAATTCGGCATTCGCGCCATAACCTGCTGAAAATCGTGGCATGCTTTTTCAAGCTCACCCTGCTTGTCATAGAGCGATCCCCGATCGTACCACGCCTCAACATAAGACGGGTCAAGTTCGATTGCCTTTGTGAATTCGTGGGTTGCTTCTCGCCATGCGCCATCAAGATCATGGTAGTCTTGCAGTAGTTGACCTAGCGAATAGTGGTAATGAGCGCTAAATGGATTTAGGGAAATCGCCTTTTGGAAAGAGTCTTTGGCGGCATCGAATTCCCCTTCTTTGTAGAACGCCAACCCTAGCCTGTGATGAATAGCAGCGCACTCCGGATCTAATTCCAAGGCACGTTTGTATGTCAAAATTGCAAGAGGATAGTGCCGTTCATTGAAGTACCAATCTCCTAGGAGACATTGATCTCTTGCCACGGTGGTTGTCGGCGGAAGGGATTCAGGACGTGAAAGGGGAGAATCCTTGCCCTGGTCGAGATTATCGGCGTTAAGGGGCGAGTTGTGTGCGGGCAGGTTTGGTTTGACGGAGGCGTTGGATTTATGCATTGCTGTCGGAATGTGTATTAGTCAGCGAGAGGTTTACACGCCGCACCGCTCCGCGGATTGACAACCTAATCGGCAAAGCTTGGATTTGGCGATCTAAACCGATCAAGCGACTAAATTGGGAGTACGATAGAGTTCCCTGCGGGAAACAGCTATGAGTGTCCCACATCTGCCTGACCATTACAATTGTTGTCAAAATGTGAGAGCTAGAAACCTAAGTTGACACGATTACAACATCCCCATTTTTGATGGGATTGGGCTTTCGAGGAAGGTGGATTCCATTGAGTTTGGTGAAGTCGTCAAAGCCTTAGGCAAGACGAGCGGAGATTCCACTTTAGGACTTTTAGAAGCTAGTGCGCAGTGAAAGAAGAGGAGGACATCGGGGATTTGATGATTCCCGATCCCACCTACAAGAAATGGTGGGCGGTGCCCACCCTACAAAAATGCGGAGAAAAGAAACCGAGTCTTCGGCAAAAAACAGGGATTTCATCTTCGGTTTGATGATCGCTTTCGAGGCAAATGGTGCTACTCCAAATAGATTTTCAAACAGGTTCTTATCAAGAATACTCAAATGAGAAGCTCGTCGCCGATTGGAAAGAATTGGTCAGCCATCCGTTGAAGGTCCATTGATGTATTGTGCTCAAAGGCAACAACCTCGACTCGCTTGCCGTGTTGTTTAATCAGTTCCGCAAGTGCGCAAAAATCACCATCCCCGCTGGCTAGAATAACGACGTCAAGCGCTCCGAGCATTGAGACGATGTCAATTGCGATGCCGACATCCCAGTCTCCCTTTGCGGAACCATCACCTCGGAGGCGTAAGTCTTTGCTTTTTATGGTGTATCCATTATGCTCAAGCAGGGACAAGAATCCCGACTGGTTTATCTCGGGAATCTGGACGACATAAGCATACGCCACGACAAGCTGGCGTGGTCCGACGATGAGATCGAGTAGTTTGATATAATCCACCCGCCCTGCATACCGGTCTTTGGCTGCGTAGAACATGTTTTGGACATCAACAAACACACCAACACTCGGCTGTTCCTTTAGTACGCGATTTTGCAAACTCTGACTGGAATCAGGTTGGCCGAAAAACTGTGCCACTTTGTCGCGAGTCCGTATGAGTGTTGTCTTTGACATCTCGGAGAACTTCCTCAGTTCTGAGACCTGTGCCTGGAAGTCCTCTTGCATCTGTTCAAACGCCTGATTACTTCTATGAACGAGTTCTTCACAAGATTTCAATTCAACAGCAAATTCCGCTTGTGCAACCTTGTGGATGGATTGAATTTCCGCAGATCGATTCGACAGTTTTTCAACTTGGCGATTGAGGTTGTGAATCTTTAGCTGTAGCTGTTGAATATGTATGTCTTGTTCCATGAATCGGTGTTCTTTTTCTCGGAAATCCTCATTTTCTTGGATGAACTGTTGCAGTTGTTTTTTCAGGTTTTCATTTTCTTTTTTTAGAGCCGCGGACTCATCATTCAGTTGATTTACTGTTTGTTGGAGCCGGACATGTTTCTGATTGGTTTCGGGTTTAGGATCTTCCTTCGCGGTTAGGATTTGTGTCGGTTTCTTGGACGGTGTATGCACGGGCACATCCAATACTTGAACTGCACCGATGTTCTCACTTGCCCTAGTTTGCGGTGAATGACCAGCTCGATCGGTCTTATTAGCTGTTGCGTCATGTTCAGATCTCATCAAGCCGGTAGCATTGGGTACTTCATGGACAGACTGCTCATATTCGTTAAGGAGTTTTTGTCCGTGCTGTTGAACATCTCGGCGGGAGTCAATCAAAAGCGCCCAAACAATCTCGGTGAAGTCTCCTCCTTCGACCAGATGTGTGCAGCTACTTAGGAAAGTTTGAATCTCCTGCACATTCATATAGCCGACTCGACGAATTGCTCGCTCCGTCTTCTGCACGAGGTGTTCGTGGACGGTCTGTTGTGCGGTCTCTTGACGAAAAAAAGCCTCTGCCAGGTTTTCAATAACCCCGTTGACGGAATGGGAATCCATCTGCGCGGAGGCGTCATGGATGCCGCACTGGGTTTTTAGGAGGGCAATCTCCTTTTCGTCAAGCAGTTCGGTAAGAATCCAAGTAAGTTGATGTTTACCGATTTGAGTTTCAATATTTTGCTGAATCATCTTGAGTCTCCTGTGATTGTGATTGTTTATTGAAACGTAGGAGCGATCCCCGAATCGATCAAGCGACTGAACAAGGAGCGCGATAGCCTTTTTTCCGCCTTCTTTGATTACCTGTAGGAGCGATTTCCAAGTTGGGATCTATCGTTGGGTATTGGAATTCACTCCTACCGGCGAATAGCTTTAGCGCTAAAAGAAACAATCCATTCTGCAGCCGCATAAAGATCCGCGAATATCTGTCGGGGTTGTATTGGGGCGGTAGCACTCATGTTTTCAGTCAGATTTGATTTGTAGCCGTTCTTGGTTAGTACAAGCAACGAACATGCACCGAACTGATTGCCTGCCTGAATATCTCTATTAGAATCGCCAATTAAGTAGGTGTTGTCTAAATCTATTTCATGTTCGGATGCCGCCCGCACAAGCATACCGGGTTTAGGTTTGCGGCATGTGCAATTCTCGTCATCACGATGAGGACAGTAGTAGATGGCGTGGATACGGCCACCGGCGCTCTCGATTTCAGCCAACATTTTGCGGTGGATTTCGTTAAGTGCCTTGGACGACAGAATACCTTTGTTGATGCAGGCTTGATTCGTAACGATGATGAGTTGATAACCAGAATGAGTGAGAAACCCAATTGCTTCCAGAGAGTTTGGTAGAAACTCAAACTCACTCCAACTCTTGACATAATTATTATCGAGATTACGGTTGATTACACCGTCTCTATCGAGAAAAACGGTTTTCATTCGGTGCTACCGGCGTGGATACCTTGCAAGAGTTGATCTCGGTTCACGGCAACACAACCAACTTCTCCGCAAACAATACCTCCCGCAAGATTTGAAAGCCGAGCGGCATCAAGCATGTCGGCTTGAGCGGCTAGCGCTAACGCATACACAGCTACGACCGTATCTCCAGCGCCCGTGTCGTCAAACACCTCTTGCGCCTGAGTGGGAATGTGATCTACGCGCAAATCCCCATCGTGACGCTGCCGAAAGAGTGACATTCCCTGCTCGCCGCGCGTAATCAACAAGCCTTCAAGATTGAGTCTATCCAATATCTCCTCGCCGACAGAAACCAAACTTTCCTCGTCAGAAATCCTCTGGTTGACAGCAAGTCCTGCCTCTTTATGGTTCGGAGTGATAGATGTCACGCCCTTATAGTTCCAAAAATTCTCTACCTTCGGATCCACGATAACAGGTTTTCCGTACTGTCGAGCGGTACGAAGTACACTCTCGATCAATCTACTGCTGACGCCGCCTTTGTCATAATCTTCAAAAACAATGGCATCCACATGCGGTATACGACTGAGGGCGTTTTCCATTAGCTGCTCGTGGATCGTGGATCTTACGGGCGCTTTTGATTCTCGATCAAGACGAACAAGCTGTTGATGGGTTGAAGTGCTTGTGCTCGAAGTGCGGGCGATTACACGGGTTTTCGTGCTTGTGGGCCGATCTGGGTCAATGCAAATGCCGCCCACATCTATCCCTAGCTGCTCAAGCATCCGGATCAGTTTCTTTCCGTTACTATCATTCCCAACGACGCCAATTAAATCGACCCGTCCACCCAAATTTACGATATTTTGTGCGACATTCGCGGCGCCGCCGGTACGAGTTGTTTCGGAGGCAATCTCAAGTACGGGCACGGGGGCTTCCGGCGAAATCCGGTTGACATCTCCCCAGATGTACCCATCCAAGATAACGTCACCGATGATAAGGACGTGCCTCCCTTCAAGCTGATCCAGAACCGTTTGAAGACCCACTATACTCCCACATTAAGCAACTTTCAATACAAAAGTTTGTCTTCCGCATCGACTAGGAAGAGTAGGATTGGAAGAATGGAAGATTCTCTTCCACGCTCCCCTTAGTCCCAATATTATCCCGCGGCGGCAGGTCAACATCAGGCGCGCAGTAATTCTAGCACATCTTGTTAGACACATCAAGCGTTCATTTTTGGGGCGTGTCCATAAAGTTTATACGAGTGGATTTCGAGATTTGGTAGAGGTGTGCGGGAAGGCGTAACAAGGAGGTGACGCCGATTTGCGCGAGAGGAGTGGGTGGGTCAGGGCCGAAAAATAACCTGAAAAACCTTGATGTCGTTTGTCCCAAAATCGCTGACAAAAACCCGATCGTCTCTGGATATGACAATGCCGACGGGTTCCACGAGTGAATCGCTCCCAAATTCTGTCAGGGGTTCGCCGTTTGGCGTAAAGATCTGCACTCGCCGATTTCCGCGGTCGGTGACATAGAGGGAGTTCCAGCGGTCCAAGGCGATTTGGCTAGGTTCTTGGAACTGCCCGAGCGCCGAGCCTTCGCTCCCCCATATTTGGACGAGATTGGCGCTGAAGTCATACTTTTTGACCCGATGATTGCCCGAGTCGACAACATAGATGTACCCATGGGGGTCAACAACGAGGTGGGTGGGATCGCGAAACTGTTCGCTCTCGGCGCCAAAACTTCCACGACTTAGGACAGGACGGCCTTCGCTATCGAACTGAATAAAACGGTTGTTACCAGTATCAACAACGTAGATTTCGCCGTTCCGACCAATACCGATACCGTTCGGCAGATCCAGCTCAATATGTGGGCCGGTGCTCAAGTTTCCAGAATCGTCATCAAGCTGATTGCCAAGCATATGATGAAAGATTCGGTCCACAAGGTTACAATACTGCACACGGCTGTTTCCCGTGTCGATGACGTAAAGAATCTCCGTGCGTTGAAGATTGATGGCGGTAGCGGTCGGCTGATCGAACTCGCCGATTCGCCAGCCGCGACTTCCGAACTCCGTGATGAAATCCCCATCAAGATCAACGACTTGAATGCGGTTGTTTCCCGAATCCGCTACGTACAAATGCCCGAGCCGATCCAATGCCAATCCGAAAGGCTGGATAAACTGCCCGGCACCTTGACCGGGACCGCCAATCGTTCCGACGTAGTTCACGCCAAGTATTTTCGGGGAGGGTTGAACGCGCGTGGAGGGGACTATTTGAGGCGGGATAATCTTCTGAGCAAGCTTAGATGGTCTTGATTGATTATCACGAATTTCGTCGTTATCGGCTACGGACTGATGGCCGGCTTGTGGCGGTAAGGCGCAACTCAGGTATATGGGAAAGACAATGAAACACAGAAATAACCGCCATCGCCGATGCATCGTTTAACCGTAAGTGTTTAGTTGCCGGTGGTTAGTGGTTAGTAAAACGGACGCGGCTCAAGACGTGCGATGATAGCCCAACGTCCCTAAGAGTTCCATCTTGATTTGATGAGGGATCTCTATGGGATTTCGCAATTGTTTAGTGGCGGCAGTTAGTGGTTAGTAAAACCCCTGCAGCATAAAACGTGCAATGAATTGTACTGCTACAAACCTGAAAGCATTGCTAATACCACTAGGGGCGCGTCTACAATAGTAAGGCGAACGCTCGTTAAACCCATCCCCCTAAAATCATAGGCGATTGTCCTGCAGTCGCTCTGGATATCAATAAACTAATCGGTTACATTTTACCTTTGCGCACTTCAAACTTGAAGACAAAAGTGGATTCTGTATCCTCGAAATCGTTACTAACTCTTGGCACGATGACGCGCAGGTTTGTAGATTTAATGCTCCGTTTGCGAAAGTAGAGGAAGAACTGCGTCCGATGATTCGGCATAATCGTTGTCCTCTCAATATCTTCCCGGGGGAGAGCGACCGAACTACCTTGCGTACGAAGTGCGCGGTCATGTCGAAAAACCTCGGCTGCGAACTCCGGAGGTAACTTCGGCTTAAAATTCTTGCCCAAGAAAAACGACTCTTGTGACTTGTCAATTGGCTTTGTTATGTTGCCCGCCTGATCTAGTAACTGGCAGTCTTTTCGTTTGAACGAAATCCAGTTGCCTGTGCGATTAAACATCAAAATACCGAATGCGTCAACTGCCTTCACATCATTCAACGGCACAGCCATTGCCGTGATACCGTTTTTCTCGTAAATGACAGTACCGGTCTGTGGAAGGATAACCGCCTCCGCGTCAAATTGTGGAACAATCTGCACAGGTTGAAGGGCAGAACATCCCAAGGTTGTCGCCACTATTAGAAACACTATAACTTCTGCGCCACGTTGTGTATGTTTTTTCATAAGTATTGGATGAAGAGAACACGTCCTTTCGTTGATTTATTTTGGCAGTGATAGCCGACAAACTTCATTCTGGCTGAAATCTCTCAACTAGCTATAAAAACATATTGCATAGTGGTGGGAAAGCCATTTTAGGTCCTTGGGTTTCTTTATAGCTTGAAGAATCCCATCTAACAAGAGGCCTCGACGGTTTGGCGATCGCCGATCCATTTGATAATCGAAAAAAGCTCCCTGCAAGGGCGCGATGATTGTAACTATGCTGATGGTAACGGTCAAATCCCAACGGATGGTTTCAATGTAAAGCAGTGGGTAGCTTTTCTTCCTCTATTTGATTGCAGAGCAGGTCCATTACCGCCTTGAAATCATAGACGATTGATTCGAGCCTTTCAAGTTCTTTATCAGCTTTTTAGCCGGCATACTTCGGATTTGTTCGAATGCTGTTTCAAGGCCTTCACGAAACTGTGTCAACTTTGCCCTATATATTTTTCGTCGCTCATCAAGGGTGCGTCCAAGCATGACCTGACAATATAGGTCTGATTTTAGAGTGTTGATGCGCGGGTGCCGGGCGTTTTGGAGTTCAACCTCGGGCAGAGCGATGCTTGGGACTTCCTCGCGCCGCGTTATCGGCATTCGCTTGGGCAGTAAGGCTTGTTTGGCACAGCCGAAGATAATGAGTAGGGTTACGGTAAGTATGGATAGCCGTTTCATGGAATACTTCTCTGAAAAGCAGTGATCAGTGGCTCGTGGTAATCTCGTCGAAGGCAGCGTCTGATGGTGCCTCTGGACGTTGGGCGGTGATTGGTATTAGAAGGTTGGCGTTTGCCATACCGATGAACATGACAGCAGCGCCGAGAGCGGTGTAGAGGAGTCTTTCGCTGAAGTTCAAAGGTCTTCTCCTGCCTCGATTATGTCTAGGTTCTTCCGATATTTTTCAGCTTCTTGGTGCGCCTCGCGTTCGGCTTTGTTCTCTTGGCTCAAGTCGTAATCGACTTCAATACCCATGGCCTCCAGCGCTGGAATGTGGACACTGATTGTTGCGGCAGCAAGCGGGTTTGATTGGGCGTCTATTCTTTCGAGATTCTCCAATTTCAGGACGGGGGAGAGGTCCGTGACGTGGTTGAAGAATAGATGACAATCCTTGAGCTTGGTTAGGCTGGCGAGCGGCGACACGTCCGTCAGGAAGTTTTCGCCGAGCGCCAAGATTTCCAACTGCTTTATGCTTGCAAGCGGGGATACGTCGTAGATACGATTGCACATGAGCATTAGTTCGGTGAGGTTCGGAAGTGTCCCCAACGGGGTGAGGTCCGATATTTTGTTATCATATAGCCATAGGGAATAGAGTTTTGTCAATTTTGCTAGTGGGGATAGGTCGGAGATGTAATTGTGGTACAATGTCAGTGATTCGAGATTGACCAAAGTTGACAGGGGCGATATATCCCAGATTCGGTTTTGCCCAAGGTACAATATTTCGAGTTTTGTTAAGCCGGCGATCGGGGTGAGGTCGGATATTTCGTTATGCCACAGGGCTAGGCTTACGAGGTTGGTTAATCCGGCGAGGGCGGACAGGTCGGAAATTCCAGTCTCATAAATGTCGAGGAATACGAGGTCCGTCAACCCGGCGATGGGGGTGAGGTTTGAGTCGGATAACGGGTTTTCGCTGATATTTAGGTGTTCAAGACTGGTCAATGCGGCAAGCGGGGATAGGTCGGTTATCCGGTTATTCCCGAGGTCTAGGTCTGTGAGTTCGGTTGCGAATTCGAGACCGGTGATGTCTTGAATCCTTTGGCGCGTGGCGTGAAGGGTTGTCAACGTCGCCATATCAAGCTTGGTGATGGCGGCATCGGGCGGTTTTTTTAGGTGTTTTGCAATGGTGCTGCGAAGAGCGGCGTCTGGGATTTCGACTGTTTTTTCGTCAACTCGTGTCTCGTGGTCGCGCTCGGCGGTGAGTGACAGGGGAAGCATGAGTGCGGTAAGTAGCAGTAGCGCGAGTGCTTTCGTCATGGCGTTCTCCTTTCTTGCTTGAGTGCTTTCAATTCTTCTCGAATTGCTCTGAGTTCGCTTACCCCAAAACATTCAGTTGGGTTGGGATTGGAGCGCCGAAACCGCTTCGTTTTCACTCTCGAAATGTTCAAAAGTGTTAATTAGGCGACTTCTAACAATGAGGCTTTTGATGTGTTTACTGACGTTAATGACGGCAATTCGCCCTCCATTCTTTGTGATGGATATATGGGCTTCCATTAAGGCTCCAAGCGACGAACTATCCACCAGTGTAACATCGGCAAAATCAATGAGGAATTTTGGCCCCTCCTCGCTATCGGATAGAAAGTTATAGATTTTTCGTCTGAGTTCAGTAGAAGCGCTTCCAATCAACTTGCCATTGGGTTTCAAATAGATGATGTCGTTTCTTTTATAGATGTCGATTGGCATTTGCGGGTTCCCGGTAGTTGTTCCGAGTGAAGAATCTAAATCACGGATTAAACAGATTAAAGGATTTCACGGATTAGGATTGACACAGTGGCAAATCTCGTAGCGGTTGCGAAACATGCTTATAGTGTGAAGTCCGGAAACATTGAACAATTTAGAGTATATACAACATTAAGACCACCTAACATTGCGCTCCACTGGAGCGCAATGGTTTGTGCATCTAATTGCTACAGACATGTCGCTCCGCTGGAGCGAAACGCTAATAGCAGCCTTTGGTGTATCAACGGACAATCATGTCCTGCCCTCCGGCGGGTTCAGGCGAGTGCACAACGGACGATAAAACGAGTTTGTAACGATTGTGACGGCGTTACCTGCGGGAAACGGTTTTGAGTGTCTTTCGGTTGACTGACTATCGCGGCTTTGCAAAAACGCTTACTCGTTCTCGTCGGAGTATTCGAACTGGAAGGCGTAGAGGCTCGCCTGATGCAGATGGAAAACGACGCGCACCGGCTTATTCCACAATGACCGGACATCGCTGCTGCCGTTCCACCGAACCGTATGCCAAATCTGCGCGGGGTCGTCGGAATACACCGGATCGCAATCTTCGGCTGAAAAGCCCTCATACGGCTTGAATTGCGGGTCGAGCACCTCCACCCTGATGTATCCGCCGTAAGCCTCGGCGTTGAGTTTGAGCGTGTCCCCCTCGAAAACGAACTGCCGTGTGGTTGCTTGTCCCTTTTCATAGGACGGTTTCAGCTCTGCCCAGCCATCCTCTCGCAGGAACAGGATGCCGACGGAGCAGGCGTTCATCCTAGGATAGGTTCCCAGCGCGTCGACGAGCTCCGCCCGATTCGCACTCGCTTGTCGATAATTCTCCTCCGGCGCCATGGTGTTGTTGGGGCGCTGTTTCTCGGGGCGCGCGCCGTAGACGATGAAGGTCTTGCCGTCGTGAACGAGTTGACCGGCTACGCTATCGTCCAGGAAGCCGTAATCGTAGCTGCCGGGTCTGCCTCTGTCCGCCCAAGGCCCATCGTCGCCCGCGCGGCGCCAGTGTTTCCCGTCTCGGCTGGCGTAAAGCGAGAGGTGGGCGTAGGCGTGGTCGTGCCAATTCCAGTCTCCGGGGGCGCACAGGATAGGCTCCGCCATGAACTCCGTCGCAACCCCGATGTATTGACCGCCGACCTTGCGCACCGACATGTCGTGAAACTCAAGGTGTGGAGGGAGGTTCGGCTCCCAATCCACGGAGAGCACCACCTCTTTCGGCGACCAGTGCATGAAGTCCGGGCTTTCCTGCCGTCCAATTTGGCGTTTGCGGTGCAGCATGTTCCAGTGGTGGGAATACTGGCTGTAGGATATCCATTTCTGAATGGACTCGTCCCAGATAGGGCGCTGGTAGTGGTGATGTTGGTAGGGCGTGTTCTCGTTGACCGTCGTCCATTGCAGACCGTCGGCAGAGACGCGAAATACGGTTTTCTTTTCAGGTCCCCTGCTCACGTCCCCCGGATTGTTTATCATGAGGAACTTGCGTTCCTTGTCGCTCTGGTCGTAATTCAGCGCCAACGCGACGTGGTGACCGGAGTTGTCGAGGACGATATTCGTGGCTTTGTGATCCTCGAAAGGGAGGCACTTTTCGCTGAGCGGCTTTTCCCAATGCAGGGGGTCGGCCGCCTCGGCATAGCACAGCGCTCGGGTGCGATCCTTCACATACCAGAGTTTGAACTTGTTGTCGTCGGGGTCTTGCACCGCCGACACCGGAAAAATGCCGCCGCGCAACTCCCACGGGAGTTCCATTGTTTTGATGATGGGTTCGTCGGGACGGTCGGGTTTGGGAAAGACGCGGGTCACACCGTCAAGCCGATCGAGGATGTGGTTGTCGAGGAACAGTTGTTTTTCCGTGCCGATGTGCAGGAAGGGCACTTTGTAATCGGGCGGTATGTAGGGATACAGAACATCGACGGGGCGCTTCCCGCTTACGATGTCTTCGGTCTTGCGTTGGATGTCGAGTTGTTCGGTGGGGCTTTTTCGTTCGGGTTTTTCAATCATAAATTGTCCTTCCTAAGTATTATGTCCCTCAGAGTTACAAGGGGAGTGCCTCATCGTGATTTTATCGTCATCTGCTATACACCTGTCGCCCCTCTGGGGCTATTAGAATTTGGGCAATCAACAGGTCGCGATTCGGAGATCGCTCCTACAGAAGTAACACAATAAATCAATCTCTATCGTGGTCGCTGTGGGATCTACTATCGCCTTCCCTAATCAGGCAGTTGATCTCCTTTGATCGGTCAGTTGCTCCTTCGCCAACCACTTAGATTATCACGTTGGGTTTCACTAGGTTTCCGAGATTTCAACCGACATCAAACCTCGAAAACCAAGTGGCATATTTTGTGTTTTCGGTTGATGCCGTTCAACCCAACCTACGTGCTGAAGGAGCGATTTCTGGATCACGATTAGTCGGGAATCGGAATTCCCTCCTACAGGCGACACACGTAGAGCGTATATCCACGTACGTTCTTCGGAGAATGCGCTCAGACTATAAACCGCTCTTCAATTTTGCCCAGGTTGTTGAGAGTTTGCCGCCGGGTTCGACGGCGAGGAACACGCCTCGCCCGTTGCTCATAACCTCGACGGGGGTCAGCGCCTTGTCGTAAACACGGACGATAGAGAACGACCCGTTGAAGGTGCGGCGCCGTTCATCAAAGGAATTCGCGCCGATGGAAATGTCGTTTAGCGGCAGTCGATTGTCGAAATCCACGCCGGGTCCCTTAGCGACTTCCTTTCCGTCTTGGTAGGCTACAATCGATTTCTTGTCGGTGCCGACGATGGTCACCCACGTCCACACGTCCTGCTCCAAGAAAACCTTTAGCGCTTGTCCGGTTTTGGTTCCCTTGGCATGGATTGACATATCAATATTCCCGTCGCCTCTCAACAGCCAAAGGCGGAGACCGTGCCGTCCCTCCCTCGGACTATTCTGGAAACCGGCGAAGTGATGTTCCTCAACAAAAAGACCGCCGTTGCGTTTACAGAGAAACTCGATAGTCCAATCCTTAACAAACAACTTAGGATTCCTCGTGACCGGTCCGCCAAAGGTCTCCTTCGATTTCCTTGCGGTGTAATACATTACTTTCTGCTCGTCAATGCCAAGCGCGGGGATTCTGATTTTTCCCTCTTCAAGCTTTGGAGCCTGGTCGGCGGCGAGTAATTCTCCACCAGCCTCGCCGAGGTTTTTCCAAGCCTTGGGGTGATCGGGGTTGTCCGAGGCGTCAAGATAGAGCAGGGCACCGGGGAGTGCGTCGGCAAGCGCGAGGGTGCAAGCGCTCCCCAAGAAAAACAGTATTGCCAAGGTGAAAGCAACTTTTTTCATTTTGGTATCTCCCCTTAGGTTTATGGGTAGTTTACCAGATTTGGTAAAGTTCAGTTTGAAACTGTGCTGTCTGCAAACAGCCACTGCAGATTAGGCGGTAAACTTCTCACTTCATTCACTCAGATAGTTACGAAACCAACGTGACTTCCGTTCGAGGCGGTCTTTGTGCCCGCGTTTATTCTGGAATAGGTCGTGCCCTTCGTCTTTGTACAGGACATACTCGACCGTTTTGCCGGCGCCCTCAAGACGGTTTGCGTACATTTGAGCCTCAATGGGCTCATCGTGCTCCCCCTGAAAGAGTAAGACGGGGGTTTCAACTTGTTCAACGTATAAAATGGCACTCGTCAAAAACCAATCCGGCACATCCGGTGTATCTTTCCACTTGTTGTTCTCACCGACTGCGTTCCGTCCTACATGAAAACCAAGCTCGAACAGATTCGTGTAGCCGTAGCTTCCTCCGGACAGGACGGCTGCCCGGAAGCGATTTGTCTGCCCGATAATGTAGGCACCGAGAGCTGCGCCGTAACTGTGACCACTCAGCGCGATGTTTGACGGATCGCATTTCCCGTTCTGGGCGAGCCACTCAATGCCGCTCATGACATCTCTGCAGTTCATGTCTTCGGTGGGCGGCTCAACGTATCGATACTGTTGACTACCGCGAAAGTCTGGCGCAAAGACCTGAAAGCCTTGTGTTGCCAACCAATACCACTCGGCGTCGCTAATCGCTTGGGCGGCTCCAACGGGACCGCCATGTAGAACAACGATGGTCGGGTGTTCTTGGCTCATGGATTTGCCGCAGGGGGAAACAACCACGCCTTGGAGCGCCAAGCCATCATACGATTGCCACTCGACAACTTCCGACGTTGGTAGCTGGTATTCATCAAGCTGGTCTGTAAAGCGGGTGACCGCCTTCGATTGCCCCGAATCGAGCGAAACCGCATAGACATCTCGAAGGTTATTTAGACCTTCCCAATGGATTAGAAGTGTTTTTCCGTCTTGACTAATACCCCCAAGATAGGTCCAACCGGTCCAGTCTACAACCTCTTCGGTACGTTTCGTAGCGGTATCGACACAGACCACCCGATGGTTCAATCCCTTTAGGCCGTTGAAATATAGTTTCCGGCTATCGTGACCCCAATAGGCGACTTGGTCACACCAATATTCTTCGCTCAATATCTGTATCTGGTCTGATCCCTGCTCCATCATGGCGCACACAAGCCGGACTTCAACCGGGTATGGCGAATACCCGAAAGCCAGTTTCTTCCCGTCAGGAGACCATTTCACCAACCCCATCTCGCCTGCGCCGGGACCAACGCGACTATTTTTCTTGCCGTCTTTGAGGTGAATATCAAAGAGATGATAATCGAAAATCCAATGCCCCGTTTCAAAAGAGAACTTCTCGGTGATTTCGACCTGAGTCGATGGACGGTCGGAAAGAACAGTCAGCCAGTCGCCGGACGGATGCCAAGCAACGCACTCGTAAGTTTCGTCAGGGGCTGGCAATACCTTAAAGGTGACGGCTCCCGTTGAAACCTCAAGAACCACCAGGGCATCGACGCTCGCAGCGGAAGTCAGATTTACAACCTCGACGCCCTCTGTGTCCCCATTCGAGCCTGAGCCTGTCTCTTCTGAATCCCGCTCAACAATCGCAGCTAAAAACCTACCGTCAAAAGACCACTCAAGGGTATGACCGCCATACGTCCACTCTCCGATTTTCACCGAGCCTATGCTCTCACCCAAATGCCGCTCGACGCCATTCACGCGTCGAATGAAGACACCGGAGTGGATTGATTTCAGATAAGCGAGCACATCGGGATCGGTAGGCGACCACCTAGGGCAATCTCCAGCAAAAGAGATTTCGATACACCATTTTTCCAGATTGAAAATGGTGATGTCTCCCTCGTACCTGTAGGCGACTCGCTTTGCATCCGCCGAGAGGTGGCATCTGCCGCGGGCAACCCCTGAAAACGGAAAGGATAGCACGTCATCAATAGCAAATGATTTGCGCATTCCCAAATTCTTTACAGTGTTGAACCCATAGGGTGACTAACTAGTGTGTTTGCTCGTGGAGAAAAGGTTTGTAAACTCCAACTAAAAACCGTTCTTCAGTATCCCCCACGTCGTTGAGAGCTTGTCCCCCGGTTCGACGGCTAGGAATACACCTCGGGCGTTTTGCACGACCTGAGCCGGAGTCAGCGCCTTATCATAAACGCGCACTAGGGAGAACGAACCGTTGAACGTCCGACGCCGTTCACTATGAGAATTCGCGCCGATGGAGATTTCATTGATAGGCAGTTTTACGTTCCAGTCGAAGCCTCCCTGTTTGCTAATCTCCTTGCCGTCTTGATACGCCACAATCGACTTTTTGTTCTCGCCGACAACGGTGATCCACGTCCACACATCTTGCTCCAACTGAATCTTGATGGCTTCGGGGGCTTGTTTGGAGCCCTTGGCGTGGATCGAGATGCCAAGTTCATCTCCACCGCCGAGTAGCCAAAAGCGAATCCCTTGAGCACCCTCTCTGGGGCTGTTTTGGAATCCGGCGAAGTGATGTTCCTCCACGAATAGATTTCCGTTTCGCTTGCAGAGGAACTCAAAGGTATAGTCGGCTAAATATAGCCTGGGGTTCTTATTGACGGGACCGCCGAAGGTTTGTTTTGATGCCTCCGCCGTGTAATACATCCCCTTCCGTTCATTGATACCGAGGCGTGCTATTTTGATTGGTCCCTCTTCGAGTTTGGGCGCCTTGTCGGCGGGAAGCAGCGATCCACCAGCTTCGCCAAGGTTTTTCCAAGCCCTGGGGTGATCTGGGTTGTCAGAGGCGTCAAGAATCATCACGGCGCCCGGGACAGCGTCGGCATACGCAAAGGTGCACGCCGCTGCCAAAATCATAATTATGGTGAAGGTTGAAATAACGCTTCTCATTTTAATTTTCTCCTATGTTGGGTGTTTCGTGTCAGGATTTTGTGTATCAGAATCAGTAGGCTTTCGGAGCCTTGTACAAATTGATGCAGGTTCTCAATAATCGGGAATTGGCTATTTCTTCTCTTGAATGACGAATCCGATTACAGCCAATTTATAATTATAACAAACGAATAACTGTATCATCAATGTTTTCAGCGTTGTGCTCAGGGGAATCGCATCTGATTGTAGGAATCAAGTGAACACGATAGAGTGCCCTTAGTGGCGTAGGTTAGGTTTCACTAGAATTTCTATAAGATTTCTATCGCCCTAGGATCTCTATCGCGTTCCCTATCCGGTCACTTGATCTATTCACTCGGTTGATTTTCAACCCAACCTACGTGCTGTAGGAGCGATCTCCGAATCGCGACAAATCGGGAATCGGAAAGGATTTCTATCGCACTCCTTATCCATTCGCTTGATCCTTCGCTAACCACTCAGTTGATCGATAGGGATCTTCTCCAGATTTCGACCTTCTGTCGCCCCGCTGGGGCTTAGGTACGCGGGACTCGGTGTTTCTACACACCTTCAAGATCTCTATCGCGCTCGTTAATCACTCGCTTGATCCCCTCCGGGGCTATTAATGTGAAGTAGATTGGTGTTTCCACACACCTATCGCCCTTCCAAGGCTCTTGCCGCGAGTACAACTTGCTCCTACAGAGGACGTGTTGTGACGAAAAAAACCGGTATTGGTTTCTTGATGTCACCCGCGTGGTTTTCTGTTAGAATAGGACATATCCAGTGGCTCAGGCCAGGAGGAAAATACAAAGCTGACTAGGGAAATCGAAGAAACCGAGTTTTGAGGAAAAAACTCGGTTTCTACCCACGACTTCCGCTATTTCTTCAGCAGACCTCACTTAACCGGAAAACTAGGAACGTAACGCATGTCATCATCATCAAATCTGCAATTCTCGTCGGCAGCCATACTTGAGGAACCGTTTGAAACTCACAAGCCGCACCTCGCTTTTGATGGGGCGACAGTCGATGAGTGGAGGACGTGGCGCGAACGGCTACTACCGGAGCTGTGGGAGCGATTCGGTCGCTTCCCCGACAAAACCGCACCGCTCAAGCCGAAGATTGTCTCAACACAGGCGTTCGACAAATTTACACACCACAAGGTGATTTATTCATCCAGAGAGGATGTGCCAATCCCGGCGCACCTGCTAATTCCGCACGGAATCACGGGAAAAATCCCCGCCGTCCTCTGCATCCACGGTCACGGGCGGGGCGGCAAAGAGGATGTCGCGTTCGGTTCCGGGGAGTACGGCGCCTCGTATGGACGGGCGCTTGCGGAACGCGGTGTCATCACGCTATGTCCCGATAACGCGGGTATGGGTGAACGAGCGCACCCGAACGGCGGTTGTGATTTCCTGTGGCGCCGTCTCAACCTGCTCGGTTTCGACCTCACGGGATATCGAGTCTATGACCTGATGCGCGGCGTGGACTATCTCCAAAGCCTGCCGGAGGTTGACGGGGAGCGAATCGGAAGTGCGGGGCTATCCGGGGGTTGCTGGCTCGGCATGGTTCACGCCGCGTTGGACGGGCACGTCAAGGCGGCGGTGCTGAGCGGTTTTTTCACCACGTTCGCACAGACCTCGTGGGTCGGTCACTGCATCTGCCATCATCCCAAGGGCATCGGCGACGTATGCGAGATGCCGGATATTGCCGGGCTGATTGCGCCGCGGCCAATCTTCGTCGAATGGGGAACCGAGGACACGAGCCGCCCGGTTCACCCCGCGTACGAGATGGCGCGAAAGGTCTATCGAGCGGCAGGCGCCGCAGATAGTATTGCGTTGCACGAATTTGAAGGGGGACATCTTTTCTCGGGCGAGAGGTCGTTGCCGTGGTTGGTTCGGAAGTTGCGGGGCGAATGATTCGGGAAACAGTTAAGTTCCATACCGCAATACCATACAAATTGAATTGCTGTCATGTAGGAGAATTCAATGAAAACACATCAGATTACTTTTACCGAAAAGAATAGAGCCGAACTGCTTGAAGCTGAAATCGATGACGAACTCGCGCCGACCCAAGCCTTGGTCAAGGGCGAACATTCGGTCGTGAGCGCGGGAACGGAGGGCGCCGGTTACACGGGACTGGTGCAACAGATGCCGTTCGGAGGAGGCGGTGCCTATCCGATGACCACCGGCTACGGGCATCTCGGCGAGGTGCTTGAGGTGGGATCTGCCGTCACCATGTGCAAGCCCGGCGACCGGGTGCTGAGTTTTTCGAATCACGCCTCTCTGGTGAAAGCGGACGCCACACGATTCGCGTTACCGACGCCGAAGGACGCCGCCGGGGAGAAGATTGTCTACGCACGTATGGCGGGTGTTAGCATCACGGGGCTTCGTTCGTCTTCGGTGCAGCCGGGCGACACGGTTCTCGTGATTGGCATGGGGCTGGTCGGGAATTTCGCGGCGCAGCTTTTCCAGTTGGCGGGGGCGGAGGTGCTTGCGTCGGAGATTAGTCCGCTCCGCATTGAAAAGGCGAAGGCGTGCAACATCAAGCGGGTTGTGAACCCAAATGAGGTCGACCTGCACGAATACGTGATGGATTGGACGAACGGTCAAGGGGTTCATATCGCGGTGGAAGCGATTGGCGTCAGCGAACTCGTGGCTGAGGCGGTGATGTTGACGCGGCGTTTCGGTGAAACCATTCTGCTTGGCAGTCCCCGCGCAAAGGCGGTCTTCGACGCGACGCCGATGCTCCTGCGAGTTCACCTTGAAGCCATCCGGATGATTGGATCGTTGGAGTGGCGGTGGCCCCCGCATGAAGTGGAACGTGCGAAGTACAACATCGTCGATAACTACCGACAACTGGTGAATTGGATTGCGGAGGACCGAATCATCGTAGATCCGTTGCGGACACATACGACGTCTCCGGCGGATTGTCAGGAGATCTACACCGGTTTGACGACGAAGCGGGGTGAATATCTTTCGGCGGTGTTTGATTGGAGCCGTTTGGAGGCGTAAGCGATGTTTTGCGTTGGGTATCACGGTGTTCAACCCAACCTACAGGATAGGAAGAATTCGATTGGAAGGAGGGAAGAGTGGAAGGCTCCTTTCCACGTCTTTCTCAAGATGTCAATAACCTCCCTTATTACAACCTTGGTAAGCGTGCTTGTTGTTGCAAGCGCGTCCGGCGAAGAATATATTACGGCGCGCGATCTGCTCACGCCGAAGATGTTCCCCGACGCCAGTTTCGGGATGGCGGTTGAGGGGGTGGAAGACGGCGCCGAGGCACTGGTCACCACGACCGGGGGCGTATTCCGCATCCGCAAGGCGATGGACGCGATCGAATGCGATCAGCGTATTCCCGCGCGGCGTCGGGTTGCCACGCTGAAGTTGCCCCCGGGTAGTTTGAGAGGCATCGAACTCGTACATCACAGTTCGGGTGCGGTTGTTTTTGAGGGGGCGGGAACGACGCTGCGGATTAACGGCGATTCGACACTGATGATTGCTCCGGGGAAACACGGCGATATCAGGGCAGAGCTCTCATTTGCGCCGGACTGCCATTTCGGAGCAGGCGGCAACCACAACTTTTTTGACCCCAACGGCGGCATCAGCTTCTTTGATCACGGTAACAGTCCCGATCCGCTCGTGGAATTGGAAAACACGCCCATCACGGTAACGTGGGGTTGGCGCTCCGGAGCCGTCTTTTGGAGCGCCGTAAGCCCGCCCAAACTGTTTGACTGGGACGCGAGTTTCAGGCACTACGCGGGCCAGGGATCCAGCCATTTGCGGTACGTTTATCCTTCCGACGGTGAAATCGATGCAGCGTCCAAACAGGCGAGCATTCTATTCCTGCACTCCGAAATGTTGTTGTGGAAGGCATGGCAGACGGACTTGACGCCGCGCGACCCCGAGAAGTTGGCGCACGTCATCAAAACCGCCCACGATCACGGGATGAAGGTGATTGTTTACACGACGCCGGTGTGGTTTCTCAAGAACACGCCCCGTGAACACGAGCAGCAGATTGATCCGACGCCCGGACCGATGGGCACGGTGCCGCACTGGGGCAGACCGGACAACGCGGATCTGTTCTTCCAACAGATCTCGCGCGTGTTTAAAGAGATGTCGCTGGACGGGTTTTATTTCGACGGGATTTTCGGCGCTCCCGAACATCTCGCGGCGAGTTATTACTTGACCCGCGCGGCACGAGAACTGGTGGGCGATGACGGCATACTGATTTACCACGGAACGGGCGACGCCCCAAGCATCGGCGGGAGTCGGACTTATTGCCCCTCGTTGAACGCCTACTACGACTATATATTGCGCGGTGAGGGCGAGGAGAAACGGACGGATCCGGAATACGTACGTTATTTCCTGTCCTCATATAACCTGAGCAACAGCGTCTGTTTGTCGCTCTACAAAACCGACGAAATCCCCTCGGCTGAACAGATCGATTTGACGCTCCGCGCCAATGTGCGTTACCCGATGCCGCTCGGTCTGCTGGTTGGGGACAGCCCCGAGCGGGCGCATTTTCAGGAGCACTACTTCTCGCGGCTGACGCCATCGCTCCCAATGGAAATCGCGGGAGATCTCGCCCGGCGCACAGGCGCTCTGGAACGTAGACTGGCTCGCGCACGGGCGCTGCGTCAGCGGTATGCGGAGGAGCGTGAACTGGGCAAGCATCTTGTGCCGGAGGACTTCGTTGCGCCGAACATGCCGCTCCGGGGCGGGCACTGGCGGTTCGAGGAGCCGTACGGGCTGAGAGTGTTCGACAGCAGCGTCCCGCAAATCAACGGGATCTTTGACGGCGGAGTCGTCAGGGCGAGAATGACTCCTGCTCCAACGCTGCCGCAACGTGGGCTTGTCAACGGACACTCGATGGAGTTCGACGGCGTCAAGGGTTCCTACGTCCGCATAGGTGGAGAGGAAGACCTGAATGTTGGCACGGAGGACTTTACGCTCGAAGCGTGGATCTATCCGCGAGTCGTGAAAGGCGTGGGAACGATGACTATCGCCGGAAAATACATCTCGGGCATAACCGATCCGCAGGATGTCGGTTATGTGCTGGGGCTATCTCCGCAGTTCGGTCACCACAACCTCACGTACAAAGCCCACTTTGCGGGAAGGGACAGCCGCGATCTCACGCGGGTCGGATCGGAGAAATCATTTCTCCTCGAAAGCCACGAGTTGAGTTTTGAGGAGTGGCATCATATCGCGGGCGCCCGTGACGGTGTGGAGGCGAAACTCTACATTGACGGGATTCTGGTGGGAACGGCGCCCATCCCCGGACATTGGAATCTCTCCAGCAATCAGTTGTTCACTATCGGAGCGGGTCAAGCGAGCGCTCACGGGACGTTCATTACCAATTTTGACGGACTCATTGATGAAGTGCGGTTGACAATCGGGGAGGCGTTGTCGCCGTCGCGATTTCTTAATTCGGAGCCGGAATGAGCGGAGATGGTTGGGGTAGATGATGGACGAGTTGACGCAAAAAGCCTTGGAAGCGGTCGAAGCGGAAGTGCCGAGGGTGGCGCGGGATTCGACGCGCCCCGTATTTCACTTTCGACCGCCTGCGCAGTGGATGAACGATGTTTGCGCGGCGTTTTTCTACGAGGGATGGTATCACATTTTCTTCCAATTCAACCCGTGGTCGGATGAGTGCCGGGGCTGCGGTTGGGGACATGCACGGAGCAGGGATTTGGTGTATTGGGAATTTCTTCCCCCAGCCCTGTTGCCGTCGAAAGCCACGGGAGACAAGGGTAACGCTTCGGGAAGTGCCGCCTTCAACGCCAACGGCACGCCGGTGCTGTTCTTCGGATGGACGCCAATCGAATATCCCGAGCGACCGCGCGAACAGTGGGCGGCGATGCCGGTTGACGAAAATTTTATTCACTGGCGGCGCATCGACATCGGTTTGGCGCCGGGAAAAAGCGGTGTTCCGGCAGAGATTGATCCCATCTGGACCGACATGTTTGTGTTTCGCGCCGAGAATCGGTGTTTTGCGGTCTTCAAGTCTAGCGATGGCCTCCTGTGTGAAGCGCAGAATGAAGAACTCACCGCGTGGAAGGCGGTCGGACGGATTGATGGTGTCGAGGGGGAATGCCCGAATCTATTTCCGCTCGAGGATCGTTTCGTGCTCCTCCGATCGACCTACCCCATCAGTTATCAGGTCGGCGAATTTGACGCCGAAACCAGGCAGTTCCGCGCCAAGAACGGGGAGACGCACGTACTGGACTACGCCTACGGGAGCGAACGCCCCGGTCAATGGATGCTGAACCACCACAGACCTCGGTCTATGGGGTTCCATCGGGGGCTTTACGGCACCACGGTATTCAACGACCCTGAAGGGCGCTGCATACTGCTGGGTTGGGTAAGCGGGTTCAGGACCGGACGCGGCTGGAACGGGTGCATGTCGCTGCCGCGCGTGCTATCGTTGACTGATGACGACAGACTGGTTAGCGCGCCGTTGCCGGAACTGGCGGAACTACGTGTGGACGACGGAACGTCCGTCGAAAACCTAGTCCTCCGCGATGAGACGAAGCACATTGAAGGGGTACAGGGCGACACGCTTGAGGTGCTCGCTGAAATCGCGCCGAAGGATGCGCGCGCTTGGGGTTTGAAGTTGGCAGGATTTTCAAGCGCCGACGAATCGCTCCTGATTCGCGGAGAAGGCGACCGGTTAAACGTAGCCGGCACGGAGGTTCCGGGAATCCAATTCGATGTGGACGGGTTTGTAAAACTCCACCTCTTCTTTGACCGATCGGTGTTGGAAGTTTTCATCAATCATGGCATCCAAAGCGTGACGCGGGTAGTGTACCCCGATGAGAGGAAGTTGAGCGTGCATCTTTTCGCCGAGGGTGGTACGGCTATTGTGAAGTCGATGAGGGTGTGGGAGATAAAAAGCGTTTGGTAGCCAAATTCTTATACAGGGCCCAATTCTCGTAGGGACAACCCCCCGTGGTTGTCCTCGTCAGTTGCACGACGCTAGCGAAGAGAAAGGCTGGTGGGTAGTAAAAGGGGAAATCGGCGATTTCCCCTTTCAGGTCGCGATTCGGAGATCGCTCCTACATACTCCCTGTTCCGTCGTTTGATGCCAACCTATGGGCGTACATTGGATGGTTGGTGATACTACAAGAAATGGTGGGCAGTGCCCACCCTACATCTAAAGGAAAATATACACCATGAAGAATGAAAATGCGCCAATACCTCAACCGTTTCTGGACTGGTACGATATTTGGCCCGGGCAAGCCGGACGCGACGAGCACGGTCGGAGTTGGCTGGAAGCCCCGCCTCAGGGTATTCGCTTGAGGGTGCAGGACGCGCGGATGTCGGACACCTTTTTTCAACCCGAACGTCCTTGGGAGGAGGGGGGTCTGGGTCCCAAAGTCATCCTTTTCGACGAGGGGCGATACCGCATGTGGTACGGGGTCGCTGCCTCAGCGGATTACCACGAGAATTTGGTGTGTTACGCGGAGAGCGATGACGGTTTCGGTTGGGTGCGCCCCGAACTGGGGATTTACGAATTTCACGGCAGCACGGCGAACAACATCGTCTGCGACCAGAACACCTTCACGCTGAATGCGGTGTTCGTGGATCCATCCGCGCCGCCGGCGGAACGCTATAAGGCGATTCAACCGGACTCACAGTATTATCTGCGCGGCATGTTGGCGCCCGACACGGGAGAGACCAAGCGGAAGATTCGGGAAATTCGGCGGCGGATGGAGTTGGAGGGGCACACTCCGGCGGAGATTGACGCCGAGGCGGAGATACGCCGAACCGTGCGCGGGCTGGTTTCCCCGGACGGATTGCGCTGGAGCGTGCTCGACGAGCCGCTGCTCGATGTGGGGAAGACCATGTTGGATACCCAGAACATCGCCGCGTACGATGAAGACACGGGCGAGTACGTCGCCTACCTTCGCGGGCACTTGGGACGCCGCCGGTGTGTCCGACGGACGGGCGGCA
Organism: Candidatus Poribacteria bacterium; assembly: GCA_965197465.1. Classification (GTDB taxonomy): domain Bacteria; phylum Poribacteria; class WGA-4E; order WGA-4E; family JAJDTR01; genus JAJDTR01. The sequence goes on along the minus strand of OZ240209.1, from coordinate 2,685,974 downwards.
AAGACTTTGGGAACTGGCATGAAACGCGGATGGTGCTGATGCTCGATCCGCAGGATGAGCCGGACGAGGACATCTACACGTCGGCGTACTGCCGCTGCCCCGGGAGCGGGAGACGCCTGATGTTTCCGTCGATTTTTCACCGCCTTTCGGCGACGCTCGACGTGCATCTCGCAACGAGCCGGGACGGGTGGAACTGGAGCCGCCCGGAGCGAAAGCCTATCGTTGGCTGCGAAGTAGGGGATGAGGTGTACGGTTGCGTCTTTGCTCGACCGAATCTGCTGACGTTGGGAGACACGTGGGGTTTGCCCTGTTTCTGCATCGACCAGCGGCACGACACCTGGGGCGCCGGACCGTACAACCAACGGGATTACCGTTGGGCGCTCTGGAAGCCGGATCGACTGGTAGCGTTGGAGGTTACGGCTGAAGGTCAATTCACGACTATCAATCGGGTTTGTGAAGGGAAACAGATGTTCCTAAACTTTCAAACTCGGATTGGGGGATGGGTGAAGGTTGCGCTGGTGCATTCGCCGTCCACACCGCCGGCGCCGGTAACGGAATTGGAGGGTTTCGGTATGGATGACTGTGATCCGCTGGAGGGGGATGAGGTTTCGAAGGCGGTGACGTGGAACGGGCTGGGTGATTTGTCGTCGCTGAAGGGACGGGACATCTGTGTGCAGATTCGCATGTCGCGAGCCAAGTTGTTTTCGGTGGCGTTTTAATTTCTACGTCTATTTTTCTGCCATCGGACAATTAGGGAACGCAGATCTGCGTTCCCTACAATCTGAATTGTGCAAATCCTACATGACCAAAACACCGTAAAAGGGAGATAACGAAATGGCTGATTCCGATGTCCTCGCCGAGCGCGCCGCTAGTTACCATGATCAGGTCTTGGATATCGCGTGCGGTCCGGGCGGGATACTCATCGCCTTCCCGCGATTCGATACGCGCAAGCCGTTTCAAGAAGGGGTAACATACCCGGGGCACTGGAATGTGGCTGAAACGATTGAGGGGGCTTGGAGCGCGTATGGACCGAAACCCACCGCCGCCGAATTTCTCTACGGGGAGAACACGCTGTGGGCAACCGGCTGGTTCCTGTGGTCGCAGATTCTACGCCACCGCGCGACCCAAGACCCGGCAGCCCGTGAAACGGCGCGCAAATGCTTTCGGGATCTGAACTACCTCTTCAAACTATGCGGCGAGTTGGAGCCGGGCTTGTTGGGCAAACCGCACGGCGGCCGCGCGGGACCCAACACCAGCTTTGACCAATCGGCGTGTCCGGTCGCTTTCTACGCCGCCTACGCCCAGGAACTGGGGACACCGGAGGAGAAGGACCAAGCCACCGAGAACTTGCGGCAGCACGGACACTACTATCTTCGCCGTAACTGGGTGTTAGACCTCTTCGGAATTATGCACCGGATAGTCGAGCCGCCGGCGTCGGTCAGCGTCATGAAATATCTGGCGTGCATGTACTCGGCTTACGAACTCACCGGCGAGACCGAATTTCGGGACGAGGTGTTCAAGCATCTCCGCGAGATTATCCCGATGCTGCCCTTTCCCACCAACCCGTATCCCACATGCCACAACCTCTATTATTGGGCGCTGCTGTGCGAGTACTGGAGCCGCACGGAGATTGGGGGCGAGGCTGACTGGATCGGTTATATCGGAGAATACTGGAAGGCCGCCCGCGCCGCGCGAGACAGCGAGGGGCTGAGCCTCGCCGGCTACTATGACACGGAGGACGGTTCCTTTACACCTTATCCTAACCGATGGCTGACGCACGAGGATTCCAAGTCCAATGAGCCGTGGGGCGGCAAATGGGGGCACGCGCCGGAGAAGGAGGGGGTCAGAACGTGGGTGTCCGCCACCAACATGAACAATCGGGCGCTCTGTTCGGCGATGTTCGCCGCGCTCGGTCTGCTCGCGCGTTCGCACGGTCTTGATGACAACGCGCACATACTCGCGCGCCAAACGCTGCTGCGCATGGACGCCGACTCGCTGCGTTGGTGGTGGGACGACGGGAACCTGCCCGACGAACTGAAAGGGCTGCACAACATCTTCGCGCCCGAGGCCGCCGGCGTGTGGCAGGTTGCTTACTGGATGGGTGTGTCACAGGGGGTGTGGTAGCTTTTGCGCAATCAGCACAGTTACCCATCATCGGTGAAGGAAAAGGTTGGGAGGAAAACGTATGAGTCGAGCGCCTTTTCAGGTATTGGTGCTGCCCTATAAAATCACGCCGGATAACGAGATTCTCTACGCCGTACTTAAACGCGAATCCTCAACGGGCGGCTATTGGCAGGGGATTGCAGGAGGCGGAGAAAACGGTGAATCTCCACTGGAGGCGGCGAAAAGGGAGACTCACGAAGAAGCCAGTATCGACCCAAGCAATGAATACATAAAGCTGGATTCGTACGCTATGGTTCCCGTGGCGAATGTTTGCGGTTTCAGGTGGGGGGACGATGTCTTGGTGATTCCCGAGTATTGCTTTGGCGTGAGAGTCGGCGAGGAGCAGTTGCAGCTATCCTATGAACATACGGAGTACAAATGGCTAAGTTATGGTCGTGCGATGGATATTCTGCATTGGGACAGCAACAAATGCGCGTTATGGGAATTAAACTTTAGAGTTCGGAGGGGAATGGAGGGGAGTTCCGAGGGCGTTGAAGCTTTGATTCAGGATTCGCCGGGGTTTGAACCTTCTCTCGTTTAAGAACACCAACTGGCCGGCAATGGTATGGTCTTCACCGTCATAATAAGCGGGCTAATTATCTATGGCATGAGTTTCCAATCGCGCCGAGTTGACATAGGCTTTTTCATTGAGTATGGGAACGCTGCAACTCACATCTATCTGTGACGCGAGGGCAACGTCCGTTTCGTATCCTCGTTCAATGAGCTCCACGCCTGAGACGCTATTCCAAATCTTTTGCGCTAATTCAGCACCTGGTGCCCGGTACACGTCCAGAGTCGCCTGAGCCTCGGGCGAAAACGAACCACTCAATTCATTGATAATAGCCCCCGCTCCCAGCCAGTCCTCAAGACTCGGACGCAGGCTATTGTCCGCCCAGCGTTCTCCGGCAGGGATAACGGATATCCGTTTTCCCAATCGACGTGCGGCTTCGGCAACCGCAGAGGCATTTCGCAGACAACCCGTGAGTGTAATCGTGTCCCTCGTGGCAAGGCTGAGCGAAGCGCCGTTTGGGGAAGGTAGAACCACGCTAGTGCCCGTAGGAACGTCGACGAACGACGCGGGAGACAGGGAAAAACCTCCGGCTCCGCGCGGTGCCGCTAACTCCGCATCCATCGCTATGGCAAATTCGCGGGCGCGGGCGTCTTTCCACTGATAGGGGTAGACGGTGGCGCCTCTGGCGGTTGCCATATCGACGCAGGTAGAGAAAGACAGGACATCGACAATAATGACCACGTCGCTTGTAGGGGACAACCCAAGGACACCACCTTCGCCCCATTCACACCGGATGTCGTAGTTTGCTTGATGAGAGTTCATAATCCGTTATGATTAAGCATATAATTTTCGATTTGGATGATACGCTTTGCGACTATCGGAAAGCCAAGGAAAACGCAAAGCCTCATATTAACGAGGTCTTGAAAACGTTCGGAATAGATATTGACGGATTTTGGAATCGTTTCAACCGAGTGGAACCCCTGTTATTCCGCCAGTTCGCCGACAGGACTATTGCCAGAGACGAGTATCGGATTCGACGGTTTGCCGATGTCTTGCAGGACTCCCACCCAAGATTTCTCGAAATATCCTCTGAATTAAATCACATCTACATGCGGGAAACCAATCAGAAAACAGAGCTATTTTACGACACAATACCGCTGATGAAGGTTCTACAAGCGAAAGACATTGAAGCCGTTATTCTCACGAACGGTCCGTCAGATGGTCAAAGAGCCAAATTCAAAACGCTTGGATTGTCCCGATATATTCAAAGAATCCATATTGGCGAGGAGATTGGTTTCTCCAAGCCGAGCAGAGAAGCGTTCGAGTTCGTGTTGCGGGATCTTGACGCCCCTGCCTCCAATGTATTGATGGTGGGTGACTCCATTGAAAACGACATTGACGGAGCGGAGCAGGCTGGTATTAAAGCAGTGTTGATTGATCGAGGAGATATACACAGTGGGTACACGGCTACCAAAATTGGTACGCTCTCCGAGGTGATGGAATTGCTCGAGTAGCGGAGCTGGCTGTAGGATTAAGCGAATGGATCACTAGCAGGATTTTCTATCGATCACAAGACAGTGTTTAGTGGCGGCGTCTAGAATTGTCTGAACTGTAATCTATGGGATTATTTAGATTACCTTGATTTCCGGTGTTTAGTGGCTCGCGATTAATGGTTATACCATTTCGCTTGAATAACAGTGCATACAGTGCTTTTCAATTAAACTATTATGACACGATCCATACCAACTGTTGCCCTTCACACTAAACCCCGTAGGCGGGGCATCTTGCCCCGCACTAACAAGATTTGATTCACGCTACTAATGCACTGCAAATATAGAGAAATGGTATTAGCAGGAATTCTGGACCAAAAAATATGCGTGCGCCCCCACAAAAGCATGAGCATTGCCGAGTCATGGTGGGCGTTGGATCCCTGTCGTCCTCACTTTCCATTCGCTTTATCCCACCCCAGCAAATGTACAAAGTCGATCTTAGAGCCAGTTTGAATAATAGGTGGCAGACCTTATTCTGGTAATTTGAGAAAAAGCGTTTTCATGTTTTAATGTCACCTAACATAAACCTTTCGCCCCGCTGGGGCTTAGATGCATGTGGTTTCGGTGTTCCTATACACCTGCCGCCCCTCCGGGGCTAACATCAGGGGAAATAAGGCTACACAAATGGATTTTCAAACCGGCTCTTACATTCAAAATGAGAATGGCTGTTTTATTCTGAAATATTTTCGATACTCAAGGGGTGAGGGATTTTCTGATTTTCGGCGTCTAATTTCTCACGGCTCGCGATCACGCAAATCGAGGCTTTATCCCGATTTTCCTCAAGAACTTGAAGCAGTGCCCGTTTTACCTGCTTGGAGGTTGTGCGTCGGAGTTGTGCATACCTTTCTTCAATCACTTCGTGTGTCTGACCCGTGAGATGGTGTGTGAGAGCATCGGTTGAGGCTTGACCGGGTCGGACTGTTTTTTGGTAATCTGATGCCTTTGCTATAATCGCTCGGTCAACCCCGGTCTGCGTCCACTCTACTTGTTTGACATAGTCAGCGGTGCGCTCGAAAACGTCGAGCGTACGAGCGATGTGCGGATCGAACTGCGAGCATTGGTAGAGCAGGGCATCAAGTGGGTTGTATGTGAAACCAGCTCCGTAAGCATTGCCTTTAAGTCGGATTTCGGGCAATAGGTAATCAAACAATAAGATATGCGAACCGATAGCCAAGGGGACTGAATCCGGGTGCGAATAGTGTGGCGCCGGCATCACCTGCGTGCAGTGCGCTACTTGAATAGGAGCCGCCAGTCCTTCGCGTGGTGGCGTACCAAAAGGCTTAAAACCTGTTGGTGCCGGGATTATCGGTTCATCACGCATGTCGCCAATCCATCCAGCGAACGTTCTTTGAAGGCTCCCAAACGATGCATCGGAACCGGTAAAGCTGGCAGCGGCACGACCTCGAACTAACAGGAAATCTCGAATCTGTTCAATGTAATCGCCGAGTTCCTCATGGATTTCATCAAAACGGGTGAGCAACATTTCACTCGTGCGGAGTTGTGGCAGTCCGAAGACGATTTCCGAGAGATGCGCTTGTGGTGAGATTCTACGGGCAGCGTGATGATTCGCGATATCTGGAGCGCGATAGCCGTGTATAGAAGTCCGATATTCTGCCACTGCTTGACCGAGCACGTCGTAGAGACGACCTTTATCGCGTGGGTTCACAGCGAATACCAAATCGTGCAACACACCCAATGCATCTTCCATTTTACCGTCAAGCGCCTTTAGTCGAAACTGCATGGTCCACACGGGCCGACCGGGGTCAAGTGCGTGCGTGCTAAAGCTAGGAGAACATTCCAGTCCACCGGTAACGGCTGCGGCGCGCTGTGCCATCTGTTCATAATTTATAGTACCGGCACCAAGTTTGCTGATGGCATCGGTGTATATGGGCAGATAACCCCAAAGGTGTTGCGGTAACCCGTGCAAGTCGAAATTTAGCACAAGATAGTTCACGCCGTTGGAAAAAACATCGCTTCGGATCAAGGGACGTCCGCTAACCGTTTCAACGGTTGTAGGGATAGGCAGTGGTTTCTCGGGCATTTCAGAGACATGCAGTTGCGGCAACTTCGCCAAATCCTCCGGTGAATTGGGCTATCCGTTAAGGCGTTCCAGTTCGGCAGCATCGGCAGCAACCTGTCTCATATGCTCCTCGGTGAGTTGCGCGCGGATTGCTTTCAGGCGTTCATTCTCATTCGCATCAAGACGAGCCTGCATATTCGGATCAGGGGAGAGGACAGTTGTCAACCGATGCGGGTTGTCGAGCAGCCTAGCACGAATCAGCTCATTGAAGATGCGCGGATCTTGCTCCCAGCGTTGGCGGATAGCAGATAGGCACGTTCCCATCTTCAGGAACAGGGGAGGCTGCTTTTCATATATCCACGTGTTTATGACCCGCTTCATCATCTGAAACGGGAATCTCGGTGTGACTTCCTGATATTCATAAATGAGTTGTTGGAACGCGGCTTCCACCTTCTCCGCGCCAATATCTGCGTCTGCTATTTGAGTTAGTGTATTGACGACCAATTGCGTGAAAGCGTCAACGCGATCCGCTTCGCTTCCAATCAAACCAACACAGAAAGTTCTATGCGGTCCTGTAAGGTCGCCCAGGAAATCCGCATCGAGTATATCAGTTCCGAGTTCTGAATCAATGATTGCCTTGCGGAGAGGCGCTCCTTCATTGCCAAACAGAATCAGACTCAATATACGACACAAGATGACCTCTTCGGGATCTGTTCTATCTCCGATGAGCCAACTGAGCATCAGATATGTCTTTTCAGCGAGTGGTTCATCTGCACCAATTGGATAACTATCCCTCACAATCCGTGGGGATTTCCACTTCGGTACGTGTGTGATTTCCGGTCGGAGTGGGTGCAGAAACCCGTTTGTCTCTGTCTTTGGAATTGCCTCCAGTTTATCAGCGAGAAATTCGAGATAATCACTTGTTGGAATATTGCCGTAGAAGAAGAAGTAACAGTTACTCGGATGATAGTAGGTTTGGTGATAGGTTTTGAATTGTTCGTAGGTTAGATCGGGCATAACCAGTGAATTCCCGGCAGCATTGCGGGCATAGCAGGTGTCAGGCAGAAGCCCGCCGGTTATGGCGAGGTGCAAGCACGATTCCGGATCGGATAGACCGTTTTTCACTTCATTATAGACGATCCCGTTTATCTTTAAATCGCCTATGGGTTTATCCGGATGTGCAAGCTCAAGATGGTGTCCTTCACGTTTGAAGGTTTCCTCTGTCAGCAGCGGGTGAAAAACGGAATCAAAAAAATTTCTGCAAGATTGAACAGGTCCTTTTTGACATTGCTTGATGCATAATAAAAGGCATGATCGACATAGTTCATGGCACTTGCATCGGTTGCCAGGCTCATCTTCAGCATCTCGAAGAATACCTCTTTTAACGGATAGTGGCGGGATCCCGCCATCACGGAGTGTTCGAGAATATGCTGTACTCCCGTATCGTCGGGTGTTGGAGTTACCGGACTGATCGAAAACCAGTTATTGGTGTCGCCCGTACAGAGATGCAACAGCCGTGCACCGCTCTGTCCATGTGCGAGTTCTATCGCCACGGCTCGCAGTTCGTCAATGGGCGTGACGGCTTTCACCTTGAAGCCGTGAAGCTGTTGCCCCGGATGCAGGTTAACGGGTGGATTTTGAGAATCTGTCCTGCCTTGTGAGGATGCGTTGTACTCGTTATTTCGTTTTGAATTCATTTTGATCTCCAAAGCAAAGCCGATAGTTATTGAGGCATCATGAACACGGCGTGTTTCCAAAACGCGCCCACCGGCAAGCGCCTAATTTTTTCGGAAAGCCGGCCACACAAGCTGTTTAGAGCCTGTTTGAAAATTCATTTCGGGTAAAATCATTTGCCCGAAACCGAGTTTTTCTTGAAAACTGTATTGGTCAGGCAGATGTTAGACACTTATAGCTTTTTCACGCAAGAGGGGAAATCTGCGATTTAATGATCACAGGTCGGCTTGGATTGCCAAATCCAAGTCTTGATCGATGAGGTTGTCAATCCGTGGGAACAGTACAGCGTGTAAACCATCTCGTTGACTAATACAGTTTGTCTTGAAAACTTGGTTTCTTCCTTGCGCAATCCTGTAGGGTGCGCACTGCGCACCAGCCTTTGAAAGCGCCAGCGGCGCGACAGGTGTATAGCACCACACCAAAGCCCCAGCGGGGCGACAGATATATGGCACTTAAACGATCAAAATGTCTTTGCCACCATTATTCAAACAGGATCTTATATAGAGGGATCTGAGGCATAAAAAGATAGTAAAGGTCTTGTGTGGGCTGTCGCCACCTGCTTTATACATGTGAAACGCGTAAATTTGCAACTTAATTGTTAACGACGCAGTTTAGAGACGTAAAGGTGTAATTATCTAGACAAAAATGAACGGAGTTTCAGGTGATATCATGACCGAACATAAAGAGATAAAGGGCATCCTATTTGACTCCGGCGGCACGCTGGTACATCCAATAGGCGGGAAATGGTGGCCCGGCGCTCGTTTCCATGAGATTCTCAATAATTACAACATTCGGGGCTTGTCATGGAGCCGGATGGAGGGCGCGATTGAAGAGGGAATACGTTACCTTGACGACCATCATCACCTGATGACGGTAGACGAGGAGCGCGACCAATTTCGAACGTTCTATCGAATCCTGCTCGAAAATCTTGGGCTGCGTAACCCCGATATCAGTCTGCTTTCCGCGCTGACACACGCCCGAGTGGATGAAATTGATTTTGAACTCTTCAACGATACACACCCCGTTCTGGAGAGATTGTATGAGAAAAGGGTTTCGCTCGGTATTATATCGGACGCTTGGCCCTCCCTTGAAAGCAAGTACCGACTGCTTGACCTGCGGAAATACTTTAAGGCTTTCGTCATCTCAGCCCAAGTGGGATGCTGTAAGCCTGACAGGAAGATTTTCGGAAGGGCGATTGCGAAAATGGAACTGCCGCCCGAAAAACTTCTGTTTGTGGATGACGATCCCCACTATGTGAAAGAAGCGATAGGGTTGGGAATGAACGGCATCCTCATGGTTCGCAGCGGTGAACCTACGGGTGTTGATGTTGAGTGGGTGAGGAATCTGGAGGAGATTGAGGCGCTTCTGTAGATGTTGAAACCAGCCCCCGTCCTCGGTTAGCCGGCAGGTTTTTTGGCGACAATCCCCCAATTCGTGAACGGGAACGGCGTATACTCCCAAAACCGATCAGGACGTGCCAAGTGGGCAATCACCTGCTCTGCCAGCACTATGAACTCCCACCCTGTAAACAAATCTCGAATTTCAGCCCCGTTGAAGTAATGGTGCGGCACGCCGCTTTCGTCGCCGATATCGTGGATGAAGGTGCCAGGCTCAATTTCTACCCCCTGCCCGGCTAAATCCGCCTTGTCCGATTTGAGGGTGGCCATCAAGATTCCGCCGGGGATTAGTGAACGATAAACCTGAGACACAGCTTCGCGAACCGCGGCAAACCTGTTGTGATGCAACACATTCCAACTGACCACGCCGTGAAAATAGTTGGGGGACCAAGGGCAATTTGTCATATCCGCCAACCGAACGTCGGCGGACAGGTCAGACTCCGTTAACCGCCCCTTGGTCAAATCGATTGCGCGCGGCGCGTCGTCGGTTGCATAGACATCGTATCCGAACCGGGAAAGCGCCACGGTGTGTCGACCGGCACCGCAACCGAGATCCCAGAATTTCAGCGGTCTTTCGTCAAATGCTCCTTCCACGATGCGGCAAAACCGATAGACAGCGCTCTCCGGGATTAGCTCCCGATTTTTCTCATCTGCAAACAGTTCGTTCCATGACGCCAAGATTCGGTCCTCAGATTTATTTGACATTTTCCCGACATCGTGTTATCATAGGTTTGTGTTTGAAAAAAGTAAAGGCAAATCAAGCGTGATGCGTTTTATAAACCCACATCATAAAAATTGCTTTAGGTGGACCAATGTCCATCGAACGCGAGGAGTGTGCCTTTGCTGAAATGAATTTATAATCTATTTTTTACAAACATCTTAACAACCAAAATTCTTTTCAAGCCGTGGGCACATGATTCGTCATCGTCCACGGCTTTTTTTGTGATCGCTGTCCGCATCCGAAGGGATCTGCCATAGAAATTTCAAGAGCGACGAAGTTCGACACCAATAATGTCCTGCCTTGATTAGAACCTGTTTGAAAAATCATCTTCTCTTTTGAAAAATCACGTCAATGCGAGATTTGAAACCGTCTTGAGTAGCAACTAGAGTTTCATACCAGAATTTCATACCAACAATCCAATAGCCTAAATGTCGAATCCCTGTAGAAGCCAGTTATAGCAAGAGTTTTCACGCTCTTTTTGTTTCCATTGAAAAACCCCATTTGGTATGAAAAGTATGAAATTATCTTGGAGTATCAAACTACATTCTTCAAATTGTGTCTAGGGTTTTCAAACAGGTTCTTAACTCGACTTTGTACAAACGTACAGCGGTTGGGTTGAACGGAAAGCCGTACAATACCAAACCCGTGGGCGGGGCATCTTGCCCCGCCGAGCAACACCAAGTTCAAGTCAAACCCAACACGTCATCTGCATGGTACTGGAAACCGCTGAGACTTTTTCAATGGTCAACCAAAAAGGCCAGATGGTTAAAATCTTCCACCGCTTTTCTTCAGCGCTTGATTGACACCGTCTGTAATCCCGCTCAAATGTACAAAGTCGAGCTTAAAGTGCATCCGAAACTGTGTTACAAGGGACAACAACCTATGCAAAAACTAATGACGAATGAAAACAACTCCATCAATATCGAGACCGGAGTGGATTAGGCCCAACATTCCTCTTGCCCAACATATTGTCTGACGAAGGGACATCTTATGACTTATAAATTAGGCGCTTGGCAAAAGCGTTGCTTTTTTCTGTTGTTTCTGTGGTTGTTGTCTCCCATGATTGCCGGCGCAACGCCGGAGGTTACACAACTCCGAGCCGAGGCGCACCGCACTTCTCAGCGCATCAAAATCGATGGCGAACTTAGTGAAGCCGATTGGCAGCAGGCAGAGCCAATCAGCCGGTTTGTGCAGATTGAACCGGAGGAAGGGAAATCGATATCGCAACCGACGGAAGTGCGCATCCTTTATGACAATCGGAATCTCTACTTCGGTTTTACCTGTTCTGACTCCGATATTTCCCAGTTGGTTGCCAACGAATTGCGCCGCGACTCACGTTTGTATGAGAACGACAGCGTTTATGTGCTTTTGGACACCTACAACGATCGGCGCGGCGGATTTTTCTTTCGCGTCAACGCATTGGGGGCTATGCAGGACACGAGTATATCAGGCAGCGGCGATACATGGAACAACAACTGGGATGCGGTATGGACGTGCCGCGCCAAGATTAACGAGGATAACTGGACGGCGGAGATTGCCATTCCTTTCAGCCAACTCCGTTTCACACAGAGCGACGTGATGGAGTGGGGGATGAATCTGGGGCGGAAAATTAGCCGGAACAACGAAGAGGCAACGTGGGCTCCGGTGTCCAAAGCCTATCGAGAGGGCGGCGTACGAGAGTTCCGTACCGCCAACATCGGAAGCCTGGGTGGTTTGAAGGGGATTTCTCCTTCTCGGCATATAGAGTTGTTGCCCTATGTCCTGCCGGGATTTGCTCTATCGGACGATGATGAATCTCAAACCAAACGAGTGCTGGACATCGGATTGGATGTGAAGTACGGCATCACCCCCAATCTTACCGGCGATCTCACGTTTAACACCGATTTCGCGCAGGTGGAGGCGGACCGAGAGCAAATCAATTTGACGCGATTCAGCCTGTTCTTCCCGGAGAAGCGCCCCTTTTTTCTGGAAGGATCCGGCTTTTTTGATTTCGGCATCTCGTCCAACTCGTGGTTCCACCGCCTGCTGTTCTACAGTCGGCGCATCGGTCTGGAGGAAGGGCGCGCCATACCCATCATAGCCGGAGGCAAACTTACGGGAAAAATCGGGGAGTACGGCGTCGGTTTCCTAAATGTGTTGACGAATGAATTTGACAACACAAGTTCCGCCGTTGACGCGGATGATGTCATCGTTGTACCGCGGACAAACTTTACGGTGCTACGAGCGAAACGGGACATCTCCAAAGGATCGACCGTCGGACTCATCGCCACGAACAAGCAGGACGCCGACACATACAATCGCTCTGCCGGAGTCGATTTTGTCTACCGCCCGTTCGACAATATGGACGTGAATGGCGTGTGGGCTCGCACATTCGACGAGGGACAACCCGATCAGAACGACGCATGGACGCTCGGTAGCCGTTGGCGTAATGACCGCTTTATGCTGGAGGGGGCATATATGGACATTGGCGAGAACCTTAATCCCGAGGTCGGATTTGTCCAACGAAAGGGTGTCCGCCGATTCCGCACCGATATGCGTTACACCCCTTGGCCCGGGGTCTTGGGTATTCGCCGCATCATCACGGGACCGGAGATTGGCTTGTTCTTTAACCAAGAGGGCGAATTGGAAACCCGAATACTTACACTCGCCGATTGGGTTAATTTTGAAAGTGACGACTGGCTGCAATTTGGCGCGCAGCGAATCATGGAACGCCTTGACGAGGATTTCGAGGTACATGAGGGATTCATTATCCCGGCCGGCGAATACCATTTCAGTAAGTACAACGTCGGTATTTTCACCGATCGTGCGGAGAAAATCTCCGGTTATTTTCGCCTGAATCTTGGCAGTTTCTTCAATGGGGATAAACGCGGATTTGAAAGTGGAGCGAATTTCAATCCGAGTCCGCAAGTGCTCATCGAATCGCGGTATCAGTTCAATCGGGTCACGCTCCCAGACGGATCTTTCAACACCCATGTGGTCGGGACGCGCGTTGTCTATTCCGTATCGACAACCCTTTTCGGGAAACTGTACGCGCAGTGGAATAGCAGCAGGGACGTGATTTCCACCAACTTCCTGTTGAACTACATCTACCATCCCGGCAGTGATTTTTACTTGGTGTTCAACCAGAATTACGACAGCCGAGGGGCGGCTATCAAGCATATCGACTCCACGCTGGTCGGCAAAATGACGTATTGGTGGAATCTGTGACAACGATACATCTTTGGTTTCAATGCCCCGAAGTACTGTGATGGTAGTCGTTGAATCGAATAAAACCCTATCGTGTTTAAAGCTCAACCAGAACGGATGCTCTGGTTAACTCGTGGATGGCAAACTATGAAAGCCTATATCTCCATAAAATACCGTGCAGACAACGGTAACAAAGATTGCATTCAAAAAATCTCATCCGCTCTTGAGCAAAACGGCTTTGAAACAGTATGTATTGCCCGCGACATTGAGAAATGGGGAGGGGTTCAATTAAGTCCCGAAGAATTGATGCAAAGAACATTTACCGAAATTGATTCGAGCAACCTACTCGTGGTGGATTTGACAGAGAAAGGGGTGGGATTGGGCATCGAAGCGGGTTACGCATACGCCAAGCAAATTCCGATTGTCGTAATTGCGCGGAAAGGCTCGGACATTTCGGCGACTTTACGGGGGATTGCGCGGAAGCTGTTTTTGTACGAGAAATTCGAGGATTTTACCTACTTTTTTAAAGGTACAACCTCCTTGGACTTCGGTACAAATCCTCTCGTTGGCTGAGGTGCTGGTCACGAATCTACAGGGAGTTAGCTTACTTCCGATGCTTTTACGTCTTGATCGATAATCGTTAAATCACCGATTTCCTCTCTTCTTGATCCGGCTAAATCAATAGGAGTTTGTATGAATTGGCAAGAACACATGAAGCAGAACACCAAGAATTGGCTCACCAGAAACAATAATGATGTTGTCCTTGATGCTAACTTTCTGATGCTTTTTGGCAATCCCTATCTCTTCCAACAAGAGAGTTTCGTCTCGTTATTTTCCAATATTTCTCAAGCGGGCGTTTTCTATCGAGCAAAATATAAAGGCTTATCCGTGAGTTTTTGTTACCCCCTTTTCGGTGCCCCGGCCGTTGCCATGTATGTTGAAGTTTTGTCTCAGCTCGGTGTAAAGAATATTGTCGGGTGCGGTTATGTAGGGGGTATCAGTCCTAGCATGGAGATTGGAAGTTATGTGGTACCTTCGGCCGCATGCGGTCTGGATGGGTGTTCGCGGAGTTATTACCCGTATCGGCTTACTTTTCCATCATTCCCTAGTTTGACAAACGAACTGTGTTCCTTGCTGAAAGACCGAGGTGCAAAGTATCAGGTTGGACAGATTATCAGCATAGACACCCTAATGCTCGAAGATGATATAATGATTAAGGACTTTGCGGATCAGATGTTTTGTTGTGTAGATCTAGAAACTGCGATTTTATACGCTTTGGGAGGAAAGTTCAGCCTCAACGTTTCGAGCATTCATATTGTTAGCGACAATCCGAGGCGAAAATCAATCGATGAGGAAAGATACCATGAAGCATCTTTTCTCAATCAAATTGATTTAGCCTTGAGTGCCTTGAGAAATCAGTGACGTGCCAAGTCAAGTTTCAAATAGCCTTCGATCCTCGGTGACCTCCCATTCCAATTCTTGCTTCAAATTGAGGAAGTTTTTCTAGAGGACACTGTTATGCTTCAACAACTCTATGCTGATGTCTATTGTTGGACTGAACGCCACGGGAAAGCAGAAGTCTCCTGTAATTGGAACAGTTTTGCAATACATGTAGAACAAGCGGATGTCTTGGCATTGGTTGATCCGCTCCCCTTGTACCCCGAAGAAATTCGAGCCGTGGAGGAATTTGGAACCCCGACCCACATCCTCCTGACCTGCAACTGGCATCTGAGACAATCGGAGAGATACCGACAGAGATGGGGCTGCAAGATTTACATCAATGAACTCGGACTGAAGGGAGTTGAAATTCCGATAGACGGCACTTTTAAGCACGGAGATCGGTTATGGGATTGCATTGAAGTGATTCATATTCCTCATGTCGACTGGCTTGAAGAAACGGCATTTCTAGTGGAACAAAAGAACGGCCTTCTCATCGTCGGAGACGCACTTTGTGGTGGTAGATCGGATATTGGCGTACCGGATGGTGAAGTCGGCATTTATTGGACAAGGTACAAGCCTCTTACCGATTTTCACGATGTGCGCAGTTCGCTAAATCAACTGATGGAATACCCGTTTGAGGCGATGTGTTTTGGGCATGGATCGCCAATTCTTTACCAAGCTAAAGAGGCGTTGGAGCGGTTTATCAACACAGGTTTAGGAAAATGATTCAACCGTATTGTGCTGACATTGTTACTTCACGCTCTATCGGGACAATGCTTGCGTATTGTCTGACCAGTGCCCCGCAGAATTAATGGATATACGTTTGCCCAACTGAAGCACGGATTTATTGACCGCTGAGCCATACGGAGGGAGTGCTACCTACGTTGAAACTGTCTCGCTGTTGAAAAGGAGAACTTTGTGTATGCCACGACCAATTACAGTTGATGAAGTTGCATCATTTCCGTACTCGGGGATCGCACCTAGTGAACTCTCGCCAGACTGTGAGCTTTCAGCGGATGGCTTACGAGTTGCGTACACTCATCGGGCTCGGATCCATATCACCGAGCTGGAAACATCAATTACCTACGAATTCTTCAAGGGAAGGAGCCCTAAGTGGTCGCCCGCCCAGCCTGACATTCTTGCTTTCCTGAAACCAATGAGTTCGGGAGTATGGCTTAGGTATTCCGATGGGAGCGAGAGGCCGCTGGCAGGGAACACGGAAGATGTCAGTTTTTTCCAATGGTCGTTTGACGGCAAGTTTATCGCACTCATTGCAAATCGCGATATAGAGAATCAAGATGAAGACACCGATGACGACATTGTTATCGTCCTTCCGCCGCCACTCACCTCCGTGAGTTCGATTGTTATTCTTTATGTAGACAGCAACGAAGTTACCCCTCTTTTAGAGTCAAGTGTTGGTGAATCCTACGACGGGTTGGCTTGGCATCCTGATGGCAATTGGATAACTGTTCTCTCAAGCATAGAGCATCGGAACCAACGCGATGTGGATTATTACCTTTTTGATATCGATCGAAGAACTGGAAATAGGAATGACCGCATCGGTCCGGGCAAGAACGAGATAATTTCACCCTCATGGTCCCCGTGTGGAAAATATTTGGCTATGGGCTATTCCCCGTATAGCTATATTCATCCCGTCCGTAACTTGTGTGCCGTTATAGAGAGGGATTCAAAGCAGGTGCGGATATTGGACGATGAATACTTCGTTAATTTCGTCTGCTGGGGAGATGGCGGTCGGAAAATATACTGTAGTGGCTTAAAGGGAATCAACCGACACGTCTACTCCGTTGATATACAATCCGGAAGAAAAGAGGTGATAGTAGAACGAACGGGGTGGGCCTACCTTGCGGGGATAAGCCGGGACGGGAGGACGCTCTTGACTGTCTTTCGGGGGCTGTTGACGCTTCCGGATGTTCATGTCATCTCGCTTGATTCTGGCGAGGAACGATCCGTCACGCAGTTCAGCGACCAACTCGCCAATTACGAGCTAGCTGATGTTTCGGTTGTCGAGTGGGAATCCTACGATGGCCTGATTCTTCAAGGTTGTGTTGTTCCGCCGGTGGGCAAGTCGATGAGCCCGGAGAATCCTACTATCGTCGATTTGCATGGAGGCCCCACCGAGGGCGGCGCGGCAATCTTCTATCGTGAGTGGCATTGGTTGGCAGCCAACGGGTTTCAGATATTTATGCCCGATTTTCGCGGGAGCCAACAGTATCAGTGGTGCGACCCGCCAACTCAAGAATCGGACTATAAAGATGTCATGTGCGGCATCAACTGGTTGGCGTCTCAACGAATGTGCGACAAGGCGAGAATGGGCGTACACGGTTACAGTTATGGCGCTATGCTTGGGGCTTACGCTATTGGGAAATCAACCCTCTTCCGGGCTGCTGTCTTGCTGGACTCTATGATTACCGTCTTACTTGCGCACCTATTGGTCGCAACACGCAGTGGAACGCGATTTGCGACCAAGACATGGGGGGAGCACCGTGGGAAGTTCCGCACTTGTACGAAGAACAATCTCCCATCAGCCACGTTGCTAACGTTGAAACTCCCGTTCTGATTCTTGAAGGGGAAGAGGATACTCCTCACGAAGCCGAACTGTATACTGCATACTTAAGGGCGCTGGGTAAGGAGGTCTGCTATGTGCTTTACAAGGGGGCGGGGCACAGTCTCGGCGAAAAACACCGGAAGGATTATTGCGAGCGGACATTGCGCTGGTTCCGCAAGTATCTCAACCCCTAGCGCACCGCGGAACTTTAACGTGCGCAGACTCTGACGAAACCGAGTTTTTTCCGCAAAACTCGGTTTCTGGACCACACAGTGCACTTAATTAACTCTACTGCCGGCGTTTTGGGACACGCGGATTCGGTTAATCTATGCACCTGAAGATCCCTATCGCACTCGTTATCCACTCGCTTGATCCCTACAAAAACTCGACTCGAACAGGTGTTGAACTATGAAAGCCTTTATCTCCATCAAATACCGTGCAGACAACAGTAACAAAGATTGCATCGAAAATATTTCGTCTGCCCTTGAGCAGAACGGCTTTGAAACAGTATGTATTGCCCGCGATATTGAGAAATGGGGAGGGGTTCAACTAAGTCCCCACGAGTTAATGCAACGGACATTTACCGAAATTGATTCGAGCCACCTGATCGTGGTCGATTTGACAGAGAAAGGAGTAGGATTGGGAATCGAAGCGGGATACGCATACGCCAAGCAAATCCCCATTGCAGTAATTGCAAGGAAAGGATCGGACATTTCAACAACATTACAGGGAATTTCACAGAAACTATTTTTGTACGAGAAATGCGAGGATCTTACCTACTTTTTCAAAGATACAACCTCCTTGGACTTCGGTACAAATCCTCGCGTTTAACGTATACCTCTCGACAACCGTGAGGTCAAGTATCCGTGCATAAAATCAGAAGCGACAAATGCCCTATCCTGCGTTGCCAATAACCGACGAACCCAATCATTAGAGCAAGATAAGCCTAACTCTCAAGATTCCGCACTGTTTTGATAACCAACCACGGAGCATGCACTCAATCAAAATTAAATCAGATGCAGCCAATCACGTAATAGAAAATCAACGCGTTGGATTAAAAGTGAGACACGCCCCATTACTGTGTTGCCAAAAGCCGATCCGAATCCTACCATAAGAAAGATAATCCCCACCTTCGAAATCCCGCCAACGGCTCCCCGATGTTCAATTGAA
The DNA here is from genome assembly GCA_965197465.1 of Candidatus Poribacteria bacterium. Taxonomy (GTDB): domain Bacteria; phylum Poribacteria; class WGA-4E; order WGA-4E; family JAJDTR01; genus JAJDTR01. Next base: position 2,667,516 of record OZ240209.1, on the reverse strand, counting down.
AAGAAGAAGTATGTCAGCGTACAAATTACGCCGACAAGCATCAAGATTGCGCCAAAAATCTCGAAAGGCCCCAGCGCTCCAGCATGAATCTGCGCGAACGGTGCTAATGTGCCGTGCACCTGACGGAAGATGCTCGCTTCCATGACATTTGGGATGGCAAGTCCTGAACCAATCCCGATGAGAATTGCAATCGGATATCGGATTAACCAACTGTACTTGGGAACAAGACGAGAAAAGAACAGTAGACCAATGGCAATTGGAATGAGTTTGAGGAGTCCCATGAATTCAAGTTTCGTGACAGCTTCCCAAAACGGATTCCAACCGAACGGGATTAACCCTTGATGTATCGAGAACACAATTCCATAACCGACCGAGAGACCTACAAAAAGATGTTCGCCGAAACGATAAAATGGATTATCACGATAAAGAAAACTATAAATGCACAGTGTAAAAAATGCGGCAACCCAAACTCCAAAAACCTCCACTTCGTAAACCTCCTATTGCACCGTGCGCCGTTGGATAAAGAAGGCAACATTTCCCATGATAACTAAGGCAAAAACCAGTAGATGAACGAACGATTGGACGCTCATGCCCGCCGTTGCTTTTTCAGGCGTGTCGATTAACGTTTCATATTCGGCTGCCCCCAAAAGTCCGGGCATCAACCCAACCAACTGTCCTGTTTGTAGGTAAGGATACAACTCGGACACCATGACTCCTGTTACTCCAGCCGCAACCTGTTGTTTGTACTTGGTGTTCGTATAAGTAATCCATGCTCCCGGCGTCGCGGACGAAGCCAAGTCGAGCACCAGTGCGATTTGGTCATAATTCTCTATCTCCTGCATCATCGGAATCTCGGACAACGGCTTTTTTGCATGGTCAGTCTCAAAAACGCTATCAATCGCCGTCCCCATACCGAGAATGACTTGTGTAGCGCCCGGGCGAAACCCTAGGAATACATAATCCTCTCCATCTACCGCTCCCGTTTCCGCCGCGGTTTCGCTCATGACCTTGTCCCCTAACCTGGCGCCAACATTGAATAAGGTCATCCCAATGACTCTAACCTTTTTCTTGAAACAGTGCCGCAAAACCGCAGCCGCCATCGGCTCTAGTTCTGCAAGCGACGAGGGGCCATAATTGAATGCCATGAGAATTGTGGATTCCGCGGGAAGTTCATCAATGAACTCGTATATACTTCGAGTAGGCTGCGAGACTGTAATGGGAAAACTGACTCTCAAGAGTGTAGGAATAATAACTGCTAACGCGACAAAGATAAAAATAATTCGCCGGTCAATACTCATCAATTTTTCAAGCATGGCTTCAATCCCCTCCTCCCAGATAGGAGCGCTCAATCCCAAAGATAATTCGAATGGACTGAGAAATCACACCCAGGCTTACGCCTAGGATTATTCCACGTCGAGATGAGAGATTCGGATTATTCAAGATCCACTGTCTCGCTGTCGATGGAATATTCTCTCCTACAGGACTTAATTCGTTCCAGAGCAGATCGCCGATTGGCGCATTTCCAATCATTACGATTAGAGCGGCGACAAGGAGGAGTGTGGCTTCAAGCGTGCGGGCGCGGAAGGCGCGATACGAGGCGGAAGCAATGAAAAATGCAAGCAGGGAAAACATCGTTGCTTCCATCGGCACTTGAACATTATCGAATAACCACTCGAAGACTTCGTTTTTCGGACCTGTGGGAAGTCCGAAAGCGACCATCACGATCATTCCGATGAAGACCAAGTAGCTATACTGCCAATGCTCAACGCGTCGTTTTATGCGTATTGTATGGGTGTGCACAAGTGTAACCACGCCAATAACAAGTGCGAATGGACCGATAATCAGTGACCAGTTAATGAGTTCTGCTCGCAGTCCTTCAGAAAAAGGGTGCGGACTAAATTCGACGAGCATCATCACCATACCGAATAGAAAACAGAGCGCTAGCGGAACTTGTCGTCTCATAATTCCTCAACGTGGTCAAATGCCCAACTACTGAACTCCTCGAAAGAACGTAGATATCCAGGTGATTCCTGCCAGTTCCAAAATTACACCAAAGATAATGCCGGCGAACAGTATAATCTTCCCATAATCTTGCCCTTTCAAACTGCCGAGCAACATAGGTTCGCGAGACAAATAGGCGCTCGCCGCGTAAAGCTCTTCGCCAATTAATGTATAATCGCATGCTGTGATGAAAAATGGCAACTGTGAATCCGAGTCGCTTCCTGCTATCTGAATTGCGCCCACAGAATTTCCCGTCTCGGCAAGAATCAGTGATTCAGCATAGAAAGTGCCCTGCATAAACACGGCTGCTGGCTTCTCACGCACCATCATTCCGTCTACCGCGGCCGCATAAGCGAATTGGCTCTCTGTGACAAAGAAAATGTTGTCTTCACTGTACGCATCAGGGCGCCCTTCATCAAGATAAGCAGCCTTCACCATCTCGCGAACAACATTCAGTACAATCGGATCATTACAAGGCACGCGAAGTGGGGTTTCGTAATCAGCCGTTTTTCTTGCAACTTGACTGAGGATGTTCATGCTCGCAATAGTTGCAACGTCGCTGACGCCGCCTAGCCCTAGAATGTACAGTATTGGGCGCCCCATTTCCGTAGATCGTCCAATTGCTTCATCCACTGCTTCCAGACCTGCGATACGGCGAATAAAAATGTCGCCGCCGCCGCGCGCGTGATAGATCGAGTACATGACAGCGGCCGAGAAAAGGACAACGGATACAAAAATCCAACTCTTGCCGGTATGAAACCATCGCGTTTCTGGTTGTTCGGTTGTTTCTTGTGCGAATGCCATATTATAGCTGCAGCCAAGAACAACCACCAGAAGAACCAAAAGCGGTATCATTTTTTTTAAAATCATAAGAAGTTGTGTCCTCTCACCTTCTCCAAACCGGGGAAAAGCCTATCACGCCCTACATGATAATACAAGTGAAAAACAACCTGATAGTTTTTATTTCTACGGACGTTCTATTGCGTCAGAGTTCGTGTCTTACCAGCGCATTGCCGCCTCGCGGTAGAGTAAGATTTGCTGCATATTCCGCGGAATAACCAGTTGAATTGATTTTCGCTTTCGATTGGCATCTTTGATGATAATCGGTGTGCGGATCATATTGGTCATGGTTACCAGTTTTGATTGATAGAAAACCCAGAAGCGTTGTTCGGTGTAAGGATTAACGATATATTCCGAACCCGAAAATCGTTCATGCTTTGGATATTCAAGCGGAACTGTCTTATCGTGCCCCTCCAAAAACAACTCGGACGGTGGCTCTTTCGGAGAGTAGCCGCTCAATTTACACTTTCTCAAGCGAATCGGCATTCCGGATCGGTTAGTCAGGTGCAGGGATACAACAATCGCTAACCTGTGGTTATCATCTCGATTGATAAACCAAGTGTCATCTTCAATGTTCTCAACGGTGAGTCCCGGAATCTGGCGCTTGCGATGATAGACTATTGCTAACACAACGGAACTCACAAGGCCAGCTAATGTCCACATCCCTGCGGAGGTCAGCAGAAATTGGTGTAACTCCTTCAATAGTTCCTGTAGCACATGCTCTCCTTTATGCGAAAACTGTGCGTAATTATGTCATAGAAGCCATGAAGGTGCAAGGAAATTCATCTTGCACAAGGCCATCGTATATGATACTATTTAACTTTCCTGCATTCGCTTTAGCCTTCGACAAAATCAAAATCAAAGAGGTTTTGAACTGTAGCAGAATTGCAACCGAGCGGTATCAAAAAGATTGCACAAACTCCTTCCATTTCGCACTGTTGCCCCAGCTTTGAACGTGAATTGGCTTGTCTGGCACAGTGTTTGCTCGCCGGAGGTTGGTTTTCATTGAAGCCAAATTCATGAAAACCTAAACCCTACATATTCTGGAAGGAGACAATCTTATGTTGATGCAAACACGTCAAGTTTTCCCGGCAGTCTTTCCGACCCTCTCGCTAATCTGGACATTCGGGTGCGAGACAAACAACTCTGTTGAGTCTGATACAGAGCCTCCTGCAATTCCACGCGGCGTGGTAAGCATCACCGGGAATGAGCGGGTAACAGTTGAGTGGTTCCCTAATGGCGAACAGGATCTCGCTGGCTATAAAGTCTGGCGAAGTCCTGACGACAGCGAATACGACCTGTTGGCAAATCTTTCAGCCGACGCGTTTCGATATGTGGACGATGATGTGAGAAATGGCAGCAGCTATTTCTATGCGGTCTCGGCGTACGATTATGATGGCAATGAGAGCGAATTGAGTCCGGAACAGGTGTATGATACGCCGCGCCCATCCGGAAATAGTGTCACTCTTGATGATTTTACCCTTCTCCCTGCCCGGAGCGGATTTGATTTCTCGCGTCCTGAGCGAGGGGCAATTCCGTGGGATTCACGCGCGGCGGATGTTTATTTTGGATGGGATACTCTGGTCAATGTTACCTACCTGTATTCGGACAACTTAACCAAAATGCAGGACATGGGTTACCACAAGAAATTTAGCGAGGTTGATGATTCACCACAGGCAGGCTTTACAGGGGAGTTTGTTGAACTCATCGAAGGACATATCTATGTGTTTTACACCCCTGACGGAAATTACGCAAAAATCCGTACAACTGCGGTTTCCGACAGCTACGTGACGTTTGATTGGGCATACCAGATTAATCTAAATAATCCTGAACTTGCACCGCCTGCCCCGAGAAATTAAAATCGTTACGCGATTTGAAATCTCATCTGGCATCACCTCTCGGTTGTTTTGTTGGTGGCAATTTTCGAGCCCTCACCGAGCCAATTTGTGATATTAAATCATCGGGCGGTCAATATTAGACGAAGATTTTCAGCGCGGATGCAACAAAAAGATAGCAGAGAAAGTCGCCCGTTTCTCAGGAGATTGTGATGTTGCATCCCGCCAAAATCTTTCGATTGAGTCATCAACACATCGGCGCATCGGTTCTAGTTTGTCTCGTGTTGTGCAGTTTACCGTTAGGTGCATCAACTCACCTTTTTCTGCTTGATGCAAAGGACCTAGAGCCATTTCCTGTTAGAGTTGGAGAGATTCTGACCTATACGGTCAAGATTGCAGGTATTTCTGCAGGCACACAGGTTACTAAGGTGCTTGAACAGACTACGTTAGATGGACACGACGTTTATCATTTGACATCGGAATCACGGACGAATTCGCTGTTTGCAAAGTTTTACCATTTTCGAGATTCCCAAGAAAGCTACATTACAACTGATCGACTTTATCCTGTTCGGTTCACGAAAAACCTTGAAGACCGTAGTTACCAAGCACGTGTCAAAGTCAGCTTTTTCTGTGACGACGGTGCTGCCGAGTATTCTAAGAATGAGGCTTGTAAGAAGATTAAGGTTCCGACAGGTACACAGGATGAGTTATCAATGGTTTATTTTGTGCGATCCAAAGATTTGAAGGTTGGGCGGACGTATACTTTTCCGGTGTTGATAAAAGACGCAGTTCAAGATGTTGTTCTCACTGCCTACCGCCGCGAAGTGATGAAGACGGAAGTCCTTGGACGGGTAGAAACCATTGCATTGCGCACATCGCACGGTTACTTGATATGGTTGACCAACGACGAGCGTCGTTTGCCGGTGCGAATTGAGGCGGAAACCCGCGTGGGTAATAAATTGGTGGGAACACTCAAAAGCGTTAATTTTGCCGAGTAGGTTGAGGGCGTGTTAGATTTCCTGCAGCAGACAGATACCTATCAGAAACTCATTGAGATCCTTTCAAGTCATCTCTCTGGTTCCGACAGTGGTTCAGCAGTGAGCGGAAAAGAAAATATAGCCCTGCCTTGGCTAACAGGTGTGCATGGGCCATCTCTCGCCTACCTGCTGGCAGCGTTAGCAAAAGACACTCCCGAGACATCCTTTCTAGTTGTCCTACCATCGCATCAAGAGGCCGAAAAAGTCGTTCAAGACTTGCCGGCGTACGGATTCGAAGACGCCCAATTTTTTCCCGACCTCCAGAATTTCCTCTACGATGGTGTTGCTCCATCAAGAAAAACCATCGCGGAGCGAATGAATTGCCTCCATTGCCTTTTTGATGGCAAGCGTATGGTCGCCATTACATCGATTAAGGCACTGATGCATAGAGTCCTTCCCAAATCTATTCTGGAGACGGCGTTTCTTGTCGTGAACGTAGGTGATGAAATTAATCCTGAGAAGATTGTTGAGGCGTTGGTGCATGGCGGCTATCAGCGGACTGATTTGGTTGAGGGCAAAGGGGAATTGGCCCGTAGGGGGGATATTCTGGATGTGTATCCGCTAGTTTCTAATGAACCAATCCGTATCGAATTTTTCGGGGATGAGGTTGATGTAATACGTGTGTTCGATCCGACCTCGCAACGCTCGGTTAAGGAACTGAAATCAGTTATGTTCAGCCCGATGCGTGAAATGCTGATCGCCGACGGGGCGATTGAAGCATGGCGGACGCAGGCAGACCGGTTTTTAGAAAATAGTACATCGGCAAAGTTTCGGAACGAAATTCAGGGAATTACGGAACGCTTGGAAAGCGGAATAAATCTGGATGGGCTTGAAGCTCTACTTCCAATCCTATATCCACGTGCAAACGTCTTTACCGAGTACCTGTCAAGCCAGATCGTCACACTTCTAGTTGAGCCGACATGGCTAGCGCGCGAAGCCGAGCGAATTGTTGAAGGAGCAAACGGATTATATGAAAAGAGAAAAGCCTTAAATCAATTCATGGTGTCACCCAATCAGATGTTCGTTCCGTTTGAGACGGTAATGTCTGGACTCCAAGCTCAACCCACTCTGCAAGTATCTTCCTCGCCATTCCCCGAAGCCGGATCCGAAGAACCTTTAGATTTCAGTATGCAACCTCTCAGTCTTTACCGAGGCAACTATCAAGTGGTTATTGACCAGATTAAGGAATGGACTGACGCAGGCTACTTCGTCAACATCTTCTCCGAAACTCCGAAACAAGCAACGCGAATGCAAGGCATCCTAAGCGATCGCGGTCTTCTGGATACCCAGACCACTGTGAAGGTTGGCGGCATCAGTGAAGGATTCCTGAATAAGTCTCTCAAGCTCGCCGTTCTGTCCGAGGATGAGATATTTGGGCGGGAGCGCCGATTGCCTCAGCGTCATTCTACGTTCAAGGAAGGGGCGCCAATCCTTAGCTTAATCGATCTCAAAGAGGGCGACTATATCGTACACGTTTCGCACGGAATTGGGATTTATGAGGAAATACGGCGGCTTGATATTGACGGAAAACCTCAGGATTTTCTGGTGCTGAAATATGCAGATGGCGATATCCTGTACGTTCCAACATATCAAATTGACTTGGTGCAAAAGTATATTGGTGGAGGCGGCGAGGAAACGCGCGGGCCTCGGCTCGATAAGATGGGTGGAACTTCGTGGCAACGTAGAAAGGCGCGCGTCAAAGCGTCAATTGAGCAAATGGCGGACGAACTCCTCCGTCTCTACGCAATGCGTGAATCCGGTGAAGGTCATTCATTCTCTGGTGATGTGCCGTGGCAAGTCGAGTTTGAAGCCATGTTTCCCTTTGAGGAAACCCCAGATCAGTTGAGAGCTATAGAGGAAGTTAAGGGAGATATGGAACGTGTCCGTCCTATGGATCGATTGGTTTGCGGTGATGTAGGGTACGGAAAGACGGAGGTGGCCCTTCGGTCAGCATTCAAAGCCGTGATGGACGGAAAGCAAGTCGCTGTTCTTGTTCCAACGACAATTCTTGCGCTACAGCACTTTAACACCTTTATTGATAGATTCAGTCCGTTTCCCATTAGAGTTGAAATGCTGACGCGTTTTCGCACGGCAAAAGGGTTGGCAGCAGTCAAGCAGGGGTTAGCTGAAGGCACGGTCGATATTGTGATTGGGACACATAGTTTGCTGTCCGATAGCGTCAAGGTTCAGGATCTTGGGTTGCTCGTGGTTGACGAAGAACATCGCTTTGGGGTCAAGCATAAGGAGAAGATTAAGCGGCTTAAGGAGACTGTCGATGTGCTGACGCTGACGGCGACGCCAATACCCCGTACTCTGCACATGTCACTCGTTGGGATTCGTGATTTCAGCGTCATCAATACGCCTCCCGAAAATCGCTTGTCCATCAAGACTTACGTGATGGAGTATGACTCTGCCGTGATACAGGACGCAATTTTGCGCGAGATGGAGCGTGGCGGGCAAATCTTTTTTGTTCACAACCGCGTTGAAAGTATTGCAAGCATTGCAAAATCCATCCGGGAGCTTGTTCCGCAAGCCCGAGTCGCCGTTGGGCATGGGCAGATGTCTGAGCGACAGCTCGAAAAGGTCATGATGGAATTTGTTCAATACAAGCATGATGTTTTGGTCTGCACCATGATAATCGAATCCGGACTGGACATTCCCAATGTTAACACGATTCTGATCAATCGCGCCGATGCTTTAGGGCTTGCTCAGCTCTACCAGTTACGTGGGCGAGTTGGACGCGCGCAACAGCAAGCTTACGGTTACCTTTTCTATCCACAGGGGCGAGTTATCACCGAAGGGGCGCAGAAACGGCTGCGGGTAATTGAGGAATTCACAGAGCTTGGTTCCGGATTCAAAATCGCCCTCCGGGACCTCGATATTCGCGGTACAGGAAATATTCTTGGTGCAGAACAGCACGGTCACATCGCCACGATCGGCTACGAAATGTATTGTAAGCTGCTCAATGAAACGGTGAAGGCCTTATCCGGCGAGGAGGTCGAAGAGTCGGTCGAGACAAGAATAAACCTACCGGTTGAGGCTTATCTGCCGGACGAATATGTGCCTGATAGTCGTCAGAAGGTTTCTCTCTATAAGAAAATCGCCGGACTGGAGACGGCAATCGATCGGGCAGACCTCGAAGCCGAAATGAGTGACCGTTATGGAAAAATTCCAGAGCCTGTCGAGATGTTGCTCGAAATTGCTCAGTTGAAGCATCTTAGTAAGGCGTTGGGCATTGAGACCATTGCCGCCGGTGATGAACAGATAAAGATTACATTTGACGGTGCGAAGTCGCAAATCGATCCGACACGGTTAATCCAGCTTGTTCGACAAGATCGGCGCCTCCGGCTCATGCCTCCGGCGCGATTGATGGTGAATATGAAGGGGTTGGCTGGAAGAACGCTAGTGCTGGCAGTCAAGGCAATTCTAAAGCGCCTGATCGAGAAATGAACCTTGCTGTCGGGTCTAAGCCGCATAAAAGACGATGTGGACAGAATTTCCAGTCCACGCTTACGCCGAGGGCAGTGGGCACATATTGCTAGAAGGAATCGCCGCTTGGCTCAGTCTAAGGCGAGTGGCAGCCCGGTTAGAAACCTTCCGTGCATGGAAATCGTATAATACATGGCAAGGTTTTTCAACATCAGCCTACCTGTTGTTGGATGTGCCGTAATCTTGAACCAAGTTGCCCAGACTACAACGGGGTATTTCAATCAAGGTGAACTACACTTACGTGCATCTTGGTGAATCTTGTAGGTTGGGCGTTCGTAAACTACCCCACAATAAATCTATCCATAAGGAAAGGAGATACATATTATGAAGAAGACGCTCTTGATGCCTGTTATGATTCTTACGGTCTGCTTCTGTGGTTGGCAAATTGTGTTCTCGCACGAAGAGGGCTCAGTTCATGAAGCGACAGGTGAAGTAGATGAGAGTACAGTAATCGTTGCCGAATATAGCTGGAATGGTGAACAATACTCCGTCTCGCTCGCAGATCTTAATGCGGAAATTGAGGACTTGTCCACATTTCGTCAACGTAAATTGCGGGCGCGGGAAAGCAAGGAGGAATTTCTTACAGAGTTCATTGAAGACAAGCTGAAAATCCTTGCCGCGGCGGAAAATAAGTATGACGAGGATCCGGAACACGTTAAACAAGCCGAGGACTATATGCACCAGCTCATGGTCGAAAAAATCTCTGAAGCGGAGGTGGATAAAAAAATAAGCATTACTGAGGAAGAGCTTATGCAATATTACGTGGAACACAAAAGTGAATCCACGTATATTGAAGAAGCACGATGCCGCGCAACCTGCATTTCCGTGGTGGATAAGCAGCTTGCTCAAACGACGTTAGATGAAATCAAAGCCGGTAAGGATATTCTTGAGGCAGCGAAAGAACTGTCGGAGAAGAATAAACTCAGCGGACCGGGAGCTGGAACGCGGTCTCCGGGGGACACCGGCTTCTTTACGAAAGACATTGCCCCAAGCTGGCAGCCTTTCATTGATACGGTTTTCGCGCAGGAAATCGGCGAGATGACAGATACAATCCTTGAAATTGAAGTCGATGAGAAAACCTACTATCTAATCTTCCGAAAAGAGGAATACAAGACTGAGCGGCAAAAGGAGTTCGACGAAGTTCGATCCAGAGTTGAAGGAAGAGTCGAACGCGAGAAAAAGCAGGAACGGATTAAGGCCTGGATTGAGGAGATAACCGCGAAAGGCAATCTCAAAACATTCCCGGATCTTATTCCCGAACCTCCCGCTGATGAAGCGGCTCAACAAGAAGATGACGGCGACAGCGAAGAGGCTTCAGAAGCTGCAGAATCAGACCAACAGTGATTTTCCCATATTTAGGAGGCGAAATTATGAAGATGTCTAAGTTAGCGAATTTGATGTTGATCGGGCTTGTTGCTATCTGTTTGGTGTTGAACGGATGTGGTGGCAGTGCGACCGCCGCTGAAGGTACAGTTATCGCAGAATTCGAGTGGGACGGAAAGCATCAAATCACCCTCGAAGAAATGATGCAAGAGATTAGTGAATTACCGGAGTACAAGCAGAAGAAGTACAAGGATAAAAGCGGACTTGAAGAGTATATGACCTTGATGTCGGAAAGCCGCTTAATCCTATGCCTCGCTAAAGACCGAAAACTCGACGAAGATGAAGAAATCTTGAAGAAAGTCAGAGATCATCTTCACAAATTAATGGTCGACAAAATCACCGACGTTGAGGTCGAGGAAAAACTCGTGTTAACGGAGGAAGATTATCGGCTCTACTACGAAGCCAATAAAGAGGATTACATTGACACGGAGAATGTCGAGTTAACGTGCATTGCCCTCGGTGACGGAGAGCGTGCCAACGAAATATTTGAGGAGCTCAAAGGCGGTAGAGATATAATTGAAACTGCCACAGAGTTGTCAGATCACGGCGAACTGGTGGGCCCCGGTTCTGATGCCCAGAATCCAGGTCAAACCGGTAAGATTCGCCGAGCCAGCTTCCCGGAAGGAACTGAACCATTCGTGGATGCCGCTTTCTCGGCAGCGGTTGGAGAGCTCCATGACGGTGTAATTGAAATCGCTGTTCGAAGTAAAACGTACTTTATCACCTTCCGCAAAGACAAACATAATGAAGAGCGGCAAAAGATGTTCGACGAAGAAGGTGTCCGCAGAAATGTCGAACGAGCCGCTAAACGGCAGAAGCGCAAGGAACTCATGGCGCAATGGCTTACCCAACTTCGAGATAGAGCGAAAATTCAAATCCACGGCGATCGCATTCCTGAGGCGCCACCAGAAGAAGAAGTCGAGGAAGAAAAGGTGAACGAGGAAGATTCAAAAGAGTTGGAGGAAAATCAGCAGGATGCAGACGAAAGTATGACGCCAAAGGAGGAAAGCACGTCACCAGAGTAGGAAGCCCGCATTGCTCAAGTCACCTCAGATTACTACCACTGGTGGATCGGGAAGGTGAGTTTTGCCGCTCAAGGGTTCTAACAATCCCTTGAGCGGCGAAACCTATACCTTGCTCAACACTAAGTGGTTGTCTCGCTAAATAATTATGTCTTCCTGGACTGGCACAAGAGACCTATTCTACAATTCCTGTAGGTGCGGTTTCTAACCGCACCGGCACCCAACACTTGCCATATATTCTTAGCGATTAGGCCACTACGTTCGACTTTGTATATTTGTAGTGTGGGCACTGCGATCAAGCGACTGAACAAGGAGCGCGATAGAGATTCTACCAGCCTTTGAAAGCCCCAGAGGGATCAAGCGAACGGATAGTGAGTGCGATAGAGGTCCTCAAGGTGTATAGCACGCCGCAACCCTGGCATCTAAGCCCCTCCTCAACTGACTCAAATCACTTTGTCACCTATTATTCGCACAAGTTCTGATCCGTTGCTAGACACTAAAGGAATCATGATGTTTTCTAGGCAAGTATTATGTACTGTTTTCATACTGATTGTGTGTGCGGCGAATTTGGCAAGGTCACGCACGTTCGATCAGATTATCGCCTATGTTAATGACGAAGTCATAACGAATTGGGAACTTGAAAACTTAGTAAGACAGCGTGCCTTGGAACTTAGCCAGATTCACCATTTTAGTAAGCGTGAAGCGAATGAACAAGCACAACAGGAGCGACATGAATTGCTAGACCGCCTCATTCGCCAGATGCTTCTTGTGGAAACAGCCCTGACCTTGAAAGTTGAAATTACTGACGAAGAGTTGGAGATTTATATCAAGACCTTCAAGCAACGAGCGCAGATTAAAACACAAGAGGAGTTCGTTAAGCAGTTGAAAGCCGAAGGTTTTACCTGGCCCGCTTTCCGCGAGCAGTCAAAGCGGAATCTAATGGCAGAACGACTTCTGGAGGGGCGAATCTTTCCAAGACTGCAGGTTAGGGATAGTGATGTCTTAACGTTTTTTGAAGAAAACCGGGATCGATTTACTACCAAATCAGATGACCTCAAGCTGAGGCACATCTTGATTGCGTTTAAACCCTCCGAAGCCGATCGACAGGAGGCGTTGGAGAAAGCAGACGCCGCGCTTCAAGCAGCGAAAGGCGGAGCCGATTTTGAGGAACTTGCAAATCGCAATTCTAAAGGAGCGCGCAAGGACCTGGAGCCCGGATCTGCGATTGAATTGACGCTTGATAAAATCGACAAGCTCCCTAAGCCGTTTCGTGAATCGCTTCCCGCGCTGAACGAGAACGACATTAGTGAACCAATCGAAGACAAGAATGAAATCTATATTTTCAAGGTAGAACGCAAGACTGCCCAAATTGTTGAATTCCGCTATCTTGTCATCAGGTTAGCCGTAGGGGAAGAAGCCATTCGAGCAGCTCAAGAGCGTGCCGATCTCGTTTATCAGAAACTCATACAGGGCGAAGATTTCAACACCTTGGCAAGCCGCTACTCCGACGATACGCTAACAAAGGCGAATGGCGGAGATCTCGGCAGTCATTCACTGAATGAGTGGACTCCGGAAACGCGGAAAGTAGTAGAAAAACTCGAAGTCGGACAGTTTCAAGCCCCTGTTAGAATGAAATTTGGTCTCCATATCTTTAAAGTCGATAGTCGGACTCCGCCAGAATTGAGCGATGTAGAGAAAAATCAAATCCGTTCAATGCTGCGCCAACAGAAATTCGAGGAAGAATGGAAAGCCTACACAGACATGCTGCTTGAGAATGCCTATGTAAAAATCAAACCCCTTGATTAAGACCAGTTGGAGACTAAGCTGAAATAGCAGATAGGAGACGACTAGTGCTGTTGATTGCCACTGATCCCGGACTCCGACACGCGGCGGTTTGACCTGTCATCCCAACGTCATGTTGATGAAAGATGGGCAATCCTATAGCGCCTTTAAGTGGCATAGAGTAGGTAGGAAATGAGGAAACGGAGAAGCCGGAGCATTGGGCCCAGAAGCAGGGAACTCAACAGCGCGAATCAGAGTCGGGATATACGCTTCCACATCTTTGGGCTCGCCTTCTATCTCCCGCATCGCGTCTTGCTCAAAGTTTTTCACTCTCTGCCGAAGATTTGGTCTTTCCATCATGCTGCCTATTGTGTGTTCCGCGATGTTCAACACCTAATGTTACGAACTTTTCTGAAGCCGACATTCTTAGTCGGATTTGCCTGTTTATTCCTTCCGCTTAATGCTCTCCTCGCCCAAGTTCAATCACGCCTTCCAAATGACGCAAGCGAAGCATCCGCTTCATCCACAGAAGACCCATCTACGAAAAAAGAAGCCGCGAATCCATCGTTAACTGACGTACAGAAATCCTCCACAGCCAGACTGGATCTCCGAGATGCAACGCCTGAGGAGGGAACGGTCATCGCGGGCGGTGATAATACGTCTATGGCAGATAACTTCGTGCAGATTCACGGCAACGCGATAATAAAAACCGAAGATGTTGTACTGCATGCCGATCACATCTGGGCAGATTTCAACGATAACATTATGCGCGCGTCGGGAAATGCAAGACTCTTTGTCGGCAACGAGGAGACTTTTGCCGATGAACTAATCTTTAATCTGGAAACGAAAAAGGGTATCGCACGCGATGGATTCACATTTGATGATCCATGGTATTTTGGTGGTTCCGAAATCTTCAAGATAGAAGACGATGAGTCCTACATTCGCGGAGGTAGGCTGACAACATGCTCCTTGAAACACCCGCATTTCTATTTCTCCGCATCCCAAATCATCGTCAAAATCAATAAGGAATTGATTGCCAAGAACATTGTGCTGAACATTGGAGGCGTGCCGGTTTTCTACTTTCCCCTTATTCGACGCGATCTCCGGAAAGAGGACAAACTTGCCAAAGTTATTGTTAAACTCGGTACTCAAAGCTATCAAGGACCGTACCTTAGCGTCATCCTACCGATATTCCGCCGTTACCGGTATTCGGCAGAGTTGCTATTCGATCAGAGCACCAGACGCGGTCGTGGTGGAGGAGTGCAAGCCAAATATCGCGTAAACGATGTTAAGTTTCAGGAACTCTTCATTCCGATTCCGCCTGAAGCGACGCCAGGGCAGCGGGCGCAGCTTAAGGAAAAGGCTGATGAACTTTCAGATCGCTTGCGAGGAGAGTACGATAAATTCAAACTACGCGAAGTTTTCTTGAAGTATCGAATCAAGGATATAGATATTGAACGAGCACGAGAGGAAGCTAAGACTATCTACAACGAACTTCAACAGGAAGATGCAGATTTCGGCGGGGTTGCCCAACAGCAATCAGACCATCAAGAAACGCGCTATCGCCAGGGCGACATGGGATTTCTCGTCCCGGGCGAACGCGATAAGGAAGGTGAGCTGAGGCTAGATCCCACTCTTGAGAAAGTAGCATTCCGTCTCCAGCCAGGTGAAATGAGCCCGATTCTGCGAACCGATTTCGCCTTTCACATTCTCAAGACAGACCAAGTACTTGACGTTTATGGAGAACGCGAAGTCCAAGTGCGACGTATAGACATAGCAATCGAACCAAGCGAGGAAACGCGAAACGCTATCCGAGCACTTGGAAAAGAGATTCAGGAGCGAGCAACCGCCGGTGAACCGCTTGAAGGACTTGTCGCCGGATACGATGGCGCCGAGATGCATGTTGTAAATGGTGGAGAATTGACACCCCTGAACGAAATGGATCAGCGGTGGCGGTATTCGGTTCGACGCCTAAAGCATCCCGGTGAAATTACGCTGCCGGTCAATACCGACCGGGGTGTCCATATTTTCCAACTGATTGAGAGGGAAGCCACACCCACATTTCAAGGGGTCGCTCGGCAATTTGAAGGGGAATGGGAAGTGCTAAAACAGGCATTACCTGCACTGAGAACGAAACAGGATTTAGCCGACGGCGAGAGAAAGGTCGAAAGTCTAAGACGCGCTGAAAGTTCCGCGGATGTAAGAGGTGGCTTGGAGGATGGAGAAGAGGGGGAAGAAATACGAGTCTATAAGAAACACGGCTTTCGAGGCAAATGGGAAGATCCGAAGCCAGTTGCCGCACAAGCACAGCGGCTTGATCGCGGAGAGACCAGCCGCGTCATCAAAGCCCCCGACGGATTTCGCCTAATAAAAGTGGAAAAAAAACGAGCTTATCGTGGCGATTTTCTATTCCTGTCCCAAGATAAATACTCGGGATCGCGCCGAGAACCAATCAAAACAGGGCAACAGTGGACAATGCGATGGGGGCACCACCATAAAATCTTTACGCCTTGGGACAATCGAGCGGAAGGACGAAGTCCGTTGAGTTTCAACGGACGTATGGCGTGGTATGCGAGAACCTTCAAAGAAGGTTACGGCACGTCCGAATCGACTATCAATTCCTTCGGGGTCTTCACATGGGGATCTGCCCTGACGGGGGTAGATTCTCATGACCTTGACCCCGACGAGAATCTCAAATTTTCGCGCAAGCGGTTTGGATCTTTTCTTTCACGCCTTGAGGTTAAACACACACTGGATCTCGCTGGTGAAGGCACGACAATTCTCCAGAAACTGCCTCGACTTTCGATGCAGTTTTCCCAGATGCAATTCGATCAGCTTCCGCTGTTCAAAACAGTAAATTCCAGGTTAACCAAGGTAGCCAAAAAACTGGATACCGACATTCCATTCCTTTCGATGTTTGCTTTTCCGACCCTTGACAATACACGCTTCGACCTTGACGTTGAATTCGGCAATTTCTTCAAGCAGCGATTCCGAAATGAAAGGAATATTTTCTTGCAAACATTGGATCTTGGTTTCGATCTTACCAAACAGACCACCCTTCAGATAACGCCGTACCGGGAATTCCGCTTTGATTTGAGCTACGATAGCAACCTGATTTGGCACGCGAAGGATACTGAGGGCAATCGCAACATCGTCCGTAGTGTATATAGTGTGAGAGCCAGAGGCAGCAACACCCTGTTTAGAATTTATGACATCAGTTTTATCCCGGGCGCACGACGCATGCGTCATCAAATCCAGTCGAGTCTTTCATTTAATTATCAACCCCCTGTCGACAGGGACAACAATCTTTATCAATTTGCGCCAAGCACGTTCTTCTTTGAAAGAAAAAGACTCTCCTATAATTTCCGTACGAGTTTTGAAGTAAAGACTCGGCGTAGCAAAAGGCCCTTGTCTCTGCTTGATTTCGACACAAGGTTACTGGCAGATTTTAGCCGTGACACCGTGAGGGGCCGCGTATATGAGCCAATCAGAAGCGACGTAACGATTACACCGTTAGCGAGCCGAAACCTAAGGATTAGTTTTGACATGACCCATGATCCGAACGAACACCCTGTAGACGGGAAGCATTTCAAGATGGTCGACTTCGCATCTAATGTTCGTTATGGTCGCAAGAAGTGGAACATGAGCCTCGGAAGTTCGTTCAGTAAGCGACTCACCTCAACACGAGTTTCACGGAACATTATTGGAAGTTTGCGCTTTTCCCCAAACCGATTACTGAATGTCTCCGCCAGCGTCACATATAACTGGATCGAACGACAATTCTACCGCCAGCGCATATCCATCCAGCGAAACCTCCACGATTGGAATCTGCGTCTTTCGTGGTATCGTACCGGCATCAAGCGCAATCCACCTTATAATAATGTACGCCAGGATTTCACACTTCAACTGAACTTAATCGCGGATCCCACCGCGTCGGTAGGATTCGGCTACGACGCCACGACGGAGACATGGGGTTTCCGAACGTTGCCCGCCGGTGTGCCTTACAACGCCTTCAGTGCTGGAAACTCACTTAGCAGATCGTATTTCTAACTTGAATTCATGATGTGTTGAACAGTCTAGTCACGTTAAGAACCTGTTTGGAAACTCACTTTGGGTAGATCCATTTGCCATGAAACCGAGTTTTTTCTTGAAAAGCGAACTCTATGAGATCTCTATCGCACTCGTTTTTCACTCGATTGATGACTCCCTATTCAATCGCTTAATCGGTTTCCTTCTTGTGCAATTCAGGAATGGGTACATTAATCTCGATCATCAAATCAAGATGAAATCCATGCACCATTTCTTGTAGGGTGGGATCGACGACCATCAAATCGCCGATTTCCCCTCTTGTCTTCAAGGTATATAGCAACTCAAGTGACCGAAATTGTCTTGCCACCTATTATCCAAATAGGCTCTTACAGCTCGACGATTCGCTGTCGGATGACATAACAATCCCTGCTCCACTGTTCAAGTGATGTTCGCCTCGAAAGAGGAGATTATCTGCTCATAGATTGACAGAAATTCGTCGTAGCGACTTGCCGGTGCCCAGTAGATAAATCGAAAAATCTTGTCCGGATCTGTCCTTGTCCGCAGGAGCAGGGCATAGGCGATTTTGCTGCCATCCGCCTTCACGGTCGCTTTCAGCGAATGCCCAGTTCCGACTCTTGTGACGACACTCTCTTCCGATGTATCTGTAAGGAATTCTTTTTTCTGTTCGACGTACAGTGCGACAAACTCTCTCATTGAGCTTCTATCTGGCACCGTTTGTCCTTCAATCGAGATGGATATAAAGGGCATTTGATTGTCGAACGCCTTTCGAAACGTACTTTGATAGTTTTGTTTGGTGGGTTGCATCAATACATAGGTTTCACTCGGGGGTGAATCGGCTTTTATCTGGTGTAGTAAGACAAAAGGTCTGTCCCTCTTGTTGGCGAATGCCTCGTCCCATTCGGAAATCTTTAAGAGATCCTCCGAATCAGACCTTACCAAAATTATCCACTCATCAACAGGGAGATTGGAAACCTTAAACACATGCCTCTGATTTCTGTACGTGTCTTCGTGGAGCCCCAAAGGTGGTTTGGGTTTGTTTGTCCCTAATGGAATAGAGGAACCATCAGGTGATTCCGATTCCCCGCCACCACAACCTATTGTCATAAAGGTCATCAAGCACACAACCCAAGCAAGGTGCATCAAGCATTTCACAATAAACAGGCCTCCGGTTTTGATCGAAGCCGAGAATGCTTCAACCATCGACAATTAGATGCCATTGTTCCGACTCTCCCGCCCCGACTCTTCGTCATATCTTATCGCTTGGAAAACTCTCTCCAATAGTAACATGAGGTTCACCCCTTTTTCAAAATATTCATTAGCGGCTGCTCAAAACCTCTACTTCACACAATGCCCGTGTTCAAATCAGCTCTTAGTCAGTTGAATCGCAGGCCTCATGGAATCATGATAGGCGTTGTTGGATTCTCAGAAACAGTTAAAATATACGCTTGACAAGCGTTTGAACTCATGCTAAAATCGTTTGTCGTTATAAGGCCAGGACTAAAATTTCAAATAGTCAAACCAAAAGATTACTCTCTGAATTTTCAAGGAGGCTACGGATTATGAGTAACTCAGTCACAAAATCAACGCTTGCATGTATAACAGTTTTAGTGTTTATCTTCTGTGTTAGCACCATGAGTTTCGGCAAGGTTCTGGAAGTCGGCGATACCGCGGAAACACACAATAAACTCTTGGAGAATCCGGATACGTGGGACGACACTGTCCCGGTGAAGGGAAAAACAGAACTCGCCCGTGACGTGGGCTTTGAGACGGCGAACGATCCGGGCGGCGCGTCCCTTGCTTTTCCCGGTTCCGGTAATATTGGAAACAATGTCGGTTTCATGGGCGTTGAATACGGCGATGAGATGGGCGGCGAAACGTTTATTCAAATTACCGCTGACCCGGTAGCAGAACATGAATTTCGGTATATGACCCTTGCTACCAGCCACACCGGCGAGAAATCTAACGCTACCATTGGCATCTATGGCTACCCTGGATTTGGCCACGCATCCCCCGGTAACGGAGGCGCGTGGATTGACCTGCACGGGATGAAGTTGTCCGAACTCAACGGTGAATCGAAACACGCGCAAGCTTGTTGGGACAACACACTGTCAATCGGAAACCACGAAGTCGTCATGTGGTGGAAGAGACCCGGACCAGCCGCGAAAGACGTTGCTGGGAACAGTTTCTTTACCCCAATCAATGTTGACTCAAATGGTGACACCTTCGGCGACTTGCCCGTGGAATGGCGCTTCTTCGTGTTTGATTTGGCTCAGAAGGCTATCAATGAATGCATCTACAACGATGATTGCCAAGCGGGAACGTGGGATTGGGAAGCGTGGTCCTACGAGACAGATCAACCAGAAACGGGTGGATTCGTGTACTTTGATGCCTTCTACTTTACTCAGACTGCCGACGAAGCCTGTGGTATTGGCGGTCTTACCACATGTGTCGACTCAATCTCTGGTAACACGGTTGGAAGTGGCACGAGCGTCGAACCTACAGGCAAGGCGAGTACCTTCTGGGGCAGAATCAAGAGTTCACGATAAAGCTCCGTCTATTCTTGAGTGAAGTGTAAATTGCCTTCGCTGAATTATCGTCTGTGGCCCAATTTTCTTGGTCAACAATCCGGATAATCAATCCCGAATTGTTACGATAGAAGTTTGGGCTATGCTTCTAAACACTACGGTGCCACAGGAGTCTTTGCGTAGCGACTCGACTCCCTTGGAATCGCCGCTACCAACTCTCCTCTGTTGAAAATCGCAACCGTAACCTCCCGCCAGCATTTCGCCTCCTCCAACCAACCCGGCAATCCTTCGCACTATCGGAAAAGTCTAGATAAGTGATACAGGGGGATATTGTGGGGAGGTCAACTTCAGCCATCGAACCACGGTTTATTGCCCCGCACAAAATCAAAATGACGGAAGTTTCAACAGGCAATGAGGCTATGAATGGCAGACGAACAAGATTAGCTTCGGTATACGTAACTTGCTTGACTCTTCTCATTGCTGCCGATATACGGAGTTTCGGCGAAGTGCTGATGCTGATTGATGATGAAGATAGCATCAAGCTCTTCTTTGATGATGCTAAAATTTGGGACGATTCGAAGAGAAAAGACACGCGCCTGGAACTGTTGGCGGACAAATCTTCATTTCCAACGGAGGCTGACCGAAAGGGCGCTGTGGTCGCGTTTCGGGGTCCCGGTAATACCGGGAACGACGTGGGTTATTTGGCTAGATCCGGTTTGCTCAAAGAGGGATTTGCGCTGATTGCTAAGAATCCTGTCGAATCAAATGAATTTCGGTACTTTACTGCTGCTTTGAAACACGACGGGAAGAAGAGTTGCATGCTAATCGGCATCATCGGTTTCCCGGGGTTTTCTCATAACGATGACGTACACAAGAAAGCCTGTTGGGATCATAGATTGTCGTTTGGAAAACATAGGAATTGTGCCGATTGGAATGATTTCTCTTTCACGTCGGTAACCGAGGATGCCGCAGGAAACGACCATGGTGACACTCTCCCTGCTGACTGGACATTCTACATTATTGATTTAGCCGAGTGGGCAGAGAGGGATTGCATATATAACAACGACTGTAAAAAGGGGAATTGGAGATTCGAGGCATGGGATTTTGAAGCGGATCATCCAGAAGATGTTGGTGGCACCGCTTATTTCGACGCTATGTATCTGACGCAAACCCGAAGGGAAGCAGTAGATTTAGGAAGGCAGGGATTCGCTGTTTTGGCAGTGGATAAAGTAACCACGACGTGGGGAAAAATCAAAGCCCAATACTAATGAAATAACCATCCCGCCTGGGACTGCGATAGCCATGAAGTTAATGAGGAGGGCGTAGAGAATGAAAGTGAAGTATTGGTTCGTCGGTGTTATTTTTCTGTTTATTGTTACTGTAGGTGTCAGTTCGAGTTATGCCGAGATTAACCTTGAGACCGCTGTTCTCGTGGCGTTGTTCGATGACGAAGCAAATCCGGGCTTCGATTCTTCGCCCGCGCAGAACCACGCGCTAGAACTCAAGCAAGTCAAATGGGTTGGCAGAAGGCATCGCGGAGTACGTACCGGCTTTATCGTGTTTGATGGGGCTGGATATGTTGATTTCGGAGCTGATGCCAGCTTGGGTGGTTTAGGCAATTTCACAATTACTGCCTTGATAAAGTTTGACAAGTTCGGAGGCGTCGATCCGTTTCAAGTGATCGCGGCTAAAGGTAGAGAAAATGCTGAGTGGCAATTCCTTGTGTCCGATTCTGGCAAACTGGCTACCAATCTCGGTTTTCGTAATATCGGCCAAGGACGGCTTGAAGGAAAGCAGAAGCTTGATACCGGCGTTTGGCACCATGTCGCCTATACCTATGATGGGGAAAAAAGAAGGATATATCTGGATGGTGAAATAGACACCGAGGGCAAGACAGAGAAAGGACGAGTACGGGCAGATGCTGATCATGTGCTGGTCGGCTCCTTCGTGCTGTGGCAACTCCAATGGTGGCTGACTGCTTCATTGGAGGAGATTGCAATCTTCAATGTCGCTCTTAATGCAGCAGACATGAAAGCTATTTCGGAGAGGGGTCTCGCCGATGTTCTCGGTTTCTTGTCAGTAAGTCCGAAAGACCGACTCGCATCAACGTGGGCAAATATTAAAATCGATCGCCGATGAATTCCTCTATCTCTGTCATTGAGTCACTTCCAAAAATCTCGCCACGAGTGAAGCTGTCTCAGCCGTCTCGGCTCCGCAGAAGTTAATATCTGTAAACCAATCTCCTACCCGAAACCTTCGTTCGTTAGCGTTCTACCGACCTGAGATGTTTCCTAACCCATTCAATCCGTGGCAATCATACCGCAAGCTATAGCCAATACAAACAGAATCCCTTCCCTATATTACACCCTAGGCTCCCTGTAAATTAGTTGAATAGCTCCTAACATATCCATGCCGAAAGATTTCAATTCCCCTTCAATTGTCACATGGCGCGCGCTGTTGATTGGTCTCCTGTTGATTCCCGTCAACTGCTATTGGATTATCCAGATGGAAGTCGTGCGCTATTCTGGAATCCCTACAACAATCTCTCTCCTTTTCAACGCGGTTTTCTGTCTCTTTGTCCTCAGTTCGCTGAATCTGCTGGTCGGCAAGCTTAAGCCTCGGTTTGCGTTTTCCCAAGCCGAGTTTCTAGCCGTGTACGTCATGATTTGTCTAGCGTCCGCCATCGCTGGACACGGTTTTATGCAAATGCTTGTCCCAATCATGGCATACCCCTTCTGGTTCGCCACGCCTGAGAACGAGTGGAGAGAGATTTTCTGGCGCTATATCCCGCGGTGGTTAACCATTGACGATATGAAAGCTCTCGAAGGCTACTACAAAGGCGAGTCAACCCTCTACACTCAGACCCACTTAGGAGAATGGGGAATACCTATCCTCGCTTGGACCGCGTTTATTTTTGCCCTCGTGTCCGTCATGCTGTGCATCAACATCATACTCCGTAAGCAGTGGGCAGAAACCGAAAAACTGGCTTATCCTGCCATTCAACTTCCGCTAGAGATGATGACTCAATCCCGATCATTTCTGAAAAACAGAATGATGTGGGTGGGGTTTGCTATTGCTGGAGGACTTGACCTGATTAATGGACTTCACTACATCTTTCCTCAAGTGCCTTACATTCCCATAAAACGGCACAACTTGCAGCACCTTTTCACAGAGGCGCCCTGGAATGCAATCTATCTATTTCGTGTCTCATTCTATCCCTTTGCCATCGGAATTAGCTATTTTATGCCGTTGGATGTCTCCTTTTCCTGCTGGTTCTTTTACCTATTCTTCAAAGGTCAGCAGGCGATGGCTAGTGGATTGGGACTCGGCGATGTGTATAGTCCGACAATGGATATGGCGACTGATGAACAATCTTGGGGTGGTTACCCGGGAGTCCTTGTGGTTGTCCTGTGGATGGGGCGCAAACACATCTGGCGCGTCTTCAAAGGAGTGTTCGGCGGCAACACCGTGGACGATTCCAAAGAACCGCTGCGCTATAGGACTACAATGATCTGGGGATTAGTATCTTTCACCTTTCTGTTATTCTTTTGTTATCAAACTGGAATGGGTGTCTGGGTTTCCCTCCTGTTTTTTCTGATATACTTTGGGTTGTCTATGGCCATTTCGAGAATCCGCGCAGAAATTGGATCGCCGGTGCACGATATGCACTGGATGAGTTCAGACGAGATACTCTTTCGCAGTATCGGAACCAGAGCCCTCGGTCCGCAGAATCTGACTATATTTTCCCTTTTTTACTTTTTCAACAGAGCGCAATATAGCCACGTGATGCCCCAACAACTGGAAGGTTTTAAGCTTGCAGAGAGGGTGAACGTAAGCAATAGGCTTTTTGTATGGGGATTAATTACGGCGTGTGTAGTAGCACCGTTGGCAACCTTCTGGGCGTACTTGCACATCTTCTACGAGCGTGGCGCGGTTCTCTGGCATTGGCAAGGTGCAGAGGCCTACGGTCGCCTGCAGCGATGGCTCACCCATCCCACCTCGATCGACCTCACCGGGCTTACATTTATGGGGGTCGGGTTCGTTTCCGCGATTTTCCTCTATCTCATGCGGATACGGTTCATTTGGTGGCCCTTCCATCCTGTCGGCTACGCGGTGTCAGGGAGTGAGTACATGAATAACATCTGGTTTTGCATTCTGATTGGTTGGGTCATTAAGGGGACGATACTGCGACACGGCGGGGTAAAGGCGCATCAAAAAGCGATTCCCTTGTTCCTCGGGCTTATCCTCGGTGAGTTTACGATTGGTAGTTTGTGGACAATTGTAGGTATTTTGCTAGACATGCCGACGTACGGATTCTGGTTCTAGCCTCAAACTAATACCTTTTCGCTTGAATAACAGTGCATACAGTGATTTTCAATTATACTATTATGACACGGCCATACCAACTCTTGCCCTTCACACCAAACCACGTAGGCGGGGCATCTTGCCCCGCTTTGGAAATACTTGATTGGCGTTATTAACGCACTACAAATTTAGAGAAATTGTATAATTTATTATATGAGAGGTGATACAGCGTTAGTCGCTCAGAAACCGAGTTTTTTCTTCAAAACTCGGTTTCTTAACGCCGCTCATTGCTACGAATCACGGCTTGGTTGCAGCCCGCAGGTTGGGTTGAACATAGTGAAACCCAACTATTTAGCTATTCTCAATGGCTGCCGAAATGCCGTGCCGATGTGCATGTGTGCTAATAGATAAGGGATATGTCTATGGAAAACTTTGGTAGCGCTAAAGGGCCGGACGATGAGATGTATTGGTCTAAGGTCCGTGCGCAGTTCCAAATTAGTTCCGACCCGATATATCTAAACACCGGTTCCCTTGGGCTTTTGCCTGTCCAAGTCGCTAATGCTGTAGCACGACACTATCGACTCTACACGGCGCAGGGTCATGAGGCGCAGTTCAGTACAGCGGAGCGGCAGGCGGATGTTCGTCGTCGGCTCGCAACCTTCATAGGTGCCGACGAGGACGAAATTGCCTTCACACGCAATGCGACTGAGTCCGTGGCCGCCGTAATTGACGGCATCAAGTTGATTCCGGAAGATGAGGTTCTTACCACGGCGCACGAGTACCCCGCGGTGATACGCCGGTGGAGACGGAGGGAACAACGCTTTGGTATTAAGATTCGCACCGTGGACATACCGAGTCCACCTGATAGTCCGGAACAGATTGTAGACCTATTTCGGCAGGCAGTTACAAAGCGAACCAGAGTCATTTTTTTCTCCCACATGACTCGTGGCCCCGGCTTGTTGTATCCCGCAAGAGCGCTCTGCCAACTCGCACGCGAACATGGGCTTCTCTCTGCGATTGATGGTGCTCAGGTCGTCGGTATTCACCCCTTGGATTTGCATGACATCGGCTGCGACTTTTACGCGAACAGTCTACACAAATGGGCGCTGGCGCCAGCGGGCTGTGGGGTTCTGTACGTGCGGCGAGGTATCCAGCAACAGTTTTGGCCCCGTGCCGGGGGCACTCCGCCATGGGACGAATCGGTGCAAGGATTCGGGCTTGTCGAGGACATTGGGACTCATGCGGTGCCATTGCGACTTGCCGTGGGCGATGCCCTGGATCTTATCGAACAAATCGGTTTTGAAAACATTGTCGCACGTGCGCGTATGTTGTCAGACCACCTAAAAGCCGAACTAATCAAACGTCCATATATTCGGCTAGCGACATCACTGACATCTGACCTCTCTGGAGCGGGGATGACTTCGTTCTCTCATCGGCACTATACCGGCGAGACGGCACGCGAAGGGATCAACCGAGAACAACGGTTTGTGACAAGCGGAGATTGGGATGGCGGTGTCGACAACACCCGTGTGTCTACGCACTTCTACAATACGAAGGAAGAAGTAGATCTATTTCTGGCGGCGCTCGATAATCTGGATGGCTAAGTGTCTGATTGAAAACCCATTTGCCTCGAACCCGAGTTTTTTCTTGAAAACTCGGGTTCTCAACCCTACTCGTTCCTACGAATCGCGGCTTGGTCGCAGCCTGTGGGTAGGGTTGAACAATCAAGCGACCAATTAATGAGGCGATAGCCATCCCAGTAAAACCCAACTATTTGGCATCCATTTTCTCGCTCCAGAGGAGATCAAGGGAACGATCAACTGAGTGGATAGCGAAGGCGATAGTAGATCCCATAGTGACAGCGATAGAAATCTTCTATGTCTATAGAGCGCCGATTACTTCAATTCACTGCTCCGGAGGAGCAGCATGTTTATAGAACAACACCAGACCTATAATCCCCTTCGGAAGAATGACCTATTGAGGGTGGCGTGGGAGGAAATCTTCCACCCTTCCATTCCTATTCCTCCTGATCGTTTCAAGAAATAAACTTCAATACTGAAACTTGCTAAAATGATTCCGGTCTTAACTCTATCCCTGTTATGTTCGGCAGTTTCTGGCACGCCAGCCGCTAGCGACACCGCCCTAATGGCAGGTGCCGCCGAGACGATCATCACTCCGACGACGGACGAATTTGAGGTCTACGGAGAGTTGTACGCGCGTGCACTTGTACTAGCCGATTACTCTGAGTCCGGGCAAACGGGGAGTTCAATAGAACAATTCCTCATCGTCACGCTAGACCACGGCGGCCAGTCGCTCGACGAAAGCAAAATCTTGCGCCAAGTAATAAGCAGAGCCACGGGCGTCCCCACAGACAATATCGCCGTCAACTATAGCCACTCGCATAACGCTCCTGCGCCAAATGAACAATGGAGGGAGAAAGATCAGGTTTCCACAGCGGAACTCAAAATCCTGTACGAGGAGTGGTTAGCGCATAACATTCACGGACTTGCACCGTGGGAAAGATGGCAGTACGGCCACATCGCGGAGGTGGCAAAACGAGCAATCTCTTGCCTGCAGCCCGCCAGATTGTTTGTTGGCAGAGCGCCGGCACGCATTGCCTATAACCGTCGCCTGATGCAAGGTGGGCGTATTCGACATGGCGTCAATCCTCAGGGACCAGTTGCACCCTGGGTTGACGTTCTTGGCGTATGCGGAGAGGATGGAAAACGTATCGCGGTGTTGTTTTCGTATGCCGCACATCCGGTAATCATACACCACGACTGGAGGACTGGCATTCACGCGGTAATAGGCCCCGATTACCCCGGTTACGCCGTTATTCATCTCCGGAATTTGTTAGATAAAGGCGGAGAACCCGAAGGGCTGTTCATGTTTGCGCAAGGGTGGTCAGGTAATGTCAACGCCTATCCAAGAGCAAGCGGTGATTTTAACGCTTGCAATGCCGCAGGGCTTTCTCTGGCTTTTGCCGCTGCGCGTGCGCTCACTGAGTCCAAGGAGGTGTGCGCCACACCGTTGAGGGATTGTTCTCTGACGTTATCTTTGCCGTGCAAGTTGCCATCTGTAAAGGAGTGTCAAGACTGGTTTGAAGACCCAATCGCTCACAATACGGAGGGCTTTCCGTATGGACTTGGAAATCTCGATCGTCTGCTGGAGATTGCCGAACGTGGTGAGAGACAGTTCCGAGAGCTGCCCTTGCGCGCTATCGCTATCGGCCCTGAGTTGTGTCTGATTCTTGCCCCCGGCGAGCTATTTGTCGAATACCAGTTGTTTGCCAACGAGATTTCCTCATTCGCCAATACCATGGTTCTTGGTTTTACGAATGCGAACATCGGTTACATTGGCACAAAGAAGGATTATGAGTTGCCTGGGATGACAGGTGGGCATGGAATTGCACCCAATTCCACTATGCCTCTCGAATTGGAGGCGGAGGAGATGGTCAAGGAAGGTATCAAACGCCTTGTCAATGAACTGAAGACCGAATGTTCGTAGGACAAATACCAAGCTCCATCTTTTTCCGCTGAAACCGAGTGTTTTCTTGAAAAGGGAGTGCGATAGAGTTTTTGTAGGGTGTGCATTGCGCACCAGCCTTTGTAGGGCCCAGAATGCAGTCTTGAATTATCAAATCGCCGATTTACCCTCCTCAACCAAAAAACAAGATGCGATTGTCGTGCGCCAACTGTCAGTCCAATCCTACTAAATTGCCTGCCGCACTTGACAACCGCTATGGTATTTTCTGCAGGTCAGGGGCAACTTCAATCCTTCTCAACGCAACGTCAGGCCGCCATCAATGTATAAGACATTACCCGTAGCATGTGGATTCCGAATCAGGTATAAAATCGTTTGGGCAACATCTTCGGCCTGAGCAATGCGCTTGGCAGGAAGTGTTCTGGCAGCAGATTCAAACATCTCGCTGCGCTGTTTTCCGGGGAGCGAATTGAATCTTGGGGTGTCCACTAACCCTGGCGAAACAACATTCACACGAATCGGCGACAACTCAACGGCGAGCGCTCGCCCCAACCCTTCAACCGCGCTGTTGATTGACGCCTGTGGCACAGCGCCCGGCTCAGGGTGTTGGCTGTATGCTCCCGCCATGAGAACAATCGAACCGCCTTCGCGAATCTTTGGCACGCCGTACTTCACAGCTTGATACTGTCCCCAGAATTTGCTGTCAAACCCTCGCCGTGCGATTTCTACGTCAAGTTCTAGAAATGGCCCCAACGCCCCCTCGTTTCCCGGTGTCGTTAGGTGGTCAAAATCACCCGTGACATCGAAAAGACGCTGAATTGATGCTGAATCCCTCACATCAACGCTGACAATCTGAACATCGCCTTCTATCCGATTTCTTGCCCGTTCTAATCTCTCACGTGACCGACTGGCGATGACAACCGCTGCTCCTTCTACGGCGGCGGCTTGGGCTGTCGCTAAACCAATTCCTGAACTACCGCCAATCACGATCATCTTCTTGCCCGCTAAGCTCATTGCGCGCTCCTTTCTGTCAGAGAGTCTTCACCTATGGATAGATTTATGGTCTTCTCTTGCAACTGTAGGAGAGATCAAGGGAGCGAACAGCGAGTGCGATAGAGATTTCCTCCGAATCGCGACTTGTCGGGAATTGGAGTCGCGATTCGGAAATCGCTCCTACGGAGGAGGTGAAATATAATGAATCTATCGTAACTGTTTAGCTTACTGATTTATAACACCGGCGTAGGATAATCGCTTACGAGTTTTGGCGATCTTTCGCTATATGCCTGAAGGGTTACGTCTTGCGGGTGCCCCCGTGTCAGCCATCAACCACTACTTGCAGGTTTGTAGTAGTGCAATTCATTGCACGTCTTGTGGCTTTAAGGTTTTTGCTAGTTACTAGGTTCTGTTGACGATTTTTCGAGACGTGACTGTAATTCGCCGAGAAATACCTAACTATAGGGGCGAGGTTACCTCGCCCCCACACGGTAGGTGCGGTTTCCAACCGCACCGAACCTCGCCCCTACGATATAGCGTCGCGTAACACGCTGGGATTTTGCAATTATCCCAAATCGCCTCAAGGGGCATTAGGTCGAAAACTTGGAATGGAGATGGGTTCAATTTGTCAAATGTCAACAGAACCTAAACACTAGCCACTAAACACTTTCAATCTATCTATGTGAAAATACTCTCGTCTACCAAGTTAATCTTGGGAAAAAATCGAATCTCTGAGGAAGGGATATCGCAGGAAGGAAGGCTCAAGACGAAACATCCAAAGAACAGAGTTAAATCGAGTAGATCATACGGCTGGCTTCTTCGTATTCCGATCGCAAGGGGTCGGTTGAAAGAAATAGCTTCTGATAAGGTTCATAAAGCTGGATATAACTCCAATTTACGCCACAGAGAATCTTCCTTTCATTTGCCAGCTTTACAAAACGGCCGCGAAACTTCGCACGGGTAGTTTCTGGCGGGAGATGCATCGCCTTGTCAACCTGTTCGTCGGTGACGATTCGCTCGACCCGATCATCTCTGTCCAGTTTATAGTATAATCCGGTTTTCTTGCTTTCCCCTTCTTTCCGAATATTATGGTATTGCAGATCCAGCATCAGTACGTCATTCGAATCCCACTTTAGATTTCGACTAGCAACATAAGTTTCGATTAGTTTTTTCTTAATGACCCAGTCAAGTTCCCGATCGAGTAGTAAGGGATCCACTTCTAGACACTTCAACACGTATTCCCATTTTTCCATCACCTGCTCGGTGATTGGATCTGACTCTGCCTGTTCAAAATACTGTTTTGCGCACTCAAAGTATTGCCATTGAAGTTCGACTGCAGAAAGCCGCTTCCCATTCTCCAACTCAATGTTGCGCGTGCACGATGTATCTGTTGAAATCTCCTGAATTGCTTTGACCGAGTTGCGCAATGCGAGGCGTTGTCTGATGAAATTGTCCTCTATCATGCGCAGGACGATTGCAGTTGTTCCCACCTTGAGGAACGTGGCAAATTCGGACATGTTGGAATCGCCGACGATAACGTGCAATCGCCTGTATTTCTCGCGATCAGCGTGTGGTTCATCCCGCGTGTTGATAATCCCGCGTGCCGTTGTTGTCGCGATAGAGATTTCCTCGCGAATATGTTGTGCACGTTGGGAGATAACGTATTTGCCGCGATCGGTACGTATGGCTTTGCCGGCACCAGTGAAAACTTGGCGGGTTACAAAGAAGGGGATAAGCTGTGAGGCGAGTTGGCGAAAACTGACCCGCCGATCCATTAGGTAATTCTCATGACAACCGTAAGTATTTCCAGGGGTGTCGGTGTTGTTTTTGAAGACCGAGATTTTCCCGAAGAAACCGTCGAATCGCATCTTTTTTTCGGCGGTGACGGAAAGGCGCTCAATGATCCGCTCCCCCGCTTTATCATGCGTGACCAGTTCAAGTACATTGTCACATTCAGGTGTGGCATATTCGGGGTGGCAGCCGATATCTTGATAGAATCGAGCGCCATTTTCGAGGAACACATCCGGATACATTCTCCCCGAAATTATCTCGCGGAATAGGTACATGACCGCATTCTGAATCGAGAGCGCTTTTCCACCGCGCCGCTCTGGAGTGCAGATGATACCATATTCGTTTTCTAGTCCGTAAATCCTACGGTCCATGCCCTAAAAGATTTTCTCAAGTTCTTCAGGAAGAAGGCGTCGAAACCTACGCCGTTCTTGTTCTTCATCAAGTAATGCGACCTCAATGGTATCAGCCACGATCTCATACCGGGGCTCTTCCGAGTTTTCCTCGTCAACGTCCTCTTCAATTGTTTCGAAGGCTTTTATTCCAAGGCGAATGGCATCTTCTAATGTCATTCCTTCCCTGTGTTCTTGTGCAAGGATCTCAATAATTGAATCAGCCCGCCCGCCGATAACTGCATACTGTTCCTCTTCTCCGAAAGTGCCATCGAATGACAGGTGGTATATGCGATTGCTTGAGGAAGTATCGCCTTTCACTTCGCAGACCAGCAACTCAACTTCAAGTGGTTTGGCATCCCATTCCCGGAAAATTGCCCCGATACGTTGCGAGTATACTGTTGTAAGCCATTTGGCAGTGACGTCCTCACGATTGTAGGTAAACCCTTTGATTTCCGCCTGTTCGATCCCATAAAACCTTAAGGCTTCATATTCTGGCGATAACCCCGTTGCTGCTAGTGCGATCCGATCATATACCTCGGAAATCTTGAAAACAGTTGTCAATGGATTTTCAGCGACCATCACGATGCCACTGTTATACTCCAGAGCAATTACCTCTTTCGCTTGTTCAATGCCACGCTGGGCAAAGTCGCGCTTATCTTGTATGATTTGCTCCGGTGACACGTAATAGGGTGAGGACATTCTCACCTCCTTCAATTGGCGTGGTTATTCTTTCAATCTTTCAAGCAAGTCCGTGTAAAGCGCTTTGACTTCAGAATCAGGGATGTCCGTGATACCAGTCCGATCAATCACCTTAATCGTTGGATAAATCTCTCGAATCAGATCGGGACCGCCGGTCCCTAAATCCTCATCGGCAGCATCCCAAAGTGCCTCGGACACCGCTTTCAAGATTTCATTGCGGGACATGCCAGGTCGGTAAAGCTTTTTTAGCGTGGATCGCGCATCTTTACCACCGGATCCGATGGCGTAGTAGGTGCTTTCATCGTAGCGTCCACCAATTGCGTCATACTTGAAGATTCGTCCTTGCCCCTGCCTGGAATCATAACCGGCGAAAATAGGGACGACAATCAAACCTTGCAGAGCCATACTGAGATTCGCTCTTAGCCAATTTGACAGAAAGTTTGCTTTGCCATCCAGGCTCAACATGGCCCCTTCGATTTTTTCGTAAAACTCGACTTGAACCTGGAACAACTTTGCCATCTCAATCGCTAAACCAGCGATACCGGCAATAGCAATGGCGGAGGATTTATCAATTTCGAGGACCTTTTCGATGCGTCGTTCACCGACCTGGAAACCGTCTGTTGCCTGACGATCGCCAGCGATGACAACTCCTTCATCATAAACTGCGGCTAATACCGTTGTTCCTTCGAGAAGGTCCAAAGATGAATTGGCAGGGACACCTGATAGTGGGGCCGGGAGCGGTGCTGTGTGATGCAAATATGTAGGTAGGTTTCCTCCGTGAAACGGTGCCAATAAATCTGGACGTTTCTGCCTAAGCACCTCAATAAAGTTAGAGGAGCTGTAATCGCGATCATCGAACACGACTACTGTCCTCCTCTTTGAATGTAATTGTCGACAAATTCCTCAGAGTCTTCTTCCAAGATTTCATCAATCTCATCAAGAATTTGGTCAAGGTCTTCCGTGAGTTCTTCAGCCTGCTCGGCGAGTTCTGCATCCGGTTGAATATCCTCAATATCCTGAGGCTGTTTATCTCGCTGCTCCTTCTCTTGCTTTTCGGATCGCATATTCCTCCCCCTTTCGGATTCTGCAATCGAGAATAATATCAGCTAATATGGAAAGATAGATTTAGGACTAGCACAACAAAACTGAAAACACCTGAATAGTCTAAGAGATTTTGGCGGATATCTCTTTCACAACTTCATCGGCGCCCCTGTTACTCAAGAGATCGCCAACAATCTCTTGAGTCCCAAAATGCGGTCGATCCATTAAAACCTTATCTAGAGAGGAACCATTGAGGCAAAAAATCATCGAATTCCAACTCGCGCTATGGATCTCGTTGGGAAACCTTTTTAGACAGGTGCCACGGAAATAGGCGCGAGTATCTATAGGTGGATTCGTGATCGCGTGAACTATTTCTTCTCGATTGATGAGCTGTTTCACACGTCCATTCTTAAGCAGACGTGCATACAACCCTTTATCCGGTCGGATATCATGATACTGCAGGTCCAACATGCGGATGCGCGAGTCCGACCACTTAAAACCGTGACGCTGGATATAGGCGTCGATAAGCCTCTTTTTTGTTACCCAATCCAAGATGCCATTCAGGCTCATCGGATCTGTCTCAAGTCGATCTAGTACGAACTCCCATCTCTCCACCACATCGTCCATGATAGGCGACGAACCAACCTCGGAGAGATGTTGTCGTGCCAAGCCAAGATATTCACGTTGGATTTCAATTGATGTACGCTTTCTTCCATCTTCCAAAACCAGCGGGGTTTTACACGAGAGATCTCGCGACACGGTCTTGATGGCGGTTACGGGTTCTGAGAGTTTGAACCTGTCCCCAATGATGCCCCGCTCAATCAGTTGGAGCGTGAGACAAGTGATTCCAATCTTCAAGTAGATGGCAAGTTCCGACATATTCGAGTCCCCGACGATGACGTGCAGACGGCGGAAAAGTTTTTCGTCGGCGTGCGGTTCATCGCGCGTATTGATGATTGGACGCGCCACCATCGTACTTAACCCTATTTCCGTTTCAAAGAAGTCGGCTCGCTGTGAAATCTGATAATCGGTTTCCTCCATGCCATTCTCGGCGCCTATCTTACCACTACCCGTAATAACCTGACGGGTAACCAAAAACGGAGTCAACCCATCAACGATATCCTGAAACGGAATCGTCCGAGACATCAAATAGTTTTCATGGGAGCCATAACTGTGCCCTTTATAATCTGTATTGTTTTTGTAGATAATGATCTCTTGATTGTTAGGTAGGAGCTCTTCGGCGGCAAGGCGGCTCAAATCGAGAATCAACTCCCCCGCCTTTTCGTAGATAACGAGGTCGCGTGGATTGGTACATTCCGGCGTGCAATATTCCGGATGCGCGTGGTCAACATAGTACCGACCGCCATTGATCAGAATGTCATTAATTAAGCTGTTGTTTTCTCGGTCTGGCGCATCGCTCTCACCTTCAGACATGAAGCCTCGGGCGTCCATCAGCGGAGTTTCCTGATCATAATCCCATGTGACTCCCTTTAACTCCCGATCCTTGTAAGCGTTCACAACTAGCGTTGACGCTGCGACGGGATCTTGGTCACGCGCATTCTTGACTGAGATGCCGTATTCGGTCTCGGTACCCATGATCATCGGTGTAGTCATAATCGGTTCGTGATTCGAGGCGAATCGGTCCGCGCTGTTTTCTCAAGATTAGAGATAAGCACCGCCTTTGATTACCCTCACGTCCTTCCGTTTGTTACGCTCCGATTCATTGACTAAGGCTCTAATGTTGACAATCTTCTCACCTTTACGGCCGGAGATTTTCGCCCAATCATCGGGATTCGTGGTGTTAGGCAAATCTTCGTTCTCCTTATATTCCTCATGGATGGCACTCTTGAGATCTTCGAGCGTCATGCCCTTTTCCTTCCCGTCGGAACTAATCAACCGTTTGATTGCCATTTTCTTCGCGCGTGAAACGATGTTCTCAATCATTGCTCCACTAACGAAATCCTTGAAGTAAAGGACATCGCGCTCACCACGGGTGTAGGTCACCTCAATGAATTTATTTTCTTCGGTAGTTGCATACATCTCATCAATTGCTTGATCAATCAGATGTTGTACTGTCTTCTCGCTATCATTACCGAATGGTTCGAGTTCGGACGGAGCAATGGGTAGATCCGGGGTCAGATACTTGGCGAAGATGTCTTTCGCGCCATCCGCTGAGGGGCGGTCTATCTTGATCTTGATATCCAATCGCCCAGGACGCAACACGGCTGGATCCAAAAGGTCTTGTCGATTGCTCGCGCCGATGACAACCACATCCCGCAGACTCTCGACCCCGTCAATCTCGGCTAGAAATTGAGGTACCAAAGT
Organism: Candidatus Poribacteria bacterium; assembly: GCA_965197465.1. Lineage (GTDB taxonomy): Bacteria > Poribacteria > WGA-4E > WGA-4E > JAJDTR01 > JAJDTR01. The sequence continues at coordinate 2,632,523 of OZ240209.1, read as the reverse complement.
CGATTCCATATCGGACGAGATTCCCATACCTCTTGATCGGAAAAGTGAGTCCATCTCATCAAAGAAGATGATGACTGGCACCCCTTCTTTGGATTTCTCACTCGCTCTCTGGAAAACCTCGCGAATCTTGCGTTCTGTCTCGCCGACGTACTTGTTCAACAACTCCGGCCCCTTGATGTTAATGAAATAACCCTTAATATCATCCCGTCCAGTCTGCTGACGCACTCTTGTGGCTAAGCTATTTGCCACCGCTTTGGCGATTAAAGTCTTGCCACACCCAGGCGGGCCGTAGAGTAGAATGCCTTTCGGGGGCGTCAAGGCAAATTCTTTGAACTCATCAGGGTAAAGGTACGGTGTCTCTATTGCGTCACGAATCGATTCGATTTGCTCATCTAATCCACCAATATCGGAATATCTGATGTCTGGAACAGCTTCGAGCAACAGATCTTCCACTTCAGTTTTGGGGAGTTTTTCCATAACCATCCCCGTACTCTGATTCAGCAGGACATTATCGCCGAGTTTCAGGGGCTCAGCCTTAAGTGGTTCGGAAATCTCTACGACGCGCTCCTCATCGGCACGAAGGCTAACAATTGTACGAGATTCATCAAGCACTTCCTTGATTTTAACGACTTCGCCGCGCTGCTCGAAATCTCGAACCCCTACGACATTTAAGACGCCGTTGACAATTACCTCTTGCCCCTTTTTGAGCTGGTCAATGTCGATATCCGGGTCGGACTTTACTTTCCACTTTTTACCACCGAGATCAATATCAATTGTATCATCATCATTTACTCCAAGAAAAACGCCGTAGTTGTTTGGTGGGGCGCTCAATTGTTCCACCTTCTCCTTCAGGTGTTCTAGTTTCTCTTTCGCCTCCTGAAGTGTGCCAGTCAGTTTCCGATTCCGTCGATGGGCTTGCATCAATTCGCGAGTCATTTCGTAGAGACGAACGTCTACATCGTCGGAAGGAGCAGCGTTAAGACGCCTTCTCAAGTCATCATTTTCGTTTTCCAGAGACTCGATCGTGAACTCCATTTCACGAATCTGTTTCTGATTATGAGACTTCCGATCCGACGAACTCGCTGTCGGCTTTGATACATCCTGGATTTCCTCAAATGGGCCTACGGTGTCTCTTTTCTTGATGGACATAATCTCATCCTATGGTATTAGAATTTGATTAACAATGTGAAATACGCTCAAGAGATTGTCGCGAATCTCTGCTGGACCTCTTCTGGACGGTACGGCAACTCAAATTCGTCGCCGCACCTGGGACACTTAATAAACGCCACATCTTCCAAGTTTGGCCAGCTCTCATAATCCGCTTGTGTATAGACGTGGACATAAACCTCATTTTCCTCTGCTATTATACCACCTTGTTATTACATCATGCCCGCCGTACAATAACGCACCCATCAACATCATCAGGAGCGCGATCGTCAAGTCCTCAAACATAGCTCACCCCCATACCATCCCAATACGTTACAGTTCCCTCGTTCTGGAAGTTGCCACCGAATATCCAAACACATTCAGGCATAGAACCTGGTTCATCAAAAAAGAATAAATGCCATATGGGTTTTCAAAACCGCGCGTTGATCCCATTCGGCGGGACAAACATAGCACGATTATAGCACTCCGAAAAAATTCTGTCAAGGATAATGTCCCTGTGTAGCATTGCCCAACCCGTCACAATAGCCGTGTATCTGCTTAACTTTGCGACTACGATTCGTCCGTAGTTTTCAACCTTCGTCGGGAATTGAGGCCGCGGATGACTGTGAAGGTATTCCCAAGTCTTCCCGAATCTTGCCCTCAATCTCAACAGCAAAATCAGAGTTCGTTTTTATGTACTCCTTAGCGCTATTCCTGCCCTGTCCAAGTCGCTCGTCATTATACGAAAACCAAGAGCCGCTTTTCTGGATAATACCTCGATCGACCGCCACATCCAAAATATTTCCCTCTTTAGAAATTCCCTCGCCGAATATCAAGTCGAATTCCGCTTCTCGGAATGGCGGAGCAACTTTGTTCTTGGCAACCTTGACTCGGACACGATTCCCTAGCACTTGGTTCCCTTCCTTTAGGGTCTCGGCGCGACGCATTTCAAGCCTTACGGAAGTATGAAATTTGAGGGCGAGTCCACCCGGCGTCGTCTCCGGGTTGCCAAACATAACTCCAATCTTCTGGCGAATCTGATTGGTAAAAATGACGCATGTTCTAGACTTATTGGTTACACCGGCCAACTTTCGCAACGCCTTGGACATGAGACGTGGTAGTAATCCAACGTGAACATCACCCATATCGCCTTCAATTTCCGCTTGGGGGGTTAATGCTGCAACCGAATCAATCACTACAATATCAATCGCACCACTTCGGATAAGCGTTTCGACAATTTCTAACGCCTGCTCACCCGTATCCGGCTGTGAGATTAATACGTTCTCCATATTTACGCCGATTCTCTTGGCATAGCTCATATCCAGCGCATGTTCAACATCAACGAACGCAGCAACGCCCCCCAATTTCTGGGCTTCGGCAACTATGTGAAGTGTAAGGGAGGTCTTACCGGTAGCTTCGTGACCAAAGATTTCGACTATTCGACCACGCGGAATACCACCGACCCCGAGCGCAATGTCCAGTGAAAGAGCCCCTGTTGGAATTGATTCCACAGGAACAATATCTGTATCCGTTAAACGCATTATCGCGCCTTTTCCATGTTCTCGCTCAATTTGCGAAATTGCGTTATTGATTGATACGTTCTTTTCATCTGATATCATAATCGGTTAATCTCCCTATAAGCTCAGTCCACAAGTGGAATACCGGGTAATCTAAGTGCGCTGAATAAGCAGGTAGAGGCGCCTATAAGTGTGCTATATTCTAGAACGACTGTTGAAACGGCAAGTTTCTAAAGGAGTGTAGACTGCCCCGCTTGGCCGAAGGTGGCTTTGGACAATTCGGATCTCATTGACGACCATGGTGGCGCCACTGATTGTATCATATAGTTGGAACACGCTAACGAGAGGTTTCAAATTGATTCGACTCTTGAGCCGGGCAAGCGTTAAATGTGGACGGAATAGTTTCTCATCGCGCGCATATCCGTGGCGACTCACTCCTATATCGATTTCTTTAGCAATGGCGGTCACCTCGTCTGCACCGGTTTTCACGCCCGCCCAAATGATTCTTGGACGAGTTAAGTTCGGGAATGCACCAATGCTCCCTATCTCCATTAAAAAGGGGGAACGAGTACCTACTACCTGTTCAATCGCATTTTTAATTATGCCAGTTTGGTTTGGGGCGACATCTCCAAGGAATTTCAAGGTCAGATGGATGTTTCCGCGCTTTACCCATGACGCCCCGCGGATGTCCTTCCTAAGTTCCTCCTGAACACAAGTTAACAGCGTCTGGATCGTCTCAGATATCTCAATTGCGACAAAGCACCGTATCTGTTCTTGACTCACACTTCCCATGGCGATTGGTTCGAGTTCGAGCCGAAGGGTTGCTTTATTTTCAACCTGACCGAGGTTAGAGATCGTCTCCGGAATCGAACAAATCGGTCGATCGCATCACGGAATATAGCGCTTTGCGATTCCCGTAAACAAACTCCAATCCTGAAACCACAGTTAGGATAAGAGGTACGTACATCATAAAATAGATTGGCCTAAACCCCTCAATCCATTCATCTCCGACTTCATGCCCTTGGAGTACGAGCAGAATTAGGCTAATGAAAATAACAACCATCTGAGAGGTAGCCTTATATTTGCCCCACGTGTTGGCTGCAACAACGGAGCCCTGTGTGGCGACAAAGAGTACCCGTAACCCTGTAACAACCAATTCGCGGCCCATGATTGTTAAGACCATCCATCCTGGGATAAGTTTTTCACCGAACAAGCAGATGAGTGCTGCTCCGACCAGTAGCTTGTCCGCAAGGGAATCAAAAAACTTACCGAAACTCGTTATCCCATGTTTGCGGGCGATTCGACCATCAAGAAAATCGGTTAATGCCGCCACTCCAAAGATGATTACAGTCAGCAATCTGCGGTCATCTCGAAAAGAAATCATGAATGGGGGAATCATCAAGATGCGCGAAACCGTCAAGCCGTTCGCCAAATGTTGGAGCGTGCGGAACTTCATCATTCAATCACTTATTCATCAAGGCAATCGCACCTGATTCTAAACTCGGCACTCTTGTAGGATGCGCACTGCGCACCAGCCTTTGAAAACTCTGGCGGGCGACAGAATGTATGGTACCAGAAACTGCTAATGTACAAAGCCGATTCGAGAGAAGCACGAACAAGCTGCACGCAAATCCCCATCCTTCCCGTCTTCCTCCCTTCCAATCTTCCGCCCTTTGAGCGCCCCCTGAATCATTCCTCAGGCGAGATGTCAATGACCTCGGCACCATCGGGGATGTCAAAATTGAAAATCCCTGCCTCAAGTTTTCGGTCTCGTCGAATGTTTGTCAGCGAAATGAATCCACTTACATCGCTTTCGGTATCGTTTTGTAGTTGGTACCCAAACTGAATCGGCAGCCAATCCTTTGCCTGAATCCAAATCGCAAGAGTCTCGTGCGGCGGCTGTCCATCGTCCACAGATTTGGAAAGCATATGGGCTTTAGGGACCAACTCGATTTGATAAACGCCCTTCTGGTTAGCGACTTCATCAACAATAAGCCTCATGTTGTAATTCTTTTGAACATCTTGTAATGAAGCGTCAATTCCTGGCAATAATGGTTCGTGATCTGGATTGTTCAGTTTCATTTTGTTTACTTGATTCAACATAGGCGTATAAGCCCAAGAATAAGTGCCGTCCAAGACTATGAGTTGCACGAGTTGAGTTGGATCCTTTTGGCTGACAGTTCTCTTCCGAAGCAGATTCGGTTTGCTAAAGGTCAATTCTCCTCTGGAAGAGCTTTTCACGCCAGCGCGAAAAATTGTCTCTTCAAATTCCGCACTGAAGTTTCGGGATTCGTTGTAGGCTTTCCTGAAATTCCCAAAAACTTCATTGACCGTGTAAGTATAGCCCAATTTTACAGTCGTACTCAGCAACAAAAATGGGAGAACAATCCCCCAAAAAAACATCCTCATCGCAACCTCCGTCATCAACAACAATCACCGGCAGTATAGCACTTGCCACAATTAGTTGTCAACGCTCTTTTCCCGCCGAATAAGCAACTCCTGGTTGACAATTTCGCGTACTTCGTTATCTGTCACATGTATCCTCGACCAATCCGAGAGGAATACTTCGGATTCGTTCGGTTTTTCCAACGCGTGTCGAACAAAACGCTCAAGAAGACTTGAAACCGCCTCATTCCTGAAGATACTTTGAAACCAAATCGAAAACTCTTTTATGCCGTTTGGCTCTACGGAAAACGCCCAGAAATTCAATTGGCAGAAGTCCAATCCTTCTTCACACGTCTTCTGTGAAATCCACACCGCCTCGGGAAATCCTTCCAACATAGGGAAGAAATCTATCAATAGGCGACACAGATCGTCATCCAAGTAGGAAATCGCCGGCAAAATGTCAAACCGGACACTCAGTTTGTGTGCGTGTAGTGGTATTGAATCACGTTTTGCTTGAGTATCTACGTGGTTAGTTTCGGGAATTCGCTCTTTTTTGCTTTTGAAGAACAAAATCTACAATCCCCCAAGCTTTGACTCTTTGCCCATTCTCAACGTTACTTTCATCGGTTATTATACTCACCGTTTTTCGAGCAATGCAATGAGAAATCTGTATGAGTCGACACACTCCGAACGTGTGTGTTATACTTACAGCCTAAGCACTCAAGATTAGAGTATCCCGATTATTAAGGTGTTTGGAGTCGTGTTCTCCAGCGGCAAATCGCCGAACCCGAGGCTTTGATGCCCTAGTTGCGTTAGTCACCAAGCCATCATTACGAGCTCTCGAACACTATTGATTTGCGTGATTTGCGAGAAAAACGAGATTGTAAGAATCTAGATGTGAGTTTTCTACGTGGAATTTATGAGAACAACCCATAAATACTTGGATCCGGCGTCCTTGTCTCGACTCGGCAACATGGAACTGGTTGCGCGTCTGGTTGTGGAGGGATTCGTTACCGGGTTGCACAAGAGTCCCTATCAAGGTTTCAGTGTAGAATTTGCCGAGCACCGGCAATACATGCCCGGCGACGAGATCCGGTACATTGACTGGAAGGTGTTTGGAAAATCCGACCGTTATTACGTAAAGAAATTTGAGGAAGAAACCAACCTCCGCGCCTACATTGTGTTGGATGCCAGCGCCTCAATGAACTACAAATACGACGAAAGCAGCCTTACAAAATTCCAATACGGTTGCTATTGCGTGGCATCCTTGTCGTATTTGATGCTCAAGCAACGCGACTCTGTTGGTATGGCAATCTTTGACACACACATCAAGGAATACATCCCTCCGCGTGGTGCTGCAACCCATCTGCAAGCAATCCTCTCCAGCCTTGAGAATACCCAACCTGGGAATGAAACGGATTTGAGCACAATCTTTCATGAACTTGCAAAACGAATTGTTCGTCGTGGGTTGGTAATTGTGATTTCCGATCTCCTTGATGAGCCGTCAAAGGTGCTATCCGCGCTTAAACATTTGCGTCATCGCAAGCATGAAGTTATTGTCTTCCACCTTTTGGATAAAGCGGAGATGACGTTCCCATTTGAGGGACCTGTGGTCTTTCAAGACATGGAATCCGCGAGGACGCTCCCGACGCAGGCGGAGACGCTCAAAGCCGGTTATCTTGAGCAGTTGGAAGCGTTTATTCAGGACTATCGGCGTGGCTGTGGAGGGAATTCGATCGACTATGTGCAGATTGATACGTCAACGCCATTCGATTATGCCCTGTCATCATATCTGGCACACAGAAAATAGCAACTCTCCCCAATTCTCCATCTCCCCTTCCTTCCGCCCTTCCAATCTTTCGCTTGCATCGGAGAATAGCCTTGACAATCTGGGCACTGCGCAATAAAATAATCGCGTAGTAGAGGCATTGAACGGAAGCCATCATGTTGGATATAGATGTCGGTTCCTAAGCCGGGTATCTTGGGAGATTACGTATGGATGTGAAGTATACTGTTCTGATGACAGATTACGCATGGCCTTCGGTTGAACCCGAGCGCAAGGTACTGTCTGAAATCGGAGCAGAACTAATCGTCGCTGAAACGGGGGCTGAAGATGAACTGGTAAGCCTGGCGCCACAAGCCGATGGTATCCTTACCTGTTGGGAGCAGACGACCACCACGGTCATCAAAGCGGCTGAGCGTTGTCAAGTCATAGGACGTTGCGGCATCGGGCTTGATAACATTGATGTGGAGACCGCAACCGAGTCGGGAATCGTTGTCACCAATGTGCCGGCATATTGCATTGACGAAGTCACCGATCACGCGATGGCTTTGCTATTGGCATGTGCTCGGAAAATCTCTATCTTTGACCGGGAAGCCAAACGTGGCAGTTGGACCCGAGATGTAGGCCCTCCGGTGTACCGAATTCGCGGCAAAACGCTGGGGATTATGGGGTTCGGCAAGATTGGGAAAGCCGTTGTGCCGAAAGCGAAGGCTTTCGGGCTGGATGTCATTGTCTACTCGCCGAGCCTATCGCCGCACATTGCGAAATCATACGACGTCCAAAAGGTGGAACTTCGTGAGTTGCTGATGCGCTCCGACTTCATCACAATACACGCACCGCTGAATTCTGCGACTGAAAGACTCCTGGGGAAAGAGGAGTTTCGTCAGATGAAGGAAACTGCCTATGTCGTAAACACGTCACGAGGCGGGATTATTGACACGGACGAGCTTTATACAGCGGTAAAAGAGGGGTGGATCGCTGGTGCGGGCTTAGATGTACTGGCTGAAGAACCCCCGGCCCCGGATGAACCGCTGATTGAACTGGATAGTATTGTTATTACACCACACGCCGCCTTCGCGTCCGAAGAATCGACATACGACCTTGAGGTGAGCGCTGCACGGGCGGTCGCAGATGTATTGATAGGGAAAATGCCGGAATCGGTCGTTAACCAAGAAGTTCTGGAAAGCCCTCTCCTTCGCGCAAAAGCGCTTGGCAAAGGAATTTGAACCGTATCGCTATTGAGTCGAATATGCAAGGAGTTGTTACATGCAGCCATTACCTGATGCAGCTGGGCACTTTGGGGAATTCGGTGGCAGATATGTTCCTGAGACATTGATGCCCGCCCTGTTGGAACTTGAAGAGGCTTATCGGGCCATGAGCGCCGATCCGGCGTTTCAGAACGAGTTTAAATACTATCTACGAGAATACGTCGGCAGACCCAATCCACTCTATTATGCGGAGCGGATAACCGAGGAGCTCGGTGGGGCAAAAATCTACCTCAAGCGTGAAGATCTCAACCATACTGGCGCCCACAAAATCAACAATACAATTGGACAAATTTTGCTGGCACGACGGATGGGCAAAAAACGAATAATAGCAGAGACCGGGGCGGGACAACACGGCGTCGCGACAGCCACGGTGACGGCAAAGTTCAATATGGAATGCGAAGTTTACATGGGCGAGGAGGATATTGACCGGCAGGCGCTTAATGTATATCGCATGCGCCTCATGGGTGCAAAAGTGACTCCCGTAAATTCCGGCTCACGAACCTTAAAGGACGCCATTAACGCCTCATTCCGTGACTGGGTGACAAACGTCCGAACAACCTATCTCCTCATCGGTTCCGTCGTAGGAGCGCACCCCTACCCGATGATTGTTCGGGACTTTCAAACCGTAATCGGGGTTGAAACGAAAGCACAGATACTTGAGAAGGAGGGGCGGTTGCCAGATTGTGTCTTGGCAAGCGTGGGGGGTGGCAGTAACTCGCTCGGTATATTCTACCCGTTCTACGAAGATCAGAGTGTGGAAATGATAGGTGTCGAAGCCGCGGGTGAGAGCATCCTAAGCGGCAAACATGCCGCCTCATTGAGCGAAGGTAGTATCGGGGTGTTTCACGGTGCAAAATGTTATCTGTTACAGGAAGACGATGGGCAGATAACCCCGGCGCATTCGATTTCTGCGGGACTCGACTATCCGGGAGTTGGTCCTGAACATAGCTATTACAAGGCAAGTGGCAGGGCTAATTATGTTTCGATTACTGACGAAGAAGCAATAGAGGGATTCAAATTGTTGTCGGAGTTGGAAGGCATTATCCCGGCGCTTGAGGCTGCGCATGCAATTGCACATGTTCAAAAAATCGCTCCAATGATGGATCGAAACGCGATTATTGTGGTCTGTCTCTCTGGGCGTGGTGATAAAGACGTTGGAACAGAGATGGGGCCGCCGCTTAATCTCAGTGATTAAGACCTTCCAAGAACCATTAGCTGTGTAGGAGCGACCTCCCGGCGCGATTCCTTGCGGAATCGGCGATCATCAAATCGCCGATTTCCCTCTTCGATTCCTTTGTCGTCTGTAAGTACGTACCGTCCCTAATCCGCGTCATCTACGTAATCCGTTTAATCCGTGATTCGATTTCCCCCTCCTTCCTCTATATCCCCATTCATTGCACGTCCGGTCTAGAGTGGGCGGAGCACGCCCTCGCGCCCCAAAATCAGATGCGATTCCCTTTGTGGAGTCCCACATCTCGCTTGATTTTGAAGCTCCCTAGTGCTATAATTGCCAAAATTGAAATGGCGTCAAATCCTGACTCAGGAAGGAATTCAACATGCAAATCAATTTTCAGAGAGTCATCGATCTCTCCTACCAGATTGACGAAAACAGTCCGCGAGAGTTGCCAATCGACCCCGTGCGCATTTACGATACCGCAACTCTGGAGAAGGACGGCTACTTTGAAAGCCGCGTTGATCTGTCCGGTCACTGCGCGACACACATTGACGCCCCTTGCCTGATGTATACAGATGGTTTCACCGTGGCAGACATCCCGAAGGACAAGCTAACCGGGAATGCTGTGCTCTTGGACCTCTCCGACGTGAAAAATCCAACCGATGCCGTGACATCTGAAGACATCGAAGCATGGATAACTGCGAATGGAGAAATCCCGAATGGCAGCATCGTATTTATGCGGACAGGAATGGATAAGTACGTCTATCAGGATATTTTTAATCGGGGTTGGATTGGGTTCAGCGAAGATGCAGCCGAACTCTTGGTCCGAAAAGGGGTTAAGCTGGTTGGGACAGATGCATGCAGCATCGATTCAATGGCAGGGCATCCACCGCAACATGATGGATTGCCGCCCGCCCATCTCGTTTTTCTTGGCGCAGGAGTCCCACAAGTTGAAGATCTCTCCAATTTGAGCCTATTGCCCACGCAGTTCTTCGCGGTCGTTGCCCCCATGAAGTTGGCGCGAAGTTCAGGTGCTCCAACACGTGTCTTTGCTTTTGTTTGAACTTCGGCGACGTGGCGTCTCCTGCTGTCCGTTTGCGCAAACTCTGCCGCTTGCAGCATATACCCTCGTCCCCACAATAACCGCATGACTGTGACGGATATTTGAGCGGCCCAGAATATGGGTGACCAAGTCCTAACCGATCATTCAAGCATCCCGCGTGAAATTCTTGATTTACTGAGAGAAATCGGTAGCAAAACACAGTTGCCCATCTGTCTCGTCGGCGGTTTTGTCCGAGATCTTCTGCTAGGGCACGAGAATCTCGATCTAGACATCGTTGTTGAGGGAAATGCAATCAGCTTTGCCCAAGAACTTGGAGAAAGATGGGGGTGGGAAGTACAAACACACCATCGTTTCGGCACCGCAACGTTGATTCAACCTACGCAAGCCAGAATTGACTTCGCCAGCGCTCGCCGCGAAACTTATAAGCATCCAGGTGCGTTACCATTAGTTAGCCCCGGTACAATTAAAGACGACTTGTGCCGACGCGATTTCTCGATTAATGCCCTCGCTATTCGTTTGAACTCCGGCAGTTTCGGCAGGCTTATTGATTGCATCGACGGAGTTAAGGATCTTCGCGCAGGACGGGTTCGTTCACTTCATGCCGAGAGTTTCATCGACGATCCAACCCGCATCTTTCGAGCGGTAAGATATGGAGGGCGTTACAATTTTCGAATTGAGGCGAAAGATCGGGCGCGTATTTATGAGGCGCTCCATCAGGGCGTATTGGATCTGATTAGCGGCGAGCGCATTCGGAACGAAATCAATCGTATCTTGGCGGAAGACGTCGTGCCGCGCACGGTTCAACGACTACTTGAATTTGACGTGTTTCGGGCGATTCACTCAGAATGGAAGGTACCGCCAGATTTCAGCATCGATTGGACTACGGTTCAAAGATCGGTGGATTGGGCATTGACGCAACTCACCGATGACGAAATCGACAAAGGGCAAATCGCGTGGATGTCATTGCTACACGCGACCAATTGGAGCGGTGGCAGATCCCGTCATGAGAGCACACCAACTCATGTAATTCAAGCAATTACTGACAGATTAGCCTTGCCACATCGGCTCCGCAAACTATTTCAAACGGATGTCGACTTGCAAAAGGATTTGGCTGACGGACGAGTCTCGGCGGAGATGCGAGAATCATTTGAGGAAAAAGGCCTCGCACTTTCCCAACACGTCACAATTCGAGGGGGAAAAAATAGATGGCTAATCTCCGACACCTATACCAAGAAGACCTTTACAATCAGAAAAGAGAACCAAGCCTTCTATGTTTATGAGATTCAGACAGAATTGACCGCTAGTCAACACCTATCCAAAATTCTCAGCATGTTATCTGCCGATTCCAAGGCAAGCGAGGTTTATCACCTGTTGAAACCCTACTCTATTGAGGCACTGATTTTCGCTTTGATGCAGCCCGAACAACCCAAATGGCGATTGGAAAAGATCGAGGATTATTTGGTTAATTTGCGAAAGATTGAGCCGTTAATCAATGGAAACGATTTGATTCAGCTCGGGCTGCAACCGGGAAAAGCATTTACAAATCTCCTATCCAAGGCATTCGCAGCCCAGTTAGATAACGAGGTTTCCACGAAACAGAAGGCTTACGAGTTTCTAGGCTTTGATGATGCTCAATCCATTTGAGGCAATCCTCCGTGTAATTCAATTCATCGTCTTGTTAACTTTCCACGAATGGGGGCACGCTAAGGCGGCGCTCGTGCTCGGGGATTCGACAGCTAGAGACGAAGATCGATTGACGTTCAACCCGGCTGCGCACATTGATATACTCGGAACGGTTTTGTTGCCATTACTCGGCACACTTTTCGGTGGTGCATTCTTCGGGTGGGCAAAGCCGGTACCGGTTGACTCACGTAATTTGAAGAATCCCAAACGTGATCTGATGATTATTGCCGCGGCGGGGCCCGCGATGAACATCATCTGCACTATTGTCATTTTGGTTGTGGTCAAACTCCTTGATGAAGTTGTTGGCCCTTCTTTACACCGTGAAATCTACAATCAATTGACAGTATCGGCTTTGATTAGCGTGTTTCTCGCAGCCTTCAATATGCTTCCTCTATTTCCGCTTGACGGGTTCAGTGTAGTTTATGGACTCTTGCCGTGGAAACAGGCGCAGGCGTTTGACAAACTACGGCCATATGGAATGATGATTCTGCTTGGGATAATTTTTCTCCCCAATCTCTTGAGAATCCCTAATCCTGTCTTTATTGTAATTCGTTTGGTGTCTATCGGAATTTTCAGCCTGTTTGGCACACTCGTTGGGCTATGAAAACAGAATCAGAATAAGAATGGACATAACAGTCGACGGTCCAATTCGTTGAACCCATCCTATATTTTCGAAAACCATCGCGCGAAAATCACGTTGCGCACGCTATAGAACCACGTAATGAGTTTATGCAACCGTCACCCGTAGACTCCCATCTCCAATCCACAGACTCAATATATTCCATCAAGCTCGACATCTTCGAAGGGCCGCTGGACCTGTTGCTCCATCTGATTCAGAAGGATGAGATGGATATTAGAGATGTTCGTATTGCCGAGATCACAGAGCGGTATCTGGAATGGCTGAATCTCATGGAACGGCTGGATCTGGATGTTGCATCGGAATTTCTGGTAATGGCGGCAACGCTACTCTATCTGAAATCACAAAGTATTCTGCCATCTGCAACCGCTCAGGATTCACAACCAGCCAAAGATCGAGAGGAGCTTGTTAAGCAACTCTTGGATTACAAGCAGTTCAAAGAAGCATCACAGGCGCTAGACCGTTACGCCGAGAAGCATGAACAGATTTTCGGGCGAAGTATTGATCTAGGCGGTGAGCTAGGAGACTTACGTGAATTCGAGATTAAAGCGACCCTGTTCGATCTGTTAACGGCTTTTCAGCAAACCACCGAGAGATTGCAATTCATTGATGATGATGCTTACGAGGAAATTAACGAAGAGCAGATAACTGTCGAGGAAAAAATGGCGTTTTTGGAACGCAGATTGAAAGAATCTGAGCAGGTGCAGTTTGAGGATCTTTTCTCAGGATTTGCAACCAAAATCGAGCAGATTGTGACATTCTTGGCAATTTTGGAACTGATTCGTCTACGGCGTATCATTGCAATCCAAACGGGGCAGCTTGGCCGCATATACATCGTAAGGCGCGAGGAATAAACCTTAAGCCCGGTAGGGGGTGCAATCTAAAAATTAGCCCCAACTCTCCATCAAGTGTTACTGCCATGAGCGAAAATTTCCCCACTCCGCCCCAAAATTCTTCCTTGAGCCCAACCCAAGTCAAATCAATCCTTGAAGCGATTCTTTTTGCTGCCAACGAGCCAATCTCGGTTAAGCAACTTAGTCAAGTCTTTGGAGACATTTCAACTCGCGACCTCCGCGAACAACTGACGGCGCTTGGGGATGACTACCAAGCGACAAACCGCAGTTTCCAACTTGTCGAAATCGCCAACGGCTTTCAAGTGTGTTCGCGTCCTGAATACAGTGACTGGATCGAGAAATTCTATACACGCCAAGTTCGCGTCCGACTGTCCCCCCCAGCGCTTGAAACTCTCGCCATCGTTGCCTATAAGCAACCCGTTACACGTTCGGAAGTGGAAGAAATTCGAGGGGTGAACAGTGACAGTGTTGTGAATTCACTTATTCAGAAAGGATTGGTACGGATCGCTGGGCGGAAACCGGGTCAAGGTCGATCGCTTCTTTTTTCCACCACAGATAGATTCTTGGAGCAATTTGGACTGAAAAACCTTTCTGAACTGCCATCTATGGAAGAGATTGAAGAACTCCTGCATGAATCACAAAACGAAGAATAGGAAACAGGTTCGACGGGTGGAAAGCAAAAATGGAGTTACGACGTATTCAGGATTTCATGCCATAAACGAAATCTGGGGAGCAGACATAAGAAATGAGATATGATGCATGGTTTCAATGCAGTAACGGCTGTGACGAGCGGTACCTACTCCACGAGGTAGCATATCATTGCCGGCGTTGCCGTGGGCTATTGGAAGTCAAACACGACATTAAATCTCTGAAACGTCGAAGCCCGGCTGCTTGGATTGAACTTTTCGAGAGGCGTTACATGGGAACGCAATACCCCTACGGCAGCGGCGTCTGGGGGAAGAAAGAGCTCGTTTGTCCAGTCATTGATGATGAGAACATTGTCTCAATGTTTGAGGGAGGTACAAACCTCTTCTGGGCGGAACGGTTCGGAAAAGAAATTGGCGTCCCGGACCTCTGGATTAAGCAATGTGGCATCAGTCATACCGGCTCCTTCAAGGATCTGGGAATGACGGTGCTGGTTTCTATGGTCAAACAGATTGTCGCGAACGGTACCGACATTCGCGCTGTTCTCTGTGCCTCTAGCGGTGACACTTCTGCCGCACTCGCCGCTTATGCCGCAGCGGCGGGAATCCCCGCGATAATCCTTTTGCCGCAAGCCAAAGTCTCGCCCGCGCAGCTCTTCCAGCCGCTTGCCAACGGAGCAATTACACTTTCCCTCAAAACCGATTTTGATGGCTGCATGGCAATAGTTCAAAAACTGAGCGTGCGTCCGGATTTTTATCTTGCCAACTCTATAAATTCTCTCCGAATCGAAGGACAGAAGACGATAAGCATCGAAATTGTCCAACAATTCGATTGGGAAGTGCCAGACTGGGTAATAATTCCGGGAGGGAATCTGGGAAATGTGACGGCTTTAGGACTCGGGTTTCTGATGATGAAGGATCTCGGGCTTACCAACGACCTGCCGCGAATCGTTTGTGCGCAGTCCGCCAAAGCCAATCCCCTGTATCAAAGTTATCTCGGAGACTTCAGTGAATTCAAACCGATGGTTGCGCAGCCAACCGTAGCCAACGCAATCCAGATTGGCAATCCTGTTTCCGCCAAGAGAGCGATAAACATCTTGAAACGGTTCAATGGAATCGTGGAACAAGCGACCGAGGACGAGTTGGCGAACGCCGCTGCAAGAGCGGATCGAACAGGACTATTCAACTGCCCGCATACGGGTGTGGCGCTCGCCGCCCTTCTGAAACTCGTTGAGAGAAAGGAAATCCGATCTGACGAACGCGTGGTTGTAATCTCGACGGCAAACGGCCTGAAATTCCCCGATTTTAAAATTCAATATCATAACGGTGAATTGGACGAAGTTCATCCTCAATATGTAAATACTCCACTGGAACTTGAGCCAGACTACGACCAGGTAATAAAAGCCATTGATATCCGTTTGGCGAAAGCGGAGTAAGGGCTTGTTTGAAAACCTTTTTACCTCGAAACCGATCTCGATCATCAAATCGAGATGGAATCTTCAAATTATATAGAAAGTGCAAATGCAAATAAGCACCAGCGGTGCGACATGTGTATAGTAACATCAAAGGTTCCCCACACCAAAGCCCCAGAGGGGTGGAAGGTATATAGCAAATCAAGACGGGCTTTTTCTCCTATTTTTCAAACAAGTTCTAAAGTACTCCAGGAGGACAGCACAAATATTCCTCTTAGTATTTTACTCTTGTGCAAAATCGAGCTGAGACTATGCCATGATTTTCAGTTTACTCTCGAACTCTTTCTTCAGTTTCTTCAGCTTAGGATTAATGACAATCTGGCAATACGGCTGATACGAGTTTAGGGCATAATAGTTCTGGTGATATTCTTCCGCAACGTAGAAATCGGCGGAAGGGACTATCTCGGTAACAATCGGATTCGGCCACAATCCCACGGCATCAGTCTCCCGTTTGGAATCTTCTGCTACTGTTTTCTGTTTTTCATTGTGATAAAAGATTGCCGAGCGGTACTGAGTACCGATGTCTGCACCTTGCTGATTCAAGGTGGTCGGGTCGTGAGTACGCCAGAACACGTACAGTAGGTCTGCGAATGATATGACCCCAGGGTCGAAGGTGATTTGTACGACTTCTGCATGACCAGTCAGTCCCGTACAAACCTGTTGATAAGACGGGTTCTTAACCGTACCCCCGGCATAGCCGGAGACGACTTGATGCACACCGTTCAATTCTAGAAAAATCGCTTCAACGCACCAGAAGCACCCAGCTCCGAGTGTTGCTGTTTCTAATTGATCTGACATTGTTTTCCTTATCCTTTCACTTTATTTTCCGAAGAACCTGTTTGAAAGTCAATTTGGAGTAGCCCGAATTGCTCCGAAACCGAGTTTTTTCCTGAAAACAGATCTCTATCGCACTCCTTATTCAGTCGCTTGATCGGTTTCTACCTCTATTCTATCCTTCCACCCTTCCGGTCTTCCAATCTCCTCCCCTCTCTTTTCTATTGATCTCCACTTCCAACTCTGCTAAAATTCAAGATGCCGTTTTGTATGATGAATTCACGCAGTATTGTTACTGACCTGTCATGAGGAATAAAGATGATGGAACACAAAACCCCACGAGCGTTTCACGTGATGACAAAACCGATAGGGCCAATCTGTAACTTGGATTGCGAATATTGTTTCTACCTGGATAAAGAAAAACTCTATCCGAATACGCGCTCCTTCCGGATGACAGATGAAATCTTGGAAAACTATGTTCGCCAATACATTGAGGCTCAGCAGGTAAACGAAATCACCTTTGCGTGGCAAGGTGGTGAGCCGACGTTGATGGGGGTCGACTTTTTCCGACGTGCTGTCGAGTACCAGCGGAAATATCAGCGTGCAGGCACACGCATCCAAAACACGTTTCAGACCAATGCTACCCTCATCAACGATGAGTGGGCAGCTTTTCTCAAGCGGAACAAGTTCTTGGTTGGTGTCAGCATTGATGGCCCCCCGGAAATACACGATAAATATCGATATGACAAGCGTGGAATGCCGTCCTCCCATGACGTCCTTAGAGGGCTTGAATTCTTGCAGAAGCATCGTGTCGATTACAACGTACTCTGTGTATTGAACCGTTACAATGCAGACTATCCGATTGAACTGTATCGCTATTTCAAGAAGATAGGTGCCGAATTCATTCAATTCATTCCGGCTGTCGAACATCATAGCGGTACACAAGTCTCGGAGCGCTCGGTGCAAGCCAAGCAATACGGTAAGTTTCTATGCGCTGTCTTTGATGAATGGGTGGTGAGCGACATTGGGAAAATTTTCGTGCAAATCTTTGACATTGCACTTGAGGCATGGGTGGGCTATCAACCGAGCCTTTGCATTTTCAGCGAAACATGCGGCGATGCAATGGCGATTGAGCATAATGGAGATCTCTACTCTTGCGACCACTTTGTTTTTCCGGAATACCACCTTGGAAATGTTGCCGACACACCAATTGAGGAGATGGTGGATTCTCCATTCCAGAGAAAATTTGGGACAGACAAGCGAGACACGCTACCCCAATATTGCCGAGAGTGCGAAGTCCGTTTCGTCTGCAACGGGGGCTGTCCGAAGGAGCGCTTTATCAAGACTCCTTCGGGAGAAGACGGGTTGAATTACCTTTGCGCCGGCTACAAAATGTTTTTCAACCATATCGGCGAACCGATGAAGTTGATGGCAACCGCCTTACAGGCTGGGAAACCTGCCGATAGCATCATGCCACTCATGCGAGAACAGAAGCATGGATCGACGCCACCAGGCCGGCACCAGACAGTGACAACCCAAAGGGTTGGAAGAAACTCGCCCTGCCCATGCGGTAGCGGCAGGAAGTACAAACAGTGCTGCCTAGGAAAGAACACATAATACCGTTTCGCTCACATAATATTGTGTGAAAAATCTTTCAACTATACTATTATGAAAAAGACTATACCAACCATTACTCTTCACACTGAACGGGTGGGCGGGAATCAAGCGAACGGATAGTGAGTGCGATAGCGATCTTCTTGCCCCGCATTGGAAAGACTTGATTGACGATGCTGATGACTGTAATATTAGGGAAATAATAAAAGTCCTTATCAGACGTTAAACGGCACTCACGTGCTTGGCATTAGAACTCTTCGCATATAACCGACCACTCTCCCAAAACTCACTTATCCATTCCGCCGACTGTCAACCGAAATGCCGCTGCGCATATTCCAACCTCTCCGGCACCCCGATATCAATCCAATCAATCTTCGTTTTCAGCACATATAGGTTTGGCGCATACGGAAAAACATCCCGTTCAATTGAAAAGACATCCTGCTTCGGGAAATAGCTCGCTATTGACTGCGGCAACAAATATATCCCCCCATTGACATGCCCTGACCGTTCGGTCGGCTGTTTTTCGTGAAATGCGGTAATCCTCCCGCCCTCATCCGACACAATCTCGCCATAAGAACTGATATTTTTAGCGAACACGCCAAGCAATAAACCATCCATGTCTGAACGGAAATGTCGTGACAAATTGAAAAGCGGAAAATCCTTCAGCAAAATGTCGCCGTTCAGCACAAAAAACGGCGAGGTGGAGATATGCCGCATCGCGTTTTTTATTGCGCCGCCCGTTCCTAGCCTCGCCTCTTCCCTCGCGTAGTGAATGCGTATTCCCTGACAACTCTCCCCGACAGCAGCGTAAAGCGCATCATGTAGGTGTCCGGATGCTAGAATGACCTCATCAACGCCGGCTTCCTTCAGAAGATTGAGTTGACGATTGAGCACCGTACAGTCGCCTATTTCCAGCAAGATTTTAGGCATGTTCTCGGTGATAGTACCTAATCGTGTGGACAACCCGCCGCACAGAATAATTGCTTGCATCAATAGCCTCTGTAGTCATTTAATTATATAGGACTTACGCAAACTCCATTCCGATAGCAGGAAATTTTAGCTGTTGCCGTAAATACTCATCAACATCCCGCGTTTGCGCTGTTCGGTTAGCCACAGCCTGAGTCGAACCCAAACTAACAATGCACAACATAAGTGGTTGCGAGCAATCTATTTTCGCATTCGACATTGACGTTTTTCGAGATTGGTGAATTGTTTGGCTTCGGGAATCTCCATGAGATTTCTATCAGGATCTACTATGGGATCTCTACCGCCTTCCCTATCGGTCAGTTGCTCCTTCGTTATTCACTCAGTTGATCGCTCATTTATCCACTCGCTTGATTGTTCCTTCGATCCCACCCTACATATTTTGTCGCAGTTAATGCGTTTCGACTCGAAAAGGGCGTCGAAGGGCGTCGAAGGGCGTCGAAGCGTGTCGTGGCTTGGCTTCGCGTATGATTTTTTCTCGTGATTGGAGTGTGCTAAATAGTGCGATATTCTGCGAATATAATTTCCCTCCCTCCCCCCGGTGTTGAAACGATTGCCCAAAACCGCGTCAGGCGCTATGACCGGACGTCGCCTAGATTTGCTCAATTGCCGACAAAGCCGGCGCCGAACAGGGGAAAGAACAATTGAACAGTACAGACGACTTATTAACAGATTCGACATTTTACCCTGTGGTTTTCCCCATTTTCACGGCAAAAAACGGCGTGCAAGGGTGACCAGATTGTACCCTCAGCGCAACGCTTTGAAGGCGTTTCGACTTCTCCAGCGGCGGAAGCCTTTAGCAGCGCGGGGCGGTGGATGCGTTGGTGAACAGAGTGCATACGACACACATTGGATTTTCGTCCCGGCGACATATCGCCCGCAGGAGTAGGGTCGCGACCAACGCTAACCGGCTCTATTATACTATACATGTGTATAGTTTTCAATCATAAAATCCGGGAGATATTGCAATCAATTTGTACCCATAGGGCAAACGCGCCTTCCTGTAGCAAGTTTCATTCCCACACTTATCTCTGAAGAACCATTCTAATTATACCACAAACGCAGTCGAAATGAAGCTTTGTGTTTGGGCGGTAGACGTATAGGACTTGCAACCGCGTGTGGGGGAAGTGGCGAACATTAGGGTAATGAACGCGCTACGTGAGACTTCATCTATTCCGATGGTTGCGTGGGATGTTGCTGCAAGGGGTTCTTTTATGAACCAATAAAAAAAACGAAAATTTTTCTGATAGATTTTAGCTCGATTAGCATTCATAATAATGATATAGTGTAAATACTTCATCCTTATCTGGAAAATATATGGCGGCAGATGGTGAATTGGTGCACCGCGTCCTAGAAGGCGATCAAGATGCTTTTTTGGTGCTCCATAACCGGTACAGAACTCGTTTGATCTCGTACGTCTTCAAGCGAGTCAACAACCATGAAGATGCTCAAGACATTGTCCAAGAGACTTTCATCAAGGTCTATCAGCATCTTGATGAACTAAAGCAACCGAAGAAGTTGCTGAACTGGATGTTCAGGATAGCATTTCAACTTGCTGCGGCTAAGCGCCGAGAGCATCAGAAACACCTCAAGTACATATCACATGCAGGCTTTCTTGAGGGAAGGAAGGTGCTTAAGGAAGCGGCGATTATTAAGTATCGGTTTGCTGCGCAGGAAGCGGAGAACCGCGACCTTGAGGAACGGCTTGACCGCGCAATATCGAAACTTCCCAAATCGGAGCGGGAAGCATTGCTCCGGCGGAAGGATGGCATGAGTCACAAAGAGATTTCCCAAGAGTTGGGCATCACTGAGGCTGCCGTGAACAGTCTGTTGGCTCGGGCGCGAGAAAAGGTTAGGGGTATCGTGCTTAAGATGGAAGATGATTAGCACTCCCTAATCTGGTCTAAGCGGCGCATCGGAAAGGTCTAGAGGCACCGAATATGTCGGAGGATTTAACTCCCTCGTACATTTCAATCATTATTCCTGTATTCAACGAAGCGCCCACTCTCAAGCCGCTTTACCATCAGATTCGAGATGTGATGGAGACGTTGGAAAGTCGGTATGAACTCATTTTCGTGGACGATGGCAGCACTGATGATTCATTTGCCGTCATGGAGGAGATTTATCGTGTCCATCAAAAATGGGTGTTGACCGCGGCGACTCTTGCCGCCTCTTCAAACCAAGAATCTAAGAGTATTACAGCTAGAAGCCAGACACAGATGGCCTCTCGAGTCATAGTTATCCAGTTTCGTCGTAATACGGGTAAATCGACTGCCTTGGCTGCCGGCTTCGCTGATGCGGAGGGCAATATTGTCATCACGATTGACGCCGATTTGCAAGATGATCCAAGCGAGATTCCACACTTGCTGGCGAAACTTGAGGAAGGTTACGATGTCGTGTCCGGCTGGAAAGTTAATCGCCAAGATTCGTGGTCGAAAGTGCTGCTCTCACGAATTTTTAATCGGGTAGTGTGTTGGTGCACGCACCTTGACCTCCACGACATGAACTGCGGTTTGAAAGCGTATAAGCGAAGTGTTATTCAGGATTTACAGATATACGGAGATCGCCATCGGTATCTGCCCATTCTGGCATACCAAAACGGATATTCCATCACGGAAATCCCGGTGCGGCATCATCCGCGGCAATTCGGCAAATCAAAATATGGCATTGGACGTATTCCTCGAGGGCTATTTGATTTACTGACCATCCTGTTCTTGCATCAATATATGAAACGCCCGCTTCATTTGTTTGGTGTTTTGGGAGCCATTTGCCTTATCGGCGGCGTGGGGATTAACACTTACCTTGCCGTATTGTGGTTTATCCAAAGAGGCCTCGGATTTCGCCCGCTGTTGATGTTAGGCATCTTGTTGAAGATTTTCGGTATTCAATTTCTTTCAATTGGATTTTTGGGAGAAATGTTTACCAATGCATTTGAGCGTTCAGATCGCCGTTATCCTATCAAAACGTTGCTGGGGCGAGAAATGTCCGAAGGCATAAAAAGATGACAATGACATCGTAGATGGCGACCAAAGTTCTAGTCACGGGCGGTGCCGGTTACCTCGGCGCCATACTTTGTGAGCATCTGATCGAAAAAGGCTATCAGGTCAAGGTCGTAGATAACCTCTTGTATGGTCAGCGTACATTATTCCATTTATGTACGCATCGTGGCTTTGAGTTTGTACGTGGCGACGCGCGAGATGAGCGTGTAATCACTTCCCTCATGGGTGATGCTGATGTCATTATTCCTCTAGCATCCATCGTGGGAGCGCCTGCTTGTGAACGTGACCCTACGCTCGCGCGGTCTGTTAATCTGGATGCAATACAGATGCTGAACCGTTTACGCAGCCCCCGTCAGTTGGTCGTCTTCCCTACCACAAATAGCGGATACGGCACGAAGACCGAGGAGATTTACTGTACTGAGGATACGCCTCTGGAACCTATTTCCCTCTATGGTCAGACCAAGGCATCGGCTGAAGCGGAGGTACTAGAGCAGCCGAACACAATCACGCTGCGATTAGCCACGGTGTTCGGCATATCTCCCCGTATGCGGTTGGACCTGTTGGTGAATTACTTTGTCTACGCAGCAGTCACGGATGGATACATCGTAATTTTCGAAAAGGACTTCAAGCGTAACTACATCCACATCCGAGATGTGGCGGATTGTTTCATCCACTGTATTGAAAATAGCCATCGCATGGTGGGAAGACCCTATAATGTAGGACTAGACACTGCTAATCTTTCTAAAGAGGAACTCGCGCTGAAGATTAAAACGTACGTACCCAACTTCTACATTCATTTTGCGCCGATTGGCAGTGATCCGGACAGACGCAATTACATCGTTTACAATCAGCGCCTACGCGATGCCGGCTTTGAAGCGAGACGTTCATTGGACGACGGAATCCGGGAGTTACTGAAAGGATATCGGATGCTTGGTCGAGAAAGTTTCAAGAATGCGTAGCCCTAGGTTCTGTTGAGATTTAGGTATAATGTATGGCATAATCTAAGCATTATGCAAATAACTTTACCTGATGACCAATGGGAAAAAATCTATCAGTTTCTTCTAAACTGTTCCAACATCTATGTCCGAAACGAAGCTGAAACTCGCCGATTAAATGAGCGAATAGCGAATGCGATAGAGATCCCTTCGTCGAAGCGGTGCTGTGGGTGGCTCGTAGCGGTGCACAATGGAGACTTATACCTACCGTTTATGGCAATTGGAACTCCATCTACAAACGGTTTAGCGATTGGTGCGACAAAGGGATTTTCACCCAGATGCACCAACACTTCGCCGCTGACCCCGATATGGAGTCGCTTATTATTGACAGTACCATTTGCCGGGCTCACCCGTGTGCGGTTGGTGCCTCAAAAAAAAACGGGGGTACTGAAAACCAAGCACTAGGTCGCTCTCGAGGCGGATTCAGTACGAAAATTCACGTCGCAGTTGACGCACTAGGCAACCCTCTTAGAATGCTCATAACCCCCGGACAGAGAAACGATATAGTTGAGGCGTAACTGTTTAGTCCACTACTCTCTATGTCGAAAGCCGCTTTGCAGAACGAGGGGATTGTAGAAAAACTATAATTTGAATGGACTTGGAAGCGGTTAGGTTGGTGCGGTTGTCTCAACAGTCAGAACCCCGGCATCAAGTCCTTGATGATAGCGTCGGATAATTTCCAAGCCGACTTCCACGAAATCTTTGTTCTGCTGCTTGCAAGTTTGAATCACACTGGTGATGATACCTAACGCTTCAGAGCCATTGGGAGAACGATTGCCGCCCGATATTTTGCGAGTCACTACCGCCGGTCGTATGGCTCGTTCGGCGCGATTGTTATCGGCGGCGACCTGCATGTGTGACAGAAAGGTGAATAACGAATCGCTGTGTTTGGCTAACCGTTTGGCGAGTCTTTGACAATCCGGGTCATGATAGTCCGCTTTGGCAAGTTTCTCCAATCGGTGGTTCAGCCTTTTGAATCGGCGTTCCAAGCGAGATTGGGAGAAGTCCGACTGCTTCTGCTTGAGGCGAATGGCATCGCGCAACAAACGCGTCAGTTTTTTGGCGAATGCCGCATATTCTTGGGTGTGATTCGTCTTTCTCACGTCAGACAATTCACGCAGCAAATGCACCAAGCACTTTTGCTGGGTGTAGGGAAGTGGGTTATAAGCGGTATAAAAGTCACTGACAAGGACTCCATCATAGTCTGTACCCAATTGTTCTAAAACCACTTGATGTCCACGACTCGCATTGACTTCATAAAGCGTGTAACTGTCTGTGGTGAATGCCCAAAGCCAGCAGGATTGGCCGTTTAACCTCCAGCCGGTTTCATCGACATAGGTGCAATGACTCTGTCGCAATCCGGTTTGAATTGCTTGATATTCGGGAGTGAACCATTTTGCCAACGATTGCATGGATTGCGCCAATGCGCCAGCAGTGACAGAAAGCCCACACAGTCGTTCAAGTACTGAGACGACTTTCCGATACGGCACCCCCATAGCGTGCTTCAATTCAGCGGCAATGAGCAACGCACGCGGGCCTATCAACCGATGGGGGACTTGCTGCGGGTGACGGCTTTCCACCCGTCTTTGGCAGTTTTGGCAATATCCACTTTGTGTCTGATAGCAGACAACAGTTGTCTGAGCCGGAATGACTTCTTCAACATACTGTTGGTGGGTTGTGACATTTTCAATCACTCCATGACAATGGGGACAATCCTCTAAAGGAGTTTCAACAATTTCGTCAGCTTCGGTGGGACGATGGCGATAACTGCCGGCGTGTCCCAGTTTTTGCCCCGGTTTTTTGCGACGGCGTTTCTGTCGTTTCGGTTTGACAAATTTGGGGACAGGCGATTTTGGAGGCGAAGTGGGGGTAGCTAACGGTTTCGACACCTGTTGTTCCAATTCGGTTACACGGGCGCGTAATGCCTGATTTTCAGCCTCCAATTCGGCAATACGAGCAATGAACTGTTGTTCCCTTGTATTCGTCATATTGATGCGTTGAATCCTCCGTAGCAAGCAATTGTGCCCAATGCTGCACAGATTTTGCCACTCTTACAAACTGAACTAAACAGTTACGTTGAGGCAGAAGCGTTGATAATCGGATATGGCAGCGCACATGTAATTGGCGACAAAGGGTACGATTCGAACGATTTTATTGACGTTATTGAGGCGAATGGTGCAACTGCGGTGATACCGTCTCGAAGCAATCGTGTCGACCAAAGAACATACGACGAACATTTATACAAAGAGAGACATCTAGTTGAATGTTTCTTCAACAAGATAAAATGGTATCGTCGTATCTTTTCTCGTTTCGAAAAGCTGGTTGTCCATTATCTTGGATTTCTGAATTTTGTCTCTACACTAATCTGGCTGCTATGAAATGTCAACAGAACCTAGGCTTTGTTGACGAGCGACGCGATTACACCGGTCATTACCAACATTGGATATTCCTTCAAGTTCGAGAGAACAACATCAGTGCAGTACGCCGCATTGAAGGACTGACTTATGACCAGATTGAAAGCATCTTCCTCCACGAGGCGAGTTGCCGTATCCCCTTAGCCCCCTTTGCTGACCTCAAACGTTTGGGTATTGATGAAATTTCATTGCGTAAGGGAAGAGGAAACTTTGCCTTGATTCTGACCAACCTAGACACAAAGGAAATCGTTGATGTGCTCAAATCGCGAACCCAAGAGAAACTTAGGACACGACTTGAACAGCTATCACCTATTGAGCGTGCACAGATTCAAGAAGTCGCCATCGATATGTGGAGTCCCTATGATGCGGTCTGTGCCGAACTGTTACCCCACGCGGTGATTACCGCCGACCGGTTTCATGTGATGCAGGCGGTCAACCGGGAACTCAAGCAGTTGAAGAATCAGCAAAAGAAGATATACCCTCAAGCACTGAAAGGCATTCACTATGCACTGTTAAAGAATCGGCAAGACTTAACCGATAAGCAGCAAGCGGCGCTTGAACGTGTTTATCAGGTGTCTCCTTTGGTCAAGACGGCTCATCGGCTCAAAGAGTGTTTGCGACATATCTTCGAGTGCAAGTCCACCAAGGAAAAGGCGATTGAACGCCTGCGGAAGTGGAGCCTCATCGCTGAGAAAACGGGGTTGTTTCCGCAATTCCGTCGGACGTTGGCAAACTGGATACACCGAATTGCCAATTACTTTTGTCACCGCACGACCAGTGGCATTGTCGAAGGCATTAACAACAAAATCAAACTCATCAAGCGCCGGGCTTTTGGATTTCGAAACTTTGAGCATTTCCGAATCCGAGTCATTGCAGCATTCTTATAGCCAACGCAAGTTGCCACCTATAACAGAGAGACCGAGTTTTTGGTTCACGTGCGCTAAATTATAGGTAAATTGGTCTGATTTTCGTCAATCTCGTGTTTCCACGTTGGAAAAATCTCGGTTTCTGTGCTCCTGTCAAACAAAAGTAGCAACTTGAGTTAGCTAACTCTTTTTCCACACTTAACTCTGAAGAGCCGTTCTTGACAACGAGTCTGAGAATTGATATGATAGTACTTGGAACTCGCAAGAGATGGAAAATGGACCTCGAAAGTAAAGTCGTCTGAAGTTGCGGCAAGTGACCTTAAATTAAGCGGAAACTAGGAAATAAACAATGAGCGGATATGATATTTTGCTGGTAGTTATCTTGATAGTATTCTGCGGTTGGGCGAGCTATACCGATCTCAAGGAGAAAAAAATCAAAAATATCTGCTCGATGGGTCTGATTTATGCCGGAATCCTCGCTCAAGTGATGTTATTTCTTCTCGGTGAAACCAAAATCGGAAACATGCTATCCGTTTTTATCATGGGGGGTATTATTGCCTTCGGCATGTACTGGTTGGGAATCTTGGCGCCCGGAGATGCTAAACTTTATTGGGGGGTTGCCATGATTCTGCCTCCGGCTATATGGGGACGGAATCTTGCCGGGCTCCCGTATCCGGCGTTGATAATCTTCATCAATATCTTCATGGTCTATTTTGTCTATAGCCTCGTGACGACATGCGTCAGGTATTTTGCGTCACACAAATCCTTCGCATTAACCAAGGCATTGCCGGCAATCAAAGAATCCGTCAAGCAACTACCCGGAGGAATGTGGTCGATACTCCAATTTCTGGCAATCATATTCGGGGTTCAGTTTTTTGCCTATCAGTCGAAAACACCGTTTAATTTTTCGCACTTGGTGGTGGCGATTCTCTTGTATCATCTGCTGGAGTATGCCCTGAAATCCCATGCAAACAAACACATCTCCTGTTTAGTGTATCTCGCACTGTTTGTAGCGATTCTCATGGATCCGGTCCTGCTCGGCGCTTTTTGGAAAAGGGTTTTGGTTTTTGCCGTAGCCTATCGACTGGTTTTGCCCATCGTTCGTACTTATGTGCTTGATTTGGATATGTCCTGTCTCAGTCAGGTCGTCCCTATCGAAGATCTTCAACCGGGGATGAACCCCGCCGAGAAAATCGTCAAGGTTCAAACAGATGAGGGAGTGACGTACGAGAAAGAGGAGGCGTTGGTTTCGGATCTGCACAATGAGAACTTGGTGGTTTCTCCAACGCCCGAAGGATTGTCGGATGAAAAGGTACAGGAGCTTAAAACGTTGGCGAACGCGGGATTTTTCAAAGGGTTCGATGATAGTTTGGCGGTTCAACGCGCCATACATTTTGCGCCGATTATTTTGGCGGGCACCCTCCTCACAGTTCTTTGCGGGGGACCATTTTACGGCGTCATTACCTAGTTTGATGGCATGTGCCAAAGAGACATCATAAGTGTTTAGTCTACCGATTTATAGCGTGAATGCAGGGAACCGTTCAGGCATTAGGGGTATAGGGATAGGGTTTCGCTCCAGCGGAGCGACATGTTTATAGAACATGATAGGCCCAAATGTCCGCGCTCCAGAGGAGCGCAATGTGGCTCACGAAGCTTAATTGGTATAATGAGATTTATTAAACAGTACCTCTTCAATTCAAGCGAAGTTACCTCATCCAAGAAAATCGTAGATATTCACATGCCGCTCCTCTGGAGCGGAAGAGACCGACGCGTCTCGGCTACAGACATAACACTCCGCTGGAGTGCAAGATATACCACACTTAGCATAGAGGCACAACGCTGCTACAAAAGTTTCGCTTCAGCGTAAATCTTCAGTTGTCAAATCAAGATGGGATGCCTAGGGAATTGGGTTTTCATCGCACGTCTTATGCTGAGAGGTTTTACTAACTGCTGCCACTAAACACTTACGAGACATCAATCTAGCCAACGCAAACACTGAGGTTGAGTGAGATTCATGAGGCAATACAAAGTGATCGAGACAGCAGGGAGCATTTATTTAGCGCATATACCTCGCCATCAACTCATACAAATCGACTCTTTGGCAAAAGATGTCTTGCAAATGTATGACTCCCGCAGCGCGGAGCAAATTGAGGAGATTCTAGCGGGTAAATACCCCGGTTCCGAAATTCAAGGCTGCCTTGAAGAACTTCAATCCTTCTTTGACGATGAGGCGTCGCAGGCTGAGGGTTACCCCTCGGGAGAAGCGCGGAAGCCAAAAATCTTCGCTCCCAGGTTGAGACCGCAGAAGACCGAAATGCGGTGGGATACACTGGGGGCGTCGGTGGCTCACACACATCTACTTGGTGCATTGTCCAAAGTTGCCGAAGTGCACTCAAACCAAGAGTTTGAGGGAGCAGGTATCCGCTTTGTTGATTTTCAGCCGGATGACAAGCCGTCCATATCTCGAATTATCGCGGAGAACTATGACGGCGTTCTGCTTTGGTATGTCGATGAGTTTGAACTTTTGCCCCTACTCCGGTATCTGGATGTGCCCGTTGTCTTGCCGGTTTATGCGGAAAGGGGAGACAATGGCAGAATCATAAACGGCATGATGCGTTGGTATTCGGCGATGCGCTCGTTTGACAGTTTTATGGTACTTACACAATCCCCCGCGGATTTTTACGCAAAATTTTTTCATGACACGTCGGCATTTAGCATTGTTCCGTGCGGCGTTGACAGCACGTTCTTTTCCCCGATGGATACGAAAGAGGCGAAAGCGCAGGTCGCCGAGTGGACTCAGCGTCCCGAACTTGCCGAACAGCCGATTGTCGGCTATCTCTCCCGCTTTGACACGATGAAGGGCGCGGCGATTTTTGTCGATTTGGCTCGGTTGTTGCCGGATGTCCTGTTCTTGGCGGTGGGTCCCATAGAAGCCAATGATTACCGTTTTCCGCCCAATCTCCTCCATGCGGGACGACAGCCGAGAGAAAAATTGCCCGTTTTCTATAACGCTTTCGACCTCTTCTGTTTTCCGAGCATCGCCGGTTCGGAAACCTTCGGTTTGGTGGTTCTGGAGTCCATGGCGTGCGGGACGGTGCCAATCGTTTCGTCCTATGATGGCCCCAAGTATGTGGTCGGCGATACGGGGGTGGTGGTCGAAGCGGCGACGTTTGAGAAGGATATGGTCAATATCTCCGGCTATGCCTCGCCTCATGCGTTCGCTTCCGCCGTGAAGGATTTACTCGCCGATGACGCCAAAAGAGGAACGCTTGGGGAGAAAGCCCGAGAGCGAAGCCTAACATATTCTTGGGATGCGAGCGCCAGATGTCTTTTGGAGGTGTTTGAAGGTCTTAATCAAAAGCGCGAGACCCTGCATGGCGGGAGTCGGTTCCCCGTCGTATTCGGGCGGAATCTTCAAAGCGACGGCGCCACTGCTCCGAAAGCCACAGTGGTTGGCATCACCCGAGACGGAAAATCGCCCATGGGCGGACGCGCCCTTGACCTGTCGGTTGAAGAGGGAATTGCGCTCGCGTTGTCCCGTCAACACACGCCTCATGAGATTGAGGTCGTCTTGTCGCACCTGTATCGCGACGGCGAGAAAGTCAGTCAAAGCCTCCAACGCATTCACGCTTATTTGGCATCCCAATTGGAAACGCAATCATGATTGAATTTCCTGCGATACTAAACGCCTTACATCAGTTTTCTCACAACTTGGCGGCTGAAGATGACCCGCCCAGAGAAGCACAATACATCGCCGATCTTACGGCAGGTTGTGTTTTGGAGATTACCCCCTTGATTGCGGAGATTTTGAGCTTATGCGAGTCCAACTCGAACCCCGAGATTCGGGAGATTCTGCGTTCCGGATTTTCGGATGCGGAGATTTCCGAAGCTTGCCGTTATCTATGGCAACTTAGCGGCGCGGGGATTCTGTTTTCGGGCAAAACTTCTCGCTCGGATGGGGATAAGACCTTCTCGAACACCGTTCTTGTGGCTCCCGGTTTCCTCTACAACCTTGGGCGGCAACCGTTCGTGACGCGGTTGGTTTGTTATCAGATGTTACGGACACTGTGCGGCGAGATGGAACTGCACGCTCCGCTCTTTGTCGAGGAGACGGACGTTACACTGCCGGAGGATTTTGACTGGGAGGGGGTTCAGCCGTTCCCGATGCCGGCGAATTCCACCACTTCCTATATGAATCAGTGCCCAGTCGCTTACGGAGGAACTCTCAGTCTCCCCGGTTCCGGCTTCGGAGATCTTGTCATTTCGCAATTTACGTCACCTCCGGCAGTTTACTATGTTTCCAGTGGCAGTTTTGAGTTGCAACCCACGATGGACAAATATTTTGCGCTGCGCGATTGCGACCGTTTGTGCGTTGACGCCTGGTGGATTAAAGAACGGCTTTCGACCCTGATCCCGAATCCGGATAAAATCGTGGTGGTTCCAACGGGAGTTGATTCGGAACTCTTTCAACCTATGGATACCGGGGACTGTAAAACCGAACTTGCTTCGGCATTCCGGAATGAAGCCATAAAGGATCTTCCGTTGGTGTTGCTTTTTCTCCCACGTCTGAGCCTCGAAAACCATGCGTTTGTCGAAAAACTCGCGGGGTTCAACCCGCAGATGTTCTTCATGGTGGTTCTTTGCCTCGCCTCCGAAGGGAGGGAATGGGGTTTAGAGAATATTGAAGTTTTCCCTATCGCGGATTTTGATGACTATAACAGTCTTCCTATTCTGTTCAACGCTGCGGCTCTGGGTTTCTTCCCGGCGATTTTGGGAAATCATCTCCTCCCTCTGATGGGCGCGTTGTGCTGCGGCGTCCCGGTGATTGTTTCCGGACCGGAAGGCTTGAAAACAACCATGCCCTTTTTGGGGACTTTTTTTTCAGTCGAGGGGAATCAAACAGTCGATGAAACGGTTGGGGCGCTGTCGGAACTCATGCGAAAACGTCTCATAAACACGGATGAACTCGGTAGACTAAAGGAAAGGTCGAGAGAGATAGGAGTTGCCTTTAGCTGGGAAGAGATGGCGAAATCGGTTCGAGAACTCTTCACCGGCTTGACGGAGGAGCGCTCCGACATTCCACCCAACCCAACGTCCCCGGTCGGATTCTACCAATACCGATATGACCTCGTGACGGGAGAGATCGCCCCCTCCGCTTATGAACGCGCATCGGGTACGCCGCGGGACATTGATGAACTTCTCGCAACCGATCTGTTGGCTGGGGCTACGTCGCAGGGAGTTCAGCAGGTGGTAGAGTTCCTCGCGCCAGTTTCGTTAACAGTGAAAGAAACATTAGAACGACTTCATCCCGGCTTGCCTGTATCGGGCTAAAAAGCCGGTTGAAGAGCTCCTTGGTTGATGGCTGACCAAGGGAGTTATCCTATGAAAGGAGGTAAAGCCTAATGAGAAGCCATTTGAGGTCAATGGCAAAGCGGAAAGTGTCCGACTTCCTTCTCCGTGAAGAGGGAATGGTCGGAAGCCGGACGGGCTTTGCCACGGCGGCATTGGTTAGCACAACCGCTCTGGCAATGACTCTACTTGTAAGTCCGGACACCGAGGCCCATATTTGCCCAAACATACCAGCCCCAGAGAATTGCGGTCCTCACGGAACCTGTCTCTACTGCGAGCCCGGGGTAAAAAAATGTTGCACCAGGGGCGTGGGGGATGGTCAATGGTGGTTTTGCAGAGATATCGACCGCAATTGTTAGTCAATTTATTTAGCACATAGGTTATTTAGCACATAGGTCATCCCGAATTATTCAAAATCCTGTTGTTTATTCATGTCACGTTTTTACCCTTTTCAGCCATCAATTGGCAAGCCGCCAATTAAGCGCTCAAACCATAGGCACGTGAATTTGCCCTGCTGACAGTTTGTTCCTTATTTGTCGACTCGCTGGCGCGATGAGAGAGGGGTGGCATCTGTCAATGTGCACGGAGATTGAAAATTTGGGATGACCTATGCTTTTGACTCTCATCATTTAGACATAAAGGAAAAGCCTCGTAAGTCCGATGCCTGTTGGTTGCTTATTTTTTGTGAGAATCAAATCGGGAAATTAACTCCTCCGGTTTGTGCCGCAATCGGTTGGTTTTTTTGTTAATCCAAAATTGCGCGGTATAATCATCAATTCTGATGATATTCTCAATCCATTCGCGCGCTTTTTGATAATATTGAGCCCGAAACTAACATAAAACTTAAGAGGTAGAAAAATGCGATTCAAGCTGATATCTGGATGTCTATTGTTTTCCGGGCTGTGCATTTGTCTGACGAGTGCGGAGATGTGGTTGAAAAACGCACGCGCCGAACACCACAAACCACAGATTGTATTCCATTCTACTAGAGATGGGAATCCGGAGATTTATGTGATGGACAGCGACGGGACAAACCAAAGAAGATTAACCGCAAATCAAGCAGACAACTACCGTCCGGCATGGTCTCCTGACGGGACGAAGATTGCATTCGTTTCCAACCGAAACGGAGGGTTAAATCAAATCTACGTCATGGACGCCGATGGAAAGAATCCGATTAGACTCACAGACACCGCCAAGGACGATTATCCGTCGTGGTCTCCCGACGGGACAAAGATCGCATTCTCCTCAAGTCCAGATGGGAAGATGATAGCGATGATGGATGCTGATGGAAGGAATCGTGTGAAGCTTGAAGACCACGCGACAGAGCCGTCATGGTCTCCGGATGGGCAACGGATTGCATTTGTATCTTTCCGAGATGGGGGGAGAGAAATTTACGTGATATGGATAGGCGCTGACAAACGGGGCGGTAAAAGTAAAAGGTTGACGCACGATTTACGAGTTAAAGGCAGTCCATCGTGGTCGCCCGACGGACGACGGATTGTATACTGGGGCATGGCCGAAGGAAGACAGAATTTCTTTCAAATCTATGTGATGGGGGCGGATGGTAGAAATCGGGTGAGGCTTACGCACAATCGAGAGAATCAATGGCTACCCGCATGGTCTCCCGATGGACGGACGATAGCCTATGCATCGGCCGGTAATAATGACCTCATAGGGACGATTCACTTGATGACCGCCGATGGACAATATCTCAAGCAACTTAGCGATGTCCACAATGGTGGGGATTATGACCCCCACTTTGGCCCCGTAGGACTGGCTGTGTCCCCCGCTTCCAAAACTACCACAATTTGGGGCAGGTTGAAGAAACTCGCGCCCAACCTCCGTTAATTTGCGTCTACCTTGCTGGGCTCTGACGACTGGCCAAGGATAATTGATTAAACTATGAGAACCAGATCGTTTTACGTCATGATGTTGCGCGCCTATGCGAAAGACTAAAGACTTGGCAGGGATCGTGGAAAAGAGTGAGGAGTTGTCCGGGTTGTCTTGAAGAGGAAATCTTGGCGGACTACGGGAATCGGGCGTTTCTTCGTCACGGAATTGTAAGAATCCCTTGAGGCGCACTCGGAGCAATCGTATGCTTTGTGGGGAACCAAGAGAGTTGATATCTGAGAGGCGTGCAGGGAACTCGCCCTAATTGAAGCCAATTGGACGGGGGCAATCGTTTTGAAAAATGGGAACACCGGGTAAAACTCTATCGGACAAATGAGATGTAGACTATCAAGGATTTAGTGAAAGTTAGTTTTGAAGTGTACGACTTTGGAAGCCGATTCAGCAGGTAGTGGAATTTCTCTCAACGGATTCATTAACAACCAAAGAAACGTAAGAACGACTTCATTCCGGCAGAAAAGCCGGTTGAAGAACTCCTCGGTCGGTAGTTTGACGGGGGAGCTATCCTATGAAAGGAGGTAAAACCATTATGAGAAGCCATTTGAGATCCATGGCAAAGCGGAAGGTGTCCGATTTCCTTCTCCGTGAAGAGGGGATGGTCGGCAACCGCAGCGCCTTTGCAACGGCGGCATTGGTCAGTACAGCCACTCTTGCAATGACTCTGCTTGTTGCCCCGGAGGCCAAGGCATGCGGCGTCCGTTGCAGTGGTTGCGATTGTGGCTGGGGAAACATTTGTTGCACTAGCCTACAAAATGATGTCTGTGTTTACGAGTGCAAGCCCGCTAACGAGGCATGCTAACGGTGAATGCCAGCAGTAAAATTTGGCACATAGGTCATCTTGAATTATTCAAAATCCTGTTGTTTGTCACGTTTTTTTCCCTTGTCATTCATCAATTGGCAAGCTGGCAATAAAGCGCTCAAACCATAGGTGTGTGAATTTCCTCACTGATTGGTTTGTTCCTTATTTGCCGATTCGCCGGCGTGATGAGAGTTGGCATTTGTCAATGTGCACGGAGGTGGATAATTTGGGATGACCTATGCTTTTCACTCTCATCATTAGCTTGACTTTGTACATTTAAGCGGTATAACAGACGGTATCAATCAAGCGTTGAAGAAAATCAGGGGAGATTGTAACCATCTAGTCTTTTTGGTTGACCTGTGAAAAAGTCGGTAGCGGTTTCCAGTGCCATCACGGCGGGGCAAGGGGATCTCTATCGCATTCGCTCACTTGATTCCCCCTACGAGTTTGCTGTTATACGGCTTTCTGTAAAACCTAACCCTCGTACTTTTGTACAAAGTCGAACTGATACTATTTCGCCGCACCCGACATAAAACTCAAGTTCGACTTTGTACATTTTGGCAGCATTACAAAGGGAACATGACCGATGAACAAAACCAGCCCATTTCTGAGAAGATACCTATTGCTACTGCCATTGGCGTTAATGGTTGCTTCGGACTGCACTGCGCAAGAATTCGACCAGAGAATCGTTTTTGCGTCGAACCGCGACGGCGATTGGGACATTTACTCCATGGACGTAAACGGAAACAATCTCGTCCAACTCACCGACCATCCGGCATCTGATGAGTATCCCGCTTGCTCGCCGGATGGGAGAAGGATTGCGTTCACCTCAGATCGCGGCATTACACATGACCTGTATGTGATGGACAGCGATGGCAAAAATGTGGTAAGACTTACCCAGGACAATTTTCTTAAAGGCAACCCTAATTGGACGCCGGATGGAACGAGGATTGCCTTTGATTCTTTCCGTTTTGTCGTTGGCAACTGGGAAATCTACGCGATGGACGCCGACGGAAATAACCTGACAAGGTTGGCAAAACACAAGTGGCACGATGTTGTACCGAGTTGGTCACCAGATGGAAGCAAGATAGCGTTTGTCTCCTTCCGTGACCTCGGCTTCAATACTCCCCATCATATTTTCGTGATGAATGCAGATGGAACGGAAAGGCGCAATCTCACCGGCGACACCCACCTAAGGGACAATTGGGGTCCTACTTGGTCGCCAGACGGACGCAAGATTGCTTTCAGCTCGCGGTTCATCTTCGTGGGTTACGACATTTACGTGATGACCGCCGAAGGGAAAAAGTTAGAGCGGCTTACGGAAGAGGGTAACAGCAGCATGCCAGCCTATTCACCGGATGGGAGAAAAATTGCCTTTGTGTCAACTCGTGACGGAGATAAGAATATTTATTTGATGGACACCAGCGGGAGGAACGTGGTCAAACTCACGAGAACTCCTCCCGGTATTGACAACAGATCTCCTTCCTGGCCGTACGGCGCATTGGCAGTCAATCCAAGCGGAAAGTTGTCAACATCTTGGGGAGATCTCAAACGCAACCGCCACCCGTGATGATGCCAATGAACTCGGCGCCGACATCTAAACACGAACCACAGAACTGTACTCTGCGTCAATTCGGTTCATATTTACACATAACTTCGGTAGGCGATCAAGGGACATGAATAATGACCGATTAACTGAGTGAATAACGAGGGATCAAGCGGGTGGACAACGAGTGCGATAGAGATCCCATAGAGATCCCTTTCCAAGCGCAATAAACGGCCGGATGAATACCGGTTCGGTCAGGAAAATGAACCTACCAAAGTGTAGAGATGGTTATAGGTTCTACTATAGAGAATATTCTAGAAGTGAGCATCGCGATAAAGGAGAAACTGACCAATGAATAAATTCAGCCAATTCTTGAGAAGATGCTTGTGCTATTGTTATTGGCATTAATGGTTACGTCAGACAGCATAGCACAGGGATTCGAATCGAGAATCGTCTTTGCATCGAACCGCGACGGCGATTGGGACATCTACTCCATGGACGTAAACGGAAACAATGTCGTCCAACTCACCGACCACCCGGCAACTGACCGGTATCCCGCTTGCTCGCCGGATGGGAGAAGGATTGCGTTCAGATCAGAGCATGACGGTACTCCTGACCTGTACGTGATGGGCCGCCACGGCGATAACGTCATCGGACTCACGAGTGACAATTCCAAGGAGGGCCGCCCTAGTTGGTCGCCGGATGGCACGAGGATTGCCTTTAGCGCTTTCCGTTTTGATGTGTTCAACTCGGAAATCTACGCGATGGACGCCGATGGAGAAGCCGATGGAGAAAATGAGATAAATTTGACAAAACACAAGTGGGCGGATGTTAGGGCAAGTTGGTCACCAGATGGGAGCAAGATTGCGTTTGTCTCCGATAGAAATAACAAGGCCAATCACATTTACGTGATGGATTCCGATGGACAGAATTTGATAAGACTGACTAACGACGCGGTAAGTCGGGGGCCGGCATGGTCTCCTGACGGAAAAAAGATTGTGTACGTTCGCGGCAGAGGAGGGATTCAGCTTTGGGTAATGGACGCAGACGGGGGTAACAAGACACAGATAACTCATGCAGGATTGAACGTTTACCCAGCTTGGTCGCCTGATGGGGTACGGATTGCCTTCGCATCCGTTTTGGCGGGATGGCCCGAAATTTACGTCATGGATGCGAACGGCAATAATCAGGAAAGACTTACCCAACACATGGCGGGTACGGGCCATCCATCGTGGTCTCCCGACGGTCAATGGATTGCGTATGAGTCTCAAGACGAAGCAAACAGATTTCAAATTTTTGTCGTGAGAAGCGATGGCAGGGGGCTTCCGAAAAGGCTAACACACAATCTACCGAGTAAATGGCGTCCCGCATGGTTCCCCGACAGCGACACGATCGCCTACGTGTCAGTGGATCGTTTCCAAAATGAGACGATTCACCTGATGACTGCCGATGGAAAACACCTTAATCAACTCAGTGAGGAGCACGGTGGCTCGGATACCGATCCCGATTGGTATGCTCCGGTAGGATGGTCAGTGTCTCCAGCCACGAACTTCGTTACCATCTGGGGCGCGATAAAAAAGCCGGTTGAAGAACTCCTTGGTCGGTAGCTGACCAAGGGGAGTTATCCTAATGAAAAGAGGTAAAGCCTAATGGGGAGCCATTTGAGGTCCATGGCAAAGCGGAAAGTGTCCGATTTCCTTCTTCGCGAAGAGGGGATCGTCGGCAACCGCAGCGCCTTTGTTGCTGCGGTATCTGTCGGTGCAACAGTCTTTGGCGATGTGTTTACTTGTCGCGCAAGAAACCAGCCATCCGAAGTGGTGTCCGGGGCATCTAGGTCACAATAAATATCTTTGTTGCTGGAATGGCAACCCGGGCGTGGGAAATTATATGCGCATAACCGGCCTTGGTCCGCCCTGCCCCAACGATTGCTGGTAGTATGTTGAGCATCTGGCAAATAACTTGCCATTCCTCGATCTGCGTTGTCGCAATGCACCTCGGAAGTGGTTATACCATTTCTATTTTTTAGCAGTGCATTAATAGCGTCAATCAATTCTGTCCAAAGCGGGGCAAGATGCCCCGCCTACGGGGTTTGGTGTAAGGGAAACAGTTGTCAAAATAGTATATGGAAGGCACTATATGCACTGTTATTCAAGCGAAATGGTATTATTTCCAATTCAGTATTTGCCGATGTTGCTTCAAATGGATAACTCCGAGTGGAGATAGGTTCCATTGCGCCGCATGGAATCAAAACCGAACAGTGAACTAAGAAAAGAGAATCAAACTATGAGATCCAGATCGTTTTATGTGATGACGTTACGCGCCAATGCGAAGAAGAAAGACTTGATAAAGTTTTTGGAAAAGGAGTGGGTACCCGCTCTCAAGAGTTGTCAGGGTTGTCTTGAAGTGGAGATCCTGGCGGACTACGGGGATCGTGCGGGGTTTTTCGTGACGGAGCTATGGGAATCCCCCGAGTCACACGTAGAGCAGTCCTCCGCCCTGTGGGGAACCGAGAGGGTTGATATCTGGGACGCGTGCGTGGAACTTGCCCTGATTGAGGCTAATTGGATGGGAGCTATCGTTCTCAAAACTGATGAGAACACAAAAACATAGACGGTCCGGTCATAAGGAGAGGGGTACCTGAATGAAGAAATATATCTTTCTACTGATTCCGCTGACAGCCATCGTTATTATTCCTGTGGTCTACCAGCGATGGAGCGAAGCCAGCCGATTAGAAATGATTAAACAGACCAAACAGAAAGCCGCCGAAATTGACGCCATCCCGTTTGCGGATTTCCTTAAGGATTTGGATCAAACCTCGCCGGAACAGACCTTAATGGTGTTGTACACCGGCAACACCCAAGCACACCTTGAGCCGTGCGGATGCTTTGTCGGTCAATCCGGTGGACTGCCGCGGCGCGCGACCGCTATCTCCCAAATCGCAGCAAAGGGTTTTTCTCCCTTGACGATAGACTTGGGTAGCGTCCTGCCGTCCGAGGTTCCCAAGATGGCGCAAAGCGCTTTCGAGGAGATTGCCGCCTCAACGGATCGGGTGTCCGCCTTGGATAGTTTGCGCGCGGGCACTACGTTAACCGCGATGGGAGTCATGGGATATCAGGCGATGGTTCCCGGAAGTACGGAAGCAAACGTGGGGGTAGACTTCGTGAAGGAGGCTTTGGGCGACCAGTCGTTCCCGCTGCTTGCGGCTAACTTGGAGGCATCGGAGCTAAGGTTTCAGCCCTATCTCATGAAAACTATGGGCGGCAAGAAGATTGCCTTGGTTGGTCTTTCCGCGCTGGAGAACCTGCCGCTGCCCAGTTGGAACGTTGAGGCGCCCTTTAGCGCCT
Organism: Candidatus Poribacteria bacterium; assembly: GCA_965197465.1. Taxonomy (GTDB): domain Bacteria; phylum Poribacteria; class WGA-4E; order WGA-4E; family JAJDTR01; genus JAJDTR01. The sequence goes on along the minus strand of OZ240209.1, from coordinate 2,593,305 downwards.
TGGATCGCGTGTTGCCGGAAATCCGAGATGAATCGGATTTTGTCATCGTTCTCAGCAATCTTGCGCCGGAGACCAATCGGGACATTGCTGCCAAGTACCCGCATATTTCAGCGATTCTGAGCCATGAAAGCGGCGAGACGGAACAGGTAGGCGATGTCCTCTTGGCTTATAGCGAAGCCAAAGGCAAGACTTTGGGAGTATTGACACTGTGGGTCGAAGGGGATGCGCAAAGGGCATCTGCGGAACAGATTGCCCTAACGGAGGCGGTTCCCGACGATCCTGAGGTGCGAGCGATGTTGGACGACTTCTACGAACAGGTCGCCACGGATCCGCGCCTGCAGAAACAAGGAGATCCGCTATTTTCCGGCGAGCCGCTTGAGGGGGACGCGGGCAACGGCTACGTAGGGTCCGAGGCGTGCAAGACATGTCATTTGGAAGAATCTGATCAGTGGATGCACTCCTCACACGCCGCCGCGTTCAACACCCTTTTAGCCGTCGGCCGGCAGTTTTACCCGGAATGCGTGTCCTGTCATGTCACCGGTTTCGGCTACGAGACCGGTTACCGGATTAACACTCCGGAACGAAATCACTTGGCGGAGGTAGGATGCGAGACCTGTCATGGGCCCGGGAAACAGCATGTCAATACGCCGCTGGCAGAAAACATCCGTGGGGAAGTGCCGGAACGTATTTGCGCATCTTGCCATAATGCCGAACATTCACCGGGCTTTGAGCAGCTTGTCGCGCAGTTGATGCCGGAGGTCGATCACAGCCGGAAGCAACCGAACTTGAAAACCCTGCTTGAGCAGCGGATGCGCGGCTCTATGAAACCGCAAGTGGAACTGTTCGTGATGTCGTATTGTCCGTACGGGGTGACGGCCGAAGAGGAACTGCTGCCGTTCTTCAGAAAATATGGGGATACCATCGACTTCAAGCTGCGGTTCATTGCGAACAAAGCGGATGACGCCGATGGAGAACTCGCGTTCACCAGTTTGCACGGCGCGGCGGAAGTGTTCGAGGACCTGCGTCAGATGGTGATTGCCGAACGCTATCCCGACAAATTTTTTGATTATCTACTTTGTCGGGCGTCTCATCTTCAGGGCGCTTGGGTGAAATGCGCCAGGGAACTGGGGCTGGATGTCGACAAGATTACGCGGGAGATTGAAACGGAAAGGGTGCGGCAACGATTTTTGGAAGATGTTCGCCGCACTGAAGAACTGAACATCTTCGGGTCGCCAACGTTAGTCATTGATGGCAGAATAATTTCCGGCAACATCTGGCGAGGTAAAGTATCGGGGGTCTGTCAGTAGAGGCTGCCTTGAAGTTGCATAACGCACTTCCACCGTTTAGCTCTTGTTTCGGTAGAGCAGACAGTGACGGTAGGGAGGAGTGAAAACGTGTTTTCAACTAACATAAGATTAGATCTAAAGAACAGAATCCAAAAGGCGATTCCCATATTGCCGTATGTGCTTCTGCTGCTCTTGCTGACCAAACATGCCGCAAATTCTCCCAATGACCAATCTCGACTCGCCACCATGGAATCGCTGGTGGAGCAGGGGACGTTCGCCATTGACGATTCGACATTCAAAGATACGGTGGACAAAATCTTCGTCAACGGACACTTCTACTCCAGCAAGCCGCCGATATTGTCCTTTCTGGGAGCCGGATTCTACTTTATCCTTCATCATGTGTTTCGTTTATCCATTTCGGATTCGTTGACATACTACAGTCTAACACTGCTCTTGGTTGGCGTTCCTTCTATCCTCATGCTGGTATTCTTTTCCAAGTCGTTGGCTTTTACGCGATTGGATTCCAAGAATCATTGGATTATTACCTACGCGCTCGGAGGCGGGACGTTGATTCTCTCTTACAGTGTCGTGCTCAACAACCATACCGTCGCCGCTTCACTGCTGTATCTGGCGTTTTACTGTTGGCTGCGAATTAAACAACTCTCCTACAACCAATCCAAGTTCCTTTTTGGTGCGGGATTTTTAAGCGCGTTAGCCGGTGTCATAGATCTGGCGGCGTTGCCTTTTGTGGCGTTATTCTACATCCTTTTGGTTTCGCGTACGAGATCTTTCTCCTTGGCGTACATTTTGGGTGCGTTTGGTCCCTTTGCCCTACACGCGGTATTGAATGTGGCGATTATCGGAGATTTTTTCCCTGCCGCTTTGTTTCACAGTAATCTCTATCACTATCCGGACTCCTACTGGAACAACCCAATCGGGATTGATACACTAAACGACCCCAAACTCATTTATACTTTTCACGCTCTAATTGGACACCACGGGCTGTTTTTATTGACACCGGTGCTAATTTTCCCGTTGGTGATGCTCACAAAAATCCTTACGAATCGATTCCACCCATTCCGGCGAGAGGCGATTGTCGTTGGTTTCGGGTGTTTGGTCATCATTACAACTTACCTCTTTTGGTCTTCAAATTACGGCGGCGTTGCGTTTGGGTTTCGCTGGTTCATCTTGTTCATCCCGCTCCTCTTTTTCTTTACCGCCTTTTTCTTCATAGACGTGAAATCATCGCGAATTCACGGACTGTTTTACGGATTGCTTTATCTTTCGGTGGTTGTGACGGGAATTGGTGTCCGAAATCCGTGGTCTGTTTTTCAGCCTTACGAATTGGTAAAGGGCTTACTAGGATTGGCGTAAGGAAAGGCGAAGGGGGTAAGCAGATGTCACCAATTCGGATAAGACAACTCATCCTCGAAATGGCAAAACGAGCGGGTGTCGGGCATATCGGCTCCGCGTTGTCTATTGCAGATATCACCGCCGCGCTATACGGGGATGTGATACGGATTGTTCATCCCGATGATCCCAATTGAGACCGTTTCATTCTCTCCAAGGGGCACGCGGCGATGGCGCTTTACGCCGCGCTCTATCTGAAGAGGTGGCTCACCAAAGAAACGCTCGAAACTTATTGCATGGATCCGGTGACAAGTGAAAGCAGGGAAGATTTAACTCGTCACTCACCACTGCCTAGGTTCTGTTGACATTTCATAGCAGCCAGATTAGTGTAGAGACAAAATTCAGAAATCCAAGATAATGGACAACCAGCTTTTCGAAACGAGAAAAGATACGACGATACCATTTTATCTTGTTGAAGAAACATTCAACTAGATGTCTCTCTTTGTATAAATGTTCGTCGTATGTTCTTTGGTCGACACGATTGCTTCGAGACGGTATCACCGCAGTTGCACCATTCGCCTCAATAACGTCAATAAAATCGTTCGAATCGTACCCTTTGTCGCCAATTACATGTGCGCTGCCATATCCGATTATCAACGCTTCTGCCTCAACTATATCGTTTCTCTGTCCGGGGGTTATGAGCATTCTAAGAGGGTTGCCTAGTGCGTCAACTGCGACGTGAATTTTCGTACTGAATCCGCCTCGAGAGCGACCTAGTGCTTGGTTTTCAGTACCCCCGTTTTTTTTTGAGGCACCAACCGCACACGGGTGAGCCCGGCAAATGGTACTGTCAATAATAAGCGACTCCATATCGGGGTCAGCGGCGAAGTGTTGGTGCATCTGGGTGAAAATCCCTTTGTCGCACCAATCGCTAAACCGTTTGTAGATGGAGTTCCAATTGCCATAAACGGTAGGTATAAGTCTCCATTGTGCACCGCTACGAGCCACCCACAGCACCGCTTCGACGAAGGGATCTCTATCGCATTCGCTATTCGCTCATTTAATCGGCGAGTTTCAGCTTCGTTTCGGACATAGATGTTGGAACAGTTTAGAAGAAACTGATAGATTTTTTCCCATTGGTCATCAGGTAAAGTTATTTGCATAATGCTTAGATTATGCCATACATTATACCTAAATCTCAACAGAACCTAGGGCATCCAATAATCCGTTTAATCCGCGATTCAGACAACAGACTGCTTAGATGGAAATCGTCCACCTCATTTACGATGATATAGAGAATCCTTGGTTGGGTGGCGGCGGAGCAATAAGAACCCACGAAATCTATAAGCGATTAGCTAGTAGGCACAATATCTTGGTTTTCACAGGGAACTTTCCAGGGGCTACGCCTGAAATCAATCGCGATGGAGTGGTCTACAGAAGGATTGGATGTGGCAGCCACTATCTTGTATCTCGAATTACTTATGTCTTTGGAGTCATCAAGGAAGTTCGGCGTCTGACCTATGACCTACTGATTGAGGATTTTTCGCCGTTTTCACCAATTTTTTCACCGATTTGGACAGGAGGAGCCCCTATGATTGCCATCATCCAGAACATTTGGGGGAAACAGTGCCTCAAGAAATGGCATTTTTGGGGAATTTCCGCCTTTGTAGCTGAAAAAATCGGGGTTCACCTACATCGCAACTTTATTTCAGTGTCGCCGACGCTTTCGCAATGCCTAGCGAAGAAGATTAAATCGCCGACGGATTTACAATGGATTCCCAATGCAGTCGATTCAAACCTTTTCGACTCAAAACCGCAAGAGGAGAATTTCATCCTCTTTCTCGGCCGATTGGAAATCTATCAAAAGGGTCTTGATACCTTGATGAAAGCATACGCCAAAATCGCAAACGAGAACCCCCGAGTTCACCTCAAGCTTGCTGGCAGCGGTAGATCGGAAGAAACGAAAAGGTTATTAACTATCATTCACCGCTTCGGTCTGGAAGACTACGTCCATTTCGTGGGGAGAATTGTCGGTGAGGAAAAAACCGCTTTGCTCTCAAGCTGTCTTTTTGTTTGTATGCCGTCTCGTTTTGAAGGATGGGGCATCGTTGCCATTGAAGCCGCTGCTTGTCAAAAAGCTGTGCTTGGCACGCAGATTCCGGGGTTGTCCGATGCCGTTAAGCACGGCGAGACCGGCATTCTCGTCCAGAAGGACAATGTTAAGGTGTTGTCACAAGCGATAGCAAATCTGATTCACGATCGGGAATTGCGGATGACTTTGGGGAAAAACGGACGCGAGTGGGCAAAGAAGTTCTCATGGGAAGAATCGGCGGCGCAACAGGAACAATTCTACTTTGATGTCGTTCAACGCTTTTCCAATCGAACCCGACGGACACGCTCAAATTGAAAGTATTGATAATCAGTTCGGTTTATCCCAGATTCCATGAAGATAAAGAGGTGCCATGGTTGAGGGAATCGGTTCATCGGTTAAGAACAAGGGGCATCGATGTGAACCTCTTAGTCCCGTCATTCAACAAATTAAAATCGCATTACATTGACAGCGTACCGGTTTATCGTTTCCGATATGCCCCTAAAAGGTGGGAACATTTGACGCATGATGAAGGCGCGCCGAATAAACTGGATAAGCATCCATTCTTCTTCTTATTGGCGATTCCTTATATCCTTTCCGGGTTTTTCTGGTGTTTATACTTGACAAAGAGGAAGAATTACGACCTAATCCATGTCCATTGGCCCTTTCCCCATGGACTGATTGCCTTATCGGCGAAATGGTTTTGCCAAAAACCTATCATTCTCCATTTTTATGGCGCTTCGCTGTTGTTGGTTCATCAATACCCTTTTGTGCGCCCTGTTCTGAAATTTCTTCTGATGCAGAGATCGACTGTTGTCGCCATTAGCCGGTTCGTTGCTTCCAAAATAAAAGCCATTCGCCAGGTTCCGGTACAGGTCATCCCGTATGGTGCGGCGGCAAAACCCCGCTTGCTGATTAAACATAAATCCTCATCTCCGTTCCGAGTTTTATTTGTGGGGCGGCATATTGAAAGAAAAGGGATCATCTACCTTATAAGGGCTATCGAAAAACTCCAAGCCGGTTCTGAAATTGAATGCCGTATCGTCGGGACAGGACATATAACGGAATGTCTTAAGCAAGCGGCGGCAAAAACTCGAAACACCCAAATTGTTTTCACCGGACAACTATCTAATGAATCCCTCTTAACGGAATATGCCAATGCCAATGTTTTTGTGCTGCCAGCCATTGTCGATAGCCGCGGGGATACCGAGGGGTTGGGGGTTGTGCTGCTGGAAGCCATCAATTTCTCACTGCCGATAATCGCCACAAATGTCGGCGGTGTTCCCGATGTAGTGCTGCATGACGAAACAGGACTCCTGGTTCCCGAAAAAGATGTAAACGAGTTAGCTTGCGCAATTTTGCGTGTCAGAGATAATCCGTCCCTCGTTGAAACAGTGACATCCAATGCCATCAATCATGCATCAAGGTTCTTCGCGTGGGATTCCATCATTCATAGGCTAATGATAGTTTACCAGTACGCGGTGAACTCTCACTTTTCAAAAGTACATTTTGAGTAGGGGTGAGCGCGTAAGTCCTGAGGTGAAACAGAACCTTATGATTATCTCTAGAACACCGGTGCGAATCAGTTTTTTTGGTGGCGGCACGGATTATCCTCAATATTTTCAAAGGCACGGCGGAGCCGTCTTGGGTGTCACCATCAACAAACATATCTATGTCAGCGTCAACCGCCTTGGCGACTTTTTCCAGTCTAAAACCCGTGTTGGTTACTCTAGGGCAGAACTGGTCGATCGGGTGCAGGATATTCAACACCCCAGTGTTAGAGAAACGTTGATGCTCAAAAAGATGGGGGGCAATTTAGACATTCATATTTTCGCGGATCTGCCCGCTCGCACCGGTCTTGGCTCATCTTCCGCTTTCACCGTCGGCTTCTTGAACGCGCTTTATGCTTTGGTAGGTCGCAGTGTTACTAAGCAGCAACTCGCGGAAGAGGCAATTTATATTGAACAGGAGCGGATTCAAGAAAACGTAGGATGCCAAGATCAGGTGCATGCCGCCTATGGCGGGTTGAATGTCATTGAGTTCGGCACGTCGGGCGAGATATCAGTCCGATCGCTGGACATTTCAGAAGAAAAATGTATGCTCTTCAATGCCTCTCTGATGGTTTTTTACACCGGTTTGACTCGCCATGCCAGTGAAATTCTGAGCGAACAAATCGAGAATATGAAAACATGCCGCAAGGATGGTTACCTGAAGAGGATGTATGAAATCGTCTTTGAAGCGGAACAACTCTTTTCTGATGAGTCGCCCAACGCGATCGTTCAACACCTGGGTGAATTGCTACACGAGAGTTGGCAACTCAAGAAAAACCTCTCCTCCAAGATAACCAACGGCTTTATTGATGACGCTTACGCTAAAGCCAGAGCGGCAGGCGCTTATGGCGGCAAATTGGCGGGGGCAGGCGGCGGTGGATTCTTATTCGTCTTAGCGCCAAAAGAGAGGCAGGTGGATGTAAAAAAAGCACTTGATGGGTTGTCTATGGTGGATGTTGAGTTTGAGAAGCACGGATCGACAATCATTTTTTCTAACGTTTGATGAATGCCATTCATGAACCATGGTCGGCTTACCTGTCACAAGTGGTTTTGGAATAAGCTACATCGCTTACATCAGACCAAATGGGTTCGGGACGCGGTGACGCTGCTCATACTCAATGGAATTTCAAAAGGCGTTGAATTCTTTGGAAATGCCTATGCCGCGAGATGTCTAGGACCGGTAAAGTATGGTATCTCCGCAAATGTTTTAGCCTGGATAGTCCCGGTGACTTTGGGGTGCGAATGCGGCTTTAACACCGTTGCTGTTCGCCGCATTGCGACCGACAAAACCGGATGTCGGTCCCTTATTGGCGCTGTTATGTCATTCAGACTATTTTTTGCAACTCTTGCCGCCCTGTTATGGCTAATTTTCTCCTTAACAGTTGTTGCGTCCTCCCAACAACTGGCGTGGGGAATCGGCGCGATAATTGTCCTGATGAAGGCTGCGAACCTCAATTTTGTTTTTCAAGGAGTGGAACGGCTCCCAATCCAAAGTGCTATTGTAGCCGGCGGCAGCTTATTAACCGCCGGTGCTTACTTATTTTTCTTTTCACCGGGGATGTTTCTCGGGGCAGATTTAATTGTCATCGCGGTCGTCATGATGCTGACCGTGGTAATTTCATGGTACGCTTATTTTCGTCTCTTTGCGCGGTTGCCACTTGGGTCGGTAAGTTGGAAACCGCTTAAAGCGTTGTTGGAGGAATCTTGGCGGTATTGGATTTCGGCTATCGTGGTCTATTTTTATAGTCGGTTCCAAGTTCCATTAATTGCTTCCTTAATCGGTGAGCAGAAAGCGGGGGTTTATCGTTCAGCGGAGATGATTTCCGATGGACTTGGGTTCTTGTTGACTAGCGTTAACACCTTACTTCTCCCACGATTGGTCATTTGGAAGGAATACGGACATCGTTCGCTGTCACATCACCAGACTAAGCTGGCAATCATCTTTTTGTTTATTGGCTTAGGACCGCTGTCTCTACTGATATTGAAGGGAGACTGGATTTATCAGAAACTGCTGGGATCGGAATTTTTGGAGGGCGTCCTCCCGTTTAGAATTTTAGTCGTTAGCCGTTTAGTAGTTTTCATTGGACAGATTTATGTATGGGGGTTAGTGGCAACCAATCAAGATACTAAATTTCTATTGGCATTCATTCTTGGTGCGGTATCAAGCGTGGCGCTCAATCTTATACTGATTCCCATCTTTGGCATCGCTGCCGCTGCGGTCGTGAATGTCATTTCCGAGACTCTTGTCTGTTCACTTTGCTACTTTTTTCAAAAGACTGCCATGGTCAGATCGATTACAGATAAGAGAGGTTGACCATGCAATGCCGGGTGTGCGATTCAACAAACCTACAACTTGCTGTCGATCTTGGCAATCAACCCTGGTGCAACAATTTTTTGACAAAAGAAGAAATCGGAAAAGAACTTATTTACCCGCTTCGTTTGTTTTATTGTCACGATTGCACCACCCCACAACTCGACTACACTGTAAAAAAGGAAATTATGTTCGGCAGTCACACCTATCTCTCGGGTGTGACTCAATCGTTAAGTGAACATTTCCGGTCGGTGGCTGAAACGGTCAATTCCCAGTTTTTCCGTGATGTTGGGGTGAAAGCGGTTCTCGACATTGGATCGAATGACGGTACCCAACTAAAGCATTTCAAAGCCCTAGGTTACGATGTCTTAGGGGTAGAGTCCGCTGCCCCAATTGCTCGAATCGCCAATGACGCCGGTATACCGACGATTCATGCGTTTTTTAATCTCAACCTTGCTCGAGATCTTAATCGGACGTTTCATGTAATAAACGCGGCAGGGGTGTTTTTTCACCTTGAAGAACTCCATGCTGTTACAGATGGGGTTCGTGAATTACTACGGGAAGATGGCGTTTTTGTGGTGCAATGTCTCTACATGAAACGGATTGTGGAAAATTTGGCATTTGACCAAATCTACCACGAACATCTACTCTACTATAATTTGGAAAACCTGGAGATTCTATTGAATCGGCACGGGCTTGCCATGTTTGATGCGTATTTGTCACCTATCCATGGCGGATCGATTATCGGTTTCGTCACGCACCGAGGAAAACGTTCCCCTTCAAGAGATCTAGAAACCCTTCGTCAGGAGGAACGAAAGCAAAAGACCAATAAGTTTTCAACCTATGTAACCTTTTCCAAGCAGATTGAATGCATGAAGGTGGAGACGATGACATACCTGGATCGCGCGAAATCTCAGGGGCAACGCATTTTTGGATTTGGTGCACCGGCTAAGGGCAATACATTACTGAATGCTTTTCGGATAGGGTGTCAATATCTGGATTGTTTGGTAGAAAAGAATAAATTGCGGCGCGGGCTTTATTCCCCGGGTATGCACCTTCCCATCGTTATTGAAGATGAGTTAATGCAATTGCCTGACCTTTATTTTGTCCTTGCCTGGAACTATAAGAGAGAGATTCTTGCCAATAACCGCCATCTTATGGATAAGGGGGTCAAGTTCCATTTTCCGGTCAATCCCAAGGAGTAGAGGATGAAAATTCTAGTAACCGGCGCTACCGGCTTTTTGGGACGTGCGCTGTGCGCAAAACTTGACGCGCAAGGACATGAGATTGTAAAGTTGAATTCCAAGAATTGCGACCTCACGAAGAGGGATTCACTGCCCAGATTTAACCATTCTGCATACGACCAAATTTATCACTTGGCTGCCTGGACACAAGCCGGTGAATTCTGCCTTCACCACCCCGGTGAGCAGTGGATTATCAACCAACAAATTAATACGAATATGCTCTCTTGGTGGAAAGACTACCAGCCCCAAGCGAAATTAATCTGCATGGGCTCCAGTTGCGCTTATGCGCCGGATGTCGAGTTGGTAGAGGAAAACTATCTTGTCGGTTCCCCCATTGAAAGCCTATTAACCTATGCGATGACCAAGCGGATGCTTTATCTCGGACTGCTGGCGTTGCATCGGCAATTTGGATTGAAATACCTTTGCTTGGTGCCTTCTACACTTTATGGCCCCGCTTACCATACCGACAACCGGCAAATGCACTTCATCTTTGACCTCATCAGAAAAGTCATCCGAGGAAAGGTTAGCGGAGAGCCGGTCGTGCTGTGGGGAGATGGCTATCAGCGGAGAGAGTTAGTTTTTGTCGATGACTGTGCCGAAATAATATTGAAACTGGTGGCGACTTGCGAGACTGACATTATCAACATTGGAAGCGGCGAAGCCTTCCCAATTCGCCATTTCGCCAAACAGATTTGTGACCGGGTTGGCTATGATTTTGATACAATCATGTTTGACAAGACGCGCTATGTTGGCGCAAGAAACAAATGTCTGACTGTGAAGAAATGGAAATGCCTGCTTCCAGATTTTGAGTTGACCTCGTTAGATGTCGGACTTTCAAAGACGATTGACTGGTTTTGGGCAGAAAGAGAGAAATTGTTAGTGAATGGAGCATAGAAAAAATCCAATGCCAACGCTAGTTGCTTTGATTCCCGGCTTAATCAATGAAGAAGGACACCACTTCAGTTACCACCTCTCTGTTGCCAAAGCTGCCGAGTTACTCGACTGGGGACATCTTGCGGCAGTGCCGCTAACCTGCAAAATCAATAATTTTCCGCCTCAATGGCTAAAATGTCTTGTCGCGCCGAGAGGTCGGCCCCTGTTTTCCAGAAAACTCGACGGTCCCCTGGTGTGCAAGGCCCCCATTGGATTCAGTCGATCACTTTATCGGTTTTTCCGCGAAAAAGTCATCCCTTTGAAGTGTCCCATCATCTTTATTGAGACCTTTCAATTCTGGCATCTTGCCGTTTTAGCAACAGTCTTGCTCTTCGTTCCAACGGAGCGGTTGTCGCTTTGGATTCTACATCGGCATGATCACAGCTCTGTCCGGCGATTATGCCATGGGCTGTTTTTGAGAGAATTTGTAATCAAAGGCGTGGCGCTACGACTGAAGCAGGTATTGGGCAAACATCAATTCCGGCTTTTAACCGATAGCCAATTGTTGAAAAATTCCCTGTCAGTATTTTTCAATCAACCGGTAACGGTAATGCCCATACCTCACACGGAAGTCACTGCCGAAGAATCATTTCCAAAACGAGCAGGGGAAATCGTCGCTTGGTGGCCCGGCGCGGCAAGGGCAGAGAAAGGGTGGAATGCAATTCAACACTTAGCGAACTTGTCAACCTCTGGTGCGAGCCGTATCCGTTTGGTCGCTGGAGTGGGCTCCAATCTCGTCTCAGTCCCGAACGGGATGCGCGTTCAGTTGACCCCCGATATTTTGACACGATCTGAATACATCAAATGGTTAAAAACGTGCGACCTGATTCTGCTACCCTACCGTTCCAAACGCTATGCCGCGTCCACCTCCGGTATTTTTGTCGAATGCATTGTAGCAGGTAAAATTCCGCTCGTAACTCAAGGGACATGGATGGCGAGTGAGTTAAAGGCACATCATCTTGACGCTCTAATTGTCGAAGACTGGACGAACACGGCGCTAGTGGGAAGACTGTTGAAGACTGCCACGGATGCGGAGGTTCGGCGAAAGATTGACATGATGCAAGAAGCATACAAAAGCTACCACAATGTGAAATCCTACGCCGTGATGATGCAATCCTTGTGGGCACAATAGACAACTGATTCCAATATCCTTTTGGTATTGTCAGTTTCTACTTACCAATAAAATTAACGACTTGTGCTAGTTAACTTGAACTTTGGAGTAATGGTATAAGTTACTCGTCTGCCACAAATTCAAAGGCATTTTCAATGTGTTTGAGTCTCGCAGGTGTAGACTTTGAGGAAAGGAAGATAGCGACAACATCAAAGCGGCAGGGGATATCTAACAGGTCGTGGGATTGGAGATAACTCAGTGCGAGCTTGGATATCTGTTTCTGCTTGGCAGGAGTTACCGCCGCTTGCGGAACTCCAAATTTGAGGGTGCGCCGTGTTTTGACTTCAACAAACACAATTCGCTTCCCTTGTTTGGCAATGAGATCGATTTCACCGGAACGCAAGCGGTAGTTATGCTCAAGAATTTGATAACCCTGATCCTTGAGGAATTGAGCGGCGAGTCTCTCTCCTATTCTTGCGATCTCTTTAGACTGACTCATTACCCATCCCTAAGCCTCAAGTGCCATACCGCATCTAACACATATCGGAGACAGGTTTGAAGCTGCGCCGGTGAATGGGACAAGGGCCATGCTGGGCAATTGCCTGCCGATGCTGAGTTGTGCCATAACCCTTATGTTGTCGAAAACCGTATCCCGGGTAGATTTCGTCGAATTCAACCATCAATCGATCACGCGTTACTTTTGCGACGATGGATGCCGCAGCAATGGACTGGCTGAGAGAGTCACCTTTCGGAATCGCTCGTGCAGGTATAGAAATGGGGGGAACTTGTGTGCCGTCGACAAGGACATAATCCGGAGGGGGAAAGATCTGGTGCACGGCTTCGCGCATCGCTAACAGGGTAGCTTGTAAGATATTAACCTGGTCGATAACTGCGTTGCTCATGCAACTGACCTTAACCGCGATTGAAGTGCCCCGAATCACATCAAACAAGCGATCGCGTTGCTTTGGGGTCAACTGCTTTGAATCTGCCACTCCTGGGATGACACAATCCACCGGAAGAACAACCGCGGCTGCCACCACCGGACCTGCCAAAGGACCACGTCCGGCCTCATCAACGCCCGCGATATACCGATATCCCTCTCTTTGCAAAGCTCGCTCGAACTCTTGAATCTCGTGGTCACCTTCCTAATCTGCTGCACGGGTAGTGCTGAGTCTCCTTGACATTGACACAATTTCACAGCCAAAAACATGGACTGGGAGGACCAAAAAAGGAAGAACCATCCATTCCATCTTTGCCAAACTCCGACTCGATAGGATTGGACTTAGGCAGGCGGTACGAAATTACTTCTGCGTTGCAACCCGCCTTCGTTCACGAATTCTTGCCGCATTTCCAGTTCGATCTCGCAAATAGTACAATTTAGCGCGTCGCACCGCTCCATATCTAAGTACCTCAATGCTCTCAATGTTTGGCGAATGCAGCGGAAAAGTCCTTTCACTCCCTTCGCCAAAAGCTACACGTCGAACTGTAAAAGTTTCGCTTAAACCGCCATTGGAGCGACTTATCACGGTACCCTCGTATGCCTGAATACGTTCTTTCTCGCCTTCTCGAATCTTCGTGCTGACCCGGACCATATCACCCGGGGCGAATTCCGGGAAACCCTCCTTGATGTACTCACTCTCAACAGATTCAATTAAGTTCATTAGTTTCTCTATCCTTTCATTTGGTATTCTTAGGACTCACGCTGTTGGGGGATTCCATCTTCGATTTGATGATTGAAGCTCGCTCAAATCCGCCTAGTTCGACGATTTCGCTGTAGGGAATAACGACTGTTGAAAGAAGTGAAATCGACGATTTGATAATGGTCGATCCCCACAAAAGCCCTGCAGCATGAAACTATTGCCGAAATCATCAATTTTCGCTGTCTGCGTAAGTTCCGATTCTTTCAAATTCGAGAACACACGAGTTTTTCAGTCAAGAAAACGGTAACACATGTATCCAAAAGAAAGTCGATTGAAAAACTCGTTGAAATACTTTGGCGCATCAATCAGGTCCGTTTGTACGTGATGCGTGTAGAAAGTCAGTATCCTCGTCCGTCAACTCAGCTTGTTCGAGTAGATCTGGACGCCGCGCAGCAGTCCGTCTCACCGACTCCTCATACTTCCAGCGCTTAATCCTCTCGTGGTGTCCACTCAACAGAATCTCAGGCACCTTCATCCCCTCGAAATCGGCAGGACGTGTGTAGTGGGGGTGGTCTAACAATTGCGCGCTAAACGAATCGTCCTGAGCTGATTCGTAGTCACCCAACACGCCGGGGACGACCCGTCCTATGGCATCAATCAACACAAGGGCTGGAATCTCGCCACCGCTCAGCACATAATCACCGATGGAAATCTCGTCCGTAACGAGTCTCTGACGAACGCGCTCATCAATCCCTTTATAGCGTCCGCAAATTAGGATTATGTGTGATTCAAGGGACAACTCTTCAGCCAGTCGTTGATTGCAAGGACTGCCTTGGGGAGTCAAGTAGATTACACGAGTGTTTGACTGCTGAGTCAATGCTCTGATGGCTGCGAACAGAGGCTCCGGTTTCAAGATCATCCCCGCCCCGCCGCCATAAGGGTAATCATCTACCGATTTATGTCTATCGGTCGCAAAATCTCGGAGATTGTGAACGTTCACTGTCAAAAATCCTGCGTCATGAGCGCGCTTTAAGATGCTCACTTGCAGGGCAGGGATTATAATCTCCGGAAAGAGAGCAATGACATCAATTTTCATCAGATGTACTAGAAGATTGCGGCGCTCATTCGTTGATTTGAATCACTTGTCCGTCCTTAACAATGATCTCCGCCTGAGACAGTTTGGAGCGAATGTCATCGCCCACCTCGATTTTCACAGGTGCATCGTACGTACCGCTAGCGAAGAACGAATCAATTTCCAGTTGTTTCACCTGATTGAGTTGTTGCTTAAGATTTTCGAGCGTCTGTTCCTGCTTTCCACGTTCCTGACTGATTTCCTCGCGCAACTGATTCACGCGATGAGGGGTCTGCTTCTGCGCTTCAGCAATCAAGCGACGGCTTTGGAATTCCTCCTGTTCAAGCCACTGCCCAATTTGGCTTATCGCATGCTCAAGTTCCCTAGTCAATTGCGACTTGAAACTCTCTGTGACAACATTTTTCAGTATTACCGGTCGCTTTACGATAACTGCCATCTTCCACTCTCATCGATAGGGTGAGCGAAGCCAAACAAGCTTGACAGCTTAGTCAAGCCGATAAAGCGGTGTAAATCTAACTTAATCACAATGTTTCCTCCCTAGGTTTCAGATTCCATCCGAAAGCACTCAATCAATTTAGGCTCGAGTTCCGGTCCTGCTTTACTCTTGACGGGACTCGATGAGTTCAAGCACAATTCGTTTATTCGCTTTAATCCCTGCGGCAAACAAAATATTCCGTATTGATTTGAGTGTACGTCCGTGTTTGCCGATAATCTTTCCCAAGTCTTCCTCGGCAACGCTCAATTCGAGGATTGTCACCTTCTCCCCTGCAACTTCGTGAACGTTAACCTGATCAGGCTGATCGACGAGGGATGTCGCAATATACTCAATCAGATCCTTGAACATAAAATCAACATGTCCGATCTGGCGATTGTCACTCATGCCGCGGAGAATAGGTTCACCTTGGATTTCGGATTTCATGTAATAGTCAGGTAGATGGCAGACACTGATGCCCGTTTCCAGTAAGAGGGGAAATCTGCGATTCAATGATCACAGATCGGTTTGGATTGCCAAAGCCAAGCATGAACCGATAAACCCCTCAATCCGCGGGAGATGTAAAGTGCGTAAACCATCCCGTTGACCAATACAGAATTTCGCATTTCAACGGTCAATTCTATGATTCGATTGGCGCTTCAGACGTAGCCTCTGCGGGTTCAGATTCGTTTGCATCAGAACCTGCCGCATCTGTCGGCGAGGAGGCATCCTCCTCGGTCGAAAGAGGCTCCGCTTCCCGTGTCGGAACAGGCTTGCCTGAACGTTCGGCATTAAATCTCTCCCAGATGCCAGCATGGGATAATAGGTTCTTTGCCGTGTCCGATGGCTGTGCTCCCCGTTTCAACCATTTCAAAACCCTTTCTTCATCAATGACAACTTCGGCCGGGTCGGTTAAAGGATTATAATGACCCAAGCGTTCGAGGAACCGTCCATCTCGCTGAAAGCGCGCATCGGCAGCCACCAGCCTATAAAACGGACGTTTCTTCCTTCCGTGGCGTTGAAGTCTTATTCTAACTGCCAAAAATTCCTTCCTCCTTATTGTGGTTGTAAACCGAGAAACGTTTCAAACATTCAACTAACTTCGAATAGTAGTAGGCATACTCCGTATGCCGTAACCCTTGTACAGATTACGGCACGGCGGAGCGTGCCTACTACTGCCTCTCGCAGGAAATGCTATCGCACTCCCTATTCAGTCGCTTGATCGGCTTGGATTGCCAAATTCAAGCTTTGACAGACGGTTACCCTATCGTGACTTGCGCTTCTTCCGTCTCTTCAGGTTTTTCCGCTTCGTCCCGGTAGATTTGGGCCCAATTTGCGGCATCCCCATCATCGTCTGCTGCTTGACCATGCGATTCATTAACTTGAGTTGATCGAACAGTTGGTTGACTTGACGAACATTTGTGCCACTTCCATTGGCGACTCGCGTGCGCCGACTGCGATCAAGAATACTTGGATTCCTGCGCTCCACTGGAGTCATGGACTGAATGATTGCCTTTGCATATTTCAGCTGATCTTCATCGGGCTTCATGCCCTTAATCGGCAGCTTGTTCATGCCCGGAATCATGTCCATTAGTTGATCCAGTGGCCCCATGTTCTTGAGTTGCTCAAGTTGCATGAGCAGGTCATCGAAATCCAGCCCGTGTTTTTGGCTCAGTTTACGCTCAAGTTCTTGCGCTTGGTCGTCGCTGAAGATGGATTCTGCCCTTTCAACCAGAGTCGCAAAATCACCTTCACCCAAGATGCGCGACGCCATGCGATCCGGGTGGAATTCCTCCAACGCTGTCGGAACAATCTTTTCCCCAACCCCGACAAACTTAATCGGTTTGTGGGTTACAGCGCGAATCGAAAGCGCCGCGCCACCGCGCGCATCGCCATCCAGCTTGGTTAGAACAACCCCGTCAATATCCAGACTCTTATTGAAGTGTTCGGCGATGTTCACCGCATCCTGCCCCGTCATCGCATCAACGACGAGCAAGATCTCGGTCGGATTGACTTCAGCCTTTATATTGCGAAGTTCCTCCATTAACCCTTCGTCAATCGCTAGGCGTCCCGCAGTGTCAACAATGACGAAGTTATTGCCACGATTTAACCCCTGCTTCACAGCTCCATTTACAATAGCAACAGGCGAAACATCTGTCCCCATCGAAAACACGGGCACCTCAATCTGTTCGCCAAGAACTTGCAGTTGCTTAATCGCTGCAGGACGGTATACATCTGCTGCAACCAAAAGCGGATTTCGACCTTCTGAACGGAATCTCAGCGCCAATTTCGCGGCGGCGGTTGTTTTTCCGGAGCCTTGCAGACCGACCATCAGGACGATTGTTGGACCACTCGGCGCGATGTTAATCTTCGCCGCCTGCGTCCCCATCAACTTGGTCAGTTCATCGCCTATAATCTTGGCAATCTGTAGCTCTGGGGTTAAGCTGCCAAGCACCTGTTGACCGAGTGTTCGCTCTTTGACATCCTCTATGAAGTCGCGTGCGACCTTGAAGTTAACGTCCGCCTCCAACAAAGCCCTACGCACATCTCGCAGAGCATCGGCGACGTTCTTCTCCGTCAACTTGCCTTGGCCGCCGATCTTCTTTAAGGTGCTCTGCAATCGCTCGGTTAAACTCTCAAACATGATTTTCTCTAACTCCGCGCTTCATCACCACGATGTGGCTGGGGAAGGTCGATCAAGCTGTGAAGACGTTGTTTGATGTACTGAATTGTGTCCTTTTTCTTTGTTCCAACAATATCAGTTTCTAGTGCCTGCAAATGCTCCAACACCTCTGTAACTATACCCCGCTGATGTTGAAAACTAGCCAACAACCCAAGCTCGTTCTCAAAGCGTTCAAGGCACATCTCGGAGGATCGAATCGAATCATACACCGCCTGCCGCGAGATGCCGAACCTCTCGGAAATCTCTCCCAATGACAAATCTTCCTCATAATACAGACTGAGGAATTCTCGCTGTTTTTCCGTCAAAAGGTTACTGTAAAAATCTGACAACAAAACGAACTTGAGTTTGTCAATAGACAACGGCGATATCTCCGAAGGTAGTTCGCGAGGCCTTCTGATTTATGGCGATGTTAATATGAATAGCGGTGTGTCAAGGTAGAAGGCTTGACAGTTCCTTAGGATACCTTATCCCATCTACCCTTGTCAATGGAAAATTAAAAGACTGGCAAGACAATCGCGCCCGATTCTAGAGAATCAAGCGAGTGAATAACGAGGGCGATAGAGATCCCCGTCGTATACACTTTGCCTCCAAAAGCGTACTTGACCATGCCATTTCTCCGACCGGTTGTCGGATGGAGGTCTAAGAGAATTGCCCAGTCCGCCATCGGTGGATTACCGCTTCGTCGCGGACATAAATACTCGAACAGCTAAAAAGACTGGCATTTTTTCTCCGTTGGTCATCGGGTAATACCATTTCGCTAGAATAACAGTGCATACAGTGTTTTTCAATTATACTATTATGACACGGCCCATACCAACTGTTGCCCTTCACACCAAACCCGTAGGCGGGGCATCTTGCCCCGCCTTGGAAAGACTTGATTGACGCTATTAATGCACTGCGAATATAGAGAATTGGTATAAGTTATAGGTAACTGTTTAGTCCACTACTTTCTATGTCGAAAGCCGCTTTGCAGAACGAGGGGATTGTAGAAAAACTATAATTTGAATGGACTTGGAAGCGGTTAGGTTGGTGCGGTTGTCTCAACAGTCAGAACCCCGGCATCAAGTCCTTGATGATACCGTCGGATAATCTCCAAGCCGACCTCCACGAAATCCTTGTTCTGTTGTTTGCAGGTTTGAATCACACTGGTGATGATACCTAACGCTTCAGAGCCCTTGGGTGAACGACTACCACCCGATATTTTGCGAGTCACTACCGTCGGTCGTATGGCTCGTTCGGCGCGATTGTTATCGGTGGCGGCCTGCATGTGTGACAGAAAGGTGAATAACGAATCGCTGTGTTTGGCTAACCGTTTGGCGAGTCTTTGACAATCCGGGTCGTGATAGTCCGCTTTGGCAAGTTTCTCCAATCGGTGGTTCAGCCGTTTGAATCGGCGTTCCAAGCGAGATTGGGAGAAGTCCGACTGCTTCTGCTTGAGGCGAATGGCATCGCGCAACAAACGCGTCAGTTTTTTGGCGAATGCCGCATATTCTTGGGTGTGATTGGTCTTTCTCACGTCAGACAATTCACGCAGCAAATGCACCAAGCACTTTTGCTGGGTGTAGGGAAGTGGGTTATAAGCGGTATAAAAGTCACTGACAAGGACTCCATCATAGTCTGTACCCAATTGTTCTAAAACCACTTGATGTCCACGACTCGCATTGACTTCATAAAGCGTGTAACTGTCTGTGGTGAATGCCCAAAGCCAGCAGGATTGGCCGTTTAACCGCCAGCCGGTTTCATCGACATAGGTGCAATGACTCTGTCGCAATCCGGTTTGAATTGCTTGATATTCGGGAGTGAACCATTTTGCCAACGATTGCATAGATTGCGCCAATGCGCCAGCAGTGACAGAAAGCCCACACAGTCGTTCAAGTACTGAGACGACTTTCCGATACGGCACCCCCATAGCGTGCTTCAATTCAGCGGCAATGAGCAACGCACGCGGGCCTATCAACCGATGGGGGACTTGCTGCGGGTGACGGCTTTCCACCCGTCTTTGGCAGTTTTGGCAATATCCACTTTGTGTCTGATAGCAGACAACAGTTGTCTGAGCCGGAATGACTTCTTCAACATACTGTTGGTGGGTTGTGACATTTTCAATCACTCCATGACAATGGGGACAATCCTCTAAAGGAGTTTCAACAATTTCGTCAGCTTTGGTGGGACGATGGCGATAACTGCCGGCGTGTCCCGGCTTTTGCCCCGGTTTTTTGCGACGGCGTTTCTGTCGTTTCGGTTTGACAAATTTGGGGACAGGCGATTTTGGAGGCGAAGTGGGGGTAGCTAACGGTTTCGACACCTGTTGTTCCAATTCGGCTATACGGGCGCGTAATGCCTGATTTTCAGTTTCCAATTCGGCAATACGAGCAATGAACTGTTGTTCCCTTGTATTCATCATATTGATGCGTTGAATCCTCCGTAGCAAGCAATTGTGCCCAATGCTGCACAGATTTTGCCACTCTTACAAACTGAACTAAACAGTTACAGTTATTGGCATCATTCTCCGATTATGCTACAATCTTGTTACCCAAATGTCAATAAAACCCAGTGTAATATTTCTGTTGCCATAGAGCTTAAAAATAAGGAGGGGAACAAGATGTACTTGATACGCAATTTCGCATATTCCATTCTAGTTCGATGTCTCGTCTTGGGTTTGGCTTTGCTCATGATAGGTGTTCAGGTGGGCGCGCAGATTGCTTTCACGTCTTACAGAGACGGAAATGCTGAAATCTACGTAATGGATGCTGATGGTAGTAATCTTCGAAACCTAACCAGAAATCCTGCGCGGGACTATGCTCCGGCGTGGTCTCCTGATGGCGGGCGCATTGCTTTCACGTCCGATAGAGATGGGAATTGGGAAATCTACGTGATGGATGCTAATGGGCGGAATCTTCGGAACTTAACGAAGAATGCATCGACGGATGATGCTCCTTCATGGTCTCCTAACGGTGAGCAAATTGCATTTGATTCCGATAGAGATGGGAACTCTGAAATCTACGTGATGGAGGCTGATGGCGCAACCCTCGGAACCTGACAAACAATCCTTTATGGGACTATGCTTCCTCATGGTCCCCTAGCGGCGAGCACATTGCGTTCACATCCCGTAGAGATGGAAACTGGGAGATTTACGTGATGGAGGTTGATGGCGGCAATCCTCAAAGATTAACAAGACATCTCGCATCTGACTTTGGGCCGTCGTGGTCACCTGACAGTGAACATATTGCCTTTGGTTCCAATAGAGGCGGAAACCGGGAAATCTACGTAATGGACGTTGAAGGTGGTAATCTTCGAAACCTAACAAACAACAATGATGCGTATGACGCTAGCCCATCATGGTCTCCTGATAGCAAACAGATAGCCTTCGCATCCGCTACAAAAGCAGCCAAAGCCAAAGACAGATTAATATTTGACATCTTCGTGATGGATACTGAAGGCGGCAATCTTCAAAAGTTAACAAAAGATGCCGAGAGTGACTACTATCCTGACTGGTCCCGCTCAGTATTCGCGGTTTCTCCCGCCAGCAAGCAGCTTCTAATATGGGGGTGGCTTAAAAGCGAAAGCCGATAACGTTTAGCTCGCGACAAGAAGTTGCCCACAAAAAATGCACAGCAATGGATTGAGATAATATGGAAGGCGTGAGGCGAAGCCTCCATTACACTGCCATCTTTCTTGGTCGTGCCTAGTCTTTCACTCTCTGCCCAGCCTTGTCACCACCATTTTCATTCAACTTTCTACCCCAAACCTCAACTCACTTTCTCCCTAGCCTCCAAGACCTTTGCAACGACAGATTTAACATCATCCTCATCAACGAACGGGGACAAGATAAACGACTTCAAGGCGAGGATGGGCTCCCCGTAATCGGTTCGCCGATAGCAATCCGTAATGGAAATGACAACTCCCCTTCCCGCCATCGCCTCCGAATGCACGTATTTATAGATCTCTCGGTTGTACTCGTTATGTGCGTGCAAGCTATCGCGATACGCTTCGTCCTCAAATTCCTGCCGCTTGATTGAAAACGTGTCCACACCACTCGGATAGGCTCGAAATAATGTGACAGTACCGAAATTATCCCGGTTTAGCACGGTTGTGCCCGCTTGCCCCTCTAGATGTTCCCGCAGCAGTTGCGTCATTTCAACGATGTGGCCCAAGATAACTTGCAAACCCTCCTCTCCGAACAGTCGGAAATTGGCGAGAGCGGCAAGCGGCCCCGTCCCGGCTCTGGATGTTTCAAGGGTAAACATTCCGGGGCAATAGTCCCCAAAGTGGTAAAGATACGGCATCTGTTCCGGGTGTCGAGTCACCAATTTCAAATCATCTTGATCCTTGACGAGAACAACGCTGGAAATATAAGGCGCAAAGCCGGTCTTGTGAAAGTCAATTCCAACGGAATCCGCCAGAGATAAATGACGTATTCGCCGACACGCTCCTGCCAAAGCGCGGATGGTGCGTGGACGAAATCCTAGAGGATTCGTCTCAATATCGTACTCCTTGAATACCGACCATGCCCACCCGATAACTGCATCCGCGTGAATGTGCGGCTTGTAGTCAAGTTGGAACTCATTAGCAAGCGTGTCGCGTAGTACCGCGATGCTCTCTAAATCGTCCAACCCGAACGAATCGGTAGTACCCAATGTCGCGATGATGGCGGCAATTCTTTTCCCGTCTTCTAGTGCTGCACGAGCCTGGTGCTCAAGTTGGACGAGGTCAATCTCGTTTTCGACCGTTGTCGGAATCGTAATCAGATTGTCCGTTCCAATTCCCATCCATCCCACGATGTTAGAGGCGCAGTAGTGCCCCGCATCTGACACGAAAACCAGGACATCTTCAGGTGTACCCTTCTGCATCGTTTCAGCGCAGGCTTTTTCCAAACCCAGCTTCACACCATAAAACGTTGTCCCCGTGCCTCCAAAAGTAAACACTCCGCTCGACTCCTCTGGATCATACCCTATCAATTTTGAGGTCATGGCGACGACTTCTACCTCAGCCAATGCGACCAAGCGGCTATATTCATCCCATGAGATATTAGGATTGTGCAGTGAAGCGAGAAGCACCCCAATCAAGCTTGGAATCGTCGGAGGAGGAATAACGTTCTGTTGGGTTCGAGGATGCCCAAAAATTGTCATGCCTTGCAGGTAGCTCACGAGGTCAGCCGTGACATCCTCAACCGAGGACATCGTATCGGGCAACACTGCCCCCCTTGCTTTCTCGAAATCACCTGGAACGACATCACCGAGCATCGGCAGATGTGATTTCAGCGCATCAACCTGATCCAAGGCGCGCATGATTGAATGCACGAAATACGAGTCATGAATGGGATCGGATACCGGCTGGGGAAATGCGAGCCGGATTTTTTCTAAGATGTCGCGGTATGCCATGTCTGTCGCCATCTCCATTGGTAATTATGCCGTTCCGCTTAAATAATATTGCGTATAATGTCACTCAATTATACTATTATGAAGAATGCCTATACCACCCGCTAGCCTCCAAGCCGAACCGGTAGGCGGGGCATCTTGCCCCGCATCGGAAAAGCTTGATTAATGATATTAATGCACTGTAAATAAAGGGAGATCGTATTACATATATTCAACTGTTGGTGACTTTGAAATGAAGGCATTCGGCATGCCCTTACACCTTCTCGCGAACACGCCAATGGTATCATATCCATCACCCCCCTTCAACTGATTTAGTTTCCTAGCGCAGCACAATCGCCGCCAATTCTAATGAAATCCATATGTTTCTCCGCTCGGTGTCCCCGCACCTGCTCGGTCTGGATTGCCAAATCCAGACCATCAAAGGAACGATCAAGCGAGTGGCTAACGAGCGCGATAGAGATCCACACGTTCGGATTTGACAGCCTGTAGGTTGGGTTGAACACAGTGTAACCCAACTATTTAGTGTACGCTTCTTCGCTGGAGTTTTTGTAGGGCGGGATCGGCGATCATCAAATCACCGATTTATCTTCTTACATTGAAGGTGTGCCGCAGACGACAACAAAAACGCGCAAAAGCCCCGTCTCAAATGACCAAACATGGCTGTGCCACCATTATTCACACAGTCACCTAGGGCGGCAATGCGCGACATTCGCGATATGCTAGAATTTCGCCTTAATCTGCAACCTGGCTTTATGCTGATACGGGTTCGCTCCGGAATCGAGGATATTCTGTGCCGCGAAATATATCGCTTCTGTGCCGATGTTCTCGGTAAGCGACAACGCAACTTTTAATCCATGCCCCCGCGTATTTGGATTGAAAATATCGGCGTTGTTATAGTTCGATATCATTGATTCTTGTTCAACCCATACATAGTAGTAGCGTGCGCTCAGATTGTGCAAACGTGAGATGGCCCCAACCCCAACTTCAAACCAGTAAGCTTTATCATTGAAGTCCGCCAATAGGTTCTGTGCATAAACGCCGCTAAATATTGAAGGCATCGATCTGATTTCGAATTCATACTTGGCAAGCCACTCGACAATTCTAAACCCAAATAGATAGGTGGACGCCCCGG
The DNA here is from genome assembly GCA_965197465.1 of Candidatus Poribacteria bacterium. Lineage (GTDB taxonomy): Bacteria > Poribacteria > WGA-4E > WGA-4E > JAJDTR01 > JAJDTR01. Next base: position 2,569,036 of record OZ240209.1, on the reverse strand, counting down.
TACCTGCCCCAATCCTCGCGTTCGTGTCCCCACCAGCAAGCCTACCGTCCTCAACCGCTTGGGCGATGTTGTCCTCATTCCGATATTCATAGAGCATTGTACCAAGCGACAACCCTTTGAAATGCAATCCCTTAAGAAACAGTTGTCCCGCAAAGAGATTGGTATCCGGACCGCTCTTGGATTCTGCCAAAATGAATTGGCCCAAGTTTACCTGTACCTGACGAATTGAACCTACGTCGTTCACGTGCAACTGTTGTGCTATCCCTTCAAACTGTACGTCGTTGTGAAAGACCAACTCGACACGCTTAAACGGATTAGCGAATTTCCCCATTGTGAAAGTCAGTAACCGACTGGGCGAATATCGGAGGAACAACCGATCGAGATTGAAACTCTTCTTCGAGAAATAATCGTCAAGGTCTACATTGCCCGTGGTCGGGTCATCCGTCGCACCGGTGACCATTCTGAACCCGAGATTAGCATGTGGATGAATCGGAAAGTTTCCACCCATACGGAATCGGATACGGTACCGATACCGACTAGGTGAACCATCCCGAAAGATGCTTTCTTGACGGAATCTGGCATCGGCGAAGAAATGCGTTTCCCAAAGCTCCTTGGCTATCTGAGATGTCTCTCGGTCTTCTGATTCCACATTGTTGAGCGCGGCTGGCGCCTGTGTTTGCCCTCCTTCGGATGCCGCAAATACCTCACCAGCAATAACCTGAACCAAGAGAACGACAGAAAATACGGTAACACCAATGCAAATTTTGGCTTTCACTGTCTTGCGTGTTTCCCTGTAATGCATGCAAAGCAATTTTCGAAAGTAAGCTTACATTTTGATTTAGACGCAGACCGCTCGGCTTGGATTGACAAATCCAAGCCAATCTTTCGCTCTGGAATGGAATCAAGCACGCGCGATACAGTTCCTAAGGAATCTTAGATGTTTATAGAAAAACGAAGGGTCCACCATTAGTTCCAGAGAAATAACCTATTGCGGCTGACATGGAAAGAAATCTTCCACCCTTCCCCTCTTCCATGCTTCCAATCCCATTCTTCTTAGTCCTACCAATTGGGATCGTACTCCCAACCTGATCGTTGCTTCCCGTATCTTATGCCATTCAACTCTGTTTGATGGCAATCCAAGCATCTGTCATAGACACTCACGCCGTGCACCTCATGCGCAAACTGAATGTCCGGCGTGTTATGAACATGGCACGTTCGACAAGTATAGGTTTTATACACTGAATCGGCGTATATGTTAAGCCTTTGCGCTTCTTTTCTGACGATGTACTTCCGTCGATTGTTGAGGTCGTTTATCAACCACTCTAGTGCTTCCCTTTTCGCTGCAACAGTGGCATCTTGGGAGATTGGTATGCCTCGAACCTCAAACTCCCACTGAAGATTCCCTGATAGATTTTCATCCACAGTAAGCTCATCCTCAAGCGTTCCATCCATGCCAAACACCAAGGGCTTTGGGGTATGACACTGTACGCACGGCACATCGTGTATTTGAGTCAAAGGAAAGAATTCATCGTGGTCAAGTTTCTCACGCCCGTGCACGAGGACGGCAATTAGAAGAATAGGAGCCAATACCAGATGGCAGCGCAGCAGAATGCGCCGAAACTGTGCTTTTGTGAGACTGACTGCAACTCCGGTTCCTAGGTTGAGCCAAGCTAAGCCAAACGTCAACCATGAATGCCATGTCTCTGGCTTAACGCTTGAATGGATCAGGACAAGGCACAATCCGAACGAAGCGAGTCCTTGGTGATATTTTAACAACCGGCTCCGATTGCCCCATCGAATGAGTCGGGTTCGCAGTACATAGAGGCTGGCAACTAGAATTGCAATCGCACCGATGATGCTCAGTATATGCCGTGATTCACCAAAACTGGATTGGAGAATGAACACAAGGGATACGGCGACAGCGGTGACAGCGCCAATTCCCATCTGTAAGAATGGCTGCATACAATGAATGGTCCTTTTGTGATTCGCTACAACGAATTTGGTCTTATCGAACGCTTCGGAAACGTAGCAGATGGACAGATTGTAACATATTCCGTAGGAATTGAAAATACATCTGTGAGCAGCCACCTTTCTAATCGTCCCCACTTGTACGTAGGGATCAACTGAGCGAACAGCGAAGGCGATAGAGATCCTTGTGCGATAGTAAATCCTGATAGAGATCCCCTGCCCACCATTTGCATCCATCGGTAATTCACGGCTTCATGGTTGAAGAAGATGAACCGCGCCACAATCAATTGCTCTGAAACGGATTGACCGTGTTGTCGAACGGTCCATTCACATAAGATAATTTGATGCTTGAATTAAAGGCTAGACTGTGATAGTGTCTAACGTCACATAGCCGCATGGTATTCCTCTGCGAATGACTACAACGGGACAAAAACAAAATGGGCCCCTTCCTATCTTTGCTCGCGCTTGGCTTATCAGTTGCCAGCGCATCCAACAAGACCGAAGTCCAACTGATGGCTGGCGCCGCGGAAATCGCCGTCAATCCGCTCTATCCCGACACGGAAGGACTAGAGACCTACGGCGACTTGTATGCGCGCACGTTGGTTCTTGGCGACGGGACACACCGCATAGCAATCGTTGCAGTGGATATCGGCACGCTTCATTTTCCCTTTATCAACATCCTACTCAAGTCGATTAGCCATGCCACCGGCATTCCCGAAGGGAACATTGCTGTCAACTGGAGCCATTCGCACAACGCTACCCTTATCGAATCCGGACCCTATCAAAAGTGGTTGGATAGTCATATCGTCGGAATAGTTAAGAGCGCATGCAAAAACCTCCAACCGGCAACGATATGCGTCGGCCGAGAACCGGTACAGATAGCGTATAATCGTCGCCTGATGCGCGATGGCAAAATCGTCATGGCGCCCAACCCCAAGGGTGCCATTGTGCCGTGGACAGATGTCCTAGGCGCTTATGGTAAGGATGGCGAGCGGATCGGTGTGTTGTTTTCTTACGCAGCGCACCCTGTGATTGTCCATTTTCCCAAGTGGCCAGATCCGGATCCCGTATACATTGGACCCGACTACCCCGGCTATGCTGTCGATCACCTTCACAATTTGTTGGACAAAGATGGCAAGACTAGGGGGGTCTACATGTTTGCACAAGGCTGCAGTGGCAACGTGAACGGCTTCCCGCTGCGCGGTGGCTTGGGAGCAGCCGATGCTGCCGGGCTTTCGTTGGCGTTTGCCGCGAGTCACGGATTGGCTGACGCAAAACCTATTGCGACGGCGCCAATCAACGTGCATTCTTTGACCATATCCCTGCCATACCGTGTCCCAACCGTTACCGAATGTGAAGAACTGTTAACCGAGGATCCCGAAAATGAGGATTATCACTGGTTAATGGATATAGCCAAAAGCGGTGAGCGGCGATATGAACCGTGTCCGATGTTTGCTTTTGCATTTGGCGCGGAGTTGTGCATCGTCTGTCTTCCTGGGGAGTTGTTTGCCGAATATCAGTTATTTGCAGATGAGATTTCTCCGTTTGCACATACCATGGTGCTGGGCGACACCAACGGACGCGTAGGATACGTGGCGACCAAGAAGGACTACGACTTGGGGCACGCTGGCGGCTACGAAGCTTCCTCGAAAGGCCGCTTGAGCCTCGACCCGTCCGTCGAGCAGGTAGTCCAAGATGGTATTAAACGCCTTTTGAACGAATTGATGGCTAAGTAAATCTAGAAAGGTTGCAAACTGGGAGAATGTGAGCTGAATCGAGTCAGCCACGGCTCACATCAGCCACGGCTCACAGTGGATTGCCAAATCCACTGCGTATGGCTCGGTATGTCTATGCGAGCTGGATTGGTAAATAGAACGCAATACGACACGCGAGAAAATGCAAATCCCACTATTTTCGATAGGTGGCAACTTAGGTTAGATATAAATCCAGACGAGACAAGGAGGGATTAACAATGGCGCGTCTAGGTAAAGAAGAAGAACAAGCTGTTCTAAATGTCTTGAGGTCGGGTGAACTCTGTCGATACGGGCCTTCGGAATCCACGGTCGCCGCTTTTGAGAAAGGCATTGCAGAAAAGCTTGGCGTCAAACATGCGCTTGCGACAAACGGGGGCACCGCCTCTTTGATTGTTGCGTTATACGCCGCCGGCGTTGGCCTTGGAGATGAAGTTATTATCTCGGGGTATACTTGGATTGCCACGCCATCGGCAGTCGTGATTGCGAACGCCGTTCCAATTATTGCAGAGATTGACGAATCCCTTTCAATCGATCCGGACGACATCGAAGCCAAAATTACGCCGCGCACGAAAGCTATCATACCCGTGCATATGTTGGGCATGCCATCGGATATGCCCAGAATAAAAGCATTAGCCGAAAAGCACAACCTCGTGGTAATTGAAGATTGTGCACAAGCGATGGGAGCTTCTGTCAACGGCAAAAGAGTTGGCACTTACGGTGACATCGGATGCTTCAGCTTGCAGCAGAGCAAAATCCTCATTACCGGCGAAGGGGGTGTCGTAATCACCGATGATGATGATCTGTACGATAGGGCCCGCATGACGCACGATGCCGGCAATTTATGGGGAATCTCGAAGCAATCCGAAGCCGCCTTCCCGGGCATGAACTTCAGGATGGATGAGATACGCGGTGCCGTGGCATCGGTGCAACTGACACGTTTGGATGATTTTCTGGAAAACACGAGAATCCGGAACGCCAAACTACGCCAAGCCATCGCCGATGTGGATGGTATTGAGATGAGAAAACTCCACGATGAGAACGGTGATTGCAATCTCACAGTCGCATTTTTCCTTCCGACCCCGGATCTGGCAGTCAAGTTTGGAGAGGCAATGCGCAAACACGGTGCTCCTGGCGGGCCAATGTATACCCACGGGAATGGCGATAGGCATGTCTATTCAAATTGGCACTATATCCTTGAGAAGAAGACCTACCATCCCAACGGTTTACCCTACTCGCATCCCGCATATGAAGGAAAAATCCATTACTCCGATCGAATGTGCCCCAGGACGCTGGACTATCTAAGTCGCGCAATCCGCATCGGCATTCAGCCCGATATGACAGACGAGGCGATTGACAAAACCGCAAACGCCATCCGTTTGGCGGCGCGAGATATATTATGACTCAGTAGTAGGCATATTCCGTATGCTGTAACCCTTGACCCGTCGTAACTGACATCGAAAAACAGCATGCTTACAATAGACCAAATAGCAGATTTCGATCGTGACGGATTTGTTTTCGTCGACGGTATGTTTTCGATTGATGAAGTCGACATACTACGCAAAGCTGTCAAATCAGCTTCACGCGTACGGGAGCATACCATTGTGGCGCACGATGCGGATGATAACGAGTCTCCATTGGCAATATGGAGAGATATCGGAGAGGACGTTTTCGGCATGGTTTCGGCAAGCCCGCGCATCGTCAAGTCTATTAGGGCCTTGCTTCGGGAGGATGTCTACCACTGGCATAGCAAGGTCATGCTGAAATACCCCGAAAGGCGGTGGTGCTTGGGAATGGCATCAAGACTACGGCTACTGGTATGGCGATGGTTGCCCCTATCCGCGATTGGCTTCTGCCATGATTACCATTGATGAAGCGATGAACGTCAACGGCTGCCTGAAAGTTGTGGTCGGTTCACACCTGCTGGGGCGCCTCGACCACGGTCATGTGGGAGACCAGCATGGAGCCAATCCTGAACGTGCCAAAGCCCTTGAGGCGATGCTGCCGGTGCATTATGTGGAAGCCAAGCCGGGCAGTGTACTGTTCCTCCACTGCAATCTCCTCCACACTTCCGAGCCCAATCTGTCAAAGTTTCCACGCCTCGCCTACATCTGCTGCTACAACGCGTTCTCCAACATTCCCATTCTTGGGAAAGGTCACGGTCCACCCATTCCCATCCAGTTAGCCCCGGACGACGCCATCCTCCAATTCGCTTGCGACAATACCTGCGAATATCTCCCTTGAACCTGAGTTTTTTCTTAAAACCTCGGTTTTTGAGAATGGTTCGGATCAACCGGTCATCAGCAAATCGCCGACTGTATTTGCGAAGCAATCACGTTCCTGCTGGATTGCCGAATCCGGCAAATCTTTATCTCGTCCGTAGGTTGGGATCAACCGACTGAATAAGGAGGGCGATAGAACATCCCGAGCGATAGAGATTCCATAGAACACAGTGAAACCCAACTATTTAGCTGCCGCCTCGCCATCAAAAGAACACTCAGCCCGAATTAAACACTCCTCACAACGCGGCGTTTTTCGGCATATTCTTGAGCTGTGACGGTCAATTAAAGCATGAAATTCACTGAACAAGCCTACGTCATGGGGAAGTGCGTCCATGAAGATTGCTTGGATTTTGGCATAGTCGTATTTTCCCGTTGTCCAACCTAGCCGGGAGAGCAAACGATGCGTATAAGAATCAATAACAAAGATTGGTTTTCCCGCCGCATAGAGTATAATAGAATCGGCGGTCTCGTCCCCAATTCCATAAATCGAGAGCAATTCTTCCCGCAACGTGAAAATGTCTGCGGCAAACAGCGAATCCAACCGATAGTTGTGGTGTACCTCCAAATGCGTTAAAAACGCTCTAAGTTTCTTGGCTTTGACGCGGAAATAGCCAGAAGGACGGACAAGTTCTTCCAATTCTAGCTGCGGAATCGCCCCTAGCCTTGAAGGCGTGAGAAGATCTGCGTCCTTCAAATTACCGATTGCTTTGACGACATTTCGCCACGCAGTCGATTGCACCAAGATTGCTCCGAGGATCACCTCAAATGGTGTATCTGCGGGCCACCAAGACTGCGAGCCATAAGCCGTTTGGAGTTCGCTGTACAACTTCAGCAGTTTGTCGCGCATAGGTTCATTCATTCAAACACCTAGATTAAATTTGACGAATCGGACACCATACCTGTTGTGCCAGAATCACCGGCTACCACTGCCTCGTACATTCCCTGCAATTTTTCGCCAATTCGCCGCCAGTCATATTCAGTCTTGACGCGTCGCCTCCCGTTTTCGCCAAGTTCTCGCCTCATGGATTTGTCTTCCATCAATTGAAAAACACCATCGGCAAACTTAGCTGGCTCATCGGCAATCATGATTTCGTCCCCTGCCGTCAAATTCAATCCTTCGGCGCCAACGCTTGTCGACACAACCGCTTTCCCCATTGCCAATGCCTCCAGAATCTTCAGACGTGTTCCGCCGCCAATCCTTAACGGTACAACGTAAACCGTGGCACGTGCGAAATACGGTTTGATGTCGTCAACCCGACCGGTGACGACAACCCCGGGGCGGTTGCCATAACGCTTCAGGCGCTCGGTAGGAAACTGCCCGACAACGTAGAATTTCAGGTTCTGACATTTAGTCTGGATTATGGGAAGAATTTCCTCAATAAAGTAGATAGCGGCATCTTCGTTCGGAAACCAATCCATACTGCCCGTATAGATTATCGTCGTCTCTTCTTCAACTTCATGATTTGGCTGGTACAATTGGGTATCGACGCCGTTGGGAATCACGCCCGCGCTAAGGCCCGGACAAATCCCTTCCATTAGATCGCGGTCAACCTCCGATGCACAAGCAACAAGGTCAAAACTACGGCTCATTGTACGCTCATATCGCCTAAACGCACGCTCCTGCGTCCAGAAAACGCATTTTCGAAGTGGGTTTGACGTTTGTTCGCGAAGGCGGCGCCAGATGTTTGAATCAACATTCTGGAGGGATAGCAAACTCCTGGCGTTCGTTTCTAGGCGATACTGCCCGGTGTGCAACATCTCATAGTGGATAAGATCAAAGCTACCCGTCTCCAGCAATGAATGGAACGCTCGCCGAAATGCGGGCACATCGTACCGTGCAACGGTCAGCGGTTTCCGCTTCAAAACTGCTTGGTTTCCCGATCGTAGGCTGAAAAGTGGTAACCGAGAGGTATGTGGAACGAGGTGTGCTTCAATCCCAAGACTCCGAAGATACTCGATTCCTTCCTCGTCTGTCGGTTGCGTTTCCAACGCCAAAAAAGTAACATGGTTTCTCTGTGCGACCTGCTTGAGCAGATTCAGCACACGAAGGCGGCCTCCATCAGTCGCTGGAAAAGGAACAGTAATAGATAAAAAAAGGAGCCTCATAAGCAAGTTTCAGAAGTAAGCTTCACATTTTGAGGATGATGTAGTAGAACGGTCCAGATCGCTCCTGCTAGATTGGAAAATCCAGCAAATCTTTATTTGGCCATTTAGCTTCCATTCTTTCGCTCCAGAGGAGCGGTACGTTTATAGAACGCTGATAATGTCAATATTCTGCACCAGAGGAGATCAAACGACTGGACAGGATCAACTGAGCGGATAGCGAAGGCGATAGTAAATCCCGCGCGATAGAAATCCTCCATGTTTGTAAAACGGGACAGCTTCCATCCTTCCTAGTCGATGCGGAAGATAAGCGTTTATTTTGAAACTCGCTTAGAAGCAGATTTCGAAGATTCAATACAATTGGTCCGTCTTTGCCGCCGCGATGAAATCGTTGCGGTGCAATCCTCGTATTTTGTGAGTCCACCACGTGACTGTCACTCTATCCCATTCTGTCAGAAGTGCGGGATGATGCCCCTCCGACTCCGCCAACTCTCCTACCTTGTTCGTGAACGACAGCGCTTGGGGAAAATCGTTGAATTTGAACACACGCTCCAACCTCTTGATGTTCTCGCGTGCCACAATCTCCCATTCCGGGGTCTGTGGAAGATATTCCTCAATCTCCGCATCTGTAACGCGCGGTGCGTCTCTCCGACATGCGACACACTTCATTTGTGTTAACTCAGCCATTATTCCTAACCTCCGATAAATTGTTTGGCGATTCGACTACCCGCTCAATTGTGACTATTATCCTAAATCTGAAGCAATTTTTCAATAGAATCAAGCGACCGAATAGGATCAAATGAGCGAATAGCGAATGCGATAGAAATCTTAGCGCGGTAGAGATTCCCTCAAACTCGCGACGAAACCGAGTTTTTTCTTCAAAACTCGGTTTCTTTCTTGCAAAATTTCGACAGGTGCGATCTACGACCGTCAAATTCCTGATACGACAGCGCGGCAGGTAATTTCAATTGACTCCGATCATCGGTTGGCAGTATACTCTTTCAACATTGGAATCTTCCACGCTGAATATGCAGAATTCAGGTTTACAAATCCTACCTAGCATCAACAACCAATTCACCGGAAAATAAGGACAAATTGCCTCATGCCGAGATTGTCAGTGATTATGCGTCAAAAACTCTCATTACTGTTAATCATACTCCTCACTGCGGCTTACGGCTGCGACAACCAGAAAACCAAGGGTGCGGCGCCGGAGAAAACTCAAGCCAAGAAAGCGAAAATATGGCTATCAATCCTCGGTGGGGCTACGGGCGGCACCTTTTCCCCATTTGCCGCTGGCGTAGGTAACGTGGTCTCAAAAGCGGAATCCAACATCAAGATTTCCGTCGAAGCCTCCGCCGGATCCATTGAAAACGTGCGTCGGGTCAACGGTAGCTCAGAATACCTCGGCGTTGCATTTGCCTCGGACGTTTATCTGGGCTATCATGGACAAGAGGTATTTGCCAAAGAGGGACGGAAAGAAAACATCCGCGTGGTAACGCTGCTCTATGTCGCATACAACCAGTTTTCCACACTTGCCAATAGCGATGTCCACCAATTTGAAGATATCGTTGGGAAGAAAGTCGCAATGGGCGCGGCAGGCTCCGGCTCGGCGCAAACCTTCGAACGACTGGCGACATTGGCGGGAATTCAAGGCAAATATACACCTATTTACAAGGGCGGAATGGCAGGAGGCAACGCACTACGAGATGGACAAGTAGCCGGTTTCCAGTGGTTGGTAAGTGCTCCCAACGCGGCGATTCTCGAAGTCTCCACGATTAAATCCATTCGGCTCATCGACTTTGACGCGCCAGCCAAGAAATACGGCTTTTATGAAAAATACCCGTTCTACCTGTCGGGAACTCTGCCGGGAGGCATCTACAAAGGAATAGATCAACCTGTCAATACGCTCCTCATGCCTACGCTGCTGATTGCGCATAAAGACACCGACGAGTCGACCATTCACACGATGTTAAAGCATGTGTACTCAAAAGAGGGGCATACAACCTTGCGTCATACCCACCACGCAGCCAAGGACATGACGCTCGAAAATGCCCCGATGGCATTCGTGATTCCGCTCCACCGCAGCGCATACCGCTTCTGGAATGAGCAGGGAGTCGAGGTTCCTGAAGCTGCCCAACCCATCGATTAGAAACATATTATCGAATCTCCATCGTACCTAAGACACATCAGACCGCCATTGCGATTTTCGATATAGTACGTAGGTTGGGTTGAACGGAAATACCTGAAAAATCTTAGGAGGAAGAAGGGCTATCAAGGTCTCATTGCGCCCGTAAAGCCGAAATCCGAGTGAAACCCAACACTTCACTGAGATCAAGCGAGTGGATAGCGAGCGCGATAGATATTCCTATAGGGATCAACTTAAGAGAGTTCGTCTAGTATTGGTGGGGTTGTCCGTCGCAAAACCCTTAACTTAGTCCGCATTGGGCGGGGCGGGAATCTCTATCGCCCCCATACGGTAGGTGCGATAGAGAACCCTTTCCAACCGCACCGAACCTCGCCCCTACGGAATCGAGCGCCATGAAATCATCTTCTGTGGCGGACCCATCAATGAATGGGTAGGAATTCCCTCGCCAAGTCTACATGGAGATTAACAGTTTAAGACAGTGAAACCGCGTGACTTGCACCCTAAAACGCTTAACTTGATCCCTATGGGGAATGCGATAGAGATTCCTCATCAAATCGTCGATTTCCCCTCTGGCTGCGATCAACCGAGTGAACAACGAGGGATCAAGCGATAAGATAGGGAGCGCGATAGAAAACCCTCGTTCTCCCAATCTTCCCTTCTTCCACCCTTCCCCTGCCTAAACATCTATTCACTGAGTCGAATTTGTCTGGTTGTAGGTTCCAAGCAAACCTCATCATTGCACGCTTGATAATGGAGTTCCAGATTAAGTGGAAAGGTGTTTTCAGGTGAAACATCAGATTTGAGCTGAAGTTTTATCGGTATTGTAATCGTTCCTTCGTAGACAGACAAAGATTCTTCGCTAAAGTCGAAATGCACAATCTCTCCTTCAGGATAATCTACGGAAAGAACGCTCACTAGCGCGTCGGAATGGAGCGACACTGAGGTAGGAATGAGCATTTCTTGAGATGCCGGGTTGGCGTTAACGTGCCAGCCCTCGGCGATTTCAAGATGAATCTCCACATCAAAAGGATGAGAGGGAGTAATCTCCCCTCCTGATTTGACCGATGCGGTAGCCTTCACGATTTCAGTGCCGGAAGTTAAAGGGGAAACTGTTGAAGGGAGTTGCAATTGTTGATTGGGTAGTACAGAGACGGGAGATGAAGCTCCTTGCAACTTCGTCCAATCCTCTGCGAGATAACGATTCGCCGCGAGAAGCATGTGCATTAATCCCCCGGAGGATTTCGACATCATGCCTGCAAAGGTTTGCAGGGTCCTTTCTGCTAACTTAAGGTAGTTTCTTTCACCGGTTAACGCGGCGAGTGTCAAGAGGTTATTCGCGGCGACCGCGTTTCCCGACGGAATCGCTGAATCATACGGCTTTTTTGTGCGGACAAGCAGATGTTCCGCCCCCTCCAGCGTAAAATAAAACGCTCCGTCCGTGTCATCCTGGAATAGCTCGATCATTGTATCAGTCAGGGTGCGTGCTTCGTTTAGCCAGCGCTTCTCGTTTGTTGCCTGATACAATCCGAGCAAACCACGCACAAAGAAAGCGTAGTCATCAAGATAACCGTCGTATTTGAGCACGCCATCCCGATACGTATGCATTAATCCCCCGTTTGAGCTTCTCATCTTTTCAAGAATGAACGCTGCCGCTTGTGCCGCAGCCTCACGATAGCGGACATCCTTGAGCACTTCGTACCCCAGAGCAAATGCGTCAATCATTAATCCATTCCAATTCACAATAACTTTCGTGTCGAGCAGCGGGCGCTCCCGTTTTTCTCTCGCGTTCAACAGTTTCGCTTTGAGTGGATCAAGTTGCGCTAACAATTCTTCTTCGGATTTCCCCTCCTCTCTTGCCACGTTCGAAATCGGAATAGGCAGATACAGGATATTCTTGCCTTCGAAATTCGGTCCTTTTGTCACACCGTAGACCTTCATTAACAGTTTCGACTGTTTCTTCCCGAGAACGTCCCGAATCTCCTTTTCTGTCCAGACGTAGTATTTCCCCTCCTCTGCGTCGGTTTCGGCATCGATCGCGGAATAAAAACCGCCCTCTGGTGACGTCATCTCTCGGAACACAAATTCAAAAATTTCTTCGGCTACACGTCGATACAGCCGCTTCTGAGTCCGTTGATAGGCTAGTAGATAGACCTTAGCCAATTGCGCGTTGTCGTAAAGCATCTTTTCAAAATGCGGCACAAGCCACTTTGCATCGACTGAATACCGATGGAACCCGCCGCCAATCTGATCGTACATCCCGCCGTACGCCATCATATCAAGCGTGTGAGTAATCATCTTGAGCAGCCGCTCATCTTCTGTGCGGTCATATTCGCTAAGTAAAAGTTCAAGATTCGTCGGCGATGGAAATTTTGGCGCATCGCCGAAACCGCCATAGGCGGGAATGTAGCTTGACCGCAAAAATTCGATTGCGGATGAAATCAGTTTTCTCTCCAGAGGTGATTCATCCGTGTCGCCAAGACCTCCTCCCGTTGCCTGCCTGATCACCTCCGTAATCTTCATCCCGTGCTCAATGACCTCATCTCGCCGATTCACCCAATAATCGTGGAGAGTCTTTAGCACACGCGGAAACCCCGGGCGACTGTGGCTATCCACTGGCGGAAAGTAAGTTCCCGCGTAGAAGGGATGCAGTTCCGGCGTGAGGAATACGGAATTGGGCCAACCCCCGGACCTCGTCATAATCTGAGTAGCCGTCATGTAGATTTCATCAAGATCAGGACGCTCCTCCCGATCCACCTTGATGTTGATGTACATCTCGTTCATCATTGCCGCAATCTCGGGATTCGCAAATACTTTCCGCTCCATGACATGACACCAGTAACAGGTTGAATAACCGACCGACAGGAAAATCGGTTTATCTTCCGCTTTTGCGCGTGCTAACGCCTCAGGCCCCCACGGATACCAGTCCACCGGGTTGTGAGCATGAAGTAGAAGATACGGACTCGTCTCATTGATGAGTTTATTCGTCCATTTCCAGGTACCGTCCGGATTCTTTAATGCCTGCTCCCCATGCTCATCCGTGGAAGCATGCACAAATCCGCCCAACCAGAAGACAAAGTGGCAAATGACGAACCATAAAACCAAATGTGATACGTTAAGCGAAAAACGACAATCATGCCGCCGATTGCTCTTTTCCTTCATTTTCCCCCTTACCACGCCCCATTTTTCGTAGGTTTGTGACTGTTTAACCATCAATTCCCGTTCTTCAATTCCTCAGCGCCTGTTTGAAAATTCATTTTTGTAGTACATTTCGTCTCAAACCCAAGGTTTTCATCAGAGATCTTGTAGGGTGCGCACAGCGCACCAGCCTCCAATAGCCCCAGAGGGGATCAAGCGAGCGAATAGCGAGTGCGATAGAGATCCTGAAGGTATATAGGAACACCGAGGCCCCCACGTACCTAAGCCCCAGCGGGGCGGCAGGTGCATGGTAGGCGACAACAAAAACTTGAAAAAGCCCGATTCAAATGACCAAGCATGGCTTTGCCACTTAATTATTCAAACAGCTCTTAAAGACCAAAACTGGTCTCTTTTTGGATCGTTCCAAATCACTGAAATAAAACTCACATAACACAACGTCTGCTACATTTATATCTATTGCCAAACTTTATCCTCCGAGTCATCTAGCCATTCTTCAACCAGATTGGCACTGTGATTTGAAAAAAGCAGTGTCTCAGCTTGATCGTGTTGTGCCTGGCGCAATTGTTGTTCATGGCGCTGTTTTACAATCAGGAAAAAGTCATAAACCTCCTGCTGTGCTTGCTCGGATACAGACTGCCACTCCTGATTATCTAGGTTCCATCATAATCCTCCGTGGATTTTACAAGATTCACTGCACCTCCCAAGCAACAGCCACACGCTTCAACCCCTCCGCAGCCCATTGAACGGTTGCTATGGCGAGAATCGACAACACAACCCCACTGAGTTGACCAAGTATTCCTTTCCGAGGAGAGCGGCGCATCAGGAACACCAAATCAACAGCTAGGATGGATAGCCATGCGATGTTGACGAAAGATACAATTTGATAGAGCGAAAATCCCACGTAAAACGGGCTAAGAATATGGCTGGTATATTCGGTCCGATTAGAAGCATGAAGAATCCAAATAACCGTAATTGAGAACAGAAAAACATAGATAGTCGTTCCGACCACACTCGCACGCCAAATCCGTGTGTGTTGTCGCCTCAATCTGGAGCCGGGAATTCCAATCACGTATTCTCCCACGCCCGTAGGTTGCGCACCGCGCACCAGCCTTTTCTAGATTATTATCTCGTGGATCATCTTCAGGAAATGGCTGAGGCGAGCCTATACCCGCCCCAACGTTTTTCGACCTGAGTTGTGCGACAGATTGCGCCTAAAACGCATTCTCCCAGCCGATATAGTACAACCCGCCGTTAAAACCAAACGGTGCAGACCGCCGCGAATACGTGAATACCCCCGGCGAATCAACAAGGATGTTGCCCCATGCATCCACGATTTTTCCACCACGCGATTGGCCGACACGGTTTTCATCCGGCATGACGTTGAACAAGTTATTCGCGCCGATTTTGATTCTGCCGTACTCACCCAATCCGTAGCTAATTTGAACATCGGTGAGATACTTGGGCGTGAAGGTTTGGCTCTTGCCGCCATCAATCACGGCGTATTCCCCATACCGATGCACTGCGTAGTCCACGGTGAGAGCGTTGCCCGTATATCGGGTCGCCATCGAAACGCGGTCTTTCGGTTGCCATGTCTCAACGATGGAGCGGTCTTGCTCGGTAAATAGCGACTCGGGAAGATTCGCGGGAAGATTCACGTCCGTAATCTCCGTTTCCGTGTAGTTTGCAGCGAAGCTAAATGCAAGTGACGCTTGCTCTAACACGGGATAGGTATACGACGCGACAAAATCTATTCCCCGCGTTTGGGTGTCTGCCGCATTCATGAAGAATTGTGCGCCCGCAACGCCTGAATCTGCGAGACTCTCTCGAATTCCTGCCGGAATCGCTTCATTCCCGCTCGACAACCGTCCACTGATGATGATTCGGTCGCTGATGGTAGCCCGATAAAAGTCCGTCGTAAGAGTCAACCGAGGCAGAGGGCGGAGAATAAATCCGCCACTCAGATTAGCTGCGGTCTCTTCCGTCAGCTCGGGAATCCCAACGGCTTTCGCGATGTCACTATCGTTTCGGAACGTGCCGATTTCTTGAGCGACTGACTGACCATCAACTGTATTGAATTGCGTGCTTACGTTGTTGAAATACAGTTGCTGCATAGAAGGTGCGCGAAATCCTGTACTAGCCGAACCACGCAGTGCAAGCGCGTCTGTCGGTTCATAACGCAACGCCAACTTCCCGTTGACCGTGGATCCAAAGTCGCTGTAGTTCTCGACGCGAGCCGCAGGATTGACGAACACCGATTTGATTGGGTTTACTTCTACATCCGTGTAGAACGCAAAGGCTGTACGCAGTTCGTTCACCTCATTTGAGGGCTGGAAGCCGGGGAACACCTGGATGCCACCTGAGGCGCCGCCGGGACCATCATAATCCTTGTACGAAAGTTCCTCGCCAGCGGTGATTTGGTAGATGTCGTTCCGAAATCCGCCGCCGACTGCAACATTACCCCAGTCCATCGGAAGCGAGAAATCGAGATCCACCGTGTTGAGGAAAAGTCGCAAATCGCCCGCATCTGCGGATGATGGGCTGGAGCCCTCTGCGGCAACAAGCGAGGCATTGTGCGAATTACTGACATTGAACGCAAAACTATTGCCGCCCGTGACCACGCTTGTATCCATCCGCAAACCGTTACCGAACCGCTGCTTGACACCGACTCCAATGGAGTAATCAAGTACACTAGTGTTGATTAACGGAAGGAACCCGTCAGGATAGTCAGAGCCTTCGGGGTTGCGGCTGAGTTGATTTGCTCTTCGATAGAACCCCGCGCTGGTATTCTGTCGATTTGAGTAATCAAGGAAACTGTAGAAGGTGGCGCCTTCCCAAATGCTATCGATCGGCTTGTCCAAGTTTAGAACAACGGCACCCTGACGTGATTCCGCATCGCCGATACGGAAATTTTGGCGGTCAAAGCTATGTTCTTTATTGCCGGAGTCGTTTGTAAGTTGGACAGGACTACCCTCAGCGACTTCGCTACTAGGGTACTGAATTGCGCCTGTCAAACCCGCACGGTTGGTCGGTTGCCTGTCTCGATACTCAAACGCGCCGTGAATCGTTCCATCTTCGCCGAATTTGAACCCTTTATGGGCATTCAGGGCAAACGTCTCGCCATCGCCGGCGAAAGTCGAGCCGTAGGAATAGCCAAACGCACCTTCGTAATCATCCTTGAGCACGAGGTTAATGACCCCTGCAAGCGCATCGGAACCGTACTGCGCCGAGGCGCCATCGCGCAAAATCTCAATCCGTTTAATAGCGCTCGCCGGAATCGCGTTCATGTCTACACCCGCCGTACCTCGACCGACCGAAGTATTCACGTGAATCAACGCACTCCCGTGCCGACGTTTCCCGTTGACGAGCACAAGCACCTGATCGGGCCCCAAGCCCCTGAGTGTCGCGGGCCGCAGAGCATCCGTTCCGTCGCTGATTGAAGAACTCGAAAAGTTGAACGACGGCGCCAATGTCTGTAACACTCGCCCGACTTCGGTATGTCCCGTCTTTCGAATCTCGTCCTCGTTGATGACATCAACCGGTACTGGCGAATCAAGTCGACTCCGCTCGGGCACACGCGTACCAATGGTGACGATCTCTTCAAGTTCGATTGGGGCCGCCGCTTCCTCTTCCTCCTGTGCAGCGAGTGAAGAAGCAGACAGTAAAATAATTGAAAGTGCAACAAGAATTTTCAAGGTGGTTAATCCTCCTTTGATGTTGAAAAATTAAAGATTTGAGCAGAATTGCCGCTCTGCTTGATAGGTTACTTCTCTCCGGTCGGAGTTGTTATGACGCCATCCTTTTCTATGATAGCCAATCGCACCACTTGCCATTCTACGCTATTGGGCCCTACGTCAGACCATTCCCCTGAAAAATCCATCATGACAAAATCTTCGTCACCCCGATCGTCATCCTTCGGTTCATGGGGTGCCCAGTTAGTGTAAACCACCGGTTCTCCGCTTTCCCAAGCCCATTCACCCTCCTTCGCGTAATCGGTCAGTCCTATCTACGTCAAAAACACGACCCGACAAAGTAGCTGTGGCTTCCTGAGCCGCGCCGAGTGATGATACAATTAGCCACGATGCGGCGATTCCAATCGCAATCAGCAGATGTCCCTTAAGTGTATGCGGGGCGAAGCTACTGCGGGACAACCGGTTCACGGTAGGCACCTCCTGAATCAGTAGGTCGTGAAGAGTTTAGGAGAGAAAAAATTTGGTTGGTCTGACGCGGCATTCTACTACAGCCAGCCTCAAGAATCAAGCAGAAACCGACAAAATCCCCTAGGGGCTTATTTGTGGGGGACCGCCCCTGTGCCGTCCCATGATTGTGGATGACACTGTAGGGAACGCAGATCTGCGTTCCTTGCCTGCTTGTTTCTGTTGACGCAAGTCCCTAAATTGATTAGGATTGAATAGAGAAATCCGAGCAATCCCCCAGCGCATAAGTGACTGCTTGACATACATGTGTAGCATTGTTCGAGTTTTCCCGCTATGTCCTATCATCAACGCAACGCCAGCAACTGAGGCGCAACACATATGAATCAAATCGCTCTATCGCAATTCCATCCACTCGTCGCAAAATGGTTTACAGACGCGATTGGTAAGCCAACGGATGCTCAGGCGCAAGCATGGCCCAAAATTGCCGATGGCGAACATGTTCTGATTACCGCGCCGACCGGTAGTGGCAAGACCTTGACAGCATTTCTCTGGGCAATCAATCAATTGGTGATAGAGGAATTGCCCATCGGACACACCAGCGTCCTGTATGTCTCGCCCCTGAAAGCGCTCAACAACGACATCCGCCGAAACCTTCTTGAGCCGCTACGGGGATTGAGGCAGGTCTTCGAAGATGCGGGATACCCCTTTCCCAATATCCGGGTATTGACCCGCAGTGGAGACACACCGCATTCCGACCGGCGCCAAATGCAGCGTCACCCGCCGGAGATTCTAATCACGACACCGGAGAGCCTGAATCTTCTCCTAAGCTCGGGTGGTGGAAGATCCATCCTGACAAAAATCTCTACCGTGATTCTCGACGAGATTCACGCCGTTGTCGGCTCAAAGCGAGGGACGCATCTGATTACCGCCGTAGACCGTCTCGTGCGGCTCTCTGGCGAATTCCAGCGGATCGCATTGTCAGCGACGATTCGACCAATGGAGACAGTTGCCGAGTTCGTTGGCGGATACAGGACAGATGGTAACCCGCATAGTCCGAAGTATACGCCGAGACCCGTATCGGCAATCTATTCCAAATCCGATAAGCAATACGAGGTGCGGGTCCGATATCCGGGTGAAGCCGCCGAGGATCCGGGGCGTGAGTCGTTCTGGGATCCCCTTGTTGATGAGTTCAAGAAAATAATCAACCAGCATCGGTCGACCCTGCTGTTCGCTAATAGCAGAAGGCTCTGTGAGCGGCTGACACTGATGATGAACGCGGAAGAGGAGGGACCGATCGCCTATGCGCATCACGGATCCTTGTCACGCGAGATTCGCGAATCGGTTGAAGTGAAACTCAAAGCCGGCGAATTGAAAGCAATCGTTGCAACCAGTTCACTGGAAATGGGCATCGACATCGGCTCACTGGATGAAGTGGTGCTTATCCAATCACCATTCTCAATATCCTCCGCGATTCAGCGGATCGGCCGCGCCGGACACCGAGTTGGCGAAGTAAGCCGTGCCACGGTTTTTCCGACGCACTCGCGCGATTTCCTTGATGCCGCGGTTCTCTCGGAAGCAATTGGGGAACAAGCAATTGAGCCAATCAGACCAGTCACATGTCCTCTTGATGTCCTATCGCAAATTATCGTCTCGATGGTCGCAATGGAGACGTGGGACATTGATGAACTCTATGCCTACCTGAAGACGAGTTATCCCTATCGTCACCTCGGGCGCGAACAGTTTGACCAAGTGTTGAATATGTTGGCGGGACGCTACGCCGAGAGTCGTATTCGCGAACTGAAACCGCGTGTGTCAATTGACCGGCTCGATAATACCGTGTCCTCCAGGAAGGGGGCGATACAGGCGGTCTACATGTGCGGCGGGACTATACCTGACCGCGGCTATTTTCATATGCGTCACGCCGAAACCAACGCCCGAATCGGGGAGCTTGACGAGGAGTTCGTTTGGGAAAACGGCGAAGGGAGTGTCTTCACGCTCGGTACGCAGACATGGAGAGTCGAGCGCGTCACCCATAGCGATGTTTTCGTTCTGCCAAACCGATCCGCTCAGAAGGAGGCCCCATTCTGGCGTTCAGAAGACCATGGCAGGGATTTCCACTTCTCGGAACGTATCGGTCTCTTTCTCGAAGAGGCAAACCGGCGGCTCGACGATCCCGACTATGTCGACGACCTGCAGCGGGTAAACTGCATGGATGCAACCGCCGCAACGCAGCTGATAGATTTCCTCAAAAGACAGAAGGATGTGACCGACTGCGACCTCCCGCATCGTCACCATCTACTCATCGAAATTGTCCAAACGGGTCATGAAGGCATACCGGGGAATCAGGTAGTCATTCATACATTCTGGGGCGCTAAAGTCAATCGTCCATTTGGTGTGGCGCTCGCATCGGCGTGGACCGACCGGTTTGGGTGTCAACTCGAAGTTCACGCGACGGATGATGGCATCGTTCTGATGCTTCCTGACGAGCTGCCCCCTGCCGAACTACTTTCCATGGTAACAAGCGCGACGCTCCAGCCTCTGCTTCGGAGACAACTTGAAGGTTCGGGATTCTTCTGCGCTAGGTTCAGAGAGTGTGCCGGAACCTCACTACTCCTGACATCCGGCGGCAAGATGAACCAACGGGTGCCGCTTTGGCTGAGCCGACTTCGCTCACAGAAATTAATGACCGCCGTGATGCAGTACGAGGATTTCCCAATCCTTCTTGAGACGTGGCGTACCTGCCTTCAAGATGAGTTCGATTTGGATAGCCTGCAGCAAGTGCTCGCCGAGCTTGAGTCCGGTTCCATTCGCTGGACAGCCGTACACACAACTTACGCCAGCCCGATGGCGCAAAACGCCTCCTGGCGACAAATAAATGAGTACATGTATATGGGGGACTATTCCACATCGACCAACGCCTCAATGCTCCGAAATGACCTTCTGCGCGATGTCGTGTTCACGCCGGGGTTGCGTCCGACAGTTTCCCAAACGCTCGTCCGGCAGTTTGAACAGAAACGTCGTCGACTCAGCCCGGGATATTCACCTCAGACCGCGATGGACCTAATCGATTGGGTGAAGGAACGACTACTTATTCCCCTGCCGGAGTGGGATGTGCTTCTTGACGCGGTTTGCAATGATCACCACCTCGAACCGGATGAGATTCTTTCACCTATAGCTGACAAGCTTGTGCGAATGAAACCACCGGGCGCCTCTTCTCCACTAATCGCTGCCTTAGAGATGATGCCCCGAATCCGGGTTCTCTACGACGACATAGAATCGCTCGATTGTGAATCGCTGGGCAATTCTAAAGCCCTGCTCCACCTCAAGTGTGAAGATCAGAGCACCGATTCCTCGGCAGTCAACGATGCTCAAGAGCTAACTTCGCTCATCGGTGAATGGTTACAGTTCTATGGCCCCACGACGTCCGAGTACGTTCAAGAAACGCTGGGCATTAGGGAGGCAGAATTGAGTTTGGCGCTGGAAGACCTCGTAGATTCAGAGAAAATCATCATCGGTCAACTGGTGGAGGATACCGCTGGCAAAACCCTTTGCGATGGCGAAAACTTTGAAATACTCCTGCGCCTGACACGACGAGACGCCACGCCGACGTTTGAGCCGTTGGAATTTGAGTGGCTGGTGGTGTTCCTTGCCAACTTCCACAGGCTTGCAACTCCCACAGACGATCTTGACGGTCTGCTTAGTTGTATCGAGCAGTTGGCTTGCTATCCGGCAGCGGCGGGATTGTGGGAATCGGAAATTCTTCCAGCCAGATCTCGCGCTTATGCTACGTCATGGCTCGATTCCGCCATGATGGAAGGGAGCCTCAAGTGGATGGGCGGCGAAAATCGCCGTGTAACGTTCTACTTTGAAGAGGATTTCGACCTGATGCAAGAAGAAGGCGGTGAAAACCTTCCGCACCAGGTTGGATCTCGTCAAAGAGAGGAGGTTGGCGCTGGGGTACATCAGGTCGAAACGCGGGAGAATGACAATCTCGACAATCTTCTTCCGGACGAAACAGGACGATACGATTTCTCCTCCCTGCTGCGATCATCCAAACTCAGCTCCGCGCGTTTGACAAATCGACTCTGGGAATTTGTCTGGGGAGGACGTGTGGCAAACGACACCTTCTTGGCGCTCCGCAGAGGGATACTGAGCAAATTCAAGCCGCCCGAAATTGGGGTAGACAAAGGGCGTGGAAGAGGTCGCCGTATCAGCCACCGCGCCGACTTCGCTAGATGGAAAGGTTCTAGCTCCCATGTCGGCAACTGGTATCGGTTGCCGGTACTTGACTTCACGGACGACCTCCTTGAGACTGAGGAACGAAAAAAGGACCGCGCCAGATTGTTGCTGGATCGATACGGTATTCTGTTTCGGGAATTGCTTCAGAGGGAGTTGCCCGCGTTCCGATGGTCGAGCATTTTCCGGTCATTGCGAATCATGGAGTTGTCTGGTGAAGTACTGGCGGGATACTTCTTTCACGGTATCCCCGGTCCGCAGTTTATCTCGCATCAGGCGTTTCGAATGTTGAGCCGGCAACTTCCCGACGACAAAGTTTACTGGATAAATGCCGCAGATCCGGTTTCATTGTGCGGCGTCCAGCTTGATGCCATCAAAGGAACGCTCCCCAAGCGCATTCCTAGCACGCACCTTGTCTATCGGGGGGCTCGAATTGTCATGATATCGGAGCGAAATGGCAAGGCACTGACGTTCAATGTGCCATACGACGACCCGCAAATGCAAGAGTATCTCGGCGTCCTGCATCACCTTCTCAAGCGAGAGTTTCAGCCGATCCACCGCATCACCATTGAGACCATCAACGGCGAAGACGCCGCGCGCAGCCCATACGCAGATCCGCTCCGCACCGCCTTTGAGGTGACAGTCGATTACAAATATCTGATTCTCTACCGCAAACTGATTTGAATACAGCCTTTTGTAGGGTGCGCACCGCGCACCAGCCTTTTTCCTGCGATAGAGATTCCTCTCCGAATCGCGATCACAGGTTTGTAGTAGTGCAATTCATTGCACGTCTTAGGCTGCAGGAATTTTACTCACCTCTAACTACAGCTACTAAGCACTTCCAATTTTCTAGTCGCTTCACAAGGGGGACCGTAGGGAACGCAGATCTGCGTTCCCTACCGCTCTCTTGAATGATACGCTTTTTCCGCATACACACACGCTTCGTTGAACATCGGAGGATTACACCATGCCTAAAAAATACCTGTTTGGGATCTTCATTCTATTCGTCATGATAACTGACCTCGCCTTGGCACAAAACGAGACAGGCAGATTGGTCTTCGCCATCCGCAAACCCTTCCTGCATCGGGACGGCTTCCGAGCCGCAACCGGCACCCTGGAAAAAGGTCGAGGCACCACAAAGTGGTGGGAATTCTATCAATACGACATCTGCACGATGGATCCGGACGGCACAGATTTTCGTCAACTCACGAATGACGGGCTTTCCCGTAGACCCCGATGGTCTCCCGACGGAACGCTGATTGCCTACATATCCGGGGTTGATGAGGCGGAGGCGCTCTATGTGATGCAGGCGGATGGAGCCGAGAAAGTGCGACTCGTCAAGAAACAATATCGAATTCACGACTTTAGATGGTCGCCCCGTAGTGGCATGGTTCTCGTTGTGGTTGAGATTGACCGTCCAAAGGATCGATTGGAAAATTGGGTCGTATCCGCTGACGGGGAATCAACCAAGCGCTGGAGAACTCGCCGGTGGGCGGAAGGCTGGCTGCACTGGGATGCGGAAGGCGAGGAAATCAAAGAGCCGAAAAACAAACTGCTTGAGGCATTGCCAAAAGGCGTAAAATGGCCCGAATGGTCGCCCGACCGTAAATGGATCGCCTTCACGACCGACGGGTTCCTAGCGCTTGCGCAACCGGAAGTCGTCGGGACGACAGGGCTATGGTTTCTCCAGCGCGACGAGCCGCCGTGTCAGCGTATAGAAAGATGGTCGCCCGACGGGGGGCAAATCCTGTTCTATGCCGCGGGCGAAATCTGCGTCGCAACTGTAGAAAACGGAAAATTTAAGAGCTATCAAAATCTAAGCCGTTACAGAGGCAGAGATGCAACCTGGAGTCCCGACGGAGGGAAAGTTGGGTTCATCGGGCGAGACCGCGGCGGCAGACGCACCAGCGAAATCTTCATTATGGACGTTGAATCTGGAAACATGACGCAGATTACATCAACCAGTGACGATTTCTACAACCTCCATTGGCGCTAATCCACGGTTCTCTGAAAATCTTAATCTAACCTGTAGGTTGGATTGAACGATCAACTGAGTGGGTAACGAAGTCGATAGAGATCTCATAGAAATCCGTTTAATCCGATGAAGCGACTGAATAAGATCAACCGAGTGGATAGCGAGGCCGATAGAGTTCCTCACGCGATAGGGATCCAAAGACGATAGCAAATCCCGTGCGATAGAGATCCCATTCAGACAATTGCCCTGAATTACATTAACTGCAAAATTGATTATATAATCACCAAAATCCCCCAATTTCAGGTTGACGCATAACAAAATATTTGGTATGATTAACTCCAATGTGTCTTCAATTTCTTCTGTGAACAGCGCGATGGGAGCCTTTGCGGGTACGAACAACATCCAAATTCATTACCTGGACTATGCCGGTACCAATCCACCTTTGGTACTCATGCCGGGGTTAACGAATAATGCCCACTCGTTTGGAGGTCTCATTCATGCCGGCTTAAACAAGGGGCGCCGTGTCCTCGCGCTTGACTTACGAGGCCGTGGATTGAGCGACAAACCCGACACCGGATACAGTATTGCAGACCATGCGGCGGACGTAGTTGGGCTTTTGGATGCATTGGGACTTGACCAAGTAGTGCTCGGCGGGCACTCCTTCGGCGGCATGTTGGCGCTGTACATGGCGGCGAACTATCCGGAACGGTTCAGTAAACTGGTCATCATTGATGCCGCCATCTCTTGGCCCTCCGGCACCGGCGACCTTCTTAAACCATCGCTGAATCGACTCGACAAAGTGTTTCCGTCTTGGGACGACTACCTGATCTTGGCGAAGGGCATGCCGTTTCTGGATGGGTACTGGGATCAATACATCGAAGAACACTATCAAGCAGATGTCGAAATCCGTGCGGACGGAAGCGTGAAACCTCGCACGCCCCGTAGAGTCATTCAAGAAGTGTCGGCGAAGAGTGGGGAGGTAGACTGGCATCAGATTTTGACCCAAGTGAAGCATCCGACATTGCTGCTCAACGCGCCGGGCGCCTATGGCGCACCCGGCACGCCGCCCGTATTGCCCTACGAAAATGCCATCGAAACAGCTAGAGCACTTGCAAATGGGGGGTATGTCCGAGTGCCGGGCAACCATCTGACGATGGTCTTTGGCGAGAATGCTAAAAAGGTGGTAAAGGAGATATCACGCTTTGTTGAGGAATAAGAATCGCCATTCCAATTCCCTATCTATATTTATTTCAAACATAATGAAATCCTTCAAATGTTGCGGTACGGAAAACAACTCGCCTGATGTGCCCCTTCCACTTCTTGGTGTGCTCAACAAATCCTCGATTGAATCCACTCCTATTCAAACACGAATTCATCCGCACAAAATCGATGTTCCCTGAAGGACCCTAGGAGAGATATTCATGGATTTAGAACCGCTGCGTACCGGCTTCATTGGCGCGGGAGGTTTCGCGAGGCATACGCTCTACCCGGCATTGCACTTCGCCCCGATTGACTTACAGGCGATTTGCGAGATTGACGAAGAAAGAGCGAAAAACGTACTGGGAAAATTCGGCACCGGGAAGTGGTATACCGATTACCATCAGATGTGGGAAAATGAAGACATTGAAGCGATGATTATCTGTACCGGACCAGAGGTGCGGCAATCCCTTGTCTGCGAAGCCCTTGAAGCAGGGCATCACGTCTTTGTGCCTAAACCACCTGCGGCGTCCCTCGCCGAAGCGACCGAGATAGCTGAAATCTCGAATCGAACAAGTAAAGTCGTGATGGTAAACTTTCAGCGACGATTTAGCCTCGGTGTCCGACGTGCCATGGAGATTATGCAGGAAGATAGTTTCGGCAAAGTGACACAATTATTCGGTTCATTCTGCTCAGGAAACTACCGTTCGCGCCTCGCCAAGACAGGTGAGACAGTGGAGTGCGGGGCAGCACAAGTCTATCTGCTAGATTTTGCGATACACTATTTCGATTTGATTCGTTACATGGGTGGAGAGGTGAAGGCGATTTCTGCCTTTCACAACGAGATCGGCGGTCAAGGCGCTTTCGCGGTAACGTTGCAGTTCGAAAGTGGGGTGGTCGGAACGCTACAACTCAACAGCCACCGCCTGTGGGGGCGTAACTACGACCGCGTCGAAATCACCGGCCAGGGAGAATACATTATACTTGACGGTTTGTGGTGCGTTTCTCACTATACTGAATCTCAGAATCATTTCACCGATAACTTCAGCGATCAACGCAACGGCGAATTGACCGGTGACGGTCTCAGTCTGACTGAATTCGTCAGCGCTATCCGTGAAGAACGTGAGCCGATTGCAAACATCCACGACTGCCTCGGGACAATGAGGCTTTATGAAGCCGTGTTGGGGAGACAGAAGGGCGTAGTTGAATTAAAAAAATCGTGACCCGGATGTATGTAAGATTGTCTTATTCAACCCACGCTGCTATCCCCGTCCCGTAGATCGGACTACATGAAGATTAAGTATTTAAACCGGTAATTCCAGTTTGCTCTAAACTCGGTAGGTGTGGTTTCCTAACCGCACCGAGCATCGTTAGGACATTACCGAATTATTTTTTTAAACTTCGTCTAGCCCGACCTACTCAATAGAATGCGTCGCAAACCGGGACAATGGAGCGAAATCTAGCCAGCCGCCGCTCGGCTTGGATTGCCAAATCCAAACCTTGACCAATGGCGTTATCAAACTGGCGGTAGCAGTACAGTGAATAAACCGTGGGGTTGACGACTACGCGTAATTAGAATCTGAGGAGATTCACCATTGATGCGTGATGGACGGAGCCAATAAGGAAAATATGACAAATGGATGAAGATAAACGATATGAAAAAGGCATGAAAATCCGAAGGGCAGTCCTGGGAGATGATCATGTTGACCGAGCGCTGGCGAATGTCAATGCCTTCAATGACGCCTTCCAAGATTTAACAACCCGCTACGCATGGGGAGAGGTCTGGTCACGCCCCCAGTTGTCAAAACACTCTCGAAGTCTCATCACGCTCGCAATGCTGATTGCGCTCAATAGAAAACCGGAGTTTCGACTACATGTCAAAGCTGCATTGAACAATGGTGTTTCTATCGAAGAGATAAAGGAGGTCGTGCTTCAGTCGGGAATATACTGCGGTTTGCCCGCCGCTCATGCCGCATTTCATGAGGCTCTAGAAGTTTTTGAGGAATTGAATATTGAGATTTAGCGCGCGCAAAAGAGGTCACCAGAGCTATCTACGTCGTCTATGATGCGTGAATGGTCACCGGCAAGTTCTTCTAATTTAATCCATCAACACGCCTCCGATAGGCACATCCGATGAAACGGAATAAGGGTAAATAATCGTTAAACTCTATACCGGTGCCTACGGGTCTAGTCGTAGTGACGGTAAACCGGTTGGAGGAAGATCGTGCCAAGGTCAGACCGCGTCAAGAAAACCCAGGTTGGCATCATCGGCGCCGGGCCTGCAGGTCTGGTACTTTCCCATCGGTTGTACCATGCGGGAATTGATTCAATTGTGTTGGAGAGCAGGAGCCGCGCGCATGTAGAGGGCAGAATAAGAGCAGGGGTGTTAGAGCAGAACACGGTTGACCTTCTAACGTCCATCGGAGTTGCCGATCGCCTGCACAAAGAAGGCTTAGTTCACCACGGTGTGGAGTTTCGCTTTAATGGGCAATCTAAACGGATTCCACTGGCAGACCTCACTGGTGGTCGCGCTATCTATATCTACGGACAGCGGCAAATCCTGAAAGACCTCATCAAGGCGCGGTTGGATACAGGCGGGGTGATTCTCTTTGAGGCAGAAGGCAGGAGAATTGAGGGACTCCAAAACGATAGACCACGCATCTATTACGAAAGAGAGGGTGACGAGCACGTAATTGAATGCGAGCATGTGGCGGGTTGCGACGGCTTTCATGGTATCTCTCGCAGGTCAATTCCTGATGGCGTGTTAAAGGAGTATGGCCACGAATACGCCTTTGGATGGGTAGGGATATTGGCAGATGTTCCACCTTCAGCCGAGGAACTGATTTACGCGTTCCATCCGAACGGATTTGCGTTGCACAGCTTGCGGTCTCCATCGTGCAGCCGTTTGTACGTCCAATCTGACCCCAACGACAACCTTGAGAACTGGCCCGATGAAAGGATATGGACGGAACTTCATATCCGCTTGGCGACTGATGGATGGTCGTTGCAGGAAGGGCCGATTATTGAAAAAACCTTTGCCCCACTCCGTACCTTTGCCGTGGAACCGATGCAGTATCGCAGGCTTTTCTTGGCAGGAGACGCCGCTCACATTGTCCCGCCTACCGGCGCCAAGGGGCTAAATCTAGCGGTTGCTGATGTCAAGATTTTATCGCAGGGTCTGATTACTTGGTACAAGACGGGCGGAGCCGAACTCTTAGAAAACTATTCGGAGGCATGTCTGAGGCGAGTGTGGCGAACACAGGATTTCTCCAATTTCATAACCAAACTCATGCATCTTCAAGCCGCTGTCGGGACGTTTGAGTACAAATTGCAGGAAGCCGCGTTCGAATACATCTGCACCTCGGAGGCGGCAGCGAGAGTGCTCGCCGAGAACTATGTCGGGCTCCACGAGATTTAGAGCTTGTTTGGAAATCCATTTGTTACAGCACCAGTTGCCTTACGCCAAAGCCCCAGCGTGGGATCGGACGAGCGGATAGTGAGTGCGATAGAACTCCCATAGAGATCTTACTAGCCTCTCAGTTCTACAGGGGCTACAGGTTTATAGCACGTGACGACAAAAACATGCAAAAACCTTTTCTCAAATGGCCAAACATGACGTGGCCTGCTATTATTCAAGCAGGCTCCAAGCGCGATGTCGTAGAGAAAAAAGCAGCTGACTAACGGGAGCGGGGAGCAATGAATCCGTCATGCTAACTGAATTCAAGGTCGGAAATCTAGAAGGCAGCAAGGAAGTCTACGATCGAGATGGAGTGTTCATCATTCGGGACGTGCTAGACCTCGACTTCGTCCGCGAATTAAACCGGCACATTGACTGGTTGATTGAGCGAAACCCTGATGTTCCCACTGAGACACTTGGTCACTGGATGGTAGCTCAAGACCCTTTCTGGGTGCGATTCGTCAGCGATAGTCGCCTTTTGGATGTTGCGGAAAATTTAGTCGGTCCCAACATCGCCTTCTTTGCCGCCGATTACATCGCCAAAAGACCGCGCACCGGGAAGGCGCTTCTATGGCATCAGGATGCGAACTACTGGCCGCTCGAACCGATGGAGGTCGTTACCATCTGGTTCGCCGCAACCGAATCGAACCGCGAGAACGGCTGCGTCAAGGTAATTCCCGGCACACATCAGCTCGGTTTGCGTCCGCACTATGCGGAGACGAAAACCGTGAATGTCCTCAGCTCTGAGGTTGATTTATCGGGAATTGATGAAGGCAAAGCAGAGTATGTTGAGTTAAGCCCAGGTGATATCTCGGTGCATCATCCGCACACCGTGCACGCCTCCGATGCCAACAGTAGTGACCGATGGCGCCGGGGCGGTTCTATCCAGTACATGCCCACGACGACTCACATAACGAAACCTTGGCCCTGCACCTTCTTATTTCGCGGGGAGGCGGCCGATGGCGTGGTTAACGATTATATACGCAAGCCAAAATACATTGCGGGAGAACACATGCCGTTCAAAGGTTGCGAGGCATGGAAGTGAATCAAACCAACGAACACTGAAAGAAGATTGCGCTGATGGGCGAACACGGCGAAAAGGCGTACTATCCGGACATTCGACAGGCCGTTTGGCTACTAATATGCCTCTTTTTTCTCTCGGTTCTCGTAGGCGTTCCCCTCTTTCTAAGCGATTTTTGGATTGATTACCCGCTGCTTGAACATCCCGCTTGCTACGGGATAATCAGCGCCGTGGCGTTTGGACTAATCCTGAGATGGGGCATCCGCAAGACGGGTCGATCGTTTGGAGAAATCTGTCCCACCAGATCTGTGGTCCCGTCCCTATACCCGTTAATGGTACTCCTAATCTTAGGGTTGGAGATTCTTCTCTCCGAGGCAGACAATGTTCTGCGTACTTTTCTTCCTGCACCGCAATGGTTGATGGATCAACTATTGGACTTGGTACGAGGAGAACAGAGTTTATGGGGATCGATTCTTGTGCTCGTAATTGTTGCGCCACTCACGGAAGAACTGTTATTCCGCGGTCTGATTCTGGACGGTTTTCTACGCAAATATTCAGTCACAAAATCCATTTTCGTATCGTCTCTACTCTTTGCCCTGTACCATTTGAATCCTTGGCAATTTATAGGCGCTTTCGTCGGTGGGATAATCCTCGCTTGGTGGAGGGTCAGTACAGGTTCGATTGTGCCGTGCATCTTGGGTCATGCGTTAAAGAATGCGATACCAATGATTATTTTAGGTATGAAGATTGAGATCAGCGGGTATTCATCGGATCCTACAGGTCCAATTCAGCCACAACCCTGGTGGTTCGACGTGGCAGGGGTCATCCTGTTTGTCACCGCCTTCTTTGCCCTCCAGCAGCGGTTTGCCGAACGCGCAGAGGCTAATGAGGTTTAATTTATGGCGCACGCCTATACGCCGGGCCTTAAAGTCTCAAGAAGTATGACGATACACAAGGAGCGTAGGCTTCCTCTTGAAGGCGAAGTGCTAGTGCAGGTCGGTGACAAGGTTCAAGCCGATGAGGTCGTCGCAAAGGCTGATCTTCCGGGCAAGGTGCATCTAGTAAACATCGCAAATCTGCTAAGTGTTCCCGCTGGCGATGTGGGGGAATACACAACCAAAAAGGTAGGAGAACCAGTCGAAAAGGATGAAATCCTCGCGGCAACGAAAGGGATTTTCGGGCTTTTCAAAGTGCAGGCACGTTCGCCGATTTGTGGAACGATCGAAAACATTTCCAACGTCACCGGACAGGTGATTCTTCGCGAGCCACCAATCCCTGTTGAGGTAAGAGCCTATGTAGATGGAACCGTCACGGGAGTCGCTGGTAATGAAGGGATTACGGTCGAGACCTACGGTACGTATATTCAGGGAATCTTTGGCATTGGAGGGGAAACCCTTGGAATATTAGAGGTCGTTGTCAGTTCTCCTGATGCCCCGCTTACGTCTGACCTAATTCAGCCTGAACACCGGGGACAGATTCTTGTCGGTGGGTCGATTGTTTCGCACGATGCAATTCAAGAATCGATTCGAGGTGGAGTCAGAGGGTTGATTGTCGGCGGCATTGATGACAAAGATCTCCGGGAACTGTTGGGTTATGAACTCGGCGTCGCGATCACTGGTTCCGAGGACATCGGTATTACCCTCATTGTTACGGAAGGCTTCGGGAAAATCCGAATGGCAGATCGAACTTTCAATCTGCTGAAGGAGCGAGAAGGGCTCAAGACATCAATCAACGGCGTAACCCAGATTCGTGCTGGGGTTGTACGCCCTGAGATAGTTGTTCCTTTTGAGTTACACCAGCATCCCATTGAAGATGTAAGCGTAGCAGGAATGCTTGACATCAGCACGCCGATTCGCGTTATTCGCGAACCCTATTTCGGAAACCTTGGTCGTGTTACCGCGCTGCCAGTCGAACTACAACAGCTTGAAACAGGAGCCAAGGTGCGCATCTTAGAAGTTGAGTTGGAAGATGGAGCGCAAATTACTCTCCCGCGAGCGAATGTCGAAATCATTGAGGAGGCACGATCTACTGTCTCCGACGAAAGCGGATAATCAATACGTTTGGACTTACGCGGAAACAAGAGTCACGACGGTAGGCAGGGCATCTTGCCCTGCCACGCCTAGACGGTCGTGAACGGAAGATTGCTCCTACTGGGATTAGATCATAGAAACAGCCAATAAACTGCCATATCGCGACACGGCTGGAGCTATCAAGCGACCAAATAAGATCAACCGAGTGAACAACGAGCGATTAAGTGACCGAATAGGGAACGCGATAGAGATCTCATAAAAATCCCTTTTCGATTGCCAAATCGCAGAGGAGATTTTCAAGGTATATAGCAGGCGACAACAAAAACCTGAAAACGCTCCACCTCAAATTACTGGCTCTTAGGAGGTTAAGGGTGGTAGCTGAACCGATGATTCAAGCAAAATTGGCATCAATAACCCAAATTGTGTTTTACTGCATTTATTCCATAACCGCTTATGGGCACCGCTAGTTCCGATTCGGTTCTACGCACCCATCTCCCAATTCTGTAGAAAGGTTCGATTTTGAACACCGTGTTTCGCTTGAAAGCAAATCCTATTATGAAAACAAAAATAAGAAAACTCCGGTTCGTTTTGGTCTGTTTCTCGGCAGTTTTCCTTTCGTCGTCGCTGTTGGAAACGACCAATCGTGATGCGATATTCTGCTGGGGGGCAAGTAAAAGTGTGGAATCTACGTCTGAAGTTCAAGAGTTGTTGAAAGAAAACGAAACGCAGAACTCCAAGGACGCGGGCACCAGCACAGGATGTTTCGGCACAATTCATAATGGGAATGTTAACCTCGTGGGGAGTACCAACCTGTCCCTACAACATAATCCGTTGCTATGCCAAGTAAATTTAACAAAGCAGCGTGGGATTGAAGCAATCGATCTCCTCCAAGATCGCGGAAAAGCACCGCCGAAATCGCCTAGCAAGACCACTCAGAAAAAATCACAGTCGCCAGAACTGTCCATAGATTCGCCCCTTGAGGCGGGAATTGATAGATATATCAAAAATAATCGATACCGACGTAGGTTGGCATCGACAGACCAAACGAGTTTTGTTGTTTACGACATCTCTAAGGGAAAAAAAGTTGTCTCGATTAACGAAGATCGACCCATGATGGCGGCATCCCTTATCAAAAACTTTGTGATGTTAGTCTATTTTCACGAGGTCCGACAAGGACGGTTGCGCCACACGAACCAGAATCGTCTGCATCTGAAAAATATGATTCAGAGGAGCTATAATTCGTCGACTAACTACTTTATCAGATTACTTGGCGGCCCAAGCCGCGTGAATCAACTCCTCAGGTGGAACTATCCCTATTTCGAGCATACGCGTATCGTTGAATATATTCCAAATGGGGGGCGTACCTATCGAAACATGACCTCTGCGCACGATATGAATCGTTTCTATTATCAATTATGGCTGGGACATCTGCCCCATTCTCCGAAAATGAAACATTATCTGGGTTTGCCCAAAGGAGACCGCCTTTACGATAAAACCTGCATTCCGAGGGGGGTTCATGTCTATAACAAAACCGGGACGGTTTATGGCATGGTCGGAGATAGTGGGATTTTGGTAATCACTGACCCGAAGGGGAAACAACGTGCGTACATTTTGACCGGCATCATTGAGGACAGGACCAAGACCAGTCTGCGGAATCGGTCACAATCTTTCGGATCATGGGTGAGGCGCCGCACCGAAATCCTGCGTAGTGTCTCAGAAGGTGTCTACGAGTATATCTATGAGCGGCATTATGGTGGGGTATACCGGTGTCGTCAGCATCGTGGCAGGCACTTGCTCGCTAGAAAGTGAATTCCATTCACCTCCCAAGTTGCTGTAGTATTGGATGGAATCAACCGAGCGAATAGCGAGGGCTATAGCGTTCCCATAGAGATCCATCGGCGATTGTCAAGTCGGTGATTCTCCTTCTTATTGCTTACCGGTGCCCGCTAGATTCGTACTAATACCATTTCGCTTGAATAATAGTGCATATGATGTCTTTGCTATATCGTTCACTTACTCCGTAGGCGGGGCATCTTGCCCCGCCGACTTTGCGCGGAGACAAGACTTCTTGTTCCGCTCCACGCAAGTTTCTTTACCTGATTCACGCAATCAATGCACATACATTTTAGAGAAATGGTATAACCACTATAGATTGAGGATTTCCGTTAAGCAAGTTTCGATAATAAATTGTACATTTTGTCAAGAACTACGGCGCGCCGGGCCCCGGCCGCTCTTGCTGGATTGCCAAATCCAGCAGATCTTTCTCTAGTTACTTAGCTTCTGTTCTTTCGCTCCAGAGGAGATCAAGGGAACGGATAGTGACTGCGATAGAAATCTTCTATGTCGATAGTACGCCGATAGCTTCAATCTTCTGCTCCAGAGGGAGCAGCATGTATGTAAAATGGGCACAACTTCCATTCTTCCTAGTCCATACGGAAGATAAACTTTTATATTGAAAGTTGCTTATTTCCAAATGAGTTTAATGAATGACTTAAGCATTCAACGAATTGAATGGGCTCGCCTGACCGGAACAAGACCACGAAACGCCGGTTGCAACTCGCGGCTTGGAGAGCATGGGACACAGGTTAGACCGGGCATTGCTCGCGTTACTGCCGATAATGGAGCAAGTGGCTTTGGTTGGTCATTGCTGACCAAAGAACAGGCGGAATCACTCATCGGGGTTCAACTAAGCCGGATGTTTGATCTGAAACACGGTGTTGCCCAGCGGTTTCGCGCGTTTGAATACCCACTCTGGGATCTGGCGGGTCAGCTTGCCGGAAAACCCGTGTACGCGCTCCTGGGAGGGCAATCCGACGACGAAGGAGTCTTTCGTGTACCTTGCTACGATACTTCATTGTATATTGATGATCTTCACTTGGAAGACGATAATAAGGCTGCGGCGCTAATTGCGTCGGAAGCCTTGGAGGGAGCAGCGCGAGGGCACAGAGCGTTCAAGATTAAGGTCGGACGCGGTGCCATGCACATGCCCCTTGAAAAGGGAACAGCGCGGGATATCCGTGTCATCCGCGCCGTTCGGGAGGCTGTAGGCACAGACGCCACCATCCTGATAGATGCCAACAACGGATATAATTTGAGTTTGACGAAACGCGTATTGGGCGAGACGGCGGAGGCTAAGGTCTACTGGATGGAAGAAGCCTTCCATGAAGATTCGAGATTCTACGCGAACCTGCGCGAATGGTTAGACGTGGAGGGTTTGGAAACGCGCATCGCTGATGGAGAGGGTGATGCATCACCTAGTCTGGTTAATTGGGCGCGAGAAGGCTTAATTGACATCGTCCAGTACGATATCTTCCATCCCGGCTTCACTCGCTGGTTGCAACTTGGCCCTCAACTCGACGAATGGGAGGTCGGCACCGCGCCCCACCATTACGGCGGTCATTACGGCAACTATGCCGCAGCTCACTTGGCAGCTAAAATCCGGCGCTTTGAATTCGTCGAATGGGATGAGGCGCTAACGCCAGGTTTGGATGCCTCTGACTACGGAATCTCGGATGGACATGTCAATGTTCCCACCACCCCCGGATTCGGTCTGAGATTAGATGAAGAGATTTTTGCCAAATCTGTTGTCGCCAACGGATTTGTAATCGGTCGATAACTCCGAATGTTGTCCCTTAGCTCGATTTTGTACATTTGTAGGGTGGAATTGGCAATCATCAAATCACTGATTTTCTCTCACCTCTTTTCATTGCACGTTCGGTTTGTAGGAGCGATCAACTGAGCGGATAGATCAACCGACTGAACAAGGAGCGCGATAGAGATCCCAAGGCGATAGCAAATCCCTCATCAAATCATCGATTTTGTCTCTTGCTTCTTATCTTCTATGTCTATACCATAGCCTTCAACTCCCCGCTCCGGAGGAGCGGCATGTCTGTAGCACGGGCATATGTCCATTGCATGCGCTCCGGAGGAGCGCAATGTATGTATCAAATAGTACGTAGTTTATTGTAGGGTGCGATGGACAATCATCAAGTCGCCGATTTTCCCCCTTATTGCGATCAAGCGAGCGAATAGCGAGTGCGCTAGAGATCCACTAGCCGCTGCCTTATCTGTTATTCCAAACCGAGTTGATTCATGAACCCTAGCATCTTTGCTTCGACCTGCTGGGCAATCGGTTCCAACGATCCAGAATCCACCGTAGTCTGCTGAATCTTCTCATCAATATTTGTCTGAAGGCAGTAGTTTAAATTCTCCCGCATATCGTGCATCGCTTGCCCAATGTGATCCTTGACAGATCCGGGAAGGTAATTCCACTGCCGCGCTCTGGTTTGCCTTAGGTTGATATGGCAGTGTCCTTTTCCCTTTTTATCGTTTTCTTCCCCGAAGCAGTCGAGCCGCAAAACCTCCTGATCGTAGGCATAGATGGATACCGCCGGCCCATAACCAGCGCGATCATCCCGCCAGTAAACTTCTAAACGCACATTGTCCTGTATCTGATATTCAGCCAGATCGTGTCTGCCTTGTTGTTCCGGAGCCATCTTTATCTCCTTTCAAAAGTACAATCTACGAAGCGCTGCACGAGATTCTAGGGATCCCAATGCTTTGGCTTTGGGAGTATGTCAACTCGCTTCAACAACTCTAGGGTCGAACCTTACAGGAAGACATTAACCCCCATATCAATATACCTATCGCGATCTTCCGGTGCGACGCCGCGAAGGCAGATTGAGACGCCGGTACCCTTAAGTTGATCGCCAACGTGGCGCACAACCTCATCTGATAAGAGGTGATGATCAGACGAAGGTAGACTCAACGGATGGTGTGGGTAAGTGCCGAGGTTGATTGTCAAATCCGCAGGGCCGAAAGATATACAGTCAACCCCCGCTTTCGCAAGTTTTCTTGCATTTGTAACTGCGTTTATGGATTCCACCTGTAACAGGAGTATGCAGTTTTCGTTCCACCAACTGGCGTACTCTACACGATCTCGGTCCGGCGTGAAGCCGAATCCGTAGGCAGGGCCCCAACTGCGCTTACCGACTGGTGGGTAATACAACGCATTGAGCGCTTCATCCGCCATAGCTTCGGTCTCCACCTGTGGCACCTCAAAGCCCGTAGGTCCCAGATCCGCCCAGTTTCCAATCTGGTAGGCTAGACGCGTGTTCTTTATCCGAAACAGAACCGGGACATCGTATTCTTCGGCAATGTTGCAAAAAGGAATTAGCCATTCCTCCTTAAACGGAGCGTGTTGGCTATCGCATTGCAGCAGATCGAATCCTCCCGCCTCTAGCGTAGCCCTAATGTCATCCGGGTCTGATGCCAGTCCCATGCCCCTACAGATAATAACCTCTCCATCGTGCATCCGCTGTTTCACATTCTTTTCGGCCATTTAATACGTCCTTTCAGATTGAGGCTGTTCTCGAACCTTGATAAGTAGACCACTGCTAGAACATCATTGTACCAAAAACTGGGAGGACTGTCTATGATTTTTCCAAGGCGATCCGGTCTGATTTTTTGAGCGTAGGGGCCAACAATCTTTAGCCCTGCCCTTGGAAGGAGATTCTAATACCATTTCGTTTGAATAACGTTGCATATGACGGTTTCAATTATACTATTACTAAGAGACCGATACCAACCATTTCTCCGCACACCAACCCCGGTAGGCGGGGCATTTTGCCCCGCATTGGAGCAACTTGATTGACGCCAATAATGCACTGCGAATTTAGGGAAATGGTATTAGTGGTCGTCCTTTCGGTTTTGGCTTAGATGCAATTACCCTGAAACTAGACGGCACACCCATTGATTGAGTCCGGCAAATGAAGTATAATACCATTTCGCTTGAATTATAGTGCATATGATGTCTTAATTATATCGTTCACTTACTCCGTAGGCGGGGCATCTTGCCCCGCCGACTTTGCGCAGAGCCAAGGCTTCTT
Organism: Candidatus Poribacteria bacterium; assembly: GCA_965197465.1. GTDB lineage: Bacteria > Poribacteria > WGA-4E > WGA-4E > JAJDTR01 > JAJDTR01. Next base: position 2,531,672 of record OZ240209.1, on the reverse strand, counting down.
ACTCCGCTCCACGTAAGTTTCTTTACTTGATCCAGGTTATCAATGCACTTGCATTTTAGAGAAATGGTATAATAAGATATGCGCAATTCGGTTTGTAGTAGCAATCTTCTGTAGACCCTTGTAGGAGCGATCTCCCGGTCGCGACTCCTATAGGGTTCGATTGGAATCAACTGAGATCAACCGAACGGACAGTGAGGGCGATAGAGATCTTGATAGCGAAGGTGATAGAAGATCGTGATAGGCATTCCCTCAACCGAGTGAATAACGAAGGAGCTACTGACCGATAGAGAAGGCGCTAGAGCTCCCATAGAAAATCTCGTGCGATAGAGATTCTACAGGTGCATAGCGGGCGACAACAAAAACATGAAAAACCCCTCCTCAAATGACCAAACTTGGTTTGTCACCTATTATGCAAATAGGCTCTAAAACGACGTTTTGCAGGCGTCAATCTGAGATCTCGATTGTTCTGAATGACAACTACAGTTTCATACCCAAATTTCATACCTTCTTTCCAACGACTTCAATGTGGAAACGGCGCAGAAGCCAGTCATAGCAAGAGTTATCACGCTTTTTTGTCTCTCTTGAAAACCTCCATTTTGGTATGAAAGGTATGAAAAGTATGAAAATTTCTAAGAGTGTTATTTGACGTTCTTCAAATAGCACCTAAGGTATTCCAACGGTTCTAAACGTCATCGTTGGAGGGATGCAGATTTCGCGGTATTACGAAGAAAATGTAAAGGAGATAATATGGACGAAGAATCAATTGGGCTACTTGAAGAATTGACTCAAGCTGCTGGAATACCCGGACATGAGACGGAAGTACAAGCGATTTTCCAATCCCGACTGGCTGAAATTGGTCCTATCAACAGAGATCGATTGGGAAGCATTTTCTGCACCAAACAAGGGGATGCCAGCGGACCTCGCATTCTCCTCGATTCTCATCTTGATGAGGTCGGTTTCATCGTACAACGCGTGACAGATGCCGGTTATGTGAAGTTCCTTCCGGTAGGCGGCTGGTGGGCGCATACGTTGCTTGCCCAGCGGGTGAATATTTTAACCAAACACGGAAAAGTTCCCGGAGTCATCGGTTCCATCCCGCCTCACCTCCTCGCTGCCGGTTCGCGCGAGAAGGTCATGGAAATTCAAAATCTCTTCATTGATATCGGGGCAGAAAGTGACAATCAGGCTTCCGAGGAATTTGGTGTGGTGCCCGGATGTTCAATCGTTCCGTACGGCCCCTTTATGCCGATGAAGAATCCGAAACTGTTTTCGGCAAAAGCGTTTGATAACCGTCTTGGAGTCGCACTTGTGATTCAAACGCTGCTAAAACTCGGTAAGCACCCGAACACGCTAATCGGTGCTGGCAGCGCACAAGAGGAGGTGGGATTGCGGGGAGCGCGAACGGTGGCGCAGATGGTCCAACCCGATGTCGCCATAGTCTTGGAAGGCCCCCCGGCGGACGATACCCCCGGTACCGATAGTGACGCCGTGCAGGGAAAACTCGGCGGAGGTGTACAGATTCGACTGTACGACCCGACGATGATTCCTAACCCCCGGCTATGTGAGTTCGTCATTGAGACCGCGAAGTCGCATCAAATTCCCCATCAACTTGCCGTGCGTCAATCCGGTGGAACAGATGCGGGATCGATTCACCAAGTCGGACGTGGCGTGCCCTCAATTGTATTGGGCGTACCCGCACGTTATGTTCATAGCCACGTATCAATCATCAATAGTGATGACTATTCGGCAACATTGGATCTACTTCTGCATCTCATTCCCAAACTCGACGAAGATACTGTAACTTCACTCATATGAAAATTAGCCAGAAATTCACGACAGTACGTAGGTTGGGTTGAACGGGAAACCAGGAAAAATCACATACTGGAGTGATTTCGAGATTTCATTTTGCCCGATAAGACCAAAATCGGAGTGAAATCCAACACTTCATCGCACACGATCCGAGATGGTTAAATCGCCGATGAGATTGTTCCAATCCGAAACTGGATTTCTCTTCTTCGTATCCCCATTCATTGCATGTCAGACGTGTACATTAGAGAACCCGATTCTTCGGGATTAACAAAGTCTTTCTCTGATCGCCGCACTCCCCCTTCCATTTTTCCATCCTACCAATCTTCGTTCTCTCTGTGCTTCCACCCTTCCCTCCTTCCAATCTTGCGTCCGTCCACGCTCCCGCCCTGCCTTCCGTTATTCCACGATTGTTAGCCTCCGCGTATACCTTTCCCCTGAAGCCTCCAACACATAAAAATAAACGCCACTCGACACGGGTTCATGGTTCAAATTACGTCCGTTCCAATACGCCGAGTCAGATTTCCCCGAATAATTCCCGATCGGAAGTTCTCCTATTGCAATACTGTGAACCAAACTGCCTCGCAAATCGTAAATGCGGAGCGTCACCTGACTTGGCTGTATCAATCTGAATGGAATCCAAGTTTCCGCATTGAACGGGTTGGGATAGTTTTGCAATAAGACAGAGCGTTTTAAGCCGCCCACTGTAACGGAACGCAAGTTGGGAAAAGGTTCAACACGACTAGGTTCGGGCACACCGGTTTCCCCAAACTGCGCCAATAACGCTTCGTAAGCGGCGCGACTACGGATAATGCCGTGTCCAACCGCGTTATCTGGCGCGTGTGATTGGGAGGCGGTGGATTGAACGGCGTCGGCGATATCCCGAGGCGTGGCGAGAGGAAACGCCTGCATCAGCAACGCAACCACTCCCGCGCCTAGAGGCGTGGACGCCGAGGTTCCACGGTGGGTGTGGATGAAACGGCTCCGCGTTTGCGGGTCAATGCTTGTTACGCCGACCCCCATAGTAACGAGATCTGGCTTTATCCGTCCATCAAATGTCGGCCCTCGCGAGCTGAATCGCAAACTCCTACCGTGACGATCAACCGAGCCGATGGCGAGCACATCGAATCCATCTGCCGGTACACTGATACGTCCACCTAAACCCAAATCTCCCAAAGGTTGCTCTCCCTGATTTCCTGCCGCGACAATTACTGACATTCCCTTCTCTACGGCGAGATTTGCGGCAATTGTTAATTTTGAGGTTTTCCCGTCAAGATCTTCGAAACGGTACCATTTTGAGTAACCAAGCGAGCTGCTAATGATTTCCGCGCCCATCTCCTCGGCCCATTCCAGCCCCTCTATCCACCAGTCTTCTTCAATGAGATGTTCAAACTCCTGTCCGTTTTGGAAGGCTTTTTCTGTCTTGGCAAGTAGATAGCTGGCGCGAAACGCAACCCCCATAAGAGTTCCCGGCGCGTTTGCTGCCAGTATGCCAAGAACAACCGAACCGTGTTCATCTTCGCCAGGATCGTCTTGACCAATCTCATCAGCCGGATTGTTGTCGCCATTGACAAAATCATATTGGGCAAGAACGTCTACGTCCTGAAGTGCGGTGTGATCCAAGCTGAATCCCGTGTCTAGCAGACCAATTACCATTCCCTCTCCGGAGAATCCCGATTCGTGTAGAAAGTTGGCTTGAATCTGTTCAATCTGGGTTCGCGAGTTTCCATAGTCCAACGGCGCTAAGCCGGGTGGCGCTTCTTGAGACGAGGGATACCATGCTGAGTCCGAGCGTTGGGTTGTGCTTCTATAGACCTCAATCGGATCAATCGCACGGACAAAGGGCAGGCGAGCCATCTTGGCAATCTCGGTGGGCGTTGCCTCAAGCGAAATCGCGTTAAGCCACCGACTCTTGGCGCGCAATCGTCCGCCCACTTTAAGCACAGCATCAATGTACGGTGATGGGACAGGGATATCGGTAATATCGGGTAAAGGAACGTATGTTCGACGAAGACGACGACGTTTGGTGCGCGAAGACATCTGAGTTTCGTACGCCTCCAATGCCGTTTTCAACTGATCTTTCGTCGCAATTCCTTTGTCTTCGAACAGTACCCACACCTTCAATTTTTCCTGGGTAGCAGCGCTACGCAGCCGACTAGAGACTTTGGCGTGCCGTGCAGGTGAATTGTCGGCGGGATAGGCAAGGGAATCAAAACAAAGAGTTGCTACGAAGCTGAGCAGGAACGAGATAGATGTTTTCGCAGGAACAGCATATTGTGTTAGCCACATTTCCCATATCCTTCATCATTCGATGCACAAGAGCACTCGGAATATATCAAAGCGATTGTCCCAGTGTCAAGGTTTTTCCGGGCAGGTATCAGGGGAATTGCCCCCGATTCTAGATGTGTGGGAAGTTGTAATCTTCAAATCCCCGATTTTCTTTTTTGACAGGTGCAGGTTTTTGTAGGAGCAATCTCCCGGTCGCGATTTCTTGTGGAATCGACAATCATCAAATCCCCGATTTCCGTTCTCTTCATGCACTCCCGTCTAGAGCGACACGGCCAAAAGGCAGGCCCCTACGCCCAAAGATTAGATGCGATTCCCCTTTTCTCTCCACAGATTACTGTTGACCGTGAGACAAAAATCGGATAAAATTATGTTGTTTGAGGTAAATGACGAAGCCAGCCGACCTGTCACTTCAGACCGAGCTATATGGCACCTTCAAAGGCCAGAGTGTCTTAAATAGAGGAGAAAAGGGAAATGAGATTTGCTATACATCTCGGTTATCGTTATACGCCCGAGGTTCTTAGGCTCGCGAAACAGATAGGTTGTACCGATGTAATCGGTCACGGGCCGCCCGCTCCCTCTATCGGCATAGAAGACACGGGCTCCGAAGTCTGGGCGGTCGAAGACCTAGTCAAGATGAAGCGCCAAGTTGAAGCTCATGACCTTAGATTAGAGATCCTAGAGCATTGCCCGCCAATTAACAAGATAATGCTAAACCTAGATGGTCGAGAGCAGCAGCTGGAGAATTTCTGCAAGTCGGTTGAGAACGTCGCTGAGGCGGGTATACACACCGTTAATGGGTCAAGTGCGGAATGGGTCAATTGGGGATTGGTGGCTACGACATCCGAAGATGAGATTCGAGGCGGCGCGACATCACGAGGTTTTGACTACGAGCTGATTAAGGATATTCCGTTGTCCGAGCACGGAGAGGTGGATGAAGAACGCACTTGGGACAATCTCTCATACTTGGTCAAGGGGGTTGTGCCAACCTTGGAGGCTACTGGCGTGCGCTTGGCGTTTCATCCGTGTGACCCGCCTATTTCGCCGACACAGGGATTTGCTAGACCGCTAAGGAGTACCGAGACGTTTGACCGCCTCCTCAACATCGTACCGACGACGGACAAGATTGGACTCAATTTCTGCCAAGGCTGTTTTGCTGAAATGGGAGAGGACATACCGACTGCCATTCGTCACTTTGGTGAACGCGGCAGAATCTTTTTTGCCCACTTCAGGGATGTGGACGGCGCGGTCCCGAGATTTACCGAAGTCATGCACGATGATGGACCAACAGACATGTTTAAGGCTATGCAATCCTACTACGATGTGGGTTTCGAAGGACCTATGCGGCCAGATCACGGCGCTGATTTGGAGGGGGTTGAAGGCTGGAAAATGGCAAAGATATTTGCCATTGGATACATGCGCGGACTCGCCGAAAGCGTGGAAAAAACCCGTTAAGACAGTGTCTCAACCTAGAGCGTTGGGGTTAGGCGCGGTGCAAATTCTATCGCTCACTGTAACGTGATGAGGGCGATGTTATGTCGGCTAATCGCCCAAGCACTCGAACGACAATCCGTACAGGGAGGACGAACAAATGAGGTTTGCAATACACGCAGGTGCTGCCTATTCGTCAGAGAGCCTGAGATTTGCCAAGCAGATTGGTTGTACAGATGCGATTGGCGGCGGCCCGCCCGCGCCTTCTATTGGTATCGAATCGCCTTGGCATGAAGTCTGGAAAGTCGAAGACTTGGTGAAAATGAAGCGCCAGACTGAAGCGCATGGACTGAGGCTGGAGGTGTTCGAAGACTGCCCGCCAATTAATAAGATTATGCTTGGTTACGAAGGGCGCGAGGAACAGCTAGAAAACTTCTGCAAGTCAGTTGAGAACGTAGGCGAGGCAGGCATACATACCATAAATGCGTCAAGTGCCTGTTGGATAGACGAATTCGGCGTTTGGGGCAGAGTCGCCGGAACGGGGACACTACCTGGACGAGGCGGTGCTCGAACACGCGCGTTTGATTACGAGGAAATCAAAAAACTGCCTCTGACTGAATACGGGGAGTTGACTGAAGAACGGACCTGGGAAAATCTAACGTACCTCGTCAAGGGTGTTGTGCCTTCCCTAGAGAGTAGTGGAGTACGTCTCGCATTTCATCCGTGCGACCCTCCCATTTCTCCAACGCAAGGGTTTGCAAGGCCCCTGCGGAGTACGGAAACCTTTGACCGATTACTCGACATCGTACCCACAACTGATACAATCGGGCTGAACTTCTGCCAAGGATGTTTCTCGGAGATGGGCGAAGATATACTGACGGCAATCCACCACTTTGGCTCGCGAGGTAAACTCTTCTTCGGACATTTCAGGGATGTTAGGGGGGCAGTTCCTAAGTTCCAGGAAGTGCTGCACGATGACGGTCAAACCAACATGTTTGAAGCAATGAAGACGTACTACGATGTCAACTTTGAAGGTCCCATGCGCCCCGATCACGGCATTGGCTTGGAGGGAGACGCGGGCTGGAAAATGGCAAAGGTATTCGCGATTGGCTATATGAAAGGCCTCGCTGAAAGTGTGGAGAAAACCCGGTAAGCAGCAATGCGATAGAGATTTCCACTTCACAGAACTATGAAAACCAAACCCATAATCATCGGCATGATTGGTGCGGGATTCGCCGCCGCCTTTCATGTTGAAAACTATAGGCGCATTTCGGGACTTGATGTCCGCATTAAAGGTGTAGCCTCAAAGTCGAAAGAAAAAGCCTCCGCCTTTGCGGAGAAACACAACCTTGAGAAGGTCTATGATTCTCACGAAGCGATTCTGGCAGATCCCGAGATAGAGATAGTTGACCTCTGTGTCCCGAATTATTTGCACTATCCATTATCACTCCAAGCCGCTGAAGCCGGCAAACATATTATCTGCGAGAAACCACTGACTGGCTATTTCGGTGACGGCAAGTCGACACGAGTTGGACACACAACGCCCCGTCGCCAGATGTTTGAAGAAGCACTTAAAGCCGCGGATGAAGTGGTAGACGCGGTCACACGGAACGGAGTCACCTTCTGCTACGGCGAAAACTGGGTCTATGCGCCAGGCGTAACCAAGGCGAACAATATTCTCGCGCAGAGCGACAACACAATCCTGCGGATTTCCGGCGAAGAATCACATAGCGGATCGCACTCGGAATATGCTAAGCAATGGCGCTATTCCGGCGGTGGCAGCCTTATCAATAAGGGATGCCACCCCCTCGGTGCTGCGCTCTATCTAAAATATAGTGAAGGTGTGCGAAAATACGACAGCCCTATCAAACCGAAGAGCGTCACCGCAGAGGTGGCGAATCTCACCCACATAAAGAGTTTCTTGACCGAAGATGAAAAATGGGTGCGCGAAGGCTGGAAGGATTGCGAAGACTGGGCGTCCATGATGATTACATTCTCGGACGATTCAATCGCGCAAATCACGGCATCGGACATGGTGCTTGGTGGAATCCAGAACATCATTTCAGTCTATTCGAGCAAAACGGTGGTACATTGCAACATCAACCCGAATACGGGCACGTTGACCTATGCGCCTAGCGACGAAATCTTAGGGGATACCTACATCCGAGAAAAGGTCGAAACGCGCTCAGGATGGCAGTTTACCAACCCGGACGAGGATTGGATGAACGGTTTTCCGCATGAACTTCAGGACTTCTGTGAGGCAATTGCGGGTGGGCGACAGCCCAAAAGCACCGTTGAACTGGGGCGCGACATTGTCGCTGTCTGCTACGGGGCTTATGTCTCGGCGGAAACGGGTAAACGCTTTTCACTGGCTGAGTGGATGTGATTCCGACGATAGAATCAAATGTACATGGTCTGTGAATCTTTTCCGCGAAGCAGCGTAACTCACAACGTAATTGAAAGCGAGTAGTAACAAGAATGAACGACCTGACCAAAGAATTGGAACAAATCCTATTAGACCAAATCGACGGCGAAGTACGCTTCGATCCGTATTCCAAAGTGCTCTATAGTACGGATGCGAGCTTATATCAGATTGAACCTATTGGCGTCGTTGTACCAAAACACAAAGCGGATGTCATTGCGGCAATCAAGATTGCCTATGAGCGAAACGTGCCAATCCTACCACGTGGAGGCGGAACGAGCCTCGCAGGCCAAACTGTTGGCGAAGCAATCGTCATCGACATGTCCAAATACATGAACGAAATCATTGAGGTCAATGTCGAGGAAAGGTGGGCAAGGGTCCAACCGGGAGTCGTAGTCGATAATTTGAATCACTACCTTGAACCGCACAGTTTGATGTATCCATTGGACGTGGCGACGAGTAGTCGAGCGAACGTGGGCGGTACAATCGGTAACAACTCCGCCGGATCGCACTCCCTCATCTATGGCAAGACCATCGACCACGTCATGTCGCTTGACCTTGTTCTGCCTAACGGCGAGGAAATTATCGCAGAGCCAATTTCGGATGCGGAACTTGCGATGAAACAGGCGGGAAACTCGCACGAGGCACACATCTACCGAGAAACCTGCAGAATCGCGGCGGAGAATGAAGAAGAGATTCGCGAGCGCTACCCCCGAATTTTGCGACGTGTCGCGGGATATAATCTGGATGAGTACGTCCCAGATGCGGGAACAAAAGAAGTCACCCCTTACCGACGTGATGGATGCGATACCGACCGGCCGTTCAGCCTAGCCAAGATTGTCGTCGGATCGGAAGGCACGCTCGCAACAATTACCGAGGCGAAAATCGATCTGGTCGAAGCTCCCAAGATGACCGCACTCAACGTATTGCACTTCGAGACCTTGATTGAGTCAATGGAGGCGATGCAGCCTATCTTAGAATGCAATCCGACCGCCGTTGAACTAATCGATGACAAAATCATCAACATGACGAAGCAGTCGCTTGAATTCTCGCGTATAACCAACTTCATTGTAGGCAATCCTGGCGCAATTCTAGCGGTAGAATTCTACGGCGACTCTAAGGACGAACTTCACGAAAAACTTGACGGACTTGAGCGTAAAATTAAATCTGCTGGTTTAGGATACGCCTTCGTGCGCTGCGTTTCCGCGGAAGAAAAGCAACGTGTTTGGGAAACACGGAAGGCAGGGCTTGGATTGCTAATGGGCACGACGGGAGATCATAAACCGGTTGGGTTCGTTGAAGATGCCGCTGTCGCCATTAAGGATTTGCCAGAATATGTTCGGCGCTTCGACAAGATTGTCGCCGACCACGATACAACGGCTTCCCACTATGCACACGCAAGTGTTGGATTACTCCATAATCGCCCGGTCATTAATCTCAAGTCAGAGTCCGATATCCAGAAGATGCACTCTATCGCTAGGCAGGTTCGAGATCTGCTGATGGAACTCGGTGGCGCAATGAGCGGCGAGCATGGCGATGGGCTTGTCCGCAGCGAATGGATTGAGAGCATGTTCGGTCCACAGATTTACGGCGCCTTGCGTGAGGTCAAATCCGCTTTCGACCCGACCAACATCATGAATCCAGGCAAGATTATTGACCCGCCACCGATGACTCAATCATTGCGATTTGGGCCAAATTATCGCACAATCAAAATTGACACTTACTTTGACTTCTCAAGCCAAGACGGGTTCGCAGGGGCGATTGAGATGTGCAATGGCGTCGGTGCATGTCGCAAAACCTTAACAGGTACAATGTGCCCGTCTTTTGTTGGGACACGCGAAGAGGAACATTCCACCCGCGGCAGAGCGAACGCGCTTAGAGCTGTCATTTCAGGATCACTCGCACGTGAGAATTTCAAGAGTGCGCGACTTCATGAAGTACTCGATCTGTGCCTAGAGTGCAAAGCTTGCAAAGCGGAATGTCCATCAAACGTGGATATGGCAAAGATTAAGTACGAGTTCCTTGCCCACTACTACAAGGAACACGGACTGCCGCTCCGAAACCGTCTTTTTGGGGATATTGCCCGACTTAGCAAGTTTGGAGCGAAGTTTGCCCCAGTGTCGAATTGGTTTGTGAACAATGGGTTGGCCAAGGCTGCCATGGAAAAATTCGTCGGAGTCGATCAACGGCGCTCCCTGCCGAACTTCGTCCATAAAACCTTCGAGAAACGGTTTGCACAGCGTTCGCATCCAGCTAAAAACGAGCGGAAGCAAGTCGTCCTGTTTCACGATACCTTCATGAACTATAACTACCCACAGGTCGGCGAAGCGGTGCTCCATGTGCTTGAAGCTGCGGGGTTTGAGGTAATCTTGCCCGAGAAGAAGTGCTGCGGGCGTCCGATGATTTCCAAGGGAATGCTCGAACAGGCGATTGAGAACGCACGATACAATATTGAGCAGTTGAAACCCTACGCGGTAAAGGGAATCCCAATTGTCGGCTGCGAGCCGAGTTGTATCCTGGCGCTACGCGATGATTACGTTGATCTGATTCCGGGTAGTGATGCGAAACTCGTTGGAGAGCATGCCGTCACGATCGAGGAGTTCCTGATAGATTCTCATAAAGCGGGCGATCTCAACCTTGACTTTACCAATGCTCAGAAAGACATCCTCCTCCATGGCCACTGTCATCAACGGGCGATTGTAGGTATTCAGCCCTCTGTGAAAGCCCTAAGTCTACCGCCGGGCTACAGTGTCGAAGTCATCGACTCGAGCTGCTGCGGTATGGCAGGCTCGTTCGGCTATGAAAAGGAACACTACGACCTGTCGATGAAAATTGGCGAACTACGGCTCTTCGGTAAGATCAAAGAGAAGAAGGGAGATTTTGAAGTGGCAGTAGCGGGAGTCTCCTGTCGAGAACAAATAAAGCACGGCACCGGAAAAGAACCTAAGCACCTAATTGAGTTGCTGGCTGATGCCATACACTAGCCAAATAAAAGAGTACAGGCAGAATCTTAAGTAACAGGCCGTCTGATTCCACCAATAGCCTCATAGGTAAAGCTGCTGCCAGCAAGTGTATTGGACAGGAGAGCCATCAGCCAGGAGGTCGGGGAAGTTACCCTCTCGTAAAGCATATCTTCACTCACCAATCCGCATCCCGGAGTTGTGCCTATTCCACCAAGCGTCAACTATTGCCCGCCCATGTGAGTCCCTGCTTAATTAGTTTCTGCATCGTGGGGCGCCGAAATGTTTCCGGTCCATGTCCTAATGTGGAGTAGAACACCCGTCCTTCACCATGGGTTTTTACCCATGCCATCGGGTGATTCTGATTTGACCACTCTGTGGTCGCGAGGATGTGGAGGTACGGGTCATAAGCACATATGTAGATTTCGTCGTCCACCTCAAAATCCTCCATCCCCTGTGTGACGGGGTGGCTGGAGTCATCAATATGCACCGTGAACGTCCCGCCGGGTGGATGCCAATTCGCATGGCCGCCAATCAGGTCCACGGCACGTCCACCAATCTTCCATCCCGTCCCGTGAACGCCAACCAGCCCCTTTCCACCTCCGACGAACTTGAACAGACCGTCTTCTTGCTTGGATGAAAGCTCCGCTTGCCACGAGACGGAATTGTCCGGGTGACGGATTTGACGAGTAAATCCCGTGCCGAACACACAAACGTCAAAATCGTCCAAATGGGACGATACTAGAACCTCTTTATCCTCGGTAAGCTCGACCGACATGTTCGCGTCTGTTGCGAGAAAGTCGTAAATGACCGCCGCGCAATCTGCAAACCGGTGATTATCTCCGGACAAGACCAAAACTTTCAATTTTGGACACCTCCGTTATTCTTGTGTATTCTAGCGATTCAGCAAAATACACCGACATTTTGCCTGCGCGTCATTCGTTAATCAAGCTGAATCCCTAGAACCATCTCGCGTTGATTGCGGCAATAAAGTTTATCGACACAAAACTGTTTTATCCGTCCCCAAGTTGTCTCTTGCCTGCCCGCGGGAGAAACAGGGCAACTGAGATCGAACCAATCAGGACGGCTATTTGGCCTGCGATTCGAAATCCTTTTTGGTGCGTCACCATTGGCTTCCATGACGGAAATCTCCTCTTTGCCATCCCTGTCGGACACGAAGGCAATGCTTTGATCGTTGGGAGACCATGATGGATAGCGGTACGAGACACCGTTGTTTGTTATCCTTTCTTGGCTCGCATCAAACTTCTGACCCCTATACCTCATGACGTAGATTTCAAAGTTGCCACCTTTGGTAGTTCCGAAGGCAATACTCGTACCGTTCTTAACCCATACCACAAAGTATTGGGCCTCATCGCGGCAATTTGGGTTGACGGAGAGCCAAAACACAGGTAAAATCAAACCCGAATACACTAGGCTCTGTGGCCATTTGGGTGCGGAGTTGCGGCATAATCGCAGAATGCTGTTAACCACCTTATCTAGCGACCAATGGTGAAGGAGGTATCGGTAGCTTATTGGCGACCCAATGTCCAACAATCAATTGTAGCTAGAGTAGCGTTGCACACGACTTACACACATCTTTGACAGAGGTATCTTTACCATCATTTTCCGATTCTCAGCCATGGAGACCCTCATTCTTGAATGCGCCATCCTTCGGGCTTATCCATGCTGCTCGGGTGTGTTGAAGAAATAGCGCCCCCTGAGGCTGAGACATCAATAATGGGGAAGAAACGCGTGAAAACAGAGGGAGGGGTGATGATTCGGACGATTTTGCCTTCCTAGTACAGCTTGGCATAATTGCCGTATGAGTTATACGTTCAGTAAAGGTAGGTGCGATTTCCTAATCGCACCGTCAGTGAATGTACAGTTTAAGTGGACGTACAAAGGCGCCCCTTAACCGTTTAATCCACTTAACTATTTCCGCCAACGTGTACTAGTCACTGCCAAGGAAGCAAGAACCATTGTACCCTCTTGAAGCCGTTGTATCCGCCAATAAGAGTACAATAGGCATTAATACGAGGAAAGCATCTGGTTCAGTATTCAATCAACAATCCAGAGCAGAGTTGCCAGATATCATCTCGTTTCGAGAAATCACTACCCGTTTTCTAGAGTCTAATGGATAGGGAAGGATTTGAGCGTATCATTACCATAAGTCATCTCCGTTTGGGAGGGAATAGTCATCTCTCACACGAGTAGTGGGATATCGACTACAGAGATTTTAGGCAGCTTCAACACAGATTCAAGCGTAGGTCTCAACTCGGCAATCGCCTCGACTCGCAGCCCGTGAAGCCCGAACGATTCGGCGAGTTTTATCGCATCAGGTTGAGTGCTCCGATGTTGGTGTTCAATAACTAATACGGAGACATTTATCCCCTTCTGCGCCGCAGTAGTGAGTTGGGATGCCATCAGCGAGAATTCATCACGGTTTGTTATCGCTACAACTTGGCGGTCCCGATGCGCAATCTTCGCGCCGATTGCGGCTGGAAGCGCATATCCTGCAACCCTCAAATCACACGAATGCAGAAGAGTTCGCGGAGAAGAAACATCAAAGTGATTAAGTAGAAGCTCAATTAGATTACCTCCACCCACTGCCAATATTGATTCTTTGTCCAATACTGATCGCAGGATTTCTGCAATTTCTTGGTTTGTACCGTGGTTGGAACTAAGTGCACCAAATGTGTTTGAACCTGCCGCGGGGATTTTCCACTCATTATGTGTTTCTAGTTGTTCGTCCTCAATGACTCCGATGATTTGTCTCAAAGCAGTCTTCGCATCAGCTACCATGCCAATCCGTACCGGATAATTTCTGCCAATTACCTTTTCTTCAATATCAATCTGAATGAGATCTTTCGGCAAGCGCAACTGCCCATCTCTTGTCGTGCGCCGCGACAAACTGCACCCAATTGCCATTACCGCACTAGCTTGGAAAACGGCGGAAGACGCTGCATCATCGACCCCAGACCCAATCATCCCTGCTGCGAGTGGATGCGTCGACGGAATTATCCCTTTGCTCATTGGCGTAACGTATACGGGTGCGCTTAGGATTTCAGCGAGTTGGATGAGTTCAACTCCTGCGCCTGCCGACACAACTCCGCCACCCGCGATGATGGCTGGATACTTTGCATGGATCACCATCTCTGCGACGAGCGTGGTGAGGTGCGAAGTAAGCATGTTGAAATATGCCGCGAGTGGAGCACCTTGGGAAACATTTCCTCTGGAAGGGAGAAACTCGGTTGACTCGCTCTCTAAAGCATCAGACGGGATTTCTAGATGAACGGGCCCCGGACTGCCAAATTCTATTAGCTCGAATGCCTGGCCAATTGTTCGCAGAATCTCTTCACGATTCTCGACCCGCCAATTCCATTTCGTTACGGCGTCGAGTAACTTCTGCAAGTCGACATGATTGAAGGGGTCACGATGACGGTCCAACGGCATCTCGGGCGATAAGTCATCAATAAACATCTGCTCCGTGATAAGCAGCAACGGTATGTTATCTGCATGAGCAGCGGCGATCCCGGGTACTGCGCTGACTGCTGCATCTCCACCAGAAAGATGGCAAACCGCAACATTACCGGTAGCACGGGCACAGCCGTCGGCCATAAAAACGGCGTTTTGGGCTGATTGTGCGGAGAAATATTGGAGTTTATCGGATTTATCTACGGCATCGCGAATCCTTGAAGCACCTTCTCCCGGCATTCCAAAGACAACACTAATTCCGTGCAATTTAAGCAACTCAACAATTAAATCATCACCGGATATTACCAATTCGTGTCTCCTAATGTGCTGAGTGTGATGAATGAGACCTTAACGTCGTCAATTCGTCCAATAGTGTAAGTTAGGTCATCAACCGTGAAAGGCTTGTCATGCAATCCCACAGAATTGTTGGGGATAGGACGACACCTGAACAAATACTACTATCGCCTCATTTATCGAGTTGGAAACTGCTTAATCTAAGACCCCAAACCGCTTGGAGGAAATGTGATCGCGCACAATCCGTTAGCTATAGAATTAAACGAGAAACTCCAATCCGAGAATCCCGTCGTTTTCGACCTGTTATCAATACTTGGTCAGCGATGTTATCTTCCGAAAGGTATTCTGAGTCAAAGTACTGAAGCGAATTTAAAAGCATATCGCTTCAATGCGACCCGCGCATTGGCGCTTGAAAATGATAGCGCCATGTATCTCCCAAGTTCTCGCAAGTTTGCTCCAGAAATTGTGCCCAATCGGGTTTACGGATACGCGCCCGCGCTGGGCCAGATAGAACTGCGGAAACAATGGAAAGCTAAGATGAACGCTGAAAACCCGGCGCTTAGCGGAAAGCCGTTCAGCACACCCATTGTTACGAGTGGAATGACGCACGGTTTCAGTTTAATTGGTGACCTCTTTGTAAATGAGGGCGATGTATTGGTCTTGCCCGATAAAATTTGGGGCAACTATCGATTGGTTTTTCAAACGAAGCATGCAGCAGAGATAGTGACCTATCCTTTCTTCAATTCACAAGGGAGGTTGAATACAGAGGGGTTTTCCGACTCCCTCATGCAAGCAAGGAAACGGCGCCAGAAGCTAATCGTGATTCTGAATTTTCCGCATAACCCGACAGGTTACGCCATCAACTCGGAGGAAGCACAGCAAATTACTCAGGCAATCAGGCGGGTCGCCGAGCAGGGAACCCAGCTTCTAGTCCTAGTTGATGATGCCTACTTTGGGTTGTGGTATGATGATAGTGTCTTGCGGGAATCCCTATTCGGGTGGTTGACCGGCCTCCATCCCAACGTTGTACTGGTCAAGATCGATGGGGCAACAAAAGAGGAATATGCATGGGGGTTGCGTGTAGGCTTTCTTACCTTCGGCTTGAACGAGGACGAGATGAAACCATTGGAAGAAAAGATTACCGCCCTGATCCGTGTCAGCACGTCAGGTGCCTCCCAACTTTCACAGACGATGGTGTTTCAGGCGATGGACACACCCGAGTATAGAGCTGAAAAACAGCAGAAATATGAAACGCTGAAGGCTCGCGCTCTTAGAGTAAGTGAGGTTGTATACAGTCCGAGTTATGAAGGTTTGTGGGAGGTTTACCCGTTTCACGCCGGATATTTCATGTGCATACGTCTCAAGCAGGGAGATGCAGAGGTCGTACGCCAACGTCTTCTTGACGAATACGGTATTGGCGTGATCGCTCTTGGGGACAAAGATCTCCGAATTGCCTACTCCTGTGTGGAGGAATCAGACATTCAAACACTATTTGATGCTATTGCGGAGGCAGTACAAGTTTAGGTAGCCTCTCATTGCCCCGAGTTGGTGTCGGTTGCCCTTCTTCTCTTGCCCAAAGATTCTCTTCGCTCCCACACCAACAAGGCGCCACGTTCATAGTGTTCGACAGGTTGCAAACCTCTTGAACTTAGTAGGAACATGCTAAAAGCAAATCCCCAAATCATCAGCCCGTCCATCTTCTAAAACTTCCCAAAGACGCGAACGAAGTTCTCCATATAGTTCTGGTCGTTCACCTCACTCGTCGCTCGCTGGTCGATATATCGGATACCGATGTGCAAGAACAATTCTTTCTCGTATGCCGTGAAACTCTTCTCCATCTCGGCGAGGAGGGCTTGTCGGATGAAGTCGTTGTCGTTATCAAGCATATCGTTGGAGAACAGCACCTGACCACCCCCTGTGATTTTAATGGTTTTGGTGAACTGATAGACCGCCTTCAAAATAACTGCAGCCGCCGTGTCCCGAACGTAGGCCTGGTCAATTTCACGGAGGCGGATGCGGTTGGATACGAACGCACCATCAATTTCACCTGCCACGGTTGTCGCATTGATGCGACTTTCTGCCATCAAAAAGCCGTTGCGAACCGTGTATTTGAGCATGGGGCTAATCTCGAGTGACTTCGATGGACGCAGCCGATAGAGTGTTTTGAGAATGCCAACTTCGTAGTGTTCATCTTCCTTATTGATATCAAGATCGTATCTCAACTTTAGACGCGCGGTGGTGACCATCTTCTTGACGCCTGAATATTCCCACGTAAATTTGACTGTATCAATTAGGTCATTCTGCATCAACAATGGATCTTCACGACGTTTTTCCACCTCGGTGCCGCCATCAACGTCGTAGAATTGAATGGCTCCGGCCTCCTCCATCGCTGCCACTTTAGGTCGATTTTGATAAAGCCGTGCCTCGTCTGAACTCAAGAATCCCGCGAAATACCAAGTCTCATCAGGAATGCGGTCTTTGACGAACTTGAGCTCATTCTCAAATACGACCGAGGTGTTTTGCGAAAGTTTCTTTCTATAAACCCAATCCGAGAACGCTTTGGTTGATGACCCGATGCCGTTCCTATCACGATCGCTGAGACCTCGCTCGAACTCTACACCAAGGTCGAGATCTATTGAACTATCTTGACGGCTGGTTTTGCGTTTCATGAGTAGACGGACGCCCCTCAGTCCAACATCAAATTCGTAGTTGGGGTCTTTGTCGTTTTCCTCTTCATCGCGGATGCCATTGTTGTTTCGATCGCTTTCATCAAGAAAATCCTCATCAACATCGAACAACAGGATATCGTCCTCGTAATCGAATGTGCCGTTGTTATTTTTATCAAGATCTCCCGGGATAATCAGGGAAGGCGGATCTTCTCCAGTATTATCTGAATATCTGTCACCGTCGTCGTTATCTCCAACCGAGCGGGAAGCGTCGAATAGCTGGCCGACGCGGAAAACTTCAGCTTGAAATATCGTATCACCGACCGTGCGGAAACCTTTGAATACGGCTGTCATAGCATCAAAACGCGAAGTGTGTGTTTTGTCTGCTGGCCCCTTTGGCGTGACAGCCAATTCACCTCTCAGACCGTAATTTGCGAAGTTCGTTTCCATGTCTACCGCCCACACGGGTGTGTCACGGAAGTACCACGACAGGCCGAGCTTAGATTTTCCGAACTTGGTGACTTCGCGAACGCCAAAGCCGGAGCCTTCTAAATCTTCACGACCAATCACAGGATTGACAAAGCCGGGTACCATCAGAAATGTCCAATCGCTACGCTCCGAGCGTACATCCCACCGCACGCCTGAAAAATCGATTTGATCGAAAGTGAATTTTGTGAACGTGGTTGGAACTTCCCCGAGACTGAGGATATTCTTGACATTGCCGGCGGTTTCCTCAATAACCATCACGCTATGAAATCCGCGGCGAAAGACACGATCGAAGTCAAAGTCGTTTTGCCGAACTTGCTCCGCCTCTGTGTCCGCGAGGAAGTCACGCCTATTGGTGAAATCGTATTCAACACGGCCTGACAGGAATAGTTTGCCGAATAGACTATAAACGTCTTCCGCCTCCGCCTGGAAAACCGGAAAGCCGGAAAGCCAGAGAACCAGAAAACCAGAAATTAGACTAGTCGGAAAGTTGGCTTGTGCTGTGCGTTTCCTCATTGAGTATCCCTTTGTAAATGTTGTGCTCAGGAGGCCATCACGGTTCATATTCCATCGTGGTCGAATCGCTCAGTATAAACCGTCCAAGTCTCCGTGAGGGTATCGTAGCGCGTTAAACCGCCGTGTGTGCCTATCCAGACCCAATCGCCATCAATCGCGATTGATAGAATCCCGTTATGTGGTAAGCCATCTGCTTTGGTAAAAGTCGTGAATTTCCCTGTTGCCTTGTCCAAGACGGTGACCCCTTGATCGAATGTGCCGAGCCAAATCTGATCGCTGTTGATGGCGATTGACGTAATCAGATTTGAGCCTAAACCATCCGCTTTTGTATAAGCACTCCAAGTTTCAGTTGCCGTGTCGTAAACAGTCACGCCATGTCCACTGCCAAACCATACGCGAGTCTTGTCAATGCCAATACAGCTTACCTCTTTACTGGCTAGACTGTCCTTCCGAGTAAAGGTCTGCCATGTTTCCTTGTGGAAGTCATAGACGGAGACTCCCTTCTTCGTCCCAACCCAAACGCGATGGTCATCAACCGCCAAGCAGCGAACATCATCGTTTGCTAAACTCTTGGCGTACTTTTGCGTAATTGTCGGAGTGATTTCGATTGCGGAGTTGTATGTTTCCCAGGCATTCTGGTCCTCGGAGAGAATGTTGTGCTTGCTGACACCATTCTTTGTGCCAATCCAGACATCACTACGGTTTTCGACAATCGCCCGGATGTCTACACTCGGCAACTGATTTTCTTCCGTATATGCCTCAAACCTTTCTGCAATTTTATCGTATCTACCTACACCGCCTTCGGTAGCAATCCA
Organism: Candidatus Poribacteria bacterium; assembly: GCA_965197465.1. Lineage (GTDB taxonomy): Bacteria > Poribacteria > WGA-4E > WGA-4E > JAJDTR01 > JAJDTR01. The sequence goes on along the minus strand of OZ240209.1, from coordinate 2,512,516 downwards.
AACATAGCGCTTGCCCACCGACACATCAACAACATTGTTATCAACTAGCTCGTTGAGTTTTTCCTTTTGTTTTTCTTCTTCCTCGTTTTCTTCGTTGCCATCCTCGTTGTCTTCCTCCTTTTTCGATTTCTCAAAGTGCCGCCAGATGTCATATTTCTTATCATAACGACTCAATCCGCGGTGCGTCCCAGCCCAGACATAACGCTCATCCGTGGCTACGGCAACAACACGGCGGCTCGCTAAAGTCTCTGGCCTGTCGAAGGTCACCCAAGTGTCTTTCGCCTTATCATAGCGGCTCAAACCTTCCCCCGTGCCAACCCACACATACTCCGGATCGACCTTAATCCCGTAATGGCGAATCTCGTCACTCGGCAAACCGTCCTCGGTTGTATAAGTTACCCATGCTCCGGAGGCTTCGTAATATCTCAGGACGCCTTGCTCACGCGTGCCAACCCAGAAGGTATCGCCGTCTTCAGCCACCGCTTCGACCCGCCAATCGGGAACACCGTCTTGGCGAGTGAACGAGGTCCATGTCCCGGAGGATCGCTCGCGCCGGTCAATACCATCCCACCCGTAGCTCCAGATGTACCGTTCGCTAATATGTCCGAATCTCGGGTTTGCCGCCCGCAGCCCCATACGCTCGTTATAGATAATCCACGTATCCCGATCTGCCCGGTAACGGCTCACACCACGAAGTTGTCTGCCTTCGATCCATGAATAGGAGTTGCCGCCCCCGGTCCACACATCTTCTCCATCAGCGACTATCCAGTGTCCAAACCGGGAAGCCAGTCCTTGCGCTTCCGTGTACATCTTCCACTTTTTTGTCCGCCAATTATATCTTCGGATACCGTGTTCGCCTGTTCCGAACCAAACATAATCTTTCGTACACGCAACCGACTCAACCCGTCCTCCGTCGCCCGGTTTGACCACATAGAATGTCTCCCATTGTCCAGTCTGCCTATCGTAGTGTGCCCCGCCTCCTCCGTTTAACGAGACCCAGATTCCATGGGGTTCACCAATAGCAACATGTCCAGCGCGACGGCCTAGCACCAAGTGTTCCCAAGTGTCGGATCTTTTGTTGTATTGCAGCATACCGTGATCGGTCGTAATCCATACCTCCTCTTCTCCAACCGCGATGTGCGGCACAGCCGTAATTAGTGAAGATGCACCGAATAGTGGTAATGATTCCTTGGTGTACGTCATCCATGTGTCCGTCCGCCGATCAAACTTCAGAATCGCACCGTTTGGCGATGCCGACCAGTTGAGACCCCAAAGGTAATTGCCATCCTTCGCCATCCAGCGAATGTCATCTTCCCGCATAATGTCCACGCCATAATAAGGCTTGTGATGATTCCATTTACCTGTCGATTTATCCCGACTAGCCAATCCCGCTACTGTACCGAAGAAAACTCGGTTGCCACCGAGAGCGATGCTGCGTACGTTGTTATGTAGCAAACCATCCGATTCCATTGAAAATATTCGCTGCCTTTTAAAGTCGCCCTCAAAGCGACCAACTCCACCAGGAGTTCCAACCCACATCACGTCATTATCTATGACAATAGATCTCACATTCAGATTTGGTAACCCCACTGTAATGTGGCGCGGAGCATCGTCTTCGATTGCCCATAGCCCGTTTCGTGTCCCTACGAGTAACTCCCCATTTGAGCCCTCCATCAGCGTGTTGACGTAATCTTGAATTACCGGATAAGGTTCAAACGCTACTGTGTTAGACGACCCTTGATACAACCCCTCCGTTGTTCCTGCCCAGATGTTCGTGCCAACGACGAGGACAGAGGTGACCCACATATCTTTAAGATAAGATCTAACTGACGATTGACGGTTGTCACTTGCCAATTGTAAGACTGTGAGTCCGTTTCTCGTAGCGGCCCACACTCGCTCCCCGAAGATGCTCACACCCGTCACAAAGTCACTCGCCAGACCATTTCGTTGTGTGTAAAACCGCCATCGACTTCCTTGGCGTACTCCCAGCCCTAGTGGTGTGCCGACCCACACGGTCTCGCGCGTGCGGTCGACAGCAACAGAGGTGATGTAGTTCGTGACCAATCCATCCGCTTTGGTGTAGGTCGTCCAATTGTCGTTGGAGGGATTGTAGCGACTAAGCCCTCGGTTTGTGCCTATCCACAGGGCGTCGCCTGACGAAGCTAGGTCATGAATCTGATTCGATGCCAGGCTATCTTTTCTAGAATACCAAGTCCATGAATTTCTTACCTTGCCAAATCTGCCCAACCCACCTTCGGCAGTGCCAATCCACAGGTCTCGACCGTCAGCGACGAGGTCGGTGATGTGATCGCTAATCAAGCCACCCTCGGTCGTGTATTTGAGCCATGTGTCTACTGTTGTAAGGTATCGTCGAATGCCGCGATCGGCGGAACCGAACCAAACGTTGTCGCCATCAACGACAATTGCTTCAATGAAGTCGCTCTCCAAAACATCCGTCCTGGTGTGGCTTTCGGTAAAGGTCTGATTAGCGATACTGAATTTGCTTACGCCGGACTTTTCTGTGCCGACCCATACCGCATCCGGACTGAGTGCAATGCAAACCACGTGGTTTTCCACTAATCCCTCTTCTTCCGTGTATGTGTTCCACGCGTCCTTTGTCTTATCGTAGCGTCTCAACCCGCCTCGCGTACCGAACCAGACATACTCAGTCTCCACGGCAATGGCAGTAATGGCATTGAGTTCGACTTTTTCTTTTTCAATCTGTGACGCCCAAGCCCCTGTGGAGGTATCGTAACGGGAGATGCCATTTTCCGTTCCAATCCACACGTAATTTCCATCAACGGCAACTGCGTTGACTTGACTGTGCGCTATGCCATCACGCTTCTGAAATTTTGTCCACGATTCTGTCTCAACATCATAGCGGCTAACGCCCATGCGCGTGCCGATCCAAACTGTCGATTCATTGATGGCGATGTCGGTAACATCGTCAGAAATCAAACCGTCTTCTCGATCTAACTTTTTCCAGCGATTATCCGCCTTATGATAGACACTCACACCACGATCCGTTCCAACCCAAATGTTCCCGTGGCTGGCATAGATGCAGCGGACATTGTCGCTGACCAACCGTTTCTCGGTTGTTGCGTGAGTAATTGCCTTTTGCTCAATAACCGACTTCTGTTCCTGCGGATCGATTTGAGCTGCACTGCAGGCAATCAAGCACAGAAGCAGTACGAAAATTGAAAAACGTAATGCGTGAAATGTGATGCGCGATATGTATTGTGCTTGCTTTCTCATTTCATCATTCCCGGGATTATCGTTTCCGTTGCAGTCCAAGATAACTTCTCGAATCAATTTCATGTTTGTGAGCAATATAACAGTCAGCATCGTCTACAGGCTGGCAAAACAGGGATTAGTTAGCATGCTTTGCTGCCCAAGAATATAACCGGCGACAGTTTCGCTGCCCATCGCACGGCCGCTTACCTAAGGATTTTCGATCGATTCGTTCATTGAGTTTTACTAAGAGCCCGTTTGAAAATCTATTTGTTGTAGCACCATTTGCCTCGAAACCGAGTTTTTCGTGAGCACTCCTGTAGGGTGCGCACTGCGCACCAGCCTCTAAAAGCCCTAGAAGGGCGAAAGGTGTGTAGAAGCACTCCACGCGCCTAAGCCCCAGCGTGGGATCAAGTGAGCGAATAGCGAGCGCGATAGAGATGCTACAGGTATATAGCAGGCAACAACAAAAACACTGCTCTCCAAATGACCAAAAATGGCGTTGTCACTGATTATTCAAACAGGTTCTAATAGTCTTATCCGGGGTGCTATCAAATGGCGCGCGTGTGCCGAGGGGAAAACATTTAGATTGATGAAATATTCGTTTGCAATTTTCTCCGCGATAGGAGGTTCCGAAGTAATCCTATCTGGCATTTTATGAGAGGGTTCTACCTGATGAATGTAACTGCTGAATTGCCAACTTTCAATTTCCGAATGCCTCGGCGTAACTCGTCCACGTCCCCACCGTCTGATCATATCGGCACAAACCAAATTCCGTGCCGAACCAAATCTGATCGCCGTCAAATGCAATTGATTCAACACGATTATGGATTAACCCGTGTTCTGTGTTAAAAATCTGCCATTTCCCCGTAGTTTTGTCGAGGCGCGTTACACCTGCGTTAGCAGAACCAAACCAGATTTCCGTCCCGTTGACCGCAATACACGTCACGATATGGCTTGCCAGTCCATCCATCGGTGTATAGTTGACCGCGTTACCAGATGCGGTATCGTACTTGGTGACACCGCGATTTGTGCCAAACCATATATTGCGACCATCAATAGCAATGGTGCTGATGTCCGTGACATTCAAGTCTTCCATTGTTGAAAGCGCTTCCCACGTTTGATTCTTTCGATTGTATCGACACGCGCCTTCATCTGTTCCAAACCAGACAGAGTCCTCGGTCATTGTCACACAACGGAGATCATTGCTCAGGAGAGTATGTGCGTATTTCTGATCGTTCCCCATCGCCTTAATCTCGAGCGAATGTAGGTGTGTTTCCCACGCGTTCGGGTCGTCCGAGAGACGGTTGAATCTTGCGGCTCCGTCATCGGTTGCAATCCACAGATCGTAGCCTTCGACATCAACGTCACGAATGATATTGGAAGGCAACCCGTTTTTCTCCGTGTATTCTTCCCACCGATCCGCTGCTTTATCATACCGTCGTACACCTCCGTCAGTACCTAGCCAGAGGTACTTCTCGTCAACGGTCAGGCTTTTGACACTCCAATCCCTCTTATACTGATGACGAGTCCATTGATTTTTCTGCTTATCATAGCGATATAGTCCTGCAGGTGTGCCCACCCAAAGATAGCGGTTTTCGGCAGCAATCGCGTAAACTTTTCTTGGGCTAGTTGCTTCAGCCATTGGGGAGTGGGTGAAGGTTGTCCAAGACTCCTTTTTTTTGTCATATTGGCACAACCCACCGTTCGTACCGACCCAGACATAATTGTCGTCCACGACCATCGAACCCTCAATAAGCCAGTTACCTGCGGAGCCTATTTCGTCAATGAAAAAACGCCAATCTTTTGCGGCCTTATTGTATCGTGCAACACCGGATCCTTGAATTGCCAGCCAGACATTATCTGGTGTCTCTATAAGCTGCTTGGGTGACCCAAACCACTCGTGGTAATCGTAATTCCTTCCACGATCGATTCTGGGGGTCTTTAACTCTGACCACGATTGCGTGCTATAGTGATATTTGGATGCGATAGGTTCACCCCAGTTAAGCCAACCGTACAGCATCCAAAACCCATCAATGCCTGCGTGAATGCCAAAGGTTATGTTCGAAAGGACACGGTCATCTGATAGGCTTTCCCATCCCTCGGTGTGCCGATTGTACCGAGAAACGTCACCCCAGGCTGTAATCCAGACATAATCATCATCAATGAGAATATCGTTAGTTTCGCTGTGGCCAAGACCGTCTCGCTCAGCAAAAGCTCGCCACTCTTCGGTCGATTTGTCAAACCGTTTGATGCCTTCCCAAGCAGTGGAGACCCACACATATTGCGGATCGACAGCAATCTTTCCCAGAGTGCTCCAAACGGCGCTTGGTGAGATTTCCCAATACTGCCATCGGTTTTCCTCTGTTGAATGGCGACCAACCACGCCTCCAATGTGGAGCGTCCAAATATGCTTACCATCAAGTGTGATACTCCAAACTTCATTGTTTGGTAAACCGTCTTGAGTCGTGTAATGCCGCCAGATGTCACGGGCTTTATCGTAACGCAACATCCCGGCGTTGGTGCCGAACCAGACTACGCCTTCATCGACGGTAATCCCGTGGACAAGGGTAATCGGCGGAGCATTCGGTTGGAGCGGCAAGTCTTCCTTGCTGAAGAAACGAAACATTTTTGTACCGCGATGGTATCGACCAATTGCGCCTTCGGTTGTCTCCTTCCAATTGATGAACCAGATAAAATCGCCGTCTTCTGCGAGACGGGTGACTTGATTCGCGCGTAAAACCTCAGTGGATTTCGGCGCAACATGCTTTGTCCACTGCTGCGTCATTTTGTCGAAGCGACTTACGCCGCCAATCGTGCCAATCCATACATCGGTCTCAGTGATTGAAATGGCCGCAATATTATTCGCCGCGAGCTTGCCGCTAGTATTCTCACGCGTGTACGTTTTCCATCTATCAGTTGCCACGTTATATCTCCCCAACCCTTCTGGAGTACCAATCCAGATTCCATCACCATCGTTGGCGATTACCCTGACATTGGCACGGGCGGTCACGTGCCTGAAGCGTGAAACATGAAACGGGCTGTCTTTATCGAACCGATGCCCCGATACACCCGGACGTGATTCAAGGTGCGTCTCCGCCAGTGAGAGGCGCGGTTGTGCTTCCCGTGGATCTGATAGATCTTGCAATCTCACCAAACCCGATCTTGTCCCGACCCACAGCGAGTCACGGCTGATTGAAAGTGCATTAATCCAGTTTGCGGGCAGTCCGTTCTTCTCGCTGAGTTCAGCAGTGGTTTCGGTCAATCTATCGTAGTAAACGATCCCGTTTGGAGTTGCAATCCAGAGCGCCTCTCCAGCGAGTTGAATGTCGTTAATCCGACCGAGGGTTTTGAATACGGGTGAGTGTGTGTGCCACGAATCCGTTGACGGATTGTACGTTGAAAGCCCAGCTTTTGTCCCCACCCAAAGTTGACTATGAAGCTGGTCCCAAGCGAGGCACGTGACGAAATTGTCAGCCAACCCCTCTTTGGTCGTATAGAATTGCCATTTTCCCGCCCCACCCCGCACACCCAGTCCTTGTGGCGTACCCACCCAGAGCGAGTCACTACTCTCCGCCACGCTAGTAATATAGTTATCAGCCAACCCATCCGCTTTGCTGATTGTGCGCCAATCGGGCGAAGATCTGCCTGTTGTATATTCGTTGAGGCCATCTCGCGTTCCAACCCAAACCTTCGTGTTCGTGGCTAGAAGGCTCTTTACATCGTTGTCGCTGAGCGCCCGGACTTCCCCATAACGCGTCCATTCTTCACGCCGCAGGTCATAGCGTACCAAGCCGTGTTCATGCGTTCCGAACCAAACAACGTTTCCATCAGCCGCGATTGCCGTGATATGATTAGAAGGGAGGCCATCCAATGTTGTGTACTTCCGCCATGCATTGACTGACAAGATATACCGTTGGGCGCCGCTGTCAGCCGTTCCGAGCCACAGCGAGGTTCCATCCACCGCCAGAGCGCGAATCTGGTCACTCGTAAGCCGATCTCTTTTGGTGTATGTGCGAACAAACTCGGAATTTCGCACATCATAGAGACTGACACCTTTGTTCTCTGTACCGAACCAGACTACATCTTCATCGGCGGCAATAGCGCTGACATGGTCGTCAACCAGTCCACTGTCTTTGTCGTAGTTGCTCCAAGAGTCGGTGAGTTTATCGTATCTGGATACCCCGGTCTCGGTTGTGACCCACAGGTATTCGCCATCAACCGCAATTTTTTTCACCTTATCGCCAGCAAGTCCATCCGCCTCTCGCTTCCGTGTCCAACTGTTTGTTTCTTTATCGTAGCGTGATAGCCCTTTCGGTGTTCCGAACCAAACAAACCTCGAATCAACAACAATACAGGTCACTTTTCGGTCAGCTAATCCATCATGGGCCATGTAATGTGTCCATTCATCTGTCCCAGTGTGGTATCGACTAACGCCCCCACTTGACCCGATCCAGACTTCTTCGCCATCTAGCGCGATTGCCGACACGTCATTGTTAGCCAGTCCATTCTTGATTGTGAAGTTGTTCCATCGGCGCTCGGCTCTGTCATAGCGGCTAACACCCCGATCCGTGCCGACCCACACATAGCGAGAATTCGCTGCCAATGATGAGACATGGTCACTGAGGAGCTGATTGCTCATAGTTGGTTTCCAGTCCTCGAGACGTATGTCGGTTTCGGGTTGTACTAGGTCATGCGGGGCGCAACTCATCATGGACAAAGCTAGAATAAGACCGAAGATGATACTTATGTGGCGCATCTTGGAAATCCTTTCAACGTGCTAGAGGATATGGATTTAATACTATCTCTGATGCTTCAGAAACGAGATGAGGATGTGCTCAAGTCTGTCCTTGTTCATTGCCTCACTGAATAACTGTTGCTCTTTCTTAGTCCACCTGTTGCCGGACTCACTGTCGATCTTCTTCTTCATCGAAATGCTGGGTAAAAACCGTCCACGTATCCGTAAGCGTGTCATAGCGACTCAACCCGCGCGCTGTCCCAATCCAGAGGAAATCTTCGTCCGTCGCCAGATCGAACACGCGATTATGGCTTAAACCATCGACCCGGGTGAAGTGCTTCCATTGCTCTGTTTTCTTGTTATAACGCAAGAGGCCATCGTCAAACGTGCCGAACCATACATCGTCATCCGCAGCAACAATCTGAGTGACCTGATTAATGGTGAGACCATTGGTCCGGGTAAAGGACGACCATTCTCTCGTCTTCGTATTCAGGAGGCTGACACCACCCTTTGTCCCGAACCAGACTGAGTCGCCATCAATACAAATACTGCTAATTTCATTGCTTAACAGCCCATCGTCCTGTGTGTATGTCACCCAAGTTCCGCGTCGCAGATCGTGGCGGCTCACCCCTCTTTCCGTGCCGACCCAAACATAGCGCTTCCCGACAGCGATACTCGTGACGCGATTGTCCGCGAGACTCTCGGCGTACTCTTGAGAGAGCAACATCGTGTCTACTTCGTCAGCACGCGCGAATGTCTCCCAGGCATTGGCATCCTCCGACAACGTGTTGTATTTGCTGACGCCTTGGTCAGTTCCAACCCAGAGCATCCGCTTGCCTACATCTGCGACCTTGACGTACGCTGTCGGCAAACCGTTCTTATCGTCGTATTTATCTATCCAGTGAGCCCATTTATCAAACCGCCTTACCCCTCTTCCGCTGGTAATCCACACGTATTTGTCGTCAACGACGAGGTCGTTCACGCGATCGTAGTCAACAGTCTGATCATGGACGATAGTCAGCCAAATGTCGTTTTCTTTATCGTAACGGCTTGCACCTTGATCGGTTCCACAGTAAATATAACGTGAGTCAACAGCAACCGACCGAATGACGTCAGAAGGCAAAGCTCGACTACCGGTATAAACCGTCCAAATCTCCTTCTTCAGATCGTAACGGCTGATTCCGTGGTTGCTGCCCACCCAAACGAAGTCTTCATCAACACGCAGTGTACGCGTGTTGACACTGTTGCTCAATACTCCATCCTCTTTTGTAAAGACCGTCCACGATGATGAAGCTTTATCGTATCGACTGACGCCATGTGCGGCCGCCCCAAACCATACTCCGCTAGCGGTTTCTTGTACATCCTGAAAGTTGTTTCCGACAGTCTCTGGATGCCCCCGAAATATTTGCCAGGTTCGATTTTTCCTGTGAAATCCACTTGCCGGCACATTCGCGGGGTCTTCGTCCCAGTTTCTCCAACCCTGATAAAGGACCCAGAGATAATCCAGGCCGAGAATCAACTCTCTAATCCCCGTTTCTACTAACCCCCGCTTGCTGTCAATGATAATCCAATGGTCGGTTTTGGCATCGTATTGGCACATCTCCCAACCATAAGCCCACACATCGTCCTCGTCTGCAACGATGTGTCCAATAGTTGCCAAACCGTCAGCAGTGGTATATCGCTTCCAGGAGTCGGTTTTCTTGTCATAGCGCAATACCCCTTCATACTGCGCGGGAATCCAAACATAACGAGAATTCGCGGCAAAGCGTGTCTCATGCCACTTGTTGGCGAGATCTTTAGTCGTTGCTGTATGTGTTTCCCATGTCTCAGTCTCTACTCGATAGCGACAAAAGCGCCCATCTCGCAAGCCAATCCATACGTCGTCTCCATCAACAAGCAACGACCGGGATCTATTATCTGGCAGTCCATCTTTCGTCGTGTAATGCCGCCATGTGTCGGAGTCTTTGGAATAAGCTAAAATACCACTCTCAGTGGAAAACCAGACGCTGTCTTCTGCCACATTGAACCAGTCGATTCGATGAATAGCGGGAGCATCCATCGCTTTGACATCTTCGTCCATGTAGTGGGTCCAGGTCCCAGTTCGTTTGTCGTACCGAACGATGCTGCCATTAGAAGTGTGCATCCACGTTAGAAACCATACCCAATCGCCGTCCAACGCGGTGTGCCGAATCTGGCTGTGACGCAGTACGTCAGTTTGCTCCTTCGCGCGAAACGCAGTCCACGAATTTTCTTTTGTGTCCAACCGTCCCAAACCGCCAATGGTCGCCAGCCAAATCTGGTCGTTGAATACGGTAATGTCACGGACATTTTCATGCCCCATTGCCGCCCCCGGCCGCGTGAGGTCGAAACGTTCCCACGACTTGGACGCCTTTGAATACTTACCCAATCCGTGTGGTGTCCCCACCCAAACTGTATTGTTAACGACTGCAATTGCACGGACGTTACTGTTTGGCAATCCCTCCGCTTTCGTAAAATTGCGCCACCGATTGACTTTCTTGTCAAATTGGGACAGGCCTTTCTGCGTGCCGATCCAAACAATGTTCCCATCAACCACTAGTCGATTGACGCGATTGCTGATTAGTCCGTCTGCCTCGGTGTAGGATTTCTCAGTACCATTTCCAAAGGGCAGTTGGGAAACACCGCGATCCGTCCCAACCCAGATGGAATCATCATCAAGGGCGAGGCAACTCACCCAAACGTTCTCAAAATCTTTATGGGTGTACCATTTGCCACCTGCAATGTCATACCAACACAATCCTGTTCGAGTGCCTACCCAAATCCTTCCATTCACGACGACCACAGCCTGTACGAAATCGCCTGCAAGTCCATGCCTTTCCCGCCAAAACCTCCAGCGATTATCCTGATATCGCCCCAAACCCTTGGCCGTCCCGACCCAAACGGCATCATCGGTCATGGCAATGGAGGTTACATAGTTTGTGATTAGTCCGTGGGATTTGGTAAAAGTCTTCCATTCCCCGGAATGCGAATCGAAACGGCTTAATCCCATCGCAGTTCCAATCCAGAAAGCTCCGTCCCGCTGCACGATTGACTTTACGTTGTCGCTAATCAGGCCCTCCGCTTTTCTGACAGTTGCCCAAAGGGCGCTGATTTTGTCAAACCGAGCGACCCCATCCTCGCGAGTGCCGCACCAAACAGAGTCTCCGTCGGGGACAATTGATGTAATGTTCGCAGAAGACAATCCGTCGACTAAACTGTAATGAATCCATGTATCGACGGATTTAATATATCGTTGCACTCCTTCATTTGCTGTGCCAATCCACACGTACAGTCCATCAACCACAATCCGGTTAATCTTGTTCGTCTTAAGCAAATCATCTCGTGTAAATGTTCTTACAAAGGCTTGATCTGACTTGCTGTATAGACTGACGCCGAAATTCGCAGTGCCAAACCAAACAAAATCCTCGTCAATAGCAATCGTTGTTACTTTATCATCTGCTAACCCATCACTCTTGGTAAGCTGCGTCCATGAGTCAATTTTCTTATCGTATCTCGACACACCCTTATCAGTTGCAAACCAAACATATTCCTCCTCGACAGCAACATCAATAATCTGGTTACTTGCCAATCCGCCATCGTCTGTCGTCCTGAGCGCCCAAACGTCAATAGGCTTGTTGTATCTCGCCAGACCTCTGTCAGTGCCGAACCAAACGTGATTCCCATCTATACCGATAGCCGTTATTCGGTTGCTGGGCAATCCATCGTCGCGATTATAAGTCGTCCACTCTGCGGTTCCAATCTCGTATTTTGAAATCCCAGATTCTGTGCCGAACCATACGAACTCAGACTCTACGGCGATGCTGGAGACCTTATTGTTTACAAGCCCATCTTCGACGGTATAACTCGTCCACCGATTTTCGCTTTTGATGAGGCGGTTGACGCCTTTGTCAGTTGCTACCCAAATGCTATTCTTGCCTGCGGCAACATCGTGAATGCGATCGCTAAGTAGCGCAAATTTCACTAACTTGGCATTCGGCGCACTCACCGCCCGCGGCAGTTCGTCGGACTGAAAAGAAGTACAGCCTACCAAAATCAGAAAGAAGGCGACGAACCAACACTTATTCAAAACCATCTTTTCCTATCTCCTATATTCCAGACACGCAAAAAGATAGCGCAACCAAGCGCCAGAGGCGCGACAGGTGTATAGCATAACTACCTATCGTTGAGGTTCGAACCACGGGCATCTATCCCTCTTCAAACCATCTCGCCCTCCTCAACGACAAAAATACGTGCGGTAAAAGCGTTCGTGCTTCCCTCCTTGCTGTCCAAACTTGTAGCCCCCAATTTAAAGAGCTGCCCTCGTTTGAAACCGTGAAAAATGTGTCCGGTTCCGCCGGGCGGAACATTCCAGCTTCCAGTCAGCGCCTCATCTGGAGATCTATCTGTAGTTAGGTCTGTGTCGCTATCAAACAATTCAAACGTACCTGCTGCGTCACCCCTGCCCACCTGTATCTTAATGTAAAGTATCCCGTCGTGTTCAAAAGGGATTGTGTCTATTTCAACAGGCGTGTAATCCGGCGTGTCAGTGCCAGAGGCGCGAAAAGTGTTAAAAACCTCTTTCAACTTTCGTCCCAAACTGATGGGTTTTGCTTCTAAATTCAACAGACATTTTCCTTCAAACGCTTTTAGGGAACGCCGTAGCAGCGTCAAGTAGGCTTCTGCCCTATTCCTGTATGGGAGCGCCATCTCCGGCTGATGCATAATAACCTCCGCTTCAGGCGTCAGCACCAAAATATCCACCGAATCTGTATAATCCTGTTGAAGCTGTAGCGCGGCAAGGCGTGCGCCCTCCCCTTTTGCACCGCCTATCAGTTCTGGCAACTCCCTTAGGAGCACCCATGTGTTTACAAACTTCTCGTTGAGCATATTTATCACTTCTGAATTGGAAAGCGGACCCGCCCTCAAGTATTTTCCGTTCGCTCAGCAGGATTCATCGTCGAGTGGCCCCCAAACAAGGATTGCATGAATTGGGTGGTTCGTTGCCTTGGCAAGCACAACGGCTTCTTCAAGCGGTCTCCATTCTATCTCGGCGAATCTGTAGAACCTCAATTCCAACGCTCTACGCCCTTTTTCCAGAGCGATGGCACTTTCCCAAGCAATCTTGCCCAGGTCATCTGCGTTGTTGGCAAGGAGTTCCATCCGCGGTACAAATACCATATCAACCTCATCAAAAGCACCAATATCAACATTGCTGTTTCGTGATGGAAGACATAGCGAAAACGCACGAACCATCCGTCTCTTCAGGTTAATTACTAATCGTCCTGCGAATTGCGATAAGATGTAACGAGATTTTCCCTCATCGTCATTCAGCGAATTGGCGACCCTCCACGCCTCATAAGCATCACTTGACAGAACCAACTCCGCATGAATTCGGAATGCTATCTCCGCGTAATCTGACGAAATCGCGCGGAGACACGCGTAAGCACCTTCCTCGCCGTGATGTAGTGCTGTCGTTGCGCCCGGGTGAAACTGGCGCAGGAATGGAGCAACTTCCTTCGAATCAAGTTCCCATACATCTCCCGTCGCCACTGTGGCTGGCGGGAGAAACGCCCTGAAAGAATCCGTGCCATATTCTTTGATTGGGTGGCTTGGGGAAAAATTGAACAATTCAACGTGTATTGGTGAGGCCTTGTGTAGATTAAACGCGGAATCTGCAATCGCATCCCAATGTGCCTCCACCTGCACGCTAGCCGAACACTGAAGGGCATCAGTTAAATCAATTTTCATTTTACCTCCAGGCAAAACTACCGTTGCTTGATTCACCAGTACTGGAACGTTGTATTTTCTAGCTATGGATTGACGAATTGATTGGTTTTGGACATCCGACTTAGTAAGTAGAATACTGCTGAAGAGGGGTACGGCCCTATCCGCGCTAGTTATCCGACTGAGTGGCGGTAAATGCGATTCCACCCTACGATTTCCAAAGCGCCATCAGCTATTACACTGAGTCTTACGGGACAAAAGGTCCATGTCCGCAGCGATGAGTTCTGCAGACGGACTTGCAATCTCTAAGTATAACGCACTATAACACAGTTTCGGATGCACTTTTCGGTGGATTTGCTGGCAGAATTCAATCGCTTGAAAGGGTTTTGACTCGCGGGAAAAAGCGTTTGTGTAGCGTAACGGCAGGGATCTTGCTAATTTTAATCAGCGGGAAGGCTTGGGGCGCTATAAATATTGTAGGGGAGTCAGGTTGTTTCCAAGAATCTGGACTCGCCCTACAGTCGTTGGAAGGCGTAGGTCACACCCGAAGCCCTTGGGAGATTCCGAATACGCAATTATGAACAGTCCCAATTTCCAATGACTGGACTCATTCGCCGTTTGCGGTATTCCGTTTCGATATCTTGTGCAAGATATTGTTCTGAAACAGATAATGTCGATCTCCATACCACTGGACACGCCAATGGTCAAACCCGCGTTCAAACTTGATGGTGTGGTCCGGGGCGCCGAGCTTGGCACCTAGTTCTTCACTTGCGCGGATATCGCGCTTGACTAGGTATCTCGTCAAGATTGCAACCCCGGCTAAAATTGCGACCATCCCTAATTTTCCTTGGGTTTTTGGCGTAACGCTATATGTTTTTGGAACAGCAACGAGCAAAAACGCAGTTATGAGTATGCAGCCAATTACTGTTTTCATGTCGATTGAGTAGAGTACTCAGAAGGAAGTATTGGAGCGTAAGTCTTCAGTGTTACGCACTTAGCGTTTTGCTAACCAAGTTTGGTCGAACGCTACAACGCCACCCCAGCCTATGTTGAGATTGCGGAGATGTGATTGGCACAGAAAGTTTGACGGTAGCAGATAGAGGGGAATTAAATCGTCGGACCGGTAAATCTGATCCATCGAAATGTTTGTACCTTGAGGGAGTGGAAGTGCCAACAGCGCGAGATCGGCACTCATATCTCTAAGCGCATTCTGGAAAGTCACGGTATTTTGGTTGTCTAGAGAAATTTGCAGTCCAATCTGAGGCAGAACACTACGCTGGAATCGCGCGGCAATTGCCTTGCCGCTGTTGTCTGGTAAAGGCGCAAAGATGAGCCGAACTGAAGGCGAACCCTTAACACGACGACGCGCTTTAGTTGGGTTGTAGTGTCGTGGAGGGAGTGATTGAGTTGCCTGGCTAGATGAGGCGCCGTACTGCAAACGTAGGAGCGTGTCAACATCAACAGCATATTTTAGGGCGCCATACCATTCCGATGGATCGGATGGGACCGACATACGACGGAGATAAACCCCCACTGCCGTCTTAGTTCGGATTAGCATCTCATCCGAATCGGTCTCGCTGTGTCTAGATGTTTCAGTGAGCGGCAGGTGTAGCGCATCCAAAACACCTGATTCAAAATCAAACAGCGCCTGGCGAATGTCTCCGAAGTAACGGAGAGTAAGATCATCCAGATAGGGCCTGCCCCATGCGTAAGCAGCATTTGCCGTGAGCCTTATTTCTTCCGGTAGGAAGGACACTAGACGGAAGCGGCCCGTACCTACAGGGCGTAATTCGTGTCCGTCTGTGATGTCCGGCTTGGTAATCCATGCGTTTGGCCCGGTGAGTTTGATTAAGAATTCTGTGTCCCGCTCCTTAAGCACTACCTGTAAATGACGATTATCTAGAACGTGGATGCCGGAAACCGCATTAGTGTTGCCATGCCGACAACTCATCGCCCCGTCAATGGAAAATAGCGGGTTTAACCAACTGCCTGCAATCTCGCCTATGCAATCTTCCTTTATGAATCGTTCCCACGCCCGTTTTACGTTGGTTGCACGTACTGCCTCGCCATCGTGAAATCTGGCATTTTCAGCAATCGTAAACGTCCATGTGCGATAATCCGATGAATGTTTCCAGCTTTGAGCAATCCCTGCAACGATTTGCCCATAGCCATTATGCCTCACGAGCCCTTCGTACAACTGAGAAGCTATTTGCAATTCAGCATAATTTAGATAATTGGAGTTGTCAAGCGTAGTTACACGCTGAAAAACCGCATGCCGCAGTTTACCGCCAAATCGGGGTGGCGACGAAGGCTCAACGCTTGTGGGCATCAAACAAGAAGCAAGGACTACGAGAGACAGAAAAGCGCGGATTCGTGTGTTCATTCAGATAATTCTGCGGTATCTGTATCAACGAGAGGATTCTTTGGAATACACTAGCCGACGCGATTATATCCATACCCCTCTCCCGTAATTTGAAAGAGTGCTTCCGCGGCATGGAAGTGGATATCGGCGTCCTGGTCTTTCAAAACCGATTCGAGAACTGACACTGCTTTCGAGTTCTTGGCAGTGCCTAAGGCTTTAGCAATGTCGATTCTTAGATTCTTAGCCGTCTTGCTCGCTTGTAGGGTCTGCAGTTTCTCAATCAGTACAGATACCGCTTCATCAGTGCCGAGTTTTCCGAGGGCAATTGCGGCATCACGACGAATCTCTTCATGATTCAGGTCATTGTTGAACACGTCGATCAAATCGGGTACTGTTGTAGGGTCCGCGAGTTCTCCTATTCCCTGTGTTGCTCCACGTCTGACATCTTTGTCGAGTTCTGTTTCACCTTTCATTAGCATCACAAGATCATCTTTGAGTTCACGGATGCCGTTTTCACCGATGCTAAGGGATGTCGCCTGGCGCACCTCTTTTTTGGGATCTGCAAGCAGTGCCCTTAGTCTCGCAATGACTTGTGAAGTATCTTGTTCAATACCACAACGAACAAGTGCAATCGAAGCAGCGCTTTTTATCGGCTGGTCCTCCCACGGGTCTTCAAACCGCTCTTTCAACTTGGGTGCAGCATACGCAGGTAGTCGAAACGGTTTAGTAGCCGCAAAGAATGCCTCCCAAGACCAATTTCGTTTCAAATTTTCGTGTATTGCAACGATATATTCGGTGTCGTCAATAAGGCGCCTGGCGATTGGTTCAGCAGCGCGTTGATCACCAATCTCGGCAAGAGCCGCAGCCGCTTTTGTACGTGCGGAGGCTTTTGCTAGATCGCCTGTACTGGCATCAAGGTATACATCCCGATCTTCGAGAATCGCAATCAATTCAGGGACGGCTTTCGTGCTCTTCAGCTTCCCCAATGCTGTGATTGCGTTTCCGTAGATAGTTTCAACTTCTGTCCTCAAAGCCTCAAGTGGTACACCTGTCGGTTTCTTATCTTTGTCCTTCCCAAATACTGTTTCCGTCGTCAGGATGTTAAGAAGCGCAGTTTCAGCTTTCCTATCACCGATTAACCCAAGCGCGGTCACGCAAGCCGCTCGTACCGATGGCTTTTCCAAGGGGTTCTCAAGCAACGCGATGAGTTTATCAACAGCGTTGGCGTTTTTGATGGCGCCAAGTGCAACGGCGGCCTTTTCGCGCACTTCAGCATGCTCATCATCAAGTGCAGCGAGCAGTGGAGCAGATGCACGCTCGTCGAGTAGCTCACCTAATGCAGTTGCTGCTGTCGCACGGATTGACTTGTACTCATCTTTATCCTTGAGCATTTCGATTAAGTTATCGACAGCACTCCTATCTTTGTATACTCCGAGTGCAGCGATTGCCGCTTTACGGACAACGTAACTCGGATGTTCTAACTGTGATCTGAGCACTTTGGCAAATTTATTGAGTTGGCCCTTATGTTCAAGTGACCCTAGCGTCTGCACGAGTGTCCAACGCGTCCACTCATCATCCGCGGATTTAATTGCCGCTTCTATGAATTCCGCGGTAATCGCCCCACCTCCCTTGTTTAAAGACGCGATGACTTCAGCCATAACGGATTGAACTTCGCGATCTTCTTCAAACGTGCCGACACCTTTTTTCAGCACGTCGACTAGTCCTCTGTCTGCCAGTTTAGGATCCAGTTCACGCAACGCAATTGCAGCTTGCTTACGAGTTGATTCATACTTGTCCTTCTTGAGAACAGAAAGCAGAGGCACAACCACGCGATCTCCCTTGACTTTGCCCAAAGCAACCGCGGCTTCTCGTCGCACAACGCCTTGCTTGTCTTTTAGCGCACCCAATAAATGAGAAACGGTCGATTCGCCGTTAATTTCCCCCAAAGCCAAGGCGGCGCTTTTGCGAACGGTGGCGCGCTCATCATCCTTGAGTGCTGAGAACAAGATGTCCAACACTTCGTCGCCTTTCGCGTAAATGTTGAGATTGCCTCCTGTCTTCCTCAGATGGTACCCATGTTGGTTCCCTCTGACCGCCAGGAACCAGATTTCACCAGGTTTGTCAACCGTAATGCTGACGTCTTGGGGCAGCGTAATACCATTGTTGCTGAATTCTTGTCGTAATCCTTCTGGCAACTCGCTTTTGTTCAGGTTTGCTGCATACTTTTCCAACTCAGTGCTACTAAATGACAATTCTCCTTTGATTTTGCCTAGGGCGATTGCAACCTCACTACGCACAAGACTCGGAATTGACTTTAACTCTCCCCAGGTTCGGTAAGCTGGTTGTGGATAATCGGAGGTCCATTTAACTTGCAGGGCTTCAATTGCATTCCTAAATTCGCCAAGAGTGTTGTATCTTCGTTTCATGTGACGCTGGAAGTCCTTGACCTCATCATACCGCGTTGAGAGTATCCAGAGAAGCACAGCCGCCGATTCCTTGGATTTAATCTCTCCCAAAGCTGTAACAGCCCCTTTACGAATGACTGGGCTCGTGTCGTCGCTTAAGACCAGCAGCATCAACGGCTGAACTGCCCTACTTGGTTTTAGTTGTGCTAGAGAGGTGATTGCAATGGTACGCGCTGTCTCGCGCTGCTGTTTATCCATTGCAATCTCGATAAGTCCTTGTGTAACCTCGTCCGTACTAACACCAATCATCCCAAGTGCGACAGCAGCATTTGTAGCAGTAGTTTCATCCAAATTAAGTGCCTGCGTCAACGCTGAAATTGCGCTGTTGTTAGGCCCCCTAGCTCTCATTGCGCCTAGTGCCTTGGCGGCATGAGCTTTGACTTCCTTTCTCTGATCGTCGTTTTTAAGTGCCGCTATCAATGGTTCAATCGTTCGGCGGTCTTCAATCCGACTTAGGGCTTCGGCTACACCAATTCGAATCTTTTCTGTCTCATGCTGCAAGGCAGGGACAAGATACGGCACCGCCGTTGGTCCCATTACGACTAATGCATTCAGCGCGTTGAGGCGAAGGTCGTCATCTGCCAAAAGACGGATTAATCGAGGAATCACTGCACGGGATTTCAATACGCCGAGAATTTCAATTGCCGCCGCTTGCGCGCCTACCCGGCGTTTCTGTAAACGCGCGTCATCTATGAAAACATTGGCAATGTACTGGTATTCCTGCATGAATTCTGGATCTCCAGAGGGGATGACATCCCTTGCGCGAGAATCGAGAATTGCGAGAAGCGGTTGAATCGACGGCTTACCAATCTGGACGAGGGCGGCAGTAGCAGAATTCGTTACGTGGTGATTTGAGTCTGCCAACAGACGGATCAAATCATCAATCCCCTCTTCTGCCTTCAACTGCCCAATCAACTTTGCCGCGTGAATCCGTACTTGAGTTGTGTTCGTTTTGGTCGCTTCTTTTAGAGCCGGCACAACTGCTTCCGCGCCCTTTAACTTTTCTAGCGCAACTATGACATGATAGAGTACGTCAGGAGATTCGTCCTTTTTCTTCAACACAACTTCAAAGGTCGGAACTAGCTCCTCGCTTTGCAGATTGCCAAGATGCTTGATTGCTTCCCGTCGGATACGAGGATCTGGAACCTGAGTTGCTTGAACCAGCAGCTTGACAACCGCATCGTCTTTTGTAGCCCCTTGAATTAGCCGCGCTGCAGTTTCACGAGGGGCAGGCTGGAAACACATCTCTGCTTCCAGAAGAGCAATGATGATTACCGGCTTAGGTTGATTTATCAAATCTGGTAACAGACTGGGTTTTTTGCCAGCAGCTTCAGCAAACGACATGGCTAGGAAGCCGCTGATTGAATTTCTCGATCGAATGAGACGTTCTTTCCGATCCAGGTCATCGGAGTCCGGATCCTCCTGATTGCTAATCAATTGTACCTCCTCATTCAACGGTTTTAAATGACCTAGAACTGTTTCGAGGCCTGCTTGCCATGCGGAAATCTCTGAACTCGATCGTAATCGAAGCAGTAGCTGGAGCGATTGTGCTTCAGATTGCTTGGGGTTGTTTGCGAGTGCCCTTTCAACCGCCGATTGAACTGCAGGATAATCTCCATCAGCGGTCGCTAATCGCGCCTCAAGGATATCCTTATCTTCTTTCTCCCCACATCCCATGGAAAAGCCTATAATCAATATAACACCGATAGAAAAAAGGGTTTTCTGTTTCATGCGTCAGGCTCCTTATTGAGTTTGATGTACGTCAAATTCAGATTGTCAAATGTAGAAATCTTCTAATTCCTGTATTCTCTGTACTTCTAGCTGCTTTAGTTCCCAGCGACTACCAGCTTTGTAAGGTCTCCGACAGCGTTTAATTTAATGGCAATCGAATTTAATAGCGCCAAGCGGTTGGATCGGAGTTCAATGTTTTCTGACATAACGAGGACTTCATCAAAGAACCGATCAATCGCCGGCTGAAAATCTCCGAGTTGGGAAAGTAGCTGGGCATAGGCGCGTTCATCAACGGAATGTTGAAGTTCCGTTTCAGCTTTCGCTATCGCGGCCGCTAATTTCTTTTCAGCCAAATCTGGCAAGAGATTAGGATTAACTTCGGTCGGAGGAGAATCCGGTATGATTCGTAAGACGCGATTCAAGGCAGGGTATATAGTGTTGAAATCCAGGTTATCGCGGAATGCAGTAACAACTTCCGCTCGATTCAAGATATCAATGACATCAAGCTCGCCAGTTGCGAGCACTGCATCAAGGATGTCCGGTTCATAGCCCTTGGTCTGCAACAGGACTTCAATTCGTCCCTTAAGGAACTCAAGCAACGCTGACTTCGTATCTTCAGACAACTCCACCTGATAAAGTCTAACAGCTTCTTCGACAATGGTGCCAAGCGGAAGGTGGAAATCTTTTTCCAACAGAATACGCACGATTCCAATCGCTTGGCGCCTCAACGAATATGGATCCTGTGAACCCGTTGGTTGTTCACCGATGCCAAAATAGCCGACCAAAGTGTCAATTTTGTCTGCGATTGATAAGACGACACCAGCATCCGTTTGCGGCAATGGCCCATCAGCAGAGATAGGTTGATAATGTTCCTCAATTGCAAGGGCAACTTCGGGCGCTTCTCCGGAGTTCTGAGCGTAATATTTTCCCACGATGCCTTGCAAGGACGGGAACTCAATCACCATGAGCGTGGTTAAATCCGCTTTACAAAGTTGTGCTGCCCGAACCGCATGTTTCCTCGAATGCCCAGAAGACACCCCTTGCGAGGAATTCCGACCAACCTCATCTGTGATGAAACCGGCGAGCGCTTCTAGACGGTTGGCTTTGTCTAGCAGTGAGCCAAGTTTGGCGTGGAAAACCACATCACGCAAGCGATTAACCTTATCCGACAGTGGTGTCCTCTGGTCTTCCCGGTAGAAAAACTCAGCGTCGTTCAGTCTTGCATGAAGAACACGTTCATTGCCATGTCGAACGCCATCAAGATTCCCATCAGTACCGTTGGAAATGATAATGAACTTCGCCATGAGGCTGCCATCACTTGACCACATCGGAAAGTAACGTTGGTAGCTTTTCATCGGCGTGATTAAGACTTCGGTTGGCAAGGAGAGATGGGACTCACTAAAGCTTCCGACAATTGGTTGAGGATTCTCGACGAGATGGGTGACGGTATTCAGTAACTCCAAATCAATTTCCACTAGGCAACCTTCAGCTTCCAAAATCTCAGTTACCTGCTGCTCAATCCTATTTCGTCGTTCTTTTTGATCTGCCACGACGTTGATCTTCCGAAGCTGCTTGACGTAGCCTTCGAGGGATGCATCCTTTAACTCAACTGGTTCGGGATTGAGAGAACGATGTCCATAAGTACGCCTTCCAGATTGGAGTGTATCAAGTTGAAAATCAATAACCTGCTCACCGAGGAGGGCAACCAGCCAACGGATAGGACGAACAAACTTAAGCCTGCCCCAGCGCATGGTCTTGGGAAAATTCAACGATTGAATCCATGTAGGAAGGAGTTCCTCTAAGACTTCAACGGCGGCACGTCCTTTTTCTAGTTTGGAAGCCGCTACATACTCCCCGCGCTTGGTTTCAACAATCTTCAAATCCTCGATATCAACCCCTTGGGTTTTCGCGAACCCGATGGCTGCTTTCGTCGGCAACCCATTTTCGTCGTAGGCAACTCGCTTCGGTGGACCAACTACCTCAGACACCTCGTCGCTTTGAGTAGTTTCCAACCCTTTGACGCATAGTGTTAGGCGGCGTGGGGTTGCAAGTGTGCATACTTCCTCAAATGTAAGGCGATGAGTCCCAAGAGAGTTAGATGCAATTGTGCTAAGTTGTTCCAGTGCAGAGTCAAGATAACCGGCTGGGACCTCTTCCGTTCCAATTTCAAACAACAAATCTGCCGATTCATCGGATGTCACTGCCGCCTTCTTCGGTTTTTCCTCCGCAGTGTCTATTTGTGTCCTTGAGGTCCAGCGATTCAATAGGGGATGTCCCATCTTCTCGCGTTGTTCAACATAAGCCCTAGCCGTCTGTTGTGCAAGACGTCGTACGCGCTCAATATAGTTAACACGTTCAGTAACGCTGATGACCCCGCGTGTGTCAAGCATATTAAAGGTGTGTGAGCATTTTAGCACATAATCAGTGCCTGGTAATATGAGTCCGCCCTCAAGACAGGCATGCGCTTCCTTCTCACATGCATCAAAATTTTGGAGCAGCATCTTGGTGTCTGAATGTTCAAACGCGTAACGGGAATACTCCACTTCGCTCTGGTGATGCACATCCCCGTATTGCAGTTGATTATTCCAGCGGATGTCGAAGAAGCTGTCGACATCTTGCAAATAGAGCGCAATGCGTTCGAGCCCGTAGGTGAGTTCAGCGCAAATTGGATCTAGCTCAATACTTCCCATCTGCTGAAAGTATGTGAACTGTGTAATTTCGGCGCCGTTCCACCACACCTCCCAGCCAAGCCCCGAGGCGCCGAGCGTCGGGGATTCCCAATCATCTTCAACGAAACGCAGATCATTCTGACGTGGATTGACTCCCAGATGATGTAAACTCTCAAGATAGAGCGATAGCACATCTGTCGGTGCCGGCTTCAAGATGACCTGATACTGATAGTACGCCCCAACCCGATACGGATTTTCGCCATAACGTCCATCCGTAGGTCGTCGCACCGGCTCGACATAAGCAACCTGCCACGGTTCGGGACCAAGACAACGCAGAAAGGTTGCCGGGTTGAATGTCCCGGCACCGACCTCAATATCACAGGGTTGCTGGATGGTACAACCGTAGTCTGCCCAAAATGTCTCTAAGGCAAGGATGATTTCTTGAAAAGTCATGGTTTCAAAAACGGAATGCGCAAGAATAGGGCACAACGATAGAACTTGACGGAATACTCAACATCTTACTTATTGGGCTTTTCGATGAATTAAGCGGATCGGAACAAAATCTCCATCCTTCCCGCCTCCCGCGCTTCTTCCTGACTAGCTCAGATCTGCAATGAATTCTAAACTCTTCAACGTAAGTTCAATATGATAAGAAATAAATCTCGACAGCACCAATTGGAGCTCTCGATGGTTCAGTGTTGAAGCGCTGACACGGTTAAGATTCACGAGGTCACATTTCCTTAGGTACTTCATCAACTCACAACTACCACGCGCAAACGGCGGCGCGTTTGAGTCTTTTTGCGTGCAGTTAGCACAAAGCACGCCGCCGAGACGGGTGCTAAACCTCAGAGTCGCACCCAAGGGAGGACAATCACAGACAACACATCGAGACAGTTGTGGCGAAAAACCCGCTATGTCGAGCAATTTTAGCTCAAACCCACGAGCCAATAAAGCAATATCATCAGCCTGAGATAGTCCATCAAACCCGTGTTGTAACAGGCGAAAGACACCTCGGTTGGCGGTGTGTTCAGACTCTATTGCATTAACTAATTCTGCGAGATAATAACCGTAAGTGGTGCGATCAAAGTCTACCTTTATCCCATCAAAGGCATCAATCAAGTCAAAATCTCGCACAGTCTTCAAATCTTTATTGGGGCGCTCAGAAAAGACGAGCGTACCGTGATTCATGAGTTCCAAGCTGCCCCCAAACCGACTTCTCGGCCCCCTCACACCGTACGCTGCGGCTCGAACCTTTCCAAAGTCAGAGGTATAGAATGTGATAATCTTATGAAACTCGCCGAAAGGATATGATCGAATAACAATCGCATCTGTTTTTTGGATGGGCATCTTTAACCCAACAATAAAATGGGACAATGAGACGATGAAGTGACTTTACCATCAATTCACCTGTCCACTGTCCCATAAGGTAACAAATCGGGGCGAGAGGATTCGAACCTCCGACCTCGTGCTCCCGAAGCACGCGCGCTAGCCGGGCTGCGCTACGCCCCGCTGAAATACAAACCATCTTACGACAAGCTATGATTTTATCATACGAGCCACGATAGTGTCAAGAACCCTTTTATTCCAACGTTCCAACCTAAGATTACGGCTCAGACGTGAGTTCGTCTTGAGAGGAAGTACTATCTTTGGTTTCCGGGATTTGAATTCTAAGTCGATGAATTCGACGTTCATCCGACTCCAAAACGGTAAAGTCCAGCCCCTGATATGAGAACTGGCTTTCCATCTCCGGAACCCTTCCAAGAAAATCGACGACAAATCCACCGACTGTGTCTACATTTTCTGCTTCAAGTTGAATCTTGAGTTGCTCGTTAAGGTCATCAATATTCATGCGAGCGTCAACTGAGTAAGTATTTGCGCTCAATAAGATGCACTCTTCCTGCTCATCGGAGTCATACTCATCTTGGATTTCGCCGACGATTTCTTCAACAATATCCTCTAGCGTAACAAGCCCGGCTGTTCCTCCATATTCATCAACAACCAACGCCATTTGTTGTTTGTTTGCTCGCAAATCCTGAAATAGGTCGGATATCTTCTTACTCTCTGGTGTAAAGAAGGGAGTTCTCTCGGCGATTAATTCTCTTAGGTCTATCGGCTTACCTTCTTCCCAGTAATCCAACATGTCTTTAACGTGGAGGACACCAATAATTCGATCGACTGTCTCTTCATACACAGGAATGCGTGAGTGCCGCGACTCTATGGCAGTTCTTAGAACATCCTCCTTCGGCGTCGAAACCTCAAGGCAAACCATGTCTGTGCGAGCGTTCATGATCTCCCGTGCTACCTTGTCTGGCAGATCCAAGATACGCGAGATCATTTCCCGTTCTTCCGCTTCCAAGATCTCCTGACTGTCCCCGACGTTGTCCAACGCCTCTAGCACTTCAGGTGAAACGACGCTATCCTCCTGTGGATGAACTTTACCTCCAAGAATCCGTACCCCAACATTTCCGAGCAGAATCAATGGCGCGACAACAACATATAACATCCAATAAATCACACGCAAGAAACGCAGCGTGTGGATTGTTGAGTTTTCAGAACTTCCCTGGATATAGTTTTTGGGGATGAGTTCGGTAACCACAACGATAAGGACAGTCGCAACACAACCAGCAACCACTTGGCTTCTCAGATCGTCAAAGCCGAAAAGCGACACAAGCAGCAGGACAAGCGCCACAACCAAAATACTTTTGGCGGTAATTATCGTTGCGGAATATCGTCGTGGCTTGCGCAGCAACGAGGTCAGGTTTTCATGACTGGTACCGCCCGTTTCCGCTATATTCAGTATGTCTTCGCGGGTCAAACGGTTCAATAACGCCTCTGCAGCCGAAAAGAGCGCCGTGAGCATCGACAAAGTGACCAAGCAGATTAACTTTACTATATCGTCGTCCAAGCGTGGAATTACACCTCCAGTTTATTGACATCAGTCAGGGAAACTGTTATACCAGGCCCCTAAATTAGGCGCAGAATCGCTTCCTGTTTCTCAAACATAATAGTAGCATCCGCCGAGATTTGATGGTCGTAGCCTAGAAGGTGAAGGGCACCGTGTACGGCGAGATTGGCAATTTCAACATCAAGCGAATGATTATGTGCGTGTGCTTGTCGTTGCGCCGTGGGAACCGATATGACGACATCGCCTAACAGGTGCGGATTCATTGATTCACCGCCATCTTCACGCATTGCAAAGGCGAGCACGTCTGTTGGAGCATCAATGTTGCGATATTGGCGGTTAAGGGACTGAATCGCACTGTCATTTGTCAGTAGGACACTTACTTCACAAGACTCCGAATCGTGCATTCTTAATGTTGCCTGGATTGCTTGCTGGATGACGCATTCGTTGAGGTGAGTATCTTGGAATTCGTTACGGATGAAAATCATCAATAAAGCATGTATAGCTTTGTCTCGCAGGACGAGCCAAATGCGCGCGAGCATTAACTCAAGCTTCCGTTGGAGGCATGCATTTCCTGTTTTCCGCGATCTTCGTACGCTTCAACAATCCGCTGGACTAGCTCATGTCGAACCACATCAGATCTGGAAAAGTAAATGAACCCTATCCCCGAAATCCCAGACAGTACCCCCTGTGCATCGGCAAGCCCTGACACTTTACCTGTGGGTAAGTCCGTCTGTGTAATATCTCCAGTGACCACCGCCTTGGAGTCAAAACCGAGCCGCGTCAGGAACATCTTCATCTGCTCGATCGTAGCATTCTGGGCTTCATCAAGAACAACAAACGAGTTGTTGAGAGTCCTGCCTCGCATAAAGGCAATCGGTGCAACTTCAATGACATTACGCTCAACATAACGCTCAAGTGTTTCGGGGGACATCATGTCATATAGCGCATCGTATAAAGGCCGAAGGTAAGGATCGACTTTGGCTGTGATGTCGCCCGGCAAGAATCCGAGCCTTTCGCCGGCTTCGACCGCCGGGCGCGTCAAAATAATCCGGCTAACTAATCCCCGTTTCAGCGCCGCAACAGCCATTGCCATGGCGAGGTAGGTCTTACCCGTGCCTGCAGGACCAATACCAAACACGAGATCGTGCGTCTTTATCGCTTCTACATAGTGCTTCTGCCCAATGGTCTTGGGACGTATAACCCCGCGCTTAGAGAGCACGGGAATCGATTCGCCGACAGTTTCTGTAAGTTGATTCGTGTCGCCACGCTTCGCAACTTGAACCGCATACTTGACATCATTGAGACTGATCTCATGCCCTTTGCGCATCTGGTGAAGCAGCGACTCCAACACCTTCGCGCCCCGACCAATCTCAGCAGCGCTACCGCCGATTAGCTCAATTCCATCACTTTTCAGGAGGACGTTTACATCAAGGTCGTTCTCAAGCACCCTCAAGAAAACATCCTCCTGGCCAAAGAGAAGCTGTGCTTCCGAATTATTCTGCACAGGAATTTTCAGCGATTCTCGATTCCCCAATACCGAATTAACCTCCTGTTTAAGTTGGCATTATTGTATAACGACGTTCAATAGAATGCAAGCGCAAATGTAGATCGACCATCTGCCGCCGAGTCCTCTTCGACTGCACTTTCCAAATCTCATTATACTTCCGGTGCTTCCACGCCAAGTTCTTGAGCTTTCTTGACAAGCGCAATCCATGTAGGCTCCTCAATCGGGATGCCTTCCCTTGTACGTCTTTCGAGGTTGCGTTCCTCGAATTCCCCGGGCACATAAATCTCATCAGTTCCAGGGAGCCTTGCCGATGACTTCACCCATTCAATCATGTACTCGATTTCCTCTAGGTAAACGCCGAGATCGATAAAGTCCTCAATTTTGATTGCAATCATTATGATCCCACTCCCTCCGCGTGTTGGTTTGTCACGACTGCATCCAGCCCACGAAAGTCCTCCGGCAATGGCGTCGACCATAAATCCTAAGCCAAACCCCTTATGTCCAAACTGAAATCCCCCAAGCGGCATAACTGCTGTATCTTCCATCCTTTCTAGGAAGTCGTTCGGATCTGTGACCGGTTTGCCGTGTGAATCAATCATCCAGCCTTCAGGCATCTTCTCACCGCGTGCGGCTTTGACCAACATTTTGCCGCCTGCAATAACGCTGAGCGTCATATCTAGCAACAAAGGTTCTCCATCTTTACGTGGAACCGAAATTGCGATCGGATTTGGCGGTAGCCGGCGTGAAGTGCCACCGAACGGGTGCATAAAGCATCCGCCGCCGTTGAGAAGCACAATGCCAATCATCCCCGCTCGCGCTGCTATCGGCGGATACTCTCCCATCCGCCCAGCATGGCCACAATTGTGGAGTCCTACTGCACCGATGGTATGTGTCTTGGCTTTTTGAACGGTCAATTGCATCGCTTTGCGCGCAGCAACCATGCCCAATGCCCGGTGGGCGTCGATTACGGCGATGGTTGAGGTTTCGCGGATAATCTCCAATTTATCCGCCGACGGACTGGCATTCATGGCATCTACATAGTTTGGCGCGTTGATAACGCCGTGCGAATCGTGTCCGACGAGATTAGAGTCTACGACATGATTGCTAACAATGCGAGCGTCTTCATCAACGCCGCTAGCCGCACGATAGATGTTATAAATGAATCCCCTAAGAACCGTATGATTGAGCGTCGGCATCAAGTTCTCCTTTTGAATGAGCATGCGCTGAATCTTGGGATGTTGCATTCACAGATTCATTTTGCTTGTACACTAATTTATTGTTGCAGAGATTATCTACAAAGTCAAGTTGAATCCAACGTCTCACTAGAATACGCTTGACACTTGCTACTCTTCCTGTTATCATCGCGCTTCAGAAACTTCCAAAGAACTCGTATGCGCTGACTCTTGCCCATGCTCATTGACTCACACGCCCACCTTCAGCTTGGCAACTATGATGCGGACCGCGAGTCCGTGTTAGCACGGGCTCGTGAAGCCGATGTCCACGAAATTCTAGTGATCGGGTTCGATCTCCAAACCAGCCAAGATGCAATTGCCCTCGCCGAGGTACACGCCGGACTTTACGCCACTGTCGGCATACACCCGCACGACGCTAAAGATTTTAACAGTGAGACACTTGATATCTTCCGCAAACTTGCATCGCACTCGAAGGTTATCGCGCTAGGGGAGATGGGGCTTGATTACTATCGCAATCTCTCGCCGAGACCACTTCAAAAAAATGCATTCGAGCAGCAGCTAGATTTGGCAGAGGAATTGGATTTCCCCGTCGTTATCCACAATCGCGAGGCGTATCACGACATTTTTCCAATACTGAAGGCGCGAGGAGGTCGAATTCGCGGCGTTATGCACTGTTTCTCAGGAGATGTAGATGTAATGCGACGGACCTTAGATCTTGATTTTTACATCGGGATTGGAGGACCGGTGACCTATCGCAAGGCCGAGGATTTGCAAGCCGTGGCAAGAGAAGTCTCAGCAGATCATCTACTCGTAGAAACCGATTGTCCCTGGCTCGCACCGCAGTTTCGGCGTGGGAAACGGAACGAGCCCGCATACGTCCGGTCAACCGCAGAAAGGATTGCCGAATTGCGCGGGATGTCGCTGGACGAAATTTCAGAGATTACCACACGCAATTTCGATAGACTCTTTCGTGTGAAGAGCAAAAACACATAGCAACTCAAATCATGAGTTGATGCAGTAGCCTCAAGTTGCTATCAGCCAGAAGGACGCAGATGGTTCTGTTAATACCATTTCGCTTGAATAATAGTGCATTTAATGTCTTAATTATATCGTTCACTTTCTCCGTAGGCGGGGCATCTTGCCCCGCCGACTTTGCGCGGAGACAAGGCTTATTACTCTGCTGCACGCAAGTTTCTTTACTTGATTCACGTCATCAATGCACTTGCATTTTAGAGAAATGGTATAAGAAGTTGACTTTACTTTTGTTTCTGCCCTCCTGTTCTACCATATTCCCTACCAGATGGCCGATAAGTTCTCCCAAGAGTCGTTCTTTTGCGGCAATTTTAGGTCTAAGTGCTTCCAACCTGTTGGGATATGCGCCCTCTAACATATTCTCCTCCATGTCGGAAGCATCAGAACGCATGTGTCACCACCATTCTTCTGAAACGGTTTTCCACGGCAAAGCGTTATGTACTCTGGCGATACGCCTCGGATTGTCAATCCATCCCTGAATAGAACTAGATTATTCGGGCGCGTTCCGTGTTCCCCAGTGTCAAATTTTACCGGCGGGTTTCATGGGAAGCCATTGGAAGTCTGCGAGTCTTCTACGCCGCTAGTTCGAATTTCCTGTTCTAATCATTTGAGAAATCCTGCGGTCCCCTTATTGACACAAGAAAGACATGTATTGGTCATAAATAATGTAACATTGCCGTGTCACACTCACCCGCAAAGCGATGCAGAAAAGATCTAATCAGAGTAACGGCAAAAATATAGCGGTTTGTGCATAGGATTGGAAGAGAATGGTACCGTATATGATTCGATCCTGTTACACAGTGAATCCGTTAGTTGGGCTCTCTCCCGCCGCACTTCGCTTATATAGTGCATTAGAGATTTTCAAAAACGCCGAGACCGGTGACAGTGTCGTTGAGGATAACGCTAACCAAGAATGGTTCCGCGCTCCTCAGCGGGACAAACGCCTAAAGACAACCGGTTTCTCTAAAGCGGAGATTGACAAGGGACTTGATGAGTTGCTAAAAGCCGGAGTGCTAGAGATTCGGAATAAGCGCAGAACCCTTTGGTATCATCTAAAGTGACGCAGGCGTGCCAGTTGACATGATGAAATCGGAGTTAGCTGAACGATTTTCCAACATCATTCTGGCTTCCGCATCGCCTAGGCGTGCCGACCTGCTGAGGCAGATTGACCTTGATTTCCTAGTTTGTCCAAGCGAAGTGGCGGAAACAGACGTGACGTGTACCTTCCCCCCGAAGGTAGCTGAAGAGCTCGCGGTGATGAAATCGAGAGCTGTTGGACAGCATTTCAATCGTGGACTTATTATCGGCGCAGACACAATCGTTGTACTCAATCAACAAATTATCGGGAAACCGGAGAGTAATCAGCACGCAATTGAGATTCTGAGGCAGCTAAGCGGAAAACGCCATGAGGTCATCACCGGTGTTTCGCTTCTCGACCTTGAAAAAAATCAAGAGATGGTATGGTCAGAGAGCACGCTAGTCTACTTCAGAAAACTACACGAGTCGGAGATTCTGGAATATGTCCGTAGCCATGAGGGGTCGGACAAGGCAGGGGCATACGGAATTCAAGGGGAGGCAGCAGCCTTTGTATCACGAGTTGAAGGCTGCTATTTCAACGTAGTTGGACTGCCGCTCGCAAGCTTGGTGGAGAAACTGTGGGAACTTACGGAGAACCGAAAGACGCTGTAATCGAACTTTTCTGCTGAACGTGGTTAACGAAAATCGGTGTGAATCTCCGTAGGAGTCTGGTCTTTGCGTGCTGCGAACCAGTTGCTATAGACTTCATTCTTTTTCGACTGAAGAACGGCGCCTCGGACTTTGACCTTTTCGCCCGGGGCAGTTTTGAACTTTTCAATATCCACTTCCTGTCGGTCCGCAAGTTGAACCAGATAAAAAACCCTATCTCCTTCGAATGGACCGCCAACGGCATTCAGTTCTAGGTTAAAGGCAGCGAGCATGGCGTCACGGCAACGCCCCATACCGGGAACAAAGTCGGTTGTTGGTGAGAGCGAGAAACTTCTACTTTCCTGTACCTCTCGATTTTCTAAAGACATACCGTCCGCTGGGACATATTTCTCAAGGAGCTCTTCAAGCGATTCGCCATCGGTATGTTGGTCAATCAGTGTCTGCGCATCTTCCAGAGCCATCTGCTTCGCGCGCTCCTTTCGGAAATCTTCAATGACGTCAGTTTTTACGGATTCAAAGTCCGGGATACCCGCCGGCTTCTTTTCCAATACTGTTGCAACGAAATAGGAAGCAATCTCATCACTCCAGTTTTTTGTTTCAATGACACGGCTTACACCCACCTCGACATGAAAGACCTCTTCTATTAGCCCACCATAGCTGCCTTTTATACCGATTGTCGGGATGTTATTTTCATCTTGTGAGAAAAGCCCTGTCTCTTGCACGTTGAGCCCTAACTCTTTATATCGATCCAGTTTGGCTGCTTCCTGAAAATCGAAAATTTCGACATCAAAAACTAGCTCCTCCGCTATTCCCTTCGCTTTCGCAACCCCATCGATCTGGACGAGCTTTTTCTGAACATCCAGCTTCGCTTGACTAAACGGTTTTATCTCTTCGGGGCGCTTCTCCTCTAGTTTAATAATATGGTAGCCGAATTGTGTTTCGACAAGATCGCTTATTTGTCCTACGGCTAGGTCGTCGAAACAAGCCCTTTCGAAAGCGGGAACCATATCCCCACGTGCGAAGAAATCTCCCGTAGGAGGCAGTTTTGGATGCTGTCCCCGTAACGCTCCGCCGTTAGTTGCCGAGGGACCTTCGGAATACTTTCTTGCCAAATCGGCAAAGTCCGCGCCGTCAGCAATCTCGTTGTTGACCTTTCCAAGCAACTCTTCCGCTGCGGTCTTCATCTCGGTTTTCTGCTCATCGGTAGCATCAGTTGGGTAATTCTTCAAGATGTGACGAGCCTTCACAATCTCCGGCGTTTTGAATTCGTCGTTGTGTGTGTCATAGTAGTTCCTCACCTCTTCTTCTGAGACAAAGTCTTTCGGATCGATTTTGACATACTTCAAATTGGCTTGATCTTCTGTCTTGTATTTTTCTTTATTGTCCTCGAAATACGCCTGGGTCTCAGCGTCATCAATCGTCACCACGTTTTCATATTCATGATCTTGAAATTGGATATACTCTAACTTTGCTTTAGCGTTCTGGCGGCGGTATTCATGTTCTAATTCATTGTCCGTGACCAACTCAAGGCCCTGAATATCATCCCTAAGATTCTCAAAACTCATCTGTAGGCGAACACTCTGACGATAAGCAGTACTAAATCCTCGTTCGTGCAAAAGGTTATAATTCGTCAACAAAGTCGGATCGCTTCGTACATAATGATCGATTTCCGCATCTGTAATTTGTGTGCTGCTAAGCCATACTTGCTCCCGGACCAATTGATTAACAATATCCTTTTCGACCTGTTTACGGTCAATCGATCTGTTACCTTGATTCTGTTGACGGCGCCTCTGCACTTCTTGGTTGACCAGTGTTTCGAAACGACCGCGTCGTACCTCTGTTCCACCAATCTTGGCGACAATTTCATCATCCCTTTCCGAACTCGCTTGTCTACCTCCAGTGATATCGAAGAGCAGCACGGTTCCAATAATGAAGACGAATCCAACGACTGCCATGAAAATCTTCGCAATAAATTTCTCCCTGAGAAAAACTATCATAGAAACCTCTCTCCTGTATATGTACCTGCTAATGATTTACATAGGACTTACGCAACTGAATGCTCAAGGCCTCGAAGTTCGACAATTCATCGCCGGAAAACACA
Source organism: Candidatus Poribacteria bacterium (assembly GCA_965197465.1). Taxonomy (GTDB): domain Bacteria; phylum Poribacteria; class WGA-4E; order WGA-4E; family JAJDTR01; genus JAJDTR01. The sequence continues at coordinate 2,479,154 of OZ240209.1, read as the reverse complement.
ACAATATCGTCAAAGCAGAGATTATCTTCAATCCGCAATCGAAGATTCCGTCCGAATGCGCAATGAATTGCGCTACTACAAGCCAGAGTGTGTAAGTCCTATTACAAATAACTATTAATCGGCTGAACCTTTTTGTATCAGACGATACCGTGTGTTGTCTGAGCTAGTCGAGCGCGTTAAGTCCGGTTGGGCGATGACAGATGCACCCTCACGGCAAACTCAGAGCGATGAGTTCGGCAGAACGATTCGCCCCACCTATCGGAATCACAATAAACTGCTTCTCACCAGCCATGTAAGTTATCGGCGCGCCTTGTGCATTGTTTGGGAGTTCCGTTCTTGAGATTAGCTGCCCGTTATCAGGGTCAAACGCCCACAGGAACGGATTCTGTTCCTCAAAGGTCACTTCAATCGCATTTCCGCGGGGCGAGTTACCGGTCACGTCCCACTGTGCCTGCGTTGCCGCGAAAAGCAGTGATTGGGTCAGTAGAGGAAAATTGCGTTGAGCCCAGCCCAATGGCGGAAGATTGAGATGTCGCAAAGTAGGGTGATCTCTCGGTCCATCCCCGACCGGTTGCATCCACTTGTGTTCACCCGTATTCAGATCAATCGCGGTGATGCGTCCGTAAGGGGGGTTGATTAAGGGAAGACCTCGCGGCCCGTTCGGCCCAAACACCAGGGCACCAGTATAGGCGTAATCCGCCTTTGGATCTTTTGCTTTGTTTAGTGTGATGATGGCGGGATAGGTGTAGGACGGGATATAAATAATCCCCTTGTCCGGGTCAACAGCTGCCCCTGCCCAGCTAGCACCTCCGATGATGCCGGGCATGGCGATTGTCCCCTTTTCGGAGGGAGGTGTATAGAGCGCACCGTAGTCGTGGTCCGCGATAGCACTGAGTGCTTGCTTACGCAATGTCGGCGTAAAATCAATTAGGTCATCGTGGGTTAAGCCTTGGCGATCAAAGGGCGCCGGCTTGGTTGGGAAGGGTTGTGTGGGTGATGAAGACTCTCCCGGAACAGCTGACTGAGGTACGGGACGTTCTTCAATCGGCCAAACCGGTTTTCCAGTAACGCGGTCGAATACGAAACAAAACGCCTGTTTGGTCACTTGGGCAACTGCCTTGATTTTCCTTCCATCAACGGTAATGTCAATCAAATTTGGCGCGGCCGGCAGATCATAATCCCACAGTCCATGGTGCAAAATTTGAAAATGCCAAATCCGTTCCCCGGTTTCTGCGTTGAGGCATACTAGGCTTTCGGCAAAGAGATTGTCTCCGTGCCGATCTCCACCATAAAAATCGTTGGTGGCTGTGCTAACAGGGAGGTAGACAAAACCCAATTCCTCATCTGCGCTCATCATCGTCCACACATTCGCATTGCCCGTCGTCATCCAAGAATTGTCCTTCCATGTCTCGTTTCCAAACTCCCCTTTTTGCGGAATGGTATGGAAAATCCAGCGTTGCTCGCCGGTGCGAACGTCAAACCCTCTGACATCTCCCGGCGGCATCTGCTTTTGCGGCGGCTTCCCAATTGCGAAGGAATCGAGGACTGTGGAGCCAACAACAACCACGTTTCGGCAGATGACCGGCGGTGAGAAGACAGCGTACAGTCGCCGATTCACCGGGCGTCGCAATCCTTTCGTTAAATCGACGCGACCGCCCTCACCAAACCCTGGTTTTGGTTTCCCCGTTTGGGCGTCAAGCGCGATGAGATACCCGTTGCCTGTACCAAAGAGGATGCGCTTATCATCGCCAGTCTCCCAATGGGAAACACCGCGATGCACGAAACCTGTGTTGGCGGGGGTGCCATCCTTGTAGATTTTCGAGTCATACACCCAGATTGTCTCCCCGGTGACAGCCTTGATGGCAGCGACCTGATTGAGCGACGTGCTGGTGTATATTACTCCACCAATCATGAGCGGCGTGGCTTCATTCACCATCGTCCACAGGTCGGGATTGGATTCGACGAGCGCATTATCGGGAGAATTCCAACGCCATACAACCCGAAGATCTTTGACGTTGTCTTTGTTGATCTGATCTAGTGGAACGTATTTGGTACTGGCTTTGTCTGAGCCGTAAGCCCGCCATTCTCCAACCTCGCTGGCATCTGTCGCGTAAACAATCAGACCGATTGCACAAAAATTCGAGACAGTATAGAGAAGTAGCAAATAGTGTGGTCGAATCATGATTTTCCCCCAAAGCGTTTATCAACAGCATCAAAGCGGGCGTGCAAATCTTCTTTAGTAGCGGTATGATTTGTTTGAGCCGTTGTCTGTTGTATGTCCAACCTCATGGCACACTGTGCGATGTCTTAAGAGCACCGGTGGCGAAATACGCCATTCGGAAATCCTCAAACTCACAAAAATCTCTGATCCTGTTTGGCTATCATCGTGAAAATAATACTTCAACACACGAGTTCATTTCAAGCGGAAATGAGAAAAGAACGACAAGCAGGCTGATGGTTTGCTGTATCCCTGTCGAATCTCTTCGCAAAATGCTTGTATTAGTTGTGAATTCATTGTATAATTACCACGTTTTGAATCCGGCGCAGGAGTTATTCGTGCCCGATTTATCGTTATGTCTCTAACTCCACATTCTAGAGATAAAACCATCCGAATTCACGATGTATCAGATTTCAATCTGAGCCACACGCTGGAAAGTGCACAGTCATTTCGATGGAGGTTATACGATGGCTGGTATTACGGCGTCATTGAGGGCCGCCTTCTAAAGATTCGGCAGGAAGATCAGGTGTTAATTCTTGCGAGTTCTGCTGATGAAGATGCTGGCGGTCTGAAAACATTCCTTCGCCACTATCTTGATCTCAATCGTGATTTGCCCACCATTCTGCTGGCGGTAGACATTGACGCGTGTATTCATAAGGCAATTAGCGCCTTTTGGGGAATGCGTCTGCTGAATCAGGGATTGTGGGAATGCCTTGCGTCATACATTCTATCTCAGAACAACAATGTGCCTCGAATTAAAGGAATAATTCAGAGGCTTTCAGCCCGATTCGGTGAGAGAGTCATCCTTGACAATTACGTCGAATATTCATTTCCTTCGCCTCAATCGCTCGCCGAAGCGGGAATTAACGCATTGTTAGAATGTGGGGCGGGTTATCGCGCTCCTTATCTTTGGGAAGTGTCTACGGCGATAGTAGCTGGAACCTTCAATCTCAACAACCTCGGCGAAATGTCTTATCCGTTTGCCAAACATGAGTTGATGCAATTGAAAGGGATTGGCGAAAAGGTTGCCGACTGCATTTGCTTATTCTCACTGGGGCATCTGCAGGCGTTACCCGTTGACGTTTGGATGAAGCGAATCATGGAACATGTCTATTTCGGCAGAAGAGCTTCAATCCGGGAAATTCGTGAGTTTGGAGAGAGTTACTTTGGCGAGCATATCGGCTATGCTCAGCAGTACCTTTTCCACTATGCACGAACATTTGGATTAGAGAAAATGATACAAAACCCCCATATCTGACGAGGTGAGGTTGTTTGCCAGTGTGGGAAAAAAGAAACGAAGTGACCGTTTTCTGCGTTTTATATCCGTTGTGTTTTTTAAGAGTATTAACAAACTAATTCAGGAGGCATACACATGCTCGAGGAACTTCGAGACAATGTCCTATCGCTTTTGGAAGAACGTGTTGAACGTGCAATTAATACCATCCAAAGTCTGAGAGAGGATAAGCTGTCACTTGAGTCGCAAATCAGTCAGCTTCGAGACGAACTCCAGCAGAAGGAGGAGTGGATTCAGGACCTGGAAAACCGAAATCAAGAACTCCTTCATGTTGAATCTGATTTGAAGCAGCTTCATGAAGAACGTGCACAGGAGCGCGATGAGATTGATCGGGAAAAGACAGAGATACGTGAACGCATTGAAGGATTGATGACCATGTTGAACGGTGTCAATGGACGCCAGGAAGCATTGGAAGCGGATCAATTGTTCACCGCAGAAGATAAATCGGACTCGCCAGATTTTTCAGATGCTGATATATCCGAAGCGGAACTAGCCGAGAGTGATACGACCGAGACGGAACCAGCGGAGAGTGATACCACTGAAGAGCCGCCGTTTCTTAGCAACCAGTATTAAGGTGGATTTTCATTCGGCATAGTCATCGCTAGACAGGGTCCGCGCCTGCCTATTTGAGGAATAACACTCCCATTGCGCGTTCTAGTGCTTTCCCACTCCTACATTATGAAGCCCTACCGGCGCAAGTTTGCCTTGATTGCGGAACGGCCAGATGTTGAGATGCGGGTGATAACAACCGATCGATGGTACGAAAGCATTCAAGAAATCCTCTTTCAACCCGATTCGGATGTCCGATGCAATGAATTCCCTTGCTCGATTCGCTTTTCGGGTTATGGGAGCCGATTTTACTACCGGGGCAGTTTGCGAACGCATTTTCAGGATTTCCAACCCGAGATAATTCACCTTGAGGAGGAACCTTGGAGCATAAATGCGCTTCAGGTGATTCGACTCAAACGGAAATACTGCCCGAACAGCCGCTTCATTTTTCGAACCTCACTTAGCATCCCTGCTAAGCAAAGGTTCGGTTTCCTGCCAATCTGGATTGGGCGACAGGTCTTCCGGGAGACAGACATGGCGTTTCCGCTGAGTGAAAATGCAGGGCGTATTCTGAAGCAACGCGGCTACCGTGGAGGGGAAGTTCCTTTTCCAAACGGCGTCGATCTTAGGCTGTTCCACAAAATGGACGTAAGCCAGTTGAGTACCGCCCTAGGACTGAACGGCTACTTCGTAATCGGTTATCTCGGTCGAATAGTGGAAAGCAAGGGGCTAGATACACTGGTTGCCGCGGTTGCCGGGCTTGATATTGAGTACCGGCTCTTGATGATTGGGAGAGGAGAGTACAAAGCAGATTTGGTTGAGATCGCCGAAGAACTCGGAATCGCCGAAAGGATTGTGTGGATTGACGGAATGCTGCCCGAAAAGGTGCCTGAATATGTCAACTGTATGAATACAGTTGTTCTACCATCGCGAACGGCACCAGACTGGGTTGAGTTCTTTGGACGCGTTCTTATTGAGGGGATGGCGTGTGAAGTGCCGGTAATCGGTTCAGATTCTGGTGAAATTCCTCATGTCGTCGGCGATGCCGGATTAATCTTCCCTGAAGGAGATGACGAGGCGTTGGCGGATCGAATTGAGCAGATTGCGCGAAATCCGTCATTCGCCGATCAACTCATTCAACGTGGTCTGGAGAGAGTAAAGGAATTTACTTGGGAAACAATAGCCGACCGCACTTATGAAGCGTACCAGGAAGTACTGGAAGCTTGAATTAAGGAGTGCGATTCGGGCTTTCACCTCGTTAACGCCGAGATTACAGTTCAAATCATCGGCGGATTCTGGAACAGCCAATCTCCGTTTACTGAAGTTGAATCCGATGCTTTGGCGTCAATTGCTTCTCCCGAGTGTTCAAGTGCAGCGCCTATGCGACTCGCGAGGTGGCTATTTCTTTCAACCACCTTATTGTTGCGGATGGCAACACCCAGCGCCTCTTTCGTGCCAACGATGACGACGAGTTCCTTTGCCCGTGTGATTGCAGTATAAAGCAAATTGCGCTGAAGCATCATATAGTGTTGCGTTAGGAGAGGTATGACAACAGCAGTATACTCGCTGCCTTGGGCTTTGTGGACAGTGGTGGCGTATGCCAAGACCAACTCATTCAAATCTGCCATGTCATAGCGGACTACCTTGTCGGGAAACGAAATTAAGACCTGTTTTTCGACCTGGTCCACGCTGGAAATACGGCCAATATCCCCATTGAACACTTCGTAGTCATAATTGTTACGCACCTGCATCACTTTATCGCCTACCCGAAAGTTTCGTCCACCTTTTACCGTTTCAGTCAAGTTTGTGTTCAGCGTTTCTTGTAGTCTCCTATTGAGATTGTCCGTGCCGACTGTGCTGCGACGCATCGGACAGAGCACTTGGATGTCATCCATCGGGTGATAGTCGTAGTGCTTAGGCAAACGATCGCGGACCAAGTTGCAAATACAGGTGACAACTTCCTCCGGATCGGCTTCCTCAATGAAAAAGAAATCACGGTCCGATGGTCCCTTGACTTTAGGGTGTTTGCCCCGATTGACACGATGGGCATTGGTCACAATCAAGCTCGCCTGAGCCTGCCGAAAAATCTCCGTGAGTCTTACAACCGTAATCTTATCGGACGCAATAAGGTCTTTAAGGACATTCCCCGCCCCGACTGACGGTAATTGATCTACATCGCCGACAAGAATGAGCATGGCTTCCGGTGGGATTGCCTTCAGCAAGTTGTTCATCAACACGAGATCGACCATCGAGATCTCGTCAATGATGACCACATCGGTTTCCAATGGATTTTCCGCATTCCGTTTGAATCCGTTCTCCTGTGGCGAGAACTCTAGAAGGCGATGGATGGTTTTCGCGTCACGCTTTGTTGTTTCACTGAGACGTTTCGCGGCGCGTCCCGTTGGCGCGGCTAAGGTAATTCGTCTCCCGAGTTGCTCAAACAGGTGGATAATCCCAGTCGTCGTCGTCGTTTTCCCTGTCCCCGGCCCACCTGTCAAGATTATCGCTCGCGAAGTCAACGCTTTCCTGATTGCTTCTCGCTGATTTGCCGCAAATGACATACGCATCTTAGCTTCAAGTTGCGTAATCGAATAATCTAGAACCCCCGGTTTATGCCGAACGGTCGGGTATTTCAAGAGCCGTGACAGATTATTCACCACGCCAATCTCAGAATAATAAAAGGGTGCAAGATATACGGCTTCCTCAGCCTCAGTCGGTACGGGAATTCCCAAATTCTCGGGGATAATCTCTTCATTGACAGCTAACGCTGCTATCCCGTTCTCGATTGCCTCAGTAGAGAGACCCAATATCTCTTGCGACGCAGCAATCAACTCATGACGATATAGGAAGACGTGGCCATCGTCCGCCTTCTGACTCAGGACGTATTTCAAACCGGCTTTGACGCGATGCGGCGATTCATTGTCCATTCCCAGCTTTTCTGCAATCGTATCGGCTGTTTTAAACCCGATTCCGTAAATGTCATCTGCAAGGCGATATGGGTTTTCGCGGACAATCGGCACGGAGTCGCTCTGATAGGTTTTATAGATTTTAGCTGCATGGGTGGTGCTCACATTATGAGACTGCAAAAAGAGCATTACATTCTTAACCTCTCGCTGTGCTTCCCATGCTTCCATAATCATGTCAACCCGCTTCTTACCAATCCCCGGCACCAGCATCAACTTCTTAGGGGCGCTCTCAATCACATCCATTGTGTCCATACCAAAACAAGTGACGATGCGCCCTGCCATTACGGGGCCAATTCCTTTAATCAGACCAGAGCCTAGGTATTTCCTCAGACCCACGACCGTGGCAGGCAGGACCGTTTCATATCCCTCAATCTGAAACTGTTTGCCGTATTTTGGATTGTTGGTCCAAATCCCTTTGAGCAGCACGCTCTCACCGGCGTTGGCGGACGCAAGGTTGCCGACAACCGTGATTAGCTCGTTGGGGTATTCACGCGAGGAGAGCCTCCCTATCGTGTAACCTGTTTCGGCATTTTCAAAAACGATTCGTTCTAGAATTCCTTGAAGTGCTTCCATGGTTAGAGATTGGCGGGGCAGGGATTCGTAGGGATGAACGCGGTATGCACTTTAAGCATGAAACACTATCCAAGCGTCGTCATCAATTTCTTAAATGCGTTCAGTTGCGGTTGAATAATGTGTGGCTCCTCAACTTTCGCATCAAGGGCTTCAATGGTTTTCAATCCGTTGCCTGTAATGCCAACAACGGTTCGGTCTTCTCGTCCGATATGTCCACTCTCGATGAGTTTCTTCGTCACGGCTAGAGTCACACCACCGGCAGTTTCGGTAAAGATTCCCTCGGTTGCCGCGAGAAGTTTCATCGCTTCCACAATCTCCTCATCTGTGGCAAATTCCCCCTGTCCGTTCGATTCGCGCACCGTGGAGACAGCATAGATGCCGTCGGCGGGATTTCCGATTGCGAGCGACTTTGCGATTGTGTCTGGCTTGACCGGCTTCACAAAGTCGCCATCCTCTTTGAGCGTTGTGACGATTGGTCCACAGCCTTCCGCCTGAGCCACATGAATCTTTGTCTTCGGTGCGTCAATTAGACCCAAGAGATGGAATTCTTTCAGCGATTTCTTGGCTTTCGTGACAAGTGAACCTCCCGCCGCGGGAAGGATAAGGTGATCGGGGGCTTCCCAACCGAGTTGCTCAATTAGTTCAAAGCAGAGCGTTTTCGAGCCTTCCGCATAGAACGGACGGAGGTTAATGTTTGCGAATGCCCAAGGATAAACGCCGGCGATTTCGCTACACAAACGGTTGACATCATCATAATTGCCCGTGATGCCTACGACGGTCGGCGCGTAAACGAGTGACGCAATTACTTTGCCGAGTTCAAGATCTGCAGGGATAAAAATGAAGCAATTGAGGTTTGCAATCGCTGCATGTGCCGCAACTGAGTTTGCGAGATTCCCGGTGGATGCACACGACACCGTGTCAAATCCAAACTCCTTTGACTTACTAAGTGCGACTGCGACAACCCGATCTTTAAAGGAAAGCGTGGGATGACAGACCGAATCGTCTTTAATGTAGAGCTCCTTGACTCCGAGTGCGTCTTCCAGATTCCTTGCACGGATAAGAGGTGTAAACCCAGAATTCAGGCCATCTGTGGGGTCGCCATCTATTGGCAGCAAGTCCGCGTATCGCCATAAGCTGTCTGGGCCTCGCTCGATCGATTTGCGAGACATTGATTTCTGGATAACCTCGTAATCGTAGTCTACCTCAAGTGGGCCAAAACAGAACTCGCACACGTGCAAAGGTTCTTTCGGGTACTGACGTTCACATTCTCGACATTTGAGTCCAATGACCTTTTCCATAAATTCCTCCACTGTTTATCAATATAAAAAAAGCCTACTATCACAGAGTTGCGATAATAGGCAATCTCGCAAAAAATGCGTCTCTAACTCAACTCTGTCTAGGCAGAAGAAACCTGCATCACTGTCGCGAGATTAACGCATTGCATAATCGTGAGTATAACTCCTATACTCCGCAGTTGTGAGCACCGATTGAGGTAATTTATGGTATCCTTCTAGTAATCACTTCTTAGGAGGAGCCTTAATGACCCAATCTACCTTCGTCACTCAAAGTATAGATCATCTAGGTATTGTTGCTGGCATTTGCCATCAAATCGGCTTAGTTGAAACAATTGATACATTCATAGGTCAAACAAACCGTAAAGTCTCTGTGGGTCAAGCGGTTATGGCTATGATACTCAACGCTTTGGGCTTTGTGGGTCGTCCACTATATTTAACGCCCGAATTTTTTTCCAATAAACCGGTCAATTTGTTGATTCATCCGCAAATGCAAGCTAGCGACTTCAATGATGACAGTCTGGGACGTGCCTTAGACGCCTTGTATGAAAAGGGGGTGACCGAGGCGTTTGCCACGGTGGCTAGTAAGGCATTAGCCACTTATGGGGTAGAGCATCGCTTTGTCCATCTTGATAGCACGACGTTCAGTCTTCATGGCGCCTATGAGGCAGACAGCGACGATGAAAACGCCATTCAAGTCACGCATGGCTATTCGAGAGACTATCGCCCCGATTTGAAACAAGTGGTCGTCCAGCTGCTTTGTTCTTATCGATCCCAGATTCCAGTTTGGTTAGAAGTTCTAGATGGGAATCAGGCTGACAAGACCAGTTTTCCCAGCACTATAAACTCCTATCTGGCGCAACTTCAAGAGGGTGAAACCCCTTATTTTATTGCCGATAGTGCGCTATATACAGCCAACAACCTCCGCACGTTATCAAACGTCCGATGGATATGTCGAGTGCCAGAAACAATTAAGGCTGTCAAAGAACTGTATCAAACCGTCTCACTAGAAGCGATGCAACCGGCGACTGAAAACGGCTATCGTTTCCTCTCCATTGAAAGCTGTTACGGCGATGTGGCGCAACGGTGGTTAATTGTCTACTCGCAAGCGGCTTATCATCGAGAAGTCGCTACTTTGGAGAAAAAGATTGCCAAAGAACGTGAAACCGCAGAAAAATCGCTCCACCAATTGAGCCATAAAGAATTCGACACCCAAGTTGCCGCTAGAGAAGCGGTATCTACTCTTTCTGCCGGGTGGCGTTATCATGAACCTCAAATTGAACTGGTTGCCATTCCTCATTACCAAAACCGAGGGCGTCCAAACAAAGAACAACTTCCGACACGAATCGGTTTTCAAGTCGGGTCAGGTTGTTGAACAACCACAGGCAATTGAACAAGCCAAAAACAGTAAAGGTAAGTTTGTCTTGGCGACGAATGAATTAGATGCCATATCTCTTGATGATGCCACGATACTCTCAGCATACAAAGGTCAAAATGTTTCAGTAGAGCGTGGATTCCGATTTCTCAAAGACCCATTATTTTTTGCTTCCAGTCTATTCTTAGAAAAACCGCAACGCATTATGGCGCTTTTGATGGTAATGGGGCTGTCGCTACTGGTTTATGCACTGGCAGATCGTTCGATTCGCTCTGAACTGACCCGGCAGGGACGAACCATTCCCAACCAAGTCGGCAAACCCACGAAACGTCCAACGCTGCGACGCATTTTTCAAGTTTTTGAGGGCATCGATCTCTTATTGATACACCAAGCTAGTCAAACACAGCAAGTGGTAGTCAATCTTAAACCCATTCATCATCAAATTCTTGACTTGCTTGGACCAGAAGTCAAAAAATGTTATATTCCTGATGGATAGCTGCGGAGAGTAGGATAACTCCAAAGGAAGTAACGTATTTGTTCAGGTTACGTGAGATTTGGGAGTTTGGGTGTTATTTTGTCCTTACCGAAGTCCAGCAAAATTACTTCTACTCACGTCCAACCATCGTGCGCAATTCTTCAGGTATTTGGGAAAACCTTGCTCCCTCCGTGCAACCCCGCACCATACTACCCATCCTATATTAATCGACATGAGTGTTTTTCACGCCTGCTCTACCTTAGGTTGTCACAACCTCATAAATTCTAGCACAAGTTCCTGTTAGAGGCAAACGAAAATAAAGGCGCGCTGAATGACCACAGGTTTACGTATACTTTCAGTTCTTTAGATCGTCAACAGCACCTCAATTTCGTTATTTCCCGATTGTAGTTCGACTCGGACAAACAGGAGTTGGTCGCTCAACCATTTCACCTCCTTGGCGTTTGACTTTACAAGAGATAACCCTTCATGATTTCCCCAGATTGCTAAGCCGTAGGGCATCGTCTTGGTGGACTCAAGGCTAAAGTGCATCTGCAGCCGCTCCCTAGTGCGAGTGGGATAGAAATTTTCAATTTGTGGTAGGGTGAATTCCACACCGTGACGGGATTCAGTGGGCGGAGAGACGTAATTTTTCATATCAATCGGCTCCATTCTGTCCCTCTCAAAGATGAATTGGCACTCGTCATCGTAATAATAAAGGGTTGATTGAGAAGGAGCTTTCAGTGAGACCTCATCAGCATTGGGTCCGTTGCCCATAAGTAAGAAAGTTGGCGGCGTCTGAGTAAAAGCAAGCCGATAATCGTTCACGCCGTCAGAGAGCAGCATCACCTGTGTTGCCTTATGTTTGCAGACATGGGAGAGGTACGCATCTAGTTGCTCCGTTCCTTCCGATGCTAAACCGCTCAAATGTGCAGCACCAATGTGCTGAATGTAACCTAGCCAACGGTTCCATTCTAGGCTTGAGATGAAGGAATCGAACGTTTGCTGTGCCCTGCCGCTTGAAATCTGCCGCCAAAGTGCAATCTCATCACCTTCTTCGGAGCCATCTTTCTGTGGTTCACGAACGTCTGCGAGATTGAGCGATTCACGTGGAATGCCGACGATTCGGCTCGGCGGTGTACCGGCGAGATTGTGATGGTCGGCGGAAGGATAGAAGAATCCAAAAGGACAACCGCGATCATCTCCGAACTCCAAATCCGAATCCTCCCAACGGTAACCCCATAGTCCTTTGAACCCAGTTTGTTCTAATGCGTTGACCAGTACATGGGTTTTCTTGTTCGCGCCTGCAACGCCGGGTGTTGCCCATTCCATCACACGCTGAATCTTACTCCATTCCGACGAAACGAACTTTGGTAATCTCTCGCGCATCGTCACGATATGTTCTGCCAACTGCCTAGGGTCGTTGAGGTCCGCATCGGTCTCCCAAATTGGGGCAATATCCAACATCAACATCGGTTCATCGCCGTGCGATTCATGCCATTCCGTGAAATCATCGGCAAAGATGCGAGCCGATCTCGCGTCGATTGCCCAGGTAATCGGAATTCCGTATTTGTGGGCGGTCTCCGCCAGCAGGCGCATTCCTCCTCGGAGTGTTCTGCGGTCATGGGAGATTGCCGTGCAAACGAGTGAGAATGTTAACATGATGTCAAATATATGAGACACGGAATAGGTCACAAGAGTCTAGTCGCCGATAAATTATATTTTATCACTATTTAGCAGAAGTGTCACGTCTTTACTAGGTCTAAACGGACGAGGACATTTGACTGTGCTGTAGTAGTTCCTAAATGAAGATTTATGGCTTGATTTATCCTGTGTTTGATGCTAGAGTGATTTTTCGACAATTCAGGGCTTGACTCGGTTTCGAGGTTAAAATCCTACGAGCAAGATCTCATGCCGTCTTTACGCACCTACAACTACATCCAATGAAGAGGGGCTTATGCGGATTCTTCACACCGCGGACTGGCACATCGGACATCGACTTTATGAGCGTAACCGAATTGAGGAACACCGCCAATTCCTCAAATGGCTGCTTGCGACCATCCAACAGCATGAGGTCGATGTGCTGATTGTTTCCGGGGATGTATTCGATACCGCCTCACCTGCCTCTGAAGCCACAGACTTATACTACCGATTCCTTTTCCAACTCTATACCGAATCAGACGCTCAGGCAGTCATTACTGCTGGCAATCACGACTCTCCCCGTCGTCTGGCAGCGCCGCGAGAATTCCTCAAGATGGGACGTATTCATGTCGTCGGAGAAATTGTTTCGAGATTTGAAGGATATGAAGAAGGATTTGAAGATTGTGTTATCACATTGCACTCCCGCGCAGAGGACAAACCAAAAGATGCAGTGACGATCGCCGCTATCCCTTACTTATCCGAGAGTGAACTTCTACCCCACATTTCGTTCGAGACGGAGGTTGAAAGGGCGGACCGATATCGGGAGGCGACGAAGCAACTATACGAACGATGTGTGGCACAGATGCCATCGCATCTGCCTAGAATACTAATGGGCCACCTTGTAGTACATGGCGGAGAGGAAAGTGGATCGGAGCGTGTTGTGCAAATTGGAGGAGCATCACCAGTGCGCCCGAGCGATTTCCCGAAGGGAGTCGACTATGTGGCATTGGGTCATCTTCATCGTCCACAATCAATCCACGGTGCTGATTATCCGATTCGCTATTCCGGTTCACCATTACCAATGACTTTCAAAGAGGCAGAATACGCAAAAAAGGTATACGTAGTTGATTTTACGGAAACTGCTGATACTCAACTGACGGAAATCAATGTCCCGGTCTTCAAAGAACTTTGTCGTGTGGAAGGAGATTACGATCAGGTGATGGTAGAAGCAATGTCCGGGGATTGGAGTGGAAAATATATTGAGGTACAAGTCACTCTTGATGCGCCACGGCTTGAGGTCAACGATGAAATCCGCCAGACGTTTGGAAACCGCAAGGGTGAGGTGTTAATTGTGGAAGTACAATTCGCGGAACAGCAGCGCGAATCTGGGTTGTCCGCTGACGAAATATCTAAAAAGTCGCCAGAAGAAATTTTCGAGGAATTCTTCCGCACAAAATATGACAATGCAGAGGTCGCTGAAACAGATCTTCCAAGGTTATTAGAAACCTTTAGAGAACTGGTGCATATTGCCTCAACTCAAACTGATGAAACTGAGTGAATGGTTGAAAGAGATCGTTTTACATGCGAGGAAGTTAGATGAAATTACTCAAATTACGAATCATGAACTTGAACAGTTTTCGCAGTGAGACTGAACTCGACTTCGAGAGTAAACCCCTGAATGGCACATCGTTGATAGCAATTACAGGTCCAACTGGGGCGGGGAAAACGACGTTGCTCGACGCATTATGTGTTGGACTCTACAACAAAACACCGCGTCTGTCAGGTGTCGGCAATCAAAATCCTGGTAATCTTTTAAGTCAGGGGAAAACAGAAGGGTTCGCTGAAGTTCTGTTTGAAGCCGAAGGTAATCGTTATCTCGCTGAATGGCGGATTAAACGCAATCCGAGAGGCGAGTTCAAGCCAGAGGTAAAGTTGATTAACGCAAATGCAGGCGATCTCATTACCGACCGGTTGTCCTCACGCGGCAAATCACGTGGCAGCAATGAGATGATAGTGAGCGATGCCGTTGAATCCATCCTGGGTCTAGATTTTGATGCTTTCAATCGCTCGGTGATGTTAGCACAAGGTGATTTTGCTGCCTTCCTAAAGGCGAAACCTGAAGAACGCCGCAAAATCTTGGAAGCTACAACGGGAATTGGGGTTTACGATCAACTAAAACAGGTTCTCAACACAAAGGTCGATGAAACGGAACAGACACATAATCAGCATCAAGGGGTTTTTGAAGCGATTCCAGTCGTGACTGATGAGGAAATGGAAAAAGCGCGAAATGACCTTGAGGAACTGGTAGTCAAGACCCAATCTTTGCAGGGGGAACGCGCGAAAATCCTGGATGAGAGGAGGATTGAGGAGGAGCGCAAGCGCCTATTCAACCAGTTGACACAGGCGGAAACTCGTCGGGGACAACTGTTGAACCAGAAAAAAGAGATTAATCTACAGCAATCAGAACTAGAGCTTGCTCACTGCGCGGCAAGTCTAGTTCCTGAGCAGACAAGGTTTCGAGATGAAAAAAAAGAGCTTGAGACGATACAGGTGGAAGTTAAAAAAGCCAATGACAGTTTAGCATTTGCACAAGAAGAGTATGGCGAATCACAGAGGACCTTGGCGGCAATTGATAAAGCGTATTTTAATCTATTATCAAACCGTGACGCTAGAATGAAGGTGTACAGTGCAGCGCGCGATGAGGAAACTCGCGCGGAAACACAATTGGAGACGGTTAAAGGACGAACGGGCGAACTTGATACGATTGAAAGACGTATTGAGGAACTGTCGAAAACGGCTGCTTTCCAAGACAAGGGAAAAACCGCTCTGGAAAAGGATATCGAAGAGGATATTTCGTTTTTGCAGGAATCCACGCTGCCGGAAAATAGCAACGAATGCCGTATTCAGGCGAGTGAAATCCTTCAAAAGTGCTACGGGAAATCGGAATTTCGGAACGAGAAGTTGAAGACGGGAAAACAGTTGCAGTCGAAAATTACAGAATTAATGGATGAGTTAGCGGAATCGGAAGAGGAGCGACAGAAGCACATTGAGCAAAAGCAAGTTGCGGACGCTACGCTAACACTGGCAGAATCCGAACTGAAAGGTCAAAAGGATAAAGGTACTGTCGATTCATGGGAAGCGGAAAAGCATCAGGCGGAAGAACTGCAACCCATTGCAAGGGAATTTGAGGAGAGTCAACGAAGGCTGAGCGAGGAGAGAAGTGATTTGGACATGGTAAACGATAATTTGATTTCAGTTGAGGATGAGCTTGTAACACTCAACCAGAAGTTCGCAATTCAAACCGAAGTTGTCGGCCGGGTGGAGGAAAGGGTAGAGGGCTGCACCTCCGAAAAAAACCTTGCCCGCATGATCCATCACACCACGGAGTTGCGGAGACAACTCCACGATGGTCAACCATGCCCGGTGTGTGGGGCGATTGAACATCCATGGCGTGAGAAAACAGCGGAGGAGATCGAGGAACAGCTTAAAGTTGCCTCGTCTAATCTGTCGAAGGCTGAAAAGGAACTTCGGGCTGAAAGGAAGAAGCTCCAGAATTTGGAACAGGAAAAAATTTGGGGTGAGGCAAATCAGTCAAATATGAAGAAACAGATTAGCGAATCTCACACGAAGATTGCATCATTGAGGAAAATTATCGACTTAGCGCAAGTGAAGTGGAAAAAAACCTACCCGCAGAGCAAAATTTCGTTGGAATGGACGCAACAGAGAATTGAAACAGCGGACGAATCTATCCGCAAACTTCAGGAAGCTCAAGAGACGTTGAGAGATCAGGAAAGATCTGCGGAGCGCCTGGATGAACAAGAGCGAGCGATCCAGCGTATAACAACTGCATTGGATGACGCCAAATCGCAGAAGGAGGCGATAAGCACTGCGTTAGAAAGGTTAAACGATGAAATTGAAACACTTGACGCGGACTT
The DNA here is from genome assembly GCA_965197465.1 of Candidatus Poribacteria bacterium. GTDB lineage: Bacteria > Poribacteria > WGA-4E > WGA-4E > JAJDTR01 > JAJDTR01. Next base: position 2,462,839 of record OZ240209.1, on the reverse strand, counting down.
TTGGCGCGTGCTTCCTGAAGGTTTTCGTGGAGATGTCCAAGAGGAGGCACTAAATCAGCTCGAAGAAAGGATTCAGGAGGTCCAAGCACGAAAAGAGGCGCTAAATGAAAAACAAAATGAGTTGAAACGAGTTAATGTGGAGATTAAGCAAAACGTGAAAGATCAAAACACTGAGCGAGAACGTCAGGTGAACGTGGCGGCAGAAATAGCGGGTTATCGCGCGGAAGCTGAGCAATTGTCCGAATCAGCACGAACAAAGACCGGAGGATTGACAGCAGAAGCTGCCATCGACAAACTGGAGGCGGAAGTGGCAGAAAAGACAGAACTCCGTGAGAATAACCAGAGGACGGTGCATGCAAAGGAAAACACTCTAACACAGGCGGAAACAATAGCAAACAATCTCAAGTCTCAGCACGCCGCATGTACAGAGAGATTCGATGAAGCACGGCGCAACTATTTAGAGGCTCTAGAGAAGGGTGGCTTTGAGTCTCCCAAAGCCCATGAAGAGGCGTTTCGTAATAGAGCGTGGATCGAGGGATGTGAGGAGAAAATCGCTGAATATAATCAGGAGTGGTACACAATTACGGAAAAAATTGGGGAATTGCGGTTAATCTTTGCAGATTTACCATTTGCCCCGGAGCTTCTAGAACGACTTCAAAGAACAGAGCAGCAGATCGATGAACAGATTAAAACAGCCAACGAAAATACGGGAAGACTGCAAACGACCCTTAAGAACTTAGAGGAAAATGTGCGCCTGCGAAAGGCACAAGAAGACGCACTCGAAAAAGCCCTTCAGGAAAGGAATCGATGGGGAAATTTGCAGAATTGCATTCCCAGCAACAGTCTGCGCGATTTTGCTCTAAAGCGGATGTTTGATGCGATAATTCGCTTCGCAAACAAACAATTGGTAGACCTGACGCAGCGTTACGAACTGAGAGCGGAGGGTATTGGTAATATTGTGGTGATTGATCGCTGGAATGGGAACGAAGAGCGACCAGTGGAAACTCTATCAGGGGGCGAAGCGTTTCTGACGAGCCTGTCACTCGCGCTTGCACTCTCCGAGATGAGCCGTGGTCGGACGCAACTCAATTCTCTCTACCTTGACGAAGGGTTTGGCACACTCGACAGTCAAACGCTGGATATCGCGATTTCTGCCCTAGAAGGGCTACGACTTGCAGGTCGAACTGTCGTGGTCATCAGCCACATTGACGAGTTGACTAGGCGGATTCCAGTACGAATTGCTGTTGATAAGGTGGGAAGTGGAAGCTCACGGGTGCGCATACGAGGGTAAGAACGGGATGGCATTGAAAGATGTCAAACCGATCTGATGATTTCAAGAAAGCGCATGATCTTGGCGAATTAGTTAAGACGTCCCTCCAATCAGCCCTCCCCTATTCCTCACTTGAGTTCTACAAGAGCATTTCGTTAGGTCACGGATATCCGTGAGGTGCCTATTTTAATTCTTGTACTCTTTCTAGACGAGCGTTATAATATGCAAAGTTTTGCAACCAATGCTGCAGTGCGTGCGTTTCTAGGGAATCGTTTTTGAATCCATCAATTAAACAGCGAATTCTTGAGGTTACATATCGTGGCATCTCGACGACAATTTTTCAAGTTCCTCGGTTGGGGGAACTTTGTGGCTGCACTCGGACTTGCTTTTGGTCCCGGATTAATCCGATTTTTATACCCTCGTGTTCTGTTTGAGCCCTCCTCAACCTTCAAGGCAGGTTTTCCCGATGAATATCCACCTGGCACTGTTAGTGAAAAGTACAAAAAGAATCCATACGGTGTTTGGATTGTACGACGGGAAGACGGCGAATTCTATGCACTTTTGACTACGTGCACTCACCTCGGTTGTACGCCGCGTTGGTTTGGCTCCGAGAACAAGTTCAAGTGTCCCTGTCACGGGAGTGGTTTTGATCGGGATGGTGTGAATTATGAAGGTCCGGCACCACGGCCACTTGAGCGCGTAAGAATCGCTTTGGCGACAGACGGTCAACTCGAAATTGATAAATCTGTGAAATTCCTCGGCGAGAAAGGTGACTGGGGAAAACCCGGGTCGTTTTTGAAGGTTTAGCCGTATTTGCAGTACGAAAATTGCCTATCGCGTTATGTGAGAAAGGAGCCATCGAATCTTCCAAATGAGTAGCTATCGCGAATTTCTTGGGTGCTCATGAGGTTGACTACGCAGTTCTTATGAACGAAAAACGTAACGGACTCAAGGAAAAGATTGTTAATTCTCAAATCTGGCGATCGATGTTTCGCCACGGCTACGAGAACACGGGACGCCGGTTTACGCTGCAAATCCTCCAGAATGTATGGCTGCATTTACATCCACCGCGCGTTCCACGACACGGACTCAACTTCCGTTTCACCTGGTGCATGGGCGGAATCACCTTCTTGATGTTCCTTGTCACTGCGGTCACGGGAGTCTTGCTCATGTTCTACTATCGCCCCACCGCGGAATATGCGTTTCGAGATGTGCAGTATCTGGAGTTTGATATCCCATTTGGGATGTTGTTACGCAACATGCACCGTTGGGCAGCACATGGCATGGTTATAGCGGTAATGCTGCATATGTTCCGTGTTTTCCTAACCGGCTCCTACAAAAAACCGCGCGAGTTCAATTGGGGCGTTGGCGTTATACTGCTTGTTGTTACGCTCTTTCTCAGCTTCACGGGCTACCTGCTTCCGTGGGACCAACTCGCATTTTGGGCGGTCACGGTCGGTACAAATATGGCGCGAGCGACTCCCGTCTTGGGGCATGAAGGACCATTCCACCCACAAGAAATCACTCAAGAAACTGATGTACGGTTTGCGCTCCTCGGTGGAACAATTGTAGGCGAGTCAACTCTGTTGCGGTTTTACATTTTGCACTGTGTTGCCGTGCCGCTGCTTGCAAGTGTGCTGATGGCATTACATTTTTGGCGTGTTCGTAAGGACGGCGGGATCTCGGGCCCCCTGTAGGTTCAATAGGTGACGGTTCACGTTAAAAACGATTCAAACAAAAACGCCCGCAAGCCACAATTATGAAGTGCGTAGTACCATTATACTCATGAATCGAAACATTGTTGCAGGGGGTTCTGACGTTATCCGGCAGTGAAACTTCCTCCTGTCGAATCAAACCGTTGAGGTAATCTATGGAACATTTGATATTGCTTGTTACGAAACCTGACAATGTCCCGATCCTTGCAATTGTTTTTCTATTACCATTTTTCACTTGGCTCGCATTTAGCCAAGGTCGCAAAAACGATCGAGCGGGTACACCTGCCGAAGCAGCGCTCAAAGACAAAGTTTACGTTTGGCCCTACCTTTGCCGCAATGAATTTCTCTGTTCGATTATCATACTCCTAATCCTCGCTGTTTGGTCAATCACAATTGATGCCCCACTAGAAGAGGAAAGCGACGCTGCAAAAACCCCCAATCCCTCCAAAGCCCCGTGGTATTTTCTCGCGCTGCAAGAGATGCTAGTTTATTTCGACCCGTGGATTGCTGGGGTCGTGTTGCCAGGGCTGATTATCGTAGGCTTAATCGCCATCCCTTATATCGACATCAACCCAAAGGGGAAAGGGTACTACACGCTTAAAGAGCGCCCGTTTGCAATAGCGACTTTCTGTTTCGGCTTTATCGTACTATGGATTACTCTGATGGTGGTCGGCACCTTTCTGCGAGGTCCCGGTTGGAATTTCTTCGCTCCATGGAACGCGTGGGATCCACACAAAGTTGTGCCACTAACCAACGTCAACCTACCCTATAAATTTGGCATCCGAAGTGATCGAACGGCGGATGTGTTCGGTTTTATTGTTGTTGCTGGTTATTTTGCCTTAGGCCCTATCTTCTATTTATGGAAGAGAGGAACCAGTGAGTTTCTCCAAGAGTTGGGATTGGTTAGATATATTGTCGTATCGTTCCTGTTTTTGACAATGCTTGCCCTTCCAGTAAAGATGATTCTCCGGTGGGTGTGGAATATCAAATATATTTGGGTTTCCCCTTGGTTTAATGTCTAGGGTGAGTTTCGTAACGTGTAAAGCGCAGAAAATACGTGGCGAACCGCGTTTTTTGCGTTTTTTTATTTTTTGTCCATTGAATAGTTAAGGAGCCGATTGGGATCGTGAGGAGCAAGAAAGATATCCCTGTAGAAGAGAAGTCCTACGCAGTCTTATTTTTCATTCTCTCTGCTTTACTAGGCCTCGTTACGATATGGGGGTTCTGGAGTGAAGCGATTACAAGGCGACCGTGGAAAGGTATTCAGCAGGTATTCTATCAGTACGAATATGAGAAGACGAGAATCGAGTTGGAGCGAGCCAAGAAAAATCTACCCGAGATTTCCGAGCCTAAGGCACTGGATCGGAAGAAACTGAACGAACTCGAGAATGCAGTAGCGGACGCAACGGTAAAACGTGAGGAAGCGCTTCAGGAACGCAAATTTATTCAAAGTGAGTCCGACGCAATAAATTATAAATATCAACATGCGCTACATGAGGCCAAAGCGCACAATGCCACTAATGGAAATGAACATTATGTCGGAAAATGGAAGAAAAAACTGAACGGGCTCGAATCAGCGATTGAAGGTCCATTAACTCAGGCAGTGATAAATGCCGAGCTTAAATCGTCCGAGACGTATCAGGCCCTCGCCCAGTTTTACGAGACCAACGGCCACCTTGAAGCCGCTTTGAGCACATACCTGCTCGCCGAGAAGTATCGCCCCGACAACTCCGAGATTTCTGACAAGGTTCGCACTGTTAGCGAGCGGGTCGAATCACTTGCAGCGGACAGAGCAAAACATGAGGCAGTGGCGCGGGTTCAGGAGAAACTCAACTCACTGAGCGGGATCAAACGTACTTTTCTAGGCAGTTTATTGGAAAGCCCATTCAAGAAAACCCGTACGGTTGTACAATACTACATTAAGGATTTCAATTACGCAGCCGATCGATGCGCAACCTGCCACTTTGCGGTGGACAAAAGCGGTTATGACAGTCACGGTAAAGAGACCTTTGAGGAGATAGAGGGCGATGGAGAAAGCGAATTTTCCATCCAACTTGCGCACCCGTTGGTGAAAGTCGGTAGCGAAACCGTAGTAATTGACGAAGAAGAAGCTGAAGAAGATAGCTATGAGTTGAGCGAAGATGGTCAAATTGTCTTTGCCGATCCAGATATCTATGCCGACATTGTTGAGATTGCGTATGAAACGGGTTACAATCCATCGCTTCGGACGCACCCGCATCGCGATGTGCTCCTCGGCAAACACCCTTTAGAAAAATTCGGATGCACCCCCTGCCACGGCGGCCAAGGGCAAGCCTTGACATCCAAAGCCGCGCACGCACTGACACATCGTGAATACTGGTTAACACCGGTGTTGGGTTTGGATGAACATACTGGAAGGTCATCTCCTGAACTCCGCGGCTATATGGAATCGAACTGTCGCCGGTGTCACGATGGAGTGATGATATTAGATGCTGTTTCGCCTCAAACCGGTGAAACACGGGATTATGCGCCCAATCTTACCGAGGGGATGGCGCTATTTGAAGACCTTGGGTGCCACGGCTGTCATGCTGTCGAAGGCTACTCTGCACTAGGTAACTTAGATAAAGTTGGGCCATCGCTAGCCAAGATTGGAAGTAAAGTTAAGGGGGTTGAGTGGCTTGAGAGTTGGGTCAAGAATCCGAGCGCCCATTTGGCTGATACCAAAATGCCGAATTTCTTCCCAAATCCAAAAATGACTCAACTCGTTTATTTCAAGAACGGAAACAAGCGCACAGGTGTGGTCACGAATACTGAGGATGGGATTATTGTTCAAGGAGACGACGGGACGGAATTTGTATACAGCGACGACGCAGTGGAGAAGGTAGTTGATGAGGTGAACTCAATTGCCCAATACCTTGCGCAGATGCGCGATTCTGCGATTGAAGAGGTTGATGCTACATACTCGACTTCCCCACGCGCAATTGCTGCAGGAGAAAAAGTAGTCAAATCGGTCGGGTGTCTGGCATGTCATTCAGTTAATGGATTGGGAGTTGATTTCGCGCCATCGTTGGACAATGTCGGGAGTAAAGTCAAGCCTAATTTTCTCCGTCAGTGGATCAAGGACCCGAAATCTTACGACCCCGAAACAGTTATGCCCAGCCTCCGCCTGTCCGAGTCAGAAGTGGACAATGCGGTGGCATACCTAATGACATTGAAAACTCCGACACCCGTTGCAGTTGCCGATAGCAAGTATCGCCATGCGTTGAGCGATCCTGCAGAGGGGGAGAAGCTAGTCCGGAGCTACGGATGCTACGGTTGTCATAACATCCCCGGCTTTGACAATGAATCGAAAGTCGGTGCCGATCTAGGTGAGTTTGGAGCAAAAACCCCCGAAGAACTAGATTTCGGCGACACTGTTGGTATTGAACATAGTTGGCACGGTTGGACAATCGGCAAAATCACAAATCCGAGACGTTACCAAACGCGCCGTATTGTTTCACGCATGCCTGTGTTTCCGATTGGTGAGGCGGATGCACGAGCACTTGCGGTTCTGCTCAAGAGTTTCCAGCCTACAAAGTATCCCTTCAGCTACATTCATCAACCCGGTGAGCAGACGCAACAGATTGATGCAGGACGTCGATTGGCGAAGAAATACAACTGCACCGGCTGTCATGAAATCGAAGGAAAAGGTGGAACATATGTAGACATCGTCGCGGCGCATGAAGGACTCGACCAAATTCAAGCAAAACAGTTTGCGCCGCCGACGCTGCAAGCCCAAGGTGCGAAAGTCTACCCCGACTGGTTGTTTGGATTCTTGAAGAATCCCACACCGATTCGGTACGGTCTCAAGGTTCGGATGCCCACCTTTGGTCTGCCAGACGACGAGGCGACGGCACTTGTGAAATACTTCTCATCACTTTCCGATGAACCGTTCCCATATGAAACAATCGCTTTGGAGTCGGCTACACGCGCTGATTTGAAGCTGGGCAAACGGATTTTTGATGCTCTCGAATGCATTTCATGCCACCCGGAGCAGGGCGAGGTGATCCCGCCGGGGAGCAATAAAACCGGGCGCCCCGACCTCGCCTTAGCCAAATCCCGTCTGAAAGCGGACTGGATTACTGACTGGCTCAAAGAACCGCAATCGTTCCAACCGGGAACTGCGATGCCCCAGGCCTGGCCAAAGATAGGAGGCAAGTACCAGCCTGTTGAAGGCTTCGCCGACGATGACGCGGAAAAACAGATTCGGCTTGTCAGAGATTACCTTATCTCATTAGCCAAGTGATTCTGGAGTTATCATGCGACATCTACTGATCATCGTTGGGATGTTTGCAGCTAGCATGAGTTGCTTGATTTGGCTCTGTCGTGTGGTAGATCCAAGTACTCGATACGGCTCGAAAGTCGAATACAATTACGCAAGGTACTGCGCGGGCTGTCATGGAGCGAATGGCGAAGGCAACGGACGAATCGGAAGATTCAAAAAGCTAGAACCCGCCAATCTGACGGAAGCTGATTTCTGGGATAGCCGCAGCGACGAGCAACTTATCCATAGTATTGATGCCGGCAAAAACGACATGCCGGCATTTTTTTATTATCTGACCCATGAAGAGCAGCAGGAGCTCCTCACCTTCATCAAAGAAAATTTCCGGCCGACTCCAGCGCAAGATTGAATCAACAATCTACACGTCCGAGTGTCGAAAATTTGACGCCGACTTAACAAACGCGCTCTAGATGTCTGCCCAATACCACTCGCACGCCGAATGAACGTTAGAGAAATTAAGCGATATGCGTTCGTATTGACGATTACTAGTCTGATTATAGGATTCTCCGCCTGCGACGAGTTAGCTGAACTTCTGTCTAACAGTCAGATGGAGTCAATGAGCGTCAAGGCACCTCAGTTTGAGGCGTTGACCGGAGAGATATTCATTGGCCTTGTCCTGCCTCTGACAGGCCCTCTCGCCTTGACAGATCTATCAATGAGATATGCATCTGAACTAGCCCTTGAAGAGATTAATAGTGCGCAACATGGAGACGCTGGAATTAAGTTTCTATTAGAGGACGATCGGAGCACTGTAGAGGGGGGAATTGAAGCTTACAATAAACTGATTAGCCAAAATGGTGTGCCCGCTATTTTAGGCCCTACAACCTCATCTGCGACGAAAGAAGTTTTTCCTATTGCGCAAGGCCATAAAATCGTGGCAATCAGCCAGACATCCGCCGCACAGGGCCTCAGCACCATTGGCGATTTTGTCTTTCGCGCAAGTCTTACGGTTGACAAACTTGTGCCGAACGGGGTCCAAATTACCCAACAGAAACTGGGTTATCAACGAGTTGCTACAATAGCTGACGCCGTTGACCTCTTCTCCCAGAGCAGCCAAACAGTTCTTACTGATTCGCTCAAAGCGAACGATGTCGAGATTTTGGTGGCGGAGACCTTCGAAACCGGCGAGAGGGACTTTACGGATCAATTAACTTGCATCAAGGAGTCGGATCCTGACGCTATCTTTATTTCAGCTTTGTCACCAGAGACCACCGCAATTCTCATTCAAGGCAGGTGGCTTGGAATTCCCGCCGCCGTTCCTTTCATTGCTACCGTTACCCTGACCTCGGAACAAATAGGATTCGCGGGTGATGCTGCCGAAGGTGCCATTTCTTTCACGAGTTGGGTCAGTGCAGCTAACACCCCAGGCAATCAGGCCTTTGTTCAGAGCTATAGCGATAAATATGGGATGCAACCGAACCTGTTTGCGGCACAGGCGTATGCCTCAATCTACATTCTAGTTGAGGCAATTGCAAATGCCCAATCAACGGATTCAACTGCAATTCGGTATGTGTTGGCGAATGTCAAGAATTATGACACAAGCGGTAGGCAAATTCGCTTTTGACGCCGATGGAGACGCGGTTTACACGCCGACTGTACTCATCGTCAAGAACGGCCAACTCGAAGTCTTCGAGTAAACCTCGTATTACTAAACCCAATTCTATAGCAGCGGCGTTGCCGTGATGGCAGATTCATTAAACACCGAGGCAGACCTAACGCGAGTTCATCCAGTCACGGATATCCGTGAGGTTGATTCTTTAATTCTTGAATCTCCTTTTCGTGCCGTGCTATCATACGCGCAAGCTATAAAAACATCATGTTGCTATCGTATCTCGAATAAAGAAAGGACAATTAAACTCATGAAAACCACGATAACCTTGACAATACTTGGGTTGCTAATATTTGGAGCGGCCGCGACGTATGCAGGCACCATCAGCGGTACTGTTATGTACGATGGAGACGCGCCAGCGCGACCAATGCTATCGGCAACCAAAGACCAGCACTGCATTGACTCTCTGAAAGGCGCTAAATCCGAAGCTCTAGTCGTTTCTAAGGGAAAAGGGATTAAGAACGTGGTTGTTTACCTGCGTGCTCGTGGGGCGGCGCCAACAATTCCCGCCAAAAATCCGGCCATGGATCAAGTTGGTTGCCTCTATGTGCCTCATGTTCTGGTTGTCACCGCGGGCACTACAGTCGATGTGCAATCCAGTGATCCGGTGGCGCACAATGTTCATTCCCATGCAACAAAAAACGAGGCGCCAAATTGGCAGATACCTGGCCCCGGGAAAGCTTTACCTTTGAAGTTAGAAAAACGCGAAGCCATTAAGTTCACCTGTGACATCCACAATTGGATGACGGGATATATTTTTGTGGTTGACAATGACTACTATGCCGTGACGGGGTATCAGGACAGTAAGGGCAAATGGGTTAGCTCCCACAGTTATGAGGCGTCAAGTGATAACGGCGCGTACACAATTAAAGATGTTCCTGCAGGCAAATATCGCATCCAAGCATGGCATGAAGAGCTCGGCACCACTAAAGCCAAAGTTGTCGAAGCTGCAGCAAGCGGAGAACTCAAGATCAACTTTAGAAGCGCCGATTTCAAGAAGAAAAGTGCAAAGTAATTTGGTGAGTCATCGCCACGAAGCGGGGCGAATTCTTCTCCATAGCACCATTTAGATTGCGAGACACTAGATAATGCGTTTCATATCCACCGCCTCCAAAAACAGGTTGTATTTTTATCTCGGGCTGCTTGTCATTAATCTGCTTTTGGCGATTGTGCCAGCCTTTGCTCAACAAGATGTGACCGATGTGGAGTACAGGCCCTTCCCTAAGATCGGCAGTCGCAGCGCCGCATGGATCGCCGCCCAACTTCACTTGTTGTTCGGTTCTTTCATCCTGGGCGTACCGATGTTCGCTGTCGTCATTGAGTTTGTCGGCATGAAGACGAAGGACAATCGGTACGACAAGATGGCGCAGGAGTTCATCAAACTGTGCATGGGAGCGTTCTCGACAACTGCTTTGTTGGGAGGCGTGTTGGTCTTCGTTCTCATCTGGTGTTATCCTACCGTGATGAACAAAATGACGGGTATCTTCGGACCGACGATGATCTTTTACGTCTTCTTATTCTTCGGAGAAACCTTCACGCTCTATCTCTACTCTTACGGGTGGGACCGCATGCAGGGAAAGGTGTCCAAAATGTGGCATCTATTCCTAGGTGTGCTTCTAAACGTATTCGGCACGGCGATTATGTTCGTCTCTAATGCGTGGCTGACATACCAAACCAGCCCGGCAATTATGGGTCCCAAACCTGAGCACAAGGCGATTTCGCTTCATGACGAAGAAACAGGCGTATTCATCGGCACGCTGTGGCAGGCGGTTAATAACTATACTTGGATGCCCGTCAACATACACCGTCTGATCGGGAACGTGGCTTTCGGCGGCGCAATCGTCGGTGCCTATGCCGCTTTTCGCTTTCTGGTTGCCCAGACGAAAGAAGACAAGGCGCACTACGATTGGATGGGATATACCGGCAACTTTATCGCACTGTGCGGACTGATTCCACTACCATTCGCGGGGTATTGGCTGGGACGTGAAATCTACATGTTCAACAATACAATGGGCATCAACATGATGGGCAGCCTCTTCTCGTGGTTGTTCATCATTCAGGCGGTGATGATCGGAGTACTGTTCATCGGGGCAAACTACTACCTTTGGTCGGGAATGACACGCATCAAGGGCGGAGAGTTATATGCGCGTTATCGGCCCTACATGGTGGCAATTATCGTTCTATGTGTGGCGATTTGGATGACACCGCGCACCTTAATTGCTACTTCCGGCGAAAAAGCTGCGATGGGCGGCCCAAATCATCCATTGATTGGATTTTTCGGCTTAATGACAGCGAAAAACACGGTTGTCAATATCATTATCTTGACCACCTTCCTCAGTTTTCTCTTTTACCGTCGATCCGGCAAAACTCCGATGGCGGGTTGGAGGAAAGTGGGCAATATCATCATCGCAGTCGTTTTGGGGCTTGCTGTTGCCGCGATTGTCACTATAGGTCTTGTAGGCTTTCAAGTCGAGACAGAATTTCGCGTTAATGTTCTAACACCGGTTCAAGTGTTAATCGCATTAGCTGTGATGATCCTGGTAACTGTGATTGATCTGATCATGTATCGGAAAGCCATGCGTTCGAGCGACATCAACTGGGGACAGATGACAGACCGATCTCAGTACGTGCTGATTCTGCTCGCCATTACCTTTACCTCCCTAATGGGATTAATGGGGTATGCGCGGTCCGGTCTCCGCGAAGATTGGCACATTTTTGGCGTGATGCGCGATACTTCGCCGGATGCGTTCACACCCCTTCTTGGGGACGCCGTTAATGTCATTGCTATTATCATGGTGATTTTCTTCGCTCTGGTAGGCTTTATTTTCTGGATCGGTTTGTGGGGTGACAAGAAGAAAGCGGCCCACGCACCTATCGAAGCAGAAGTTGGCACAGGTGATGATTAAGGTAAAATGCCATGCTTAATCGGGAAAGACTTCAACGCGCCCAAGCGCGTATGCGGCAGCAGCAGATTGACGCATATCTCATTCTGACCCACGATGATTACATCTACTTCTTCGGCGAAGACCGCTATCAGCCGCGTGCGATCATTCCCGCACAAGGACCGCCTATCGTCGTTACATTTGTCGGGGAGGAAGAAGAGGTTAAAGCCTCTTTAGGAGTAGAAGATGTCCGAATTTTCGGCTCCGTTGGGCAACAGATTAAGGATGTCGTTCAAGTCATGCGCCAGATGGCGGGCGGGAAGGAAACTTTAATAATTGGCGTGCAGATGTGGTTCTCCACGCCAGCCTTTCTGTTGAATCTATTTCAAAAAGCCAATCCGCAGGTCAAGGTCGTAAACATCGCATCCGTTATGGATGAACTTCGCATGGTGAAAGATGAATCTGAGGTAGCGCTCATGCGTCGCGCCGGGGAAATCGCTGCCATCGGCATGAGAACGGCAGTAGATACACTTAAACCGGGTGTAACAGAAAACCAAGCCGCTGGCGAAATAGAATACGCGATGCGGAGAGCCGGGGGACACGGCACCGCAACGCCGGTATTTGTAAACTCGGGAATCCGCTCGGGCTGGTTGCACGGTACTGCGACAGACAAGCCAATCGAAAAAGGAGATTTGGTCGTAATTGACTTGGTGCCGCGTTATAAAGGATATTGTGCGAACCTCTGTCGTACCTTCGTCGTCGGTGATTCTACAACGAAACAACAAGAGATATTCAATACCTACAAAAATGCCCAAGCTGCCGGGATACAGGCGCTAAAACCGGGAGCGCGGATTCGAGACATTGATACAGCAGCTAAGAAGGTTTTCGACGACGCGGGCTATGGCGAGTTCTATGTGTCGGGCATGAGCCATAGCATCGGGCTAGGGTTTGAAGAATCACCAGCGCCGACCATTCACCCCGGTGACTCTGGCCTCCAAATTTGCGAAGGTATGACGGTGACAGTTGGCCATCCCGTACTGTCTGTCCCCGGTACAGGGGGAGCGCGGTTGGAGGACACGTTCCACGTTATGTCAATCGCGACTAAGCCCATAACAAATTTTCCGTCGGAGTTGGAGTTGTCCAACGCATCTTAGCTATTCCGTTGAGAGCCAAGAAATAGGTACTAACTGATGTCAAACACCCTCACAAAAATCGCAAGTTTAGTTGTTATGATTGTGAGTTTTATCGCCTACGTTGCGAAAGCCCCAGCTTTCCCGATTGCGTCAGAAAATCTCCTGCCGTGGTCAACGTGGTTTTTCATCTCCGCGATGGCGAATATAATATTCTGGCAGCGGGTGATGAAGCTGTTGGCATTTTCATTGTTGGTAATCTGGTTCTATGCGTTTGCCGCCAGTATTGTTCCGGTAACATCGACTGCTAAGGTGGATGTGGACAATATTCCGCGAACTCCGGAGGCGTTTGTTGAGGCAGGCGAGATAATCTTTAACGGAAAAGGAAAATGCCATACCTGTCACACCCTCGATCCCTCTGCGCCAAAGAGTCGCTGTCCGGATATGTCGGATGTTGGTATTCGAGCCGCGACACGCAAGCCCGGCATGACAGCAAAAGAGTATCTGATCGAATCCACATACGAACCTCACAAGTTCCTTGTCGCCGGTTACGGCAACATTATGCCGCCAGTCTGGAAGCCGCCAATCAGTTTATCGGAGCTTGAGATCGAAACCGTCATCGCCTTCCTCCAAAATCAAGGCGGAGAAGTGGATCTGACGCGGTTTGAACCACCCGTTGATATCGGAAGTCCCGAGGCAGTGGGTGAGGAGTTGCCTCCCCTCCTAGCCGGAGACATTGAGCGCGGTAAGAAGGTATTCGTAGATGGCGCGAAGTGCATTGCGTGTCACGAGGTCACCGGGGTTGATAAGCCGGCCGGCCAGACTCTAGACGACGGTGTCGAGGTTGTCGCCGCCCCCGACTTGACAGATATTGCGTCATTGAACGTCATGCGGTACATTGAGGAGTCCATCCTTAAACCGAACGCCGAAATTGTGAGCGGATACGGTTCCGTCACTGTGAAAACGAACGGCGCCTCTATTCAGGGGACGCTAGTCTCCCAAGAAAACGGGATAATCACTGTGCGCGTGAAAGACGCCGCCGGAGTTGAAACCGAACAAAAAATACCTTTGAGCGAACTTGACCCGGAGCCGATTGAGGAATTAACGAATCTAAAGGAGCAAGGGTATTTCTGGATTGAAGTCACCACCGCTGATACCGGGACGAAGATAAGCGGCGACCTCGTCGAAGAGGATGGGGAGAACGTTACAGTCCAAGTTGGTGGAGAAACGCAGACGGTATCCAAATCAAATGTGAAGGCACAGGCGACCATAATCGATTTTGATGGGAATGAAATGGTCGGTGAGTTGGTGTCAGAGAATGACGACGAAGTCACGCTGATTGTCGATGGGGAAGAGCAAGTCATTGATACCTTCGATATTGATGAAGGCCCCACTTATAGTCGCGCCTTCGGAAAGCGGCTTAATGTCACTTCGCCAATGCCTGATAATTTCCCGCTCCTGTTATCTGTCGCCGACATGAGCGATTTACTGGCATTTTTAGCGTCCTTGACCGGCGCAACAGAAGAGACAGTTGTTGAAGGCGAAGTTTCCGACGCAGGAACAGACGAGGTCACTGAGTAACGCAACCCCGTCAACTTCAACCGACATCGTGCAAACATCCAATTGCCTGTGGTTGGCGGCCGAAGTGTGCAATCCTCGTCAATGGCCTACAAAACATTTGCTGAACTAAAGAGTTTTCCGGAGAAGCACGGTGTCGTGCCCGATTGCTGCGCACTTTCGACATGAGTTGATGGACTGTCAATTAGGAGACTTAATTGATGATTAAACGGATGTCGCTATTCACTCGATGCGTGATTCTTTTTGTCCTCATCTGGCTATTTCTGCGATTCTTCATCGGTGGAGTGTGGTCCGTACCGCTGCCCGCGAGCGTCATTGCGATGTATGTCGGGCTAATACTCTTGGCAATTCTTGTACACGTGTCAGTCGAGGATGATAGATTTCGCGAATTCCTGCGCCCTATCAAAGAGACGCTAATCGATGATGACAAAAAGATACGACGGATGGCATTAGTTGTCCTCATTCCACTTGTCCTGCTTGCGTTCTCGTTCTCGAAGGTCTCCACAAAGGCAGATCCTCCGGCGGCGTTACGTGTTGCCCACCCTGCGCCCCCTGATGAGTTGAAATATCGCGACAGGGCAATCGGTGCAACACAGGAGGTAGTAAACCCTTACCGGCATCTCGAAAAAGACGACGAGGATGCGTTCAAAGCGCATGCAGAAAATGGGCGTCGTGTCTACTATCAGAACTGTTTCTACTGTCATGGCGATGACCTTGATGGCGAAGGGCATTTTGCACACGGCTTAAACCCGCTGCCTGCGAACTTTCAAGACCCCGGCATCATCCCGAACTTCCAAGAATCGTTCTTTTTCTGGCGTATCAGTAAAGGCGGGCCAGGTTTGCCGCCCGCTGCCGCCCCTTGGGATTCAGCCATGCCCGTTTGGGAGAACTATTTGACTGAAGAGGAGATCTGGGATGTCATCATCTTCTTGTCCGAGTACACCGGCTATAAACCGAGGACGTTTGGCGGCGAGCCATTGAGAAGGAGTCAGAAGCCCATTAGGGAAAGAGGAACCGCGTATTTGCGCAAAAGTGTATTAGTCAACGAGATGGTTTCCACGTCGTACCGCTCCCTCGGATTGACAACTTCATCGGTCAAGGCTTGGACTTGGCAATCCAAGCCGAGCGGGAAGCAGCTATAAGTGTCTCACATCTACCTGACCATTACAGTATTTGCGCAAAAGCCACAGTACCACCGCGATGGCGCGAATCGGCTGTATGTACAATTTCTTAACATGAGCCAATGAAAGTTAATACAGCAAAGATAGTGGACTCAACACATTTAGAATTGAGTGTGCCAATTCCCGTCCAACCCGGAAATTTAATTCAAATCTCCATTGCCAATGAGGATGAAGATGAGAACTCATGGCGTGAAGCAGCGAAGCAGCATCTGTTAGCAGCTTACGATGATGGAGACGCAATCTATGACGAACTATGAGTTTGGGGAAATAGTGCTAGCTGACTTTCCTCAATCCGGTCGGGTTCAAAGGAAAAAGTGCTCCGCCCTCGTGGTTCTTGATGTAGGCGATGCAGATGCTGTGTTAGCGCCTATTACTTACAAGAGAATGGTTAGGACGTGGGGACTACAGAATTAGAGATTGGCAGTTTTGTGGTCTATTGCGCGCATCGTGGCTATGTTTGGCCAAAATAGCTTGTTTACGAAAAGAGGAAATCATTCGGCGTCTAGGGCAATTAACAGATTATGACGAAAACACTGTATCTCAGATCTGGCAAACGTTATATGCCTTCTCCTCTGCGCCATCATCACCAATCGTAGAGTAATCTGCTAATGAATCAATTATATATTAAGAAATCTCTCACGATTTGTATCTCGGTGTTTCTTCTATTGTCTGCAATTATGAAGTGTCCGGTTTTCGCGCAGGGAAAAACCGCTCCCGCTGCTACCGAGGCAGGAAAGTCGCTGTACTTAGATAAATGTGCTCATTGCCACGGAGTCGAGGGAGTCGGTGATGGGTCTGCCGCCGAAAACCTTTTGCCAAGACCGAGGGATTTCACGAGAGGAATCTACAAGATTCGTTCCACGGAGAGTGGCAACTTGCCAACAGACCAAGACCTGTTTGAGGTGATTTCGAACGGGATGCCGGGGTCTTCAATGCCAGCGTGGGAGGGACTTCTCAGCGAAGATGAGCGATGGAGTCTTGTTGCCCATATCAAGACGTTTTATGAAGGTTTTACTGAGGCTTCACCGCGAATTATCGATTTGTCAGACAAGATAGCTTATTCCGAGGAAAGCGTGGTCAAAGGAAAGGAATTCTACACGAGGCTTGGCTGTGTGGAGTGTCATGGCGCGCTCGGGCGAGGAGACGGCACATCAACCCCCGGTCTTACCGATGAGTGGGGGTTCCGCTCTTGGCCCGCCAATATGGAGCACGGTTGGAATTTCAGGGGCGGCTCATCAACGGAGGATATATTCAAACGGTTTATTGGTGGGATTGCCGGGTCACCGATGCCGGCATTCGTGTCTAATTTCCGGGTCGGTTTGACCGACGCTGAGGAAGAGCGAATAATAGCGCTTGAAGAGAATGACGAAATGACAGAAGAGGAGGAGACGGAGTATGCAGAGCTAGAGGAGAAAGCCTACGAGTACGAAGACATCATGCTCGACATTGAAGAGGGGAATGAAGTTACGCCCGAAGATCTGAAGAAGATCGACGATGCCATGAAGCCGATATTCGAGAAGAGTTGGCACTTGGCAAACTACGTAAAATCGCTGGGGAGCGAAGGGCGCCCTCCAGCCGCGGTAGGTGACAAGGTGCTGCGCTCACAATATCACCTCGGCGATCTGCCGGGATTGAATGACTCCGCCTGGGGTGAAATCGAGGAGACGAGCTTTTTTCCGCTTGTGGGTCAGGTTGTTATCGAGCCGCGACAGTTCAACCCGTCCATAGACTCTGTGACAGCAATGTCCTTCTACAACGATAACGAAGTCGCGTTTCTCTTTACATGGGACGATCGAACAAAAACGCTTCCGCGAGAGGATGACGAGACTGGGGAAACCGTTGAAGATGCCATTGCCATTCAGTTTCCTGTAAAGTTGCCTAAAAATCCATCGGATTCCAAACCGTACTTCATCTGGGGTGGACGCCGTCCCGTTTACCTCTGGCAGTGGAAGGTTGCTGAACCTGACAAGATCACGGAGAT
Organism: Candidatus Poribacteria bacterium; assembly: GCA_965197465.1. Classification (GTDB taxonomy): domain Bacteria; phylum Poribacteria; class WGA-4E; order WGA-4E; family JAJDTR01; genus JAJDTR01. The sequence continues at coordinate 2,445,193 of OZ240209.1, read as the reverse complement.
GAACGCCAAGGGAATTGATAAAGCCTCTGTCCAATCGTCGCAAAGCCAGGTACAAGTTGAAGGAGTTTACGAAGATGGTCGATACCGTCTCTGGGTCAAGCGAGCGCTGAAGACGGATGACAAAAATGACCTTCAGTTTGCACCTGGAATCTTTATTCCCATCGCTTTCTCCGCATGGGATGGTGCCAACGGCGACGTGAAAACTAAGCGGGCTATTTCGACATGGTATACTTTCGTTCTTAATCCTGTTCCGTCGAACAAACGTTTCGTGTATCCACCCCTTGTTGCCCTTATTTCTGTCGGTTTCCTTTTTGGTTTGAGAGGTAGCGTGAGGAGACGGGCGAGCACGAATCGTACATAGATTACATGCCTAACGATAGTCCGACACTCTATGTGAGGGACTAGACAGTTGACAATTCACTGACAATGAATTAGAGTCGTAAATCTGTCGAGATATTGAAGAACCAATTCTATCCACTCTAAAAAACTTCTCAAAAGGAGCTGAATCATGAAAACCCAAGTTGTTACAATCCTAACTTTAATCATCACGAGCATTCTTGCCACCGGTGCCATTGCTGCCGGCGAAGGCGAAGCCGTCGAATCGCTTGTGTTTCCCGCAAGTTATAAAGCCGGAAGTGTTTCCAACGGCGGCACCATCACTGGTACTGTGAAGTTTGAGGGCGAAGTCCCTGCAATGAAAAAACTCGAGATCACCAAGAATCCGGAAGTCTGTGGCTTAACCGACAAATTTGATGAATCGGTAGTGGTTGGCGAGGGCAACGGATTGAAAAACACCATCATTTATTTGATGGATATTTCGTCCGGCGCAGGTTTTCCGAAAGGCGCTAAGGTTAAATACGAATTTGATCAGAAGGGCTGTCATTTTAATCCGCATGTTCGCTTGCTTCCAGTCGGCCAACGGATGACTATGCTCAACCCCGACAAAATCATGCACAACGTCCATATTTTTAGTAGGGAAAACCCTGCCTTCAACAAATCGCAGCCGGGCAGCAGACGGAAAATGCCAGTTAAAGCGGTGAAGAAGGTGGAAGGACCTGTCGCTGTCAAATGTGATGTCCATGGCTGGATGAAAGCGTGGATCGCCTACATCCCTCATCCGTACTTTGCAGTCAGCGATGAAAACGGGGGTTATAAGCTCGAAAACGTGCCGCCGGGAACATACAAGCTTGGCTACTGGCATGAAGCATGCGGGACGAACAATGAGGCTCCTGCCTCAGTTACTGTGGATGCCGGTGGAAGCGTTATGCAGGACTTTACACTCTCACTCAAGAAGTAAAGATTGAAAATCCTTAGCTCAAGAAGCACCGAATTTCTCGGAGAACCCAGGGCTTGGTAGTTGCGCCATGATGCCTTTGTAGAGGCAAACAACATGCTTCATGTGTTAAGAATAAACACAACCGCGATGACGGATCCTCATACGTAACAGCGATGATTATCTATTTATGTCAGCTAACAGTTTGGCTATCAAGAGCTAATGAATAGTCGGCATCAAAGCACTTTGAAGGCTATCTTCAGCACGCCGGTTCCTTCCACATTGGAATGGAGGCGTATTGAAGCTCTTTTTGAAGCAGTTGGTGCCAAATCAAGTGAAGGAAGAGGTTCGCGAGTGCGGTTTCAGCTCAATAATGTTGTAGCCACTTTTCACCGGCCACATTTTCAGAAAGAGGCAAAGCCATACCAAGTGCGTGATGCCCGGCGTTTCCTAGAACGGGCAGGAGTAGTTCCATGAATATAATGAACTATAAAGGATATGCTGCTCGAATTGACTATAGTCACGATGATGGCTGCTTTGTCGGTCACATTGCAGGCATCAATGACATTGTCGGTTTTCATGGCGAATCCGTTGCGGAACTGCGTGGCGCTTTTGAAGAAGCAGTTGATGACTATTTCCAAACCTGTGAAAGTCTGAATCGGCCGCCTCAACAGCCTTATTCAGGCCACCTTATGTTACAGGTTCCGCCAGAAGTTCACGCAGCAATTGCCATAGCTGCTGAAGTGAGTGGAAAGAGTGTAAATCAATGGGCCGCTGATACATTTGCCTATGCACTGCAAACAAATCTTCAATAACCGGTTAAAAGCAAAATATACTGATAGTTAAACTCTATACGAGAACGGTCTACAATCGAATCTCTTCCGATGCAGATGCCCCCGGTTGAAGTGAAGAGCCTTTTCCACGCATACGGTGACCGGAGCGCCTTGACGGATGTCAGTTTTCGTATCAACACGGGAGAGGTTTTTGCCTTTCTTGGCCCCAATGGCAGCGGTAAGACAACACTCTTTAAGATTCTTGCAACCTTAATTCCGGTGGGATGCGGAGTGGTCACGCTCCTAGGGCACAATCTGGCGAGTGAATCGGATCAAGTCAGGAGGCACCTGGGAATCGCTTTTCAGCATCCAAGTTTGGATCTGAAGCTCACGGTTGCTGAGAACCTCCGGCATCACGGGCATCTTTACGGAATATGGGGTGCAGATTTAAAGCATCGCATCCGCTCGGTCCTCAAACAACAGGAATTGACCGGCCGAGCAGGAGACCTGGTAGAAACGCTCTCTGGAGGGTTGAGGCGGCGCGCCGAACTTGCCAAAACGTTGCTCCATCAGCCTAGATTACTGTTGCTTGATGAACCAAGCACGGGGCTTGACCCGATTGCCCGTCGGAATTTGCTGGAATCGTTGAAAGACCTGCGTAAAACAGGGGAAGTGACGGTCGTTCTGACAACCCATATGCTGGACGAAGCCGAAACGTGTGACCGGATCGGGATTCTCAACTCGGGAGAATTGGTCGCCATCGGAACACCCGATGAACTAAAAAGTCAAGTCAGAGGAGATGTTGTTATCGTTAATTCTCCGGTGCCCGAACAACTAGCGCCGAGAATCAGCCGACGGTTTGGATGTGAGGTTACTTCAGTTGGCGACATGTTGCACATTGAATGCGATCGTGGACATGAGTTTGTTCGAGATATCGTTGCCGCATTTCCATCAGAAATTGACTCTGCACGCTATGGCAAACCGACGTTAGAGGATGTCTTCATCAAACTAACAGGACGCCGTTTCGTATCATAGACTTCTCGCTGTCGTGTTAAAAGGGATATTGGAACAAGCAACATTACGAACAAGGAATCGGGTTCAAGTCAGCTTAGAAAGACAAACAACGCCTGGAAACACAGAAATACATCTATTGGCAAGACGAGACGATGTATCGCGGCTACTTTGAAACCTATCCCGACTACTGAACGCAGGGAGAGACGATACAAGAATTAGAAGAAAATCTTTTCGACATCTTCAGGGAGTTGACAAGCAGAACCATTCCCTGTGTCCGAAAGATCGCCGAGTTGCATGTTGCATGATTGGTATCAAAACCCAAACACGAAGATATCTCAACCTGTGCCACGGCATAGAGAAATTAAAGATTCTCTGGCGAAGCATATTGTCAAGATGCCAAAAGACTGAATTCTATTGATAATAAAAATCTTACTCCCCGTGACGACAATCTGGTGGCGTGAAATCATCAGATTTTTGCGTCAGCGGAGCCGTTTGGTCAGCGCAATTGCGCAACCACTGGTGTTTTGGCTACTCCTCGGTGGCGGGTTAAACGCTTCATTCCGTCCATCCGGGCTTCCTGCAGCGACAAACTATATTACTTATTTCTACCCCGGCGTCTTGGTGCTCGTCCTGTTGTTCACGGCGATTTTTTCAACCATCGCCGTAGTACAAGACCGACGAGAAGGATTTCTTCAAGGCGTTTTAGTTGCTCCGGTTTCCAGATGGAGCGTCGTGTTCGGACAAGCGTGCGGCGGAACTACATTAGCGCTCGTGCAAGGCGCACTTTTTCTCTTGCTGTCGCCGATTATTGGAATGTCCTTCAGTCTTGCTTCCATTCTGTCAACAGTTGGCGTGATGGTGCTTCTGAGTTTTGGGCTCACGAGCATGGGGCTGATGATTGCGTGGCGGATGGATTCGACACAAGGATTTCATGCAGTGATGAATCTAATCCTCATCCCGATATGGCTGCTATCCGGGGCGTTTTTCCCCGTAGCCGGCGTGTCACCACTGCTTGAATGGGTCATGAAAATAAATCCGTTAACCTACGGCGTCGCGGCGTTACGCCAATGCCTCTATCTCAACAATCTTGAAGCGGTTGGTGAGATTCCTCAACTGTCTTTATCGCTCGTTGTTACCGGTTTGTTCTGTGTTGTGATGTATGTGGGCGCTACTCAAACAGCGTATCGTCGTGTGAATATTACGTGAGAGAAACCCTTTCCAACGAATTCAGCGACCCAGAAAGGAGATTTTAATGAAATGCTGAAATGGCTGAATTTTCCTGAATGGCTTCCAGAGAACGTATCCACTTATGGCGAAGAGGTAGATAAACTCTTCGTCCTAATCTACTGGATAACTTCCATTGTGTTTATAGCTGTAATGGCGGTACTCATCAGTTTTTTGATTAAGTATCGCTTTAAAGACGGACGTAAAGCGGATTATATTGAAGGTAGCACAACCCTTGAGATTACATGGACCGCGGCCACGACCGTCATTGTATTCGGTTTAGCCATGTTGAGCCTGCCACAATGGAACAAACTCAAAGTCCCGTCCCAGTTTCCCAGTGGCCCTGATGATGTCCTAGTTCAAGTCAGCGCCAAACAATTCAACTGGGACATGACATATCCGGGAGCTGACGGTAAACTGGGAACTGCCGATGACCTGACGCTTGAGAATCAGTTACACGTACCCGTGAATAAGGTCGTGCACATCAAACTCACGTCGGAAGATGTCATCCACAGTTTCTTCTTACCGCATATGCGGGTCAAGCAGGATGCGTTACCCGGGCGGACCATTGACGTTTGGTTTGATGCAACGAAGGTAGGCAAGTACGAAATCCCATGTGCTGAACTCTGCGGGTTTGGGCACTCCGGAATGCTCGGATACCTCAACGTCCATACGGATGATGCCTATGCGAAGTGGGTAGAAGAAGCTTGGAAATGACGGCAAGCGGGGTGCGGATAGGCATTATCATCCCTGATGACAAATTGTTGAACTACTTGCTGTTACCTCGTAAGGAAAACGACAAGTCTAAATTCCTTAATTCCGCTGGATATTATATAGCCAATTGTGATGTCTTGGCACGCGACCTTCGCCAGCTTGTCCAAGCTAATGTGGTGTCAGATGTCAAGGCCTCAACTTATGGTAAAAAGTATGAAATTCGAGGAGCCCTCAACGGCCCAAACGGACGTACACTGCAGGTCGTAACGATCTGGATTAGACTAGATGCGACAGAAGATATACGCTTTGTAACCTTATTTCCGGATCGGGAGGTAACATAAAAATGGGAATTCAACTCTATCAGCGGGTAGCCTTAGTGAGAGATGTACCTGAGCACAACCTGATTAAAGGCGATGTAGCTGAAGTAGTAGAACTTCTGCCCGCCACAAATAATAGTGGGGGTGAGGAAGGCTATGTGCTTGAAGTGTTCAACGCTGTTGGAGAGACCATTGATGTCGTAATAGTTTCTGCCTCGGCAGTAAAGCCCCTTACGGAGGAGGAAATCCTTCATGTGCGTCCTTTACATACAACGCATCCGTCAAAATCCGACGCTACCGTATCTTGAGTAGAAGCCGAAACTGTGAATAAAATGGGCAGACCTAAAAGTTGCTTGGATTTTCCGTCCCGTTGTAAGATGCTCAATTGCCTTGAAAAGAAAGGAGTTCGTGTCGAATGAACGATCGCGCAAATAAATCGCATGACCATCATCACGAGGAAAGTTTTGTCAGCAAATATATCTTTTCCCTCGATCACAAGATGATTGGCAAGCAATTCCTAATCTATGGATTGATTATGTTCATTGTCGGCGGTGGATTAGCGTTACTGTTCCGCTGGCAGCTTGCTTGGCCCGATAAACCACTTCCAGTCATCGGGGTTTCTCAAGCCTACCTAGACGAAGGAGAAGTCGTCTCCGGCGCAGACAAAATGTGGGAGAAATGGGGCGAGGACGATAAGGAGAACTGGTTTGAGCGAACGATGCACGCCGGCATCATCGGACCAGAGTTCTATAACTCGCTCTTTACTATGCACGCCACCATCATGGTTTTCTTCGTCGTCGTGCCGTTGCTTGTTGGTGCGTTTGGGAATTTTCTCATCCCACTGATGATTGGCACGAGAGACATGGCGTTTCCCGTGCTGAATATGCTGTCGTTCTGGTCGAGTGTGCTTGGCGCTGTCATTATGATGGCTGGGTTTCTCGTCCCCGGTGGGCACGCCGCCGCAGGGTGGACCGGATACGCGCCGCTCTCGTCGGTTCCTGACTTTACCGGTGTGTATTGGGGGCAAAACCTTTGGTGTATCGCACTAATCGTTATGGGCGTTTCCTCGCTGATGGGGTCAATTAACTACATAACCACAATTATCAACATGCGGGCGCCCGGGATGACGTACTTTCGTCTTCCACTCGTTATCTGGTCACTCTTTATTGTCGCAATTCTACTGCTGCTTGCGTTTCCCGTCGTAGCCTCGGCGCTTGCGCTGCTGCTTTTCGATAGAATGGCAGGCACCTCGTTCTTTTCGCCGGCAGGGGGCGGCGAACCACTCCTCTGGCAGCACCTCTTCTGGTTCTTTGGGCACCCGGAGGTTTACATTCTAATCCTTCCGGGCATGGGGCTCGTCTCGGAGATGATTTCGGTCTTTTCCAGAAAGCCGATTTTCGGGTATAAGTCAATGGTATTCGCCATGATTTCAATCGCCTTTCTGGGTTGGGTGGTGTGGGGACATCACATGTTCCAGAGCGGAATGAACCCGGCATTAAGCATGGGGTTCATGACGACGACGATGTTGATTGCCGTCCCTTCGGCGATAAAAACCTTTAACTGGATCGGCACCCTATTCCGTGGATCGATTCGGTTTGAAGTACCGATGTTGCATTCGCTCGCTTTTGTCTCCATGTTCGTAATTGGGGGGCTCAGCGGTATCTATATGGCAAACTCGCCTGTAGATATCCACATCCACGATACCTATTACATCGTCGCGCATATCCACTATGTAGTCTTCGGTGGGAGTGTGTTTGCGTTGTTCGGCGCAATCTTTTACTGGTTTCCCAAGATGTTCGCGCGTCACATGAATGCGACTCTTGGCAAGGTGCACTTCTGGTTGACTTTCCTAGCCTTTAACGGTGTATTTTTCCCAATGCACATCATCGGTGTTGGCGGACACATGCGCCGTATTTCCAACCCTTTGCAGTATGAATTTCTGCAAGACTTACAGCCAATAAACGTGTTCATTACCATCTGCGCATTCATTCTGGGAACCGCTCAGATAATCTTGTTGGTAAATGTGTTCTGGAGTATATTCAAGGGTAAGGTAGCCGAACAGAATCCGTGGCACGCGAACACCCTAGAGTGGCAAGCGCCGACCCCAGTACCGCACGGTAATTTCGAGCAGATTCCGCACGTTTACCACGGGCCCTATGAGTATAGCGTTCCCGGTGCTGATACAGACTGGATTCCACAGACGCAGACGGATGGTGAACCTTCTGACGGTGAACCGATACCAGTCGGCGCCACTGCGGATTAGGTGCGATATGAGACCGGTCCAAAGCCGCCGAGTTTTCGGCAAAACTCAGTGGCTTTGGACGATTTCTGGTATACTATTCGGAGCAATCGAAAAGTTTAGTATTCAGTCAGCGGAGGTTTCACAATGAACACATCATTTGAGCGCCCCTACAGACCTGTAGATTTAAACACATCATTGACTAAGTCGTTTCCACTTATGTCAATGGCTGAAAAACTCATGAGAGAAGCGACATTCGCCACGTCAGGTCGAGCCGCGCTAACATTGGCTCACGGGGATGAACTGACAGTCGTGCTGACCGTCATGAAGGCGGGAACTACGCTTGAGGATCATCGGGCGCCTAGCCCTGCGACTGTCATTACACTGAGCGGCAGCATCATATTTACAACGAGTGCTGAGAAAATCATCATGGAGCAAGGTGACGCAGTTGCCTTTACTTCTGATATCCTTCATGCTGTCTACGCCAGCGAAGATAGTGCTTTCCTTATCATCATTGGCGGCAAAAGTTCTGAGTGACACACAGAAAAACAAAAAAAGAAGCCCTGTCTCATGAGTTTCCTTTTATGTTGCGCGTATCATTCTCGCAAAAAATCCATGCGGCCGCTTCAAAAACCTTCGCTCTGAAAAACGGGTTGAAATCCGTGTTCATCTGTGTCCTATACTTCTGACAACGACAATTTCAAATCCTACACAGGAGGAAAAAAGATGAACAAACCAAGAGTTTTCGCAGACTTTCACAATGCAGACGCAAAAGGAAGATTACGTTTGAACTGTGGGGGGCTGTGGAGACACTCTCGTGCCAGAAAATCCTTCTGCAAGATGGGCAATCACTGGTCCTCTACAGCGAAGATCTGGAAGTTGATGGAATCGTTCAATACTCCGAAGAAGAAAACTTGTGGGTTGCCGTGATTGATTGGGATGCGATTCGAGAAGTCACCCCCGTTGTTTCCCAAACAGCACCCTCGGTACGTGACGTAGCCACCTAACGGAAGTGTGAAATCTGCGTTAATCTGCGTCCTAATAAGATATGAGCATGTACCATATATGGCTACACCGAATCGCTGTATTGACAGCTGTGATGACTTTTATCCTAATCTGCATGGGAGGGCTTGTAACCAGCACGGATTCGGGGCTTGCCGTTCCCGATTGGCCCACAACATTTGGATACAACATGTTTCTCTATCCGTTGTCGAAAACGGTCAGCGGTTTTCTGTTTAGTGTTGATCCAACTCTGCAAACGGATTTGGACGAAGGTAACCTCTCCGAGAATCTGCGGAGTGCGCTTGAAAACAATGAGATTTCGATTTCAGAAAACGCTGTAATCTCGACTGAAGAAGAAGGGCGTAGGTGGAGGCTCACGGATAGTGAGAATGAACGAACCTATACCCTGATTAAATCGGACGCGAGGCTGGATGTCTACGTACACGGCGTTCTCTACGAACACACTCATCGGTTGATTGGCTCAATCGTTGGGGTGCTAACGATTCTATTATTGGTAGCAATCTGGGCAAAGGACGATCGGAGATGGCTTATATTGCTGGGCGCGATCGCACTTCTTGCTGTCATCGTGCAAGGTGTGATGGGTGGTCTGCGTGTGACACACCTTAGCAGAGCCCTCGCAATCGTGCATGCCTGCTTTGCCCAAGTGTTTTTTGGGTTGACCGCAAGTCTCGTGCTGTTTACCTCGCGCGGATGGTTGCAAATCTGGCAAAGGATTGAAGATGCAGGTGCCTCGCGTCTGAGGCGGCTAAGTGGAATTACGTTAGTGCTCATTTATGTTCAATTCTTCTTCGGTGCAATATTGAGGCATACTGGGACTCGACTGGATGCCCATCTGCTTTTTGCTGCCTTGGTGACAATTCACGTATTCTTGCTTTCTGGACGAGTGTTGAGAGATTACCTAGGGTATTTGCGGCTTGTTCGTCCTGTATTGGTACTCAGCGGTTTGCTCGCTGTGCAATTGGTTTTGGGCGGTGCGGCATACGTTGCTGAATTCACTTCTGTCGGTGAAGTCGTGTCTTCTTCCATGAGCGTGATAATCACAACTGCCCATGTTGCAATCGGCGCGTTGATGCTGGTCATGTCCGTCGTAGTGACTGTGAGTGTTTATCGTCTTACAAGCTTGGACCCGACCCCTTGACGGGTAGAACTCGTTAGTGATGAGGATCAAGCGACTGAATAAGGAGCGATCAACTGAGTGGATAGCGAGGGATCAAGGGAACGAACAGTGACCGCGATAGAGTTCCCATAGAAAATCCCATAATGACTGCGATAGAGCTTCCGTAGGGAACGCAATAACCTGCGTTCATTGAGGTATGCACATGATGTCAACAACTCAGACTCAAGGCAATGACCTGTCCGAACTAAGCCGCCGAGTGTCAACTTTCGTGGAATTGACAAAGCCGCGACTCGTAGCAATGATACTGATTACAACCTTAGCCGGCTTCTATCTCGCATCTTCGAATTCGCTCAATTGGCTTCAACTTGTTGAGGTGATTATCGGTACCGGGTTGTCGGCGGCAGGAGTGTTAGCTCTGAATCAATACCTCGAACGGGACCTAGATGCACAGATGGTAAGGACATGCAACCGCCCCTTGCCAGATAAGCGTGTCGAACCGACGACCGCGCTATTCTTTGGCGTGTTACTGACTGTTGGCGGCCTAGCATTTACGGCATTCTGCGTTAATCCGTTAAGTGCATTGGTCATCTCTGCTATCGTCGTGACCTATTTATTCATCTATACGCCGCTCAAACAGAAGTCTCCGCTCTGCACCGTTGCCGGCGCGGTTCCGGGGGCATTGCCGCCGGTTATCGGCTGGGTCGCCGCACGAGGAACAATCAATATCGAAGCATGGACACTTTTCGCCATTCTTTTTCTCTGGCAGCTTCCCCACTCCTTGTCGATTGCATGCATCTACCGCGACGAATACGCGCAGGCGGGATTCCGATTGCTTCCGGTTGTTCACCCGGATGGCAAGAGCACGAGACGACAAATTGTGAGCAACTGTCTGGCTCTTCTTGTCGTAGCGCTGCTGCCCACATTGATCGGCATCGCGGGTATCCTTTACTTCTTCGCCGCGCTAGTCTTGAGCGTCAGCTTTCTTGCGTTCGGTATCAAGCTGTCAGTTTCTCCTACAACCGTATCTGCAAAACGGTTGCTATACGCCTCATTAATATATCTGCCGCTTGTATTTCTTGTAATGGCGCTTGATAAAACCGCGTGATGAGATGAGGAATTTTAGCTCGGATGAATGACCACGAAAAGCAGAGCCGAAACCGTCGCCTAGGGTTACTCCTATTTGCAATCTTTGTCACCCTATTTGTTGTCGCAACGATTATCGCGCTGGTGAAAAACTAAAGTACAACAAGCAAATGAATACCATTCCCTTGGATACGCTAGGCGTTAATTCTGATGACTGAAGCAGAACAAGCAACATACGAACATACCGCTGATACAGGTCAACCGACGAGCAATGCCCGTTTGGCTATACTGATACTTCTAGGCGCGGAAATTATGTTTTTCGCAGGCTTGATTGGGACATTCCTCGTGTTTCGATTGGGCAGTGTGACATGGCCGCCGCCCTCGCAGGCTGATGTGCGATTGCCGATTGGCGTCACGGGGATTAATACGATTGTCCTGTTGTTAAGTGGTTATACCATGATTCGGGCGCTGCGGATGGTGCGTAGGGGCAGTCAGAAGGAACTTCGACGCTGGCTAATCGTGACAGGTCTTCTCGGTGCAATTTTCCTTGTTGTACAAGGCTCCGAATGGGTTCGATTAGTGCATCACGGATTCACACTGTCGTCAGGTGTCTACGGTTCAATCTTTTATGTCCTCATCGGTTGCCATGCGCTGCACGTATTGGTTGCAGTCGTTTGGGAGTTGAGTGTTTTTGCCAAAGCGTTAGGCGGTGGATTCTCGGTGGATCGCCACGTTGGCGTCGAAATCTGCACTATCTATTGGACATTTGTCGTGGTGTTGTGGCCCATACTATATGTAATGGTCTATTTGGTCTAAACTGAGGGAAATTAAAGATAGTTCCCAATCACGGTAGCCTGCCGCTTGACGGGTCGGAGAGATGTCGGTGTCCGGCGATTCGGGAACGTAAGTACCGACTACAAATCGTGAATAAGGAGATTTTCATGATTCGCCGCTATTTTCCGCTCGTGTTCAGCATTACGGTTTGGGCGCTGTTTGTAATACCGACCGCAGTCCAAGCATGTCCCTCGTGCAAACTCGTTGATGACCCGATTGCGCAAGGTTTCAAATGGAGCATTCTGTTCCTTATGGCAATGCCCTATATCGTCTTCAGCCTGATTGGTGGCGGAGTATTTTTTTCGATTAAGCGCGTCAAACAGCGTTAAAAACATGAATCGCATTCAGATATGAAAGGAGTATGAAAATTGTCAGAAACTGCAGCCATAGATCATTCTGCTGATGTCTATGAGCCGTCTCTAACGCCTGACAGTCAGGGTAAGTTGGGGATGTGGCTTTTTCTCATTAGTGATGCCATGTCGTTTGGGGCGTTGCTCGCTGTTTACGCTGCCGTGCGTGCGGGCGCAGCGCAATGGGCGCCTCCATCAGAAGTGCTCGGTATAAACCTCACGGCATTCATGACCTTCTTGCTGATTTGTAGCAGCGTTACGATGGTCAAAGCACTTGAATCTATTCAGAAGGGCAACCAATCGAGAATGTGTACCTATCTCGGGGTGACGATTCTGTGTGGGTTAATCTTCTTGGGATTGCAAGCGTATGAATGGACACACTTAATCACGCACGGCGAGCCCGGTCTCACCCTCACCACGCTCCCGGCGCATGGGTTGTCCGGCGGCATCCTGTCCGGTTCCACGCTTTTTGGTCCGAGCTTCTACCTGATTACAGGTTTTCACGGCGCCCACGTCACCGGTGGCGTCATCTACCTCATCGTTATCTTGATTCAGGGGTTACGAGGGGCGTATACAGCAGAATATAATCACAAAGTCGAGATCTTGGGGTTGTATTGGCACTTCGTTGACCTAGTCTGGATCATGGTCTTTACTTTCGTCTATCTAGTGTGATCACCGAATGGAGAATCAAGATGGAACATGCTCACAAAGAACACCCGAAATACATGAGGATATTTTGGATCCTTCTCGTACTCACGATCGCTGAAGTTGTCGTCGTTTACCTGCCGTTTCCAAAGGTTGTGACCACGCTTCTTCTTATCGGTATGGCATGCACTAAAGCGGCTTACGTCGCGCTCTATTTCATGCACCTGAAATTCGAGCAGAAAACCTTGACAGCCATCGCACTGACACCCTTTATCATCTGCGTGTTTCTCGTGTTTATGCTGTTGCCGGATCTGATGGCTGATGCCCGTCACGCGGAAGAAGTCAAAGCCGAAACTCATGCGGTTGACACGTCGCATTGAGCAGGATTTGAGAAGACTATACATTTAATGAAACTGAGGTTATAGTAGTAAAGATTCCACCGTTTGTCACTAATCCTGATGACATAGTTGCGGATAGAAAAGGCAAGGTATATAAGGCAGTAGTCGATCGTGATTATTATGTACCATATGATCGCAAACCAGAAAAACCAAGGGGGTTTTATACATGGATAGACTACAACAACTAAGATTTATGGCAGTATTTTCACTGATAATGCTGGTTGGTGTAATAGGTTCACTTGTATCTGAACCTAAGTTTGAGATTCATAAGGACATAGTATGTGATAGTATCACAGTCATGTCCCCTGATAAGAAAATTGGCGTTCTTATTGATGCTAATGAAAACGGTGGTATAATTTCTCTTATCAGTGGCAAAACACAAACACCAAGAGTTTTCTTAGCGGTTGATGAATATGATAACGGCGGTTATATCTTATATGATTCAACGGAAAAGAAACGACACGTTATGATGACGTATAAGAATGTTGCTAGTTACGGTCTTTACAATCAAAAAAACAACGATGTCCATGCTGTCACAGTTTCTAGTAGTGATGTAATGGGTGGTTTCATTGAATTATCCAACGGCAGTAAAAATAATATACTGTGGGCTGGAATACCCGATTAAAAAAAGGAGGTAACAATGCCTAATTACAGTCGTGTTGAGGGTGGTGTGGATGCTTTACAACTGGAATGATGCGAAAAATCCTCGCTGTTCCATTCTTCCTTCAGAAATCAGCGTTTAATGTTGAAAATTAACGTTAGACGTGGATGAATTCCGCGTTTTTCGCTTTAGTCTATGGAAGCCGAAGTCAAACCTCCGGGACAAGTTCTCTCATCCAGCAAGAGAATACTGCGCGCATTTCTCTGGGGAGTGTTAATTCTCGTGATAGCCGCCATCATCGTCGCGAACATCAGGTCGTTCGTGCATCAACCGAGCCAAACGTCCGTGTTGGAGAGCCCATTATCAAGGCTCACGGTTCATCACCAACTGCCGGATTTTTCCCTAACCAATCAGCGCGGCTACACGCTTTCACTCGCCGATCTGGGTGGTAAAGTTTGGGTCGCGGACTTCATCTTCACAAGTTGTGCTACCATTTGTCCGCCGATGACTGATGAGATGACTCGGCTTCAAAATGAGTTTGCGTCCGAATCCGGACTGCGTTTCGTCTCTTTCTCAGTTGATCCGGAACGTGATACCCCGGCGGTGCTCTCCCGTTACGCGGACAGCTTCGGAGTAGACCATAGCCGTTGGTCCTTCTTGACAGGCGAAAAAGCATCAATTTATCAACTCGCGCACGACGGATTCAATCTGGCAGCCGGGCATCAGGGGAGTGAAATTCTTCATAGCACTCGCTTTGTTCTTGTGGATAGACAGGGAAACGTGCGCGGCTACTATGATAGTCGAACTAAGGCCAATCTCCAGCACCTGCGGCGAGACATAAAAACCTTGCTGAAGTAGACAAAATCGCTTCGGAGAAAGAGGGTCGAAATGATTAGGCTTGACGCGGCGCGGCTAGGTGTAGCGTTCCTTATTTTCCTCATCAACCTTCCTTTCGGGTTTTACCGAGTCCGTTTCAGAAGATTCTCTCGCCCTTGGGGACGAACCATCTATCTCCCGATTCTCATCAACGTCCTAACCCGCCGTTTGATTCTGCAATGGGATTGGGGCGCAATTCCCTACCTTTTCACCGGAACAATCTTGGGTCATCTATTGGGTGGATTTTGGGGAAGAAAGCGAAAAAAACAAGAATCTTCCTAGCGACTTCGTGGTATAGATTCTACGCTGCAAGAGGATGACGGGTGGGGCAGTCGGTGAAAATTGTTCTAAGTCGAAAGGGATTTGACAGTTCTAGCGGCGGATGTCCGAGCCCAATATTGCCCGATGGCAAGATGCTCAGCTTGCCGGTTCCCGGGGACTGGGAGACATTGACCTATAGCGACATCATTGCGCCCGGAGGCAAAACCTACGCGGAAATCATTGAAGAACTGGATGCTGGGGCAGAGATTGGATGTGAAGGGGCTCACCTAGATCCCGATCTTGTGCCCGGAGGACGCCCCCGTCCTCCGGACTGGCTTCCAGCATTTGGACAAGACAGTGCCGCGGCGTCCCATTTGCGGAATCAAGGAGTTTCCCGGGGCGATCTATTTCTGTTTTTCGGCTGGTTCCGACATACCGAAGAGGTTCATGGCAGAATTCGCTTTCGCGGCGATGACAACGGCTTCCACGCCATATTCGGTTATTTGGAAATCGGCGATATTATTAGTGCCAATGAAGATACTCAGTTGCCGAATCGGTTGAATGGACATCCTCATGCTAGTACAGCACAAAAGAAACGAATTAACAATACAATCTACGTCGCCGCGTCGAGGTTCAGTGATCGCCCGGATTATCCCGGTGCTGGTGTCTTTCGGTTTGACGATCGAAAGGTGTTAACAAAGCAGGGAGAATCAAGGAGTCGCTGGAATCTCAATCCGGAAATTTTCCGAGGTGTCAAAATATCTTACCACTCAGAGAACTCATGGAAGGATGGGTATTTTCAGTCGGCGGGCCGCGGTCAAGAGTTTGTCATTCATGCAGATGAAAAAGTCATTGAATGGGCTTTCCGTCTAATTAAAGATGCCCGCCTTTGGCAGCATTGAACAAGCCACGATTGCTTTGTTCTTTACGAACTGGAATATGGCGGTCCCTCACCCCTAAAAGTTCGGCAAAGATTTCAGATTTTTACCCTGACGAAAAAATACATTCGTAAAAAACCTGAATCGGAGGAGGAAGGATGTTCAAAAAAATCTATGTGCCGGTTGACAACTCAGATCATTCGGATGCGAGCGTCAATTTCGCTATAGAGTTCGCCAAGAAATTCGGGTCACAACTCGTCGGCTCCCACGTCTACGCGGCAAAGATGCACGACGTGCGATTCAAACAGATGGAATACACTCTCCCCGAAGAATATCAGGACGAAGCCGAACTCGAAAAACAGCGCCGGATTCATGACACCCTGATTACGATGGGGCTTCAATTGATCTCCGACTCTTACCTTGAGGTAATGAAGAAAAAGTGCGCCGAAAATGATATTCCCTTTGAAGCGAAGATGCCGGAAGGCAAGCATTTCATCAAGCTGGTCGAGGACATTCAGGAGTGCGATTACGACCTTGTGATAATGGGTGCCCTCGGTATGGGCGCGGTCAAGGACAGCCTGCTCGGCGGCGTCGTGGAGCGTGTTGTGCGGCGCATCCAGACAGACACTCTCGTCGTCCGAAATACGGAGCAGATTCTTGACCAACCTGGGCATATCCTCGTCGGGATCGATGGTAGTCCCGAGTCCTTCGCCGGATTGAAAACAGCCATCCGCATCGGAAAAGCGTTTGACAGGCAAGTAGAGGCGATCGGCGTTTACGACCCTTATCTTCACTATATCGTGTTCAATTCGGTGGTCAATGTCCTAACGGAGCGTGCGTCCAAAACCTTTAGATTCAAAGAACAGGAGCAACTGCACGAAGAGGTTATCGACACCGGGCTCGCCAAAATCTATCAATCCCATCTGGAGATTGCCCGCACCATTGCCAAGGAAGATCACGGTTACAATCTCAAAATTACCTTGCTGGATGGCAAAGCCTTCGAGAAAGTCCTGCAATATACCCGAAAGACACAGCCATGGATGCTCGTGCTAGGGCGAATCGGCGTCCATAGCGAGACGGATATGGACATCGGCAGCAACACCGAGAACCTGTTGCGACTCGCGCCGTGCAACGTACTGCTGTCAAGCGCCCGGTACGTCCCCAAAATTGATGTTAAAGCCGAGGAGACGGTCGTATGGACGCAGGAAGCCATGGACCGAATGGCAAAGGCGCCGCCCCAGATTCAAGGCATCGCGCGAACCGCTGTCCACCGGTTTGCAATTGAACGCGGGCATTCCGTGATCACCGAGAGCGTGATTGAGCAGGCGATGGAAGCCTTCATGCCCGGTCGCTCTGCGGAGCGGATGACGAAGGTTGCCAAACAGATTGCAACAGAAACAGTTCTGGATTCTAATGCCGTCAAGACCTTTATCTGTGGCGATTGTGGCTATGCCGCGCGCGATCAGCAGCCTGTCAAATGCCCCGTTTGCGGTGTGGATGGCGACCATTTCCAGATGGTTGATAAAGAATCACTCCAAAAGGTCGCAACTCAGGAGGGTGGCGTTAGTGAGGAACAGACTTTCGACGGTCTCCGACTTCAGTGGTCTGATCAGGCGAAGAAAGCCTTGCGAAATGTGCCTCGCGGTTACATGCGGCGCAACGTCAAAGCGCGAATCGAAAAATCGGCGCGCACCCAGAAAATCAATACTATCACCAATGACTTCGCCATGCGGATTGTCAACGAGAGCATGGATCAGGCGTCCGCAATCCGCGAAGACGCCCCCGAACTCAAAGCCGTTGCCCAGTCTCGTGTATCCTCCGATACCTTACAAGAGGAAACCACCGAGAGCGCGTTTGAATGGACGCCGGATGCCCGCGAGCGTCTGAATATCGTGCCCGCCGGATTTATGCGAAACATTACCCTATCCCGCGTCGAGCAACGCGCACGGGAAGCCAATCTCAAGACGATCAACCTGGAATTTGCCGCTCAGGTGATTGAGGAGGGACGCAGTTTAGATAACGAAGTCCTCGGCGCCTACTATCAGCAGAATCAGAAGCCAACCGATTCCGAAAATACGCAAGAGGATTAGATTTGGGGAGAAGACATGTCCATTCAACGATACTCAGTAAACCAGCATCCTATTGAGACACTCCTTACTTGGATAAGGTCAGACGAAATTGCCATTCCCGAAATCCAGCGTCCCTTTGTTTGGAATGCAGCCAAGGTACGTGACTTCATTGACTCGCTCTATTCGGGCTATCCCGTTGGCTATCTCATCGCGTGGCGAAACCCGGACGTTCGTTTAAAAGACGGCACAAAATCCGCTGGTAAGCGTATCCTGATCGATGGGCAACAGCGTGTCAAGGCACTTCAGGCGGCATTGCAGGGGAATCTCATTGTCAACAAGAAATACAAGCCGACACGAATTACGATCGCTTTTCATCCCGGCGAAGAACGCTTTGAGGTGGCAAACCCCTTTATCCGCAAGAACCCTGGATGGATTTCTGACATCACCACTGTTTTTGCTCCAGACGCTAGAATGCTTCGGCTGGTGGAAGATTACTGCGAGGCAAACCGTGACGTGGACAAAGACGATATTTACGAGCGCATGGAGCGTCTTCGGGGAATCCGAAACAATTCGCTCGGACTTATCGAGTTGAACGCCGATCTGGATGTAGAGACCGTCGCCGAGATTTTCGTGCGCATCAATTCCCAAGGTGTCACGCTCAACGCGGCGGACTTCGCGATGTCTAAAATGGCGGCTAGCGAGCAACATGACGGCCACCTGCTGCGCAAGTGCATTGACTATTTTTGTCATCTGGCAGTCGCACCGGAAGGATACAGCGAATTAGTCAAGGACGCAGATTTTGCTAATTCGATTTACTTCCGTGCTATGGAGTGGCTGAAACGCGAGAGGGAAGACCTCTACGATCCTTCCTACACAGACATGCTTCGGGTAGCCTTTACGTCGGAGTTTAAGCGTGGCCGCTTGGCGGATTTGGTTGCTTTACTCTCAGGCCGTAACTTCGAAACCCGCACGTTTGAGGCAGCGATTGCAGAGGAGTCATTCCGTAGACTGGAATCTGGGATCCTGGGCTACATGAACGAAACCAGCTTCAAGCGTTTCATCATGATCTTGCGTTCGTCAGGGTTTGCAGATGCGTCAATGATTCGATCTCAGAACACCGTCAATTTCGCTTATATTCTTTATTTGACGTTGCGTACGCAGGGCACAGATGCCGTCAAGATAGAGACTTTAGTTCGGCGATGGTTTGTGATGTCAATCCTGACTGCTAGGTATACCGGCTCGCCCGAAACCGCCTTTGATGTTGATATTCGCAGTATTGACGAACAGGGAGCACCTCACTATCTTGATGTCATAGAGCGAGCGGCCCTGTCAGATGCCTTCTGGGACGTTGGGCTTCCCCAACAGATGGACACGTCCGTTGCGAGCAGTCCCTATTTCAATGTGTTTCTGGCAAGCCAAATAAAGGCAAATGACAAGGGTTTTCTCTCACGTGACCTCTCGGTGCGCGACCTTGTTGAAGGTCAGAGTGACATTCACCACGTCTTCCCGCGCGGCTATCTACAGGAGCACGGTTTCCCAAAAGGCAGTTACAATCAGATTGCCAACTATGTCGTAATGCAAAAGGAAATCAACATTAAGATTGGCAACAAAGCGCCGGCAACCTACTTTTCGGAGTTGGCGGAGCAGTGCAGAAACGGGACGAACGGTTACGGAGGAATAACCGA
Organism: Candidatus Poribacteria bacterium; assembly: GCA_965197465.1. Classification (GTDB taxonomy): domain Bacteria; phylum Poribacteria; class WGA-4E; order WGA-4E; family JAJDTR01; genus JAJDTR01. Next base: position 2,425,819 of record OZ240209.1, on the reverse strand, counting down.
CTCCGACCAGTTGGGAGAAAATCTTGTCGCACACTGTCTTCCCGAAGGCATGCAAACGCAAACCGCAGAGAGTTATGATGCTTTTTTGGAACAGCGTAGAAAACTCATGGCTGCAAAGATACGAGACTACTACAAGGCGCTGTAGCGAGAAACACTAAGAATCCACTGGATTGGAATGGTGGCAGCACAATCTGTCTATTCATGATCAAAGTCTCGTGTAATCAACAGTTCCGTGAATGTAGGAATTGACGACATGATTAACTTCGGTGAATTGAAAAAAGTCCCTTTGCGTGAAATATGGTCGCATGAAGCAAACGACTTCACGCCCTGGCTGGCATCAAATATTGAAGCGTTGGGCACCGCACTTGACCTAGACCTTGAACTCACAAGCAGAGAAGCGTCTGTAGGTGATTTCTCTCTCGATCTTCTCGCCAAAGACTTGGATAGTTCAAAAACAGTTATTATTGAAAACCAGTTATCCCAAACTGATCATGACCATCTTGGCAAGCTTCTCACCTATGCCGCTGGATTTGATGCCTCAATAGTCATTTGGGTTTCTAAAGAGGTAAGGGAAGAACACCGCCAAGCATTGGAATGGTTAAATCAAAGAACAGATATAAATACACAGTTCTTTGCCATCGTCGTGGAAGTCCTGACAATCGACGATTCAAATCCAGCCTTTAGCTTCAAACCAGTTGTGTTTCCCAATGAATGGCAGAAGTCCGAGCGTCAAAAAGTTACTACGCCCCCATCGCTTAGAGACTTGAAGTATCAATCATATTTTCAAGGCCTTGTTCATGCGTTAAGGCAACGACAGGTTTTTGCGAGGGCGCAAGCTGGAGGCTCAAGATATCGGTATTACTTTCCGTCCGGCATCAGCAAAATTTATTTTAGAGCTGCGTTTCACAAGGTCGGGAAGACGCCTCAAGTGTCTGCGTGCGTATACATGGAAGGGGATACCCACGAGATCTTTTTTGATGCACTTGAGACGCGGAAGGCAGAAATCAAGCTCAAATTCGGACTGGAGCTTGATTGGGACCGAAAAGACGGCAGGAAACACTCAACAATTTCTGTATGCCGCGATGGAGACATTGAGTTTTCTGACAGTGAGTTAGCGGAAATCAGGAATTGGCACATTGAGAATCTGCTTAAGCTAAAGGAGGTATTCACACCTGAAATACGGGCGTTGGAGACAATTGGAGACGATGATTCCTAGTATTCGTAGGGTGCGCACGGCGCACCAAGCCGTTTTTCCGCGAGCGATGTTTCGCACTGCGTTCCAAGTAACACGCCTATTCTCCGTTGCGCTTGCATCTAGCCACCCCTTGTGCTAACATTTCAACTGGACTACAACACCTTCACACAAGACTATCAACTACTGAGAAAGAAAAAATATGGGCAATTTTAACATAACGAAATGTCTTCCCGGTTTTTTATTAGCGTTATTCTGTGTCGGAATCTCCAGCTGCGATCTCATCCAGCAAGCCATTCTTTCGGATCTGCCAGACGACGCTGATACCACGCCGTTACGTGTGACCATGATCTATCCAAGCGATTGCATTGGGGACTCCGGTTACTGTGATAGTTTCCATATTGGGGTAAGAACTGCCGAAGCAGAACTCGGGATTAGCCTCACCGAGGTTGCCGGAATGGAGAGCGATCCAGTCGTAACAGAGATGCAGTTAAGGGAAGCGGCGCAGAACTCAGACCTCGTTTTGACAGCCGGTTACCAAATGGGAGCGCCTCTCGCGAAAGTGGCACCCGACTTTTCCGACACCAAATTTGCAATCTTTGATGTTGTCCTCGATGTTCCGAATGTAGCCTCCGTCAACTACAAGGCAAATGAAGGCTCGTTTCTGGTTGGGGCAATCGCCGCGTTGAAATCCGAGAGTAGGAAGATTGGCTATATTGGCGGAGCCGATGTTCTATTACTACACGAATTCGAAGCCGGTTACATCGCCGGGGTTCACGCCGTCAATCCCGATGCTGTAGTTTCCGTCGAATACATTAGCGACGATGAAACCGGTTTTGGCATGCCGGACAGAGCAAAAGAGATAGCGTTAGCCCAATATGCAAGTGGAATCGATGTCATCTACGTTGCTGCGGGCGGTTCCGGTAACGGAGTGCTCGAAGCCGCCCGAGAGCAACAAAAATTTGTCATTTGGGTTGACTCCAACGGCAATTACCTCGAACCCGGCATAGTTTTGACGAGCATGGTCAAAGAACTTTCGGCTTCCGTAATTAAAGTCATCACCGAGACCGCCGCCGGCACGTTCATAGGAGGAGCACGATACCTCGGACTTGAGGATGGCGGAGTCAGCTATGCCGTTGATGAACACAATCAGTCTCTGCTTTCCGACGAAATCCTTGATCGTGTTGAATCGTTGAAAGCCCAAATCGTTGCCGGCGAAATTACCGTTCCGGATCAGATTACGCTTCCACGCGAACAAATCCAATGATCCCGACCACCGATGATATCAAATCACATTTCACGCATTACGTGTCACGCAAAATATCCAAGTCACACATATCTCAGTTAAACGGAGGTCCTGGTGTCCAACAATTCCCCGCTGAATTTTGCCGAAATTCTTGTGTGTCTTGATGGTTCAAAGTATTCTCAGGCGGCAGTCGAATACGCTACGCGAATTGCCGTTAAACACAATGCTTCGCTGACCGGGGTTGGCGTGATTGACCTTCCCGGTATCCTACGCGCAAGCGGTCCCGCGCCGGTCGGCGCCATGCGCTCCGATGAACTTACCGAGCAACATCACGTCAAAGAGGCACGGGGCGTCGTTTCCCAAATCTTGAAGGACTTTGAGAAAACCTGTCGAGAGAACGATATTCGCTATACCATCCATTCGGAAGCCGGCAGCCCGTTTCGGGCAATTATTGAGGAATCGAAATTCCACGACTTCATTATTCTCGGACAGAAGACCTTTTTTCGACACGGCATCGGACGCGAGCCGGGTAATACCCTTCACCGAATTCTGCATAACGGATTGACGGCAGTGTTCGCCGTCCCCGATTCTGCCAGAGAGATTAAAAAAGTGCTCGTTGCATACGATAACAGCGTCCAAGTTACCAAAGCAATTCAGATGTTTCTACTGCTCCACAGCTGGAATCAGTGCGACATTACCCTTCTGAACATCAACAACGATGCGAATCGCGCAAAGCAACTGCTCGACAGGCTTGGCGAGTACGTCGGCAGATACGGGATACAGCCGGCTAAAGTACATTTGAGAGGACGGCCGGATAAAGCCATTCTGTCCTATATCCGAGAGCATGAAATCGACCTACTCGTCATGGGGGCGTATGGTAAACGATCCGCATCGGAGTTTGTCTTCGGTAGTGTGACGAAATCCCTTGTTACAGAGGCAGGTATTCCGTTGTTTATCTATCACTAACCGCAATCAAGGGATTCTTTTCAAATTGGACGAGTTTCAACAGTGCAGTTGCGATGGTCATGTGCGTCTCGTGGATTGTATGCGGCGGATAGCCATTAGAGTTCAGCTAGGGACCAGGCAGCGTAAACCATGAAGAGCTACAGCGACCTCCCAAGCGATGGCGGCTCTGGCATCGTTGGGCAGGTGACTCAGCAAGTCAATCGTACCCAAAAACGGCTAGAATCGGTACGCCATACCGTTGCCATCATGAGCGGGAAGGGCGGTGTGGGCAAAAGTTCAATAACGGTGAACCTTGCCTCAGCTCTCGCTTTGCGGGGCAGCAGAGTTGGGGTACTCGACGCCGACATCAACGGGCCGTCAATCGCCAAGATGATAGGTGTGAGAGGCGTTAACGTTGATTACGGCGCGGATGGCGTTAAACCTGCTATCAGTCCGCTAGGTGTCCGAGTCATGTCAATGGATCTGTTCCTAAAGGACGACGAAACGCCCGTCCTATGGGAAGCCCAAACGCAGAAAGATGCATTCACTTGGCGAGGAACAATGGAGGTATCCGCGCTCCGCGAGTTTCTGTCTGACACCGAATGGGGAACGCTTGACTATCTCCTAATTGATTTGCCCCCAGGCACCGATCGATTGCCGAATCTCGTTGATTTGTTACCGACACTCGGCGGCACGGTGGTCGTCACGATTCCTTCTGGCGTCTCGCAGCTTGTCGTCAGGAAATCGTTGACGTTGGCGAAGAAATTGCTCAACACACCGGTCGTCGGTCTCGTCGAAAATATGGCGGCATACGTCTGCGCAGATTGTGGAAAAACTGAAGACCTGTTTCCCGCGGGCAACACGGAGGAGATGGCGCGCCAATTGGAAGTTCCACTGCTCGGCAAGATACCGTTCGATCCGCGTATCTCTATTGCTGGGGATGACGGCATAGCCTTCGTTGAAAAATACCACGGCACCTCCGCTAGCAAGAGTTTAATGAACATCGCAGCGAAAATAGAAGCCTTCTTCGACCACGAAACATAACACATAATACGGGCACTAGCCTTTTGTAACACACGAAACAAACAGGAGAGGCACAGATAAACACAGATAAACACAGATTCAGAAACTAGGAAGACTGCTGCGCCGGAAAATTAGAATACTGGAATATGGGAAATGATGACCGGGTTGAAGGACATTCCTCCTTTCCATCCGTCCGTTCTTCCACTAATCCTAGGTACTAATAACTAACCGCAGGTTTTGCATCCGTGTTGATTGGTGTCCCTCTTTCTTCCATACTCGGAGATAACCATGCAATCAGTTACAATTTCGCGAATTGAGGCAGAACTTCGATTGTTACCACCCGAGAAGCTAACGGTCGTTCTTGATTTCGTTTCCTACTTGGCGGCACGACAGTCCCCATCAGAATCCCTTCAGACGATGTTAGCGTCGGAGCAAGTGCTGCGGGAAGATTGGGAGAGGCCAGAAGAAGACAAAGCATGGGCAGATTTGTAAAGGGCGATGTGGTGGTAGTTCCGTTCCCCTTCTCCGACTTGAGTTCCACAAAGCGGCGCCCCGCATTAGTTGCCGCCGCGTTAGGAACAGGGGATGATGTGGTGCTCTGTCAAATCACGAGCCGCACCGTCGCTGACAATTTTTCCATTCACATTGCAGAAAGTGATTTTGTAACGGGGGGACTTCGCCGAAAGAGCAATGTGCGTCCAAATCGATTGTTCACGGCGGATACCAGAATTATTCTTTACCGAGCTGGGCAATTGTCGATCCGAAAAATGCGGGCGGTCACTGCCAAGATTATTGAAATCATCAGTGCATGACCGTGTACTTTGAAAAGATAGAAAAATCTTCCTGTTGAATGTGCGCGGGGCTTCAGTCATCAAATCGCCGACGATCGGGAGGTGTCAAACCACTGATTTCCATTTTATCCGCGCAAATATGTGCTAATCATCTTTCTCTATCGGAGTCTACTAATGAAATTCCTATGCCTTGAATGCGACACAGCCATGAAGTTCAAAGAATCGAAAACACCCGAAGGTGGCTCGTTGACCGCAATTTTCGAGTGTCCGGACTGCTTTGGGGAGATTGCAATGCACATGAACCCGTGGGAAACCCAAATGCTCAAGTCCCTTGACGTTAAGCTTGGTGGAAAGAATGAAACAGCCCCACCAATGCAGATGGTGCGTTCCTTTTTGAGTGACCAGAAGGCGGGAACGCTCTCATCAAGTCACACTCCCCAGCCAGCCTCGGAGTCGGAAGGTGGTAGATGTCCCTTTACGTCGGTGGTTGCAGACGCGTTTCAGGAGCAGAAAGCGGAACCTGCAGATCTTATATGGACAGAGGAAGCGCTTGAACGCCTAAATCGGATTCCGAGTTTTGTTCAATCAATGGCAAAAGCCGGAATTGAGGAATTCGCCCGTGAAAAAGGGATAGCAGAAATCACAGGCGAAGTGATGGACGCCGCACGCGGTAACTTTGGCATGTAACTCCGTGCGCCAAACGAAGTACGAGAGTGCCATTAGATTACAAATTCCACCGATTTATGCGCACATTCGTCGAACTTATCATACGTTGGATTCACCTTGTTGCCGCAATCATCTGGCTCGGCGGAATCTTTTTTTCGGTGGGCATTGCAACCCCAGTGTTAGGAAAGTATTTGCCCGCGGTCGAAAGCATCCGACACACTGTAGTAATACGGAATCGCCTGCGTCACATAATTCGTTTCACCATCCATGTACTCCTGATTACGGGCGCGATGAATGCCTTCATCGTTGGGCTGAACACGCAGATGAATTTCTCGCAGGACTACGTCATCGCCTTTGTGGCGAAACTCGCCTTTGTTGGATTGATGACGCTGTTCCATAGCCTGCATATCGCCGTTTTCACTCGGCGACTAGAAACAGCGGCGACTAACCCAAATGTCGACGAGTTTGAGGTCGCGAGGCTGCAACGAATGACGAACGGATTCGGAATCCTTGCAATGTTCGCCGGCATCATCGTGCTTGCCCTCTCCGTGCTATTGGAGTCGGGGTAATGAATTGGGCGCTGCATTCCCGGTTCGCGGAGATGCAACGATTGGATTAGCAGGAAATCTGGAAGAATGGAAACTAAAGTGCAAGCCGTCTCGTGGAATATCACGCGGCTATGCAATCTCAAATGTGAGCACTGTTATTTGCCCGCCGGATTTGTAGATACCAACGAATTCCCGACCGGATACTACCGGGATGCAGAACTGACACAATCCCAATGCTTCCGAGTGATAGATGAGATTGCCGAAATCAATTCCAACATCCTCCTGATTCTCACAGGCGGCGAACCATTGTTGCGGCCCGACATACTGAAGATCTCTGAGTATGCCGCGCAAACAGGATTCTTAGTCGTGATGGGTACCAACGGCGTGTTGCTAACCGATGAAACGGTTCAGCGGATGAGCGACCACGGAGTAAGTGGTGCAGGAATCAGCTTGGATGCTGTGGACGCCGTTAATCACGACAATTTCAGGGGCATGGAGGGCGCCTATGAAGCCACGATGAACGGGATTGAGGCGCTGAAACGCGCCAATCTGGACTTTCTCGTGCAAACCTCAGTGACGCGCTGGAATTACGATGAAATTCCGCAAATTGTTGAGTTCGCTTATCAGTTGGGCGCCAAGGTCATTAATATCTATTTCCTCGTCAAAACAGGGCGTGGCAAAACCGTGATGGACATTACGCCGCTGCAGTACGAGAGTTTGCTCTCAACGCTCTTTGAACTTCAGGTAGAGTATCAAGGCAAAATGCTCGTCGCGGCGAAATGCGCACCCCACTACAAACGCGCCATATACGAGCAACAGTCCGATTCACCGTTCCTGCAAGCCTATCCGAGCGGCTCATGCCCTTGCGGCATCTACTACTGCCGTATCACACCCGAAGGCGATCTGACGCCGTGTCCATACATGCCGGTTAGCGTTGGCAATCTGAAAGACCAGAGTTTTGGAGAGCTTTGGAACAAATCGAAAGTTTTTCAAGACCTGAGAAATCGTCAACTATTAGAAGGGAAATGCGGCGCGTGCGAGTTCCGTGATGTTTGCGGGGGTTGCCGTGCCCGCGCATACGCTACTACGGGGAATTATCTCGCCGAGGATGCATCGTGCGAATATCAACCGGGGCAATATGGCAGCCAGGCCATCCGCTTTGAGAAAACGACGCCCTTTGCGTCGGAGGTTGACTATGAATTGCGCTGGACCAACCTAGCGCAGAAAAGATTAAAGCGTGTTCCTTCCTTCGCGCGAGGGATGGTTATCAAGAGCGTCGAAAAGTACGCGCGCGAACACGGTTATCGCGAGATTACTCCCGAAACGATGAAAGCGGTCAAAGAGCGGTTTGACAAGACAGGAGTTCCCTCATTCCGCCCCCGCCGTTAGTCTCTTGTAGGGTGGGCACTGCCCACCATTCTTGTAGCACCGCCCTTTTGTTTCTGTCGTGTCAAGATTCACTGATTAGATATCATGTTTTGCGACTAATGCGCACAGAATGGAGAAAAAACAATGAGCAGCCAAACGAAAATTGAGCAACGTCTGTCCGCTGTTGAGGACCGCTTGGATCGCCTGGAAGATCTTCTGGTTGGTATCAGCCAAAAACTGGATCAGAATCCCCGGCAAACCGAAATCAACCAAGAGAAGGGGGAAGTGCTCAAGGAATGGGTCACAGATTACGTCTCAATGCGCCTGCAACAGCTTGTGCCGGAGACCTGCGACCATCCCGCTGAAGCCAACCCAAGCGAAGGTCCCTTTCTTGACAACACCACGACACGTTGCACTGAAGAGGTCGTCCATCGTGTTAAGCGCATTCCCATCCCGTTTGTTCGCGAAATGGTTGTGCAGCGAGTCGCCGAGAATGCGCGAAACGCCGACGTAGACGTGGTCGACATTGAGTTCTTTGAGAAAGCCGCTACCTTTTGACAGTGCAAAGCTACAGAGGAGTTTCCTCTACCGCATTTCCATTTCGAGGATTTTCTTAAAGTCCCAATCTAAACTCTTGTAAGATGAGTGCCGCGCACCGTTCATCCGTATTACGCCTATGGAATGGGTACTTAATCTCTTCTCCGAATATATCGAAAACGACTTCAAGAAACGGCTTGGAAATCCGAAGCCCACGATTGATGACCTGTGGGATACATTCAAAGTGCTTTTTCCGACAACCACCGTACGACTCTTAGTTCAAGAACCGGTTGGGAACACCGTCAGATTCAAGGCGCTTGCTTTCTACCACGCGGATGAGATGGGCCCCCTAATCGAGGATCCGATGGGCTATATCAAAAAGCATTTCGGCGGCGGGAAATTCAAAATTAACTTCTATTGTGGAATGCAATTCATTGCCACAATCAACTTCAAACCCGAGGGACCAGAAATCTGGCGCGACTTGCCCGAACTCCCCGAGTCACATATTCCCGCCAATTAAGTCTGACACACATTGGACAATGGGCGATCAACAACCACTGACGACATGCCCCGACTGCAATAGCGCGAACCTCCAAAGAATCGGGGAAAATGGATATTTCTGCCTCGATTGTGAATGGGACAACCTGTCTTTAGTCACGGGCCAGAATGATTCGCTGGTTTCCGCGCTCCGGCACGGCGATGTCAACGCTCGACGAGAGGCGGCACAAGCGCTAATCAACATCGGAGATACCGACCGCGATCTCGCAACTTCAGAAGACCTCGCCCCCTTGCTCGAAGCCCTTGATGACAGCGAGGACGATGTCCGCTACTTCTCCGTCGTCGCCTTAGGAAAGCTCGGAGATGCCGCCGCACTCCCTAAACTCAAACAGGTAGAACAACACGATTCCTCCGAGCTAGTCAAGCAAGGTGCCAAAACTGCAATTGAACGCCTCCAAACCTAACCGTCTACTAGAGTTGGCGATGCCTGTTGCCATTTTGCTTTTGTTTTTCGCGAATCGTATCTTTAACCGTCATGCTAACCATTTCCGACCTCCCCACCGTTAACGCCACACTCAACACCATCAGCGCCATACTTCTCACCATTGGTTACCTCTGTATCCGATCTCGAAATACTATCGCCCACAGAAACTGCATGATAGCCGCATTCGTCGTCTCCGCCTTATTCCTCACCTCCTACCTGACCTACCACTACCACGCTGGCTCCACTCCGTTCGAAGGCGAAGGCTGGATTCGAGGTATCTACTTCGCCGTCCTCATCCCGCACATCGTTCTTGCAGCGTTGATCCTTCCGCTTGCATTAGGGACGCTCTACTTCGCTATCCGCAAGCAGTTCGCCAAACACCGCCGACTCGCACGTTGGACGCTCCCAATCTGGCTCTACGTTTCTGTCACTGGGGTCATTGTGTACTGGATGCTCTACCACCTCCAATAATCACTCGCCTGCCCTTCATCCCGCGTTACCGTTTTCGCGTTTTCCTGCCAGCCGTTCTTCCACTCTCGCTTTCCTTTTGAAATCTTCGCCTACATTATAGTATACTCTCACGAGAAATCCGTTCTGCCATGAGGTGACGAGAAACATGCGACCCCAACATTCCGCTTCGCTTCATCCTAACGAACCCTTGGACATCCGCGAGATTGGCGCGCCGACGCCGGACGGCAATCCTCAAACGAGTTCGCGACGATTATTCCTGCAACTTCACGCCTTTGCGGGATCGCCTCAACCAGAGGCATTGGTTGAGGCGCTCAGTGCCAGTAGCTTGGAGTCTGTACTGTATGAGGATTTGAACGACCCAACCGGGGTCGGGGTACTATTGATTGCGACAGATCCCGCTGATTTAGTGGTCATGGGTCGAGAACTCTTTGTCAGCCATCCCTTCTCCGAATTGCGACCTAAGCCGGAGTTAACTATGATCGGCAGAACCTATTCAACAGGACGTGAGCCCGATCTTGAAGACTGGTTATTGGTCAAGCCGCGTCGGAACGTTCTCAATCCGGCACTCCGCTGGGCAATCTGGTATCCATTACGCCGCAAACCGGAGTTTTACCTCCTCCCGCCGCCCGACCAAGGGAAAATCCTTGCGGAGCACGGCATGATGGGGCGTGCCTATGCCGAAGCCGGTTACGCCAGCGATATCCGTTTGGCTTGCTTCGGACTAGACCAGCGTGACAACGAGTTCGTGATAGGCTTGGTCGGCGCCGAACTCTACCCGCTGTCACGCCTAGTGCAGGACATGAGGAAAACGCAGCAAACCGCCAAATACATTGACTCGCTCGGCCCGTTTTTCGTTGGTCAAGTTTGTTGGCAAAGCCCAATGCGGGCAGATTGATTCTGGATGATCCATTTCCTCACCTAAGTTAAACGCCGCTGCAAATAAAGCCGTCAAAACATCACAATCTGGACGAAGCCTAGGTGCACAACACTCTACGAAACCCCAAACCTCTCCGAATCTTGCCTATAGAAGTATGAAGAATATCATCTCAATCTGCGGTAAAGAATTATATACCTACTTTGTCTCGCCAATCGCCTACTTCGTATGTTTTGTCTTCATCGCGGTCACTGGATTCCTATTTAGAGCTATCTTCTTCTATGAGAGCGAGATTAACGGCTCAGGCACGGCAGTCATGCAGGTTGTATTTGGCAATATCAGTATCATCTTGCTCTTTTTTACGCCGGCGCTGACGATGAAACTGTTCGCAGAAGAGCGAAAGTCCGGAACGATTGAACTGCTCCTCACCTCACCGGTGACCGACACACAGATGGTACTCGGAAAATTTCTAGCTAGTTTGAGCCTTTTACTGATTATGCTGTTATTGACGTTTCTCTTTCCAATCCTTATCCTTCCGTTTGGCCAGTTAGACATCGGTCCAATCTCAAGCGGCTACCTCGGGCTACTGCTGCTCGGATCTTGCTTTCTCTCGCTCGGACTGCTGTTTTCCTCAATGAGCAAGAACCAGGTGGTCTCTGCATTAACCAGTTTCGGGTTGCTGCTCACGCTATGGGTCATCGGGTTCTTATCGAATCACGGCGGGAAGCTGGGCGAGATCTTGGCGTACCTTTCTCTCACTGAACATTTCGAGGAATTTGCCCGCGGCGTGGTATCACTCAAGCACGCCGTCTACTACCTCAGTTTCACCATCGTCTGTCTGTTCGCCACGGTTAAGTCGGTTGAATCATCGAAGTGGAGGTAACGCCCCAATGACATCTCAAGAAAAGCCACAAACACGCGCCCACCTTGGGCCGCTACTCGGATTTCTGGCGTTAATCCTTCTACTCGGCGCACTTGCAAGCCTTCTTCTTGTGGCAACTGCGTTCTTCTGGATACTTCTCATCCTTGGGCTAGGTGTCCTAGTCGCCTTTGGCGCCCTGAACGCGCGACACGTGAGGATGTTCTTTGTCAGCCGGCAGGCGCGCTACGGCGCAAATGTGGCTATTAGCATTATCGGGGTCGTCGGAATTGCTGTCATCGTCAATGTCATTATCGGTCAAAGGTTCGATGTGGCGGCAGATTGGACGGCCGATAAACTGTTTACGCTGTCAGATCAAACGAAGAAGATTCTGCACGGCTTAGATCGGGAAGTCAAGGTACTCGCATTCTTCAGCAACAATGCCGACAATCCGAGAATGCAAAATCAACTCGCGTTTGGGAGAGATGTGCTCGGCAGGTATGGACGCGAAACAGATAAACTGAAGGTAGAATTCATCGATCCTGTGGCAGATCCCCAATCGCGCGACGTATATGGTATTCAGTTTGACGGAACGGTGGTTTTTGAGAGCAGCGCAAAACGCGAGCGGGTTAGGACAATTGATGAGCAGGAATTTACCAGCGCCATTATGAAGGTGGTGCGCGACGAGATTAAGCGCGTATATTTTCTGATAGGCCACGAGGAACGCGGAATTGACGTATTTGATGCCGGCGGCTATCAAGGTGCGAAAGAGGGGTTAGAAAAACAGAATTATGCCGTGGAGCCGCTAACCCTGACCACCGAGCCAGATGTGCCTCCGGACTGTAGCGTCCTTGTGATTGCTGCACCAAAAACTTCACTCATCACCCATGAAGTAGCGGCAATCTCCAGGTACCTTCAGCGGAACGGAAAGTTACTCTTGATGTTTGAGCCATCGACTGTTTCCGCGGAAGACCCGAATCAACAGTTGGTCGATCTGGTAGCCCAGTGGGGGGTCTCGGTCGGAAATGACTATGTTCTGGTATTCGATCCCCGATTCTTCTACTTCTTTGTAGGCCCCACGGCGCCATTAATTAGGGATTTCGAGTTCCATGAAGTCACGAGGTATGCTCAGTCCGCGATTTTCCAAACCACCCGCTCCGTGACACCTAGCGATGTGGACAGAAACGATCTCAGTGTGAAGTCGCTTGCAAAGACAGTTGAGACAGTCGGCGTGTGTTGGGGCGAAACCGAACGTGACGAAGATGGCATATTACTGTCAGAGCCAACCTACACCGAAGGCGTAGATACGCCACCGCCGTTGTCGATCGCTGTCGCAGTTGAACTCAAGGAGGAAAACGATGCAACGGAGGGTGAACGCACGTCATCTGAAAATCCATCGGACACGAAACCTGCCGAGACTCGAACACGCATCGTAGTCTTTGGTGACGCAGATTTTGCATCAAACGCCTATTTCGCCAACTCTGGCGGCGGCGACCTTTTCTTGAACGCAATAAACTGGTTAACATTAGAGGAAGATTTGATTGCCATTCGCCCGATTGGTCCAAGCCAACGGACGCTCCGGCGTATGACCGCGAGCGAGGCCGGTCTTGTACAAATGACCTCAATTTTCCTGATCCCGATAATTGTCTTCATTATCGGCATCGCCGTGTGGTGGCGTCGACGTTAACTTGCTTCTCGTATCCCGTATTGTTCCGAATTTCTTTGCTTTCACTAGCCACTGCTTTTGCCATGAACTTCCGAACAACCCTGATTATCTTCATTTTATTCGCTCTATCCATTGGCAGCTATTTCCTGTTTTGGGGCGGCGACTCAGAGGAAAGCTCCGGCACAAATAAGCAGCCAAAAATCAGCGAAGTCTACGGGCTTAATCTTGACGCCATCCGACAAATTCGGCTGTCATTCAAAGATTCATCCTACCGCCCGTTATCTTTGGCAAAGGATGGTAACGGGGAATGGCAGTTGACCGACCCCATCACGACTTATGCTAATGAGGGCAAGGTGTCCGAGATGCTGAGCAATCTCCTGAACAAGCGGGTCAAACGTACGATAGAGGTCACGGGACTTACCCAATACGAACTAGATCCGCCGAATATCCAGATTGATTTGTGGACTGAAGGCGAGCCCCTAACCAAATCTTTCCTTATTGGCAACAAGACCGTAAACTATTCCGTTTACGCCAAAGAGGCCTCGGAGTCCCGCATCTTCCTGATCGAATCAAGCGCGCTCCAGGATCTTACAAAATCGCCCGCTGACTTCAGGACGCGAAACGTATTAAGGTTTAAACCGGATAAGGTTAGCGGAATCACGCTCGCGGTTGCTGGCGAGGAGCAGATTCGATGTCAAATGGAAGGAGAGGCGGAGTGGCAGATGGTGGCACCCATTGCTGTCAAAGCCGATACCAAAGAGATTCGCTCAATTTTAGATGCGCTGCACCTGTTAAAAGTGGTGGAATTTATTAAGGACGGCGCCATCGATTTGGCGCAATACGGTCTTGAGGTACCCCGCATCCGGGTAACCCTCCAACTGGAGGACGGGTCTCAAGAGTTGCGAGTTGGGTCGGACATCCCAAATACGGCGCGAATCTATGTTAAACCCGATTCGCTTGATACCGTCTATGCGGTCAACAGAGAGATATTTTCGACTCTACATAAAAGCGTTTTCGATCTCCGCGACAAGCGCGTCATCGACTTTCAGCGAACCGCAACCAATCGCTTCGAAATCCAGGGACGGGGAAAGGCAAAGATTGCCTGCGCGAAAGACTTGAAAGGCGATTGGCAGATTGAAGAACCGATTGCCCTGAAAGCAGACGCGGAAATTGTGGATGACATCCTTTTCGGCGTTGACTCACTCAAAGCGGTCGAGTTTGTAGCGGAGCAGCCGAAAAACCTAAGTCGCTACGGCTTAGATTTTCCTTCACTTCAGATCTCGTTTTTCACGCAAGATGCAGAGCCTGCCATCCTATTGCTCGGAAGAATTAAAGGCGACACTGTCTATACGAAAGCGCAGAACGCCGAGCGCGTTGTCTTAGTGAATAGTGACCTGCTAGAGCTTATCGGGTTGGGCGTTGCAGGGCTCCGCGATAAACAGGTTCTCCGATTTGAGAGTGATGAAGCGTTCAAACTCACCTTACGACACGATGACGTACAACTGACTTGTCAAAAGCAGGGAGCGAACTGGCGGCTCGTTTCGCCGGTGCAGGAGGATGCAAACAACGGCGCCGTCAACAGCATCGTTTACCGGCTCAGCGACCTGAAGGTCGAAAAATTCCTGGCATCAGCGCCGAGCCTTGAAGTCTCGCACCTTTACAAACCGGAAGTTCAAGCAACGGTCACCTTAAAGAATCTGAAAGAATACACGTTGCAAATCGGCATGGCAAATGAAAACGAGCAACGCTATGCCCGTCTCCGCGCCGCGCCGGATACGGTTTTTCTGCTTGAACCGTCGATCCAGGACGAACTCGGAAAAACCGTCGCCGACCTCCGTGTTTCCCCAAGTAACCCTTAAGTGTTGTGAGGTGGAATCAACCGACTGAATAAGGAGGGCGATAGAAACCCGCTGCGCACCATTCTTGTAACTAAAGGCTGGTGCGCAATGCGCACCCTACAAACCATGCCCGCAAATCTGCCGCCCGAATACTACAAACTGAAACACCAACTTGAAGCCGCCAAAACGGACGACGAACGTCTTTCGTTGATGGAAGAGATGCTTCGCATCACGCCGAAGCACAAAGGCTCCGAAAAGGTGATTTCCGATCTGCGGCGGCGGATAGCGAAGCTACGTAACGCCCCCGACAAAAAGGGAGGGACAAAACGACACACTCACCACATCCCCAAACAGGGCGCAGGCCAAATCATCCTACTGGGAGCACCGAACGTCGGCAAATCCCAGATTCTTGCGAGTTTCACCAACGCCAAACCTGAAGTCTCGCGCACGCTCTTCACCACCCGTGAACCCGCTATCGGCATGTTAAACTACGAGAACATCCAGTTCCAACTCATTGACACACCGCCGATGACAGCCGACTTCGTGCAACCCGAAATCCTCGATCTCGCTAGGAACGCAGACATGCTCCTGATCGTCGTTAACCTCGCAGGAGACGACGTGTTGGACGAGGTTGACATCGTGGCATCCAAACTGCAAGCCGCCAAAATTGAGATGGGCGGGGAAATTGATGACGCCGAAGTGGACGAGTCCGGTTCTCATACCAAGAATGGGTCCAACAAACCAGTTCTAATTGCTGCGAACCAGATGGACGATTCAAACGCTCCCGATCGGCTGGAAATCCTGAAAGAATTCTACAGTGAGACCCTCGAGATTTGCCCGCTTTCCGCCGCCACTGGCGAGGGGCGCGAGCATTTGGAGAAGATAATCTACGACAGATTGGAAATCTTGCGGGTATACACCAAAACTCCCGGTAAGCGCGTCGATCGCGACGACCCGCTTGTGCTCCCGATTGGCAGCACGGTGATTGATGCTGCAATGGAACTACATCGCGACTTTGCCGCAAACCTCAAGTTTGCCCGCGTCTGGGGTGTCAACTGGCACGACGGTCAATCCGTTAGTCGAGTTGACCACGTTCACGATGGCGACATCCTGGAGTTTCATGTATAACCAAAGTTGCTACCTATTCGGAAATTGTAGGATTTGTATTATTCGCGTGTTGCATGGCGTTCCATTTATCAGCCTCGCGGGGCCTGGATAGACATATCCAAGCCATACCTGAAAGGTAACTGTTTAGTTCAGATACTGGAAGTGGTAAAAAGGCGCCCAATCAGGGCAATCGTCCTTACTTCTAGAGGTGTAGGGATTCCTCTGCAATCGCCAAATCCCCGATTTTCCCTCTTCTCTTTGTACCAGCCCTTAAAAGCACCGGAGGTGCGACAGAGGTATAGTAATGCGAAATCTCGCACACCCCAAAGCCCTAGCGGGGCGAAAGGTAGCAACTTGCGTTAACTACTCATACCATTTCTCTATATTTACAGTGCATTAATAGCGACAATCAAGTCCTTCCGATGCGGGGCAAGATGCCCCGCCTACGGAGAAAATGAACGATGTAATGTAAGACATCATATGCACTATTATTCAAGCGAAATGGTATAACCACTGGGCAACTAAACACTTACCCAAAGTATGCAGAGAATTTGACAATCTTCTGCGAGCGGTGATTGACTCGATTCAGCTCACATTCTCCCAGTTTGCGACATTTCCCATACGTGGCAACTTGGGTTATATAGTTTTGCTTGCGGATTGATTATGCCCAACCGTAGAAGGGAAGTAAGATTGGAAGGCGAAAGCTATGACGGGTACGGGGTTTCCGCCTGAGGGGGGAGAGCACTCTTGAGAACATCTATAGCATTGCCAGAAACATGAATATGGTACTGTGATTAAACGCTAGTGTTTCGTGAACGCCCTAATCTGATTTTGAAGCTTGATCTTTCACTTGGTCGATGCTGCGATCCTGAACATGAAATTCTAAATGCTTGATGAAGTGATCGTTTAATTCTCTAAGCCTAACGTCAATGCCGCCTACTAACTTGGCTAGATTGGCGTGATCCGACTTCATCTCAGATTTCAAATCGTCTATTCGTTTATTGAGCATATAGAATACGAATAACAACACGCCAGGAGTCAAGACTAGCTCTGCGATTTTTGCAAGACTCATTCTTGCCTCCACCCAAGATGTATTGGGGTGTTTTCTGGAACGTCAGATTTTTATTATATCACAAAATAAACGACTTATCAAGACAAGGATATCACAAGAATCGGGAAGAGCCGCGTTCTTGTTTGCCTTGTAAGGCGGGCATTACCCATGAAAAAATCCTCGCCCTTCCTGCTCTGCTCTCTACTCATCCACCTCGGCGCCCTGCTACTTGCAGTGTTACTGCGGGTTGAACCGCTTCGACCGCCCCTGCTTCCACCCGATTTCGACGTGGAGTTTTTCCAAGTCATCCGGCCAAAAACCCCACCACCAGAACCCGTAAAGCAACCGACTAAGCCCGTCGTCCCGGAGGATAAACCTTCACTGCCAAAACCGAAACCCACTCCAACGATGGATTGGACGGTAACCGAGACACTTTCATCAAGCCAACGCGACACAATCCCCGCTAGACCGAACGAGCCATCCCTCGTGGAATCTATCACAGGCACTCCGCGCGGCGCCCCATCCGCCCACGACAAGCTTCAAACGGACGGTATTAAGACCGTTGACCTTCCCCAAATGCACCACGAGCACACGTCCGGCGCGCTGGTAGGCAAGCCGAAGGTTGATATGCCCGGCGCCGAAAAGGAACTCGAGGCCGATTCCCCGGATGTCCAACTCGACGAATTGACGTATTGGCATCGCCGCGGTGGCGCCATTGACGGGACATCAATGGGAAACTCGTCCGGTGGCGGTGGCGGCGGAGGGGCAGTCGCAACCGGAACACCAATACATCTAGATATAATGAACGCGATCGGGCGCGACATCGCCGAAGTTGCAACCACGCCCGAAGTCGATCTCGTATTTATCATTGACAAAACCGGCAGCATGAGGGACAATGTTCGCGGTATCCGCGCCTACGTCGACACTATCTTCGATCGACTAAGGCGAGCAGGGCGCGGCACCGCCGTCGGACTGGTGACCTTCGGCGAGATCAAAAACTCAAAGTTGAAGGCGCGCGGCGTCACCACCGACCACGGGGTGTTCAAAAACTGGCTGCAAAAGGTCAAGATTGAGGGCGGCGGAGATCTCGCCGAATCGGGCTTAGACGCCATCGCCACCGCGCAATCCAAGATCAAGTTCCGACGCGGCGCGCAGCGCTTCTTTGTTTTCGCAAGCGACGGCTCTTTTCACGATGCCGATTACGATGGAAAATCTGAGCACAGCCTTGACGCTGTCATCGCTTCCCTGCAGCGCGAGAGAATTCGGGTTGATGTCATCGGAATCGACTATCTGCCCGTGAAACAGTTGGCATTGGGGACAGGTGGCAAGTGGCGCAAAATCCCCAGCAGAAGGGACAGCGACTACACGCCCCCGATTACCCTGACCGCCAAAATGCTTTCCAAGTTTGGTGCGCTCAACTACAGGGATGATTCGTTGAGCGATGAACTCGTCGTGCGCGTCAACAGCGATCCGCGCCCTAAATGGCTCTCCGTCACGTGGAAGGTGATCAACCCGTTGGGCGAACGATGCTACGGTCCCTTCACGGACCGCCTAGATTCCCTTGATGAAAAGCAAACTGTCGTTAGATTGAGTCCTGAAATCGACACCGCCGAATTTCGGAGGTTGAACGGAACTTACACCGTTATCTACCGCCTCGAAAACGACCTCGGACACCGCAGTATTCTGCGCCGAACCTTTGAGTGGGCGCCGTTAGAACTCGTCGAAGGAAAGACCGAATGACATCCAAGATCCGGATACTTGCTCTCCTCGTACTGCTGCTATTTGCCGTTTTGCACGTCAGTGCACAAGAGCGGCCGCAACTCCAGGAGAACCGCGCCGCAATTGAGAGCGCGCACCAACTCTACTATTCACGGCAATATCTAGAAGCGATCGACGCCTATAAGGCGCTTCTCAAAACCACGCTGCCGAAGGAATCGAGGGACGAAATCCGCATGAAAATGGCGCAGAGTTACGCCAAGCGCGGCGAGGATGCGCTGGCGACTCGGACCTTTCAAGAGGTCATTGAGGATGACCCAAACGGATCGTACGCCACACAGGCGACCCACCAAATCGGGAATCTCTTTGTCCAACGGTATCAGTATAAGGAGGCCATCCTTACCTGCAAGAAACTAGCGGAGACCTATCCCAAAACGCTGACTTCCGCGCTTGCCGAATACCTTATCGCCCAATATTTCCATACGCAGGGCAAGCGGCAACTCGCGACTGAAGGCTATCGCCGTTTTCTTCAGGATTACCCATCCTCCCCCCACGCTGTAAGCGCGGTCTATAGCCTAATCCTCCTCTACACCGAGGCTCGGAAGTATGACGAAGCGGAGGCATTGATTCGAAACCAACTCCGCAAAAACCCCAAAGATACCGATATGATGGAAAAACTGGCAGACTTGTATAAGACGCAAGGCAAACACGAGGAAGCGTTGAACCTCTATACCGCCGCGCTGTCCCACGATCCGGAAGATGTCAGCCTGCGTGAGAAACTTGGAGGGTTGTACGCGGAAAGGGGGCAGCTTGAACGGGCAATTGAGGAGTGGACACTGATTATCGAGAACGATCCGCAGCAAGCAAATCGACATCGACAGGCAGCCGAAATCTATAAGGCGCATCAGATGTATGACAAGGCAATTCAATCTTATGAACAGGCGATCAAGCTCGATCCGCGCAGCGCCTACCTCTACGCACAGCTTGCCGGTGTCTACAAGATCCAAGGCAGGATCAATCTCGCCGTAGGAACGTGTCTTGAAGGGCTGCGCAAAGTCGATATCGGCTATAGCGGAAGGGAGGCGCTCATTGAAGGGATTGCCGAAATCTATGAAGGCGAGCAGCGGCGGCGGCTATTTGAGCAGGTCATCGCACAAGTAAATGGCTACGTGAGTCGAGATCCACGAAATCCCAAATTCATCCTAGCGCTTGCGGAACTCTATTTCTATTCCAACCGTTATAATCTCGCGCTTGAGCAGTTCCGGCGGTTACCGCAACTGTACGCCGCTGACAGGGGCAGAATCCTCCAAAAGTACGCCATCCTGCTTCAACGCGACGAGCACGCTGCGGCAGTGGATTTTTTCCGGGCAATCATTGAGGTTTTTCCCAACTCCCGCGTTTCTCGCAATTCGCAGATGAGACTCGCCCGCCTTTATGAGCGTGCGGGACAGTGGCGTGAAGCGCTCAACGTGTTGACGAGCATGAAGGGGATTGACGTTGACGCGGAAGGGCGCTTCCTATTGGCGCATGTCTGGCTAAGCGGAATCCACGACGTTGATGCCGCACTACCTATCTATCAAGCCTTGGCGAATCAACCGCTGCCCGCGGCGGGTAGAACGGAAGCCCAACTCGGCGTCGCTGAATGTTACGTTTTACAGGATCAGTATGGCTTCGCCCGTGAACTGCTTGATCGGATCATCAATCAAGGGGCGCACCAGCGTGCCAAAGCCCAGAAACTCATCGGCGATTCCTATCTGTACCAAAGCGATTTCGAGACCGCTGCCACCGAATATAAGAAGGTGCTTGATTTCTCGCCATCCGACGCGATAAGCAACGATGCCCTAGATCGGATGATTCTCATCCAGTCGAATTCCGACTACGTAAACGTTCCACTGGAAGGTTATGTACGCGGGTTAAAAGCGAACCTCAACGGCGACCCGGAAGAAGCGATTCGGATATGTCACGAAACAATCGAGGCGTACCCCAAAGCCTTCGTCGTTGACGATACTTGGCTGTTGATGGGCGAAATTCATAAGAGCCTCGGCAGGTACAGCGAAGCCATTGCGGCGTATGAGAATGTCGTCACCGAGGAAAGCCTCACCGCCGCCGAGGGACTGAACGAGATCGCCGCGGTCTATCACCGGGATTTACGCAACACGAAAAAAGCGCTAGAAACATACCGCCAGCTCATCCGCGACTATCCCGAAAGTGTCATCGTCCCCTACGCCCGCCAACAAATTGACGCCCTAGCCAAGCTGCAACCCAACTAAAGTAGCTGTAGGGTGCGATCAAACGACCAGATAGGGAACTCTATCGCGCGGGATCTTCTATCACCTTCGTTAATCACTCAGTTGATCCTTATTCAGACGCTTCATCCCACCATCTTCTTTCCGCGTTTCTGAACTATATGTAGGATGGGATCAAAGGAATGAATAATGACTGCGATAGAAATCCCCTGCCCACCATTCCTTGCTACTTGCTTAACTTATACTCTACGCTGTTGGAAGTTGCGTTTTTTAAGAGTCAAGAAATGGAGCGTGAGTTTTGCAGGTGGTAGGAGGGAATTCCGATTCCCGACCGTCGCGATTCGGAGATCGCTCCTACAAACCTTCGGTGCACAATTGCGCAAAATTAACCGATGCTGAGTATAATCGTAGGATTGGCTATTATGGCTACACCAAGGAATCTACATTTCACTTACTCTGCGTCCGCTGAATTTCGTCCGAAAATCAGAAATGCGTTCGGAAATCATGGTGGGCAGTGTCCACCCTACAACTCTCTCGCATCACGCTTTCAACCAATCACTCACCTCAACCAACCGGAGCCTCTCTCCCTATGAACTACACCGAAGTCCTGTCCCAACTCGAAAACCTCGTCGCTGAAACTTTCGACCTTTGGGATCACAATCGCATCGGATTCCAATGGCGAAACTACACCTGGAACCACACCATGCGCGTTCGAGCCATGAGCATCGAACTCGGGGTGCGTGAGGGCGGCGACACCACAAAGCTAGAGGTCGCCGGCACCCTACACGACATCACCAAGCGGTACGATGGCGAAATCCTCACCGATGAAGACGGCAAACGCGTCCTCGATCACAACGGATTTTGGCTGAACCAACCGGTGGCACCCGTCCGAAAGAATGTGGTCACGCAACTCTACCACGACAGCGACCTCTACGGCAAGGTGCACCACGAATCCGGCGCTGTCATCACGGAGAAGATTCTGGAGATGTATGATTTCAACCAGGACTTCGTCGACACTGTTAGCGCTATCGTCTTGGCGCACTTGAAGCCGACGAACCTGAGCAACGAAGATTATGACATGCTCTACCGCAACGTCGAAAACCAAATCCTATACGACGTGGACACCATCGACCCGAACCTCGGTTACACCGCCTTTTTCCGCAACGTGCACATCCACTCCTATTTTGCCCTCCAGCGCGACGGGTTCGATCTCGAAACCTATGTCCGCGGGCTCCCCCGCTTCGTTGACACGAAACAGGAATTCATCGGCAAGCTCCTTACCGAATCCGCGCGCCAGATCGCGGAGGCACGGCAAGACCGAAAACGCGCGTTGTTCGCCGAAATGAACGCCGAACTCGACGACATGCCCACCAACCGAAAGTACGGATTGCTCGGCGTCATCGAATACTTCGTGGGTGAAACCGAAGATCCCCATTTCGCGGACCAACTCAATCACCTCAAGGAGCAGTGGATCCCCAAACGCCGCAAATGGATCGCCGAGTCTGAAACAACGGCGGCCTCACGCGACAAAGCATCCGACGCCCTTGAGCGTGTCATCGACTTCACGACCCTCTTGGAGCGCGAAGCCCAAGGGCTCTTGTAGGGTGCGCACTGCGCACCAGCCTTTGGTATTGACTTTTTGTAGCGTGCGATCGGTGATTATCAAAGCACCGATTTCCGATCTTACCGCGCACCAGCCTTATTACATCCCATCGGTCTTCGCCGAGGAAACACCATGCCAGAATACCGACGTGCCTATGTTTCCGGAGGGAGCTACTTCCTTACATTGCTAACGTACAACCGTACGCCCCTCTTCCAAGCTCCAGAGAACATCCCACGCATACGCGAAGCGATAAAGATGGTCAAATCGGAAATGCCTTTTGACATCTTAGGCGCCGTGACCCTACCCGATCATCTCCACTTTATATGGACACTGCCGCCTGACGATGTGGCGTATCCAATTCGCGTCGGTCGATTGAAGGCGCTGTTTACCAGAATGCTTCCTACAAATCAGCGGCCCGCAACAGCCCTTCCAAAATCACGACGCAAACGACGCGAAAGCGGCGTGTGGCAGCGACGGTACTGGGAACACGCCCTGCGCGATGAAGAGGACTTCCAGCGCCATCTTGATTACATCCATTATAATCCTGTGAAACACGGTTACGCACAATGTCCGCATTCTTGGCCATCATCAAGTTTTCACCAATGGGTGAAGAATGGAGGCTATAACTTGAATTGGTGTTGTAGGTGTGAAGAAAAGAGGCCCCAAGTCCCGGATTTTACCGACATTGAGCAGAGCGTGGGAGAGTTGTGGTTTTAAAGTGCGCACCGATCAAGCGAGATTAGGCGAATGGTTAACATGTGCGACAGAGATTTTGCAGTTGTAAGGTGCGATCAAACGAGCGAATAGATTAACCGCCTGAATAGGATTAAATCAGTGGACAACGATCAACCGAACGAATAGTGCGCGCGATAGGGATCCCTTAGTGAGGACGATGGTGTATCCTTCTCGATAGTAGATCTTCAAGCGATCGAATTACGATCAAAGGCAGAGATAGGGACTGCGATAGAAAACCTCGGTCTTTACCCTTCCACTTGTTTGGTGTGCGAGAGTTATAGAAAGGAGCAAGACTAAAGGCTGGTGCGCAGTGCGCACCCTACAACATCCAATCGCTCCATCACCGGTCCCGCCCTACAACTACTAAAATCCTATCGCACTACTATAAATCTGCGTGTCGTTCAATGTATCCGTAAACGGGCCCTGCTTCTCTGTGCGGACGGTAATCGTCAGAATCCCCATTTTCGAATCCCGCTCTTCATCCCTCTTAATCAACCTATGCGGCACCTCCCCGCGCAATAACCGATACGGACTCCCCGGATCCCGTGACCACCGCAAATCGAAAAGCCGACCATCATAAACTTTAATCCCCTGCATACCGCCCCGAATCGAGTAAATCTTGGCATTCGTCGTAAACTCCGACTCCGAAATCGCGCTCACCCCGATTTGCGGCGTCAAAATACTCGGATCCCACAACAACCGATTTCCCCGGTCATCCGTGAGATAGATACGGATATCAATCCGCCCGAGCCGCGAAACCGACTCAATCTCAATCGCCTCGAAATTCTGAATTTCTCCCGCGCCACAGCCGACCACCGCCACCGCGCACCCCAGAACTATCCATCCCATCGTCCGACTAATCATTTGGATTCTCCCACGTTACTACAATATAAAGTGTATCCGCAAAGGAAGTGATAGTACCATCTCCCCGATTCTGTTGTCAACGGCAATGCAGACGCCCGGACTCCATGCACGGCGCAATCGGCCTCCATCAAATCAATCTTCGGTTTCCCTTTCCTTTTTCCCATCACGATCCCTGTAGGAGCGATCTCCCGGTCGCGACATCATGCTCACTCTCCACTGCCTCCCGGCGCTTTTCCCTTGCTATCCCTTCCATGTATAAGCTAAACTAGCCTCAATCCACATCGGCGTTGCGATACCCCATTTCCTACTCACCACTAACCACTAATCACTGCTTCTCATGTCCCGACTCATCGCATTCATAACCCGCTACCTATACGCCGCAATCTCCTGTCTCTACCTCTTCACGCTCGGCGTGCTCAGCGAAAAGAACCGGCTTCTCATCTCATCAATCTGTTCTCACTTCGGCTACACCGAAAAGCGCCCCGCAGCGCTACTCCCCAGCGTTGAAGTCTCCGAACTCGTCCCCGAAGATATCCCCATCCAAATTCGCGAGCCGATTGAAGCCGACGGCAACATCTCCCTCACCGAGATCGCCGTCATCTCCAAACTCATCAAAGCCAGGCAGCCCGCCACAGTCTTCGAAATCGGCACCTTCGACGGACGAACCACTCTCAATTTGGCAGCGAATTCGCTGCCAGACGCCCGGATCTACACACTAGACCTTCCCAACGTATCCAAAACCGAGTTGCCAATCGACCCCGGCGAGGAAAAATACATCGACAAAGAAACCTCCGGGGCACGATTCATCGGCACAGACTGCGAACCGAAAATAACCCAACTCTACGGCGATTCGGCAACCTTTGACTTTTCCCCCTTTCACAATACGGTAGACATGATATTTGTAGACGGCGCCCACTCCTACGACTATGTGCTCCACGATTCCCGGGGTGCCCTCAAACTTCTAAGAGGCGGGAAGGGCTTGATTCTGTGGCACGATTATGACAAAATCTGGTGGGGAGGCTTAACCAAAGCCCTAAACGAACTATACGCCGAACAAAAACAGTTCAAAAATGTTAAACATATCAACGGAACCTCCCTGGTATGCCTTATCCTGTAACAAAGTCGTAACATTATCGTTTATAACGTACATTGCTAGGATCAAGCGAACGATCAACTGAGCGATCAAGCGAGTGGATAATGAGCGCGATAGTAAATCCTGATAGAAGATCCTATGCGATTGAAGATCCTTCGCCGATTTCCGATCTTACCGCGCACCAACCTTTATAAGGTGAGCAAGGCGCCTCCATCTTCGCTTCTCTTGCACTAGCCACTGATCACTAACCACTGTTTTTGCCATGCCCCAATACGACTTCGACAGCGTACTCCTCGTTGCATTCGGAGGGCCAACCCCCGGCTGCTGCAATAAATATAATCCGTGTCCCGGCGAAGCCTACTGTTTCGTTGAGGGCATCGCAGGCGTCTCGCCATCAAAAGCAGAGCGCGTTAGGGAAGTTGCCAACCACTACGCGCTGCTCGGCGGATTCTCACCGTTCAACGAATTGACGGGGGTACAAGCCGAGTCGCTTCGTTCCGCACTAGCCGACAGAGGCGTTGATGTCCCCGTGTACGCCGGGTTCCGTCACTGGTCACCTTACCTGCGTGAGGTCATACCGCGGATGGTGGAAAATGGACACCGCAATATCCTGGCAATCATCATGGCGCCCCACCAGTCCAAAGTCAGTTGGGACTGGTACCAGCAGACAGTGACCGAAGCGGTTGAGAGCCTTGAGGGGGCGAAGCCCGCCGTTAGCTACCTTGAGCCGTGGTTTAGAAACGAAGGTTACATCACAGCGATTACCGACCTTATCCGCGAGACCTGCAAAGATCTCGAACCCGACGAATTTGACAAAGCCGCTTTAGTCTTCACCGCGCACGGCATCCCGCAGTCAGCGGCAAACGCTTCACCCTACACCCAACAATTTCGTCGCACCGCCGGGCTAGTAGCCGCACAGCTTGGCAGAGAACTCTTCGATCTCGCCTACCAAAGCGGCCCCGAAAACCCGACTGTTCCGTGGACGCAGCCCGACATCAACAGCCTCATCTTGGAGCGGTATCGGTCACGTGTTGAGACGGTCATCGCATCCCCGATCGGTTTCCTCTGCGACCACGTCGAAGTCCTATACGACCTCGACCACGAAGCTCGCAATACCGCCGAGCGTTACGGCATCAGTTTCCTCCGCGCCGCCACCGTCGGAGACCACCCCGCGTTCATCAACATGCTCGCGGACCTCTGCTGCCAAGAAACCTAGTAGAACTCCCTCAGCCAATCGACCGGTAGGAGGGGCATCTTGCCCCGACCGGTCTTGTCTGCCACATCCCGACCACCACAACCGTATTCTTGTGGGGTGCGCAGGGATCTCAATCGCCCTCCCTATTCGGTTGGTTGATTGCACTAGCCTTAATTCTTTAGCTTGTAGGGTGTGATTGGTGATTCGACGGCTTGGACATTTCATCAAACGAGCGAATGGATGCGTTCAATCGGAACTTCGTCAGACATCTGGAGTTCCACGCAGACAAGGAAAAGGTAGATAGTTGATGTGTCGCATCTCCTCGTGGTAGGTGCGGTTTCCAACCGCACCGGATAAGCGCATCAGAAACAGCGCCCACCGGAATGAAAGTGACTTGCACCCTATAATCCCCTCCACTCCTACCTCTCCTTCCGCTCTTTCCCCTTGACATCAGCCTCGCAAACGTCATACAATTACCTAAATAACCACGAAAGGAGTAACCTCCATGCCCAACATTGAATTCATAGCGCTCCTTGTTAGTTTTGTTCTGGGATTCGCGACTATTTTTTATTACATGGTATCCATACAAGGCAAGCGATTCGGTGATATGAACAATCGATTCGTCGATCTTGACAAGCGATTCGGCGATATGAACAATCGAATCGGCGATATGAACAATCGAATCGGCGATATGAACAATCGAATCGGCGATCTTGACAAGCGGATAATCGATCTTAACGCCCATATGAATGAGCGCTTCAGCGATATGAACAATCGAATCGGCGATCTTGACAAGCGAATAGACGGTCTTGACAAGCGTATAGACGGTCTTGACAAGCGTATAGACGATCTTGACAAACGGATAATCGATCTTAACGCCCATATGAACGCGCGATTCGGCGATGTGAACAATCGAATTGGCGATCTTGACAAGCGGATAGACGATCTTGGCTCCAACATGAATGAGCGCTTTAGCGATATAAACGCGAATATTAATGCCCGCATCGGCGACCTCCGAACCCAAATGAACCGCGAACACGACAACCTCTACCGGAAACTTGACGCTCACATCACCAGCCAAGAGGTTCACCAGACCCCGCGAGTTTGACACCAATCCCGTTTTCGTTCGTTTTTGATGGTGCGATAGAGATTCCGTTCCAACCGCACCGGATAAGCTGAGTTAGAACCAGCGCCCACCGGAATGTCAGGCCCCGGTAGGTGCGGTTTCCAACCGCACCGGATAAGCGCATCAGAACCAGCGCCCACCGGAATGAAAGTGACTTGCACCCCATAGTCCCCTCCACTCCTACCTCTCCTTCCGCTCTTTCCCCTTGACATCTGCCTCGCAAACGTCATACAATTGCCTGAATAACCACGAGAGGAGTAACCTCCATGCCCAACATTGAATTCATAGCGCTCCTGGTTAGTTTTGTTCTGGGATTCGCGACTATTTTTTATTACATGGTATCCATACAAGGCAAGCGATTCGGTGATATGAACAATCGAATCGGCGATATGAACAATCGAATTGGGGATCTTGACAAGCGGATAATCGATCTTAACGCCCATATGAATGCGCGATTCGGCGATGTGAACAATCGAATCGGCGATCTTGACAAGCGGATAGACGATCTTGGCTCCAACATGAATGAGCGCTTTAGCGATATAAACGCGAATATTAATGCCCGCATCGGCGACCTCCGAACCCAAATGAACCGCGAACACGACAACCTCTACCGGAAACTTGACGCCCACATCACCAGCCAAGAGATTCACCAGACCCCGCCAGTTTGACACCAATCCCGTTTTCGTTCGTTTTTGATGGTGCGATAGAGATTCCATTCCAACCGCACGGGCAAGGCGCAGTTAGAAACAGCGCCTACCGGATTGATAGTGACTTGCACCGTATAATCCCCTCCACTCCTACCTCTCCTTCCGCTCTTTCCCCTTGACATCTGCCTCGCAAACGTCATACAATTGCCTGAATAACCACGAAAGGAGTAACCTCCATGCCCAACATTGAATTCATAGCGCTCCTTGTTAGTTTTGTTCTGGGATTCGCGACTATTTTTTATTACATGGTATCCATACAAGGCAAGCGATTCGGCGATATGAACAATCGAATCGGCGATCTTGACAAACGGATAATCGATCTTAACGCCCATATGAATGCGCGATTCGGCGATGTGAACAATCGAATCGGCGATCTTGACAAGCGTATAGACGGTCTTGACAAACGGATAATCGATCTTAACGCCCATATGAACGCGCGATTCGGCGATGTGAACAATCGAATTGGCGATCTTGACAAGCGGATAGACGGTCTTGACAAGCGGATAGACGGTCTTGATAAGCGGATAGACGATCTTGGCTCCAACATGAATGAGCGCTTCAGCGATATTAACGCGAATATTAATGCCCGCATCGGCGACCTCCGAACCCAGATGAACCGCGAACACGACAACCTCTACCGGAAACTTGACGTTCACATCACCGACCAACAAATCCACCAGACCCCGCGAGTTTGACACCAATCCCGTTTTCGTTCGTTTTTGATGGTGCGATAGAGATTCCATTCCAACCGCACGGGCAAGGCGCAGTTGGAAACAGCGCCCACCGGAATGAGAGGGCAAGGCGCAGTTAGAAACAGCGCCTACCAGAATGTCAGGACCCGGTAGGTGCGATCAAGCGAACGGATAGTGAGTGATCAAGGGAGTGGATAGCGACCGCGATAGAACTCCCATAGAGATCCCTTTCCAACCGCACCGAATAAGCGCAATCAGAAACAGCGCCCACCAGAATGTCAGGACCCGGTAGGTGCGGTTTCCAACCGCACCGGCAAGGCGCAGTTGGAAACAGCGCCTACCGGAATGAAAGCACGGGCGAGGCGCAGTTAGAAACAGCGCCTACCGGAATGAAAGTGACTTGCACCCTATAATCCCCTCCACTCCTACCTCTCCGTCGGCTCTTTCCCCTTGACATCAGCCTCGCAAACGTCATACAATTACCGGAATAACCACGAAAGGAGTAACCCCCATGCCCAACATTGAATTCATAGCGCTCCTTGTTAGTTTTGTTCTGGGATTCGCGACTATTTTTTATTACATGGTATCCATACAAGGCAAGCGAATCGGCGATCTCGACAAACGATTTGGTGATATGAACAATCGAATCGGCGATCTTGACAAGCGCTTCGGCGATATGAACAATCGAATCGGCGATCTTGACAAACGGATAAACGATCTTGGCTCCAACATGAATGAGCGCCTCAGCGATATGAACAATCGAATCGGCGATCTTGACAAGCGTATAGACGATCTTGACTCCAATATGAATGCGCGCTTCGGCGATGTGAACAATCGAATTGGCGATCTTGACAAGCGGATAATCGATCTTAACGCCCATATGAACGAGCGATTCGGCGATGTGAATAAGCGTATAGACGATCTTGGCTCCAACATGAATGAGCGCTTCAGCGATATAAACGCGAATATTAATGCCCGCATCGGCGACCTCCGAACCCAGATGAACCGCGAACACGACAACCTCTACCGGAAACTTGACGCTCACATCACCAGCCAAGAGATTCACCAGACCCCGCGAGTTTGACACCAATCCCGTTTTCGTTCGTTTTTGATGGTGCGATAGAGATTCCGTTCCAACCGCACGGGACAGGCGCAGTTAGAAACAGCGCCCACCAGAATGAAAGTGACTTGCACCCTATAATCCCCTCCACTCCTACCTCTCCTTCCGCTCTTTCCCCTTGACATCTGCCTCGCAAACGTCATACAATTACCGGAATAACCACGAAAGGAGTAACCCCCATGCCCAACATTGAATTCATAGCGCTCCTTGTTAGTTTTGTTCTGGGATTCGCGACTATTTTTTATTACATGGTATCCATACAAGGCAAGCGATTCGGTGATATGAACAATCGATTCGTCGATCTTGACAAGCGATTCGGCGATATGAACAATCGAATCGGCGATATGAACAATCGAATCGGCGATCTTGACAAGCGGATAATCGATCTTAACGCCCATATGAATGAGCGCTTCAGCGATATGAACAATCGAATCGGCGATCTCGACAAGCGTATAGACGGTCTTGACAAGCGGATAGACGGTCTTGACAAGCGGATAGACGATCTTGGCTCCAACATGAATGAGCGCTTTAGCGATATAAACGCGAATATTAATGCCCGCATCGGCGACCTCCGAACCCAAATGAACCGCGAACACGACAACCTCTACCGGAAACTTGACGTTCACATCACCGACCAACAAATCCACCAGACCCCGCGAGTTTGACACCAATCCCGTTTTCGTTCGTTTTTGATGGTGCGATAGAGATTCCGTTCCAACCGCACAGGACAGGCGCAGTTGGAAACAACGCCCACCGGAATGAGAGGGCAAGGCGCAGTTAGAAACAGCGCCTACCAGAATGTCAGGACCCGGTAGGTGCGATCAAGCGAACGGATAGTGAGTGATCAAGGGAGTGGATAGCGACCGCGATAGAACTCCCATAGAGATCCCTTTCCAACCGCACCGGATAAGCGCAATCATAAATAGCGCCCACCAGTAGAGTTACGACCCCGGTAGGTGCGATCAAGCGAACGGATAGTGAGTGCGATAGAGATCCCTTTCTAACCGCACGGGACAGGCGCAGTTAGAAACAGCGCCCACCGGAATGATAGTGACTTGCACCGTATAATCCCCTCCACTCCTACCTCTCCTTCCGCTCTTTCCCCTTGACATCTGCCTCGCAAACGTCATACAATTGCCTGAATAACCACGAAAGGAGTAACCTCCATGCCCAACATTGAATTCATAGCGCTCCTTGTTAGTTTTGTTCTGGGATTCGCGACTATTTTTTATTACATGGTATCCATACAAGGCAAGCGATTCGGTGATATGAACAATCGATTCGTCGATCTTGACAAGCGATTCGGCGATATGAACAATCGAATCGGCGATCTTGACAAGCGGATAATCGATCTTAACGCCCATATGAATGAGCGCTTCAGCGATATGAACAATCGAATCGGCGATCTTGACAAGCGAATAGACGGTCTTGACAAGCGTATAGACGGTCTTGACAAGCGTATAGACGGTCTTGATAAGCGTATAGACGATCTTGGCTCCAACATGAATGAGCGCTTCAACGATCTGAATTCCAATATGAATGCACGGTTCAGCGAGATGAATGCGAATATAAATGCGCGAGTCGGCGACCTGCGTACCCAGATGAACCGAGAACACGACGCTTTATCCCAAAAAATCGACGCCCACATCACGAATCAAGAAATCCATCAGACCCCGCGAGTCTAATCCCATCCTTCCCACTCACCACTCTCCACTGTTTTTAGCCACTGTTTCTCCACTGTTTTCCCCATTGACAAAATTCCGCCTATATGTAGGGTGCGCACTGCGCACCAGCCTTTTCCCCTATTGATAACCAAACCCGTGCGATAGAAATCCCATTCCAACCGCACCGGATAAGCGCCGTTAGAAACAGCGCCCACCGGAATGAAAGAGACTTGCACCCCATAATCCCCTCCACTCCTACCGTTCCGTCGGCTCTTTCCCCTTGACATCAGCCTCGCAAACGTCATACAATTGCCTGAATAACCACGAAAGGAGTAACCTCCATGCCCAACATTGAATTCATAGCGCTCCTTGTTAGTTTTGTTCTGGGATTCGCGACTATTTTTTATTACATGGTATCCATACAAGGCAAGCGATTCGGCGATATGAACAATCGAATCGGCGATCTTGACAAGCGGATAATCGATCTTAACGCCCATATGAATGCGCGATTCGGCGATGTGAACAATCGAATCGGCGATCTTGACAAGCGGATAGACGGTCTTGACAAGCGGATAGACGGTCTTGACAAGCGTATAGACGATCTTAGCTCCAACATGAATGAGCGCTTCAGCGATCTGAATTCCAATATGAATGCACGGTTCAGCGAGATGAATGCGAATATAAATGCGCGAGTCGACGACCTGCGAACACAAATGAACCGCGAACACGACGCTTTATCCCAAAAAATCGACGCCCACATCACGAATCAAGAAATCCATCAGACCCCGCGAGTCTAATCCCATCCTTCCCATTCACCACTCTCCACTGTTTTCCCCATTGACAAAATTCCGCCTATATGTAGGGTGCGATCAAAGGAATGAATAATGACTGCGATAGAAATCCCCTGCGCACCAGCCTTTTCCCCTATTGATAACCAAACCCGTGCGATAGAGATCCCCTGCCCACCAGCCTTTTTCCTTATTGATACCCTTGCTCCGCCGTTGCAATCGGTAAACTCGCACAAAAATCGCGACCTGGAGATCGCTCCTACAACTAGCCACTAACCACTGTTTTTTTGAAACCCCCAAATCCCGCTCTTCGTTTTTTGTCTTTGCAACGAAATATCGGTCGAGAGTTCGGTCATCTGATTCTCCGATTCATCAAAATAATCCGAAAAAAACTCTTGACAAATTTCGGAATCTGTTATATTATATGCCCAAGTTGTGGTGTTTCTATGTCACAACCTGTACCACCCAATCACGGCTTCATTGTAAAGTAATCCGCTCCAACCGCTGAAGACGCGGGCGGAGGAAATGCAATTTGCGATTCAGAATCAGAAAACGTATCAATATGAGGAGTTTACTCCTCAAACGCGATTCCGACATTCCGAAACTCAGGGAATCTCGTTGAATCTTTTTTTATCGGAAAGGATGACTACCAACTATGGATAGTTACAAACGGTCTTGTGATTCTAGCAAGAACTACAAATCCAAATTCAATGCTACAACCAACACACAACCTAGGAGGTTTAATAACATGATGAGTAGCACCTGGAAAATTAGCGTATTCGGTATCGTTGCGCTCATGCTCTCTTTCGGGCTAGTGGCTGGCGATGCCTTGGCGCATTCGGACGGACAACATGCGGGGCATACCCGTTCCACCGTTAAACACGATTCTGCCGCAGCGATAACCGTCACGGCAACATCGCAAGCTGGCGAGGACGGCACCGGTGGCGCCGTCACAAGAGATGAGGAAAATCTCTTTGCTGACTCCACTGGGGCGGCGAATATGCTGAGAGCGACGGAAAAACTTGATGCTCTCGTATTTACATATAGCCACGGAGGGGTTCCCTCCAAAAAGGGAACGGTTACGCTAACCATTCCTCGTACTTGGACGCGCGCCCAGCCTGACAACGCAAACGGCGAAGTTGAGCCTGGCGAAGTCACAGTCAGCGGCGCTAACAGCTACACGGTAAGGAGCGCCGGCGGCGGTTGGCAAGTGAAGGCGAACCTTACAAGCGATCCGCCCGCTGGCGGCTACGGCCCCACTGTCATTACGTACCAGAAAGTGACCGTGCCGAATCGCGCCGGTAAATACGAGTTCGCCCTCAGTTCGACGACTGTCGGTGATGGACACGTGTCTACAGTGGATCCACACTCAACCGTCCATGCGATGGGAAATGACCCGAATGTCGACGATGATGCCATTGATACCGATCCTCGCGCCCACAGTCATAGCGACGATGCAACTAACGTGGGGTCCATCACCATCACCGTGTACGAACATTCCCATATTTTTGATCCGGCTGAAACGGCACACGAGCATGGGGACAACGGCAACGTCAAGATCATTGACGGCCATCGGCATACCGCTGATAAATCCCACAGTCATTTTGACGATAGCGATAGAGATGATGATGGACATGTGGACACGTCGGAGGACGACCACGACACCCACCCCGAAGGAATGAGCAGTCATAAGCACAATGACGCGGGTACTGCCATCGTCGAGCATTCTCATACGAAGAGTGGGAAGCCGTTGACTGTTGATAAGCAGGACCACGAGCATGCTACCGACGCCGGAGGCGAGACTCGCGAGGCTACAGCACATACGCATGATGCAACCGGTGATGCCAGTGCTACGGTGAATGGCCATACTCATGATGAGGATGGCATAACTGACGTCTCTGGTCATTCACATATGGTTGGGACTAAAGCAAGAGACGGCGATGTCCTCGACCACGAGCATGACGCGGGTGAAGTTATCCGTGTCGGCACCGCGGACGGTGATATCACGCAGCACGATCATGATGGGATCGATAGTGGAGAAACCGGTGAGTCTGACCCTGAATACGACGCTCCAGCCGCTGCTGTGGCGCACACTCATGACAAGGCGCCCGACGGAACCGTAGCCAAGGTTCCTGGCCATAAACACGACGGCGATCCGCTCGGTGTTAAGATGAATCATGAACACGGCGGAGATGACGGGGCTGTTATCGTGTTTGGTGGTACTAATCTCACGCAGCACGATCATGATGGGATCGATAGTGGAGATACCGGTGAGTCTGACCCTGAATACGACGCTCCAGTCGACGGTCAAGGGCACATTCATGACCGAGATCTGTCGGTAAGTGACGTCGCTGAGCATGAGCATGCCGATGCCGACTCGAAGTTGGCGGACCATGAACATGGCGCGGCAACGGGCACCCAACCCGAGGATGTTACCGCCCACCGGCATCTCCGCGACGGATCTGTTTACGATGACGGAGACCCGAATACTTCCCTGGCCGACGTCCACACTCACGACGGCGCGAACGTAAGAAATGTTGACATCGAACATGATCATGATGCGACCTCACAGTTTCCCCAGAGGCACGCACACGAAGTAGCGGGGCCGGTCAACTACGACGATCTGGAGGACCACGCATCCCATAGCCTCAATACGTTCGGGAGAAGTCCGCTCACGGCTTGGCATCATAAACATGACACCAGCCGTGACAACAGGGGTGGGCTTATAAAACTGAACGATGATACCGAAATCGGTAGTGCTGTAATTGCGCATACACATACCAGCACCAACACGGGCAACATTGTTATGGTGACCGACCATAGCCATGAGGTTACGGATGCCGATCTTGACGGTTTTAGCGACATTGATATCGAGGTCGTGCAACACACCATGCCGGTACGGGGGCTAATACAGTCAAAACCGTCACGGCGCATACCCATGCCGCAGATGACGCTGTTAGCGTAACCATCGCAGCGCACACGCATGACTCGGTCGCGCAAGGCGCTGGTGTTAAAGGGTACGCTACCGCGCATTCTCACGATGCCGACGGCACGCCCGATATTACGGTAAAAGCCCATACCCACGACTCGGACAGGACGGACGCCGTAACAATCGTGACCGAGCATGAGCACGACGATAGTACCGTGGTTTTCAACGTTGTCTCTCACACTCACGCCGCTGGCACTGGTGGTGCTTTGGCAGATGTTGTATCTGTTAATGACCATACCCATGGTGACCTTGTCTACCATACGCACGATGAGGATACCAGTGCTGTCAACCTGGTCACGAAGCATACGCATGCCGGTAACAGGTCGGTAGACGTGGTT
This sequence comes from Candidatus Poribacteria bacterium, assembly GCA_965197465.1. Lineage (GTDB taxonomy): Bacteria > Poribacteria > WGA-4E > WGA-4E > JAJDTR01 > JAJDTR01. The sequence continues at coordinate 2,389,779 of OZ240209.1, read as the reverse complement.
TATGCGCACAACCACGGCGATACGCCTCCCGACACCGGCGTTACCCAGGACGAGAAGCACATTCACTCGGTCGATCACAACGGCAAGTACGCCGTCTATGTGGGTCCTGTGCCGAACGGCGCCGGATCGGTAGCCATCAGCAACACGGGCACGCCGAAACTCATGGCCGAAACGGGGGATGGTAATCCCTATAAGGATCTGTATCTCGCCACGAAGGGGCAAAATTTCGGGAATGTTAGGGTGACCTTCAAAGCCGCGGGAACGATGGTCAAGGGTGCCGGCATCAGGATTAGCTTGCCGGCGGATGCTGACAACGCGTTTCCCCAATTTTATCCGGACAACCCATCCGGTCCCGCGGGTGGAGTCAGTCTTGCCAACGCCCGTTCGAGAACCTTGGCGAAGTTTACGCCATTTGATGACGACCCCGACGATGGCATCGCTACGAACACAGTCAATCTTACGACGAAAGTCGGGTTGGAAGCCGGCAATGAGATTAGCGTCAACATTCGCGGTGTCGTCCTGAAAGCACACGGCGATCCGACGGACAAGGATCCGACGGAAGGCGTCGGAGCCCTCACGTTTGCCACACAATCGTCGTCGCCGTTCGCTACACCGACAGATGACGACGCTATGGGTGGTGAATTGACGGACATAGGAAGTTCGCCCGGGCTAAGGATTACGTCACTACACGGTTCCGGGAAGATGGCAGTGGAGTCGACCGAGCTGCTAGGCGAACTTACCCGCGCCGGAAAAGATGGGGAACTCGGTAATCTAATCTTTACGTTTACCGCCGATGGCGGCGGCATGGCGACTGGCTCCAAGGTTGAGATCACCATCCCCAACAAGTTTACGAATGCACCGTTCGAACCCGCCAGTGATACCGATAATCGAGCGGGCGCGGTCACACTCCATGGCGATGCCGATACAGACCTTACGGTTACCGGTTATGTGCTTACGGCTGAGTTGAAGAGTGAATTGGCTCACGGCGGAACGCTGGTCTTTACGTACAAGGGCGTCAAAGCGCCTGATGCCGAAGGCGAATATACCTTTTACGCGAAAGCGAGTTCCGGAGCTCACAGTGCGCCGAAGGCGCTTGCGGACGACGAGCAGAAAAAGTTCGAGGTTACGGGCGCGCACGGTAGCGGAACGGTTAGTTTGAAGGGGCGTCGCGGCTCTGTCTTGCGCGAAGCAAATAAAGACCAACAGCTTGGAAATCTCACCTTCACCTATACCGCTGCCGGAAGGATGGCAAAGGGCGCGAAGGTGCAGATTACTATCCCTGACCTCTGGACTTCCCCTCACCACGATGATGAGGACGGTATCAGCAGCCCGGGTGAGGTGAAACTGACCGGCAAGGCGGACCTTGGAATCGGCGGTCAGCCGTCGAAACTGACGGCGACGACGAATGCCGCGTTAGCAGCGGGCGATAAGTTGGTCTTCACCTACAAGAGCGTCAAGGCGCCGGCTGCTCCCGGATCGTACGAATTTGAAACCAGCGCGATATCCTACGCTGGCGCGATTACGATCGACGATGCGGGCGCCAGGCTAGATTCCAGCCCGGAGGTCGGTGTCGGCCAGGCGCCAGACGGCTCCGGTACGTTGACCGTGTCAAGGTCTACCACTCCGGCGTTTAGCAAGGATGCCACGGGCGCCTATCTCGCGAAAGCGGGCGAATCGCTTGGCAACTTGACATTCACGTATACGGCTAAAGGAAAGATGGAAATCGGTTCCGCCGTGGAAATCACCATTCCCGGCACCGATGACGATTGGCCCCAGCCCACAATTGAAGATGACAACGGCATAGCCGACCCAGGAGAGTCGTTGATTGGTGGTGCCGGACAAGCCGGCTTGAGTATCTCAGGCAGAACGCTTATCGCTACGATAACGGTGGCTCTTGAAAGCGGCAATACGTTCACTATCGCCTATAAGAACCTTAACGCGCCGACGACCATCGGGGAGTACGATTTCACGGCACAGTCGAAATCTACGCCGGGTAGCGGCAGGTTGAAGAATTTGACCGCCGGCAGCCCGACGATTAAAGTCGGTCAAGTGCCCGTGGGTGTCGTGTCCATTTCAACCACGGACGCAGACGGCATGAGTACGCCGCTCACGGATGTGGGCCCCGACATGGCGCTGGGTGACGTGACAATTACCTATACGGCGACCGCGCGAATATCGGCGGGAGGCAAGGTTATGGTTACGGTTCCTGCCGGTTGGACCAGGCCGTCTGAGGATGTTGACGATGGCGTGGACAATCCGGGTGAAGTAGAGCTCACTGGCTCTGCTAGTCTGAGGGTAACCGGCGATGGTGGTGCGCTGCCGTGGAAGTTGGAAGCCACGACCAGCGCCGTAGTGGAGAGCGGTGATACGCTTGTGTTCACCTACAAAAAGGTAACATCGCCTAGCACGGAGGGCAGTTACACGTTCACTACGATAGCGTCAATTTCGGCGGAGAGTATACCGGTTCCAATCGCCGCGCAGCCGACACCAATCATCATAAGATCGGTAGTGGACGCCATCGCGATTCAAGCCGACGATAACTTCTTCGCGGACGAGAGTCTCTCTGGCATGGTGACGCTATGGAGCGGTACGGCAGCAGCCAATGCCTTGGGCGATAAGGTTATTTATCTGTCTACCTCTTCCATGACGGGCAGTTTCTCGGATGCCGCCGGTAACGCCATTACCATGATCACCATCGCCGATAACACCAACGGCGCAGCCTTCACCTACAAAGACACCATGGCTGGTACGGTCACGTTGACTGCTTCCGACATGATGCCCGCGGCTGACGACGCGCCGGATATGGCTGCCATGTCGACAGCGCTGATGACGGAGAAGGTAGTCACGGTCAAGTCCGGCGTTACCGAGCTAAATGTCACAGAGGGTCCGGTCAAGGCGGGCTCCGACATCACGGTCACGGCGACGGGTAAAGCCGGCGGCGGTACCGTGTCAGTTATGGATTCCGAGGGCATGCAGGTCGGTACCACGAAGGCGCTAGATCCGGTCGGTGATGCCGATGCCGACGGTAATCAGGCGTACACGCGTACAGTCTCGCTGCCAGCCGAGCTGGCGGACGGTACTTACACGGTCACCGTCAGTATTCAGGGCTTGATGGGCACTATGGACATTGAGGTCTTGAACGATCAATCCGCTCCTACGTTGAGCGAGGCGAGCGCTTGGCCCAGCGTGGTGGCGAACGGCGGTCAGGCCGCGCTCCGCGTTTCGGTCACACCGAATGAATCCATGATTGAGGTAGCCTCCGTCACGGCGGACGTCTCCAAGCTGGATTCGACGCGAACCGAACCGATCGCACTCAGCGAACAACCGGATGAAGAGGGCGTATACACCCGCCTCTTCACCATCAGCACAAACAACACAAATGACGACGGTGAGGTGATGGTGTCCTTCACCGCAACCGACCGAGTCGGCAACGAGAGCGAAGCCGCAACCGCATCCATTACGTTGCGCAACGACGTTACCGCTCCGATGTTGAGCATGGCGACCGCTATGCCTTCACCGGCTGCCAACGGCACCATGGTTACCATCTCCGTTAGCAGCGAAACCGGTCTCACCGTCATGGCAGATGCTTCCGCAATCGGAGGCGCCGCCGCAGTGGCGTTGGCAGAAGGTATGATGGCTGCGGACGGTAACGGCGCTAACGGCATGACCAATGGCAACGGCGCTAACGGTATGACCAATGGCAACGGCGCTAACGGCATGACCAATGGCAATGGCGCTAACGGTATGACCAATGGCAATGGTGCCAATGGCATGAACGGCATGGACGCTGGTGCAATGCCTGCCGGTAACGGAATGTACAGCGGCATGGCGACGGTTAGCGGCGCTGCCGACGGCGAACAGATGATTACCATCACCGCCACCGACGCCTCAGGTAACTCCAGTACCGCAACCGTTTCCGTCATGATTGACAACACCGGTCCGATGCTCAGCATGGCAAGCGCTGACCCGGCGATGGCGACAAACGGAACGATGGTGACCATCTCGGTGAGCACCGAATCCGGCGCCACCGTTATGGCTGATGCCTCCGCTATCGGCGGAGACGCTGCATTGGCATTGGCTGAGGGCATGGACGAGAACATGGCTGGCACCGGCATGTATAGCGCCATGGTCACGGTTGCATCTGCCACGGACGGCGCCCAGATGGTATCAATCACTGCAACCGACGCGCTCGGAAATGCGAGTGAAGCCGGTTCTGCAACGGTTACCGTTGACAACACCGCGCCGACCTTAGCCGATGCCGCTGTCACGCCCGACTGGGCGTTGAACGGCGACACGGTCGCAATCTCCGTGAACGGCGGAGAGTCCGGTCTCACGGTCATGGCTGACGCATCCGCAATCGGCGGCGACGCCGCATTGGCATTGGCTGAGGGCATGGACGCCGACATGGCGGGCACCGGCATGTATAGCGCCGATGTCACGGTTACCGGTGCCATGGGTGGCGATCAGATGGTCTCCATCAGCGCCAGCGATGCGCACGGCAACGCCAGCGAGGCTGTATCCGCCTCGGTTAGCATCCATGTGGTGACAAGCGCCAGCTTCTCACCTGCGGACGTTAGCACCGGCGATACCGTCATGGTTAGCGCCATGGGTACCGCGGGATTGGCAGCCACGTTCAACGTCTTCAATGCCGAAGGCACGAATATTGTCACTGAAGGAATGCTGACGGAATCGGCTGATGCCGCCGGAAGCTATTCAGGCAGTTTCGATGTTGTTGTCGATGCGCACCCGACGGGTACGTATTGGGTGTCTGTCAACGTCGGTCAAGCGAGTATGACGGCTGAAGGCGCACTCACGATCGACCATCTGGCGCAGTTCGACCTGATGATCGGCGCGGGTACGCACCTGATTCACGTGCCGCTTGATGTAACCCACATCGACGGGGTGGCGGGGACAATCGCCACGGTTGGCGATCTTTACGATGCCCTCGGTGATACTGTCAACTTCATCATCTCGCTGGGTGCCGACGGAACCTACAACAGTTATCTAGGCGATTCAAGCGCAGGAAGCGTAGCTGACGCCGCTATCGGTGACGATACCGGTCTCATCGCGGTGATGTCAAGCGCGGCAACCCTGCAACTAGGGGGTAACGCACTCGGAACCGGTGGCACATCCGCCATCACGCTCGGCGCCGGCAACAACCTCGTCGGTGTGCCCTTGGATCCCGTTGCGGGATTGAGCATGATTAGCGATGCGGTTAGCCACCCATTAGTCAGCGCTGTCGTGGTCTCCAACGAAGCCGGCAACGGCTTCCAGACTATCGCGCAAGCGGGTGATCCGGGTGACGGTGCCATCATGGGCGGCGTAGGCTACATTGTTGTGGCTTCCGCAGCCGCAAGCATACCGGTAGTCGGCGCGGCTTGGGACAACAGCGGCATGATGGAAGACGCTGGCAGCATGGTTGCCATGAATGGTAACAGCGCGTCAACCGCACCGTCCATCGGCTTCCAGACGCCTGTCCTTCAAGTGCAAGGCAAGTTGATTGACCAAGCCGGCATGATGTCCCGCGAGGGTCTGAATGTCACGGTCAAGAACCTGACCAGCGGCGGCGTCCTCGGACGCACGACCGCAACGGACGACTACAGCATGACCTTTGTGAAGCTGGATAGCAGCGCCGCAAAGGTGGGTGACGTGATCGAGATTAAAGCCGATTCACCGAATCCGTTGCTGGGTATCCGTCCGGTACAGCATATTGTCACCGCTGACGACGTGCTCGACAGCCGTATCAGTCTGCCCGACCTCGTGACCTACGAGATTCCGGCACAGACCGAACTGCTGGCGAACTATCCGAATCCGTTCAATCCTGAAACGTGGATTCCGTACCGTCTGGCAGAAGACGCACGTGTCTCCTTAACCATCTACGGAGCCTCCGGTAGCCTTGTCCGTACCATCGACATCGGCTTCACACCGGCAGCCGTCTACCAGGGACGTTCGGACGCCATCTACTGGGATGGTCGGAACGACTTCGGTGAGCAGGTCTCTAGCGGCATCTACTTCTATCACCTGAACGCGGGCGACTTCTCAGCCACTCGCAAGATGGTCATTGTGAAGTAGGTTTAGCTTGTGCTACAACCATTAGCTGCTAGGCGCTCGGCGGAAACCGTTGTTGCGCTTAGCAGCTAATTTTTTGTGTACTCAAAGATAGAAACCGGGTTTTGAAGAAAACACTCGGTTTCTTCTTCCACTTTTCCCCCACGAGCCTTGCAACGTAAAAGTGTCATAGAAATCAGTTTATGCACCACGTCCGGTCTTGGGTTTTGGTTCGTAGTCGTGCAATTCACTACACGTGGTGTTTCCCGCTTTCAGTCGTTAAACTACCCACTGACCACAGGCAACTGGCAACTCTCTTTTCCTCTGGTCACTCGCCACTGAGCACTAGTCACGGTTTCTGCATTTCCCAATGCGAAAACAATTTCTTCTAACGGGAACAGCTATTTCCATTCTCGTCATCATAGCATTTGTGGCGACACCTGCATTGAACGCCGAATCGGGTGCCGCTGCCGGCGGAAACGGGCATTGGAACACTGTATCAATGCCAACGGTATTCGTGACGATAGTCGTAGGAATATTCGCGCTTGGCCAAGGCTACTCGCTATTTGCAATAAAGCAGATGGACAGGCGAATGGCGCAGATGGATATAACGATTAATAACCGTATCGGGGAGATGGACAAGCGTATCAATGACCGGCTCAGCGAGATAGACTTACGAATGCATGAGCGGTTTACGTTGGTAGAAGCGCGATTGGCAGAGATAGACGCGCGATTTGCACAGGTAGACGCGCGATTTGCACAGGTAGACTTGCGATTTGCACAGGTAGAAGAACGTTTCACCCAGTTAGACAATCGACTTGAAGCGCGATTTGCACAAGTAGACGCGCGATTTACACAAGTAGAAGAACGTTTTACGCAGCTAGACAATCGACTGGAAGCGCGTTTTACGCAGGTAGACACTCGGTTAGACAAACTCAACCAGAATTACATCGACCACTTGGCACAGCACACATAGTTCGGTAGGTGCGATCAAGCGACTGATTAAGGAGTGCGATAGAGATCCATTTCCAACCGCACCTGCGAGACTGGAAAAATGCCGGTTCGGTTGGGAAACCGAACCTACCGCACCTACGAGAGTGGATATGCGGAGCAAGATGCTCCGCCTACGAGTTTACGAGTACAGCCTAATAGTCGGTAGGAGCGATTATGGAAGGGAAAGAAAGTCGGACGACGAAAAATCATCAGGTGTTGTGGGCAACGCTCATCACGTTGGTTGTTGGTATTTTCGCGTTTGCTCAGGTCTATATCGTCATCGCGCTGAACCAGATGGATGATAGAATCACACGATTGGACGACCGAGTAAATGAGCGCTTGACGCAGATCGAGAACCAAGTAAATGGGCGCTTGATGCAGATAGAAAATCGATTGGACAAGCTCAACCAGAATTACATTGACCACTTGAAACATCACGTCCAAGGCAAATGATGCGGCTGTTTGGTCATACGGTTTCTTCGGCGTTCTTTAGATTATTTGTGTATTATAGTCAATCCCATTCATATTTTCACATAGTTCGGTAGGTGCGATCAAGCGACTGATTAAGGAGTGCGATAGAGATCCATTTCCAACCGCACCTACGGGCTTGGATAAATACCGGTTCGGTTAGAAACCGAACCTACGGCAGTGTAAGAATAATTACCGGTTTTACTATAGCCGGAGCAAGATGCTCCGCCTACGAGTTTACGAGTACAGCCTAATAGTCGGTAGGCGCGATTATGGAAGCCAAAGAAAGTCGGGGGACAAAAAATCATCAGGTGCTTTGGGCAACGCTTATCACGTTGGTTGTTGGCATTTTCGCGTTTGCTCAGGTCTATATCGTCATCGCGCTGAACCAGATGGATGATAGAATCACACGATTGGACGACCGAATTACACGGTTGGACAATCGAGTAAATGAGCGCTTGACGCAGATAGAAAATCAAGTAAATGGGCGCTTGATGCAGATAGAAAATCGATTGGAAAAGTTTGAAACACAGATAGAAGATCGATTGGACAAGCTCACGCAGAATTACATTGACCATTTGGAGTATCACGTCCAAGGCAAATGATGCGGCTGTTTGGTCATACGGTTTCTTCGGCGTTCTTTAGATTATTTGTGTATTATAGTCAATCCCATTCATATTTTCACATAGTTCGGCAGGTGCGGTTTCCAACCGCACCTGCGAGACTGGATAAATACCGGTTCGGTTGGAAACCGAACCTACCGCGGTGTAAGAATAATTACCGGTTTTACTATGGTCAACGAGCACGACCGAGCGGATATGCGGAGCAAGATGCTCCGCCTACGAGTTTACGAATCCCGCCGTTGATTGGAAATTAACGAATTTTTTGACTGTGATATACATTTACTTTTCAACGTTCAACCGAACCTAAGAGCCTGTTTGAAAAGTACATTTGTAGGGTGCGCACTGCGCACGAGCCTCTAAAAGCCCCAGAGGGGCGGAAGGTGTATAGAAACGCCAAAACCTCGTGAACTTAAGCCCCAGCGGGGCGACAGGTACGTAGCAGACAACAATAAAAACATGAAGGAACTTCCTGAAAATGACCAAAAATGGCTTGGTACCGATTATTCAAACAGGTTCTAAGGGTTGGTGGGCAGTGTCCACCCTACAGCATGTAGTTTCCTCACATTCAGAAAACGTGTTGGGTTTCAGTAGATATATCGAATCCCGCCGTTGATTGGAAATTAACGAATTTTTTGACTGTGATGTACATTTACTTTTCAGCGTTCAACCGAACCTACGGGCTGGTGGGCAGTGCCCACCCTACAGCATGTAGTTTCCTCACATTCAAAAGACGTGTTGGGTTTCAGTAGATATATCGAATCCCGCCGTTGATTGGAAATTAACGAATTTTTTGACTGTGATGTACATTTACTTTTCAGCGTTCAACCGAACCTAAGGGCTGGTGCGCAGTGCGCACCCTACAAATGTACTTTTCAAACAGGCTCTAAGGGCTGGTGGGCAGTGCCCACCCTACAGCATGTAGTTTCCTCACTCGAAATTATAATTCTTCAGATCATTTTTCTCAATAAACCTATTGGAAAATGATCACGGTCTGTGTTATAATAAAACGCGCGGCTTGAAAACGTCATAAATCACTGGCTTCATAACATCATAAAATGTCAAACATCGTGTTTTTTTCTTTAAGTCCACTTTTGTCAATCACCCGTTTGAACGATGCGGTAATGAGAATCCCCGCATCTGAACTAAAAGTTCTAAGAATTTTTTTGGAGGTTAAATAGTAGAATATGAACAGTCTCAGAAGAAGAATTGTTTGGCTTCTCTGTTTTACGACGCTTGCCGCGGGATTGATGACCGCCGGGAGCGCAGATGTGTACGCGCAGTCCACCGATACGTTCAATCTGTCCGGAACGGTCTCCGATAAAGACGGCGCGGCTGTTGAAGGGCTCTCCGTGGAAGCCACCGGTTTCCCGGCAAAATTTCTCACGCGCGCCGATGGCTCGTTTGACCTCGTATTTTTCTCGTTTACAAGAGGGCAAATTAGTGTTGGCGACGACATCGTGATAACTGTCAAGGACCGAGACGAAATCGTTACTGCCGTCACGTATTCGGTTACCGCGGCGGATATCGCGGCAATTCCCCCGGGCGCGACCGTAAATATACAGTTGTCCGGTCTGGACAGCGTTGTGTCAACCACGACGCTTCCGGCGGACGGGAGTTCGACCGCATCCATCACCGTAAACATCGTGGTGGCTGGCGAACCGGTCTCCGGTGATACCGTGACGATTACCGCCGAACAGGGAACTGTCGGGGACGTCACCGACAACGGGGACGGCACCTATTCCGCCACGTACACCGCTCCCGAGCTGATTCTCACGGCGCCCACGACCGACACCATCACCATCCAGTCGGAAAACACCGGCGAGACCACCACCAGCACGGTGACGCTTGAACCCGTACCGACGCTGGTTTCCGTGACGGCTACGCCGAGCAGTTTTCTCGCCGATAGCGGGACAGCGGGAACGGTGAATGTGAACGTTAGCCGCGGCGGCGACCCGGTCGCGGACGCAGAAATCTCCATTAGCGCCAGTCGCGCCGATGCCGGAACGGACGCAGGTACGGTCGGCGATGTCACGAACAACGGCGACGGCAGTTATGGCGCCCCCTACTCCCCGTCAAACATGGCGGGGCGTGTCACAATTACGGCAGCCGATGCCGTTTCGGGCGCCAGCGGATCTGCCGCAGTTAGCATAAATGCAGGTGCCGCCTCTAGCCTAACCGTTGGTATTTCGCCGAGTACAGTGTCAAGCGGAGGGAGTGCCACAGTCAGCGTCATGGTCACAGATGCCTCCGGCAACGGCGTCGGCGGATTAACCCCATCGGGCAGCGTCACGAGCGGAATGGTGGGTGCGTTCTCGGAAGGCGACGACATTGGAAGTTACACCGCGACCTATTCCGCGCCGATGGTTGATGCCGAAGGGACGGATGTCGTTACGGTCGGTGTTGGAAATCTCACGGGAGTAGCCACTGTGGGGCTTACCCCGGAACCGCCCGTGATGGTACCCATCCTTGTCGTCAGCGGTACCGTGAATAAAGCGGACGGCACCGGGGCAGTGCCCGGCGTAGATGTCGAAGTTACCGTCAATGATAAACCGCCGCTGTCTACGACAACTGGCGACGACGGCAGCTACAACGTTACAATCGTCGATCCGAACGGAGATGCCGGAAGCACCGGGGATACCGTCACCGTCGTCGTTACCGATGCCGATGGTAATGAGCGCGGCCGCGACGAATCCGTCTTGACAAACGAAGACCTCGGCGACGGAGACTCCGCAGTCGTTCAGCGCGACGTGAGTACCGATATCGTTGCCTCTACCTCCGCCCTCGTCGTCACCGGCTCCGTCTTCCGTGAAGCCAGCGAAATCGCCATTGCGGACGTGTTTGACATTACCGTCATGAACACAACGCGCGCGGGCGAACTCTCCGGTATGACGAATGATGGCGGGATGTATAGCGTCACCTTCTTTGATACGAGCGGTGCCGTGGCGGAAACCGGCGATATGATTACCGTGACCGCCTCAAGGGGTGGCGTAGAAGTCGGAACGATGTCGCATACCCTTTCATCTGATGAAGTGGAAGCCGGACGTGTTGAAATTAACGTGCCCACGCTGATCAAAGCCTCCACATCGGCGCTCGTCGTCACCGGCAGCGTGTACCATGACGATGGAATGCTGACGGTTGGATCGGGTATGACAGTTACCGTGATGAATGCGGGGCGCGGCCTTCAAGCCAGTGGAACCACCGATGCGGATGGCATGTATAGCGTCACCTTCTTCAGCCCAACCGATCCCGTCGGCGAAACCGGTGACATGCTCGCCGTGACCGTCATGAGCGACGGAACAGAGGTGGGTTCGATGGATCACATGCTGACATCGGCTGAAGCCGATGCCCAGCGCGCCACGGTGGATGTCACCACGATTGTCAAAGCCTCAACCTCAAGCCTCGTCGTCACCGGTACCGCATACTTCCTGGATAGCGAAATTCCGGTCGGCTCCGGCTTAACCGTCAATGTGATGAACACCGACACCATGGTCGAAGCCAGCGCCATGACCGATGCGAACGGCATGTACAGCGTCACCTTTTTCAGTCCGAGCGCGCCCGTAGCCGAAACCGGACATGTGTTGAACGTCACCGTTATGTACGATGGGGTGCCCGCCGGCTCTGCGGCGCATACGTTGATGGCATCCGAGATAGACGCGCAACGTGCCATGGTAGACGTGAATACATCGGTCAAAGCGGAGTCCTCGGTCTTTAACGTTACGGGTGCCGTGTTTCTTGAAGATGGAATGAGCCACGCCCCCGCGGGATTGACCGTCACAGTAACTAACGTTAATCAAGGGGTAGAAGCGGAAGGATGGACCACCGGCGACGGAAGCTACAGCGTCACCTTGGTCAGCGCCAGTATGGCTGTTGCCAGGACTGCCGACGAACTCACACTTGATGTCACGGTTATGGCTGACACCGCTGTTGTCGGCACAACCTCCCATACCCTGACGACAGATGAGGTCGTTGCAAGGCGCATTGGCGGGATTGATATTACGACCAGTATCCCCGCCGATCCGACAAACTTGATGGTGGTTACGGGTGCTGTCAGCAATCCGGACGGGACTCCCGCCGCCGTAGGTGTTGAGATTCGCCTGACGCTCGGCTCAAATCCGACGCGTGAACTGCAAACCGCCTCCGGTGGCGGCTACATGACCACCTTCTTTGAGCCGCAGATGACCGTCGCCAGTGTCGGCGACAGCCTCGCGATTGCCGTGGTGGATCGTGAATCCGGCGCCGCCGCCAAAGAAAGCATGCAACTCGCGTCGCACCACGTTCTCGCACGGCGCATCACGTACGATATTACCTTAATCGCTGATCAGATTGCGCCCGTCCCGGTCGCTACCAGCAGCCGGAAGTTTGTTGACCCGAACGAACCGGTCGATTTCGACGGCAGCATGTCTACGGATAATGTCGGCATTGACACTTATATGTGGGACCTCGGCGACGGTAATACCGCGGACACCATGAACGTAACGCACCAGTACACCAACCCCGGAAAATACGTGGCAACGCTAATTGTCGTTGACCTCGCGGGTAACGAAGCCACGGCTTCGGTTGATGTATTTGTGGGTACCGTGCGTCTTGGCGGTATGTCACTGAATACTCGTCACGCGCGGGATGTCATTGAAAAAATTATCAGGTTGGCAATTGCTCGTACCGATATCGGCATGAGCGTCGGTCCCGACGCATTGCTCGATATGATGCGGAACGACCCCGCAATGCAGGCTGCGGTTTTGAACGCCGTCAACACTATACTGCCCCCGGGCATCCTGCCCAAGCAGTTGCTTGATGCCGAACTGCCGCTTGTCTTTGGGGATTACGAGAACATTGACCTTGAGAACTTTGGCAACGCCATCACCGCTCGACCCGGTAGCGGCCCCGGAATCCTCGATTCCAAGGATGCCGGATTCATGAGAGTCGTTACGGGAAACAAACTGAGCCTCTACCTCGCCGCACCGCGTGAGGACGTTGGCAGCGTCACCTTCAGGTTCGATGGACCTGGTTATGACCCGCTAAGTCAGGTCGGCACACAGGATGCCAGAGAGCTCCAAGCCGGAATGCCGATGCCCCATACCTTCCAACTGGAAGAAGAGCAGGCTATTCTACTGCTGCCCTCATGGCCCGGTCTGGGCGACGGCACGGGAGCATTCGCGTCCGTCACCTTGAGGTACGCCGCGGGCGATCTGCCGCCGGAATACGCCAATCTCCTCTCCCGAGCGCGTCAAGTGCCGGTGGATCCCGCCGCTTACGACAGCGTGCCTCTCAGCCCGATGAATATCGACGGCAAGATTGTCTGGAGCGGCGACGCCGGGATTGAACCCGGTAAAATCTACTACTACTTCTACGAAGTTGAACTCAACACGCCGGTGCCGCTGAACGTGGGTGATGGCGCTACCGCGATGCTGTCTCGCTATGCGGTGCCCGATCCGCGCAACCACCAACTCGAAGACCGCGGCATCATCGACGCCTTGTTTACGATGGAAGTGCAGGCTGCGATAGCCCCGTTCCTCAATCCGCTTATTGGCGCAATCATGGCGGGTCAGGATGTTTCAACCGTAAACCTGGAAGATCTCCTCACCGGCGAGAATCTGGGGAGGTTGCTTGGTGCGCTCACCGGCGCCAGTTATCCCATTTTCATGGATATTATGACATCCATGGATCCGCAGATGGTCTCGGTGTTTACCGTTCCGATGTCAACAGAGACTCAGTCGGTCTGGCACACCACGATCGACCTGTCGAACGTCGCAGACGGGCCGCATACCATTGATGCCAACGCCTTCGACTCGGAAGGCGTACAGATTGATAATCGACCGGTATACGGCAAGAGTTTCATGCTCGATCGAGCCGCGCCGGCAATCGATATCTCCGTGGAGGACGGTCAGAACTCCGCGATGTACATGCGCGATGACGGTGTCCTAATCAGCACCGGATTGCTAACCCCCGATCCGAGCCAAACGGCATCGTTGATGCTCGGAGCCAGCAGCGCGGATAGTACCGAAGATCTGGCAAACTTCATGTACCAGATTATCCGACACAGCGACGATCCCTCCGCCCAGATGGCGAATACGTGGATGCCGCTGGTTGACCCCACGATGGCGCCGATGCTTGGCGGGCTTTCAATGAATACGTTTAACGTGTTCGTCGCCTCCGCATTCCAGGACCTGTTGACACTGAATGCCCGTAGCGGGATGCCGGCCGGGATGCTTCACCCGTATGAGTTAATCATCCGCGGCATGAACAACGACCCCGCACTGATCGTCGGCGAATACGGCCTGCGCGCCGTCGGCATGGATGATGTCGGAAACTTGTCGTCCTATACCGCGCCTGTGCGTGTGGATATTGTGCCGCCCGATCCCGATCAGGCGATTATCGCCAATATCGAACTCGGTGACTGCAACAGGGACGGCGATCTGGAGGACCCATTTGAAAGCGGGCCGCCAAGCGCGGACAGCACAATCTTCGCCAACACGCTGAGCGTCAAACTCACCGTCGAGATTCCGAATCGGACGCCGCACCCGTTGACGGGCATCGTCGTCCAGTACAAGACCGCCTACGGCGTCTGGCAGGAGATCACCACGCTTGATGCCCCGGGCGTCGTCGAATGGAATATCGGGAACTTTGACGCGCTGTATAACGGTGGCGGTGATACCCCACACCTATATGTGCGTGCGGTGGCGACCAACGCTCTCACCATCACAGATCCCGATCCGGCGATGCCGATGATTACACTCGACGGCGATGTCTGCCCGGTTGAACCGGAGCATATCGCTGTGGATATCGTTCCAGCCGGAACCAACGCCGACACCGGCGGTGCCTGCGGGATTATTACGGTCAACGGCTATACAGCCGCCAGGACGATTCCCGACCTCGTTTCCGTCCGATTCGATTTGACGATGCCGGACGGCACCTCGAAGACCATCGGCGAAGCCATGGAATCTGAAATCTTGTCGCCGCTGGAAACCGCCGATTTGACTGCCATTCTCGGAAATATGGTGAACACCGTTGTTGAGGGTATTCCCACTGCGTCGCAAGAAGTGGGCTACCGCAAATGGTCAGTCACCTTTAACAGTGCGCCGCTTCTTGATTCGCTTGATACGCCGTATGTCGTTAACGCGACCATGATTGGCGTGGATGGCATGGAATACGCGCCAATCGCGGGCGGCAGCGACAGCTTCCTCCTCCATAACGGAGATGTTGAAGTCGGGACCGCGATTGTGCAAGTCGCAGACGCTTACGGCGTGATACCTGCCGGCGATGCCGGTTTCCATCAACTCGGTGGAATCCTTTACGAGGGCTTGGATATCCCCATAGCTATCCTCACCGTCGATCCCGCCGCGCCCGACTGGAGAGTCGCGGGCGTCAATCTGATCGTCCATATGCGTAATGCGGACGGGTCAAAAGGCGATGCAGTCGATGTCGGCGAGATTACCGTAGAGGAAACTGTCTCCGTCGACATGGCTGACATGACGAAAACGAGCAGCAACAAGATGTTCACGGTCACAATCACCGACCTCGGCGTCTTGGGCGTCGGTGGCGACTACGTGCTTCAAGCCTTGGCGTACGACTCGAAAGCCGAGCCGGATGTCGAAGCTGAGGACGCGTCGTTCGGTACCGCTGCGAACGTCGATAACTACACGCCTCCGCCAATGATCACCATCAACGGCAGGGGCGAAGGCATGAGCCTTGCCGACTTTATGGCTGCACACCCAGTCGGTTACCGCATCGCCCAGTCGGACGACAATATGTTCCCGTTCTCGGTCAATGCGCCCGGTGTACTCATGGGTGACATCACCGTACAGATTGATGGCGGAACGTTGGCTGACGGCTTGGTGGCGGTTGACGGCATGCGGCACGACTTTAGTATCGTCGCGAGCACCTCTACCACGGCTGAGGGTGACCACCCCGCCAGTGGTATGGTTACCAAGCGGAACGGCAGCGTCGGATTCGATCTCGTGAATCTTGCTATTGACCGTATACCGCCGATGATTACTGTCGTGGCACCGCTGGAAGATTCCGAGGTCAGCGCGCTCCCCACGATTCACTCCATCTACAACGATGGTGACGGATACGGGATCGCTGTGGCTTCCGACGATCCGCTTGATGTGGCTGCAAATGTCGAAATTCAAATCACCCGGATGACACCTCCCGATGAAGCCGGCATCCCGGTTAATCAGGATGAGCTTGAGGACACCGATGATAGCGTTGTCTACTCCCGCGACGAACAACTCGCCGGCGGCGCCTACCGTACCGATGTGTCCGTGACCGATAGATGGGGCAACCGAAGCAGTGGCTCTATGGAGTTCACTGTCGTTGGAACCCTTCCGTCCGTTACCATCCTGTCGCCAATGACGGATAGCGTATCCGATGACGGTATGCCGCTCATCAGCGCCGCTATAACCGGCATCGGTGCGTTGGACGTTGTCGCCATGATTGATGGCGAAGCCATAGATGCCGCTGTCGAGGGGAACCAGTTGCAATACACCCCCGAAGCGCCGCTCGCCGAGGGGCAACACACCGTCACGATTCAAGTGACCGACCCGGATGGCAAGATGGCGGAAGCCTCTGTTACCTTCTCCGTCGAATTCGATCATTCACCGCCGGTCATCTCCCAAGTGAGTCCGCTTGGTACCGGATTCGGCCCGACTGTTACCTTGTCCGTTACCGCTATTGACGATCAATCGGGAGTCGCAAGCGTGACCATTGCGCTTGATGGCGGCGAAGCCGTAGACGGTGCCAGCCGTGATGTTGACGGTTTGGCTCTCGGTCAACACACCGCCACCGCTACCGCGACAAACGGCGACGGCTACGCAAGCGAATACACATGGACGTTCACGGTTTACTTGGACGAAGAGTCACCGACCATCGGCACTACGTCGCCGCACGGTGTCGTGCGTACGACCTCGCCGACCATCACCGCCGCGGCAAGCGATGTGTCAGGCATCGCATCTATCGACATCGCCGTGATGAACAGTGGTGGCGAGGTGGTCGAGGGCGAGACCGCCATGGCTGAAGATGGCACCTCCGCATCTTTTAACCCGGGCGCCGGTTTGGCTAACGATACCTATACGGTAGCCGCGGTCGTCACCGACAACGCGGGCAACATCGCCAACACAAACTGGAGTTTCACGCTTGAAGCCAGCTATGACACGACGCAGCCAAGCATTGATGTCACATCGCCGCACGGCATTGTTCGCGGCGCGATGCCAATTATTAGGGCTTCTGCGTCAGATGTCAGTGATACCGCACAAGAGGGATTGTCTGGCATTGCGAGTATCGAAATCTCGGTAGCCGCAAGCGATGGTTCTGCGATTGATGGCGCATCAGAGTTTGATGGTGGAAGCGCCGCAGCCTTTACCCCGGCAGCCGGATTGGCGAACGGTGAGTATACGGCAAGCGCAACCGTGACCGACAACAGTGGTAATGTAAACACTGCGAGTTGGAGTTTCACCGTTGAAGTCATTATGGATATGACCGCGCCAAGCATCGGTAGCACCTCCCCGCAAGGGGTTAGCCGGAGCGCTATGCCCGAGATTAGCGTCGCCGCAACAGACGACCTCTCAGGTATAGGGAGTATCGAAATAGCAGTGATGAATAGCGCCGGTGACGCGGTTGATGGTTCAACTGCGATGGGAGAGGGTTCCGCAATCTTCACACCAAGCGCTGCCTTGGCAAACGATACCTATACGGCAACTACCGTTGTCACAGACAACAGCGGCAATGTCTCCACCGCGAGTTGGAGTTTCAGTGTGGAAGTCATTATGGACGTGACCGCGCCAGTCATCGCTAACACGTCGCCGCAAGGGATTAGCCGAAGCGCAACGCCCGAAATCAGCGTTGCGGCAACAGACGACCTCTCAGGTATCGGGAGCATCGAAATCGCTGTGATGAATAGCGCCGGTGACGCGGTTGATGGTTCAACCGCGATGGGTGATGGCGCCGCAATCTTCACCCCAAGCGCCGCCTTGGCTAACGATACCTATACCGTCAGTACCGTTGTCTCGGACAACAGCGGCAATACATCCACTGCCACTTGGAGTTTCGTCGTTGAGGTGGTCATGGATGTCGCCGAGCCGATTATCGGTGCAACCTCGCCGTCAGGCATTGTCCGCATCGATATGCCAACCATCACCGCATCCGCTACCGACGACCTGTCAGGGGTTGGTAGCATCGAGATTTCCGTAGCCGCAGGCGATGGCTCTGCAGTTGACGGTTCATCGGAGTTTGACGGCGGCACCATGGGAACCTTCACTCCGAGCGCCGGGTTGGCAAACGATACCTACACGGCGACAGCCGTGGCAACCGACAACGCCGGAAACGAGACGAGGGGAAGTTGGTCGTTTACCGTTGAGGTGGTCATGGATACGATGCCCCCGGCAATCGCCGTTACGTCACCCCAAGGGCTTGTCCGCAGCGACATGCCCGCGGTTAGTGTCTCTGCGACGGACGACATGTCCGGCGTCGGCAGCGTCAGCATTACGGTATCGAACAGTAACGGTCAAATTGCCGGGAGCACCGATTTCGACGGCGAAGGCATAGGAACCTTCACCCCTACCGGTGCGTCGGGCAATGATACCTACACGGTCAACGCGGTTGTCACGGACAACGCGGGAAATTCCACCGCAGCGAATTGGAGTTTCACACTTGAAGCCGACGACATAGAGCCGAATATCAATGCGCTGTCACCGCAAGGGCTTGTTCGTACCGACATGCCGCGCATTGACGTGTCTGCCACAGACGAAATCTCGGGTATCCAAAACATTGAGATTCGTGTGCTAGATGCCGGGCTGTCGCAGGTTGCTGGAGATACTACGTATGAGGGCGGCACATCAGCCTTCTTCGTACCAGCCAACGGATTGGCTAACGGCACCTACTCGGTAGCTGCTGATGTCACCGATAAGGCCGGCAACACCGCCAACGCCAAGTGGAGTTTCACGCTTGAAGCCGACGACACAGAGCCGCATATAAACACACTGTCGCCGCAAGGCATTGTCCGTACCGACATGCCGCGCATTGACGTGTCTGCCACAGACGAAATCTCGGGTATCCAAAACATTGAGATTCGCGTACTGGATGCCGGACTGTCGCGGATTGCTGGAAATACTACGTATGAGGGCGGTACATCAGCCTTCTTCGTACCAGCCAACGGATTGGCTAACGGCACCTACTCGGTAGCTGCTGATGTCACCGATAAGGCCGGCAACACTGCTAACGCCAAGTGGAGTTTCACGCTTGAAGCCGATCGCGCAGCGCCGGTCATCAATACGACATCGCCGCAAGGCACTATTCGTACTGACATGCCGCGCATTGATGTGTCAGCCACGGACGACCTCTCGGGTATTGAGGACATCCAAATACGCGTGTTTAGGAGCGACTTCGTGCGAATCGGTGGGCCAACCACATTCGAAGGTGGTACGAAAGCCTACTTTATCCCGGCCAATGCGTTGAGAAACGACACCTATTCGGTGTCGGTAGACGTGACTGACAAGAACGGAAATGAAGCCAACGCGAGTTGGAGTTTCACCGTTCAGGTTGATAAAACGCCGCCTGTCATTAGTGCGACCTCGCCGCTAGGGATTGTCAGGGACGACATGCCGCGCGTTAGCGTTGCCGCAACCGATGACGAATCCGGTATTCGGAATATTGAGATTCGGTTGTTGAACAGCGTTTTCGAGCGAGTCGGTGGCCCAACCCAATTCTCGGGTGGTACCACGGCGGTCTTTACACCTAACCGCGCGCTGCGGAACGGCACCTATACCGTTGGTGTAACAGCCGTGGACAAGAGCCGCAATCGAGCCGATACAAGTTGGACCTTCGTCATCGAAGCCGACCATACGCCGCCGGTCATCAACTTGGCATCGCCAGTCGGGATCATCCGTGACGAGACGCCGCGTATCAGCGTGTCCGCAACCGACGACCTATCCGGTATCAGGAATATCGAGATTAAGGTCTACAACAGCGGTTTAGCGCGCGTTGCGGGACCGACGACGTTCCAAGGTGGCACGTCCGCGTATTTCACCCCGGCAAGTCGGATGAGGAACGACACCTACACGGTTGGTGTGAATGTGACCGATAAGAGTGGTAACACCACCAACGCCGATTGGGCGTTCACCATTGAAGTAGATGAGGTTCCGCCTACCATCGGTGATACCGGTCCGCACGGGATCATCCGTACAGGCATGCCGCGAGTCACCGTGTCTGCTACCGATGACCTGTCCGGCATCAAGAGTATCGCTATTCGGGTCGTGAACGCCGCCTTCGCGCGCGTTCCCGGTGCAACGAACTTCCAAGGTGGAACCTTCGGCAGCTTCGTGCCGACCGGCAACCTGGATAACGGCGTTTATTCCGTGGGTGTGGACGTGACCGACAAGAGCGGGAACGTCGCATCATCAGGCTGGAGTTTCACCGTTGAAGTGGATACCACACCGCCGACCATCGCGCATACTTCGCCGTCAGGCAGCGTACGACCGGATAGTCCAATCATCTCCATCGCCGCTACGGACGACCTGTCGGGTATCGCGAGTATCGTGATTGCCCTGAGAGATAGAGACCAGAACATTGTCCCGGGTCAGACTGTCTTCGAGGGTGGCACGCTCGGAACCTTTGTACCGTCGAGAACGCTTGACTACGGCACGCACTACGTCGGTGTCAAAGTCAAGGATAAGGCAGGTAATCTCGCAAATGCTACCTATAGCTTTACCGTCGAATCAGCGGACGGTCTTGCCATGCTGAAAGCGAGGAACTTCCCGAATCCGTTCGCCGGCGCGACGAAGATTGCTTTCACCTTGACACGCTCCTCGGATGTCAGTATCGAGATATTCGATGTCTCGATGCGGCCCGTCTGGAACATGAGTCAGAGGACGATTGAGGCGAGCAGAGAGGTCGTAATCGGATGGGACGGCACCACCACGGGCGGCGAAAAGTTGGCGCGAGGCGTATACTTCTGCCAGATTATGGTACACGATAGCCTCAATCCTCAATACGCCGTGCTCAAGATGGGAATCAAGTAATCACCCAGTAGTTGGGGGCTGGTGGGGTGCTACGGCACCTCACCCCCCGTAGGGTGCGCACCGCGCACCAGCCTTTGGTTCTTGTAGGGTGCGCATCGCGCACCAGCCTTTAGTTCTTGTAGGGTGCGCACCGCGCACCAGCCGTTGGTTCTTGTAGGGTGCGCACCGCGCACCAGCCGTTGGTTCTTGTAGGGTGCGCACCGCGCACCAGCCGTTGGTTCTTGTAGGGTGTGCACCGCGCACCAGCCGTTGGTTCTTGTAGGGTGTGCGCCGCGCACCAGCCTTTGGTTCTTGTAGGGTGTGCACCGCGCACCAGCCGTTGGTTCTTGTAGGGTGTGCACCGCGCACCAGCCTTTGGTTCTTGTAGGGTGTGCACCGCGCACCAGCCTTTGGTTCTTGTAGGGTGTGCACCGCGCACCAGCCGTTGGTTCTTGTAGGGTGTGCACCGCGCACCAACCTTTGGTTCTTGTAGGGTGTGCACCGCGCACCAACCTTTGGTTCTTGTAGGGTGTGCACCGCGCACCAGCCTTTAGTTCTTGTAGGGTGTGCACCGCGCACCAGCCTTTGGTTCTTGTAGGGTGTGCACCGCGCACCAGCTTTTGGTTCTTGTAGGGTGTGCACCGCGCACCAGCCGTTGGTTCTTGTAGGGTGTGCACCGCGCACCAGCCTTTGGTTCTTGTAGGGTGTGCACCGCGCACCAGCCTTTGGTTCTTGTAGGGTGCGCATCGCGCACCAGCCTTTGGTTCTTGTAGGGTGCGCATCGCGCACCAGCCTTTAGTTCTTGTAGGGTGCGCACCGCGCACCAGCCTTTACTTCTTTCAATGTCCGTTTGCCCATCAACCATTGGGTATTGGTTTTTTGCGCATTACGTGTGACGCATCACGCAATTCTGTTTCCAAATTTTTTATCCACCTTTCACATTTACACACAGCATCAAAATACCTTATGAAGGAGAACAACATGAATCAAATGAAGCCGAAAATGCTCCTGGCGTCATCCCTGGCTTTAATTGCGCTATTGGCTTTCGCTCCGTTTTCTGCTAACGCTGAGGATGCTTATCCGTACCTACGACTCGGAGCAGGTGCCGCATCAATCGGCGTCGGAGGCGCGGTCACGGCAACGGTTGACGATGCCACTGCAACCGTCTGGAACCCTGCTGGTTTGGGTTCTGTAAAGAACACCACCTTCACC
Organism: Candidatus Poribacteria bacterium; assembly: GCA_965197465.1. GTDB lineage: Bacteria > Poribacteria > WGA-4E > WGA-4E > JAJDTR01 > JAJDTR01. The sequence continues at coordinate 2,367,446 of OZ240209.1, read as the reverse complement.
GTCTCCACGGTCAACCAAGCCTTTGACAGCAGGCAAAGTTTCTTGGGTATCGCCAAGAATCTCGGAAAAGGCTCAATCGGGCTTGCAGTCTCCGGTGTTACCGTCGATGATATTCCCGTACGCAGTGGGAGCGATGTCAGGATCGGCTCTTCGCGTCACAACTCTAACGCTGTTTCACTTTCATACGGACACATGTTCGACAGTTTCAGCATCGGCATTGGCGTTGGCGTCCTCACCGATGTCTATAGCTGGGATGCTGAGCGCGTAAACGGATTACGTGGCGCGGATATCGGATTTATCGGTCATCGCACCCACACGACCGCCAGCGGCAAGGAAATCCCAATCTTTACTTATGGATTAGCTGTCCGAAACCTTGGTAGTTCGTTTAGCGGCAACCACAGCGATAGCACAGTGCCAATGCTTGTGGATGCAGGCGTGGCATTCAAGCTGCCCCGCAAGGGCTCCGGCGTCACTTTCTCTTTTGATGTCGAACACGAATTTGCTCAACTGGACGAGGCGACAACCAGCGCGCGCATCGGTACCGAGTACATGATTTCGAAACGGTTTGCGATTCGCGGCGGCGCAAGGGGCACACGAGACCACCAGAGTCTATTCGCGGGGTTCGGTGTTAATGTCGGTGGACTACAAATCGATTACGCACTCCAAGACGCGCCGGCAAGTCGATTGAGCGACACGGGCACAGCGCATCACGTCTCGATGTCCTATAGTTACTAATATACACGGACTACTCACAACATTAAGGAGAACCACCTCATGAAAGCAATAAAATCCGCCGTGAGTTTAACACTTATTCTTTACCTATGCGTGTCTTTGAGCGGCGTCTGGTTTGTCTTCAACGCCTCCGCGAAAATCACGCCGAAAGAGACAGATGAACCCACTGGAATGTACCACATCAAAAAGGGCGACACGCTCTGGCACATCGCCGAAAAATATCGGAATGATCCGCTGCTTTGGCGGGAATTCGAGAAATACAACATTTTCACCAATCCACACCTGATTTACCCGAAAGAGGAACTTCAAGTGTCCGCCATGTGGGGCTTCCCCGGCGTTCAAATGCCTATGCCGGAAGAACCGCCTGAAATGGTCGCCAAGATAGCATCAATGGCACAAGTTGATATGCTCAAGAAGAAACTTGATGCCCATTTAATGGCTACGGAATCCGCTCTTCAGGAGATCGGTGCCGAAGTTGGTGAAGTGCACGAAGAAGTACACGGAATTCAACACACCTTGGCAGGCTTGAAGAGTGCGATGGACATGGGCGGCGAGTCGCTATCCATGGCGAGCATGACTAGCATGGAAAACAAGAGCGCCATCGCCGGGTTAAACGAATCAGTCATGGGCCTGAGCGAAGGCCTTAAAGGCCACGCAATGGAATGGGACAAGAAACATATGGAACACGCCGAACACATTGATGGTCATCTTGAGAACATTGAAAACAGCATCGGCGAACTTAAGGCAACGCAGGATGAGATTGGTGGCAAAGTCGACAAACTCCTCCACCCCGATAAGAAAATGAAATCGAAAAAACGTCCGATTGCCTTCCTGACTGCGTTGATCGGCGGAGCCGCATGGGTCGCCATGAACTCACTCGGTGATCGCGAATAACCGCATCACACCCAATCACGAAAAGCAGGGCAAGTGATACTAGCCCTGCTTTTTTTGTTTGTCGGCGCTTCGTAGGGTGCGCACCGCGCACCAGCCTTTAGTTCTTGTAGGGTGCGCACGGCGCACCAGCCTTTTTAATATTCCTACCTCTCAAGCTGTGTTTGTGTAGGGTGCGCACGGCGCACCAGCCTTTTTTTAATATTCCTACCTCTCAAGCTGTGTTTGTGTAGGGTGCGCACGGCGCACCAGCCTTTTTTTAATATTCCTACTTCTCAAGCTGTGTTTGTGTAGGGTGGTCACCACGCACGATTGTTCGTGTATTCTGACACGGGGCGGACGAATTGTTGTAGGGTGCGCACGGCGCACCAGCCTTTTTTTAATATTGCTACGTCTCAAGCTGTGTTTGTGTAGGGTGGTCACCGCGCACCGTTGTTCGTTTATTCCGGGCACGCGGCGGACGAATTTTTGTAGGGTGGTCACCGCCCACCATCCTAGCTATCTGCGGAATGCAAAGGTAAGGTTTCCGTAGGGTGCGCACGGCGCACGAGCCTTTTTTTAATATTCCTACTTCTCAAGCTGTGTTTGTGTAGGGTGGGCATCGCGCACGATTGTTCGTGTATTCTGACACGGGGCGGACGAATTGTTGTAGGGTGCGCACGGCGCACCAGCCTTTTAATATTCCTACTTCTATGCCTCATCTCCAGTCCACCCTCACCCACTTCATAGAACTCTCGGGCGACCGAACCGGTGAACGCGGCGAGTCTATTGACACCGGGTTAGCTTGGATTGACCGCCAAACACTCGTCCTCCTCGCCGACAGCGGTGAAACTCAAAATCACAACCCCGGTAGTTGGCGGCGCGCATCCCGAATCATTGCGTTAGCTCGCCAACTCGAAAAACCCCTGCTCCTATGGAATGTTTCCTTTCACAAGACATCCGACCCTACCCCGAACTTCGGCACTGACGGGGCGCTCCGTGACTGCCAGCGGGACATCATCCAATTCCCCGGGCCAATCATTAGTGTCATCGAAGGAACGCAATTCGGCGCCTTCTCACCGGTGGAACTTGCTGTTCCCGATGGCACCGTCTTCGTTGATGGCGCCGAAGCCCTGTGTGAATATCTCTCCATTTCACCAAGAACCGCGCACGTACGAGGCGTTGCAGAAATCGGAGTAGGCATTTCGTACCTCCTAACCGAAATCTCATCAATACCCGCCGATGAACTAGTCACTCAACGCACGGCGCGCCTCGCCTCCATCGTCCTGTCGTAGGACGTGATCGATTCATCAAAGGGATTCCGTGTTCGATCTCATGATCGAAGATCGGTGCGCACCCTACATGAACGTCCTATCTTGCCTGCCTCCGAATATTTCGCTAACGCCTGCTTCTCGACGTATGAATTTTTGTCTTCCAATCGACGTCAATCTGTGTTAATCTATGTTCTTCACTAGCCACTACCCACAGGCGATGAGCCACTGCCTCGCTATGATTGAAAAAAGTTTCCGACCCCTAGTCAAAACAATCCTGCTCCCCATCGCCAAAGCCCTGACCGCAATCGGGGTTACCGCGAACACAATCACCCTCATCGGACTGATTGTGAATGCTATCGCCACGTTCTTTCTCGCAACCGGACGATTGGTTATAGCAGGAATCCTCATCCTAATCGGGGGTAGCTTCGATGCAATGGACGGCGTCGTCGCCCGCATCAGCGGCAAAGACGACTCGAACGCCTCAGGCGCTCTTCTCGACTCCGTGATCGATCGCTACTCCGAAGCCGTTATCTTCCTCGGCGCCATGATTTACTTCTATCACCTCTCTCATTTGTTGGGGGTAATCCTAGTGTTCGTTTCTGTGATCGGATCAATCCTCGTTAGCTATGTCCGCGCTCGAGCCGAAGGCCTTCATATTGAATGCAAAGTTGGCCTCATGCAACGCCCGGAGCGCATCGTGCTCTTAGCCCTAGGCCTCCTAGCACAAGGCATAATCATCAAATACTTCTCACAAAACCTCTCCTGGGCTTACAACGGCACCATTCTCGTCATCGTATTCGGCATCCTCGCTCTCACCTCTCATATTACCGCCATACACCGCCTCGTATTCTCGTTCTCCCAGCTCAACAACCGGTAAAAACAGTAGGCAGTGGTTAGTGAGAGCACGAAGGGATGGAAGGATGGGAGAAACGAATGATGGGCTGTAGGAGCGGCATCTTGCCGCGATAGTCGGGTTAAGTGTCCGTCCTACAAAGAAAGGTTGGTGGGATTTCTATCGCATTCGCTATTCGCTCTGTTGATCTCACGCTGGGCTTGCGTGCGCGAGGTTTCGGCGTTCCTATACACCTTTCACCCTCTGGGCTTGAAAGGCTGGTGCGCAGTGCGCACCCTACAAAAACCTCCTGTTTTCCGCCCTTCCAATCTTCTGTGAATTAGCGGTTCCACAGATACCCCACCTTACATACGATCACTCGGTTCTCCAGCCGCAGTCTCTCCCCATCCGTCCGCCATCCTTCGTTATAACCCACGAAAAAATTGCTCTTTGGACTATATTCCCACCCAAACAGCAAGCTCAACAAATACGCCTCGGTAACCTGTGATCGCTCAAACGCTGTCCGTTCACGAGCCGCCTGCGTGAATCCCCTCAAAAACGTGTTGCGCGTGAACAGATAGGTGACCCGCAGTGAACCCACCAGAAACCGCCCATCAATTACGCGTCGCGAATCTAAACTTTGGGCAAAACTCCCCCTCAAATCAATCGTAAAATTACTCCATGGCCGCACAGTATTAGCGAGAGAGATTCCCCGCTGCAATCCGACTGCCTGCTGATCGAAATTGTAGTAATCCGCAACATTAAACCTCAACCGGCCCGCGATCGGTTTGGCGCGGTTCGTGTCAACGCTCACCGCGAAGTAGTTTGCGCCAAAGATATCCGTTAACTCAATCTCTCGGCTATGTTCAAAAGTCGCGCGAATTCGGCTCAAGATAGACTCCGTGAAAACCAAGCCGCCTATGAGTTTCACGTCCCAAGCGACCAAATCTTCCGCAAAGTCCGGCGCAAGACGTAGTGTAGAATGGTCACGCTGCCAATGCACGAAATAGTCATGGGTATAAAGCGTTTGGGAAACCCCGCTTCCCGTGCCCAAAAAAGGACGCCAACGATTATCCGTCCGAGCGCTATACGTCGCCTCTGCTTCGAGACGTTGCCAACCGCGGTACGGCTCCTTCTCAAGAAATCCTGTCTGATTCGTTTCAAACCGAGGTCCAACCCGTTCTAACTCCGCCTTGATGTCCCACAAATAGTTGCGCTTGGCAAACTTCAAAATGTAGGCACTCCCGACTGCATTTCCTTCTGAATGTAGGCTCCGAGCGACCTGCCCCGTCGCATGATAGGTCCTACCAAGGGCAAGGCTCATATCAGCGCCGACAACCCGACTAAAACCGCCGCTGTGTTCCCGATTCGTGAAGAGCACCCCGACATTCGAGCGCTTGAGGACATCGCGCTTCACGCGCACTGCTGAATACCACGCCTCTTCCTTAGATCGTGACGGCTGTCCTAATTCCAGCGCATCAAAACTCCCGGTTTGAGCTCCAAGTAAACCAATCGAATAACGGTTAACCTTGCCCGTCATTTTCCCGCCCCACAGAATGTCGCCAACACTTCCCATGCGTCGGCTAAAAAACAGGTCGAGCGGCGTCTCAAAGAAGCTGTTTCCCTCAACGAAAAACGGACGCTTCTCCGGAAACCGCGTCGGAAATCGGGTGAGGTTAATCTCCAACCGATCTGCCTCCACCTGCGCGAAGTCTGGGTTTAGTGTGAAGTTCGTCTTCAGCGCCCCCGACAAGCTATGCTGCAAGTCAATCCCTACGCCTAACTGCCCTGTGATCGACTTGTCGTGAGTTTTCGACGAGCCACCTAGGGCGTAAGGGGTAATCTCAAACGATTTGCCCGTCTCAATCCCCGCTAGCCCGAGGAGATGACCGAGGTCGGACATCCGTGTCCTAAATCCAGCTTGTGTCATCTGTTTCCAGATAGTTATTTCAGACTTGCGGCGATTCACCCGTTCGATGTCAAACCCCCACACCTGTTGATCAGATTCCGGGAAGCGGAAATTGGCAAACGGAATCTTGAACTCCGCCGTCCAGCCGCGTTCGTCAATCCGCGACTCAACCCACCAGATCCCGTACCAACTTCCATCGATCTGCGTATCATCGTATCGATAGTTGTCCTCTTGGATGCCACTAGGGGTGGTGCCAAACTTATAGCCCGTGCGGTGGTCATGGTGGGGGTCGATAAAGAAGGAGATGAGATCTGAATCGTAGATACCACCTCGTCGCGTGATGCGATTTACAATCTTGTCAGGCTCGGAATCATAACACCGGAACGCGACATAGAGATTGTGCCGATCATAGGCGATATAGGTGACAGTATCATCGGTTGCAGGTTCACCGCGTCTTGGTTCAAGCTGGATGAACCCAGAGATGGGAGTCGCCGCATTCCAGGCGGGGTCATCTAGACGGCCATCTATTTTCGGAGATGGGATATCTTCTAAACGGTATGCTGTAATGACATGCGATCCCAACCCATCTGTGTGACCCCAGAGCAGGCTCGGGAAAAGAAACAAGGCAAGAATCATCGGCTTTTGTCGGCTGGGATCAACAATCAAGCGAAATCAAGCGAACGAATAGTGAGCGCGATAGCACTCCGATAGAGATCCCTCATCAAAGGGATGCCATCCTCGATTGAATAATCAAAGATTGTCGATTTCCCGTCTTACTGGCCACCGTCGATTGAGCGGTAGGAACGGCATTTTGCCGCATTATTAGGACACGACGTTGTTCCAACAGGGAAAACTTCGGAAGAATTGCAGGGCTCGCGCAGTGCCTCTGGCGTCGTTGCTATTGGCTGTTATCTTGTCTATCTGCTGCCCTATTCCTCTTCATCTCTCTCGCATTACCTTGACCAACAAACCTTTCATCCCATACAATCGATTCTCCGACTGCTCAAACATAATCGACCGTGGATCATTGATCAAATCAGCCGAAATCTCATACCCGCGATGCGCCGGCAGACAGTGCATAACCAAAGCGTTATGCCCTCCCATGACCGCCCTATTCAACTGATACGGCTGCATCAACTCAATCCGACGCTGTTTCTCAACTTGAAATTCCGGGTTCGCGAAAAATTCCATGTCCACCCACGTATCTGTATAAACCACGTCACTTTCAGCGATAGCTTCGCCGAGACAATCCGATGTCCTGTACAACCCTGACCGACACGCGTCCTCAAGCAACGGCTTGTCAACCGCTGCCGGATTCGTGATCGGTGCCACAACCGTTACATCCAAACCGACCTTTACCCCAGCCGCAATTAGTGAGTTACACACATTGTTATGGATGCCAACATACGTGATTTTCACTCCTTCAATTCGTCCCAGCTTCTCTTGAATGGTCATCAAATCCGCCAATATCTGAGTGGGGTGATACCGATCGCAGCAGCCGTTGATAATCGGACCTGCCGAGACTTCTGCTGCCCGTGCCACGTCCGCATGGTTCAGTAACCGCGCCAGAATGACATCAACATAGGCCGACAGCACACGGATTTCATCCTGAAAGTCGGTCAAGACGAAATTTGTTACCCCCCAATCCAAGAAGAAGGCGTGTCCGCCCAACTGGGTCATGCCGACCTCTCCAGCGCAACGGGTCCGAGTTGATGTTTTCTGAAATAGCAGCGCGAGACTACGTCCGCGCATCAAGTCTCCGAATTTGTCCGGGAAATGCTTAATTTCGATGCTTCTCTCAACAACATCAAGGATATCCTTTCGCGTCCAGTCCTTGAGTGAAATCAGGTGCATAAGTCTTCTCCAAAGATACACAGTCTAAGGGGGCACGATTCATCTGACAAGCTGGTAATCCATCTGAGTGGTTGTTTCCGTTCCCCAAAATACCAGTGTCTTTTCTTCGTTCTCCGCGTCTGTTTTTTACCCAAAAAAGATCAATGTTGGCAAACAAAATCCGATTTTGCTCGCCAACATTGATTTGAACACCGTAGACCTATCACTGTTTATAACACATCTACCGATCTATGGTCAACGCATTCCTATTCCCTTCTCATCCTTTCACTCTTCCCTTTCCGGCCGCGTTCTCATTCATCGCTGGCCAGCTCAAGCCTTGCCACGCAATCAAAACAGTATCCATAATCCTGTCAAATACATTGTATCACGTTCCCGACCAAAAGCCAAACCAAATACCGAAAACAAACCATGTGTTCCTCCCGCTGTTTACCCACTACGTTTCAATCTACCCGCTCGCTTCGCATACTGCTCCCCCAGATGGAAAGTCCAAAAACCGAGCGGGATTGTAATGATGCCAATAATCAGCAGCAATGTGAGGTTGCTCGCTTGGTCAGCGATGGAAGCATTCTCAAGCATCGCCGCCCGGATGGACCTAAGTGTGTACGTCGCTGGCGAAATTCGAGACAACGGTTGAATCCACTCTGGCAATACCTCGACCTCGTAGTAGACGCCAGAAATCAGCAAAACAACCGATTGCAGGATGCCCGTTGCCGCTTGGCCCTTTTCAGGCGAAAGCAACGGAAAAATCGCCGCCATCAAGCCGATCCCGATGAAGGAAAGGCTCGCGACCAGCACAGTCACCGCCATCGTCAACCAATTGGCGTGACTTAGGTCAATGTGCTCTCTAAAGAAAAGCGGCATTACCGCTAGCACAATCCCCGTCCGCAACAGTCCATAGAGAATAGCGAAGAGGCATGAGCCGACAAGATGTGTGATGCGATAAATAGGAGCCATGAACGTATACTCAATCGTGCCCTCCCAGCGCTCCCACGTTATGGCATCGCTCACCTCCCTCATCATAATTGAAAGGAATCCCCAAATCAATGCACCGATTACCAGATAGAGTACGTCTTTTGCGGTGCCACGCCCGACCATAATCAACCCAATCGTCAGTGCGTTGACGATTGAATAGGTGAAAAAGAGAATTTCCCAGTTGAGATACCGCTTGAGAAGATTGAAGTTTCGCTCAATGAAGGCATAGGAAACCACCGTTTCGCGTTTGATATCGAACATTGCCTACTCCACATCCTCCGTCAAATCTTTGCCCGTAAGTTCGATGAACACATCCTCAAGTGAAACCTGTTCACCTTGTGTACTGATTTGGGCTTTGAGTTCCTTCGCCGTGCCCGTGGCGATGAACTTGCCGTTGTTGATAATTGCAATCTGATTACACAGGGATTCGGCTTCGTCCATATCGTGCGTAGTCAATAGCACAACAACATCGTGTTCTTCCCGAATCTCATTAATGAACCGTTGTACATCGCGCTTCGATTTCGGGTCTAAGCCCGTGGTGGGCTCATCTAGCAGCAGCAGAATCGGCGAAGTAAGCAGTGCCCGTGCGATGGCAATCTTCTGTTGCATCCCCCGTGAAAGATCCTCCATCGTTTCATCCATCCGCGTCGAATCGAAGCCGAGCCGAACCAGAATCTTTTCCGCCTTCTCCCGTGCTTCGCGTGCCGAGAGACCGTAAAGCCGCGAGGCGAACACCAAGTTCTCCGCCGAAGACAGTCGCTTGAAAAAAGAGGCCTCCACAGAAACCCGGTTAATCATCTGCCGAAACTTGAAACTATCTTTGACAACATCGTATCCGAAAAAGCTAATCTGCCCGCTATCCGGAAGCAGCAGCGTGGAAATCAATCGAATCAAGGTCGATTTCCCTGATCCATTGGCGCCAAGGATACCGTAGATCTGCCCCATATCAACCTGAAATGAGACATCGTCTACTGCCCTGACGACTTCCTTCTCCCGTCTTAACTGATGGCGGATTTTCTGGTGGAGCCCCAATCTCCTGTTTTGTGGGTACGGTTTCTTCCGGTGGAAATGTTTAACGAGATGGTCAACAACCAAACTGTTTGTCGTCATTGTCACAATATTCCTATGGCCCACCCCTTCAAATTCGGGATATACAGGTTTCCTTTCTTTGCGTTGATCTCCAATCTTTGTTATCGTCACGCCCGATTCATCGGGCTTCACGCATTATTCCTTTGACCGTTGCCAAAGCCTGCTTCACAGATTGCGCATCTTACGGGTCAACTTACCGATTATTGTTCCCGGTTTTTCGATATTCTTTCCTCGTCCCGCTATCAAGGCAAATATGCCTTTCCTACAACCGTTCCTTCGGATCTTCCATCCGCTCTTTTCCCGACTAATACCATTTCTCTAAAATGCAAGTGCATTGATTACGTGGATCAAGTAAAGAAATTTGCGTGGATCGGAATAAGAAGCCTTGTCTCCGCGCAAAGTCGACGGGGCAAGGGGATCTCTATCGCGCTCCTTATTCAGTCGCTTGATCCCCGCCTACGAAGAAAGTGAACGATATAATTGAGACATTATATCCACTATTATTCAAGCGAAACGGTAAAACCACTAATCGCTAATCACCATCCTTTTTCTGTGTTAATCGGTGCCGCTCTTCCTCTCACGCGTACGCATCGCAACGTATTTCTTTTTCACTTGACAGACCAGTAATCAAGTATGTATAATTGGGTAGAATCGCAGTCATAATGCGACTCAGAGCATAGTTACAATAACCTAAGGAGGATAAGATGGCTGACAAATTATCGAAGCAAGATGTCATCAACAGTGTTGCCGCCGCAGCAGGTTTGAGCAAGAAAGATGCAAGCGGCGCAGTTGACGCCGTTGTCAACACCATCAAGAATGCGCTCGCTGAAGGAGATTCGGTTGGGCTAATCGGGTTTGGCACTTTTGAGGTGAAAACCAGAGCTGCTCGTACAGGACGTAACCCGCAGACAGGTGCGGAACTTGATATTCCCGAAAAGAAGGTTCCGTCCTTCAAGGCTGGCAAAGAGCTTAAAGACGCTGTCGCGTGATGCCCGTTTGAGAGTCCCTGGATTTTGGACGCCTTGATTTGTTGCGGGACATTTCCCGGCAAGTTGAGGCCTCCAATGTCCTGCGTGGCTTGGTCCCTAAGGTATAAACCTTGATTTTCATCAAATACATCAAACATCCTAAAACAATCACGCGAGAGCGGTAAAGCACGCGTGATTCAATTATCCCATCATTATACTTCCATCCAATCTCTCATTTCAAGCGAATCCTTCGACGACAAAAATTCTTTGCCTCCGAAAAGCAGGTTATATTCTATTCGATAGATCGTAAACGCTGTCACTGATTATGCGTTTTCTTGATGCACGGCAATTGATGACGACTTGGAATCAGGGAGATGCGGATGTCGAGAACGTGAAACAAACTTACATGTCGGCGGTGTCCAGTTGCTTCCCTTTGAACCGACCTGAATACAGTTGTATTCACAGCCCTTCGGTACGTGCAGTGTATGCGGTTCAGGATTCGCCTCTTGTCCCGACTACGGCGAGCGGCTCCGGCGCCATCGGAGGAGGTATTTAATGTTAATCCGAGCTCGAGCCCCTGTGCGCATTGATTTCGCTGGAGGTTGGACCGATGTTGCCCTGTTCACGGAGGAGTCCAAAGGGCTAGTTGTAAACGCTGCAATAAATGTCTTCTCCTTTGCCACGATTGCGTGTAATGGCTGTCAAACCGATTCCGACTTGCCAGAACGCCAACGTGCTTTTAAGAGCGGTATTCAACTTTATTCAGCGGATTTTCACGTCCACATTGAAGCGCCGGATGTGAGTCAGCTTGAGTATGACGGCAATATTGACCTCGTGAAGGCGGCAATACGCAAGATGTTGACGGAAGAAAACGGATTCCGTCTTTCCACCCAATCAATTGCCCCACCGGAAAGTGGCCTCGGGACTTCAGCTGCGATGGGAGTTGCGTTAGTCGGCGTGCTCAGTGAGTTCAAAGAGTCACCGTTGTTACCCTACGAATACGCCGAGTTGGCAAGTTCAATTGAGCGCCACGAATTAGGGATTCTAGGCGGCAAACAGGATCACTACGCTAGTGCTGTCGGTGGAATCAATTTCATGGAGTTTAGGGGCGAAGAGGTCAAGACCTCTAGCCTAAAAATTGCGCCCGAGGTCTGTTACGAGCTTGAGAAAAATCTCGTCTTATGTTACTCAGGCAGATCTCGCCCCTCGGGGAATATCCATCAAAATGTAACCGATGCGTACGTGAATAAAGAGGTAGAAACTCGAACGGCGTTGAGAAACATGAAAGAGATTGCCGGGGCTGCCAAAACTGCACTCATGAACGGCAAGCTGTCAAATTTCGGTAAGCTACTAAATGAGAACTGGGCAAATCAGAAGACGCTTCACCCTTCCGTGACGAATGAACATATTGACGACCTTTTCAAAGCTGCGCTGAGTCACGGCGCCATCGGTGGAAAGGCGTGCGGCGCCGGTGGGGGCGGATGCCTCGTGTTCTATTGCGAGCCGGATCAGGAACATCGTGTCCGCCAAAAACTCGAAGAGTCGGGTGCAAAAATCATTGACTTCAATTTTGATTTTGGTGGACTGCAAACTTGGCGAGTTGATTAAAGGCGTACCGTTCGATCCTGTCACCAGACTAGTCCCGTTGACTTCGGAGTCTTAACACGTGAAGGAAAACAATCAGGTTGATATCCTAGAAACAGACCTAGAAGCTGCCGAATTCCTCACCAAGGCACGGGAAAAGATCCTGGAGGAGTTGAAAAAGCAGATTGTCGGTCAGCAGAGCGTCATTGATGAACTCTTAATCTCCCTGTTTTCTCAAGGACACTGTCTGCTTGTCGGTGTGCCCGGATTGGCAAAGACGCTGCTGGTTAACAGCCTCGCGCGGATTCTAGATCTCGAATTTAATCGCGTGCAATTTACACCCGATTTGATGCCCTCTGATATCATCGGCACGGACATTATTCAGGAGGATATCGAAACGGGAACGCGATCCTTCCGCTTCATTAAAGGTCCTGTCTTCTCAAACATCGTACTCGCAGATGAAATCAATCGGACTCCGCCAAAAACGCAGGCCGCGCTGCTGCAAGCGATGCAGGAGTACAAAGTATCTGCAGGCGGAACGACTTACGGTTTGGACCTTCCCTTCTTCGTGTTGGCGACCCAGAATCCGATCGAGCAGGAGGGAACATATCCACTCCCAGAAGCGCAGTTAGATCGCTTTATGTTCAACATTTATATCGACTATCCCAACAAAGATGATGAAAAACAGATAGTCATGGCGACAACCTCCGCCTACGATCCAGAATTAGAACATGTGCTAACAGGCGAGGAAGTCCTCCGGTTGCAGAAAATCGTGCGGAAGGTGCCGATTGCGGAGTCGGTTGTAAACTACGCTGTCGAATTGAGCCGAAACTCCCGACCTGAGGCGCCAGACGCCCCTAAAGAAATTAAGGATTGGGTGAATTGGGGGGCAGGCCCACGCGCCTCACAATACCTTGTGTTAGGCGGGAAAGCACGTGCAATCATGCACGGCCGCTACCATGTCTCCTATGATGACATCAGAGTTGTCGCCAAGCCCGTCCTCCGCCACCGGATTCTTACAAATTTTAACGCCGAGGCGGACGGAATCACAAGCCTTGATATTATCGATCACCTGCTAGAAACAACCAAACCGCCAGACTCTTAAACGAACAGTGCATCATCTTTCAGTCTTTGTGGGCCCATACTCCGCACCATCCTATTGTTTGTTGTGAATCACACATTATTCCTTTGAAAATCACAATTATCGGCACCGGTTACGTTGGACTGACAACCTGCCTCGCCATGGCCTACTTAAAGCACAAAGTTGTAGGCGTGGACAAAGATCCAGACAAACTCAGTTTGTTACGTCAAGGAATAAGTCCCATCCACGAAACCGGCGTCCAAGCACTCCTCGATCAGACTACCGAGAGTATCTGTTTCACCGATGATTTGACAGCCGCGGTAGCCGATTCGGAAGTCATCATGATCGCCGTTGGTACCCCACCTAAGCAAAATGGTGAAGCAGATACTCGCTATGTCGAGGAAGCCGCACGAGAAGTTGCTTGCGGTCTTAAACCTAACCGGAAGTATGTCATCGTTATCAAATCAACCGTACCAATCGGCACAAATCGCCGCGTTGCCCATTTAGTGAATTCCATGCTTCAAGAGCGCGATGTGAGAACTGATGTCTACTTCGCGTCTAACCCGGAGTTCCTGCAGGAGGGCCTCGCATTGCGTGGGACATTCTACCCGGATCGCGTTGTTGTCGGTACAGATCGGCCTGAGGCCGTTGATGCCATGCGCCGACTACATAAGCCAATCCTTCAGCGTTCCTTTGAACCGCCCAGCTTCTTGGCAACGCCGGACGACGAGAGCCTACCCCCCTTGATTGCAACGGATGCCACAAATGCCGAGATGATAAAATATGCCGCCAACACCTTCCTAGCGCTCAAGATTAGTTTCATCAATGAGATAGCTGGGCTTTGCGAGCGAGTTGAAGCCGATGTGACAGAGGTAGCACGTGGCGTCGGATTAGATTCGCGCATCTCTCGCCGCTTCCTCAAAGCCGGCGTTGGGTGGGGTGGTAGCTGCTTTCCAAAGGACACGGACGCGCTGCTAAGAGTGGCTTCAGAATACGGTTATTCGATGCCGATTGTTGAGGCCGCACGCGAGGTCAACCAGCGGCAGCGTACATTAATCGTTGAGAAACTACAGCAGGCCCTCAAAATCCTACGTGGCAGAACGATAGGAATCTTGGGGTTAGCTTTCAAACCCAACACGGACGATGTGCGCGGATCCCCCGCGTTGGAGATAATTCGACTTCTGGACGAGCAGGGGGCTTACGTGCGCGCTCACGACCCGGTGGCGATTCCGTATGCCCGCGAAGGTCTCGGGGAGATTGAAGTAGAATTTGTAGAGGATGCATATGCTGTGTCTGACGCCGCAGATGCGGTGGTGCTCGTAACCGATTGGGACGAGTACCAAGCGCTTAACCTGCGCCTGTTAGCGAAGCCGATGAATACCCCCATTCTAATTGATGGGCGCAACTCCTATTCCCCTGATGAAGCCCGAAAGGCTGGGTTTCTGTACATGGGTATTGGTCGGGGATGAGATGTCCATCTCGCTCTTGTTTTCGTATTCTCATACATCACGCATTACTCTGTAGTTTTATTGAGTCGATCAATGGTGGATTTCGCACGAAACCTTCAAGAACCACGTCCGTTCGACCCGAGCTGCCAACGCTACTGTCCGAGACATCCCTTCCCTTCTTACCGCCATATACCCGGCGCGACGCCACACCCAGTCAAAGACCCAGCGGGCCATAGTTACGGTATAGACGAATCGACGAAGCCCCAAATCTTATACCCGGACTATTGGCGAACCAATGAGGATTATCTCTACGGCGTAGACCTGTATAACTTCGCCTACTGGTGGGAAGCACATGAAGCGTGGGAGGGGTTATGGCATCAGGCAGAGGACGATTACCGCTTATTCCTTCAAGGATTGATTCAGATCTCCGCAGCTCTAATCAAGCACCATATGCGGATGCTCAGACCTATACGAACACTTTCCACCGCTGGATCAGACAAGTTGCGCGAAGTGCTCTCGAAGCTGAAGCCTGCTACAGAATCCTATATGGGAATCAACCTGAATGAGTTCTTGTACCGCCTTGATGTCTTCTTTGCCCCATTCCGCTTCGACTCTGTCTCCGAAGAGGTCTACAAATCTCCAGCCGCCAACCCTCAAATTCATCTAACCTTCTAACTTCAATCTTCCCTTCCTTCTCCTAACCACCGGTCACTTCGCACGGTTTGTCTCACGAATTAAACATCATACTTTTTCTTTTCGCTTGACCGTTTCGTAATGCTTGGGTATAATCACACCTCAAATGCCCCACTTTCGTTCACGCGACGACGCATAGCCATGCACGAAAATAACCTAACCATTGAGCAACAGGCCGCCCTACGCCGTATCCCATCCATTGAAAAACTATTGACCCAAGACACGTTCAGAGCGTTGCAGGAGAAGTATTCCCGCGACTTGGTGACAGACGTCCTCCGCGCCGCTGTTACCGAATCCAGACGACGCATCCTCAACGAAGGTGCCGATCTCAGTAGTCCCGATGAATTCTCGTACCTCCAACTCGTCCGCAAAAAGCTTGACGAAATAACTACCTCAACTCTTCGGCCGCTCGTCAACGCTACTGGAACCATCACACACACAAATCTAGGGCGATCGCTGCTTGGGGAATCAGCCAGGGAGAACCTCTGCCAAGTTGCGGTCAACTATATCAACCTCGAATACGATTTGGAAACCGGCGAACGAGGTCACCGTGACCGTATCACTGAGCCACTGTTGCAGCGATTGACGGGGTGCGAGGCATCGACCGTCGTGAACAACAATGCCGCCGCGGTGCTGCTGGCACTGAACACATTGGCTCAAGGCAAAGAAGTGATTGTCTCACGTGGCGAGTTAATCGAAATCGGCGGTTCATTCCGAATTCCTGATGTCATGACAGCGAGCGGCACCATCTTGCGAGAAGTGGGCACGACTAATCGCACGCATTTCAGAGACTATGAAGTTGCGATTAACGAAAATACGGCGCTCATCCTAAAGGTGCACCCGAGTAACTATAAAATTGTCGGTTTTTCCTCAACGCCGGACATAACAGAGATTGTGGAACTCGGCCGTCGGAGCGGGACCCCAACCATGGAGGACCTCGGCAGTGGATCACTGATTGATCTGACGCGCTACGGGTTGCCCCGCGAGCCAGTTGTCCGCGAGCAGCTTGAGGCAGGAGTCGACATTGTTACCTTCAGTGGCGACAAATTGCTCGGAGGCCCGCAGGGGGGAATAATCGTCGGCAAGTCGAATTTGGTGCAGCAGATTCGGAAGAACCCGCTCATGCGAGCGCTGCGCGTGGGAAAGCTGACAATCGCCGCGCTTGAAGCGACTTTGCGGCTCTACCTTAATGAAGACCGTCTACCTCAGGAATTACCGATGTTGAGTTGTTATACTCGAACGCTCGACGAACTCCAAAGTGTTGCAGAGGGGTTGACGACGAGTCTTCGTCAAGTCTTCGGGGAAACCGTCCGCGTCACAAGTGAAGCCAGTCAAGTTCAAATCGGCAGCGGATCTTTACCCGTTCAGACGTTGCCCAGTCTAGCGGTTGTTTTGGAATCGCAGCAGATGTCGGCCGAGTACCTCGCAGCACAGTTCCGTACCCAGCCGACGCCAGTCATTGGACGCACGCAGGATAGCAAGTTCTGGTTGGATGTGCGAGCGATAGGAAAAAAGCAACTCAATTGGATTATTGAGGCAGCTCAGGGAATAGCGTGTGCCAAATAAAGATTCGCGCCATCCGCCCATTATTGCCGAAGCGATCGCCGCTGCAAAACAATCTGCCTCCGTACTGTTCAGTCACCCACGACTGAGAGACACAGAACAATGCGACACGTCATTATAGGTACAGCCGGACACGTCGATCACGGGAAATCTGCGCTGATACATGCCTTAACCGGTATTGAGACTGATCGGCTCAAAGAGGAGAAGGAACGCGGGTTGTCGATTGAGTTAGGGTTTGCCTACTTCGATCTGCCTGACGGTTCGCGAGCCGGCATCGTCGATGTTCCAGGTCATGAGAAGTTTATCCGAAATATGCTCTCCGGCGCGTACGGTATGGACATCGTGCTGCTGGTTGTTGATTCCAAGGAGGGAGTCCAGGAGCAGACACTAGAACATCTGGAAATTCTAGACCTCCTCGGGCTTTCGACAGGGATTCTCGTGATGACCAAAGCCGACCTCGTGACGCCGACTCAGCTGGCAGAATCGTCCGAGATGGCGCAGGAGATGTTGGTCGGCACAGCACTGGAAGAAATCCCGATTATCCACGTGTCATCAATCACAGGTCAAGGTTTGGATGCGCTCAAAAACTTGATTGTACAAAAGGTGAATGCTGTCGCTGAAGTAGGAAAACGCGATGGCATCCCACGCCTATATGTAGACCGTGTGTTCACGATGCAGGGGTTTGGCGCCGTCGTCACAGGCACACTGATTACCGGGTCAATTCAGCGCGAACAACGCCTCATTGTCCTACCCCAAGGACGCGAGGTGCGTGTACGCGGGGTGCAGGTTCACAACGAATCGGCGGATCGAGCCTATGCGGGCCAACGCACCGCACTCAACCTGTCCGGCATAACCGCTGACGAAATTGAGCGCGGTAATATAATCTGTCCAATCAGTTTCCCGCAGGTAACCGATAACATTGATGTGTCGCTCCGCGTCTTGTCTTCATTTCCACGTTCGCTCGAACACTGGACACGCCTACGCTTCTATCTTGGCACCAGCGAGACATTTTGCCGCACAATTTTGCTAGTTGACGAAACTGTGCGACGAGGCGAGACAGCGCAAATCCAACTCCGCTTGGAGAGCCCCATCCTCACCTTCAGAGGCGACCGATTCATCGTGCGCGACTTCTCGGCGCAGTATACGGTCGGCGGCGGACAAATTATCAACTCGTTCGCGCCACGACACAAGCGGTTTACGGAGGAGACGCTAGAAGTTTTGGATGAGTGGGAGAGTGCGGACGACGCCGAGGTTATCAACTTGGTTCTGACACATAGCCGTGACCTCTGCATACCGCAAGATTACTTGCACTACTATCTCCCCTATTCTCACGCTGCCTTGGAGCAGAATTTAAAAGCGCTTGAGACGGATCAGAGAATTGTCCGTTGGAGTGGCGGGACGCAGCTTATCTCGGCAGTGAACCGCACGGAAACAGCTCAGGCAACCCTTCTTGACGCACTGAAAGGCTTTCACGAACAGAATCCACTCGCGCCCGGCCAGAATGTTGCCCAGTTACAGCAGCAGATGGGATTAGATGGTACAGCCTTTGAAAGGATTGTAAACCACCTGATTCAGGGAAAACAGATTATCAAGGACGGCAACCTCCTCCGTATGGGGGCGCACCAAATTCAGTTCTCAGCGGAGGCGGAGGGAGTAAAAGATCAAATTGAGGGAACTTTTTTAAAGGCAGAGTTGAATACACCCTATCTACATGAACTAGAAACGCAATTTAGCGAATATCCACCCCAACTAATCCAGAAGACGTTCTATGCCTTGTTAAATCTCGGACGGTTTATCAAGGTAGCGGACGGGTACTTTATCCATGCGGATACATTCGAGAAAACCCTTAACTTTCTTACCGATTATCTACAGGAAAATGATATAATCACTGTCGCTGAATTTCGTGAACTTGCAAAAACCTCTCGGAAATTCGCCGTGCCTTTCCTCGAATACTGCGATGGTCAAGGCATCACGATGCGAGAGGATAATCATCGACGTCTGCGGAAATCAGCAGGACAGACGCATAAGGCTTGAAGCGTGCCCGATGGGAGGGGATAGGGTCCGGTGGCTCTACTGGTCTTCAAAACCAGCTTGTCCATGCAAGTGGATAGGTGGGTTCGACTCCCACCCTCTCCCGCCATGCGCGGTTTCTAAGGGTGCCACGGTGTCCTGTGTATACGATTCTTAATTGTCGAGGTTTTCGATCAGCACGGGTTCCACTGGCTCAGCGAGATCGAAGCCAAAGATGTGCGAATAGAAGTACAACTCCGCGTCAAGGCAGCGTTTCATGTTCTCCGCGCGACGGAAGCCGTGTTGTTCCCCTTCAAACGCAACGTATGCAACAGGTAGTCCTTTTTCCCGCAACGCTTCAACCATCATCTCCGCCCGATTTGGCGGGACAATTTTATCCTCAAGTCCTTGAAAGAGGATGACCGGGCAGGACAGCCGGTTTGTGAATTGAATCGGTGACCGTTTTCGGTAAAGATCACGACGGCCAGGGTAAGGACCAACCAACCTATCCAAGTATCGCGACTCAAACTTGTGGGTGTCGGCCGTCATCGCTTCAAGATCACTGATTCCGTAATAACTGGCCCCAGCCTTGAAAATATCGTGGAAAGTCAAGGCGCACAACGTAGTGTAGCCCCCTGCGCTTCCCCCATTTATCGTCACTCGGTGCCGATCAACCTCGCCGCGCTTGATAAGATGCCGAACGCCACACACACAATCGTCAACATCGAGGATTCCCCACTTGCCATTAAGTCGTTCCCGATACGCGCGTCCATAGCCAGTGCTTCCACCGTAATTCACATCAAACACCGCGAAACCGCGGCTTGTCCAATACTGTACCGTCAAATCCAGCACGGACGAAGTGGCGCCAGTCGGACCACCGTGACTCTGGACAAGGACGGGTGGAAGCTCCTCTGGCGGAGCGACATAGTCGCCATTCTGGGGCGGGTAGAAGAAGCCGTGCGCTGTCCGCCCGTCTTCGGTGGGAAACTCCATCGCTTGAGGGATAGACAAATAATGAAAATCAACTTCAAGTGCGCTTGAGCGACGTAGCACCTCAACCTCGTGGGTTCCGAGGTCGAGTTCCACGATTGAACGCGTTGTCGTCGGGGAACCAGCGCCAAATACGACCTGTCCGGCGGCAACCTGCAGCCCTGTTCGGGACATATCAGTATATGGAATCTCGATCGGTTCAAGTCGATGCATTTCCGTGTCGAGGCGTCCGAGTTCCCAATCCCCTTGGCGATTGTAGATGCAGATGATGCTCTTGGCGGACTCGAACGCGTACGTGCACAATCTGAATTCCCAATGCGGCATCGCGAATTCGGCGTCTGTTTCATAAAGGGGCTCAACACGCCCTTCGCGCCATCTGTAAAGGTTCCACCATCCTCCCTGATCGGAGATGAAATGCAGGACGCCGTCAGGTGACCATTCTGGCTGCAACGTAGACACGTCAAAGCCGCCACTGATACGACGGCTCTCCGTCAATGTACCGTCTGCCTTGAATTGCGCAGTCCACAATTCAGTGGCATCCCACGGCATATTCGGGTGATTCCAACTTATCCACGCGAGTTGCGAACCGTCAGGGGAAAGTCGAGGAGACGAGTAGAAATCAGCGCCCGAGACTAGCACCTTAACATGCTGCCTGCATTTGAGTCCCACGCGCACCAGTGTGTTGATTGGTTCACGGCTGGGTAGGGAGTGATCTTCGCGCACGCAGATGAGGCCCTCGCGATGGCTATCAATGACGCCGTCAGCGTAACGCATATCACCTACTGGCGTGATTGGCAGGGGAGCTGCGTTACCTGATTGCCGGTAAATCCGCTGGTCGTCAAAGTTTGAGAAGTAGATTGTGCCGTTAGTCACTGTGTATGCCCCGCCGCCGTATTCATGCACGCGACTGCGAGCATTGAACGGAGTGGTCGTCATATCAGTGGTGTGTCCATCGGACGTACGACGGACAATAACGTAGCGTCCGCCCTCCTCAGGACGCATTTCGACCCAGTACGTATCATCGCCATCAATGACAATCTCCCCGAGCCGAATTGCTTCTGACACGACAAGATCGGAGGTGATTGGCGATTTCCATGTGCCATAGGGCGAAACTTCCGGTTTAGCCATGTGCCTGCATCCTTTTCCTGACTGGTGGATTTCCGACTCTCAGTGACTGCACAATCACGGACACGTGGTTGTCCCATATATGTGGGAGCCTGTTATTACGGACCATCTCTCCCCGCCAAAGACATCAGTTCTGATTCGGATAGATTGAGATTGATGGGCTCCGAAACAGGTTGCGTCACTTTGTACGGTGTCTTCGCATAGATTTCAACAACATTATCGTCGGGGTCGTAGAAGTAGATGGAAAAAGCAATCCCATGAGTAACGATGTTCCGAATGCGTACTTTCTCCTGTTTAAGGTGTTCATGAAACTGTTTCAAAGTGCCAAGATTTTCGACGATGAAGGAGACCTGCTGAACTACCCTTGCTCCTGGGGCGACATCTCTACCGGTGCAGAGAGCGAGTTCGTGGTGTTCTTCATCCGGCTGTGCGCTCAGGAAAGTCATCTGACCGTCCGGGGCTTCGTCGGTGATGACAAGGCCAAGGATCCGAGTATAGAAATCTTTCGATTTTTGCAAATTGGTACAATAAAGTCCTACATGCCCTAGTGCTTTGACAGATAACATATCTTCCTTCCTTTGCTAAAGCATCAGTTAGATTCGTTAGCGAGAAGTTCCTCCGCAATGAAGTGGCACGCCGTCAAACGGTGCGTGTTAATCTGTTCCTGCTTTGGGGTTTATGCCGCCTAAGGCGCCAATAGTCTCCATAATCATCTGGCTCATGCGGTGGTACATGAGGCGTTTATCTTCGATTTTCCGCGCTTCACTGAAATCTATCGGAGGTCCAAAGTGTGTTGAAAGTTTCGCAGGTCGAACCCACTTTGATCGTCGCGGCATGAGGTGATTTGCACCATCAAGAAAAACGGGAATTGCAGGGACATCTGCGTTGTGAATGATGAAGCTGACACCATCACGGGCTTTGCCTAAGCTGCCATCCTTGCTACGTGTGCCCTCGGGGAAAATTAGCACCGCATGGCCTTCCTTCAAGAGAGAAATCGTATACTTTAATGCCCTGCGGTCCGCTGTACCGCGCTTTACCGGGTAAGCGTTATGTAATGCGAGTATTTTCCCGATCAAGGGAACACTAAAGATACTATCCCGCGTCATGAAATAGAATTCACGCCTAGCCGTAGTTCCAACGATGAACGGATCCAGATAACTGACATGGTTTGATAACAGTAACACGCCGCCCTCCCGAGGGACATGCTCGTTGCCGTGCGCCTCAAGTTTGCACAGTCCTCCTAGGGCGCCGCCGAGGCATCGCTGGCTCCACCGGTATGGAACAGAATCCGTCCAAAAACTAAACTGTTGGTATTTCATGAACGTGCTTCTATCTGTTCGAGAATGAATTCTACAACTTGATTCAGTGTCTTGTCCGTGGTGTCAACGATGATTGCATCATCAGCGGGCCTTAAGGGACTATGTGTGCGGGACACATCCTTTTCGTCTCGTATCCTTATCTCCTGCTCAATCTGTTCGACTGTGCACGAAATCCCTTTGGCTTGCAACTCAAGAAAACGACGTTTCGCTCGTTCCCGAACGGATGCATCCAGATAAAATTTGACCTCTGCATCTGGGAAGACAACCGTGGTCACATCTCGTCCTTCAACGACAATTCCGCCGTCCTTCCCAATCCGGCGCTGTTGCTTTACCATCGCTTTGCGGACCTCAGGGATTCTTGCGATGTCCACTACTGCTCTATCAATTTCCGGCGTCTGAATAAGGTGCGATACATCTTCACCACTCAGTAGCGTAGTCTTGCCATTTTCGGCGAAGTCGATTTGACAACCGTGCGCGAGTTCTATAAGTTTATTAACAGCTGTGCACGGCACCTTCGACCGAAGCGCAAGTAGCGTCACTGCTCGGTACATTGCTCCCGAATTGAGAAACAGATAACCCGTCTTCTCAGCAATCCGTCTCGCCACAGTACTCTTTCCAGATCCCGCGGGGCCATCCATCGCGATGGTCAAAGATTTATGCATCTGTCCTTACGTTCATGTCAACTGAATCCCAATAGCCGTTCCCTTTGCGATCTAACAATCGGAAAGACCGCGTCCGTATCGTCATGCACAGACCCCGTTCTGCCGATGTGTTTCTCGAAGGAATCAAAGAGGTTCCATTATATCACAGGCTCCGCGGCGGTGAAACCGCAAAATACGTCCAACGTTATAGCGGTGCTGCAAGAACTAGAGGAACAGAAATGCTAACCCGTCCGTCACCCACCTGTCAGATTCTAAAGATCTCTCCCAGCCGACCACCAAGAGCCCGGCCGGCGCCGATCAGGCACCCAATCAGGATCATCATCCCCACTACCCCTAGTGCGCTAGCAATGTATTCGCCACCAACAGGACGCTGTGAGAGACTCCAGATAGCCTTGGTAATAGGGCTGTACTGATCGCGCATTGCCAACACCAGACTATCACTGACTTCCAGCATGGAGAACGAAAACACCAGAATCGATCCGGCAATGATATTCGCGATTATGAGCGGAAATACAATCTTGTAGAGCGTGCGTGCCGGGTTGGCACCTAGATTCTGTGATGCCTCCTCATACGTGACACTCGTCTGTTGCAGCCCTGCATATATTGAACGGAGCATGTATGGCAGGCGTCTCACTGAGTAACTAACAATCAACAAAAGTGTCGGATTTTGACGCGGGTCGATGACAGCGATTATCCCGTCCGGCATGTGGCGAAGTACCGGCGACGTGTCTGCAAAACTGCCCACGTACCCGAAAGCAAGTACGATACCGGGGAGTGCTAACGGCAACATCGCCAATGCATCAAGCAGGTTGCTAAATGGCAAACGTTTGCGGGTGAGTAGATAGGCAATTGCTATTCCCATCGTAAGTGCGAGTAGCGTGCTGAAGATACTGTATTTGAAACTGTTGAGAATACTAGGAAGTGTATCTTCATGGGTAAAGACCGTCAGATAATGTTCGATTGTATAGCTTCTGGGCAAAATACTCAACCGCCACTGGCTGACGTCGGGTGTTAAAGAAACTAGCACAACACTGATATGCGGTAGCAGTGCCACGAAAGTCAGTCCACCGACGAATAAGTAGATCGCGGTGCACATCAGTCTGTTCGCAGTAATTTCACGTGAGCCGACATGCCCACGTCCGAACATCTCATAGTTCCTGCCACCTGTCCACCGCTTGGATAGATAGAATGCCGACGCTGTTAGCACGACAATCAGCACCACTAGTGCGTATCCCATCGGATTAACGTTTGCATCGGTGACTTGCCGGAAGATTCGCACTGCAATGACTTCATTGTATTCGAAAATCAGAGGTGTGCCCAAATCTGTGAACGCCCAGATAAAAACCAGAATTGCGCCAGCAAAGTAACCGGGCATCATAAGCGGGGCGGTTACCGTCCGGAAGAGTTTGAACCGTGATGCTCCCATGTTCTCTGCCGCTTCCTCTAAACTAGGATCGATATTCGCCAACGCGGCGGCAACGCTGAGGTACATAATCGGATAGAGATGCAATGTCGCCATTAGTACCACAGCCCAGAAACCGCCACCAAACCAGTCAACAGGTTGGCTAAGATTAATCAAGCCTATCTTTGATAGCAGCATGTTCACACTGCCGTACAATCCAAAGAACATCTTCATGCCGATAGCGCCGACAAAAGGAGGCATAATCATTGGCACAAGGATCACCCCTTGCATCAACTTACGCCCAGGGAAACGGTAACGGGTAAAAAAGTATGCCAGCGGTAAGCTCACCAAAGTTGTCGCCAAAGTTACAAACACGCCGAGTTTGAAACTGTTAATCACCAATGCGCGGGTGTTTGCATCCGTAACCATCAACTGAAAATAGGTGAGCGTGAAACGGCCATCAATCCAAAAAGCCGCTTTGAAAATGTAGAGCAGGGGGTATATCAGAAAGGCAACGAAGAAGAGGAGAATCGGGGATAGGATCAGGTAAACAGAGGGTTCGGTATTTCGAGCCATTAGCAACCTACAAACGTCTTAAATTCTGTCTGTGTTGGTATCCAGACCGACCTAGTGCCCCGATGTCCTAGAGTAGACCGTCTCGTAGCTGTTTTCCCGGAAATGTCCATAATCAAGATTTTGTGCAAGAACTCGCGATGTTCATGATTTTGCGCAGAATCGTATAAGCCGTAACATAACTGCCCATTGTTCTCAACCAACCGTCGATTGGTTATACCATTTCGTTTGAATAACGTTGCATATGAAGAGACCGATACCAACCATCGCCCTGCACACCAACCCCGGTAGGCGGGGCATCTTGCCGCGCATTGGAGAGACTTGATTAACGCCAATAATGCACTGCGAATCTAGGGAAAAATGGTATTATATCGTAAACAAGACGGCGCAAACGTCGCATATTGCCCTTGGCATGTGCTGTGTTAGTTCTCTTTTTTGTATTTTCGGATGCAGACAGACGCTGGATTTTGTTCTCCCACGCATCGCACATTACTTATTTTCATCCGTGTCAATCTATTTCCCTCTTCCCCTAAACGGCGTTCTCAACATTCCCAAGATAGTCTGCCACTTCAAGTCGTCAAATTCAATCAATCCAAACTCAATTTCTCCCACATCCTCACGCCGGCGAAACGTGCATGCCAATTGATCCCAAAACGAAAAAACACTCGAATAATTAGAATCCGTTTCGAGTTGAGTTCGGGAGTGGTGCACGCGGTGCATGTTGGGAGACACGATGATTATTCTCAGCAACCGATCCCATCTTTCAGACAAATTGACGTTGCTGTGATGGAATTGGATTACTGGTAGCAGCATCACTTCGTACAGAACCAACTGCCACATCTTAAGGCCCAACAGAGGTAGTATTCCTAACCTTAATACTGACGAGAGAATCAGTTCGCCGATGTGGAATCGCGTGGCTGACGTGACATCCATCTCACGGTCACTATGATGCATGCGGTGAAACCGCCAGAGAATCGGAATCGCATGGTTAGCGCGGTGCCAAAGATACATCCAACCGTCGAACAAAAGGAGCACTATCCCTGTTTCGAGCCACAGCGGCAAATCCAGAAGATGCAGAAGTCCAAATCTATGGTCTTGATTCCAGATAGCAACCATCGCCATGAGTCCAGAAAACATCAAGGTAATGACCGCCGTGTTGAAAAGCGCAATGGCTATGTTTCTGCCGGCGTGCCTCAAGCGATTCCCATGGCGTTCGTGGAATAAAGGTAACCATGTTTCTAAACACCAGAGAAACACCAAAACGGCAATTGCCAGCACTGTATTGAGGCGGTCAAGAGTTGTAGTGATGTCCATCATTGTCTGCCTTCACGAAAATCGTCAGGGTTACCACGTGCGAAATTCCGGATGAACCTCCGACGTGAACAGTTGTGCGTGTCGCTTCAGTGCAGGAGTCTCGCTCCTACTCTTAAGTGTTTAGCCGAGATTCTTCTCCAGAAGATTACTTACAAGATCATCGATCGATGTGCACAAGGAGCGATTCCTCCACTCGATTCGCGAATCGCCACGAAACCAGGTCAACTGACGCTTTGCGAACTGGCGGGTATTCTGTTTAAGCAACGCAACCGCTTCGAACAGCGTTAGATGTCCGCCAAGGTAATTGATAATCTCTTTGTATCCAAA
This sequence comes from Candidatus Poribacteria bacterium, assembly GCA_965197465.1. Lineage (GTDB taxonomy): Bacteria > Poribacteria > WGA-4E > WGA-4E > JAJDTR01 > JAJDTR01. Next base: position 2,340,855 of record OZ240209.1, on the reverse strand, counting down.
ACTATGCAAGGCAACACAATCGGGCGAGTAACCCGCATCAAGTATCTGTTTGACCTCCTCGATCAAACCGTATGCTATCATTCGGTCAACACGGGCTTCGATTCGATTGTAAAGATTCTCCCGATGCATATCCACACCGAAAGCACGAAATTCGTAGCGCACCCCAGAGCCCTTCCACTGTGCTTGATGCTCCGATATTGGCTTGCCGGTTAGTTCGTAAACTTCTAGCGCCCGGATAACTCGAACCATATTCTTGGGATGGATACGCGCAGCGGAGTCGGGATCGCACTGGTGCAACCGTTCATGTAATGTTAATTCACCGCTCTCCTCCGCCTCTCGTCGAAGTCGTTCGCGAATTGCGAAATCAGCGCCAGGACCGGGAAAAAGCCCATCAACCAGAGCGCGAAAGTATAAACCCGCACCGCCAACAATCAACACCCGCCGGTGTCGCTTGCGGATATCTGCAAAGGCTGCGTCACCAAGCCGTTGATAATCCGCAACGGAGAAATGCTGATCGATGTCGGCACAATCAATCAAATGGTGCGGTATTGCCTCCTGTTGTGCCGGCGTCGGTTTTGCAGTACCGATGTTCATTTGGCGGTAAAGTTGTCGCGAATCCAGCGAAACAATCTCGGCATCAATCTGTTGCGCTAGCCGGATAGCGATTTCGGTTTTTCCAATGGCGGTGGGACCAAGGATGAATATTAACGGAGAATTCATAAAGGTGGAATCGCGGCTAGTATCGTTTTCCTATTTTTCTGCTTATTCAATCGTCATCGCGCAACGAAATCCGAAATCGCTAAACTGTTTCTCAGGTGCGAGGCTACTTCGCGCCGCGCACCGTGCGAATCGCACGCGGTGACGCCAGGAACCTCCACGCGCCACACGGCGACTACCGTGTCCTGGTCCTTTCGGATTACGGCTCGGCGAAATCTCATAATACCTTGCGTCATATGCGTCCGCGCACCACTCATGGACACCCTCCGATGTGTTGTACAAACCGTAGCCGTTCGGCCCCTCTGTCCCAATCGGCGCAAGTAATGCGTTTCGTCCGCCGAGGAAATCGGCTGGCAGCTCATTTCCCCAAGGATATTCCCGTCTTTCCAATCCGCCGCGCGCAGCCTTCTCACGCTCAGCTTCCGTCGGCAGGCGAAAAAGTTTGCCTGTCAAGCCTCGAATCCATTCACAATAAGCAGTCGCGTCATACCAACTTAGTCCAACCACGGGTTGGTCAGGGTGTCGGAACTTCGGTCTACCCCAAAACGGAGGCAGTATGCGCCGGGATGCTTGCGCGAATACTGAATACTCTTTATTGGTAACTGGTAGCGTTGCCAATGCAAAATTGCCAACCCATACGCGATGGACCGGCGCCTCGTTAGCCGCGCCGACTTCACTTCCCATCAGAAATTCACCCTCAGGAATGACAACCATCTTCGGCTGGATGAAATCGTAAGTTGGTGACAGCATACTTCACTCCACTGCGTAACTCTTCAACCTGTATTGTAACGCGCGGAGACTAATACCCAAGGCTTCTGCCGTTCGTGTTCGGTTGCCATCCATACGCTCAAGTGTCTTAAGGATAAGCTCCTTCTCCATCTCTTTCATCGTCATGCCGATGGGAATATCGTTGTATGCTCGCTTCTCCGAAGATTGAATTTCATCTGGAAGATGCTTAGGCAAGATGGCTTCTCCCTCCGCAAAGAGAACTGCTCGCAAGATTGAATATTCCAATTCGCGTACATTGCCAGGCCAATCATAATGCATCAGAAGGTCTCTCGCTTTCTGACTGATTAACCGAACTGGTTGGCTGTGGGCTTCACTGTGTTTTTGTAAGAAATACTCGGACAGAATTCCAATGTCTTCCCGCCGCTCTCGCAGTGGGAGGAGATGAATTGGTATCATGTTTAGTCGGTAGTAGAGATCTTGGCGGAATGTTCCATCCTCAATGGCTTGACGCAGATCGTGATTAGTAGCCGCAATGATTCGCACCTTCACATGAATAACATGTGCTCCGCCGACACGCTCAATCTCCTGCTCCTGAATCGCACGGAGTAGCTTAGCTTGCAGCGTCACTGGCATGTCTCCAATCTCGTCAAGAAAAAGCGAACTACCATCGGCACGTTCAAATTTCCCAATCTTTTGGTAAATAGCCCCTGTAAATGCCCCTCGCTCGTGGCCAAAGAGTTCGGTTTCCAAAAGATTAGCCGGGATGGCGGCGCAGTTCACAACAACCATCTCTTTATCTGCGTGGGCACTATTTCGGTGAAGTGCACGCGCTACGAGCTCCTTACCCGTACCACTTTCGCCATGGATGAGCACAGTAGAATCTGTGCTCGCCACCTTTTCGATGACCTTCAGCACCTCCACAATCGGTGGACTTTCTCCGAGTATCTCCTCATAGCTATGAATAAGTTCATCTCTTTCGCTCTGTTTCGTTGCGCGGTGATGTTCAAGCGCTTGGTCGACCTTTTCCTTAATATGTTCTGACTTGAACGGCTTTTCCAGAAAATCGTATGCCCCAAGTTTTGTGGCCTCAACCGCTCGCTGGATTGAACCGTGTGCGGTCAACATTGTCACCAGTAGTCCAGGATATTTCTGGTGAATTTGTGCCAGCGTTTCTAAACCGTCCATCCCTGGCATTTGGATGTCTAATAATACTAGATCCGGCAGGTCCAGATCAATCTGTTTTAGGGCGGCTGCCCCACTAGACGCAGTGATCACTTCGTAGTGGTCCATCTCCAGCCGATCTCGTAAGATCATAACTGTGTCCGGTTCATCATCGACGATGAGTATTTTCTCAAGCTGATCCATCGGTTAACAGCCATCAAATCAGTGATTGGCTACATAGGACGTGTATGCAGAGCAGAGGGTTTGAACCTGAGTTTAGAACACAACTCCATGATGCCCGACAAATTGCGCTGCTATAGCAAATTCAAAGGATCGTAGCGGAACGATCTTGTTTGCACAATCTTTGATGCGCTAAGATAGTCTCCGATCTGTGATGGAAGATTACTTCCGCAAGCTGAACTGCGTAAGTACTATATGGGCCGGATTGAAATTCTCAGGCCCCTTAATGGGTTTGCATTTCTTATGGAAATCGGTTGCCAGAGTCAGTTGACTCAGATATGTGAAGCGGGGGCGATCTATCGTCTCGCTCTTCTCTAACTAGGGATGCCCGATTTGCAAGCGCCAGCAATAACCATCCAAGTAACCCCGCACCTGCTCCAGCGATGGCAGCTATCCATGCGCCTTTGGCTGTTGCAATTCTACTGAGCGCTTTCTGATCCACTTCAAACGAAATGTCCTTGGGGTTGCGCACCGTGAATCGCCTCCGATCGCCCTGTTGCCGGTATTCAATGGTAGGTGAAGTATCACCGCCGAGTTCAATCTTGCCTTTCCAAGCTGGGGCATTGACTTTAAGCGTGCTTTCGCCCGGTTCGCCTTTCCAGACAGCTTTTGCCCCCTTGATATCTCCCTCCTCCTCAATCTGTTCGACCTGCGTGCGTGCTAGCAAACAATTCGAAATCTTAAGCGCTGCCTGTTTATAATTTGATAGTGATAATACCCAATTTTCTAACATGATAAGCTTTTCTCCTGCGTATGGAAGTGAGTGTTGGCTAGCGCCACGATAACGGCTAGCAGCTAAGGGTGAATCGTAACTTGCCGTGTCAGTTAAGTCCGCCTACATCTGGCGTTGACTGGAAAGTTTCTATTGACACTCGTTACATCGTGTGCTAAACTTGAAACCACCCTTGTGAATGAATTGTCCTCAGTCCAAAGGAGTTGTCCAGTGAACATTGACTCGATCGAAGTTCCGTCGGAACAGGAACTGCCGCTTTTCCCACTGCGCGTCGTTCTTTTCCCCGGTGGTATCTTACCATTGCACATCTTTGAAGAACGGTATCAGTTGATGATTCAGCTCTGTTTGGAGAATGAATTACCTTTTGGTGTTGTTCTTATCAAAGAAGGAAAAGAAACTGGCGAGCCTGCTGAACCACATCTTGTTGGAACAGCCGCACAGATTCTTGAAGTAGATCGATTGGACGGCGGTCGAATGAACCTCATGGCATCCGGCCAGTACCGATTTAAGATTCTAGAAATCCAGCACAATCTTCCCTACCTGGTGGGCCGTGTTCGGGTACCGAACGAGCCGGATATAGGAGGAAATGAGGATTTTGAACCGATTGCATCAGAAACACGTGAGTTATATCAGGATTACGAAGCCTTGTTAAAACAACTGTTTTTCGAATGGGAGTTGCCGGAAGCGATTCCTGAAGATCCACGCCATCTGGCATATCAGATTGGAGTCAGGCTTCACACCTCTCTTAACGAGAAGCAGCAACTGCTGGAAACCTTTCCGCTAGATCAACTTCTTGCCGAGGAGGCGACGCTTCTGAAACGAGAAAATCATAGATTGAAAATGCGGGTTATCGCTCGAAATAATTGAAAAAATTCAGCTGTACGCTGGTACGCAGTTTTATTGACATGTGCTCCATCGGAGTAGACCAGGCCCTGAATGATGCATACCGAGCGTGACGGTATAGTTCGTGATACGAAAGTTGCAACGTCATCTATCCATTACATAACAGCGCCCCATCGGTACTCTACAGCCGCGAAAATATCGCGTCAGTATGGCAGTGCAGCCCGCTATCCTAAGGTATTTACTGAAGGGCGCGCGCTTCGCACCAATCTTTTCTGGCACAAAATTGAGCACGATGCGACTTCATTCATCTCCACATCAGTTGGCGCAAAACACGGAGATGCAGATTGCCAGGCGAGATTTCGTCTATATCAGTAACTTACTGTCCTTGACTAGGCTTGTCTTAGCGCCATTCATTTTTCTTAGCATCGTTCATTATGACCGGGTAATCACGTTGACATTAGGCGGTCTGGCTGTATTGTCCGATTTACTTGATGGCTACATGGCTCGACGGTTGAAATTACCCTCTGATTTGGGCAAAATCCTCGATCCCATAGCAGACAAACTCGTGATCGGCGCCACGCTTTCTGGGCTCGTATACTCGAAGCATTACGATTTTCCCCTGTGGGTGTTTGGGCTCGTCGTAATAAGAGACGTTTTCATAGTTGTCGGTAGTATCTATCTCGCGTACCATACCCGATCCGTCACGCGATCCAATCGCTGGGGGAAGTGCGCTACATTATTTCTTTCAATTGCTTTGATTCTTTACATTCTGGATTTTGCCGGAAAAATTTCGTTCTATGTACTCTGTGTTGGGATTGCCTTCGTCGCTATATCAAGTTGGAGCTACTCCCGGCGGTTAATCAGACTTCTTCAAACCGATGTCCCTCAGCATAGGAAATTAGTGTAATCAACAACATTCTGTGTCGCTGCTTTGGCCGTGCCGTAGCGAGTCGCAAGTCGCGGTGCGCATATCAAACTTGGCGATTGATGCATCTGATTCAGGAGAATTGAGAATGTCACAACGGCTGAGTGTACCTGACATCGCCGGCATTATTGGTGTTGAAGAGGACATCATAACAAACACATTGGCCCGCGAAGATGAAGATCTCAAACCTTACTTGTATGTTGAGCCAGTGATAACGTCCCACAATTACGAGTCGCTTGAAACACTGTTTGGCGGTGAGAAAAAGGAAACCGAAGAACCTCAAACTGAATTCATGCTTAGTGTGGATGGCTTGTCCGTCCTCATCACAAAACTTGCCTTCAATATCCCAACGTCAGACCTAATTGAGAACCTAGCCTGCCAAGTGCTGCATCTCACCGTTTTGCAGGAAGACATCGCAGAATTAAAACGCGAGAATCAGGGACTCCAACTTCGGAATGAAGAACTTCAACAGAGAATCAATGAGCTCCAAACAGAAGTTCTGAATCTGGAAGCAAAAGCCGTAGAAGAAACTGAGACTCAGTCACGTGGATGGTTTCGTGGTTTGTTCGGAACCGGAAAATCGCGTACGCAATCAAGCAAAGATTAGGGATGCGTTATTACTTAAGCACACTTCTCCGGATGGATCCTTTCTAATGCTTCAATAGTCTGGACTCCGTGGCGTCCATCAGTTCTCGGCGTCTCTCGGTTGTTAACGCAAACGAGAAAATGTCTGCACTCAACCATCAACATGTCTTCCTGATTCTCAGGGGCGAGAAAATCCCATAACAGCGAGTGAACTTGAGCGTCGGGGGTTCTTGTTTGTAGCTCGAAAGTCCTTTGATTGACCGCTGCTTCCGCGGAGGCGTCAAGTTTGAACTGAATCATGGGCACCTTCAAGGAAATTGCCAATGCAACGCAGTGCACCCCCATATCCCAGTAGGCATTGAGATACTTCTCAGGCGTCGTCGTTTTCAAGAATTTCCCGTGCGCAGAAACGGCCTTACCGGGCATAGCGTTAAGCATGGCGAAACCCGTTGAGTAGCAAAGAACATGCCCAACCATCAGGACACAACCGGAATCCTCTGCCAACTGCGTGAGGTGGTGTGCTTCCTTAGATGAGAGCGCCATGGGTTTCTCAAGAAATAAATCTTTCTTCGCCTGTAACACGCGTTCTCCGACTTCTGCGTGGGTCTCCGATGGAGTGGCGACGACAACAGCCTCACTCTCATGAATTAACAGATCGATGTCCTCGGCAAAACGCAAATTAAGCGATTGAAGCTCATCTCGATTCTGATGTCCATAGACGAGGTGGAGTCCACCAAGATGATGGAATTTCTGCAGTAGGGTTTTGCCCCACCGCCCCGTACCGATCATTGAGATTCTTGGCTTCATCAGTTTCCTCTAGGCTTCTCTTCAAATCGAATGACTGGTGCCGATTATAGCACAGTACGCGGTGCTTCATCCACCCTTTCGGTGGTTGGGCATGACGCAACTGCCACAACGACGGGCAAATCTTGATTGAGAGGTCCGTCTTGGCTGTAAACAAATCTTGTACGGCTTGCAAACAAATCCTAACACCCCAACCTATATCTGCCTCTGAAGCGACATGCCAAAGCGGTCCCCTCACCAAACCATCGCCATAATAACGTTCCTTCTGGGGCTTGGATTTCTGTATCAACCCTATTTTGTATTACTCAAGGGGATTGCCCTGCCGCTCTTGACGGTCTCATCAATCTTGTCAGCGACGTTTTTTTCTACTAAGTGGCTCGTGGAGATTATTGCGGGGTTTGCATTAATCGCTGGACTGGGTTTCCTTTATCTGGATGCTCCAAGTGTTCTTCGCGGTTCCGCTTTCCACCTAATCTTTGCCAGCGCAATCGCTTTTGGCATGACAACACGCTGGCGAAGGCAGATGGCGATTCTCGGCGGAACTATCCTAGTCATCGGCTTCGTTTTCCTCTATCAACCCCTTAATTCTCTGCGGAACACCGCTCTCTATCCTATCCTATTAGGTATGACCCTGTTTGCAATTTGTTCAAGGCGAAAGTGGTGGGTGGAACAGATTTCTATCGGCGCGATTGCGTTCGGTCTCATCTTTCTCTGCCAACCGTTTCGGGAGGTCCTTTACCAAACGGGTTTTCAAATCCTACTCGGCGGTTTAACCGGATTTGTTATTGTTGTCCATCGATAGACAAAGTCTTCGTTGCCTTATCCAGATACTCGTCTCCACTACGCTACAAACGCCAATCACCGCCGCACAAAGAAGATACGGACTGCTCACTCCCAGTCCTGAATCTGCCGACATCCCACCGAGGAATGGGCCAAGCAATAAGCCACTTCCCAGAACAGCTTCATGTCCACCACTCTTGTTGCCCTTGTCCTGCTGTGCGTGCAGGCTATAATACATGCTGCTGAAGTAGGTAACGGCACCAGATAGCCCAATTACCGCGAAGGCGAACGTCCAATAGAGCCCGTGTGGCAAAAGTCCAATCACCAAGAAGGCGATTGCTGCGAGTAACTGAACGCTAATCAATGGGGACAATCGATAATGTAACCGTGCGGCTCGATTGGTGCCCAACCATAGGAAGCCAATCAGTTGTGTTGCTCCCAACACCAGTATTAAATTCCCATAAGCCTTTGCGGGAATGCCGGTCTCGACTGTCAGCTTCGGCGCGATATGCCGAACGATTCCGAGCGAGAACCATGAGGCAAAGTTAGCAATCCGCGCTATTTTTAGATAGATGTGATGCGCATTATGAGGAGGTGCTTCGATCACAGCAGGATGCTCTGGCGAGCGTTGGTCTTTACGATTTACGATTGTTTGAGATTTGAGGGCGATCCAATTGATTAAGCTGAATCCGCCCGCGAGATAGAAAGGAAGGACTGGGCTAGTTCCTTGATAAAGATAGCTGGCAATCATCGGACCAATGGTAATTCCGACGGTCCAAAACAAATTAAAGGTCGTGATGCGTCCAATCAGACCTCCGGTACCCTCTCGCTCAGCTAGCCACGCTTCATAAGCGGGCCAAAAGAGTGCCATACCGATACCACTGCACGAAAAAACTATCATGAGATAAAGTTTGCGAGTACAGAATGGAAGTAGAATACTCACGGCGGCGAGTGAAAGGCAGGCTATGGTGAGGACGCGTGGTCGTCCAACCCTATCTGAAAGACGGCCAAAAGGGATTGCTAGCAGCACAAAGACGCCTGTGCTGATTGCGGTCAGGGTGCCCAGAAACGTAGAGGAGAAGTGGAGATAGTTTATAAAAAAAGCAACGTTCGTAAGGATACTGCTGATACAAGCATCCATTAGAAGCGCAGGGATATATGCACCGTACTTTCGCATAAATGTATGTTATCTTCGCACGAGATAGGTTCGGCTGCCAATCACGGTCCCCATCTTAGGACTCCCGTTAGTTCCCCTGATCTTCCACATGGCGAAGCGCCAGCGTAATTATTTTGACGGCTTGGTTAACCGATATTAAGCTGGTATTGATAACGAGGTGATAGAGTGTTGCATCCGTCCAGTCTGCATCATGGTGATGCTTCAGATAATGCGCACGTCCTTTGTCGATGGCTAGAATTTTCTTTGCAGCTTCAACATGGGTTAGAGAATCTGCCGCCATTACTTGTTTGCAGCGATCTTGAATTGTCCCAACGAAGCGAATGTGAAGCGTGCGTGGTTTTGAAGCAAGGATTCGTTGGCTACCTCGACCGACAATCACAACGCAATCTCGACTCCACAGTTCTTCAACAACTTGATGAAAAAACGCTGTCACACTTTCGGGGTCTAGTCTTGGTTCGTTATCAATAGGTTCAATTGACCAATCGAGTGGTATGGTTGGCGGATAGTAGTACGGAAACTCGGCGACGACTAACGGTTGAGCGATAAACAGTTTCTTCAAGAACGTGTGTAGGCCGTGTTCCTCCTTTTCATCATATTGACGGATTTCGTCTTCGGTTGTGTTGGCAATACGCGCGACATCTGCGAGGATGTCTTTATCGAAATAACTATAACCGAGTTCTTTCGCAACTTCTTGGGTAATTTCTTCACCACGACTTCCGTATTCTCTGGAAACGGTAATTACTGCCATGGGAACTTTCTCCTTTGCAATATCGGTCAATAGGTCTCTAAGTTATGCACCTCATTCGTTAATAACGACATCAAATGTTCTACGTATTACGTGGTTGACTTGCTCTTTACGGCGTAGCAATTCTAATCTTTGCCGTGTCAGGAACGGCATGGAAGCCTAAGTTGCACAATTTCGTTACGTCTCGCGGATTCGGACAGAACGTCGCAAACACGCATCGTGTTAATCGCATCCCTAATGAACTGGGGTTCAAGCTCGCCAGTCTGCACGATGTCAGAGAACCGTTCAATCATGTTTACCTCTTGGATCCCGCTTTCGATTTTGTGTTCGGCGGATTTCCCTAGTGCGTTATGTATCCAGAATCGCGCAGACTCCTCTTTCCAAGGGATAACAAAATCGTCGCATATCAGCGAGGCGTTGGTGCCTGCTACCTCGAACCACTTTCTGCTGCCCGTGTCAAACGCGCAATCAAATGATGCCATCCGTCCGTTTTCAAACCAGAGGAGTCCCGTTAGGTTGAGATCGACGCCGACCTCGTAACGTGCGGTTGCAAAAACCTGCGTGGGGAGATCGCCAAATGCCCAAAGAATAGCGCGAACACAGTAATACCCCAAATCGCCAAGGCTCCCACCCGCAAGTTCCTTCTTAGCGCGAATGTTGTCGTAAGGGATTGTATCCCAGTTAAGTGAAAATCCGGAGGTCACTCGACGCAACTTTCCTAATGTTCTATCCTCTATGATCTGCTTCATTTGAGGCGTGCGTTCATGGTGTACCCACATGACACCATCCATCAATTGTACGCCATTCTCTTGGCAGGCGTTCGCCATCGCCATAGATTCTTCTACGTTTGCCGCCAACGGCTTCTCACACAACACGTGTTTGCCACATTCAGCGGCTTTAATGGTCCATTCAGCATGCAGTGTTGGTGGGGTGGGGAGATAGATTGCATCAATTGACTCATCCGCCAAAAGCCGTTCATAGCTGCCGTATGCGCGCTCAACACTATGTTCAGATGCCCAGTTTTCTGCTCGCTCTTCCGTTCGGCTAGCGATTGCCACAAGCTCAGCATTGCTTGCCAATTTTATGGCACGGCACACCTTAGTGGCGATTCTTGCAGTGCCCAAAATCCCCCAGCGTACAGTTTCTTTCGGTTCTGCCATTATTTTGCCTTTTCCGCAATCGGAATCAGAAGATTCAAGTCGTGAGTTTCATCACTATAGTGTATGCCATTGTACCAACACTAACACGAGGCGATATTACATCACATTATGCGATTAGTCAAGTAAATTGCCGACCAGATCTTCGGCTTGAATCCGCTGTCAACTAATCGCAATGCCGTCGATCTTAATTTTTCGCTTTGCCTGACATACCTAGACATGGAACAATATCCGATGTCCATCCATCTCGCCCTCCTTTTCTGTAGATGGCGTATCGTCAAAAAAAGCCCGTACTGAAGTTCACGTACTCAATTCACACCTGAGCGTATCTCTACTACAAGGAGATAACAATCAGGATTCCCACTCTTCAACTCAATCCCGACTCAACGGGCACCGGCAGTTTCAATCTCTAGCATTCACCACTGAACTACGCAAGTATGAGCGTTCGACTGTGCAACTCCTACGATATTCATTTTGTAATTGCGTGATTCATTAAGCAGCGGAAGTAATGTTTGCCAAAGTGTAATTGCCGAACTAACCAGTTTTTAACCTTCAAGCGCGTTTCACTGTGATGTCAAACTACTTGTTTCAATCCGTCACGTTCCAAGCTCTGTCACCATATAATTCACCGAAACCCAAGCCGATAAGCGCGTGCCCCAGCAGAACGCAACAAAACCAGTTATCGTGCCAAAATCCAACGAATCGCCCAACTAAATTTCCTCAGTTTCAGTGCAATCCGATAACCACTCAAGACAATCGGCGCAAATATCGGGGTGTGTCGTTTGAGGTACAGGGCAATTCCGTAAATTACGAGCACCGAATGTTTGTCGTAACGCAATGCATTGTGTGTTTTGGATCAGACGCGACATTTTCAGGTTGGAATCGTATCACACAAAGTATTCTGGAATTCCCACGTCGGCATCCAGAGGTTTGCTCTATTGTGCGATGGAGTTTTGAAACAGATGACTTGTCGAATTTAAAGCTACCGATGCCCACACAATAGTTAGCAACCTATGCAAAATCTGCACGCCCACGTAGAATTTGCACCTCTAATTTCCGCAGTTGTAACAATCACCTGTCCCCATACGCCTATACACTGATGGCTTCGCGAATTAATTTCCTTTGGTATATTTCTTGCTTATAGAGACACAATATTCCAAAGGCGGGAAGAAAGCCATGGCACTAGAATTACGGCGGAAAAGCGTTCATCTGATTGGTCTCATCGTTCCGATTTTCTACATATTCATTGAAAGGCGTCAGGCTGTAATCGCTGTCGGCGTCCTTGTGCTCATCGCGCTTATGATCGAATTGCTTAAAGTCCTGCGGCCCTCCTTTAGAGTTGTTTTCTATCAAGCCTTCGCGCCGGTGCTTCGCTCACACGAACGAAATGGCGCCATTACGGGTGCGACGTATTATCTTATCGGCGCCTTCCTACCCATTCTCCTCTTCCCCAAAGTCCTCGCAATCGTCTGTATTTTCTTCATGATTTTGGGCGACATGGCAGCCGCGCTAATCGGAAAGAAATGGGGACGGACAAAGTTATTTACTCGAAAGAGCCTAGAAGGTAGCCTCGCTTGTTTTCTTGTGTGTATCCTGATTGCGCTTGTCAAGTTCAATCCAGCCGTGGCAACCATCGGCGCCTTAGTCGCGACGGTGGTTGAGGTTCTTCCAACTAAGCTTGATGATAACTTGACAATGCCGTTACTCTCTGGTCTGGCGATGTATCTTGTTCTCGGCACTTGAGCGGATACCCACATTTTAGCTAACCCGTCCTTACCATTACTCCCCGGCTCATCGTCTCGCCTTCAGTTACCCGCGAGGCATAGTGCCCCCTTGATAACCCTACCTCTATTTCTGTTATGATTTTTCGAAATCGTGTGTTAAAATATACACCTATTGTCTAAGGATTTCCTGTTCCCACGCTGATTATGTCCTTGTTTTCTTGGCAGTGAAGTCCGCAGTTTCGTTCTATCCTATGGCAGCAATTGAACTGAGACATATCACCAAACGCTTCGGCGGTGTTGTAGCCGTTAATGACCTAAGCCTAGAAATCCAAGATCGAGAGTTCTTGGTTTTCTTGGGCCCCTCCGGTTGCGGAAAGACTACAACGCTGCGATCTATTGCCGGCCTAGAACACCCCGAAGCAGGGGACATCCTAATCGATGGAGCGCGGACGAATCACTTACGCCCCGCAGATCGAGATATCGCCTTTGTGTTTCAGTTTTATGCGCTCTACCCGCACCTAACAGTTTTTGATAATATTGCGTTCCCTCTCAAAGCCGTGAAGTTTAGCCAATCTGAAATTCGCGAGCTAGTACAGCAAGTTGCTCATCTCTTACAAATAGACACGCTATTGGATCGAAAACCGTCGCACCTGAGTGGCGGAGAGATGCAGCGGGTGGCGCTTGGAAGGGCGATGGTGCGTCGTCCAAAAGCATTTTTGATGGATGAACCGATGGCGAACCTTGACGCCAAACTCCGTGTCGACATGAGATCTGAACTTAAACGCTTACAGCACGAACTTGGCACAACGACAGTTTTTGTCACGCACGATCAGGTAGAAGCAATGTCAATGGCGGATCGAATCGCGGTAATGCACGTAGGGATGCTCCAACAAATTGGGACCCCTCAAGAGGTTTACAACAAACCACGGAGCCTTTTCGTTGCCGGATTCATGGGTAGCCCATCAATGAACTTAATCCATAGTACTATTCATTCGGATGGTGATAGAACCTTGTTGCGACTCAATCATACAGGTTTTTCATGGGAACTTTCCGATGAACAGGTCGCGAACCTTGGTAGTTGCCCTCACAACAATGAACTGGTTTTTGGAATTCGACCAGAGCATATCGCGATTTCCAAGGAACCCGTAGGAGGAAGAATCAAGGCGGTTGTACACTTGGTGGAATCGCTCGGCTCCGTGAATATTATTGATATCTTCCTCGGTGAAGATCCGGAGACCACAGATCTTATTACGCTCAGAGTCCGAACGCACCCAGCTTTCCAAGTTAAGGCCGGACAACCCATTTGGCTGGATTTCGACGAGGAACACGCCCACTTCTTTGATCCTAAAACGGAACGAGCTATCTGTTGATTTCTGGGCAAACTACAGGCGATGGGCGGAAGAACTCATCACGAAGAGGAAAGGAAAACAGGGATATGACCAAAATCCCATGCCGAATGGCAGCTCTAGACCTGGATGGGACGCTACTCAACAGCAAACATGTCGTAACGGACCGAAACTGCACAGCACTTCGAGAACTGTCGAAAGAAGGGGTTATCGTCGTGTTAGTTTCGGGAAGGATGCATCAATCAATTCTACCAATTAGTAATCAAATTGGACTGGAAAACCCGATTATTTCATATAATGGGGGGATGGTCAAACACGCGAAAACCGGGGAAGTTTTCCATCATACACCTATTGCGGCTGCAACCGCAATGGATCTGGTTGACTACTGCGATCGGAGGGACCTACATCTCAATTTTTGTCTGGACGATCAACTCTATATTAGGATGGTAAACCCGTGGAGTGAACTCTATGAGAGTCGGACAGGGGTACACGCTACCGCGGTTGGAGATCTTCGAAAATTAACCGGAGGGGAACCAACAAAAATGCAGGTGCTCGACACGCCTGAGACTGTCGAGCGCTTACTCACTGGCTTTCAAAGAGATTTTGGAGATCGGTTATACATTACCCGAACGCAAATCGAGTACATTGAATTCATGAATCTGCAGGTTTCAAAAGGGCCGGCATTGAAAGCCTTAGCGGCTCAAGTGGGGATTCCGATAGAATTTGTTGTTGCTTTTGGAGATGGTTATAACGACAAGAGTATGATGGCTACCGCCGGTTTCAGTATTGCAATGGGAAATTCTGTTGATGAGCTAAAAAAAGGTGCGGATTATATCACCGAGTCAAACGACAATGATGGTGTTGCACAAGCAGTTGAGCGGCTACTGCTGGGCGGGAGGCCGACGTTTCATGGCGTTGATGGGGATATTTGCAGTTAGCGCCATTGACGATCCGTCACGTTGGAGCTCTATATCAATGCTATCTGAGGGGAATTCAAAATACTCCGCGAGAAGTTGCGTCAGTTTCACCTGCAAATCTTTCATAATGGCCTCGTCTCCGCCAACGCGATCTTGAATCAAAATCAACTGCAAGCGATTCTTGGCAATATCCTTACTGCCAGTCTCTTGATGTAATAGTCGCATCAGTTTTCGAAACATGTCGGATTCTCCTTCTAACTGCGGCCGATCAGCTTGCCCATTAGTTGACCAAACCAGTTTTCTTGTTTGAATTCTGGTATGGGTACATCGTCTCCTTCGAGCCGCTGTGCGATACGATTGTATGCTTGGCCGGCGAAAGAAGAGTGATTATATACCAAGGGCAGTCCACGGTTGGTTGAAACGATAATCTCCGAATCCTCCGGGACAATGCCGATTAAGTCTATCGACAGAATGTCAATGATATCTTGGTGATTCATCATGTCACCTGCTTTCACCATCTGGGGAGAAAGTCGGTTGATGACCAGCTTCATTTCATCAATGTGCATATTCTGCAGCAGCCCGATTATCCGATCCGCATCTCGAACCGCCGAAATCTCGGGAGTGGTGACAATCAACGCCTCTTCCGCCCCGATCGCGGCATTCTGGAAGCCCTGCTCAATTCCTGCCGGGGAATCAATGAGAACATAATCAAAATCCTCTTTCAGTTCTTTGCAGATTTTTTTCATCTGCTCAGGCAGGATATCCGTCTTGTTATTCTTTTGGGAGGCTGCCAAGAGGTTCAATGCTTTAACGCGTCGGTCTTTAACTAGTGCCTTTTCAATGCTACAGGTTCCGTCAATGACATCCATCGACGTGTAAACGACACGGCTTTCCAACCCCATAATGACATCAAGATTCCTTAGCCCCACGTCAGCGTCAACCACAACGACCTTTTTGCTTAACATGGCGAGCGCTGTTCCCAGATTAGCTGTGGAAGTGCTCTTGCCCACTCCTCCTTTCCCGGAGGTTAATACAATCACTCTTCCCATGCTCCCACAGCCCTCCTTCTCTGCTTGCCGGTTTGCGTGCTAGATACCCAGTTCATTCTAAACGCGAGTCTGAAAAAGCCACAGAACTTCGCTGCCCCACTTGTGCTAGATGATTAAAGTCCGTAAATTCTTCAACAACTACGGCGTCGTTATCACGTATCCGTGCGAACTCAACTTTATCTCCTTGTGGCTGTTGGTTTGAAGGTGGACGGGAAATGAAGCGTGCGATTCTCAACTGCGTGGGCACGAGACTCATAGCAATAATCACGGATGAAATGTCACCCAAAGCGCCAGCATGCGCTACGCCGCGCAGGGTTCCGAGAACAATAATATCCCTGGCCGCAATAACCTCTGCTCCGGGGTTTACGTCTCCAAGAATGACGACATTGCCCTCAAGGTAGCGTTCAACCTGTCCTGAACGCAGCGTTTGCCGGATGAGTTGTGTTTTCTCCACTTCTCCGTGCAGATTATACCCGCCATTTTGATGTTCAGCCTGGTGAAGGGCTGGAGCTCCCGCAATGTGTGACCCGTCCTGCGGCCACGGCATTCGATCAGATTTGCCAATTAACTGTTTAATTTCAAGTCCGTAGGTATCATGGAGCAATCGTTCCAATCGAATTAACTCCTGAGCACCTAGCGATCCGCCACCGAAATTGATACTCACCCCTGTTCCGGCAAGCGAATCGCCCAATTTTTCCATCCGTTTCTCAATGCGCGGGATAACCTCCTCTATGTTGGCGTCCGGATCAATAAACAAGTGCAAACCATCTCCAAAACCTTTGAGTTCGACAATCGACCGTGGAATATCTTTCATTTTCGCCTCTGTGAAATCAGTTGATTCCCTCAATATGAGTCTTTTCGACTTTCGCTAGCACATAAGGGCCTTCGGGTATTACAGCAATCTGAGCGCCATTTCCATATTTGGCAAGCACTTTGTCAATTCCCTCTTTGGGGCACTCAAGCGGCCGCACGAACAAGTGCTGTTGTTGTTCATAGGGGATGCCCTCTGTGTAGAAATAAATGTCAGCTTTTCTTGCAACCTTTGCTAGTTCCTCAAGTTGCCACTGATCGACCACGAAATTTTCTGGATGGTAAATATCCTGAATAAACTGGTCAAGATCTTGTATTTCCAAAATCAAATCGGTAAACGGCTTGCTGCCGATACCTTGACTGCATTCAGCCACTAGGATAATACTCCCGTTCGGCTTGACAACTTCTGCAGCCGTCAATAATCCTTTAATGGCTTGATAGAAGGTGGTATCAAGCGGATATCCGGCGCTTGAGACAATTACCAGATCCGCGGGGTGAGGCAACGTTGCGCTTACTTGCTTTTCTACAAACTCACACCCTGCCTTGTGTGATTCAACCAACTCGCCGGCGAATACACCGGTAATCTGTCGCTCATTATCTATCGCAACGTTAAGGCTAAAATCAACTCCAGCCATGAGTGCGATTTCACTCGCTTCAATATGGAACGGGTTGTCATCTAAAATTCCGACAGATGATTTCGGATGTTCGAGGATTTGTGGTCCGTGCATTACCTTCATCGTTTCCACTGAAGCAATACCGGGACAAATTGCTTTGCGTCCTCCCGAATATCCCGCCATCAAATGCGGTTCAATTAATCCTGTGATGATTTTTACGTCGGATTCTAGGTAGGTTTTATCAATATGGACAGGTGTTCCATTACGCGTCAATCCTAAATACTTATGAGTCTCCGGTTCGCTAGACAGATGATTGACAATTCGGTAGTTGTTGATAATGTCAAGCCCGACCATTTCTTCCAATTCTTTCTCAGTGCTCGGGCGGTGAATACCTGTAGCAACTAGAATGACAATCTTCTCTCGTGGGATGCCCTGCCGCTCCAAAGTTTGCAGTATCGGCGGCAGAATCACCTGATTGGGGACAGGACGTGTGATATCGGAAATAATGATACAGGCGGAAGACCGACTATCTACCAACTGGGCTAAGGGTGGCGAATTGATTGGCGACTCTATAGCTTCGTGGACTGCAGTCTCTGGGTCTTGAAGCGGAGTTTCATGTTGGATGGTGAGAATCCCAGCTAGATTGCCGTCTGGAACGTCCACATCCAAGAATCCACGTCCATATCTCATACCAATTCGCATCTATGACTTCTCCGTAGAATGTCTAAACCGTAGCCTTTACAGACTTGATATCATTATAAACGAAATTATCCACGCATAGCAACACTTTTTTGTAGAAGATGCTCGATCTATGGTCATGTAATTGCCCTGTCACTCAAGAAAAAACGCCTTGACAAAACGAATAGAATCAGTGAAAATCATAGCAATGGATTTCACACGCAGTTGCTACCGTCAATTTCGAGCTGCAGGCCTTGACCGGTATGGAGAGCGAATGCAACACGGACTTGGCAAATGGTGCTTAACTACGTCAGTGACCACGAAATCTGCGTGTAAAATCCTCATTCGGCGTAAAAAATACTGTTCACACAACATGGAATCGTTAGGTTGTTATACCATTTCGCTTAAATGATCGTGCATATGATGTCTGAATTGTATTGTTCGCCTTCTCCGTAGGCGGGGCATCTTGCCCCGCTTTGGAAAGACTTGATTAATGCTTTTTATGCACTGCAAATATAGAGAAATGGTATTAGTAGACACCAATGGTTGTTTGCTGGTTGGCAGAGGATTGCTGTGGGGCATGCCGCTGTCAGGCTTCCGTATTTGAGTTTGGAATCTACGTACTTCAGACCGTAACGCATTATGTTCGCCATCGCCGAATCAGGATCATTACTGATGAAATTGCCCATCCCAGGGCAGTTGTGAAGCACGCATGTCCTTCGGCCAACTAATACACGATATAGAAAAAATCCTTTTGATTCAGATTCTCGATTTGCAGAGAGGGAAGCTAAGTCATGGAACGAATTGAAATCACCACAAAACCAAATGGTGCAGGACGCAATTGGTTAGAGGTAGGTTACTTTGAGATTGATGGATTTGGTCGAAAGGAATGGGTCAAAAAGGATGTGCCACATCAAGATCGGCGTTTGAAAACGGACCGTCGTTATTCTGACCGTGCGGAGACTATTGATTGGATATTGTTGGTGCCAGACAATTATCCGTTGACCGTTATCAAGGTGAACTACGATCGCTTGACCCCTAGAAAGGTTGAGATAATCTGGGAACCGAAGCCTACGTCTCAGGAAGAATTAGACCGCAAAGATAAAATCAAGCGCATTTTCGAAATTGCCCAAGGGAATGACGAACTGCTGGCACTACTGAAAGGGGTGCTCGATCGGTAAAGAGATATGAAACGATGTCAAACACGGGACGTAGAATGCAATACTTGAGGACGAGGAAAGAATATGGATTTAACACCACCTGTTGTAACATGTGAAAATCTTTGTGAAAGAATTGCCCAGGTTCCACAAGTCAATCTTGGACACTTTCCAACGCCCCTCGAAGAGTGTCCGCGTCTATCTGAGAGGTTGGGCGGCCCCCGGATCTTAATTAAACGAGAAGATTGCTCTGGGCTCGCGTTTGGTGGAAACAAGGTTCGGCAGTTGACCTTTACAATTGGTGAGGCAGTCAATCTTGGTGCGGATACAATTGTACATGGAGCGGCATCACAATCCAACCATTGCCGTCAAGCTGCGGCGGCATGTGCTCGACTCGGCCTGAAGTGTTACCTCCGCCTTGCACGCGATCACAAGAGTATTGTACAGGGCAACCTGCTGCTCGACCATCTTTCGGGAGCTGATGTTGAATTGGTTGATGTACCTTTCGGCGACGAATTGCAGGCAGTCAAGGAGGCGTTAGCGGAAGAATTGAAATCCGAGGGATTAAAACCCTATGTCGTTGGTGGGCCGCATGCCACAGCACTAGCCGCGGTCGGTTTCACTTGGTGCATGACCGAAATCTACCAACAACAGAAAGCCTTGGGGGTAGAGGCAGATTGGATTTACGCGGGCTCAGCTGGTGGAACACAGGCCGGGTTGGTTATCGGGTCCAAAGCGCTTGGAATGAAGTTAAAACCGTTTGGGTTTGCGCCGCTTAGTTGGGATGACCGGATTGAGCGCATTCGAATCGCCGCGAACGCCGCCGCCGCAATTCTAGGACTCAATGTTGTTATTAGCGATAATGAGGTGAGAAACACCGATGCCTTCGTAGGACAAGGCTACGGCATGCTGACACCAGAGTGCGCGGAGGCAATCAGATTGGTTGCCCAAACGGAGGGTATTTTCTTGGATCCGGTATATTCAGGTAAGGCGATGGCGGGGTTAATTAAACACGTTGGGCGCGGGCAACTCACCTCCGACGACACCGTGATTTTCCTTCACACGGGGGGCACACCTCAACTGTTTGTCTACAATGAGGAATTATGTGCTTGAAGTTTAGCTGACACGAGGAGCAATAGATGAAGAGAATAACCTTAGTCCTAGTCACATTTCTTGCTGTACAGAGTACAGCTTACGTTAATGGCAATACGCCGCCAAGTTTTGAATCAATCCAATTGACTATAGAACCGGCGCCGGCACGTGAGGCGAGTGTAGTCACCGCCACGCCCATAGGTTGGCAGGACGCCGACGGAGACGCCGAACAGTATCTGTATACTTGGTATAATCAGAATGGTCCGTTGCGAGGGACGGTTGATTTCTCGAATGAGCAAGAGGAACAGTATCAGGGCATTTCTTCGGTAGAATTTCCGTCACCGCTGCCGCTGCCAAGAGGTCTAGAATTAAGGGTGCCGGTCGCCGGGGGACAGAAAGGTACGGTAAAATTCACCAGTCCGAGCGGCATCGAGACCGTGTATAGTATTCCCGAAACTGTAGGGAGCAACATCAATGGCAGCTTCACTGTCAATCTGGATGAAGTCGGAGAGTACACCGTTACAGAAACTCTTCAGGCGATAATCCGATCAACTACACCACTGGTACCGTTCGAGACGCAAGCAGGGGAACGACAATTCAGTTGGACTTACTTCAATTCTGTTCCTGGCGAAAGGCTCTATCGTTACATGACGCGGGTCCATCAGATTACTTTAACGGCTACGGGCGATTTGGAGGCGAACATTGAGATTGACAATCCCGGAGCAGAACTGGAGGTTACCCTTGTCATCCAACGAGCAATTGTAGCCGGAGCAACGCTACGAGCCGACATTGATTATCAAGTCGCCTTCTCAAGGAGTTCCTCTCTCACCTTGGCAGATACATCCATCACCAAACGCAGTCTCTCAGGCGCCAACTTTGATGTCGGTGATGAGGTGTATGTGAAAATTACCCCTTATGATGGGAAAGCGCGCGGCAATTCTATTGAGAGCGAACGCATCCAAATCTTAAACACCCCGCCCTCACTGAGCGGCGTTGAGGTTGTAACAGATGTGGAACTGTCCGCAATACCAAACATGCTCACCGCTCAAGCGCATGGATGGTCTGATGATGATGAAGATCTGGAACAAATCCGGTACCAGTGGCACAACCAAGATGGTCCCATACCAGATGCGACGGTTGCGGTCCTAACGCGAGAATTTAACGAGGGGGAGACATTTTTTGTTGAAGCTACTCCCTTTGATGGCATAGAAAACGGGGAAACTGTCAGGAGCGATAGTATCATCATCCCTAGCGAAGCTAGAGCAACAGATGTAAACGGGGATGGCGTCGTTAACATTCTTGATTTGGTCATCGTTGCGAACAACCTAGGAATGCCGGTCGTAGAGGGAACTAAGCCCAATTCTGACGTGAACGGAGACAATATGGTGAACATCTTAGATCTGGTAGCTATTGCTGCCGAGTTGTGAGATAATCCCGGCAAGTTCTAGTACCACCGGAACGCTATCGCTTTTATTGAAGCCGCTCACACCATCAACAACCGAATTTCGACTATTCGAACCCTGGTTCGTGCTCACTAGCTATTGGGGTGATGCCACCTGCGTAACGAATCTGATGCGGATAACCCAGCCTCTTGTCCAAGAGCAAAAGCGGTTGCGATAAGATTGCGCTCTCCCGACACAATATCCCCGGCGGCGAACAGCCCAGGAATCGGATTGCGATGAGAGTCAAGTAGCTGTGCATCATCGTTGGTAATTATTAGTCCGTCTTCATCTTTATGGTAATCCCAGCCTTCCAGAAACTTCGTATTCGGGATTAACCCTTCATCAACAAGAAAACCGTCAAAATATATCTCGCTCCCATCTTCCAGTTCAAACCCCATCAGATTAGTCTTTTCACCAATGTGTCTGAGGATTTTCGTCTCAATGATGTTGATACCCCGTTCTTCGGCTTGCCTAAGGATTTCGGGCGACATCTCGTGCGGACGACCGTTCGTCAGAATTGTGATCTTATCTGTGAAATCTTGTGATCCGAGTCCTACTTCATATATGTAGTCGCCAACACCAACGATGGCGAGATGTTCGTCAACGTGCAAATGCCCATCGCATCGGATACACAAGTGCCATCCTTTCCGATTACCAGCATAACGAAACACGGCAACATACTGTTGGTATAGTCGTTCGGACTCAGGCTGGAACTCAATGTCGGGCCAGCGATCATCAAAACCTGATGCAACGACTACAGTTCGAGATTTGAAGTGTTCAATCTGTGTTGACTTTCCTTTCTTAAGTGCAGTGGTGGAGGCCTCAATGTCAAATCCGTCTCCGTCTCTCTTCAATTTAGTAATCAAGCCGTCGCGGATTTCGATCCCTGTTTTGCGTTTTTCTCCATGGATAGTGATGTCAGTCACCGGACGTCCTTCCATCCACTTCATCAATTCCTTGGCAAAATGCGACCCGATGACACCTGGAAACACAGGCGCGTCCTCAATTTCGACAGACTTTGACCAGTATGCCCGTCCGCGGCTGAAACTCACTTTACCAGCGTGAAGAACCAATACGTGGCGCATTTGGTGACTGGCAGAAATCGCCGCTTGTGCGCCCGCTGGGCCTGCGCCGATAACGGCGACATCGTAAATAATTTCTGACATTGTAGATTTGCTCCTCTTCCAGAATGGTTGCGTTGCTTGCACAAGTTGAAATCAACGGATTTTCCAATCCGTGCCCTCAATGTGCTCGTGGTGTAGTGCTCATCATTGATTACGTCATTTCTGGCTATATATCAAGACGGTAAACCCGCGCAGCAGTATCATGAAACATGGCGGCGCGTTCCGACTCTGAATAACCCGTAGATAGCCGTTTGAAGGCATTGCACATTATGTTATAAGAAAAGGATACTTTGTCAACCGGAAAATTGCTCTCGAACATGCACCTGTCCGGTCCGAACTTCTCAATGCAGTAATTCATATATGGCCCCATTGATTCGGCTAGTTCTTCCGAGCCAATCGGTTCGTCGCGCGTATGCCAATCGAAACCAACTTGCGGCATTCCCATACCACCAAGTTTTACGTTGATGTTAGGGCATTCGGCTACGGCTGCAATGCCGCTGCGCCAGGTAGCAAGCACCTCATCCTTGCGATTAGCGTAAGGACCTACACCCAGCAACCCTCCAATGTGATTTAGGATAATCGTCAAACCTGGAACTACCTTGGCGAAATCGGCCAACTCGGGTAGCTGTGGAAAATACAACCAGGCCTCCAGGGACAGCCCCATACACGCCAGTACTCGGGCCCCATCGCGGTAGGCACTGCACGCCAACAGTCCTTTTATATGGGTGCGGCTCCTGTTTTCAAACTCCGGATGCGGATCCCACGTAACGGAGTGGCGAATACCGCGGAACCTGTTCGGACTAGCCGCCCGTAGTGCCTGGAGCACCGGTTCAACTCGATCGCCTAGATTCAAGTCTGCGCGACCAACAATACCGGCAGCAACCCGACTAGAGCCGTACAATCCACTGGCACTCGCAGCAGCGAGTCCTTGGACGAATTCGACTTCTCCGACGGAACGCATTTCCTCCGGCCCGTCCGCACGGTACATGGCGCCCGCCTCAACAAACACGGTAGAACGCACGTTATGGCCACTGTCAATGTCGGCAATGAGTTCGTGGAGAAGATATCGATGATAAGGAATGCGGTCAGTGCGGAAGTCCCAGTTGTGGTGGTGAGGATCGCAGATGGGAAGTTCGGGCTCCAAGGCAGGTTCCTGTGTTAAAGCAAGCCAGTTATTGTCTCCAAATGGCAAGTTGCACCTCCATTTTCGTAGTCGGTGGTCGCATCGTATCACCACCGATTAAGTGATACACGAATGAGTAGTCACCGCAGTTGTGGATAGCGCTACGGTGTGCGGGCGAGTTTTCTCAATCAATAGTGAGATCCGCTGAAATGTCTCATTGATTATCCTTTGTCATCATGAGATTACTGCTCATTTAGTCTGCGATACGTTACGGAATGGCTTCACCAAGGTGAGCTGCAATCAAGACAAGATCAAGGATGTTTATTACCCCATCTCCGTTGGCATCTAAGTTTGGATTTAACGGTTTTCCAAATTGGGCGGCGACTGTAACCAAATCAAGCAGATTGACAATCTTATCGCCATTCACATCGTAAATTGCAGACCGATTGATAGTAACGAACCCATCGCTGTAGACTTCGACCTTTGAGTTTCTGAAGTCTCTAACGCTCGCGCCAAGATAGTATTTGTCCTCTTCAACCGCGCTCGTGTCCCAGCTCCAACTCGAAAGACTCGACGAAATCCGCGATTGAATTTCCACAGAATCTCCCGCACTCTGATCGATGTCATAGAACAAGTCAATCGTAAAATCGTCCCCATCCAAATCGAATGCCTTCCACGTAATCTCAAGGGTGTTGCCTGCTACGGCGCCCTCAGTGGTAGGCGAAGTAAACTGAAACGTAGGGGGAGAATTTGGACGAGAGAGTGTATGATGATTTGCGTAGATTGCCTCAATTTCCTTTAACATCGGAAGATTCCGTTGACGCCACGACATTGCGACATCTGTGATGTTTAGCGGAGTATCATTCACAAAGATTTCCCAGAATGAATCCAGCTCATCGCTGATGTTATCATCGTCAACATCCGGTGCGAGATCGATTGAGTTTGGTGTGTCAAATATATCCCACAGAATACTGGCGATAGTCCCTTCCACCACCTCGCCTTTGACATTTTGACCTGCTCCATTTACATGTCCTGTCCACCATTGATTGGATTCAATGTTCGGGGAATCCCTATCCCAAAATCCCGTAACGTTCAGAGCGTTATTGTCCACAGCGGCTTCCATAAACGCAGCCCACCCCTCGTAGAATGCAAAACCTAAGTTCGACACAGTCTCCAGACGGTGCACACCAGGGTAGTTATCTCGCGGCAAGGCATCAAGATTGTAGCCATACGCAGCGGTCATCACCGCATGTGCATATTCGTGGAACATTATAATGCGTAGCCATTGGTGTTCTCCAAAAGCAATGGCAATCTGTTCTCGCGTCATCTGTCTTCTGTCTTCGTCCATATAATCGAAATTGTAAAAAGAGATACTATATGGGCCAGGCCATACAACCCTTATCGATCTGTCTCGTTCCCAACCCAATCGGTTATAAAGAAAAGCGTGTGCATCTTGGATTGTGTTGAAAATGTGTCCAATCCCTCGATTTGGATGAGATCTATCAATGACTAGATTGATGACGGTTTCACCATCTGGGACATCGCTAACCGTTTCAGATTGCAAGGTGTACGTTTGGTTCATGTCGTTCGATATTGAGAGCACGGAATTCTCAAATTTCAGAACAACATAGAGATTACGCGGACTACCATCATGAAGGGAGGGATGATTCAGATTGTTGAAATTGTACTTGCCCTGCCCATCACCAAAGGTGAGACCGATAATGGTGCTGCCAGTGGTTTGATTCTCTAGGTACAATTGGATTTGGGGCTTTTGAATAGGCAACTCAATGAGTTCGTTATCGTCAAAATAGGAAACCGATCCTCGAATCATTAGGGAACTATCAATCTGCGCGGGTATGGACGGTAATTGGACGTGCGTTTGTAGCGGTAAGCTTCTAATTTTGTCATTGAAAGGCTCGGATGCAATTTCCGCGCGGTTTGGAGTCACGAGGAGATAGATATAAAAATGTTGCACGATTTTTTTGCCTTCGGCGGATGTGGTATAGATTGATGCTTGAAGTGGATAATTCCCAGGCGCTTTTACTCGCAGACGTACGCTGTGTCGTTGTTCTGCCTCCTTGGACGGGAAATAAATATCGTCAAATTGATTCGGTGACTCGGCGACAATACCCCGTGGCAGATGAAACAGAATGCGGGCATGGACGGATTCGACGAGATTAGAGTGGATTGACAAAACGAGAGTCGTGCTGCCTCCAATTCGAGGCGCTCTCGTCAAATGCAACCTGCCATCAAATGATTTGAGATGGTGCCTTTCATGGGTGTTTCCAAAGGGGGAGATGTGTTCACAGAACAGGATGGCAAGGATCAAGAAATGAACTAGCCGAGGGAAAATGGGAGATGTTGTGAGATGCCTAGAACTTAACAGGGATTCGGCGTCCAAATGCTTATATTCGTTCACCGATACTTCATTGCTGCCCATGTTGTCGCCAGTTTGCCAATCCGTTGCACTGCGGTTTGAGGATCGCTTTCAGCGATATCGAAATCTATCAATTCAAAGATGACACCACTTGAGTCAGTTGCTTTGACTAAGCCGAGATCTGGAGCTAGCCACATGGAGTTGGTCAATTCCAAATCTGCGATTGGTAGATTCAAAATGATGTTCTGTCCAATATTCAGACAGTTCTGGAAGGTACCTGCGGGCGTCGCAACCTCCTCAATTGCGACAACCTCTGCTTGATTCGTCGAACGCACTTTCCCCACGACAGCAATTTCAGCCTCGCTTTGAACCGTCCAAGTCGAGCCAAGATCTGCCGGGATTGGGAGGAAAACCTGTGGCGGCGAGTAATCAAACGTCACCTCCCCTATGATGGCGATGGCGACAACAGATCGGAAAAGTTTTATACCGTCGGCTTCCGATCTCACAAAAAGTTTATTGATGTTGCCATTAGTGTCTTCCTCAATAACTCTAAGTTCTTCACCGTTGATTGTCTCCGGGCCTTTGATTGTAACAGTTCTTAGATTCATCCCATCTAGGCTCTGTAAGGTCCACTGGTTTCCGATGTCATCAGGATAAAAGCTTTCGCCATAACCCGTCGTAGTAAACCAAAGCGCAAACGCAAAAGGAAGGACGAGATATATCAAATGTCTAATCAGGAACAAGCGAATCATGTTTTGCCTCCGAAATTCTTACTACGCGGTTCGAGGTCCAGATGGGTAGCAGGAAGTAAACCGTTCTGCGACTTGGCCATTTCTAACTTGCAAACCAGTATCCTAGCAGAACGCCAACACTAACCAATACAGCAATTGCTCCGAACACAGCTAACGCCAGTCTCCATCTGATTGGGCGTTTTGCCTCGTCCTGTTGTGTTGGATTCCAAAATTTGCCGACTTTACCCTTTGTGTTCTGCCGCGGTTGACGCGTCGCTGAGTTGCCCTGCCAGATATCCTCTCGCTGCCTCCGAATTTTCTGAATCATTTGCTGCGTGTCAATGTTACCGGTTGCTGGGACTGTGTTCTCTCTATTGTCGCGTGCAATTCCTTTTGCATTCAACCGTGTTTGCTCAGATTGGTCCACACTCGCTTGGGATGAAATCGCGGCCGGTTGGTTCTCATTCAATGACTTTGTCCGTGCTCGGTTAGAATCCGAAACTTGGAGCAGTCTATCAACGCTGTCCGAATCTTCCGATGCTTTTTCAAACCTCTCCTCTTGTGCGATGCTTGATGGGCGCTTCCCTGCCCACATAGATTGACGTTGCTCTTTGTATTTTTCTTCGAGTGCCCTTCTTTCCTCTCTGGTAAGCGCCATTTATTATCTCCCATTGATTTTCTCGAGTGTTACTGTCTCCCCGCTCTTGACTTGCTTGAAGACCGTCACATCTCCAAGGAGTTTACCGACTACGTTAACGGCACTCGCTGGTCGAATTTCATCCCCTTGACTCATGGGCGTGGGACCAAAAAAGATGCAAAATGCTTTGCCGGGGGGCCAATACGCGAGGGCGCCAAGTTCTACCACATCCTGTTCATTCTCCAGTTCTGCGTCCACCGGGATAGAGAAATAGATTTCGTCTCCCCATGTGTTCCCTGCGGCAGTGATTGGCAATGCCTCCCATATCCGCGCCGCCGTGCGTGAGTTATTAAGTTCAGCGTCCATCACGATGGATGCAGCCATAATTCGCACCGTCTGTTGCGCCATGTGAAAGACCTCCCGTTGACTTGCTCCATGAAGCGGGAAAACGCCGTCTGTCTCCCAATTCTTCCTCAACCAAAACACGCCGGTCTTGACATTGACTATTCATCGCGGTTTTGCAATAATGTAGATGATTACGACGCTATTCTATCATACGCATCGGGTATTCTCAATATAAAATCGGTTTGCGCGTCGTAAGATACGGAATTGTCGTCCGTTGATGTCCGGGTGTCGTGCAACAGACGTGACAGACTAAGCGCCAATCTAATATGGTGAAGAGGTGACATCAACTGCAAACGCAGCCTTGGTCTTGACTTCATTAAGATCCTGTTTGAATTATAGGTATCAATGCCATTCTTAACCATTTGAAGTAGGCTTTTTTCATGTTTTTTGTCTTCTGCGATATACCTATCGCCCCGCTGAGGCTTACGTGCGTGGGATTCCGGCGTTCCTATACACCTGTTAAGATTCCATCTTCGATTTGATGATCGAGCGCGAGTGAATAACGAGTACGATAGAAATCTTCAACGTCTATAGAAAGCCGACGTATAGCCGTCTTGCGCTCCAGCTCCGAAATAACGTGGGAAGACTAGATCCTGTAGCCGGAATAATCCAGATTTCTCCGTGGTCTCCCTGTTTTCGAACAGGCGCCTCTTAAATGTCCCCGCCCTGTGCAGATTTGCCGACTTCTGGGTAAGAGTGAACTGACACAAGGAGGTTGGGTTTTCATCGCACCTCTTGCCACGGGGGATTTACTAACCGCTAATTGCTGCCGCTAAACACTTACGATTTCTGAAACGAGCATAATCTGCTGGATTGGCAAATCCAGCAGATTTGTAACTGTTTAGTTCAGCCAAAACGAGTGGCAATATTAGTTTGGCAGTGTATCGCGCCTGACTATCGGCAGCGGTGCATTCTTGGATTATATGTGGGAGGGGCATCTTGCCCCGATGCAGGAGCGATTCCCTACCGAAAGTGGATTTTCATTGCATAGTTGTTTAGGGAGTTGATGTATCGTGAACGCGGAATATCGGGGCAAGATGCCCCTCCCACAAGGGATATCGCTCGCATGTTGGGTACATGAGAGAAATTGCCATCGGTCGTGGAATAAAGGGTTCGCCTTGTATTCGCCACAAGGAGTCAATATGGACTAAACACTTACGCAGATTTTTATCTAGCTACTTAGCTTTCGTTCTTTCGCTCCAGAGGAGATTAAACGACTGGACAGGGAGTGCGATAGAGATCCCCATGTCTTATAGTATACGATAGGTTCAATATTCTGCTCCAGAAGAGCAGCATGTTTGTTAATGCGAAAGATGAATTCTTATATTGAAACTTGCTAAGCAGGTTTCAATATAGAATATAGACTCTTGTCCATAAGTAGTGCTTCTATGTTATCCTTGCGTTTATGGACTTCCTAATAGTTGACTTATTGGATGAAGATGTGAGCTGTCGGTGGCTGTTGAGGTATTTCCGCCAGGATAGACTGACTTGTCCACACTGCGGAAAGCGTGTTGAGGAGGCGCGCCTGTTCCGCACAACTCTCAAAAGCCACCTGACTGTTTACCGATACTCGTGCCAAGGTATCTACAACCTCTGTAGCGGCACGGTGTTCGATCGGAAACACTTCCGCCCTGAGCTAGTAGCGCTCTTGCTACGTCGCATCTGCAAAGAAGACCCCACCGCTTCACTGGCACGCGAACTGAAACTGAGCTGTCAGACTGTCCACGAGCTCTGCAAGTGGATCCAGGCCAATGCTGGTCGTCTGCAGCCCGAAGACGCTTTACCGGACTCCTGTACCGAGACCGATGGGATGTTCCAAGACGCTGGCGAGAAGGGAGTCGACATGACGACCATGCCTCCCCGTCGGCGTGCCAACAAGCGACGCGGGCATGGCACCTACAACAATGACCGTCCTCCCATTGTGGGTACGGTCGGACGAGACACTCATCAGGTGCGCTTGCACGTGGTGCATCACACCGACCGAGAGACGCTCTACGTGCACGTGCATCGTTTCACTCAAACGACTGCGGTGGCGAACACCGATGAGTGGCAAGGCTATCAACATCTGGGTCGCACGTATGTAACGGTAAGTCATGGCAATAAGGAATGTGCACGCGACGATCAAGCGAGCGAATAGCAAGTGGGATAGAGATTCCTGATGGCGATGGCCTCCGCGAGGTGCACACCAATGGGGGTTATGCAAAGAACCCCCATTATTTTATGTCTTTCTGAACTCCTGAGAGCTTGTTTGAAAACTCTAGGTGCGACCCAAAGAACGTCGTTTAGTAATCCAAGGAAATTTCATACTTTTCATACCAAATGGGTGTTTTCAATAGAGACAGAAAAGAGGCTAGAACTCTTGATATCACTGGCTTCTTCGCAATTTCGACATCATAGCCATCGGAGTGTTGGTATGAAATTTCGGGATGTAGGTATGCAACTGGTGTCACTACCCAAAACAACCTCATACCTTAAACTGATGCTGATTTCATAGGAGAAGGTGACTTTTCAAACAGGTTCTAACCGCACCGGGCTTCACCAAGAAATTACCGAATTAAATTGTTAATCTTCATGAAAAGGGGGACTTGAAGAGTCGCAACTTGAAATCCCCAGAATGCTATGCTTTCCCAGAATTGTCTGCCCCCTGAACCGTCAGGGGGAGGGAATGAGGCGCCCTGGTGGGCGGGCCCGAGGAAAGCGGAAATAACCCAATAAACTAATTTGGTTGACCACTAGATGTGTTTGTAGGGACAGATTTAGTCTTGCCAACCGGGCGTTCATTGCAGATACACACTCCATTGCACTGACTCGGCGTTCTCAAAGGAGAAACCCAAATCTGCCCTGGGCGGGTTTCCGCCATATCGGGTGTATTGACGCCCTTGTTATGACACGCAATGCCCACCTGACATCGGTTTCTGTCATAGAGTAAACCCGCCCCTAAATGCGGTTCTAGTATGAATCATTGAGTTAATTCATTTTTACCGCGAAGGCACAGAAGCAACACAGAGAAAAGAAAAAACTCCGTGTCTTCGTGCCTCTGTGGTTTATGAAAATGTTACCCTAACCGTCTAATACTACTTTGTCAATTAGCGAACGCCGGTCGAGTAGGAACGAAGCCACGTATTGAGACCAAGCGAAAAGAACCGTCACTGTTTTCATGTAAGACATCAGAGCTCCAAGGAGGTTTACGATGAAAAAGAAACTTATGCGTATCGCGCTAAGTTGCGGCCTAGTGTTGAGTGGCGTTGCGCTATTTATACCCGCACAAGCGCGCGAAGAAGCGAAGATCGCCTTCCAGACCTCTCGGGACAAGGGCAAGCTTGATATCTTGTGGGGTATGAGGATCTACGTTATGGATGTCGATGGGGACAATCAACGCGACGTAACGGGAGGTGACTTTTTTGAAGTTGAAGTCAACGAGCCCTTCGACCAAAATCCAGACTGGTCTCCCGACGGTAAAAGTATCGCCTTTTACTCCAGTCGGGGTGGGGACTTTGAAATCTACGTTATGGATGCCGATGGGAAAAATCAACGCCAGATAACCGACAATGCCCCGAATGACGGCAATCCAGCCTGGCATCCTTACGCTCAAAGGATCGCTTTCTGGTCCGATCGGGACGGTAACAAGGAAATCTACGTTATGGGTGCCGATGGGAAAAATCAAACCAGGCTAACGAACAATCCCGCGAATGACAGTTCTCCAGGCTGGTCTCCTAACGGTAAAAGTATCGTCTTTTACTCCAAGCGAGACGGGAACGAGGAAATCTACGTTATGGATGCCGATGGGAAAAATCAACACAGGATAACAAACAATCCCGCGAAGGACCGGGATCCAGACTGGTCTCCTAACGGTAAGAGTATCGCCTTCCACTCCAAGCGAGACGGGAACGAGGAAATCTACGTTATGGATGCCGATGGGAAAAATCAACGTAGACTAACAGACGATCTCGCGAAGGACGAGTCTCCTGCCTGGTCTCCTGACGGTAAAAGTATCGCCTTCCACTCCAAGCGGGATGGGAACTATGAAATCTACGTTATGAATGCCGATGGGAAGAAGCAACGCAGACTAGCGGCAGTTCCCGGCAGTGACAAGAATCCTGCCTGGTTTGATCGTGCTAGGTATCCTGTCTCCCCTGGTGGCAAGCTCCCAGCAACATGGGGCTGGCTTAAGCAGAAGAGCGAATAGAAAAGGCTCTCTGACATTTACTACTGTGCTAGAGGGCGACTGTGTGTCCGTATTTGCTCTTCGCACGCCGGGAGAAATGCTTCAGATTACGATACGCGGGACCGCTGTGCTTTCTTAGCTTCGAGTTTTCCTTCTAAAACACCCTCTGAGACCGAGCGGTTTCGCTTGAGCCGCGACCGGAAGATACAACTTAGTACTACAACCGGATCTATACACATTAATGTGTTTGTAGGTGCAGATTTGATCTTGCTAACAGAGCGTTTATTGCAGATACACACTCCATTGCACTGACTCCGCGTTGTCAAAGGAGAAACCTCGAATCTGCTCTGGGCGGGTTTCCGCCATAGCGGGCGTACTGACAGCCTTGTAATAGAACGCAATGCCGACCTCACATCGGTTTCTGTCATAGAGTGAACCCGCCCCTACAGAGGTCCTCGCCACTGAATGCGGTTGTAGTATTAGGGAGGTACATTATAAGACCTATAGAGATCAAGTTAACGGAGTTCACCTAGTGTCGGTTAGGTTATACGTCGCACCCCTTACGGTAGGTGCGGTTTCCAACCGCACCGGGTCTCCGCCCTATAGGGGCTGAGTAAGGGGTTTGCGACGGAAAACCCCAACAAATACTAGACGAACTCTCTTAAGTTGATCCTTATGGGGAGGTACATTATAAGACCTCTAACGGTTGAACCTTCTTATAGTATCGGACTACCAAAGGTAGTGCTTACGGTTCGCATAATGCGAAGTTGAAAAGTTGAATTAAGACGGCGAGATAGAGTATGACTACTCGATTTCAACGCGATCAAGAAGCCGTCATGGAAAGACTTGACGACATTCCGTTATTGACGTCACCTCAACAGCTTGTCGGTCTTGGTGAAGTGATTGACGAGGCGATCGATCGCCACCGGCTGCATCAAGGGTTATCGATTGGGCAATTGGTCATCGGTTGGATTGCCTACATCCTTTCAGAAGGGGATCACCGAAATGTGGCTGTCGAGGATTGGGCAGTTAAACATCAAGAGATTCTAGGCGAATTGCTTGGCACATCGCTCCGCCGCACCGATTTCACCGATGACCGACTTTCTCAAGTGCTAAGCTACCGTACATCACTTTGATGACCTATGGCGCTATGCCGTGAAAGAAACCACACATCGAATGAACCGGCGAAGAGAACAAGATGTGCTGAGGACCACGTTGTGAATCGTGATACGAATATTCGTTATGGGAAATTCATGGACGGAGTCCATTTGGGCGTCCGTTAGGGAGGCAGAACGCATATGAGTTTGAAACCCCGTTGGTGGGAAAACGCTACACTAATTCATTTTCACAGTCCCAAGCACAAGGGCCGAACGCTCAAACAGATCATCGAAATGGTCGACGAGGTCAAAGAGTGGGGCTTTAACGCTATTTGCATGGGCATCCCGTACCATGGAGGCATCCAGTACTCAGGGCTGGATGTCCTCGACTACTATGCTGTCGATCCCGCTCTTGGAAGCATGGATGACTTTGATGAACTCGTTACGGCGTGTCACGACAGAGACATTGCCGTCATTGCTTTTCTCAACCTCGGCTACGCCGCCACGGAGTTTCCTCCATTTATACAGGCCTGTGACGATGTGAAAGCCGGCGTTGACAGCCCTGAGTCTCGCTGGTTCGTTTGGAGCGACACCAAGTCTGCCGAACTGGATCGAAGCCAAGTGCCTTTTTTCCTAAATGATGTCGAGGTAAACTCAAGTAGTTGGCAATTCAGCGAGAGAGCAGGGAAGTACCATTGGGTCAGATGGCGCGGCCGTACCGGCGATGAGGATTTGCCTCAGTTTAATTATGGAGAGGAGTCGTGGCAGGAGGAATGCAGACGGGTTGTTCGCTTTTGGATGGATAAAGGGCTCGACGGCATGATGGTTGACGCCGTACCTGAATACACCGACTGTACTTGGGAGGTGAACAACAGCACGATTACCGACGTGGTGCACGAATATCCAAATACGTTTGTGCTTCCTGAAGGAGCCGGAATTCGCAGCGACCCGGTGGCGTGGATTACCGACGGGCACTATGACAGCGTACAGGACTACGGAATCCGCGATTCGCGGGTTGGTCGGCGTTGGGCGCAGGCCATCAGGTTAGCCTTGGAAACCGGCAATCCCACAGGAATTGAGGTTAAACTGCGGCTGTACCGGGACCGCGTTGTCAAAGCCGGCGGAGTAACATGGGCTGGGGTAATGGGGGGCATGTCAGGGCCGGCTTTGCGGGTGATGGGAGAAACAACGGGAAACCTCTCTCCGGCACAGATGCTGTTGGAAGTGGTGACGCTGGCGACAGTCGGTGAGTTGTTCGTAGCCGGCGACCGTATCTTTGAACCTATATGGTCTACGAGGTTTCTATCACAGCTCAAAGAGATTATGAAGGCACGGCAGAAGTATCCGGCACTTTGCGCCACGGGTTCCAGACGCCGGCTGCCTACGCACGACGATAATCACTACTACGCATTCCTTCGCGCGCCGACTGCAGGCGATCAGCTACTGCTCGTAGTGCTCAACTTCCAGAGCGAAGACGGGATTATAGAGGTCTATCTCGATTGGGAGGCGGAGCTTATCGATATTTTTAGCAGGAAGCATCAGAAAGCGAAGAACACACTGCAGTTGTCGCTCCCGCCATACGGCTACAGCATATTCGAGGTGCATCGATAGGCTTTCCTCCCTAACGCTTGAACCTTCTTATACTTGGCAACGGCATAAATTCCGCTTTTGAGCTGTCCTGCTACTGCCACTGCTACTTTCACGTTGCGCTTCAGACGAACTGCTGTAAAAAAAGTGCAGTTTTATGCGACGCTGAGTATATAGTACCGGCCTACCAAAGGTAGTGGTTTGATAATTCAATCAAATACTGTATCACCACGAAACAAGCTGGCAGCATATTCTGAACAAGCCAGCGGCATGTTCTACTTTGCCAACTGAAAGGTCCGTAGATTTTACAGGGCTTCCACAACTTGAAAAGGCGATTTACCATGAAAAAGAAACTTGGGTATATCACGCTAAGTGGTTCACTCTCTAAGTATTTAAGGCATATTTGTCCATGACAGAACCATAGGCACCTAAGCTGTAGCTCGGTTGCTCCTGAGGCATTTTCTTCCATTGATAAGGGTGCTTATGGGCATTCCACCAACAAACTGCATTGTTGAGGGCATCAGTCAATTCATCAAGCGTTTCAAACCGTTTTCCTTTCAGGGCTAGAGACTTTAACTGTTTCCACCAGGGCTCTATCAAATTTAGCCAACACGCATATTTCGGAATAAATTGCACTTGAATCTCTGGCCACGCCAGCAGCGCCGTCTTCACATCGCGACTGTGATGAATCGAAAGATTATCTTCAATGAGTAACCATCTTTCGGAGGGAAACTTCTGTATCACTTTCTCAATCAGTTCAATATGAGTTGCGCCGTCCCTGCTCGGGGAAAGCACAATTTCCGCTTGACCCGTTGCCGGTTCAAAGGCGCCATGAACCCATAATTTGCCCCGACGCCCATAGTCCGGCTCAAAAGTGGCTCGATTTGGCCCGGGTTGCCATATCTCACCCGGATAGGTCTTGACGGCTAAGGGCCCCAGTTCATCAATGCAAATTGTTCTCGTGTCCGTTGGAGGCGCAATGTACGCCGAAATTATGGCCCCCTTTTTTCTACGAACTGATCGTCCTGTTTCTCCGCATTATGAAACCAACTCTGCTGACGTTTCCAATTCAGCCCTTCTTCAGTTATCCAGCTCCATATTGTTGAATCGGAGAGATGAATCCCTTCTCTTTCTTTGAAGCTAATTTGCAGACGTTCTAGCGTCCACAACTCAAATGGATAATCCAGACTCGACGGTCTTTGCATCGCTAAATCAATCAGTTTACTGCGAACCTCTACCGAATGCGTTTTCGGTGCGCCGCTCCGGGGTTTATCGGTGAGTCCTTCAATTCCTTCTTCGTTGAATCGCTTAATCCAATGCGCGCCGGAAACCCCCGTTTTGAATCCGGCCTGCATTGCAGCTTTGGAGGCTGTTAGCTGGCTGTCATCCATCATGTTGACGATTAACTGGGCTCTCTGGACGAGCCGATGGAGTTGGGTACGTGAGTTAGCTAGAGTCCTAAGTTGATGTTCTTCTGTTTCACTGACCGCACGAACGAAATGTATTCGTTTTCCCATTTGAATTCTCCTTTCCATTTCGGTTGAATGGGTAGGAGAATTATACCATATATGCTTAGCGAGTCAACCACTAAGTGGTTTATTTCCCAAGTTTATATGGTTAAGTATAGGGTGTCGGTGCGGTTAGAAACCGCACCTACCGGGGTATCAGAACGGGTTTCTTGTGCCAGTCTCGTGAGCATTAAATACTTAGCGAATGAACCACTAAGTTGCGTGCTACTGTTCAGCGTCGCTGTGCTATTTACAAACGCACAGGCACTGACAGAACCAATGATTGCCTGGATGACCCAACGGCATCAGGACGATGAGGTGAGGAAAGCGATGAGGAATGAAATGCCCTCATCAGAAAGCGCGTATTGACGCAGAAAGCGTAGGTTTCGCGTCGCCTTCTGCCGTCTATCAAACCACGGTTTGCTAGACGGCTGAATCAGATTCTTACTCGGTTGGCAATTCACTTTCAAGACCAAGTCACTCTATACCTGTAAAGCATGCCACCTGTGGAGTTTGTATCTGTTTTCAATAGACCCAACGTCAGCTTGTTTCGTCCAATAAGCAAGGTGATGACAGTCGGGGTGCGGTGACAGTTCAGTCCGATAGGGGAGGGAGCAAAAGAAGATGCAACGGAAATACAATCTCGCATATTTCGTTCTAGCTAGCGTTCTAGCCTTGAGTCTGACAACTCTGATGGCAGGCGTTGACGTACAAGCACAGATTGCCTTCAGGTCTGAGAGAGATGGTAACCCTGAAATCTACGTGATGGATGCCGATGGTCGGAATCCTCGAAACCTCACAAACAATCCCGCGTCTGACTGGTTTCCCTCATGGTCGCCTGGTGGCGGAACCATTGTCTTTGCATCCCAGAGAGCTGGGAACCCTGAAATTTACGTGATGGATGCCGATGGTCAAAATCCGCAACGGCTTACAGACAATCCCTTGCCTGACGGGTGTCCCTCATGGTCGCCTGACGGTAAAAGCATTGTCTTCGATTCCGAGAGAGATGGGAACTCGGAAATCTACGTAATGGATGCCGATGGTGGGAATCCCCGAAACCTCACAAACAAACCTAAGTCTGACCGTAATCCCTCATGGTCGCCTGATGGTGAAAGCATTGCCTTCGTGTCTGACAGAGATGGAAATGATGAAATCTACGTAATGGATGCCGATGGTGGGAATCCCCGAAACCTCACAAACAATCCCTTGCCTGACCGTTATCCCTCATGGTCGCCTGACGAAAGACGCATTGCTGGTGGTAGACGCATTGCCTTCGCGTCCTATAGAGACGAGAACTGGGAAATCTACGTAATGGACGCCAATGGTGAGAATCCTCGAAGGCTAACAAACCATCGCGCCCATGACTGGACTCCCTCATGGTCTCCTAATGGTAGACACATTGCCTTCTCGTCCCATAGAGACGACAACTTTGAAATCTACGTGATAGATGCTAATGGTCGGAATCCTCGAAAGCTAACACACAATCCCTTAAGAGATGCTGACCCTGACTGGTTTAACCCTTTTTTTGTGGTATCTCCTGCAGGCAAGAAAATCACGACGTGGGGGTGGCTCAAACGACTTGTGCGGTAGTCTGGGAAATTGGGTGAATCTTACACAAAATTCTTGACAGTCTCAGCATATCTCGCTCGCTATGAGGTTTTGACCGTCCAGCAAACGTTGGTATTATAGACACAGAAAAACGGCTCAAACCCAAATACTGATTGGATTCGAGCCGTCGTGGTAAATTCTTCTACTTCACAGGTCTTTAGCGGTATCAGATAAGGACTACGAAATCTACGTTGCGGATGCCGATGGGAAAAATGAACGAAGGCTAACAGACAATGTGGCCATGGACGGCTATCCAGCATGGTTTCCTGACGGTAAAACTATCGCCTTTTCCAGCGATAGGGTTCACGACGGTTGGCTGGCTGACATCTGGCTTATAGACGCCGATGGTAGCAAGCAACGGACAGTCCGGGTGTGGGCGACCTGAGCCCATCGGTGTCTCCTGACGGCAAAAGCATCGTCTTCGAGACCTTTGTGCCTGAAGAAGCCCGTCAAGTCGTCCGTGTAGATGTCGATGGTCGCAATCGACGTCAACTAACAGACACTAAAGAGGGGATCGGAAACATGCAGCCAGACTGGGGTCCTGACGGTCGTATCGCCTTCGCCTCCGAGCGGGATGGGAACAGTGAAATCTACGTTATGGATGCCGATGGACGCAATCAAACCAGGCTAACAAGAAAACTCGCCCATGACCGGGATCCAGTCTGGTCTCCTGACCGTAAAAAGATCGCCTTCTGGAGCGATCGAAAGGGGATACTGCAAACCTGGGTTATGGATGCCGATGGCCGCAATCAACGAAACTTGAGCGCGAAGATTGGGCCGGACTGGGGTGGCTGGCCGACCGACTGGACTCATGACGGTAGGATCTTGATCGCCACCAAGGGTGAGGTCTGAATTACGAATGACAACGGTACCGGAGATATGATCCAGTTAACACGGGAACCGGGCGCTGACGAGAATGGTGCCTGGTTTGATCCTGCTGGGTATCCTGTCTCCCCTGGTGGCAAGCTCCGAGCAACATGGGGCTGGCTTAAGCAGAAGAGCATCGGCAAGAATTGACAGAATGCAGTGATACTAAGGATTATTTCCCCCGATTTTGAGAATCTTGCCTACACTTGGCTTAATAGATACTGACTAATACCATTTCTTGATCTCTTGGCTACTAATAGATATAATATCTCCAACTTTCAGGGGCATTGATATACTCCAACTCTCAACTTTCAACGGCCAAGTTCGGACTTTTTCCATGTGTTCAGCTGTGATGTTGAAATTGGGCGTTTTTGTATTTTTCGTTGTCGATTGCCGTGCTTGCGACCATCAAATGCAGGAGAGAAAATGGCGAGACAAGAATTTGACCTTGAACAACGACTGCTCGACTATTCTGCTCGAATCATTCGATGGGTCGAATCCCTTCCAAATACGCGTGCCGCAAACCATGTGGGTGGTCAGTTATTGCGATCCGGGACTTCTCCATGCTTGAATCACGGTGAAGCTCAAGCGGCCGAATCCATCAATGACTTTGTACACAAGATGAGAATTTGCCTCAAAGAACTTCGGGAGTCACTTCGTTGCCTAAGAGACTAATCAAAGCCATACCGATGATTAAACCGCCCTCGAAAGTCGACCCACTGCTGTCTGAAACGGAGGAATTGATAAAGATATTCTTCGCAAGTATAAAAACATCAGAGAACAACAGAGCAAGGCGCCAGAAGTAAGAAGTTGAACGTTGGAAGTTGAACGTTGAAAGTTGAAATCGCGGGTCTCCAATGAATAATTAGTGGTCTATAGATCGGGAATTGGTATAAGACTTCGGAAGTCTAAAGATTGAATTAGATTTGTCCAAGCACTTAACTGATGCCGCTACACATATATTTGAGCAATTAAGGATATAGGCGAATGTTGAAATCAGCAATATCAAGTCTGAGTTCCCTTCCTGGACGTTGGAAGGAGACAGATCCTTCAGTACGGAGGAAAAGAATTCTTATCTCATTGCTCATCGTCTTGCATATCTTGCCGCTATGGATCTTCAAATACTTCCCATCCCAGGACGGGCCAGCCAACGTCTATAATTCGTATGTGTTAAGTGCATTCCATGATGAAGAATCAACTCTCTTGAGGGAATATTACAAATTCAATCTCACACTTTTCCTGAACTGGTCCTCATATCCCTTCATGTCAGTGCTGATGCATATTTTCCCTGACAAGGCCCTAAGCGCGGACGAGATTCGGGGAAACATCGACACCACCTTCGCCGTTGAGCCTGCTTCAAAACTTGCGACAACCTTCGCAAAGTGAAGGCGGTAGTGCGCTACATGTGGAATGTAGTTGACAAGAAGCCGAACATTGAGACAGCGGATATCTCGTTTGGCCAGAAAGCCTCTCTCGTTTTCCAAGAAGCTAGCAAATCATATCGGCGCCATCAAGTATTTCATTTGCCACTATAATCTCCAAAGAGCACTACATCTATGGAGCTACCAGAATTAAACCCGGAACATATTATCCTTCGAGAAAGAAGGTCTGGCCCACGATGCGCATACAGAGACCCGAATGGAAGATAGATCCCTTTTTGGTTGTCATTGTCCTCGTTGGAATCGCCGTGCTATCGTTTAAATGTAGTATAGTATACCCTATTGAGTATATCGGGGGTAGCGATGAAGCTGCTTACGTCGGCATGGCGGTTAATCTGGTTAATGGCAAAGGGTTCTCCAACGACTACATGCAGTATTCGTATTTCATGTCGCGGCTGAAATATCCTGAAATCACAAATCCGGAAGCCCATTATCCTCCGTTGTATTCCATTCTGATCGTTCCCTTCTTCCTGATACTGGGAAAGACCGCCTTTGCGGCCAAATTGCCCGCCATACTGATTGGTTCCATCTTCCTGCCGGTTTTCCTTTATCTGCTCACAAAGCGATTAAGTCGCAGCCGAGTAGCCGGTCTCGCAGCGGGATTGAGCGCCATGTTTTTCCCTATTATCTTCTCATCTTCGCTGCGGGCTGACAGTGATTTGCTGTTCTCCTTCATGATCCTGACAAGTTGCTTTTTCATCATAAAGGCGCAGGACTCGCCGAAGTTCTTTTATGCTGCGGGGGTCTTCATCGGGCTTGCATATTATGCAAAGGGCACTGGCCTGTGGATCATCCCCGCTTATTTTGTATTCTGTGTTATTTCGGGCGGCTTCAAAATCCTGCGAAGCCGGAAGGTGTGGATCTGTTTTGCTATCGTATTCTTAGTTATGCTACCGTGGTTTGTCAGAAATACCATCCATTTTCACAACCCTATTTTCAGCACACAACAATACGCGGCTGGCCACATCGGCTACAAAGATTGGGAAGAAGGTTCATACTCCCTCCACTGGGGCAAGGAGATGCCGTTCCTGTTTGACAAGTTCAGAGAAGCGGGATTCAAGAGAGTCTGTGAAAAGACCTGGGAATTCTACGGACGGTATTTCCGGTGGGCTTTTGTGGACATGGACATGAGGGGCGGTTCCTGGAAGGACTTCGAAGCGAAGGATTTCCTCGCCTATTATGCAGGCATTCCTGCCATCCTGGGGCTGCTGTTGTTCTTTCTGTCCAGTCTATATTCGCTGCTGCGCCGCCCATCTACAGAGCAAGAACATGAAGAAAGCGGGATAGGCAAGTTCCTCTGCCCCTGGCACAATCGAGACCTCCATATTTTGTGGCTGTTGAACTTCGTTCTAATGACATTCCTGGCAGTCTGCTGGTCTCCCATCTCGCGTCTGGCGTTCCCGCTTGTGGTGATAAATATGGCTATAGGCTGGACCACCTACGACGTGGCAGCAAAACAGATATTCGCAAAGACAAAATACTCACATATAATAACTTCATGTTTGATTGCGGCACTGATGACGTTGGTGCTGTGTTTATCCGCGGCCGAGGTACATGGCAACCATAAGCGCGGCGGCTGGCCATATGGAGAAGCTAGTGAGGAAAGGATGGAAGCGGGAAAGTGGCTCAAGGAAAACGTACCTGGATCCGTTGCGATGTACCGTGAGCCGGGAGGCGTGTGTTTCTATTCGGAGGGGAAGGTAATACAGATACCGCTGGATGAGTTGGACAGAATAATCATGGTGATGAAATTCTACAAAGTTACGCACATCATACCGTATGCTATCCCGGGCCCCTTTGATGAGCCCATACCGTCCTGGGTACTGCGGCCCGCTACGAAACCGTTGGTAGAAGGTGAAATGCCCGGATTCAAACTGGTTTATGACAGGGGATTGAAGATATACGAGATACAGTATGACCTTTTGCCAGCGGTGGATATTGATTTCGAAGGCTTCCGCAGAAGTAGTAGGAATGCAATGCAGTAAATCCTCCATTTCGAGAAGCACCTGCGCTCCATCTGAAGCTGAGTTTTCCTTGACGGTACTGTCAAGGAAAGAGGCAATTACTTTCTTGTCCTTCTGCTCTTGCCATTTGACATAGAGACCTATATGTGTCTAACCTTGTCAAGGAAAGAGCGAATTCTGAGTTAATTGTTGTCTATTTACCACGACCGCACTTATGAAAGCAAGTGGCCTTAACACTGAATCTCATCGAAGACCCTCGCCAAAGAAAAGCAGTCCAAACCCCGAGGATTACTAGGAGTTCGGGGTTTTTCGTGTAAACCTATTTTAGGACTTGACACCGCCAAGGTAGCGACGGAATCTCTCTATTCGCCCGAGGTAACGGCGCGAAGCTAGTTTCGCTGAACGCGTACCGCATGCG
The DNA here is from genome assembly GCA_965197465.1 of Candidatus Poribacteria bacterium. Classification (GTDB taxonomy): domain Bacteria; phylum Poribacteria; class WGA-4E; order WGA-4E; family JAJDTR01; genus JAJDTR01. The sequence goes on along the minus strand of OZ240209.1, from coordinate 2,298,380 downwards.
AATCATCTGGCTCGAGCGATCTCGCGGACATCGAGCAGTGGCTGCTTCCTGCGCCAAATGCGAATCCGGCGATACTTGATATCCACGCGCAGCATTCGGTCAAAGATGTCGCGTATAGGTACAAGTGATTGATGAACGCTGATCCGCAGGTTCAGGCTTGTCATCCAAACGGGGCCGGCCGTCAGGCTCGGACCAACACCGTCATTACAGCTAGGCGCATGAACACACATGCCAGCGCTATCTTTACCAGTGCAACATGCCGCCCAAAGAAATCGCCGATGGACTGAGCACAAGGATATACACGAATGTTGGAATCAATAGTATCAAGCCTACATTCCCTTCCTCGACGTTGGAAGGAGATAGAACCCTCAGTACGAAGGAAAAGAGTTCTTATCTCTTTGCTCATCGTCTTGCATATCTTGCCACTGTGGGTTTTTAAGTATTTCCCAACCCAGGACGGGCCAGCCCACGTCTATAACTCGTATGTGTTGAGTGCATTCCATGATGAAGAATCAACTCTCTTGAGGGAATATCACAAACTCAATCTCAGACTTTTCCCCAACTGGTCCTCACATGCCTTCATGTCACTGCTGATGAAGATTTTCCCTCCTTTAATAGCGGAAAAAATCCATCTGAGCGCTATCATCAGCTTGTTACCATTGTCACTATTCTATTTTGTTGGCGCGGTACACAAGGGGAAGAATCTATACGGTTTTGTGGGGTTTCTGTTCAGCTATCACTACTTGCTGCACATGGGATTCTACAGTTTTTCCCTTTCTGTGCCACTGTTTTTCTTCGCATTGGGCTATTTCATGAAGTACAAAGAAGATCTGAGCCTGAATAAGATAGCCATCCTCAACCTATTGTGCATCCTGATCTACTTCAGTCACATCCTCTCTTATCTCCTTCTCATACTTTCGCTAACTCTTCTATCTATCACATCTTTCTATCGCAGACCAAAACGGGTTATGGCACTTCTGGTCAGTATGCTGCCGCTATACTTCATCATGGCTAATTATCTTCTCTCAAACGTCGTTGCAGATAACGGTCATTTGCACCTGAGATGGGAGCGTTTCAGCGACTGGAAAGCGTGGGATTATTTTCTCAGCATCAAGTCGTTGATGTTTTTCACCGACGCTCACCTCATCCCCACGCGCATTTTGGCAATTATGCTGGGGCTGTTATTCGCAGTCACTTTATATAAAAGAATCCGCGAAAGAAGGATTATGAGCCAGGACAACCAGTTCCTGCTGATTTTCGGCGTTTTCACAGTTCTCTACTTCATTATGCCCGGGGGGATGGCGAGCGGCGGTTTTATCAATTACCGTGTGAATCTGTTTATTATTCCGGTGTTGTTGCCGTTTCTCAGTGAGGATTACCATAAATATATCAAGCGCGGGATCATCATTATCATAGTTGTTCTTTCTGTTGCCCGTCTTTCCATAAGCTGCCGATACTATTATCCTCTGGACAAAATTACGAAAGAGTATACATCAGGTGTTGAGCTGATCGAAAGAAACAAGACCGTCTTAGGACTCTGGTCAGACGCCCGTCCTGGTGTCAAGCACCCGCCGCCGTTTACCCACCAGCCGTATCACCATGTGCGCCCGTTTGTTCAGGCTAGCAGCTATTACTGCTTGAGTAACAACTGTGTTAGTCTGAGCAATTACGAACCCCAGTTTGATTACTTTCCTCTGGATTGGAGAATCAAACATTCGGGAGCGGTTGATTACATAGTGGCATGGAAGATGGACAAATCGAAATTTTACAGAGGCGGAGGCCCGTCCGGCGTGCATGCGCGGGAAATAATAGATAGTCTGGATACGGATTACGAACTGATTCATTCCACAGAAAACCTGCAAGTCTATCGATACCGGGTAGAGCAACCAAATAGAGTCGAATGAGGAAATAGTCATCTTTCCAAAATAAGTTCATGTGCTGTTTGAATTTGCCCCCATCCTTTAGAGCCTGTTTGAAAAATAGATGGCTACGCCATTTTCGGGCTTTTGAGTGCTACGACCTTTCGCCCCGCTGGGGCTATGTGAGTTAATTCGATAAAGCTTTATACACACCGTACCGCTGGAGCGAAAGGTTGAGCACTTCAACTTTAGCGTAAAACCGATGAATTCTGAATAGGTAGCAACTCGGGTTAATTAGGATAGACGTCTAATGGTGATAATGCGTTCCACATTGACGCCCAAGGTATCGGAGGATAGGGCCTGTCTGCTAGTGATGAACCCAGCCTGAGAAAAAATAGGGTTTACCTAGACAAGAGGTATCGTCGTTCAGACTGAAGATTGTCCTTTATAATTACATGGGACAACAGAGTGGTTTTAGGAGTTTTAAAGGATTTAAGGTGCACGTTTATGGGGAAACAGCGTGCATTTTTTTATTGACAGATATACGCATCTATAATAGACTGTGCCAACAGTTAGCTACAAAACTGTCAAAAGAGTAGAGCAGAAATCGCTGCAATACTCAACTCAATAACGCTTTCCAGATTTTCTGAGAAAGTTCTGAAGATATAGGAGGAAAACAGTAATGTACACCAAAAAGGCTCTTACTTGCCTTATTATGACGGTCGTCTTGGTCTTCGCATTTGGTACGATGGCTATCGCTTCCGATATAGCCTACTACGTCGGGGAGTTTCAGGGGGGCTCGTATGACGACGAAACAATGGCATTTGACGTTGAAACGATGATGCAGGAAACTGCAGGCAGGTTCAACGATGTCCAGTCGTTTGATGATGGGGATATTGATGGACTTGGGGCATGGGCAGAGGCAAATATCGGTGATGGCGATCTCGACATTATCTGGCTCAACGGACAGATACCGAGTAGCCTGTATCCGACCTTTAACGAGCAGGAGGATGGCTCGGTCGCCGAGAGATGGCTCGACGACGGAAACATGTTCATCAACGTCGCCGACTGGTTTGCTTGGGCAACCCATGAAAACGGGGAAAAAGAAAGAAACACCCACGTCGCCGCGGGCTTCATTCTAGACCAGGACCACACGATTATCCTCGGGGCAGCTGACACAGTGATGTCGAGGACGGCTGCAGGTAGGGAGTATATGCCGAGTCTTGACGATAATCTCCTGTCCAACAGACCTGTCTATCTTGAAGCCTTTACACCTCCATGGGAAGTTACCGAAATATTCGGAGTGAGTGCGAGTGAAGGCGTAGCCGACGTAGGCGATGTACAGGACATGGTTCTACCGGCGGGTGTTCTGGCTGACCCTGTAGTTGCTTGCAACACGGAGACAAATGGTTGCTTAGCTATCATAAGTCAATCAAAAATAGCTAACGCGGGTGACAGAGGAGCCATGTGTTCGGAGTTCATCAATAACTGGGTTTTTGGAGGAGGGCTCACCACTTCGGTTGACCCTGCTGATAAACTCTCTGCAACCTGGGGCGAGATAAAGACAAGGTACTAAACACCATAACTTAGTTTTACTTTGTCAAATTAAGCGCCAAAATCGAGTTGAATCCAATATTGACGAGGAATTAAGCATAATTGTGGAAGACGGAATCCGGAATCGCCATAGATGCCGTAGGAGCAATGCGATCCGGTTTTTGGTGTTAATCCGCACTTATGCTTAATTCCTGCGTTAGCATGGACTTATATCATTTCGCTTAGATATTAGCGCATATGATGTCTGAGATTATATCGTCCACCGTCTCTGTAGGCGGGGCATCTTGCCGCGCCGACTACACACGTGGCCAAAGATTATTTTTCCGATTCAAGCAGATTTCTTTATTTAATATACGCTGTCAATGCGCTTCCATTTTATAGAAATGGTATTGGTTCTAGTTTCAACAGAGTTTCGCCACAGTCGAATCCGGACGGTGAATAAAATGGAAAAACTATTGTCGGCAGTCATCATTGTATTTGCTTTTGGACCAATCGCTATAGCCTCCGATATCGCGTTCTACGTCGGAGCGTTTCAACCGGGCACGTATGATGAGAAATCGATGGCCGATGACGTTGAGAAGATTATCAAGAATACCGGAGGATTGTTCAACGATATCCAAAAGTTTGATGATGGAGATCTTAATCAATTTGGGCGGTGGGCAGATGCGAACACGGGTGATGGGCACCTTGACATCATCTGGCTGAACGGACAGATACCGAGTACCTTATATCCTACCTTCAACAAGAAGCCGGACGGCTCTCGCGCTGAAAAATGGCTCGACGACGGCAACATGTTTATCAACGTCGCCGACTGGTTTGCCTGGGCAACCCACGAGAACGGGGAAAAAGAAAGAAACATGGATGCCGGCGCCGCAAACATTCTGGACCTTGCGGAGAACATTATCGTGGGGCGAGATGCTACCTTAATGAAGGCGACGGCTGCGGGTAAAAAGTTCATTCCGAGTCTTGGGGACAAGTATCTTTCCAACAGACCTGTTAATCTGAATGCCCTTGTAGCTCCCTGGGAAGCTGCCGAGATATTCGCAGAGAGGGGAAACTTTGTTGACCCCGTAGTTCTTCACAACACGAAGACGAATGGTTACTTAGCCGTCATCAGTCAATCAAAAATAGAGGACATGGGTGACAGAGGAGCCGTGTGTTCAGAGTTCATCAATAACTGGGTTACCGAAGAGATGCACTTGCTCGCTGTTGAACCCACCGATAAACTCGCTATAACTTGGGGTAGCATCAAAAGGGAATGAAAGTCATTCACAATCAGCATAGGATATCGCCCCACCCCTCATAGCCTGCTTAGAGGCAATACAACCTTCCCTAAAATACTTCCTACCTGGCCAACATTTCAGGCGAGTATAATCTGACCGAATACGCGATTTTTTCATATGAGAAATTATTCTCGCCATGCGGATTGATGTGCCCACGCGTCGCCAAGGATCCATGCCGGTCCAACGAATCAGTGCTCCTCTAATCTACCTTACATCACCTTGATGCGCTATGACAGCGCACCGTATAGTCAATTCCATTCATATGTGCACATGTTTCGGTAGGTGCGATCAACCGAGTGAACAGCGAGGGCGATAGAGATCCCTTTCCAACCGCACCTTTGAGACTGTATAAATACCGGTTCGATTAGGAAACCGAACCTACCAAAGTGTATAAATTATTATTGGATTTACTATAACCATCTGATCTGTTTGGTTGACCTGTGAAAAAGTCTTCCCTATAGACTAGAACTGGTGTTTCACCCAACCCGATGTATCGGGGAAGTCGCCGGCGATTTCTAAAGGTTTCTAACCCTTAGCTCGACTTTGTACAAAATACAACAGTTGGTCTGTGCGGAAAATTTAAAAACACCAAAACCGTAGGCGGGGCATCTTGCCCCGCCGTACAACACCGAAACTCGCCTAAAACCCCAAACGTCACCTGTACGGTATTGGAAGCCGCTGCCGACTTTTTCAACGGTCAATCAAAAAAAACAGATGGCTATAATCTCCCCCACTTTTCTTAAACGCTTGATTGATACCGTTTGTTGTCTCGTTCAAATGTACGAAGTCGAGCTTATACGATTTCAAAATCTAAATGTTACAGCCGATACGAGACGCGCAATGAATTGCGCTACTACAAACCCCCAGTTCTTGTAACTTATGGATTACGAATTGGTATTAGAACTTGCTTGAAAAGTCATCTTTCCCCATGACAAGAGATAAAAAAACGAATAGATCAACTGAGCGATTAGCGAATGCGATAGAGATCCCAGTGCGATAGAGCTTCCATAGAAAATCCTGATAGTCGATCCTGATAGAAAACCCATAGAGATTCCAGGCTCACAACTCTCTGCGCGGCTCGGATAACTAGCAATTTTTGGATTGACAACTTTACGCATGTATAGTATAATTTGGGCAAGAAACCGAGGTTTTACTTGAAAACTCGGTTTCTCAAAGTCACTTTGCACCTTCTTTCGACATGAGCCGATGTATTGCTGCAGAAAAAAACGCGTACTACTACCGACGCAACCCCGTGCTCGCAACATGATGAATTGGCGCCATCGTCAAAAAAAACGCGACAAAGTGTCAAGTTTCGTCAAGTAAGGGAGGCGCGACGTGCCAAGAACGAAAAAACAAAAGTTCAAATCCTCGGGCACTCAAAAAACTCGAAGAAGTTTCGATTGCTTGAGTTTTTCGATGAAATTTGATTTTTTAAATCGCTAATTCTAATTTTCACCGGGCCCGGTAGGCGCGGTTTCCAACCGCGCCGAGTTTCGCCGAGCAATTACCGAATTTATTTTTTAAACTTCATGTAAAAACTCCCATAGAGATCTTCTCCCGGTCGCGCCCCTCTTGCGGCTGCGTAAGTCCTACTTCGGTGATGAATGCCACTTCGCCAACCGCGTGACCGGATGCAAAGTGCCCGACAAGCACCACTAACAACACTTTCTCCGTTTATGTGTATGTTATGTCTACACGGCGCAAACTCGCTCCCCGAGCGACTCCACACAATCTTGAGCATAGCAGTCCGCTGTACCGGAGTATTCCCGAAAAAACTCGAAAAGGCACTCTGAAATAACTGAAAAAACAGCCCCATGCGTTCCCGAACATTTGCAAGTTGCTGCACAGTTGAAGCCGTTGTCCGAGCCAGAACCGGCACACTTACATGGACTGAAACCGCTAAGCTAATCCGCGTCGCGGAACGCACCCCAATTATACGCGCGCACAATAGCGCACGGCAGCAAGGGGTGCCAAATACTCCGGCAACCCGTGCCGCGTCCCGCTTCTCTGCCTATTGGCGATGTCGGAACCGAAAGTGCGCTATAATCTCAAGAAGTCGGCATAAGAGCCTGTGTGAACATACGATGAAGCCAGGCACGTGTAACCATTCACAGCTATCGCACCTTTTTCAAACGGGCTCTTAAGACCTCTATCGCCTTCGCTATCCAATCAGTTGATCCCACACTGGGGCTTTGGTTTAGTGTGGCTTGGCTTGCTATACACCTTTCGCGCCGCTGGCGCTCTCAAAGGCTAGAGGGATCTCTATCGCACTCATTATTCATTCGCTTGATCGCAGGGGATTTCTATCGCCCTCGCTATCCGCTTGGTTGATCGCACCTTACAAGAAATGGTACAAGTATTTGCGGAAATGCTAGAATCAGCAGTATCAAGTCTGCGTTCCCTTCCTGTACGTTGGAAGGAGACAGACCTCTCGGTACGAAGGAAATCGATTCTTATCTCTTTGCTCATCATCCTGCATATCTCGCCGCTGTGGGTATTTAAGTATTTTCCAACCCAGGACGGGCCAGCCCATGTTTATAATTCGTATGTGTTAAGTGTATTCCATGATGAGGATTCTACTCGCTTGCGGGAATATTACAAACTTAATCTTACGCTGTTCCCCAACTGGCTCGCTCACATCTGCATGTCGCTGCTGATGAAGATTTTCCCTCCTCTAATAGCGGAAAAAATCCTTTTGAGCGCTATCATCGGCTTGTTCCCATTGTCGCTCTTCTATTTTCTTGGCGCAGTACACCAGGGGAAGAATTTATACGGTTTTGTGGGATTTCTGTTCAGCGATCACTACCTGCTCCACATGGGATTCTACAGTTTTTCCCTTTCCGTGCCACTGTTCTTCTTCGCATTGGGCTATTTCATAAAGCACAAGGAAGATCTGGGCGTGGATAAGATAGCCATCCTCAATCTGTTGTGCATTCTAATTTACTTTAGCCACATCCTTTCTTTTCTCCTTCTCCTTCTTTCGCTAACTCTCCTGACGATTACATCGTTTTATCGCAAGCCAAAACGGGTCATGGCACTTTTGGTTTGTATGCTCCCACTATACTTCATTATGGTGAATTATCTACTTACGAACATCGGTACCGATAATGGAGAATTTGAACTGAAATGGGAGCGTTTCAGCGACTGGACAGCGTGGGATTATTTTCTCAGCACCAAGTCGTTGATGTCTTTTACCGACGCTCACCTGATCCCCACTCGCATCATGGCAATTATGCTGGGACTGTTATTCGCGGTCACGTTGTACAGAAGAATCCGCCAGAAAAGAATCTTAAGCCAGGACAACCAGTTCCTGCTGATATTCGGCGTTTTCACTGTTCTCTACTTCATTATGCCCGGGGGGATGGCGACCGGCGGTTGGATTAACGACCGGGTGAATCTGTTTATTTTCCCGGTGCTTTTGCCGTTTCTCAGTCAAGATTTCCACAAATACATCAAACGCGCGATCATCATAATCATTGTTATTCTTTCTATTACCCATCTTTCCATAAGCTTTCGCTACTATTATCCTCTGGACAAAATTACCAAGGAGTATACATCGGGAATAGAGTTGATTGAAAAGAACAAAGTGGTCTTGGGAATCGCCTCAGATGCTTCTCCCAATGTCAAGGACCCGCCGCCATTTACCCACATTGAATTTGTGGAACCGTTTGCCCATGCCATCAACTATTACGGCGTCAATAATGGCAGTATTAGTCTGAGCAATTACGAATGCAAATTCAACTACTTCCCTTTCGATTGGAGAATCAAACATTCAGGAGTGATTGATTACATCGTGGCATGGAAACTGGATAAATCGGATCCTTTCGCCTGCGGTGACGATATTATGCGGACTCACGGCTTGGACGTGCATGAAATCACAGATCGTCTGGATACGGATTACGAGCTAATCCATTCCACAGAAAACCTGCAAGTCTATCGATACCGGACGGAGCGACCGAGGTGATAGGTTAAAAGCATGTCGTTGCGGTTCAGCGGGAATATCAAGCATGAATCCGAGACAACGATGTTTCGTGCAACAACCAGGAGGCAATACAACCCCGATGGAAGGAATGACCGTGGCCGGTGCAGCAAGTGACAACACCATAGCGCGTGACAGGTACCTCGTTCTTGATTCGCGAATCATCGAAGAGAAAAACAACGTGGAGCTGACTGTTGGTGTCGCGCACAAAGACAAAAACAATCCACTCTTCAAGGAAGACAAGCCGTGGGAACCCCGCTTCGACAATCCCTACTGCAGCGTCATTTATGACCGAGAGGAGGAGATTTACAAGTGCTGGTATAGCATATTCACCAGGTCCGATTCTAAAGGAGATGTTCCGGGTGAGGGCATACCTTCCGAAGAACGGGCATGGGTCAACTGGACAGAGGGCAAGCGTAGATCCGGCGTGTGCTATGCGACTTCTGGGGACGGGATAAATTGGGAAAAACCTGAATTGGGATTGATTGACTTTAATGGCAGCAAGAGGAACAACATTGTCATAGAACACTACCGCTTGGCGGTTATGAAAGATCCGCATGAAACCGATCCGCAAAGGCGTTACAAGGCAATTAAACCGGAAAGGCAAAAAAGTGCGGTTTGGTTCTCCCCGGATGGAATTCATTGGGGCAACAAGCACGATGTCGGACCCATGGATATTGGTGACACGCACCCGAGCGTGTGGTGGGACGAAGATCTTGGCAAGTATGTGGTTATCACGCGTAGTTGGGGCGGCGCGAAAACCACGGGCCGCTACGGATACCAAGGGCATCGGCAGGCGGTAAGGAGCGAGTCGAAGGACTTCCTGAAATGGTCAAAAACAGAGCCAATTATGGAAGGGCTCAACCCGCGCATGCAGATTCATGATTTGATCGTACTCCCCCACGCCGGTGTCTACCTCGGCATGGTAGGACTCTTTGATATCGACTCAAGTAGACAATGGTGCGAATTGGCATGGAGCCCGGATAGCAAGCAATGGTATCGAATCCAACCCGGTAAACCGCTGATTCCCAACGGCCCGGTGATGGGTGACTATGACTGGGGCTGCATCTTTGCCTCCACGCCGATTGTGATGAAAGACGAGATTCTCCTTTACTACGGTGCAAACGACGGTAGGTTCATGGGCTGGCGCAACGGCTACTTTGCCCTGGCTCGGTTTCGGCCCGACGGTTTTGCCGGTTACGAACAGATCGCCGGGGGAAGCAACATAACCGGGGCGCTTACGACCAAGGCCGTATCTGTCGTCGGCGATTCGCTCTGCATCAGTGCCGATGTCGCACCGTCCGGATTTGTCAAGGTGACGCTCCTAGATAATGACGACAGACAAATGGTTGAAGCGGAGTTGGTAACAACCACCGTATCAGACGCGAAGATAGAATGGAAAGACGGATACTCGTTGGAGAAACTCAAGGACAGGGAGATCAAATTGAAGTTCGAACTGCGAGAATCAAAAATTTTCTCGTTCAGTTTCCATGAATAAAGACAGCGAAAATCCTCAAAATAGGGTCATACTTACCCATACATGGACTGTATGCAACTCGATTTGATAATTGAAAATTGTTGTGACAGTCTTACTGTGGGAGATAATGCGTGTGGTCATCGAGTGGGTTAAAATTCTCTTATCACTCATCTTCTGTAGGAGCGACCTCCTGGTCGCGACCTCTTATGCATGGTGGGGCGAAAAAAGTCTCTCTCAACAACCAACTTGATAAGGAGCGCAATGGCTAATCCTGAAAGAGATCCCTCTCCAGATGCTGACCTCCTATGTGCGGCAAGGCTAGATGCCCCGCCTAGGGTAGCCGTCTCGCGTTGCCGCACCAACCGTATATGTGAAAATATAAATGACTAATGAGCTAAACTCAGTCCGTAGGTTGGGTTGAACGAAAATCTTCTGCAACTCACGCAAAGAACCGGGACTTCAAAATATCATTTCATCTGATAGCGCCGAAATTCGATTGAAACCCAACACTTCGACACTAATTTCTCCGTGGCCAGCTTTTCGCTCCGGAGGCAGCGACATGTCTGTAGCAAGCACGTTCACAACCATTTTCCGCTCCAGAGGAGCGGCATGTGGGGCTTTAATGAGCGAATAACGAATACAATAGAAATCCCTCTCCATATCGCGACCTCTTATGCGCGGCAGGTCAGGATGCCCTGCCTCCGGTAGCCGCCTCCTGTTGCCGCGTCAACCCTATATGTGTAAATATAGATGACTATAATCCGTAGGTTTGGTTGAACGAAAATCTTCTGTAACTCACACACAGAACCAGAACTTCAAAAATATCATTTCATCTGATAGCGCCGAAATTCGATTGAAACCCAACACTTCGACACTAATTTCTCCGTGGCCAGCTTTTCGCTCCGGAGGCAGCGACATGTCTGTAGCAAGCACGTTCACAACCATTTTCCGCTCCAGAGGAGCGACATGTGGGGCTTTAATGAGCGAATAACGAATACAATAGAAATCTCTCTCCAAATCGCGACCTCTTATGTGTGGCAGGGCAAAATGCCCTGCCTACTCTAACCACCTCCAGTTGCCGCGCCAACCCTATATGTGTAAATATAGATGACTATAGTCCGTAGGTTGGGTTGAACGACAATCTTCAATAACTCACGCACAGAACCGGGACTTCAAGAATGTCATTTCATCTGATAGCCCCGAAATCCGAGTGAAACCCAACTTTTCAGCACTAATTCCTTCGTGACTAGCTTTTCGCTCCGGAGGGAGCGACATGTCTGTAGCAAGCACGTTCACAACCATCTTCCGCTCCAGAGGAGCGGCATGTGGGGCTTTAATGAGCGAATAACGAATACAATAGAAATCCCTCTCCATATCGCGACCTCTTATGCGCGGCAGGTCAAGATGCCCTGCCTCCGGTAGCCGCCTCCTGTTGCCGCGCCAACCGTATATATGTAAATAAAAATGACTATTGAACCAGGAGATTGTCATTGAGTGGGAAGTGAAAAACGGGTAAAATGGATTACGTAGATTTCCGTGGTGCGCATCAAAATCTGCCAGATGAGGCACCTATGTTGAGCGGGGCTATGCTTCTCTATTATGCGTGGGATATAAGAACCGTTGCGCCCAATCCCTAGGTCCGCTGCCTTGGAAATCTATCGTCGAAATCGTGCTGGCATTCAACTTCGTACGCGACGCCGCGTACCTGCAACAGATGGTTCAAGGAATGGTGAAAACAGTATGAAGATAAACAACCTGCCACCGAAATACTTTCCGCCTACGGACACACCGAAGTTCAGCTTCGGCGACACGCTCGAAACTCAAGAGACGGAGTTAGCCGCGAACCCGCTCTTGGCGCGTATGCGCGAGTCGCGCACCGCTCTGAGCAGTGATCCGCACCGGCCAGCCTACCACTTCGTGAGTCCCGAATCGAATCACAACGACTCCAACGGGCTCTGCTACTGGCAGGGAAACTGGCACCTCTTCTATCAGGGCTATCCGCCGGACGGGGACAAACGTACACACTGGGGACATGCGGTGAGTGCAGATCTGATGCACTGGCGCGACCTTCCGTACGCCATTCACCCGAGTCCGGAGCGCAATTGCTTCTCCGGCAGCACACTGGTTGAAGAGGATCGGGTCATCGCCATGTATTTCGGCGTCGAGCAGGGTTTGATGGTCGCTACGTCGAGCGATCCGCTGCTGCTCAACTGGGAAAAACTGACCGGCGAACCTGTAGTGCCACTGATGGCGTCGGACGGATCGGCGTTGTCATACCGAGTACACGATCCCTGCATTTGGCGGGTAGGCGACACCTACTACGCACTGTCCAACGGGCGCGACGCTTGGAATCCGATGGACTCGGTATTCCGCTCCAATGACCTTGAGCACTGGGAATACCTGCACCCATTTGTCGATGACCAGAGCAGCTTACTCTATGGCGACGACGGTGCCTGTCCTTACTTCTGGCAGATCGGCAACGGTACCGCCGAGCGGCACATCCTGCTCATCTTCAGCCACATGAGCGGTCCGCAATACCTGCTGGGCGACTACGACACGGTAGGGGCAAAATTCCATCCAACAGCCCACGGGAAGTTCAACTTCGGCGCCGCACAACCCTCGGGTTTGCATGCACCGTCCGCCACGCCCGACGGCAAAGGCGGCGTCATCTGTATCTGGAACATGAATCCCGGTCTGCCGAAAAAGGGGTGGGGTCAACTCATGAGCCTACCGCGGCGACTGACGCTGATCGGCGAAAACGAACTCGGTATCGATCCCGCCGGCGACATCGCCTCGCTCCGGGGGGCGCACAAGAGCGTTGGTCGTCAACCGATTCCTGCCAACTGCGAAACGGTGCTTGACGGCATCGAAGGCAACACTATCGAACTCGAGTTGGAGATCGACACCCGGGGAGCGCCGATGGTGGAGCTTAACGTGCTGCGATCGCCGGACCGGCAGGAGCACACGCGTATCGTTTTCTACCGTGATCGAGGCTTCAAGCACCCGGTGCGGCAACCGGATTCTCGCGACAGCCTCATAAGCATCGACTCGTCACGCTCGTCCATCCTGCCCGATGCCCTTAGCCGCGCACCGGAGACTGCCCCTGTTGTCATTGGACCGGAGGAGACACTCAATCTGCACGTATTCATTGATCGAAGCGTCATCGAAGTGTTCGTCAACGGTCGCCAATGCGTGGCTATGCGGGTCTACCCCGGCCGACCGGACAGCACCGGCGTCTCTCTGAGCGCGCAGGGCAAGGACGCAGAACTTCTGTCGCTCGACCTATGGCAGATGGATAGTATCTACGGCGGATGATTTCCGCCAAGCGGGAGAGTTAAGAAATAGCAGCCCTGCTGCTATTTCTTTTTGTCTCGAACCTGTTATAGAGTAGTTTATTTTCTATAGTCATTACTACTGATAGTTACACATGCATGTACGTAATGACATTTTTTGTACCACAATCTGTTAGATTGTGGCATGCGCAAACTAACAGTTTGCGCTACGAGGGCGCGTCCGATTTTGTGGGTAATTATAATATCGTCATCGTTCATTAACACATATGTCGGTAGGTGCGGTTTCCAACCGCACCTACGAGACTGGATAAATACCGGTTCGGTTAGGAAACCGAACCTACCGCAGTGTATAAATGGTTATTGGTTTTACTGAAACATAGAGCTGCCGCAAAAACCCCTGCCTAAGCTGTATTGAACAGGAATATCAAGATGACGAAAAATGAATTCGCTAGTAATGTTTCTGTAGGACAAATTATCATTATTGCGTTGCTGGTGATACATCTTCTGCCGGTCTGGATCTTCGCATATTTTCCCACACAGGATGGGGCAAGTCATATATATAACGCCTATGTGTTGAAGGAGTATCACAAGCACGAAAACTACAGACTGCGGGAAGTCTACGAACTGAACCTGACGCTTTTCCCAAACTGGACGTCGCACACGTTTTTGGCGTTGCTAATGTATGTCTTCCCGCCGATTATCTGTGAAAAGATTCTGATCAGCATCTGCATTGGGCTGCTACCGCTATCCCTGTTCTATTTCCTCAAGAGCGTTCAAAAGGGAAAAACGATTTTCGCACTGGTTGGTTTTATCTTTGCATACAACTACCTGCTTCACATGGGCTTTTACAACTTTGTCCTGAGTATGTCTCTATTCTTTTTCACCCTGGGATACTGGTGGAAACGCAGGAATGAACTCACTATCGCGAATATTGGGATATTGTATGCACTGCTAATCGCTACTTACCTGACCCATTATCAATCCTATGCGACGCTTATGATGGCGCTGACATTTTTCTCGGTCTTTCTGTCGCTGTATGAGGCGCTGCGTGTGACGTGGGGCTATAAAGGAATATCGGGTGAGAATGAAAAGACACTGGCAAGCAAGCTGAAGACCTTTGCAGCGAAACTCAAACCGCCCTTTCTTTTTCTGGTAACCTTGCTGCCCGCCTATTTTATTATGATTTCCTACATTTTGGACAGGCCTCGTAGGGGCAGTGGACACAGGGGTTTTGAATGGTTGAACGAATATTTCTTCTCTATGAAGTCGCTGGTTTCCTTCCGAGATGAACATGTTCTCATCGGACGTGTTCTGCTCGTTGTCTTTGCCGCAGCTATTCTGCTGACGCTCATAGACAGAGTCCGACAAGTCTACAGATTCCGCAAATTATCGAAATCGGAGGATGCAAAAGAACGACTATGGACCAGAATTGTGAGAAGAACGGATCTGTTTCTGCTGTTGGCGATTATCTTGACGGTAATGTATTTCAGATTTCCCTGGACCGGATACGGTGGCGGCTGGATAAACGACAGGATCCATCTCTACATATTTCTGATGCTTCTTCCCTTTTTCAGCATCAGTCTTCATAAGTACATAAAATATGCAACCGCCGTGGTTATCATCGCCCTATCATTATGGCATCTTGGTTACAACGTCCAGACGTACTATCTTTTAAGTAAGGATATAGATAACGCTATTTCGTCGGCTGGAATGCTTGAGAAGCATACGATCCTCACAAGTCGCCCTGAGGAGTGGAATGGCCCATCGGACTCACTGGGTTGGAAACCCAAATACGTGGCACCGTTCGGGCACACAGAGTGCTTTCTGGCCGTGAACAACGGGATTGCATATCTCATGAACTATGAGGCCAAGACGGATCATTTCCCCGTCCGCTTCAGAGAAAGAGACTTTTCCGCAGAGAGTTTGGCAGGGAGGCGCTGGAAAACACCCTTCACTGCAGACTATATGATATTGTGGCGGACAGAATATGATGAAACAGAGGAGTTGGAAGATGACTTTGAACTGATCCATTCCAACAACTATAACAGACTCTATCGCCGCAAACGGGCAAGCCCCGACGTAAATTTGTGGGGCGGCAGAACCACGATAAAATTTGACATGCAATCCCACAATGGACAGACGGCACCAAATCACATTGCCATATATGAGGATACTGTATACACCGATGGGAGGTATGGTTGGTTGACGCGGTCAGAACGCGAAGAGTTCATCAGCGAAGCCAACCTTCCCGAACCCTATCGCGACAGTGTGTGGGGTGAAGAGGATGGCGTTTTCAGAGTTGCTCTTCCCAACGGGGAATATGAAGTCTCCTGCTATTTCTCCTCTGGCGGCTCTGAGCCGCTGGAGATAAATCTCATCGCCAACGGGGAGAAGAAAATCAAGAAATTGAGAATTCCCACGGGAAACGAAACAGTGGAAAGGAGTTATAGCGTCTCCATCACCGATGAACGTCTGACTCAGGTAATATACACGCGCGGAAGAAGGCACTATGAACGCTGGGGATGGAGCGGATGTGCCATCAAACGGAATTGAAGGGCAAGAGTGGTGAATAGCCACGTATGTTAACAAACATATAAACCATTTCGCACCATTTCGATTGAATAATGTTGCATATGATGTTTTTAATTATTCTATTATGAAAAGAGCCAATACCCTACACACCTACCCCGGTAGGCGGGGCATCTTGCCCCGCCTCGGAGAGACTTGATTGACGCTATTTATGCACCGCAAATATAGAGATATGGTATTACTCCCCACAGACGGTTCAGACTACAGCCTGACGGCGTCCGTAGCCGTCAGGCGGCGAAGGCCCCAAGTTTGGCGCAATTGCAGGAATCCGTCGGGAATCGACCCTTCCAACGGACGCACACAAATCCCCGCGCCACCACTGGCGAACTTTACGCCAAGAATGGGTGGCGACATTTGAAGGAGTCATGACATGGCTAAACCGTCTGGGTGGTGGTCAACCCACCCAACTCTACTGAGCCTCACAGTCTCGCGAGCGTGGGACTCGAACGGCGATGGATTCGGAGACTTTGAAGGCATCCGTCAGCATCTCGATTACCTCATTGACATGGGCATATCCGGACTGCTGCTCCATCAAATCACCCGGTTTGACGATGACTTCGAGTGGTCCGGACTGGTGGCGCAGGATTGGTTCGACGTAGATCCTCTCTATGGAACTATGGATGACTTCGATCGACTCGCAGAAGATTGCAGAAAGAGAGATCTCAAGCTTCTGGTGATGGCCGTTCCGGAATACCTGGGTTGGCACCACCCCGATTATGTAGCCGCAAGGAAAGCCCATGCGGAAGGGAGGGAGGACGCACGGGTCTCATGGTTTCAGTGGGAGGACGACGGGACGGTATCCACGACGTGGAATCATCCTGGGCCCGATTTCGCGAATCCCGCCTATATGGAGGCGTATCTCGAACACATCGGATTCTGGATGGATCACGGAATTTCCGGCTGGGACGTTGACTCAATCGCCTCGTGGAGGAACCTCAACGGCGAGGCGGTCAGAACGCTCACAGATTATGTGAAGGCTCGGGGCGGCTTCATCACCAGCGAAAATATGGCACTGGAGCATGACATTATCCGCCACGGCGGGTTCAACGGGGGCACGGGCGTCCGACGAACCCAGCTCTACAACGAGACAAAAGCAATTCTAGAGCAAAACCCTGACTACATCCGACACGGATTGGTAACAAGGCAGGCCTTGATTGACTACGGCATGTTTCCGTATCAGCAACTCGGGGACCCCAGGCAGAAGCCTTTCCCTTTGGTCAGCAAGCTGCCGGCGTGGCGCCTTCAAGTTGCGTTCAACGCGGCACTGCCGGATCAGGTATGGGCATCTGCGAACGACATGACCTACCCCACAAAGCCAATCAAACCCCCTCCCATAGTTGACGAGCCCCGCTCCGGGAAAATCGATTGGGCCGAGATCGATCGTCAGGAGGGCGATCCCGATTCGCCTTACGAGTTCTTCAAGCGGGTATTTTCACTGCGGGCTAAGGAGAAGGCGCTCGCAATCGGTGAACTCGAGGAGCTGCCCACTGATTGCAGGAATACGGTCTTTGCAGCATTACGCACGAGCGACGATGGAACTGAAGCGGCCGTCACCGTATTCAACTTTGGTGAGGCCCCGAAGCAGGTGAAAACCTTCCTCGGCGATCAAGCGAAGACCCTGACCAATTATTTCAGCGGCGAGACGATCACGGCGAACGAGAATGGTGAACTTGACCTTCAGCTCGGGAATTACGGTTTCAAATTCCTGAGAGTTCTGAATTGAAGCTGCTTCAGCGGTCTCTGTCAATCTTTTAAGCTCGCAGGATCAAATTTTACACCGATCCCGAATCTCGCGCCTCCGCGTTATTTCAACCGAGGTGGGAACGGGCGGTCCGTCATTTCATCCATTTATCAACCGGCGAGTTAATAACTATCTGGACAGAAATTCTTGAGCATGTTTCGTAGTATAGGGGCTTGTCTCCGTCGAACACCCACAAGAGGCTAGGCTACGAAAACTAATGTCCGGGCACTTACTTCGTCTTCACTCTACCCCAGGTCGTCGTGAGTTTTGAGGCAGGATCAACGCCGCGCCATTCGATCCAGGCTGTGATGTTCTGGTTAGCCTGATCTCTATCCAGTTCTATGTCATAGAGACGAACGAGAGCAATTGAGCCGGTGAAGCTCTGACCATGTTCAACATAGCTATTCGCGCCTATTGTGACCACTTCTATAGGCGTCGTCTTGTCGAACTTGGCACCTACCTTCAGATCAACCATTCTGCCGTCCCGGTATACCTTAATAATGTCCCTGCCTTTGCTAGTAAGAGTCAGCCAGACCACCCGACTTCAGTCCAGTGCCCACCAGGTCTGAGTATCGTGCCTCCCCCGTCACTGAATATACGTCCAAGCTCACCTAGACCTCATCTAAAAAAAACCGAATCGCATTGGGTCCTTGCAACTTCTTGGGCTAAAAGCCGGCAAACTGATTCGTACGTGCACCTTTTAAACTACAGACATTACCCGTAAAAGGTAACCCTCATCTAATACTACAAATGGTATGATACCGTTTTGCTCCGCGCGGGGTTAAAAGGAATTCATCAGAAACGCAAGCAATTTCTTCTTGACCTTTTCGGGACTCTATCGGATAATCTCTGGTGACCCAATTCAAACTAACGCCAACGTTATAGTTGTTTCCAAGGTAGGCAGCGAAAGTTGCCAAATTTTAATTGTTGCCAAACCTGCTTGAGTCAGTATTCCCCAAAGTCTTAGCGAATCCACTTAACCCCATATTTTTTCATATACGATTAGTTATTTTGGGTTTGAGGAGTTATCACTGCTAGGATACTCTACAAATCTCCACGTGCTATCCCCCACTTTTTTGTAAACGCTTATCCATTCATCTCCACGATGTAGCTTTCCAATCCAAATCTCAGGTTTGATTGAATGCCTGCGAATGAAATGAATGTTTCGTTTGGCAGACCTATAACCCTTTTTCGCAGGTAGTAAGATAGGCTGATTTTTTATCCTACAGATGCCAACAGGTCATCTGCCTGAGTATCATTCAGAAGTTCTGCCAAATCCTCAACTATTCCCATTCCTTTACCTGCACCCACTTGTATGGTGTTGGCTATACCGATCAACCCCCTTGATTAAGATATTGACAGGTTAAGGCTGTGTGCCAACCTTGAAATTACTATTACCGAGAGAGGAGATTCCACAATGAATTTCAGGCAGAAACTATTCTATACTGTTTTGGGTGGGGTGCTTGTGTTTATTGGTACATTAGCCAACAATCTAACCTTTAGCCATGATGAGAATCTTAGAGATCGTAAATTTGATGTGCTTAGATGTCGTGCCCTAGTTGTCAGTGGGAGTTCATCGCAAATTACCTTGAATGCCTTTGATTCAAATGCCTTAATTAACCTTCAGAGTGGTAAGCAGCAAATAGTTTTGATGTGTGATGATGGTGGTCGGAAAACGTGCTTTATGTCATTGAATGGGGGTTCAGATAGAATTAACAACATAGAATTTGATGCTATTGAATCTGATGATAAACAGAGTGGGGATAGCCCTTACCCGCAGGCTTTAATAGGCATTGATGAAAATGGGATAGGTAGATTTACATCAAGGGGAAAGCATGATCTACCCGTATGGGAATCACCTGTGGAATAGCCTATAAGGTTATGGCTGCGCTTACAGTATTTGAAACCATACCCGTATTGTCTATTAAATCAAAGGAGATTCCAAATGAGATTACGTGCAGGAGTGTTGATTCCTATTGCTTGCCTGCTATGGCTAGGTGGTGATGGTGTTAGCCATGTACCCATATCGGATTCGGGGTTATACTATCCACAACAAAACACTTCCCGTGATGTTGCCTATCCAATGTTGGCAGTGGTAGATGGTGATACAATCAACATTGACTATAAGGGTAAAACCGAAACTGCGAGATTGATAGGTGTTGATACACCCGAAACAGTGCACCCGAATAAACCTGTAGAAAAGTTCGGTCCGGAAGCCCCTGCATTCCTAAAAAACATGCTCAAGGGTGAATCGGTATATTTACGATTTGGGAATGAGGAAAGTGGCAAGAATGATCGCTTATTGGCGTTTGTATATCGTGCTCCTGATGCTATTTTCGTGAACCTTGAGATAATCAGGCAAGGCTATGGTCGTGCTTATACGCAATACCCCTTTAAGCATCAGGATATTTTCATGGAATATGAGAATTAGGCTAGGGAAAGCTATACTCCATGTGCTGTGTGTAATCCGCCGAAATGAGGCTATGTCCCAACCCAACAATCGGGCTTACCACGTGTTTTGTTATAGCTAATTGCTACTAGCCACGATGGTAGCTGGCCTCACCTTCACACCACTAGAATCCTTCCCTTCTATTTTTCCCTTGATCGTAACTCTTTCACCCGCATTTAGCAGGGCTGCTGCTTTTTTCTGCCCTCTTTTCAGATAACAGTTTACAGTGCCTGCATCTGTACCTTCAAGACGTAACATCAGATGTATCCGAAATGGCATCTTTTCTACAGAAACCACATTTCCAGTTATCAATACAACTTTCCCTCTGTACAATGAATCTGCTCTTACTTCGTTTTCATAGTAGTCAGAAATTAATCTCGTAGAAGAAAATTTCGGTATTACTTCAGGTTTCTCTACTTTCCGATTTTTTTTTTGGAATGCAGGTGATGGATTATCTGGCACCAGTGATACCAGTCTGTTCAGCGCAAAAGCTGTGAAAACCATAAGTGCGCAAAATAGCAAGAAATAAACCACTATTCGCATTATTCGCTTCAGTAAGTTCATGGATTTCTACTCCCGATTTCATAGTTGGAAATACTGTTGGGAATTTGAAGTCTACTGTTCTCTCCGATTGCTTATGATTGTCCACAAGATTCTATTGTAATACTCCATCCCTATTTGCTACCATTCACTTGAAGTTTACCCCTAAAAACTCGAAGGGAGATAACGTAGTGCTCTTTGATGACAAAATGCAATATCAGGAATTGAAAGAACTGTTACGAAGTATGTGTAGCCGTCTGAAATTAGTAACCTGCTATATAGAAGAAAATCTGAAGGCAGGGACACTGGACAGCGGTGATGTTAAACTAGTAATCCGTGCTATGAATGACTCTTACGATCTGATGACTCGGTGCTGTAAAGAACTAGGCGATCTGCACACGCTACTAACTCAATCCGAGAATAAGAAACATTCAGAATAAAGGGATCGTTTGCTATCTTAAGTGTTCGTCCTACCCTAACCCCAAAATATCGCTTGTGGTGCTCTAGTATGCGTCTAAGGGCTTGCTAATATACTTCCAATCCTTCTTTGAGAATCCGTATCAATTCACTTCTCCACTTTTGAATGTGTTGAACCTTGCGTGACTATGTGCGTTCTGGAGGGTGTGATGGGGTTAGGTTAGTGATCAGTAGACTCCGAACTCTCCCGATTGCATCTCTACACCATCTGCGGTCATTGTCACTCCCTTGATTTCAGGTAACCAAGCACATTATTACGACGATCAACACTAGCGTAACAATTATGCCAAGCATCCAAGTGGTATAAGCGAAATTGCGTCGTATCCAGCAGTCGGTGTTCACCACCTGGCGTGGAATCCATAGACACCATGCGAGAAGGAATACGAGTTTAATTAGCCATTTGAATACATCAGGGAACCCAGTAATTGAGCATTGATTACAATCAGCAGTCCAACACCTGCAATGACAAGTATCGTCCCGACAGTATGGAGAATCAGGCGTGACCAGACTGCAGCACTAGTCCACCAAGTGCTTCGCCTGTGGACACCAGGATCGCCTACTAGCTTTGCATAGTAGTGCAAATGCGGGAGGTTTTTTGGAATCCCGATGCCATGCGCTGCATAGCGTACGAGAACGACACAAATACTAATCCGCTTGCGCAGAGACGCCACCACTCCAACCCAGATTTGTCAACACCAAGCCCAAGTGTTAACAATCCAATGGCTGTACCCACCTGAAAGAACTGTAATTCCAACCTGTATAAGTGACGGGCTGCCTCGCTCCGCTGTCTGTAAATTTCACGTGCGTCTTCGGTAGCCAATCTCAACTCTTCAATCAAGATTGAACGGAGAAAGCCTGTAGAAAAATCAAATTGACATGCGCATCAAGCTAATTGTGATAATCGATACAACCTACAAAATGAAGATTCAGCGTGTCAGGGTGCGGCAATTCGTCGAACAATTCTTGAGCGGAAAAATTGTCAACGGCGTAAGGTCTATCTGGCATTCGATCATTATTTTTGCACATGAAACAGGTCTGATAAATAGTAAATCCCTTGCCATATACGGGATGGTTCATATATTGGTCTATCAGGCGATGCACGTAATCATCATCTAATACATCGTACCACTTGGGACAAGAGCATTGTGGTTGCACGATTCGCCTCTTCGAAGGTTGTCGGTTAAGATAACAACTGCGAATATGGCTAAAATATGTCAATAGGGGTCTTATCGTAGCATAGACTTTAGCGGACAGCAAGCATTAGTATCCACTCGATTGTGCAGAGCCATAGGATTGTCCCAATATGCCCGCTTAACGTGGAATGTTTAGGCAGGATCTACTATCTCCGCTCTCTGGGGTTTTCTGATACGAAATTTGGGAATGCTTCGGGTTGGTCTTAGATCAGCTTCAAAACGGATTGTGTCTCCCATGCGTACACCTTCACACCATATCCCCGTATACATTTGGTAAACAATCATGATTATCTGTCCGTGTGCAGACACATCCCGAAGGCTGATGTACCGCTGATCAATTCTGCCAACTTTTGCTGTTAGGGTTGTCATATTCCTGCCTCCTTTCTGAAAAGTTGAAATTTTTTTCAACTTTTTTCATTTTTTTTCTTGTAAGCCTTGCTATCACTGAGTTCGTGGGCTGTTGAAACTACGCTAATTCCTTAAAATTTTACCTAATGTACCGATTTTGTCCCGTGACTCCCTACCCCCTGTAGGTTACTAAGGGTGGTATGGGCGGGGGTGTGGGCTGGCTACAGGCCCACCAGCAATTATGAGTATAGTAACAATAAGTAAATATAGACCAGATCCAAGTTAACAATTAGACCAAGAACAGGTGACCATTTGAAGTTAAGTTAAGACCAAGATAATGAGGAGTTCTATTCCCACCAATCCGCAGTCTACTGATGTTCAATTCCAGATTCAGATCTGCATCCAGTGTTTCCTCCAATGACCCTAGAAAATGCTTGGTCAGAAAATCCTTAGTTTCCAGATAAGGTACATATTCCCCGATACTCATAATGAACTGTTTATACGCTCTCTGAAGGCTCTTGACTGGTACTGTGTACTTAACCCGAATATCCCTAGCTGCTCTGATGACAGCGTTCAAATTGGTGGTATCGGGTATTTCATGAGGTAGAATCATGGGATACTTCCCAGTAGATTGTCTGTTAGTCATTGTGTCCATATCAGTAAATATTCACAAAGAAGTTTTGTTTAACGGGTAACGTTCAAATTCTTCAAAATCTATTCCAACACTGTAGGTATCGAAATGTTCGGCGAATGACACACCAAGAATGGTTGGCATCTGTTTCTGGACAAGGTTTCTCAGTTCTTTCAGTGAATCAGGATAATCGAAACCGAATAACTAAGAATGATTGAAGAATCAGGTGGCAAGGGTGCGGTGGAATAATAAGTGGTTTCCAGCTTTCTGACGGGATTGTGCAACTAGAGAACAAAACTTGCGATGTGGCTGCGGGGACATGCTATCACCTCTTGATTTAGTTTGAAGGATTAACTGCACTCTCTGAGATTTGCAAGGACAATTAAGTGGGCGGGGACGGGTTGCAAGTCCGCCCCACAATCCTACAATCCTACAATCCTACAATCCTTCAAAACAAACTCAGAGATGAGTTTTGTGTTTCTATTAACTTATACGTTTGAGTTATAAATTTCCGATATCAGATGGTGGGCAGTTCGGGGAATGGCAGAGGAGCAGGAGAGGCAGATAAAAGTTACGATTTGGGGTTTCGGGTTACAGAATTAGGCAGGCGTACCCATTGGCGAGTTTAATCTTAATCTCTCGGTGAAGGTATGCTATATTGATTGACTAATCCAAGCAGTTAGGCACTGCGAATAACTCAATGATTTACAAAAGGAGACCGTACCATGAACCACTTTCAGAAGTTGCGATACATTGCTCTAGGGGGTATTTTGACTATGATTGGCGTGTTGATAGGCACTCTGATTTCTTCTAGCTTACAAGCCGAAGGTTCAGGAGGACTACACAGTTTTGACGCAATTTCGTGTGGCACAATATGGGTAAGAGATGAAATACGAACCAAGTCGATTCAGGTTAGTGAGAACCTCGTTGGTCCTGGAATGATTTCTTTGGAATCGGAGGGACTTGACGCAGGTATGGTAATCAGAAATATGCTAGGTAATACAGTAGTATCATTGCAAAATGACAATGCGGACCGACTTGCACATGGCACGCTCAATCTTAACAATAACTCAGGCGAACCTACAACAACCATGGGTACTGATGTATTTGGCGACGGAGAAATCACACTATTCGCTCATGCAGACAAATGGAAAACGGACGCCATTGGAATGGGCATAGCAGAAACAGTTCCTACTACCAGAATAAACGCAAGTAGTGGAATCGGGAAGGTTAAATAATCTATCCGTCTGTCACTGAATGGGAAGGTTACGATATGATTTAAGTGCCAAAACTTTTATCAGCCGAAAACTGGCGTCGATTTCGCCCGCCTGGTTTTATTTTACAGAAGGACCCGCAGCTTTTTTCTAGCATATATCTATAGCTAATACCTCCGCTATTGGCCCCTATTCTTTTCTTATTCTCAGAACCCCCTTTATCCCGCTCGGTATAGCTCGCATCCAGATATGATCGCAGTCGTAATAATCCCAGTATTTCTCGAAGTGAGGAAGAAAATCTGTGCCCTCTATATCGTACCCAAACACGTAAGATTCAACTATCGTCAAATCACGTAGGTTTTTATTCGCCTGCTTGTGCCAATCTCCGACATTGGAGATTTCTTCATTCATGTGATGGATGTCGTTTCGTGAGATTTCAGATGGGCTATCAGAAATTGCCTCTGCTGCTTGGATAACTTCATGCGGAAAGGTAGCATGTTTTTTTAACTTATCGATAGTTGTGGAAACCTTCGGACGTTTGCCTAGCTCTAGGTTATTTCTCCTGGCTACAAAGTTGATAATCCCTTCGTTGACTGATTGGGTCATCATTGTACAGGCAATAAAATACCCAGAATAGTAGGTTTGAACACACTCCACATACGATTCAGAAAAGTGGTGTTCTGCGACTACAGGGGTGGGTGTGATTTCAAGGCGACGTTCTAGCAATTTCCTTAGTTTTTCGTCTGATGGTGGAAGTAAATTACTATCTGCTGTAAACGGTTGCACAAATGCAAGCCGCTGATCCGTATTCATTCTCCGATAATACTCGACAACCGCTCTGTGTGTATCCAATACCTCTAGTGCGATGTTCTTAATTTTTTCTTTGAAATGATCTTCTCTCGGTTCACTCATTTCCATCCCCTTTATGTATTTGGACGCCTCCAAATTTTGGTTTCTTTCCATAGCCAACGATTGACTGCCGAAATTGTACCTGAGACAAATGTTTTAGGCAACCACAGGATCAAAAAACAGAATAACTTTTGGGACTTAGTAGTTAACTGCTTTTTGGTCGATTTGCTTGCTTTTCTTTTCTTAATGTACAATAATTTTAGACAGTGTTCGGAATCTTGATTCACACTAAAATACATCTCTATAAGGGAGAAATGGAGACATATCATGTTGACCAAGCGTTTGTACATGCTCGCGGGAGCATTGCGGGTTATCTGCGGGATTTTAATTTCCAACACTATGGGATTTTCAGCACACCATGGTGTTGTCGGCGATGGTGTTGTCGTTGACAGAATATACCGATAGCCAAACAATTCATGTGGCTCAGTTGAAGCATTCATCAAAAAATCTTATGAAAATCTCATCATCTTTTCTGCGATTATATTTCCAGCAAGACTCCATGATATACAGTGGCAGCCACTTCTTGCTGTAGTGATGATGCGTTCCGTAGAATGACCTCTTGACACAAGCCCAAAACGACTCGATGGTGTTGGTGTGAGTTACGCCGTCCTCAGAAACATATCTCTCTTGGTGATGGATAACATGTCTTTCGATATCTTCGTCCAGACTATTGTAAGAGCGAAATTCATCAGTCATAAGAATAGACTCATCGGGTGAGACATTGCTAAGGATGAATTCTCTGATATTTTCACCAGATAGAACCTTCATGAATTTAGCAACCACCCGACCGCCTCTCTCGACTACGCCGATGACGGGAGATTTATTTGTGCCTCTACCTCTCTTAGATTTTGCTCTGGGTTTGCCGCCGACATAGGTTTCGTCCGCTTCAACTATCCCTTTCAGCAATTCATCACTATCACTCATTTTCTCACGGAGGCGCATTGCCATATACCAAGCGGACTTTTGATTCATGTCCAAGTCACGAGCAAGCTGACAACTCGATATGCTTTTCTTGGCATTGGAAAGAATTGAGATAGCCAAAAACCATTTCTGGAGAGGTATCTTGGTACCATGGAAGATTGTTCCTGCTATAGCCGAAAAGCTAGATCCACAATCGTAGCAATTCCAACCAGCAGTAATGTCGTTTCTGTTCTTGCGTCCAACTTTTTCACTGCCACAGTGGATACAGCAGACACCGTCCTTCCAACGTTTTTCCTCTATAAATCTGAGACAAGATTCTTGATTTGGAAACTCTTTCATAAGATTCAAAATGTCCATAGCAAACTCCTACGAGAAGAATAGTCACTATGGACATCTACGTGTGACGATAAAGATTTACGACAGGATACCAAGTTTTATGTTTGTCGTCAGTCTAAAAGCTGCAAGCTACTAATTCCGTAGATTTATCATCGGTATCCTTTAGGTTTTCTATCCACTCCTCTTGAACCTGTGGAATTTAATGTGTTAAAATAGGCTTAGATTCGGGGATAGGTTGAGACTCGGTAGGTTGGTTGGTCGTGTTGCCCAACATAATTAGCAAATCCTTAACTGATACCTTGTCGGCATCTACACTCAACAACGCTTGGCTTGTCATGATACCTTCTCCTTATTGCTAACTTCGTTTCAGACCGTCGGCTATGATTTTCGTAACTCAATCTCTACTCTCAAATTACTTATACGAAATGAGTTAAAAAATTAGATTGTCCGTAAAGTAAATCACAGGCAAAAAAGTGTGTCAAGGTTTATTTATTACCATTACTGACACAATTTGGAAGTGCCACACACTCAGTCATAGTAAGGATTCAATGGGGGGGGGTATAAGTCTAGTAACGGCTATCCTCATTACCGCTTCAAATGTAGCTCGGGGACACGACAACCACTAGACGACCGGACACATCCTTACATCTACCTTCTCCACGCCTCCGGAGTTAACACAACCGGAATTCCACGACGAGCCTTTAGTGTCCGTTATGTGGAAGCCGCTACGAAAACAATCAGCGGTCAGACTAGCGCCGTGATTTTTGGCGACGGCGCATTACAACAAGAAAGCAGCGAGTTTACTATCAAAGAGGAATAATGAAAACGTACCGTGTCGCAATTTTAGGGTGTCGATCCCGCGGAACATCAGCCGCTAGAGTCTATCACGCCCACCCTCGAACGAAGGTAGTCGGATTGTGCGACTTGATCGAAGACCGACTGAATACTCTGGGAGATGAGCTTGACCTAGGCGCTCGTTTTACGGATTTGGATGAGATGATTCGCCAGACTGCTCCAGATATTGTCGCTATCCCGACAGCACCAGCCTTGCATGCTCCCTTAGCGTTGCGGGTGCTGGAACATGGCGTCAACATTGAAGTTGAAAAACCGATGGGAATGGATCTCATCGAGACGGATGCGGTGATGAACAAAGCAGCTGAAAAGGGCGTCCAGGTCGCGGTGCATCATCAATGGCGGTTGAGTGCTTGGAACCAAGCTGTTAATCAAGCTTATCAGTCGGGCAGGATCGGCGAGTTGCGCTACATCTATGCCAGCGGTAAGGGCTATTACGGAGGCTTTGGTCTGATGGAGATTGGCACGCATGTACTGACTCAAGTCATCAAATATGGTGGTCATTGTCAGAGTGTCACGGCGCATGCGACCACCCGTGGCCGCCCTATCACCCCGCAGGATGTTCTGCCTGCCCCACGCGGAAATGGCACTGTTGCGGGTGACCACGTCACCGCGACCTTACAGTTTGCCAATGGGGTGACGGGGACGCTTCTCCAACACCGATTTAAGCAAATCGAGTTAGATGCCCATGTCGTTGAACTCTATGGAACAGAAGGGCGATTAATGTGGCATCCGCGAGGGGCTTGGTGGTTGCCCAATCCTCACGTTCCGCCCGCAAATGAGCGGGATGGATGGGAAGTGCTAACACCCATCTATGCGGACAGTTTTGCACAAGCGGTCGAAACGACCCCCGACAATATCAACTTGAATGAAGGTGATTATTGGTTTGTGGACGAATATGTGCGGGCACTAGATGAAGGGCGGGAGCACGAATGCAGTGGTGCCGAGGGGAGTCATGTCATCGAAATCATTATGGGTATTTTTGAGTCAGCGGCATACGGTACTCGCGTAGATCTCCCCCAATCTAACCGTGAACACCCTTTGATCCGCTGGCGCAGAGAGGCTGGATTAGAGGCGCCTGAACCAATGCCGATGACCGACCCGGAATGGCTTATAGAAGAAGAAAAACGCTTGGGTAGTTAGAGACGGGCACGATGCAGTGACCTAATATACTGTTGGCAACCAGACGGGTGACCCATATACCAACCAGCGAGTCAATATCTCGCCTTCACTCCACCCCAGGTCGTCGTGAGTTTTGAGGCAGGATCGACGCTTCGCCATTCGGCCCAATCTGTGATGTTCTGTTTAATCTCAGCTGTGCTCAATGCTCTGTCATAGACACGAACGAGAGCTATCGAGCCGTTGAAGTTCTGAGCGCGTTCACCATAGCTATTCGCACCTATTACGACCACTTCTATAGGCGTCTCCTTGTTGAATTTGGCGCCCTCCATCAGGTTGCGCACTCTACCGTCCTTGTATAGCTTGATCGTCGCTCCGCTAACAAAATTTATCCAGGTCCACACATCTTCCTCAAGCAGAAGCAGATTGTCTCTCGCCCCTCCGAATTGGCCTCCAATCTCGCCTGGCTCCCACCAAAAACTAATCCGGATCGCATTGTCTCCTTCCAACTTCTGGGGCTGAAAGCCGGCAATCTGATTCCTAAGTCCAGCTCTGTGGGAATCGTCAATGGAATTCATTCTGAGAAGTAACTCGATGGTCCAGGTTTCGAGAAATAGTTTGAGGCCGTCGCCTTTGCCGCCCCAGCACTGACCGGGCTTCCTGTGGGTATAGAACCTCGACATGGTATCAATATCAAGAGCGGGTATAGCAATCGTGCCCTCTTCAAGCTCCGGCGAATTGCCGGCGCCTGACAATTCTCCACCAACCGTGCCGTGGTTCGTCCAAGCGGTCGGATGCGCGCGATTGTCACGGGCGTCAAAGTACAGCAAAGCGCCAGGTACCGCGTCGGCGAGCGCTATGGTGCAAACAGTTGGCAGAACAAACAACACGAAGAGAACTGAGACTACTGTTTTCATCTGAATTTCACCTTTGAATCAAAGGATCATCATCGCTCAAACAAAGCGTTTTTACCTCGTCACACATTTGCCATCCGGAAGGATCAAAGGATAAGACAAAAGCAAGACCACTGGTCCACTTTATTTTGAGAGTCTATTTTCCCCGTTTGATGACACCCCAAGTCGTTGAGAGTTTTGAGGTTGGATCAACGCTGCGCCATTCAGTCCAGGCGGAAATATTTTGCTTAATCTCAGCGGTGCTCAATACTCTGTCATAGAAACGAACGAGTGCTACTGAACCGTTAAAGGTCTGATCGCGTTCTCCATAGCTATTCGCGCCAATAACGACTACCTCTATAGGTGTCTCCTTGTTGAATTTATCCCCTGGCACCAGATTCTTAATTTTGCCTTCGTGGTATAACTTTATCGTCTCTCCTCCGCTCACAAGAGTCATCCAAGTCCACACGCCCTCCTCAAGCGTCTTACCTTTGAGTTCTGCATCCGCCCTACCGAATTGGCCCCAAAGTTTGCCTACATCCCCCCAAAAGCCAAGCCGAATCGAATTTTCTTCTTGCAACTTCTTGGGTCGAAAGCCGGCGATCTGATTCCTAGCTGAATTTCTATGCGAATCGCCGTTCATTTTGAGGAGGAACTCAATCGTCCAGGTGTCAAGAAACAGTTTGAGGTCGTCACCTTGGTCGCCCCAGCACTGTCCGGACTTCTTGTGGGTATAGAATTCGAGATTGTATCAATACCAAGAGCAGGAATCGCGATTGTGCCCTCTTCGAGTACCGGCGGCTTGCCAGCGCCTGATAATTCTCCATCAACTGCGCCGAGGTTCCTCCAAGCGGTCGGATGTGCGCGATTGTCACGGGCGTCAAGGTAGAGCAATGCGCCAGGAACCGCGTCGGCGAGTGCTATGGTGCAAATGGTTGCCAGAAATAACAACACGCTGATAATTGAGACTACTTTTTTCGTCTGAATTTCACCTCTGGATCAAAAGAACACCATCTCTTGAACAAAGCGCTTTTACCTCGTCACGTATGTGCTATCCGGAACCACACAAATTTTGTCCCAGATCGAAGGGAAAGAAAAAGGAAGGACCGTTGCGCTACACTGTTTTGAGAGACTCTTATTTTCCTTTGATGCTACCCCAGGTCGTTGACAGTTTTGAGCCAGGATCAACGCTGCGCCATTCAGCCCAGGCTGTGATGTTTTGGTTAATCTCATCTTTGCTCAATACTCTGTCATAGAAACGAACGAGTGCAACCGAGCCGTTGAAGGTCTGGTCGCGTTCTCCATAGCTATTCGCGCCTATTACGACCACTTCTATAGGCGTCTCCTTGTTGAATTTTTTGGCACCCGGCAACAGATTCTTGATTTTGCCTTCGTGGTATATCTTAATCGTGTCTCCGCTCAAGAGAGTCATCCAGGTCCACACGCCTTCCTCAAGCCCCTTATTAGGTCTGAGCGCCGCCTGCACATTGTTGAATTGGCCCCAAAGCTCACCGATATCCGACTGAAAAGTAAGCCGAATCGCATTTTCTCCTCGCAGCTTCTTGGGCTGAAAACCCACAAACTGATTTCTAGGTGAATTCTTGTGAGAATCGCCATTGATTTTGAATAGAAACTCGATGGTCCAGTACTCAAGAAACAGTTTGAGGTTGTCACCTTGGTCGCCCCAGCATTGACCGGAC
Organism: Candidatus Poribacteria bacterium; assembly: GCA_965197465.1. Classification (GTDB taxonomy): domain Bacteria; phylum Poribacteria; class WGA-4E; order WGA-4E; family JAJDTR01; genus JAJDTR01. The sequence goes on along the minus strand of OZ240209.1, from coordinate 2,267,023 downwards.
TTCTCGTGGGTATAGAACTTCGAGATTGTATCAATACCGAGAGCAGGTATCGCGATTGTGCCCTCTTCGAGTACCGGCGGTTTGCCCGCGCCTGATAATTCTCCACCAACAGTACCGAGGTTCGTCCAGGCCTTGTCATGCGCCGGATTATCACGGGCGTCAAGGTAGAGCAAAGCGCCAGGAACCGGGTCGGCAAGTGCTATGGTGCAAATGGTTGCCAGAATAAACAACACTCCGAATATTGAAACTACTGTTTTCATCTAAATTTCACCTCCTAAATCAAAAACTCAATGTGATGACTCATGGTTTCGGAAGACTATTGAAACGGTTTGTCTGAAAGATCCTCGCTGCGGCTACGGATGCGTGTGGATTGGAATAGCATATATTATACCTCCAATTGCAGAACAATGGGAACAAAAAATGTCACCTAAAATAGAGTCCATTCTGTTTTAAGGTTACGTTTCATACGGCTGCCAGTTGCTCGGCGGGGCGGAGATTGATCCCTAACGCGCTCGCGCCAGGAAGGAGCGTTTCGGGGTAGACGCAATCTTTGACAACTATGAAAGGATGCTCGACCGACTGGGGCCGATATTGTGATAAACTCCACTCAGTCGCCCTTACACTATGCCCCGACTCTGGCGGCGGCGCGGCTGGGCATCCGCACATTCTGCGAAAAACCGATAGCACACAACCAGGTACAGGCAGACGAAATGGTTCGGGTCTGTGACGAACACAAGGTCAAACTGGCCATCAACCACATAAAACGCGCCAGTCTCTACAACAACCATGTCCCTGATTGGATTAAAGAAGCTTTATCCGCCGACTTATTCGTCTTAGAACCTGTTTGAATAATCGGTAGCAAAGCCATTTTTGGTCATTTGTAGGAAGGTTTTTATTGTTGTCTGCTACGTACCTGTCGCCCCGCTGGGGCTTTGGTGCACGGGGTTTTGGCGTTTCTATACACCTTCCGCCCCTCTGGGGCTTTTAGAGGCTGGTGCGCAGTGCGCACCCTACAAATGTACTTTTCAAACAGGCTCTTAGGGCCGCGGACGAGGGCAGGCGCAAGTCCCGCAATGCACTAATGGTGATGGGTACTCACCTCTACGACTGGATGCGGCTCTTCGCCGGTGACGTTGAGTGGGCGCACGTCCACCTGGAAGAGCTTGACGGCAGAGAATCTACCGTGCACGACATCAATGATGCTCAGGAGATAAACCCCGAGGATCAGAACGACGGTCTGGTGCTGGGCGAACGCGGCTTCGCCTCCTTCCGCTTCAAGAACGGTGTTCACGCCGAGGCCGATTTCCTCGCCGAGGAGCAGGGGGATGATAGAGGCTACGGCATCGACCTCATCGACACCGAGGGCCGCGTCGCCGTCCGCGAGAGTGTCGGTACGACGATGTTCATCCATCGACGTCAGCACCATCTGCCCACAGAGAAGTGGGAAAGGGTGGTCATAGAGGAAGAGGGCAACGATGCAGAGGGACGGCCGCGCGAAAGGAGAGAAAGGCTGTTTCTTCAGCGCCTGATGATCAGGGATCTAATAGCCGCCATTGAGGAAGATCGTAGTCCGGCAGCCAGCGGCAGGGGTGGAGTCGCGAGCATGGAAATGATCGGCCTCACCTGGGAATCGCACCGGCATGAGGCGAGGGGCTACGCCCCGTTGACCCCGCGGGAGCATCCGCTCGAACGCTGGCGACGGGATGAGGGAACCGAACAACCAACAGGGCGATCTCGTACACTGACCTTCCGCATTGAGCAAGAGTCAAACAACTCGCTGCGCTTTTCTAAGGCGAATAAACATGCAATGGTCGGCTATCTCACTGCAAAAAGTTGGATAACACCTATGACTCTTTCTTAAAGTCGAAATTTCCCTTTCAACGGAAGTTCCTTTCCTTCCAGAACCAATGCTGGGAGTTAGACTTCCGATAGGGGCTTGCGTTGAATTGAACTCAATGCTGGGTTCAGGCGGCAAGACTCTTCCTGTTGTCCCTCCCCATCCGCCATCGGGGGGAAGCTGCGTTTCTTAACAGATATTACAACCCGCTCAAAGTCCGATGAAATCTCGCTTCAGGTTCTTTCACGAAGTGAAGGCTAATAAGGAGGTACATTGGACATCTTCCAAAATAATTTCTTGCGTTGTTTGAGTTTCGCTGGTATGCTTTGTGCCATGTTTTATGACAGAAAGGATGCCTATGCGATGAATCAATTTGAAAAAGCAACAGCACAATCAGATGAACAATTCCTGCGAGCCGTTGGTGTTAGCAAGGAAACTTTCGATTTCATTTTCAACCTTGTCGCTTCTCATATCCAAAGCCTTCGAGATGAACAACCAATGAAGAAACGGGGGCAGAAATCACAGCTTCCATTGGTAGAGCGGCTTCTTTTGACATTCACCTATCTGCGCCACTACTAGAGCTTTGCGATGTTTGGCGACGAGTTTGGTATTCGTGAGTCTGGTGCAAATAAAATCTATCACCAAATGCTTGATGTGCTTGTCAAGGTACTTCCAATGAAAAGTCGAGAGCACTTGCTTGATGGCGACTTAGAAACAATTGTCATTGATGTTACCGAACAGCCCATTGAACGTCCAACAATACGACAGTGTCCCTACTACAGCGGTCAGCAAAAACTGCATACGATTAAGGTTCAGATAATTGTCTGCTTGGCAACGTTGGAAATTCTGTCGGTTGTCTGCGGCAGAGGCAAAGTTCATGATTATACGACTTTTTCAGTTATGAGTTCAAGCCGACGTAACTCCGCAGTTAAGTGTGGTAGGTGTCAAGTGTCCGGAATTATGGTCGAAATCAAAGACACAGCGAAAAATTTCAAACATCTGTGATGCGCTCGAAACCCATGTTAATCAAGGATTTCTCTAATTCACGCTATGTTGCTGCATGACAAGATTTCCCTCGCATGACAGCCGATTTCATTACTCCCCACTTTAGTGCAGACCTACCCAAACAGGCTCTAAGACAGAGAATAGCATTTGATTAGAGCAATCACTCGGTGCAATGAGCGGACGTGCATAGCGTGATACATCATAGGAAAGACTTGAGAGAGGTTTATTATGGAATACAAATCGCTGGGGCGCGCAGGCGTCAAGGTGTCGCAGATTTGTCTGGGCACGATGATGTTTGGCGGCCCAACAAATGAATCGGATTCAGTTCGGATGATTCATCATGCCCTTGATGCGGGCATTAATTTCCTCGACACAGCGAATGTCTACAATGACGGAGAATCAGAGAGGATTGTCGGTAAAGCGATTCACTCACTGCGTGACGAGGTCGTGATTGCCACCAAAGTGAGTGGTCCCATGGCGGATGGGCCCAACCAATCTGGATCAAGTCGCTACCACATTATGTCTCAGATTGAGGAAAGCCTAAGACGATTTGATACGGATTGGATTGATTTGTACTATCTTCATCGGCCTGATCCAACGACACCAATCGAAGAATCACTGCGCGCATTGGACGACTGTGTAAGGCAAGGCAAAGTGCGCTACATCGCTTGTTCAAATTTCGATTCGTGGCAAGTTTGCGACGGGCTGTCAGTAAGCGATCAGATGAACCTGGAGCGGTTTGCGTGTGTACAACCTCTCTACAACATTGTGAATCGTGATATAGAGGTGGAACTGCTGCCGCTATGTCAGCAGCGCGGATTGGGTGTAGTTCCATACAGTCCACTGGCACGAGGCGTGCTATCTGGAAAGTATCTAACGGGACAATCGCCCCCAGTCGGATCGCGAGCCGCCCGACGCGACCCTCGTCTCCTACAGACTGAACTCCGCGAAGAAAGCTATGAGGTGGCACAGGCACTCGTCCCATTAGCAAAAGCACACAACAAAACGGTGACCCAGTTTGCATTGGCATGGGTGCTGGCGAATCCCATCATTACTTCCGTAATCATAGGCCCAAGAACGATGCAGCAACTTGATGACAATCTTGGCTGTTTAGACTGTGTTCTGAGTAACTCGGATGAGGAAGCAATTGACCAGATCGTCCCCCGCGGTGAGCATACTGGTAAAGGGTACAATGACCCGGCGTACCCCGTGCTGGGACGACCAATTCAAGGATGAATCTGAAGTTCTATCACGTGGAAGAACAACGATCGAATCGGAACAACGCGTGATGCTCCAACAAGGTGTACTGTGCTGGAAAAACTGTTCCATTTAAACGCAGCGGGAACCACGCTGAAACGTGAAATCGTAGCGGGATGTACGACATTCACGACGCTCTCGTATATTATTTTCGTTCAACCGGCAGTGTTGTCAGCGGCGGGAATGGATCCTGGCGCCGTGATGACGGCGACGTGCATCACAAGCGCATTTGCGATGGTAGTAATGGCATTCCTCGCCAATTATCCAATCGCTCTTGCACCGGGAATGGGACACAACGTCTTTTTCACCTACACCGTTTGTCTTTCGCTCGGCGTGTCGTGGCAACACGCGCTTGGTGCCGTTTTTGTTGCCGGGGCGTTCTTTATTCTGCTTGCCTTTGTTGGGTTGCGGGAAAAGATAATGAACATTCTGCCCGTTTCGTTCAGGAACGCCATCCCTGCCGGAATTGGATTGTTCATCGCTCTTGTGGGCTTGGAATGGGCAGGACTTATTGTTCAACACCCGGCAACCTATGTCACCTTAGGTAATCTGAAATCGCCCCCAGTGCTACTTTCGCTGTTTGGTATTGGCATTATGGCTGTCCTGTTTGCCTTGAACGTGCGGGGCGCAATCTTGGTCGGAATTCTCGCTTCAACGGTTGTTGGACTGGTCACCGGAATGGTGAAGTTTGGAGGCGTTGTCTCCGCTCCACCGTCCATAGCGCCGACCTTCTTCAAGCTGCAAATCCCGAACATTTTCGTACAACCTGAGCTAATCTCAATAATCGTCATATTTATTTTCCTTGATTTATTCGATACCGTCGGAACACTAATCGGCGTTTCCCAACAAGCTGGTTTAATGGTCGATGGCAAGCTGCCGAAGGCGCGGCAAGCGCTGCTATCCGATGCGATTGCTACCAGCAGCGGTGCCTTGCTTGGCACATCTACCATAACCAGCTACATTGAGAGTGCGTCGGGAATCTCTGCGGGCGGCCGCACGGGTTTAACCAACATAGTAACGGCAGTCTTGATGCTGCTCGCTCTCTTCTTCCATCCGCTAATCAAAATGGTCGGGGCAGGTTACGCTGTCGGTGACAATACGTTCCTGTATCCTGTCATTGCGCCTGCGTTAATTATCATTGGAAGCCTTATGCTTAAGAATGTTGTCCACATCAATTGGGACGACGTTACAGAGTCTCTCCCGGCATTCTTGATGCTGTTGATGATGCCGCTCGCCTTCAGCATCACCGAAGGATTCGCATTTGGTTTTATCTCCTATGCCTTCCTGAAGCTAGTAACCGGCCAAGGGAAACAGGTACATTGGTTGATTTATCTTTTCGCCGTACTATTTGTGATTCGGTATATCTGGCTGGTCGGGTGATTTCTGCATTTTCCCCAATCAGGGATAATCGAATGAAACAGACAAAATCTGGCTGGATATCAAGCAGATTTCAGTTGCCCGTTGCGTGAGTGAACGGAAAAAGACTTCCCTAGCACCATCAAATCCTCAGTTGGAACATGAACGACAGCATCGGATTCGCGTTGCGTCGAGGCACATCTTTCTTAAGGACGCAATCGCATAACGCCAGTTATTTTGAAGGCAAACTCTCCTCAAGCACCTTTCCAACCTGTGCCTACGCTTGGGTGCAATTTGCGCTGGGCAAGTTACCGGACGCGGCGCTAATTGAGTGGTTGCTGCGTAACCAGAACCAGAACGGCATGTGGAGTCTTGACATATCAAATCAGCCGAGCCGAGAAGCAACCCTGTTTGCCAAACTCATCTTACAACAGACTGTTGAGCAGCAACCGACGCCACAAGTTGAAACGGCATTCGCACGTATTCCAGACCACCCACTCGATTTAGCGTTAATTCGGTTAGCTTACGCAACATTCGGGCAGTCCGAATGGACTGAACTGACAATCTCCAAAAATATGCTTCCAGTGTTGACGCTGGTGCAGAAGATATCCGCCCTGTTCCCACGGCTCCGTGCCGTTTTCAAACCACCAACCAATGTTCTCCCGCCTGTAGACCTATTTAACACGTCAATGTTTCACAAACTTTTTATCGCAGAACAACACACACTGGCAGCAGTCTTTCTGATGATTGAGCTCAATACGACAAAACGACCTGAAATCATCGATCAACTTTTCAGATGGCTTAAGTCTCACATGCTTTCGGACGGTAGCTGGTTTCGGGTGAACTACATCACGGCTTTATCAATACTTGCACTCATTGAGTTGCGGAAAAGCGGAATAAGAGGAAGTTCTGAGCTCAATGGGATAATTGATGAGGGGCTATCTTGGCTGGCTTGCACGCGGAATCCCGACGGTGGGTGTCGGGAAGCACTAAATCTCAATGTGTGGGACACTGCGTTAAGTATCATCTCAGTCATGGATGTTAACGCCTCGGAGGGTACAGATGAGCTTCGCTCCGCTGGTGGCTGGTTAGTTGAAAACCAGAATGCAGATGGTGGCTGGGCGTTTTCTGGATTGCCCGGCAGCAACTTGCCCAGCGATGCGGACGATACAGCACTGGCATCGCTCGCATTGTTAAAGTTGAGGCCACTTGATTCGAATGCTGCGATTCATCAAGGACTAGATTGGCTCCGTGCGAATCAAGGACGCGATGGGAGTTGGAGCACCTATCTTCCCGGCCAAGGCGATGTTGGTTGTGTCAGCATCACTGCCCACGCAATCGAAGCGCTTATTGAAGCTAGAGGGAGGGATGCAGAAATAAACCGCGCCTGTAGATGGCTCAAGCGCCAAATGTCCTCGGACGGGCATTGGAGCGACCTCTGGCTTGCGAAGAACACCTATGGTACAGCAAACGCGATCACAGCGCTGATCCAAGCAGGGCAACGAGATTGTAAAGAGGTGCACCAGGGTGTGCAGTGGTTGGAAAACGCACAAAACCACGATGGTGGATGGGGCGAAGACATGTTGGGCACACGCGCAGAAAGCACCGTAGAGCAAACAGCTTGGTCTGCGGGTGCGCTGTTGCTTGCTGACCCCCATAATGACTCTGGATGGAAGGGGATAAAGTTTCTACTTAATCATCAGAGATTTGACGGTTCATGGGACGCCAGTTGTGTTGGAATCTATTGGGAGGTAATCGGGGGTTACGCAGATCCAATTTATGCGTTGGTGTTTCCGCTGCGCGCGCTTTATCAAGCCAAATGTGCAATGCAGCACTCAGGAAGCACCAATCTTTTTTTTGAATCAAACGAGATGGCTTGACGTTATCTCAAATACAGAAATGATTTCAGTTGTCATTCCTACCCTTAACGAAGCGGCTATCCTAGATTCCACTTTATCTCGACTGACACGACAACTTGAAGGGCATGAACTGCTTATTGTTGATGGTGGAAGCACGGATTGCACACGGCAAATTGCGAGACAATATGGTGAAGTGATTCCTTCCGAACATGGGCGAGCACGCCAAATGAATGCAGGCGCAGCCGTAGCCTCAGGGACGACGTTTCTCTTCTTACACGCAGATGTTTGGCTTGAACCGGGCGCAGTTCAAGAAGTCGAATCTGCAGTTGCCACAGGTTATGTTGGGGGAGCGCTCAAGCAGCGAATTGATGGCACACACCCTTTGTATCGCGTCATCGAATTCGCCGCGAATTTCAGAGCACGGCGCTTAAAAGTGTTTTATGGCGACGGAGGAATCTTCATCAGTCGCACCCATTTTCAACAGATTGGCGGATTTCCAAATCTCCCAATCATGGAGGAAATTGAGTTTTCTCGTAAACTCCGTCACCTTGGAAAAACCACGCTTGTGAAGCAGTGCATTCACATATCGGCCCGGCGATGGGAGCAAAATGGCATCATGCGGACAACGCTAATTAACTGGCTGATTACCCTCCTTTTTTTCTACGGCATCCCCCCATCACGACTTGCGGAAATGTACCGACAAATACGATAAGAGTCGAGTCCGATTTTAGGTATGTGGTCCGAAATGTCATCCACTCCAATACGGAAAAATTGGAGTGCTTTTAAGATTGAGGGTATTTACGCAAAGATAGATAAAGCAACTTGCTGAGACCGGCGAAAGCGGGAAGAGCCTATCGCCCAAGATTTGCTATCGCGGTCACTATTCGTTCCCTTAATCGTTATTCATTCGGTTGATTAATTCGGCGATTGTCGCCCGTGTAGGGAGGATTTCCGATTCCCGACAGGTCACGATTCGAGAATCGTCGCGTTTCGGAAATCGCCCCTACCGTGTGTCATGGTTTTATTGGCTCACTTTCTTTGCTAGTAAGAAATTCAATGGGATCAATCTATCTATTTATTTACACTCTCTTAAGATTATACAGTTGGGGAAAAGTCGCGATTCCTCCATGTCAAGATTGAACCAACGCACTGCTTTTTCGAAGTGCAGTGCGCAGTCTACAAGTATTACCGATGCGAGTATTCGCCAGGAGTTTGTTGACAGTATAACGTTAGGAGTACTGATACCATTTCTGTATATTTGAGGTGAATTAATAGTGTCAATCAAATCTTACCAATTCGGGGCACGAAAATCTCTGTCGTACTCACTATGGGAACTCTATGGGATTTCTATCGCATTCGCTGTTCGCTCATTTGATCCCTCCACTTCAAATAACACCATGAAGAATTCACGTTTCCTCTGTTCTCTGATTATCTGTCTGGCTGTCTATTTCTGTCAAGAAGTGCCTGTGCTTGGGAGCCCATCACGAAACGAAGCGCTTGTGTTGATGGAGAAAGAGAAATTTGCGTCTGCCGCCAAGCACTTGGAGTCGTTGGTGCGCACCTCCGCTCCAGAATTAGATGTGCACGAGATTCATCACGCACTTGGATACTGTTATGAAAAACTCAAGAAGTGGGAGCAGGCTGCCAAGTACTATGAAATGGCTGCCTCACCCGGTTATATTCTCGCTGATTATGCTATCTATCGCTTGGCACAAATCCATCAGGAGCGCGAAAATCATGAGAAGGCAATCGTGTGGTATCGACGGTTGATTGAGCGATATCCGCAGAGTCAGCACGTTTTCGATGCAAAATATGAAATCGCCAGTGTGAATCTGCAGCAAGACAAACATGCGAACGCTATTGAATTCTCTTCACAGTTAATCGCGAATGAACGGAGCGATTATTTTAGGAGAGCGACTTATCTGCAGGCGGAAGCATACGAAGGTCTTAGGAAGTGGGAAGATGCGTTACATGCTTATCAACGTCTCATTGATGCGGACAAGTCGGATGGAATTGCGCGGGACGCTCTAATGCAGATTCGAAGGTTGGTCAAAGCCCATCCTAGATTGAAGGTTACCCGTAGCCAACGTGTAGCTCATGGCATCGTGCTTTACAATCACGGAAGGTTTACCGACGCAATCGCGGTCTTTCGAAAGGTTGCTCCCAGAAAGAACGACAAACTCACTGGGCAAGCAGTTTATTTCACTGGTCGCGCCTACCACCGCCGACGGAAATACGATCTCGCAATTCGCGAATACAACAAGGTCGTCACGCTCTATCCGGCGAGCAGCTACCTGACCCGGGCGCTGTACCAAACCACGATTTGCTATCGTCGCAAGAAACAGCCCCATATTGCGCAAAATCGGCTAAAGGCTTTCGTAGAGGATTACAGTTGGAGCGAACTGGCGCATAAGGCGCTTTTTGACCTTGGATGGGTACAGGAAAACGAGGAACATTTCGACGAAGCGCTTAGATCGTATCGTCAACTGACGTTGAAATACCCGAGTAGCCGATTTGCCTCCGATGCTTATTGGCGTATCGGATGGATTCAATTCAAGCGTAAACAGTACGATGAAAGTATGAAAACCTTTGCTTCTTTGATGCGTCTCTTTCCAAGAAACCGTCTCGCCATGGCAGCACATTTTTGGACAGCGAAATGTTACGAACGCAAGAATCAACATGAAACAGCGAAGAGGATATATCGCGAAGTTCTTGGGGCACACCATTGGTACTATAGTAGTCGGGCAGAAGCTGTACTTCGTCAGATGGGTGAAAAAATGGAGAGAGCGAAGAACTCCCCCGTCTCTATCCGCGTGAATGCGGTCCCGAATCACTCAAAATGGAAGCAAGTTGGCTTGAACCAATCCGCACGTATTGGAAAATTGATGGAACTGAAGTTCTACGATGACGCTATTACGGAGATACGAGGGGAAGTTAAATCAGAGCGTGGCGATCAAAACGCCAATTATTATAACTTAATTGTCTGTTACCAGAAAAAAAGAAGATTTAATGAGGCTTACGATTATGCTCAGCAGCTATCCACCCTCGCGTCCATTCGTGATGAAAATCGGGCGATACCGCTGGAACTGTATCAGTTACTCTACCCTATCTACTATCGTGATATTATCAATAAATATTCCAAGAAATATGAGATGGATCCCCTATTCGTAGCGGCGATGATTCTGGAAGAGAGTCGATTCGGTGCTGAATCGGTTTCGTGGGCTGGAGCAATGGGCTTAATGCAGATTATGCCCCAAACCGGACGTGAACTTGCTCGCCAACTCAAGATTCGCCGTTTTGAGAAGAGTATACTATTGAATCCTAGTGTAAATATTCAGATGGGCACAAAATACATGAAATTCCTGATGGACCGCTTTCAAGACAACCATGCATTGGTGGCTGGGGCGTATAACGGTGGTCCTGGACGGATGGGTCGTTGGATGAAAGAAAGGGGATTGGCGGATTTGGACGAGTTCATTGAGGATATTGCAATTGATGAAACGCGCCGCCATATAAAAAAGGTGATTGATAGCTACTATGTCTACCAGAAGTTGTATCCATCCGAGACCGAGTTACGCGAACCGCAGATACGCAAAACTAACAACGCTGGGGACAATAAAATGAGTGGGAAGTAAAACATTCAGCATGGGTTGGTTTTCCCGACGCATTGGACGAGGCATCTCGCCCCTCCGATTGACGCGGGCTCATATGGTTATCCTTTGTGTTTGGGTCTCCCAACCCGGTTTGGTTAGGTTCCCCAAGCCATTAGATGCCCTGCCTTGAATTACAGATACGCCTCGCATATATGTCAACACGTCCTAGCAAACGAAGATGATTACGGAGGGTGAGCTAGGAGAGGATTTCGACAGATTGTTTTGTTTGGTGCAATTTGATTGCCCTGTTTGGTGCAGTTTGAAGTCCTGCATAACTCACTCTGTGAACCTTGCAAGCAATTAGCGAAACGGGACCGATATTTCGCGCCGTTTTCCGGTTTTTCCTAAAGTGTGGCACGCAACTTGCCCCGTAGCGATTGTGAGATATCAAACGCTAATGATGCAGGAAACCGGCAAGTGATCCAAATGGCTAACGCCATCAATAGCAGCTAGTGGGGGAAAAACGAGCATGACAACTGCGGAACCCAATACGGTTATCTTCCCTAAACTCATCGTCGTATCTGTTCTTCTCACCTTACTTATGGCTTGCAGTTATAACACACAGATTGTTGAGAACGCAGCAGACGGAACGCAACTCGACATCGACGGAAGTGGAACTGTCATTCACGGCAATGGCAACAACATAAGCGGGCATGTCCACATTGCCGAGGTGTTTTATAGCGATGGATCGTTCTGGTCTCAGGGAAAACCGACAGCTCTGGGAAAATGGATAAACAAGAGAAGTCACTTGCAAGTTCGTTTTATCCCACGGGGTCCGAAAGAGAAATCGGTCTACTTGTCACCCCCACGCGACATCCCTGCCGAGAAAGTTGAGTCCGACGGGCTATTCAATCAACCCATGCTCTTACTTGATGGTAAGGATGCGGGGGTCTATTTGTCCGCAGCGGAACGCGAAAATCTGCGGCGGTATCTCGTTGAGAGGGGTGGGTTTCTCTATGTTGACGATAGTTCTCGCAGTGAGGGCGAGTTTTATCGATCGATACGAAGGACGCTAGAAGAGTTGCTACCCATGTACCCAATTGAGCCGATTCGCGACGACCACGAAATTTATCGCTGTTTTTATCGGATGGGTGGTGCACCCGTTGGCATGAATTCAGCGAATCGACCATTAGCACTAGAAGGTATATCTATCAACGGCAGACTCGCAGTATTGATTAGTCAGAGAGGCTATTGGGATTACTTCACGGGTAGAAGTGGGCACTATTCGCCCGGGGTCATGATGTTCGGCACTAACATGGTTGTATATGCCGTAACGCGTGGTCGTATTTCTGACAATTCGGAATACTCGCCCTAACAGCCGCCCTGTCCCGAATATCAATTCAGATTCCTTGTCAGAGACACTTTACTCCTCGGACCTACTGGCTCTCCGTGTCTGCAGGGACAGTGCTTTGAAATATCGTTCAATCTGCTCGCGATATTCAAAGGGGAGAGTTTCTACTCCGCCAGACCTGAGATTTGACTCGAGCTGTTGAATCTTTCCTAGTAGCTTTGGATCCAGCGGTGGCGCGTCCTTGGCGAGATTTATGGGTGTCTCAGCCACCGCGCTTTGGCGCTTCTTGCTGACATCTCGTTTCTGCAGCGACTTCGCGCTTTCAAGCATGCGTGTGAGAATCTGTCGTTGTTTCTCCAATATCTTCTGATTGATATTTCCACCCTCGAGTTCCATCTCGACCTTTTTCATTTCCTCCGCGACCCCGTGAAGATCCCCAAGTGCTTGTGAAAACTTTTCCATCATATCTGCGAGCCGCTCCGTTGCTTCGCGAATCAATTGCTGTTCGTAACCCATTCGCTTCAACATCTGTTCAAGCCCGGGGGTTCGGCCCTGTTGCCGCATCTGTTGACTGAGATTCTGGGTCATCTCGTTTAACTGCCCCTGGTTTTGCGCGAGTTGCTGAAGTTGCTCAAGCATGTTTTCCATGCCCGCCATACTCATTTGTTGATTCATCTGATTCATGGCACCGAGGAGTTCCACAACTGCTCTATTCAGATCTGCGAGTCCCTGTTTTTGAATTGTGGTTGCCAGATTTGCCTTCCTATCTTCCAATGCACTTGCGGCGCGATTCAGCGCATCACTTGCTTCATTGAGGCGCCATACCACTTTCGGGTCGATCTGCATCTGTTGTTTACCTAGTTCCCAGAGCCGGTTCGCAAGCTGATTGATTCCTGTTGCAGTGCTCAACTCTTTCGCGGCGAGTGCTTGCAGCCGCTTGATTTCTCCATCAATGTATCGTCCATGACCCGACTGCAAAATCTCGTTTGTGTCCTTTATCACGTCTTCATGGACTTCGGAAAGGTGGACCCCGCTCCGCACAGCCTCCCTGAGGGCAGTCAATGTTTCATCTGCATTCGATCCTTCCATGAATTCCAGTGCATTTTCCAATCCTTGTGCGAGATCGCTCATTGTATTCTGCGCCTGCTGCCCCGGCTGCATTGCCTGTTTGAGCTGAGAATGTTGCATCTGTGTACTAGCCTCTCGCAGCTTGGAAACGACGTTTTCATCCCTCGCGAACTGATTGAGTCGGTTGATTTCATCAGCCACTCGCTGGAGGTTGTTGTGTTCCGACATCTCCCGGCTAAGTTGATCTAGTTCTTTGTGAAGTCCATCCATTGCATCGGCAATGCGTTTTTCTTGATTGGCAAGTTCATTGCCGTGTTGATCTAGGGCTTGCTCGCTCCCAGTGGATTGACTTTCCTCATTCCGGTTAACTTGGGCGAGATATTCTTGTGCCTGATTCATCAACCTTTGTTGACGCTCAGCCAATTCCGCCGTCTGCTTTGCTGCCGCCTCCAGTTGGTGTTGAAGAATCATCTGTTTATATAATTCCTTCAACTGATCTAATTGCTGGAGAAACTGTTCCTGATTGAAATTTGCCTCCATCAACTCTCTTTCTTGGTCTGACAACTGTTGTTGCTCCAGTGCCTCAGACAACTTACGCAACAGCTCTTTGTGTTCCTCTGAGAGAGCTTCATCCATCAACTCCTGTAATTCCTGATATCTCTGAACGGTTTCCAACTCAAACAGTTCGTTGGTTTGCATCTGTTCAGCGGTTTTCTTCATATTTTCTAAAAGTTCTTCCGCTGTCTGTTCGATTTGCTGCTGTGTTTCAAGCACTTGCTGCATCAGTTGTTCATCTTTTGCTGTCAATTCCTGACTCTTGCGGATTTTGTCCAACAGCTCATCTACGATTCCAGTTGCTTCGGCTTGTTCTTCAAACAGCGCCTCAAGACCCGCTTGTTCACCTTCCTGGCTTGATTCAATCGCCGCATAGAGCTCATCAAGCGACGGGAAACGAAGAGTGTGCGTGTCCGATTTTCCAATATTTGGGCCCGTGACATTATCAGTGTCAAGCGCTTCCACATGGTAGGAAACCACATCTTCGGGGAAGAGGCCGATTGGATCTGTATCCCACGAGAACTCGATATACGCTTCTGTTTGCTGTGTACCCCATTGTTTCAGTGGAATCGCGACTGGATCTTCATCCTTTCCCTCAACTTGGTACACTAGACGAAGTTGTTCTAGCCCGTAATCATCTTTGGCATTAATCTTCAATCTCACAATCATCGAATCATCAAGCACGACGTCCCTGTTCGGTTCGACAATTTCAACCTTAGGCTCGGCGTCACGGATCTCGTTGATTGTGTAAACGATTGGATTTGAGTTCGTCATACCGTGTGTGTCGATTAGTTCGATATGATATTTTTCACTTGTTTGGATTATGAAACTCCCGGCAAGCTTGAGTTGTTCTGTTGTTCTTAATGTTACGGGTTCCGATTCGTCAAAGACGAGTTTGTTGCCAGCAGATAGCGGTTTGTTCCCCTCGCCGTGAAACTGAACTTCCGTACCAGTTAGAGCGGTAATGTCACCGAGGTTTTCCTCCAATATCTCCGAAGAAAGTTGGGTGTACTTCGGAAAATTGAGTTTCAACTGGAAACGGCTAACAATCGGTTCACGTATGACTGTAATTTTATAGCGTTCCGATTGCGTTTCTTTTGCTTTGACGTAGTATTCTGTTGATTGCGTGACATTTTCAACAGTTACACGATAGTTGATCTGTGTCTCACTTCTCGTCATCAACACTGATTTCCAACTGGTCTCTGATGACTCCATTGGTTCATTCGTTGAATCTGGCTGCCCAACACTGTAATACAAATACACCGGCGCACCAAAATGGCCGGTAACTTTCGCCAAGATGGTCACGTCCGCCCCTGAATCGATTCGCTTATTTCCGGGCTTGACTTCATCGATTTGAATCGTAAGTATCTCTTGGGGGGTTTTGGGGATTTCGTTGAATGCTTCAACGAAGTCGGTCATCGCTGACGAGAAAACGAGGTTTATTGCAGTAAGCAACGCGACGGAGCTAATCGCGAATCCGCCGTATTTCTTTAAGTTCAGGGATTCCTGTTCAAAAACCCGCTTTGTCTTGATCTCTTCAATGGAGTGGCGTGCCTGTTCAGTTAACCTATTGATGAATTCCAATGCGTATCCGAAACGGTTGTGCACTATCTCCGGCTGAAGCTGAATGGCACTCAAGATTCTGTTCTCAAACCCAGGGTAACTTCGCTCGATATAAGCTGCCACGCGATCGATTGTAAGTCTTCCAAAAACAGGACGGATGAAGTTGAAGATAATTGCGTAGACACCAATTCCGAGTACCAATAACACCAGTCCCATACGGATTATACGAGGTATCGGCAGAAGCTGGTCAATAACAAGAGCAACTGAAAGGGCAAGTGCCATTACTCCCAAACAGAGGAGTAGACCTTGCAATAAGAGCAGCAGACGCCATTGTACCCCCAAAGAGCGAAGACGATTAACAATCGTCTGATAGGATTGTTCGCTGTGCCGATCTAACATGGTGGAACCTCCATCAACGGTAAACCAGAATAAGAAATACGGATTCAATCTCTTTGAATATAGATCGCAACTTCTGTCGAATCCCGGGGTTGTTATTTCTTGATTTGCCTACTTTCCTGATTGTTCATTCAAGGTGGTTATTTTCTAGGTTTGCGTGTCTGGTATCATGCCTTAGTGAGTTAAGGCAAAAACCGCGATATTAATCGCCATTTTTGCCGCAAGTTCTCGGACTTCGGGCGTATCTTTCGGATGGATATCCGGATCTTCCAGTCCATCTCCAATATCGGAGCTATAGACGTAATAGACCACCATTCGTCCTTCATGGAATAACCCGAAACCTTGTGCAGGTTCACCATCATGTTCGTGGATTTTGGGCAGCCCGGGAAGATCGTAAAAACAGTGATAGATTAGGTGAGAGTTTGGTATAGGTTGAAGATCTTGATTACGAAATACACGCTTCATTTCGCGGCGGAAACTCTTGTCGAGGCCGTAGTCGTCATTTACAAACAGAAAGCCGCCATGAGTCAGGTAGAACCGTAGCGCCTCGATTTCTTTTTCTGAAAACCGAATCTCCCCGTGTCCAACGACGTAAAGCATTGGGTACTGGTACAACTCCCGATCTGTAAGTTTCACAATTGCCCGGTCATCGGCTGTCTCAACATCTGTTCTCTTACGAAGCAACTTTAACCAGTTGGGAATGGTCGTCCGATCGCCGTACCAATCGCCGCCCCCACTGTAATGAACTTGCGCAATGACAAACTTATCTCCAGCCCCATGGGCTAAGCTGAACAAGAAAAAAACCACGAACAGGAGAAGCAGAAGCAGGCGAAACTTTAGCGGAACGCTGTTAAACCAAGTCCCTTGTTTTCTGATTGTAATCTTCATGCTCGTCCAAGTGTGAAAGAATATCACATTGAACTATACCATGCCTTTCCGCTTACGTAAGAACCACTCCATCCCGAGCAACGCGACGACACAAATCAACACCAGCGGAGTATCCCACAAATCCCGTTCCTCAGTCACAAAGACGGGGTGTTGTAGAGCATCAATCTTCTCGGGCAAAGTAGAGGCTTCGGCAAACGGGAAATAAACACCACCCGTTTTGGTGGCTAACTGTTTGAGTAGAGATTCGTTCAGTTGCGGATTTTCTAATTCTGCCAATTGCAATTGCGCGAAAATCTCGGTTGAGTCTTCTCCGAGCGCAATTTCACCCTGTCTCGCTAAAACTTTTATGTGATAGTTACCTTGGCTGTCTGCATTGAACCGCGCTGTATAGGCACCTGCGCTTGTGGAGTTGGCACGCGCATGGAGTTTAAAAGGGCGATCACTTAGAGGGAGAACTTGAATATCAATCACCGCATTATTGAGGGGTTGATAACTTTCATCGTACGCAAAGACTGTGATTTCAACATTATCGCCTACTGAGTAAGTGGGCCGGTTTGTTGTAACGCTAATCTGTTTCCCCTCTCCTCGTGTTGCCATCCAACGAATTGTCTGTGCCCAGAATCGAGAATATGTGGTGTCTTCGTTCTTGAAACTCCACACACTAAATCCCCAGTTCCAAACGCCTTCAGCCGCAATTAAGAGACTTTTTCCTAAACCAGACCGTTGGAAAATGATGATTGGTATTGGCTGGCTCAATGTGTCCCGCTGATAAACCGACAGTTCGGTGGCGCCGCCTCGAAGTTGCATGCCGCCAAGCCACTGCGATAGCGGTGGCAGATCTCTCCAGATTGACTCATTGCTTGCCTCCGTATTAGCTAGGCGCGTGATTGGATGGTATAATCCGCTTGGAGTAAGTTCAAGACTGAAATCTTCATTTTTTGCGATGGAACCGTTCGAAGGGAGAACAATCGGAAGAAGACCTGCAAGGGGTGTCTTTATTAACCCGTTGATACCGAGTGAACGCTGCCCTCCAAGAAAGATAATAGCTTTTCCATGTCTCTCCACGAAATCGACAATTGCCGCTTGTTGTATGGCATTCAACGTGTTTGAAAGTACATCTCCCACGATTAACACATCATGAACCATCAATTCCTGGAGTGTATCTGGAAATTGACGAACTTCATTCAACTCTTTGTTTTGTGGATAGTATCCATCTGTGTCGTTTAGCAGCGTTTCACGTAATTGGTTCCGTGTTCTGCCTGATAGAATAACACACGTCGAATCAATAGTCGGATCCCGTTCTAGCGCCCGCTTCAGGAAGACATAGTCCCACCGTGGGCGCCCGTCGATATAGAGAACACGCAGTTTTGTCTTGACAACCTTCAGCTGGAATACTTTCCTATTGTTTTCAGACGAAAGTTCACCATTAAGGGTTGGCAAGGAAGCGACATATTGGAAACTACCTTCAGATTCGGGAATCAAAGTGAATTCGACGGTTTGCGCGGAATCATCAGTTAAGGTAACTGAGGTCGCGTTAACAACACTCCCCTCACTTTCAGACTCCTCTACCCGCCTCAACGATAGACGCACCTGATTACCAGAATATCCGTTAGATTGTATGGTGATGTAGACTGGAACCTCATGCTCCACATAAACGACTGGGTTTACTTCTATTTTTGCAATCTTGAGATCTTTCGGAGGTTTCGGGGCTCCAATGCCAATTGGGTAGATGGGGATTTGCAACTGCAACACATCTTCCAGCGGAAATGTCGAGGCATTGTGGGCACCATCAGTAATTAGCACTACACCAGCGGTCTGCTGCCCACGCCATTCTCGGGCGGCAGTCTGGATAGAAGAAGCAATATCCGTCAGATTGCCTCTGATTTCTAAGGAATACAGTTGCTCGGAGATTTGTTGTGATTGTTGGTCAAATCGGTAGAGATGAGTTTCAAAGCGTTTATTGAGATTCGGCAAGAACTGGCTTGACGAATCAAAGAGAAGATGATTTGCAAGAGTTAAGCGGGTTGATGGTTCGCCATTGAATTCAACATCTTGAAGTTCCATACTTCGGGAGGTATCAGTGAGAATGGGGAGATTTATCGGGGGAGTGATGTCCATCTTCTCAACAAGCACCGGCTCCAAGAGGCAGAGCAACAACACTGATATAGCTAAAACCCGTAAGGCAATAAGGAGCGATTTAAGCCTCCAACTGATAGGACGTTTCAGACGGATGTAGGCATACACCGTAACGCCAGCCATGATTGCAAGTCCGAGGATGACCCCCCACCATGGCCAAAAGTAAGTAAATCGCATTCAAATTCCTTCTTCACCTAATAGGTTTGTAAGAACTTGCCGAATTATACCTTACCCTCCGAAAAGCCGTCAACCGGAATGCTGTGTAGGTCAAAAGTAGATGTTCAGAGAATTGCCGTTGGTCAATATGCGTGATACGTGATGCGTAACGGATTTTTACGAAACTTGCGCAGGAGAGCGCTCAAGGCTTTGTAGTTCGGCGATTCATCGCCGGAGAACATAACTCCCGATGTCCGATGAATCGGGTAAGCACAAGCTGTAGTGGACGGGACCTGCCTTTCTATGAATTGGGGAACCACAGACGGAAGTGTAAAAGATTGCGGTTGACAGGAGAAATCGTCTACAGTAAAATTTGCAAATGATCTACGGTGGAGAGGCAGTTAAGCCTTGTGGCAGTTAAGGTGTTGCTACTTTGTCGCACGAATGGAGGAATGCGATGGGGAAGATTGACAAGCTGACGGAACTGGCAAAAGTTCATCTTGATACGGACGAGGAAATTGTCGCTGTCGTTCAAGGCAAGTATTACGGAGAATGGTTTGGCAAGGCGCGGACTATGCTGAGAAATGGACTATTCTTAGCTACAGATAAGAGAGTGGTTTTGTACGGCACGCGGATGTCTGGATTTGAGATGGAAGTTTTTTTCTACCCCAACATATCTTCCATTGAACTGGGGAGAAATTGGATGGGACATCGTGTTTCGTTCTTTGCTTCCAATAACAGAGTGGATATGGAACAAATTAAAACTGGAGATGTACTGAAATTCGTAGAATATGTAAAATCGAGGATAGAGAAAAAAGATCAAGAAACCACTCCGCCTGAGCCAACGGTAGACATTCCCGATCAAATTCGACAACTTGCTGCGTTAAAAGATCAAGGCATCCTAACCGAAGAGGAGTTTGAACTAAAAAAAACGGAACTGTTAGCTAGGATGTAATGCTGTTTCCACGTTGATAGTTCAGGCTTGTCATCCAGAATACCAAAATGTATTGCTAGATTGAGGTGCGAGAATTGCGGAGGGGGGAGAACCAATCAAATCATCAATAGTGGATCGGATAAGCAGTATAATGCTCAGTTTGAGAGGGGCGATGGTGCCGACGGAGATCGTACTTAGTCCCAAAACCTACGAAACACTTGTTGCAGAGCAGGATATAACAGAAGGTGATACGAAGGACAGCACGCGACTGGTACTTGAACATCATTTTTCAGTTCCAATCTTCATTCGGGAGGAGAACGCCGATGTAATTACGGCAAAGGAACTTTATCCTGACCGCTGTCCCATTTGCGGGCGACGTATTCCTTTCCTCCGCGAAATGATTGAACGACTCGAATCCCGTGCTGCGAACAAGGTTCGTTGCCCTTTTGGCCACCGATATGAGGGGGAAATCAAAATGTACTACCTAAACATTTTCCAAATGGAGGAGCAGCCGGACGAATCTGATAGAGTTGAGGCATGTCCAGAATGCGGCAGCAAAGATATCCAATATCTTGGTCCGCACGAAGTGTTTTGTCTTGATTGCGAGTGGGATAACAACATGCTCCCCCGTTTCTGAGATGTGTGGATTTTTTGAAAACGATATGCGGATCGTCGCTAGATGGGTTAAACAGAAAGACGGGCTCGCCGTGCATTGCTTAACAGCGTTTCTCTCAATGGCTCTACCAACGCAATAAAAAAGCCACGCCGTGCGAAAACTGAACCTGCGTGGCTCTATTATTTTCCGAAATTTTGTTGGTTTCCTAGATGTCCATCATCCTATATGAGATTAGCCTCTTCACGTCCGAATTTCAATCGAACTGAGGCAGGTGCTCTTTCTGTATCTCCACTTTGAGATGCAAAAACCGTCACCTTGAAAAATTGGTCAGAACCGAGGCAAACTTGAATTAGTGGTGATGATGGTGGTGATGTCCGTGGGCATCAGGTTCCGGCTTCTCTTCAACTTCCGTCACCAGAGTTTCTGTCGTCAAGAGCAAACCAGCAACGCTTGATGCATTTTGAAGTGCAGATCGAACGACCTTTGTTGGGTCTACAATTCCTGCTTGAAGAAGATCTTCGTACTCTCCGCTTCCCGCATTTAGGCCGTAGGCGCCCTCTCCGTCTTGGATTTTGGCAACGACCACGGACCCTTCCAATCCTGCGTTTTCAGCAATTAGCCGGCTAGGTGTCGATAGGATTTGACGAACAATGTTGACACCGACCTCCTGATCCCCATCAAGATGGAAAGCATCCAGTGTGGTACCAGCTCTCAACAGTGCGACGCCACCTCCGGGAACGATGCCTTCCTCAATTGCTGCGCGGGTAGCCGATAGAGCGTCTTCAAATCGTGCCTTCCGTTCCTTCATTTCAACTTCGGTGGCGGCTCCGACGTTAATAACAGCAACTCCCCCCGCAAGCTTGGCAAGTCTTTCCTCTAATTTCTCGCGATCGTAATCTGAGGTTGTCGCCTCAATTTGGCGGCGAATCTGAGCAATTCGATTTTCAACATCTTCGTTCGAACCAGCGCCATCGACTATTGTGGTGTTATCTTTGTCAACAACTACTCTGCGGGCGCTACCTAGCATACCGACGACAACATTTTCAAGCCGGATACCGCGATCTTCTGAAACAACCTGACCTCCCGTAAGAATGCTGATATCTTCGAGCATCTCTTTACGGCGATCTCCAAATCCGGGCGCTTTTACGGCAGCGATCTGGAGGGAACCGCGAAGCTTATTCACAACAAGCGTGGCTAACGCTTCACCTTCAACATCTTCAGCAATGATCAGTAGCGGCCGCCTCAATTGAGATGTCTTCTCTAAGAGTGGGACAAGTTCAGTTACAGCACTAATCTTTTCGGTGTTAATCAAAATCAGCGGATTTTCAAATTCAACAACCGTCGTTTCTGGGTCAGTC
Organism: Candidatus Poribacteria bacterium; assembly: GCA_965197465.1. Classification (GTDB taxonomy): domain Bacteria; phylum Poribacteria; class WGA-4E; order WGA-4E; family JAJDTR01; genus JAJDTR01. The sequence goes on along the minus strand of OZ240209.1, from coordinate 2,245,095 downwards.
GTGAAGTTAGGAGAAAGATATCCGCGATCGAATTGCATCCCTTCAACGGTATCGACATTCGTATCAGCGCTTTTCCCTTCCTCAACAGTGATGACACCATCTTTTCCAACCTTGTCCATGGCGTCCGCAATCAAGGTGCCAATCTCACTGTTGTGTGCCCGATCGTTGGCAGCGATTGCTGCAACCTGTGCAATTTCGTCGTGAGAGTTGACTGCTCGGCTCTGTTTTCCAATAGCATCAACAACTACATCGACGGCTTTATCGACGCCAATTTTTAGTTGCATCGGATCTGCGCCAGCTGTTACGTTCTTGAGTCCCTCATGAACAATCCCTTGTCCAAGTAGAGTTGCAGTCGTAGTACCGTCGCCAGCAACGTCATTTGTCTTCGTCGCTACTAATTCTAGGAGTTGAGCTCCCATATTTTCATACTCATCCGGAAGTTCAATCTCTTTTGCCACGGTCACTCCATCGCTAGTAATAACCGGCGCCCCGAACGACTTTTGAATCACGACGTTTCTACCGCGCGGCCCCAAAGTCACTTTTACAGCGTCAGCCAGTGTGTCAGCACCCCGTTTGAGCGCTGCTCTTGCCTCCTGGTCAAATATCAACTTCTTTGCTGCCATTCAACTTCTCCTCATTTTCTGTATTTGAATAGGTTTATCGGAATACATTTTAGTATTTGGATGCCTGCTGTTAGCACTCTCAAGTATTGAGTGCTAACATGCGCGCAATTATATCATGTATGAATCCCAAAGTCAACCTATATGCTACTTGGCCGATCTGGAAACCGACAAAGGGAATGGGTTCTGCGTGTCCGGTGGTTCATAATCCCCAGTGCCTGCTGGCCGGTGACATGCCTACGTATTCTACTTGGCATCCACGCGCTTGTGGAGTTCGTCAAGCCGCCGGAGAACATCCGTCCGATCTGTGCCCTGAAATCCGAGACTCGGCGCTTCGTTAATCACCATTTCAGCTTGAATCTGGCTACTGTCGATCAGGTTGATGGCCTTATCGTACGCCTGCAAGGCATGCGCCTGATCTCCTCGTTCTTGGTTCATCAGGGCAAGATAAACATAGGCTGCCGCGAGGCGCGGCGAGCGAGTACGACTATCGATGAACTCTTCAAACGTCAGCCGTGCATCGTTGTAGCGACCATCCTCATAATGAACGCGCCCGATCCGGAAGCGTGCTTGATCTGCAAAACTGTCCTTATAGCCTTCGGCAAGATATGAATCGCGCTCAGGGTAAGTAATCGTGGTCTGATACGCCTGTAGCGCTTCATCGTACCGATGCAGTGTCCGATAAATCTCGCCCAACTGAAAGTTGGCCATCATCGTATGCGAAGACGAAGGGTATCTCTCGATCAATCCTTGATGGCTTTGGATTGCCATTTCTGTATTATCAAGGTGTTCTAGATAGATTAACCCAATTCGGTACAAAGCTTCTGCAGCCCAAGGCGATTTCGGAAAATCGTCGATCAGTTGGCGATAAACCGTAATCGCTTGATGGTATTCTTGCAACCCACGTTCGTAGATGGTCCCTATCCGAAACTCACCGTGAGCCGCCTCCTGCGACTTTGGAAATTCGCTGATGCGGTCTTGCAACTTCTGTATGGAAGCATACAACGCGATTGAACCAAGTTGGTCCTGTGCTTTCTTTGCGTACTCGCTCCGAGGCGCATCAGCGATCAGTTGCTGTGCCAAGTGTAGTGCCTTGACATAGTGTGAGGAGCTGATTAACTCGTTAATTTTGTCCCATTCAATTCGTGGCAGTTCAGTTTCAAGTAGTCCAATCTTCGCTCGTACTGCGGTCTCAATTTGAGCATGGCTTTGATTGTGTCTACCAATTTGGCCGAAATAAGCGGGTTCAAGACTCGGAAGGTAGACATGCAGAAAGGTCCAGTAGGCTTGGAGCGCCCGACGGTAGTCTTTAGATTTTTCGTGACAAACGCCCAACCAATAAAATGCAGCGTGGGTATTCCAGAAATCAGGGTATTTCTCAATAACTGCTTCCAGAATGGATGCGGCCTGCTGGTGCTGTCCCTTTTTTTCACGGATACGTGCAATTTGAAAAAGGGCATCCGCAGCGAAGTTGCTTGTCGGGTAGTTTGCAGGAACTTTGCGATAGGCTCCGATGGCCAACTCGGGTTCATTCAGAACCACATGCCACAAATTCCCGATACGCCACTGCGCTTCGGGGGCATTTTTGGCCTCCGGATATTCCTTCAGAATGATTTCATATTGAACAATCGCTTGTTCGGGCTGATTTAGTTGATAATGACTACGATATGCTTCTGCAATCTGGAATCGTGCTTCAACAGCCGACGGTGTACCGGAGTAGTTGCGGATAATTTTCTGTTGAGCCTGCAAGGTTTCAAGCGCAGTCTGAATATTGCGTATCTTTTGTAAGCCAGTTTCGTGCGCAAAATGGGTAGAAGGAAATTGATTTACAAGCGTTTGGTAGGTACGAATTGCATCATCGCATTGCCCCATTCGGCAGTAGACATCGCCCTTCTTGATATGGGCAAGGAACAAGTCCGCTGCCGTTGGAGTCTTTGTCTTCAGTTGAATAATCCGGTTATAAGCACTCAATGCTTTTGGATACTCACGGGTATAGTTGTAATGGATTTCACCCAACTGATGATAAATCCCACTGAGTTGGTCAATGTCCTTCGTTGAGTCGGCGAGTTCTCGCAACATTCGCGTGGCTTCATCATATTTGCCAGCATCAATCAAGATGGACACATTAACGATTTGTGTTTCAGCAACCGAAAAGATAGTATAGTTCAACAACAAAACACATACTATCAATCTGACATACAGCAATTGTTGCGTGCATCGTCTAGAACTCATGTTTAAGTAACAGCCGCGTCTAGCGCGATATTCACCGATGCAATTCTCCCTTCCCTTCCAATCCTTACGCTTTTTGTCGTCCACGTACCTTTTCATGTGACAGACCTCCTTCAAACGTCACCGGAGTCATCTGAAACTGCTAATTGCAACGTTCTCGTAAGGTGTTCCTTGAGCTTGTTCATTCAGCATGCGGACTTTGCCGGCCGTCTCCCATTCATCGTATCTCAGATGTATCATGACGAGTGCTTCCTCTAGACTCCTATGAATGCCCTGCGAGCGATACTGCTCAAGTTGCTCATTTGAAGGTAAAACTTGGAACGTAACCACGGGCAATGTTGCTGATTGGTCGCCGTCGAAAGAAACAACAGAAATCAGCAATACCAGCGCCAAGGCACAACCGGTTAACGCTCCACGCCAAAGTTGACGCAAACTAGTGGAAAACAAACCATCCAAGGAAAAGCGTTCAGTCTGCATCAAGGATCTAAACGGGAGCAGATGACGTGCGCGCAGAAACAAAGAACTGCCGCTTTTTTGTTCATTTTCTGCCGCTAGGCGTCTATAAACTTCCATCTCAATGTCCTCAAGTTCCCAAGTCACTGCTGATAGTTCAGCTTCTGCTCTATCAGTAAGTCTCAATACCTCTTTCAACGCTCTGACTTCATTTCTACAATTCACGCAATTACGCAGATGCACGTTAAGCGCCGCAGTCTGTGCATCTTCAAGAAGATTGCACACATAATCTATGTGGGATGTTTTATATTGGTTGCAGGTCGACATTAGCGGATTCCAAATCTCAGATTTCATTTCCTTCCCAGAAGGGTTGAAGCAGAATTTGCAATTTCTTCATTGCTCGATGCAGGTGAACCTTAACGGTGCCTTCTGCTATACCAAGAACCTCTGTGATTTCCTTAATCTGCATACCTTCATATCGGTTTAACATAAAAACTGCTTTTTGTTTTGGAGAAAGTTGATCGACCGCGGCACGGATAACACAATTTCGATCCTTCTCTTCCAACTGCCATGCCGGGTTGCTTCCAAGATCCGAGGCAACCGGTTCCTCAATTGCCAACTCTTCGTCATCCAAGGAATAAGTCAGCCGTCGTGATTTTGCGCGGTGGTGGTCGATTGACAAATTATGAGCGATTTTATAAAGCCATGTTGAGAATCGAGCTTGGGGCTGCCAGCCATCAAGTGCGCGATAAGCCTTGAAAAAGACTTCAATTGTCAATTCTTCGGCGTCCTCACAGTTCCTCACAGATCTAAGTAAGTAAGCATTAATTTTGTGCTTGTACCGCTTCATCAATTCATCGAATGCATGCTGGCGGCCAGCCTGAAATTGTGCAACCAACATTTCGTCTTCAACAATCGTGTCCATAAGGAACCCAGCCCAATATTGAGATTACACGCAACTTCAAACGATATATCACCTTAATAGTTTACAATTCCCGGAAAAGCCGACTTGCATTTCTTGCTTAAGTTTGGGGTTAATCGTTGGCTTCGTGATTGCCCAAGCTTCTGATCGAAACGGACGTAGATTTCAGATTGCATTACGTTTAATGCGCTTATTTGCATTCCGACCTCTTTGTTGACTCCACATAGCAGGCGATTGAATCTCGACGTGTGCCAGGTGTCAACTACGTTCTAAAGGAGAACAGAAGGTGGACCAACAGATTGTTACGATCGAGAGGCAGGCCAGACAATTCAATTGTATGGACTCTCCGTGTTGCCAACAGCTACGATACTATGCGATTATCATCATCAAACCATGACAGATCGATTTTCATCTCGAGTCTTAACAAGATCTCGCACGCGTTTCTCATCTACCTCGTTTGTAGTTACGCCCTCCTGTTTCAGCCATGTACCAAGAATAACGCCATCGGCGCATTGCAATAGGTCGGCGATTGTATCCACTGTAACGCCACTTCCTACGAAAACACAGGCTTGGGGTACAGCGTTTTTCACCTGTACTAAATGGTTGTAACAAATCTGTTTGCCTGTTCCCAAGCCGGTGACAATCAGCGCGTCAGCCAGTCCACGGTAGTAGGTATCTTCCGCACTAGTTCCCAAATCGATATCCGCGAGCGGGACAGCGTGTTTTACCGCTATGTCAGCAAAAATTTTAACCTCGCTATTGAGCGTTGTGCGATAGCGGAGCGTCTCGTGTGCTTTTCCCTGTAGAATCCCCTGATCTGTAAGCATTCCTCCGGTGTGGACATTGATGCGGATGAAATCCGAGCGAGTGACCGTTGCGATTGCCAATGCCGACCTTGCGTCGTTCCGAAGCACGTTAATTCCGATTGGTGTCTGTGGGTAACGTTCATGAATCTCATGCGCAATAATCGTCATTGACGCAACGGTGTGCGCCTCCACTTGATCCGGGAAAAAAGGTGCGTCGCCATAGTTTTCGATGATAATCCCGTTAATGCCATTATTGATGAGTTTGCCTGCATCAGACAGCGCCCGGGAACGAATATCGGCAAGCCCAACTGTCGATTTCGGACTACCGATTAAAGGAAGTAAATGAACGACACCAATAATGGGCTTGGGGTGGTTGAAGAGCTCTTCAAGACCATGCATAACGTTAGAAAAAGCATCAAGGCTCGTTACGTGGACTACGTCCCTTTTTTCTGGGTTAACGATGGGGCCAATATACGCCAATTCCCGATTTCTTTCTGCTCTGCCAGCCATTTCTCCATTTGGTTGTCAACCTGTTTGTCAATTAGCATTCTCTTAATCTCGTCCTTGACTTCAGGATAGGCTTTCTGACGGCGTTTCTCTTCACCGAGCGAAGTAACAACAAGGTAGCCGCTAAGCGTGCGAATAGGAGAACTCCACTTATTCGTCTTCAATTCCGCAATTGACCTTCCCAGTTTCGAGTCAAGGTATTCGGTCCCTGTGCCAGTCTTGACTTGCACGGAACCTTCCTCAAATTGTTGAAGCTCCTGAATTGACATACCATTTCTCAGGCGGGAATAAACCTCTTCAGCGGAGCGTTCAGCTTGGGTTTTCTCCTGGAGAGAGGCGTCCAACCTCAGGGGAACAAGGACATATTGGAATCTGACCCGAGCAACCTCAAAATATTCAGATTGGTGCTGTTCAAAATGTTGTATCGATTCGTGTTCAATCTTCTCGCCATCAATCCTGTTGATGAACTTGCGGAAAATCAGATTGTCGATTATCAACCCTGACCTCAACCATTCCTCTAGCTCCGCATATTCCAGCCCGCTTTGCTTCAACGTCTCAAGGAAGACTGACTCGGAAGGATAAGAGTTCTGGAGCCTTTCCATGTCGGCGGCAACTTTGTCATGCCAACGTGCCAAGGGGATTCCCCATCGTTCCGCTTCCTGTAACATGAGCGTTCGATCAATGAGAATATCCAAAATAGTTCGCTGTGCTTCGTCTGACGGGTTTCTGAGTTCGTCGAGAAGCGGCGGCAATAATGAAACTAAGGGGTCAACGAAAGCACGGATAACCAGCGCGCTCCGAAGCTCAGTCCAGGTAATGGCTTGGTCATTGACGACCGCAACCACGTAGTCAATTCTCTCTTCATTACCCACCGCATTCCAGCTTCTGGTGAGAGAGAAAATCCCGACTAGCGTGTAAATCGTTAAACGTAATGTATATTTCGCGAATGAGTACCGCAACCAATCAATCGTGCTTGCTGTCACTTTTCCTGTGTTTTATCATTCTCTGTCTTCGTAAATCAAGTCGTTTAGGAGCGGTTTTCCTGTACAGTCCAAGATGGGAATTTTGTTCCATTCTAGCGTGACATTTTTCACCTCATTCCGATTTCACACTGTCTTAAGGCCACGGGTGTATCAGTGGTATGGGTACCTTTTGATTTAAAGACACGTGCACCGTTATACGCTTGACATATCCCTTTCCTTGCCATCAAAGTTCCAATGTTTTCCCGTTTCAATTGCCTCAGAGATGCGACGTTGGTCAGAAAATTAGCTCTCGAACACGAATTTTTCCAGGGCTTTGGCGACACCGTCTTCGTTGTTCGATGCCGTCACATGGAATCCCATCTGTTTGAGCTCCGGCACGGCGTTATCCATCACAACTCCTACCCCCGCGAATTCTAACATCTCCAAATCGTTATAATTATCTCCGATGGCAATAATCTCTGTCCGGTCTATATTTTCTTTCTCGGCAAGAAAGCGAAGAGGCTCGCGTTTACTTACATCTGGGCTAGTAAGTCCGATGAAAGCACGTTGCGAATCCGCTGTGGTAACAACAATTGGCTTGACCTGACCGTTCAGTCGCTCTTCAAAGATCTCGGCGAGCCGATGCAAATTAGCTGTCGGGACGACACAGATGACTTCGATAACGTCGTCAGGCAAATTTGTAGAGAGATTGTTGACTTCACGCAGAAATCGCTGGTTTTCCTTGAGATAGCCCCGCTCCCACGAATCAAGCTTGCCCCCGTAATCTTCTACCAATACGGTTGCCTCGTCATCAGTCCCGGCAAAAACCACTGGGCATAATCCCATTTCTTTAGAAACTTCTACGGCCTGTTGAGCAGTGTCGCGAGGAAGCAAACGATGGTAAAGCAACTCGCCACTAAGTTGCTTGAGAATTGCGCCATTATGCACTGCAAGCAGCGTATTTGGAAGCTCAAGCTGCAGTACTCGCTGTTTTGCAGTAAAGAATCGTCGACCTGTTACAACAAGAATGACTAAGCCCTCTTCAGCAGCGCGATGAATTGTTTTATTAGTCCTGTCGGGAACCCGCCCGCACGAGTTTAGAAGTGTGCCATCAATATCAAGTGCAATTATTTTGTATCTTTTCATTAAAGGGAATGAAATCTAGGGAATGATGTTTTCTAGTTGATAACTGTGGTCTGGTGTAGGAGCCGTGGATTAATCACAATTTTAGCACATCGTGATGATTCCATCCAGAGTAATCTCTCACGCAAATGGTCGTATACAAATTCGGTAAGTGTTTAGTGGCTAGTGATTAGTGGTTAGTAAAAGCCCTGAAACCGTAAGACGGGCAATGAATAGCCCTACTACGAACCAGAGAAATGGGCATCCGCACGAGGTACGCCTAAAAAAATGGCAAAAACGACCACCTATATTCATAGTACTCGACCCAGAAATCAGTGGACTAAACAGTTACCAAATTCGAATACAAGCAGGGCAATTTCATTTCCGGGAACTAAAATCCATTTGGTTTGTGATATTAATCGTGTGGGCTTCGCGAAGTAGTCGGTTTTATCTCTGTTTTGGAGTAATGCGACTCGCCCAACCGCTAGTCATGTTGGACAATTGGTATGTTTCTTTAACAATGATGAAATATGCGTGTAAACGTGGCTCTTGATGTCCGTCAAAACATTCCAATTTTAATGAACGTAGGAGTAGAACATGAAGAAGTTTATTGTCACGGAGATTCTTGTAATTGTGGCGCTAGTCGCTGGTTTCTGGATCGGCAAATCAACAAATTCAGACACAGATTACGCATGGTATTACGAAAGAGCTGAAGAAACTTGGCAGAAGGCTCGAACTGCAGATAACCCGCCCGTAACCCTTGATGATGAGGACCAGAATCGCGTCCGTAAAGTAAGGGCACTATATCGCCAAGTGTTCGAAAAATATCCCGACAGTCGTTGGGCTGATGATGCAATCTATGAGCTTGCCACACGCGTTGCAAGGACAGATGAAGAGGCGTTTGCGCTATTTCGTCGTCTGATTAACAACTATCCCGACAGCGAATGGATGGATGATGCTCTTTTTACAATCGCTATTGCGAATTATAAAACTGGCGATGGAGTGAAGGAGACGGAAGTACTAGAGTCCGCTGATACTTATTACGATCGCGCATTGGTTCTCTTTGATCGGTTGGTTGAGGACTATCCCGGCAGTAAACTTGTGGATCACGCGCGGTTTACTCGGGCAATGTGTTATTATGGAAAAGGCCTGCTGAATCGTACACTACAAGCGTTTGATGAATTGGCGGAGGATTTTAGAGATAGCGATCTTATCCATAGCGTTGTCTACTATACGGGCATGATCTACACCGAGCAGAGGAAGTACCGAGATGCTCGCGTTGAATTTAACAACGTCGTCAATGCCGGGCATGAGGAGCTGACTCCGCTTGCCCTATTTGGAATTGCTCAAACTTACTTTGCTGAAGGAAAATTCGACAAAGCAATTGAAAGCTATAGTCGTGTTATCCAAAATGATTCAGATGCGAAGGTATCTCAAGACTCCCATTTTTATATTGGTTGGGCATATCAAAAGATGGAACGATACGATGAAGCGATTGACCAGCTTGAAGAAGCGATTAACAAATATCCAGACAACGAAAATGCGTCCAATTCACAGTTTTTTGTGGCTCAAATCTACTACGCCAAAGGTGACGCAGACGGAGCAATTGAAGCCTATAGGAGCGTTGCAAATAATGCTACTTTCGATTACGACACTCGGCGACAAGCCCAGTACTGGATTGGTTACATACATGAAGAGCGCGAGGAAACCGCCCTCGCAATTGAGGCGTATCAACACCTAATTAAGGAGTTCGCTGAACCTCACCAGAACCCAACTCACCCGTCGAACAATATCAACGAAAACTATATCCAGGACCTTCGAGTTGATGAGTTTTGATATCATCCGCGTCGCATGTTAAACCTCCAACTCAAGTCACTATGTTCTCGATGGTAAGGCCTGAGCCAAATCTGCGATAATGTCCTCTGCATCCTCCAGACCAACGGAGAGTCGAACCAGTCCATCGGAAATACCCGATCGTTTGCGTACTTCGGCAGGTATATGCAAGTGCGTGGTTGAGGCAGGATGGCAGATTAGCGTGCGCACATCACCGAGACTCACGGCTAGCGAGCACACCTGAACCCGATTCACGAGCCGTTTGCCAGCTTCTACTCCATCTTTAAGTTCAAAGGCAATCATCCCTCCGAAGCATTGCATTTGCCGTTTGGCGAGCTGATGCTGTGGATGGCTGGGAAGGCCCGGATAGCGCACCCATTCGATTGCGGGATGGTTTTCCAAAAAAGTTGCAACTTGATAGGCGTTTTCACAGTGCCGCGCAAAACGCAACGGGAGCGTCGCAATACCGTGTAGCGTTAGCCAGGCGTTAAATGGGCTGATTACCCCACCGAAATTTCGTAACACCTGTGTTTTCGCACGTTCGACGAATCTTGCCGAAGCCGCAATGGCGCCCGCAATCACTGTGCCGTTTCCACTCAGGTATTTGGTCATGCTGTGAAGGACGACATCAATTCCGAGGGCTATGGGCTGCTGTCCGCACGGTGAGGCAAACGTGTTGTCGATAATTGTCGTGATGCTGTAACTCCGCGCGATTTCCGCATAGGCACGGATGTCAACGAGTTTCAGAGTCGGATTCGCCGGACTTTCAATGTAAACGGCCTTGGTGTTGGCCTGTATCGCTTGCTCTATTTCGTTTGCATCTGTCCCATCTACAAAAGTCGTTTCGATTCCCATGCGAGGTAAATCTTCATTGAGGAGATTGTGTGAGGCCGAATAGAGCGAGTCCATCGCTACGACGTGATCTCCGTGCTCTAGCAGCGTGAGTAGTGCCGTACTTATAGCCGCCATGCCCGACGCCGTTGCTAAGGCGTCCTCACTTCCTTCAAGCGCGGCAATCTTGGCCTCTAGCACCGATTCAGTTGGATTTCCCCAGCGGGTATAAACATGGTCTGCGCTTTCATCGGTAAATCCGGTGACACATTCTTCTGCTGTCGCAAACCGAAATGTGCTATTCTGGTAAATTGGAGGGATTAGTGGCCCCGTCCTTGGGAGTGACTCCTCTCCGGCGTGTATAGCTTTCGTTGCATACCCGCAGCGATGTCGTTTAACTGTCATTGTTGTCTCCTGTTCCTGATAGAAGAGGTATCTGTATCTGCCTTGGATTGCCGGCTATGGTATTATTTCCTGTAAGTTCTGTCAAACTGAATCGTGTACAAAGTCAACCGGAGGTCTCTATTGATAGTCCAATCATGCCAGTTTCTCGGCTAATCTCTTGGCAAGCGTTGTTCGCTCGTTTATCTCCTACATTGATGGGTGCATGTGGGGCAAATGGAATCGGAAAGTCTGTCGAATTGAACAAGATTCTCTTGACATCTCAAACAATCATCAGTTATGATTTAACTAAAATTCATACAAAACTTGTTTGATTATGCGGAAACTTGATTCACACCCCATCATTTCCATAAACGGAATCCTTAATCTTCATGGGCGAGCTAACGCCGTGAGATATTTGTATCTACTATATTTGTGTTGTAGTGGTGGGCTGACGGCAACTGAAAAAGTGTCCTGAAGATTTCCAACAAACATTCATTAATCGCCCATCATCGAAAGACTGAGCCGATGATGGGCTTTTTTTGTTTGCGGAACAAATGTTTTACAAAGTGAGGTATCGACTAGTGGAGAATGTCTTTGAAACCTTGAAGCAGCGGGGATTCATACAACAATGTACCAATGCGGATGAAATCGCACGGCTGTTGTCGGAAGAGAAGGTTAGCTACTACGTCGGATTTGATGCGACCGCCAATAGCTTTCATGTGGGGAGCCTTGTTCCCGTCATGGCAATGGTGCACCTTCAACGAGCGGGACATACCCCAATTGCTATCATCGGCGGTGGAACAACGATGATAGGCGATCCGAGCGGTAAAACTACGATGCGGCGGTTGCTGTTACGTGAAACAATCGAAGCCAACGGTCATGGACTCCTTTCCCAACTCAAGCGCTATCTCGATTTTAGCGATAAAGGCGGTGTATTCCTGAACAACGCGGATTGGCTACTCCCACTTAGCTACATCGAATTTTTGCGCGATATTGGACGACACTTCCGCGTTAATGAGATGATTAGGGCAGAAGCTTACCGACAGCGTCTTGAGCGCGAAGAGGGGTTATCATTTATCGAATTCAACTACCAGTTACTGCAAGCTTACGACTTCCTTCACCTTTTTCGACAGCACGGCTGCGTACTTCAACTTGGCGGTGATGATCAGTGGGGCAACATCTTAGCTGGCGTGGATTTAGTTCGTCGCGAAGAAGGAGAAACCGTGCATGCGCTGACCTTCCCACTTCTCACAACCGCGAGTGGCGAAAAGATGGGTAAAACAGCAGATGGCGCGGTCTGGCTCGACGCCAACCGCACACCTCCATACGAGTTCTACCAATATTGGGTTAACATTGACGACCGCGATGTAAAGCGGTGTCTGGCATGCTTTACCCTATTGCCGATGCATGAAGTCAAACGGTTATGCGAATTAAAGAGCGAATCGATTCGAGAGGCAAAAGAGGTACTTGCCTATGAAGTGACCCAACTTGCTCACGGAAAAACGGAAGCCGAGAATGCACGTACTGCCTCGCGCGCTGCTTTCGGAGATGGGGGCATTGATTTGTCGGCGATTCCGACGATAACCATCGACGCTAGTAAGCTTGCTGGAGGAGTTCCCATCGTCGATCTGTTTTGTGAAGTTGGCTTGGGTAGTTCTAAGAGCGCCATTCGTCGCCTGATTCAGCAGGGAGGTGCGTACGTGAATGGTCAGCAAGTGAAGGAGACAGATGCTATTGTAACAGAGAAACATCTTGATGATGATGCCCTGTTACTTCGTCATGGAAAAAAACGCTTTCGCCGGGTCGTTGTCGATTAGCAAATAGTCTCTGACATAAGTGAGCATATCTGTTAAGTTGAATCTAGTTTGGGGCAATTTTCAGAACATTGATTTGCCGACTGAAATCAGTTCCATCTTGTACCAGTTTGACCAATTGGTCGTACAGGTGCAAAACGGCTGAACCCTACTGCTGGTGCCCAGCCTCTTGTGAAATCGTTCGAACTTAGTGTAACCACGTTATCCAGTTTGTAATGAAAGAAGATTTTCAGATGTCCAGTGCGGCCGCAGCGAAACAAGAAGGCGCCAGGTTTGAGACCATTTCACCAATCCTAAGCGTTGCGAGTATTCCTACGAGCATTGAATACTATGTAAAGGTTCTCGGCTTCAAGGTGGCCAGGGTCAACCCGGCACATGGGTTTGGATAGGTGTTGAGGGCATTAGCGCACTTTATAAGGAGTACAAGATGAGTGGTGCGACGATTCGAGAGGCGCCAACAAACTATTCCTGGGCCTATGAAATGAAAGTCGAAGATCTTGATGGTCACGTTCTACGTTTTGGAGATGAGCCAATGGAGGATGAGCCGTACAATGACTGATATTGCTGTTTTTTGTTGATGGCGAGGAAGCTGGTAGACACTGATTCCTTGCGCTATCGCGGTGGGCGCTGACTGCACCTGCCGAACACAGGCGATCCGAGACTACAAACGCAATAGCCAGCCAGGGTATGAAGCAATTCAAGTGGGCATGCGTTTCGACGGTTTAACAGTCAATCCCTATTGCGCCAGAGCGAAAAAAGTAGTTATGGTGTTAAACGATTGCATGCCTCTATTGATTGCCGAAAAAGGTCAAATCAGGAAGTGGGTGTTCATGATGGTCATCAGCCTAATTGTGCTGACAACCACTCGAATCTGGGCAAGTCCGCAAGATTCGCCGCCTGTCATCATGGCATTAAGAGTGGACACTCTCCTCGACGTGGATGGCCATTTTTCGGAGGACGCATGGCAACATGCTAAAGTGGCTACAGGCTTCCTACTCAGCGAACGCACGGGTCGTTTTCCGCCAAACTGAAAACGCGAGCCATGGTTTGGTATAATGAGCATACGCTTTATGTTGGCTTCCGTTGCGAGGAACCAAATATGAACGACTTGCGCGAGACCAAAACACGCCGGGATTCCTTTGTCTGGTTGGATGATGCCGTTAGTGTTCTGCTAGATACATATGCTGACAAACGGAATTGCTAGGTGTTTACGGTCAATACCCTTGGCACACAGTTTGACATGAAGGTTGATAACGAGAGTGTTTTTGACAATAACTGGAATGGAAAATGGGAAGCAAAAATCGCGAAACACACACAGCTGGAGCGTGGAGTTCAGCAGTCCGTTTCGTGAACTTCGATTCAATCGACAGAACCCATCGTGGGGAATAAACTTTACGCGAGAACATCCGATGGATGGAGAAAGCTATTCGCGGTTAGACACGCGCGCAGAAATAAGGCGTGATTCAGCATTTGGCACGCTGACCGGATTAAATTTCAGCACCCTGAAAACGAATCGCCAGATTGGTATTCTCCCGTACGCTACCCTTGAGCCGTCCTAAGTTACATTGACATGAATTACTCCGGATTACTTCACTGTTCAACGAGGTAGAAAGGAGAATTCAGATGTCAAATCCATTCGGAAAAGGATTTTCTATCGCCCTCCCTATTCGGTCGGCGGATCGTATCTTCAAGAGGTATAGTCAAGCCTTCAAACAGAAGGTGGTTAGTGAAATTGAATCCGGTGTATTCACTATTGACCAAGCACAGAAACTGTATCAGATTGGTAGTAGCAGCACGATATATTCCATGCCTCCCTGTTGGGCGAGACAGTGCGTGTGAGTACTCTCCTGGAGAAGGATCCATCTCTCGCAACGGTTCATCACGATGGAACCAAAATCTGGACGAGCGACAAGGGGTGTACACCACTGACGTACTGTGTCAGCTCTCACGTGGGAGAGATGGCGAGAAGAAGAGAAAGGCGCTGGTACAGATCGCGCGGACCTTGCTTAATCACGGTGCCGACGTCACCGGCTACGTTGACCTGGCCATCTACACCAACAACCTGGAGATTGTCGAGATACTCCTAAAGGCTGGGGGCACACCCATTGACGACGACAACCTGAACCATGCTGCCTGCGATGGCCAGTTCGATACATTGGAATTGCTGCTCAAGTCCGGTGTCACACTAGATGGCACTAGAGGCGCCGATCGCCATGACGGCTAACCCCTCTCGGCTGCGCCGTCTCGTGTCGCAGCATGCGGGCGGCCAGTTGGTTCTTGGAGAATGACCAGGATCCCCACAGAATCAAGGGCAAGGACGGGGAAAACTGCTTGTACATGGCCGTACATTTCGGTGCGAGCGACAAGATGCTGCAGTGGCTGCTTCATCACGGCGCCAGGATTAACCAGAAGGACGAGCAGGGGCACGCGCCGCTGGCGCGGGCGCAGGAGAAGAAACACAAGAAGGCGACTGCTTTTCTGGAAGCTGCCGGCTCAAAGCCTAGGCAGGGAGGAACCGCATGCTTGCTGGCTACAGAGATTGCTTTTGCAGTCTAGGGAGAATTTCCTCGTTTGAAGCACCGTCGAGACCGGGATTTTTGCCCAAAAGAAAACGGGCCTTCAGCACGGAAATCCTAAGAGCCTGTTTGAAAACTCTAGGTGCTACCTAAAGAACGTCGTTTAGTAATCCAAGGGAATTTCATACTTTTCATACCTTTTATACCAAATGGGTATTTTCAATAGAGACAGAAAAGAGGCTAGAACTCTTGCTATCACTGGCTTCTTCGCAGTTTCGACATCAAAGCCATCGGAGTGTTGGTATGAAATTTCGGGATGTAGGTATGAAACTGGAGTCACTACCCAAAACAACCTCATACCTTAAATTGATGCTAATTTCATAGGAGAAGGTGACTTTTCAAACAGGTTCTTAGCTCGACTTTGTACATTTGAGCGAGGCAACAAACGGTGTCAATCAAGCGTTGAGAGAATGTAGGGAAGATTTTAACCATCTAGTCTTTTTGGTTGACCATCGAAAAAATCTCCAGCGGTTTCTGATACTATGCAACGTGTCCGGATTGCTTCCCCTGTGGTAGGCGCTGTTTCTAACTGCGCCTCGCGGGGGATTGTGTCATCGGTGCGGTTAGAGGGATCTCTATCGCGTGGGATCTACTATCGCACTCCCTATTCGGTCGTTTGATCCTATTCGGTCACTTGATCGCACCTACCGTTAGTACCTATTTAGGTTTGTGACATCGGCGGAGATGAAGAGATTTCTATCGCAGTCACTTTGGGATTTATACTTCACGCTGCCGGAAGTTGCGTTTTTTGAACAGTCTGAAAACGTAGCGTAAGTAAAGTTGCCAATTCCGATTTGTAGGTGGTGTGAGTCTGATTGAGGCAATCGGTAATCGCACGCTTGAACTCGGAAAATTCGGCATAATACTTTGAGTAAAGGCATTTTTTCTTGACGAATTTCCAGAGCCGTTCAATCAGATTTAAGTTGGGAGAATATGGCGGAAGATAAAGCAGCTCAATAGTGAGTTTCTCAGCTAACTCCCTCACGATTGGGCACTTTTGATATCTGGCATTATCTAAAACCAATGTAATCGGCATCTCACCTGCCGACTTTGCAATACGCACTAACAAATCACAGACGGTTTGCGCATTGATGTAAGTATCGTTTTGTACCGCTATCAGTTCGTGTGTCACGGCATTCAAGGCACCCAAAACGTTAAATCGCTTTCTGCCGGCGGGGGCTTTGATGAACACACGAGTGAACGACCAGAGAAATCCTAAAAAGGGAGCTAAGACAAAATGGGCGGCATCAACGAAAAAGACGGTTCTCAGACCAGCAGCAGCTTGGTCCAGACGCGGTTGCAACTCTTTTTTTTAAAGTCCTCCTGTGCCTCGACATCGGCTTCGGCTGGTATATGCCCCACTTTCCGGTACTCAATGCCTATGTTTTTGAAAAACACACGCACACGACTTTCACTGCGTTGAATACCGGTGAGTTCGTAGATTTTTGCCGCTGCTTCTTTAATTGTAGCTGCTGGATTTGTCCGAAAATAGTCTTCAATTGTGGTTTGATGTGCCAACAGTTCACTTTCCTGTGGGCAGTAATTGAGCTGTTTGAGTGCGTCAATGCCGCCAGTTTGGTAGTGGCGCAGGTAAGCCCGCAACGTGTTAGGCGAAATACCGGCTAGACGAGTGATTTGACTATGCGGTAAGCCTTGGTGTTTGAGCCAAAGCGCCTCCATCTTTCGCTGCACCCTCGGATGAGGATGGTGATAACGTTCATAATCGAGCGCTTCAATGTCTTCTTCAGTAAAGTCAATGGCAATCATAGGATTTCCTCGTCAAAAACTAAGAAGGCTATGTTAAATCCACAAACACAATTTATTCACGTTATAAGCGATTGTTGCCCAGAAGACAAGCGTAATATTAACCGATGCGGGGTATACTATCGGGATTAGCTATCGCAGTCATTGTACATTCCCTTGATCCTTCGCTATCCACTCAGTTGATCGTTCGTTCGATCCCCGCCTACGGGTTTGGTGCTTCACGGCTTTCCGTTCGGCCCAACGTTGTACGTTTGTACAAAGTCGAGTTAAGGAGAATAAAATACTGCGGGTTGGTTTTGCGCTTCACTCGGTCGGGATTGACAAAATAGACCCAGCGTTCAACTGTGTCAGACTCCGCAAGGGGCAGTCCGGATTCATCAAAGCTTCACCCAACCTGAGTCGAAGCGATGCCTTGCTTCTTCGTCATTGAAAAAAGCGCTTTGACCGCGTTGTAATCGAATAAAAAACTTGACATTTACAAACATGTTTGTTAGAATATAATTGGATTTTAGCAAACTTGTGCTTCTATAACCGAGACTTATGTGCATTTCGCATCTACATACCAGCCTAGCAAATCTAGATTACGACTACGGTGTTCTGTATTATCGTAGTTTCTATGCGTGGGTGCTTTATACATTTTTGTTGTATTTGCGCTCCGATGGTGGGCTGGTGGTGATTGTAAAGGCTTCATAGAAGAATCCACACTGTTTTGAATTACAAAGCCCATCATTGACACGAAAGTCGATGGTGGGCTTTTTTTGTATATGGAAGAGAAGTTGAAAACCGATAGGGGGGCAAAAACTATGGTGATTATTATGGAACCCGGGGCACCGCAAGAACAGATAGACCATGTTATCAAACGAATCGAATCTGTCGGCCTAAACGCGCAGCCGTCTGTCGGTGAAGAACGTACTGTTATTGGAGTCATTGGTGATAAAACACGACTTGGCGACATGCCAATTGAATCTCTATCGGGGGTAGAACGCACTATGCCGATAAGCGCACCGTACAAATTGGCAAGCCGTCAGTTTCGTGATGAACCAACGACTGTTGAAGCCAACGGCACGAAAATTGGTGGAAAGAGGCTTGTCGTTATGGCGGGCCCATGCGCAGTTGAGAATACCGAGCAGATTATCACAATTGCAAAAGAGATTGCGAAATCGGGCGCGACCTTCATTCGAGGCGGCGCATTCAAACCACGTACTGGACCTTACAATTTCCAGGGCCATGGCGAGCCAGCTCTCAAGATGCTTGCGGAGGCAAGGCAAGTAACGGGGCTTGGAATTATCACAGAAGTTATGACGCCGCACGACGTTGAGCTCGTTGGCAGGTACACGGATATCTTTCAACTTGGGACACGGAATATGCAGAACTTCTTTCTTCTGCGCGAGGTCGGCAGATCGGGTAAGCCAGTTGTTCTGAAACGTGGATTGGCGGCGACGATTGAAGAATGGTTGCTCGCGGCAGAATATATCCTGTCCGAAGGTAACCCTAACGTGATTCTGTGCGAGCGCGGAATTCGTACCTTTGAGACGCACACAAGGAACACGCTTGACCTAAACGCGGTGCCAGTGATTAAGGAGTTGAGCCATTTGCCAATCGTTGTAGATCCAAGTCACGGAACAGGTGTCCGAAGCCTTGTTTCACCAATGTCGAAAGCGGCGATTGCCGCCGGAGCGGATGGGTTGCTTCTTGAAGTTCATCACGATCCAGACAACTCGATGACCGGCGATGGCGTCCAATCGCTCTTTCCCGATCAATTCGATCAACTAATGCATGACATTAAATCTATCGCTAGAGCGATAGGTCGGGAGGTTTAGAGAATAAAGCATGGAGTTCGGTACCTAATCAAGGCGGATTTAGATCCGTGAAGGAGGTGATGAAAATGGGGTTAAGGACGGCCGAAGAATCGGATTTGCGCGACGCTGAACACAATCTCACGTCCTTGAGACAACGGACCAAAATTGAGGCAACTACTGAAAAGGAGAAGGACACAATGTCTGAGCAAGTTTACATTTTTGATACAACCCTTCGTGATGCCGAGCAGACCCCGGGCGCCGCGTTAAATCTTGAAGAGAAGTTAAAAATTGCCCAACATTTGGCTAAACTAAATGTTGATATTATCGAAGCCGGCTTCCCAGTATCATCACCTGGTGACTTTGATGCGGTAGAACGCATAGCGAACGAGGTTGAAGGACCGGAAATTTGCGCGCTTTCCCGAATCGTTGAGAAGGACATTACTGCGGCATGGGGGGCAATCAAAGATGCCACGAGGCCTCGTATCCATACCTTCGTCGGCACGTCGGATGTTCACGTCGCCGGAATTACTCGCTCCGATCGTGAGACAATATTGGGGCGAACGGTTGATGCCGTGACCTATGCAAGGAGCCTATGTGAAACTGTTGAATTTTCACCGATGGACGCCGCACGGACGGAGCCGAGTTATTTGTTCAAGGTGGTCGAGGCTGCAATTGACGCCGGTGCAACTATCATCAATATTCCAGATACGGTCGGGTACGCAATGCCGTCCGATTTCGGAAAGTTGATTGCCGAGATATTCGTCAGTGTTGCGAATGTTAGTGACACGGTCATTAGCGTCCACTGCCATAATGATCTTGGGCTTGCCGTGGCAAACAGTTTGGAAGCAATCAAGAATGGGGCACGCCAGGTCGAATGTACTGTTAACGGGCTTGGGGAGCGGGCAGGAAATACGTCATTGGAAGAGATTGTGATGGCAATTCGAACGCGCAACGATTATTTCGATGGATACTACACTGGCATCGACCCAAAAGAGATTGTGCCGATAAGCCGTCGAGTCAGTCGAACCATGGGCATTCCGGTTCAGCCAAACAAAGCTATCGTCGGTGCCAACGCTTTTGCACATAGCTCAGGTATTCATCAAGATGGCGTGATAAAGCAGCGAGATA
Organism: Candidatus Poribacteria bacterium; assembly: GCA_965197465.1. Lineage (GTDB taxonomy): Bacteria > Poribacteria > WGA-4E > WGA-4E > JAJDTR01 > JAJDTR01. Next base: position 2,225,345 of record OZ240209.1, on the reverse strand, counting down.
CCTTTGAAATTATTGATCCCGAAGATGTGGGTTGGCAGGAGAGCCAGATTATCCTCAGCCCACGATCCGGTCGAAACGCACTGAGACACCGCTTAAGTGTACTTGGTTACGATCTCACGCAGGAAAAACTCGATAGAATCTATGAGCGCTTCCTTGAAATCGCAGACAAGAAAAAATCGATCCACGACGCCGATCTTGATGCAATCATGCGCGACGAGGTACGCTCAGTTCCGGAGACCTTCCAACTTGAATATATCCAAGTCGTTTGCGGAACAAAAATCTCCCCTACAACTACCGTGGGGATATTAACGGAGGAGGGCCTCATTGAGGAAGCATCAACGGGCGACGGGCCTGTCGACGCAGCCTATAAAGCAATTGATCGCGTCGCCAAAATCCCTCTTGTTCTTGCAGATTATAGTATTAGGTCGGTAACGGAGGGGAAAGATGCTATTGGAGAGGTGACAATCAGGGTTCAGGACAATCAGCATTCAATTGTCGGTTACGGTGCGAGTACGGACATTATTGAAGCTAGTGCAAAGGCGTACATTGACGCGATCAACAAGGTTGTCCATTTGCGGATCGAAGTGTAACATCTAAAGAAAGACATGTTCTGCTAAGAGGAAGGATGGAAAGGGGGTATGGCTTTCAATTCTTCCTCTATTCCTTTCGAAAGTGTATTGGTCAGCGGGATGGTTTACGCACTTTATAACTCCCGCGGATTAAGGGGGTCATCCGTTAAGGCTTGGATTTGGCAATCCAAGCCGATCTGCGATCATTAAATCGTAGGTAACTGTTTAGTCCATCAATCTATAGTGCGTATGTCAGTTTGTAGTAGTGCAATTTATTGCACGTTTCTACACTATTACCGTACTGTAGGAGCGATCTCCGAATCGCGACCTTCTGTTACCGCGTACGTTCTAGACTGAACTAAACAATTACAATCGTAGATTTCCCCTCTTACGGGAAACAAGCATCAGTATCTGCCATCTACGGGCCATTACATTTTCCTTTTGAAAGCCACGCTTGATTACCACTTGTAGCCAAGTTGCATCTTTTCTTTAACCGGGTGGGGGCGCGGAACTATAGGAATCCTCTCTTTCCACTTCAACGTTTTCAACAACGCTGACCTCCGGTAGTGCCCTCACCTCTGCTGAACCGATTTCCTTTTGAAGTTGAGCTTGGGTGAGTTGCTGATGTCTTAACGTTTCTGTGTCCGTGAAGGGATCATAACTCTTAACGAAACGTCCATCTCGAAATAAAACGACTTCACTGTTTTCCTCGCTAACGACAATCGCCGCCAAAACTTCGTCTAATGATGATGCGAAGATGCCCGCATTGTGCTTAGCACTTCCCTTCTGCAAGGCCTCCACTTTTTCGTACACTCGATGTGTACGAACTCCTTCGACCATAATGCACGATCGGAAAGCAAATCCCTTTAGATTGATTAGCAAAGCACCATCCCGTTCCTCATAGCCAGTGATCTCCCCACTCTCATCCTTTATCGCAACTCTTTCCCCCATGAAATCAAGAACTTCATCGATGTTGGATGAAAAAATATGAGGTACCCCATCAACCTCCTTGTATTTTTCCTGCGCCAGGTGTTCCGTCTGACCATCGTGGAATTCCGAGAAATTGTCACTGACCATGTTACGCTGATCCACTAGTAACAGGAATAAGCCGCGGTTCTTTCTCGTCTCTTTGTTCAACATGGCAAACTGTTTCGCAAGCGAGTACAGTTTCTTGAGGTACATCTCAACGAGATCTTTTCTATCTGCCCAAAGCGTCTCGACTTGTGCAGGACCAAATCCCAAGTTCTTGATTCCTATGTCAATTCCCTCTACAATTTGGATCTCTACATCGTCTTTCAACTTCTGATATCTTGCTTGAAGCGATTCATAATCCTGTGCTTGGTGGCGAAGTTTTTTCAGTCGTGCATCAAGATCCGCCCGCTCTCTGCGGTACTCCTCCCTTAGGTCCTCCTTCTCTTTCTCCAGGAGTTTGGCGTTCATTTCAAACTGCCTGCACTGCTGCCGAAGACGTCTTGGTACATCAAGTAATTGTTGATACTGCTTTCGACCCAAGAATTTGAAGAAAAACATCCTTTAACTCCCTTCAGGTGCCGGAGAATTCAGCGAACATTAACAACTGCTTAAATCCCCAAGATGTGCCATGCCTCATGCCCTATTTGCTTTTCCTCTGTAATACTTTCTTGCGGTATATGCCCCAGAAATCAAAACAACAAGAAGAAGAACGACGAGCGCACTATTAATGATATAATTGCGTAAATTCAGTTGCCATAGTCGTTTCGTTGCCAAATTGTGCTCCGTGGTCCCTTTACCCGCTTCCGACTTGACTCGGTTCCAATAGATTTTGGAAGATTCTTCATCGCCGAATCTATCTGACAATTGCGCTGTGGCAACCAGGTAAGCAATATTCTCAATGTTCATGCTGTCAACGGCCGCCGAGAACGAGTTGAAAAGTAGCACGGTTAACTCTGGAGATAGTGGTGGTAATTCAGTCGTAATTTCGATGCCGTTTTGAAACGCGGCAATTGCTCCTTCATTATCCTTTTGATTAAATCGTTCCTGCGCGACTTCAAACCACGTTTTTTCAGAAAGAGTCAAATTGCGTTCAATCGCATCATGTCCTTCAAGGGTGAAAGTGGTTTCGGCGTGGAAAATCTCTGCTGCCCCTGCCTTTAACGTGTAGGTTTGTCCAACCGAAGGCAAATCATCCGTGTCCCAATCCGCAAAGCGATAATTTCCGTCCAAGCCTACTGCCTGTTTGTGAATAGTACCCTCAATCCATACGGTTATCTGCTCTAGTACCTTGCCCTCGGGAAGAGTGATTTTTCCATACACAGCAATTGGTTTTAATACCCACGAAACTTCAACAGCTTCGCCTTGGTTCATGTAAACGTCCTTAGAGCGTGTCGGCGGGACGAAATAGCCTTGCTTTCGAACCTGAATTTCGTAACTTTTCTCCTTTAGGCTGTCTATCACACGCCGAGGAGTTGCGCCTATATCTTCGCCATTTAGGAAAACTGATGCTCCCTCCGGCACAGTAGTGATTTTAAGCATCGGCAGGAGTTTGAGAACGGGTGTCTCCACATTGCCGGTTGGCACAACAATGCTTTCCTGCGGCGGCGCTGTTATGACAAGATAATCATGCAGTTCACCAATAGTGATTTTCCGATTGTTGTCTGAGTCACTCGCATCCGTTTTAAGTGCCGACAACACCGTTTGAAGCAGGGAATCTTCTCCCTTTTTGGCAGACTTAATCGACACAAGTGCTGACACACCAAGCAGTTCGCGATTGGCAAGATACGCATAGATGTTTCGATCGTGGGTGTAGGCGTCGAAGAGAACGGTCACATCTTTAGCACCAGCTTCACGAAACCAGCGGTTCAGTTGTGTATCTTGCACGGCTTCGGCTAACTTCGCTGATTCGGCGCCGTGGGTTAATAGGTATATCGAGTTTGCTCTAGGGGATTTGGTCACGCCTCCGCGATAGAAGAAGATGAACCGCTCTCCATTATTCATGCGACCAGCAAGATTCCGAATTGCTTTGTGAATCCCCGCTTGAGTGCATTCTTCCGCTTCAATATGCTGGATCCGATTCGAAGGCACGTTTCCACGATCAACCAAGAGATCGACGAATGCCTCGAAGTCCGCATGTGAGCGGGCATCAGGATTGACATCCGCAAGCAACCACCAAACTGTCGTATCCGTGGGCTGGGCACGTGTCGGTAGAATGCCAATCGACAAGGATCCTATAACTATTACGATAAATAAAATTTCACGTTTCATCATTTGCCCGTTAGTCTGTGACTATCTGAGTTTTTCTTACTCCATTATTTTGACTTCACCATCTTCGACCATAACCTCATACGCTTCGACTCGCAATCGTGCATCAGTTTGACACACACCCGTCTTGGCGTCGTAGGCATAGCCGTGAACTGGACAAACGACTACCCCATTTCTAACTCGACCCCTTCCAAGTGATCCCATTGCATGGGCGCAAATATTGCTCAAAGCGCAGAAATCTCCATCATCGTTAAAGACCGCAATTCGGCGCCCTTTGAACGTGAATGCTTTACCGCGTCCTGATCGAATATCAGAGATTTTGGCAACCGTTACGTAGTTTGGCATCTGTGTCTCCTCCATTGTGAAGCGTTGCCAGCATTGACAATGTTGCAAGCTAAGCATAACAAACACAAAGCGTTTGCGTCAAGCCAAAAGCAAGCTGCCATCTTTCCCTTGCTTAACACAGGGGATTGTGGCAGAATACCAGAAAAGTTCCATCTTGCCACTCTTTGTGTGTTGAGTGGCTACCGAACAAGTATCAGGAGGCATCTCAACTACGCAACTCACGCGCTAATATATAGCTATTAGGACTTACGCAATTCAGATTGTAGGGATTAAGGGAACGGATAGTGGCTACGATAGAGATTCCCACGCAGATCTGCGTTCGCTACTTGCTTGATTCGCGGAAAGAGACAAAGACGTAGAGGATAATACATATGTAGGGAATAACGATCGTTATTCCCTACAATAACCCTGCAACATGAGATTATCGCAGAGAACTAGCATTTCTGCTTTTTGCGTAAGTCCTGTCTATCTTGAACATCTTCAATCTTGAGATTTAAAGAATCGGAGACACAGAAATGATGAAGGGATTTAGTTTTGTTGTTGGAATTTTGTTCGGATTTATGGCCAGTACTTACGCGCACATTGACCGTTGGTCACCGCTTGGACCAATTTATGGCGGTGTTGTCAGGGCGATGGTTTCAAACGACCTTTATGTCTATGCTGGTACGCAGGGAGATGGAGTCTTCAGACGGGAAGTAGCCTATGCGGACTGGGAACAGATTGGCTTACAGAATCTTGCTGTTAATGCGTTGGCAATTCACTCGCAAGTTCCTGGTACCATCTTCGCCGGTCTGCAATCAAAGGGATTGCTCGTCAGTTACAACGGTGGACAGACGTGGGAAATGATAGGTCAATTCGCTAAAGACAGCATACTCGACATAGAGTGGCACCCCAAGTTTCCTAATTTGATATGTTTAGTAGCATACTACAATGAGATCGCCATCAGCCGTGATCGAGGGGCGACCTGGGAACTCAGGAATCATGGGCTTGAAAACGCTACTCTAATTCGCACTGTTGAGTTCCATTCTGAGGATGAAAATATCATCTTCGCGGCGACCACGGGAGGAGGTGTGTTTAAGAGTGAGGACGGAGGCGCACGCTGGACCCCGGTTAATTCTGGTATTTCCTCAAGGAAGATTCGTTGTCTAGCGTATCAGCCTATGACAGATATGTGGTACGCGGGGACATACGATCATGGCATTTTTCGTAGCCGTGATATAGGTGAAAGTTGGGAGCCGATTAATTCTGGAATACCCAAGACATACCCTTACGGCTCCATCCGAGTCCTTGAGGTTGACCCTCGAAACCCGGACCTCGTATACGCAGGCGCGCGCGCAGGATTTTTCATTAGCCGTGACCGTGGAAATACTTGGGAAAGCGAATTCGCGCTTTTACAGTTCGATGTTCGCTCGATTGAGCCGTTGGCGATGAGCCTTTTGGTGGGCACCTGGGGTGCGGGCGTGTTTCGCAAAACGATATCTGACGCGTGGATCCTGTGGAATGAGGGGTTGACCAATATCAATATCAGCAGTTTCGCCATAAACCCGGCAGATTCGCGCATGATGGTTGCAACCACTTGGGGGGCTGGGTTATATGTCACAAGAGACGAAGGAAAGAATTGGCATCTGTCAGATTCGGGAATAACCAATAAGACGACAATTGACCTGGCTATTTCGCCAGGCCATCCGAATCGAATTTATGCAGCCTCGGACGGGGCGGGTATTTTCTTAAGTGAGGACTCCGGTAGGACGTGGCGTGCGATTAATCAGGGACTTGATGCTGGAATTGTCACTAGCCTATTGATTGATCCGACAAATCAGAACCGAATATATGCAGGCACTGAATATATTGGACTTTACCGCAGTGAGGACGCTGGAGAAAGTTGGCAGCCAACTGGACTGGATCGTTATGCGATTTGGGAAATCGCTGTCAATCCTCAAAGTCCTAATATCATCTATGTCGGAACCTGGGGAATAACGGCATATGCCTATGAGGGGCTCGCTGTTCTACGCACGCTTGACGGGGGAGTGACTTGGGAGGTAGTGCTTGAGTTGGAGCACGCCGCACTAGCTTTGGCAATCGATTCAACTCGTCCGAATTGTGTTTATGTGGGGACGCATGGCACCGGGGTTTTCAAGAGTTTGGACGGTGGCGAGACTTGGCAGCAGATTAATGAGGGCCTTCGCGAACTGAAGATCAAGGATCTGGTGATTGCCCCATGGGATCCTAATTATCTCTTCGTTGCAACTAGCGGCGGCGGTATCTACTACTCCGCCAATTCAGGGGATCTTTGGGTTGAAATGAACAACGGTCTCGAAAACCTAAATTTCTCCGCAATCGGTCTAATCCCCGGGGAGATGAATCAACTGATTGCTGCTGGCACTTCAGGCTTTTACTCCTATACGCTTTCTTTGCCAAGTTCCGAAATCACTTCCGAACCTACCGAGGTAGCTGCCCCGATAGTGGACAGCACAGAAGTATTTGCCAACTTTCCAAATCCCTTCAAATCTGAGACGTGGATACCTTATCAACTTATTGACAACACGGATGTGAAAATCTCAATTCACAGTGTTGATGGCAACCGTATCCGAACACTTCAGGCGGACGCTCGAAACCGTGGCGAATACACCACTCGTGGTTCTGCTGTGTATTGGGATGGCAAAAACGATGAGGGAGAACCGGTAGCCAACGGCACTTACTATTACCATTTTCAAGCGGGCGATTATCGTGCATCGAAGAAAATGGTGATTATGAGATAGTTAGGACTTTCGCAGTCTAAACCTGGAAGTTCGTAGTAGTGCAATTCATTGCACGTCTTATGGCGTTAAGGTTTCCTACTAATCACTTACGATTTGTCGCTCCGCCCTATTAATATCGGAAAACACGACAACTAGAAGTCATTGAACTGACGGCTGAGCGTAAGTTATACCATTTCGCTTGAATAAGATTGCGCATAATGTAATTCAATTATACTATAATCCCGGTAGGTGGGGGCATCTTGCTCCGCATTGGAAAGACTTCATCAACACCGTTAATGCACTGCAAATATACAGAAATGGTATTACTTACGGTGCGATTAACTTTTCTTCGGCATTGGTTTCGAGACTAGAACTTTTTTTCAGTCAATATTCCGTCATTCAATGAGGAGGAATAACTTTTGCCAGGATTTGAGCATTCGTACCTGACAGATATTCAACGAATTCGCAATGATTTAAGAGATCGCTACAAAGAAGGGTATCCGATTATCAAGGAATTGTTGCAAAATGCAGATGACGCCGGAGCGTCCTGCTTGCACTTCGGTTGGTTTCCCGGTTTTCCGGATATCGCTCACCCGCTACTTAAGGGCCCTGCATTTTTCGTAGTGAATGACGGGGAATTCAAACCTGAAGATCAACGCGGAATCAGACAATTTGGAATAAGCGCCAAAGCTTCGAATCAATCAACCATCGGAAAATTTGGACTCGGTTTAAAAAGCGTCTTCCACCTCTGCGAGGCGTTTTTCTATTTCTGGTCTGAGCAGGATGCTTTCAAAATTCTGAATCCGTGGCATGGGGAAGCCTCTCCATATCACGAAGACTGGGAATTGGATGAAACATCATCAATCGCTAGCGGCGCGCGGCAAGCAATTGTTGGCTGCTTAGAATCTGCGCGTGTGCTCAATTGTCCAAACTGGTTTTGTTTGTGGATACCGCTCCGACAAGAACAGCATTGCGGCGAGGTTCTCGCCATCGTCGAAGAATATCTAGGTAACGAGAGGAAGAGACAAGAATCAATTCTTGGATTAAATCCTGCGCATGAAGTCAGCAAAACACTCCCGATGTTGCGCCACCTGAAATCCGTGTCCGCTTGGAACGTTGGGACAGATGGGAGTTCGGAGATGCTGTTTCAGGTAAATCTGGAAGACGGTGCCACACGATGCCGTTATCATGGCCATGAACAAGGTATTTCAACGACGACTCACACAGATCAACTTCTACTGAAGGGTACTGTGAATCAATGTCTGTACGCAGGATTTGAACAGACGCTAATTCTTCCCATCTTTGACCGATTGCGTCAGTCCGAATATTGGCCAACGGTCTTCGGAATTGATTCCACTGGAGCCGAACAGCAAAATAAGGAGAAAGCCGATCCGCACTGCGCCGCCTATTTTGTGGAAACACCCGCAGAAGGTAGAGGGTCGTTGCGAATTCAGCAGGCGGTATTTCTACCCGTCGGCGATCCAAAGGAAACTAAACCGTGTGAAGGTAAATCTGACTTTACGCTTATGCTTCACGGCTATTTCTTCCCCAACGCGGGACGGACAGACATTGAGATTCCTGAAGATGAAATCGCCGACGCCGTCAATAACGAGACAGATGTTAGATCTAAGTGGAACTATGCACTGTTCGTTAAGGGTACGTTGCCGCTTGTCATTCCCGCATTAGAGCGATTTGTAATCGAAGGAAGACTCGCGGAAGAAAAGGTGAATAGGCTTACGGAATCATTGCACAAATCTGACACCTTTAATCAATATCGTCAATTTATCTGCCGAGAGGCGCAGTGGGTTCGGAAATTAAACGATTCCGGCGCCGCATGGGAGTACCTGGATAGTTCAATTAAAGAAATCCTTGAGATTCCTCTTCCGCCAAGTAGCGCCCCAGATCGCCCTGATAGAGTTTTCCCGAATCTCAGAGAAATAGCACGCCAACATGTGATTACATTTCACAGTGACCCACGGCTGACCGCACAGAAAGCGGCTACCAAATGGTCCCCAGAGTTGCTAACACAATTGCTGCCTGATAGTCCGGTTGAAGCCGTATTTGGAAGTCGGGGAATGTTGAGGTATCTCGTGGATTTTCTGAAGGATTGTGAGCAGAACGCAAGGTGTGATGTCTCCGATGTACTTCAGCGGTTAGTAACGGAAGCCTTCGATACGGTTCCTCTGGGGCAATTACGTAGCAACCGGTCTGAGATTAAGAACTATCTTGCGCTTCTAGGTAGCAATTTATGTTTTCCGATTCCCGAAAACCTATCTGAGGAAGTATGTCGAAAACTTTTTGAGTTAAGACTCCTCGTACTCTTGGTTCCCCAAGACCTCCTGCCCGATGAACCTCACCGACAGTTGGCTGAAAGTCTGTGTAACGAAGATACTGTGCAAATTCTGAAATGTATATCCACTTTGGGAGATAATAGCGAATTCGCGAACCCAGAACGAACGCTCGTGAAACAGGTCATCGAAGCCGGCCATTGGGACGAGATTCGCACACAATGTAATTCACTCAAGATATTCACGGCTTACAACTGTAGAACAAGAACCAACGTCTCCATTTCCTTGAACCAACTCACGGAACTGCAATGCAACGGTATGTTGTTCGCCTATCCAATATCGCAAGCAATGCATCTTCAACAAGCCCTGCAGAGTGAATCTATTTTTCTTATTGAGAACGAGACGCGCACAATGCTTGGTTGGAGTGACATAGCACCGTGCGATGAAAGGGCTTGTCTGCAAGTCCTCGAATCGAATCCAGCCTTGAACGGTCCCGAAGAGCGCGTCGGTTTACTTGATGCACTCTTACCACAAGTTAAAAATGGCCCCGCGCATAACCAAATGGTACGATACCTTATCCATGTCCATCCGTCCGATGAAAACCTGCCGCTATTCATGGACGCAAGTGCGGGACAGGAACTCTGGTCAAGAATAGCATCTCAGATTCTGCGGCTAAAGAATGAACAGTGGCGGGTGATTCCCAACGCCTTGGGGGAAACAGTTCCGCCTCAACACTGGGCTACATTAGGAATTCATACGCTTGATGCCACTGCCATCACTCAACTGATTCGCGAAGTTGGCTCTGAAAGTGTTTCTTGTACAGGGTTCAGCGCCGACGAACGCCAGCAAATTCTACTGCACATAAACGAACCAGAAATACTGCGGGGATTGCAGATCTACGATGATGTTGACGGGAATCTTGTGCGAATAAATCCCAAGTATACCTACTGGGGGAGTAATTTTCCGTATGAAGATATACCGAGGGAAAATATTGTTATTCTTAGCCCTTTGCCAGAATCCTTATATTGGCAACAGAGACAGATACTCGAGCGATTCTTCACGGCGGAAACCGCAATCCATGTTTGTCTTGAAATCGAGAGTCCGCATAAGCATTGGGCACCAATTCTCAGGGCGATTGACCACTTAAACAGCGTTCCTTCCGAGCTTAATCTGAAGTTAAAAGCCGCAAAATGGCTACCGATTGGTGCAGGGCGTTCTCCTCAAGATGTGATTTACGTGAAAGACATGGAGGATGAAGTTACTCGAATTGTCGCCCAGTTCGGCGATTTATTTGTTGATATTTCAATGCTCCCAGAGAAATTTCGCGCTCACCGAGGGTATAAGAGAACGGTTCGCGACATATTTCCCAAAAGGGATGACGCACTTGAAATGCTTGGAGAGATGATGGCAGAATCTGAGAAATATCGTATCGGAGAGATTGATACGCTGGACTTGGATCTTGAGGTGTTTCTTGCCACTTTTGCGCACGCTCCGCCGCAGTTGATGCCATCACATTCGGTGCTTCAAACGGTCTGTGAAACCTTTGACGAGGATGTGTGCCGTGAACATCTATTGCCGGAGCTTTGTCAGCGATTACCAATCTCCAACACTGTCGACATACTAAATTTCCTCGCCGAACGACACGAAGCCGCAGGGAGAAATAGAAAATCCAGAATCCTCGACATTTTTAATCGGTATCTGATCACTGCGGTCAATAAACCTGACTTTATGGAAATACTGAGGCAGGTACGACTCCTGAGCCGTGAAGGGAACTGGAAATCGCCTGCCAAACTCTGCCTGGATTCGGAGGGTATCCATCCCGACAACTTACTCGACGAAAAGCAGAGTGAGGTACTCATAGGCCGAGTACAAGCGTCCGAGAATCGTGGCAGGATGCAATCTCATGAGTTACTACCCCTGCAGGGCAATGAACAACAGCAGTTTAACGAAAGCGCCGCGCGTTTAGAGCAATACTTTGATGCATGGCACGGAGTAGTGCAGGACGAGGTAGTCGGTGGCTTTCTCGCGCTGCTGGGCAATCATCCGAGACTGTTCAGATTGAGTGACCAGTATCTTGGCAATCATTCAGTGGAAGGGTTCCGTTCACAACTTGATCGCAACTGGGAAGTACAACACGCATCATCGGCGGTGGGAGCCAATGAAAACATTCATCAGACTATGACGCAACAGCGCTTTCTCGTGGAAGTGATTGAAGGTGCGACCATTCAACTGAAAAATCTGATGGGCGAACTGTTCCACGCTCGCGTTGAACAAGAGGGGTTTGACAGCTTATTTATCGGGAGCACGAGCGGAGGGTTACGCTACGAGAGCAATATGAATTATCGCGTCACTACGATTCAATTGCGATCTGTACAACCAGATCAATTACAACGCCCTGAATTGCTTGATTTAATTAAACACAGTGCTGGATTGTTACTCAACAAGGTGTATAGACAGACGCTTCAGAATCTTGACGAAGTTTTCGATGAACTGGCGGAGAGCGAGCAACTAAATGTTGAAATCGCGCAGGATTTATTACTTGACGTGGCTTTTTCTTATGTGGGGCAGTTGGAACTGCGGCAGAGGGTTAGTGATCTAGTCATCATCTTGCACAAGTGGGACGAGGCGCGTCGGCGAAAAACAGAGGCTCAACACAATGGAGACGCTTGTGCCGAGAAGGAAGCAACGGAGGAGCAGCAACAAGAACGAGAAGAATTGAAGAGTCTGCTTCAAGGCGATGTAGCGTCTCAAGACGCTATGCTAGTTGCAGTACGCCGCAAAATCGGAGAATACCAATACAAACATAAATCAATTGCCTTTGAAATCTTTCAAAATGCTGATGACGCTGCGATAGAACGTTTTGAAATGCATGACAACTCCATCCGGGACAATACTGATTCGACCCGATTTGTCATTCAGCAAGAGGACGACAAGATTGCTTTCATACACTGGGGACGCCCTATCAACAAATTTCGATCAGCACACTTTGATGGTCGGCCAAGAGGATTCGACCGTGACTTGGAAAAGATGTTAATCCTCTCGCACTCGGACAAGTCCCAATCTCCCGAAACCGTAACGGGAAAATTTGGACTGGGATTCAAGAGTGTGTTCCTAGCCACTAGCAAGCCTCGTGTGGCAAGCGGCCAATTGGGGTTTGAGGCGGTGGGCGGGTTTTTCCCCAAACAGTTGACGGGTGAAGCCCTAAGGGAATTACAGTGCCAAATTGAAGCGTGCCAAAATGACGGAAAAGAGGGCACCATTATTTCCATACAGGCAGAGGAGTGTTCCGTACAAGAATGTCTTAAGGAGTTTAGGGATGTAGTGCATTTCATCCCCGTATTTGCGAGAAGGATTAGAAGATGTGATTGGATTAGGGATGGGCAGACCGAATTTTGGGAGTGGAATGATAGACCACTTACGCAGTCCAAACGCGTCTGCGTGGGCGAATTTCAGCCAAGTTCAGACGGTCAACGAGCGCGCCAGACTGCTATGGTCTTCCGTGCAAGTCAAGGCGATCTACTGGTTGGGCTTGATGCTCACGGCGTAGTGAAACTGGAAGAATCAATTCCGACTGTTTGGGTAACTGTCCCTACCACGAAGTGTTTGGATCTCGGTTTCATTGTCAATGGAAGATTCGATCTGGATGTCGGTCGCGCGCAACTGGCACAAGATTCACGGAAGAATAGGGAGGTTGTAGACAGTATTGGACGGGAAGTAGGGGAGTCATTGATTGGACTGTACGATGAGGCAGGCAGGAATTGGGATGAGTTTTGCGAGAATTTGAACCTTGTTAGAGATGCCAATCGGTATCAGTTCTGGCATTCGTTGTGGCGTCTGTTCAGCAAAGTAACGCCGGAAAGGTCGACGAATGATGGAGACGCGAGCCAACTCATACGCCGAATACTATGGAACAGTAGCAATCACGGGATGGCAAAACTTCTCTACCATCGGTACACTGTGCCAAGTGGCTTGTGGGGCGAGTACAAGACTCTAACCAAACTAGATGAGCTTAAGTTCAAAACAGTCGGGGTACTCGACACAATCGGCGAATATCAAACGGAACCGGAATGTTTCTGCCAGGCCTCCCAATGGCATCAATTCAAAGAGCGAATCTCGCCGGGACAGGTAGTATCACACGCGCGAATCGCCTCTGTGTTGACGAGTTTGTTGCCCGATGAGAACCTCAACATGCGGGAGGTTACGTTATGTAGTCTTCTCAAATGGGAATTGGGAGAAAGCCGTTGCGTGGAGGCTTCGCAAGCGTCTCAATTGGGATCCTTAATCACGCGGAACTTCCTGAACGAGTTAAATAGAGGCGACCGGGACCAGCGGAAGGAGTATAACGAACTTACTGCGTTTCTGTGCGATGTGCGCTTTCAAGCATGTGACGGGGAATTTCATGCCGCGGAGGATTTATTGATTAAGGACGAGGGTGCAGACAATCGTGATGAACCGCTTCGCGCGGCGTTTGCGCCGGATGATAGGTTACTCAATGACGATTACACGGGTAACGCCCTAGAATTTTTCATAGCCTGCCGTTCAGAACTCAATGCGCCGTCTCAGTTACTGGCAATTTGGGCATTGCAGGCATCGGGTGACCAAACACGCTGCGCTGTATTACAGTATATTCTTGATGGAGAGTCAGGACGTCAAATGGCTTCAATAATGTGGAGTAGCATCCAAGGAACATGGTTAAGCGAACTTCGCGAATCTCCACTTCTGACTGACCAATTCAATCCGTGGGAGCGGTCAAAAATCCTTGTGGAACTTAGACTCTTTGACGAAAGAATTATCATTCCTCTTATCCCAGACACCGAGCCTCTCGTAACTCTTGAGCCATCAGCTGTGTTAGAGAATATTCATGCATGGTGGGCACGGGAGGCAGGCGACTACATTAGGAAATATGAGGAATCCGTGTATGGAGATTTTCGCCTACAGCTATCAGGTCTGCCTGATTGGGAAGATCCGCAGACACGCGAGAACTGGCTGACATTGTTCATGCTCGGCGCGTTGCATACCATGGGACAGGCGAAGCCTGAACAACACCGATCTTTCATCAAGCTTTGGCGTCAAAACGGGTGGTTACAAATCGCTGCCGATCCACAGAAAAATCTCCAGTCGTGGGTGGAGATTGTTGTGGATTTCTTGGATCAGCCGGGAGAGACTATCCAATTCTTCAATTCGATGCGCCAGTTTGTGAGTATTTTCCAGTTGGCATCTTGGCTAAATGAGTACGGGGATGCATTTTTGGCAATTAATTACCTCAATGCCCCATTTTCGATGACTGAAATTACCCGTCTCAGATATAGTTCCCGATTCCAAGGCACCGATTTAGACGCGCCTTCAATTGATAGAACACTGGGCATCGGTGCCTGCTTTGTGGTCCGAGAACTGATGCGTTTGGGAGTTCTTTCTTCGGAACATGCGCGGGAACATGCGCGTCCTCACTGCTATGCGCCGGTAGCAAGGGTAAGTGAACTCCTCAATTCAATCGGCTGTCAAGGGTTGGATTCAGATGCGCCTCAGCGTTGGAAACAATCGGTCACGATCTATGAATTCCTGTGTGAACATCTTAGAGAGCGGGCAACCTTCAATGGTGCATTTGATATTCCATTTCTCATTATTGCCGGGGATAAACATCTGCAACAACAATTATTTGGTAGCAATGTCTCGCAAGACGAAGGCAGCGAGGAAAATAATGAATGACAGGCAATTTGCAACAGATGATGAAGTTCAACATCCACGATTTGGCAGAGGCAGCGTCCTGATAGACGAGGGTGAAACTGTAGTCATTCGATTTGAAGGTGGCATCGAGTCGTGCGAGAAAACCGATCTATCAACAGTGCCCACACCGTTGCAAGCAATCTCCCTGAGCGAATGGCACCCCCCGCTTAAAGTCGTTACGCGCATTCAAGCCGAAGCAATCCAATCAATCAACGATGCCTGGGGTGTGTTTTCACCGTCTCGCATCGTGCTCTTGCCCCATCAACTGTGGGTCTGCCGCCGAGTGCTGCAAGAATGGCCAACGAGATGGCTAATCGCTGACGATGTTGGGCTTGGCAAGACAATTGAGGCAGGACTCGTTTTGTGGCCATTACTTGCCAAAGAACGAGTGAAGCGGCTACTCATTCTTGCTCCTGCCTCACTTGTTGAACAGTGGCAATACCGACTGAGGACAATGTTTGATATTCGGATTACAAGATATGCGGCGGAATCCGACACCGAACAAGGGGGGTTCTGGCAGGCTAACGACCAAGTCATCGCCTCGCTGAACACGTTACGACTTGACCATAACGGACGGCATGACCGACTTTTCGAAAGCGATCCGTGGGACCTGCTGATTGTCGATGAAGCGCATCACCTGAACGCCGATGAAAGATCCGGTGCTACGCTGGGTTACAAGTTCGTGCAACAGCTTGTTGACGAGCAACATGTCAAATCTATGCTTTTTTTCACAGGCACTCCCCACCGCGGCAAAAACTACGGCTTCCTGTCGCTGCTGCGACTACTCCATCCCGACAAGTTTAATCCACATGAGTCTCTTCACGAACATCTGCCGAAACTTCGCGATGCGATGATTCGCAACAACAAACAAAACGTCACCGACCTACAAGGTAGACGACTCTTTCACGAACCTATTGTGAAATCAGAGACCTACAGCTACTCTGACGAAGAATCCGAATTCTATACAATGCTCACAGAATTCATTGCTACCGGCAAAGCCTACGCATCAACGCTCCCATCAGATGACGAACGACTGGTGAAGTTGGTATTGATTACCATGCAGAAACTGGCATCAAGTTCCGTGGCGGCAATTCGGCGTGCACTGAAGAAGAGGCTGGACCGTGTCGTCGAGAGTAGAAACAGACTCCAGGAATTGAACGCACGCATATCGGCATACAGATTGTCTGAACAAGAAGGAAATCTCGACGAAGTCAGTAGGTTAGATGAGCAAATCGCTGAACTTTCTGAATTTTTGCGTCTGACGGAGGATGAAGTATCTCGTGTCAGTGAACTTGTCGCGGCAGCAGAGAGGGTTGGGACGGAGACGAAAATTCAGAAAATTATCGACCTTGTTGAGAATCAATACCCGAATCGCCCTGTTCTCTTGTTCACTGAATACAAGGCAACACAATCTCTGATGCTATCATCCTTAATGCAGAGGTTTGGCGACAGTTGTGTAACTTTTATCAACGGTGATGATCGGGCAGATGAGGTGGTTGATAGCGCCGGTCGAATTCAAACGCTTCGCGAAACGCGCGAATCGGCTGCCAAGAAATTTAACGCCGGGGAGGCGCGGTACCTGGTTTCTACGGAAGCAGGCGGTGAGGGTATCGACTTGCAGGAGCGGTGCCATACGCTAATTCACATCGATCTGCCGTGGAATCCAATGCGTCTGCATCAGCGGGTTGGCCGCCTAAATCGTTACGGCCAAACCCACACTGTTGAAGTGGTTTCCCTCAGGAATCCGGACACGATTGAATCCAGAATCTGGAATATACTCGACAGCAAAATCCGGGACATCACACTCGCTCTCGGTCAGGTGATGGATGAACCTGAAGACTTGTTTCAGTTGGTTCTTGGCATGACCTCGCCTGCTATTTTCCGTGACTTGTTTTCCGGTGCCTCTGATATTTCGGAGGAATCACTTTCAGATTGGTTTAACGAAAAAACGGCACAATTTGGTGGAGAAGATGCCATTGACGTTGTGAAAGACCTCGTCGGGAACTGCGACAAATTCGATTTTCAACAAATTTCCTCGCAGATACCGCCACTTGACTTACCAGACCTACAACCCTTCTTTCTGTCCATGTTAAGACTCAATGGCAGGAAAGCCGAAGCGGAGCCCCAAGGGATTAGATTCAGGACCCCCGAAGCCTGGTGCAGCGAGTTTGGCATCCGATCATCCTATCGCGGCACGGTTTTTGACCGCGCGCCGCGCAGACAAGAAAGACATGGAACTGTACTGGGGGTGGGACATAAATTGGTCAATCAGGCACTCCGCCAGGCAAAGGAATACGATGCCTCAGTTGCATCCTTATCCTGCGAGCTACTCCCCTATCCGATTGTTGTGTATCGCATTCAGAATCGACTCACAAGCCAAGAAGGGGTTATACAGTCAATCACTACCGGCGTCGAATTTGGTGAGGACGGCCGCTTATTGAAGGACTGGGAACTGCTTGAACATCTCAATCAACTCAACCTCCCTCGGCAGTTATATACCGAAGTTGCCTCGCCCGCGATTGCCCAGACCGATGACATTCGCGAGGCAGTCGAACACGGGCAGGCGTTGATCGAAGAGAATCTCGACGAGCTACATATTCCGTTTCGGCGACCTATTATTGATGCGTTGGCAATTCTATGGTCGTTGGATGACACAAACAATGATTGCTAAGGGCGTTATAGGACCTAGCGTAAAACGAGTAACGCGTGGCGTTTTAGAGCAATTCCATGCATATTACTATCTTGTACGTGAGACTTGACATGTGGTTAATGCCGAGGTGTGGAGGGGCGATCATGGCAGAATGATATGGTCGCGATTCTCAACCTCGGACATTCTGCCGTTGAGGGAAATTTCATGCAATCCCAGACGAGTTTGTGATATACTCAATAAACCTCAAGCATAAAGAGCGCCAAGCAGCTTCTACCGCGCAAAACAGCGGCGAAGTTGACGAATGTGTTTAACTAGCCTATGCAACTTCATATCCTTGTTAGTGGTCGGGTGCAGGGTGTCGGCTTCCGCGATTTTGCACGACGATGTGCAGAGAAATTTGGTGTTCGTGGCTACGCCAAGAACCTAGCAAACGGCGACGTTGAGGTTGTCGCCGAAGGAGACAAGGCGGCGCTAGATGAGTTCGCTATGTTATTGGAACATGGGCCTCCTGCAGGTAGAATTGACCATGTCTGGATTGATGAACTCAAGTGTGGTGGCGAATACACGGGTTTTGATATTCACTTCTAGGCTTGTGGGCTAATCCTTTTGCTGTTGGAACGCACCGTTCGAATTCCTACATGTAGGAATCGCGCATCTCTCATGGTGAAGCAACTCCGATATTTCTGAATTAGTCGCGCTCTATGTCAACAACTGCCAAAATTCCAGGCATTATTCTTGCGGCAGGGCTATCCACCCGAATGGGGGAACCAAAGCAACTCCTTCCCTTCGGAGACAGCACCATTATTGAAACGGTGATCGATAACATGCTTGGCTCCGAGCTTGATGAGGTCATCGTTATTATCGGGCACGAATCGGAGAAGGTGCATGAGAAAATTCGGCATAAACCAATCAAGGTTGTGTTTAACCCCAACTATCATGAGGGGATGCTGACCTCCGCACAGTGTGGCGTGCGAGCATTGCCTGATTGCGCTGATGCGTTTGCGCTGATGCTTGTCGATCAGCCGTTTATTACGTCCGACCTCATCAATCGCGTCGTTGATGCATATAAGGACACGGATAAGGGAATTGCGCTGCCAAGTTATAACTATCGCCGTGGACACCCAGCCATTTTTGATCGGCGTTACGCCTCTGATATCGTCGCTCTGGAGTTGGAAAGCGGTGGCATTAGATCGCTTTTCAAAAAAAACGCTGACGATATCCATTACGTCATCGTTGACACGAACCGTGTCCTGAAAGACATTGATTATCGTAAGGATTACGAGGAAGCACTTCAGGACGAAAGAGTGATGCAGTAGATTTAATGATTCCGCTGTTTTAAATCATATACGAATTTTGTTGGAGTAAAAACCAGGTTAAGTATAAATGTTTGAATCAATTGAAGAAGTGCAAAATGCGTGTGCAAAAGGGGAATACATTACTGACCGAGCGTTGGCAACGACTATCTACTTAGCCCACAACTTAAACAAACCGATTTTTCTTGAGGGTGAGCCAGGGGTTGGGAAAACAGAGGTCGCAAAAGTCCTAGCGAACATTACGGGTGGAAAGTTAATCCGTTTGCAGTGCTATGAGGGGCTTGACGCAAACAGCGCATTGTACGAATGGAACTATACCAGGCAGATTCTACAGTTGCGAATTGATGAAGCCCAAGGAATTGACAAAGACCAAATTGGTGCCAGCCTCTTCAGCGAAGCATTTCTCTTAAAGCGCCCGCTCCTTGAAGCGATTCAAAGCGATGGCGGTGTGCCTCCCGTGTTGCTGATTGACGAGGTGGATCGGAGCGACAGCGAGTTTGAGGCGTTCTTACTCGAAATTCTGTCCGATTTCCAAATCACGATTCCAGAAATTGGCACAATTCGTGCGAAGCATATTCCTTACGTAGTATTAACTTCAAATCGTACGCGAGAGGTTCACGAAGCCTTGAAACGGCGTTGTCTTTATCAGTGGATTGATTACCCTTCTCTCCAAAAGGAGTTATCAATTGTGAAAACCAAACTCCCACATATCAACAATCTGCTTGCACGGCAGTTGTGCAACATGATGCAGATTTGGCGAGAAGGCGATTATTATAAGAAACCGGGAGTAGCGGAAACACTAGATTGGGGACTGGCACTCATTGCACTAGGGAAAGATGCGCTTGATTCTGAGATTGTTGATGAGACCCTTGGTTGCCTCTTCAAATATCAGGATGACGTTCAACGTGCACAGGGATCAGACTTGCATGAGTTCATCGCTCGGGCGAAACGCTTATCGGATTCATCTTCTGATGCAAAATCGGAGAAAGCGGATTGGAACTATTCACAAGGGTAATTCCATGAGACAACGAACGCTAACTCAAGAAATTACTGCCTTCTGCCGCCTGCTCAAGCAGATGGATATCAACGTCACAACAACGAATCAGATTAGTTTCTGCCGCAGTTTGGAACTCATCGACATTGCGCAACGCGACGAATTTTACCATACAGCTAGAACGAACCTGATAGCACATGAGTCTGATCGTGAAACTTTCGATCTGGCATTCGATCTGTTCTGGAAATACCCTCGTCCAACCCCTCATCCGTTAGGGCTGGATGACGATGATACTGACGGAGCACCAACTGATGAACCGTTACTTCAAAGCCTTGCTGACGTGGCACAGGACGACGTAGGGGATTTCTCCGTCAATGAGTGGTTGGAATTGAACAGCGAGGAAAGCGAAGAGCAGGAAACTGGCGATACGATTGCCTATAGTCCCGATGATGTCCTCACGCAGAAAGATTTCAGTAAGCTGTCGCCAGAGGAAATTGAGAAAGCACGCGAAGCCATCGCGAAATTTGCGGCGTTGCTTGCCACAAAATTGAGTCGGCGCAAGGAGTTGGCGGTCAAAGGTAAAACCATTGACTTCAGACAAAGTTGGCGTAAAAATATCGCCTATGGCGGTGAACCGCTAACCCTCGTCCACAAGCGTCGCAAGATAAAGAAAAACAAAATTCTCCTACTCTGCGATGTCAGCGGATCGATGGATTGTTACTCGAAATTCCTAATTCAATTCATCTATGGTATGCAACAAGAGATCAAAGAGATTGAGGTTGCGGTGTTTAGTACACGTTTGACGAATATCACTGGACTCCTTCGTCGCAAGGGCGTCGAAGAGGGGCTCCGTGAAATGGCAGAGGTCGTGCCCGATTGGTCGGGTGGAACGAAAATCGGCGAGAGTATTATTGGCTTTTACCGCGAATTTGCACGCTCCTTCACAGCCAATCGATCCATTGTCATTCTTATCAGTGATGGCTGGGATCAAGGGGATGCAGATGTGTTACAGCGATCGATGGAAATGCTCAATCGACACGCGTACAAGTTAATATGGCTTAACCCGTTGCTTGGTAGTAGCGGATATCAACCCGTTTGCCGAGGGATCCGTACCGCATTACCGTATGTTGATTATTTTCTGCCCGCTCATAATCTGGAAAGTCTTGTGAAGTTGACAAAAGTGTTGATACCGATCTGGTCTCGTTAAAAGAGTTGCGTGCGATGACACAAGATTGGAGCAATGCGCTCACGAAATTTTTCATTCACCTGTTATCCACGAATCATCAATGACAGTTTTCTATGTTATCTGTTGATTTGTTATTTCCTCTCCCTTGATTGTGAAAGACTTGCAATATGCGCTCTCTCTTGGTTCCGCCGCCCCCGACTTTACACTTGGAGATTAGTACGATGTCAAATTCCATCTGAGCCAATTTAGGGAACAAAATGTGTTACTCTTGGGGTGTGTAGGTAAGGGATTATTCAGAGAGGAAGATGGTTTACACTCTTCAAGAAGCGGTATGCTGATGACCCCCGTATTCTTCCCATCCTCAATGCCTCTAACATACTTCTTTTGCGCGATGGTTTATGAGGGGAAAAGATTAGGGCAAAACGTCGTGGGGACAGCGATAATCCCCACTTGGCGAGCATTCTTCTGGACTGGAAGAGTATCGAGGCAGTGTGGCATTCTCTCTTAAGCCGAAAAGGCATGAATCCTTGACCATCGACTTGGCACGGAAAAATCGTCCCAAATCTAAGGAGAAGACAACATGTGTAGGTATCAATCTAGGTTTCTGATGTGGGGGATATTGCTTTTTTGTCTAATCCTTTTCCCTGGCAAGCGTCTGGTTGGTTCAACCCTATTCGAGACCATTGAACGCGCCGAATCATACATCCATGCTGCTCAAAACGATGATGGCGGTTGGCCTCTCATACCGGGAGGAGAGAGTGATGTTGAAATCACTTCTTTTGCTATGCAAGCCCTGATGTTTAAGGGCTGGGGCACCGGTTCAACCGTCATTCGTCGGGGGGTGAGATATCTGACGCGCCAACAAAAGCAAGATGGCAGTTGGAACGGAAATACGGCACATACCGTCTTTGTGCTGGTGGCACTCGCTCAAGCAGAGACAGACGATGCAGAGATAAGATTGGCGGGATTGAAATGGATCAGAGACGCCCAGAACGAGAATGGGAGTTGGGCAAGAGAAATGCATAAACCCGGAAATCCACTGAACACCGCTGCTGTGCTGGCTGGACTCAAACGATTGGGTTTCAAAGCTAATTTTTCACCTGTCTCAAGGGGTGCTGATTGGCTCGCAGAGCAAATCGATTTGGATGGAGGATGGTCCTTGGAGCGCGGTGGTCGCTCGGATGTACTTGTCACATCCTGGGTATTGCAAGGGTTGGCGCCTGTCTACGATATTGATGCTCAGTTGGTGTGGCTGAAGCAGATGCAAAATCAGGATGGCGGTTTCGGCAGGACAAAAGGAGAGAAGAGCGATCCCGAAATTTCGGCGTATGCTGTGATGGCGTTAGCTGCCGGAAAAGACCCGCTAAATACGGACCGCGTTACGCTTGGATACCTTACAACCGCCCAGCAGGAAGATGGTGGCTTTATCAGTGACACGCCCATTGAATTGAAGGAACCAGTGGCAAATCTCCAAACGACCTGCTTTGCGCTCATTGCGATGTATGCAAGAAAGATTGAAGAGGAGCTGGAAAATTGATAGTTGCCGTTCTGAAGAGCCGATCAGATTTTGCGCAGGCCTGCTTTTTCTATCTTCCTTCATCAGTCGCAGAAGAGCCGGGCATAACGTAGTATACTCCGTTTGTAGCCTTACTGACTCGCTCCGGAAAATCAGTTGAAGAATTTTCGTATACCCTATCATGACGCATTTTCGAGCTCCGCATTGAAGATGCTCCGATGACGTTCACTTGCGCTTCCGCCCTTCGACAAACTCCAAGGGCTTGGTCAACAGTATACCCTTTTTCGGCCCGATGACTTGTCGGCTCATCTGTGACAATCACGAGAACAAGCTTACGATCCGTAGGCGTTTTGAGTTTCGGTACACTTTCTATTACCGCATCAAGGAGATGCTCATCTCCTCGCTTGGGCATCCGAAACGATTGCTTGATCTGATTAAGGTTTAATGGAGGCTTGGTGAGAAGGACGACACTTTCCCCGCCACCACTTGCCGCCCAAAAACGGACAACTCCAAATCGGTAATCAACCCCCGCTATATCTAGGACGTTAACCACCTCATCAATTCCACGACAGATTTTCTCAACTTTGGTCTCCATACTCAGGCTTGAATCAAACATAAAGATAATATCAGTGGGTTGCAATGCGGTTGCGACAATATGCTGCGCAATTAGCTTGAAAATGCCTTCAGTTTTGAGAATGGACTTGTCTAGGGCACCAGGGCTGTGAAATTTAACCCCACTCCGATCATTATCAGAGACAGAATAGAATTTGCCGCCCGTTTCAGACGTTAATTGTATTTGCGCCGATTCGCTGACCCCGACTGCGTTGATACGTATGTCATCTTGTTTGCACTGATCGATAATCTGCTTTACAATCTTGTCTTTCGCATCTTTCACTGCCCAGCTTGTTCGCAAAGACGAATGCGTCACAATGAGTAGATGCTTCGACGCGTCGGGTCGAAAGTTAATCCTTCTTAACGTCTGCAGAATTATATCAAGCCCATGACCGGGAGCAGAATTCCCGGGTCTAAGTCGCAATGTGCGGAACCATACTTGACCAACCAAATCGCTTGCGAATGGTTGAACACGGATTCTTGGTGCACCATCAAGTCTTTGGAACGAGAATCGACAGTCAATGAACGCCTCGTCAAATACATCGGCGACGTCAGGAAGTATTTCTTCAATCGCGGAGATTTTGTCCATCATACTCCGGCTTCCATCAACGATGAACACCAAATCTACCATTAGGTTCTGGGCTTGACCGCTCACATTCCGAGCAATCTCAAGAACGTGTTCAGCCGCATGTTTGGTTAAATCCGTGTTCGCTGTTTCCTGCCGCTCTTGAGGCATCACCACATTACTACGTTGAGTTTGTGCCGTGGTTTCTACCACAACTGCCCCATCAATACTCAACCAGATTGCTATTGTCGTCCAAATAATTCGCTTCGTCACGGCATGTTGGTTTACCATCGGACACGTCCCTCCTGTAATTTCTCAGCAATTCTCATTTTGAATTCGCGAGATTCTGTTAGGTTATTCTATTATCGCATTTGCCAAATCATGACTGAAGGCGATTCGATGACAAAACTATTTCCAGTTGACCATTTTGGAACTGACCCAGATGAATGTTCAAAGTACATAGACTGGCAATTCATCTATGGAGAACAAAACAATCTCTACGAAGTAGAGATTATCTTCGATCTGTAATCGAAGATCCCGATGAATCGGGTAACTACAGCAAGTTCTTGGGACTGTAATGAGGTAATCCAGCCCGAACAGTCTTTGTTTTGCAGAAATAATCTGCAATCGAAAATCGCTACTAGAAGCTAAAGGTAGGTAGTCCTACTATTATCGCGGGGTGAATCACTAGATTTCTCACTGTAGTGTTCCAATCTCTGCTTGGACTCTTAGTGGGAGCAATTTTCGTGCCATCATTGACAACTTAATCATGCTGCCAACAGAGGTTGATTTAATCCTATTGACGCGCGAGGAAGATTAGGGACTTTTTTCATGTTATCCTGCTTGGTGCAAGACTGAGTTCAGCAAAAACAGAACTTCTGCAGTTGACGCTTAAAGTCCGGTAGATTGGCGATTTATCAACGAAAGACACAGGAACAATCTATGCTCGACAGCGCATAGATAATCTTCGACCTGTTATCGAAAATCGAACCTACGAACTGAAGTGCGTAACTCGTACATTTGTCAAAAACTTGTTTGAATATTCGGTGGCAACGTCATTCCGGTGACACTGGGATATCTGTCAACAGTCCGACAGGAAGACGGCAGTTTCATCAGTGATACACCCCGTGAACTAAAAGAAACAGTCGCAAACCTACAAACGGCGTGCTTTGTGCTTATCGCGATGTACGCAAGAAAGATCGAAGAGAATCTAGATGATTGATATTTGCCATTCTGAAGAGCCGATCGAATTTTGCACAGATCTACTTTTTCTATCGCCTTGGATCAGCAGCGATGGCAGAGCCCGGCATAACATAGAATAAGCCGTTTGTGGCTTTGGTAACTCGCTTCTGAAAAGCAGCAGAAGGGGCATAATTGATAAACATATCAATTCGCTGGTGAGTTTTTCCTACCCGAATCATATCTTTATTGCCGCGCTGTGCATCACTACGCCGTGAGGATGCCCCGATGACGTTTACTTGTGCTTCCGCCCTACGACAAACTCCAATGGCTTGGTCAATAGTATACCCTTTTTCCACCCGATGACTTGTCGGCTCATCCGTGACAATCACGAGAACAAGCTGGCGATCCGTAGGTGTTCTGAGTTCTGGTACCCCCTCCATCACCGCATGAAGGAGATGCTCATCTCCTCGCTTGGGCATCCGAAACAAACGCTTGACCTGATCGATGGCTAATGGAGGCTTTGTAGACAGTACGACACTTTGCCCGCCACCGCTTTCCGCCCAGAAACGGATAACGCCAAATTGGTAATCAACTCCAGCCGTATCTAGAACGTTAACCATCTCATCAATTCCGCGACAAATCTTGTCAACTTTGGTTTTCATACTCAGGCTTGAATCAGACATGAAGATAATATCAGATGGTTGCGTTACCGTTGCAGCGATATGCTGTGCAATTAGCTTGAAAATGCCTTCAGTTCTAGAGATGGACTCATCTAGGGAACGCTGGTGGGGAAATTTTACCCCACTCCGATCATTATCAGAGATAGAATAAAACTTGCCACCCGTTTCTGTTGTTAATTGTATCTGTGCCGGTTCACGAACCCCGATGATGTTGATATAAATTTCGTTCCGTTTACACTGGTCGACAATCTCCTTCACAATTTTATCTTGCGCATTTTCTACAGCCCAAGCTGTTTGCAAGTGTGAGTAAGTCACAACGAGTAGATGTTTAGACGCTTCAGATCGGAAGTTGATTTCTCTTAGTGTCTGTAGAATTGCATCAAGTCCATAGCCTGGAGCGGAATTCCGCGCCGACTGTCGCAATTTTCGAAACCACTCTTGACTGCCAACCAAATCGCTTGCAAGTGGTTGAACACTGATTCTTGGTACACCATCAAGTTTCCGGAACGACGTTTGGGCAAATCGATAGTCAATCAAGCCTTCATCGAACATATCAGCCACGTCAATGAGTTTTTTTCGGAGTTCGGTGATTGCGCCCATCATGCGCGGGTTGGCATCAATGACAAACGCCAAATCTACCGTCAGGTTCTGGGCTTGACCGTTCGCACCCCGAGCGATCTCAAGAACGTATTCACCAAAATCTGTCGTTACCTTTGTATTTGCATTTCCTTGGGATTGTTCGGGCATCTCGAACCGCCTGCGTCGACGTAGGCGAACTTGTGCAGTAGCGTCTATCGCGACTGCCACCTCAATACTCAACAAGATTGCGATTATCATCCAAACAATCCCCGTCGTCAACGTATGGTGGTTTACCATCTGACCTCCTCCCCTGTTATTTCTCAGCTTGAATTAACGTGATTCTGTTAGGAGAATCCAAAATCTGCCTTGCCAAGTCATGACAGAATCGCCATCGCGATGTACTCAAGAAAGATTGAAACGAATCTAGAAAATTGAGATTTTTGGCTATTAGGTATTCGTTCCATCGGGATCGTCCCGCTCGATCTGGAGTAGCAAATCCAGATGTCCGATTTCCTGCCTTGTGTCAAATTCCGTGGAATCCGTAAATGTAAGAGTTTGAACTTACGCACTCCAGTTTGTAGTGAATCTTCAATCGCCAAGTCTAAGATGGAATCCTCATTTATTGCGCATCGAACTGG
This sequence comes from Candidatus Poribacteria bacterium, assembly GCA_965197465.1. Lineage (GTDB taxonomy): Bacteria > Poribacteria > WGA-4E > WGA-4E > JAJDTR01 > JAJDTR01. The sequence continues at coordinate 2,198,529 of OZ240209.1, read as the reverse complement.
TCGCAAACTTGCTCATACGGAATTTGTGGTGTTGTGTATGTTAAAACGGGCAATTAATTGCTCTACTACGTACCTTTGGGTGTTCGACTGCGCAATTTCTAAAATACTCGGCTTCTATACTCTCCTAGTGTCGCCCCTGAGTTCCGGGCATAACGAAATATACACCGTTTGTGATCCCGGCAACCCGTTTCTGAAAATCAATAGAAGGCAGATTAGCGCGACCACCAAAGCGACCACTATACGAATGAATTCCCATTGAAGATTGCCCGATGACATTCACTTGCGCGCCAGCTTTTCGACAAACGCCGATGGCTTGGTCAACAGTATATTCTTGTTCCGCGCGACGCGCTGGCGATCCATCTGTAACAATCACGAGGACTAGCTGGCGGTGCTTAGGCGTATTCAGTTTCGGTACGCTTTTTATAACTGCGCCAAGCAAATTTCTTTCGCCTTGCTTGGGCGCGCGAAATAATTGCTTGACCTGATCGGTGTTCAATGGAGGCTTGGTAAGCGCCACAACGCTTTCGCCGCTGCCAATCGCCGCCCAAAAACGGATTGCCCCAAATCGATAATCAATTCCCGCTTTATTCAGAATGTCTGCCATTTTATCAATTCCACCGCAGATTTTGGCAACTTTGGTTTTGTCAACTTTGGCCGCCATTCTCAAGCTTGAATCAAACATAAAGATGACATCGGTCGATTTCTTTACTGTTTGGACAATATGCTGCGCGGTTAGCTTGAAGACACCTTCAACTTTGAGTATAGACTTGTCTAGGTCGCCTGAGTCAACAAATTTGATCCGTTTCTTGCCATTACTGGAGATAGCGTAGAATTCGCCACCTGTTCTAGCTGTTAGCTTTATCTGTGCCGATTCGCTAATCCCGATGATGTTGATGTGAATATCGCCCTGTTTGCACAAGTCGACAATTTCTTTCACAATTTTATCTTTCGCTTTCTCTGCCATCCAAGCGGTCTGCAAACGCGAATTGGTCACTACCAGTAAATGCTTCAACGCTTCCGGTCGAAAGTTGATTTCCTTTATTGTCTGTAGGATGGCATCAAGTCCGTAACCGGTCTCGGCGTTACGAGATATCTGCAATTCGCGGAACCACGCTTGAATACCAACTAAATCGCTCTCAAATGTTTGCGTTGTGATTCTTGGCACGCCAGCAAGTCTCTCAAACGAAGTCCGCGCGAATTGATAGTCAATCAATCCCTCCTCAAATACACCAGCTACGTCAACTAGCTCTCTCCGGATCTCGGCGATTGCGTTCACCATACCGCGGCTGCCATCAATGACGATCGCCAAATCCACCATACGGTTCTCAGCTTGGTCGCTCACACTCCTAGCAATCTCAAGGACGTTTTGAGCTAAATCCTTCGTTACATCGGAATTTGCTTTTTCCTGCCGCTGTTGAGGTAGCGCCAATCTGCCACGTCGCAACCGTCGAACTTGTGCTGTAGCGTCTATCGCGACTGCCACCTCAATACTCAACAAGATTGCCATTATCATCTTCATCAAGGTATGGTGGTTTACCATCTGACTTCCTCCCCTGTTATTTCTCCGCTTGAATTAACGTGATCCTGTTGGGAGAATCCAAGATTGCCTTTGCCAAATCATGGCAAAGGGAAATCCGATGACAGAACCACACTCAATTGGTCATTTAAAGACCTAGCAAATTGAAGGGTTACGACTTTGTAGGCAGACGATTCAATGGTCGAGTGGCATAATTCCGACGCTTAATGAATCGAGAAACTACAGCAATTCGTTAGGATTGTGATATGTCGGTTACGTCCAAACATTTTTTGTTTGGCAGAAATAAACTTCCATTTGTAGTGGAAGATCGACTCTGTTAGCCAAAGTGAGCGGTCCTGCTATAATCGCCGGGTTAACAGGTTCTTCTCTGTAGTGTTCCAGTCTCCCTCTAGGCCCTTTTTTCTGAGCAACTTCTGTGCCATTAGCGGCAATTCAATAATATCTCCAACAGAGATTGATTTCCTCTGTTGGGTGCACAAAATAGGTCAGCGAATTTATTCATGTTGCACTGCTTGGTGCACGAGGTTCAATTATTCGCAAGGGCGCCCATGGCTTAGCCCGTCAGTAAAAAAGTGGCGGTTAGAATGGCAGTTCTAAGCTGCAATCACTGCGCTGATGGTCCTCGCTCGGAGGACAAGTGACTTGAAAGATTGAAATGGATCGGGGAGGCGTAGAAGGAAGAGTAGGGTTGGACGGGAGAAATACATCAACCCCAGAATCCACTGAATACTGCCGCTGTGTACGCTGGACTCAAGCGATACGGATTGAAAGCCAACCTTGCATCCGTTTCCTGAGGGGCTCATAAGCTTGATGAGTAAATTAGCCGAGAGAATAGACCATCCCTACGCTTGGGCCATTTAGATCGTGAAGCTCAAGCAGACGACAAGTCAGGTTAGCAGTTTCGGCAGGAGAAAGGGAGAGACGGGTAATCTTAGGTATCGGTTTACGCCGTGATGGTACTCATTGGATTGAATATGCCGAATACGGACCGCAATGCGCTTGGATATATGGCCTCAATCTAGCAGAACAATTGAGGCCTCACCGCAAGCGAGGGATAACTGACTAGAACATATAACTACAAACTAATCTCTACCGGTTTGAGGAGCTAGTCAAAGGCCTCGGGCATAATGTAGTGTACACCGTTTGTGATTTCAGCAACCCGTTTCTGAAAAACAACGGAAGGGGATGTAGCGCGGCCGCCAAAGCGACCCTTATAGGAATGAATACTCATCGAAGATTCTCCGATAACATTCACTTGCGCGCCAGCCCTTCGACAAACACCGATGGCTTGATTAACGGTATGCCCTTTTTCTGCGCGATGTCCTGTCGAGCCATCTGTAACAATCACAAGGACAAGCCGACGATCTGTAGGCGTTTTAATCTTTGGTATGCCCTTTATTACCGCACCGAGGAGATGTTTATCGCCTTGCTTGGGCGCACGATAAAGTCGCTTAACCTGCTCGGTGTTCAATGGTGGCTTGGTAAGCAATACGACGCTTTCGCCACTACCGATTGCTGCCCAAAAACGGATAACGCCAAATCGGTAATTAATTCCTGCTGAATTCAAGATGTTCGCCATTTCATCAATGCCTGCACAAATTCTGTCAGTTTTGGTTTTGTTAGTTTTAGCCGCCATACTTAAACTTGAGTCAAACATAAAAACAATGTCGGCTGGCTGTTTTACTGTCGCGGCAATATGCTGTGCAGTTAGCTTGAAAACGCCTTCAATCTTGAGAATCGACTTGTCTAGGTCGCCTGAGTTAACAAATTTTACACCCTTCTGACCACTGCCAGAGATAGCATAAAATTTGCCATCCGTCTTGGCTGTCAACTGTATCTGTGCCCTTTCGCGTACCCCGATGATGTTGACATGTATATCGTCCTGTTTGCACAAGTTGACAATCTCCTTCACGATTTTGTCTTTCGCCTTTTCTGCGGTCCAGGCGGTCTGCAAACGTGAATTGGTTACAACCAGCAAATGTTTCAGCGCTTCCGGTCGAAAGTTGGTCTCCCTTAGCGTCTGTAGAATTGCATCAAGTCCATAGCCGGTCTCGGCACCCCGCGACATTTGCAATTCGCGGAACCACGCTTGACTGGCAACCAGATCGCTCTCGAATGATTGAACAATGGTTTTTGATGTACCAGCAACTTTCTCGAACGAGGTCTGGGCTAATTGATAGTCAATCAACTCCTCCTCAAATACGTTAGCCACGTCAACGAGTGCTTTTTGAATCGCAGAGATTCCGTTCGTCATTTCCCGGCTGGCATCAATGATGAACACAAAATCTACCATCGAATTCTGGGCTTGACCGCTCACTCGTTGAGCAATCTCAAGGACGTTTTTTTTCAGATCTGTCGTTGTATCTGTATTGACTTTTTCTTGGCGCTGTTGAGGCATTACCACTCGCTTACGTCGAATCCGCCGAGCTTGTGCGATGGCCCCTACCACGACCGCCCCATCAATACTCAACCAGATAGTTATTATCATCCAGGCAATCCGCCTCGTCAAGGCTTGACAGTTTCCCATTAGAGCTATTCCCCTGCTATTTCTGTGTATTTTCGGTGGCTGAGCTGTTCGCACGAGTTATGAGATATCCATTGAAATTGTTGAGAACTCTTACACGGAACAACTGCCGTCAAGTGCTGTCAATTCACAAATCAAAGTGTATCATACGCCCAGTCCCGATCACAACTTTAAGCGGTGATTTGGACTTGAATGCTAAATTTCCTTATGCTAAACTTAATTCCAAGGTGAAAACGTCCGATTTCGATTAAAACTGCAAGGAAGGCTTATTGTGAGAAGGGAAGTTGAAATCACACGTGAAACGCGAGAAACACAAATCAAACTGAAGTTGAACGTTGATGGGACCGGGAACTCCAAAATCGACACTGGGGTAGGCTTCGTGGACCACATGCTTGAGCTCTTCGCCAAGCATGGTTTTTTCGATCTTACCGTGGATGCAAGCGGTGATCTCCATGTGGATGCCCATCACACAGTGGAGGATGTGGGCATCTGTTTGGGAGAAGCATTTAACCGAGCCGTGGGCGATAAAGCTGGAATGTGCCGCTTCGGGAATTCTTCCGTACCAATGTATGAAGCACTTGCGCATGTCAGTTTAGACGTATGCGGACGCCCATTGTTTCGCCACGATACTCCACTACGTCACGGCAAAGTCGGGGATTTCGACGTTGAACTGGTAGAAGAATTCTTCCACGGATTCGTCAATCACAGCGGAACAACGCTTCACATCAATGTTCCTTACGGAACGAACCACCATCATATTATCGAAGCCATATTCAAGGCATTTGCAAAGGCGCTCGATCATGCTACAAGTGCAGATACTCGCGTCAGCGGGGTACTCTCGACGAAAGGGACGCTGTAGAGCATGATGGTGCAAATAATTCCTCGGAGTGTGAGAGTCTCAGTGACTGAGTTTGCGGCAAACAGACGGTTGCCAGGCCACGGACACGCGTTCTCTGTACGCCGGTGCTCAACGGGAAAACGGAATAGTTAATGAACGAAGATAAGGTAATTGCAGTCATTCTGGGCGGCGGTAGGGGAGCACGACTATTTCCTTTGACTAGAGAGCGAGCTAAACCGAGTGTGCCAATCGCGGGCAAATTCAGGCTTGTCGATATTCCTGTCAGTAATTGTCTGCATTCTGGAATGGAGCGGATTTTCATTCTTACTCAATTCAATTCGGTGTCATTGAATCGCCATATCGCCCAAACCTACCGATTTGATTCTTATCGTCGCGGATTTGTGCAGGTATTGGCTGCCCAGCAGACGTTTGAAGGTGAAGCATGGTATCAGGGCACGGCGGATGCGGTTCGGCAAAACGAATCGTACATCATTAGTCCACGATTCACGGATGATTATGTACTTATCCTTGCTGGCGACCACCTTTACCGAATGGACTATCGCAAAATGTTAGCCGTTCATACGGAATCGAAAGCAGACATCACTATCTCCGTTATTCCAGTAAATAAGGAAAATACAGGTGGCTTTGGTATTTTGCAAACCGATAATGATGGAAGAATCACTGATTTTGTGGAAAAGCCGCAGACGGAGGAAGAACTTCAGCGGTTAGCGGTTCCAGAAGATACTTTCACCTCAAGGGGAATTGACCCGCGAGGCAGGCAGCACATTGCTTCAATGGGCATCTACATCTTCAATCGGGCACTTTTGGAGCAAGTGCTTTCAAATGAGTCGCACGTCGATTTCGGGTTGGACATCATCCCGAAGAGCCTCCATACGCACCGGGTGTTCGCGTACTTCTTTGATAGTTATTGGGAGGACATCGGGACCATCCAAGCTTTCTATCAGGCAAATATCCAACTCACAGATGTTTCGCCCCAGTTTAACTTCTACGATGAACGGACGCCGATATACACTCACCGTCGGCATCTTCCAAGCACAAAGGTAAACAATAGTAGCGTCCGGTCCTCAATCCTTTCAGAAGGTTCGATCATTGACGATTCTGAAATCGATCGCTCAATTGTTGGAATCCGTACGGTTATCTCCGCGCGAACCCGGGTTTACCAGTCCATTCTAATGGGGGCAGATTTCTATGAGACGAACGAGCAGAAAACCCAGAATCAGAAAGCCGGCATTCCGGATATTGGCCTCGGAAGAGGTTGCTTAATCCGAGGCGCCATCATCGACAAGAATGCACGGATCGGCGAAGATTCAATTATCGCGAACACTGAACAGAAAAGCGACTTTGATGGCGAGAGCTACTTTATCCGTGATGGCATTGTTATTATTCCTAAAGATGGCATAATTAAGCCCGGGACAGTGATCTAAGAGCGAGACTCGGACATTATTAGAAATTGTAAAGTTAGGAGTAGATGGCTGTGCCGTAATGATCGAAGGGCGAGTTGGCGAGTCCGACCGCTGAAGGAATGCGTGTGTCGCAGTGTCGCCACGTATCGCATCTTCTTCACCCAGAGCGTAATTAAAATTGAGGTTGGCTCATCAACAGCGTTCTAGCAACTCAGCCGGGGGTTATTTCTCGACGATGATATTCGCTTGAAAATACGGTTTTGTCCGAGATTGCGACTAGCTACAGCGGCATCTAATTTTCCTCTTCTAAGCCAAAGTCAAATACCTCTGTCTCGGCTAAGGTTGATGCGTCCGATTGTTCAGCCCCAGAAACTGTAGTAGCAGTAGAATTCAGCCTAGGCGACCGCATTCCAAGAATCGTAAGCGAGACCAGCGACAAAACCGATAAACTGGTAATGGCTAGGGCGACGGGACGCTTGCGAAGTGGTAATCTCTCTTTTCGACCTAGAAAAGGAACTAAGAAGAGAAGAAGAATTGCAACAGTAGGAATTACGAAGGTACCGATAACTTCAAGCCGTCCTTCGAAATATTTGAGCAGTTGAAACAGGAAAAGGAAGTACCATTCTGGACGAGGATCGTATGAAGCATCAGTCGGATCGGCAATCTCTTCGGTGGGCACTGGAACGAACAACGCCATTACCACTAGAACGCTGAACAGGATGAGAATCGCCACACCATCTTCAAAGAGCTGATCGGGGTAGAAAGGCTTGCCTGCATTCATGTCCTCGGGTGTATTTTGTGGGAGCCCAGACGCCCCTAGATGGCGTACAAAGAAGAGATGTAAACCAACCAGCCCAAATACAATCCACGGTAGCCAAATGGTGTGGACGGCATAGAAGCGAGCCAGCGTTACTGCACCGACCTCCTCACCGCCTCGCAGGATTCTGCCAATAGCCTCACCAATGAAGGGCACAGTGCTTGCGATCTTTGCGCCCACCACAGTAGCCCAGTAAGCCTTCTGATCCCACGGCAGGAGGTAACCGGTGAATCCGAATCCCAATACAATCAGCAGCAACAATACGCCAATAAGCCATGTAAATTCGCGCGGCGCTTTGTAGGAGTCGTAAACCACGACGCGCAACAGGTGCAAAAACACTACGATTACCATGGCACTCGCACCCCAGTGGTGCAGCCCACGTACGAAGCCGCCGAAAGGAACTTCGTTGCTGATATAGGTCAGAGAATTGTAGGCATGGTCTGGAGACGGAGAGTAATAAATTGCCAAAAATGCCCCGGTTGCGGCTTGCAGCATCAACAAAAACAGCGCCATAGCTCCAAGAGAGAACATCCAGTTGATATGCGTCGGCAGCGGTTTTTTGATATGTGCTTCTATTGAGCGTAATGGAATACGTTCCGCGAGGAATTCAGCAATCTTCTCCTTCAATCGTTAAGTCTCCTTAACATATAAGACGCCGTCTTCCACCTTGACGGGCAACCTTTCTAAGGATCGAGGTGGTGGTCCTGCCACGACGTTCCCTTCTTCGTCAAACACACCACCGTGGCACGGACAAAGGAATTGTCGTTTCGATTCTTCCCATCGAACGAGGCAATTGAGGTGGGAACAGACCCTCGAAAAGACGACGAAGTTTCCATTTTCTGCATCGGTTACGTAGACGGAACGTTTTTTGTTAGTTTGTATCCATCCGTCTTTGGATTGAAATGTGTAATTCACTTTTTTGTATCGACTCCCCTTGAGGAGGTCAACAATTCCCAGAACCACGTATTTCTTGGGTGCGTTCTTTAGGGCGGGCAAGATTGCGAAGCCGAAAAGCGGAACCGCGACAACCGCACTGATAAGGCCGCTAATAAAAAGTAGACCGGCCTTGAAGAATGAGCGCCGTTTGGATGAATCAAGGTTTTCTGGTTGAGTGTTCATCTTGGGCATCTCCCATTAGGCCACATATACATATACGGTTACTCCAAATCTTCGTCTAGGTCCACTTCGTCTATACTGAACCGCAAATGTGCTTTATCGACCAAGTCCAAGACGCCTTCCCATTGTTGTCTGCTATTGTCGGAAGCCCCTTCTTTGTCCAAAGTATCAACAAGTTGGGAAAGGGATACTGAGACTTCATCCTGGAAATAGGTGTATTCTTTGGTCTCGTTCGGGTTGTTGGGCGGCTCAAAATAATCTATGTACTGAATGTAGTTTTCAAGTTGCTTCGCCGCTTTCACTGCGACTGCTCGATCCGTTGGAGACTCGAAATACTCACGAACTACGATATACGCTTCCTTCATCATCTCCATTAGTTCTATAAGTGTTTCCGGCTCATGACTTTCATCAGGAGACTCTTCAGCCACAACGGTAGATTCGGGAATTGGCTCCGGCTTCTTAGCAAATAGAGCATACGTCATTAGAAGCGCCTTCCGGGGCAAGAGTGCGACCGATTTAGAAACCTTTTCCTGTCCAGAGATAGGTTGCACATCTTCGCCCACTTGAAACGCATCCTCAATTCCCATGCCGGTAAACTGGTCGAGGAAATCCTTGGCCATAAGGTCAGCTACCTCTCTGTCGTCATAAATCTCGACTCGTACAACTTTTCCCTGCATGTTGAGACCGATGCCACCCTTGAGTTCGCCCCGAGGGCTGTCAACATCAAGAAATAGTACCGTTCCTAACGGCTTCTTGTTGACGTTCGTTGCAATATGAAAGGTTGGTGTGAGATCGCTGGGCTTGAGTTTTGCCCCGAGGGCACTCTCAATCGCAGAGACTATCTCCGTGGACAATGTTGGTTTTTTCAAAACGAAATTCTGGGCATTCGGGAAAAAAAGGGAGGGCGTTTTCTCAGAGATTGGGTTTTCGCTTGTACACCTGATTAACGGTAGTGCGATCGAAAAAGCGACTAAGAAAACTATAAATGGTTTTGTTCTCATCTATTTCCCTTCGCGAATTCAAAGAAGCCATTATTTGATAGCTCCAAATACACCGTACCATTGCTATTCTGAATCTGGATCTAGTCGGATTCTTCAGGAACGCCAGGGGTGGAGATTCAGGACGGACTGACGAACAGTGTCCCCAAATCAGCAGTGCCAAGAATCTAAGATGGCTAGCTCTTAGTCAGGAGATAACTGTTTAGAGCCTGTTTGAATATAGGAAGGAAAGCCATTTTCGGTCATTTAAGTTTCTATACATCTGTCGCCCCGCTGGGGCTTTGGTGTGTGGTGAATCCACGTTTCTATGCACCTGTGAAGATCACTATCGCCCTCGTTTTTCGCTCGGTCGATCCCACGCTGGGGCTTTTGATTCTCGCGCAAAGAGAAGTGGGAAAATCGGTGATTTGGTGATCGTCGGGGAATTCCGTCTGCGATTTGATGATTGCAGATCCTCTAGAATTAGGTGCGATTGCCCTGATGGCACACCCTTTTACCACTTTTATTAACTGAACTAAACAGTTGCGTCAGGAGATTAGCAACTAACAGTTCGGCTAGCATGGTGCATTTTGGAATCCATATACTTAAGGTCAATTCATCGCTGCCTGCTCGCGATGCCAATCCTGCACTGCTTCAGGAATTGCCTTGAGGTTCTCAAGAGCCGTCTGCAGCGGGATTGCGCACTCTGGTCCAACAAGCTGTACTTTAGCATCAAGATTTCTGCGGACCTCCTGACGAACATCCTCAGGTTCTTTTGCAAATAGTGTCTCGGGATTATTTATGTTTCCTACGAGAGCGATTCGATTCGTTACCACATCCATTGACTCGGCAGGCTTGTTTTTCGAATCGTAATGGAAAGCTGCCATCCCCGTCTGAGCGATGTATTCCATTCGGTCCACCGTTCGGCCGCAGATATGAAGAATTAAAGGGATGGGAATGCGCTCAACAAATTCAATATGTAGGTCTCTCAGATACCGCTTGTAATAATCCCCACTGACCAAGTCGCCTGTCGCATGGTCCGGCAAAGTCAGCGCATCAGCACCGGCCTCTATCTGAGCTATCCCAAATTCTATAGTGGCTTCCTTCATCCTGTCTAACGCAAGCTTAGTCTTGCCAGGATCGTCCAGCGACAATAGCAGGAAAGGTTCTACACCGAAACAATGGTAGCCCAACGACCAAGGTCCCATTGTTTTGCCAATGATAGCGACCTCATCGCCGTACTCCTTCTTAAGGATTCTGATTGCATCAAGAACACATTTGGTATCTTGGTGGGTTAAGAAGTTTGACGGGATTTTAATATCATCAACATCTTCCCAAATTGGCTCACGCATTCTCACTGTGGGCCAATTATCTTTCTGTTCCCACTGCATCTTGCAGCCTAGAGCAGACGACTCTTGGATTATTGAGAAGACTGGCATAATAGTGTCAAAGCCCAACTCAGTATATCCAGTGGCTGCCAAGCGCGCCATTAATTCAGGCTTTCTGTTAGCATCTGGAAATGGGGCATCTACGAGATCCATCAATTCCACCGTAGCAACAGAAGTAGGATTGCATATCGGCGTCCGATCTACAGACTCTCGACGCAACGCTGCCAAGACACGTTCGCGACTGGTCATTTGACCGACTGTCTGCGTTTCCACAAAATTGCCCTCACTTTTTTGGAGTTACTGTTTTTCCCCCGAGGTTACTCTTGCTGGCTTGGAGCCGAAAGGACCCCACGCGAGGACGCCATTTCCTGCTCGCGCATAATAGCCCTTACATTCGGTGCGCGAACCAGCAACAAACCAACCATGGCGTCATGGGACTGTCCGCAGGCAAAAGAAACCCGATCCACCCTCTCGTCTATCATCTGTCCCAACTTAATCAAACCGCCGGCAATCGCCGAAATACGTCTTTCCTTACTCTTGGCGTCCCCGTCGGCTCTGACATCGTAAACTCCGGCGCCAACGCTTGCAATAGTGATATTTAGCCCGGATTTTTTGTCCAAGACATTCAAGGGACGCGGTTGAATTGGTTCGTCCGACTGGAGTTTGCAGGCTTCCAAGAAAACTCGTCTACAAGCCAGCTCATGATTCTCCTTACATGAGAACTGAAGCCGTCCATCTGAGGTCAACTCCATGCCGCCCAAGACTTGCATCGCTTTGACAATTGATGCAGTACGTTCCTTGGCACCCTCAATATGGCTGTAGGTATGAACCACAAATGCAGGTCCTTCATTGCACAGTTGACGATAGAGAGCAACGGTAATGTCATGGAAATGTGCGTCCATTGGAACGAGCTCGATTCTTCTACCGAGATCAAGTGTTTCACCCATAATCATAGTCCTCCGGAGGATTAAGTTTAACTCATTTGGAATGAATTGTAAAGCGGTATTTTTTTCTTTCAGATTTGAATAATCTTGACGAGATTGTGTGTCCCCGGGTTATAATTCCCTCAATGTATGGTATCCAAGTAGGTTTTAACAATGTATTGGAGGCTCATCATGAAGGGTAATGAGTTGACAAGAATAGAAACTGATGAAAGATTGGCGGTCTACGAGACAGAACGCGCAACACACACACCAGTACTTGTGCGCGAAGTTCTCTGCCTTTTAGCGCCTAGGAGTACCGGGGTTTACGTTGACGGGACAGTTGGCTTGGGAGGCCATGCCACAGAGATTTTAGACGCATCTGCACCAGGCGGCCGGCTAATCGGAATCGACTTAGATTTGGACGCACTCGCTGTTGCGAAAGAAACGTTGCGTGGGTATAAAGAACGATGCACGTTAATTCAAGGGAGCTTCGCTAATTTGAAGGAATTCCTAACTGCCCTTTCAGTCGCACAAGCGGATGGAGTTTTGCTAGATTTAGGAGTTTCATCTTTGCAACTCGGTACACCGTCTAGGGGCTTTAGCTTTTCCCAAGTAGGCAAGTTGGACATGCGCATGGACGCAAAACAATCACTCTCAGCCGCAGAGGTCATCAACAACTATTCCGAAGATGCGCTCTCCGACATTTTTGCTCGATTTGGCGAAGAACGGTGGTCAAAAAGAATTGCGAATCAGATTGGCCAAGCCAGAAAAATTCAGCGCATCACCACGACGCTTCAACTCGCGAATATCGTGCAGAAGGTGATTCCTAAGAAGACAAATCGTGGACGAATCCACCCCGCAACGAGGGTTTTTCAAGCACTCCGAATTCACGTTAATAATGAATTGAAAAACCTTGACACAGGATTAAATGAGGCGGTTTCGTCTCTGAAACCTGGAGGACGCATCTGTGTTATATCCTTCCATTCGCTTGAGGACCGAATTGTAAAACATCGATTTCGCACTCTATCTCGCCTTTGTATTTGCCCACCTAGCACTCCCAAATGTATCTGTCAACATATCCCCTCCCTTGAGATATTAACGAAACGCCCCATAACTCCAACGCCTGAGGAAGTTCAGCAAAATCCTCGAGCCCGAAGCGCAAAATTACGAGTCGCAGTCAAAATCCGTGAATCTTGAGGACGAAATTAAGCGTTTTTCTGCTTGAGTAAAGTAGTGTAATACTCAGCGACCTAAAGAAACAAAATCCGAAACTCATAATAAAATACTATCCCCGATGAATGTGAGTGCGGCGCTAGGCTTAATGGAATGAATCATCAAAAACGGCAATCAGCAGGAAAACATCCTCTGCTCGCATATTTTCTCCTGTTCTGTTATATCTGCATTGCCTTTGCAACCGCCTGGTTTTCCTCAGAGCAGAATAGAATTGCTTTGCAAATTCGCGAGGATTTTAGGGAAGAGAAGAACCAACTAACTAACGAAATTCGCAGGCTGCAACTGGAGGAGGCGAGACTGACTTCCGCCAAGCGCATTCACGCGTTCGCTCGTGAACTTCAGATGGTTCAGCCGTCACCGCCGGTCCGTAATTCAAAAGATTAGCTAGAAATGGGGAGGATTGGAACCGTTGAGAAATCGATTCGTTGGCAAGCACCACAATCAGGAAATTAAACCACTAATACGCAGATTTGTGAATCGAGTATTTCAAAGGCGGGACTCCTTAACGCGTGAATGGGACTCTGATGAGTACGGAAAAAAAATTGCGCGTGTATCTCGGACACGTATTGCTATATTGTTCATCGCTTTGCAACTGGGTTTTGGTCTGCTCATTGGCAGGCTCGTATTGGTCCAATTGTTGCACAGCGATGAATTGTCCAGGCGCTCTGAGGGAGAGCGGCAAATTCAAATTCCGAAAGCTGCGAGAGGCCGAATCCTCGACCGTCATCACAATTTACTTGCACTCAATCTGGATCTCATTTCAGTATGGGCCGATCCGAGATTCCTCAACGTTGATGTCCACAAGGTTTCTGCCCGGCTTGCTCCCGTAGTAGGGGTGCCAAAATCCGAAATCCTTGCCTCACTTCAAAGGAATAAGCGGCAATTTATCTGGTTAGCACGAAATCTATCGTATGATCGTCTAGCTGACATTCAATCGGTAATACAACCAATTCGCGGTTTAAAGTATCAGATTCACGAAAGACGATTTTACCCGAAGGATGATCATGCATGTCATATCATCGGACATACCAATTTTGCCAACGAAGGAGTCGAAGGAATCGAACATCTACACGATTCTCATTTGCTCGGTACTGCCCACGTTTCTAGAACTGAAATTTCAGAATCAGCTGAAAAACTGCTTATCCCTACCGACGGAAAGAAGCGTCCCATTAGTCCTCAAGTGGTTTATGAAACCATGTCGGCAAATGGTAATGACATCATTTTGACTATCGACGACAATATTCAATTCATTGCGGAACGGGAATTAGTCGCTGGATGTAAAAAATGGAGGGCAAAAAGAGGCGCTGCAATCGTCATGCGCTCCAAGACCGGTGAAATTCTAGCAATGGCAAATTATCCGACCTATAATCTGAATTCATCCTCCATAAGCCAGGAAGCTGCTAAACGCAATCACGCAATCTGGATGCAGTATGAACCTGGTTCTGTATTCAAGATTGTCCCCGCAGCAGCAGCACTGGAGGAAAATCTTGCCGCTCCTGATTCCTTGGAATACTGCGAAGAAGGCGTGTATCGCCTTCCAAACGGCCATAGAATTCACGATGTCAAGCCAAATGGTTGGCTCAAACTCAGTGAGATTCTTCGAAAATCTAGCAATATCGGAATTCTAAAAATTGCGAACCGACTCACCAAGGAACAGTTTGAAGCCTATACCCATCAATTTGGGTTTGGCGACAAAACAGGAATCGATCTCCCTCATGAGCAGGTAGGCAAACTTCGTGGTTTTGACCACTGGGACAATTTTTCATCGGCCTCCGTGCCTTTCGGACAAGGGATTTCGGTCACCCCGATTCAGATGTTGAATGCAGTTAATGCTATCGCCACGAATGGTGTACTACTACAGCCCTATATCACAAAAGAAATTCGCGGGGCAGATGGAAAACTGATTGAGCAGGGAACTACAAGACAAATTCATCGCGTTATCTCACCTGAAACAGCTACACAGATGGTAGAGATGCTGATCGGAGTCACTGAAGGTGGGTCTGGATGGAATGCGCGTGTTGATGGTTATCGTGTGGCAGGGAAAACTGGCACTGCGCAGAAGGCGGAGAAAGGGAAAGGGTATGTCAAGGACAAGGTGGTTACGACATTCATAGGATTTTTGCCTGCGGACGATCCGGATGTGTCGATAATCGTGGTTGTAGACGAACCGGCCGGCGGTCCCTTGAGTAGCCGTGTAACCGCTCCCATTTTTCAGAAGATTGCGAGTGAAACTATCGCGTATCTGAATCAAACGGATGTATTCGCCCAGCCGGCTCTAGCTGAACGTTGACCCATAAGGAAACGGCCTTGAATCTTCAGCATCTGCTTCAAGATGTGGACATAATCTCGACAGTTGGAGATTGTCGCAGAGAGATTTCCGGCATTGCGAACGATCACCGAATGGTGGAACCGGGTTACGTTTTCATCTGTTACGAAGGTGTAACAGTCGACGGACATGAGTTCATTTCCCAAGCGGTACAAAATGGAGCAGGTGCGATTGTTGGAGAGCATCCGCCGCCAAGTAAACTTCCGACCGGCTTTACCTACATCCAGACCACAAATGGACGAGTTGCGCTTTCCCTGATTGCTGCCAACTGGTATGGAAATCCTGCAAATCGCCTAGAATTAATAGGCATCACCGGCACGAACGGCAAGACATCAACTGCTTACCTTGTTCACTCAATTTTCGAAGCAGCTGGGTTAAAGTCAGCGATTATGGGCACCGTGGGCCATCGCTACGGTGACGTAGTGGTACCAGCAGCTACGACAACCCCCGATTCACTAACTCTTCACAATCTATTTAGCCAGTTCGTTGCCACAGATTTGAGATATGTTATTATGGAAACCTCCTCTCAGGGATTAGCGCAACATCGACTTGCAGGCCTCAAGTTTGAAACATCTGTTTTCACCAATCTGACGCAAGACCATCTCGACTATCATGAAACCATGGACGAATATCTGAACGCTAAAGCCATGTTGTTTCAACAGATTCAGCGAGAAAATGGACTGGCGATTCTTAACGCAGACGATCCGGCTTCGAGTCGGATTCGCCAGACTACAGATGCAGTAGCCCAAACCTTTGGGCTTGACAATTGTGCCAATTTTACTGCCCGAGATGTTGAGTCAACACTCAAAGGACTTGCCTTCACTGCAGTTACCCCTCTAGGAAATATTCGGGCGAGATTACGCCTTATGGGAGATTACAACCTATACAACGCTCTTGCTGCGGTCGGCGTTGCCCAGCATCACGGATGCTCCATAGATGAAATTAGAGAGGGACTTGAAAACACAGTTGTACCGGGCCGCTTTGAATTAGTCGACCAGGGACAAGAATTCGCCATCGTCGTCGATTATGCTCATACCCCCGATGGACTCAAGAACCTTCTAACTGCCGCGCGCCGGATTACCAAGCGACACTTAATTTGCGTCTTTGGCTGCGGCGGGGATCGAGACCGTGGCAAGCGCCCGAAGATGGGAAGGATATCTGCCACCATCGCCGATTACACCGTGGTTACTTCTGATAATCCTCGCACGGAGAACCGGGATCGAATTCTCAATGATATCCTTGCGGGCGTGCCGGATGGTACGAGCTACGATCTCATCCCTGATCGCAAGGAAGCAATTGGTCGCGCAATTAGGCTGGCGAAGGCTGGCGACCTTGTCGCGATTGCCGGTAAGGGGCATGAAGATTACCAGATTCTAGGTGACCAGACGATTCACTTCGATGATCGGGAAGTAGCTGCGGAATGCCTTGAGCGTTACGGTTAACATACGACATGAACCTTACAGTCGCTGAGATTCTACAGGCAACGCGGGGCAAACTCAATCAAGGCGCTGCCAATACAGTCATAACGCGGATTTCGACAGACTCACGGACAATCAGTGAAGGTGAGCTCTTCGTCGCGTTAGTTGGCGAGAGTTTCGATGGGCATGACTTCATAGATATCGCGCACCAAGGGAGGGCTAGTGGTGCGGTCGTGTCCAAACAGATCGAAACCGATTTACCGATTGTAATTGAGGTCAAGGATTCGCTGATTGCGTTAGGGGACATTGCCGCTTTTCACCGCAGGAAGTTCGATCTCCCGATCGTCGCAATCACGGGCAGTAATGGCAAAACAACAACGAAGGATATGACGGCATCCGTGTTATCCCAACGGTTCTCCGTTTTTCAATCTGAGAAAAACTACAACAACCAAATCGGTATTCCATCGCGGCTGCTGGAATTGGATAACAACAATCAGTTGGCGGTGTTAGAGATTGGGACGAACCGACCTGGAGAGATTGAGCGACTAACACAGATAGTCAAACCAACGGTAGGCGTCATAACAAACATTGGACATAGTCACCTGGAATTGCTCGGTTCCCTTGAGGGGGTTGCCAAAGAAAAAGGTTCTCTGGTGGAGCATGTTGATTGTGCCGTGTTGAACGTCGACGATCCAATGACGCCGAGACTTGCTCGCAGAGTGTGTGGTAAGATCGCCACGTTTGGATGTGGCAGTGATGCGGATGTTTCGGCACATGAAATAGAAATCCAATCTCTTGGAAAAGTATCCTTCACGCTGCGAATCAATGACAGAAATACGACTAGAGTCAACCTCCCATGTCTCGGCATACATAACGTTTCAAATGCGCTTGCTGCGGCGTCTATAGGAATTTGGGCTGGATTGACATGTACCGAGATTTGCGACGGGCTAGAAAACTACCAGCCTGCAAATATGCGCATGCAGCCAATTGAGTGCAATGGTTTGTGTATCATCAACGATGCCTATAATTCGAACCCAGACTCGCTCAAGCATGCGCTAGAATTCCTCAGCACAACGCACACTTCTGGCAAGCGAATTGCCCTACTTGGTGATATGCTTGAACTCGGTAGAGAATCCAAAAAACTACACTTCGAGGCCGGAGTGAATCTGCCCCAGAATATTGATGTGCTAATCTCCGTCGGGACGCGTAGCCTTGAAATCATTCGCGGTGCGGCCGGTCGTGTAGAAACAACTATTGCCTGTGAAACACCAGAGGCAGCTGCAAAACAATTGCAAAAATCTTCGCAATCTGGCGACGTAGTTTTAATCAAGGGATCTCGCGGTATGAAGTTGGAGCAGATTGTCCATGAATACCGCGTCAATTGTCACACCACACGTAGTTAACAATTTCATTCATTTATGTTTTACTACCTCTTTTTTGAACAACTCACTGACGTCTTCTCTCCATTCAATGTTTTTCGTTACATCAGTTTTCGATCCATTTACGCCACCGTAACAGCACTGTTAATTTCGTTGCTTTTTGGGCCATTGGTCATTGGGCACTTGAAGCGATTGCGAATTGGAGAGCAGATTAGAGACGAAATCCCCGAAACTCATCAAACCAAGGCTGGCACGCCTACGATGGGGGGCATACTGATTATTTCGTCCGTACTGATCTCAATTTTTCTTTGGGCGCGACTAGATCAGCCGTACATATTTCTTCTCATTTTTAGCCTGCTGTGGTTTGGCGCTCTCGGATTTTTGGATGACTACAAGAAAATTACGAATCAACGGTCATTGGGACTGCGCGGTTGGCACAAGATTATCCTGCAAACACTCGGTGCATTTGCAATTGCTTGTTTCATCTACCGTTGGGGACCAATTCCGAAAGATGGTATGACATCGCAAACATCAATCATTATTCCATTTTTCAAAGACCTTCACCCTGATCTGGGCATTTGGTTTATCCCATTTGCTACCTTTATCATTGTTGGGACCTCCAACGCCGTGAACCTTACGGATGGCATGGATGGTTTAGCAATCGGCTGCACGCTGTTTGTAGCGGCGACGTTTGGTATTCTGGGTTATTTGTCCAGCCATCAACAATGGGCAGGATATCTTAATATTGTTCACCTCCCGGTTGTTGGAGAAGCGGCAACCGTCTTTTGTGCTGCACTCATTGGCGCCGGTCTAGGATTCTTATGGTACAACTGCCATCCAGCCCGAGTTTTCATGGGTGATACCGGTTCTTTATCGCTTGGTGCGGCGCTTGGGACGGTATCAATATTGATCAGAGAGGAGTTTTTGCTTGTAATTGTTGGCGGAATTTTCGTGGCGGAAGCCCTTTCAGTAATCCTTCAGGTTTGGTCGTTTCGGACTTACAAGAAGCGAATTTTCAAGATGTCACCGCTGCATTACCATTTCCTGTTAGGAGGCTGGGAAGAGTCAAAAGTTGTCATTCGTTTCTGGATCGTTGCGTTGCTATTGATGTTGATGGCGTTGAGTACGCTCAAGTTGAGATGAGCAGATACTGTAGCGACATCGTTGCCGGAAGATGAGGATTATGCATGAATCCTTCGAGCTTTAAAGGACAGAAAGTCACTGTGTTTGGCCTTCATCGCAGCGGCGTTGCTGTTGCAAAACTGCTTGACGATCTTGGCGCCAGCGTACAGTTGACAGATCCAAAACCGGCAGATGAGCTCAAGCCCGAGGTAGATGCATTGAGAGATCGAACAATCAATTTCTTTCTTGGGGGCCATGACGACCGGTGTATCGAAAGTGTGGATTTGATTGTCGTCTCGCCCGGCGTACCGCTAAATATACCGGTCCTAAAAACAGCGCGGTCCTTGGACATCCCAATCATGGGAGAGCTTGAGGTCGCGGCAAGTATCTGTCCTGCTCCAATCGTTGCTATCACAGGGACAAAAGGAAAATCCACTACAACTCTCCTGACTGCCGAAGTCCTCAAACAAAGCGGGAAATTCCGACACGTCTGTGCCTCAGGTAACATTGGTATTCCATTATCAAGCAACGTCCAAAGGCTCACCGAAGAAGATATAGTTGTGTTGGAGGCCAGTAGCTTTCAACTTGAAACAACCACATCATTTCGACCGATGGTAAGTACCGTACTGAATCTTACCCGAGATCATCTTGATCGCCACGAGACCGTAGAGGCCTATCGTAATGCAAAGCTCAAGGTCTGCGCGAACCAGACACCCACGGATTGGGTTGTATTGAATGCAGACGATCCCGTCGTCGTCTGTTTTGCCAAGGAGACTGCGGCAACCCCAATCTATTTTACGGAGAATGTAGAGAAATTTAGAGTGAACGAGTACGCTAATACAGGCGTGTACGATAAGAATTTAGTGGTGATGGGAAGCGAAACAGAGATACTTTCGAGGCAGGATGGTGAATCTCATTGGATTTGTGATATAGCCGATATTCCTATGGTTGGGCGGCATAACATCCGCAATGTGCTCGCCGCAACTGCTGTGGCGCGGATTCTCGATGTATCGCGCGAACAAATAAGATCCGCGATTTGCCGATTCCGTCCTAAAGAACATCACCCACTTGAACATGCTTTGGAACCAGTTAGAACAGTCCGTGGTGTACGACTTGTCAATGATTCTAAAGCTACAAATGTTGATGCGGTCAAAGCCGCAATTGAATCAATATCTGATCCGCTTCTATTAATTATGGGAGGATATGATAAAGGGAATGACTATACTCCGTTGATAGACCTTGTCAAATCTAAGGTCAAAGCACTGATTCTGCTGGGCAAACACACCGGAAGAATCCGAAACGTTCTAGGACCTCACGTCGTTACGTGGGATGCAATGACCATGGAGCACGCTGTTGAGGTAGCATACTCACATGCCGTCCCCGGGGATGTTATCCTTCTATCCCCTGCAAATGCTAGCTTTGACATGTTCGATGATTATAGAGCACGTGGAAATGCCTTTCGGGAGGCTGCAGTAAAACTTGAAACGATGGATCCAGTGGATTAAGCCCTCAGTTGTAGCCGGCAATAAAGTTGACAAGGGTATCGACCACTTTCTCCTATTTCTGACGTTGTGTTTAGTTGCCATTGGAATCCTGATGGTCTATAGTTCGAGTAGCATGCTGGCATTTGAACTGTACCAAGAGGATAGCTTTCGGTACCTTAAAGTTCAGTTGGTTGCCAGCGTGCTGGGTTTCATTGGCATGATGTGTGCCTCATGTTTCCCATACCAATACTACGAACGACACGCGAAAAAAATTCTCATCCTCTGCCTCATTGGTATGGTTCTAGTTTTTTCGCCACTCGGCTATAGCGTGCGTTCTGTAACGGGCGGTGAGTTCTCTCGATGGTTACGAATTGGTGGAGCGCAATTTCAACCGGTCGAGATTGCCAAGCTGGGTTTGATAATCTACGTTTGTCAGTTTCTCCAGCAAAAGCGCAACAGAATTCATACCTTCATGCGCGGAATGCTTCCAAGTCTGCTGATTCTCACCATTACTTTCCTACTCTTGTTTAAACAACCCGACTTTGGCTCGGCGGTATTATTATGTGCCGTTGTTCTCGTTCTATTGTTCGTCGGAGGGGCGCGCGTTTGGCCGATTGTTTTCCTTGGCATCTTCGCACTCCTGCTCTTCTACGTTGCGATTCTTCTAGACCCCTATAAACTGCAACGCTTCCAAGAATACATTCAATCTCTAAAGGCGCCTTATTCGGGGAGTTATCAGGTCGCCCTTTCCCTGAATTCCCTCGCACTTGGTGGTGTGCTCGGGACGGGGATTGGCGACAGCATCTATAAATTGTTCTACCTCCCTTATCCTCACACAGATTTTATCTTTGCCATCATCGGTGAGGAGTTAGGGCTTCTTGGGAGCATTATTGTGATTCTTCTCTTTATGCTACTCATCTGGCGCGGTATTTACATTGCTCGGCGGGTCAAAGATCGATTCGCCGGTTTACTTGCAATCGGGATCACAGCGCTAATTGGATTGCAGGCATTGGTAAATATTGGAGTTGTGGCTGGTGTCTTGCCTACCAAAGGGATCACCTTACCCTTCATTAGTTATGGAGGTTCGTCCCTGCTAGTCAGCATGATTAGCATCGGGATCTTGCTAAATATATCGCGCAAAGTGAATATGAGAATAGAAATCCGGCATATCTCTCCGCTTTCCTAGCCGTCCCAAGTTCACCCGCCAGAACGTAAACGAAAGGAGGAGCCGTGCCGCTAATTGTGATTTCAGGTGGTGGAACAGGTGGTCACATCTATCCAGCGGTCGGGCTTGCTCAAGCCATTGTGAAGCTTGAACCGGAAATCGAAGTCTGCTTCATCGGCGGCGCAGATCGCCTTGAATCAACAATTATTCCTCAACACGGTTTCCGTTTTCTGCCGATTTCTGCAGCTGGCTTTCCACGAAAACTAACATGGAAATGGCTCCCGGTTGTTGGAAAGGCCTGTCGCGGATTCACTCAATCCTTGCAGCTTCTTAGCAAGCTGAAACCGAGCGTTGTCCTTGGGACGGGTGGATATGTATCTGGGCCTGTACTCTTCGCAGCTTCAAGGCTCGGCGTACCAACTGCCATACAGGAGCAGAATGCGTCTGCAGGATTGACGAATCGCCTCTTGGCACATGGGGCAAAGAGGGCTTATCTAGCATTTCATTCGGCCGCGAAGGGGTTTCCCGCAGAAATCGTGAAAATCACCGGAAATCCAATTCGCCCGCAGATTGCCGCGTTTGCCCGCTCTTCGGCAACCTACGAAAAATTAGGCCTCGATCCGGGCCTGAAAACAATTTTTGTCATGGGTGGTAGTCAAGGAGCACATGCAATCAATGAAGTCGTAATTAGCATGTTGCCCGAGTTGGCGCCTTTTCATCGGCAGCTACAACTCATTCATCAAACAGGAAAAATAGACTATCAACAGGTGCGTGAACATTACGTTGGTTCACCATTGAAGCATCTTGTTCAGCCCTATTTTGATTTAATCAGCGAAGTCTACAGTATTACGGATTTGATGGTTTGTCGGGCGGGTGGGATGACTATTTCTGAGATTACAGCATGTGGACTTCCCGCAATCTTCATCCCCTTGCCTTCCACCCCTGGAAACAATCAGGAACTAAACGCCCAAGTTGTGTCTGACAGCGGTGCGGGGGTGGTTCTGAATCAACAAACCTTGACAGGAACGCTTCTAGCCGATCAGATTACTAGGATTACCGAAAATCCAAGAGAACAACAGCAGATGTCAGATGCCAGCCGCCAATTTGGCAACCCGCGTGCAAGCGAAGAAATTGCGAGATCGATCTTGTCTCTGGTGCAAAAGGGCTAAAGCTGGAGAATAGCATGGATTTCGAAACGCATTAATATAAATCGCCACACCTATGTTTGGAAAGACGCGTCACGTTCACATCATTGGAATCGGCGGTGCGGGACTCAGCGGGATTAGTGAAATACTGCTTAGTCTCGGCTTTCACGTGTCCGGGTCAGATATAAGCCGCACGGAAATCACTGAACATCTGATCGAACTCGGTGCTTCTGTTTATTATGGGCATCGAGCCCGACACATTTCGGGTGCAGATGTTGTCGTCATGTCCCCGGCGATTCCTTCCGAGAACCCTGAAATTCTCGCTGCTAAGGTACGCAAGATCCCTGTTATCCGTGGTGCTGAGATGCTGGCAGAGATCATGAGAATGAAATTTAGTATTGCGATCAGCGGAACGCACGGAAAAACCACAACAACCGCTATGACCGCCGCCGTTGTGGACAAACTTGACCCAACCGTTGTCGTCGGTGGAAAGCTAGTTAGCCTCGGAAGTCACGCTCGAATTGGACACGGTGAAGTCATGGTTGTTGAGGCCGACGAAGCCTACGGATCTATCGAGAAATTCTTTCCGACTGTCGCCGTTGTTACCTCAGTTGATGCTGATCACCTTGATTACTACAACAGTATTGAGGAAATCGGCCAAACATTCTTAGAGTTCATCAACAAAGTGCCGTTTTTCGGCACAGCGGTACTATGTATGGACCAAGAAAACATACGGCAACTTCTTCCCCAAGTTGAGAAACGCTACATAACTTACGGCATCAAAACCCGTGCCGACCTAATGGCAGAAGAGATCCGAGTGAAAGGTCCTACCTCGTGGTATCAGGTACAGTTCAAAGGAGAGGTATTGGGTGAAGTGCATCTCAAGATGCCAGGGAGTCATAATATTTCTAACTCGCTTGCGGCAATAGGTGTTGGGATTGAGTTAGACATCCCGTTCGATCATATTCGAGGTGCGTTGGAATCTTTCCAGGGAATTCATCGCCGATTCGAGATTGTTGGACAGGAGCAAGACACCATTGTTGTTGATGATTACGCCCACAATCCCGCTAAACTCAGAGCCGTCTTTGGCGCCGTACGCGAAAGCTACAATCGTCGCATTGTCGCAATTTTCCAGCCCCACCGCTATCAACGGGTGAGTCACCTTGCCGAGGAATTCTCGAAATCCTTTTACAATACGGATGTGTTGATCGTTACCTCAATATACGGCGCGGGTGAGGCACCCATTGAAGGTGTTACAGGTGAGAATTTGGCAAATGCTATTCAAGCACGTGGGCATCGACACGTAATTTATATCCCTGACAAAGATCGAATAGTGGACGCACTAATGTCCGAAATACAACCTAATGATATTGTAATTACTGTCGGGGCGGGTGACATCTGGCAAGTTGGCCGCGGCCTATTAAGGAGACTTCAACAGAACAGCGAGCATGCGTGTTGAGATAGCCTTAAGAATCCGTGAGAGGGCGACATTGGCGACTATTGTTAGCTGTCGGAATCAACCCTCAAATATATTCAGTTTATCTAGTACGTTAGGTTATGCGAAGCGTAGAGCGTTGGTTATACCTCGCCCTGTCAGAAATTGCGCTTTTCAAGTTTTCAGGTGTGCTCCGCCGATTGTAGGGAAGCCCCCTGTGGCTGTCCATCCAGGATTATAGGCATTTCTCATGGGACAGCACAGGGGCTGTCCCCTACAGACCCACAAAATAACCCCCAATTTTTGCCAAGAATTGACGCAATTTCCCCCGATGCTGAGTATACATGTATCTCTTTGTGGTCGTTTATATCTAAATGCGTTTGTCTTGCGTAGGGAGAATGTTCCTATCATAACGCGACATCGCATCTAATTTCATGCAAGCCAAAGGCAGTATTGGCGAGACGCTAGGAGTTTCCGCTGTGTAGTCCCCTTCCCATTCTGAAGTAGCGACTAATTCCAGCAATCCCTCAATCTATGCTTCAAGCCCCGAGGCACTCACGTCGGGGAGACTCTCCGACCACGCACCCCGTCGTAAGTACATATACACGGTTGGAGCATTGTAGAGTGATTGCTGTCACAAGTTGTGAATCACTACTGTACACACAGCGAACCATCTGATATACTATAAATGTTAACCTATAGAATTTTTGCGCTTGATTTGCCACAGCAACGTTTACGTGCGTTTTCTTGTAGTCGACCGGGTGAAATATGTGTTAGAATATACGAAGTGATTTCATGTAAGAACCGTTACCGCTGCACATGGATCGCCCAAACTTGGAGGTGAGTTCGTTCTGACCATGAAAACCGGGATTGAGCGATTTGTGCCCTACTTTTAGTATGGCGGCTGGAAGCGACATTTGATGGGCCTGCCGACGCCACCTCCCTAGCAACTCCATCTTACGTACGGTACGGGAAGCGTCTGATATTACTGATTTCGGATAGTGTTTTCTTTATGATATCTTTTTGAGCCCAGCACATGGTTCTTACAAGTAAGGCAATGTTAGGCGCAAACCGGTTGAGTGCTTTCAATTTACCGGATTAGTGACACTATCTATGGGGGAGGAGGAGCATGAATGCCTAAAGAGGACATTGTTGTTGGATTGGACATTGGTACCAGCAAGATTGCTGTTATTATTGGCAACACTTGGCAAAACGATCCTGAAAAGATAGAAATAATTGGTGTGGGAACCGCACCTTCTGATGGACTACGCAAAGGCGTTGTCGTCGACATCGACCTCACTACTGCCGCAATTCGTCAAGCAGTTGAAGCCGCAGAGTTAATGGCGGGTGTGGAGATCGGGTCTGCCTATGTTGGTATTGCCGGGGGCCACATAAGCGGTCAAACTTCGCCTGGGGTAGTTGCAGTGGCCGGCGAAGGACATGAAATCACCCAAGCAGATGTTGATCGGGCTATTAGAGCTGCCCAAGCTGTCTCGATTCCAGTTGAGCGAGAAGTCTTACACATTATTCCGCAAGGCTACGCCGTTGACAATCAGGATGGTATCAAAGACCCAATCGGAATGTCAGGCGTTCGCTTGGAGGTCTATGTCCATATTGTCACGGGTGCCGTCGCCGCGGCTCAGAATCTTCTCAACAGCGTATTTAAAGCAGGACTCTCCGTAGAGAACATTGTCTTGGAACCCATCGCTTCTGCTGAATCCGTATTAACCCACGATGAACGCGAGGTAGGTGTTGTACTTGCTGATATGGGGGGCGGCACAACAGATATTGTTATCTACAAAGAGGATGCGCTCCATCATACGGCCGTGCTGTCGATTGGCGGCGACCATGTGACAAATGATATTGCCCAAGTATTGAGAATAACACCGCAGGAGGCAGACCGACTTAAAATCCATAAGGGGTGCGCCTCGATGGATTTAGTGGATTTGAATGATACTATCCAAATTTCAACGGTAGGCGGTGCACGTCGACCGCGTTTTCATCAAAGACGAGATCTTGTCGAAATCATTCAGTGCAGAATGGAAGAGGTTCTGACGTTGATTGGAAATGAGATTTCTAGGAGCAATCTGGTGACGCCGGGGGGCGTCGTGCTGACTGGCGGAACGTCACTGTTGGACGGTCTTATTGAACTATCAGAGAAAAGTTTTCCCTTCCCCGTGCGAGTTGGCTATCCTACGCCGCTAAAAGGCTTAACGGACCGCGTTCATAGCCCAATCTACGCAACAGGTGTTGGTCTTGTCCTTTACGGTGCAATGCTACGTCATAAGAAACCGCAGCGGACATTCATCAAGGGTAACAACCTATTCGAGCAAGTTCTCAAGCGCATGAAGGATTGGTTTCGAGATTATTTCTAAATCAATGGCAAGTCTACCACTTGGCGACGGCATCGCCAACCTCAAGAGCGGACTAGCATGACGTAATCTCGGACTTCATTGAATATTCTAAATTCGTCTATGAGAGAGTACCTCTTGGCGGAAATTCGATCGGGATCGCATGATTTTGACCTCAGATAATAGAAATATGGTAACAGTTTAGTTCGGTTCAAGAAAAGGGGCTAACTGTTGAGTTTGGTCTATGAAAATGGATAAATGGTCGTAAAGTTTATGTCTCTATTTATCGGTGGGAGCGGCATCTCTGCCGCGACCAGCGCAGGTGGAGTAGCATCCGTCCATTACATGTAAACGGCGGACGTGCAATGAATTGCACTACTACGAGCCAACATCGGCAATATAGATTGATGGACTAAACTGTTACGAAATATGGTTTGCCACCTACTTTCAAAGCAGGTTCAAGTGAAGGAAGCAGAAATAGTCTAGAACATAGCAAAAACGTGTCAATATAAAGGACAGACCGCCGTTTTGCAAAAAAACCGTTGACTTCCGTTGAAAAGTACATTATAATCTGCCATGGGCAATACAAAGATGAAAGTTCTGTATTAGCTTATGTCCTAACGTGAAGGAGGAAATTAGGTTACTGAGTTGCCGAGCTAGTAACTGAAGCTAATTATGATTGAATTTGAACAGGAGGACTTTGAAGCACTTGCTAAGATTAAAGTCATTGGAGTCGGCGGTGGTGGAAGTAATGCTGTCAAACGCATGATTGAGCAAGCCATGGCGGGTGTCGAGTTTTATGTGGTCAATACCGACCACCAAGCGCTTCAAGCGTGCCCTAATGCCACGAGAATTCCGATCGGCCAGGGAATGACCGGTGGACTGGGCGCCGGGGCGGATCCAGAAATCGGCAAAAAGGCCGCAGAAGAGGATAGGGAGCGACTCCAAGGTGTTGTTGAGGGCGCAGACATGGTTTTCGTCACGGCTGGGATGGGAGGCGGTACCGGCACAGGCGCGGCTCCAATTATCGCCGCACTTTCCAAAGAAAGCACGGCCTTGACAATTGCCGTTGTGACACGTCCTTTTGATTTTGAAGGTAGGCGACGCGCAGACCAGGCCGAATTAGGCTTGGAAATCCTTCGCGAGAATGCCGATTCCGTAATCGTTATTCCCAACCAACGCCTGATTGATGTTGTCGATCGGAAGTTACCTATTCGTATGGCATTTCGAATGGGCGATCAAATTCTACACCACGGCGTTCAGAGCATCTCTGATCTTATCACAGTGCCTGGAGAAATTAACCTTGACTTCGCTGATGTGAAGACGATTATGTCCAATGCAGGTGGTGCGCTTATGGGCATCGGGACTGCGTCGGGCGATAATCGCGCAGAACTCGCAGCACAGGAGGCTATTTCTTCTCCATTATTGGAGGAAGGGTCTATCAAGGGTGCCACTGGAATTATTGTAAATATCATTGGCCCTCCCGACATGACAATGCAAGAGCTAGAGGAGGCAATGGCAGTGATAAAAGACGCCTCTGAAACAGAGCAGGTAATCTTTGGACTTGCATACAACGAGGAACTTCAAGAAATGTTGCGTGTTACTGTAATTGCGACCGGTTTCAACAGCTATCATGATTCACCGCGGAGCGGTGCGGCAAATCCCATTGACGACATCTTTCATCGCGATTATCCGTCTGCTTTATCCAGCAGCCGCCCTAGCCGTCAACATTTTAACCCATCAAGGCAACAATCTAGTTCTTATACGGAATCTACTTCACGCCCCGGAACTGAACCGCCGCAAACAAAAGACTTTCCACAACGTAACCTTGACGAAAATCCAGACGAAGTGTTAGATATCCCGGCGTTTCTCCGTGTCCAAAATTCGAAGGACAAGAAGTAATAGTGGGCAAAATGAAACCGAATCTCCGCCAGACGTACGCGGAATTGTTGAACCAGGAACGGCGCCACCACTACAGTTTCCGGAAAAGAATCCGCTCTGTACTGGTTTACCCGGGTGCCTATGAACTCGGGATGTCGAATCTTGGCGTCCAAGTCATTTATTCCACGCTCAACCGGCGCGACGACACCTCCTGTGAGCGCGCTTTCTTACCACATCCCCAGCTACTAAGTCAACTCCGTCAGAGTCGGTCCCCACTCTTCTCATTTGAAACTCAGACCCCGCTCAATCAATTCAATCTAATCGGATTCTCTGTTTCGTTTGAATCGGATTACGTCAATATTCCGCTCGCATTGGAACTAGCACATATTCCACCGTTAGCGGCAGACCGGACTGATCGAGATCCGTTAATTATCGCGGGAGGTATCAACATCTCGTACAATCCGGAACCCATCGCCGATTTTGTTGACATTTTCGTTGTCGGGGAAGCGGAAATCACCATCCATCGTATGATGGATTGCTTTAGCGAATGGAACGAGACTGGTAACAGTAAAGCGGAGCTGTTACATTCCCTCGTCACGATTCCTGGTTTCTACGTTCCCAATCTCTACCAAGTTGATTATCGTGATGATGGAACGATTGAACGAACGAGAGCTGAGGCCTCTGCCCCTGAAAAGATCCGTGCTAGCGCTGTCGCGAATCTTGATGATGTTGAAACTTGCACTCAAATTCACACACCGAACACGGAATTCTCCAACGCACACTTGATTGAAATTGTGCGAGGCTGCGGACGACAGTGCCGCTTCTGCGTTGCTGATTATGCCCGCCGATGGCCTAGACACCGTTCCGTCGAAAACACATTAAAACTAGCTGAATTTGCTCGTGGTATTACAGACAGAATCGGTTTAGTAGGTGCCTCAATTTCGGACCACCCGCAAATTGATGAGATTGCCACCGGGCTCGTAGAAAAAGGATTCCGAATCTCGTGTGCCTCATTGCGTGCGGAAACTGTGCGCCCTCCTTTACTTGATGCACTTGCTGAGAGTGAGCAAGGCACCATTACCATTGCGCCAGAGGTGGCGACCGAGAATTTACAGAGGGTCGTAAACAAAGCGATACCACGTGAACGTCTATATCATGTCTTTGAAGAAGCCTTAAAGCGGGAGATTCTCAATCTGCGCTTGTATTTCCTCATTGGGGTTCCTTACGAAACCGCTGCCGATGTAGAGGCAATCGCAGATATGGCAAGGGAGATGCGATCCATTCTTCTTCCTTATGCTAAGAAAACGGGACGTATGGGACGCATTAGTTTCACTATATCTCCAATGGTTCCTAAACCCCATACCCCCTTCCAGTGGGTGGAGATGGAGGACCAGAAAACTATCGCTCGTAAGCTGAATTTTCTCAAGCGGGAAATCAATAGTATTGGAGGACTAAAAGTATCGTCTGCAAGTGCGCGTTTAGCGTACCAAGAAGGTGTTTTTGCTCGCGGAGATCGGCGGCTTGGAAAAGTCATTCTAGACCTCGCACGGGGCATGCCATGGAAACAGTCCTTTAAGAAACATAGGCTCGATCCTGACTTCTATGCGCTTCGACCACGTTCACTCACTGAAGTCCACCCTTGGGATCACCTTGACTTGAATGTAAAACCCGAATATCTTAGCCACGAGTTCAAAAAGCAACTCAACGGATTCATGACTAGTCAGTGCGACACAACTGTTTGCAAGAAGTGCGGCGCATGCTAACCCATGAAACTGGGATTGTGAGAGTCTAACTTCCTGGTACCAACCAATAGTCTCGGTCCGAATACCTCGGGCAATGTCGCTGCCTTGGGTTGGCGCTCCAGCGGTACCCAAGGTTCGTAGCGTGGATTGGTTACAAGCCTTCTAAGGGTGGTGTGAAAGGGTTGGGAAGAAATTTCCCCCTCTTCCAACTTTCCGATTCTATTTCTCCAATCGTCCTAGTAACTTTACGTGCCCCAATCAGTGTAGACCGCCCTGTTGACTGAGATACTATTTCTACATTCTCAAAATTATTGAGGCGCTCTTAAGGTAGGCCATCCTAACCCTTTTAGAGCGCCATTTTTTTTCAAATCAGCCCGATGAACGATAGATTACTTCGGTGTAAACCCCGTATTCGTCACTAAGTTCGGAGGGGTGTTTCATGGCTGCACAACTACAACTGTTTATTGATGAGCTCACAGCAAAAGTTGAGCCTATCGCCAAACATTTGGCAGAAGCGTATTGGGAGGTTAGCTTAACGGGATCGGATGAGGCGGCTCAGAGAGTTGCAGAATTAGAGACACAATATCGTCTCATCTTCGCCGATCGCGACCGGTTTGAGCAGTTAAAGGCTTTCCAGGCGACAACTCAGAGTTTGCCAGTTGAATTGTCACGTCAATTGCACTTACTGCTCTTGGAATTTACATCAGAACAACTTCCTCCCAAGACAATCAAGGAGCTTGTCAGGCGGCAGACTACGATTGAACAGGTCTTTACTAGACATCGCGCTGTTGTAGAAGGGGTAGAGATAAATGACAATGCGATCCGCGATGTATTGAAGTCAGAAACCGACCACAAGAGAAGAAAAATCGTATGGGATGGAAGCAAGCAGGTTGGACGCAAAGTTGCGGCGAATCTAATTGACTTAGCCCATCTACGCAACCAAGCAGCACGCACAGTCGGATTTGACGATTACTATCAGATGTCACTGTCTCTTCACGAGATCAACTCCAAATTTCTCGCCGAAACAGTTAGCCAGATGGAAAGCTTAACGAACAGACCATTTTCGGAAGTTAAGTCGAAACTAGACGACAATCTAGCGAGACACTTTGGTGTTGATGTAGAGGCACTTCGCCCTTGGCATTATGCAGATGTCTTCTTTCAGGAAGCGCCCAATGTGGGTGAGGTCAATTGTGACGAACTGTTCTCCGAGTTAGACATTGTTGACCTTACAAAGGATTTCTTCCAAGGAATCGATCTGTCCATTGATGATCTCGTTGAAAAAAGCGATCACTACGAGCGTCCCGGTAAGAATCAACACGCTTTCTGTATTCACATCGATCGGAAAGGGGACGTACGTGTGCTGGCAAACGTCAGACCGACTGCGAAGTGGATGGAAACCATGCTACACGAGTATGGACACGCGGTTTACGATAAACAGTTGCATCCTGCTCTACCGTTCGCGCTGCGCACTCCCGCGCACCTAATCACTACGGAGGCAACCGCGATGCTTATGGGGCGTCTGGCTCATAACGCAGAGTGGTTGGATCGTATAATTGGCCTTCCCCCCGACCTGAAGCAACTCATTTCGACTGAAATGAAGGAAGCATTTCGTTTGCGAATGCTCATCTTTATTCGGTGGGCGATGGTAATGATTTGCTTTGAACGTGAGTTCTACCGCGATCCAGATCAAGATCTAAATACGCTATGGTGGGATTTAGTCGAGCGTTTTCAATTTTTAACCCGACCCGATCGTCGGGATGAACCTGATTGGGCAGCAAAGATTCATATTGCAACGGCGCCGGTCTACTATCACAACTATCTCTTGGGGGAGATAGTTGCTTCTCAGTTGCAGCATACGATTGACCGCCATGTCTTGAACGGTGCAGGAGTCTCAGAGACAGGATATGTCAACGAGAAGCGAGTCGGTGAATATTTACGTGAGAAGATTTTTAAACCGGGCTGCAGTGTTCATTGGAATGAGTTGCTCGTTGATGCAACGGGGGAAAAACTCAATCCACAATATCTAGTGAATCAGTTAATAGGCTAGTCACATTAAGTTTAGCGACGGACGGATAGTCCTTGAAAAGGCACTTCAAGGTCCGGTCTGAAAGAAGAGCTCTAAAGCCGTGCTTCGCCCATTCACTCAATTGCCCCTTGCGTCAGATTTGATCTTTGCCCACACCGTTGGCAATTTTTGTCCTTCCTTGACTGAGCGTGGCTGTGCTGGACCACCGTTCTTGATATTTGGTCCACTAATCTCAATGTCATCAAAACGGGCGCGCGCATCGGAAACCACCAGCCCAGCTTGCCCGCCTTCCAGCGGATCCAAATCTCGCCCCAAAAAAACCTGATCGTCAACCTGAAATTCCATTAACTCACCGTTGATTGTGGCCTTCAGTTGATACCACGTATCAATCTCCGTTACAAATGGGAAAGAGCGTATGAACCAACCATCCGGTGTAGCCTTGATGATTCGGACAATCCCGAGTGTAACCTCAACAAAGAATAGGTAGCGAGTGTCTTCTTCACCTCTGTCGTGGAGGGTGAGTCCAACAGTCGCGGGATCATTTTTCTCCTCTACCAACTTCGCTCGGCACGAAACTGAATACTCCCGCCAGTTTAGCTCTCCTGTCAACCATAAGCTCATGTATCCTCGGTGGAAAATCTCGCCCACTGCTTCTCCGTTATCAATCCACCACTTTTCAACTCGACGGTCCAGATTGTAAATTGTCCATTCATTGGTCGCCTTGTCTTCGAAATCGTCGCGCCACGTTCCAGACTGAACAATTTCGCAGGGGAGAGCAACGAGCAGTTGGATGCCAATAATCCAAATCATAGGCACAGGTTTCATTTGATTGATACTCCCTACTATCTCAATATTAAATTGTGCGACCCATGAATTGCCCGCTAAATCAAGAATCACTGTGCTGTAATTACCAATACGGCAACGCACTTTGTACGCCTTTGAATTCTATTCTCTGGGTGAAACCATTATAGATGGTTTACCGCACGGTGTCAAGCCCTCCGAGTTGCTATTCCACGGTTTTTGCAGTTGACACACTGCAACTCCTATGTTACAGTTACGGTGTTGCGTGGATTCCGGTAGCCGAACGCGAAATCTCACGATGAACGAAGTGTTACTGCGTGTTGAGAACCTGAAAACATACTTCCGAACTGTTGAAGGACTCGCACATGCTGTAGATGGTGTGTCGTTCAAAATCAGGAGCAACGAAATCTTCGTGCTCGTTGGAGAATCCGGTTGCGGCATGAGCGTCACTGCTTTATCAATTATTCAGCTCGTACCGCAACCGGCAGGTTTATTGCGGGAGGCAAGATCTATTATCGGGGACAAGAGATTACTAACCTTCCGGAGGTCGGCAAGCGGAAAATTCGGGGCGATGAGATTGCAATGATTTTCCAGGAGCCGATGACGAGCCTAAATCCGGTTTTCACCGTGGCGAATCAGATTACGGTGGCGTTCCAGAAGCACCAAGGAATCCGTGGAAAAGCAGCCAGAAGTGTCAGCATGGAGATGTTGGATTTGGTTGGGATTCCGGATCCTACTCAGCGTTTCGATGAGTATCCACATCAGCTTTCAGGTGGGCTGAAACAGCGCGTGATGATTGCAATGGCACTGTCCTGCCGTCCCGGGCTGCTGATCGCTGATGAACCGACGACGGCGCTTGATGTCACAATTCAGGCGCAGATTCTTGAGCTGGTTAAGGGACTTCAGCAAGAGTTGGGTATGGCGGTCTTGCTAATCACGCACGATCTCGGCGTTTATCCGACATGGTAGATCGGGTGGGGGTGATGTATGCAGGAAAGATAGTCGAAATGAGTGATTGGCAGACACTTTACTGGAATCCGTGTCATCCGCATACCATGAAGCTCCTTGAGTCCTTGCCTTCGCGCCAGAAACGAGGCAGAGTATTGGAAACAATACGAGGACGTGTGCAAAATCCACGGAATATCCTGATGGCTGTCGTTTCGTAGACAGATGTTCTCAAGGCGTGGACGATTGCAGCTCTATCCTCCCGCCAAGTGTTGACATAGAGGACGACCACGAGGTCGCATGCCATCATTTCAATCCAGGTCTATCATCTACTGAACCCGATAATTTCTAAGCATCTGCGCATCGGTCAAATGGCGAATTTTCCGATTCAGGGGCGATTCCTCTTGAGGGAACCTCCGATTCGCAGGTCAAACCGCTTATTCAGAATAAGAACGTACGTGTCCACTTCCCAATCGCCAAGGGCATTTTCAAACGCACTGTCGGACACGTGTATGCAGTTGATGGCGTCGAACTCACGCTTGACAGTGGCAAGACCGTAGCGCTCGTTGGCGAATCTGGCTGCGGAAAAACATCACTTGGAAAAGCAATCTTGCGACTTGGAGTTCCGGTTGCGGGACAGGTTTGCTACAATAGCATCAATCTCGCGAAACTGAAGAGATCTGAACTTCTTCCCTACCGCAAGCGGATTCAGATTATCTTCCAGGATCCCTACTCTTCGCTGAACCCACGTATGATGGCCGGGAACATCATTCAGGAAGGCATGAATGTACACAATGTCGGAGCGAACAGCGAAGAACGACGGGCACGCGTGAAGGCTTTGATGCAGCGTGTTGGACTATCGCAAGATATGGCGGATAGATATCCGCACGAGTTTTCGGGTGGGCAGCGACAGAGAATTGGAATTGCGAGATGTCTCGCCGTAGAGGCGGAGTGCATTATTTGTGACGAGGCGACGAGCGCTCTGGATGTTTCTGTACAAGCACAGATTCTGAATCTTCTCCGGTAACTTCAAGCAGAGCTGCATTTGGGTTGCTTGTTCATCACGCACAATCTGTCGGTTGTCGAATATCTCGCCGATGAAGTGGTAGTGATGTATCTTGGTAGAATCGTCGAACGTGGTAGGACGGAAGATATTTTTGATAACGCGCAACATCCATACACGCGTGCGTTGCTGTCGGCTGTACCGAAGGTTGACCCGGAATCAGCAATTGAGAAGATTCGTCTCGAAGGTAATGTGCCGTCCCCGACATGTCCACCAACAGGATGTCATTTCCATCCCGGCTGCCCTGAAGTAATGGCGCATTGTCGTCAAACCTATCCGTCTGTATCTGTCTTCACCGATACGCATGCCTGCCACTGCCATCTTTATGATGTAGATAACTAAACTTCTCAGATTTGTGCGAATGGCCTCGTGGCGCAGTTCGTGCGAGGAAGACTGATTCGCAGTTGAGTCACGATACTAATGTGGGAGGTTCAAGGAATACGGGTACATTATGACTGCGATGCCTGCGTTTGCGATCCACTGTCAAGCTTTCCGATCGGCAGTACAGTCATTCGCTTCAAAGCTTAACAGCCATCCTGCGGGAGCTAGCTATGGCGCAGATTAAAATTTTACCGCCCGATGTCTCGAACAAGATTGCTGCCGGGGAGGTTGTCGAACGTCCAGCCTCTGCAGTTAAAGAGTTAATCGAGAATGCAGTTGATGCGCGGAGCACGAGTGTTGGAGTTGAGGTCCGCGCTGGAGGCAAGAGGCTCCTGCGCGTTTCGGACAACGGGAGCGGGATGGCTCGCGAGGATGCTTTGATTGCGTTGGAGCGCCATGCAACGAGCAAGGTTAGTTGCATAGAAGATTTGCAGCGCATCCAGACATTCGGCTTTCGCGGTGAGGCGTTGCCGAGCATCGCTTCCGTATCACAGTTTGAACTCTTGACCCGAACTGCAGAAGCGCTTGAAGGCACCAAAGTAACTGTTGAAGGTGGTGTAGTAGGATCTGTGCGAGAGAGCGGCTGTTCACCTGGCACTCATATCACAGTTAACAACCTTTTCTACAATGTGCCTGCCCGCCAGAAATTCCTAAAAAGCGGAACAACAGAATTAAACCATATCACCAACCAAGTCATGTGGGCGGCGCTCGCTCATCCGAAGGTTCAATTTTCCCTCTCCCACAACGGACGCTCATCAATTGATGTTCGTTCTTGCGATTCGCATATTGAACGGATCCGTTTGTTGTATGGGAAGGAATTTGCCGAGAATTTAATTGAATTTGACGCCGATCTCGCAAAACTTCACCTGCACTGTTTCATCGGCAAACCTGAGTTGACGAAATCAAATCGCAATTATCAGCTTTTCTTTCTGAATC
Source organism: Candidatus Poribacteria bacterium (assembly GCA_965197465.1). Classification (GTDB taxonomy): domain Bacteria; phylum Poribacteria; class WGA-4E; order WGA-4E; family JAJDTR01; genus JAJDTR01. The sequence continues at coordinate 2,162,152 of OZ240209.1, read as the reverse complement.
GCCGTCCGATTCGCAGCAAAATACTCGGAGCTGCGCTCACCGAAGCGATGCGCTCAATGATTCCCAAAGATCGGTACGCGGTCGCCTTCCTTTTTCTGACAATGGATACCGAGGAGGTTGATGTTAATGTCCATCCCGCCAAAATTGAAGTGCGGTTTCGGAATGAGCGGGGAATGTACGGCGGTGTGGTGCGGGTGATTAACAGTGGTGTCTACAAGCATAAGTATATTCCAAGAATAGAAACTGATGAACGAAACGTCGCAGCAGAGGGGACGGGGGAAATTCCTGACGGAGCACGGGGAATTACTGAGTTGCATGTGAACGCCGCAGGGACAGAAGAGACAAGAGACTTCTCGCCTAGTAACGATTCTCCAGCGCATGCTAAGGGAGTAGAGACTGGGGAATCCAATCAACCGACAGAGACTGTACCGATCAGACCTCAGATAGATTCGGGAGGGAATGGGAAGAATGATACATCAGATGATGGATTAAGAACGCGGCCTCAACCGATTCCAAGTGCCATTCAACCTCCGCATCGGGCAATTCCGGAAGGTGTAACGCTTGAATTATTTGATTTCGAGAAAGTCGAGTTGAAAACCAATCTCTTCAACACCTACATTGTTGCGGAAAGTCAAGACAGGCTGTTTATCATAGACCAACATGTGGCAGCAGAGCGGGTGCTTTACGAGCGGTTTATTGAGCAGTTGAAAGCCGACGGTATACCGGTACAGGGATTGCTACTTCCCGTGACGATGGAAGTGAACTCGCAGCAATTGAACACCTTTAACGCACACGAAAGCCTCTTCAGAACGTTTGGATTCGATGTGGAACCTTTTGGGGGAAACACCATTCTCGTGCGCTCCATACCCGCACCGCTTCCTATGCGCCTTGTCTCCAACACCGTGACAGATCTCCTAGACAAGTTTGCAACCATCGGGCAACCTGCAGTAGAGGTGCTTGAAATCCAGGATCAAGCATTAATTATGCTTGCTTGTAAATCTGCCGTCAAAGCCGGAGATCCGTTGACTATGGAGGAGATGGTGAACCTGATTAAGGAGTTGTCACAGGCGAAATTACCATTCAATTGTCCACACTCTCGGCCGATTACTATCGAAATGAGCAAGAATGAGCTGGAGCGTCGCTTCCATAGGCGCTAATACGCGAAAAAACCGAGCACAAACGTTTCCCACTCCGTCTGACCGGCATGTTGGACTCAGTTCAAATCACTACAATCCACATATAAATGACAGGCATTAGGAGACGAGGTCATGCCAAAATATGGAGTCAACCTGCTGCTGTGGGTCGCAAAATTTGACCGCGAAACCGTTGACTTAATTCCAAAAGTCGCAGAGATGGGATTCAATGGAGTTGAAATTCCAATCTTCGACCCCGCGACTGTTGATATACCGCACACGAAGGCGGCGTTAAGGGACACGGATCTACACCCAATGGGATGTGCTATCATGACAGCTGATCGCAATCCAATTCATGAAGACGTTGCGATTCGTGAGAACGGGAAAGATTACCTAAAACGTACGATAGATATTCTCGCGGAGTTGGGTGGCGACACGCTTGTTGGTCCCGTGTACAGCGCTGTCGGTGCTTTGGTTGGCCGTGGAAGGAATCAGCAGGAATGGGATTGGTGTGTCGACATCCTCGGCGAAGTGGCAGAGTTTGCAGGGCAGCGCGGTGTTACCATCGCAGTTGAGCCTTTGAATCGTTTCGAGGCGTACTTCCTCAACATTGCTGCCGACGCTATAAAACTAGCGACGGCAGTCAACAGTCCATTCTTCAAGATTCATCTGGACACGTTTCACATGAATATTGAAGAGAAAAACCTAGGGCAGGCAATCACCAACACCGGGGAACTATTGCATCATCTCCACGCATGCGAGAACGATCGAGGAACTCCAGGCACGGGCTTAGTTGATTGGGAGGAGGTATTCAGCGCGCTCGCAGAAATCCGCTATGATCGGTGGTTAGTGATTGAGTCGTTCACGCCTGCGGTGAAGGAAATCGCTGCGGCGACTGCAATTTGGCGGGACATCGCTCCGAGCGCCGAAATCCTGGCAACGGAGGGTTTAGCGTTCCTCAAACAAATGTCGGGGCAGCATTTGCAGATGGAGGGTGGTCCGCTCACCTAGCGCAAGCAGTCTGTTGGCTTAGCAAGTTATGGATTTTTTGAACGAATTCCTCGTACCGTACTCCGTCGCGACGGTTGGATCCATTGCCCTCAAGTTGCTGCTCGCTTTTGCGCTCGGCATAGTGATTTCCGTCGTTTACCATTGGACACATGAGGCGATTGCGGAACGCTCCTTCACGGATACGCTTATCATCCTCTGTATGTTAATATCGGTTGTGATGGTTGTTATCGGTGACAGTGTGGCGCGAGCATTTAGCCTTGTGGGTGCACTGTCGATTATTCGGTTCCGCACCGTTGTGCAAGATCCACGAGATATTGCCTTCGTTTTTTTCGCTCTGGCAACGGGGATGGCAGTTGGTGCAAGCGATCCACCCATCGCCATTCTCGGCACGTTTCTGATTGGCGGAATTATCATCCTACTTCATTGGTGGCACGGCAGGCATCCGAATCACGAAACATTTCAACTTACCTTCAAAGCGCCGCCTGCTTCCGCTTCCGAACCGGTTCTTCGCCCCATTTTCAACAAGCATCTCATTCACGAACGACTCATCCATCAGGAAACGTCGAAAACGGGCGGGGTCGAACTCAGGTATCACATTAAGTTTAAAGACTCTGAAGGCTGGGAACTGTTTTTCCAAGAACTTTCTGCTTTGGAGGATATTCGAGGGATTAAATTAACGAAGCGATGAAGCTAACTCTTTGTGAACCCCGATGTTATCTACCGGCTGTCATCTCTTGATTAAGAAACGCAATAATATCGGCTATATCCTGATCAGACAACCGATCCTCTGTATAAAATGGCATGATGAACCCACCGCCGCGAACCTTGGCTGCATATTTGTGTAGCGCTTTTTGCAGGTTAGAGGGTGGCTTACGACGAATTAGCTGTGAACCGATTCCAGCCTTCCGTGCGGTTGGGTGACAATCGTTACAGGCTCGGCCATACAACTTCCACCCCTTTTTCGCATCTCCCTCCATCGCAACGATTTTGTCTGCTGCCGCGCTTGCTGCTTCCTTGTCAAGCATTTCCAGTTCAAACTGTGGCCCCTTATTCTCGCCGGACACGTGCTCGAAATATGCCATCAACGCCTCCGCTTGCTCCTCCGGGATAGCGGTTGGGTCTACTTTGTCGGATGGCACACGCTGTAGAAAATGCTGATAGCAGAAGCCGCCACCACCGGCTGCACGTCTGAAGATGTCCGCCTTAATCATCCCTCCTTTTGCCTCGCCACGATGTGGCACGCCTATGATACTGTGACCTGCCCGGATTTTACCATCGGGGTTGGCCTCCTCGTCGAAATCTGCGTGGCAGTCCCCACAAGCAAGTCCGCTAATCTTCTTGGGTTCAAGCGTGCCCCCGAAAGATGGATCGTAAAACAGCTCGCGGCCGAGTTGGGCTTGTTCAGATATCTCGGCGTGAGTTGGCAGTGTGAGTACAAAAATTAGGCATGAAGCTGTCAAGAGTGAGTTTAATCTGAAGCTGGTATTGTACACGAACTTCTCCTTTCCAATGCATGTGAAGATAAACATCGCATGTTTACTGAATCCTTGAAGCAGTCGTCACGAACGATTCTAAACTTCAAGACGCAGACCACAGATTCCACGCGCACAACGCAGGAACTGCTACGAATCGTTTGACACATATCAATATTATCAGGTTGGGAAGGAACTGTCAAATGCAATTATCGGGGCGACCGTGACCGGACATCCCCATTGGTCAGGGGCAATCTCCAATTGCTACTACACTATCGGTAACGGGAGGGGATGCTCGGGGACTGCACAAAGGATATCTGTTGGAAATGAGTGTCAATCCAAACTTGACATGCTATTTCACACGTTATTGTCTCAGGGAAACTTCAGACAGTTGCGGCAGTAACTGTAAGTAATTGACGTGGAAGGTTTCGAAAGGGAAGTTATTGAGAGTAGAGAGAATCGGTCAAGCGGTGGTTAGAGCAAAAATAGAATTTGTACCAAGATTAAGAACCTGTTTGGTAATCCCCATTACGACTTGAAAACGTCGCCTGGCAGCCAAAAAAATTTCATACTATTCATAATTTTCATGCCAAATTGGTGTTTTCAGTAGAAACAAAAAAGGGTAGGGCCCCTCGCTGTGACTGACTTATCCGCAGTTTCGAGGTCGAAGCCATGGGAGTGGAGGTATGAAATTTTGTTATGAAATTGTGATTGCGACTCATTGCAATTTGGGAACTCAGACTGACGTTGCTTTCACAAGAGAATATGACTTTTCAAGCGTGTTCCAAGAAACCTCATCTGGAGAAATGTATTGTATCATCAATCCCCACTTGTTTCTTCTCTCATCTTTTCTGTGGGACGACTACTGCGTCTAACCGAGGATCCCGCGCTCAGTCGCTCAGCGAATAACCCGAGCATGCGGAGATCGTCTTCCGTGCATTTGCGCAACTCCGCTAGAAGCTCCTCATAGCGTAATTCATCCACGTTAGCATCCGTAAATTCAAACATATCTTTAGGAGTAACATTTAACGCCTGCGCAATCCGCTCTAGAGTTTTGATAGATAGCGCACGTTGCCCGCGTTCAACATACCCTATAAAGTTAGTGCTTACATTCGCAGCCTCAGCGAGTTGCTCCTGCGTTAACCCCGCCACCTTCCGCAGTGTACGGATTTTTTCTCCCAGCTTGTACATCAAACTTTGTGTTCTCAGCACTAGTGCTCTCCTTGAGAGAGTGTCCCGTTGGATAGATTCAGCGTCAAAATCTGCTAACAGAAAGGGCAGGTACATTGGAGCCAGTTTATGACTGGTTACTATACTGTGTTTGACAAACATCGGAAAGTGTTGCCGCAACCGCTGGATGAATCTATCCCATGAGACGTTATGTTTTTATCTCTTCTCGTTTTGAATCTTAAATTTAAGATGTTTAGTGTAGCACTTTGGCTAACCGGTGAACACAAACTGAATAGATGTAAATAAAAAAAATGAAACCGTAAAAACAAACGAATAGTATGTTTTTGTATTGACAGAAGTAACCATTCAGTTAATAATGGGTAACGAGGATAGTAAATGGAGAATCTTGATACAGCCATGGAGCAAATACCTTACACACATTGCCAAACATAAAGTTGAAAAATCTTATGATAAAAACACAGTTCTTCATTTCACTTTTTCTGTTGATTTGCCTCTCGATGCCGTTGACGTCATCGGCACAAATCGTCGACATCCCGGACGCCAACTACCGGGCTGCGGTAGAGGCGGCTCTCGGGATGGCTCCGGGCACTCCAATCACCTCGGCGGATATGACGATATTGACGAATCTTGAAGCGCGCAATTCGGGGATTAGCGATTTGACAGGGTTGGGGTTAGCGACCAATCTGACTAGGCTGAATCTTAGTAATGAGAGCCTGTTTGAAAAGTCCGAATCCGTTTAATCCGGAGACGTGGATACCGTATCGGTTGGCAGAGGATGCTTGCGTGGCTTTGGCGATTTATGACCTAAACGGCAATGTGGTACGCACGCTGGATATCGGGCTTCAGATGGCAGCGGTATACGGAAGTCGATCGAAGGCAATCTACTGGAATGGGAGAAACGATTTCGGTGAGCGGGTGGCAAGCGGGGTGTATTTTTATACGCTGACCGCGGATGATTTCTCCGCCACGCGCAAAATGTTGATTAGCAAGTAGTGCAGCTAGGTTGGCAAGAGAAACAGTTTTTTTGGAAAAACTGTATTGGAGTCCGTTTGAGAATGGGTTGCAAAGCAATTTTGGATCACTTGACGAAAGGACTTTTTCATGTTTTATTGTCGCCTGCTATTGCTATACACCGGATAAGATTCTCTTTTCGATTTGGTGATCGAAGAGGGATTTCTATCGCACGAGGATCTCTATGGGATTTCTATTAAGACTTTCTATCGCCTTCCCTGTTCGGTCAGTTGATCGGTCATTATTCATTCCCTTGATCCTTCGCTGTCAAGATCCCTATCGCAGGGGATTTTCTATCGCACTCACTATCCGTTCGCTTGATCGCTATTCACTCCTTTGATCCTATCCAGTCGCTTGATCTCAGTTGATCATTCGCTTGATCCCTAACTGTTGTCAGTGGCGCCCCCAACGGTATCCATGCCTATCGTACGACCGGCGGATTTCTCAGTTAGGGTGAAGGCATGGGCGCACAACTACGAGGCTTTGAGTGTTCAAAAACGCAAGTTCAACAGAGATTAGACATCACGGTCCGAGGATTCAAAAGAAATCTTTAAGCGTGACATTGAGCGCCTGCGCAATCCGATCCAGAGTTTTGATGGATATCGCACGCTGTCCACGTTCAACATACCCTATAAAATTGGTACTTACCTCCGTAGCTTCAGCAAGTTGCTTTTGCGTCAACCCCGCCACCTTTCGCAGTGTCTGAATCTTGACTCCGAGTTTGAATTTCAAACTTTGTGTTTTCGGCACTGATGTGTTCCTTTCAACAATACAAGCATAACACTCTGGGTAGCCAAAGAAAACAAACTGAGTGGCTTGAAAATGATAAAAATAAACTGTAAATACAAACTTTTAGTATAGGTTTGTGTTGACAAGGGTATTGATTGAATGTATAATCAATCAAGGCGATGGTTTTTCGCCGAAATGACGAGGTGATGTGCTTGAGCACATCAACACAGTTAAAGTTTTTTCAAACTTACTAAACTATTAGGAGAAAATCGTAATGAAAACCTATGTGCAGGTTTGTTTATTCACGCTAGTTTGTCTTGGCGTTGCTTTGATGCTTGTCGTGAGCACTGCCGATGCCCAAACTAAGTATTCCCTGACAGTATCAGGTACAACAGGTGAAAAGTACATAATAGGAGCAGAGGTCTCAATTACATTTACACTAACCACACTAGCCACGGCCACCACCCCTGCTACTGCAGTGGAAAATGTGACGCTGGCTCTCACCGCGAATGGAGTTAACATACTCACAACTGATAGGACGACGGATGCGGGCGGTCGATTGCCTGTTAGAGTTGAAATCACGAGGGAGCTGCCGTCATCACTTACAGCGCGAACACCTGAGAAGTATGCGGCGACGGGAATAGCGGAATTCAATGGCTACGACCTTCAAGTGCCAACAAGGATTGTGGTTCTCCCTCCCAATTCGCCTGGACTAGACCTAACCAAAAGCGATCCGACTCCCTTGAAAGCGGCCTCAACGACGTTAGCAGTTGGCGATACATTTGAGCAGCAAATCTGGATCAAAAATGTGACAGATTTATCTGCATGGCAGATGGACATTGCGTTTAATCCGCAGGCGCTGGAAGCCACTCGGGTCACGGCAGGGAATTTTCTGGCAGATGGCGGTTACATCCCCTTCTTTGAGAGCACGATAACTGCCGGCGGAGTCAGTGCAAGCCAGGCGCGCATTGGGCAGAAATCAACCACAACAAGCGGTAAGACAACTACATCGTTAACCAATCCATCACCGGCCGGCGCCTCTGCGACAGGGTACCTGTTAACGATAGAATTTACAGTTCTTGAATTTGCCGAGGGGGCGTTAGGGCTGCATAACGTGCAACTCAGCAATTCAGAAGCGAAGCGAATCTCCTACTATACTGTAGTCAACCCGTATGTCGTAACCCACCAGTACCCCCGAGAGGATGTCAACCGCGATGGGGAGGTGAATATCCTGGATTTGGTGGCCGTCGCGTCGCTGATAGGTCAATCCAATCCTAGCGATGCACGCGCCGACGTAAACAATGATGGCATGGTCAATGTCCTCGATCTCGTGGCAATCTACCAAAATTCCGCACGTTGGACGAGCCCGGTGGCGGCCTCAAAGAAAAGAGATTATAATGAATGGGTGGGGGCAGCCCCCGGAGCACGTGTTGCGGATATCTCTCTGGAAACGATTCAGGGATGGATAGACCTCGCGCAGGCCGAGAATGACGGTTCAATCATTTTCAATCGCGGCATCGCCAATCTCCAAAGGCTTCTAGCTTCCGAGGTGCCTAGCGAGACGAGGCTGCTGCTGAACTATCCGAATCCGTTCAACCCCGAAACGTGGATTCCGTATCAACTCGCTGAACCGGCGGAGGTCTCGGTGACCATCTATTCCGCGAGCGGCGCGTTGGTTCGGACGCTGCCATTAGGCCATCAATCGGCCGGACTCTATCAGAACCGGGGCCAAGCAGCGTATTGGGATGGACGCACTGAACTCGGGACGCAGGTGGCGAGTGGTATCTATTTCTACACGCTTTCCGCTGGCGATTTCAGTAGCACTCGTAAGATGATAGTTAGAAAGTAAGTTTCATGATGTGTAGGGCAGGTTTCCAGGACTGCCCTACACTTCTCATCGGATTTCAACTCCCTAAAAATACCCACCCCGTAGCCATTGATGCGTGTGCCCACTCGGTCGCGCATCAATGGCCTCTCCTTGCCTTTGAGTAGATTGGTTTACCCAAACGGAACATCAAAACCCATTAGGAATGGCTGTCTGAATTTGCCATTATGCAATACACGCGGCACGTACGCACTAACAACACTCGTGTCGCAATTACAGATTGTTCTTACCGATGATTGTGCCAGAGATTGTGGAAGCAATGTTGCCCGTCAGACTGCCTTGGGAATAAATAACTGCCTCCGAATCTGCTGATTATCGTGCTCATTAACTTAATCTCTTAATCCAAAGGAGATATGCAATGCACAAAACAATCCAATACAGTTTGATTTTTGTTGCCTTGGTCGTCCTTATTTCAACTGTCACGGTTCAAGATACCTCTGCTGAAATCAAGGTACACGACCTTTATAGTGGCGGCGTGTCTGTTGACTTCAGTCCCGATGGCAGGTATATCGCGACAGGTGATACCGATGGTAGGGTGGGGCTTTGGGAAGTCAGCAGCGGCGAAAATATCTACTATCGCTCACTTGGAGGCTCTGTCCGAGCAGTTGCCTTCAGCCCGAACGGGAAGTACCTCGCCGCCGACGGATACGACGGAAATGTTAGAGCGATCCTCTTGGAAGCAAGCAGCGGCGCAGTGGTAGCCAGTAGATACATTAATGACGAGGCTGGGAATATCAACTCAATCGCTTACAGTCCGGATGGAAAGTATGTGGCAGTAGGACTAGATCTTCGCTGGGCGTATCTTTGGGAATTGAGCAGTAATAGAATATCCGGATGGGGCTTTACTGATGCTTCCGAAGTCTACGATGTTGCCTTCAGCCCGGATGCGAAGTCTCTTGCAACAGGAAATAACGATGGCCTGGCATCTCTCTGGGAACTGAGCAGTTGGTGGACGGACGATGTTAATGTCCAATCTATGCAGCCTGGAGACAATGTCCGAGCAGTTGCCTTCAGCCCGAACGGGAGGTACCTCGCCGCCGACGGATACGACGGAAGAAACAACAATGTAACTATCTATGATGTGATCGATGGTAGGCGTGTTCAGCAGATAGATCCAGACATCAATAATCTTAATGCCCTTGTCTTCAGCCCGGATGGGCAGTATCTCGCTGTCGGAGGCGAAGATCCCAGAATAAATATTTACCGAATTGACACAGAGCAGATTACGCTCTTAAAAGCAATTACGAGAGAGGTAGTTATTCAAGTGAGCGGTGAAGTCCACGATCTAGCTTGGGACCCCAGCGGAGACTTAATCTCGGATGGAAGAGCGGTTTACCGAACGCTTTTGCGCTCCGCAAACATTGTGCTTGAATCTCAAGAAATTGATGACGGTTTTAAAGGCTTATTTGGCTGGGGCGAGGGAAACACAAATAATGTTGTAGAAGTTGGGGAACAGATTGCCTTCATAGTGACTTTGAGGAACAAAGGAACTGTTGAAGCCAAAAATGTCAAAGGCACCTTGAGCACCGAGGATAGGATTATTGGAAACATCATCGTTGATGGCGAGGTAGACTATGGCAATATTGGCACCGGTGACATCAGCCCTATTCATCCGGTCGGTCGGCCAATCAATGAGGATATACCCCAAATTTTTAAATTCAAGATTCCAGCCATTCTAACCACGCGCGATGCCACCTTCACACTTACTGTCACGGCAGACAATGGTGGCCCCTGGACTTTTCCGATTACCGTTCCTATAATCAACCCGACAAATATTGGAATAGCGTTTCCTGAGAATCTCATATCGGAGGAAGCGTTTTCCACACACACAACTTACTTTATCTTGAAGATCAAACATCCAACGCTAACGGGTATTCCCGATGCGGAGACCCACTATCAAGATTGCGAAATAACACTCCACATTCCCAAGGGCACGCAGGCATTCATGTTTCCAATTCGGACTCGAGGAGAGAGAGCGGAAGATCTCGTAAAAGACGTTTTAATTTACATAGGGGATAAATTCTTACCCGGATCTGCAGAGTTGCTCACGCTGCTTGAATTCTTTGCAAGATTCTTGGACCTATTGGAGAACGAGAGCGACCTTAAGATCGCGTTTCCGAACTCGTTCCACTTCAACCCTGGGCGCCCCGACACCGAGATTGAGTATGTTGTCCTGCTGAAGAACGAACTACAAACTCTAAAGAGCTTGGACATTACAATAGAACAAACCTATCGCCGAGGTAATGCACGCGAAGACTATACAGTTCGGGATACTGCCACGTGGAACTTTGACGACGGTTGGGCTAGCCCCGCCGCACACCCCGTGGTACTTGCAGACTACCCGCCATTTCAAAAACTCCCTCTGGAAGTTCAACAGTATTTGCTCTTTCAGTTTTCGGAGTTTGCAACAGCCGAGGCCTGGCGAATTCCGGGCAAAACTGTCATGGAGCAGAACTACCCGAATCCGTTCAACCCGGAGACCTGGATACCGTACCGCCTCGCCAACCCTGCCGATGTGCAACTCACGATTTATGACACCAAAGGCGCGCTGGTACATCAGTTGGATCTGGGGCATCAGATGGCGGGGTATTATACGAATCGGAGCCGCGCCGCGTATTGGGATGGCCGCAACGGGGGCGGGGAGTCAGTCGCAAGCGGCACCTATTTCTACCAACTGCGGGCGGGGGATTATACGCAAACGCGCCGGATGATAGTTGTCAAGTAACGCAAAGAAATTGGGTAGAAACCGAGTTTTGAGGAAAAAACTCGGTTTCTTTACATGGCGGTTATACAATGCGGCGACTGCGAGGACCTCATTAAACCTTCCCTTCGTGGGAGTTTAGCTGATTGGATGTTCGGCAATTATCTTGGCTTCCTCTACTCTGAACTGTCCAAGGTATTTACCGGGTGAATGGTATGCCGCGACATCCTCCGGTCGTGGCGTGATGGGCACCCTTCTTCTTAAGACCGAGCGGCTAAACTCCTCAAGGTCAAACGCTGCATTCAGAGATTTGTAGTATGCGTGGACACCTGCGACTGCTGCTCCCAAAGCTGGTCCTCCCTTTTCAATCGGGATAATCTCGCGATTCCAGATGGCGGCGACACGCCTCATAATTTCCGGGCTGTCTGTCGCGCCACCGGTGACGTAGAGGGGCACATTGTTTGTTCCAGTAAATCGTTCCGAATGCGCCCACACTGCAGCTAAGCTTGTTTCAATAATCCCGGAATAATTTAATCCTAACCACGTATCCGCGTGAGGATTAACTCGGATGATGTTGAAGCTACCAGAAGGAGGAAGGGACTCGTTTTTTGGCTGCCAGAAGGTCATAGAAGATCCGGGAGTGACCTGCTTCAACGCCGCTTCTGCTGGCTCGTAATCTTCTTTTCCCAAGCCGTAAAGCGCCCTAACCCGGTCCCACACCATCGCGCCGTTCGTCCTACAGCCAAAGATGAACGGTCTTCCGATGCCGTCATACATCGCATTTGCCGTTCCACTCATATCGTGCACGTCGCCATCAGTCGACACCATGTTGACGAAGCTAGTTCCCAAACTGAGTAGGTCTCCTGTCACCAGCGTTTTTGCTTGAGGATTATCTCCAGAACCGGTGATGACCTTGCATTCCGGATGAAATCCGTATTTCTCGGCAAAATACGCTCCAATATCTCCCACTACAGTATCGGGGGGTACCAGGTTCGGTAATTTCCTTGCCAGCGCTCCGGTGCCTCCCGGTAGTCCCTTTGATGTTGCCTTGAGCAACTCAGGAGACCAATTCTTCGTTCGATAATCCATCAGGGACATGCCGCAAGCGTTGCCGTAATCAATGGGCGCTCTTGAATTCCCCGTCAAAATCGAAGGGATTAAGCTACTTATCAGTTGAATGTTTTCCGTTGCCCGATAGAGATCAGGAAACTGTTCGGCGACTCGTCTCATGATTGCTCCCGTGAACCTTAACGGCGCATCCGAGCCGGACAGGCGAATCATCTTGGCGCTTCCCCCGACGCCTTCTCTTACACAGTTTACCTGATTTACAGTATTGGACGTCATCCAAATAGGCGCTGTTAGGTACGAGAAACTCCCGCTGAGTAGTCTGACGAGGGATATTTCTCCACAGCCTCCCTCTCTTAATTGCGCGAAGCGGCGTTCAGCCCGATTGTTCAGATAGACATGCCCATGTTGCTGACCGGAGTTGTTAATGAGCACAATATCCTTGAGCGCGATTCCCGCAGTTCGGAGGTCATCAAACATGGCGTCCACGGATGCCAAAATCATCTCTGGGGGTTGGTCTGCCTCACCCTCTACCCGTGGTGGGATAATGTAGTCGGATCCGATGCCGAAGTCGTTTGTCCTCTTGTCTTTTCGATAATCTAGCGAATGATCGAAAAGTTTCTCCGCAGCGTCAATATCTACGACGATTGATGACAGGCTTTGCGTGCTGGAATCTAGTCCCAAGGCTAATCTCGCCATATTCGGCTCCCTACTTGACAGAAATCGCGTTTTTGCCAAAAAAATCGTAGTTGTTCCGTAGATGTGAAGGCTTAGATGCCGGTGAAATCGAGCGATAATGGCTGGTGGGCGATAGGAGAGGGAATCGACGATTTGATGATTGTCGATCCCACCCTACAATAGCTCTTGCATTTTGCGCCATTTCCATTATAATGGGGTGTCGTGGCGAATTTCACGATGAATCAATTCATGCCTACGTCCGAATTTAGTGACCCGAAAACTGACAAGATGGAGGAGACAATCGCATGACGCCGGAACAACGCTACACGTTTGATGCGGCCGGCTATCTCTACTTGCCCAACGCAATGAGCCCGGAGGAATTGCAGGAAGCGCGGGAAGCACTTGACCGGCTGACAAGCACCCCTCCCGAGCAACTGAAAGGCGAATTTGACTACGTTAACCAAGGTGACGTGTTTCACCACTACTACCATGCCTTCGCATACGACAAGGCGCTTGAGCGACTTGTGACACATCACTCAACTTGGCCAATTATCAAGGAATTGACCGCCGATAAACCGGGTCTCATGCGAGGTAATCTAAAGATAGATACGCATGAATGCAGCTATCTGACGCTTCATTCGGTGCGCGAACAAACCATGGAAGGAAGCGGTTTTGCGCGTGACATTCACTGGACGAGCCCGAGCGGGGACAGGGTATATTGCGACTACTTCAATATCTTCTGGTATTTTGATGATGTTCGTCCCGGCGATGGCGGCGTGATAATGCTTCCAGGTTCTCACAAGAATACGATTCCGTTTCCCGAAGGCATACATGAAACAATGGCAGAACTTGATTATGATTACGATAAATGTATCACGAATAATATTCTGCCCCACGGCTTAGTCAACCTTGCACCAAACGCAGGCGATGTCATCATTGCTTCAGACCAAGTGTGTCATGGCGGATTGAGATGGAAGGCAAAGGAGCGTATACGTCGCTTCATGGTGCTGCGATACTCCACGCAGTATATGTTGACTTACATGACTGACATCGACATCAACCTGCCAGCCGGGGTGACGGACCGCTTATCGCCTGAGACAAAGGAGTTATTGGCGAAGGAACAGCTCTTCCACACGAAATCTATAGCAATGACTGATAACGTGGTTTTGAGTTAGATGTGTACCGGAGGTCACGGTGGTGAGTACGGTGCGTTAATGGGATGGATTACGAAGCGTCACACCTAAACCGACAGGCGGTCTGGATTTGTCGATCTAGACCGAGCAGAAACCAACACCTTTTTCAGTGTTCGAGTCGGCGGCTCAACGAGGCTTGTCTCCCGCCAATGTGACGCGATGCATCACCCTGCGATACCTCTGATAGTCGTTCACCGGATTATGTTGGGTGCAGCGGTTGTCCCAGAAGGCAAGACAACCTCGGCTCCAGCGGAAACGGCAGGTAAATTCCGGTTTCACTTGATGGTCGAAGAGGTAGTTTAGCAGAGGCAGGCTTTCCTGCTCGGTCCATCCTTCAAAATTTAATGTGTGCGCATTGTTGACATATAGGGCTTTCCGACCAATCTCCGGGTGCGTACGGACAACCGGATGTTTGCTTACGAACGCCTTCAGTTCGTCGCCTGCCTCGCGCAAGCGGTGCTCTCGCGTCTTAGACACCTCGGGTTTCGTGGAAACATTGACTGCGGCTAGACTGTTGAGCATTTCTTTAAGACCGTCCGAAAGGGTTTCGTAGGCAAGGTATTGATTGGCGAACAGCGTGTCGCCACCGTAGGGCGGAATCTCAACCGCATAAAGCATGCTTGCAGCCGGCGGATACTCCAAATACGTAGTATCCGAGTGCCACACCCCGCCAAAATTGGCACGCTCATGCTCCAATTTGGTTACAGCCGTGACCAACGGGCACTCAGGTAAACCTTTCAATTGCGGGTATTCGATTGGCGAACCAAATTGCTGGGCGAAGGCAAGTTGCTCTTTGGGAGTGAGATCTTGGTTCGGGAAGAAGATGACGAGATGATTGAGGAGTGCACAGCGAATCTCCGCAGCTACCTCAGAAGTTAATGGTTGCGAAAGATTTGGACCAGTGATTTCCGCACCGAGGGCGCCTGAAATCGGCTCTACAGAGATATATTGATAATCCTTATGTGCTGTGTTGTCCATTGCTCTTTCTGAAACCATTTCAAGTTGCAGGTAGGGTATTCTGTTGGTCTCGCTGTCGTGAGTGGACGGATACCGACATCTTGCCGGCAATTGAATAGGATTTTGCGTTAGGCTGCGAGACAGCTTGGTTTGAGTGGGACTCAAAATTTGACAGTCAATTCACCGGTAAGTTTCTTCATCTCATTACGGCTTCCGAATACCTCATAGAGATCTCCCGACACGTCAAAATAGCGACGGACGAAATTACGGCTCGTATCTGCAGGATTAAAGTTTGCGTATTCCATCCAGAGATTGGCTCGGGACAGTATGTCCCAATTCAATCCTACGGAGATAGCGCTGGCATCACCTTCGCTGTCCTGACGTTGTTTGTTGACCTCTTGGAAGATTGCCGCTTGATCGAGATCTGATGTTCCATCGATCCTTTCTAGGTAGATATTCAATTCCTTGTAGCGATATGGATTTGGATCGGTAATGAACTTTAGGTTAGCTGCGAGGGTGTTTGTCAGCGACTTTGTTTGAAGGTCATAGCTATCTTCCGCTTTTGGCGGCGTGACATATCGCTCGTCTAGTTCACTGTAAGAAAGCGTGTCGGCGAACATCAAATTCCAACGCTCCGATAGATTGTAATTCCAGAGAAAAGCGTTGCTCAACTCCAATTGATTAATATCGTCTTGGATATCAGCATTCGGGTCGATATCCTCGTAGTCCTCCGAAAAGCTATTATCAACATTGGAAGCTCGTGCGTTGTATAGCCCATCCATCTGAGATGGGTTTAGGCTAAATCCTTCCACCGAATATTGTCGAATGACGAGATCGCTTCCATCTCGGAGATAAATATGTCCAATTGCATCTAGTGCAAGAAAAGCAACATCCTGATTCTTCTCGTTCTGCTTATCGATTTGATATATTATTCGCCCTAGATATTGTCCGTTGCCATCAAATCTTTGCACACGCATAATCACATTGTGATAAATAGTGGCTCGAATCGTCGCCGCTTTCAAATCCTCATCTTCCTCTTTCTTGTTTTCGTCCTTATCGCCTTCTTCATTGTCATCAAAATATTCGGTAAAATAGCGTCTATACTCTGCCTCCTCCAGCAGACGGATTCGGCGATTCAAGGTATCGAAATTGGACTGTTCCGTGAAACCTTGGCCGAGTAAGGCGGAACGAGATCGTCCAGATCGAATAACTTGGTCTTCCAGGCCTGTGGCTGTTGGTGGAATAAGGCTCAAAACGCCGCCGATCGGTAATGCGCCCAAATGTCGCTTGAACTGGCTAGAATCCTTAACAAGGATTTCACCCGTCATCAAGGGAGCAATTGCGATGGGCTTTGTGAATTGACCATCATTGCGTCCCTTCACGCCAAAATTCAGAAGAAACTGTCCTTCCGAGTCGAACTTGACTACGCGATGATTGCCGGTATCTGCAATTAACACATTATCCAGTGTGTCGATGGCAATGTCGGAGGCGTCCCGATCGAATTCTCCATTTCCTGCGCCGTATCGCCCGAACACATGCAACTTTCCCCCAGCGGCGTTAAACTTATGGATGCGTCCCCTTTTCGCATCAAGCACGAAGAGTTGGTTTTGGGTATTCACGGCGATGAGAAGTGTGCGGCCATGACCTTTTGGTTTAATGCCAAACGCCGTTTTTCCTTCTTCGTCAACAATTAAACTAGCGGCCAACACCTGCTTTGGGCGCACGTCGACCGGATCGACAAAGTAGGTGTGAATCAATTTCCCATTCGGGGCGAATTTGTGGACACACGGCGCAAACATATATATTTTTGGGTCGTCAGTTTCGGCAATGTGATGTGCGGTGGTCTCAGCCACGTAGATATTTCCATTCCCATCAATTGCAATATCACCCGGTTTCTTCAACTTATTGTCAATCGCTTGCGGTTCCTGGGGAATCTGCATGAGGAATTCGCCGCTGGGTGAGAGTTTCTGTATCAATCGGTTGTCGGCATCACTCACATAGATCCGTCCTTCGGCATCAAACGCGACGTGGATATTCGCACTAAAAGCCCCGTCTGTAGAGCCCTTACCGGAAAATTCACGTTCGAACTTCAGAAAACTCACTCCAAAGGCCGAATTGGCATCAATGAACACACCCGCAAACGATAGGGCGAAAAGGAACATACCCAATTTCTTCATTCGCACAAACTCCTCATCTCAATCCTCAAATTTAATCGCCAATACTATCCGTGGCAGACCTCGTGCTCCCCAAGATTGATAAGCCTGTCCCTTTATTCCCACTCATCATCCAAGTTCTTCCGCATAACACGCGTTTCGTCGTATCCACCGTAGTCACTTGAAGCATGAAGTTGAATTCCAAGTAGCTGCTGCATTTCGGGCGACGCATCGGGAAATCGATCGAGTGTCGCATAGGGCATCCACGTCTCAAAACGCTTCATCCAGTAATAACCATACGTTGGAAAAATCGCCCTGCGCGGTCCGTCCGATTTATTGCCGCCGCCTTTGTGGGCGAGGGTGCAATCAAAAATGACCGCCGACCCTTCGGGAAGAGTGAGCGGGATACCGTCCACGTCAGGATCGGGAGGCGAGTCGCTATCACGGTGAGATCCAGGCGTAACCCAAATCGGTCCGTTATCCATGGTTAACTCATCAAGGTAGATTCCGACATTCAGCATCAAGGATTTATCACAGCGGAACTTAAAATCTGAATGCCACCCCTGGTCGCCACTACCAGGATTTCGATTAACACCATCGAACTGCAGCAGATGCGGGTGCGGGCAAAGCAACGACTTTATCGGAGCCAATAGTGTAGGCATTGCGGCAACTTCCAAAAATGTCATATCTCGATCGAGCAGATTGTGGTAGCCATCCAGTCGATCGAATGCCTCACGTATACCATTCAACAACTCCCCTTCGAGTAGACGCTGAATGACAAAATAACCGTCTTTTTCAAACTGCTGAATTTCGTCGGAATCGAGCATGAAATATCCCTATATCAGGAGGATTTCTATCGATTGTCGTACAATTTAGCGCACCGCGTGCCCTATTCTACATAATGGAAGTGGGATTGGTCAACTCTTTTTGCGAAGATGTCCGTGGGATTAGTTCAGCGCTGCATTAGTGTTCAATTTATTTTGTGGCTCATTGAGTTTGCAAGAGCGGCAAACTCCCGAATGTCTAATGTCTCGCCGCGGCGACGTCCGTCCATGCTGAGTTCTTCGAAGATTTCATCAAGCACTTCGTTCGGTACTGGCAGTCCACCTCTCAGCATTGCATTTCGCAACGTCTTGCGCCGAAATTGGAACGCAGCACGAAGAATTCGGAAGAACAGTACTTCGTCCCCAACTTCAACGCTGGGCGTTTCTTCTATTCTTAGTCGGACCAAGGCCGAATCTACACCGGATGCAGGATAAAACTGATTTGATGAGAAGGATCGAAGAATCTCGGATCTAGCATAGTAGGAAACTGCGACAGAAAGTGCACCGTAGTCTTTTCCGCCCGGCGACGCAACTATGCGTTGGGCGACCTCTGCCTGCATCATCAGCACGCAACTACCGATTAATTTGTAGTGTCCCAATAACTTCCAGAGAATTGGCGTGGTAATGTGATACGGAAGGTTTCCAGCAACTTTGGCGTTAGTGCGAGGAACACCGCTGAAAATTGGGAAGAGATTCAACTTGAGAATATCCCCCTGAACGAGACGGATCCGGGGATAGTCGATAAACTCGCGTTGTAACTCCGCGTATAGATCGGTATCAATCTCAACACCGACAACTGTTTTTGCATTGTCCCCCAATACCTTGGTTAGGCATCCGAGTCCCGCGCCAATTTCAAGGACAAGGTCGGCGTCTGTCACCTCTATAGCTTCTACGATAGCCGGCAGGACGTTTGGATCAATCAAGAAATTTTGGCTGAGACGCTTCTTGGGTCGCTTTCCTGTGCGTCTCTGGTATTCGTGAACCTTCTGATATGGAGTCATGGAACACAAGGATTAACGCAAAGAAAACTTATACCATTTCTCTAAAATGTTTGTGCATTGATTGCGTGAATCAGGTAAAGAAACTTGCGTGGAGCGGAACAAGAAGCCTTGTCGCCGCACACAGTCGGCGGGGCAAGGGGATTTCTATCGCACTCGTTATTCACTCGTTTGATCCCCGCCTACGGAGTAAGTGAACGATATAGCAAAGACATCATATGCACTATTATTCAAGCGAAATGGTATTACCTATAAGAATTGAAAATGTGTTAGTGTTGCACTTGATAGCTTGCCAAATCCAGCATCAGGTCTGCCTTCGGTGGTATCCGATAATGGTAGCAATCCAGAGCGGGCAAGAAGTACTCCGTTTTTAGTTATCAAAACCCAAAGTGCGGAGTCCCAATTCACTGATTTACGTAGGTTTCGTTGAGGTAGCGGGCAATGATTTCGATATCCTCCTCCAGAATAAAGAGGCCATTTTCGATCATCCGCGAGATAAGTTCTCCCGTTTCGGCTTCCGTCGTTGGAGGTGCGATGTCAACATCCGAGAGAGGGTGGCATTGGGAGCATGTATCCTCAAAGAGCAGCTTTGCCTCCGCCGGATCATAACTCCCCTCGTCCGGATCTTGGATGACGACACTGTCAGGATCTTGTATAGCATCGGGAGATGAGATTGAGGCCGCCTGAAATGCCACCTGTGCCATGCCCGTCTGAATCTCCTGTTTTCTCTGTTCTTTCACGGAGATTTGTAAATCAGGTGTAATCGCAATCAGGTATGCTGATACTGCCCACGATTCTGTCTCCCCAATCGGTTCTCCAATCACCGGCTTAATCGTCATCCGATTAACCAAGCGTACCCAATCTGATGGTGTGCGTGGACGCACCAAGATTGTTCGCAGGTCATGGCACTGAACACATTTTTTTAGAAGAGTTTTCTGGCCTTCGCGGAGTTTCCGTTTGGTCGCGAGTTGGTCGAGCGGAGCTTCAGGAGGTAATCCGGCGGTAATCAGAAGTTTCCGCGTTCTCTGCATCCCGGCTTCGCCAAAGACATTCGCACTCGTTTGGAGTGCCTTCTCCCGGAGACTGAAAGGGACAGAGAGGCCAATCAGGAGGTATGTACACAGGAGAAGCGTTGTTCCGAGATACGGCATGGCTTCCTCAAAGTGCCTGAAGAAGCGGAGGATAGTAATCTTGACAAGGAGTAGCACACCAATCGTGATACCGAGCATTAGGTGAGCAACCGTGCGCGGCGGCAACTCAATCTGATAATTCCACAAGCGGGGCACCATGTGCCACATCATAAACACATACAGTATCGCGTAAGCATAACCAATCAGGCGATGTATAAACATGAGTGTGGGAGGCGCGGAACTTGTTTGCGTTTCATGATCGAATGGATATCCCCACAGTTTGTACATCAAGAACACTGAGGCATTTCCTAGGCCAAAAAATACGAGACCAAGGATTGTACTTGTTGCAGTAGACATAGATGATTTGTCTCCTATTCTGAAGCGGGAAAATGACGATTAGGGACGAGGTTTCTTTGATACGTCAACTTCGTGTTTTAGGTTGGTTCGGAACCAAGGAAGCATCGCCTCCCAACCTCCGGCGAGTAACTGTTTAGTCCATTGATTTCTAGAGTCGAGTGCTATGATTTAGACGGTCTTTTTTGCCAGTTTTAAGACGTACCCTGTGTAGATAACCATTTTTCTGGTTCGTAGTAGGGCAATTTATTGCCCGTCTAATGGTTTCAGAGCTTTTACTGACCACTAATCACTAGCCACTAAACACTTACTCCGGCGATTTTTGAGTTGGCACAAATTCATCTTCATGATATAATAACTTCGGTGATTGAGTCAAGGAGGGAATTGCGCTCGCATCTCTCAGGTCGTCCAAGGACACAACATACTGAATACTGAAAGGAGTTTTTTGTGAAACGAAAGATTGCATTAACACTGACGTGCATTGTTGTCATCTTGGTTTCCGCATTTGGCATCTATAACCAAGCGGACGGGAAGTCAAAAGTCCAGCCGATGTACGGCAGTTTACTTATTGACGGCTATGATTTTAAGAATGATGTGGGACCGAAGGGAACCATCATATACGATCCCGAGAAGAACGAATTCAGAGGTAGCTATATCGGGTTAAAGATGCCTGAAGGACGTCGATCTATTTTTGCGTGGGTACACGACACCGTCAATCAGAAATCGGAATATATCGGTCCAGTGGGGTGGCTGAGAAACGATACTGGCGGGAAGAGAAGGGGGAAATTCACAATCAGTGTTCCCGACCAATTCAAAGGTGGGGGTTTCGGGACTTATGAAATTATCGGCTTTACAGCCGAGAAGACATCATCCCTGAAGGTTACCAAGGAGGGCATTGAAGTTTTAGCAAAACCCGCGGCGCCTTCTGGCAGCGATATTAACGCAAAACTGAAGCCCGCTTTTTATCTCTATGCGCCGCTGCCCGGTTCCGACACGGAAATCCACTACTGTGGACATGGCGGTGACTTCTTTTTTGCGAAAGACTTAGGCAAACAGTTTTGCTATGACTGACTGTGCGGCACGAAGTACTCCAAATGTAAAGCGGCTGGCGACAAAGCCCATGGGAGCCGCTAACATTTGGAATATTGCCTCAACCCGTGTGGTTGAGGTTGCTTGAATCAACTACATTTATTGACCCCGATGAATTTCTGTAATTCGTCGGGGTTTTTTAATTGACTGCCGACCTTGTTGAGCGGACACAACGAAAACCGACGCTATCGACCTTGCCTCTTGGTCCGTTCCCATCGCGATATGCAACGCGAAGTCTACGCGGAGCCGCATCCCAACCGCCGCCACGAACTACACGACGTGTGATGACTTTCCTGAAACCATCATCCAAAAGAGATATTGGTGGTCCTGCGATTGGATTCTTGTTGGAGCTCGTAGTATAGAAATCCGTGATGTACTCATCAATGCACCACTCCCACACATTCCCTACCATGTCGTGCAATCCGTAGCCGTTGGCGGGATATGAACCGACCGGAACCGTTTTTCCGGCGCCGGACTTTTCATAATTTGCCTTTTTTATGTTGAGCGTCTCATCTCCCCAAGGATAAGCCTTCTTTTCTAATCCGCCGCGTGCCGCATATTCCCATTGTGCTTCCGTGGGGAGGGTTTTTCCCGCCCATTTGGCGTAAGCCATAGCATCGTACCAACTGACATTGATCATGGGGTGACGATCAGTTTCAGCATAGCGTGCCACCTCTGCCCAATCAGGAAAAGCTGCGCCCGTTGCGCGAACGAACTGCCGGTATTGCCCGACGGTAACTTCGTATTTGTCGATGTAGAATCCAGCCAGGTGAACTGTGTGCACCGGTTGCTCATCAGGTGCGCCATCATGGCTACCCATCTCAAATTGTCCTGCCGGAATCAACACCATCTCCGCCTCACTCGGTGGAAATTGCACGACCGCGTCCTGGGCCCCGCGCGTCTTGGGCTGCTCCAGATCCGACCGAGAATCCACTCCGCAGCCGAAAGAACCGAGGAACGCCACGAAAATTAGGAAGCGATGAAGCATTCGTGCGTAGAGGGTTTGAGCTTGAGATAGTAAATTTCCCTCAACTGCTTTCGACATTCTTATCAATCGCTTTTTGTTGCAATACATGATTCGTTGGCTGGATCTCTTTAGGTTTGTAGCGATTATCGACGACTTGATAATCACATCCTTCACTCGTTTAATCTTAACATCTTCCACTCTTCAATACTTCTATAGCTTTTGGTTAATCCCGTTTTCCTAGCATCGCAACGACCCGATCCAAAATAATGTCCGCAACTTCTCTCTTGGATAGAAGGGGCAATTGTTCCTGTTTGTCTGAGTTGTCCAATAACGTTACGATGTTGGTATCTTCTTCAAATCCCGCGCCTTTCGCTAAAATATCGTTGGCTACTATGAGATCGCAATTCTTGTTAATTAATTTCGATTGGGCATTTTCCAAGAGATTGCTTGTCTCGGCGGCGAAACAAACTAAAATCTGCTCTCGCTTGCGCTGTCCAAGCATCTCGGCAATATCAGAATTTCTTTCGAGGGGTACCGTCAACTGGTCGGCTGTTTTCTTTATTTTGTGCGGTGAAAACGCCTGTGGCCGGTAATCTGCGACAGCGGCTGCCATCACGGCGACATCCACAATATCGAATACTTTAAGGAGTGCGTCCTGCATCTCACTCGCCGTTTCGACATAACAGAGTTCGACTCCGGTAGGGGGTGAAACCGTCGTTGGGCCGCTGATGAGGGTGACAGCCGCGCCACGACTGTGCGCTGCTTCGGCAATGGCGTATCCCATCTTCCCGCTGGATGGATTGCTAATGAAACGGGTAGGGTCGATATACTCTCGCGTCGGCCCAGCGGTAACCACCACTTTTTTTCCCTCTAAATCTTGTCGTTCCGTTAATAATTGGGTCACTCGACTGAACATGAGGTCAATTGTATTCAATCGTCCTATCCCTTGGTGACCAGAGGCGAGATCGCCGTGGACGGGCTCTACAATTTCGACGCCATGTGATTTCAGCTTTTCGATGTTTGTCTTGACATACGGGTTGTGATACATGTGCTCTTCCATTGCCGGCGCGATCAAAATAGGACAGTGGGTGGAGATTGCAACGGTGGTGAGCGCATCATCGGCGATCCCGTTTGCTATTTTACCAATGACATTCGCCGTGGCGGGTACAATTGCCAAAAGATCCGCACGCTCAGCAAGGTCTATATGCGGTGGTTTCCACTCGCCACCTACGTCGAAGAGGTCAAGCAACACAGGATTCCGTGAGATGACTTGGAATTGAAGTGGTTGAATCAAGCGTGTCGCATTTTCCGTCATCACGACGTGTATCGAAACCCCTTGCTTCACCAATTGACTCACGAGGTCAAGGGATTTGTGAATGGCGATTCCGCCGGTAACACCTAAAATAATCTTCTTGTTTTCGAGTTTCATTTCAGAATTGTCTAGCCCAGGCATTTCGATTACGGACAGTTTCTGGTAGATTAGATTTCAAGCCGTGCTGTTTCTCAGGTGTGTTGATGTGTGGTGATTGGTGCGAAGGCTTGAAGACTGGTGGGCAGTAAAATGGGAAATCTGCGATTTGATAATCGCAGATTCCACCCTACAATGACTCTTGCTTTCATGCTTCACGCAGCATCACTTCTGTAGAATGCCTATTGCTTAGGCTACACGTAACTCAATTTAAAAGGTCGGGTGAGAAAATTCTTGGGATGTCCACTCTAAGAGCAAATCATTTATACGACAGCGTTGTGCAGAGATAATGTGTTGAATCTGTCGCACAGCTTTATCGATCTCGTTATCAGGATTTATCACGTAGTAGTCGTAATCCTTGACATACGCAATCTCGGATTTTGCAATTGTCAAGCGTTGCTGAAGTTCTTGAGATGATTCGGTTTGTCGCCAGCGAAGGCGTTTCTCCAGAATCGAAAACGAGGGGGGCAAAATGAAGATGGATATAATCTTGGGATTCCGCGATTTGAGCGCCATAGCGCCCTTAACATCAATCTCCAGAACAAGATCTCTACCCTCTGCCAACGACGATTCAATTTCCGCTTTTGGTGTGCCGTAACAGTACTCGCCGTATTCAGTCCATTCGGCGAAACCGTCTTTCTCAAGAAGTGTTTCAAACTGGGATTGGGATAGGAAGTGGTAGTTGACACCGTTAATCTCATTGGGTCGAGGGGGGCGCGTCGTTGCAGAAACGGAACGGATCAATGCTGAATCGGATTGGAGGAGCGCGTCAATAACGCTTGTTTTGCCGGCGCCGGATGGGCCTGAAATGACAATCAGTGAATCCTTGCGGGGGTGCGGTTTATTCGACATTCTGAACGATTTCTCGAATCTTCTCGATTTCGGTCTTGAGAGAAACGCAGACGGAAGAGGGTGCCATTGATGAGGCTTTCGAGGCGATGGTGTTGACCTCGCGATTCATCTCTTGAAGTAGAAAATCGAGTTGCCTGCCGACCGGATCTTCTGCACATAGGTAACCCTCAAATTGCGCACAGTGGCTGTCCAGCCTCACGAGTTCTTCCGTGACATCGGACCGAGACGCAATTACACCGGCTTCCATTACGAGGCGATTCTTATCAATCTCAACCTGACCCTCAAAGAGATCATTCAAACGCGTTTCTAACCTCTGCTTCGCTGTTTCGACCAGATTCTCACGTGCACCGTCAAGTTTCCGAAGGTGAGATTGGATTGATTCCAAGAGTTCAACCATCGCTTCAGACATCGCTTGACCTTCCGCGCGTTTCATTTGATCTAAACCGTCAAGTGTTGGCTCTAGAAGTAATTGGACATTATTCCAAGCTGATTGTTCATCAATGGTCGGCTTGCCCAGTGCGAAAACTCCTGGAAGCCGTGCTAACGCAGCCAACGGAATCTCATCTTGTAGCTGAAGTTCGTTTCGGATTTCGGTAAGTGCTTGATGATACTGTTTCGCCAAGGCGAGGTTGAATGTTAGGTGGGAACTTGAGTCCGTGTCGTTGTCGGAAAGTTCAATTTTGACCTGTGCTTGTCCTCTGTGGATCCGATTCCGGACTGTGGTCTGGACAACATGTTCAAACTGCGAAAGAAGAGGTGGGATGCGAGCGGAAACATTGCAGTGACGGTGGTTCCACGTCTTTACTTCGATTGTCAAGGTGCCGAAGGTGGTTTCCGCCTCCTTCCGGCTATACCCCGTCATGCTTTTGATCATGAACCATCCTCGTGTCCTAGTCGGCAGCTTCTTCTAGCTCAACTAGAACGGGCGATTCGACCCGAATTGCGTCCTTAATGCAGACTTCCTCGCAGAGCTTGCAGCCGACACAATCCTTGGGTTTGACAAGCTCACAAATTCCAAAGAAACTCTCGGCGTGTTCGCCTGTCTCGGGATCTTTCAATTCAAGGCAATCCCACGGACAGATATGCACGCAGAAATCACACCCCGAGCAGAGTTCTTCATAAATGACTGCAATGGGTCTATGTGTCGGTCGCCTTATGAACTTACAGACCTCGCCGTGCTGGTCTCGAATAGCCTCAACGGGACAGACCATTCCACAAGCGCTACAGTCAATACACACCCCTGGATCGATGATGTGCAATTTGTTTCGATCGCCAGTAATTGCATCAACAGGGCAGTTTGTCAAGCACGCCATGCATCCAATGCACTCATCTGTGATATAATAAGCCATATAGGTTTTCCTTCCGCCTCTGGCAAGTTAACCGGTTACCAAAAAACCGATATAATGACATCACAATTATAACACGTGTTTGTCAATTAGGCAAGTATGAGTATTGAAGAATGGTAAGTGTTTAGTGGCTAGTGATTAGTGGTTAGTAAACCCCCTGAAGGCATAAGACGGGCAATGAATTGCCCTACTACGAACCAGAGGAATGGGTGTCCACACGTTGTACGCCTGAAAAAATAGCAAAAAGACCGTCTATATTTATAGCACTCGACCCCAGAAAACAATGGACTAAACAGTTACGAAGAATGATTAGAGAAAAAACAGTGGCAAACGAAGAAAAGGGGTATACAGGTGAGCACAGATGAAGACGGATTCAAATCAATCGAGCAAAGCGAAGAGGGAAAATCGAGAACTGTTGATTGAAATTGCCTGATTCGGTTCGCTTGACAGCGAAAATTCCGTGTGCTATAATCGCGAATAGAATTATCAATCCATTACATGGAGAAGAGTTGAACCATGAACATTAAGCATCGACTAGACGAGACCATCGCCAATTGGAATTTGCTACAGAATCCTTTCTATCAGGCGTGGAGCGAGGGAACGTTACCTCAGGAAGCGCTGCGCACCTACGCCCGCGAATACGGCGCTCTCATTTCGCTTATGCCGAGTGGTTGGGAGACTCTGGCGGATCACGGAATCGCTCAAGAGGAAAGGGAACACCTTGATTTATGGAACGATTTCGCTCGTGGCTTGGGCACTGAGATTGGACAAGCCCACCGCCCGCAGGTCAGGAAATTAGTCGAGACCGCACAGCACCTGTTTGCCGCCCCAATCTCTGCCCTTGGAGCGCTTTACGCCTTTGAATCCCAACAGCCCGCCACCGCACAGTCGAAACTTGAAGGTTTAAGGGTTTTCTACGACCTGCCTCAAATCGTCGAACCCTACTTTGAAATCCACTCACATAACGAGCATGAAAGCGAGAAGTTGCTAGATCGGATTAAAGCGTTGTCGCCGGAAAAACAGGAAAAGGTGCTAGACGCCTGCGAAATGATGAGTGTTGCGCTCTGGGATGCGCTCAACGGAATCTATGAGACCGAATGTTAACGGCCCGACTATCAGTCATAGGACGGACTTAATATAAGTATGATTCTGTCCATCTTCTCTTGGTCCACCCTCGAATCAAGACATCATGCCTATTAGGAATCCCACCGATGCGTGTCAGACCATAACTGACTATTTCGATGCCCTCGTAGCGGGGGATGTGGAACGTCTAGTGGGAATGATGTCTGCCACAGAATCCTACGTGAAAATCGGGACTGATGCTGATGAGGTGGTTGAGGGAGGAAACAATGCGCTCGATTACTACCGCCATCTTGTGGGGTGTGCGGAGGAGTTCCGCATTGCGATTGATAAGCTTGATGTGCAGGAACGCGGTTGTATTGCGTGGTTTTACGCGCGACAACGGTGGCGCCTCAAGTGGTGTGGGGTTCGCGAGGAATTAGCGATGCGGTTGACGGGGGTGCTAGAGAAGGAGAACGGGCGCTGGAGGTTTGTTCAGATTCACGCGTCGGTTGGGATGCCAGTGGACTAATTAATTTAGCTTGCGTTCCACGCATCACATTTCACGCATTACGCATCACGCTTTTCGTGCAGATGTCCTAGGTTCGAGCGATGCAGCCAATCAAACTGAAAAAGTTGGATGGGAAGGAATGGGATGCGCGCCGGAAAAACCGAGTTGAATTGGCGCAATGTGGCGGCCTAGATGCCCTACAGCAACTTTTGAACCAGTATTGGACCTGGCATTTCGACGAATCCTTGGCGGGAATTGCCCGACTGCTATTGGCAACGGATTTGAGTTGGGAGCGCACTCCAAGGGAGTTGACGCCGCCCGTTGAATCGCTGTTATCGCCGTTGGGACATGCACTCGACCATGGGGATATGCAGATTCGAGATGATGCTTTGCAGATATTAGACAGTATGATTGACGTTCCGGCAGGCGAAGTGTTGATCGGTGAGGAGTTGGAACCATTTCAGGTAGATGAATTCCAGATAGGGCGATATCCGGTGACGAACGCTCAGTATCAGCGATTCATTCAAGAGACAGGACATCGCACACCGAAGGGATGGGAGGCAGGCGCATACCCAGAAAAACGGGGCGATCACCCGGTCACATGGGTCAATACCGAAGACGCGGAGACTTACGCGAGTTGGGCAGGCAGTCGTTTACCTTGCTTTGAAGAGTGGCAGCGAGCAGTGCGCGCCGAGGATGATCGTTTGTTTCCGTGGGGATATGAGGTTGACAAACCGCGCTGTAATACGGCTGAACTCCGTGCCGGAGGTACAACACCCGTCGGGGCTTTTCCCGACGGAGCCAGTCCTTTCGGCTGTTACGACATGCTCGGGAATGTGTGGGAATGGACGAGCACGTGGTACGATGACAACGACCCGAATTTCCGAGTTGTCTGCGGTGGTGCTTGGTATTACAACCACGACCACAGTACCTGCATTAGTTTTGATTTCTTCAGCAAAGATTACACGGAATTTGTGATCGGATTCCGCATTGCCAAGTGAACGGTCAGGCGAATCTGATTGATGAAAGCGGTTTTGGCTTCACCATCCGATGGCGTACCCGTTCACTCGCGGATCCGATCCCCCGATGAGCGCTTCCGATTCGGGGTAGCGGACAATCACCTGTGCGTTTCCGGCACCGTGCCAATCTCCTAGAATTTCAATTTCATGCCCCTTCCGCGCAAGGCCCTCGCGCACCTCTTCAGAAAATCGGTTTTCCAACTGTAGGTGATTTGAACAAGTGTGCGGAACTGTCGACTCCATCGGGTTTTGTAGGCTGCGCCAGCGTGGTGCTTCTACGGCCTCTTGTGCGTTCATGCCAAAGTCGATAATGTTGGTAATGAGTTGGAGATTGGTTTGTACTTGTGTATCTGCTCCTGGTGTACCACAAGCGAGAAACGCCCTGTTATTTTGAGTGACAATGACGGGGTTCATCGTGTGACGAACGCGCTTTCCCGGCATGAGGCAGTTTGGGTGGTCTTCCTCCAAGTGCCAGTATGTCATGCGATTGTTAAGCAAAACCCCGGTATTGCCGGCAATTAAGCCGGAGCCAAATCCCATCTGTATGCTCTGTAGCATAGAAACGACGTTGCCCCAGCGGTCCGCGACACAGAAGCAGGTCGTATCTCCAAACAGTTCAGGTCCGCCAGCGGGCACATCCACAGCGGCGCGGTCAGGGTTGATGCGCTTCGCTTGCGCCGCGGCGTACTCTTTCGACAACATCCCCTCAATCGGAACGTTCACCCAATTCGGGTCCGCCAAGAATTTTTCTCGGTCGGCAAAACCGAGTTTCTTCGCTTCGACCATCAGATGGACACATTCCGTTGTGTTATGTCCCAATGATGCGAGATCGAACAACTCGACAATGTTTAGCTCCTGGAGTAGGATGTGTCCACTAGAATTAGGAGGCATTTCATATACGTCGTAGCCGCGATAATTGATATGGATGGGGTCGTCCCAATGTGCATGATAGTCTGCGAAATCCCTCTCCGTAAAGAGGCCATCACATGCCTCGCAAAACTTTACAATTTCTCGGGCGATTGCGCCTTCGTAGAAAGATCCACGTCCTTCGGCGGCGATTTTTCTTAACGTATTAGCGAGATCTTTGTTGTACAGCATCTGCCCTACGCCGATGGGGTTGCCTTTATTGGTGAACACGGCTCGCGAATATGGGTTCTCATTAAAGAGTGGTGTTGCGCTCCTGAGTCCAGCCGCGAGATTTTCGCCAACGGGAAAGCCGTTTTCGCAGAGCGAAATTGCTGGGTCGAAAACCTGATCGAGTTTTAACGCACCGTAACGGCTGTGCGCTAACAGCCAACCATCGACAATTCCGGGCAGGGAAACGCTCCGAATGCCTCTCATGGGAATCCCACCATCTTTGAGATACACTTCGCGGGTGGCTGCGTAGGGCGCTGGCCCCGTTGCATTAACACAGGACACCGAGTCAGATTCTGCCCAGTAGACCATGATGAATCCGTCGCCGCCCGTTCCAGAATTCACCGGGTCAACGACGCCGAGGGCAGCCGCAGTCGCAATTGCTCCATCGACCGCATTTCCGCCTGCCATCATGGCTTGGATTCCTGCCTGCGAGGCGAGCGGATGCGCCGATGTAACCATGCCGTTCTTTGCCATTACCGGCGCACGAAACGCTTCGGATCTAATACCGTGAGGGGATTGCATAAGCTGTTTTTCTCTGTAGTATGTGAACGGTTAAGTTTGTTTTTACGTCTGGTTTTTCTATCTGTACTTGTTCTCACCAAGTCATTTTCTATTGCCCTCAACTAGAATAGTAAATTCTCCGCGCGGAGGTGAAGCCTGGAATTTCCGTAGCGCCTCGCTTAAAGTACCGCGGAAGACCTCTTCAAACTTTTTCGTCAATTCTCGTGCAACGACGATATGGCGATCGCCTAGGGTTTCCAGAGCATCCTGGAGGAACATCATAAGTCGGTGGGGTGATTCGTAAAAGATAAGTGTCCGTTTTTCTTGGCTCAATTCGATGAAATGCCGCCTTCGTTTCCCCGACTTTGGAGAGAGGAAGCCTTCAAAGACAAAAGCGTGTAACGGCAATCCAGCTACTGAAGCGGCTGCAATACAGGCTGCAACGCCAGGGACGGGGGTTATAGGGATGTTCGCATCAATGCATTGGACGACGAGTCTGTGCCCTGGGTCAGAAACCGTCGGCGTCCCGGCTTCTGAGACTAGGGCGATTAACCCGCCCGCCTTTAATTGCGCGATCAGTTTTTCGCCTTTACTCTCGTGGTTTCCATCAAAGTAGCTTGTAAGCGGCGTGTGGATATCATAGTGGTTAAGTAACTGGCGTGTGCGGCGGGTATCCTCAGCAGCGATCAGATCTACCTCCTTGAGGATTCGTATTGCTCGCACGGTAATATCTTCCAAATTGCCGATTGGAGTGCTCACAATATACAGCACTCCATTCTCTTGATTGTTATCGGCGGCTACTGGCGTTGTCATTGTAGACGAAAAGGAGAACAACGGGAGACATTATTGAGAAGACCGGTAGGTATTGTAGCATTTAGCTGGAAAGAAATGCAATTGGGTTTCAAGGTGGAAGGATAAGGGCAGTGGCTAGTGGTCAGTGCCCAGTGAAAGCAAAGAGGGGGGTGTAAGGATGGGAAGAAACGACGCCTGAAACGTGAAGAGCAAAGAGCTTTAGCGGGAAACAGGGACGTAGAAAATACGCTATCCAGAACTACCAAGCCCACAACAGACTCCATTTTCATCGGGAAATAAAGCACCTGTGATTGGCGGCGTCGTTAAAGAAATCCACCAATTTCAATCAATTCGTCAAAAAAACTTGTTGATAAAAGTTGTTCACATGGGTTATAATGTACCATCTTTATATTTGGGCTTCCCCATAATAGATTTGGGTACAATAGAAAACCGCCGTGTTATGCACTGATTTCATAACACGCTTTGGAAATTCACTACCATTTCTTGAATTGGAATGTTTTCTGCTCCATTTCTTGAAATGACAAACAGATTTATGAAAGGTGTAATTTTGATGAAGAGCCAGATGATTAACCGAGCACCACTATTCTCACTTGTCACCGTTTTACTGATGTTGTTTGCTCTTCATGGAACAACGTACGGTCAAACGGCTCTGTCAATAGATCCGACAGCAATTGAATCCCCAGCCGCTGGCGAACAACTTACTGTTAATGTCAACATTAGCGGTGCCGCGGGTATCACAGCTTATCAGTTTGATGTGCTATTTGATCCAACTGCGCTTTCGTATGTTGGAGTGGAATTCAGCGATTATCTTCCCGGCGCATTTCCTGTTCCGCCAAAAGCCGATGAAATCGAGACGAATCCCGACACCGGCCTTGCTGCCATCCGTATGGCATCACTTTCTCTCGCCGGAGAGGGTGGAGATATGGGTACGCTGGTAACCATAACATTCGAAGCAGTTGAGGCTAAGGATTCATCGCTGCAACTCGCGGAAGTGCAGATTCCGGATCCTGCTGACACCACCTCAGTGCTAGCCGTAACGACGACAGGGAGCATGATCGCCGCTCCAGCACCACCGGTTGATGAGACTCCAGTTGACGAGACACCGGTTGACGAAACACCAGTCGATGAAACACCGGTTGATGAAACACCGGTCGATGAAACACCGGTTGACGAAACACCAGTCGATGAAACACCGGTCGATGAAACCCCGGTTGACGAGACTCCAGTCGATGAAACCCCGGTTGACGAGACTCCGGTCGATGAAACCCCGGTTGACGAAACACCAGTTGATGAAACACCGGTTGACGAAACACCAGTTGATGAAACCCCGGTTGACGAGACTCCGGTCGATGAAACCCCGGTTGACGAGACTCCGGTTGACGAGACTCCGGTCGATGAAACCCCGGTTGACGAGACTCCAGTCGATGAAACCCCGGTTGACGAGACTCCGGTCGATGAAACCCCGGTTGACGAGACTCCAGTCGATGAAACCCCGGTTGAGATAGATATGGCAACTTTTTCCATGATGCTCGATAAGGGGCTGAACATGATTTCTCTGCCACTGATGCCGGAAGAAGCGTTCACTGCCCAATCGTTTGCGATGGCGCTGAATGCCACTGTCGTCATTAAACTTGATGCGACGAGTCAGAAATTCATCGGTTTCACGGCAGGTGAAGGTGGTGATGGGTTCGCTATTGAAGGCGGTAAAGGTTACATCGTCAACACACCCGAGGGTGGTTCTGTTACGTTCACAGGAATGGCGTGGGATAACCAACCGGTCGCCGCAGCGCCGGGTATCAACCCCTTCAGAGATGCTTGGGCATTTGTTGTGAGTGGCAGTTTGCAAAATGCTGACCCGCATACCAACTACACCTTGGTTGCCAAGAACCTGCGCACCGGTGCAATTGCAACCGAGCCAATCTCAACTGCCAAGACACGCTCCGCTGCTGTGTGGGCAGATCTCAATCGGAATAGCGTCATAGAGGCTGGCGATCGGCTGGAAGTGACAGTGCTTGATGACAGTGGGAATATCGTGTCAGGTCCATTCACACACACGGTTGACATTGCGGACATCAGACAGGCTTACCTGCGTCTATCGCTGGTGGTTGGTGATGTGCATCCGGAGCAGACGCGGCTGGCACAGAACTTCCCCAATCCGTTCAATCCTGAGACGTGGATGCCGTTCCAACTCAGCGAGTCTAGTTTCGCTTCCATTCAGATTTACAGCGCGTCCGGTCATCTTGTGCGGACACTTGATCTGGGAATGAAACCGGCTGGCTTCTACATGACACGCTCCACCGCCGCGTATTGGGATGGGCGCAACGGTGCCGGCGAGCATGTCGCCTCAGGTGTCTACTACTATACTCTGAAAACTAACGATTTTGCTGCTACGCGCAAAATGTTGATTTCTAAGTAAGCGAAGTAAGTTTCTCGTAGCTACAACGCCCCGCTCAAACTGTTAGCTAACAGTTTAGGCGGGGCGTTTTTTGTGGTATCAAGTTTTACCCACAAAACGCTGATATCTCAGCTTTTTGGCGGTGTTGTTGCCAAGATTGTTATCCTAACTTGATTTGGCACGGCCCGGTCACATTTGCGTTCGGTTCGCGTTGCTTTATCAAGAACATACGGTTTTTTCACTAAGTGGTTGACTCGCTAAGAGTATATGGTTAAGTGTTGGGTGCCGGTGCGGTTAGAAACCGCACCTACGGGAATTGTGGAATACGTCTCTTGTGCCAGTCCAGGAAGACATAAATACTTAGCGAGTATACCACTAAGTGGTGACTTTTCTAAGAGTATATGGTAAGTGTTGGGTGCCGGTGCGGTTAGAAACCGCACCTACAGGAATTGTTGAATACGTCTCTTGTGCCAGTCCAGGAAGACATAAATACTTAGCGAGAAAACCACTAAGACATGACCATTCTCGAAGCGGTTGTACTTGGCATTTTGCAAGGCGTGACAGAATTTTTGCCGGTGAGTAGCTCCGGGCATCTGGCGTTGATGCAACATTTTCTGGGTTTGAAAGAGCCACAGGTATTTTTCGATGTCATGCTACATCTTGGCACTCTTGGCGCAGTCGTCATCGTGTATAAGCAATCAATTCGAAAACTTGCCAAAGCTGGCTTTTCGGCGGTCGTGAATCCTCGGTTTTACCGACGACCAATTGCCACCATCAATGGCTCGAGCGATCTTAAGCTAATTTGGTTTGTCCTACTCGGCTCTGTTCCAACGGGAGCAATCGCTATTGTGTTTAAGCAGCAGATCGAGGCGCTCTTCGCCAAACCGACGATTGTCGCGGTGATGTTGATAATGACAGGCGTTATCCTACAGTTACCACGGCTCAGGCGAAACACGGTTCATAAAGATTGCCCGGCGCGGTTCTGGCATTCGCCGCTTATCGGAATAGCTCAGGGCTTAGCCATCACACCTGGAATTTCAAGGTCGGGCGCTACGATCTCTTTGGCGCTACTCTTAGGCATTTCTCCGAGACAGGCAGCACGATTCTCATTCCTTCTCTCCATTCCGGCAATTCTAGGCGCAGTTTTTCTTAAACTCAAGGATGTGGTGAGCATCTCGGTTGATCCGATAACTATCGTTGTTGGTACGCTGATGTCGTTCTTGGTTGGCTATATTGCGTTGCGCTTCCTGCTTGCGGTGCTCGATCGGGGAAAATTTTCGGGATTCTCGTATTACTGTTTTGCGGTCGGCATGGCGGTCTTGATTCTCAGGATATTAAGTTAGCTGGGAAGAAAGGAAGATTGGAAGAACGAAAGACAGTAACTAGTGGAGAGTGGAGAAAAAGGCGGATGGAAGGATGGCAAATGGGAGAACGCGAAGACGAGAAAAACCAGACGTGCAATGAATTGCACTACCACGAACGGAGAAGGAAGATGGACAAAGATGAATACGGATAGGTACGGATTGGAGACAAGAACGCCAGAGGGGTACGACGGGTGCATAGGAAATGCTGGGACTTACGGGTGCTAAGTGCTGAGGACTTATTTGCCCATGATCTCCCTTACCTTTGCCAAAAATCGCGGGATTTTTCCTTCGGTCATTCGACGCATCCAGAAATCGGGCGGTGTAGGGATGTCCCCCCATTGAGCATCTGTGTTGTAGAGGAAATAAACGTCCCATGGAATATCCCGCGCGCCAAGGACCGGTTTCCACAATTTTCCGGTGAATCGTTCTTTATCCCAGAAGTGATGGATCCTATCGTCGGCAAATTCATCTGCGCGTCTTTCTGCAGCCTCGCGGTTGTCACTGCGAAGGACGGGTTGCCAGACAACGTACACAGCGGGATAGTCGTCTGGTGACTTATTAAGGATGTTCTTGATTTCGGAGACCCCCCGACGACATAGCGGTCAGTTTGGGGACACAAGCGCCACAATGCGCACACGTCCAATCTCGTGCATGAAAGCGGCTTTAAGTTTTTCCCAATCGCTCAGGTCTGTCAAGTTCCAACTTTCAACGACTTCGCTTTGCTGCTTCTCTTCGGAAGGTCCTTCGTCATTCTCGGATAGGTCGTCGTCTGGTGTCTCCTGTGTCTGGATCACACCCAGTTGCTGAAATAACGCGATACCATCCAGACTTCCCCAGCGTTCACTGATTTTCTCGCCAACCATTCCGTAAATTTCGATTGCCGTAATATCAATCTGCTTGCCGGTAGGCTTAAGCCCCATGAATTCGCCTTGATGCGTTCCTCGCATCCTGATGCGAGTTACTATTCTATCCCGGCCGACCATCAAATCTTCGACGCCGATAATTAGGTCTGGAAAACCGGTGCGTAACAATTTCGAGGTGTATTTTAGCCCTTGAATTCCAGATACCGATTTCGGAGCGATGGGGTTGTGATCGATGTATTCAGGGGCTATAAGATCTTGAGCTTCGGTTAGATTCGGGTGGTTGAAAACCGCGTCATAGAAACGCTCAAGAATGGTCCTGTATTCGGACTGCGATCGTGAGGAATCCTGACTAGTCGCATCGACCTTGGGTGTTGCCGCCAATTGTCCAACGAACGGTTCCGCCGTTGCAAGGGTAATTAGGGCTATTCCTATCCACAGCATTCTAGATAATCGAGTAATGGTAGAGTTGTGCTCCATGGTTATCCTTGTTTGATACGTCTTGTTCGCGTTCCACGATAATAGGAAGTTCATCATCTATTTCTAGCATCTCATAATACTCCATAAGACGCCTTGGTGTCTACACTAAAATCAGGGGAAACGCATCTAATTATAGAGGATGTCTCATGGTGGTAGAATGTATGATTGATGTTGGGTTTCACTCAAATTTTGGCACGTTCAGGCAAAGCGGGCACTCGAAAACTCCTCTAAGATTAGCAATTATTAACGGATTCCCGTTCAACCCAACCTACGACCCCTAAGAAAATTATCACAAACTTAGCCCGATTTTCTTTTTTGTGAAGTAGAAGATTTAGATGCGTTTCCCCTGCACCAAAATTGGAACATCTTGCACGCATCTGAGTATGGTAATCGCCCTTGAGATTCACGAAAGCGCTTCTAAAGTGTCCCAGCTCTACGATGTGAACCTTATAGACATACTGGCACAAGGATTATCAATAGCAGTGTGGTTCTAATGCGTCCCGTGCCGCGAGAACCTCTACGCGGATCAAACGTTTCTACCAACTGCCGCAAATTCGCCTTGACGAACATAGTGGTGCTAGTCTAAAATTGCGACAT
Source organism: Candidatus Poribacteria bacterium (assembly GCA_965197465.1). Lineage (GTDB taxonomy): Bacteria > Poribacteria > WGA-4E > WGA-4E > JAJDTR01 > JAJDTR01. The sequence goes on along the minus strand of OZ240209.1, from coordinate 2,125,209 downwards.
GATGCTCATCGCGAGCGCACTAAATTATCTCACTCAAAGGAGAAGAATAATGGGTCAACCCGTGGTTCATTTTGAAATCGGCGGTAGAGATGGTGAACAGCTTCAGGGGTTCTACACGGAGCTTTTCGACTGGAATTTAACCGTGGCTGAGGATCTGAACAACTACGCCGGGGTGTGTGCAGAGGAGGAGGGAATCGGTGGAGGCATCATGTCGACGACCGAGGACATGCCGCCTAACCATGTCACCATCTACATTCAAGTGAAGGATCTCCAAGCGTATCTGGACAAAGCCGAAAGCCTAGGTGGCAAGACCATCGTACCGCCAATGCTTATCCGCGATGATGTAGGTTCGATTGCAATGTTCAGTGATCCGAGCGGCAACTGCATCGGACTCTACAAGGCGCCGGAGGGGCAAAGCGAGCAGTAGCTGGAGGTAGAATGGAAGGGCAGAAGAAAGGAAGATTGGAAGGAATCGTAGAGTCTTCAATTTCTTTCTTGCCCAAGATGTAGGGTTGATTCTTGAACCTTGCATACGGAAAGCGATTAGGAGGGATTCATGGGAAAACCGGTTGTCTATTTTGAAATCGCAGGACGAGACGGGGAGGCGCTAAAGGAGTTCTACGGCAACCTCTTCAATTGGAAAATTGCGCACCATGCGCCGGCGGGCAGTTACTGGTATATTGAGAATGTTGAGGGTGGCATCCCTGGAGGCATTATGCAAACAACGGAAGATATGCCGCCAAACTATGTTATACTTCACGCTGCCGGAAGTTGCGTTTTTTGAATAGTCTGAAAACGTAGCGTAAGTAAAGTTGCCAATTCCGATTTGTAGGTGGTGTGAGTCTGATTGAGGCAATCGGTAATCGCACGCTTGAAATCGGAAAATTCGGCATAATACTTTGAGTAAAGGCATTTTTTCTTGACGAATTTCCAGAGCCGTTCAATCAGATTTAAGTTGGGAGAATATGGTGGAAGATAAAGCAACTCAATAGTGAGTTTCTCAGCTAACTCCCGGACGATTGGGCACTTTTGATATCTGGCATTATCTAAAACCAATGTAATCGGCATCTCACCTGCCGACTTTGCAATACGCACTAACAAATCACAGACGGTTTGCGCATTGATGTAAGTATCGTTTTGTACCGCTATCAGTTCGTGTGTCACGGCATTCAAGGCACCCAAAACGTTAAATCACTTTCTGCCGGCGGGGGCTTTGATGAACACACGAGTGAACGACCAGAGAAATCCTAAAAAGGGAGCTAAGACAAAATGGGCGGCATCAACGAAAAAGACGGTTCTCAGACCAGCAGCAGCTTGGTCCAGACGCGGTTGCAACTCTTTTTTTTAAAGTCCTCCTGTGCCTCGACATCGGCTTCGGCTGGTATATGCCCCACTTTCCGGTACTCAATGCCTATGTTTTTGAAAAACACACGCACACGACTTTCACTGCGTTGAATACCGGTGAGTTCGTAGATTTTTGCCGCTGCTTCTTTAATAGTAGCTGCTGGATTTGTCCGAAAATAGTCTTCAATTGAGGTCTGATGAGCCAACAGCTCACTTTCCTGTGGGCAGTAATTGAGCTGTTTGAGTGCGTCAATGCCGCCAGTTTGGTATTGGCGCAGGTAAGCCCGCAACGTGTTAGGCGAAATACCGGCTAAACGAGTGATTTGACTATGCGGTAAGCCTTGGTGTTTGAGCCAAAGCGCCTCCATCTTTCGCTGCACCTTCGGATGAGGATGGTGATAACGTTCATAATCAAGCGCTTCAATGTCTTCTTCAGTAAAGTCAATGGCAATCATAGGATTTCCTCGTCAAAAACTAAGAAAGCTATGTTAAATCCACAAACACAATTTATCCACATTATAAGCGATTGTTGCCCAGAAGACAAGCGCAATATTAACCGATGCGGGGTATAGCATCTACATTCAGGTGGACGACATCCAGGCGTGTTTGGACAAGGCGGAGAGCCTTGGCGGTAAAACGATTGTGCCACCGACGCCTGTGCCGGGTGGTATGGGACACATCGGTGTGTTTACTGACCCTGCCGGCAACAACATTGGCTTACACAAGTTCTGAAAGTCTGTTTCCGAGTTGAGAATTCAGATGGAATGACACATGGAGGTTAGCGTAATCGCCGTTTAGTGGCGCTTCGCGCTACGAAATCTCAATAATCTGACCGTCGTATGCGAGGTGGACATTTTCCGGGAGGTCGATTTCGTGGTCTTCGCACTGTGCGGGGAAATAGCGGTGATCGAGGCGGTGCATGATGTGGGTAATATAGGTTGCTTTCGGTTGCAGGTCGTTGCTGACCGCGATCGCCTCGTGGACGGAGAAATGGGTTGGGTGCCGCGAATTAAAACTCAATGCGTCAATGATCAGCACATCGATTCCGCGGAGCAGGTTCTTTGAGGAGTCAGGGAGTCGTTTGACATCGGGAATGTAACCAAAGTTGTCGATTCGATAGCCGTATGTTTGCACGGCGCCGTGTTCTACGGGAATCGGTAGCAGTTCACACCCATCAATCTGGAATTTCTCGTCAACGATGTTTGGAATGAGATGCGCGATTCCGCCGCCTTGGTAAGACTCTTTACTGAACATATAATCAAAATTGCGCTGCAAAATATGGAGGGTTTCTTCGGGGCCATAGATTGGCATGTCCATCTGCTGTTTGCGGCACGGCATTACGATGTCATTTGTTCCGCTCACGTGGTCTGCATGGCAATGCGTGAACACGACTGCGTCAATCCAATCCACCTTGTTGCGGTCAATCTGATCCATAAAGTTAGGTCCCAGATCGAATTGTAAATGCTTGCCATCTTTTTCGATATGAATTGATGGCCGGGTGCGGTAATTCTTTGAGCCGATGCGTCGAGCGTCTTCACAAGTATCACAATCGCATTTGTATTCGGGTACTCCCGTAGAGGTTCCGGAACCGAGAATCGTAATCTTCACACGCGACTCCTTGATTCAAGATTGTGGTGAATACAGTGTCTATGATATATCAGGATAGACTGGAATGCAATGACGAAAATAGAGATTTGAGTTGGGTGTGCAGCGCAGGCAACGCGTTTGGAGATGGTGGGCAATAAGAGGGGGAATCTGCGATTTGATGATCGCGGATTCCGCTTTACAGAGAGTTGAAGAAACCAAGTTTACGGGAAACGCTCGGATTCGTCACGAGTATCGCGCGTAATTTACTATGAGAGCTCTAGCGCCTTCCCTATAGGTCAGTTGCTCCTTCGCTATCAGGGATTGCTATCGCACTCACTATCTGTGCGTTTGATTTCAGTTGATCCTACTACGATCCCTTCTGCCTCCGGATTGGAATGGAGGTTAGCTTGCGACATCCGGTGTATTCAACGCATTTGGAGATGGTGGGCGGTGCCCACCCTACAACGCAGGTGGATGGCAATAAATGTCTGTGTTGGATGCCCAGTGTGCGCTCTACAGAGGGGTTTGGATAAGTCCTATTCGTTTCAGAAATAGAAAAAGCGTCTCAATGGCATGAGACGCTTGTTGTTGGAACGAACGAAAAAATTAACCTCGGCGCCACGCACCTGCGGGCGGTTGCTTTCGAGGTGGCAGAATTACGCGGTCGCCTTCAAACAAACCGCTCTTGATAATCACTTCCGTTTCGTTTTGCATACCGGTTTCAATCGGGATTTTCCTACCCTTTGGCGGCCCTTTGCGCTTTTCTTCCGATTCTCCCTTATCCAAAATCACAAGTTTTTCCTTGACTATGTTAATCGTGCCGGGAACACCATCCGCTATCTGTTTTCCTTTAGCCAGAAGTGCGAGGGTCATTTTGCCGGGCCGCAGCCCTCGCTGCGAACTATCAAGGCTGATAATCAACTCGGAGCCGCCAATCGACCTCACGTGTCCTTTGAAGGTTTTCTCGGTTGGCGTCATAATTTCAATAGGTTGTTTCTCTTTGAAGGGCGACACGTCGTTAACTTCCGCAGTGACAGTGACGGAGGTTTTGTCCTCAATGGCATCGATCGGCAGTAGTAGGACATTCTTTTCCTTGTAAGTGATGATATCAACATCAGCGCTCATACCTGGCATCAACTCTTGCGGCGACCCCACGACTTCGACCATCACCTCGAACGTTATGATATTATCACGCTCTTCTCCACTCGGCGAGATTTCTGCAACACGCCCCTTGTATTTCTTCTTTGCGTAAGCGTCAACTTTTATTTCAGCTTCTTGGTCCAGGCGAAGCCGTTCCATATCAACTTCGTTGATGTAGGTTTTGACGACCATCTTTGACAGGTCTGCAATTGTCATGAGCGGTGGGCTTTGGGAGAAGGAAGATCGGCCCGAAGTGACAATTTCACCTTCTTCTATTTCCAACAAGGTAACAGCGCCTGCCATCGGGGCTTTTATTGTTGTCCATCCTAAACGCTCCTGTTGGTTTTTCAAGCTACTTTCGTTTCGCAACAGGTTGGCTTCCGCCCCGACTCTTGTCTGTTTCGTAACCTCCTCTTCATCCTCGATTGACTCGTCAATCTCTGTAAGACGAGTTTCGACAATTTGCAACTGAAGTTGAGCCCCTTTTTCTTCTGCTTCCCGCATTTCACCTAATTTCTCGCGATTTAATTCCTGATACTTCAGCGTGCCTTTGCGGGTTTCAATGGCACTTTCTCTTGCGTCAATAGTTTTCTTTTGAGAGCTGACAGCTTGCTGTTGAGATTCAAAGCGCTTCACGGCGCTATTATTTTGGGATAGTGATGTCGCATGTCTTGTTTCCGCCTCTTCCAGTGATTTCTTCGCAATGAGTTTCTTATCGAACAATTCCTGACTCCGATTCAATTCTGCCTGTGCGGTATCCAATGCAACCTTCGCGGAGTCACGCTCGACCTCAAGTTCAGCAAGCCTCAATTCCGCTTGTGTAAGGGCAATATTCGCCTGTTCCAAAGCAATGTTATCTTGCGCTAAATCGTTCTTCGTCGTTTGAATTTGTGTATCAGCTTGCGTGAGTTGCGTGCCAGTGGTTGCCAGCGTGGTCGTCAAATTCGCTTTGGCAATTTCAACGTTGTCCGTCGCCTGCCTCAATGTGCTGTCTAGTTCCTTAACTTTCAGATTTATGTTGAGTTTTGCTTGTTCGAGCTGTGCTTTCGCCGCATTGACGTTAGCCTCAGCCTGTTTCTCGTCTTCTTGGAACTGTTCGGGATCGATCTCTAATAACACCTGATCCTTCTCTACATGTTGTCCTTCGCTGACATACAACCGTACAACCTCGCCTTCAACATTCGACTTGACTTCAACATCAATGAGAGGCTCAAGGTTTCCGGTTGCGCTAATACGCATTTGGAAATCCCCGCGCTTCACAACTTCAACCTTTTTCTCGGCGGACTTGCCAGTGACATCAGAGGTTGCTTTAGGAACTATGTTTACCCCAAACTGGATGTTCACTCCCCTCAGTCTGAGAATGCCGACGATAGCTACGACAAATACAATTACTACAATTGCAACAATCTTCTTGTTCACGTTGTAGGAGTTCCTTCATTAAGTGGCAATCGGCGACTGCCAATTGACTATCAAATGTTATTCCGATCTTAGCGCTTCGACCGGGGTCAACTTGGCAGCTCTATTGGCGGGATACAGTCCAAAGAAAATTCCTACGCTTATAGAGACCGTCATTGCGAGAATGATTGTGCTTAAAGAGATGATCGAGGGCCAATTACTTCCGGGCCAAACATATTTTTCAATGAGCGCCGCGGTGCCTTGCCCCATAAATACGCCAAGTATGGCTCCTAGAATTCCGCCGAATAGTGTAAGGGTACCAGCTTCTATGAGAAACTGCAACAAAATATCACGCCGCTTAGCGCCAAGAGCCTTGCGCAAACCGATTTCTTTCGTTCGTTCGGTGACGGAGACCAACATGATATTCATCACGCCGATTCCGGCTACGAAAAGAGCGATTCCGGCGATGCCTCCCATAAGTGCTTTCATTGTTTGTCCAATTTTTTCAGCAGTCGCGAGTTCCTCAGTCGCTGTCCAGTATTGATACTCGTCGCCGGAGTTGCTGTGTATTCGTCCCAATATGCGTTTTGATTCCGATCGCACAGATTCAACTTCATCCGGATTGTCGGCTTCAACACGAATGCGTTCAATGTCCTTTCTGCCTTTAAATCTTTGTTGGAGTGTTGTTATAGGGATGATGAAGCGATTGTCCCACCCTTGGGTGTCCATGGCATCACCTTTTTCTTCCATGACCCCAATTACGGTAAGGCGCACGTCATAACGAGGGCCCCGCGAACTGGTGCGTGTCGCTTTAATTTCTGCGCCGATCACATCCTCGTTCTTGAAAACGTCTTCGTAGATTTTAGATCCGATGACAGTGACGTTACTGGCAGCTTTGACCTCTTCTTCCGTAAAGAACCGTCCCATCTGCGGGTACCAGTTGTGCGAGTAATCGTAACCCGCTGTTGATGCAACAATACGTGAGTCCTTGCTAATGCCTTGATAGTTGATGTTCCAACCCCCCATGTCATCTTCAGCAATAACGTGTGTAACCCCTTTCGCTTTTTCAAGAATAGCGTATGCATCGGAAGTTTCCAGGTGTTCTGCGCGGTTGCGCTTCCAGCGTCTGTTTCTGACGGTTCGACCGGCTGCGCGCGTCAATGTGCCCGACTGCTTGTCCCAATCGTCTCGGTAGATTTCGATCATGTTAATGCCACCTGTGCGCTCAATCTCTCTCAGAACCATGGCACGGGAGCCGTCGCCGACGGACACCATACTTACGACTGCTCCCACGCCAACGACAATGCCCAAAATTGTCAGGGACGTGCGCATTGTGTGGCGGCGAAGGCTAGAAATTCCTACGAAAATACACTCAATGATGTTCATCTTGAATACCTTTGATTATCCCGCGCTTATAAATTTATAAGTTGGCTACTTAAGTCTGTGAATACCATTTACCCAAAAATTGCAGTGTAATAATGGTGTCAATCAATGTTGTCCACTGCGGGGCAAAGGGATCCCTATCGCACGGGATTTGCTATCGCGCTCCATAATCAGTTGCTTGATCGCTGGTCGCTTGTTTGATCCCCGCCTACCGATTTTGGTGTACATGCAATAGGATACATTTCGCGTAAATCCCTTAAGTTAGATGCGATTTGGCTATTCCGTTCTCAATGCCTCCACTGGTGATAGTTCCGACGCTCGAATCGCAGGATACAGCCCGAAGAAGATACCAATTGCCGCTGAAACCGCTACCGAAATAATCATCCAATCCGTTGAAATTACGGCGGGCCATTCGGGAACAATCTTGACGATGCTAACAGCGATGTATGCCATTCCTTTGCCGGCGAAAACACCTAAGCCAAGACCGATTAGACCGCCTGCGCTACACATGAGGACAGCTTCGACCAAGAACTGAAAGAGTATATCTCCCCGCTTGGCGCCAATCGCTTTTCGGAGGCCAATTTCTCGGGTACGCTCCGTGACTGACACCAACATTATGTTCATGATGCCGATGCCCCCAACCAGTAACGAAAAGCCGGCGATGATACCGAGTGTGATTTTAATCACCTTGCTAATCTTTTCGAGTTGTTCCATTCCCTCCTTCAGAACCCAGACATTGAAAAAATTGTCTTGGTTGTGGTGTCTTTTCCTAATGACAGATTTTACCTCTTCAGTTGCTTTGTCAAGTAAATCTGCGCTTTTTGCGTGAACCGAAAGCATCACAACTCGGTCGTTTCCCGTGAACCGTTGTTGGACGGTGGTGAGGGGCATGAAGATAATGTTGTCAAGGTTCCAACCGAAGCGCAGGCTTCTGCCGCGCGACATCATCGTACCGACAACTGTAAAACGCTCAGTACTCCGGTCCTGCTTCTCTCTTTCCCACCGCCGGTATCCAGTGCTGCGTCCTATCTTGATTTCCTCACCGATCGGATCACGATTCCCAAACAGCTCGGCGGCGACTTCCGATCCAAGAACACATACTTTCGTGCGGTCATTGATATCTTCAGTCGAGATGAAACGCCCCTGATGAACATCCCATTGCATGGATGCCGGGAATGAATCATTGACTCCGTTGTACCCGGCACGTGTTTCATTGCCATTAGCGGCCTGCACCAGGACCCCGCGCCACTGGGGTATTCTGGGTACAACCAATTTTACAGAAGGGCATTCGGCTTCGATGGCTAGTACGTCGTCATACTCAAAATATTCACTACTTCGGTTCGGTACCCATCGTTCACCTTTTCTTATGTGAGAACTGCGATACATCGTGAACTGGTTAAGACCACCTAGCTTTTCGGCGTCCTGAATGACAACGAGTTTGGCACCATCGCCAATGGCTATCATTGCGAGGACAGATGCCACGCCGATAATGATGCCGAACATGGTCAGCAGCGAACGCATCTTGTTTATGCGGATTGCGGAAAATCCAACTGAAATTCCTTCGAATAACCTCATGTGTCTCCTCAAGCATGATGGTCTATCAGATCAGAAAATGTCGGCAATATATGACGATGGGGTTTAGTTTTGGTTTACCCGCCGAAGCGATTGTGGAAAAGCCACTCTTTGACCAGACCACAGGTATGACAATCGACTTGAGCATGTACCGGTTCTAGTGTTATAATTCCCTCGCGTAGTCCCCAAGCGACGACATCTCGCGTCACGGTCGCACCATTCCCCGAGACAAACGCGCATAGCTCCACGAGATATTTGAAATCGTCAAAGAGATGCTAAGCAACCTTCAGTATAACAGTTTTTGTCCTACATGGCTAGAAAGAATTGTAGAATGCAAGAGTGGAAGGATGGAAGGGGAAGGGACAGAGTTGATGGAAACGTACCATGTTAAGGTTGAAGTTCCACCGATTGGCAAGATTCCTGTTTTCGTAAGAAGATGGGGCGGAGGTCCAAGAAAAGTGCTTCTCGTGCATGGCTGGATGGATTCAAGCCGGAGATGGCACCGTCTCGCACCGTACTTGGCATCTCAGTATGAAGTGTGGGCGTTGGATCTGCCTGGATGTGGTCAGACTCCCCGAATTCCGCCATGTCATACGACGCTAGGGACGTACGCGGAGGTCGTTGCAAGATTGTCGAAACTAATCTCTGAAGGAGAGGTATTGCACGGAGTCGTAGGGCATTCTATGGGAGGGTTATTGTCGCTGTTGCTTCTCAAAGAGTCTTGTGTCACCGTGCAATGCATAATTTCGTGCGGTCCACCCATCATGGGAGTGTCGTTCTTAAAGTCTCTGGCGAATCAGACACGCCTTGTTGCGGCATGTTTGGGAATGTTCCAATCGTTTCGATCCGCAGTAATGAAACTCTCCTCTGAGCGCATCAATTTGGGCATTCACGGCGCGCCTGGGCTCCCGGTGTTTAACCGCAAAATCCTGCCGGACGCCTATGCAGACGCCCCGGCGGCGGCCATCCTTCTTAAACAGATATGCAACTATAATCTCTTCGTTGATTTGCTGGAAGAGTTGGAAGAGGCCTCCCACGAATCACCCTCTGCAAGTCTACAATTACAGCATTCGTCAGTGGCTACGCTTATCATGCGAGGACAACATGATCCCTTTTGTTCACGTCATGCCTCATTACAACTAGCAAGGGCGATAGGGAGTGTATTCCATGAGGTTCCGGGAGCCCTGCATGTGCCTTTTATTGAGCGCCCGAGTGCTACTTATCCTGTTTTAAGAAAGTTCCTGGATCACAGCGATTGATGTTCCCTAGGCTCCTGTTAATCTTCATCGTCACACCCCTAGTCGAACTCGCAATCTTAATTGAGCTAGGTAGACGTTTTGGTACGTGGCATACCATAGGAATCATTGTCCTGACGGGCCTCATCGGCGCCTCTCTTGCAAAAACCCAAGGATTGAAAGTGTATAGGAATTTCACCGAGTCTTTGCATAATGGGGAGTTGCCCCACAACCATCTAATCGAAGCCCTTTTGCTGTTGGTCGGAGGCGCTCTTCTCATCACACCTGGGGTGTTAACTGATATTGTTGGATTCGTTCTAGTCCTGCCGTGGACGCGGAGGCTGGTGCGTGAACAAGTGAAATTACAATTCAGAAAGCGTTTGATTTACGGAAGGGGCAGCACGCATTAAAGGAAAGAATGAGAATCAAAATAATGAAATTCTGGATACGTGTTTGCATTTTCAACTTTATACTTTTCCTCGTTTTCCAGCCTTCAGATGCCTCAAATCATCTTCCCCAATTTATTGACATTACGGCTGAAGCTGGCATCAATTTCATTCACAACAGCGGAGCTTTCGGCAAGAAGTATCTGCCGGAAACAATGGGAACAGGTTGCGCGTTCATAGACTACGATAACGATAATTGGCAGGACCTCCTGTTGGTTAACGGTAAAGACTGGGACGGGCACCCGACTGGCAAACTTCAAACCATGGGCCTCTACCGAAACAACGGGAATGGTACATTCGTCGATGTAACAAAGAATGCAGGACTTGATGTACCTTTATACGGGATGGGCGTTGCGGTGGCTGACTATGACAACGATGGCGATGCGGATTTCTATATCAGTTGTCTTGGAAATGACCACCTATTCCAGAATCGGGGAGATGGAACATTTACCGATGTAACTGTGGGGGCAGGAATCAGTAATCCTGGATTCGGGACAAGTTGCGCATGGTTCGATTATAATCGGGATGGCAGTTTAGATTTGTACGTCGCCAATTACGTTGAATGGACAATCGAGACGGACATTTTCTGCACGCTGGATGGCACGAATAAGTCGTACTGTACACCAGAATCTTACGAAGGGCAATCCAGCCGTCTCTTCAAGAATCGGGGTGATGGAACGTTCGCCGATGTGACACGAATCGCCCGAATTGAGGACTCAGAGAGCAAATCGCTGGGGGTCTGCATCTTTGATTTCGACTCTGATGGTTTCCCTGATATTTTCGAGGCAAACGATACCCAACCCAACAAACTCTATCGGAACAACGGGGATGGGACCTTCATTGAAATGGGGATGATTGCTGGCATCGCCTTCAGTGAAAACGGTGTTGCGACGGGCGCGATGGGTATTGACGCGGGGGATTACGATGGAAGTGGTAGAGAAAGTCTCGTCATTGGCAATTTTTCTAACGAGATGATAAACCTCTACCACCACGAAGGGGATTTCTTCATTGACGATGCCCCCGTTGCTTACATTGGGATCCCGAGCCTGCTAACACTCACGTTTGGCTGTTTCTTTTTCGATTTCGATCTTGATGGTAGACTTGACATTTTTACTGCTAATGGGCATGTCGAGAATGAGATTAATTTCGTTCAGAGCGAGGTTACTTATGCGCAGTCACCCCATCTATTCCGCAATCTAGGGAAGGGAACTTTCACGGACGTTGCAATGCGCGTTGGGCCAGACCTTTCGATTCCGATTGTTGGGCGGGGCGCAGCCCACGGAGACATTGACAACGATGGCGATTGGGACCTCCTCGTTACGACTTCTAATGGGCCGGCACATCTCTATCGCAATGATGGAGGTAGCAACAATAATTGGATTAAGCTGAAACTCAACGGGACGAAAAGCAATCGAGATGGTATCGGCGCGAAGATTACGATGCATGCCACATCCGGCACACAGACACGAACCATCAAGAGTGGCTGTAGCTACTGTTCTCAGAGTGAGCTTTCGGCAATCTTCGGAGTTGCGGATGACACCCAGATTGAGGCGATCGAAGTCGCGTGGCCAAGCGGAGCCGTTGATTACCTGACAGGGGTGACACCGAATCAACTGATTGTGGTTGAGGAGTGAAAGATATAGCCCTGTATATTCATATTTACACATATTAGGGAGGAAAGTTAGCGATTTGAAGATTGTTACGGCAAACCTACTGTAGGGGATCAAACGAGTGGATAACGAGTGCGATAGAGATCCCTCTCCCGGTCGCGACCTCTTATCGCGAGCAAAGCTTGCTCCTACAGAAGACGCGCAATAAATTGCGCTACTACAAACCGAACTGCGTAAATCCTACATGTGTAATTTTTAGTTGGAGACTATAGTAATCCCCGCCAGTGAACACGCCAAATCGGCACACCTCTCGTCTGATAGATGATTCTCTGTCAATCTGGCACATCGTACAGTATGCAAATCGCCGAAAACACACCTTTTTCCTCTCGAAATCGTTGGCATTTATTCTGCACTAGAGTGGATAGCTAACAATTTGAGTAAAATACCAATTTGTGAAAGGGAGGAAAACCAGGATGAGAATTGACCGATTGACGATAAAATCACAAGAAGCCTTACAGGCCGCACAGGATTTTGCGAACCGGGCGGGGAGTCCTGACCTTAATGTCGAACATTTGCTGCTCGCTCTAATCGATCAGCAAGAGGGGGTTGTGACGCCGATTCTCCAGAAAGTAGGCGTGGATGTCCAAGCCATCAAATCCGAGGTTGATGAGGCGATTCGAAAGGGCCCTAAGGTTCAAGGAAACAGCCAGGAACTGCGCGTTTCGTCGGTGCTGAAAGCGGTATTCGACAATTCTTGGAAAGAGGCGACCAACCTTAAGGATGAGTACGTCAGCACGGAACATCTGCTGATCGGATGCGTAGAGGACAAGAGTTCCTCAGTTGGGAAGACCTTAAAAAAGCACGGTGTCACGAAAGATAAGATTCTTAAAGCATTGGTTGATATTCGTGGCGGGCAACGTGTCACAGATCAGAATCCTGAGGATAAGTACCAAGCGCTAACACGGTTCGGGCGAGACTTAACCCAAGAAGCAATGTCTGGCAAGCTCGATCCCGTTATAGGCCGGGATGACGAAATCCGTCGTGTCATGCAAGTGTTGTCTCGTCGTCGAAAGAATAATCCCGTATTGATTGGCGAACCGGGGGTCGGCAAGACTGCCATTGTTGAAGGGCTTGCGCAGCGCATAGTCGATGGCGACGTGCCTGAGAGCCTGAGAAACAAACGTCTCATTGGCCTCGATCTCGGAGCAATGATTGCCGGATCGAAGTATCGTGGCGAGTTTGAGGATCGGCTAAAGGCGGTGCTTAAGGACATTGAACAATCTGAGGGACAGGTTATCTTGTTCATTGATGAGCTCCATACAATCGTTGGCGCGGGGGCAGCGGAGGGGGCAGTGGACGCATCCAATATGCTGAAGCCCGCGTTGGCACGTGGCGAGTTGCATTGCATTGGGGCAACCACACTTGACGAATATCGCAAACACGTTGAGAAAGATGCTGCATTAGAACGCCGTTTTCAGCCTGTCATGGTTGAGGAACCGTCGGTTGAAGACACAATCGCTATTCTACGAGGTCTCAAAGAACGCTATGAAACACATCACGGAGTTCAAGTGCAAGACAATGCAATTGTTGCGGCGGCGGTGCTCTCGAAGCGTTACATTGCCGATCGGTTTCTGCCTGATAAAGCTGTTGACCTTATTGATGAATCGGCTTCACGTTTGCGGATCGAAATTGATAGCGTACCGGAGGCGATTGATGAGGTTGAACGCCGCATTACTCAGTTGGAGATTGAAAGGCAAGCACTTGAAAAGGAGGAGGATACTTCCTCTCAGGAACGCTTGGCAAACCTGCTGGAAGAACTCGCTGAGTTGAAGGAAAAGGGCGATCGCCTCAAAGCGAACTGGCAAAATGAGAAAGCAGATATTCAGCGCTTGCGCGACCTGATGGAGCGGATTGAAGCGTTGAAGATTGAGGAGGAACAGGCGCAACGTGCGGGCGACCTCGCCAGGGCTTCACAGATTCGATATGGGGAACTATACGAACTTGAAGCCCAACTTGAGGCAGCGAAAGAGGAAGAGCAATCTTCGCACATGCTCAAGGAGAAGGTCGATCAGGAGGATATCGCCGAGATTGTTTCCCGATGGACTGGTATTCCAGTTTTTCGGTTGATGGAGGGCGAGGTGAAGAAGTTGCTTCACATGGAAGACCGACTCAAGGAACACGTTATAGGACAGGATGAAGCGGTTGAAGCCATCTCCAACGCCATTCGACGCTCGCGCGTTGGATTACAAGACCCCGATCGGCCTCTCGGCTCATTTGTTTTCATGGGACCAACGGGCGTTGGCAAGACCCACGTCGCGAAGTCTCTTTCGGAATTCCTGTTCGATGATCAGCATGCCATGGTACGAATTGACATGAGCGAGTATATGGAAAAGCACACTGTGTCAAGGCTTGTCGGCGCACCGCCGGGTTATGTTGGCTACGACGAGGGCGGGCAACTGACAGAAGCCGTCCGTCGTCACCCGTACTGCGTCGTCCTGTTCGACGAAATTGAGAAGGCGCATCCTGATGTGTTCAACATCCTGTTACAGATGCTCGACGATGGTCGATTAACAGATGGGCACGGACGCACGATTGACTTCAAAAACACCGTGGTGGTCATGACCTCGAACATTGGCAGCCAGTGGATTAGCGACAGCAAACTGGCACCCGAGGAACTTCGCTCTCGCGTGCTGGAGGCATTGCAGCAACAGTTCCGTCCCGAATTTCTGAACCGCATTGACGATCTTATCATTTTCGATCGATTGGGCTTAAAGGAAATTAAGCAGATTGTGATGCTTGAACTCAATCTGCTCAGTAGTCGTCTTGCGGACAAAGAGATTACACTCTCAATGACGGAGTTGGCAGAGGAGGAACTCGCAACTCGCGGCTATGACGAGGTTTACGGTGCACGACCATTGCGCCGGACAATTCAGCGCGATATCCTGAATCCGCTTGCGATTCAAATGCTCGAAAGTAGCTTCGGCGAAGGAGGTGGGATTGAAGTAGATTTCGAAGGTGGGGTGTTTGTTTTTCACGAGATGTAATTCTTCTAAGTCATAGGGTGTGCATTGCGCACCCTATGACTTATGAATGACTATCTATCACAATTCTGATATTGAGTTTTTGTAGCTTTGATGATCAGAACAGGGATACCCTTCCTACGGTAGAAGAGGCTCTTGCTTGTAGCAGCGCAATTGATTGCGCGTTGAGACGGAATCTCTGCAGAGATTGGCTTCGATAACCCTACTACAAACTTGGACAAATAACAAGAAGCGGGGAATGTGTGCTTGATGAATGGGTAGCAGCTTGAAGTAAATCAATCTTCTAAAGATTCGTGTTTTCTAAATGTCCAATCCTCGTGGCGTTCTAGATGCCTTTTGTAATCTTGGTTTAGCTCCCTGATATCCGCCCGAAGTTCACGGTTTTCCGTATCAATTTTCTCATGGAGTTCATGGTTCACCGCTTCGATTTTCTCGTCGAGTTCACGTCTCACCGTCTCGATTTTCTCGTTGAGTTCACGTCTCGCCGCCTCGATTTTCTCACTGAGTCCGCGGTTCACCACGTCGATTTTCTCATGGAGTTGACGTGAATTGGTTTCCATCTTCTCAATAAGTGCGTCAATTCTCGCACGATTCTCTTTGACATCTCCGCGGAGTTCCTTGATGTCCTCGCGGAGCTCCTTGATGTCCTCCTGTCGAGGAAGCTTCCGCAAGAAAGCAATCATCGTAAATAGCGCCACAATAGTAGGTGCCAGTACCTTGAGTCCCTCAATCAACACTTCCATCTTGTTTACCTCCCTGGCTTTTACAAGACATCGTGACTTAAGCGCTTACCATACGCCATCACCCAACTAATACACATCCCTGTGCAATCCCCATAACCCGCGTTGCTACCAAAAAGATGGATACGTAAAAGCAGAGGTTAGTTACCAACAATCAGCAAAATTACTTGTAGGGACTAACAATCGTTAGTCCCTACACCTTGTGAAACGATATGCCTCGCACAGAAACCGAGTTTTCAAGAAGAAACTCTGTTTCGACGGACGGGCGCCCACAAGGGACGCCTCTATAAAGATACGACCAACGATTGTCGATCTCCATACCCCAAAATTAGATGCGGTTCGTCCACTAGATGGGTTTTACTTCCTATCTTTATCGGCGTCTTCATCAACCACCTCGTAATCAGCGTCAATGACTTCGCCTTCACCACCGGGCGCCGCGGATTCATCGGTTGGAGCACTGCGAGGATGATCGCCAGTCGGCGCTTCATCTTGTTGAGCAGATGCTGTTTGTTGATATAATTCGGCGGATGCTTGATGCCAAATCTGAGTCAAGTCTTCAGAAGCGGATTTAATCTCTTCCTGATTCTCACCTTTCAAGGCTTCCTTGACTCGTACAACCGCGCCTTCGACCTTGCTTTTTGTCTCAGCATCAATCTTGTCGCTAAATTCCTTTAAACTCTTTTCAGTCTCGTAGACAAGAGAATCTGCTTGGTGACGAACTTCAAATTCCTCACGTTTGCGTCTATCCTCGTCGGCGTGAGTATCGGCATCCTTGACCATTTGCTCGATTTCTGCTTCCGACAAGCCAGAGGAAGCGGTAATAGTAATGTGCTGCTCCTTTCCAGTGGCGGTGTCCTTCGCGGACACCTTGAGAATCCCGTTGGCGTCAATATTGAATGAGACCTCAATCTGCGGAATCCCCCGGGGCGCTGGCGGAATTCCATCTAAGCGAAAACGCCCAATCGTTTTGTTGTAAGCCGCTTGTTCACGCTCCCCTTGAAGTACGTGCACGTCTACGGACGTTTGGTTGTCATCGGCTGTGGTAAAAATCTGCGATTTTTCCGTGGGAATGGTCATATTGCGTTCGATTAGTTTGGTAGACATTCCACCCAAGGTCTCAATACCCAGCGAGAGGGGTGTCACGTCAAGCAGAAGAATGTCCTTAACCTCGGAATCACCGGAAAGAACTCCACCCTGTATGGCTGCGCCGATTGCGACCACTTCGTCCGGATTAACTCCTTTGTGCGGTTCCCTTTCGAAGAGGGACTGAACAGCCTCTTGAACTTTGGGCATCCGCGTCTGTCCACCGACAAGAATGACCTCATCAATATCCTGAGGGGACAGGTTGGCATCGGCGAGCGCTCTTCGACACGGACCAAGCGTACGTTCAACGAGATCGTCTGTGAGTTGCTCAAGTTTTGCGCGAGAGAGGGGAACGTTCAGGTGTTTTGGCCCACTCACATCAGCCGTGATGAAGGGCAGATTTACGTCGGTTTGCAGAGCTGTTGACAGCTCGCACTTCGCCTTCTCCGCGCCTTCCTTCAGTCGTTGAAGCGCCATAGTGTCTTTGCGCAGGTCGATGCCTTGTTCACGTCTGAATTCTTCGGCAAGCCAGTCAATAATATGCTGATCGAAGTCATCACCGCCAAGGTGGGTATCGCCATTCGTGCTTTTCACTTCAAAAACGCCTTCGCCAATCTCTAGGATTGAGATATCAAAGGTTCCACCCCCCAAATCGTAAACTGCAATTTTGAGGTCTTTTTTGTTTTCCAAGCCATAAGCCAACGACGCGGCTGTAGGTTCGTTGATAATCCGCAGCACATCCAAGCCGGCAATTCTACCGGCGTCTTTCGTTGCCTGCCGTTGCGAATCGTTGAAGTAGGCTGGGACGGTGACGACCGCCTGCGTGATTTCTTCGCCGAGGTAGGCCTCCGCCGTTTCTCTCATTTTTTGTAGCGTCATTGCTGAGATTTCGGGCGGCGAATAGGTTTTTTCTTCAATCTTTACCGCCGCATCACCATCTTTGTCGGCGACTACGTCATAGGGCACGCGTTTGAGCTCTTCGCCAATCTCACTATGTTTTCTGCCCATGAACCTCTTTATTGAGAACACAGTGTTCGTTGGGTTGGTAATTGCTTGGCGTTTGGCAACTTGGCCAACAAGCCGCTCTCCGTCTTTCGTGAAGGCGACAACCGAGGGAGTCGTGCGCACACCCTCGGCATTTTCAATCACTTTCGCGTCGCCGCTTTCTAAAATTGCGACGCATGAATTGGTTGTTCCTAAATCAATTCCAATGACTTTGCTCATGTTATATGGCCTCCAATTTACTAATATTTAGTTTACTTAATGATTCGCGTCCATTGATAGAAGATTGATTTCTTTATCTGAACGGTGTGAGTGCGTCGTCGGGAACGTGCAGCGGACTGCTCTTTGAAACCCAATGCACGCCCAACGAATTGTAGGAATTGGCGTAAATCTATCGGTTTCGGAATGAAAGTGAACGCCCCCGCCTCAAACACGTCAAACTTTACGTTTGTCGAGGTGTTTGCGCTCATAATGATGACAAACATGCTCGATCTTGTTCGCTTAATATGCTGAAGCAGTTCCAGACCGGTCGTGTCCGGCAAATCGTAATCAAGAATCGCTAAATCTAGCGGATTGTCCTGAATAATCTTAACAGCATCGTATCCAGTTGATGCCGAGAATGTCTGGTAGTTGGCACGGTTTAACACTTCGGCCAATACTTCCAATGAAGCAATGTCATCATCAACAATAAGAATACGAGGTGCCTGCCCGACCATTGTACGTTTTTCCTTTCCCGCTATACCAATTCGCAACGGGCACCGCAGTGGCGTCGACAACTCGTACAAGTGGAGCGCAAGATTTGTGCCAGAGAGTAACCTAAGAAGAAGAGGATTGCACGATGCCTATACCTTAATTCTTACGCTGAATCGCGGTACTTTCGCAGTTGATTGACGACCACATTTCACTATTCGTGTAGAAGATACGTTGCTGTACGCCACACAAGGGCATTAACTGGTGTCTCACCGTATGCCAGATTGGCAACGTCGCTCATGTCCCTGTCAATCTGGCCTATGCGATGAATCATTTGCAGTTGATTAGGTTGAGTATTGCGCCATACATTCTCAGAACCTGGAAAACCGTTTGCAGGCGGCGGTATTTGTTTGGCGTATAGGTCGGAAATCTCCATTGACTCTGTTTCAGCAGGACTTGTCTGCCTGCTTACGTAAGTCGGTACTCATGTCGTTTTCAATCAGTCTGAAAGTCTATCATAGGCATGATTTCCAGTCAATTGGTTTTTGATTTCACCAAAGGTAGCCAAAGGTCAACCACACACGTAGCCACCAACGGCAAGGGGCTGCTTGCATATTTCATACGGACACAGTTGCTCACATCAAGCCCGTTTGTCGCTTGCGGATAATGCTTGGAATCAATGATACCAGAACAATGCATAGAGCAGCGCCAGCAAGATAAAACAAGGTCTTTTTTATGTTTCCCTCGCCAACATTTACCGCCGCGCCCAGTTGAACATACGCGGCTGTACCCGGCAACATACAGATCCATGAAACAATAAGGAATGTAACGAACTTAATCTTCGTGAGGCCGTAAGCGTAGTTCTGTAGATTGAACGGGAATATTGGAACCAGCCGGGTGAGCATCAACATTCGCCAGCCTTGCCGTCTCACACCTTCATCAATCCGCTGGAATTGTGTGTTGTGGTCAACCCATCTCTCAACCATACCGCGGGCAACATGACGGGCAATAAGAAACGCGCACGAAATGCCAATGACCGATCCAATAGAAGCGTAGACGACACCCCAGAATGGGCCAAATGCCAGCCCGGAAAGCATGGTAACCGGCAGGCCGGGCAGGAAGAAGATGGTCGCCATCACATAAAACCCGATGTAAACAAGCGGTGCAAAGGCGCCAAAGTTGTTGATTTCTGCTTTAAGTTTGGGAATGTTGTCGCGGGTAAGATTTTCAGTAATGCCGAAATGCTTCAGCAGGAAGTACACAGCAGTAATCAGAGCGACAAAACAAGCCGATTTTAACAAATACCTTTTCATAAGAAACTCGCTGGCTGCAAACGACCGGAAGACAACTACTCCCTTCAGGGACTCGTAATCGCATCCAAATAATCACTAATTAACTGCTGATATCGCACAGGAATGCGATTGCTTTCAACCGCTTCGGTGAAATCCTGTTTTGCATTGAGAACAGCGCTGCGGTAGGAAAGATATTCAGGTTCACCTTCACCACTTGGGGCGTC
The DNA here is from genome assembly GCA_965197465.1 of Candidatus Poribacteria bacterium. Taxonomy (GTDB): domain Bacteria; phylum Poribacteria; class WGA-4E; order WGA-4E; family JAJDTR01; genus JAJDTR01. The sequence goes on along the minus strand of OZ240209.1, from coordinate 2,105,425 downwards.
ATTTCCTACATAGACGTTGGTATCTGCCAGGGATTCTGGATTCGATGAAGAGCCCCTCAACGTCAATTCCGGTCCATCCGTTCGTAGAGATTGTGACGTTTCATTTGCCATTGACTGAGTTTCAAACTCCGCTTCTTCAACTGTGCTGTCCGGTACGAACTCTGGATCTGCTGTGGCGACTGTCCCGAGTGTTTCTCCAGTCGTGGATTCGTCGCCTGCACTACCATCACTATTTGCAATCCCGCCGGAACGCCGATCCATTTCAATTTCGAGGCTTGCTAACGCAATGTTTTTTCGGCTCGCCGCGATTTGATCCAACACCCGTTCCAGCTGCTCGTGGCTCCTAGCCAACTTATCCATATTTGCCAACTGACGCGCAATATCCTTTAAGGTGTCTGGACTGACCGTTTGCGTTTGAAGTTGATCCAACTCGTTCGTGAGGTTTTTGGCGACACTGTTATCCCCCAGTCGTTCGGCAATTTTATTGAATAGCGCTAGGAGTTCTTCCTGCAACTCGGGTGTAAGATTTTCCTCATTCGCGAGTTTTTCTAGTTCCTCGGCAAATTTGCCGGGGTCCATATTCTTAGAACGATTAAATTCCTCGCTGACTTCGGCAATAGCTTTGCTTACCTCTTCGATTTCACTCTCGGTAAATGGTTTCTTCTGGGCGCGCACCTCATCGCGGAGTTTGCTCAATTGATTGTGCACCGTGTGAATGTCCGCCTTGTTTAGTCCTTTTACGACATCTTGAATTTTCTGGGCGAGTACAGGGTCGTCGATTTGACCCATCATTCGATTGAAGTTCTCTACGGTCTCTTCAATTGCTATCTGCTCGGCGGCTGTTGGTGCTAGGGGCAACTTATACATGCGTGGCAAAGCGAAGGATACCAAAAGCAACAATACGGGTATCGGAAACCACTTGAGAACTGATGGGAACCTGTATGGTGCGACCGCCGACGGAACAATATTGGTGCAAGTGGTTGCGGTGTCACGTATCTGTAGACAACTGAGATCGTCAGTTACTTCTCGCTGCATCAATTCAACTGCGGTACTGAAGCGCTCTTTCAGGTTCAGTTGTTTGTCAACAAAACGGGCAACAGCCGAGGGAGATACTTTTCGTACAATCCCAGAGCCAATAGCGAGGATGGCAGAAAGTATGATTGGTATGAGAACAACTGCGCTCGGGATGTTCGGTAGTCGTATGAATCGGCTCAAGAGAATCATCCCACTCGTGAGGAGTAGTCCCCAAAAAACATAACGAGTTAGCTGCGTGAAGATAGACTGCACCCGTATACGACGCTGGATGATGGATAATTGGATTTGAATAATTTGTTGGTTCTGATTCATTGGTGGTCCGACAGCGCGAGATTTTATTTCATCAGATAATGGTGCATCTTTCGTTCGCATTGAAGACGTCCGTCAATTTCTGTGCCATAATAGACTCTGTTGCGGGGTGGAGCCTTTAGAGCCTGTTTGAATAATCAGTGACAACGCCATTTTTGGTCATTTGGAGAGCGGTGTTTTTGTTGTTGCCTGCTATATACTTGTAGCATCTCTATCGCGCTCGCTATTCGCTCACTTGATCCCACGCTGGGGCTTAGGCGCGTGGAGTGCTTCTACACACCTTTCGCCCTTCTAGGGCTTTTAGAGGCTGGTGCGCAGTGCGCACCCTACAGGAGTGCTCACGAAAAACTCGGTTTCGAGGCAAATGGTGCTACAACAAATAGATTTTCAAACGGGCTCTTAATGGTCTAGAACCCGCCTCTCTAATTTCTATCGTTCCTACTTCTCAACCCCAAAGGTTCCGTCTAGACATTTCCGCACAGCAACGAATACATCTTCAACGGCGATGTCCTCCATACTATTGCGTACTATCACCCTATGTTGAGGCCAGATGGGCGCCCACTGAACAGGATCTGACGCACCGAAAAGAGCGATTGTAGGCGTTTTGACCGCCGTGCTCAGGTGCATTGGCCCTGTATCGTTGCTTATAAAGAGATTACACTTCTGAATAATCGCGGCGAGTTGCAGTGGCGTGGTGCCTGTGATGATGGTTGTTTCGCCGTTTATCAACGCTGCCAATTCATGCGGTAGATTTGCCTCTCGAGGTCCTCCCGAAATACATAGTTGCGCGTTATATTCCACCTGAAGCCAATTACCAACTTCCGCGAACCGCTCTTTCGACCATCGTCGATACGTCGTGCCGGCGCCAGGATTGAGACCAATCAACAGAGAGTCAGCGTTAATCTTGGCGCTGCAGAGAAATTCGCATGCCCACGCCTGTGTTTTTTGATCCACAAAAACCTCTGGTTCATCACTCTCAAGCTCGATTCCGAGTACGCGCACCACATCCAAGTATCTAGCGGTTTCATGTTGGTTTGTGTTGTTTGGCGCCGCAAGATGTAGCAATCTTCGTCCTCCAGCGTTGGTCTCAAGCCCGACCCGATACGGGATCCTAGCGAGGAAGGTGTGTAACACTAGACGAAACGTCGGTTGAAGTACGACAGCCAATTGGAATGACCGTTTCGCCATACCATAAATCAACCTTGGGACCGATGACTGATAAGGAACGACTTCGTTAAGATGTGGATTTGCAGACACGAGATCTGCACGTATCGGATCAATCATGCACGCAATATATGCGTCCGGGAATCCCTGTCGCATTGCACGAATCACAGGCGTCATCAAAACAGTTTCGCCTAGGGGCGCAAGTCGGACAATGAGGATGCGGTGGATTCGTCCAAAGTCAATGCTCTTCATAGACGGCATGTTGTATGTTTCGTATTAGGCTATTGCAGAAAGCGGCGCTTCAGAAGGAAAAGGAATGGAATTTACCGCAGCATTGGTTAAATAGATTGCAGTATATTGGGTCTCAACCGTGCTAATATCGGAAATGTGAATTGCGGCGTCGGAGAAGCGATTCTGTTCCGAATTCTGTGACATAAAAAAGGCTCTCAAACTAATGAGAGCCTTTTCCACGCGACACTCAATTGGGAGGAGTGGATGACACGCGTTTCAGATTTTGACCACATTCTCAGCCTGAAGCCCTTTGTCTCCTTGGACAATATCGAACTCGACTTCTTGGTCTTCATCAAGGGTTTTAAATCCTTCGCCCTCAACGTTGGAGTAGTGCACAAAAACATCTTGACCGTCATCAGTCACGATGAAACCGTAGCCCTTCTGGTCGCTAAACCATTTGATTCGACCTGTTGCCATTGTATCCTATATCTCCTTAAGTCCCTTTCGGGACCTGTTCAGAGTTAACGCATTTGACATTGATGTAACCAACCGCAGATTGGGAATGAGTCGTTCATTCCCTACGATTCTTAATTTTAACCTATTTGCCTGCAATATTTCCAGAATATCTCTATCAAATCCGAAAAAAATCTGTAATAGTCAGGCAGATGTGAGACACTCTCAGCTGTTTCTCGCAAGAAGGGATATCTGCGATTTAATGTTTACAGATCGGCTTGGATTGTCAAATCCAAGCCTTGACCGATGAGGTTGTCAATCCGCGGGAGCAGTACGGCGTGTAAACCATCTCGTTGACTAATACAAATCCACGAAAAAAAACGGAGAATGTTCTTGTTCAACCGCATCTTCTTGATGTGACACATTTCGGGAAATTGTACAATAAGATTGAGATTTGTGCTATAATCAAATATTGCACGGTGGAAGGAAAAAGCCGCGAAATTTGAGAGGATGTTAGTTTCTCCGTAACGCAAGACGTGGCATATATGTGCACGGGTTCTTCGGCGGAGCACAGAGAGTCATATTGAGATATTGGAGGTTCCATAGTGAAAACCACTGATGGATTGCCGAAGCTGACGACGGATCTCGCACTTGCTGCGGCGGATCTAGACGAATTCGGCTACTGCTTGGTTGAAAACGCACTCAGTGCAGAGGAAGTCATCAAACTTCGGAAGAGGTTAGAAGAACAAGCTGCTGGCGAGAAGCAACGGGGGCTTGCCCATGAAGATGCGGGGCCAAATGATACCGGAGTGAATCAGCGAGTTTGGTTCTTGGTCAACAAGGGCAAGGAATTTCGCGATTTGCTGCTACATAAAGTCGTGCAAACGCTCGTGAGGCACGTGCTGGGCGATGAATTTCTATTGTCAAGTTTTACCGCCAATATCGCGAAACCAAGGGGTGTGATGGGGCTACACACCGACCAATGGTGGATGCCAAAGCCGGTTCAACCCGGTCAGGAAACGGTTAAACCCGGATCGATGACAGGTGCACGCTTTAGGGGCAGGCGCCTTAGCCATGGGGACACTGCGCCTTCAGAATCTATGTCGCCGGCAGTTGCTTGCAACGTGATGTGGATGCTTACAGATTTCACTGAAGAGAATGGCGCAACTCACGTTGTCCCGCGAAGCCATATAAGTGGAAAGCAACCAGATGTCGATTTGGATAAGGACGTGGAATCTATCCCGGCTGTCGCTCCCGCTGGTACTGCGATGGTTTTCGAAGGACGATTGTGGCATAGCACCGGTGCGAATGTTGGCGATGCTCCGCGGCTAGGCGCTCTGAGCTATTTCTGCGCCCCCCAATTTCGACAGCAGGAGAACCTCACGGTTGGCACGGATTCGGCAGTTTTAAGGGATGCAGCCCCTGAATTATTGGCGTTGCTTGGCTTCAAAGTGTGGCAGGGATACGGTCGCATTGAGAGTCCCAAGAGTGAGTTTATCTCGCCCGGTCAAACTTCGTTGGGTGAGATGGCTCCTGAGTAGTCCGAATCTCGGATAAGGATAGAGGCTAAAGCTTGGGAGGCAACAGCTTTATTGCCACCGTGACTGGACACTCAAGCTGAATGAGGAAGTGATGTCTCCAATAGAGTCAAATGAAGGAGGTATGTATGGACGCGAGTTGGTTGGATTACTGTCTGAGTGACGATGAACGTCTCGAATTTGAGGAGAGCGGGTTTTTTATTGTCGAGGATGCTCTACCACCAGAGATGGTGGATAATCTCATCGGCGTAGTTGACCGGTTGGATTCGCAATATCGGGATCCGGTCGGAAAACAGGATGCGGGGACAGCGCCATCAAGTGTCATAAACCCCAACCGCCCGCCCAGCAAGTTATTTGGGTCTCACGAACGATTGAATCTCTCTGACTTTGTGGGGAAAGATGAGATTTTTCTGGAATTGCTTGATTGGCCCAAGACCTTCCCAAAGGTATGGGATCTCTTGGGGTGGAACATTCAACTCTATCATTCGCATCTTACAGTCACGCCTCCTTCGTCTTCAGGCGAGACCGAGGCGCAGAAACGTTTCGGATGGCATCAGGATAGTGGACGGTTGAACTTTGAACTGGAGGGCAATCCACGCCCACGAGTTTCCTTGAAAGTGGGTTTTTTCCTTACTGACACGAGAACACCAGGTTGTGCGAATTTTTATATCGTGCCCGGCAGCCACCTGAAGAATGAATTGGAGTTTCCTGCCGACGGGGTTTCAAATCCTGACGGCACGCTCGAAGTGCGGGTCGCGCCCGGCACTGCGGTGTTCTTCGATCGGCGATTGTATCATGCCGCGAGTCCGAACCATTCGAACATCACAAGGAAGGTACTCTTCTACGGCTACGGCTACCGGTGGCTGAGACCGAGGGACGACATGACCGTGTCCCACTTTATGGATCAATGCGACCCAATTAGACAGCAGTTGTTAGGCGCCGGGAGCGGTGGTTATAGCTATACATCGCCACGCGACGAGGATGTTCCACTGAAGACGTGGTTGAGCGGGCACCTGGGAGAAGAGGCGGTTGCGCCTTGATTGCTTGACGGCGAGGACGATGTTCGTTGCTCGTGGGCTATCGCGTTTTGGAAATGCTGCGAGGAATTCAGCTTCTCCAGCGACGGTTAATTTTAGTTATACACCGTCATGAGCGGTGGGAGGATCTCTGGCGAGTTCCGTCTGAACAGCCATCATATACTAACGCAAAGACGAAAGGAGTGCCGACTACTACCAATGGGAGCACCAATGACACTTGACGAAATCCTCATTAACCTAAAGCACTACGCTACACAGGGCGGCCCCTACATATACCGTGGCGAGCCTGAATGTTATGAGGAAGAACCTTACTGTGCAAAAGTATCCTCTCGCCTATGGCGCAAATATCATGCTGCAGAGCACTGCGATTTTCAAATCATTCAACAGGAATTGCTATCTGGTGCAAAAACACATGTAGTGGATGAACTCGCCACCAAGGACGATCTGGAAATCCTATCTGAAATTCAACACTACGGAGGCGACACAAATCTTATTGATTTTACGACCGACTATTTAATAGCTCTTTTCTTTGCTTGCAATGGAAGTTTTGACAAAGATGGTAGAGTTATTTTGGCAAAAAGCGCGTTTCATCGTCCTCGAAATCCAGGGCACCGTATTCTTGCCCAAAAAAGCGTGTTTGTACAGTCATCCCAAGGTTTCTTGGAGCCGCAGAATTTAAGCATTATAATCATTCCGTCAGTACGCAAAAAAGAATGTTTGGATTACCTGAGCACTGCTCATGGAATATCTACGAGCAGTATCTATAACGATATTCATGGATACATTAAATATCAATCACTTCATGGCGACGCCTACACTCAATTTGTATCGGGATTCGCCTTGGGAGTACAAGGAGACGCGGAGATCGCACGTGGACATCATGATAAAGCGAGAACGTATTATGAAGAAGCCCTCATTCACTATGAGCGTGCTGCAAAACTGAATCCCCTTATGACTGACGCTTGTCTCAATCGCGGAGTCATTTACCACAACCTAGGAGAATATGACAAAGCTGTTCATGAATACGTAATTGCAAAAATGGATAATCGTAATGGCCTGGCCAATAACTATCTTGGAGAAACTTACTACGCGCAAGGAAAATACGATGAAGCTATTGATGAATTTAACGAAGCAATAAATAGAAACCCTCATTTAATTGCCGCTTATTTCAATCGTGGCTTGGCTAAGTACAAAAAAGGGGATACACAACAATCACTCCTTGATTTTAGAATGGTGGTGGAATTAGAACCTAATCATGCAAGAGCATATATAGATAGAATGCCCCAAGACATTGCCGAGCAATTGCGACACTCTATACCTGACGATTTTCTTCAGTTACCACTGCCCTAAGAATACAATGCAACTCGTCGAAAGGAGTACGTTATTACGATCAAACAAAAACTCACTTAACATTACTCTGGGTGCCGTCATCATGTTCATCGGAGTATTAGTGGCGCACTTATTGCCACAGTCAATCGGGCAAATCGCCGTCAACAATCGCCCAAGTGGTCGCGGCGGTCAAGTGGCAAGCCAAGAACCTGAATCGAAGTGAGGTGGTCGGCGCGCAACCACTCAGCAGACACTGACGGGCATACGACGGGAAGGAAAGCACCGCGCCGCGGTCAGGTGGACGGGTTGACATGGCAAGAAGTGGAGCAGGTCTGTAGTTTCGCCAAAGCCAGCGTGGGAGGATTAATCAGCCGTCATTCATTATGCGTCGGGTCTGCGGTTTCGTTGGCATGGGCGGGGGCAACCGTCGTGGATATGCAGACGGCGGGCAGATGGCAATCACCGAAGATGCCGGCGCATTATGCCAAAGCGGAACCGGCAGAACGGCGCGCGATTGCGAGGTTCAAAGATGGGAAGTAAGAAAAAGGGTATTTGGTATTGGATAGGGGAAATTGGGGGTGGTATATGCTATTTGGTGTTGCTTATAGGGTGGGGTTATTTGGTGTTGGTGGCGTTCGCTCTCGAAGGTGCTCTTTGGTTTGTAGGTATCATTGTTTCTATATGCGGCGGGAGATGGATTGTGTTGACCCGCGCGAGTGGTAAAGGGCTCGGGCGAACGGCGCGATGGTGGTGGGCGCGATATGTTGTGAGAGGGAAATGTCAATAGGACAAACTATCAATCGTTGAGTCTAGGAAATCGCTAGTTCCGGAAGACGTTGGCGCCGGCTGTCCAAACTTGCAAAAACCGTTGTGATGAGACGGATAGGAATGGAGTAACGACAACCGACGTAGAGACAGATTGCCGCGGTATCCCAGGGCGGGTGACAAAGGCTCACCGCAATTTCCGTCACTTTATTGAAATGCTTCTTGTAGTTTAGCCAAGTGTGATTTGAGACGTGAATTATTAGGTTCGTGCTGAAAATTGCTAGGGTGCAGATCGATAGTACTGCTTTCTTCGTTTTTATTATCAATTATATGCTTTAAGTAACTCCACGCCTTGTATCCGTCGTGACTGTAACATGTATACATGTCGTGGTAGCTGTCATCGGTCAATACAAGTATTAGCTTGCAAGATCCTTCTAAATTGGTTTGAAAGATGATTTGCTTAACAAATTTAATATCCAGCGAAATATCTGTATTGATAAATTTGATAGCCAATAGCGAGTTCTTCCTTTCCGGTTAAACTATTTAGTGATGTGTCAATGACTACACTATAATCATTCTTTTATTTTTTCAAATCTCTGTTTAGTATTTTCAAACCACGATCCGCCACGTCTGGTGATAAAGTAACTACGTTCGCCCGCACCTGTCGTAGTAGAATCGGCTAAATGAGTAGGTCTCTTGCATATGAACCCACTTATCTCCAATTGATGCCATCCATCCGTTAAAACGAAAATCATTTCGTTATACTCTTTTGCAGGTCGCGACTTCACACCTGCGTGACGGTCATACTTATCTCCTAATCCTTGCACAAAGGCATCAAAATTGATAATATCACTCTGGAAGATACGCTCTGTTTCTGATTTCTTCAAGGCCCATATTCAAGGCCCATAATAGAGCGTCCGCCACATCTTCCACCGGTTTACTATCCAATTCACTATGACAAATAACTCCAAAAAACCATTGTAACGCATTCATAGTAATTTCCTGTCACGGTGTGACCCAGCAGACAATATGACATCCATCCATTATCATTGGATTGGCAGCCGTAGCACCTCTTGCCGAAAGCAATGCGGGTATTGTAGCCGGTTATAGACGGCTCGGCAAGAAAAAACATTGTGGCAGGTTTCCCAAATTGTCAAGACATCTAAACCTTGGGTTCGTTCTTAGCGAACCTCGTGCGAATCCTCTCAAACCACGATGGTCGGGGCAGGGGGTTCAACTTCACCGCCATGTCACTGTTTTGGGCGGTCAATAGACCGATTTACAGGCAAGTGAATCCGAAGTTTTTGTGGTTATTCAGACTAGATAAATCCGGACATGGAGAGACACGTATGCGATTGCCAACCGATTTGGTTCTGATACTGCTTTTCTTGGTTCTGCTAATCCTTTGCGTCGTTGCTTGGAAGCACTCGAAACAGCAACGCACAATCTTCGAGCCAATGTGGGCGTCTCTGTTATTTTTCCTTCTCGCACTGATGGCGCTTGGTTGTGGAAACCCTTGGATCGGTTTTCCTTGTCTTTTCTTCGCCTTATTGGGCGAGGATAAGTGCCGCACATGGGAGATGATGATGCATAACCTAATCCGACGGGGATTTCAACATATTCCAAGACCGAAGACCGGAGCGTAACGATGTTCACACCCTTTCAGAACGGTACTTATCTTCCGGATTCCCAACTGATTGAACGCTTTCAGGCGGACGATCCCGAAGTGTTCGGGCCGCTTTACCATCGCCACCGTGACCGGATCCATGACGTAATTTTTCGCGTGATTCCCAATCCGGAAGATGTACACCATCTCTCAAGAGGTGTTTCTGAAAGCGTATCAGGGGCTTGCCGATTTCAAAAGGGCGTCTCAATTCTACACCTGGCTTTATCGCATCGCCGTTAACAAGTGCATAGATCACAAAGGCAAACATACTAGGCATAGCGTGCTCATTGATGAGCCGTTTTGCGATGATGCGTTCCACTACGGACCCGTTCACCCGACGGCTGCCCTTGAAAGAGAGGAATTGATGCATCACCTATACGGCTTGCGCCTGGCATTGACGCCTTGCCAATGCACGGTGGTTGTGTCGGGGCGTTGGTAACAATGGCGTTGGGTTTGGTCGTACCGCTGGGGGCGAAAAGCGAGTCGGAGGCCGACTGGAAGGATGGCTACTTCGATGAGATAACCTGCCGGAGTTTGCGAGTGGTTCTTCATGATGGAGTGGACGATGTCGTGCAGACCGAGATAACCCCGCTGTGCGTCGTGGCTAGCGAAAAGGGCGGGGGAAGCACAAGGGTGGATGCTCATTCCGTGAATGTATACCGTAGTAAATTAAGGGCGCATATAACTGCCGATAGCGTTGTCGTGGGAGGCGACGGTAACGACACGTCTCAAACGCGGTTATCGATCAACAAACATGGGGGGAGTGTCAGTGTGCATGGCAGGGGGAATGACCTATCTCGCGCTGTTATGTCAGTGAATGAGTATGGGAACGGCGCAATATCCACTTGGGATAAGAACGGGTATAGGTTGGCAACTTTGGGGAAGTGAGTAAGGAGCAAATTATGATGAATAGAGAACCGGTTGGGAATTTCCTAATTGTCGTAATGTTTCTTTGTATTGGAGTAGCGATTTATGTGTTTGTTGAATTGGGAAATGAATTGAGTAACTGGTGGCAGAACTCGGCGATGGGTGGCGAAGTGAATGCTTTCATTGCACTGAACCTGAAAATAGCGGGGGAGTATCTGATGATAGTGGGTGGAGTGGTGGCGGGCGCTGCGATTTTAGTGGTCGCGTGTTATTGGATTGGCAAGTTGGCTCTGCGTTGGCGGCGAGTGGTCAAGGAGCCGCTAAAGGAAATCGTTAAGCTGTTTAAGGGCGAGTAGTGAATCAGAAAGGAGAATCTAATGCGAAAGAAAGAGGTGTTGTATGCGGTGGTTGGCGGTGTTGTCGGGGCAGTTCTGGTGATGGCGGCGGGTTCGTTCTCGCTACTCGGAGCACACAAAGAGGGGGAAGATGCGAAGTTTGGGGAGATAATCTGTAGAGAACTGAAAGTGGTGCGTCCGGACGGGCAGACGGCAGTGTCGATATCCTTCGGTCATTATGACATCTCTGGCGACGTAGGCTCAATGTACATCGGTGAATATGGCGGGCAAGTTTTCGTGTTTGACAGGCACGGTGAGTTATCGACGGGTATAGGATTTGATGAGCATGGCGGTCGCGTTGACGTGCGTGGCAAGGGCGAGTCGCAGGCGTATATGGGCATTGATGGACATGGCGGGTTCGTTCACGCACTTGGTAAGGGTGAACTGCGGGCGTATATGGGCATTGGTGAACGCGGTGGGGTCGTTGAGGTGTGTGGCACAGACGGATTATCAGGGGTGGATATGGGGATTAATGAATATGGTGGTGGGATTGTTTCTTTGGAAAGTAAGAACGGAAAAACATCGGTGGCTAGTGGGAGCGTTAGCGTGTTCGGCAAGGACGGACGAGGAGGGGTGCTTCTGAGCGCCCTTGAAAGTGGCGGGCGAGTTGACTTGGTCGGATTGCGAAATACGATGGGCGGCTATCCTTCACTGGTGAGTATGGGCATTGAGGGGGACGGGGGGTACGTTAGCGTGTCCGGCAAGGATGACAAATCATCGGCGGGTATGCGTATTGATGAACATGGCGGGGTTATTGGTGTGCATGGCAAGGGCGAATCGCAGGCGGTCATGGGCATCAATGAGTATGGGAACGGCGTGATATCCATGTGGGACAAGGACGGCTATCGTTTGAAGTGAAAGGAGAATCATCATGAAATACCGAGAGAAGTTGGGATATGTCGCTTTCGGCGGAAGCTTGATGTTGATTGGTATGTTGTCGGCTGGGTTATTTTCGCCACTTGGAGCGCAGAGTGAATCGGATGACAATTTCGGTAAGATAACGTGTACGGAACTGGAAATCAGGAAAGATGGCGAATTAGCGATGAGTCTGGAGGCTACAAAACATGGTGGAACAATCGCTCTGTGTCGCAAGGGTAATTCGCTTGGAGGAGTGTATATAGGCAATGAGGAATATGGCGCGACCGTGAGCGTGTATGGCCGGAATGGACCGAGTGACGGAATGGTGAGAATCTCGGTCGCTGAACACGGCGGGATTGTTAGCGTGTATGGCGAGGGCAAATCGCAAATAGCCATGGGCATCAATGAGCATGGTAACCCTGCGATAGGCTCATGGGATAAAAATGGCTTTCGGTTGAAACGACCATGAGTGAATTATGAACGGATTGGCTATTAAGCAATAGCAAAGAGTGAAAGGAGAATCATCGTGAAGTACCGAGAGAAATTGGGATATATCGCTTTGGGCGGAATCTTGATGTTGGTTGGCATGTTGGCGGCGGGGCTGTTCTCGCCACTGGGAGCGCAACAGAATCGGTGGGTTGAGTTGGGCAATGTGACATGCACCTCTCTAACGGTCGTGGACAAATCTGGGGCGCCCCGTGTCATGATTGATGCCCTTGAGACCGGCGGCAATGTCGAGATTCAGGGTAGCGGCGACGCATCTAGCGTGATAATTTTTGCCGACAGGAGTGAAGGCGATGTCAGTGTTAGGGGCAACAAAGGCGGTGTCAACATTCATGCCACCGGACTCCTCGCCCCAAGATTCAGTGTGTTCGGTAGAGGTGGGAGCGTAGAAGTTTATCCCGATGAAAATAACGCTAATTTAGTTATCTCGGACAACGATAAAGAGGCTCGCGTGTATTTGAAAGGCGATGAATACGGCGGAATGGTCGGCACTTTTGACAAAGACGACGACCTACACATCTTGGATTAACGGGAGGTGAATCATGAATGATTTGGCAATCAGGCAAGAGAACGCAGTAGTAATCAGCGTGGACACGAAGGAATTGGTCGAAGCCGGCGTGTCGAACAATTCGCTCAAGACGTATCGAAAGGTGTTGTTGGAACAGGATAAACGGCTGGACACGGAATTCGACGATACAGTTCTTGCAGAATACGTCATAGAACTCCACTAGTCGGGCAAAGCACCAAGCACGATTAACTAAGTGGTTGCGTTGGTCAAATGGAAAGCCAAGAACATGAATCGCCTGGAGGTGGTCGCGATCAATTGTAAATATGGGACTGGTTTTATCGCTTATTCACCGGTCTTTTAAGCAGTTATGCTTTCATGCAATTTCAACGGTATACGATTTTGTTCTTCGAGCAAATACTTCGTTTAATTTAATCAGGGTTGCGATGTGCCACTCGCCAATCTCTTTCAACTCACGCTCCGGAGATTCAATGCTTCCGCGGCATGAAGCAAAGATTTGCCGTTTTCTGTCCCTTTCAGGGGCTCTGTTCAGGCGCTGCGACCAATCCAGTGTACCACCAAAATCGGATTCGATTTCCGATTTTAACCCGCAGAGATCCTCGAATAGTTGATGATTGTCCCTGATTACTAACATAGCCGCTGCTTCCACATTACCTCTTGGAAACCGTGCAGTGTAAGAATAAATCGGTACGGCCAGGTCAACTACATCATCTTTAGGCAGAAATCTGCACCAATTGGTCCCGGAACTATATAAACTTCTCCAATCATGCCATTTCATAACCTCACGGAGCGATTCAAAATACAACGTATACCTCTCTTTTCGAGACATATTTTCGGTGATAGATCTTGAAAAGTCCATTGATTGGTCTCCTTTCCTATCCCGCCTTGGATCAATGAATACAACCACAAGAGACGGCGCGGACAATAGAGTTTTCCTGATATTGAATTGTACGTGAGAAGTTCGCTTTATTCGCCGTGCTAAGACGCGACAAGGGTGACTACCGGGATTGGTAGCCGAGCACCCCCTCGCCGAAAGCAATGCGAGTATTGTAGCCGGTTATAGACGGATCGACAAGAAAAAAAACAGTGTGGCAGGTTTCCCAAATTGTCAAGACGTCTACGCCCGCTTGTTCTACGCCCATCGCACCTTACGCCATGAGCTTCTCCCATATTTTGAGAAAGGGTTGCGCACAGCTTGTGTCACTTCTAGGGCAAGTACACATTGACAAAGCAAGTATTTCACAACCAGACATTATTTCAACTATCACTATTTTTCCACAGAAAGGACAAGCCAATGCCTCATTGGACATCAACTTGCTATGACTTAACCGATGAACAAGCCGAACTCTTTCGCTTACTAGATGAACGCATCAGAGAGTTAGGTCAAGTTACATCCAAGGCAAAAAAATATATCGCCTACAAAAGAGAACATTTTATGAAAGGTGCTTTTGTGCGCATCAGCAAAGCCGACAAGCGTAGCCTCAATGTGCACCTACCCATTGTAAGTCGCAACGACATTAACGACCCTCTTGATTTGTGCACCAGTGATAACATTATGAGCCACAGTTGGAGTCGTGCTCAGGTCGGCGGTCTCGCTGTGAAATGTACACCTGAAAGCGATATAGACTACATCATGGACTTAGTGCGACAGACGTATCGCAAGGCTTTAGTTTACGACGAAAAACGAATTAGCTAGGACAAGCTCTCCTGCCGAATATCCAGCGACGATGATGGCGGGGGTGTATTCGTCTGCGGCATGGAAGCGCCTCTGGCTGGGATTGTTGGTGGACTTCTGGGCAGGCGTTTAGGCGTCTTTGGTGTCGGAGCTAGAAATGACGCTCTCCAATCTGTTGATAATACCATTTCTCTAAAATGACAGTGCATAACTGACAAATGACGTGAATTGAAATCGCGATTCGGAGATTGCTCCTACAATCTTTTGGATGCTTCACCGCGCAAGTGCTAAATTAATTTCATTTCCACACTTAACTCTGAAGAGCCGATTATGAATCAACTAGCGAATACGGCGGAACGCGGAACAATAATGCCGTTCAAAAATGAAAAAGCGTAAGAACAGAAAGGAATTCATACCGTGAAGATATTGGTTATCAGTTCTTGCACAAGCAAGAAGCTATCCTACAGTGCACCTGCCGCGCAGATGTACACTGGCGGGCAGCACAGGTATTTAATGGAAGGTTTGGAGCAAGTTAGAGGTGACTACGGAAGGCAAACGATTGACTTGGCGATTATTTCTGCAAGGTACGGTTTGCTCGCTGAATCCGATGTTATATGCCCTTACGATGATACATTTTCAGGTCTCACGAAAAGGCAAATCTTGGAACGTAGTAACAGCCTCCAAATTCATGAAAAGACGGAGGCGTTAATTGCGCGCTATGATTTAGTTTTCTTTCTACTGGGTAAAGAGTACGTTTGGTCGTTGCGACTGCCTTTTGCTTTCGGGGATACAGAAGCGCTTACTCAAATTTTTCTGGCAGGCAACAATTCTAAAGATTGCATTCCTAACACCGCCTATTTCATTCTTGCGGACCCGGTTTTAGCAAGCCCAGATAGCGTGATGAATATTGACCTTAAAGGATTCGTCTTCAAAAAATTATGTGGTGTTGTATGCCAAAGAGGATTAGAGGTTTTTGAGATAATTAAGCAGAATCCACAAAAGTTTGTAGACTTTATGCTTGACGGAACTTACGCAGAATTGAATTGTTCAAGTGCCCCTCGGCGCGACGACTATGCAGAATACGATGAATGGGTGAGAGATTATGGGCAATGGCTGAGAAACAGACACAATCGTTGAATTGCGCATCAGCTCAACTTAGAAGGGCGAATTGGCAGAACGGGGGTAGTGGCGCGGTTCTTTTATGGAAAGTAAGATCGTTCAATCGGGCAGATAGCACTCTAGGGCACACCAACCTGATTCCCAATCAAGCGGTTCGGATAAAGCCATAATCTGTGCAAATTCCTTGAGATATGCGCGTAGAAATTTAGGTTTATGAAGAATGCCCCGTTTGCTATAAAGTAGGTTCAGATTGTCTCTTCGATATCCCTTAAGAAAGGTTGGATAGGAATTAGGATAGAGAGGGAGATTGGATTGTCCTTAGAAATAGCGGCAGAATGCAAGGGGGGATTAGTCGTGCAAACAAGCTGAGGAAGTATCGCCGCATGAAAGAGGCGGTTTCTAAAAAACCTCGCAATTTGATAGATTATCATCTCGTTTTATTACTTCATCTATACCTTGAATCAAACCGTGAAGGAAATCCGAAGAGTTTTTCCGCTCTTTATACATCTGTTCAGCGAGGTTGAGTGAAACAAGGATTGCTACACTTAGTTTATCGTAACCTTTTCGACTTACCTGACGCATCAGTTCATCGACATAACCCGCTAGAATACGAATATCATCTTCACTCAAACTATCAGTGGGTTTTATAAGGTACTGCTTATTAAAGATATCAACTTTTACTGTTTCGTGCTCTTCAGAGTCCATAAATCACCTTCCGGAGATGTTGCAAACTTCGCGGAGCGCACCTAAGTAAGATTGAGAAGTGGCAAGTACCGCCGCAAATAAATTCCGTGTTCCTCTCACAACCTAGCGTTCCTTTAACACAACGCTTGTTGAAGTACCTGTTTCATCGTTTTAACGGGTGGAGTTACTTTCGTCCATTTCTCAAATGCAATTGCCCCTTGATGAACAAGCATGCCAAGTCCCTGAATTGTGTGACACCCTCGTTCGGCGGCCGCTAACAATAGACGAGTCTCCGGGGGTGTATAAACAATATCGTAGACGGCGGTTTGAGGTCGCAGCCATTCGGCGTTAATCAATGGAGGCTTTGATATATCCATACCGACCGACGCTGTGTTGACAAGTAATGCGACACTGTTAACTATATTTGCCAATTGTGGGTCATCAAGCCCAATCCCTTGAATTGATGCGTTAATTGTATTAGAAAGGTCTTTGGCAAGTTTAATGGCTTTCGATATGGTGCGATTGACGATAAAAATGGGTTCAAGTCCAATTGAACTTAATGCTACAACAACCGCCCGGGCGGATCCACCCGCGCCGATCACAAGAGCAGGGACGCCCTGAGGTAATTCAAGCCCTGTTTCTCGCATCCCTTCCAAGAAACCTGAGCCATCCGTGTTGTCACCCTTGATTCGCCCATCTTCAAAGACCAATGTGTTGACAGCGCCAATCAATTCAACTTCGCGCGAAATTTCATCAAGGAATGGGATAACCGCCTGTTTGTGCGGGATGGTCACATTGAGTCCAATCACGTTGATGGCCTTAAATCCTTCAATGGCTGCGGGCAAGGCATCTGGTTGTATGTGGAATGGAACGTAGACGTAATTCAAACCCAACTCTACAAATGCGGCATTGTGCATTTGCGGAGAGCGACTGTGTTCAACAGGATCCCCGATTACCCCAACAATCTTCGTCATTCCCGTGATCTGCATCATCAAAACAGGGCTAAGGCTAAGTAAAACATCTGGAATGCCTAGTTCCTATGACCAATCAATCTTTCCACCTTTTGTTTGGCGACTTCCATTTTTGGGTAACGAACTTCTCGATAACCACGCACCTCTTCAGGAGTTTCTAGAGCGCCTACATGCTTTTCGTAACTTTCGGCATCAGTTGGTGCGAAAGTATCAACCACCTCAGCAACATACCAGTCTCGAAAAGACTTTTCTCTTTCATGCCACTGCGAAAGCCAACGCCGGAAAAACTTCATCCGTTTCATCAAACTAAGTTGCCAATTGCGCGTACTCATTTCGCCTTCAAGGTCAATCCCCATGATTCTAAAGTGTGGACGATTGAGGTGGACATATTTGATCTTATCGCCATTGGACTCGTCAATACCATAACGTTCTTTATCTCGTTGGAGTTTCTCTTGGCTTGTTAGCAGATGCGAAACATAAATTTCATCCTTGATAAGCATGACCTTGTGCAGATATTTAATGACAGCTTTGGTGGCTCGGTAATTTTGGTCGCTAGAATCTTCGCCGTAAACGTATCTGACTTTCTCGACGTATCGGTGAGCGTACTTTAGATTCTCGAACTGGATTAGATCATATACACGCAAAGCCAACCCACGGTTTGTCTCGTCATCCAACTGCATCGCATCCATGGCTAATTGGACCAATGCCGAATAGTCACGCGCGATGCCTCTACCTCGCCAGCGCTTCGCTAGGATTTGACACTTTTCGTGGACAGTTTGCTCGTAAGATTCTCTCTCTGGTGCCTCGACGAAGGCGGACGGATGAATAGCGAGCCAACGGCCGATTTCAAAAGCACGAAGATTGGATTCCAAATCACTTGGTTTCACCATTTGTTTCAACGCCAATTGTATCACCCCGAGTTCAAGCGGTATTAGCGCACGTTGAAACGCGACCCCGAGTAGCATAATGTTCGCGTAAAGATTGCTGCCTAAGCGTTTCTCAGCGACCTCGAAAAGATCTGCACCGACATATTCGTCCGCTTTAGTATACAATCGAAGCCATTCCTCAAGGTGAGCAACTTCAAAACCATCCATCCCGATTAACGATCTCACGGTTTCGGTTTTTGCTGTATTGACGATTGCAGTTGTTTGGTCTGAAGAGGCGACGCTGAATCCCGCTTTTGGGTCAATACCGCGTACCGCTTCCAAAATGTCCAGTCCAAGCAACAGGTCTGCTTTTCCATACGGGATGAGAGGCGAAATGTGGTTGTCGGTCTTTGAATAAATCACATGGGCGTAAACGCCCCCGTTCCTAATTGCGAGCCCTTTTTTGTCGCAGAATCGAACATGGTATCCCTGAATGTGCCCGGCAACTACCAGAATCTTTGAGATTGTGCCAATCCCCATGCCGCCTACGCCCGCGGCATAGGCACTCCACGTCTTATCAAAACTAGGGAACCTAGGCAGCGGGGGATGCTGCATCGACATTTCAGCCTCGCCTATCTGAATCAGACCGGATTCAGTGGACTTGCGCGGTGGACGTTTGCGGGTAATCGTTACTTCCTCAAAAGACGGGCAAGCCCACTTAATTCTCGCGCAAGCGCCATCGGATACGCAGTTGGATTGGTCTATTCCAATCTTGGGGCCGTATGCCGTTTCAACGGTCTTCAGACCGGGGCATCCCGTTGCTTTCGTGCACTCTAGGCAAAATTCGCAAACTTCCTCCGCAATGTTGATGTGCTTTTCCGTCTTCAGGAAACCGTGTTCCTTTACGGTTTGCTGTTGTTCACGTCGCACTCGCCGATGGTAGGTGATTCCACACTCTTTGTCGGCAATGATAATCTTGACTCCCGGTTTGAGAATGGATTCCTCAAGCAATTTCTTGTATTCAAATCGATTCTCAGGGTCGATACGGACGATTAGTGCATCAGAATCGGCAACGAGACCGTGAGTTACTTTTTCGATGTCTTGCGCAAATGTTGGATTGCCCAGAATATCCTCTCCGGTAGAGGGGGTGGGCTGATGCCCTGTCATCGCAGTGGTTTGATTATCCAAAATCACATAGGCGATGTCCTGACCATTTTTGATTGAGTCCGAGATTGCTGACATACCGCCATGAAAGAAAGTTGAATCTCCCATGAATACAACTTGCTTATTTTTGATGAACGGATCGATTCCTGCACCAGTGCCTCCTCCTAAAGCCATTGCAGACAGATTGTGCATCAATCGTGGATAAGGATCGTACTTCAACATGGAATAACATCCGATATCTCCGTGAAAAACGAGATCGACCGGTGGTGAATTGTAGTGCTTCTTCATGTACTCGACGTCCATGAACTGCTTGACGACATCAAGAAAAACACTTGCAGAGTCGCGATGAGGACATCCCGGGCAGAATGTAGGCGTTCTGCTAGGGATTTGAACTTGGTGCGAGTTGACTTGTTCTATTCGCTCTTCTTCCTCAAGCAGCACACTCTCGTCAATCTTCAACTTCGTCGAACATCTTGTTCGAAGGAAGGGAATAAGCTTCTGCATGATAATTGATGGATTGAGTCCGCCCATGTCAGGAATACCCTCTAATCCATCGGGAAATTGTTTCCCCCAGACCTGCACAAACCAGTCGATTTCACCGTTTTGATAAAGCTGGCTGAGACTGGCTTTGACCTCGTTTTCCAAGAGCGGACGGTTTTCTTCAATGACACAAATCTCACGAACGTGCATCGCAAACTCGCGCACTATTTCGTCATCAATTGGGTGAGTCAAACCAAATTTTAGGATTGGGATTTTACCTTGGAGTCCCAATTCGTAGAGTGCGTGCTGAAGATAGGTGTAAGTCAACCCTGAGGACACAAACCCAACCTCATGAATGGAGCGGTCCGTGTAATAAATCTGATTAAGCTTGTGTTTTCTTGCGGCTTTGATAGCGTTAGGGAAACGCTCTTTTAAGGTTTCGACACCAATCCTAGCCGAATCCGGCGGCAAGACGACTCGATTTGATGGATTAATCAAATCTGTATTAAGCGTCAGTTGGTTCTTCGCGTTAATCTCGGGGTAACGGTTCGGACGAAGTAGGACGTCTCCCCCACCGTCTGCCTGATTTACCGTCACCAAGTATGTCATGAAAAGGTTCGATTCAACAGAGATTTCGAAAGCGGCGCTCAACCAATCCTTGATTTCCTGAAATGTGCTCGGTTCTAGAAGAGGAGTATAAAGGTGGCGGGCTAAGTATCGTGAATCCGCGGGTACTTGGGTGCTTCCAGAGCCGGGATCGTCTCCCACAACAACGACTGCCCCGCCGGTAGTCCCTGCTAGATTGCTAATGGCGAGTGCGTCGGCTGCCACATGAAAACCAACACTTTTCATGAATGCAACAGCTCGTAGATTAGCCATCTGCGCCCCATTGAGTCGCGCTACGCTCAGTGCTTCATTGTTCGCCATTTGGGCAACAATCCCGTTCTCGCGGAACAAGCTGGCGTTGCGCTCAAGGAGATCGAATACTTCTGCAATGGGTGAGCCGGGATACCCTGTAATCAGGCTGACGTTACTTTCAAGCGTACCCTTAATCAAGAGTTCACAACCCGTATAAACATTGGTGCCACTGCCTTGCACTAAACGTTCATCCATAGCATCTGCCCCGTCTTGATTTTAGTGAATTAACGATTACCCAAGACAATTCCGGAATCATTTCAATAGCTCCCGCGCGCGCGCAAGCGTAGCTTCTGTTGATTTTCCACCGTGCATCCGGGCGATCTCTTCCACTCGTTCTTCGGTCGTTAACTGTTTGGCTGTGATAAATGTTTGATTTTCTTCAACGCGTTTTTCGACGCGAAAGTGCCGATCTGCCAAACACGCGATCTGCGGCAAATGAGTAATACAGATAACTTGGCGAAAATTCGCTAATTCTTTCAATTTCCCGCCAACCACATCTGCAGTCTGTCCCCCAATTCCTACATCAATTTCATCATAAATCATCGTTGGTATATTGTCGATTCGAGCTAGGACGGTTTTCAAGGCAAGCATAACACGAGAAATCTCGCCACCCGACGCAATTTTTGCCAACGGCTTGGGTTCGGATCCGACATTGGGCGAGATTAGAAATTCAACTGCATCCATACCGTGGAATCTCAGTTCAAATCGGTCATTGTCAATTAGCAAAATGCCACTTGGGGAGACCATCGGTCGTACAAGAACCTGGAAAACAGCTTTTTCCATCCCAAGTGTGTGAAGTTCCTTCTCGACGAGAACTTCCAATTCAGAGGCGGCAGTCCTGCGTTTATCGGATAGGTCGATAGCAAGTCTCTGCCCTTCACTTATCGCTGCGGAAAGATCTGTCGTTAACTCTTCGCTATATTCAGAGCCAAACTGTAAATCTTTCAATTTTTTTTCGACTTCTTCTTGATAAACCAGTATCTCCGGGATAGACTGCCCATATTTCCGCTTGAGTTGATAAACCAGATTTAAACGATCTTCAATTTCAGAGAGACGGTACGGGTGGAATTCAACAGAATCGCGATAACTGCGCGCCTGATGAGCGACATCTTCTAACTCATACAATGCAGATTCCAAGCGCTCACTCAATTCCTTCAAGCGTTTATCCATCTCCCCCAGTTTGGAGGCGGTACCGCTCACGTTCCTCAGAAGGTCAAGAATAGCGGAATCTGGCTGGCTCCCGCCGTAGAGATGTTCGTAAACGAGATTAGTGGCTTCAAAGAGTTTTTCCGCATTGCTGAGAATGCGACGCTCCTCGTCAAGGGATTCTTCTTCATTTTCTTGAAGTTCTGCCTCGTTGAGCTCCTTACTCTGAAATTCCAGCAACTCTTTTTCACGTTGGTTCTGCTCCAACATTTGGGAATGGTTGTTAAGTTGCTGCTGTAAATCTTGGATTTCATGATATTTCCGCTCAATCTCCGCGCGTTGTTTTTCAAGCCCACCAAATGCGTCAAGTAGATCGAGGTGGACATCGGAACGAAAAAGCGACTGGTGATCGTGTTGACCATGGATGTCCACCAGCAGATCGCCAATCTCGTGCACAAGTCGGAGGTTCACCATCTGTTCATTGACATGACAGCGACTTCGCCCACCTGCACTAATTTGCCGGGATAGGAGTAAGGATTCTGCCACGTCTAGTTCTTCAATCAACTCAGAGTCACTAAGCCGTTGCCACGTGGGGTGATTGGGAGGCAGTGCAACGGTAATTTGAACTTTTGCGTTAGATTCACCAGAGCGTACCACACTTGCTATTCCGCGTTCGCCTAGCGCCAACCCTACGGCCTGCAGGATAACCGATTTGCCTGCTCCGGTTTCACCTGTTAATACATTTAAACCCGGAGAGAGTTCCAATTGGAGTTTGTCGATAAGGGCAACGTTGCGGATAGAGAGTTCTTCAATCATGAGCCAAACGGGTCTTAGATGTTAGCTTCCAACCTGCCGCTTCCGACTGCCGGGTTCTACAAATGGCGTTTCATGTCCTACGCTTCATTCCCTCTCCCAACATGAGTTTTGTTCGTAGGACTTCGTAGTAGCTTCGACGTTGAGAACGGATGAGTTTGATAGCTTTTTCCGCTTTGCGAACGCGAATTAAACAGTCAGGTGCGAGACAGTGCGTTTCACGTGGACCATCAACGAACAAATTGACGCTGCTATAGTTGGATCTCATGGCAACCGTAATCACCGAGTCGCCGTGTGCGATGTAGGGGCGTACGGTGAGCGAGTGGGGCGCAATTGGTGTAAGGAGAATGGCATCAAGACGTGGCTCAACAATTGTTCCACCACTAGCAAGGGAGTATCCCGTTGAACCACTAGGCGTGGCGATGATTAGCCCATCGGCATTATAGGTGATAAAGGGTTGCTCATCAATATACGTGTCTAACTCAATGAGCCGTGTGTTGTGACGTATGACGACCTCGTTAAGCGCGAAGGAACTCGAATGCCCCAAATCGGCGTTGCCCACGCTGATATCCAACATCATCCGCTGATCGATTTCATAACTTCCGTTGAGGATGTTGGTTAGCGCAGGATAAAGTTCATCAAGCGAAACTTCTGTGAGGAAACCGAGATGGCCAAGATTGACGGCAAGTATCGGCACGTTCTCAATCATAGGAGTATGTGCAACACTTAAGAGTGTTCCATCCCCACCGAGTACCAACAAAACGTCCGACTGTGCGACAACTTCGTTTTCGTCTACGCCACCACAAGGAATACCGAGGGTTGTGGCCTGTTGATTAGGAATGAGCGGCTTAATTCCGTGACGCTGAAGCCATTTGGAGGCCTCAACGACGACTTGAGCGGCCTGAGATTTCGAGGTATTGACGAAAAAACCGACGGTTTTCATGACCTCTGTTTGCGTTGGCCCTTCAGGCAAATTCTGATGAGGGACATCACAAAGCACTAAGGGAATGTTGATTGGATCTTCTTAAACAGGAAAGATTGTTTGTGCCGGATCTGCTTTATGCCGTTTTCTTTTTTTCAAACCGAGAGAACAGTAGAATAAGGCCCGCTCCAATCAGAAATGACGTACCCGTGATCAACAAATTCACGTTTACTTCCGGAATAATATGGGCAAGGTCAATGCGCTCGCCACCAACGATTTCATGATTACGGAAGGGCCAAAGTCCATACAACGAACCAACCATTAGACCTATTAGAAAGGAAATGGTCAAATTGTAGAAATGTGCAAAAACGTAGTTTAGCAGGCGCGTAAACGCCAGCAGTCCAATGCCACAACCTGCAGCGAAAATCAATAATACGAACAGATTTCGATCGTTGATTGCTGTGAGAATGTCAAAATAGGTGCCGAAGAGGAGCATTACGAATGCGCCACTAATTCCAGGCAGAATCATTGCGGAGGTGGCGAATGCTCCACAGAGAAATAGATACGCCAGTTTGCCGACTGAAGGTCTGCTGACAACTACCCTTTCATGTGGAACAGGTTCGGAAGATACTTTTGCTTCAAAGCTTTCCTTACGTTTTTGCTTCTCCAGGTTTTTCTCGCCCACGCTCATTGAGAGTCCAATCGTCAGCGTCACAGCAGCCATAAGAGCCATCAACTCTTTCCAACCGAATCCCTTAAGCAACTTCGCCGGAATGGTGATGGAAGCCAGAATCAGCCCGGAAAAGAAACCGTAAGTTGGATCGTGTTGTTCATTAAGCAGGTAAATCATCAATTTAGACGTAGCAACAACGGCAATGGCTGCCCCAATTCCAAGAAGCACTAGAAATCCGAAGTCAATCCGACGCAACTCAAGCGCAGCATCAGATATCGCAGTCTTCTTTAGCGTTACGGTTGCCAATAATTTTTGCACTGTTTTCGCGCCGATGTTGTGCAGCGCCCTAATCAAACGTTCATAGATTCCCAGAATAAGTGCAAATGTACCTCCACTAACACCTGGAATTATGTTGGCAAGACCGATTAAAAATCCTTTAGCGATCAGATTTAGATAACTCAATGTCTGTCTCTGTATCTTCTTCCAAGTTTTCGTCTTTCAACCACCGTTTCAGGGGTTCAATTTCATGGTGCGCGGTAAAGTCAAGCTGAACAGGACTAATTGACACGCACCGTCTCTTGACAATGTTAAGATCTGAGTCCTCCCGCGCATCCACTTGAGCGCGTTCTCCGCCGATCCAATAGTACGGTTTGCCCACACGGTCAATCCGCTTGATTGCGGTTGCGCTGTATGTCCCAAGATCTTGGCGCCCGGCTTCAAAGCCTCTAATCATGGAAAGTGGGCAGTTCGGCACATTGATGTTCAGTAGAATCCCAGGCGTTAATCCGCTCGCCAAGACAAGTTTCGCGAGTCGACAAGCAACAGAGGTTGCCGTCTCGTAATGGTACGGCTGTCCCGAGATGAGTGACACTGCCATGGATGGAATCCCGAGGAACGTGCCTTTTTTCGCTGCCGCAACTGTGCCTGAAAAATGGATGTCTTGTCCCAGGTTTTGTCCTTGATTAACGCCAGAAACCAGCAACTTCGGGTGCTCAGGAAGCAATGCACTCACCGCGAGGTCTACGCAATCAACAGGAGTGCCATCAACTGCCCACGAGCGATCTCCAACTTGCTTGGCTCTCAAGGGATGGTAAAGCGTAATTGCCATCCCAATGGCACTGCGTTCACGATCCGGCGCTACGATACAAACGTCATCAATAGTCTCGAGCGCCTGCGCTAGGGCAGTCAATCCGGGCGATTCAATACCATCGTCATTGGTTACAAGAATCATCTAAGTGGTTCTCTCGGTAAGTAAATATGATTAAGTGTGGATGTCGGTGCGGTTAGAAACCGCACCTACCGGCGTGGTGGAACGGGTTTCTTGTGCCAGTCTTGAAAGCATTAAATACTTAGCGAGAAGACCACTAAGTGGTTCACTCGCTAAGTATTTATAGTATATTTATCCATGACAGAACCATAGGCCCCTAAACTGTAGCTCGGTTGCTCCTGAGGCATTTTCTTCCATTGATAAGGGTGCTTATGGGCATTCCACCAACAAACTGCATTGTTGAGGGCATCAGTCAATTCATCAAGCGTTTCAAACCGTTTTCCTTTCAGCGCGAGAGACTTTAACTGTTTCCACCAGGGTTCTATCAAATTTAGCCAACACGCATATTTCGGAATAAATTGCACTTGAATCTCTGGCCACGCCAGCAGCGCCGTCTTTACATCACGACTGTGATGAATCGAAAGATTATCTTCAATGAGTAACCATCTTTCGGAGGGAAACTTCTGTATCACTTTCTCAATCAATTCAATATGAGTAGCGCCGTCCCTTCTTGGAGAAATTACAATTTCCGCTTGACCAGTTGCCGGTTCAAAGGCGCCATGAACCCATAATTTGCCCCGACGACCATAGTCCGGCTCAAAAGTGGCTCGATTTGGCCCGTGTTGCCAAGTTTCGCCCGGGTAGGTTTTGGCTGCAATTGGCCCCATTTCATCAATGCAGATTATCCTTGTGTCCGGTGGAGGCGCGATGTACGCCGAAATTATGGCCCCCTTTTTTCCACGAACTGTTCGTCCTGTTTTTCCGCATTATGAAACCAACTCTGCTGACGTTTCCAATTCAGCCCTTCTTCAGTTATCCAGCTCCATATTGTTGAATCGGAGAGATGAATCCCTTCTCTTTCTTTGAAGCTAATTTGCAGACGTTCTAGCGTCCACAACTCAAATGGATAATCCAGACTCGACGGTCTTTGCATCGCTAAATCAATCAGTTTACTGCGAACCTCTACCGAATGCGTTTTCGGTGCGCCACTCCGGGGTTTATCGGTGAGTCCTTCAATGCCTTCACCGTTGAATCGCTGAACCCATTGCGCTCCGGAAACCCCTGTTTTGAATCCAGCCTGTATGGCGGCTTTGGAGGCCGTCAGTTGGCTGTCGTCCAACATGTTGACGATTAACTGGGCTCTCT
This sequence comes from Candidatus Poribacteria bacterium, assembly GCA_965197465.1. Lineage (GTDB taxonomy): Bacteria > Poribacteria > WGA-4E > WGA-4E > JAJDTR01 > JAJDTR01. The sequence goes on along the minus strand of OZ240209.1, from coordinate 2,078,904 downwards.
GCACAAACCGATGAGGTTGGGTACGTGAGTTGGCTAAAGTCCTAAGTTGGTGTTCTTCTGTTTCACTGACCGCACGAACGTAATGAACTCGTTTTCCCATTATGAATTCTCCTTTCCATTTCGGTTGAATGGGCAGGAGAATTATACCATATATGCTTAGCGAGTCAACCACTAAGTCATGACCCCGCAAGAGAGGTGCTGGGGTTTCATTCTCGCCGCTGTCCCAGCGCGAAAGAAAGCGTGTATCGTTGCATCAAATTCAGTTATCTGTTACAGAGACTAGCGATGAGTAGCTTTGTGAAAAGCCACATCTCACGGAATGACTTAACATTACTGATTTCACCCCTATAAACTGCCCGAATCGGAATACTCTCAATCCTAAATCCGAGCCGACCGGCTTTGATCAACAGTTCTGACTCGGTCTCGTATCGCTCCGTTTTCAATGAAACAGTCTTCAAGACCTCGGCTTTTATTAAGCGGTAACCGGATTGAAAATCTGGTACGTGCAGCCCACATAGTGCCGATCCCACGGTAGAAATCAGCCGGTTGTTTAGTCTACGGTGGAGTGGCATCGCAGATCTGTCCTCCAAGCGCCCACCAATGAGAATGTCTGGATCTGTCAGTTGAAAGTGATCCAAGAAGCGGGGTAGGTCACTAGGATCATGCTGTGCATCGCTGTCCATGGTGAAGATGAGTTGAAATCCACGTTGGATTGCATAATCAAAACCGGTTCGTAATGCCATGCCCTTACCCCGATTTTGGGGATGCCTCAAAACGACCGCTCCGCAAGCTAGCGCAAGTTCTGCCGTTTTATCGCGTGAGCCATCATCGACAACGATGATATCTCCGACAAAAAGATTTGCCTCCCGGATGATTTGTTTCAGGGTGAGGGATACATTGTAGGCTGGCAACAGAAGACAGGTTTTCATTTGTCGTCTCGTAAGCGTCACAATCGCGGTCAAAGTAACCAGAACAATTATACTATAGATACCCCGCAGAGTCAACCGTGGATTTATCCAGAGGAAACGCATCTGATTCTTGGTCACATAGGTGTTCTCTACCTCACTCTAGACTAGACGTGCACAGCGCGTGAAAACGGGAAAACCTGATAAATGAAACGTGGAAAGATTGAAAACCGGACGTGCAACGGAGAGGATAAAAGGGGAGATTAAGGATTTGATGCATTTCCAATTACACTCTACAAGAGCTGCGTTCCCCCTGGTCTTTTGGCGCATATTGATTGACATATTCGAGAAACTGTGCTATTTTTCCGGCAGTTCTTGACGAACAATCTAGGCTACAGAAAGTCGCGTCCGCAGGCGGGCAATCCCGAAACGTGAAAAAATGAAAGACAAGAAAAAATCCCAAGCGCAACTCATTGATGAATTGCAGGGGCACGTGGCGGAACTAGAGCGAGAAAAAGTCGAATACCAGCAGCTAACGAAGCAGCTATTGCTCGAAAACGATGAGTCGGTGAGGGAGTATTTCGACATTTACTTCCATGCCCACGATATGATTGTTTCTGTCGATATTGAGACGGAAAATGTGCTCAAGTGCAATAAAGCTGTGATGGAAAGATTGGGTTACAGCAGAGCGGAGATTGTTGAACATCCCATCGTTAAGTTATATCATCAAGATTGTCTCGAAGATGCAAAGGAATTGTTTCGTGTTATTTCAGAGACCGGCGAAATACACGACGCCGAACAGACGTTGCGGAAAAAGGATGGCGGCACAATCAATGTGAGTTTGAATGCTACAGTCACCCGCGATGAGAATGAGAACCGAACTTCGGCACGATTTGATTGGCGCGACATCACCCGGCGTGCGGTGGAAATTGGCGACCTGCGCTCTGAAAATCGGCAATTGAAAGAGCGTCTGCAGTTGAACAGTCTGAAACATCCTCAAGCGTTTTCCGACATCGTCACCCAGGCCCCGGCGATGTACTCAATTTTTCACCAAGTGGAATCCATCGCAGTCACCGGACAGCCTGTATTGATAACGGGGGAAACGGGGGTTGGCAAGGAGAAGATTGCGGAGGCTATCCACCAACTGAGCGGGAGATTAGGGGAATTTGTCCCGGTCAATATCGCCGGACTTGATGACCTGATGTTTTCGGACACCTTTTTTGGTCACAGAAGGGGTGCATTCACCGGCGCCGATTCGGCGCGCCACGGCTTAATTGAACAAGCGTCGGACGGCACGCTATTCCTTGATGAGATTGGTGACCTCGGTATGGAATCACAAACGAAACTCCTACGCTTTTTACAGGATGGAGAGTACCGTCATCTGGGTGAAGACGCCCCGATTGGAAGCGACGTTAGGATCGTTGCGGCAACCAATCAAACGATTGAATCGCTCACGGGAAGCGGGAACTTTCGCAGCGACCTCTACTATCGCCTCGAAACCCATCATATTCATCTACCGCCGCTGCGTGAGCGCAAGGGGGACATTCCTTTGCTCGTATCCCATTTCCTCAAACGAGCCGCGGAGGCGCTGGGAAAGAAAATACCCGTCCCGCCGCCCGAACTCTTTACGTTGCTTTCGACCTACCACTTCCCCGGAAACATCAGGGAGCTTGAGGGGATGGTGAATGATGCCGTTAGCGGGCACGAAGGCGGCGTACTCTCCACCGAACCCTTCCGCCGGAAAATTGACGAGCACACTTCTGTTTCCCCCAGAGATGGGGCGCTTAAAGTTGGCGCGGTTACGTTCTCGGATACCCTGTCTTTGCTGCAGGAGCTCCCGGCGCTGAAAGAAATTCAAGACCTGGTGATTGCCGAAGCTCTCCAGCGCGCAGACGGCAATCAAACGATTGCGGCTCGACTCTTGGGCATGTCAAAACAGGCGTTGAACAATCGTTTAAACCGTGCGCGAAATTCAACGAACGGAGGCTGAAACGGTGTTTGCTTTTCCAAGCCACTCTTTTCTCTTTGATTCTGCTGTCTTTGCCTCGCAACTGCCGCGCCCAAAAGAGGTCAACATTTGTGGATTTGTCCACTTTTGTTTACATTTGCCCAAGCCCTTAGGTGGTAAGGGTTCAAACGCCTCTTGAGCCGAATTTTCCCGAATTACGTCAACAAACGTTGACTGCCTTTGTACTTCGCTCATCTACTTCTCCTCTCCAGCGCGAAAAGCCCCTGAACCCCCACTGTACCTAGGCGCAGCGCCTTCACCAACGCCAAATTGATGCCCGTTTTCGCTTTTGGCATAGGGCTTGCTATAATACATCAACGAAACGTGAGTCGATAGCCGTTCCACGATAAGCGAACGGTTATCGCAAGCGAGAGGAGCATCCGGTTTCCTCCGCGATTCAATCTATAACCGCTTTCATTGAGAAGAAAGGATAGGGAACATGTCTTCCGTCAAGAAACGCCGGTTATGCATCATCGCTTTGGCTGTTGCGGTTTGCGTTTCTCTAGGCGCAGTCCTGATGATTCGGGCAAGCGCACCTGTCGAACCCAAGACAGTTTACCTCTTGCCAAAGCCTAATCCGGAGCGCGCCGAAATCCTTGCTCGTGCTTTGCAACCCCGAAGGCAGGCCTACGCAACGAAGGCGTCCGACGGGGCGCAGGCACAAGACACTCGTGAGGAACGTTCTGAATCCTCCAGTTCGGAGTCATTAAGCCACGACGCCGAGTTTGACGATGCGGAATTTGAATCATACCTTTTGGGACTTGAGGATGAAATCACCGAAGAAAAACGCGATTTCCCGCCAGTTCCCGAAGGGTTTCCGTTTACGCCGGTCTGGCTACGCCGCCCTGGATATAAAAAAGGGGATATGCCAAACCATGAGCTAATATACCGTGTGTTGATAAAACTCTGGAATCAGGGAGATCGTGGGTTTCAAGACGGTATTTTCAGTAACACCGATGGTAAGGTCTATCCTATTTATCCAGATATGCTGTATGTCCAATGGGACTATACAGAGGTTACTGACGAATGGGGAAATCCCAGGAATGTCAGGTATATCGCATCCTCCGCTGGGACTCACAGGCGAGATTTTGAGCTAGAGGATTTCATAACCGGCGCATGGAGAACCAAGTATCCTGACACTAAAATCGTCGCGTACGATGATGCCGGATATGACCCCTACACTTTTCTCACTGAAAACGATTAACATCTTTTAAAAGAAGGAGAAATACCATGAAGAAAATCATGCTGCTCGCTATTCCAGCCTTATTCCTGACCTTCACAGTCGTCAAAATCGCATATTCATGGAGTATTTACCAAGGCGCAGGTTTCACAAACAGCGGTAGTGCGCCTAGGACGTATGCAGACGCTTATTCGTCTACTTACGGCCTTACTGATGGTGCGTGGGAGGTGTATGCAAAAGTAAATCACCAGGGGCCGAAGCGTAATGGGGTCTTTGCTCAGGGTGGCGCCGTCTTTACTGCCCATAAACATGAGGACAACGCTGACCTACATGCTTATGCCTATTCTCAGGTGGAGGGATGGCCCACCAACGGCGGCGATTATGTAGACGTCTCAGATGACGAAGAACATATTCCCTGAGGAGTACCTTTATCCGCTAGTAAACGCCTCGGCATTCCGAGGCGTTTACTAGCGGATATTTAACCTTGGAGACAACAATGTTTACGCTTACAACTCCTCGCTATTTTACGCTAGTATCTGCCTTTGCTGTTATTCTGTTGTCTTGCGGATGCGGTGACGAACCAATCGACAACATCAGAACCACGGGCGAGGAAAGTAGTGCAGACGCCCCCTTTAGTGCCGACGTTCCCTCCACGATTTACTTCCCAATGTCTACCGGTAACCGCTGGGTTTACCGAAATCCCGATGGCTCCGAATGGGCGCGCGAAGTCACCCAGTCGGAGATTTTTGAGCATGATTCCTACTATTCTTTCACCTATAGTCCGCCTCTCGCAGGGGAGCATCCCGATTTTATCCAATCGCCTACCTATGTCGTTGGCCCAGACGGCATTTTCCTCCAAACCAAGGAAAACGACATAAACGACGCTGTTTGGCAAACTGTCCTGCTAAGCAACGAGAATCCTTCGAGATGGGGAAGACGCCAGCAATACATTAATCGAGTGTGGACCACAATAAGAGATCTTGGCAACAGCTTCAAATTAATCTACCTGTTTTACGCCAAAATAAAGGTTCCTAAGCACAGTGATTTTACTTTGCTGCATTTGCCGGCCGATTACCCCCAGCGGAAAAAAGTAATCCATATGACGATAACTGGAAAGGACCACACTCACCCTGGGAATTACGTCCACGGTTATGAAGTTAAAGTGCGTATCTGGGGAAGTACGTCTTTTGAGCCTGTGGTAACGACGTCCATAGGCGGATTCGAGAACTGTCTGAAACTTGGATATAGTGCCGAGGCAACGCCTGTCAAAACGCTGGTGTATGAAATAGGCGAGAAAAAAGTCCGCCGTCATAGAGAAATAAACGAGTCGTTCCTTGAGCATTTAGAAGATGAGATTAACAGAGAACTAACAGTCCTTCTTCCGAGTCTAATGCAAACCCTGAATCTGCAAACGATGTGGCTCGCCCCAGGTGTCGGTCCCGTGAAAATAGAAACGCTTGACGGCTACGCCGAATTGATTGACTACGAGATAAAGGCAGTGCCTAGTAGTCAGTGACCAGTAAGGGAAGATAGTTTGCCCACGACTCAACGGAGTGGAAAGATTATGTGAACCTTTGAAAAGATTATATTGGCGCTTGGCGTCGGGAGGCAAAGATGTCCATACATCGTTTTTTCAGAAGGCAATACCCTCTGAGGAGCAGGACTAGAGGAATTGCCTTTCTCTGTTTCATTCTATTGATGTCTGGGTGTGGCGCGGAGGAAACCATCAACAACCCTATAGGCGGAGGCGGCGCGACGGATATAACGCCAACCCCGACATCGCCGCATTACTTTCCAATTACGCTTGGCAGCCGGTGGGTTTACCGTAATCCCGACGGCTCCGAATGGTCGCGTGAAGTCACCGAAACACAGACATTCGGTGTGAATCTCTATCATTCTTTCAGCTACAATCCTCCAATCCAAGACAATCAATTGGACTCGCTCGGGGCTCCCGTGTATGCAGCATATCTTGATCGGCTTGACCACAGACTCGGCCTCAATGACATCAATGATGTCGTTCGGGAAATAATCCTTGAGAGCGGCGGCGGAACCCAAGACTGGAGTATCGGGACGACTTGTGTGAAAAAGCTGAAACGGAAGCCTTGGTGCGTACCTAAGAAGAATATATTTAAGCCAGGAATTTTAGCCTACCTATATAATGCCAACGCTAGTGTGGTTTGGCATAGTAAATTAACACTCCTTCGATTTCCGCTTTCTCCGGGTGAGACCTACAAAACGCTTGATTTGAGGTTGAGAGGAAGGTATGAAGGGCGGCGGTCCTATATTCACGCTTATGAAGCCGAAGGAGTGATTCTGGGAACGATTAGCGACGACCGGGAATTCGTTGAGGTTTACGCTGGTGCTTTTGAGGATTGCCTCAAAATCCAATACGAAGCGAAACTGGCATCGTATAATACTGAAGAGTTTAGCAGCGATTCAGAATACCAAGGCGCGCAACTCGAGGCTCTGGAATCAGTGACTCGTGAAGAGTTAACCGACCTGTTGAAGCGCTTAGTGCCGAAATTAGGATTGCGAACCGTATGGTTAGCGCCGGGGGTAGGACCGGTGAAGATAGAGACGCCTAATGGCATCGCCGAGTTGATTGACTACGAGATAAAGGCATTGGCTAGTGAATCTCTGTCGCACTCGTTATCCACTCGTTTGATGGTCAGTGACTAGTGTCCAGTAAGGGAAAATAGCTTGCCCATGCCATGACTCAACGGAGTGGAAAGATTATATTGGCGCTTGGTGTCGGGAGGCAAAAATGTCAATACGTTCTTTCTTCAATAGGCAATTCCCTCTGAGGAGCAGGACTAGGGGAGTTGCCTTTCTCTGTTTCATCTTATTGATGTCCGGGTGCGGCGGAGAGGAGTCCGTGCACATACCGATGGTCGAGACCGTGGGGGACGAGAGGCGCAATGTAGTTGCGCCTATATCTACCATATATTATCCAATGACGGTCGGTAGCCGTTGGACTTACCGTAATCCCGACGGATCTGAATGGTCGCGTGAAGTTGCCGAATCGCAGCGATTCGATACCGAACTTTATCATTCGTTCAGCTACAATCTCCCAATCCAAGATAGTCAATTGGGTTCGCTCGGGTCTGCCGAGTATTCAACATATGTCGATCGGCTTGTGCGCCGGATAAAACTCAAGGGCATCAATGACGCTATTTGGCAAATAATTCTTGAGAGCGGCGGTGAAAGCCCCAAGTGGGGTGTCAGTGTGGGTTGTCGTAACGAACAACAGTGCATACTGACCAAGGATATACTTGATCCGCCAGAGATATTGACCTTGCTATTTGAAGCCAACCCGCATGTCGCTTGGCATAGTGATTTAACGCCCCTTCGGTTTCCGCTTTTTCCGAATCAGACCTACACAGCGTTCAAACTAAGACTGAGCGGAAGGTCTGAGGTGTTTTTTTCAATTCACGTTTTTGATGCCGAAGCGGTGATTATGGGAGCGATCGGAAACGATCGGGAATTGGTTGAAACACCTGCTGGCGCCTTTGAGGATTGCCTCAAAATTCAATACGAAGCGAAGTTGACATCGTTTACAACGGTAGAATTTAGAGATACTGTTTGGCCACATATTGAACCTGCGTCAGGGGAACTCAAGGTTATGGAGTCGACTCTTCGCGACGAGTTAACCGACCTGTTGGCGTATTTAATGCCGAAATTGGGATTGCAAACGGTGTGGTTGGCGCCGGGCGTGGGACCGGTAAAAATAGAAACGCTCGACGGCATCGCAGAATTGATTGACTATGAGGTAAAGGCAGTGGCGAGTGATTAGTGACTTGTGGCCAGAAAGGGAACGTAGTTTGTCCACGACTCAACGGAGTGGAAAGATTATACTGGCACTTGGTGTCGAGAGGCAAATATGTCCATACATCGGTTATTCAAAAGGCAATTCCCTCTGCAGAGGAAAACTAGGAAGGTTGCCTTTCTTTTTCTACTCCTATTGACTTTTGGCTGCGGCGAGGAAACCGTTGATAACCCATTGGACGGAAGTGTCAATGAAGAGGGAAAGACCGAGTAAGTCGTACCCATATCCATCCCCTATTATCCAATGACGCTCGGCAGCCGCTGGGTTTACCGGGACCCCGACGGCTCCGAATGGTCGCGCGAGGTCGCCCAATCGGAAATTATTGAGCACGATTCCTATCATTCTTTCACCTATAATCCGCCACTAGCAGGGGAGCATCCCGATTTTATCAAATTGCCTACCTATGTCGTTAATCCAGCCGGTCTTGTCCTCCATACTAGGACAAACGATATGAACGACGCTGTTTGGCACCTTGTTCTGCTCAGCCAAGGCGATGTATCGGGCTGGTCCATAAGGCGAGGGTTCCGTAACGGCGTTTGGAGCATACGAAAAAAGCATGACGACATTTTAGTCTCCCTTTTTTATTCTCAAATACGCGTCACAAAGCACAGTGATTTTACTCTGCTGCATTTCCCGCCCGATGACCCCCAGCAGAGAAAAGTAATTAATATGACGATATCTGGAAACGACAACTTTACCCCTGAATCTTACGTCCACGGTTTTGAAGCCAAAGTGCGTATATGGGGAAATACGACTATTGAGCCCGTGGTAACGACGTCCCTAGGCGGATTCGAGAACTGCCTGAAAATTGAATACGACGTCGAGACAACGCCTGTCAAAACGGTGGTGTACAAACCAGGTGAGTTGCGGGCCGGCAAAACTAGAGAAGCAAACAAAGCGTTCCTTGAACTTTTAGAAGATGAACTTAACCGCGAACTAGCAAAGCTTCTCCCGAGTCTAATGCAAACCCTGAATCTGCAAACGATGTGGCTCGCCCCGGGTATCGGTCCCGTGAAAATAGAAACTCCCGACGGCATGGCCGAACTGATTGACTACGAGATAAAAGCAGTGGCTAGTAGTCAGTGATCCGTGTCCGGTAAGGGATACTGCGTTTCTTTGTTCCGTTTCCGCTTCTTATACTAAAAGAGGACAACATCATGCTTGCTGACGTTAATGTGAAACAAATAGTGGTTACTACTGTCATCGTCGTCCTGACCGTTGCGACGATGTATGCTGTCTTTATCGTAGCATTTAGCTACGTTAACGGCCGGTATCTAGAGAAAACATTAGTCGAATTCAAAGACCTCGTGGGGGCTGAGGTATTACGCGCCAAAGATCCACCCGAGCCTAAAGTGCGGCGCCCCGTTGTGGATCCCGAATCCGAGCCTTCGGGATCGTCAGATGAGGGAACTGAATCGAACGCACCAAGCAATTCACTCCCGAAAGTATATCCAAATACGGAAGCTCAAGGCGATGACACGCGGGTAAGGGAAGTGAATCCATCGCACACACAACCCAGTTCCAAATGAGCCGGATGTATACCCACTACCGCATCTTTTGAATTTCATTGTCATTTCCCGTGTATCTATTCCCGTATTTGGACTGAGCATGGGATAGGTACGATAATGGCGGATTCATCGATAACATCCCCCCATTCTACCTATCCAAATCTAGTTAATATGCAGGCAAACTCGTCCATTTCTACCGCCCTCGGCTCGTTAATTCACGACAGTTTGCCGAACATGGACCAGTGGCACCGCACTTCCCCATCCAAATCGAATACCCATTAGACATCTTTCCAAAATAGCTCTTTGAATGTTAGATTGACAACTTAACATGTATATGGTATGTTGTAACAGGCCATCCGTCATGGCGGCGGAACTTTTTTTCTGTTAGCATTTTGTTGGCATCACGATTCCTGAGAACCCGCTCCGGCAAAGGGATTCTCCATTTCAGAAAATGCCAACACGCCGCTTAAATCGACGCTCCGTTAGCATCTCTTTTCACTGTATCGGTTCAATGAGAAATAGCGACGTGCAGCAAGCGGAGATCCAAGCGTTCAAAAAAGTACTAGGATCAACCGACCGAATAGGGAGGGCGATAGAGATCTTAATGCGATAGAGATCCCCGTGTGCCGTACACCGCCTTACGCCACTCATCTGCAAGTGTAGGAAATCAAACGACCGAACAAGGATCAAACGAATGGATAATGACCGACAAATTCAAGCTATCTCACGAAGATTATACCGAACCCATTCGTCGGCGAGTCTACCATGGCTGGACAGCCTCGCAAATCGTCGATTCATGGTACAAAAATACCCGATGTGGAAACCTATTGAGCGCAGCAAATTTATAGACGCATCATTATTTTCTAAGAGCCTGTTTGAAAAGTACATTTGTAGGGTGCGCACTGCGATCAAGCGACCGACTAGGGAGTGCGATAGAGATCCCACCAGCCTCTAAAAGCCCCAGAGGGGATCAAACGAGCGAATAGCGAGTGCGATAGAGATCTTGAAGGTATATAGAGATGCCAAAACCCCGTACACCTAAGCCCCGGAGGGGCGACAGGTACATAGCAGACAATAATGAAAGCATGAAGAAACTTCCTACAAACGACCAAAAATGGCTTTGCTACCGATTATTCAAACAGGCTCTAACCCGCTATCCAGGCGTTCCTCAAAAAGTGGGGTGAAATACACGGGCGCACTTTAGCGCACTTTAGCGAAGTGTGTCGCGCACGGCTTCAAGCCACGTCCGGTAAGGCTTCAAGCGCAATTTCAGAGCGTGTCGAAAAAGTGCGCTCTAATCACGACAGCGTCACCGTAAACGACACCCGGGTTCTGATTGCCGTCGCGCGCTCCATCAACCCCATCAATGGCTTTTGAGCATGTCATTAAGCGAGTGAATAACAAGCACGAAAAAGTAGTGGGATCAACCGACCGAATAGATCAACCGACCGAATAGGGAGGGCGATAGAGATCTTAATGCGATAGAGATCCCCATGTGCCGTACCCCGCCTTACGCCACTCATCTGCGGGTGTAGGAGATTAAGGTGACTGAACAAGGATCAAACGACTGAATAGATCAAGTGACCGAATAGGATCAACCGAATGAATAGTGAGGGCGATAGAAGATCTTACGCGATAGCTAATCCCATAGCCAATCTCGCGCGATAGCTAATCCCTTAAATGAGCGAATAGCGAAGAATCAACTGACCGGATAAGGAAGGATCAACGGAGTGAATGACGACGGCCATAGCTAATCCTGATAGAGATTCCTCGGGGGGTTAAAGGGGTTTCCTGAGGTGAAGACCATGAAACTTAAAAAGCGCAATTTCTAGCAATGTGAGGTATATCTCAATGCGGGGCACAGAACTAGGGTACCATCGGAGTTCTGACCATTAATGTCATTTCCAACTCAATTAGAACATACGTAAATGCCATCAGGCTCCAGGATTTTTTTGGAAAAATGTCTATTTGATGACTTATTCAATAATCAATCGCCGCCCGGCAATCGAAAGTTCTCCCGTCTTATCCACGCGACCTTGAATGCGGTATATTTATTCTTGATACCTGCAGTCGAGTGCAATTGAAAAGAGCGGGTTGCAAGAGACAGAATATTATGCTATTATGAACAGGGATTGACAGACCTTTATGAGAGATCTGTCCGGTGGTCAACCCTCAATTCAGTTTTTTCACTGTTCTAATACGTGGGAGGTCTTTACGAAATGGCGAGTGAAGCTTTGGGATTGATTGAAACGAGAGGTCTTGTTGCCGCCATTGAGGCAGCTGACACAATGGTTAAGGCAGCAAATGTGTCGCTGATCGGCAGAGAGCAGATTGGCGCAGGATATGTTACTGTAATGGTTCGAGGCGATGTGGGCGCGGTGCAAGCGGCAACGGACGCGGGCGCAGAAGCCGCAAAGGATGTTGGTGAACTCATTTCTGTGCATGTTATCCCCCGTCCACACGCAGACGTGGAAAATATGCTCTCCCAGGGGTGAAGATTCGGGAATTCGGTATTGGACGATGGAGAGGGTTAAACCGTCCCCAATTTCTTATCTCCAGTCCATAAATCTAACCCCCAGAATCGGAGGTATACATGGCAGAAATTAACCCTGACCAGATTGAAGAGATTGTATCGCAAGTCATCAATAATCTTCGAAGTGAAGGGCGTATTCTAAGCGCGTCGGCAGAAAAATCGAAAGTCAGTGTTGGTTCCAGGTCGCAATCAGGAATCCATCCAAGTACCGACCAAGCAGTTGTGGCTGCAAAGCAGGCGCAAGCAGAATTCGTTCGACTCGGGTTTGCCAGGCGTAGGGAAATCATCGAAGCGATAAAGCGCGCCGCTCTAGAAAATGCTCAACATCTCGCTGATTTGGCAGTTGAAGACACGGGAATGGGAAACGCGGCGCACAAACTGATGAAGAATGAAGGGGCGGTCAATCTTTCACCGGGAGTAGAAGATTTGCGATCCGAAGCCTCTACGGGCGACGAGGGAACGCTGCTAGTGGAATATGTGCCGTTTGGCGTAATTAACTCAATTACGCCTACTACGAATCCGACCTCAACGGTTATTAATCACGCGATAATTATGCTTTCGGCAGGGAACGCTGTGGCATTCAGTCCTCACCCGAATGCAGCAAAGTGCACGCACGAAACTATGCGCGTCATAAACGAAGCGATTGTGAAGTCCGGTGGTCCACCCAATCTGCTTACCGCTGTCGCCGACGCAACGCTGCGCACAGCAAAAGAGATAATGAATCACGATGACATTTCGATGGTCGTAGCGACGGGCGGTCCCAGCGTTGTGAAGGCAGCATTGACCAGCGGTAAGAAAGCGATTGCCGCAGGACCGGGGAATCCGCCAGCGCTTATTGACGAAACTGCGAATATAACGAAAGCCGCCAAACACACAATTGACGGGACAAGCTTTGACAACAATCTCCTCTGCATTGGCGAGAAGGCGCTTTTTGTGGTTGAATCTGTCGCAGATGGAACTATTCGAGAACTCACAAGAAACGGGGGTTATCTGCTCAAAGCAAATGAACTCAAAACAGTGGAAAGGACCGTGATTAAGGATGGTGACATCAATAAAGACTACATTGGAAAAGATGCACGGGAAATTTTGGAAGCTGCTCGAATAAAGGCGCCAGCAAACGCGGTTGCAGTTGTCGCGGATGTGCCAGCAGACCATACTTTTATCATTGACGAGTACCTTATGCCTATCCTTCCCGTTGCTCGGATGCGAAACTTTGATGACGCACTCAAAGGCGCTGTGACGGCTGAAGGCGGGCGCGGCCATACTGCGATTCTCCACACCAATGACATGAAACGAATTACACAGTTTACCAAAGCAATGGATTGCAACATTGTTGTTGTGAACGCACCCTCCTATGCGTGTGCAGGTCTCGGTGGAGAAGGGATTCTGGCAATGACGATTGCCGGTCCCACTGGCGAGGGATTTACGCGACCCCGGACTTTTACGCAACAACGCCGGTTAACGATTGCGGGCGATTTATCAGGGCATACGCTGTAAATGGCGGGTTCGTGCCGATTAGTGCAGAATTCCTATGCGGGGGTAATATGGAGCTAAGCGATGTAAATCAAGTCGGGGTTGTTGGAGGCGGGACGATGGGCTTTGGTATCGCGATCAACTTCGCGTTAGGCGGATACTCTACCATCGTCTGCGACTTGTACGATGAAATTCTTGAGGGGTGCATGGCAAACATCCAGTCAGCTCTGAATCTCTTCGTTGAGGAAGAGCTGATAACCGAGGGATACGCCGAAGACACCGTAGATAGGATAACGACGACCACCGATTTAGCGGAAGTCGCCAAGGACAGTGATTTTATTACGGAAGCGATTGTCGAAAGGTCACAGGATAAACGAGAACTATTCAACAAACTTGATAAGTTGTGCCCACGCCATACGATATTGGCGAGCAATACGTCGGGACTGGTGCTCAGCGATTTCGGCTCTGATGTCGAGAGGCAGGATAAGCTGGTCATAACTCACTATTTTGTGCCGCCGCACATCGTGCCGGGGGTTGAGGTTGCGAAGGGGCCAGGGACATCCGACGAAACATACGACATCACCTGTGACCTGATGGAACGCGCGAAGAAAATACCGATTCGGCTTCGCAAAGAATTACCGGGTTATCTGCTTAACCGGTTACAAGGCGCAATGGGTCGCGAGGCGCTTCGATTATGGGCTGAAGGGATGGCAACCGCTGAAGACATTGAGCTTGGCGTCGTTTCTACCTTTGGTTTCCGTATGCCGCATGAGGGGCCGCTCCGACACTATGATTTGGCGGGCATCTGGAAATGGCCAGAAGATATACGGGCTCCTCGCAGCATAGAGAATGAGAAAATCAGAGGTCGCCTTGCAGAAGGCACGCCTTGGTTCGTTGACCCAGAGAGGTTTGACGAAGCGTTGGAGAAGAGAGATCGAGAATACATACGCCGCCTCAAGGAGTTATATTGGTCAAAGACAGAATAATACGAACCGAGGAAGGCATATCAATCATGACTTTGATTGCATTCGTATCTCGTACGATTTCACCAGTTCCAAACAAGGATGCAAGCGGCGCTACGTCAAGTAATTTCGTAAAGATTTTCAGGCAACAAGTGTCAAATCTATCCATCCAAGCACAGCGTGGAGGCCTGTGGAGCACTGGAGGTGAAAACCGATGATAAACTTGAGTGTGAATGTAAATAAAATTGCGACGCTGAGAAATTCAAGAGGTGGGGATATCCCTAGCGTAACCCAAGCGGCGCAGACCTGCATTGACGCAGGAGCACAAGGTATCACGGCTCACCCCAGGCGGGATCAACGGCATATCAAGCTACACGATGTCTACGAACTTGCGGAGATGGTCACTGTCGAATATAATATTGAAGGCGATCCGCGGCCCGACCTTCTTGACATGGTGATGCGGGTTCGCCCGACGCAGTGTACGCTGGTGCCTGTTGTTGCGGGAGAGATCACGAGCCACACGGTTTGGAATCTTGACCAAGACGGCGACAGATTGAAGCCGATTATTCAACGCCTTAAAGACGCGGGAGTGCGCGTGAGCCTATTTAGTGGAACCGATCTCCACCAGATTGAAATGTCAAAGAAAATTGGTGCGGATCGTATTGAGTTTTTTACCGAGCCATACGCGTCCGCGAAGACAGGGGAAGAAGTCGAACATCATTTCGGCTTGCTTGTCAGGGCTGCTGAAAAAGCTGTTGAGGTCGGACTAGGAATCAATGCTGGGCATGACTTGAATCTAGACAATTTGCCTCCCCTGCGGAATCTACCTCTACTCGAGGTATCTATTGGACACCACTTAATTAACGACGCGATCTATATGGGGCTCGAGGACGCTGTCAAAGCGTATCGCAAAGTATTGGGGCAACGGGTGGAATGACGTGATGAGTTCTTGCGCGATTTTCGATCTTGATGGTACTATAATTGATTACTCTTCGGAGGGGATTTTTCTCAAATATTTGCTCAAACAGGGAGAACTCCCGATGTCCAACCTGCTAAATTGGACCTCCTATTTCCTTAAAACGCAGGATCTGCGAAGAGCAAAAGCGTACAAGATGTATCTTCACGGACTGGATTATCAGCGTGTATGTAGTTTAGCGGAAGCTTGTTTCAAAGAGCGGCTTATCGACCGAATTTCCCCGCGTGTTTCCGATCTCATGGCATTTCACCGTTCCGAAGGCCGAACGATTGTGATTCTCTCTGGATCATTGCAGGTGCTTGTCTATCTGTTTCATAACTATCTAGAAACGGATCTCATGATTGGATATGAGCTAGAAACGGTTGATGGCTATATTACGGGGCATCAGGTGGGTTTGAATCCACATGCTGAGAATAAAGCCGTGCTGGTCCAGGAATTGACAAAAACGCACGCTTTCAATCTAGCTGACTCTTACGCCTACGGAAATCACCATTCTGATGTGTATAAACTGCGGTTGGTAGGTCACCCTGTAGCCGTTAACCCGGATCGAAAACTGCGTCGAATTGCCACGGAAAATGGTTGGCAAATTGAGCAGTTTCATGTCAAGACGTAATGGACAAATCTGAATTCTTGGAGTCCTACTTGACACTCAGTTAAATTACTCTCTCGGGAACAAGATTTGTGACCAATTCGATAGGAGAATATCCCCTCGGTAGTGAAAAGAGACCGTTGCGAGTAGCTGTCGTTGGTGCAGGTCCTTCAGGTTTCTATGCAGTTGACGCCCTGTTGCGGCGAAAAGAAGTCCTAATTGAGGTGGACACTTTTGATCGACTGCCGGTGCCTTATGGTCTGGTTCGATTTGGAGTCGCTCCGGACCATCAGAACATCAAAGCCATTATCAAGGGATATGAGAAAATTGCCACAAATCCACGATTTCGTTTCTTTGGAAATATTCAGTTTGGGCGCGATATTCATTTGGAAGATCTCAAGGCACATTACGATCAAATAATCTACGCTGTCGGTGCAGAAACAGACCGCAAACTCAATATTCCAGGTGAGATGTTGTCGGGTAGTTATACCGCCACTGAGTTCGTTGCTTGGTATAATGGTCACCCCGACTATGTGGACTCCCAATTCGACCTATCGCACGAACGGACCGTCATCGTTGGGATTGGGAACGTAGCTATGGACGTGACACGTATTCTTGCAAAATCGGCGGACGAATTGGCTACAACTGACATTGCAGATTACGCACTGGAATCCTTACGCGCAAGCAAGATAAGGGAGATTGTCATTCTAGGGAGGCGTGGCGCTGCGCAGGCAGCTTTTACGCCTAAAGAGATCAAGGAAATTGGCTCGCTTGAGGAGGTAGACCTCTTAGTTGATAGCGCAGATCTCGTACTAGATGCAGAATCCAAGAAATCACTAGAGACAGACAAACAAGCGCGAGCTAACGTTGAATACCTGACCGAGAAGGCGCGGGAAGGGCAGGGAGCAAGTCCCAAGAAGGTCCACCTTCGCCTCCTGCGGTCGCCAGTGGAAATCATTGGGGAGAATGGACACGTTATTGGCGTGAGGATTGAGCGGAACGTGCTTACTAAGAGCGAGTCGGGGGACATGCGACCTCGGGGGTCGGGGGAGTTTGAAACTATTCCTTGCGGTACTATCTTCCGCTCTGTAGGCTATCACGGGATTCCTCTGCCGGGTGTACCCTTCGATAAGGCAAACGGAGTTATTCCAAATGAGCGAGGGCGCGTCGTTGACCTTGAGACCGGGGATGTAGTTCGGGGACAGTACGTTGTTGGTTGGATTAAGCGCGGTCCCACGGGACTCTTGGGTACGAATAAGGGTGATTCTAGTGAAACTGTTGACGCTATGCTCGAAGACATCCAAGGACAAACTGCGCCGATACATAGTAATCAGGAGCCCGGGTCTATTGAATCGTTGTTGAGGTCAAGTGATGCAGCCTATCTGACTTTCTCGGATTGGAAAGAACTCGATCACCTCGAAATTGAGAAGGGGGCGGCATTAGGCAAGATTCGTCAGAAATTCGTGCACTTGTCTGATATGCTCGAAGCTTTGAACAAGGGAAGTGGACAATGAAATAGATTCAAGCAAATTTCCGTGAAGAATAGGATTGGAAGGTTGGAGAATTCTCTTCCACGTCACCCGCAATAGGTCATTTATCTAGAGCGGATGTGGGGTCTGCCGTTTTTCTATGAACTCTATAACATTGAAGAGAAGAGACGAGGGGAAACCGACGATTGATGATTGTCGAGAAGATTCCATCGTGAAATTTGTGATCGCAGATTATCTTCAATTTGACAATCGAAAATTTCCTCTGAAGCTGAATAGTTGGGTTTCACTGTGTTCAACCCAACCTACGGGCTAGAGCAGAATATGGAAGCTATCCGATTCGTATATACACACCGCTCCTTTGAATCGAAAAAATGGAAGCCGAATAGCTAGATAAAGAGCTGCTGGATTTGTCAATCCAGCAGGAGCGACCAGAATCCTTCCCTCTACATCATCCTCGACATGTAAAGTTTATTCTCCAAACGTGCTTAATGCGCCTCGAAAAGTATCTTGCTAGATCTGGCATTGCTTCACGGCGAACCGCGCAGAAGCAGATAATGATGGGCAAGGTTACCGTCAACGAAGAACGTGTTCTTATCCCGGGTACACACATAGAACCCGACAGAGATCTTGTTAAAGTTGATGGGCAGCGCGTTGAGGGGACTCCCGCGCAGGTTTATTTGATGCTCCACAAGCCGCCCGGATACGTGACGACGATTCGTGATGAACGTCACCGCCCTACGGTTATGGATCTTGTCCGTAACATTCCCGAAAGAATCTACCCCGTGGGACGATTGGACCGAGATACGGAAGGATTACTTCTCATGACGAACGACGGGGAATTCGCTAATCGGTTGACCCACCCGCGGCACGAAGTCAAGAAGACGTACATTACATGGGTGAACGGCAACCCCAGCCAGAAGGCGATTAGCCAACTGCGCAAGGGGGTCAGAATCGAAGGGGGAATCACGTCTCGGGCGGGGATTACGTCAATCTCACGCAGGGAAGACCGTACGCAATTCAGAATTACTATCCACGAAGGAAAGAAGCGGCAGATCCGCCGCATGTTTCAAGCTGTAGGCCATGAAGTGACGTTCCTAAAACGCATTTCGATCGGAGCGTTAACGCTGGGTGACTTACCGATTGGTCAATATCGAATGCTGAACGGGACAGAGATCGATAGTCTCCGAAAGTGAGAACGCCTATACCGTTTACGGTATAGGCGTTCTTCTTTACACCTCTTATTAAGAAAGGGGATGTCGAAAGATTGTTTATTTCAGCGCGTTGGCTTGTTCCTTAACAATCTCCAACATCTGCATGGCAGCAGTTCTGGTATCTGAATCTGATGCGTTGCTCAACTTCTCAAGCATTGGAATCGCTTTGTCGTACATTTCTTGAGCCACGTAGATTACAGCTATGTAGTAATGCGCCGGTTCATAATCCTCGCTTTCGGGATATTGTTCAATGACAGTCTGAAAGTGACTTTCTGCTTTTTGGAAGTAATCTTCAGCGTTCTCGCCATTAATGTGATTGCCGTAGTAGAGTCCCAGGTTGATGTGTAACGCTGGCAAATGCCCCGTTTCGTTCTTTGGGTCAAGTCTGAACGCCGTATCAGCTAGTGGCATTCCTTTTTCTAGGTTGTTTCGATCCAAATAGATAAGCGCGAGCTGGGCGTTCGCCTCCGAATCATCCGGATTCTCCCCTATCACTACCTTCAACCGCTGGAGATCTTCTTCAGCTTCAAGGGTGTTTTCCATCTCCTCGACAAACTTTTCTGGGTCAAACGCTAAAGGAATCGCAGGCTTGCTGATGAAGTTGCCCTCGAAATCAACGAATGCAAGTGCTGGGACCCCCACACCGGCTCCGCCGATATATTTTCGGTAGGCAGCAAGGTTATCGGGATTGGCTTCGACATCTAGCTTTAGATTTACAAAGTCTTTTGATAGTTCAACAACTTTCTCATTATGAAATGTAGTGGCATCCAGCCGCTTACATGTCCCTCACCACTCCGTAAAGAAGTCCATTAGCATCGGCTTACCAGCTTCTTTGGCTTTTTCTATCCCCTCCGTTAAGGATTTTTCCCACTTAACCTGCTTTGCTGCGAATAGAGGCGAACTTGCAGTAGCAGCTATTAACATGGTGACAAATAGGGCGACCCATTTATGTCTCCGGACTTGATTTAACATGGATTTTCTCCTTATGAATTAGTATGCATTCAGGACTAAAAGATTGAATTTCTGTCTAGGCTCACGGGCAATAGAGGCCATTGCTTCCGACTCATTATTGGATTTTGTGGCGGTTCGTGCATGATAAGGTGAGGGGTGTTAATTCTTAGTTCCTCACGTGACAACTTCTCCTATTCCTTGTTAGCTTGTTCTGCCTCGTTCGCTGACGCCTCAGTCGCCATCTGCTCAAGGACAGACGCGCTTGTCGTTCTACTGCTCAGTGTCGTTCGACATTTATGACATGTGACAATAATCTTTGCCAACTTACCGGATTTTCCAACCTTCTTATGCTTTATGTCAGTTTCCACATAGCGCTCGCAACGATGACACCATTGCTCTTTTGGGGTTAACATCAATTACTCCTTTGCCAATCTCAGCCAAAGGGGCAACCAAATGCTAATTTCCGAAAGAAATTGAGTGGCGAATCGTTCCTATTCTACTGCATTGAAACACCACTAGCACGATTTGGTTGCACTCAGTGAAATTGGCTCTTCTTTCTCGTTGTAGATTTTGAAACAATATCACTTGCCGATACAAAACTGCGAGAAGATGCGGTCAAGAAGATCCTCGGTTGTAGTTTTACCGACAATTTCACCGATGGCATCAAGACTGCTCCGCAAATCAACGGCAATGAACTCTGGAGGCATTTTCGCATCAAGGCTTTCTATCGCGTGCGAGAGAGAGGCCTGCGACCGGCGCAGAGCATCGTCATGGCGGACATTGGTGATGATGGGTGAGTCTCCTAGGACAAAGTCGCCTCCAATGACATGCTGAAGCACAGTTGACTTCAAATCCTCAATCCCCTCTCCGTGAATCATTGAAGTTTGAACCACTGTTTTTTGTGGGGCATGGAGTTGCAAATCCTTAGACGTGGTTGAGAAGGGGAGATCGATCTTGTTCAAGACGAGAATGGCGCACCGCGAGGATGCTTCCTGCAGTAACTCAATGTCTATATCCGTCAACGGTTCTGATGCATCAAACACCATCAGAATCAGGGATGCGAGGTCAAGATAGCTCTTACTCCGTTCAACCCCTTGCTGTTCAACAATGTCCTCCGTCCTACGTATACCCGCGGTGTCGGTTAAATTGACCGGAATGCCCCGGAGATTTAGCGCCTCCTCAATTGTGTCCCGTGTTGTACCCGGGATTTCTGTAACTATTGCGCGCGTCGATTTGAGCAGCCTATTCAGTAGGCTTGATTTACCAACGTTCGGTTTACCTAAAATCGCGATATTAATTCCGTCCCGCACAATTTTTCCGTCTGATGCAGTCGCTATCAACTGCTCCAATCCGCCTTGGATAGCCTGCGCAGCTCGTCGCATAGCATCCAAATCCAAGAAATCAAGTTCTTCGTCAGGAAAATCAATTGACGCCTCAACTTCAGCGAGAAGATTGGCAAGCCGGTCATTGAGCGAATTTACTTCCTGCGAAAGCCGACCTGTAAGTCCGTCCATCGCGATCTGACGGGTAAGGTCAGTCTTTGACCGAATGAGGTCGACAATAGACTCGGCTTGTGCAAGATCTATTCTTCCGTTAAGAAAAGCACGGCGGGTGAATTCCCCCGGCTCCGCTAGGCGCGCGCCAGTCTGCAAAGTCAAGTCGAGAACCGTGGTAAGCGGTGCTCTACCACCGTGACAGTTGAATTCGACGACATCCTCTGCCGTGTAGGATTTTGGAGCATGCATAATGCCTAGCATGACTTCATCGACGACATTGCCTGTAATTGGATCGATGACATGTCCGTAGTTAAGTGTATGCGAAGGAAAATCTACAGGCGTGGCGTGTTGTGGAGATTTGAAAATCTTGGACACAATTGATATGGCGAGGCTGCCACTGACACGAACAATCCCGATGCCGCCTTCGCCAGGAGGGGTTGCAATTGCCGCGATGGTATCAGACAGAAGCATCTTTCCGCGGGTCCCCGTTGGATACTTCGCGTGGCGTCACAACAATACACCGCATCAGACCTTCGCCACGACTGTAAGTGTGAACATGTTTGTCTGATTGTAGGGTAAGATGGACGACTCGGCGATCGCGTGGCGGCATAGGGTCAAGAACGGCCCCCTGCTTTGTCTCTCTGACTTTGGTTGCCGTGAGCGATGCCAGATCTACAAGCATTTTTTCGCGGCGTTCGCGATAACCTTCAGCATCAAGATGCACTTTCCGCTTGACAAGAGATGACTTTCTCAGAATGCAGTTCAACACGTGTTCAAGTGCATCCAGCGTTTGTCCATGTCTGCCAATAAGTAACCCGGGTTTGTCGCTACTAACGGTAAGGTGAATGCTTCCATCAATGACTTGAGACTCAGTTGTTGCCTCTATTCCCATGCGGGAAAGGATTTCGTCCAAGACTGCTTTAGGCGTCGAGGAAACGTCCTCTTTGAGCGATACTCTAATCTGAGCGAGTTTCGCACCTAACTTCAGTATCCCCTTCGTAGGCTCACGCAGTACCTTTACATTGACCAAGTCTCGATCAACCCCTAGTTCTTCAAGGGCGCGGTGCAGTGCTTCCTCGGTCGTCTCTCCTTCCATTTCAATATATTGTTGCACGCTTGATTTCCTCCTAAAATCGCGCTAGCCATGTCAGTCAGAGAGGAATATTCCGTTGTACCTCCCTTTATTTTCTTCGCTTCTGTTTTGATGAAGGGGAGGGGTTTTTCGATGCAACAGACGCCTTTGTCGCCGCCAAGGGCTTTACCTCTGTTTCCTCCGCGCCATTCGAACCGCGCGACTGGAGGTATTGTTGTCCAACGGTGAAGACATTGTTACATAACCAATATAGCACGAAGCCCGCGGCCCAATTGTAAAAGAGGAAAACGAAAATAAGCGGCATGAACTGCATCAATTTGGCTTGCATATTATCGGTAACAGGGGTCATATTACCCATCACCTTCTGTTGTAGCCAAGTTGTCAGTCCATTGATGAGTGGTAGAAGCCGAAGCGTATCTATGCTGACGAGAGGGATGGTGAAGGGGAGGGCAACTATGGCATCGGGTGCAGACAAGTCGTTTATCCATAAAAGGAATGGAGCACCGCGCAGTTCGACCGAGCTGCCGAGCAGCGAAAATAGCGCAATGAAGATTGGAATCTGAGGCAGATAGGGGATACAACCTCCTAATGGGTTTACGCCGTGTTCCTTGTATAATCGCATCGTCGCCTTATTGAGTTTCTGTGGATCATCCCTGTGTTTCTCCCGTAGTTCGGTAATCAAAGGTTGCAACTTCTGCATCTCTTTCATTGATTTGTGACCTTTGCGGGTCAACGGATATGAAACTACCTTCACCAACCCTACTAACAAAATAATTGCGACGCCGTAATTTCGGAAAATGCCATGCAACCCGTTAAGCAGCCAAAGCAATGCCCAGGCGACCGGCCAGAAGAATCCGAAATCGATTATTTTCGAGAGTCTAATCGGAGTTTCAGCCAAAACCGGCGCTTGAACCTGTTTTAGGATAGCGGCATCCTTAGGACCGACGTAGATGCGAAAGATGTGTGTGCGTCTACCGTTTGACTCTAATGGAAAACCCGGAATCATCAGACTAGCGGTTTCAGCCGGCGCGGCAATATTGGGCGTGGGTGGTGTGCCGTTGTCCTTGAGTTCCTCTAGACGATATTGAGTGTTTAACCCAGGCTCGGGGATCATTAGTGCAGCAAAATAGTTATTGTTTAGCCCTGCCCAAAGGACCGGTTCTCTAAGCTGTGAGTCACCGAGTTCCCTCTCCGCCTTACCGACCCCGGTATAAGCTCTGGCACCTGCGCTTTTTCCCCATCGACCTTTCCCGCCATGCTTTTGCTCATGGGGCAGCAGATCTGCGTCTATTCCGGGGCCACAGCGAAGTTTGTATCCATTTTCCTGATTCTCATTCGTCACTTGCAGTACGGACAGAGTGTCATTCGATAGATTCTGAAATTTCAACTCAAGGTCAACATAGTAACTATCTCGGTAAAAGGTAAACTCTTTCGAAAACTTCAGGTTTTCTCCAATCTGCGTGGTAAAAGTGATCGAGTCTTCTACCTCAGGACTTTCGCCAGTGAGGTTGACTTTTGTCTTATCTACTGTCCACACTGAACGCATTGCATCTATCCGTAATTGAGGATGAGAGAAGTGCACTGCTAACCAATTGAGAGAGGTTGATGGTATCAGGTTCAAGAACTCTCCGGTATCGGAGCGATCTTGATATGTCTTTAGTGACCATTTTTTAGCAATTGCAGGATCGACTGCAAACGTAATCTCGTATCGATCCGTCCAAACGTGCGCTTCTGTGCTTTGTTGGAGTTGTGTATGCCGTTCTATTTCATCGGTTCTTTGTTGTCTATCGGCATCTGCTACGCCTTCGTCGCCATGCGGAGATTGAGTTTCGCTTGTCTGTTCGGATGTTTGCCCTTCTTTCTGCGCAGTTCTCTGCTTCGACAAGCGGTTGCCAAATAACAGGCTCCAAGCAAACATCACAATAATCATTAGTACCAGTGCCAAGATGTAACGTTGTCCCATGGAATTTAGGAGCTCCTTGCGGAAAAATAGAGATTGAGGCTATGCTAGTCTACGGTGCCATAACAGGGGTCAGAATCGGAGTCTTCGTCCGAGTCCGTGAGAGGATCATAGCCGCCAGGGTGATACGGGTGGCATTTTGAGAGACGCTTAATCGCT
Source organism: Candidatus Poribacteria bacterium (assembly GCA_965197465.1). Taxonomy (GTDB): domain Bacteria; phylum Poribacteria; class WGA-4E; order WGA-4E; family JAJDTR01; genus JAJDTR01. The sequence continues at coordinate 2,054,584 of OZ240209.1, read as the reverse complement.
GCCCAACTCCCCTTCAACGCACCGTATGCCTGAATGGCTTCCAGCGCATATTGTGAACAAGATGGGTAGAAACGACAGGTCGGCGGAAATAACGGAGATATACATGTGCGATAAAAACGTACAGCATAAATCAGAAGACAGCTCATCTGAGAATACTCACTGTTTTTTCAGAATACGGGCTTTCCGAAAGAGGTGTAGAAGGGCTTTTTGAGCGCCCTGATACTTGAGATAGATTGAAGGAGATCTGCCGACTACGATAATATCATACCCGGGATGGATTCTCACTTTCGACAGTCGAAACACTTCTCGAATCAATCGTTTGGTGCGGTTTCTCTGCACGCTCTTCCCAATCTTCTTACTTGCTGTGATGCCTAAGCGTGTGCTATTGAACATATTTTGATACACGTAGACCACAAACTCGCGATTCCAATATTTTCGCCCCTTTCTATATCCTCGCTGAAATTCCCACCTTTTTTTCAGTCTATCAGGATGCGGTGCGCGTGTCATATTAAAATTTGTCAAGTCGAAGTTGGCTCTCCCACTCTTGTAAGCTAACGCGTTCGTCGAGATAAGCTTTATAGTGTGTCACTTGTGTTTCCAATCTCATTTTTGGCGTGCCATCTTCATCTTCGGCAATGGCTCTGACAACATCAATAGTGTCCGGCTCCAGTTGCGCCCCATGCACAATGGCACAAACCATCAGGAATTCTTGTTTAATTGCCCGATTTGAAAGTGCTTGCGGGACAAAATGAATTTGGACTACATTCTGTTTGCCTTCAAGTCTTCCGTCCTTTGATCTCCAATGCGTTACCTGAATCTTCTGTTCCTGAAAGACTTGACGCAGTGCATCTTGTTGCCATGAAATGGGAACTCTAGGCAGTATAGGTTGAAGAGGTCGCTCTGTATGCTGAGGTTCGGGAATTTCGTATGGCTTGAAACCAATCAGTTGCGCCGGCGCTTTTCCCACCTCAAATGCAATTGCCAGGGGTTCAGTTTTCTCTGGATGGGAAATCGTTTGACGCGGATCACGACCGGTGCGTTGCCGATTGTGTTTACCCCATTCTTCCATTAGAGTAAACTCGAAGTAGTAGTCTTTCGGCGCACGTGAACCGCAGGCCAGAAACAGGAAAGACAGGCCGATAAGTATGACAAACGACTTTAAGATTGGAAATCTCGCCATTTCAGTTGATGTACAGGTATTTTTTCCAGGCAGGATCGTAGCCACGGAAATGGCGATTGAGGTGTAGATAAGTAAGAATCGATGGGGCTTTAGGTGAACGTTTGGTAAACATCCTCGCTTCATAGGGAGTTTGATTCCCTTTCTTAGTGTTGCACTTCTTGCACGCGGTTGCAACGTTTTCCCAAACGGTTGCGCCTCCACGGGAACGGGGAATGACATGATCAAGTGTGAGCAAGGAGGAAGGGAAATCCGCATGGCAATATTGACATGTGTGCTGGTCGCGAATAAATACATTTTTGCGCGAGAACTTCACCACGCAGTGAGGAATATGCACATAGGTCACCAGTCGAATCACAAGAGGAATGGGCATTGAAGCGGTTGGAGAATGAATCTCACGGTCTGAAACTTCCTCCATACGGGCTGCCCCTTTGACAATCATCTTCACAGCGCGCTTGAGGTTACAGACGTTAATTGCCTCATAGCTCGCATTCAATACCAATACCGATGTTTTCATGCCTATCCCCACGATGGGAAAAAGAGTCTTGCAAAATGCCGTGTTCGGTCGCCTCGGGAGATTCCTTTAAGAACATCCCTCTAGGCATTATCTATGTATTCAACACATGTACAATTGATGACACCTGTCAGATGCCAGATTATATCACCTCATCATTAAAATTACTCATGATAAATTGTATCACACCTCATCCTAACCTGCAAGAAAAATATCCATTGATAGATTCCTTGGAAAGCTTGATTGGGAAGGTAAAGACAGGCAAGTGTTTCTTTGGTTTGGATTGGAGGACTTGACCTCTTGCAAGTGTGGCTCAATAGGCTGAGACGGTGCCAGAACGTCCCTGGAATTATCAATCATCACATCTCGAAGTCGAATTCCAATAGGTTATCCATCTTGAAGATACAAGCATCTTCGCCGTTGTTTTGGTAATACTGCCTGCGAATATGTACAAGCCGAAATCCTAACTGGCGGTAGAGATTTTGCGCTGGAATATTACTCAGCCGTACTTCTAGGTGAACTCGGCGTCCGCCTTGATCTCGAATACATTCCAACGATTTCGCGAGCAGATATTTACCCAGACCTGTTCGTCGATATGAGGGTGACACGGCGAAATTTACGATGTGGGCTTCGTCTAGAATTAGCCAGTAGTTCACGTATGCAACTGGAACATGATTGTGCCGGACGACTTGGAAATGGGAATGAGAATTCTTTCCGTTAATTGCTTCTCGGATGGTCGACAGGCTCCATGGATCTGAAAACGATTGACGCTCAATTTCCGCGACTGCCTGTAGATCACTCTGCCGCATAAAATCGAGCTCAATGTCTGGGAAGGGCTTCTTGATCCTCACTGTTGTCTGCTTCGTTTTAGCGAAGGCGAAAGAATTGCACGTTGAAAGATTGACACGATGGGCACAATGAACGGCAGATACTACCCACGGTTGATTCTAGCACTTTAGGGCCGTTGGGTCAATTGTTAACAGTCTCTCTGTGCAACCAAAGCGATGCATGTGAACGGCTGTCGTTTATTGTGTTCGGTACATTTGGCACTTTTTCTTAGGATTTTCTTTGCATTTATGGTATCATCTGTAAAGATGGAACCCCACGATTCAACCTTCCAATACACGTGGAAACCAACTAGGAAACCTAACACAATTCAAGGATCGAATTATGAAAGACTTTGCCTTTACCGGAGGGCGACCGGACCCGTATACTTTTCCTACCGAAGCTTTGATTGAGGCGAGCGCAAAGGCGCTGCGAGATCTCGGCGGAAGCCTAGTGAACTACCCCGGTGATAACGGGTATCGTGGGTTGCGCGAGCTTGCTTCGATGCGGTTTGAACGGCGCGAAGGCGTGCCCCTTCCTGTTGATAACATCTCAATTACTTCGGGATCAATGCAGGCACTAGATCTTGTACTGGGTACCTTTATTGAACCTGGTGATACAATTCTGACTGAAGAATTGACTTACAGTGGTACGCTGGGCATCATGAGACACCTCAAGGCGAATATGGTCGGCATTCCGATGGACTATGTTGATGGAATGAACATGGACGCACTTGAGGCCCGCCTGAAAACGCTCAAAGCGCAAGGTATTCGTCCGAAGCTAATTTATACAACTGCTAATCACCAAAATCCTACAGCGGCGATTCTCACGCTGGATCGGCGCGAAAGATTGCTGGAGTTGGCAGATGCCTACGATACGCTGATAATTGAAGACGACTGCTACGGTGATATTGATTTTGTGCCCAACCCAACACCTGATGCACTGTTCAAACTTGATGAATCCAATCGCGTGATTTTCATCGCAACTTTCTCAAAGATTCTGGGTGCAGGAGTACGGCAAGGATACTTTGTCGCAAGACAACCATACTACGACGCCATCCACGAAAATCGCTGGGACGGTGGAACAAGCGCGCTTGCAAGCGCAATTGTAGCAGAGTTTTTCAAGGACCACCTAGATGAGCATCTTGCTATAACGAATGCGGCAGTCGGCGCGAAATGCCGGGCTGTTGTTGAAACTCTTGAGAATAACATCGCGGACTTGTGCAGTTGGACGCGACCAAGAGGTGGCCTTTTTCTCTGGATTACCTTACCAGAGACAACAGATATGGAGAAACTCGGAGAACTTGCAGGAAGGCGCAATGCAGGGTTCAGTGAAGGGCGTGCATTTCATTATCGTAGTGATCCAATTAAGTGCATCCGTCTCGCATATGCCTACTGCCATATAGAGGACATACCAGAGGGGATCACTTATCTATGCGAAGCCATCCGTGACGCTCAGGTTGAGTCAATTGACATCGCGGCGGATTAGTGCTTAGATTATGCTCAAGTTGAAATCTTATACCATTTCGCTTGAATAATAGTTGTATATGATGTCTTAACTATATCGTTCACTTACTCCGTAGGCGGGGCATCTTGCCCCGCCAACTTTGCGCGGAGACAAGAATACTTGGTCCGCTTCACGCAAGTTTTCTTACCTGATTCACGCGATTAATGCACAAGCATTTTAGAGAAATGGTATTATCATCCCACAACTCTGGGTAGATAGTGACGAATAGAAAGCAGTCTTAATGGCCCAGACATGAAATGTAATGGCACGCCTAGGTTCCACTTCATGCTGTCAATTCAAGCATGGCATTTATTCAACGCGACGTACCTGCGAATGAGCGCCGAGTGATTCGTGCTCGCAAGTCTAGTTCGGTTCTCGTTCCGGTATACAATACCTTAACTGTTTAGTCCATCAATCTATATTGTCGATGTTGGTTCGTAATAGTGCAATTTATTGCATGCCTACCGTTTACATATAATGAGCGGATGCTACTCCGCCCGCTGGTCGCAGCAGGGATGCCGCTCCCACCGATAAAATAAATAGGGCCATAAACTTTACTGCCATTTCTACATTTTCATAGACCAAACTCAACAGTTAGCCCAATTTCTTGAACCGAACTAAACTATTACCAACATCCTTATTGGCCGGAAAGAAAGTAACTGCAAGTTGCAATTCGCATGAGGAGGTCTATGACATGAAACACTCCCACAATTCGGGTATTCTTGGTGTTTTGCTGGTGGCTTGCATGAGTTACCTTGGCTGCCTTGCCGAGGTTATGCAGCAGGGGACAAGTGGTGCCCGCTTGGTCGACTACGCTCTTGCTGAAAACGGAGCAACGGTGAGTGCTTCCATGTCAACATCAAACCATCAACCAGAGACCATAATCAACGGCATCACATCATCGGATTACTGGAGCAAAGGAGAAGGCTGGAAAGCCGAATTTGAACGCCAACATCTTAAAGACAACTGGCGCAGTTGGCAGTGGGACACCGCGCGAGCGGAAGCTCGCGGTGGAGCCTGGATTGAAGTAGGTTTCCCCGATTCAAAGAGGGTAAATCGCATTGTGATCCATACCTTGGATTCCGAGGCATATCCAGTTTCTAAGTATGGCGTTCATTCGGGTGCATTACGAGTATGGTCAGGGGGCCGCTGGGAAACTATCGCTCTAGTGAAGAATGGGAAATTAGAGTATACGAAGACAAATCCAATCCGTGCTGTTGCTGGCGGCAAGATGGAGTTTCGGTTTCCAATGATGTCAATCGGCAGAGTAAAGTTTATAGTTCTCAGGAGTAACGATCGCAAAATCGCGGGGAAGAGTATGTCCACAGTCACAGAAATGAGTACCGCTCGTATTATCGAAATTGAAGTCACCGGAAGTGAGTCCATTGATGAAGTAGTCGAGAAACCTGACTTGGATGACTCAGAAGACGAGTTGAATACGATTATGCAGTAATCCTTCGTGACCAAAGTGCTTGAAGCATCTGGTATGTGTGAGGAATCGCGAAAAAACGGAACTTTGCCGAATGAGTTTGGTTTTGATGTCGAGGCCATATCTTTCTCCAGCGTGAATCGAGGCGGTTTTCTTTCTCATGGAGGAAAGTATTTCGGATGGAATAGGATGTCATGCTGGCAAAGATTTACGGCGTTGTTCATCGGCAATTCATTACTGGCAAAGGCAGGCACGATTCTTCCGCTGTTGCACAGGGATTGTTTCCTACCAATGTACGATGAATTTGGCAACCACAGCGAATCCTACGGTGTGAAGTGGGCGAGTGCATAGTTAACCTGCTATCTTTATACTCGGAATCGGGGAAAATTGCGTTAATTCTTGGCAAAAATTGGGGATTATTTTGTGGGTCTGTAGGGGGCTGTCCCTACAATCGGCGGAGCACACCTGAAAACTTGAAAAGCGCAATTTCTGACAGGGCGAGGTATAATTGAGGACTGCCACTACAGTTGAAAACGTGCTAGTCTGAAAGCTGTGCAGAAAGATCGAGTTTTCCGTCGGAATCATGATTGCCTTTGTTATTCTGTAATCTCGATCATTTAAAGCAATCTCGGTAGCTCACTTCAAGACGAGAGCGTAAATAGGTAAAGGCGAAAAATCCGATGGCACAATCAGCCCGATATGACAAAAACTGGGTTTCCATGCCGGTTCTAATATTGCTCTTGACTTCCGCCATCAGTTGTGCAGCGCTGGAAGAGGCACAGAAGCGAAGGCAAGAGAGAATTAAGCAGAAACTTGCCGGGTACACGGCTCAAACAGAGACACCTAAAGAAGTATTCGCTCTCCGCGGTCAACCTGCGCCGTTATTCACGCTACAGGATTTGAACGGTAATCAGGTCGGCCTAGCAATGTTCAAGGATAGCCCAGTCGTGATAAACTTTTGGGCGACTTGGTGCGGTCCTTGTCGCATGGAGATACCACACTTGGAGTTTCTGTCCAAAAAGTATCGAGACCAAGGTCTGGTAGTTTTGGGCGTGAATAACGAAAACGATCACCAGATGGTTCGCGACTTTGCGCAGACACAGATTTCTTATACTGTTCTCTTAGATGGAAATGCGCAATTCATAGGATACGGCGTTCGCGGTATTCCATGTACATATTATATTGACAAAGACGGGATTGTTCGAGATCGAGATGTGGGCTTTAATGGCGAAGCGGAGATGGAGAGGAAGATAAGAGATTTGTTTAGCAGTTCCCAGTATTAAGATTTGTCTGGGGAAGTTGTCCAGTTGATTAGGCGGCAGACTGGAAGAAAGGAAGATTTGGTTTAGCGCTCACCCGCTCCAACAACTTGATGATTGCGTCATTGACATGACCAATTCTGATTGGCTACTGACAAGATCATCAACCGGAATAATAACAGATGAGAAAGATGAATGTATCCTGCAAGCATTGGCTGCCCGCAGTTGTGCTTCTTGCCGTCTCGCTCTGTATTTGCAGTTGTGCTTCGCTTGAGAAGGCGCGGCAACGGCAGCAAGAAAAAATCAAGCAGCAGCAAAGCCAGCGTTATCTAACACTTGAGCGTCCCGACGTTCACATTACAGCTTCGCCCGATGGATTGGAAATTGGAAGTGACCACTACACGCTTACCTTTCATGAGGATTTGCTTAAGAGGAGATCCTTTGACGAGTCCAAAGAGCGCCAAGAATTTGGACAGGGCGCGTTGCTGTATATGGAAAGTCTTTATGAGTATATTCACGAATTGTTTCACATTGAGCCCCCAACTCGTCGTATCGGGATTATACTGTACGAAAAATTTCAAGGTTCCACAATGCGGGCAATAACAGAATCCCATCATGCGACGGTTCCTCAGGGCAACGCACTGCTGAAAACAGTTGGGAAGATTGTCATGCATTTCCCAATGGCTATGTTTGACCAGAGGGAAGTAAGAGCGCATGAATTAACGCACGCCTTTACAGCCAATTACTATCTGCCGACATGGTTCGTTGAGGGAATAGCGGTTTTCGTGCAAATTCAGTATGCAAGAGGAGGTGATTTCAGATCGCTGGACCTTCACGAGAAAATGAAACTCGACATGGACAATGTCAATGCCATACAAACGTGGGAGGGGCACGCGTCAGTTGATGCCCAATGGGGCTACGGCTATTCGTTCTCAATTGTGAAGGAACTCTACAGACTTTACGGTGAGGATTTTTACCCAGAGATTTTCCGCCTTCTTGAGGCGGACAAATACCATCAGCAACTTCCAGGGGAGATGAAGACGAGTATGTTGGTTTACTACATGAGTCAGGCTGCGGGAGAAGATTTAATTCCCTTTTTTGAAGACCTGCAATTCAATGTCCGCGGGTTATCTAGAGACGACATTGAGACAGCTATTCGCCAAGCATCCCCATCTCAATAGGAGGGAGTAAAATCAGATGAATCTTAAAACGACAATAACGATTTTCGTGGTCGTGCTAATCATCGCTTCATCATATGGGTGTTCTAACCTGCAGGGCTTTTCTGCCGAGCAACAGTGGAGCAGCAACTTTGTCCTAGCGGATGGGGTACGGTCAAACGATCCGGCGATTATTGACGGAAATGTCAGGACGGTTGGCCAATCCCAATATGTCGAAAGCACAGGCGATATGATCATGAGTTTTGGATCGCAATCCGAATCAATTATAACCCTCCCCGAGCCCAAGTCCATTCATCGCGTCGTGATTCACTCCCCCAACCTACAAGCCTTCGATATCTGGACCACCGATTCGCAAGGTAGATGGGAGAAAATCAAGGAAGTTGAAAGCAACAAGAACAAGATCATTGATATCCGACTTAATCGGACGGTGTACACTTCAGGTGTCAAGATTCGAGTGCGCCGTACGTCGGACGATGCGGGCCAACGTCGCAAGAATGTTCAAAATATCCGCGGTTGGAGGACTTATAGCGGGAAGGTAAATGCTCCGGCAAAGATTTCGGAGGTTGAATTATACGGATTTGTCTCGAAGAGCGGTGCAGAAAACACCTCTTCTCAAGCGTCAGCTAGTAGCGAGGGGGAGGAACTTGATGAATTTGATGAATTCATGAAGTGAAGGAATTTAGGTTGTTCTTAGGAAACTTTACCGCGTCAGGACGTTATGGAGTTTGGTTTTGGCGCAACCCAGGATCGGACACTGACGCTTGATGCCCGATTCTGAACAGTTGTTTGAGTAAGCACAGCCACACCAGTTCCTGAGAATCTGTAAGATGTGTCATACCAATCACGGTGTCGTTCAGCATGTCAGGCGTCTGCAAGCGGAATATCGAATTGAAATGTCTTCCAGGGATACTACCTGATAAATCAATAGCAATACACTAAGATTTGTCTACCACCAACCCCACTAGCTATGCCCGCCTGCACAGTTGGCTTATGTCAAGTGTCTAAGGCAATAGATCATCCCCATCCAATACTCCAATGTACGGCAGATTCCTGTATTGTTGCGCGTAATCCAAGCCGTATCCTACCACAAAGGTATTTGGAATCTCAAACCCCAAGTAATCAATTGCAACCGGCACTTGTCGTCGTTCAGGTTTGTCAAGCAGGCTGCATACCTTGACGCTAGTCGGTTCAAACGATCCGATGTGATTTGTGAGAAAGTCTAACGTCATTCCCGTATCAACAATATCCTCCACAATCAGTACGTCTGCACGGAAAAGATCTTGGTAAAGTCCTTGTATCATCTGAACACCTGAGGATTCCGTATCGTTGTGATAACTTGCCAGCTGAACAAACTCACAACGAGCAGGTACATCAAGCGTGCGAATTAAATCTGCGAAAAACAGGATTGCCCCTTTTAGGACGCAGACCAAAACCAAATCGGAATTATCGTAATCCCTGGAAATCTGTCTCCCTAATTCATGGACCCGTTTTTCAATCTGGGATTCAGTGATTAGGATTGATTGCACACTAGTCTTCATGAACGAAAACTCCCCTTAGGTTCATAGTGGGCGAATGCAAGTTCTCGCTCTTTAACAAATCCTAGTCGCTCGTAGATTCGGATCGCAGATGCATTGTCGGCAACTACAAAGAGACTGATGATTTGAATCCCCATCCGCTGCAAATGATATGAGGCAGCTGCGGTTGCTGCCGTGGCAAATCCTTGTCCCCTATATTTGGGATGCGTAAAGACATTGCCAATCTGAGCAATGAAGGGCGTCACAAAATGGACGCCGGCAACCGTGATAAGCCGACCATCAAGCCAAACACCATAGTAAGGCCCCATATCAAACATAAGCGGCGTCCACGCTTCGACGTGATGTTCATTGTAAAATTGATTTAGCGAAACGAACTCACTTCTTTGAATTAATCGGGCTGGTTCCACTGATGTTGGAATATGCTTACGAAGTAGCATCTGATGTTCGGTATGAAAATGGATTCGCTTTCCAAACTGGCAGAGAATGGGGGAGGCGGCGGAAGTTGAAAGCGTTAACCAGTCGGTTTCAAGGCGCGTATTTATCCTTGTCAGAAGTGCGTTTTGAACTGCTGGATTGCCTTCGGTAGTGATGACCGACGGAGTCGAAAACCCGCGAAACAGGCTACCTACACCGACAATCTGCCTATCATCAGTTGCGACATAAATCTCGGAGACATCAATCAGGGGTGGATATAAATCCCCTAACAGCATGAGGTGATGGATCGGGTCTCGAGCTAGCCAGCGGATGCACGCATCCCTATCTACAGCCTCGCCGAGGCGCTGAACTAGAATTGGCATTTTCGTGTGTTGACCTAAGTCGCCGGCTGTTCCAGAGAAAACGAGTTTATTGTCTATGTTCCAAGGACGATGAATAAATCGGTCACGCCCTCGCCCAAATCGCATGAATTGTCATGAAAACTCGGTTTCTACCTCAACGCTGATTACGGTGGCAACTTGGGTGATGTCATATCATCGGGCTCGTCAAGATTCTGGCGAATAAGCCAGATAGAGGACTCGCCTTGTTTTATCGCTAACTTTGCATTTTTCGCTCGTGCGGTATCCAACGATCCACAAGATCCTGTCGCCACTGACAAGAATCGGCGTCGACTGTCGCACTCGTCGCGGCACTTTTGCATCAATTAAGAAGTCTTTGACTTTCCTAGTTCCTGCCATTCCAAACGGTTGAAATCGGTCTCCTGATTTACGGGAACGAATTGTCAAGGGAAGTTGAATCTGATCGAGGTCAAACACCGCTTGAAATCTACCATCAGAAATCTCGGTAATCTTGTCATTTGATTCCTCTACCGTAGTCGCAACCAATATTGCATTTAGGACCGGTATAGGATTATTCCCCGGGACAGAAACTCTGTACTCAAATTCGCCAATCCCCTTCGCGGAGCGTTGGATGATTAACTGATCGTATTCTCGTCGAAATTCCAAGGTGTTGGGAAGATTGAGTTGCCGGTTGGGTGATTGGCTTTCGCTCAATTGTAGCATAGATTCCGAATGATTGAAAGCCACCTCCTTCATATCCCCTTGTATTTGCCAGATAGCCAGACGGAGGATGCGCCGGCGCAGTGCAGGGTGCTGTCTGAGGAACATCAGGCGGTTTAATACAACTACATCGTCTGTAGCTGGCTGGGCAAGGCATGCGCTAAACGCTCTATATGCTAAGTCCTCAAGGTAGTCTGATTCCGTCCGCAACAGCTCGGCGTTCTGAGCCAGTGTATTCTGAATATTGCGATTATAATCGCGTTTGAGAAGAGGGAGAAGATCCAGCCGAATCCGATTTCGTAGAAAGTCCCGATCCCAGTTGGTTGAGTCTTCGCAGGGCTGCAAGCCCTGTTCGATGACAAATTCTTCAATTTCCGGCCGTGAAAAATCGAGCAGGGGACGAATGAACTTCCCATCTCGGATAGGAAGTATGCCTCTAAGCCCCGTGAGAGCGGCTCCCCGTAAGAGATTCATCAATACTGTTTCTGCCTGATCGCCACGCTGATGTCCTAGTGCTATCTTTGCTGCCCCGATCTCCTTGGATACAGATTCAAAGAATTCATAGCGCGCCGTACGTGCTACTGCTTCGATCGACGACTGTTTACGCTGTTTTATCAGGGATGGTATGTCAATCTTGTCGATTGTGAACGGTAAGTTCAAGCGGTTGGCGTGTTGCCTTACAAACTCTGCATCCGAGGCCGAGTCTCTGCGTAATTGGTGGTCTAGGTGCGCAATGTGGAGTTGGCAATCGAAGTGATGCCGTAATTCGTAGAGTGCAACGAGGAGAGCAAGGGAATCAACTCCACCAGAGAAACCAATAACCACAGTTTCTCCAGAAGAAATCATATCGTGCTGTAGAATGAAGCGATGGGCTCGCCGTAGAAATCGAGTGGATATGCTCATCCCGCGTCTCCATAATGGGCGCTAAACAGGCATAAAAAAAGCCGCGTATAGCGGCGGAGAAAACGGAGGGGCGAAATGCCGGTGCGGAGAGTTGAACTCCGGACAGCACGATTATGAGTCGTGTGCTCTACCACTGAGCTACACCGGCACAATATGAAAAAGGGAAACGCGCGGTGAAACACGTTTCCCATATTCAATAGTTGCAGGGGTGGGATTTGAACCCACGTCCTCTGGGTTATGAGCCCAACGAGCTACCAGACTGCTCCACCCTGCGTCAAGTCGGGTATTGAAATGGTGGTCGAGGAGGGACTCGAACCCTCACACCTTTTTACAGGCGATGGATTTTAAGTCCATTGTGTCTACCGATTCCACCACTCGACCCTGATACAGGTTTGCGGTTGTTTTTCTAGTGTATAAACCACCAATCAGCTATATTGTATTCGACATCGTCCGCATTTGTCAAGTTTTTTTGAATCGTTGCGGTCTGTCGCAATTTATCCTTGACCAATACAAGCTTTTTGGGGTAATTTTGTGTGGAATCAGACCAATTCTCCAAAAACTCGTTCGATTCTACACCTAGGGCAAACTAAGCCTACTTCCTATTTAATCGCAAACGTTTGTATAACTTCATTTGCCAAAAGGCGCTGTGAGATGGTTTGAATCGTGTTCAGATCTAAGTCCCCGAAAATCCAGTATTTTTGCCCCGTTTGCGCAGCACTTACACTAGAGATTCCCAAGTCGTGGATGCCCTTAATAACGCTTTCGCCTGCGGAATCGGTGACTCCTGGCTTGAATCGGACTTCGACTGTCCACACGCCCGCCGCTGAAGTTGATGATTCTGAAGAACCGTCAGATCTCTGGCAGTAATAATCTTGGGTCACGGAGTCGGCGAGGAGTTCAGAGCAAATTCGATCGACTTCTCGAACCTGAAATTCGCCGTCGATCCAGTAAACCTTCGCTGTCTGAACTAAATTAGCCCTGCTGATTCCGAGATCTGCAATATCTTCTAATATGCCCTGTCCAGCAGCGTCAGGAGTATTGGGTTTGTAGCGAACTTCAACTTTCCATTTCATGCTCTAAGCCTTCCCATTCGAGGAGTAAATTATGCCAACAGAAGAAGCGAGTGCACGGACGCTAATGGTGATTGTTAGTATCATCGGACTGGTTTTCGCGATTGTCATGGTAATTCTGTTTTTCAATGCCGCGCCAGCGAGGTCCAACATTCCGGTACACCATAAGTCAACGGCGCCTGCTGCTTGTTTAGAATGTCATCTCGTTGGAACAGAAGAGTCGCCCACTATGCCGCACCTCAACCTCGGCAATTGTACACTTTGTCACGAATTAGCGAATTCCACGGTAAAGCCATAAAGGCAACTATGATGCGATCGAAATATTTGGTTAGCTCCGTCATAGGGAAAGCGTCTGGAAAGCCAAGTTTCATCAACTGTTCCACAATTGGTAAGTGTTTAGTGTAAACCGCCAGGCCCTGATTGACAATGAATGACGAATCCATTTTCGTAAGTGTTACGTGGCAGCAGTTAGCGGTTAGTAAAACCTTAGCGGATGTGAGGTGCGATGAAAATCCGGCTCTGCTAGGTATTTCATCTTGATTTGAGGATCGAGAGGAATTTCTATAGCAAGGGGTATTGAGCTCTCCCACTCCAGCGGAGCGGCATGTGAATATCTACGATAACTGGCAAATCGGTGCTAATATAGGTTTTCATTGTCGCTGAATCAGCCTAATCCACCCTCGTCGCGATGTGGGCAATAGTAAACCTTGTCAGGGTGAACATTCGTTGAGCCATACACCCTCAAATATCATAGGCGATTCCCTGCATTCGCGCTAGAAATCAATAAACTAAACAGTTACCACAATGTATCTTGTCACAACTTTTTATTGAAGAAAATTGCCGGGAATGCGGGAGCCGGGATAGTCCTGATTCGCCACCCGTTTGAGAATAACCTCGGGAATGTCGCCAGCCCAATACGCAGGCACCGTGATAGTAGGCCGACTGTGCCATGCCAAAATTAAGGTTCTCCTTTGATTTGTCAGATTCCTTCGCGCCGAGTGAAGGATTCGGGCATCCGCTAAGACAAGCGATCCGGCCGATACGCATACATCGACCTGGTCCGGTTGATCGCTAAACATGATTGGATGGTCTTCTTCGATGAATCGAGCTCCCTGTCCGTGGGCAGGAACAAGCTGATCATGAAGTGGTATTCGCTTAAGATGGGTGCCAGGGATTACCTTGAGGCAGCCGTTTTCAATTGTTGTATCATTTAAATAGTAAGATACAAACATGGTCTGCGGCCATGGAGAGCAACTAATCGGATCGTTCCATCGCATCCAATCCTGGTGCCAATACAGCGCTGGTTCCCTCGGATCCTTCGTGAGGATAATCACACCTCCGTTGCTAACGAAATCTCCAAATCCAAGTTGTTCGAGTGCTTTACGTGAGGGTAGCCAGTCTAGCAATTTCTGAATGATTGTGTTGTCTGACCCACGCACGTTTACATGTTGCCCCTGATATCTCACGTCCGGATGGGGCTCGTGTGCGTCAATTAGCCGCTCAGTTTCTTCGCGGAGTTGATGTAGAAAGTCTTCGGTCAAAATATCATCTATCACGCAGTAACCATCACGAGTCATCTGTTCTCTCGCTTGGATAGCTGTCTCTGGTTTCATACTATACCTCTTTTTCCTTGTTCAGATTGGTCTGAAATTTTTCAACGCAAATCTCACCCAAAAAATAGTGTAAGCTTCAGGCACGTAGCCGCAGAGATTCATCACTCAGTTTTGCCAAAATTGCCACCCATTCCTCATCCTGCTCTATGTTGATAGGGGACAATCGATGCAGTTTCAATGTCTTCACAACCTGCGCTGCTTCTTGTGTCATAATCCCCGATAATATAACCACACCACCTACGTTCAGAAATCGCGGGAACTCAGGAATCATCGGGAGCAAAACTTTCGTCAGTATATTGGCAATGATAACATCATACTTGCTGCCAAATGCATTAAGCCCATTCCCAGTTTGAAGGTGAACAACCGCCCCAACATCATTGAGTTGGAAATTCTTTAAGGCGACCGGAAGTGTGGTTTCGTCCAGATCGGTCGCATCAACTCGACTCGCTCCGAGTTTGGCTGCGACAATTGATAAAATACCGGAACCTGTGCCTATATCGGCGAGAATTTCATTGCCCTTGATTGTTTTCTCAAGTAGGCGGATTGATAAACGAGTGGTCGGATGGTGTCCGGTGCCAAATGCCATACCTGGGTCTAAACGAATCAGAACCTCGGCGGGTTCAGGTACAATTTCAACCCAAGTAGGAGCAACGATGATGCAATCGCCGATTCTCCGGGGCGGAAATGCTGAGCGCCACTCTTCTGACCAATCCGTGTCCTGAATCGCCTTCAGTGAAACTGATGCCTGTCTAACCGGAATGCCCCATTCAGGAAGTTGGTCAAGGAATCGCTGAACCTCCTGAACGCGGTCACCGACCAGATCGTCCATTGGGAAGTAGGAGATGAGGGTTGCAGATTGGGAGGATGGTGGTTGGGCGTCTCGAATCTCAACTCCAAGGGCGTCCAATTCAAAGAGTTGATTGGCAACGGCTTCCGAGGCTTCTGGAGAGATTGTTACAGTAAGTTGTGCCCAATTCATGTTTGGCTATGGAGTCAGGATTAATCAGTTGAGAAAAAAGTACCGGTAGCGGGTTTCCAAAGCTACAGATATTCTTCGCTAATGATGTTTGTCGTCGTCATCATGATTACGGTGGAATAGCTTGTCAAAGAAACCACTATTTTCATGTTCAGGATGTTCTCCGCGCAGAAGAGTAAATTGCGACAAAACCTCTCGTTCTTCGGATGTCAGTTTGGTTGGAGTTTGGATCTTGACTTGGACAATCAGATCGCCGGATCCGGGATGATTGTAGTAGGGAACGCCCTTTCCACGTATGCGAAACTGTTGACCATACTGCGTTTCCGGTGGAATTGTTAATTTCTCCGTCCCGTCCACGGTCGGAACCTCAATTTCTGCACCTAGAGCCGCTTGTACAAAGGAGATTTTCGCTGACGTGATTAGGCTGTTTTCCTCGCGGGTGAAGGTATCGTGGTGAATCACATGAATAGCGACAAACAGATCGCCTGCGGGGCCTCCATTGGTGCCAGCTTCGCCCTCGCCACGCAGTTGGATTTTAAACCCAGTATCAACACCCTTAGGAATTCCGACCTTGATATTTCGCGTCGCACGACTGACACCACGCCCGTTACATGCGCCGCAAGGATGAAGTACGACACGACCTTCACCATGGCAGCGTCCACAGGTGCGCGACATGGTAAGAAATCCTTGAGAATGCGTAACTTGTCCGCGCCCACGGCATTCCGGACACGTCTCAGGTCGAGATCCAGGTTCAGCACCATTTCCATTGCATCTTGTACAGGCTTCAAGCCGCGGAACTTCGATCGTGGTAGTTTTCCCATGGATGACGTCCTCTAGGGAAATCTCTAAATCGTATTGTAAGCTCCGACCACGCCTAGGTCCGGTCCGTCGTCGCGAACTTCCAAACCCGAACGCATCGCCGAGATCACCAAAGATATCTCCGACAATGTCCTCAAAGTTACCGAAATCAAAGCCTTGGCCGCCCGTCATCCCCTCAAGACCTGCATGGCCAAACTGATCGTACCGACTACGTTTGTTAGAGTCTCGCAGAACCTGGTAGGCTTCGGTTGCTTCTTTGAAGCTATCTTCGGCGTCCCTATTTCCAGGGTTTTTATCTGGGTGATATTTGATAGCAAGCTTGCGATATGCTTTTTTTATTTCGTCTTCAGTCGCGTTGCGGCCAACACTCAGTACTTCGTAGTAGTCACGCTTTTGCGCCATTCTGTGTGCCCTTTCCTCTTGTCGGCGTGGATACCATCCCGCCCGACATTATTTCTTATCCGATTATTTGGGAGTTTCCTGTTCATGGATATCATCTGGAGCGTTGGTTTCTTCCTCAGGGATGTCCGATTCTTTCACCTTCTCAGGCCTGCCCTTCGAAACTGAAACCATAGAGGGACGAATCACGCGATCGTGGAGGGTATATCCCCGTTGGAATTCTTCGATGACCGCATTTTCCGGAACCTCCTCTGATTCCATGTGCATGATTGCTTCATGGCGAGTTGGGTCAAAGTTCTCGCCTATGGCTTCAATTGGATTGACACTACGCCTCTGGAGCGAATCTAGAAGTTGCTTGTGGATCAATTGAACTCCTTCACTTAGCGAGTCAAAGTCTTTGGATTCGTTCGTTGATTCAACCGCTCTTTCAACACTATCAATGACTGGAATGATGTCTTTAATGACTCCTTCAACGGCATACTTGGAGGATTCTTCCGCCCGGCGCTCTGCCCGTTTCTTTGCATTGTCGTATTCCGCAATTTTACGAAGCATCTGGTCGTATTGTTCTTGATATTCAGCTTTCAGCTTCGCGAATTCTTCCTCAAAAGACGCTGCGGGCACCGGTTCGACACCGTCATCAATTTGGGTTTCATCCTCTGTTCTGTCTGATGTATTGTCTTTTTCTGATTGGTTCGTGTCGTCGGTTGGAACAGTAGTCTCCGGCGAAGCCTCATCTTCTGCTTCGTTAATTTCTACCTGCATCTCTGTGTCTTTCGACATGTTCGTCTCCTTAGTTTCATAGAGTATGTTCAAAAACCTGGCTCATAACTTGGGCCGTAAAATCGACAATTGACACGATGCGCGAGTACTGCATCCGAGTTGGTCCGATAATGCCTATCGTCCCCAAGACATCGCTGTGGCTGGTATAACATGAGTGTACAACACTACACATCTCCATGCCTTCGTATTTGTTCTCGCTACCAATTACTACTTGAATTCCCGGTGTTGCCTGTTGAGGAGCTAACAATCCAATCATCTGTTCCTTCTGTTCGAATAAGCGAAACAGCGGCTCAATCTTATCCACCTCTAGAAACTCAGGTTGGCTGAAGAAATTGGAAGCGCCGTCCAGGTAAACATGTATTTCTTGATTTAGTGAGAAGGTTTCGCGAGTGAATGCTACAACTGAGTCCGACAGATAGGTGTCGAAGATTGCTTTGAGGTCCGCTGTGTCTTGGGAGATTTGCTGTATACGCCTCAAAGAGAGGCCTAGCAGTTTTTCATTTAAGATACTGCCGATTCGGCGAATATCTTTGTCCGAAAGGTCTTTACTGACTGGAACAATATGGTTCTTTACAACGCCCGAATCCATCAACAGAACAGCGAGCACTTTACCTCGGTACTCCGAGCTGTCACCATTTCCGCCAATTGGAATAAGCTCCAGTCGACGTAAGATACTATCATGAAGTTCTGGGGTTAGGACAAAGCCGATATAATGCGAGATTTCGGACAAAATCTTGGAGGTTTGTTCAATAATTCCCTCAAAGTTACCATCAAGTGAGGCGCATCTTTCTTGAATGAGTTGTTTTTCTTTGTTGCTAAGTTCCTGGGCTTCCATCAATGTGTCAACATAAACTCTATATCCAATTTCCGTCGGCACTCGTCCAGCGGAGGGATGGGGCTGAGTCACGTATCCGAGCTCCTCCAGATCCGCCATCGTATTGCGGATGGTCGCAGCACTAACCCCCATACCGTATCGGCGCTCAATGGTGCGAGACCCAACTGGTGCAGCCGTTTGATTGTAGCAATCAATTATTGCTTCCAGGACTTCACGTTTCCGGAAATCCAATGCAGGAGTTGTCAAGGTTCTAGCCCTATCCCGATTCAAATTTTAGCACTCTCCACATACGAGTGCTAACGCAATGCGCAAAAAATACCACGCTAAGCTATGGTTGTCAAGCGAAAATCTATTAACGCGGCTAACCGTGAACTGCGTCGGCGAACTGTTTCATCAACGTCTGAGAACGACTGTTTTCGATGGCAGTACCCGTCACGATGAAATCTGCGCCCGCTTCGACCTTTTGGGCAGCGATTTCTGGCGTAGTAATGCCACCGCCAACTAGAACTGGGATATTGATGTGTGACTTCACGGCGGCAATCATCCGGTCAGGAACGGGATATTCTGCTCCACTACCCGCTTCGAGATAGACCAACTGCATACCGAGATATTCAGCGGCAAGGGCATGCGCCCAAGCGAGATCGAACTTATCGCGCGGCAATGGCGTTGTCCCACTCATGAATCCAACCGAAGTTTGGCGTCCACTATCAATCAACATATATCCTGTTGAAATCGACTCAATGCCGTATTGTCGTAGCCGAGGCGCAGCCTTTACCTGCTCGCCGATGAGAAAGTTGGCATTCCGACCGCTTATGAGGCTGAGGTATAAAATAGCGTCCGCATGAGGAGATAAGTGCATCGAATCGCCGGGGAAGAGGATGATCGGTAGCCCTGTCTCCTTCTTCAGGGTTTCCGCTACAGGCTGAAGGTCGGTGGTCAGAAAACTGCCGCCTAGAAGAAGTGCATCAGCCCCCGCATCTTCTGCTTGATGGGCTGACTCGACACAGTCCGATACGGAATACTGATCTGGGTCGATAAGAACTAGGTATCCCGCTTTGTATTTCGTGATGGTCTCTCGAAGATAGTTGAGGACAAAACCAGATTGCATAAGAATAGGTATAGGAGCAATTCCACCCAATGACCGAGTGCTTGCGTTTTAAGCGCTACAGTCCCGCTAAACCCAGCCTGCTAAAATCAGATGTCTTAATTCCAGCAGCAATCGGGGTTGGTGTTTTAACACCGTCTTGAAGATTTGTGTCATGGTAACTTTTTCACTGGGCATTTTCGATATGACTTCAGCGCACCTATCAAACACATCATCGCTGAACTTAAACATCCCGTCACGTATGTGACATATATGCTTGAAATGCTTTCCTATTTGTGTGTTCCAACGTCTCTGATACGTGCCAAGAACCTTGGCAGAAACATCGCCGAGTCGGATTCCCTCGACTGCGGCTTCTGCCGCGAATTGACCTGAATACATTGCGTTAGCGATTCCACCGCCGGAGATGGGATCGCTGTGGTGTGCGGCATCACCGATTAGAAGGATTCCATCGCCAACTATGTGGGGCAGACTATCGCCGACTGGCACGCAGCCGACGACTTGAGCTAGGATTTTGCCATCGGGGAATTTCCGTTTTACAAACTCATTCAAGTAATCAATGGCGAGTTTGCCACCCTTTCCGGATACGGTGCCCCCAATCCCGACGCCTACGTTGGCGATGTTTTTGCCCTTTGGAAAAGCCCAGATATATCCACGTGGAGCAATCTCGCGCCCGACATAGAAGTCACAGTAATCTGGAATGATGTCAATGTTAGAAACCAGGTACTGGGCACAGATATCCACATCGCGCAAATCGTGAGTACTATCAATTCCCGCCCAACGCGCAACCTGTGATTCAATCCCATCTGCGGCAATCACCGTCTTGGCTCTACTGGTGTAATCACGACCGGAATGACGAAAGATTACACCGTCGACTACACCATCGTCCGACTTGGTGACCGTAGTTACGCGCGCTTTCACTAGCAACTCGGCGCCGGCGTCTCCTGCCATCTCCGCGAGTATGCGATCAAAGACCTTGCGTTCGAGGACATATCCCGCTCTCGGAACGTCAATTGTAGCGGATGTTTCGTTAGGCGAGAAGAGCCGAGCACCGTTAATCTGCTGGGATATCCACGATGGGTGCGGCTGGATAAATTCGCACAGCGACGCTGTGCCGATGCCCTCCGCTCAGCGAACGGGGGAGCCGATTTCCTGCCGTTTCTCCAAAAGCAGAACACTCAAGCCATTTTCGGCGGCAACCTTCGCAGCAATCGAACCTCCTGGACCGGCGCCGACGACAATAACATCAAATTCGGAGTGGAACATTAGAATAATCCTCGTCCTTCATACGCTGGATAATATACCTTACCGTTGCGCTCTAGGGCAAGCACACCAACCGGACAGCCTTTGACACAGCGCATGCAATCTGTACACTTCAATTGATCGATTTTCAGATATACGTCAACCAAATCGATGATATTTTCCGGGCAGACTGCGACACATGCCCCACAATAACTACACAGTTCTTCGTTAATCAGAATCATTGCCTGCCTTTCTGTTGAAAACGGAATCGAAAGCGACGCCGCTTGTATACTGCAATACGGGTGGAAATCTTCGCCATAAGCCATCAAGGTGTTATTGGAGAGTTGATCGCCTTCCTCTGCTATATGGGATAGCCTATAGCCATAAGGTAACTGTTTAGTCCACTACTCTCTATGTCGAAAGCCGCTTTGCAAAACGAGGGGATTGTAGAAAAACTATAACTTGAATGGACTTGGAAGCGGTTAGGTTGGTGCGGTTGTCTCAACAGTCAGAACCCCGGCATCAAGTCCTTGATGATAGCGTCGGATAATTTCCAAGCCGACTTCCACGAAATCTTTGTTCTGCTGCTTGCAAGTTTGAATCACACTGGTGATGATACCTAACGCTTCAGAGCCATTGGGAGAACGATTGCCGCCCGATATTTTGCGAGTCACTACCGCCGGTCGTATGGCTCGTTCGGCGCGATTGTTATCGGCGGCGACCTGCATGTGTGACAGAAAGGTGAATAACGAATCGCTGTGTTTGGCTAACCGTTTGGCGAGTCTTTGACAATCCGGGTCATGATAGTCCGCTTTGGCAAGTTTCTCCAATCGGTGGTTCAGCCTTTTGAATCGGCGTTCCAAGCGAGATTGGGAGAAGTCCGACTGCTTCTGCTTGAGGCGAATGGCATCGCGTAACAAACGCGTCAGTTTTTTGGCGAATGCCGCATATTCTGGGGTGTGATTCGTCTTTCTCACGTCAGACAATTCACGCAGCAAATGTACCAAGCACTTTTGCTGGGTGTAGGGAAGTGGGTTATAAGCGGTGTAAAAGTCACTGACAAGGACTCCATCATAGTCTGTACCCAATTGTTCTAAAACCACTTGATGTCCACGACTCGCATTGACTTCATAAACCGTGTAACTGTCTGTGGTGAATGCCCAAAGCCAGCATGATTGGCCGTTTAACCGCCAGCCGGTTTCATCGACATAGGTGCAATGACTCTGTCGCAATCCGGTTTGAATTGCTTGATATTCGGGAGTGAACCATTTTGCCAACGATTGCATGGATTGCGCCAATGCGCCAGCAGTGACAGAAAGCCCACACAGTCGTTCAAGTACTGAGACGACTTTCCGATACGGCACCCCCATAGCGTGCTTCAATTCAGCGGCAATGAGCAACGCCCGCGGGCCTATCAACCGATGGGGTACTTGCTGCGGGTGACGGCTTTCCACCCGTCTTTGGCAGTTTTGGCAATATCCACTTTGTGTCTGATAGCAGACAACAGTTGTCTGAGCCGGAATGACTTCTTCAACATACTGTTGGTGGGTTGTGACATTTTCAATCACTCCATGACAATGGGGACAATCCTCTAAAGGAGTTTCAACAATTTCGTCGGCTTCGGTGGGACGACGTCGATAACTGCCGGCGTGGCCCGGCTTTTGCCCCGGTTTTTTGCGACGGCGTTTCTGTCGTTTCGGTTTGACAAATCCGGGGACAGGCGATTTTGGAGGCGAAGTGGGGGTAGCTAACGGTTTCGACACCTGTTGTTCCAATTCGGTTACACGGGCGCGTAATGCCTGATTTTCAGCCTCCAATTCGGCAATACGAGCAATGAACTGTTGTTCCCTTGTATTCGTCATATTGATGCGTTGAATCCTCCGTAGCAAGCAATTGTGCCCTATGCTGCACAGATTTTGCCACTCTTACAAACTGAACTAAACAGTTACGCCATAAGCATGTGGAAGTGAATTCCGCTTGTAATCCGTTCTCCGTGTTGTTCTGACCATCCGATTGACGGGACTCGCATTTGACAGTTGTATCCTCCCAAGACTCAGTAGTAAAGGTTTAAGAGCGTACTAGCAATCCACAAAACTATTGCAGATCTACATTTGGCAATCTATGTTTCTCTGTGCGGCATGTGAGACATACCAAACTTTCTGCCGCGCCCATGCAGATTGCGGCGGCGTACAAGCTCGTACAGTAGCACACCGGTTGCAACGCCCACATTTAAGGAGGATTGTCCTTGCGCCATTGGAATGGAGACAAGATTCGTGCAGAGATCTAATATTGTTTGCCGAATTCCTTCGTTTTCGTTGCCAAGGACAAGTGCCAAAGGCGGTTTGAGTTCAAGGTCATATAGATTTTTGTTCGCTTTGGAAGTAGCTGCAATAAGATTGAAACCGGCACCTATTAATTTTGTGAAATAGTTTTCAATGTCCGAACAATATAACAGAGGGATTCTCCCAACTGCGCCCCTTGACGCCCTAATGCAATTCCTGTGGAACGGGCTTGCACCGTCGCCAATAATGAGAACTCCGTCCACGCCGGCTGCGTCGGCGGTACGAAGCACCATTCCGAGATTGTCTGGATTTGCAACGCTTTCTGCGATGAGTAATACGGTCTCTGAGGTCAGATGAAAGTCATCTGTGTCACGATAATTCATTTGCACCGCCGCGATGACTGATGGCGCAGGCCTTGTTGTCGTAAGAATTCCCATCAATCCATCATTCACCTGGAAATACATCAAGTTTTCCTGGTGCATACAACTCAAGAGATCCTTACCGCTAGAATCTGATAGCAAATCGGGGGTAAAAAGTGCCTTCTCTACTGGCAATCCGTCATCAATAGCACGTTTTACAAGGGTTGGTCCTTCAACCAGAAATTTCGATAGCTTCAATTTGCCACCTTGAGAAGCAAGAGTTCGGAACTCAGAGATAATAGGGTGCTTTCGTCTGATTGTTCGTTGGATTCCGCACTCACTCTCAAATTGCTTCTTGGGAGGGGAAACGCTAGGCACGTTTTTACTTCCTCGTTTAATTCCGAGAAAACAGTGGTCGCCGTAGTCAGGCATCTCATGACCGTCGAGAATTTCAGCTAGAGCGTTAAACATCCATCTGCCACTACAATGAAAGCACCCGATCTTCGATCGAGGAAATGACAGCAGCAGATTTCTCAGCGCACGTTCGTTTGCGGCTGATATTTCAACTAGCAGGTCCGCGTCCAACACTCCAGCGGGAGTGAGCACCATCACGCCCTCAAGCTGCACCCAACCGGCAATGAAAATCTGATAGTCGCGCCGCCATTCGCCAGTTCGCTTTTGGTATTCGTGATCTTCTTTCAACGATGCCCCCAAACCGGAGGCTGCTTGCGTCGACCTCGTCGATTCGGGACGTACGGGGATCTGTGCACGAGATTTTCTTGGATCAGGTGGTTGAAGAAAGTCAATCACTGCTTCGTAATCTTTGGTCTCAACTGCCATTTGTTAGAAACCTGCGAAAACTACGCTGTTCTATGCAAAGACGCCAACGCATATGGCGCCTAGTCCGACTAAGATGTCCCACTTCATCCACTTCTGGATACGCGAACTATTCTCCTTTGACGCATCTTTCCAGAGTTGAACAAGAAGGTACATTAGAACCAGATCGACGCCAATAAAGACCATGAGCATGTAACGCCATGAATACCAACCTAACAGATATGGAACCGGACTAAATAGAATAACAGTCCCCATGAAAATTGAAGCTATTGACACAGCCGCCGATTTGCTTATGACCGCTATCGTGTGCGCATTATTCTCGAAATCACCTTCAGTATCTTCAATATCTTTGACAATCTCGCGCGCGGTTGTAAACAGGAGTGCAAAGGACGCCGGTACAAGTGTGCCTTGCAATGACTCAAAAACCGCACCACCCGCGATGAAAGTCAGTCCGGTGAGGAAGCCAACGACGATATTTCCAACTATCGGAGTCCGTTTGAGCCAGAGTGCGTAGCAGATTAGACTAGCAGAAACACCCACAGTGATTGTCGCTACGAATCGATTGACCAGGATCCCGAGCGTAATTCCTGCCCCCATTGAGAGTATGGCAGCGATTAAAACCTCTTTTCGCTGAATTCGTCCGGAAGGGATTGGGCGTCGGGGTTTATTGGTGCGGTCAATTGCACAGTCGCAGTAGTCATTGAGGGCGTTTCCTGCTGCCAAGAGTAGTAGCGCGGAAAATGCCGCCATCAACAGCCCTACATCATCAAGGCGATTCATTTGTCCCTCGACAGCGAAGAGTCCGCCCAGCAAAACCGAGACAAAAGCGATAACACCATTAACAGGGCGCGAGAGTTCCAGATAAGCGCAAAGCCGTGTTACTAACGAAGACATTCATCTACTTAAATGCGTATGGCTTGAAATGGGTGTATGATTCGTGCGTGACCGAGGGCACTAAGAGAGTTTAGAAATCTTTGCTTGAATATCAGGCCTCGGAGCCAGGATATACGATGCCAAGTCGAGCGCCGTAGTACCAACGAACAAATAGCAAAACGCCCCCGAATAAAATAAAATAGGGCGGAATGAGGAAACAGGTAATGAGTGTGAGTACTAAGATTCCGATACGAGTTGCCAAGATGATTGCTGACCGTCTTGGCGCGATATTCATGTATGCGAAGAACGGAAGCGAGACCAAACCGGCAATAAACGCAATGGAATCTTTGAGAATCCACGCCGACAGTATTGCGATGACCAAGAGGAATAAACTCAGTTGACAAGCTCGCTGCACGCCCAATAAAACTCCGGTTGTCCGATCGCCATACGCTAAGTCTCCTTTCAGATCCGGGAGCGTTGTATTAACAAAGGCGGCTCCGACACAGAATATGTAAGGAATCGTTCGCTGTAGTGCTTCCGTGTTCAACGGGACAGTTGCGCCCCATCCGACGAGGAATGCTATACCGCCATATCCAATCGCGTTTGCCAGAAGGTCAAGTATCGGTATGCCTTTCAATCGAAACGGTCGGACTGAGTAAATCACCCCCAGGACAGTGGATATCGCAAAAAGTGAGAGATAATCCCAACTACGGTGAAGCCACGCAACTGCCCACACAATTGACGCAAGAAATAATACGGCTGCCTCCAGTTTAAGCAGCGGTAGTTTTACGTATCCCCGTGCAACCAGATATAGTTTGTTATTGGCTAAGTCCGTTTCTCTATCTGCTATCTGGTTTATGATGTAGCCGGCACTTGCCAACATTGAATACAAGGAAAGCGTAACCCAGACACGAGTGTCCAAATTCAAGTGGACTGGGATGTCCACAGCTAGAAATTCAAATTTTAAGGGATGAGAGGTGTGTGCGGTTCCATGATAATGTCCTAGAAGCACAAGTGTCCAGACAGGGAATAGAAGGGTGGGGCGGAGAACTATCAGGTAATCAAGAAACGGGAGGATGGAACGTGAGAATTGATTCCGCATCCCAAACCGAGTATGACTTTGTTTTTCCATCTCCGCATTTTCCCGTCGTCCTCTTTTCAGTGCCGGAGTCGGTTCAAATAGGCAAAGCGGTTTATGATAGTGTTCTTCACACACTCTAACTTGAAGCGGTATTGTCCGAGCAAGCCCAACTTTGCCTGAAAAGTCGAGAGCGTGTCACATCGATAAACTGCTATGCGTGGATAACTATAGATAGATTCTGATGCGATTTCCTTGTTTGGCGTCAAGCCAAAAGCAATGCGATATCCCGCGGATTTGACTCGTTCCGCAACTTTCGCGTTCACACAGCCGTATGGATAAGCAAAACTGTGAATAGGGTGATGAAGTAAACTCTCAAGGATTGCTTTGGATTCCGAAAGCTCGAGCTTTGTGTTTGCATCGTTGCAGCGCGTCAGAAAACGATGATGCATTCCATGGGAGGCAATTCCAAATCCTTTACCAAAAAGGGTTTGAATCTGCTTGTTAGTTAAATGCCGTGACTGTTTCAATCGCAATCGGACATCCCATGTGTTCAATTTTCCAATGTATCCTGCGAGGACAAAAACAGTAGCGGTCAAGCCATATTTCGTTAAAATGGGTTGAGCCAACGTATAGAAATCCTCATATCCATCGTCAAAAGTAATCACGATGGACCGAGGCGGTAGGCTAAATTCTTCCTCCTGTTCACAGATCAACTCCTTGCGGGAAAGAGGGTAGGGACTACGCTTGGCTTCCTCCTGCTTCAATCGAGATGTAGAGCGCTGGGGCAACTGACTTGAGGAAAATGAATGCCCCTCCGAACTTTTGTTCTGGCGGGAAAACGCCTCAATCGCCTGTATGAAGGGGTCAACAGTAATAGTAGTGTAACCGTGCTCGGCGAGAAATCGCATCTGGCGGTCAAAGACTTGGGGAGAAATTGAATTAACCCCGAGTTCAAACCCACCGTCGATTTTATGATATGCCAAGACTGGGACAGACAATCCAAGGGGAGTTCCATCGTTGGAAGGTCGTGACCTATTCAGATGACTCATCGTCGCTCTGGCGAAGTTGGGATTCTAATTCAGCGACTCGCTTCTGAAGCTGAGAAAATTCTGATGGTAACTTATGCCAAGCGCCTTGGACTCGCATTTCTTGTGCATGAGGTCGTGCCGGGAATCCAGAGACAGAACTTCCAGCCGGTGTATTTTTGGTGACGCCCGACTTTGCGAATATAACAGTATCTTCCCCAATCGTCAGGTGTCCAACCACCCCCGCCTGTCCTGCAACCGTTACCCGGTCTTTGAGCACCGCACTTCCGGCGATTCCCACTTGGGCGGCTAGTCGACAGTCTTCGCCAATCACGACGTTATGGGCGATTTGAACTAAGTTGTCAATCTTGGTGCCGCGCTTGATAACAGTAGCTCCATTTGTCATCGTTGCCCTATCCACTGTGGTGTTGGCACCAATTTCAACATCATCCTCAATGATGACGGTGCCGATTTGTGGGATTTTATGATGCCGGTCACTGACGGTTGCAAACCCGAATCCATCACTTCCGATTACTGCCCCACAGTGAATAATCACGTGGTCGCCAATCTTGATTTCTTCCCGGATTGTAACATGTGGATAAATTAACGCTCCACTGCCAATCTTAGTGTCTTGACCGATGTATACGGAGGGGCTGATTATAGTGTCATCCCCAATTTCAACGTTATCTCCAATATATGTATAGGCTTGGATCGAGACCCGTTCTCCCAAGTGAACATTCTCGCCAATAATGGCAGATTCATGAACTCCGAACTCGGTCCTACGATTCTTGCGCCAAGAGAACATTTCAAGCACTCTAACGAAGGAGAGATAGGGATCCGCAACTCGAATTGTGGCTTTCCCATTGCACTTGATGTCCAGCCCAATGATTATCGCGGAGGCCTTGGTGTGTTCCATCTCGCTACGGTATTTGGCGTTGGCAACGAATGTAATCTCGTTCGGGTGCGCCTCTTTGATTCCCGATACGCCCGTAATCTCCAAATCGCCGTCACCGCGAAGCTCTCCGCCAATTAGCTCACAGATTTCGTTAAGTGTTTTTACCATATTGCCCCCATCCGGGACAACAGGACAGATTGATAATTATTCGCGATCAATAAACGGTTATCATCCCGCCCCATCCCTCCTTTTCTATTGAGGAGTTTCTGACTTCTTCGCATCCTTTTCGCTTGGCTCAGACGGCGTGGCTTCTTCATATCGCTCGTTCAGTGTTTGGAGCACGGTCTCCGTCAAATCGTAGTTTGGGTCGACGTAAAGCGTCACAAGGCGTTTTTCAAGAATCAAGTTGTACCCTCCATTCTTGCCAATCTCCGTAATGAGTGTCTCAATTTCTTTCAGGATTGGTTCAACAAGCTCCTTTTGTTTTGCCAAGATTGATTCTTGACC
Organism: Candidatus Poribacteria bacterium; assembly: GCA_965197465.1. Lineage (GTDB taxonomy): Bacteria > Poribacteria > WGA-4E > WGA-4E > JAJDTR01 > JAJDTR01. Next base: position 2,026,070 of record OZ240209.1, on the reverse strand, counting down.
GATTTGCAACTCGCGCTGATACGCCTGTTTTTTCAGTCGTATATCGTTCTCTATGCTTTCAGTTTGGGGATCATCAAGGAAGAGTTTCTGCTTGGTAAGCCGTTCTTCCATTGTTTGAATCTCTGCTCGGACATCCTCCAGCTGGCCCCGGAGTTTGTCTTCCGCCGTCTTCAAAACCTCGTCAGCGGTCTTCGCGCGTTTATATCCTTCAAAGACCTTCTGCGTGTCAACAACCCCGAATTTGAACTGATTCTGTGCCGCCGCACTCAAAGAAAATACCATCATCGCGACGGCAGCGGTGATGTATAGTATCGAATTTCGATTCATCTGTCAATCCTTACAATGTTTGAGATTAAAAACTAGCGTGTGAACAATCAATTTGGTAAATGTTTAGAACCCCGGACCGATTGTCCAGTGAAACTGGCCCCTTTGTCGATCAAATCCGTATCCCCATTCAAGACGTGCTAACATACCGAATAGGTTAAATCGAATTCCGACTCCGGCACCTTTTTTCAGATTGATATTTTCAAAAACATTGGGTTCTAATTCATCCCATACCTGGCCGACGTCGAAGAATGCTACACCAGTCAACTGAGAACCTAGCGGAATACGATATTCAAAATTCGCGAAGAGAACCTTGTTTCCGCCGTACCCGTTCTCGCGCGCTGGACCAATTTGGTTCTCGTTATAACCGCGGATGGTATCAATACCACCTAAGCGGAAACGTTCATAATGAAGAAACCAGCCATCACTGGCTCTACTCTCCAAATAGCCTCCTCTAGCGTGAGCCGCAATAACATGATTACTCCATGTGTTAGTGAACCAACTTGAGTCCAAGGTGTATCTTTGAAACTTGCTGTCCGCTTTAAGAAACCCCCCGGCATATTCATAGGAAACCGTGTTCAAGGAACCGGAAACCGGATCATAAATGCTTGTTAGATAATCACGCGTATCTCTGGATAGGAAGAATGTTAGGCTTCGGACAGAGCGATTATACGGGTGTTGACCGAACCTATAAACATTTAAGTTTGATGTCTCTCCGTCTGGCTGAATCACATATTGCCGCTTTGCATTAGCATCGTCTCCGAAATCTTCTATCAACCATTCATGGCTTTGTGTTTCAACCGAAATGGTGGCATCGTCAGACAGCGGATCTCCGTTGTTTTCAAATGCGGCGCTCAATTCATCTGGGAAAATTCTATCATTTAGACCATTCAGACTTGCCCGATTTCCCAATCCAATGTTGAAAAGAGGATTGCCTCGATTGTCATGGGTATATTCATTTTTAAAACGGATCGACACGTCTATGTCTTGTGCAACTGATCGTCCAACGGTGACGGCACCCCCTTTGCGCGTAAAGATAGATTGGTCTAATCCTCGGTCCTGGTAATATTGGCTGTCGAATCGGTGCAGCCGACGGGTGTTGTAAAGACTGGCGTTTAGCCGTGTTGGGGAACCAAATATCCAAGGCGTGTTAAAGCGAAGTTCTGCGGTGTGGCGATCACTAGTACCTAGTTCGCCTTTTAGATGGACGCGGTAGGCGCGCCCAAAGAGGTTATTCTCACCGACCTCGGCGACACCGTAAATTCCTCCTTCAGTACCGTACCCGCCGCCAAGGCTGAACATGCCTGTGCTTGGCGTTTCGGTGATATCAACCTTGAGATCTCGACTGTTTTCTCCAGAGGCGTTTGGGGTAGGTTTAATGTCGATATTGCGGATGAATGGTCCCATCTGGAACAGCTTCTGCCGGGCTTTGCGCAGGGATTTTACATCAAGAAATTCTCCGGTTTTAAGGTTGGCTTCATCCAGTTCTCGCTGGATGACATTTTCCTTGGTCTTCTCTAAGCCATCAATTTCAACGTTTTCAATGATGATGACATCGCCTTCGTTAACATTCAGCGCGATATCAACGACTCCTGTTGTTTCGTCGAAGTCCGGGGTTGGTGACATCTCTGCCAAGAGGAACCCCTTACCTTGGTAGGCTTTTTGAACCTTCTCAATCGACTCCTGAAACGTCCCTCGGTCAAAGATTTCGCCTTCAACGGGATTTAGCATATCACGAATCTTATCTTCGGAAAAAGCGGGTTTCTTTGAATGCAGGATTCTGATGTCATAGGCGCCGATTATGTATTCTGGGCCCTCATCAACGGAAATATCAATTATCATCCCGGTGTTATCAGCAGTAAGTCGATGTTTATAACCTTTAACTTCAATCTGTGCATATCCCTGATCTTGATAATAGTGACGTAATAGTGTTAGGTCTTGGTCAAGAAGACTTTCATCGAAATTTTTGTCTACGCGCGTCTTAATCTTTTTGCTGAGCGTTTTTGCGGAGATTCTGTCGTTGCCAATAAAATTAATCTCCCGAATCTTGATCCGTTCACCCTCGCTAATCTCAAAAGTGACCTCAATTGTATTTGTATCCCGATCGACATTAGTGTCGATCTTTATCGTAGCAAGATAATACCCCTTTTGCTTGTAGGCTTTAAGGATAGCTTGTGTGCTTTCCCAGCGGCGCTGATCGCTGTAAATTTCACTAGGCTTAAGTGTAATCGCGTCCTGAATTTTGGACGTCTTTAACTTCCCGTTTCCGATGATTTTGACACTTTCGATTTTTGGACTTTCTATGAGCTTGTAGGTAACCTCCAGTCCGCCGCCTTCTGCCGTCTCAACCTCCACTTTAATCGGGGATTCTCCCGCATCACCAAAGTCGGAGAAAAAGCCGGTATTTTTATAGAGGTTCTTAATGTCTTTAGAAAGGCGATCAGGAGAGATTTCTTCACCAACCTTTGTTTGTATATATATTGCGAAGAAATCCTCCGGTGTGTTTTTTACCCCCTCAAACGAAATCTTTTTCACAATAAGGGCACCGTCGGCAGATCCCGCCTCCGGATTTTCCGTGCTCGGTACTTCTTCCGCGGGGGCCAGCATTAAGCTCTCACTCAATGCCATTAGCAGAATCAATATCCCAAATGCTATCTTAGTCATGCCAAAAATCTCCTGACATACGAATTCTTCCTGCGCACAAGCCGATCGAATGCCTGTGAGTATGTCATACCACATCTCAGCGAATTTATAGATTAGGAGAACGGTTTATTTTAAGCAAGTTTCAGTATAAAAGTATATCTTCCACATTGACTAACAAGAATAGAAACTGTATCCATTTTACAAACATAGAGGATCTCTATCGCACGGGATCTTCTATCGCCTTCGCTATCCACTCAGTTGATCCTTGTCCAGTCGTTTGATTTCCTCTGGAGCGAAAGACTCGAAGCTAAATGAATACATAAAGATCTGCTGGTTTTGTCAATCCAGTATGAGCGGCAGATGCCCCGGCGCGCCGTGGCCTTTGTCAAAATGTAGGATTTATTATTGAAAATTGCTTAGGAACTCTCTTTTGTTCAGAAGCCAGGACCGATTGTAAAATGGAATTTGCCTCCCTTACGTCCTTCGGGTCGGTCAAATCCGTATCCCCATTCGATGCGCGCCAACATACCGAACAGGTTAAATCTAATTCCGACCCCAGCCCCCTTTTTCAGGTTGATGTCTTTGAAAATATTGGGCTCCTCTTCATCCCATACCTGGCCGATATCAAAGAACGCGGCACCTGTCAACTGTGCGCCAAGTGGAATGCGATATTCAAGATTCGCGTAAAAAACCTTGTTTCCACCGTAATATTTCCCGCTAGTAGGTAGAATCTCATAATCTTCATAACCACGGACAGTATCAATGCCGCCTAAGAGGAAACGTTCATAACGAAGGAACCAATCGTCACTGGCTCTGCTATTCAAATAACCTCCCCTTGCGTGAGCCGCAAAAACGTGATTACTCCATGTGTTAATGAACCAACTCGAGTCCAAGGTATACCTTTGAAATTTGCTATCCGCTTTAAGCAGGCCTCCGGCGTATTCATAGGATAACGTGTTCAAGGAACCGGAAACCGGATCGTAAATGCTGGTTAGATAATCACGCGTATCTCTAGACAGAAAGAGTGTGACGCTTCGAACGGAGCGATCGAAAGGGTGTTGACCAAATCTATAGACATCCAAGTTCAGTGCATCTTGCTCTCGGCGAATTACGAACTTCCTCGTTGCATCTTCTTCGTTTTCGTCCGGAAGGCTTTCTATTAACCATTCAGTGCCTGGTTCTTCAATTGAGATAGTTGCCTGTTCAGATAAGGGTTCATCCTCTCTATCCGTCAATGCCGTCTTCAATTCATCTAAGATAGACGTTTCGGCGAGATTTTCTAGGTATCCAATGTTGAAAAGTGGACTTCCACGGTCGGTATTCGTATATTCGTTTCTGAAGCGAATCGAAACGTCAATGTCATGCGCAATCGATCGCCCTAAGGTCACTGCGCCACCTTTTCGGGTATAAACGGATCGGTCTGATCCCAAGTCACGGTAAATGGAATGGTAGTATCGGCGCAGTCGCCGCGTATTGTAGAGACTGAGATTTAGACGGGTCGGAGTGCCAAGTATCCAAGGGGTGTTGAAGCGAAGCTCGGCGGTGTGGCGATCGCGCGTACCTAGTTCACCTTTGAGATGTACGCGGTAAGCGCGCCCAAAGAGGTTATTTTCACCGACTTCCGCAACGCCGAAAACGCCGCCTTCGGTGCCATATCCACCGCCGAGGCTGAACATGCCAGTCCTTGGCGTTTCGGTGATATCAACCTTGAGATCGCGACTGTTCTCTCCTAAGGCGTTCGGAGTAGGCTTGAAGTCAACATTTCGGATAAACGGCCCCATCTGAAAGAACTTCTGCCGGGCTTTACGCAAGGATTTCACATCAAGGAATTCCCCGGTTTTGAGGTTGAGTCGATCGAGTTCTCGCTGGATAACATCTTTCTTGGTCTTCTCTAACCCATCGATCTCAACTTTCTCAATGATGATGACATCCCCTTCGTTAATGTTCAGGACAATATCAACGACTCCCGTTGTTTCGTTAAAGTGCGGGGTCGGTGATGTCCCAGCCAGGAGATATCCTTTATCTTGATAGGCTTTTTGGATTTTTTCAATCGACTCCTGAAACGCCCCCCGGTCAAAGATTTCGCCTTCAATAGGATCGAGCATATCACGAATCTTATCCTCGGAAAATGCGGGTTTCTCCGAATGGTGAATTTTGATGTCATAGGCGCCGATAATGTATTCTGGGCCTTCATCAACGGGAATATCAATTGTCAGCCCGGTGCTATCAGCAGTAAGACGATGTTCATGCCCTTCAACTTCAATCTGCGCAAATCCCTGATCTTGATAATAATGGCGCAAGAGAATCATATCTTCATCCAACAGATTTTCATCGAAGTATTTGCCGACACGAGTTTTAATCTTCTTGCTAAGCGTTTTGGTAGAAATGTTCCTGTTACCGACAAAATTAATTTCCTGTATCTTAATTCGTTCACCCTCGCTAATCTCAAAAGTGACCTCAATCGTATTTGTATCCTGATCAACATTTGTGTCGGTCTTTATCGAGGCAAGATGATATCCTTTTTCCTTGTAAACCTTAAGAATAGCGCGTGCGCTTTCCCAACGACGCTGATCGCTGTAAATTTCACTAGGCTTAAGTGTAATCGCATCCTGAATCTTGCCGGTCTTTAATTTCTCATTTCCGATGATTTTGACACTTTCGATTTTTGGACTTTCTATGAGCTTGTAGATAACCTCCAGACCGCCGCCTTCGGCAGGTTGAACTTCCACTCTAATAGGGGATTCTCCCGCATCACCAAAGTCAGAGAAGAATCCGGTATTTTTATAGAGGTCCTTAATGTCCTTGGAAAGGCGATCAGGAGAAATCTCCTCGCCAACTCTGGTCTGTAGATGTATTTCAAAGAAGTCTTCCGGTGTGTTCTTTGCCCCCTCAAAGGAAATTTTCTTTACAACAAGAGCTCCGTCAACGGTGTCCGCTGCCGGATTTTCTGAGTTCGTTGGTTCTTCTGCACGAACTAGCATTAGACTGTTCGCCAATGCTAACAGCAAAATCAATACTCCGGATGCTATTCTAGACATGCCGAAACACCTCCTGACAGTGCGTTATAGCATATTACGCTGGCTTCCTCAATATCTTTCCGTGTGCAGCGTATGGCTCTATTTGACAAATTAGTAGAAGGACTTTATTCATCGTGTCGGTGCTGAAACTCGACGATTAAGTTCTACGAAATAGGGTTATAATCTCTACAAGATGCCCGCATCTTCAGAGCCTGTTTGAATAATGGGTGGCAAAGCCACTTTTGTCATTTGAGGTAGGCTCTTCTTCATGTTTTTTGTCCCCTGCGGCACACCAGTCACCCCTTTGGGGCTTGCAAAAGGCTGGTGCGCAGTGCGCACCCTACGAGATTGCGGAAGAAAGAAACCGAGTTTTCAAGAAAAAACTCGGTTTCAAGGCAAATCGACGCGAAGCCGCCATCCAAATGGGTCTTCTATGCGACCGTATTGGATGCCGGTGAGTTCGTCATAAAGTCTCTGAGCGAGCTCTCCCGTCTTGCCATCCGCTATCTGGAATTGCTCGCCCTTATAGGATATTTCGCCTACAGGAGAAATAACCGCTGCCGTCCCCGTAGCAAACATTTCCTTGAGTGCCCCACTTTGGCAGGCATCAATGACTTCATCAATGGAAATCAACCGCTCAGAAACCCGGAGTTGCCAGCGTCTGGCAAGCTGGAGTGCCGAATCTCGCGTAATTCCGGGTAGAATGGTGCCTTTAAGGGGAGGCGTAACAAGCTCATCCTCAATCAAGAAAAAGACATTGCTTGTGCCGACCTCCTCTATGTACTTAAGTTCGTTTGCATCAAGCCATAAAACCTGAGTGTACCCTTTCACCGCGGCATCCTGTGAAACAAAAAGCGTCGATCCATAATTTCCCGAGGTTTTCACGTTGCCCACGCCGTGTTTCGCGGCACGTACGTGCGTGTCGGAAACATAAATGCGTGTTGGGTTAAAGCCTTCAGAGTAGTAGGCACCTACCGGAGAAAGGATGATGTAAAACAGATACCGTTCCGAAGGTCGGATTCCAATCATCGGTTCGGTTGCTATCATTGTGGGTCGAATGTAAAGGGATGTGCCCTCGGATTTTGGGAGCCACTCGCGATCAATTAAAACTAACTGCTTCATCGCTTGAAGAAACAGTTGACTATCCACCTCCGGCATTACTAACCTCTGGGCAGAGGTGTTCATCCGCTGAATATTCTTCTCCGGTCTAAATAGACCGATGCCGGCGTCTGCTAGAGCATAGGCTTTTAAGCCCTCAAAAACTTCCTGATTGTAGTGTAACACCATCGCCGCCGGATCCAAGCGAAGGAATTGGTAGGGAACGATACGGGCATCATACCATCCCTTCCCAAGCGCATAGTCCATTAGAAACATGTGGTCAGTGGTATATTTGCCGAAACCCAACTCAGAATCCTTTGGACGATTCTGCTGGGGATTTGTTGATTTCGTTACCTTAATTTCCATGACAATCCGTTTTGATGCTCTCTAATGAACCTTCGCGCCGCGAGTCTCATTCGGAACTATCTTCAAAGGTCTGCCACTTGGATTTGATTCGAGACCTTCCCATCAACTAGGTGAATCAACCGATCTGATCGCTGCGCCAAGGCTTGATTATGGGTGACAATAATGAAAGTTTGGTCAAACCGATCGTTCAAATCCCATAGTAGGTCCAACACCGCTGCACTTGTTTTGCGATCGAGATTCCCTGTTGGTTCGTCGGCAAGTATGACTTCGGGTTGATTAATCAGGGCGCGGGCAATGGCTACCCGTTGTCGCTCGCCGCCTGAAAGTTCGCTAGGGTGATGTTCAAGCCGTTCAGACAGTCCGACGTAGTCGAGCAACTTCCGGGCGTCGGCGCGTGCATCGTGAGCATTTTTGCCGGCAATTAATGCTCCAAGTGCAACGTTTTCAATAGCTGTAAACTCTGGCAACAGGTGATGAAATTGGAAAACGAACCCTACTCCGAGATTCCGAAATCGATCCAGTTCTCGGTCGTTAAAATCGAAAATATCTTGATTTTCGTAGAAGACCTTGCCTTGTGTCGGGCGGTCCAGTCCGCCGATTAGATGCAGCAACGTACTTTTACCAACACCCGACGCGCCGATTATGGCAAGAATCTCGCCTTTTTCGACCTCTATATCGATACCCTTGAGAACAGGAAGTTCTTTTGCCCCATCGTAATATGACTTATATAGATCGACAGTGCGAATGAGATTATTCATATCGCAATGCCTCAACGGGGTTTAGATTTGAAGCCTGCCACGCCGGATACACCGTCGCGAGCCAACAGATTGCAAATGAAAGGATATTCATGAAGCCAACGAAGAACCAGTTAATCTTAACGGGTAGGCGACTCAATTGATAGACTTGGCCATCTATGTAAATCGGTTGGGCGAGGCAGTAGAGAAATAATCCAATTGCCCCGATCCACAGCAATCCTAGCAATCCCTTGAGGCTGAAATGCAGCGCTATCGAGTGTCGAAATGCAATTAAGAACTGAATACTAATTGGAATTAAAATCAGCAGCGCAAGCCAACGCGAAGGGCGAATATTCTGTAGATCAAGCAGCCAAGAGATGCTCACGCCCAAGATTGTACCCAGCATGCCGCCTAGGACACCAATGGTGCAGCCTTGAACCATGAAGATTTTGAGGACATTACGCTTGGAAGATCCCATCGCACGAAGAATGCCGATATCTCGAGTTTTCTCCATAACCGTCATAATCAGCGTGCTGGCGATATTGAATGCCGCTACTAGGATAATCAATGCTTCAATAATTACGGTGACAATCTTCTCCAACTTTATGGCATCAAACAGGGGAGCATGAGAGTCCACCCATGTGTTTGCAATTGGTATGCCCCGTATCCCTCCGTCAAGGCGGATTGTTGACGCTATACGACCCCGTACTTCAGATGCGATCTCCGCGCTTGATGTACGCACCTCAATCATGTTAACCTGATCCGGTCTGTCGTATAGTTTCTGCGCCGCCTCCAGGTGGATAAAGCCAAGATGATTGTCGTAGGTATACATTCCCGACTTGTAAATGCCAACCACAACAAAATTACGAATGTGTGCCAAATAAGTGGTTGGATTCGCGGGGTTTTGTTGCATTCTGGAGACTAGGCGCAATATATCTCCTTTTACGACTTCCATGTGGTTGGCGACAGAGTTTCCCAAAACAATGCCGCCAGAAATCGTATCATCCCCTTGTAAGCGGGCACTCTCAATCAGGGGCGAATTTTTGAAGTCAACAGGTGCATCAAAAAACTTTGAGAAGCGTGTTACCCGATCTTCCTTCGTTGGATCAATGCCCTTTACAAATATAATCTTATTAAACGAATCTTTGCCTTTGGGCAAAACCGCAATCGGAGTATAAATCACGGGGGAGGCGGCTTCAACTCCTTCAATAGCTTCGATTTGCTTGATTGTTTCCTGGTAATTGGAGAAGAAATTTCCGGCGGCTGAACGAACGGTCACATGGGCTTCATTGGCGAGGAATTTCTCCTTGAGACCATGTTCGAAACCATTCATCACCGAGATAACAAGGATAACGACCGCAATACCAAGCGCAACGCTAACGACGGATATTACACCAATAATCGAGATAAACGACTGCTCTCTTCGAGACTTCAGGTAACGAGAAGCAATAAACCACTCAAATTTCATAACACACGACTAAGCGGTAAATTTTCTAAGAGTATATGGTAAGTGTTGGGTGCCGGTGCGGTTAGAGGGATCTCTATCGCGTTCACTATACGGTCACTTGATCGCACCTACAGGAATTGTGGAATAGGTCTCTTGTGCCAGTCCAGGAAGACATAAATACTTAGCGAGAAAACCACTAAGTCAATCTGGATTAGGTTTGGTCTTCAGGTCGCATTTGCGGGAAAAAGATGACATCCCGGATGGATCGCTGATCTGTTAGCAACATGGTGAGTCGATCGACCCCAAATCCAAGCCCGCCCGTTGGCGGCATGCCGTATTCCAATGCTCGGAGAAAATCCTCGTCAACCATAAACGCTTCTTCATCCCCTGCTTCGAGTTTTTTGCCCTGCTCAATGAATCGCTCGCGCTGATCTATCGGATCATTCAACTCGCTGAAGGCGTTTCCCATTTCCATGCCGACCATGAAGTACTCGAACCGCTCGACAAAGCGTTCATCACTCCGTTTCTTCTTGGCAAACGGCGACACTTCAATCGGATAGTCGCAAATGAAGGTTGGTTGAATCAGATTGGGTTCAACGAGAGTATCAAATAGCGCCGCAATTGTCCCCCCTCTCGACTCAACTCCGTCCAAATCGACTTTTGCATCCAATGCGGTATCATGTAACTCGTTGTCATTGAGAGATTCTACGTCGATCCCAGTCTCCACACCAATTGACTCGATCATGGTGAGCCGCCGCCAGGGAGGTTCAAGCGAAATCTCTTCCCCTTGAAAGGATATCCCCGTGCTGCCAACTACCTCTTGCGCGGTGTGAGCAATCAATTGCTCCGTGAGGCACATAATATCTTCGTAATCCGCATATGCCTGATACAACTCAAGCATTGTAAATTCAGGGTTGTGATCCCGGTCCATGCCTTCGTTGCGAAAGTCTTTTGAGAACTCATATACGCGATCGAAACTGCCAACAATCAACCGCTTTAGATAGAGTTCGTTCGCAATACGCAAGTAAAGGGTTTGATCTAGCGAATTGTGGTGGGTGATAAATGGTCGTGCATTCGCTCCGCCGTAAATTGGTTGAAGCACCGGCGTTTCAACTTCAATAAAATTGATTGCATTGAGATAATCTCGGATAGCCTGAACGATTCGCGTTCGCTTGACGAAAACGTCCTTTACCTCGCGATTTACAATCAGATCGGCATAACGTTGGCGATAACGGGTTTCCTTATCCTGTAGACCGTGCCATTTTTCAGGCAGTGGCCGAAGCGATTTGGACAAGAGTTCAAATTCGCTCGTCAAGACCGTGATTTCACCCGTTCGAGTACGGAAAACAACCCCCTTGACACCGACGATGTCGCCAACGTCCAGCTTTCTGTAGATTTCGTAAAGATCGGGACCGACGACATTCTGACGAACGTAAATCTGAATCTGCCCCTCGGAATCTTGCATATTGGCGAAACTGCTCTTGCCGTGATCCCGCTTGGTCATGATACGCCCGGCAATGCAGATTGGTTTACTTTCGTCGGGAGTTTCTTGAATTTCGGCGAACTGTAGATGAATTTCGGAGGTGGTGTGTGTTGGCGAGTATTTGTATGGATATGGATTTGTGCCGAGATTTCGGATTTCCTCCAGTTTTTCTCGGCGTTGTGCGATCAAATTACCGGGCGCTTCCAATTTTCATATCCCTTCAGTGTCCATCTAGATACAGCGCAAATAGTATAGCACGCTCGAGAGATTTAGGCAACCAAAATCGTGGGTTATAACAGGGCAATGGCATCTCATCTTTGGTTGTAGAGGCGTTTCGGCCTCGCTCAAGGCCGGAGGTGCACGGAGGGCGAAAACGAGAAACCGTGATACGTGAAAAGATTGGAATCCGGACGTGCAATGAGTGGAAATCCAACGCGGGGAAATTGGTGATTTGATAATTGCCTGTCGATTTGATGATTGTCGATTCCACAAGAAATCGCGACCTGGAGATCGCTCCTACAGGACCCTACACTTATGTCATGGCTTGTGCTGCTGCTTGTGTTTCAGATAGCCTTCAATGAAGGCGCTCAGATCGCCATCCATGACCGAATCTACGTTACCGGTTTCGATGTTGGTTCGCAAGTCCTTAACGAGTCGGTAGGGATGCAACACATACGATCGGATCTGACTTCCGAAGTTGATGTCGAGTCGATCTTCTTGCATTTTGGAGATTTCTTCACGTCGCTGTGCCTCATAGAATTCGTACAATCGTGAGCGTAAGATTTTCATCGCAACTTCACGGTTCTTGTGTTGTGAGCGCTCATTCTGGCACTGGACTACGATGCCGGTGGGGAGATGAGTTATTCGGACGGCTGAATCGGTAACATTTACGTGTTGTCCGCCGGCACCGCTTGAACGATAACAGTCAATTCTCAGGTCAGCGGGATTAATTTCCACATCAATGGTATCATCGATTTCAGGGCTGACCGCGGCTGCTGCAAAGGAGGTATGACGACGATGGTTGAAATCGAACGGAGACAAGCGGACCAGCCGATGAATACCAGCTTCTGCCCGCAAATAGCCGTATGCGTACTCGCCTGTGACGAGAATGGTAGCGCTTTTGATTCCGGCTTCATCGCCAGGCGTCAATTCTAGCGTTTCAGTGTCGTAATCACTCCGTTCACACCAACGAAGATACATGCGCATCAGCATTGCTGCCCAATCTTGAGACTCTGTCCCTCCCGCGCCGGGACGGATATACAGAATCGCATTATTGACATCATGTTTCCCATCAAGCATCAACTTGAACTCAATGCCTTCAATTTGCGTCGCAATCTCGTTCAATCCGGTAGTGATTTCGTCGTTGAAACTCTCATCGTCTTCCTCAATAGCGAGATCGACTAACACTTGGAGATTCTGCAATTCTGATTCTATTTCGTTGTATTGTGTCACCTCATTGCGGAGTTGCGCCATCCGCTGGCTAATTTTCTGAGCTTGCTGTGGATTGTTCCAAAAATCGGGTTTTGAAAGTTCTTCCTCAAGCGTTGCCAGTTCATTCTCTTTGTTTTCTAGGTCAAAGATACCTCCGGAGTTCGATGAGTCGAGTGTTCATGGTGTCAACTTCGGATTTAAGATCTGCAATCATAAGTGTTTCCTTTCGTAGTTGTCTGAATCGCGGATTAAGAGATCTCTATCGATCAACCGAACGAATAGCGAAGGCGATAGGAAATCTTACGCCTTATCCAGTCGCTTGATCGGATTAAAGAGGCCTAATTGGTGTTGTCATACGCCCTAAGGATTCCATCGTAGAGAGAAGAGGGAATCAGCTAAGCAGTTGGGTTTCACAATGAAGGTGCGGATAGCGTGAAATAATGTATACTCATTACACTTTTTTGAGGGTTTAGGTATGGTTTGTTCACATTTTTGTGAAAACTAGGGGGCAGAAAATAGGTACGGCAATGTGAACACAGTGCCGAATTTAAGGGGGTGTTCACATGTTTCGAGATTAAGGATTCCTTTGTCGGCGCGGGTTTTTGGTGTCATGAATAGGTACAAAATAGGTACAGAAGAAAAAGTTTGTGTTTTGTGACCTCGTTAGTTGTGAGGAAAAAACCTTTGCCGCGAGCGAGATTTTGGTTGTCAGGATTTTGGAGGTTCGCACCTTGTCTGGTACTGCGCTTTTATTTCTTCCATTATACTTGACCTATGTAAAGTTGTCAATCTGAAAGGCAGTGGTCAGGTGATGGTCAGTGGTTCAATTTTCAACAGTCTTGTTTTAAGATATACTTCACGCTGTGGGAACTTGCGCTTTTTCAAAGGTCTGGAAATGTAGAGTGAGTAAAGTCTCCAATTCCGATTTGTAGGTGGTGTGAGTCTGATTGAGGCAATCTGTAATCGCTCGCTTGAAATCGGAAAATTCGGTATAATACTTTGAGTAAAGGCATTTTTTCTTGACGAATTTCCAGAGCCGTTCAATCAGATTTAAGTTGGGAGAATATGGTGGAAGATAAAGCAACTCAATAGTGAGTTTCTCAGCTAACTCCCGGACGATTGGGCACTTTTGATATCTGGCATTATCTAAAACCAATGTAATCGGCATCTCACCTGCCGACTTTGCAATACGCACTAACAAATCACAGACGGTTTGCGCATTGATGTAAGTATCGTTTTGTACCGCTATCAGTTCGTGTGTCACGGCATTCAAGGCACCCAAAACGTTAAATCGCTTTCTGCCGGCGGGGGCTTTGATGAACACACGAGTGAACGACCAGAGAAATCCTAAAAAGGGAGCTAAGACAAAATGGGCGGCATCAACGAAAAAGACGGTTCTCAGACCAGCAGCAGCTTGGTCCAGACGCGGTTGCAACTCTTTTTTTTAAAGTCCTCCTGTGCCTCGACATCGGCTTCGGCTGGTATATGCCCCACTTTCCGGTACTCAATGCCTATGTTTTTGAAAAACACACGCACACGACTTTCACTGCGTTGAATACCGGTGAGTTCGTAGATTTTTGCCGCTGCTTCTTTAATAGTAGCTGCTGGATTTGTCCGAAAATAGTCTTCAATCGAGGTCTGATGAGCCAACAGCTCACTTTCCTGTGGGCAGTAATTGAGCTGTTTGAGTGCGTCAATGCCGCCAGTTTGGTAGTGGCGCAGGTAAGCCCGCAACGTGTTAGGCGAAATACCGGCTAAACGAGTGATTTGACTATGCGGTAAGCCTTGGTGTTTGAGCCAAAGCGCCTCCATCTTTCGCTGCACCTTCGGATGAGGATGGTGATAACGTTCATAATCAAGCGCTTCAATGTCTTCTTCAGTAAAGTCAATGGCAATCATAGGATTTCCTCGTCAAAAACTAAGAAAGCTATGTTAAATCCACAAACACAATTTATCCACATTATAAGCGATTGTTGCCCAGAAGACAAGCGCAATATTAACCGATGCCGGGTATAATTCCTCCACAACATGCTGTTTTGGTGGCGTTTTTCACATGGCAATCAGCTAGATCGCAGGATTATAGCGATGTCTTGGGGTAACTTTACGCCCATTTCTTTTTCTAAGCGGGGAATGCTTGCAGAGAGTTTGCGAAAAACTACCGCAATCTCCAAGTCTCCGTTTTTGGCTGATATCAAATCAGGCTTGGCTCGTGCCCAATCTTGCACGTATAAAAACGTCAATCCGCGATTATAATGGGCGAGAGGCCAATCGGGCTTCAGTTCTATTGCTTTGCTAAAGTCTTCAATAGCACGATTGTGTTCGCCTTTTATCTGGTATGCGTTCCCGCGATTGTTATATCCCTCGGGGAAATTGGGCTTCAGTTCTATCGCTTTGTTATAATCGTCAATGGCACGGTTGACCTCGCCGTTCTTGTAGTAAACGGCACCGCGATCATTATAGGCTTCGGCATAGCTTGGTCGAAGTTTTATCGCTCTGTTATAATCTTGAATGGCACGGTCATACCATCCCTGCTTACCATAAGCCAAGCCACGACTGTAATAGCCCTTGGCGTCATTGGACTTCAGCTCTAACACTTTGGTAAAATCTACTATTGCACAATCAAACTTTTCGCTGAAATAATAAGCAACACCGCGATTGTGATAGGAGTCGGCATAATCGGCATCAAGTTGTATCGCTGTGTTGTGGTCTTTTATGGCTAGGTCATACTCGCCTTTGCTCTGATAAGCAATACCACGGTTGGTATGTGCACCGGCATCAGTGGGTTTCAATTCGATCATTTTGTTGAAGTCTGCAATGGCAAGGTCAAATTCGCCTTTCATGCCGTGAGCTACGCCGCGATTGTTGAAGGCGTCAGCATTACCCGGGTTAAGGTCAATCGCATGCGAGTAAAGTCCTATTGCCCTGTCAATTTGCCCAAGCATTAGTAAGAAATTACCTTGTTGAAATTCCAACTCAGCGCGGAGTTCTTTTTCAGAGGCGCCAGAAGACGCAACTGTGTGAGGTTGAATTTTGTCAATGACTCTTCGGATTCCGTCCCCTACATCTTGCCAGCCATCAGTTTCAGGTTCCCATTTGTTAATGGGCTCGCCTTTAAGTGGCAAAACCTCGAAACGTTTCAGTTGGTGATTCCGCCAATCGCAGGCTTCAAGAATAATGGGGATTACCCGTATTTGATTCTTTAACCCTTCGCCTAGTTCCTTATTACAGTTTTCAGAAGCAAGGCTCGCAGCAGAGACAAGGTAGAGGAGAATATCTGATTTGGCTAGGTTACTGGAGATGTCGTGATACCATTCGTCGCCTGGGAGAATCTCGTTATCATCCCAGAGTTTTATCTTACCCTCGTTCTCCATTACGGCAAGGTACGTTCTCAATACGTTCTTTGCTTGCTTATCTTTGTGGGAATAGGTAATGAATGCTTTTAGCGTTACACTCAATTTGTCGTCCTCCAGAATGGTAGTTTATAGGTTCTTGTCAGAATCGCGGATTGAAAAGATTTCACCTGCGATTTGATGATTGCCGATCGGATTAAAGGATTGAACTTACCCAATTGCCTTAGACAGAAATGAGGGGGAATTTAAGGCGGAAATTTGAGTTGGTCAATTCGGCACAGTGAAACTAATTCAGTGTAATATTATAGCCCGGGTGAAGCCGGATTTTCCAGTCCGAGAGATAGCTTGTTCGGCTCTATGGATTTTGGCACAATCAGCTTGGACGATTCGACGCTTATACTTGACAATGGTTGGGTTTTGTGAGAACATGAAGGCTACGCCACAATTGCTTTGGGTAACCTGCTTTGCGCGTTCACAAATTGTGGAAATTCATGTCAAATGAAAGCGCAGAGCAACTCGGAGAAACCGAGTTTTTTCTTGAAAACTCAATTTCTTTGCACTATATTCTTAACCTGAGCGATTGCGGCAACGTTAGCCGAAATTTTAGTCATTGATTGTTGTGTTACACTATCCTAACCTTTCACCGTAACCCTAGCTGTCGACAATTGGTGAAAAAATCCAACCGTTGGAAAAAATGCGGAACACAATTTGGAGGCGATATGAGCAGCGAAAGTAAGTGTCCAATGATGGGCAACTCTATACCAAGGGGCATTGTAGCGAACCAACACTGGTGGCCGAATCAGTTGAACCTGAAGATACTCCACCAGAACCCACCCCAGTCGAATCCTATGGGGGAGGATTTCAACTACGCCGAGGCGTTCAAGACAGTTGACTTGGATGCGCTGAAGCAAGAAATCGAAGAGGTGATGACGACATCGCAGGAGTGGTGGCCAGCCGACTATGGCCACTATGGGCCTCTCTTCATCCGGATGGCGTGGCATGGTGCAGGCACGTACCGCATCGGCGACGGACGCGGCGGCGCATCCTCCGGCACGCTCCGCTTTGCGCCCCTCAACAGTTGGCCCGACAACGCGAGCCTCGACAAGGCGCGCCGGTTGCTCTGGCCGATTAAGCAGAAATACGGCAGGAATCTCTCGTGGGCGGATCTGATGATCCTTACCGGGAACTGTGCCTTGGAGTCGATGGGTCTCAAGACCTTCGGGTTCGCCGGCGGGCGAGAGGACGTCTGGGAGCCCGAAGAGGACATCTATTGGGGATCAGAGACCACGTGGCTGGGGGACGAACGCTACACCGGCGAACGGGATTTGGAGAATCCTCTGGGCGCCGTGCAGATGGGCTTAATCTATGTGAATCCGCAGGGGCCGAACGGTAACCCAGATCCGGTCGCTGCAGCTATAGACATTAGAGAGACGTTCCGCCGCATGGCAATGGACGACGAGGAGACGGTCGCGCTCATCGCCGGCGGCCACACGTTCGGCAAAACCCATGGCGCGGCCGATGCGGACGAGTACGTCGGTCCCGAACCGGAAGGCGCCTCGCTTGAGGAGCAAGGACTTGGCTGGAAGAACAGTTTTGGCAGCGGGGTGGGCGGCGACACGATCACCAGCGGGTTGGAGGGCGCTTGGACGACCGCGCCGGCCACGTGGGACAACGGCTTCTTCCACAACCTGTTCAACTACGAGTGGGAACTGATAAAAGGGCCCGGCGGCGCGTGGCAGTGGACCCCCAAAGACGAATCCGCACAGAACACCGTGCCGGACGCTCATGATCCGTCGAAGAAACACGCCCCCATGATGCTCACGACGGACCTGTCTCTGAAGGTAGATCCAATCTATGCGCCAATTTCAAAGCGCTTCTACGAGAACCCGGATGCGTTCGCGGACGCGTTTGCCAAGGCGTGGTACAAGCTGACCCACCGCGACATGGGACCTCGCACACGGTGTCTCGGTGCCTTGGTTCCTGCGGAAGCGCAGTTGTGGCAAGACCCCGTCCCCGATGTCACTCATCCGTTGATTGGGGAGCAAGACATCGCTGCCCTCAAGGGCAAGTGCCTCGAATCGGGGCTGTCCATTTCGCAACTGGTCTCGACTGCTTGGGCGTCTGCGGGGACATTCCGCGGCACCGACAAGCGCGGCGGCGCTAACGGGGCACGCATTCGCCTCGCGCCGCAAAAGGATTGGGAAGTCAACAATCCGTCCAAACTGGGGAAGATACTTCAGGCCGTGGAGGGGATTCAGAATGAATTTAACGGATCGCAGTCCGACGGGAAGATCGTCTCGCTCGCCGACCTGATTGTTCTGGGCGGGTGTGCAGCGGTCGAAGCGGCGGCGAAGAACGCGGGTATCGACGTACAAGTTCCCTTCGCGCCGGGGCGCACGGACGCGTTGCAGGAGCAAACCGACGTGGAGTCATTTGCCGTACTTGAACCGACCGCGGACGGATTTCGCAACTACCTTGCGAACGGACATCAGAGTTCAGCCGAAGAGCTGCTGGTGGATCGGGCACAAATGCTGACGCTAACCGCTCCGGAGATGACGGTTCTCGTCGGAGGCTTGCGCGTCCTGAATGCAAACGTCGGTCAGTCCGAACTCGGCGTCTTCACGGAGCAACCGGAGACGTTGACTACGGATTTCTTCGTGCACCTGCTTGATATGGACACCGAGTGGATGGCGTCCACTACAGCCGGGGATGTGTTCGATGGGCGTGATCGCTCGACAGGCGAGCTCAAGTGGAGCGGCAGCCGCGTCGACCTCGTGTTCGGCTCAAACTCGCAGCTCCGCGCGATTGCGGAAGTCTACGCGTGTGATGACGCTCAACAGGCATTTGTGGGTGACTTCGTGGCGGCGTGGAACAAGGTCATGAATCTCGATCGCTTTGATCTAGACTGATCTCGTCGAGGCAATAGAAGTGGGAGCGTAGGATTTCTATGCTCCCACCCTTTCCCAGTTCGCCCAGCCTCTCATATCTTTCGGTATTGATTGAACTCTCTTCAAAATCTCCCACCACTTTATCGCTGTAATGATTGATGACTTCCTCGGTGATTCTGTCTACCATCGGTTTGTCAAACCGTCTGCATCTATGTGAATTTCCTTCCTTTAGCCATCGGAATCTCCTTCAATATGACTGGAATTGTATCACAATCTTGGTTAAGACGATGGTCTACATTGCCGACAGCAGTACAAATTTAGTCTATCGGGCACCCAATAGAGCGTTTTCTTCTACAGTTAAGCTGTCTAGCGATTATAAGAGCCATCCAAATTCGGTCGCAAATCGAATGTCGTGTGTGTCCAGGTGAACACAATTGGCGGATCGGAGTTGAATGTCTGGATGGAGAGTCGCCGCTTGCAATCCCCAATTAATTTCGATTTAATGATTGAGGAGTAATCTCTACGGGAGTTCTGTCTCGCTTGATATCTATGGTAGTCGGTAGGCAATCTCTATTGTGCTTGCCATCGGTGCCAGAAATAATCCAAAGGCGAGAAGCTAACAATTGGACCATCAAGCTTCGCCTTTGGGATGTCTTGTCTGGAGTGGGTTCGGGAATCATGAAAGGGATTTAATCTGGGTGTGTCCGTTATTTAACGGGTGAAAGCACTCAAACATAGCGTAGAATTAGGAGAATAGCGTGATATTCTTGCTGACTGTATCATGCCGGACCACAGCGATGAAAAGGTGTTGGCAGACGTTCTTCAGTATTGTATATAATAGTAATTGTCACCAATAAGTCGGTTTCTATGTCATCGTAGTAACACTCAACGCAAATTCATTCGACGCAAGAGAGTTGTAGATGGAGGATATTACCAATATGGATATGTATTTAATCACCGTCGTAACATTAGCATTCATGGCTTTAGCGATTTACTGGTTTTGGAAAATTCGACATCAACAAGTCAATGTCCTCGCTTCAATTGTGACCGTCATCGGCGTACTGGGAACATTTGTCGGGATTGCTTGGGGGCTTTGGAATTTCAATACTGCTGATATTGAGAATAGCGTGCCAAAGCTACTTGGGGGTTTGAAGGCGGCGTTTTTCACTTCAATTCTTGGTATTGTCGGGTCGATTTGGCTCAAATGGTCAAACTTACACAAGCAAAAGGGGGAGTCTCATTCAGAAGAGCAATCTGGTGCAACTGTTGATGACCTAGCCCAGTTGCTGAGGGACATCTTATGGGTTGAAAAAAACGAAGGGGAGAAGAACAGAGAATCTCTCCAATCCATTGAGAAATCATTGGCGGGAGAGGGTGACAGTACCGTTTTGACGCAGTTGCAAAAGCTACGAACAACTTTCTCCGACAAGCAGGACGATCTGGTGCGAGCTTTTAACGAATTTGCAAAACAGATGGCGGAGAATAATACCCAAGCGTTGATCGAAGCTCTTGAAGCAGTTATGCGAGATTTCAACGCGAAAATCAATGAACAGTTCGGGGATAACTTCAGGCAATTAAACGAAGCGGTTGGAAGAATCAACGACTGGCAGGAACAGTACCGGCATCAGATGAATGAATTGGCTGCTCAGTTCCGGGTTGCGGCAGAGAGTGTTGAACAATCTCGCCAATCTTTGGAGGTTATTGCGAACAGGAGTGATGCCATCGTTTCAAGTGCAGAACAACTCGACCCAATACTTCAATCACTACAACACCAAATAGAGCAACTGGATACGCATTTAGAAGCGTTTAGTGCACTGGCTGAAAATGCGGGAAGTGCATTTCCGATTATTGAGACTCGGTTAAATCAATTAACGGATGACTTTTCAACGGTGGTCAGAGAAACGATTGACAATTCGCACGCCTCAATGCAAAACCAACGAGACGCCTTAGCCAATCAATCTCAACAACTTGAGACAACGGTGGAGAACACCGGCAATCACATTCAACAGCTAACCGAAGCGGCTTTTCAAAGAACCACCGAACGGGTTGAACAGGTCATTGCTGATGCGTTTCAAGATTATAAAAGCGCTTTGGAAGATCAGTCTCAGCAACTACAATCCACTATCACTACTACGAACCGAGGATTGGAGGACACACTTCAAAATCAATCAACACGACTTCAGACGATGGTAGAAAACACAAGCGGGCGACTCGAAGAAATGGCCAATCGATTTTCAACTGTAGTTAGAGAAGCGATTGACAATTCGCACGCCACAGTACAAAGCCTTCAAGAATCCGTCAGAGAGTTTTTAGTGCACGTTACGGAGAGCATAGACAATTCACGCGCAGATATGGCTAGGCAAAGAGAAGCCTTCCAAAATGTTACAGTTCAGGTCGAATCTGTTATCCAGAATGTCTCTCAACAATTGACACGCACCATAGAGGATTTAACACGAGACTTGGGGAACACAGTACAGGCACAATCAACCCTCCTCCGTACTGAAACTGAGCGCTTTTTCCAAGGCAACACAGAGCGTATGGATCAGCAATTCCAACGCTTGGACACCGCTCTTCAACAAGAACTCGAAAAGTCAATAAACTCGCTCGGTAGTCAACTAGCCAGCCTATCCCGTACGTTTGTTGCTGACTACACGCCTCTTACGGAGCAACTTCGCCGAGTGGTACAAATAGCGAGACGCTTAGAACCCTAACTTACAACAATGCCCTGGAGGAGTGCGATGAACGAACGCATACTAGCGCCCAAGCAACAAGATACGGAGGAACACTGGATTTCGATCTCTGATATGATGGCAGGGCTGATGATAATCTTCCTTTTTATTGCTATCAGTTACATGTTAGATGTCAGCGCAGATAAAAAGGCGATAGACAAAATTGTTGTCACTTATGAAAAATTGAGGGCAGATCTGTATGCCGACCTTTACGAAGAGTTCAAAGATGACCTTGCTAAATGGAACGTTGTCTTAGATGAGGACATGCTATCGATGCGATTCAAAGAACCTGAAGTATTATTTGCAAGGGGTAGCGCAGAGGTTCGTCCACTCTTCAGGGAGATATTGAATGAGTTTTTCCCACGATACATCAAGATTCTATCCGAGACCAAAACTAATGATGGCAAGTATAAATACAAGGATGACATCGCGGAAATTCGAATTGAAGGACACACTTCAAGCGAATGGGAAGGAGTAAGAGATATAGAGGAGGTCGCTTATATTCTTAACATGGAGTTGTCACAGGACAGAACAAGACACGTTCTCAATTATGTGCTCCAAATCAAGAATCCACGGATTCAACAAAACAGAAAATGGATTAGGGATAATCTTACTGCTAACGGCTTATCTTCAAGCAAGCTGATCCGCAATCTTGATGGCACGCAAAACCCACAAGAATCGAGACGGGTCGAATTTCGTGTGCGCACTAACGCGGAAAAACGGATTGTAGAAATTCTGAAAAGGAAAGAATGACAATGAAATTACCTGATATCCTACAGAACGAGGAGTTTAATGCTATGCGTCAACAGATGGGGGCGGATTTAGTCCAATGGAATTCTTCAGGCTCTGAATGGGAGCCGTTTGAAATCGAGATACCATTGGATCGCATTGTAGTAGATATTAAAACAAAGACACTCACATACAACGGTGAGACGGTTATCGTTTATATCCGAGACCAATATATCCGAGATGAAGAAGAGATAGAACACTTGGGCCCAGAGGAATTGCGTAAGTTCCACATTACTGACTGTACCACACTTCAGGAAATGAGACGTAAAAGAAAATTTGATGAAAGATACGTAGCTACTAATCGAACTGATGGAAAGTTTACGGTTAATTTTCTCGAAAGGTTTGGACGAAGGCTAGTTAGGGAAGGAAGGCAGTGTGAGTTACACGTTTGCAAGAATTGCCTAAGCCTCCTTAATTACCAAGATTACTCCCACTCCACTCCTGGACGCAAGAACGAGATTAGGGATACATTCGACCGCAAGGAATTCTTTGATAAGTACGGCTCTCAAATCACTACAAAACCAAAGTATACTGATGAGACAGCACCTGTGAATACCTATACAGACGATTGGGATGAAGTCTCACGCCGATGTAAAGAAGAAGCAGAATGGAAATGTGAGGAATGCCAAGCCGATCTGGAACAATCTAGAAGGAGGAAATTTCTTCACGTCCATCACATTGACGGGCAGAAACACAACAACAAACGTGAGAATCTTAAAGTATTGTGTATTGAATGCCACGCTGAGGTAGATCCTCAATTAAAATTCCAGAGCGATTATACAGAGTATCAAAACCTTAAAGGAGATTCATGATGCAAAGGAAAGAGTCGTTGATTGCGGTGATAAGCGGTTGTATCGGGGCAGTTCTAACAATGACAGTGTGCTCGTTCTCCCCACTGGGAGCACAAGACCAGCCAAACGGCAACTTCGACAAGATAACCTGCACGGAACTTGAAGTGGTGTCTCCGGATGGCATCTTCGGTAAGAGCTTGTTTGAATAATCGGTAGCGAAGCCATTTTTGGTCATTTGTAGGAAGGTTTTTATTGTTGTCTGCTACGTACCTGTCGCCCCGCTGGGGCTTTGGTGCACGGAGTTTTGGCGTTTCTATACGCCTTCTGCCCCTCTGGGGCTTTTAGAGGCTGGTGCGCAGTGCGCACCCTACAAATGTACTTTTCAAACAGGCTCCAAGGTAACCTGCGGAGAAATAAGTATAATGGATTATTCGGACGACGGGAGAGAATTCGTGCGGATTTTCGCCTCTACTGCTGGTGGCGGTACAATTTCCGCTGAGGGGCACGGGGAATTTTCTATGCGTAATGACGCGACAAATGCGAAAATGTCTATAAGTGCGAATGATGGCGGAATCAACATCGATATGTTCTATCGTGATGATACTATTACTGGTGGACTCGCATATGCTACGATGAGAGTCTCTAAAAAAGGCGGATTAATTTATATACACGACAACAATGGACGGGTGGATATGTCACCCCGCCAATTAAAATGAGGTGATATGTCATGAACAAACTGGCAGTAAAACAGGATTAACTGACCGATAGGGAAGTAGGTGCGGTTTCCAACCGCACCTACGGGACTGGACAAATACCGGTTCGGTTAGGAAACCGAATCTACCGCAGTGTAAAAATGATTATTGGTTTTACCATAGAAACAAGAGAAGAGGAAACAGGGGAGTTGCGCGCCGCGGATAGATTCTGTCGAGATCGGGGGGCGTTTACAGGTGTGTGAAGAATCCGGTGTTGTTTCAGTTCGCGCGCCTGAGTTTGGAGTGAATCCAGGTTCGATTCCCTTGACCAATTAATATGAGGCTTACCAACAAACAGAGAATTGGAAACCAATCATCGTAGCGGGTGCATAGCGTTTTCTTCGTGTTCCGATGATTTTTCAAAGGGACGTCTTCTACCAGAACAGCATCGGGTTGGGTCGGAGTGATAGTTTGGCTGGCTATCCTCCCGAACGGATCGATTATGCAGGAGATGCCTCCGTTGGCGCAGCGGAAAACGGAGATGCGGTTTTCGACGGCACGGAAGGGCGCGGCGGGAAGGTGCTCGCTATGCCAGCGCATTATGCGAAAGCTGAACTGGCGGAACGGGGCGCGGTAGAAAGGTTCTTCTATGGGAAGTAGCTAGTAACATTTTACTGCTTATGGAATCTCGTCCATTTCTTAAATTCATTGACGAAGGCCGTTAGCGCTATTGTATGTGTTGGCAAAACGGTGCGATTCCAAATGTGTGACAAACTGATTGTTGAGAGTGTCGATTCTTTGATTCATACCGTGTATTTGCTGGTCAAGGGTATTAATCATTCCTGACAGCCTCTTATCAGTAGCGTCAATTTTTTCAGACAACCTCTCATCAACAACGTCAATCTTTTGGGACAACCCCTTGTCAACGGCGTCAATCTTTTCAGACAGCCTCTTATCAACAACGTCAATCTTTTGGGACAACCCCTTGTCAACGGCGTCAATCTTTTCAGACAGCCTCTTATCAACAACGTCAATCTTTTGGGACAACCCCTTGTCAACAGCATTAATATTTTCAGACAGCCTCTTATCGACAGCATCCAGTTTTTCGGAAAGATGGTTATGGTCGGCTACCATCTGGGATCGTAAATCATCTATTCGTTTGTGAGTCATGCGGAACATGATTGCGAGCATCGCTATTCCGAGGGCTAATACTCCCGGTGTTAGGAACAACTCCAAAGTTTCTTTCATTGTCCGATGTCCTTTCATTTCGATTGGAGTTACATAAATTCCTTGTGCTTCCGAAAAGGATTATTGCAGAAATGTTATCCGTGCCCTGTTTTAAGGTGTCGATTGTTGTGGATCAGGACACTTTAACACCATAAACGAATCTTTCGATTCAAGATGTTTTATTATGTCGTTAAGGACGTGAGTGCATTGGTCGTAATCCAGTCCGCTTACCAAAAGTATATGGTGTTGTTCAAGGGGTTCAGGTGCAACTATACCCATACCGGCTGGAAGGATTGCATAGAGGCTGTGTCCAGATCTGGTAGGAAAAGAACGAGGTGCTTCCTCTTTGACAATTTTAATGCCGCCTACTTGACTTAGGTTCACAATCGTACCGTCCGGGGTTTGGATAAACATGGCGCGAAACGTCCTTTTGTTATTCGGTATTGAAGAGTACTGTCTTGTGAAACACGATGCGAATTGTAGCGCAAAAAAGTGTTGATGTGCAAATAAAAGAGCAAAATGAAGTGCGCAATCAGGCGAGGGCTCTTACGGGTGTGTGAAGAATCCGGTGTTGTTCAGGTGTCGCGCCTGAGTTTGGAGTGAATCCCAGTCCGGTTTCGATGACCAATCAGTATTAGGCTTACCAACAAACAGAAAATGGGAAACCAATCCCCGTAGCGGGTGTATAGTGTCTTTCCTGTGTTCTGATGATTTTTGAGAGGCACGTCTTCTACCAGAACGCCATCAGGTTGGGTCGACGTGATAGTCTGGCTGACAATTTTTCCGAACGGATCGATTATGCAGGAGATTCCTCCGTTCGCGCAGCGGAAAACAGAGATGCGGTTTTCGACGGCGCGGAACGGCGCGGCGGATAGGTGTTGGGAAGGCGCCGTTGTGCCTACAAACCAAGCATCGTTGGTCAAAATCCCCATGATGTCCGCGCCCTTCGCCACGAACTTGCGAAAGTGATTGGGGAACACCGACTTTGGCATCCTTCACCCCGGCGAGTGGTAAAAGGTTAGTTGACTTCCCCGGTTCAACTGTCTCAAATTAGATGAAATTCACTTGTATCTCCTTATTGGCTTAGGGATTGGTAGTTGGTTCTGTCGGTGTTCCCGCCGTATTTCATGGCGTAGACCAACAAGTTGGTCATGAATCGGTGAACGTCGGGCGATCGCCTGTCTCGAAGCCTAGCCCGACTATCGACTTCCGCGGTCTCCATTGAGCATAGGTAATCTTTGCGGTTATAGACGACAGCTAATCTGCTGCCAATCGTGATTCCTTTCTGGTATGCGAACTTGGACGAGATGGCTCGATAGACGCCTCCTGCGCCCTGGGCTGCGCCTGGAGCAGACCAAAACACGTCGCCCCCTCTGGGGGGCAGGGGGAGCTGGTAATAGAGTTTGTAAATCTCGTGGTTGTGCGGAATATCCTTGAGCGGATACTCAGGAAAGACTTTGCCGAGCTCAAGGGCGACCTGTTGAGCAAAGAGTCCGTTGAACCCGCAGTCGTTGAAGAAAAGCATCCCGCCGCGTTCAACGATATATCTTCGCAGAGCCGCGCGTTCCTCTGTGGAGAATCCGTCTAATAACGGTCCGTCTTTAGCCAAGCCGCGCCCAACGGTTATGTCTTTGTCGTGCCCGGTCATGAAAATTAACGGAGCGTCTTGAATATCCGGCTCGGTCAGGCGTAGCGACCCACCCTTGTATTTCATATCCGCCCGAATGCGCGTATTGTCCCGTAGCCATTTCATAAAGCTAGGCAGAGCCGTCGGGTCCTGCCACCAGTCAGAAAGCGAATGTTTCAATCGTATCAGCCGAATATGCCCCGAGATGTCCTTGCCCTCGCCCGAAAGAATTGCGCCTAGCTCGTCATCGGGCACCGTCTCAAGATGCGAGAAGTCGGTTCCTTCAAGGCTGGCTGAATCCGTAGTGCCCGTCGATTTTATCGACGCCCCCAATCCGTCCCTGTCTGAAGTTGCCCCTTTGCCTCTGCCGGGGGCACCGGCGCCTTGAGCAACCATACCCCTTCCGGATCCCCCAGCTCGTGAAGATAGCGTTATCTCGTGCGGCTTGGCAACGATGTCCGCGTTGGTTTCGATTTCTCCCACGCTCGCCTCATTCGTGCTTACCGACAAATCAACATTCCTTTCCACCAGTGAAATCGACCGTCTTGCCGCAACCTTCACATCATCCGGTTTTGCCACCGGGGTTGCTCGTTGCGTCGGCACATGACGACGGGGTATAATTCGCGGTTGGACTGGTTTGATTTCAGGCGTCTTGAGGCGCCGCGGCGTCCGCGGCAACTTCACCCACTCTACGCTGATAGCGTCGTGTTCGACCTCCTTCGTGACGATGAACAGTGCACCAATCAATGCCAGCACAGTGTGAAACGCGATACTCAATAGCACCGAATTCTTCGTTCTGGGCGTCCATGCCACCTTACTCCATCCAAATTTCGGCAACCTGATTTTCGACCAGTCCACCCGATTAGCGAGTGCGATAGAGAACTTACGCAGTCCCAGCACGACTAACACCAGAACACAGCCCAGCGCGACATATGCGAGTTGCTCCACGATTATTCTCCTTTATTCTTCTCAGCGCTCATTTGGATTAAGACACGTTCTGATGGATACCAGTTGGATTAAGACACGTTCTGATGGATACCAGTTGGATTAAGACACGTTCTGATGGATACCAGTGTTACATTTTGTCGAAGGGTTCGATGAGCTGAAGTAGCTTCCGGGGCTTCGTTTTGCCCTGTTCCAACTTCTTGGAATGATGTTTAGCCGGCTCAAAATAAACCACAGTATTAGAAATCCTGCCAAGGAGTGCGAGGACTCGAAGGCGACGACCGCGGCATGTTTGAGTAAGGCGCCGGTTGCCGGGATGGGAATAGCGATGGAAACCGCCAAGCACACGAGAATGTAGCCGAGGAGGAGAGTGGGAGGTTTGGATTTCATCTTTAGGCTCTGTACGACTGTCATAATGCCGCCAGGTATTGCATATCTCAATTGCGTTTAGTGGAGTTGCAAAAGCCACGGCGATGCACGCCTCGCTGCACTCCCCTTCTCACTTGTGGAAGGGCATCGGCCTAAGTGAGTAGTTCCTAAGGCGATGCGGGAGGCGGACAGGGGGTTAGCCATGGGAACGCACGCCTTTTACATCATCATTAAATTCATCCGCATCATGAGTCGCAATGTCAACCGCCCCCATGCCGAAGTCTTCTCTTGTCTTGTCGAAGTTATGCTAGTAAGATTCCCTCTTGCACCCCGACGCTTAGCTTTTACTTCTACCTGCGAGCAAGGTCCCCCCAGTCTTCCCAGTTTGTTGTTAGTTGTCGGTGTTTGAGAATCTCGACGGAATGGTCAGAGTGCCGTCTCGCGATCCAACAAACAGGTCATCCAACATGTTTGGGTGAGGTAGGTCCCCGAACAATTCTTCAGGGCCGCTCTCAGGTGTTATGAGGTCATCTATAGTATGGGATTCAGTTCGGTCATCATTGGCGCATATGAAACAGTGCTGATGGATACTGAAGTCCTTGCCGTATTCTGGATGATTCAAATACTCGGTTAATATGTCTCGCAGGAACTCTGCGGAAACAACCTCATACTATTTGGGGCATTGGCATAGGTTTTTCTGGTGGCTCATGGTTTTATCACCCGAATGTTAGTTACCTCTTGCAGCTGCGACTGAAGGTGCTTCTTTCCGCTACCACGCTTAGGTTTATCTTCGCTATTCTCGTTGCAAGGTCGCTTGTTCCGCTTGCGAGACCCTCGCCGACACAGGTTTCAGCGGCTACCACGATATCCTTCAGGATAATGCTAATTCAACGCACCAAAGCACGCCAACTTGCAGTTGTGTCTCATTCTTAGGTTATGTACGACTGTCACCTCGGATGACTACGCTTTGCCGTCACATTCACGATTTTCGATCGAGTTGGGGTTTCTCGTATTCAGGCGGATAAACGGACGGCTATTTTGGGCATTTTGAACCATTCTGTTTCTTTGACATTTTGTCGCGCTGGGCT
Organism: Candidatus Poribacteria bacterium; assembly: GCA_965197465.1. Classification (GTDB taxonomy): domain Bacteria; phylum Poribacteria; class WGA-4E; order WGA-4E; family JAJDTR01; genus JAJDTR01. The sequence continues at coordinate 1,997,032 of OZ240209.1, read as the reverse complement.
GACATGCTGTGTTGTAGGGATGTAGTGCAAAGATAAGAATTGATGGGGAGCCATTACTCGAACTCCGTCGGGGCGTGTCTGGCTCACACGAAACCGAGATCTCTGTTGGTTGATGCGGCACCGTCTATCCAGAATAGACATATTAACAACGATAATAATTGTACTATACGTACGAGAAGTTGTCAATCAAAAGACGGTGGTCAGTGGCTAGCGATCTGTGATTGAACTTACCTCTATCCTTTAGACATAAATGAGGGCGGTTTGGGGGAGAAACTTTGCCATTCCGGCAAAATGCGAACAACCCACAGTGCCGTACTATTGCACAGATGAGGACAGGTTTGCAAGTGGGAAATCCATCGTAGTTAACGGGATCGTTTTGCGGTGTAATTACCGCTCACCTGTCGCTCCTCCGGGGCTTACGGTTCGACTCGCGTGCGTTCTATATACCTGTGGGATTGCTATCGCACTTGTTATTCACTTGCTTGATCCCGCGCTAGGGCTTACTAAGACTGGTGCAAATAAGAGAAATCGGGCAGTTGCCGATCAAGGATTGGTTTGGTGGCGACCGGGAGATCGCTCCTACCGGTGTGTGGGGAATCCGGTGTTGCTTCAAGTGTCGCGTCTGAGCTTCGAGTGAATCCAGGTTCGGTTCCGCCAACCAATTAGTACGAGGCTTGCCAACAAACAAAGAATGGGAAACCAATCGCCGTAGCGGGTGTATAGCGTCTTTTTAGCGCTCTGATGATTTTTCAGCGGTACGTCTTCTACCAGAACGCCGTCAGGTTGGGTCGGGGTGATAGTTTGGCTGGCTATCCTCCCGAACGGATCGATTATACAGGAGATTCCTCCGTTGGAGCAGCGGAAAACAGCGATGCGGTTTTCGACGGCACGGAAGGGCGCGGCGGATAGGTGTTGGGAAGGTGCCGTTGTGCCTACAAACCAAGCATCGTTGGTCAAGATTCCCATGATGTCCGCTCCCTTCGCCACAAACCTGCGAAAGTGGCTGGGGAACACCGATTCAAAGCAGATGGCAATTCCGAGTTTGGCATCCTTTATGCCGGCGAGCGGTAGAAGGTTAATTGACTTCCCGGGTGCGAATGTCTCAAATTGGATGAAGTTTGGGAGAGCGCTGGAGAACGGCACGTATTCCCCGAAGGGCACGAGGTGCATCTTGGAATAGCTACCGAGTTTCTCGCCCGTCGGGGAGAGGAGAAAAACAGTGTTGTAGACCTTCTTGTCAGCCTCTCGTACGGCGGCACCGGCGAGGAGATAGATTTGACCTTCTCGCAGCATCCCAATCAATCGCTGCTTGTAGGATTCCGCCTGACCGGATAGTATTTGGGGGTGAATCGCAGTTTCGGGCCAGACAATCATATCCGGGTTAGCGGCATTCGCCTTTTCGGTTAAACTAAGATAGCGCTTGAAAATCTTGGGGGCGTGTTCCGATTTCCACTTCTCGGCTTGCGAGACATTGCCGGGGACAAGCCCGAGTTTAACGTGTGCTACCGAGTTTCCGGACTCGGACAAACAGACCGCGCCGTAGACGAACGTTATTGCCACAATGGCGAGTGGAAATGCAGCTTCCTTGATTGCTCTTCGCCAGTTGGATCGCGAGATGATTAGATGTGCGATTGTCGCGTTGAATAGCACTAGGACGAAGCTGACGCCGTAGACTCCCGTAATTGAGGCAATTTGAATTCCGGCATGGTTGTTCCACTGGGAATATCCCATACTACCCCATGGGAAGCCCGTTAGTAACCAACTCCTGATCCACTCCAATCCTGTCCAAAACAGAGCTGTCGGAAAAATAAACGACATCCCCGATTTGCGGGGCAATTGATGCACCACTAGGGCAAAGACTGCGAAGTAAACCGCGGCGTAGGCGACGAGGGCGACATAGCCCAACGCGGTTACAAAGATGTTTGCAAACGGATAGAGCAGGACAATCCAGTAGAGGAGTCCCGCGAAGAACGTCAATCCCGAAATGTAACCGATCCGGAAGGCAGATTTTGCGTGTGAGACGGACTTCACGGCTATGAAAAGCGGAACCAATCCTACCCATGCGAGCGAGAACAGGTTAAAACTGGGGTGGCTCAAAACAAGCAGAATCCCGGAGACGACCGCAAGAATAATATTTCGATGATTTTTCATAAATGCGTCCGCGCGATTCAAGATGCGCCCAAAAAAGTCCCATGCCTAGGGCATAGAGCCAGGGTGTTCTCGTTCAACGGTTGTTGATGTCAGGAATCTTATCAGTCGGAAAATTCTAACCAACGGGGAGGGGGTGTGTCAATGGTAAAGAAGCCAACAGGCAAATCTCAATTTGCCAAGTCGATTGAACCGGGCAGGATGAAGTTATACCGTTTCCCTATATTTTCGGTGAATTAATAGCGTCAGGCGAATTCTTCCAATGCGGGGCAAGAAGATCTCTATCGTACTCACTATCCGTTCGCTTGATCCCCGCCTACCGGGTGTGCAGGGCAATGGTTGGTGTCGGTCTTTTCACAATAGGCTTTGCCGCATCGCCAGCTCGATTCTATACAAAAGAGGTAACTGTTTAGTCCACTACTCTCTATGTCGAAAGCCGCTTTGCAAAACGAGGGGATTGTAGAAAAACTATAATTTGAATGGACTTGGAAGCGGTTAGGTTGGTGCGGTTGTCTCAACAGTCAGAACCCCGGCATCAAGTCCTTGATGATAGCGTCGGATAATTTCCAAGCCGACCTCCACGAAATCTTTGTTCTGCTGCTTGCAAGTTTGAATCACACTGGTGATGATACCTAACGCTTCAGAGCCATTGGGAGAACGATTGCCGCCCGATATTTTGCGAGTCACTACCGCCGGTCGTATGGCTCGTTCGGCGCGATTGTTATCGGCGGCGACCTGCATGTGTGACAGAAAGGTGAATAACGAATCGCTGTGTTTGGCTAACCGTTTGGCGAGTCTTTGACAATCCGGGTCATGATAGTCCGCTTTGGCAAGTTTCTCCAATCGGTGGTTCAGCCTTTTGAATCGGCGCTCCAAGCGAGATTGGGAGAAGTCCGACTGCTTCTGCTTGAGGCGAATGGCATCGCGCAACAAACGCGTCAGTTTTTTGGCGAATGCCGCATATTCTTGGGTGTGATTGGTCTTTCTCACGTCAGACAATTCACGCAGCAAATGCACCAAGCACTTTTGTTGGGTGTAGGGAAGTGGGTTATAAGCGGTATAAAAGTCACTGACAAGGACTCCATCATAGTCTGTACCCAATTGTTCTAAAACCACTTGATGTCCACGACTCGCATTGACTTCATAAAGCGTGTAACTGTCTGTGGTGAATGCCCAAAGCCAGCACGATTGGCCGTTTAACCTCCAGCCGGTTTCATCGACATAGGTGCAATGACTCTGTCGCAATCCGGTTTGAATTGCTTGATATTCGGGAGTGAACCATTTTGCCAACGATTGCATTGATTGCGTCAAGGCGCCGGCGGTGATAGAAAGCCCACACAGTCGTTTGAGCACTGTGGCGACTTTCCGATACGGCACCCCCATAGCGTGCTTCAATTCAGCGGCAATGAGCAACGCCCGCGGGCCTATCAACCGATGGGGTACTTGCTGCGGGTGACGGCTTTCCACCCGTCTTTGGCAGTTTTGGCAATATCCACTTTGTGTCTGATAGCAGACAACAGTTGTCTGAGCCGGAATGACTTCTTCAACATACTGTTGGTGGGTTGTGACATTTTCAATCACTCCATGACAATGGGGACAATCCTCTAAAGGAGTTTCAACAATTTCGTCAGCTTTGGTGGGACGATGGCGATAACTGCCGGCGTGTCCCGGTTTTTGCCCCGGCTTTTTGCGACGACGTTTCTGTCGTTTCGGTTTGACAAATTTGGGGACAGGCGATTTTGGAGGCGAAGTGGGGGTAGCTAACGGTTTCGACACCTGTTGTTCCAATTCGGCTATACGGGCGCGTAATGCCTGATTTTCAGCCTCCAATTCGGCAATACGAGCAATGAACTGTTGTTCCCTTGTATTCATCATATTGATGCGTTGAATCCTCCGTAGCAAGCAATTGTGCCCAATGCTGCACAGATTTTGCCACTCTTACAAACTGAACTAAACAGTTACCAAAAGAGTATGGGTTCTTTAGATTTTCTTGTTGACGCACCCCGCAAAGTGTGCGATAAGGCCCCCCATAGTTTAGCTCGACTTTGTGCCTTGCGCGACCGTATAAATATCGTATCGTATGGGCGAGGTTGGGTGCGGTTGGAAACCGCACCCAACTTGCGGGGTGCGATGGAGCTCCATTATAGCGAACGCGATAGGGATCTTCTCTTCAACCAACGGGTTGGGAGACCCAACCCTTACGGATTTGCGGGACGGGAAACTCAACCCTACGTCACTGGGCACAAGCCACTAACTAATGAGGAAGCGACATGACATCCAACACTGTGTCTTCATTGGGAATTGCGACCTTAATTGTGTCGTTTCTTATCGCGTCGCGCGTTTTCTTTCAGCCAGAGGGGGTGCCGCCGGATGTGCTTGAACTCCTACCGAAGGGCTATGTCTACGCAGATTACCCCGGCGTTTTCGACAATGCCAATCGTGACGGAATCACGATTGAGGCATGGATCTATTTAACCGATAAACCGAAAGACGCAGATTTCGACGATTTAGCTACAGGGGGGCAGTGGGTAATTTTTGCCAAGCCTGGAAGCTATTCTGCAGAACTCCGTGGTAGAAACCTTGGCTCGAAATTTGACATGGAGGAACCGGATGGCACTGTCTATCTCCGATATACGATATCGCCGCAACCGTCACCTAAGGTCGGCGCTCCTGGCGCTATTTTTATACCCCTTCGGCCTCACGAATACCCGTTGAGGCGTTGGGTACACATCGCCTATCAGATTAAGCAGGAACAAAACAAGATTACGAGGCAGCATTTTTTCGACGGCCGAGGCAAAAGTGAGGGACGTAAAAACAGTGTGATGGGCCGAACGCCCTCCCCGTTCGTGGTTGGCGGTGCGCCGATTGTAAAGTTCAAGGAAGGTGTTCAATGGGGACACCGACATGAATCCATGAGAGGCTATATTGACGGAGTGCGTGTTTCCAGGGGGTTCCGTTACAAATTACAGATAAATATACATCCACAGCGGCGCTTTGACGCCGACGTATGGACGATAGCACTGTGGCGCTTCGCGGAAGGACCTGGCGCCACCGCCTACCGCGATTCTTCCGGCAACGGCTATACGCTCGTCGCAGGCGGTCCGCTTGCCGGTCGTGCCGTTCATCCACGCAATAAACTGGCTATCACCTGGGGTAGCTTAAAGCAGAGCACGTTTTAAGGTTCGACACCTATGGAGAAATCGAAGCAAAAAATGGAGACTATTAGCCAGGTAAAATTCACTGGATTTGCCAATCTGGCCAGACTCGCGCTTGGCGTTGGGTTTCATTGCATTCAACCCAACGTACAGGTTAGGTAGATCAATTCGGGGAAGATAAAACAGCCTAGTACACGTTGGCGGAAATAGTTAAGTGAATTAAACGGTTAAGGGGCACCCTTTGTACGTGCACTTAAACCGCACCTTAACTGACGGTGCGATTAGGAAAGGGATCTACTATCGCCCTCGTTGTCCACTCGGTTGATCGGTCACTTGATCGCACCTACCGTTAACTCATACGGCAATTACGTCAAGCTGTACTAGTCCTTCCGCCAACCAAAATAGGCTTTACCACATCCCTAACTTATACAGATGGGCGATCTTGACAAATAAAATGCGCTCAGTATCCCCCTCTTCGTCTCGATTATCGTTATAGACAACAAAGAAGGTGCTTTCGGGGCGATATTCGTAGGCAAATAGGACAAATACACGTCGTTCCTTTTCTATGGTGAATTCCGAGCTCGTCCTGGCGTACATGCGTTGCGCGAATTGGTAGTTGACTGTGAAACGCCGTGTCCATTCTGTGAGTTCGCGGTCTTCAATCAGACGTTGCACTATGATTTCAAAGCTCAGCTTCGAGGTGGGACGCAAGGTAATCTCGGGTCTAATGAAAAAAGTGTCCTTGCCATCTCGAATTCCCACCGAGCCAAAATTCCGAATTGATGCCCACTTGGGCGGCGACCAGCCAAGGTAAAACCTAAGCACTTTATCTGTATAGGCGATGTCCTCGTCAGTCACATGGAAATACCATTTGGGTCCAAGCCAAAGGAAAAAGTCTTGGATCCGGATTGATCCATTTATATCCCGTTGTTCGTTGGTGCGTTGTCCGGCATGATTTTCCAAGCGTTCATATCTGGCGCGGCCGCGAAAGCGTTTTATTAATCCCTCATAGTGCTTGGTGTACTGCGTGGAAAGGGAAATCCCACGGCGATCGATGCGTGGAATAAAGCCGGTCTCCAAATCGAAATGTTCCCCGATGTCGGTATAACGTAAATCAAATGAGAAGCGGTTCGTTCGACGAGATAATTGGGCAAAAATCAGATCGTCGCTTTTGACGCCGGATTTCCATTCTCTCGCATATTCGAGATTAAGGTCTGTGTTGCCTGGGAGTGCAAATCGGGCATCTACTCCGGACGCCCGATCGTACAACCCCTCGCGCTGCTTGTTCACCCCCAATATCCCGACTGACGATCTCTCGCCCAACTCGCGCTGTAGTCGCAAGACGGAATAATTATATTCGTCCAGGGGTAGATGCCCTTCTTCAATCTCTTCGTCCGGATCCTCCGGACCTGCCTGTGCACTGAGAACGGCAAGGTTGTATCCGCCAAGCTTTCCAGCCATCTTGGCGCCGCCTGACAAATCCCCTACACGCCGACTGTAGAACAGTTCGACCGGCATCTGAAAAATCTCATTTCCTTCCAAGAAAAAGGGGCGCTTTTCCGGGAAACGCAACGGAATGTCCGTCAGATTGACCCGGTCCGGATCCGCCTCAATTTGCGCGAAGTCGGGGTTTATCGTGAAATCTACCGACATGTTCGAGAACGGGTAACGCAAATCAAGACCCATGTCGGCTTTCATGTCCGGGCTTTGGGCGTTTAATTGCTGCGGTTTGGCAACGCCATACGGCTTAATCTCCAGCAGTCGTTTGGTCACAAGCGTATCCACGGGCAGATTCGTCAGATGGCCAAAACGCGACACAGCGTATCGGCGGCTTCCAAGGTTTATCCAAGATTGATCTTCTTCTCGCGATTCATCGTGCCGCCAAAAATTGACACCCCAGGCTACAGAAGGATTCTGAGATTTCGGAAAACGGAGTTCGGCAAACGGGATAGAAAATTCGGCGGTCCACCTGCCCTTATAGATTGCGGCGCGGCCATCCCAATCACAGTCCCAGGGCAGCGCGGAACCCAAGTCAGATCCGCCGCGTCTCACGTTCGAGCCTTCATTGGTAATTCGGCGATCTCTTTGTGTCCCGAGTGGATTCAATGCGAAGGCATAGCAGTTACGCTTATCTAGGTATGTATCTAGGAACACTTCAACATAATCATCGGAAAAGAAACGAGCATCCCGTCGTGTCGAATTTGCGGCGAGTCTGTTCATATCATCTTTAAAGCATTCAAAAGCGACATAGAGCCGATTCCGATCATACGCAAGGTAGACTTTGGTTGGCTGAGTCGCTGGCTCGCCCGGTAGCGGATCGTATTGGATAAAGTTTCCCGATTGTGCCGCTTTTTGCCAGCAGCTGTCATTGAGTGCACCATCGATCTTGGGTGGGGAATCGGTCGCGACCGCTTCAATCTCTCTAAGGATTGAGGCGGCGGGATGGCATACACTGCAAATCCAGAGCAACAGGGAACATCCCACCATGATGTTCCTTGTAATGCGTTTTGGTTGTTTATACATGCGAGTGAAACTCTCTAGCATAATGTCATTCACGATGAACCTAGGATTGACATTCTCATATTTTTGAATCTGTCCTCAACGGATCACGGTGGCCAACCTAAGACGTGAAATCATAGAAGAGATACGAGTCACCATCCAATCAAGATCTAAAGATACCGGCGTAAAATCAGAATTGAATTGGACGGTCTCTTGCAAAACCTGTTCAATGCGAAGGAAACCAGTCTTTATATGAACGAACCTTCAAGTGATGCTCTTTTCCATTGCAGTTTTTTCCACAGTAGGCTATTATTTCAAATCCCATCAATTTGCCATTTTGAAGTGCCGAGCCATCTCGTGCCTGAAAAAGTCGAAGGCGCCGCACCAAATCAGTTGGAATCGGTCTCTGTAGTATAGCGCTAACTAGTCAGTTTGTAAACCCGTTCAACACCTCACCCGTTTTATGGCAAGCAGATAGAAACGCTTCACTTCAATGAACTTGTGCTAGGAGATTAATAAATGCAGCAAGTAAACCTTAATTTGGTAATTATTGTAGTGTTGGTTGTGGCGATAATCTCGCCTCCACCATCAGGATTGGCGGGGCCCGGCACGCAAGGCTCTCAAATTCTCGATCTTGGTGGCGGGACGCGAGCGACAGCATTGGGCGATGCCTTCACTGCTGTTGATGGCGATGTTACGAGCGCCTTATGGAATCCCAGTGGATTGGGAATTATCCAAGAGAAACAGGTAGCTATTTCGTACAAAAACCAAGGAGATATATTCGGCGAGGCAGGCGAAGGATTGTACTATGCATTCTTTGCAGGAGCTATGCCGATTGGCGATGCCGGCATCCTCGGAGCGACGCTTCAACTTGAAGGACAAGGAACTATCCTGGTTACAACAGATTCTCCCGATCCGATTAGAGAGGAAAACCTCGGGACGAATTGGGTATTGACGTTTTCATACGCAGACCAATTAACAGAGCGGCTCTCTGCTGGCATGAATGGCAAGATCATCAGACTGAAATTAGGACAGGAGAGTGGCGGTGCTTATGCCGTTGATTTCGGATTGCAGTACCATCTGTTGAATGCCTTTGTACCAGTTAAGATTGGCGCTGCCCTTCAGAACTGGGGCACAGGCCTGCACTTCATAGATGAGAATCAAAGCGATCCTCTTCCTCGCAAGTTCAAAATGGGAACTGCTGTAGTGCTCTACGAAGAGATGAACCATCGAGTCAACCTCATTGGAGATTTAACGGCATCTATCCATAAATTGACAGAGGATGAGGAGGAGATAGAGAGACACTTGGCTGAACATCCTGATCAAACTCGTAGCGACGTGCTTTCGGATCGAGGCGTTGGAATTCGCGCCCTTGAATGGAGGCATCTACGGAAAAGTATCGGCGCCGAGTATTGGCTTGGTAATCTCCTAGCGCTGCGCGTAGGTTATAAAACAGAGCCGGGGATAGACTTGCTGAATCTCTCAGACCATCTGACTTATGGTCTAGGAGTAAGATTGCTTGACTACCAGTTTGACTACGCTGTAGAAGTGCCGCGGGGCCCCGAGGGAAAACGTTTAAATGTTTTTGAGCTAATGCTCCGATTCTAGCGTGAACGATGGGATATACCGCAAGTCCTCACCTCTGCGCTAGACAGTAGTTTTAGGCCTTAAGAGGTACAGAATGAATTGAATGGAGATGACATAGAAATGACGCGGCGAATGGGGCGAGGAACTTCAACTGTATTGATGAGTTGTCTATTGTTCTGGTGTGCTTTTTTGTGTATCGCATCAAGCAAGGAGTCTGAGACTCCCAATACCGAACTCACTGTTTTTCTCATGGAATCTGTGATTGGCGCGAGGACATCGGGGGCGCAATTGGAAGGCTTACGTCCGAGAGAACCGGTGAAATCTCCTAATCGCGCGTTTCTGTCTTCACTCGTTGTACCGGGATCGGGTCAGTTGTATGTTGGCGCGAAGCGGGGTTATTTATTTCTTGCTGCCGACATTGCGCTTTTGGTGGGTTATTTCATCACACACAACCGCGCTGAAAACACACGTGATGACTACCGAGAACTGGTCAGGGAACATGTCATATTTGACGGGCCCGGCACGTTTGAAACTTGGGATCCAATTGAGGACTTTGAACACGCAACGCTTTTTGATAACTGGCACAATGTCTATACAGAAAATAACGGTGAACCCCTCAGCCGGACGGGAGAATGGTACTGGGACGACCGCCGAGCGTTTAAGGATGAAGACCGAAAGGGGGACAGTGATTCGCCTATCCGTGAAGAAGCCTTGCGTTTGAGATACGAGGCAAACGACAAATTCGAGTTGGCACGTTCTCTCTTAGGCGGAGTGATTTTGAATCATGCAATCAGCGCGGTCGAAGCGCGAATTGTTGCCAAGAAACACAACAAGAAAAAGGGTTTTCGTTTAATGTCGTTCAAGCCAATAGATTTTGACATACGGACAGCAGTCTTACCTGGTGGCGTCGAAAGCCAACTCATCTTGCGCGCGAAATTCTGAATCGAACTGGCAGCTCTTCCATTCGTAAAGTATTCCCGCAGTAAAAGCCCTGTGCACGTTGCATAGGGTTCTTTTTTGCCTGAAAACCGATGGCAAGAAGGGGAACATAACAATTTGTTGACATCCATATGAGATTCTGCTAAACTAGGATTCCATTGTAGGCTAAGGCGGAAAACCCATCTGTGGGAGCCAAGGAGAGCCGCAGCCAGGGTACCAAATCTCATTCCGGATCTGCGATATCAATGCTTGAAATTGAACCGATTCAGAAACCAGTAGACGCTATTGTAACTGTTCCGGGGTCCAAAAGCTATACAAATCGCGCGTTACTAATTGCTTCGCTTGCCAAAGGACATTCACGACTGACGGGGGCGTTATTCAGCGATGATACCCGATATATGTATGAAGCGCTAAGACAACTAGGCGTAGCCATCGCTGCTAATGAAGATCGCTGCTCGTTTGAGATCATTGGTAATGGAGGCAGAATCTCGTTGCATCGCGCTAATCTATACATTGGGAATTCGGGAACGACTGCAAGATCGCTAGTCAGTTATGTTTCACTCGGGAAGGGTGAATTCATTATTGACGGCGACGAGCCTATGCGCCGCAGTCGGCCATTTTCAGATCTGCTTAACTCGCTGAGGCAAATTGGAGTGGACGCTCATTCACAATACGACAACGACTGTCTGCCGGTAATCGTATGCGCAAACCGACTTCAGGGTGGACGTGCACGATTGAATGCGAGCAAAAGCAGTCAATTCCTAACCTCCCTGATGCTTGTAGCGCCGTATGCAACTGAGGGGCTGGAGATAGAAATTGTGGGCAAGCTTAAGAAACCGTACATTGACATTACGATGTCGGTGATGGAGGCATTCGGCGTGCAGGTAATCAACAGAAACTATCGCTACTTTCAGATTACCGCCGGACAGCGATATGAACCTCGCGAGTATGCCATTGAACCGGATGCTTCTAGCGCATCCTACTTTTTTGCGGCTGCCGCCTTGACAGGTGGCCGTGTGCGCGTGAAGAATCTGACTCAGGATTCCATTCAAGGCGACATTCGATTCGTTGATGTCCTTGAAAGGATGGGTTGCCATGTAAATCGATATTCTAGTGGGATTGAAGTCATGGGACCGACACAACTCAAGGGAATCACTGTAGACATGAACGCAATTTCCGATACAGCACTCACCCTCGCTGCCATTGCCCCGTTCGCAAGGGACCGCGTAGTTATTCGTAATATTGAACACACACGGTGGCAAGAAACAGATCGGATTCATGCGATGGTTACGGAATTGCGGAAGCTCGGCGTAGATGTCGTTGAGCATCAGGACGGAGTCGAAATTCATCCGTCAAAAATCAAGCCGGCTGAGATTGATACCTACGAAGACCATCGAGTAGCAATGAGTTTTTCCTTGATTGGTCTGAATGTGCCGGGGATTCGAATCAAGAATCCGGACTGTGTCAGCAAGACTTTTCCAAACTTTCTTGAGGTTTTGGCAAGCCTCAGGTAACCGATCAATCCTCCAAATTCTCATTTTCGACTGTGAACAGACGCTGAGCCGTCCGTAGAGGCGTTTCAAATCTCCGCGAAGATTCGCTCTACCGTAGCTGTCAATTGCACAGCCATCCATCACTTCATTTGTTCAAAGCGCTCCTCGCTAAAAAATACCACCCCAATCGTCATCACAGCGCCAATTTCATTAGCATTCTCCCACTATCGAAAAAGATGACTTGCCAATGAGTCGTCGACAGGATCTTAGAGCCAAGAACAGGGCAATTGCATCTAGTTTTTAGTTGTAGAGGTATCTCTATCTCCCTCTAAGCCGGATGTGCACGAAGGGCGAAAACGAGAAAACGACAAGACGGGAAAACCTGATAAATGAAAAGTGATGCGTGAAACCTAAAAAGGTCGAAATCTGGACGTGCAATGAATTGCACTACTACGAACCGATTATATCAAACAGTAAGGAGCCGCGCTATGTCCAACACCATTCCCAGGCCGGAAACATTTTTCGGATTCCGTCTCGGGAGCGACCGTAAGATTGCCCGCTGGGACAAGATTGTTGATTACTTCAAGCTAATGGATGACCGAAGCGATAATATCCAGGTCATCAATATGGGTCCAACGACCGAAGGGAACCCGTTCTTGCTGGCGATTATCTCGTCTGCCGGTAATCTTGCCCGCTTGGATGAACTGAAAAGAATCAACGCACAGATTGCCGATCCTAGAGGATTGTCTCAGGCAAGAATTAACCGCTTAATCAAAAACGGTCGCGCCGTGGTGTGCCAGAGTATGAGTCTACACGCCAGCGAGATTGCTGCGACACAGATGTCGGCAGAGTTAGCCTACGAATTGGTCTGTGGTGCGGACAAGGAAACAACAGAAATCCTAGAGAACACGGTTTTTCTAATGGTTCCCTGTTTTAACCCCGATGGTCAGATTATGGTTACTGACTGGTACAACGAATACGTCGGTACTGAGTACGAAGGTACGCCGTTGCCCTGGTTGTATCACAAATATTGTGGACACGATAATAACCGAGACGCGTTCATGCTTAATCTTGTCGAGTCGCAATACATGGCTCGCATCATGTTTCAAGAGTGGCATCCTCAAGTGTTCCAGGACCATCATGAAATGGGCGCATACGGCCCACGACTGTTTGTCGTACCGTATTGCGAGCCCATTCACCCACACGCCGACCCACTCGTATGGCGTGAACTCGGTTGGTACGGGAGTCACATGGCGTACAAGCTTGAACAAGCTGGTGTCCAAGGGGTCGTCAACGGCGCGCTTTTCGGCGGCTGGGCGCATCTTGGATTCCATTGGATGGGCAACTACCACAATGTTGCCAGTATGCTGACGGAAACAGCTCAGGCCAGATTGGCTACACCAATCTATATCCATCCTCACCAACTTGTCGGAGATGGGAGTACGCTCCGCGGAATGCCGCACTACAAAGCACAGACCAACTTTCCCAACCCTTGGTCTGGAGGTTGGTGGCGGCTTCGCGACATGATTGAACAGCAACTTATCGCGTCAAAGGCAGTATTACATCTAGCTGCACAATATCGAGAAACCGTGTTGAGTAACGCCGTGCAGAAAGCCCTGCGTCAAACTCAACGCGGGGAAGAGGGACCATCCGCCGGATTCTTGATTAGGGCCGACCAGCACGACGCGATGACGGTTAATACGCTGATTAATAAACTGCTACTCCAAGGCATTGAGATACAGAAGACGCGCCATCAGGTGAGGTTAGGCGATTTTACATATCCTGCCGGTGCATATTTTGTCCCGCTTAACCAACCGAAGCGCGGCGTGATAAAGTCTTTGCTAGAGCGCACTTTTTTCCCGGACGACGCATGGACGCGTTTTCAGGATGGCACGCCGAATCGGCCATACGATACGGTAACGGACACGATGGCAGAAATGATGGGAGTAACCACCGACCCGGTCCCGGCGGATTGCACTGTGCTTGCGTCAAAGAGGCGCGCATTTACCAAGGTAACCGAGCCGGTAGCACCTGACGGCAAAGTCATTGGTACTGGTACACACGGTTATGTATTCGATTCGCGTCTCAACGAGGCGTATCGTGTTGTAAATAAACTCCTTGCTAGCGGCGCGGAAATCTACCGGCTAACTACGGAGATTGAGGTAGATAGTCAACGTCTACCTGTTGGTAGTTTCCTGATTGGGGACACAGGCGGGCAAGATTTGCCCATGGTGGCGCGCGCATCAGGCGTGTCATTCTACGGTCTGAACCACTCTCTTGAGAGCAAAATGAGCTTAATCAAATCCCGACGTATCGGCGTGTACAATCGCTATTGGGGCGGTAACATTGACGAGGGGTGGACGCGCCTCACACTAGAGCAGTTCGGTTTCTCGTATGAAACTTTACGAGATGAAAGGATCGTAGCGGGGAATCTTCACGAGGCGTACGAAGTCATTATCTTTCCTGATGACTCGACGGAATTGATTGTCGGCGGAGACGAAGAGCTTGAGAATCGACTCCGCAACACACCTGTACCAAAAGAGTATCGGAGTGGAATTGGTGACATCGGCGCAGAAAACATCAAGGCATTCGTTGAGAACGGCGGTACACTGATAACGATTAACGGCGCGTGCGAATTTGCTATAGAAAAACTGGGATTGCAGATGAAAAACGTCGTGAGGGACAAACCGATCAAGGAATTCTTCTGCCCGGGCTCCACACTGCGCGTTGAAGTCGACACGTCTCATCCACTTGGTCATGGCATGCCATCCGGCGCGTTGGCTCTATTCTGGGACAGCCCCGTGTTTTCTATCGACGGTTCCTATTTCAACGACCAGTATCATGTGGTCGTGTCCTATCCGGAGCGCGATATCCTGCAGAGCGGCTGGCTTGTTGGCGAGGAGCACCTTTCTAATCGTGCTGCCGTAGTATCAGTCAAGTACGGGGTGGGATGTGTGATTTTATACGGATTCCGCGTTCAATTCCGCGCTACAACCCACGGAACGTTCAAGCTGCTGTTTAACGGTTTGCTAGGTGAATAGACGGTAAGAGCCAACATTCTTGGATATGTAGACGAATCAGAATCCACCGAATGGAGAGGTAGAATATGGCGATATTTAACAGAAACATTCTGGAAGAAAGAAAACGGCGCGCCGCCGAAGCATTCGGAAACCGTGCGCCGACTGTTCTAATTGGTGCGGGAGAGCCAATTCCCAAGCCTGGGGGACTTGACCAAACCTATCCCTTTACGGCGCATCCTGAATACTACTGGCTAACTGGTTCACAACGATCTGGCGGGGTTCTTGCGTTTAATCAACAGGACGGATGGATCCACTTTGTGCGCCCGGTCACGCCATCAGAACGGTTATGGGAAGGAAACCCGGACGCACCGGAAGGAGAGGATGTCGCGAGGCTTTCCGAGTGGTTGAAACGTTACGATAGCCCGGAAATAGCCATGCTAGGCTCACCGGTCCGAGGTGTCGGAAGTGACGAAGAACTCAACGGGGATATACGAGCGCGCCTTGACGTGGTGCGACGGCGAAAGGATTCTGCCGAGATAGAACTTCTTGGACGTGCAGTCAATGCCACGGCAGCAGGTCACGCAAAAGCTCGCGAGGTGATTCAGCCCGGCATAAGCGAGCGCCACATCCAGATTGAACTGGAAGCGGAGATGTTTCGCCAAGGGGCGGATAGCGTGGGGTACGGCACAATTGTGGGAGTCGGTTCTCATGCGGCGGTGCTGCATTTCGAACCTGGCGAACGGATTGTGAACCCCGACGATTTGGTGCTCATAGACGCCGGGGGCGCGATTTCCGGTTATACGGCAGATGTGACACGCACTTATCCTGCGGGGGATAGGTTCACGCCGAGACAGCAAGCGATCTACGACTTGGTACTTGCCGCAGAGTCTGAAGGCATCTCAAAATGTTGCGTTGGCACGGAGTGGCACGATGTACACCGTGCAGCAGCGGCCGTCCTTGCGCAGGGATTGCGGGATCTCGGAATTCTCAAAGGCGAAGTAGAAGGTCTTCTTGATTCGGGGGCGATTGCCCTATTTTTTCCGCACGGCATCGGTCACATGACGGGACTCGGGGTTCGGGATGTTGGTGGACACGCGCCAGGGCGTGGCGAAGTTCAACGCTGCTGCGGTGTAGGCGTGCGAATAAATCTTCCACTGGAGGAAAACTTCCTAATGACGGCGGAACCTGGAATCTACTTTGTCCCCGCGATCCTTGATGATCCGACAAATCGTGAGCGTTTTCGGGACAGTGTGGCTTGGGAGTCGCTTGACGCCTGGAGATCGGTTGGGGGTGTTCGAATAGAGGATAATGTGCTGATTACCGCGAGCGGACCGCGCGTAATCACCGCAGAGATACCAAAGTAGCCTCGGGCAGAAAATCCGATTTGAGCTACTGTTGTTCTTCCGCCAACGCATAAAACTGGACAGTGTTGATGCGACCCATTCCTCGTATTCTTTTCTGCATAATCCGAACAGCGTCAGCCTTTAGAACTACATTAATTTCAATTGGAAATCCTACAGTCTTCTTGATTTTCTTAATTTGCTTCCAATTATCCTCCGAGTTGCGGGCATAAATATCAACATTGGTCACAGTTCCTTCGCCTAAGATAACGATTTTCCGGATGTCTTTTTTCTTGGGAATGGAGTACATTAATCCGGAAGGGAGAAAGGTTTCTGTGACTTCCTCATCAACTTGGATATACTGCTGTTCCGAGAGAAACGTTGCACAACTAGTGACCAACAAACAGCCAATGAACAGATGCGCGTGAAATATTCTCATAATTTTGCCTCCGAGTTTTGCCAAAGAGAGTCTGAACGTCCGTAATGACTTCGGACGCATCACACATGATATCGTCACTCGCCTTAATGTACGCAGAAAGGTTAGGAAAGGTCAAAAAGCGTGTTACAACTGATAGATGAAAGAAGGTAAACCGAAAGGCTGCGGGTGAGCTGATCGCCAGAAACTCTTGTCTACTTGGCTTCGTGCGGAAAATCTGAAAATATCTAGACGTAATTGGGGGCATTGGACGAAGAATACGAAATAAGATACTGTTTTTTAACCTTTTAGGGTAGTTTTGCGTATGTGTTAGTAGATATAGATCTTGGAGACGCGCTATGTCATACGAACCAACCGATCAGGAGCTTGTCATACGACTTAAGAGCGGGGACTTTACGGCTCTTGCTGCGCTGGATCAGCGCTACCGTGTGCGAATGGTTCGACTGATTGCGCAGTTAGCTAAATCCTATGAGGAGGCGGAAGACATCTACCAAGAAGCGATACTCAAGGTCGTTTCACACATCGATTCCTTTGATCATCATCGCAGTTTTCACAACTGGCTACATCGGGTCGCGAAAAACCAGTGCATTGACAACTATCGGCGACGGAAACAGGTTGAAGTGGCGGGAGATGACGAGATTCTCTTAAAAGTGGCAGGAGGCGACCGTGATCCGTTAGATGAGACTACCGACAGGGAACTGCAGGAAGAAATCCAAAAAGCGATTGATGCACTGCCGAAACGCCAGAGATCGGTTGCAAGACTACGTCTGCTGGAAGGACTTGGGTATAGAGAAATCGCGGAACGACTCGGTGGGAGCGTGCAAACAGTTAAATCCCTGTTCAGCGTGGCACGCAAAAGATTGCAGTTAAGACTACAACTCTATCTAAGTTGCTTTGCATTTCCGTGGCGAAACTCTCATCAGCGTTTGGAAAGATCGGGAGGCTCTGCATCCACAGCCACTGCGATTTCAGGGCTCGTTTCCGTAGCGGCACATTTAGCTATTGTAACTGCCGTTTTCTTGGGTCCGATGAGCGGGAATGATGAAAATGACTCAATTACATCACAGGCGACAAATGTTGTTACTATCACGAGTTCATTTGATAGGCGTCACCCCTTGCCAATTGGCGAGAATAGATCTCGCGAAGCTGCAACCCACCCGAGTTTATCTTCGTCAAGGAGACAGGTGCACCAAGAAATGCCGACGCTGGAACATCGGACATTGAAAGCTGTTTTGCCGCTTCAATCCTCTACTGTTTTGGATTCATCCTCTTTATCACTAGCATCACAAGAAACCGATTTGACCCTTCCCGAATCCATACCGGTTGCAAAACCGATCACTTCAGGCGAAACCCTCGTCGTACCACGGCTCGGTGTGCATCCTTATCAATACTCTGATAGTGCCGCTGTCAATCGGCCTGTTCCACAAGGCAATTCCAGCAACGTGGTTGTACTTCTAGGCTCTCACTCAGATTTACCTGACAAGGGCTTTGAACAATCACGCGACGTTGTGCGAGAAAAACGCCATCCTATGCAAGCATCCTTGCAATCAGTTAGCAATTCCTTCCGCCGCCTTCGCGCGATTCGAAGCGTACAGGAGCTAGACGCATACTCTCTCGCTCAATTGCGACGTGTTGCGCGAAGCATAGGGCAGCATCCAATCCTAATCTCTCGCTGTAACCCAACGTATCTACGCGAGTTGTTGGCGGAGCACTGGACACCGATTGTGATGTTGCGATCACTTGTCGGTGGCACACACCCGTGGGTAATCGCTTCATGGGACACAGACACTGCGCAAGTTAACCTGACAAATCCGCTTGAACAACATTCGAAGCAACTAAGCGAAACTGCCTTCGTTGAAGCCTGGCAAGGCGGAAACTCCCCATCAACCTGCCTACTATTAGCTACTCGACCTTTACCCGATCGTTCCCTCATATTTCCCTCCTCCCGGAAACACGTGTCGACGCTCACCGACAACAGTCCCCGTATTTGGCACTAGACATCAAGACATATTTTTGCGCTGAGGTTGTTAAGAGAATCTGGTGCCTAGTTATATCCAAATACCGGTCGCCAAAGAGCAGGGAATCTCTTGCCGTATTGGATTATCGCGCTTATTCCTCCCTGAAATTCTTATCCTCCTATGTAGTCTCCAAGTAGGGTTTGACCTTTTCGCATCAATTTGCGTATATGGGAATGAACCAATTTACATCCGGGTGGGGCAGTGCCAGAATATTGGTACCGGAGCGCGAGAGATACGCTATTCTCGTATTTATCCAACTGTCCAATATGTTAGCAGCTGGTACTTGGTCGATTATTCGGAAAATTTGGAGAGTTCCCATACGAAAGGAAGGGCGAAATGATGAAGCGGTGGCAAAATATAATTTATCTCCTCGGCGTATTAACGCTTGCAGGGTGTTCCGGGAAAATCGTGGCGTGGCTTGAAGAACCAACCAGTTTCGATGAGAAGGTGCAACAGATGCGAGACGAGTACACGAAATCTGAGTCGATTGTCGGGAGTAATGCGAAGCAGCGGCTAAGTTGGCGGATAGAGTGGTCGAAAAAATTTCACAAGATGCGTCAACTTTACAACCCAAGATACCAAGATTATCGATATCTCTGCCTGGTAGGCGATACACTCCCATTGTATCTGAAACACGAGAAACAGATGCGGTACGAGAAGGTTAATCGCCTGACCAAACGGCATTCAAAGTAGAAAAGGATTCAGTGCGAAGAGTAACTGGAGCATTGCAGCGGAAGCAAGTTCCTAGAGTGTATTGAAGGATTGAGAGACAGCGATTTGTTCCGTATCAATAAGGAGAATCGTCACATGAAACGGAAGCCATTCTTTAAGTTTAGCCTCTTATTTTCTGCTCTATTGTTTCAAAACAGCTTTGCCCAAGGTTATACCCAATGGAGTTTGCCCGAAGGCGCCAAGGCACGGCTTGGGAAGGGCTGGATATCTGAGATTGCGTATGCACCAGATGGGGAACAGCTCGCGGTCGCGAGTAGCGTCGGTGTTTGGCGCTACGATGTGAACAGCGGTGACGAAATTGACCTGATCGCGGGGCACCCCCGGCAGTTGACTTCTGTTGTGTATTCTCCGGATGGGTTGACGCTTGCCACCGGGAGTGCGGACGGCACGATTCTACTGTGGGATGCCCGCACCGGGCGGCACCTGCAGACCCTTGAAGGGCATACGGAACGGGTTGAATCCGTAGCGTTCTCGCCCGATGGTTTCACACTTGCCAGTGGGAGTTGGGACAATACAATCCAGTTATGGAATTCCCGCACCGGGCGGCAGCTGCAAACCCTTGAAGGGCATACGAGATGGGTCGCCGCGGTGGCGTTCTCGCCCGATGGTTTCACTCTTGCCAGTGGGAGTTGGGACAACACAATCCGGATGTGGGATGTCCCCAGTCGGGAGCATCTACGCACCCTTGAAGGCCATACGGCGCCAGTGACTTCCGTGGCCTTTTCTCCCGATGGTCTTACATTCGCCAGCGGAAGTAGCAGAAATATGGATGGGTCGATTCTGTTCTGGGATGCCCACACTGGCGAACACCTGCGAACCCTTGAGGGAAATATGGCTCCGGTCGCCTCGGTAGCGTTCTCGCCCGACGGTTTCACGCTTGCCAGTGGAAGCCAGAACAGCACGATTCGGTTATGGGATACCCGCACTGGCGAACACCGGCAGTCCCTTGAGGGGCATACGATCGGAGTTGGTCCCGTAATCTTCTCTCCCAATGGTCTCACGCTTGCCAGTGGGAGTTGGGACGGGACAATTCGGTTCTGGGATGCCCGTACCGGGGAGCACACGCAGACACTTTCTGGGCATACGGCTCCGGTCTATTCTGTTGTGTATTCTCCCGATGGTTTCACGCTTGTCAGTGGCGGTTTGGTCGGGGCGATTCGGTCCTGGGATGCCCGTACCGGGGAACACAGAGAGACACTTGAAGGACATAAAGCTCCAGTCTATTCCGTGGTGTTCTCGCCCGATGGTTTCACGCTTGCCAGTGGAGGTCAGGACAACATGATTCGGTTGTGGGATACCCGTACGGGAGAACCTAAGCGGACACTTCAGGGGCACGCGTGGCCAGTTAGTTCGGTAGCGTTCTCCCCCGATGGTCTCATTCTTGCCGGTGGAAGTTGGGACAACACGGTTCGGTTGTGGGATGTCCGCACCTCAGAAGGCTTACAGACCCTAGAAGGGCATACAGATTGGGTCTTTTCCGTAGCGTTCTCTCCCGATGGTTCCATACTTGCCAGCGGAAGTGGGGATAGCACGATTCGATTGTGGCGTGTCCCCACTGGGAGAGGCTTGCACACTCTTGCGAGGCACACGGCTCCTGTCATTACCGTATCGTTCTCCCCCGACGATTTCACGCTTGCCAGTGGGAGTAACGACGGTACTATTCGGTTGTGGGATGCTCGCACGGGGGAACACAAGCAGTTACTTGAGGGGCATGCGAAAGCAGTCACTTCCGTGACGTTCTCTCCTGATGGGCTTACGCTTGCTAGTGGAAGTTGGCAAGAGATTCGTTTGTGGGATACTCACACTGGTGAACTCTTGCAGACCCTTGAGGGGCATACGCGAGGTGTCGATTCCGTTACGTTTTCCCCTGATGGAGCTACGCTTGCTAGCGGGAGCGGGGATGGCACGATTCTACTGTGGAGTTTGACACCTGACATGAACCTAGTTGAAACGCTTGCGGCGGATGTCAATCAGGACGGAGTGGTCAATATTCTGGACTTGGTGTTGGTTGCCTCGCAATTCGGAGAGTCTGCGCAAAACGGTGCGGATATCAACCGAGACGGTGTTGTGAACCGCCAAGATTTGGTGTTAGTGGCTGCTGCGTTTGGAAACCCCGCTGCCGCTCCTTTTCTGCACGGAAAAATCTTTGAAATGCCTACCGTGGCAGACGTACGGAGATGGCTGATTGACGCCAAGGGCATCCAGATTGCAGACGAAAAGCTGAAAACAGGAATTTACGTGCTTGAGAAACTCTTGGTCGCTCTAATGGAATCGTCAGCCATTCCGACTGAAACGGCCTTGCTGCCAAACTACCCCAATCCGTTTAATCCCGAGACGTGGATACCGTATCAATTGGGGAATCCCGCGATCGTGACGTTGACGATCCATGATATGAACGGGCAGCGGGTTCGGAAACTAGAATTGGGGCACCAACCTACCGGGATGTATCAGAGTCGAAGCCGTGCAGCGTATTGGGACGGACGCAATGATAAGGGTGAGAAGGTGACGAGCGGTCTCTATTTTTGCTCGCTGACCGCCAATGATTTTACTGCCACGCGCAAAATGTTGGTCAGCAAATGAATCTCGTAAGCATTTATTGAAACATCAAAGACAACTGGCTAATAGTGGGGAGGATACCTTTCATTCTTCAAATGAATGTTGTTCGGTATTTGGCACTATGGTGCGGGCACTGGAGCCGAGGTCGCCCTATTCACAGGACATACGGAACGGGTCCGTTCCATTGCATTCTCACCCGATGGTCTAACGCTAACCAGTGGGAGTTGGAAAGATACATTTCGATTGTGGGATGCCCGCATCTAATTCCAGGCGTTAAACCTGACGCAAATTGGTCAGATTTTGTTTCTTACGTTTCTGTCATTACTGTCTAAAGGATGGGGGTAAGTTCAGACTTCGGTGTGTTCTTACAGGGCTATTTCACTTAGGTGGTGCCGAAGATAGCGAAGGATGCCTGAATGATGGAAGGCCTTAGGCAAGCCTATACACTAAGGCTGTTTACACTATCCCCGGCATATGATGCCGAAGATGATTATAGCGGGCTATCTGCCAAGGTCAGAGGCTAGGCAAAACTCACTAGGCCCTTGATAGAGAGATTATAATCGCCGCCAGTGCCAGTATTATTCTGGTCGCCCAGCAATACTGCAACAGTAAGCTACTGACTTAAGAATCTGTCGAACTTCGATTTGCGGGCTCCGGCCGACCAGTACATCACAATAGATTGGTAATGTTCAATTTTGTAAGGTATCGAATACCTGTTATAGGTTCGGGGTAGAGTTACTATTGTGTCCGCTTTGAAAAATGAAAAATCGCCGTCAAACACATGGCCACGTGTGTCTATCTTAATGGTTTTACTTGGCGAAGGTAAGGTGATATGCCTATACCCTCGACTGGTATGAGAATGCTGTCTATAGCACATAGCATAGGCAGCTCCTATCGATTTGGCATGTGCTTTGATTAACACACGTTCTTCCTCTGACGATAATTTTGACGAATTGACAATGGATTTTCCCATAAACTTGTATCCGTTATCCGCGAACTGTTTCGAATCGCTGCCTATAATATCCAGAGCGTTCATACCTGGAATTATAACACGCTGTCCGATGTTTGCATTTTCGGTAGGATATTGGTAGCCATTTTGTTCCGTTGGAAGATACCATTCAGTATATGGATTTGTCTCCAAATCGTAAGTCGAAATGACACATGATGATATAACACTTACCAATGACAGCAAAATCATCGGCCCTCGAGTTTTCATGATCGTAATCCCCCTCTCTTACGCTATCAGAGCAGAAACATTATTGTTACTTGTCAGGGGCTAAGCCCAACACTACTAATTACCTTAAATATTGGCTCTTCAGAGTTAAGTGTGGAAATGAAATTAACTTAGGACTTGTGCAGTGAACCATCCAAAAGATTGTAGGAGCGATCTCCGAATCGCGACTTCTTACCGCGAGCTCACTCCTACAGAAGACGTGAAATAATTGCGCTACTACAAACCGAACCGAGTTAATACTATATGCATAATTCTTGGTTGAAATAGCTATATCTATCCCAATCTCGGCAGAAACCATTCGGTAGTTGGAAATTTCAAGCAGTTGTGTCAAGTGTGCATACACCGTAGCATTCAGAACCATATCGGGTATCATTGCAATCAGCTTGGGTTCATAGGGCAAACGCGTGTTCCTGTAGCAAGTTTCATTCCCACACTTAACCCTTAAGCCCCTAAATATTTTGCTTCTTCGAAAAAAGGTAAGTGTTTAGTGTGAACCCAACAGGTACTGATGGACAATGAATGCGGGCTCCATCTTCGATTTGATAATCGAAAACCCCTGGACAGGTGGTCACCTTGCTTCAGAGTTGGAGCGCGCGCAATATGCACCCCGGAATACTACACCTAGCCTCATTCAAAGATTGGTGTTTGGATAATCGTAATTCACGAGACAGCTTAACATAGCGCTCCGCTGGAGCGAAACCCTAGTAGCAGCATTATGCTTCTGTAGCTACGTTTTGATATGTCCTGCACTCCAGAGGAGTGCTATGTCTGTAGCCAAGAGGTATTGGTTTCTTCCGCTCCAGCGGAGCGGCATGTGAATATCTACGATAAATGGTAGCGTGGCTAATGGCACTAGGGATTCCTTTGCAATAATAAGGAGAACATTCGTTAGGTCATACACGCCTGAGATCATGAGCAATTGCCATACGTTCGCACTAGAGACCAATAAACTAAACAGTTACGAAAAAAGTTAAAGGCTATGAAGGTTCTCCAATGTTTTCAGCAAAACTCTCCGCAGAGGGCCAAATTGAGTAGAAATAGTCACACAACTCGCTCATACGATGTGCGATTTGCGGGATATCCCAGGTATCGTACTCACAAATCTCTCTATTCAAAACCAGCAGTGAATTTTGGAATAACCCTGATTTCTTCTCGGAAAATGGTCTGTTTGACAGGCTGGAATTAAGCAATCCCGTGACAAGCGTTAGGTTGCCAAAGTGGTGTAAATCTTCACGTCTGAATCCTGCGACCATCAGTGCTGATTTATAAGATTCGTCAGCCAATCCCTCCTCTGACGGGTTGGTTTCCCATTCTGGGTAATTCTCGCGGTATTCGTTATGAAATAAGTTCTTGTAAAGAATTCTCTCCTTGCAATCATACAGAGGATCAAAGCCAATCGAAGGATTACCATCCGCCAGCAGCGGTAAAGACCAAGTGTTCTCCCATTTGTTGGGCATTATATGCTCTAGACTAAGCGAGTCGTTAAAGCCCAACTCGTTGTTTTCAAGCGATTGGTTCTCTTCTCGTTTCTTTAATTCAATCCGATACAAAATGTAACGATTAGCCTTTGTATCCATACTACGCCAGTGCATAGTGTTGTAAACCTCACCGTTCCTCGGCCACTTATTCGCTGGTGCATTTTCTTCAGATAGTAGCGTTAAGAAGTTCCCCACGTCAAAACGCCTTCCTTTCAATCTCTGAATCAATTTAGAAAAGAGTCTGTTGTAGTTCTTAGCGCCTGATGCGGCACACAGTAGACGACGCATGGTATAAGATTCTAAAATCTGGAATACTAAGGAAAAATCTGAGCCAGACCTTCTCAACTCATTTGTCGCGAAAAGTATAAATGGGTGCAAAGAAGTAATGCCAAAGGTATTGTAAAATAACATCGCCTGCCCAATTTCGGAATCAGGGGAGCAATCTATCATTTCTTGATAAATCTCTGAATAGCGTCTTAGTTCAGACAGCTCATGTTCAACTCCCTCGTTTCCCGCAAGCTGTTCTTGGTATACATTAAACAGTGGATTAACATTCACCTTACCGAGTTTTGCCATGAGAAAGTGTTGGAAGAATCGTTCAGACAATGTCATCTTCTCTCTCCCCACCGATACTTGCCTTTCCCAATACGGACTTTCGAAATGCTTCCAATAGTCTTCATATAGCCTATCTCTACCTTCTTCAATTCGAGCCCTTAGAAACAGATTGTTCCTAAGCAAATCAAATTGAAGTAGAGGTTTAGCCCTTGCATTGAGCGATTCAAAAATTCGTAACTGTTTAGTCCACTGATTTCTGGGTCGAGTACTATGAATATAGGTGGTCGTTTTTGCCATTTTTTTAGGCGTACCTCGTGCGGATGCCCATTTCTCTGGTTCGTAGTAGGGCTATTCATTGCCCGTCTTACGGTTTCAGGGCTTTTACTAACCACTAATCACTAGCCACTAAACACTTACAAAAATTCTTTCGGGCTCGTCCCCTGCATCAAGCAGTATCTGGACAAAACCAAAATCGTTTAAGATGGAGCGAAACAGAGCAAGCATCTTGTTCCTATCATGGTTCACATAATATTCGATTTCTTTCGTAAAATAATTAAAGGCAAAACGAATTCGGCCGCTACTATCATCTACACGTCCCTCAGCCAATGAGATGAATGCTGCCTTATCGAATTCTGTTGGGAGAAGTTTGTATTTCTCACTGTTCGAGTCGTCTAGCAACGTTCCTTGATTTAGTATGTATCGATCTGCCTCGGGCCCAATTCTCTCAAATCCGCATGAATTGCATACATCTCTGATAGCACAAAGGATGGCCTGAAAGGTTGTAAGGCGTTGCTGTCCGTCAATAATTTCGTATTTTTGTACTTCGTCAACATTCGTCTGTTTTTGCTGTATGACGATAGCACCGGTAAAATGAGAGAATTGATCCCTCTGAGATTCAGACAACCGGTGGCAAGCCTTGTCCCTTATATCCTTCCACAAAGGGGTCCACTGTTCTGCCTGACCCCAGACGTAATGTCGCTGAAAAAGAGGAATTATGTACTGCACATCATTACCAAACATGGAGTTTATTTGGACATTTGTCGTTTGCAACTCTAAATTCTCCTCACATGCTGTGATCTATCCAAAGGCTTGTTTTTCAATCCGCTTTTGCATCGCGTCAATAACTGCGCCTTATATCCGAAGTGAAATCCTTAAAGCCGAAGTCCGAGTCATTATATCTAGCGGCATACCACATCTGGTCTACTCCATCAGGAAGATTGTTGGGGAATTCCTCCTTTATCCAACTTAGCATTATCTGTGGGTTCATGAAGGCAATATCACCGCTTTCAATGAGGAGCACCGTAGTCTTCGCACAGATTTTGTACGGTGCGAGTTTCCCCACTTTATCTTCAAGCTGTGCCCTAAAGTTATCGGGGACAGGCGGTCGCCTTTTAGCTTGGCTCCAAGGTAATTTAGGACTAAAATCCTGAGGGGAAAATCGCCAAAAAAAGAGGCCGAAAGGACATTCGCTAGACTTCTCCACATGGACAGTGAAGGGAATACTTGGAACGTCGTTCAATTCGTAGACTCCCCATCCGAGGCGAATAGCGTCTTCACGGATAAAACGCTTGAGTGCATTACGAATTGTTAGCCAGTTTTGGCGTTGGGTAAATTCTTCATGCTTAAACGTTATTGAGAGGTTAAATGTGAGTTGTCCAGCTAATTCTGACTCCAATTCTGATTTAAGATTGTCAATGGCTTTCAAGAACCAATCCTCATATTTACGTTGATTCGGGAATGTATCAATGCTTGTATGCTCAATTGCAAACGGTCCGGCAATTGCGTCAATATCGGGGGTTGTCGAATTGTCGTCATCCGGCCATCGATCAATTTTAAGCTCCAGATGCCCGTTTTCTCGAAGATACGCCACGAATCGCTTAATGGTGTTTTTGTCTTCCTTAAGTTTCAACCCGTATCTCATCACGTCATAGACTGTAATTCTGTCCGAAATAGCTTGTCTCAACAGAACGTGTATTCCCAAACATCCTACACGGTTGATACATGACGGCAAATTCCATATGCGAACCATCATCGTTGACACAGACCTTCCCTATCCATTTACCCGACGCCTGGGTAATAGAATGAACATCTGTTTCAATACGCTCCCCATGATTGAATCCTTCGATAATGACTTTTTGTTTTTTTTCATTGTTTCCATGAGACTTTTTCCCTTTTCATCACGTCATTAAGAACCTGTTTGAAAACTCTAGGTGCGACCTAAAAAACGTCGTTTAGTAATCCAAGGGAATTTCATACTTTTCATACCTTTCATACCAAATAGGTATTTTCAATAGAGACAGAAAAGAGGCTAGAACTCTTGCTATCACTGGCTTCTTCGCAGTTTCGACATCAAAGCCATCGGAGTGTTGGTATGAAATTTCGGGATGTAGGTATGAAACTGGAGTCACTACCCAAAACAAATTATACCTTAAATTGATGCTAATTTCATAGGAGAAGGTCACTTTTCAAACAGGTTCTAAAGTGCAACTTTCCGATTCCACAGATTATCGCACAATCTCGGAGGACATTTGTACGATTCTCGGAGTAAACACCTCGTTTAACTTGAGCAGTGTTTCGATGTGCCATTCACCGATTTCTTGCAACTCACACTCGGGAGATTGAATGCTGCCGTTGCGTGATACAAAGATTAGCTTCCTTTTCTGTGTTTTTGGGTTACGGCATAACCTCTGTGTCCAATCGAGTGTACCACCAAAATCGGATTCAATTTCCGCCTTTAGCTTGTGGAGAGCATCAAGCAGTATTTGACTTTCTCTAATGTGTAAACCTGCTACTACCTCTGCTTCACCTTCTGGAAACCATGCACGGTAACAACACTTTCCGCGTAACAGATTCCAAAATCGCTCGGTATTTTCTCTGGACCGGAATCTATAGCTCCTCCCTGCGGGCGGTCCATCATTCGCACTAGTCCAATCATGTCGCGCTTCCAAAGTCTTACTGAGCGATTCAAAATACAGCGTGAACCTTTCTTTGTAAGGCATATTTTGAGTGATTGGTCTTAAAAACTCCATTGCCCAATCCTTTCATCGCTTTCTCTTTCAGTGCGCTTTCAGAATGTTGATTAGGAAGTGAATCTCGTAGACATTCATTGAAATATCAAAGACAACTGGCTGATGGTGGTGAACTAACCTCTCATTCTTCAATGGCTTTTATCAGGTTCCGAGCCGGCTGTGTAAAAGCTGGAACACTCATTAACCCCATGGCATCGGCGACATACTCGCTGCGTTTCATCCCGTTCAACACCACTGACACCCCTGGTGATGAAGTAACAAAGTTCAACGCTTTCTGCGATAAAGTCAGATTCCTTTCCTCGCCTGTCAGCAATCGATTCAATCCCCTTGAAACCGGTTGCATCTGTATTGATGCGGTGCGATTAAATCGTCCCGAGACGAGTGAAAGCAACCTATTGATTGCTCCGACATACTCCCCCTGCATGTCTCGCCATGCGGCTTGATGAGCATTTGGGCATGCTTCAATCGTCTGCCCCAAATAGGTGTGAATCAGGGGAATCAGGTATTGTTGAGCGATTTGCTCCCAGTGGTCGCGGTTTTGAATTTGAGGCATGAATCGGGGCAACTTTTGGGCAAGGTCATAAAACAGAGTCGAGTTAGCCGATTTGCTCAATTGAGAAAAAATTCCCCAATCCTGAAGTGTTTTTCGCAACAGTTGTTCTGTCTTATCAAGGGTTTTGACTTGATTGTCAATCGCATCCTGATAGTCAAGGTCTGGATTGTGAGGGTATTGTGCTAGGCGCACCATCTGATTGCCTTGTACAGCATTCAGCGGTCGATTCACCAATACACCCATCCCAAGCGCCTTTGCGCCCCCAAGCACCGTCAATTCTTGCCCATTGATTGTGTTGTTGACTTCTGACAATGCGGCGTGTTCAAATAGATTGTACGGAAGTTGGATTATTTTGAAGTGATTCTCACCTTGATTACCGTGTATTGATCTCGCTGCTTCGCAAGCGGCGTCATAACAGCGCTGGAGAGAGGCGTGTTCAAAGTCCGACTTTGGAGAGGGGAAGGTGTTGGATGATATGCCGTAGTAACGAATTTTACCCTCCTCCACGAAATGCTCCATCTGCACGAAGGCGCGGCAAATACGGTCATAAAAGGTGTCACGAATCTCATCAAGATTCGCGCGAGGGCTTCGTTTGAGGGCATCAGAGAGAAAGTATTCCGGGTTGTGCAACAGATAGATGTCGATAGTCTCAAGTTGCAGCCGGTTTGTGCTACGCTTCCACTGATCCGAAAGGAAATCGGGGTGAATGCAATGCCAGCAGCCATCCATGTACTTGACAACCTCTTCCCAAGGTTCTCGTTCTCCTTCGCGCCGCATTGCTTCATCCAGATTCTGCCCTTGAATGTAGCCAACCTTCGAAACAACGATTATCTCGCTTCGCTCTATCTGCCCTGCCGAAATCTGCTCGCTCAAGACATTCCCAATCAGCGTTTCGCTACCGCCATCGGTGTAGTTGCTTGAAGTATCAATTAGATTACAGCCAGCTTGAATAGCTTTACGAAGGGTTTCCGAATGTTCATCGAATCGGTGGTCAACGCGGTAAGTGCCGTAACCAATCTTCGACGTAGTTAGATCGGTACCGGTTAGCTGGCGGAAAGCTTCCGGCTCGAAAGAAGGATTAGACTCTCGCAAACGGTCGGCAAATGCTTGAGTTTTGGGAGCATCGGCACAACCTTCTATTTTGACATTCATGGTATTTTCTCTTAATGGGGAGAAGTGTTATTTGGCGGCATAGAGATAAAGTTAAGCGTTTTAGTGTGGAAGTCACGCGGTTTCAATGTCTTAAACAGTTAATCTCCATGTAGACTTGGGCGAGGGAATACCAACCCATTCATTGATGGGTGCGCCACAGAAGATGACTCATGGCGCTCGTTTCTGTAGGGGCGGGGCTGGGTGCGGTTAGAAAGGGATCTCTATGGGAGTTCTATCGCGGTCGCTATCCACTCCCTTGATCACTCACTATGGGATCAACTATCGCCTTCGCTATCCGCTCAGTTGATCGTTCGCTTGATCGCACCAACCGTATGGAGTGCGATAAAGATATCCTCCCCGCCCAATGCGGACTAAGCTAGGGGTTTTGCGACGGAGAACTTCACCAATACTAGACGAACTCCCTTAACTTGATCTCCATTGGGAGAAGTGTTATTTGGCGGTACGGCAGCACCGTGCATTGGGGCCACGTTAACCTGTGCTAAGGTGGGAATATAATTAGTTGTACGACACTTTTGGGACGAAGTATTGGTTGCCCTGCTCTTAGACCTACGCTGATTCTGTGGAAAGCTATTAGCGGTGAGGTCTTAGAGATGGGTTCAATTCAACTTCGCCTGCAGTTTCTTCATTGCTACAAGCGCTATTTTGTAATCGGGGCTTTCCTCCAACGCCCGCCTGTAGTTCGCAATAGCTTTCGACCACTCGAATCGGTGTTCAAAGACGCGCCCAAGATTCATGAAAGGGTGTGCACGCGCCTCATAGCGAGGGGCAACAATCGCTTTCTCAAGCCAAGGTATCGCGGCATCGTGTTCGCCGAGTTGAATCAGAGATGCACCGATGTCGTTGTATGGATTGCCGAAATCGGAATCAATTGCGATAGCCTTTTTGCACTCATCAATCGCGTCATGAATTCGTCCCATTATAGAATAAGTCCAGCCGAGATAGGTGTGTGCTTCGGCCGTAGGATGGAGTTGGATAGATTTCAGGTACAACTCAATCGCATCAGCAAATTCCCCACGCATTTGATACTCCAGGGCCTCCCGCCAATACAGTAGCGCTTCTTCTTTTGCATGTGTTTCATCCACATTCATCGCATACAATCCTTTCTTACTAGCCTAATTTGTACCTAGGGAAAACGAGCAAAGTCCGAGTTTATATCCCTGAAATGCCATTGCGTGTTTGTTAAAACGCCGGAGCTTGAAGGTTTGATGGCAGAAACCGGATATCCACAGAATAAGTCACCACTTTAGACTCTTGGATTTACATCATATCAGTCCATCTTCCTTCATCCAGTTGATGGTTTGATCGAGCGCAGCGACTGTTTGCTGGATGTCTTCGTCCGTGTGAGCCGCTGTTGTTAAGCCGCTACCGGGGAAATCAATTCCACTAAGTAACATACCACAGCGTAGATTCATCAGCAGGTCTGGCTGACTCGCAGTTTTCAACCTACGATAATCCCATTCATGCGGATTGAAGTCTTTGGCACGTACGTCTACCCCGTGACCGACAAGCATTTTGACACACGAGAACTCGCCGTAAGATGCCCAATCAAGACCGTGCCGGTCTATGACGTCGTTGAATCCATTTCGCAGGTCACCAGCCGTACGATTGACGTGTCGGTGAGGCTCTCCCGTCTTGACAATGTTTAGCATTGCGATTGCCGCGGATGCAGTAAGAGGATTGGCGTTGAAAGTTCCAGGGTGAGGCATTTTCTTTTGGTCTTCGGAAGCCTCCTGCTCTTTGATTGATAATAGGTTTAAGATTTCCTTCTTGCCGACGAGAGCGCCGCCGGGTAAACCACCTGCCAGGATTTTAGCGAGAGAAGTCAAATCCGGTGTTACACCGTAATAAGCTTGCGCCCCTCCAGGCGCCACCCGAAAACCTGTAATCACCTCGTCAAAGATCAAGACAACGCCGTAATGATGGGTGACTTCGCGCAGTTGCCGTAAGAACTCACCTTTGGTTGGAATCGTTCCCGAAGATCCGCCTGTTGGCTCCAAGATAATACAAGCAATGTCTGGATTAGTTTGCAAACATCTCTCAACTGCGGCGATGTCATTTGGCGGACAAATCACGGTCGTGTCTAGTACCTCTGCTGGGATTCCGGGCACAGCTTTCCCGAAGGGCGGCTGGGCATCCTGAATAACAAAATCGTGCCAACCGTGAAAATGCCCCGCGAATTTTAACAGCTTATTTTTCCCAGTGAAAGTACGCGAAAGGCGTAACCCCATCAACGTAGCTTCCGTGCCAGAACTCACAAAACGTACGCGCTCGGCGGATGGAATGAGCTCCTTCACCAAGCCTGCCCACTCGAGTTCAAGTGGATGACATGCACCATAGTGAGTACCACGTTCCATCTGGCGTTTCACCGCTTTGACAATTTCGGGATGCCCGTGGCCTAGCAGCAGGGCACCATGGCCCGCCCAGTAATCAATGAATTCTTTCCCGTCAACGCCCCACTTCTTCGATCCCTCTGCTCGATCAATATAGATAGGAAATGGATCCGCATGCCGACTGTCATGTGTTACACCGTCGGGGAAAATTTGCCCCGCCTCTCCCGCCAGTTCTTCGTGCTTCTGGAACGCTTCCACATATCTTTCGAGAATTGTTGACATTCACTGTCTCCTTACACAGAGGATATTTTGCGGAAAGGTCATTCTCTCGGCATAATGCCGGCGATTCCTCTCAACGACATCCGAAATTGTGTATCATTTCTTCATCGCGTCAAACAGATCCGCCAGAATCCGATAATCATGGTCAAATGCAAGTCTTGGTAGGGATTGAGGATCAAATAGGTGAGCGTCAAGCGCTTCTGCGCTACCCTTTGGGACGCCAGAGACGATTCTGCCGACATACACAATTAACACAACGGTGCGCTCCATGTCAGAGTAAACACCCAAGAGGCGGTCTAGTTCTACCCCAACGTTTGCTTCTTCTTTGGCTTCACGGATTGCAGTCTCTGCTGGCGTGTCGCCGATGTCAATGAAACCGGTTGGAAAACTCCAGAAACCGTGTTTAGGTTCGTTTCCACGTTGAATCAGCAGAATCTTCCCGTCTTCCAGCGCTAATGTTCCAGCTACTGGCTTGGGGTCGCGATAGAAGATAAAATCACATGCCGTGCATGCTTGACGACGGCGTTGTTCTATCCACCGAATTTCGAGTCGCTCCGCGCACTTTGGGCAAAAACGGAACTGTGGTCCGGTATCGTGATGGGCATGAGAATTGTCTAGGTTTTTGTCGGTCACGGCTCAATTCCCAGAGAGATTTCGCGAGACTATGATACATCAAACGCGATGGGATGTCAAACCGGTAATTTGGAGAGGGGTATGTTAAGATTTTAACGGAAGGAGCAAATTAGAAACTGGTTTCTAATCTTCACGCAAGCGTTACTGATACAACGTGAATCAATGGAGAGCTCTTAGGCGA
Source organism: Candidatus Poribacteria bacterium (assembly GCA_965197465.1). Classification (GTDB taxonomy): domain Bacteria; phylum Poribacteria; class WGA-4E; order WGA-4E; family JAJDTR01; genus JAJDTR01. The sequence continues at coordinate 1,963,664 of OZ240209.1, read as the reverse complement.
TACGTCCATGAAGAGATTGGTTTCTTGCCAAATCTCAAGAGCGACTTTTCGGATTTGGAACTTGAAGGATGGTTGTAGACATCAAATTCCAATTGTTTGCTTGACTATAGATGGAGTATTATATCATAGGCCCAAGTTCAGTGAGCGATAGCCATAGCAGGCTTGAGGATGGTAAGATGTACGTCATCATTCCACACAAGATAGTTCGTGAAGCGGTCCTCAATTCTCTACCCTAATTTGAACTCAAGTAAGGAGATACCCTAACTAGGCGAGTTATTCTGTCGAGTTACGGCTTCGTACCACAGGCAGGCCGGAACAATCGTTATGCCTCTCCACAGTATTGCAGGATGGTCGTTGTTTCGCTTGATACATCGACAGACCTTAGGAAATCTAGTAAGAAGGGTTGTGAAGAAAGGATTGCAGAGATTGGAGTTCAAGATAACATCTAAGTCCCAACGAACTGTCAACCCCACTCATTCTAAGCGACGCGCATGGAGGCGCACCATGTTATGCGCGTGCTTTTTCCTGGGAGCTGTGACAATCGCGTATGGCAATTCTTCAGCGTCGAAGCAACTAACTAATTACCCCAATCAATTAACGAGAGATGGCGAGCTTGTTATCCTTCCTGATCATGGAACGGTGTACATTGCAACAGATTTTCATGCGCATTGGAGCGACTTCAATCAATGGTTGAAACGGACAAGGCTAATTGAGCGACTTGAAGTGGGCGAGGATGTCTATGGTTTAATCCTAGGCGATGTTGTCGATCATAAACCGGGAGATCCAGTGTTTGAGTTATCCGGAGACGCAGAAATTGTAGATCGAATTATGGAAGTTCAGAGACAACTTGGCGAGAAAGGAAAGCGTCTCATTTATCTCAAGGGCAATCACGAATCCGCTGCTGTGGAAACTTATGCAAAACTCAGGAAACACGGAATGGTTCCAGGCAATCGTCAACGCATGATTGACAGTCTCTATCGCAGTCCGCTCGGCAGTTACTATCAGCAGTTCAATTTTATTGAGCGCATGACGAACAGGCATTACGATTATCTCATCCGCCTGCCGACAGTTGCTGTTGGAAAGAGAGGCCTAGTGGCCGTACACGCAGGCGTCTCGTCTGTTACAACAAGGCTTGCTCATCTTGTTGATCCGAGTCCCAAGGCGCTTTACGATCTACTCTGGGGACGTCCCGATATTGTAGTGGCAGGCGGTTATACGCCTTCACAGACAAAGACTTTTCTCAAAAAGATTGGCGGAAGCCTATTGATTGTTGGACATACCCCGCTCAATTACCTGCCTAGAAAAAACGTCAAGGACGGTGTAGCACGGCTTGGGGAATGTCAACTCTTTTTCTCAACTGGATATGGCGCGACACCCGGCACGCGGTCCTATTTATCCATCGATCTTGCTAAGAGGTATGAGTCCGTCTGCGAGCTAGAATACGAGGTAGAAATCCATCCTCTGTATCCGCAGAGAGCGAAGTAGAGGATGGATTGCAATTGTCAAGACGAAGTACGTGCTGTTTTTCCCGTCTGGAGGAACAAACATAGATGTCCCTATTTCAACTTCCGAGTTTCGCGGAGAAGGCTTCGCCGACTTCACGATATGACATAGGTTGAGAATGGAGAACGGATGCGCGCATTGATTTGGATCATGACGCCGCTGCTGATTATCTGCATCCTGCTTGCCTCGCGGTTTGTAAGTTGGGAGCGTCTCAAAAGGGAAGATCCAGAGGCCTCAAAATATGTTACTGAAGGGACGGCCTTATTGGAAGGCACTGCCCCGAATTATCAAAATGCGGTGCAAGCCTTTACTCGCGCGATTGAGAAGAATCCAGAATATGTTGTTGCTGTAATACGGCGAGGACTTGCATACTACCGCCTTGGGGAATATCATAAAGCAATTGCAGACTATAATCACGTACTCAAATTAAAGCGATACCAAGCGGATGCATATTTTAGCCGTGGCGATGCGTACCGGGAATTAAGAGATTATCAGCAGGCCATCGCAGATTACACCGCATCAATTGAGGAAAGGTGGGCGGCGTTTGTCCTGTGGAAAAGGGCAGATGTCTATCTGAAGATTGGCGAAAAGCAACCTGCGTTTGCGGATTATACCGCAGTTATTCAGCGCAAAGGTGGCGCGGCCGGATATTACCAGCGAGGACGAGCCTTTATGCGGCTACATGAGAACGAACTCGCTCGTGACGATTTCAATAGGGGGATAGAGATAGAACCAGATTTTGCGGAGGCGTACCTGAGCCGTGGAGAAACCTATGCACGCTTGAATCGGCAACAGGATGCGGAATCAGATTATCTCAGAGTCATTGAACTTACAACTACTGAGATTCAGATGTGGAAGGACAATCATCCGATTCTGGGACCGGTCTACTACCGCCGGGGTGTCGCCCACCAGCGTTTGGGAAATATCGAACAAGCACGTGCAGACTATAAGATGGTGGCTGAACTTCAGACTGGCGGGGAGGTTGGTAGAGAGGCTGGGACAAAATTGCACATGCTCCAGCCACGCCATTAACAAATGAAGGACAATCGCACACCTTGGCTGTGTCAAATTGCTAACCGCGTGCGGGCAACCTAGCCCCAAGGCAAGGATTTATTTGACCGTAACATATTGGTTTGAGGTCTAAATTTAGTATCACTATTGGTGGATTGTAACGAATATAGTGTCACCATACCTTTGCCTGCTAGATTCTCAACCCAAGGATTCTCGCAAAGCTGATTCGAGATCTCCATAGCGGAATTCATAACCAATCGACAAGGTTTTCTCCGGAAGAACACGCTGACTCATGAGCACAAAATCGGTGAACTCACCAAAGCGTAACTTCAAGGCAAAAGTGGGTACAGGAAAAAGGGTAGGGCGCCGGATAACGCGACCAAGGGTTTTTGTGAACTCAATGTTTCTTACAGGAGTTGGCGCCGTGGCATTAAGCGGACCGTTTACTTGTTGATTTTCGATGGCATAGAGTATAATGCCCGCCACATCATCAATATGAATCCATGACATCCACTGTGTCCCACTTCCTAGCCTGCCTCCCAAGCCCATGTAAAATGGAGGCAGCATTGTCTGAAGCAAGCCGCCACCTTTACCAAGGACATGGCCTAACCGGACTCGGACCACCCGAATCCCTAGAGCCTCCGCCCTCTGTGCTTCTAATTCCCAATCCTGACAGACTTGAGCAAGAAAATCATTACCCGGAGGAGAATCCTCTGTGAACTCCGTATCGCCACTTTCGCCATAAAATCCCATTGCCGAGGCACACACCAACACCTCCGGCTTTGTCTCAACTTTCGATAGAGATTCTACAAGTCGACTCGTCGAATTTACGCGACTTTCTCGAATCCGCCGTTTCTTGTCGGGATTCCATCTTTCCCCAATGGTTTCCCCAGCTAGATGAACGACGGCTCCAATGTCGGATAGGGCTGAAGACGGGACGAGTTCCGCGTCAGGTCGCCAAGCTTCTACCCGCTCCGCATGAGGTAGCAGGGCGGCAGCAGTGTCTGGTGACCTAGACAGTGCGATAACACCGTGTCCCTTTTCAGCCGCCGAGCTGCATAGCCTGTTCCCTACAAAACCGCTAGCGCCAGTGACCAATAAAGTTGGTTTGTTTTCGATGGTCATCCCCAATTTATTCCTCTTCCGTGCTCAGTCGCCTATACAATACGAAAATCACCAATCCTCGTATTGGTGTGTGCGTTGTCCTGCTCGTTGGAGAAAAAACGGACTTTATTCGTCGTGGTTCATTTGCGCTGCCAGGATAAGTTCAAACGCAGCCCTTGCCATTCATATGAGGACTGTCTATTTGCAGAACTGCCCTGAATCAAAATCTATCAGGCTCTGGAACTACCAGGCCCAACCCGGCTATCTTGTCAATGCAGCAGTGATTTTCTCAACAATACCATCAGCCCGACTCCGAACTTGGTCGGATGTCAGACTTTGGATTGGGTGTCCAACAGTTATTGGCTCCAAGTCATTATAACCGAGTGCTTTTGCTTGCACCTTACCAGCCGCGAAAAACACCTCCGAACAAATGGCAACGGATGGAATGCCGCGTTCCTCTAGAGCTGCTCCGTCGTGTACACTACACGATATGCACGAACCTCAGTCAGCCAGCCCTTCAACGACAAAGTCGCACCGATTAGCAAGCTGAATAATCAGTTCTTCGGGAGCCGGTCGTGTGAATGTCGGTTTGTTGACATGAAGGACCTCAGCGACATTAAACTCTTCACACATCAGTTCTTCGACGCGTTGGAGGAAGGTATCACTCCCATTCTTCCCAATGTTGAGCAAACCCATCGTTTTGCCGTTGAGAGTGTCAAGGCGCGGGGCGAGATATTTAGTAGATATATCGCCTTGATCGAGTGGATTAAGTAAGCCGACATTTGCCATTAAAATTCTCCTCAGTAATGGTTGTCTGAGTCGTGCGAATTGGGAAAATCATCGCGACCCTAGTATCCCTAATCGCAGACATCTTTGTAGTTGCCGTTCCAAATGTGAGAAACGGGGCACCCCGAATCTAGTGGCGTTAGAGATGACCGAGAGATCCGAAATAGATTGCGAGACAATGCGGGTTCTACAATATACGATATGAAATTTGACTTAATTCTCATCGCCGTTGAGGTGGCATCTGGGCAAGCGCGCTCACACATTCCTCATGAAGTTTCCCATTGGTTGCTAAAAACGGTACACTCGCACCGCGATACGCAGGTGAGTCTACCAGCAATGGGAAGATAGCTTCGCCGGATGGGTGCGTCACACGGCCGCCTGCCGCTTCCAATATGGCCGCCGCAGCGGTCACATCCCAGAGTTTCGTAAAGTAATCAAGGCTGCCGTCAAAATGACCCGTTGCAACTCCGCAGATGTGGAGAGCCGCAGATCCAAGTGACCGTCCCTTTGGAAGGCCTTGCATTAAAGGGTTTAGAGCTTTCATTACCTCAGAGGAAAATCCAAATAGCCCAATCGCATCCAGTCTTTCTCGTCTGTTCGTGTGGATAGCAGCGCCGTTCAGCGTTGCAATTTGCCCTTTCACCGCGCTGAACATCCGGTCTGTGTTGGGGTCAAAGACAACGCCGAGGATTGGGCTCCCTTTGCATAACAGGCCTATGGCAACCGAGAAGATGGGTAATCCCGCCGCATAATTGGCAGTTCCATCCAGCGGATCAGTAACCCAACAATTATCTGACTGCATGTCCGATAACCCAAGCTCCTCGCCAAGTGTAGAATCATGAGGGAATAGAGACTCAAGGCTTGTTTTGATGAAGTGTTCAGAAGTCTTGTCTGCCTCCGTCACAATATCACCGATGCCCTTATACTCCACTTGGGCAACCCTGCCGAAATAGTGCATTAAGATTCCGCCTGCTTCCCGCGCAATTTTCTCGACGGCTTGTACCATTTCTGCAGGCTCATTCATCTATATTCCAATCTCCTTCCGGCACAAATTCGTCCGTTTCATCAAGAGGAGTATGTTTGCCTTGTCCGCACTCAGTCGCGCTGTTTGCCATCGGTGAAGGAACCATCTGCGGTTCTTCAGGGACAATCTAAGAAGGACCATCTCGCGATGAAACAAGCCAACCCTCCCCAAACCTTTTACGGAGCGTCCATTTATGTAAATCTTATTGCTCTTACGGGTTATAATGGGCAAATGTGGACGTAGAACAAATGGCACATATTCTGATGCCCCGGGTTGAGTGATTTAGCGCGACATTTGGACGGACAACGAGAGCAGCTCAACAATCTGAATCATTCTAGCTCCGGCCCTGAGCCTGTATTCCCAATTCTGGATTTCAACTTCTTGAGGCGCTGATTGATGTTTTTATTGTATCTGTTCCCTTTAATATACGTCTCCCACACTGCCAGTGCTTCATCATCGTAACCTTGCGAGAGGTAGTATTCGCCAAGAGCCGCTGGGGCAAAGTCGGAGTTCGGGTCTTTCTCAATTGCTTTCTTGAAGGATTCAATAGCTGTGTCTGCATCACCCTCAATCAGAGCGATTTCGCCCTGTCCGTAGTGAAGAAGTGGATGTTCAGGATATCTCACTGCCAATGCCTTCATTAGTTCCTGCGTCCGATCTTCTTGTCCCAGTTTATAAGATGCCATCGCTGTGCGAATCGTCGAATGAACGATTTTCTTGTCCCGCTTCCGCTTTCCTTCTAGTGCTGTACCCCTTTGCACCGCTATTCTATCTCGAAGGGGTTCTAGCCTTCGCTCATTAATCCCCTCAACGCCAAGCAAATCGTCGACTTTTTCATATGGCCGACGGGCAATAATGGCCTTTGCCAAATTAGAGCCAATTCCAGGCAAGTGTGTCAGGCGTTCTACAGAGTCCATATTTATGTCGACTTTACCACCACGCTCGGCATTTCGCAATGCTGCGGAATAGCTTGACTTAGCTTTCCTGTAATTTTCGTAGACATAGCAGAGGTCAGCAATCGCCATTTTATTCACATAGAGATCGCCCTTACCCACAACGATGTTCTGAAAGATTGTTGCCCGTGACCGGTTCTTCATTCGTTTGTAAACATCCGGCAGCCATTGGAGTGCGTCCATGAAGTCTGGTTTGACAGCAACCGCACGCTCAAAGGATTCACGCTCCATGTCTAGGTTTCCCATCTTCTGATAAGCCAGGCCTAGCCTAAAGTAAACTTCGGCATCTTTGCTTTGATTGAAACCTAGAACGGAGTTATAGATTGCTATTGCCTGTTCATATGCGGCTCGCTTGTCGTCCTCTGAATCCATAATCTTTGCATCACTGTAATGATTCTGTCCCGTAGTGATGACGGCATCAAGCACGCGACGGTCCCTTTTTACCGCCTCCTTGAGCATCTCCCGAGCTCGCTTATGCATGCCCAACTTACGATAGCAGACTGACAGGCGAACATAGGAGTACGGATCGATTTTGGCTTTATCGGCTTTTGCCCGATGAATAGCGTCAAAGAAAACCGCCCCCGCATCACGGTAGTATTCATCCCCATAAAGAAAATTAGCAATCATAAGTTCTGCATCGTAGTAGGTGCCATCTTGATCGCCTTGTACACCGGTCTGGGTCCCGAAATTTCTCATGACTTCCTGTGCACTAATACCGAAACCGGAATCTGGCATTTGGGCGCTGGGGCCACCCATCGCGCGACTTCTTTCAGCACCTCCACGCGGGCGATCCATTTCGCGACGTTTGTTCTGTCGCTCTACAGCACGCCCCATTTGTGTTGCCAAGGGATCGTCGGCTTTGGGGATACTCGCGCCAATCTGGGTCAGTTCCTTCTTTGCTTCACTGATTTGATCTTCTGCGCCTTCAATCCTACCGTACCTCTTTACAATTGACTGGTATGTACGTTTGGCTTCGTGTTGGTTCTTAAGATAATTTTTTTGGATTCTAGCCTTATTCACAAGTGCGAGAGCTGCGCGGTCGCTCGTAGGATGGCGATTCGCGAAATTGTCATAAATTTCCGCAGCCTGCTTATAGTCCTTGGCTTCTTCGAAACTCTTGGCAAGCATGAGTTGCGCGTTGTTGCTAAGTTCTAATTCGGAGAAGTTGTTCACGACTGTATCAAACTGTTGTTGCGCAGATTCATACTCCTTAGATCGAAAATAATGCATCCCTAATTCATAATGGGCGTTTGCCGCTTCCTTGCTGTCTGCTGCGGATGAGACAACTTCCTGATACAACTTCACGCCGCGATCCGGTTTACTCAACTTTTTGATGTAAAGCTTAGCCATCTCAAGTTGGGCCTCCCGGGCTTCGGGAGTTCCAGGTTTCGTATCGACGACGGTTTGGTAGACTTCAATTGCCCCTTGATAGTCTTTGGCTTCAATCAATTTGTTGACTTTGTTCGATACGCCTCCCGAAATACAGGCGGCGTGCGATACGATGATTAAGCAGCCTAGAATAAAACCACAGCATCTCGAAAATCTCATGTCTGTCTCCTCCTTTGTCCTATAAATACACTTTATTTTGGTTTATGTTCATCTGAAATTGCATCGGGGCCAACCATGAAGATCGCAAACAACGCCGCTTATTACGCCATCGCGGGTTAGAACAAGCGGACTAATTGACAAATTCCTTTGGCGGAACCTAAACTAGCAGGTTAAACACTCAGCGACAAGCTACGCCCTGTGAGTTCAGTGCTTTTTACGGTCCAACTCTAGCCTAACGTAAGCTATCGGCGTTTAATTGGGAACAAATTAGGTTCGAGGACGAAAAATTCGGAAGAGTTTTTTTAGCGGGTCGTAGAACTGATCTACTACGCGCTCCTTGAGCGGAATAATAGCGTTATCCGTAATTGTGATGTGTTCTGGGCAGACCGTCGTACAGCATTTGGTAATGTTGCAATAGCCGATTCCGTCCACTTCCTTCAGGTCTTCAAGGCGATTCTCGGTGTCTAGCGGGTGCATTTCCAAGGCGGCATTGTGAACAAAATACCGAGGGCCAACGAACTCCTTGTGAAGGTGATGATCACGGAGTACATGGCAAACATCCTGACACAGAAAACACTCAATGCATTTACGGAATTCTTGAACCCTATCTATATCTTCCTGCGCCATTCGCCATGTACCGTCTTCGGCGTCGGGAGAGCGAGGCTGGAATTTTTTTATTTTCTTCTTGACTTCAAAGTTCCATGAAACGTCGGTAACCAAGTCTTTAATCAGCGGAAAAGCGCGCATTGGCTCAATAGTTATTGGCTGGTCTAGCGGTAGCTCGTTCAATCGAGTCATGCACATCAATTTTGGATGGCCATTGACTTCAGCGGAACAAGACCCGCATTTTCCGGCTTTGCAGTTCCAACGTACCGCGAGATCGTTCGCCTGCTGTGCCTGGATCTGATGCACCGCATCAAGGACTACCATCCCTTCAGAGACTTGGCTTTCATAATCGACGAACTTCGCCTCGTTAGCGTCACCGCGCCAAATCTTAAACGTTGCAGTTGCCATTAACCCATCTCCTCTATTATCGCCTGAAGGTCATCGCGAATTGGTGGAATAGGTTCGCGTCCCACTTCCATAGTGCCATCCTCACTTTTTCGCACGACCGTGTTGTATTTTCCTGCGCCCGGTTCTTCTTTCTCGGGGTAGTCGTCGCGTGAATGTGCGCCGATGCTTGCTTTTCGTTCTAAAGCTGCAAGCGCGATGGCTTCGGACACGGTCATCAGGCTATACAGGTCAAGTGCTGTATGCCAGCCAGGATTGTACTCTCGATTTCCTCCGATGCTAATCTGCTCCGTTTGCTCTTTTAATTTCTGAATATCAAGTCGTGCCCTATTTAAGGCCTCCTCACTCCGAGCGATGCCCACAAGTTCTTGCATCAGCTCTTGGAGATTGTACTGAATTTGAAACGGGTTTTCGTCACTCGAACCAGCGTCATTGTTGAAAAACCGTAATGCCCAACTTCCCGCAGATTCAATCTCCGTGTCATCAATCCTGCCTTCGCTGTTTTCTGCAGCAAACTTCGCCGCATATTCCCCAGAGCGTTTTCCCAGAACGAGGAGATCGGAGAGCGAGTTCCCTCCAAGTCGATTAGCGCCGTGTAAACCGGCTCCACATTCGCCGCTGGCAAAGAGCCCTGGTACACATGTCATCTGCGAATCACCGTCGACTCGTATGCCGCCCATGATGTAATGAGTTGTTGGTCCAACTTCCATCGGTTCTTTCGTAATATCAAGATCGGCTAATTGCATGAATTGATGGTACATACTCGGCAGTTTTCGCTTAATGTGGTCTTCCGCATTTGACAATTTCTCCTTAATCCATGCAATATCAAGAAAAACGCCACCGTGCGGACTACCGCGTCCCTCCTGGACTTCGCTGACAATGCATCTCGCCACATGATCGCGGGTGAGAAGTTCCGGAGGTCTTCGCGCATTTCGATCGCCTTGCGTGTATCGCCAGCCTTCCTCGGGATCGTCAGATGTCTGGTTCACATAAAGTTCGGGAATGTGGTTGAACATAAACCGTTCTCCCTGATTGTTCTTCAGAACTCCTCCTTCTCCGCGTACGCCTTCTGTAACCAGTATTCCGCGTACACTCGGAGGCCAAACCATGCCGGTCGGGTGAAACTGAACAAACTCCATGTCGATAAGCTCCGCACCTGCATGATAGGCAAGAGAATGACCGTCGCCAGTGTACTCCCAACTGTTGCTCGTAATCTTGTAGGCTTTGCCGACACCGCCGGTCGCGAGCACAATCGCTTTCGCACGAAACACCTTGAATCGCCCTTTTTCGCGGTCGTAGCCGAACGCACCGGCAATGCGATCGCCGTCCATAAGAATAGAGGTAACCGTACATTCCATGTACACATCAACGCCTTGGTGAACGCCGTGGTCTTGTAGAACCCGAATCATCTCCAATCCCGTGCGGTCTCCGACGTGGGCAAGTCGCGGATATTGATGCCCACCGAAATTGCGTTGGAGAATACGACCATCCGCAGTCCGATCGAACAGTGCCCCCCAGGCTTCCAATTCGCGCACCCGATCCGGCGCTTCCTTGGCGTGGATTTCAGCCATACGCCAGTTGTTGAGATACTGTCCACCCCGCATAGTATCTGCAAAGTGAACTTTCCAACTATCCCTCTCGTCGACATTTGCCAACGCCGCAGCGACACCGCCTTCTGCCATCACGGTATGCGCCTTACCCAATAGAGACTTGCACACCAAACCCACGGATACTCCTGCCGCAGAGGCTTCAATTGCAGCGCGTAGCCCAGCGCCGCCGGCACCAATTACCAATACATCATACGTATGTGTTTCGTATTGGCCCATTAAAACATTCTCCAGTCAGTGAATATTCCCATAGAGCACAATCGGACATAGATGTCCGAAAATCCCACCCAGCAGAGACTCATCCATGCCCACAACATATGTCGCCGATTCAGGCAACTAACGCAGTTATAAGTGGACTGACGCATCGGTGCGCTCGAAAGTCGGTCAAGAAAACCGCCAACCAGGTGGCGCAGTGAGTGGCATCCAAGAGCATATCCGCCTAGAAAGATTACGTTGGCGATGAGTACAAGTGTGCCAATTCCAACCCCAAACGAGGTGTTACCACTTTCATCTTCAAACCAGAATGCTTTCCATGCATCATGAGAGAGGAAGATCAAGAAGAGTATGGCGAAATATAGAAAATAACGATGAACATTCTGGATTATTAGCGGAAATGAATGTTCACCACGATACCCCTTTCGCGGTTCGCCAATTGTACATGAGGGTGGGTCCGCCCAAAATGCCTTGTAATAGGCGCCACGATAGTAATAGCAGGTCAGACGAAAACCGAGAGGCGCCCACAGAATGAGAAATGCAGGGGAAAACGGTAGCCAAAGCGGCCACCAACCTGGCTTATCCCCGAACCAACTGTGTCCTGAGCCCCCAAAGAGTTCTGGCGAATAAAATGGAGATAGATACGGTCCGAACGTATAGTGGGCGTTCTGAAAAGCTGCCCAGGCCGAATAAATGCCAAACGTAGTCAATCCGATGAACACGACCAAAGGTTGTAACCACCACGTATCTCGGCGTGTCGTCTGGCCAAACCGGCGTTCTGCCAACGTCAATTCTGGATGTGTCATACGCAGTTTTTCCTCCAATTTATCCTTATGTCTTCGTCGGAATCGACTAGTGCACTATCTCATTTCCCATTGAGCATACGGGGCGCAAAAATCGATTCTCGCCCGCTTCTGAAAGCCCTAAAGTAACACATTGGGAATTAGAAAAGCAACCCTTTTTCCGTTCCTGCATACGGCATCATCCTGCACATTGCATTGAAGACACGATTTAATCATATAGGTTTTTCGGCTATCTTCTAATTCAGCCTTGCCAGTTGTTTTGTCAATAATTCTATGTTCTCCTCAATTTCCTCTCGATCAGGAGGGTTGCCTGAAATCCGCAGGTACTCCTGGAAAGATTTTAGCGACTTACCGTAAGCATGGGTTTTATAATAGAGATATCCAAGATCTTGATGTTCTTGCGCCAGATTTGGGAGGAGCCAAGTAATACGCTCACTAGCCGAGATTGCACGAGCATATGCTTTTTCCTTGAAGTAGATGTGTTTGAGATTTCGTAGGATTCTCTCCAGAATTTCCCTGTTACTAACTTGCTTCAAGAACTCAGGTTGTAGCGGTGTGGGCTGTTGAAAAACAGATGTCAGTTTTTCACGCAATGCATCCTCAGACAAGATTCGTCCGCCATCAAACGGGTCAATAAAGGTTTCCAAATACTCCCCTTTGTGTTTGACAATAAAGTGACCAGGAAAACCAACACCGGCAACTGGCAATCCGACTCGCTTGCTCGTTTCGATGTACACAACTGAGAGGGTAATCGGGATACCGAGTTTGCGCTCAAGTACATCGTTAAGATAGCTATTTCGTGGGTTATAATAGTCGTCTTGATTGCCCTTAAATGCCTTCTCCTCAAACAAGTAGTGATTCAACTGTGCGATTTGCCTACTCGGCTCGTCTGTTTCGCCAATCCGTTCCAGCACATCCAGCGCCATTCGATCCAACTGTTCCATGTAAGCACTCGTGTCAAGTTCTGGATAGATGTCTCTAGCAATTAGCAGCGCACCGAGGCCGAGGTCAATCTCCGAATCGTTGGATTGTGCAAGTGAGAAGAATGGATTGTCGTGTGATCTATCCATGTTATTGTACTTGACGCTATGGATTCTAGGAGCTGGCAGCGTGTAATTCCTGTGTATTAGGACTTACGCAGTGGAGCGCTCGAATCCGCCTAATTCGCCGATTTCCCTGAAGGCAATAACAATCGTTGCGGGATTCCATCTGCGATTTGATGATCGCAGACGGATTTCTATCGCAGTCACTATTCGCTTCCTTGATCCCTACGAAAGCTTCGCAACATGAAATTATTGCCAAAATCAACATTATATGCTTTCTGTGTGAGTAGCATGGTCGGGTACTTCGCCACGAAGTTATGGATAATTATAAACGCCGTGTGCTTTCTCTTCTTCTGGTGCGATCGGATCTGTTGGGTTTTGGTTGGCGTGAAATTCACGCAGAATACAATTCACAATCTCATCGCTATAGGGCTGCGCGTCGATCCTTTCCTGGTTCGCCTCCCATGCCATACGTGCTGCCGCCTCGAAATATTCGCCGTGCTTGTAGGCATCTATCAAATCAACACCTCTGGAGAAGGTCCCGTGTCCAACCCAGTAGAGGATATGGCGCATTACGTTAGCCGGTTGGGAAGGGAGATCTTCCATCTTGAAGAGACGCAGGCTTTCGTAAGATAGTTCAGGGACTCCGGGCGCTCGTTCTTGAACGAATCCAATCCCTCCACAGTCTTCGTACATTATCGGAGTTTCCGGTTCATAGCCTTTGAGGAAATCATAGAATCGTGATGGCTGTCCATGCTCCGTGCGGGAGATGAGGTTTAGAAACTTCGGTTGTAGGTGAACCAAAGCCTTGAAACCATATGCCTCCAATTGATCGAAGACTAGCATGTAGTGGAACATCTCGCTAGTTGGTTTGGGCGCGTGTTGCTGCTCCGTTTTTAGCTGAGACGCCGGGTGCGTGCCGAAGCGCATGCGGTAATGGATTCCGTCGAGTTCTACTTCGACAATCGTCAAATTCAGCGCTGGATGCTCCAACGAAATCATGTCTAGCCTTGTCCCCGATTTGGTTAAGAGCACGCGTCGTCCGGCCAAGCCAGGTACGATAATGGCAGGTGGCAACGCATAACGCGGTGATTCGATGTATGGCAGTAGACAATCGGAATCAATAGTTTCATTGAGCAGAGCACCCATGTTTCCCGCAGATCCCCACAGATATCCGTGGGCATGCGCATGGCTACCTACCCATCCCATCTGGCCGATGAGAACTCCGAGTTCACTATCTGGAGAAATAGGCCTCAAACTTGGCTGATACCCTCGTGCGCACCATTGACGATCGCGAAAACTCCGCGGTGGTGGTGGCGATAGTTCCCTTGTCAGGTAAGGGTTTGCCAAAGATAAGTCACTCATTGCCGTTTCTCCTTGATACTTAACGGTTCTTAGTCAGAGAATATATCATGCTCGGTGCGGTTTTATCAACACAAATTCTCCTTTAATTCGGTTGAGTAGAGGTAGTCTGAGGTGCTATAATACGCGGCGGTTATTAACTTACTCGACGGATGAATCGGAGCAAGATAGTGATGAAAACAAGAATTGAAAAAGACAGCATGGGTGAGATTGAGGTTCCTTCCGATCGTTACTGGGGAGCACAGACGCAGAGGTCATTGCAAAATTTTGAAATCGGCGGAGAACGTTTTCCACGTGAAATGTTATGGGCGCTCGGCGTAGTCAAGCTATCGATCGCCGAAGTCAATTCGGACCTTGGGCTGCTTGAGCCGGATAAAGCAAAGGTGATTGTACAGGTTGCCCAGGAGGTGATAAACGGTGAGTTGGATGCCCACTTTCCACTGGTCGTCTGGCAAACCGGGAGCGGCACCCAGACCAACATGAATACGAATGAGGTAATTGCAAACCGCGCAATTGAAATGCTCGGTGGCGTCTTGGGTAGCAGAGAGCCTGTCCACCCTAATGATCACGTCAACAAATCGCAATCCACCAATGATGTCTTCCCAACGGCAATTCACGTGGCAATTGTTGATCGAATTCACAACCACCTAATTCCAGAAGTGACGGCACTTCGGGATACATTTTCCGAAAAAGCCGAGGCGTTTTCTAGTATTGTGAAGACAGGGCGAACACATCTAATGGACGCCACACCTTTGACCTTGGGACAGGAATTTTCCGGGTATTCCCAGCAGTTGACCAATTCCTTGCGGGCACTCAATCACGCATTGCCACACCTGTATGAATTACCGATTGGTGGTACAGCCGTTGGGACGGGATTGAATTCCCATCCGGAATATGCCGACCGCGCTGTCGCTGCCATCAATGAACACACTGGCCTTCGATTCGTGTCGGCGCCAAGTAAGTTTGAAGCTCTGGGTGCGCGCGACGCCGTTGTTGAAGCAAGCGGTGCATTCAAGATGCTGGCGAGTTCGCTGTTCAAAATTGCCAATGACATTCGTTGGCTTGGTAGTGGTCCCCGCTGCGGACTGGGAGAACTCTTTTTGCCCGAAAACGAGCCCGGAAGCTCAATCATGCCGGGAAAAGTCAATCCGACACAGTGTGAGGCAATGTTGATGGTTTGCGCCCAGGTGATTGGTAACGATACAACCATTGCATTGTCGGGAGCGTCGGGCAACTTCGAACTGAATGTGTTCATGCCGGTCATCGCATTTAATGCGCTACAATCCGTGCGCCTCCTCGGGGATGCTTGCCGTTCATTTCGAAAAAACTGTATTGTCGGAATTGAGCCGAATCGTAAGCAGATTGAACAATATCTGAACGAATCCTTGATGTTGGTAACAGCACTTAACCCTCGTATCGGCTATGACAACGCGGCTCGCGTCGCCAAGAAGGCGCACAGTGAAGGAAAGACTTTGCGGCAAGCTGCCGTCGAACTGGAACTTCTAACGGAAACAGAATTCGATCGGATTGTTGTTCCAAGAAATATGCTTGGGCCGAACGTTAATTGAAGGCTCACCTTGTACGCCTTAGTCACCGTACTCTATTGTGCCCTAATCATGTCGATCTACCTAGTTGATAAACTAATCTCCGATTTTGATGAGACCATATCACAAGAGGATACAATTCAGTCATTAGTTACTGCAGCAATGCAAAATCGCGATGCTGAAGGATTACAGGTTCTCAACGCGTGGCGAGAGACTGTTGACTGGTACATTACCCGCCATTCCCAGATTTGTAACGAATGGCTAGACATGGCGTGTGAACATCGGGGAGAAAGCGTTGTCGGATTCCTAAGTACGTTTGAACCACTAGAAGCGGAGTCGATTGAGAGGGTCATGAAGCAAAAGTTCCTGGCAGGGTTGAGCCGGGAGCAGTTGCGAAAAACGGGAAGTCAAGTGCAGAAACGGGACGGCGCGGAGGCGTGTTTATCAGAGATGCGCCATGCGGGGGTGAAGGTTGAAATCCTTTCTGCGAATTGGTCGCAGACCTTTGTGGAAGAGGCACTAAAAGGATTTTTCGATTCGGTGGTGGCAAACCGCTTGCTATTTGATGAGCGAGGATATTCCACCGGCGATATACAGTTACGAGTCGTTTCCGCTCACGACAAGTGGCGACATTTCAAATCTCGTCGATCAGAAACCGGACTAACTGGCTATGTCGGCGATTCAATATCGGATCTACGTGCGATACTTGAAGCCGACGTAGGCATACTCGTGGGCGAGAACCAGACCTGCTTAAGGACAATTAATCGGTTTCAAATCCCCATACAACGGGTCACTCAGTCGTCTAGCCGAACGGCTAATCGTTCCGAAACAGGCACCGAGAGAAAACGCATCTTACACGCCGATTCGTGGGAAACCGTAAACCATCTTCTCAAGAGTCCCCAACTGGCATAGCCGGAGGTAGGTTGACGAAACCTGTTACAGTTGCCCTAGTCGCACTCGACACAATTGTGACAGTTGTTATCATGAGAGGGCTTTGCACTTGAATCTTAGTCTGCAGCTCGGTCATCCTCTTCAGCACCAGGTAGTTCCGCCTCTTCCCCGCTCGGCAATGCTTCGGAGTCCGGATACACCTCTATCTTCCGGAATCTAGGCACACCGCTGCCTGCTGGAATCAATCTGCCCATGATGACGTTTTCCTTCAAGCCCTTTAGATAGTCTTTTTGTCCAACGACCGAGGCCTTGGTCAACACATTTGTTGTCTGCTGGAATGAGGCAGCCGAGATGAAGCTTTCTGTGCTTAACGCTGCCTTTGTGACGCCTTGCAATATTGGGTCAGCGATGGCTGGCTGTCCCCCATCTTTCTCAACCTGACGGTTAATCCGATGGAAGACTGATCGATCCACTTCATCTTCTTCGAGAAATTCTGTATCACCGCCCGAGAGGATTCTTACCTTATTCAGCATTTGGCGAACAATCACCTCAATATGCTTGTCGTTAATGTGTTCTCCTTGGCTACGATAGACGTCCTGGACTTCATCAACCAGATAGGATTGGACTTCCTCCTCACCCTTTATCTTCAGAATATCGTGTGGGTCAAGAAAACCGTCCGTCAGGCGGTCCCCCGCCTCTACCCAGTCATTTTCGTGAACAACGAGGTGCTTTCCAACAGGAATACGATACAGACCGCTTGCTACATCACCGTGCTCAATGCGCAGCAAGCGCATCCCTCTGGAAATACCTTCGAGCTTAACGTATCCCTCGATTTCGGCGATAACGGCTCTATCCTTAGGCCTTCGTGCTTCAAGAAGCTCCGTTACCCGAGGCAACCCGGTCACAATATCTTGGCTGGTAGCGCTTTTTTCTGGCAATCTTGCTAACACGGTTCCAGCGTCTACATCTTCGCCATCTGCGACGGACAAATGAGCGCCTGTCGGCATCAAGTAACTCGCTAACACATCACCGCTGTGGTTTTGAATCTCCATTCGAGGCTGATCTTCGCCTTTGTATTCTACAATTACTCGTTCGGCAAGCCCCGACGCTTTATCTTCTTGAACGGTGTGTCCCTCAATGATGTCTTGAAATTCAACGGTGCCATTGTGTTCCGTCAGAATTGGCACACGATAAGGATCTCGCTCAAGCAAAAGGGTAGGCGGCGGATCGTTCGTCTCTGGATTGCCCTTTGTTACCCTCGCACCGTCTTCGACGCAAAGCGTTGCCCCAATCGGCACTTGATGGCGTTCCACTACCCTAGCGTTTTCATCAACAATCAACAATTGTCCGTTGCGAGAGAGCACCACGCTCTCCGTGACTTCAGACGGCGACGTTTCTGACTCGGACACCTTGCGCTCTACGAATTCAATTTTTCGATACTCGACCCGTCCATCATGTCGAGCTTCGATTTGGGACTGGAATTGAAAATCTCCTGCTGTCACGGTACCACCTGTGTGGAATGTTCGCATGGTCAACTGCGTTCCCGGTTCTCCAATTGACTGGGCTCCGATGATACCGACCGCCTCACCGATATCAATGAAGTGGCCTGTGGTCAAGTCAGCGCCATAACACTTCGAGCAGGCTCCATGGGGAGCCTCGCATGTCAGCGTGGATCGTACCCGGACCTCTGTTATTCCCACCGCTTCAATCTTCTCGGCAGTCAATGGGTCTATCAAATCATCTCTAGCGACAATTATGGTGTCATCGTTTGGATTAAAAATGTCCTCGGCGGCAGTTCTGCTATGAATACGCTCGGCAAGCGTATCATCTTCGGTTTCCCCCGCAATTTTCGTGATACCGTTTAATGTACCACAGTCAGGCATCGTTATCATGACATCCTGAGCAACATCAACAAGCTTGCGTGTGAGGTAGCCGGAGGAAGCGGTCTTGATTGCTGTATCAGCTAGTCCTTTGCGTGCCCCGTGTGTTGAGATGAAATATTCAAGTACGCTAAGACCTTCACGGAAACATGATTCAATTGGTTGTTCGATAATTGCACCGCTGGGTTTCGTCATCAAGCCGCGCATGCCACTAATCTGACGAATCGGTTCTTTCTTTGAGCGCGCACCACTATCCGCCATAACGTGCACGGGATTGAAGCCTCTGATTTCATCCTCACGCCCCTCTTCTAAGGAATCAAACAGTGCTGCTTCGACCGATTGGATCAACTGATGCCACACTCCAATCACCTGATTATACCGTTCTCCTTCGCTCATCCCGCCACGCCGATATTCCTGCTCGATCGTGTCCACTTTCTTTCTCGCCTCCGCAATTAATGTCTCCTTTGCCTCAGGGATAATGAGATCTTCCATACCAATTGAGAGACCAGAGAAGGTAGCGTAATGGAAGGCGACCCGCTTTAGCTCATCTAGGAACTCAACTGTTCGGCTATTTCCAAGTTCGTTGAAGCAGCGGGAGACGAGTCGTGAAAGGTCCTTCGATCGAACCTCTTGATTGATGAAACGGACTCGCTGCTCTGATTTCGAATCAGTGAACTCAAGTTCGTCAGGAACAACTCGATTGAAAATGACGCGTCCAACAGTTGCCTCAATGGGTTCGGCGGCGCCATCAAGATGCAATAGAATAGAATCGTGCAGACCAAGCCTGCTACATTCGTGCGCCATAATGACCTCATCGGAATCTCGGTAATGACGAAGTTCCTGACTGTCACGATTGGAGGCGGGAATAGATTTGGTCAAGAAACTACAGCCAAGTACCATATCAAGTTCAGGAACGGCAATTGCGCCGCCATGCGCGGGTTTCAGAATGTTTCGGGGCGCCATCATGAGTAGCTTTGCTTCAATCTGTGCTTCTACTGACAGTGGGACGTGCACCGCCATCTGGTCGCCATCGAAGTCTGCGTTAAAAGCTTTGCACACGAGTGGATGAACGCGAATCGCCTTCCCTTCGACGAGTATAGGCTGGAATGCCTGAATGCCGAGGCGGTGGAGGGTTGGCGCCCGGTTAAGCATCACTAAGTGTTCGTCAATTACTTCCTCAAGAACTTCCCAAACTTCAGGCGAGATTTGATCGGTCATGTGCTTCGCACGCTTGATGGTGTGTGCGTAATCTTTTTCCTGGAGTTTGCGGATAATGAACGGTTTGAACAGTTCGAGAGCCATCTCTTTCGGCAACCCGCACTGATGAAGTTGCAAGTCAGGACCGACCACAACCACGCTACGTCCAGAATAATCGACACGCTTTCCCAGCAGGTTCTGGCGAAAACGACCAGTCTTGCCTTTTAACATATCTGCGAGCGACTTGAGTGGGCGGTTTCCGGGGCCACGAACCACGCGACCATGCCTGCCGTTGTCCAATAAGGCGTCAACAGCTTCTTGCAGCATCCGTTTTTCGTTACGGATTATTACATCAGGTGCACGCAGGTCCATCAGGCGTTTGAGCCGATTGTTGCGGTTGATTACCCGCCGATACAGGTCGTTAAGATCACTGGTAGCGAACCGTCCACCGTCGAGTGCAACCAGTGGTCGGAGATCGGGAGGAATAACGGGAACAACCGACAGTACCATCCATTCCGGTTTATTCCCGGACTTCTTGAATCCCAACACCAGCTTGAGTCGTTTCGCTAGTTTTTTTGCCTTTTGCTTGCTGCCGGTCTCCTCAAGTTCAGTGCGTAAGGTTTCGATTTCCTGATCTAAATCAATACGAGACAATAGCTCATGGACCGCTGCAGCGCCCATTCCTACACGAAATCCATCGGGAAATTGTGAATGGAACTCATTGTACTCTTCTTCCGTCAACAACTGCTTGAATTTCAATGGACAATTCGAATCGGAGACTTCCAAGACAATAAAAGCTTCAAAATAGAGAACGCGCTCAACATCTCGCGACGATAAGTCCAAGAAAAGCCCAAGTCGCGACGGTATCCCTTTGAAAAACCAGACGTGGGACACTAATGCAGCGAGTTGGATGTACCCCATCCGTTCTCGACGCACGCGTTGATGTGTCACCTCCACGCCACATCGATCGCAGATGGTGCCTTTATGCTTAATACGTTTGTATTTCCCGCATGCACATTCCCAATCTTTCTGTGGGCCGAAAATCGCTTCACAGAATAACCCATCGCGTTCAGGACGAAACGTTCGATAATTGATAGTTTCAGGTTTACGAACTTCAGCGCATGAACATTCGTTCATCATCGGACAGGGCCATATACCGTTGGTCCGCCGTTTGCAAGAAGTCTGTTTTGCCCAACTCTTTATCTGCTCTGGTGATGCAATTCGTATTGATATTACGTCGAAGTTGTTTAGATTCGCTGACAAGGCAATTCTCCTTAGATATGTGGAAAATGCGGCGATTGCCCGCATTTTCCTGGTTACTAGGTATCTCAAAACCTCGCTACGTTAATCAATATAAATGGGGCCGGCTAACTACCCCGCAAAATCAGGTTAACTTCTCCCATCTTAGCATGGAATCCGTACAAGGAAAGCAGCACTATCCGGTAGTCCGCGTTTATTGAAAACGCTGCTACCGGCAAAGATTCTCGCTGCTTGAGGAGAAGCACATCCACACCGTATAGCGTTTTAACTTTCATGTCTAGCAGACCGCACGATTGCCGAGGATTTTCTGAGATTAAAGAGCGAACTCTCCGAACTCAATGGTGTGGAGATGTCAAATTTGGGCGGCATTCTCACGTAAGACGTGCCATAAAAAAGGACTTGCGCGCCATTAAAGCCAAAAGATGGGGAGGTTTACGACTGTGACAGCTAGTCACCCAACGCACTGTGTTTAATCTCACAATTAGCTTACTTGGTTGAAAAGCTTAAAGGGCGGATCGAATCCAAGCCGATTTTGCTCAGTCAATGTGATTGTGAAAAGCCGTGCCAATCAGTATTGATACTGGGCGACAATGATTTCGCTTTTTGGTTGATTGAAAATTTTATGCACTTGAGACGGTTGCCTAGTTTGAGTTGAGATTGAGTGCAGGCCTAAAAGTCAATCTGTTGGATTCATTTGAATCGTCACCAGCATGGATATAAAACTATTCATGATCTTCTGGCCATGGCATAGGCGATGGAGGCCCAATATCGTCAGGTTGTTTATCACGTTGTTCAAGGCCGACATCAAGGCCTAAGCTCTGCAATTCCTTTACTAAAACGTTAAATGACTCCGGGGTACCTGGGCTAGGCGCATTTTCGCCCTTAACGATTGACTCGTAAATCTTGCTTCGACCTGCCACATCGTCCGATTTGATTGTCAGCAGCTCCTGAAGGGTATAGGCTGCACCGTAAGCTTCGAGCGCCCAGACTTCCATTTCTCCAAATCGTTGCCCGCCTTGCTGTGCTTTGCCACCGAGTGGCTGTTGGGTTACCAGAGAATAGGGTCCCGTGCTCCGCGCGTGAATCTTGTCATCAACAAGATGATTGAGTTTCAGAATGTAGGTATAACCGACTGTAGCCTTCTGTGCGAAGGGCGCCCCCGTTCGTCCATCGTAGAGCGTAGCTTTACCGGTTGGGGGTAGTGTCGCCTTTTCAAGCAACTCAGAGATTTCTTGTTCCGTGGCACCATCAAAAACTGGGGTGGCAATGTGAAGTCCCAATGCTTTGGCTGCCCAACCGAGATGGGTTTCAAGAATCTGCCCAACATTCATTCGAGAAGGGACACCTAACGGGTTCAGGACGATTCCAACGGGCGTGCCATCCTCAAGGTAAGGCATATCCTCCTGGGGGAGGGTTTTGGCGACGACCCCCTTATTGCCATGTCGCCCCGCCATCTTATCTCCAACGGAGATCTTCCGACGATTGGCAACGTACACCTTGACTAGCTTGATTACACCCGGCTTGAGTTCGTCGCCTTTCTGAATCTTCTCTAACTCAGCCTCCTTCTCAGCAGTGCATTCCTGAATGCGACCGTCGGCAAGCTGTTGGATACGTCTAACGCGGTCCATCGCGGCTGAATCATTGACCTCAATTGATTCAAGAGCGACGCCGCTGGCAAGTAGTTCCTCTGTGACGTTTTGCTCCTTAGGCAGCAACTCAATGCAGTCAATATCTGCCTGTTGAAGGGGACTCAAATCTTCCTTCTTCAAAACATGATTGACTTCAAATACTACATCCTCAGTGTCAGAATCAATCGCGGGCTTGGCTAGCACTCGTCCCTCAAGTGATGCTAAGGCCTCCTCATCATCACTTAACATCACCGTTTCAGAGGTTGGCATCCCCGAGGCCAATGGTTTACCAAGTATAGCGTCTCGAATCTCCTCGTTACGACGCCGATTGATAAGTTCGCACGTTTCCCGCCAATCCTTTTCAACGGTTTTTTCCTTGGCAATTTCGCGCAGTTCGGTCTGTCGATCGTTCTCGCGCTCCTTACGGGAGAATACCTTTACGTCGATGACCACACCTTCTACCCCGGGCTTGGCGTACGTTGATGCATCGCGCACTTCACCAACCTTTTCACCGAAAATAGCGCGCAGTAATTTTTCCTCGGGGCCCAAATCGCTCTCGCCCTTTGGCGTCACCTTCCCGACAAGGATACTCCCCGGGCGGACAATCGAACCGACGCCGATAATACCTTCCTCATCAAGTTGATTGAGAGCTTCCTCTGAAAGATTAGGTATATCACGAGTAATCTCCTCGCGTCCCATCTTCGTATCGCGTGCTTCCACGTCAAATTCATCAATATGGATGGAAGTGAAGGTGTCATCTGATACCAATGACTCGCTGATGAGAAGGGCATCTTCGAAGTTATATCCTTCCCAAGGCATGAACGCTACTAGAACGTTGTTGCCTAGAGCAAGCTCACCGTTATCAGTGGCAGTACCATCAGCGATTACTCGTTGAGCTTCAACATGCTCGCCTACCGCCACACAGGGAATCTGGTGGATACAAGTGCCGTTGTTAGAACGCTTGAAGTTAGTCATGCGGTATACATCGTAGCCCATTTCAGAGAAGGACTGTTCGCCTCCAGCCACGCGAAAAGCATCGTCAGTGCGGACAATGATCTCGGCAGCGGAAACACTTTCAACGACACCGTCGCGTTTTGCAAGCACCACAGCGCCGGAGTCGCGAGCGGCTCTGTATTCCATACCTGTTCCGACCATGGGCGCCTGTGGACGAATAAGGGGCACCGCTTGACGTTGCTGATTCGCTCCCATCAGAGCACGATTGGCATCGTCATGTTCAAGGAACGGAATTAGTGACGCCGAGACACCGACAATCTGTTTTGAGGAGACATCAAGGTAATCAACTTCCGTTGGAGCTTTTCTGGGAAAATCCCCTCTGAAGCGCGTGGAAACCTGATCCTCAATTATCTGGCCATTCTCATCAAGCTTTGTGTTTGCCTGTGCGATGACGAAAGCATCCTCTTTGTCCGCCGTCATGTGGGTCACTTCGCCGGTTGCAACGCCGTCCTTGACTTTCCGGTAAGGTGTCTCCAAGAATCCATATTCGTTTACGCGTGCATAAGTGGAGAGCGAAACAATCAACCCCACGGAGGGGCCTTCAGGTGTTTCAATTGGACAAACACGACCATAATGCGTACGGTGCACATCTCGAACTTCAAACGTGGCTCGTTCGCGGTGCAGTCCGCCGGGGCCTAGTGCGCTAAGTCGCCGCTTGTGGGTCAGTTCATCAATCGGATTGGTTTGCTGCATGAACTGTGAAAGCTGACTGGAGCCGAAAAAGTCCTTAATTGCTCCGGTCAACGGCTTTGGATTTATAAGATCCGGTGGCGTGGCAGTTTCTAGTTCTTGAGCCGTCATTCGCTCACGCGTAGCGCGAACAACTCGAATCAATCCGGTGCGTACTTGGTTCTGGAGTAGTTCACCAATGGCTCGTACCCGGCGATTTCCTAGGTGATCGATGTCGTCCATCTCCCCATTATTGTCTTGGACGTGCATCAGATAGTCGAGCGTAGCGGCAATATCCTCCCGTCGCAGAACGCGAACGCTCTCATCTGGAAGCCCATTGGAACCGGACGATTGGTCAGGCGTGGCATTCCGGTAGATGGAAAGCTCGCCAAGTTTTTTATTAAGTTTGTGTCGTCCCACGCGCGAGAGATCGTACCGGGCGGGGTCGAAGATTAATTTCTCAAAGCGGTTACGGGCACTTTCCAGAGTTGGTGGATCTCCAGGTTGAATCCTGCGGAAAATTTCGACCAGCGCTTGATCCTGGATATGCCCTTCTTTGTAATCGGATTGGACATCACGCTGCAGTGTGTTTCGGAGAAACTGGATCCTTCGAGCATCATCCTCATCAAGTACCTCAATGCTTTCAACACCAGCTTCTTGGAGTGTCGCGAGATCTTCTCCTGTCAAGTCAGCATTGGCTTCTAGCAACACTTCCCCGGTGGTAGAATTAATGACAGGGGTAGCGAGAACCCGGCCCTCAAATGTGGTTAATGCCGTGATATCATCGCTCAACGTCTCCACTTCGGTCTTTGCAAATAATTTGAGAATCTGCTCATCTGTTTCCCAACCCAAGGCACGCAGCAAAACAGTGACGAACATCTTTTTCCGACGGTCTAGGCGCACATAAATTTGGTCTTTGATGTCGTATTCAAATTCAATCCACGCGCCGCGGTACGGGACAATCTTAGCGACAAAAAGTTTGTGCCCGCTCGTGTGGGTTTCTTCGTTAAAAGTGGCGCTGGGAGAACGATGGAGTTGACTTACAATAACCCGCTCCGCTCCATTAATGAAAAAGGTACCTTTCTCCGTCATCAACGGTATTTCGCCCATGTATACATCGGACTCTTTAATATCAATAACGTGTTTGTCTCCAGTGTCTTTGTCCTGCTCACGCAGTATGAGTTGGACACGGATCTTTAACGGTACACCGTAGGTGAATCCACGATATTGACACTCGTTGATGTCATATTTTGGGCTACCGAGGGAGTAACTTACAAACTCAAGGCTGGAGGTTTCTGAAAAGTCAGTGATTGGGAAAATCTCGTTAAATACAGCATGCAAACCTTCATCTTTCCGGTTATCCTCGTCTACATCTGCTTGGAGGAATTCGTGGTAGGATGACTTCTGAATCTCAATCAAATCCGGGAGATTCATGATTTCCGGGGCTTTTGCAAAGGAGAGTCGTTCACGTTTCCCAAAGTTGACTGGATGGGGCATACTTTACACCGTTTACCTTATGTCGGGCGCACTTTGCACTTTAGTTACTATGCGGCGGAGGGGAGTAGAGGGGCAATATTGATGGCGGTCATAGTTTAATCCTAAACTAGGCGCAACAGAATATTATATAAGAAATCAAATTAAGATGTCAAGTAAATTTTGCAATTTATTCTAAAAAGTTGTATTTCTGATTTGACCCTTGCACAACAACCCGTTGCTAGAACCAGATTGAACAGTCATCCTCTCCTATAAAAGTTGTGTCAATTTGAGATTTGAGGTCGTTTTGGGAAGCAACTACGGTTTCATACCAACGTTTCGAAGGCTTTAATGTCAATACTGCCAAGAATCCAGTCATAGCAAGAGGTCTTACGCTTTTTGTCTCAATTGAAACACTCAATTTGGTATGAAAGGTATGAAAAGTATGAAAATTCTCAAGATTGCTGAGTGACGTTTTTCAAGTGGCACGTAGGATTTGCAAACAAGACTTAATGTTGCTATCGTATTTGGTATCAAGACAGCATCGAATCGGTCCAAGAACTACCCCTTTTCGGTCAGGACCTGCATGTCCCCAATTTCGTGCATGTCTCATGTGAGTGGTGCAGAGGCCGTACCTTACAAGGGCATTTAATTCCGTGCAGGCACTGTCCGCACGCAGAAACAGCGCGTTCCCAAGGAGGTTGCCTACAAGAACGGTGTCATCGAAGGTTGTTCTCACGGTCTTCAGATTAGGAACGAGTGTTCTTTTCGTTCGTGAATCCCAATTGACCTAGAAATTGACTCGTGATATACTGCACAGTGTGATATAGAACGTATCCATATGAGATGTTATACTTCACGCTGTCGGAAGTTGCGTTTTTTGAACAGTCTGGAAACGTAGCGTAAGTAAAGTTGCCAATTCCGATTTGTAGGTGGTGTGAGTCTGATTGAGGCAATCGGTAATCGCACGCTTGAACTCGGAAAATTCGGCATAATACTTTGAGTAAAGGCATTTTTTCTTGACGAATTTCCAGAGCCGTTCAATCAGATTTAAGTTGGGAGAATATGGCGGAAGATAAAGCAGCTCAATAGTGAGTTTCTCAGCTAACTCCGGGACGATTGGGCACTTTTGATATCTGGCATTATCTAAAACCAATGTAATCGGCATCTCACCTGCCGACTTTGCAATACGCACTAACAAATCACAGACGGTTTGCGCATTGATGTAAGTATCGTTTTGTACCGCTATCAGTTCGTGTGTCACGGCATTCAAGGCACCCAAAACGTTAAATCGCTTTCTGCCGGCGGGGGCTTTGATGAACACACGAGTGAACGACCAGAGAAATCCTAAAAAGGGAGCTAAGACAAAATGGGCGGCATCAACGAAAAAGACGGTTCTCAGACCAGCAGCAGCTTGGTCCAGACGCGGTTGCAACTCTTTTTTTTAAAGTCCTCCTGTGCCTCGACATCGGCTTCGGCTGGTATATGCCCCACTTTCCGGTACTCAATGCCTATGTTTTTGAAAAACACACGCACACGACTTTCACTGCGTTGAATACCGGTGAGTTCGTAGATTTTTGCCGCTGCTTCTTTAATTGTAGCTGCTGGATTTGTCCGAAAATAGTCTTCAATTGAGGTCTGATGAGCCAACAGCTCACTTTCCTGTGGGCAGTAATTGAGCTGTTTGAGTACGTCAATGCCGCCAGTTTGGTAGTGGCGCAGGTAAGCCCGCAACGTGTTAGGCGAAATACCGGCTAGACGAGTGATTTGACTATGTGGTAAGCCTTGGTGTTTGAGCCAAAGCGCCTCCATCTTTCGCTGCACCCTCGGATGAGGATGGTGATAACGTTCATAATCAAGGGCTTCAATGTCTTCTTCAGTAAAGTCAATAGCAATCATAGGATTTCCTCGTCAAAAACTAAGAAGGCTATGTTAAATCCACAAACACAATTTATCCACATTATAAACGATTGTTGCCCAGAAGACAAGCGCAATATTAACCGATGCGGGGTATAATCGCAAGATTCATCGCGTCTTATAGTAATGTCAGCTCGTTGTTGAATACATGAACCCTCCGCTTTGGTTCTCTACTCCATAATTCGTTGACTATATCTGAGTTCTTCTAGGTTTTGGCTTGTGGAGTGGTCTACGGAACCCTCGTCGCAAGAGAATCACCAGTGTTTAAGGGCCAGATTAAATGAGTAGGAAGGAAGTTTCTATATTTACCAACTCCATCGGCTTATCCCCCGACAATCCCGGCCGGGGCGGCTACGGTGTTGTGATGTGTTATAATGATTCTCACAAAGTATTTGGTCGAGGATTTCGATTTACAACAGACAAGCGGATGCAAATCATGGGTGCTATCGCCGGATTGGAAGCGCTAAAAACTTCCTGTGCAGTACGACTTTACACTGATTGGAAATACTTAGTCGATGCAATGACAAATAAGTGGCCACGAGATTGGGAAGCAAATGGTTGGTGTTATGACATCGTAACTACAGAGACCAACAAACCAAGAATTGCGGATGTCGATCTTTGGGCGAGATTACTGGAATTGTGTGACCAACATACCGTGGAATTCAACTGGATAAAGGAGCCATCCGTACAACAGTGGCATGTGAAGTGTGGTGAGGTGGCAGAAGAAGCGGCGGCCGCTAATGAAGATTCCGACGATGAGGGGTATCTTGCTGATATATTGGTTCGGCTGGACAACCTTAGCGCGTTGAGTGTTTTGTTATCTGAATTGGCACCGAATGCACTGTTTCATTATGCCGAGCAAGCTCGAAAATCCGGGCGATACGAAAGAGCGGCAAAACTCACTCAATGTGCACTACTCAAACGCTTGAGGGAAAAATTTGAACTAGACTTCCTCAACGCTTATAGTTTCTATCAAGATCAGTGTAGTGCTCAAATATCGTTTGAGGATTACAAGGTTGAAAAATTCAATTTTGTGCAATCTTGGGCGGAGAATTACCTGGACAGACAGCCAGACCGCCAACAGGTGGAGGCGATTGGCGCTGTTGAAGGTAATGTGCAGGCTGTAGCGCGGGCGGGAAGCGGTAAAACTGCGACCCTTGTCAATCGCGCGCTGTTTCTGCAACAACACTGCGGCGTATCGCCTGACGAGGTGTTACTCTTGGCTTTCAACCGTAAGGCGGCGGATGAAATGCGAGAACGGCTCGCATCATACTTACAAGATTCTGTGCCCTATGTAATGACCTTTCACGCATTAGCTTATGCGATGGTTCATCCGGTTCATCCTGAAAAGATAATATTTGATGAGCCTGATGGCGAACAGAGCCAAAGTCGTGCTATGCAGGACGTGATTGACCGCTACGTGCGAAATCCTAGCTATTACAACAGAATCCGTGCTTTGATGATAGCACACTTTCGTCCCGATTGGGAACGCATTGTTTCAGGTGGGTACGATAGAATGCCAGAAGAAATGCTGCGGTACCGTCGCTCATTGACTCGGGAAAGCCTTGATGGGCAATACGTGAAGTCGTATGGAGAGAAAGCAATCGCGAACTTCCTGTTTGAACACGACATCAAGTACCAATATGAACGGAGTTTCAAGTGGAATGGCCAAAATTACCGTCCTGATTTTGCGATTTTCACTGGAAACATCCATGGGGTAGCCATTGAATACTTCGGACTTGAAGGTGACCCTGATTATGACGAGAGGTCGGAGGAAAAACGCAACTATTGGCAAAACAAACCTAACTGGCGACTGCTCGAATATTCTCCGCCTGATTTAACAATTGGAGAAGAAGATTTTTATGCTTTATTGAAACAGGATCTTGAATGTCTTGGAATTTTCTGCGATCGACTCGGCGAAGATCAGATATGGAATCGGGTCAAAGACCGTGCCATAGATGACTTCACTAAAGTAGCCAAGGAATTCATACAGCGTTGTCGAAAGCTTTCTCTGACCTCAGAGCAACTGTCGGAAATGGTAAACAGTCACGATTGCGTTGACGATGTTGAGCGGCGCTTCTTGAATCTTGCCCAGGTGTTTTATGTGTCTTATTTGGAGCACCTTCAAGCCACAGGAGAGGAGGATTTTGATGGGCTAATGCAGAAAGCCACGGCGATAGTTGCCGCAGGCGAAACCAGATTTAGGCGCAAATCTGGATCCGGCGATTTAAAACGTATCCGATACATACTCATTGATGAATATCAGGATTTTTCCGAACTCTTTCATCGTCTGATGGAGGCAGTTCAAAAACAGAATCCGCACGCGCGTTTTTTCTGCGTTGGTGATGACTGGCAAGCTATTAACGCCTTTGCTGGTTCGGATCTCCACTTTTTCGAGAACTTCTCGGAGATTTTTCAGGACTCTCGCCAACTTCACATGGCTACGAATTACCGTTCGACTAAGGCGATTGTCAATGTCGGCAACGCATTGATGACGGGACGAGGTATGCCTGGACGGGCCAACAAGACAGTTATGGGCAAGGCCGTGATTGCTGACTTGGGTGCTTTTTCGCCGACTCCGCAAGAAAGACACACCAACCTCGGAGACTACTCTACGCATGCTGTATTGCGCCTTGCGAACAAAGTCATCAACGATGGCAAGAATGTCGTCTTACTCAGCCGGATGAATATTCCTCCCTGGAACATGAATTATACCAACCAAGGAAATTCATCAAGCAAGGGTATGCTCGATCGCTTTCTTGGAGTGTTACGTTCTCAGCTTCCCGCCAAACAAGCGCAAAAAGTCACGATATCAACGGTTCACAAATACAAAGGGCGCCAAAAGGATGTTGTAATCGTGCTAGATGCGGTTGCTATGCGTTATCCTCTGATTCACCCGCATTTAATCTTTACGCGTATCTTTGGCGACAGTATTGAGCGAACCACCGACGAAGAACGTCGTCTTTTTTATGTCGCATTGACCCGCGCCGTGAACGAGTTGTTTATTCTGACGGAGAAGGGCAATTTGTCGCCATTTCTTGACGATTTAGAAGGGAATATGAAACTCTCTAGGTTGGAATGGTCGGATTATCCTCCGTTGGAAGGTACAACGCAGAATATTACCATCAGAGTAGGCAATCAAAACGGACGCGGCCCTAACCCTACAACGACAATCAAAGACTTGTTCAGCGCGGAGGGGTATGACTGGGACGAAAGCTCGACGACTTGGTACACAGTTTGCCCTGCCGACGGATTTTGCGTAACAGAATTCGCCAGTCAGGCAAGCTGGAGTAAATTGGCAGATGGAATTGAAGTGTGCTTTTGCGACTATTTGGATAGCAAAATGGCGATGTATCACGTTGATGCAGGCGAGTGGAAGTGCATCTTTGAAAATATTCCGGAATCGGAAGACAAACTGAAGCAATAAGTCGAAGACCGCAGATTCATCGGGTGAGTGTATTGTCTGCCCCCAGAGGTGTCGCCGTTTTTATCGCTATATATATAATATTGTTAATGTTCTCTGGATTGGCATATCCAACTATAAACCATGGGACAGATAAAACCGCCTTCGCCCGTAAAGCTAATTGTTGGCGTCATCACCGGCAACACCAATCTTCTGGCTGTCGTACATCCCAGACTGGAAGAGCGGTTTGGCGAAATCGACTTCATAAGCCAACTCATGCCTTTTGACTACACAACCTACTATGAGCAGGAATTGGGCAGGGAGCTGCAACGTCAGTTCATTAGTTTTGACCAACTCATCTCACCTGATGAACTTGCCGCAGCGAAGTGCTTTTCGAACGCGCTTGAGTGCGAGTTTGCAGAGGATGTGACGACACACCGCCAAGTAAATCTCGATCCCGGTTATATTTCTGCTGCCAAGCTAGTTCTCGCATCCACAAAGGACCATGCCCATCGTATTCATCTTCAGAACGGTGTTTACGCCGAAAATACGTTAAAGTTTCGTCACAAAACCTTCCAGCCTTGGGAGTGGACTTACCCTGATTACCGCACACCCGCGTATATTGATATCTTCAATCACATTCGCCAAATTTATCTTGGGCAGTTGAAAGAAAAAGGATTGAGCGCACACCCGTTTTAGATGCAAGATCACTCTATGAAAACGCGAATTCGGAATCTGTTCATCGCAGCGTTGATTTCCGTAATCCCTCATCTGGCTTTTACTCCTGTATGCCAAAGTGCGTCCCCGCCTGAGTCAAGAGTATCCGCGCGAGATCTCGGAATTCGGCTAGGAATGTACGAGCCGGGAAAACACAATGCGATTACTGATGTCGTCGGCGTGAGGGTCGGTCATGTTACCTTGTATGTCGGCGATAATGTCCGTACTGGCGTTACCGCAGTAATTCCACGCGATGACATTTGGTTAAATCGCGCATTTGGCGCTGCCCATGTCATCAATGGAAATGGCGAAGCGACGGGGTTTGCCTGGGTCAACGAATCCGGCTTGATTGAGTCACCTATCATGCTCACCAACACACTCAGTGTCGGGGCGGTCCACGATGGGGTAGTGCAATATATGATTAAGCGTTACCCACATTCTCACATTATTCTTCCCATCGTCGCTGAATGCTACGATGGTGGACTAAATGATATTAGCGGGCTGCATGTTACCGCTGAACATGCCATCAAGGCAATAGAAAGTGCCGCTGGAGGCCCTGTCTCGCAAGGATGCGTCGGCGCTGGCACAGGCATGCGTTCTTACGGATTCAAAGCAGGAATTGGCACCGCCTCCCGCGTACTGAGAGTGGATGGCCAGACATATACCGTGGGGGTGTTAGTCAACGCTAACGGCGGCCGCCGCCATCAACTCCGAATTGACGGTGTTCCTGTTGGGGAAAAAATCGCCGATTTGAAACCGGAGCGACATCGTGATGGCTCATTCATCATCGTTATAGCCACAGACGCACCTCTAGTGCATCGCCAGCTATCGAAACTTGCCCAGCGAGCAACTCATGGGCTTGCGCGGACAGGTACACCAAGCACGGTCAGTAGCGGTGAATTCGTAGTAGCTTTTTCCACCGCCAACACGGTGCCCACATCGGCCGAGGCTAGTATACTTTCAGTCAAAATGCTTCGTAACAGTCGAATGGATGTCTTCTACCAGGCCGTCATTGAAGCTACGGAAGAAGCCGTTGTCAATGCCATGACGATGGCAGTTACTACTGCTGGAAAGAATGGAACTGTCGTTCATGCAATCCCCCTAGACCGTTTGCGTGCACTGATGAAGAGATATCATCGATACACACAGGACGAGGGAATATCGACGGCGCGTTAGATTGGGGGATTAGTGGGTTTGGTGACAAGACTCTGGCAATATAACGGTGGCTACGGACGTTATGTACTTATATCGAAACACCTGTCTTGACCGTAGTTAATTCAAGCCGATCGACTTGTGAAAAGTTGGCGATTCCGACCTAGGTTAGCGCATCTAAACCCGCGCTATAGCCTTAATGAGAAGTGCAATAACTGAGAAGGTTGCTGTTGACAGAGAATTGCAATTGTTGTATCATAATGCGGGATTAGCCCTTAGATCTTTGTTCGGCAGGATTTCCGGTCAATTTTCGTGATAAATCTGACTGAGAGATAAGTTTCCAATGGCAAGAGAAGGAACTACCAATGAGCGAATTACACTTTGACTTTAGGGACGTTTTTCGAGCTGGACGTTACGGGTTTAGTAGCAAAAAACTCACAGTTCACTTCATCGGGCTTGCACTTGCTTATCTGATTTACGAGGTGATTGTATATACTAGCCTTTTGATTGTTGGAGGAAATGCAGTAGAGGATTTCTGGAACGAATACGCGTTAATTCCAGTTTGCCCCATTGTGGACTACGAACTAAAGCCAGTTACAGTTGGGGCTATGGGGTTGGGTTTGCTGGTTTTCTTCGTCATCTTCTTTTCGACGAGCACAATGGTATCAAAAATCACCATACAGCAGTTGCGGGGAGACAGTTTCTTTTCGATGAAGGAAGCTGCTTCGTTCTTGAAGGATCATTGGAAAGCTGTCTTTGGAGCGTTCGTAGGACTGATCATTGTTTTCGTTCTTTGTATGCTAGTACCGATTGTCGTAGGTTTGCTTGGCAAGATTCCATGGGCTGGAAGAGTTATTGTAACGTTCTCATCACTGCTAATGCCTTTTGCATTTTTCCTTGGATTGTTGATGGTTTATCTGCTTGTGATTTTTAGCGTAAGCCTGCTCTTCGTTCCCGCGGTCGTTGCCGCCGCTGACACGGATACCTTTGAAACCATCTATCAGCATTTTTCTATCGTTTGGAACCAACCGTGGCGAATCATGGTCTATGAAGCCCTCTTATTCGGTGTAAAACTCATCTGCGTACCGATTTGGATGATTTCTTGCTTGTTCAGTCTCAGCTTGGTGATGTTGCCACTTCGTTATCTCCTACCTACAGACATGATTCTGTTCATGGGAAATGCGAACAAGTGGCTCGGCAAGTTGATTGATGAAATATCTGCTCTACCATTCCTTCGCAATTTAGGGGTATTCGATACAATCGCACCTTCAAATGTCCCCGCGGCTCAGTTCTCGGCGTTTGATAGTTTTTTTATGACTCTCACGTCAGTCTTCATGACCTTGTCCCTATTGTTTGTCATGTGCCTGATTTTGGCATATCTCTTCTCAATTGCTTCAGTAGGAAATACAATCATCTATGCGGTATTGCGAAGACGGTCCGACGGTGAAAACTTGTTAGAAGCTGAAGAGGAAGAAGACTCTTTCCCGGACAATGAGGTGTCACAAGAAGAGGAAGCAACTGCGGGGCAATCTGAAACGCAGTCTGATGCATAGACTGTAATTATCCCAAAAAACTAGGCAGTCGAGTGAGGTAGCTTGCGGACAAGCAAACGGTAATCCCTTGAGCGAAATATGACACGGGAGCGCCGATGACAAACTTTAGTCGCACGTAAAAGATGGCTAGGAGAAAACAGTTGAATCTCCGAGTCAAGACACGGGTGGCCAGGCAAAGCGGTGAAAACCGATGTACAATCGCTCAGATTGACAGTGAATATGCAGTATATCCGAGTCCAAGGAGCCACTGCCCAAGAGATGAAAATTGAGGCATTGATGAGGTCCTGCTCCTTTGTTTAATCTGCGGTATATGCGAAACTTTGTTATCCCTCAAACATCGCGTCGTGCGCTATTAGATTAAGAAGGGGATGATGTTTTATGTTTCAGCAAATTTTAACCAAGTTTCTTGGGAGCAAGCAAGATCGAGATTTCAAGCGATTTCAGTCGGCGATCAACGCGGTCAATCAAAGAGAGGCTGAGACGAAGCGCCTGACCGATGCCCAA
Source organism: Candidatus Poribacteria bacterium (assembly GCA_965197465.1). Lineage (GTDB taxonomy): Bacteria > Poribacteria > WGA-4E > WGA-4E > JAJDTR01 > JAJDTR01. The sequence goes on along the minus strand of OZ240209.1, from coordinate 1,928,894 downwards.
CTTCAATCAAAGACGGCACATTTTCGAGAGAAGTTTGAAGCCGGAGAATTGCTTGACAATCTTCTTCCCGAGGCATTTGCGGTTGTGCGAGAAGCTGCTGTAAGAACACTAGGACAACGCCACTACGATGTGCAGATAATGGGTGGGGCAGCGCTCCATCAGGGTTGTATCGCCGAAATGAAAACCGGTGAAGGTAAGACTTTAACCTCAACACTTCCTGTCTACTTAAATGCACTCGCAGGCAACGGTGTCCATGTTGCCACTGTAAATGATTACCTCGCGAGACGCGATGCGGAATGGATGGGGAAAATCTATAACTTTCTCGGTCTTTCAGTCGGCTTAACCGTTAGTATGATGCCTCACGAGCAGAAAAAGCTTGGGTACAAAGCGGACATTACTTATGGCGTTCATAGCGAATTTGGTTTTGACTACCTCTGGGACAATAAAGCATCGTACCTAGACGCAAGAGTACAGCGAGGTCATCACTATGCGATTCTTGATGAAGTTGATAGCATTCTAATTGACGAAGCCCGCGTGCCGTTGATTATCTCAGAACCCTATGGCGAACCCGTTGAGCTCTATGCGAGGATCAATCGTGCAGTAGTTCGACTTAATGCGGATGAGCATTATGAGATTGATGAGAAGAGCAGCAAGCGAGGTTCCGTCGCACTGACGGAGGATGGTGTTGAGGAGATGCAGCGTCTGCTCGGCGTAACGGATTTATACGATCACACGAACATGGAGTTCGTCCATCATGTGAATCAGTCGTTAATCGCTCACCACCTTTACCAGCGCGATGTGGATTATCTCGTCGAGCACGGAGAGGTTATTCTCGTGGATGAGTTTACAGGTCGGAAACAGCCTGGAAGGCGACTGAGTGGGGGACTCCATCAAGCTATCGAAGCCAAGGAGCGTGTTCGAATTGTTCAGGAAAGCCAAACCGGTGCAAGCATCACCTATCAGAACTTTTTTCGCATGTATGAGAAACTGGCGGGGATGACAGGGACCGCCGAAACAGAGTCGGCTGAATTTGGACATATCTACGGGTTGGATGTCGTTGTAGTGCCCACAAACGAACCGATGATTCGCGAGGATCATTCGGATCAGATTTACAAAACCGAGGAAGCGAAATATCGGGCGATCATTAATGATATCGTGGAACAACATGAAAAAAGACGTCCAATACTGGTGGGAACAATATCCATTGAGAAGTCTGAGAAATTGAGTAAGATGCTAAGGGCCAGGCAGAGGGACGTGCGACACCAGGTGTTGAATGCCAAGGAGCACGCTCGCGAAGCAGAGATTATTGCCCAAGCTGGTACACCTGGAGCCGTTACCATTGCAACTAATATGGCAGGACGAGGAGTTGACATTTTGCTGGGTGGAAATCCCGATGGCATGGTAAAAGAGATTCTCCGCAGGCAGAATGTTGAAGCGGACGCCATTGACGAAGATTCAGATGAGTGGAGGACGGCACACGAGGAGGCCGAGGCGACTTGTGAAATGAACCGTGAAGTGGTCTTGAAAGCGGGTGGACTGCACATTATCGGCACCGAGCGGCATGACTCTCGCCGGATTGACAACCAATTGCGCGGTAGATCGGGACGTCAAGGAGACATTGGATCGTCCCGGTTCTATCTGTCGCTAGAAGATGATCTCATGCGCAAATTTGGGTCGGACCGATTATCAGGCATGATGGACCGGGTTGGCATGGAAGAGGATATTCCGATTGAGCACCCGTGGGTCACCAAAGCCATTGAGAAAGCTCAAACCCGTGTGGAAGAGAAACACTTTGAGATCCGAAAGAATGTACTCAAATTTGACGATGTGATGAACACGCAGCGTCAAACTATCTACGACCTGCGCGATAGTATCCTTGAGGGTGAAAATCTCAAGGAGACGATTTGGGGCATGATTGAGAATGTGCTGGATGACAGGCTGGAAGTGGAACTACCGGTAGAAGGGTCAGAGCAAGAAGAGTTGGAGAGCATCACGAAATGGCTGGTACAGACTTTTCCTGTTGACTTCGCGGCGTGGCAGACTCCGGTGGCAGAGATGGGGCTTCCACAACTTCGCGAGCACCTGCTTGAAACACTCCAATTAGCTTACGAAAAACGCGAGGCAGAGATGGGCACCGAACAGATGCGAACTCTCGAACGGCTCTTGCTCTTAGACCGCATCGACAGCCATTGGAAAGATCATTTATACAATATCGATTACATTGAAGAAGGGATTCATCTTCGTAGCTATGGAGGCAAGGACCCAATCGTGGTTTTCAAGAACGAAGCATTCAATGTTTTTGAAGCGATGTATCAGCGCATTGAAGAAGAGACCAGCGAGTACATCTTCAAAGTACATCTTGATGTGGAGGCACCGAGGCGTGCTATGCCCCAGCGCAACTCCCGACAATCTGGCATGCCCCGCAGGCGACGGCCAATGCCGGCGCAGTCCAGCAGAGAGGAATCCCCCTCATCTGCTGAATTTGCTACTCAGGAAGCAATGGGAAGTCTTCCCAAGGTTGGTCGCAATCAGTCTTGTCCTTGTGGAAGCGGAAAGAAATATAAACGGTGCCATGGGAAATAGATAACGAAACATTGAAGAGAAAGAAGATATGGAAACAGAATGAGCGTATCCCATTTCGCTTGCTAATTTTATGCTTGATTGTTTGTCTCACCTAGTATAAGATGTATAATGTAATTTTATATGGAGGGATATTTTGACGTCGCAGGAAGAACCGATTAGTCAAGAGTTGCTTGAAATTCTGGCTTGTCCAGCTTGTAAGGGTGATATTGAATACGACTGTGAGAATCAAAAGCTAATATGTGTTGGTGAATGTCAGCGTCGCTATCCCATTCGAGACGGTATCCCTGTTATGCTCATTGACGAAGCTGAGATTCCAGCAGCTTAGATGGCGAAAAGTGCGCATGACCTAACATTATAAGGCAAGCTTTAGTTTTGTGTTTCAGTTTTCTCGCATGAAGATTCTATTCTTGAGCCTTAGATTTCCGTACCCGCCGCATCGGGGAGATCGAATTCGTGCTTACCACTTCATCAAACAGCTTGCCCAACATCATTCCGTTACGGTTGTCTCATTTTTCGAATCAGATCAAGAAATAGCCTATGTCAAGCATCTGCAGTCTTTCTGCGATCGAGTCGAATCAGTGCGATTCCACCATGGTAGGGCTCGTTTAAACTCCCTGTTGCATTGCTTGTCTAACTGCCCTTTGCAAGTTTACTACTGGTTTGTTCCTCAGATGCAACGGACAATTGACCGACTGTTGGATCAGCATAGCTATGATTTGATTCACGCGCAGCTTTTTCGGATGGGGCAATATGTTCCGCACGTTCAAGGGGTTCCAAAGATGTTGGATCTTTGTGATTCGCTTGGACTCAACTTAAGTCGCCGTGCCGCTCTGGATCGATATTTAATACGTACTCTGGTGAAACTGGAAGCAAAGCGAGTTCGTCGCTATGAAGTTGAGATAATGAATTCATTTGATTGGGGTACTGTTGCAGCACCGATCGATAGAGACTATTTGCTACAACAGGACGCCACGTTGAAAATGTCAGTTGTACCGATGGGGGTTGATTTAGAGTATTTTCAACCCACTTCAACCGACTATCGACCTCATATACTATTTACCGGCACGATGAACTATTTCCCAAATTGGGATGCAGCGCTGTATTTTCACACCGAAATTTTCCCACTTGTCCAAGAGGCGTATCCAGAAACTGTTTTCTATGTTGTGGGTAACGCCCCTCCGAACCGAATCCGGAAGCTTGTCAATCATGAAAACGTTGTTGTCACTGGATATGTTCCCGAAACGCGACCATACTTTGACGATGCTGCTGTGTTCGTTTCCCCTATGCGTGCAGGCTCAGGTTTGCAGGTTAAGAACTTGGAAGCAATGGCAATGGGGGTCCCGGTTGTCACCTCCTCTCTAGGTGCTTTGGGGTTGGATGCAAGCGTCGGAGAAAACCTTCTAGTTGGTGACACACCCGAAGCGTTCGCGAAACACATCATTGACTTAATTGAGTCTCCGGATTACCGCCAGGCGGTTGGTACTGCAGGTAGACATCTCGTTGAGGAAAAGTATAGCTGGGACGTATTGGTACAGCGGCTGGAGGGAGTTTATTCCCAGATTTGCGGCTGAATTAATTTAGCGAGTGTCAAGTTGAATGACCCAACAATAGCGCGGCTTACCGTACCTTGGAAGAAGCCACCGATACGTATTGCGGTCTTTCTCTACGATGTTGGGGCGTAAGCCACTGACCGCTGTTTCGTCGGCGCGACGTAGAGTGGTTTTGATACCATGTCCGGGGCGCATAGCCTATCGCATAAGAAAGGACTGTCAAAGCACAGTTAAAGTAGCGAAGAAAAACAAACCTTTACGCGATTCAACTACAATTAAGGATGGAATATGCCAAAATCCAAGAAAAGACTGATAACTTCGATTGTTGTTGATGTCTGTCTGATTAATCTTGCCTTCTCGGCAGCATATCATACATGCAAATCGCTAGAAGTTGATTTGCTCGCATCGCTCATGCAGCAGGGAGAGGCTGGGAAGTTCAATCCGCTTGAGCATTCCTTCGTAATCGCCGCAGCAATTATTACCCTAGTTCGTCTGGGAACGTTCTTGGTTTTTAGGCTCTATAAGCCGGTCTGGCGACACGCGAGCGTTCGAGAATTCCTTTCCTTGATCGGCGCAATAATCGGTGGGACCTTTGTGTTAATGCTTGTCCCCTATGTGGCAGATTTCCTCCGGATTATTCAATACTCCGGGAATATTCGCCATTCGTGGGTGTTGTTTTCAATGGATGGATTCTATAATATTGTACTTATAGGATTGGCGAAATATTCCTTACGTATTGCAGAGGAATATCGAAGAAAACAGGTTGCAACGCCCTGGATCAGGGTGCTAATTGTTGGGACGGGGGAAGCAGGCATTGGCGTGCTGCGTGAAATCCGCAATCATCCAGAGAAAGGATATCTGCCTGTTGGATTCATCACTGATAACCGTGAGAAGGTAGGACAGAGTATTCAAGGACTTGAGGTGCTTGGTACGACGCGTGAATTAGCTTATATTGTGCGCAGACGGCAAATTGATGAAATTGTTATTGCAATGCCTTCAGCGTCTGAAAGTAAGGTTCGCGAAATCGTCCGACAACATAAGTATAAAGGTTGTAAATTCAAAATTGTCCCAAGCATCCATGCAATTCTTGATGGACATGTGAGCATTAGCCAAATTAGAGATGTCAGGGTCGAAGATTTGCTCAATCGCTCAACTTCATCAATTGATTTGGCAGAGGTATCGAAATACTTATCCGGTAAGCGTGTAATGATAACGGGCGCAGGCGGTTCAATTGGATCGGAACTCTGCCGACAGGTGGCAAAATTTGTGCCTGAATTGCTTATCCTCGTAGGAAGAGGCGAAAACAGCTTATACCACATTGACATTGAATTGAACGAATCTGATCCGAATGTAAACCGTGCAGTAATCGTGGGCGACATTCGTGACCGTTCGAAGATTGATCGAATCATGCAGAAGTATAGGCCGCATATCATTTTTCATGCGGCGGCACATAAACATGTCAAGTTTATGGAAACACATCCTGACGAAGCCGTGAAGAACAACATACTAGGCACTAAGAGCCTTATTGATGCGGCGATTAAGCATCATGTTCAAGCATTTATCTTGGTATCTTCAGACAAAGCAGTCAATCCGACTAGTGTAATGGGAGCCTCCAAACGCGTTACCGAGAAGTTGATTCAAAGCAAAGCCAAACGAAACGGTACCGATTTCATCGCGGTTCGCTTTGGTAACGTGATTGACAGTCGCGGTAGTGTCCTACCGAATTTCAAACGCCAGATAGCAAAGGGAGGACCTGTCACTGTTACACACCGTGAGGTTACGCGATTCTTTATGACGATTCCTGAATCGGTTCAGTTGCTTATTCAGGCAGGAGCTATGGGCAATGGGGGTGAGATATTTATCTTGGACATGGGCGAGCCAATCAAAATTTTCGATCTGGCACAAGATTTGATTCGACTATCTGGACTTGAGGTCGACCAAGATATCAAGATTGAATTTACGGGTTTGGAACCCGGCGAGAAACTCTACGAAGAACTCCTAACTCCGCAGGAAGGCGTTACTGCCACAAAACATCAACGGATTTTCGTGGGGCAACTAGAGACAATTGAAGAAACGGAATTACTTGCCCAGATTGGTGCTTTGCAAGAGTTGGCAGATCGGCTAGATACCGAGGGCATTATCGCCAAACTTCAGGAGATTGTCCCAACCTACAAGCCACAAAGGACATTCATCGACCAATTGGATGATGAAAAATTGAGACAATCTGAACCACAGGTAATAAACCTTCCAATCGGTCGGAAATCCTATGAAAAGCCAGCAGTGGGAAGTTCTTGATCTATCCCTAGACGATAGTAAGCTAGATCGCTCGATTATCCAGAATGTGTCAAGACGACTGTTGGATCTTGCATTTGCGACGTTAAGTTTGATCGGTCTTCTACCATTAGTGATGCTGTGTGCATTATTAGCGCGCATTCAATCTCCCGGGCCAATCATATATAGAGCAAAACGCGTTGGCCGTGGTGGACGAATTTTTGAGATGTACAAGTTTCGGACTATGGTCGCAAATGCTGAATCACTCGGGACAGGATTGACAATCTACGGCGATTCGCGTATTACTAAACTGGGGCGGTTCCTACGGTGGACGAAGTGGGATGAGATTCCACAGTTCCTCAATGTCATCAAGGGAGATATGAGCATTATCGGCCCGCGCCCAGAAGCACCAGAATATGTTGAATTTTATACTAAAAATCAGAAGCAAGTGCTCCAAGTTCGGCCAGGGATTACCGGTCCAGCGCAGATTGCGAACCGTGATGAAGAGGAAAAGTTGAAGGACCATGCCGATCCTGAACAGTATTACATCACCCAGTTAATGCCGAGAAAACTTGAAATTGATCTTAACTACATTGAAAAACAAGGCGTAGCCTCCGATCTTTTATGGCTAGTCAAAACGTTTCTTGTGATTGTCTTTTTTCGCAGGTGAGTGATTACGTGATAGTAAGGAAACGAAATTTACATGACCCGAAAAAGATTCATTAAACTTCTCGTCGCTTTCGCAGTCTTGCTAATTCTAGTGTTTGTTGTACGGGCACTAGTGAGTAATGGGCCAGTTGGAGAGAAAGTCGCGGTTATTGATATCATTGGGACGATTTCAAAGTCGGACAAAGTCATTGAATTGATTCATCAATATCGCGACAATGGAAGTGTTAAGGCAATAGTTGTGCGAATTGACTCGCCAGGCGGTAGTGTTGCACCAGTGCAGGAAATATACAGCGAACTGAAGAAATTGGACAAACCGATTGTTGCGTCCCTTGGGGGAACAGCTGCATCCGGGGGATACTATATTGCTTGCGCGGCAGATCAAATTTTTGCGAACCCGGGTACGCTAACGGGTAGCATAGGAGTCATCATGCAGTTCGTGAAAATGAAGGGGCTTTACGATAAGGTGGGGATAGATCAACAGACTATAAAGAGTGGCCAATTCAAGGACACAGGATCGCCCATCCGAAATCTCACGCCAGAGGAGAAGAAATTGCTGCAGGAAACAATTGACGACGTACATCATCAGTTCGTTGACGCAATATCTGAAGAACGAAAAGATCGGCTAACACGTGACGAAGTTCAAGCGTTGGCGGATGGGCGCATCTTTTCGGGGAATCAGGCACAGAAACATAAGCTCGTTGATAAGCTAGGTAATCTTCATGACGCCATAGCGCATGCCGCAGAGCTTGGCGGCATTATTGGGAAGCCTAAAATAACGCGCGTCAAGCACGAGCCTACGTTGCTGGAACGGCTAATAGGAATTGCCGGAAAACGCACGTTAGAGAATTTTCTCGGCGACACAGGAGTCCTATTTCGGTACGAGCTAAGCTTTGTAGAATAGGGTCGCACGAGAAGGAAAGCAAAAGTTGAGTTAACGGCACTCTAGGTATGATTATGATGGGGTAGTGATGTTCCGACCCAATCTTGGGAAGCATGAAGGCTGTTTATCAGGGGAACCGTGATTGGGAGCGTATTGCGCGAAACATTGTCCATCCACGAGCGGTTATACTTGTGGTTGGGTCAACTGACACCGGCAAATCAACGTTCTGCCGATTCCTTGTTGAACAGGGCGTGTCTCAAGGCTTGAGAGTCGGTTTGGTCGATGCAGATGTAGGCCAATCACAAATCGGACCGCCGACGACGATTGGACTCAAAATCTTGTCCCAAAACCCCCATTGGGATGAGATTGAAGCCGACGATCTTTACTTCGTTGGCTGGATCTCTCCCGAAGGTCATCTCCTACAGTGTGTCACCGGTGTCCACCTAATGGTGGATGCCGCGCATAGGGCCGAAGTGGATTTTGTTGTGATTGATACAACCGGCTATGTCAAGGGTAGGGAGGCCTTCGCGCTCAAGCAGCACAAGATTGAGATAATTCAGCCTAGCTATCTAGTCTGTATCCAGCATTCAGGCGAGTTAGATGCCATCATCGCCGGATTTGATGCCTTCCATTCCATGAAGGTTTACCAGCTTTCCCCTCATCAAGCGGTTACTTCCAAAACCAGCACATACCGGCGCAAATATCGAGAGACCTGCATTGAACGCTATTTTTCCGAAACAGTCGAAGCATTCTTGCCGTTTGAGAAATTTCGTGGGCAGAGGGCTCCTTTCTTCGTTGGCAGACGTGCAAATGCAAAAGAATTGGAGATTCTTTCCGACTTGGCTAACGACCAGATCCTTTATGCAGAGTGGGGACATCGAACGCTAGCACTTGTAACCCCAAGTGTGTTGTCTGATCATGCGCATTCGCAAATAAAGAGACGATTATGCCTAACCAACTTGGTTACAAGAAGTCCTGAGTATTTTGAGCGACGTTTTGTTGGTCTAGTGAATGCGAAAGGAAAAATGGTTTCTGTTGGGATTATCAAAACTGCAGACTTTGAAGCAAATCATCTTACTATTTGTTGTAAATCAAGTGCAGCAGATGAAACGAAAATTGTGCAGTTTGGACAATATAAGCATGAATGAGTCAAATGGAGGGAAAGACAGCCGCTGCTAAAGCCATAGAGTAATGTATTGGAGTTGTCATGTGGGATGAAACTTACCTGCTATCGGAGTTGCCATCGGAAGGTGAAACTGAAGAAGAAGCAGACTTTATCTTTGATGCGTTAAATCTTCAACCGGGTTCAAGAATCTTGGATCTATGCTGCGGACAGGGCCGACACGGACGACAACTGGCGAATTTGGGTGTCAATGTCATTGGTTTGGATAACTCTCGCTTTCTGCTAAATGAAGCAAAGAACAATATAGATACAGGTGGACGACGGATTCAACTCATTGAAGCAGACATGCGTCACATCCCACTGAAACCGTGTTGTGATGCAGTTATTAGCCTATTTACAAGCTTTGGATTTTTCGAGGAAACAGACAACAGAGATGTCATCTCGGAAATCGCATCGGTACTTAAGCCAGGTGGCAAGCTACTTGTCGACTACTGGAATCCATACGCGGTGACTCAGCTAGACCGCACGCGAAATTGGTGGTGGGTCTCTGAATCAACCCTCGCCTTGGCGGAAGTGGAATACCGGCCCCACTCGGGACGCTTGTTTGACTATCGTACAATCATTGAATTGCCCACAAAAAAGATTCGCAAGATGGTCAACACCGTGCGTTTTTACTTCCCAACAGAATTGAAAAGGCTGTTGGAGACTGTCGGTTTGCGCATCTGCGCCACCTATGGTGATTTTGATGGCTGCGATTTTTCTACGGAGTCGAGGCGTATGATTACAGTTGCGGAGAAGTCGAGGTGATGCCGATCTTTGGGCGGTTTGTACGGTATTTGACGCCGTATGGTGTGCAGATTTTATTTGCGGTAGTTTGTGCGATTGTAATCTCGATTTGTGAATACGGTTACATTCACATTCTGGCGGAGACGACAGACCTCCTTATATTAATTAGAACAAAGGGCTTTGATGGAGAGCCAGTTGTCGTTCGTTATTTTTATATTGAAGGATTCTTTGGTGGACTCCCCGAAATTGCTCTCGTAGATAGACGTGACGCATTTCAGCTTGTGGGGCTGGTTCTCACAAGCATTTTGATGCTGGTAGTCATCAAAGGGGTTTTCACGTTTTGCAACGATTACTTGATGTCACGAGTTGGACATAAGTTGTTTGTCCGAGTTCGCAACGAATTGTACGCGAAGATAGTTTTTGCTCCGTTAGGCGTGCTGAGAGAACATCGGACGGGTGATTTGATGTCGCGGGTGACCGACGATGTTCGAACATGGCTCAATGGAGTTGGGACAACAGCGCCTACCATCCGTGCGATTGTGATTATTCCCGTCTTCATCTGTTTCCTGTTCGTCAAGAACTTCGAGTTAACTGTATTAGCTGTGCTTGTGTTGCCATTTTTGGCATATATTATCACCCGTGTGGGAAAACGGGTACGTCATACAAGCACAGGAATTCAGCTACGCACGGCAGACATCGCTTCACAACTCAAGGAGACAATCACTGGCATAAAAATTGTCAAGAGTTTCGCCGCTGAGGAGATGGAGCGACAGCGCTTTGCGACAGCGAACAAACGGCAGTACCGCGTAGCAATGAAACGCGTTCGATTTTCCGCGATGCTTCCACCGCTCATTGAGTTAATCAGCGCCGTTGGTATTGGGGCAGTATTCGGCTTAGGATGTTGGCACGTCATTCAGGGGAAACTGTCGACCGGATGGTTCATCGGCTACAACGCCATGATTGGTTTTATGTTTAAGCCGATAAAGACTATCGGACAGTTTAACAGCGTCTTGCAGCAATGTCTTGCATCAGCCGAGCGAATCTTTTACGTACTGGACTTTCAGGAAGAGGAACCTAGCGGCGCCAAGCAAACACCACTTCCAAGCGTGGCGGGGGATGTCCGATTCTGCAATGTGTTCTTCGGTTACGATCGGCGAACTGTCCTCAGGGATATTAGCATTCATGCCAAGCCGGGGGAAGTTGTCGCTTTGGTAGGGGCAAGTGGAAGTGGAAAGACCACGTTGCTTAATCTCCTGCCGAGATTCTACGAGGTTGGTTCAGGCGAAATTCTGATCGATGGCCGCGCCATTTCTAAAGTAGCGTTGACATCTCTCAGACGCCAAATCGCAATCGTACCGCAGGATACTGTCTTATTCGATGGGACGGTGAAGGATAATATTAGTTACGGTTGTCCGGAAGCGCCTCGCGAAGCGGTGATTGAGGCAGCGCGGCAGGCAAATGCGCATGACTTTGTCATGCAGATGCCCAATGGTTATGAGACATCAATCGGTGAATCCGGTCTCAAATTGTCAGGCGGGCAGCAGCAGCGTATTTCAATTGCTCGTGCTATTCTGAAGAATCCACGTATTCTCATTCTTGATGAAGCAACATCTGCGCTAGACAGCAAGTCAGAAACGCTTGTTCAAGACTCTCTTGCAAAATTAATGAAAGGGAGGACAAGTTTTGTCATTGCGCATCGGCTTTCAACGGTTTCCCACGCGGACAAGATAGTTGTACTTGACCACGGGGAAGTAGCGGAAATTGGTACGCATCAAGAACTGTTAAAACGGGAAGGGTTATACCAGAATTTGTGCAGATTGCAACTCCGGTGAGAATCATGAGCCATGGAGGGAAATGAATTTGAGCCAAATAGTCAGAACCGTGTAAACTTCACCTTGAGTAGCGCCGTCTCATGTGAAGCAAATTATGGGGATGTGTGTGATTGGGGTCTTTCAAACTCTTACACCTCATTGCTGAGATTAATTTCGCCCCTGTTTGATGATTGCGCCTTTGAGGTCAGAGAGTTTGTACACCGCTTCTGAAAAATCTACCTCATACAAGTAAGCGCCTGTGAATTTTGCTCCGAGTAAGACAACCCCTTGTGGCTTGGTTTCTCCAAAGATTGTCTCCTCAAGATTGGCATTTTCAAAGCTCGTTAGTCTTCCAAACGGATCTGGAACAACCCAGCGTGGGCATCCAATAGTTGCGCGACGTAAATCTGCACTCCGAAAGTTTGTGCCCGCAAGGATGCTACCACCAAGAAAGGCGCCTTGAAGATTTGTCCCTTCAATGTTTGTGTTCGCTAGGTTGGCGCCGACCATGTAGGCACCTTGCAGCACCGCTCCGGATAGATCGGCACCTGAGAGGTCGGCATCATTAAGGTTAGCATCGGTTAAATTGGCGTTTTTTAATTTCGCACCGTTCAGATTTGCTTGCGAAAAATCAGTTCCAGTAAGTTGTGCACCGGATAGATCAATATTCGCTAGATTTTCGCCGGCAAAGGATTCGCCATCTCTTACACGTTTTACTACATCAGATTTGTTCATTTGACTCCTTTCTTACCTCCGAATTCTTGGATGAGTGAGATTTAATTCGTGGAGACAATAAGACGGACGTGGCATTTCGGATGTCCATTGGAAAATGTAACACGCTGTTTCTCACATACGTAAAGGTAGTCATGAAACATGAAATAGGCGCTTATATGATGACTCGGTGCAACCAGGTAAATCTGAAGCCGTCCTTTGAATTCATGGCTTGTTGGGTTTCTAAAGGAAGGTTTCTAGCGTCGACGGATTAGGAATGCACATGTTATCTAAGATTGAGCGAAGATAACATGTGCAGTATACCACAAAACCAGAAGTATCTTCAAGAATTCAGCCACATAGAAGTTACGACAGAGTGGGGGATAGGGATGAATCAACAATGAAAGCAAAACAAAACCTGGTAGAGCGAAAGATAAACAATAACTCGTTCGACCATGATCTAACCATAGACGGGAATGAGAAGAGAGACACAGGTTTCCTAGCCGTGTTACCAACTGGTGAATCAGGTGAGCGAGGTTTAGACCACAGTTCAGTTGGAGATAACAACAGTGCGGATGAGAAAGAAGACGCGGACATTCTAGCTGTGTTACCAACTGCTGAGCCACGTGACCCCGAATTTGACAGTAACTCCGTCGGCAATTGCGGAACCGCGAATGGGAAAGACAACGATGACTTCCTATCCGTCTTACCGACCGATGTATCAAATGACGACGACTTAGATGGTAGTACAGCTAATGATAGCAGCAATGAGGGCGAGTTGATTTCGTCGTTTCGAAAGCGTCCCGATGTTACGGACAGCACAAGGGATGAAGCATTTTCTTACCTACAAGAAATTGCTCGCACGCCCTTACTTAAGCCTAAAGAAGAAGCCGATCTTTTCAGAAAGTTTGAAGAGGGGAAGGCAGGAGTAGCGGAGTTATTGGATCAGCTCCCAGAATCTATTCTGAAGGAAGTACGTCCGAAGGTAAACAGGCGCCGTGGGGCTAGACAACAATCAGAAAATGGCTTGTGGTGGAGCCCGATGAATCTCGGTATTATCTTGGATCAGGTTCGCCAAGAAATTGAAGCTTCCCAATGTCCAGACGCACAAGGAACTCAGGCGGCAGAAATGTATGCTAAAGAGTGTGATCGCCTTGAAGCATTGTGGGGTAAATTGCAAACAGCTGCCCAGAAAATCCATGACGCGAAACTGAAGATTGTAGAGGCAAATTTGCTGCTCGTTGCAAGTATTGCCAAACAACACAATTTCAACAAGTCATCACTCTCATTCCTCGATCTGATGCAAGAGGGGAGTATTGGTCTAATGAAGGCCGTCGAAAAATTCGACCTCAAGAGAGGATACCGTTTCAGTACGTATGCTACATGGTGGGTGATGCAAGCAATCAAGCGCGCTCTTGACCAGCAAAGCCAAACGATTCGTATTCCATGTTACGTCGGAGAAAGTCAGCGGTCAATCAAACAGGCGCAGTCTAACTTGACAAGAAACCTTGAGCGCGAGCCCGATATCAGGGAAATCGCTAAAATAGTTGATATGCCGGAGAGTCGCGTCATTGAAATTCTGCAAAGCACAAAAGGCACAATTTCGCTGGATTCGCCACTGAGCGAAGCGTCACCGGATGCGACCGTTTCCGACCTATTAGCAGATGATTCGCAGGTGACACCAGAAGAAGAACTACTCTGTGTTTCGGAAAAGGAATCACTTGAGAGGGTGCTTAATACATTGGCACCGCGTGAGACCCTTGTGATTAAACTCCGTTATGGATTGACGGATGGTACAGAGTATACCTTGGCTGAGATCGGGCGGCAACTTGGCATCAGTCGCGAGAGGGTGCGCCAGATCGAAGATGAAGCGCTGCGTAAACTGCGGCATCACACCCGTGTCCAATACCTCCAAGAACTGCTATGAATGACTGAAAATTTTAAAACAGTTCTGACAAACTCCCTCCTAGATCAAAGCAGGAAGTTCTCCGCTCCAGTTAGTGAGCGCCCACCACTACGAACCCTCCTTACTAATCATCAGTGGCGCCGCCATTGATGATTGGGCAGAGATCGCAGAGTCGGCTACTGCAAAAGTTTTTGTGAAGATAAATTGCACCTTGTTGACTCTTTGCGGACGGAGAGATTGCCTTAAAGGGTTGTGCTTCAGTAAAGATTTGAGACTGAATCTGTTTGGTGATGTGATTGTCTTGCAACTTCGGACAACTGCCATATAGTCGTAGTACCGCATCTTGCAAAATCGTACTTTGTGACTCCTCTGCCCATACTATTGCAATTGGCAGTAAGATATTGACGATAATGGCTAATGCGCGATCTACTCCAATTAAGGTTGCACCGATTTGAGGCATGCGTTTTCCGAAATGACAATGATCCGTCCAATATCCAGTAGGTACGGGTGTTAACTTCTCCACTAACTGCCGCCGAATCTTCCCCAAGCCCTTTCGATCTGCCTCCGCCGATTGCTGAATAATCGGTAGATAGACCATCATCAAGCTTTCTTGACAGTTGCCAATTAGTCGGCTGATAGCAGCAATCCGGCGAGTTGGAAAGTTCGCAGGTCGGGTTTTGGCAAACTTCCACTGCTCGGCAACCATACGAGTTGGAATCCTGACCTGTTCAGATGCGTTCCAAATTGATTCTAGACGCTTGATGCATGTGCTGTCAGATTCGTCTAGGTCGGTAGGACATCGGGATTGCGAGGGCAAGAGCCCCGCCATGCCATAGAGGATTGCCTGAATCTCTTCATCAACCTTGCCGATAAGCGCTGAAAGGGGAACACGCCGGGCTAACTCCCGGAAGGGTTCACGATTCTTGGCGTATCCCAGCGCTTCCATAATCCCCTCATACAGCAATTGCTCAAAGTCCATCCGAATGCGGAGATTTTTCATGGCGTCTGCCTTCTCCATCAATCGCTCTTGACCTAGGTCCTCAAAGACCGATTTGAGCGGTCCCATCTTAAGGGATTTCCCCGCCACTCGGCAAAAGTCGACGGTTGCCGTTTTTGCTGTCTCTGTTTCGTCGAGTAGATCTCCGATTGGTGTGTTGAGCCGATCCAAGAGTTCAAGGGTTGGAATTCTCTGCCCGTCCTGAAGGCGTGTGCGCAAGTTTATGTCATCGTTCAAGTAGACAACATGCAGGACAACACGATTATATCTCGGGTTAAGATGGTGCTCATGGGCATACCAGTCTGACGATTTGGTGTGAATCTCAATGTCGCCGACCTGAAGTTGCCCGTCAATCGTAATTTCCGCGCGAACAAAATCCGGTCCTTCGTCACTATTCCAAATTCCAGCCTTCAAAATACTGAGAGACCTGCCATCCGTCGCACGGAGATCGATATCAAAAAAGCGTTGATCGTTCCAGATGTTTTGAACGAAATCTTCGTTAATGTTCTTTACATCGGTCATGATGCTGTCCGCAAGTATAAATTGATTTTGTTACACGAGAAGTCTAATCTGACTCTGGCATGTGCATCAAATAGGCGATTTGCGCGTCGCACGCAGGTACAGACACCGGCGTCTATAAGAAATTGATCGGACTGGTAAGAAACGAAATAAACGTAGAGAGAATATCCAGAGGTCCCCAAACTTGCTCTATTGTTTGTATCTACAAATCCCCAAGTCCTCCGCTGAATCTAGCGATTGCTAGTATTTGCGTCTAATTAGAGCAATTGCCAAACACTGGCATCTACGATGATGACACTATATCAAAGATGAAGCAGGTATATCAAGCCTAATCCCCGCGTGGCTGAATTTTTCCTCAATTACGAACGGTCAGTCCGATGCGACGCACGCTTGGGCCGATTCTGAAGAACGGAACAGGAAGACACGACCAATTCGGAAAGAAAATAGGCCAGGATTTTCACTAAAACCCTTCTTTCGATCTATACACGGCGACACATGTAATCACTCGGCCACAAATGCACAAGGAAAACGAACGGATGTCATGCGCCACGGGCGGGATTGGTCAAGTCAAGCATGCATCAGAGTGCCTCCAAGAGCGATTAAACGTTCGTCGGTTTCTTCCCTGGAACGCTGATATCTTCAAATATCTTTGCGATTTTACTGGGGACTGAATCAATATGCAGCAAAAAGAATGCTAACTCCTAGAGGGAAAAACTGGCGGTTATTTGATGTATCCGAGTTGCCTTCGTTCTGAACATGGGGTATTATCCTTGACTGAAGAGTGGCTTTAGTATATTCTTTTGAAATCTACGGCTTGGAATAGAGATTCTTGGCGAATCGTGCCGTAGCAAGTTTTGGACGGAGAAGGATGTTCGTGAAAAGAGGCAAATCAGTGGGAAAATCCAAGAGATTTCAGAGCGAAAAATTGCGTGTGGCCGTAGTCGGTTGCGGTGCCATCGGATCGCTGCATGCGCAGGCGGTCGTTCAATCTCAGCACGCCCAGTTGACCGCAGCCTGTGACGTTGTACCGGAACGGGCAGAGATTGTCGCCGCACCAGTTCGCGCCAACGTGTACGATGATGTCGAGGAATTGTTGAAAGCTGAACTGTTAGATGCTGTCACTGTAGCAACACCAGAACATCTACATATAGCTCCTGTTATCAAATCAATGGAGGCTGGTTGTCACGTATTCTGTGAAAAACCGATGGCGTCGACCTTGTCGGATGCCCAACGAATGGCCGATGCCGCTGTACAGCACAATCAGCATCTAGCGATTGACTACAACCGTCGATTCGGCTTTGGGTATCTGAAAGCGAAAGAACTTTGCGCCGAAGGAGCGGTAGGCGGCATTCGTTATGTCATGATTCGCGTGACTGAACCGCTTACCGGATCGAAGGATGACCTAAAAACTTATTCAATAATAAGGAACGTATTAATCCATCATATAGATTTGATGCGCTTTTTCTGCGGCGAGATTCGTTCGGTATACGCCTCTTTCAGTCCGCGTGATGGTACCGATTTAGCACATGACGTAGCGCTATCATTTCAATTTGAGGAAGACGCTCTAGGCACGTTAATCGGAGGATGGCAGGAAGTGCCGCGCTGGACTCGGACATCTGAATGGACAGAGGTTGGTGGTACTAAGGGAACAGTAGTAATTGAAGATGTGATGCAGACCGTAAAATTCTGGTCGGTAGACCCCGACCACATCGAATGGTTTCGCCCCAATTTTTTCAAAGGCCAAACCGCCTTTTACGATTCCCTGACAAATCATATCCACTGCTTCCTGGAACGACTGGCAGCGGGCCAACCCCCACTGGTCACGGGTCAGGATGGTTTGCGTGGTCTGGAGATTGTCCAAGCGGCAGTCCAATCTAATCAGACGGGGCAAGTGGTGGATGTATAACGCCGCGTTGGCTAACATAAGCGCTAGTTACCAAACTATCTGCGTGTACCATTCTGCATGATTCTATCACTCCTGTTAATTTTCCTCAACAAGAAGTAGAGGTAATCTCCACCATACGGACAGAGATCGCGGGGAGTCTGGAAACGCCTCTAGATATTCAGTCGGAATCTTCACCAATTTTCCGTAATAAATCCCTTCACGATTGATCCACTGGCAGAGATGGTCCCATCATTTCAGAGTCGTACGATAGTTCCCGCCCAAACGCCCTTGCCTTATCCTACTTTGAACGTTACAAAAGACACGCTAGACACCGACAGTTCTCAGGCGATGTGCGAGATATCAGAGCGGTGGCGATTAAGGTCTACTCAATGTATTCTCGGCACATCCAAGAATGAGATAAACACCTTTGGAGGTAGCAATGGCACAAACGGACAGTGAAGGATCGCGTCCTGTACACAAAGTGAAGATGCAATGCGACATCAGAGTGCCCATGAGAGATGGGATAACCCTCTCCACGGATATTTTTATGCCTGATGTAGACTATCCAGTCCCCGTGATTCTGATCAGAACCCCTTACGACAACAACAGTGAGGGCGATGTTGCCCAAGCTTTTTATTTCGCATCCTGCGGTTATGCTGTTGCCGTTCAGGATGTTCGGGGACGGCACGATTCTGATGGAGAATGGTATCCCTTCAAGCATGAGGCGGAAGATGGCTTTGATACGCACGAATGGCTCGGCGTTCAACTTTGGTGTAATGGGAACGTTGGAATGCTAGGCGACTCGTATGTGGCGTTAGTGCAACTGCAAGCTGCGCCGATGCGTAGCAAATATCTGAAGGCGTTAGTCCCGCGCGTCGGCTACTCGCACGCTTATCATAACTGGGCTTACACCGGCGGTGCATTTCAGCTTGGATTCAACCTCCGCTGGGCCGCAGTGAAGATGCACACCCGCACGAATCAAGTACAGTATCTGTGGTTTCCCGAAGGCAATCACCTCTCAGACCTTCATTGGCATCTACCCTTGAGAACCATGGATGAAGCTGCTGGTCGCAATAACAGGATTTGGAAGGATTGGATCGACCATCCAAGCTGCGACGAGTATTGGAGAGAGATGCAGCCAGTCGAAAATCGTTACGCGGACATAGAGGTGCCCATATACGGAATGGGCGGATGGTTTGACGTATTCCTGCAAGGTACACTCAACAATTTTACGGGCGTCAAAAGGGAGGGACGTGAGCCCGGAAAAGGCAACCAGAAGGTCATTATCGGACCATGGATACACAACCTCGGCGGTCACGGCACTGAATCTAAGGTGGGTGATATTGATTTCGGACATACGGTCCTTATTGGTTTAAGGAACGAATGCCTTCGTTGGTTTGACTATTGGTTGAAAGGAATCGACAGCGGTATTGTGGATGAGCCGCCAGTCAAAGTGTTCGTCATGGGGGCGAATGAGTGGCGTACCGCCTCAGAGTGGCCTATTCCAGGCACAGAGTATGTTCCCTACTATCTCCACAGTGGAGGCAACGCGAACTCGTTGTTCGGTGACGGCAGTCTCAATCCACACAAACCGGACGTAGAGGATCCAGACCACTTCGTCTATGACCCGAGTAACCCTGTCATGACACTGGGCGGGAGCACGTGCTGTGCGGAAAGTGTGACGCCCGTTCCGATGGGCCCAAGAGATCAACAACCTGTGGAGTGGCGCCCGGATGTCCTCGTTTATGACTCGCCGGTACTCGAATCGGATGTTGAGGCAACTGGTCCAGTGTCGATGGTGCTTTATGCCGCTTCTGACGCCAAAGATACCGATTTTACCGCGAAACTCGTAGATGTCTTCCCTGACGGACGTGCGATCAATGTGGCGCAAGGAATCATCCGTGCCAGGTACCGAGATTCATGGGAGGAACCGACGTTACTAGTGCCTGGGAAGGTCTACAAATATACGATTGACTTATGGTCGACGGGTAATCGCTTTCTGAAGAATCATCGAATTCGCGTTGAAGTATCAAGTAGCAACTTTCCTCAGTTTGATCGCAACCCAAACACGGGACATCCTTTCGGGCTAGATTCGGACCTTCGGATAGCAAAACAGACAATTTCTCATGACGCCGAGCACCCGTCACACATCATCTTGCCAATTGTTCCAATCAACTAGATTGCATGCCATAAGTCATTTTGTCGGCGAAGCCTTCTCAACGATAAAATGACTTAACTAATGCCTCAAAAGAAAAAATCTAGAGTTACACAGGAGGGGCGAGACTTTCTCCTAGAACTTTATTGAGGGAGCATCTACCGCAGGCACGGAAGAATTCGGGCGATTCATCAGAGAGACCCAAAGCGATTGCCTCCTAGAATTCGGCGTCGCGGCCCATGGACACAGTCTTGTTTTTTACGTCTTTACCAGTGGCCTCGATTTCTACGATGCGTGCCCAATGTTCTTCGACAGTGCGTCCTCCGCCTATTTGTAGCTTTCTCGTACTTTTCTTGTCACCGCGCAAAACGAGTAAGCGAAGTTTATCGGTTTCAACGGGCACAAAGTTGAATTCATAACGACCACGATTGGGCTTGCTGGGAGTCGGAGAATAGATATACCCGTTTCGTACTTCTGCAAGGTTTGTCCATCGGTCTCCCGTCCAACTCTGAAGGAGCGCTTCTCCCAGTCCATGCTGTACACGCTTTTTTGAAAAATAGGTGTGGACAACAACCCTGTCAATTTTTATGCGTCTGGGAAACAGAACTTCTATCCAAGCCGATTCATCTTTATCAAGCTCCCAGTCCCAAGGCCAGTGAGGTCTTCCCCGGTAGTCATACCACCAATAAGAGTAATAACCATATCCCGGACGGTAGTAAGCCGTGAGTGAGAATTGGCATTCCCAACCTTCTCCTTTGTCCCACGCTTCCGAGTCTGTAATTCCATTGATTACCGTCCCAGGTTGATGGCCTCGGCTCGCCTTAGAACATTTTATCTTTGCTCCATTACTTGCAAGTGCGTAATCAACCAGTTGAGGTTTCTCATATGTGTGGTTGTCTGCTTGATTGCCGAAGATTCCGCCTTCAGCCAACTGGGTAGCTCTACATCCGGACAGCCACAAGATAACGAGTATAGCAAATCCCACGATGTGTACTCTCTTTAACATCATCGTACGCTCCTGACAGATAAATTATGGTGGCATTCTAACGGTGGGCTATCGCCACAAGTCGATAAGATGCTATTGCTCTATCTCCATACATTTCACCAATAATTGGCGTACGCTACTTTTGCGCAACGAATACTTCAATGTCCCGAATAAGGTTTCTATCGGCTCGAGCGCGATATCGTTCGCCACTGCCCCAGGTAGTGGATTTTTGGACCACGCGGACGACATCTCCTCGCATATTAATTTCGATTGGAGTTCTGGAATCGACAGGTTTCTTCAGTTGCTTAGCCACCTTCCAGTCATCCTTTCCAACACGAACATATACGTCTACATTCTTGACAGGAGAAGCACAGTGCAATACAATGTGGCGCACAAAGCGAGGTTCATTCAGTGTAAAAAAGTATCCCATCGCGCCGCCGAAATCACCCATAGGCCCAGCATAAAATCTTCCTTCTGCTCGCTCTAGTCCGCCTCCGCCAAC
Source organism: Candidatus Poribacteria bacterium (assembly GCA_965197465.1). Classification (GTDB taxonomy): domain Bacteria; phylum Poribacteria; class WGA-4E; order WGA-4E; family JAJDTR01; genus JAJDTR01. The sequence goes on along the minus strand of OZ240209.1, from coordinate 1,907,561 downwards.
GGCTTTTAACTTAGCACAACCGGTCATTCCAGCGAACACAAATAGGAGGAGGGACATGCTTACTGTTCTGTGTTGTAATGACATCGTGAGATTTCCTGTGTGCTTGAGGGATTAAGCAATTTTCAGAACAAGGTTGCTTTACTCCCCGGGTTTTACGGAATCAATTTGGTTTGGGTACGGCAAACACTTCAACGTCTTGAATGACGCGCAACGCGTCAGTCTTGGGAATGACTCGAACCGCATCTCCTCTGGCTCGAATATTGATGGCGGTAGCGTCCTCAATCCAGCCTTTAATCTGCTTAACATGAATCCACCTGTCTTCCCCAGTCCGGACATAGATATCAGTGTTCCGGATTCGATCGATCGGATGAACGATGACTTGTCGGATGATGCGCTGTTCGGGCAATTCAACGGCATACGCGCTGAGGATGGATGCCGACGTTGGATCGTAAAAGAATGTTGCATCAACGCGTTCTAGTTCTCCCTGACCTTCCAGTATTTTGGCACAACCGACCGTTGCTCCTAAACTGACCGTTATGAGTGTGATGATAAGATTTTCGTACTGAAATTGCATAGACATCTCTGCTTGTTGAGAGATTTAGTTGTATACAACAAACGCCAATCTTTGTCCTACAGACACTGCCGAGTGTAGGTCATCCAATTGCTCTGCCATTTCGTATCCCATTGAGCGATGGAACATTCCTCGCTTACGTTTTGGTCGCCGGATTAGTGAAACTAGGTCACGACATCAAAAGCTCCAAACTCAAATAAATTTGAGTATTAGCAGTAGGGATAAGTCCTTAATCAATTCGTGTGGCGTCTGTCTTGCGCAGCATAGTTTAACAGTTGCTTATTGTCTATAAGTTTAAGTTTGCCGTTGTTCTGTTCTGCGAGATGAACAAGAAGTTCAGCACCCAACGATCGCCCCAAGACTATCTCAAGCCCCACAACATAAATGCTCGTGTTATTCACGTTTTTCGCGCTGACGGCTTCAAGGATTTTCTGGCTGTCAGTTTCGATGTTCAGCTTGCCTTTTCCGTAAACATTAAGCTGACCGAGCTCTTTATGTATGTAAAATGTCCGTTCTCCACTCATTACTTTCCACTGGAGGTCTTTCGTCTCCGTGATTAGGATGGCGTTCGAAGAAATGGAAATTCCGTGTTTCTGGAACGCCCCATTCAGCACAGCAATACGGTTTCTGTTTAAATGAGTTTGATACTTCAAATCAAGATTGAACAAGAGCCTTTGTCTATCCGCACCTGCAGTCGGAAGGCCATCAGTCACCAAGACAATAACAGATGGGTTTTTCTCAAGGGCTCTCTCAATTGCGCCTAGAAGGTTTGTCCCCCGATTCCCAAGAATTCGATCGGAGTTAAATCCATCAAGGTGTCTTGATGCTTCTGTGATGTTCTCTACCGTTGCAGGCACGAGTTCACGCTTTCGAGACTTGACTTTGGCGGCGAATGTTATGATGTCGAAGTGGCTATCGACACTGAGGGCACGTAGCGATTCTTTGATGGACTGAATCGCCAATTCGAGTTTTCGCAGTCCCGGGATTTGCATACTTGCGGAGACATCAAGACAAAAGACAACCTGTTGGGGCACGCCAAATTCCTTTTCCTTGATAAAATCCACGATGCCTAATGGGTCCATCATGCCAGGGCTTCCACCACCTCCCAATAGTCCGTCTTCTGCATCACCGTACGAATCAGTGAGGAACCTGCCCATTCCACGTCCACGTACACGCACGCGTCCCGTAACTACGCCACTACCATCCGACCGCCCGGGTTGCGACACCAAGCGATTCAGGTTTGACGCTTCTGCGGGACGCAAATCGGCATCAGTCATCAGTTCAGGAATCGTATCACTCGGTGGTGCATCATTCGCTTCTACGTTTTCGACAACAATACGTTTGCTGAGGCGCGCAACTTCAGTGATTTTGTTGGGCGATGATTCTGCCAGTTTGTTCTTTGCTTCCCGCGCCAAGCGATTCTCTGGTTTGTAGACTTCTGCCTTTAATGGCGGCTTCATCTTCAGTTTCCGAAGTTGTGGTGCTGGCACATCCTTCACCCAGGCAACCGCTATACTATCGGTGTCTTTCTTCACTTCATCTTGACGAACATAGAGATAAATGATAGCGATTAACATGTGTATTATGAGTGAAAATAACAAGGCAGATCTTCGCCGAACTCTGTGTTGACTTTGGTATTGCTGTTTAACAGAGATTATTTTTTTCATAGTGGACTTCAGCTCTCAGTAGAGAAGTTTATACCTACGGCAGCGTACCGCAGGTATTGACAGTGTCAGACTTTTATTCATTTCCTCATTATCTTCGTGGTACGTATCGGCCAATCCACGTTGCGTGAACAACTGCACATACTGAGACCCATAAAGGCGATTAGGATTTCTTGTTATCCGAACCCTCTGGCTAAGCTACAGCCTCATTTAAATTCGTGGAGGATCCAGTCTTACGCTCACGCTTTGCGATGTTTACAACCGTCGGGAGTAACCCGTAAGTCAGCCAGAATGGGATAGCAATCGCATCTCCATTGAGCAGGTTGTTGACGACGAAGTGCACAAGCAGTGAAAGTTCAGCGGAAAGCAGGCCTATGATGAGCGAGCGATAAAAACCATCCTCCACCTCCTTTAGCGCACGAAACCCATAGCGGAAAAATGCGATGACCAACCACATCCAAGCCGTGAATCCAACGATGCCAAGTTCCGCTAGGACTTGTAGATATTCACTGTGCGCACCTAACTGAAATTGCGACGTATATTCCCCGACGAGTGAGCTATCTTCTTCGTATAGAATGGCAAATGCACCATACCCCTTGCCGATAATTGGACTTTCGAGGAACATTAGAAACGCTTGTCCCCACCTCAGAAGTCGGGCTTGATTGGACGCGAATTGGAAATCAAAAGCTGAGGAAATCCGCTCTTGCACGAGTTTAAAAGCACCTGGAAAGCTAACAATCAGCAGGAGCATGAAACTGACAGCACCAACGAACAAAACTTTCCTGTGTTGTCCGCCCGCTTTGATTTGCATCAGAAGGAATCCAACGGCTATGATTACCGAAAGCCATACTCCTCGCGAAAAGCAGACGAGTAGTCCGATTCCAAAGACAGAGAGTAGTATCGTCCAGAATACACGGTCATAGTTGCTTCGGTCAAACAGCAAGCGGCTAAGTACGATAAGAAAAAAGACGCCTGCGAATGAGCCATAAGTGGAATAATTTGTAAACGGTGTGCCGTCATACGCACTTCGCCATTGCCACTGATCGATTTGGTAGACTAAAACGCAACTCGTCCAAACCACTGCTACTGTAGCAGAAGGAATCGTAGAAATGAATAGGCGGTGCAGGTCTTGACGATTACGGATGAGTTCATAAGCTAGAAAACCGGACATCATGTACACTGAAGCCCGAAACGCTCCTTTAAGGGTTACAAAGAGGTCCGGTGTGTTGATGGTTGGCAAGAATGTCGCTGTAATAAAGACGATTAGCGGTAGGCCGAGTGCGAACGGACTTTCCTCCTGCTGTTTAGGTTCCCGATTGATTGCTCGGTTAATTATTTTTCTTAGACAGTACACAGCTACCAGCATTCCCAACAAAGGTTCCGTGGGTGTTTGGATTTCCACCTGGGAAGGGAGAATGTAGCGGAAGGAAAATGGAAGACAGATTAACATCACGTAAAGCACAAGATCAGGTGCCAAAAACACGAGCACGCCTGTTACCACCAGCACGCTCAAGATAGGCACAGGAGTCTCCGAGTACATTGCCAATACCGTACCGAAAAGGACGCAAAGTAGCCCGGCTAAAATCATCAACGACGGGCGTTTTGGGTCTATCGTAGTTAGGTTCATATCGTGAGTCGCAATGTGTGTTCGAGGAACTTCAACCTCCGCTCAACTCTAGGTAGAGCGTGTTTGACGGCGTGACTCAACAAACAAAAGGGTTAGTTAAGTCGATGCCACCTCGCGCGCTAGGCGATTTCTCCTTCATGTAAGCAACTTTATTCGATAAGGCCTCAAGAGTCAGGTAGTCTTGCCGTTTAGCAATGTTGCTATGACTCGTGTCATTTCAGCTCTGGTGTAGGCCGCGAGATTGTACGGTAGATCGCCGGAATCTATGCTTGAAGGACATCCGAAGTTGCGCTTTCAGGACCAACATTTCATGAACGCATCAAGATTTCCGATTGTTGACATAATGCGCCTTAGCGCCGTCCTTACGCGTATCAGGTAGTCGTGGCTCGACATACAGTGTCTTTTCGCGGGAATAATGTACATATCCAGGGGCGGAGCCTTTCGGTTTGACCACATATCGCGCCCATGTATAATCTACGGGAACGTAGCTCGCATGTTTGCCTTTACTGAAGAAAGCGGCAATCTGTGCGGCTTGTAGAAGCGTTGGCATTGGGATTCCCGGTTTATTCTCGGGGTTTCGGATAAGAACGTGTGACCCGTGTATCTGCTTAGTGTGGAGCCACATATCGCGTCCCGAGGCGATACGACGAAGTAAGAGGTCGTTCTCCTTGCTGTTCCTGCCAACATAAATTTGAAAACCGTCGGGCGAGGTGTATTTTTGAAACGTACTGTTTGCAGTTCGCTGTTTCGGCCGCCCATTCTTCTTCTCTTTAATCCAGCCCTTTTTGATGAATTCTTCGCGAATGGCGTCAAGTTTGTCTACTGTTTCTGCCTGCCGTACCTCCGACACATAACTTTGCAATACCTTCTGTTCAGCGTGACCCTCAGCAAGTAGCTGACTGATGACGGATCGTCCGCGTTTCGCTTTTGTATATCTTTTAAAATACCCTTGGGCATTCTCGGATGGACTGCGTTGAGGGTCGAGTTCAATTTCAATTTTGTTCAGTTCTTGCGTGTAGTAGTTCTGTGCCTCAACGGACGCGGTGCCTCGCTGGATTCGGTGTAGGTTTCCTGTTAACAGCTCCCCCTTTATCCGGTAATCTTCAGCCTGCTCGGCGTTGGCTAGATCCTGTTTCAGGCGCACGATTTTCCGATCAGTAGCGTCCAGCAGTTTTTCTAACACTTGGCTGAGTGTGCGCTGTTCCGATTGAATCGTTTCTCTAATAACGACCATTTCGCAAAAGGAATCCAGTGCTTCGCTCATTGTGTTGAATGTCAGGCTGTCCATTCCGTGGAATTGGTGGAGAGGCAATGGAGAGACGGCGACTGGGTCGTTGTGATCTCTCGGGCTAACGAGCACTAGCGGATTGCCGTGAGATGGATTGAAGTACGCTTTGATCTCATTGTAGGCTGCCCACAATTTTTCGGCACATCGTGGTTTATCTGCGCGGAAGAGGACTTCCTTGGCAAGTGTTGGACTAAGACCGTCAATCTGATCAAATAGGCACCGCCAGTCTACCTCCGAGTTGTTCTCAACGAGTGTAACAAATGTCGCGTAATCCAGCTTTAACGGGTCTAGTTTTACCGGTCTTGGGGGCGGCATATAAGTAACGCCCGGCAAGATTTCGCGATGACGACTCAAGGTTTCATCAATGTGTTTAATGCTTTGTAGGATTTTCCCTGTAGTTTCGTCGGCGAGGATGATGTTGCTGTGTTTGCCCATGAACTCTCCGATGAGTACCCGTGATTGGGATTCAAGTGGCGCGTCAGATTGTGGTTTTATGGTGATTTTCAGCACGCGGTCCCAATCGATTTGCTCAATTTCCGAAATCGTGCCATGACCAATGTGGGTCATGAGACAGTCTGCAAAATACGACTGCTTCTTCTCCCCCGATGGGCGCTGAATCAGATGTGTCCGTGCATGGCGCGCATGGGCGGACATCATTAGAAATTGGGTTTTGCTGGCTTTAGTAATCTTGACCGCGATAGATGTCGCATCTAACTGCACAACATGCCGGATGCTACCGTGCAGCAACTTATCGCGAAAGTCGTGAATCACATGGCGCAGAGTCAAGCTATCGAATGACAATGGAAATCCTCATGTAAGAGAAGTTGAATTTTCAGACTAAGACATCAGAGCCCCTCACATTATAGTATACACCTTCAATGACGGGCAGTTCAACGTGAACGGATTAAACTTGACAATCGAAGTCTTTTCGGTTATAAATGATGCGGCGTGTTAGAACGTAGGCGCTCTGGATCCTGACAACTAAAAGTGGATTACATCGCGCATGGTGGAAATTGCCGCAATATTGGGTTATCCTAGAGGGAAACTCACCTTTCGATGTAAGATTCGGAATGTCTACCAATGGCGTGCGCCGTGATGACGGATAAAGATACTTTCTTTGCGCAAGTCCGAGATTCGGAGACTCAAAAGGAGTCGTTTATGTTAAAGCAAGAACAGATTGATTTCTACCATAGGAATGGCTATATCGGCGTTGAAGATGTATTAACCGCCGATGAGGTCGCGGACCTGCGGCGAGTGACCGATGAGTTTGTTGAGAAGTCTCGAGCGTTGACCGAACACACGGGCGTTTTTGACCTTGAGCCTAGTCATTCGCCGGCACATCCTCGTGTGCGGCGTCTCAAGAACCCCCATATGGAACACATCGTTTACGACAGAGCCCTGCGACATGAGAAAATCCTTGACATTGTCTCGCAGTTAATCGGTGACGGCCTCCGTTTCAACGGTCAGAAACTCAATATGAAGTATGCGGAGTACGGAAGTCCGGTAGAATGGCATCAGGATTGGGCGTTCTATCCGCACACTAACGACGATCTGTTGGCAGTTGGTGTATCGTTCGATGACATGACAAAAGCAAATGGTGCGCTGATGGTCATTCCGGGATCACATCAGGGACCTACGTACAATCACCATCAGAACGGGGAGTTTGTCGGCGCCGTTACCGATCCCAACTTCAGTTCGGAGGGCGCAGTACCTGTTGAAGTTAAAGCCGGTGGGATTTCAATTCATCATGTGCGCACGGTGCACGGTTCCGCGCCAAACACGTCCAGCACACCGCGTCGTCTGCTGCTTAGCCAGTATTGTGCTATTGACGCGTGGCCTCTAGCAGGGATTCCGGACTGGGAAACGTTTAACTCGTTTGTCCTACGCGGCGAGCCGACGAACCAACCGCGTATTGAAGCACTTCCGGTTCGCATGCCCCTTCCTCATGCGGCGCGCAAGGGTTCCATCTATGAAGTCCAAAGTTTGCTGGAAAATCCTGTCTTCGCGAAGAAGGCTAGTTGAAGCAGGTAACGACTTGGATTATGGTAGCTAGGTGTATCAATTATCAAGTCGAATGCCGTTTGCTCCCACCTTTAGTAACCACTACTTTCTCAGAGATTCGCTACTCAAGCACCACATACTCAGAAGATGTTCAGGCGGGGTTTACTTGCGCGCGTTTAGAACGTCAATCTGGAAAGAGTATATCAAGTTGAGAATTCCGTTGTGGAAATGGCAACATCAGTTTTCGATCTGTCAAGAGTCGCATGTAACTATCCATATCTTGCATTACTCCTCCATTGAGCAACTGATTTCGAGTCAGTGACACAAATATCGCAGCGGCGCGCGCTTGACAATTGAAAGAACGTTTCGGATTAAAGACTATGTCTGAAAAACCTTGAAATTTTACTAGGTCAGGCACTAGATTCTGCTTGTTTTGCCAAAGTGCCATTATATATAAAGAATCGTAGAAGGCCGTTTTGGGCTCAGTTGGAAATTCTTTGTCGCAAAAGATAAAACTGATTAGTTCCCCTGAATTCTGAATACGTTCGTCGGTTTTCGCCTCTCTACCTGACACCGTGTAAAGGTCATTATATGGCCCGCCTTCTTCGAATACCTTGCTCCCTTGATATGCGCATTCTACGCTCATCGTTTGGCCATTTGGCGCCTGAAATTTCAGATTGAACGCACTCAGTGAAACCCCAAGTGCAAATGCTGATTTTCCCGATATCTCCAAAATGGGGTCAATGCCCCGCTTCTTAGCGGCTTTGTGCAATGAATCTATAGATTTCTGTAGTTGTGATTTCGCGAATCCGGGATACCATTGAAATTCTACATCAATGGCTTTGACATAAGGAAATTCATTCGGATTCGGTGCAAAAACAGGTCGTTTGGCCATTGTTTTGAACTTCCTGCCCGTAGTTATGAAATCTCGCAGGGTTTTACAAAATCCTTCGGAACACTAGATAAAACATAATGTAACTCTCCACGCAGCAACTCTTTCTGGAACGTGGAAAATAGAAAAACGCCTTGCGGACTGCTTATGGAATGTAATCGGTTTTAGAATTTGAACTCATCAGACCATTGGATTCGGCACAATGCTACAAATAGTGCAGTGGCACGTGCAGAACAATTGTTAACGCGCTGTGGAATAAAACCTATGTCTGAAAAACCCTCGAACTCTTGAAGTCTTCGATCGAGATACCGTCCTTCCTGTTTCACCGCTGTTATGAACAGTCGGTTGTAGAATTCGTCTTTGGATTCAGGCGGATACTCTTTTCCGAAAAAATTAAAGGCAATCAACCTTCCAGAATTCCGTAAACGGCTGTCGTTGTTCGCCACATGAGGAGGAGCTGAGTACAATTCATGATACGGCCCGCCATTTTCAAACACTTTGCTTCCTTGAAAAGCGCATTCGACGCTTACCGTTTGACCATTTGGTGCTCGAAATTTTAGATTGAACGCGCACAATGAAACCCCAAGTAGCGACGTTGATTCACTTGAAATCTCAAGTACGGAAGAGATGGCGTTTTTCTTGGCAGCTTGGTGAAAAGAGTTGATGGACTTTTGTGGATGTCCTGAGTACCAATGAAACTCTAGGTCAATGGCTTTGACGTAAGGAAATCTCATTATATATGGCACGAAAACTGGTAGAGTTTTCAATTGAGAATCATGTGTGCCGTCGTTTATCCGTGGTTTAGAATACTCCGGTAAGTCTTGATGTACTTGGGCCTCAGATGTATCATTACTGTCGAGATCATCGCGTTTCCAGAAGCGACTATCGAATCTACCGCAAAACCAATTTCTATCGGCGCAAAATTCTTGAGTATAAGTCGTGGGATTGTCGGATTTCCATTGTCGCAGCGTGGTAGAATCCCAAAAGACAATCTTGTTTATATACCTCGGAGGAATTCGGTCAAACACTAGAATTTCCGCTTGAGGATTCGTTGGAAAATATCTGGGGATTGCCAATGATTGCCGCAAGATCACTTTGGTGTCATCATGAAATTCATCTTGAAATAAATCTCGAAACGCATCAGGTCTTTTCCTGTCTTCCAATGAAATGCGCGCCCCACCTGAGGCAGCGTTTTCTTGGAAAAACGCACAATCTAACTTCCATAAGACTGCAGCATCTAGGAGCAAAACTACCCAGTGGGAATCACTTACCTCCTCAACTTTCTTTTTCTCTTCCCTTTTTGAGTAGAACATTTTGTAGTTTGGAAAACCTATGCTAAGGCAAATCGCATTTTTATAGCCATCAACGCGGTCTTGGTCGTTGAACCAGTATTGTTGTCCGCGTGAATCCAGTGTCTCACGACTCAATAAGCCTTCTCGCAGAATACTACATAAGTTCTCAACACGTGTAAAATGAAGAAGTTTCATAATGCCGCGTTCGGCGCAGAACTGTTGTATTTGAACAGCACGATTGTTCCAAACCTCGCCTCGATCCAATACAGCCATAGTACCTAATCAAAACCTCCAAGAAATTGAATCGGCGACTACCTAGATTGCCCAAGATATTAGGCAATAAATCAAAGCTTGTGATGCACAATGTCTGCCGTCAGATGTCATTGGGTTCGAGAAAAGTAATTGTGCCACGTTCTTTGGTGGCGACGAAAGACCGAAGAATTCACCCTATCAACGTCTGTATCTAGAACCGTGAAATCTCGGTCTCTTTGCACGTAATGAACTCCAATAAGGCGGGCTTGCCTGCCTCGGTCTGCTCAATACCTCGCTTTATCGCGGGGACAATTTCGTCCGGAGTTTCGACCCGTTCCCCGTACCCGCCGAAAGCCGTTGCCATATCAGCGTAGTTACCCGAAATATCAGTGCTACGGAATTTCTCCGTCGAAAGCGCCATAGGTCTTAATTCAATAGCCATGCAGAAATTGTTGAACAGTACGGAAAGGATGGGGATTTCAGCTCTAGCGGCAGTCTCAAAATCCATCCCCGTGAAGCCGATCGCTGCGTCACCCCATACGTTGATACATAATTTGTCCGGTCGCGCCAACTTTGCCCCCATTGCTAATCCAAGCCCATAACCCAATTGGGTTGTTTTACCCCAGCCGATATACGAAAGCGGCGTCGTGGGTTGCCAGAATGGTGAGAGCTGATCACGAGGACTGCCAGCGTCGTGAGTGATAATTGTGTTCGCCACATCCACGGTATGCAACAAATCCCAAATCACGCGGTAGGGACAGAGAGGGACTTCATCGGATGTCAATTTTGGGTTCCACTCACCCAGCCATCCTGCCTTAATCTGACTGATATCTTGAGCCACCCCATTGCCATAGCCTCGAAGTTTACCACCCAGTCGATCTCGGATTTCATCAATGAGTGCTTGCAAAGTCAGGCGCGCATCGCCAACCAAGGCATAGTCTGCCTCTAGGTCTTTGTTGATGTCTGCTTCATCAAGCGTGGCGTGAATAATGGTTTTGCCCTTCGGCATGGCTACCCCGAAGCCGGTGCTGGTGAAGCTGCACCCAATGCCGAAAATAACGTCTGAATTTTGCAGGAAATCGCGCACCATCTTTGGAATGGCAAGTCCACCAGAGCCGAGGGACAAAGGGTGGTTCTCCGGAAACGCGCTCTTGCCTTGTAGGCTTGTGGTAACTGGAGCTTCCAACAATTCTGCCAGCTCCTTCAACTCTCCCCACCCCTTAGAGTAGTGGACACCCTGTCCTGCATAAATTACCGGCCGTTTGGCTTCAATCAGTATTTTGGCGATTCTAGGTATTTCATTCGGGTCGGGCCCACGACGCAGTTTTGGAACCGGTCGATAATTCAATTCGCCCGGTAATTCCGCGCTGAAGATATCTTGAGGTATCTCCACTAGCGTCGGACGCGGACGTCCATTTTTTGCCTGCGAGAACGCACGTCTAAGCGCCGCCGGAACGGCAGCGGGCATCGTGACCTGTTCGCAGGATTTGGTGACGTTACGGTAATTTATCAACGAACTGAAGTTGGGATCAACGTTTGTCTTGTCACGACTATAACCCGCTGGCAACACCACGATTGGTGCGGAGTCTCCATAGGCTTGGGCGACACCTCCAAATGCATTTTCTGATCCGGGCCCGTGTTGCATACAAAACACGCCGATCTTCTCGCCGGAATTCATCCGACTAAATGCGTCCGCCATGTGAAGTCCAATTCGTTCCTGGCGCACGACGATGGGGCGGATCCCCGCTTTGGCTGCACCTTCGGTGATGGGATTGACTGGGTAAGTGAATAAATACTCTGTGCCTTCAGCCTTCAAAATCTCGCCGATAGCATCGGAAACAATCATCAGAATTCTCCTTACTAATTGTAAAATTTCATAGTGTAAAATGATGAATAAAGTACGATATTACGTCGTGCAGCGCCAGAATCGCAAAAATTCTAACCGATTACGACCTGAATTAGAAATACCAATTTAGGAAATATTGATGTCGCGCGGCTTCCTACGAGGAGCGTCCAGAAGTGAGGAGCATCGGTGCGAGTGTCTTCCAGATATTACCTCGCGCCGTTACCGTCTCATTTCTTTTTTGGCTGTAGAAAGAGAATTGGCGTCCGAGAGTCTGAGGTAGGACTCGCTGCCTGTTATTCTCGTCGCGCCCTAACTTGACAGCTGCGAACATGGCATAGGTGGAGTACTGTAAGCATTCCTTAGCCAAATAATCCTTGACGCGAATCTAGACCGGTTGATAGCCCACCCTATTGTCCGAGAAGGTGGTTAAGAATGTAGAGATCTAATTCCTCATAATCGCGTGCGTCAATCAGTTGTCGTTCGACTTTTCGGTCAAGGGTTCGCACTTTCTCAAGCAGTCGGAGAAAAGTCTTTCGGCTGTTAAGGAGGTGTTTGGTTGACATCGCGCGCGGTTGCGTTCGCATGACTTTCACGTCCAGACCCACAAATTCACCCTTTTGACCATAGCCGTGTTCTTCCAAGATGCGCACTTGATTAAAAGCACGTCGGAGGTCTACTGACCCGAACGCTTTGTCCTCGTCGAATTTCAACCCGTTTTGATCGTTGAGATGGACACTCCACAGTTTCTTGTGGTGCAGTGCGTATCCCATTTCGTCCGATGGATCCAGACCTGCAAGAATGGCGTGTGCGCTCTCAATTAGACCGCCGACTCGGTCTGGATCCTGACTGATATAGGCGAGCCCCAGGGCATGTCCGATTGTCGGAATATATGCCTGATCCATGGGCTCATTCGGCTTGGGTTCAACCAACACGCGGATATGCGGATCGTAATCAAGCATAGCGTTAATGGCATCGATGATTCTACCCACTGCACCCGCCGAGTCTTTTGCCTCTCGGAGATACGTGCCCTCGCGGGCAAGCCAGAGAACGAAATTCCGACATCCAATTTCGTTGGCAATGTCCACACAGCGTTTAGACCTTTCAAGCGCATAGTCGCGATCGGCGGCCAGGTTGGAGGTATAGCCACCATCAATGGTTTGCGGCGCAAACCACAAACGAGGCGCCACAATTTCGGGGGTTAAGCCCTGACTCTCAATGAGTTCTTTAACGTTTCTGGTTTGCTGCATGAGTTGAGCATGCGTCTTGCCATCAATGTCAGGCACAATGTCATCGTCGTGAAACTGAATGCCCACGAATCCGAGATCTCGGTAAAACCTAATTTTCTCATCAAATGAATACGAGTCGCGAACGGGCGGGCCAAATGGATCTTCACCTTCGTGGATGTTCCAGGGACCAAATGAAAAACGATATTCGTTCAGTTCCGGCATATAACCTCCTATTGTTTTTGTATGAATGATTTAGCTGTCTTCATTCGCACGTATCCGTGTGCGTCATAGCTAATCTCCGAGAAGACTAGAAACGACTTCACCAATTGCCACGCCAAGAACATGATGCTGATCTTCGTCTAGATGAATACCATCGATCTTGCTAGCTGTCGTCACCGACCCCGCATCCAGAAAGTGGCAACTGAGTTCTTCGGTTATTTTACGGTATTCGATAGCAAGTCCCCTGCATTTGACCTCCGCACCGGCGAACTTTAGAGCCATGGGGCCTTGCGGTGAATGAATCTCGGGTGGCGCAATGACCAATACATCAGGAACCGGCATTTCTAGCTCTATAGGCGCGCCTCTAATCTCGGTAATCAACGTCCGAATCCCCTGCGCCGAATGCCAAGAAGTGTGCGGATGCATGGATTGGAAGTCGTTTGTGCCGAGCATCAGGATGACTAGGTCCAGTGGAGAATGAATTTCGATCCGTTGCGCTAATCCTTGTAATCCATTACGACCGGTTTTGAATGGGTCGTCCCACACCGTTCTACGTCCGTTGAGGCAATCTTCAATCACGCGAGTAGGGATACCGTTTCGAATCAACGTATCTTCCAAGACGCCGGGCCAACGTGCATCAAATTGCAAACGCTTTCTGGTATTCGGAATTATTCCCCAAGTGAGCGAATCGGAGTAGACGAGGACCTGTTTCATCGATTTTAATCGTGACGCAACACCGTCAAATCCAAGGACGAGGTTTTATAACGTCTGTCTGGGTCACGTCAAAACTCTACTTTGTATCCAATGTCTGTGGCGCGGAAAGGTTCTGCACCTCTCCCGTTGTTTGGAAGGCTTAGCGGAAGGTGAACATCCAGGAGGAAAGGGCGGCCTTCCCGCTCCACAATCTCCAATCCACGTTCTATTGAATCTACGACACAAGATTCGTCCTTCACGGACATGGCTTCCATTCCGAATCCCTCTGCAATCTTCACAGAGTCGATGCCGTTCAAAACGACGCCGGGATACTCATCGGTCTCTTCCATCGTTGAACCCTTGGCTCGACCAAAGTGATGTGCAACAATGCCGTAGGATTGATTGTTGGAAATCACGTAGAGCAACGGAATTCCGTGATGGACCGCTGTCCATAGCCCTGAATCGGCATAGCACAGCGAACCATCCCCGACTAACCCAACAACGGGACGATCAAGAGCCGCTAACTTGGCTCCGATGGCTGCGCCAACTCCGTACCCTTCCGATCCGCCGGCAGCGATCATGTACAAGTTGTCCCCAACATCTTCGGAACTTCCGAGGTTCTCCACAGGGACGACATACTGTTCAATCATAACCACGCCCCCGTCTCGACTGTCTAATGCCTCATCCAGCGCATCTCGTAGCAGCCAAGGACGGACTCGACCGGACTGTGGTTTGGAGTTGTCCTCGGCTTTGGCACGTTGTGCGCGGAGCGATGCCGCTTGTTTCTGTGCCCATGTGCGCCGTAGCTCCAATCGATGTGATGAAGAATAATCCTCCGCGAATTCGTTCAAGCGTGCCAGTGTCCGCTTTTCATCCGCTAAAATCGCAAAATCAACTCCTGGGATATTCTTGATGTTGGCGGGGTCCGATCCAATGGCAACCACCTTGCGTCCGTCGGTGAACGCGTGGTAATCATAGGTTTTACCACCCCCGGCGTGCCGAACGCCGAGGCAAAGAATAAGATCTGGATCGAGAGTATCCATGGCTGCCATCTGTCCACAACGAAATCTGTGTTTAAGCGGCACACTTCGTAGATCGCCCCACACGTGGACAACAGGAAGTCCATAATTCTCAACCAACGCAGTAGCCTCTGACTCAGCCCTACTTTTCCAGATTCCATCGCCAATGTATACTACCGGACGTTCGGCATCACGTAGGAGGCGTGCTACTTTTTCTACATCATCATCGTCTGGATGACCTACGTGAAGGTTTACTATGTCAGTTTCGATGATATTTGTCGAAACCTCGTTATTAGTCAACGCCCGATCGTAAACAGCAAGATGTACAGGACCAACCGGGGGCGTCTTCGCAGTGTGAATGGCTCTATAAATGGCTTGGGGCAATCCTTCGGGTTCGATGATTGACCAAGTGGCCTTCGCCATTGGCGCAGCGATTGAGGTAGGAGCAAAATTGTGCCCAAGGTCTAGACTCACTCGGTCTGAGTAGCTTCCCGTATCTCCTGCGAATGTGATGACTACGACTGGTAGACCACCGTACCATACGTTATAGAATTGGCCAAGACACTGAGCTAATCCCGCGCCGAGGTGCACGAGCATTACAGCCGGATCTAGCTTTACCTGCGCGTAACCCCCAGCCATCGCAGCTACACTACCTTCATGTAGACCGAGAATGCCGTGTATCTTGGGATGTGAATTTAGAGCGTCGAAGAAATGCGCTTCCCGGGATCCAGAGTTATTGAACACATATTTGACTCCCAGCGTCGCAAGTTGCTCCACCATAATCTGAGATGGATTCGCCGTAATGGGTCTCAACTCCATAGAATCTAACCTTCCTCAATCCAATATTCAGAAGTGCGTATGGTTCATTGGATAACTCTTCTTTTCAATCTTACCCGCGCCATCTAAGTGCGCACAACTTAGCCCAAGTTTGCTAGAAAGTCGCGCTGCTGATTTAGACGGTTTTCACGCATCTCGGCGAAACGCTTTATCCCCGCAAAGATAGACTCGGCATCAAGGCGAGCCTCTGCGATGACATCTGATTCTGTGCCGCCAGTGAGCCATTGATTGTCCCAGTCCGCGGTCAATGAATATTCGTCCGTCAATGGACCAACGTCCCTGACAGGCCAGACTCTCCGCGTGCCCGTGCTAACTACCATCAAGTCATACTTTGCCTCCGGAGGTAACACCGATTGGCGATAGTCAACCGGTTGGCGATCAAAAAGATCTTCGCTGATGGCTGCAATAATTTTCACGTTGATTCCCTGTGCTTCAAGGCGCGGAATGCCTTTTACGAGATTGACGGTGGAATTGGATCCTTGGACGATCACATATCCGTGTTTGGGTTGGTTCGGGCGGAAGTCTCGGATAACGTATAACCCTTTGGCTGCCGCCTTGAGGTCGTTATCGGCAAACGTATTTCGGTCTGCTACCGGGAAATCTGGACGCGCCACTTCAAGGATAATCACACTAACCTTGGGGTCTCGAACTGCAATTTCGGCTGCCGCAAAATATCCTGGGGCAACATCATTATAATCCCAGAAACTCACATGAATCGCCTGTCCACGCGGGAACAATTTCCACACCTGAGGGGCAAAAATGCCAAAATGTGTGCGAGCATCGGCAGCGGTTTCCGGGCCCGAATGACCGGCGAGAATGTGCAAAATGCCCATGCGGAAACGGCTGTCTTGACTCTGCTGGCTCCATACTCGGGCAGGAAGGTACATCAGCGGCGTAAAGGCGCCGTAAGTGCCGCTCAATGCCCAGACGCCTGCGAATTTTCCCGGGTCAAGTGACGCACTTTGTCCCACCAGACCGATCGCACTTGAAGCGTTGCCTGCTTCTTGGATGGGAGCCTTGAACCGAGTGGCGGCAGGATTGGCGTCCGGATTATAGTGTCCCCAAAGGCTCCCATGTTCTACGTTTATAGATTCAGAAAGGTCGGCAGCAAGCGTGATAAATCGGTTGTCCGTCACGTAGTTGACCCACTTGATGATCTCAGAAATGGCGCGACGCGTCCCAGCAACTTCCCCCGCTTTCTCAAACAGCGAGATATCTACTTCCTGTTCCTCGCCAGACACTGGATTTGCAACCGTGAGGTGTTGTGGTTCAACAGGGAGGTTTTCAACACGGAGCCGATTATCCAGAAAAGGATCACGGGACACATCGACTCGCAGAGGTAAATCATCTTGCACCGAGTCACCAATCTCCACAAGTCGATCTGCCAACCAGTCGCCTAGTCCATCACGATCTAGCACCGACATCACAACGTCAATGTTGGTTTTGAATTGAATAAGACGCTCGCGCTCGTCGGTCACCGGTCCCTCGTGAATGCCTTGGAATTCGACGCCGTACTGTTTCTCAAAGGTTGTGGCGAGAGCCAAGAAATATTCCGAATTCATCTTTAAGGCATAGGGATGACTTGGGAAACTAATCAGTTGATCACCATAGCCTTCGATTTGCCCATTGACGGCTGCTGGCCAATATCCCTTTACCGTGTTGCCAATGACGACCATTGGTCGACGGTCCTCTGCATCCCAGTTCTCCATCGTGTTAAGGGCAGCCAGAATCTGATCGTAATCGTTGCCATTTTCAAGAGAGAATACATTCCAGCCATAGGAAGTCCACTGATCCTTGAGTTGGTACTGCTTATATTTGACGTCTACAACGCCGCCGATCAATGTGTCGTCAATTCCTGCGTTGTTGTATGAAATCAGGATACGTAGACGTTTGCCCACCTGCATGGCGAGGCCTTGCGTTTTCAGTTCCTGAGCATGCCCTTCCGTCATGGCAAATTCGCCCTCAAGGGCAAGAACCTTGAGGGAATCTGGAGCGCCCATAAAGTTCCAGAATGCAGCTTTTCCAGCAGCCGTAGCTACACCAATTCCAGAAGGACCACCGTTGACATCGTTGGTCAGATCAGTGGTTTCTGCGTGACCCGCGAGGGATCGTATGCCACGTATTCTCGCCTGCGCAAAAAGCGGGTGGTCATCAAGTTCCTCATCTTCAAGAAGCGTTTTCAATGCGCCAGCGCCACGACGGAAACCGAGGGCATCAATTGGGAGCATGGCGACTTCTGGGTCCACATAATAGCGCGCATCAGCAGTTGCTGAGTGCTTACGTTCCATAGCTTCTCCCATAATCATCCACAAGGCATATGCGGTCGGGATGTTGTGTCCCCCGGCGAGCATGAATTTGTCACAGAATGGATGCTTGGGCTTCCGGTAGTCATAGCGAAGTCCGCCTAATTCTGGTCCGGCTAGATGGAGCGCAACGTTGTAGGGGGTGTATGCTAATGGACCGCCGAAATGCCCTGTTTGAGCATAATTGCCCAGCAGCACCAATGTCATACATGTCATGTATCCTATGTCCTCTACGCGTTCTCGATTGTAATCGACCATCAGCGGATGAACTGGTGATATTAACGGATTCGCGTTTACAGTATCTGCCATATTTGTGTCCTTTTCTTTCCTAATAGGTTTTTTGGAGGGCGGGTGAACTGCGGTGCTAGAAATGCCAAGGTTTCAACTAAAGCTATGCGTCAAGTTTCGGTGGTGCCTTACCCGCCCGGAATCTGAATCTTCGTTCCCTCTCACAATTCCGCGTAATTATATCACGAGTCGCAGAAAAATAGCACACAAAAATAGGAATGGGCAGGCGTTGGCTACGCAGAGAACCTGCAACGTGTTTTAGGTTCAATGATGGACATACTGAACTTTATCGGAATCCTTGCTCCGACGACGCGGGTGGTTGCGCGGGGTTCTTGGAGAAATCGAAGATCCGGAGCTAGCCAGAAAAGCCATACTTTCAGGTGCCAGAATCCAACACCTGCAAGCCCCAAATGGCAAGACTAATACCGGCGTCCGGGGCACTCATGCGAATATAGCCCGTCCAAAACGATTAACAAAGATTCATATGCCGATGCCTAAATGGAAATGTCGCCAGCCAGCTTGGGCTTACTGCGCCAATGGAAACCAGCAATTCTCATTTTGGATATAGGGTCTATGGGAGCAAGTCAATCTCGAGATGATTCAGCATGAAATCCATGAGATGTTCCCAATTATCAAAAATAAGGTAGCGAGTTAAGGCACGGATGTCATTAAAAAAGGTGACCCGTGTGGCGAGTGCGCGGCGGAGTTTCTGGTACTTCCGGTCGTCTTTGTCGAGCACAGTGTGAAATAGAAATGCGAGCAAATTAAGCACCAACAATACCGCTGACAGATGCTGTTTACCGTGACCGAAATTGTGCTCGAGATGATAGCCTCGATTTTTGAGCACATTATTGTTTTCGTTTTCAGTTTTCCATCGGGCACGTCCGGACTTGACGATGAGTTCGACGGTATCATCACACAGCCAGTGATTGGTGGCGAATGCATTGCGATACAAAATCTCACGAGTATCTTCTCGGGTAATGGTTAATTCACACCAATTGACACTCAATGTATCATCGCTGGCACGTAGCGGTAGATTGGTCGTATAGCGATACTGCCAAAGTTCGTAGAAACGTCCGTTCCATTTTCGCTTGCTGATGCCGTCCATTAAATCTTCTGCCTCACGGGCTTGTAGGGCTCGGTAAAGCGTTTTATGAGACTGTGGTTTGCAAACCACAATGAAATTGAAATGGGAGTCAAGCAGCAATTTTAAGAGCGGTTGTTTGCAATGCAGGTCGTCAGCTAGAATCGTAATTTGGTGTGGTGGAAAGCGGGTTGCATTTCGCTCAATCCAGCGTTTGATTGCGTTTTGTTCGCAATCTTGCTTGTCATAACCATCTTGAGTATCAATGAACTCCGGTTCAAGGGCAATGACGTGGTGGGTGCGTGTTGAAACCAACACTGAAGTGATGACTGAATGACTATAAATAGTACTCTCGTCCCGACTCTGCTTTTGCCGACAGTTTGCGCAGTGAATTGTTTTTGACGAGAAATACTCTAATCCGTCAAGGCTCAACAATAGATTCTGAGAAAAACCGGTATATTCTGAAAGATAACCGTCATGTTTCAGTCGGTCATAAACCGACCAGAATACCGGATACAGTTCATCGGGACTGATGGCGTCAAGCAACTTTCGAATCTGGTTATCACACGGAATCTTTTCCATGCTAAACAGTGTCGTTGCGTTGCTTTTTCCTCGATTGGTTTCAAGCAATCGCTGATGGGCTAAAAACGATGGACACTGAGTAAAGAACACCGAAAACGCACTCATGCCTGCATCAGATAGAGTATATTGCGTGTTTTTGCCTTGGCGATGGTCAGGCAAGTTTTCCAACGTGCCGCGCAAGTCACTTGTCAAATGGTCGAATGAAAGTGGTTCTGTCATCGGATTGCCCTCCATCATGAGTTAGCAAATACGATAACAGAATCAAACCACAAAATCACTAAAATTCAAAATGAGAATTGCTGAATGGAAACATGCTTGACAAAAACTGTGACTTGATGTACACTATTCCTCGTTTCCGTTCATAAGCTTGAGTCATCTACCTATTTTACAAATGGGCAGGTTGAAGGTACACGGTAACGACAGCCGCAGACTAGCAGTTACGTGGTTCAGCGGCGAGAGAGAATCCAAAGGTAGCAACGCATGAGCATGCAGGCAGAGAATCTAGATCTTGAGAACGTGAAAACCGAGTTGTACGAGAGAGATCATCCAAGCTTAACACCGGTAGACATTGAAGCACATGCAAAGACCTTGCACAGAATACTTACGCTCAAGAAAAAACATGACGTTGTGATGCTTGGTCACAACTATATGGAGCCGCTAGTGTTTGGTTTGTCCACGAAAGAGGAACAGGGCGACTCCCTCGGCTTGAGTATGCACGCCGCCAAAACAGCCGCGCCTTATATCATCTTTAATGGTGTTCCATTCATGGCGGAAACAGCCAAGATTCTTAACCCGTCAAAAACGGTACTGGTTGCCGACAAGACGGCAGGGTGCTCGCTGGCTGATAATTTTGGCGCTGAGGACGTGAAGATACTGAAATCTATGTATCCAAGTGTACCGGTTATGATCTACATTAATAGTTATGCAGATGCAAAAGCAGAATCAGATGTCTGCTGTACGTCGGCAAATGCTGCCAAGATAGCTAGAGAGATGCCGGGCGATCAAATTGTGTTTGTGCCGGACATCTTCTTTGCTCAGAACTTGGAAGATGAACTAGCCGGCGAGAAATCTGTAATCTATCCGGGCAAGGGAAACCACGAGAAGGGAGCCGTGTGCGAGGTGCATGAAGAATTCAGGCTTTCAGATTTGATAGCCGTGCGAGAATCCTTTGGGATTCCCAAGGGGCACGCGAGTCGCGTCTTGTATGCACATTGGGAATGTCGACGAGAGGTCCTCAGAGAGGCCGACTTCTACGGAAGCACAAGTCAGATCATGCAGGACATCGCAAAACGGGTAGAGAAGAATCGGTTGGACCGTGCCTTCGTTGCCTCGGAATGCGAACTGACATCAAACCTATCACAAGAGTTTCCATCTGTACAATTTTGGACTGCATGCTCTGTTCGTTGTTCGCACATGGCAAAAGTCAGCCTTGCTAAAGTGCTTGATATCCTTGAAATAATAGATGCGGGCAATAGTCTAAGCGATTATGAAGTGACCCTCGACCCCGACGTAATCGAGCGAGCACGTACGCCCATTGAACGCATGCTACAGATGAGCGCCTAATGGGTTGAAACGCCGGCGCAGATACTCAGGAATGATTACGCCTCAACGACAGAATTTAACCTGTCATTGACGGATTCTCTCATCTAATTATTATATCAACCGGTAAGACTGTAGCGACAGGTTCGTTTGTGAATAACAGAAGTCGATACAGCGCCGAGAGTGGTGTTTCGATCGAGACAGGGATGGACAGATCTGGAGTTACTGGGATACTAATGTTTTTCTGTATATCTCCCATGAGAAGATCCAAGAAGGTCTTTGGCTTAGGCAGCACGAATATCTGGACTTCATCGTCGTTGCTTAATCCGGCATTGACTTTTGCCACTGAAAGGGCTGTGTCGAGTCCTCCAAGCACATCGACAAGCCCAATTTCCTTTGCCTGCTTGCCTGTCCAGACACGTCCTTGCGCGATTTCATGAATTTCTTCCTCCGTAATGCCCCTACCTTCCGCAGCTTTCCGAACGAAATTCTCGTAGACCGTTTTCATTAGTTTTTCTACCCGTTCGCGTTCAGTTGGGGTGAAACTTCCATAATCCGAGTATATGTTCGCATTCCTCCCGCGGCTAATGACCTCCTTCGTCAGCCCAAGCTTATTGTACAGTCCTTTGAGGTTGAACTTTCCGCCAAACACTCCAATCGATCCGGTAATTGTCCCTGGCTGAGCGACAATAGTCCCCGCTGCCATAGCGATATAGTAACCGCCTGAGCCTGCAACGTCCGACATGGATACGACAACAGGTTTTTCGCGCTGGGTCAAAAGAACCTCTCGCCAGATTAGGTCTGAAGCAAGTGCCGATCCTCCCGGACTGTCGATGCGAATTACTGTGGCTTTGACAGAATTGTCCGTGCGTACCTGGCGCAGCGCATCGCTGAGTTCACCGGTAGTGATGATCTGTCCGGTACCGAACGGGCTATCTGGCACATCTGATAAGATGGGGCCTGCTGCATAAATGAGCGCAATGCGAGGAGTGTCCAAACGTTGTGGGTTTTTCTTGGGTGGCGACAACATCGAAAAGAAACGCATCAATCCAGCAAATCCAGTTAAATCCGGTACCTCCTTTGATTGCTTCCCGTAGTTTGTGACAATTTCGATTGGCTTGGCCGATTCGGTTTGAATTGACGAGAGTAGTTCGTCATAGTATAGAAGATCGTCCACCAATCCCTTTTCAAGTGCTTCTTGCGCAGTGAATGGCCCTTCGTCGATAAGTTTCGCTACGGCTACAGCATCGAGATGTGTACGTCCGGCTGCAATCATCTCAATTTGTTGAAAATGCAGGTCATCAAGGATGGCATTGACCGCTTCACGAAAGGGTTCGGACATACGCTCTTGCGTGAATGGCTCGATTGCGGATTTATACTTACCGATGGATAGCATCTGTGCTTCGATCTCAAGTTTCTCAAACAAGCCGGCGTAGAACATCACCTCTGCGCGAAGCCCTGTTAGACCAACGGTGCCTGCAGGGGTGAGGAACATCCGATCGGCGGCGCAAGCGAGCAGATATTCAGCATTCCCTCCGCCATCAAGATAGCCAATTACCACTTTTCCCGTCTCGCGGAGTTGAATAATCTTATTTCGAATCTCCTGTAGCTTCGCCCATCCGACGCCGAGGTTCTCAATTCTCAATAACACGCCGATAGCTTTGTCATTTGTCCGAATTGAATCAAGTTGAGATGTCAGACTTCGTATTGTCTTGAAAGTCCGCCCAAATGCAATGGCGGACTTGACTTCTACGTATGGTCCGCGAATTGATACCTCAATGTATTGTCGTGGTGGTGGTGCTTCATCCATCTCAGTGACATCAGGATTCAGAGTTTTATCCACAGGCTCGGGAGTAGAAGCGGCGTGCCCGAGGTTAGGTGGAGTGAAGATTAGTAGCGCTATCACAACTATCCAATAGCGCTTTAGCTGCATTATCATTCCATTTTCCTTTCTAGCACAAGGTGAAAAACGCAAGATGAATGTACCTCCATTTAATACTCTTGAGCGGATGTCCGAATGAATATTAATTCAGTTATTCTTTGAAATCCCCTTCATAAACTGGGCTCAGTGATGTCTCAATGATAGCACGTCTCATTTTTTTCAGGAACGTCCTCGCAATGTCCTTCTTCTCTTTTCCAACGAGGATTATACATTTAGCCGGTAAAAAGTCAAGTATTTTGCGGATAAACCGTAGAGGTTGAAATCCCTGTGATTTTGGCAATAATTGTGCTACAATGCCGATTGACTGCTGATAACAGCAAGTTCAGCGATTGTTGCAGAGCACGGAAGCACGTTGAGGATATAGCTTAAAACCTGCGCCTGCGACGTCATCCCAATGCTCCCTCTTGATTAGGTGCCGTTCTATAGCATCGGCCAGTCTACCCGTTCCCATCGGATCATGTTCATCCTTGGGCGAACTATTAGCGAACTGAGGATGCGCAATGTGGCCTTAACTCGAGGCTTCCGGCATTTATTGTGTTAGTAGGGGCTGTGTCCCTCGCGGCCGAAAGGTTTTACGTTCATCTTGCGAATTTTTTGGAAGTGTAGTAAAAAACCACGAAGTTCACGACCAAACAATACATCAGAAAACTGGTGGAATTAACGGATTTTCAGCGCCAAGTCATCGGCATTCAGAACCTGTTTGAATAATCGGTAGCAAAGCCATTTTTGGTCATTTGTAGGAAGGTTTTTATTGTTGTCTGCTACGTACCTGTCGCCCCGCTGGGGCTTTGGTGCACGGGGTTTTGGCGTTTCTATACACCTTCCGCCCCTCTGGGGCTTTTAGAGGCTGGTGCGCAGTGCGCACCCTACAAATGTACTTTTCAAACAGGCTCTCAGCCGCGTTGTCGAAATCACCTGGTTACACACGAACATATCTAAATAACGGGGTATGAAAATGGCTCAAGAACGTGTCGTATATTTCAATGGAGAGATAATACCGGAGAGCGAGGCAAGGGTTCCTTTCCGTGACCGAGGATTTATGTTTGGAGATGCCGTGTTCGATGCGACCCGAACATTTGGCGGGATAATCTTCAAGCTGAAAGAACACCTCGACCGATTTTATAATTCTCTAAAATACATGCGCATAGATCCGGGAATGACACAAGATCGGATGGCGGAGCTGACTCGCGAGGTGGTCAAAGCAAATCTTCCTCTGCTTGGGGAAATTGATGATACCTGGGCGAATCAACGCATCAGTAGAGGGACGGCTACTGCAGACGGCAAGTTCAAGCCCACCGTTATTATTGAAACGATGCCGATACCATTCGCCGCCAGGGCGAGGTATTTTCGCGACGGTCTTTCAGTGATAACTCCTGCAACGAGGCGAACGCCGCCCGAGTGCATGAGTCCCAGAGCGAAGTTACACAATTACATCAATCTGTTTCTCGGTGAGCAGGAAGTCAAAGCTCAGAACCCAGATGCGATTCCGATTCTGCTGGATATTAACGGCAACATTTGCGAAGGTGCTGGCGCCAATATTCTCATTGTAAAGAATGGAGTGGTAATCACACCTAAGGATCAGTATATCTTGGCTGGTATCAGTCGTCAGACGACTATGGAACTTGCCGCAAGCCTGGGAATTGAGGTGCGCGAGGAAGACGTCGATCTCTTTGACGCCTACACCGCTGATGAAGCGTTTATCACCTCCACCAGTTACTGCATCTGTCCCGTGTCGTCGTTCAACGGAGTCACGATCGGCGATGGTAGCGTGCCCGGTTCCGTTACACATCGCCTCCAGACGGCGTACAGCGAGCTGGTGGGTATCAATATTGTCGGGCAGTATTTGTCGAGACTGGGTTGACGCCAACTTCTCCCAAAGGATAGAGGCCAATGCAGCAGACCGGAAAAAGGTTAAAGGGGATAGTCGCTATCGTTACGGGAGCGGGTTCGCGCGGCGAGGTAATGGGTATCGGTTCGGCCACTGCTATCCTGTTTGCAAGGCAAGGGGCAAGCGTCTTGGTAACAGATAAGGACGGGCGAAACGCTAAGAGAACGTTATCACAAATTAAGGAGGAGGGCGGTGAGGCCTCGCTATGTGTCGCCGATGTAACCCAAAGTAGTGCGTGTCAGAGAATGGTTGAAGCCGCGGTATCGCGTTACGGCGGACTGCACATCCTATTTAACAATGCGGGTTTCACCGATAGGAAAACCGTGGTTGAAGTGGAAGAGGACAGTTGGGACCGAGTGGTAGAGGTCAACCTAAAGGGCACGATGCTGGCATGCAAATACGCTATCCCGGCGATGATCCAGAATGGTGGCGGGTCGATTATCAATATCTCTTCTATTGACGGTATGCGCACGGGCTGGCGCCCTAATGTTCCTTATGCCGCGGCTAAAGGGGGCGTCATTGCAATGACTCGGAATATGGCGGTGCATCATGGCAGGGATAACATCCGGGTCAATTCGATTGCCCCCGGTCAGCTTTGGGGGTCTTTCGTTGGACCAATTCCGGCGAAATCGCGAGAGCTCCGTCGTCGTGCAAATCCTTTAGGGACGGAAGGAACGGCGTGGGATGTCGCCTGGGCTGGCGTATTCTTGGCGAGTGAAGAAGCCCGCTGGATTTCTGGTGTGGTATTGCCAGTTGATGGCGGGGCAATAGTGGCAACGCCACTATCAATGTCCCAACATCTGCGCGAAGATTAAGCGGGTTCAAATACAAAATAATATATACGTTTAGCAGATTAGATCTGCTGGATTTGTCAATCCAGCAGGAGCGACAAGGAACCCTGCCTACATCAACCTCGAATTGTCACGGGGGAACCAGCCGGCGCGTCTTTCGAATAGAACCAACATCCCTGAAGAAAACAAACACTCCGTAGTAAACGTTCAGGTAGTCATAGCTTGTATCTTCAGGCCTCTTCGTTTTGTATGTGAACGGTTATAAATTTAGAAGGGAAAACGAAACCGTTTGCTATGTCTGTTTCGTTAATCATTTAACAATGCTGATGCCAAGGAGATGATTTTCGCTGATGGCTTTCCCAGCTTCTCTACCCGTTCCAGAAGAAGACTTCAACAAAACGCCAGCAGCAGTTCAAGCGCTGGTCTTAGCACAGTGGGAAGAAATCCTGGCGCTTAGAGAACAGATTTCTGCTCTGCGGGAACAAATTCGTGTCCTCACCGAGCAAGTGTCAAAGAATTCCAAAAACTCATCTCATCCCCCTTCTTCTGACCCGCCTTCTGTCGAAAAGCCGAAACGCTCCCCTTCCGGCCGGACCCCTGGTGGTCAACCCGGTCATAAGGGACGATATCGGCCGCTAAAACCAACAGATGAGGTCAAAGAGGTCATCTCTTTAAAGCCTTCGGCGTGCAAAAAATGTGGCCATTCCCTTTGTGGGGAAGATAAAACCCCTCAAAGGCATCAGGTGACTGATATTCCGCCCGTGGTGGCAGAAACCATTGAATATCAACTTCATCTCTTGGAATGTCCTGGTTGTGGAACAAAAACCCGCGCCCAGTTGCCACGGGAGGTGCCTTGTTCAGCCATTGGGGCCCACCTTATGGCCATGGTCGCCACCTTGAGCGGACAATACCATCTGTCCAAGCGTCAAATCAAAGAGATTGTCTCCGATTTCTTCGGTGCCGACATCGGCTTGGGTACGGTTCATGCCCTCGAACAAAGCGTCTGCGAAGCCCTCAAAGAGCCCGTCGCCGAGGTCGGCTATGCCATCAAACAGCAGCCTCTTGCCAATGTTGACGAGACCTCTTGGCAGGAGGGAGACAAAAAGAGTTGGCTTTGGGTGGCGGTCACTCCAATTGCAACGATGTTTCTTCTCAGACTCTCCCGCAGTACAGAAGTTGCCAAGGAACTGATTTGCGAGACATTCTCTGGCATTGTGGGAAGCGACAGATGGTCCGCTTATAGTTGGATTGACCCAACTCACCGTCAGGTCTGTTGGGCACATTTGTTACGGGATTTTGAAGCCTTCATCTGCCGCGGCGGCACCTCCGAAGAAATTGGGCGTGATTTGCTTAGCGTCGCTCAACAGATGTTTCACTTTTGGCATCGAGTCCGCGATGGGACTTTATCCCGCACCGCTTTTTCTACTGCTATGGTTGCGATTAAGCAGCGCGTTTCTCAACGGCTGTGCGATGGAGTTTTGTGCGATAACTCAAAGACTCAAAAGACGTGTCGAAACCTGTTAACGATTGAATCGGCATTATGGACATTTGTTGATGTTTTGGGCGTTGAGCCGACAAATAATGCTGCCGAGCGCGCCGTTCGGTCGGGCGTCTTGTGGCGTAAGGGGAGTTTTGGCACCCAAAGTGAAAATGGAAGCCGCTTTGTGGAGCGAATGATGACGACGGTGGCCACACTCAAGCAGCAGAAACGCAACGTACTCCACTATCTCATAGCCGCTTGCAACGCGCACATTAAAGGCGAAAATGCCCCGTCCTTACTTCCTGACCCTACAGCTTAAACAACCCTACGTATCCACCCATACACTACCTGAACGTTTACCACTCCGTACAATCTCGACTTCATCGCTGTAGCAGGGGCAAAGGTCTAAAGTCGTGAAGTTTGAATCTTCGTGATTGGGTGACTAGCCGAGTTAAATCTCGATTCTTGATGCGTTGTGAATCGGATTAAAGACAACCGATTGGACGAAGCCCTTGACCATTTCCTTGTTCGACCGTGCGAACTTTTCTTCCCGTCATCTGTCTAACCGATGGAAGGCGAAAATTCTTGTCTAACCCCATATTCTATAGGGATGTTCCCGCAGTTCAACTTAATTCCAAAATTCAATGCTAGAAGGAGATATTATCATGACACGCAAATGTTTTTGCATGGTTTCCGTGCTCGCTGTTGCACTAATAGCTGTTTTTGTTTCAAATCAGATTACTCAAGCCCAGCGCCCGGATAGGAGTGAAATGCGCGAGAGGGGGCGTGGAGGACGTGGCGGTGCTGGCGGTATGCGCGGATTTTCACCAACCAGTATAATTGACAGTTCATGGACAGACCTCACCTTTGTGGTTAAGGTCGACGATGAGACACTTCTGAAAGCGCGACCAGTGTTCCAGAAACACCGTGAGAAGCTTGAAAAAACCGTCAAAAAGGCTATGGAATCTAGTGACTTTCAATCTCTGCGCCTTGAGATGGCGCAGCTTCGCGACGCGTTCGCTACGGAACGAGATACCGTCTTGACCGAAGAACAAATTAGCAAACTTGAAGCATTAGAGGCGAAACGAATAGAACAGATGATGCGTCGTGGAGGCGGACCGGGCAGGCGAGGAGGCGGTGGTTCCCGGGGTTAGACCATACACAAAGATAGATTTCGCAATACGAGAGAGCGCATCGTTGGACGGATGCGCTCTCTTTGTATCAGGAACGTGTTCATCGCAGAAACAGATGTTCGCAAACATGATGCTAATAATTTAGCATAAGTATAACAGTTTTCCAAGAAATGTGAGACTTGTGCACCGTACTTTGGCCTCTCATTCTTGAAATATTCACCGCCAAAGGGACCGTTTTGTCGAGTGATACCATTTCTCTATATTTGCAGTGCATTAGTAGCGTTAATCAAATCTTGTCAGCGCGGGGCAAGATGCCCCGCCTACGGGCTTGGTGTGCGGGGTATGGTTGGTATCGGACTTTTCAAAATAGTATAATTGGGGAACATTATATGCGCTATTATTCAAGCGCAATAGTATAACCTATACTCCGCACCTTATGAGTGCAAATTTAGGAATTTCATGATATCCGTCTAGAAACCAATGACACTAGTATATATTGTATTCGTACTACAAGTAACACGCTATATATTGACACTACAATGCGAAGCTAATAACAACTCGCCGACTTAACACGTTAGCAATTCATATATTCCGTATTCCGCACTCCATGAATACTGGCTTTGCGACCATTTAGTCGACCAAAAAACACCGTTTTGGGGCGCAACTCGAATCGAATCCAAGCCCTAATTGGATTGTCAAAAATTAATAAGCTCAGTACCCACGCGGGTTTACAGGATTTCAATAAATCTTGTAAACCCCCAAAATAGGTGCGGAGTGTAGGGTATAAGAATAACTGTAGATGCCCTAGATTGCGCTTTCGCGACGCGAAACGGCAAAGAAAGCGCTAGAAAAAAGTCACGCGGCCACGTCTTTTAAAGTACGGAGGAGAAACTCACGGTCATGGCTAAGGACGACGTACTCATTTCACGCGCGCAGGCAGGAGATGAACAGGCATTCACCGCCCTCGTCAAGAATTACTATGCTTTTATTCACGCAATCGTTAGCGGAGTCTTGGACAATCTGGACGATGTTGAAGAAGTGGTACAAGACACTTTCGTCAACGCTTACCGCGGTTTGCCTCAACTAGAGGACAATGCCAGATTTAAAGGATGGTTAGCCGAGATTGCCCGCAACTGTGCACGAGACCGGCTGCGAAAACAGAGACCGGAAACTGTACCGATTGACGAAGTGAGGTCACACACACTTGAAACATCCGACTCGGTCGACGCGCGTTTGATACGCGACGAACAGAGAGAGCTGATTCGCCGCGCAATGAAGACGTTGTCGCAAAAAGATAGAGAAATTGCCCGCGCGTACTATCTTGATGGGGCAAGTTACGACGAACTCATCCGCACACACGGGTTGTCATATAAGGCAATTTCGTTTCGGCTGTCTCGCGCAAAGCGGACACTCACTAAGCGCCTGAAACATCTGCTTTCTGGGGTATTCCTTCCTCCGGCAACGACACTCAAAAAGATTAGTTCGGAAGGACTCACAACCATGAAAATCGGAACTGTTCCCAAAATTACGGTCGGGGTAATAGCAGTCATTGCTCTGGCGTTCATCGGCTCGCGCCAACTACTATCGCCAGAAGGAGATTCGTCACCATCGGTTAAGGTTACGGCGTCAACAACCAACAAGCCCAAGCAATCGGTTCCAGAGATTGACACCACTCGTAGGAACGTGGTCATGGCACCCTCGCATGTCGATGAACCACAAATTTCCGCAGAGGAAATGGAACAGATTGAGGACTTCTTCGCTCAACTTGATGCAGCGGACCAGCAATCAGACGCAGTAGAACTCAAAGAAGCCGAATTTCCGCAAGAAGCCGATGAGCAATTCCCAAGCAACGCTGATGCGTTTGTTGAAGACACAATACAATCCGCCGAAGAGGTGATGAGCGCTTTTTTAGAGGCATTTCGGATTCTTGACAAGGACGCAATGCGTCCGCTACTGACAGCAGAGATGAGAGAACGCAGGGAATTTCTTGCCCCTATGGGATTTAGTGTAGAGATAACAGAAATTCGAGTAGAAGAGCGAGATGGAACAGTGGGTGTCGAACATCCGGTTACGGTCGAGGAGGCAGAGGAGGCAGGTCGTCAGCTTGAATCATTAATGTTTGGGCCGGTCCTCAAAATGATAAGTCAGGCAGAGGTTGTCAACAGTGGTTATGTCGGCGATGAATTTCACTTCCGCTTGGGAATGCCGGCACCGGAGATGCCGATGCCGAGTGGGGAGGCGGTGATAGAAACGACAATACCACCCCCACCGGATATGCTTATCAAGATGCGAAAAGAAACGGGCGCATGGCAGATTTATGATACGGAGACATTAAATTAGCGCGCAATCCTATCCGACTCAAGAATACAGTAGGCGAATGGCTCCTTCCATTCGCCTTTTTTGTTTTCAACTTGCGATAAACTTGCTAGAATGCCTCATGTTTTAATCTGTTGCTAGAGTTTTTCAGCAGTTAACTCTTGGGTAAAATCTTTCTTGAACAACTGATAGTAATAACGGGTGCAACTTTCATTTTGATCCGCAATCCCCAGCAAAAAACTGCTAGAAAAAATCGACGAACGGTGTCTTGGTAGGATGAAATGGAGGAACTGAGAACTGTGATTGAAGACGACGTACTCATTTCTCGTGCGCAATCCGGCGACGAGCAAGCGTTTGTAGACTTGATGTGGGCTTATCACGCCTACGTTTATACAATTGTGATTGGGATTGTGAACAATTCGCATGATGCAGAGGATATTGTGCAAGAAGTCTTCATCAACACTTACCGCGGTTTGTCTCAGCTTGAGGACACGACCAAATTCAAGAGTTGGTTAGCAGAGGTTGCGCGCAATTGCGCGCGAAACTGGCTACGAAAGCAGAGAGTGGACACCGTTTCGATCAACGAGGTGAGTGTAGACACACTTCAAACATCGGAATCGCCGGACACGCGGCTGATACGCGACGAACAAATAGAGTTGATTCGCCATGCAATGAAGACGTTGCCACAGCGCGATCGGGAAATTGCACGGGCATACTATCTCGACGGCGCCAGCTATGACGATCTGACGAGAACGCACGGCTTGTCGTACAAGGCGATTTCATTTCGGTTATCGCGTGCAAAGCGAACACTCGCCAAGCGGCTGCAATATCTCCTCAACGTGGTATTCGTTCCTCCCGTAATAACTTTCAAAAAGATTTCATCAGGAGGATTTACAGTTATGAAAATCGGAACAGTTCCCAAAATCGCCGTCGGCGTAATAGTAATCGTTGCACTCGCCTTCATCGGTTCGCGCCAACTGATATCGCCAGGGGAGGATTCATCTCCATCGGTTGAGGTTACGGCATCAACAACCAACAAACTCGACCAACCGGTTGCAGGAATTGACGCTACTCGTAGGAACGTGGTCACGGCGCCCTCGCGTGCGGAGGAGCCACAAATTTCCGCAGAGGAGATGGATCAGATTGAGGACTTCTTCGCTCAACTCGAGGCAGACGATGCGCAATCAGAGACGGGTACGCCTCAATTCACAGCAGGCGTAGAAGTCACTCAAAACACCGAAGAAGATTACACTACCGACTTATCTGCAATGCCAGCGAATACTGAGCATTCTGCTGAAGATGTGATGACCACTTATGTGGACGCTCTCAAGAATCTTGATTCTAAGGCGATACTCTCTTTAATACCAGCGACTGCTAGTGGAGAGTTCAGAGACCTTTGGGTTGACTTTGATAGTAATCCAGCCGCCGAGTTAAGAGAGGTACTACACGAAGCGTTTGGTAAAGCGGAAATTGTAAGTAGCGAACATATCGGTAGTGAATTCCACTTCCGTCTCAAAGTGTCGTTACCGATTCGGCTACTACTGGAGAATGTGAAGTTACCGGAGGGGTTACTGCCGCCAGAAATACTGGAGTTTCTGGAAACACCCAAGAGCGTCATCCTTCTACACAAGATGAAAAAGGAAAATGGCGCGTGGCGACTTTATGACTTTAGCTAGTAAGCCATTTAACTAGCTCGCAATCCTCGCTAACAGAAGACTTCCTGAGGCGAATGGTTTCGTCCGTTCGCCTTTATTATTTTCGGTCCGTTGTAAGTTTGTTAAAATACCGCTAGTATTTCGTGACTCTATACCAATAATCAAGGATGGCAATCCGACTGTCTCTCCTATGGTTACCCCAAGAACAAGACGCGTGAATAAGGCGAATCTACCTTGATGAACCCTTGATGGCCTAGATCCCAGGCGAGGAGCAACAAAAAAACGGGTGATGAATGATTCGCAACACGGTATAAATGCGATGAGGAGACAACCTTTCAAATCCCCTGCAATCTATCTCCTATTATTGCTCCCGATTTTTCTAATCGGTTGCGGATGTTGTCTCATCGGTGGAGGAAATACTGGACGCGCCGAAGACCTTAATTACGCGAATAAAACCGATGAATTTGGCATCGGCGGACCGGGATGGCCACTATTAAAGCGGCTAGGAGCGCGCGTTGCCGAGGAAACACAGCCGGGTTTCGCTACACTCATACGCGGGACACAGAAGCTTCAAAGCGCCACCTTTAGACTGGACAACTTAACAGAAGACCGTCGCAATGAAATCTTCGCGTTGTATGAACGAGCACTCAATGCTCAAAAATCGTGGGTCGTCTTAACGCGCCGCCGCGACGACACCCAAGACTCGTGCACTTATGCCCACTATGACCAAAACAGCCTCCGGGGACTGTTTGTTGTCAACATCAAAGGCGAAAAGCTTAACGTGATTCAAATCCTTGGTGACATTCGCCCACCAGCTTTCGCTGAGCTTAACGTGCATCTTGGCAAGCTCGGTATCTGTTTACCGGTCGCAGAGGTAGTGTTCGAGCATTGAAGATTTCAGACACTCGTTCCAAGCGGAACTAAATGATGAATCATTCCAGAAGTTTTACACTGCTAACTATCTTATTTCTACTCTTCAAGATGCGCGTTCAAGCGCAACCCGCTGCCTATATCGATTTAAGCCTGCCCGATGCCTCTCGGCCAAAGATCGAGTTCAATTTAGACAAAACTTTCATTGTGTTGAGTTCTAAGGCGGCGGCTCACAACCATGAAATCAGCGCGTTAATGCGTACCCTCGAAGGGATACACGTTCGTGGTTATAATCGTGAAGCCAACAACATCAACGAGATTCGGCAGCAATACAAAGAGAGGCTGAACGCGGACGGTTGGAAGATTTTGAAAAAGATCAAGGAGGAAATGGGAACGATTCAAATCCACACATTGCTCGATTATGACGCGGTTCACGGCATTTTTGCGATTGTCGATACCGAGACGGAGACGGTATTTGTGAATATTATTGGGTGGATTGACCCGGAAGATGTCGCCAAACTGCTCGCCAATTTAGGCAGAATTGGCGTGGATGTCCCATTGCTCGAAGCGTTCGACGACGAGGAGGAGGAACCGGAGAGCTTTCCCGACACTCGATACCTTGACCGCGACGGAGAACCCATTCACGAAGTCCGAATTGAAGGGAACCAGTATATCAGTACGCGTCAGATTCAGAACGCGCTTGAACAGGGACCAGACGATCTCGATAACTCGGTACGACTCATGAAATCCCTGCTCCCCATTAAAAGCACAAGATGGAAGATACACAAAGAATACGGCAAACGCGTTGCAACGATTCGGATTATCGAGAAAGATTGGGGGAAGCCCAACTTCGGTATGAATCTCGGTTTTAATCGCGTGGACGGCTGGCGGTTTGGCCCTTCCGTGAAGTGGGCGAAACAGCCGGACATTTGGACGCCGGAAATCTTGCAACTCTTTGGGGATGTGACGTACGGTTTTTCAAACGGTATATGGAACTATTCTGTCGGTGTAAAGACGGGTGAAAGCATTTTAGAGAGACTCAATTTGAGCGCTACCGTCCAAATCCGTCGTTTAACAGCCGTGCGGGATACGACTATTTTACCGAGCGATGGGGAACAATTTACGGCAGCATTTTTTTACGGCGGCGATAGCCGAGAGTATTATTTGCGGGATGGTTCGGAACTCACAGTACGCTGGAAACCGGAAATCTCCCCTCACACCATCACGCTCCGCTTGCTCGATGAAGATCATCGCAGCCTCAGCAAATCAACTGATTGGAGTTTCGGGAGTATTTTTCAGAAGGGTGAAGCCAAACCGGACAACCGCCCAATTACTCACGGACATTTGCGAAGCTCTGTTTTGACATACGACTTCAACAAAACGCGAAAACATCGAAACTTCCCCGTTGGGCATCACCATGCGATCGAGGTTGAGAACAGCGACTCGTTCGTCGGTTCAGATTTCGATTTTACGCGGGTACGCGGCAATTTCAGAAATTATCGACGGATTTCCCAAAACATTATTGCAGCACGAATTGCCGTTGGAATTTCGACTCACCCACTCCCAATCCAGCGCCAATTCATCATCGGTGGGGCAGGGACGCTCCGCGGCTACGACCTTTATGAGTTCGTTGGAGACCAAATGGTGCTTTTCAACCTCGAATACTATCACAGACTTGTCTTCGGTGATGCAATCTTCCTGTTGGCGTTTGCGGACGCGGGGCATGCGTGGAACAAACTCGGAGATTTTGACTCACAAGATATGAAGCACAACTTAGGTGTCGGTTTGACTATTCGAAGTGCAGGTAGTTTCTTCGTTGTCACCGCGGCACAATCACTTGAGAGGGAAGATGGGCACGGATTCAGATTTAAGCGTAAACCGAGGCTTGGTTTGAGATGGGAGCGGATGTTTTGATGGGTACTGTTTGGGACGATTGCTGGTTCGTTCATTCTGTCTTCTGTGCTTTGTACGATTGATAATGGGATGGCAGCCCGACATAGAGCGTGATTCACAAACACCCGCAGAAAAAACTGCTAGAAAAAATCTAAAAACGGTGTTTGTATAGAGTACAGAGGAGGGACAGAGAGTTGTGACTGAGGATAACGCACTCGTTTCGCGCGCGAAATCTGGCGACGAACAGGCATTTGCCGAGTTGATGCGGGCATATTACGCCTTCGTTTATAGGATTGTCATCAAGATCGTGGACAATCCCCACGATGCCGAGGAGGTCGTTCAGGACGCCTTTCTCAACGCCTACCGCGGTTTGGCGCAATATGAAGACCGAACGAAATTCAGAAGCTGGTTGGCAAAGATTGCGCGAAATCGGGCGCTCAACTGGCAGCGCGCGCAGAGAGCGGACACCGTATCCATCAACGATGTGAGCGAAGGCACACTCCGAGCAGTGGATACGCCGGAGGAACGGTTGATACGCGACGAGCAGATTGAACTGGTGCGCCGCGCCATGAGCACGCTCTCGCAAAAAGATAGGGACATTGCCCGTTCGTATTATCTTGATGGCGCCAGTTACGACGAACTCACGAGAACGCACGGCTTGTCATACAAGGCGATTTCGTTTCGGCTGTCGCGAGCAAAACGAATACTCGCGAAGCGTTTGCAATATCTCCTCACTGTGGTATTCGTTCCTCCAGCAATAAATTTAAAACAGATTTCAACGGAAGGATTCACAGCCATGAAAATCGGAACGGTTCCCAAAATTACTGTCGGGGTGATAGCAATTGTTGCTCTGGCGTTTTTCGGTTCACGCCAACTGCTATCGCCAGAGGAGGATTCATCAGCATTGGTTGAGGTTACATCGTCAAAGTCCAACCAAGCCGAGCAATCGGCGCCCGTAACTGACACCAATCGTAGGAACATGGTCGCAGCGCTGTCGCGTGTAGATGAGCCTCAAATTTCCGCAGAGGAAATGGGACAGATTGAGGACTTCTTCGCCCAACTTGAAGAGGCGGACGCGCAATTGGATACAGGGCAACTCACAGAAGTCGAATCTCAGCAAGTCGAGGAGGTGAATATTCCAACCAACACAGGTACGTTTGCTGAAAGCACAGAACATTCCGCCGAAGAGGTGATGAACGCTTTTATGGAGGCGTTTCGGATTCTTGACGGCGACGCTATACGCTCACTGGTAACAGCGGATATGAAAGGCCCCGTGACATCTGTGCTAGAAATGGGAGGGGTAGAGCTAAGAAAAGTGTCAACCCATCCCGAAACTGAAGTTCCGGATGAAGTCGTCAAAGATATGGTCGAAGAGGCGCGTGCAAATCTTGAACGAGTGATGTTCCCGTTAATCCGGAAAATGATAAATCAGGCAGAGATTGTGAGCAGTGGATATATTGGCGATGAATATCACTTCCAATTCGGAATGCCGGCGCCGGAGATGCCGAAGCAGGTTCCGGGGATAGGAATAGACTCGAAGATATCAGTTCCACCAGATGTACTCATAAAAATGCGAAAAGAAGATGACACGTGGCGAATTTATGACGGTGAGACATTGAATTGAGTTGCCAGCCTATCCGTTAGTTTGGGGATTCAACTCAGATGCTTAAAATGCTTGGAATAATTTCCGTTATAACAATTGTTGGAATTGGAGTTTCCGGAATTGATGCAGGCAACGGCGAGACTCAACAACCGGCACGGAATGACGAGCGCGGTAAGTTCAATCTGCCACCTAAGGTGATTGATTTACTTCGGAAAGAGGGCGTGACCATCACGGACTTGAAGAACAACAGCAATCTCCGCCGGAGATGGTTAGATCGACTTCAAGTTTTGGGTGGCGCCGAGCCGGCAAAACCAACAGGAGTGGGAGGTGATTTCTATCAAGTTATCATCACCAATAATCTGTTTCGCCCGCTTGGATATAGAAAGCCTAGGCCTCCACCGCCGTATCAACTCATCGCCACTGTTACTAACCATGAACATGGGAACAGCAGGGCACTTCTTCGACGCAATAAGGACGGTCGCATGTATTATGTTGGGATTGGGGATGTGTTCAATGGCGTCAAGGTTGAACGCATAGAACCAAAGAGTGTAACGTTATTAATAGACGGCCAATCAATGAAATTTCACCTGCCTCGTGCCGTTTTATTGGGGCAATAATCCTTTTGACCGACAACGTCTTTCAGGGCTGCGACAGTGGGTTTTCAATCCAAAGACCCCGTAGCGTCGCCCCAGTTACGGTTTGGAATTTATTCTGGTGCCTGAGGATTTTGGCTCTAGATTCTACTTTCCGCTAGGGGCCCGCCGCTGAAGATTCCAGAGATAGACATCGCAAGAGCAGGGCCATCGGAGGGACTCTGTTGATTGCGTAGAGATAAGGGAGCATCGTATAGATGATGTCACCACGTTAGACTCGTTTTCAATTTTATTCGACAAGAGACAAAATAAGAGGCGAATGGTTCAATCCATTCGCCTTTTTTGTTTTCAACTCGCGAGATGGTTGTTAAAATGCCTCAAGTTTCAAGTTCTCCGCGGCGATTTTTCGCGGCGGTCCATACTCGGCTTGTGATTTCTCCAATGAAATGACGAAGGAGGGTAATGCGACATTCACTTGGCGCAAAAAAATCCGTAGAAAAAGTGCTAGAAAAATTCTAAGAACGGTGTCCTGATGGGATGAAGGGGAGGACAGGATAGCTGTGGTTGAAGACAATGTACTTATTTCTCGTGCACAATCTGGTGACGAGCAAGCGCTTGTAGACCTAATGCGCGCTTATCACGCCTTCGTTTACGCGATTGTCGTTGGAATCGTGAACAATTCGCACGATGCCGAGGATCTTGTGCAAGAAGCCTTCATCAACGCCTACCGCGGTTTATCTCAGCTTGAGGACACGACCAAATTCAAAAGCTGGCTCGCAGAGATTGCGCGTAATTGCGCAAGAAACTGGTTACGAAAACAGCGAGTGGATACCGTGCCGATTGACGAGGTGAGTGCTGACACACTACGGACATCGGAATCGCCGGGCGCGCAGTTGATACGTGACGAGCAGATAGAGATTATTCGCCGAGCAATGAAGACTTTGCCCGAAGAAGATCGAAAAATTGCCCTAGCGTACTATCTTGATGGCGCGAGTTACGAGGAACTCATCCGCACACACGGGTTGTCATACAAGGCGATTTCGTTTCGGCTTTCGCGTGCGAAACGGACACTCACCAACCGACTGAGGCATTTGCGCAGCGGAATAATTGTTCCTCCGGCAACAACAGCACGGGAGAGCGAATCAGGAGGACTTACAGCTATGAAGATCAGACCGATGAAGCATCTACAAGATAGCCGCGGCTGGCTCGTCACTTTTTTACCCGATGGAAAATACCTAGCAGGCCTCAACAACGACAATTCACTGAGAGAGTGGAACATTGAAAACGGTCAAAAGATCCGGGCGATTGAAAGGGTTACGGGACACGGTGAGACTGTGTGTCTATTCCATAGGCATTTCTCATGGGACAGCACAGGGGCTGTCCCCTACAGACCCACAAAATAATCCCCAATTTTGCCAAGAATTAACGCAATTTTCCCCGATGCCGAGTATAGCTTGGACAATGTTGGATTCTGCAAAAACCGTTCGCCAATGACTAGGGATTACAAGGAAGGCTTTGCAGTTGTTGTGACAATGGGTTTGCCGGGCACAGGGGCTATGTCGTCAAACCACCTTCCGATTGAAACTCGTCGGATAGTGACCAGATAATAATTGACCAGTCGAGTTCGCCAACCGTTTGATGATTGAAAATTTCCTTGATTCAGGTGCGATTGACCTGTGATAACGTGCAGTTCTACTTGACACAAAAGGATGCGCGTGATACTATCAATTCCGACAGAATAAGTAACCTAAATCGTCCTATTGATAGGATTGTAGTGACATTGTAGGTGCATGTCCTTGCATCTCAATTTGGACAGATTCGACCTTGAATCCGGCCACAGCTTGCACACTGATTAGGAGGATAATTTGAAAATTTTTGCGCCAACAATTCTTCTGGTTTGTAGTTGTTACGCTATTGGATGCCTTACCTCACCATTATTGGTAGGGCATGAAGAGACTCAGACTCCTGTCCAGACACCCTCCATGCCGTCTGAACCTGTAGGAGACTCTTTTGTCGCTCGCCTTCATGTGTCATCGCCAAAACCTGCTTATCATGCTGGTGAACCTATTCCTGTTGAGGTAGCCATTGAAACTGGCGCATTCGACCTGCTTGTCTCCCATGCTACCGTTGAAAACGACGGACTGCTTTCAACGGTAGTTATTACGGACGAAAAGGGAACGGTTGTTAATCCCAAGAGCCCTATTGCTTACGAGAGGGAAATGAAAGAATTAGTGCGCGATGGGAAGAAAGTCGATTGTGTTAAGGGAACGAGATTGTTTGCCGGAACCGGGCAAATGGTTGTCATTGAGGATATTCAAAATTTTTACGCGTTAGCACCCGGCGTTTACACGCTGCAGATTGCACTAGACCTGAGCATCTACAGAGAAACGTTGACCCTTGAATCGATACTAATTCATGATGCACAACAGCGAGTTGCAAGGGTCGAAGCAAAATCTAAAATCGCCGCACATACGAGAGAGAAACATATTGCCGGTTTAAAGGGCGCAATTAATGCCTTGGAAAATCAAGCAGAAGAACTGGATGAAATATACCTCCCGATGGATTCCCTCCGAGGGGTTGTTACGCTGAAATCTAACCTCGTTAGATTGGAAATTCAAGGCCCTTCCTAAGCTCGACTTTGTACAAACGTACAACGTTGGGTTGAACGGAAAGCCGTGAATCACCAAACCCGTAGGCGGGGATCAAACGAACGATCAAGGGAATGGACAATGACTGCGATAGCTAATCCCGATAGTAAATCCCAAAGTGACTGCGATAGAAATCTCTTCACCTCCGCCGATGTCACAAACCTAAATAGGTACTAACGGTAGGTGCGATCAAGTGACCGAATAGGATCAAACGACCGAATAGGGAGTGCGATAGTAGATCCCACGCGATAGAGATCCCTCTAACCGCACCGATGACACAACCCCCCGCGAGGCGCAGTTAGAAACAGCGCCTACCACAGTGGAAGCAATCCGGACAGGTTGCATAGTATCAGGAACCGCTGGAGACTTTTTCAATGGTCAACCAAAAAGACTAGATGGTTAAAATCTTCTCTACATTTCCTCAACGCTTGTTTGACACCGTTTGTTGCCTCGCTCAAATGTACAAAGTCGAGCTAAGAGGCTGTTTGAAAACTCTAGGTGCGACCTAAAGAACGTCGTTTAGTAATCCAAGGAAATTTCATACTTTTCATACCTTTCATACCAAATGGGTGTTTTCAATAGAGACAGAAAAGAGGCTAGAACTCTTGCTATCACTGGCTTCTTTGCAGTTTCGACATCAAAGCCATCGGAGTGTTGGTATGAAATTTCGGGATGTAGGTATGAAACTGGAGTCACTACCCAAAACAACCTCATACCTTAAATTGATGCTGATTTCATAGGAGAAGGTGACTTTTCAAACAGGTTCTAAGTTCGCGGGCACCAGCGAAGGTTTTAATGCGAACATACTGGCTCAGAATTAATAGGAGATCGCAATGCCGGCTGATGCTCCCGTTGTCCCTACCCGTCTAAACCCTGACCTATCAGTTGACCTCCAACTTGAGGTCAACTTCTTCTTGAAGTGGGGATATCTGGTTATTGACAATGCGTTGACCGATGAGCAGGTGGGAACTCTTCGAATCACCCTTGATGAAGCGTTTGAGCGACTCGACTCGGAGTTTACGCATCAACTGTTGGAACAGGACGACCGATTCAGTTTCTTGATCGACAATCCGCCAGTTATGGAGCGAATGACAGCAATATTGGGCAACTGCGTGCAGTTACACAGCGCCACCGCGCGCGTAACTCAGCCGAATCAACCGGATCAAAATTGGCATCGCGATGGCCCATGGCCAATGGACCCGGACAACACACCTTATGGAAGTTTACCGGGCCAAATCAACTGTGGTTATTTTCTTGATGTATTGACGATGGAAAATGGCCCCATTGTGATCGTTCCCGGCAGCCACCGCGCGCTTTTCAAGCCGCCGGAGGGGCATCCTGTGTTTCCCGACCAAAAGTTTGTATTGGCTAAACCATGTCAAGCCGTGTTGTTTGATGGATGGCTCTATCACCGGGGAGCGGCAAACAAGTCACAGCAGCGCAGACGTGTCTGCTTGATGTGCTATCAGAACGCATGGATGAAATCGCGTGAACCATTTGATGGGCCTAGGGTAACCAGACTTCGTGAGGAAGGGTCGCCCGAACGGAAATTGCTGCTCGGCGAAATCCCGAAATGGTAAGTTCCTACGGACAATACTAACGTAAGCCGGATTATCGTTAGAGGTTCTGAACGTCACTGTTTGTTGCAATCACTACGGTAATGTCTTGAGTTCTGCCGAAGTAAAGCATTCTTCGTTTCTCCTACGCAACCTCCTACCCCAGTGACCAACACTGCAGTGTGTCATCGCAAACACATATCATCAAGTCCACCCTTAGAGATGCAGTAGGTCTGCTACATCCCTCCGATGCTCATATTTCCTCTACGAACCCACTGTTTGCACGGGTTTGCCGCAGTTGCATTGTCTTGGCATGCAACTTGCTCAGACATATGAGCATCTAGCCGATGCAATCTCAGACCAACAGGAGGACTCAAAATGTACGCTCGATTTACGATTAGAATGCCCATTTATATCGCCGGCATCATCTATTTATTGATGTTCAGCGCCGTCGATTCTGTGCAAGGCAAAGTTGAATCTCAGGAAAAATCTGCCTTAACAGAATTGGGCCAATCGCAAGTTCAGATTTTGCAGGTCGGGGAATTTTTCTGCGAAATCACTGCTGAACCAAATAAGCTTTGGTTGGGTTTGTACCCTACGAAGAATGGATATTCCTTGATGTCTTCAGTGATTCGTGTAGAAGCATTTTATAATCCAACAATCGGTGATGACGAGAACGTAACCGGGGCGACTCGTGTCTTAGTTCAGGGACAAACTGCACCGCTTTTTCTGGTGGCAGGTTTGGATACATTAAAGACCGGCATGGTTAAAACTCTGTTCTCAGGTCGACTCCCGTTGCCGATGGAAAGTTCCTTGGAGTTTGCGCTTGACAACGGAAGCAACTATTCCATTACGGCGTTTGGAAGCCTGAAATCCAACTCCGACACCGTCGGCCACAAAGTTGAACTGGTGAAGGGCAACCGTTCTCAGGTGATTTGTTCTTTCGACACGATCAATGCCGCCGTATCGTACTTGCTTTGGGCAGGAGACATTGACAGAGATGGTCAGTTGGATTTGTTGATTGATACGGTGTGCGATTATAACGCCTCAAGGCCTGCGCTCTTTCTTTCATCACTAGCCGAGGCTGGCAGTCTATTGCAAAAGGTTGCTCAGTTCGAAACTACGCCAATGTTGAACTGATAGAAAACAGAACTGCAAGACTGGATTCAAGAGGTATAGTAGAACCCTATAATTCGCCGGCATGGGGGCGGGAGCACGAGTTGCGGACTAAGTTCATCTGTGCTGACAAGATGGTGCCGAGTTGCTTTAGCGCTCATTCCGGCTTGTAAGCCGCAATGAGCCCCCATTCTCCAACCGCCCAGCAATGATTCTTGTCCACGGCGTGGACTGCCCATAAAGTAGTCGAAGATCCCGCTGTTCCAAGCGTCCACATGGCGCCGCCGTCGTTTGTGTGTGCAACGGCGCCATAATCGCCAACCGCCCAACCGTTGCTGCCATCGACAAATACAATATCGTAAAAATTGTCGTATGCGTCGGTTTCTTGCTGTGTCCACGTGATGCCGCCATCGGTTGTATGGGCAATGAAGCCCTCTTGTCCCGATATCCATCCAGTCGCTGAGTCGAGAAAATGTACTCCGTGTAGATTACTGTCCGTGCCGGGATTCTGCGGCTCCCACGTTACGCCACTATCGGAGGTGTGAAGTAGTGTCCCAAATGAACCAACAATCCAGCCGTGAGTCGGCGAGCCAAAAAAGATGCGTTCGAGATTGTTTCGAGTTTGACCAACAGCAACACCTCTCCCCTCGCCGCTCCAGGATTCGCCGCCATCCGTGGTTCTAAGGAAGGTATTATTTTCGCCAACCATGAATCCCATCGTACCGTCCACGAGCCAAGTGTCCGTCAATCGTCGTCGACCACTGACTCCCTCTTCAACTTCCCATCTCATTCGCCCCCACGTCTCGCCGCCATCCGTAGTTTTGAGGATAGTGCCCCCAACCCCCGTGATAAATCCTATGTTTGCATCGTAAAAGTAGAGATTCCAGAAGTCGATGGGCCTTTCTAGTTCAATTTCCAGTTTCATCCACGTGTTGCCCCCGTCGACAGTGTGCAATACGAGATTCCCCAGACCAACAGCCCAACCGTTCTGAGTGGTTGTGAAATGCACATCCTGAAGAATGCCTTCCACGCCATCGTTACGAACAAAGTCATCCTGCCGCAGAATCTCCCATTCTTGTATCTCTCCCATGACATGCACGCCATATAGGACAAGTATCAGAATCACAGTTACTCCATATCGCATAGTGTTGCCTCCACTCTGTTGTATTTAGAAATCCGTCTGATTGCTCAACGTTGAAAGGTAGCGAGCATATTTTAGCATGGCTCCGGTTTCTAAGCAATGCTTGAATTGAGGCAGGGCAATCGCATCTGAATATTGGATCTGGAGATGTCGTTTGCCTGGTGCTCAACCGGAGGTGCAATGAATGGGGATGCGAAGAGAAGAAATCGGGGATTTTGCGATCCCCAATCCTCTAGAATCAGGTGCGATTGGCATGTCATCGAACCGAATTCACTCGCCTCAAACTTTGTCGTCATGGCGAGAGGCAACTAGGATAGAAAAACCGATTACTCTAGCGGCAGTTCGTAGCACGCGGCCTCGCGGTCATTTCGCACAAGCAGATAGGGTGCCACAAGCGTAGGGTTGTTCCATGTTCTTCCCCTTAAAGCATGAAAGCGGCTAAGCTCTATATGGGAAGTTGGGTTAGCTTCCAGCAAGACGGCATCTCCCGACTCGGCCTGTACAAGCAATAAATCCTCAACCAGAATCATTTGACCATGTCCATATCTCCCTTTCTTCCAAGTCCGTCTGCCGTCAGAAATATCTAAGCATACAAGAATTCCATCGTCAAGCCCATAAATATGGCCGTCTCTGTAGACAACATTTGTGAACTTCGCCTTCAAGCTCCGGCTTTGCCAGACAAGATTTGCTTTTAGTGCGCCGCTTGTATCGCGCTGAATCTGGAGAAGTTTCGCTCCGATCCCGTAACCGCTGGAAACAAATAGCCGGTCGTTAGGCAGTAGAATCGGCTGCGCAACTGATTCAGCGCTAGGCCATGCGTAGCTCCAAAGAACGCCGCCTGTGCCGGGGTCGTGCGATGCGACGCTCTTATAGTTAAATATTAGAATTTGAGGCAGTCCTGCAAGCGTCCGTAGTTGTGGAGAACTGTAACCCGCGGGATCGTTCCCACCGCTCCAAATGATTTTCCCAGTATCCTTTTGATACGCAACCAGAGATCTGTCTTCCGACCCACCCGCGCTCACGACGACCAGGTCATTGATAACCAGCGGCGAACTGCTC
Source organism: Candidatus Poribacteria bacterium (assembly GCA_965197465.1). GTDB lineage: Bacteria > Poribacteria > WGA-4E > WGA-4E > JAJDTR01 > JAJDTR01. Next base: position 1,862,654 of record OZ240209.1, on the reverse strand, counting down.
ATGCCCCAGTCGGCAATTAGAGACTTGCTGTCGTGAATTATGTCTGCCGACCAAATGGATTTTCCAGTTGCAAAATCGAGACAATTCAGTATTCCTGTTGCTCCGAGCGTGTACACGCGATTGTCGGTAATCGTTGGAGTGGCACGAGGGCCAATCCCCGCAGGGGCTGCTTCGAACCTTGTGCGATCGCTGTGGCTCCATTTTAACTTACCCGTCTTTAAGTCGTAGCAGACGACCTTCTCCCTCTCGCCTTCTTGTGCTTGTGTAATCGCCGCATCCCCAACTACCGCGAATGCCGACCATCCTTCGCCGATCTGCTGGCGCCACACCAAGCGTGGGGGGCGGACCGACCAATCTCTCGCCAATCTTATCCCGTGTAGTGTGGCGTTTCGGTTTGGTCCTAGGAACTGCGGGTAGTCGCTCGCCGCAAGCTCTGACGTTACCTTGAGGTCTGGCATCGTTGAGTCGCTGGATGTTCTTGACCAGCGCCATTCCAGAATTGGCACCAAATCACCTGTGAAACCGCGGACACGAACGGAGGCGATACTAAATAGGATTGCCAAGACGATTGCTGCGAGAGAGATAATCCGAATTTGCCATTTCAGGCGCGAAAAGAAGAACAGCCAGCAAAGAATCAGCAAAAGGGAAACCATCGCGACAATCACGGCTTGGAAAACCTTCTCTTGGCGCTGACCAGCATCGGAAATCCAGATCCAGATACTTGCCAAGACGGTAATTGCAATTATCGTTATGAGAAGCCACCAGCGCGTCCCTTCGGAACCTGCTTTTAATCTGCGCAAGGAAATTATCACCCTCCAAACTTAATATTCAGATACAATCAAGAACTTTCCCTCCGGAGTCTTCTATACCGAATAAGAAGGTACGAAATTCTAACAATATTCCTCGGCGACTTCAATAGAAAGAATCTTAAATTTGTTGTGTTAATGACAATAGCATACCTGCAGAGCAGGTTTAAATATAAAATAGTAAGTGTTTAGTGTGAACCCAACAGGTACTGATGGACAATGAATGCGGGCTCCATCTTCGATTTGATAATCGAAAACCCCTGGACAGGTGGTCGCTTTGCTTCAGAGTTGGAGCGCGCGCAATATGCACCCCGGAATACTACACCTAGTCTCATCCAAAGATTGGTGTTTGGATAATCGTAATTCACGAGACAGCTTAACATAGCGCTCCGCTGGAGCGCAAGATGGTTATACATCTGCTTACTATCGACATGTCGCTCCGCTGGAGCGAAACCCTAGTAGCAGCATTATGCTTCTGTAGCTACGTTTTGATATGTCCTGCACTCCAGAGGAGTGCTATGTCTGTAGCCAAGAGGTATTGGTTTCTTCCGCTCCAGCGGAGCGGCATGTGAATATCTACGATAAATGGCAGCGTGGCTAATGGCGCTAGGGATTCCTTTGCAATAATAAGGAGAACATTCGTTAGGTCATACACGCCTGAGATCATGAGCAATTGCCATGCGTTCGCACTAGAGACCAATAAACTAAACAGTTACATAAAATATATACATGTTTAGCAGATTAGATCTGCTGGATTTGCCAATCTAGCAGGAGCGGCCGGGGCCTGGCGCGCCGTGGACCTTGTCAAAATGCAATATTTATTATCGGAAGTTGCCAGAAATGGAAGGATTTGCTCTTTTATGCAACGTTCTCGACAGCTTTCCCCTTTTTCCTTGAGATTGAAATTGACCTATGCTACACTTTTTTGCGCTTGAAGCAATCACGAAACTCGGCCGACGGCATTGGAGGACGGCGATACCCCCCGTTCAACCGCACAATAGCTCAGGCATTGTAAATGCCGCGTGACCGCGAGCACCGGTATCGGATGTTAACATTATTCGATGAAACATCATCTAAGAAGGAGTCATCCTTGTCACGAAAGGTTGCTATTTTCCCTGCTAGCTTCGACCCTGTGACCAATGGTCACGTAGATTTGATAGATAGAATCTCTAGGCTTTCTCTCTTTGATGAGATTGTAATCGCTATCGGCATTAACATCGCCAAGCCACCGCGCTTTACACTCAAGGAGCGAATAGAGATGTTGGAATCGGTGACCGAGGGTTATGACCATATCACAATTGAACAGTATTCGGGACTCACGGCGCAGTATGCACAAGAGCGTGGAGCGTGTGCCGTTGTTCGTGGACTGCGAGAAATGTCTGACTTTGAATATGAATTTCAGATGGCACGGATGAACCACCAGATTGCTCCGGGGGTTGACACGCTGTTCATGATGGCCAACGCCAAATACGCTTACCTCAGCTCAACGCTAGTCGTAGAGATTTTCCAAATGGGCAGTACGAAGATGAGCGATGAAAAGTTGCTTGAGATGGTGCCGCCAATTGTCGTCAAGATGTTGCGAAAGAAATTTGAGCTAGATTCGGATAATGAATGATCCTCTGATACATCACAACCGACGTGAATGCTCGTGTATGTGTTTATCTCACTTTGGACAGTTTTGCATTTTCTCCGCCGAGAAGATCTTTCATTTGGAAAGAGAGGAGCAAAACTCCAGGCGTGGCAAGTTTCTAGTTGGGCCGATTAATCGCAATATGACGAGTCAATAATTTCCTCCGTCATCTGGTTGTTGGGACTTCCACCCGCTCAGCTAGATAATGCAATCCATTATTGTGAAGATTGCACAGGGAGGAAAGTTCATGATGTCCCGATACATGGGGAATATTACTTAACATGCCTGCAAAGCGAAGGGAGCACTTATGGCAGATGCAGTAGAAGTAGGTGGACTCAAGGTTGACAAATGTTTATATCGCCTTGTGCTGGACGAAATTGCACCAGGTACAGGTGTAAACGGCGATGTTTTTTGGTCTGGGCTCGGCCAGATTGTTAGGGATTTGGGAAAAAAGAACCGGGCATTGCTGGAGAAGCGCGATGCGTTACAGAAACAGATTGATGAGTGGCATCTAGCGAGAAAAGGCCAGGCACTTGAAATGGGGAAGTACAAAGAATTTCTGAGCGATATTGGTTATCTTCTTCCCGAAGGCGAAGAATTTCGCGTAGCGACCACAGATGTCGATCCGGAAATTGCTACCATTGCAGGCCCACAATTGGTTGTACCTGTTGATAACGCCCGCTATGCGCTGAATGCTGCAAACGCGCGTTGGGGGAGTCTGTATGACGCCTTGTATGGCACCAATGTAATTTCAGAAGAGAACGGCGCAGGAAGAGGATCTGCCTATAATCCTGTTCGCGGCGAGCTTGTAATTGCCGAGGCATCAACGTTTTTGGATGAGACCATCGCTCTCAAAGACGGAACGTATTCCGAAGTCACACAATTCGAGTTTAAAGGGCAACATCTGGTCGCGAGGCTTGGCAAAGATCGCAAGGTGGGTTTGGCAGATCCGAGCAAATTTGTTGGGTTTACGAAGGCAGGAGAGGAATTAAGCAGTATATTGCTAAGAAACAACAGACTGCATATCGAAATCCTGCTTGATCGCGAGAGTCCAGTGGGGAGAACCCATCCCGCAGGGATAAAAGACATCCTGCTAGAAGCCGCCGTTACTACCATTCAAGACTGCGAAGACTCTGTAGCCGCCGTTGATGCTGCTGATAAAATTACGGTCTACGGGAATTGGACCGGTATAATGAAAGGAACACTCGAAGCCTCTCTTGAGAAGAATGGAAAGTCAATGATTCGTCGGCTAAACCCCGATAAGACATTTTTCACGCCCGAGGGAAATGTCCTCACCTTACCGGGGAGAAGTTTGCTTCTTGTACGCAACGTCGGAATCCATATGTATACTGATGCAGTAGTTACATCAGATGGGGAACGGATTCCGGAAGCCTTCCTTGATGCCATGGTTACATCTCTAGCTGCCATGCACGATGTGCAAGGAAATGGAAAATATACCAATAGCCGAATGGGCAGCATCTACATCGTTAAACCGAAATTCCATGGACAAGAGGAAGTGGAAGCGACGGTCGAACTATTTGAAAGAGTTGAAGGAGCGCTGGGACTTGAAAGAAATACCGTTAAGATCGGAATCATGGACGAGGAACGCCGCACTACCATTAATCTAAAGGAAATCCTGCGTGTTGCGAAGGAACGTGTTGTATTCATTAATACGGGATTCTTGGACAGGACTGGAGATGAAATTCACACTAGCATGGAACTGGGGCCGATGCTCCCTAAAATGGAGATTAAGAACCAACCGTGGATGAACGCTTATGAAGATTGGAATGTAGATATTGGGGTTCAAACCGGGCTTGTGGGCAAGGCACAAATCGGTAAGGGGATGTGGGCCATGCCGGACTTAATGCGAGAGATGTTTGAATCCAAGATAAGTCATCCGCAAGCCGGGGCTAGTACAGCTTGGGTCCCGTCCCCGACGGCCGCTGTACTCCATGCCATCCACTACCATAAAGTAAGTGTGGTGGAGAGGCAGAATGACATCGCAAGCAGGGGACGTGCGAATCTAGATCACATCTTGACGCCTCCCATTCTGGACAGAGGGTTGTCGGCGCCCGAAATCCAACAGGAATTGAACAATAATGCTCAGGGCATACTCGGATATGTCGTGCGCTGGGTGGACCAGGGAATTGGTTGTTCTAAGGTGTCGGATATTCATGGAATAGCGTTAATGGAGGATCGGGCGACGCTGCGTATATCGAGTCAGCACATCGCCAATTGGCTGAATCACCAGATTGTAACCAAAGAGCAAGTTGTCGGAACATTCAAGCGCATGGCAGAGATTGTTGACAAGCAGAATGCGGCAGATGAAAATTATCGAAAGATGTCACCTCAATTCGACGACAGTTTCGCTTTCCAAGCTGCACTTGACTTAGTATTTAACGGTAGAGCGGTTTCAAACGGGTATACCGAGCCAGTGCTCCACCGTCGGCGTAGGCAGGTCAAGGCCGCAAATGCATCCGGTGCCTCTTCGAGTCAACTGGAATAGGCACCAAGGGTCGGCAGGCTTCCTTAATCGATGTTGAAAGTAAGCGTGTCGGGACAGATACGTGTCCATCCGAGAGCCGATAAACATGAGGCGCCGACTAGCGATGTTGAGGCTCTGCTATAATGATAGGTTTGGAAACGATCCGGCGCCATTTGCCACAGTGAACAAACCCGCTATCGGCATTAACATGGTTGGGTCTTCTGGTTTAGACTGACTCGGTCTCATTGTGCTTGTCCTCTTCGGTAGGGAGGTAAACGCTGGCAGTGGTTTACCGCTGGTAACCGTACAAGGTCTTGGACGAATTGTAGCCAATCCTGTAAGCCACGCTAACCATGTCCGCTGTGTGGGAGCCGTGACAGGTATCTGGCGACGAAACCTTGGGCACGTCGTTAGATGGCATTTTCATGTGCGATCAATTTATCAAGCATAGATTTAGACAGCCTTCTTTCGACTCCACTTCAGGCTACTAATTCCACGAGTTTCAATCCATTTCGCCCCAATTCGCACTATTTCACGACTGGGAGAAAAACGGCGCCTCTGTCCAACAAGCTCCCGTTTCCATTCAGCAGTCAAATTCGGTTTCAGAATATCAATCGGGAGTTTACCTCATTCAGGTGTAGAGTTTAACTGTAGTTATCAGGTTGGCTATTACGCGCCGAAACAGGTCGAGGTGGAGGGTATTCAGAGGTATCATAACAGAAATTGATCTAACATAGTTTCTGTTGAATCAACGGGAACATTGTGATATACTGCTATACAATTGAATCTTTAAGAATTTATTGAACACAAAACCTTTTCAGAATTAGATATGGGAGTTTGAGGAGGCTGCGATAAAGTATGGCTGGAGATGCATTGGGTTTGGTTGAAACGAGAGGTCTAGTGGGGAGTGTAGAAGCCGCGGATGCGATGGTAAAAGCCGCAAATGTGCAACTTATCGGATATGAACAGATCGGCGGCGGTTATGTAACCGTTATGGTACGCGGCGATGTTGGGGCGGTAAAAGCGGCGACCGATGTCGGAGCGGAAGCAGCGGCCAAGGTCGGTGAAGTTGTTTCCGTCCACGTAATCCCGAGACCGCATGCGGAAGTTGAAGCTATTCTACCTTCGCTCGCTGAGAATGGGCCTGCATTACCCCTCGGTCTGAGTGACGAAGATTCGTCAAGTTGAAACTAGGGTCCATTACGCATGCGTGACCAGGCGTTAATTGAAACAATTACGCGCAAGGTATTAGAGCAAATTGGCAATGAAAAACCCTGTAGTGGTTGTGCATTGCGAGTTTGCGATGCGGGCCAACGCGCCTGCGATGCCGCGATCTCCCAGAAGAAAATCCCTGTTGGCGTTTCAGCAAGACATGCCCATGTTTCCCAGGAGCACCTAGAGGTTCTTTACGGTAAGGGACACCAATTAACCACTCTTGCACCGTTGTATCAACCAGGGGCGTTTGCCGCAAAAGAGACGCTGACCGTTGTTGGACGACGGATGCGGTCGATTGAGGGAGTGCGAATCTTGGGTCCGGCGAGAGACTATACACAGGTAGAGCTTGCTCGCACGGATGCCATTCGATTAGGGCTGGAGCCCCCTATTCGCGATTCAGGTAATCTAGCGGGCTCAGAACCAATAAGCCTGATTGGGCCAGCAGGATCAATCTACTTGAGCGAAGGCGCGATATGCGCGACTCGGCACATTCACATGACTCCACAAGTTGCATCATCTTTCAGCGTAAAAGAGGGCGATTTGCTGAAAGTGCGAATTCCGGGCGAGCGCGCCTTACTGCTTGAGAACATCCGGCCAAAAATCTCGTCATCCTACGTCCTACAAATGCATTTAGACACTGACGATGCAAATGCGGCGGGTCTACGCGGAGGTGAAGCGATTGAGTTCTCGCGAGATTAAACGAATCTTTCATTATGAGAAGACCGATGCCCTACACACCAAACCCGGTAGGCGGGGCATCCTGCCCCGCATTGGAAAGACTTGATTGACGCTGTTAATGCACTGAAAATATAGAGAAATGGTATAAGCAATTGTCGCCCCGGTGGGGTTTCGGTGTTTCTACCAAGGAACACTTTCTCAAATCCAGTCATAGAGGGAGAAATGAGTGTCATTTGATGAAAGAATCATTCTGACACAAATGATGGTGTGCTACACACATACCGCTCCGCTGGAGCGGAAGAAACTATCGACTTTCTTCTACAGACATATCACTCCGCTGGAGTGAAAACCATTCTACGAAGGGACACTTTTTCAAAGCCAGTCATAGAGCGAAAGACTAATGTTCCTTGCCGAAAGAATTATTCCGTCAGGGATAATGGCGTGCTATACACCTTCAGGATTTCTATCGCACTCATTATGCACTCACTTGATCCCCTCTGGGGCTTCTAGAGGCTGGTGCCTAGTGCGCACCTTGCAGGATTGCGCGAAAAACTCGGTTTCAGGGCAAATGGTTCTACCCGAGATGAATTTTCAAATAGGTTCTTAGCAATCCAAGTTATCCTCACCGATAAGACTGTGGTTACCATATCAGATTTTCGCGAAGAGTTTGGAGCGATGGAAAACCCATCAGCGATCCTAACAACTTGAAAAAAATATCAAGACGCTATCGAAACTTGGCATCGAATTTGTAAGGACTGAATGCGTTACTCACGTGTTTTAGGCGAAGAAGTGTCTTCGAGTCGTCATAATGATGACGCTAATCAAGGGGAGACAGTAATTAGCGCATCGGTTATTACCGACCTTGGTCCGACTATCCGAGAGTTGATGTATGATAATCCAGCGATTATTACGCTACTGACGCGGGACTGAGTAGATCGGAAACACCTTAAGCTTGTTGACAAACCCAGATGGTGAATCTAACATGACAATTCCTTCTTCAAGTATTGCATAATTCGACATAAGGTATCAGTTTTACAACAGTTTGTACCACTATTACTACAGGTTGAAACAGAAGCTGGGGCGGGCCACAATCGGTTCTGTAATCTTGTAGTTCCCTGATACTTGTTCATGTGGCGGCTATGGCATCTAGATTATTTCGTTTGAGCAGATAAATATCCAATCCGTTATTAGGAGAGATTATGATGAGCGCCCGAATTAACATTTTGAGTTCGTTGGTACTGTTAAGTTGCCTCTTTATGCTTTGCGTGCCAGCGGTAATCCAGGCTGATTATGACTACAGTTACTATTCGGATCGGTTAAGCCGAGAACATCGGGCTGGTAACGATGTTGATGAGTGGATTGAACGAGGCAACGCAACTATTAACGCAAGTCCTCACTTTGATGAAGGGGCTCGTTTGACGGCTTGGGCGAGCAAGTATATTCAAGAGGATGATTACGAATTTGCCATAGCCAGCGCGGTGTACTTTTTTGAAATTCCCCCACAAGCACAATACATTGAGATATTAGTGCGCTACCGGGGAGAACCCCACGAACCCTACATTGAGGATTACGAATCGATTGCCGGTCGTATCTGGATCCGTAACACAAGACGTGAGTACACACGACGCGGTTACGATGATAAACATGCTGATGAAACACGCTACGGTGATACGTTTGTCTTAAGAGCGAAGCGACGTTCGGAAACGATTAAGATTCCTGCTGCAGGACATGTCGATAACGGTTTTCTTGAAATGCATGTCGTAGCCCAAGATGGGGAGCAACTTGATATAGAATACATTGATGTTTCCACCCACCGAAAGCAACGTCATATTCACAGATATCATCGATACGCGCGAAGCTATCAATGGCGCCCTTGGCACCACTATACTTACTTGTACTTTTACGACGGTCCGTGCTACTATGCAACAGACCATAACTACTATATTCGATGGAGCTACCCCATGTATGATCGTCACTACTTCGCCGTGCGCTATTCCTACGGCAATTACCTCCATCGTTACTACACGTATTATCCAACATACTACTATCGGTCCTATTCAAGCCCGAGATACGTTCATGTCGGCTCCAAGTCGCTGTCAAAAAAGAGGCAGACACGGCTAAATCAATGGAGTCAGGAGCACGAAAAAGTCCGTCGCCAATACAGTAGAAGTCGGTTGTCAGTAGCGCGTAAAACGACTAAGCAGGTAAATATTCAACCTAGAGTTCGTTCAGTTATCGAAAAACATCGCGCGCAACAACCGGTACTGACCGATCGAGCAGAACGCAGCTCGACCATCGCACGTAAACGGAAGCGTACGGGCTATCAAACAAGGTCTAACGCGTTAGTAAGAGAAAGAGGAAATGCCCTGCGTTCGTACCGTAGTTCGTCGACCAAGCCAAGTTCAACAAGCCAATCGAACAGGCGATTCAATTCTCGCGGATCGACTGTTGACAGTGTTAAGAAGAATAGTCGCATACGCTCCAATGCAGAACGACGCTCCCAACTGTATAATCGTTCGAACTCCTACTCAGGTCGATCCCGTGCATCATCGCCAAGTGAGTCCAACATCCGCTCAAGTTCAAAGCGAAAGCGATCTGAGGCCTCGGTGCCTTCACGCACTCGATCAACCAAATCGAGTTCCTCATCACCTCCATCACGCTCAAGAGTATCGGCGGCTCCAAGTAGGCAGTCGTCAAGTGCAAGTAGCAGTGACGATGAGAATCAGGAGAATCGTTCTAGCAATCGCACGCGTAACACAGAACGCACATCAAGACGCCGATAAAGATAGCATCGGTCGGGGTTTCGATCCGATCATGCCAACATGGTTTGTTCGATAAATTGTTTGCAGATTTTTTTTGGTTGACAGCGGATTCGACTTTAGTTATCATTTTATATCTGCGAAGGTTACAGTGAGTAAGTTCTACGGGGAATTGCTGGGTGCGTGCGAAGTGAAGATTCTGACGATTACGCTGTTCTTTTTGACTTTCGTGCAGGTTTGCTTTGCCCAATCAGAGGAGTCTCGTCTCATATCTCCGGTTGGCTCCGTCGTTCGATCGGCGATTTTCCCCGGCTGGGGGCAGTACTATTCACGTAGTCCAATTCGAGGTACATTGTCGGTCATCGGAGTGGGAGCATCCCTTGCGGGCGCCCTAGCCGCACATCAATCCTTTCAGAATATCTATACTAATCGGTACATTCCGGCCGCAACTATAGACCCTAAATCCGAGGAAGCAGTTGCACAATACAAGCGCTCAAATGAGCGCTATAAACTTAGGCAACTCCTCTTATACAGTGCAATTGGCGTATGGGTGTATAGTGTTATTGATTCTTACGTTGGCGCCACGTTTTATAACGCGAAGTCGAAAGTGAATTTACTCATTGATGAAGCCAAAGAGATTGAGAGATTAGGCGTGAGTGTCGGCGTAACGCCAACAAAATTTTCTTTGAATCTAAGGAAACCTTTTTGAAACAAGCCCGGTTTTAGTCGATGACATTCCCAAGAAGTAATAGATCGAGTCAAAAAAATGAGTTTGTCTAACCATTATTGCCAGTTAAGGTTCAATTTTTTTCGAATGAGAATGTTTTGTGGAGGTTGTCAGTAATGTTCAAAATAGTTGCCAAAGCAGGTAGTTTATTACTCACGGTTGTCGTGGCATTAAGCTTTCTGAGTTGCGGCGATGTTGAGAAAGTCGGTGCGCCCCGATCTCAGGAGCTAGGTGTGATTGAAGCAGTGTTGAAAGAGTGGCGTACCGGGTATGAAACTGAAGATGTGGATGCATACATCAATGTTTTTTGGGCGGACGGGTTTCGTTATGTCTCGGATATGGGAACACCTGACGACGCAACAGATGATGTGAAGTTTGATGATATTCGCGAGGAGAGAGATTCGGCGATTCGTGTATTTTCATTGTACCAAGACATTGAAATAGAACTCGAAGAGCCGCCTGAAGTGGAGTTAAACGCGGAGCGTAACAGAGCTGAGGTAAGAGTCCATTATAGGATTCAAGGATTTGTCGCAGATGGTGTATCTCTTGAAGGCGGATATACAGGTTGGTACGCAGAGGGGGATAATCTGTTTATCTTTGAGCTAAGAAATGGTGAGTGGCGCATTCTTGAGTGGATTGATGAAGCATTTAGCGAAGAAAAGATTGAGTTGTTGGCGAGCTAAACCTCACACTTTCCCTCACTGTGCCCGATGATTCTTGGGACTCGACAAGAACGCCTTTAGTTGGCACATAGCGCTGCACGTTCTCTAGTTGCGGCTGTCTGTTAAATTAAACTTACGAAAACGAAAGGAGCATCTGTTCTTCGCTCATTCATTGGGGAAGAATTGAGATTTCAATGCCTCAAAAGGAGGTCCACTTACGAGATTATTTCACTGTAATACGGAAATACGATTTTATTATATGCTTGTGTTTTTTGCTACTCATAGGTACTGCTCTTGTAGTTAGCTTGCACCTTCCTAAAACCTATGTAGCTTCTACGCTACTGCTATTTGACCAGCCCGCATCCGGCCCACCAATACCATCCGCCAACGTTGTTCAAAATGTCTTGTCCGGCGGAGTTGACCGCAGCGAGATGGAAACTATTGGTCAACGCTTTCTTTCGGACTCTATGATAACGGCATCCATTGAACAGCTAGAGGAATCGGAAATCGACGGCGTTCACTACTTGCCCTCCGTCGGGAAATTAAGGCGGAATCTCAAATCGAAGAGTCGTTCGGACTCGCAGTTCATTGAACTTTCACTGTCTCTTTCCGAATGGGAGGGCGGCGAACGTAATGCGGCTCTCCTGACCAATCAGTTAGTCGCTGGGATGCAGGCACTCCGAAGTAAAAAGGAGTCCGCTAAGGTAGATCAACGACGGCAGTTGCTACAAGAAAAATGGGACGAATTATTTAAACAGGTTCGGGAAAAGGAGAAGCAAGCTCTTGACTTTGTCCGTGAAAATGGCGGTCCAGTAACATGGCAAGAAGAACTCTCCAACGCCTTTCTCCGGAAGACCGCCCTGCGTGGACAACAGGAATCTATTGAATGGGGGATTGAGGCCTCTCAAGCGGAATTTAACCATCTCCAAACTGAAATAGGAGGTCTGCAAAACTATATTAAGTTGACGGAAACAGTCGGACACGATCCTATCTGGCTGTCTCAGAGGGAGAGACTAGTTGGTCTCGAGGTACAAAAGGTTGGGCTCCTCGCCGGAGGGACGGGTGACAATGCACCAGGAATGCAGTCTATTAATGCACAGATTGATGACATTAAGGGCAAATTGTCGGCTTCTATTGTCGATCGTTCTGTCATTTCAGTTTCCAACGGAATATCCCCTGTCTATAGTAATGTGGAGAAACGGTTGATGGGCTTGGAAACGGACATTCTTCGGGCAAAACATAGTCTTCAGCAAATCAAGCCCAAGATAGAAGAAGGTGAAGATAAATTAAAGAAACTGCTTATCGCAATTCCCGAAGATCAGTTGGAACTTAACAGAATAAAGAGAGAGATTGATTTCCTGCATGAATTATCGAGAGAGACTTACACCCGTATTCTGCAGGCAGAGATGTTGCTCGCTGAATCCGATCGGTGGCGTGCCGAATCAAGTACTGGATTATCTGTAGGAGGTCTTGAAATCGTTGACGGCGCGGTGCCTCGGAAAATACCTATGAGTCCTCGAATTAAAGCAATCGTGGCAATCGCTGGCATCGTCGGTTTGGGACTCGGGGTTTCTGTAGCCCTACTCATGGAATATTTTAGCACGACCTATAGCTCGCCCGAGGAGGCAGAATCTGACATTGACACATTGTATTTGGGGCATGTTTCGATAGGCGCAGAAACGAACTTGGTGACACAGCCCGTTTCCGAAGATTATCAGCAGTTGGCTGCGAATATCAATCTATCACATCCCGAGATCAAAAAGCAGGTGCTGATGCTTGCGGGATGTGATCGCGATGACAGCGTTTCTGTAATTACGGCTAATCTAGGTGTTACACTGGCTTCGGTGAAAGACTCTGTCTTAGTTGTTGACTGTAATCTACTTGCACCACAGCAGCATGAAATGTTCGGTGCGTCATCGGATTCTGCGCAACAATCTGAACAGATAAGCGCGCCCACAGATTGGCAGCGGGCAATTCAGAAGACTGGAATCGCAAATGTGGATCTATTCAGTATTAGAAGTGTTGCGTCTACTCCGATTGAATTTCTTCACTCACCCCGCGTACAAGGGCTTTTTGAGCAACTCCGCGAGCATTATGAGCTTATATTACTTGATACGCCGCCACTTCTAACGTCGGCTGATGGTATCGCCCTAGGCACTCACGCTGATGCTGTCGTATCGGTCCTCAGCCTCGCCACGACCACACGCAAGTCTCTGCGATCAGCTCGTGATCGTATGGCCAAAGCCAAGATTCCCATCTTGGGGTTCATAGAGACTTAGCCAACACTTAAGGGTTACGGATAGGTTAAATCCTGTCCACTAGTCCAATCCCAGTGTTCACCTGCCTCACCGCAAACTATTCTGACTAAGATTGAAAGGTTGGCTTTGGGGGCGTCGGCGTATGTTCATGATTTGCTACAACCAACGAGAATGGTCGTGGAACTTTCAATCTCAACGTTGAAATTCTTCGCGCAAATCCAATCCAAATGGTTGAATCTTTCGTAACTGTTTAGAACCTGTTTGAATTTAGGAAGAAAAGCCATTTTTCGGCCATTTAAGTTTCTATACATCTGTCGCCCGTCTGGGGGCTTTGGTGTGTGGTGAATCCACGTTTCTATACACCTGTGAAGATCACTATCGCCCTCGTTTTTCACTCGGTTGATCCCCCGCTGGGCTTTTGATTTTCGTGCAAAGTGAAGAGGGAAAATCGGTGATTTGATGATCGTCGGGGAATTCTATCTGCGATTTGACGATCGCGGATCCTCTAGAATCAGGTACAATTGCCCTGGTGGGACACCCTTTTACCACTTCTATTAACTGAACTAAACAGTTACAATCTTTCTATTGGCAAACTATAGGCAAAAAAAAGTCTTGACAGATATTAGCAGAAGTGATATCTTAAAAGTCTATTTGTTGAAACCTGCTTGTGTTTTCCTGTATATCTTGGGAAAATAATGTAATAGGCAGAGAACTTTAAGGGCGCCATAGGAGAAACGTGCGCTCATAAAGACGATCAGGCGTGAGCCACAGGAGGTTTCGCGAATCCTGTTTTCCTTGGTTCAATTTAGGATGGAAATAGAGGTTATGGAGTCAGAGCGATCGTTGAAAGACTACTGTCTTGTATTGATTAACAGGTATCTACTTCCTGTTGTTTACTCTCCTTATCACTTTTTTTCGTCGGTTTCAAAATAAATCCAATTTCCCTCATGGAGGCAAGAAAAAATGAAAATGTTGAAATGGTGGTTAAATGCTGTTTCTGTTGTCGCATGTATCTTGAGTTGTTTTGTCTTGTACGGTTGTGGAGCGTCAAGCCTTGGACCTCAAGAACCTTTGCTCCCAACGATTGAAGGACAATCGAAGTTCTCCGATCGCTTCCAATTGGAAGAAGAACCGCAATTCTTCTATGACCTATTTGGAAAAGAGCTACTTGAAGGTAATGAGGTCTTCAATTACCGGGAACGGAAAGAGTTTGATCAGAACGGTGAACTCATCGCCGGTTGGACTGGGCAACTTGATAGTGAAAGGTTCTCGGCACAATTGGACCGCACGATCCTCACTACAGATAGCTTCCGTGGAAGGCATAGCGAGTTCGCAATTGGCGACAATATGCGTATCAAGCCTTCCACGCTGTTTCCCAACCGGTATATCATTTTCAAAACAGAATTTGATGGTTTTAGATGGGATCTCTCTTTTTCACAAGAACGGCACCTGTTTACATTGTTGAATTCGCGTATTTCTAACCCTGTTAGGCTGTCAGACGCGGCAGCCAACCTTGCACCGACACTTGGTCGCAGAAATGGTTTAAACGATGACGCACAGCTACGTCATATTGAGAATGCTCGTTTAGTCGGCTTCCGTGCTCAAGGGCTTCTAGGCGATATTTTCCGCGTGGGCGTTACCTACATGAATTTACACAAGGAACACCCAGAACGCGTTGAAAATCCGCTGGTAGGTACGGTCGCAAATACGCCACCCGAGCGCATTAGTGTGGTCTTCCGCGATGACTCCCCAGAAGATAACCACCCGAGGGCGTTTTTGGGTCTGAGCAGCACCCGGGATGCCGAACTAATTCAGGGGGGTGTTGGAGCGGCAGTCAAGGATATAAAGGTGACAATTGTTACTCAAGCGCAAGAGGAGATTTCTCGAACTGATCGAATTGCAGGTGTCGAGCCCGGGCTTTTGTCTGAGGAGACTACTGTTATCAGTGCCGCGAATGGATCGTTCGACCTCAGTTCTGATATCACTCCTGTATCGGGAAGTAGGCCGCCGCGGAACTCTGACGATGGGCTTTGGAAGCTTGTGGCGGGGTTCCAGGCGATGAAGTATGACCTAATCCTCGCCGATCACGATATAGATCCACGGCAAGTCAAATCAGTCGCTTTTGATTTGGTGGTCGCTGGTGACTACAATATCGTTGTTATGGGGTTTAGCGAAGCCAACAAGGCTGAGGACGATCCCGAGCTACAGGAATGGATCAAAACGGAAGATGGCCATATTGAGATGCCGTTTCGGGACGTAATTGAAGCTCCAGGAAATTACGGGCAATCTCCGGAATATTCTGCAAACCGCGATAGCCTCGCCAATAACCCAAGCAGCTGGACCGATGAAGGGCGACCACGAAAGATTCACTACCGTTACGGTGCAGCTCGTGCTGCTATCCTATACGGGCTAGACCTTGAAGGCACGTTATTCAATACCTTCATACGGGCACATTACTCAATTAATAGTAAGCATAAACAATATCCAACCGTTCCTAAGGAGAAGGTCGGATTTAGCCGTCTCAAGGAGGAGATTACTACCCCGGATGGTGTAGAGTCAACGGGCATTAGTGTTGACCGCCGCAGCCTGCTGCCAGAAGATGCGAATGGCATACCTACCTATTCTGAGACGGAAGGCGAAAAATTCGAAGCCAGGTTAGGTGGTGATGGCACTCCCGAAGACGGTGATGGGGAGTTGGGACGCGAAGTTGCGTGGTTTGTCAATCTCAAGCAACGTTTTGGGAAGCTATTCCTAGAGGAAACCTTTTATCATATTGACCCCGGTTACACGACGACTTATCGAAATTGGGGCGCCAACAGTGATAGAGATCAGACCTACTCTCTACCTCGTACCCCTGAATCTTCGTCAGAGGTCGATCCATTTGATGAGATTGATTATCAGCTTATTGAGGATGACGATGATGATGATGATTGGCCAGATGACATTGATTTCGATGGCGTTTTGCCGCGCGCTGACGATCGCGACCAGAATGGAATCCTGGATTTTCAGGAAGACTTTCTGATTTTCGAGGCGGATCCTCCTGTCTTCACGGATCTTGTCGATCTAAATAACAACGGAACCATTGATTCGCTAGAAGATGATTTCGAGCCACAGTACGAGTACGGGATTGATCGTGAGGGGTATCACCTTGTTGCCAGCTATGACGTGCTCGACAACTTAACGCTCAAGGTCGGATGGTTGAACGAGAGTGAAGTGTCTAGCAGGCGCCAAAACGATTCAAGGTATTTTCATGTCACTTACCAGCGTGATATTCCGGATTTTGGAACGATTTTATTCCAAAACCGTTTAGTCCGCGTTAAGGACGACATTCCGGATTATACAATTACCTTGCGGGTTGGAGAACTTGAACCTGTTCAGCTTTCTGATGAGCTTGATTTCTACAATTCACGGCTGAACACTACCGCTCTTCAATTTCTCTACACGGCAATTCCGAATTTGACTCTGGAAGCAAAGTTCCTAGTTGCCTTGCAGAAACAGTTTCAACCGGATGATCAAGATGCCATCGCATTAGATCGGGTAGATGATGAGGAAGCAACCCGAACCGGTAATGAACGGAATCAGCGCACTGATTTCATGGTACCAATTGAGCAGGTGCGTGATTCGGGTGAGAAGCGGGAATTTCCGTTCTATCCCGACCATGGAATCAACCCATTGGATAGCGGAGATACAGGGTTGATTTATGATGACGACAACTGGAAACCCCGGCGGTATGATGAAAAAACTATCCGCAACCAAGTGACTATTTTGAGAGCGAAATATGAAATTCCGCTGGGAGATTTGAGGTTCGTGAAAAATATAGGTGAAGACTTGACCGTCACACCGATGGCTAAATATATCTGGGAGAAAGTGTTCGACCACACTGCCGATGATATTGCTGCCGGTATATATGTCTCACCGCTCAATCCACGCCTGTACGTACCCACGGATTCTGAACCGATAGAGTACCTCCGGTTCAACAAGAGAAGCCGCGAAGATGTGCTTGGGGTTCGCCTGGATTATCAATTCACGCAGAGGATGAACGTGCTTGGCGGTTTTCAATATCGCAAATACACGAACCGCGATAATAACTTCAAGACGTTTTTGGCAAACTTTCCATCAGATGAGGAAGTACCCATTCTATTTCGTCCGAACCTTCGTACACGTATTTTCGAAATCCAAGCGATTAACCGTGGTGAATGGCTCGGATTCAA
Organism: Candidatus Poribacteria bacterium; assembly: GCA_965197465.1. Lineage (GTDB taxonomy): Bacteria > Poribacteria > WGA-4E > WGA-4E > JAJDTR01 > JAJDTR01. Next base: position 1,845,223 of record OZ240209.1, on the reverse strand, counting down.
TATCGTAATACTCGCGGGTTACAGACGAACAACTATTCTGCTTGAAGACACAACAAGCAACACGACGTTTGTTCGTGCGATGATGGGTTTCTAACTCGCTTTTCTCGTTATGCTCTCCCCTTGGCGCCGAGGCTTCCAAGGGAGAGCATTTTTTCTTGGTTGTAAGCGAAACTTCCAAAAGATGCTGGGGTTTATACTCTCGGTTTCTTTGGGAGATACAAGCCTTGGTTTTTGAGACGGCATGTCCTTAGAAGACTGCCGTTTGATAAAAAACGATTGTAGATATACAGTGCAGATAATTGTATAAATCTCTTGAAAATTTAAGTTCAACTAAAAGGAGGTAAATATGAAACGGTTGAGTTTGGTTTTGACTATTGCGATTTTTTCAGCGTTGTGCAGTGTTGTTTCAGTTGCCCAAGAGGCGGATGTATCTGGTGGGGGCGGCACAATCCGGGGGCAAATTGAAGACACTACCGCACAGCAGGCCCGCGTCTCTGGCGTTGAGGTAGTTATCAAAGACATTGCTGGTCAAGAGTGGACAACAACGACAGATGATGCTGGAGAATACGAAATTACAAATCTGCCTACCGGGCGTTATCTAATCAGTATTTACAGAGATGGTTATGGCAGCAGAGAAGGCAAGCCTGTAAACGTTGTTGCTGGTGGCGATCGTTATTTTCCGCTGAAAATGACTAAGAAAGACACGATAATAACCTTCTTCCAAAAGATGGGATTCGTCTTCTACCCGCTAGCGCTTTGTTCCATAACAGCCCTGACATTTATTATTGAGAGATTCTTTACCTTTGCGCGAGCTCGCTCAAAAATCGGTGCGGAACAATTCATGGCTAGCATCACAGACTCACTTCGCAATGAAAACATCATGGAAGCTGTCTCTACATGCGAGGATGCAGGCGGGCCGCTTGCTAATGTCCTCAAAGCGGGACTTTTGAGGTACAGTCAGGCGCAGATTGAAGAACGCGAAATCACTAAAGACGAAATCCAGGAAGCGATTGAGGAAGCCGAATTACTTGAGACTCCGGAGTTGGAAAAGAACCTTCCAGTACTCGGTACGGTCGCGGTCGTTTCTCCATTATTTGGTCTATTGGGAACAGTTACCGGTATGATTAACGCGTTTACGACAATCGCTTTGGAGGGTACTGGGGATCCTCAGCAGTTGGCAGGTGGTATTTCTCAAGCCTTGTTAACAACGGCGGCAGGCCTAACTATCGCCATCCCATGTTTGATTTTCTATCAGTTATTCGATAGTTGGGTTAACAGGTATGTTCTTGAGATTGGGCAGGTTTCAACGGAAATCGTTAACCAGCTCGTTCTTGGCCATGAGAGCCCCGCGTAGTTTCCCGTTGGTGCGCCTTGGTGGGAATCTGTCTTTTCGTCGTGAAGGTAGATTCCTACCAGAGGGTACACCAGGCAGTGATTCAGGGGATTCCGTATCGAGGGTAATCCATCTGACTGAACGGAGGTGTCAACATGCAGCAAGTAGCGAGCAGCGTGAAGAAACAGACAGTGCTTTCCACAAGACTGAGAGAGAGAAAACCACCAACTCTCAGTATGGCGCCAATGATTGATTGTGTGTTCCTGCTACTGATTTTTTTCATGGTTTCCACCACATTTTCACCAATGCCGGGTATTCGAGTTCAGTTGCCGCCGCCAGGTAAGCCGACTACTGAAAAGCCCAAAGGACTTATAGTTAGGATTGCTAATCCGGAGGCTGGCCAACGAGCGGGGATCATGGTGCTCAACGATGAAGTTGTTGAAATTGAACAGATGTTCAGCCGATTCATCAACGCAACCGAGGAAGCGAAGAACATGCTAATTGTCCAATCGGAGCGCAAGGTCATGCACGAGCAAATTATCCAGATTATGGATAGAGCCAAACAAGCAGGTATAGACAAGATTGGTTTCGCGGTTGTTGCAAGAGAATAATCGCGAATAATCCAGAAAGGAGATTTCAAAATGGCTGGAGTTGGACGTCGGAAACAGAAAGATAGAGATGAAGATATACCAATGGCGCCGATGATTGATTGCGTGTTTTTGCTGTTAATTTTCTTTATGGTCTCGGCAATCATGCGTATTCCACCGCCTTTCTCCGTGACTCTGCCAGATTCGGCTACCAAGCATGAGTTTCCTCGCAAGAAGTTCAACGTTTTTATTGGTCAGGATGGACGTTTGTCCATTGACGATGAGGAAATGCTGACTCTTGAGGATTTAGATTTGTTTCTAGCCGCGAACGAGAACAAAATAAGCACCCTGATTATCAAGGCGGATAAAGGGGCGGAGCACGGAGTGGTAATTGATGTGATGGAGCGTGCGAAAATGCGTTTCAGCAAGCCAGAAGGGCAAGAGATTGCTTTGGCGGTTTCAGAAGAGGATTAATCTCCACTTGAACCACATCTGGTCTCAAAAAGGCAGCGTAAGCTGCCTTTTTTTGTGCCCGCTTATATTTAGGGATGAATGTCTAGGGCGAAATGGAGGAACTTTATAAAATGTAATGGCCAACTAAGTACGGTAATCACTTACAACGTCTGCGGAATGGCGGCCTCAACAGTTTAGGCATGAATCTGGCACTGCAACCCGAGCAGGAAGCAGTCATAAGTGCCTCTAACTTCACCATTACACGAATATTAGGGCAGGGAAGAGGAATGCAAACTGATTTTGAGGCTGGAAACAGGTGAGATGATTAACTTGACATCGCCGACATGTCCGACAAAGACATACCGGGAATTGGCAGGTCAGATGAGCCCATTAGGAATTCATCAACGGCATGCGCTGCACCACGTCCCTCGGCGATTGCCCAGACAACTAACGATTGACCTCGTCGGCAATCACCAGCAGCAAAGATACCTTCGACGCTAGTACCGAATTTTCCGTATTCGGCTTTCATGTTCGATCGATCATCGGTTTCGATGCCAAATTGGTTGACAAGTGTTTCCTCCGGACCAAGGAAACCCATTGCGAGAAAAACAAGATCGGCAGGCCATTCCTCTTCGCTGCCGGGGATCTCCTTCATCTGAAATCTACCGGCGTCATCCTTTTCCCATTCAATACGTACGGTATGAGCGACTTTGACTTGTCCGTTTCCGTCACCGGCAAACTTTTTGGTCACTATGCAGAATTGACGAGGATCTTTACCAAACACGTGTGCCGCTTCTTCGTGACCATAGTCTACACTATAGATTCGTGGGTACTCTGGCCAAGGGTTGTTAGGGGCACGCTCGGCAGGAGGTTCAGGAAGTATCTCGAAGTTGGTCAGGCTCTTGCAACCATGGCGCATTGATGTACCGAGGCAATCATTGCCAGTATCGCCGCCACCAATCACGATCACGTGTTTGTCCTTGGCTGAAATGAATCGTCCATCTTCAAAGTTGGAATCCAATAGACTCTTGGTGTTCTGATGTAGGAATTTCACTGCGAAATGGATTCCTTCAAGTTCTCGACCAAGAACCGGCAAATCACGTGGGTGGGTCGCACCGCTGGCAAGGACAATCGCGTCGAACGTTTGGCGCAAGGTATTTATGTCGACATCGACTCCCACATTAGCGTTGGTAACAAACTCAACGCCTTCCTCTGCCATAAGGTCGAGTCGACGTTGCACGATTCGTTTATCCAGTTTCATGTTGGGAATCCCATACATCAACAGCCCGCCGATGCGGTCGGTTCGCTCGTATACGGTTACCTTGTGACCGACCTTGTTTAGCTGGTCGCTAGCCGCAAGACCAGCCGGCCCTGAACCAATGATGGCAACTGTTTTACCCGTCCGCGTCTGAGGCGGAGTGGGTTTTATCCAACCTTCCTCAAAACCACGATTGACAATGGCATATTCATTGTCTTTGATCGTCACCGCAGGATCGATAATACCTAGGCAACAGGCTCCTTCGCACGGCGCTGGACAAGTTAGTCCTGTAAATTCAGGGAAGTTGTTTGTCTTATGGAGCCGATCCAATGCATCCTTCCACATCCCGCGATAGATTAGATCGTTCCATTCAGGTATCAGGTTGTCAATTGGACACCCTGTGCCAGACTGGCAGAACGGGATACCGCAATCCATGCAACGTGCCCCTTGAATTCTGCGTTCTTCTTCATCAAGTGTAAGATGAAAAAGATTAAAGTCTTTAATACGTTCCTCGGGTGGTCGATCGTGACATTTCTGTCGGTTGTATTCGATGAATCCTGTCGCCTTACCCATATATTGACTTCCTCAATTTTGGCCCGACTTGCGAGATTTACCAGAAAACCTATGCCGTTTTTGAGTGCCCTTGCATCTGCCCCTGAAGCACCCGTTTGTAATCGGTTGGCATGATCTTTACGAATTGATCCGGCACATAATTTTCATAGTCATCAAGAATCTGCTTAGCTACACTTGACCCTGTATAGTGATAGTGGAGTTCAATCAGATTTCGCACTTCGGCGCTCTCCTCATCGGTTTCTATCTTCTCCAACTCAACCATGCCAAGGTTACATCGTGTAGCGAAGTTGCCATCAACGTCCCAGACGTACGCGACGCCTCCAGACATGCCTGCAGCGAAGTTGCGCCCGGCGAGCCCTAGAACAACTACGCGTCCGCCAGTCATGTACTCACATCCGTGGTCTCCGACCCCTTCAATAACTGCGTGTACACCAGAATTGCGAACAGCAAACCGCTCTGCCGCCACGCCCCGAAAGAATGCTTGACCTGAAATGGCACCGTACAGCGCGACATTTCCGATGATGATGTTCTCTTCGGGTTTGAAGGTTGAGTTTCTAGGCGGGTATACAATCAGCTTGCCACCGGACAATCCTTTGCCTGTGTAGTCGTTGGCGTCACCTTCTAACTCAATGCGAACGCCGGGAACTAACCAAGCAGCCAGACTTTGCCCTGCGGATCCGTTGAGCTTAATGTGAATTGTATCTTCAGGCAGCCCTTCAAAACCGTACTCCTTCGACACCTCGTGGCTAAGCATCGTACCAACAACCCGGTTGATATTCTGCACGGGCAAATCAATGACGACCTTCTCGCCGTGCACCAAGGCTGGTCTAGCCAGACGAATCAGTTCATTGTCCAATGCGTGCTCTAAGCCGTGGTCCTGCTTAATGGTGCAGTAGACTTCAACGCCCGGATGAAGTTTCTTTGCAGGTGAAAGAACGCTTGTTAGGTCTAAATCCCGAGCCTTCCAGTGCGCAATCGCCTTGTCGGCTTCAAGCATGTCGACACGACCGACTAATTCATCAACTGTCCGGAAGCCAAGTTCAGCCATGATTTTTCGTGCATCTTCAGCCACCATGAACAAATAGTTTACAACATGTTCAGGTTTGCCGCTGAATTTCTCCCTAAGTACGGGATCTTGTGTTGCAACGCCCACCGGGCAAGTATTTAAATGACACTTGCGCATCATGATACAACCCAGGGTAATCAATGGCGCTGTTGCAAAGCCAAATTCCTCAGCGCCTAGAAGGGCTGCAATGACAACATCACGCCCAGTCATCAACTTGCCATCCGTTTCCAGACGCACGCGAGACCGCAAATCATTCAACACTAATGTCTGATGTGTTTCAGCAATCCCTAATTCCCATGGTAATCCCGCATGCATAATTGATGTCCATGGTGAAGCTCCAGTGCCGCCCTCATGACCAGAAATTAAAATATGGTCAGCGTGTCCCTTGGCGACACCTGCGGCAATTGTCCCGACACCTACCTCGGAAACTAATTTGACGCTAATCCGTGCTGATGGATTGGCATTCTTCAAGTCGTGAATGAGCTGCGCTAGGTCTTCAATAGAATAGATATCGTGATGTGGTGGTGGACTAATGAGTCCCACACCCGGAGTGGTATGGCGTGTCGCTGCAATTTCCTCATTGACCTTATGGCCGGGCAACTCACCACCTTCTCCAGGTTTTGCGCCCTGAGCAATCTTTATTTGAAGCTGGTTAGCATTAGTCAAATACCACGAAGTTACCCCGAACCGCCCCGACGCTACCTGCTTAATTGCAGATCGCTTGCTGTCACCATTTGGCAAGGGATTAAATCGCTCATAGTCCTCGCCACCTTCACCCGTGTTAGACTTGCCGCCCAAGCGATTCATCGCAATCGCTAACGTTTCGTGCGTTTCTCTTGAAATTGAGCCAAAACTCATCGCGCCGGTGCAAAAGCGTTTGACAATCTCCTTGGCGGGTTCTACGTCCTCTAACGAAATTGGTGCGCCTTTACTGAACATCAAGAGGCCACGTAATGTACAGCGACTTCGATTGTAGTCGTTAATGAACGCTGCGAATTTCTCGTAGGCGTCGCTGCTGTTCGCACGCGCGGCAACTTGAAGATCCATGATGGTTTCTGGATTATATAGGTGTTGCTCGCCTCCACTACGCCAATGAAACTGGCCGTCGTTAGGCAACACAGATAGATGGACAGTTTCGCGCGTGGGAAAACCTAGTTCATGCCGCCGCAGTGCTTCTACGGCGAGCACATCAAAGCCAACGCCTTGGATGCGACTGGCGGTGCCCGCAAAACACCGTTCGATTACCTCATCATTCAGACCAACAGCTTCGAACACCTGACCACCTTTGTAGCTTGCCAATGTTGAAATACCCATCTTGGACATCACCTTTAACAGCCCCTTACAAACGCCCGTAATATAAGATGTGCGTATCTCTTCGTCCGTGGAGTTGCTGTCGAATACTCCATCTCGTCTTAATTGAGATAACGACTCAAAGGCGATATAGGGATTAACTGCGTCCGCACCGTAACCGATAAGCAAACAGAAGTGATGGACTTCGCGAGCCTCGCCGCTTTCTACTACGATTCCGATGCGTGTGCGCTTTTCCGTCCGCACTAAACGATGATGTACTGCTCCCGTAGCAAGGAGAGAACTAATTGCTACCCGGTCTGACGCGGCGTTGCGGTCGGAAAGAACAATTAATTGATGACCGTCTTCAATTGCCATCACTGCTTCGTCACAAACACGGGCCAAAGCATTTTCTAACCCAGCTACCCCTCCGCACTTCGGATAGGTAATATCAAGAACTTTAGATTGCCATCCTCGGTAGTTCAGATATTTAATCGCGGCAAGTTGCTTATTTGTCAGAATCGGTTGCGGTATACGCAAGCGGCTACACTGTTCTTCTGTCGTCTCCAATAGATTCCCTTCGGGACCCACAAAACATTCGAGCGTCATTATGATTTCTTCCCGAATGGAATCAATAGCGGGATTCGTTACCTGGGCAAACAGTTGCTTAAAGTAGTCATAAAGCAGTCGCGGAGTATCCGACAAGCATGCTAGTGCTGCATCGTTACCCATCGATCCGACTGGATCTTTTTTTGCCTCAACGATGCCTGTAAGCATGAATTCCAACGTTTCGACTGTGTAGCCGAAGGCTTGCATTCGCACCAACAATGTGTCTATATCGTAGCACTCCGCAGGTTGCTGCTCAGGGAGTTCGCTTAGTTCAATGCGTTGCTTTTCTAACCATTTACCGTAAGGTTTAAACGTGGCGATTTCATGCTTAAGTTCATCATCCGGCACTAAACGTCCTTGTTCAAAATCGACCAAGAACATCCGACCAGGCTGCAGCCGTCCCTTAATCTTTACCTGTTCCGGTGGTAACGGTAATACCCCAACCTCGCTAGCCATAATCACCCGATCGTCGTGAGTAACATAGTAGCGACTCGGCCGCAAGCCGTTTCGGTCTAACACTGCACCAATATGTTTTCCATCGGTGAACGCAATTGACGCAGGTCCATCCCACGGCTCCTGTAGACAGGAATGATATTTATAGAAATCACGTTTGGCAGGCGAGATTGATTCATGATTTTCCCACGCCTCCGGAATCATCATTACGATCGATTCAGGCAATGAACGTCCTGCCATCAGCAGTAGCTCCAAGGCGTTATCAAAATTTCCAGAGTCTGAGCACTCGGGTTCTATAATCGGGAACAACTTCTCCAAGTCATCTCCAAATAGAGAACTTCGCATTACGCCTTGCCGTGCATTCATCCAGTTGGTGTTGCCTCGTAAAGTGTTAATTTCTCCGTTGTGGCACATAAAGCGATTCGGCTGTGCACGATCCCAAGATGGGAATGTATTCGTCGAAAATCGTGAGTGAACCATGGCGAGATGAGACTTGAAATCTAGCGCAGTCAAATCAGGATAGTAGACCATCAATTGACTGGAAAACATCTGGCCTTTGTAAACAATAACATTCTTCGACAAGCTGCAAACGTAAAACATCTTTGCTTGCCGCAGGTTGCTGTTGATGCGCAGTTGATGGCTTGCACGTTTACGAATCACGTAAAGCTGCCGTTCAAAAGCTTCAGCGTCTAGTTGCTCAGCCGCACCGACAAATAACTGTTCAATGACCGGTTCAACTGAGCGGGCTGACGGGCCAATGTCGGCTTCTTCCGAGTTCACTGGAACACTTCGCCATCCAATTAGGTACTGTCCCTGTTCAGAGACAATCTTCTCAACGGCGGTCTTGCAAACCTGTCGTTCTATTTCATCAGTTGGCAGGAAAACCAACCCCGCCGCAAATTTTCCTGAATCTGGAAGATCTGCGTTGAGGTCTTCGGCTGCAACTCGCTTCAGAAATTCATAGGGCAACGCTGTAAGCATACCGGCGCCATCACCAGTGTTCGCTTCCGCACCACGCGCGCCACGGTGATCCATGTGACACAGAATCTTCTCGGCGTCATCAATAATCTGATGTGAACGTGTTCCCTTAATGTTTGCAATAAACCCTACACCACAGCTGTCGTGTTCGAAGGCAGGATCGTATAAACCGTGCTTTGCCGGGTATGTAAATGTTTGCATTGCACTTCCTCAAACGGTTTCTGGTTTGGTGATTTGACGGATGCAAGAAGCAGAACCGTTGTATTTGATAGCTTTGAAAGCCGAGTAGCACTGCCAGTTAGCTAATAAAATAATCGGGTTGTCCATAAATTAATATTTACTCTTCTTCGCAGGTTGCGATCTTCAGTCGGGAAGATGCTCTCCCCCAAAAAGTGCGTCTGTACCCAACTAAGATCACTTACCCTACAGTATGCCTAATCCCTATACGTACGGGGCGACTTTGCATTATTCCGCAAATCAGCGTTGATATGCTTCAGTGGTTGGACAAGACGAAGGCTGGAAGAAAGGGGACATCCTGTGGTGATGTGCCATGTTCTTCTGGATTGAGGCGGAATCGCTACAAAATTCCATAAAAGGATACATCAAATTCGGCGGCATGTCAAGCCAATTTATACCGTTTCGGCTCACCTGCCGTATGATCTCAAGCGGTGATTCATTCCCGGTCGCGAATCTGATGCAAAAGCAATTGAGGTGTGCTCTACACCATGGCTTATACCATTTCGCTTGAATGATAGTGCATATGATGTCTTGATTATATCGTTCAATTTTTCCGTAGGCGGGATCAAGGGAGTGAATAGCGACCGCGATAGAGATCCCCTTGCCCCGCCGACTTTGCGCGGAGACAAGGCTTCTTAGTCCACTCTACGCAAATTTCTTTACTCGATCACATTATCAATGCGCTTTCATTTTATAGAAATGGTATTAACTCCTAGATGTTACCTACACTCCGCACCTATTTTGGGGGTTTACAAGATTTATTGAAATCCTGTAAACCCGCGTGGGTACTGAGCTTATTAATTTTTGACAATCCAATTAGGGCTTGGATTCGATTCGAGTTGCGCCCCAAAACGGTGTTTTTTGGTCGACTAAATGGTCGCAAAGCCAGTATTCATGGAGTGCGGAATACGGAATATATGAATTGCTAACGTGTTAAGTCGGCGAGTTGTTATTAGCTTCGCATTGTAGTGTCAATATATAGCGTGTTACTTGTAGTACGAATACAATATATACTAGTGTCATTGGTTTCTAGACGGATATCATGAAATTCCTAAATTTGCACTCATAAGGTGCGGAGTATAGGATGTTACCAATGCAACGCGAGAATTTTCTTGCCTATGGACGATAGCAGACGTCAAACTAATAGGTAAATGGTCGGATTCAGTGGAAAGGAATCGCGCCGGGTATTCAGGTGGCCTCGTCAACGTTCAGCTGCAATGTGCAAGTCTCTCCTTTCCGCCAAAAGTAATCGAAAAGGCCTCGTGCATCGTTAGACCGTTAGTAGGTTAGGAAAACCACAAGCAGCCGATGATAGGAGGAACTCAAAATGTCTATGGTTGACAATCGTGATTCTGCCAATAGTTCATACAACCCAGTAAAAGGGAAGCTTGCGTCAATGCAGGAATGTCTCACACAGTTGGCAGAGGTGTTGCCCGCTAGCAAGCACGAGTATATTTCTGCGGATCGTATGACCCACTCCTTCGTAAAAGGCTGTTTTTCGATGACTCTACAACGAGTGATTGATATAAACCGCGTGTTCATCGAAAGCAGAGGAGAACAACTGCCACACAATAAACCTCGATCTTTCTATCTCATCTGGCAAAGTGGTTCTATTGATGACGAAACACTGAATTTTTTCAGGCGTGCACTTGATTGCTATAAACAGCTGATCGATCCCTACGATGATCTGTCAGATTCTCAACTCTACGAAATGACGCGTGCACTCCTGAAATACGGCAAGAAATACATTGACCAGATGAATGAATTCTTCGTAGGATCTAGCAAAGTTCCTACAATGCCTAGCTCTTAGTCCTCCATCAAGAAGCCAACTCTATCGGATAGTGCTACGCATTACCTGGAAGACTGAAACGTGAAGACAACTACGTTAGAATGTTCGAATCAATACGAGGTTCTGAAATGGCAGGTTATCGCTTGAGTCACCATCCGTATCTTCTCAGGTGCTTAGTCTCCAATGCATGCGAATTTGATATACGAGGCGAGAGTGTTTGCCTATGGATAGATTTAAGGCTTGCAGATTAGATCCTGTTTTAGTTCGCTTTGACAGACGTTTGGAAATGTCCTCTCCATCAGCAGATGGCTTTATTTATCTTTACGCGAATACTCTCCCTCAATAAAGTGTCAAGACGCTATGAGCGAGCCCTCTGCGTGATGAGAGCTTGTTTGAATAATACGTGGCAAAGCCACGTTTGGTCATCTTGGGAGAGGCTTTCTTATGTTTCCAAAGTCGCCTTACGATGCACCTTGAAGACAAGACTGGAAATCGGAGATTTGATGAGCGATCTCTATCGCACTCGTTGTCCAGTCGCTTGATCCTAGATCGTGCCCTACAAGGTTATTCAAGAAAGAAACCGTCCTCGATCGGCGCATCAAGATGGAATCCTTGTTTTTAAGAGAAAGCTCGGTTTCAAGGCAAATTGTGCCATTACAAATGGATCTCAAAGCAGGCTCCTAGTTTCTCTTGTGCGCATCTCCACTAGTTATGACTCCGTCACTTCGCTCTAATGCGCACAAATACCGGCCTCTAACGTGATTGACAAACTACATCTGTCAGACTATAATCTACCGAACTAGCCGAACAGCGGAGGCTTCATCTATCCTTGGAGGTCAAAGATGAATCAGCATAATCCAAAGATTGTTGTGGTGGGCAGCTTCAATATGGACCTCGTGATCAAAACCGAGCGAAGGCCGCAAAAAGGAGAAACGCTTATTGGCGAGGAGTTCGGGATGTTCATCGGAGGCAAGGGTGCCAATCAGGCAATTGCCGCGTCAAGGTTGGGCGCGGATGTAACAATGATTGGGCGTTTAGGCACAGATTTGTTCGGCGACACATTTCTATCTGAATTTGCGAGGGAAAACATTGATACCAGCTTTGTAGTCCGAGATGCGACAGTCGGCACGGGTGTCGCGTCGCCTGTCATTGATGCAGATGGCGATAACAGTATTATCATGGTTCCCCGAGCCAATATGTGTCTTGACGTGGAAGATATTGAGCGCGCGTCACACAAGATCGCAAATGCTGATGTGCTTCTCTTACAACTGGAAGTTCCCATCAAGCCTTCCGAAAGAGCCGCAGAAATCGCTAGGGCAAATGGCGTAGAGGTTATCCTCAACCCTGCCCCAGCGTGCGAACTGCCCGATAGTTTCCTCAGCTTAATGGATGTACTGATTCCAAACGAAGTGGAAACAGAATTCCTCTCAAATGTCACAGTTGCAGACGATGATGGTGCACGACTCGCGGCGAAAGTTCTGTTAGAAAAAGGCATCTCGACGATTGTTTTGACGTTGGGTAATCGTGGGGCTTTACTTCTGAATAGCCGCCAAAGCAAACTGGTGCCGGCATACAATGTCAACGTCGTCGATACTACTGCCGCAGGTGATGCATTCTGTGGAGCATTAGCCACCGCTTTGGCGAGTGGCGAGAAGATTGAGGACGCAGTCGCTTTTGCGAATGCGACCGGTGCCTTGGCGGTGACCGTGCTTGGCGCTGCGCCATCAATGCCAACAGCCGAGCAAGTTCAAGCCCTCTTGGTCTCTAACTGTTCGATGGAAAACTAAATTCGCTTTGCGTACATCCGCCGGCTTCGTTCAAACTTAGGTGACGTAAAATGAAACCCTTGAAGTGGTTTTTTACCTTGCTAATTTCGTTAGTTCTTGTGTGTTCATTTGTCGCGCCCTTGGCCTCAAACAACGCCGATGAAGAATGGCGGCAAGACATGAGAGAAGATTACACCAAAGTTCTCCTTGAGAAGAAGAAAGTGGCGGAACATCATCGGAAATTGGTCAGAAAATGGCAAGAAAATGGACATCTCCCCAATCTCATTCATCTGTATGAAGGCGATCGACATCATAATGCCCCATACTATTACGGGTTAGGCTATGCTTATGCAGTGCTAGGAGGAAGCGATGAGTTGGACAAGGCACGGAAGGTGTTTCAGCAGGCAATCGCGCTTAAACCGGGGATGGCGTGGGCACATTTCAGTCTTGGCGGTGTTTACCAGCAGATGAGATCGTATGAATTAGCGTTAGGAGCGATGGACACGTGCATACGTGTGAATCCTAATTTCTATTTGGCATACTACAAGATGGGTGAAATCCATTTGAAATTGAAAAGGCACGAACTGGCACTTGAAGCGTTTCAGGCAGCGCAAAAGATAAACAGGAAATGGAAATACTCTTACTACGGAATAGGGCTGGTCCACCTGGCAATAGGGCGTGATAACGAAGCATGGGAAGCATTCAAAGAGGCAATCGCTCGTGATAAGAAATTTGCCCTAGCCCGCTTCAAGCTCGGGCAACTACTAGCCAAGAAACGATTCTTTGAAGAGGCGTTAGCCCAATATAATGAGGCATCACGGTACCAGGCTGCTACGGCAGAAACTTTATACGAACTAGGTGTAATCTTTGTGGAACAAGAAAATACGTCGGAAGGAATCAGCTTGCTCAAGAATGCGGTTGAAGCTGACGCGGAATTCGCACCCGCTCATGTGCAATTGGGCGAAGTCTACTATGATACCGATCAAACCAACCTTGCACTGGAGCATTATAGGCGGGCAATTCAGGTCGATCCAACGATGAAAGATTTTTTCATAAACAAACTCGAAGCGTACCACAAAGGGTTAATGGCACCGGACGAGGCAAAGTCACTTCTGGATGAATCTCTCAAGGTTATCCCAAACGATCCGCGCGCGCATTTTTATTACGCCCAAATTGAGTCGGAGGCCGGCAACATAGAATCTGCTATTCGGCATTATGAGAAGATTGTCACACTCATTGAGGTAGACGAACGGTGTTTGGAAATCGAACTCCGAGAAGGCAAGCTACAAGATGTCTATCTAAATCTTGGCAATCTCTATTATCAGCAAGAAGCTATAGATAAAGCTGTGGTCACTTATCAACAAGCGATTGCGCGAAACCCGGAATTGGAGCAACATTTCCTTGAGATAGGTAAGGCGGCATTTGGACATGCAGAATTCAATCGAGCAATTGCAGCGCTGACGAAGTTCCTCCTGATCTTTCCAGAAAACGCTGAAGCTAGCTATCTATTAGCGCGTAGTTATGAGGGTTTGGGAAATGCGGATAAGGCTTTGAAATTCTATCAGCAGACGATCGAATTGGCTCCCACTCATAAAGAGGCAATGTTCCAATCGGCACGGATTTACCGTAACCAAGGTGATTCAGAGAACGCGCTGAAGATGCTGCGGAAACTGATTGAAACTGAACCAAATAACGCCGAAGCGCACTATCTCACTGCAATGATAAGCCTTGAGCTTGAGTATTTTGACGACGCTCTACTCGCTTTTCTGACAACTTGCCGTCTTGTTCCAGACCACGTTGATGCTCATTATCAAGCAGGTCTCTTATATGAACAGCACGGCGATATCGACAACGCCGTTGACAGATATGAACGCACAATCGCCTTAGATCCACTGAACGCGGCCCCGTTTTTACGGCTTGGCACTATCTACCTTAAACGAGGCGATGAAGATAGTGCGATTCGGGTCTATGAACCTGCGCTGGAACTTGAGCCCAACCATCCTCAGGTGCAGTACAATCTTGCAGCCATTTTTGAGGAACGAGGAGAAAATGAGAAATCCATCACACATTTTGGATTGGCAAACCAATACGACAGCGCGAATTACGAATGGCATTTCCGCTACGCACATCTATTAGCTCGCCATGCAGAGACTTTAGAGGATTATAACCAGTATGCGGCGATGGCGGTCCAAGAATATACGGCGACAGCTACGCTCAAACCTGATTTTGCCGACGCGTACTTCTATCGTGGGTTAATTGCTCGCAAATACAAACAGATTGGTGACAAACTATTTCGTAACAGCGAAATCGCTCAAGATTTCACGCAGACAATAGAATTGCGACCCCGTAGCCCTGATGCGCATTACTATCTTGGTTTAACGTTGGTAGATCTTGATGAGTGGGAAAAGGCGAAACAATCCTTCCAGGAGGTTCTGTTGCTGGACGCAAAGTTTCCGGGTGCGAACCTTCAGCTTGGCCTGATAGCGGAGCGGGAACAAAGATACAAGAAAGCCATTGAACACTATCAGGCCGAGGTCGCAATTGATCCGGAGTCCGCAATGGTTTACCAGCATCTTGGCGACTTGTACAATTCATACCTGCTAGACTTCGGACGGGCGCAAGTGGCATTCCAAAAGGCACTCGAATTAGAGCCTAATCATGTGCCAACTCTTCTCAACTATGGGAATACACTCTATAATCTAAATCGCTTAGGGACAGCCGCCGAGCAGTTTGAGTTGGTGTTGCAACTCGATCCTCAAGATTTGACAGCCAATTACAATCTCGCATTGATATATGAATATACAGGAAAGAAACAGCAGGCACTCGGACGCTGGCAACGTTTCCTTGAATTGAGCCCGCCCGAACAGTGGAAATTAGAGGCCGAACGGCATGTGCAGCAGCTTCAACAATGAATCCCCTGCTCTTCAAAGACGACGAATTCAATCGTATCTTTCCAGTCGATAAATGCATGCTGATGACATCTATTCATGAATACAGATGTGGCGGGCCGAAGGGCATCGCCAGCATTAATCGTGCGGTTTCAAAGTGAGTGCCGGATGTTGGGAGTTCTTCTGTGATGACAGAGCATGAACTTCGCTACGGACTGCGAACTCGAGACATTGGACAATCAATTGAAATCCATAATCGAGTGGAATCGACCAACCATCTTGCCTTACAGCGCGGCTACAGCGGTGCAGTAGAAGGGACGCTCATCCTCGCGGAATACCAGACGGCTGGACGTGGTCGCCACGGGAGGACCTGGCGCTCGCCCCACGGATCCAGCCTCCTTGCCTCGCTCATCTTCCGTCACAGGCTCTTACCGGATCAGGCCGGGATTCCAAGTCTTATGGGCGCAGTTTCCATTGCGACCGCAATTCGAGAGTTGGTCGGGCTACCTACAATGATTAGGTGGCCAAACGATGTATTAGTCCATGGGAGAAAAGTAAGCGGTGTGCTGACGGAGTTAGACTACGATCGGAATCAACAACCGTTCTTCGTTGTCGGGTTTGGGGTAAATGCCAACATTGCTGCCGCCGAATTTCCTTTGTCACTTCGTTCTTCTGCCACTTCTATGCAAATCGAATGCGGTCGTGATGTCTCTCGTGTTTCAGTTCTCCGCACGATCTTGCACCATCTAGAGGACAATTATTCGCACCTGAAGTGCGGCAGGACAACCGCTATCATCGACAGTGCGATTGGCTTGTCAACCACGATTGGCAAGGGCGTGCAGCTTGAGACACTGGAAAAATCTTTCAACGGCATAGCGGAACGAATTGATGCGGAGGGTAGGCTTGTCCTGCGCGAACGATCAGGACAGTTACGCGTGTTCTCAAGCGGCGACGTGGTTCACGCAGAAGATTGGAATTAGTATATCCGGGAACTCAGAGCACACAGTCCTTGCCATCAGGCTCTTTCGGCGTTGCGCGTTTGCGGCACAGAAAAAGAAACAGCTTCATGAGCCGCGATCTCAACTATCTTAATGTTCCCGATAAAGCGTTACCGAAATAGAAGATGGGAAATGAAGACGCGGAAACGCGCCTCAATGTTGACTCACGACACCGTGTTCTACAAGTTGCATGGAAATGGCTTTTCGAGCTCATTGCTGTAGTTTTTGTGCTTCTTTACGTTTTTGGCGCAGGCTTTGGCACGCCGGGAGAGCAATACCACGTTGGGTTGTATCTGCTCCTTACGTTCATATTGATTGGAATCCTCTACCGCTTCAAACAAAATTCTCCCACTTCTCGACCTTCGGCGGTGGATATTGTTCTACTTGGATTGACAATTGTCGCAATCGGTTATTGGATTCTTGAGTATAAAACACTTGCTAATCGGGCAGGCGCCTATAGTAAGTTAGATGTCGTTGTTGGTGCTGTCGCACTGATGCTTAGCTTGGAATATTCACGTCGTACCGTCGGCTGGGCACTCACAATAATTGCGGGAGTCGCCATCTTGTATGCATTGCTCGGTAGGTCAATGCCATCCGCCATTGCACACAAGGGCTTCACGTTGCAGCGAATTGTCGAATATAGCTTCTTCAGCCAAGCTGGGATTTTCGGCATTATGGCTAACGTGATGGCAACTTATGTCATTCTCTTTATCTTCTTCGGGGCTTTTCTCGAAAAATCGGGCGTGGGGCAGTTTTTCATTGACCTACCAATGGCAATAGCAGGACGATCGGTTGGGGGGCCTGCCAAAGTAGCTATTGCTGCCTCGGGTTTCTTCGGTTCCGTCGCGGGTAGCGCGATTGCGAACACCGTAGCGACCGGCGCGTTCACAATTCCGCTGATGAAGCGCACGGGATTTCGACCTCATATTGCTGGAGCAGTGGAGGCGACCGCTTCAGTCGGTGGTCAATTCCTTCCGCCTGTAATGGGTGCCGGCGCTTTCATTATGGCGGAGCGCACAGAACTGCCTTACAGCCACATCGCGCTTATCTCGGTTGCTCCGGCACTACTTTACTTTTTCGCCGTGTGGGTGATGGTCCACCTAGAAGCAAAAAAGTGGAACATCAAGGGGTTGCCGAAAGAGGATTTACCTCAACTCTTCACCCTCCTTAAGCGCCAATGGTATTGCCTAGTTCCCCTGTTTACACTTGTTGTAACGCTGATTTGCGGTTACACCGCATCGAAAGCGGCGTTCTTTGCTATTTTAACAACTATTGGTGTAAGTTATGTTCGCCCGGAAACCCGCCTCACGCCGAAGCGATTCTGGGAAGCAATGGTTTTGGGAGCACGCAATTCGTTGGCAATTGGCGGTGCGGTGGCGTGCATTGGCATCATCATCGCTGTCATCGATCTCACCGGATTGGGACGAATCTTTCCCGACCTGGTGCTGTCAATTGCTGGGGGTAGTAGTGTGATTGCTATTCTGCTGCTGGCGGTAGCGTCGTTAGTGTTAGGAATGGGTATTCCTGTGACAGCGGCGTATTTGATTACTTCTGAACTTGCGGTCCCGATACTTACAAACGACCAAATGGGCGTCTCCTTCGTTGCCGCCCACTTAATCATTTTTTGGCTTAGCCAAGATTCAAACATTACGCCACCTGTCGCATTAGGTGCATACGCTGGTGCGGCGATTGCTAGAGCCAATCCGTGGCAAACCGGATGGGCCTGTTTCAAGTTTGCCAAGCTCCTTTACGTCATGCCGTTACTGTTCGCATACACCCACATCCTTATGGACGGCACACTCGCACAGAATATCTTGTCTGTTATTACCGCGGTGGTAGGCACGTTCATATTTTCACTGGTGACGATGGGATACTTTGTCCGAAAGACGAGGTGGTTTGAGTGGATTGCACTTGCTATCGCGGCGTTTTTAGCGTTCATTTATAACATCTTCACTATGGTAATTGCGTTGGGAATACTAGCATCAGTCTATTTCGTGCAGAAACATCCAAGGTTAAATCCACGCGCTTCATGAAGTTGAGTGGAACCCTCACTTATTCCTTGAATCAGAACTCGAAAACAAACCATTGCTTGGAAGCTGTCTGATTGACCAATAACACACGACGACCAATCGACTTCAAGCTATACGTGATTACTAACAGGTCACTGTGTGAACCGCGCTCACTATACGATGTAATTCACGATTTGTTGGACGTGGGTGTAACCGCCATTCAACTCCGTGAAAAAGATTTGGGTGACTTAGAGTTCATCAATCTAGCTGCGCCGATTGCCAAACTCTGCCGCACATATTCCGCGCGGTTGTTCGTTAACTCGCGAGTGGAAGTCGCATTGGATCTAGGTGTTTCGGGATTACATTTTCCGGCCATCGCACCGTCGATAGAACAAATCAAGACGCAAACGGGAAAAAGTCTACTGACCGGTTGTTCCATTCATAGTCTTGGCGAGGCACAAGCGCGGGTAAAGGATGGCACTGACTTTGTCACCTACAGTCCAATCTTCCCGACTGCAAGTAAGCCTGGATACGGGCCCGCCGTAGGTCTAAAGAATCTTGACGCCTTGACATCAGCAATTGAGATACCAGTCTTCGCACTGGGTGGAGTTTCCCCCGGCCGGGTGCCGGAATGTATTGAGGCTGGGGCATATGGCGTGGCAGTGATGTCGGGGGTGATGTTGCCGGGGACAGGAACTAATCAGGCACGGAAATATCTGAAGCAACTAGGAAAGTACGAAGCTTGATGAAACAGGTCTTAACTATTGCGGGTTCTGATTCCAGTGGCGGGGCTGGCATTCAGGCTGACATCAAATCTATTCAAGCAAACGGCAGCTACGCGATGACTGCTATTACGTCGGTCACTGCACAGAATTCGCTAGGAATCACACGCGCGTATGATTTGCCAATAGACCTAATTGAGGCACAATTAGATGCAATCTTCTCTGACTATGAGGTGTCCGCTGTAAAAACGGGTATGTTGTCTTCTTTATCCATCGTGCAAACCGTTGCCAGGAAGTTGCGAGAAGTTGAAGCGCAGAATGTCGTTATTGATCCCGTGATGATTTCCAAGAGCAAATTTTCGCTCCTCAGCGCGGAGGCGATTGACGGCTTGAAAACATCCCTTTTTCCTCTTGCAAACCTAATAACGCCTAACCTGTCTGAAGCGGCATCATTAGCAGAACGCGAGATTGAGACGCTAGACGACGCAAAACGTGCGGCAGAGATTATCCACAACTTCGGATGTGGGGCCGTGTTGGTAAAGGGCGGACACCTACCGGGGAATCGATCGACGGATGTCTTATACGAGGATGGAAAATTCACGCTCTTTGATGCAGCGCGGATAGAAACAAAGAATACACATGGCACGGGATGCACCTACTCGGCTGCAATCGCGACGCGTCTTGCTCAAGGATTGAGCATGATGGAAGCTATCGGGACAGCGAAAGAATACATCACCAACGCCATTCGAAGGGCGCTTGATATAGGACACGGACACGGTCCGACCAACCACTTCTATTTCTTGGAGAGAGATTCACAACAGACCAAGTTTTAGAGCAAACGCGTGCGCATCCAAGGAATCTAGGATATTTATAGCGGTTGTCTGCCAGCAAATCCAGCGTCGACATCATGCCAATAGCGAATCTCGTCTTCGCCAAACTGCCAGCAGAGGTATACCTCCCGACCATCTCGCAAGTGAGGGAAATCCGCTAGTCCCGGATCTATATTTTTTAGCACACAACCGTAGGAATTAATTCGTTCGATAATCCCGCGGAACAGCGAGGACAATTGAAGGAATTCTGGCGTTTTGCGATGACCCCCGTTGAGATGAACGTTTTCAAAAAGCGGCGACATCTCTACGCCGAGGGCTTCCAACCTCTTACGTAGTGATTTCAGTTCCAAGATGTCTTTTTCCAACATGGGGATAAATTGATTCGCCTCTTCGACAGTTACGGTTTTTTTTCTTTCAGGCATTTTCAGGCGTCCCTTCCAGTAAATTCTCGTACAGAGGAACTCTTCACTTGCTTCCATCTATGTTGCCAACTCCAGCTCAGTCAGCCGCACAATATCTGGCTTGGACCATCGGATTTCATGCAAGCGGAAAGTCCCGAATCTCCCCTTCCTCCACCTTGAGAAGAATTCAAACTTGATGCACCTTAAGGGCAACACTTCTCGAACAGCAGCGGCTGAGCAAGGTTGTTGGCTCCCGAGGATTCTACAGTGTACCTTACAACCGCACAAATGTCAAAAAAGTCTCGTAAGTAGTTTTCTTACCACGCTGGACAGAGGATCAGATGCGAAGTGGCAATCCTACGACGATAACAAGATCGGCAGGAGTCATCGGCCTTGCCGTAATGGCTTCACGTCTGCTTGGGTTAATGCGAGAGCAGGCTATTGCATATTTCTTCACTGCAGGGGTTAATGCCGATGCCTTTTATGCTGCATTCCGGATTCCGAACTTGGTCCGCGATCTTTTCGGAGAAGGTGTATTGAGCAAGGCTTTCGTCACAACATTCACCGCGACTGAACTAGAAGAAGGCGAAGAAGCCGCCCAACAACTAACTAGCCGCATCTTGAATTTGACGGCCTTGATGCTTGCAGTTCTCTGTTCAATCGGGGTGCTTGCCGCTCCGTTAATCGTAAGCCTTGTGACAGGCGGAGAAGGATTTGATAGTCGGTTAAACTCCGGTCAGGAGTTTGGTTTGACCGACAAACGAAGTCTTACTGTCTATCTCACCCGAATCATGTTTCCGTTCTTGATACTTGTCTCATTTGCGGCAATCGCGATGGGATTGCTGAACAGCAAGGGCAAATTTGGCGTACCTGCTTGCGCCTCATCTTTTTTTAATTTAGGATCGTTAATCGTTGGTGTTTGGGGATACTATGTTTCTCCAGACCTCGGACTGCATCCAACTACAGGCTTGGCGGTCGGCGTGCTAGTCGGAGGGGCACTACAGTTTTTCGTTCAAGTCCCATCAATGTGGCGCGTCGGATTTCGTTACCGCCTGAGCATCAGTTTTCGCGACCCGCGGGTGCTACAAGTGGTGCGACTAATCATCCCTGCAATTGTGGGAGCTGCTGCCTTACAAATCAGTCTTTTCGTCAATCTGAGGTTTGCCTCGCAGGGGGAAGGTTGGTTGACCTTTCTGAGTCGAGCGTTTCGCCTCATGCACCTCCCGATCGGAGTATTTGGTGTGGCAATCTCGACAGCCGCATTGCCGAATTTAACCAAGTTGATTGTGCAGGACAGGATAGAAGATTATCGCGAATCTTTCTCATATTCATTACGCTTGATAATCCTGTTCACACTGCCTGCGTCCGTGGGCTTAATGGTACTGTCGGAGCCTATATGCCGCTTGGTTTTTGAATGGGGAAAAGCGACACATGTTGACACGCTGCAAACAGCATGGGCGTTATTCTTCTATGCGTTTGGGTTATGTAGCTTTTCAGCGGTCAAGATTGCAACTGATGGATTTTACGCCTTCAACAACACTAGGACGCCGGTGACAGTTAGTGTTTTCACTGTTTTGGTAAATATTATATTGAACTATGTATTCATCTTCCGTTTAAGGCTGGATCATCGCGCTATAGCGTGCTCGACCTCTTGCACAACTACTCTAAATCTCTTGATGCTGCTGATACTCTTGCACCGAAAAGTAGGAGGTTTGAAGTTAGGGGAAGTGGGCATTCTATTAGTGAAGGTTCTTGCATCTTCTGTTATCATGGGGGCGATCTGTTGGGGAATGAACTCCTGGATTGAGGATTGGGTCGGCGTAGACGGCGTAATCCCGCGGTTGACAGGAGTGTTTGTTACAATCATCATAGGGCTTGTTGCATTGCTTGGTCTGTGCAAACTGTTAAACGTCAAAGAGTTGGACTACTTGATGAATACTTTCCTACGTCGTGGGCATTTGCGTTGAATCTCTCTTAGAAAACAGAGCGTTATCGGCTAACTGTATTGTGGAAGTTGCCCACACGTAGTCAAGTTGCCACATCAGATAAACTGTCGTGACGATAGAAATCCTACCGGCGGTGGAAGAACGATACAGCGTTCCTTCTGATATGTGCTAGACGTGTTTTCTACCGAGTCCAATTTTTGGAAACAATTCCATAGTCTGTGGTACTTAGGAGATGTATATGAAAATCGCGGTGCTGCGAGGCCCAAGAGATTTGCACATTGAAGACCATGGACTTGATACAAGCAATCTGGAACCCGATGAAATTTGGGTCAAGACAGAAATCTCTGCCCTGAAAATCGGAACTGACCGCGGTAATTATGAAGGAGCTGAACGCGTTCCGGGGGCGCCTGACTATCCCAGGTGGGTCGGTGACAGCAATTTAGGAGTTGTGCAAGGAGTGGGGGATACCGTCAAGCGTTTTCAAGTGGGCGATCGAGTGGTAACCCAACAACCTCATCAATCCGAATATATCATTAAAGATGCGCCAAACGTTGTCAAAGTCCCTACTAGCGTTCACCCGGAGGATGCGGTCTACACACACCTTTATAACCTCAGTTCTCACTGCTATCGGAAAGCACATTTCCAGCCAGGGGAAAACGTGGCGGTCGTGGGCTTGGGCGTACTCGGACTGGGTGCGGTTGCACTGGGACGGGTCTTTGGCGCAAGAGTGTTTGCAATCGGCAACAATACCGTCCGCCTTGCAATGGCTGAGCGAATGGGCGCGCATGCCGTATTCATGTTCGACGATCCCAAGCTCTGTGTGAAGCTAAACTTCCTGACGGACGGGATTGGGGTTGACCTTGTGATTCTTACAGCTAATCCGTGGCCCGCTTATCGGACTTCCCTGCAAGTCGTTCGGTCAAATGGCCGAGTCTCAATTGTTAGTCTCCTCGGTCGTGGGGAGCCACCGCTTGATTTTAACCCGCTAGGTATGGAATGGTTCTATAACAAGGGAATATCAATCATTGCTGTATCAGGCCCTGCGGGGAATTTGTACCCAGACGCCGATCGAAATGCCCCAACCGCTACGCACGACCGGTCTACAGTGAATCGGTCTGCTGTCCATATCCTTTCCTTAATGGAAGACGGTTGCCTAGAACCGAAGCGATTGGTCACGCATCGTTTCCACTATACCGAAATTGCGAATGCTTACGAAATGATTTACCGTCGAGAAAAGTCAATGTTGGGAGTGATTTTTAACTGGGAGGGTTAGTGCGACTCGGCATGTCGAAGGTGCTCTTGAGCCTTCAGATGTGCGATTGGAAACCGTATGAATCCAAGAAAGGGCGAAGTATGATGACGAGTTCAGAGATTTGTTTTCTCACGGCCACAGAATTGGCACGTCGTATCCGTGCCAAAGATATTACCTCAAGGGAGGTAATTGAAGCTCACTTGGTACAGATTGACCGCATCAATCCAGCAGTCAATGCGGTTATCACTTTGCATCCGAACCAAGCGATGGATGAAGCCAAAGCTGCGGACGAGACATTTGTACATGGTCACGAAATAGGACCGCTACACGGTCTGCCAATTGCACATAAAGACTTGGTCCCGACGCGAGGAATCCGAACAACAATGGGGTCTCCGATCTACAAAGATTTTGTGCCAGATCATGATGGACTCATTGTGGAACGATTGAAAAAGGCAGGTGCTATCACAATAGGTAAAACCAATGTGCCGGAGTTTGGGGCAGGTGCGCAAACCTACAATGAAGTGTTTGGTGAGACATTCAATCCCTATGACACGTCCAAAACCTGTGGAGGAAGTAGTGGTGGCGCAGCCGTATCCTTGTCATGTGGAATGCAACCCATCGCAGATGGCAGCGACAGCGGTGGCTCGCTGCGCATACCGGCTAGCTTTTGTAACGTAGTCGGGCTTCGGACCTCCCCCGGCAGAGTGCCCGTTTGGCCCAGCCTGCTCGCATGGTATCCCATATCGGTGCAGGGACCAATGGCTCGCACCGTTGAAGACACTGCGCTCCTGTTGAGCGCTATCGCAGGTCCAGATCCACGTTCGCCGATTGCCATTTCTGAGCCGGGCAGCCTATTCTCGCGCCCGTTGACCCGGGACTTCAAAGGAGTGCGTATCGCTTGGAGTCGTAATTTGGGTGAACTTCCAGTGGATCCACATGTGACCGCGGTAATCGATCGAGAGCGTCACATCTTCGAGTCTATAGGTTGTCACGTTGAAGATGCCGATCCCGACTTCAAGGGTGCTGACGAAATCTTCCAAGTTTGGCGAGCTTGGCGTTTTGAAGTCATGTTTGGAAAATTGCTGGAGACCTGTCGGGATCAAATAAAGGACTCTGTAATCTGGAATACTGAAGTAGGTATGAAATTAACCGGCCCACAGATTGGGGAAGCTGAACGCAACCGGACTGAACTCTATCATCGCCTTAGAGAATTCATGGAGACCTACGAGTTCATAATTCTCCCTGTGAGCCAAGTGCCTCCTTTCGATGTTGAACAACGATATATTACTGAGATTAATGGCGTGAAAATGGACACGTATATTGATTGGATGAAATCCTGTTACTACATTAGTGTGGTCGGTCTTCCAGCTATCTCGGTGCCGTGTGGTTTCACGTCCGACGGGTTACCCGTGGGGGTTCAAATAGTGGGAAGGCACCAAGACGATTTCGGAGTGCTCCAATTGGCTTATGCCTTTGAGAAGGCGACAAGTTTTTGGAAAAAGCGGCCGCCAGTGGCAGAGTTTTGAATAGGTTCGTTCCCATCCCTAAGGAGCAATGAGATTTGCAAATTCGGATGGCGGGCGACTTCCAAGCCGCGTATCATGGTTAAGATAGAGGAATACATTTGGTTGCAAACCGCTCACTGCTTGACCGGTAAGGATAAAGAGTATCAGATATTTGGGGACGAATTTAATAGATCTGGGAGATTTGCTAGCGCTATACAGCATGGTACAACACACTCTCTCCACCTCATTCGCTGCCATTGTAGGGCATTTTCGCAAATCAGCAAGGTGGTTCATAGGCAGAATGTTGATACCATTGGCGCAAAGTTCTCCGCGCGTCTGTTCTTGTTGAGCGTCTGTAGCAGTCCGTTTCACGAGAATTTGGTGAGCAGAGCAGTTTTGATTTTGTAGACGCCCCAAATCGTCGGGAATTCGCGGCACAGACATCTTCCTTGAGCTCCAATCTCAGGTTTGGTACAATACAATACAATGATAGATATTATGCGGGATCGGGAGACGCTTCATGATTAGACCCACAGAAACCGAAACGTCACAATGGAAAGAGTGCGGTTATCTGGTCTTTGAGAACGCAATTCAGGGCAAGGAACTGAAACGGTTGCAGGAAGTTTTTGATTATTGGGCGGAGAAGTGCAAATTAGCCTGGCTAGATCGCGTAGATGCCGGACAAGTACCTGCATCATTTTACGACATTCCTGATCCTTTTGACAAGGATGAGATTTTTGTCGACCTGATTGATCATCCGAGTTATTACGGTTACCTTATGGCTTTTACGGCCGACGATCTCATTCTACTTGGACCACAGGTTCGAACGGTTCCGCCCGGTCCGGTTTGTTATTCGGGTTGGCACCCCGATGTACCTCATAGCAATCCGCTGCATATCAAGGTTCAAGTTTACGTGAACGATGTCGAACCTGAGGCTGGTGAATTTGCTTATGTCCCTGGGAGTCACAAATCGGATGCCGGCCCCTATTCCAGCACAACTCGCTTGGATGCTATGCCCGGTCACAAACGGTTTCCGGGTAAGGCCGGCACTACTATTATGTTCAACTCCTATGGTTGGCATACCGCGATGGATAACTACACGGACGCCCCACGAAAATCCCTTATTCTCATTTATGAAAAATGGACGCCTGACCGTGTTGACCCAAAACGATTTGCTTCCATTTCCCATCTTTGCACGACATCGGAGCGCCGCAGATTGTTTGGTCTGGAGGATAATGGTTAGTGAGGTGGCAGAGGATAAGAATTCCTGCGTGAGGATGCGAGTAACTTCGGCATTCAACTGTTACGCGACTAATCTGGCACCGAAAGCGAATCCAGGCGCCAACCAATAAAAGCGACAATTGCTCTCGTCTTCGGATGTAGGGAACGCTCTTTGAAGATATATCTACCGTTCGCTTTGAGTCCGTCCACTAGCACGCTTTCGCGCTTGGCTCAAGGCGTCAAGCATTCTCTTCCGTTCCGGTAATATCTGTGGCTTTGTTGGCTCCTCGGGTTCTGCCTGTGTTGTCTCGGGAGGAGGTGATGCTGCGGATTGATCGGCGGTGAGGTCTTTTCGCAGTATGCGTTGTGTTCTTGTTTCTACCTTCCGCCTGCCGTGTCTCATTGAGATCAATCCAGTACGGCGTTCCAAGATTTCAATAAGCAGAAGGGCGAGTGCTGCAATCAGTAGCCACGGCTTGAGTTCCAGCAGGCGGGGCTGACGCGGCAGGTCATCCCAGATCGCGCCAAAATTGATTCGCGTTTTCCCGTCGGTTGCGTGCGCAAGGCGTTCCATCGTCTCAAAACCTGATTCGGCAGTCGCAAGGTTAAATTCAGGGGAATAAGGTAGACAGATGGGAGGAAGCGAAAAATGCCCTGTCCCTGGTACCTCCACAGTAGTCAATACCGTTTCACTGCCGTGGATTGGAATGTCCACGGCGAGCGTGTCGGCAGATGTCCAAGACAGTTTGGCTTCATCCACCGTTGGCTTTTGCCCAACAATTCCCCTGAGTACCGTTGCGCTAGGAAGTTTTCTGAACGGTTCGCCTTGCCGTTCTGGATTGAGGTGGAGTTCCACCACACTGATTCCATTCTTGACCTTTTGAGTAAGTAACATTTCTCCCGGCAAATTCCCGGAATCGCCGGCTGTCCAACGAACTAAACTTGCTAGGAAATCTCCAATACCTTCCCAATCTGCAATAGCGCCCGTGTAATCCCCATCCACTTCACCGGTGTAACAGAGAACTCGTCCAATCTCCGCCTGCCACGCTGCTACAATGGGCGCTTTATACTCATCCTCCGTCACGGCTGCCAGGTTTGCATCGGGTCGGATGTAACAGAGGTTGTAGCCGCCAATCGGATAGGGCATCTGATGTTGTTGACCGGTCAGCGTGACCATGCCACCCGTCGTCCGAACTTCGACGGATTCGTCAACGAACGTGCTTCGCGCCACGACGAATGTGTCTTGTGCAAACAGACGAGGCAGTTCTTCGGCATTCTGTGTAAAGAAGCAACGTCCTTCGCCTCGCCAGGCGATATCGCGAAGCAATTCGGCATCTACGTCGGCCGCGGTTCCTAGTCCAACGACACTTACGGTGATGTTGGCTTTTCGACACTTCTCAAGCAGTTCGCGATATAGTCCGGGCTCCTCTGAGTCCGCAGCATCGGCAAAGAGGATAATGTGTCGGGTGCCCGCTTCCGCATTCAATAGCATTTTGGATGCGGCGAAAAGCGCCTCGTAAACAAAGATACCGCCACCCCCCGGACTGATGCGTAGGATTTTGCTCCGAACGTGCGCGCTATTCTCGACGCTTGAGAGATTGGCGATGATGTGTGGCGAACTATCGACCGCAACGACACCAAATTCATCCATCGGCGATAGCATATCAAGCACTTCGGCCGTAGCAAGGTTTGCGAGGCTCATCTTCGTTCTGCCGCCACTCACCGGCATTGACATGCTACCGGACCTGTCCATTGCTACTACAATAGCAAGTGATAGCTTTCGGTGCTCGCGCCTCAACTCCATTGAGACTGGCATAATCGGCTCAAGCGGAGATTTGAAATAGCCTCCCGGCCCGAAAGCATGCTTTCCACCCGTCATCATGAAACCAGCCCCGGTTTCTTTGACCCAGACAGCAAGATTTTCCATACCATATAAACCGATTTTATCTGCTAAAACGTTTTCTACTAGCACGGCAGAATACCCTGACAACTCATCAAGTGACCACCCGTATGCCGATGGAAGAGCGGTTTCTATGTCCAATCCACCCGCTTGAAGCAGTCGAGCGAGTGCAGAACTGGAAGCAGTAGTGACATGCAAAATTGGGCGCGGTCCGTGAATACCGACCAGGACTTTTGCCGCATTGTTCTCAGGAACTGGATCGGTCTCCGTCCCTGCGATTCTCACTGTGTACTGATGTGTTCCCGGTTGTGTGGCTTTGTCGCGAAAGATGAGGCGACTCAAACCGGATGGCACCTTTCGCTGACCTGAAGCGAGGGGTTGGTTTCCGCGCATGAGTTCGAATGAAACCTCATCCTGAATCGGTGAATATATCCAGGCAGCAAGCATAAACGATTCACCGGGGGCTACAACATCTGGTGCGTCTACGTGTGTAATGGCGATGTCATTTGTCGAGTCTCTTTGTATGAGGCGGTAGTCAAGTGCAATACCCCGAACTGCTGCCTGGGCCGCCGCTACCGACGGATCTTTTCCGGTCCATCTCCCATCAGAGAGCAAGAGTACTCTACCAGGTGAATCTTGAGGGATAAGGGCGAGTGCCGTTTCAATTGCCCCGTTTAGGTCGGAGGCATCATCGTGAATCTCGCTGACAAATCCTGCGAATTTGCCACTTTGGGGCGATTGCTCAATGGCAACGGTTCGACCAAAGGACACGACAGCGAGGTTAGAATCGCTCGCTTTGGTGCCTTGAACTAAATCAATCGCCTCCTTGTGTCTAGCTTCGCTGTCGAGAGGCATCGACCGACTTCTGTCTGCTACGACTACAACCGTGCCCACTCGCATGCGTAACCTCACGGCAAATCCGCACATTGCTAACAGAATTAGAGACAACACCGCAAAACGCAGAGCTAGCAAGAGGCGGGAAGGAAGTTGCCAGACACGCAGCGATACGACTAGGGGAAAAAATAGTATCATCCAGATTGGATGGAGGACATCCATGATAAGTGTTCCGATTTCATTTCAAGAAACAGCGCTATCGTTTTCTAGGTTATTGGACTAGACATTAGGAAGTCTGTTACTGTGCAGATTAGGGTGTCTCTCGCAGGGATGCGTCCGTCGAAAATAAATCAATGCTGCAGCAACTGTTCTCTCGCACGATTGAAGCATTTGAAACCTAAATTTCTGACGCTAGCGGCAAATGAGCCGACTTGCCTCGACGCCTCAATTGTGTGGACTATTGAGTCTATTGTAACTACTAATCAGAAGAACTGCAAACTGAGATTGGGAATGCAACAATTGATTTAGCCAGGACCAAGATCTTGCAGTCCAAATTTGTCAGAGCCACCGATGACGGTATTTTATAACATATGCGAGGCCTGCGTCAAGGACAGCAACTGCCGCGCGATTCAAAAGATTTTGACGAAGGCACAAGACCAGAGCATCGTCTATTACTTGCCGTCCGAAGATTACCCTTCGATAATGGTCCATGTGCGAGAAACGCGGGCCAAGGTCGGAAACTTCTATCTCCTACAGTATTCGAGAAGATACAAGATCATAAGGAACAGATGGCCCATCAGATATCAAGATCGTCACGCTACTTAAGCTGGGCAGCCCAGACCGAAGCGCGATGGTTCGAGGAAAAGTTCAACGTGAAATCCGGCGCTTTCATCGCACGACTGGATTGTTAACGGTCTTCCTTCCTGCAACAGTTTTGGACTATTGCTCGATAGTATGGAAGGTTCTCAGCGACCTTCAGCCCAGATTCGACTCCGACGTGACGCGTTGTCTTATCCAAACTCTAGTCGATGTAACAAGGCTTGTTACGAAACTATCCATTCCGTTCGTGAAGAATAGTTACCTGAAGCAGCGGCGGTGTTTTCCGCCGAATAAACCTTTCAGTTTGTTGCTAACACTATGGCAGCCATAGACAAAAAACTTGACTTTTCTACTCGCTTGAGTTTACTATAGACGCCATTAGTCAACGAACTGAACGATGTTTCGGCGATAGATATTTAGAACAGAAAGGCTCATTGGATGACGCTTGGTAAAGTCACGGGAACAATTGTTGCCACTAGAAAAGACGCGAAACTTGTCGGCAGTAAGTTGATGATTATCCAAGACGTAGACTTGGATGGCAATCTTCTCAAGACATATAATGCGGCGGTAGATGCGGTTGGAGCCGGAATTGGCGAATTGGTGCTGGTGGCAACAGGAAGTTCCGCGCGGCAAACAACGGTCACCAAAGACAAACCCATTGATGCCGTCATCATGGCTATAGTTGATATCGTTGAAGTGCATGGCGAAATTCGATATCAGAAGTAATTTCGAAACCGTCTTTATTGAGAATCGCATGAGGTTGTGTTTCCGTGAAACAGGGCGCATCTCCTCGACCACCGCACATAGATCGCGAACTACCACTCAAGATTGAGCTAATCAAACAGATTGCCTGGCTTGCACGGCTGCGTTGGATTGCCATCGGGGGAGTCCTTGTCACGGTCGGAATGGCAAGCTGGTGGTTGAATGTAATCGATCAGCCGCTGCCGCTATATCTGATTGCCGTGTTGATGGTGCTCTACAACTTCGAACCGCAAATCTACTCGAAGCATGTGAGCGAAAAACGGTTGGTGTCAATCAAACGCCACGCCTGCGCGCATATTCTCCTCGATCTGTTTTCCTTGACAGCATTAATTCATTTCAGCGGAGGCGTCGAAAACCCGTTTATCTTCTACTTCGTATTCCACCTTGTTATCGCAAGCATCATCCTCTCCAAGAAAGTCAGTTACGTCCTTGCTACTCTCAACACCGCGCTCCTTAGTTCCCTTATCTTCCTAGAGTATTTCGGGATTCTTCCTCATTATCATCTGGACAATTTCCTCCCTATGACGCTTTGGCAACACCCCACTTATGTAGCGAGTGTGTTGTTCGTCTTTACGAGCACTCTGTTTTTCTCTGTTTATTTGGCTACGACGATAACGGATACTGCAAGAGCACGAGAGGAAGAGACGCGAGATTTAAAGGAAAACCTGGAAGAGAAGGTTCTGGAAGTCGAAGCCGCGCGGAAAGAGGTCCTCTTAGAGCGGAACAAACTCAAGTCGATTATTGAATGTATGCACGAGGGAGTTGTTTTCGTTGATGAAAGAAACCAAATAGCGCTCTCAAACAAAGCCGCACAGCAGATTCAGCAGGAGCAATCTAATGCCGATCTCTCGCTCTCTGCAGTGCCCCAATCCGAAGCGGAGGACTCGCAATTGCCTCTGCATTCTTACAACATACTATCGCAGATGGTCCGTGATTTATCGGAAGGCGGCAGTACGATTGAACAAAAGAGCGTTCAGATAAAGGATAGACATTTTGAAAACACCTTCGCCGCGGTGCTCGATGCCGAGGAAGGACATTTGGGTACAGTGCTAGTTTCGCGTGATGTGAGCGATCGAAAGCGGATGGAGCAACAGTTAATCTTCTCTGAGAAAATGGCCGCGATTGGCGAAGTAGCCGCAGGCGTCGCACACGAGATTAATAATCCGCTTGATGGGTTGATTAACTGCATCCTTCGTATTAAGCGAGACCCGGAGAATACCCACCAAACGAAAGAATATCTCGCTCTCATGGAAGAAGCATTGCGACGTATTGAGTCAACGGTTAAGCAGCTTCTAGACTTTTCGCGTCACCATGAACTCAGTTTAGCGTCAATCTCGCTGAATGAAGTTGTCGATGAAGTTGTTGGTCTGATTGAATATAGTACGCAAGAAAAAGGAGTCAAAATTGAGAAACGATTCCATTCAGATCTTGCGTCAATCCTCGGAGACAAACACTTGCTTGAGCAAGTTGTTCTGAATCTTGCATTGAATGCTGTTGCGGCGATGCCTGATGGAGGGGCGCTGATTTTAGAAACAGGAAGCGTTAAGCGCGATGCGTTTAGGGGTGCGCAAATGGTCTACGTGCGGGTTACGGATACTGGAATTGGTATTCCCCATGCCGTTCAGGATCGGATTTTCGATCCGTTCTATACTACAAAGATTTCAGAAAAAGGTACAGGGCTTGGCCTTTCAGTTTCAGATAGAATTGTCAGACAACATGAAGGGACGCTTGAATTCGAGAGCAAACCTGGTCAAGGTTCGACCTTCACGGTGAACCTGCCAATAGCAACAAGGCGAGCCTAACTATGAATGTACTGGTTGTCGACGACGAAAAAATTAAGCGGATTACACTAAGGGATGATCTTCGTGAGGCAAACTATGATGCGATTGCGGTCGAATCTCCAGCTACGGGCCTGCAGTTGTTGGAGAATGAACACTTTGACGTGCTAGTAACCGACTTGCGAATGCCTCGAATGCATGGAATTGATTTCCTAAAGCGAGTCAAGAAAGAGTACCCACATATCACTGTGATAATTATGACCGCCTATGCCACGGTGGAAACCGCGGTCGAAGCCATGCAGTTCGGCGCACATAACTACATCAAGAAACCATTTTCAAGCGAAGAGCTGATTGCTATGCTGGACAAGCTGAAGAAACTTCACCAGAAGAGCACTCTTGCAAAGGGAGAAGACATCGACCAATCTTGCAACAATACTAGCAATCTCTCGCCACATCATAATATCGTCGGAAAGAGTCAGCAAATGCAGGAGATTCTTGACGTCTTTGCCACCGTGGCTGAATCCAACAGTAACGTGTTAATCTGCGGCGAACGGGGGGTTGGTAAAGCATTGCTCGCAAAGTCAATTCATTTAAATAGTCCGCGCAAATATCAGCCCTATGTGCGTGTCAACTGCTCAAGGCAATCGCCAATCGCATTGTACGACGATCTATTTGGGCGTGAAGGAAATGCGGAGGTCCAGCGGACTGGGCGACTTGAGCTTTCCCAAGGAGGCACCCTCTTTTTGACTGATATAGAAAACTTACCGTACGAGATGCAGGTCAAGCTTCTCCAGGTGCTTGAAGATGGAGAATACATGCTTAATGATAGCACGGATAGTGCGAGACTAGACATACGCTTGATTGCTGCGACTACAGAGAACCTCCGGGAAAGAGTCAAACTAGGTGAATTCCAAGAAGATTTGTTCTATCGGCTAAACGTCGTTCCGCTCGTTTTGCCACCCCTGCGGGAACGAAAGGAAGATATTCCACTTCTAATTAACCACTTCATAGATCTATTCTCTCCACGTCGGGATACCGTCATGGTTTCGGACGCGGTAGATTTGCTTGCAGCCTATACTTGGCCTAGAAATGTAGGCGAGCTGGAAAGTCTAATCGAACGACTGGTCACGATGAACGGCGGTCAACCTATTTCTGTTGAAGATATTCCCATTGAACTGAAAGTACCAACACCCCTGAACTTAGATGATAACTTGGGCGAGACCTCATTCCGAGAGATTGTTCAGTCCACAGAACGCGAACTAATTGTTTGGGCAATGAGGAAAACGAAGGGGAACAAAACTCGGTCGGCACGGCTGCTCAAAATGAAACCTTCCACTTTCCGCGATGCGCTTGCTAAGTATATCAATGAAATCGGATGGGGCGCTTGAGTCCACATATCGCGCTGGACCATCTATTGCATCCACCGCGGAGTTTCAGGCTACAGACTTAAGATGCCACGACGGTCTCTTAGTCCACTGATTGTATGACCAGAGATGAGAAACGTCAACTAATTCGCAAAGAAACGCTCCGTAGACGCGACAATATCCCTCCCGAGATCCGTCATGAATTGAGTAGGACTATTATCACACGGGTGATTGACTTTATTGAGACGCATGCAATAGATTCGGTTATGCTCTACCTCAGCATGGGGAGCGAAGTTGACACACACAATCTGCTCGTTTATCTGTTGACCACTAACAAAATTGCCCTTGCACCCTCAATAGAAATGCAGCGTCTTGTCCCCCGGCGAATTACTAACCTCAGAACAGAGCTTGTGCGCCATCGTTACGGTATGCTCCAGCCGAACCAAGATGTTTGCTCCAGGTTGCCTCTCGATCAGATCGATCTGATTATTGTCCCTGGAATCGCTTTCGATCTGAAGAGATATCGCATTGGGTATGGAGGTGGATTTTACGATCGATTTCTGCCAAAATGCCCGCAAGCAACCTGGATGGGCTTGGCGTTCGAGGAACAGGTAATTCAAGATACTTTACCGCAGGCATGGGATGTAGCATTGCACTATATCTTCGCCGAGGGATGCGGGTGCCTTGAGTAATTAACTCGGAGCCGTGTAAGGGAAGATTTTCTCATTAGACAAAGCCTGTGTCTCAAGTTCATGCTTTTGTTGGTTTTTGTGCTGCATCTAAAGAGGCGTTTTGCCTACGACTTTGTCGGAGATTTTGGGTGAAGGTGCCGACGCGTACTTCAATAAGCGTCCGACATTTCTTAAACTCGCGTATTCTAGCGATGGCAACTGATAACGTTGGTAACTGCTCTACTATGTGCGCGCCAGCGTCCAAATCCCTGCGCAGAATGGTGCCGTGGCATTTTGCTCCAGACCCAAATCTAGTCAGTACGCGAGGACGAAAATCTAAGATTTGACGTCAATTATTCGGCGTCTCTCGCAGTACTCCAACCTCAGGTTCTGACTTGCCCCAAGTCTCAGTTTCGACTTACCGGTACGCGTGAATCCGGGACCCGCAGCGGCACGGATTCGCCTTTTCTCACTAGACAAAAATAACAGCGTATTCAGTTCTCTCATTGAGATGTGGGTTATAGTAAGTTTCTCGGCGACGACATATGTTTCAGATTTGCAGAACATACAACTGGCAGAGGTTAAATCCCCCATGTTGCTATCTCCAACGCATCAGTCGCTGGTGACAGGATTCGACTGTTGCAATGACCTATCAAAAACGGATAGTAAACGAAAGGTATCGGCGACGCACGATGAAAATCGGTATTACACAACTTCTACTTGGGAATATGTCCCTTGACGACGTACTCGGCTTATGCCTTGACGCTGGATATGACGCGATTGAGCTCACCTTTGGCGAAGATAAGGAACTCGATATTAACATGAGTCCGTCAGAAATCTCTAGGGTTGGCGAGAAATGTGCTATGGCGGGAATTGAGATTAGCAGCACCATCGCCAACTATAGTGACAGTGGAAATTTACTGAGTCTTGACGCTAATCAACGAGAGAAGGGGATCAGGTCCGTGAATCGTAGTCTAGAGATTGCCGGACTATTGGCGGTTGACACCATTCTCCTACACCCTGGGCAACTGACGGTCGAAGGTACCTATCAAGTGGTTTGGGACAATCTTCTCGGTGTTCTGAAAGATCTTGCCCTAGTTGCCGCTTCTAACAAAGCCGCAATCGGTCTCGAAAATGTGCGGAATAAATTCCTGCTAAGTTCTAGAGAAACACGAGAATTTATCGATGCTGTCGGCAGCGAATGGGTTGGTGTTTACCTAGACACCGCGAATATGATGGCTTACGGCTATCCGGAACACTGGATTCGGGAACTTGGTTCTCGCATTAAATGTGTTCATTTCAAGGACTTCAAGCGTGGAGAGCACCAGTTTGTCAACCTTCTTGATGGAGACACCGATTGGCGCTCTGTCATGTGTGAGCTTAGGGCAATCGGCTATGATCGATACGTCATCCACGAAGTCGGCGGTGATCGTGCTGCCCAGATCGACATTGCCAAGCGTATGCGCCGAATTGTTGATATGTAACCGAATCAAAGCGGGCGAATGAATCGCTCGGACGATTCAATCCGATGCATGGCTGCGTTAAGGTGACTCGCTCTGTTGAGTGCAAAATAATGATATGCACAGAAAGGACAATCCTGTGAAGTACACGATCGGCTGTACAAGCCGTCCCTACGAATCACTTACATTTTCCGAAGCATGCGAACACATTTCTGCTGCTGGATATACCGATGTCGCTGTCTTTGCCAACGCCGGTCAGAATCCAGTGAGAGCCAATAGCACGAGTTCAGAAATCAGGGCAACTAGCAAAACAGCAGCCAATGCTGGATTGACGCCTTCAGCCGTGATGGGAAGTGTGCAATTCTTAAAGGAGGGTTTGGAAGTTTGCCTTGATGATTACAAACGGCTCATTGACAACGTCGCGGCGCTGGGAGCGAAATGGTTGCTGGATTGCGGTACTGCGAGCGAAGCCGACTACAACGACTACTATGAGCTGATGCGCCGAGCCGCGCCCCATGCTGCTCAGGGGGGGGTCAATATTGCCTTAAAACCACACGGTGGCATAAGCCTAACAGTCCAAGATCTCATCAGAGCGGATCAGGAAGTGAGCCACTCGGCATTTGGAATCTGCTACGATCCCGGCAATATCATCTACTATACGAAAGGAGAACTTCGGCCAGAAACCGATATCGACGCAGTCGCATCTAGGGTTACCACGGTGATTGTAAAGGACTGCGTAGTTCAGCACGGAACGCCCGATGTCAGAGTGACTCCTGGCGAAGGATTGGTGGATTTCAAGCGAGTTATGGATGGACTTGTGGCAAGTGGATTTGATGGGCCATTATATGTTGAATGTGTAGCCGGATCTACATTAAATGAAATTAACGCGAATATTGAATCGACATTGAGATTTGTGAGGGGCATTCTAACGTGAAATGGCTGCTAAATCCCTTTAGAGCCTGTTTGAAAAAGAAAAAAGTTGTCTAAACGGTTGATGTTTACGTTTACTCATTGGAGCAGTTAATTCTGAATCAATGAAAGGAGTAAACATGAACCGCAAGAGTTATCCCAGTGATTTGACCGATGCACAGTGGAAGAAACTGTCACCATTTCTGCCAACACCTCAACCCTTAGGCAGACCTCTCAAGTGGGAGATGCGTTTAATCATCAACGCCATCTTTTATGTCGTCAAGTCCGGTTGCCAGTGGCGAATGCTACCCCATGATATGCCACCGTGGCAAACCGTCTATTACCATTTCAGAAAGTGGAAAGCCGACGATACATGGCTCTTGATTCATCAGGCACTTCACGAACAAACACGTCGTGATGTTGGCAAGGAACCATCACCGACAGCAGCTATCATCGACAGCCAATCCGTTAAGACGACGGAATTAGCGGCGACTAGAGGATTTGATGGTCACAAGAGAGTCAAAGGGCGCAAACGACACCTTGTAACGGATACAACTGGTATTCCATTGATGGTTAAGGTCACTGATGCCAATGTCAGTGATAATCAGATAGCTATTGAGTTACTCACAGAAGTGTTTAGCTGGTACATAACAATTCAGTTGGTGTGTGCCGATGCTGCCTATCGCGGAGAATTGGAAGACTGGTTATATCTTGCTCATCAGTGTCAACTGGAGATTGCATCTACGCTAGGGAAGCAGGGGTTTGAAGTTGTCCCGTTACGATGGATTGTTGAGCGCACATTTTCTTGGCTTGGTTGGTTTCGTCGATTGACTTTGGATTATGAACGCTATCCTAAGACTGCTGAAACTATGATTTACATCGCTTCCATTTACTTGATGCGAAACCGAATCAAATGACTTTTCAAACAGGTTCTTAAGGATACTCCAATGGTCGTGGGAATTCAGACTACCTCGACTTCGCGGGTTATCAGAGATCAGATACCCAATGGGAATGCCGCCGGTCTTACATTAGCGATGGTGTAAGGCTAACCCTAAGGTAGAGTGTGAGGAGATACAGAAGTGTCATTGAGTAGTAGTCCCCTGATGTTTGAGGCAAGTATAAACCAGAAACTCTTTGAATATTTCCACACGCACGGTTATGTAGCTCTTAAGGACGCACTCACTCCAAATGAAGTCATGTATTTTGTTCAACTCTATGACAATGATCGAGAAAAGTTCGGTCCACCAAATTGCTGGCATCCTTTCGACACATATCAAACACGAAACTGCAATGCTCTGATTACCTCCCCGGGATTTGATAAGCTATTGCGCCACCCTAAGATTCTACCCCTGATTACGTTCCTCATGGGTGGACCAGTGTGTTTTTCCGAAATTTGCCTTCGCCACATGGCTCCGTATGATGGCGAGCCGCACCAAAATTTTCACCGAGACCGTCCGCATTGGGAGAATCATCCGCTTCGCATGGACTATATACAACTTATGCTTTATCTCACCGACGTTGACAAGAACACGCATTGCTTTTCCATTTCGCCTGAATCCGTCAACAATCCTATTCTGAATAGAGAAGCCCAGCTAGAGAGGGATGGGTCTTTAGATTTTCATGGTCCAGCTGGCACAGTGGTGCTTTTCAATATCGCTTTGCTCCATACGGCGACGCTTCGCACCACGCAAAGAGAGCGTAAAACCGTGCAAGCATACTATGGGCACCGCTTTCGTCCTTTTTTGAGCAATTGTTCTGTAATACCACCACGTTTTTGGCGTAATGACCCAGAGCCGGAGGTACGGGCGTTTTACGGTAACCTCAACGACACCAGTAGAGTATTCCTGTCCGCGTTTGCGCCTGTAGGTTCATGAGAGCTTTCCTAATACTAAAGAAGAGAGCGTCGGGGTGCAATGCCACTGATTCTGATGATAGTCGCGGCAAAGGAAAGAAGCTGAGAATTCTTGATACACTGGAATATCCGCCGCATGATGTTTGGGTAATGTTGTACCAAAGCCATATTGCGGAAAAAGTGCACACCTCAAGAAAAATCCACAAATAAACTTGACATTGAACCACTGGTTTGGTATAATTCCAACCTTGGTGTCACATTGTCCCTACTGACTGGCGCAGAAAGGGAGGCGATCTGTTCCCAAAAACCTTTATTATCCTTCGTTAGTTAATCTTGGTTTTTAATTGATAAGATGCCTATGTGAGCCCCTTTTCGGGGCTTTATTTATGTCTGTCGTATCGAATATCGTTTGTTGCCCCTTATTTTCG
The DNA here is from genome assembly GCA_965197465.1 of Candidatus Poribacteria bacterium. Classification (GTDB taxonomy): domain Bacteria; phylum Poribacteria; class WGA-4E; order WGA-4E; family JAJDTR01; genus JAJDTR01. The sequence goes on along the minus strand of OZ240209.1, from coordinate 1,806,285 downwards.
ATTATATCTGTGTCGCTGTTTGGAAATTGACGCGCCTTCTAGAAATTGGTACTTTACATGTGTTGCCTTGCTAGACCCAAATGTTAAACCGGATTCCATTCCCGTTTCGGGACCGCAGGGAAATGAGAACGAGCAGGGTTTACGACTGTTTTCTTGAACACTCAGTGCGTTGAAAAAACTACAGAAAAGCTAGTTGACACTCGTCGCTCCCACTTTGACGCGTTCAGGTGTGGCGTAGCGAGAAGAATCATTAATTATTTCTCCGGAGTAGAACATGCCGACAATCAATCAATTAGTAAGAAAACCTCGAAAAAAGAGCGTCAAACAGACAAAATCCCCGGTGCTTCAAAGTTGCCCACAAAGGCGTGGAATTTGCTTGCAGGTGAAGACTGTGAACCCAAAGAAACCGAATTCCGCTCTGCGAAAAGTTGCGCGTGTACGATTCACAACCGGGCTTGAAGCTACGTGTTACATCCCTGGAATCGACCACAATCTTCAGGAGCATTCTGTCGTGTTGGTGCGGGGTGGTAGAGTCAAAGATCTGTCCAACGTCAGGTACCACATAGTTCGGGGAACATTGGATACAGCCGGGGTTGAAAATCGCCGGCAAGGGCGATCGAAGTATGGAGCGAAGAAAACTGGCTAGAAATGCTAAGCCTGAGACGTTAATGTTGCTTTTTGGTCTCAGATGGAGAGGAATATGCCAAGACGCAAAATCGCTGTCAAGCGAGAGTTGATGCCGGATCCTAAATATGATAGCACCCTGATTACAAAGTTTGTGAATTGTTTAATGGTGGATGGGAAAAGAAGTACCGCTCAGCGGGTATTGTATGGGAGTTTGGACATTGTAGCTGGCAGGGCCAACCAAGATGGCCTTACCGTTTTTCGTCAAGCGATAAACAATGTTAAACCTGTCTTGGAAGTTCGTTCACGGCGTGTTGGCGGACAGACCTATCAAGTTCCTGTTGATGTTAAAGCGGAGCGACGTACAACGTTGGCGTTTAGGTGGATCCTCCAATCGGCAAGGGCGCGAGGAGAAAAAACAATGGAAGCGCGCCTTGCAGCGGAACTGTTGGATGCTTCGAAAAACGAAGGTGCAGCAATTCGTAGGAAGTTTGAGCAACATCGAATGGCAGAAGCGAACCGTGCGTTTGCCCATTACCGGTGGTAAATGTTTCCTGTTAAAAACTCTATAGAATCCCTTACGGTACGGTGAATCTTAAGCTGATGAAGTCTCAGGGAAAGCAACAGCCTACATTTGAAAGTCGCAAGTCAATAGATCCGCGGCGCTTTGGTTTAGCTTCCACGCGGAACATTGGCATCATGGCACACATTGACGCTGGCAAAACGACGGTAACCGAGCGGATTCTGTACTACACTGGTCGTGTACATCGTTTAGGGGAAGTACATGAAGGCACGACAGCGATGGACTGGATGGTCCAGGAACAGGAGCGAGGCATCACTATCACTGCAGCCGCAACCGCCTGTCGATGGAAAGATAATCGCATTAATATTATTGATACCCCTGGACATATAGATTTTACTGTTGAAGTTGAGAGATCATTGCGCGTGCTTGACGGCGCTGTAGCAGTGTTTTGTGCTGTTGGCGGCGTCGAACCTCAATCAGAAACCGTCTGGAGACAGGCGGATAAGTACAGTGTGCCGCGCGTGGCTCTAATCAACAAGATGGATCGAACGGGAGCCGATTTCTTTCGAACAGTTGAAATGATGACTGATCGACTTGGCACAACTCCTGTTCCGATTCAGTTGCCAATTGGGTCAGCGGAACAGTTCAGGGGCATAGTGGACCTTATTGAGTTCAAAGGGCTTGCCTGGGATGATGCGAATCTTGGTGCCACTGTCCATGAAATTGACATTCCCGAAGAGATGATTGCGATGGTTACCGAGTACCGCGAAAAACTGATTGAGACCATTGTCGAATGGGATGATGAGCTACTAGCAAAATATTTTGATGGTATCGGACTATCTAGTATGGAGATTAGAACGGGTTTGAGAAATGCTACCTTAAGCGGAAGGGTTGTCCCGATCCTATGCGGTTCGGCTCTGAAAAACAAGGGCGTGCAACCGCTCTTAGATGCAATAGTTTCATACCTGCCTTCACCTGTTGATGTACCTCCGATCAAAGTTCTAAATGCTGAAACTCAAGAGACAGAAGAACGTCTGCCTAATGACGATGAGCGGTTTTGCGCTTTAGCGTTCAAGATAATGACGGATCCGCACGTGGGCAAACTGACATTCTTGCGCGTTTATTCGGGTGTTTTAACTAGAGGGGCAACGGTTTACAATAGCACACGCGGTAAGCGCGAAAGAATTGGCAGGCTCATGCAAATGCATGCTAACAAGCGTGAGGAACGGGATGCAGTTTATGCTGGTGACATTGTTGCTGCAATTGGTCTCAAGGATATTGCAACAGGTGACACAATTTGCGACCCGCAGGCACGAATCGCGCTAGACACAATGGTTTTTCCGTTACCGGTTATGTCTGTCGCCGTGGAACCGAGTACGAAATCTGATGTAGACAAGTTGAATCTAGCGCTTCTCAAGTTGGCAGAAGAAGATCCAACATTTAAGGTTCATCAGGATATTGAGACAGGTCAAACCTTGTTATCTGGGATGGGTGAACTACACCTTGAGATTATCGTGGATCGGCTTATTCGCGAGTTTAACGTCTCCGCAATCATAGGGAATCCACACGTTGCATACCGTGAAACAATTCAAAGGCACGCTACATCAGAAGGACGATTTGTGAGGCAATCCGGCGGACGCGGACAATATGGGCATGTCGCCATTGAGATTTTTCCGCTAGAAAAAGGTTCAGGGCATGAATTCGTTGATGACACTAAGGGTGGAGTTATACCTCAAGAATATATCCCGGCCATCAACAAGGGCATCCAAAGTTCCATGAATACGGGAGTATTGGCTGGTTATCCTGTTGTTGATGTGGGTGTGCGGTTGTACGATGGTTCCTTCCATGCTGTGGATTCATCCGAGATGGCGTTCTCAATCGCGGCCTCGATTGCATTTAAGGAAGCTGTGAAGCGCGCGGGGCCACTTCTGCTTGAACCGATCATGAAGGTGGAAATTATTGTCCCCGATGAGTATTTGGGTAAGGTTATAGGGGATTTGAATGCACGCCGCGCTCAAATCCTTCAAACGGATCTTCAGCCAAAATCGCGTGTCCAGGTGATTCAGGCCTCTGTGCCGCTTTCTGAAATGTTTGGGTATGTTAAAACACTTCGTTCTTTGACACAGGGACGTGCCACTTATTCCATGGAGTTTTCGCATTACAGCAGTGTACCTTCCAGCGTTGCGGAAGACGTCATTTCCGTGAGAAAAGACTCATAGTGGATGTGATATCAAATCCACGTAGCTAGTTTTGTACTGACTTACCAAGCCTTTAGATTCTTGTCTCATCCATGCGAGGAGGAAATTCAAAACAAATGGCAAAAGAAAAATTTGATAGAACTAAGCCACATGTCAATATAGGTACGATTGGCCACGTTGACCATGGTAAAACCACGTTAACTGCAGCAATAACCATGGTTCTGTCGAATCTTGCGAGCAAAGACTATGTGATGACCTATGATGAAATCGACAAAGCGCCTGAGGAAAAAGAGCGTGGCATTACAATCAATACCGCACACGTAGAATATGAAACCGAGAACCGGCACTACGCGCATGTGGATTGTCCTGGTCATGCTGATTATATCAAGAACATGATCACGGGTGCCGCTCAGATGGACGGAGCTATCCTAGTGGTCTCCGCTGCGGACGGGCCTATGCCCCAAACACGGGAACACGTTCTTCTTGCACGGCAGGTTAATGTACCCTCTCTCGTTGTATTCTTGAACAAAGCGGATATGGTAGACGATCCCGAATTGCTTGAGTTGGTTGAGTTAGAAGTTCGGGAATTGTTGGATGAATACAACTTCGCAGGGGACGATATTCCGGTCGTGACGGGTTCCGCGTTGGACGCGATGGAATCTAGCGGCGACCCGAATAATGAAGCCTGCGCGCCAATCCTTGAATTGATGGCGCAGGTTGATGAATATATCCCCGAGCCTGTGAGAGATATTGATAGACCATACTTAATGCCTGTCGAGGACATTTTTACGATTAGTGGGCGCGGTACAGTCGTTACGGGTCGCGTGGAACGCGGGATCGTGCTTGTTGGGGACACTGTCGAAATTGTTGGTCTCCGACCGACTCACACTACCGTAGCAACAGGTGTAGAGATGTTTCGCAAACTTCTCGATGAAGGGCGTGCCGGTGACAATGTTGGTGTCCTGATTCGTGGCGTGGAACGGAAGGAAGTTGAGCGTGGTCAAGTGTTGGCTGCCCCCGGAACAATCACACCACACACCAAATTTGAAGCCGAGACCTATATTCTCAAAAAAGAGGAAGGCGGGCGGCACACGCCATTCTTCAGCGGGTATCGTCCTCAATTTTATTTTCGCACAACTGATGTGACCGGTAATATGCAACTTCCAGAAGGCGTTGAGATGATAATGCCCGGAGATAACACGCAGATTACTGTAGAGCTTTCCAAGCCAATTGCTTTAGAAGAAGAACTCAGGTTTGCAATTCGGGAGGGCGGGCAAACTGTCGGCGCAGGTGTAGTGTCAAAGGTTATTGAATAGGACTTATTTTACTGAGATGTAGCTTACGAAGTCTTATGCCTAACAGGGAGACGAGATGGACAATCAGAAAATTCGCATTCGCCTAAAAGCGTTCGATCACCGGTTATTGGACAAATCGTCGGGGCAGATAGCGGATACAGCAAAACGGACGGGGGCAGTTGTATCAGGCCCTATTCCGCTTCCAATGAAAAAGCATGTATACACTGTCCAGAGATCGACGTTTAAGGACAAGAAATCACGTGAGCAGTTTGAAATGCGAATTCACAAACGGTTGTTGGATATTCTAGAAACGACTCCAAAGACCGTAGATGCATTAATGCACCTGGATCTACCGGCTGGTGTTGATGTAAAAATCACGCTTTTGTAAACGAGTTGAGGCAGTGTGTGCTCGGACGTGGTCACCATTTCAGGAAAGCGATAGATGGTTAGAGGAATAATAGGAAAAAAAGTGGGGATGACCCAAATTTACGATGAATCCGGCAAAGCGATTCCGGTGACCGTAATCGAAGCTGGTCCATGCCCAATTGTACAGATTAAGTCTAAGAACCAAGATGGCTACCAGGCCGTCCAGCTAGGCTTTGGAAATCGCAAGGAAAGCAAAGTCAATCGACCGGAACGCGGACATATCCAAAAGGCGAGTATTGCGCCACCGCGAGTATTGTGTGAGTTCCATGTCGATGATACCAATCAGCTATCAGTGGGCTCAATGATAGATTCGGAGAATTTTTCGGTTGGAGAGTACGTTGATGTAACTGGTACTTCAAAGGGGCTTGGCTTCACGGGAGTAGTCAAACGGTACGGCTTTGCCGGCGGAAAGAAGAGCCATGGTGGTGAGCAGGACCTTCGGCGAACGGGATCCATCGGTGCGAGTTCATATCCATCGAGGGTGTTCAAAGGTAAGCGGATGCCAGGGCGACATGGCGGTAGGCGGGTCACCGTTCAGAATCTTCAGGTCATTCAGGCAGACAGTGATAGGAACCTTCTGTTGGTTAAAGGTGCTGTTCCTGGAGCGATAAACGGATTATTGTTGATTAACAAAGCTGTCAAGGCCGGTGTGTAGCATAGACAAGACGAATTTGTGAATGAAGGGCAATGGTTATGGCAACATTTGACGTATACGGCCGATCGGGTGAGATAGTCCGCCAAAAGGAATTATCAGACCACTTCGCCAACGCCTCTGTGAATACAGATGTTCTACATCAGTCTGTTGTGGCGCATCTTGCTAACCAGCGGAGTGGCACATCCTCAACTAAAACCCGCGCTGAAGTCAAGAAGAGTGGTAGGAAGTTGCACCGCCAAAAGGGAACTGGGCGTGCCCGTGTTGGGGACAGTGGATCGCCGACGAGAGTTCATGGAGGTGTTGCGTTCGGACCAAAACCTCGCAGTTATCGTCAACATACGCCTAAAAAGGTTCGAAAACTTGGGCTTTGCTCGGCACTGGCGGATAAGTTTCAGAATGGACAATGTGTCCTCACTGAGAGTTTTACGCTAGATAGACCGAGGACAAAAGATATCATTCAGTTTATGGATGCTCTCAGTCTGGAAGGTAAGCTGCTTCTAATACTAGATCGACAGGATCAAAATGTTCAGTTATCTGTACGGAATATCCCGCAAGTGAGTACATGTATCTGGGATGTACTGAATGTCTACGATATCATAGGACACGACAAGATTGTAATCACCGAATCGGCTGCCGAGAAGCTACAAGGGAAATACCTCCAACCAATCAGCCATGTGAATGCGTAAGTGTCGGAACAATGAAAGATTTATATCAGATTATATTGAAACCGTTGGTCACAGAAAAAAGTACAGATCTCCGCGAATCGTCTAACAAATATTCCTTTGTAGTTGATAATAATGCTACCAAAGTAGAAATTCGTCAGGCAGCAGAGGAACTACTTGATCTTAAAGGGAAGATTCTTAATGTGAATACACTGCGTGTTTGCGGCAAGCCGAAAGGCAAACTTTTTCAACACCAGCGCGGAAGACGACCGCACTGGAAGAAAGCTATCATTACAGTTGAAGCAGGAACAGATATCCAGATTTTCGAATCCATCTAAATGCAGATTAACACTTGATAGTAATGTCGCACTCCTTAATCTCCCCAAGGTTTATGATTCGCGTTGTTGCACTTTGAGTGACACGACAGGAATACCGTGGCAGTTGGTTATATACCAGTCGGGCTGATTCAACATAGCAGGTAATTAAACTCGAATCCTTAATACCTGCTGAAAGTATCCTACACGCTATACTCGTGTGAGGGCTTCTAATTATGGCAGTTAAGATATACTCGCCTGTAACACCAAGCCGGCGATCCATGACCGGACACTCTTTTGAAGAGATTACTCGTCGAAGGCCGGAGAAATCCTTAGTCAAAGGTTTGAAGGAGAATGCCGGACGCAATGACAATGGCCGAATGACGGTTAGAAGACGTGGCGGTGGTCACAAGCGGCGATACCGAGATATCGACTTCCGGCGCAATAAGTTCGGTGTACCGGCTAAGGTAGTCTCAATCGAGTACGACCCTAACCGCTCTGCTCGGATAGCACTACTGCACTACGTGGATGGTGAAAAACGCTACATTCTGGCGCCTTTAGGACTCCAGGTTGGTGAGATGCTCAATTCAGGGCCAGACGCGGAAATCAGAGTAGGAAACGCGTTACCACTCGAAAAAATCCCTCTTGGCTCGGCGATACATAATGTGGAAATGACCCCTGGTGCAGGCGGACAGTTGGTACGTAGTGCTGGCGTAGCAGCACAGCTAATTGATCGTGAAGGAAAATATGCACGTCTTCGGATGCCGTCCGGTGAAATTCGTCTACTCCTTGTAAGGTGTATGGCGACGGTCGGGCAAGTTGGGAACGTCGACCATTCAAACATATCTATAGGAAAGGGTGGACGTTCCAGCTGGATGGGACGGCGCCCGAAAGTGCGCGGTGTTGCAATGAATCCAATTGACCATCCGCATGGCGGCGGCGAAGGAAAGAGTTCAGGAGGTAGACATCCCGTAACTCCTTGGGGGGTTCCAACTAAAGGGTACAAGACACGGAACCCAAAAAAGAAGTCAGGCCAATTTATTGTTAGCCGCCGTAAGTAATGCTAGCAAATAGTTGACTAAAAGCGTTGGTTCAATTGAATGCTAATTTTGTTGTGAGGGAGAATTGCAATGCCGCGTTCTGTGAAAAAAGGACCCTATATTGATCCGAAACTTCAGAAGAAAATTGAGACTATAGAGCGATCCGGTACAAAACGTGTCATTCGCACATGGTCTCGTCGTTCAACGATTACGCCGGAACTGATAGGTCATACACTTGCGATACATAATGGAAAGAAGTTCTTTCCAGTCTATGTCACAGAGAATATGGTAGGACATAAACTAGGCGAGTTTGCTCCCACTCGCACATTTAGATCGCACGCACGAGGCTCTCGGGCATAGTGACGGCGCGTTTGGGAGGTTTATCTGATGGAAGCGAGAGCGAGCATAAAAAATGTACCGATTGCTCCACGAAAAGCGCGTTTGGTGGCGGACTTAGTCAGGGACAGATATGTCGAAGATGCGCTGAATCAGTTATCATTTATTCATAAATCGACATCGGCGACGCTTCGGAAATTGATTCGGTCTGCCGTAGCAAATGCGCAACACCAAGACTCAACCATTAGCGAAAGCAATCTCTTCATCAAGAAAATCTTCATTGATGAGGGAATGACACGAAAATGGATTCGACCAAGAGCACGTGGGATGGCGAATAGAATTCTGCGACGTAGGTGTCATATTACCGTCATGCTGGATGAGGAAAGTGATAACAATGGAGGATAAGTTGCCGGCATCTCTCATGAGCAGTATTTCGCCTACTAACCCAAAGATTTCTGACATCGGGTCTAGCGCATCTTCGACTGAGGAGGTTTGAGTGGGACAAAAAACACATCCGCGTGGGCTACGCCTCGGAATCATTGAGACTTGGGATTCAAAGTGGTATAGTGAGAAAGAGTATGCTTTGTGGCTTCACGAAGATTTGCAGATTCAAGAGTTTGTTAAGAACAGACTGGCGCGCGCCGGTATTTCACGGATTGAGGTTGAGCGAGTCGCTGAGAGATGCGCCATAAATGTGCACACAGCGCGCCCGGGTATTGTCATTGGACGGCGTGGCGTTGAAGCAGAGAAATTACAGGTGGATTTGGAGAAGTTTATTGGGCGATCGGTTCGCATTAATGTAACAGAAATTAAAACTCCTGAACTTGATGCTCAGTTGGTCGCGGAAGCTATTGCCTTGAAAATCCAGCGAAGATCTCCCTTCAGGCAAGCCATGAAGAGAAGCATCGCCGATTCTATGCGGGCTGGTGCTCAAGGGGTGAAGGCCACCGTTAGCGGCCGTCTTGGCGGCATCGAAATGGCGCGTACAGAAACAAGCATTGAAGGTAGAGTTCCGTTACATACCCTTAGGGCACGAATTGACTATGGGTTCTGTGAGCCAGATACGACGTACGGTAAAATAGGAGTCAAAACGTGGATTTTCAAAGGCGAAGTTCTTGGTAGCGCTGAAACCTTACCCGGCGAATCATCTGTACAAACAGAAAAAGGCCCCGGAGAAAAGTCGTCCCGCCCACGCCGAGGTACTGGGCGTTTCGGCGATGATGACTCAACGGGGCGCGGCGGTTCAGGTAGATGGCGCGGAGGTACTGGCAGTGCTAGGAGAAAAGGTAGCGCCGGTAGAAAGTGAATGTAAATCCGTGTCTCACTGTTCTTAAAGAGTCGCATGTGGCAAAATTACACTTAAGGAGCATTGGCAATGTTAATGCCCAAACGGGTGTTATACCGTAAGGTACAGCGCGGGAAGCGGCGGGGAAAACCTTATCGTGGTTCGCGGATTAACTTTGGCGAATACGGTCTACAAAGTATGGAATGTGGGTGGATCACGAGCCGCCAAATTGAGTCGGCTCGGGTTGCAATAACACGCCATGTTCGGCGGGGTGGCAAGGTTTGGATCAAGATTTTTCCGCACAAACCTGTTACTAAAAAACCTGCTGAGACACGAATGGGCAGCGGAAAGGGACCGCCTGAATATTGGGTGGCGGTGGTAAAACCTGGACGCGTGCTCTACGAGTTAAGTGGTGTTCCTGTAGAAGAAGCAAAGGAAGCGATGCGACTTGCTTCGCACAAACTGCCGCTCAAAACAAAATTCATAAGCAGAGGCGGAGATCTCTAATCATGACCGCTCAAGAACTACGGACTCAATCTGTTGAGGATTTAACGAACGAGCTATTAAATCTTCAAGAAAGTCTATTCAACCAACGATTTCGAAACATCCTCGGACAACTCGAAGATACGTCTCAGTTGAAAAAGATAAGACACGATATTGCGCGGATAAAAACAATCCTACGGGCGCGAGAACACGGAGTTGAAAGTGTCCCATAGTTCTAAAGTAAAGAGAGGATAAGCTTGATTCAAGAAAAGCAAGGACATCGGAAGAGTCAGAGTGGTGTTGTGACTAGCAACCGGATGGACAAGACAATTGTCGTAGCCATCACGCGAGCCTACCGGCATCCACTTTATAAGAAAATCGTGAGACACACGACAAAGATCTTGGCTCATGACGAACAAAATGCCTGTGCAGTTGGAGATGTGGTACAGGTCATTGAATCGCGCCCGCTTAGTCGCCGAAAAAAGTGGCGTGTTCGCCAAATCACAGCGAAGGCAGAGCCAGGTGACGATAGAGGCTAAGAGCATTCAAACAATTGCAAATGATTGGTGAAGAAACCAGAAAATTCGGGTTCTCTACCGTTCTGATCTATGTGGCTAATGTGTGAAGTGAGGAACACCCTATGGTTCAAACCTCAAGTAGACTGATTTGTGCGGATAACACTGGAGCGAAGAATCTCATGTGTATCCGAGTGCTAGGTGGTACACGCAAGCGCTATGCTCGGTTAGGTGATGTTATCATCGCAAGCGTAAAAGAGGCAAATCCCAATAGTCAAGTGAAAAAAGGGGAGGTCGTACGTGCAGTTGTTGTGCGTACTACTAAAGGGTATCGCCGCCCAGACGGTTCATACATCAAGTTTGATAAAAACGCCGCTGTTTTGATCGATCCTCAAAATCAACCACGTGGCACCAGAATTTTTGGCCCAGTTGCACGTGAATTGAGAGAAAGGGAATTTACACGAATTGTGTCCTTAGCACCCGAGGTCATTTGACGCAAATTACTATTCGTCTAGGAGAAAATAGTGCCAACAAAAAGATTACACATAAAGGACAATGACTTCGTATCGGTATTAAGTGGAAAGGACAAGGGCAAGACTGGAAGAGTTCTTAAAGTTCTCCCCCGCAAGAACCGCGCGGTTGTTGAAGGGGTTCAGCTGATCAGCCGCCACATGCGCCCAAACCAAATGGGACAAGGCGGTGTGGTTGAAAAAGAAGGAACGATTCATCTCTCTAACTTGAAATTGGTCTGTCCGAAGTGCAATGCCCCCACGCGTACGAAACGACAGGTTTTTCAGCGAGAAGTGGGGACTCGCACGAAGAAATATCGTTTGCGCGTTTGCAAAAAATGTGGAGCGGTTGCGGAGCAAGAATAGCTTGCTTGGATTGTAGACTGGCGTTAGTATGACATAGGTAATGCTTATCTTTGGGTTCCGAATCAGTACGATTTGACGAAACCATGCCGAGGCTGTGAATTAATGAGCGAATTCAGAACGTTTTATCAAGAAGAAGCTGTACCTGCATTGCAAAAACGATTTAATTTCCCTAATGTGATGCAGATTCCTAAATTGGAGAAGATAAATCTGAACGTTGGGCTTGGTGCAGCGATGCAGAATCCGAAGTTGCTGGATAGTGCCGTTGAGGAACTTTCACAAATCGGCGGTCAGCTAGCGGTTATCACACGGGCAAAGAAGTCTGTAGCAAACTTCAAAGTCCGTGCCGGTACTGCTATCGGTTGTAAAGTCACCTTGCGTCGCCAACGAATGTATGAATTCTTCAACCGGCTTGTCAATACCGTTCTGCCGCAAATTCGAGATTTCCGTGGTCTATCTCCTGACGCGTTTGACGGACGAGGCAATTACTCATTGGGTCTTCAAGAGCAACTGATTTTCCCAGAAATCGAATATGACCAAGTGGACGAAGTTCACGGGCTAAACGTAACTATTGTTACGACAGCTCGGACAGACGAAGAAGGTCGAGAGTTACTAAGAGTATTGGGTATGCCCTTTAGAGACTGATCTTGACATCTCTTGTTTGATTGGAAAAGAGACTGCGCCTTCGAGTAGTGAGCCGGTTTCAACCGTAACCAAAAAATAATTACAGACAGTAAGGAGCAACCGATTTGGCAACAAAAGCACTTATTGCTAAGCAGAAAAGACCTCCGAAATTCCAAACTCGGCAATACAATCGCTGCCGCGCCTGTGGAAGACCTCGTGGTTTCCTACGCAAATTTGAATTGTGCCGCATATGCTTTCGATTATTCGCTAGAGAGGGCAAAATCCCTGGCGTAAGAAAAGCCAGTTGGTGAAGGAGGATGTTTCATGTCAATGACAGACCCAATTGCGGACATGTTAACACGTATTCGCAATGCAAATATGGTTAGTCACGAACGAGTCGAACTGCCCGCTTCTAGGGTAAAAGCCGAGATTGCGCGAATCTTGACTGAGGAGGGGTACATCAGGAATTATCGTCTTATCGGAGATGAGAAGCAGGGGATTTTGCGTATCTACCTCAAGTATGGTGATAACCAAGAGAAAGTTATCTCAGGTCTACAACGAATCAGCAAACCCGGGCGCCGCGTATATGTGGGCGTAGCCAATCTGCCACGCGTTTACGGAGACTTGGGAATTGCTATTTTGTCAACGTCTCAAGGTGTACAAACGGCTTCTCAATGTCAAGCAGCCAAAATTGGGGGCGAAGTATTGTGCCACATTTGGTAAGTGCAACTAATTGAATTCTGGGGAAAGACATCATGTCAAGAATAGGACAAATGCCCATTGAAGTTCCGGCGAATGTCAAAATCACCGTTGATGGCTCGGGAATAATCGTTGAGGGCCCCAAGGGAAAGCTAGATTGGACAGTTCCCGAAGGAAATAAGGTGAAGATGGGCGATGGTCGGCTTGAGGTCGAAAGATTAACCAATCAGAAAACACACAAATCGTTGCATGGTCTTACCCGAAGCTTAATCGCGAATATGGTAAAGGGAGTTACTGACGGATTCGAGAAAAAACTTCGCGTTGTAGGCACAGGGTATCGCGCAGAAATTAACAATCAAAAGTCATTGGTATTGAACGTGGGATACTCCCATCCCGTCACCTACAATCCTCCAGAAGGAATCACAATCAACGTTGATAGTACCGAAAACGTAGGTGGGCAACTTCATACTCCTGTTGTTGTGAGTGGCGTTGACAAGCAGCTTGTTGGCCAAGTTGCTGCATCTATTCGTCAAATCAAGAAACCCGGCGTTTATCAGCCCTGCAAGGGCATTCGTTACGATGGTGAACGTGTTCGCATGAAGGAAGGTAAAGCGAAAACATAGACTTTGGTCTACCTTTGCGCCGAGCTAATTTGGGAGGGTAATCATTGAATCGACTCAAGAAAAAGAATCTCGCACGGCTAGCGCGGAAAAGGCATGTACGACAGAAGGTGCTTGGCACAAATCAAAGGCCGAGGCTTTCTGTTTTCAAGAGTGCCAATCATATCTACGCTCAACTTATTGATGACGAGAATCGTGTCACGCTCGCCGCTGCATCAACCGTAGCGCCCGAGTTGAGGGACGGCATTCCGCGAGGCGGGAATGCTAATGCCGCGCAGAAAGTAGGCGCGCTGATTGCGCGCAAGGCCAAAGATTTCCAGATTGAATCTGTTGTGTTCGATCGGGGCGGAAACCTGTATCATGGAAGAGTAAAAGCCCTTGCAGACGCTGCTAGGGAAGGCGGCTTGAGGTTTTAGTTGTCCGTCTACTGCACAACATTGGAGAGCGAAAGTGTTGGGTTCTACTAAAGGAGGGTTTGTTGCGAGTTGAAAGAATAGATCCGGGCGATTCTGAACTTGAAGAACGTTCAATCGCGATCAATCGTGTAATGCGTGTCGGTAAAGGTGGGCGGACCCCAAGTTTTAATGCCCTTTCAGCTGTAGGAAACTATGAAGGCATAGTTGGCATCGGGTTCGGCAGTGCCAATGATGTGCCTTCGGCGATTAGCAAGAGTATTGCCGATGCCAAGAAGAATCTAATCCGTGTGCCGCTGAAGGAAGGCACCATTCCGCATGAAACGTTCAGTAAATTTAAAGCCGCCAAGGTTCTTCTGAAGCCAGCAAGTCCTGGGACTGGGATTGTTGCCGGACATGCGACGCGGACAATACTGGAATTTGTGGGGATTAAAGATGTATTGACTAAGCGTCTTGGATCTAGAAATGTGAAAAATATTGCAGAGGCGACGATGTTAGCATTAAAGAATTTGAAGGATGTTAACGTCGTCGCCCGGCTTCGTGGAAAACGCGTCGAAGAATTGACCGGCGAGGGTTCACCGTCGGCTACTCATTGAAATGGAGTCAAATGGTCATGAAGTTGAATGAACTCAAACCGCCCCAAAACTCAAAGCGAGCCAAGAAGCGAATTGGACGAGGCGAAGCTTCTGGTTGGGGCAAGACCGGTGGACGGGGGCATAAAGGACAGAAATCACGTTCCGGCGGATCTATTCCTGCCTGGTTCGAGGGTGGTCAGATGCCCTTGGTGAGAAGGCTTCCTAAGCGTGGACCAGCGGTAATTAAACACAAACGTCTTAGATATGATGTAGTGAACGTCAAGGAACTGAACTGTTTTGATGGTAACACCATCGTTACCGTCGAAATGTTGAGTGACAGAGGCATCGTGAAGCGCGGGAATGCGCGCGTGAAAATCCTTGGCGATGGTGACCTTGAGAAACAACTGACTGTGCGTGTGCACAGTTTCGCGAAGTCAGCGATTGAAAAAATTCAGCAGATTGGTGGCAAGGTTGAGGTAATCTCCTAGTAGGATTTTTTAGCCGACCGCATCTGTCTCTTAAACCATACCGGGCAGGATATTGGCGTCGAACGTGCCCTGTCGCGAATAAGTTATAGCAATCTCCTATTCAGTGTTTGTATGATGAATTCGAAGGATAGACCACAGATGATTACCGCCTTCCGGAATGTATTCAAAATTCCGGAGTTGCGGACTCGTATCATCTTTACAGCGTTGCTGTTGATTGTTTACCGGTTTGGGGCACACATCACAATCCCGGGAATTGACGACAAAGCCCTGGAAGAGTTTTTCAACCAATTGACAGATCGCCCCGGCGGCAACATGATTGGATTCGTAGACCTATTTTCTGGCGGGGCGTTCAGCCAGATGACAATCTTTGCGCTTGGTATCCAGCCATACATAAGTGCATCGATCATCATGCAACTTCTTGCTGTCGTCGTCCCATCCCTTGAGAAGTTGTCGAAAGAACCGGATGGGCGTAAGAAAATCACACAGTACACGCGCTATGGCACTGTCATCCTAAGCGCTGTCCAGGGATTGGGGATTAGTTTCCTTTTACGCAATCCTGGTAATCTCGGCATACAAGCAGATATCGTTATGAATGAAAGTTGGTCATTTCATTTCTTAACGGTTATCACCTTGATGGCTGGTACAGCGTTCGTGATGTGGCTTGGAGAGCAGATCACGGAAAGGGGAATCGGTCAAGGTATTTCACTCATCATCACGGTCGGGATAGTAGCAGCAGTACCAAGCGGTGTTTCATCTGTAACTACCCGTTTGATTAACGATTCTAACTTTGGCTTAATACAGTTGGCTATCTTTCTAGCCTTGATTGTTGTCGCTGTGATGGGTACGGTTTTCATCACTCAGTCTGTTCGGAAGATCCCTGTCCAGTACGGACGACAGATTAAAGGAACGAGGATGTATGGCGGCCAAAGAACTCATCTCCCGCTCCGGGTCAATGCAGCCGGTATGATTCCCATAATTTTTGCGGTAACTTTAATGCAGTTCCCTGGGACAATCTTAGGTTTCTTGCCGCAAGATTGGGGATGGGCTCTTGGGCTACAAGGAGTCTTGGGGAATCCAGGCCATCCGGTATACTTGACCATTTATGCAAGTCTGATTATCGCCTTTACCTATTTTTACACGGCTGTACAAATTAACCCAGTTGACATGGCAGATACGCTAAAGAAACACGGTGCGCATATTCTAGAAAAAGGTGGAATTCGTCCAGGAAAGCGAACTGCCGAACACATCAATTTTGTGCTAACGCGAATCACCCTACCCGGTGCATGCTTTCTAGCTGCAATTTCGGTGATTCCGATAATGTTCGATCGTTGGTTACAAATTGGGACGATGGTGAGTGGAGCTTCGGTGTTGATAGTTGTTGGCGTTGTATTGGACACGGTGTCACAGATTGAATCTCATTTGACGGATCGGAGCTATGAAGGATTCATAAAGGGACGACGAATTAAAGGGCGTCGTTCAAGATGAAAGGCTTTATCTGTTTGAGGAGAAAGAGGATTCGATGAAGGTTAAAGCTTCTGTAAAGAAAATATGTAATCAGTGTAAGGTCATAAAAAGAAAAGGCGTCGTTCGCATTATTTGTCCCTCGAACCCAAAGCACAAGCAGAGACAAGGATGACCGAAGCCAATACACTATCAATCGTGAGTTCAAAGGAGGGAGGTCATGGCAAGAATTGCTGGGGTTGATTTGCCCCGAACTAAGCGGGTCGACATCGCGCTGACCTACATATATGGGATTGGTCGTCACAGTGCATCAAAATTGGTGCGTGAGTTGAACATCGATCCCGGTAAAAAAGTGGACAGTTTGGCTGAAGATGAGATTAGCCAATTAAGAACCACAATTACTCAGGAGTACAAGGTTGAGGGCGATCTACGTCGGGAAGTCGACCAGAACATCAAGAGGTTGATGGATGTTAATAGTTATCGTGGATTGCGCCATCGCCGACAGCTACCTGTGCGTGGCCAGCGAACAAGCACCAATGCACGAACGCGCAAAGGAAAAGCTAGAACTATCTCGGTGGGTAGAAAATCCAAGGAAGCAACTCGCAAAGCTGGTTGATATTACCCTAATTTCATCATGAAAGGAGTGTCTCTTTGCGTTCTTCAAGTCGAGCAAAAAGAAGAGAGAAAAGGAATGTACCGGAAGGTATTGCCCACATTCAGGCCACATTCAATAATACAATTGTTACCATCACGGATCCCTCTGGCGATACGGTTGCATGGGCAAGTGCGGGAATGAGTTTCCCTGGTTCCCGAAAGAGTACGCCATTCGCCGCACAGCAGACGGCAGAGGCATGTGCAAAAAAAGCTATGGAACAGGGGGTGCGGCGCGTTGAGGTGCGAGTTAAAGGTCCGGGATCTGGAAGGGAATCCGCAATCCGTGCCCTTTCAGCAGCGGGACTCGAAGTCACATTGATGAAAGATGTAACCCCAATTCCTCACAATGGGTGTCGTCCACCAAAGCGACGCCGTGTTTAACCTCGATTATGAATTGCGAAGGAGAAAATGAGCAGATATCTTGGTCCCGTCTGTAAATTATGCCGCAGAGAGGGCGAAAAACTCTTTCTAAAAGGGAGACGCTGCAATACACCAAAGTGTTCATTTGAGCGCCGCGGTTATCCTCCCGGAGAACATGGCCAAAGGCCGATTCGTGGAAAAGATGCTTATCGGCAGCAACTACGTGCGAAACAAAAAGCCAAACGAATCTATGGCACTTTAGAGAAACAGTTTCACAATTATTACAATAAAGCTGAGCACCAAAAAGGGATAACTGGAGAAACGTTGATTATCCTTTTGGAACGTCGGTTGGATAACGTAGTTTTTCGCTTTGGCTTTGCCAGTTCGCGAAGGCAGGCAAGGCAACTCGTCAAGCATAACCATTTTCTAGTAAACGGAGAGCTGGTCAACATTCCTTCCTATTTGGTGGCCGTTGGTGACGAAATTCAAGTCCGAGAGAAGAGTCTCCAGGCAGGTGTGCTCCAAGAAGCAATAGAATACGCGCAACAAACAGGTATACCTGAGTGGCTAGATCTGGGTGCTGACAAACGGACAGGCATTATTCGAGGTTACCCAGATGTAGAACAAGCTGCTGCCAACGTCCAAACCCAGTTGATAATTGAGCTTTATTCCAAATAACACATACCTACGTGGAAGGACGACATAAATGGACATCAGGAAGCCGGAGCGTCTTGTGGCAGATTTGGAAAGCCTTAGACCTGACTATGGCAAGTTTATTGCTGAGCCACTTGCGCGAGGATTTGGAATTACCCTCGGGAATTCACTGCGGCGCGTTCTGCTTTCGTCAATCGGAGGAGCAGCTATTGTTTCTGTCTCCATTGAAGGGGTAAAACACGAATATTCGACCCTTGATGGTGTCAAAGAGGATGTTATTCAGATTCTCCTCAATCTCAAAGAGATTCGATTCCTCGTCTATACGGATGAGATGGTAACTCTATGTCTATCAGCTGATGGATCCGGTGGGGTCACAGCCGCCGATATTCAGCCCAATAGTCAAGTAGAGGTCGTAAACCCTGATCGATATATTGCAACATTGGACAAGTGTGATGGCCTAAACATGGAGTTACATGTCCGTCGCGGACGCGGTTATGCACATGCCGAAGAACACTCCGATTCAAATCAGCCTATTGGGGTGATTTCGCTTGATGCGAAGTTTTCGCCGGTGAAGCGCGTCAATTTCCGCGTTGAAGAAACACGGGTTGGGCCCATGACCAACTTCGATCGCTTGATTCTGGAGGTATCGACTGATGCCTGCATTACAGCAAAAGAAGCTGTCACCCAAGCTGCGGATATCTTGTTAGATCAACTACGGCTATTCAGTGATTTTGATGAAACCTATGTGGAGCCGGTGCAGGAAATCGACGAAGAAAAAGTGCAGCGCGATAAGTATTTGTCAAAACCCGTCGCAGAACTTGAACTTTCCGTGCGCTCTTCAAATTGTTTAGAAGCTGCACAGATTTCAACAATTCGGGATCTCGTGGTAAAAACTGAACAAGACATGTTGAAATTTCGTAATTTCGGGCGCAAATCCTTAAATGAGATTAAGGATTTTCTAGCTAACATGGGGCTTTCCCTCGGAATGGTCCTTGAGGATGAGGACGATTAACGAAACGGAAGGACAATTGGGAAATCATGCGACATAGAAAAGCTGGAAGAAAACTTGGGCGAACAGGCAGCCATCGCAGAGCACTATTCCGAAATCAAGCTACAGCGCTATTTGAACATGAACAAATTCGCACGACATTGGCTAAATCCAAAGAATTGAGGCGAGTTGCCGAACGGCTAATCACATTGGCCAAGCGTGGCGATTTGCACGCGCGACGCCAAGCTGCCAGAATAATCATTGGGACGAACCTACGTGAGGTGGATGGCCAAGGCAAACATGCGATATTGCAGAAACTCTTTGACGAAATCGGCCCACGTTATCAAGATCGAAATGGGGGTTATACTCGTATAATTCGGGGCGAGTTGAGGCGTGGAGATGGGGCGCAGATGGCATATATTCAGTTAGTATAATGACTAGATTATAGTTCTAGGCTTTCTCTATTTGAATTCCTCCAGCGTTGACTGATAATCTCAGTCAACGCTTTTTTTTGCACCGGATTAGCAGCAAGAGTGCGCGCCCGTGACTCGTGTTCGGTTCATGCTGACCGCGTTCAGTATCGATACGCTGCGGACAAAAACAGTCGATTCGATGTCTGGGCAGTAGCGAGTGATTCGACCGATTGCTCCCACGAACCACGGATGTAGGCAATATCGAACTTTACAACTTCGTCGAAGACTTTGCCTAGGCCGATTGTCAAGTAATTTCGATCGCTTTCAATCTCTTTACCGTTGAACGGGATTGGATCATACAAATAACCCACTCGAGTGTAGGCATCGACTTTTTTGATTTGATACTCCGCACCAACGCGAATCTGAACCGTCTTGTCATAGAACCGCTCGAAGTTGTCTTGAGATACATCTTCCGATGGCGGCGAGCTATATTGTGTCTGTGTCCAATCAGTGAATTGAACGTCGCCAGCTAGTGTCAAGCATTTTTGAAGAAGTTTTACAGCGATTCCTGCGCTGAGTTCAAAAGGTCGTTCAATATCGAAGAGCATTGAACCTTGGTCGGAATCCCCTTCTTGTGCACCATCATCAAAAGTCACATCGGTTTCTTCCCGCCAGATTTCATCTACCTCAATGTCCATTGGAGCAACTGCCGTAAGACCGAGAGTCACATTTTCAGTGACGTAAGCAAGTAGCCCAATCCTGCCACCGACACCGAAGTATTCGCGGTCAATGGTGTCATGGAATGCGAAGCTAGCTAATTCAGCGTCAACGTTACGCACGTCAGTTGCAATGCTATCTAACTCGTTGATATGCGTTCCGTGCCAGAAATCCATAGATCCGCCGAGTATGATATTTTCTGAAATAAAAACCCCCACACCAAAACTCCAAATTCCAATACCTCCGCGGTCGCTGCTGGTTTCATCCACGTCAAGACCGCCAAAAGTTGTGTCGTCAGAAGGATCTACGCCCTGAATGACAGTTCGAGCGTCGAAGTTTTGTGGACGGTTATATCCTAACCCAATAGCGAAACCACCTCGCCTCGCATCTAGGGGATAAACTAACCCCGCGGAATTAGGTCGAGTCTTTGATCGGCTGGCATTCGTCGGTCTTGTTCCAGTAAACTGTGTTTCGGATTTGATGTCGCTGTGAGAAAGGCTGCCTTGCAACTCGAATTTCCGAATTTGCGCTAACCCTGCGGGATTCCAGTAAAGCGCTGTCAAGTCATCTGCAACGCCGAGAAATGCGCCTCCCATCCCCATTGCCCTTGCACCAATGCCGAAAGTATTGCCAATTGTAATCTCTTCTACCTGGGCAAGGCTAGGAGGAATGAGAGCGAATGTTGTAATAAACAGACTTAAGAATAGAATGCAGATTGTTTTCCACTCTGCGTGTTTTGGGATGCTGTAATCCAATCTTCTCATCTCTAAACTCAGTGCCTCCTTTGGTATCTTCTCAATTTCCTAGGTTCCGAACTATCCCTCTTTGGAGAAGTTCGATTTGATTCGTTGTCCATTTTCTGGCTCGGTCTGTCGGAGAATGAGCGCTGAGAATCGGCGCCTCGATGACTTCGTGAGCGTCTCTTGCCATGATGGAAATCGCGATTCGTGTAGTAGCGGGGTGCGTAATAGCGATGATGCCTCTGACCATACCGATAAGGATTCCAATATCCATAATCTCGGTAGTAGGGATAGTAGGGGTAGTATGGTGAATAGTAGCCGTAATATGGGTAAGGATCCGAAAAGTAGTGTCTGTCGTAATACGGAATGTGACGATCATAGGTTCGCTTACGGTGTCCGTAATATCCCCCATCCTCCACCGTTTCCGTTTGGGGCTCTACGCTGGCTTGGTCTTCTCCATCCTCCTCATGTTCATTCAATGTCTTTGTTTCATCAATCTGATCTGCCCCCCGGGGTGTTATCCGCGAGGCAGCATGATACCCAAGCTGTGTGTAACACCCAGCAAGCAGAATGGGCATCACTAGCAACACAGCGGTGAAAGCAAATTTGTTTCTCATAATCTCTTCCCCCATTAGATACCTGAAATTTAAATCCAAAGCGCTTTATTCTCCGACGGTTGTTCCTTCGATTGCCATTGCGCAGCAAACTGTAGCTGGCTGTTAGCACGAGCTAAAATCCTATTATATCACGTTGGGATTTGATTATCCAATTTAAGCTGCTACTGAGACTCAATAGAATTGAAACACTCTGTGACTTCGCCAAGAGTCAGGTTAATTTTATGCAAAACACAGACCAATTACGTATATTCGCAATTGTAATGAATCAGAGGCAAGTAGATGCCCCTAATTTATAGGAAGTGCGTCGTTCCTACGACAGTAGTAACATTTGAGCAACAATATAACGGGGTGTCAGTTCCGTTTGACAACATCCTGATCGACGAGGTTAAGTACGGTTGAAACATACAATTCCCAATCGAATGGTGGCGACCATGGTCGAATTGAAACCCGATTGGCTTGCGCAACGCCTGAACCTGGAATGGAACCTTGGCTAGTGAAGTTCCTAAAAACCTGCGCAATCCCAACTGTTCGCCGCCAAATTTGCTAGGCAATGGGGAGTCAACCAACACGCTAAGAAGTGAATTCCCTGACTTCATTTGCTTGCTGTTCACCAAGGCAATCTAAACACTTGACATCCCAAGAACCACATGCGGGTAAAAAACTAGTCCTATCAGACGTAGGATATTGACTCTCAACGAGGGGTTTCTTGGAATCTGTAAAGGCAATTCCAGCAAAAATTCTCGCCATTGTTCGTCAACTTGCACAAAATAATTTATCCAACGAGTCTGCCAATTCTTGGGACCGGCTAAACACGGCATAGGACACCAATTGCTAGATTTCTTCCTAGCCATTCTCTTTTTGAACAAATTGCAACGATTTCACATGCGTACAAAGTATTGGGTATTGTGAAAGAGTTAGCTGGTGTGATATAGTATATTCTGAAATGGAGGAAAGGTGTTTTCTATATGAAAGACATTACACTCAAGGATTTTCTGCTCTTGATTTGTAACGTGTTATTTACAGTTACGGGGCAACTCCTACTCAAGCAGGGGATGCTCCGAGTAGGACGCGTGGATGAATTAAATCTAGTTACACACAAACTCACTCAGGCGTTTATGAACCCGTTCGTGATTGGCGGCATCGTAACGTACGGCTTCACGACGATGATTTGGCTTGTTATTCTTTCGAGGGTCAAGTTAAGTGTCGCATACCCGATAATCAGCCTTGGCTATGTCATGTCAATTCTCTTTTCATGGATATTTTTCAAAGAATCAGTTCCAAGAGTCAGAGTCCTAGGCGCAGTGATAATTTGTATTGGGGTTTATCTCGTCGCAAGTGCTAACGATTAATCAAGAGGTCCAAGATGGCACAAGTAGGAAACGGAAAACCAGCCTACCTTGCGATGCTTTTGTCATTGATTCTTCCCGGCCTTGGGCAGATTTACCTGCGCAAATGGCTGAAAGGCTTCATTATATTCTTGGGCGTTGCCTTAGGAGGGACCATAATCTACCTCAACTCATTGCCTGTAGACGGTTGGCAGGACCTTACGCGCTTCGACGACTTCACCAACTGGTGGGAAGAACGGCGGTTTGGCAATACAAACGCTGTACCGTCATCGGACGTTCCGGATATGGCGAAGGGAAGAGAAGAAAGACCGGGATATCATTTATGGACATTCGAGAACGGCAAGAAGTTGATGTACCGTCCGTCGTGGAAGCTGAAATTGAGTGGTCTTGTTCAGGTACTGTTCTTCTGGCTGTACGCCATTTGCGACGGGTGGCGCGGCGAAATGGGTTTCAACAAACGAGCATTCAGAAAGCGATTGAGGGAGGTGAAGGAGCGAGAGGAAGTTGAAGAAACAGGATAATAAATCGGCGTCAAGAGCGGAGCAGGGCTACAGTCCTTGAGGAAAACAGAGATGCTAATTCGGAGACATCAAGAGGAAAGTCTTCCAAATGCGTGTATCAGATCTGGAATCGACGACAAAGAAGGCTTGCAATGCACGCCTGTCACTGCACGCCTTCATCATCATGTGTTGATTTTCGTTCAATTCGTGACGCGAATGGCATGGCAATCCTTTCGAGAGATTACATCTTTTTTTTGTCTGATTCTCATCAGCAGTGCACTCAGTTGCCAGCATATGCAGCAGCCTTCACTACAGCAAAGCGAAGAGTTGCTTCAGTCAGACATGGCTTTGGAGGCTGCAAATCTACTAGAGAAGATTGTAGCGGCAGACGAGCGAAATGCCAAAGCTAGAGTGCTGCTCGGACAAGCTTATGATGAATTAGGACGCTTTCAAGACGCCGTTTTCCAACTCAAAAAAGCGAAGCATCTTTACATCGGTCAGCCTGAGGCAAGATCCGCAGTTCGGCTAAAACTTGCAACCATCTACATGAAATTAGGCAATCGACAAGATGCTCATAGCGAACTTCGCGCGATTGTCAACATCACGTCTAATGAAACGACGCTTCGTGAGATTGGGGGAATCGTTGGAGACACATATCAGGTCGTGCAACTCACGGAGGGGGAGGCAGACAACTATTCCCCAATCTTTTCGCCTAATGGGGTGCAGATTGCATTCTCTTCCTTCCGTCTAGACAATGGCGAAATTTACCTGATGGACCTTAATGGACGTATACATCAACGTGTCACCTTCACAACGGACCTTAATGAGACATCACCGGCATTCCTTAGTAACCCAAACTATCTTTTCTATAGCTGCGAGCCCAAGACCTCGCGTGAAGTCAAGATAGTCTTACAAAGCAGTGGGTCTACACCGATATACTCCGGATTCAAGGTCACTCATATTCACAGCAAAGTGACGCACGAAGTCCTGACGATCGGATATGGTGTTAGAGCGCCGCGTGTTGCGCCAGATTGGCGCCGAATAGTTTATGAATCTAACACTGACGGCAACCTAGAACTGTATCTACTAGATATTGGAGGACTAAACCTTCAAGATATTGATAGCAATATGATTCAGCCCAAAAGGATCACACGTAATGAAGTGGATGATGGGAGCCCATGCTTCTTTCCTGACGGAGAACGAATAGTGTTTGTGTCCACGCGCGAGAAGATTCATCAACTCTACACCGTAAGTATAGACGGCGGAGCAGAGAAACATCTTAACCCGAGCCGATACGACTGCTATAGTCCCGTCGTTTCACTTGATGGCGAGTCAATTGCCTTCGTTTCGGCACGCGATGGCGACATCGAAATCTACATGATGGATGCGGATGGTGCAAACGAGCGACGCGTAACCAACGGAATTGGTGTATCTATGCAGCCTGCACTCTCGCCTGATGGCAAAAAACTGGCCTTCATCTCAGATCGTAGTGATAACTTCCAGATCTACCTAATGTCCCTTGACCAACCAGTTACCCGCAATGAACTTGCCCAACGCCTAGAATAACATGAATCTAGATATGCTCAAACATGATGTCATGTTTGATGCCAAGCTACGCGGATTCGATTTTTCCTTTTCCTCTACATGGGGGCTATTTTCTCCCAAATCAATTGATTCGGGAACGCGCCTGCTCATCGATTATCTTGAAGTTAACGTAGGGAATACATGTCTAGATCTCGGCTGTGGATACGGTGCGATTGGTTTAGTGATGGCAAGGCTGTCGGGAAACGGCAAGGTTTACTTGGTCGACAAGGATTTTGTTGCGGTTGAGCACGCCATCATGAATGCCAAGCGGAATTGTGTACAAAACTGTGAGGCGATGTTGAGCAATACTTTCAGCCATCTACCCGATATGAAGTTTGATGTCATCGCATCGAACTTACCCGCGAATGCCGGAAAGGAACTTCTGCGCATTATTCTGCTGGAAGCCCGGAACTACCTTAGTCCGACTGGTAAACTCTACGTCGTTACGATATCTGGACTCCGCGAATTCATCAAACGGAACTTCAAGGAAGTCTTCGGAAATTATCGAAAACTCAAACAAAGCAAAACACATGTTGTTAGTTTGGCGGTGCAGTAATCGCTTGGACTGTCCGCAAGCATTTGCGGGTCTACGGATCCTGCAGGTTTGACGCAGCAAATCGCTTTTCAACGCGATAATGACAAGCCTTACTCTTAATTTGAAGCACCGAATGGAAAAAATATTAGGAGTTAGATGATTCAAATTTCGGTTGTATCTACGAAACTCCGTGTTTTGGATAATCCAAAGCTGTTTAGTGCGGGTCTTAGTTGGATTAATTCTGGCTACACAACCCAGTTGGTGAAGAGTCTCTATTAACACGGCATCAACGCATCGTTGCACTTGCAAGAATGAAATACCCCTCAACCGCAAACCTAAGATACTGCAAGCGATTCGGTGAACGCCTGCAATTGTTTGTTTGCGTAAACATCTTTACTTCCGAATCGCGGTCCTCACACCATACTCTGTTTTGCCCTGCTTTTCCAACGCAGGTTTTAAAGGGGACCGAATTTGCGAAGAGTACTTCAAAACGTCCAAGCTGACCGCGGGCCTCATTCTGAATGAGGAAACCGATGCGATGGGTTGTTAGGTTCTGTCGTACTAGACCAATGTGTCTACTCTACCCGCTTTCGTGTTCTATGCGTAAGTGCCTATTCTCACCACGTGTTACGAACCGCAATTCCTTCTGCATCAAGGTACTGCTTGATGTTCTCTATTGTAAACTCTCCGTAGTGAGTGATTGACGCGACGATTGCGGCATCAGCGTTGCTTTCAACAAAGACATCGCGGAGATGTTTAGGTTTGCCCGCACCTCCCGACGCGATGACTGGTACCGGCGCGAGAGCTGCCATGGCTCCTGTCAATTCGAGATCGTATCCGGCTTTCGTGCCGTCCTGATCAATGCTGTTGACTACGATCTCGCCTGCGCCCAATTCCACACCGCGTTGTCCCCACTGAATTGCGTCCAATCCCATCGGACGGCGGCCGCCGTCAATGTAGATTTCAAAACCACTTGGAATCTGATCGCTTTTCGGCACGCGTTTCACTTGCATACTCAGAACCACGCACTGGCTGCCAAACGCCTTTGCGCCCTGCCTGATAAGCTGTGGATTTCTCACTGCGCCCGAGTCGATGCTCACTTTCTCAGCGCCAGCGAGGAGCACTCGTCGCATGTCCTCAAGCTCTCTAAGCCCTCCACCAACCGAAAAAGGAATGAAAATTTCTGCCGCAACCGCAGAGACAACGTCAATCATAATGCCCCGTTTTTCATTGCTTGCGGTTATATCGTAGAAAACAAGCTCATCCACTCCGCTTTCGTAGTAGAACCTTGCCATTTTCACTGGATCGCCGACATCAACATTACCCTCGAAAGAAATTCCCTTTGTAACTTTGCCGGCGCGAACATCAAGGCAAGGAATAATCCGTTTTGTCATCATCTCATTACTCTCCCGACAGGGCTACATTATGAGATTCGTAGTTAACACAGGTTAAAACGTGCTTGTACTTGTGGTCGTATGGCACCACCGGAAAACGGAAAGGAATCGTAGTAATGCATCTATTGCTTCTGGAGTGCCAATCCACTCGAGTGCGACCGACGCATTGAAACGCACGTACCGATTTTCATCTTTTAGCGCATTTACCAATGCCGGAACGGCGTCGTGAGCAGGTTTCCCAATTTGCGCCAGTGCAAGCGCTGAATCGAAACGAACGTGATCGTCTTCATCGTGTAGCGCGTCTATTAAGGCGGGGACTGCGTCTTGGGCAGATTCACCAATCGTGCCTATTGTCTCCGAAGCGTGGCGACGCACCTGAACGCATGAATCGCGCAAGGCACTTGCGAGCGCTGGAACTGCCTCGCGTGCAGAGACATCCATCTGAGCAAGTGCGTACACGGCATTCAGACGCACCGATTCGGAAGAATGGCTCAATGCATCGATCAGCGGCGGCACGGCTGCCTTTCCGACAGCCCCTAAGCCGTACGCGGCAGACCGGCTAATCACCTCGGTCTTATTTTCTAGCGCATCAATGAGCGTCGAGACTACAGGGTCATCAGCGTTGCCAATTGTCCCTAGGGAATAAGCTGCATCAAGACTTACAACTTCAGACCCGTTA
Organism: Candidatus Poribacteria bacterium; assembly: GCA_965197465.1. Lineage (GTDB taxonomy): Bacteria > Poribacteria > WGA-4E > WGA-4E > JAJDTR01 > JAJDTR01. The sequence goes on along the minus strand of OZ240209.1, from coordinate 1,778,996 downwards.
TGCAACTGGTTTGTTAGCGCAGGGATGTCGCCATTTCCGAAAGAGCCGTCGCCGTTCGTTGAGATATTCTTTCCACAGAGCCAGTCCCAGATATGTTGCCACATAGCGTCATGGTTCCCAAGAGGTGGTTCCCAACCGATAGATTGCCATGTCGGGATTTCAGGTTGCCATGGAGAGACTGTAGGTGGTTTCATACGGACAAATTCAAATTTCATCATGTAGCGATGTTTTTGGGTTTGATTTGCCATCGCACGGTGCCGCAAATCAAAATGGAGGAGCGTAATTGTGCCTGCCTCGCCGAATAGTGGTTTACCTTCATCCACATCGTCGTGAAGTTGGGTATTATAATACTGCGTGCCGGGCAATATCGCCGAGGGGCCAATCGCCTCGACAACATCCTGTGGATAGTAGAACGCTAGTACCCAATGGGGACAATGGTGGCGCACTTTATCGTAACCCCAATAACTGTCTTTGTGAAAATCTTGACCAGGACTACCCGGTACGTTGTGATGCGGATGGCGATGCGAGTGCATGATATAATCTGACCCCAAGAGGCCGGACAAGGCACCACGCACGACGGGGTGATCGAACACCTCCTGAATCTCCGGAATCCGAGGGAGAAGATTGTTTCCCGGATTCCCGTCCGGTTCAAACGTTGCTTTGGTCTGCTGGTAAATCCGCTCATGGAAACTTCGAGGAAAATCTGGCTTTACCGTGACATATCCTTTGACAATGAAATGTCTCATATCTTCATCACTGAATTGATATGGTTTATCTGCCATGCGTATCTCCTTTCTTGCCGATGGACCGTAAGCCTACGACGATATAAATCGTAGTTTACCCGGTCAGTCTTTATGCACGAAATGCCGAATATATGGTATGAAAATTTATGAACTAAGCAGTCGGTTAAACAACATTCTTGTGTCTTCCGTGAATTCTTGATAGTCTTTTAGGAATTGCTCTGTGGCGGACTGTTCTTGATCGACATAACCAACCCGTTTAGCGAGTTTGTCTAACTCTACAGCTTGATCCGGCAGCGCATCTAACGGGCGGTCATGCACAATACGCAGACTGTTTTCCACGCGCCGTAGGAATTCATAATCTCTTACGAGATATTCTTTATCGGAAGTCGTTAAGGTACCAATGTCGTTCAACTGTGCGATTGCATCAAGCGTGTTCTGTGCGCGTACCTTTGGATGTTGTGTGCCGTGAATCAATTGAAGCGTCTGAACAGCAAATTCAATGTCAACTAACCCACCGTACCCTGATTTTACATCCTGAGTTTTTTTTCGCCTCCTACGCCGCTTCGTGGTTACAAGGCGCGTAGCCTGAGTTTCTTTCCGCTGTCGAGTATGTACAATCTCTGCGACCTCATTTTGAGTCAAGGGTTGACCATAGGCAAACGCATGGGCAACTTTCAGAAATCGCCTGCCAAGACACTCGTCTCCAGCGACAGGACGTGCACGAATTAATGCCTGACGTTCCCAAGTTTCAGCCTGTTCTTCGTAATAGCTTTTGTATCCGTCAAGTGGCAGAGCGATTGCGCCCCCTGTACCGTAGGGACGCAATCGCAAATCAATCTCATAAATTGTTCCACTTCCAGTGTCCTTAAATCGGTTAATCAACTCTAGTCCGAGCCGAGTGAAGTAATCCGCATTGGATAAGCCTTTTGTTGACTCGCCTTGCCCGGAATAAACCATTAATACATCCAAATCCGAACTGAAGTTCAATTCTCGCCCGCCGAACTTTCCCATGCCTATTGTAGTGAAAGTGGCCTCTGCCCCATCTCTTGTTAAGGGAACGCCATATTTTTGTTTAAATTGTCCACTGAGATAAGGATATATGCTCTTCAATATAGCTTCCGCTAAATCAGAGAGTTCTGCCGTAGTCGTCCATAGATCTGCCCGTTTTAATATGTTTCGCAGCCCAATTCGCAGGATTTCGCTGTTCTTGAATTGTCTTATCACATTGAAAACGTGAGTTTCAGGTGCGTTGGTGATTATTTGGATCGTGCTGTCCAGCTTTTCCGCAAGCGTTCTAGGCTGTTCCATTACGCCTGGCGCCGTCAATACATCGAAGGATTCCGGGTGAGCTATCAGTAACTCTGACAGAAACAAACTGGTTCCACACAATCGCGCCAACAGATCAAGAATAGATGAATTCTGCTGAAACATTGTGTAGTATGAAGCACGTGCTCCAATTCTGCTTGTAAACGCTTCAATGTGACTTAGTGCCATGTCGGGGTCAGGCGTATGGCGTAAGCAGTTTAACAACGTCGGAGCAATTTCAATGAGTTTCGTACGTACCCCTGGGGAGAAACGTGACCCTTCTGGCCCTTCCGCCATTAACTTAATCCGCCGCTGTGCTTCGCGTGGATTCTCGAAGCCGAATGGTTCCAGTATTCGCTTGATCATTCCCAAGTCTTTTGTTGAAAGCAACAGCGAGATATCAATGTCCTCATCTACCTCGGAAGTTGCAAAAATCTTGTCAAAAACTTCGCGAACTGCACACGTGTGCTTTTTATAATCTCTGTGAAATGCGTCGAAGGCGGACTCACTGCCATTATCGCGATAACCGGTGCTCCTGGCAAGTTTTATCAAATCCTCTTGTTTCGAAGGCAGGCTATACCGCTGCTGATCCGCTTCAATCTGGATGCGGTGTTCGACTGTTCGCAGGAACCGATAGGCCTCCGAAAGCGTCTTCCAGTCTTCTCGACTCAGCAATCCATGCTCGCGAAGCAGATTGAGTGCTTCCAGCGAGTTGCGATTTCGTAGCGCTGCTGTTGGGCCGCCATAAATTAGTTGGAGACATTGGATAACAAACTCAATGTCGCGAATGCCCCCGACTCCCAACTTTACGTGAGTATTCGGGTTTTCGTTTTCAGCGATGATTCGACGTTCGATTCGTGCCTTTGTATGCCAAATGTCGGTTTTGATCTCAGAGATTGACAAACCATCAAGATATCGCTGGTACACAAACGGCCGAATGGTTTGAATGAATTGTCTACCCAATTCTATATCGCCGGCGACAGGGCGAGCTTTAATCAGTGCCTGACGCTCCCAAATCTCTCCCCATCCTTCGTAATACGCCTCGTATCCCTCTATTGAGCGTACGATAGTGCCCGCACTGCTCTCCGGACGAAGACGTACATCAACTCGGAAAACATAACCGCTCGCCGTAACTTCACTCATCGCTTTAATGATGAACTCACACAGTTTTCCAAAGTATTCACTGTTCTCGGCGCCCTTCTCAGTTTGTCCCTCATCAGAGTAGACAAACATCACATCAATGTCAGAGCTGAAATTCAGTTCACTACCGCCGAATTTTCCCATTCCAATGATGGCGAAATTGCTTACCGTCCTTGTATCCTCGGCAAATGGGAGTCCAAATTTCGGCGCGAGTTCCGTCACACCTATTTCACAACAGATTTGCAAAGTGGCTTCTGCAAGGTGCGTCAACTCCAGGGTAGTTGTTTCTAGGCTTGCATCGTTGAGGAGATCTCGAACACCAATACGCAAACTCTCTTTTCGTTTGTACCGGCGAATCACACTCAATTTCTGTTCGAGCGAACGGAAGAGGTTTACGGATTGGGAGAGTTCTGCATACATAATTTCACGATTCTTTGGATCATTCATCACACCCGCATCAATCAGTTCATTGAAGTATTCCGGGTTGCGCGCTAGAATATCCGAAAGGTAGGTGCTTGAACCGAAGCAGACCGAAAGTATGCGAAGAAGAAAAGGTGCATCATTTAGGAGACGATACAACCATGTACGGTTAGGAATCTCGCGTGCAAATCGATCGAAGTTGTTCAGGGCGGCATCCGGATCCGCAGAATCCGCGAACGTCCTCAATACGAGTTCAATGATCTCTGCGAACGCCTGCCGCAACGGTGACTCTTCCGCCAGATTCTGAAGATTACGATGCGACCGCGCGCAATCTTGAAAACCATACTCCTTAAGAAGCCTGTGGGCTTTGTCCTCAGGCAATCCTGGTGTTAAGATTAAGTCTTTCGGATGCGGATTGTGATTCATGAGAATCTCTTTTCATAAAGACAACCTGACACGACTTTGGCTTCAAGCGCCGGTCTTTCGTATAGATTTTCGAGCGACAGCTGCGGATATGCTTGAAGGTAACAATTGGCGGTCGTTAGCTCATGGATACCTGCTCATTCAGGTGTACAAGACTATCGCTAAAAATGGTGTTACGACGGACGCAGATATCTAAAGTTGTTGGTACGTTCAACGATTCAATGCTCATGAATGCCTGCAACGCACTGCGAAAACAGTCTCGGCCCGTGTATCCATGGACCTCTGCCTCGGTGCTATTTAAGTAATTGTTGGACACCCCAACTACGACTGAAAACCGATAGATTTTCAATAGGAAGCCCGTTAGGATATTTTATCATAAGGAGTGACGTAATGGAAACGCTGATTATAACCCTTGGCAGATTCAATTTACAATTTGAGATGTCAATCCGAGTTGAAAATAGGCCCAAGAGATCGCCACCCATTCTTATTCCTGTCAAAATACCGCGAGGCATATAGAACAGTGGGATCTAGCCGGGGATTACATCAGGTATCTAGAAGAGCGTTGATAGTACAGTAGCTTGATGGGGGAGTCAACTCAATGCTGAAACACCTGCTCCTCGGACGGCACCTTTATTTATCAGGGGAATACAAAGGTGGGGAAATCAAAAACCGACACACCTACTTCACACCAATTGTAGGAACCTATTAAATTGCATGTGTTTGTCTTACCGCTGAAGGTTAAGGCTGAGGCGCACCTGTCGTCCAGCAGCTGGGTAGAAGTAGACCTGTCCACTCCCTGAGGCATCGGGGTAACCCGTTGTACTGTAGGATTGATTGAAGATATTGAATACGTCAATTGTAGCGGAAACTAGACTCACTTGATATTTGAGCCTAGCATCTACAGTGTTAAAGTTGGGCAGCGCCATTGTATTGGCGTCATCAAGAAAAATGCGATTTGAAGATTTAATGACGATGCTCCCACCGACGCCGGATTTATGTACGGCGTTGACGCCGCCGTAGATCACATCGCGTGGGATTGCCTTCAGGAATTTACCTGCATACTCGCCAATTCGAGATTTGGCGGATTGGTGGGTGTAATTGAGAAAAAGATTCAGATTTGACTTCATCGTAATCCTAAGACCGGTTTCAACCCCCTGATGGCGGCTCTTACCTATATTCACGTACTTAAGCTGCTGAAGATCAAAATCCAACTCATCCTTCATGTCCATCGTGTACGCCGCGAGTGAAAATTCGCCGTACAGAAAGTTCGGGGACAGTACCGCGCGATGATAACCTCCCAACTCGATAGATGTCCCAAACTGAGGATTTAGGTCACCACTCGAAAGCAGGACTTTGAATGGGGGATTTGGCGGGACTTGAAAGATGATTGAACGCTGGTCATAGAGCTGATCCAGTGTTGGGGCTTTGAACGATCGAGAAACGTTGGCGTACAGGTTTCCGATATGCCTCTCTGTTTTAAGATAACGGAAATTCGCTCCCGCTTTTGGACTTAACTCCGAGTGGGCGGTTGATTGTTCCTCCCCTTCACTCGGTGATTTCGGCGTAAACTGGTCACGAAGTATATCGGCACGTACTCCCAAGATGATGCGCAGTCTCTGAATTGGCACAATTTCGTACTGAAGGAACCCAGCAACCGAACGTCGAGTGCTATCACCCTTTTCGTCCAAGTCTCCCCGGTTAACGGAATCCATCTTGCTATAGTCAGCCAATCCACCAAGGAGGAATTGATAATACTCCGACGAGAGCAAGTGTAATCCCGCGTCAATGCCAAGACTGAGACGATTTTCGAAGGGGAGTCCAAGTTGGTCGATCGTCAATTGAAGTGAACTCGTGAGGCGCGAAGCAGTCAGTAGACGATTCTTTGTGTCGGCGAATTCGGGACTCAGTTGGAGTGTCCTGACCGCATCAGAATCTCGAATCTCCCCGGAAACCGTGCCCGAAAATTCAACCGTCTCATGAAGATTATAATTGCCTGTTATCGCGCCACGGTGTGTTTGGTCGGTGGTGTGGTCAAACTTAAGGAACGGCGAAGATTGAGAGCGAGACTTGTCTAATTCCGTACCAGTCAACGGACCGGGTTCATCAAATTGCTGGAAGTGATGTGTTGTTGAAAGGGAGAGCGAGCCGTCAGGTGTTTGAAGTAGCGTGAGGGAACCACCAATATTTTCTGCTGCCCAGTCAGCATGTTCGCGGAATCCGGTGTTACGCTCCCCGGATCCGAATACCACATACTCACGCCCATTCCAGAGACCGTTTGTTCGCGCCTGAGCGCCAAGTGAACCAAAGTTTCCGCCTGTTGATGAAATCTGAGTCAAGGGTGTATGTTCGCCTAAAGTGACGACATTGACAACCCCACCAATCGCTGAATCGCCGTACAGTGAAGACGCGCCCCCGCGCAGAAATTCAATCGACTTAATACTTGAAAGCGGAACAGTATTCCAATTCATCAACCCTCTCTCAAGCTCGTTGATTGGTTTTCCGTCTATCATGATAAGCAAATACTCTGCTTCGCCACCCCCATAAAAACCACGCAGCGTTGCTAACGGGTCGCGGCCCAGCCCGTCCCGGTTCAAAAACGAAATCCCGGGCAAAGTTTCCAGCGCATCGGCGAGGTTTTTGAGTGGGAGCAACTCCATCTCGCTGGCACTACGCACGGACACAGCGGCGGTAGATTCAAAAAGCGGGTTTTCCATCCGTTCCGCGGTGACAACAGTTTCTTCAAATTGATAAATCTTATCGGAATCATCATCCGCAACCGCACGGTCTAGGAAAACCAGCGAAATTTGATTCATGACACAGATGGTAGCCAGGACGACTAAACGAGGACGCAGATTAAACATAGATTTTTCTCCTTTGTTCCGGATCTTCCTGCCACGGTTTGGAACAACGTGAATCATCAGCGGTCGTGTCAGTCACGTTGGCCATCACAGTCTACATTTTTCTGTCAATGAGAGTGGGAACCCACCTCTAACCGAATCTCCGAATGACGAATTTTCCCGCCCAAATCTGCCGTCCAAAGCAGCAATCCCCAGACGACAATTGAAAGTATCAACACTGCCATGACTAATCCTCTTGAAATACCGCCGAAGTGACGGTAACGCCACCATACGATAAAGGCGAAAATGCCCAAGGTACCAACGGCTATGAGGGAAACTAACGCCGCTTCCTCATGTTCCTCAATACTTTCATGAGTTACCTCGGGCAGGTGCTCAACGATTTCTTCCGCGGGGGCTCGCCGGTGGAATAGACCGGCAGTGTCAGCACGGCGATGATGACGAAGATGGCATGGCTCACCAGCTTGATTTCCTCATTATTCTTTATCAGACCGAATGCGAGCAGTAGCGCCCCAAAGATTGTACCCAAAACTGGAATGTGATTCAGCAAGAGATGTACATGTGCCCAATTCGTAGGATTTACTCTCAGACTAGGAATCTAAAATGGGCGTTTCCTTCAAACGTTTCTTTCAGTCAGAACGCAACTTCAATATTGCCAATAAAACCGACAGTCTCGGATGCCACCATCACGTCCAACGGAGCAAGCCGGCACCGGATTCTAGTCCGAGTGCATCCGAAATATATGCGCGTCTGTCCTCCTTCGAAATAGAGAGCAAACGTTATGCCAAAACCAATCCATAATGGAAATGGTGTTAATTCAGGCATTTCCTATGATTCTCTGCCGATTTGTCCGCTTAGATTGTGCAGCTTTTGGACGCGCTTGTTCATAATTTGGCAACGACTAACCGCATTGCCTGAACATTGGTGAGCGCGCTAAATAGAAGCAAGTAAGTTATTCTGGGCATTAAGCAGTCCTGTTTCCTAACATTAACATGCCAAGTTCGGCTTCATGAGTCTGTGAAGTCGTAACGATGTCGACGATTTGACCATTAAACATCACTGCAATTCGATCGCTCAAACTGAAGAGTTCCTCTAAATCCGGGGATATCAGAAGCACACCTTTTCCACGGTTACGAGCACGAATCAGTTGTTGATGCACAAATCCGGCTGCGTTAAAGTCCAGCCCTCTTGTTGGGTGTGCTGCGATGATGAACTCCGGATTGCTTTCCAGCTCTCGAGCGACGACGATTTTCTGCTGATTTCCGCCGGAAAGAGTATGGATTGGGGAATCAATTCCTGCAACGAGAATCTTGTACTTCTGAATCGCGTTCCTCGCAAAATGTCGAATTGCGGTTGGTTGAAGCAAACCCCACTGCGAGAAGGGCAATTGATTGTGGCGTCCGATGATTAGGTTTTCGTCAATTCTGCCCGTTAGATTGACGCCGTGGCGGTGGCGGTCTGCTACAAGATGCGCTAGGCGTAACCGACGAATCTCATTCACAGATTTGTTCGTAATGGATTTCCCACTCAGCGTCATTTCGCCGCTGTCAATCTTACGTAACCCGGTTAGAACCTCAACGAGCTCGTTCTGTCCGTTCCCTTCAACCCCAGCGATTCCTACGATTTCCCCGCCGAAGACTTCAAGCGTTACTCGATTGAGCAGATAGCGATTATTATCTGCCTGCAGCGTGACATTCTCCAACCGAAGAATTGGGGCGGTTGGTTGAACAACCGGTTTCTCTGCCTTAGCAGCTTGAGGTTTTGCACCTTTTTTCCTTTCTGCCGCCGAAGGGCACCTTCCCAGAGCGGCTGGTGATACTCGCTCACCAATCATCAGTTCTAACAATTGAGCGAGGTCGGTTTCGGATTTGGAGAACGAAGCAATTGATTTTCCGCTGCGCATCACAGTGATGTAATCTGCAATCTCCATCACCTCTCGAAGTTTATGGGTAATCAAGACGACGCTCGTGCCCCCATTCCTCAAGCCGCAGAGACAATCAAACAACCCGGATACCTCTTGTGGTGCAAGCACGGCCGTTGGTTCGTCAAGGATGAGAACGTCAGCACCGTGGTAGAGAGTTTTGACAATTTCGCTGTACTGTTGAGAGGCGATTGGAAGGGATTCGATCTTAGCGTCAAGGTCAAGGTTGAAACCAAGTTGGTGAGCGATCGAGCTTATCGTGCGACGGGCTTGAACGTGGTCAGAGAGGATTCTATGTCTGCGCGGCTCTTTTCCTAGAGAGATGTTGTCAAGCACGGTGAGAGCGGGAATAAGTGTGAAGTGTTGCTGCACCATTCCTACTCCCAGTCGAATTGCGGCGCGAGGATTTTCAACTTTTATAGGTGTATTATGAAAGAGTATTCTCCCTGCGTCTGGTTGATGGAGTCCGTAGAGCACCTTCATCAACGTCGATTTTCCCGCCCCGTTTTCGCCGACGATGGCGTGAATTTCCCCGCGTTGCAGAGAAAAGTCTGCGCGGTCATTCGCTACGACGGTTCTAAACCGTTTCGTGATGCCGCACATGGAAATCAATGGAGTGGAAGTCATTAACGGAACTCCTTGGGAGCGAGGGAAAGGAGCTTAGGAAGGAAGGAGTTTAAGGAAGTGTAGCTTCGCAGATAGGTCTCAGGCTTATTCTCTCTCCGATGGAACGACAATCTCACCAGCGAGAATCTTGGTCTTGAGGTCTTCAACTCGATTCAGTAAATCTCTAGACAAGAGGCCACGGTTGTTTTCATCAATGATGTACTGAATACCACCTTCCTTGAGTCCAAAAATCTTTGTTCCGCCCACAATATTACCTTCTACAACGCTCTGAATGGTGTGGTAAATGGAAAGTTCAACTCCCTTGATTATGCTTGTTAGAACGAGTCCCGGAGCGAGATGATTTCCATTAGCGTCCACCCAAATAATGAATTTATTCTTCTCTTTGGCTGCCTCAAGTATTCCCAGACTAGTTGCACCTGCTGCGGCAAGAATCACATCCGCGCCCTTCGTGTATTGGGCAAGTGCAAGCTCTTTCCCTCTCGCAGGGTCGCTGAAAGCTTGCGGTGTCACACCCGCATAATCGACCATAACTTCGATTTCAGGGCGTATCGCATGGGCACCTGCACGGTAACCTGCCTCAAAGCTGTGCAAGAGCGGGACATTCATTCCGCCTACAAAGCCGATCTTATTCGTCTTTGTCTTCATCGCAGCAATCGCGCCAACAAGGTACGTGCCTTCTTGCGCTTTGAAAACCAAAGATACAATATTTGGAGCTTTCGCTTCTACATCAACAACTGCAAAGTTAACTTCCGGGAAGTCCGGAGCCACTCGGGTCATCGGGTCTTGGAACAGGAAACCTACGCCAATAATGAGATCGTACCTTAGTCGAGCAAGTTGCCGCAACACCCGCTCAATATCGGTGCTTTGTCCGGGAGTAATCTCTTTCAGCTCAATCTCCCACTGTTCAGCAGCTTTTTTCGCGCCAGCATAGGAGGCATCGCAGAAAGATAAATCTCCACGTCCCCCTGTGTCATAGACTAATCCAATCCTTATTGGCTCAGCAGTAGCATGATTCCAATAGCTTAGCGTTAGAATAAAAACGGCAACAGAGATAAGGTTTCTGCCTAGCCTGTCACGCATAGTAAGATTTGCTTCCTCAGTATGCTATGGGTCGGATGATTGCAAGTCAGGTTGTCCTTCTGAATCTCGTTGATTCTTGTGGAACATCTGGTAGATAGTAAAATGATCTGGGGCGACCACTCCACCCGAAACCAGCAATTTCATCGCAGTTTCAGGCTTCAGGTTCGTTTCACGCAAAATTTCTGGATTGCAAAAAAGCAACACCCCGGTTGTAGGGTTTGGACTAGTCGGAACAAAGACCGAAGTGAGGGGAACAGGGCTTTCCTCCTGGTACATCTGACCGGTGACAAACCCGATGACCCGCATACTCGCATTTGGCGACTCAATGGCGACAACCCGCTTGAATTTGTTTGAGTGCTCTGGGCCCAACACCATCTGCACAAGCTGCCGTACGGGTGCATAAACATCTCGCACCAGTGGGATTCGGGTAAGCACCCGTTCACCAAGGCCAACCAACTTCCTGCCGACGATATTAGAAACAACCACTCCTGTCAGATAGACAAGCAGTATTGTTGCCAATAGTCCCATACCTGTGACATACTGCTTACCCAAGATTCGTGAAACGATTGGTGCTAACCAACCATCAAGTGTGATAAATAAAAAACGTAAAACAAAATACGTCACGCCTAACGGTACGAGGGTCAGAATTCCTGCTAAAAGTGTGCTCTTGAAATGGGTCTTTATGTTCATGTATATTGATACATCTTGGGTGCCGCACTATAGAAAATACGGGAATGCGCAAATGGTAGGATGTCTTGATGGATTCACGGAAAATATGATAGCACACAATCAGTACATCGTCAACTCGTTTGCAAAAAATCCTCAGCGGCTGATTGTAGGAACATCCTATATAGCGGTTGACTTTTTGGTTTCCGTAACATATTATGTCTGAACGTTTGGGGTGAACTGCCATCACAGGGAGATAGTATTGGAGAGCAGTATTTCCCGAACCTTTCTAGCATCAGCGGATTCAGCCGGAAAGTTCAGGGCGTTTTCGTATCGCTTCAAGTTCAAGTCGAAAGCCTACATAGTGCTGCTTAAACGACACAACGAGGGTCAGAAAAAATGGCATATTCAAGCCTAAGAGATTTTGTCAAAGCTTTAGAGAATGCTGGTGAGTTAAATCGAATAAAAGCCAAGGTGTCGCCCAATCTTGAAATCACCGAGATTACCGATAGGGTGAGCAAAACAGAGGGACCGGCATTGTTGTTTGAGAATGTCGAGGGGAGTGAGATGCCACTCTTAATCAACGCTTTCGGGTCTCATCAGCGGATGGCGATGGCGCTCGGAGTGGAGACGCTAGGCGAAGTTGCCGATGAAATTGAAGGCATGATTAAGCTTGGTCCCCCAGAGTCACTTCTCGACAAGGTAAAAATCCTTGGTGTTCTCGCCAAACTGACCAACTTTCCACCCAAGACCGTTAAACGCGGAGCGTGTCAGGAGGTCGTATTGACAGACCATGAGGTGTCACTGGCCGCTTTGCCAATCATCAAGTGTTGGCCCCTTGATGCGGACAAATACATCACGCTTCCACAGGTTTTCACACACAGTCTGAAGACGGGGCAGCGAAACGTTGGAACATACCGTCTACAAAGACTCGACGACCGGACGCTCGCAATGCACTGGCAGATTCATCACGATGGCGCCGCACATTACCGTGAATACCATGAAGCGGGCGAGCGAATGCCAGTCGCAGTTGCCATCGGCGGGGACCCAGTGATGTCATACATTGGGACTGCCCCGCTGCCAACGGGGATTGATGAACTCCTGTTTGCGGGTTTCCTCCGAAAATCGAATGTGCCAATGGTTCAGTGTAAAACCATCGACATGGCTGTGCCTGCGGACGCTGATATTGTTCTTGAGGGATATATTGAGCCAGATGAAACTTGTGTTGAAGGTCCATTCGGCGACCACACCGGCTTCTATTCGCTTGCTGACGAATACCCGGTATTCCACCTCACCGCCATCACCCACCGAAAAAACGCTATCTATCAGACGATTATCGTCGGCAAGCCACCGATGGAAGACTGCTATATGGGGAAGGCAACCGAGCGGATTTTCCTACCCTTGATTAAGACTCAACTTCCAGAGGTCGTGGACATGAACCTCCCGCTGTTCGGCGTGTTTCATAATTTTTGCCTCATTTCAATCGATAAGCGCTATCCATTCCACGCCAAGAAGATTATGCATAGCATTTGGGGCCTTGGACAACTCATGTTCAGCAAGACCGTTATTGTCGTTGATAAGCATGTGGATGTACAAAATGTGGAGGAGGTATTCTTTTACGTTGGGAGTAATGTTGATGCAAAACGGGATGTGACCATTGTAGAAGGACCTGTTGATGTGTTAGACCATGCCGCTCCGCTAATCGGCGCAGGATCCAAAATGGGTGTTGACGCAACGAAAAAATGGCGCGAGGAAGGCTACCAGCGCGAATGGCCCCAGGAAATTGAGATGTCGCAGGAGACCAAAGATCTTGTAGCTAGCCGTTGGAAGGTGTATGGACTGGGATAAGACACAGGATTTGAAGACAGCGCGGCTCCTCAAAGGCTCAGTGGGCAAAACCCTTGTTTCACTTGCCATCCCTATGGGGTTCGGCCTCGTGACGATATTCCTTTTTAATATCGTTGATACATTCTACGTTGGGCAATTAGGCGCTAAACCCTTAGCGGCAATGGGCTTTACATTTCCAGTTACTTACATTGTGATGAGTGTGGCTATGGGTTTCAGCATCGGGGCATCGTCAACCATCTCCAGGGCTATTGGCGAAGGACAGCAGGATAGAGTTAGAAGGCTCACGACTGACGTGGTCGGTCTCGCCGTAATCATTGTTACGCTCTTTGCCATGATTGGACTGACGAATTTGCGGCGCATTTTTTCCCTGATGGGTGCTGACGACGAAACACTTGGGCTCATTTCAGACTATATGATACCTTGGTTCTTGGGCGTTGGACTACTCGGCATCCCAATCGTAAGTATCGGCGCCATTCGCGCAACGGGGGATACAAAATCCCCCGCAGTGATTATGGCGACTTCTGGTTTAGTGAACATCGTGCTGGATCCATTTCTTATCTTTGGCATCGGTCCCTTTCCACGACTTGAGCTTCGTGGTGCTGCGTTGGCAAGTGTTATCTCTTGGACCGTGACATTCGCCGCGACACTATGGATCTTGGGCAAGCGTGAGAAGATGATTGAGCTACCACTATTCGCAGCAAAGCGGAGTCTTGCATCGTGGAAGCAGATTCTTCGCATCAGTCTCCCTGCGGCGGGCACAAACATACTTGAGCCACTTTCAATGGCGGTACTGACAAGAATGGTTGTCCAATTTGGGGAGGAAGCGGTTGCTGCTCTTGGAGTCGGCAGTCGAATCGAATCGCTCGCATTGATTGGTGTCGCCGCTTTATCAATAGCGATTTCGCCATTTATCGGTCAAAATTACGGTGCAGGGAACTGCGATCGAATCCGATCCGCGCTGCGATTTGGCTTGAGATTCTCTCTGGGATGGGGAATTGCAATGTTCGTGATTCTGTTTTCGTTTGCCAAGGTCATTGCCCCCATTTTCAATGACGACACAGCAGTAATTGAATCTGCTGTCCTTTTCCTGATAATTCTCCCTATCAGCTACGGTTTCCTTGGAATTTCGTGGCTGGTTAATTCGGCCTTTAATGCCTTGAACAGACCATTGCGAGCCTCAATTGTCATCCTACTTCATCTTTTCGTATTTGTGCTGCCCTTGGCCTATTTGGGTTCTAAGCTAAATGGACTAAAAGGAGTCTTCATAGGAATGGCTATAGGACACGTGTTTGTCGGGATTTCTGCATACCTAATGGTACATAGATTACTTGCAAAGGTCGAATCCGAGATTCAAACGCCAACTCCAGAGGTCGCCGGGTCGTTTCCCGGTTAGTATTAGAGGAAGACATTGACACAGGTTGAGAGGATGTGTGAAGAAAACTGACCGTGTGGGCGTATGTGAGAAAGCTGGTAATCATCAGTTCTCGTCGGTCACCGTGGTGTCTGACCCCGTATCATGTTTGTCCTTTTCGGATACGCACGGTTGCGTAGCCGGCTGAGGATTCTGCGCTGCACGGACATAAATCATTCTGAGATTATACAGCGTTCCCTCTAGAAAATCTCCTTCGGAAGCAGAAAGATTGCCCTGCGTTTTCTCCTTAAGCATTTCGATTGTATCAATCATGCGTCTCGCCATGCCAAGATCTATTGCTAAATTATCTGTCTCAGAGGTCCGCAGTTGTCCCAAGTGGGCAGAAGCCGCCAATGCAAATTCAGAAATCAGAGTAGTGAAGTTGACTGGGGGTAATTGTGGTTTTTCTCTCTGAATCGACTCCTTTTCTGCCATGGTCTTTTCTCTTTTTTTCAACAGTTATGCGCAGGAACTGGCAGAGAATCTTGAAGACGATAATACCGCGAATCAGCAGTAACCTGCATCCTAAATCTACCGCCCAATTCAAGACTTGGCAGGGCTACCTCCCTGTAAGAGACCTGCGACTTCCCATGAACACTCAATCATCGCCAAAAGCTATGATTTGCGTCATCAATGACCCTGCTTGGTTGTTATTTTCTGGATTCTCATTCATTGCGAGGAAAATCACCCCATCGGCAGGCGCAGGGTTATCATATCGTGAACCCGCCGCAAAAACGACATCGCCAATTTTGGCGAGGAGGGCGCCAACATTCGCCCCGGGGAAGAGATAATTCTCTCCGCCAGGCGTATTTGCAACTCCCTCTCCCCCGCACCATCCAATACGATTTCCCAAATCAGGTGACCATGCCCCTTCTGTATCAATGACAAGTCGCTGCCCCTTTTTGATGCGAACGTATGATTCCTGCCACTCAGAACTTGGACGTGCTGTTCGAATTACTGTTAATGCCACTAAAATCCTCCTTATACGGTATCTTAAGCTACACCATTTATTCACCACACTCTTGAATTAACGCGCACAGCACCTAACTACATCAGCGATTTTGAATGGGTTCCGAGTCGCTTCTCACCCAATCGTTGGCAGCTTGGATGCCGACCCTACTCCAATTTCGCCGCTTCTAAGTTAGCAACTCAGCAACGATTTACTCGATCACCAAAGAAACTCTAGCGCTCCGTGCGTTCAGTTTTTCATGTTGGCAAACTGGTACCCTTGCGGTGTTTAACGGCTTTGAAGCCCGCCCACGTCGGAGTTTATGCCAAGGCCTCACTTGAAGATAAACCCCCGAGCGTGCAAAGTTAAGGGCCTGTTACCACCGTCTACTCTTTCGAGCGGAGAGTTGCAGACACAATTTTGTCATTCGGCTCGATTTTATCTAGTACATCAATTCCGTTGATGACTTTCCCGAAGATTGTGTGGGCTTCGTCAGTCTCAAGTACGTCAAGACAGATGTAAAACTCGGAAGCATGGGATTCTACACCATCCCCTGCCATTGCAACTGTCCCTCTTTTATATTGCTGGCTACTCGTCTCCAAAGGCATGGTTTCATTTAGCCGTGCAGAACCTGCTTGAATGAGTTTACCCGGCTCGACGCGATGAAAGGACTGCCCATCATAGAATTTCAATCGCACGTTCTTAGCGAAGTTCTTAGCCGTTTGAGGCGCGTCGTCTGCATGGAACGCTATCTCAATATCTCCTTTATCGGTCTTAATGAGAGCCGTGAGATTCTGAATGTCAGCCTCTGGTGGTTTTTCCCGTGGGGCTGATTGAATTCTAGTTTTACGCGCTGTTGGTTTCGGCGCTTCTTTACGTTCCTGTGTGCAACTCGCCAAGATTACAGTAGCCAAGAGCACAACCAAACAAATGACAGAAAGGTAAGTGATACCGCTAGTGTGTTTGCTATTCAGATTTAACATATTCTGATCTCGCCTCCAATTGTACGGTCTTCATAACGTTGCCGACTCTAAGTTTGTCGACGACATCCATGCCTCGAATCACTTGTCCAAATGTTGTATACCGGCCATCAAGGAATCGCTGTGGTTTAAGACAAATATAGAACTGACTGCCCGCGGAATCCGGTGCATTCGTTCGTGCCATTGCAACTGTTCCCCTTAGATGGGGACGCTGGTTGGGGTTGGTATACTCGTCCATAATGGTATAACCGGGCCCACCCGTACCATTTCCCTTAGGATCACCTCCTTGGATGATACTCAGATTCGGTGTATTTTCCCTGCGATGAAAAGTAAGGCCGTTGTAGAATCCCTTCGCCACCAACTTCATGAAATTGTCGACTGCTACTGGAGCGGAATCCGGGTAGAATTCAATAACGAACTTCCCCTGCCCAGTGTTGATCACGGCTACCTGTTCTTCCTGTTCATCAATTGGGACATTGGTACCTTGCCGGGTAACGCATCCTATCATGAAATTGCAGGATAATACCACCAGCATGAAATTCATAGACCAACAATGTTTTCGCATACACTTCTCCCGTCTTGTTCGTGCCCCTTGTTACTTCGCAAATTCGCGAGTCACATTCCGCTTCCGCAGCGTGAAACCAATGATAGAAATCAGGTAAGTGTTTAGTGGCTAGTGATTAGTGGTTAGTAAACCCCCTGAAGGCATAAGACGGGCAATGAATTGCCCTACTACGAACCAGAGGAATGGGTGTCCACACGTTGTACGCCTGAAAAAATAGCAAAAAGACCGTCTATATTTATAGCACTCGACCCCAGAAAACAATGGACTAAACAGTTACGAAATCAGTAAACTTCCTTAAGTCATGTTTAAGAAATTCATATTGCCTTAGCCGGGTAATACGGATTGACAGGGCTATCATTATCCATAACGAGAGGGAAAACTTTGCCCGCCAATTTTTCCCCGTCTGGGACGGTGACAAAGCGCTTCATGGGGTGATCGCCGTTAGCATCATATCGCGTTTCACTCGTCATATAATGAATCCCGATCGCTCGCCGCGGATTTCCGCTCGTGTTGGCGTGAGAAGCGTGCCAAGTTAAAGAATGGTGATAGTGTACATGGCCTTTGCGCACGGGGCACAACTTAACCTCAATGCTGTTGCCTGCAAAGCTGGGAGGCATGATGTCTAATTCTTTGAGCGTATGCAAAAACTCGATTTGATTTCCCCACAAGTATGATTGTGCAACCATACGCATGCAGCCGTTTGACTCGTCTACATCGTCTAAAGCAACCCACGCAGTTACTTGACTTGTCTTAGGGCTTAGGATCGGCCAATATGGCGAGTCTTGGTGCCACCCGTTGACCCCGCCTACCTCGGGCGGTTTGTATTGAATCTGATCGTGCCAGATACGTAGCTCATCTGCTCTCGTCAACTGTGCAATCTCGCCAACAATTCTTGGATTGTGAACCAACCGGCGAAACGGATCGCTCGCCTGCCAAATATTCACTATTTGCCAGACTGGAGACATTTCATCACGAGAGAGATTAACAACCCTTACAGGCTGCGGAACCGGGGTGTCTTGCTCCTTAATGACTCGCGCAAGTTCTTCTCGCAACACACCAACTTCATCGGCATCCAAAATCTTTCCGCCGAGCAGAAAGCCGTTTAAACGAAACTCTTCAACTTGAGCATGATTGAGCATTTTCTCCCTCCTTCCGCAGACAATATTTTACTATACTAGCACATCATTGGGCAGTGGTAAAGCAAAATCGACTGTTGGTAAAGGATCCCCATCAGGGCAATCACATTTGATTCTTGGATATATAGACAGCCTCTATCTCGTCCTAGGCAGGATGTGCGCGGAGGACGAAAACGGGAAAACGAGATGCGTGAAACGTGAAAATACCAAAGTCCGGAGGTGCAAAGAATGGAATCCCATCTAAGAGAAGAGGGGAAATCAACGATTTAATGAGAAATTTCTATCGCAGGCGCAATTGGCTCGCTTGATCTCCGATGAAATTCGGCGATTTGATGATAAGTAATCGCTCCTACAAGAATGGCGCGTGCTATGAAGTGTTGGGTTTCACTCGACTTTCTGCCCTATCGGGCGAAATGAAACCTCGAAAGCCCTCTTGTGTGATTTCTTATAGATTTTCGTTCAACCCAACCTCCGAACTAAGCGAAAAAGGAACATCGGCAATTTGAAGATTGTCAATCCTCTAGAATCAGATGCGATTGCCCTGGATATCCAACTAAAATATGTTGACATCAAACTTTCCTACGAAGTATAATAAAAGAGCAGTTATCATTACATTTTGAAGGTTGTCAACTTCCCATGTCACATCTTAATTGTACAATTAGCGTCGTTGCATTTAATACTTGGCCTTGGCGTTGTGCCTGCGGAGTGGAGGTGCGACTAGGGGATTGAGACTGAATCTATAGCTCGCTAGGATTTCAAAAAGCCGCAGGTGAACTCAATGCCCGCGGCTTTTTTGTTTCCAATGAACCGATGAACCGAAATGTACACGGCACAACTCTAGGAAAATACGGAAAGGAGAAAAAATGGATCGTATCGCTTTAACAGGAATTAAGCCAACGGGGCCACCACATATCGGTAACTACCTTGGCATGATTAAACCTGCGCTGGAATTGGCTCAAGAGCATCGGGCGCTTTATTTCTTGGCTGATTACCACGCGCTGACGACCGTGAAGAATCGCGACCAGTTAATTCAGCTGACCTATGAGGTTGTGGCTGCGTGGATAGCTCTGGGCTTAGATCCGGATAAGGTCATATTTTATCGCCAGTCAGACATTATTGAAGTGTTTGAGTTGACATGGATCCTGGACTGTTTCACGGCTAAGGGCTTACTCAATCGAGCACACGCCTACAAAGCCGTTGTAGACGAAAACCTTAAGGCTAGGCGCGATCCCGACAAGCAGATCAACATGGGGTTATTTAACTATCCTGTGCTTATGGCTGCAGACATTTTACTTTACGGAAGCCATATTGTCCCGGTCGGATTAGATCAGAAGCAGCATCTTGAGATGGCGCGTGACATTGCTATAGCATTTAACAAGAATTACGGGAACATCTTAGTGCTTCCTGAGGCATCAATCAAAGAGGAAGTCATGACAATACCTGGTACTGACGGACGCAAGATGAGTGCGAGTTACAACAATACTCTTCCCGTTTTCGCACCGCCGAAGGAGTTGCGCCAGCGAGTGATGCGGATCGTTACCGATTCCAAGCGACCAGAAGATCCAAAAGATCCAGAATCGTGTAATGTGTTTGCAATCTATCGTCATTTTGCTGCTCCGGGTACCGTTGAATCAACACGGCAGCGCTATATCCAGGGCGGTCTCGCCTATGGTGAGCTTAAAGGTGGGCTATTTGACTTGCTTGAATCGACCTTCGGAAGCGCACGCGAGAAATTCAACGAGCTACTGGCGGATCGGGATGAGATTGACCGGATTTTAATGAAAGGCGCTGAAGAGGCACGTGCCATTGCCATGCCGATTATAGAGAGAGTGCGCCAAGCAGTTGGGGTCGCAAAGTAGATTTCACGGACTAGCTGGCGTACAACATTGTTTATGCATGTTTCGCATTGAAATCTTCGCGACAATGGTGCGTGCACATACCATCAACCCAATTTGACCGAGGAGAAGCACCGGATATCGGTAGGAACATGATTGCACTGATAGCGAAAGAATTGCGTTACTATGTAGGTCAGCGGAAGTTCAGGCGAATTCAGCTTATCATAATAGGTTCGCTTGCCCTTATACTCTTGGCTGCCGCATTTGAGTTATTTGCCTATGCACAAACAGGTGGACAAACCGATGTTGGCAACGGAATCTACTCAATACTGGTGATTGCCCTTTTCGTAATGCTGCTGTGTCTTGCGGTACCACTTCAGGCAATCGAAGCATTTCAGATTGAAGATCAAAGCTCCAATCTTGACCTTCTCAGAATAAGCCCACTTAGTGTCTGGAAGCAGTTGGCTGGAAAACTCATCGCTCCCATTATTGCAGCCCTTTGGACGATTTTGCTCGTCGTGCCTCTGTTTTGGTTCTCGATTTACAGCGGTGGTTTAACCCTAAATCAATTACTCACGTGCTTGTCGGTGTATATCGCGTGCATATCGCTCTTTTCAATGATTGGCATATGCTTTGCCCTTTCGTCGAACTCTATTCAGGCGAGGGCGCGCAGCTTCGCAACGATTTTGTTCATTACCTTCCTCCCGCTTATGTCATCGCGGATGCTTCCCGTTAATGATTTCCTCTTAACCCTGTTGAACTCCCTGAGTCCTCTGAGTGTCCTATTATCCATCATCGGATCGCATCCGAACGCGTTCATAATGGGTTTGCCGCTGTGGTCATGGATGGTGTGTTTCTATTTTGTGGTCTCTGCCCTTCTGTTTTGGCTTGCAGCGAAACGGTATATTGTCACAGATTAGAATCTCTACTCAGGTTGAGGTATCAGCGAAATCGCCTTCCACTGCCACCCAATCAGCTGTAGAATTCCAACCTGCGTGTACTATATTGACTGGGGCCCCTGCTTCAAAACAATGATTGACATTCCATTGGGTTCCAAAGAGCGCTATTTCCTCGATTGCCTGAATCAATCCGTTGATGTCATTCTTCAGCAGGCTTCTGAGAATGACTTGCAATCATTTTTACAGACAAGTATAATGATGTAGACATCTGCTTCCGCGCAGCAGTTGGTTTTAGGTGAATCGGGTCAACTACATCCAAGATGTGACCCAGTTGCAATCTCGCTCCAGAATTTACGTCATGGCTCATCAAACACCAGTCCGTGACGGTCTAGGTCCGCAACTCATTAGACTTACAGAGATCTGTATGATGTCTCGAATCTTGTTCATAATACTCATTGTTGCGCTTGTTTCTCCACGACCGATAGAATCTTCGAAGGATGGAGTGAAACTATCCGGTCAATTTCGATCACGGGGAGAGTTTGACGCCTCCGATTTTAATAATGATACCCCTGCACATCGGAGTACGCTGCTGCGAATCCGCCTCAACGCGGCCTTCGAGCCAGCAGAGAAGATTTCAACATTTGTACAGTTGCAAGATTCGAGAGTTTACGGGGCTGAACCCAATACATTTGCGAATTTTCATAACGTTGACCTACATCAAGCATATTTGCAAGTAGACGAATTCTTTGCCAAGAAGCTGACACTCAAGATGGGACGCATGCAAATGGCATATGCAGAAGAACGACTAATTGGTAGCGTCGATTGGCACAATGTTGGGCGCGCCTTTGATGGCACACTGCTGCGTTATGCCCCGAGCGAAATGTCCACCTTGGACGTTTTCGGTACGAAAATAGTCCAACGTGCAGGCTCCGAGAATCCCGCTGACACGGGTTTTTACTTTGGTGGACTATACGGCTCTCATCAACCTAAGGAGTCTTACCGTGTTGACCTCTACATTCTAGGTGAATTGAATCGAAGAGAGACAGTGAGTCGTGGCGCGGATCTCCAACGAGTTACAATCGGTACATACGACACGGGAGAATTCAATGCAGTTGATTATGAGATTGAGGCTGCTGTTCAGTTCGGCACACGTCATAATACCTCAACTGGGGAGCGTCAACGTGTATCTGCCTTTATGTTAACCGGTGCACTCGGCTATACTGTCGACATAGACCATAAGCCCCGTATCGTGCTCGGATATGATTACTTATCTGGCGGAGAACCCGCGGATGAAAATTACAAAGCCTTCGACACATCGTTTGCCACGAACCACAAGTTTTATGGGTTCATGGATTACTTCGTGAATATCCCGGTTCATACGGAGGGCAGAGGTTTGCAGGACCTAATGGTAAAGTGCCAAATTGCGCCGCACAAGAAGCTAACAGTCAGGGCAGATATACATCAGTTTATGCTCGCGAAAAGGATGATGGACGACAACAGCTATGGACGAGAGGTTGATTTAACTGTTCTCTATCGTTATCATGAAGTTCTCCGTTTTGAGTTTGGTGCCTCGCTATTCATGCCGGACAAATTGATGCAAACAAGGTTCAGAGGACATGGCGATCGAGCATTTTGGGCATATCTGATGACGACGGCAAATTTCTAGGGCATGTGACAATCATAAATCTTTCCAATATCTCGCGAATAGCTTACCCACCGTTTACTCTTTGTTTCAGGACAGAGTCATCCCATGGATTTTGAACTTTCCGAAGAACACAGGATAATCCGGAAGCAGGTTTATGATTTCTCGCGTGATGAGATCATGCCCATCATCGCAGAACACGATCGAAAGGCCGAATTTCCGCGTGAATTAATACCGAAGCTAGCCGCACACGGTTTTCTAGGAGTGTGCCTACCGGTACGTTATGGTGGCGCAGGCATGGATTACGGGGCGCTTGCTATGGTATCGGAAGGATTAGAATGGGCAGACTCCTCCGCGCGGGAAACGATTGCTGTCCACCTGGGCCTGCATACCTTACCTATTTTTCAGTGGGGCACCGAAATACAAAAGAAGCAATTCCTGCCTGCCCTAGCCAGCGGCGAAAAAATCGGTTGTTTCGGTTTAACAGAATCTGGATGTGGATCGGATGTTTCTGGGATGAACAGCCGTGCTCGTAAGGAGGGCAACTATTATATCTTGACAGGTGAAAAAACCTGGACTACGCTCGCCAACGTTGCTGACTGCATGCTAATTTTCGCTAAGACCAATCCGAGCCAAGGTACACGTGGAATTACTGCGTTCATTCTAGAGCGCAGTTGGGACGGGGTGACTACTGGGGGCATTGCGGGTAAGATGGGGGTAAGGGCCAGTGACACCGGATGGATCAAAATGGAAAACGTAGCCGTACCCGAAAGCCACCGTTTAGGCGAAGAGGGGGAGGGATTTAAGATTGCCATGAGTGCACTAGATAATGGTCGTTATACCGTCGCTGCCGGAGCGGTCGGATTGATGAAAGCTTGCCTGCAGGAGTCTGTTCGATACGCACGTAAGCGCAAAACGTTCGGAAAACCTATTGCTGAACACCAACTCGTTCAACAAATGGTTGCCCTGATGCAGCAACGCATCGATCTGGGCGAGTTGCTGGTACGCAAAGTGGGGTATTTGAAGAATCGTGGTATACGCAATACCCGCGAAACGAGCATGGCAAAATGGTACTGCACAGAATCCGCGAACGCTACGGCCAATGATGCCGTACAAATTCACGGAGCATACGGTTATTCTGATGAGTGCAGCGTCGAACGTCACCTCCGAAATAGTAAGAGCGCAACAATATATGAGGGTACCTCTCAAATCCATCAACTGATGCAAGCAGGGTATGTCTTAGGTCTTCGCGAGGATAAGCCGCTGCGCTGTGAATTACCTGCCTACGACCCAGAATATTGGCAAGTTTAGACATAGTCTATCAAATAAGGCGGCCGGAAGTCGGATAAAACAACCAATCCCCTTAAAACAGAATCACATCTCACACTTTAGATATTGCTTGTGAAGTGGTTGGTTTACGGTTCTGATTCACAGCTTGTGTTCGCGAGGTTGTATATGCTTCATGTCACTATTATCGGTGGCGGGATTTCGGGTTTGGCGACCGCGTTTTATCTGCAGGAGAAATCCCGAAACCACGATGAGGAGATTCAATATACGCTTGTCGAAAGTGCTCCACATCTCGGCGGGAAAATCACCACGGAAAGAGTCGGAGATTTCGTAATTGAAGGCGGCCCAGACTTGATGTTGACCCAGAAACCATGGGGCGTGCAGCTCTGCCATGATCTCGGTCTGGGAGACCGACTCATTTCTACAAATGATGACCGACGACATACTTTCCTGCTTCAGAAGGGCAAACTCGTGCCCTTTCCTAACGACTTTACACTTCTTCCTACCCGGTTGACCTCATTCGTCCGATCGCCCATGTTTTCTGTCTGGGGAAAACTGCGAATGGGAATGGACTTAATTATCCCCTCGCGTAAGGGACTTGAGGACGAAAGTCTCGCCGATTTCATGCGTCGTCGGTTCGGGCAGGAAACAGTCGAAAAAATCGGGGGACCACTACTCGCGGCGATTCACCAAGCTGACCCGGAACGGCTGAGTCTGTTGACCACCTTTCCCCGATTTGCCGCTATGGAGCAGGAACACGGGAGTCTGATTCGGGCAATGCGAGCGCAAAAAAGGAAACAACCACCTTCAAAAGGCAAGCCACCAGTGATGTTTAAGAGTTTGAAACTTGGATTAGGCGAGATGGTGGAGGCGTTAGTCAGACATCTAAACGGCAACCTACGAACGGGGTGCCCTGTGACCAATGTACGACCTTGCAAGAGTGGGTTTGAGGTAACACTGCACGAGGAGGTTTTCCTCACTGACGTGTTAGTGTTGGCAGTGCCAGCCTATGTAGCATCCGAGTTGGTAACCCCTTTCGCGTCTCAACTTGGAAAAACTCTTGGGACTATACGCTACGTGTCTACAGGCACCGTGTCGTTGGGATATCGAAAGACTGAGGTTGAGAACCAACATGAACTGAACGGATTCGGATTCTTGGTTCCCAAATCAGAAGGCAGATCCATTTCAGGATGTACTTGGTCATCTTCTAAGCTACAGTACCGCGCGCCAGACGACGGTGTGTTGATACGGGTTTTCGTTGGTGGTCCCGGTCAAGAAGACATAATCTCCTTAGATGATGGTGACTTAGTGCGGATAGTACGCCGTGAAATTGGTGATATTATGGGAATTACTACCGATCCGATTGTGCAGCGAATCCATCGTTGGCCACGAGGTCGTCCTCAGTACGATGTTGGACATTTAGATCGCGTCGCGAAGATAGAGGCCCTCACCGATGCAATCCCTGGCTTGTTTCTTACCGGCAGTGCATATCGGGGTTCGGGCATTCCGGACTGCGTAAAGGGCGCCCTTAATACAGCGGACCACATCCTCGCACAAAGATAGTAAAGAGAACAGTTTGCGACGTGAAGAAATGTAGTCGTTGAAATCAAACTGCTAACTGAATAGGGAACAGGAGCACCTGAGCATCACCGAATGCAAGCTCAACGTTAACATGTTAAAACGAATTGGGAAAGCGGAACGGCGGAAAATATCTATGAAAATACCTTACTCATTCTGAGGGATGAATTAACCTGCAACATCGCGTCCTCAGTGAAGAAAAGCTTGTTACTTGCACCCGCGACTGAGAGAGCCTATAATGATAACCGCATAAATCGCTGTGTCGCCCAAGAATCCCGATTTTGCCGTAACTCAACTGTGAGAGTGACTCATAAGAGAAAGGATTCAACGAATGGACCTCGTCCCACTGACCGACAGACAGTACCGCGATTTTGAAGCGGATGGTTTCTTGGTTGTTCCGCAGGCAATTGTTTCGAAGACCGTCGAGCGCTTGATTGAAGCCTCGGATCGATTGATGAAAACAACCACGGATGACCCACATCCAGATAACATCTACGCGTATCGGCGTGAAGGCCTTGTCCGAGAGACCGCTTTCGATCCGTTAATCTCCAATTCACGTGTCGTTCCACTTATCGTACAGCTTCTGAGTACTAACATACATCTTCATACAGCGACGCTCATTTATAAAAAACCCCATAAAACAATCCCCGAGCGGGAGTGGCACCGTGACATCGGCATCTCAAACGACCTTGGCCATGCCGGTCTTCCGCGAGTTGGGATAAAAGCTTGCTACTGTCTAACGGATTTTCTCGAATCAAACTCCGGTATGACACTGATGGCGAGAGGGAGTCAACATTATAGTACGCCTCCGACTCATCCTGAAGGGGAGGTCGACCCGCCGACTGTGTTTGAGCCTAATCTATGTGCCGGTGACGCAGTTTTATTTGAGAATCGGGTATTCCACACCGCAGCGCCCAATTTGAGCAATCGAATCTCCAAGGTAGTTATCTACGGCTATGCTTACCGATGGATGAAGCCGGATGTCCACCTCGACGTACCAGATCAGGCGGCCTTAAGTCGAGCACCCGACGACGTAGAACGGCAGCTATTGGGCGCGTGCCGCAAAGTTGACGCGCCACCTCATGCACTTAACAGCTGGGCTGAGCAGCACGGCATTAAGCGAACTCTTACCCTTGGGTAATTCGAGCATAAACACTTTGAGCCCACCCTTCCCCGGCGATAGAACCCTTGGGTTGATAAGAGCGTACCTTGTGGGTATCCGTGTTGTTGATTGTAGGAGGGGAGTCCTTTTCCCGACGGTGCAGGCAGGGGTGGCTCTCCTGCAGTGGGAGAGTCTTTTTGGTTCCTTGATTGAGATAGGGTTGCAACTTATACCATTTCTCTAAAATGTTTGTGCATTGATTGCGTGAATCAGGTAAAGAAACTTGCGTGGAGCGGAACAAGAAGCCTTGTCTCCGCACACAGTCGGCGGGGCAAGATGCCCCGCCTACGGAGTAAGTGAACGATATAGCAAAGACATCATATGCACTATTATTCAAGCGAAATGGTATTAGTTGACAAGGAGGATTAGGGAACAGCGACTTTGTAGGGTGGACACTACCCACCGTCTAATAGACATCTTTCCAAAATAGATCTATGTAGTTACAGTAATCTTGGAGATTAGAATAACTATACCGTTTGGCAACTTGTCGCGGAATGTCTCAAGTTAACAATTGCGGCAATCACATTCCATGTTTTCCCATAGTTGCGATGTTTGCCTCGATAAATGTCTTTGGTGATGCGAAAAATCTTACACCGTCTGACGATATGCTCAATGCCAACCCTTTGTGTTGCCAACCCTCGGTTGAATTGCTTTGCCTCCCGAGTCAAGGGCTTGCTCCGACATTTCTTGATGGGCGTCGAACTGTTGGCATACAGTTTGGCTATGCCCTGATAACCACTGTCAGCCAACTTCTCAGTTTCAGGGAAAATCGCCGGACGGCTTTCCTTCAGAATTGTGTAATCGTGAACACTCCCTTTGCGGCAGATAACCGACACTATTTCTAACATCGCCAAACATGCAATCAATTGAACCTTTATGGTGTGCCGTTTTTTTTACCGCTGTAGTAGACACGCTGTCCTTTTGTTGGACGTTCAATGGGTTGCTCGGTGGCATCAATGATGATGGTTTGGAGATTGCTCTCTAATAAGTGCTTTCGATTCTTCAGCGAAAGCACTTTAACTAACACATCAAGTATCTGATGATAGATTTTATTGGCATAAGACTCACTGATACCAAACTCTGTGCCTAATCTGGCAAAGGTTGGATAGTGGCGCAAATAGGTGAATGTCAATAGAAGGCGATCGGTCAATGCCACTTCCGATTTCTTTCCTCGTTTCTTCATCGGCCGTTCTTCTCGAAGGTTTTCGAGGTGAGTAGCCACACGCTCCAAAATAAGGTTGAACGTTGGCTTGTCAACACCAACCGCTCGCAGAAATTGCTCATCTGACAACTTTACTGCTTTTTCAAATTGACTCATGGGTATCCTTTCTACAATAGAAGATGTTGAAAGGATATAACGTAAAATCAAGCCAAATGGATACTTATTTTGGAAAGATGTCTAATTGCTTCAATTCCTATAAGCCCGCCGCGTGCTGCTCTTCGGACGTACAGGAATCATACGCGAGCTGCATGGAAATAACGCAGGGCGGTAAAGAAAAACTGTGCCACAACTGAAAGGCTTCAAATCCGATTCCCCTATCACATCCTTGATTGGGATTAGCGTAGCGTGAATTCACGCGGCGTTCTTTACAATTCTATCTATCTGAACGACGGTTCTAAGTATCAATTCCAGTTGTTCCAAGTTAACCATGTTCGCGCCGTCGCACAACGCTTCATCAGGACGATTGTGTACCTCCATGAACAGGGCATCAATTCCCACCGCCGCCGCCGCTCTTGCGAGATGTCCCACAAATGCGCGTCGCCCCCCAGAATGTTTTCCTAAACTCCCGGGTTGCTGAACGCTGTGGGTGGCGTCAAAGACCACAGGAAAACCCGTCTCCCTCATAACCGGGAGAGATGTCATGTCGACCACCAAATTGTTATAGCCGAAAGAACTCCCTCGCTCGGTCAACAGAATTTGCTCGTTCCCTGTAGATGCTATCTTCTCAATAACATTTGTCATGTCCCAAGGCGCCATGAACTGTCCTTTCTTAACCTGAACCGGATTTCCGGTTTTTCCAACCGAAACAACCAAATCCGTTTGCCGGCATAGAAATGCAGGAATCTGAAGAACGTCAAGAATTGATGCCGCAAGATCAACTTCGTTCACACAGTGGACATCCGACAACACCGGCACGCCGACCCCTCTTTGAACCTCCTCTAAAGTCCGAAGCCCCTGCTCAAGCCCTGGCCCACGGTAAGAAGCAATTGACGAACGATTCGCCTTGTCATAGGAAGATTTGAATACGAAACGCACGCCGATTCTCTCAGAAATCTTCTTGATCGTTTCTGCCATTTGGAGTGCGTGGTCACGACTTTCGATGACACAAGGTCCAGCAATCAGCACGAGCGGGAGCCCGCCTCCTATCTTGATATCCCTGACCTGAACAATTGTTCCCTTCACCTCTGTCCATTCGGATGGTGCTTCCTTTTCTGATATAATCAAATCGCATATTTCCCTAACTGCCCCAGCTCCACCGGGTTTTGCTGTTACATAATCGACAGATTGCTTCACTTGATCGTGCGCATCGGCGACAGCAACGCGAAGTCCAACGGACGAGAGCGCGTCAAGGTCTCCTACATCATCGCCAATGTATAGCGTTTCTTCTGCCGAGATTTTGTGGGCTTCAAGAATCTCTTTTAGTACGGCGGGTTTATCACTCACACCCATATTGACATCATCTATAGCCAATTCCTGCGCGCGCCTTCGGAGCGATTCGCTGCTTCTTCCCGAAATGATGGCGGTTCTAATACCATACCGTTTAATCTGCTTAAGTCCTTCTCCGTCCTGAACATTGAATGCTTTTATCTCCTCTCCTTTATCCGAATAGTAGAGTTTTCCATTTGTCAATACACCGTCAGCGTCGGTCACCAAGAGTCGGACCTGCGGGAGTCTCTGTATGAAGGTCATGATAATGCCGGTTACCCTTTTTGTATGACATTATAACGGTTTTGATGAATCAAAGTCAACTGCAAAAGACTACAGCGATTCCCGTTGACATCAGCGTACGGGTCATCTATAATTACACTCAAAGCAAAAGTGCGAATACCAGCGCTTAACACGAATGCGTGCACCTAGTCTGTCCTCAGATGTTTCTATTTGATTGAACTCGACTGATTTCGTACGATACCAACAGTACATTCTGAAGTCAAGCGTGATACTTAATTCGGCGGATGGCGTATTACGGGTCGAGGTGCACGGTCCACGACTTTGAGCAGTTAAGCGCTGTCAAGCATTTAATGATCGCGCGGAAATATGAGCCACCCAATTTCTTCCGATCTTTTCACAAAATGGTAACTACAAGAGGAGACTTCCATGAATATCTACGTCGGCAATTTATCATTTGATGCGACGGACGAGGACTTGCGTGAAGCTTTTGAACAGCACGGTCGGGTCGAATCCGCGAAAATTGTCATGGACAGTTACAGTGGTAGAGCTAGAGGTTTTGGATTCGTCGAGATGCCCGACGCTTCAGAAGCCCGCGCCGCAATTTCTGGACTAGACGGACAGGAGTTTATGGGGCGAGCGTTGCGAGTGGATGAAGCTCGGCCGCGTCGGCAGGGCGGAGGGGGACGAGGTGGCGGCGGTTACGGTAGGCACGATGATGATTCTTGGTAGATGTTGTTTTGAGTAGGGAGTTAACTAATTCAGCGCCATTGTGTAAACTCAGCCGGCGTTTTCAACGGTTGGCATCACAAATTATGGAAAAAACACACTATTCTCAAGACACTGTGGTCAAGCCGGAAATAACTTAACCGGCGACGAATTGAGACATATATCATAACCTAAATCACTGCGTCAAACTAGCACAAACCAGCTCTCTATCATTTCGTACGAATACATGCTTGGCAGCGAATGCAGGGTGTGTCCAACATACTCCGCCTCGTTGGTTCAGTTGGTCACGAGTAGGCTCAATTAGTTTTGCGCGGCTGATGATGTTTAACCCATCCGGTGACAGACTGGTAATAAGTAGCTCCCCACGTTCGTTGAACATCCAAACTCGCTCCGCGTTCTTGACGAAGTGAATTGTGCTCCAACGCGCCTTTGGAACCGCTGAGAGATCTTCCCAAATTCGGTCACCAGTGCGAGCATCCAAACAACGCAACTCGCCATAGCTGTCAACCCCATAAATATAATCATCCAGAATAATTGGGGTCGAAATGATAGGATGTATGCCATCAGTATTCTTTTCATCGGCTCCTCTCCGCCACCACATCTCTTCAATCGCTAAACGCTCAGAGTCGACTTTCAGCATCAACGACCCCTCAAAGAACCCAGCCATAAACAGCCGGTCTTTGTAAAACACGGGAGTCGCGACGGCGAGGATTACGCCTTTCGGTGGAAAAGGGTGTATCCAATATAGTCCACCACTCTGTGGATTAAGGCCAACTACATTATCGCCTGTCCAGCAAACGAGCACACGTTTGCTGGCTTGTTCGATCACAATGGGCGCGGCATAAGAGGCGCGATCATCCAGCGCTTTCCACCTTTCTTCTCCTGTCTTGCGATCAAACGCAACGATGCAAGCGCCAGGAGACCCGCCGACCTGGACAATCAGAAGGTCGTTTTCAACGAGGGGTGCGCTCGCAATGCCCCAAACAGGCATCTGTATGTTGTATTCTGCGTTGAGGTCCTTTTTCCAGCGAAGATTGCCGTTGGCAGCGTCCAAACAATAAAGATGTCCCATCGTTCCGAGCGCAAAGGCAAGTCCATCGTGCACCGTGACGGACGCCCGCGGTCCAGCCACATAACCGACATTCCTGTATTCACAATCGTAGGAGATGGACCAAATCTTGTCGCCAGATTCCGCATCAAAGCAGAGAACTCGCTCAATCTGCTTGGGGGTTGTAACGCGATCGGTCACAAATACGCGCCCATCTGCGACCGTTGGCCCGCTATAGCCACTTGACACAGGTACACGCCATCGAATGTTTACTTCAGGCGCATCGAATTTTTCAATGATGCCGGTTTCATTCCATACTCCATCTCGGTTAGCTCCTCGCCACTGAGGCCAATCATCAGCAAATAATGGCGAAACGCTGATAGAGATGAACAATCCCAGTAGAATAATCTTCATAACAGTCTCCTGTAGCTGGTGTCCAGAAAAAATCAACTTTCAACGGATGAATGCTACTAACCACTGTCTTACCAGTCTATTCCCACGGGAGTGAAATTGCCAAACGTTCACTAACCTGCCTCAAATCAGCCTGCTCCGGTTCCCCGTACCGAATGCCTTCGCGCCGGTGCAATTCAAACAATTCCTCCTCAACAGCGCCGGGAAGTAATGCGCGGTCATGTCCCGGCATCGGCTGGTAGGTCTCACGCACATCACGTACCATTCGATCTACCTCGGCACGGAAGACCGTCTCGGGGACCACTGCGTTTATATTGATGGCTAAGACAGTGCCACCGAAGTTAGCGCCGGGCCAGCGCTTAACAAGGTCATCCGACTCGGGGAGCGTGAAACCGGTGAGTGCACCGCCCATTAGGCTGGCTACCGCGGTGTAACCCATGCTCTTGAAAAAGGCTGCCGGAATTTTGCGGAGGAGCGTTTCGCGCGCAGCCATATCCAGATTATCATAACCCGACAGAATGTTAGTAGCTGCATCCAGCACCACGGGCGGTTCGTCCCCCGATGGAATGGCGAAGCTAATCGGCGGGTTGCCGTAGAAACCGACTTGCGGCTTTTGCTCTCTGCCCTCGGCGTTTCCCATGTTGCGATGTCCCTGCGATGAGAATCCGATGCAACCTGCCTCCATGCACATTCGAGAATAGTGACCTGCCGAGCCGTAATGATCGATATGCCGTACTAGACCGATACCAAGTCCAACTGCTTTAGCCTTAGCGATAGCGCCTTCCGCCGCACGAGTCATTGGCATATAGCCGATTGTGCCATCTCCATCAAGCACTACGGATGTTGGGGTTTCGTGCAACACTCTTATTGCAGGTCGGGGATTGGCTGCTCCTCGTTCAAATCCATCGCAGTACATGTCAACTGTCCGCGAGCCGTGACTACGCACGCCGCGCAGGTCGTTGTTGACAAGCAAACGACTCACCAGTGCTGCGTGCTCCTGTTCCAGTCCTACCTTTTCGAAACACGCTGTTACAAACGAAAGCAGTCGATTTTCTTGTACAAGCACAAAGGATTGAGGGGGTTGATTCATGAGTTGTTCCTTTGGATGTAGTAGAAGACGCTTCAGTGGGGCACGGGCTTGGAGGCATCTGCGACGTTGTGACTGTTATTCTCGATAATCTTCCGCGGCGCTCGCGGGTACGTAGCCGATGGCTTCGCGGGCGTGCTCAAGGTCGCGGTAGCCCCAGCGGTTGTTCGACAGTGCGTAGAATATGTCATACTTGAGATTAGCAGGTGCATCAAGACAACACTCGACGATCCGCGCAATATCAACCTTGCTACAGTAGATTGAATATTGGCGGGGCCTAGATGGTTTGTCTTCCTGAACCACATTGCCCATACGCAAACAGAGGATGGAAAGATCGGTCGTATCCGCGTAGTGCCGTCCGAGCGCTTCGCCAAAAACCTTACTGCAACCGTACAATCCTCTGGGCCAAACGGCAGACTGATGCGTCAACTTCTCCCACGTTTCCGGAGCCTCTTCGTAACGACCTTCCGCTAGCGCTTGGTAGGGCATCACACTTTCCCAACCCGCAACTACCATTCCGCTGCTGGCGTATACGATTCGCTTGACGCCCGCGCGACGAGAGGCTTCAAAAACATTGTACGTACCGATGATGTTGTCATTGAGAATCGCATCCCACGTTTCACCCGACCTCGCAAATGCAGCCATGTGAACCACGGCGTCAATGCCTTCGAATGCAGGCTGAATTGCGTTTAAGTCACCGATATCGGCATTATGGCACGGCACACCCGGTACATTACGGCGATTCAACGCGCTCAACTCGAATCGGCTTTGCAGATTATCGCGTAGTACCCCACCGACCAATCCACTCATGCCTGTGATTAAAACTTTCTTCATAAGATAATCTCACTCTTTTGCTCGAACGATCTTATTTAGGACTTATGCATAAAGCAAAAACCAATCATTATTCTGTACATTTTCAGGATTGGTCGGCAACAATTATTTTGCGTTAAACACGCGGACTTATACCGTCTCTGTAAAATGCAAGTGCATTGATTTCGTGGATCAAGTAAAGAAACTTGCGTGGAGCAGAGTAAGAAGCCTTGTCTCCGCGCAAAGTCGGCGGGGCAAGAAGATCTCTATCGCACTCGCTATCCGCTTGCTTGATCCCCGCTTACGGAGAAAGTGAACGATATAATTCAGACATCATATGCACTATTATTCAAGCGAAATGGTATTAGTTTACCTAGACGCATTTGCAAGTCAATCCGCCGTCAACAACGAGTTCGGTGCCCGTGATATACTTTGCCTCATCAGATGCCAAAAACAGTGCGGCGTAAGCCACATCCCAAGCGTCACCCATTTTTCCGGTGGGGCAAAGGTTATCACGAATTTCGATTGTCTTCTCGACGTCCCCATCGGCGTATGCATCCGCAAGGCCCTCGGTCACCATCGGTGTGTTCATGAAACCGGGCAGAATGGCGTTAGCCCGAATGTTCTTTTTCGCGTACTGTATGGCAACGCTCTTGGTTATCTGGTTTATGCCCCCCTTGGTTGCGCTGTAAGAGACATAGGGGACACCCAACCAACGCGTGGAGGCAATAGACGAGATGTTGACAATAGCGCCTCCGCCCTGCGCCTCCATGTGCGGTAGCACATATTTGCAGGTCAGGAACACACTCTTAAGATTGACATCATTGACGTGATCCCAACTCTCCTCGCTTGCTTCGACGCAGCCTCCGACCTCAACGATACCAACGTTGTTGTGGAGAATGTCTATACGACTGTAGGTGTCGAGGCAACTGTCCACCATACTCTTAACATCGGAAGCCTTGGAGACATCCATCGCGCGGATGGCACATCTGCCACCCTCCGCATCGATGATTGCCTTCGTTTCTTCAACTGCACCTAGATTGATATCGATGGCGAAAACTTTGGCACCTTCGCGCGCGAAAAGCACGGCCGTAGCTTTGCCATTACCCCAACCAGGGCCAATCGACCCGGCACCGGTGACAATTGCAACTTTGTCTTTTAAGCGCTCTCCCATTGCCCTCTACCTGTGCGAGTAGTTGCTGCCTCTATCCATACGACATTGGAAATCCAGCGGGACGTGTATAAGGCAGGTACTTTCTCTGACCCCACGACATCCCATCTTGGGTCAGGCCATCTCGCCGAGGGTCAACGTACCGGGTAAACCAGTCGTCCATCATTCCGTGCAGTTCCCCGATCCGGTCGGTCTGCGCATCGTCTTCTGCTAGATTCTGTCTCTCATCAGGATCGATCACAAGATGATAAAGCTCGTGAGGACCATGGGAATGCCGGTAGGTGTATTTCCACTCCGGAGTCCGAACCATGCGTACAGGTCCGTATTCGTCGTAGACCACCACCTGTTCGGGGCCATCGAACGGCCTGCCTTCTAGCGCGGCCAAAAAGCTATTCCCGGGCAGGTTGCGTCCTGCCGGTACGGGCAAGTCCAGATATTCCAGGAGTGTCGGCATGAAGTCGTAAGAGCTAATCATTGAATCGTGAACATATCCTTGGGGGATACGTCCGGGCTGGCTGAAGATGGCGGGAACTTTAATTGAGTTCTCATACATGTTACGCGGCATCGTCCCGTTCCCTTTTCCCCAAAACCCGTGATGCCCGCACGAAAAGCCGTTATCGCTCAGGAGCACAATGAGCGTATTATCGCGCAAACCGAGCTGTTCTAGTCTGTCAAGGATACGACCGATGTTTTGGTCCATCGCTGTCACCGCAGCAAAGTAACCCTTCAGTGCCTCTCGGTTGCCCAGCGCATCGTCCGTGAAGATATGACTACCTATCCCAGCCCATGGATGGCGCGGCTCCTGTGGACAGGTCTCGAATAGACAATCGTCATAGGAATCTACAATAGATTGGGGGTGTTCATTGACCCACGGATCGTGGGGGGCAG
Organism: Candidatus Poribacteria bacterium; assembly: GCA_965197465.1. Classification (GTDB taxonomy): domain Bacteria; phylum Poribacteria; class WGA-4E; order WGA-4E; family JAJDTR01; genus JAJDTR01. Next base: position 1,743,493 of record OZ240209.1, on the reverse strand, counting down.
TGTAATGGACACTCAAATAGAACGGATGGCCACGGTCAGCGTATCTGTCCAGTATCTCAAGTCCTTCGTCGGTGATAGCATCCGTTAGGTATCTCGGCTCGTTCAGGAGTTGACCATTTTTTACCATGGGCGCATTGTGGTAGTGCCCGCCACCCATCTGATGGGCATACCAATCAGTGAAGCCGTGTTGCGGTATCTGGCTGTCGCCCAAATGCCACTTGCCGGATAATCCACAAGTCCAACCGTGCCGTGCCATGATGTCTGTATACCCTACCTCACCCTCCAGGTAGCGGGTAGCGTCAGGGCCGACATTTCCATCCCGAATCCAATCGTGGACGCCGTGCTGGGATGGAATACGCCCTGTCAACAACGTGGCACGACTCGCCGAGCAGACCGGAGAAGCAACGAAAAAATTACTGAACCTAACCCCCGTTTCAGCTAAGCGATCAATGTTGGGAGTGCGTATTTCAGAATTGCCGTAGCAACCCGCTGCCCAAGGGCCCTGGTCGTCGCTCAGAATAAAGAGCACGTTCGTTTTGTCTGCATTGCTCAAATTGCCACCTCTTGGTTAACGATCGACAGGAATTTAGGTATCTTCAAGAAAATGTATTAGTCAACGAGATGGTTTACGCGCAGTACAACTCCCGCGGATTGACAATCTCATCGGTCAAGGCTTGGATTTGGCAATCCAAGCCGATCTGCGATCATTAAATCGCAGATTTCCCCTCTTGCGGGAAAAAGCTATGAATGTCTCACATCTGCCTGACCATTACAGTATCTTCAGGAAAGTCACATTCCCGGCAAAAAGGAAGTCGGACCAGCGTACTGTTTCTTAAGAACCTGTTTGAAAGCCCTGGGTGCGACTTGGAGAACGTCGTTTGTCAATCTTGGACAATTTCATACTTTTCATACCTTTCATACTAAATTGGGGTTTTCAGTAGACACAAGAAAAGGCTGAAGCCCCTTGCTATGACTAGCTTCTTCGCAGTGTGGACAGTAAAGTCATAGGCAAGGAGGTATGAAAACTTAGGTGTTACCTAGGACAAATTCAAACCTCACATTGCTGCTACTCTAACAAGAGAAGATGGTTGTTCAAACAGGTTCTAAAAATATAGCGCCGTGGCGTTTGGAGAAGTGATAAGCATCTAGCATAGATTTTGGACGGGATGGAGGAAAGGGACGGGAGAAGCGAACTCAGTTCTGTTTTCTTCCCTTTCGTCCTCTGAGCGCTGACAAGAGTATCACGCCCAGACGAAGATTTCGTCGTCATCCTCCGAGTAGCCGATAAAAGTCGCTAGGACGGTTCTAGGAGTGGTGCCCTCGACATGTGCCACTTGGTGGATACAGCCGCTGTTGAAAAGATAGAAATCACCGGGATTCACCTCGATTTGATACTGAGGAATCCTATTCTCGGTCATGTATTGGAAGTATGTGCTGTTAGACAAATGCTTCTGTACTTCGGGACTCCAAACGCATTGGTCAATAACAGCGTGCGGACATCTGCCGTCATCAGTGGCGTTCTGTATACAGATGAGGCCTGCGAACTGATGACTGAAACGGGAGATTTCGAAGTTGAAAAGCTTGTCTGCGATTCTCACATGGTTGATGTGTGGGGCGTAACCGTGGCCAGTGTAATGGATTCGAAAGACTGCAGGTCCATAGAGACGTCCATCTGGCTCGCGAGCCACCTTGACCTCTTTGTCAACCGCCAAACTAGATAGGGAATCGTAGAGGGTGTCCACGGGGTTGTCGAATCCATCAAACAAATGGCCGAATAGCTCATGCGTGGCAGCGGAATGTTGCAGGAAAGCTTCCTTGTTTTCGACGTGATCATCCGAAATGCGCTGTCCACCGCGCGTGCGATTGACTATGCTCGTGCCAATATCAATTCGTGAGTTCGATCCCGGCCCTCCTTGGAATTGGTATTTTTCTTCTAATGCTGGGACCGGGTTTTCCGGATCTCGCATCATACCTCGGTCAATAAATCTCCGGATTAAACTCGTGCAATGATCCGGGTTATACGCGCCGCGCAGAACGACCCCCGCGATGCGGGCGTCGGCGAGCGCTTGGAGCGGATCTTCCTCCTGCGAGAGAACGGTTTCTATATCAGGTTCCAGCGCTACCCAATCTGTCGTTGATGCCATTGATTGCTCCTTTTAACTTATTTAGAAATAACGGCATTAATCAATATATAGTAGTTCAGGTGCTAAACACGCATAATATATTGTATGATCGGCAGATCTGCGATTAAGTCCTTTGTAAACAAGCTTGGTTAGGTGTCAATTCTCAAACTGGCGAGGTATGGAGCAGTAGTGTTGTCCTCTCAAATCTGAACCACAAGAGAATAATTAGTGCTTGATCGAAGTATTCGCCATGCTTGAATCGGTTGTTTCTTTAGCTATCGGAGACGAGTCAAACTTCATGGCCGCCGAGGATGTCACATATCTTGCCGCCGGTTCAACGACCACAATGCCTTCCACGGTCATTGTATCATTCTGTCATATCTATTGCAAGGGGTTTATCAGTGCGATTGTATCTGATTTTGGGGTGTAGAACCGTCTATTCCTCGCTCAAGACCGGACGTGTAATGAGTGGGAGTGCAAAGAGAGGAAGGGAAATCGGGGATTTGATAATTGTCGATTCCACAAGAAATCGCGACCGGGAGGAGATCTCTATCGCACTGGGATTTCTATCGCAGTCGCTATTCGCTCCTTTGATCCTCTAGAATCAGGTGCGGTTGCCCTAAGGGGTTTATCGAATTCAGTTGCCGACGCTTTGCTGTTTGGCTATAATGAGACCATCGGTTTCCTTTGCCGATCAGTGGCATACGAGAATCACCTTTCCAAAACCGCGAAAGCTTGAGACGCAAGTGAAGGAGCAAGTATACTATCCGACTCCCTCACTTACTCCTCTATAATCTGGAAATCCTGACAAATCACAATCTTTGAATCCGGAATGAGTTAAACGGTCGTTCAAATACGATGCTCAACAATCTCATAACTTTACGTCACGCAGTTGAAGAGATTCTCCGATGTAATCTTGCGACTGCTATCGGCATTCCGGACAAGGGTGAGGCCGACAGACGAATTGAACAGTTCCTACACACAATTACGAATCGAGACAATGAACACAGTCTTACACAGTGGCTCGATCCACAGTGGGTGATTCTGGCGGGAGGACAGGGTACTCGAATCGATCCGTCAGGTCGTCTAAACAAAACTCTAGATTTGTGGTTCGGTGAGTACAATACGTTGCAGGTGTCCCGCAGCTATCTTCCCGGCACCCGTCCGCATATCATTGTCGTTAATCCCAAGATGGCGGAACGTTTGGTGACGACTGATATGACATTTGATGGCATCATTCCTTCATCGGCGCTTGACATGGAGACAGTCAATCGGTTATGCGGCCCAAATGCCATCCTCTGCGTTCAACCTGATCAGAACGGTACCGGAGGCGCGTTACGAGCTGCGATTCCCGCTGTTCAAGCATCTGATGCGGAGTGGATTGGTATCGGGTTCGGAGACGAGCCGTTTCTCAATCGAGCAGTTTATCTGCAGACACTCGTTTCTCATTTCATCAACGGAGCGGATGTTACGCTTTGTGGAAAAATGCCTGAAACTGTCGTCGACAAGGGCGGACTGTTCTTTGACAAGGACGGCAGGTTTGTCGGCACGAAGGAGTGGAACGAAATGACGGAAGGAGAAAAAAATGAGATGTCGCAACAACTGGATTGCGGGGAAGGCTACACGAATACAGGCATTACTCTCATTCGGAGTAGTGCAGCCGTTGACAGAATGAACCGATTGCAACCGCATGGCAGCAAAGCTGAACTTCACCATGTCGATCTCATTCGACACTGCTATGAGGATGGGTTGAAAACACATGCCTACATCTATCGGGGGGAGGCAATCTCCGGTATCAACCGATGGTCAAATCTCATGGCAGGCGAAGAATCTCTATTCGCGAGGACGAGGGAAAGACTCGCTCAAAAAGGCGCACGGGTTGACCCTGCCGCTCAGATTACCCTGACAGACGACAACATCCAAATTGGGAACGGCTGCTATTTGCTGGGGCGTATCCATCTTGGGGAAGGGGTCAAGATCGGAAATTATTGTCGTTTGGAGAATGTGGAGTTGACAGGGAACACCGCGGTTGGAGATCTCGTTGGCTTGAAGGATGTAAAGGCGGCGGACACGATCTTCGAATCTAATCCGTTGTCCGAAGAGATTGGTGCACCGATTGCCGGACTGAGGGTGTTAAGTGAGATTGAAAACTGCCGATTTGATCGAGCAAAAGTTGGAAGGGCGGGGCGCCTGAGATTCGTGGAGGCGGCAGCAACCGTAGTTCCGGCCGGGATGTCAATTGACAACCGGAAGTTAGGAGTACCTGGCTCTGTAAATCTAGGCTTGCCTCTGTTTTCATTGGACGAGGAATCGGACACGAGGAAGAAAACTTCAAGTGCTCTCGGTCAACTCGTCGTGTCGAAGTATATACCGGGCGTCTACACGTTCGGCGAAAAGCGTAACAAACCCGATTGGGAGAACCTCCGCCAGCACGTTCGATCCCATTCTAACGCGGAACTCATCCCTCGCGGAACCAGCAATCCCATCCTACGACGTATTGCATTCAAGGCTGTCGATGACCTGCTGGAGCTGCGGAAAGAAAATGGTACTTATGTTACCGATGAGCTGACGCCCGAAGAAATATGGGGAGTCGTTTTTGAAATTGTCTCGCTCGCCACCGGTAATCCGGACCCGTACCGCAAAGATAAATTGAAAGCTAGACAAACCGCGATAACCTTGCTCGACCAAATTCCCGATTGTGATTGGACGCGACGACTGAAGCTTGTTATTGCGGCAAATATTATTGACTATAGCAGTGCGAGGGTCATTGCCAAACTCGCGGAGCAGCCTGATTACTTCAACCGTGTTTTGCAGGACGCCGTTCATGCTCCACTAGCCATTGACTGTTTTGAACAGTTTAAATCAGTGGTGATTGAAGGCAACCCCAAGCGCCTAGTCTGGTTAGTTGACAACGATGGAGAAGTGGTATTCGACCTGTGGTTAATTCAAATGCTTCTCGACCTTGGACACCAGATATCGATTGTTGGTAAAGCAGGTCCGGCAAGCAATGATGCAACTCTGGCGGATTTAGAGGAGATTGTCGCCCATCCGCAATTCCAATGTCTTAGGAGCGCCGTCAACTGTGGTGATGTTTCTTTGACTTCTTCTGGATCCAAGACCACAGGAACGAATCTTTATCAAGCGCCCCCCCCATTTGTGAATGTGTTGCTTGATTCCGAACTCGTTATATCAAAGGGGCAGGGGAATCTCTACACGACGCGAGGGTTAAAGCGCGATACCTTTCATCTGCTACTTTCCAAGGGCATCACGGCTGAGCGGTTTACGGGTGTCGTGCCGGATCCGAACAAGATCATTGATGGGCTGATACTTGCGTATGTGCCGGCGGGGACGAAATTGGAGAGTACGCTTGCGGAGTTTTGCGGGGCGATGGCAGCTTAAAGGGATAGTAAACGTTCAGGTAGTCATAGCTTGTATCTTCAGGCCTCTAAGGGATATTAGGACCTGTTTGAAAATAAGGTGGCAGGATTATATTTGGTCAGTTGAGGGGAAATTCTCTATGGGAACTCTGTCGCCTTAAGATCTCTATCGCTCTTACTATTCGTTCGGTTGATCGCTAATCCCGCGCTGTTCACTCGTTTGATCTTGATGAATCGGACAACTACAGACCAAAGTGCGCAAGTCCTAAAAGTCTGACATGCCGCTCCTCTGGAGCGGGAAATGGTTGAAAATTTGTTTGCTACAGACATGTCGCTCCTCTGGAGCGAAACCTGTATTACCGAAGGGCTTGCGCAGCAACAGGGCTCACGATTCGGAGAGGGGATCGTCATCGCACCGGCGACTCTATGGGGTTCTATCGCCTTCGCTATCCGCTCAGTTGATCGCCAAGATTGTCGATCTGTTTCATTTCTGTGGCGGTAAGTTCCCAATCGAACAGGTCGAGATTTTCTTCCAAGTGTCCTTTGGAACCGGACTTGGGGATAACGCTGATTCCCTTCTGCAACAGCCAACGCATAGCAACTTGTGCCGCAGTTTTTCCGTGGCCCTTTGCGATTTCGTTCAGGAGGCGCTCATCTCCGATTTCCCCTGTCGCCAAGGGGCGATGTGCGGTGACGTGAATTCCATATTTCGCGCAATGTTGCAGCAGTTCCTCTCGGTTGTGGTGAACATTGTATTCCACTTGGTTCGCACTAATGGGCACCGCGGAGATCTTCCGCGCTTGATCGACTTGGTCATTATTGAAATTGCTGATACCGATACTCTTGGCTTTGCCTGCATCAACGATTTCTTTGAAGGCACCAAGAGTCTCTTCAAGTAGCGCAATCTGACTCGGTGAGTGGATGAGTAGAAGGTCCACGTAATCCACCCGGAGTTGATCCAAGCATTCATCGCATTGTGACAGCACGTTATCGCGTTCCATGTGCGTATGCCAGATTTTCGAGGTTATGAACAGTTCGTGGCGTTTTGCCCCAATTTCTTGGAGGGCTTCACCAATCTCTCGCTGGTTGGCGTACATCCATGCCGTGTCAATGTGAGTATATCCCATTTCTACGGCTTGTTTAACCACGGTTTTGCATTGTTGGTTTCGCAGTTTCCATGTGCCCAATCCCAAAACGGGCATCGTGTGACCCGACAAGAGTTCAAAGTATTCCATGGACTTTTTCTCCTTTAAGTAAATTAGATAACCAACATCTCCATGAATTCGTTGACAGGGGTCGCTTCCAGCCGTTTTTGGTCGTTACAAAGGTCTATAATCGCTTCTACCCGTCTTGCCGGAAAACGAGATGCCAAATTCTTGGCGAATTTTTCTTCTAGCAACGGTATCCCTTCGGCGCGGCGGCGGCGGTGACCAATTGGATACTCGACGACGATTTGTTCGCTAGCGGATCCATCATTGAAATGAACCTGAAGTGCATTGGCAATCGATCGTTTGTCGGGGTCAAGATAATCTCGACTGTACCGCGGATTTTCCACGGTTACTATCTTATCTCTCAGCGCGTCAATACGCGGATCTGCCGCCACTTCGTCTTCATAGTGTTCAGCCGTCAATTCCCCGAATATCAATCCTATTGCCACCATGTATTGAATACAGTGATCTCGATCTGCCGGATTATGCAGCGGGCCGGTTTTATCAATAATGCGAATAGCCGATTCATGTGTCGTAATCGTGATTTTTCCAACCTCATCCAAGCGACTGTGAATCTGCTCATGCAACTTGAAGGCACACTCTACGGCTGTCTGCGCATGAAATTCGGCAGGAAATGAGATCTTGAAAAGGACGTTCTCCATCACGTATGATGCGTAAGGTTGTTTGCGGACAAACGCTTTTCCTCTGAACAGTGCATCTTCGAATCCCCAAGTCTCCGCAGAAAGGGATGAAGGATACCCCATTTCTCCCTTGATTGCCATTAGCCCCAATCTCACGGCGCGGCTCGTCGCATCGCCTGCCGCCCACGATTTCCGCGTCCCGGTATTCGGAGCATGGCGGTATACTCGCAGACTTCCGCCATCGGCAAATGCGTTGGAAAGTGCGTTGACGATTTCATCCACACCACCGCCTAGCATTTTGGTTACGACGGCTGTTGACGCAACTTTCACAAAGTGAACATGATCCAATCCGACTCGGTTGAGACTGTTTTCCAACGCTAAAACACCTTGAATTTCGTGCGCCTTTATCATTGTGGTCAATACGTCGTGCATCACGAGGGGCGAGTGTCCGGCAGCAACGTTTTGGCGGCTCAGATAGTCCGCCGTGGCTAGGATTCCTCCGAGGTTGTCGGACGGATGTCCCCATTCTGCCGCGAGCCATGTGTCATTGTAGTCCAGCCACCGAATCATGCACCCAATATTGAACGCGGCTTGAACGGGGTCTAACACGTACTGTGTTCCGGGCACGCGAGCGCCGTGAGGCACGGTGGTGCCCGGGACAACCGGTCCAAGATGTTTCGTACACTCGGGGTAACCGAGCGCCAGCAAACCGCATCCGAGCGTGTCCATCAAGCAATATCGAGCCGTTAGGTAAGCAAGATCGCTTTCAATTGCGCGATTCGCCACATAGTCTGCAATGTCAACCAGTATACGGTCCGGTTCAGGTCGAATATTGGAGGTTGCCGCGTGCATAGCAACTAGCCTTTTGATGAAGTTAGATTAGGTTTAAAATTCCCAACTGAGCAGCGTTATTCGGTTTCGCCAGACGACTGTTCCCGAAATTGTGCCAACAGCGGCACCCATCAACACGTCCGAGGCATAGTGCCGTCCCAAATAGATACGAGATAATCCCACCAAGCCAGCGCCAATGTAGAGCGGAATGCGCCACTTTGGATATTGGTACCCAAGAACCGTAGCCATAGAGAAGGCGATTGAGGTATGCCCAGACGGAAAGGACGGATCGCCAAGTTCATCCTCCAGCGGGCGCTTGCGCTGAACGATCTGCTTCATTCCGAGCACTACCAACCCGCCACCTATGAAAGCAGAGGACAACAGTCTGCCGGTTTCTCGAGGATCGTCATCCCCGTAAGCCATGAGAAGAATCGAAAGCCCCATCATCGTCTTGGGATCGCCAAACTCTGTGACCACTTCCATAGCTGTGCCTAGTGGCTGACGTTGTGGCGGGGCATCGTAGATAGCATCGAAAATCTCTCGATCTGAACGCGACAGGAAGTTTTCCGCGTTCGCTTCAAATGGAGTTGCAAGTACAACAACCAGGGCTAAGCATGCCCGAATGATGCCGCATTGAAAGACCTGTCGCCATGAACCCAACTCAGATCTGCTATGAATTGACCGCAACCTCTTCCTCCTTCGCCTTGTCCCAGATTTCGTCAAGTCCCGCCAAATCGTAATCCTTGAATGAGTCACCGCGGCGTTCCAACTCCTCCTCCATCGCCTTGAAACGACGGACAAATTTTCGGCTTGCTTTCCGCAGCGCCTCTTCCGCCTGCACATCTAGGAATCGACACAAATTGACAATCGAAAATAGTAGGTCGCCAATCTCCAACTCAATCTCTTCACGGTTACCATCCTGGATGCTTTCCTTCAACTCCGCAATTTCTTCGTCGATTTTTGGGAGTACATCGGAAACATTGTTCCAATCAAATCCCACGCGGGCGGCTTTGCGCTGAAGTTTCTGTGCACGCTGCAGGTTCGGTAAGTGGTCAGGAACCCCATCAAGGGCAGATTTACGATCCTCGTAGCCTGATTCACTTCGCTTAATCTGTTCCCAATTTTTGACGACCTGATCCGCATTGTTCGCTTCTTGGTCACCAAAAACATGCGGGTGGCGACGGATGAGTTTCTCCGTAAGTATCTTGATGATGTCGTTGATGTCAAATTCTCCCTCATCTTTCGCGATTTGTGCGTGCAGCATGATATTGCAAAGGAGGTCACCGAGCTCCTCACGCAGTTTGCCCGGATGTCCGGCATCAATCGCTTCAATGACTTCGTAGGTTTCTTCGATGAGATCGGGTTTGATAGATTCGTGAGTCTGTTCGCGGTCCCAGGGGCAGCCGTTTTCACTTCGCAGCGCGGCAAAAACTTGCACCAGTTGATCGAAAGGTTCTTTGCACATAATGAGACTATCCTTATGGATTGGGTGTTGAGAATTGCGGGGTTAGTTTACTACCGCCACCAGTGTCTGTCAAGTCGGAAAACCTTTGACAGGCTAGGGACTCGGTGATATGATTCGCTAGGCTAGACTGTTTATAGAGAGCGCATTATCTGATTCTAGTTTCATAGAGGATGAAATGGAGTATACACTCAAGAAATGCCAAGAATTAGTAGATGAATGGATTCAAACCATCGGTATTCGATATTTCTCCGAGTTGACGAATATTGCCATCTTGATGGAGGAGGTAGGGGAGTTGGCACGGATTGCGGCTCGCGAGTACGGCGATCAGAGCTATAAGGAATCTGATAAATCGGTCGACTTGGCTGAGGAGATGGCGGATGTGCTATTCGTGCTGGTCTGTTTAGCGAATCAAACGGGGGTAGATTTGGAAGAGGCGTTCCGTAAATCAATCGAAAAGAAGACCAAGCGTGACAAGATCCGACATAGGGAGAACACAAAGCTCTTCCCAGAAAAAACCGCCGAGAGTTAAGTTTCCATTATGAGCATGTTCCGCGAGCATTACATCGGCGGTTTAATAGCCTATACATTGTTCTTCACGCTCTCCTTGGCGGCATCGCTCTTCGGTCAGTTCGCGATGCAGGTACCGCATGAGCGAAATCCCACCATCCCTTTCAATCTATGGAGCATCGGAGCGTGTTTTGTGGTTGCGGTGCTCTCGGGACTTTGGCCGGACGTAGACACCAAAAGCCGGAGCCAGCAGATCTTTTATCGAATTTTCCTCGTATTTAGCATCATATTGATTCTTCGAAAACAGTATATCCAATCTGCGTTCTTGGGGGTTTTTGCCATGCTGCCACTCCTCGGCAAACACCGCGGCTGGACGCATTCGCGACTAACGATGCTTCTGTTGCCTACGGCATTCCTCGTACTTCCATTTTATTTCGAGGGCACTCAAATCGATTTCGACAATTTGAAGTCAGCCCAGAATCTGAACCTCATTCGGTCCGGACTCCCCTTCTACACGGCAAGTTTAATTGGGTATGCGACACATTTGCATCTGGATGGTATTCTTTTGCACTCTCGTAAAGCGCAGCAGCGGATGGCGAGATCCCGGTAGCAGAGCCCAAACACAATCGTTCTGGGCGCGTCTGACTCAGATAGCGGAATCTAGGTTTTTTCCAGTATTCAAACTCAATTTTCGAACTCGAAAGGAGATGAAGAATTGTGTTTGATTTTCGCCGTGGCGTATTATTCGTTGCTACTGCGTTTGTTGTTGCCGGGTGTGCCGATAATTCGGATCGGATGGATTTGAGGGTCGGGCTTTTTTTCGCTGAAGGGACGCAGTCTCTAACAATGCGCTTTGAGCCCCATCACTATCCCGTCATGGATACGAAAGACGATGTGCCGGTGGGAAAAGATATTGTATCAACCCTTGCGAAAGCGACTCGGCACGTTTTCGATTCTGCTGAGGTTTTAGACTCGTATCCGACGAAAGAGTCTATAGCCGATAGACGGCTAAACCTTGTCGTTATTGTTCAGGTTAGACCGGCGGGTGGCTCCCTCGGCTATCAAGGAGACGGTATCCAGAATAGTAGCAAGGCAAGCAGGTCTCTGACCGCTGAACTGACCTGTTTCAATCTTGAAATGATAGAAGTTGCCGTCATTACAGCGTCAGGGGAAGGGAATGCTACGGCTAAAGGAATTCTGTTTGACTCAAGAAGGAGAGCTTTTCTCGGTGCGGTGAAGTCAGCCATCCGTAATCTTGGAGACGATGTGGCACGGCAGATGTATTCTAATCCTGAGATTCGTAAAGTGGCGGAGTAAATAGACACAATTATCGTAACATTTTGTAGTAATTTACAATCATATTTTCACATACTTGTTTGCGATTTGATGATTGAAAATTTATGCGATAGACCTACCGTAGGAGCGATCTCCGAATCGCGACCTCCTGCCGCGAGTAAAGTTTGCTCCTAACAGATGGCGCGCGGAAAATTGTGCTACTACAATTCGAACAACGTAAGTCTTATATGTAGCATTCTTAGTTAAATGACTATAGACAGAATTCTTATGTGCTCTGGGAACGTACAAGCAGCGGAGAACAAGGTCTGTGGACCATTCTGAAAAAAATGAAAAAAAAGAAACAATTGAACACTTAACACGTATATAGTATAATAGGAGTAAGAAAAGAAAATGGCCTGCCATAATTTTGGAGGTAATTGGACAACCTTAAAACTTGAGCGCGTACGCAAGTATCTCTGTGCTTATACAACTATCATGAGTAAACAGACTTTCCGTTTTGCCTATATCGATGCGTTTGCAGGAACGGGGTATAGAACACTCAAAGAGAGTGGAGATTCTACGGAATTGATGCTACCTAAAATGTTTGAGAAAGACGTGCAGAAATTTTTTGATGGTTCTGCACGGGTTGCGCTTGAAGTTAAGCCTCGGTTCAGCAAATACATCTTTATTGAGAAGAACGAATCTCGCTTTGGCGAACTTCAGCGGTTAAAGGAAGAATTTCCGGATTTGCAAACTGACATTAAACTCGTTCAGAATGAAGCGAACTCCTGTCTTCAAGAATTATGCAATCATGATTGGCTGAGTTCAGGACGCCGAGCCGTCTTGTTCCTAGATCCCTATGGGATGGCGGTTAAGTGGAAAACAATAGAAGCAATTGCGAATACCCAAGCTATTGATTTATGGGTACTTTTTCCCCTCGGAATGGCTGTAAGCAGGCTGCTGCGGAATGATGCCCAGATTGATCAGACTAGACAGAATACACTGAACGAGTTTTTTGGAACTGAGGATTGGTTTGATGGATTCTACAAGAAGGATGAGGCACCCTCCCTTTTTGGGCCCTCCCAGGGCAACAAAAGGTCGCAGATTTCGATTCAATTGAAGCCTATTTCATCAAGCGTCTAGAATCGGTGTTTACGGAAGTGGCAAAGAATCCTCTGCGTTTATACAATAGCTGTAATAACCCACTGTACCTGCTCTGCTTTGCGGCGGGAAACCCAAAAGGAGCTTCAACCGCTGTAAAAATTGCTCAGGACATTTTGAAATCGCGATCGAAAATGGCATCGGAATCGAAAATAGAGTGGACGGAATCGACATGGAATCCGGTACGCGGCTGTACTCGTGTCTCGGAAGGCTGCCGTTTCTGCTATGCGGAACGTATCGCCCAACGTTTCGCCGGCAAGGGTTTAGCCTATGAGGGACTTGCTATTCAAACGAAGGCTGGACCGCGCTGGACAAATCGCATTAAACGTGTACCACACCTCCTAGAACAACCGTTGAAATGGAGAAAACCCAAATTGATTTTCGTCAATTCCATGAGCGATCTGTTCCATGAGGCTGTGTCGCTTGAATATATCCGACAGATCTTTGATGTCATGAAACGCTCCGACTGGCACCATTTTCAGGTGTTGACCAAACGTGCGGAGCGTCTTGAGGAACTCAGTCTTGAAATCGACTGGCCAAAGAATGTGTGGATGGGCGTTAGCGTTGAAAATCAAGATTATATTTCTCGTATAGATCATTTGCGGAAAACCAACGCAAAGGTTAAATTCCTCTCGCTTGAACCTTTGCTTGGTCCCCTTCCGGACTTGAATCTCAGAGGAATCGACTGGGTGATTGTTGGAGGCGAGTCGGGGCCTGGGGCAAGACCGATGGAAAAGGATTGGGTGCTGCAAATCCGAGATAACTGCAAAGCGTCCGGCGTCCCATTTTTCTTCAAACAGTGGGGCGGCGTGCACAAAAAACGAGCGGGACGTGAACTTCAAGGACGGACATGGGACGAGTTGCCTGAAGCAATGAGGGATAGACCTCAATTGAGTAGAGGAGCAGATGAGAAATCACCTTCGCCGTTTTCTTAATCTATCCGAGTAGAAGGAGAGGTAATGAAAAGAGTTCAAGTCGCGGGATTCAGCGAGTTAGAAGATCGACAGCCTATTCACGCGCTGGTCGGTGATGTGGATCTGGTAATCGTCAGGTATGATGATGAGGTTTCGGTATTGTACGGTAGATGCCTTCATAGGGGTGCACTGCTTGCGGACGGACACATTGATGGGCAGAATCTAATTTGTGGGGTACACAACTGGGATTATCGCTACGACACGGGAATCAGCGAATACCATAACGAAGAGCGGTTGGAGAAATTCACAACGTGGGTTGAGGATGATAGGATTCTAGTTGATGAAGATGAGATTCTCAGATGGGAGAAGAATAATCCTCAGCCGTACAAACGTGACGAGTATCAGGGGGAATATCAGGATATACACGGCGCGTCTGAAGAACCCTATGTGGACTACATCCGCCATCTCGCAAGTCACGGTTTATCCAAGGTGGGGCATCACGGTCGGGTGGATGCGATGGGCGTTCCGCGGAATGAGCTTCCACAATGGGATAACTTGCAATTCGTTACCGCCCAGCTTCACAAGTTTCCACAGTTGGATGATGTCGAGGTTGGTACCGAACTCGTCATTGGGGCCAGGGCAAAGAAACCGCTCACTCTTGATATACCGATTTTTGTGTCGGACATGAGTTTTGGCGCACTGTCCGCCGAGGCGAAAATCGCCTTGGCGCGAGGAGCAGAGATGGCGGGCACAGGAATCTGTTCCGGCGAAGGTGGAATGCTCCCGGAGGAACAGGCTGAGAACAGCCGCTATTTTTACGAGTTGGCATCGGCTCGGTTCGGCTTTTCGTTCGATAAACTTAACCTTGTGCAAGCGTTTCATTTCAAAGGGGGGCAAGGCGCCAAAACGGGCACGGGCGGTCACCTTCCGGGCGAGAAGGTGCAGGGGAAGATTGCCGAGGTGCGCGGATTGATCGTCGGGCAACCGGCGGTCTCGCCCGCGCGCTTCCCAGATTGGGATAGTTTGGATGATTTCAAGGGATTTGCCGGCGAGGTTCGTAAGGAGACGGGTGGAATCCCAATCGGATTCAAGTTGTCGGCTCAACACATTGAGGAGGATATCGAAGCCGCTCTCCAAGTCGGAGTCGATTATATCATCCTTGATGGCCGCGGCGGCGGAACGGGGGCCGCGCCGCTGATTTTCCGGGACAACATTTCCGTGCCGACGATGCCCGCCATCGCGCGCGCTCGGAAGTATTTGGACGAAACAAGGAACGGCGATGTTACTTTGATAGCAACGGGCGGGTTGAGGAGTCCCGCGGACTTTGCGAAGGCGCTCGCGCTAGGCGCGGACGGAGTGGCTATTGCGAACTCGGCAATGCAGGCAATCGGATGTGTGGGCATGAGAGCCTGCCATACCAACAATTGTCCGGTAGGAATCGCGACGCAGAAGGAAAGTCTCCGTGCTCGTCTCATCGTGGACGAGGCGGCTGCGCGGCTCAACCGCTTTCTCAATGCGGCAACCGAACTGATACAGACGCTTGCACGCGCCTGCGGGCACACGCATCTCAATCAGTTCTGCGCGGATGACCTCACTACTTGGAATCGAGATCTTGCTTATTTGACGGGCGTGAAATACGCCGGCGTGGTTGCGTTATAATTCCATTTCTCTCTATTTGAAGTGCATTAATAGCGTAAACCAAATCTTACCAATGCGGGGCAAGATGCCCCGCCTACGGGTTTGGTATGCGGGGTAATGGTTGGTATCGGTCATTTCATAACAGTATAATTGAAAAACATCATACGCAATATTACTCAAGCGACATGGTATAAACAGAACAGCCGTGCGTGGTGCGATCAAAAACGAATGTTCTGCTCGCGCCATTGTGAGATTGATGCCTGAAGATTCACTATCTCTTGTTTGCCTCGCTGGACGCTAACTTATGGAGACGGAGGGGCGGTCAACGATTTCTTTGGTGTGGGTAATATATTCCTTCGACAGCAGTTCCTTTGTCTCCGGTGACAACCGATCCAAAATCTCTTGTGGGAGGTCAATGTCCTGGGAGCTCGTCCACGCCAACATGTACTGCGGGGCGTATCGAAACACCAAGAAGCGACGACCGCGGTCCTTCCGCTTCCACTTCAACGCACCGTGGACGACTTGGTCAGAAGCGATTACGACATCCCCCGCCCTCGGTGTAATATTGACGATGCCAAATGGAAAACTGCCATCAATGCAACATTTATCGTACTCATAACCGTTTTTTTCCATCGTTTCAGTAATCGTGTCAGGCCATTTCAACTTACTCTTGTGGGAGCCTGGGATCAAAAGCAAACCACCATCCCCGGGGTGGACATCGTCAAAATACCAGAAAATATTGAAGAAATCGCAATATACCACGTCGCTGTAAGGGTGTGTCCAATGAATGTCACGCGAAAAGCCGACGCCATCCCGATCTTGTTCCCTGATGGAGTGAAGGTAGAGGTACTCACAGTCGTGCGTGTCAAGCATCAGGCTGCCCCTGAGCAGCCCCGGCTTATTCGCAGTTAGTTCTTTGATAATTGGCCATGTCGTTTCGTGGGTGAGTAATCGTTCTAGCGCCTTGTCGTATGCAAACCCGCGACTGTGATGATGGAAGACGGGCGTGTGCATGTAGTGAAACCCATCCGGGATCTCGTCGTGCGAGGTGTTAATATAGCGGTCAGCAGCATCCTGCGCCTCTTGCAATTCGTCTCCGGATATTACACTTCTCAGATGGAGGTAACCTGTCGCGTCAAACACGTACCGCTGTTCAGGTGTCATTATTTTCTCCTTGCTGCGGCAATTGGTAGTTTCAGAAACTCCGATTGGGGCGTAACTTGAACCTCAATCAAAGTTAAATCGTTAATTGGCTTGATTGAATAATAGGTGGCAAAGCAGTTATTAATTAGTGGGGTAGAGACTTCATCAGGTTTTTGCTGTCGCCTACCCACATCTTGAGGATATCTATGGGAACTCTATCGCGGTCGCTATTCGTTCCCTTGATCGCTCCTCCAGATGAAGTGTTGGGTTTCGCTCTCATTTCCTGCGTTTTCGGGCAGAATGAAACATCGGAAGACCTCTTTCTGTGCGTGATTTCTTTTGGATTTCCGTTCAACCCAACCTACGAGTTTGATCCGCGCAAGTCCTAACGAAATGATTATTTCACTCTATGCGCTGTTATTTTAACGAAATGGTCTTACTAATAATGAAAGCGCTGTAGGTGAAGTCCCTTCTCGTACTCACGCCGTCGCTCCTGTGTCTGGGAATCGTCGCTCACCTCCGCTGCAGCAATATCCCACCAGACGCCAGAATCTGGTAGGTAGTGATGGGGTTCGACATCGGCGACAATCACGCAGGTTTGACGCTCGCCGCGGGCTTCCCGCAAGGCATGGCGCACTCCCTGCGGTGTTGTTGCATGCCATGAGCGCGCACCAAAACTCGCCGCGTTTTGCGCGAAGTCTATCTTCATGTATTCGCCTTCAAGCCGATTCTGCTCACCATCCCGCGCTCGGAACTCGTTGCCAAATCTGCGCCCAGCGCGGAGCATCTGCAAGGCACTGATGGATTGAAAGCCGTGATTTTCGGATATAATCACGGTGAGTTTCAAACCTTCCTGCATTGATGTCACGAGCTCCGTCGGGTTCATCAGATAGGTGCCGTCACCGATAAACACATAAACTTCGCCTTCCGGTTGCGACATACGGACTCCCAACCCCGCAGGCATTTCGTATCCCATACACGAATAGCCAAATTCAAGATGACACTTCCGACCACCGGTGGCATCCCACATCTTGATTAAATCTCCCGGCGGCGTTCCGGCGGCGGCGACAATCGTGTCGCCCGGTTGAGCCTGCTCGTTTATTACTTGGATTAGCTTGCCTTGGCTCATTGCCTCGCCGGGGACTTCCTCCGACACTGCGGCGCTAAGTTGCTCCCCCCACTCCCGATTCAGGCGTTCTATTTCACTAGTGTACGCTGTGTCAGGCTGAATCCCCACGCCCTCAGCGGCTTGCGTCAATGCCACGAGCGCCTCTCGCGCATCTGCGACTATGGGCACTCCGCTCTGCTTGTAGGCGTCGTGTCCTCCAACATTGATATTGATGAATTTCACCTGCGGGTTGTTGAACGCCGATTGAGAGCCGGTCGCAAAATCCATCATGCGGCATCCGACACCGATGACCAAATCTGATTGGCTAGTGACTTTAGCTGCGGCAGGTGTGCCACTAACTCCCTGTCCCCCTAGAAGCAGTGGGGATGCGTTGCGCATTGCCCCTTTTCCGGCAAAGGTCTCGCTAACAGGGATCCCGAATTTAGTGGAGAAGTCCTCCAGTGCCTTCCACGCCTCCGAATAATGGACGCCACCGCCAGCAATTATCATCGGGCGTTCCGCCGCCCGTAACAGTCTCACAGCTTCGATAATGCGCTGCGGGTCCGCCACGCGCCGTTCTACTCGCCATTCGCGTCGTTCAAAGAAATCCGCGGGGTAATCGTATGCATGAGCCTGCACGTCCTGCGGCAGTGAGATGGTGACGGGGCCCGTGTCTGCGGGGTCTGTCAACACTCGCATGGCTTCGGGCAGTGCGGTCAGGAGTTGCTCGGGCCGAGTTATGCGATCGAAGAAACGGCTAACAGGTCGAAAACAGTCGTTGACGCTAACATCAGCAGAAACAGGGTGTTCGAGTTGTTGCAACACCACTCCCTGATACCGCGTTGCGTAGTAGTCGGACGGCAACAGCAGAACGGGGAGTCGGTTCGTGGCAGCCGTGGCTGCTCCGCTAATCATGTTGGTTGCTCCGGGACCGATGGACGAGGTACAAGCGAGTGTCGCGAGTCGGTAGTTGGCCTTCGCGAATCCGAGAGCGGCGTGCACCATGGACTGTTCGTTTCGGGGCTGGCGGTACGGCAGGTCTTTGCCGTATTCGTAAAGCGCCTGACCTAGACCAGCCACGTTGCCGTGTCCAAATATGCCGAAAATGGACGGTATCAGTCGACGCGTTTTGCCATCGCGTTCACTGAATTGTACTTGAAGGTATTTGACGAGTGCCTGCGCCATCGTCAGACGAATGGTTTCGTGTGATTGTGCCACTTTCTAGCTGCCTCCTTTTTGGTTGTTCACGGTTTAATTAGTCTTGGCTGAATCTATCTCGCGTTACGCATGTCAAAGGAAGTTCTAGGGGAATCGCGTCCAATTTTTGATTGTAGAGGCATCCTCTGCCATGCTTTAGACCGGGCGTGCAATGAAAAGAGAAGGGGGAAATCGACGATTTAATGAGCGCCGATTCCACAAGAAATCGCGACCGGGAGATCGCTCCTACAAGGACCTATACCTGTCGCCCCGCTAAGGCTTGGGAGCGAGGGGTTTCGGGATTCCTACACACCTTTGATAATCCCCGATCACCTTCGATTTGATGATTGAAGAGGGATTTCTATCGCACTCGCTATCCGCTCGTTTGATCCCCTACAATCAGGTGCGATTGCCCTGAAGGAAGTTCTCGATCAACTTGAGATAATATGATATACTGTTATGGCGTTGAATGCAACACTTCTCTAAACGAAATCAATTGCATTTGATGTACGTGGGGGGTGCACCACGCCGCATTGAAGACTTACGGGCAATCGCAGCCGTTTATGGGTAATCACCTCGTGCAAAACAGGTGAGTTAGGAGACTACTGATGGCGTTTGATTCAAAACTGCAACGACAGATCATGGGCCGCTTTGCAACCGGCGTCACACTTTTGACCACGCGGTTTGACGAAGGGATCTTGGGTATGACTGCGAACGCCGTAATGTCCCTTTCGCTTGAGCCGCCTCTGGTTGTTGTTGCCGTTGACAAGGAGAACTCTATGCACGAGTGCCTGACTCAGGGTAAGTGCTTTGCTCTGAATATGCTGCGCGCAGACCAGGAAGAGATTTCGCGTCGATTCGCCGTCTCGGGCCCAAAAGATTTTTCCGGATTAGAGTTGACCGTGGCAGAGACTGGCGCTCCCATTCTAGTTGATGCAATCGCTTTTGTGGACTGTAGACTCGTCGAAATCCTTCCCGGCGGCGATCACGATATGTTCATCGGCGAGCCAGTCGCCGGAAAAACGCGCGACGGCGATCCCCTCATATTCTACAGTGGCAAATATATGTAATCGTTAATGCGGTTTCTACAGCGACTTGTAGCTATTTTGAGGTACTATCGGGACTAAGCAAGTAACTAAAGGCGCCTGGCACAGGTTCCACATACGTAAGGCCATCTGACCTCAGGAGTTTCGCTGGCCCTATCTCCTTCCTATCTTCATCTAGCGCCGTGGCTTGGCTCACATCGACTGCAAATCCACACTCGGAACCATCAACCAAAATCACCTCGTATCTATTTTCCGGAAGAATTCGGCAAATTCCGACTCCATTTCCCGTCGCTTTGGCAAATCGCATTAATTTACCACGCCCATCAATGAAGATATATTCGGGTGTCACCGCATAATCTGCGCGGTGACCGTGAATCTCACCGCTAAACACCTCAATCTCCCCATCTTCGGTCCAGCCAGCGTAACCGTTCGGAGGCAGTATTACTTGCCTTCCGTAGGCGTTCACTGCCATGTATTCGTCATTTGCATTGCCGTTTACCACGGTGATGCACCCGCTCCGGTAGCGCGTCACGATCTGTGAGCGTTTGTAGGCGCCGGATGCCACGGCGGTCGTGGTATCCATAAGATTTCCATTCGCGTCCGCATACCGTATTTCCGCCACGCTAGACAGCGCATAGCGGCTCTGCAATTGCTGTAGCATGTAGTAGATTCGCAACGTACGAGGAAGGTCATCTTCGTATTGGAGGATGCCGATGTGCCCAAACGCAATCGTCGCGGCAAGGTGCCGATCGCTGCGCGGATCCTCACCTGAACGTCCGCTGGGTTGCGGATCTTCACCCCGGTAGAACATGCCGTACTCTCCCATGCCGATATTGGGGCACAGATCATGAGTTTTCCGAAGTTCAAAATCCACCAACCAGGGTCCCCACGCCAACTTCACCTCGCCTGCACGGTCCTGTGCGTAATTCCCATCAATGAGACCGCTAAAGATGAAGTGGTGACCGCCCTCGGAGAATACGGGCCCGTTGTATATTTGCTTTTGAATCAGCATGGTTTCTCCGTAGGCGTAGAAGGTTGCAGCGAAGGTGGCAGCGCCGGGCACACGGTAGTCGTAATCTACGAAATCCAGGGTGTGGAGTGTGTGCACGTCGAGGTAACTCGCGTTGAATCCGAATTTTTCATGGATAATCGGCGACAGCATCGCGCAATATTCCGGTGATCGGGCAGGCTTGGCTCGGTAACAGCGACGCCAACCCCCGTGCATCCGATTGTCCGGCGTTCGCGTGATGAGGTCGGTGTCCCAGTATTCATTGACGGCCGCTATATCAAGGAACTGTGTGTAAGGACCGTAAAGGTAACCGATTTCGTCCCGTAAAGCGCGGGAATACGCCGCCCATCCTTGATCACCGCCCTTTTCCAGGGCGCCGCGGGTTCGGAAGGTGAAACTTTCACCGCTATCGCGCCAGCCGCCTTCATGGTCGGTGATGGTCATTTCGGTTATGCCATAACGGTGGAGTTTCCTAAAGAAACGGATGCCGTCTTCTCGCGGTTTTTCGGATTGATGCGACTTCCAGAGTCGGGTTCCCACATCTTTCAGCCAAGGGGACTTTGGATTTGGGATAGTGGGTAGCATCTCTTCGTAACGCGGGGAAACCGTGATAAAGAAACGCTCGTAGCAATCAACCCGCACGCCGTTGGTTTTGGGAATATATCGCGTACCAGTGTTGTAGATAGTGCCGTCAGGCGTTAGGGCAGGCGAGGGGAGTAGTATTGAGGCGTTGGATAGGTACCAATCCGTGTTTCCGGTCAGGAACAGCGGCGCGTCTTGCGTACCAGCGACGACGACCGCGGGTCGTCCATCAGGAAGGTAGCCGTTGTAGGTGTAAAACGGATTGGACACCAAGCGTGGATTCTCCAAGCCGACAGCTTTTCCGTATCTTACCTCGGCAACGTTTCCACCGGAGGCAAGCGTGTCAACCACCAACGACTTGTTCCAAAGTCGATACACATAAATTACATCCTGGGTCACCCCTTTGGCTTTCAGCCGCCATCGGGAGACCACCTTCTCATCTTGGATGGTGGTGCCTAGATGCTCCGTGGACTCCGGTGCGGAGGGCGAATCCGCGTCGGTTGCCAAATATACGCCACCATCGACGCACGGCTGAATTGGACCGCCTCGACCCACCCATTCTGCGCTGATGTCACTCCAGGTACCGGTACGGGGCTCAAGCCGATAAACCAAGGTGCCGTCGGCGCCCTCATATCGAAAAGTGAAACCGTCTGCCTCGGCTTGCATGTTGCTCGTGAATTCGTCTGTCAGGTTGTCGGGCAAAATGGTTTTCTCGCGTGTGGGAAACGGGAGTTTGCCCGGACCGGTATTTGTTCCGGTCGCTTGTCCGGGGAACATCGGGATACCCCGTCGAGGACGCGGCTTGAAATATAGCGGCTTGAAGTCTTCAACGAAGACCGCCAGGTTGTCAAAACAGATTAGTCGGTCTTCCGAATCGTTGGAATCGCGAATCACGAACCCGATAAAAGTGGAACCGTTGACGACAAGTTCAATCTGATCGGGAGACAGACGGTAATAGGAGAGAAACCATCCCCAGCTATCCCAGTCCGCACGCATAGGAAACCGCATCTCATCTCCATCTGAATCTCTAAACAGTGCGGTAATCTTTGGGCGGTGGCGTTCTTTACCGTACACCCAGCAGGAGACAACTTCAAAGCCGTCTTGGATTGGGATGGGCGCCGGTGGACTAATGCGAATTTCGGGATCAGCTCCGGTCTCGCGATAGGTGAGTTTGGCAACGTATTTTCCCCAGAGTTGCTGCTCACGCGAGCGCTCAAATATGGCGTCGGCATTGATCGTTTCAACCTGCCATCCTTTCAAATCCTCAAAATCGATAAGAGGCGGGTGGGCGTCCTCGGTGCGATTCGCCCACTCCATCTCATAGGGACGTTGACCGATAACCTCTTTATCCTCGCCCCAGCTTACGTTGGTCGTGGCGAAAACGGTCGCCATGAACATGGTTGTGCAAAGGATTTCTGTTGTCAAGGTAGGTTCCTCCCAAACCGTGTGAACAGATTCAATGATTTTTTGCGGTCAGTTTCGCATGAATCTTCTTTGTTACGACAGGATTTCTTATAGGGCTTGTTTGAATAATAGGTGACAAAGCAATTTGGTCGCTGAAAAACGGCTGTTTCATGTTTTTGTTGTCACCTGCTATACACCTGTCGCCCCGCTGGGGCTTAAATGCTTGGGGTATCGGCATTACTATACACCTTCCGCCCCTTTGGGGCTTAACAAGCTTAGTGCCTAAGATTGGTAGGCTCATTCTCCGATTGCGCAAGAAAGAAACCGAGTTCTGAAGAGAAAATCTCGGTTTCAGAGCAAATGGTTCTCCTCGAAATTCATTTTTAAGCAGGTTACTAACGACTAACGATTTTTACGTTCGTACCCTCTGCCGAGCTTGGCGAATTTGCGGTTATTTCGATGAAGCCAATTTGGCGGCGAGGTTAAATGCGCATTGGAAATTCTGTGTGGACGCAATTCCTTTGTAGGCGATGTCGAACCCGGTGCCGTGATCGACCGAGGTCCTGATTATGGGTAAGCCGAGTGTCACGTTTACGGTTTCGTGGAAGCCGTGCAGTTTCATCGGGATGTGACCTTGGTCGTGGTACATGCACACCACGGCGTCGTAATCTCCAGCCAGGGCTTTCATGAAGAGTGTGTCGGGTGCGATGGGACCGTGCGCATCAATGCCTTGGCGCTGCGCCTCTTGGATGGCGAGTGCGATTTCGTCAATCTCCTCGCTACCAAAAGCACCACCCTCTCCTGCATGGGGGTTAAGTCCGGCGACAGCGATCTTCGCACGGGGAAACAGCTTTCCAGCGGCTTTGTGGGTCGATTGAAGCACGGAAAGCACACGATCATACTGCACGAGGTTTACGGCTTCTCTCAACGAAACATGGGTCGAGACATGCGTGACAATCAGTTTCGGTGCCACCAAGCTTAGAACGTAATCTGCCACGCCGCACATGTCGGCGATGAGCTCCGTGTGACCCTGGAAATCCGGAAAGGTGTGACGGCAGGCTGCCTTGTTTATCGGGGGTGTGACAATGGCGTCGATTTTTTTTTCGAGAGCGTGTTCGGCGGCGACCTGGACGTAGTGAACCGCGGCAGCGCCGGCTTTCGCCGAGATTTTGCCTATTGTGACCTCCGTCCACTTGAGTTGCCGGCAGTCAAATACATTGAGGCGTTCCGGTTTGGCTTGCTCAACTGAGGTAACAGGATGAAAAGCGAGATTCAGATCGAGTTTGCCTCGGGCAAATTCCAAGACCTCCAGATCGCCGAAAACGACGAATGGCTGGGGCAGACTGTTACCTGCAACTGAGCGCAAGAGGATTTCGGGTCCTAGTCCGCAGGCATCTCCCATGGTTATCCCGATTAGCACATTAATGAGACCTCCATGAATCATCGACCATCAAATCCGGTAGTTTTGACTTGATCCTGCGGGCTATTCTGTGGAAACATCCCACAACAGAATTGTTCCGTCCTCACTACAACTGGCAAGCGTGTTCCCATCCGGGCTGAAAGCAACACTATCAACCCAGCCCGTGTGTCCGACGAATGTTCGCTTGTGGTTTCCCGTAGCGGCATCCCATAGACGGATGGTCTTATCCCAACTCGCACTAGCCAGCGTTCCCCCATTTGGGCTAAATGCTACATAAGTGACCAATTCTGTATGCCCCGTTATACCCCGCATCGGTTAATATTGCGCTTGTCTTCTGGGCAACAATCGCTTATAATGTGGATAAATTGTGTTTGTGGATTTAACATAGCTTTCTTAGTTTTTGACGAGGAAATCCTATGATTGCCATTGACTTTACTGAAGAAGACATTGAAGCGCTTGATTATGAACGTTATCACCATCCTCATCCGAAGGTGCAGCGAAAGATGGAGGCGCTTTGGCTCAAACACCAAGGCTTACCGCATAGTCAAATCACTCGTCTAGCCGGTATTTCGCCTAACACGTTGCGGGCTTACCTGCGCCACTACCAAACTGGCGGCATTGACGCACTCAAACAGCTCAATTACTGCCCACAGGAAAGTGAGCTGTTGGCTCATCAGACCTCAATTGAAGACTATTTTCGGACAAATCCAGCAGCTACTATTAAAGAAGCAGCGGCAAAAATCTACGAACTCACCGGTATTCAACGCAGTGAAAGTCGTGTGCGTGTGTTTTTCAAAAACATAGGCATTGAGTACCGGAAAGTGGGGCATATACCAGCCGAAGCCGATGTCGAGGCACAGGAGGACTTTAAAAAAAAGAGTTGCAACCGCGTCTGGACCAAGCTGCTGCTGGTCTGAGAACCGTCTTTTTCGTTGATGCCGCCCATTTTGTCTTAGCTCCCTTTTTAGGATTTCTCTGGTCGTTCACTCGTGTGTTCATCAAAGCCCCCGCCGGCAGAAAGCGATTTAACGTTTTGGGTGCCTTGAATGCCGTGACACACGAACTGATAGCGGTACAAAACGATACTTACATCAATGCGCAAACCGTCTGTGATTTGTTAGTGCGTATTGCAAAGTCGGCAGGTGAGATGCCGATTACATTGGTTTTAGATAATGCCAGATATCAAAAGTGCCCAATCGTCCGGGAGTTAGCTGAGAAACTCACTATTGAGTTGCTTTATCTTCCACCATATTCTCCCAACTTAAATCTGATTGAACGGCTCTGGAAATTCGTCAAGAAAAAATGCCTTTACTCAAAGTATTATGCCGAATTTTCCGATTTCAAGCGTGCGATTACCGATTGCCTCAATCAGACTCACACCACCTACAAATCGGAATTGGCAACTTTACTTACGCTACGTTTTCAGACTGTTCAAAAAACGCAACTTCCGGCAGCGTGAAGTATAGCATCTGCTTGTATGCCCCCGTGACCGCATCCCACAACTGAATGGTCTTATCGCCGCTTACACTTACGAGCGTCTTCCCGTCCGGACTGAAGATTGCACGATTAACACCTTGGGCATGCCCGATGAGTGTCTGCTCGTGTTCACCGGTAACTGCGTCCCAAAGTCGGATAGTGTTATCGTCGAAAGTCTTAATCCTGCTCCCGCTGGGGAGATATGGACCAATCGTGAGACTGACTGGCTTCGCGCCGGAGCCTAGGTCAACGCTACTTGCACTGGCGATTGTTCCCCCATCGGGGTTGAAGACGACGCTATTTACCCAACCCGTGTGCCCGGTCAATATCTGTTTCGCGACACCCGTAATAGCATTCCACAGACGGATAGTGTGGTCCCGGCTCCCACTAGCGAGCGTTTGTCCATCGGGGCCAAAATCCACGCTTGAGACCAAATCCGTGTGCCCGATGAGTGTCCGCATGTGTTCCCCTGTGACCGTATTCCACAAACGAATGGTGTTGTCCGAACTCCCACTGGCGAGGGTTTTTCCGTCTGGACTGAAGGCAACATCAGAAATCGAACAAGTATGGCCGGTAAGCGTCCGCTTGCATATTCCTGAAGCCAGATCCCATAACCGAATGGCGTGATCTGCATTTCCACTGGCAAGTGTTTTTCCGTCTGGGCTAAAGGCGATGCTGGAAACCCAGGCTATGTGTCCGGCTAGTGTGTGTTTGTGGACGCCAGTTACTGCATTCCAGAGACGAATCTCTCTGAAAGTTCCACTGACAATCGTCCTTCCATCCGGGTTGAAGGCGACATCCAGAACTCCGTCCGTGTGTCCGGTGAGGGTTTCTTTGTGTGCCCACGTTTCGGAATCCCATAGCCGAATGGTCTCGTCCCAACTCGCACTGGCGAGGGTCCCTCCATCCTGGCTGAACGTAAGGCAGGAGACGCCCTCGGTATGTCCGGTAAGTGTTCGCTCGTGTGTCCATGTGCCAGCATCCCACAGCAGAATGTTATTGGCCCAGCTCGCGCTCGCAAGTGTGCTTCCGTCCGGTCTGAACGCCACGTTTGTCACCGGCTGCGTGTGGCCGGTTAGTTCCCGCAAGTGTAATCCGCTTTGGGCATCCCACAATTGGACGGAATGGTCGCGACTTCCACTGGCGATTGTTCTGCCATCTGGGCTGAAGGTGACGCTCATTACCGCGTCAGTGTGTTTGGTGAACGTTTTCTTGTGTGAGCCAGTAACGAAGTCCCACAACCGTACAGTATGGTCCCAACTGCCGCTGACAAGCGTATTACCGTCGGGACTGAAAGCAACGGTGTTTACCGAGTTTGTATGTCCGGCGAGTGTGTTCTTGTGCAACCCTGTAGCGGCATCCCATAACCGGATTGTGTGGTCCCAACTTCCACTGGCAAGAGTGCTGCCATCCGGACTGAACGTGACGCAATTAATCCCGGTTGTATGGCCAGTGAGAAGGGAAATTTCGGCGCCGGTGCGAGCATCATAAAGCCAGATTCCGATACGGCTTGCAACCGCGAGTCGGTTCCCATCTGGCGAATGCGCGATATTGCCTGGCATGTGTACAGATATCCACCCCTTTCCGAGACGCGCTATAGCGCCGTCTGGCAGGCTCCAGTGGATGTAATCTCCGGCGAAAGCAGTGCTTTGAAAGAAGACGAGTACCAATAGAATGCTAAATTTCAGAACATGAATTTTTTTCATTGGATAATCCTCCGACTGTAGAAACCAAGGTTTTTCCGCGAAACGGTATTTTCACGTGGCGGAGTTCACAACTGACTTCTCTTCCAACCACACCCCCAAGGGGTGTCTTCGTTCCGCTAAAGGAATTGACACTCTCGCGCCACGTCGATGCGATTCGTATGTGGCCAGAATGAGTTCGAGTGCCTTTATCGCTTGGACGCCACTTATTGGATGCTCGTCGCCGGTCTCAATACACCGGATGAATTCTTCAACGGCGATCCGGTAAACGGCGTCCCAACCACCGGGGCTTCGACCGGCGAGTTCAGTTGTCGATAGTTGTATCGGTTGCCAGATGTTGTCCTCAGGGTTAGCCGACCAGAGCGCATCCCGGCGATACATCAGCGGACAGGGGGATTCCGGAACTCGTAAGCCCAAGGCTCCGTTTGTTCCAATCAATTCAATACCGAAGTATTCGGGTTCCGCCCTCCAGAACTCTACTGTCGCGGTAACGCCGTTCTTAAATCCCAGAATAGTCGTTGATTTGTCGCCAACCATGGGGCCCATTCCGCCGGGATGGGGTTGGATGTCTTTCGGAGTCGCCGCTTTTCCGTCGGTTGTCACGTAACCGTCGAGCCACTCCACATCTCCCGCGAAAAAACGGGCGATGTCAAAAAGATGGGTGCCGAGATTGATTAGGCTGTGCCCCGATGGATACGAATTCCGCAATGTTGCTCGCATTGACAAGAGGTCGCCGATGTATCCCTCCTCCAGGAGCCTTTTCGCATGGTTATGGTAGGGGTCGCATCGCCTGATATTGTAGATTGCCAGTTGGACTCCTGCTTGATCGCAGGCTGTAACCATTTCGTCGGCATGGTTGAGCGAAATTGCGATGGGCTTTTCGCCCAAGACGTGGATGCCCCGCTCCGCCGTCGCAAGCGTCATCCCATAACGTTGGGTTGGATCCGTGTCTATTTCGACGATGTCCAGATCGGCGTTGGTTAACATTTCTTCATAACTTGAATAGATCGTAGAAATGCCGTACCCTTGAAACTGCTTTCTTTCGGTGTCGGTATGGGCGGCTGCTGCGACCAGTTCCACTCGCGGTGCGGCGTTCAACGCGGAGATATGAGAACTCAGATGTGTTGTTCCGACAATGCCTGTGCGGTAAGTTTTCATCGTGGGATCCTAGCGTTAAGAACCCAAGTTTTCAAGAAAAAACTTGGGTTCGGGGCAAATTAGCGGTTGGGTTTTCCGGAACTCCAGTTCCAATTGTCGGGGGGCCAAACGTTGGTGCCGACGACTTTATCTTTGTTGTCCGCCAAGGAAAAGCCGGGGGCGTACCAGTCTTTGACTTCCTCAACCCATCGCTTTATGTGAGGCGTAGCCCTGTGATATTCAAACGCCGCTTTGTTAACATAAACCTCGTATAGATAGAGTGCGGACCGATTTTCTTGGTTTTGGTAAATATCGAATCTTAGGCATCCCTGTTCTTCGTTGACCGATCCAATCGCATCACGACACAAGGAGTCAATGAAATCGGACACATGATCTTCTTTGATTTTTAGCGGTGCATGGATTACAAACAAGCCTCTGTTGAAGGCTCCGTCGTCTACTGCGGAGGCCCGTTGTGAATCCCAACATGCGTCGCCAAGAGGGAATACAGGTCGATATTTGGCGTACTCAAGAGGCACGGCTGTCCAGTTCTTTGTAGTTTGCGAAAACCGTTGATAGTGAGGAAGGCTCAGGTGTTCGTAAAATGCGCCCATATCGTTGTAGATTTGGCACAGACCAAGCTTTGTCGGGTCGTTCTCATCTTGAATGACATCGTAGCGCCGACATCCGGGTTCGCTTTTAACCGTAGTCTTGGCATTTAGTATTGCCTCGCGGATGACATCTTCCGCGTGTTGCTCTTTCGCATGGATGGGTATCATTAGAACTTCCATAGTATTCCTCTTTTCTCGCAGTTGATTTTTGCTGCATCCGCAGCGGGGAAGTCGTTTCCAGAGCAGACCAGTGTTTTCGCATTTTATCAGGGAGTGGTGAGAGGCGTCAAGATAATTCAATATCGAAGGTAGGGGAAACACATATTATTGTAGTGTAAGAGTGTCTTCTACCTCGCTCTAAGTGAGACGTGTACAGAGAGCGAAAACAGGAAAATCTGATAAATGAAACGTCATGTCTGAAACGTGAAAGGATTAAAAACTGGACGTGCAATGAATTGCACTACCACGAACCGGATGTGCAACGGAGAGGATAAAAGGAATGTTTGGGATTTGATGAGAGACTTCAATCGTGCAAAGATCTCTATCAAAACTCTATCGCCTTCGTTAATCACTCAGTTGATCGCTCATTATTCATTCGCTTGATCTCATTTGATCCCCGGTCCTACGGGTTCTCTTTATGCTTTGCACTTCTTTTGACATGTGGACACAACTTAACCCGTTGAGAAACGGGCGAGGTGACCTCGCCCCTACGATTGACGCAGAACCTACGCTCGATGAAATCGGGGCATTCACCGGCATCCGTAGGGGTTGGGTCTCCCAACCCTTTGGGTGCTGCGCATCGAATTACACTACGCACACTCCTCAAATAACTTTCAAATAGGCTTTGTGACAAGGTTGGAAAGATTCCTGTCGCATGGGATATTCTATCGCACGAAAATCTCTATCGCATTCGCTACCCGCTACTCGCTCATTTGATCCTATTCGTTCGGTTGATTGTGTCTACAGGGAACATTGTACAAAAAAGGCTGGTGCGCAGTGCGCACCCTACACGAAATGGATGGTACATCGAGAAGCTTGGTGATTTGACAATCACCGATCATCTGAGATTTGATGAATCGCAGATTCTCTAGAATCGGGTGCGAATGCCGCGTTATCAAAATCGCTTTACAAGGACTTCGAATCGGTGTATAATCCCGATTTTGACACACGTTCGCTACAAATCTCCGACCGGGTTGGGAGGCGTTGTAAATCATAAAGCAGCCCCCCAGTAGATTGCAATTACGTAGCGACGACTAAGTGAATTCGGAGTATCAGCCTTCTATTATGTTCGTCCAAATTGAGAACACTCTAAGAACCGTAGTCATCAGTTTCTTTTGTCTATTTGCCGTTGTCGCTATTGTGAGCGCAGGCCATGCAGGAGAGGGCAAACCTGTGTTTACCGAAATTACGTCGGCGGTGGGGCTTGAGGATACTTCGGAGCGGTGGCCTTCCGATGGCACCTATACCTTGCCGGAAATTATGGGGGGCGGGGTTGCGCTCTTTGACTATGACAACGATGACGACCTTGACTTACTCCACATCCGATCTCTCCTTTTCCGGGGACCAACCGGCGAGACGGAGCGACGTACTACGGAAATCTCTAGCGGACACCAAACAGGGCTTTTCTGGACACACTTTCGCCTCTTTCAACAGCAGGCAGACGGTTCGTTCTCCGATGTTACGGATGCCACCGGCTTAAACGATGCAGGCTATGGACAGGGGATAGCTGTTGGAGACATCGACAATGATGGAGATTTGGACTTGTTTGTTACCAACTATGGTGCTGATGCTTTCTATCGAAACAACGGGGATGGAACTTTCGTCAATGCGACGGACGCAGCCGGATTCTCGGGCGGAGGTTGGAGCACCTCCGCCGCGTTTTTGGATTACGATGCAGACGGCTATCTCGATCTTTACGTGGCACGCTATCTCGACTTTGACCCCGCTGTCTCCTGCCAAAGGCTAAGTGATGCGCGCGACTACTGCGGGCCTCAGAGTTTTGATGGCATACCGGACTCGTTATATCGGAATAACGGTGATGGCAGTTTCAGTGACGTAACTACCGAAGTCGGGATTATTTCGTCCGACAAAGGGCTGGGTGTTGTATGTGCCGACTTCACCTCGGATGGGTGGGTAGACTTATATGTCGCCAACGATGGGGAGGCAAACCGACTCTGGGTTAACTCGGGTACAAGCACGTTTTACGATGAAGCAATTATGCGCGGCTTAGCCTTCAACACGCACGGAAAGGCAGAAGCCAGTATGGGAGTCACTGTTGGAGACGCAGATCGTGACGGCGAACTTGACCTGTTTATGACGCATTTTAGTCGAGAGACTAACACTCTCTACACTGCCTCAAGTTATGGGATATTCACCGATGCAACCGATGGCTCCGGTTTCGCGGGAATAGATCTGCCGTTTACCGGGTTTGGGTGTGGATTTTTCGATTTCGATCACGACGCCGACCTTGATATTGCTCTTGTGAACGGACGGGTCATGCGCGGCCCCATTCTGCCGGGAGCCAACATCGGCAAATTCTGGAATCCCTACGCGGAGCCGAACCTACTATTTGAGAATAATGGACATGGGCAGTTCAGCGAGGTGGGCGCACGCGGCGGCAAGTTCACCTCTCAAATCGAGATTAGTCGTGGACTGGCTTTTGGCGATATCGACCGCGATGGGGACCTCGACTTCGTCGTCGGAAACATCTGGGGGGCGCCACGGGTATTCAGGAATGATGCGCCTGCGGCCGGTACACATTGGCTGTCAATCCGAGCAATGACTGGCAAGCGTGATGCCATTGGCGCGCATGTGACTGTCGTGACAGAGGAAACAAAATTCGTCGGGCTTGTGCTGCCAGCCTATAGCTATCTGAGCAGTAGTGATTTCAAAGCCCATTTCGGCTTGGGAAAGATTGAGAAAATCGAGGCGATTGAAGTCGTGTGGCCCGATGGGGGTCAAGAACGGTTCAGGATACCCGGCGTTGACAGGGTAGTAACGGTTCGGCAAGGTGAAGGAGAGTCCTTGGGAAGCTAGACTATATCTGACTGAATGATGCCATTTCCATATATTTGCAGTGGATAAATGGCGTCAATCAAGTCTTTCCAATGCGGGGCAAGATGCCCCGCCTACCGGTTTTGGTGTACGGGGCAATGGTTGGTATCGGTCTTTTCATAAAGTATAAATGAAAAACATTATACGGACTATTATTCAAACGAAATGACATTATTAGCAAGATCCGCGATTGCTACGGAGGCAATCCAGCCAACAAATGCGAGGTGGAAGGCATAGATGAGTGTCCCAATAACAGATGGAGATTGGGAGGTTGAAACCACTGTTAGCGATGAGCAAGTTGGTTTCTACCGCGAGCACGGCTATCTCAAGTTCGGAAGGATTTTCACGAAACCGGAGTTGGACTCATTGCGTGAGCACGTCGATGGCATGATTGCTTCGTTGCCCGAGGGCAAACGTCCGGAGCAGATGGATGTGCCGCATTTCGATGATCCGTTCCTGTTCAAATACTTGGCGCATCCGCGCGTTTTGGATGCCGTAGAACGGTTCATCGGTCCAGATATCGTGCTGTGGTCGAGTCATTTTATCAGCAAACGTTCCAGTGATGGTTTGGCGGTGCCTTGGCATCAAGACGGCGTTTATTGGGGAAAGCGTTTGGAGCCAATGCACGTTATTACCATGTGGTTAGCGGTTGACGAATCCCTAGTTACAAATGGATGTATGCGAGTGATCGCCGGGAGCCATAAACTCAGGGATCTGCGGTATGAAGAGGTTGGCAACCACGACGAAAGCTTGTTTCATAACGAAGTTGTCGCAGATGATATCGATCCGTCAAGAATCGTGGATTTGGAGTTACAAATCGGAGAATGTCACTTCCATGAAGGCTTTACCATTCACGGTTCCAACCCCAACACTTCCCAAAGACGTCGATGTGGTTACACGATGCGCTATATGCCCGCGACCGTCCGTTGCAACGATCCCGTGCTGAATTCCAACCATCACATTTATCTCTTGCGCGGCGAGGATCGTACCGGCGGATCGAACATCTATACGCCGTTGCCGATTGAGGACGCGAGAGAAGAGGCAATATGAAGTGCGATCCGGAAGCAGGTGCGGTTACGTTGTGTAGAGGGTGATACCTCAGATGATTGATATAGCCATCGTTAATCCAAGTTGGTCTCCCGCGAAATGTGCTGAGGTCGGCGTACAAAAGATTATTTCCACTTTCTACGAAGGGGTGCTGAAAAGCCATGAGTGGATGAGGTGCCGCAAATCCGCAGGGACAACGGAGATTGAATACTGTGGGAAGTATCCGGGTGGCGAGTCCCAAAAATTGCTCTTAAATCTTAGTCAAGAGGCACATCGGGTGGGTGTTGAAGTACATCCGTACACGCTTGTGGCGATCGCGGGGGTGTGGACGGGTTCACGTCGAACACTCCCACGTCACATCATTCCCGACGGCAGGATACCCCGATTCGCGGTTGAGAATCCGGAGTACATGTCCAAAGCGCGTGATGGGAGAAGTTGGCTTGACTGGGAGGTCGGCGAACAGGTTTTGGGCTACGACATTGGCTATATGTCTCTTGCATATCCCGAAGTCCGAGAATATGTCAGATCCGCGCTTGTAACATATGCGCGAGAATTTGGAGCAGATGGCGTGCAATTGGAATTTGTGCAAGTTTTAGCCGAGGGCGAGGAGGTGTGGCCGCTGGGATACGACGCCCCCGCTATTGCGGACTACACCGAAACACACGGAGTTGATCCCCGCGAGATTGATAACAACGACGAAGCGTGGACGCGCCTGCGTGCTAGCTACTACACTCAACTGATGAGAGAGCTGAAGGAGGAACTTTCAGGACTGGGCAGGAAGGTTGAAATTTCGGTAGCCACCGAAGGGGTTTGGGTTGATCCGGACGGTGCCTACAAGCTAATGTTAGATTGGCCCACCTGGGTCGACGAGGGGTTGGTTGACGCATTGCACCCCAGATTTTGGATTATTGACCCGCACTATCCGCTAAGTTACCCGGGCAGTGATACCGGCTCATGGTATGTGGATCCGGCTAGAATTACAACAGAGATTTCCAAGGTGAAAGAGGTGGTTGGGCAAGAGTGTAAGATTTACGGCACTGTGCTCGGGAAGAATGGCGGCGGTGGTATACCGGTCGGGGACTTAGTTGAGCGGACTGTCGCAGCAGCAAAGGCGATGATTGAAGCAGGTTCGGACGGTTTCGGCATGTATGCTGATGAACACGTAATGTCGGAGGGCGTATTTTGGGAAGCCCTTCGTCAAATACGCACAGGGGAGTTTTAGTCGCCTTCAGTCGATTTTACCACTTGGGATTTTCCACTCTTTAGAGCCCGATCGATTGCAAAAAACTGTATTGGTCAGCGGGATGGTTTAGGCACGTTACAGTGCCCGCAGGATTGCGGAGTCCATCGGATTAGGCTTGGATTTGGCAATCCAAGCCTAGCGGAAAACGGCTGTGAGTGTTTCACGTCCGTCGGACCGTTATACTCTCTTACAACTACTAAGGAATGAACAATGAGCACATTTTCGATGCAGGACATTCAGCAATATGCCGTACCTAGAGGAACCGTAGCGCTCTGGTGGCTGGGGCAAGCGGGATTCATCATCAAGAGTCCTGCCGGGAAGATTGTTGCGCTCGACCCATATTTGACGAATTCTTGTAAAGCGCTTGGCGAAGAAGCCGGGTTCGACATGGATCGGTTAGTTCCGCCGCCGCTCTCGCCTGAAGACTTGGTTGGTATCGATCTCTATCTGATGACGCATAGTCACCAAGATCATTTGGATCCTGACACGCTAAGAAGATATCGCACGGCGGGCGGACAGGGGCCTTACGCCGCACCGGCAGAAACGATTGAAAAACTGGCGGAGTTAGGCGTGCCAACCGACCAAACGACCATGGTTTGGCCCAATAAGTCCTTCACGCTCGGCGACATAACGCTGCGTGCGACATTTGCAATCCCTTTTGGCGGAGATGACTTGACTCATGTCGGCTATCTCGCATTCATTTCCGGCGGACCAACGGTTTATTTTACGGGCGATACCGCGTACCACGATTTGATTGCCACCAGCGTGTCTGAACATCAACCGGACGTGATGGTGACGGTAATTAATGCGGCGTTCCGGAACCTTGCCCCCGGTGAAGCGTCCCTGCTGGCAAAGCAGATTGATGCGAAGGTAGTGATTCCCTGTCATCATGACCTATTCTCGGATAATCAACAACCGCCGCAGATGCTCCGCACCAACCTTCATATTCTTGGGATAGGCGATCGGTATCAGCCACTGGAACATGGCAAACCGTACCTTTACGCAAAGTGTTGACATTTTCCCTTAGTGATGAGTTAGCTTATTTTTTCCGGGCGACGGTACGGGCAAGTCTGTGGAAGCAGATGCCTGTGTATAGACACCGCCATAGGGATCAAGTTAAGCGTTTTCGGGTGCAAGTCACGCTGTTTCAATGTCTTAGAGCCTGTTTGAATAATCCCAATTGGTCTCTGAGAGTCGCCATTTTACGGGTAAATACTTTCAAAATAGCGTGATTTTGCTCATAAAATGACAAGAAATGACAGTCTTACCTACTTTTCAAACAGGTTCTTAAACTGTTAATCTTCATGTTGACTTGGGCGAGGGAATACCAACCCATTCATAAATGGGGCCGCCACAGAGAATGGCTCATGGCGCTCGTTTCCGTAAGTGCGGGCCGGGTGCGGTTGGAAACCGCACTTACCGTATGGGGTGCGATAGAGATTTCCTACCCGCCCAATGCGGACTAAGTTAAGGGTTTTGCGACGGAGAACTCCACCAATACTAGACGAACTCCCTTAACTTGATCTCTATGGCTTGCGTAAAGGCTCCCCTCTCGAACTGTCCTGAACACACTATCGCGGGCACTTGTAATAATCACTATTTCTATGCCGGACAAGACCTATTCAGTGGTGACAATAGCCACGCGGACGATGAAAATGCAAGCCTTTGACATCCCAGTAGTCGCCGAGGATGATGGCTTGCTGAAAGTGGAGATGTGCGGGGTATGTGGGAGCGATCCCCGAATCCTCCAATGGACCGACCCAGAGAGATTCCCGCTCATCATGGGACACGAAATCCTTGGGCATATTGAGGAGATCGGAAGCCAAGCGGCAGCGAGATGGGGTGTAGAAAAAGGAGATCGCGTTGTCGTTGAACATCTTTTTGGGTGCGGACATTGCCGCATGTGTCTGATTGGCGAATATCGTTTCTGCTCTGAACACCTCGGTTATGGCGGTACTATTCCATCAAGCGTCCCGCCGCATCTCTGGGGCGCCTACGGCGAGTTCATGTATCTCGCACCGAATTCTAGAGTCCATCGAATCACCGAGGATGTTCCAGCTGAAGCGGCAACTATGACTTGTGCCAACATCGGAAATGGAATCCGTTGGGTACGTACGAAGGGCGGCGTTTCCGTAGGAGACACCGTAGCAATCATTGGGCCGGGAGGACAAGGTTTGGCTGCCATTCTGGCTGCTCGTGAGGCGGGGGCTACGCAGATCGTTACGATTGGTCTCACTCAGGACAGCCATCGTTTTGAGGTTGCCAGACGTTTTGGTGCAACTCATTTCATCAATTTGCAGGTGGAGGATCCGGTGCAGCGGATACATCAACTCACCGGCGGCGCATTAGCCGATGTGGTGATAGACATCACTGGCGCCACCAGCTCCGCGCCACTATCACTGGAGCTTGTGCGTCCTATGGGTACGGTCGTATTGGGTTCAAATACGGGAGAAGCATTGGTTCCGCTGGTAACCAGCAAGATCGCCGCGAAGGAGATACATTATCAAGGCGTGAACACCCACGATACTCCCGCCGTACAGGCGGCAATCAAGCTTGTCGAGTCACGCCGTTATCCCATTGAAAAAATGGTCACGCATTACTTTGGGTTGGATGAAGCGGAAACAGCGGTGCGCGCGGCAGGGGGAGAAATTCATTTGGACGGGTTCATAAAGGGTGTGATTGTTCCCAATCCGTAATCCCTGTATGCGGCTTAGGCGAGCGTCGAGCACGATCACGACCGATGACAGGTGCAAGGAATCTGGATATATGAGAAACTGGAGTGACCTCGAAAATTGTCGGATTGTCCGCTTAAACGCAACCCTATTTCCAGTAAGTGAGTTTGAAACCTCTCTTTATGAGAAATATAACCTCAGTCCGGTACAGGTAGAAGCTAATTCCCCGGAAGAGATTATCCCACATGTTGAGGATTGTGATGCGCTCTTTGCCATCTCGGTCTCTTTGCCGGAAGCGGTTGTTTCGAGTTTGTCGCGTTGCCGAGTCATTTCAAGACTCGGTACCGGCACAGACAAAATTGATGTCGCGATGGCAACTCGAGAAGGGATTCTGGTGACGAATGTGCCGTATTTCTGCGTCGAGGAGCAGGCAGACCACACAATGGCGATGATGTTAGCGCTCGCGAGGAAACTTCCACAGATGGCACGGGCAATGGTCGAAGGCGCGTGGAGCCACTCCAAACGACAATCGCGAAGCAACCAGCGGCTTTCGACGCAGACTTTGGGGTTGATCGGGTTCGGAAATTCGGCAATAGCGACAGCGAAGCGGGCAAAAGGCTTTGGCATGCGCGTCATTGCTACCCGCCGCAATATGAAGACTCCCCGCCAGGAAGCCGATAACCTAGGAGTGGAGATGGTGTCCCTTGATACACTTCTCGCCGAATCGGACTACGTGTCCCTGCACTTGCCCCTGAACTCCGAGACGTATCATATGCTGGATGACGCGGAATTAGGCAAGATGAAGCTGGGTGCCCATTTGATTAACACCTCGCGTGGGGCGTTAGTAGATGAAATGGCGTTGGTCAAAGCACTTCGCGAGGGAAGATTGAGCGGTGCAGGACTGGATACATTTGAAGAGATAAATCCCTTTACTGAAGATGAAGCACCGCCAGACCATCCGCTGCTAGAGCTTGACAATGTTGTACTTACACCTCATGTGGGTGCTTACTCCGTCCAAGCGGCGCAGGATGTTTCCAGAGGCGGGGTTCAGAACGTGGTATCGGTGTTAAGCGGGCATATGCCTCTTGGCGAGAATATCGTTAATCCGAGTGTGACGCCTAGGTTTCCCCTTGCGGATTACGATGCTATGCTCTTTGAGGATGACGGGCACTAAGGACTGTTGGTGTCATCGATTTGGGATGTTGAATGACGCGTTAATTAGGAAGAATGGGATTGGGGGGATGGAAGGATGGAAGATTCCCTTTCACGCTATTCGTGTTATTCATAATGTGTGATTCCGCTGGAGAGAAGAAGTGGGAGTTGAATAGTTGGGTTTCGCTGCGCTCAACCCAACCTGCGAGCTAGACTAGGAAACGGCAGATAATGGACATAACGTGGGATTATGCTAACGCACGGGAATACGTCAAACGGATTCATCAGGGCATGCCGCCGGTGCTCATCAGCGTAGCCGTGACGGGCGAGCACCAGAAAAGTGAAAACCCGGGTGTACCGGTGACTGCTGTGGAGCAGGCTGATGAAGCGGCTGCGATTTATGCCGCAGGTGCACGGATAATTCATATCCACGCCCGTCAAGCCGATGACCCAACCAAAGGCACGAATGATCCAACCCGCTACCGTGAAATCAATGCGATGATGCGGGCGAAAGCGGCCGATATCCTCATAGACAATTCTCAAACGGTTGCAGAACTCTCAACCCCCTCCGACGCTTTGGTGGGATCTGCCTACTTCTTTCGGTCGGCACCGATTGAAGCTGCGCCGGACATTATGTCGCTTAATGCGGGGCCAATGACCTTTCGGCGTGGGGCATCTTACACGGGGGGCGCCGCCACGCCGAGCACGGTATACGCCACAACCTTCGACCACACGGAGCGGGCAGCGAACCTAGCGCGCGAACACGGAATCAAGCCACAGGTGTTTCTCTATCATCCGGGGCATCTTGATATTCTAGAACACCTTATTGCTCGTGATGCGCTGGACAAGCCCTATTTTGTTCAGCTCGTTTTCGGGCAGCAGAGCGGAATCGCCACCAGCCCGGATAACGTGTTGTCGATGATAAGGAATCTGCCTGAAGATACCATCTTCCAAACCTGTGCTTTGGGACTGGAGGAGATACATGTAAATGTCCTCTCCCTCCTCTTGGGCGGGCATATTCGCACCGGGTTAGAGGATAGTCTACTCTACCAACATGATACGCCTGCCCAAAGTAACGTTCAGTTGGTGGAACGTGTTGTTCACATTGCCAATGCACTAGGGCGACGGGTCGCAACCGCGGAGGAAGCACGCCAAATGTTGGGAATTGGTTGCCCAACAAACTGAATGAAAACACCGCGCCCGCCACAGCCGCTCTGAAAAGAGGAGACATGTCTATGTCTGTACCTACGACAAACGCCGATGGCAAACCGGCGATTGAATTCACCGAGGAACAGAAGTTCATTTTTGATACACGCGGTTGGATAGCTATACCTGCCGTGTTGACGGATGATGAAATCGTCGAGATGCGGGATTTCTGCTACCGTCTGAAAAGAGAGCCGGAGTCGATTCCCGATCATCACCGCTATCCGGTTGGGGGACCGCTTGAGAAATTGGCAGATCACCCGATTGTGCTCGGATTCATGAACGAGTTCGTTTCATCAGGATACTCAAGCGAGGACTGCTACGGTTTTCGCTTCGAGGGCACGTTTCTGACGATTAGATCTAAAGGACACGACAACTTTAACCCTCACGGGGGACAGGGGATGTTTACGTTCCCCGGAAATTCACACACCTATCGTCTGAATCCTGGCAAGGCACACAGCGGATTAACCCGAATCGTTTGGGAACTGAATCCGGTCAAGAGACGTATGGGCGGAACTTTGTTTTTAACGGGGAGCCACAAGGCGGCTTTTCCTCCTCCGAAATCAGTCCATAATCGGGATAGCCTTCTGTGGGAGGATTATAGCTGTCCGGCAGGATCAGCGCTCTTCTTTACGGAGGCAATTACGCACAGCGGGGCTCGGTGGGAGGACGATGCGGTTGATCGAGTTTCGATATTTAATTGCTACAACGTTGTAGGCAACAAGTGGCATAAGTGGGAACCTCACCCGAAACATCTCGCAGAGATGCCGTTCAAGCGGCAAACCCTCTTTCGCCCGGTCTATTGTCAGGACAATGTTCCCTCGCCTGACGACGTTTAGGTAATTCAAGAGTGATGAGTTGTTGAGGAATAGATATGGCCAAGTTTCAAGTTGGTATCGTCGGGTCCGGCGGGGCAGCGGCGTCCGGCGCCGAGCAATTTTCCAAGATAGATGCGACCAAAATCGTTGCGGTTGCCTCGCGAAACCATCACACGGGTAGGCAAATGGCTCGGCACCACGGGACAGAATTTATACCAGACTGGCGAGATCTCGTTCAACGTGGCGACGTAGATGGTGTCGCAATCTTCACCCACAATGACAGTCATGGTGAAATTGCCATTGCCGCACTTGAGGCGGATAAGCATGTATTCGTCGAATATCCGTTGGCGAGTTCCATTGATGAAGGCGAAGCCGTAATCAGGTTAGCAAAATCCAAGAACCGTGTGCTGCGTGTTTCTCATTCCGAACCTGTATCGAATATGCACAAAACAATAAAGCAGAGGGTTCAAGGGCTCGGTGGTCTACTATGGGCGGGCTTTTGGCGGCTTACTCCCGGGCGAGGCGCCCGACCCGAGATTCTGTTTAATCTGCCCGTCTCAGGACCACCGGCGCATTTTTTCGTCTACCATATCTACCCAGTTGTTGATTTGTTTGGAAGCGCCGAGTGGGTGGACGGCAGCGCTGTCTATGAGGGTCTAAACGATGAGGGGAAATACAATCGATTCGTCAACACCGTTACCGTCAGTTTTTCGGATGGCGGTGTCGGACAATGGACATGGGCGGGCGGTGTTGAAACGAACGAGCCGGAGCAGCATTGTCGGTATGTTTTGAATGGTGGCACGGTTTTGAATGACGGTGAGGGATGGCGCTGTGCCACGTCATCCGGGATTGAGGAAATTCAACGACTTGAAGCATCGAATATTTCAATCCAAGAGCGGTGGGCACACGAAATCCTTGATGGGAATGTGGAAACCGCAATCGCAGACACAGCCATAGCGTTCGAGGCAATTCGGATTAGCTTAGCTGCTGAGCAGTCAATGCAAGAGCATCGATGGATTGACTTGACCTAGGTTCGACTTTTTACATTTCAGCAGCATAACAGACGGCATCGATCAAGCGTGGAAGAATAGCGGGAAACATTTTGATTGTTTACTCTTCTCGGTTGGCCATTGAAAATGTCGGCGGTGGCTTCTGATACCGTTCAGCCTGTGAAATCTCTATCGCACTGCCTTTTCGGTCGTTTGAACCCACCCTACAAATTTACTGTCCGCTCATTTGATCGCTCCTAATGGGACCTACACCTTTCGCCCCTCCGGGGCTTTAGTGTGTAATGAATCCGCGTTGCTAAACACCTGTCGCTCCTCCAGGGCTTTCCTGTGAGTTTCGGATTGAAGATCCTATCCTCGATTTGAAGATTGTCGATACGCTAACATCAGGCGCGAATCCCCTGGAGCCAAGTCTTTTTGGACTTGACGGCGAAAGGGGTTTCTGATATGCTGATCCAATGGTATCACCACACAAAAATACGCTTCCTTAGATAATGCCGAGAGTTCGCTCTTTCCACCCGAAGTCAATCGCCAGTTGTGTAATTGTTGGCATCCTACTTATGCCTTTAGATTTGAGCGGGAGTGTATCACCGTGGTTCACCGAGATTAGCGCTCAAGCCGGCATTCGTTTCAAACATACGGACGGGCGCAGCGGGCAGAGGTACTTTGTCGAGACGCTTGGAGCAGGCGCGGCGTGGTTCGATTACGACAGAGATGGGGACTTGGATATCTATTTCGTGAACGGAGCTAGCTTGCCGGGGGCAGAGTTGAATCTTTCTACCAATTCACTCTATCGGAACAACGGGGATAAGACTTTTACCGAGGTCACGCAAGAGGCGAAGGTCGGAGATGGGGCATACGGTTTTGGTTGTTGTGTTGGTGATTACGATAACGACGGATGGCCAGACCTGTATGTTACGAATTTTGGCGCGAATGTTCTGTACCGCAATAACGGAGACGGGAGTTTTACCGATCTAACCGGGGCGGCAGGCGTTGGAGATGAGCACTGGAGTAGCAGTGCGGCATTCGCCGATTATGACAAGGATGGCGACCTTGACTTGTTTGTGGCAAACTATCTAGACTATCGCTTGGAAGACAACGCAATCTGCCATCGGGGCGATCTACGCGTTTATTGTCCGCCAGCAGATTTTACGGGTGCGGCTGATGTGCTTTACGAAAATAAGGGTGATGGAAGTTTTGCGGATGTAACGCGAGAATCGGGCGTGTTCAATCCCGAGGGAAAGGGACTAGGTGTCGTTTGGGGCGATTACAACGACGACGGTTATCCCGACCTATTCGTTGCCAATGACACGACAGCGGACATGCTTTACCGAAATAACGGTGATGGCACGTTTATGGATGTGGCGCTGTTCGTCGGCGTTGCACTTGGCGCGAAGGGAATCCCCATGGGCGGTATGGGCACCAGTTTTGGCGACTACGATAACGATGGGTGGTTAGACATTGTCGTGACGAATTTTCAGGACGATCCGAACAGCCTTTATCATAGTGAAGGCGACGGCACGTTTGCGGACTCAAGCTATGCGAGCCGTTTGGGCGGAGTCAGTCTTCCTTATGTTGGTTGGGGAGTCGATTTTGTAGATTTGGATAACGATGGATTTGTGGATCTGTTTGTCGGGAACGGGAATATATATGATAACGTGGAACTGTTTGATCCGGGCTACACCTATCCCCAACGTAACCATGTCTACAAAAATCAAGGTGATGGAACGCTGAATGAAATCTCCAGTCAGTGCGGCCCAGGATTGAGTTTAAACAAAGTTAGCCGAGGCGTCGCCTTCGGTGACTATGACAATGATGGCGATATTGATATCCTCATCACCAATTCCAATCAAACTCCCGACCTTCTTCTGAACGAAAGCTCCAATCAGAACAATTGGCTCAACTTGCGACTCGTCGGAACGGCGAGCAACAAGGATGCCATCGGTGCGCGAGTAAGGGTTGTTGCACCAGGGCTTGAGCCTCAACTTCGAGAGGTGAAAAGCGGCTCCAGTTACCTCTGTCAAAGCGATATGCGTTTGCACTTTGGACTGGGGAAAGCGTCAATTGTTGATCGAATCGAGATCCGATGGCCCAGCGGATTGAAGCAGACGTTTGAAGGGATAGCGCCGAATCAGTTTCTGGAAGTTCGGGAAGGCGAAAAACGGATGATTCCTCTAGGCTCGCGAAACGAATAGACAAAAATCAAGAGGACGAATATTTGATTGCTCGGTTCACGGATTTTGGCAAGTCAGTAGTGTGAAGGGATTCTGCATGTTAAAGATTTGCGTAGCAGCGCGATAGCTTAAGTCGAAGGAGATAGAGTTCTATGGAGCACAGTGACAAAATGCAGGGTAAGCGGGTTCTAATCACAGGTGCGGGGACCGGAATTGGACGGGAAGTCGCACTGGAATTTGCAAGAGAAGGCGCTGCGGTCGCCCTTCATTACGCCCACAGTGCAGACGGCGCCGAGTCCGCTGTAGCGGAGATTGAGGGTGCGGGTGGACAAGCGGCAGCTTTCAAAGCAGACTTCACGGATGTCAACGCGGTCACGCAATTGGCAAACCAGGCGGTCGAATTTCTCGGAGGGCTTGATGTGCTCATCAACAACGCCGGCATAACAATGAACCTGCCGTTTGAGGAAGTGACCCCCGAACAGTTTGACACGTTGTACAACGTGAACATACGCGCTCAGTTCTTTCTCACGCAAGCGACGCTGTCACAGTTGATTGAGAGCCAGGGGATTGTCATCAACCTTACGTCCATCCACGCCTTTGAAGCCTACCCCGAGCACTCGGTATATGCGGGTACCAAGGGCGCAATAGTCGCTTACACTCGCGAACTCTCGATAGAATTGGCGGTGAAAGGCGTGCGCGTGAACGCAATTGCCCCGGGAGCGGTCGAGGTGGAGAACCACTACAAAGCGGTGCCCGATTACGATCCGAAAGCAAATGGTCAAATGATTCCCTGTGGATTTGAAGGGGTGCCACTGGATATTGCTCGGGTGGCTGTTTTCCTGGCCTCCGATGATGCCCGGTATATTGTTGGGCAGACACTCATTGTAGATGGCGGCACCACCTCCTGGATGCCGTTTAACGATGACTTCCGAAAACGCGGAGATGTCCGTTTCGGGAAAGGGTACGTGCCGGGAATATAGCCGCGAAACAGATCCGAGGGATGGCAATGTGGTTGGAATTGGTCGCCTTATTGGCAATTGGGATAGCAGTGGGCACAGAAAACAGGGCAGAGGGAGCAACATCGACAATGGAAGAGTTGGATATTTCAAGAGCGTGGGCTGCAACCCATTTCGAATCTCGCGACAGCGCTCCGCCTTTTTCTTTCCGGTATGGCGATAAGGTTGTGACGGAGGCTCTCCAGGCGTGGCGAACAGACAGTGTGGTGCGGAAGCTAGACGATTCGCGGACTGAAAG
Source organism: Candidatus Poribacteria bacterium (assembly GCA_965197465.1). Lineage (GTDB taxonomy): Bacteria > Poribacteria > WGA-4E > WGA-4E > JAJDTR01 > JAJDTR01. The sequence continues at coordinate 1,698,896 of OZ240209.1, read as the reverse complement.
GACGCTAACCTATACCGACTCAAGAACCAGGCTTGAAGTGCGATGTGTGGTTATTGAATACAGTGACTATCCCGCTGTCGAATGGACTGTTTTCTTTGAGAACAAGGGCAGCGATGCGACACCGATTCTTTCCGACGTTCAAGCGGCAAATTTTTCGCTCTCAAGTGCTGCACCGGGAGACTTTGTCGTATATCATGCAGACGGAAGCCACGCTGCTCCAACAGATTTTCACCCACGCGATACAAAACTAACCCGCGGTGAAGCATTACGCTTTGCGCCGTATGGGGGCAGGTCTTCGGATGGGATACTTCCGTTTTTTAATCTCAAGCAACCCGACGGCAATGGCATGATAGCCGCGATCGGTTGGACAGGACAGTGGGCGGCATCGTTCACACAACAGAGTGATGCAGATGTCAAGTTTCAAGCCGGCATGGAGACCACCCACCTGAAATTGTACCCCGGGGAAAAAATTAGGACGCCGGCAATCCTGTTGTGCTTTTGGAACGACAATCGGACGCATAGCCAGAATCTGTTGAGAAACCTGTTGCTCAATCACTATTCGCCTACCTCTGATGGAGCTCTAGCCGATGTGCCCATTGGTGCGTCGCCTCATAGTGAGATTCCCTTCGAATCGACCACGGAATCTAACATGATTGAAGGGATTACAAACGTGACCTCACACAATCTACCGATTGACACATGGTGGATTGATGCGGGTTGGTATTTGTGTCCCGACAAAGTGACCGGCGGGCGAAATTGGGCGAGAGGGGTTGGGAACTGGGACCCCGATCCCGATCGCTATCCCAACGGCATGAAGCCTGTGGCGGACGCCGCGCATCAGAACGGTTTAAAGTTTTTGCTTTGGTTTGAACCCGAGCGCGTCATGCCCAGTACGTGGCTTTACGAAAACCATCTCGAATGGCTGCTGGCACCACCGACAGGCCTTCCTCCGGAGCTCCAATATGAAGAGAGTGACGGATTCCATCTGTTGGACTTGGGCAACCCGGAGGCACTCGCGTGGGCGAAGGAAACCTTTTCAGGGATGATTAGAGATGTGGGAATTGACATCTATCGCCACGACTGCAATATCTATCCTTTGCATTATTGGCGGAATGGCGAAGCGCCGGACAGGCAGGGCATGAACGAGATCCGGTACATCTTGGGACTTTATGACTTTTTTGACTCACTCCAACGCGAGCACCCGAATCTCCTCATTGACAACTGTGCAAGCGGCGGTCGCCGACTGGACTTCGAGATGTTGCGTCGGTCAGCCGCGCTGTGGCGGAGCGACGACTGCTGGAATGCAGATGCGGAACAGAGCATGACTTACGGGCTGTCATTCTGGATGCCGCTGCACGGCGTGGGTTCGATTTCAGTTGATCCGTATGATTTTCGCAGTGGTATGGGAGCCAACTTTTCCGCGTCGTTGAAATTTTATTCCGATCCCGCTATCTGGGAACCCGCTATAGACCTTTTCACCGAATACAGGTCAATCCGCCACCTGTATCATGGAGATTTCTACCCGCTCACGCCGTACAGTGTATCTCCGCAGGCGTGGATTGCTTGGCAATTTCATCGGTCCGACCTTGGCGAGGGCATGGTGCAAGCGTTCCGCAGATCCGATAGTGATGTCTCCGATACTGTCTTCACTCTTCACGGATTGTCGCCTGAGGTGCAATACTTGGTGACCAATCTTGATACTCCGAGGACCTCTTGGATAACTGGACGAGAACTCATGGACAAGGGGATTTCTGTCTCAATAAACAACGCACGGGGTTCCGCGGTCATTGTCTATAAATCGACGAACAACTGATTGTGCTTAGTTATACCCCGCATCGGTTAATATTGCGCTTGTCTTCTGGGCAACAATCGCTTATAATGTGGATAAATTGTGTTTGTGGATTTAACATAGCTTTCTTAGTTTTTGACGAGGAAATCCTATGATTGCCATTGACTTTACTGAAGAAGACATTGAAGCGCTTGATTATGAACGTTATCACCATCCTCATCCGAAGGTGCAGCGAAAGATGGAGGCGCTTTGGCTCAAACACCAAGGCTTACCGCATAGTCAAATCACTCGTCTAGCCGGTATTTCGCCTAACACGTTGCGGGCTTACCTGCGCCACTACCAAACTGGCGGCATTGACGCACTCAAACAGCTCAATTACTGCCCACAGGAAAGTGAGCTGTTGGCTCATCAGACCTCAATTGAAGACTATTTTCGGACAAATCCAGCAGCTACTATTAAAGAAGCAGCGGCAAAAATCTACGAACTCACCGGTATTCAACGCAGTGAAAGTCGTGTGCGTGTGTTTTTCAAAAACATAGGCATTGAGTACCGGAAAGTGGGGCATATACCAGCCGAAGCCGATGTCGAGGCACAGGAGGACTTTAAAAAAAAGAGTTGCAACCGCGTCTGGACCAAGCTGCTGCTGGTCTGAGAACCGTCTTTTTCGTTGATGCCGCCCATTTTGTCTTAGCTCCCTTTTTAGGATTTCTCTGGTCGTTCACTCGTGTGTTCATCAAAGCCCCCGCCGGCAGAAAGCGATTTAACGTTTTGGGTGCCTTGAATGCCGTGACACACGAACTGATAGCGGTACAAAACGATACTTACATCAATGCGCAAACCGTCTGTGATTTGTTAGTGCGTATTGCAAAGTCGGCAGGTGAGATGCCGATTACATTGGTTTTAGATAATGCCAGATATCAAAAGTGCCCAATCGTCCGGGAGTTAGCTGAGAAACTCACTATTGAGTTGCTTTATCTTCCACCATATTCTCCCAACTTAAATCTGATTGAACGGCTCTGGAAATTCGTCAAGAAAAAATGCCTTTACTCAAAGTATTATGCCGAATTTTCCGATTTCAAGCGTGCGATTACCGATTGCCTCAATCAGACTCACACCACCTACAAATCGGAATTGGCAACTTTACTTACGCTACGTTTTCAGACTGTTCAAAAAACGCAACTTCCGGCAGCGTGAAGTATAATTGCCGCATTCCGTTACCCTTCATCGCAAACCGTTGTCGTGCTTCTGACGTGCCTCAGACTTCACGGAAACGGTCCAATCTGAATCTCTCAATCGGGTAAGTGGTCGTGCCTTGCGTGACTAATTCGGCAAGCATCAGACCGATGAGCGTTGAAAACTTGAATCCGTGCCCGGAAAACCCGGCGCCCACGAGAATATTTGGATTGCGCGGATGTGCGCCAATGAGAAAGTCGAGATCGGGAGTGACCGTGTACATGCAGGTGGCACCGCCGACGAATGAAAAATTGGCGCCGGGCATGATAGCTTCGAGCCATGCCTGCAACCGAGTTTGCTTACACACGTCAAGCGCTCGGTTGATCGCGTCAGGAGCAGTATCATCCCCTTGCGTGTCATCTGCCACCTTGATTCCCGGTCCATAGCAAGGGAAACCGTAATACTGAGTGTCAAAGTCCGCGTAGACAGGCAGAGCGTCCGGTTTATAGGGCGAGGTTTGATGGGGTTGGAAGTAAAATTTCTGTTGTCGTGTGACGCGAAGCGGAAGCGAAATATCCGCTAGGATGTGCGACGCCCATGGCCCGGGAGCGAGGACGAGCCGGTCGCATTTGTATCTGCCCACTTCCGTTTCAATTTCAGGACTAGTCGTGCCGATATCTATAGAGCGAACGCGAACTCCCTCGTGAATCGTTGCTCCTATGCGCAGCGCCTGTGACACGTGTGTTTGAACCGCGCGATTGGCATCCAGAAACCCCGCCCTTGGTGTGTAACATGCCTCAACGCCTGCCGGCAGTTGAAGCGCTGGAAACCGATTCGTAATGTGACTGGGGGACAACAGTTCATATGGTGTTCCCAACTCACGCAAAGCCTGAACATATTGGTCGAAGCGTTCGTTTCCCGGCTTGGCGAAGAAGATCGCACCGTTGAGTGTCAGTAGTTGTGTTTGAGAGAGTGACTCTAACTCCCGCCACCGGGGAAGCGCAGCCTCGGCCAACGCGGCATAGAGCGAATCGTGATAAAAGGTGCGGAACACCCTGGAATGTCCATGGGAGCTTCCGAACGCATGGCCGACATTATACTGATCGATGCCTACCGGTCTTGCTCCTTGGCGTGCCAAGTGATAGAGAGCCGCGCTACCCATCGCCCCCAGTCCTATCACAACGGTTTCTACATGGAGCATGAAAATTCATCCTCACGACGTGGACCATAGGTGCGGCGAAATAGCCGGAGTCAGTCCCTCCGGAATGGGGAGAACACCTTCTCAACCCTTACACTAAAATCTGCGAGCGCCAAGGCGGGATGTATCACCGAGCAAGATAATGTAAACTCACTCTGTTTAAGACGCCCATTCCTATTGCTTTCTTTTTTAACGGGACTTATTAAAAAAGCAGAAATGATGATTTCTGCAATAGTCTAATTTTGCAGGGCTCTTGTAGGGAATAACAATCGTTATTCCCTACATATTATAATGGTCAAGCAGAGGTGAGACACCCATAGCTGTTGTCCGCTGGGAACTCTATCGCACGGGGTTTGCTATCGCCCTCACTATCCGTTCGGTTGATCGCTATTCAGTCGCTTGATTGGCTTTGGGTTGCCAAAGCCAAACCTTGGTCGGTGAGGTTGCTAAGCAGCTGGAGCAGTACCACGTATGCACCACCTCGTTGACTAAACATCTTTCTTTACAGATGTACTACCCTATACGTTTTTGTCTCTTTCTTATGAATCAGGCAGGTAGGGAACGCAGACCGGCGTTCCCTACAATCTGAATCACATATGTCCTATGTAGCATGGAGATTGTCTCTCACGGTAGCTCAAGCACGTATGCAACACAGTCGCCGGACAACACCAACGGTAGCGTTCGCAGAAAGAGCACTCGTCCCGACTTTTCCGACGCTACTTCGGCTAGAATCGTCCCGTCCGGGTGGCGAACCTCACCGAGGATGTCTCCCTCTGCCACTTCGTCCCACAGCTGCACTGCAGGGACAAAAAGCCCTGAAGTCGGGCTAAGATGCTCAATTTGCAGGTGTCCAGATTCGTCGCCAACTGTCTCAAAGCAGTATGGCGGAGCACTTGTAGGATAGGGATGGTCGATGATCTTGAGGTACGCGAGAATGTTCCGAACGCCGCGCTTTGCCTTCTCCAATTGATCGGGGCGACATCGGCCCTCTCCCCGCAACTCGACATAGATGGCCGGAACATTCCGGTCCCAGGCCGCTGACGTGCTTCTGCCCGGAAGGGGAACGGTTCCCCATACCAAATCAAGTCCGAAGGCAATTGCAGCTTCTTTTTGCATAAGACCCAGTTCACCGGGGCGAATTTGATAGCCCGCAAACTCCTTTATAGCATAGCTGTTGCCTCCTGCATGCATATCAAGGAACATGTCTGCCTGTCCCACGACATATTCCCTAAAGCCGTGAGCGATTCTTTCACTGGGACTGCCCGTTGAACTTCCGGGAAAGATGCGAGCGAGGTTAAGATGGTCCCACCCGCCTTCGCGTGTCCCCGCGGCAAACGCTGGTCCATTGAGAACCGGGATTCCGAAGAATGTGCCCCGCATTGCAGAAACACCCAATTCCTCGTAGATGTCCATTATGGTGACGGGACCTTCGTATTCATCTCCATGCACGCCTCCCGTGCACAAGAGTATGTTGCCCGGCTGCTTGCCCCGTGCGATGATGGCGGGAAATATCAACTTTCCCCCGTCGGGTAGGTTGTCAACGAACAGATGAATGCGTTGCTTCGTGCCGCACGGTACGCTATCAAGCCGGAATTCGGTCAGATTTATCTGCTCCGCATGACTTTGCATAGTCAAAATCTCGATATATTAGGACATCGACGATCGGGCATCAGACGCTGCGAGTAGCTCTAACGCTGAACGCCCAGCGGTCGGAATCGTCTCGGATGTCGTTGAAACCGACAAAAGAATTTCCATGGGTCATTCGATACCTTACACGCTGAATGCGGTAAGCGTTTACTCGTCCGCTTCAAGCTTCGGTATGGCAACAAGGGGGCCCATCTGAAATCGTAAATCCGTTTCCGGTCGCTTGCCGGTCAAAAACTGAGCTGCTTTGAGGTCAGTGATGTTTATTCTCTTTGCCAATTCCTCAGTGCCTATAGCGATAGTAAAAGATTCACCGGGTACGAGGCCGTAGGCGCGATGAAAATTCTTGCCCGTGTGATCGCTAACCTGCAGATGTAACATACCTTGGTGCTTGCCGGCATTCCTAATGTCTACGGCGATCCCAGCATGACGCGAAATGTCGCTGAGCGCCACGCGCGTCCAAACAGAACGCCAATAAGTCTCCAGTCCCTCCTCCCAACGCCCGATTCGCAATTCTGCGGCGTACTTATCATCCGTCTCTGGCGGAACAGAAGCTGCGAGCACGCCGTTAATTTCAGGAAACTTGTCGTAGGGATGTAAAGTAACCCCGTGAGCATCCGGATTCCTCCAATCGACGAGGGTTGTACCGCCGATTACCGCTTGTGCGTTAGTAATGTTTAACCCGGATGTGTCGACTTTCGGCATCAAAGGCATCGGGGGAAGCTCATCACCCACCTCATCCAAATCAAGCGGTGCGAATGATGTCTTTTCCATCGCGGCACCCATTACCTTCGAGAATCGTTCCGAATCGGGACCGAACGGGTTGAAAGCTATGCGTGCCCCGTAGAACCAAGAACTGCGATAGTTTTTCGCCAATAACTCATACAACGGCTGCATATCTTCCACTGTTCGGATGGTTACCCCAACCCTATCGTCCGTCTGCCAGTATGCTCGATTTTCTTGATCCATGAACGGGGCGTGCACGCCGGCCAATTCCAGGTTCGGATTTTCCAAGAGATAGGGCTTCGCCAATACCGCACGTCGCTGAATCATCTGCGTCATGTATTCGGGATTGGGGTGCGTATATCCTAGCCCAAGCTCACCGCCACACAGAATGCGCAGATTGTATTTCTTTTGCTTGCAACGCTTCAGCATGCCCACGGTCAGTTGTGCATTTGTACTGAACTCACCGTGGGTTTGGCCCGGGTATCCGAGTGCTGTATAGAAACAGAAGAGCGTTGCTCCGGGATAGATTTCATGTGTTATATCGGCTAATTTGGCACCGAACGAGTGAATCTGTTCTCTGAGTCTCTCAGATGCTTCCCCGCGTATTTCGGCGAGACTGCGCTCGCCGCCAATTTGGTCTGCACGCCTGTCGTTGTAGGCCTCGAAGTCCAGCATCAGCCCCGGGGCGTTTAGCGTCTTCGCTATCTCCAACGCCATTCTCCAGTTAGCCTCGAAAATCTCCCGTGCTCCCCCCGCGTTATCCAGATCGAGTCCACGGAATGTTTGGAACTTGGGTGTTCCACTGGCTTGCGGAGCCGCGCCGGAATGATGCCAGGTATTGTCGGGATCGTAGCCTATCATCGTATTCAGGAAGAGCGTGGGCCAGAGGTGCTTAGTACACTGCTTCTTGAGGAAAACCAGTCTCTCTGACAACTCCTCGAATGTCGGACCGTGCTCGCACGTATATTGTCCCACGTACTCGACGCCGGCACCGGTAAAGATGCTTCTGTTCAACCAGCGAAGCTGTTCTGCCGTTAAGTTGTCCAGTCGGGCACGACGATCAGGGGCATGGAAGGTGAATGCCACTAAATGTCGTTCAGGATCGTTGCTCGACACAGCCGCTGCGGTGCTTGAGAGAAGCGCCAGCGCCGCCGGTATGCACGAGGGTAGGACGAATTTTAGATGTGGCACGTTTTCTCCTCCTTTGAACTCGAATGCCAGGTCTTCTCAGAACCTGACTGTTGACTAGACACTGAAAGTATACACACGAATGGTTCTGATGTTCTAGGATGCGAAACCATCACAATCCAACGACAGTTAGTCGTGAGAATAGAGCGAGTTATTGGATGGTAGGCCTCTTCGTTGAGAGTAGTGGTGCACCCTAGTTAATCCATCATCTGTAACGGGCGTTGGAGTCTCAATGACGAAATCAGCATAATCCGGCGCGTTGAATGCAACAAATGCCAAGGAAAAGCCGTCTGTCATACGCTCTCGACATTCAGTCAAATCCGGGAAAATAACGGGCCCCGTATCCACTTGGTACAAGTCATCGTCGTCCTTGATGTTCATCGTTTTGACGGGACATTCGATGATTGCCCGAAGATGCGTGCCTTCGTGTCGGATTTTCGTGCGCGCAACCACCGGGCGGCACGCATGAGTTGCCTCTCGGATTTCCGTGGCGGTGCCAAGGATACGGGCGTTCGACGCTGTTACCAGATGGAACTTCTGCCCGCCAAACAACTCGTCGCTTCGGTAGACGGTCTTGTAGTCGTCATACAGCCAAGCTTTCCTGCGATAGGCAATTCCATGCTCTGCTCCAAAGACGGGGAGATAATCGTGGTTGTCGTCTTGAAACAGATCCGTCTCGACCCACATGCGCTCGCTTTTGCATGAGGCGCACTGAAAGTAGTCATCCACTTGACCGGTTTCATCGTCAATGACTCGGCACCTCGACTCAATCATGAAGCGAGGGCAGTTGAAATTGGCCAATGTGCACACGAAAGAGCGTCCATAATCAATGACTTGCATCCCTATTCCTCTTGGATTTCTTCATGTCGTGCTGTCTCATGTATGAGGGCAGTGGCAAAAAACTACTGTTCTGTATGTCGCGGGAGTTATCCCCGCCAGCATCACTTGTGTAGGCTCAGCTTCGAACCTAGGTAAATCTGTAGACAAATCGGCGTTTCAGTCCGACCGATCAATCGTCGAACTCATAATGATAGCCGACGACATATTGGACGTACGGTTCCTCCTGGGTCCATTCGTGGTGGACTGTGAGAAGTCTGCCACCTCCCAGTTGCATCGTGCAAGGATAACCGATGTGCCACCAGCTTTTCACATGCGGTGCGGCTACTCCTCCTTCACAGATGACGAACTCATTGGCGACATCCCAATCTAAGCCGTCATCGGATATGCAGCCCCTCAACCCCCAAGGAGGCCTTCTATAGCCATATGTGCATAACATCCGCCCATCCTGTAGAAGTACCAAATCTGCGGGATATCCCCAGATGTTAGTGGGCTCGGGGCGACTCCAGGATTCGCCGTCATTCTTGGAATAGACTATCCAGAGATGCTGATGTCGGTCCCTCGGCTGATGTCTCGTCCTCATCAAGCAGACAAGCGTGCCATCGGCAGTTCGACATATCCCCGGCTCAATAAAGGATATTATCCCGGCTGCATCGAAGGCAATGGTAGAGAAGTGTTCCCAATTGTCTCCCCCGTCATCCGACCTTAGCAAGTACGATCTATCAGGCTCAACAAAACTGGGAGGCGCAACCGGTGGCATCCTGAGATTCCCCTGAGACGCCATGAGCAATACGCCATCAGGGAGTTCTACGACACCGTCTGTTGCGTAACCGTAACGCACGGGGGCTGTGTTGGCTTTGTATATGGATCCCCAAGTATGTCCGTCATCGGTTGATTTGGAGAGGAATATCCCCTCCCAACATTTTAATCCCCGCGTGAAGTTTTCGCTCTGCGGTCCCATGTCTTCCAGAATGCCTTTTTTCTCAAGAAAAGACACGATTACAAAATGAATGAGAACAGTGCCGTCGGAGAGGCATGTAATGGCGGGATCCGTAGCGCCCATATGGTCGGTACATGACCAAACAGTCATTTTTGTTAAGGGATCCCATGTGCGGCCGTTATCCCGGGATCGGATCACGGAGATGCTGTCAAAGTCTGTATGTGCTTTCTCCCTGCCCTCTGTGAAGACGGCGAGAAGGTCTCCGTTGTTGAGTTTCGCAACACAAGCCTCATACAGGTAACGGTCTACATCCATACAGATGACAACTTTCTCTACATTCTTGGCCCGCCTCATAGACAACCAACCTCCCGACTACATCCGAATTCTGAATTTTTCAAGCTCGCCTGACAGTTGACCGAACGCGTTTCATAAGGTTGTATTCGGTATAAGACCTTAAGTTGCTACTTATCGGAAATTGTGCGATTATAGACATATCCAAGTCATACACATACATTATGCAGTGGATTTGGCAATCCACTGCGAGCAGCGATTACCTCGATTTATGTCACATTCTCCCGATTTGCGACGATTACTATTAAATGGCCGTACATTTCTTGATTCTAATACTTGACAGTATACCAAATCTTACCTATAATAGCAGAAATTCTCAGCAACCGTCAATATTCAAATTCAACCTTGTGTCTTGTTGGTCTATTTTCTGAAGACCGCCAACGGTTACCTAATGGTAATAGCGATGTAGGTTCGCACTACGAAAGAAGATGGAGGATAACAAATGTCTACGAAGAGGTTGAGCGTACTTGTTGCTCTGGTGCTTGGGTTAAGTGTCTGTATATGTTCAAGTCCAGCGGAAGCCCAGTATGTAGAAAACGGGTTGATTGGCTATTGGACCTTCAATTCCGCAGATATAGATGGCGATACTGCTAAGGACATGGCCGGCGATTACGATGGAACGATTATGGGAAATCCTCAGGTAGTTGCAGGAAAGGTAGGCGATGCCTTACAGTTTGACCAGAAATCAACCGATGGCGGAGGGGATTTCGTTGATCTTGGTATAGAAATTAACAAGGAAATGACTGGACCATTTACAGTTGAAGGGTGGTTCAGGTTTTCGCTTAATATTCGACCTGTCGAGAACAGAGTCCATGTTCTTCTAGCTTCAAGAGAAGGTGCCTGGGGAGATGGAGAAGGCATGCTCTTGATGTACAACAATAATCGTCTAAGGCCTAACGGAGAGTTTGAAGGGCACATAATGGTTTTCAGTGTCCACTATATGGGAACTTCCTGGCTATCAGTGGGAGGCCCCGACAATCCGTTTATGCTGGAGTCCGAAAGATGGTACCACATTACCGCCACATTTGATGGCGCACTGATGAAAACCTACTTTGATGGCGAAGTAGTCGGTGAATTAGCTAACAATAATCTGGCACGAGAAGCCACAACAAATCTTAGAATCGCGCATTCCCATAAGATGGGGACACGTTGGAATCTGCTGGGTGCTGCTGACGAGGTTCGTATCTATAATCGGGCGTTGGACGCCGGCGAAGTCAATCAGAATCTTCAGGCGGTTACCGCTGTGGATCCTGGCGACAAACTGGCTTCTAGTTGGGGCGCGATAAAATCAACTTACTAGGTTCTGTTGACATTTTTCCGAGGGGTGTCCGTAATTCGCCGAGAAGTACCTAGCGCAAGTTGCTACTTACAAGATTTTAGACATGTACCGTCGTTTTTAATTGAGAATCGTCCGTTGATCGTGGAAATTTCGTAGCGCAAACTGTCAGTTTGCGCATCACTAGCACAATCTAACAAATCAAGCGACCAAACAGGGAGCGCGATAGAGATCCCTCGTGCTACAAAGGTGGAAACTTGGGTTACCTAACTGTAGGGGCAGGTGAGATCTCTATCGATCAAGCGACCGAACAAGGAGGGATCAACTGAGCGATTCGCGAAGGATCAAGGGAGTGAATAACGACCGCGATAGAGATCCCATAGGAAATCCTGCTCGCTATTCACTCGTTTAATCGCTCCTACATAGAGCGTCTTAAGCGTTCAATGGTTAATCTGTAACTGTTTAGTTCAGATACTGGAAGTGGTAAAAAGGCGCCCAATCAGGGCAATCGTCCTTACTTCTAGAGGTGTAGGGATTCCTCTGCAATCGCCAAATCCTCGATTTTCCCTCTTCTCTTTGTACCAGCCCTTAAAAGCACCGGAGGTGCGACAGGTGTATAGTAATGCGAAATCTCACACACCCCAAAGCCCTAGCGGGGCGAAAGGTAGCAACTTGCGTTAGCTACTAATACCATTTCTCTATATTTACAGTGCATTAATAGCGACAATCAAGTCCTTCCGATGCGGGGCAAGATGCCCCGCCTACGGAGAAAATGAACGATGTAATGTAAGACATCATATGCACTATTATTCAAGCGAAATGGTACAACCACTGGGCAACTAAACACTTACGTTAATCTTATCCACGAACATGCGAAAAGGAGGGAAAGATGAAGACGACAATTCAAAACGGAAAAAGTATAGCCTTCGCGAGCGCCATATTCATGGGAATGATGCTGGTGAGTGCAGGCGTTGCCGAGTTTGGATCGGAAGATGTTATCGCCATGTGGCTGTTGGACGATGGCAACGGTGCAGCCGCGATGGACGCCTCCGGAAACGCCAACGTCGGACAACTCGTGGGGAATCCAAAATGGGTTGCGGGGAAATTCGGCGGCGCTCTGGAATTCGACGGCGATGACCGCGTAGACTGCGGCGACATTGACGGCGTTGACGGATTCACGAGCCTTACGGCATTGGCTTGGTGCAGATGGGACGGAGGCGATGGAGGGCTTACAGCGCCTGCAAGGGTGGTTAGCAAACAGGATCCGAACAAGGGGGATAAGGGGCCTTTTTCCCTCGGATCGGGTTGGAATGCGCACAAGCTGACACTTTGGATTAATTTCGGTGACTGGGCGGGTGTTCACAGCGGCACACACATTGATGACGGCGAGTGGCACCATGTCGCAGGCAGCTACGATGGCAATAGCCTCAAGGTGTACGTTGATGGAATTGAAGAAGCGGAAAACAACATCGGTAAGGTCACCGGCGGCTCTACTCCCGAACATGTTGCTATCGGATCCGACGGATTCGGCAGGGAGTTCTGGAAGGGAATCATTGACGAGGTGGCTCTCTTCAATATTGCCCTGAGCGAGGACGACATCGGAGAGATTATGAATAAGGGGCTTACGCCGTTGTTGGCAGTGTCTGCAACTGGAAAGCTGGCAATCACTTGGGGTAAATTGAAGAGTCGGTAGTACAGACCGGATGGTGGGCAGTGGATCCCTATCTCACTCACTATCCGTTCGTTTGATTCCACCCTACAGGTGTACGAAGTCAATCTTAGATGGCATGCACTGGTCAAAACATGCGCTGGATTTAAATCAAAAGCATAACTCAAGGGATTACATTGTCCACCAAAGTACGATCCCCGGTGCGCCGATTCCATTGACAATCTTCTTATCAAAAGGAGGGGTGCCATGAAACGCCATGTTTGGATTGCAGGAAGTCTATTCACTATAATTTTGACTCTAGGTGCCGCTTCAATGTGTGAGGCACAGCCCAACGATGACGTTTGGGAGGTAAGAGAAACCCCAATGCCAAGCCAAAGAGTGAATTTTGCCACGAGTGCCGTGAATGGAAAAATTTATGTGATTGGTGGGACGGTTTGGCACGATAACCTCATGAACGGGAGAGTAATCGGTACCGTTGAGGAATATGCCCCTAGATTCTGTTGACATTTCAACGGAGCCAGATAAGAGAGGAGACAAAACTCAGAAATCCAAAATAACGGACAGCTAGTTTCTCGAAACGAGAAAAGATACGACGATACCATTTCATCTTGTTGATGAAACATTCGACCAGATGTCTCTCTTTGTATAAATGTTCGTCGTATGTTCTTTGGTGCACACGATTACTTCGAGGCGGTATTACCGCAGTCGCGCCATTCGCCTCAATAACGTCGATAAAATCGTCCGATCCAGCGACCGAATAGGGAGTGCGATAGGGATCTCCGTCATACCCTTTGTTTCCAATTACATACGTGCTGTTATAACCGATTATCAACGCTTCAGCCTCAACTATGTCGTTTCTCTGACCGGGTGTCAAATGCATTCTAAGAGGATTACCCAGTCCGTCAACTGTGATGTGAATTTTTGTACTGAAGCCGCCTCGGGAGCGCCCTAGCGCTTGGTTTTCAGTGCCCACTTTTTTTAAGGCGCCAGCCGCACACGGGTGAGCCCGGCAAATGGTACTGTCAACAATAAGCGACTCCATAGCGGGGTCAGAGGCGAAGTGGTGGTGCATCTGTGTGAAGACCTCCTTATCACACCACCGGGCAAACCGCTTGTAAAGGGAGTTCCAATTGCCATAGGTGGTTGGCAAAAGCCTCCACTGGGCACCGCTACGAGTCACCCACAGCACGGCCTCGACGAATCGGCGAGTTGCTGCTTCGTTGCGGACATAGATGTTGGAACAGCTTAGAAGAAACTGGTATAGTTTTTCCCATTGGTCATCAGGTAAGGTTATTGGCATCATTCTTCTATTATTCCACAACCTTATACCCAAATGTCAACAGAACCTAGTCGCTGCAGGTGTATGAGGCGTTTCCCAAGCGGGCGCGCCTCATACTTCAGATTAACCGTGAGTTGCGAGGTTGCCACACCAACGTCTGTTGATTTCATAGTCAAACCGTTTGTTCTATTAGGCTAATACCACTGACTCAGGCAGTAAACTGACGCTATCACCGTGTTTGGCTATTATTTGCCTGCCGGGAGGAAAGAGAGCAAGGGCGATTTTTTCCTTCCATCGCTCTCCCCTGCTTTCCGACCACCAGCTCTCGCATAAAGCCAATACATCGTGCTCCAATCTGCGCTGTCAGTTTAAACAAGCTCTAAGGGAAGGGAGTACCAACGATGTTTAATAAGATATCAAACTTGGTTTTGCTTCTGACGGTTTTAGCAAGCTCTTCTTTGCATACCAATTCAGTAGAAGCCCAGGCCATAAAGCGTGGGCTGGTCGCGTATTGGACTTTTGATGAGGCGAACGTAGGCGGCGACACGGTTGAAGACATCATAGGCGATTATGATGGAACCATCAATGGCAATCGTCAAATCGTTGAGGGGAAAATCGGCGAAGCACTGAAGTTTGCGCACCAAAAGAATGACTTTGTTGATTTTGGTGTAGACATTAACGAAGACCTGACTCAACCCCTCACTATTGATGGATGGATTAAATTCACCGAGCTGGAAGTTGAGCTTCCCCAGATTGTGATGTGTTCAAGAAAGGGCGCTTGGACAAACGGAACGGGCATTACGCTCATATACGTTAATAACTACAAGGGCCAAGGATTCACACTATCTCTTAGGTTCCATCACGAAAAGGGGACTTGTGACTTGCTATATCAACCGTTCAACCCGAATGTAGAGGAATGGTATCACTATGCGGCTACGTATGATGGCGCCGTGATGAGATCGTATATTAACGGTGTCAGTATGGACAGTGCTCAACTCGCCTGTGCTGAGGGAGTTAAAAAGAGCTTCACCAGCTTAAAAATTGCCGACTCCGAGCAGTTTGGAAATCAGTGGAATTTTACTGGCGCTGTGGACGAGGTCCGGCTCTACAATCGAGCGCTGACTGAAGCCGAAGTCATGAAGAACTTTTCTTCGTCAGGTGGCCTCGCTGTCGATCCTTCGATCGAGAAACTCGCTCTCACCTGGGGAAAGGTAAAGATTTCGTCCTCAAGGTAGCCTAAATTTTACGATAAAACCCAAGTTGCTACTTACAAGATTTTAGACATGCATCACCGTTTTTCATAGAGAATAGTTCATTAATTGCGGAGATTTTGTAGCGCAAACTGGCAGTTTGCGCATCACAAGCACAATCTAAATGAAGTTTAAAAAAATAATTCGGTAATGTCCTAACGATGCTCGGTGCGGTTAGGAAACCGCACCTACCGAGTTTAGGGAAAACTGGAATTACCGATTTAAATACTTAATCTTCATACAGATTGTGCTACAAGGGTGGCAACTTAGGTTATAAAAGGCTAGTCCGCATTGGCAGAAGGCCTTTGCTTATTTTATCGTGATATGGCATGAAATTTCGTGTTAGTCAGGATTTCATAGATAGTATTGTCTGGCTGCTAGGAGGGAATGGCAGATTAGCATTCAAGAGTGGTCATTGAATGTGGGGGTATTAGAATCTGCCGTGTCATCCTAATCCCGCGTTAATATGGCATACCCTCCAGCGCGGATTCTTTGGTATGCGTCACACTAAGGAGGAAGTGCTACGGGTCGGTGGGGCGACGTGGTGAGTCGGAACTAGCTACCACACGCCTCCAAGTCTCTGAAACCCTTTTTCGTCATGCGTGCAGCGGAGGCACAATCATTTGAACCTCTATCGGCATATCAGAAGGCGACCTTCCGTATCCCGGAGTGGAGAAATTGACAACACTAGAAGGCAAGAAAGCGCTCATTACTGGCTCACGACGCGGTATTGGACGTGGCATCGCACTAGCGCTCGCGGAGCAGGGCTGCGACATTGGGCTTAACGACATCGAGCACGATGCGTCGGCGGACCGAACCATTAGGCTCGTTAGTGAAGCAGGAAGGAAGTGCACGTTCACCGTCGCAGACATCAGCAAAAGCGAATCCGTGAATGCCTTGTTCGACGAGTTCATCGCCGAGCATGGACAAATCGATATTCTGGTGAACAATGCCTACTGGTCAAAGAATATGCCCTTTTTGGAGATTTCAGAAAGCGTTTGGGATCGGACAATTGAAGTGTCTTTGAAGGGCTATTTTCTGTGCAGTCAACGCGCCTCAAGGGAGATGGTGAAACAGAACAACGGGGGACGGATTGTTAGCATTTCATCTATCCACGCAGTTCATGTTTGGGAAACCGATACGGCGTACGCGGTCGCCAAGTCGGGCATAATTCGCCTGACGATGAGCATGGCACGCGAACTCGCCGGCACGCGCATTACGGCAAACGCAATTGCGCCGGGCTATATTGATAGCCGCGAATTGCCGCCTGAGCGCGAAGCAGAGCGGGGCAAACGGGAGCCAGACGACCGTGTGCTTCTGTCGATACCAAGTCGCCGGGATGGCGTCCCAAATGATATCGGGCAGGCGGTCGTCTTTCTCTGTTCACGAATGGGCGATTATGTCAACGGAACGTGCCTAACGGTTGATGGTGGTTTTCTTACGCATGGAAACACTTAAAATGCGTAAATTCCTTGTAAGCCCGGCGCACGTTCGTTGACCGGTTCATGGGTTTCGCAAAAACAATCCGATCAACTTCAAGCCGCCTCTTCAAGAAATTGAATCTGAGCGCAGGATTTATACTTCTTCGTAAACCGGGTAAAATGGGGTTGCTACCCACTTTGCCGAGGCCAAATCAGGTTCACATACGTCGGGTTAGTGCAGCCTGACCCGACTGTCCAAGGCTCAACATACGTTCCTTCCACCCCAACACCCTCCGGGAAATCAACCCTAATAGACCAATTCTCCAAGTGGATGCCCCTCCTTCACGTGAATCCGAAAGCTCGAACGATGCCGGACCACTGTCACCAATCAACCCCATGCGCGGCGGAGTTATCATGTATGAACTTTCATGATGAGTATAATTCACTTTAGCGCATGACACATAGCCTCCATGGCGACGTTGCCGGACTACCCTCTCAGTCGGATCGTGGGTCCCAATTGCGTGTGATGTTGTAAGCAAGTGTCAGCTTCAGAAATGAAAACAGCGACGCAAGCATATCAAAAGAAAAAGAAGTCGATTGTGCGGGCATGGCTGCTTGGTCTTATCCTGATTCTCTTCAACTGTTTCTGGATTGTACAGATGGAGGAACTCCGATATGCAGCCGGCGCGACGCTTTTTTCTTTGTTTTTTAACGCTGTTTTCACGCTCTGGATGCTCTTTCTGATCAATGGGGTTCTTCGTAGATTCGTACCGGAAATTGCATTGGAGACCAGAGAGTTGGCGGCGATATACATCATGGTCAACATGGTGACCGCACTCTGTAATTACGACATGCTGCCCATGCTGCCTCCCATTATGACCTATGCCTTTTGGGGGGCGACACCCGAAAATGAATGGCGAGAACTGTTCCATAGAGATCTCCCACAGTGGCTGGTTGTTGATGATTCGTTCGTTCTCTCCGGATATTATCGTGGCGAATCGACTTTGTACACGACAGCGAATCTTGCTGCATGGCTTCCTCCGCTGTTGTGGTGGTCATGTTTTACGATTGTGATGTTTTTTGTCATGTTGTGCATCAACACCGTCGTCCGCAAACAATGGGTGGAAACCGAAAAACTCGCGTATCCGATTGCAGAGATTCCACTGACTTTGGTGCAGTCGGCAAGTTACAATCGACTGTTATGGATAGGGTTTGCCATCGCATGCGGCATTAATGTCGTCAATGGGCTTCATTTCTTATATCCGAGTCTGCCGGGATTGACAATTTTCAAAAGACAGCATATCGGCTCAATCTTCACTGATAAACCGTGGACGGGACTTCGGGCGATGCGAATCTCGTTCATCCCTTCAATGATTGGGTTAAGTTTCTTTGTGCCCCTGGATCTGCTTTTTTCGTGTTGGTTTTTTTACTTCTATTGGCAAGGAATGAGGGTTTTGGGCGTCATGCTATCTTGGCAAACCTATCCTGCGTATGGCCATCATGCGTATATAGTGCAAGAATCGGTCGGGGCATATCTGGCGGTGTTAACCATCGCAATCTGGCGGGGACGACGACATTTCCTGAAAACCATTAAGAGTCTGCTCGGCGAAGACAACAATGCGACTGATCAAACTAATGTACCGATGTCGTATCGAAAGGCGTGGATGGGAATAGTTTGTGGAATAGGGATTCTCGTCCTTTTCTGCCACAGGGCAGGTATGTCAATCAAATTGGCGCTTCTATTTTTCCTCTTCTATTATGCAATTTCAACTGCGATTACTCGACTTCGCGCCGAGACGGGATTTCCGGAGCATGACCTCCACTTTGGCGGCCCAGCACAGACAATCTCCTCAACATTGGGTACAGCTAATCTATCGCAACGGACTCAAGTCATGTTTCCACTGCTCTGGTTTATCAGTCGTTCCTATGAGGGACATATTATGCCGCATCAATTGGAAGGGTTTAAAATTGCCGAACGCACCGGGTTACATCGCAAACATATTGCTTGGTCAATGCTGTTGGCATGCGGATTTGGTGTGGTCATAATCTTCTGGTTGCTCTTACACGTGGGTTATCGAGTGGGAGGAGAGAATATTTTCATATTTCGGCGCTGGGGGCGAGAACCATGGTCATACCTGCAAGAGTGGATACGTAGCCCGACGGAGATGGATTACAATCACATCACGCTGATGGGGTTAGGAGCTCTTGTGGCATCGGCCCTGGCGCTGATAAGAGCCCGATTTGTCTGGTGGCCCCTCCACCCGATGGGGTATGCGGTGGCAGGAAGTTACGGGATGAGTTTCTTATGGTCATGTATGATGGTGAGCTGGGGGTTAAAGTGGCTTATTCTGCGGCATGGCGGCATGAGGCGATATAGACAAGCCGTTCCATTTTTTTTAGGGCTGATTCTAGGAGAGTTTACCACTACGGCGGTGTGGACCATTATTGGCATTTCGTTGAATTGGCCTCGGCTTTATCAATTCTGGATTTGATTCAGTGATGTCGCTCAAAGCGACATGGAGAACGCATGGATTCTTTCAGGTGGCGAAAAATTTCATGTCCTAGGCGAGGATGTCAGTTTGAATCTGTTTCGGTTAAGTGGTTCTATCGGTAAGTAAATATGATTAAGTATGGGTGTCGGTGCGGTTAGAAACCGCACCTACCGGCGTGGTGGAACGGGTTTCTTGTGCCAGTCTTGTAAGCAATAAATACTTATCGAGAATACCATTAAGTTGTGAAAGTTGAAATCCGTCTTAAATGTTCCTGCTTTCTGGCGAATCTGCACTGTCGCGCGATGCTTCCGAAGTATTTTGGCGACCTTCGTTTGGCCTCCGCGCCTTTGAAAACGCCGATTTTCTGACTATCGGAAACTTCACCGAACGTTCAATAGTTAATTGGCAAGAATCTTGATATCAAGCATCTAACAAAACCCTCGGGCGGTTGTTAGTAGGATATCGATCGAGAATTGGCATGAGTATGATTGCAGAAAGGAAACAAACGATGGTTCAGATTGACGGGATTGTACCCGTGGTGCCTACCCCGTTCGACAATTGCGGTCATATTGATGAAGACGGACTGCGCAGACTGGTTGACTACTGTGTGACGAGCGATGCCTGCGCCATCTGCCTACCCGCCTACGGTGGCGAGTTTTACAAGCTCTCCGAGCAGGAACGACATGATGTCGTGCGAGTCGCTGTCGACCAGGCGGCGGGGCGAATTCCTGTAATTGGGCAGGCAAACCATCCATCTTCACGAGTTGCACTGGGTCTCGCACATCGCTTGGAGGCATCAGGAGTTTCGATGATTAGCATGGCGACGCCGCGCATTTTCGCACTGAGTGAGGATGACCTATTGCGCTATTTTCGTACGGTCTGCCAATCCATCAGCATGCCGCTATTGATTCAGGACTTCAATCCGGGCGGTGCCACCGTTGGCGCCGCTTTTGCGCAGAGGCTCCACACCGACTGCCCCAACTTTCGCTATCTCAAATTGGAAGAACCGATGATGACCGCCAAGGTGCGCGGCATCCTCGAAGCTACAAGTGGCGAAGTTGGCGTTCTGGAGGGTTGGGGCGGGCTTTACATGATGGAACTCATTCCCACCGGGATATGTGGCGTAATGCCCGGTGTGCCTCTGTTGCGTGTATTGAATGAGGTTTACTGGAAGCGTAAGCGGGGGGAGGATACGCAAGCCTACGCTGCGTATCAAAGCGTCCTTCCGTTCATCGTCTTTACCTTGGGGCATCTGGAACTCTTCCTGCATGTGGAGAAGCAATTGCTAAAGGCAATGGGGTTGATTGCGTCCGCCCATGTGCGCGAGGCAACCATCCGCCTTGACTCCCATACCGAAGCCTATGCGGAGTGGCTAATCGGGCAAGTGTTGCCGCTCGTGAGGTGATAATATCATGTTGCATGGCTCTTTTAGGGAATTACAATCGTTATTCCCTATAGGCACAGCAACTAAGATTAGTAACGTTTAGTAAGGGGTGCCCACGCATACCGGCGCGCCGGTTACACGTACGGTGCCGGATCTAGGAACAACAAATACGCGAGCGCAGTCCAATCCGATTCCCGGGTGTTGCTTAGAAGAGATTAACGAAGGCTGGTTCGGGTCGACGCCATCATGTGCCCAAGCCTTATAGGGTCTTTTATAAACCAAATTCACGTAGTTCTCGCTCTCCTTGTATTGATAATGCCACCCGTTTTTTCCTTGCGTGCCGCTAAATCCTTTTGAAGCTTGGTAGGTTGTTCCATCTTCATACGTTATCACCGGATCCCAGTAGGTGCTATCAGATGCCGTGCCTTGACTCATGTTTACAAGGAAATAGAGTCTGTCACCTGAGTTAACGCTCAGCTTGAAATTGTGATGTCGTCTGTCAGCGCTGTCTTTAGAATGCGCCCAACCATCTCTTGGCCAAATCTGGTCGTCGTTCACCAAAATCTTGAGATTGACACCGTCTCCAACTCTTGGTCTTGCTTTATATAGCGCGTGACGTTCACTAACCGGCGCGAAGATGTATTTCATTAGGAACCGCGAATGTTCGGTGACCTGCTTTGACCGTATTTCCTGGTCGAATTTAAGATTTAACTCGACTTGGGCCTTCATATGCCCGTGGCCTCCGTGCTTCCTGGTGTTGTTAAGGCTGAAGTTATTCGCCATTCCCATCAAGAAAACAGCACATACTATGTATGTTTCAAATCGCTTCGAACTGTTTCGGCGACTGAGAAGAGAGAACACAATCAGCAGCGCAACCATAAGAATAAGAGCCGCGCTTTGATAGTAGTACCCACCTCTCCAAATGTCAGCCCAGGCGAGCGGATTGTGCCGCATATAGAGAAGCATAATCATGAACACGCAGGAAAGGAGTGCCGTTACAAGCATAGCTGTCAACGCAACGCAATCTGTTAAGCCCTGCCTCGAATTGCCAGTGGAAGAGGTGCCAGGGGATTTCTTGAGGGCAGATAAAGCAATGAGAATGTACGCAACTAGTGCAAGCCCCCAAGACAGAAAATAGCCGTCCCAGATATTTCCAAACGCCAACTGAAGCTGCAATACGGTTAACTTGAATCCGTTCCAAAAACCTCCAATGTATGAAGCAGGATCTTGAAGCAGGAAAAAACTCAATGACGTCCAGCCCCGATCAGGTGGGTGACCCCGAACGGCATTAATGATGTACGGACACAACTGATAATCCCAGTAGAGATAAAAGCAGAAAGCTGCGCTGAACGAAAGTGCAAAATATAGAAGGTGACGGTATGCACCTCCATAGTGACGCCGAATCGCAGCTAACAGGAGGCCCAATCCAATTAACCACAAACCGATCATGACCCCTTGTTTATCCGTGATAAATGACAAAAAGGCGCCCAAACCCAGTAACATGTATGCAACTACATTTTGTGGCTTGGTTGCGGGTTTCAGCCAGTGAATAAGGCAGAGGATCCAAAGAGCCGCCCAGAATGCGGTCACGGTCTTTCCGCATCGGAAGTATATGCCGTGCATCACAAGCATCTGTGGTGCAAGCAGAAAAAGCATGGCTAACACTAAACATGATGTCCGCCGAAACGTGGGGAGCAACTCCCTTGCAATGAAATACAGCACGATTGCAGTTAGAATAGCAAAAGAGATTTGCGAGATGCTGCGAAAACCGTACGAGAAGAAAGGGATTTTGTTTAGCAGTATCACCATCTGGGCATCAATATACTCAAAGACATAACCCAACTCTCGCGCTTGATAGTTGTCCCAGTCGGTAGGGGCTGGGTCAAAGAACTTTGCAACCTCGCTCCAAAACCCACCGGTCGGGTTTCCGTAGAACGCCATGAAGGTCTCGGTTTCACCGTGTATTACCGGCCGGGTGTTTTTTAAGCTGGTGCACCATACTCCCGCCATAACGATTAGCATCAAAGCAAACACGAGCCGAGGTCTATCACTGAATTTTGTGCTTAACGTCGGTAGCATTGTATCCATGCGATTACTGATTCGAACTTGCCGATTAGGGCGTAAGCCTCATATCCGTTTGAGTTAGGTATCATCGCGTTAGCATCTGGTATGTCTCCGGCGACCTCTTTGATACAAGTGTAACATTTCCTGCTTGAATGGTCTCCAGTTTTTCTCTAGACATTGGGGACTGCATGGAATAAGATAAAATCCAACTTGTCTACAGACGGCAGACCAACGCGGGCATTGGATGCTCCCGCATCGGTCTCAGCTATGTCTAACGCGATTCTTCGAATGCTAAAGAGGACCTTATGAAGCTAACCCAAGATCAGCTTGACGCATTTCATCGCGACGGCTATATCATCGTCGTGGATCTTTTCGATCCCGATGCAATGGCAACCGCATTACGTGATATGGAGCACATCTTTTACGGCAAATCCTTCACTGAATACCTCGCGGAACTGGACAAAACCGGGAAAGCAGATTCTGTGGAACCGACAGTTACCAATGTTGTCGCGCATTACGGCGACACAGAGCATGGCCGCGCACAGTTCCCAACGTAATATGATGCGCCAGATCGACTGATTGAAAACCAAGATTATCTTGACGTGTTTGCCCAGTGTCTTGGCACGGATGATGTAAGTTACTGCAACGCCCACCTATTCATGCGATCGGGTCCCACGGACAAACGTCATCCTGAACACCCGTGGCAAGGTTATCACGCCGATCACGGCACCAATACCTTCTTGCCGTTAAGCAAAGCAATCGGTTCATTCGATTACGTCAATAGCGTGATTTATCTCCACGATGTTGATGATGACGGCGCCCCTCTGCACGTTATTCCCGGATCGCATCGACAAGCGGCGGATGTATACCTGCGAGTGAAGGGTGCACTGGACGACATTCGGAAAGTTCCGGAATTCGTCGAGCCGGTACCTACCACCGCCAAGGCGGGCAGCACTCTATTCTTCATATCTCGTACATGCCGCTATTCCGTTTGAAAACAAACGGAAACAACGTGCGTTGTGGACGCTGTCCATGGCTCGCGGTGACACGAGTCGGTGGACCAAACTAGCGAATCCTTGGAGTGCACCGGAACGGCAATTCTTTCAACCGTTTTGAGAGAAGACGACCGCACGTGTCCGAACGCTGTTCGGTTGGCCCAAACCCGGTCATCCATTTTATACGGAGACGACTTTGAAGGGAATCGCGATGCGGTTTCCCAATATTGACTTGACACCGTACCAAGTGTAGAACGAAGGGCGCGTTATCGGCAGTTCTTTATTTCAGCTCGTCATGAAAGTCATACTCGTGATTCTTGACTGACAACATCTCGAGCAAGCTCGGGGAAGATTTCGTCGTGAATCTCAATCGGTTGACGCATGTGAGCCATTCGATGTTCGTTAGCCGTATCTATCATGATGGGGTGGTACATCCCGGCGCCTGTTTTGAGTTTATAACCTCCGGGCGAGTGTATGCGCACATATTCATGTACCAGTTTCATGTCGTCCGGGATCTTGGCTTGACGTGTACAGTTCATGGTGAACATCCGACGGCGAGTTCCGCCGCCAAATGAGGCGTGATATAAATCGTGATTAAAAATCACGATGTCACCAGGGTTTGTCTCAACGGCAATGCTGCCGGGAAACTCCGAAGGTGGGACGCCAAATAGCTCCATGGAGTTGCTCACATCGATTTTTTCCTTGCGCACAAAATGGTCGGGTCGATGGGTACCCGGGATTAGTCGCAGCGCCCCGGTTTCACGCGTAAGGGGATCGAGATAGAACGCCGTTTTGGCGGCGAATAGCTGACCCCAGCCTCCATCGGGGTGCCAACCGGTATCGCCACTATAGTAATTTCCGTCACCACTGCAGTAGTTGAAATCTTCTCCCAGAACGCCTCCGATAAGACCAAGTATTGCTGGGTGATCCAGGAGCCTACACATGTCCGGATGGTGTTCGATTGGTCCCAAAAACATCGTACGACTTGAACCATCATGATTTCTGCCACGGCCGCAATTCTGAATCGACCATTCGAATCCTTGGATGATTTTATCTGTTTCATCCTGTGAAAACAGTTGTGGAACCATCAGATACCCGAAGGTGTCGAAAAAGTCCAACTGTTCTTGAGTTAGTTTCATTCGTGTTGTCTCCTTAGGAAACTAGCGTTAATAATCTTCCTAGAATCATGACTTATGAACTTCGGTTTGCAGTAGTGCAGGTTATTGCGTGTAAAACCAAGGAAAATTGACGCATCTGGTTACTCTCGTAGAATCGTGGTTGACACAATCCAAATGCGCGTGGCTTTTATTATAATGCAGGCGAATTTGAATTACAACGATTTATGATTGTCGGAAATTCACTCTTTTCAGGGATTAAGAGATGGATCTTATGGACGATAAAAAACCTCTAAACCCACACGAAGGAGGCAATCTTAAGGATTACGTCGACGACCCGATATCCGCATTGGAAGCGACAGGTATTGAGATGTCTCAATCTCCATGGTCGAACGGCTTGAATGAGTGGATGGGGGAATACTTGTCCAAATCCGGAGCGCTTCCCTTTTCATTTGGATACGATTGAGTGAACTCGAGCGAATTCCTCGCCAATTGGGATTTCTCCGTAAATGTGACGCCGTTGGATGAGACGAGAACTCAACAGACCGCGACATACACTGACGTGAGCACTGGTCTTGAAGCGCGCTGTGAGATAACGCTTTTCACAGACCATCCAGCAGTTGATTGGGTATTGAAGTTCAGGAATTTAGGAAAGTGTGATACGCCAAGCATTGCTAATATTCAGGCGCTAGATACCGCACTACGTAACGAGGCGTGCAAATTTAAGCTGCATTATGTGTCATGCGTAGGAGAGGGAGTCGCCGCCGGATCTGCGGATTTTGGCCCTAACGTAAAAGAGTTAGCTGCCAACTCTACTCTCAAGATGTCCTCGATGCATGGGAGATCTTCATGGGGTGATAGCCTTCCCTTCTTCAACCTTGAAATGTCTGGCCATGGAGTCATGATTGGAGTCGGTTGGACCGGTCAATGGGTGCCAAGTTTCTCTCGAAATTCGGATTCGGTAGCTGTACGTGCCGGGATGGAGGTAACACACCTTAAACTTTTCCCCGGGGAAGAGATTCGATCCCCAAGAATGCTGCTTCTCTTCAGGCAAGGTCACCGAATCTATGAACAAAACCTGCTCCGTCGGATACTCCTAGCCCACTACTATCCGCGGAACGATGGCAGACCGTTGACCATGCCCTTATTGGCAAGTTCCGCTGGTCTGTATCATGAGGCATTTTGCGCAACTGAACAAAACCAAATCAACTTTGCATCGCAATGTGCCCCGCTCGGATTTGAGTATCTCTGGATGGACGTGGGCTGGCATATCACAAGCCCGGTTGTTTCCCATATAGGACCTCGGACCCTGAGCGCTTTCCCAACGGTCTCCGAGCGGTGACTATACTTCACGCTGTGGGAACTTGCGCTTTTTCAAAGGTCTGGAAATGTAGAGTGAGTAAAGTTGCCAATTCCGATTTGTAGGTGGTGTGAGTCTGATTGAGGCAATCGGTAATCGCACGCTTGAACTCGGAAAACTCGGCATAATACTTTGAGTAAAGGCATTTTTTCTTGACGAATTTCCAGAGCCGTTCAATCAGATTTAAGTTGGGAGAATATGGCGGAAGATAAAGCAGCTCAATAGTGAGTTTCTCAGCTAACTCCCGGACGATTGGGCACTTTTGATATCTGGCATTATCTAAAACCAATGTAATCGGCATCTCACCTGCCGACTTTGCAATACGCACTAACAAATCACAGACGGTTTGCGCATTGATGTAAGTATCGTTTTGTACCGCTATCAGTTCGTGTGTCACGGCATTCAAGGCACCCAAAACGTTAAATCGCTTTCTGCCGGCGGGGGCTTTGATGAACACACGAGTGAACGACCAGAGAAATCCTAAAAAGGGAGCTAAGACAAAATGGGCGGCATCAACGAAAAAGACGGTTCTCAGACCAGCAGCAGCTTGGTCCAGACGCGGTTGCAACTCTTTTTTTTAAAGTCCTCCTGTGCCTCGACATCGGCTTCGGCTGGTATATGCCCCACTTTCCGGTACTCAATGCCTATGTTTTTGAAAAACGCACGCACCCGACTTTCACTGCGTTGAATACCGGTGAGTTCGTAGATTTTTGCCGCTGCTTCTTTAATTGTAGCTGCTGGATTTGTCCGAAAATAGTCTTCAATCGAGGTCTGATGAGCCAACAGCTCACTTTCCTGTGGGCAGTAATTGAGCTGTTTGAGTACGTCAATGCCGCCAGTTTGGTAGTGGCGCAGGTAAGCCCGCAACGTGTTAGGCGAAATACCGGCTAGGCGAGTGATTTGATTATGCGGTAAGCCTTGGTATTTGAGCCAAAGCGCCTCCATCTTTCGCTGCACCCTCGGATGAGGATGGTGATAACGTTCATAATCGAGCGCTTCAATGTCTTCTTCAGTAAAGTCAATGGCAATCATAGGATTTCCTCGTCAAAAACTAAGAAGGCTATGTTAAATCCACAAACACAATTTGTTCACATTATAAGCGATTGTTGCCCAGAAGACAAGCGCAATATTAACCGATGCCGGGTATAACGTACTCAAGGAGATGGATATAGGTCTTCTTGTCTGGATGGCTCCTGAATTTCAAAGCGGCGGCACATGAATGGAACGTGAACACCCTGAACTTTTTCTTACCATCCAAGATAAAGAGGTCGCAGGCCTGCCGGCATTCAAGATTCTAGACTTCGGAAACCCCAAGGCGCTCACGATGATGACTGATTACATTTCAAATCTGATTCAGGAGGAGGGTATCGGCATTTATCGTCAGGACGGGCCGATCGGCGCAAATTTGACGTACCTCGATAAACGCCCCTATCCGTATGGCCAACCGCTTCAGTGATGGCGCGATGCAAACGCGCCGGATCGGCAAGGAATTGCTGAAATTTGCTACATTCAAGGCTTATACTGGTTTTGGGACGAACTTCTCAGGAGAAATCCATGCTTGATTGTTGATATGTGTGGTGGCGGCGCTACGCGTATTGACCTAGAAGCAATGTCGCGCTGAGTTTATCTTTGGCGGTCAGATCGCAATCATCCCGGTTTTGAACCAAATGCTTACCAATCGCAAACCTATGGTATCAGCCAGTGGGTGCCGGCGACCGCAACTGCCAGCGGTTATCCCGACACCTATTCATTCCGCAGTTCGATGAACAACGGTATCGCAGTCGCCTGGAACCCATACCAGCCGGAGGTGGAGCAGCGCTGGACCATAGCTTTTTCCGTGAATTAGGAGGAACCATACGAACTAAATACAGTACCGTGCAAAACAGTCGACGACGACGAGAAGGTAGGTTACATGGCCACTAAGCCCTTCCCGTGGGCGATTGATCGCAAGTTAATCGAAGAGTATAAGCGTGTACGTCACTTGTTCCACGGTGATTTCTATCCTCTTACGTCGTACAGTTTGACTGACGATACATGGTTAGCCTATCAGTTTCACAAGGAGGACTTAGGTCAAGGGATGGTGCTTGCGTTTCGCCGACCTAAGTGGTCTTCTCGCTAAGTATTTGATTCATATTTATCCATGACAGAACCATAGGCCCCTAAACTGTAGCTCGGTTGCTCCTGAGGCATTTTCTTCCATTGATAAGGGTGCTTATGGGCATTCCACCAACAAACTGCATTGTTGAGGGCATCAGTCAATTCATCAAGCGTTTCAAACCGTTTGCCTTTTAAGGCTAAAGACTTTAACTGTTTCCACCAGGGCTCTATCAAATTCAACCAACACGCATATTTCGGAATAAACTGCACTTGAATCTCAGGCCACGCCAGCAGTGCCGTCTTTACATCACGACTGTGATGAATCGACAGATTATCTTCAATGAGTAACCATCTTTCGGAGGGAAACTTCTGTATCACTTTCTCAATCAATTCAATATGAGTAGCGCCGTCCCTGCTTGGAGAAATTACAATTTCCGCTATGGGATCTCTATCGCCTTCGCTATCCGCTCAGTTGATCGGTTGCCGGTTCGAAGGCGCCATGAACCCATAATTTGCCCCGACGCCCATAGTCCGGCTCAAAAGTGGCTCGATTTGTACCCGATTGCCATATTTCACCCGGATAGGTCTTGACTGCAATTGGCCCCATTTCATCAATGCAAATTGTTCTCGTGTCCGGTGGAGGCGCAATGTACGCCGAAATTATGGCCCCCTTTTTTCGACGAACCGGTCGTCCTATTTCTCCGCATTATGAAACCAACTCTGCTGACGTTTCCAATTCAGCCCTTCTTCAGTTATCCAGCTCCATATTGTTGAATCGGAGAGATGAATCCCTTCTCTTTCTTTGAAGCTAATTTGCAGACGTTCTAGCGTCCACAACTCAAATGGATAATCCAGACTCGACGGTCTTTGCATCGCTAAATCAATCAGTTTACTGCGAACCTCTATCGAATGCGTTTTCGGTGCCCCACTTCGGGGTTTATCAGCGAGTCCTTCAATTCCTTCGTCGTTGAATCGCTTAATCCATTGTGCTCCGGAAGCCCCATTTTTGAATCCAGCCTGTAGGGCGGCTTTGGAACTCGTTAGTTGGTTGTCATCAATCATACTGACGATGAGTTGAGCTCTTTGGACGAGCTGATGAGATTGGGTACGTGAGTTAGTTAGAGTCCTAAGTTGGTGTTCTTCTGTTTCACTGACCGCACGAACGTAATGAACTCGTTTTCCCATTTGAATTCTCCTTTCCATTTCGGTTGAATGGGCAGGAGAATATATGGTAAGTGTTGGGTGCCGGTGCGGTTAGAAACCGCACCTACCGGAGTTGTGGAATAGGTCTCTTGTGCCAGTTCAGGA
Source organism: Candidatus Poribacteria bacterium (assembly GCA_965197465.1). Lineage (GTDB taxonomy): Bacteria > Poribacteria > WGA-4E > WGA-4E > JAJDTR01 > JAJDTR01. The sequence goes on along the minus strand of OZ240209.1, from coordinate 1,669,340 downwards.
AGACATAAGTACTTAGCGAGTAGACCACTAAGTCATTGCCCACTACCAACTTAGCCCTAATCCTCGCCCTTACTTACATCCTACTGCTGTTTGGATGCGGTAGGGAAGAAACCATCAATAATCCCATAAACGGAAACACGGGAAGCGAACAGCCCGAACCCCATCCGTCCAATTACTTTCCAATGACACTCGGCAGCCGCTGGGTTTATCGTAATTCTGACGGCACTGAATGGTCACGTGAAGTCACCGAATCACAGAAATTCGATACCGAGCTCTATCATTCTCTCAGTTACGATTCTCCAATCCAAGATGCTCAATTGGACTTCCTCGGGTCTGCTGAGTATTTAACATATTTCGATAGGCTTGTCCGCAGGATCAACCTCAAGCACATCAATGATGCTGTTTGGGAAATAATTGTCGAGAGCGGCGGCGGAACCCGAAACTGGGGTATCGGGATGTCTTGCAATAAAAAGCCGGGCCGGGAGCCTGTGTGCGTATTGAGGAAGAATATATTTAAGCCAGGAATCTTAGCCTACCTATTTAATTTCAACACCAGTGTGGTTTGGCATAGCAAATTAACGCTCCTTCGATTTCCGCTTGTTCCGGGCGAGACCTACCAATCGCTCAATTTAAGACTGAGAGGAAGGAATGAGGGCCGTTCCATATTCACGCTTATGAAGCCGAAGGAGTGATTCTGGGAAAGATCAGCGACGAGCGGGAATTGGTTGAAACGTCCGCCGGAGCCTTTGAGGACTGCCTCAAAATCCAATACGAAGCGAAGCAGCCGTCATATGAAACTGACGAGTTTAGCGGCGTTCGGGAGATCGATACGGTGTTCCAAGACGCGAAACTCAAGGCTGTGGAATCGGAGATTCGCGAAGAATTAACCGACCTGTTGACGCACTTAATGCCGAAATTAGGATTGCGAACTGTATGATTGGCGCCAGGGGTGGGACCCGTCAAAATAGAAACCCCAAACGGCATCGCCGAACTGATTGACTACGACATAAAAGAGGAAAGCGGCGAGTGAAAAAAACAGCGGCTAGTTGCCAGTGTCCGATACGGGCAGGTTCTTTAGGTAAACTTCGTCTGTAGAGAGGAGGTAAAAATGTCTATACCTCGTTTCTTCAACAGGCAATCCCCTCTGAGGAGCAGGATTAGGGGAGTTGCCTTTCTTCTTGTCGTACTTTTGCTTTCTGGATGTGGAGGAGAGGAAGCTATCAACAACCCCATAAGTGGAAGCACCGGTAGCGAACAGCTCGAACCCCAGCCGTCCAATTATTTCCTAATGACACCCGGCAACCGCTGGGTTTACCGAAACCCGGATGGCGCTGAATGGTCACGTGAAGTCACCGAAACACAGGGATTCGGTACCACTCTTTAACATTCTTTCAGCTACGATTCTCCAATCCAAGATAATCCATTGGACTCGCTCGGGTCTCCCGAGTATGTAGCATTGCTCAATCGGCTTATCCGCAGGATCAACCACAACGACATCAATGATGCTGTTTGGCAAATAATTCTCGAGAGCGGCGGCGAAAGCCCAAACTGGGGTTTCGGGATGTCTTGTCGTAACGGTGTGTGCCGACTGAAGAAAAATATGTATGATCGGCCAGACATCTTAACCTACCTATTTGAGTCCAAAACCAGCGTGGTTTGGCATAGTGACTTAACACTCCTTCGATTTCCGCTTGTTCCGGGCGAGACCTACCAATCGCTCAATTTAAGACTGAGTGGACTGAGTGGTGGTAGCACCTATATTTACGCTTATGAAGCCGAAGGAGTAATTCTGGGAAAGATCGGCGACGACTTGGAATTGGTCGAGACGCCCAGTGGCGCCTTTGAAGATTGCCTCAAAATTCAATACGAAGCAAAGCAACCGACGGTGAAAACTGAAGAGTTTAGAAACGGTCGGGCAATCTCTGCACCGAAAAAGTTTCTCAAAGTTGTGGAATCGGGTGTTCGCGAAGAATTAACAGACCTGTTGATGTACTTAATGCCGAAATTAGGATTGCAAACTGTATGGTTGGCGCCAGGAGTGGGACCGGTCAAAATAGAGCCCCCGAACGGCATCGCCGAACTGATTGATTACGACATAAAAGAGGAAAGTGGAGAGTGAAAAAGACAGTGGCTAGTTGCCAGTGGTCAGTTTCCAGTAAGAGCAGGTTCTTTAGAGCCTGTTTGAAAAGTACATTTGTAGGGGGCGCACTGCGCACCAGCCTCTAAAAGCCCCAGAGTGGGATAGAGATCCCCGAAACTGTCAACAACTCACATTGACGGCGAATACTTAGATTTGGGTGACCTGGTTCAACAAGCGTGCGCCTCTGTTCAGCTGCTTGAGGCAACTTTTTTTCAACTCGTCAAGTTCCATATTCAGCCGACCAATTTGCTCATGTAAGTTGGAGTCTCTGTCATCTCGCTCGCGTTGTCGCTTGGTCGGAGCAGTAGACATCTTTCCAAAATAGATCTATGTAGTTACAGTAATCTTGGAGATTAGAATAACTACACTGTTTGGCAACTTGTCGCGGAATGTCTCAAGTTAACAATTGCGGCAATCACATTCCATGTTTTCCCATAGTTGCGATGTTTGCCTCGATAAATGTCTTTGGTGATGCGAAAAATCTTACACCGTCTGACGATATGCTCAATGCCAACCCTTTGTGTTGCCAACCCTCGGTTGAATTGCTTTGCCTCCCGAGTCAAGGGCTTGCTCCGACATTTCTTGATGGGCGTCGAACTGTTGGCATACAGTTTGGCTATGCCCTGATAACCACTGTCAGCCAACTTCTCAGTTTCAGGGAAAATCGCCGGACGGCTTTCCTTCAGAATTGTGTAATCGTGAACACTCCCTTTGCGGCAGATAACCGACACTATTTCTAACATCGCCAAACATGCAATCAATTGAACCTTTATGGTGTGCCGTTTTTTTTACCGCTGTAGTAGACACGCTGTCCTTTTGTTGGACGTTCAATGGGTTGCTCGGTGGCATCAATGATGATGGTTTGGAGATTGCTCTCTAATAAGTGCTTTCGATTCTTCAGCGAAAGCACTTTAACTAACACATCAAGTATCTGATGATAGATTTTATTGGCATAAGACTCACTGATACCAAACTCTGTGCCTAATCTGGCAAAGGTTGGATAGTGGCGCAAATAGGTGAATGTCAATAGAAGGCGATCGGTCAATGCCACTTCCGATTTCTTTCCTCGTTTCTTCATCGGCCGTTCTTCTCGAAGGTTTTCGAGGTGAGTAGCCACACGCTCCAAAATAAGGTTGAACATTGGCTTGTCAACACCAACCGCTCGCAGAAATTGCTCATCTGACAACTTTACTGCTTTTTCAAATTGACTCATGGGTATCCTTTCTACAATAGAAGATGTTGAAAGGATATAACGTAAAATCAAGCCAAGTGGATACTTATTTTGGAAAGATGTCTAGTGGAAAATTCGCTACTTTCCTGTTCGAGCAGTTGTTTCTTCCACTGGCTGATTTGGCTCGGGCGCAATTGGTGGTCGCTCGCCAATTGGTTAATGGTCTTGTCTGACTTGATGGCTTCAACGGCTATTTGAAACTTGAATTTGGCAGTATGCCGAATCCTCTTAGTTGACATATTCAATCCTCCATAGATGGCAATCACTTAGACGTAATTTCTTATTTAACTCATGGCCCGAATATGAGAGACTATTATTGACAAGCGAGGCCCCTGTTCTTTGGATTAATTCTCAGCGACTTTGCAGTTGTCTTCAAAACCCGGACGTACAATTTCCCGGCATGGTGGTAGCTTTTGCTATCAATACGACAGTGATAGCAAGAATCCAGAGTCTGAGTGATTGAATACACCGGCAAGATCTTTACATTTCTTGTCCTGAGTGAGGCGTTGTCACCCTCTATGCAGCCCCTAGCGATTGTTTTTTGCCTGAATTGTCCAGAATGGGAACTGTCTAATTTTTCCCTTCCATTATCGTGCGGAATGCGATAGAATTTGTTTCGAGATTACCTCCGAAAATCAGAGTCTTTCAAAGCATCCGAGAGAAATTCAGTTGAGACAGAAAATCCTTGTGCTTTACCTGCGTACCCCGGACTTGGATAGTTCCGTGGTTTCTTGGTCCATCTACGATGGCACGGGCAAACAACGACATACGACAGGTGACAGCGATCAACCACCGTACAGTTCTGTTCTTCAAGCCATGAAGGACGGCTGGAGAGTGATTCAATTTCCCCAACAATTTCCGGCATATCCGGGTATGGAGTACGAAACCTCTTACCTCAGATTTGAGTATATTCTCGAAAAACTGGAGGAGATCGATGGCTGACGAAAAGAACTTGCTCAATTCCAAGCAGATGGCGAATTTCGTGGCGGACGGGTACCTGCGTTTCGATGAGTTGGTGCCGACTGAGTTGAACGAAGCCGCCCACGCCGAAATGGAGGCCGGCGGTATCACCACAAAGGGGGCTGGAACCGTTCTGGACGAGACATGGTCGGAAAATTCGGCCGTCGGGGATGTCTTCCGCCTGCCTGAAATTTGCGGAATCATACGTAGTCTGGTTGGACCAAAACCACTGTACGATCACCATGCGGTTCACACCGTACAGCCCGAACGCAGAACGGGTCAGATATGGCATGCCGATGCCATTATTGACCTTCGCCTTCACTTTGACGTTCAGTTTTTCTATTTTTGCCACGATACGCCACGTGAGATGGGAGGCACGATGATACTTCCCGGCAGTCATTTCCGTCGCGTGTGCGAGACGGATGTGGCGCGATATCAAAATTTCTTGGGACAGTTGCCAGTTGTTTGCAAAGCCGGGACACTTATCGCTGTGCATCACGGAATATGGCACTGTGGCCAGCCAAATCTAACCAATCAAACGCGATACATGTTTAAGCTCAGGCTCAACCCAACGGCAAGGCAGCTTTGCTTGTGGGACACGACCGACATTGAAGACCCTACGATACCAGGGATTCTCAGTCAAAATCACGAGTGGTACGGCAATGAGGTGCGGCTAGAGATTGTCAATCGAATCAAGTTCTGGCGATTCTTGACCGGAGATCGCAAGTTTGATGTCAGCTATTGGCTCTCCCGTCTTGAGAACGTTCCTGAGAATATACTTGAAGCGGCTTGAAATAGTGCTTGCAGTTTCATAGCCGAATTTATCCGGACAACAAGCACGGGATTGGAGCAGCGACACTTAATGAAGCGAATCGCGCAGCTGGGTAAGAGAATCTGTAGGGGTGATTTGGCAGATTGAAGGCACGATGATGTGCTTCTTACGGGATTTCAATCCGATCCCCTTCTGATAAAAGCCCGGCTTCATACACTTTCATGACCTCAAGCGCGAATTCCAAAGAACCCTTCTGGGCAGGTTTCGACGCAAGAACACAGTCGCAAAAATACCGCATCTCGTTATAGAAACCTTGCTTGAACAGCGCTTTATTTTCAAGGGTGGCTACACAGTTTTGAGTTTCCCAGACGATGGCGCCGCTATCAAAACCATTCGGTGCATAGGTGGTTGTTCGTCCAAATCCAGGTATGAGGCCGCGCTGAAGGGTCACACTGAGACCGCTATCAATGGTAACGTGGCAGCTATTCCCAAAGAAGCTGTAGTTTTCGAGGGGTTGTGAATCAGCAAGGTGGAAGTTTCCAATAGCGCCGCTGGCGAACTCTACTACGCATACGCCACCGGCACGTTGCCCTTGGTGAACCGTCACCGCAGATACTTTACCGCCAACTGCGAGAAGCAGCGAAAGAGGATGGCAACCATTTTGCAGCCAGTTGGTATGTCGGACTTCTCGGAGGACTTGCTTTCCGTTTTCCGGAAGCGTCATGGGATAAACCGCGAGAAGGCTAACTAGCGGCGCGTAAATTTCAGTTGAAAAAATCTCAATGACTTTCTCAGTGGATGGCATAAATGCCTTTTTGAATCCGACGACGGCAACCTTATCTTTGCGATAACGAATCATTTCTTCGACCTCTGACACGTTCAAGCCAGGGGGTTTTTCGAGCCATACGTTTAAGCCTGCGTCAAATGCCTCACACGTCAACTCCAAGAATGCTTGAGGGGGCGTACAGAGGAAAACGGCATCCAAGTTCTCACTGGCGTACATTTTGCTCGAATCGGCATAGTACGCCAATGCGCCGTATTGTGAAGCGGTGAGTTTTGCGCGCTGTAAATCCATATCGCAAACCGCTACAAGCGACACGGGCAGGAAGGTCATCGTCGGTAGGATATTGCGATAAGCGTGTGAACCTACACCGACAACACCGACGTTTAGCTTTTTTTTGAATTCTCGCTGCTCATTCATTTTTCGAACTCCGAGGTCTTGGTGCAATGAAATTGGCGTGATTTATTCGTCGGGATGCGCGGTATAATACCGGGGACACCCAATATATTGACTCAGCTAGTAGGAAAAGCAGAGATAGTATACTATCACGAAACCGACCAGAATACACTGTCGAAATATGGAGGAAGGAAACGAAGCCAGAATCTTGAATAGACCGTTGGATAAGCAAAATGATTGGTGAAGGAATGAGTGAACTGCATTTGGCATTCCCAACTCAGGGAAGGAAACAGCAAAAGACGGAGGCCGCATGAAAGTAGCAACGCTCACAGATGTTAACAAAGGTGAATCGCTTCAATTTCCTTGGGGTGCTATTAAGTGGCTCTGCAACGAGGAAATCGATTCGCAGGCTGAAATGACCTTCGGATTAGTATTTCTGAACGCGGGTGAAGAGAATCCTTTGCACCTTCACCCGAATTGTGAAGAACTCTTATATATTCTTTCGGGAGAGTGCAATCATCGACTTGGTGATGACACGTTTCCAATGAAGGCGGGAACGATGATACGAATTCCGCGGGGCGTGAAACACAACGCTGTCAATACGGGCTGGCAACCGGTAACCATGATCGTGTGCTATTCCGCCGCGGATCGCCAAACCGTTTTTTGTGATGCAGACGATACCGCACAATCAGATTATGGAAGCGAGGGATAACCGGATTCGTAACTGTTTAGTCTATTGATTTGTTTTGGCGATATCCACCGGTAAAACTGAGTGATGTTAGAAGAATCTGAAAAATTGGTCTACAGGGCGGAAGCGCACGCGGAGTGGTCGGACTAGTAATCCCGAGCGTGTGAATCTCTATGGCAGTCACTACGGGATCACTATCGCATTCGCTATTCGCCCTTTTGATGGTCTGAATTTGCCAATCCAGACCGAACAGTTAGGGGCTCACCAATCTAGATTGGCGCGACGAGAGGCCTCCTGTTTAACGAAAGGTACCAAAGGTAGGGCAAATCACACAGACTGAATGAGATTGAGAATGAAAAAAGGTGTTCCAATGCGAATTTTTCGAGCTATTCTAGCAATTTTCTTGACTGTGTTAATTGTTGTTCTAGGGGCAATCTTTGTTGGGTTTGGCTTCGTTGGCGGCGTGGTGCTTGCTTCTTGGGAGGCCGTCAAGGAGGTCGATCTCCAGCAACTTGAATACCGCAAGGATGTTAACACGTGGCAGCAGCATCTTGAAATATACTCTTCAATTTGCACTGTGCAACGGGAGGATTCGATTGATTTTCTGCTGAGGAAACTTGAGCGTCTGGGTTATGAAGAAATGCAACAGGGCTATATTAAGCCAAGCCTTGCAGGGCAATATACGAAGACATTTGGATCATCACAGGATGCTGGAGTCATGTGGATTTATCTCCACGGCTTCCACTACCCTTATGCGGACCGAAAGCCATACCGAGTGGAGATCGCAGTGCGTGATCGGAAGATTGAATCTATCCGCAACGATGTGGGCGAATACCTAACTAGCTTCGATTTGCAACCGGAGCTGATTAGCGAACTCTACGGCGAGGATGATGAGGCGCGTGAGCTCATTTCGCTATCGGAGATGCCGGACACACTATTGAAGGCATTCCTTGCAGTCGAGGATAAGAGATATTACCGGCATTGGGGTGTTGACATGATAGCTATTGGACGCGCACTTCTCCGAAACATACAGGACGGGACGCTGCAAGGAGCCAGCACAATTACCCAGCAACTTACTCGGAACATCTATCTGACCCCAGAGAAGCGAATTCTGCGCAAAATCAAAGAAGCGCTTCTCGCGGTGCGAATTGAGAAGGTTTTATCCAAGGATGAAATTTTCGAAAGATATCTCAATAAAATTAACTTGGGACGCTACGGGTCTCGAGAGGTGTTCGGCGTGCAAGAAGCCGCAAACAGTTACTTTGGGAAACCTGTTTGGGAGCTCGAAGTCCAAGAATGCGCGACGCTAGCTGGCATTCCCAAATCCCCAACGCTTTACTCGCCCATTCGCAACCCTGAGGAGTCAAGAAACCGTCGCAATCTTGTTCTCGGACTGATGCGGAACGCGAATTACATTACGCAGGACACCTACGAGGTGGGCTTGGCCACATCTCTCGCCATAGATGCTCCCGAGGACAAGCAGGGGCGGGAAGCCCTACATTTTATCGAGTATGTCCATCAACAATTGGAAGGCATAGAACACCTCAAGGATCAATTGTACAATCAGGGCTTGAAAGTATATGCCACACTGGATATGTCCATGCAGGAGGTTGCTGAAAAAGCGGTCGCAGACCATCTGCGACAACTGGATAAGGGCTTCTCAAGTCTGCCCGAATACGATGCCAACAAAAACAATCCCAATGGAATTGATCCCAAAACAAGCTATTTACAAGCAGCCCTAGTTGCCATCGAACCACAGACCGGATATATTAGATCGATGGTAGGAGGACGGGACTACTATATCACCCGGAGAAGGATCAATTTCTATAACCGCGCTGCAAACGCCCTGCGTCAGCCTGGATCAGCATTCAAGCCGATTGTACTGGCGTCTTTTTTCAACCTCCCCGTCCCCTTGGCACACCCAGCGACTGTTGTCCGAGATGAGGCATGGTCCTCCGTCAGTGAATCATGGAGGAAGTGGACTCCACGAAACTACAAGAATACCTTTTATGGCGATGTGACGTTACGTACAGTACTTGAACAATCGATAAATGTAGCAACCGCGAAGTTGATGAACGATCCCGAGACCGTTAGACTGAGAGACGAGAAAGACGGGATTAGACGCACAATTGCTTTTGCCAAACGCTTGGGCATTGAGAGCAAACTGCCAGAATATCCCTCGCTTTCCTTAGGCGCAGGCGATGTCACGCTGATGGAAATCACATCAGCCTACTCCGTTTTTGCGAACGGCGGCATACGCGCACAACCATGCAGCATTCAATATATCGAAAATCGTAACGGAGAGCTTCTATATGAGAATGAAATAAAACCCAAAAGAGTTGTTGCGGAAAGTGTATCCTTTCTAATCACCAATGTAATGAAGGGCGTCATTGAGAATGGTACCGGCAGAAGGGCAATCAGACGTGGCTTAAAACGTCCGGCGGCTGGCAAGACTGGCACAACAGATGACTACAAAGATGCGTGGTTTGTCGGTTATACGCCGCGGCTTGCTGCCGGCGTTTGGGTGGGATTTGATGATTCCAGGAAGAAGAACAAGAGGAGTCAAGGAGAAGGCGCCAGAGCCGCTTTGCCAATCTGGGCAAGATTTATGATTGAAGGCGCGAGGGGCCCCGTAGAAGATTTTCGGGAACCTGCCGGGGTTGTATTCCACGAAATTGACAAAGAGACCGGTTTACTCAAGTACCCCGGCAAATGTGACCCTGAGAATATTATCCGCGAAGCGTTCCTTGAAGGGTATGCGCCGGCGATGCTTTGTACGGCGCACAACTGATGCGTACGGACACACTTATCAATGCAAGGCGATCCCTTTGCGCGCTCCTTGATTGAAGGTCGGTTTCGGCGTGGAGCTTGGACATTCAATACATAGTTGGGTTTCACTATGGATATCTGACACGACAGTGCATTTGAAAGGAGGAGACACTATCTGGATTGGCACATGATGCTGTTTCCAGTTCAACCTAACCTACAAGGCTTAGAGCCTGTTTGAATAATAGGCGGCAAAGGCGTTGTTGGTCATTTGGGAAGGGGAACGGAACAACGATCGTTGTTCTCTACAAAGAAAAAATTGTTGTTGCCTACGATACACCTTGAAGATCTCATCTAGGAAGGGAAATCGTCGATTTGACGATCACCGATTGCGCTCTTCAAGAAATGGTGCAGGAATTCTCTCTTGATTTGATAATCGAAGGGAGATTTCTATCGTCCTCGCTGTTCGCTCATTTGAGGGAATCTCAATCGCACTCCCTATTCGGTCGTTTGATACTACAGGATTACGCAAGAAAGAAACCCAGTTTTCGGGAAAATACTCGGTTTCTATGCGAATGGTATTACCCCAACTAGATTTTCAATCATGTTCTAAAGCCCGGGCGGGGATTTTCGACCGTATTCTAAAACATGCGCCCGATTTCTCTACTTATATTGACTCAACTTGTGACATCTTTGCATCTCCATAGTTTTTGTATCTTGACAAGGCTTAACGACTATGATAGAATCTGATTAGTCTAAAAAAACTGCAAGCCGAAATCCCTTGCGCGCACACAGTCCTTTTGGAGGAAGCGAGATGATGAGAATACGAACAGCTTGTGCAATGTTGTCTTTTTGCTTATTTTCCCTGTTCGCCTTTTCGCCCGCCGGCATTCCCGCTGATGGGCAGCAGGCACTCGGACTTTCCGAGACCGCGGTCAAGATCCGTGACGAAGTCTCTGTCGGCAGCATGAGAAAAGACATCGCCCGGCTTTCTAGTCTCTCCACACGCGTCACCGGCTATGACGAGGCCGCGAACGGTGCAAAATATGTTTTCGATCGGTTTGTTGAAATTGGCTTGCGAAATATTGAGGCGCGCGGATTTGAAATAACGGTGCCGATTGACACCGGGGATGGGAAACTTGAAATACTCTCTTCCGATGGGACTGTGTCCAAAAGCGTTAAAATTGCACCGTGTTGGCCCAATCTCGTACGCACCTCTCTTCTCCCTACCGGAATCAAGCACCTTGTCAATTCGGATGAATCTCTTGAGGCAATTGCTCAATCCTACCAAGTTGAAGTGCAATCTATACTTAGTAATTCCCACAATCAATTCCTTCAAGATCAGTCGGTTGATGGACGTGACAATGACAATGACGGTGATATTGATGAACCGGGCGAATTTGCGTTAATTGAGGGAAATACGGTTTTTATTCCTACAGGTGGACTGGCCGCGCCTCTGCTTTACGCCGGCGATGCGGAGCTCGTTGACTTCAACGGGTTGGACGTAGGTGGATTCTGGTACGACGTGCAAGCCGGAGACACGCTTGAAAACGTCTCGCGCCGATTCCGTGTGAGCAGAGGAAGTATCACGGATGATGTCTTGAATGGTCACCTCCAGAAGACCGAAGACGGAATTGACAATGATGAAGACGCAGAAGTCGACGAGTATGGAGAAATCCCGCCACTTGAAGAAATTGCCCATTGGGGTAACGACGGGATTGACAATGACGGCGATGGCTACGTGGACGAAGTCCCCGGCGATGACGAAGACGCCACAGACAATAATGGAGACGGGCAGATTGATGAGCCGGGAGAGTTTGTTGCGGCCGGCGAATCTAGCATCTTTATTCCGCAAGGTAGCGTTGTCCTAGTGGACTTCAATTCGGGTACCCGCTGGATCAACGCTGCCATGCTAGGGGCCAAAGCGGTGATATTCATTGAACCGGAGACCACCATCCGCGGAGAGGCAGAGAACAAATTTCTGACCGTTCCTGCCAATATTCCGCGGTTCTGGATTTCCAAGGAGGATGCGGAGGAACTCAAGGACATGGTGGCGAAGGAAGAAATTACTGCGCGGCTTACCTGTACCATGACATGGGAACGCCGTACCGGCCAGAACATCCGTGGCTTTCTTGAAGGTAACGATCCCGTATTAAAAGACGAACTTGTAGTACTCACCGCATACTACGATTCAATGTCCGTTGTTCCTGCGATGGCACCTGGTGCCGATCCCACGGGCGGCATTGCCGCACTGCTTGAATTGGCGCGTATCTTTGGCAAAGACGAATTCCGGCCTGGGCGCTCCATCCTGTTTGTTGCAACCGATGCACACTTCCAAGGTTTGGCTGGGATGCGGGCTTTCATGGAGGGTATTGGCCAAGATACTGTTGGCGGGGCTACAGATTCGCCGGGAACCCCGACGATGCAAGGGCTGCGGCGCGGATTGTCCGCCGATCTCTTTGAATTTCAGGAGCTTGGGCGAAAGTTGTTACTCTCCATTGACCGCAGTGTACTAGTCGACCTTCCTCCTGATTTCTACTACGATGTCCACAAAATCGATGCAGATCTTGATTCACTAGCGACAACGCTGTCTGCTCTGTCCGGAACTCAGGGACAAATCAATTCCCTCCGTAATGCCCAGCGCGACTTCAAAGAAAAACAGAAGAAGAAAATTGAAACAACGAAAAAACGTGAGAAACAGGGCTTTACCGCAGAAGAGAAGTCACGTCTTGAAGCGAATTTGGCTTCGTTTAAGAAAGATTCCTTGCAAACAACTCACTTTCTACGTGACCTCGTATTGCGGGTAGATCGACTTCGTTCACAAGCCCTGAAGGAATCGCGGAAGGCACAACGGGAATTGCTTGAGAACGTGGCACTGCCGATGGCACATCTTGACATCTGGGCGCTTCAGAAGTTGAGGAAGGACCTTGAGCAGAAGCGCATTACGGACAGTTTTTCGCGAGAGCCTTCACAATCCTATGTCCATCCTAGAAAGGTAATGGATGGATACGAAATCCCAATTGATGCAGACGCAGCCGATACAGTCCTAGCCGATCGAGTCAAGGGACTGTCAGACTATCTTGAGGATTGGGAACTTGGCGATTCTCGAAAATTCGCGCTCCAATATACACAGGAAAAATTGCTTGATCGGCACCTTGACTTTCACGGGCTCCAGCGCATGAAAGCGGCGCGGAAGATTGTCAATCGTGCGACTCAGCCATTGGCTAGCTACATCACTACTGAACGACAACTGCTAGAGGGCGCTTTCGCTAAAATACCTGATAGCACTGACGCCGAGAACCTTGTTAGATCAGCAATTTCGCAACTTGCCGTCGATCCCACACATTACCCTGCCCCAATTATCTCAGAACTGGAACAATACCTAAGTCAACCGACTGTTGAGCGGTTGGATCGCACGCAGGCCGGTCTTCAAAAGCAATTTAGAGAAGCCAAAACCACCGAAATAGATGATGCATCGCATGCGATTTTAGTTTCGGATTTCGCCAAAGACAAACAGTCTATTTTTGAGACGGCGCTGCGGAATGCGCGACTCGAAAAAAACCGGATCCGCAATTTACTGCGAAATCACGCGAAATTGGATCGCCCCTATCTCGCAGAAGAGGAGTTGGTGCTTCGCCATTACTTATCGGAGGTCGAAGTAAACGAGGCGCTTGAGGCTCGTACCCAAATCTTTGCCCATTTGTCCGAAGATACGCTCCTAGCGCACGTGCAAAGGAAGGCTGCAAATGACGTAGTTGAGTTAAACAATCTTCTGAACCAGTTGGACACGCTTGATCGCGACCTCAATGAAGAAACAAAGGTTCTTCTACGTGACAACATGCTCACGCTCAGAAATTCCCGCTTTCGTAATCTTCATAGTCGCATCGAAAAGATTGCTCGAATTAGTAGGTCTGAGTCCAACCGCAAAATCTCTCAGATTGAACAATCCATAACGCTTCAAGACCTCTTCAATCGCTACTACACCTCTCTATTCATTTCAATTGACCTTTCCACCCAAAGTGACAAATTCGGCGTCTTCAATAAAGGCTGGTTCTACAATCAACAACCTGAATTCGTCCTGCGGCGGGAGTTCGCATCCATTGGTAATAAACTCGCCGAGTATGCCGCCGACGCGGATTTCGGCGCCCGTGTTCGAAACCTGTGGACCTTCACCGATGACCAGATTCGTCAAGGAGTAATGAACAATCAGTGGTCGGTAGCAGGAACGATTGAATCCAAAGCGGCGGTTGAAGGCAAGGCCTTGGAAACGCTCATCAGCGAACACTACGATACGCTCGTTAAGCTTTCCGGGGTTTCGCGCTTGATGAAGTTGCAATTTGAACAGATGCGAGATCAGGGAGAGCCGTCCGAGGATATGGTCAAAGATATGGATTACATCCGTCAGGAGGTTGAGCGATTTATTCGAAACGATGTGCGTACTGCCAGAAAGAATCGCAAGAATAGCATCCGCCTCTTGAATCGGCTTAATGCAATGCTGCAATTGAGGCACGAAAATGCGTCCACGTTATCGCAAGATGAGATTGAAGACATCAAGACGCTAATTGGACTCGTAGGTCTTGGTGGAGAGACGAACTTTGTGAATGCAATCTCTGCTAGCGGTGGAAAAACTTGGCAGACCTATATACCCGGTAAGATAGCCTTTGACAGCGAAGTTGCCACACTTACAGGGAAAACCGGTATTGCCTTTGCCACTGCGGAAGATGCGCGAATCCTCACTGATACACCGCTTGATACCATTGATCGGATGCACCTTGAAGAGGATGGCAATCTACACCAGCAGGTCAAAACGCTCGCATCCATACTGGTGCAAGCCATGCGCGACCCGAAGATGCCGACAGCCGCGAAGGTCGGCAACTTCTACTGTAACCTATTTGGCGATGTAGTCGAGTTTGATGCTCGTGAAAGCGCACTCCCCAATAAGCCAGTTCCCTATCCCGTACTTACGTTGCGGCGCAGGCATAAGACAATGATGGGAGTGCGCGGTGACCTGTTCACCATGGGAGACAACAAGGGGAACTTCGAAGTCGCAGGGCTGGCAATGGAAGGGCGTGCGACTAATCGCCCCAGAGGAACGCAAGAGGTTGAAGCATACCTTCTTGACCCCGATTCTGGCGATATTGTTTATGCTCCGGATCTTGGCAACTACGGCGCCAAGTTGCTGCCAAATAAAGTCCCTATTGATACCCGGCGACGTGGTTGCCGAGTTGTCGTGTTTCCCTGTGTTTCAACGACAATTTACGACCTAGTTGACCAGCGCTATTTGCGCACATTGCGTGAACTTGACGTCTACGAAGCCGCGTCTGATAGTGCCCCGGAAAAATATGGCGTGTCTAAACCTTGGCAACAGGAAGGTGTTTCTGCCGCCGAACCAATTGCACTCGTCTATTCCGAACCACACCAACGCATCAAGATCGGCATGGCATACGGGCAAATTGGGAAACGCTTGTTGCTGATTAAAGCGACGAAGAGCGGGATGAAGAATCCAACGCTATACACCGGCGATGGCTTCGTTGTGCGAGAGAACGGTAGCATTCGCGTGACCCCTTACGTCGTTGTACGGGACATGTGGTGGCTTGATGAGAATCGCTCGCGTCTCTACAAACGATTCGGCATCTCTAGTGATCGCCTTGATAAGCTCCACCAATTCGCCAACGAACATCTTGAGCAGGCAGAATTCGCGCTCCAGCAGAAGGATTATCAACAGGCGTTGAAACTTGCCCGCGCTGCTTGGGGCTATGAATCCCGCGCTTATCCCGATGTCAAGAAAACTGGAAACGATGTCGTCAGTGGCGTGATGTTTTATCTTGCACTCCTGCTTCCGTTCGCTTACTTTATGGAACGATTGCTGTTCGCGTCCCCAACTGTCAACAAACAGATTATGTGGACAGGAGTAATCTTCCTAGTTGTTTTTTTCTTCCTCTCTCAGGTGCATCCCGCCTTCCAAATCACCACCACTCCAGTGATCATCTTAATTGCCTTCATCGTCCTTGCTTTAACCGTGCTCGTCATCGGAATCATCATCCGCAAGTTTGAAGAACAACTTGAGAAGATTAAACAGGAGGGTAGCAAAGTATATAAGGCTGATGTCGGCAGGTTATCGGCATCGGCGGCGGCGTTTAGTCTCGGGATTTCCAATATGCGGAAGCGGGGCGGGCGGACGACATTGACGTGCGCCACATTGGTCATCCTGACCTTTACCGTTATCTCATTTACGTCAGTGCGGACGTTCATGCACCCTAACAAAACGAGCTTGCCTGCCGTGACGCCTCGGTATACGGGGATGTTAATCCGAGACCAGTATTGGCGTCCGTTAGAAGAGCCTGTATTGACTTCTGTCATGAACGACATGCGCAAGACCCAAATATCCGACAAAGATGCACGGCTTCTATTTAAGAGAAGAGGAAAGACGGAAGCTGAGATTGACGCTATCTTGGCGCCACATATTGAGACTGTTGAGGAGGACCCGTCTAAGATCAATGCGAAGCTAGGCCGTGCAAAGCCGCTAAGGGCATCAATTGTAGGCAGTGAAGGCAAAGACTCCGCAGCAGCTGCAAATACGAAGGAAACGTCACGATCCATCACCGTTCACAACGTAGTCGCCCCGAGGGCGTGGTATCAGTCCTCCGGTACAGGCGACCAATCGTTTGTTCAGTTAACCCGGACACCAAATCCGGCTGATCCCGTGCCGCCGCGGGATCCTGCCACCGGACAACCGTTGCCCTATGCCGCGAGCATGCTCATTGGAATGTCACCTAACGAGCCTGCTGCCACCGGTATCGATCTGCACCTCCAATACGGCAAATGGTTCAATCCAATGGATCAAGACTCTTGGCCCACCTCTTGGCCCTATGTCTGCGTCCTACCCAAAGGGATAGCGGACGTGTTAAAGATAACTGAAGCTGATATGGGAAAAGCCACGATTTCCGTCTACGGCGCCAATTTCACCGTTGTCGGAGTGCTTGGTATTGGATTCAAGGATTTGACCGATAACGATGGAGAAGAGATGACACCCGTCGATTACCAACTCATGCAACAGCAGCAGTCGCGCGGTGCTCAGGGGGACGAAACTCTTGAAGGTGAACTGCAGAAGTACCTCCATTTGGTGCCGGATAGCATTGCAATTCTGCCTTATGAGGTGGTCATGAATCAGGGCGGCACGCTACGAAGTGTTGCTGTCAACATGGATCCTTTCAAAGGCGATCCGGAGGTCTTTAGCGGAATCGACAAACTAGATCTTATCATGTCTCCTCTGATGAGTCGGGTGGCTCTTGACTTCTTTGTTGGTCGTGATAAAGATACGTACTTGTACAGCTCAATAGGTATGACATCATTCAGCGGCATGGGAAATCTGTTCGTGCCAATCCTCATTGCCGCATTAATCGTACTCAATACCATGCTGGGCGCTGTTTACGAACGTGTGCGAGAAATTGGAATTTATAGTTCGGTCGGGCTGGCACCTGTGCACATCGCATTTCTGTTCCTCGCAGAAGCCTGCGTCTATGCAATCGTTGGCGCTGTTCTCGGTTATCTCTTGGGGCAAGCCACTGCGACTGCTATGGTTAATTTTGGGTGGCTCGCCGGTTTGACCTTGAACTATTCCTCTATGTCAACTGTGGTCGCAACCATCATAGTAATGATTGTTGTCGTCGGAAGTACGCTTTATCCAGCTATTAAAGCATCTCGCATGGCAGTACCTGATATTGAGCGGAAGTGGAAGTTGCCCGAGCCGGAAGGGGACGAGTGGCACTTCAATCTTCCGTTTACGGTTTTGTCCGAAGAGTCGCTTGGTTTGAATGTTTTCATGCGAGACTATTTTGATGCGCATGCAGATGAATCCGCGAGTGACTTCTATACGGATCAGGTTACCTTCAACCAAACGAGCGATACAGCAGAAGGCGAGGAGGAAGGCTCGTATTCCATCGGCATGATGGTGTGGCTTGCACCTTATGATCTGGGCGTTAGCCAGTCCATACGATTTGTCACCTCTCCGGTCGGCGGAGAAGAAGAAGATCTCTACAAGATTACACTTGATGTTCATCGGGAAAGCGGCGAAATCGCTTCATGGAAACGGGTTAACCGTCGGTTCTTAAATCTCTTGCGGAAACAACTCTTAATCTGGCGCACGTTCAGTGCAGACATTCGCGGAGAGTTTCATGAACGCGGTCGTCAGGAACGTGAGGCGAATGAAGGCGCGCCTGCCGCTCCGGAACTTGTACCCCAGCCAGCCGATTGATCGGATCTACTGCACAATGCATTACGCTGACTGGCAGAAAGGAGATTTAGAAAGCCATGGAAAAATTAATAAGCATCATTATCATTGTTGGCGCCCTTATTTGGTTCGCCGCGGTGCTCTTCTTTGAAGCGCGGTGGCAATGGCAGATATTTGCTGGGGCGATTGTAATTGTCGGCATTATCGCTGCCCACATATGGGAGGAAGTTTTCCAGCACAAGGACGAAGAAGAATGACATAGAACACGTCATTTGCAGCGTGAAACCAAGTTCTAGTCTTGAGCAGTTAAGTCAGTTATACAAATGTGAATTCACTCCAAACGGAGAAAGACATTGCTCCCTACGACCCGGTAGGAGAGAAATCCCAACCGTGGTAGTTCAGGTAGTGAACCTCCCGGGTAGGCACTGGGAAGTCGTTAGTTCTCCGAAAAATCGCGCGGTTTGTATAACTTACTTAAGCTAAATCGAAAGGAGAAAACTACATTTGGCGAGAGAGAGAATATCGCAAGCAGACGAGTGGCAGACTTGGGCGCAGCGTTACGATATTGATGGTGGTGTCAGAACCTTTGAGTCGGGGTTGACGTTAAAGGTCTTCATAGGCGCGCTTTTTGTCGGGCTGCTGATGATGCCGGGGTCAATTTATCTTAGCTACGTATCCGGGCAATCAGGCGCGGCGGCGGCGCCGTGGGTGGCTGTCATTCTGTTTACCGAGTTGGCGCGCCGTTCCTTTACAACCGCCAGACGGCAAGAGTTGTACATGTTGCTAGGATTAACAGGGGCTGCCGTTGGATCTGGAACGCAATATCGTGGTTTCATCTGGTATGCCTACTTCATTAATACCCCGCAAGCCGAATCTTATGAGATTGCGGACAAGATTCCCTTTTGGATAGCGCCCGCGAGAGATTCAATTGCCATTGCCGAAAGGTCGCTCCTGCACATGGACTGGTTTTGGCCTATTGCAATCTTTCTAGTGATGAAACTACTCGGGACTATCCGAGGTATCAGCGCCGGTTACATTCTTTTTCGCCTTACTGCGGATCTGGAGCGGCTTCCCTACCCGTTAGCGCCTATAGATGCGCAGGGCGCAACGGCACTGGCTGAAACCACCGGGAGGACCGAGACGTGGCGGTGGCGCGTCTTTTCAATCGGGTCAATGGCGGGTCTGATATGGGGATTCATATATGTCGGTGTACCGGCGCTTACCGGGGTCATGATGACGACACCGATTCAGATTCTGAAAATACCATTCATTGACTTCACGCCAAGCATCGAGGGTTTTGCCCCAACCGGGGTGTTTGCGCTTTCCACCGATTTTGGGCAGATGCTCGTCGGGTTTGTGATGCCGTTCCCGATAATTATATCGGAATTCATTACCGCTATGTTAACCCAGTTTGTTCTGAACCCACAGATCCTGCACCGCTATGAGATACTCCATCAGTGGAAATCCGGGCTGGATGTGCGCGGCGTAGGTGTGTTTAACGGACTTGACTTCTGGATAAGTTACGGAATGGGCAAGTCCTTCAGTTTCGCAATCGTCGGCATGGCAGCCTCTATCCCAATGTTGATCAAGTTCAGAAAATCACAATCTCAGACGACCGGGAGGCGAGGTTCGTTCCGTCCACCACCTGGACGTGGTGATTTCCCAATCTGGTTGATGGGGCTATTGTGGTTTTTCGGTATGGGTACCTTCGTGTGGCTGGTGCACTGGATGGTTCCAAACTTTCCACTTGCGTTCCTCCTCGGTTTTGCTTTCCTGTACACACCGTTAAATTCTTACATCACCGCCCGCACATTTGGGATTTTGGGGCGAGATCTCTTTGAAATCCCTTATATTCATGAAACCACCTTCATCCTTAGTCGCTACGAGGAGATTGACATCTGGTTCGTTCAACTGCCCGACGAAGATTACGGGCGTGGAACACAGGGATGGCGGGTGCTTGAACTGACCGGGACGACCTTTACCAGTAACATCGCAGCCCAACTGCTAATCATGCCCATTCTGCTCGTCTCCGGTGTTGTTGTCTATCATTTCATCTGGAAAATCGCGCCGATCCCCTCTTCACAGTATCCGTACGTACAAACTTGGTGGCCGATTCACGCTACCAATGAAGCGCTGTGGAAGACATCACTCCGCGATGGAAACAGTCAGATGTTGCAGGCGATTCGCGGCGATTATGTCGCCGCCGGTTTCACATCCAATCTCGCTTTATACGGGCTGCTTTGGGTCGCCAAAATGCCGAGCATGTGGTTCTACGGAATCTCGGGTGGAATTGGCGGTGATCCGGGTATGATGACGCCCCGGCTGATCGGTGCGGTACTCGGTCGATTCTATATGATTAAACGGTTCGGGTTGAAGCGGTGGTTTATGTTTAATCCTGTTCTAGCTGCCGGATTCGCGTGCGGCGTAGGTCTTATCGGCATGGGTACGGTGGCAATTGCTTTGGTTTCGAAAGCGGTGATTGTGAAACCGTTCTGATGCACTTTGATGAACGGAGAGATCGTGCGCGATTTGATGATTGTTGATTCCACAAGAAATCGCGGCCCGGAGATCGCGCCTACAAGCACCTATGCCTTTGAAGGGAAGAGGGAAAATCGACGATTTGACGATCATCGACGGATCTCTATCGCACTCACTATTCATTCGTTCGATTGCACCCTGCAATAACTGACTTATCACGTTTCACTCACGACGGATCATCGCTTTTATCCGTGTTAATCTGTTGTAAACACGTGACCAACAATGGATTGGACGACATTTGGCTGGGCGGGCATTAAACTTGAGATTCCTGCGAACTGGGAGTTGAGCGGATTGACAGGAGATGACAAAGAAGGCTACCTACGGCTAGACAACGAGGAGATGCCGCGTCTGGAGCTGAAGTGGGCGCAGTCGAAGAAGAAAAAACCGGATCTTGGTCGTGTGCTGGATGAGTATTTCAAGCTGGTACGCAAAAATTACAAGCGTAAACAGGCTAAGTTGCACGTTCAGCGACATGTCAATCTCATAAGAGATGAATCTGTGCTTGAAGGACGTGAGGTCGTCAGCTTTACTTGGAAGGGGGATATACGCGCAAACGGTATCATCTTCCACTGCCAAACGTGTAAACGCATTACCATTGTGCAGATTATGGGGCATCTCAAAGAAAATCTGCGAGCCAACACGGTAAGAATCTTGCAATCCGTTCAAGATCACCCCGCGGACCAGAAGATACTTTGGAGCGCTTATAATCTCAATGTGGAGGTTCCGCGCCGCTATCGATTGGGGAAACACCAACTCCTTTCCGGATACCTGCTTTTCTCATTTGCCGATGGGAGTCGCAAAATTAGCATTGAGCGGTACGGCGTGGCGGATGTAACGCTAAAAGAGCAGGACCTGGAGTCGTGGTTCCGCCTTAAATATGCGAAAGCCATTCGCGGATACGGTTTTGAGATAACCGCGCGGTCCCACGACGGAGACGAACAACTCAGACTGATTGGCGAGCAAACGCGCGTAACCGATCGTATTCCCTTAGCGCCCGTTTTGGCGGTTGATAAGGTCATGCGTCGTCAAGTGTTCGCAGCATATCTTTGGCGTTGTCATCACTCAAATCGAATCTACGTCGTGCAAGCTATCGCCAAACGTGACGCGCCCAAGATTGGCCAAGATGTGGCGGGGAGCATAAAGTGTCATTAGAGTCCGTTGACATTCTGAGCGAATCGCGAACTCTGCCGCCCTGGTAGGAGCGATTTCATGAAGATTAAGTATTTAAATCGGTAATTCCAGTTTTCTCTAAACTCGGTAGGTGCGGTTTCCTAACCGCACCGAGCATCGTTAGGACATTACCGAATTATTTTTTTAAACCTCATCCAATCGCTCCGCCAACATTTTTCGATAGGGGCAAGCTGTTTAATCCGTATTTCAAGATATTCTTGAGAAATGTCAGCAGAACCTAGGTGAGATTGAAGTTTTCGAGTCATGCTCAACACAATACTGTATAAACTGAGGCTAAAGAAGCGGCCAGATTCCGACTTTAATCGCCGAGATGTGTTGAAAGCATTGCCACTGCGGAATCAACTTATTAAGTGGGAAATTGATGATAAACAAGAGGTATCGCTGGTAATTCCCCAGAAACAGAGGTTTTGGATTCGAATTGCGTCGAAGCTCTTTATGCTGCCAGATAAGCGCGTCATTGTTCTTGACGATGTTGGCTCTTATGTCTGGCAACTATGTGATGGCCAGAATACCGTCGGTCACGTTGTCAAGCAACTTTGCAACCGCTACCAAATGACGCATAAAGAGGCGGAAACGTCCCTGTTCACCTATATGCGTCAGTTGGGTAAACGTGGTATTATTGGATTTGCTGTACCGAAAGACATGAAGGGAGGAAAGAAATAGCGCATGGCAGAACTTCAAACATCTCACCCCCCCGGTGGTGCTGTTCCACTCGAAATTCCAACGCGATCTCGGCGAGATTTGCCGAAGGAAAACACGGTACGGGTGAGGAATCTAATCAAGAAGTATGAAATGGGCACCGCAGTCGTCGAGGCGTTGCGCGGCGTCAATTTTGAAATTGCACGGGGTGAATACATATCAATCATGGGGCCATCAGGCTCCGGGAAATCAACTCTTTTCAACATGATTGGCGGATTCGATAAGCCAACGGAAGGCAGGGTCTATATTGATGAGGTTGACGTTGCTCAATTAGATGCCTACGAATTGGCGTGGTTGCGGTGTCGGAAAATCGGGTACATTTTCCAATCGTTCAACCTTATTCCAGTAATGACCGCTCTTGAGAACGTATCTCTACCGATGATCTTCGCAGGCATGTCCGCCGATGACAGCCGCGAAAAGGCTGTTGACCTATTGACCCTCGTCGGTCTGGGTGAGAGGGTTCAGCACAAACCACTGGAACTGTCGGGAGGTCAACAGCAGCGTGTCGCCATCGCGCGTTCCCTTGCGAATGATCCGGCTATCGTGTTGGCAGATGAGCCAACAGGAAACTTGGACACCAGAACGGGCTTAGAGATTATCGCGTTACTCAGGAAGCTAAATGAGGACAACGGCGTGACGGTCATTACCGCCACACACGACACGAAGATGCTTGATGTCTCCGATCGAATCTTCCACATGACCGATGGGAGGGTGAGCAAGATTGAATCCCGCGATGAAATCGACCTGCATGTCGGTAGACTGGACGGAGAGGAAGTCGGTTAAGACGCGTCACACGGAATGTGGCATCCGGCATAAGATGGTGGGCGGTGCCCACCCTACAATGCATTATCCACTCGCTTGATAGCGCGCCATTATCACTATCGGAATAATTCTTTCAGCAAGTAACACTTATTGACACATAGAGTCCAGGTTTTCGATCCAGAGGATCGGTATGTTGATGGAATGCGATGGGTCCAAATTCCGCGCTCCAGCGGAGCGCAATGTGTATAGCGCATCATCAAATAACACTCATTTTTCGCTCTATGGCTAGCGTTGGAGAAAGTGTTACTTGAGAGTCTGGATTTGTCAATCCGGATCGAGAAGTTAGGGAGCACGTCAATCAGGGAAGAAACCGAGTTTTCAAGAAAAAACTCGGTTTCAGGTCATAAAAAAAGGGAGTGAAGGCACATCGTGCCTTCACTCCCTTTTTTCGGTTTGCTAAACGGTTTAGTAACCCATTCCACCGCCGCCCGGGGGCATCGGCGGAGCTGCTGCAGGGGTGTCATCGGGAATCTCTGAGACCAGCGCCTCGGTCGTGATCATCAATGCCGCAATGCTCGAGGCATTCTGAAGCGCCACGCGGACGACCTTCGTCGGGTCGATGACCCCAGCTTTGAACATATCGCTGAACTCATCCCTCAACGCATCGTAACCGACGTTCTCGCCTTCAGGTTTCTTCCCTTCATCTTTAACCTTCGCAAGCACCACGGAATCTTCCTGTCCCGCATTGTGCGCAATTTGACGGAGTGGCTCTTCGAGTGCCCGACGGACAATCGAAATGCCAAGTCCCTCGGTAGCATCGGCAACTTCGACGTTATCAAGCGTCGAAAGCGTGCGAATGAGTGCAACACCACCGCCGGGAACAATACCTTCCTCAACAGCAGCGCGGGTGGCGTGCATCGCATCCTCAACGCGAGCCTTCTTCTCTTTCATCTCGACTTCAGTTGCCGCGCCAACATTAATCACAGCAACGCCGCCGGCGAGTTTCGCCAGACGTTCTTGCAATTTCTCGCTATCGTAATCGGAGGTCGTGTCCTCAATCTGATTGCGAAGCTGGTTGATCCGCCCTTGGATGGATTCCTTGCTGCCCGCACCCTCAATAATCGTCGTGTTGTCCTTGTCGATGACAATACGCTTGGTGGTTCCCAGATCATTGAGCGTAACGTTCTCAAGCTTGATTCCCAAGTCCTCGGAGATCACGCGACCGTTAGTAAGCACTGCAATATCCTCAAGCATGGCTGTCCGACGGTCGCCGTAACCCGGCGCCTTGACCGCCGCAGCTTGGATTGTGCCGCGAATCTTGTTGACTACCAACGTCGCCAGCGCTTCGCCTTCGAGATCCTCGGCAAGAATCAGGAGCGGTTTGCCCTGTTGCGCGCTCTTTTCGAGCAACGGCACGAGGTCTTTGAGGGCGCTAATCTTTTTTTCATGGATGAGGATGTATGGATCTTCAAGTATCACTTCCATACGATCGGCATCCGTGACGAAATAGGGTGACAGATACCCGCGATCGAACTGCATTCCCTCGACCACCTCAAGCGTCGTCTCAAGGCTCTTGGCTTCTTCTACCGTGATGACGCCATCTTTTCCAACCTTCTCCATGGCATCGGCAATCAGATCGCCAATCGCTTGATCATTGTTCGCTGAGATGCCAGCGACCTGTGCTATCTCGGTCTTCTCTTCAATCTCTCTGCTCAAGTCGTGCAGATTTACAACTACGGCGTCGACGGCTTTTTCAATACCACGCTTGAGTGCCATCGGATTGTGGCCCGCAGCAACGCTCTTGAGACCTTCCCGGTAGATCGCTTGGGCGAGAATGGTGGCTGTTGTCGTTCCATCCCCAGCAACATCACTGGTTTTGGAAGCAACTTCCTTGACCATCTGCGCTCCCATGTTTTCATTCGGATCTTCTAACTCAATCTCCTTGGCGACAGTGACACCGTCCTTCGTGATGGTCGGTGCTCCGAACTTCTTATCAATAACGACGTTTCGCCCTTTTGGACCTAGCGTGACCTTGACAGCTTCGGCAAGCTCATCAACGCCGTGCTTAATCGCATTACGGGCATCCTCATTAAAAGCCAATTGTTTGGCTGCCATGTTAATGCCTCCTTCCTAAGATTTAGGTAATTTTTGCCAAGATATCATCTTCGCGCAGAATCAGATATTCAAGGTTATCATGCGTGGCTTCAGTGCCACCGTACTTTCCGAACAGCACCTTGTCCCCTGCGACAACGTCCACAGCTTGACGCTCGCCATTGTCGAGCAAGCGGCCTCTACCCACTGCGATAACTTCGCCTTCCTGCGGTTTTTCTTTCGCGGTATCCGGGATAATGATACCACCGCTAGTTTTCTGCTCATCTTCTTCAATTCGCTTAACGAGAATTCTATCTCCAAGCGGTACCAATGCCATTTCCTGTAGTCCTCCTTATTGGGTCATTGTTTGACACCCTAGCATTAGGTTGATGACCTCTGCTGCTAGAGCAAAGGTTTAGATACAGTATTCTCATAGCAAGAGTTGTGCCATTAAGCAATGCTTGATTTTCCGCGATAGAGATGACATTATATCACGCTAAGAGTGTGCTAAAATGTCGCTGTCCAACGCTACTGTCCGATGAGTGACATTATGTCGCTAAAGTAGTAGGCATACTCCGTATGCCGTAACCCTTGTACAAATCACGTCACGGCGGAAGGATTTCTATAGGAATTCTATCGCACTCCATACGGTAGGTGCTCCATACGGTAGGTGCGGTTTCCAACCGCACCCAACACCGCCTCTACGGAAACCAGCGCCATGAGTCATCTTCCGTGGCGGCCCCATCAATGAATGGGTTGATATTCCCTCGCCCAAGTCTACATGGAGATTAACAGTTTAAGACATTGAAACCGTGTGACTTGCACCCTAAAACGCTTAACGTGATCCTTATGGGGATCTCTATCGCACTCCCTAATCGGTTGCTTGAAGGGATCTCTACCTTGGGAAATCGGGGAAATACGATTGCTCTGACGGGATGCAATTTTCCTATTGAGTATATCTAAGCATAGGAGTATAATTAAATCGTTTTCCAGCGCTGTGAGCAACGACGTTTGGGAATAACGAAGGATTCCATCTTCGATTTGGTCAGCGAAGATTACTGATACGAACTTATTGTAGGAGCGATCTCCCGGTCGCGACCATCTATGCGCGGCAGGGCAAGATGCCCTCCCTACCGTAACGAGTTTCTGTTGCTACGTCAGTCCTAATTTGGTTTAGAATGTCCGATAGCACCCCCAATTCAATTGTTGAGAATTATAAAGGTTTACTCCAAGAATACTGTCATGAGCGGAATCTAGGGGATCCATCCTACGAAGTCACTCAATTCGGAAGCCCGAACGAACCGAGTTGGGGTGTAGAAGTCAAATATGGCGGAGCCCGACATACCACGCCAGAACCGCTACGCGGTTCCAAACGCTTCGCAGAGCAGATTGCGGCAAAACAGGCGCTTGATATGATAGAATCACGGCAAGAGGCGTTTCTGTCGGGAAAATCCCTGGAAAATAACCCGTCGGATGCCGCAGAATTCGAGTCTGAAGGGCACTTCACCCCAGTAGAGAAGGTAGATCTTCCGCCCATTGATGCGCCGATTGAGCTTGTTGCGGCGGCGTTAAACGTGGCAAGTCAGCGTTTGGCTGGCGCTTCGCGCCGCGCTGCAAAATACCGCGAAACCTCCAATTCAAAACGAGACAATGAAGTTTATGCTCGAAACGTGGCGGAGCTGACCATTCAAATCATCCGAGAACTCATAACCGCCGCCGAATCAAACAACGTCAAATTCACCGACAAATCGTAGGGTGCGCACTGCGCACCAGCCTTTAGGAATACGTAATCTTCTGTGGGGTGGAATCAAGCGAATGAATAATGAGCAGGATTTACTATCGCCTTGGGATCTCTATCGCGGTCGTTATTCACTCCCTTGATCTATCCGCTCAGTTGATCGATAGGGATCCTTGGCCCACCAGACTTTCGGACTTCGTTGCCTTTGTAGGGTGCGCACTGCGCACCAGCCTTTTTGTACTTCACACTACCCCCTCTTCATGACCAACCAGGCCCCTCAAACTGACCGAATCTCCAAGATAAAACACCGCCTCCGCCAATCCCGTTTTCTCTCAATCTTCATGGGGTGCCCCTACCCGGCGCCGCGCTGGGAGAAAGCCGTGAAGAAGGTTTTTCGTGATCTCGGTCAGGAGGCGAAAATCCTAGATCTCGGTTCCGGTCTTGATCGACGCGCGCCGAACACTATCAACCTCGAAATCGAAGCCACGCCGAATGTCGATGTTCTGGGCGACGGGCATTGTCTCCCCTTCAAGGACGCTGTTTTCGATGCCGTCATCTCGGAAGCGGTGCTTGAGCACGTGCAAGACCCGAATCGGGTCGTCTCCGAAATCCATCGTGTTCTCAAGCCCGGTGGGTATGTCTGCGCCGCGGTGCCGTTCTTGCAGGGGTTTCACGCATCGCCGCGCGATTATCAACGCTACACCGTTCCCGGATTCAATCATCTTTTTTCGGCGTTCACGCGGATTGAGGGCGGGGCTTGTGCGGGGCCGACGACTTCGTTGCACTGGATCTTCCGAGAATATGTGGGGCTGCTTTTCTCGTTCGGAAATCTGCTCTTGGCGAAACTCATCTCGTTAATCGTGGGGTGGATTACCTTTCCAGTGGTGTGGCTGGATTATCTCCTGATGCGAAACAGACATGCACATATTTTGGCATCGGCGGTGTATTTTATTGGTAAGAAGTGAGAGCGGAAGAATCAAGCGAATGGATAATGAGCGATCAAGTGAGTGAATAACGAATGCGATAGTCAATCCTGATAGCCAATCCCCATAGTAGATCTCACCCCATACGGTAGGTGCGATCAACTGAGTGGATAACGAATGCGATAGAGATCCCTTTCCAACCGCACCGGGGGCCGCCCCTACAGAAACCAACATCAAGAGTCATCTTCTGTGGCGCACCCATCAATCAATGATTCCTCGCCCAAGTCTACACGGAATTTAACAGTTTAACGCATTGAAACCGTGTGACTTGCATCCTAAAACGCTTAACTTGATCCTTATGGGGCACGCGATAGGGATCCCTCAAACGATACGATTCTAAACACCAGAACATACGGAGAATAAGACATGAACGGGCAAAAAGAGAAAATCGGACAAGCGTTGTACCAATTCACTAACAGGAACCTCGCCGACAACGCCAAACACCTTCTCAATGTCCTCGGCTACGAAAGCAAGAGGACGATGCGCCTTGAACCCAACACTCTTGACGGATTTCTTTCCGCTTTCGAACTTCACGACGACGAGAGGTTCAACCCCAATCGGGCACTGGTAAAGGAATGGGAATCAATTGACCTGCTGTTTCAGCTAACGGATGAGGAAATCCGTGACAATCGCAATCTTGAGATTGACTTCGGAGACGGCGGCATTGACGAGGCACGCATGGAGTCCTACCTCTTTTTCGCCATTAAGCTGAGCGGCGATCATTACACGCGGACACAACTCTCCCAGATTACGCGCGAGATGAACAAGCCGTTTGGCATGCCTGCAATGATTCTCTTTCAACACGGCGGGGCACTCACCTTCGCCGTGATTGACCGCCGACTCAATGAACAGGTACCAGACAAAGATGTCCTCTTAAAAGCAACCCTCATCAAAGACATCAACTTCGCCGATCCCCACCGCGCTCACATTGATATTCTGTCTGACCTCTCAATTGACGAACTATATGAGAAGCACACATTCACAAATTTCCCGAAACTTCATGAGGCGTGGAAGAAGACGCTAGACACTTCGGAACTCAACAAACGATTCTACAAAGAGATTGCCGACTGGTATTTCTGGGCTGTCGATAAGGTGACTTTCCCGGACGGTGCCGAGAAGGATAAAGATGTGCGCAACAAAACCAGCATTATACGCCTAATCACGCGCTTAATCTTCGTCTGGTTCATTAAGGAAAAGGGGTTGGTACCTGATTCTCTATTCAATGAAGCGAAGATTCAAGAGCTTCTTGTCAACACCGACCCACAGGAGTGCACCTACTACAAGGCAATTCTTCAGAACCTATTCTTCGCCACGCTGAATCAGGAAATGAACACGCCAACGAAATCCGATAACCGCAAATTCAGAAATCGGGCTACGCAATCCAATGGACGTGATCAAAACTACATGGTGCATTCCTTGTACCGGTATGAGGAATTGTTCAAGAACAAAAAGAGAGCAATGTGCCTTTTTGATAAAATACCTTTCCTTAACGGTGGTTTGTTCGAGTGTCTTGACAAGAAAGACAAAGACGACGAAGACAAGGTTTTACGGATTGACGGTTTTTCCGATCATAAAAAAAACAAACTGCATGCTCCAAATCTTCTGTTTTTCTCTGACAAGGAAATCGTTGACCTCAACGCCGTCTACGATACAACAGGCAAGAATTATGAGGTGCGCGGACTAATTCACATTCTTGACAGCTACAAGTTCACCGTTACGGAAAATACCCCGATAGAGGAGGAAGTGGCGCTTGACCCTGAACTGCTGGGAAGGGTGTTTGAAAACCTTCTCGCCGCTTACAATCCCGAAACCGGTGCGACTGCCCGCAAGTTGACCGGCTCCTATTACACGCCGCGCGAGATAGTTAACTACATGACCGATGAATCACTGATTGCGTACCTGAAGAATGAGTTCATCGCCTATCGTGAATCCCAAAGTGCATTCTCTCCCGCTACGCCGCCCTCACAGATGGATCTCAGTGGACAAGCAGAACCTGTGCAGAGGCAACTTGATACGCAATCGGTAGTCCTATCCAATGAACAGAAAGAGGCGATAGAGAACAATCTCCGCGAGCTGATATCGTACAAAGGTCAGCCGCGCCAATTCACTACAGATGAACCCCAAACCCTGATAAAAGCCATTGACGGGCTCAAGGTTCTTGATCCGGCGTGCGGTTCGGGCGCATTTCCGATGGGCGTACTGCAAAAACTGGTGTTCGTTTTGGAAAGAATCGACCCGCGCAACGAGGAGTGGAAACAGCGGCAGATTGACAAAGTGCGAAGCACCATTCAAACCGCGGAAAAGATTGAGGACAGCACGGTTCGAGACAATACCATCCGCGATCTTGAACGCGAAATTGAGAACATCAATGATGCGTTTGCGCGGAACGAACTTGGCTACGGACGCAAACTCTACCTAATCGAAAACTGCATCTACGGCGTAGATATCCAGCCCATCGCTGTCCAAATTGCCAAATTGCGCTTCTTCATCTCGCTCGTCGTAGATCAGAAGATTGATAGAGAGCGCGAAAATCTCGGCGTGCGTCCTCTGCCCAATCTGGAAACAAAGTTTGTGGCGTCGGACGCTCTAATTGATGTGGAAAAACCCGACCAAATCCAGATTCGCAATCTGCACGTTGTGCGTAAAGAAATTGAATTATCAGAAGTGCGTCGGAAACACTTTACCGCCCGCACACCTCGAACCAAGAATAAGTATCGAGACATTGACGCCGACCTACGCTCCGAACTCAGCGAGTTGCTCAAACGCGACGGTTTCCCCGATGACACGACCGAAAAAATCGCATTTTGGGATCCCTACGACCAGAATACATGCGCAGATTGGTTCGATCAGGAATGGATGTTCAACATAAAGGTCGGATTCGACATTGTGCTTGGCAACCCGCCATACATCAATATTGAGAATCTTCCGGTTAAGACCAAAAATTATCTTTTCGAGAATTATCAAGCTTGCACTGGAAGAACAGACATCTATGTCGCCTTTCTAGAAAAATCCATCTCCCTCCTCAATTCAAAGGGATTCATGAGTTTTATTCTTCCCTCGGCTTTCGCGACGCAACAATACGGAGAAAAAATGCGTCAGGTTTTAATAGAAAGTCATGCCATTCGCGAAGTCGTTGATGCTAGTAGTTACAGAATTTTTGAGAACGCAACTGTGCATAACATTGTCTTGATTGTTGGCAACGACAAGGGGCAACACCAAACGAAGGTCAGATTGCATTCCAACAATGCGGATTTTGATTCGCGTAGCGGGACGGAATTTTGCGTCGATCAACACGCCTTTGCAGGACTCAAGGATTCTCGTCTGGAAACTAATCCGCTCGTTTTTGAAAGTCTCAACGTGAAAGAAAAAATCTGGCAGCATGCGGTTCGTTTCGATCAAATTTGCTTTGTCGCCTACGGTGCCAGACTCAACCATCGGACAGAAAAGTTGGGAAAGCAGCACTACATTAGTCAATCTCCGATTCCTGGTGCCAAACGATTCTGTGAAGGCAAAGACATCGAGCGCTACTCGTTCTCGCAGGACGGATGGTTGGAATACACTCCAGATGAACACTACAATCCGATGTTTCCAGAACTATTCGAAAACGAAAAACTTATGTTGTAAGTGTTAAGTCGCCAGTAATTAGTGGTTATTAAAATCCGCGCAGGATACGAACCGGCGGTGAATCGCCGAACTATAGCAAGACGTGAAATGAATTGCGCCACTACGAACCTCAAAGGAATGATGATTGTCCTGCATTCGCCCTACAATCAATAGACGAGGATTTACGCAAAAAGTGAACAAGGATGATTTTGGCAATAATATCATGTTGCGGGGCTCATGTAGAGAATAACGATCGCTATTCTCTACGGCCGCTTTGAGAAATCTTCAGTTATCAAACCGAAGATAGAATCCTCCAACTGCGTGAGTTCTATAGACTAAACAGTTACCTTATGTTTATCAACGTCGTAAAAGATCGGCTGCGGTTTGCGCATGACGGTAAAGGCTTCTACAACAGCCACACGGTGTTAAACTGTGTCAGGCTGGATTTACTTTCGCGTGCCTCCCACGTTTCAGCACGCCGTGCGATGCGAAATGCCGATAAGAAATTCGCCGAACAATTCAGTTATGGATTTCTTCTTGGAGTTCTAAATTCTAGGCTTATTAACTGGTATTTCCAGAGTTTTTTGAGCGAAAGTTTACATTTCTACCCGAACGATGCCAAACAATTGCCTATCCCTAACGCGACGCTTGAGCAACAAAAGCCAATTGTTCAACTCGCCAATCGAATTCTAGACACTAAGCGCAGGACCCCGGACGAGAACACATCTGCACTTGAAAACGACATTGATGAGCTAGTATACTCATTGTACGAATTAACACCCGAGGAAATTGCGATTGTGAAGGCAAATACTGTCTGAATCGCG
Organism: Candidatus Poribacteria bacterium; assembly: GCA_965197465.1. GTDB lineage: Bacteria > Poribacteria > WGA-4E > WGA-4E > JAJDTR01 > JAJDTR01. Next base: position 1,636,947 of record OZ240209.1, on the reverse strand, counting down.
GATTACACTGATTACTCAGATTACACGGATTAAATGCGTGCCCTACTTTTGCGCGCGAATTAAATCTGTAGAAATTTTTTGACACGCGCCAATACGCGACTCAGTTGATGCACGAAAAAAATTCTCACTGTGGAGAATAAAGAATGAACGGAGTTTTTATTTCCTATGTTATTGAAAATATAGAAATAGTTGACCGGCTCTGCCAACAACTCAAATCACACGAGATCGAAGTCTGGCAAGACCGAGACAATCTTGCTCCAGGGCTCCGATGGAAGCAAGAAATTAGGACTGCTATTCGCGATGGAGCCTTCTTCATCGCGTGTTTTTCTAAGGAGTACAATGATCGCGATAAAACGTACATGAACGAAGAACTGACACTTGCCATTGAGGAACTCCGTCAGCGTCCCACTGACAGAATATGGTTTATCCCAGTCAAGCTGAATGATTGCGAGATTCCTGAGCGTGACATTGGTGGTGGAGAAACTTTGAGGGACCTTCACTATGTGAATCTCTACGACGACTGGAACAGGGGAATTCAAGGTATCCTTAATGCGGTTCAACGTGAATCTGGACGCGCAAGCAATGAACATACTGCACCTAACCGAATTGAAGAGAGTGCTTACGAGGAGTTTCGTAAAGGTTTGGCATGTCAAAACAGTGTGAGTGACACCACCCCTCCAGAGGAAAAGCGACAAAAGATCGAAAAAGCCTTTCAGCATTATTGCAGGGCCTTAGAAGTAGAGCCGGACTATGTTGATGCCTTGAACGCACGCGGCGCTGTCCACTGCATGATGGGTAGGGTTGACCATGCACTCAGAGACTACAGCAAGGTGATAAAGTTGCGACCGGATTATTTCGTGGCGTATTTGAATCGCGGTGGTGTCCACATGCGCGACGGAAGGTATCAACAAGCTTTGAAGGACTTTGGGAAATTCATAGAACTGAAACCAGACGTTTACGCTGGCTATTTTCAACGCGGGGAAGTGTACCGCCTCAAAGGCGAATTTGACGATGTGATCGCAGATTATAACAGAGCGATTCAACTTAAACCTGACCTTGCGGATATGTATAACAATCGTGGTATTGCTTACGTGAACAAAGGCGATTTTGACCGTGCCATCGTAGACTATTCCGAAGCGATAGAGCTCCAACCCGACCTTGCTGCTGCTTATTTCAATCGCGGTGTGACGTTTTTGCGCATGAGTGAATGGGAAGAAGCCAAATCGGACCTGAATGTTGCCAAGGCAATAGGGATAAATGTGAGTTCCCTATTCCATCAAGACTTCGAGAGCGTTTCAGACTTTGAACGGAAAAATGGCGTGAAAGTTCCCGAAGACATAGCCACAATTTTGACAGCCTAACCATCCGCCGAGGAAGTCGCGATGATGGAGGACTCAACGAAAAAACTGTCTGAATCACGGATTACACTGATTACGCAGAGTACACGGATTAAGTGCAGGTTCCTCCGTAATCGGTCTTGAACTTTGAATCAGAAGATTACCCGTAAAATCTCCATGGTGAAGAAAAAGAATGAATAAACCGTTAAAAGTATTCATCACCTATTCGCATAAAGACGACCAGAAAAGGAAAAAATTGAGGACTTGTCTTGTTGAGATGGAGCGGGCAGACGAGATAACACTTCGAGACGATAGCGACATCACCGCGGGTGGCGACGCGCGTCAGGAAAACATTCTCAAAGAAGTTGCCAATTCGGATATTCTGCTTTATCTCGTCTCCGCAGATAGTCTAGCTTCTGAAAACTGCCACAAAGAATTAATCGAGGCAGTTAGGGTAGGAATACGAGTCATCCCCATCATCCTTGAGAGTTGTGATTGGCTGAATGATCGACTCAGCGACTTCCAAGCTCTTCCCGACAAAGGGAAGCCTATTAACAAATGGCAACCTGAGAGTGATGGTTGGCAAAACGTGGTGGATGGTATTCGAGAAGCCGTTGAAGAAATGCAATCTCAAGCAAATTCGCCATCCGGGACATCTGAAGAAGAACTACGTGCTAAATTGGCGTTCCAAAACGGTAACATTTCGATAATGATTGGGCAAATCGACAAAGCGATAGAAGCCTACTCACATGCAATTGAACTCTACCCGAAAAATCCCGCCACCTACCACAATCGTGGGGTTGCTCACTACATCAAAGGCGATTATGACCGTGTAATTGTAGACTACACCAAAGTGATAGAGTTGAAATCCGATGATGCCAATGCTTATTACGATCGCGGTAAGGCTTATCAGGAAAAAGGAGATATTGACTTAGCTATTGCAGATTTTAGTACAGTGATACAACTCAAATCCGATTATATCGAAGCTTATATCAATCGTGGTATTGCTTACTATGATAAGAGTGAGTATGAGTGTGCCATTGCAGACTATACGAGGGCATTAGACCTGAATCCCAATCATGCCAACGCCTACAACAATCGAGGTAACGCTTACGTTGGCAAAGGCGAATACAATCTCGCCATTGAGGATTTTGACAAAGCGATCAATTTGGAACCTAATAACGCAGTGTTCCATAATAATCGTGGTGGGGCTAACAGCAAAAAAGGCGATTATGATTATGCCATCGCCGACTATACTAGAGCGGTAGAACTCAAACCCGATTTTGCTAGTCCTTATTATAATCGCGGAGTTGATTTCAACATCAAAGGCGACTTTGACCGTGCTATAGTAGACTTCAACACAGTAATACAACTGAATCCTTCTGATGCCACTGTCTATTATAATCGTGGCAATGCTTACACTTACAAATGTGATAATGATTTTGCCATTGCAGACTATACTAGGGCAATAGAACTCAAGCCCAATTATGCCGAAGCTTATTTCATTCGTGGTGCGACTTACAATTTCACAGGCGATTATGAACGTGCCATCGTAGATTTTACCAAGGTGATACAGTTCAAATCCGATCATGCCGAGGCGTATAATAATTGCGGAATGGCTTACTACAAACAAGACAAGGTTGACAGTGCCATTGCAGACTATACCAAAGCGATAGACCTAAATCCCGGTTATGCCAATGCCTATAGCAATCGAGGTGTTGCTTATAACAGCAAACGTTATTTTGACCTTGCCATCACAGATTTCAACGCCTCAATACAGTTGAATTCCCGCGATGCTGGCGTGTATTACAATCGCGGAATAACTTTCGGCAAACAAAGCAAGGTCAATCGTGCCATTGCAGACTATACCAGAGCGATAGACCTAAACCCCAAATTTGCCGAAGCTTATTACAACCGTGCCAATTCTTACCGAGAAAAGGGCGATTATGACCGTGCCATCGAAGATTTTACCAGAACAATAGAATTGAATCCTAATTATTCCGATGCCTATAAAGATCGCGGAGGAATTTACTATTATACCGCAAAGTTCGAGCTTGCTATAACAGACCTTTCTAAAGCAATAGAAGTCAAACCTGATAATGCGTATGCCTATTTCAATCGCGGAGTGGTCTACGGTCATAAACGCGAATTAGAATGTGCTATCAAAGACTATAATGCAGCGATAAAATTCAAACCTGATTATACCAATGCCTATTACAATCGTGCGTTTATCTACTACGATAATGGTAGGTTTAACCATGCGATTGCCGATCTAAACAAAGTGTTAAACTTGGAACCTAATCATGCAGGCGCTTATTATTATCGAGGCGTGATGTGGTTACACTTCAGGGCATGGGAAGATGCGAAGTCAGACCTGATAAATGCCTCAGAGAGGCGGATAGATATAATTACCGCGTTTCGTAACGAGTACAAAAGCGTGGCGGACTTTGAGCAAAAGAACAACGTGAAGCTACCAGAAGACATCGTCGCAATGCTTACGCCACCAGTAGGCTGAAATCTGACAGATCATTGCGATTCCGAGGTCTTTGTGGAGGGAGCGATGGAGAAATTGTCCGAATCACGGATTAAACAGAATACGCAGTTTACATTGAGTGAGATAAAGTGATTACGCGATTTGGGAAATCCCATCACCCGTTTCCCAGAGTGCCGCATGAAGGACAACCCTTATCACAACATCATAATCCAAGTATTTAGCCAGTTTGCCTGCGGCTCTCTTCTAACCCCAATTTTTCCCTTGAAAACTATACACATGTATAGTATAATTTCGATTGGGCCGTTGCGTAGCACTCACGTCCGCCGGCGGTAACGCAACCGGCTCAAAACGCCCGAAACCAAAGTTCGCTAAAGTGCGCCTTAAACTGCCCTTACAATGCTTTCTCCGCTAACGTGCGTTTCACCTCGGCATCCCGAAAACCCGCATCGCGACTGCATCCGCGCGTGTTTCCGTTTGTGGCTGCGCTGGGCGGAAACCCCAAAAAAATGTGCTCTGAACAAACTGAAAAAACCGAAATTACTGAAAAAACTGAAATAACTCCCCCATGCGTCCGCATACACTAACGAGTTACGACACAGTCGAAGTCATAGTCCGAGCCCGTTCAGGTGGATTGACCTGGGGCGAAACCGCTGAGCTGATCGGAGTCGATGAACGCACGCTCCACTACTGGCGAGCCAAAGGCAAGAGCCTGTGGGTTAAAATCTACACCTTGGAAATGCAAGAGACGGAATTGACCGAGCGTGAGCGCTGGCTAGTCGACCTTTACGAGCGTCTAAACCGGCCGAGCGGCGAAGATCCGGACGCCATCTTCTATCAGCTTGAGACTCGGCTCGACGAGAAACAAGCCGAATCGGATCATAGAAAAGCCAACCGCGAGTCGAAACGCCGCCAACGGCACCAACACAAACGGGGACAGCACGAAGCGGCGCCGCAACCTGACTTCAACGCATTGATTAAATCCGCTGAAAGACTCGAAAGAATGGCTGAAACTCAGCGCTCAAAAAAAGAACCAACTGAGGGAATAACAAATGTACAAAGTCGAGCTTAGGGCGACTCTTACAAAACCGTTCGCAAGTGCATCGGATGTCTTTTGATAAACAGTTCGTGCCGAACACTCACAGACACACATTGAGCAGATCGCTGTATCAGCGATTTATCACCTCTGGCGTAGCTGAACACGAAAAAGAGAATCTGCTCCTTAAGAGGCGTTTGCTTGTCAAAGAAGGTGAGAAATACCGGGCCTCCGTCGCAGGGGTGTTGATGTGTCATCAGAAGCCCGATGATTACCTCTATAACAGTTTCATTCAAGCAGTTTATTACAATAGCGTGGAAAAGGATGCGAACTACCAGATTGACGCCAAGGATTTCAAAGGATCTCTGGATCGACAGATTGTGGACGCCTTCAAATTTGTCCAAATCTACAATCGAGTGTCGGCGCGTAAGGAGATTGGTAGAATCGAGCGGCCGCAGTACAGCATGAGAGCCGTTTTTGAGGCAATCGTTAATGCCGTCGTGCACAGAGATTACTCAAAAACCGGTTCCAAGATTCGCCTGTTTATGTTTGCGAATCGGCTTGAACTCTATTCGCCGGGCGCCTCGGCAAACACCTTGACTGTGGAAGATTTGCCCTATAACCAAGCGACCCGTAATGAACTTCTGGCTCGGTTGCTTTCGGAAACGACGCTCGACGACGATATGGAAGCCAAGGTAACTCGGCAACACTTTTTGGAACGCCGCGGTGAAGGCGTCGGTATTATTTTGAACGAGAGTTCGAGTTTGAGCGGTAAAACGCCGTTATACGAGCTGTTTGGTGAGGAGTTACGATTGACCATTTTTGCCGCAAGATCCTTGCAAGAAGGGCAAACATAGCTGTGCGTAGGAAAAGATTGGTGGGTCTATGCGCGGGAAAGTTCGACAGCGGACGAAGGAGGAAGTGCGTAGGATTGCATTGGATCTGTCAAATTTTGTGAACTTCCGCGCGTCAGACAATAGGGAACACTCCGAAATTATCGAATTGATCGAAGCGCGAAATTACGTTCAATTTCGGTGGGATGCATAACGCGGCAGGCGATTTCGTGCTTTATGTTTTCTGCAACGTCGTCTTCATAGGGGGCGGATGGCTTGGCGGATTCATGCAGCACTGTCTTAGTTCCTGAGCCATCGTTCGCTTTCGCCACCAGAGGATTGTAAGTGCTCCAGAGGCTACAACAAGCTCGGTGGAAATTCGCAAGGGCGCGGTCTTTGTCACCGCTCTGGTAGTATGCCAGTGTCCGGTAAACGTGAGCCATGGAATCGGCGGGGTTCAATTCCAACACGGTGTTATAGTCTTCGACCGCGCTGCCATACTGCTTGAGTGAATGGTGGACTAGACCTCGCATCAGGTAAACTTGCGGGGCAAGTTTGCTTTCCTTGCCTTGGGCTGCAATTATACTCTCAAGATCAAGCAAAAATGCAAGATTATCGCGATCCTTTTCGTATTCCTCTAACACCACCTGAAAAAAGGTCACGGCTTCTTCATAATCGACAAGTTCTTCAACCAGATAGTCTCTATATTTTCTCATTTTGGTTCTCCAGATATTCCCCCCAACAAATCTTTGCATTTTGAATGTCTTTCTGCTGGGAAGATTTGTCACCGCCGCCGAGTAGCAGGATAATAGTGTCACCCACTTTTCCGAAATAGATTCGGTAGCCAATCCTAAGACGGAGTTCAAACATGCCCGGGGAAATCTGCTTGCAATCGCCGAGATTGCCCGCTTCAACTCGACTGAGCCGCGTCTGAATCCGTTTTCGCGCGGTTTTATCCGTAAGTGAAGTAAGCCATTGTGTAAAAGGTTCTTGCCCCCTTCGATTACGAAAGATTCGTAGCTCTCTGGGCCGTGTTTCATTCAACGTGCAAGTTACCTTTCAGCGATTTACACCAGCATGGTATAATACCACATATGTTAAGTAAAATCAAATACAATATGCTAGGATTCCTCGTCGCCCATTCTTGGTGCTTTCACCAACAAAATACTGATTATGCTTGTACGCTATTGAATGTATTCTATTATTAGGAGAATAGAATTATGCCCGATAACACTTCACTATTCCCGTCCGGCATCCGGGATAACCGAGAGCGGGGAACGGTCGGCGAATTTCTGGAATCACAGATCGAGAACGGGTCGTCGCTCTCTATTGTCTCGGCGTACTTTACGATTTACGCTTTCGAGGCGTTGAAATCGTCCCTGCTCGGAATCAATGACCTGCGCTTTCTGTTCGGCGAACCCCAGTTCATCAAGAAACTGGACCCCGAAAAAACCGAAAAGAAATCGTTCGTCATAGACAGCGACGGTTTGCACTTGAGGAACCAACTCCAACTCAAGCGAGTGGCAAGAGAATGCGCCGATTGGATTGAGGAGAAGGTGGAGATTCGGTCAATCCGCGAATCGAATCTGCTGCACGGGAAGATGTACCACATTGCCAAGAACGGCGTGGAAAGGGCAATTCTCGGCAGCTCGAATTTTACCGTTCGCGGCTTGGGACTAAGCGAGGCGGGGGGCAACATCGAACTGAATCTGAAGGTGGCGGACGATCGTGACCGGATCGATCTGAAGTTATGGTTCGATGAACTCTGGAATGACAAGAAACGGGTCGAGGATGTCAAGGAGGAGGTGTTGTCCTACCTTCACCAACTCTATGAGAATTACGCGCCGGAATTCGTCTACTACAAGACGCTTTTTCATATTTTTGAGCGCTACTTGAGCGATCAGGAGGGGCGGGGGCTACTGGACGAACCGGCGCAACTGGCCGATAAGCAGATTTGGAAAGCACTCTATGAATTTCAGAAGGATGGCGTGAAGGGGGCAATCAACAAAATCTTGACGCACAACGGGTGCATCATCGCGGACAGCGTCGGCTTGGGCAAGACCTACGAGGCGCTGGCGGTAATAAAATACTTTGAACTCCGCAACGAAAACGTGCTGGTGCTGTGTCCGAAGAAGCTGCGGGAGAACTGGACAATCTACCCCGCATACACGGGAAACACACTCAATCCCTTCCCCAATGACCGCTTCGGCTACACCGTGCTGTCGCATACCGACCTGAGCCGGGTGGAAGGCATGTCGGGGGATGTCGATCTGTCATCGTTTAATTGGGGTTACTACGGTCTGGTCGTCATCGACGAATCCCACAACTTCCGAAACAACACCCGTGGAAAGAGGGACGAGGACGGAAATCCGATTAGCCGAACGCGGTACGAGCGGTTGATGGATGACATTGTCAAGAGCGGCGTAAAGACTAAATTGCTGCTGCTCTCCGCCACGCCGGTCAACAACGACCTGCGCGACCTGCGCAACCAACTCTACTTACTCACGGAGGGGCGTGACGACGCGTTCAAGGATTCGCTCGGCGTCGCCAACCTTAGAGAAACTATCACAGCCGCCCAGACCGCGTTCAACAAGTGGGCAAAGCAAGACGGTACGCGCAACAGTCAAAAATTGCTGGAAGAACTGAGTACTGCCTTCTTCAAGTTGCTTGACGGGTTGACGATTGCCCGTTCGCGGAAGCAAATTCAGAAGTATTATCCCAAGTCGCTGAGAGAACTTGGCGGCTTCCCGGAACGCAGTAAGCCAGTTTCGCTTTCTCCGCCTATTGATACACTCGGGGAGTTCATGTCTTACGACAAACTTAACGAGGAAATCTCCGAATACCAACTCTCCTTGTACAATCCGACCAAATATCTCCGACCTGAATACCAGTCCGAATACGACCTAGAGCCCGTCAGAAACTTTACGCAGAGCGTCCGCGAGCACTTTCTAATTGGCATGATGAAGGTGAACTTCCTCAAACGCTTGGAAAGCTCCGTGCACTCCTTCAAGATTACGCTGGAGCGGACGCTTACGAAGATTGAGAAGTTGGAGGCGCGTATCCGACGGTTTCAGGAGTATCGCGCGGAAAACCCCGAACTGGATCCGGCGGAGATGGAGATTGACGCCGGTGATGACGAAGAACTGCAAGCCGCGCTCGAGGTAGGCAAGAGCCTGAAATTCAAGATGGCACACCTTGATATCGAGCGGTGGTTGGAGGATTTGCAGCGGGATAGAGAACAGTTGACGCGACCCTACCAATCGGCGATGAAAGTCTGCGCCGCCCGAGATGCCAAACTCGCGAAACTCAAGGAACTGATTGCTGCCAAAGCCAGGAATCCCAGCAGTACCAAAACTGGTAAACTTAATCGGAAAGTACTGGTGTTCACGGCTTTTGCAGATACCGCCGACTACCTCTACGGGGAGCTGCATGAATGGGCGCAGGCGGAGTTGGGTATCCGTACCGGGATGGTGACGGGCGGCGCCATGCCCAACAGAACCACGCTCGGCAAGACCAACTTCATCGACATCCTCACCAATTTCTCGCCAATCGCGAAGAACCGTGCTAGCGATAGCACAATGCCTCAGGAGGAGGAGATTGACTTGCTCATCGGCACGGACTGTATCTCGGAAGGACAGAATCTGCAAGACTGCGACTACTTGATTAACTACGACATTCATTGGAATCCGGTACGCATCATCCAGCGCTTCGGACGGATTGATCGGATTGGAAGCGTCAACGACCGGGTTGACTTGGTGAACTTCTGGCCCACCCCCGACCTGAATCGTTACATCAACCTGAAAAATCGCGTCGAAGCACGGATGGCGCTGGTAGATGTCACCGCCACCCAGGGAGATAACCTGCTCGATCCCGACGCGCTCTCCGAAGCGATTGAAGGCGACCTCAAATACCGTGACCAACAACTGCTAAAACTTCAAGAGGAGATTCTTGACCTTGAAGAGTTTAACGAGAGCGTTTCCCTCAACGAGTTCACACTTGACGATTTCCGCATGGAACTCATCAAGTATATTGAAAGTAACAGGAAGAAACTTGAGGAGGCACCGTTCGGACTTTACGCGGTTGTGCCGCCGCCCGTGGGAGATCCGATAATCCAGCCCGGCGTCATCTTTTGTCTCCGACAGAAAACGGAGTCGGAGGAGAACGAAAAGTTGAATCCTACCCAACCCTATTTCCTCGTCTATGTTCGGGAGGATGGCGTCGTGCGGTTTACGTTTGCGCAGCCCAAGCAGATTCTTGAGATGTACCGGGAACTCTGCGCGACGAAATCTAGCCCGTATGATGAGTTGTGTGCGCTGTTCGACGAACACACCGCGAACGGCGCCGACATGGCGCAATACGACAAACTACTCCGGGAAGTCGTGAGGTCTATTTCTTATACCTACGAGAAGCGCGCTTTCGGCAGTCTGCGATCCGGTCGCGGCGGGGTTTTGCCACTTCAAGATGAACAGGTTGGTGACACGACGGACTTTGAGTTGGTGACGTGGTTGGTGATTAGGGACGGATCGTCTCCCACAAAGCTGAATGAGCTTTTGGATCAAGTAACGGAGTACAATATACACGGTGAAGTAGACACCGGATCTCCGGTGGGGCGTGAAGAATGGTAAGACTGACCAACTACGTTCCAAGACGCGGTGATGCGGTGTGGGTTGACTTTAATCCTCAAGCTGGGCATGAGCAAGCGGGTCGTCGTCCTGCCGTAGTTCTTTCACCAGAGTCTTATAACGGAACTGTAGGTTTAGCAATTTTGTGCCCAATTACCAACAAAGTGAAGGGGTATCCCTTTGAGGTGGCTATCCCTCCCGGACTGGAGGTAACAGGCGTAATTCTTGCGGATCAACTCAAGAGCGCAGATTGGCAAGTAAGAAATGCCGAGTTGATTTGTTCCTTGCCCATGAACACAGTGGACACGGTTTTGCAGAGAGTTCAAACGCTGTTGGGAAGAGATGGTTAACCATTTGGCTCAGGTAACAAAGCGCAGTGATTTCAAGGTCGTTGGGTGCGCTGACGGATAGTGGTTTGGCCGTTCAATATTGAGTTAGCGAATCCGCTTTGCTTAGGAATCCTTCAATCCAGGGGCGTACTCGCTCGCGCATGCTACCGGCGTCATGTAGATGCAACCAAAGCGTCATGCCGCGAAGGTAGGCAAGTCTGAGATGGACGGGTAGAGAGTTTCGCTCGGATGCCGACAGCGGACAGACCGCTTCGTAGGCATCAAGAAGTACGGATTTCTGGCGGGCCGTTAAGGGAGTGTTTTGGTAGACGGCGGGGAAAAAGACCAAGGCGTACGCGAGATCAAAGCTGCGATTCGCGGGTCGTGCCGTGTCAAGATCCAAGATAGCCTTCACCTTTCCTTCGGCATCGAATTTCAGATTCTGTGCGCGATAGTCGCCGTGGATGATCCAATCTCCCTCGTCTGTGACGGGTAATCCCGCATCCAATCTCTCCACTTCCACCATCCACGCATCAATCTGTTTTTCTGACACCGGATACCCGCTGGTTTTCAGAGCAGTGGCCCGTATCCGCTCAAGTCGCTGGCGCAGCAAGTCAATAACCTCGTCATCCATTGAACCCCACTTGAAGTCAACTGACGGTTGAAACTCTTGCAATTCTGCATGAACTCGCCCAAGGGTTTCGCCCGCAGTTTTCAGCGCTCCGGTAGGTTTCGAAGTGTCGTAATCGCACCCATCCACGAATTCGGAAATCGCGTAGATTTCATTTCCTTCAACCGTCAGTGTATCGCCGCCACGGTTTCGGAGGAGGCGAGGGATGGGGAAACCCCGTTTGCAAAGGTAATCCTGCACCGCATGAGCGAAGGCGATGCGAGCGATGTCCGTAGGCGTGTTGAGATTAAGGTCAGACGCGGGCGTGTATCGTTTCAGAAACAATCTTCTCCGATCGGTATCGAGCGCCATCGTGGAACTCATCGCGCCTGTGCCAATGCGGGTAGCCGCGGCGACTTTCAGTCCGTAGTTTTGGTGGATACTTGCCTCTTGCCGAGGCGAAAGGGATTCCATTTGTTGGTGCGTTTACCTTAATTTCTTGTCCTCAACTAGGGTTGTTTCTCTTAGGATATTTTCAGTCGTGCCGAGTTCGTTGTCAAGTCTTAATCGGGACTATCTTCGATTTTATGATTGAAGATTTCATCCTGCGAGGGTGTGGAGGGAAGAAACCGAGTTTTGAGGAAAAACTCGGTTTCAACCCGAGAAGGAAAATCGGTGATTTGATGATTTCAGATGGTGCTGTCTCGCGCTCGGAGTTTAGTTTTCACTGGAATCTCTATCGCACAGGATTTTCTTTCGGAACTCTATCGCGGTCTCTATCCACTCCCTTGATCCCTCGCTATCCACTCGGTTGAAAGGATTTCTATCGCCCTCGCTATTCACTCGGTTGATCCTACAAAATCTGTTGCCTCATCATAAATCTTTGGTGTATGATGTAAAAAAGCCTTTGCCACCGTCGGCTCTATATCTTGGAGTTGCGCGATTCAGGTTTCGCATTGTCACGTTAGATTTCCGTAGAATATGACCACGCAATCAATCGAACATCAGATAAATCAGCTCAGAGACAAACTTCGCTACCACGAACACAAGTACTACGTCGAGAATCACTCGGAGATCTCTGACGAAGACTTTGATTCGATGATGAAGCAACTGGAGGCGCTGGAGGAAGAGTCGCCGGCGTTGATTACTCCCGATTCGCCCACGCAACGGGTCGGCGGCGCGGTCGGATTTGGGGAGCGGGTTCAGCACTACAGCAGTATGTTGAGCCTAGACAACACTTTCAGTCCGGAGGAGTTGTACGATTTTGACAGGCGCGTGCGGCAAATGCTGCCTGAAGAGGAGATTGAGTACGTCGCGGAGTTGAAGATTGATGGTTTGGGGGTTTCGCTGGTTTACGAGAATGGGCTGTTGATTCGCGGGGCAACGCGCGGAGATGGCGAGTACGGCGAGAACGTCACCGCCAATCTGCGGACAATCCGTTCGATTCCGCTGCGGGTTTCATCAATCGATTCAGCTCCAACGCTTATGGAAGTGCGCGGGGAGGTATTTATACCGCGCGATCGGATGGACGACATCAATAGGGAACGGATAGAAAATGAAGAGGCGCCCTTTGTAAATCCTCGAAACGCCGCCGCCGGATCGGTTCGATTGCTGGATGCGTCAATCACTGCCTCACGACCGCTTGATATATTCATATACACATTAGGTTATGCCGAAGGTATCGAGTTTGGGACACATTCTGAGGCGCTGTCTCTACTGGCTGAGATGGGATTCAAGGTGAACCCCTCCACCGAATGCTTTCCATCAATAGAGGGGGTCATTGAGTATTGCCACCGTCAGACGGCGGATCGCGAGAATATCGGCTACGATGTTGATGGAATCGTCATAAAAGTAAATTCCATTGAGCAGCAGAGCGAACTCGGTTCCACGGCAAAAAGCCCGAGATGGGCAATTTCCTGTAAGTTTCCAGCCCGTCAGGCAACCACGCAGGTTCACAAGATTGATGTGCAGGTGGGACGAACTGGGGTTCTAACGCCCAGAGCCATCCTTGAGCCTGTACAGTTAGCGGGAGCAACGATTACACATGCGACCTTGCACAACGAGCAAGATCTTCATCGTAAGGATGTTCGCGTCGGGGATACTATTGTTCTTGAACGCTCCGGAGATGTCATTCCGAAAATAATCTCTGTGGTTCAGGAGAGACGGGATGGAACGGAGCAGGTGTTTCATTTGCCCGACCGTTGCCCGGCGTGTGATTCTCCCGTCCAACGCTCAACGGAAGAGGTAGCTGTTCGGTGCGTGAATAGCGCTTGCCCGATGCAGTTAAAGCGTCGAATCGAGAATTTCGCATCACGAAATGCCCTTAACATTGAGGGGTTGGGGCCGGCGGTGATAACCCAACTTGTTGAATCCAAGTTAGTCGCGAGTGTCGCAGATCTTTACGATCTCAAGAGAACCGACCTGATTGAGTTTGAGCGGCTGGGCGAAAAGTCGGCGGACAACCTGATTCGCGAGATTGAGGGTAGTAAAAGTGTTCCTGCCGCCAAGGTTTTGTTTGGGCTTGGGATTATGCACGTTGGCCAAAACATTGCGGAGCTGCTAATTGAACGCTTCTCGTCAATTGATGCAGTTGCCGCCGCAAGTGTTGAGGAGATTGCAGATATCCACGGTATAGGCGCTAAATTGGCTGAAAGTGTGTGCCATTTCTTCCAACAAACCGTCAATCAGCAACTTCTGCAACGGTTGAAGGATGCAGGACTACAATGGGCTGCAGATGATAGCACGCCTCCGGGTATCTCACAGGAGAGTTTCTTCACGGGAAAGACCTTTGTTCTAACGGGAACACTCTCGCAAATGGCGCGTTCGGAGGCGTCAAAAAAGATAAAGGAGTACGGCGGCAAAACCACGTCAAGCGTTACTACAAAGACCGACTGCGTGATTGCCGGGGAGTCGCCCGGCTCAAAATACGATCGAGCCAAGCAGCTTGGGATCCAAATCCTGACCGAGGAGGAGTTTCTCGCCAAGCTACCCGCGGCTTGAGTGCTATAGGGTTACCGCCGCAACCTTTGAGCACACTTCCAGCCTATCCGTTTTCTCATTTCCCCTCATTACACTCGAATTGGATTGATACACTGACACCAACCTGTTATAATGCGATAGCCTCAAGATGAAACGTGAAAGGAGTCACATTATGCCCACATCACAAATTGCAGCGCAATTGTACACCGTGCGTGATTTCACTAAAACACCGACTGATATCGCCCACACGCTAAAGAAGGTGAAGCAACTCGGATACGATGCCGTGCAATGTTCAGCACTTGGTCCAATCGAGTCCGCCGAGTTGAAGCGGCTTGTCGATGGAGAAGGATTGAGCATTTGCGCCACGCACACCGACTATGAGCGAATGCGCACCGAACCCCAGTCCGTCATTGATGAACATCAACTTCTAGGTTGTAAGTTTGTGGCGATTAGCAGCATGCCCGGGTCGGATCGCAGCGCCGATAGGTTTGCACGTTTCGCCAAAGAAGCCTCTGAAGTGGCGCAACGTCTCGCCGAAGGTGGACTTGTCGTATCCTACCACAACCATAGCTTTGAGTTAGAGCGATTTGATGGACGTACCGGCTTGGAAATCCTATACGATGAAAGCGATCCCGATTTTCTCAAGAGCGAGCTTGACACGTACTGGATTCAACACGGGGGCGGCGATCCGGCGGCATGGATTCGCAAATTGAAAGGACGTATTCCGACAATCCACGTCAAGGATATGGAGATGCAGGGGAGCACTCAACTTTTTGCCGAAGTGGGAGAGGGCAATCTCAATTGGCCCGCAATTCTTGACGCTTCCAGAAACGCGGAGGTCGAATGGTACATTGTTGAACAGGACACCTGCCAACGCGACCCGTTTGAGAGCTTGGGAATTAGCTGGAGAAATTTAAAGGCGATGGGAGTTGCGTAGGAGGTAAGTTACTAGAGAGATGGCATCTAATTTTTGTTTATAGGGGCGTCCTTACCTCGTTCTAGGCGATGTATACGGAGGCTGAAAACGAGAAAACGGGAAAACGAGATGCGTGAAATGTAATATTCCAAGATCCAGATGTGCAAAGCATGGCATCCCATTTAAGGAAAGAGGGAAAATCGAGGATTTGGCGATTGCTGAGGAATCTCTTCGGGATCACTATCGCACTCCCCATAGGGATCAAGTTAAGGAAGTTTGTATAGTATTGGTGGGGTTTTCCGTCGCAAATTCATTCGGTACGTGCGGTTTCCAACCGCACCGGGCCCGCCCCTACGGAATCGAGCGCCATGAGTCATCTTCTGCGGTAGACCTATCAATGAATGAGTTGATTTTCCCTCGCCAAGTCTACATGGAGATTAACAGTTTAAGTCATTGAAACCGCGTGACTTGCACCCTAAAACGCTTAACTTGATCCTTATGCGGGATCGCTATCGCACTCCCTATTCGCTCGCTTGATCCCGTACAATCAGGTACGGTTGTCTTGGCTGTTTAGAATTTTTGCTTGCATTATCCTTCGTATTGTGATATTATGTAGCTCTAGCCGCGAAGAGCCTTTCCATGAGTGAAGGGACTAGCATCGCGGTTTTTTTGTGCGTCTGGCGCTGTTTTCATAATATCTACCATCGGCACAAGTAGTAGAGGCACCACTCTGTGACGATTTCGCACAAAGCGAGTTGGCGGAGGCCGGCCAAGGAGTTGACAATTGTTTAGCCGCCGATGTGGAGAGACCTGAGATAACAGGCGGAAAGTGCAGTAACGGCGTTCTTGGAATACCTTTGTACTCCTAACCGTCCGTCCAAGTCTTGGTGACTGGCATTATTCTAAGAGTGGGACCTATTCCCGCTCTTTTATTTTTAGCGCCCAGATTCCCGAATGACATCTACATTGAAGTCCTCAATCACCGAACTGCTTTCGCCTGTCCTTGATCGGGAGGGAATTGAGTTTGTTGATGTCGAACTTCAGGGCGAATCCATCGAAAAGACGGTGCGGTTTCTGATTCACAAGCCCGGCGGCATAACTGTTAAAGATTGCCAACGGGTGAGCCGATTGGTTCATCCAATCCTAGAAGTCCACGGGTTGATTGATAGCGAGGTAACCCTTGAAGTTGCGTCACCGGGCATTGACAGACCGCTCGCCACTGAGGCAGATTTTCGTAGAAATATGGGACGGGCAGTTCAGATAGAAACAACCTCTGCAACAGTCGAATCGCTGCGATTGAATGGCACCGTAATGGATGTCAAGGACGGAGTGGTTTACCTTGATGAATCCGGAAAAACAACGGAACTTGAAATTTCAACCATCGTAAGAGCTCAAATCCAACTGATGTGGTAACATTTTGGGTGGGTAGTGGAGAGTATACCATGACAAGTGACTTGTTGATGATCGTTCGTCAAATCATGGATCAGACGGAATTACCGCAAGAGACCTTTATTGAAGCAATAGAAGCTGCGCTCTATTCTGCAGCAAAGAGGCGTTATGGCTCAACACACGGGGTTTCAATCAGAATTGATCCCGAGCTAGGGGAAATTAAGTGTTATGTACCTAAGAAGGTTGTCGAAATCATGCAGAGCTTTGCTAAAGAGATCCCTATTGAGGAGGCCGTAAAGCTGAATCCCGACGCCCAGCTAGATGAGATGATTGAGGTTGAGGTAGACCCGAAAGAATTTGGTAGAATTGAAGCTCAGACCGCACGTCAAATCCTCGTTCAGAAGATTAAGGAAGCTGAACGACAACAAGTCTATGAGGAGTACAAGGATCGCGAGGGTGAGGTCGTTAGTGGGCACGTGCAACGCATGGAACGCGGGAGTCTTATCCTTGATTTGGAGCGGACGGAAGGGGTGCTGCCGTTTAGCGAAATGCCCCATCCGAACAACTACCAGCGAGGTGACGTTCTGAAGTGCCTTATCTTGGAAGTTCAAGATAGCGTTAAGGGCCCCCAGGTCATCCTGTCTCGTACGCACGAGACTCTGGTGGCGCGTCTATTTGAGATGGAAGTTCCCGAGATCTATGATGGGCTTGTTCACCTGAAAGCCATTGAGCGAGACCCGGGCGATCGCGCGAAAGTCGCCGTTACTGCGACTGTCGACGATATAGACGCCGTTGGCACTTGCGTTGGCGTCAAAGGTTCTCGGGTTCAAACGGTTGTCCGAGAGTTGGATGGTGAGAAGATCGATCTCCTTGAGTGGGATGAGAATCCCAAAGTGTTTATAGCCAATGCCCTACAGCCCGCGACAGTCACTCGTGTCACGGTTGATGAGGACGACAATGCAGAAGTCATTGTTCCAGACGACCAGCTTTCGTTAGCGATTGGTAGGCGCGGGCAGAACGCCCGGCTCGCCGCACGGTTGACAGGATGGAAAGTTGATATCAAGAGTGAGTCTGAAGCGGGTTCACAGTTCAAGGAAGAGATTGTTGGTGAACTTTTCGGAACGGGATCCAGGGAAACAACCACAGCTTCGACTCAAGATACAGAGCTAGACCTAGTCGATTTAGACGGGGTCGGTTCAAAAACCGCCATCGCCCTTAAAGATTCCGCATTTCCAACCGTGGAGCTTGTTGCAAAAGCGTCGGTGGAGGATTTATCATCTGTCCCAGGCATTGGCGTCAAGACGGCTGAGAAGATCCAACGTGCCGCATTGGAGATGCTCGAACCCTAGATGAATTTAGAGAGAACCGGCGAATCTTCCAGGTCTAGGAGGTAGTGTGGTTGCCATTGCTATACGTACCTGTATTGGGTGCCGTGGAAAATTTCCCAAGAAAACATTGCTGCGATTCGTGTGCCATTTAGACTCACACCTCCGAGCTGACGGATTAGGTAAATTGCCCGGGCGTGGGACATATGTGTGCGAGTCTCAGGCTTGTATTACCGAGGCTTTCAAATCACATAAGCGCGTTAATTCGCTGTTGCGAACCAATCTCTCAAAACAGATCGTTATGCGGTTCAAGCAAGAGCTTCTAAATTCGGTGATACAAGATAGCCGTAAGAGGGGAGACATCAATGAGAAAACGCAATGAGAAAAAGAAACCAGTCAACGATAAGAAGCGTGCAGAAGAAACCAAGAACGTCCGAATCTATGAACTTGCGAAGCAGTACGAGGTAACAAGCAAGGAACTTATTGCAGAGCTGCGAAACTACGGCATTGCAGTCAAGAATCATATGAGTTCCCTTGATCCCGAGACGATCGCGCTTATTGAAGCCGAGCGCAAGGATGCGACATCACCGAAGCCGAAACAACCTCGAGAAGAAGATACACCAGAGTTCAAGCGCTCTCGCGACAAACCCGCCGAGGCCGTCATCGAATCCAAACAGATTAAACCGGATGAGTCTGCACGGTTGCAAATTCAGGAGAATGTCACGGTTGGGGAATTAGCCTCAACCTTAGGCTTCCGACCGCCGGAGATGATTATGCGACTGATGAAGTTGGGCATAATGGAAAATGTCAACCAACGTCTCAGTTATAAAGCCCTTCAAGCAATTGGCGATGCATTTGATTTCGATGCTGTCCGTGAGTTGACCCTAGCAGAAAAGCTTCTGGCAGACGAAGATGACGATCCAGGAAACCTGGCTCCACGCGCGCCGGTAACCACGATTATGGGTCATGTTGACCACGGTAAGACCTCTTTGCTTGATGCAATTCGAGAGTCAAACGTCATGGAATCCGAAGCAGGGAATATCACCCAGCATATTGGCGCCTACAATGTAAAACTTGAAACGGGAAGCGTTGTTTTTCTTGATACACCCGGACATGCCGCGTTCACCGCCATGCGTGCCCGCGGGGCGCAGGTGACAGATGTCGTTGTTCTTGTTGTGGCTGCAGATGATGGGGTTATGCCACAGACGATTGAGGCAATTAACCATGCAAAGGCCGCAGATGTCCCCATTGTAGTTGCAATCAACAAGATTGATGTGGAAGGTGCCAGAGTTGACTATGTAAAACAGCAGTTAGCCAATGAAAATCTAATACCCGAAGAATGGGGCGGACAAACGGTTTTTATTGAAATCTCGGCTAAAGAGAAAATTGGTATTGATTTCCTCTTGGAGATGTTACTGCTGGAAGCTGAGTTGCTTGAATTAACGGCGAATCCGAACAGACCCGCACGTGGCACAGTTGTAGAGGCAAAATTGGATAAAGGGCGCGGTCCCGTTGCAACTGTGCTTATGCAAAATGGAACGTTGACAGTGGGAGATGCATTCGTCGCCGGACGCTGCCATGGAAGAGTTCGAGCAATGGTGGACGACCTTGGACATCGTGTTAAAGAGGCCGGGCCATCAACTCCGGTTGAGGTCCTGGGGTTTAATGGGGTTCCTGAGGCAGGAGACCGATTCTATGCTGTCGAGTCTGAGAAGGATGCCAAAGCGATAAGCGATTCTCGACAGGAAGAACATCGACAAATCCAGCTCGGATCACATAGCCACGTCAGCTTGGAAGACCTGTTCCAACACATTCAAGAGGGTGATATCAAAGAATTGAACATCATTGTTAAAGGTGATGTTCAGGGGTCGGTGCAGGCAGTCTCCGATTCATTAAACGAGTTGAACGCGGATGAAGTTAAGATTAACGTTATCCACCAAGCCGTGGGCGGAATTACAGAGCCGGACATTCTATTAGCGTCGGCTTCGAATGCGATTGTCGTCGGATTCAACGTGCACCCCACGACCGGAGCTGTCCAACTGAAGGAGACCGAAGATATTGATGTGCGGACCTACAACATAATTTACGATTTGATTTCCGATGTCAAGTCGGCAATGGAAGGACTACTAGATCCTGAAGTCCGTGAAGTGGTTATCGGTAGAGCTGTCGTCCGTGACTTGTTCAAAGTGCCACGGATGGGAACCGCTGCAGGTAGCTATGTCAACTGGGGGCGAGTGGCGCATAACCGATCGGTACGAGTACTCCGCGATAACCGTCTAGTCTATGATGGCAAGGTCGATTCACTCCGTCGATTCAAAGACAATGTCAATGAAGTCCAAGCCAATTACGAATGCGGTATTGGCATCAATGATTTCTCCGACTTCAAGGTTGACGATGTATTGGAATGTTATGTTTACGAACATGTTCGCCGCTTTCTCAAGTAGAGACGGAGTATTTGCGCGAGGTTCCTGAGCAATCAAGAATACGCGCCAATCCGCCTGTAGTCATGAATACGCATGCGAGTGGGTGTTTGCAGGATTTTCTTAAGAATCCCAGAAAACCAGTCTCTAAAGCAGAAACGTCAGGTCGTAAAGAGTATTATTGACCGCGTAAAGAATCGGTTCAATGTCGCAATTGCGGAAGTTGATGCGCTTGATTCCCATCAAACCGCGGTTCTCGCAGCAGTGACCGTTTCAAACGATTCTAGACATGTTAACCGTATCCTGTCGCATGTCGTGGATTTTATCGAGGACACTGCATCTGCAGAATTGACCGACTACGAAATTGAGTTGAACTGAGAGGGTGAATCGATATGTTAGAATATAAACGTTCGGTTCGTGTAGGTGCGCTCCTGCAAAGGGAGTTAAGCGACATTATTCATCGTTCTCTTAAAGATCCGCGCGTTGGTTTCTGCACCGTGGGCCATGTGGAAGTTTCCTCGGACCTAAAATATGCCGATGTCTTGGTTAGCGTAGTAGGCGATAATAAACAGAAGCAGGCGACACTTGCGGGCTTGAAAAGCGCCAGTGGTTTCTTGAGGCGTGAGATTGGGAATCGAATCAACTTGCGCTATACCCCGGAGCTCCGTTTTGCACTGGACAAATCCGCGGACCATCTAATGAACATAGATCGTCTCCTTAAGCAAGTTGAACATGACATCGAAAAAGATGGCCCCGTGACAGCCGGCGAGTAGCCATGGAAGATTATCAAGCCATTTTAGATGTATTTAACCAACATCACTGTTTCGCCTTGTCAGTCCATATCAACCCCGATGGCGACGCGTTTGGCTCACAGCTAGCGCTCTATTCCTTTCTCCGGGACCTAGGAAAGCAGGTCCGAGTCTTCAATACGGACGCGGTACCTGATAACTACCACTTCCTCCCTTTCAGCGAGGTCATCCAGGGCCCCAACAACGTTCAAGGCTATTCCCCCGAGATTCTTGTTATCCTTGATGCCAGTACCCGACGACGAATCGGTGACAGATTGTGCCAAACGCTCATTCCGACAAAAGCCATCGTCAACATTGACCATCACGACACGGGCGATCGCTTCGGTAATTACAACCTTGTAGAGACAACTGCCTCATCAACATCAGAGATTATTTATCGTCTAATTAAACATAGTCGGGTGCCTATCGGCAAAGATCGCGCGCTTTGCCTCTATACCGGTATCATGTTCGACACCGGTTGTTTCCGATACAATAACTCTGCCCCAGCTGCGCATCGGATTGCCGCAGAACTGATTGAACAAGGCGGTTTTCCCGTAGATGAAGTGTATCGCCAGGTATATGAGTCAGTTCCACTTGGGAAGATGCGTCTCTTGGCAGAGGTGTTGCAGACATTGAGTCTGACCCCAGACGGCAAAATCGGGTGGTTGTGTGCAACACAGGAGATGTTTTGGAAGACCGGGACTACTCCCGATGACGTAGAGGGATTCGTGAATCACATTCGCGCAATTGACACAGTTGAGGTCTCGATTTTTGTGAGCGAACTTGAGGATGGAAAATCGAAAGCGAGTCTGCGAAGCGAGGTTGATGTCGATGTTGGCAAGGTCGCCGCTGAATTTGATGGAGGTGGGCACCAACGCGCCTCCGGATGCGTAATCAATGCACCGCATCAATTGGCAATCAAACAGCTTGTTGCAAACGCCCAAGGACGAATTAAGTCGTCCGCGAACGGTGACTCCAGGAGGTAGTTCGGCAATACCTTCGGCCTCAACTGCCTATCTCTGGGCTTAAGCTAACAGTCATTATGCAGTTAGACGGCATTTTTAATCTAAATAAACCGCCAGGAATTACCTCCAGACAGGCCGTCGATCGGGTGAAGCACACCTTGAAAGCATCGAAGGCCGGACATGGAGGCACATTGGATCCAGATGCCACAGGCGTTTTACTCATCTGCTTGGGCAAAGGAACGAAATTGTTCAATCGGCTGCAGCAGGGAACCAAGGAGTACGAAGGCACACTCAGGTTGGGGGTTACGACAGATACGCTTGATGCCAGTGGACAGGTTCAAACGGTCGCTGATGTCGGTCAGATTACGGTGGAAGATATCCAAGAGCTTGCTCAATCATTTGTGGGCGAGATCGAGCAGACCGTACCTATATTCTCGGCTGTAAAGCATAAAGGCAAACGGTTGTACAAACTTGCCCATCGCGGAATCACATTGGACGAATTGCCGAAGAGAACAGTCCACGTCAAATCACTTGAGATTTTATCGGTACACCTGCCAGATGTTCGATTCCGAGTCGTGTGTTCAAAGGGCACATACGTTCGTGTTCTTGCTGCGGACATTGGCGTAACCCTTGGATGCGGAGCCCATCTCTCACAACTGACTCGAACACGTTCGGGGGATTTCACACTCCAATCGTCTCATACACTTGATTGGCTTGAGGAGCAGCCCTCTCGAGCATACGCGGCGGTTATCCCAGTGGATGCTGTGTTTGAAATGGCAACTGGGACAACGAAGAACGCAAGTTATCGCTAAGTGTTTAGTGGGACCGAAATCTCCCCTCGGCTTGCAACACGCACCACACAGAAATGCTCCTCATGAGGTGTACTTTTCCGGGTTATGATTGGCATGTCCAATCCAAAGCCCTGGAGATTAAAGTTTGCAGATTTACTACAATTTGGAAGATATTCCTGTACTTGATCGAGACTCCATTGCGACCTTTGGGGTATTTGACGGATTACACCTTGGTCACCAAACTGTAATTCACCAGGTAGTCAGAGTCGCAACGGCTCGTGACCTCTCAAGCGCCGTGCTTGCTTTCTATCCCCATCCGATGGCGTTCCTCGCACCGGAACGATGCCCGCCAATCCTTACTCCTCGACAAAAACGGCTTGAGCTCCTTGAAGAATTAGGCGTTGACATCGCGATCTTTGTTCGATTCGACGCGTATTTGGCACAAATGTCTCCAAGCACTTTCGTCCAAGACGTACTTATTGATAAACTATGTGCAAGTCAGGTGATTGTTGGATACGCGTGTCAATTTGGCAAGAATCGGGCAGGAAATGCAGAGGTTCTGCAGTCGTTGGGCGCGCAATACAACCTTAATGTAACAATTATGCCGCCAACATTGGTTAAGGGTATGCCCGTTCATAGCACTCGTGCCCGCGAAGCTGTGGTACAGGGCCAGTTGGACCTCGCCGCAGAACTACTCGGGCGCCCACACTCAATCATCGGCAGAATTGTTCGAGGCGATGGTCGAGGTCGCCAACTAGGGTATGCGACAGCCAACGTTCACGCTGAGAATCAGATTTACCCTCCAAACGGTGTTTATGCTATTCAGGCTAAACTGGAGGACCGCCTCTACGGGGGTATACTGAATATGGGCGTGCGGCCAACCTTCGATGGATTGGCGTTTCAAGTCGAGGCACACCTTTTCAACTTCAATGAGAATGTGTACGGTAGGGAGATTGAAATCTTCTTCATCAAGAACGTCCGCGATGAACGGAGGTTTCCGGACCTCGAATCCTTGGCAAAACAAATCGGTCAGGATGTCGAAATTGCACAAAGCATTCTAGATGCTGAAACCTGACGAGCGTCACACAGCATTCGTTATGTCTGTGCAAGTCCAAGTGAAGGCGCGTCCGTCCTTGGCTCTGTCTATTCACGCATTATGATTGTTGATTATAGTAGGACTTACGCAGTTCGATTTGTAATAGTACAATTCACTGAGCGTCTTCCGTAGGAGCGAGTTTTCCTCGCGACAGTAGATCACTACCGGGGTAGGATCTCTATCGTCCTCGCTATTCGCTCGGTTGATCGCTCCTACAAAGACCTACACTTGTAGGATTCCATCTTCGATTTTATGATTAAAGATTCCGGCTCATGTAAAAAGTGAGTGCAAATGCCAAGAAATCTGCTATACTCTTGGCATGGATTTTCCGATACTCGATTTAGTTGACGATGAACTTGCCACCGATTGGTTGCTCAACCACTTCCACCCCCACGGGTTGAAATGTCCACACTGCGGTGCTGGCGTGATGGAGGCACGCCCATTTCGACAGACAGCAACAAGCCAATTAACCGTGCATCGATGTCTACAGTGTCAGGGCATTTACAACCTTTACAGTTCAACCGTATTTCAACAGAAGCAACTCAGACCGGCTCAAGCGGTGCTTCTGCTTCGCGGCGTCTGCAAAGGGGAGAGTTCGGCTCAAATTGCTCGTGAGATTGGCCTCACTCGACAGACAGTACTGTCGATACGCCGAAAGCTACAGGCTAACGCACAAGCGATTAGACCACAACCCCCCTTAACCGATGCCCAAACCGAAACAGACGAGATGTTCCAAAACGCGGGGGAAAAAAAGTGAGGTACATCTCAATCCCTCAGACCCACCCCGTCGGAGAGCCAACAAGCGAAGAGGACACGGTAACTACTCCAATGACCGCCCGCCAATTGTAGGCACAATTGGACGAGAGAGTGGTCAAGTCAGGCTGCGTGTAGTGCATCGGACGGATAGAAAAACCCTTGAAACGCATGTGCATCAGTTCACTCAAGTTTCCGCTCAGGTCTACACCGATGAGTGGCGAGGCTACCATCGGATTGGACGTTCGCATGCGAGCGTTTGCCATGGTCGGAAAGAGTGGGCCAAAGATGCTGATGGGGACGGGATTAACGAAGCCCACACCAACACCGTCGAAGGCATGTGGACAACCGTCCGCAACTTTCTGCGCCCCTTGCGTGGAGTTCATAAAAAGTATCTGGATGGTTATATAGCAATGTGTGAGTTTTCTATCAACCTCAAATGTATCACTTGTCACTTTATCTCACAACTCGTGGCTTGCACCAATCCTTAACATGAGCCGAAATTTCTTCACCTCCGCTGATGTCACAAACCTAAATAGGTACTAACGGTAGGTGCGGTTTCTAACCGCACCGATGACACGCCCCCCGCGAAGCGCAGTTAGAAACAGCGCCTACTACAGGGCAAGCAATCCGGACAGGTTGCAAAGTGTCAGGAACCGCTGCCGACTTTTTCAATGGTCAACTAAAAAAATACCAAATGTCTAAAATCTCCCCCGTTTTTCTTCAACGCTTGATTGACACCGTCTGTTATCCCGCTTAAATGTACAAAGTCGAGCTAAGATACATCAATTTTCCAAGAAAGGATTTTCATTGTGGACACAGCGCTAGAGATGCAACCCCCACTCACGGGCATTCGTGTCGTTGATTTTGGTCACTACATTGCCGGCCCACTCGTCGGTATGCTCCTCGCCGACCAAGGAGCCGAAGTAATCAAAATCGATCGACGGGGTACGCCCGAATACGATACGCCAGCCAACGCGACGTTTAACCGGGGCAAACAAAAATTACAACTCAACCTAAAAACGCCGGAGGGTTTGGAAACTGCAAAGAACCTGATTCAATCTGCGGACGTTCTAATTGAGAACTTCCGTCCCGGTGTGATGACCCGCCTTGGATTAGGTCCCGACGAGACGAGAAGGCTAAATTCCCGGCTGGTCTACTTGTCTCTTCCGGGTTTTGCCTCGACGGACCGTGAGAAGTGCTCAATCCGTGCGTTTGAAGGCGTCGTCGGTGCGGCTAGCGGTCTGTTCTGGGATCTACACCCCGCTAAACGAAGACTCCTCGGTGCACCGCCAGTATACACGCCGATTTCGCTAGGGTCAGCCTACGGGGCAATTCACGGTGCTCTCGCCGTTGTATTGGCGCTTTATGCCAGGGAAGAAAGTGGCCGTGGAGAGGTGATTGAGGTCCCGCTCGTAGGTGCGGCGATGTCGGCGATGAGTGGAATGATTCTCCATGTGGTAAAACGCCCGGCTAATTACGGAAGTCGATCTTCGAAGGCGTCTGATGACGCACAGCTACGTGATGAACGCGCCCGTGTGGATAGAATGAGCGAGAAACAACGACAGGCGTATTGGCGAAAGGCTTCGGACCTTGGAACGCCATTTCTCACGACGTACCCAACCGGCGACGACAACTGGGTGCATCTTCATACTGCGGGTAACGGCAGGCTTACCATTCGGCTGTTTAAAGCGCTGGGGATATACGATCAACTTCTCCGTGATGGCATGGTCGATGTGCCGTGTTACGAAAATCTGGGACTGACCAATAATGTGCAGAACCCCGGAGGTCTTTCAAAGAAGTGGAACAACACAATCAGGGAGCGAATGACGGCTGCGTTCTTGACAAAACCGGCAACCCACTGGGCTAGGGCAATGCGTGCCGCCGGTGTTCCGTTCACCGTCCATCGAACCGCTCAAGAATGGTTACACGCGCCTGAACCGGAGGCTGCGGCGCTAACGGTCACGGTTGATGATCCCGACCACGGTACGATGCGTCAATTCGGGACTCAAACGTCGCTATCAAAAACTCCGGAGGAATGGTTCCACCCAAAGCCGGCAACCGAGTTTGCAGGCGAAGTTGGTGCGGTGCCTACTGACAATGGACATCTATTCGACGCGGAAGGGATTGAGCCCACAACAGCGCCAAAGAAGCACATCCTTGACGGGTTGAGAGTATTGGATCTTTCGTCTGTGCTAGCGGGACCGACAAGTGCCCGGACGCTCGCAGAATACGGCGCCGATGTAATCAAAATCGATCCGCCGTCCCCGTATTTTGGACCGGGGACGGTGTGTTGGAGCGCTATGGAGGTCAGCCAAGGCAAACGCAGTATTATCTTGGACATCAAGAGCGATGACGGTCGTAAGATTTTCCACGAGTTGGTGAAAACGGTAGACGTCGTTGTCCATAATTTTAGCCCCGGCGTCCCCGAACGGATAGGCGTTGACTATGAAAGTCTGAGGCGGCACAACCCTGACATCATCTGTGTGCACCTTACCGCATTCAACGGACCTCGCCCCGGTCCTTGGGGCAATCGGAGAGGGTTCGATCCCGTGTTGCAAGCTGCCACCGGCATTATGCTCCGGTACGGTGGAAAGGGACAAAAGCCCGTGCTGCACGGATGGGCATCGTGCGTTGATTACCTGACGGGTTATTCAGCCAGCTTTGGTGCGGCGTTGGCTCTTTTCAAACGCAGGCGAAGCGGGAAAGGCGATCTTGCCACGACCTCACTTGCGCAGGGGGCTCAGTTGGTGCAAGCCCCATTGATGCATGCCACGAAGATACGTCGATCGGGCGACGAACCCCAGGGCCAAGAAGCTGCGGGCGAACACGCCCTGTACCGCATATACCGAGCCAGCGATGGGTGGCTGTTTCTTGCCGGTCGAAAATCCGATCAAAGCAAGTTAAAGATGATTCCAGAATTGTCTGAATCTCCCGTCTCGGACGTATCGGATGAGGGACAAGCGCAGCTCTTGGAAGAGGCGATTCAAAAACAACCTGTGGATTCTTGGCTCAAAATCTTTAACGATGCCGATTTGGGGTGCCACCGGGTGGACTACCTTGAAGACATTCGCCACGCCTATCTACATCAGGTCAATACCGATGCATCGGTTGACGAGTGGGATGATGGTCGTTCGATTTCCGTTATCCGGATGATGGACCACCCCATCGGAAATCCGGTGGATACTCCCTCACCGATGTATGCCCGGTTGAAGAATGCGTCCATCAGATTGGGACGCCCAATGCCGAAGATTGGAAGCGATACGAGAGAGGTTTTGTTGGAGATGGGGTATTCAGACGACCAGATTGATGAGTGGATATCCAAGAGAGTTGTCAAAGAACAACTACATGAAAAGTATTTGCCGAGTTGATAAACAACACTTCGATTCCGTGGCGTTGGTCAGTAGGATAAGACTCACGTAGTTGAATGTTCGAAACTTTATCAGATTCTTAAGCAACTTTCAATACCAAAGTTAATCTTCCGTATGGACTAGGAAGAATGGGAATTGTGCCAGTTTTATACACATGCAGGATCTCTATCGCACTCGTTATCCACTCGCTTGATCTCCTCTGGAGCAGATGAATGAAGCTATGGGTGTTTTCTACAGACATTTCGCTCCTCTGGAGCGGAAGATATTCGAAGCTAAATGGTTACATAAAAATCTGAGAGATCTGCTGGACATGTTAATCCAGCAGGAGCGGTTTGGACCTAGACCGAAATCTAAGTTTATTCTTGAAAGCTGCTTAATCGTGCAACCCTAAGGGAGGTTTACTTTAACTACCATGCCGAATTCTAACATCAGATGTCTGACTTATTTCTCTCGATTTCTGGTCTAGAAAAGGAAACCATTTTACCCTAATCAATTCTCAACCATTATTGTCTGCTACAATCCGATTACAAATGAACGCCGCAACGTAAACCTCAACGAAGCTCCAAGGCACTGCCCAGTACAAGAGCCCCTTCGGCAAGATTCCGATATTCCACATGGCGATCCAAAGTAGCCCGAAACCAGTCACCCAGCAAATGATTGTACTCTTCAAGACATCGAATTTAGTGCTTAACCAAGCTAGAACGGCGCAAAAGATGAACGTCCATATCACCCAAACCAGACCGTTAACCGGCGCCGACGGAAAGGACAAACCTATTTCCTCAAATCCTTTGACCCACACATGCTTAATTACGAACTCGTTGCGGATAAACTCGGAAAGGTTCATCCACACTCCCGAGGCAACAACGGCCAACCAAAATCTTTTCATGGGAAATCCTTCACTTCTCTCTTTTTCTCGTTTCCGCATACCGTATGGCGATGCCAATTAGGTCGCTAAACTGACGCAACTCCTCTTCCGAATCGAAATTAAACTGGATCCATTCCCGCATTTTGGGTTTTCCGTAAGGCTGAAAATCCGATATTCCTTCCCTAGTCCTTGCCTCATTTGCCGTTTCCTCGGGGATCTTCAATCCTATCTTCCCCTCATATAAACAAGCAAACATAGACCGACCCACATAATACGCGGGATAGCCAAACATCTGCCCCATGCGTACATTCTCAAGCCGAGACAGGAAGTCGTCGAGTATAGGCTTTTTCGGTTCGTCCTTCACTTTCTCTCTCACCTAACTAATACCATTTCTCTAAAATGTTTGTGCATTGATTGCGTGAATCAGGTAAAGAAACTTGCGTGGAGCGGAACAAGAAGCCTTGTCTCCGCAAAAAGTCGGCGGGGCAAGATGCCCCGCCTACGGAGTAAGTGAACGATATAGCAAAGACATCATATGCACTATTATTCAAGCGAAATGGTATAACTGCTGATAATTTATAGCAAGCGGTATTGGTCTCCGTCTTGTTTATAGGTTCTCGTCAATGCCGTATTTCTCTCCACAGGCTCGCAGGCTGTTCATCACCTCTTCCGGGAGCTCAATCCCTTCAGCTGACTGTTCTTCAGTTTTGCGGCGCTCCATGTCGCCAGCCACAAGTACCTCGGAAAATCCCGGCGCTGGCGAAACATCTCGCATCGCATCAAGAAAACTCGCCGCATTTTGCTCGTAAGTCTCGGGCGGCATGAAAACTCCAACCTTTATGGCAAGAAAGAAGCTGCCCAACATCTCCGACCTATCCGCCTCGAAACCGCCGTTAAGTCCAGCCAATAGGCATGTCAATAAAGAAAACGCATACCCTTTGTAGCCGCCAAAAACGAGGCTCTTACCGCCAGCGTTGAAATCATTCGGATCGGTGCTCGGCCTTCCGTCTTTATCCACAATACACCCCGGCGGGAGTTCCATGCCCTTCATTCGATAGACGTTTATCTTCGCATTGGCGAGCATTGTTGTCGCGAAATCCGAGATGAGGTGTCTGCCATCGGCAGAAGGCACACCGAAGGCGATAGGATTGCTGCTAAGCGTCGCTTCGGTGCCGCCAAACGGCGTTGCAACTCCAACGTTTCGTCCACCGACGCCAAAAGTCACGAAACTGATAAACCCCGCGGCGGCGGCTTGTTCGGAATATTCGCCTAACCTGCCAATATGGTTCGCGCTTGCCAAGCTAATCGCGCCAACCCCCGTTTCCTCTGCCTTGTCTATAGCGAGTTGCATCGCCCACCGCGCGGAATAGTGTCCCCAGCCACTTCGTGCATCCACGAGGGCAGCGGAGGAAGTCTCATTTACAATCTCGGGGACGGCGTCGGGAATGAGAGATTTGTCTTCCACGGCTCTGAGGTAGTTCGGAAGATGGTAAACTCCATGCGAGGTATGGCCTCTCAGGTCGGCGTTGACGAGAATCTCCGCTTCGCGTTCCGCAATTTCGCTTGGCGTCCCGACCGCCTCGCAGAGTCGTGTAGTATATGTCCTGAGCCTATCTGCGTCAATTCGAGAAATTCTTGCCATTCGCTACTCCTTTTGATCCAAGAATTCGCATTATGAGCGTACTTTAAGATGGGATAGCTATTATCGAAAGCCCCAGAGCGGGATCAAGCGACTGGATAGGGAGCGCGATAGCAAATCCCGTGCGATAGAGATCCCTCTCCGAATCGCGACCTCGATTCCTAACCGTGTGCCTCCACAACTAAGAACTAAATGCGATTGCCGTGACTTGCGGCGGCTCACGAATTGCGTAACTCCCGGTGTTTCATCTCAATCAGACAACTGTCAGCCACTTCACACCCAAATGTATCTCCAATCTCCTCCGCGTATCTCCTTAGCAACTGCGCTAGCTCCACAATCACATCCGTAAAGGGCGGGTAATGCGCGTACTGATTGTGGTCGTCTTCGTATGGGGCGTCGTAAAGATCCAGCTCCTCCTCCGGATCATTCACTAAGTTGAACAAGTGGTTTGGAGAAGAATAGCCTCTAACCGTTCGGGGCCTATCGCTGAGTATCAACTTCCACTCCTTCGTGCGAATGCACCGCTGTTCTACATTGCTTTGGATTAAGATATTTTCCACATAGTAAGCATCACGCCAAGCCACTGATTCCCCCGCGAGTAGCGGGACTAAACTCTGACCGTGCAGGTGATCTGGTATGTCCAGCCCTGCCCAATCCAGAATCGTAGGCATTAAGTCTTGGAGTCCAATCATGGAATCAAGTGCCGCTTCGCCCTTTATTCTCGCCGGACAGTTCACTATAAACGGCACCTTGATAGCGTCTTCATGGCAGACGAACTTGTACGACCAGCCTTCGCGGTACCGGAAAGTGTCGCCGTGGTCAGAGAAATAAACCACAATTGTATCGTCTCTTAGACCGTGTCGGTCCAATGCCTCAATTGTCCGTCCCACGTTGTGATCGAGCGCACTCACCGCAGCATAATAACCTGCAAATGGAACCCCCTTGCCTCGGTAAGGCTCATAGAACCGCTTCGGCGCCGTATACGGATCGTGCGGCGGATAGAATCCGTTAACCGCGATGAACGGTTTGTCAGCGTTTGCTTGCTGCTCCAAGAATTCGATGAGTTGATCAGTCTGCAAATCCGGTTTATAGACGCCATCCTTTCGTCCATCAACCCAATGACCGCCAAGCGAGTTGAATCCCTTCCATACATCGAACATGGGCGGCACATCATCTCCTAGATGCCATTTGCCGAAATAGGCAGTTGTGTAGTCCGCCTCCTTCAGAGTGTCAAATACCGTCCGCCGTTCATAGGAAACATCCTCAAACAGGTTGCTCATCCGATACGTGTTGAACTTCACCCTATGTTGATGCGGATAGACGCCGGTCCACATCGTCGCTCTCGCGGGTGTACAAACAGGCCAAGGTGTAAAGCTATTCTCGCAGCGTACCCCTTCTGCCGCTAACTGATCGATATGGGGCGTTGAAACAAAGGTGTTGCCGTTACATCCAAGGCTGTCCCAACGCTGTTGGTCCGGCATGAGCAGGAGGATATTGGGCTTCTTCATTTGGATATTTCCTTCCTAGATGGGTTGAAACAGAACAATCATGCGAATTCACGTGGCAAAGCGGAGAAACGTCTACTGCGCGACAAACCCGCCATCCACCGCCATGGCGTGCCCCGTAACAAACGAGGCGGCGTCCGAACACAACCACACAACAACCTCGGAGATTTCCTCCGGCAATCCGAAACGTCCCATGGGGTGCCATGACTCCACTTCCGCTGCCTTCTCCGGATTGTCAAGCAAGCCCTGTATGAGCGGTGTACGAGTATAACCGGGGCACACGGCGTTGACCCGAATTCCTTCTTTCGCATACTCAAGCGCCGCTGACTTGGTCAAGCCGACCACGGCATGTTTACTCGCTGTGTAAGATGATCCGCCACCTCCGTGACCGACCAACCCGTAAATCGAAGCCACATTGACAATCACACCACTTGCCTGCTTGAGCATCTGCCCTAGTTCATATTTCATACACAGAAATACGCTTCTAAGATTGATGTTCACGACCCGATCCCAATCTTCAATCGAACACTCGTCAATTCGAGCACTCTTCGCTGGACCGACACCTGCGCTGTTGAAGGCGTAATCAAGCCGCCCGTAGGCACTAATGGCTCTCCCAATCATCTCTTCTATCTCGGCTGACTCCAACATATCGGCTTGGAGAAGGATGCACTCCCCGTTCGTACCTTGAATCATGCGTACGGTTTCTTCACCGATTTCCACGTTGACATCCGAGACAACCACTCTGGCTCCTTCTCGCGCAAAAGCCAACGCGCTTGACCGACCAAGTCCTGAACCACCACCAGTTACCAGTGCGACTTTACCATCGAATTTTCCGCCCATTTTGCGACACCTTTTTTCCAAAGTTATGAGTTCAACGTGAACAGCTGCCAACGACAATCATAAACTACCTATCAATCCACCTTCGCCAATCCTGATTCTAGCTGGATCCAAGTCGATGTAGCCGTCTACCCTACCCGATGACGCACGCAGTAAATCCCGAATATTCCTAGGCCCTACGCCGGCGCCGGATATCTTGACCCCACCTGAGAAATATTTCCTGATGAGAACCATATCGGTGGCAGTTGCACCATAAGACCAGGCTCCGGTAGATGTCTTCACAAAATCGGCACCAGTTTCCTCCGCTAATTCGCAGGCAGCCTTAATCTGATCGTGGGTGAGAAGGCACGTCTCAATGATTAATTTTGCCAGCGCTTCATTCTCGTGCGCCGCATCAGCCACTGCCTTCGCGTCATCTCGCGCCGTGTCAATATCTCCAGCCGTAAATGCCTCGTAGTTAAGAACGACATCAATCTCTGCCGCCCCGCAAGCGGTGACCGCCTTCGTTTGACTCACTTTAAGCGTCGTGGCAACGGAACCGTACGGGAAGTATATCGCCGAAGCCACCTTGATTTCATTTCGGTCATGCTCATCAAGGAATCCAACGAGTATTGGAACGCATTCCGGAAGCACACAAATTGCATACGGCGCACGCTCGCTCTGTATCGTCGCCTCCAAGAAATCGAGGAGATTCTGCTCCCTTAATTGTCTTGGATCTTCGCCCTTTGCCAGAAACGATGTGTAAGTTTCTAAGATAGAATGATCGCAAATGGAAGCGATCTGTATTGCGGTCAAGTCATCAACCAAGGCTAGCTTGTCACTCATGTTAACTCACACTTATCCTTATCTTCAGATTGTCTGTGGAACCGGTAAAGCCAAATGCCTTGAACACGGAAAGTAACTAAATTTGGAATCCTGCCTCTGAAATAACCCTCTGGCTGATAGGCATTCTAACAAAATCGCCTGCCGTTGTCTATCACTTTCCCACTCGCAAACTGGACGATTGTAACGCCTGAATTGCATTGCCAGATAAAATGAGCTATGCTACCATAGCGCCGTTGAAATGTCTTCATATCACCGGTGGCATCTCTGCCGTAGGATAAGCAGACCCATCGAAGCGAATAACTCTCATTATCAAACACGCTCAAGATTTGAAGGGAAACAAGATGTCCAACTCCAACAGTTCGCCCTGGCGGGATAATCATCAAGCTGCCGTTTCATTGACGTTCGATGATGGGAGTGCGTCTCATCTGGACATAGCGATACCGATACTCGCGGAATACAATCTTCTCGGCACGTTTTACATTAATCCGCGTGGTGATGACTGGGATCAGCGGCTTTTACCGTGGCGAGACGCAGCGCTGGCTGGACATGAGATCGGGAATCATACAATTCAACATATTTGCACGCGAAATTTCGGTTGGAATACCAACAAATACCTTGAGACCGTTAGCTTGGACGAGATTGAAGCTGATGTGTTAGAAGCCGAAAGACGGCTGAACGCGCTTATTCCCGAGCAGCAAATTCGCACCTTCTGCTATCCGTGCTATCAAAGTTACGTCGGTGAAGGCATCAACCGGCAAAGTTACGTTCCCATAATCGCCAAACACTTCCCTGCCGCGCGCGGGCTAGGCGAGGCGGCGAATCACCCGCTACTGACAGAACTTCACTATCTGACTTCGTCTGTTGCCGCTGGCTGGATGTCGGGGTCGGATTTGCGCGGCTTGGTCGATAAAGGCACCGATGGCGGACGTTGGCTCATCTTGACTCTCCACGGGCTGCAAACAGAGCCTAATTCAGGCGGTCCCCTTACGCCGCTCTTTCATGGGAAACCATTGCCGGCTGATTGCTTCCGAGAACTTTGCAAGTACCTAGCGAAGCGTCGTGAGGAGATTTGGACGGCGCCTGTGGTGACAGTTGTGCAAAAAATCATCCCATGGCGAGAGAAAATCACTGGTTGAAAAACACTGGAGGGCAAACGCGAGAAAACTGGGCGTAGCCTACGTGATTTAGCGAACTGTTCGTCCACGTCACTCCTCGCCAACGATTGCTACAGACAACATTCATAGGGAACGTGATCTCGTCCCGCGTGTTTCCTCATTTTCGATGTTTTTCCAATTTGCCGAGCCTGAACTATCAACCGACATATTGGAGATTCTTGCACATCCCCCTCTTGGAAAGAGCGTTGGTCATGTTGTCTTTCATTTGATTACGTTTGAACAACTGGAGGCAAGGCTGTGGATGCACTCCAACGCTATGAACTGATAAGCCCTATCCTGAAGCATAAAAAGACTGCCAAGCAGGTGCACCAAGAAACCAACGTCCCACCGGGTACCATCCACGGATATCTCAAGCGACTCCGTGAAGGGGGTCAGCGTATCGAAAGTCTCGCAGATAAATCCTGCGCGAGTCACTCCCACCCAAACTGGCTCACCGACGCAGACAAAGACATGGAGCGTCGGAGAGCCGCTGGGACAAAGCCGACATCGGATGGGGGGCAGATCGTGTCTTCGTTGCCCATAAATCGTGGGGTTTAAAGAATGAATAAAATCTCGTCTTTCGGTGCCATCGTCTGGGACATCATCGAAGGCATCACATACATTGGTGGGGCGCCGTTCAATCTTGTCGCACATACCGCAAAATGCGGTTTGCCTTCCTATTTGCCCCCTGTCTTGGCCGGGACGAACTCGGAAAGCGCAGTCTGGCTGAAATAGAACGGCTTGGGATGAAGCGCACGCATGTGCAGATTGACCCGGGGTATCCAACCCCCTCCGTGGTAGTCACCTTAGGGTGTTCACATACCTGTCCAAGATTCAAGTTGATAGTCCGTCGTCTAGCTCACAAATAGTACCTGCACATACTCAGACGGTTTCTTGTCAATAAACTTGTCCCACACCTGCACCAAATCGTTGAGCGGGAAGCGATGGCTAATCAGTTCCTTCGCCTTCAGCTTGTCCTGAACCATCAGATTCATCAGGTACATATGATCCTCGCTTAAGGGGGCGTTTAGTTTAGGAGGCATACCCCGTCGTCTACCATCCCCTCTCATCCCCCTCGCGTGCAGTCGGCGGCGTCCAATTCGCCAGTCGCCGATCTGTCCCGAATGACACACGACTAGCTCAAGTCCCTTGGGCGTGAAGGCGTCTGACATATTAAACTGACAAGCGTCCAGAATCCAACCGACAACGACAATCTTGCCTCCGCCTGCGGCTGCGGCGCAGCCTTGGAGAAACGCTTTCGGCGAACCGGAGGACTCGACCACGACATCGGCGCCCCTACCATCGGTAAATTCCTCAATGCATCCGAGCACGTCGTCCGTGCGGGGATTCAGCATCAGATCAGCCCCCATCTGTCGAGCGATCTCCAGCCTCATATCAC
This sequence comes from Candidatus Poribacteria bacterium, assembly GCA_965197465.1. GTDB lineage: Bacteria > Poribacteria > WGA-4E > WGA-4E > JAJDTR01 > JAJDTR01. Next base: position 1,600,672 of record OZ240209.1, on the reverse strand, counting down.
AGATGTCGGTGACGATGACCTGATAAGCGCCGGCGAGTTTACACAGTTGTGCGGCAAAACTTCCAATAGGACCTTGCCCTGTGACGAGTACTATATCTCCAAGGATGGTGTCCGCTGCCCGCGCCCCCTTAAGTCCAACCTCGGCTTGCAGGAGCATCGTCGCAGATTCTGGGTCTAATCCTTCGGGGAGCGGAATCAGATCTGATGGTGTCAACACCGAGAGCTCCGCCGTGAGTTTCTGGCTGTACACCAGTTGGCCAACCTCGACTTCTTGAACGTTCGCTCCTAACTCTTCAATCCGGCCGACACCGTAGGCAAAGCCCTGTAACCAGGGATAGGGGAAAGCACCTCCGCTCTCTTTGCGATTGAAAGCTGCCACTCCAATCTCCTCTCCTCGATAGCGATGGATCGCTGTACCTTGGCTGGGCGCGGTACACACGTGTCTAACCAGAACGGTCTCGGGGGTCAGGTGAATCTCCTGTTCACGATACTCAATTGTGCCGGGTGCGACCAACCATGGACGCATGACTTTCATAGTCACGATTCCTCCTCAATTATGGTCATCTATCATAATTTGCTTGATATTACTCAACCGCCACATCCAGAAATACAATCTCGGACAACTCCCCTTCGACTAGTGTGATCTCAATCGAGTTGATTCCGTCTTTCAGAACGCCCACGGGCACAGTCCAAGCGCGAAGTTCTTCAGGCTTTCCTAACATCGGCGGATATGGATTCGGATAAGGTTCTGAAACATCACCCATCGGGTTCAAATCAACGCCATTAAAGCGGGCGCACCATCGGCTGTCTCCAAGAGATTGCCGGCCCTGGATGCGAAGCCTTGCGTCCATCTTCCAGCTATCTGCGGGTGACGCCATATCTATGGTAAATGAGACGGTCTTGCCGGGTTCAAACTGCTTTGGCAAATGGCGATTGACGTAGCCACGGCTGCTGAGAAAATAGTGCTGCGGTTGACGGGCAAGCCATTGTGCATCACCAATGTGCTTGAAAATGTGAAATGGCGGCTCGTTGAATGGCCCACGGCCAGGTGTCCCGTGCTCGCGGTAGTATACGAAATTAAAGGCGCTGACGCCATCGGCGCCCCTCGCATAAGCCAAATGCGCAGCCGTATAGAACTGGTCATCGGTGGTGCGACGAAACAGGTAGTTGTCGCCTCCGCTTTTCGTCAGACGGGTCCCGGTCGCCGTAGCGTGCGTCATTTCAAGGTAAATCGCAGCATCCGGAGCCAGCTTTCGGATGGCGGCCAGATCAGTCTGTTGTTCGGTGAAGTAGGAGATCGACAGATTTAGCATGTCCACGCCGGCGTCAACGAACGAAGGCAGATTGATGCCGAGGGCGTCATATTCCGACAGATAGGCGGGTATTCGGGCGCATAACCAGCGGCGTTGTCCCGGCTGAGTTGTTCGATTGAGTAATTCCCGCACTTGTCTGACGAATCCGGTTATAATATGGACACGCTCTTCGCTCGTCGTCTCGTCGAGGTTGAAAAACTGTGGATGACGCATGAAGTCCAGCTCAAACCCATCGATGTCGTAATTCTGGCAAATCTCGGAGATGAGCGCGAACTTATAATTCCGCACTTGGGGAATTGCCCAGTTCTGCACGCCGCGTCCACCATCCTTGGGGTCAAGCCGATACTGGGGATATTCGGCATAAAAACGGCAGATGGCGTGGATACCCCGCGTATTTTTCGGCGTGTTGACGTGACTCAAGTGGTGAGCATCGTTAAGCCGCAGCGAGATAAACGGCGCCAATCCTCGTTTTCGGCAGCGTTTAACGAAGACGTCCAGCACATCCCCGCCCTTGAGCAGGTAGTTGTGGACACTCATATTCGGTGCTACATCGTAATGTTCCCGCCACCATCTGTGGTGTTCTTCGATGGAATATACTTTGCTCTGCCACCACGGCACCCATCCATGCGCCGGCTGCAACATGTGCACTTCAATACCGATTCCCGCCGTTTCATCCACTGTGGCTTTGAGCATCCCTTCTCGGAACGGCTCCCGTTTTTTGTGATAGGGACTGACACATGTCGAGATATTTGTTGTATCGTTGCTGAACAGCACATGAAAGGGGGCTTTTACTCTCTCCACTTTCTCCTCCTTGATTGGCTCATCTGCGTATCCGACAATGGACAACAGAATCAGTGCTATAAAGATTAGCCATCTAATCATCATGAATGAGAGTCTGTCGTGCATTCCAACTGATGGGAGCCGGGTTATAGTCATTTACATTCAGATTTACACATACTTGGTGTTTTGACGATTGAAGATTGCTTTTACAAACTTACTGTAGGAACTATCTCCCGGTCGCGACTGCCTATCGCCAGCAAAAACCTGGAGTCGCGAGTAAAACTCGCTCCTACAGAAGACGCGCAATAAAAGGATCTCTATCGCCCTTACTATCCGTTCGGTTGATCTATTCGTTCGGTTGATCGCTACTACAAACCGAACTACGTAAATCCTGTATGTGTAATTGTCGATCGCAATGACTGTAAGGCCTCAAGATTGACTGTGGCGAATAAAAAAAACGGGGAACATCCCATCCCGCTGGACATTCCCCATTGTGACTACTGAATCTAACGTAAATTCGGATAAAACAGTTCGGCAACTTAAGGGCTACTTTTCGCCGGTCTTCAAGTCTCCCCATGTGGTTGCCAACTTCCCTTGCGCCTCAACGGATGTCCCTGCGTCGAACTCGTTGGCAACATCTGCTGCAGACAAGGCTTCATCATAAAGTTTTACCTCATCAATCGATCCCGGGAACTTCTGCCCAATCCGGAACACGCCTTTCCGCTCTCCGATTGCGCCCGTCGCCGGCACTCTGCCGGTTTCGACGCCATCCTCATACAGGGCAAACTCACTTTCATCATACGTGCAAGCCAGATGATACCACTCACCCTCATTCCATGTATCTTGCTTCGTAAAAAGGGTTCCTTTGGGAATGTCGCCGAGCGTATCGACCCAGACTCGGATTGCATTCGGCGGCCCCAGAGGCTCATCTGCTACAGGTGTTTTGTTGAAGGCAAACATCGGTCCCAAGGCGTAGTAAACAATATTTGATCTCTCATCATCAAGACCGAGGTCTTTTGACGGTCTGATCCAGAACGTACAGCTCATCGGCGAAGGTGCCAAATCTGGAGCGTTTCCGGCATCAATCCAGCCGGTATCGCCATCAAATTCAATCGCCTCGCCGACGACGCCGTCAACCCATTGAGCTTCGCCGTTAAGGATTCCGTCGTTACCGTTTCCCGTCGCGTCATCTGTATTCCCATCAAAGGGCCAATGCGCCACCAGACCTGCGTCAGCGGTATTGACAACGCTGAATGAGAAGGCCAGTGAAACGGAAAATGAAACCACCAAAAGCACTATCCAATTGCTGCGACACATAATTGGTCCTCCTTGTAATGTTGAAAGTGATGGGCACGTCCTTCATTCGGATGTGTCCCGTTGGTTAGAAACGGCACCACTGACCAATCAGCGCTGCCGGTTGATGGCAGACGGTTACCACTCGACAGTCCACTTCAGCGGCACATAACCGTTCCACCACCACAAACACTCTTGGTTTGTTGTTTACGGCAAATGTGTGATCGCCATTCCCCCATCTGCGATGGGAAATTTCGGTTCAAACCTCGCCCTACGACACAGCAACATCTCCAGAACGTTTGCAGTTGACGAAGTGTTATTTTTGTCCGGTTTTAATCGACCCCCACGCTGTTGTGATTTTTCCGTGCGGTTCAACGGATAACCCGCCCAAAACAAGAATTTCCTTGGCGCTCAACGCGCGGTCATAGAGCCTTACCTCATCAATCGAACCGGCAAAGGGTTTGGCAATCCGAAATTCGCTTCCTCGTGCTCCGATGGCGCCAGTCGCTTTGACTCGGTCGGTTTCCACACCATCCTCATACAGCACCAGCTCTTTCTCATCATAGGTACATGCCAGATGATACCATACTCCCGCTCTCCATTTATCTCGCTTCGTGAAAAGGGTACCCTTGGGGATGTTGCCGACGGTATCGACCCAACATCGAATCGTGTTTTTTGGTCCTGTCGGCTCATTTGCCACGGGCTGCTTGTTGAAAGCGAACATCGGCCCCTTCGCTTGGTAGACGATGTTGAATCTCGGATCTCTAGGTCCCAGATTGTGTGAAGGTCTCATCCAGAACATACAACTCATCGGTGAAACCTCCAGGCTAGGTTTTCGCCCACCGTTCATCCATTGGGCTCCGCCGTCAAACTCTGCCGCTTGTCCGACGACACCGTCAACGAACTTAGCGCCCTGAATAATACCATCGTGACCATTGCCGGAAGCATCTTTGGCATTCCCGTCCATAGACCAGTAGGCGACCAGACCCTTCTCAGCCGCATCCACGAGGTGCAGGCATAAAACCGAAATGGATAAGCAAAAACATAAGAAGATTTGCCGACCCATGATTATACCTCCAATCTTCCCGTTAATGTGAATGATTCGGATCAGTGAAATCTCTCTGCGTCCACCCAATTCTGAAATGTGATTATACGATTTTATTTCATATTTCCCCTCTTGTCAAGGCTAAAACACCACAAATTATTGGGATTGTCTCATAATTATTGAGCCGCCAGTCGTGGCGTAGGTTTCTAACCGGCGTTGCCGATAATCGCAGATTTGGAAATCGGTGCCGCGGCGACTGAGAGCTGGGATACTGACCATCCCCCATTTATTTTGCGCCAGATTTGGAAAACTGGGTTGAATATCGTTACCACAAGAACTTGTACATCGGCTTTCCAAGGGCTATGCCGAGCAGACTCCAGAAACTCCCGGCGACGAATTCGCCGAGTATGATTCCCAAAAAGAAAGGGATGAATTTTCGATGCGTTTTCAATCCCCCGGATTTGAGAATAATTGACTTTGCCAACCAACTGATAAAGATTGAAAACCAAAACCCCCGCGTGGAGTAACTGGTTGCGACTGCGTAACCCGCAGGGTGCAAGGGCCAAAAGAGAAAGCGCATTCTCATCATCATCATGAAAAGTGAGAACAGGAAACCGGCGCCCATAGCAACCATCGCCGCGTAGTCTAGTTGCAAAGGATAATAAAGCCAACTTCTCAGGCGATTGAAAGCATGAATCCCCCGCCCTCTTGTATTGAGCCCGACGAACTGATACTGGGCGTTTAGATACGACCAAAAGAACGCCACTGCGCCGATTACGATAGCCAGCACCATAGCGAGGAATAACCCGGAGTTACTGATTCTTGCTCGCTCTGCGATTTTGAATCCCTCAAGTTGATGCGGCATCGGATGGGGTCGGTACGCCCTATTGAAAAACCGAAAAAAAGAAAACATCGTCAGGTTATGAGGCCCAAAACGGCGCGTGCCCATCGCCCCTGTTATCATTTCAGACAGGCCGGAATCATGAAAATCGTGAACGGGAGAACCCAGTTCGGCTCTCATCCGGGTGATGCCGATGGACATGGCAAAATATAACGTGAAGAAAATAAGAATCGCCCCAATCGACATCCCTGCCCGTAAACAAAAGAGCGTTATGAAACTCATCCCCAAAACTATCCCTAGAAAGGCGGATTTATATCTTATGGGCTCGGTTGAGTCATCAAGCTGAGATCGGCTTGAGAATATGGTGAGAATTACCCTCTTCAGGTGGTTTCTGCTCACCCAGAGCGCAATGGCGCATAGTCCGATCAGCCCGCCGAAGGCCTGCTCGCCGCTATAGGGAAACCGGGGGAGGTCTCCGAGTCCGACGAAACTTGCGAAAACAAACTGTAACTTCCAAAAGAGAAAAAAGAACCAGAAGGAAAATGACAGATCCAATGGGATAAAAAAAGCAAGCCCGACGACAGAAGGAATAACCATCACCGGCATCGAACCGATCGCGCTCCACGGTTTTTCGGTGAAGAATCTTCCCAGGTCTAGTCCACTTCCTGTCTTCTCATAGAGTTCACCGCCTAAGCTGGGCACGACGGGAAAGAGATAATGCAATCCATTGACGATGTTCACCAGAAATGCAATCCCAAAGCCCAACCACATGAGTCGATTGACAAAAAAGCCCGACTGCTCACGCGTCACCTCAAACGGCAATTGAATAATCGGATAGGTGAGTTTTTCCCCTTCGACCCATTGTTTCCTGACTACGACATTGATGCAAAGCATGATGAACAGAAGCGCGAAAAGAAAAGCGGACCAAGCAAGTGCTGGAAACACCCAGGCCCTGACATGGCTAGCGTTGTATAGCGTTGACTCTCCATTGTAAAGGTTATCTAGAGCGCCGTTCTCTTCGACGGCAAGCCATCTCGGAATAAATCGCCAAAAGAGATTCCCCCATTCATTTTCCGGCGTTGCGAACATAAACGGCGTGCTCATAATGCCGACCAAGCTCTGTATGATATCCAGACCGCCCAAAGAAGATGCGATAGATAACATGACGTAGATAACGAGGAGTTCACCCTGACTGAGCGCAGCGGTCGGTAGGAATTTCTTGAACAGACGATTGAACAGCGTCAAAAGGAATAGGCTGAAGATAACGTTGAAGTAGAGCGAGATATTGGTCGTATATGACTGATTGGTCGCCCGTCCCATGGCGATCCAATAGCAGTTGGCGACAATGAGCACGATGCCAATTGTTAGCGCAGGTAGTAAAGATGGGAAAGTCTGTGTTCGGGTCTGTTTCATACCGTCTATCCAGACAAAAACCACGGCATGCGGCGCGACGCTGGCCACGAAGTTAGGAGAATTGATGTTTTCAGATACGCGCTTAAATTCGCGCTTCTTTCCGGCCGGTGCTCAACGTCTGCCATGAGAACTCCGCCGCAATCCAGGGGTCGTAGTTCGGCTTGCTGAAGATCATGCCGCTGATCTCAACTGTTATGCAGCCACGCCAATCCGCTTTTGCCATTGCCTCAAAATACGCCGCGTAATCGAAGTCTCCCTCGCCCGGCAAGAGCCACTGTACTTTGCCATCCACCATGCGTCCATCTTTCACATGGGTGTGGATCGCCAGTGGCGCCAGTTGTGCGACCGTATCCTCCAAAGGATAGCCTGCCACAGCAAAGTGGCTGATATCGAAATTGAGCCGGACTGAAGGCGAATTGATTCGCTGGATCAGCCAGACAGCGCGGTCGGGATGCTCCAGAATGCTGCCTACATGAGGCTCCACGGCAAAGCGAGTACCTGTTTTTGCTATTAGCTCGCCCACTTCTGCGATGCGATTGACGAGTGTTTCTCGATCGTTCTTCCAGGTCATGGGCCCGCCACCCAGCGTGGTCGTTAACACAGGGATATTATCGCTCACAGCCAGGTCGTTAGCCAGTTCAGCAGCCGCGCGGAATGCGTCAAGCTGCTGCTGATACTCCCGGGGATCTGCGGTCAACACCCGGCTCAACAGCATTAGTGAAGGAATCTCTAGATTTAGATCGGAAAACATGGTGCACAATTCGGCACGCCTCTCCTTTGTGAGCTTGTGAGGCGCAGTTGGGTAAGCCTCCCCCACACAAATCTCTATCCCCTCATAGCCGATTTTTGACAGACGTGGTATCGCTGCCTTCAAATCTTCCTTGGGCATCCCGTAAGTTCCATAAGCGATTTTGAAACGTCTTTTCCGGTTTACGTTCACTGTTAAACTCCTCTGTTATGCCACCTCCGTTTGACGTTGGCTACTCACCTTGCAGAATTCTTTCCGCCAATCGCGTCCATAATTACCAATCCGGCAGTTGACGACGATGAGGACACATCAAACATAATGCTCTCCATTGTCATTGACATCGATCTCTATCCATTTTTTTACCGCCGATGAAACAAAAAAGCACCGACATGAATCATGATCGGTGCTTTTTGGATTGGAGGTGTTCCTTTTTAGCGATAAGGCTACAGGGCTTTAAGTTTGCCCCAGGTGAGACTCAACTTGCCGGCGGGTCCGACGGCCTTGGGACGTTCGCTTTGACCATTCGCGTCCCAAATCTCCACCTCATCATACACGGGAGTTGCCCCGCCCCGCCCCCAGGCTTCCATGGCTTTCCCGACCAAACCGGCAGGTCCCGCGGGACGATTTGGCTTGACAACAGTTCCATCTTTTTTGCGCCATTCTTTGACGCGACCAATCGGTTTAATTGGCTCTTCTTCTCCATCAAGCCAAGCCTTGGCAAGCAACTCTTGTTTGGCCGTGACGGTCAACTGAACCCAGACCCACTGATCAAGTTGTGGACGCACAGGTTTATTCAGATTGACCCACTGCACCCCTTCATTTAACAGTTTTACATCGCTGGGACCATTTTCTCCTGTCGTCAAGCAGTATCCAAGATGTCCTGTCGGTTTGCCATCCTGCTTTTCGGCGTTGTTGAGCCTTGGCGTCAACCGGACCGCAATGCCCATTCGGGTCCAGGGAGCGCCGATGATTTTCCCTTTGGCTTGGATGGTAATCTGTTTGGAACGGAATTCAGCCGGTATTTCGGGAATCGCATAGTTAAATTTCACATTCGATTCGACACAAGCCAAGTACCCATCCGTTTCTTCCCAATTACCGGTGAAGTCCCATTTCTTATCGATGACACCATCTTCAAAGTCATCGAAAAACAGTGTTTTTGCCATTGCCCCGCCGCACCAGAGCAGCAGAATAACTCCGAGCAACGGTAAAATGAATCTCATTTTTCTTCTCCTTCCAGTTTGTCTACGAATGTCCTTGACACTGAAATGACCAAACTCGAACCAATTAATCGACGCTACATGGGGATGGTTCATCTTCTGCCGGAGTTCGGTTGGCACTTTGTTGTGACACAAGTATCTAAAGCGAGGGATGGAAACTTATCCTTGTTTTTCTTCCTTTCCATTTCACCCTAATTGAATCTGGCCTAAAGCTGCGGTTTGAAAGTGTCGATTTGCGTCTGAGCCGTGCTTGATTCGATAAACCGGGCTACGGCACACGGCGTGTGCCTGCTACTTTGGCTGCTTCTTTAACATTAGCTTCTTACGTCGAACTCACGTTAAAGTATTGGAAGTGACCCGCCCGAAGATTGTGATTGGCGGGGCGGGGTGCCGAACATCCGTCCGTAACTGTTTAGTCCATTGGTTCTAGGGTCGAATGCTATGATTTAGACGGCCTTTTTTGCCATTTTTAAGAGATACCTTGTGTAATTACCCATTTTTCAGGTTCGTAGTAGGGCAATTCATTGCCCGTCTAATGGCTTCAGAACCTTTACTCACCACTAATCACTAGCCACTAAACACTTACATCCGTCCTAATGTCCAGTACGGTGATTACTGTGTGTTTGGCCGTGGTGAAAGGACGATCGTCGATATATTTGAGCACCTTTTCAACAGGAAATGGACCTGGCGACGTGCGTCTAATTAGGTGAAGGCGCTGTTGACGTTAGACGGGATGGAGAAGTATTATCGCCAGTACCGTCCACAGCATTTCTAATATCAGGAGCTAAGAGAATCCCCAATATGTCGCTTGGTAGTGCACTAGAGCACATCTAAGCCCTGAAACGATTAATCTCAGGGCTTAGGGTTGGCGATTGAAAGTGGCTACTTTTGTGTTTTGAGTTCGCCCCAAGTGGTTGTGAGTTTGGAGGTTGGCTTTAACTTTGGAGGTACACAGCATCCAACGGACACGATACAAACCGTATCTGTTCCAACGAAAAGGTTACCACCAAATTCCCGTTTAAGATTGCCCGAATACCAGACACAGAATATGTTTTGGCCTATTCTGTGCGGGGTTGGATAGTTAAGTGAGAGGCTATTATAGCAGAATCGCAGAAAAAGTCAACACAAAATTATGTATACTTAGCTCGACTTTGTACATTTAAGCGTGATAACAGACGGTGTCAATCAAGCGTTGAAGAAGAATGGAGGAGATTTTGACCATCTGGTCTATTTGGTTGACCATTGAAAAAGTCTTCCCTGTAGATTAGACTTCGTGTGTCTCCCAACCCGACGCATCGGGAAAAGTCGCCGGTGGATTCTAACATCCTCCAACCTTTCGCCTCGCTGGGGCTTTGGTGTACGGTGGCTTGGTGTTGCTATACACCTTTCGCGCCGCTGGCGCTCTCAAAGGCTGGTGCGCAGTGCGTACGCTACAAGAAATGGTGGGCAGTGCCCTCCCTACAAATGTACAAAGTCGAGCTAAAGGGAGATCGGGAAAGTGCAGGCTTTCTGGCAAAGAAGCTGAAATATAGATGCGTATTGCGATCTCGTAAGGCTTCGCCAGTCGATTATTTGAAGCGACACTATATTATTTCGCAATTCAACAATCCGACATCAAGAGAGGTTGTTCGCTTCTCCCGAAGCTCGCAATATCGTGGAGAAAGTCTTCCTTAAGAAAGGGGATCGCCTTGTAATGGAGGAACAACTGGCACCTTCTATCTGCCTTTTTAAGTTGACAATACCTCCGGTGTTTCATGACCATCCGGGTATTGAAGTCTCACTTCAACTGGAGCTGTTTAATCTCACCGAGTTCGAGTTGCGCTATGTGACATGGCACCCACCCTACCGCCAAAGGCAGTCCAAGCCTACGCTTCAGCTTATGCTAGAAGGCATCGATGGGACTCCGGCGTGCTAGGCACTGTTGGCGAACACGTCCGTTAAGTCCAGAGGGCAAGTCTGAGAACCAGCCATTTTCCAAAAGGAGGATACGCAGGAATCTCCAACATGTCGGATGATAGTGCACCGAGCCAAAGCACATGGGAGATCTTCCTCAAAGTTCCATGCTAAATTGGGGATTCTCCTCCTAGGATTTACCGTTTACTGGGACAACTACTTGAACTTCCACGTTCATTTCCTCACCGTCGAAGTCAATTCCGACGGACACTGGTCCTAGAGTTTCAAGCGGCGAACTGTTGGCGACAATCTGTTGCATCAAGCGGAAATCAAATGAATTTCCCATCATGGGCGCAATCAAACCGAGAATCGGCGCAATGCCCCTGAGTTCCGATATCAAGAGATTGGGCTGGACGAGAAGATGACAGTCTCGTGGCTGATTGACTGGTTCCGGAAATCGTATTTGAGCGAGAGCCGTACTCTCGCCAGTCGAAGTATCAATCACGGATTTCAAACCGGATACGGTTGTGCTAATAATCCAATAATCGTTCATGAGAGCATGAGCGCCTTTGAGTGAAAAGAGAAATCCCAATGGAAGTTGTACCGGTTGATAGGCGACACCACGATGAGTCTGCGTTTCGGAAAATTGGAGTTGCTTTCCATTAACAACAATTCGATGCCCTTGAAGTCTAGTCAAGTCCGCTTCTAAGCCCGTTGGGTTTGTAATCGGAATCGCCATAATGATTGACGGCATCTTAATTGCGGAGCTGGAAGTAAGGTTAATTAGTGCAATTGTGACCTCCTCGCCGAGATGGTGCGTCAAGTCCACCTCACGCTGTTGATGCCGGATTGGTAAGTTCTCTTTTAGGAGTTGCCCGAACTCTGAAGGATTGATGGCCCGACTAACGTACGACACGGCGGATTTCTTGGGTAGGGTTGACAGGAGTTTAGGATTGACCGCTGCAAGATCGGGCAGGTGTCGTTCTTGATGCGATTTCCACTGAATCCGATGATAGGAATGCACTGTTTTATTCTGATAACGGTTGCTAAATGTCCACGTTCCCATCCCTCCAATTAGAGGCATGAACTCTCCCAAAAATTCAAAAGCATCGAACAGTTTGGGGAAATCAACAAAGACTGTGCTACCGTCCGAGCTGTATCGCTCTTGTAAGGATTGACGCATCGGATGGAGATCGCTAAAGCCCTTCCGTCTCTTGGCATAAATGTCAATCGTGTCCTTTATGAGAGATTGGCTAAGTGCCAAAAGCCCAATCTTACCAATGAACGCATAACTAAAGTCGCTAGGATAACCGGTAATGGTGTTGATTGTAAATTCTTCGTAATCGTTTTGAAGTCGCTTGTAGCTTGGATTAAGCGGGTCAGCTGCGCTAACTGCCGCGATTTCCAGCTTCTCTTTCGCTCCCACCACGCTTATCAGAAGAAATGAAATTTCATCCTCCCGGCGGTATAGTGCCAAGATTGCCTCTTCACCGAAGTATCCCTTGAGTTTATTGAAGTTGAGCGTGCCGCCCATCTCACGTTCCCAAAGCCGCTTTTGATAAACAATGTTTCGCCACCATCCCTGTCTTCGGATTTCGGCGAGAATCGGCATCTGTGCGGTGCGCCGGCCAAATTGGCTGCGCGTAAATGCCTTAACGGCATACGTGAGGTTTTTTGCACTCACAAAACAGATTGGGTCTCTAGGGAGGAGGGTAAGGAGATCTTCCGTGGGTTTCCAGAGCGAGACTTGGCGATAGATGAGGCCGACAACCACCAGCACAACTGCCAGTAAAATCGCTACTAGGCAGAGAACTAACCGCTGTTTCTTGGATAGAGATGCTCGTGGATGTCGCAAGGTCGTTTGAGGTGAAATTAAGGAGGGTAAATTCCCAATGTTACAGCGTCTGCTCGGAACAGAACGACTAACTTTGGGAATGAAGCCGGGCAGCAATGTTCACTGCACACTGACCATTCAATCGAACAACACCTGATTTCCCATCGATTCAGTCTAGCTAGTGATTCCTGGTTCTTTGCACTTTCAACACTGAATGGAAAGGACAATGTTCCATATTACTTTTGAGTTTTACCTGTGAACAACGTCGGCTAGTCGGGGGAAGACAACCGACCCACGACATGCGTTACCCATCTAGCGTGGCGAGAAATCTTCACTCCCTTTGCAATAGACCTACCATGAAAGCTGATGTGTTTTTAGAAATACTGAAAACGGGCCAAATCGGTTTGAGCACACGCACGCGCACGTCGGTGAGGTTGTGCTACCCCATTGTCGAACACAACCAAGCCAATCGTTACCTTGCCCGTTTTATCTTGCCCCATGTTGTCGCGAGTTTCCCGCGCGCTTCTACGGCAAGGTACTGTAATAATCCCTGCCGCCAGAGGGTTGTAACTTCGTCTGCGCTTAATGCATGATTAAAGACGGCAACCTCATCTATACGTCCTGCCGTTCCGTAACTTGGCCTCTGGCCCTTGGTCGAACGCCCTATGATTTGGCAGCCTATCATAAATGGTGCGAATCTACCGCCCCCTAGTGCTGCGAAGCCGGGTGACGGTGCAACTTTGATTTTCTTCGCTATGTCGTTTATCCTTTCGTTTTCCCGTTGTCCCACCTCTTGACCGTCGACATATAGCACGAGCAGCGGCTCCTTATATGTGCCGACGACATGATGCCACTTCCCGTCAACGACATTGGCGCGCTTTTTTGTTTCGTTGACAAGAACGCGGGCTACACGCGGCTGTTGAGCGGTGAATCCGAACGTTGCGTGCCCCAACTCACCGCGCCTCTGTTCTCCGCCTTTCCCGGCATCTGAAACCCACATGGCATAATTGCATCGAGCCAAGTGGGACGTTTTGCCGAACAACATCTGATTGGCAGATAGATCCGTTGCATCTCCGCAGGCATTATTGCAGAAACCATCGTTAAGAGGATGGCCTAGGAGCTCAGGAATCCTGACCCAGCCCGACAGAGAAAACTCTACCAGATTGAAATCCTCGTGGTGTGGAATTTCAACCCAGCCGGGCCACTCAGATCCTGCCTCGCCTTCTGCTTCAAAAAACTCCAATGCGGTTCCTCGTTTACCTGGTCGCCATTTGACTCTGCCCGCAATTTTGCCGTGGTGTCCGTTGCCGGAAACATCCTCTATCTTCCCTTGGGCTTCCTGATTCGGTTCGCCTCTATCAAAGGTCCAGGCACCCACGACTTCGGCACGGGCAAGTGGCAGGATCACGCAATAACTTAGGAACATGGTGAATACGCCGACAATCGTAGCAGATTTCACGATCAATTCCTCCTAATTCGGATAAGTTAAATAGCGTTTCTGCTGCCGTAGCACATTTTGAAAGGGAAGTCACTAGGCAGCAGACATTTTATATCCTTGCTTCCGGTTTTGCTCTGCCCGACTCTTGAATCAAAGAGCAAAGCAGAAACGCGTTATCTTGGTTTTTTCGGTATTCGTAACGGTCTTCGCAAAAAAGAGGGTAATTTGCGCGTTCCAAGTTGGATTCCTCCAACCTTTCTAGGGTGAATTCCCAATTGCACAGAACTGGTTCAAAACAGGACGATTGACTTTGAAGCCGAATGATCGAAGTTACAATTCGACTATGCTTATCTCGGACGCTGGACACCCATCTGAAAATCCTAATATTTAATCAACAATCGCCTTAACACTCAGGACAGATTTTGGGAAGACTCTATAATGGTATGCGCTGGCAGCCGGAACAGAAGTCAGAATCGAACAAAAGGAAACCCTAAAACGATCCATCAACTTCCGTGTACTATTGCGCGTAGCATCTATTTTACGGTCGCTCAGCGAAAGGGCAAATCGGGCTCGCCAATGAAGCACAAGTTCGATCCCTCAATAGAGTAGTGTATACCTAACATCATTAGTCTTCATCTCGCTAACTGCAAGTGTCGGTCCGCGGTAATTATTCATGGTTTGCCTTAGATTCGAGAAAGTCCTTCTGCGACGTTCACGAGACTAATCTCACGAGACAGGACAATTAATCATTCGATCGGGTATAACCTCTGAGGTAGAATCGACAATCTCTCGTGTTAGATCTATTTTCCCGCCTTGAGCCGTCCCCATGTAACAGCTAACTTGCCACGCGATTCGACGGCAAGGAACTGTGCTGCGCCCTGTCTTGAGAGAACTCTAATCTCGTCCTCGGATAAAGCATGATTGAAGACTGCAACATCATCCACAATCCCGGCAACGCCGTAACTAGGTCCTTGACCAGCGACTGAACGTCCCACAATTTGACATCCCACCATAAACGGAGCTTCTTTACCTCTGTTCTTTGCAAAACCTGGTTTCGGTATTAACTTTTCATCGGTGTTGGCATTCTTCACCGCTTCATTTTCCCGTTCCCCAACGAGTTTCCCATTGACATAGATCCGAAGCGTAGGTTCGCCGTAAGTGGCAACAACGTGCTGCCATTTGTTCCCCAGAATAGCTGCCTTTTCGCTGGTCTCCAATATCTGAACACGGGTCAATTTCGGTTCTGGAGCCGTAAACCCGGTTGAAACATGGCCGCGCTCATCAATTCTCTCATTGTCTCCTGCGTCCGATATCCACATCGCATAATTGGTGCGGGAGAAACCGGATGTTTTGCCAAGAATTGCCTGATTAATGAGCCAATCCTGTTCATTCCCACACGGATTGTTGCAAAAACCGTCAATAAGAGGGTGGTCCACCAGCTTCGGAATTTTCAGCCACGCGGCTAGGGTAAAATTTGTGAGATTTAGGGATTCGTGATGTGGAACTTCAAACCACCCCGGCCACTGTGATCCAGGGTCGCCGTCCGTTTCCAAGAACTCCAGTCCCTGGCCGCGCCAACCCTTGCGCAGCTTTACCCTCCCTACAATATTTCCGGTAAGCCCATTGCCTGAAATATCTTGGCTCGTCCCGACGGCCTCCGCGTTAAGCTCGCCTTCAACATCATCAAAAGTCCAGGCGCCAACTATTTCGGCGCGGGCAAACGGTATCGTCACAAAGAAGCCTACCAAGATGATTGACACGCTCAAAATCATAGCCCATTTCATGGAATTTATCCTCCTGAATATGCAGTAAGAGTTTATAAGGTTATCTAGAATTCTTAGCATCACCACAAGTGGAATCACGGTAAGGGTCACAACTTCAAAATCCTCCTTAATCCCCTTGGCAAGCAAGGAGCCATTGCCTCTCTTAAGAAGTGCGCGACGAGGGACTCCTGGCATGTTTAGGCGATTTCACCCTAACATCCTAAATCTCCTTGTATAGTCTACTCCCGCACCTTAATTTTGCTCCAGGTGGTTGCTAGTTTTTTTCTCGAATCAACTGATAGATATTGTCCCAAGCCCCGTCTCATGATATTGCCAATCTCTTCCTCCGATAAGGCAGTGTTGAAGAGCGCAACCTCGTCCATGAATCCTGCAATCCCATGACTAGGTTTTTGGCCCGCGTGTTGGGGACCTATAAGTTGAGCACCTACCATAAATGGCCCCTCTTTACCCCTGTTAATTGCAAAAGAAGGTACCGGCAGTTCCTTGACATTCGTATTAGGGTTCTTGATAGGCTCGTTTTCTCGTCTGCCAACCTCTCTGCCATCAACATACAGGAAAAGCATGGGTTCCTTATAAGTACCGGCAACGTGGTGCCAATTGCCATCTATTACATTTGCTCCGGCTTTTGATTTATTGATGGCAATACTAGCCCATAACGGCTTCGTGACGGTAAACCCGATTGTTACGCGGCCTCCTTCGTCCTCAGCGCCCGCTCCCTTACCCCAAATCCACATCATGTAATTGCTGCGCGAAATATGCGAGGTCTTGCCGACAAGCGTTTGACTGATCGATCCTTCACCAAAGCCGGGCTCTACAAACTCACGTACCTTTATCCACGAGATGACCGTGAACTCCAGGAGATTCATATCGTCGTGATGCGGAACTAGCACATGTCCCCATAGCCAATCTGGCGCCCCGTCCTCATCTTCGAAAAACTCCAAAGCCTTACCGCGTTTTCCATGTGGTACCCGTTCCACTTTTCCAACAATCTCGCCGTGATGACCATTGCCTGAAGAATCTGTGATAACATCTCCACCCGTTTCGTCAAACAGCCAAGCGCCAACCACGTCAGCATAACTCAACGGTATTATTAGGACAAGTGCTACTAAACTCAGAATCGCCGTAATCTTCACCGTTGGGCCTCTCATGACGCTATGGTTGATGAACATCAACTTACCTAGGGAAACAAACGAGAAAATCGAATACGAACAATACTAATCTTGTGTCAACAATGGCAACTCTTCAATTTCGCTTGATTTCGCCCCACGTAGTTGCTAGCTTTTGACGTGGATCGACGGCGAGAAATTGTGCCAATCCCTGTCTAGAAATCAGCTTGATTTCCTCTGGGGTTAAGGCATGATTGAATAGTCCAACCTCATCTATGAGCCCATCAACTCCATAACTCGGTCTCTGAGTGCCAACCTGGCGACCTATGTGCTGAGCACCTATCATAAATGGGCCTGGCTTGCCTCTACTTCTTGCAAATGTCGGTTTTGGTATTTCTTTCCCACCCGGGAGTAAGGCGTTATTGACCGCCTCATTCTCTTGCTCTCCAACTAGATTTCCATCAACATAAACAGAAAGCATGGGTTCCTTATAGGTGCCAGCCACGTGATGCCATTTGCTATCTGTGACCTCTGCCCGGCGTCCTGTTTTTTCCACAAAAACCTGTGCCCATTTCGGTTTTGAAACGGTGAAGCCAAATGTAACGTGGCCCGCTTCGCCCGCTAATGCGCCAGCTGCCCCTGCGCCCGAGACCCACAGCGCATAGTTGCTTTGCTGAATATGGCCTGTCTTTCCGGCTATCAGCCCCCTTATTGAAACTCGATGTTCATTGAGTTCCGCCCCGGCGATGTCCGAGAGTTTCACCCATGCGGTTAGACTAAATTCTAAGAGATCCTGATCTTCATGATGCCGGACAGTAACATACCCCGGCCACAGCGCTCCGGGTTCAGCGTCTGCATCATGGAAAAACTCGATCGCCTTTCTGAATCGTCCGCTCGGTCGTCGTTTGGCGTTGCCAATGATTTCGCCGTCATGTCCATTGCCTGACGCGTCTGTGACAATTTTTCCATCCTCCTCATCAAAGAGCCAGATACCCACCACTTCGGCATAGGCGAACGACGTTACGACAAGAAAGACAACCGAGACCACCATTATGCAGAAAACCGAAGTCGACATCTCTTTTTTGTCCATCTCAATCCCATCTGACAAAGCGGTAACCATTCTACTCCGAAACAGGGCTTGGATGACTTCCGAAATTCTGCCATCAGTCACCCCGACCATGAGGGCTACTCCGGGAAGCGGTCGGGAAAATCGAAGTGCTAACAATTTCACCGAGGTATTCATGTGGATTTAGCCGAACCAAAGAACACCCTACATCCCAAGGCTTTGGCTACCGGCACTTGTAGTCAACTCTCTTCGACTTTCACCAAGTCTTGATTCAAGATATCTCCAGATGCAAAGACCATATCAATCGTAATATAGCATCAGACAATAATTGTGTCAAGCAAATTTCTCCGGCAGGACGCCTCAATCAACTTAAATCGCCTCACTGCAGTAGCACAAAAACTCTACTGCCAACTAGAAGAATCGCAAGAATTATTTTCTTTCGAGCAGACGGCAGCTTGTCTTGTAGGGTGCGCACTGCCCACCATCCTTCCGCTCTCTCATTCTTCCACCGCCTCCCCCACAAGCAGATGTAATTATTCTGAAAAAACGCGAGAAGATTTCTTGACCAGCCCGTAGGTTGGGTTGAACGGCACCAACTGAAAATACCAACCTTCACACTTAGCTTTTGGCTACGATTCTCCTTGAAACCTCGCAAACCATAGTGAAACCCAACTTGACAATCGAACGCGTGGGTTGGATCGAGCTGTTGGGTCTCACTCCATCTAATCCACAACACAATAGCGTTGAAAAGCCCATCTAAAGTTCACATTTGATAGCGATTCCCATTTGAGCACTCAACCCAACCTACGCCGCTTCTCATCAACAATCACCAAATTCTCGAATCTACCCTCTCTTTGCCTTATTCATCTTCCCATCATTCCACCGATGACTTGAAACAGGACTTAGATTGGGTTGAACGATCTTCAATCATCAAATCGAAGATCGAATCCCCTATAAGAAGTCATAACACAGAAATTCGGCTTCAGGGTTCACTTCTCCCGACTGTTGTAGGGTGGGCACCGCCCACCATCCTTCCGCTCTTTCATTCTTACATATCCTGTAATCAGATATGATTGCTATAAAAAAAGCAAAAAGTTCTCTTGACCAGTAGAATGAGTTGTGCTAAGCTGTTCATAATGTAAGTTCTTCAAAGTGATAGTGACAGCTGTCACTGAGTTAATCTGTGCGAACCTTTGTTCGCTTATCTGCACAATAGGAGGAATCAAAACATGACTAAGTACACCAGCAGCACATTAATAACAGCGCTTATCATCTTCGTGGCTTTCGCGCTAGCCACTCCAGTATTTGCAGCCCCCACTATTGATGGGGTCATCAACGATGGTGAGTGGAACGGAGTCAGCGGCGAGATTATCGTAGATGATAGGCAAGACAATAACGGCGTTGGCACCGCTGGCGTGGGTGGACATCGTCAAGACCACCCGGATTGGGTAGCAACTTGGTATGTAGACTGGGATGACGCCATGCTTTATTATGGTGTAATATCACGTGATGGTGAGGTGAGCGAAGCTTCACCTGAAGGCCCGCAAGAAATTGGACAGACATGGCATGATGACAGCTTTGAATTCTGGATCAATACGGGTCTTGGCGAAGGCGATCAAGCCGATGGCCCATGCCCATGTCGGCACCAAAGCAGTTACCAAATCCTTGTCAGCGTCGATGAAGTGTTGAACGACACCCAGGGCAACGGTGAATCCGAAGGCCAACAGTGGGATTTCGGTTGGGATGGCAATACGGTGTGGAAAGTGAACGTCCCGGCAGGTACCACGGTGAACAATCCTGACGATATCGACGAAGGATGGTCTGCGGAAATTTCGGTCCCCTTTGCGGATATGGGCATCCAGGGGCCCCTAGATGGCCGCACTTTCGGCTGGAATGTCACCGGGATGAATTATGACACTGACGCTGGGGCTCGAAATAGGATAGTCATCTCTTGGTCGAACCCTGCCGGTATCGCGCCAGAAGGCAAAGCGATTGATATTACGAGCCTTCATCATAACGATCGCTGGGGCTCCATTGACTTTGATAGAGGCGCATTTTATACGGCTGATGGCGAGAAAACTGGTGGAACAGCCGTTGAACCGATAGACAAACTTGCTACGACGTGGGCAAGTCTCAAATCCCAGTAATCAATCGGGATGCGTCAAGCAATCTGATTTACCGAAGGGTGGGTTTGCCCACCCTTCAACCTTTCCGGTACAACCTAGACTTTCCGCTCTCTTTTCTCTTCCTACTTTCCGCCCGTCTCTCAAAGGCTCCTCAGTTTCCTCGAATCATGAGTTTCTTTGCCGCGTCCCCGTCATCCTTCACCAAAGCTGTCAGGGATCTGCTACCATTCCACCGGAAAGATGATTGCCGTGCCGAGGTTAATTGACCTCACGAGGTTGGAGCATTATATCCATTCCGTCAAGAATCTCCCTCACTCGCGGTAGTAAAAGTGTTCCAATCTTCTCAATGAGATCGGAGCAATCTAGCGAACGAATAATACCATTTCGCTTGAATAATAGTGCATATGATGTCTTTGCTATATCGTTCATTTACTCCGTAGGCGGGGCATCTTGCCCCGCCGACTTTTTGCGGAGACAAGGCTTCTTGTTCCGTTCCACGCAAGTTTCTTTACCTGATTCACGCAATCAATGCACAAACATTTTAGAGAAATGGTATAATGAGTGCGATAGAGATTCCGGTGAGATAGAACTCCAATAGAGATCTGCTCCGGAGCGCACCCTATTGTTGCTGCGTAAGTCCTATCTTGTTTACAGAAAGTCGAAGTCACATCCCAAGTCAGCCTGCTGCACGTGATCGATGTAGAGTTTGCCGTATCCCCTTTGAAAGTGCGGTTTCGAAAGAACTAGATTTGCACGTCGTTTTGCAAGCGCCTCCTCCGCCACCTGCAACTCAAGTCGATTACGAGAAACGTCAAGCTCAATCGTGTCACCGTCTTGAACCAACGCCAGCGGGCCTCCAACTGCGGCTTCCGGGGTGATATGCAGCACGATGGTGCCAAACGCGGTCCCACTCATGCGCGCATCGGAGATTCGGACCATATCCTTTACCCCCGATCGCAGGAGTTTTTTGGGAATAGGAACGTACCCCGCTTCAGGCATCCCTGGTCCACCGATTGGGCCAGCGTTCTGAAGGACAATCACACTGTCCTCGGTGACTGGGAGATTGGGCGCATCAATGCGGTCGTGTAAGTCGTCCAAGGATTTGAAAACAACAGCTTTCCCGCGATGGGTGAGTAAATGAGGTGAAGCAGCGGACCGCTTGATTACTGCGCCATCTGGAGCTAGGTTTCCAAACAAACAAGCGAGTCCGCCATTTTCCAAGAGCGGACGCTCACGAGTCCTAATCACGTCCTGCCATTCGGGATAACGCGGTGCGTTCGCCAGATTTTCTGACACGGTAGTACCTAAAGCAGTCAACGTGTCGCCGTGGAGCAAGTCTTCTAATACCTTCATGACCACTGGAATGCCGCCAGCCTTCCAAAGGTCCTCCATGTAGTATTCGCCACTCGGCTTTACGTTTACCAGCAGCGGAGTCTCATCGCTGAGTTTGTTGAAGTGTTTTAGTTTGAGTGAGATTCCCAGACGCTTCGCTATCGCCGTTAAATGGATAACCGCATTGGTCGAACCGCCAATCGCCATGAGAACACGAATTGCATTTTCAAAGGCGTTGGGCGTTAAGATTCGTGAGGGACGAAGATTTTTCCGAATCATTGACACAATCGTTCTTCCTGTCACTTCGGCTTGACGACGTCGATCTGCCATCACTGCTGGAGGCGCCGCACCGCCGGGCAGCATTATCCCTAGTGCCTCTGCCAACGCCGCCATCGTGCTCGCGGTTCCCATCACCATGCAGGTGCCGGTAGTTGGACAGAGTCGATCCTCGACAGCGTCAATTTCTTGGTGATTCAAAGTCCCTGCACGATAGTCGCGCCAAAAGCGACGGCAATCGGTACAGGCGCCGAGGCGCTGGCCTTGATAATCACCTGTTATCATCGGGCCCGCTACCAAAGAGATAGCGGGGAGATCGGCACTCACGGCGCCCATTAACTGTGCGGGTACCGTTTTGTCACATCCACCGAGCAAAACGACGCCATCCATCGGTTGGGCACGAATCATCTCCTCGGTGTCCATTGCCATCAAGTTTCGGAACATCATGGTTGTCGGTGCTGTAAACATCTCTCCGAGTGAAATTGTCGGGAATACCATCGGGAGTCCATCTTGGGATAGAACGCCCCTTTTCACAGCTTCAATTAAGTCTGGAAAGTTGTGATGACAACTGTTAAAATCACTTGATGTGTCGATGATACCGATGATGGGCCGCTCAAGCTCATGCTCCGCGTAACCCATCGCTTTGGCGAATGCTTTGCGGATATAGACGCTAAACTCAGGATCGCCGTAATTCGTCAATCCTCTTTTAATGCCTGTCGAATCGTCTGATTTCATTTTTTTGCGTGAAGGTTGAGGCGTGCGTTGCCCAGTAAAACACGGCTCTTATACACTGCTGAGGGCATTATAACGGAAAACGGATTGTTACTCCAGACAAAATGTCACTCGACCACACGGTCAAATGCTCAAGGCAATTAACAATGCTTGTGAAGCAACTCCTACAATCCACGGGCGATTCAAGACTTAAATTTTCAGACCTCTCGAATGTCTGGATTTGACAACGACTCAAGGGATTCAGCACCATGATTCAAAACCATGATTCAAATTACAGAGGACATTTCCATTAGCGAAAGCCATATTCAGGTAAAATTCGTCCGTTCCACCGGCCCGGGCGGGCAAAACGTCAACAAAGTGTCAACTGCCGCACAACTCCGATTTGATTTAAAAAATGCCACGCTGCCTGATGACCTGCGCACTCGTCTCATTAGTCTTGCAGGCAAGAAGATGACGGAACAGGGCGAACTCCTCATCACCGCAAGCCGATTCCGTACGCAAGATCGGAATCGCCAAGACGCGTTTGAAAGACTCGCTGCCCTGATTCGCCGAGCCGCAGTCCCGCCCAAAGTCCGCAGACCAACGGTTCCCACTCAGACGTCTAACGAGCGTCGCCTTAAATCGAAACACCATCGGGGCAAAATCAAACAGATACGAAAATCAAATCCTCTCGACGAGGCGTCCTAGAGAACAGTCGCCTACAAGACCCGGCTTTCAACACGGTATTCGAAAAAACTTGAGCGCTGTCTATGCTGTCTACAAAGACCTAGATATTGTGTTATTCTTCTTAAGTTCGAGTTCACCGTACTATCTTCCTCAAATACATCTGACGACCACCCTTCGTTACAAATACCCAATCACTCATCACAGCTAGGACATACGATCCTGTTTGACAAACCATCAATTCCTAAGCAAGTTTCAAAAACAAATTTTACATTTTGACAAAGGCCACAGCGCGCCGGGCCCGGCCGCTCCTGCTGAACGTGTATATTTTTATATTTAAACCTACTCATGCAAGTATCGAAAATCCGAGATTTCAAATGACGTTGAGTGCCAACCACGGTTTTCATACCGCCCTTCTGCTAGCTTCAATGTCGAAACTGCACACAAGCCAGTCATAGTAAGGAATCCCATCCTTTTCTGTCTCTATTGAAAACACCTAATTGGTATGAAAAATATGAAATTTTCAAGCATTGCCAAACGCGGATTGACTCGTACGATCCGCTTACTGACAACATCTCGAAACGAATCCCGGTAAACTGACGTTAATTATGTGAGAACTGCAAATTTCTTACGGTAAGGGGGACACGCCTTGCATCTCAATCACATCAAAATCAACGGTTTTAAGAGTTTTGCAGAAGATATCGATCTAATATTAGAGCCAGGCGTCACTGCGGTCGTCGGACCAAACGGCTGTGGCAAAAGCAATGTGTCAGATGCAATTCGTTGGGTTCTAGGCGAACAGAGTGCACGTGCGCTCCGTTGTGCCAGTATGCAGGACGTGCTCTTCAACGGTGGGGCAGACTTCAAACCCGCCCAGCGGGCAAGAGTATCCCTTCAGTTTGCCAACACCGACGGTCGGCTTGCGCTTGAATCTCCCGACGTCGAAATTACTCGCCAGTTGACACGAGAGGGTGAAAGTCGCTACCTGATCAACAACAGTCCTTGTCTGCTCCGCGATATTACCGAACTCTTTATGGACACTGGAGTTGGGGTATCTGCATACTCTATTATGGAGCAGAGCAAGATCGATCTCATTCTAAATACGCGGGCGGAAGAGCGTCGTTTCCTTTTCGACGAGGTTGCCGGAATCACTAAATATAAGCATCGCAAGAAAAAAACACTTAAGAAGCTTGAGGACACAGAGCAGAATCTCGTTCGCATCAACGATGTGATTCATGAAGCACAGCGGGAAACCGAAAAATTAAAACGTCAAGCGTCGCAGGCCCGCCGTCACCAAGAGTTGCACGGGGAACTTAAGAATCTTGAGCTAAATCAGAAACGTCGAGAGTATGAGCGATTTCTTGAAGATTTGACCGAAACACAAGGCAGCTTGGATAACCTCCTGGCGGCGATTGATGAAGTAAACCACTCCATTCAGTCGGCAGAGCAGGAGAGCGAGGAACTAATTGAACGGAGGGCAGCGCTTGACACAGAAATTGCGGAAGGCGATAAAGTCTCAAGGGAATTCATAAGCCAAATCGAGCAAATTGAACGGCAAATCGCTCTGCACAAAGAGCGTCAATTAAACCTTCACGAGCAACGTCAACGGGCAATTCAGGCAATTCAATCGTTCGAAAAAGAACTTACCGAACTGGATGCGGAAAAGCGCGGACTTAACCAAGAGCGAACACAACTCAGCGTAACTCTTAAGCTAGAGGAAAACCGCCTAACCGCACGACGACGCGTGCTGAATGATTTTGTAACGCGGATAGCCGAAACTAGGAAGTCCATCAGCGAAACCGAAGTCGAATTGTCCGAAAAGGCAAATCAGGCATCCCGATTGGAATCCGAGGTCGTAACACTCAACAGCAAGCTGGAATTCGCTACGCATAACCTCGATCGAGTCCTCGGAAACGCCGAGGAAGTTCAAGGAAAACTTAAAGCCGTGGAAGCCGCTCAGGCCGAAGCACAGAAACGCGAACAACACCTGAAAGCCACGCTGGTGCAGTTGGATATCGAAAAGCTACAGATTGAGGAAGAGCGTCAGAAACGAGGAGATATTCTACGGAAACTCGAATCGGAGAAGCGGGGATTACAGGACTCCTTGGGTATGAACGTCTCGCGATTGAAATCGCTGAAAGAATTGCAATCGACTTACGAAGGATTCTACACTGGAGTTCGAGCCATCATGATGGCCAAAGAGAGTGATCCGGAACATTTTGGAGGCGTTTGCGGCGTCGTTGCGGAACTCATCCGCACGAATTCCGATTACGAGTTAGCTGTTGAAGTGGCACTGGGAAGTGCAATCCAAAACGTTGTAACAGAAACTGCCGAAGACGCAAAGAAAGGGATTACATTCCTCAAGAAAACGCGCGGGGGACGAGTGACATTTTTGCCGTTGGATATGTTGCGTGCCAGGTCATTCCGCGACGAAGTGCTTCTCAATCAAAAAGGCGTAATTGGTTTGGCTTCAGATCTCGTGGATTACGCGCCGAAATATGACATCGCAATTCGACAGTTGCTGGGAAATACGGTTGTCATTGAGGACCTGGATACTGCAATCCAACTTGCACAAAGATTTCGCCCAAATTCCCGCCTTGTGACTGTTGAGGGTGAGATAATTAATACTTTTGGAGCAGTTACCGGCGGTTCCAGTGCTAATCAGACGACCGGTTTTCTGAGTCGCCCACGAGAACTGGAAGATTTGCAGGCAAAGATTGATAATCTGACTTTCGTTATTAACGAGAAGGATTCGAAGCATAAAGACCATGTTGGAAAGTTGGCTCAACTTCAGCAGAGACACGAATCGCTTGCCGGTGAACACCAGCGTAGTGAGATTGAATATACAAGCCATGCGAAAGACTTAGAACAACACAATCGGGAAATAGTACAACTCAGGGAGGAATTGGAAGGGGCACAAACGGAGAGTTCCCGTTTTCAGGAGGAAGCCGATAAAGCGAAATCGAGCTCCGAGAACGGCCAAACCGAACTGGACGAGGTTCGAAAGACGCGTAACAAGCTACAAAACCGCACCAAACGGCTCTCTGAGCAGATTCAGAGCGAAAGCAACAAGCGTGACGAGGTGGTGGCTTCCTGCCAAGAACTTGAGGTCTCTCTGGCTACCAAACGTGAGCAACTATACGGGATTGAAACCAGACTAGCGTCATTTGAGAAGAATCAAGCGCGAGTCCGCGAGAACATGGCTGAGCGCCAGAAAGTAATCGATTCCGATGACGAGACTCGACAGAATCTCTCAAAACAGATTGATGAAGCTCAGCAGCAGTTTCTTAGGGTAGAACAGGAAAAAGCCGAAGCGGAAGAAAGGGCAAACCTATTAGAGGAGGAACGTGAAGCGCTGAGAGGACGCGATGCGGAGCTACAGAAGTTGATGCGTACAGCGAGAAGACAGGGCGAAAAGCACAACCGGTTGCGCCACCAACGGGAAGTTACCGTCACCCAGCTAGAGATGCAGATAAAAGCTATTTCTGCAGGAGTCACCGAAAAGTACCAAGTGTCAATCGAGCAGGTTCAGGCAACTGAAGAAGCGGTAAACGAAATAGAACTCCTTGACCAGGTCGAATCACTTAGAGCACAAATCGCGGACATTGGCAGCGTCAACATGAAAGCGATTGAGGAGTATGAAGCACACAAAAAGCGGGAGGAGTTTCTTGTGCTTCAGCGTGAAGACTTGGAAAAGTCGATTGAATCCATCGACAAAGCAATTCAGAAGATCAATCAGACATCACGAGAAGCGTTTCAAGACGCCTTTGAGCAGATTCGCGCGAATTTTCGAGATGTGTTCATAGAACTCTTTGAGGGCGGGGAAACCGAACTCGTCCTGACTGATGAATCAGATATTTTGGAGTCGGGGATTGACATTATCGCGTGTCCGCCGGGGAAACGTCCGCAGAGCATTACGCAGCTTTCGGGCGGCGAGCGGTCACTGGTTGCAATCGCGCTGCTGTTCGCCATATTCAAACTCAAACCCAGTCCGTTCTGCATACTAGATGAAGTGGATGCTGCGCTTGATGAAGCCAACGTTCTCCGATTCACCAAGCTCATTCACAACTATGCTCAGCATACGCAGTTTGTCATTATTACGCATAACAAGCGGACAATGGAAATCGCCGATGTGATGTACGGAGTGACCATGGAACAGGCAGGGGTATCGAAAGTCGTTTCGGCGCGGTTTACGGGGTAGGAGTTTGGAACACGCACGCCTTACCGTAGAAACATCCTATCTATAGTCATTTACACTCAAATTTACACATATTATGGATTGTATGTTAATGAAAGGTGCCGATATGACTGTAGGAGCGATCCCCTGGTCGCGACTTCCTATCACGAAAAACTCGCGCCTACATAAGAAGCACAATGAATTGTGCTACTATAAATCGAACAGTGTAAATCTTGTATGTATAATTCGTGACTGTTTAGTGCATCGTTTGGTTCGTCGTATTACAATTCATCGCACATCCGGTCTGGGCGTGTAAGCCCCCCGATTCGTCGGAATTTGCAGTGTACTTAGCTACTCGGCGTGTTCCCTGCCCCCCGCTCCGTCTGGATTGGCCAATCCAGACCGAAGGACTAAACAGTTACTATAATTCTAAGTCGCAATGACTATAGTCGCAATGACTATAATTGTCCTACCTTTGTATGGGGAGCCCTAGCGGTTGACCACCTGCGCACCTTTGTGACCTTGCGAATTCTAGTTGTAACATGGGATCGAGCAAGCGAATAGCGCGCGCGATAGAACTCCCACAGAAATCCCATAGCGACAGTGATAGAGATCCCTCACCAAATCGCCGGTTTCCTCTCTTCTCTTACTGTCTGCTAATGGGAATTACCCTCAGCGCGACTTCTAGGACACGGTATGTCCTTGGCGGGAGAGTCCATCCTATTATGCCCGGTGGGCGGCTATGTCGAGTCCACGTAGTGCCGCGATTCGCCGAAGGATTGGCGGATGGCTGTAATTCAAGAATACTGTCAATTTGTCCGGGGTCAGATTCCCGAGATTAGAAACAGACAAGGTTTTCAGACCGTTGACCAACGGATCTGATGAACCGATTGTGTTTGCGGCGAAGGCATCTGCTTCATATTCATGCTTCCGCGATACGACGTTCATAGCAATCGAAAGCACCAATTCAATCGGAGAATACAGGATACTGAAGAACACCAATCCCGCGTAAACAGAGGTTTGTTCCATCCGAAATGCATCGAAGAGGCCCCGGTTCTCAATGAATAGCGAGAGAAGGAAGAACAGGACTCCGGCGTGCGCGATTGAGACAAACACTCCCTTTAATATATGCTTTTTCTTGTAGTGTCCAACCTCATGAGCAAGAATGGCGACAAGTTCCTCAACTGAATGCTTCTCAATTAACGTATCGAAAAGCACAATCCGCTTTTTCTTGCCAAACCCGCTAAAATAGGCATTGGAATGCCCTGAACGCTTTGATCCATCCATGACCGAAACCTCCGTCAGCGGGAATTTTACGCTTTCACTGTACTTCTCTATCGCACTCTTGAGTGCGCCATCGGTCAGGGGTGTAAATTTGTTGAACAGTGGCGCGATAACTGTCACGAACAGTGACGGTGCAATGATGGTAAAAAGGGATACGAGTCCCCATGCGTAAAGCCAAGCCTGATTACCGGTCTCTTCGAAAAAGAACATGATCCCGCCCAGCAAAACCGCACCCAGAACTGCAACCAAAATGTAACTCTTGACCTTATCAAGTAGGAATGTCTTTACTGTTGTTTTGTTAAAGCCAAACTTCTCCTCAATCACGAAAGTCTCATACAGCGCGAACGGCGTGGACATAATATCTCTAATGACATAAAGTAGCCCAAAGAACACGAATCCTCTAAGAATCAATAGTGAAGTCCAACTCCGAGCCAAGCCATCCACAAAATTGAATCCGCCCATCAGAATAAACCCAAGAATTACGGCCAAATCAAATGATGATGAAACATAAGCAAACTTGGCATTTACTTTCGTGTAGTCCTGTGATTGGCGATATTTCTCTTCATCGTAAAATCCAACGAACTCGGCAGGCAGATTTGGAGAGAGGGCTTTCAGATTGAGATGTCGAGCAATGCTGCGGAGTAAAAACTCGCCAATCAATGCAGTGAGAATTATTATTAGGTAGGAGTTCATATACAGCTAATACCATTTCGTTTGAATAACAGTGCATAGGTTGCTTTAATTATATCATTATCTTTCTCCGTAGGCGGAGATCAGACGACCGAAAAAGGGAGTGCGATAGAAATCCCCTTGCCCTGCCCACTTTGCGCGGCGACAAGACATCTTACTCCACACAAGTTTTTTTACTTAATCCACGCAATCAATGCACTTGAATTATAGAGAAATGGTATAAACCAAAATCGACAACTCGCTTCCTTCGTCAATCCATGGAAATTTCAATGCGCATCGGCTGAACAGCACGAAACAACTATATTCACAGACTGGCGTGAAAATCTCCTATCTTCGCGCAACTTGCCGATTGGTGGTAGGTGATTATTTCTTCCGGTAAGTGATGCGCCCGCGTGTCAAGTCATACGGCGAAAGCTCTACAGTTACTTTGTCACCCGGCAAGATTTTTATAAAGAACTTTCTCATTCTACCAGAGATATGGGCAAGAATTTGGTGCTCAGTGTCTGCCTCATCCAAGGCAACGCGGAACATGGCATTAGGCAGTGTTTCAGTGACTGTTCCTTCAACCACGATTTTGTCGCCTTTCGATTCAACGTGATTGCGTCCTCCGTCATCCGAATCAACAGTCTCTTGATTGTCGACACCTTGCCGCACCAATTTCTCCTTGGCTTTCTTTTTCTTCCTTCTTGCGCCCGCTCTTGCCGGCCTTGCGCCAGTGCCGTACTGCTGTCCTCGCGACCGCCCGGTGCTTGGTTTTCTTCGATTCACGTTACTAACTCTCCTTTGCAGATTGTAAAAGGCCAAGACTAACAGGCAACTTCCTTCCCACGAAGGTTGAAGGCCTCTTCTTGTCCAGTTGCTTGATAAACTATGAAATAAAGGGAGGATTGATACGCCGAAAAGTCGCGACTTAGCTCAACTTTGTACATTTGTAGGGTGGGCACCGCCCACCATTTCCTGTGGCTTGTAAGATGCGATCAAGGGGATCAAGTGATCGAAAAGCGAAACGCGATAGGGATCCCATAGCGAGGGCGATAGAAGTCCCTCTTCAATCATCAAATCGAAGAGGGCACCATTACAGACCGCATGGTATCAGAAACCGCTGGCCACTTTTTCCGATGCATCGGGTTGGGTGAGACGCCAGTTCTGGTCTACAGAGGCGACTTTCTCAATAATCAACCAAGAAGGCCAGACAATCAAAATCTTCCCCGTTTTTCTTCAATGCTTGATTGGTGCCGTCTGTTACGCCGCTCAATTATACAAAGTCGAGCTTAGGTGCGTAAGCCCTTCATTGATGAATTTCCTCTCTGACAATACCTAAAGCCTCTTGCCGCACCACAAAATGCCGCGATGCAGAATCTCTTGGAATCCTGCCTCTGCCCATGTCTGGTTATCATGGCCAGACTGAAAGCAGAACACCCGACTACTCTTGTACCCTCGGCTCCAAGCGATTGCCTCCATGCTTTTCGGGTGCTTGACTGTTAGGAGAACATTGTTGTCCGCGGCAGGTTCAGCCATCGTGTAAGTTTCATCAATCATGTCCCAGTCTGATAGATCGCTAGTAATCGGGTGTGTCGCATCGGCAATCTTAACATGCAGAGATTTGCCAGCATGGGCGCCAAAAGAGCGGTCGTCCATCCCCACTATTTCGTCCCATTCGCGCCAACGCGGATAGGCGAGGAGCGCATGATGGAGAACGAAGATACCTTGCTCTGTTTCACCGAGATGTTCCAAAACCGCTTTGGGTTTCCCGGCATACCCCGGTAGACCCTTGTTGCGAGGCCCCTCCATCAACATGTGATAGAACACAACAACATCGTACGAATCCCGCACCTCCTCTGACGAGGTCGCGAAATCATCCATGTGCTGGACATGAGCGTCAACGCCGTCTAGGCCGTGGAAGAGCCGCCGAA
This sequence comes from Candidatus Poribacteria bacterium, assembly GCA_965197465.1. GTDB lineage: Bacteria > Poribacteria > WGA-4E > WGA-4E > JAJDTR01 > JAJDTR01. The sequence goes on along the minus strand of OZ240209.1, from coordinate 1,569,708 downwards.
AATTGATGACATCATAGCTATGCCCGCCAGTGACAACCGCGGTAGTTACTGGCCCAGTCTTCATCCGATCTACCTCCAATCAAAAACGGTCCCAAGCAACTTCTGTGGCTCATCTCGCAGCGTGTCATAAATCCTTTTCGCTTCGGCAACCGGTACCACATCTTGGATTAAGGGTGCAATCTGAATTATGCCCTTTGACACAAAGCGACACATGTGATACAGGTCTGAGTTATCAAAGTGGCTGTTCTGCTTAATAGTGATTTCGCGACCTTGGCCCTGATTAAAGGTGTATTCTACCCTGAACCGCCCTGCGATAAACATGACGGTTCCATGCTTCTTTGCAGCTGCGATTAGCATGTCCTCCATGCCTAGAACCCCTGCTGCATCAAGCACAACATCGAATCGAAAATCAGGGATGTGTTTGTCCCAGCCGCCACCGCCAACATTGATGACCTCGTCCGCAGCACCAATCGACTCCGCAATCTTTAGACGGTGTTCATCTACGTCGCACATTGTTACACGCCCACCGGTAGACGCTGCAATCTGGGCAATCAATTGGCCTACGATTCCCGCTCCAACGACTAGCATCTGATCGCCTATGCGAAGATCAGCGTTTCGACAGCATCGCATGGCGACACCGGCGACACCGAAGAGTGCAGCCTCCGTCAGCTTGATTTCGGCGGGCAGTTTGATGTGCAATCGGTCTTCAGGCTCAAGGCAGAACTCAAGATGGCTTTGGCTCATGTAAAGCAGGTCGCCAATCTCCAAATCCTGCACACCGGAACCCATCTCGATCACTTCGCCCACATTTTGGTAACCGCCACGCGCGGGCAATTTGTCATCTGAACTAGCGTAATTGCCGCTCAGGAGATCGTTGCGTTCGGTTCCGTTAGTGATCCCCGAATACAGTGTGCGGGTCCGAACCTCGTTTTCGGCGGGGGCACCGGGTTCAGGCCAATTGTCCACTAACACCTTCTCACGAATTCCATCAGGCCTCAGTCTAGTAACGATGGCACGCATATAGGCTTTCCTTACCAAAAATTGAGGGCGCTTCGAATCATCTACAAGACTTACACGCCGGAACACCGAATCTCTCCAAAAACTCGGCTTCTTCCTCCAAACTTTACAGCGCAAATTCCAGTCAACTTGCCAAGTATAGCTGATGGTTAACCGAAAAGCAAGCGTTAATGTCCAATCCCACCCGATTCTAAAGATGTAGGAATCTACAATCAGCAAGTCCCCGATTCCCCTGTTCTCTTTACTTTGTAGGGAATAACGATCGTTATTCCCTTCCTCAACAAGAATAAGCCCCAGAAGGAATCTGCCATCATCAGATCGAAGATGGGATCTTACAGGTGTAGGCCCTTGTAGGAGCGATCTCCCGGTCGCGATTTCTTGTGGAATCGACCACCCTCAAATCATCAATCTCCCTTTTCTTTTCTCTTTTCATTGCACATCCGGTCTAGAGCGACGTAAAGGACGCCTCTGTAACCAAGAATTAGATGCAATTCTACCTGGGGCCAGCACCTCTCTCCCAGTGGGGTTCAACGCTTCGCGGAGAAAGTCCGCCACGGGACTTCACCCCAGATTTGAGATAGCCTAGAAATGAGACAAAGGGCATGTCACAGTTCAAGAGCATCTACGACGAACGCCAGTGTGACACAAGTGTCCCCTGTTCCGGCTCAAAATTCACCGCGTGTTCGCCGATATAATGACAGATAAAGCTGCGACGCCAGCGATTCTTGGTCGTGTTGAGGTACGAACCGTGGAGCGTTTTACCATCAAAAAATAGTGCATCCCCCGGTTTCATGTTGACACCCACCTCCGTCGCCTCCGCCGGTATCATCGATTGAACGGGCGTAAACGAAACAGACGTGTCAGCCGCTTGCACCGGCAGATGTCCGAATTTGTGCGAGCCGGGAACAATAACCATTTGTCCTACTGCCTCGTCTGATTCATCAAGGGCTATCCACACACCGATAAGCGGTTCGGTCGTAATGTACTGTTGGTCTTGATGCAGCCCTTGCCCACGCCCTCCGGGAGGCTTGAAGTAAAGCATCGTCTGTCGCAAGACAGGGGAATCGTCAATCAGTTGGTTCACGATAGCTAACAGATTCCCCTGTTGTGCCCAGTTTTCAGTCAGTCCATCCCATTTGTGCATGTTAATCATTCGAGGATATTTGTGGGTCGGATCATCGGGTTCATCCGGCGTCCCCCCGGAATCCCCGGGTTTTGGCCCCTCGGCACGCATCGCCATATAGTGCTCAATCATCTGTTTTGCGGTCTCGCCGTCGAACAATCCCGATACGATAAGGTAACCATACTCTTTGTATCTGCTCCGCTGCTGCTCTGTCAAACGCATTTACATATCCTCCGCAATGGACAATTTTTTCGACTATGAAAGGAATCTCAACCCGTCACCCACAATGCCAGCCCAGGCGCGAAGTTCGGCTGCAACATGCCCATACCCAATCATCCAATGGTGGCCTATACCTTCTCTATGAATCCAGTCCATCACCTCTTCAAGAGGTTTTTTGAATCGGACCCGCACGGGGTTGCCCGGAAATACCATCTCGGTTGACAACGCCTCACCCTCCATGACCGCGCACTGGTATCCGTTGGTGGTTGCCGTTAGATCCAACAGGGTGACCGGTCCCGGTTTGCCGGTAAAAAGCGCGCAGACGCCCTGATCCATTAAGCGAACAGGTTCGAGTGTGATAGCTGCCCCGCTTTCGGCGAGGCTGAACGATCCGAGTCCGCAATGGCTAAATATCACCGTGTCGTCATCCAACGGATCGAGCCAATCGGTGTTGTGCGTTGGTTGGCCCGTGAGTAACATCAAGATGTATTGGCACACAGCGCCGTGCACATCGCCTTCACACGCCATGGGTATCCCTTCGTCCGCCAATAGAGATGATGAGAGACATACACGTCCCATGAGGTGTGGATAACAACCCACAGTGAGAGCGGTCAACCCGTGCTCGTCCGCAAGTTCGCGCATCGCCGCATAGATGCGTGTTGAATCGAGACCATCTTTAAGCGCGACGGTGCACTTACCCGCACGATGAACGACCCGCTTCCAACACCGTTCTGCCTCGCTTTCCGACATCTCTTCCGCGCGTTGGAGCATCATCGGAACATCCAGCGGCACAACTCGCGGACCGAGCACTCGTTTAAGCGCGAACTCATTCGGTGCAGGATGCGTCATGCCGTTTACGTGATTCCCCGCAAGACCAATCCTTGCGCGACGAAGTCGACCCTTCAGAGCAGCACCACGGAGAAACACGAGCGTTCGCTCAAGACACTTATCGTTATCGATATCTCCGAACACGGCATTGTACGGGTGGCCAAGTTGCCTGAGGTAACAGGTCATCTGCTGCGTGCCGCACAGCGCGCCAGTTTCCATCCCGGGCAATGGCCAGAAGGTAATTGGAGCAGAACACTCCTCAATCAGATCAGTAACGAGGTAATCTTCACACCAGCTCGCAGGTGCAATCGCAATGGCATCAACCTGTTTCTCACTGAACCGACGTCCAGCAGCAACGGATTCGTCAGGCGTTCCGACCGCACCAGCTGCAATTACCTCGCACCCTTCCCCCGTGAGACGATGAGCGAGATCCGCCGCCGCTTGCGGTGCGCGATCCGCCCCGATTTCAAGCGGGCTGGAAATCGAGCAAACGCCAACGCGCGGGACGAGTGAGACATCTGCAGTAATCCTAGACTCAGAGTTCACGATCTATATATTTCCCGTTTGATTTATTACGATATTTTTTTCTATGTTACATCGCGTCGGGCTTCAAGAAAGCGATCAACCGAGCGAATGAGCGACTAGCGAATGCGATAGTGATCCCAGCGCGATAGTAAGTCCACATCAATAGCCTCATTCCGAATCGATCAATCAACCGATCAAGGGAGCGAACGGCGACCGCAATAGAGATTCAATAAAGAGTGCTAGTCATTTTCCGAACCCCGACTCAAGTAACTGCGCTACGGATGGCTTCAGCGGCGTATTTCTCCTGTGCTGATGTTAGTTTCGATGGAATCGGCACCAGCACTGAACGTCCGAACAGAGCATCCGACACTGGACATGCGCCCTTGTTATAATCGTAAACACTCTTCTGATTCTCGACCAACGCCCAAGGATCGCCCGCATCGGTGACCCCGACCTTGTTGACCAGCGAGGGTATATTGGAATAGATATGCAATCCATACTCCGAGATTTGGAAAACGTTGTGTAATCCGGCATCGACCAGTTTCTCGGCTGCCCTCGCGGCCTTGCGTTCATCTGCCAAGCGGAGAATCAGGAATGGCCCTGTGTCGCCATCGACGTCGTTCAGGCGCCTGAACTCTAACCCTCGTATGTCCTCCAGCATTCCCTTAATCCTTTGCTTGGACCAGCGCATATTTTCAAGGATTCTCGGTAATTTTGTAATTTGAACTGATGCTACGGCGCCGGATAGCTCCGGCAGACGGCGCCCGCCACCCCAAAGGATTGCATAGGGATCTGGAGTATCTAGCCTTCCTTCGACTCGAACCAGCCCCATGTCGTGTGATGAGAACGCCCGTGTATACAGTTTTTCATCATCAGTTACGATTAATCCTCCCTCACCACAAGTCATGTTTTTATTGAGTTGCAGACTGAACATGCCCATTTTGCCGAATGTGCCAACCTTGCGTCCCCGAAACTCGCCGCCATTGCACTGCGCGCAATCTTCCAATATTGGGATTCCGTGTTTATCGGCAACCTTGACGATACTACCGATGTCACACGGAGCGCCTGCCATATGAATAGGGATGATGAGTTTCGTACGCGGCGTAATTTTTCGCTCCAAATCGGCGGGCGACATGCTGAACGAGTCATCAATTTCGCACAGTACCGGTATTGCCCCAACCTGTACAACTGTGCCGACGGTAGCAACCCACATGAAAGCGGGAATAATGACCTCAGAACCTGGTCCAATGCCGAGTGAGGTCAAGCAGGTGATCAGTGCGCCGGTGCCGCTGTTCACAGCCAGTGCGTATCTGACCCCGTATAACTTGCGTGCGCGTTCCTCTAGTTTGTCAACGTAGCTCGGATCACCCAGCCCGTAGTAACGGAATAACGAACCGTTGCGCAGAACGTCCAAAACCGCCTGCTCTTCTTGCTCATCTATCCAGTACGTTCCAGGAAATTCAAATGGCCATTCGTTTTCCATGAACTTACCTTTTCTTGATACGACAATCTACTCCCTGAAAATGGTCGATTGACCAAAGTTGTGTTGAAATCCACAGGCTTCTACCGAATGAAATCGGACACCCGTTCCCCAATGACCATAGTGGTCACATTGGTGTTGGCACGAATGCAATCAGGCATGATGGAAGCGTCAGCGACTCGCAACCCCTCGATTCCGTGCACTTTTCCAAACTGATCGACGACCGCCATTGGATCTGATTCCGGCCCCATCTTGCAGGTTGACGAACTGTGGTGGCTGGTGGCAACCTCACGCATCATCCATTCGTCTAACTCGGCGTCTGCCATCAGGGCGGAATCTGTTGGCGATACACGTTCGGCGACAATCTCCTTGTATGCCTCATGCTCAGCTAACTCGGACATCATGCGAACCGCATCGCGCAATCGATCACGGTCAAAGGATTCCGCCAAATAGTTATAATCAAGAACAGGTTGCTGGTGTGGATTGGAAGAGGCAAGTGTGATTTCTCCTGCGCCCACTGCCAGATAGATGCAGGCGGTAATATAGAATCCAAAAGGCTTCGATTCCGATATACGGTAATACCCTTCTTCGGTAGCGTAGGAGCTCGGAAGAATAAACATGTCATTGCGGAGGGCGGATCCATGCGCCGTGTAACGAAGTCCCATCTGCAGACGAGGTTCAGTTCCATCTGTAAGAAATGCCTTTCTCGCTTTCAGCTTCACGGGAAGTTGCGGATGGTCTCTCAGGTTCTGCCCGACCCCCGGCAAGTCGTGCACTAAGGGAATGCCTACCTTTCGGAGGTGATCGGCTACCCCAACTCCGGAAAGCATTAGAATATGCGGGGAGCCTATAGCCCCCGCGCACAGAAGTGTTTCCTCGCCATAGACGCAGAACATCTCTCCACCGCTCTCGACCAATACACCGACCGCCCGACGGTCTTCGAAGAGGACGCGGTGTACCAAGCAGTTACCTTTTATCGTCAGGTTTACCCGATGGCGCGCCGGGTTTAGATAACCAATTGCCGTGCTCCAACGGATGCCGTCAACGTTATTTAGTGCCAACGCGCCAACTCCCGTCGAGTCGGGAGCATTGTTGTCGGGACAATCCGGGTAACCCCGGGCACGGCAGGCATCGTAAAAAGCCCGCTGTTCAGGAAGAAATTCGTCTTCGCGAAACCGACGGACCCGGATAGCGCCATCAGCACCGTGGAAGTCATCATGAAAATCAGGATCCGCTTCGTTTTTGCGAAAGTAAGGAATCAACTCCCGGTAACTCCACTTATCGTTACCCATCTGAGCCCAGCCATCGTAGTCTTCGGGGACGCCGCGAAGAAAGATTTGCGCATTCACCGCGCTCGACCCGCCAACTACCTTACCTCGCGGAACAAGCATATTGGGGAACTGGCCTGTGGCTTTTGCGGTGTATCCCCAGCCAAATTTGGTGCCGTGTCCAAACGCCCGCGCCCAGAGATTGGGGTCATGACCGTAAGCAAACCGAATTTCGTCGGGAAGCTGTTCAAGCGTGGGAAAATCGGGACCTGCCTCTAACAACAGCACTGATCGATGCGCATCCTCGGTTAGCCGCGCCGCGAGTATACCCCCGGCAGAGCCGGAGCCAACGATGATTGTGTCGTATTTCACTTTCAGCCTACCTCCCTTTGGACAAACTGGATTTATTATAGCACGATTCTGCCAGGATCATCACAAAAAAGATTCCTGTTTTCACATTGAATGCTTGCCCGATTTTTGCTAAAATGACCCATCGATCTCTAGTGCAGTTCTGTAATACCTCAACCAGGTCAACTAGAAATTGTAATACATTTTAGGTAATGGTTTAGTTCAGTAATAGAATCAATCTTTTGGGATTTTCGCATGTCGGTTCGTAGTAGTGTAATTCATTGCACGTCAGGTGGGGACATTTGAGAACCTGATTCGTCGGAATTAGCATTGCCCCTCTCTGCTCGGTGCGCTCCCCAACTGCTCGGTCTGGATTGGTAAATCCAGCCCATCAAAGAACGATTAACTGATAAGTCCCATAGTGACTGCGATAGTGCCCCACACGCTCGGATTTGCTAGTCCGACCAATCTGCGTCCGTCATTCACCACGTAGGCTAATTCTAAAATCTCTCAGTTTTATCAAGAGATATCTTGAGAAAAATAAATGCCCTAAACACTTGCCATTCTTATAACTGTATAGTCGATCAGCACCGCAATCATTCAGGAGTCTAGAATATGGAACACTCGGAAGGAAAACTTTCCAATCAGGTAGCTATTGTTACCGGAGCCGGCCAAGGGATGGGCGCGGCAACAGCAAATCGCCTTGCGGGTGAGGGCGCCGCGGTTATCGTGAGTGACATTGATGAGAGCAAGGCAACGCGCGTCGCCGACGAAATCATTAGCTCAGGGCGCAGAGCAATACCCATAAGAACCGATGTTACCAAGGAAAATGAAACAGTTTCTATGGTTAAGCACGCGATTGACAACTATGGCACTGTGAGCATTCTTGTCAATAACGCTGGAATTCTCTACCCCACCCGAATCGATTTTGTCACCAAAGCAGAATGGGATCAGGTGCTTGATGTCAATCTAAACGGGACATTCCTCTGCTCTAAGGCGGTGCTTCCAACCATGAAGGAGAAAGGGTACGGCAGAATTGTCAATATGTCATCATCCGCAGGCAGAAGTGTGAGTACACTCGGAGGTGTGCACTATACCGCTGCGAAAGCCGGAGTGCTTGGCTTTACTAGGGCAATGGCGAAGGAGGTCGCTCCGTTCGGAATTACAGTTAACGCCGTCTGTCCAGGATTAATTGACACGGAGATGGTGCGGACAGAGTGTACCCCGGAGCGAATTAAGGGGTACGAGATGAGTTTTCCAATACCCAGGCTTGGAGCTCCGGAAGAAGTTGCACAACTCGTGTTCTTTCTCGTCACTGATTCGCAATATATCACGGGCGCTTCAATTGACATAAATGGTGGCGATCTGATGATGTAAGTTCTCACGTGCATTTTGCGTGGGGGGAACCTATCGACTCCCCCTGCTCTTGTAATGATACACTTCGTCAATTTCCTGTCTTTCGCTGTGCATCATTTGCTTTGCTCACTGTTTTTACAAATCTTTGCGAATGAGGTTTTGATTTTTCAATTAATAGATGGAGGTAGATGGAGATTATTCAAACTGTGATTTGGGATGTCGTGGTCATTCTGTCAATAGTTAATCTTAGTGTCATTGTTTTAGTGCTGCGACGATTGAAGGTTATTGGTGAGGTGCAGTCCGAGCGTTCAGCGCAAGATCAACTGCGTTCACTCCATGAACGAGTGTCACGGTTAGAACAAGAAATCAGAGATGAAATTCGCAATACCCAGACGACTATCAGTAACACAGTGGTAACAAATATTGGAGAATTTGGTAACAATTTGACGACTCAGGTTGAAGGAATGAGAACTACAGCGGACACGAGGTTTCAACACTTGCAACAAAGTATCGAAACTAGGCTAGACAAGATTCGCGAAACTGTCACCAACCAACTCAAGAGTACCGCCGATACTCTCGTGAATACCGTAGGTGAACTTGGTAAGTCCCAAGAAACGCAGTTGGAGAATGTCAGGAAAACCGTCCATGACAGGCTTGAAGCCATGCAGACAAGCAACGAGAAGAAGCTTGACCAGATGCGAAATACAGTTGATGAGAAACTCCAATCAACATTGGATAAGCGACTCGGAGAATCTTTCAGCCACGTGAGCGAGCGACTAGAGAAGGTGCAAAGGGGCCTCGGCGAGATGAAAGACCTTGCTGTTGATGTTGGCTACCTCAAGCAAGTCTTGACAAACGTCAAAGACAGAGGCACCTGGCGTGAATATCAACTTGGAGCCCTCTTAGAAGACATTCTCACCCCGGACCAATATGATGCAAATGTGCGCACTTCGGAGAATTCTCAGGAGCAGGTTGAGTATGCCATTCGCCTGCCTGGACGTGATGATAAACTCGACTCATACGTCTGGTTACCAATTGATTCCAAGTTTCCGCGGGCAGATTACGACCGACTCATTGAAGCCGCAAATGATGGAAACCGAGATGAACTTCAGAAAGCTGTCAACGCGTTTCTGAATACCGTCCAAAGTGAAGCCAAGAAGACTAGCAGCAAATACATCGACCCTCCACAGACAACCGATTTTGCCATTATGTTCATGCCTACAGAAGGCCTTTACGCAGAAGTGCTTCGCGCACCGGGGCAAGTTATGGAACTCTTCCACCGCTACCGGATCATGGTAGCCGGTCCGACGACCCTAGGCGCTTTTTTGAATACTCTTCGAGTGGGCTTCCGAACCTTGGCGATTGAGAAGCGATCTAGGGAGGTTTGGAAGATCCTTTCAGCAGTAAAGACTGAGTTCGGTAAGTTTGGCAACGTCATGCAGCAATTGAAAAAGCAACTGAAGACGGCATCCAATATTGTTGACCGTGCACAGACCCGTACGCAAGCAATGGAACAACAGTTGACGAAGGTCGAGAACTTCCGCCGGGGGAAGCATCTGCACTGTTTCAACTCTCGGATACAGAAACCGCAGTCTACGAGGTAAACACTCATCCGGATGATTGAGGTGTTCTCGATCAGCGGTAGGTGTATCCCGGAAGAAAAAACGTAAAATAGCCGTCGCTTCTAATGACACAAATAAAATCAGCTCTTCTGGGTTAAGTGTGGGAATGAAACTTGCTACAGGAAGACGTGTTTGCCCCATGAGTTCAAATTGATTGCAATAATTCCCAATATAGTTCTGGAGACTCTGATGTATACGCTGTTGACATAACCGCTGACATTCCCAACTACCGGGTGGTTTCTGTCGAGATTGGGACAGATATCCAGGATTTACGCAGAACGCGCAAAATGATGATTTCGGCAATAATTCGATGTTACGCTAAGGCTTTTGTAGGAATCGGCGATCATCAAATCGTCGACTTTCCTTCTTTCAACGATCGTTATTCCCTACTGCCGAACTAGGCGGATTTGAGTGCTCGACTGCGTAAGCTCTAAGCTAATTTCATTTTCCACACTTAACTCTGAAGAGCCAAAGATGTCTACTGAAGCACTCCGCGCCGACGTGCTGCGAGCGTCGGGAAGTTCCGATCATCAGCGCGGCGATCTGATGATGTAACCCCTGCTACAGGATGCGCGAGACGAACCCATCATGGTCGTCTTGTTTCTGTAACGATACCCTTCGTATTTACGTTGTTTCCTATGCCTCGAAACCGATCAAATGGGATTAAGTGAACTTTCCCCCATTGTTTAAACAGTCATGAACGGACAGTAAGGGTGATTGTAAATCCTAATGTGAGTGCGATCGAGATCCCTTATAGCGAGTGCGGCAGCAAATCCCGCGCGATAGAATTCTCATAGAAATCCCATTCAACCATCAGATTATAGCGAGGATTCTCACAGATGTGCACTAGTCAACGACGATTCTTTTTTTAGTTAGGGAACCACCATTGTTGTTTCGTTCCTCACTTAAATGACCATGAAGGAATCGTTAACCATAATAGTTCTTACGAACCTCAGCCGGTGGTAGGTCTGCACTGAAGTGTGGAGTGGCGAAATCACCCGCCACTCGAGGAAAATCCTGTCATACAACCTTATGGGGTGTATCGGAGAAATGCCAGTTTACCACTGAGTTTTCAGCGCATGACAGGAGCATGACATTTTTCGATGTGCCGTCGATTTCGCCCGTAATTTTGCGCATTTGGCGCCGATTACACTTAACTGTGGCGCTACCCACCCTGTAGTTGCCCGATTTATCGCGATCGACAATCATCAAACGCCGTTTTCCCCTCCTGTAGGAGTCTACGTCCCGGCGATAAACTGCCGAAATACAAGGCTTTCAGGGGCAACTGCGTGAGTCCTATATTATTCATACAAACTCTTAAACCATGATCGGAGACAATGAGAAATGATTGAAATAGTACTATGGTGTGTCGCAGCCCTGTTGGCGCTGAATTTTGTGTTAATGCTTCTAGTGTTGAAGCAAATGGCGTTTTCCCGCAGCAAAATAGGGGTCATGGCGGATCAAGATGATTTGCATTCATTTAGCAAGGAATTATCCAAGTCTCAAGGCGAGATTCGAGAAGATATACAGAAGGCGCATCAGTCAACCACCAAAACCATGACGACAAATATAGGAGAATTTGGCAAACTTCTCACCACCCAATCTGAAGGAATGAGATCAGCCGTGGGGATGAGATTCCAAGACCTACAGCAAAGTACCGAGGCTAGACTCGACAAGATACGTGATGCTGTCGCTAACCAGCTTAGCAGCGGTGCCAAAGCAATTACCGACTTGATGCACTCAAACGAAACGCGCATGGAACATGTCAGGAGTACCGTCGATATGCGTCTACAAGCCATACAGACAAGCAACGAGGACAAGTTCGACCAGATGCGTGAAACCGTTGACGAAAAACTCCAATCAACCCTCGAACAACGACTGGGCGAGTCCTTTAATAAGGTAACCCAGCGACTTGAAGAAGTCCATCGCGGGCTCGGAGAAATGCAGCAACTCGCTACCGGGGTAGACGATCTCAAACGCGTCCTCACTAACGTAAAGTCTAGAGGCACATGGGGCGAAGTTCAGCTCGGCGCCCTCCTTGAAGAAATCCTTGCGCCAGACCAATACAGCACCAATGTACAACCTAAGCCGGGCTCGCACCACCTAGTCGAGTATGCCGTAAGGCTGCCCGGAAATGACAATGAGCCCAATTCCTGCGTCTGGCTCCCAATCGATTCCACGTTTCCTCTTGAGGATTACGAAAGGTTGATTGAGGCCACGGAGGCGGCTGACAAAGACGAAGTGGATAAAGTGGTCGCAACCTTTCTCGCTGCCGTAGAGCGGCAAGCCAAGAATATCTGCGATAAGTACATTGTGCCACCCAACACCACAGACTTCGCAATCATGTTTCTCCCCACTGAAGGACTCTACGCCGAGGTGCTGCGAGCGCCGGGGAGTTCCGCGCATCTGCTTCATCAGCACCGAATTGTCGTTGCCGGACCTACGACGCTTGCCGCTATTTTGAGCAGTCTCCGAATCGGATTCAGAACCCTCGCAATTCAGAAGCGGTCAAGCGAGGTCTGGGAAATCCTCGCCGCCGTAAAGACAGAGTTCGGCAAATTCGGAGACGTTATGGCGAAACTAAAAAAACAACTCGATACAGCCTCCAACACCATTGATCAGACGCAGACCCGCACACGGGCAATGGAGCGCCAACTGCAAACTGTCGAGGAACTACCGCCTGACGAAGCCGCCATCCGGCTCGGACTTACCGACGGTATTGCCGCAATCCAAGAAAATCACGCAGAAGAATCTACACAATGAAAGGATGCCACCTTTGTAGCACAATCTGTATGAAGTTTAAAAAAATAATTCGGTAATGTCCTAACGATGCTCGGTGCGGTTAGGAAACCGCACCTACGGAGTTTAGGGAAAACTGGAATTACCGATTTAAATACTTAATCTTCATTCAGATTGTGCTTGTGATGCGCAAACTGACAGATCAAGCGAGCGAATAGTGAGTGCGATAGAGGTTCCCTAGGGGGGTTGGGTTTTCATCTTGCGTTTGATGCTGTAGGACGACTACTGCCACTAAACACTTACCATATACTCTTAGAAAATCAACCACTAAAAACTCGTTTGAAGATTTATTTATCCTACCCCCATTTGCCCTGAAACCAATCTCAATTCATCAAATCGAAGATGGGCTCCTCACAGGTATATCCCACAAATGACCAAGAAATTTATTCCCGAACTCAATATGCGAGGGGTTTCAGTATGTGCTATCTTGAATCCTTTATCCTGCCCCAGCTGATAGCCAGCTTTCCGCCAAGCTCAACAGCGTGCGCCAACCCACCCCGCGCTTCAAAGTTCTGCTCGATTTCAGCCTCGGTTAGTATGCGATTGTACACACGGATTTCGTCTAAGATGCCCTTCCACCGTTCTCCGGACGGCCTTCTTCCGATATAGAATGGGCTCTTGGTATTGATATCTTCCTTTCCCTGGGCATCGGATGGTACACTGCGTACCAATTTGCCATCCACAAATAGTGAGACATCGCCCTTCCGTTCAAAGACGCCAACAACGTGCACCCACTGATTGAAGTGCGTCATACCTTCAAGAACCCGGCTTGGGTTGCCTTGACCGTCATTTGCGTAGGGTTGAAATCCATCTGTGATGTTATGCTCGAACATGTATCCGACATCGCCGTCATCTTTCTTATCAATGATTCGCATTGATGCCCCGCTGTTTATCGGGAATGCCCAGGCTTCGAGGGTAAAATCAGTTCTTGCGCCGAAATCCAAACTACCATCTGCGGGATCCCCAACATTCACAGATTGATTGCTCCCGTTATATTCCATGCCTTCGGCGACTTTACCCTTTACGACCTTGGGGGCACCCTCAATTTTGCCATCATTCGTCCCCCAAACGTCCTTTACAGTTTTGCCTACTACCGTTTCTTGATCGAAGGACCAGTAGCTAACCAATCCTTCACTGACAGCTTTCTTTTGTCCCAGCGCTGTATGTCTCTGCCAGACCAATGTCCCTAGCACCACTAAAATGAGAGTTACAGTGACGTGTATCTTCATCTCAGTTCTTCTCCTTATACCGCTCTCTCAGAATCTGTAGATCGCAGCATTGCCTGCAGATTTTTGATTCGCGGTTATCGCAGTAGGGCGGGATACTATTGCGTTATGTGGCTACTTTTGTGTGCCGCCATTGATACTGATATATGGTTTAGAACGAGGACGGTAGGTCAAAGGTTGCGAAGTCCGACTATTCGTCCGACATTTTCTTATCGCAGCTGTTTAGTTCAGTTTATGGAAGTGGTAAAAGGGGCACATCAGGGCTGAACTTACCCCCATCTGTAAGACAGAGTTGAAATATTATTACGACAGATAATCTGACCGACGTGCAAAGGTGTAAGATCCTGTTTGGTAATCGGGTTGTAGTAGACCTATTCGCCTTGATACCGAGTTTTTCGTCGGCACTCCTGTAGGGAGCGCACTGCGCACCAGCCTTTTTTCACGCAATATACGATCTTCGATCATCAATCGCCGATTTCCCTTCTTGTCTTCAAGATATATAGCAACTCAAATGGCCAAGAATGGATTAACCACTTATTATTCAAACAGGCTCTCAACGCCTGAACCTACTTGAAACGTTCGCGTTTTTATAGTACCATTCCTGAGCCACATATTCGACCAGATGCGAACATTTACGCCAATAGAAAATCCATCTTATTCAACTGTCTAGTATGGGTGTAATTACTGTCCATCCTCTTCTGAATCGTATCGACTGACAAGTGCCAATTGAAAACATTACGCAAACAGACCCGAACTATCCGGAGCAGTTGAGAAAGCACTTGAAGACCGAAGCCCCAGAATCCATTTGGAGTTGGGGGGACATTAACCTATTGACATGTCACGACGCCTGCCGAAAAAGAAAACTTTGGGCGCTCTTCTGTTCCAGCAAATGTCCCGCCGAGATTATCTTGAAAACGCACGAACTAGCTCAGCAATTCAAAAAATTGGGCAAATCGACCATAGGAGATTATACCATTTCGTTTGAATAACATTGCATATAAAGTGTTTCAATTATACTATTAAGAAAAGACCGATATCAACCATTGCCCTGCACACCAAAACCGGTAGGCGGGAATCAAGCGAGTGGATCACGAGTGCGATAGGGATCTTCTTGCCCCGCATTGGAAAGGATTGATTGACGCTTTTAATGCACTGCAAATTTAGGGAAATGGTATTATCATTCCCCCGTTGAGAAGGAATGCCTTCGCGTTTTGCTGCGTGGCGCACAACCGATTATTATCTGTCCCGAGCGGAGTGTGGAAAATATGCGGCTAAAACCGGAGTGGAAACGAGGGTTGTCCGAAAGTCGTCTACTAATCCTATCTATTTTTGCTGGTAAATTTCGGAGATCGACCGTAGAATTAGCAAGACAACGTAACACATTTGTTGCCGCGCTTGCGGACAGAATCGTCGTTGCCCACGCCTCGGAAGGGAGTAGATCCCTGGAATTCGGTAAGATGGTCTCGGAATGGGAAAAACCCCTATTCACCATTGACACAAAAGCAAACCAAGCGCTTCTCCGACTAGAGGTACAGCCGATAGAATCCATAGGAGAAATAAATAAACCATCGTCCTTTTGACTTCACTGTAAAATCTTTCAAGGCTGGCACAATATGAAACAGGAAGATTACAAATTCTTTCAAGAGCACGGCTACTTACCGCTCGGTAAGATCTTGACAGCTGAGGAGTTAGCGTACTACACGGCACTCTTTGACCGAGATTGGGCGGAAGAACGAAATCGCTGGTATCCGGCGGGCAATCACCAAATGATAAGCTGTGATGCGCTCGTGAGCTCTCCGGAGATTGATGGTATCATTCGCCATCCAAAGATAATCACGCCATTGCATGCTCTAATGGGTGAAGAGATTTGCTTCTCGGAGATATGCATTCGGCACATGGCAGCCTACGAAGCGCCCGAACTACAGCGAGCCTGGCACCGAGATCGGCCACACTGGATAGAACATCGCTTAAGAATCGCCTACGTGCAAGCGGTTGTCTACCTGACGGATGTCGACGAAACGACACACTGTTTTTCCATCTCGCCCGAATCGGTGAATCAGAATATCTTGGAGACTGAAGCCCAGCTTAAGCGGGGTGGCATCCACGATCTGCACGGCGAAGCGGGAACGGCAATCCTATTCAATATCTCCGTGCTACATACAGCAACCGTGCGTAAGACGCAGGAGGAGAGAAAATCGGTGCAAACTTACTACGGACACCGGCATCGGGAGTTCCTGAGCAACGATTCATTGATACCTGCGAGTTTTTGGCGAAATCATTCGGATGCAAAAGTCCGGGCTTTTTATGGGGTACTCAACGATAGAACGCGTGAGCACTACGAAAAAAACACGCCAAAAGAAAACAGTTGAAGCAGCCTGAGTGGTGATGCCACCAATAGCTATGACGATGCCGTTGCGACCTCGCAGGTCGAAAGATGCTTTACAAATCCCTACGACCGGTGTATACTGGGGATGTGTGACAAGGAAATTTCCCAGATGACAAAAACTACGACTCTTACCAAAATCCTCCTCATCCATGGCCCCAACCTTCAACTCTTGGGCAAACGACAGCCCGAGATTTACGGTCGTCAAACACTAGAGGATATCAATTCTCACCTGCGCGAAATCGCTTTGGGGGAAGGCGTCGAACTTAAAACCTTCCAGTCTAACCACGAAGGCGCGATTGTCTCCGAAATTGGAGATAACATCAATTGGGCGGATGGAATTTTAATCAATCCCGGCGCGTACACACACACTAGTATTGCGATTCAAGACGCCTTGGCGGCAGTCAATCTCCCCGTGATTGAGATTCATCTTTCCAATATCTATGCGCGCGACGCTTTCCGGCACCACTCTTACGTTTCCCCTGTTGCTATCGGAGTAATAAGCGGTTTTGGTGCCTTCAGTTACGATCTCGCCCTCGAAGCAATGATTCGGAGGTTACAAGAGAAAACGGCTGAGTAATTGAACGAAATCTAGACGTTTCTTCCACATTCAAAGCAGTTTGAAACCCAAGTCTAAACCGTAAGAGCCTGATTGAAAATTCATTTTGGGTAAGTCATTTGTCCTGAAACCGAGTTTTTTCGTGAAAACTCGGTTTCTTCCGCAATTTAGGAGGGTGTACACTTAATCTCGACCATCAAATCAAGATTAATCCCTGAACCAGTCTTTGTAAGCCCCAGAAGGGCGACAGGTGTCGGACATTAGGTTTTCAAGTCCACATTAAATGACCTAGGATGGCTTGCCCCAATTATTCAAACAGGATCTTAAGCGCGTAGCTTCTAGTTTTATCAACAGAGGACAGTTCCATGGCACAAAATCACTTCATACCGTTTGCGCGCCCGTGGATTGGCGATGACGAGATAGAAGCCGTCAGTGAAGTTTTGACTTCCAAGTGGATTAGTACGGGACCAAAAACGGCAGAATTCGAGCGGCGATTCGCCGAGTATATCGGCGTAAAACATGCCCTAGCCGTAAGTTCCTGTACCGCCGCATTGCACCTCTCGCTCGTTGCTGCCGGGATTGGCGAAGGCGACGAAGTGATTACCACGCCGTATACGTTCACGGCAACTTCGGAAGCCATCGGTTATGCCGGCGCAAAGCCGGTTTTCGTTGACATTGATCCAACGACTCTAAACATTGATGTGGACAAAATCTCCGAGAAACTCACGTCGCTTACGAAAGCAATTCTCCCTGTGCATATTGCAGGCAACCCCTGTGATATGGACGCACTTCTCGAAATCTCCAAAGCACGAAATCTTGTTCTCATTGATGATGCCGCACATGCGATTCCAACGGACTACAAGGGGCATCGCATCGGATCAATTGGCGATTTATCGGTTTTCAGTTTCTACGCGAACAAAAACTTGACAACCGCTGAGGGGGGCATGATTACGACCAACAGCGACGATTACGCTGAGATGATTAAACCGATGCGTTTGCACGGACTAAACAAAGATGCGTGGGCACGCCAGTCCAATCGGAGCGTCTGGTACTATCAGGTTGATTCTCAGGGATACAAGTACAACATGACCGATATCCAAGCGGCAATGGGCTTGTGTCAGCTGATGAAATTGAACAAGCAAATTGAAGTTCGTCGCAAGTATATTCAGATTTATCAGGAAAGGCTGGGCACCAATCCGGGAATCGTGACGCCTCCCGGAGAAACGCTCCACCGCCATTCGTGGCATCTGTATATCATCCAACTGCGGACGAATCTGCTCAAAATCAGTCGTGACGAATTCGTTGAAGCGATGCGCGGTGCCAATATCGAATGCAGCGTCCACTATATTCCCCTCCACCTCTTTCCGTACTACCAGAAACGTTACGGATATCAAAAAGGCAACTTCCCTAACGCGGAAGCCGCGTTTGAACGCGTTGTGAGCTTGCCGCTCCATCTTGACCTAACGGTAGAAGACATTCACAAGGTCGTTGACACAATCAGCAAAATCTTGCATTGAACCGATGCGCATCTAACCCTCCTCTATGTCTCGCCCAGCCCTCCACGCCCTTATACCTTATGCTCTCGGTATTCTAGTTGGCGGGTATCTTTCGATTCCCATCTTTTGGATTTGGCTTATTGCACTCGCTTGCCTTGCTGGCAGCCTCGTTCTGAGAAACGTAAGGAAACATAATTTCTCAATCCAGCCTCTTCCACCTATAACGTACCGATATCTCCTAATACAGTTAGCAATTTTTGCCTGCGGTGCTCTTTATTCAGATATCCGGTTGACTTCTCCCATCCCCGATGATTTCTATGATCAGGACGTAAGTTTCTCAGGGAAGACGCTGTACCAACCAGAACGCGGTGAATTGTGGGATGCATGCTTCGTTGAAGGGAAGATTCACCCTCTGGATTCACCAAATTTGGTTGTAAGCGCGAAGTTGCTGGTCTATTTTCGCGAACCGGTGCCGCTACATTATGCAGATTACCTAGAACTCAGAGGCACTCTTCGTCGTCCCAAAGGACTGCGGAATCCGGGCGGATTCGACTATCGCTCCTACCTTTCACGACGGCAGGTTTTTGGCACCCTTTATCCGGATCGGGAGCTTGAGATTACTCCAACCGGTCAATCCGGTTTCCGACTCCTGCGTTGGACAGAAAACTTGCGGCGGCGGGTAGAAAAGGTAATTGAATCGGCATATCAAAAACACCCGGATCATGTCGAAATCCTCAAGGGGATGCTTCTTGGAAAACGAGGTGGAATTGAGGAGTCGACTATCGCCGCTTTCCGTAACAGCGGCTCTCTGCACATCCTCGCCGTATCAGGGTTGCACGTTGGGTTGATTGCAGGCGTTTTCTTCCTCTGTTTCTCACGCTTCCCTGAAAAAGCAACTTGTGCCCTGACAATTCTCGCCGTTATTCTCTACGCCAGTACTGTCGGATTCCGCCCATCGGTATCCCGTGCTTCAATGATGGTGATTCTTTTTCTGTTTGGGTCAATCATCGACCGAGATATCAACCGGTTTAACCTCCTTGCAGTCGCCGCATTCATTCTATTGCTGATTAACCCGGCGCAACTGTGGGATGTCGGTTTCCAACTTTCATTCGCTGCGGTGGCGTCAATCCTTTACTTCATGCCCAAGTGGGAGAACTTCATCAGAGATGTTCTGCCGGATTGGATTGACCAGCCGAGAGCGCGGGAGAACACATCCCACTTCCGTTTCGTGTCGGGCAAAGCGCTAAAATGGTTGCTCGCAGGATTCGGGGTTACACTAGCCGCGCAGCTTGGAACCATCCTTTTCATTGCACAATCTTTCTATCGACTCTATCCTTTGGGTCTAATTGCAGGGCCATTTGTTGTGGGAATTACAACTCCTATTGTCAGCCTCGCGCTCATCTCTGTAATTCTCGGCGCTATCTGGCTTCCATTCGCAACACCACTTGCTTACGCCAACCACCTCCTCATTTCTATACTCCTCGATATCATAGAGTTTTTCGGGAGCCAACAGTGGAGTATCGTCAAAACGGCGCCGCCAACTCTTGGGTGGATTGTCGTTTATGCGGCTGGCTGTTTGGCGATTGTACATTGGCGGTGGGTCTGGCAGGAGCGAAAAAAGGCTGTACTGATTGGGTTGACAGTCTTGGCAATATGTGTGTGGGATGCCGCGTGGCGGGAAGACAGGAACTTGCTAGAGGTCACATTCCTTGATGTTAGGCAGGGCGACGCGGCATTCGTCAGATTCCCCGATGGGAAAACCATGCTTATTGATGGGGGACGCAGCCTACTATTTTCATACCAAGGAAACTACCAGATCGAACCCAACGACGATGAAGATTTGAAATTTCTCGCATTCGACACCGGCGAACGCATCCTTTCCCCATTCTTGAGTTACAAGAGCATTCGCAAAATCGATCTTCTGCTCCTGAGCCATCCCGACAACGATCACGGTGGAGGACTTTACTACGTCTTGCACGAATTTGGCGTGGAGCGCGTGCTTGGAGTACCTCATCTGGATATACGGTCATTAACCCATAGGGTCTTGCACGACCTCATTGACGAGAAAGGAATACCGCATGAATTGGGTTACGCAGGGAGCATCAATCTCACCTCAACCGCGAAACTCGAACTGTTACACCCGTTTGATGAAGCGTCAACAAACCTGAGAGATCGTGACATTAACGACGATTCCCTCGTTCTCAAACTCTCTTACGGAGAGGTGGACATCCTGTTTACTGGCGATATTGAGAGAGCCGCAGAGTTGAGGTTGGCTGAGTCCGGCATGGACTTGCACGCTGAGATTCTCAAGGTGCCACATCACGGGAGCAAGACCTCTAGCAGCCCCGAATTTTTGTCCTTGATCCGCCCACAATTTGGCATTTTTTCACTCAGTGCACGTAATCCTTACAAGTTCCCGCCGAGACAGATTCTCAGGCGCTACCGGAATTTCGGATGTAAGGTATTACGCACCGATGAACTCGGCGCTATCACGCTGAAAACAGACGGTGGCCGTTGCTGGATTACGCATCATGCAAACTGCAACTGACGATGTCTCACGTTTGAATCGTTTGGACGTTTTTTCCCAAGTGAAGGAATCGTATAAATGAGGAACACAGATCCGCGTTGTCTGCGGATTGGGTATTACGCACTTTTGTTGTAAAATCGGACAATCTCTTCAGCAAGCGCCTCAACCGATGCCGTATTTGGCATCACATCAACCGCCAACCCATATTGCTTCACCGCCGCCGTGGTTGATGGTCCAATGACAGCGATTCCTACCTTGGCTAGAAAATCGTCGGGACGATGCTGATCGAACATGGCGACGAAATTCGCAACTGTCGATGAGCTCGTGAACGTAACCATGTTAATCTTGCCGTCAATGATCTCTTTCTCAAGCGCCTCACGCCCCTTGCCTTCAGTCTTGACAGTGTCGTAAATCGGGACGGTGTGGACAACTGCCTCCTTTTCGCGCAAACCTTTGGGCAGATCATCGGGCGCGATTTTGGCACATGGCAGCAGAACGTATTTTCCTTCCAAGTTCTCCATCTCATCGGCGATTACCGACCCTCGCGATTGGGATGGGACAAAATCCGCGCAGATTCCAATCTTATTCAAGGCCTCAACCGTCTTGGACCCCACTGCACAAATCTGTGCCTTCCCGAAAGATCGAACATCCGCACCACTTTTTCGCAATCGAGAATAAAAAATCTCAACAGCATTCACACTCGTGAAGATAATCCAATCGTAATCGCCGAGGTGCGTGATAGCTTCGTCTAGAGCAGGGTTCCCCAAAATCGGCTGAATTTCGATGGTGGGGAATTGAATGGTTTGGGCGCCGTAGGATTCGAGAAGTTCTGCAAAGCTACTAGCTTGAGCGCGTGCTCGAGTGACAACGATGCGCTTGCCAAATAGCGGCTTTGAATCATACCAGCGTAACTGTTCGCGCAGCCGGTTCACCGCACCGACGACAATCACTGCCGGATTGCGAAAGCTGACCGCTTCCGCCCTTCCGGCGATGTCAGCGAGCGTCCCTTCAAGCGTTTTCTGCTGTGGTGTCGTCCCCCAATGGACAAGCGTTACGGGGGTCTCAGGGGAGCGTCCATGCTTCGTCAATTGGGAAGCAATCTGGCGGAGATGCCCGATGCCCATGTATACCACAAGCGTATCAACGGCCGTTGCAAGTCGCTCCCAGCCGATTGGCGAGTCAGGGGCAAGCGATGCCGAATGTCCGGTGACAAAGGCGACAGATGAAGCATAATCCCGATGCGTGAGCGGAATCCCCGCGTACGCTGGCGCTGCGATTGCCGAGGTGATGCCGGGCACAATCTCAAATTCGATTCCAGCTTCAACGAGGGCAAGTACCTCCTCACCTCCACGCCCGAAAATGAACGGGTCGCCACCTTTGAGCCGAACAACCGTTTTTCCCGCCTTTGCACCCTCAAGCATAAGGGTGTTGATTTCGTCCTGTCGTTTCCGCTGTTCGCCCGGGTGCTTTCCACCGTAAATCTTCTCCGTGTGTGGAGGACAGTGTTCCAATAGAGCCTCGTTGATGAGCAGGTCATAGATGACGACATCGGCGCGTATGAGGCACTCAACCCCTCTGAGCGTTATTAACTTAGGGTCCCCGGGGCCTCCACCGACAAGGTAGACCGTGCCAGCCCTCTTTTCATTCTTCATCTTCTTCGCTCAGGAGTTCGCGTGCCCCTTGTGACAACAGGTTTTTTGCCAAACGATCAGCAATACGAATAGCTTGGGTGGGTGGTCCAACATCTTGTGCAACAACTCGCTGCTTCCCATTGTGATCCGCCACCATTCCAACTATCCCCAACTCATCATCCTTGATTGATGCATACACGCCGATGGGGACTTGGCACCCGCCCCCCAATCTACTCAGTACTGCTCTCTCCGCCACTACCGCAAGTTCGGCGTCAGCGTCGTTGATTGGGCTCAAGACTTGACACATCATGTCGTCATCATCGCGGATTTCGATTCCCAGTGCCCCCTGTCCCGGGGCGGGCACCATCTTGTCAACCTCAAAATATTCGGTGATGACCTCCTGACCCACTAGTCTCTTGATTCCTGCGGCAGCCAGGATTAGCCCGTCAATATCTGTTTCCCGAAGTTTACGAAGCCGTGTGTCGAGATTTCCGCGTATATCCACGACAGTCAAATCCGAGCGCAAGAAAATGAGTTGAGCACGACGGCGCGGGCTCGTTGTTCCAATCTTCGCCTTCTCCGGCAATTCCTTGAGAGACAACCCTAACGCAGAGACAAGTACGTCACGCGGGTCTTCACGACACGGAATCGCACCGATGCATAGACCATCCGGGAGCTTGGTTGGCAGATCCTTCATGCTGTGGACAGCGAGATCGATAGTCCCATCCAGCAGCGCGAATTCGATTTCTCTCGTAAAAACTCCTTTCCCAAGTCCAACCAGTGAGCGGTTTTGGATACGGTCTCCTGTGGTTTTGATGATTTGCAGTGAAATATTTAGGTCGGGGAAGTGTGCGTTCAAGCACTTTTTGACATATTCTGCCTGCCAGAGTGCGAGTTGGCTTCCACGTGTTCCGATGGTGATAGTTCGTGTCATGTGTTCTTACGGAATACGACATCAGAGTGAGACTTTATCCTATTTCCGATTCGGCGATTTCGACAATCGGGGAGATTTCATCCGTCCGTTTCACAATTTCTTCAACCTTCCGTCTCCGTCCTATTTTCCATGTCTTCCAATGCAAACAGTTCCTGTAAAGCTTGGACGTACTGGATGTGCTCAGCATCAACATCGTTGGTCTTCTGGCGCAGATTCTTGGTCGGTTGATGCAGCAGCTTCTTAACAATTGCTTGGGTCATTGATTGAACAAGCGCCCGTTGCTCTGGTGACAACTCCGCCCTCTTGAAACAGGCTTGCAATTCTTTTTCGGCAACCCTTTGAAACTGCTGGTTCAGCGCTTTGATGGTTGGCGTGACTTTGAGGAGTTGCAATTGTGAGTAAAACCCATGGGCTTCTTCGTCCACGATACGTCCGGCGATCTCCGCCTCCCGTTGCCGATCCTCAATGTTAGACGCTACGACCGCGTCAAGGTCATCAATGTTATACAGGAAGGCATTCTCTATCTTGCTGACTTCAGGATCAATATCCCGCGGCACAGCGATGTCAATCAAAAACATGTGGCGATGTTTCCGCTTTCTCATCACTTCCGCAAGCGGTTTACGCTGAATGAGATATTGCGGCGCATCGGTCGAGCTAATTACAATGTCAGCGTCAACGAGGAAATTCAAACTTTCATCGTAAGCAAGTGGAAGTCCATCGAATCTTTGAGCGATCGTTACCGCGCGCTCATACGTCCTATTTGCAACAATCACTTTGGATGCACCGTTCTCCACGAGATGTTGAGCCGTTAACTCGCTCATCTCACCAGCACCGACAATAGCAACGGTTTTATTCTCAAGTGATTGGAATATTTTCTTCGCGAGTTCAACCGCCGCGTAACCGATGGAAACCGCCCCGGAGGCGATATTGGTTTCTGTGCGCACGCGCTTCCCGACACTAATTGCTTTTGCAAACAGGCGATTCAAAGTTTGCCCACTACCACCGGCCGCTAGTGCGGTGTCATAAGCCTCCTTTACCTGTCCGAGGATCTGGGGCTCGCCAACGACCATTGAGTCAAGACTTGCGGAAACGTGGAATAGATGCCGAACGGCGCTCGCGTCTTGATGAGTGTAGGTGAACTTCTTGAGGGCTAGTGAATCAATATGGTGGTAGGCGGAGAGAAAATCAGAAAGGGGAGTATACCCATCAGTCGCATCGCTTGCCGCGTAGATTTCAACACGATTGCAGGTGGACAGGATCACAGCCTCCTGGAGATGATAGCGCTCCCTTAAGACGGGGAATGCCTGCAAAAGCTGGGTTTGGGAGAACGCAAGTTTTTCCCTAAACTCAAGCGGAGCAGTGTGATGACTGGTACCCACAATATGAATATGGTTCATTGGTCTGTCGTTTCAGACTTGCTCAGAAAGCGTGCATGCTGGGTAAAAACAGGTTGACTCCGGCGTAAGTGCACAAGATTGCAGCAAATCCGACAATCGCGGAATAAGCGGCTTTCCGACCACGCCATCCAAGAGCTTGGCGGATGCCTATCTGTATAACATATATCAACCAAGTGGCAAGAGTGAATATGATTTTCGAATCGAGCCATCTCCATGTAAGTTCCTGTGCGTATTTCGTCCAAATCGCGCCGATGACGATGCCCATTGTCAGCAAAATGACTCCCACCACCATACATCGATGCCCAACTTCGTCCGACGAGCCAAGTGACGGGAACCGGTCATAGATTAGCGTCTGCGCTTTCTGCCGAATCTTCTTCTCCTCAATCAAATACATGACTCCGAAGCCGAATGCAGCGAAGAACGCAGCGTAGGACAGGAAAATCAGCGTTGTATGCGCGAGCAACCAGTAATTCTGCAAATAAGCCGGGAGGCCCGGAACGTCCTGAGGAAGTGCATAAGCAATCAGGATGGCGGCGAAGGCGGCTGGAACAACGAACACGCCGAGCATCCGCATACGTGTCAGATAGGTGATACCCAGATAGATAAGGATTATCGCCCAAGCCAGGAAAGAGATTGAGTCTAGCCAGTGTGCCATTGGAAACTGCCCGTGACCGATCCAGCGCAGGGCAATCAGCATCGTGTGCAGTGCAAATCCCGCCGCGGTCGCCCAGAAGGCAGCTTGGGAGATTCTGTTAATCCCCGTAGCGAGAAACAGAGCGTGGAGTATGCTTGCTGCCAGATATATCAAAAGGGCCAATAAAAATAGAAAGTCCATCGCAAGATGATGTTTAATTTATGATGCGGGCTGTTTTTTACCTGCTAGATCCGCGGGCATCTGTTTCAGTTGGGTAACGCAGGCTTTCGTTTTTGATTCGTTCAAGCGCATATTGCTCAGCACATTCAATCTGCCCATGACGAACCATGTTGAAGACGCATTTGGTCGAACAGTCGAGGTTTGCAAATCCTAGACAACACGTTAACCGTTTTTCCGCTATCGTGCCTGATTCACCATGGGGAATACAGTCGATCAACGTGTCGAAGAACTTTTGCCGCTCGCGTTGCGTTGGAATTGCTTCAAGTACGAGCGGGCGTAGAGAACCGAGGAAATTGATGAATGCTCCGTACCCAACGTTTTCAAATTCAGCCACAAGTTCAGCGTGAATCTTCTGGGCATTGTTTCGCTCTGTCGGGTTCTCGTCTTGAATCGAAATGCTGACAATTAAGTCATCATCCATTATCAGCGGAGGCGTAACGAACTCTCCGATTTGCGGCTCACCGAGGTATTCGCGAGGTGGCAACACAGCGTTTGGAAGATTCGTGTCTTCAAACCCCGGCTCAATCAAAACGAGAAACGCGTCGGATAGTTTGTGCGGATTGACCCGTGTCGGAGCAATCCTTGCAATTGAGGCACCGGATTGCTCTAACAGAGACATTCGGCGCCTCATCTCCGGACTCGTCTGCTCGGAGGCACAAATCACAACACACTCCCGTCCCTTCAATAGCAGATAGACCGGATACGGGAGTCGCCGATTCTCAATGGGAACTGGTCGCCTCTCATCAGATTCCTCGGTATAAAGTGACGATACGCCGAATCTCGATTCAAGGTACTCCCGAATGCGCCTGGACATGGCAGGGCTTTTCCCGCTCGTCGAAATACTGATGCTCACATTGTCACATATAACAACAGAAGCGGCTGCAAACGTACATTCGTGAATTACATCTACGACGTTTACTAGGCGGATGCCGTTCTTTTTGTAAGCATCTTCAAACACGAATGAATTGATTTCGGGGAAATCTGTCGCGGCGCATACGAGAAACATCCCGCTTGTGTCGCCCGATCGAAATTGACGGCTATGCCAAATAATTTGACCTACCCGCGCTAGGGATTCGAGAAACGCTGTCGTCTGAAGACTTATTAGCGTCACAACCCCACCGCTCTGCAGAAGAGAGACTACCTTACGTTCGGCGACCGTTCCGCCTCCAACTACGAGGCATTTTCGATTGTGAAGGTTGAAATGGGCGGGGTAGAACATGGTATCACACGGCAGGCAAGGTCCGACGAGTTAGAAAATTCAACAACAATCAAACGACACAAGGAGTTTTCAGCTTCTCTTGTTACGAATCAGGCTTGGCGCTTCACCACTCCCTAGATGCCCCATAATCCGCAAGCTGCCGCAATGCGTTCTTGGCGGCGGTCTCAGGCAATGCTAGCAGCGCAGATTTCGCGCGATTCGCGTATTTCTGCGCTATGCAACGGCAGTGCGCCTGTATCTCATACCGATGAAGCAAAGATTCAATCCATTCAATTGAGTCATCCTCGTTGATTTCCGAGTTAAAAACCTGTTCTAATTTTCTACTCTCCTCAGTCGTGCACACCTCTCGTAAGTGGATCATAGGGAACGTCAATTTGCCTTCACGAAGATCGTTAAAGGGCTCCTTTCCCAATTCTTCCCCGTCCGCCACAAAGTCGAGCAGGTCGTCAACAATCTGAAATGCTGCACCGACAGCTTCACCGTATTCTGTAACAGCCTGAAAAATCTTCTCATCCCGAGTTGCTATAATCGCTCCCATCGTGCATGACGCAGTAATCAACTCTCCAGTCTTCAAGTCTATTATTTTCAAGTAGTCATCCGCCGAGATGTCAAAATCCCCACTCTTATAGGCGTGAATGACCTCACCTTCGCACATTGCTTGCGTTGTGCGCGCGAGAATCGCCATGGCGGGATCCTCGGCATGTCGGTCTACCAACATTGAGAGGACACGAGCGTGTAAGTAATCCCCGACAAGCACGGCGACTTTGTTTCCCCATTTTGAATGCAGCGTTTCTCGTCCGCGGCGGCGAGGCGCCTCATCAAGAACGTCATCGTGGACAAGGGAGGCAACGTGAATCAACTCAACAACCGTCGCAAGTGTGTGGGCATCCTCACCCTTGTATCCGCAGGCTTTGGCAGAGAGCAGGAGCAGGATTGGACGCAACCGTTTGCCACCTCCTTGCACAACGTGTTGAACAGCGCTATCCACAAAATCGTATTCACTCGCAGTCTTTGCACTTAATTTCTTCTCAACGGTGGCGAGGTCAACGGAAATGGGTTCACAAATACTATCAAGGCTGGGGGCTGACATAAACTTTCTTCCTGTTTTGTGGATAAAGACGAGATTGTGTAATGGTCAGGTATATGGCAGGCACTGATGCCTGTCTCCTGCAGAGAACTCTATCGCACTCCTATTTAGTTGTTTAATCGGTTTGGATTGCCAAATCCAAGCCTAAACCGATGAAATCCCCATTCCGTGAGAGATGTAAAGTGAGTAAACCAATACAATTTTTCAAATTCTTAATTTCTTAGCTACAGTGCGGACAACGCTTCATTCGCAGCACGCACGGTTGTATCTATATCTGCCTCGGAGTGAGCTAACGACACGAAACCCGCCTCAAACTGAGACGGGGCAGCGTAAACCCCTCTCTCCAGCAACTCGCCAAAATATCGACTATAGCGTTCTGTATCCGATGTCCTCGCGCCATCGGCATTGGTAACCTCCGCGTTAGAAAAAAACAGCATCAACATTGAACCGACGCGACTGTGAAAAGCATCAATACCCTGGCGTTCCGTTGCATCTTGAAGTCCACCTGCTAGGTGGCTTGCCCTACTTTCGAGTTGATCGTACACGCCAGGTTCAGCGAGGGCTTTCAGGGCTGCAATCCCGGCCGCCATCGCCAGCGGGTTTCCGGATAAAGTGCCTGCTTGGTAGACTCCGCCTTCCGGCGCGATGTGCCGCATGATTTCCTCTTTTCCGCCATACGCTCCGACCGGCATTCCACCCCCGATGATTTTTCCCAAACAGGTCATGTCAGGGATAACATCGTATAGTGACTGTGCGCCGCCATAGGCTACGCGGAAGCCGGTAATCACCTCGTCGAAGATGAGGACGATACCGTGTTCAGATGTTATCTCTCGAAGTTCGCTCAAATACCCATCTTGTGGCGGAATAATTCCCATATTCCCCATTATGGGTTCAAGAATTAGGCATGCAATCTGATTCGGGTGCGATTCAATCGCCTGACGCACCGCACCTGCATCATTAAATGGGACAACGAGGGTATGTCGTGTAAAATCCGTCGGAATCCCTTCACACTCGGGGAGCCCAAACGTTGCGACGCCCGATCCTGCCTCGGCGAGGAGTGAATCAACATGACCATGATAGCACCCTTCGATTTTAATCACTTTGTCGCGTCCGGTAAATCCCCGCGCCAATCGAATGGCACTCATTGTTGCTTCTGTTCCAGAGCTGACCATCCGCACCTTTTCTATGGACGGGACGGCATCAACGATGATTTCCGCCAGTTCCGTCTCTTGCGTCGTCGGGGCGCCGAAACTGGTGCCGTTGACCATCGTTCCCTTGATGGCTTCTATGACGCGTGGATTAGCATGACCCAATATAAGAGGTCCCCATGATGCAACATAGTCGATATACTGATTCCCGTCAATATCGTAAATCTTAGAACCTGCCCCGCGCTGAATAAAACGGGGGTAACCACCAACTTTGCTGAAGTTGCGAACCGGACTATTAACCCCGCCGGGAATGAAGTGCTGCGATCTGCCCCACGCTTCTAGAGATTTGGCGTTGTTCAAAATGTCTTTCCCTCAATTAGTATCTAGCCAGGTACTGTGAAACTCGCTTCTGTCGCACCGAGTTATACCTCGCCCTGTCAGAAATTGCGCTTTTCAAGTTTTCAGGTGTGCTCCGCCGATTGTAGGGACAGCCCCCTGTGGCTGTCCGTCCAGTATTATAGGCATTTCTCATGGGACAGCACAGGGGCTGTCCCCTACAGACCCACAAAATAATCCCCAATTTTTGCCAAGAATTAACGCAATTTTCCCCGATGCCGAGTATATTTATCATTCTTCGAGCCATTCTACAACCGATTTGGCGAAGTACGTTAGAATCATATCCGCTCCTGCCCGCTTAATACTCGTGAGCACCTCTAGCGCAGCGCGTTTCTCATCAATCCACCCTTGTTGGGCAGCTGCCTTAATCATAGCGTATTCGCCGCTGACACTGTATGCAGCAACCGGCACTTCGAACGTGTCCTTCACACGGCGGATAACGTCAAGATAGGAGAGCGCCGGTTTGACCATAACGATATCGGCACCTTCATCAATATCCAACGCAACCTCGCGCAAGGCTTCCTTCGCGTTGGGTGGATCCATCTGATACGAGCGGCGGTCTCCAAACTGTGGTGCCGATTCCGCTGCTTCCCGAAATGGTCCGTAGAAAGCGGAGGCGTATTTCGCGGAGTAAGCCATGATGGGAGTACCTTCGTATCCGTTTTCATCCAGGGCAGCGCGAATTGTGCCGACGCGCCCGTCCATCATGTCAGAAGGCGCAATGACATCCGCCCCTGCTCGCACATGAGATAGGCTTTCTTTGGCGAGTAATTCCAAGGTTTGATCGTTTAGTACCTCCCCGTCCCGGATTACGCCGCAATGTCCATGATTCGTATACTCGCACAGACACACATCAGTAATTACAAGCAACTCGGGACCCGCGTCCTTGATGGCTCTGACCGCTTGTTGTATAATTCCATCGTCCGCATACGCTTCTGATCCGAAGGCGTCTTTGAATTTGGGAATGCCAAACAGAATCGTCCCAGGTATGCCAAGTGCCACCAGCTCCTTGGCGGCTGTGACAAGGCGATCAACCGAATACTGATAGCACCCGGGCATGGATGAAATTCCAACGGCAACATCGTGTCCGTGAACGACGAACATCGGATAAATTAGGTCACCCGTCGAAATCGTTGTTTCCCGAGTAAGTCGGCGTAGGTTTTCATCGGCGCGAAGCCGCCTTGGGCGAGAAATGGGAAAATGACTCATGTCCACTCCTAAGCACGGACTAACTATCTGCTCGTATCCTACGCCATCAAACGCTCAATGTCCGGTAATTCGGCAATCTCTCAACTGCGAACACAATTCCCGATGCACCACATTCCCTAGCTTTCGTGTTCCAGAAAATAGGAAAGCCCCTCAAGCTCTATGGATAAATCAACATTCCGCAGTTGAACATTTCGGGGTGTGGCAAGACGAGCCGGGGCAAAATTGAGAATGGCGCGAATACCGGACGAAACAAGTAGATTTAACGCTTTTTGCGCGCCCTCAACAGGGACTGCGATAATTCCAATTTCTATCTGTTGTGACCGCACAGCTTCCGGAAGTTGCTCAGGCTTTTGGATCAAGACATTATTAATCTCCTGAGACCATTTCTGTGGGTCGCTATCAACCGCCGCAACGATTTCAAAATTGTGGTCGCGCAGCACACGATAACCAAGTAATGCGCTTCCCAAGTTCCCAACGCCGACGAGGACAACCTTCCGGCGAAGATGGACACCGAGAATCTTATTGATTGCCCTTTTAAGATCGGATATCTGATAACCGATTCCCCGTTTGCCGAATTGACCAAAACAAGCGAGGTCTCTCCGAATTTGGGTTGCGGTAAAGTGCATTCGGTCCGACAACTCTTTTGACGAGATAACGGTTAAACCCTCAGCCTCCAAGACGCTAAGGAGTCTCGAATACAAGGAGAGGCGATTGACTGTGCCTTCAGAGACCGCTTCAGGATTATTGGTTAACCGAGGGGCTAGCATCTGGTTGCACCACTGAAAACTCAAGAGTGAAATACATTATAACGAAACTGTACACAATCCGCAAGAAAAACAAGTGAGAAGCCGAGGGGAAACGCATATGATTTCTTCAGAATAGAGTTGCTGGAATAGTAGTCAAGTAATTGTTATCCCATGCGGCTTTAAGAACCTGTTTTAAAAGTAAATAGCGAAGCGAGTCAGGCGCATTTGAGCGCCATTTCTGTGGGATTGCTATCGCTGTCACTACGGGATCTTTTATGGGAACTCTGTAATTACCCCCAAAAACTAGACAGTTGAATAAGAGATCATTCCGACTGGCAAAATGGTCATCATCTGGGCGAAAATAGGGCTCGGAAACGCCACGAAAAAGAAAGGAGTTTCTCCACCATGTCCCACAGAAAACAGCGTGATGGCCGATTCAAAGCACAAGTGGCTCTTGAAGCCATTAAGAATCAGCAAACTATCAGTCAGATTGCCAGTGAATACGGTGTTAATCCAGCGCAAGTCAGCCAGTGGAAAAAACAGGTTCTTGAGGAATTACCTCAACTGTTTACAAACGGACGCTCAAAAACGGCTTCCGATAACGACCAGTTAGTGCCTGAGCTCTATCGTCAGATTGGTCAGTTGAAGGTAGAATTGGACTGGCTTGAAAAAAAAACTCAACGCCTCCGTTGAACAGAAGCGGCAGCTTGTTGAACAGGAGTACCGTTCATTGTCGGTTGCGAGACAGTGCGAACTCGTAGGCTTGTCTAGAGCATCGTTCTATTACAGTCCTGTAGGGGAGTCACCACAAAATCTGCTCTACATGCGTCTGTTAGATGAACAGTACACCAAGACGCCGTTCTACGGGGTGCCTAAGTTAACTGAGTGGCTTCGTTCCCAAGGATATGTCGTCAATCCGAAACGAGTGGCAAGGTTAATGCGGAAGATGGGATTAGCTGCCATCTATCCCAAGCCCAAAACCTCCAGTATGGGCAAATCGTCAAAAACGTATCCCTATCTGTTGAAAGGATTAAGTATCACCAGACCGAATCAGGTCTGGGCAACTGACATAACCTATATTCGCTTGAGTAGTGGATATGTTTATCTAGTAGCCGTTATGGATTGGTTTTCCCGTTACGTGTTGTCATGGGAACTGTCAAACTCACTTGATGTATTCTTTTGTCTTTCGGCTCTCGAACGAGCCCTTCGTCAATCGAGTCCGTTAATATTTAACAACGACCAAGGAAGTCAGTTTACTTCCGAGGCGTTTACTGGTAGACTTGAAGCCTCTAACATTGCCATCAGTTGGAACGGCAGAGGCAGCTATTTTGACAACATTTTCATTGAGCGGCTTTGGCGTAGTGTCAAATATGAGGAGGTTTATCTCAACGACTATGACTCAATGAACACGGCTCATCGTCGATTGAGAGACTATTTCATCTTTTATAACCGAGAGCGGTTGCATCAATCGCTCGACTATCGAACACCATGCGAGGTGTATTTCCAATAACTTCAGGCGTTGAAATCTGACCAGAATTAGTTGGATATCATTACTTAAATCTCCTTCTTTGCTGTCTAAAGGATGGGGGTAAGTTCACTCTACCGCGGTGGGAACTCTATCAGGATTAGCTATCGCGTTCGTTATTCACTCACTTGATCACTCCCTATTCGGTCGCTTGATCGCTCATAATTCAATCGCTTGATTCCGTTGTCATGTGGAATGGTCATCGGCTGCGGCACAAAAATGATGCCCCAAAATATCAATAGGCTAAACAGTTACTCTTTTTTTACCTCGCTTCACGGGATGCAATTCGGATTTGTAAATTTTTTGTCGCATAATATCGCGCATAGCAAAAATCGCCTTGAAAACCGGTAATGACGCGGTTTGGAATGGATTTTCTCGGACTGCGAGAAACTGCGATTTTGTGCGAATATATTTCACCCCACCCCCTTCCCCAGATGCAAAATTGGCAGATCAAAGATATGAGCTCCGGTTAATTTCATTAGCGTGTCATCCTTGGCATTATTGGTAAGTGTTTAGTGGCTAGTGATTAGTGGTTAGTAAACCCCCTGAAGGCATAAGACGGGCAATGAATTGCCCTACTACGAGCCAGAGGAATGGGTGTCCACACGTTGTACGCCTGAAAAAATAGCAAAAAGACCGTCTATATTTATAGCACTCGACCCCAGAAAACAATGGACTAAACAGTTACCATTATTGAAAATACGCCTCTGGGAATTTCTATCGCACTCACTGTAGCGCAATTCATTGCACGTCTTCTGTAGGAGCGAGCTGTGCTGGCGATAAGTAGTCGCGACCTGGAGAGGATCTCTATCGCACTCACTAAAAGATCTCTATCGCGGTCGCTATTCGCTTCCTTGATCGTTCACTTGATCGCTCCTACAGGGGGAACTGTTATCGCAGTGGGATCTCTATTGCACGGGATCTTCTATCAGGATTTACTATGGGAGTTCTATCACACTCCTTATTCAGTCGCTTGAGGGATCTCTATCGCACTCCTTATTCAGTCGTTTGATCTCAGTTGATTGTCCGAAAATGTGAATAAAAATGTTGATCCGCCTCCTTTTTTCGGCGGGTTCGGCTGAACTTGTACCTATTTATTTGTAAAAATAGCCCCAAAAAATAGGTACAAGAATGTGAACGGCGGCTTGATTTCAAGGGGGTGTTCACATGGTTTGATTCAATACTTTCCTTTGATAGTACGGGTTCATACGCGGGCAAATGTGAACAAGATGCTAACAGAAAAAAAAGATCGTCGTCACGAAGGTCAATTCTAAGCACGTGAAGAGTGAAAGCGCCGACCTGTTGTAACACGGAAAATCGGCGATTTGGGGAGTGGCGCATCCCCTTCGCCGGTTATCTGTACCCTCCATATCATACTATACATGTGTAAAGTTGTCAATGGAAAATCATATGTGTTTCCGCTGTTCAGAAGCCGAGGACACCTGACTAGAGAAGATTTGGAATCATCATCTCGCAGGTGGGATTGTCACTTGTGCCGTCCCGAAGTCGCATTGGACAATCGCAGCTGTCCCGCCTGAACAGCGTACAAACTTTGAAAATCAAACAGGGGTGTTGTTCGCAATGAATGAGTAGTCGAAGAACTTGAGAGAAAATGACGGTGCCGTGCAGGTTTGCCCCGTGTTTATCGTAGGAATGATCTAGCTACGATCAAGATGGCTATACACCCAATCGCTGTGAGGGTTCGTTTTTCGCTCGTTAGCGCACGGTGCAGTGAAAAATCGTGATCGGAAGGTAATGCGTACGGACGAGGATGTGGAATGAGGCGAGGCACAGTTGCACAATAAGCTCGATAGCGATCGCCACACGCTTGCAACAAGTGGGATTCTTCGGAACGTATAATCGGTGTGTATTGAACTAGGAAACCGATGACAAGAACGGCAATCATCCAGTAGACGTTGGCAAAGACACAGACACCGATGCTAAGCACGAAGTTCCCGATGTATAGCGGGTTGCGGACATGTGCATAGGGGCCTGTCGTCACGAGATCGCGGGCGGCACCTAATGTCCGAGTTCTCGTTGAGCCACCGGCATATCCCACTGCCCAAATACGAAGCCACTCACCCAGGGCAATCAACAGACTGCCGAATACAAGTGGGAAAGGTGCAAGGCGGGATAAGAAAATCAGAACGAGAATAAAGGGAATGGGGGTCACGCTGCGTAGTCGGAAGAAAACGCGACCAACTCTTGAGGAGATTGGGTGGGTTGTCATTAAACCATGCACTGTGAAACAGACTAGACAACTCGTACATCAGTCAGAGTGAAGCGAGATAATCTCAAAAAGCGGTTTATCGCTCCGAAATCGCGCATCTTATTCCATTTCTCTAAAATGCAAGTGCATTGATTCCGTGGATAAAGTGAAGGAATTTGAGTGGAGCGGAGTAAGAAGCCTTGTCTCCGCGCAAAGCCGGCGGGGCAAGATTCCCCGCCTACGGCTAACGAGAACGATATAGTTAAGACATCTTATGCACTATTATTCAAGCGAAATGGTATTACTTCGGAGTTTTCCAGAGCAATATCCCGCCGACCGCTGCATACAAAAAATTCGCCGCCCAGCAAGCCACTAAGGGCGGGAGTTTTCCACTTTCGCTCAAGCCTTCAAGAGTTGCAAAGGATAGCCCCCAATACAGGAAACTGAGAAAAAACGCAATAACCAACCCAGCAAAGAATCCTGCTTTGCCAAAACGGATAGCGATTGGCGTACCAATCAAAACTACAACAAATGCAGCAAAAGGGTATGCCATCTTGTGGTGCATCCTCACATGCTCAATTCGAGTGGTTTGTCCTGCCATCTGTTTGTAGGCAATCTGATTTCGTAATTCTTTTATCGTCATTGCGCGTGGCTCCCTGTTGTTTTCCGCGAAGAGTCTAGGATCTTCTAATCTCTTAACCTGTTTATGGACGAACGGCTCGAACTCCGTCTCTCCCTCGGGAGTAAATCGACGCACAAATCCTCTCACGAGGTGCCATTCCTCGGGTTGCCACGTGGCTGATTCCGCAAAGGTAATTTGAGCAAGATTATCCGCTGCATCAAGCTGATAAATCGTCATTCGACTGATGCTCTCATGTTCTAGATCAAGATTTTGAACATAAAACAATCGGTTTTCCTGCCCCTTAAACAGCACATTCCGGTTTCCACGGAACCGTGGCTTCTTTTTCAACTCATTGGCTCGGTGATAAGCAGGTGATGCGACTCGGTCATAAAAGACAGCGAAAATGCAACAGATCAAGAGCGTAGAAATCAAAATTGGCGCGACGATGCGGTAGACACTTATCCCAGCTGCTTTCATTGACGAAAATTCGTTATTGCGCACCATTCTGCCTAGGACAAAGAAGGCAGCGATAAATCCGGCGAGCGGAACAACCTCCATAATACGTCGAGGTGCTTGGTACAATACAATTTGTACAGCCGTGATGTATGCAATATCGTCGTCAAATTTCTTTATGTCCTTGTCCAGCAAGCGGACGATAATCACCAGCGCGATGAAAAAAAATAGTCCGCTCGCAAAAGCCTTCAAGTATTCCGTTAAAATATAGCGATCTAGCGTCCTCAATCTGATTCTCCTACTTGCTTCGCGTCAGCTCCAAGAGGAGGTGAGGTCGTGATTTCTTGGCGATAAAACTTCGCTCGCAACCTTTCACCCAGTATGGCGTGCAGGCTGAACCCTACTCCTAGTGCGCCAATGACGATGTTGGGAAGCCACATGGCGAGAGCCGGTGAGATAACGCGGCTTCGTCCCACCCAGCCTTGGCCAAACTGAAGCAATAGATAGTAGACGAGAATCAGCCCCAATCCGATACCAAAACCAACCATCTTGCCACTCCGCTTGACTATCAATCCAAGCGGAACGCCTATTAAGCCGAATGCCAAACATGCAAACGGAATAGAGAATCTTTTATGATATTCCGCTTGTGCATCCCGCAACTGTTCTATGATGAAAGATCCCTCTTTGGCGTCGGTCGCCTCCTCCCGCTTTTTCTTGATGTAGGCCTTAAGCCCGGCGATCGACATACCTTTCGGTCTTTGGGCACTGTATTTATTTCGCTCCAATGCCTCGGTAAAATCCAATGCGACTCGCTGCTCGTCGAAAGCGGTGACTCGGAATCCTTGAAGATCGTCCGAAGCTGTTTCATAAGTAGTGCCTTCAAAGAGTGTCAACCATGACTGCCCATCATCTTCAAACCCAATGGTTGCTTCTTTGGCATGAATAAATCGAGGCTTTCCGCCCCATATTGAATCCCAAACTCTGACATTCCGCAGCCGTTTCGTGTGTGGATCCATTGACTCATACATCCAGAGTTTTTGTTCACGCTCTAACTCCCTCATGACGACGTCTTCCTCAAGCACAAAGGCTGGATTCCTCATGCTGATGTCGCGTTTCCTCGCGAAGTACGCTGCATTCCCACGTGGCAGAGAATAGTCCATGAACACAAAGTCGAAGATACTCAGAAAGGTGGCAGTCAGCACAAGTGGTAACAGGATTTGGTGAAATCCGACACCGTGCGCTTTCATTGCCGTGACTTCGTTATCAGTCGACAATCGCCCAAGGGCAAGCAGGATGCCTACGAGTGTTGCCATGGGAATCGTCAAGACTACGACTACAGGCAGAAGATAGATTAAGAGTTCGATGAGATAGTAAGGGCTAATCCCCTTCTTCACAAAGTGTTTGGTAAGGCGGAATACTTCGTCAAAGAGGAGGATCGAAGTGAAACAGAGCAGCGCTAAGAAAAAGGGTGGGAGAAACTCTTTGAGTGTATACTTGGTTAAGATTTTCAAACCGGGCAGAACTCCAACAACGGACGGATATGGTAATCGCTTATAATATATTTTACCTCATACGATTTCCTGTTAGCAATACATTTAGTTGCGGATTGTTTCGTGAATCTTCATAATCTATCCACACACTAGGCGCGCAACTCGCCGACGGCAGAGACGGAGTTAATCGACACCTTGAGGGGCAACCACAGTCCGCTCGGTCCTAGGTGGAATGCGGAGGCTACACTACATCACGATTTCTCTGTTTGATTGGTTCCGAGGTTATGTTATAATAGAATTTTGTAGATTCTTGGCGAACCAAATACCGTTCTGGAGACCCGCATGTACGAAAAACTCGGCATCGTCACAAACATCTGGGCGAAGCGTATGGGAAGCGGCGATTCCTTTGAAGATCTCGCCTCCCAATTCGGCGAAAACGGGTTTCGTGAAATGGAGGTACGGGATCATAACTATCTCCGCAACTCGGCATTCGGGGACATGATGCGGGAAATTGAGGCGGCGATGGGCGCCTACACGGACGAAGGATGGAAAGCAATCTGTGAAGCGTTGTGGCGCGAGGCGAGTTGGGGTGAACTCGTCATGGTGGAACATAAGTCGCTTTTCGACAAGGTGAACGAATTCGTGAAAAAGATGTCAGGTTTGACTCTGAGTTATGCGGCATCGCATGTCTGGCTCGCCGAACCCGACGATCTTGACGCCGATAATAAAAGGATAATCGAGGCGAAAAAATTCGCCTATCTGCTTTGCCCGCACGCTGCCCGATTCCGCATCGTCGACGTTGAAACCGACGGGAACATCGACACAGATGTTGCAGTAACCAATGTTCAGCGACACAAGTCTTTGCTGCCTTCGTATCCCATGGTTTTTGCTGTCGAGCATGGGCGTCAGTCAGCCACCTGGACCCTCGATTTGGCACGACACGGCGGTTGTCCGCTGATCTACGATCAGGCAAACACGTTCCGCTCAGATGGCACCGCCAGCAATCGACCGGAGGATTTCTGGAGTACCGTGAGAAACGAAGACCTTGCCTCCGTTCACATTAAGCAAAGAACAGCGGATGGATTTTCAACACAGATAGCGGACGGATTTGTCGATTTCGAGTCAATCTCGAAACACCTCACTCGACTCGGTTATAAAGGCGATCTTCTGATTGAAAATACCGCAACGGATCAGCCGTTGGAGGATGCGCTCGTGAGTCGAGAATATCTTCTGAAATGCGTGAGCGATGTGTAGCACAGCATGTTTGGAAGAAATATTTGGAGATACAATATTTGTATAAACGTCATTTCATCTCCGCTTTGATTGGGGTTCAGCATCACCTCGCACTTATTGGTCTATTGACCCTCATCATAAGCACTCACAATGTATCCGCCCAATCGCAGATAGCCCAAGATGCCTACGCCATCTTTGAGGGGAGCTGCCTTATCTGCCACGGACCCGACGGCGCCTATCGAGAGACACTCCTAATGGAACATGACGCGCTCATCGAAAGGGGTACGGTGGTTCCGGGAAACCCCGATGCCTCCGAGTTGTACAAACGCCTCCTTGGAACCACTGAAAACGGCGGTGCACAGATGCCGCTCGGACAACCTCCCCTCCCCGACCCGTCGATTGACACTATTCGACGCTGGATATTAGCCGGCGCACCCGATTGGGCAACAACCCCCACAACTGATAGTCGGTTTATCTCTTCCGGTGAAATGCTTGATAGCATAGAAACCCACTTGATGTCACTCGAACCGTTTGATAGAGCGTT
Organism: Candidatus Poribacteria bacterium; assembly: GCA_965197465.1. Taxonomy (GTDB): domain Bacteria; phylum Poribacteria; class WGA-4E; order WGA-4E; family JAJDTR01; genus JAJDTR01. The sequence continues at coordinate 1,530,215 of OZ240209.1, read as the reverse complement.
TGCCCGTTATTTTACACTGACACATCTCTACAACGCAGGCGAAACAGCCGAGATACTTCGTGAGTACCGCAAAGCCCTCTCCAAGCTGGTCAATAGCCTCTCATGGGGGGTTACAGCCATCAATCCACAGCCCATTGACTCGCAAGGTACAATCTTTTACATCGACTTGCGACACTATGAGTGGGACCGCAACGCCGGCTGGACGAAGATAGAGGAGGCGTATCCCTATCACATCGTGTTTGATGCCCCAGCACATACGGCACTGCGGGAACAACTGGGACGATTACAGACACAAATGAAGACTGATGTGCCGTCAGTTCATATCGACTGGTTTCTTGCAACAGCATCTTCCCCACCACTCTATCACGAGCTACTTTCTCTGCGATTAACGGCTAGGGAGTTAGAGCTGCAACTCGACATTGACGTGGTCGGTAATCTGACGACTGCACCGGGGGTTCGTGTTTGGCGGGCGGGATTCAACAATTCGGGTGTCTCAAATAACAACCGAGTCGTGGAACGGCACACCTCTCGGTATGGGGCGTATTGGAAAAGCTACGACTTTGCCGGAAGTGTTGGCACACAGAACGTCTTCACCCACCCGCTCAACTTCACGCATGATGGCGGAGAGGTTATCTTCAATCTCCCAAACGGTTTGCAGGGGTACTATCTTGTTGATGGTAACGGACTCCGATTAGATGAAGCCCCCATAAACATCGTTTCCAACCCCGCCGCGAGCGACCCGACGGTGCGCAACGGGCTTTCCTGTATCGGTTGTCACACGGAAGGCATGAAGACCTTTGAAGACCAGGTGCGTTCCGTGATTGAGAGCAACGCCAACCCGCCTTACAATAAGGCGCAGGCGCTGCGATTGTACGTCGAGAAAACAGACTTAGACGCCCTCGTGAGGGAAGATATGAATCGCTATCAAGAAGCACTTGAAGCCACGGGCGGCTCGTTTGGCGGTGTTGAACCGATTTCACGTTTCCATGAGGCGTATCAGGGACCTGTGGACGTGGCATACGCCGCTGCCGTAGTCGGGTTGGAGACCGAGACGTTCTTGGAAAAGGTTCGTGAAAATACAGGATTACAGAACGTAGGTTTGTTAGCCCTAGACGGTGAGAATGGGAGTGTGCAACGGGACACTTGGACATCAAGTTTCCGAGATGTGATGTATGCGTTGGATTACCCACAGCAAGTTGGAAAACCCCCGGTTGTAACGCAGCCGGATGTAATACCGGGTATGCTTGTTGACATCCCGGATCCCAACCTGCGTGCAGCAATCGCGGAAGAACTTGGCAAAAGTACCAATGCCCCGATTACCGCGGAGGACATGAGAAGATTGAAAGAACTCGACCTGAGGGACAAGGGTGTGCGCGATTTGACAGGGATTCAATTTGCAACAAATCTAGCATGGTTACACCTCGCGGATAATCAGATTTCCGATCTTTCTCCTCTGAACGGCTTAACAAATCTCACCTTCCTAGAGTTACATCGCAATCCGGTATCCAACCTAACCCCGCTTGCAGGACTAATCAGCCTGAGGCATCTAGGTTTTGACGATGTCAACGTTTCTAATCTTTCACCGCTTGCGGGACTAATCAATCTGACGGTTTTAGGTTTTCCCGATAACAGCGTATCCGACCTGACGCCGCTTGCGGGATTAATTAATCTGGAGAATTTAAATTTTAAAAATACCCCCGTATCCGACCTAACCCCGCTTGCAGGACTAATTAATTTGGAGTTTTTGTATCTTTCAGGTACTCGCGTATCTGACTTGTCGCCACTTGCAGGTTTAACTAATCTAAAAGTGCTAAAGGCTCCGGATGGCGTTACGTTGCCACCGGCTGTGATACAGGCTGGGTTTGTTCACATCCCCGACCCGAACCTTCGCACCGTGATTGAAGAAGCGCTCGGAACCAATGCAATTAGACCCTCTACGATGGCAACATTAACAACCCTTAAAGCGAGCGACAGGGGCATTTTTAACTTAGCGGGGCTTGAATTTGCAGTAAACCTAGAGGAACTGTGGATTTCAGGAAATCCTTTATCTGACCTGTCTCCGCTTGCCGGGTGCACCAATCTAGTCAGTTTAGTGGCTTGGAATACGCCGTTATCAGATTTATCACCGTTAGCTAACTTAACAAAGCTAGAGCGGCTAGAGCACAAGGGTCGAATGTCAGACATTTCACCCTTGGCAAATTTGACCAATATGAAGATACTGCGTTTTTATGGTGATGGCATATCAGACGCTTCAGCTATAGTTGGCATGACGAATTTAAGACATCTTCAATTTAGACACCACGAAGTAAACGACATTTCTCCCCTTGCCGAGTTGTTTGAGTTGGAAACCCTTGACCTTCACGACAACAAGCTTTCTGACCTCTCACCTCTTAGAAACTTAACCAAATTAAGAGAGGTTAACCTGTCCCACAATAGAATATTAGACCTTTCACCTCTTAGCATGTTAACGAACCTAGCCGAGATAAAACTTTACGATAACAGAATATCAGATGTCTCCCCGTTAGCAGGATTGAGAAATCTAAGAGAGTTACTCCTTTCATACAACAAAATAGTAGACGTCTCCCCGTTAGCAGGATTAACCAATCTAGAAAGGTTGGGGCTCGTAGACAACAAAATTTCTGATTTTTCACCCGTGGCGGAGCTACGCGGAAATATAAGGTTCAGTTGGCATAACAATCCGGGGTTTTTCGCACAGGCACCGAAGATTGAGGGGCCGTGGTTATGGGTATTTTTGCCCAACGCAAGGTTGGAGAGTAGTACGGATTTGCTATCGGAATCGAGTGGCGGCACGGTCACTGAAGTGGGGGTTGCTATTAATGGGGCAATAGAGGGAGGTTTGGTCGGCGCTAACATGTGGACATCTCACAAACTTCCGACTTCAGGGCGGAGCAACCTTGATGATATGCTTGGACGCACCCTTCCTGACGGAATAATCTTCGGCATGGTCGCGCTCAATTCGCCGCGGGAACACGACACAACCATGTACGCTGGCAGTAGGGATCTGTTAAAGGTCTGGCTCAACGGGGTTTTGATTCACGAGCGCTTAGATCGGCCTTGGCTGGCTACCGATTACAACGTTCCCACCGCGTTTTTCCCCGCCACGCTTCGGCAGGGGAGAAATGTCTTGTTAGTCGCAGCTGGTACGCGTTCTGATGACTCATCTATCGCCTTTTTAGGATTTGAGCCCGGTGCCGACTATTCCTTGGCACCTAATGTCGGCTACGTTTTTTCCAAGACGCCAATTCACGCTGGTGACACGTTTACCCTTGATATTCGTGCCGAGAACGTCTTGGACTTGGCGGGCTGGCAGTTTGATATCGCTTTTGACCCTGCCGCCCTTGAAGCGGTTGACGTGAACGAAGGCGATTTCCTGAAAACAAACGGCGGAACCACTTTCTTTCAAAGTGGACGCACTGATAACGAAAGCGGGAAAATCACAGGGCTCAATGCGGCACGACTCACCGATAGCGGAGTCGGTGGAACCGGCACCATCCTTGAGGTGAGGTTCAAGGCTAAATCCGAGGGTGAATCGGAATTGGCGCTAGGTAATTTCCTTTTCGGCTCTTTCACTGGGGCAAACATCCCTGCAGGACCGCTTGAAATTCACATCACTGTGAAGGAACGACTGCTAACCGGGGATGTGAATCGTGACGAGGTTGTCAATATTCTGGATTTGATTCTCGTTGCACGGCAGTTGGGGAAAGGGGTGTCCTCCGATTCGCCGGAGGATATCAACGGCGATGGAGTGGTTAACATTTTCGACCTCACCCTCGTCGCGCAGGGAATCGGCGGAGCTGCCGCGCCGCCAGCCCAAGGCATAAACTCGGCGACGATAGAAGCCTGGATTGCGCAGGCACGCCTCGTAGACGATGGTTCGATTGCTCTTCGACAGGGGATTGCGAATCTCCAAAACCTGCTAGCCTCGCTGACTATTCCCAAAGAAACCGTGCTGCTCGCCAACTACCCGAATCCGTTCAATCCTGAAACGTGGATACCATATCAGTTGGCATTGCCCGCAGAAGTCACGGTGACGATTTATGATATGAACGGACAGTTAGTTCGGCGTTTGGCGGTGGGACATCAAGCGGCGGGTATGTATCAGAGCCGAGGGCGTGCGGCATATTGGGATGGTCGCAATGGGCGTGGTGAATCCGTCGCCAGCGGTGTATATTTCTATACGTTGAGAGCGGGTGAATTTACGGCAACACGCAAGATGCTGATTAGGAAGTAGAACCATGATGTGGTGTAGGTTGGGTTGAACGATCAACTGAGCGGATAGCGAAGGCGATAGTAGATCCCGTAGTGAGTGCGATAGGAAACCCCACGCGATAGAGGCCCTCTCAAACATGAATCCGTGTCAGCACCAAGAGAAAATCCGCCTCACAACAGCCCCGTCTTGTGGGTAGAGATAGTGAAACCCAACAACCCCACTACCCACAAACAATGAAGTGTTGGGTTTCACTCAGATTTCGCAGATATCAAGCTAAAAGAGAGCTCCAAATGCAATTCAAATTCTTGACTTTTTCGGGGAAGTGGCCGTTCAACCCAACCTACGTACTGAAATGCGAGATTGATGCGTAGAACGTAATGTACGGAAGAAAGATCTAAAAATCCAATGAGACGAGACTACGGAATCGCTAACTGTGTATCGGTCTCAAACAACACAACTTAGACGAGTCATGATAGAGAAAACACACGCTTATATTGAGTGTAACAGAGAGGCGCTTTGTGCTTCACTTCAGGAACTGGTGCGAATTCCGACGGTAAATCCGCCGGGCGATAATTACGCGGAGATTGTCGATCTTCTCGACGAAAGATGTCGCGAGCTGGGGATGCAGACCCGGATTGTTCCCGTTCCCGAGGCAGAAGCAATAAGGGTTGTACCACACGCCGATGCGTATCCTCGCATGAATCTTATTGCTCGATGGGATCTCGGTGCGGAAAAAACCGTCCACTTCAACGCACACTTCGACGTTGTTCCCGTTTCCGGGAAGTGGCGCGCTCACCCATTTGACCCCCAAATAAAGGGGGATTGGCTTTACGGACGCGGCTCCGACGATATGAAGGATTCAATTGCGGCTTTGCTTTTTGCCATCTCGGCGCTCCAAGAAACAGGAACGCAACCCAGTTTCAACATCGAATGTTCATTTACCTGCGATGAGGAGATCGGCGGTGACCTCGGCGCCGGTGAAGTGGTTCGAAAGGGGTTGGTCAAGGCAGACTATGCCGTAAATTGCGAAGGCAGTACTGGATTAACCGTTTGCAACGGTCATCACGGTGTGTTGTGGCTGGAGGTGACGGTTCATGGCAAAGCGGCGCACGCGGCGCATCCCGACAGTGGACTCAACGCCTTTGAGAAAACAGCAGAGTTGGTCACTGCGCTTCAACCACTGAAGGAGGAATTCGGCAAACCACATCGGAGTTTCAAGATGCCCCCTGACATTGAGAGGCAGCCTACAATCAACATTGGTGGGGTTTTCACTGGCACCGCCGGCGATAAAGTCAACACGGTTCCCGCACAATTGACCTTTTCAATCGATCGGCGGATACCGCCAAATGAGCGATTACATCAAGCGGAATCGGAGTTGCGTGGGGCAATCCAGACGGCTTGCAAGGACATACCAGAATTGAAAGTAAACGTGAAATCAGCTTTGCGTATTGAGCCGTGCCTTGTTGATACGGAGGAACCCTTGGTGCAAGAGTTCTCCCGATCAGTGCGTGCGATTCGGCGCAATCCTGTGAAGTGGGCGCCGGCCGGCGGGTTCACCGATTTGCATTTCTTCGTGGAAGATGGAAAATTACCGGGAGTGGGTTACGGTCCGCGAGGTGAAGGCGCACATGGAGTCAATGAACGGGTCAGCATCTCCGATCTCGTGAAGACGGCGAAAATCTATGCCACCTTCATGACCCAAGCGCAGTTGTGAGAAAACATAAGCTTTACGAAACTGCGCACCACGTACCACACCCTATAGAACAGAGGTAGACTAGATGGTCAAAAGGCAGGTATATATAATTGGCGGAGCAGCGGGGTTGATACTGGTAATTCTCGTCGCTTTGATTGCATATTACCGGGTGAAGTTCAAACATACAGAAGAGGCGCTCGCTACAGAACAGGTAAGCCGAGTAAAGTTTCAGGATGAATCGAAACGTCTAGAACGGGAGTTGAACCAAAGTCAAGAGGAGGTCGCGGCGAAAATCATCAAAATCGAAATCCTAGAAGAAACAATCGGTGAAATTCAGCAGCAAGCAGTCAATCTCAGCAAAGCCAAAGCGAAAATTGAAGCTGAGAAACGGAAACTTGAAGAAGAACGAAGGAAGCGAGAGGCGGAGTATCAAGATCTGGTTGGCAGCTTGGAGCAGGAGATTAAAAACAGGGAGATTCAAATTACCGAACTTCAAGGAATGTTAACCGTTAACTTAATGGATAAGATTCTTTTCGACTCGGGGCGATCGGTGATTAAACCGGCTGGTAAGCGCGTTCTCGACAAGATTGCTACGACGTTCTTGAATCGCTATCCGGACCGCGAGATTCGGGTTGAGGGACACACGGACAACTTGCCATTTAAAGGTTCGGTGCAGAACAATTGGGATTTGTCCACAGAACGCGCAATCTCAGCCGTGAGGTACCTGCAAGAACACGCAAATGTGGCTCCCAGCCGCCTGGCGGCGGTCGGTTATGCCTACCATCGCCCGATTGACACAAGTGAGACGCGCGAAGGGCGGGCTAGAAATCGACGAATCGAGATTGTCGTCATGCCGCCGAAGAAGGCCATTGCAGAATAAACACAAAACATATTAAATACGACGTTCAATTATTGGCTCCCGGTTGCTATTGAGTCATTTTTATATTTGGAATTCGTATCGGATTAATCCATTTTCTACATGGAGGTGAAACAATGCAGTTTAAACGCGAAGAGATATTAACTCGGTTGCGATCTGACGTTGAGGCTGGGAAACCGATTATCGGCGCTGGCGCTGGTACCGGCATTTCTGCAAAATGCGAAGAGGCCGGAGGAGTTGACCTCATTGTCATCTATAATTCGGGACGATTTCGCATGGCTGGCCGCGGATCGCTTGCCGGCATGATGCCGTACGGAGATGCCAATCAGATTGTCGTTGAGATGGCAAGCGAGGTGCTTCCCGTTGTCAAAAACATACCGGTGCTTGCCGGTGTCTGCGGTACAGATCCGTTCCGCTTGATGGATGTTTTCCTAAAACAGATTGAAGGCATCGGATTCTCCGGCGTGCAAAATTTCCCAACTGTCGGATTGATTGATGGCATAATGCGCCAGAATCTGGAGGAAACGGATATGGGCTATGGCCCAGAGGTGGAGATGATTCGCATCGCCCACGAAATGAATCTGTTGACAACACCGTATGCCTTTAACGAATCAGAAGCCGAACAGATGGCAGACGCCGGGGCGGATATCCTCGTGGCACACATGGGACTTACAACAAAGGGATCGATTGGCGCGAAAACAGCGCTAACGCTCGAAGAAGCAGCGAAACGGGTGCAGGCGATTCACGACGCAGCGGAAGACGTTAATCCTGAGATTCTCGTTATCTGTCACGGTGGACCGATTGCCGAACCGGAGGATGCACAATTTATTTTGGACAACACCGAAGGCATCGTCGGATTCTACGGAGCGTCAAGTGCCGAGCGTCTCCCCACGGAGCGCGCGATTACGGCACAGATTGAAACATTTAAGTCAATTCGATTGACCTAATTCAAGATTTACGATGGCAGGAAGCGTGATTGCCGTTGCTAAATCTCATTTCTTTTCTTATTGCAGTGAAAACGCGATCTTGATATAATGTCGGTAAATTGGGTTGCACTAGTGGTCGCAGTCTACGAGAAAGGGAGGTTAATACAGTGGCGAAACAGCAGATCAACACGACGATTAACGGTGAAGATTACACACATGAAGTTGAACCTCGACTACTTCTGGTTCACTACCTTCGAGAGGTTGCCGGACTCACAGGCACACATATAGGGTGTGAGACCAGCTTGTGTGGCGCATGCACGGCGATTGTAGATGGCCAGGCAGTCAAAACCTGCACGATATTGGCGGTTCAGGCAGATGGTACAGAGATAACAACCATTGAAGGTCTCGCTCAGGATGGCGAACTCCATCCGATTCAGGAGGGATTCTGGGAACGTCACGGTCTGCAATGTGGCTTCTGTACACCGGGGATGATTGTAGCGGCACATCAACTCCTAGAACGAAATCCAAACCCGACGGAAGAAGAAATCCGGCACGGCTTGGTAGGAAATTTCTGTCGTTGTACGGGCTATCAACATATCGTTGATGCTGTGCAATACGCGGCTGAGAAGATGCAAGGCTAGATTTGAGATGCGTACCTACGATAATGGACACTTAGGTAATACTACATTTTACGCAGAAGGTACATCGGCTCACTAAGATTAAGATGCAGTGTACTGTACGCATCCTTTATCTGACGTAGACAGGAGGAGGGACTCTATTATGGCAACTATGGCAGGGCCATCGCGGCTAATCGGCGCACCGATTAAGCGACGGGAGGATCCGCGGCTAGTTCAAGGGCTGTCGCACTATGTGGACGACATTAAGTTAGTTAATACGCTCGATTGTACTTTCTTTCGCAGCGACTATGCGCACGCGGATATCAAGAGCATCAACACGGAAGCGGCAGAAAATCTATCAGGCGTGGTCAAGGTGATAACCGGGGCAGACATTGAAGGGAAAGTTGGTTCGATCCCGTGCGCCGCGGAAATCGAGGGGCTCAAGGTTCCCGATCACCCCGCGCTTGCCGTAGGGCGTGTGCGGTTCGTCGGGGAACCAATTGCTGCTGTTGTGGCAACGGATCCCTACATAGCAAGAGATGCGCTGGATTTGATTGAAGTTGAGTACGACGAGTTGCCCGTTGTCGCTGATTTGGACAAAGCGATCGAACCGGATTCGACAGTTATCTATGATGAATTCGATGACAATATCGCCTTTACAATGCCGCTTGACGCAGGCGAGGTGGACGCAGCTTTTGCCGAAGCCGACCATGTGGTCTCTCAACGCTTCGTGAATCAACGACTGATTCCCAACTCAATTGAACCGCGCGGCGTTTTAGCCGAATATCTCCCCGGAGAGGGAACACTTACCGTTTGGTCATCGACGCAAGTGCCTCATCACCTCAAGACCATTCTGTCTCTGCTCCTTGACCTTCCCGAACAGCTCGTTCGCGTTATTGCCCCGGAAGTGGGCGGCGGATTTGGCAGCAAGTTGAATGTGTATCCCGAAGAAGCTGTGGTCGCCTACTTGGCGACGCAGTTGCGGAAACCTGTGAAATGGATTGAGAAGCGCAGTGAGGGTTTCACAACAACAATTCATGGACGTGATCAGGTCGACTATGTTGACATGGCAGTCCAAAACGATGGAACGATTACAGGGCTTCGCGCGAAACTGCTGGCAAATATGGGGGCATATCATCAGTTGCTCACGCCAATCATTCCCGTGTTGACATATCTCATGATGCCGGGAGCTTATAAAATCCCGAACATTAGATTGGAGTTAATCGGAGTCTTCACGAACAAGATGGCGACGGACGCCTATCGTGGGGCTGGGCGTCCCGAGGCGACTCACATCATTGAGCGCATGGTCGATCTGGCGGCACGGAAATTGGGAATGGAACCCAAAGAAATTCGCTTCAAGAACTTCCCACAGCCTGATGAATTTCCGCTTGAAATGGCCACAGGTGTCACCTATGACAGTGGCAACTACCAGATGAGTTTCAACAAGGCGCTGGATGCGGTGGATTATGACAGTCTTCGGGCACAACAAGCGGAACTCCGGGGACAGGGAAGATACATGGGGATCGGCATTGCGACTTACGCTGAAATCTGTGGAATGGGCCCGTCTGTCGGTGTTGCCGGTGGTGGCTGGGAAAGTGGCACTGTCCGCATTGAACGTACCGGGAAAGTGACTGTTCTGACCGGAGTGTCACCACACGGACAGGGACAGGAAACCAGTTTTGCTCAAATCGTAGCCGATGAATACGGGATTAGCATTGACGACATTGCGGTCATTCATGGTGACACTGGACGGCAGCCGCAAGGAATCGGCACATTCGGCAGTCGTGCCACAGCGGTTGGCGGCGCAGCTCTGATTATCGCTACGAAGCAGGTGAAGGAAAAAATGGCGCAGATTGCGGCGCATCTGCTGGAAGCGAACGCTGATGACCTCGTATTTGAAGATGGGAACATCTTTGTCCAAGGTTCGCCGGACCCGGCGGTCACATTCGCGGAGGTCGCCGCCGCAGCGCACGCCGCCGTGAACCTGCCCCCGGAAGTCGAGCCTGGGCTTGAGGCGACTCATTTCTTTGAACCGTCAAACTTCACATACCCATTCGGCGCTCACATCTCTATCGTCGAAGTTGATCCTGAGACGGGAGAGATTGACTTGCAGCGTTATGTCGCCGTTGATGACTGCGGAAATATTATCAACCCCATGTTAGTTGATGGACAGGTGCATGGCGGTATCGCACAGGGACTGGGTCAGGCAATGTACGAAGGTGCTGTTTATGATGAGAACGGGCAACTCTTAACCGGTTCATTTATGGACTACGCCATTCCAAAGGCGACGCAGGTGCCGCGCTTTGAAACCGAGCATACCACAACGCCGTCTCCCGTTAATCCGTTGGGCGTCAAGGGCGTGGGTGAAGCTGGAACCATCGCGTCCTCACCGTGTCTTGTTAATGCGGTTGTTGATGCACTGTCACCATTTGGGATTACCGACATTGATATGCCGATGACGCCGAACCGCGTGTGGCAGACAATTCAGGACGCACAGTAGAGCTGGCTCTAGCCGAAAGGAGGAATAGAAAATGATCGCGAGCAGTTTTGAATACTTCGCACCAACTTCAGTTGATGAGGCCCTGGCGCTTTTAAGTGAACACGGAGATGACGCGAAAATTCTCGCAGGTGGACACAGCCTGATTCCGACGATGAAACTGCGGCTCGCTGAGCCAGCGGTGCTTATTGACATCCAACGCGTGGAAGGGTTAAAAGGAATCTCTGAATCCGATGGTGGATTGGTGATTGGCGCTTTGACCACCCACTACGAACTGGAAAGCTCGAATCTTGTAAGCCGGAAGCTACCAATTTTGGCTCAGACCGCGGGCGAGATTGGCGATGTCCAAGTTCGTAACAAAGGAACAATCGGTGGAAGTTTGTCACATGCCGACCCTGCCGCGGACTGGCCCGCTACGATTTTAGCTCTTGATGCTGATTTGAAAATTGTCGGTTCTGGTGGGGAACGCTCCGTCAAGGCGACAGATTTCTTTGAGGAACTTTATACTACCGCGCTGGAAGCGGACGAGATTCTCACCGAGATTCATGTCACTATCCCGGATAAGAACACAACGGGAACCTATCTCAAACTGCATCAAGTGGCGTCTGGATTTGCGCTCACCGGCGTAGCCGCTGTCCTAACGAAATCCGGTGATGTTTGCGAGAACATCGCCGTTGGCATCACGGGCGTTTCGGATGTGCCTTATCGCGCCTCCGAGGTCGAGTCAGCGTTGAGGGGGAGAGCCCTGACTGCCGATAACATCGCGGCGGCGGCGGAAAAAGCCGCTGATGGAGTTGACATTTTGGAGGATATTCACGCCAGCGAAGCGTATCGAGAAAATCTTGCAAAAGTCTATACGCGTCGAGCAATCGAACAGGCGGCATCGTAGTGTATGAGAAAAGTTAGGCGTTGGGAATTATGTTTCAGCCCAACGCCTAATTTCGTTAAGGATGCTCCGTAATGGAAATCAAATCCGATTATATCGTATCTGCACACCGCGAGAAGGTCTGGAGGCACCTTACCGACGCCGAACTTTTGAGCCAATGTATCCCCGGCTGTGAAGAACTCATCGCTACGGGTAACGATTCTTATGAAGCAACAATCAAGGTGGGAGTTGCCGGGATTAAAGGCACGTATAAAGGCACGGTCACGCTAGAGAACAAACAACCGCCTTCTGCATATCGTCTCACCGTTGAAGGAAAGAGCACAATTGGCTTTCTGAAAGGCGCCTGCGATTTTAGACTGGAAGAAGCCAATCCTGATGCAACGAATGTCGAACTTACCGGTAAATTAACGGTGGGCGGAAAACTTGCCCGAGTCGGACAACGCATCATCGGAAGCGCTGCCAAAATGACGATAGGTCAATTTTTCAAACAGATTAACAAACTCGTGGCAACCGATATTGATTCCTAAGCTTCTGTGCCGAGTGTTCTTTCATTAAATTTCTGTACAGTTGTTCACAAGTGTTTTGTTATGTCCGTCCGTACGGAAATGAACCAGCCCTGCGAACCGTCCATCCGCAGGGTTTTTTTATACCTGCTTTTCAGATTGGTAGTGCTAGTAAACTGGATGCCTCAAGGAGATGTGGCAAATCAAGAATAGAACGCGGAATAGATATAGCGATTTTCTATCCGTAAACGGGATTCTACCGAAAGCGTTTGAAGATTCGCTTGGGAAGAAGCTACTGTTCTTAATAGCCCTGCTAATTGCATGTAGTGATCGGGCGCCTGTCATCAGCATCGGAGTGAGCGTACCGGAGACCACGGCTCCCGTTTACACGCTCATGAAACAGGCGATGCTCGAACACGAAAAAGAGTACGGCGTCAAAATCACATGGAACGGGGTATTGGACAAGGGCCCAACCCATGATGCTGTTTTAACCGAAAGACAGGGGGTTCAGCGGATGTTGGAATCGAAAATTCAGGCGCTGATTATCAAATCTGTCGACCCGAAAGCCGCGTACCCAATTCTGAGAGAGGCGCGCCGTTGGAACGTGCCCGTTATCTCCTTGGACCAATTGCTTGTCAGTATGCCGGTGCACGGACACGTAACGGTCAACGGAACACGCCTCGGAGGAAAAGCCGCACAGTATGCACTCGATCAAATCGGACATAGGGGCAATGTCTTGGTTTTGGAAGCTCCCGTTAAAATCGAATCCATGCGTAAAATCGCAATTGGCATTCATCGTGTTTTAGACCAGTACGAGGACAAAATTCAAGTTATTTCTCGGACTTCGGCCCTTGAGGCAAACACCGCTTTTGACATCACTGGTCGAATGCTGAAAGATTACGCCGGAAACATTCAAGCCGTCATTGCGGTAGATAGTACTATTGCCTTGGGAGCGGTTCAGGGGGTACAATTACACGGACTTGCGGACCAGATTGTTACCGTTGGCATAGGGGCTGGGAAGAAAGCATGTCGTCAGATTATCCTAAAACAACACGATGCGGAAGTCGATTTAATGCCCTATGAACGCGGATTAGAAGCGTTAAGAGCGGCAGTGTTTGCATTGAATGAGGACGCCTATTCCTATGACGCTAAGTTGCCCAACGGTGAAATCCTGACGAAAACGAAATTTGGTCCCATTCGTCTGATTACCCCTGCGAATCATCTTCTGCTTGAACGCATGTGGCCTAGCATGTTTGCCTCAAACTAGCCAGAATTTACGCAGAGAGCGAAAAACAGTGATTCTATCATTAATTCCACTTTGAGGTGCAATTGTAGGGAATAACGATTGTCATTTCCTACAGCAAAATCGCTGAGCTAGGGCGGATTTCAGCGTTCAACTGCGTGGGTGCCATTAGCCCTATGATAGGAATGGGGAGGAGTTTCGCGATGCGGTTCGGCGTATATTTATACCATTTCTCTAAAATGCAAGTGCATTGATGACGTGGATCAAGCAAAGAAACTTGCGTGTAGCAGAGTAAGAAGCCTTGTCTCCGCGCAAAGTCGGCGGGGCAAGGGGATCTCTATCGCACTCGCTATTCACTCGCTTGATCGCTATCCGCTCGTTTGATCCCCGTCTACGGAGAAAGTGAACGATATAATTAAGACATTATATGCACTATTATTCAAGCGAAATGGTATTACTAGCAATTCTTCTTTTGGCATGTAACGCTCACGCCTCAAACGAGAGCGATCTTCCGGCCGTCGGTAACAAAGCGCCTGACTTTACGCTGAAAGATGCTGACGACCAAACCCACTCCTTAAAGAAGCTGCGCGGAAAGGTTGTATTTCTAATCCTGGGCAACAGAAAAATTCGGAAAGAAGACGACAAGTGGGCGGCGGCATTTCAGAAAGATTATGGCGATCGTGAAGGGATAATAGCTTATATCATCGCAGACATGCGGAGCGTCCCCGGATTTGTGCCCAAGGGGTTTATCAAGAGACAACTTAAGAAAAATAAGCCGCCGGTGACGTTGCTACTCGACTGGAAAGGCGATGTCCATAAAGCTTATCACACTGATAAAAAGAAACCAAATTTGTATCTCATCGATCCAGACGGTTTAATCGTCTTTCATGCCAAGTCAGACTTTGGCGAAAAGACCTACAAGACGATTAAAACGGCAATCAGTGAAATAAAACTTTCGGTTAAAGAGACATTGCCTGAATGAGTAACGCCTTATTTCCTACGGGAACGGTCAATAGGTCGGTCAACGTGTGGGCAATGCTCAGTCGAATTCATGGTACTTTTAATATTCAATAGGGTGTAAATGGTTTATTTTCTAAGAGTATATGGTAAGTGATGGATGTAGGTGCGGTTAGAGGGATCTCTATCGCCCCTCGTTGTCCACTCGGTTGATCGCACCTACAGGCGTTGTTGAATAGGTCTCTTGTGCCAACCCAGCAAGCATTAAATTCTTAGAAAATTAACCAGTAAAGCTGATCTGGTGAATAGTTCATGATATGTTTTGTTACTGGCTGTGTCGGATTCATCGGAAGCAAAGTCACCGAGTTCCTGCTCAAGGATGGCCACACGGTGGTCGGCATTGATAATCTTAACGATGCCTACGACGTACGATTAAAAAAATGGAGACTTCAACAGCTTGAAAAGGAATCCGGTTTTCAGTTCCATGAGTTGGACATTTGCAATCAATCGGCGCTACGCGAGGTGTTCAACGCAAACACTCTTGATGCAGTTATCAATCTCGCGGCTCGTGCCGGCGTCCGCTACTCAGTCGAGAACCCGTGGGTATATTATGAAACAAACGTCACCGGTACACTGAATTTACTTGAACTGTGCCGGGAGGCAAGAGTCGAGAAATTTGTACTGGCATCGACATCAAGCCTGTACGGGGCAAATAATCCTCAGCCATTCCGTGAGGACGCTAACACAAATTCGCCCATTTCTCCCTACGCAGCGTCAAAGAAGGGTGCGGAAACACTCTGCTACGCCTATCACCACCTGCACGGCATAGATGTGACAGTGTTTCGCTTTTTCACCGTCTACGGCCCCGCCGGAAGACCGGATATGAGCCCATTCCGATTTGTCCAATGGATAAGTGAAGGGCGTCCGGTGGTGGTATATGGAGACGGGGGTCAATCCCGTGATTTCACGTATGTTGACGATGTAGCTCGCGGGACGATTGCCGGACTCAAGCCGTTGGGTTATGAGGTCATCAATCTCGGATCGGATACCCCGGTAGTGTTAATGGACATGATTCATCTGGTGGAAGAGTTGACTGGAAAAAGAGCCAAGATTGACTATAAACCGTTCCATCCCGCGGATGTACGCGCGACGTGGGCACACATCGGACGGGCAGAGCAACTGTTGGAATGGCGTCCGCATTCCACATTTCGGGGTGGCTTCTCGGCACTGGTAGATTGGTATCAAGCCAACAAAGAATGGGCAAAGGAAATCTCCACGCTTTAGCACTCTAAACGTGCGATGCAGGCGCACCTCAGATTTAGGGATTTGAGAAATTTGCATACGAATAGATTTGTCAAAAAGTGCTTTGGGTAACCAAGAATGTCGGTTCGAAGATATACTGTAGGAGCGATCTCCGAATCGCGACAGGTTCATCAAAACAGAGCACTACCGGATCCGAGTTCCTCTTTCTCTATTGGCAAGAGAAAACTGTTGGTCTACCCATAGGCTAACATTCTCAGGATCTTTCGGGTGAGATTACAGATTCTGTAAAGCTACTCCATGCTAGACTGAATCGTATCGATCCCTCGTAATTGGAGATTGAAATACTTTTGCTATAAGTAGAGGCAATAAATGAACATACATGAGTACCAAGCAAGAGAAATCTTAAAAACCCACGGCGTCAATGTCCCAAACGGAGACGTGGCGTCAACCTCCGTCGAGGCGGAGGCAATCGCTCGGGAACTTGATTGCTCGACCTATATTGTGAAAGCCCAAATCCATGCTGGTGGACGCGGGAAAGGTGGAGGCGTGAAAGTCGGGAAAAGTCCTGAGGAGGTCAGGGAACACGCCGATGCTATTTTGGGGATGCACCTCGTAACGCATCAAACTGGTCCGCAGGGAAAACTTGTAAGCAAGGTCTTGGTAGCCGAAGCGAGCGAGATTGTCGACGAATTTTATCTCGGCATGGTGCTTGATCGTGCCGCTTCACGCATTGTGTTGATGGGGTGCGCGGAAGGCGGGGTTAACATTGAAGAGGTGGCTTCAACGCGGCCCGAAAAGATTTTCAAGGAAATGATAGATCCGACAGTTGGGTTGCGCCCCTTTCAGTCGCGGCGACTGGCTTACAATCTTGCCATCCCCACAGATCTCGTACCGAAAGCGGCTTCATTGATGACTGCGCTCTACACCACCTTCATCCATTTCGACTGTTCACTTGTGGAAATCAACCCGCTCGCTATCACGAAAACCGATGATGGACAGGACATTGTGGCACTTGATGCCAAACTCAATTTCGATGATAACGCGCTCTGGCGGCAATCCCACATTGAATCCATGCGCGATCCGAACGAGGAGGATGCTCGCGAGTTGGAGGCGAGTGAATCGGGATTGAGTTACATTAGCCTCGACGGCAATATCGGGTGTATGGTCAACGGCGCGGGGCTCGCCATGGCGACGATGGATCTGATTAAGCTGCACGGCGGCGATCCTGCGAATTTCCTTGATGTTGGGGGTAGCGCGACGACCGATACCGTCGCACACGCCTTCCGCCTTATCCTTGCCGACAAAAAGGTGAAAGCGGTGTTGGTGAATATCTTTGGCGGCATAATGAAATGTGACGTAATCGCCAACGGCATCATTGAGGCTGTCAAGCAGGAAGCACTTGAAGTACCGCTCATCGTGCGCCTTGAAGGTACAAACGTCGAAATTGGAAAACAGCTTCTCACGGATTCCGGTCTGAATTTGATCGCGGCTGACGGGCTCGCAGAAGCGGCACACAAAGCTGTCGTAGCAGCGCAAGGAGGGTGAGATGAAAAGACTTCCGAGTCGGTTAATCCGCATTGGATATTTGAGCACTGCCCTGCTGTGTTTATTTGGATGTTCTCACGGAGATTCGCCAACAAATGCTATCGGCGATGTATTGGACCTCATCGGTGATGCGTCTTTTTCAAGCGTTGCTTCAGCCAACACTGTATTTGGGTTCAAGTTGCTTATGGATTTGCAGGAACGACAACCCGATGCAAATATCATGATTTCTCCACTAAGCATATCAATTGCGCTGGCGATGACCTACAACGGAGCCGCCGGGGAAACACAACGCGCTATGGCAGAAGTGTTAGAAATAGAGAATTTGGGACTTAACACCGTAAATCGCTCCAACGCGGCGCTACGAAACAGTCTGGAAAACAGCCCCCCAAAAGTCGAAATCGCGATTGCAAACTCAATCTGGTCGCGTCAAGGAGTTGAATTCCATCCGAGTTTTCTCAATCGGAACCGTGAATTTTTTGAAGCGGAAATTGGGTCGCTTAACTTTAATGACCCACTGGCTTTGCAAGTCATAAACGGCTGGGTAGAAACAAACACGAACGGCAAAATCAAACAGATTGTCCAACGAATTAACCCGGGAACACTGATTTTTCTGATTAACGCCATCTACTTCAAGGGGAGTTGGCAAAAAGAGTTTGATAAATCTGCCACCCGCGATGGAATTTTCTATCTATCGAATGGAAGTGAGAAGCGGGTTCCGATGATGTATCGAAGGGGAGCATATCCATATTTTCGAGGTGAGAACTTTGAAGCCGCTAGGCTACCGTATGGCGATGGCAAGGTGAGTATGTATGTCTTTCTGCCCAATCGCGATTCTAACCTAAATGATTTCATAGAGCAATTGAACGCAGAAAACTGGTCAAATTGGATGTCCCAATTTCAGGAGACGACGGACGACAGCGAGATGATACTTCCACGTTTCGAATTGGAGTACGAAGTTAAACTCAACGACGCACTTACGGCACTGGGGATGGGGATTGCCTTTGGTATGGACGCAGATTTTAGCGGCATGGGCACGCAACTGTTTATCAGCGAGGTGCGGCACAAAACTATCATAGAAGTAAACGAGGAAGGAACCGAAGCAGCAGCGGTGACTGCTGTTGTTGGAGTCAAGTCTCTGCCTCCGGCCTTCCGAGTAGACCGCCCCTTCTTTTTCGCCATTCACGACGATAGAACGCAGACAATGCTATTCATGGGAATTGTCGTGGAACCGATGTAGTCTACACTTTGCAATCAGAAACCGAGTTTATTTCGGAAAAACTCAGTTTCTCTGGCTGGTCACGCCAAGCCGAAGTGAGAGAAAAGCGGGAACAAACTCGAACGGATTAAACACATATTGATCAGCAAAGCGATGTGGTAATACCATTTCTCTATATTTACAGTGCATTAATAGCGACAATCAAGTCCTTCCGATGCGGGGCAAGATGCCCCGCCTACGGAGAAAGTGAACGATGTAATTAAGACATCATATGCACTATTATTCAAGCGAAATGGTATAAGGACTTGGTCATGGGGGAAAAACTTGGACTGCATGATGTGAATGTACGAGGTAGGCGTGTGATGGTGCGTGTAGACTTCAACGTACCAATGAAAGATGGTCGTGCCACGGACAATACTCGCATTCGAGCAGCCCTACCTACAATTCTGCAACTCATTAGCGATGGCGCCAGGATAGTACTAACGACCCACCTGGGGCGTCCCAAGGGCTACGAATCGGGGTTTTCCACTGAACCTCTCGCTTTAGAGTTGAGCAAACTAATGGGACAGCGGGTGCGGCACGTCAGAGATTGCATCGGAGCAGAGGTTGATAAGACAATTGATGAACTTCAAGAAGGCGACGTGTTGCTGCTTGAGAATGTCCGCTTCTACAAAGAGGAAACTCAAAATGACGCGGAGTTTGCGCGTAGACTGGCGGCGCATGCAGATATTTATCTGAATGACGCATTTGGAACCGCACATCGCGCCCACGCATCAACTGAAGGGGTCACGCACTACTTTGATCAGTGTGCTGCCGGGCCACTGATGGAAAGAGAGATTAAATACCTTAACAAAGTGGTTGAAAGACCGGAGCGTCCGTTTGTAACAATACTTGGCGGTGCAAAAATTTCGGATAAGATTGAGGTGATTGAGAATCTGATTGAGAGCGTTGATGGACTGCTCATTGGTGGCGGTATGGCATATACTTTTCTTAAAGCCATGGAGCTACAAATCGGCGACTCAATTGTAGAGCCAGATAGATTAGAACTGGCGAGCGAACTGCTAAAGAGAGCCGCAGATCGAAACCTGGATATCTGCCTGCCAGACGACCATGTCATCGGCAGAGAATTGAATCCCTGTACAGAATCAAGGATTGTAGAACGCACGGAAATACCTGATGGTTGGAGAGGCTTGGACATCGGTCCCAAGTCGGTTGAAACTTTCGGCACGATTGTCGATAAAGCAAAAACTGTCTTCTGGAATGGGCCATTGGGTGTCTACGAATTTGAAGAATTTGCGAATGGCACAATTGAAATTGCCAAACGGGTCGCTGAATCTGACGCGGTTAGCGTCATTGGTGGTGGGGACTGCGTAGCCGCAGTGCATAAAGCTGGCGTTGCCGATCGGATAACACATATTTCCACCGGAGGCGGCGCGTCATTAGAATTTCTTGAAGGAAAAACATTGCCCGGAATCGCTGCATTGACAGATAAATAAGACTTACGCATTTTGGATTTTGAAAACTGAAAAGGCAAAAACAAGGAGAATTTGCGGACATGTTTCAAAAAATTACCCCCCGCAGTCAGGATTATTCCGAATGGTACACGGAAGTGATTCGAGGAGCGGAATTAGCGGATTACGCGCCTGTGCGCGGCTGTATGGTTATTCGGCCCTACGGATACGAGCTTTGGGAAAATGTGAAGGCGGGGCTTGATCGCCGTTTCAAGGAAACGGGCCATGAGAACGCCTATTTCCCGCTATTTGTTCCGATGAGTTTTATTGAGAAAGAGGCTAAACATGTCGAAGGATTCGCGCCTGAGTTGGCAGTTGTCACACACGGCGGCGGTAAGAAATTGGAGGACCCACTGGTGGTGCGTCCTACCTCCGAGACGGTCATCGGACACATGTATAGCCAATGGATTCAGTCATATCGAGACCTACCGGTGCTGATTAACCAGTGGGCAAACGTTGTAAGATGGGAATTGCGCACTCGCCTTTTTCTACGCACGATGGAGTTTCTCTGGCAGGAGGGGCATACCGCACACGCCACCGCCGAGGAAGCCCAAGAGGAAACATTGCGAATGCTAGGCGTGTATACCGATTTCGCCGTTAATGATGCCGCTATTCCTGTCATTCCCGGCCGCAAGAGCGACAGCGAGAAATTTCCGGGAGCTGACGCCTCTTACAGTATTGAGGCTATGATGGGCGATGGACGGGCACTACAGTCCGGCACCTCGCACAACCTCGGACAAAACTTTTCTAAAGCCTTTGAGATTCAATATCAGGACGAAAACAGTGAACTACAGCACTGCTGGACTACAAGCTGGGGCGTGAGTACCCGCATGGTAGGTGCGATAATCATGACGCACGGCGACGACCAGGGGCTTGTATTGCCCCCGCAGTTAGCGCCAATTCAGGTGGCAATAATACCGATCTGGAAGAAAAACAGAGATGATGAGAAACGTTCTGTCATGGAAGCGGTGGCGACGATGACCGCTGCGATTGGCGAGGATGCCCGCGTGAAGGTAGACGACCGCGATGGATATTCGCCTGGCTGGAAATTCAATGAGTGGGAGCTAAAAGGGGTGCCGTTACGAATCGAAATCGGTCCACGCGACGTAGAAAAGAGGGAGGTTGTACTTGCTCGTAGGGATCAGCCCGGTAGGGAAGGCAAGTCGTCCATACCATTGGCAGGCATATCGGAAGCAGTCAACGACACACTGAACGCCATTCAGAGTGGCTTGCTGCAGCGCGCCACCAATTTTCGCGATGAAAACACTTCTGAAGCTACGGACTACGATCAGCTTAAAGCGACGGTCACCACCGGCTTTGCCCGCGCCTGGTGGTGTGGAAAGCCGTCATGCGAGGACCAAGTGAAAACCGACACACAAGCGACAACTCGTTGTATGCCATTGGATCAACCCGGCGGCGGTGGAAAGTGCATTGTATGCGGCGAATCAGCGAAGGAGATCGCGGTCTTTGCGCGGGCGTATTAGGAACTAATATCCTACACACCAACCCGGTAGCGGGGATCAAGCAAGCGAATAGCGCGTGCGATAGAGATCCCCTTGCCCCGCATTGGGGAGACTTGATTGCGGCTAATAATGCACTGCGAATTTAGGGAAATGGTATAACAATGTTGATGGGTTTATGCGTCAAGAAATCGCACCTGCGACGCAATACGAAATATTTTTTGAGGAACTTGAGTTAATGAGCATTCTTGTGAATAAAGACACAAAAGTTATTGTTCAAGGGATTACAGGGCGTTCTGGCAGGTTTCATGCCCAACAGTGCGTTGAATACGGCACCCAGATTGTCGCGGGTGTTACCCCGGGCAGAGGTGGCTCGGATGTTGATGGTATCCCCGTTTACGAAACGGTTGACGAAGCTGTAGAGGCAACCGGAGCGGATACATCCGTCATCTTCGTACCAGCCCGGTTTGATGCCGCTGATTCAGTCATGGAAGCAGCGGATGCCGACATTAATCTAATTGTTTGCATCACGGAAGGTACTCCCGTCCTTGATATGATAAAAACTAAGCGTTTTCTGAACGGACGACCCACTCGCCTGATTGGGCCAAACTGTCCCGGAGTCATCACACCCGGAGAGTGCAAAATTGGGATTATGCCCGGATACATCCATCGTCCCGGCAAAATCGGCATCGTTTCCCGCAGTGGAACGCTAACGTATGAAGCCGTGGATCAGGTAACGAAGCTAGGCCTTGGCCAATCCACTTGCGTCGGTATCGGCGGCGATCCGGTAATCGGTACTACTTTCGTCGACATCCTTGCGTTGTTTGAAGCCGATGAAAACACGGAAGCAGCGATTATGATTGGCGAAATCGGCGGGACAGCAGAGGAAACAGCGGCTCAGTTTGTAAAGGAAAACATGAGCAAACCCGTGGTCAGTTTTATCGCGGGACAGACCGCTCCCAAGGGTAAACGAATGGGACATGCCGGCGCTATTATTTCGGGTGGACAAGGTACAGCGGCAGAAAAAATGGAGGTGTTGAGAGCCGCCGGCATTGCCGTTTCTCAAAGCCCGGCGACAATTGGGGATACGCTGGCGAAGGTTCTTGGGAGTTAACTCGGATTAGATTACGACAGTCAATAAGAACGCTTTCTTTTATTTGAGACGCACACGGTAATGCCGTGGTCCAAGTTTCTCCAACCTTCCATCCTTCAACCATTGTTCGCGGCGTTTAAGCGACAATTCGATCAAATCTCGGCGTGAATCCGCATCTCGCGGACGCCGACGAGGTGACCTGTGTTGTTGTTTCGCGCGTTGCTTGAGTTGATATTCTCGCGATTTCTCTCTTATTTTTTGGACGTGTTGATCGAAGTTCACAGTTCTCATTTTTCCCCATCCTCAATCGCCGATTTCAGCGTATTCAGTGCATCAAGTATCTCTTCCGTCCGAGCAGATGTTACAAGGTAATCCCAATCGATCTCGTGTTTATACAAAACCATTAGCTCTTTCGCCCAATCGCCATCATCAATTGACCGCCAGTGAAAATACGCGTTGACCCGGTCAATGATTAAATCCTCTACACCGATAATATAGACGTTCAAGCCCTCAATCTCGACCTGCGTAATTTTCTCTTTCGATCCGGCAAGGACATCATCAGGGATTTCAATGGCAACATCCAAGTCGGCGTGATACCAGTGCCTTCCCATCCGATTAAACCCCCAATTTTCCAAAATGTTGCCAATTTCGGATCGTCTTCCACTAACGAGATCGACATCCGCGGTGGTGTAATCGCCAAGCGTGTAGAACTCTAGTGCATTGCCGCCGACAACAACATAGGGTAGCCCGTCTGCATGTGGCAATGCAGCGGTAACAAGCGCACAGACATAGAGTCGCCGGCGCAGTGGGTCTTCAATTTTTTTGGCTTGCTCAAGTTTTGTACGAAGATCCGTTCCCGACATCTCTTAGCCCTTCAAGAAATTCCCCAGCATATTTTTCCCTTCAAGTGTCAAGATTGACTCAGGGTGAAACTGCACGCCCCAGATTGGGTAGTCTTTATGTCGTAGTCCCATGACTTCGCCCTCGCCAGTCCACGCGGTAATTTGGAGGCAGTCTGGCATACTGTCCTCAGTTACAATCAGCGAATGATACCGCGTTGCCTCAAACGGATTCTGCACTCCCGAGAAGATTTCCCGCCCATTATGTTCAATCATAGACGTTTTCCCGTGCATCAATCGGTCGGCACGTACTACATCGCCGCCGAAGACATCTCCAATACACTGATGTCCCAGACAGACGCCCAAAATCGGTACTTTGCCCGCGAAGTAGCGGATTAAATCGCAGGAAATCCCCGCTTCGCGCGGCGTACAGGGGCCAGGTGATATGACAATCTTGTCCGGTGCCAGGTGTTCAATTGACTCTAATGTTATTTTGTCGTTCCGATGAACCACAAGCTCTGCCCCCAGTTCACCAAAGTATTGGACGAGATTGTAGGTAAACGAATCGTAATTGTCAATCATGAGTATCATTGTTTTTCTCCTATGCGTTCCTGCAAATTCTCATCATTATGTTTCCACCCTTCTGAAACTCAAAGGGCACTGGACAGACATCAACCGTGAAGTCCATGTCCCGAAAATACGATTGGATAGGTGAAACGTACGGCGACTTCCTACAATTAAGCGCCAGCAGCGGGAAAATTCGCACCTCTCGTGACACGCGACAAAGCTCTTGAATGGACTCTCGATGAAAACTGAATGATAACTGATCGGAATACAAAAAGAGCAAATGCGAACACACTGCCAAATCAAACTGCTCATCGTCAAAATCGAGTTTTGGCAACGACGAAGGAATATAACGCCCCTGCAACTTCCCCATCTTATAATCCGGCAAAAACTTTCGCATCGTTTCAAGTCGGTGGCAACCGCAGTGCTTTGCGTTTACAAAAAAATGCCAGACGAAATCATCAGGCTTTTGTTCCACTTGAGAGATGACAGTATCGTAGGTCTTTTGGATTCTCTGTTCAATCTGTTGTTTTGAAAACGCATAGATTGGATCGATTGATACGACGGTATGCCCAAGCGTGTTCATTTCGCTGTTGAAACTGGCTGGCCCGTCACCAACCCCTAGGATTCGCGAAGCCAGTTCCTCGTCGGAGAGCATGAACATCTGTTTGTATTCTTCGAGTGACCTACCCCAAGGGACGACTTGGTCGAGCATCACGCCCACAGTTTTTCTCCTGTCACTCGTCTACTCCAATCCTGCTTCGGCCAGTTTAATTGCCTTTAGCGCGGCTTGCGCTTTGTTGAGTGTTTCTTCGTATTCGATTTGGGGAACGGAATCTGCAACGACCCCACCGCCAGCTTGGACGTAAGCGATACCATCTTTGACAACGAGGGTACGAATGGTAATAGCCGTGTCAGCATTTCCGGAAAAGCTGAAATATCCCACAGCCCCGCCATAAGGGCCGCGGCGCGTTGGTTCAAGCTCATCAATAATCTCCATAGCTCGAACCTTGGGTGCGCCTGAAAGCGTCCCGGCGGGTAAACAGGCACGGATAACATCAAACGCAGTCACATTTTCACGGAGTTCACCAACAACATGTGACACAATGTGCATGACAT
Source organism: Candidatus Poribacteria bacterium (assembly GCA_965197465.1). Taxonomy (GTDB): domain Bacteria; phylum Poribacteria; class WGA-4E; order WGA-4E; family JAJDTR01; genus JAJDTR01. The sequence goes on along the minus strand of OZ240209.1, from coordinate 1,505,175 downwards.
GTGAATAGCGCTCAATCTCCATCATCTCACTGACGCGAACCGTATGGTATTTGCAGACTCTCCCCAGATCGTTGCGACCAAGGTCAACGAGCATGACATGTTCGGCGCGCTCCTTCCCATCTGCAATCAACTCCTCAGCTAACGCCATATCTTCAGCAGGTGTATCTCCACGCGGGCGCGTCCCGGCGATAGGACGTGTCTCCGCCATTCCATCCTCAACTCGCACCATCATTTCAGGAGAAGTACCTGCTATCTGAATGTCGCCCAACTTTAGGTAATACATGTATGGTGACGGGTTGACGGTACGCAACGCACGGTACACGTCAAAGGTGTCTACTGATAACGGCATACACAGCCGCTGCGAGGGAACAACTTGGATGATGTCACCCGCGGCGATATATTCCTTTGCTCGTAAGACAATGGATTTATATTCAGCTTGTGTGAAATTCGATTCAGGCTCAACCTCGGCTATATCTGCACGGCGCGCCTTTGAAGGCGGAATCAACAAAGGATTCTTCAACTTGGCAATCAGCATGTCGACACGATCAATCGCACGCTGGTATGCGACCTCTACGTCATCATCAACATGTGCGTTCGCTACCACCGTAATCCGATGACTAACCCGATCGAATATCAACAGAGTATCTGTAACCATAAAGAAGCAGTCTGGCAACTGCCGATCATCTTCTGTGTTGTCGGGCAACTCTTCAAAAAAACGCACAGCGTCATAACTAAGGTAGCCGACAGCGCCGCCGTGGAAACGCGGTAATCCCTCGACCTCCACGGGTTGATAGCGCTTCATCAATTTCTCAAGCTCGCCGAGTGGATAGCTGCTTTCGAACTCCGTTGTCGTGCCTGCCTTCAAATCCTGTATGCGCACCTGATTTTCTTTACTCTGAAACAGAATTGATGGTTCACTACCGAGAAACGAATACCTTCCAACGTGTTCACCCCCTTCAACGCTTTCTAGCAAGAAACTGTATTCACCGGCATCAATCTTGTTTAACGCTGACACAGGGGTTTCCATATCCGCCAAAATCGACTTATAGACAGGAATCAAGTTCCCGTGCTGCGCTTTTTTGCGAAAATCTTCCAAATTCGGGTAATACATCGGGAGTCTCCTCTCACGTGAAACGCGAATCCGTCATACTTTGCGTTTCACGTTTCACGAGTATACTTTATCAGGATCAAAAACCTTCTCGCCTACGATGTAGCTGGAATTGCCATCGGAGGAAACTTCCCGAAAGAAACAGGAGCGATAACCGGTGTGACACGCTCCGCCTTTCTGTTCGACCTTAATCAGGAGCGCGTCGCCATCACAGTCAAAGCCTATGGACTTGACGGTTTGGGTGTGCCCCGAAGTCTCCCCCTTAATCCAGTATTCTTGGCGGGACCGACTCCAGAAACATACACGCCCGGATTCTATGGTTTTCTGCAATGCCTGGCGATTCATAAACGCCATCATGAGAACCTCATTGTTTTCGTCGTCTTGTATGATGGCAGGAATTAAATCGGTTTTGTCGAATTTGAGTTCATTGAGGATATCCATTCACCTTTCTCCTTGTTGTAACGACTGCTTGCTAGATAATTCGGCACAAAAAAAGCCGCAGACAACAGGTTTCGTATGCCTACGGCTTTGATTTATCAAATATGAATCCAAAAATCTATCTCAGCAAAGGCACACTCCCATCTCGAACGGCACGCCGCCACCAATGCCAATGGTGAGATACAGTTTGAAGTTGCTGTCGATTTGAAGTTTGCATCGGGGGCTTCCACATTCTATCTTCGCTAGAGAGTAAGTTAAGAACCTGTTTGAAAAGTCCGAATTCGCCTTCGAGAGAGGGCATTTTGGGGAAAATGCCTTGAAAATCCGATGATTTTGACCCTCAAAGGGCCAAACAATGGCTTTGTCGCCTACTTTTCAAACAGGTTCTAAGCATATCATAAGTGATGATTCGGTGTCAAGGAAATTTCAACCCCGTGTGCGAAAACTTTGTTTTTGGGACAAGGTTCTAGATAAGCAATATCTCTTGGGTTGCACAGAGCTATCGCACACCAGAACACCAGATTGGATATGCGCGTGAGTTACTTTTGCTCATTGCTGGTGTCGCGCTGGTTTATTGCTTCCTTTGTCATTCCTATCAGTGAAATAACCCAATTCATGCCATGGCCAAGTATTAACAATTCTTCGCCCTTCCATTCCACAAAACGCCACTCTAGGAACGCTTCAAGCCCTGCATCCAATTCCTGATTAGTCAGGTCACATCCTCTCTTTATTTTTTCTCGGGTAGCTGTCTCGTTGCCTTGGCGAAAAAAGAGGTATTTGCAAATCCGGATGGTGTGCGGATTGGTGAAGGCATCTGCGAAAACAGCTATATTTTCGTCACTAGCGTCGGGGCTGTTGAAATATTCTTCCTGTTTCATCGTGTGAATGCTACATGCCGAATGTTCAGCTCCATCAACCCCACCTTTACCGAAAGCACCAAGAAATCCCCATCGAATCATCCGTTCATCATCTTCTGGCAATCGTCGAAACTCATTAAAAGCCCGTTGAACAGAGTCACTAGCCGATGACGGGTCATCCCGATCTAAGCGATCCAATACTTGGCGAATTGAGGCTAACTCTTCACGAACCGAAATGATGTCCTGCGTAACTTGCTCGCCAAATTTGCGGCTGATTTCGATCCTGCTGTCGACTTGTCCTGTGCTCATGCGAAATACCTCCTCTTTTAATCGTCTTCTAGCGCGGTGCAACATGCTTTTGATAGCAGCCTCCGATGTGGTTAGGCGGACTGCAATATCTTTGTAGGAGCGATCATCGTAATAGAACATCCTGATGATATCGCGATGTGTTGGAGAAAGGGTATCAATTGCCCTTCGCAGCAGATCTTCCTCTTCTTTTCGTTCCAACAGATCGTGAGGCGTTGGGGCTTCGGAGCGGTTGTAGCGCTTAAACAATTCGCCATCCCCGGAGATGCTGGCAGTCTCGTCAAAAGACACGGTGCATTTGCGTCGTCTGGGCCAAGAAACTGCTGTATTGGCCACGATTCGATGTAGCCATCCACCGAATTTTCCCGCATGCCGCAGCGTATCAAGCCTGAAATACGCTTCAACGAATGCCTCCTGGGCGATCTCTTCGGCATCGGAAATATTCCTGACCTGACGAAATGCCCACCGCTCTGCCGATAACTGGTAAGCGTCCACCAATTTGCGATAATCATCAAGGTTACCAGCCAATACAGATTCTACTAAACGGGCATCGTCATTTTTCACGAGATTAGTTCCTTGAACTGAGGTTACACTATATTGTCGCACAGCATCTCAAAATGTTTCTCACAATTTTTCACTTTTTTAGATCTTGCACCGCCCTCAAAGCCGTATTTCCCGCCTTTCCTGTTGCGCCAATCAATTCGCATTCATTATTCACCCCTGAGACATCAAAATACCCACCCCGATTTTCTACTTTCAACATTCGGTTACAACAAAAACATGGGATTTGAACCGGTCTAACGCTACAACTAATCCTGCCTGCAATTCATCCCTCGTATAGAAATACGATTCGTCGTTCAGAGCATCATGTAGCTTGTATCTCCTTGCGGCACTGTCTTCAATCTTCAGATTGGGCGTAATTCTTAGGTTCGCCCATTGGGGAGTTCCATCGGTGTAGTCGAAATTGATTGCCACGATGACTCTGCTGTCTACAGCAACCCTGGAAAAAGCCAAAATCCGTTTATTGTCCGATTCCATGAACTCAATATCGCCTTCGGTCAGTGCCGTATTTCCCAATCGGATTTGCATGATTCGACGATACCAAGCGGTGAGTCTAAGATCCTTACTAAAGTCAATTTCTGGAAAAGACGCAACGCCGCGATCTCCATCAAACAGTGGTGGTCTTACCGTCTCCCCAGATTCCTGACCGGCGTAAATGAATGGTGTACCGGACAAGGTGAAACAAAGCAGTGTCGGTGCTTTCGCACCGTCCGGGCTACCATACATCTCCGCGGCGCGTATCTCATCGTGATTCTCGGTATAACGAAACATCCGGTAGCCTGCGGGATAAGTTGCATTTTCGTATTCAATTCTGTGTTGAATGTACGGAATTTCGAAATATGGATCCTCGTGCCGGATTTCATGATACAGACTCTTGAGTTGATTGTAGAGTTCAAAGTGATAGAGTGCGTCAAACCCAACCTCAAAGTGGGCTTTCAATCGTTCGTAGACCTCTCCAATAAAAACAGTTGACGGTTTGATTGTTTGCACAGATTCAATTGCCTGCTTCCAGAAGGATAAGGGCATCCAGTGAGCGAAGTCGCACCTGAATCCATCCACATCAAATTCCTCCACCCAATACTTAAGCACCGAGGTCATGAAATTCCACATCGCTTGCCGATCTGCATCATTCTCGTATTTGGGTTTATCCATCTCATCAACGCCCTCACCATATTTGAGGTCTGCCGTATCTGACCAGTCGGGGCAGGAAGATGTAGGAATGCCTGTCTCATCCATGAAAAACCACTCGGGATGATAACCGCCTTTTTCAGCCGTGTTGCGGAAATCTAGCAGCAAGTTATCCGGCGCACAGTGGTTCCCGATGAAGCTGAGAATTACTCTCATCCCCATCTCATGAGCCGTTGTAATAAGGTCTCTGAGTTGCTGCTTTCCCAACCGCTGTAGCTCATCACTTGTGTAATTCCCTGCCCCTGGCCTATCGATCAGGTTGATGTCAATGCCGAGGTAGTCTCTCACCGCGTAAGGACTTCCACATTGCCTTTTCTGTTGACTTTCCCAATGGGGTGAATCGGCATCATCCAGATTGCGTTGATGTTCAAATCCTTTATGCGCGCTAAATCTGCTTTGATGTCGACCAAAGTACTAAATTCACCCGCCGTAATTTGCCCGTCCTCATTCCTATCGCAGCACTTGTGGACTCTTGGATAGATTTGGTAGACGTTGGCTTTCCTGAACCAGTCGCAGGTAGCGCCCCTCTCCTCTGTACTCATGTTTGTCTGGTCGTTTTTGATCTAGGATTCTCTAAGATAGTATTATTTTTGAAATAATAAAGGCGTTTGCCCAAGGACAGAACTCCCCCAAACAAACGCCTCTATTTGTCATTACAATTGTCGATTGCTTGTAAGCAGCCTTCAAATCCCTCTCTTACTCTCGTAGGCAGAGATTTGTGCTTCAAACTGCAACGTCCAACCGATTTCATCCAGCCCATTCAATAGACACTGCTTCTGAAATTCACCAATCTCGAAAACATGGGATGTCCCATTTGGCTGGGTCACTGTTTGTGATTCCAAATCCACGGTTAGCGTATAACCCTTCTGAACTTCAATTTGCTCGATGATGTTTGCGATAACATGCGTGGGCAGTGTGAGGGGCAGAAGCCCATTCTTAAAGGAATTCCCGCGGAAAATGTCCGCAAATGAAGGAGCGATAATTGCTTTGAATCCATACTGCTGAAGCGCCCAGGGCGCATGCTCCCGAGAGCTCCCACAACCGAAATTGGCCCCGGCAACGAGGATGCTCGCTGTTTGATAGCGCGGAGCATTTAGGACAAACTCAGGATTGGGGTCTCCGTTGTCAAGGAAACGCCAATCGTAAAAGAGGAAATTCTCAAAGCCGGTCCTCTCAATACCTTTGAGAAATTGCTTCGGAATAATCTGATCAGTGTCCACGTTAATCCGATCTAGTGGTGCAGCCAGACCAATATGTTTCTTGAATGCTTCCATTCTATGTTCTCTCCTCAATACCAAGAAATCTCTTCCGGAGGCTTCCGTGAATTTTTCCCTTGGTGCGAAACAGGTGTCACACATTAAACATTCAGTTTGATTCCCACGCTCGAATGTCAACAAAATGTCCTGCAATCGCCGCCGCTGCCGCCATCTGTGGACTGACGAGGTGAGTGCGTCCTCCTTTTCCTTGTCTGCCCTCAAAATTTCGGTTAGAAGTGCTGGCACACCGCTGTTCCGGCATCAGGATATCTGGATTCATCCCCAGGCACATGCTACAGCCTGCCTCGCGCCACTCAAATCCAGCCGCGCGGAAGATTTCGTCTAACCCCTCAGCTTCGGCCTGTCGTTTGATGTTTGCCGACCCTGGCACAACGAGGGCATTCACTGTTTTGGAAACCTTCCGTCCCTTTGCGATCTCCGCGGCTGCACGAAGGTCACTGATGCGGGAGTTCGTGCAACTTCCGATGAAGACCTTATCAATCTCAACATCGGTAATTCTAGTTCCCGGTGTGAGTCCCATGTATTCTAGCGCGCTCTCGGTCGCCTTTTTGGCATCGTCGGTTGGTATCTCCGCTGGATCGGGTACAACATCTGTCACATCAGCCCCCATACCGGGGTTTGTACCCCACGTGACCTGTGGCGCCAGCGATTGTGCGTCAATGTGCAGCGACTTGTCATAGGTCGCGCCTTCATCCGTTGGTAACTTTCGCCATTTTTCAACAGCTCTGTCAAAATCCCCTCCCTTTGGGCTAAACTGGCGATTTGCCAAATACTCATAGGTTTCGTCGTCCGGGGCTATCAGTCCTGCTCGCGCGCCAGCCTCAATGGACATATTGCAAACGGTCATCCGTTCCTCTATACTTAGTCCTGATATAGTCGAACCGGTGTATTCAATCACTGTGCCGGTACCACCATCCGTGCCGATATGACGGATAATTGATAGTATAATGTCCTTGGCGGTGACACCGCGTGGCAGTTTCCCGTCAACTCGTATCTCGAAAGTTTCCGGTTTGTGGTACAGGAGACACTGCGTGGCGAATACGTGCTCAACTTCGCTTGTGCCTATTCCCAGGGCAAAGGCGCCCATAGCGCCATGCGTTGAAGTATGACTGTCGCCACAACATATCGTCTTGCCCGGCTGAGTGATGCCGAGTTCAGGCCCAATAACGTGTACGATGCCTTGTTCGGGACTATCAATATCGTACAAAGTAATACCAAATTCGTCGCAGTTCTTGGCAAGTGTCTCCATCTGCTTTGCCGCTATAAGGTCTTTTATGGGAAGAAATCTATCCGTTGTTGGGACATTATGATCCATTGTTGCGACTGTGAGTTCTGGATGCCTCACTGTTCGTCCTGCGAGTCGCAACCCTTCAAACGCCTGCGGCGAGGTTACCTCATGGATGAGGTGCGCGTCAATATAGAGAACAGTTGCCTCATTCGGCATCTCCCGCACAACGTGATCGTTCCATATTTTTTCAAACATCGTTTGGGGGTTCATCTCTTATCTCCTATAATCTTTTTGGTTTGTTGCCAGTCTAGTATACCCGATTTCCCGCTTGCTGTCCAATCATCCGTTTCTTCACGAGTGTCTTGAGGTGAGAAGAGCGCTAAGACGATTTCTGGTAGGACAATCGACAGGTATCCCAAGCTTCTCGAATCTTTATGGCGCACGGTTGGCATCGTGATTCAGTAGGAAGCTATACGATGCTGAAGATGATTTCAAATCACCATACACATGACTGGGGGTTAATGGACATTTTGCCACGGTTTTATCGGAGAATAACTCTCACTCAACCCCTTACGATTAGACGAGGCTAGCCCTAGCGTGAGAATTGGTAGGAATTCCTGATGTGGGATTTGAAGCCCGTGAACACATCATCGGGAAGGAGAGCAGCGTAATGCCAATTACGGAGGGGTGACGCAAGGGATGAACGACCGAAGCGCAAAAGAGCATTCGTTTGAGTACTTTCGCTGAACTCAACTTGGGGCATTACGGATCAATTCAGCTTTTATTGCAGCAATTGACTGGCTAAGCAAGAAATCCTCGTCAAGAAGCGACTCAATGCGTCGGATACTATAGACCACAGTGGTATGATGGCTATACCCAAATCCTTGGCTAATCTGTTTTTGAGACAAGCTAGTCAATTGATGTGCGAGATACATCGCTATCTGTCGAGGTAGTGCGTATCGTTTGCTTCGCTTCTTGGAACATAGATCAGAGGGTGCAATATGAAAATGTTGTGTAACTGCTTCCTGGATCATTTCAAGACTGAGATTGTTTGGCCGACCGGTGCTAGCTTGACCTCCCTCTACGACGCGACTGGCAACTTCCAAGTCGAGATCGGATCCGAGTCGCACTTCCGCCATAAGGCGGTTCAGGCACCCCTCAAGTTGGCGTATGTGTTGAGTCAAGTGTTTTGCAATGTAACGAATCACCCTTGGCGGTGCCGGGCCCCAATTTCGCTCTTTTAACTTCTGCTTGAGAATAGATACGCGTAAATCGAACTCAGGCGGATAAATTTCGACATGAGGGCTTTTGTTAAGAGTGTTGGCAGTCGCTAAGTGAGATGTCAGAAAGTCAGGGGGACGATCGCAGGTACAAACAAACCTGCGATTTTGCGATGTCAAGTGGCTTAGCAAATCGACGAATTCCTCCTGAACCTTTTGCTCTTGAGTTAAGAAATGAAGATCGTCAATCAACAGGAGGTCGATGTTGTAATACCGCCGCCGCAATGCAGAATACTTAAGCGGGTGACCAATTGATTGAACACACTCGAGGACAAATCGCTCGGACGGGATGCAAAATACTGTCTTGCTCGGGTGTTTCTGGCGGAATTGATTTCCAATGGCATGCAAGAGATGAGTTTTACCGAGTCCCACGCCGCCAAAAACAAGCACTGGTCCCTCCAAATCACCGGATTCATCAATGGTATCCATTGCTACTTGGTATGCGGTTCGATTACTTTCCCCAACAACAAATCTCTCTAAGGTTAGAGCAGGATTCAACCCCGAAGTTGATGCTGCGCGGGCAACCGAAGTCGCTACTCCTGGTGGGAGTTGAACTTTTTGAACATCCTGAGACTCCACGCTAGGTTCAGATTTGGAGGAGGCGTTTCCACTAGCCGCATCAGGGCGATTCATACTTGCTATCCTTGTGATTTGAATTCATTAATGCTGGTTAGGCTTTCCTCGCTGTCAAGTATTTCTTTCCGAGAAATTAGACGCTAGTTTATCAGAAAGCCAAACCTCGATCAAGACTTTTTTCCAATGTTCCGCCTAGATTTTTCGATTACGATTGATGCTTTTCATCACACATCCCATCATGACCGTCGAGTCTAGCTACATACCGTTCTTTCACAGAATCGCGCACCCCACCCGGCCACTTGTGTCGCCACTCGCGCCCAGAATCCAAGTTTTCTTGGTCAGCGAGTTCGGTGTCTCTTCGCCCGCCCGCGTGAATATAGTCATGACTATCCTGAGTCGAAAAGATTACGCTTCGTTTGCTCATATAGACCGTTCTGAAGGAAACTATACCATTTCGCTTGAATAATAGTGCACATGAAATTTTGATTCTATCATTCACTTTCTCCGTAAGCGGGGATCAACCGAGCGGATAGCGAGGGCGATAGGGATCCCCTTGCCCCGCCGACTTTGCGCGGAGACAAGGCTTCTTACTCTGATCCACACAAGATTCTTTACTTGATCCACGTAATTAATGCACTTGAATTTTAAAGAAATGGTATTACCACTCAGTCGCCGTTAATCCTACACTGAAGAATTTTCGGTTGTGTTGCTAATGAGCGCGTGGTATAATCCGCTGGTTTGAAAAACTGTTCACAGGATGTATTACGTTTGTAAATTCGAAAACCCAAACGCACAATGTATTGGCTTGGCGGCATTGGTATTTTAATGATTGCAGCCTTGGCCGGTATTCCAGTTATAGCTAACCAGCTTGAACAAATAACGCCAGAGTTCAAGCACATCAAGACAGATCATGATGCGAAGCACACCCCTAAAATTGATTGTCCTGATGAGGTCGTAGCGGGGGGAATGGTTTGACGTAACGGTAACGGTTGGTGTAGATCAACTTCATCCAACGCTAGAAGAACATTACATCAATTGGATCGCGATCTACAAAAACGATGTGGAGTTAGCACGAGCATATCTGCATCCGGTTCATACCAAACCGCAAGTTACCTTTACAATTGCGCTCGAAGAGAGTGCCGAGTTGGTAGTATTGGAGCAGCCTAATCACACAGCGCCGTGGAAGGCATCTAAACCGATTAAAGTCCTTCCGGCCAATAAATGACGACGCCCTAGCGGTGTGAGCCGCCCATGGGTGTATAGGGGTTCGAGGATTCAATTAATCCTTTAATGGCTCACTGAATCCTTGCCCCTCTGCATTTCAAATTTAGGGTGCTGCGCTGAACTCAAATTTCAAAGTGGCTACTTTGTTTTTTGTCAAAGTGACTTCTCGAATCTGCTCTTCCAGCTCTTCGTGCCATGCTTTAACTTGGTAGCTCCCCTCAGGCACGTTTTCCAGTCGAAATCGTCCATCTAGATTGCTAACAGAATAGTACGGGGGTTCGGTAACCACTATCCATGCCCTCATCCAGCTGTGGACATCACACACCACCCTTACGATTTCGGATTGGGTGTAAGAGAAGGAAAGTTTTCGTCGCCGTGTTTTGGTCTGATTAACATGGGTTTCCTTGTTTGATACTGAAATCGCGCGAAACATTATTCATCACCCGATCACTGTTCAACACCAGCAATTCTCATTTTGGGACAGAGCACCTACGAAGCCAAGTCAGTTCTGAGTTGTTTCAGCATAAAATCAATTAGTCGATTCACTGAGAAGAACGTCCATTTAAGGGTAAATTCGTACAAAATCAAATGATTTTGACCCAATAATGACAAGAAATGAACTTGAGACCCACTGTTCAGACAGGCTCTAGTAGACACAATCACTCGGCAAGTTCAAAATGAGAATTGCTGGTTCAAAACATCAAACTCCGTGTTTACTGGAACTATCAGGATATGCGGAATGAAGACGCATTCTCGTTGATCTAGTTGCAACGATTGCTCCGAAACTCTAGCCGGTAGCCCTTTGGGAACGCTCAACAGCGACACAACAGTGCTTTGGATTCCACCATGTTCGGAAATCAACAGATTTTCCTTTCGTTTTGGTTGTTCTCCGCAAACATGTCTGTCTAATGTAACCGGCATCTCAGAAGGCGAAGGTCGTGTTCCCACGAATGTCACTTGCCCCTGAATTGTTCCTACCTGCCCTGCGGTAAGATCCTCCTGGAATGCCTGTAGTGATCTAGGGGCACGTTTGGCCTCGGATGTTTGTCTAGATTGAGTGGCTAGATGATCGATTTCTGGAGGTGGTTTCTTGGCGGAGTCGTCACAACCTAGGATTCATACAATCAATATTAGCCCAAGCCATGCAAGCTTCTGTAACTGTTGGCTGGTAGACATGAATGCTCCGTTCTCAATAATCGGGTTACTCCAGAAATCTTGGCGAGTAGACGATGTATTCATTGAGAAATCAGTATTGATGTTTCGATTGGCCTGACTTGGCTCCGGTTTAGGCAGCGGAAAGCAAAGAAAATCTGTAACTGTTTAGTTCAGTTTGTAAGAGTGGCAAAATCTGTGCAGCATAGGGCACAATTGCTTGCTACGGAGGATTCAACGCATCAATATGATGAATACAAGGGAACAACAGTTCATTGCTCGTATTGCCGAATTGGAAACTGAAAATCAGGCATTACGCGCCCGTATAGCCGAATTGGAACAACAGGTGTCGAAACCGTTAGCTACCCCCACTTCGCCTCCAAAATCGCCTGTCCCCAAATTTGTCAAACCGAAACGACAGAAACGTCGTCGCAAAAAGCCGGGGCAAAAACCGGGACACGCCGGCAGTTATCGCCATCGTCCCGCCAAAGCTGACGAAATTGTTGAAACTCCTTTAGAGGATTGTCCCCATTGTCATGGAGTGATTGAAAATGTCACAACCCACCAACAGTATGTTGAAGAAGTCATTCCGGCTCAGACAACTGTTGTCTGCTATCAGACACAAAGTGGATATTGCCAAAACTGCCAAAGACGGGTGGAAAGCCGTCACCCGCAGCAAGTCCCCCATCGGTTGATAGGCCCGCGTGCGTTGCTCATTGCCGCTGAATTGAAGCACGCTATGGGGGTGCCGTATCGGAAAGTCGTCTCAGTACTTGAACGACTGTGTGGGCTTTCTATCACTGCTGGCGCATTGGCGCAATCCATGCAATCGTTGGCAAAATGGTTCACTCCCGAATATCAAGCAATTCAAACCGGATTGCGACAGAGTCATTGCACCTATGTCGATGAAACCGGCTGGAGGTTAAACGGCCAATCATGCTGGCTTTGGGCATTCACCACAGACAGTTACACGGTTTATGAAGTCAATGCGAGTCGTGGACATCAAGTGGTTTTAGAACAATTGGGTACAGACTATGATGGAGTCCTTGTCAGTGACTTTTATACCGCTTATAACCCACTTCCCTACACCCAGCAAAAGTGCTTGGTGCATTTGCTGCGTGAATTGTCTGACGTGAGAAAGACGAATCACACCCAAGAATATGCGGCATTCGCCAAAAAACTGACGCGTTTGTTGCGCGATGCCATTCGCCTCAAGCAGAAGCAGTCGGACTTCTCCCAATCTCGCTTGGAACGCCGATTCAAAAGGCTGAACCACCGATTGGAGAAACTTGCCAAAGCGGACTATCATGACCCGGATTGTCAAAGACTCGCCAAACGGTTAGCCAAACACAGCGATTCGTTATTCACCTTTCTGTCACACATGCAGGTCGCCACCGATAACAATCGCGCCGAACGCGCCATACGACCGGCGGTAGTGACTCGCAAAATATCGGGCGGCAATCGTTCTCCCAATGGCTCTGAAGCGTTAGGTATCATCACCAGTGTGATTCAAACTTGCAAGCAGCAGAACAAAGATTTCGTGGAAGTCGGCTTGGAAATTATCCGACGCTATCATCAAGGACTTGATGCCGGGGTTCTGACTGTTGAGACAACCGCACCAACCTAACCGCTTCCAAGTCCATTCAAATTATAGTTTTTCTACAATCCCCTCGTTCTGCAAAGCGGCTTTCGACATAGAGAGTAGTGGACTAAACAGTTACGAAAATCTGTTTATGGATTTTGTCTTTTCAAATGGCACTTAGCACATTACAATCGGTTATTGACACAATTCAACCTTGCCATTATACTGATGTACCGAGATTGAGTCAAGCGTAATGACGAACCGCAAAGCACAAAGTATTCGTCAAAATGGTAGAAAGGCATTCTCGTGAGAAAGCAGCGAGCAATAGCATTATGCCTCTTTTTCTTCATTTCAGCGTGCTCGGATCGAAACACGCCAGAGAATGTTGCTGGAGATTTTATTCACAATTATTATCAGCGCGCAGATCAGGAAGCTGCGTTGCGCCTGAGTGACTCGCTCGCCGCAGAAAAACTGAGAGACGAAATTGCACTTGTGCGAGGCGCTCGCCGCCAGGGCGAGCTTCCGTCCGAGATGCCAGAAATTACCTTTGAGAAGTTCACTCAAAAAGCCAATGACGAATACAAGGTGTTTTTTAATTACCAATTAACTATCAAGAACACCGCATCATCAAGTCCGGTCCGAAATGTTATCATTATCACCGAATTACTTGATGGAAGATGGAAAGTTACCAATTTCGACGAATATACCGAATAGCATGTGCGTCCGTAAGGAAATTCCTACATTAACCAATCATTAAAACTTTTAGGAGAATTGTGTAATGAAAACCGGGAATGTTTCTGTTTTTACCCAGCCGAACGTGCCGCTGGAATTCCGCGAGTATCCAGTCCCAGCCGTCGCGGATGGCGACCTCCTCGTGAAGATTCGTATGGCGAATATCTGCGGTTCCGATTTGCATATCTGGCGAGGTCACGGTTCCAAAATTCCCCGAGGCATTCCACAAGTGCTGGGCCATGAGATGGTAGGTACAATTGAACAATTAGGCAAAAACGTGAGAGTCGACAGCACGGGAGAGCAATTGGAGGAAGGAGATCGCATCGCTTATTCATACTTTAAACCGTGCAATCAGTGTTGGATGTGTTTAAGCGGAAAGCCGGGATGTCCGGCGCGTTATCGTGACTGGATCGGTGTATCAAGCGAGCAGCCTCCGCATTTTCATGGCGCCTATGGAGAGTACTACTACATGAAGCCTGGACACTGGATTTTCAAAGTCCCAGCGGAACTTCCCGACGCTTTGGTGTCACCAGTCAACTGCGCGTTGGCGCAAGTCATTTACGGACTTAATCAGATTGGAATTACGCTTGGTGACACAGTAGTTATCCAGGGAGCGGGAGGTCTGGGGCTATACGCAATCGCAGTGGCAAAGGAGATGGGAGCAGGTCAGGTAGTTGTTCTGGATCGCTTTCCGGCGCGCTTAGAACTTGCCCGCGAGTTTGGTGCGGACCATCTGCTCAATGTCGACGAACTCTCCGTCGCGGACAGATCAACGTATGTACTCGATCATACAGGAGGAACCGGTGCAGATGTTATTGCCGAATTTGTTGGTTCGCCCAAGGTGCTGTCTGAAGGCATCGAAATGCTAAGGTGGGGTGGACGCTATTTATGGATTGGAAACATAAATTTGGAACAGCCTACAGAAATCGATCCGGGTAATATAGTACGCTGCAGCAAAGCAATTCAGGGAATTATCGTCTACGAGCCATGGGTTATCCGCCGTGCGCTTGACTTCCTAAGTCGCACCCGCGACAAGTATCCTTACCACAAGATAATCTCCCATACCTTCCCCTTCAGCCAGATTAATGAAGCCTTTACATTCGCCAACGAGGGCAGTGCTATTCGAGTTGGATTGGAGTTTGACTCGACATCTAGTTAGAGAAAATTTCTCATATAACTTATCCGATCACTTAACAGTTGCACCTTGGTCAGGTTATCGTCACTGGCTAGAAGCTTTTAAAACAGGACAAAGCGTACTAGAATCAACTCATCTAGACGAATGGATGGCCTGCTCAAGAGAGTCTAGATTGTTGTTGAGATTTGTCTATGCCATAGGCACGAGATGGGTTCCCTAGAACAATCTGGGCATTGCCCAATGCCAAATGAATGAAAGTCGTTTTTTCACGCGAAAACTACATTATTTCCCCTAATGCGTCACGGCAACCGCTTAGGTTGAACTGCACCGGAGCCTTGGTCATTCGTCAAGACTTTGAAACAAACCCCCAAGACATTGCCTAACCCATTATTCGTATAAAATTCAGATACCAAAACGCAGTTGCCAAACAAATCGCGCGGTCCCACATCGCTAGTCAATCGTCACGTTTGCTTGGCTGCGTTATCCTTGATGGTGTTTGGAGATTCCTCCACCCTTTCAAACAATCCGTCGGCGCAGATGGAAACCCCTCCAATAATCTTCCAATCAGTTCCAGTTGCCTCGTATTTCGTTAACTGGTGTAGCTATAAGCATTATCTGTGGACCGGTATTCGTCCGGCAGCGCGAGCTTGTCTTGAACTACTCAGTCAAAGCTTGGAGGATGTGTCGAACGTGTACGATCTGAGCGCATTCATGCATAAGGGTTGTAACCACTGTGAAATTGCGAAGATTACGCAACTCTTAGTTTTTATGAATGTTCTCATCGCTCCGATTCTTAAGCTATGATTCCTTTGACCGCAGACAAACCCGCATGAGTTAATTACAATTGACGGCGGTAAAATCTCTGTTTCGCCTGGGTAAGGGATGAATTCTAAAAGAACAAGAATGGGTGTAGGCATTGCCAGGGATCAGTTATCCATCTATGCACTCGATCTTTTTGAAACACACAATGGGTTGCATATAGATGAGGATTCTCAGACTCTCGCTTTTCCTGATTGAACCAATCAAAAACTCTTTGAACCTGTATCGTGAGGCGCTGGTATGCAACAAGGCTGTAAACAGATGTCATCAATTGGCCATGCAATCTTCAAATCATTGTAACATCTAACCGGTATATTCGCGTAATGGACACAGCGTGCTTGTACTTGGAAGGTTTGCGAAAGCTAGATGCTGCAGCTTGCTCTGCTGGTCGGCGAATATGCCAGATGACAGAGTCATGGTAAAATGCACTGAATTTCAAACATTGGGTACGTCGCACATAAACAATCATACCGCATGATTATTGCACGGAATTCAACGAAGGACGCAAAGTTCCAGTGTTCTGCTGCAATACTATCCAAATCTCTTCAATCCTGAGACATGGATACCATAGCAACTCAATGAAGGGAGACAGGTAGGTGTTAACATCTACGACGCGCACGGCAGGTTCGTTCGCACACCGGACATTGGTTACCGGGAAACTGGATTTCATCTTGACCGCTCGCGTGCTGCCTACTGGGACGGACGGAATACCCGTAACGAGCAAGTTGCTTCCGATGTCTATTTCTATCAAATCCAAGTCGGTGCGTATAATGCCATTGGCCGGATGCTCGTCTTAAAGTAGAAAATTAAGTAGAAACGCGGATTGAACCTGAAATCTTTTGTGACTTCCAGCATTAGGGAAGAATCAAGATGTCGATCAATAACATTTCACGACGACAATTTCTGCGTACAAGTTTAACGGCTGGATCTTCCGCCTTTGCCCTTGGATTCCTCGGGTGCAGTCGACTAATGACTAACTCGTCGGTTGAATCTCTTATTGAGCCGTACGGCGGTTTTCGCTCGGATCCGGCTGGGATCCTTGATCTGCCCTTAGGCTTCAAATATCATACGTTTTCCAATACCGGGGAAAAGATGGATGATGGGTTCTTGGTGCCCGGAGGTCACGACGGTATGGCTGCTTTCCCGGGTCCAGATGGCAGAACCATTCTCGTCCGAAACCACGAACTGGAAACCGACGCGCGTACGGGAGCTTATGGACATTCGAATGAATTCGTCAGCCGGATCGACAGTGAGAAGTTTCACGATCAAGGTCAAGGAACAAAACCAGCCCTTGGTGGTACGACAACTCTTATTTACAATACCAGAACAAAGGAATTGGAAAAACAGTTTCTTAGTCTGGCTGGCACCATGCGTAATTGCGCGGGTGGGCCAACGCCATGGAATACTTGGATTAGCTGTGAGGAATGTGTTCAGAAGGCTGAAGATACATTTGAAACAGAGCACGGATACAACTTCGAGGTGCCGGCTTTGGCTCGCGGGCTTGTTGCACCAATACCGCTGAAGGCTATGGGACGATTTAATCATGAGGCTGTCGCCGTGGACGCTAGGACAGGTATTGTTTACCAGACCGAAGATCGCGGCGACGGACTCATTTACCGTTTCATTCCCCATCGTCCGGGTAAACTGACGGAAGGAGGACGCCTGCAAGCGTTGAAGATTCGAGATCTGAAGAGTACCGACACTCGAAATTGGAGAAGTCCTCTTGAAACCCTCTTTCCTTGGACGCATGACGTTATACCAGTCGGTGAAAGACTCAACGTGGAATGGGTGGACATTGAAAATATTGAATCTCCTAAGGACGATCTCCGCAAACAGGGATATCATAATAAAGGCGCGGCAAGATTTGCCCGCGGCGAAGGAATGTGGTACAGCGACGGAGTAATTTTCTTTGCCTGCACAAATGGTGGAGAGCGCAGAAAGGGGCAGATTTGGCGATACATCCCGAGTCCTCATGAGGGGACATCGGGTGAGGAAAAAGATCCGGGAATACTCGAGCTATTTATTGAATCAAAGAGCAGCGACTTGCTGGAAAACGCAGATAACCTAACCGTTGCACCGTGGGGCGATCTAATCGTGTGTGAAGATGGCTCGACAGAGCAGTTCCTAGTCGGTATAACGCCGGAGGGAAGATTGTACCGCTTTGCTCGGAACGCCAAGAACATCTTTGAGTTTGCGGGCTCTATCTTCTCCCCGGATGGTAGTACCTTATTTGTCAACATCCAAAAACCGGGAATTACCCTTGCCATAACTGGTCCCTGGCGCAAAGTTGAATCCGAAATGAAATTGAAACAGGACAGGTCGTAACTTAGACTTATCATCCGCATTAGACATCTTTCCAAAATAATACCATTTCTCTAAAATGTATGTGCATTGATTGCGTGAATCAGGTAAAGAAACTTGCGTGGAGCGGAACAAGAAGTCTTGTCTCCGCGCAAAGTCGGCGGGGCAAGATGCCCCGCCTACGGAGTAAGTGAACGATATAGCAAAGACATCATATGCACTATTATTCAAGCGAAATGGTATAAGTATCCATTTGGCTTGATTTTACGTTATATCCTTTCAACATCTTCTATTGTAGAAAGGATACCCATGAGTCAATTTGAAAAAGCAGTAAAGTTGTCAGATGAGCAATTTCTGCGAGCGGTTGGTGTTGACAAGCCAACGTTCAACCTTATTTTGGAGCGTGTGGCTACTCACCTCGAAAACCTTCGAGAAGAACGGCCGATGAAGAAACGAGGAAAGAAATCGGAAGTGGCATTGACCGATCGCCTTCTATTGACATTCACCTATTTGCGCCACTATCCAACCTTTGCCAGATTAGGCACAGAGTTTGGTATCAGTGAGTCTTATGCCAATAAAATCTATCATCAGATACTTGATGTGTTAGTTAAAGTGCTTTCGCTGAAGAATCGAAAGCACTTATTAGAGAGCAATCTCCAAACCATCATCATTGATGCCACCGAGCAACCCATTGAACGTCCAACAAAAGGACAGCGTGTCTACTACAGCGGTAAAAAAAACGGCACACCATAAAGGTTCAATTGATTGCATGTTTGGCGATGTTAGAAATAGTGTCGGTTATCTGCCGCAAAGGGAGTGTTCACGATTACACAATTCTGAAGGAAAGCCGTCTGGCGATTTTCCCTGAAACTGAGAAGTTGGCTGACAGTGGTTATCAGGGCATAGCCAAACTGCATGTCAACAGTTCGACGCCCATCAAGAAATGTCGGAGCAAGCCCTTGGCTCGGGAGGCAAAGCAATTCAGCCGAGGGTTGGCAACACAAAGGGTTGGCATTGAGCATATCGTCAGACGGTGTAAGATTTTTCGCATCACCAAAGACATTTATCGAGGCAAACATCGCAACTATGGGAAAACATGGAATGTGATTGCCGCAATTGGTAACTTGAGACATTCCGCGACAAGTTGCCAAACAGTGTAGTTATTCTAATCTCCAAGATTACTGTAACTACATAAATCTATTTTGGAAAGATGTCTATTATCAGATGAGCAAAAGTTGAATTATGTTTAGCAGATTTAGACTAGAATTTGTCCGCATGTTCGTGCGAAGACTACGAGTGGTGTGAATCAGGCGCCCTAGCTTGGTAAACTGACTCGGTGATACAAAGCATCGAAAGAATCTGTCGTTGTAAATCGGTCAGTGGGGTGGTGTAAGATGTGACCTGATTGGGCAATCGCACGCGATGGATACCGTGGAAAGCGCGTAAAAGTCGGGTTGCTGTCGGTTTAGCGGTTCGACGGTTTCCGTTATCTTGGTACAATCCTGCCAAGGTTTGACGGTGTGCTTCGAGATGGCGTCGGGAGACTATTTCAATCAAGGTCAAAAGTCGGACACACAGCGAAAGCAGTCGAACCAGCCCTTTAATCTGGTCAGGGATCTCTATCGCACAGGATTTACTATCGCCTTCGCTATTCACTCAGTTGATCCTGTTCGGTCGTTTGATCGTTTCTTACATACATCGGTGAAATCCCTATCGGAGCAGATTTAAACAGATGAAAATGGCGTTCGATGCGCGGGGCGGCACGATAAAGTCTGATGGCTTCATCAAGCGCTAGATACGCTTGGGATTGATTGGTGGCGTACAATTGCCACCCCATCTGACAGTAGGCTTGCTGAATCGCCAGCTCATCTCGAATAACTTGTGTGATTTGATAGCGAACGCTGCGGATTTCTTTCTTTCGGCGATTGGCACTCCCGCGTCCACGACCGATGTAACACGTTTTCACCGATTCTTCGCATTCGGCAGTATAGTGGAGATACTTACTGACTTGATACGTCGCTTTTATGGCTTCAACCTTTTGGTGCAACTCGGCTGCTGTGCAAATCTGTTTTCGTCCACGTCCGGTGCTGGTGTTAAGGCAAGTATCTCCTCTGTCGCTTGTTGAAGGTTTCGCTCTAAAGTGGCGAACTGCTTTTCGGCTTTGGATAAGGAACGCACCACTAAGATGCGCTCTTGCCAAGCAAAGCTCTCTCCCGAAGTCAGAGTCGTTGTCTGAGCACGGTTTGTCTCATGCCCTGCTGCGATAAGTTCCGGCGATTGGCACTCATTATCAGAGGAGTAAATTAATGTCGCAGGTTGTGAACCGCAAACCATGTGCGCCAGGCATTGCTCATAGAGCGCCGGAACGCCGCCGACTTTCGCCAACGGAACCAAATAGAAATCCCCCTTTCGTGACAGTTCGGCGCGAATCTCAATGGCGCTCATTTCACTGTCGCCGATATACAATAGCCCGGATTCATCGGCCATCTGACGCACGTTGTCAATCGTTGGTAGATATAACGGGTCGTCCGCTTTTTCGCCCGACACCACATCGGTCGAAAGCAGGTGTCCCGATGTTCCACAGTCAATACTGGCGGCCATCAGCTTCACTTGCGCTAGCTGTGGCGTGTTTGAGTTGTATCCGTGTTGCATCAACCCATCATCGTAAGGGGTATGATAGCCACTAAATCAAGACGCATCCAGCCGAACTCGCTCAGGTATAAGTTGATAAACAGAGATACTGTTACGCCAAAGTTTTTGCTCAATGGAGCGCCACGCTGCATCATCAGCTAACTGCGTGAGCAGTTGACTCAGTCGGTCATCACTGAAATCGGTGCGACGGACGGGTATGCCAAAAAATTCTGACAGCAGCGCTTGATGATCGACGCCCCAGCGTTCAACAGCCATCTTGCGGTGGTCGGCTTCTGACAGAATGTAGGCATTCCAGCCCACAACCAGTTGACCCGGCGACAAGCCTTGATAAGGACGAGGAATGACATCATCTATTATAGCATCAAGTCCCAGACGCTGCTGCAAGCCAATCAACAGCGGAATATCATCAAATCTTTCTATCTGAATTTCGTTTCAAGAGATATGTTGAGTTGTCATACCTATACTCAACGACGAAATTCAACTTTTCAACTTCAAATAATGTGGATGGTAAGTCATACGATTGTTAATGGACAGGATTTAGAAGGTGGGTACAATTCAACCGAATAGAGGTATTTCTGCCTCATCCACTTTTTTGTTGTTAACAGTCGGAGAACGATTTCGCTCTCACCACATATGCTCCCGACGGTGGGCAATGCCCACCCTACAAGAGGAAAGAACAAAAGCCACGATCCATGGCTCCACGAAAATACCGTTGAATGTTTTCTCCAAAGCGGTTTATAATGGTCGAATTAAGCAAAACAGGCAAATGAAGAAAGGATAGCCATGTCTGGCACATCTGCTACACCAGCTTACCAGGTCGGTATCGTGGGAACGGGAGGAATTGCAAGAGCGCACGGCAGGGCGTGTAAAGAACTTGAATGCGCAGAACTCTCTGCCATTTGTGACATTTCCGAGGAGGCATTGCATCGTTATGCCGAAGCATTTGGCGTGACGCATCTTTACCACGACCTCGATCAGATGCTGACTAACGAAGAACTCGATATCGTGATTATCGCCAACTGGGGGGCTTACCATGCGGAAACCGGCATTCAAATTGCCAATTCACGCCGTGTTAAAGCCATACTATGTGAAAAGCCGTTTACTTCAACTGCGGCGGAGGCAGAGCAGTTCGTAAAGGCGGCGAAAGCAAACGGCGTACTCGTTGCCGAAGCCTTCAAGTTCCGTCATCATCCGATGCATCTGAGAGCAAAGGAACTCATTGATGCAGGAGAAATTGGAGCGGTAAAGACGATTCGCAGTACGTTCTGCACTGGCGGCAAGGGCAGCAATCTTCAAACCCGGCGTCCGGAAATGAACTGGCGCTTCAACAAGGCGAAAGGCGGTGGTAGCATCTATGACCTAGGTTGCTACTGTATTCACCACGTACGGTTTGTTTTTGACGCGGAGCCTGTTACGGTCTTTGCAATTCAGCAGCCGGGAATAGAGGTTGATGACGCAATGTATATCCTGCTCACGTTCCCAGGTGAACGAACCGCCCAAATCTCCGTCGGATTCAATTCGTCAAGGGCACAATACGCCGAATTATGCGGCACAAAGGGTATGTTGCGCTTGGATAGAATCTGGAATAACGAGAACAGCCCCGTGTCCATTGAGAAACAGACAGTTGATGGATCGGAATCCATCGAATTTGCCCCGGTGTTTCAGTTCACGAATCAACTCCGACACCTCTGTGACTGTTTGACAACGGGACAGCCGCATCGAATTTCACCCGAAAACAGCATTCATCAGATGAAAGTGATTGATGCAGTTCTCGAATCAGTAGAGACCGGGGATGTGGTAGCGATTTGAGAAACCGGTGGACAGAGCCACTCTGGCTAAGGTTCTTCAATAGGTACACCCCATGATTGGTCCCTATCGGGTCGCATGTTCCATGATTTCGGTCATGCGGGCGACAAACTCGGTCGGAGAGTCCATATTACCGTCAATCAAAAGCGCCCCTTCATAAACCTGCAGAACACAACTCTTGAGGATCGACTCATCAGCTTTGTTGTCGTGGATATGAGCCAGGTTTTTAATCAATGGATGAGAGGGATTGATCTCAAGAATCTTCTTGGAGCCGGGTATATCTTGGTTCATCATTTTCATCATCCGTTCCATTTGTCGATCCATTCCGCTGGCTCCGACCACGAGGGTTGCCGCCGAATCGACAAGCCGCTTTGACTCGACCACATCCTCCACTTTGTCACCAAGTGTTTCTTTGAAAAGCGAAATAAGTGACTTGGATTCTTCCTCCGTTAAGCTATCCGCCTTGCTCTCTTCATCGGACTTAAGGTCAAGATCTGCGGTTTCGATTCCTTTTATCGGTTTTTCGTCGTAATCATGCAACTGCGGAATATTGAAGATATCGGCTGGGTCAATGAAGAATAAGACTTCGGTTCCCCTTTTCCTGAAATATTCCAGATTTGGGTTTAGTTCCACCGCCACTCTGCTCTCGCCAGTCAGGTAGTAAATCTCCTTCTGATCTTCCTGCATGCCAGCCACATAGTCCTTGAGCGAAGTGAGTTTCCCTTTTTCGGTTTTTGTGGATTCAAATCGCAAGAGGTTAATCAGTCGATCTCGGTTGCCAAAATCTGTGCTGAGTCCGGTTTTGAACAGCAACCCAAAGTTGGTGAAAAATTTGTCATACTTCTCATGGTCATTCTTTGCCCAATCCTCCAGAAGCGACAAAATTCTTCCTGTAAGCACATTTTTGATTTTTCCCATTACCGGGCTGGCTTGGGTAACCTCGCGAGAAACGTTTAATGGCAAATCCTCTGTGTCTACCACGCCAGCAACGAAACGGAGGTATTCGGGGAGCAGTTCCTTGCAGTCGTCTTGGATGAAGATTCTGTTCGCGTAGAGTTGCAACGACCTTAAATCCTCTCCACGCATGAAATTGAATGGAGCGGTTTCGGGCACGAAAACCATCGCCTTGAAATTTACCTGACCCTCAATCGCCAAGTGTAGATGTCCAAGTATCGGGTTGAAGTCGTCGGATATGAACTTATAAAATTCCTCCAATTCCTCGTCAGTTACTTCGTTTCTATTTTTCTGCCATAAGGCGCTTATGGTGTTTACCTGTTCACCGTTGACATGGATTGGGAAATCGGCGAAGTTGGAGTATCTCTTAATAATCTCGTTTATACGATATTCCTCACTGAACTCCTTCGCATCGTCTTTGAGTTTGAACGAGATTTTCGTTCCTCGTTCTTCACGTGGAAATTCTTCAACGGTGAATTTGCTCTCTCCCGTCGATTCCCACCGATACCCTTTTGATTCTGGATCCGCATGACGGGTTTCGATGACCACCTGATCGGTCACCATAAAGACGGAATAAAAACCTATGCCGAATTGACCGATTATGTTCGCATCGAAGGGTTTGCCCTCCTCTTTCAATCTCTCCAAGAAATTTACGGTTCCGGAACTTGCAATGGTGCCAATTCTAGCCACGAGATCTTCTTTCGTCATGCCGATACCAGTATCGGCAATCGAAAAAGTTTGTGTCTTGGAATCAACATTGATGTTGATTCGCAAGGGGGCATCGGGACTTACAATGTCCTTATCTGTTAACTGTCTGAAACGCACCTGATTTAGGGCATCGGAAGCATTGGAAATCACTTCGCGGAGAAAGACCTCTTGATGGCTGTAGAGCGAATGAACGATAAGATGAAGGAGTTGCTTCATCTCCGCTTGGTATTCAAACTCTTCTAACGCTTCAGGCTTGTCATTGGACATAGTCGAAAAAATCCTCCTTTTGTTGATGAAATAACGGTTTACGCATTAGCGTTCACTATGAACACATTTAATAGGACTTACGCTATTCAGATTGTAGAGAACGCAGATCTGCGTTCTCTACTTGATTCATAGAAAGAGGCAAAGATGTAGGAATCAATATTATATGTAGGGAATAACGATCGTTATTCCCTACAAGAGCCCTGCAACATGAGATTATCGCAGAGAATTATCATTTCTGCTCTTTGCGCAAGTCCTATATAATATACTGCTTTAGGAACAGAATCGGCAATTAAATTGTTAGCATCAAAATACGGGGTGTACGGACTAATAGCGCCATCGGTCTAGCGGAAGAACACAATGCCTCGGCGAGGGGCGAGAATTACTGGTGTTACATCTGAACCGCTTTACCGAGGGAACGAAGCATTACTCGACACTTACGGTGAGCGCGGAAAACCGTATCGTGAACGAGTGCCCGCCTTCCGCTGTCTCTACACGTATGGGACTTCCGTAAGGCACACCATCAGTTCTGCTGTGTTCCGTTCGAGCGGGTAGACCATCGGCGGCAGGTCGAACGTTTGACATCGGTTTTGGCAGGATTGGTGAAAAAGGCATTGTCAGACCGATTTCAGATAACTCGGAGAGATTATCCCAGTCGCAATCCAAGCAGAATAACTGATTGTCGCTAATGGATTTAATTGAATTACTTTTACAATTTGGACATAACATTTTTTGACCTCCCGACCAAGAAACGATGCGAATCTTATTGAGGTTCCAAGAGTTAAGCGAAGAACGTTATAACAATGGCAGCGAGCGACTGAATCTGCCCCGGCGCGAATCAGGTGTCAGATATAACAGAACACGTCGGTGAATCATAGGCTATCAAGTTCTTTAACAGCTTGGATGCCGCTATCTAATGCCTCAAAAAGGAGCGGTAGTCGGCTATTGTCTACCCCGGCGTAGACTAGCTTAGGTTCAGACCGATGTAGGTTCTTGTCACTGAATAGGTAATGAGTTTTGGGAACCGGCATTGCGTGTCCTAGCACCTTGATGAAAACCTTTTCTACGAGGGTGCTAACCTCCTGATCAAAATACAGGGCAATCATCTCTACCGTATTATGGACAATCTCCTGAGCATTGTGCCGAATATTCGCAAGGTATGGCCTCTGATTGGGATTGAAGCAGTAGTACGCCGTAAACACCCGAGCGTCCCCCACGCGTTGCTGAGAGGCGCTATCAACGAATCCCATGAAGGTCGGATCCTGTCCCAAGAACTCATTCTGCCAAAACGCCTCTGCTTGAAGATTGTCTTTAAGG
The DNA here is from genome assembly GCA_965197465.1 of Candidatus Poribacteria bacterium. Lineage (GTDB taxonomy): Bacteria > Poribacteria > WGA-4E > WGA-4E > JAJDTR01 > JAJDTR01. The sequence goes on along the minus strand of OZ240209.1, from coordinate 1,479,710 downwards.
ACTATGTTAATCACCAACCAAGGCGCATATACGTTGTCCCGAAAAAGGTGAGCGTCGGGGGGAAACACATATTTTAGCGCATGCTTCCCTCCGGCATAGATTACATTTTGTGCAAGGTAGCGGTCAATCCGATCGTCCTCAATATTTATTACGAGAACCTCGAAACCGTCCTTAACCCGCTGGACACTACGTACCAAGTGATTAGTCTTAATCTTATCGCGGGGCGATGTCGCCATCATCTTATTGACAAAGTAGGTGTTTCCCTCCGGCGGCGAAAACAACTCTACGGATTCAGTATAATAAGGTCTACAGGTGTAGTAGTGGATTCCGGCAAGTGCAGAAACCGCCTCCGCGTCGGCGCCATAGTCATCCTTCATCTGGTAGTCAACCCCCTGCTTGAAGGATGGGGTTAGTCTCAAGGTACGCTTGAGAAAGTCAAGAAAACTTACCTCATCAAGCGACCACAAGTCCTTCCGGATAATACGTGTCGGCAACTTCATCTCCCCTAAATAGGGTAGAACCAACTCTAAGAAATCGTCTTTTAGTTTGCCCGGTTCGAGGAGTTCCTCTCTTAATCCATCCGAGGTAAGGGTTTGCCCCTCCCGCTCGGCATCAATCAGGTACTGCCGGTCGACAAAATTCCACGCCTCAACGAGATTATCGTAACGAATTACGCCCAGTTTTTCAAGGAAGTTTAACGTTTCGTTACCGTAATAGTTTGGGTACGCCAGCTCGTAATGCGCGCCTTGGGAAAAAACTTCACCGGCGTGGAATTCACTCGCTGAAGTCCCGCCGAGTTGCGTGGATAGTTCACACAGAACGAAATCCCTATCTTGTAACTGGCAGGCGGCCGATAGCCCGGAGATACCGCCACCCACGATAAGATAATCTGTAGAGATTGTGCTCCCTGTTGAGAAAGAGGCGCTGTCCAAAATCAGATGTCCCACTTGCATGTCAGAGTTGATTGATATTTCGTACGATTTCGGGTTTGACTTATCGGATTTTGGATCGCATGATCGGGTGAGGATTCCCGCGAGCCCGAGTGAGGAAAGTTTAATGAACGTTCGGCGGTTCATGGTAGATGCGACAGGACTGTCGAGATTGATAACGTAGGACTATAGTCATTGCAACTAAGAATTCTACATATAGGGCTTACGTTGTTAGGTTTGTAGTAGCGCAATTTATTGCGCGTCTTCCGTAGGAGCAATCTCTTGGTCGCGACCACCTATGCTGGCAGGGCACGATGCCCTGCCTACGGTAGCAACCTCCCGCGTTGCCGTGTAAATCCTATATGTGTAAACATGAATGTAAATGACTATAATCCGGGAACAGAGTCAAAGGGTCGGCGTTTGCTAACTTATACGATTTCAAAATCTAAATGTTACAGCCGATACGAGACGCGCAATGAATTGCGCTACTACGAACCCCCAGTTCTTGTAACTTATGGATTACGAATTGGTATTACACCGACCTAGAGGTGGACCGCACAAGAAATGAGTGCGAAGTACACGCATTAAGGGACTTTCTAGCGCGATGCGGTTGCATGGATGACCTGACGACTTGACCCTTCTAACAGCGTTTTCCCTTTGAAGCGGTCAAATAGGTGTACCTTGTTGGGGGCGAATCGTACATCAACGCGATCGCCTCGTTTGAACTCGGCATCTGGATGAGTCCGAGCCTTAAAGGTCGTACCGTCCAGATCTAACGTCAGGAATAAATCGCTGCCTAACGGTTCAAGTACCACGACAGTCGCGAGTGCAGTCGGTGTCTCCTTTGGACGTACCTCAATATTTTCTGAACGAACTCCGACTTGTACCTCGGTTGGCGAATTGTTTGCCAACCGAGATACTCGATCCGGGCTGATCTCGCAAGCAAAGCCATCGCCCACGACCTGCCATCGCCCATCTCCACGGTTTTTCAGTTCCCCATCAAAGAAATTCATAGGTGGACTGCCGACGAATCCTCCAACAAAAGCGTTGGCAGGATGGTTATAGATGTCGTTTGGTGTGCCGAGTTGTTGGAGCGCGCCATTATTGAGAATGGCGATCCGATCCGACATGATAAGGGATTCCGCTTGGTCATGCGTAACGTAGACAAACGTCTTTTCGAGTTCCGCGTGAAGGCGCTTTATCTCGGTACGCATGCTGACACGCAACTTTGCATCGACATTGGAGAGCGGCTCATCAAGGAGGAACACGCGAGGATCTCTGACAATGGCACGCGCGAGCGCAACCCGCTGGCGCTGACCGCCACTGAGTTGGCGCGGCTTCCGCTGAAGTAGGTGATCAATCTCCATTGCTGCGGTGACTTCTTCCACGCGCTGCTTAATCTCATGGTGCGGGGTGCGACGCATCCGCAAGCCGAAGGCAATGTTATCGTAAACTCGCATGTGTGGATATAGCGCGTAGGTCTGAAATACCATCGCCACATCGCGACGCTCCGGCGGCATGTCCGTTACATCGTCGGCATCGAAAAGGATGCGTCCGCTCGTCGGTGCATCTAGTCCCGCAATGATGTTCAACGTTGTCGTTTTGCCGCAGCCCGACGGTCCGAGCAGCGTCAAGAACTCGCGATCTGCGATTTCCAGCGATAGATTGTCTACCGCGACAACATCGCCGAAGGTCTTCGTAAGGTGCTCAAGCGTAGCTTTCGCCACAGAATTAGGATTCCTCCTAAAAAAGTCTTAGCTCCAGATTCTCACGTGCTTCCCGTCTCAACCTTTGACGGAGCCTGCGATACCGTGAATGATGAATCGTTGAAAGATAAAAGCCAGGATAATCGGCAGCAGCACTACCAAAACACCGCCAGTGGCAATCAGTGGAAAAGGTGTTGCCAATTCTTGGGCGAAATCGGACGCTAGGACGGTGACGGGCTTGGCTCCAATTGTCGAAGTAAAGAGAAGCGCGAATAGAAATTCGCCCCAAGATGCAATGAACGCGAAAATGCCAACTGCAACCAAGCCGGGCACTGTGACTGGCAGAAACACGCGGACTAGCGCGGCAAGACGCGAACACCCGTCTACCCGTGCCGCGCGTTCCAAGTCGAGTGGTATCGTTTGGAAATATCCCTTGAGTATCCAGATTGTAAAGGGCAGCGTAAACGTCGAATGCGCGAGAATCACCGCTAGGTGAGTGTCAAGCAAGCCGTAACTGCGGACAATAAGGTACATCGGAATCATGATTGCAACGCCCGGCACGCTACGCGATCCAAGATAGAAGAGGAGCAACATGAGGCTACCGCCAAAATTGACACGTGCGAGTGCGTATGCGGCGAGCGCGCCGAAGACCAAGTTAATAAACATCACCGAGAACCCAATGATGAGGCTGTTGGCAATCGCCCGAGGAAATTGACGGGCTGTTGACGCGCCAATCTCAGCACTGCGGCTCTTTACATCGAAATATGTAGCGTAGTTGCCAAGCGTTGGCTCACGCGGCAACCAGTGGCGTTGATTGGCTTCGCGTTCGTGCATGAAGCTGACGGATACCACCCATAAGAACGGTGTTACGATGTAAAGTGTAGCAAGAACGACAAGCCCGTAAAAGACAATTCGCCCAATCACGGCAAATCCTTTGAAATGAAAAGTTTGTGTTACTACTGCATCCGATGTACGATATCAGTGATGTTGCGCTATGCCGCCCAATTTTCACACAATACTTCGGCTTGCTCCAAGACGGTTTCAGCGGCTTTAGCTTGCTTATCGGGTGGATAGCCGTATTTCCGCAGAATTCGCTTCACCAATCGGCGCAGGTTGGCGCGAACGCTTTCCTTCATCGTCCAGTCGATGGTTACATTGTCGTGAACGGTTTCGAGAAGTTCAATTGCAATGATGCGCAATTTTTCATCTCCCAACACTTGTACGGCGCTATCGTTGGTCTCAAGGGCGTCATAGAATGCCAATTCATCGCTCGAAAGCCCCAACTCGTCGCCGCGCTCTGCCGCCTCACGCAACTCCCGTGCTGTTTGGATAAGTTCCTCAATCACCTGCGCGGCTTCGATCGTCCGGTTTTGATAAGCGCGAATTGATTGTTCCAACATCTCTGCGAATGATCGCGCTCTTACGACGTTCTGCCTTGAGTGAGTTTTAATCTCATCGTTGAGTAGCTTGTCCAGAAGTTCTACTGCCAGGTTCCGTTGCGGTAAGTCCCGCACCTCCGCAAGGAATTCGTCCGAAAGAATTGAGATATCTGGCTTCTCCAATCCCGCGGCGGCAAAGATGTCGACCACCCCCTCGGGAACGACAGCCTTGGATACCAACTGCTTGATTGCGAAGTCTGCCGCCTCGGACTGGGTTTCCTCTCTAGCCGTCAGTTTTGCCAAGACACCGCGCACCGCTTGGAAAAAGGCGACATCATCGCGTATCTCGATTGCCCTTTCGTGAGGCACGACCAGAGAGAAGGCTTTGGAGAGCGCGGCAACCTCATTCAGTAAACGGGTTTTGCCATCTTCCAAGCCCAAGATATGCTCTTGAGCGGCGGGCAATAGTCTGAGGCGTTCCTCGGCGTTTCCGCCAACCCACGGCGCCCAATCGAAACCGTGGAACAGCCCACAGCAGATTTCGTGTTTTTCCATCATCAAGGCAATGGCTTCGGCTTTATCGATGGATGGCTCCCCTTTTCCTCCGCTTTCGGTGTAGTTTGCTAATGCCTGTTTTAGATGGTAGCCGATCCCGATGTAGTCCGCAATCAGACCGCCGGGTTTTTCACCGAAGACGCGGTTGACGCGCGCGATGGCTTGCATCAGGGCGTGACCCCGCATCGGCTTGTCCACATACATCGTGTGAAGGCTTGGCGCGTCAAATCCGGTCAGCCACATGTCGCGGACAATCACAGACTTCAACGGATCATCAGGATTCTTGAACCGAACCGCCAACTCTTCGCGTCGAGCCTTGTTGCGGATATGCGGTTGCCACGATTCATCCTCCGACGCCTCCCCCGTCATCACAACCTTAATAATCCCCTGCGTGTCCTCCTCATCATGCCAACCCGGACGCTTTTCAACGATGGCATTGTAGAGATCGACGCAGATACGGCGGCTCATGCAGACCACCATCGCCTTGCCGTCCATCGCATCCAACCGTTCCTCGAAATGCGTGATGATGTCATCGGCAACCAGAGCCAAACGCTTCTCCGTACCGACCAGCGCTTCAAGTTGAGCCCATTTGGATTTGAGTTTCTCTTTGTGCCTTTCCTCCTCCCCTTCGGTCACCTCCTCAAATTCCGGGTCAACATGAGGCTTCTCGTTCTCGTCCAGTTCAATTTTGGCGAGTCGGCTCTCGTAGTAGATTGGAACGGTGGCGCCGTCATCAACCGCACGTTGGATGTCGTAGATGCTGATGTAATCTCCGAAAACGTTTCGGGTGTTGCGGTCCGTCCCCTCAATCGGGGTGCCGGTGAAACCGATGAACGAGGCGTTCGGGAGCGCGTCGCGCATGTGACGGGCAAATCCGTCAATAAAATCGTACTGGCTGCGGTGTGCTTCGTCCGCAATGACCACAATGTTCCGTCGGTCGGACAGTTCAGGGAATCGGAGTTCTTCACCTTCGGGAAAGAACTTCTGCACCGTGGTAAAAACCACGCCGCCCGAAGCAACTCTCAGGAGTTCGCGCAGGTGTCCCCTGTCTCGCGCCTGCTCCGGCGTTTGTCGCAAGAGTTGGCTGCACCGGGCAAATGTGCCGAACAGTTGGTCGTCCAAGTCGTTGCGGTCGGTGATGACAACCAGTGTTGGGTTTCGCATCTCCGGGCGCCAGATGATGCCCCCGGCGTAGAATGCCATGGTCAGGCTTTTGCCCGACCCTTGCGTATGCCAGATGACGCCGCAACGTTTGTCCCCGTCCGGGCGCGACGCCTTCACGGTAGCATCAACCGCCGCCCTAACGGCGTGGAATTGGTGATAACCGGCGATCTTCTTGGCAATCGTATCGCCTCCCGTTTCCTCAAAGACAATGAAATGACTAAGATAGTTCAGGAACCTTCCCTTGTCAAAGAGTCCCTTGATTGTAACCTCAAGTTCCAAATCTGTCGATTCGGCTTCGGTTTCCCCCTCGATTGTCCGCCACGGCATGAACCGTTCCCGATCCGCCGTCAAAGAGCCGACGCGGGCTTCCATCCCATCGGAAATAACCAGTGCCTCGTTATAAGTGAACAGTCGCGGAATTTCCCGCTTGTACGTCTGAAGTTGGCGAAACGCCGACCATACAGTAGCGTTCTCGTCGGTCGGGTTCTTGAGTTCAATCACGCCTAATGGAATGCCGTTGATAAACAGCACAATATCCGGTCGGCGTTCACTATTTTCCACGACAGTGAACTGGTTAACCGCCAGCCAATCGTTGTTTACGGGGTTCTGAAAATCCACCAATTGCACGCGCCCGCCGCGCATCACACCATCGGCATCCCGATATTCGACCTCTATGCCATCAACCAACATCAGATGAAATATCCTGTTGTTTTGGACCAGTGAGGGGGAGGTTGGAGAAAGGACTTTTTGAACGGCTTCCTCTTGCGATTCGGCGGGGATCGACGGATTCAGGCGGGCAACCGCATCGCGCAAACGCGCCGTAAGGACAACGTCCTCGTATCTTGAGCGTTCGGATTCGGGAGTGTCCAGGGCGATGTCGGGACCGTGCAAGACGGAATAACCCATACTCGCGAGCCAATTCAGGGCGGCTGTTTCTATGTCGGATTCGTCAATTGTATTGAGATTCATATTATTGCTTCAGAGCACCATGTAAATCAGGTAGTGGGGCTAAAAGAATCTTAATTTCTTAAGCCATCTTCTCCAACGCACGCCTTAAGTCCCTCAACAAATACCTGAAAACTCTTCGACGTGTTACAGTTCGGTTCCATGTGTGAAGCGATTCTTTGTGCCACCGCAGTTTTGGTTAACCCCCTCTTATAGTGCCGTTTTAGAAGACGCTCAAGCGCCTCATACGTGCCGCCCGCGATTGCGTCGGGATTCCGATATTTGGATTGGTGTTCAAAGGTCTTTGGAACTCTGGGAAAAGCTTTTCGTACCGCTTTTGGGTCGCCAAAAAACCATGCCTCCAATTCTTCGATTGCCAATCGATTAACAATTTGAAAATCCTGGTTTTTGACCATACTAGATTTCGTTGCGAAACCCTCGTCATGTGCGATTTGCTCCAGTTTTGACTTGAGTACGTGGCAATTTTCTCGGTCTTCATCAATTAGGACCACGATTCGCCAGTCGCCGGTAATCTTAAAGCGGTAGGACTTCAGTCGTCTCGACAGTTGCTTGAGTAGATTGTGTTTTCCCTGAAACTCATGGTAGCGGCGACTTACATTGGGCGAAACGATTTTGGGTAAGATGGCTTTTAATGCCACCTCTGCGGAACGTTCTTCCAAAAAGATTTCAAGGTGCACGCTTATATCTCCTGCGGGCCTCCAGCATTTGTTAGCGGATCACCACAATCAAAAAATCCCTCCATCCAGAGATGTCCTAGTTTTCCTCCTGTCTCCATGAATTCATTAACACCACGCATGTTCGCCGCGCGCTTACAAACAGTCAACCCTTGTTCATCTCGATAAAGCACCCATACCTCGTCGGCATGAAGTTCGTTGGCAAAATAGGGTGAATGAGTGGAAATCATCAGTTGGGAAAATGCTGATGCCTCCCGGCACTCTTCCGCCAAATTAGTTAGCAGCCGTGGATGCAGGTAATTCTCGGGTTCTTCAATACCGATTAAATCTGGAGGTTCAGGGTCGTGCAACAAGGTCAAGTACGACAGCATCTTCAATGTGCCATCGGATACATATTTCGCCGGAATTGATTGTTCAAATGGGGCATCTTTAATCTTCAAGAGCAGTCGTCCGTCTGCTGTTAGTTCATTATCTATTTTTTCTAGATGCGGTACCTGAGTTGAGAGAATTGAGAGGATTTTATGCATACGTCGTGGACGCTGTTCTTTCAGATACTGGATAACATTCGGCAGATTATCACCTGTTTTGGATAGACGGGAGTGTGGCCTCGCTTGAGGAACACCACGGACTGCATCGGCAGAGAGCTCGGACAGATGCCAGCCAGTAATGAAACGGCGAAGGGCACTTACGCGAGGGTAGCGAGTTAATTGCCCAAGTGCGCTAGCGGCAAGGGTCGATGCATCGTCAAGAAGCTGCTCATCGGGAGGTATTTTTTTGTTTGCGGCTATTTCGCCGTCAAGGACGCAACCTACGCCCTGCCGAAAATCGAGCAAGCGAATTGATTTTCCTCGACTTCCGCGACGCCATTGCATCCATTCGGAATCAACATACGCTCCCTTTGTCCCGTCACCTATTGAAAGGTGATAAGTGATGATTGGAGTGTGCGGTTTCTCCCGATATTTAAGTTTGAATTCAATCAGTCCATCATATCCGCGCGTCCTCAATTCCTTAAACCCTCCTCGTTTCTCGCACGCATGGCGTAGACCGTCCGAGAAACATTCCGTGAGAAAGGCAAAGACATCGAACAGTGTTGACTTCCCACTGCCGTTGGGGCCCAAAAAAACAGACAGCGGCGTAATTCTTTTCAATTCAACATCCCTCAGTGCCCGATAGTTCTTCACACGCAAGTATTCAATACGTGGTTCTGTCTGTAACGGAAGATTCTTGAGGAGCACTTTAGTAAGATCCGGTGAAGTAATCCCTCTCCCTCCCATAATAGGAGTTAATCCGCCATTATAAATGTCCCAAAATCGATCTAGAAGTTCCTCATATCGAGTTTCACCTTTTTTGAAGACACCTAGATGTAAGACTTGATCGTTCAGATTTTCATCTGAATTAGCAGGGTATCCGGTGAAAATGGCGATTGGTATCCCCAGAGATGACTCTTCAATTTTTCTGATTAATTGATTTCCTTCATCGCCTTCACCAGCCAACTTTAGATCGAGTATAAGCCCATTAAAAGATTCATCTAGCTTCCTTAGTGCTTCATCAACACTATTACATTCCACTATCTCGACATCTCGATCCTTTTCCTCACTGTATATTTCGACCGTGCTCCTGAAACTTTCGAGATTTTGTTCAAGGTCCTCAACAATTAGTATTCGCAATGGGTTCATTTTTCAGTTTCCAATTTTGGGTTGAAGTCTGAAATAAGCGCCCTTTTCAGACTCAAAGGCTTTCAATTCAAGGTGGTTTCGTTCAGCGGCTTCGCTAGCAATAGCCAGTCCAATTCCCGTTCCGTTCGGTTTGGTGGAAAATTGGGGGTCAAAGATTATCTCGTTTTCAATGAGATTAGGTTCAATGCCCGGTCCTGTATCCCGATAGTCAATATGGATTAGGGAGTTACCGTCAGTCAGGAGTTCAATGGAGATATGCCGTATGGCGCCTTTTTTCTGGCTCATCCAGTAAAGACTGTTGTCGATAAGATTTGTAAAGATTGCGTAGATGTCTTGAGGCCACACCGAGAATTTGAAGTCGTCGATCCCTTTAACTTCTGTGGATATACTGTGAGATTTCATTTCGTTTTCAAAGACAGACAGCGTGCTCTGAATCGCTTTCTTTAACTCCAATGGCTTTCTTACGCCACGCCTTTCTACTACCAGCGGGTCTAGTTTGCCGAAAAGCTTTACAAGGAACTCCATATTCTACTCAATTCCATCGGCTATCGACAGCAACTTTTCAAGTTTTTCCGGATCTTTGTTCTTCTGAAAAGATTCGTGCCAGCGTCTAAGATGGGGTATTCTGTGTCGGAAGTAGCTGAGCGGTTGTCTGCCTTCATGAACGATGACATTGAGAATCTTCCCCAAGGTGGCTTGGCCCTGATAAACCGCAACAGTTTGGCGGATTTCATCTACGACTTTATTCTTATTTTGCTCGTCCCGACTGATGAGTTCAATGATTTGGTCGGCGATAGTGTTGTCGATTTCGGTTCTAGCAAGTTGCGTTCGTATACTTTCTTTGAGATCGTCAAACGAAAAAAGTCGTTTTAGCTCGCGCTCCACCTTGATAGCAGGCCGACTCAGCCCCATCTTTCTTCTGTATTCGAAACGCTGCCTCTCCAGTTGCCTGATGACCGCCAGTGTAACTTCCTTTAGTCGATTAAACGCCTCATTCTCCTTGAGCCCGTCCCGAGCGCTTTTTTCCACCAAGTCGGACCAATAACCCGATTCAATGTGCACATATCCAATCATCTGGTTGTTCCCAAGATAGAGTGACGGATTCCGCACACGCCGCGCGTTAAGCTTCAACCAGTCAAAGTCGGCGTCGCCAAGCGGTCGAATACGGAAGCCGTTTCGATAAACGCCGATACCGTTGTAGGCGTTAAGAAGCTGTCTCGCCTGATTTTTCCCGACATAGTTGCCCGATTCCTCTTTTAAGCCGCGTCCAATCAGGGATTCAATGGCGTCATTATCGCGGTCAAATGCTCGGACATCAATCTCGAAATTCCCATAGCGTGCAGACTTTTCAAAATCGAACGGGACTTCCTTATTAATATCAAAGTCTATGTGTTCGTCGGCGATGTTACGGCCTTTCTGCGATGAATATGTGATTTTACCTTTGCCATTGGCGCCGATTTTACCAACAATCCTGTAGTCATAGAGATCGAAAAGCAGGTAGGGCTCAATGGCTTCATCAATGTCTTCCACTCCGGGAAAACCGGTAATCTTCAAATTTATACGAAATTCATCTTCTCCAAAGGCTGTGCTAACGGGTGATTTCAACTTCTTAAGTTCAAATTGGAGTTTTTCGAACCGTTTCTGGTCCCATCCGGCAAGGAATTCATCATCTCCGTTGATGGTCAACCTTGTACCCGGTGACTCAGAAACCTCTGTTGTTTCAAGGGATATCTCCACATCCTCCAGATACTCAACGGATTCAAAGTCTTTCCATACAAAATACGCCGTAGTTTTTTCGCCTGAAACGCTGACAGTTTCGAGAAGCAAATCTGTGCCGAGAATGGATGCCGCGTAACGCCCTACTCCTTTGCTTCCCTGCATAGTCCTGCCGGAAGGACTCTTACGCCTTATATGCTTGTCTTGCGTTGACGGCACCATCCACTTGTTGATTATGTCGTCCTTCGACATGCCGTGACCGTGATCGGAGATAACGATGGAATATCCGCCACGGAGGGGAGACATCGTGAATTCTACCTGTACATCAGGGGAATCGGCGTCATAAGCGTTTTTGACCAATTCCATAATAGCCGCATAATTGTCATGAATAAGGTCCTTGCCAATTGTCAGAATGTGCCGTCCCGCGGGCCTTATTTTATAGGTTGTGTCGGCGCCCATATCCAATTTACTCTTCACTATTCCGCAGCATCCAATTCATACGATTAATCTCAATGTAGCAAAGGTGATTCAGAAAATCAATGCGTTTAAGTTGTGGCTAAATCCTGCGGTGGCTACCTCTATCTGTTTTGTCCAAACCCTACTATACTCAATCTCAGGAACAGCATGTTGGGGATGTGGGAAAAAACCAACGACTGGAATCACAAGGCCTCGAAAAGATGTTGATAGATATCAGTGAGATTCACAAGCGCCTGCGGAAAAGATGGCACCCCATACCTTATTATCTCGTTTTCAGACAGACGCACCCAATTTGCCCATGAAGTCTCCATTTGCTCTCGGGTAACATTGACGCACGACCATAGCGCCATTAACCCTTCCGGATTGTTACGAAGCAGCGAAGTCGCTCGCTGGATTGTGTCGTAATCCTCAAAAAGGAAAGTCAAAGGGATATGGAAGTAGGGATTGGACGTTGCGCTAAACGTAACCTGCCTGCCTGAAGCAATTATGGTTGCCAACTCATGGATATTCAGTGCCATGTAGTATGCCACTAGCGAAATCCGATATTCCAACTTATCATGGAATATCAATGACAGCCAATCCCATGTCTTGTAAGCCTTAGCTAAATAATCCCACCCATCTATACAACTGCCTCCAAGTGATTCAGGGTATCCTCTGAGCTGTCCCCTTTGCCATAAGTAAAGGTATTTCGTTCCACCTACGACTGGCAGCTTAACTCTTGCAAGACTAAGGGCAAGGTCAAGCTGATTGGTATTCAGACTAAGACTTCCGTGGAGGCTGTGAAAAACATATCCCAGTGCATAAGGAATGTTTACCGAAATTCTGTCCCCAGCAGGATTCCATCCGGTTATGTTCAAGATGTCATGAATTAAGGATTTTTGATCTCGAAATTGCTCTCGGCCGGACTCAACTCCCACTAAGGCAACCGCAATTAGTGGAGAAATAATTTCAATTGCCTTATCAACAACCTCAGTCAACCGTTCTTTGATTTGAGGTTGTTGCCAAGTCAACTCGTTTTCGCGCCATTCTACTAGAGAACTGAATACCGTCGGCTTGATTCGCGTAAGGAGTTTTCGCCAACCAAGAACATCCCCCCCGCGTGCGATCTCAAATGCAGCTAAATAGGCTTCAGAGGCAGATCTGACCTGTTGTGGAATCTCAGGTAGCTGTACCGTTATCCCGTCAGACGATATTATCTCTCGACCAGAAGAGAGTGTATCGAACGGGCTTTTTCCCAAAGGTGGTTTCTTTATAATTGGTTCTTGGTGTAGTTCGCGGAGTAATTTTTCAAATTCGGCATCAAATTGACTCTCATCCGTAAAGTCAATATAAACTCTCGTTCCCAAAAACGTTGGAGTCTTCTCTTGCCCAGATGCCTGACGAATAACGGGAATGAATTTGTTCGTGCCCAAATTTTGAATGAGTTGTGCGGTTACAATCATTCGTTCGTAGCCAACCCCGCCTTCACCAGCGTTGGCTTTGCTCACATAAGTGTCCGTGCAAATGACTAGCACCCTGTCAGAGTTCTTCAGACCGGATTCCATAAATAGCGTTATGTCGTCTCCCGGGCCAAGGTCCCACTGGTCAAGTATGGCATCAATACCGTTGTGACGAAGTCTTGCAGCAAGCTCTGATACCCACCGCTTGTGCTCTGGAGAATCGTGAGAATATGAAATGAACACTTTCGGATTCTCTGGCATCTTCTACCTCCAACCCCATTGAAACACAACGTATCGCATATATTCAAGCCCTGTGCGAAAATCAATAAAGTCAAGCAACACTTATATCCCCCGACAACAGTTTCGGAAGCAGTGCCTCTCGGATCTCGCGGAGCGTGCGAGATTGATTCTCGTTATTTTCTATGGATTGATCCATTGGATAAACCAAACTCTCAAACGCTTTAATTATACCATCGGGCGATCTAAATTGAGAGAGTGTTTCAAAATTTTCCTTGTTTATCGACCCAAAAACAGTTCCCTCGGCCTCATATCGGAGAAAATCCTCCTGCAAGAATTGCATGGCGTAGTAGGTATACGATCGGCTTCCTGTTTTATGGCGTATCGCTGCTAAACCGCGACCGACACAACATTTTTCGCTTGCCATATTTATATCGCCTACTGGAGCGCGAACGCTCACAAGCGTATCTCCCTCTGCAGCTAGCCGTGTTGGCGCAGTGCAAAAAACTCGTCGCGTGGGATATCGAAAGCCGAAATCTTTTCGCCCTTGATAAAATGTCAACCCTTTTCCATCTTCGTTGTAGGTAGACCCAGGTGGCGACTGCCCCATCGTAAGGTCAAAGTCTTCGCCAATTGTTGCGACCTCCCATCCTTCGGGAATCTCGCCCAACGGCGAATCTTGAAATTTGGATGGGAACAGAGCCGCGGTTTCAGCATTCATGCCAACGGGTTCTCGTCCCTCCATCTTTGCCCGCACGGGATCAAAGTCTACAAACCACGACTTGAAAATCGCCTTTGCTGTCGCCTCCAGCGTCTCGTTCATCTTCCGGTTGAGTTCAATCTTATCGTCGAGCGAACCTAGGATGTTGGCGATCCGGCGTTGCTCATCAAGAGGTGGTAATGGAACAAGAAAAGATTCAATGTGCGCTTTGGTAAGCGCTTTTCTTGTCCCTCCAGAATCGTGCCCTAGCACGTAGGCTTTAACCCGCGGAGCACTCAAGTATTTTTGAAGGAAAGTGCTATTCAATCTATCAGAAGTTCGTACAATGGCAACATGTTGATTCACTCTCGCTGGTAGGGTCCATTTTGGAACAACGCAGCAACGAGCAACTGAATCTCCTGTGATGTTCAAAAGCACATCGTCTTCTTGTACATCTACCCGCCGTAATTTATATGCCGCAGAATCATCAATGCGGGCTAATCCATCCCTACTGAATTCATGATCGTAGACGTTTTGGCTCCGGATTAAACTTATTCCTTCCGATTTATAGACGTTCTTCCCTCCTCTAGGTGTCGCGCCAGTGCTTATAAATGATGTTACGTCCGCCAAACGAACAACATCCCAACCGGTAGGAGGCAATCCCAATGGCATTGATTTTAACAATAGTTTATTTATTTTGGCACCTTGATTCTGGGTATTTCTTGAATCCGCGCATTCACCCGCAGTCTTCGCTTGGTGTATCACGTCATATTCTTCTTCAATTTCTTCCTTGAAGCCATCTGATAGCACATGCCAATCCACCACATCAACTCGAATCGGAAGGTCGGATTCCTCGAATGCCTCCTTCAATTGACGCAAGCGTCTTCGGCTAAACGGCTCACTACCGATAATTGTAAGATCCAGGTCAGAATAATCCTTTGCTGTCCACTTCACCCGCGACCCGTAGGCACGAACTTCGCACCCGGGGGCATGGTCAGCCAGAATGCGTTGAACTGTTTCAAGATATTTGGGATTAAGGTCAATCATCGCATACCTTTTAACCCTCAAAAGTTATTTGAAATCCGTTCTGATGTTCGGTTGATGCTTTAACTGTCATGCTAAATCTTCTTTAGGATGTCGGCGATACTGCACCAGTGCCGAACGACCAACGATAGTCATGATTCGTACAATTAGCTCCTTTCCGTCCGCATCGGTGAGACGTAAGTCTTCGCCGGGCATGAATCTAACTGGCTGCTGCTCCCCCTCATTGACCGCAATATTGGAAGCGTACAGGTAAGTCCGGTCATGTGTATCGCGTTTGGGATTCAACCGTCCAGATAGACCGGGAAGGTAGCCTGTCGCCTCTGGAAAAATCACTGAGCCGCCATCCGGCAGACGTTGCATCTCAACTGTGAGCGCCCCATTGGCTGGCAGCCAGTCGTCTTCAAGGTGCGCGCCGAAGCCGTCCGCCACGGCAAACACCGTCATCGGAAGATGCGTTGAATGTAGGTCCACTTGCGCCTCGCCGTTGTCATCGGTAGTGCTCTGTTTCCATGTCTTATTCGGAAACAGCGCTAACAGATTAACTCCCGACAGGGCATCGCCATGATGCCGACACACAATGGTGGCGGTTGCCGGGGTCGGATCCGTATCGGCAGCCGGGATCGTGAGAACAAGCTCTGAACCATCAATGATTCTATAGACTGGACGCTTTCCCGTCAAGGCTTGTGTTTCACGATGAATGATTGGCACGCCGTCCCCCCGCCGCTCCATGAAGAATTGCCGGTCACCTGAACCTCTTATACCTGCGACGGATATTCGTCCCAAGACTGATGCAAGACCTTCATTCCGCGTTGATTGGCGGTCAGCCATGCTTTCGATCGTCAGGTTATTCGGCAAACCGCCGGGGGAGTTAAGTTCAAATCGATCCGCGAACATAGAGAGCCGAATCCTGCTACCGTGAATTGAGTAGTCTCGGTGCACAACGGCGTTGACAATGGCTTCAAAAAGTACCTGCTCGCTGTATTGGGGCAAGTCGGTACGAGCAGGGTTCTTGTAGGCTCCCACGCGCATATTGCGCACGGCAAAAGCGACCGCTTCACCAATCTGTCGGTTCAGCGGTCCGGTAATCGTCTGAGCGTCAATTTGGCCCGATGCACGGTCACCCCCACGGTAACAGGTTGCGGCGATGCAGGCGTTTGGCAACCACTCCTCCGGAGAACGGGTGCACAACAACACCCCCGCCACCGTTGCCCGCGTTGTGCCGTTTTCGTCGGTTGTCAGCAGCCCCATCTTGTCAAGCGCCGATTCAGGGTCGGCGGCGCCATCGACGCTCAAGAGGGGTTTCCAAAGAGATTCATCTAAAGTTCCGAAACCGGTTCCCGGCACCGGCTGTTTGTCAAACCACTGGAAACGCGCTTGCCCCCGTCGCTGTGCCAAACGCAATCGCTCATCGCTCGTCAACTGGCGTTTTGAACTTCCAACTCGGTGAAAACTCCCGCCCGGGCTATCGTGCTGGGCGTGCCCTTGTGGGATTTCAACCAGCAAGAATGAGAGTCTTTTATCCAATTCCCTGCGTAGGACGACAGGTCGAATCGGGGGTTTAATCGTGTCGGTGCAGATCTCGACCAAGAGCCGTTCAAGTTCGTCCATCTGCCCGCGCGACATGCCCGGCACATTGCCATCGTCAGTCACGCCGCACAGCAACACACCCCCTTCTGAGTTGGCGAAAGCCGCGATTTCGTCCGCGAAGTCGTCACGACTGGGTTCTTTGGGGCTATTTCCGGCGAACCTGATTTCCTTAAATTCCCAGCGGCTGTCTTCCCCCAAGCGCAGTTGGCGCCTAATCTCTTCGTCACCGAAACTCATGAACTCTCTCCAAACCCGACAATTTTCAAACTCTCGGCAATAGCCTCATCCTGCCGCCTTGCCTCCGCCATCTGAACTGCCAATCGCTCCGTCAACTGGGCTATCTTCTCCTCAAACGGCTCGTCATCGTCCTCTTGAGCTTCGGCGCCGACGTAACGTCCGGGGGTCAGAACATTTCCGTGTTCGCGTACCTCTTCCAAAGTGGTACTCTTGCAGAAACCGGGCATGTCGGTATATTCACCCGCTCCCACATCGCCACGCCACGCGTGATAGGTACTGGCAATGCGGGTTATGCCTTCATCGCTGAGTTCACGGTGCACACGGTCAATCATTTCCCCGAGTTTCCGAGCGTCAATGAATAGCGTTTCTTTCCCCCGCTTTCGGAAACGGACGTCTTCCTTGTTTCGCGCCAGAAACCAGAGACACACGGGTATTTGCGTCGAATAGAACAGTTGTCCCGGCATCGCCACCATGCAATCGACCAAATCGGCTTCAATGATATTCCTACGGATTTCGCCTTCGCTGGACGTGTTGGAACTCATTGAACCGTTCGCCAGCACGAATCCGGCGATACCGTCGGGTGCGAGGTGATGGATGAAATGTTGCACCCACGCAAAGTTGGCGTTTCCCGCTGGAGGCGCCCCGTAAACCCATCGCCTGTCTTCACGCAATCGCTCGCCTCCCCAGTCGCTGCTATTAAACGGCGGATTGGCGAGGATGAAATCAACTTTCAGGTCGGGATGAAGTTCACGGTGGAAACTGTCGGCGTACTCAGCGCCGAGATTGGCGTCAATGCCGCGAATGGAGAGGTTCATCTGCGCCAGTTGCCAGGTGGTTGGGTTGGACTCCTGTCCGAAAATTGAGATATCGTCGCGTCCTCCGCCGTGCGCTTCAACAAAGGCTTCACTTTGGACGAACATGCCGCCCGACCCACAGCACGGGTCGTACACCCGTCCTTTGTAAGGCGCAAGCATCTCCACCAGCACCCCCACCACGCAGCGGGGGGTGTAGAACTGGCCGCCTCTCTTGCCTTCCGCGCTGGCAAACTGTGAGAGGAAGTATTCGTAAACTCTGCCCAAGATGTCCTTGGATCGATTCTCCTCCTCTCCCAAGCCGACCGTGCCGATGAGATCAACTAACTCGCCGAGGCGACGTTTGTCAAGCATCGGGCGGGCGAAGTTCTTTGGTAGAACACCTTTAAGACGAGGGTTCTCTCCTTCAATGGCACTCATGGCTTTATCAATTAGTGTGCCAATTTCCGGTGTCTTGGCGCGGGCTTGCAGATAGGACCAGCGCGCTTCTGTCGGGACGTAGAAGATGTTTTCCGCGATGTATTCATCTCGGTCTTCGACAAACTCGTAACGAAAAGATTCTTCTTCAAGGTAGTACTCACTCTGAGGGTTAGACGATTGTTTCAATAGAAAAGCATGCCGTTCCTCAAAGCGGTCCGAGATGTACTTGAGGAAAATCAACCCCAATACGACGTGTTTGTATTCAGCGGCATCAAGGTTGTTGCGCAGTTTCTCGGCAGCTTGCCACAGCGTGGCTTCAAAACCGAGCGTCGCCCCGTTTCCATTTGGTTTTGCACGTTTCTTGTTTCTTGCCATCTAGTCATCCTTGTGCATTGTTTTTGACGCTGGACAGGTATCTCCCGTTGAACTCAATCCACCGCTCAATCTATCCACCCACCGTGCCACGCCGATACAGCAGCCGAATATAAACAATCGCCAACCCCATCGTGATGAGGGTGATAAGATAGGAGTAGGCGTTTGCCCCGCCGAAGTTGAGTCGGGCAAACGCCTCTTTGTAGGTCTGCCACGCAATCACGTAGGTGGCGTCACCAGGTCCACCCCCGGTCAGCGTAAAGATCAGGTCGAAGGCGCGAAAACCGTTCATGGTCTCAAAAATGGCGACAATCATGATTGGGTGGGACAGCCACGGCAGTGTGATAAAGCGGAACCGAGACCACCCGTTGGCGCCGTCAACACGCGCGGCGCGATACTGCTCGGGGGGAATCGCTTGCAGCGCCGCCAGAAAAATGATACACGCAAACGGAACACTGCGCCAGACGTGTGCGGCAATTGCAGCGTTTAGCGCCACGATCGGCGATGCCATACCGAGATAGTTTATCTCCAAACCGGTCATTCGATTCCACAGCTCAACACAGTCGCCGAGAATCTTGTTAAATTGGCCATTCGTCTCCAGCAGTCCTACCCACATCAATCCGTTGACAACACCCGGAACCGCCCACGGAATCAGCAACAGAGAGCGTACCACCCCACGCCCGACGAACTTCTCGTTGAACAGCAGCGCAATGCCGAGGGCAATCACAATCACCAGCCCGACCGACAAGCCTGCGAAATAGAGCGTAACTCTTAGCGAATGCCAGAAGTCGTGACTGGTCAAAATATCAATGTAATTGCCTAGACCTACGAAATCGAATTGTCCCGGGCGGCGGAGGTTGTATCGGTGCAAGCTAATCCAAAGCGACACGCCGATTGGATAGGCAACCAGTGCGATAAGCAGCCCAAGCGTTGGGGCGTTAAGCAACCACGCAAACCAGAGATCCCCCCCTGCTTTCTGCCTCGGGTATGTGGCGGTTTTTCGCTCGGTCAAATCCACTCCCGCTTCAATTCGCGGCACCGCTTCGCAATCCGCGCGAGTCCATCACGCGGCGATTGCTGCCGCAGAAGGACTTTCTGAATCTCTGGTTGATAGTAGAGGTTGAAATCTGCGAACCATGGTGCCTTGATATTTTCGCGTGTCCGCACAAACTGTGACAGTTCCTTTATCAATTTGATGTCACCCCACTGCTCTGTCTGGACGATAATCTCAGGATCATCCAATAGGGATTTGTAGGCGAATCCCAGACCTCGGAGTCGGAACCAGCGCCGAGCGGTGTAGTAGTCGCCGTTTGCGTCCTTTCCGCCTAGGAACTGCATGAGTTGCCAAGCGTCCAATAGCTTTTCCTCCGGGCAGTGTGCGGTTAGGCAGTACATTCGTGTCCATCCGAGTGTACCTCGCTGGTTGGGTT
The DNA here is from genome assembly GCA_965197465.1 of Candidatus Poribacteria bacterium. Lineage (GTDB taxonomy): Bacteria > Poribacteria > WGA-4E > WGA-4E > JAJDTR01 > JAJDTR01. Next base: position 1,460,190 of record OZ240209.1, on the reverse strand, counting down.
CGAGGCTTGGAAGGGGTGCGATTTTGAAGATTTTTGCATGGGATGATTCCGTCTCAGAGATGCCATCCGCACGCAACACCGTCTCGACAACGGCGGAATTTCGACGGTTGTTTACCCACTCCAAATCGTACTTGTTGATAAGCGCGAAGGTCTGGCGGCCCGCGGCGAGGTTCTCGCGGACGAGTCGCGTTGTCAGGGAGTTGGGATCGATGATACCGTACTTGTGGATACCGTCGACCATCCATTGCAGGATTCGTTCTGCACCCTGAGCTGGGCCTTCCGGAAAGAGTGGATTCAATTCGTCGTCGAACAACTGCAACTCAGAAGCGTAGTTCAATGCCCACCAATCGTTGAAGCCAAGTGTTCCCTGCCCAAAAGCAAGCACAATCGGGTATTCGACGGGAACTCCGTCCGGCGTATGGATACGGCGTTCTTTAATCTTGATCGCCTGCTCGGTTAGTTCGTCCAGCGTGCGGGCAGCGGTGTGAAATCCGGCGGATTCAAGCATGCGCTCGTTGTAAACCCATAGGGTGAAGTCGGTATAATACGGCAAACCGTAACGTTTGCCGCGGTACGTCATTGCCTCCAAGTTGTAGTCGAAGATGTCGTCTGCGTATTGTTCAGCTCCCGGCAGGTCATCGTATGAACGCAGCCAGCCGGCCTCAAACCACTCGGCAAAATCATCGTCCCGCAGGTAGCAGCAGTCAACCGGCATTTCACCAACAAAGAGTGCCACCATTTTGTCGTGATAGTTGCCTGATACCGCCTCGTAACCTACGTTAATCTTGCTTTGCACAATGAAGGATTCAATGTTCTCGCGTACCAATTCTGGCTCGTAGGGCCAGCCTTTGAAAATGATTTCCGATGGGGTTTTCCGCGCGCAGCCCGACATCAAGCCGAGGCCTGCTAGTGCAGAAGTTGTAAGAAAGTCGCGTCGTGTCATTGAGTACCAGATTTCAACGTGAGAAGCTAGCACGCCACCGCGCCGCAGGACAGGCGTGCCTGCGTCAATTGTCGGGAAAAGGATTTCCTTCGCAAGGCATGTGGGCAACCGGTGCCGGTCAGATTTCACAAATGCCGGTGGCAGTAAGAGAAGAAATCGGCGATTTGATGGTCACCGATCGCACCCTACAAGACCGTCGGAACAAGGAGTTCGTTCCTGCAGGACGAACAGGATTAGCACGGGAGTAGAATCTGTAAAGCTTAACAAAATGATTAGGAAGTGATATAATGTTTTGTACACTTGAGAATATACATCGGAGGAGGTTTTCTGTCAACGATATTCGCTGTCGGATAGCTTGTGTCTTTTTCCGAAAACCGTCCAATCGCCTTCAGAAGATGCCGAGATTCAATTTAGGAGAATACTACTATGAGACGTAATCGAGTGAGAGAGATTTTTAACTCGGATGAGCTGTTGTTGGACACCCGGATGCACAGTCCATGGGCCAACGAAATTGATATGATTGGCTGTACCGCTCTGAACACGGTACAGGTTGTCGCGGAGTACGGCGCGCTTGAAACCTTAGACTTTGAGAACCTGTGCCGTGCGGCAGAAGCGAACAACCTCGGCAAAATCATCAAGATTGATAGTGCTGGACAGGAACTCCGCGTTCAGAGGGCAATCGGTGCCGGATTTGAAGCTGTGGTGTTTGTGGACGTGCACGATCGTGCCGAAGCGGAGGAGTGCGTGCGTATTATTCGCGCTTCGACGCCGGAGGATGATGGATTGAACCCGGTTCGACTGGTTCGGGCATTCTATCCCGGTTATGGGGGCACGCAAGCCTATATTGACCAGCTGAGAGACATCGTGGTCATCCTTATGATTGAGAAGGCTGAAGCTGTCGAGAATCTGGACTCGATCCTAGGGGTTGAAGGCATTGATGGAATAATCTGGGGGCCTGGGGATTATTGGCAGAGCATGGGGCAGCCGGAAAAGAGGGGCACGGATGAAGATCTGGCGATACAGACGGAGGTACACCGCGCCGCTTTGGACCGGGGAGTCGAGCCAATCGTTGAAATCAACACGTTCGACCAAGCGGCACCGTGGCTTGATATGGGTATCCGCATGTTCTCGCTGGGAACGACCGTGAGCATTCTTCACAAGTATTGGCGTGAACAGGGTGACGGTCTACGGGAATTACACGTCCAATGCAAGCAACGTTAAAATACACCAAATCCAGTTTTGAGGAGAACGGAGGAATGAGATTGGAAGACTAGAAGAGTTTATCCCTTCCTTTACTCCATCCTTCCATTCTTCCAGGTTTTTCCTCCATTCACCGGTTCGTCTGTCACGTTCTTGGCGCTTTGACGGTACTTCCGCCACGATTCCCACGACTCTACCGAGTTCGGGTTCATTCTGCTTCTGGCGATAAAGCCGGGGTATCGTTCGAACAGCCACTCCATGTCGTATCCTGTCGGACTATAGCGGAGATCGATACTCCAACGCACCTCTTCACTCAAGTTTTCCCCGGAGGCGTGGAACGTGTACTGTCCAAACGCCAGTATATCTCCAGCGCGCATCGGGAGTGATTTGGCTTTGCCGCGCGCTTCCACATCCTCTGTCGGTTCAAGGTGCGTTCCGTTCGATTGGCTTGGAAGCAGCCCCCACTTGTTGCTTCCCGGTATGACCTTCAGACAGCCGTTTCGTTCATCCACATCGACAAGCGGAATCCATAGGCTGAGAATGGGCACGGCAAGCGAAACAGGCCCATAGTACCCGCTATCTTGATGCCAAGGGAGCGTTGTGAGTCTTCCGCCGGGCAGCTTTGGACGAACCCAGTAATCTCCGTTGACCGTCAATTCGGGACCGAGCAGTGATTCTGCCACATCGAGCACAGCGGGCGCCATCAAGAGGTCGTAAATGGCGCGGCTGAAAACTTGGTTGTTCCAGGAGAAATCCTCGGTTCCCGTATCTTGGCTAATCCTCACTAGACGACGGGTGAAAGACTCCGCTTCATGTAGGTCTGCAATCTCTTTTTCGGCGTGGAGTTCGTGCGCCTTAATATCGACGGCTGCGGCAATTGCAGCGCGTACAGGCTCCAGTTCCGCCTCTCCGATTGCGCCCGGCACCACGACATAACCCCAATCTTCAAAATGGCGAATCTGTTCCTCGCTCAGCAACATCGTATAACATCTCCTCGGTTACTCCACAAAAACAGGGCGACCACAAGGGATCGCGCTTACAGAAGCGCGCCACATCTCACACCCCTTGAAACGTGTTTAGACCGTTCTATAGTTCGAGTTCTGTACAGAACATTTCGCACGCTTCTTCAGGGGGTGCGTTTATTAGCCGAATTGCTCCGAAGTTTGCAGATTCTTCGCCAACACCTATATCCCCGAACCCCGGATCGGCATGTATACATTGAAGCCCAGGATTCTGCCAGATGAGAAAACAGTGTTTCCAGCCGTAGACGATTGACCAATCTCCTCCACGCGATGAACGGCAGATCACAGGTTTGTCGACAGGATCTTCCGTTGCCTGACTTGCATTATAAAAATCTAGCAGCGACGCCGGCGCGTGGCTGCCTTTTACTACCCACTTGGGCGGACTTTGAATTCGCATGGAATTGGCAGGTACCACCGTCCCGCCTGCATAAATCCACGTTTGGCTAGAATCGCAATCTTGAAACGAAACACCGCCCCACGTTGGTTCAAGTTCGAGTTTGAATAAACTAGGGTTCAGAAATGGATAAATCGGAAAGGCATGGTTAATGAGGCAGAAATCGGCGGTCACGCTTTTCAACACCGTTCGTCCGATGTTTCGGATTGTAAATTCGATGTCAATTCCATTGCACTGGGGGATCAGGCGGAGGTTATATTCCATCGCGCCCGCCCGATCTATGAACGTACGGTGCTCAAGCATGATTGCCAACTGCGCTTCATTGGTCGCCCAACGATGCTCAATCGAACCATCAGGATTCGGTTCATCCCATTGGACATCAAAGTTATCGACCATGAGAAAACCATCGTCTGAACAGACGTTCTCAGGCGCAAGGTACCACCATTCAGCCGCAGTATGGGGTGCGAGAAGTTGGCAGCGCCGCGTCACGTCCAACGCACCGATATTTATGGCAAATCGATCCATCAGCATGTCTCCTTGCAACTCCAGGAGTTAGTAGCAAATAAAACCGGGCAAAAATCCAGGGCAAAGTCTAGGGCCAAAGCCGCTCACAATCGTCAATCCGTCGGCGACCTACCGAACCAACAGATGTTTCAACGCTAAATCTATAGTCATTGCAACTAAGAACTACACATATAGGATTTACGCAGTTCGGTTTGAAGTGGTTCAATTCATCACACGTCTTCTGTAGGAGCGAGTTTTACTCGCGACAGGAGGTCGCGATCGGGAAATCGCTCCTACAATATGTATTTGTGTCTTTCTTAAATCGTCCAATATTTCCAAAGATCTTTGGGAACTTCGAACCGTATCCTCTCCTTCTCTCGGTACGACCATCTCGAAAAAACCCCGAAACGAGGAACATCGTGGATATTTGGGGATCCGGTATGGCAGAGGAAGCAGTGCCAGAAAATAACATCCCCCGCTTTTCCGAGGAACTCACGCGGCGGCTCTGGCGATCGGTCAGAGAAGATTTCCCAGCCCCAGCCTTCGAAATCTCTAAAACTACCGTCAATGTGGGTTGGATTATCTAAGAAATACGTGTGCGTTGTTAGATGACTTTTGGGCCAATAGATGAATGCCCCACCACCCGGTTGGACATCGTACATGTAAGTTGTCGCTCCGAACATAAAACCGCCACTCCATCCGTTCGGGCCATAACCGTCAATATGACCGATGGTAGGCATTTGCCACTCTTCTTCATCCTTCCGGGGCCACTGGGCAAGAACCTGTCCACCTCCGCCGTCGAACATGCCGGCGCCAAGCTGATCTACGACTGCGCGAACTTGCGGGAGTTCTCCGAAAATCTGTGACTCCGGTTCAATCTTCAATCCGTCGGCAACAAGCTGATCTGGCCAACCGCTTGGGTCGGATAGGTCCGCATCAAAGTGATTCCAGATCTGGTTACGCCAACTTTCAACAATTTCGCTTTCGACGAAATCTTCCAGGATTAGGTAGCCGTTGGTCTTAAAGTATTCGATCTGTTCGGGTGTAAGTATTCCGTTGTCGGTCGACGTTCCAGCGATCATGATAATTCAACTCCTGTGGATCCTTCGTTACTGCGAATGATGTTCGACTCGGGTTTCTAACACGTCACTTCCAAACTAACGCTCTCAGAGTTCAAAAACCCGCTCCATGGTTGCCCACCACTCGTCCGGTTTGGCTTCTGGTACCCGTTCTTGAAAGTTGCGCATGAGTTCATCCCACTCACGGCAGCGCGGATGCAACTCCAAGTAGCGTGGAAAGTCATGAGCGGGGTCAAAATCATCAACGGTCTCTATTGCCATGAACAGCCGGTTCCCGATCAGATAGATATCCATCCCCGTGATTCCAACCTCCCGCAGACTATTTAGCACATCGGGCCAGACATTTCGATGGTATGTCTTGTATTGTTCGATAAGTTCTGGGTCGTCTTTCAGATTTAGGGTTAAACCGAAATGTTGCATGTTTTTGTCTCCGTTTAGACCATTGACAGTCTGCCGATAGGTGCCGGATGTGTAAAACGTGAAACGTAAGAAAACCTGTTGCGCACAAGCTGGAAGGCAGTCTTGTAGTCTGGTAGCATGGGCACTGGCCACCATTCTCAGCCGGGTAGCCCGGCGTCATTTTGATACCTGATTAGTTAGGACCGTCCAGCATCGCACGCAAGAGCGGCAATTTGTCTCTGTGTTCGTTTACAATCGGGTTTTCGGCGGTGTTGTCCTCCGGATGCGGCGTTGGATTGCTCCATCCCTGATAGTGACCACCCCAGATGTGACGCGGCGCTCCGCCAGTCCCACGCCGGGAGCAATGCCAGACAGCGGTGTCAAAGATAACCGCAGTTCCGGGTGACATTACCACTTCCTCTTCGCCTTCCCACACTGCGCCCCCATCGCCTCTTGCCTCAACTGAGTCGTTCAACTGCCGTGGAAGCACAATGAGAGGACCAATCTCGCGGTCGGAACCGTCAATATAGGCACCACAAAGAATCCGCTCGGGATTCTCGCGCTGCAAACCTGTCGGTGGAATCTCCCAAGCGTAGTGGTCATGCCATGTAGTCAAGATGGGTTGAGTAGGGGCGTTGCTGAAAACTGCCGCACCGGTGTGCGCGAGTCGAACATCGTCTTGAAGGACCTCCTCCATCGCGTCGACTAGAATCGGCTTCACATAGAAAGGCGCCATTTCCGGACCTAGCTCCAACAGCGGGTGAAATCCTATGGAAGTCTGTTCCGCAGAGAACCCTCCCCTCTTCTCGCGCAGCTCCTTAAAAATCGTGCGAATCCGGTCGCATTCCTTTTCATCGTATGCAGACTCAATCAAACAATACCCGCGCTCTGACACCTCGCGCGCCTTTGACTTTAGGTCAATCATCTCTATACCTTTCTCATGAAATATGCGGACGCAAACAATAATGACTTATCCCTAACCACGCCCGACATCAACGATGGGTCTTAACATCAGAATTTGTGGAGGATTACTCCGGACCATCCAACAGCAAGCGAAGAAGGGAGAGCTCATTCCTGAATCCGGTTAGAGTCGGATTGTCGGAGGTGTTGTCCTCGGGATGGGGCGTTGGGTTGTTCCATCCCTGATAATGCCCACCCCAGATGCGGCGTATGCCTTTGGCGCTTCCGCGACGAGAGCAGTGCCAGACAGCGGTGTCAAAGATTACGGCTGATCCGGGAGGGACTTCCACCACATCTTGCCCCTCCCAATCAACCGACACATCGTCTTGCTGGTCAACTGATTCGTTCAACTGGCGCGGAAATACAATGAGGGGACCGACACCAAGGCTGGAACCGTCCACATAAATGTTGCAAAGGATCCGCTCCGAATTCTCGCGTTGTAGACCTTCGTCGGGAATTTCCCAAGCGTAGTGGACATGCCACTGCGTCAGAATGGGTTTAGTAAGCGCGTTGTCAAAAACGGCCGCGCCGCTGTGCGAGAGCCGAACATCGTCCTGAAGAACCTCTGTCATCGCGTCCACGAGGACAGATTTCGCGTAATAGGGCGACATGTCAGGCCCCCATTCGAGGAGCGGATGAAAGCCGACGGATGGCTGCTCGGTGGAAAGTCCCCCTTTTTTCACACACAGTGCGTCGAAGATAGTGCGCATCCCCTCGCATTCTTGGTCGTCGTAAGCCGATTCGATAACACAGTAGCCGCGGTCATGAACCTCTCGCGCCTTTGATTTTAGGTCGATCATATTCGCTGCCTTTCTGATGAAATTATGACTATAGTACAACCAATAATTATTTATACACTGCGGTAGGTTCGGTTTCCCAACCGAACCGGTATTTATCCAGTCTCGTAGGTGCGGTTGGAAACCGCACCTACCGAAATATGTGTAAATATGAATGGAATTGACTATAAGATTCTGCCACAAAACCTATGCGGTTGTCTAGGATTTTTGGCTCGGAAGGAATATCATTTTGCTACGCACGCTAACCCAATCGTCTAGCGATGCAGTGTCTCTATAACTCAATGATTAGTACTTCGTGAATCTGCGAAGTCTGAAGCGTCACGGTATCCCCTGTCACGGAAACCGTGGAATCAGCACTCTCACCTCTCGCTTTCGAATACGGTCTCTTGACTGTGACGTTCGCCGTGTAGCCAAAAGTTTCTTCCATTAACGGTGGCAATACCATTCGTCCTTGCCCCTGTCTTCCCGTGGCGGAGGTGGCCGGTGCCCAGAACGCAATGAAATGTACCAGCAACCGATTGCGACTTTCGTCCTCTGTCACTACGGTTTCGACGTTTAGCGGCGCCTGAATCATTACCTCTGGATTTGGATTCAGATAGCGCACTAGGTTCCGAATTACGTCCCGGTGCTCCGGCATTCGGTGCAGCTCACCCCAGGCGGCGTCCACACAACAAGCAACAAAGGCGGCTTTGCCTTTCCCGTATTCGTTGACGGTTATCGCTGGGCCAATCACGCGACCAGCGGACATGTGGTGCCTCCAAGGATTGTCCGCGCCCTCCACCGATCGGTGCGCGGCGAGTACCTCGCCGTATCCCTGCGCTGAAGTCGGCTCGACCTCGACAATGGGCCCCCATGTCAAGATGGGGTGGTCGGCTGGCAGATCTTCCACCAGTGATGCCGCTTCGTCATCACACAGGTTTGATGGGAAACGCAAATAGTTGTCCTGGTGCTCGGTAAATGCCTTAACGGATCGCAATCCAAGAAGCTCGGCAAGGTCGCAAGTATCCTTCAGTTCGCCGCGCGAATCGCACATTCCTGTCATCGCGGTTGCAATCAAATTTCCCCCCTCTGCCACATACTCTTGGAAAAGCCCCACCTCTCGCTCCGTCAAGATGGCGGCATTGGGAACGAATAAAACGGGAAACTCCCTTATCCGTTCCGCCGAGACATTTTCGTCCATAATCATGCTCATGGGGATGTGGGATTGAAGCATGGCTTTGTGCGCCCCCACAACGGCAGAAAAGTACTTGGGCCCATCCTCGCGCCCATACCAATCGCGGCTGCGGCAGGAGTAATAGAGGCCTACCTCCGGTAATGCCGGATAACCAAAATACTCGCGTTTCCGACGTCCTTCTCCAAATGCCTCGCCGATTCGTTCAAAGGCGACCGGCGCCAAGCAACCATCATAATCAGCTTTGTCCACGATGGTGCATTGACATCCGTGGGATAGATAAGTCAAGACTTCCCACGTCATGTCGGCGGCTGGGCGTACAGTGTAGTCATGGTAGTTGTAAACGAACCGAGAGGTGACCCCTTGTACCGGTCCCTCCGGCTTGGCTCCAAGCATAAACAGTGAAAGCAGACTTGGATTTGTATTGCCGAACGCCCATGGCAATCCTTCGGCGGTAACAAAATCACCGCTCTGCGCGTGTTGTACCGGCTGCTCACCCACCTCCCACGAGAAGGGAGGGTAGCCGTGGTAGTTGAAATCAACGCTCAACTCCGGGTTTCGGCTCTTGACGAAAGTCTCCAATTCCCGGCAGAAATTTGCGTTTGAGTTGCAGCGAAATTCGAGCATCTTGTCCCAGGCGTCGTCCCAAGTGACGCCATCAGGCATTTCGACTCCGTAAGTCTCTCTAAATTGTTCCCGGCAGCACTCGCACCAACACCCGATGGGTGAACCGAAACCTAAATCAAGCATATCGAAATGGAAGCCCACAATATCGTATTCCATCATCTCTGCAGCGAACACTTTGCGATCTTCCAAGTACCCGGATTTATAACAGAGCCGACCGGGAATATCCTGTCCCTCACTGTCCTTCATACGCCATTCGGGGTGAGCGTGCCACGAAGAGCCGTCGTACTGAATCTGGCAATACGCCGCCACCGCAATCCCGGTTCCCTTGGCTTCGTCGATACACTCTTGAAGTAAGTCCCGGTCTCCGAGGTTTGGCGCTTTTCTTCCCGCCTTGGAATTATAATACGCGAAATCGTGGTCCTTCATGAAAACGATGATATATTCGGCATTGGCTCTCCTCACATTGTCAATAATCTCCCGACCGGTAATGCCAGCCATGTAGACATCATCGCCGGCATTTCCGCCAGTGGGCCCGTATTCCAAACCGACCAACATACGGCGGTACCACGGTTGTTCATCCATTTCGGCTGATGATTCGGTTACATTGCCTGTGATGCTCACGATTATTTCCTCCTCTTGCATTAACTCCATACTTACAACAGCGAGTTGTGGTGGGTTCTAATACCATTTCTCTAAAATGCTTGTGCATTGACGGCGAGAATCAGGTCAAGAAATTTGCGTGGAGCGAAACAAGAAGTTTCGTCTCCGCGCAAGGTCGGCGGGGCAAGTGGATTTCTATCGCATTGGGATCTCTATCGCACTCCCTATTCGGTCGTTTGATCCCCGCCTACGGTGTAAGTGAACGATATATTTTAAGACATGGTATGCACCATTATTCAAGCGAAATAGTATAAGGTGAAAAAATGCCCTAACATTTACGAGGACGACGCGTTGGCGGTCTTGCTGGCGTCCGGACGTGAATTTTGTTGATTTTCTCGGGCGAAAGATGACCTCTCAACTTCCGTTTCACCGTGTATTTGTCGAGTTGCTCCAGTTGGATGAGCACACATTGGGTTCGGGACGGGAGCAGCCCATAGCCGCTCAAAATCGGACTCAGTCTTTCTGTTGGTGTGGCGCCCACGCGGATCTTCCAAAATGATGTTTCCGGAACCGTCGTAGCCAACGACCAGCCATGGATTTGACTCCAACAGTACAAGCGACCACCAGCCCGCGTCAATAAAGGCTTTCAGCACCTCTATATCGCAATGTGTAATAACGGCGACGTTGTAGTTCTTTGGTATCAGTGCGGTATCAGGTTGTTCCGTGTTTTGTTGCTTCCGCAGTCCCCCGGTCAGGCGTGGGTACTCTGGTACTAGGACAGCTTCAAGTTCATTCAAACTCTTCAACTGACGTAGCGGCTTCGTCCTGAAAAGCCGATCCAGCCACATCTGCTCGCGTAAGTCCGTGTAGACTCTCTTGGCTTGAACTGATGTCGGCGACGTGTTCGAAACCGTTGTAGAAGTTGACAAAGACTCCGTAGCTTTCGAAGACGATGGCAATTCCGCAATATACCACTTTTGGTTTCGGGGCGATGGCGCACAACCAAGTACGACCAAACACAACAGCGCGACTAAACCGATTCGAGGGAACTGACTACTCACAATTCTCTCCTTTTAAGTTTAGGTAGTCAAGCGAAATGTCTCAGTGTCCAATATTAGAATCCTCTTAGCTCGACTTTGTACAAAATACAACGGTTTGTTTGTGCGGAAAATTGTACAACACCAAAACCGTAGGCGGGGCATCTTGCCCCGCCGCACAACACCGAAACTCGAGTAAAACCCAAAACGTCATCTGTATGGTATTGGAAACCGCTGCCGACTTTTTCAATGGTCAACCAAAAAGACCAGATGGTCAAAATCTCCCCCGCTTTTCTTCAACGCTTGATTGACACCGTCTGCTATGCTACTTAAATGTACAAAGTCGAGCTTAGAGCCTGTTTGAATAATCGGTGGCACAGCCATTTTTGTTCATTTGTAGAAATTTATTCCATGTTTCATGCTCGGCTGCTACCTACCTGTGGGATCTCTATGGGATCGCTATCGCCTTCGCTGTTCGCTCAGTTGATCACTCACTATTCGTTCGCTTGATACGAAGCATCCACAAGTCGCACGTCATCCACCCAAGCGCTGCCAGTTGCCCCCTCCTTGTGAAACCTTACCTGTGCACGCGAAGCGCCCGGCGGGGCAACGCTCTCGCACGTTGCAAACTTCCAGCCGCTAGAGGAAGCCGTTTTGATTACTGTCGCGATATCCACAATATTACCCTTTTCATCCAGATATTCAATTGCAGCTTGAATTTCTTCATCGATGTCTATCTTCGAAAATTTGACATGGAACTCAAGGCGGCACCTTATCCCGCCAGGTATAGCCACGGGAAGCGAGTATTGTTTACGTTCAGTTACGCGAAGAGAATAGTCACCGCTTCGTTTGATCTCCCTATCCGGATGACTTGACCTTGGCCAATCTCCCTCCTCTCGCCAATCGGCTAGGTCTCTGCCGTTTCCAATTTCGCACCCGGATTCGAGCAGTATTCCCTTCTTCCGAAGATCAGCCCGATTGCGGCTCAGTTCTTCTCTTTCGGCCTCGAGTGCTGCGCTCAACCGTGTCGTCCGCTGGTTGGCGAGGTCTTGTAACTCCCTAAAACGTCTACTGAGTTCTGTGCCGAGTGCAAGCTCCCCAATCACAATCAATTCTGCTGTTTCCAATTCTGGAAAATAAAGCGTTTTTGTGTTGGTGTCGCCAGTGGTCGAGAGTTCGAGTTCTTCAATCCGGTTGCTATCCGCGGCTAACGCTGCTTCATGATGTCCCCACGGCGGCAAATGAAGTTCAACTCGAACATCCTTCAGTGGTGTGTTTGAAAACCCGTCTACCTCAGAAATGAAGTCATGATTGACTAGAATAAGTATTACCGTTCCATCCGCACACAAGAGCGTCCGATGCCACAGCGCGTCAGAGTTGGTTGCCGTGTCCACGCTGTGTTGCGAAACTATATTATTACACGGATACGCACCCAAGAGCAACGGCGTTAGCGTGTGCACAGTTAGATTAATCCGCCCTATCGCTTCGAGCAGCGCCGGATTCGCCTCGACGCCGTGGTCTCCCGTCCCTCCCGGTTTTGAATCATCGTACGTATAGTAACATAGCCCCTTACCGCCGGAAGCCAAGCAGTAGTATGCCATCATTTTTTCTTCCTGAGGTGAGGGGAAGCGTGGTACGCCGATACTCTTTTCCCACGCCGCGTAGATAAGTGTATTGAATGCTCCCGGCATGGATGCCCAGCGCAAGGCATTCACTGCATCGTAAACGGCGATGGGTTGTTTGGCGCCTTGACCCGCATAATCTCCGCTGGATGGAATGTCTCCTCCTCTAGCGTGGATAAAGTAATTTGCGGGATGCCCCCAACCGTCAAGTTGAAGCCAACCAAGCGCCGCCGCGTCCTCATCTAACTTAACCTTCATGAAATCGATGACATCGGTCTGAGCCATGCACCCTAGGCGTTTAGACTCGGGAAAGGATTTGAGATGAACTCCCTCCCAGATGTCAATTTCGTCCCGCACGTACCAATGCTTGTCGTCCGCGTCAAGCAGCATAATGTCGTTTCGTTTGGCAAGCTCTCGTCCCTCTGCCGAATTTCGAATTGCACTGTCCTTGGGCCAGACGAAAACAAGGTCGGTGTTGAAGTGGTGTGCCTTTAGCGACCGGTAGAAGTCATACATGCGTTCAACGGCTGTCGCCCCCTTGGAACTCCAACCGTACACCCCAACCGGAAAGAAATCCTTCTTTGCCCTGACCATGTCCACAATCTCGACGCCCTGTTTTGTAGTCAGACGCAACAGATGATGCGATCCCTCTACCAGCGGTGTCTCTAAGGTAACTGTCAGAATCCCCAAGTCATTCCAGAAATCCTGCGTTGCAAACCTGCATTGAGCGGTGATATCAACTTCGTCTAAGAATACTCGGTCAAGGGTTAAAACCTCGGGCGTTAGTTTCCTAGCAAAGACAGGTATCTGGTCGCAGTTTGCACCAAAACCTGCATACGCAATCCGAGCCATTGGTTTTTCCGGTTTAACGACTGCAGTACATGTCGTGCCCCGATCACCGGCGATTTCGACTTCGATGGGCTGTGTCGGGGCAACCCTTGTCCTCATCAAGACGAAGCCTAACTCGCCGGGCGGAATGGAACTTGGTCTCATCTTGTACCAGATTGGTTCGCCAGCTTTCACCAAATTCTGTATTGGCGCTGATGGTTCGGCGAGGTCTTCCCCATGCCAGATGCTAGTCGACTTGAGTTCCCCTTGAGCCTTTAGTCCCTCAACCACCGATTCCCCGTCAAGGAGGATGTCCGTTATCTCCATTGGCGTTTTCCCGGCATTGCGGATGACAATTAGATAGTGGCCGCCAGGAGGCCATCTCCAATTCTCCACTTCGGGCATCGTATCCGGAATGAATTGCGCTGTTACCACGGAGATGTTCTCACTTTTCACTGAATTGCCCCTGTATTTCATACCGATGTTGGCAACTCCCATAATGACAATCGCGGAAATCGCGGCTGAAATTTGAACCATTTTCACGTCTAATCAGCGCTCCAAACGCCACTCAGAGTCCTCGACGTGCAATGCCGTCGCGCCTTTGTAGGCGTCAAATGCTTGTTCCATTTCGGAAACGTCTTCAAACCAACCGACGAGATGCACCACCCCAAAACTCTCACCGGCTTCCACCCGCCTACCTCCTATTTCTTGAATCATGCAGACGTAACCCCGCTGATGGCACCACGCTTCATACACCATGGAAGGTTCCAGCGTCATCCCCGCCAGCCAAAGACCGTCGTGTAACTGATACCCTCGAATGAACCGCTGCAGCACCTTGTCTTCGCTCCTCTGATACAGGAAGCGTGCATCGGGCGGGAAGTTCTCAAGAAAGGTCTGCGAGGGGATGCATCCGTCATAGCTCAGATAAACCTGCTCGAAAGTGTCCCCGCTATTGTGCCTGATGTGCCCCGGCATGTCGATCCGCAGCATAAGCGCGTCTACCGTGTTGACGCTTGTGACCTTATCGTAGGCGAGGAACCAGCGGACGCCATCGGGAAAAACGAGCCACTGTTCCCAGCGCGAGCCCGGTTTGTAGGGTGGGCGGGCAATCGTCCAAGTAAATTCTTGCCGCACAGCGATAAAGCCGTTGCCCTTCACGATTTTGGCGGCCAACTGCTTCGCTTGCGTGCAAATCTGCGGCAACTCCACATAACGCTTCGGAATCTGACCATGAACGAGATTGCCTCCGTGATAACGAAGTTCCGGCGTTGTAAAATCATCGTCATTCCCCGGTTCCAGCAGAAAATCCACAACGCACAGCCCAAAACCTTGGTCGCACGCGCCGGTGGATTTGTCTACGAAATTTCCTCCCATTACGCCACTGACGTAGCCCTCCGTCTGTACTGCTGCATAGTACCCATCCGTTTCAACACGCAGTATTGAGCCATCTCGTTGTACGGTTGCCATCGTCTCAATCCGTCACTGAATCGTCTGCTGGCAATGTTCCATAGTAGTCCACTTGTTTGAGCCATCCCCACATCGTAAGTTGGCTGTCCGCGGGAGAAACCGAAAAAACCGAGCGAGCCCAGTCAGGTGTGTAGTCACTCTCGGCATCTTTTGTTAGTCTTTGAAGATTGCCCCCATCAGCATCCATCACGTAGATGTCAGACTTCTTTCTTTTTCCATAGGACTCGAAAGCTATGCGTTCGCCATCAGGTGACCACGATGGCGATTCGTCATTTGCGTCATTGTTGTTAGTTAGATTTCGCAGATTTGCGCCGTCAACATCCATCACGTAAATTTCATAACTCCCATTTCTAAACGATTGGAAGGCAATGTGCTCGCCATTCGGGGACCACGATGCCGACAAATCAAGATTGATACGCTTTGTTAGTCTTTGGGGATTTCCACCTTCGGCATCCATCACATAGATCTCCCAGTTTCCATCTCTATGCGACTCAAAGACTATGCGATTACCGTTAGGTGACCATGAGGGCTGATTGTCCGACTCGGGATGGTTTGTCAGGTTTCGAGGGTTGCTACCGTCAGCCTCCATCACATAGATTTCATAGGTGCCATCTCTCTCGGATGTGAAAGCAAGGTGTTCACCGTCAGGCGACCACGAAGGAAAATCATCAGGCTCAGGGTTTTTTGTTAAGTTTCGAAGATTCCGACCCTTAGCATTCATCACGTAGATTTCAAAGTTCCCATCCCTATTGGAGGTAAAGGCAATGTACCTGCCGTCTGGTGACCACGCCGGTGCGTAGTCCAGCGCAGGATTCCTTGTAAGGTTTCGAAGATTACTGCCATCAGCATCCATCACGTAGATTTCATCATTTCCGTCTCTGTAAGACGTGAAAGCAATCTGCGCCTGCGCCTGAACATCTCCCATAAATAATGCCAGACCCAAAATCAGAATCCTGACTGGTCTGATATATCTCTGCCTATGTTGCAGTTGCATCTTTCGTCCTTCCGCTTGCACCCACAATCTGCAGCTTTCCCCCTGGGTTGTTGCAAGCATCTCAGTCCTTTGTTGCTGGATGGGCTATAGCTGGTGTCACGAGGTCATTACCC
Source organism: Candidatus Poribacteria bacterium (assembly GCA_965197465.1). Taxonomy (GTDB): domain Bacteria; phylum Poribacteria; class WGA-4E; order WGA-4E; family JAJDTR01; genus JAJDTR01. Next base: position 1,444,433 of record OZ240209.1, on the reverse strand, counting down.
TTGAGCCATCCCCACATTAGAAACTGCTTGCCCGCAGGAGAAACCGCGAATACCGAGCGCGACCAGTCAGGATAGTAGTCACTCTCGGGATCTTTTGTCAGTTGTTGAAGATTACCGCCATCAATATCCATCACGAAGATGTCAAATATTAATCTGTCTTTGGCTTTGGCTACTTTGTTAGCGGATGCGAAGGCTATCTGTTTGCCATCAGGTGACCATGATGGGCTAGCGTCATACGCGGGATCGTTTGTTAGGTTTCGAAGATTACCACCTTCCGTGTCCATCACATAGATTTCGTTGTTCCCGCCTCTATTGGAATCGAAGGCAATATGTTCGCCGTTAGGTGACCACGATGGCCCAGAGTCAAATGCGAGATGTCTTGTTAATCTTTGAGGATTGCCGCCGTCAGCATCCATCACATAAATTTCGTAGTTTCCGTCTCTGCGGGATGTGAAGGCAATGCGTTCGCCGCTAGGTGACCATGAAGGGCTAGAGTCCGATAAGGGATCGTTGGTCAGGTTTCGAAGATTGCCGCCATCTGCGTCCATCACATAGATTTCATGATTGCCATCTCTCTTGGTTGTAAAAGCAATTTGCTCGCCGCTTGGCGACCATGAAGCAAACTCATCCGTCAACGGATTCTCCGTTAAGTTCCGAAGATTCCGCCCCTTGGCATCCATCATGTAGATTTCAAAGTTCCCATCTCTATCGGACGTGAAGGCAATGCGCCCGCCATCAGGAGACCACGCGGGCCCCCAGTCCAATGCAAGATTTCTTGTTAGGTTTCGAAGATTACTGCCATCAGCATCCATCACGTAGATTTCACGATTCCCGTCTCTGTAAGACGTGAAAGCAATCTGCGCGTGTGCCTGGACATCTGCCACGAACAAAGCCAAACCCAAGACGAGACATCGAACTAGAATGGAACATGCGAAATTGTGTTTCGATTGCATCTCGTTTCTCCCCTTGTCCCCATTATCTCAATCCGTTGCTGCTGTTTTCTCCGCAAGGAATGCCTCGTCGCGGAAGAAACGTTATCGGTTATCGTTTTTAAGCCACCCCCATATTAGAAACTGCTTGCCCGCAGGAGAAACGGAGAATGCCGAGCGAGCCCAGTCAGGCCTATTGTCTACCTCGGAATCTTGTGTTAGTCTTTGAAGATTGCCGCCATCAGCATCCATCACGTAAATGTTGGTATCATGCTTGTTCCGATTCCTACTGGATGCGAAGGCAATGCGTTCACCGTCAGGTGACCACGAGGGCCCCGAATCATACACGGGGTTGTTGGTGAGGTTCCGAAGATTACCACCATCAGCATCCATCACGTAGATTTCAAAGTTTTCATCTCTATAGGACGTAAAGGCAATGCGTCCACCGTCAGGAGACCATGCCGGTCCCCAGTCCTCCGCGGGATTTCTCGTTAGGTTTCGAAGATTACTGCCATCAGCATCCATCACGTAGATTTCACGATTCCCGTCTCTGTAAGACGTGAAAGCAATCTGCGCGCCCACCTGAACATCTCCCATAAATAATGCCAGACCCAAAATCAGAATCCTGAATGGACTGGTATATATCTGCCTATATCGCGGTTGCATCTCCCATCTCTCGTTGTCCACTCACAATCCGCAACTTACGCCTTAGACAGTTGCGATTTCTCAGTCCGTTATTGCTGGATTCGCAATAATTGCCGCCGCGTTGTGGTCTTCATCCTTGAGCCATCCCCACATCATAAGTTGCTTGCCCGCAGGAGAAACCGAAAAAGCCGAGCGAGCCCAATCAGGCCTATTGTCTACCTCGGGATCTTTTGTTAGTTTTTGAAGATTGCCGCCATCAGCATCCATCACGTAAATGTTGGAGTCATGCTCGTTCCGATTCCTACTGGATGCGAAGGCAATACGTTCACCATCAGGCGACCACGATGGTCCCGAGTCATACGCGGGGTTGTTGGTGAGGTTCCGAAGATTACCACCATCAGCGTCCATCACGTAGATTTCCCAGTTCCCGCCTCTATTGGAATAAAAGGCAATATGTTCACCGCTAGGGGACCACGACGGCCCAAAGTCCAATGCAAGATGTCTCGTTAACCTCTGAGGATTTCCGCCATCAGCGTCCATCACGTAGACCTCCCAGTTTCCATCTCTACGGGACGTGAACACAATGCGCTCGCCGCTAGGTGACCATGAGGGAGAATCGTCCCATAACGGATTGTTTGTCAGATTCCGAGGATTTCCGCCATCAGCATCCATCACATAGATTTCATCGGTCCCATCTCTCTCGGTTTTAAATGCAATTTGCTCACCGCTTGGTGACCATGAAGGAAAAGCATCCGTTGATGGATTCTTCGTTAAGTTCCGAAGATTCCGCCCCTTAGCATCCATCACGTAGATTTCGAAGTTCTCATCTCTATTGGAGGTGAAGGCAATGCGTCCACCGTCAGGAGACCATGCTGCCCCCCAGTCCAGTGCAGGATTTCTTGTTAAGTTTCGGAGATTACCACCATCGGCACCCATTACGTAGATTTCTCCATTTCCGTCTCTGTGAGACGTGAAAGCAATCTGCGCGCCCACCTGAACATCTGCCATGAACAAAGCCAGGCCCAAGATGAGAACCCTACCTGGAATGAGATATTCAGGGTTATATTGGCATCGCACTTTCGGTGCCTCCGTTCCACCCACAGTCCGCAGTATTCCGCCTTGGCTGTTGTGATTGCCTCAGTCTTGTGTTGCCGGCTTGGGTATAGTTGGTGCCTTGTCGTAGCGTTCACTCTTGAGCCATCCCCACATCGTAAATCGCCTGCCCGCGGGAGAAACCGAGAGAATCGCGCGGGACCAGTCCGGGTCATCGTCTCTCTCAGCATGTCTGGTGAGATTTCTAACATTGCGGCCGTTAAGATCCATCAGGTAGACATCATAATCTCCGTCCCTATCGGATCCGAAAGCAATGCGATCGCTGAAGGGTGACCATGAAGGATACCAATCAGTCGCACTATGTCTCGTCAGATTTCGCTGGTTTTTACCGTCAGTACGCATAATGTATATTTCTCTGTTCCTATCCCTATCGGACATAAACGCAATGTGTTCTCCATTCGGCGACCAGGAGGGCATATTTTCTATTGAACGATTTTCTGTTAATCTTTGCACGTTCGAACCATCAGAATTCATCACGTGAATTTCAGTGAAGGCGTCTCGCTCAGACACGAATACAATTTGTTCACCGCTAGGGGACCATGAGGGATCCCAGTCATCTTTGACGTGCTTCGTTAGGTTTTGAGCATTCTGACCATCAGCATCCATTATGTAGACTTCATAGTTTCCATGTCTCTTTGTATTAAATACAATACGCTTGCCATCAGGCGACCACGCAGGGGACCCGTCACTCCAAGGATGTCGCGTTAACCTTTGAGCGTCGCCACCGTCGGTGTCCATTACATAAATATCATAGTTCCCTTCATGTCTATCAGACATGAATGCAATGCGCTTGCCGTCAGGTGACAAGGAGGGCGTCCAATCGTCTGCGGGATGCCTTGTTACGTTGCGAGGACTTCGACCATCGGCGCCCATCACGTAAATCTCTTTATTGCCATCTCTTTCAGACATAAAAGCAATCTGCGCGTATGCCTGAAAACTTGACATGGACGACATCAGAACAAATATAAGAAAAACGCGTAGAATGGGATTCGCGAAACTATATCTCGATTGCATCTTTAATATCCTTCTCTTGGCGGTATTTTATAATCGCCGAAAAACTTGCGCACTACCGCGTGAGTTGCCTTAGCATCCGCTGAGCGGCCCGGTTGTTTGGGTCTAATCGCAGGACAGTCTGAAATTCAGCGATGGCGGCGGCGCGATTTCCGAGTTTGAGGTAAACGGTTCCTAGGGCGCCGTGCGCAAGCGGGTCATCCGGCTGAATTGCCAACACTCGTTTGAACTTCGCCATCGCTTCCGGGTACATGCGCTTGCCCATGTAGATGACGCCAAGTTGGTGAAGTGCCCCCTTGTCGTCGGGATCGAGCCGGAGGATGTTTTCGTACACCTCGGCGGCGTCATTGTACAACTTAGCCTGCCAATAGACCGTCGCCAAGCCATGCTGCAGTTTGATGTCATCAGGTGCCAACTGAATCGCTTTTTTGCACCGAGCAATGCCTTCACGAATCCTCCCTGTCTTTGCATAAAGCACGCCAAGCCCGGAGTGGGCGTGCGCAAAATCTGGTTTCAGTTCAATTGCCTGCTTGTAAGCGGAAATCGCCTTGGATCTTTCACCTATTCGTTCATAAATATAGCCCAAGTTGTAGTTGCTGTGAATCTCCAAGAATGCTATCTACTTGGGTGTTTTTGGCGACATGCCCCCTTCCAGGTCGTTTTCGTCAATGATTAACAGTGCGTGTTCGAGTGCTTTCCGAGCCTTGCTGTATCGGTTGGTGCGGAGCAGCACGATGCCGTAATTGAACCAGATTTCGGCATCCTTTGGTTTGCTTGAAGCAGCTATGGCAAGTTCGGTTGCGGCAGTCGCAAAATCCCCAATCTCCATATATCGGGTGCCGCGCTCGGCATACCGTTTCGCCGTCACGCCAACCTTCACCACCTCCCACCAGAGTGGGTCATCCATCTCAGTATGCTTTGAGGGTTTACGCGCGGCTTGGGCGTGGTGATTGGCTGCTTCCTTATTTCCCAATGCCAAAGCCACTTGTGCCATAGCGGCATGGGCTTCGCTCTGATCTGGATTTAACTTTAACGCCCGCTTTAGATGTATCCGAGCATCTTCAAATTGCTTGGCAGCTAGAGAAAGTTCACCGAGCGCTAATTCCGCGAACGGATTTTCTGGGTCTAATTTAATAACATTCGTGAGTTGTTGCCGGGCTTCTTCGAAACGCCCTAAACGTCTAAGTGCGTGGGCGTGGTTCACATAAACGGCAGGGTAATCAGAATCAAGCGCTATCGCCTTCGTAAAGACATCTACGGCGGTCTGGGCGTCGGTCTTGTAAGTACTCAAGCCGAGATAGTAGAACCAGCGGAATTCGGCGGGATCAATGTTGACGGCGCGTTGGTAGCATCGTGCAGCTTCAGTTTCCCAACCGTGCACGAGATAGACGTTTCCCAAATCGCCCCAGGTTTCGGCTCTATCCGGCGCATCCGCCACCGCTTTTTGGGCAGACTCGGCGGCTTGTAGAAGTCGGGGCTCCGATACCAAGGCTAGGTCAACGGGTTGGGGAATCCATTCGGGGAGTGCCGCGGATTTGGATTGATGGTTGGCATCAAAGGAATAAACCTGAACTAAGTCTGCGAGGGAGAGGGTTACGATGATTAGGAGTGGTATCCGGTATACTCTGCTCATCGGGAGGGCTCACATCGGACAGCCTAGAGGAGGTTCGACGATTAGGATTGCTTGACACCTGATCCGGTGCGCCAAGGTATTCCGAAACGGGTACTCATACCATTTCTCTATATTTACAGTGCATTAATAGCGTCAATCAAGTCTCTCCGAAGCGGGGCAAGAAATCTCTATCGCACTCGCTGTCCACTCGCTTGATTCCCGCCTACGGGGTTTGGTGTGCAGGGTAACGGTTGGTATTGATCTTTTCACAATAGTATAATTAGGAACATCAAATGCCACATTATTCAATCGAAATGGTATCACAGGGGAGACGCCCCTACATTCCCTGTTTAATCCGCCCCCAGAATGTCACGTCTTTACCAGTCTGTGTGACAGAAAGCGCATAGACGGGATCGAACCAGTCAAAGTCACCGTGCGGATGCCCTCCGAACGTAATCTGTTTCAGTTCCGCCCTGGCTCTGGTTATGTCCGCCACGAACACTTCGTATTCCTTGCAATCGTCGCCGCAATTTCTGTTCGCTTGGAAAACGACGAATTGACCGTCAGGTGACACGGCTGCATCGCGATCATTGCCGTCTTCGGGGACAATCTGTTTGCGGTTCTTACCGTCAGCGTCCATAATCCAGACGCGATTGCTGTTTACACTGCTGTAGACAATCCTCTTGCCATTGGCAGTCCATGATGGGAGGGAGTCGCGCGCATTAGCCAGTCTCAGTCCTTCTGGTCCGTCGATATCCTTCTCTGTTAGGTTTCTTGGGCGGTTGCCATTCGGCTGCATCACGAAAATGTCATCATTCCCGTCCCTATTGGAGGTGAAGGCGATGCTACCTCCGTCGGGTGACCATGCCGGCTCTTTGTCGCGGGAGTCGGGTTTGTTTGTTAGGTTGCGACTATTTTTGCCGTTGGCGCTCATGACGAAGATATCATAGTGCCCGGTGTCCTTCGATTGATAGGCGATGCTTTCCCCATCAGGAGACCAGTCAGGCTCACTGTCATCCGCGTCGGGACTGTTCGTCAGGTTGATTTGATTGCTTCCATCCGTGTCCATGACAAAGATGTCATAATCCCCGCTCCGATTCGAGTGAAAGGCAATCTTCTTTCCGCTGGGAGACCACGACGGTCCCGCATCTACCGCGGGATTGATTGTCAACCGTCGAGGATTGTTGCCATCAACATCCATCACGTAGATTTCGAAATTCCCATCCCTATTGGAATAAAAGGCAATCTGTTGCTTCTTCGGCGCTTCTGCTTGAACGCCAATCGCAAGCAGCAATGTGCCCACTGCAGACGTTATACTTAGGATGAGCACCTGGGAGAGATTTGAAAGCGCGCGGTGTCCGAAGATTATCTATTCTCCATTTCAATCACAGAGACTCCGATTGAAGGCATGTGTACGTGGGTGAGAAAAACCGGTAGGGTGCATTGTGTAGGCTTTGCGTCTGACAATCTTCCTAGAGGTTCCAGCGCTCATTGATGGGCTTTTGGTAAGCATCAATCTTGCCATCAACGACATCGTCATAGTTGACCACCTGACCGCAGGCGTTGGATTCGTAAATGGCTTCGCAAATCGCCTTTGCGCGGAGCCCGAGTTCGCCGTCCACTTCGACAGGACGATTATGCTCAATGGCACCGACAAAATCGTAGCATTCAAGCAACACGCCGTCTGTGATGCCGTGGGGGAAGAGGCTATCTCGCTCAGCCTCGGTCAAACCCGCCATGTATTCTTTGACTAAGTCTTCCATTGAATACCGCGTCCCGTTCTTAAGTATGACCTCGGCGCCGTCATGAGGTCCGTGGAAGATGTCGCCATTATCCACCAAGCAGCCTTCGGTGCCGTAATACACGATGTGGGTAAAGTCGTGGGCGGGGGCTGCCCTGCTCCATGTCCAAAGCCCTGTTGTTCCGGACTTGAAGTTGATGGTTGAAACCCACGTGTCTTCATTTTGATCGTGTATTAACTCTCCGGCTTTTGTAATCTTGTGCTCTGCCACTTGGCGGACGCGGGCATAAACGGTGTCGGGATCGCCGAATAGATAACGAAGGGTGTCGCAATAATGCGCGCCGGAATCCATCACCATGCCGCCGCCGCCCAACATCAAATCAAGACGCCAATGCCAAGGACTCTGCGGGTCGGCAACTTGGTAGCTCGCGTGCTGGGAGAAGAACATGGTGATGTCGCCGAGCATCTTTTTTTCGTTCATTAACCACCAAGCCGCTCGACGACTTGGCGCGCGACGAATATTCTCCGCGGTTGCGGCAATCCTTCCGTTTGCATCTGCTGCTTCAATAATCGCGCGCGTGGCTTTAATCGTGATGCCGATGGGCTTTTCCACGATGACATTGACCCCGGCGTTCAGGCACTTGATGGCGTTGATGTGATGGTAGCAGTGCGGCGTGCAAATATCCGCGCCGTCAAGCTCCTCCGCGGCAAGCATGGCACCCGTGTCCTCATACACTACTGGCATCTTCCCCGTGGCGTCCTTGACGCGACTGGCAAAGTCTGCCGCGTTTTTCCGTACCGGATCGCACATCGCGGCGAGTTCCACCTTGCCCGGCACAACTTCTTGGATTCCGAGATAGGCATTCAGGTGTCCGCGAGCCATGCCGCCGCATCCGATAATTGCAACGCGAATCGCCATAAATGAACTTCCTTTCACTTACGGGTTTGGTTCAACCTCTTTCGTTCGTTCTTGACGGTGCCCGTAGTCTGATACCAGCGGCTGGAAGCGATAGAGTCGATTCGGTTGTCTCTTTTCTTCAACAAGTGTTGAATAATGTCAACAACCCGCATCAAAATGGGATTTCCTCTTAATGCCCCATGACTGCAACTCAACCACGCGCGTCGCTACTGATCGAAAAGAAAGCTAGGTAGACTCCTAACCACATTTCTTCGCACATGCGGTAAAGAGGTATTTACCGGGCGCGTTTTACCTCGCCCCACGTGATGGCAAGTTTATCCAAAGAATTTTCGACAGCCATAGCATTCGCTCGTTCATAGTTGCGCACAATCTCAGCTTGCGTCAGGGCTCTATTGTAGAGTTTGACCTCGTCGATTACACCCTCAAATCCTTCCTGGCCATCACTGCCACTCATAGCCCCGATGGTAAGATTGTTGTGGTCGACTATAGGCGTACCCGACCACGTACGTTTGTTTCGCAACTCGGTATCCACGTAGATGAGCATTTCTCTGCCGTTGTAACTACCGACGAGGTTGTACCAGACATCGGCCTCAAGTGGGTCTTTTCGAGCGCTTGACGAAATGAAAAACCCTCCCGTCATCTGCGCCGACACGCTTTGGCTGAACTTTTTCCAGTCTTGGTGGTGCCAGGTCATAGCGTAATTGGCGCCACTGGCTCCCTTCGTCAAAATCCGGCTAATCTTCTGATCTTTCGCCTCCTCGTCAGCTTTAATCCAGGCATCAAGCGTAAAGTCTTTGAGTTCCAATTCCTTGGCGGCAAATATCTCAATACGTTCGCTGCCACTAAATCGCATGGCATTGCGGAGTATGCCCTCAACGAGTCTTGGGTTACCCTTAACGGCTCCATCATTTGTGCCGACGGCGTCTCTAATCTTCCTCTCGGCGATTGCATCAAACGCCCATCGTCCTACAAGACCTTCAGACACAAACTGTGCCTCTGCTGCCGTTCCACCGCAAAGAGAGCCCGCTATAAGCGTCACGGCGAGAAGTAGCATTAACACTTTGTCGTTCAACATTTGTTCTCCTTTCATGTTATTCTGAGATGAATCAACATCTAAAGCAGATCCGATGGACTTCAGTGCTCATCGGCAATCGAATGAATTGTAGCTCAAACTTCCTCTGGGATGGAGAAACTGCATGAGGTAGGAATGGAAAGTTTGTTTGCTAAGGTTGTGCGGATTAGTTAGATCAAACCCATCTATCGTGCCTGTTTCATATTCCCCCAAGTGACAGCGAGTTTTCCGACGGCTTCGACAGCCTGACCGCCCCTTGACTTAAAGTTCTGCTGAACTTCCCGGTCGGTTAGCTCCCGGCCATAGAGGAGGACTTCGTCAATTGCACCTGGAAAAGTACAAACTGGACCGCAGGGAATATCGTCGCCGATGATGAGGGTGTTGACCGACTGCGTCGGTACAGCATTACCGAATTCAAATCGCTTTCCGTCTTTATAAAAGATGACCAAATCCGGCGTATAAATTACTACCGTATGTTGCCATTTATTGAATTCTGCTTTTGGTCCCGGATGCCAATCGCCGCCTTTGCCGACTTGAACCTCCCATTTGTCGTGTCGGTAGCCGTATCCACGGTCCCAACCGCCATCGTCACCGTTCATGACGGAACCCCAAGCTACGTGTCGTCTATATGGCTTCGCCCATGCCATCATCGTAACATCTTCATACTGCTTGGATGTGATTTGTAAGCCGGTGTCGACAAAATGTCCGTTTTGGTTCCCAAATTCTAATGCTTCCCCAAATTTTCCTTTTACCCGTTTTATCGATGCACCTTTTATGGTTGCATCATTGTTTCCGGCAAGATCTTCGACCTTGTCGCCTTTGATGGTATCATCGTCAAAGGACCAGTAACCGAGTAGGCCCTTCTTGACGTGCTGAGCCTCTGCGGAGATGAATCCCATCACGGCTAGCGAGATAGCTACGCCCAACAGCACACTGCCGGTTTTGGTTGTAGACTTAATCATTGGTTTTTAATCGTCCTCAAGATTCACGGGTGAAAACGCTCGGACTTGCGCATTCAAACACTTTAGGTCGCGTCCAAACGTGCAGTGAATTGCGCTGCCATAAACCTATCGTAGGAGCGATCTCCTGGTCGCGACCTCCTGTCGCCAGCAGAACTCGTTCCTACAGAAGACGCGCAGTGAATGAGGCCCATTCTTCGATTTAATGACCGAAGACTACCAGTACAATCCGAATCGCGTAGGTCCCAAAAAAATTAACTTCACGTTGCAAGGGAGGAAAAAACCTCGCTTGCAACGTGAAGTACATGATACTGACTCAGCGGCTCGGTTTTACCGTGGGACTTTAATCTCACCCCAGGTGACAGCGAGTTTTCCAGCGCCTTCCACGGCGGTACCGCCCTGATAGTTCTGTTGCACCTCGGCGTCGGTCAACTCACGCCCGTACACTCGGACCTCATCAATTGCACCCGGGAAGGTACAATTTGGGCCACAGGGAATATCGTCGCCGATGACCAAACTCTGATCCGACTCGGTAGGTTCCGCCTCGTCGAATTCATAGCGATCGCCATTCCAATAGAAGATTACGAGCTCCGGCGTATAAATAACAACCGTGTGCTGCCATGTATTAAACACGGCTTCGGGACCTGGCTGCCAGTCGCCGCCCTTGCCAACCTGAACTTCCCACAAGACATTTCGATAACCGTAGCCTCTATCCCAACCGCCATTGTCGGCGTTCATTAAGGAACCCCAGGCTTCGTGCGCCTCATACGGATTTCCCCATGCTTCCATGGTCACGGATTCAAACTCATTCGAGTTAACGAGTAGGTTTGTCAAGGCAAAATGCCCATTTTCGCCATCAAATTCCACCGCTTCATTAACTTGCCCCGGTACATGCTTGATAGGAAAGTTGAATTCGGCGTCATGATTACCGGCGAGGTCGTCGCACCTGTCGTTCGCGCAGGTATCTGCATCGAAAGAAATATAGAGTTCCAGTCCGTCCGTAACGTGTTGAGCAGATGCCAGTGAGGTGTAACCGGCAAAGGCAACTATCACCGACGCGATAAAGAGCATAGTGAAACTCTTGTGTAACACTGCATTTCTAGACACTGTTTTTCCTCCTTGGTAACTTTGTGTTGTAAAGGGAATATCCCCCATTTAGATGTCTGCTTGAGTCGCTCTCCTGCGCTAACAACTCCGCACAGAGAAGCCTCAGCATAACAAGAATTGACTATCACGACACGCGATAGTCTGTTATAGGAAGGGTCGTAGCCCTCCTACATCGGTAAAATAAGTAGATTAGATTTTACAGCGCTCTATATCTAATCTCACTTCAAAATCTTTTGTGAGACTAATGCTGTCCTACAAACGGACCACGCTTGAATTTCGTTACAAAACATCCAAGACACATTTCGCCGCGTCGCTTAATCGATCGCGTGTTTCCGTCCTGAGGTATTGGTGTTGATTGGTTTGTGGATTCTGGTCCCGACGACAGAAAGCCGAATGAATGACACGACGCGGAGCCGTGGTTTTGTTCAGTGCTCCGCCGTGCCAAAGATGTGAGTTGAAAACCAGTACAGAACCGGCAGGCGCCAAAACCTGAATCTCGTCAGGTTGTGTGGAAACGGGATCTGCCAATTCATCTTGCGGTCTTTTCTCACTGCGATGAGACCCGGGAACGATTCGCGTTGCGCCGTTCTCCGTAGTGAAATCGTCTAACAGCCAGCCCGAGTTACAGATGTAATAATCTCCCGGTGCAACGGGACTTCCCCAATCCGAATGCAATCCCTGCAGTCCGGCGCCCGGCAATGCGGCTCGGCTGTTTAACGAATTCAATTTGAGTTCTGATCCCAGTACATGAGCCATTGCCGCCAGCAGTCGTGGCTGGGTAAAGCAGATTTCGAACATCGGGTCTTTGTTGACCAGATTTGCCAGCCTTGCGGTGCCCTCTTCTTGGTGCACTTCAATGCCTGCCTGATCTCCCTCCTCTTCTAGGAGTTCATCCAGCCTGCCGGCAAGTGCACGGACTTGAGCATCGGAGAGCATGTTTGAAAGAAACACGTATCCGTCCTCGTCGAGACGGCGTTTTTCCTCACCAGATAAGGTATCATCTCTTACACCTAAAGATTGAAGAGCATCTTTGATATTCATCTTACTTCAATTTTCACCGGTTGATTGCAAAAACGGCAATGCTTGTTAATCTCTATTTCCGTCTAATGTGTATCGCGCAACTACAAAAGACAGTCGTCCGCACTCAATTCTACCGCTTGAACGCCGTGAGCGGTAAATGGGGTATCTTCTACCACACGTTCATCGCTGTTGCCAATAGTGTTAAAGGCGACAATCAAAGCACGCCGCGGATTCTCGGATATGTTATGGGAAGAGGCGTGCATTGTGTTGCTGTGCCAAGCGGCAAGCGTTCCAGGCGGCCCGATAAATTTTACCCGATGATAACGACAGCAGTGGTTTGTCATTTCCCTCGCCGGAATTGCCAATTGATTTTCACCCGTTGATTCGCGCGGCTCGTAACGGTGCTCCACCACGCCACCTTGGTGTGACCCCGCCAACACCTGCATGCAGGCGTTGTCTTCGGTGTGTTCATCAAGCATCAATAAGCACGATCCCATGGTTGGCTTGCTGTGATTCCGTCGCCAATAACCGAAGTCTTGATGCCAATACTGCACGGAACCGACGAACGGCGCCTTGAAGGCGAGTTTACTATGGTAAACATAAAGCGGAACACCCATCAACTCCTGCATTACACCGGCGAGGCGCGGATGACTGCATAGTAGTGCGAAACAGGAATCAGTCTTATGTAGGCCAAACTGCAATCGAGGCGTCTCCCCGTCTTCGACCGCCATACTCCCTTTGTTTTTTCCGGCTGCATCAACGACCAAGCGTTCAGTATCCAGACACTTCAGATCGTTCATGACAGTTTCAACCTCGTGTCGGCTGAAAATCTCAGGAAAAACGATGTAACCGTTATCTCTAAAAAACCGCTGTTCTGCCGGTGTCGTTACCACGAGCTCTCTTTCAGTAGGTTCACTGATTGTGTGGTGAAAGAAACTGGTCTCACCAATTCATAAATAACACGCTTTCAACTTAGCTATTTTATCACATCTTATCTTTTCTGTCAAGTCCTCATGACGTAATCATTTAGGGGAAATGCATCTGATTTTTCAGAATAGAGTTGCAAGAATAGTAGTCAAGCAATTGTTGTCCCATGCGGCTTTGAGTCGTTTATTGGCGACACCAAGTTTAGTTGACGTTTCAGACTTGAGTAGATTGAGAGCAATACGTCGAACAATGGCAAAGTTCTCACCGCTGTTATCTTTACGAATTCGAGAGGCGTCCTCACGGAAAGCAACATCCAATACCCAATGACATGAGTTTTCAATCCGCTGGTGATGCCACGCCCAAGCACTAACTAGGTGAATGGCTGCTCGGTTGTTATGAGTATCATAGGAACGACGCAGTTGCTTTCCATCAACCGCAATCACTTGGCCTTGGGTGACTTCAATGGCGCTACGAATCCAGTTGATGCAACACTCCTCGAATTTCGTAGCATCTATCGCACCAAACACACGCCTGAATGTATCATGCGATGGGATGCCTTTTGGTAATTCCAAGAACTCAGCTAGCCACTTATACTTGGCGCCTCCGAATGCTTCAACTGCCACCCAACTATCAGCGCCGCAAACAACCGCGCAGACAGTAATGACAATAATATCAAGCAATTTATGCGGCGTGCGACAATCGACTCGTCTGGGGTCTGGCAATGAGCCAAAATGGGATCGTTGATTTCATGAAGATTAAGTATTTAAATCGGTAATTCCAGTTTTCTCTAAACTCGGTAGGTGTGGTTTCCTAACCGCACCGAGCATCGTTAGGACATTACCGAATTATTTTTTTAAACTTCATCTAATCAACGATTAAGTTTGCCCTGATATTGAAGAAATCGGGGGATCAGACATGTGTTCTGCTCCTTACAAGGTTTTGCACAAGCATATCCCAAGTACCTCTCATGTCAAGTCCAAAATTTAGATGCGTTTTCCCTGTACGACTAGACCTCTTGACCAAGTGGATTTTCCATGTTATGATAGAATGGTATAATGGTTCTACTGTCCGTCTTCTTGGTCGTTATGGGCTTGGATACGTCAGACATGCTAAGATCGGGAATGGCGCTCTTCCAAGCCCTTAAATAGTATTGAACCTTCATAGGAGGGATACGGCATGAAAGTCACGATACCTAGGACTACAGTCTGGTGGATCAGCGTTACTGTTTTGACACTGATGCCGGCAATACAGACTCGCGCTGAACTGAACTTGGAAAATGCTGTCGGAATATGGCTATTTGATGAAGTTGTTGGAAATGAGATAATAGATTCTTCCGGCAAAGAAAATCATGGCACGTTCGCCAAAGGCGCCGAGCCAGAGAGAATACGAAGGGGAAAGTTCGAGAGAGCGCTCGTATTTGATGGAAAGGATGATTCCATTGACGTACCGCGTTCGGACAGCTTAAAGGCAATCAAGAAGCAGATTAGCATCTCCGTTTGGCTCTATCCTGATGGCGTGCAGCCCGTGGTTAGAGATGGAAAAACCGCAATATCGGGCGGCATCATGGAGAAAAAAGACCGCAGTGGTTGGTCTCTCTATAGTTGGGAGAGCGACCTTGGTGCTGCAACCCTCACGTGGCACCTCAGTCTGGCAGGGGTTTGGTCGAGTGGGAACGGTATGATTGTTGCCGGTATCTTGAACGAATGGCAACACATCGGTTGCGTTTACGATGGCGAACAGGTGAAATTCTATTTGAATGGCGAACTGAAGGCGCATAACCCACAAGAGGGAGAGATACGGTCATTTCCAGACAAGTTGACAATTGGACTTCGCTCGTCCGGTGACCATAGTGGTTGGTTCAAGGGAACGATGGACGATGTCGCCATATTCAATACTGCACTAGATGACGATGATATCCGGCATCTCATGAATGTGGGGCTTGGTCGCTCGCTGGATGTCCTCGCTGTTTCTCCGTCTGGGAAGGTAGCTACAGTGTGGGCTAGGCTCAAGACAAGGTGACAAATAATGAAGACCACTGCCGCAAACTTTACATTCATGTGGATGAACTTTATTGTGATTGGGTTAATGTTGGGACACATAAGCCCTGACTCTCACGCGATAGAAAGGGGTACTATGTCTAAGCTAGTTATTGCAGACAAAGGCATCAGTAACTACGTTATTGTTATTTCCGAGTCCGCTTCACCTTCCGAGAAACATGCAGCCGACGAGTTTCAATTCTTCTTGAAGAAGACATCGGGCGCAGATCTCCCAATCATTACGGATAGTGGTGATTTGAGATCTCACGAGATTGTTCTGGGCGATAATCTTCACTTAAAACGACTCAATGCAGAAATTGACTTTGACGCGTTCGGGGATGATGGTTTTACCATCCGAACCCAAGGTGATTATCTGATTGTGGCGGGGGGCAGGCAACGGGGCACCATGTATGGGGTCTACACTTTTTTAGAGGACTACCTAGGATGTCGATGGTTCCACCCGGAAGTGAGTCGAATTCCCAAACATCAGCGGGTCGAGATAGGCGCGATCAATGACACTCAAACTCCAATCATAGCCTCAAGGGACATGCACTACTTTGTGGGCGAAGATGCGGATTGGGCAGCGCGCAACAAGATTAACGGTCATCATGCCCACGAACTTTCAGAAAAGCATGGCGGCAGAATTCGTTTCGCTTCACCCATGTACCACACATTCTACCGCCTCATGCCTGGTGGAGTACATCAGGGGTTACAGGAATACTTAAAAGAACATCCCGAATACTATTCCGAGGTAAACGGTAAACGGGTTGGGGAGTATGCGCAACTGTGTCTGACCAATCCCGAGGTCGTCCGCATCGCTATTGAGACGGTCAAGCGATGGATACGCGAGCAGCCTGACAGAACAATTTTTACAGTGTCGCAGAACGACTACGGCGGTTGGTGTGAATGCGAGAATTGTCGGGCGGTCGACGAGCAAGAAGAAAGCCACATGGGCTCACTTCTACAATTTGTCAACCAAGTAGCTGAAGCCATTGAGGAAGAACATCCGGATAAATACATTTCGACTCTGGCGTATGCCTATAGCCGCACGCCTCCGAAAACCGTGCGCCCGAGGCACAACGTCTTGGTTCGGCTCAGCGACATTGAGTGCTGTTTTTCCCATCCTCTTGGCACTTGCACTCACAGCCGCAACCCCAATGCGACTGTGTCGGTCGTAGACGACATCAAGAAATGGTCGGAAATATCGGATCAGCTCTTTATCTGGGACTATGTAATCAACTTTCAACACTGGTTGGCGCCGCATCCAAACCTCTATGTTCTAAAACCGAACATGCAGTTCTTTGTCAAATACGGCGTGAAGGAGATGTTCCCGCAGGCAGATCCGTTTAATCCGATGGGCGAGTTCTCCGAGCTTCGCGCCTACCTCCTGGCTAAACTCATGTGGAATCCAAACTTCGATGTGGACAAGGGCATTAGCGAGTTTCTAGACGCCTACTACGACTCGGCAGCCCAGCCAGTTTTGGCTTATATTGATATGCTTCACAAAAAAGCTACCGACGAGCGGATCCACATGACAATCAGTGCCCCCATGACGAGCCCGCTATTCTCGCCGGATCTCATGGCGCGTGCGAATGCCCTTTTCGACGAGGCGGAACGGTTGGCTGACGATGAAACGGTTTTACTCAGAGTAAAAGTTGCCAGACTTAGCATCCAGTACGTGGAAATAATGACGATGTCTGTGGATAACCCTAAGCGGCAACCGCTCGTAGACCACTTCTTCGAGATTGCTGACAAGGCGGGCATTAGCTATTTGGGTGAAGCGTGGGGTTCGGATCCGGAGCATATGAAATCCCGTCAAGGGAACAACTTTCTAGTCTGGGCGTGCTCCGCCTGCGGAAAGCCATTTTACAGTTTTGACAACGACGATCTGGCAAGAAGGGAAACGGCGCACAAGACCTTATGGTGCCCAAAGAAGGGAGAAGCGCCGCCTTATCGAGAAGAATAGCGGGAAAGATGTGCTCTCGTGAGATCTTGGACGACTAAAGAGCGACTCGCTCGGTAGGCACAAGCAGTTGCCGCTGGGCATCGGACAGTCGCCCGAGGAGTTCATTCGTCACATGCACCGGTTCATCCATGGTCGAGATGTTCTGCGATTTCAGGAAGTGCGGACCGTAGCCGACGTGCAACGTGTAGCGCGTCTTTTCACTGCGGTTGGCAAATCCGCCGTGCCGGCACGCCTCCGTAAACAGTATGCCATCACCCGCTTTGACAGGAATCCCGACGACGCCCGGCTCACCCTCCACGGACGCAGTTTTAACCGATACGGGAAATTCGTTACGGTGGGAGCCGGGAACAAAGCAGGTGGGGCCTTCGTGCATGGCAACGTCGTGTAGGAAATAGATCATCCGAACCATCGTAGATTGAATCTCGCCATCAATCACCTCGTATCGATATTTCTGCCCCCGCCCGTGTGGATGCCCCATGTGCATTCCGCTTGCGTTGTTGGTGTACCTTATCCTCAATTCAGAGTTGTTGATGCTGATGTTGTTTTGGATAATACGCCGCACATACGTCATGGTGCGATCGTGACCAACCAGCATGTCGAACGCATCGGGATACAGCCAGAAATCCTCAATCATCAGCGTACTGGCATCCTCGGGACCGTTCATCTGCGCGAAATAGGCATGTTGCTGATTCTGCCAATACTCATGCCCCCAAACCGCCCGCCATTTGGGAGAATCGTGTCGGCAGGCAAGCGCATGTTCCTCCAGCTCAACCGCCGCTGTGTGGAGCCGCTGTGCTTCGGTCGCAGATAGCAGACTGGGGATATGCAGAAAACCGCTTAGATCGAAAAGATAACGTTCACAATCATCCATAGCGACACCTCAAGATTATCACTTCTCCTATCGCCCCGTTTCTTGTCTGTGCTTTCCCATGTCCAAGCTTAGGTGGACCTTCGATTTCCGTGGCTGTTCACACCCATATAGCGCTTATTTCTTTTGATACTTCGCTTCCCATTCCTCAAAGCTGGTTTTGGGGCCCTTTGAAAGCACGACGAATGGCCAGGTTCTGTTCGCCATGTAGACAGCCGCCTTTCGTTGTTCAGGGTTCAGGTCTGCACGATCCGGCGTGGGAAAGTATCTAAAGTCGATGCTCCATCGAGCGTCCTTCGTGGTGTTCAGTTTGCTGCTGTGTACGCACAGGTTCGAGAAAAATAGGGCGCTTCCCGTCTTGAGGGGTACCGGTACGGGGATGCCCCGTGTGTCCACATCCTCATCCATCCGAACGTTTGAGTCCTCGCGGCGCGCACCGTCAAGCAAGCCCCACCTGTGACTCCCCGGAATGAACCAAAGGCAGCCGTTTTCGACCCTCGCCTCCACGAGCGGCAGCCACACGCTTACCACGTGCAGAGGTTCAGTATGCCGTTCCCTTTTCCCGATTGTCGGCTGGTCGTAGTATTGACTGTCCTGGTGCCATGGAAACGACGCTATCTCGCTGTCGGGAAGTTTTGTCCTTAGGCCTGAGCGTCCGTCACTCGAGACTTCAGAGCCTAAGAAGAGGTTGACGATGCGAATGACGCTGGGGAGGGTATAGAGATCGTAGAATTCTCGGCCAAAAGTGCCATGCCCCCAGCCGCGCGGATTAATTCCTAGATCCTCGCAAATAGCGGCGTAGCGCCGCGTAAAGGGATCGTCTTTATAGAGCGACGAAAGTTTACCCTCGGCATACTGTTCACGGGCATATTTGTCTACCCTAGCCTTGATGAAATCCCGCATTGGATCCAATTTGGATTCATCTATAATATTTTCAACGACAACGAATCCGTTCTGTTCGTACGATTCTTTGATTTCTTGGTCTGTCATAATATTAGAGATGGATGCCCGTGTCAAGAGTAGGGGTAGTCGGCTTCGGGCGTGGAGTGCCTGCCTTGGAACTCAAATTCATCTGTCGTTGTTTCTATTTGGCGAAATTTTCACAGACCATCAGCAAGAGCAGGCACACAACTCTCCGACTGAGGCTATTTTCTGCGATGCACTGCTTCCCATTCTTCAAAGCTGGTTTTGGGCCCCTTGGAAAGCACGACGAGCGGCCGCGTCTTGTTTTTCACGAAGTCAGCCGATTTCCGTTGTTCCGGGTTCAGGTCTGCGCGGTCCGGCGTGGGAAAATAGCGAAAATCAATACTCCATCGAGAGTCGTTCGTGGTGTTTAGTTTGCTGCGATGCACGCACAAGTTCGAGAAGAATATGGCGCCCCCCGTTTTGAGCGGAATCGGAACGGGGGTGCCGCGAGCCTCCACATCCTCCTCCATCCGAACGTTTGAGTCCTCACCGCGCGCCCCGTCGAGCAAACCCCAGCGGTGACTCCCCGGAATAACCCAGCAGCAGCCGTTCTTGACCGTCGCCTCCACAAGCGGCACCCATACGGTGACCATATGCAGATGTTCCGTGTGCCTCTCCTTCTTCCCGACTGTAGACTGGTCCACGTATTGACTGTCTTGGTGCCATGGAAACGACGTAATTGCACTGCCAGGTAGTTTTGTCCGTAGCGCTGGTCCCCCAATATTCGAGACCTCAGGTCCAAGGAGAAGGCCTAACACGTGGAGGATCCTCGGCAGGTTGTAAAGATCGTAGAATTCACGTCCAAAGGAGCCCAAATGCCATCCGCGAGGCGCAAGTGCCTGCTCTTCACAGATAGCGGCATAACGGCGAGTGAAGGATTCCTCCTCATAAAGCGACGAAAGTTTGCCCTCCGCGTACTGTTCACGGGCATATTCGTCTACCCTAGCCTTGATGAAATTCCGCATGGGACCCAGTTCGGATTCATCAATGATATTTTCAACTACAATGTATCCGTTCTGTTCGTACGATTCTTTGATTTCTTGATCTGTCATAATATTAGAGATGGAGGCTCGTGTCAAGAGTAGGTGCAGTCAGCTTCGGGCGTGGAGTGCCTGCGAAGGAACTTTATTGATTTTGCATATCTTCTTGACAGGAGCCGTTATCCTTTCGTCGAGAAGTGCCGCGTGTTGACTACACCCCGCGCAGCCGTGGATGATACTTTAGGCGGCTCGCGTATTTTGACAGCGATATGGGCAGAGTGCAGCCAACCTAAGTAACGACATTCCTATTTACATAGACGGGCCGAAACAGCGTTTGCCGCTGCGGCGGCATCTCTTTCAGTAGATCCGGGTGAGGTTCCCATTCCGACCACTTGCTGCCGACGATGTTGTAGAGATTGAAAACAGCTACCCTCGGGTTGTCCTCATTTGTCCAAACACTCGGGCTATGTGTCACCGCCTCCGTAAAAAGGAGCACCGAACCTGCCGGGCAATCGTAGGTGTCCCAAAATGGCGACTTCATGTCTGTAATTGCCTCTTCAGGAGTGGGAAAGGCGGCTTTGTGACTTCCGCTCACAAAGAGGGTACCGCCCATTCCTTTTTTCACAGGGTTTAACTCCCAAATGGCGCGCGTCAAGATTGATTTCGCCTGACCCGGAAAGGCGTGATAGGTGTGGTGATCGCCGGGAAGGCGCATCATTCCGTTTCCGTTGTGCGGTACGAATTTTCCTTTGTTGGGAACCTCGGGAGATTCCTCGTTCGCGGGTCGGTACTGCGAATTGGGCGAATCGAGTCGAAAACCATAGCAATGCTGACTTCCTATAGCCCCACTCTTGTTGCCGTCAGTGAACGGATTATAGACAAACTCGTTCATGAAGCCGACTAGCACCGGATGATCAGTAAGGCTGGCGCAAGGTCCCCCGATTGCCGATCTGTCCTTCTCCGGAATCGAGTCAGGATTTGTATGAAGCCGTTCGATGTGCTCCCGCATTGGCTCCATCTCCTCTTCCGACAACACGCCAGGGACAAGCAACCAGCCACGTAAATCGAACGCATATTTCTGCGCAGGTGTTAGCTCAACGATCTGTCTCCCTTCAGAATTTGTGAGACAGTACGCATCGGCTTTTGGTAGCTGCGGACGCCCAAGGTCTTTATCCAATACGAATGGTATATCGCTATATTTTCGGGACATCAATTTCCTC
Organism: Candidatus Poribacteria bacterium; assembly: GCA_965197465.1. Taxonomy (GTDB): domain Bacteria; phylum Poribacteria; class WGA-4E; order WGA-4E; family JAJDTR01; genus JAJDTR01. The sequence goes on along the minus strand of OZ240209.1, from coordinate 1,423,342 downwards.
GACTGCGACCGTTATAGAGGCGAGAATTCGCTTATTATCGGCAAGCATTACTTTGCGCTTCGCTTGTGATTTACTGGCACTCGAATGCTAATTTCCTTAACTCGTCTGGAGATTCTTATTGAACGGGTTCTTGGGGCCAATTGGATCGCGGCCTGACAATCTGCCGTTGTTCCGGAGTCAGTCGTGCCAATAAATCATCCGAAACCCGATAATTGTGCCGGAAATTCCCCCATGAGGGACCGTACCGGTACACCACCGTGCGGCGATAACCGGCGTTGCTGCGCTTCAGCGATCCATGGCAAATCGAATCAACAAAGAGCAGTACGTCGCCGGCATGCATATGAATCTCCACCGCTCCAACCGGAATCTCCCCGGCGCGCACTCCCCGCATTTTATAGGTTTCAATCTCGGGATGGCTGAAGTTGGATTTGTGCGATCCCGGTATGAGCAGAGTGCCGCCATCGCCAGGACCGATATCCGATAGCGCCATGAGAACATTGACCTGCCCGCAATGGAATTTGCCGTTTAACACGCGAAACTGGTTGCGTATGAGCCCAATATGTCCGCCGGAGTGCATCCCAATCGCCTCGCCCGGCGCCCGCAAGTTGGCAAAGTTTTCGTCGATGAATAACGGGCCGTGATTCCAATCGAAAGTACCCTCCCCTCCGATGAAACACTTGACCTTCTCAATCCACGACGGATGGTCAATCAGGCGTTCAAACGGCTCTCCGGCTTCATAAATCTGCTGAAGGTTGAGTCCGTCGTTATCCCGGTACGAATGCGCATGCACGTTCCCCCACCACTCCCCCGGGGTTAAAGGCGGTGCCGAGTCCAGAACCGCGTTCATGTCAGCCACTTCCTGGGCTGATAACGCCCCTTCCAGAAATAGGTAACCGTGCAAGTCAAAGAAGAAAATGTCGTGATCGGTTACGATTGTTTCACTCCCTATCGTTTTATATTGGTGTGGAAGATGCGATACACTCAACAAGTGGCATTTCAACGTTCATACCACCCCCGGTGTCCCCTCCCCCGTACCTTTCTCCACCCCGGAGGGGTTGTGGAAAGATTGCTCAGGGAGTATTCATGTGTGTTATGTAGAAATAAGCAGAGTAAGAGAAATTATTAGAGATGTTCTTACAGAAACATTAGAGGAAGTTTTACCTGTTTTACTCGATCATTATTTTCCAAACAAAAAAAGCGGAGCAAGTTAATCGCTCCGCCCATCTACTTGTATGCCTTATCTCTGCGTTTGATGTATCTCAAATAGCAGGTTTTACTCTTAAAATCCATACTGTAAATTAGCCTATATTTACCTACTCGATATTTCCACAGCCCACGAAACTGAGGTGCTTTTAATGGTTCTCCAATCAATGGGTTTCCAGCTATTTTATCTATTGCTTTTTCAATGTCATCAATTAGCTCGCTATTCCCCTTAGTTAATTTTCTGGCTCCTTTCTTAAAATCACTTGAAAGTTCTATTTCGTAATTCCCACTTAAAGTCTTTCCACTTCGTTGTCTTGCCATTCTTAATTTCCTGTTCAGACCTATCAAGACTTTCCATGAAATCCTTGTCATTTAGTAGCTCAAGTTCTTCAGGGTCAATCTCCGCAGAGTCTGAACGATATGATACAAATGACGGTTCTTCTAGCAACTGGTTTTCACTTTTCTTATTTTTCATCGCAACCTCCAAAGGGTTTTACAGTATATCACATCTTCTTGTTAATGTAAAACGAAAAAAGAAGCTGCTATTATTTTACAATTCCGTTCCTGAACATCTTTTCGTCGTAACTGTTTAGTCCATTGATTTCTAGAGTCGAGTGCTATGATTTAGACGGTCTTTTTTGCCAGTTTTAAGACGTACCCTGTGTAGATAACCATTTTTCTGGTTCGTAGTAGGGCAATTTATTGCCCGTCTAATGGTTTCAGAGCTTTTACTGACCACTAATCACTAGCCACTAAACACTTACTTTTCGTCTTTCCCTCCGGGAAAGCGAATATCGTGTGAAGGGAGGCGCAGCAAAATGGTGGCCCAACGTTCAATTTAAAGCATTAGGGACAGAAACGCAACCAAAAATGACGGCCTCTTGAGCAAGCAAACACAGAATGTACGGGGGAGCGTCGCCATGCTGTATCCTACCCGTTTATTGTATTATCTGGAAATGGATTATGTGTGACTAGCGATGGCGAGTTTGCGACAGATCAGTGTCCTGCAACCAAGAAGCGGGGAAATTTATTTAATGGGGTATTCCGAACTGATGCATTCGCCTATGAAGCGCCTCGCGCGCTTCGAGGAAGGGGCGTTCGAGATAGGCCGAATGGTCTGCCTCCCCATGGTGGTGCGTAATCGTGCCCTCTCTGTATAACGGAGCTGTATTGCGGATATACGTCAGACACCCGTCAATGAGCGTGAGCATGTATCGCGCCGCGGTTTCGTCAAACATCGACCATTCGCCGCCGCAGGCAATATAAATCGGAGAGGTGTGTGCGAATATGCCGCGTCGCCACCCATCATGGTGGGGAATACTGGTGTAATTCGGCCCGGCGCATCTCGCTGCAAGCCAAGTATGTCCGTTTACCCGTACTTTCCCCTTCAACGTCAACCGCCGCGATCCATTTTCCTCCTCTGTTGATGCCACAACCTGTCCGCCTTGTACAATCTCAAGCGTGTGAATGGGAAAGATGCTTTCCGCCCACGCCTCTACCTCCACCGTTCCCTGACCCGACAGTTGTAGCGTATCACCGATGGGATGCCCCTCAACCGAGAGATGAATGATGGGACCGCCACTCAAAAAAGTGCGTCCGCGCGACACGTTACTGCACCAGTTATCGTACGTAAATTCCTCGGATTCGGGAATGTGGGTATAGGTGCGATAAATCCCGACAGGCACATCGCTGGTCATCTTATCCGTGCCGCCAACGAGTGGAAGGCGATACCCACAGTTGAGATAGCGATAATACTCCAAGTGGTTAAACGGCGCATGCTCCAGCATTTCAACAGCATCGGCTCGACCTGTGGCAACGAGCGCGGCAGGCTCCCCGTTCGGATTGGGGAAGTGAGGAATGACGACCGTGCCACCTTGCGCATGGCACTGATCTGCCCAATCGCTCATCGTAACTTCTAGCGTTCCACCCGCCTCGGCTTCACCCGATCCGCCGCTACACCACGGCATTACGGGCTTTTTCAATCCCCATAAAATCAAATGTCCCAAGACATGCTGCCGGTTTTCCTGTGTGATGTAGACAATGTTGTTTCCATCCTGCAGGACGCTGGGCTTGCCTGTGAACTCTTCCTTGTTGCTAAAGAGGCTACCCCACTGCGATTGGAGTAGGTTCACGACGTTGAGATCTTCCCCCTGTGACTCGGTATGGCTTCCCTGCGTGGACAGGAAATGCACGTGTGAATCACCACTGAACCAACGCCGTTCGTTCATGTTAATCCAGCGCTTGAGGCGTAAGGTGAGTTCCCGTTGTCCTGGTTGAATGTTGACGCGCGTTCGCAACGGTTCATACTCAAACCCGCGTGCAAGATCCACGATGACCTCACCGCGCGGCAGCCACCCTTGGCATGTACCGTCAATATAGGCATAAGTGACCTGCCCCATGCTCAAATCGCCGCCCACATCCATGTGCCAATTGCCGAGATTCGAGTTGACCTGATTGTGGTGGCCATGTGGCTGGTAGGGAATGCCCTCGGGCGATCGAAAGTGAACGCGACATGGAACGGGTTCATTAGTATCGTCATCAATCACGGTAACATGAACCCAGTTGCGTCCCCGATCTGAGAGTTCTACCCGCACGCGCGGCGTTTCGACGGCGCCTTTTTCCTCCACATCGCCCCATTTGACTGTTCCAAGTTCCTCCGTCCCCTGTTTGACCGATACTGTTGCCGACGGAAGCGCAGAGATTTCGGTATAGGCGGGGCTAGATTTCGAATTGGGGGGTTCACCCCACCCTCGAAAACTGTCGCCAATGAATGCTTCCGCTGAGGCTTCCGGCAGCGGGTGCGTGTATCTCGCCAGTCCACGGTCTACCTCCACTTCAAGATCGAACGGCTTCTCCGCATCTTCGGGACGAGTCAGAATGATTCGTGTTTCGCGTTTCCCCTCTCGGACAAATGGATGTTCGTCCATGGTGCCGAGCGTAATAGCTGCGACAATAAAGCGCGATTGGCTAGGAACGATTTCCAGCGCTTCGATCATTCGCTCCGGTTCCGGGTTCTTCCATGCCCACAAATGATAAGCGCGTGACCTGCCACGTCTTGCCTCTTGTTGATGGGCACCGGCTTCACCCCAAGGTCCCTCATAACGTGGCATCATCCAATCTTGAATGTCTGCCACCGCGCCAAATGGTCGATTGTCGCCTGCTAGTGCAATCTCAAACCTCTCCCGGATGGGAACGCGAAATTCTCCTTCAGCCGGTCCTACCGATGACAACCGAAAAATATAATCCGCTACGTGTTCTCCGACCGGAGCCCCCTCCTCCAACTTCGATTCAAGTAGACAGTGAGCGATAATCACATGACGGGCAGCTTGGTTAATAGGAATAATCGTGCTTTTTGGCTCGTCACCAAACAGAATGAAGCACCTATCACTATCTGCCGCCTCCGTGCCGACTAAAAACGGCAAACCTCGAAAACTTTGCTTACCAAGTGGCACATTTGGACGATTGCCCAACACTTCCAATCCCGCGTTGCACCACGCGGACAAATCAATAGGTTGATAGTCTTCCACTGGTGATACTCCTTTCGCGTCTCTCCTGCAACTGCCGGAGCCGCATGGGGACTTGGTGTTCAGCGGTTACAATCTATAGTCATTGCAGCTAAAAATTATACATTTATGACCCACATTGTTCGGTTCGCAGTAGTGTAATATACTGCACACCTTCTGTAGGAGCGAGCTCTGCTCGCGATAAGAAGTCGCGACCTGGAGAAGATCCCTATCGCATTCGCTCACTTGATCTCCTACAGTTGGCTTGTTGCATATGTGTAAATATGAATGTAAATGACTATATGACGCATATTGATAGAAGTTGCCTACTGTTGTTTATTCGTCCGGTTAAGCGATACCTCTCTGTCATGAAGTAGGATTCTGGAAGGGAATTTTACAACAAACGGTGCTCTGGTGAAATTGTGGAGGGAGCATGGCGGGCGATCGCCGTTTACTTGGCAGCCAGATGATAGACCTCAATCTCGTTTACAGCCGCTATTGATGGCGCAATGACCCGGAAGTATTCAACATAACGTCCGCCGACCGTACGTCGAATGTGATCGACAATCATGTCATCGGGGTCGGCTACGGGTTTTGAAATTACCCGATCGTCCACTGTCCGCGTAACCTTAATACGAATAATATCGGTTTCAAAATTGAGTCGATCGATTAAAAATTTAGGCTGGGCGCGCTGACTTCCCACACCTCGCCGCTGACGCACGGAATGCGCATTTTTCCAAGTTGGTTCAGAGACTTTCGTGTCCCGGTAATCAACGTCGAACCTGAATAGGTTGTGGTTGTGAATGATAATCCTTCGCACTGGCTTAATTGCGTCGAATTTTATCGCGAATACGCGTTCATTGTTTGTTAGTGCAGCCGTGGCAATCGTATCACGCTTTCCGTCATTCAGTGCCGGATGGGTTGCTTGAGTCCCAAACGATGTAAGCGCAATATTTTCGCTCCACTCTGTTGACAGCACCGACGACCATACACAACCGGAAAGCGTAATGCAGACCAACAATAGGTGGCACACCTCAAGTTTGTTCAGCATCATTTCCTTCTCCTCACTGGGGATACGAGCGGCGTTTGAACCGTCCAACTGGATCTTTGCGGAGTTACTGAGTTTCGGTTAATCTCAGCTTGAGCTTGAAGAGGAAAACGCAGGAGTTTTTTGATGCAGAAGATTCCCATTCCAAATCCACCTATGTGCGCTAACCAAGCCACGGGAGAACCGTGGTAAGAAAGAGAAATGTTCACGACTTGAATGACTATCCAAGGTAAGAGCACCACACTGGCGGGTAGAGAGCGAATGAAAATCAGACACAGGCATCGAATGCGGGACCTTCGACAGGCAACAAAGTGCGCCCCCATCACACCGGCAACGGCGCCGCTCGCCCCAATCAGCGGAATAGTAGAGTCATAATGCACCATGACATAAAGAAGTGTTGCGGTGACACCAGAAAAAAGGTAGAGTATAAGAAACCTGAAATGCCCAATCCGAGCCTCCAGGTTTGGACCGAAAGCTGACAAATACAGCATGTTTCCGATGATGTGAATCAACCCGCCCTCCAGGACTCGGGCATCATGGAGAAAAAGTGAAGTAATCAGACTTGGATGTAGAAGATTGGGAAGTATAACCGGAAAGAAGGGTATTGCGTCAATAACAGTGACAATATCCCGAGGCACTGCACCGTGCCTCATCATAAACGAAATATCGTCATAGTATAGACAGAGTTGGTAAACGCAAACAGAGAGATTAACGAAGATTAGGCATTGAACAACCCGCGGTTTCACAGATTGCTCGTCCGAGCAGAAACTACCCAATGGAATAAACAAGATCTGGCACCTTCAATAGATTGGCAATTAGAACGCAAGCGTTGCTAGTTGGAAACAGGGCGATTCTCATTCGTGTTACCTGCGTTTACTCCAACATCAACTGACACATCAAACCGATCGATAATCCCCATCACCAATTCGCGTATCGGCGCATTTTGGATTCCGAAAACCTCTTCAGCCGTCCCGGGGCCAGCGCCGACAAGCACGACATCACCTTCCCCCGCCCCGACATAATCGACGGCGATAGTGGGCTTTCTAACAAGCTGAGACTTTAGGCTTAGTGGCTGCACTAGCAACAGCGTTCGATTGTCATACGCGGCATGTTTGATGACCGATACCACTTTCCCAACCACCTTGGCAATGTACACGCTTACGCCTCCTCGTTACCGGGCACTCCCTCGGCACGACTAACCGAATCAACAATCCCAACAATAGCGGCGTCGACGGGCATTCTGCGGCCCGGTAACACACCAACCGCGTCCCCGCCCGTAACCATATAGATAGTATCTCCACGGCCCGCCTGGCCCTGTGTATCTGTTGCGACGAGCGGTTTCCCTGCGGATTCACCATTGCCATCAAGAGGCTGCACAATCAAGAGCCGAGTGCCATTCAGGCTTGCGTCCTTTCGGGTTGCCACAACTGTACCGATGACTTTTCCAATGTCCATAAGTGTTTAGTGTCCTTTGGATATAGTATTTGAAATCATACAAAGTTGCAGCAACGATGTCAAGCGGTAACGCGCAAGATGTGATGAGGCCTAGTGCCTAATGCCGTGCTCATCCATTTTGGAATGAAGTGTATTTCGGTTTATCCCCAAGATTTCTGCTGCCTTGCTCCGATTCCAGCCAGTTTGCTTAAGAACAATCTCGAACAGAGGCTTTTCGAAGATAGCGCGTATTTTAGAATAAAGTGCACCTTCGGATTGGTCAGAGTCAAGGTTCTTTTTTACCCAGTCATTCAGAAGCATGCGCAGTTGTCCCTCAGGTGTTGACCCTTCCAAGGCTGACGAATGAATTTCCGCTTCGGCGAACTGTGGAAAATGCTCCGGTAGGAGTACACTGCCCGAACACAGCACCAACGCTCGCTTAAGCGTATTCTCCAGTTCTCGGATGTTGCCAGGCCAGTCGTAAGTCAAAAGCCGCTTGCGCGCTTCGGCAGAAATCGCCGCTTTGGGCTGCGCATATTCCTCCGCGAATCGAGAAATGAAAAAGTCAATCAAGTCGGGAATATCCGTTTTGCGCTCACGCAGAGGAGGCAGATAGATGGGGATAATATTAAGGCGGTAATACAGGTCCTCCCGAAAAGTGCCTTCTTGAAGAGATTGCTTGAGTTGCCGCTTCGTAGCCGCAACGACTCGGACATCAACCCGACGGGTTTCATTGGAGCCGACGGGTTCAACCTCCCGCTCCTGTAGAACACGCAGCAACTTCATCTGCACCTCGATTGGCAGTTCCCCAATCTCATCAAGAAAAATGGTACCCCCGTTCGCTTGTTCAAATTTCCCTTGGCGTGCCACTTCTGCGCCGGTATAAGCGCCCCGAACATGCCCGAAAAGCGCACTTTCGATTAAAGTCGGTGGAATTGCGCTACAGTCAACAACAACAAATTCGTTGTCTGCCCTACTGCTATTCTCGTGGATTGCCCTAGCAACCAGTTCCTTACCCGTTCCACTCTCTCCCATAATGAGGACAGTTTCGTCGCTAATCGCCGCCCGTCCAATAACGAGGTATACCGCATGCATTGCCGGGCTTTCACCCACTATTCGTGTCTCTTGTGCGTCGGTGTGCTGTTGTGGTTGGTCATCTCCCTCTGTTGCTTTGGTATCCGTTTCGACGGACGCCTTCGCTTGGTCTGCTGCATTCGCGGCGCGGAACACCATCGACACTACGGAATTGAGGTCGAACGGTTTTGTGAGATAATCGTAGGCACGACGCTTGGCAGCCTCTATTGCTGTTTGCGTGGTACCGTGGGCTGTGATGACAATAATCGAAGCGGTACTATTAATCTCTTTGATACTTTCGATTAACTCTAATCCGTTTGCGTCCGGCATGATGATGTCGAGAAGGATAACATCTACAGGTTCCGCGTCAAGACAGGCAAGCGTTTCACTCCCATTGCGCGCAGTATGTACGAGATGTCCCTCCTTCTCAAGGGCTTTAGTTAGCACAAACCGGATGCTGTCATCGTCATCGGCAATTAGAATCGAGTGTTCCATAGATGTGTTTGTGGGCATGAATCGGTGGCATGAGAACCGGCAGTTGTAGAAAATTCACGCCTAATCAACCTATGCCGGTAGTGTAATAACAAACGCCGTTCCTTGAGGTTGGGTTACATCGACTTCGATCGTACCATTGTGCTCCTCAACAATCTGTTGACTGATTGACAGTCCCAAGCCGGTGCCCTTCTGCTTCGTTGTGTAGAACGGGTCAAACAGTCGGGAGGCCTGCTGCGGAGAGATGCCCCGTCCGGTGTCTTGAATACGGATTTGGATTACGCCCTGCTCTGTATCATACGAAGTTTGGACAGACAGAACACCGCTGTTCTCCATTGATTCGATCGCATTGCGAAACAGGTTCAGGAAGACCTGTGTTAGTCCGTCAGCGTTAATCAGTATAAGCGGACAATCTTCATCGTGTGCAAAATCCACGCGGATACGGTTTTGACTGAACTCAGGTTCGCAAATTGAAAGGCTGTCATCAATCAAGCCCCGTATTCCGTGTGGTTCAAACGTAAGCGTATGCGGCTTGCCAAAAGCCAGAAGCTGCTCGATCACACGGTTCAGACGGTCTACCTCGTTGATGATCACATTCGTGTATTCGTGAATCTCGCCATCGGATTCACGGTCATCATCAGTCATTTGGAGTAACTGGGTGGCGCCTCGAATTCCGCCCAGCGGATTCCTGACCTCATGCGCAACAGTCGTAGCCAGCTTTCCGAGCGTCACCAGTCTCTCCGACTGAACCAAGGCATCTATCATCTGCTGTATTTTAACACGCTGAGCCAAGATGGAGGCAATGATCGTGAGAATTCGAACCTCATCTCCTGTGGCGAACCTGTCAGATCCCTTGTCAATGGTAAGCGTTCCCACAACCTTTTCATCGACAATCAGCGGAATGCACCAGAACGCGATACGATCTTTAGACCGAACAGACCACGCCTTAGGGAGCTCCATTTGTTTTAGAGGTTTGCGAGTATGAGGTACACCAATCGCCTCTCCGGACGACAATACTTTTTTCTGGATTTCGTCAATCTGACTGTCGGTGCCACGCTTAATTTCCGCTGAAGTAAGACCTAACATGGCTTCGGCACACTTTACCAACTCGCCATCCTTCTCCAGTCGCAGGGCACCGCGGTAGATGCCCAATCGATCTGCGAGAATTCTTATCACCCGCTGAAACAATTCGTCCAGTTCTATATCAGCGCTAGCGGCTTCGCTAACCTCGAACAGGGTGGATTGATCGCGGATACGCTTTTCAAGATCTGTGTTCGCAGCATTTATCCGACCAATCTGCTTCTCGGTTGTGAGTCGCTGCGCATTAAGCTGTCTGATTGTGCGGACGATGAAATAGGCGATGAAGGGATATAACGTCGCCACTGCCGCTGAGGCGACAACCCAATGCGTTTGCTGATTAATATGTCGAAGAACAAACAACCAATTGGCTGTTGTCGTAAGTGTCAATAGGATGCGCTGGCCAAGCCTCACATCGTATCTGGCGGCAAGAATCATTACGACGTAGTAAAGATGTGATGCAACATCGTAGTATTGAGGGATGCGTGACCCGTAAATAAAGAGGTTGATGAATATGACGAGGCATGACAGCAGAAAGGTTGTCATTTGCTCCGCAAAAAATTGTCGAGCATCGTCAACCCTACTCGACCACTTTTCTCCAGATGAAACTGGGTAGCGATGAGGTTTTGGCGTGCAACCACACTACAGAATTCGACACCGTAGGTTGTTTTGCCGATGACAGCGGCGGGTTGTGCTGGTATGGGATAGTACGAATTAACGAAGTAGAAGTGTGCAGGATTGGGGACCTCCTGAAAAATCGGGTGCGATTGGGCCTGATACACCTCGTTCCAACCAATCTGCGGCACCTTCAGTCGCGGCGTGGCTTCAAATTTGTCTACAACCCCCGGCAAAATCCCGAGACACTCGGTATCCCCCTCCTCGCTGTAATCAAACAGGATTTGGATACCGATACATATTCCCAGCATGGGTTTGCCGGTCTTGTAGCACGACTTCAACACATCTGCAAGCCCGCATGCGTTGAGGTTGTCCATTGTAGCGCGTGCGGCTCCGACGCCCGGGAAAATCACCTTCTCGGATGACAAAATGGTCTCTGCGTCGGCGGTGATTTTGCCGTCATAGCCCAAGTAGGTCACCGCGCGTTCAACACTTGTCAGGTTTCCTGCGCCGTAGTTGATAATTGCAATCATTGGGAGTGCTTATATTTGATAGAGGACGAGTTTGAAAAATTATGCGATAAAGCGCCTAAGCCATCTATTGATTCGATCCAAATAGTTCTATCTGTTTCTTACCTAGCAAATCATGTGATGTGGATACACTCTTTCCCCAAATTGCTTCCAATCCCGATGTGCATGCGTAATCCTTAAGAAAGCGTGAAACATCATCGGCCTTCCTTTTCTCAGCAAGCCGATCGCGGATGATATTGACGTTACGCGGATCTAGCTCGATTCCAATAGACTTTCGACTGAGTTGGCTAGCGACGACTAATGTTGTTCCCGAACCAGCAAACGGATCAAGAACGATATCCCCCGGATTTGTCGAGGACAGAATAATACGTATCAAGAGTTGAATTGGCGATTGTTGTTTGTGCGCACGTTTGCCTTCCGCATCGTACAAAGCCTCGTCGCCTGCAAAATAGCCGGAGGTCATCTCACGAATGTCATCCCACACGTCAGTCACAAACATGCCATTTTCTCGTTGATATTTATAGTCGGAGGGGAGTGGCGGATCAATCCTCAGCCGGTTGAATAGTCTTGGGGCTTTTCCTTTTGTCCCAAACGCGATAATTTGGTAATGTTTGCCATAGCGCTTCATGGCGGGAACTGCGGATGTTTTCTTTTTCCAGATTATCAGATTTTGAAACGTCCAACCTGACTCACGCAAACACCGGAGTACGAATTCACTGTTTTTCTCACGTTGCATGAAGTAGATTGCGCCGCCACTAGATGTTAACGCATGGACCTGCTTACACACATCCCGCATCCAGTGCCAATACTCCTCATCGGGCAGGCTATCATTCCACGCATTATACTCCTTGTCTTGATTGAATGGCGGATCAAGAAATGTAAGGTCTATATGTTCGATATTAGTGTGTTGCCGGAGAAGTGAGATGCAATCTCCAGACAGTACAGTTGCTTCAATCAAATTCAGTCTACCTCGTTAAGCTGTCGATACAAATTCGCCATCTCAATCGCTGTCACCGCCGCCTCTGCCCCCTTGTTCCCTGATTTTGTCCCGGCACGCTCAATCGCTTGTTCAATCGTATCCGTGGTAATCACGCCGTAGATGACGGGCACTCCTGTATTCAAACCAACCTGAGCAATCCCCTTCGCGCTTTCATTGGCGACGTAGTCGAAATGCGGTGTTGCGCCGCGTATAACCGCGCCAATGCACACAATCGCATCATATTTCCCCTTTTCGGCGATCCGTTTCGCAGTGGCTGGAATCTCGAAAGCACCCGGCGTCCAAAACACGTCAAGATCATCAAGATTCACGCCGTGCCTCTTCAGTGAATCTAAAGCTCCGTCAAGTAGCTTAGTCGTTATGAATCCATTAAACCGGCTCACGACAATTCCGATTTTAAGATTGGTACCGATGAGATTTCCTTCGTAAGTCGTAGGCATTGTTCTCTTAAATCGATCGTATTGTCCTAGGACCGAGTTCCCCCTATTCTGTCAGTCGGACTTGGTAGAGTTCGAATCCTCCGGTTCAAGCACCGGATGCAGCAGTAGATGCCCGAGTTTCGAACGTTTCACCGCAAGGTAATTGCGATTAAACTCGTGCGGCACAGTCTGCAAGGGGACTTGCTCTACAATCTCAAGCCCGTGTCCCGACAGACCTGTGACCTTTTGTGGGTTGTTTGTCATCAAGCGCATTTTGCGAACCCCCAAATCTGCCAAAATCTGCGCTCCGATGCCGTAGTCCCTCAGATCCGGCGGGAATCCAAGGCGTTCATTGGCTTCAACGGTATCCAATCCCTCGCTATCCTGCAAGTTATAGGCGCGGATTTTATCCCGCAGTCCCATACCGCGTCCCTCCTGCCGCATGTAAAGCAGCACGCCGCGTCCCTCCTTCTCAATCATCTCCTCCGCCAACTGCAACTGTTCGCCGCAGTCGCAGCGCAACGAGCCGAACACATCACCGGTTAAACACTGCGAATGCACACGCACCAACACCGGTGCACCGTCGGAGAAATCGCCTTTAACGATAGCAATGTGCGTTTTCTCGTCATTGGTACTCTCGTAAGCGTAGAGCTTGAATTGGCCGTGATCAGTAGGAAAATCAGCCTCAGCGACTCGTTTGACAAGCGTTTCAGTCTGCCGCCGATAGGCGATTAGGTCGGCAATCGTGATGATTTTCAGGTTGTGTTTCTCGGCAAACTTCAGTAACTCCGGAACACGTGCCATGGTTCCGTCTTCATTTAAGACTTCACACAGTACGCCTGCCGGAGCTAACCCCGCGAGTCGTGCGAGATCCACCGTCGCCTCCGTGTGCCCTGCCCTTCGCAGAACGCCTTCTTCCATCGCCTGTAGCGGAAATATATGTCCAGGCCTAGAGAAGTCATCCGATACCGAGTTCGGGTCTACAAATTTTCGAATCGTACACGCGCGTTCATAAGCGGAAATTCCAGTGGTAACTTCCTTTGCATCAATGCTCACGGTGAAGGCAGTCCGCATGTGCTCAGTGTTGTCTGGAACCATAGGATCGAGGTTTAAGTCAGCCAAGCGTTTCGCACAAGCCGGCAGACAAATTAACCCGCGTCCGTACCTTGCCATAAAATTAATTGCTTCCGGGGTCACCTTTTCGGCAGCCATAATGAGATCGCCCTCATTTTCTCTGCCCGGATCGTCGACCACTACGACTAACTTCCCATCTCGAACCGCTTCAATGGCTTCCGGAATCGTATTGAACTTCATGGCTTGTCCCTTCTTCAGGCTTTAATTAGGCGTATCCGTGTGACTTCAAAAACGCAAGGTCTACCGAACTAGGCTTTTTTGCTTGCTCCGCCAGCAACCTCTCGACATATCGCCCCAACAGGTCAACTTCAATATTTACGCGATCGCCTACCCGTTTCTTTCCAATGGTCGTCACCTGTTTTGTATGCGGGATGAGCGCACTCTCAAATTCGGTCTCAAATAGATTGGCGATTGTCAGGCTAATCCCGTCAACGCAGATGGATCCTTTGAATACAACATATCGCATCACATCGGGGGATGCGGAGACACGCATCATTGACGAATCGCCTTCATCCTGCCAGCCGCTGATAACACCCACATCGTCAACGTGTCCCAACACAATGTGACCGCCCAATCGGGAGTTGAGTTGCAGCGAACGTTCTAGATTGACGCCGTCCCCTCGACTTCGGTCGCCCAAGGTTGTACGACGTAGCGTCTCGGCGGAGATGTCAGCCGTAAACCTAGTACTGTCTGCCTGCGTCATTGTCAGGCAGACTCCGTCAATCGCTATACTATCACCAACTTTGCTATCTGTCAGAACATCTGACGCGATGATGGTCAGAATGGCGCCCTGCAGAGTTCGCCTCACCTCACTGACGATGCCCATTTCCTCAATAATTCCGGTGAACATAGTACCTAGATTTTCAGGATTTGTGAATCAGCAACCCGCGTCCAAGTATCCTTCAACAAACAAATCTCTATCGATCGATTTGAAAGCCAAATCGCGCAACTCGTATGCTTCTGTTAGACGCTGAATCCCTTCCCCGCCAATAGGACTAGGGGCATCCGTGCCACCGATCAACTTCGGTGCGATAAAAAACATGACTTTGTCAACGATCCCAGCTTCTAGTGCGGAGGCGTTGACCTCCGCGCCCCCTTCGATCAGCACACTGGTGATGCCCTGGCACCCAAGGGCTTGCATCAGTGAGGACAGACACACGCGATTTTCTTCTCCCTCAACCACCAAGACCCTTGTTCCCACTCCTTCCAGAAGGGTAATCCGTTCCTTTGACGCTCGTTTGGTAGTGGCGATGAGGGTGTACCCATCACTGTCTGGATTGAAAACCCTCGCGTTCAAGGGGGTGCGGCACTCTGAGTCAACGATTATTCGTACCGAATCTTTTCCATCCCGTCCAAAAAGACGCGTCGTCAAAGACGGATTGTCCTTCATGACGGTATTGACACCCACCAGTATCGCATCAACCTCATCTCGAATCTCATGCCCTCGCAACCGCGACGCCTCGGACGAAATCCATTGAGATTCTCCTGAACCTGTCGCGATTTTCCCGTCAAGGCTCATTGCCGACTTGAGGATTACAAACGGCCGATTTGTCTGGATGTACTTTATGAAAATCTCATTCAGGCGCCGCGCTTCCGGCTCACACAAACCAACATGGACACGGATACCAGCTTTCTCAAGTTTCCGAATACCTTTGCCGCCAACTTTGGGGTTCGGATCGACATGGGCAGCGAAAACCTGTGCAATTCCTGATTGAATAATCGCTGCTGTACACGGAGGCGTCCGTCCATAGTGGGCACACGGCTCAAGCGTTACGTAGAGCGTTCCTCCACGTGCGGCTGCCCCGGCGCGATTGATGGCATGAGCTTCTGCATGGGCTTCTCCCGCCGCTTGATGATACCCTTCGCCGACGATCTCGTTTCCACGAACAACTACCGCTCCAACCAGCGGATTAGGACTTGTTCGTCCGCGCGCCCGTGCAGCGAGAGCTAAAGCCCGACGCATGTACTCCACATCTAGCGCCGTCCACGGCGATGTGTCAGTCACGGATGACTCCTTCGCGATGCGCTTACTCCCCTTTTGCCTCGGTAACAATTTCGGAAGGCTATTGAAAAATCTCGGAAATAAAAAAAGCCCAAAAGTCCATCTTTGGGCAGAACGGTTCTGTCACTGTTTTTTCCTTCAGGATGACATCCGTAGGTTTGAGCATCTCGCCAAATCTGTTTCACACTTACGACGCTCGTGGGTTTTCGACATCGGGGAATATCACCTATTCCCCAAAGACCTTTAGATTTGGTCAAAATCAGAAGAACCCGATTGACGAATATTATATCACAGCATCAATTAACAAATCAAAAAAGAAAATAGTGTAATTGCTGAGAGCACAAAAACCAGAGACATCTTACGATGACAGGGATCTCAAGCAGTCGATTAGACTCTGGTGGTTGGCGAGATCGAATTGATGTGAGCCGACATATATGAACTGGATAATCCTGTTCTTATCGATTACGAAGGTTGCAGGCCTAGCGATATTGTACGCATCAATTCCCAGTCGATGGTGCACTCCGTAACTCTTGATGACGTGGCGGTCTTTGTCCGTTAACAGCGGAAAAGTAATGTCGTGTCGATCAGCATACTTCCGTACTTCCCGGGGCCACTGACCAACAGCGCCGATGACTATGGACTGGAGCGCCGTGTATTCGTCCACATGTTCCTGCAAACTCGCCAACTGGCGCCGGCTGTTGGGTCACCACGTTCCCCTGAAGAAAACCAACACGACGTGCTTTTCACCCTCGTATGATTCAAGATCCACATGCTCGTGACGAACGGAGCGTAACGTAAACGGAGGCGCGGTATCACCAATCTTGAGCGCTTTATTCCTTCGCGGCATAACCCATCTACAGAAAGTCTACGAAGACCTCATTCGCTAGGAAAAGGCCTTGCCTGGTTAATCGGAGATTTCCGCCGTTCCACTCCAACAAATTCATGCCAATCCATTTGTCGAGAACATCGTCAAATTCATCCTTGATTAACTCGCAAAATCGTCGCTGATAGTCCTCTTCCCGAATCCCGCTCTGTTTCCGAAGACCGAGGATGATCGTTTCAGCCTTCTCATCTCGTCCTGTCAATTGCTCAGAATCTGAAATCGGTTTTTTGCTCTGGTTGAGACAATCAATATAATCCTGAACTCCGCGGATATTCGAGTAACGGATTCCGTCGATATACCCACACGCACCGGGCCCTAGCCCAATATACGACTGATTATTCCAGTATACCAGATTATGTTTCGCGGCACAACACGGCTTGGCAAAGTTGGAAATCTCATAGTGTTGATAGCCGTGGTGGACTAGCGTATCAATAGTTACGTGATACATCTTGGCTTCAACCTCATCCGAAAGCCGTTGGATTTTGCCTGCTCGCTGCGACTCGTAGAAAACGGTTCCCTCCTCAATCATCAGATTGTACGCCGAGATGTGTTCCGGATGAAGTGCAATGACCTCATTCAGGCAAGCCCTCCACTCCTCAACCGTCTGATTGGGCAACGCAAAAATGAGATCTAGGTTGATGTTGTCGAACCCAACTTCCCGCGCAAGCTCATAACTTTGAACGACTTCGTCCACTGTGTGAATCCGCCCAATCTCTTGCAGGGTAGCATCGTCCATCGCCTGCACTCCGAAGCTCAATCGATTCACCCCTTCGGAACGCATCACCTCTAGTTTCTGGCGATCGACGGTTCCGGGATTGCATTCAACGGTGATTTCTGTCGCCACATCGACCTCAAAAACGGCGAGCAGATGCTCGAACAACCTTTCCAACGATTCCGCGGACAGAATTGATGGAGTTCCGCCACCGATGAACACCGTTTTTAATCTGTGACAATCGTGACGGAAGAGTTCCATCTCGGTTCGCAACGCTTCCAAATAATGGCGCGCTTGCTCCTTGTGGAAGGCGTACGTATTAAAAGCACAGTAATAGCACTTCGTCGCACAAAAGGGAACATGGATGTAAAGCGATTCAGCTCGATTCATTGTGATTAATATCGTGCTTTCTTACTTGGCGCACTACCTATCCGCTCGGTCTGGATTGACAAATCCAGACCCCACACTCATATCAGCAACCCCGTAGGTTGGGTTGAACACGACCATTCGTAGGGTGGGCACTGCCCACCATATTTTGTAGGACGCGATAAACGCCCTCTGCAATCATTAAATCGAAAGGGTATCTTCCAACCTTCCACTCTTCCAATCCTTATTCTTCTTAACGAATTAAAGCAGCAAGTCGAAGTGCAATCCCGCAAGTCAAGCGGATGTCACCAATTTCGTAGAGATTTTAAGGCGGCGGCGCACCAACTGCGACACGGTGTCAATCCCCATGTTGAGCGCGGCAGTGACGAAAATGAGTAAAATCACTTTGTCCATGTGAACGGCTTCAATCGCACTATGGATATAAAATCCCAGCGTATAAACGCCAAGTATGCCAAGCATGGCGGACTCCCGCATCATTACCTCCCATCGATAGAAGAGAAAAGCGAGGAACTGTCCGTATACACGTGGAAGAATCTCGTAGAAATAACGGTCTAACCGTTTATGCGGCGCGTCTAGTCGTAACATAACGAGATCGGCATTGTTGCTGGTCAGAAAAGCCAGTATTGCCCCGTTATGTAGGAGAATAGCACAAACAGCCGGTAACATTGATGGCCCCCAGAGTTGCACAAAGACGAAAGCAAGAATATACTCCGGCGTCGTGCGCAGAACAATTAGCAGATAGTGCGAAATTCGACCCGCGACCTTGCCGGTGAAATGTCGGCAGGCAATCGGAAAACTCAACAGTGTAAACATTCCCGTGCCCACCAATACAATCTGGGTTAATACCACTGTGTTCCAAGTGCCCTTCCAACCCTCTCCTAGGATGATTTCTCGCATCCACTGCCATGCAGGCTGCCAAGCAAACGACACGCCGTAAGTACCCGTCGATACCCCTTCCTGACGCATGGGCCAAGGCAGGATTTCATAAGTGAAGAACCGCGAGATATTTGACCATGACAGCGTAACCTCCCAAGACAGAAGAACAAACGCCGCTGCGACATAGAGCGGTATCAAGCGGGTCTTGACCCAGTATTTCAGCGACGCAATCAATAAATAGAAGGCATATAGCAAAGCCGCCGCTTCCGAGTATAACCCTTCGCGAAAAGCGGTCTCCAAGTGAAATCCGAGCGTCGGAAGACCAATGAATCCGAGAATAGCGCTCGATCGCAGCGCACACTCGAAACGGTAGCCGGTATAGTGCTTCGCATCGGCGTAAATGACGGGAAGAATGCCGTAGACAAAGCGGCTCAAGCCGCTGGACCGGGTAGGTACCCCCTCTAGGGGACGGTGGTCCGTCTCCTGAACAATCTCAGCGTACACCTTGGCAAAAATGCCGGCGTAAGGTATCGCAATCGCAAGCACGCCGCAAACCGAGTTAAGTCCAACCACGGACAGGAAAATAAATGCCCAGAAAATCTCGTGAATGGCGCGGATAAAAGCACAGAACAACCGAACGAAGGTAAAGCGGAAAAAGAATGCGAGCACGACGCCGAATACTACGGCGAGGCAAATGCCGCAAAGTGCAAAGACTACCGTGTTAATAAGTGCATTCCAAAAACCCCAGACGGCGAGGAAGTCGGGAGTCACCGCTCCTTTAGCCATGCGGCCAACTTCTATCCACGGATCCTGCGTTGATATTTCAAGGTCCGCCAACAAGAACGCAACAACCGCAATGGCGACGAAGAGAAGGCTTGTTTTCAGCATTAAGCTTCCGGGAAACTAGCAATACATGTGGAGGCGGCGTCATTGGAGGTGTCTCTCATCTAGGCAATACCGGTTTCACACAGCGAAAGCCCTGAAAGTCCTCGGTGAAGTCAATCGGGCTGTAGGAGCGATGGAAGACTTCCAATCCGTGTTCGGCTTTATGATGCCAAGACCCGCCACGGGTGACACGAAGGCTCTTAATTGACCGAAGGTTGGCAGTTGGTAACACGAACCCACCTGCCACTGGATTCTCGCGTGTGCTTCGCGAATAGAAATCTTCCTGCCACTCATCCATGCACAGCTCCCACACCGTCCCCGCCATGTCGTACAAACCGTAGCCGTTCGGCGGAAAACTACGAACTGGCAGCACGGTACGGTAGATTGAGTTGTAGCCCGCCAGCTCTGGGTTCGGCTCTTCGTCGCCCCAAGGATACAGTTTGCCACTGAATCCACCGCGTGCCGCCTTTTCCCACTGTGCCTCGGAGGGCAGTGTCTTGCCTGCCCATCGCGCATACTCCATTGCGTCCCACCAAGTTACCCAGACAACGGGTTGTTGTGGATGGCTGAACGCAGGCGTTTTTTTCGGCGCCGGGTAACCCGTCTCTTCAATAAACATCTGGTACTGCGAATTGGTAACCGGATGGGCATCCATGTAAAAGGCATCTAAATACACGGTGTGAATAGGTCGTTCCCAGTGCTTATCGTCGTTCTTGGGGCTCCCCATCTCAAACTCTCCCGCCGGAATCAAGACCATCTCGGCGCCGTCTTTCTCACTCACAATTCGGTTGGGCAACCCGGTTTCCTGGCTCTTTATTACCACGTTACATCCGTATAGCGTTATTGCAACAATCTGTAGAACCGAGGCTAGAATTATAGTGCCTATCTCTCACCTTCATATTAACGCGCTTCAAGAACCTTTATCGTCTGCCAAGTCGATTAATCTGACTTGAGATAACGCTTTTCCGCAAGCCACAGCGCGCCAAAAGCAATAACCGTCGATAAAAACACCAGCCGATAAGCGCTGATTTCTTCCCCCGTCTGTACATAGTTGTAAATCGCTAAAGGTAGCGTCTGTGTTTTGCCGGGTATGTTGCCGGCTATCATCATAGTGGCGCCGAATTCGCCGAGACTTCTGGCGAAAGCCAGAATTGCGCCCCCGATAATTCCGCGGTAGGACAATGGGAGCGTGACTGAAAAAAATACCTTGAAACGTCCGGCTCCAAGCGTCCGCGCTGCACCCTCCAGTAGAGGATTAACCCCCTCCATAGCAATCGCAATGCTGCGAACCATCAGGGGAAACGAGATGACGGAGATCGCCAAAACAACGGCTAACAATGAAAAGACAATCTCAAGCCCGAACAAGCGATAGAGAATAGCACCGATAGGTCCCTGCCTGCTAAACAGCATTAGCAGCAGATAGCCGCTTACAACGGGGGGCAGCACCAAAGGCAGCATCACAAGGGTATTGAGTACCGACTTTCCACGAAACGCGACCTTCGCAAGCAACCACCCAATGCCAATACCCACCGGTAGAATACACAGCAAACTGAACACGGCGGTTTTGACGGATATAACGAGCGCCGCGACCTCTGTATCTGTTAGGTTCATTTGACGAAAGAAAATCCGTATTTCTCAAAGACACGTTCGACTTCCGACGTTTTGAGGTATTGGAGAAACGAGCGTGCGAGGTCTTCATGCTTCGTATCCCGAATCACTGCGGCTGGATACAGGATTGGACTGTGGCTCGAAGTGGAAAATTCATAGGCAATTCTGACCTTCTCACTCACAGACGCATCTGTCTTGTAAACAATACCGAAATCGACCTCTCCTGCCTCCGTGTATGCGAGAACAGATCGAACATCTGCTCCCGGAATCAGCTTCGGTTGAACTCTTGACCAAATCCCTATGCGCTTCAAGGCTTCCGCTCCGTATATGCCCGCTGGAACGGAACTCGGTTCACCGATCGCAATTCGTCGAATATGCGAACCCGTAAGCTCCTCCGGTTTTTCGATTTGATGCGAGCTACCAATCGGAGCAATCAGTACCAGGCTGTTTCTTAACACATCGCGGCGACTGGATTCATGGATGGCGCCTTTTTCCTGCAATGCATCCATCTGTTTCGGACTAGCCGGGATGAACAAATCTGCCGGAGCCCCTCGCTCAATTTGAAGTTGCAACGTCTGCGAACCTGCAAAATTCGTATAGACCCTGACATCTCGCCTGGATTCAAACGATTTGGAAATTTCCGTAATCGCATGACTCAAACTCGCAGCCGCGAAAATAGTTAACTCCGTCGCGCGGTCTGGCTGCCCCTCCGTTCGCGCTCGTTCCTGTTCCCGATTCGTGCATCCCACCACTGTGCACGTGAAAACAGCAATAAAAATGTAAATTTCGATAGTCCGCACCATCATTCATCTAACGGTAAAGCAAGCCTAATTTTCATACGACGAAACCAAGTTTTTTCGTGAAAACTCGGTTTCTTTTTTGATAATTCTGTATGGTGCAATCGCCAATCAAGCGAGGAACAAACTGTGCAATACGTACCGTCAGCATCGCCCCCACTATCCGCGCGGATGTCCATTCTATCCCCGGGCTTCCAACCGTTCACAAATTCTTCATCGTACTCGCGATTTTCTATGTCAACCCGTGCCTCTTCTCGACTCACGCTACAACAGATTAATCCCGACAGACTCACTCTCGTACAACTCGCTGAGCATAGCCTGAGAAATTCTTTCGGCTGGTAAATCAAACTGAATTTCTCCGTCACGCATCCCGATAATCCGTTTGGCAAACTTTAACGCGAAGTCGACGGCGTGCAGCGACAACACGATGGTTTCCGCACTCTGCATAATCAACTCCATTACCGTCATCGCCTGATGCGGATCAACTGAGGAGATGGGTTCATCTGCCAATAGAATGTCCTCGCCACGGTACATCGCACGAGCGACAGCCACACGTTGCTGCTGACCGCCCGACAACGCGCCTACTCGCTCAAAAATCTTTTCCTCCATCCCGAGTTTGGACAAGATCGGGACAATCTCATCCAGAATCTTTTCTTGGGGCTTGATTAGGTTCAGGAGGTTAAGCGTTGTGGAATGCTGGTCGAGACGTCCGATGAAGACGTTGTGGTAGGCTGAGAGTTGCGGCACGAGCGCGTAGTGTTGATGTACGAATGACGATCTCCCCGCGACTCTTTCATACAATGTGCGAAGCAGTGTAGTCTTCCCGGCGCCGCTGGGGCCAATCAAAGCGACCTTCTCTCCCCTGTGGATTTGCAGGGAGACACCTTTCAAGGCGACGTTGTTCTCGTAGGCGACACTTTCTTCGTCTAAAGTGAAAAGTGCGGACTCGGTGGATGGCTTCATGGCATGTGACAAACGGTATGAAGAATGTGACGTGTATTTTGTAAAAGCAACGACGTAGAACATAACAAGCGTTGTTCTACCCAAGGCGGAAGCCCCATTTCGGCATGTTGACTAATCCGACATCGAAGGAAATAACGATCAAGCGAGCGAATAGCGAGTGCGATAGAAATCCCTCGTTATTCCACGCCAAATAACACTCTGTTACTTCCTGATTATTCCAACTTCAATCGCCGTATCAAGAATCGACTGGTACATGGAATTATCGGCAGAAATAAAACTCGATCTCGGGAATGCCCCAAGTATAGCCGGATCATCAACCTCGGTAATTGCTTGCTGCACCTTCTTGATAAACCCGTCACCAAACGTCTTGTCCACATCCCCGCGAATTGTCCAGTTGTAATCGGGATACGGTGGGGTGCGCCAGATGACCTGTACCTTCGTTGGGTCTACCTTTCCCGCTTCAACCTCTTTTCGCCAGACTTTGAAATTCATTGCGCCGACTTCATAACTCCCCGATTGCACTAAAGCCAGCGTTTTGGAATGGTCGCCGCTGAAACCAACCCGCTTGAAAATGTCATCCGGCGACTTCTCAAATGCTTCTCGGATAAAAAACTCGGGCATGAGGCGTCCTGATGTCGATCCCTTCGAACCAAAGGTGAAGGTTTTGTCGGCGATGCCTTTCGGGAACGTCTCGGAAAACGCTAATCCCGTGCTCGTATTCGCGATGAAATAGGAAATAAAGTCAGGATCTTCTGCCCCCTGCGCAATAGCAACTGACCCCGGAACCCCATTCCGTGCGTGGACTCCCGAGAGGCCACCGAACCAAGCCAGTTGTACCTCGTTGTTCTTGAACGCCTGCACAGAGGCGCTGTACGACTTAACCGGTATATACCTCACCGCGATACCCAACTTTTGCGATAAGTAATCCGCTATTTTGCCGAAACGCTGCTCCAGTCGGGAAGTGTCCTGGTCCGGTATAGCCGTAAAAACCAGTTCGCGGCTCCACGACGTGGAAACACAGAGCGCGGCAATTGTCGCAATCACGACAAATCTCAATACCTCTTTTAACACATATTTCAATTAAATTCTCCCTATTAGTCCTCAAGATACAAGATGCAACTCACTTATAAAAACATCTTTCGTTCGGTGTCCGAATAAATTATCTACGAGAACCTCAGCCGCTAAAATTTATAGTAGAGTGTCACGCGCGTCATCAGATCGGCGTCCGGCTTTTCACCCACCTCAGGCGAATCGTAAATGACCATAAACACATTCGGTATAATGTGCACGTTCTTCGCCGGTCGGTAGTCCAGCCCTGCGATGAGCGTATTCGACTTTGCGGCACCGCTCATTGGGGTATACGTGATTTTTGGCCCCGCGGAGTTCACGCTCAACATCTTGTCGACGCGTCCAAACACCCAGATTTTCTCTGGCTTCACGGCGACTGCCCCAAAGACGGACACCCCTTGAATCGTCACATCCTCCTCTCCTTCTCCCTGACCTCGAATCTGGTGGCTGAACTGCGCCCCTGCCCGATAGTCGTCCATCTGGTAGCCCAAAAGCCCCATGTAGGTCATTCGATTCATGCCAGGCCCCCGTGCCTCAAGATCAACATAGCCATGAACGATAACGCCTCCGGAGGGTCTCAGCGTCGCTGACAAATACCCTTTCTTGTATTTGTCGGTCTCCGCACCCGTGCCTGCGCCGTTGCCAAGCATCGCGTGATAACTCAGCATGTCCACCCCCGGCACTTTGCCCTTAACTGCTATCCCCAAGTCCCTCGTACTGCCATACTTTTGCAAGAGAGCGATGGACTTCTCAACCGCTCGATAACCCCATAATGATGACAACACTGCAAATGTTGGTGTGGTAGACAGGCCGAGATAGATACTGTGCGATGAGTCCTTCGGCGATACTCTCAAATACGCATCCTTCATATACGGAATATTTTTGCCGACGGCGCCCTCCTTCAAACCGTCTGGACTATTCATTTCGAAACGCAGGCGCGACGAAAAGGTCTCATTCAACTTCTGATCATACGTCAGGTATACGCGGCGCGTCCAGAATCCGTTGCGCGATTTCAGTTCCTCGTTGTGGTGCGCGGCGATGTAATAATAATCGCCGAAGTAAAGGCCGCTAATTTTTCCACCGTCGGCAACGACCGCAGAGGAACTCATTGTCAACACAACGACTGAGATTAGAGCCAGATAATGCCAGTAGCTTATTTTCAACTTGCAGTCTCCTTTTCGGGTTTCAAAGTACTCACTCAAACGCGTGAGCTTGTTGTACGAACCAGTATCCGTTATTATAGCGGAAAATGGATTATATAATTCTATTTCTCTTTGATTTTGTCAAGCGCAAAATTCATCCAGCTACTTATTCAGAAGGTCTACTCCGCTTGGAATTCGTATCGTCCTTCCCGAATTCGATCACTATGAATAATATGATATGCCGCAATCCCCAGCGCAACGTGCACATTCAGCGACATCACCTTGCCGTACATCGGGATATAGATCGCCATATCACAGACGGAAATCGTCCGCTTGGCGACCCCGTAATACTCGTTCCCCAAAATTAGGCAGACTTTATCCGGATATTCAACCTCGTAGTAGGGCAAGGAGTTCGAGGCAACCTCTATGGCGCAGCTAGTATACCCGCGTTCCTTAAACCCTTGAATCGCCTCCGGCGCCGAATCCGAATGGCTCCAGTTTACGCGCCGATGCGTTCCGCGCCCAATCCCCGCAATCGAAGGGTGGGGCGGTACCGGGGTCGTCCCGGCCAAAGCGAGTTCACGTGCATCGCAGGCATCGGCAATTCGAAATGCGGCGCCAACATTCACCGGATCCTCCACATCCTGCAACACGATGACGAGATCTGTCCCGGGATGCTCGACCTGCTTCAAGTAATCTTTGAGCGGTTTGCCCCGCAACTGCTTCATTCGGCGATTTTCAGAGCCCATATATCCGCTTGAAATTTTCTCCCAAGATAAGGGCCCCCTCTTCGTCGGTAAACCCGACATTTCGGACGCCGTTGACGCCGTGCGTAGCCACACCGGACGGTGCGTTCGATCCGAATACGATGCGATCGGCGCCGACCTGTCCGCCCCGCGCCACGCCCTTGACTGAAATCGGCTCTGCCGCCGCGATGAGCGTAGTGCCAAGATAAATCTGCGGATTCTCTACCGCCGCCTGCACCGCGTGCCCAATCCATTCGCGATAACCCATGTGATCCATAATGATTGTCACATCAGGATGGCGTTTGGCGAGCGCTCCGATAAATTCAGGCGAACACCCGCTCATGGGCGATCCCGAATGAATCGTTGCGGGAATTCCAAGCGATTCAGCGAGTTCCATAATCGGGTCAACGCAGGCGGAATCAAGTTGATATCGGTGCGCGGCAGCCATCAGTTTTACAGTCCGAGCGCCTTGATCGACGCATCGCTTCAGATCGTCAGTAGCAAGAGGCCCCATCGTGGGATTGATGAGAGCGCCGGGAAGAATCCGTGATTCGCCTTTGACCTCTCTAAGTAGCTCCGTGTTGCCCTCTCGCGGATCGTTTGGCAAGCCGCCCATGAACACCACGCTAGTATCAATCCCTGCCTCATCCATCGTGGACAGAACACCGGGCTTTCCATACGGTTTTCCGTTAAACTCAGCGGGTATATAGGCTTCAAAATCAGCGACAAATTGACTCATGAATTTCTCCTTCCGATGGGGGACTTCAAAGACGCTAGATTCAAGATTCTATGAAGGTCCTTTTCGCCTTGGCATTTCTTTACGTGAGCTTACATACCTTCAAAACCTGCCATCAATTGTTAAGAACGCCAATGTAGAATCACTTTCCACGAACCCGGTTGCATACAGGATGCTTGTCTCATCAATATAAGTGTAGGTATTATAACCGAAGAAATGGCTGACTTCAAATTGAAGCCTAAACGCCCTGCTGAGATCATAATAAATACCACCGCCCCAGTCAGAAATCCGCGCGCGAAAATCGAAGAGTCGATTGTTGGATACACTGAGTGCGGCGTTGATGTAATCGTTACGTATGACATTCAGGTAAAGGAACCCCTTAGCCACCCGGTAATGGTACGGACGATGATCGCGCGTCACAATAAGGTCAAGCTGAACCCGATCGTCCCAGAATGTCTGCTTGGATTCATCATCCTGATTGAAGCTCCCGCGGAAATCCTCAAACTCCCGCGCACGATAGAAACTCCTATCTGACATCCGCAGATAGCTCAACGTATTGGAGATCGAGCAGCGGAGGTCTTCATTCACAAGGTAGGCGAGGGTGAGTCTTGTGTTCGCCTCGTTCAGGACGAGGCGTTCATCGAAATCGGCGCCGCTATAAAGGTCGGCGTCAAGGTCATCCTGATTATCGATCTCGGCATCATGAATCTCGAACGTGTAGCCGAGTTTAGCCTCCGCTTGAAAAACTGACGGAGTTAGACCACCGGTTTGCGCAAACTTTCTGAACCTCAGTGTCTGCGTGTCAAAGAAGTACAAATTCCCACTGTAATCAATGGCTTTGAGTTTTAGATGGGTGTGCACCTCATTTTCTCTACCGAAACGGATTAGGGTCTTCTCTTTATATTCGCCATCCGGCGTGAACCGCTGAACCTTGCGAATCCGAGTCCTAAATACACGGTACGGTAATCGCCCGAATTGAAACGGATCGTGCTGTCTCCTCGGTAATTCCGACTTGTAGTCTAGTTTATATTTGGTACTATCAGCGACCAGAATCGCTCCGTCGTCTCGGGCGAAAATGAGGAATGGTGAAATAAACTGACCCGCCCGATCGCCGTATTGACCAAACGCCGTCAGGTATTTCCCATCGGAATCATACTTCAGGATACGATGGGCGGCTTTGTCGACGATCAAGAGATTCCCATCCCCGTCCACCGTCATATCTACCGCCTTAATCACTTGTCCGATTTTGGGTTGAGACACCGGGTAAGTCGTAATGGCACGGCCGCTGGCATTGAGTTTGTGGATGACGCCGGTATCTAAAACATAGATGTTTCCATTTCGATCGACCGTTAGTAGAAAGGAGCGTTCGGTGTTCCCTTGCGGGATGATGAGTGCGTAATTCCCATCCGCATCAAGGCCAGGCACGGCAGATTCAAGTGACTTCATCCGCCGCGAGAAGTCCTGAATTGGATAACTAGCGACAAACTTGCCCTCCGCATCGAATCGGTGGACACAGGGGCCGTAGTTGAAGATTTTTGGGTCATCCGCTCCCTCAATCGGAATGAGGATCCAATCCATCACGTAGATTGTGCGATCTTGTCCAACAGCGATATCTGTAGGGTTGATTAGCGTAAACTGTTCCCCGCTTGTTTGGATCTGAAATTGAAGTTGTCCATTGGGTTTGAGTTTTTGGATCCTCAAATTGTCGGTGTCCGTGATATAGATTCCGCCTTCCCGATCGAAAGCAATATGCACATTCTCGGCGAACTGTCCCCCCTGTTCCCCTTTTCCTCCGAACTCTTGAATAAACTTGACCTCCCGGTGCGCCAATGTGACAGCAGGTATCGCTAGAATCAGAACACCAATCAGAACACGTCGGAATTGCGTCAACTATTGCCTCCACTGGTTCGCAGGTGTTCCAATCCGATCATCGTCGGCGCTATCTCCTTGATTCGATCCAAAACGGCATTTACAAATTTCGGGGAGTCGTCAGTGCTATAGGTCTTGGCAAGTTCGACTGCTTCGTTAATTGAGACCGCGGCGGGAATATCAACGAGGAAGAGGAGCTCATACGTAGCACTGCGCAGAATACACAGATCCACAACCGGCATCCGTTCGAGCGTCCAGTTGTCGGCGGTAGACCGTATTGCCGAATCAATCGTCTCCCGATGTTTAAACGTACCTTCGACGAGAGGATTAGCGAATTCTCGCACATGTTCGGGCGCATTTTCTGATTGCCAGAAAAGCTTCTGAACATAGCCAATTGAATCCTGTGTAATCTCAGCTTGATATAACATCTGGAGTGCACATGCCCGTGCTCTGGTGCGTAGTCTCATCAGTTTCTCATTTTTTCCATTGCAATGAATCGCATATGAAGTGGGTTTCTGCCGTGGCGCAAACACTAAATTTTAACAAGTGAATCAAACGATGTCAATTCATTTGTCCCCACTGTAGGGAACAATGATCGTTATTCCCTACGAAGAATTCGTCATACTAGTACAGCTTGGCGTAATTGCCGTATGAGTTTACGGTAGGTGCGATTTCCTAATCGCACCGTCAGTTAAGGTGCGGTTTAAGTGGACGTACAAAGGGCGCCCCTTAGCCGTTTAATTCACTTAACTATTTCCGCCAACGTGTACTAGGTTGCTGCCAAAATTTGGCTGTTGAATAACACACAGTAATAGGTTAAGATTTAAGATACGGAAGAAGAACTGATAGCAAGGCGGTCAAGAATGGATCAAAGTGTTGCGATTGTCACCGGGGCAGCGAGTGGCATCGGGCGCGCAGTCGCTGAAGCACTAGCTCAAAGAGGCGACAGGGTGGTCGCGATTGACATAGATAAAGTTGGCGGGCAAGTTGTTGCAGACGCAATAGATGCCCAATTCGTCAAAGCGGACCTATCGCAACGCAAAGACTGTCAGCGACTAATTGCCGAAACCTTGGAGAGGTACGGTAGAGTTGACATTTTGGTCAACAACGCCGGTTTCCAACATATTGAATCCATTGAGACCTTTCCGGCAGAAATCTGGGACAAAATGATTGCCGTCATGCTCACCGCCCCCTTCCTGCTAACCCAATCTGTCTGGCAAGCGATGAAAGCCAACGGTTGGGGGCGTATTATCAACATATCTTCAATTCACGGACGTGTGGCATCTCCCTTCAAGAGCGCTTACGTTACGGCAAAGCACGGGCTAATCGGTTTCACCCGCTCAGCCGCATTAGAAGGTGGAGCACACGGCATCACCGTTAATGCTATTTGCCCAAGCTATGTGCAAACGCCCTTGGTCGAGGGTCAGATTGCTGATCAGGCACAGACGCACCAACTCACGCGCGATGAGGTATTGGAACAGGTGATATTGGCACCGGCAGCTATTAAGCGACTTATCCGGCCGGAGGAGATTGCTTCGCTCGTCGTTTACCTTTGCTCCGAGGAAGCGGGAGTTATCACCGGTGCCGATTGGGCGATTGACCTAGGCTGGACGGCACGTTAGATTTGCGAAGACACCCACATTTAGTGCAATCTCCTCTCGTTCTAGAAACTCGATAGACCAACAAGATCAAAGACATTTCTCATGGCTACTCAACTGAATCTCGATCAACTTATACAATGCGGGTTGGACAAATCCGGCGCGTCCAAGATACTGCAGCAGGTAAATCCCCTGCTCTCATCGCTGTCTCCCCCCGAATGCTGGCAGCGACTCGCCGATGAGGTGTTGACACCCTCTCACCCATTTGCCCTGCACAAGCTATTATATGAGTCCGCCTTTTCTGATTGGGATGGATCAAAGCATGGACCTCCGCCAGCCTGGTTTCCCTCTGATGAACAGTTTCAACGAGCGAATATTTCCAGGTTGATGAGGGAATTGAAAATTGAGTCTTACGGAGATTTCCACGCATGGTCCGTCCAGAACCGCGCTGATTTCTTCGAGTTGATAGTAGATAGGTTGGATATTCGGTTCTGTAAGCCTTTCGAGGCGGTTGTAGAATTGTCTTACGGCGCAGAATCTCCTCAATGGCTCGCAGGAGCCGCGTTGAATATCGCGGACAGTTGCTTCAGCGCATCGGGGAATGCCCCCGCAATCGTCTCAAAGTCGGAAAGTACGTCGCTTTCAACATTGACCTATAGCGAGCTTGATTTCTTGTCGAACCGCGTCGCCAATTCACTCGTGGACGCCGGATTCGCAGTAGGAGATTCCATTGCAGTTGACATGCCCATGACGCCTGAGTCGGTTGCTATCTATTTGGGAATTATCAAAGTGGGATGCACTGTAGTTTCGGTTGCCGACAGCTTTGCGCCGCACGAGATAGAAACCCGTCTCAGAATTGCGGAAACTAAAGCAATTTTCACTCAGGATGCTATTCTTCGCGGTGGTACGAAGTTACCGTTATACTCGAAGGTAGTTGCCGCGGGTGCTCCAATGGCAATCGTTCTGTCTTCTAACACAGAGGCAAACGCGTCCCCTGAATTACGATTGGGAGATTTGACTTGGGAGCAGTTTCTAAGTAACAGGGACGAATTCAAATCGGTCGCCTGTCACCCGCATGGACATACGAACATCCTCTTCTCCTCCGGAACCGCTGGAACGCCTAAAGCCATACCGTGGACGCATACGACACCAATCAGATGTGCGATAGATGCTTACCTGCACCACGATATTCAGCCTGGAGATGTGTTGGCTTGGCCCACGAATCTCGGGTGGATGATGGGACCTTGGCTAATCTACGCAAGTCTAATCAACAAAGCGACAATGGCTCTATATGATGGCTTGCCAACAGAAAGAAAATTCGGCGAGTTTGTGCAGGACGCCGGCGTTACGATGCTTGGGGTTGTACCCAGCTTGGTCAGAGCGTGGAAGAACACGGAGTGTATGAAAGGGCTCAACTGGCGCAAGATTAAAGCCTTCAGTTCAACCGGTGAATGTTCCAACCGGGAGGACATGCTGTTTCTGATGTCGTTGGCAGAATATCGGCCGATAATTGAGTATTGTGGAGGGACAGAAATCGGCGGCGGCTATGTCACGGGCACGCTCATACAGCCTGCTGCACCAGCCACGTTTACGACGCCTGCCTTGGGCTCCGACCTTGTCATACTTGACGCAGAGGGAAAACATACTGACAACGGGGAGGTCTTTCTTATCCCGCCATCCATGGGTCTCTCGACAGAATTATTGAACAGCGACCATCACGAGGTCTACTTTGAAGGCAACCCCACTTTGCCCAATATGGCGCCGCTTCGGCGCCACGGCGATCAGATCGAACGACTGACGGGTGGCTTTTTCCGGGCACATGGCCGTGTAGATGATACGATGAACCTTAATGGGATTAAAGTCAGTTCGGCGGAGATCGAACAGGTTCTGAACACTGTAAGCGGCGTTCGCGAGACTGCGGCGGTGGCGGTAGCTCCGAAGGATGGGGGACCAAGTCAATTGGTAATTCACGCTGTCTTGCTGCCAGGTTCATATCAGGATAGAACCTCATTGAGGGCTAATCTGCGAGTGGCGATTCGCGAACAGCTTAATCCCCTATTCAAGATTCACGATGTGGTGATTCGTGATTCATTGCCTCGAACTGCTTCCAACAAGATTATGCGGCGCCTGCTCCGTGACGAGAGTATTGATACAGCTTAGATAGGCGCATACGTCCGGGCTTGTCGGAAGATACGGCATCAAGTGATGAGATTCTAGCACGCCGCCGAAACCGAGTTTTACTTCGAAACCGTAATGATCAGGCAGATGTAAGACACTCATAGCCAGTTCTCGCTCGGCTTGGATTGTCAAATTCAAGCCTTGACCGATGAGGCCGTCAATCCGCGGGAACAGTGCAGCGTGTAAATCATCTTGTTGACTAATACAGTTTTTCTTCAAAACTCGATTTTAATTCCGCGCAATATGCGGAAGATGCATACGCCAGCGGTACCCTCTTCGTTCACTAAAGCGGAGCGGGATGTTTATACCTTCTACATATACGGCGAACCGCTTCTTGGGATTATAAACCATCGTTGTTTCGGACTGACAGTCAACCCATGCCTCAATTTCTCTAAATCGGTCCCGTTTTGCAACAAGGGAGACAATTATGTGTGGCAGATTCACTCTCGCCGCCAGTCCAACGAGCTTGACAGAATTTTTTCCTGAATTTGACTTTCTTGGCGTACTCCCGCCCCGCTACAACATTGCGCCAACGCAGCAGGTCGCCGTTGTCCCGAACAAGGGCACTGGAAGAGTGGAATTCTTCCGTTGGGGGCTCATTCCAGCGTGGTCAAAAGACCCAAAAATCGGCAACCGAATGATAAATGCACGGGCAGAGACTCTTTCCGAAAAACCTTCGTTCCGAAACCCCTACAGACGTCGTCGCTGTCTCGTCCTAGCCGATGGTTATTACGAATGGCGAAAAGACCCCGTCGGCGGTGCCAAGACACCGTTTTACATCCGAATGGCATCGGAGATGCCTATTGCCTTCGCTGGGCTCTGGGAAGCTTGGCGACCACAGGGCGAAGTCGAACCTGTGCTGTCGTGCTCAATCATCACCTGCCCCGCAAATGAGTTGTTGAAGCCGATCCACCACCGAATGCCGGTTATCCTGGACCAAGAGGCGTATGACCTGTGGCTGGATCCGGTCGAATGTTCTCCCGCTACGCTGAATCACCTTCTCACACCGTACCCCGCAGAGGAAATGACGACTTTCACTGTGTCGCGCCTAGTGAACCAACCGAAAAATGACTCGCCCGAGTGCATCCGGCCCGTTTGAAGAATGCCAGCTAGCTAATTCACTGCATAATAACCTTGGTCTAGAAATTCTTTCAATCAAGAAACGCGAATCACATCAGCGCGGATTGCTATACTTGAAGAAAGGGGGACAATCTGTAACAAATAGGGACAATACTACGTGAAAACTGATAAGGATCTATTTTACCACTGCTTATTTGTAGAATCACGTAGCAAGCCAATCTGGATGCGCTTTTATGTGGAGACTTCTGGCAATACCGAGTTTGTTTTTATTCGTAATTCTCAATTCCACGCTTCAGGGCGCGGATGACGCTGATTCTACGGAAGGTGCAGTCAGTCAGTTTGAACTCCCGGTCATCTCCCTGCTCCACAAGTCGGAGAAATACCGACTCAAAGACCTTCCGGCGCCCTTTGTCCTGAAATACACGCCTCTCATCAGAGACAGCGAGACTCTGACAGTTGATGGCGAGACACTTGTGCGGGGAGTCGGTTACCAGATTGACTACCCCGAAGGCAAGATCGCCCTCAAACGCGATTTCGCCGAAGATGCACTCATTGAGATTACCTATCAAGCCCTGCCCTTCGCTATCAAGAAACAGTATAAACGCGATCTTTTCCTGCAGGAGGGGCCACGTGAAAAGGTGGGTATCGGCGCTGACCGAGATGCATTATTGCCTAGGGAAACCTTGGACAGACCAACTACCACCCCATCCCAACTGCATGTTACGGGCTCACAGAGATTCGGAATCTCTGTCGGAAACAGGCGATCGCTATCTCAGAATCAGGAGTTACGCATAAGCGTTGACGGCAAGGTGTCCGAAAACGTCAGCGTGATTGCCTCGCTGTCGGACCAAGACCTGCCGATTCAGGCAAGCGGTACAACCGAGGACATTCAGGACATCGACCAAAAACTCATTCGTGTTACAAGTCCAAATTTCACCGCGACCTTGGGCGATTTCGAGGGCTCCCTCGGAGATTCGGAGTTCATCTTTTTCCCACGCGCTTTGGAAGGCGTCCAGGTTGAAGGTGATTTCAAGTGGGGAAAGTTCCACCTCATACCGAGCAGCATCCCAAAGGGACAGTCAACAAGCAAAGTGATTCGAGGCGAGGAGGGGCGCAGCGAGTATCGGATTGATGCCGACGGTGAATTTGTCGTGGTCAAAGCCGGAAGCGAGATTGTCTGGCTCAACGGGGAGCGAATGCGGCGCGGAAAGAATAACGATTACGTCATCCGCGAGTACGGCGACCCAACAATCGAGTTCACGAATAAGCACCTGATCACTAGCAACGATGTCATCCGCGTCGATTTCGAGTTCATCCCGGAAGACCGGGCATATCAACGAAATCTTTACGGTGCGAGTGGGCTGTTTAATCTGCCTGGAGACCGCGTTACTGTTGGCGTTGCATACGCCGCTGAATCCGACTTGAACAACCTTGAGAACGCATTCATCGTTATTAGCGAGCAAGACATAGCGGATCTCCGCCGAAATGAATTGGATCCTGATGGCGATGGCAAGTCGCTAATCCCTCCTGAGAAGCACAGC
The DNA here is from genome assembly GCA_965197465.1 of Candidatus Poribacteria bacterium. Classification (GTDB taxonomy): domain Bacteria; phylum Poribacteria; class WGA-4E; order WGA-4E; family JAJDTR01; genus JAJDTR01. The sequence continues at coordinate 1,388,745 of OZ240209.1, read as the reverse complement.
GTGTGGGGCTTAGACGGAACTCTTAATCTCAGCAATCAAACCTCAGTTACAGGAGAAATCGCTTTCAGTGCGCTCGACAAAAACACCTTTTCTGAATCGGATTCAAAGGTAGTCAGTCGTGCATGGAAACTCCTTGCACTTTCGTCCTATAAGAAAATTCGGTTGAACCTCGACGTTCGTTCGCTTGATACCGACTTTGTACCCGTTGGTGCGTCTAGTACCAATCGCTCCCGTTTCCAGTATGAAGAACGGTATAAGGAGGAAAGATTCGATGAACTCTACCTGCAGGAGGCGAGGGCGCCGCAGCAATCCCCCGACGAACGATCACTGGACTTCGATTTCCAGTTCAAGCCGTTCACATGGTTGGGGCTTGACTCCGGACTAGGGCGAACTGAGGAGCGTTTCCGCACAACCGCATCTGGGAGCACGGGAACAGAGGACAGCGGCGCAAATGACAGTGAATCTATGCCAGGTACGCCGGGCGACGAGATTACAATCCGCGACAACCTGAACTGGGCTGTCGATTTCAGTCCCAAGAAAATCCCGCGACTAAAATGGAATGTGCGGAGAAGCGCATCTAAAATCAGGGGAACTGATCAGTTTCGCAAAGAACGCCAACAGTGGAGTCTAGCTCATAGGCTTCGGTCCTTTAATTTGAGCGCGGCTACCGAACAGCTCGAATCTTTGGATCTTGATTACGCCGACGGATCTAACCTCAACCGAAGACGGAATATCTCCACAGGTCGCATGGATGTCGTCAATTTCAAGTGGGCATCGTTGAATTCTTTGTACTCCATTGAGGAATCGTTTGGAAAAGAAGATCTACTCACGCTCGACGGGGAAACATTAGCGTTCTCGGACTGGAAACTTCAAACGACTGCACGGACATGGACAGTCGGCTTTTTTTCACAACCCCGCAAATGGGCAAATCTGACATCCAACATCTCTCGCCGAGTTTTTGAGGCGCGACACAAGCTTAACACCGACTCAACAACACAGTTGGCGGACATCAGTGCACGGCTTACTCCTTTTAACCGCGCGTTGTACGGTGAGATTACCTATGAACTCGATAAGAAGTTAGCGACGGAACGGCGCGAAATCTATACCAATATCAATCCATTCACAGGAAGAGAAATCAAGCCAGGTGAAGGATTCTATGTCAAAATTGACGACCTGCACTATAGAGAAGACTCCGAGGAAGGAAATTACATAAAGATTATTCAGAATGTTGACGACAAACCCGTTTCGGCAATTGATACCAAACTGCGATTGCGTTTTCGTCCGCGACAGATCTTTTCCCGGCGAAGACGAGACGGTCGATTCTCAACTTCAAGACTTGGAGTACTGCCGACCGACTCGAAATTGCCCCCTGCTGATGGAAGCACAGGTCTGGGAAAGAATTCGCCGGAGCGTACAACTGCGTTGGAGTGGTTGGCGGAAGCTATCAGCGGCGAAATCCGCTTCGATATCCGGGAAGAACAGGAAGAAGCGGATACCGCATCCTTATACTTGCTCCGCGATTTACGTAACGAGCGGACACTTTTCGGTCAAGAACGGCAAAGGTATCAACTCAAATTTTCGCCATCAACAAAGTTGAATCTCAACCTGAATTATAACCGTAGCCAAACCCTGAACAGGCGCGTCAACAACAGAGAGCGCTGGCGGAGTAGCCGCGATTGGGACATCGGTCTAACGCTGAACCCCACACGTCGAATCTCATTCGTTGGACGATGGGAGCAGCGCCGCGAACGGGAGCAGTTTAGCCAACTAGGGAATGAAGCGGGGACATCCGATCGAATATCCGATCTAGTGCAGTTCGAGCGGAGGCGTGAAATTGACTTCCGATACGAACTTAACCGTGCTCTGCGACTCAGTATGACCGGCGGCTTTGAAACGACCTCGGACCTTGAGAAACTGGCAGATGAACCTGAAGCGCACACGCGGACATTCTCAATCGAAAACCGGATGATTTACTCCCTGATCGGGAAAGGCCGAATCGATTTCAATTACCGACTCGGCTTCGGGGAAAGCACAGGTGGAATTCCTTTCACGCGATATTATTTCCACGAAGGTCTAAGTCACGAGATTCGTGCGAATGCAGAATACAAGGTGCGGAAAGTGACAGATCTCTTGTTGCGACTCAAATATCGGCTGCTCTCAACAAAGCAGAAAGAGCCTGAACATCGGCTTGAGATGGAAGTGGTGATGGAACTGTAATCCATTCTAAGCAAGTGCAGCGAAATCGATCGCCCGCTCTCCCCAAGATTTGACCGATGCTAATGTCAATCTGTGGGCCCAGCAAATAGTCAGCCATCTGATGAAAAATAAAAGTTCTCAAAGAAGAACAGAGAATCACGAGGAATCCCAGTCGTAATGAACCAATATATCTTGACATGCTATTGACATCATGCTATATTTGACCAGCCGCAATTAGCCGCAATTAGCCGCAATTAGCCGCAATTAGCCGCAATTAGCCGCAATTAGCCGCAATTAGCCGCAATTAGCCGCAATTAGCCGCAATTAGCCGCAATTAGCCGCAATTAGCCGCAATTAGCCGCAATTAGCCGCAATTAGCCGCAATTAGCCGCAATTAGCCGCAATTAGCCGCTAGTGACGCACGATGTGGGACTGTGTTTACACCTGATTCACGGTTTGCTAATAGAGAATCCTGATTCCTGAGTATTCTAGCTATTCCTTGAACCACAGGACAAAAGGAAAAGAAAGCACATGGATATCTCATGCTTGAATCACTGTATGACGATTGACGAGCGCACCAAGTTCGAACGGAACGGGTTCCTTGTGGTAAGAGACGCTATGCCACCCAACATGGTCGCAGATTTCACCGAAATGGTAGACACCATAGAGCCTGGCGTGAATTGTGTCGGGAAACACGACTTGCTCTTGGAACTGATCGATTTGCCAACCATCTTGCCTAAAGTATGGGACATTTTGAGTTGGAATATCCACCTGTATCACACGCATTACAGCCCTAAACCGCCGCTTCCACCGGAAGAACGGAACGAAAAGAAGCGGCTTCATTGGCACCAGGACAGTGGCCGCGTAACATTGGATATGGAGTCCATTCCTGCACCGCGCGTCTCTGTGAAGGTCGGCTTCTTCCTCTCCGATCTCACGAAAGGCGGTCACGGCAACTTTAACGTTATCCCTGGGAGTCACCTAAAAGATGAAATCGAATTTCCGCCCGACGGAGTTTCAAACCCGGAAGGTGCGCTTGAGGTGCTGGCCGCGCCCGGTACAGCGGTTATTTTTGATCGTCGTCTTTGGCATGATGGAGGTCGAAACTGCTCTGAGACGACGCGGAAGGCTATCTTTCTCGGTTACAGTTTCCGCTGGTTCCGCGCGAGGGACGCTATGACCGTGTCCCACTATATGGACAGAGTCGATCCCATTCGCAGACAATTACTTGGCGCACACGCTGGGGCTGCCGGATTTACCTCGCCTACAGACGAAGACGTTCCCCTTCGAGGGTGGCTGCAGGAACACCTAGGCGAAAAAGCTGTCGCCAACATGTAGCACAAAGCGTTTCTGACTCCGTGATAAGAAAACGATGCGGTCAAAAGCCGCGTCGCGAGCAAGGACCGGCTAAATGACGTAGAGGCAAAATGATGGACGCTGCATGTCTAGAACACTGTTTGACGGATAACGAAGATCAAGCGTTTGAAAGGGATGGATTCCTCTCAGTTCCCGATGCCCTGCCCGCGGAGATGGTAAATGCACTCAACAGGGCAATTGACGGGATAATTGCCAAGAGGAATGAGGGACATGCTACCAATGAATTGAAGATTTTGGATATTCTAAGTGAAAACGACATCTTCCTCGAACTCATTGATTGGACGAGAACTTTTCCCAAAGTGTGGAAAATCCTCAAGTGGAACATCCACTTGTGCCATACCGAACTACAAGTTATGCCTCCAGAGTCAGAAGAAACAAGTGAACTCAATCGACGGCTACATTGGCGCCAAGAGGGTGGTCGTTTGAACCGAGAGCTTCTGGAAGCGAACCCATTTCCGCGTATTTCTGTGAAAGTGGGTTATTTCCTGACAGATCTTACCGAAACGGGACGCGGCAATCCCCGCATTCTGCCCGGAAGCCACCTTACGCGCTCGATTCAGTTTCCGTCCGATGACATTTCAGATCCTGATGGAGCAATGGAACTTTGTGTACCCGCGGGAACTGCCGTCATATTCGATCGACGGCTCTGGCGAGCACAGGGACGAAATCTCTCCGACATCACACAGCGAGTGGTATTCATTGGCTATAGCCATCGCTGGTTCCACCCCACGGTCGACATGTCTGTATCCCACCTAATGGAACGCTCCGACCCGATCCGCCGTCAATTGCTCGGCGCAACGACTAGCAACTTAGCACTCACTACCCCCACGGACGCAGATGTTCCGCTTCGAGACTGGATTCAAGCCCATCTCGGTGACGAAGCCATCGCAGATCGCTCCGCCCGCAACCTCACATAGTTGATTCCCAAACGACCCTGTGCCTCAGTAGGGTGGGCATTGCCCACCGATCCAAATGCCTTGGTTTTGTCGGGCGAGCGCCGCCCACCATCTTCCTTCCATTGGAACACCGTCTCCACCTTACAACAATAAATCCGCCGCGATTTTAGGTGCCCTCTTGCGGCTGCCCGCCAATACCAGACACATTATGTTATTCTCACTCTGATTTTCTCGCAATTAACCGTATAAGCGCCGCTTTTCCCTTGTGCATCCCCTCGTCAAGTTCAGTGACAGTATCCTCATAATAAAGAATCCGTAACGATTTGAAGATTTCCAGAAGTTCATTGGGTTTCACAAGGTAATTTGGATTCTTGGGCCCAAACTTGCTGTGTTTCGGGTGATCTCGTGAATAGCTCTCAAAGATAAAGATGCCGCCGGGTTTCAACGAATCAATCACCCTCGGCAGAATCGATTTGTCATAGAAGTAGAAATTTGTGATAAGATCGTACTGCTCCATACCCATATCGTAATCGGTTAAATCCGCGACGATGGAATCGACTAGGACACCGCGCTCCTCCGCAAGCCGTTCACACTTTTCAATGCCGACCTCAGAGATGTCAACACCGGTAACATCAAATCCATTTTCGGCAAGATAAACCGCATTACGCCCTTCACCCATCGCCAGAACCAGCGCTTTGCCCTTCTTTAACAGCGAGAGTTTATCCTTGAGGAACGCCGTTGGTTCCCTCCCATAAATATACGTCGTACCTTCGTATTTTAAGTTCCACCGTTCCTTGTCAGACATTGCCCTCCCTTCCTGTTTTCCTAAAGCAATAGTGTTTGTCAGCAAAATCGTTGCGGTAAAAATCCAAATTCCGGTCTTCATTGGTTCCTCCCGTTAATGTGGTCATCCTCACCGCGTGAAGTCTCATGCGTTAGAGGAGAATGCTCTCTAATAACAGCCGTCCAACGTCAATATTGTGAGTGAAATCCTCTGCCCGCCACGGGCTATTGTAGCCAATGACTGGCACATAACTTTCGTGCCGAGATCCGTGAGATCTCAGGCTAACCTCCGTCCTTGTTTGTTCAAGTTCACCGAAGACCGTATCACAATCCGCGAGGATAAAGATGTCGCCGATTCGCTCATGGTGGAGTCTGAATGTCTCTGCGGCTTGTGACGCGGTGTATACCTCCTCAACTCCAGGTGCATTTTCCAACAAAGCAATCGCCCGCGTGCAATCGTTACGCTCGTTAAGAAATATATATGCTGCCCCGCCAAGATTCCCGTGATGAGCGACATAACGGTCTTTGATGATGGGAATCGCGTTCGCCTCCACGCCGTGTTCAGTGAGCCAACGCCCCGGGTCAAGCGCCTTCGTTTTGGTGGACATGCCGTGATCAGCGGTGATGTAAATCTCCCGATTCGGATTATCGTCCACAATTTCCCCGAAAATCCGATCTAGCTCCGCCATGTGACATTGAGAAGCTTCCTCGTCAGGCGCAAACTTATGTTGCGCCCAATCGGTTGTTGAACAGAAAACGATGTCAGGATTCTCATCGCGCAATACTTTTCTCAGCGCCCGAAATAGCCACCAATTAATTTGGGCTGAGTAGATTGACTCCGGTTCTCCAACGGATTCAACATATTCTGCCGATGGGGCTTCCGCCGCAATCCGGATGTCTGCCCCTCCTTCTAGCATCCCCAATAGTTTTTTCTTTGTCACGAGCAGTGCGGCTTTTTCGGCGAATCCTGCCGACTTTGCACGCTCGAACAGTGTTGGGACTAACAGAAAACGGCTGTCTTCAATAAACTCTCCCCTCCCAGTCCCCCGGTCAACGTGATAATTCGTCGTAATTCCGTGCGCTGCTGGAAAGCATCCTGTCGCGATACTGACGTTGTTGACGTTCGTAACCGACGGTATGACCGAATTGGCGCATCTGTAGAATCCGGCATCGGCAAGTCTCCGAATATTTGGTATGTCGCTGGCAGCGAGGTAGTCGTGCCCGCCCGCGTCAATGCAGATGATTAAAACTTTACGTCTACTCATGCACTTTTTTCGCTACTCTCTCTGTGGATCAACTGCCACTCGAATCAAATCGCCCTGTTTTGCCCGTTCAAACGCTGCATCAATCTCCCCCAGCGGATAGGTTGCACCGATTAACTCGCCGAATGGATAGTGACCGTGCTTTTTCTCAACGAACCGAATCGCCTCACCGAGTGCGGATGGATGGTAGTTGTGAAGTCCATGGATTGTCAAACATTTCGTTACAACTTTCTGTGCGTCCAGCGTGACATCAGCTCCTGGATAGACGTATCCAAGCGTGAGACAACGACCTCCGACTCCCAACCAATCAAGCGCGTTTGATAACGCCGTGTTTGCCCCACTCACCTCTACAACGAGGTCTGCGCCGTTTCGATTCGTAATCTCCTGGATGGCCTGTCCAATATCAGCCGCAGAGATGTCAGTAAGATCAAAGGTGTGCGTCGCACCGAACTGAGACGCTATCCGTAGCCGATCGGCTTGATAATCGACAACCGATACACTCTGGCACCCATTCTCGCGCAGGTAGCACGCAGCATAAATGCCTAACATCCCTGCCCCCTGCACAACCGCATTCTTCCCCGCCTTGACACCGACAGTCTTCAATCCGTCCAGCACGGTAGCGAGCGCACAATTGAGTGGCACCGCTTCACGCTCGGTAAGAGCCGACGGAAGACGGTAGATGGCGGTACCCCCGCGAAGCTGGATGTATTCGCCAAACCCACCGCTGAACGCAACGCTAGACTCGCCTCCGGCATGTCCGTACTTGAACAGTCTGTCACACTTCTGAGGCAGGTTCTTCTTTACGCAGTTATGGCATCGTCCGCACGACGCTCCAATGCTCCAAGTAATTCGATCGCCTTCACGTAGATTCCTTCCATAAGCATCGCGTAACTGCGTCTGCGCAGCAATCACCCCCACGGCTTCATGGCCCAGCGCGCACGGTAACGAGACTGATCGCCGTCCCGCAAAGGTGTGCAGATCTGAGCCGCAAATTGTCGCCAGCATGACTCGAACCAGCACGTTGTCTTCGCTCGGAGCGGCTAGTGGTTTCCTGCTGATCTCAAACGGTTGACCAACACTGCGGAATAGTGCAACTAATGCAGTAGTGTGCATGTGACTCGTGAATTTTGGAACGGTATTCCAGATGGTTCCATGTTTGTAGAGAACAATTGTCAAGCAACTGTGGAATCTGTGTTTGCAACTTGGTTTCTGTATTAAATCATATCAATGTTCTATTATGCCACATTTCCAAGCCTTGATGTCAACAGCATTTAATACCTTTACATGCCAATCGCATCTGATTGTAGCCTGTAGGTCGGGTTGAACACAGTGAAACCCAACACCTGTAGGATCGATCAAACGAGTGGATAGCGAGTGCGATAGAGTTCCCATAGAGATCCCAAGGCGATAGAAGTCCTAGTGAAACCCGACTCCCTGCACAAACCCAACTATTCTTCGGTATAACAGTTGTAGGGTGGGAACTGCCCACCATTCTTCCGCCCCGCTACCCTTCCACATCCAAATAATCAGACGCAACTGCCCTCACCCAAGCGCTAATGTGTTTGAAATCAACACTCAAAAGGTCGTATAATATAATGGAATCGCAATGCATAAGTGACAGATTGTGTATTAGTCAACGAGATGGTTTACACGCTGTACTGTTCCCACGGATTGACAACCTTATCGATCAAGGCTTGGATTTGGCAATCCAAGCCGACCTGTGATCATTAAATCGCAGATTTCCTCTCATGCGTGAAAAAGCTATAAGTGTCTAACATCTGCCTGACCAATACAATAAGTGACAGATTGACGAGGAATTGACGTTGCCAGTATTGACTGCGGAGAAACTGACAGAATCGTGTTTGAAAATCTTTTCCGCGCTGGGTGTACCGAACGCCGAGGCGGAGGTGGTCACACGCGCAATGGTTGACGCCAATCTAGTCGGACACGATTCACACGGCGTCATCCATCTGCCGCTCAAGTATGTTCCCGAGATTGAATCTGGGTTGATTGAATTGGGTGCAGAGATTGAGATTAAACGTGAATCCCCATCCATGGCGGTCATAGACGGCAATTGGGGATTTGGTCCAGTCATCGCTACATACGCCGTGGAACTTGCGGTTCAGAAAGCGGAAGCTAACGATGTCAGTTCGGTTGTCGTCTCTCGATCAAATGAGGTTGGGCGATTAGGAGGTTATGCACTTATCGCAGCAGAATCGGATATGATTTGCCTGCTGACCGTGAACGACCACGGTGCCGGTAGTTGCGTTGTCCCATTTGGGGGAGTTGAGCCGCGGCTGTCAACCAATCCGCTTGCCTGCGCAATTCCGCTGTCGGGACGTGAGCCGCTACTGCTAGACATGTCCACCAGTGTTGTCGCCTCGGGGAAAGTCAGGGTGCAGCAACATCGGAAGGAAACTGTTCCGGAAGGGTGGATTGTCGATTCCGCCGGAACGCCGACGACGAATGTTGATGACTTTTACGCGGATCCGCCCGGCGCCTTGTTACCCTTCGGAGGAATTGCCGCACAAAAAGGATTTGGACTCAGTCTTGTCGTAGATATTCTCTCGGGCGCCCTGAGTGGCGCTAACTGCACTCGCGAAGGGGAGACAAGACCCGGCAACGGCATATTTGTCACTGTCATCAACATTGGCAGTTTCGCCGAACTGTCGGGGTTCAACGAGGAGGTAGACCGCTTTATCGAGTATGTTAAATCGGCACAGAAATCACCCGGTGTCGAAGAAATTTTTGTGCCGGGCGAACGCGGATTTAGCGAGCGAGAAAGACGGGAGCGGGACGGCATCTACATTGAAGAGGACACGTGGGAACAAATCAAGGCGATTGCAAAACGGTATCAGGTTGAGATCGCCGATTAGGAAATGGAAGGTGTGCCTACACAATTGGGATTGCACCGATTTTGCCGAAACGTCATGAGAATCTGTAGTAAGAATCGACTAATCTCCAAGATGGAAGACAGGGGGGTTATCAATGAGCCAGGCACGGGCTAAAAACATGCGTTCATCTGGTGCGGTACTGTTGATTTCCTGTTATGAATTGGGACATCAGCCGATGGGGGTTGCGATGCCCCTCGGTTTCTTGGAACGTGCCGGCTTCGCGCCGACCGCAATTGACGTTTCTGTCGAACCGTTAGACATTGAGAAGGTTTCCCGCGCCCGTTTTGTCGGAATTGCCGTCCCAATGCACACCGCCTTGCGTCTGGGTGTTTATGTCGTCAAGCGCATCCGCGAAATAAACCCGGAGGCGCTAATCTGCCTCTACGGTCTCTATGCAGGCCTCAACGCAGATTACCTACTGGAGAACGGTGCAGATTTCTGCATTGCTGGCGAGTATGAATCACCGCTCCTCGCCCTCATTGAGATGGTCGGCAAGAACAGGTTCCCCTTGCCGGCAAATGCATCAAATCTACCCGTCGGAGTGATTGGCAATGGCGTCGTGGCCCGACCATTTCTTAAACGGTTGTCCTTCACGCCACCATCGCGTAGTTCGCTGCCAGCACTAGATTCGTACGCGCGCCTAGCGCATCGCGGCGAGCACCGGTTGGTGGGATATGTCGAAGGAAGCCGGGGATGCAAATACCTCTGCACACACTGTCCCATTCCCCCGGTTTATGATGGGCGATTCTTTGTCGTTCCGCAGGAGATTGTACTGGAAGATATTCGTCGGCAAGTTCAAGCAGGGGCAACACATATTACATTCGGCGATCCGGACTTCTTGAATGGCCCCACCCACTCGTTACGCCTCGTCCGCACAATGCACGCCGAATTCCCGTCCCTAACTTTTGATCTCACGACGAAGGTTGAACATATCATCAAACATCGTGAGGTATTTTCTGAGTTCAGTCAGTTAGGCTGCTTGTTCACGGTTTCTGCGGTAGAATCGCTAAGCGATTGTGTGCTTCAGATTCTGGAGAAAAACCACACGCGACGCGATGTTGAGGAGGCAATCGAAATTGTGCACACGGCAAACATTGCGCTTCGTCCCACTTGGGTCGCTTTCACACCTTGGACATCGTTGTGTGATTATCTTGAGGTGTTTGAATTTGTATCAAGGCATGGTCTGGTCGATCACGTCGATCCGGTACAATACGCCGTTCGCCTGTTGATTCCGCCGGGTTCATATTTACTAAATAGAGACTCCATGAAACCCCACCTTGGTTCGCTGGATCAAGGTTCATTTAGTTACCACTGGTCACATCCCGATCCACGCATGGATGAGCTTCACAAGGCCGTCAGCGTGTTAGTGGAGAGGAATTCCCAAGCGGGTGTGGATCCGTGCGAGACGTTCTATCGCATCTGGGAACTCGTGGCAAGTTTGCAGGGAGACGCCCCTCCGGAGCGTTGCGCATTTCCCGGAGATAGAGAGAGGGCGCCACGACTTACGGAGCCTTGGTTTTGCTGAGCAGAGCCAACGGAAGGTCAGTTGGACCTTCTTCAGACGCAAGATCCTAGGGTGTAAGCAAAGTGGAAATGGTGGGCAGTGCTCACCCAACAAGAAACTTCTGATTTGACATAGAGCACTGAATAACATATAATTAGGGATGGTTGCTCGCTTAACCGACGGAAGTCAAGGCAGATGTATAGCCCTCAAGTCATCGATCATTACAAAAATCCACGCAACGTTGGGGTGATAAAAGACGCCGACGGTGTGGGAATTATGGGTACACCGTCTAGCGGCGAGATGATAAAGCTTTGGATTAGCGTTCACCGTGGCCGGATCGCCAGCGCAAGGTTTAAGGCTTTTGGGTGTCCAACCGCTATCGCGGTTAGTTCCGTCGTAACAGAACTTGCCACAGGCATCACGATCCGAGAGGCATTGAAAATCACAAATCAACACATTGACAACGCATTAGGCGGCTTGCCGCCAGATAAGCAACGCTACGCAATTGACGCGCAAAGGGTTCTTAAATCTGCAATCAACGACTATATTTCAAGGGTAAACAAACGAACGGAGGAAAAGGCTCATGATAACGGTCACTGAAAACGCGGCGCAGAAGGCAATTGGTTTAATTTCAAGAGGGGGCCATTCCACGGAGGAAGGATTTGGTCTACGGATGAAGGTTGTTGGCGGGGGTTGTTCCGGTTTCCAGTACGACCTTGAGTTTGGCGAATCCAAAGGCAACGACAAGGTCTTCGAGTTTCACGGACTCAACGTGTTCGTTGACCCGCGTAGCACGCTTTACCTGGCTGGTTCGACCTTGGACTACAAGGACGGTTTGATGGACTCTGGCTTCAAGATTACGAACCCGAACGCCAAGTCAGAATGCGGTTGTGGGGAATCCTTCAGCGTATAATTGGGAGTTGTTGCAGATACAGGGCAGGATACGCCAATGTCGTATTCTGCCCTTTTTTGCGATCACTCGGAGAAATTACGCCAACTAGAAGAAGTTGCATGATACTTCATTGTCAAGGGCAATCTATAGTCATTGCAACTAGGAAGTTTACATATAGGACTTACGTTGTTCGGTTTGTAGTAGGGCAATTTATTGCGCGTCTTCTGTAGGAGCGATCTCTTGGTCTCGCGGCCACCTATGCTGGCAGGGCAAGATGCCCTGCCTACGGTAGCAACCTCCTGTTGCCGCATAAGTCCTATACGTGTAAACATGAACGGTCAGTGTTTAGTAGTTAGTGATGAGCGGATCTCTACGGGAGCTCTATCGCACTCTTTGTTCAGTCGCTTGAGGGATTTACTATGGGAGCTCTATCGCATTCGCTATTCGCTGATTTGATCGGATTAAAGGATTTCGGGATTTGCTATCGCGCGAATCTACTATCGCACTCGCTATTCACTCGCTTGATCTCCTGCTTGCGTTTCCGGATGGTCTGTGATAGAATATCTCATTGCGGGAAACGAGGCGGAATTCCATGTACACCACTTAAGCCAAAAGGCCTCAAGTGAATCAAAAAGGACAAAGCATCCATCCGACGGAAAGGAAACAGAGCAATGAAATCTTTTAGAGTTGTATTGATATTGGTTCTACTGGCAGTCTCGAAACCGGTATTTGCGGACCTAAAGATAGGTTTCTGGTCGAACCGAGATGCCGGCGGGCGCTCGCTCTTTGTCATGAATCCTGATGGTTCCAGCCCTGTCAATTTGTCCAAGCCGTTCGGCATACCAGCCGGTGGAACTTGGTCTCCCGATAAAACCAAGATAGCCTTTGACTCGGAACGCACCGGAAACTGGGAAATCTTTGTCATAAATGCCGACGGCTCCAATCTGGTGAATCTTTCCAATGACCCTGGAACGGACCAACGTCCGCGCTGGTCTCCGGACGGAACGCAGATTCTTTGGACAAAATCGCCGCCGCGCCATATTGGAGGAAGTCGGGATATATTCGTGATGGATGCGGACGGTTCCAACAAACGCAACTTGGGGAAGGGCTATTACCACGGTTGGTCCCCCGACGCAACACAAATCGCATTCAGTTTACCCATCAATGCTGGGCCAAATGCCAACTTCGCAGACATTCATGTCATGAACGCTGATGGCACCGACAGACGCAGGGTCTCCAATGCGGTTACCTCCGATTATTTCCGCTCTTGGTCACCCGATGGAACGAAGATTGCTTTTCAAGGAATTAACGATTGGAGAGGTCATAGGCACGTTTATGTCGTGAACATAGACGGTTCCAACTTAGTCGATCTTACGAAAGACTTTAGACAGGCTGAAAAACCTTCGTGGTCGCCGTACGGGACCAAGATAGCTTTTGAAGCACGCAAGGATATTCTTGTTGTGAATGTTGATGGAACGGACACCGTTCAACTCACCAATCATCGTGGATGGGACGGAAACCCCAGTTGGTCGCCGGATGGAGGCAGAATTATCTTTGACACCGAGCGTGATGGGAACAGGGAGATATACGTCATGAATGCCGACGGCTCCAATCCCGTTAATCTCACAAAGCACCCCGCAAATGATGCGAATCCATATTGGCATAGGACCGAAACCACGGCAGTGTCGCCGCAGGACAAACTGTTCACGACGTGGGGGCAGGTGAAACGCGGGAATCAGCCAGAGCAGTAGAGAGAGCGTAAAACGGGGATGGCTTCGCGCCGATTACCTTCTGCCTGCTATTTCCCTAGATTGGGTTAATTCTCCCAACCCACTATGTTTTGACTACACGTCCCGCACGATTTCTGTTGCCATTCGGTTCTTCGTCTCCCGTTTCTTGCCCCGACGTTTTATCAGAATCTTTTCTGTAAGTGTTTAGTGGCTAGTGATTAATGGTTAGTGAAAACCCTGAAACCGTAAGACGGGCAAAAAATTGGATCTCTATCGCACTCGCTTGATCCCACTACAAACCAAGGAAATGAGCATTCACCACGGGGTATGCCTAAAAAAATGGCAAAAACCGTGCAGATTCGTAATACTCGACCCTAGAAATCAGTAGACTAAACAATTACCAGAATGTAAATGACTATACCGTAATTCCACGCTTTGTGAACAATCAAGGCGGCGTTGAACTCCAGCAACGTCTCTGTCCAAGAATTAGGAAAGCGCATCCTCCAAAAGCGATTTCGCGAAAGTTACACATTCCGTGGCATGTGTTACTGCCTCATCAAAGTCAAATTCCTCGTCAGGGCCAAGCTCGTCATACCTGAAACCCATCGCATAAATCGTATAGAGATCTGATTCACGGAATGTATCCGGAAGCTCAATATCATTGTCGCTTGCCAAACGCACTAATCCTGAAATCAAGTGCGTTTTTGGATAGTGGATCTGATGAAAAGCCAGAATTGCCTTGAGTGATTTTTCTACTGCTTGCTGCACATGGAATCCTACCCCTTCCCGGTTCCTTTGGCTACTATTGCATAGAACGCTGGCATTCACTAGATCGATTTCAGCTTTTCCCAATAGGGTTCGAGCCAATTCATGATGCGGTGAGTTCATATAAGACGACCCCCTCCTCCATCAACGACTTCTGAAGCCCGATTTGGAGTTGCTGTTTCTGTTCATCCTCTTCAGCGGTCCTCAAAAGTACATCTACAAATATTGGAAGCGCCATAAGCGCTACGCGAATCTGATGAGATTCTTCTTGATGTGACTTAACGTCGTCTTTCACGACGAGCAGATCATAGTCCGAATCCTCATCGCCATCCCCGCGCGCCCGCGATCCAAACAGTACGATTTTCCTCGGACTCGCCACTTCTCGAACATATCTAACAATCTCTTGACACATTCTGTCTTCTGAGGGGTTCATCACGGCTTTTACCTTGCAATTCTATCTTGATTCGCTCATACACCGTTAGACGCTTGCCCATTTTCCCATATTACCACAACTGTGGCGCATGAATCAAAGAAAACGGGTTGAGTATCATCCGGCACCATCACCCAAGAACTGCGCTTTCACCTCGTCTCCTGCCTTCAGGTTTACGCCCGCCGGAATAACGATAAACCCGTTTGCTAGTACAAGTGAATAGAGAATACCCGACCCCTGCGGCCCGGTCGTTTTTGCGTAATACTTCCCTTCGCGTTGTGTAATGATTGATCGCATGAAGTTGGTTCGTTTATCTCTATTAACGATATCTTCGTCCAACACGGCTCTAAAAGTTGGGCGAAATGGGTTTGCGTGCCCTGCCATCTTGAGGAGCGCCGGGCGAACAAAGAGTTCAACCACAACAAGAGAAGAGACAGGATTTCCCGGTAAGCCGAAGATTGGCTTGCCATCGGCGATGCCGTACGCTTGCGGCTTCCCGGGTTTCATCGCCACCCGCCAAAAATCGATCTCACCGAGTTTGGAAAAAACAGTCTTGACAACGTCATGCTCGCCGACAGATACACCGCCACTGGTTATGAGCGCGTCAGCACGACTCAGTGCATCGCGGAATATGCGTTCGGTTTCCGCTTCATCATCGCGAGCAATTCCCATGTCAATGGGGACACACCCTGCCTCTTGAAGTTGTGCGTAGATTCCATAGCGGTTACTATCGCGAATCTTTCCAGGCTCTAAGGCTTTGCCGAGTGGTGTTAGTTCATCGCCAGTGGAAACCACCGCCACTCGCGGGCGCCTGTGCACTAGCACTTCCGATCGATTCAGTGATGCCAGCATTGAGCACTCCTGTGGGCGGAGAAGCTTTCCGCTAGACATGACGCAATCACCGCTCTTCACGCTTTCGCCTGTGAATCGGACGTTTTCCGCCTTTTCCACCTCTTCTGCAATTTTCACGTCCTCTCCGTCGAACTGCGTCACCTCCTGCATGACGACCGCATCTGCTCCTGCCGGCATCATCGCACCCGTCATGATGCGGGCGGCTTGCCCCTTACCAAGCCGTTTCGTCGGTGCGTATCCGGCGGCGATTGTCTCAATGACCGGTAGATTCACCTGCACCTTCTCGGAAGCGCCTTGAACATCCTCAGCGATAACGGCGAAACCATCCATCGCCGAATTATCAAACGGAGGGATATGCTCCACGGAATAAATATCCTCCGCAAGCACATGTCCAAGGCAATCCAAAATCCCCCGCTTCTCTGGCGGCAAAACGCTGATTGTGTCTAGTATTCGTTTACGCGCTTCCTCGACAGTTAACATTATCAACTTCCTCCATCATCTCATGTGCTAGTATCTCTCGCACCCTTTCAAAATCCTCGCGTGTATTTATGTTTACGAACGAAAGTCCCTTTGGATCAAATTCTCGCCATTCGTCTGGAGGCACCATGCGGACTGGGACACGATCGCACAGCGCATGAAGGCGTAATTCTCCTTCATCAAGCATTTGGCGGATGACTTGGGCGCAGCGCCTTGAATACACGGCACATAACGTTTGTAACTTTGGATTGCCATCGTTCACGTCCCGTGTATACGGCACAACAGCGTCATGTTCTCCCAAAACTGAGAGCAGATAAGTCAGTAGGTTGGGCTGTAGGAGTGGCATATCACAGGCAACACAGAGAACAGCGTTGTTTAGCGCGTAACTAAGTCCTGTGTAGACGCCTCCGAGCACACCGGTATTGGAGACAAGATCTTCGTACACCCGCACACCCAACTCGGTGTACAGATTTGGCGCATTTGAAATGAGGATGGCTTCGTCAGTGACGGATTGTAAACGCTTTAAGGTACGGGCAATGAGTGTTTCATCCCCCAAGCGCATCAACGCCTTGTTCTGCCCCATTCGCCGACTGTCCCCGCCCGCAAGGATGACTCCTGTTGCCCCCACAGTGTACAATATGGAAAAAACCCCCTGTGTTTTGATTTGATGGCGACCTCGCGCACTGATGCCAATCATACCACTCGAATTAAAGAACGTCAACGGGAATGCAGAACGATCAAGCGACCGAATGAGGAGCGCGATAGAGATTTTTCAAGCGAACAGTTAACTGAGCGAATAGTCCTGTAGGGTGGGCACTGCCCACCAGCCTTTTTCGTACAACATGCCCTGCAGAATCAAGCGAGTGAATAATGAGCCTGACAGAAATCGCATAGAGAATCCGTTAATCCGTGATTCGATTGCTCTTATGCGTTTGACGGTGGACTATCGGTATGTTAGAATGAGACAAGACTCCGAAGGGCTCACATGTTGTGCGCACCGTATGAATACACAATCTCACGCCCTCATCAACATGGCGTTGCTCTCGCGCAAGGGTAAACCGCATCGCCATGGGTGCGCACTGCTCGGCGCGGTGCTGCCCGATTTGCCGATTTTTGTCCTCTTTGGCGTTGAGACGTTGATTCTTGGCCATTCTCAGGCGGAGATTTGGTCGGAGCGGTATTTTCTTCCCCAGTGGCAGAACTTCATCGACCCATTCAACTCGATACCGCTTGTTTTCCTCGGCGTCGGTATCAGCTATCTTCTTCGATCCGACCGTGTCCGTGTGGTGTGTTGGAGCATGCTGCTCCACTGTCTAGCGGATTTCTTCCTCCATCGTGAGGACGCCCATCGGCACTTTTTCCCGCTCTGGGATTACAAATTCAAGAGTCCTATTTCTTACTGGGAAATGGATTATCATGGGGGGATTGTCTCAGCGGTTGAGATAGTGGCGATGATTGGGGCCTCAGTATATCTGTTCCCGCGCTTGCAATCTTATTTTGCCAAAGGCGCATTGGTTGCCGTGAACACTGTGTCCGCGCTCCTCTACATTGCTTTCATCCTCTTTTTTGGATAGTTGTAGGGTGCGCATCGCGCACCAGCCTTTTTCAACCTAGCGTGATATCTTCGATTATCAAATCACCAACTTCCCTTTTCATCGCCAAGGTGTTTCGCAAACGACAACAATAACATATAAATGACCAAAAACGGTTTTCTACCCATTACTCAAACAGATTCTGAAGGAAAGGATTAACGAAAATTGCAAACAACCGTGATTGTCCCGTTTGAATTCTATGCGAGCCACAGTCTCTCCGTCCGGGAAAAGCCGCACAACCATTTCTGGGCGCTGAAGTTGTACGTGAGAGGAGTTCCAAAGAATGGGATGGTTGTAGACATCCTTAAATTGCGCCAGATAACCGACCCCTATGTCGAAAAACTGGCTGACACCTATCTCAACGAGAACTGCGCTTTGACAGAGGAACAGGCCGCATGCCCCACGTGCGAGATGCTGGCGGCTTACTTCTATGCGCACGTCTCCGAGGAATTGAGTGCGCTTGATGTCCAACTCAGCGCAGTAGAAGTTGAGCTTCGTGAACTCGAAGGCAAGGAGTGGGGGGCGGCACGGCTGGAAGCTTTATGAAACTGTTAGTCACGGGCGGGGCAGGATTTATTGGATGCAATTTCATCCGCTACTGGCTCAAACACCATCCTAACGACTCAATTATCAACATCGATCTGCTGACTTACGCAGGGAATCTGAATAACCTCGCAGATGTCAGCGAAACCTACCCGAATCGGTACTCTTTTGTTCGTGGCGATATTGGAGATTACGACTGCGTCAATGACCTCATTGCAGAGCATCGTCCGGATGTGATTGTGAACTTCGCCGCCGAATCTCACAACAGCCGCGCCGTCCTTAATCCCCGCCTTTTCTTCGAGACAAACGTCATGGGGGCACAGATGTTGCTCGAGCTTGCCCGCAAATATGAAGTCTCACGATTTCATCATATCTCCACCTGTGAGGTCTACGGCGATCTCGCGCTGGATTCGCCGATAAAGTTCACGGAAAATCACGCGTATCGTCCGCGCACGCCTTACAACGCATCCAAAGCGGCGGCAGATCACGCTGTCCGCGCCTATTTTGAAACTTACGGTCTTCCCGTCACCATCTCGAACTGCTCGAACAACTACGGCGCCTATCAACACCCCGAGAAGGTGATACCGCTTTTTACCACCCATGCCCTTGATGACAAACCGCTGCCGCTCTATCGGAACAGCCTGAACCGCCGCGAATGGCTCTCAGTCTCCGACCACTGCCGGGCTATCGACCTGATTATTAAGAAGGGGAGGCTTGGTGAGACCTACAATATTGGAAGCGGCGTGGAGCAGAGCGTTGAGGAGATTGCCGATGGCGTCTTGGCGGCGTTGGACAAACCGAAATCCCTGAAAACCTATGTTCCGGACCGACCGGGCCACGATCGCCGCTATCTCTTGGATTCGTCAAAGATTCGGCGTGAACTCGACTGGGATCCGCAAATTGACTTTGAATCTGGACTCAAGGATACCACGCAATGGTACGCTGAAAATCGCGGGTGGTGGACGGAGATTCTTGAACAAGGTGATTCAGATGCGGTGCAGGAAGATAAGTGGGAAAAGAAATAATACGTGATTCGTAAAGGGTGAATGAGTTGCTACACATGAGTCTCGCCGAATTTATTTCACGAGTGACGCTCTTTGAGTTGCAATTTTTTGTATCTCAGAATAGATTGAGGTCGTTGGATTTTTGCCATGCCTATCGTCAAACCCCCGCCACCGTAGTTCATCCAGCCTGAAGGACGTTTTTTCCGTTGTTTACTCACCGGCCGAAAAAAATGCTTGACATTTATGTTGCTTTAAGCTACAATACAGAGAACAATGTATAAGGTTCGATACCGAGCAAGCGCGACGAAGAAGCTCCGGCGAATGCCGCGCAACCTCGCGAAGACCGTTGTGCGGAAGATTGACCAACTTGCCGTGTCTCCCTACGCGCCGAACAACAATGTGACACGATTAAAGGGTGAACGAGGATACCGGCTCAGAGTGGGGGATTGGCGCGTGTTATACGAGATTCATGACGATGTCCTCGTTATTGAAATCATCAAAATTGGACCTAGGGGAGGTGTGTACCGATGAAGGTTGAAACCGTCGAAAAACAGGGGCAGGAATATGTCCTCGTACCGAGAGAACAGTACAATCAGCTTCTGGAAGATGCGGAGATGCTAAGAGACGTTCGAGAGTTCCGTGAAGCCAAAGCCGTTGATGAGGAGACCTACCCCAGCGAGGTCGTCAATCGCCTGATCCTCAACGAGGAGAGTCCGATCCGCGTGTATCGCGACCATCGAGGCCTCACCCAGCAGCAACTGGCGGATAAGTGCGGCATTCAACGCGCCTACTTAGCGGAGATTGAAACGGGACGAAAGTCTGGCTCCGTCAAAACGTTGAAAGCAATCGCCGCCGCGCTTGATGTCGATCTAACATCTATTTCGTGAATAGAAATAACGGAAACTCAGCCCCGACAAACAAGGTTGATTTCAAATCCTGTGTAAAGCTAACATCCTCCAATTTGTAGAACCGCAATTTCGTTTCAACCCCGAAGGTTGCCATGCGATTTTTGAAGCGTATCGGCTGGAATGAGAGGAACATCAACGGCAGCTGGCTAGATTGTCAAATGGGTAGTGCCGTCAACTCTACATGGGTTGGTGTACAAGCACTGGTTGAAGGTCGGAAACTACTTGAAGGGGATTCCGGCTTAGGTGAGAAATGGAGAACATCATGAGCCAGACGAATGACGCAAAGAAAGATGACCAAAAGAAAGATGCTGCACAAGATGATAACGCACGTAAAGATATTGCCCCTCGACTTGGGTATTTCTTGGAGCATAGCCATTGGCTCGAGGGTCTGAAATTGTTGAAGTATCAACTCGAAAGAAAGAAGGAGAATAGACACTTCCGTACTCTTGAAATGTGTTATTACGAAAAGCTAGAACAGTCTTTGGAGAAATTAGAGGATAAGGAATACTTCAATACGAGAATAGCAAATAACCTTTTCTATGGATTGAGGAAAGAGTTCGCAGTTTTTCCCTACATGATTCCGAAGTCGAATCTTGGTCTACGTCGGTATAATTTCATGACCTGCCCTATGCGTGTTCTCTACTACGCTATTGGAATCTACTTGCTTGAACTTTCCAAAGAATATCTTGATGACAATTATAGGGCGCACCAACACATTTGGTCATCATATGGAGGAAATCTGTACTTCAAAAATAACAAACCTCCGGTCAATAAAGATTTGAGTCTCAAAAGAGATAGTGTTTATTATAAATCACACTACAGTAGATTCCAGAAGAAACTGCGGCAAGAACTCAAAAACAACACGGAGCGTAGAATCGTCATCTACCTTGACATACTAAACTATTTTGAAGAACTCAGAATTCCAAAACTGTTGAACTTGCTAGAAGTTCGCATCAAAGAAAGTACGAAAATTAAAAAGCATTACGATAAAGAAACTCAAGCCCAGCTTGCTTCCTTTTTTGACTTCGTGACGAGTGGAACATCAGGTATTCCTCAATCAGACAACAATATTATTTCTGGTTTCATCGGGCATCTCTTTCTGGCCTTTGGCGATTTATTTATTGATGACGCACTTTGGAAGAATCAAGGTTCTGTCGCTAGTCACAAGATTATCCGTTACATGGACGACATGTATATTTCAATCACTTTTAAAAAACAAGCAGGTAGACTAAGGGACGAATTTCTCACCATGTTAGCACCACGTATCTCGGACTGTCTTTATGAGAACCTAGGACTTCGCCTTAATCCGAAAACAAGGCTGTTCGACTTAAGCAAGAAACGCGATAGATTGGAACTAGAAGACAATTTGAAGAAGGTCTCACAACGACGGGATACAGCGAATGAAGACAGTAATGAACCGCCTCGGAAAAAGATTCGTTACATCTCCAAGGAGTTGGAGAAGCTAAAGAGTTCGTCCATAGACCCATACTTTCGGGGTAATCGAGAGCTAGACGAAGAAGTGCTAAAATCAGTATATGACAAGGATGTTCAGCAAATGCTGGAAAATCCCACCGTTAAGTCACAATTGAGAAAGATTTTCTTGGAGTCTCAAGATTTTGACTTTGAATTGGTTAATGCATATCCAACCCCTATCACCATCTTAATTTTGGCATGCGATGATGTTCCAGAGAAGTTTGAAGACTTCCTGCTCTCAAAAACCGATTTTACGTCAAGAGACATATGGCTTGTTCTAAGTTATCTGTGCCAAAAAGAATTCCCTGAGAATGAGTTGCTTGATCGACTCACAAGAAACCCGCAACTGAAAACAATCATGAAGGTGTTCAGCGAAGAAACGTTAATCCTTGAATTACCTGGTTATTTTGATTTGACGGAAGAACAAATCCTAAGAGTTTCTCAACCTAATGTTGTTGAACAAATCCGACTCAGGACTCTGGCAGAGCAAAAAGGGGAATATTCGGTGGCACTGAGCCACTTGCTTAATGAGATTCAGACTATATGCCACTTGTTTGATAATGAAGCGCCTGCCTTAGAAGAATATTATGAACCAAACGTGCGTAGATTTCTTAAGCGCAAGAATGTGCCCCATGACACAACAGCGCAAATTCAAAGATTATTTGACAGACGAAACAAAAGCCCTGTTCCACACGCCGACCCCATTGCTTGGGCAGTGATTAAAGACGAGTATGAAATTTATCGATCTTATGTTGGCAAGTGCCTGAAACACCTTCTTTCATAATATCATGATACGCGCATTTGCAGCCATGTGAATAGGATTGAACGGGAGAAGACTTTGCCGATCGAGAATGGCAAAACACATCAACGGACCAAACAGACCTTAACTCGGACAATTTTTGCAGATTTGGCTTTCAGGGTTATTGATTTTGGAGTAATCCCATGCTAGATTTCAAACCGCCAAAAGAAAATGGGCTCGTAATCGGAAGCGTAAAGTCGCTGCTACCGATCCTAATGCGGCTCACAACCAAGGTCTCCCACGTCGATATTGACTCAGAATCCCTCGACAAGCTGAAATCGACCGATGGAAGCCCCACGATTCTGGTTCCGAATCACCCCTCCCGCGCCGACCCCCATGTGATGTTTGCGCTGTCAAATCGCAGTGGTGAACGGTTTCGGTACATGTGCGCGCGCGAGACCTTCGACCGCAAATTAGCAGGGTTAAAATTGAGAGGCTTTGTCATGACGCGGCTCGGCGTCTACTCCGTCGTGCGCGGCGCCGTAGACCGCGACTCGTTTCGGATGACGCGCGAAACGCTCGCCAAAAGGGCGCGGAAGCTGGTCATCTTCGGCGAAGGCGAAATCTCGCATCAGAACGAAACCATCATGCCGTTCGAGAGTGGGATTGTGCAGTTCGGCTTGTGGGCGCTCAACGACATGGAAAAGGCGGGAGACCTCAAACCCCTCTATCTCGTGCCCGTCGGGATAAAGTACATCTACAGGAACGACATGTGGGATCAAATTGAAGAGGCGCTTACAAATCTGGAACAGAGCGTCTTGCCCGACCCTGCTGATCGACCTGCAGACCTTTATGACCGCGTGAAGAACGTGGGAGGCAGCCTGCTGGCTATACTGGCGAGAGAGTATCACTTGCGCCTAGATGAAGGGGGTACACTAAATGAACGCATTCAACAGATGCGAGAGCACATTCTGTCGCAGATGGAGCAATTCCTGGAACTCGTACCTTCATCAGACCGGAATCCACTCAGGCGGGTCCGGGCAATCCAGAACCGGATCGATGAGCAGATTTACCGGGATGTGGATGAAATGACGGAGTATGAACGAGGGGTTCACGCGCAACGTGTGGACAAATTTCGACAATTTTACACCGACCTACGCCGCATCGTAAACTCTATTGCGATCTACGAAGGCTATATCGGCGAGGATCCCTCTCAAGAACGCTTCCTGGAGGTCATCACGCGCCTCGAAGTCGAAGTTTACGGTCGGTCAAAAGTCAAAGGTCCCTTGGATGCCTTCCTGCGTATCGGAACGCCGAAGAATCTGCTAGATTCCTATGAAACCTACAAAAAAGAAAAGAGACAGACGACCCAGCAAATCACCCTTGAATTGGAGACTGACGTTCAGAAGATTATCGCCGGTATGCCATAGTTTTGCCCCGAGCTGATATAGATTGAGGAGGCTACAGAGAAGAATCTTGTTATAGCGGAAGAAATATGGAAAGAGGGCAACATGTACGTCGCCTACTGCCCGGAGCTAGACGTTGTGAGTTGTGGAAAGGACATTGAAGAGGCAAGAAAGAATTTACTAGAGGTTATTGAGATCCAATTGGAAGAAACAGCGAAACTTGGAACGCTCAAGGCGTTTCTGGAAGAAGCCGGCTATGATGTGAATACGTCACAACCGACGCTTCAACTCGACAAGCAGGTAGTGGCCTTCAATCAACGTACCGTTCCTCTTGGGAGCCATTTAGTGCATGTTTGAAATTCTATTTGTCGTAGACCTATCGGCACTGAAACCGAATTTTTGCTCAAAACTCGATTTCTACCTCCCTTCCCCCCTTCCAATCTTGCATCCTTCCAATACACACCTCCAGTCTGCTTCAGGCAAACACGCTCCGATCAATCCAATCTCTGAAAAGCTTCCCACGCCTCTCCAGCCGTCGCCGCTTGACGTTCCAACTCGCCACGCCAACCCAGTACGTTCCCCGCCTTAATGTTATTGATGTCAAACGGGGTGTAGCGATCCTCAAGCGTATCCCCTAGTTTCACGGTCTCCGCCCAACGCTCCCAAGTTGTCTTCATCCACTCGTACGGCAACGCCTCACGCACGACAGGATCGAGTTGCCACGCGTTACGCACGTCCGACACGGCTGGCTCTCCGGTAAATGGCTCCGACCATTTGTTCCAGCCTAGTGCCAACGTGTTACGCTCCCGATCAGGGACGGCGTGGCCCGTGTGAATGGTGGCGCCGTTACGAATGAGTGCCTCGCCAGCCTTCAACCGAATCGCAACCTGATTCGGCAACGGGTCGACGCCGTTCCAACTCGGCGTGTACGGCACTCCCTGCTCCTTCATGGATTTCGGAAGCAGCACGTCGTGCTCGAACGGAGTGCGCCACCGATGGTGGCTTCCGGGAATCAGTTCATGGCACTCATCGTCGACTAGCGCAAGAAACATGCTCACACCGTTCCGCTCGGCGATTGATTTCAGGTTGTCTGCTTGAATCTCTTTCCAACGGCGCCTTTCGACCTCCTCCGAATAGGCTTCGGGCCCCTCTTGATCTGCACGCTGCGCGAAGTAGCTCTTGCCGGTGCCCCACCATGTCGTATCTCGATGCCAACTCGGCCCATTCTCGTGCCGACGGGGATTGCTCCAGAGGAGCATCGGACTCATGACAAGATCCTCCGGTTGCAAACCGTGGCACCAATCATGGACAAAGCGAAGGTACTCCGGCGAACCATAGAATTCGGCAAAACTGGGCTCGCCGAAAGCCGGATGAATCACTCCCCGAATCGCCCACGGTTCTTCCTCTGCCGCCCGATGCACGTAGCCTTTGGAACAATCAATCTTGCTGTAACCGTTTTCGGGAGCGCACGCCTCGGTGACACGCCTACCGGCTTCACGCAGAATCGGAATCCAAGGGCTGCCAGCGAAGTCGGTGATAATGACGAAACCGTGCTCTTTCAGGTGTTCCAAACGCTCTGGCGTAGCGCCTGGCGCCGCGAGTTCCGGCTTCGCGTCGGCGAACGCCGTGGCACGGTAGAACTTGGTTGTTCCTTCACAATCCACCGCTGAAGGTGATTTATAGATATCCATTTCAATTCCTCATGACAAATGCCGTACCTTTCGATTTGGCACGGTGATAGAGCGTACAAGGATATTATGTTGTTTGGCGATTGTTAATTTGCCATTGTAATTGAACAGGAAATACTTTTCAGATTATAACAGATAAAAATGCCAAACGTATACGGAATAATTCAGTAGCGCAGATTGGAATCAAACGGGAAATCAACAATCGAGCAAACGTATAGTGAGTAGGGTGGGCATTGCCCACCATGTCCAAACACGTTGCCCACAACGCGCATCCAACTCAAGCCTCCACAGCGATTCCGCCTTAGGCGGGGTCGTAGTCGGAACCTTCGATCGTCAAAGCACTGATTCTCCATTTTCCGTTGGAAGGCTCCTATCCTGTGCACGTCCGGATTTTGGTATTTTAACTTTTCGCGCATCTCGTTTTCCCGTTCTCTCGTCTTCTCGTTTTCTCCCTACGTCCACGTTTGGCTTAGAGCGCGGTAGAGCATACTCCTGACAAGCGACTGCATTGCCCTTGACGAAATTACGTGAATAAGGTATTATTCCTGACTAAATTCTATTGTAAATTCAAAACTCTCTACGAATTTGAGCGAAGCCAATGAGCCAACAGAAAACCGTTCTCGTTGTCAATCCAGACCAAAGAGAGCGTGAAACCGTATGCCGGGCGCTTGAGGGTGAGGGACTTCATTTCGTCATCACCCGGAACATGTACGAAGCATTGGATCGCATAGACCGTCTCAGGATTGACATACTGGTCGCACCGCTCAAGGGAGACCGACTTGACGGCTTGCAACTGATGGAAGCCGCTCGACAGAAACACCCCGACGTGGGCGTGATTTTCATGACGACTCACGATGTCCTGGAAACAGAAGTAGGTATAAGGGCAATGCTCCATCATGAAGCAAGCTACTGTTTGCCGAAGCCCCCGAATCCCGTCCACTTGAAGGCGCTCCTGCACAAGATTCTTGAAAACCAACGCCTTACCGCCGAAAACCGCCAATTGCAGTCCCAGATAGATGAAAGAGAGGGCTTGCTCCGACTCACGGGCCACTCCCAGCAGATCCAAGAGGTTCGGGAAACCATTGCTCAGGTCGCTCCGACGAAATCGACGGTGATGATCCGCGGTGAACGCGGCACTGGAAAAGAGCTTGTCGCCCGCGCTATCCATCACCGAAGTTTGCGGCGAGGGCCACTTGTCGTCTTCAACTGCGCCGCACTCAACGAGAATCTAGCAGAATCGGAGCTTTTCGGATACGAGCGGGGAGCATTTACGGGCGCCGATCAGCAACGAAAAGGGAAATTTGAGTCAGCTAACGGTGGCACCCTGTTGCTTGACGAAATTGGTGAGTTAAGTTTATCGAATCAGGCTAGGCTGCTGCGGGTGCTGGCGGAAAGGGAGTTTCATCGCGTCGGCGGCAACGAAGTCGTTAGAGTGGATGTCCGCGTCATCTGTGCAACGAATCGAAACCTGGAGAAAGCGGTCAAGGATGGAAGATTCATGGCAGATTTATACGATCGGCTGAACGTAATCTCCATAGATTTGCCGCCTCTTCGCGAGCGAAAAGGGGACATTCCGCTCTTGGTCAAGACGTTCATTGAGGAATTCTGCCTGGAGAACCGCAAAGCGGCAAAAAGCATTTCACCGGGTGCGCTGAGGACACTCATGAAATTCGATTGGCCCGGGAACGTGCGCGATCTCAGAAACTGCATCGAGGGTATGGTCGTGATGTCAAACACTCGTGAGTTAGATCTGGCAGATCTCCCGGAGCGCGTTCTTAAGTTCACCGGAATTGGTACGCCCATCGTCTTCTCGGCACCGACCGCCGTGAATGCAGAGTCGGCTGTGCATTCTGACCGCCGCTTGAACGTAGACATTGGGATGTCCATGGAAGAAATCAAAGAGGAAGCTATTCGAGCAACTCTTGAATACGTCGGAAATAACAGAGCCAAGGCAGCCAAAATCTTAGGTGTCAATAAGAGAACAATCTTTAGGAAGATTAAGGAATACGACCTGTGCGACGATTAGCTTATCCTGCCCCTTGCGGCTTATCATTGCTCATATTTCTGATATCTGGAAGCGCAGAACTATCTGCCCAAGTGACAGATCCCGACACGCATTCATCCGGGCTGCTTTCCGCAATTATTTGGGTCGTTGTTTGGATGGTGGTTTTCGCGGGAATCGGGGCAGGTATTTACGCTTGGTTTGGCAAAAAGCGGAGCAAGCTCACTCGCAGTCTCCGGCGCACATTTCGCGACAGAGTACCTAGCGGAGTGCCTTCTATCCCGCAAAGGTCAGCCACCTCGCCCCGCCCCGTAGCAGCACGCCCAGAGTTGCAACAGGAACGAGCTGCCTCCCTCGACATTCCGTTGGATACGCCAGAGGCACTATCACTCAGAGAATTGAAACAAGCTGCTTCTCTTCGTTCTTCCGATGAGATTTACGAATATTACAATGGAATTTCCGCGATTGTGAAACGCTATGTTGAGCAAAAATACCACATCAAGACATCTAGCTCCACAACAGGCCAGATTCTAGGGTCACTGCCCCACGATTTGACGGATTCGGCACTCGATCATGTTGGCGAAATTCTACGCACTTGTGACATGATTCATCTATCCCGTCATCGCCCAAGCCAATCAGATTTGGACGATATCTATCGCACAACAAAGGAATTCTTTGAGAACCAGATAGAACTACCTGCGAGCGAGGATGACAGTGAAGATGATTTAGCGGAACGCACAAAGCACTACAGGCGGATGGTCTGAGCGAAGGGATGGAAAAAGATAATAGGGATACATACAAAGGATATTACAGACACGCTAGACGTGGATCCGATCGATGTCACACTGTCCGCACTATAGGGAATTTGCAATCTTTATGCGATTATTGGCGCGTGCCAATGCGGCTTCGGCACGCTGCTGGCGGCTAACCCCTGAATCTCCGACAGCGAGATGTTCCTGCGCGCGCTGACGAGCCGTCTCTGCACGTTCAACATCTATCTCATGCGCCCACTCTGCCGTATCCGACAACACGGTAACCCCTGTTCGTAACACTTCAAATACCCCGCCGCTGATTGCGAGTGACTGCGGAGTATCGGTTTCTCGGATACGAATCTCGCCTGTTTCGAGAACCGTTAAGAAAGGAATGTGACCGGGAAGGATTTCAAATGACCCAAGTTCGCCAGGCGCTCTGATGCTGCTCACATCGCCTTCATAGATGAGTTGTTGCGGGGTGCGGATTTCGAGTTGGAATCTTCTTTCAAGCATGGCTATTTACTAGACAAGAGATATTCGGTATTGGATAGTCGACCTTAGGCACGGTCTGCAAGAGTTCGCATGTGGTTTAGTCGGCTGCCTCTTCTAGCTCTTGGGACTTGGCTCTATCGAATGCTTCTTCGATCCCGCCGATGTATCGAAGAGATTGTTCCGGAATTTCGTCACACTCGCCTTTGAGAATGGCTTGGCAACCCTCGACCGTATCCGAAATCTTGACGTACTTTCCGGGTATACCGGAAAATCGTTCCGCCACAAACATCGGCTGAGTAAGAAACTGCTCTAACTTTCGCGCTCGCGCGACAGTTAATTTCTGATCGTCGGAGAGTTCATCCACACCTAAGATCGCGATAATGTCCTTGAGACTCTCGTATTGCTGAAGTATGGACTTCACTTCACGCGTTGTGTTGTAGTGTTCCTCGCCAATTACGTCTGGGTTCAAGATACGCGAGGTGGAGGTCAACGGATCAACGGCGGGGTATCGCCCCACTTGAACGATAGAACGCTCCAGCCGCGTTACGGCGTCAAGATGTCCGAAAACAGCCACAACCGCCGGGTCGGTGTAGTCGTCTGCAGGAACATAGACCGCTTGAAATGAGGTAATCGATCCGTGTTGCGTAGAAGTGATACGCTCCTGTAACTCCCCCATCTCCGTAGCCAGCGTCGGCTGATACCCCACCGCAGACGGCATACGTCCTAGCAACGCCGAGACCTCTGCTCCAGCAAGAGTAAACCGGAAGACGTTGTCAATAAAAATCAGCACGTCCTGTCCGCCTTCGTCTCGAAAGTACTCAGCCATGGAGAGTCCGGCGAGTCCCACGCGCAGGCGTGCCCCGGGCGGCTCATTCATCTGACCAAACACCATAGCGGTTTTGTCCAGCACGCCGTATTCCTCCATCTCCAACCAGAACCCGTTGCCTTCACGTGTCCGTTCTCCTACACCACAGAAAACGGAGTAGCCACCGTGCTGTGTGGCGATGTTATAGATGAGTTCAGCGACCAATACGGTTTTCCCGACGCCTGCTCCACCGAGGAATCCAACCTTTCCGCCGCGTGCAACGGGCTGAACCAGGTCGATTACCTTGATTCCAGTCTCCAGCATCCCAGAAACAGTGCTCAGTTGATCCTGCGGAGGTGGGTGACGGTGAATGGGGTATCGCTGTTTCGCTTCTACGGGCCCGGCTTCGTCGATCGGCTGCCCAGTAACATCGAACACCCGTCCTAGCACTTCATCTCCAACAGGTACGCTGATAGGCTCACCGCGATCAGTCGCGAGTGTGCCACGCACGAGGCCATCCGTGGTATCCATTGCTACTGCACGGACTCTGTTTTCCCCAAGATGCTGTTGAACCTCAAGCACCAGCTTGGTGCCGTCAGCGCGTTCGGCTTCGACAGCATTGAGAATATCGGGTAGTTCACCTTCTGAGAAATCAAAATCTACCCGTGCACCAACAATTTCTAACACTTTTCCCTGATTCATCGTTTATCTTCCTTTCCTAAAACCGTACATATCGTTATGATTCCGATTCGTATATCCTCTTAAATGCTGGGGCACTCCTTGCGGAAATGGGCAATCGCTGCATCATGGTTGTACATCGGTTGTTGTCTATTCCTCGCTGGCACTGTGAGGTTATATCGAAGGATTTTCTGATTAAGTCCTTTTAGTCGCCTAGTGTATGTCTCTAGTGCCCGTTTTCGTTCAAGTTCAAAAACCGGACGTACCCTGTCGTGTTTGAGCGAATGGGCACGAATCGTTGCTTCTAGCTGTCGGCGGCGGCGCTTGATGTTTCCCAGCACCTTTCTAGTTCGCTCGTGCCCGGCATGAATTTCTTTATTTACCTCGATCCATCGGGGCGCTAGACCGTTGTCTTTCAGCAGTCCGTTAATTATGCGCGCTTCATGCGGAACAAAGGGATTGCCTTCCAACCGCTGTCGCTTCCCCTTGCCGGGCAAATTCTCGAAGCCACCCCGTTCCATTGCCTCCTGAATCTGTTTTTCAACATTGTAGAGCATGTTGTTTGTTCAAGTACCACCCTCCATGAAGCGGCTATTCGTCAAAGTGGTAAACAATTTTGTCGAATCGGTCACATGCGAACGTGAAAACGAAAACTAACGGTTCAGCTCCAGTGCATCGGACTGCGTGTTTGGCGTTGGACGGAATGTAGACGGTTGATCCTGGCCCGATGTCTGCCTCGTGACCGTCGATTTCCATGTGGCCCTGCCCGCTGACGACATAATAGGTCTCCGCGGGTTCGTGGTGGTGAAGCGGCAGCCGGGTACCGACTGGGAACTCCGCTATGCCGTTAACCAGCCCGGCGCTAGGACCTCGCTCGCCGGATATAAGGATTTTCCAGCGAATCGCACTCTTGGCAGCGATTTCTGCGTCGTCCCATCCCTCCCATGACTGTTCTGTTTGATTGATGACAATCGGTTTCAATGTGCTCATAAGTCGCCTCCTGCTCGTGCGCTGTAGACACTAACCCGACCATCAGCTTCCAACACCTCTCCCTAATTCATGGCTGCGTCGTAATGACAACGCCCTCGACTATTCGTTGACGTAATCGGATCGCAACTCAAAGGTTAGGACAGACGTGCGACTGCTTCGATTGGGTAACTCTGCATTAACGTCCTGTACGTCTGCAAGCTCTTGGTACGAATTGGCATCTTCGTAGCTATCAAACTCGAACTCAACAAATCGGTGTGGAGACACTCCATAGTAGTTGTCGTAAGATGCTATCCGCTTTACCTCTTCAGGAGCCTGTAGCATCGGCGCAATCGACGCAATCCATTCCAAATACTCCGCTTTACCCCCAAGCGGATAGTCGACCAGGTAGACGGTTTTAACCTTTCGGGTTGTGTCCTCGTTTTTCGAATAGTCGCCGCGCTGAATAAATATATGCGTGCTCACGTTACTGCTGTGGTTTGGCAGATCGGCTGAGACCTCCGCGATATCAGGGCGGTTCAGGTAGTGCGTCGCATCGGCATAACTGTCAAATTCGAACTCGACAAGGCGGTGTGGATTGGAACCGTCAAGATTGTCGTAAGACGCTACCCGTTTGAGTTCTTCTGGCGCTAGCAGTATATGTGCAACGGACGCGATCCATGCGATATAATCTTCCTTCCCGCCCACCGGATAGTCGACTAGCCACACCAATTTGACAGGTACGGTCTCCGTATCGGGTTCCGGAGTGTCGTCCTCCATGGTAGTTTCTTCAACGGGCATCGGCTCCATCACCGGGTCCTCGGGCGACAGCGCGTCTACTAATAAATTTGTGGCATCTCACAACCACATAAAGCAATCAATGCTATCAAAGTAACGAGAACCGCACCCCTTAATCCAAATATCATTGGCTATCCTCCTTTGATTCATGGTCTAGCACATTAAACGCCGAATGTAGGTTCACAACCGGGTAGATTGTTCATCAGTGCTGTGCCTGGTCAATGCAATGTAACGCAATCCAAGTATGTTCTCCTCGACGGGGTTGAATTGGCAATCCGGATTTAATTTGCCTCGAGAAAATACGCCGATAGTGATTTAGACCGTTTGCCTACAAGACGCTTTGGGACTACAATTTTCCGAATCGTCCGCTCATTCACTTGAGGCATCAACACTTTCGGTTGCGGGATAGTAGTACCCCATGATTATAGCCATTTCGTCCTCAGACGTGAATCCGAAAGTGAGCGGAACATCCCTGTCATAATTATTATGCGTGCACTCATAGGTAAGACCATCGTTTGCGTCAAGAACCAACGGCGGATCGAACACGGTGATTGGCGCATCGTCGTAAGTCGCACTTCGATGCAGTAGACTCCCCGTCGACATTTGAAAAATCTCAAACAGTTCGCCGTGCCGGTGCATGTGCGATGTAATCATGAGCAGGTTCAACACTGTGTTTGGATCGTAACCACGCCGCTCAATCTCCTCCTGCGCGGTTTCCTCCCTCTTCGCCACGCGCGTTGTTCCCGGTGGGACGAAAATGTCGGTGTTGGCGGAGAAAAGCTCGACCGCTTCATGCTCAACTTGCTCCGGTGGAATGGTGTAGAGATTGACGTAAACCTGTCCCTCTATCGCTTCGGTACCCAACAAATTCACGAAATGGGCGTTCAGGTCGTATATCGTGTCGCCTGCGAACCGAAGAGCCACAGCTTCAGGAAATTGATAAACGGTTTTTCCGCCGGTCTGTGTGCCCGTAATGTAAACGCGATGCACCCCAAAGTTCCCGAGTGCCTGTGGATTCGCAGGATCTAACACTCGGAAAGAGTCCTCGGGATTTACCCCGACTCCCGGTGTAACTCCGACGTTGAGAATATTGTCCTCCAATCCCTTTTCAGTTATCCGATACAGTATGAAATGATGGCTGCCAGTCGGATAGACAATTTCATATTTATTGACGAAGATGTCCTCCTGTAACGGCTGTCCGGTTGCATCGGTGACTTGCCTAGCGTAGAAGACCTCCCGCTCTGTGCCGGGTTCAATAATGAAAGGCGGTAAATGGAGCTGATAACCTTCGCCGGGGGCTAGTGCCGGTGGCGGTTCAAAGGTTTCAAGCGGGTCGCGCAGCAAGCTGAGATCGCCGATGTCAGTAAGTTGTTCATTCCGAGGTGCCCCTGCGGCAATCCACTTCCGAATGGCATCTATCTTTCCATCATGCAGCGGTCCCCCAACCAACGGCATGCGGCCCCCCTGCGCCGGAGTTGTGGGGCCTACCAGCTTAGTCAACAGAAAACTGTTGTCCGGATTGCCCGGATCAACACGCTTCATCCCCGCCGACGCCGCGGCGAGGTTCTGCGGTACGCGCCCAACCAAATCCTGGTAGGAAACGCCGCTTGTGAGATTTAGATTGCCGGCGTTGGTAGGCGCTGCGTGACAGTAACTTGCTGTACAGTTCTTATCGAATATGTAGTCCTGAATGTCGTGATACGTTGAGTTATCAATCCCTGCGGTTTCGCCCAAGCGGTTTGCAATTCGAACAAGGTCCAACACATTAACGCTGCCGTCACGGTTAACATCGGGATTCTGCTCGGAATTCCGATCAACAGGCTGTCCAAGAGCGTTAGCCACGATGACCAAGTCTAGAATGTTCACCACACCGTCGTTGTTGACATCCTCCAACAGAGTGGATTCCTCACCGTGACCGAACGCGGATAAACACCCGCCACCCAAGAACAATAGAAGAATGGAAGAATAAATGAGATTTTTCAACACAACTATGACTCTAACCCTCCAAAGCCGCTGCACCGCTCACAATCTCGGAGATTTCCGTCGTAATCTGGGTTTGTCGCGCGCGGTTGCGTTGTAGAATAAGATCGTCAATGAGATCCGTGGCGTTCCGTGTTGCGTTTTCCATTGCTGCCATCCGTGCCGCCTGCTCCGCGGCGTTCGAATCCAGCAGAACCTTCCACATCTGCATATTCAGGTGTTTCGCCAATACAGATTGGAAGATTTCCTCCTGTCCCGGCTCATACAGATAGTCAAGAAAGAGTTCGTCACCCGTGGGCGCTTCGGGAGTAAGGGGCAACAACTGTTCGACGAGAACCGTCTGTAATATCGCAGACTTAAAGTTGTTGTAAATCACCTCTACCTTGTCAATCTGTAATTCGGTGTAAAGATGCTCAAATTCATGAACGATGTCTACTGCCGATTCAAACTTGAGATCTCGAAAGATATTGACATATTCGGCAATGACCTCATAGTCACGCCGCATAAAATAGTCGCGGGTGCGCCTGCCCACGCAGATGATTTTTACAGCAGCGCCACCATCCTGATAATGTTGTGCTCTTTCCGCCGTCGCCCGTATCACATTGCTGTTGAAACTTCCACACAGCCCCCTATCAGCGGAAATGGAGACGAGACAAACGTTCTTCAAATCTCGATTCTCTAGCAACGGGTGAGTTGGATCTTCAATCTGCGCAATCAGGTGGCTTAAAATCGCGTTAAACTTTTCCGCGAACGGTCGAGTCGCCAGGATGTTTTCTTGGGCGCGGCGTAGCCTCGCCGCTGCAACCACCCGCATTGCCTCTGTCACTTGCTTGATATTCTCAACACTGGCAATCCGTCGTCTGATTTCTCGTAATGTTGCCATCGTAATCCTCTGGTTATCCCTTAGAGCTCGCTTTCTTCAACACGGGTTTTTTCATACGGTCAAGCCTTGCTTGAGAGTTTTATTCCCGTGAACAGGAACCGAGATTCGGGCAGGAGGCATACTCTTGACGAAAACGTAATGACTGCCCTTGATTCGCTTCAATTCCCATCCTTTCCTATTCAATAAGCGGCAAAACTCTTTTCCCGTTAGGGATTTCAAACGGCTATATCCATGATTGTATGTTTCTCGCCGATATCGCAATCACTGATATCCACAGATAAACAGCCCTCCACCGCTTCAGAGATGTTCTCAATCAAGGCGTCAAGTGTTTCTCCTTGACTCACGCACCCCTCGATTGAAGGCACCTCTGCCCAATATCCACCCTCTTCCGCTTCATGGAGGATAATCTTCAGTTTCACCTCGTCACCTCCACGTCTCATTCTCCTTTGAAATGCGCCTTGAAACTCTTTACCGCCTCATGAAGACTATCAATGAGCTCATCGCTCAGAATGCCCGTCTCTGCGATTTCCTTCAGGAGTTCCGGGTGATTTCTGTCCATGTACGCGAGGAATTCGGACTCAAATCTCGAAACATCGGCCACTTCAATGTCATCCAGGTATCCCGTCGATCCGCAGAAGATTGAGACTATCTCTTTCTCAACTGGCATGGGGGCGTACTGGGACTGCTTCAACAATTCGACCAAGCGCTCTCCTCGACGAAGTTGGGATTGTGTGGATGCGTCAAGATCAGATCCGAACTGCGCAAATGCGGCAACTTCACGAAAACTAGCCAAATCGAGTTTTAGCGTACCTGCCACCTCATCAGCCTTCATGGCTTTCGTCTGCGCATCGCCGCCAACCCGGGACACCGATGTACCGACATCAATAGCCGGCCGGACGCCTTGATTGAACAGTTCAGATGTCAGATAAATCTGCCCATCTGTAATGGAAATCACATTGGTTGGAATGTAGGTCGTCAAATCACCCTCGAAAATCTCAATGATAGGCAACGAAGTCAGCGAACCCGCCCCCATCTCATCGCTGAGTTTTGCCGAACGTTCCAGTAATCTTGAGTGGAGGTAGAAGACATCACCAGGGTAGGCTTCTCGCCCCGGCGGTCGACGCGAGAGCAGAGACATCTGCCGATACGCCCACGCGTGTTTGGTGAGATCGTCGTAAATAATTAGAGCATGCTGTCCTTTGTCACGGAAGTATTCCCCCATTGAGGTGCCCGTGTAGGGCGCAAGATATTGGAGCGGCGACGGTTCACTGGCAGGCGCCGAAACAACAATGGTGTACTCCATTGCGTCATGCTGTTCAAGCGTGTTCACAACCTGTGCAACCGTCGATCCCTTCTGTCCCACAGCCACGTAGATGCAGAACACGTCGGTGTTTTTCTGATTGATTATGGTGTCGATAGGAATAGCAGTTTTGCCTGTTTGACGATCGCCGATGATTAACTCACGCTGTCCACGCCCGATAGCCGTCATGCTGTCGATTGCTTTCAAACCGGTATACAGCGGCTCGCGCACGGGCTGACGCTGGACAATGCCCAAACCTTTTCGCTCGACAGGAAGTGTCTCGCTGGTACCGATTTCTCCCTTACCATCGATGGGTTGACCAAGCGCATTGACGACCCGCCCGAGCAACTCCTCACCGACGGGAACCTCAAGCAGTCGATTGGTCCGTTTGGCGATGTCGCCTTCGTGAATCAACCTATCTTCGCCGAAAAGCACGCAGCCGACGTTGTCTTCCTCCAAGTTGAAAGCCATGCCGAATACGTCGTTGGGGAATTCAATCATTTCACTCGCCATGACATTGGCAAGTCCATGCACGCGAGCAATTCCGTCACCGACATCCAGGACTGTTCCAGAATCGTAAACGTCTACTTGTTGATTGAATTGCAGCAGTTGTTGTTTTAAAATATTTGAAACTTCATCGGGTCTAACTTCT
Organism: Candidatus Poribacteria bacterium; assembly: GCA_965197465.1. GTDB lineage: Bacteria > Poribacteria > WGA-4E > WGA-4E > JAJDTR01 > JAJDTR01. Next base: position 1,352,026 of record OZ240209.1, on the reverse strand, counting down.
CTTGCCATAAGCTATTTTCTCCCTTATTCGACAGCAAGGCTTTATTGCTGCCCGGCCTAACCTCTTGCAAGTAGTGATCTCAGCCGCTGCAACTGCGTCGCGACGCTTCCATCAAATACCGTGTCTCCCAATCGCACAATGATTCCACCTTTGATTGCAGTATCTTCACTTAAGTCGAGTCTCACCTCGGCGCCAGAATAATCGCTTAGCTGTTTAACAAGACTGTTTTGTTGCGCATCGCTTAGTGGAACAGCAGATGTCACCTGCGCGACGACACGTCCTGCTTTCAAATCCACAAGCTTGAGAAATGCCTGTAAGATTGCTACTAGGAATCTCTCACGTTGTTTCGATGCCAGAAGTAGCAGAAAGTTCAGGGTGAGCGGATGGACGGCTTCGGACAGGAGTTGTTGGAACATCTCACTCTTGAATTGTGGCGACAGTATCGGATTGGTCAGGAACTGCTCGAAATCTTCCGATTCTTGCGCCAGATCTACGACTTGGTTGGCATCCCCAACGATGCGATCCGAAGCATCTTGCTCTGCCGCCGCATCGTACAACGCTTGCGCGTATGGCTTGGCAATGCGAATATCTCTCATCGGGTGTACTCTCCGATCTCTAGTGGTTTGTGAAAAAACTTTACGTAAGGGATGTTGTGCCTACAGTTTGATGGCGCGCAGTATCCATTCTACGGCTTACCCACAGTATCGTGTTTTAGTTCCCGTGCGGAAGTTCTAAGGCATCAAGCGCCTTGGACAGGCAGGCGGCGAATTGACTCATCAATGATGTGCTGATGTTTCTCGCTGTCAAGTGCCTGATCAATAAGTTTGCCAGCCGCATCAATCGCAATCTCCGCGACAGTTCCTCGGAGTTCGAGGATCGCTTCATCTTTTTCGCGCTGAATTTCCGCGCGTGCCTTTTCAAGTTCGGCGGACGCTTCCTGACGTGCCTGATCGAGAATGCGCTGCCTCTCGACATTCCCCTCATTGATTGCAGCCTGGATCTTGGCTTGTCCCTCCGCTTCAATCTCATTCAACCGTTGACGAGTTTCGGCGTTCAACCGATCCAACTCACGTTGGTCCGTCTCCAGCTTTTCCATGCGCGAGTTTATCTCGTTCTGTCGTTCTTCTAACAGTCCGCCAACACGACCAAAGACGAATTTCCAGAGCACAAGCAGAACAATGAGAAAACCGAGGGCTTGAAGGATTATCGTCTTGGGGTCGAGTCCGATAGCGGCCAATAGCCCGCCGCCTCCAGAACCGTCGCCAGCGGCAAGCGCACACGGGACAGCTATCAATGTGTTAATACAAATCAATAAGACTAAATTTCTATATCTTTTCATGATGACTCGTAATGTTGTCAATGCTGAAACATAGCGCGCGACCGCTACGATCGCGCAGTACGTTTCATGCTTTATTATTCTTCTAATGATTGTGATCTTCTTCAGCCGACGCGGCTTGCATTATCTTTTCAAGCGGGCTGACCTTTTCACCTTCAGCCGGCGTAACGTCCGGGAGTTTTCCCATTAGCAGGAAAAAGATAAGCAGCGAATAGATGACGAGTGACTCAATAAGAGCCAAACCGATAATCATCGCTGTCTGAATCCTGGGCGCAGCTTCGGGCTGACGTGCAATACCTTCAAGAGCGGTGCTCGTCGCCTTTCCTTGTGCAGTCGATGCCGCAATAACCGCAATCGGCAAACCCAGTGCCACGCCGAAAGCTAAAACTGCAAGATAAACCATCGAAATTCCTCCTTTGATTAGTGAACTACAACCGAAATTAAAACACTGAAAAACAGTGTGAACGAACGAAAATAGTCGTTCACTAGTTAGTGATGTGCCTCCGCACCATGCTCTTCGTCATGATGCTCAAGGAACGTAACGATGTAGATTGATGTTAACATTGAGAAGACAAGCGCCTGCAAGAACCCGCCAAATAACCCAAAAAACAGCATGGGTACTTGGATTGGCGCCCAAGGTATTATGCCGGCAATGGCTGGAATTGCAAGTCCTAGGAAGGTCAAGTTGATAATGACCGATTCCTCGCCGAAGATATTTCCGAAAAGACGGATAGCCAGCGACCCGGCGCGTGCAATTTCACCGATGATGTGTAGTGGAAACATTAAAGGGCCAAGCCACCACGGATCTCCAACAAAGTGTTTCAGATAGCCAACGACGCCGTTCTCCTTAACAGCGATGATATGAACACCGATTAATGCGGTAATGCCGAGCGCGAGTGTTGTGTTCAGATCCGCTGTCGGGGACTGAAAGCCGGGAATGAGACCAAGATAGTTTAGAAAAAGGATGAAGATGAAGTAGGATCCGACAAATGGAACATATTTTTTCCCGTGCTCACCCAGAATCCCGCCGAAGAAGTCTATCAACCCACCGACAAATAGCTCTAGCAGTGTTTGTCCCTTACCTTCGGGCAGCCGTTTCATCTTTCGTGTCCCAAAGATGAAAAGGATGGCGATAACCACCACCACGAAATAGGCGTTGGGAATCAAATCTGGTTGTTGCCAACGGACGGGCTCGGGGATAATCTCATCCGGAAAAATCTTGGACAACGGATGCAGCCAAGAATAGTGAGGGTGTGCACCGCCGCCGCCATGTCCTCCCTCCCCGTGCGTGTCGTGCGAGGATTCATGAGCATCTTCAGCCGCGAATCCAAGATTGAAACCAACTCCAGTGAGAACAAGAATCGAAACGAAAAACAGAAAACAGTTTTTTTTCATTGCTATGATATTAAGTATCTTTGGTGGTTTTGTTACTGAATAGGATTCCTGTCATAAGTTTGATGGCTTTAAGGATTATCACGATTTGCACTACGCCGATCCCGGCTGCGAGGGCATAAACGTTTAGCCAATCAGCTTTCATCAACAGATAAAAACCGCCAAATATTACCGTGTATTTTCCCAATAAAATGAACCCCATCCAACGTTTGGCTCGCGATGGACCACCGGGTTTGACCAACCGGCGGACGACAAACTCTAGTGATAAAATTGCACTCAAACTCAGAAAGCCGCCAATCGCGAAACTCAGCCCTTCCGGCGTGCCGTAAACCACCCATAGAATCGCCGTGCCGATGACTGCCAACACAACCGTCAAGCGGTAAACTTGCCGCAAGAAGTTGCCATCTACTTCGAAAGGAGATTGAGAACTCACTTTATGACTCCTTTTCCGCGTCATCTTGACGACTTCGATTCGCTCGCTCCTGCTCTTCCATCCGCCGATTCCAACGGGACACGGCACGAAACATCTCTGTGAATCCCGCTGCTGTTCCCATAACAAAGCCGATGATTAGACCGACCTTTTGGTTGCCCACTTTTCCGCCGATCCACCAACCCAACCCGGATCCTATGCCAATGGCAAGCACAAGGGTAATGCCGATTGATGCTAGGTCAAAACTGTTCCACTCCTCCGGACTCCGCTTAAGTCTGGCCATCGTTGATTCATTTGGCACATGTAGACTCACGCCTCTAGCATCTGCTAGCACTTGCGCAAGTCCGAGTTTAGAAGAATTGGGTGCTGATTTGGGCTGGCTCCAAGAAATACGACGGCAAAACCCCAATCAGAACAACGCCGATTGTAACAAGCAACAGCGCAAATACTAATAATTTTGGGTATGCGTGAAAGTCAAGCTCTTCTTCAGGCTCCTTCATGTACATCGTCACAACAACGCGAAGATAATAAAACGCTGAAATGGCGGTGTTAATCGCCGCGATGACGACTAACCAAATCTGGCCCGCGTCCACGGCGGAGCGAAACACGTAGAACTTGCCGACGAACCCGGCAAACGGCGGAAATCCTGCCAGAGACAGTAGCATAACGGTCATAAATAACGCGAGTAGCGGTTTTCGGAACCCGAGACCGGCATAATCGGCGATTTTGAGATTTTCGCCATCTTCAGTTCTCGCAAGGATAACAGCGGCGAAAGCACCGATATTCATTACGCAGTAGATGAGCAGATAAAGCATGGCGCTGGAAATGCCATCTTTGTTAGCCGCCGCTAACCCAACCAACACATAACCTGCATGCGCGATGCTCGAATAAGCAAGCATTCGTTTGATGTTGCTTTGAGTGGTCGCAATCACGTTGCCTACAGTCATCGTCAAGGCAGCGAGAATCACAATCACGACATTCCATTCCGGTTGAAGGCTCTCTAGCGCCCCTGTGAAAATCCTGAGAAATGCGGCGAACCCGGCGGCTTTTGGTCCCGCTGATATAAACGCGGCGATTGTTGTAGGAGCACCTTCGTACACATCAGGCGCCCATTGGTGGAACGGCACAAGGGCAACTTTGAAACCGAACCCGACAATCAGCAAGAACATTCCTGCGAGCATCAGCGGAGACTTGCCACCGGCTTCCAGTTCCGATGCAATCTCAGGAATACTCGTTGTCCCGGCCCCGCCGTAAATCAGTGCAATGCCGTAGAGGAAGAATCCACTGGCGAACGCGCCCAGCAATAGGTACTTCATTCCAGCTTCGCTCGACACCCGCATGGAGCGGAAATATCCCGCTAACACATACAGCGACAACGACATCAACTCCAAACCGAGAAATACGACAATCAACTCGTTGCCCGAAGCCATCAACATCATGCCCAACGTTGCCAAGAGGATTAACACATAGTATTCCCCTTGCCGCTTATCCCCTCGGTCCAAATAATTGATGGAAATTAGCGTTACTAAAATTGTTGAAACGAGGAAGATGATATTGAAAAACATCGAAAAACGATCTACTGCCAACATGCCGTTGAATTCGTTCCCGTCAACCCCTGCACGGAGCATTCCCACAGATACCCATAACGCGATAGCGCTTCCGATAATGGTCACCCAAGCTAGAATTGACTTTTGGATTGACCTGAATAGGTCAAAAACCATCACGATGACAAAGGTCAGGACAATGACCAATTCGGGCATCAGCATTTGCCAGTTGATGGACGGAACTGTCATTTATCTTCTCCGTATTTAACCAAAAAACACAAGTGTTACAATTACAAAAAGCGGTAATAAGATTGCGACTGACCAGAGCATATACCCGAAGAAACTCGGCATTCGAATGTCGCTTGATTCCGCCATACCTCTGACGAGAAAATTGGGGGCGTTCCCGATGTAGGTGTTGGCACCCATGAACACTGCTCCGACAGAGATGGCGGTTAACAGTTTGACAAATTCAGGGTTCGCTGCCGCTCCGACAAGCACTTGATGTGCCATCGCTTCTGTCATATGGAGTTTCCCAAGTGCGGTATTGAAGAATGTCAGGTAGGTCGGCGCGTTGTCAAGGAAACTGGATAACACTCCAGTTACCCAGAAGTAGTGCCAAGGTTCCTGTACTGCCTTGATTAACGCACTTAACGCGCCCTCTTCACCGGCCTTCAGAATCGCAAGTGCTGGAACAATTGTCATGAAAATGGCGGCGAATAGCTTGGCGACTTCGGCAATCGGCTCCCATTCAAATTGATTCTCACGCCGCAGTGCACCTGCGAAGGGCGTAAACTTCAATGAGAGCAATCCCATCGCGACAATAACCAGATCGCGCAGAATATTCTGCCACGCGACGTGGACACCGAGTACGTTAATCTCACCCCACTTAAAGGTACCGCTCATCAACACGCCAGCAACAATCCCGGCAAGGAATATTAGGTTGAAGAGTCCCGCAACTCGTATCGGTTCATTCTCGCCATCATCCGGAACCACGCCACCTTCGCGTTTGAACATAACGGTGTCCAGAATGAAAAACAGGACTAGCAGCAAGACGCAGATGAACAACATGTGTGGAAGAAGCGCCGTGGTGGTCCAGAAAAACGGCACGCCGTGCAGAAAACCCAAAAACAAGGGTGGGTCGCCCAACGGCGTCAAGGAGCCTCCGATGTTGCTTACCAAGAAGATGAAAAAGATAATCAGGTGTGTCTTGTTTTTGCGATAAGCGTTGGCTCGAATCAGGGGGCGAATTAGCAGCATTGACGCGCCGGTCGTGCCAATCCACGAGGCGATTACCGTTCCAATAAGTAGCAAAACGAGGTTCACAACCGGGGTGCCGCGGAGTGTGCCGCGTACGACAATGCCGCCCGCAACCGTAAACAGTCCCCAGAGCAGAATAATGAATGGGATATAGTCAATCAGGTAGATGTGCAGAATATCGTAAAGCGCGCGCTCATGAAAAAATACGAGGTATGGTATGGCGAAGATCAGTGCCCATGCGAACGATATTTTTCCGTAATTATGATGCCAGAAATGCGGCGACACGAGCTGCCAAAATGCGATTGACAGCAAAATGCCAACGAACGGGATAACGCTCCAGAGGGGGAGGTCTGCGCCGTCGACTCCGTGATGTTCGGCATGCGAATCGTGTGAACCATTCTCATGCGTTGCATCGTGTCCTTTTTCGGCTGAAAGGGCAACCAAGGGGAGCAGGAGAAAGAGCGCACTGAAAACAAGGAGAAGAGGGGCGCGGTTGCTGCCGAATCTTTTCACCTATTCACGCTCCCCTTTGAATCTTGAATCTAACGCCACAGCATGACGCGAGTCGTTAATCACCGCCATTGCCTTGGTGTGCTGTTTTAAGACGTGATTGACGGATTTCTCTATCCGACTCAGGAACGGCTTGGGATATACACCGATCCACACAATAAACAGAAGGATGGGAAGAAGTACAATAACTTCCCGCAAGTTCAAGTCTTTTAGCGCCTGATTTTCCGGTTTATCCAGTTTCCCAAACATCACTCGTTGAAACATCCAGAGCATATAGACAGCGGCTAGAATAACTCCGGTTGCGGCGAGAACGGCATGCACTTTGGAAAAAGCGCCTGAAACAAAGCTGCCGAGCAAGATCATGAATTCGCCAACAAACCCGTTCAGTCCCGGCAATCCGATTGATGAAAGCGTAACAATGAGAAATATCGTGGCGAAGATAGGCATGCACTTCGCCAATCCTCCAAAATCCGCAATCATTCGAGTGTGGCGACGATCATAAATCATACCGACAAGAAGGAATAGCGCTCCTGTGCTCAACCCGTGGTTGACCATCTGAATGATGCCACCTTGCATGCCTTGGCTGTTTAGTGCAAACAGGCCAAGTACGACAAATCCGAGGTGGCTTACACTCGAATACGCCACCAACTTTTTGAGGTCGGGCTGTACCATCGCGACCAACGCGCCGTAGATGATGCCGATAACCGCAAGTTTGGAGATGAGCGGGGTAAACGCTACTGTCCCTTCAGGGAAAAGTGGAATGCAGAAACGCAATATTCCGTAGGTTCCCATTTTGAGCAACACGCCCGCAAGGATAACACTACCAACGGTTGGCGCCTCAACGTGTGCGTCAGGCAGCCACGTGTGAAATGGAAAGAGGGGCACCTTGATAGCAAATGCGATGAAGAATGCTAGGAACAATAGTCGTTGATGCGGCAAAGCACCGGCTTTGTCATATAACGTCATGAGGTCGAAACTGTTGTCGTTCTGGAAATAGAGGTACAAAATGCCAACAAGCATCAACGCGCTTCCTGCCATCGTGTACAAGACAAACTTGACCGTCGCGTATATCCGACGTTTGCCGCCCCAAACTCCAATCAGCAGGTACATCGGAATGAGCATGGACTCCCAAAACACGAAAAACAGGAAAAGATCGAGGGCACAGAAGACGCCTAGCATTCCTGTCTCCAACATCAACAGTGAAATCATAAACCCGCTGGTGCCTTTTTCAATCGATCTCCAAGCTGCCAAGACACAAATTGGGGTCAAGAAGGTTGTCAACAGCACCAACCATAACGAGATGCCGTCTATACCCAACTGGTAGCTAATGCCCAACTCCGGAATCCACGACTTCAGTACCTTGAATTGCATCAAGTGCGTCGTCTCGTCGAATCCGGTGTAAAGCCATAAGGAGAGGACGAAAGTTAGCAATGCAATTACGAGCGCAATTCCTTTAATTGACGATACGCTTACAACCGTCCTCGCGAGCGCGATGATTATCGCTCCGATTAGTGGTAGAAAAATAACTGCGGAAAGTAGCAAACTTAACCCCCGAAGAGCAACCTATTTAACCTATCGAATAAAAAGGTAGTACGCCAAAAAAATGATGATTCCGATAACCATTGATACAATATACGATTGAACAACTCCTGTCTGAAACCGTCGCAGCGAGCCTCCCATTGCACGTACGGCAAAAGCGACGCCGTTTACAAATCCGTCAATAATTGAGACATCCATACCTCGCCACAGGACGATTTGAGAGATGTTCTTGATGGGTTGAACGAAGACAGCGTTGTAGATTTCATCCACGTAGAACTTCTCCGCAGCCAGCTTGTGAATTGCTGATTGTGGTTGCGCCAGTGGCGTCCAATCCCGATACTTCACCCATGCCAAAGCAATTCCGGCAATACCCACAATTGATGAAATTACCATGAAGAGCAGCACATTGTCGGCGTGATGGGCTGCTTTTTCACCGTGGTGAGAAAAGGCGCCGCCGATGAAATGATGGAACGCACTGCCATGTCCCTTCCAACTCAATAGGGCAAGACCGATGAGTGCCGACGGGATTGCAAGAATTGCCAGAGGCACCCACATGACGGGCGGCGACTCATGCGGATGAACGTGCGAATCGACACGCGATTTGCCGTAAAACGTTCCAAAGATTAGGCGAAACATATAGAACGCCGTCAGGAAAGCCGTCACCAATCCTATAATATAAATGACATGATGTCCCTTCTCCCAAGTACTGTGGAGAATTTCATCTTTGCTCCAGAAACCACTGAGAAGTGGGAATCCTGAAATGGCGAGTGCCCCGACAAGAAATGTCGCGTGCGTGATTGGAAGTTTCAATCTCAAGCCCCCCATCTTCCGCATGTCAAGTTCGTTTGAAATCGCGTGCATCACACTGCCAGCCGTGAGGAACATCAATCCCTTAAAGAAAGCATGTGTCATGAGATGAAAAATACCGGATGCATAGGCGCCAATGCCCACGCCCACGAACATATAACCGAGTTGGCTCACTGTGGAATACGCCAACACACGCTTGATGTCGTTCGCAGCTAATGCTATGATGGCGGCAAAGACTGCCGTGAGGACGCCGATCCAAGCAACGACATCGCCCGTACCGGCAAGCTCAAACAGCACTGAAGAGCGCGCTACCATGTAGACACCCGCTGTGACCATTGTCGCAGCGTGAATGAGTGCACTCACGGGGGTTGGCCCCTCCATCGCATCAGGCAGCCAGACATAAAGCGGGATTTGCGCCGATTTTCCCACGGCGCCGACAAAGAGCAGTAAGGTTGCAACCGCGAGCGTACTTGCCCCGAACACTTGGTTGAAGCCACCTGATTCGGCGTGTTCAAAGATAGGAATGAAATCCAAGGTACCAAAGACGGCAAATAAGGTAAACATGCCAAGTAGGAAGCCGAAATCACCAATTCGGTTGACGATGAAGGCTTTCTTGCCGGCGTCTGTCGCAGACTTTTTCTCATACCAAAAACCTATCAGCAGATAGGAACACAGCCCAACCCCCTCCCAACCGACGAACATCATCAGATAGTTGTCCGCCAAGACGAGAATCAACATTGCAAACACGAAGAGGTTGAGATAGGCGAAGTATCGTGTGTACCCGGCATCCCCATGCATGTAACCAATTGAATAAACGTGGATGAGAAAGCCGATACCTGTGATAATCAGCAGCATGACGGCGGTAAGCGAATCCACATGAAATCCGATAGTGAATGCAAAAGATTCCCCGGCAATCCATTCGTAGAGCGTCTGGTTTAGCACCGCACCGCCATTGACGTGGGTAAATACGATAATCGAGCAAACGAATGATATTAGGACAGCGAAACATGCAATCCACCCACTCACCTTCTCGGCATTTCTCAACCACTTGCCAAACAGACCATTGATGAGAAATCCGATTAGCGGAGAAATTAGAAGTAGAATTATGAGGTTTACGGACATATCAAATCCTTATGTCAAGATTGCTTATCCTTTGAGCGAGTCAACCTCATCAACATTCACCGTTTCACTGTGCTTGAATACACTTACAATGATTGCTAATCCAATCGCAACCTCGGCAGCCGCGACGGTCATCACGAAGAAGACAAAAACCTGTCCAGACGGATCTCCTAGTTCGCGCGAGATTGCAACGAAGGCGAGATTTGCTGCGTTGAGCATCAGCTCAATACACATGAAGATAATGATGGCGTTCCTTCTAATCAGCACACCAACTACCCCAACGGTGAAAAGCAATGCACTTAAAGCTAGATACCATTCCAAACTCATATCTCAATCCTCAATAATCCCAGTGCTGGGGTTAAGAGCCCGTTTGAAAAGTAAATTTGTAGGGTGCGCACTGCGCACCAGCCTTTAACAGCCCCAGCGGGGCGGAAGGTGTGTAGAAACGTCAAAACCCCGTGCACCTAAGCCCCAGCGGGGCGACAGGTATATAGCAGACAACAATAAACAAATGAAGAAACTTCCTACAAATGACCAAAAATGGCTTTGCTACTGATTATTCAAACAGGCTCTAAGAGGTTTCCTTTGGCTGCTCCCGTTTCACCAGTGCAATGACCCCAATCAGAGCGGCAAGCAAGATTAGGGAAGTCACCTCAAAAGGCAGAAGGAATTTGCTAAACAACACGGATCCGATTCGTTCAGTTTTGCCCATCTCCCCCCGAAGTATTTGAATCAGCGTCTGAGCCTCGACCGCGGTTAGACTTTCCAAGGCTTTGTCTGCCGTGGCAACCTTGGGAACGTACTCGGTGTTAATCTCATCACGCGTGAGTTGATAGGTTGTCTGTATCTTGCTTATCTCTTCAAGCTGTGCGGTGGTTATTGCCCCTCCGCCAACGGTGCTTTCCTGTTTGACTCGCGCGACAGCCGTGCCCTTGGACGCATTTACGGCGATATACACGCCTTCAAGCGCGAAAATAATGCCCAAGACAATCGCCGCACCTTTCGCTATCCCAGCCTTTGGACGATCCGCGCCCACGTTACCTAGGTTGAGCAGCATGATTACGAATAGGAACAGCACCATGATCGCGCCCGCATAAACAATTACCTGTACGGCGGCGACAAAGTGTGCACCGAGTAGGATAAAGAGACCTGCTTGCGCGAAGAATGTGCCGATTAAGGCAATAGCACTATAGACCGGATTCTTGAACCCGATTACAGAGACCGCGCCAATGAGGGCCAGAGCTCCGAAAACGATGAATAAAATCGGTTCAGCGTTCATCTCTCTCCTATCTGTGCAAAATGCTGCAACCCTTCGCTATGACCTTTCAGATGAGGAACCCTTCATGAAACTAGGCACCTGACGTTCAACCTGCTCCGGTTCGCGGCGCATCGCCAATGCACTTGCAACGATGGCGACAACAATAAAAGCGGCTACTACATTGCACACACCTACCAACACTTTCGACTGTGTGCCAATCCACACTGTCGCCGTAACGACGATTGAAGTAAGAGCAACGGGCAGCAGAAATTTCCAACCGAGATTCATCAACTGGTCATATCGGAATCGGGGCAACGTCCAGCGAACCCAGATGAATACAAAGAGGAAGAGCGCGGTCTTGACAGAGAAGATTCCGACTGAAATCACACCGCTCCAGATGGGGCCGCCGAGATTCTCTAACCCGAAGAAGTGCCAACCGCCGAGAAATAACGTCACGGCGACGCCCGAACCGACAATCATGTTCATGTATTCCGCCATGAAGTACATGGCAAACTTCATACTACTATATTCGGTGTGGTAGCCAGCAACAAGCTCCTGCTCGGCTTCGGCAAGGTCAAAGGGCAGGCGATTGGTTTCCGCAAATGCAGCAGTCGTGAAGGCGAGAAATGCGGGGAAATGGATCAGGAAGTTCCAATTCCAGAGATTAGCCCCTTGAGCTATAGCGATGTCTCGGAGGCTAAGTGAACCCGACAACATAAGCACTCCGATGATAGCGAGTCCCAATGTTAGCTCATAGCTAATCATCTGTGCCGAAGACCGCAGACCACCCAGTAGAGAATATTTATTATTCGACGCCCATGCACCTAGCACGACGCCGTATACGCCTAGCGAAGTAATCGCCAAAATATAGAGAATACCGATGTTTATGTCCGCAATCTGGAGTGGAATCTGATAGCCAGCGATTGTCATCGAACTTCCGAACGGAACGACAGCACAAATTATGAGTGCAGGAACGAGGAGCATCGCGGGCGCAAGGACGTATATCGGTTTGTCCACATGGTCGGGAATCAAGTCTTCTTTCAAGAGGAATTTGATGCCATCGGCAATGGGCTGCAATATGCCCCAAGGCCCGACACGGTTTGGGCCATGGCGATCTTGCATCCAACCGCTGACTTTTCGTTCCGCCAGAATCATCGCCATGACGCCAATTAGCAATACATGAACGACGACGACAATCTTGATTAGCGAACTAATAATGAGAACATGAATCGGTAAATCCATATTTACCTTAATTGAGTGTGGTCAAGTTGTGTAACCGATAAGAAGTATAAATCGCGTTCCGTGTCAAGGTGTAGCTCAAACTTCCTGAAGTCTTATCCCGCCATCCCCAATCTGTTGATGCGTTGTTTCAGAGTAACCGGGTACGGTGGATGCAATCTCCACCGCGATCTCTCCTGCGAAATGATACTCAAATTCGCCAGCTAACCGTTTTGCCACCTGCTGGATAATTTCCCAGTCAATGCGCGCTTCACCCGGGGGATCCGTGGCTTTGTGAATGCGTTGTACCCAGCCCGCTGAATTGGTAAAACTGCCATCCTTCTCCGTGAAAGTTGTGCTAGGCAGCACGACATCCGCGAGTTGTGCGACATCGGACGGGAAGATATCTTGCACGATGAGGAATTCCACGCTTTCTAAAGCTGCTCTCTCCGTCTCAGTGAGAGGACGTTCCGGGGCGCCGTTAACGAGGTATACCACTTTTGCATCAGACAAACTCTCCCAGAGTTTATCTCCCTCTATTACGCTCGCGTCGGTCCCGTTCCCATTTCCGGATGCGCCCAGCATATCTCGTGCCCCGCGTGTATTAGGATTCTTGTCCGCCTCAATCGTGAATTGCGGGAACTTATGTTCCTCGCCTGCTTTACGCCCAAACAAGCCAATCCGATCTGTCTTGAGCACATCATGCGCCAGCTTTCTCAACAGATAGTTTTCCTCATTCGTACCCTGTGCCGACCCTATGACGACGATAGACTCGGCTTGCGCCGTTGTCAGTTTGTCCTCGACCAGTTGCAACACATCTTCCCAAGACGTTGGAGTAAGCCGGTCCTCTTCCCGCTTCATCGGAATTTGGAGCCGGTCTTCGCTATTGACGTATTCGTATCCGAGCCGACCGTCATCGCACATCCAGTGCTTGTTGATGTCCGCGTGAAAACGTGGCTTCAAGCGGTAAACGCCATCCTCCTTGAATTCAACCGTAATGTTACATCCCACGCTGCAACCGGGACATACGCTGTTCACCTTCTTCATGAACCATGGACGGGACTTGAACAGGAAATCTTTACTAATCAGTGCCCCCACTGGGCAGATATCCACGACGTTTCCAGCCAGTTTATTGTCCAACAGTTGCAGAGGCGTTCCATCATGCGCGCGTGGAATATCGATCTCATCGTGCGAACCGCGTTGAATCAGACCAAGTTCCCCAGTACCTGCCACTTCGTCGCAAAACCGGATGCAACGGGTGCAGACAATACATCGGGTGGAATAAAGAAGAACATCAGGCCCTAAATCTTTCTTGGGCGGAACATTCTTAACCTCAACGTACCTGCTCTTGTCATGCCCGTGTCGGTATGAGAAATCCTGGAGGTCGCACTCGCCAGCCTGATCGCACACCGGGCAATCCAAGGGGTGGTGAACCAACAAGAATTCTAGGATATCCTCGCGCGCCTTTTTGACACGCGGGGAATCCGTCTGAACGATGTAGTCAAACTTGCCATCAAGTTTCCGATCGGGCGGAGCGGTTCTAATTACGGCGGTGCATCCCGTCGCCAACTGGCGGTCCGGAACAACCTTGCCGGCGGGCGGGAAAAACACGTGAGGCTCTACAAGGCACATGCGGCAGTTCGCCGGGCTGCTCAATCCCTGATGATAGCAATAGTGCGGCACCTCAATGCCGTGCAGCCGTGCTGCCTCGACAACATTGATTCCATCAGGAACTTCAACTTCAAGGTCATTCAATTTGATAAGTGCCATGATTTCCTCAAAATCTGGGACGAAGAGAATGATACGTGGTGCGTGCTAAGACGAAACCGAAAACTGAAAGAAAGTAGCTCAAGCATGGGCCTCCCTCTCCTGTTTCTTGTTAAAAGCGTGGATGAAGATTAGAAATCCAGCGGTGACTATGACAATGTAACTCCCGATATAAAACCCTAAATGAAGCTTATACATCACAAATTGGATCGCTAGGACGGCGCCGAAAAGGAGTTGAGTGCATATGAATCGAATCAAGAGCCAAATTTGCTCCATATTCCATCCACTTTGGATATATTTCTCGGAAAGCGGTAGCCCGGAACTCGGTTTTGGGTAGCAACCAACGTAAACGAGCAAGGCACTTAAACCCGGTAATAGATAAAAAATTCCCCAAAGCTCTCGCCAAAAAATTGTCGCCAATGTCAACAACAGCAGCGTATACGGGATAACTATATAAATGAGGGTTGTCGCCAGCGTGCCTCGCCATAAAGCGTGTGGAACTGCTAATGGGGCGCAACGAAACATCCACTTGGCTTTCCAATGATCCGAATACTGAATCTGTCCCAGAAAAGAACTGACCATAGTTGAACAGCCAAAGAAGAAAAAAGCGGAGATGCCGAGTGCAAGCCAGATGGTAAAAGGTTTCCCAATCCAGTCCCAAACAGGGTTGTCTTGAAGCAAAATGACGAGAAAAACAACGGGAGTGCCAAGTGCGGAGAAGACCCGGAGTTGCGTTCGCCTATCTCGCCGCAGGTATGCGAAAACAAAGTCGGCCCCGGCACGGGTTTCCCGTCTTTTAAACAAGCGTGAAACGAGCGACGCTCTCAGTTTGAGTTGGGGCTTCTGCGCTCTCCTTGATTCCAACAGGGAAGTCAAGTATTTCGTGTAGCCCTTTGCCACGCTGCGAAGCGGTCCCGCCGCTAACAGCACCGTCACCGTAATTGCAAGCGCAGTTAATATCAGAATGTGGCGGCTCACCTGTCCTAGCCCAAGAGCCACCATCCCCGCAAACCAACTATTGGGAAGTAGATAGAAAGCGGTAAGGAAAGGAAGCAACTTATCCGACACTAACTTTAGTTCCGGCAGCAAACGAGGGCCAATGACATAGACACACGGAAAGAGGATGGGAAAAGCCAATTCTGCATACCGGGCAACATTCCGCAACCATTTATTCGAATAAAGTTTTGTCAAATAGCCTGTAATCATCGTTAATAAACCAACGCTGAAAAACCCGGCGATGAGGGAGATCGGCAGATATACAACCGGAAATAACGGGTTTCGCTCCGCTGTCCAGCATCCGGCGATAGCCGGTAGCAGATTCAAGCAGCCCAACATTGCTGCAGTAGAAGAAAGCAGCCGCGTCAACTTCGCAAGGAAAAAAGTGCGCGATGAAATCGGTGTATGCGCTAAGGCGAGATAGTCAGTCGGGTTGAAAATAAACTCAAGGCGCGAATAGCTGAGAAATGCTATCATCACCATCGTGTACGACAGGGTAATAAGCGCGTAGTCGAACCCCTCTACGGGCGCACCTAACAAACTAGAAAGCGGTATGAAAGCAACCGGAACACCCATAAGAACATAGAAGCAGCACGCCAAACCGAAAGAGAAATTGGCAAGCCCCTGTTTGTCACCTTTGGCGTGCTCGGTGACAGTCTTATCCAATTTGAGGAGTTGCCGGAAGTGCTCTGGGTCTACACCGTAAATTTGCGCGATTTTGTCAAGCATCCGCGCCTCCCATCACGATTTGAACGGCATCCTCGGTTTTCTGATCAATTCCGCTGGCTGTGTCAGTAAGTTGCGCGAAGATTTGAGCCAACTGCGTTTGACTTGTCATCCGCCGCAGTTCATCAACACTGGCATCGGCAATTAGTTTTCCGTCGTTGATAATCATAATCCGGGGACACAGTGATTCCGCTACTTCAAGGATATGCGTACAGTACAGAATCGTTTTGCCAGCCTCTGCAAGCCGCTGTAACATTGTTTTCATGAGCGTGACTGTCGTCACGTCCAGATTGGTAAAGGGTTCGTCAAATAACAGAACATCCGGATTGTGCAGCAAGGCGGACATAATTAACAGCTTCTGACGCATTCCTTGCGAAAAGCTACTTATTTTCTCTTGTGTATACGACGCCATGTCAAAAAGACGAGCGAACTCCAAGATTTTCTTGCCGATAAGTGCCTCTTCGACGTGGTAGAGCCTACCAATTAGTTGAAGATGCTCCGCCAAGGTCAGGCTTTCAAATAGCTGGGCATCTTCGGGAACGTATCCAATGCGTTTCTTGAGTTCGAGCATTTCAGTCGCCGCATCACAACCTGCGACTGAAACGTTGCCTGCGGTCGGTTCAACCAAACCGACAAGCATTTTCAGTGTTGTGCTTTTCCCCGCGCCGTTGGGACCCAAGTAACCAACAATCTGCCCCGCTGGAACCTCAAAGCTGATATCATCAACGGCGATGCTCGTCCCATATTTTTTTGTGAGATGAGAGACGCGAATCATTTTGAAGCATTTCGCCGGCTAAACTCGGGCTTAGCGCATCGGGTTCCCGGCAGCAAGCATCTTATGCAATTTCTACATGTGACAGATAATCTGAAACGTGCAATAGATTGCGTCACAGTTCACGTTTCAAGCACCTTTGGGATAATCCGCTGTTGGAACGCATAATTTTCTTCGGGCGGAACAGTTGCTTCATCAACCGAAAGAGTAACAAGCTCCCCCTCACGAATGCACGCTTCGAACTCGGGACGGAACTTGCGCATGTAACTTACGGCAGGCCATGAAACGGCTATGCCAAAGACACAGATTGTATTCCAAGTCATCGTGTCCACATTTGCGATATTGTTCGCGACACTTTCCAGCAAGTCAAGGTCCTCATAGATTTCCTCCGTCTCTCCTGTATCTCCCCATCTACCACTCTCCGTGACGCCAAATTTCGGACGGGCTATCGTGGATGTGCGGCCTTCGCCATCCGCGATGCGTTGAACGATATCCCGCACCCAGGGCGTTCCCCAACGGCACGGTGTACACTGTCCGCACGATTCGTGCGCGTAGAACTTCATGATATTTAGGAGGCAATCGACGATGTTTCGGGTGTCATTCATTACAATGATGCCGCCGGAGCCGAGCATCGACTTCGCCAAGGTCAGAGCGGTGAAATCCAAGCGAGTATCCAATTCATAATGAGTCAGGATTGGCGCTGAACTGCCACCCGGAATGACCGCTTTCACCCGATCTCCCCTGAGTCCACCCGCAACCTCAATCAATTCTTCGCAAGTAAGCCCGAGGTCCAGCTCATAAACCCCCGGTTCGTTTACATCTCCACTGATGCAGTAAAGTTTTGTACCGGTGTTCGGGTCGGCTTGGGGCGGATTGAATCTCGTGTCGCCGTAGGTGGGCCCCATGCTCGTATACCATTCAACCCCCTTGTCAACAATGAACGGAAGATTGCACAATGTCTCCACATTCTGCACGACGGTCGGTTTGTTGAACACGCCGGATACCGCTGGGAATGGTGGTTTGTTGCGGGGTTGGCCCCGTTTTCCTTCAAGCGATTCAATTAGCCCCGTTTCTTCACCGCAGATATAGGCTCCAGCCCCCGGGTGGGAATACACATCCAGATCAAATCCCTTGCCGAGAATATTCTTTCCGAGATATCCGTGCTCATAGGCTTCAGCGATTGCCTGATCGAGCATCTGCTTGCCGAGCGTAAATTCGCCACGAATATAAATGTACGTCGTATGTATCCCCATCGCGTAGCAGCAGATTAGAATCCCCTCAATGAGCAGATGCGGGTTTTTCTCCAAGACATACCGGTTGCTAAAAGTACCGGGTTCGCTCTCATCGGCATTACAGCACAGATAACGCGGCTCGATATCGCGTGGCACGAAACTCCATTTTAACCCGGTCGAGAACCCCGCGCCGCCTCTGCCTTTCAATCCCGACTTCATCACCATGTCCGCAATTTCGTCCGGCTGATATTCGTCCAGCGCCTTCTCGAAGCATTTGTATCCATCGTACTGGCGAAATACATCAAAGGTGTTTATGTCTGGGACATCAAGGTGTTCGTAGAGAATTCGTCGCTCTTGAATCATGGTTTAGCTCTCACCTTACGTTAAGCCGTCCAGAATTTCATCGACTTTCTCCGGTGTGAGGTTTTTGTATAGGTCATCATTGACCATCATCACCGGGGCAACATCACAAGACGCCAAGCACTCCGCTTTGAGAATGGTGAATTTCCTGTCATCGGTTGTCCCCTTCGCCAAATCCGTCTCGGACGCCACATCTGAACCGAGTTTTTCTTTGATACGATCTAGCACCAATTTGCAATCGCGTAAGGCACAGGGCAATGTATAACAGACACGAATCACATACTTCCCCACAGGCTCTTCGAAGAACATCGGGTAGAAAGTCACCACATCCTTGACCTTCATCACGGACACTTCTAGGAGCTCTGCGGCATGTTTCATGACTCCCGGGGTGATGTAGCCCGCTTGCTTCTGTGCGATATGGAGAACAGGAAGCATAGCGGCTTCCTTCACAGGATACCGCTGGATGAGTTCATCAATTTCCTGTTTGTTTGATGCTGAAAACTGAAATGGTGTTTCAATATGAATCAGTTCATCAGACATCTGCTAATTCCTTCTTAGCATAACGCCAAAAGTGCCTAGACTCACAATAGCTTAATATGACCACTCTAATGCACCCGCACTCCACAGTAAAATTCTCTCGGTAGGTAGAATGTATTGTTTACTGTCCCTAACTAGACGGAGAGCCTGCGGCGGTGTAATCGTTGTTAGCTTGAAGTCTTGTCGATTCGGAAGCCCACAGCAATCACTAGACCACATATCAGAATCGCAGCGCCGCCTAGACAAATCAGCAGCAACCAAGGAGGTTCGCTTTTGGTAATTTTCACCGGCATGTAGACGGTGCCACCGGCGATGATCGTGAGTCGTTTACCTTCACGTGCCCCGTAACCATCCTTGTAGAAACTCATCAAGTAGCGTCCAGGGGACAACCCGGTTATCGCATATTCACCATTGCTATCTGTCACCGTTTCATACTCGTTGCTGTCAGGGTCAACGATAATAACTCTGACGCCGTCAATTCGATTTCGCGTCTTTGAAGTGTCCTCGACAACACCACGTACATTCCCCATTGTGTCATCTTGAGCAAACACAGACCAAGGAACGCCCAACAGACCGCATAGTAATATTAGGCTTAACCGCGTCATGTTTTACCCGCCCTTTCCCACTTAAAATCACCTAGGCTTGACAATTCGCAAAAGAATCGAACCCACAATCCTTTACGCGAGCGGGAGGCAAGGCCACATCTTGTAGGGTGCGCAATGCGCACCAGCCTTTGAAAACGTCAGAGGCGATCAAGTGACCGAATAGGGAACGCGATAGAACTCCTCAAGTATATAGAACTCAAATGACTAAAGATGGGTTTTCCACTTATTATTCAATTAAACTCTTAACACGAGCGTTAAAAAACGTGTCAGAGAGACTTGGCTAGTAGTTCCCCCAAAACTGAATCCGGTTTCCTTCGGGGTCCCTAATGTCGAAAACTGCTTGACCATCCTCGTTCTTTAATTGTCTCAGTTGCAACCCTTTAGCTTTCAAGTTCCGATGAACACCGTTTACGCTCCCGACGTGAAAGACAATCTTTTGTCTTCCCCCGTTCGGCTTGCCCGCTTTGTGAAGGCAGAGTTTACACTGCCCGGTGTTAAAGCGGAAAAAACTGTCCGCCGAATACGGCTGTTCTTCATCAGGGTGCAATCCGAGGATATCCCGATAATACGCGATAGCAGTCTGCATGTCTTTGATGAAGAGTATGATGCCCCCAAGATTCACGTGGTTCCCCTGGAATGTCCTGCATTCTTAAGCTGAACAACGGCGGAAACTCTATCAATCCTACCGATCCAACTCCCCTGCAATGATATTCATACTTCCCAGCACAGCGACAATATCGGACACCATACCCCCCTCAACCATATGAGGTACAACCTGATATTGCAATAGGCTCGGTGGACGAATGCGAATCCGATAGGCGGTGCCGCTTCCATCGCTGACGATGTAGAATCCGAGTTCACCGTTGGGGGACTCGGTTGCGGAATAGATCTCACCACGCGGCGGCTGAACACCGTGTCCATCCATAATAATCTTGAAGTGGTGAATTAGCCCTTCAATGTGTCCGTAAGCGTCCTTTTTTTCAGGAAGAATAATCTTGTTATCCGGAACATTCACGGGGCCTTCAGGTAGATTGGCCATCGCTTGCCTAATGATATGACAACTCTGCACCATCTCCTCCATCCGAACCAGATAACGGTCATACACGTCGCCATTGTCGCCCACTGGTACGTCAAAATCGAAATCCTCGTAAGAGGAATAAGGTTCAGCTTTTCTCAGGTCATGCTCAATCCCGGAGGCGCGTAGACAAGGTCCCGTCAAACCGTAGCTGATGGCATCTTCGCCCGAAATAACACCAACCTCTTTCGTCCGATCCATCCAGATCCGATTCCGCGTGAGTAGGGTGTGTACCTCCTTGAGCGTTTTCGGAAAAGCTGAAAGAAACGCGTTGACATCTTCTTCAAACCCGTCATACAAGTCTCTCAAAACGCCGCCGACACGAGTATAGCTCGTGGTTAAGCGGGCTCCTGTTGTCTTCTCGAAGATACTGTACAGTTTTTCACGCTCTTTGAATCCATAGAGAAACGCGGTGAATGCGCCAAGGTCAAGGGCACCCATTCCCAGCCAGAGCAGATGATCGGCAAGACGAGACAACTCCGCCATGATAACCCGCACGTACTGACCACGTTTAGGTACTTCTAAGCCGAGTAGCTTTTCAACGGCAAGGACGTAACCAAAGTTGTTGGATAGAGGAGAGAGATAATTCATCCGATCGGTAACAACAATGTATTGATTGTAGTCTAGGTGCTCGCCGAGTTTTTCAAAACCGGTATGGAGGTAGCCGAGATGAGGTGTGGCTTTAACAACGGTCTCGCCATCAAGTTCTAACACGAGCCGCAGTGTACCGTGTGTCGCTGGATGCTGAGGACCGAAGTTCAACATCATTTTTTCGCCTGCGACACGTTCCATATCTGCGTGCATATCCCGTTTATCTCCCCTTGTCAAAGTCGGCTGTAGCTGCTGTAGCTATTGTGGCTAGGCATTTTGGCGTTCAAAATCAAAGGTTTCGCGTTCACCACGTCCACGAAGCGGATAATCTTTGCAGAGCGGATGTCCTTCAAAATCATCTGGCATTAAAATTCGTCGCAAATCCGGGTGGTTCTCAAAGGTTATTCCGAACATGTCATACGCCTCTCGCTCAAGCCAAGCCGCGCCCTTCCAGAGCGATGTCACCGAACGAACAGACAATTCCTTTTCGTGCACTGGCGCCTTAAGGCGTAGGCGATCACCCGTTTTATAGGAATAAAGGTGATAGACTACCATGAACCGTGCGTAATCGTACTTTGTCAGCACATCCTCCATCTGAGAGTAATCAACCGCCGTGACATCAACGAGAAAATCGTAGGAGAGGTCCACATCAGTTTTCAGAAATTCCAAGATTTCGTAAACAGAATCCTTGTTTACGACCAGTGTTAACTCGCCAAACTCCTTCGGGAAGTCAAGGATGCTATCTTGAAACTCCTCCTTCACCCTTTCAAAAACGACTGGCGATTCATCTGAATTCGTCGTGTCTTTTTCTTCTTCGCTCATGATGATTTATCCTACAGCGGAAGGGCGGTTTGCGTCAGAAAGCACCCCCTTGGGCAATTCACCCGCATCAATTTGGCGCTGAATCTGCATCACGGCATCAATGAGATCTTCGGGTCGCGGGGGACAGCCAGGGATATACATATCAACGGGCAGAAACTGATCGACGCCCTGAATCAATGTATAGGTATCGAACACCCCACCACAAGATGCACAAGCGCCCATAGAGATGACCCATTTGGGTTCTGGCATCTGATCGTAGATTTTCTTCAGCACCGGCATCATTTTGAGCGAAATGCGCCCGGAAACGATTAGCAGATCAGATTGGCGCGGCGAAAATCGAATGGCTTCGGCGCCAAAGCGCGACAGATCGTACTTTGATGCAAGTGTAGCCATCATTTCAATTGCGCAACAGGCAGTGCCAAAAGGCATCGGCCAGAGCGAGTTTTTTCGTCCCCAATTGATTATCTTGCCGACAGTGGTGGTGATGATATTATCGTCAGATCTATTTTCTAATCCCATGTCAAACCACCTTTCTTCCAGGCGTAGATGTAACCTAAAAAGAGAATGCCGATGAACACCAGCATCTCAATCAATATAAAATAGCCACTACTCTCCGAGAATTTCTTGAAAACAATCGCCCACGGATACAAGAACACCACCTCAATATCGAAAATGATGAAAAGCATCGCGATGAGATCGAACCGAATGGTGAATCGCTGGCGCGCGTTTCCTACAGGTTGAACCCCGGATTCATAGACGGAAAGTTTCGATCGGGTAGGTTTCTTTGGACCGAGGAGATGAGTAAGGGCGAGGTTGACAGCCGCAAAACCGATGGCAAAAAGTAATAATAACAGAATAGGCAGGTAATCTATTAGCATTCGTATGCGTCGATTGATGCGCTCAAATCAAGACATCTGGGGGTTTGATGCACTTGTGAATTTTTTCACATGCCCAAGCCAAAAAGAATTGGGCAAGTTTCCGCCCATTTTCTATGTTTCGAAGTTCAATTTACGAAGGACGAATAAACGTCGCAACTGGGTAAATTCTAAACCCATCTAGGGAGCAAAGCCATCGGACATTCACAACATCCAATTTTGCGGTTCACTGGCGGGACAATTCGTGTCAACTAAGGAAACGGATTGTAACAATCCATCCTGCCTGCTACCTGCCAATTAGCGTAAAAGCGATTATATTGTCACATATTTTAGGAACGGTGTCAAGCCTTTTTTCAATTTTGAATCCTGTCTGAGCAGGTGTCTGCAGTAAGACGTTTCATGGTGAAAGCCGTTCGATTTTCCAGCTTTCACCGGGACGATGCGTATAGCGGAGTCGATCGTGCAGACGGTTGGGTCGTCCCTGCCAGAACTCGAACCAGCCGGGCATTAGGCGAAACCCACCCCAACACGGTGGCAGTGGAATCTCTCTCTGCCGATAGGTTTCCATCAATTGCTTGTACCTGCACTCTAATTCCTGTCGGTTGGAAATGACTTCGCCTTGCTTTGACGCCAAAGCTGCCAACTGACTGCCGATAGGACGGCTTCGAAAGTATTCTTCTGATGCTTCACGGGAAACCGTACTGACGGTTCCCGTAATTCGGATTTGTCGGTCTAATTCTCGCCAATAGATAACTAAAGCAGCATTTGGGTTTTCCGCTAGTTCCTGTCCTTTCTGACTCTGGTAGTCGGTATAAAAAACCAAACCGCGTTCATCAAATCCTCGGAGCAGAACTATTCTTGCCGAGGGCAGCCCATCTCTCGTCGCGG
The DNA here is from genome assembly GCA_965197465.1 of Candidatus Poribacteria bacterium. Lineage (GTDB taxonomy): Bacteria > Poribacteria > WGA-4E > WGA-4E > JAJDTR01 > JAJDTR01. Next base: position 1,328,370 of record OZ240209.1, on the reverse strand, counting down.
TTGCAAGCGTCATCGCATCCGGCAGATCGATTTTCGCATCAACTGCCTGTTGAAACCACTGCTCAAATTGTTCAAAAGGGCTTTCAGCCAAATCATCTTCGCTCAATCCGACCGTATTGTATTCCCGGCGAAGTCCATTCGCGTCCATTTTTTGATGCGCCTCTCTACGCGATGCACATGATGGTTTATTTTCGCCATATTTCGGGGGAAAATAGGACAAGCACCGTATATAACTCCAACCGCCCTAACAACATACAAAAACTGAGGATGAATTTACCGACGGTCGGGATATGGGCATAGTTGTCAGCAGGTCCCACGCTGCCTAAACCGGGACCGATGTTGGCCATAGTAGCAATAGTGGATGCTGCCGCACTGACGAGATCCAATCCAAGCGCCGCCATTAAGCAGGTCACAATGGCGAAGATGCCGATAAAGAGAAAAAAGAATCCGAGCACATTGGTCATGATCTCCTGTGGAACAACCCGATCGCCGACTTTGACGGGAAGTATCGCGTGGGGAAGTATCAACCTTTTTATTTCCACATATCCTTGTTTAATCAAGAGCAGAAATCGTATCTGCTTCAACCCGCCGGTCGTAGATCCGGCGCACCCGCCAAAGAACATGAGAACCACCAATAGAAATTGCGAAAGTGCGGGCCATGATTCGAAGTCATAAGTTCCATAGCCGGTCCCTGTGATGATGGCGCCGACCTGAAAGGAAGCATAGCGCAGCGCGACTCCAAACGAATCATAGACGACAGTTTCTCCCACTTTCATGCTCATCGTGTTCCAAACGATGAGCCCTGTACACAGAAGGAAGATTAATCCGTAAAAGCGAAATTCGGCATCTCTGAGATAACTGTTAAAGTTTCCGCGCAGTGCGCGGTAATGCAGAGCAAAATTGGTCCCGGCTAGGAACATAAAGAAGGTAATCACCACATCAAAATAGACACTGTCATACTGACCAATGCTCAGATTTTTGGTAGAAAACCCCCCAGTCGCCATCGTGCCAAACGTATGGCAAAGCGCGTCGAATAACGTCATTCCCCCTAACCACAACAATAACACCTCGACCACCGAGAGGAGCACGTAGACGCCCCAAAGTAGTTTTGCCGTTTGGGCGATACGCGGTGTCAAGCGCTCCTTCTGAGGCCCCGGCGCTTCCGCGCGGAACAACTGCATCCCTCCGACACCGAGCATTGGCAGGATGGCGACAGCTAGAACAACAATCCCCATTCCTCCAAGCCAGTGAGAAAAACTGCGCCAGAAGAGTATCCCTTCGGGAACTCCTTCAATCTGCGTGAGGACTGTCGCTCCGGTAGTCGTAAACCCGGACATGGATTCAAAAAAACAGAACGAAAACTCAACCAGGATATTCCCGTCGATGTCGCCAAAAACGCCATGGAAGAGATAGGGGAGGGCCCCGAATAGCGCGCATGCGGTCCAACCGAACGCGACAACTGCGGCTCCCTCCTTATTGCGCAGTTCTTGCTTCGACCTGATAGTAAAGCGCAGGACTACGCCTATCAGACATGTAATCGCAAAAGAAAAGAGGAACGCCCAAAGGTCGGTGTCGCCTTCAGCCTCTCTATAAATCAAGGTCACAACGAGAGGAAGGAGCATCGACCCGGAGAGGAAAATTAACAGGTTGCCAAGTGTATAGAGAACTAATCTAAAATTCAAGATTGGCTAGAGAGTAGGAAACTGGTGAACCATTGGGCCACGGATCACCGTTAAGAATGCACAACCAACGGATGTTGTGTGCCTGTGTTAAAAACCGATACCTATAGGTGCTCTATTCTGCCGCGTGCCGCAACCGAACCAATTCGGTTCCCTAGCATCTTTAAATCCACCTTTAACGAGCTACCGCGCGGTAAATAGATTCTCAATATCGGGGATTGCGTGCGGCATGCTGAAGATTATGACGCGGTCACCGACCTGAATAACGCTTTTCCCTGTCGGTACAAGCACTTTTTCGCGCCGCACAATGGCACCGACAAGAGCATCACGAGGAAACCTCCGTCCCAGCGAAATCAAATCTTTGCGAACGATTTTAGAATTGGCTTCCGCTACGATATCAATGACTTCCGCGTCAATTTCTCGAAGTGATGCCACTGAAACAATGTGTCCTCTACGGACAAGGCTTAGGATACTTCCGACCGCGGTCAGATGACGGCTCACGGCAGAGTCAAGCGTAGGGATGGCTGCAAGGATGGGTAGATAACGCGGTTGCTGAACCAGTGCAAGAACACGTACAGCGCCATTCTGCTTTGCAGTCACACATGCCATAATGTCATTCTCATCATCGCCAGTAACGGAAACGAACCCGTCTACACCCTCGACACCGGCTTCTTCAAGAAACCCGGGTTGAAGGTAATCACCATGAAGAACCGTCGTGCGTTTCAGAGCCCTTGATGCAATCTCTGCTTTTTCTCTATCGTCCTCAATCAGTTTGACACTCGTACCGTCTCGTTCAAGGGTTTGGGCAAGATATATCCCAATGCGTCCCGCCCCAGCGATAATCACTCGATTCAGTTTCTCATCAAGGGAAACGCCTGAACGCTCTAGCAAATCTGCAACGGCTTCTTGGCTGCCTATTGCAAATACCTCGTCACCTTCGTAAATAACGTCATTGCCTTTGGGAACAACCGTTGTGCCATCCTTGCGCTTAATCCCGGTGAATCTCAGATGGGATACCAACCCTTCGTTCCCTAGTTGAATCATCGGTTTTCCCTGAAACGGGTTCGGCGATTTTACGCGGAATGCAACTAACCGGACTTTGCCATCCTCAAATTCGACGATTTCACGCGTTTCAGGCGTATTGAGGAGACGGTAAAACTCTTGTGCGCAGAGCTGTTCAGGATTAATAAGAAGATCTATCTTCAAATCTTCCGGACGGAGATCGCCTTCCCTCTCAAAGTATTCCGGAGAGGACACTCGCGCGACTTTTGTTCGGACGCGGAATTGCGCCGCAATCGCGCATGCGAGGATATTTATCTCATCGCTGTTGGTCACGGCAATTAACAGTCCTGCATCTTCAATTCCCGCCCTCTTCAAAAGGGTTGGAGAGGTGCCCGATCCCTGCAGGGCAATTAAATCCAACTGTTCTTGGGCGCGTTGACAGACCGTTGCCGACTGATCGATAAGCACAACATCGTTGTCCCTTTCGGCTGTCAGCACCCGCGCGGTGTGGAATCCAACTTCCCCCGCCCCTATGATAATTGCTTTCATTTGGCTTGGCGATTACGTCGGTGGTAAATCACTAATGATGAATTCGCCAATTCATCTACCGTATGAGTCAGTCGAAGGACAGGCGCAGATTAGTGTTCGGTCTCCTTGCACTTCATCAATCCGAGAAACCGGTGGCCAATACTTGCTTTCGCGCGTCCAAGGTGCGGGGAAAGCGGCTTTTTCCCGCGTGTAGCCATGTGTCCAGTCCGATTGCGTGACGTGGACGGCGGTATGGGGTGCATTCTTGAGAACATTGTCCGTGCGATCCGCCACCCCGTTTTCAATCTCGGCAATCTCTTGGCGGATTGAGATCAGCGCTTCACAGAACCGATCCAATTCTTTTTTTGATTCGCTCTCCGTAGGTTCAATCATCATCGTCTCATTAACGGGCCATGACACTGTTGGAGCATGAAATCCATAATCCATTAGGCGTTTCGCAATGTCAACGACCCCGATGCCAGTCGTTTTCTTTATGCCACGAAGATCGATAATGCATTCGTGTGCAACAAGATCGTGACGCCCTTTGTAGAGCACTGAGTAGTATGGCTCCAAACGCCTTGCAATATAGTTGGCGTTTACCATCGCGATTTCACTCGCTTGCTTCAAGCCTTCAGCGCCCATCATGGCGATATACGCCCACGAAATTGGGAGAATGCTCGAACTACCCCACGGCGCGGCGGAAATAGCGCCTACCCCATCCTCTCCGCCCACAGATACGAGCGGATGTGTCGGGAGAAAACGAGTGAGATGTCTCCCTACTCCGATAGGTCCCATTCCGGGGCCACCGCCGCCGTGTGGGATACAGAACGTCTTGTGCAGGTTCAAATGGCAGACATCAGGCCCAAAATCTCCTGGACGACATAAGCCCACCATGGCGTTCATATTGGCACCATCCATATACACCTGTCCGCCGTGTTGATGCACAACCTCGCAGACTTGCTGGATTCCTTCCTCAAAAACACCGTGAGTGGAAGGATAGGTAATCATGACAGCCGCGAGATTATGACGGTGTTCCTCGCTCTTCTTTTTCAGGTCTAGGAGGTCAATATTGCCCGCATCGTCGCAATCAATCACGACTACTTTCATGCCCGCCATCACCGCACTGGCGGGATTCGTTCCATGCGCAGATTTGGGGATTAAGCAGATATTTCGATATCCTTCACCCCGGCTCTGATGGTATTTGCGGATTACCAAAAGCCCGGCATATTCGCCTTGGGATCCAGCGTTAGGCTGTAATGAGATGCCGGCAAATCCGGTGATTTCGGAGAGCCAGGATTCAAGTTGCGAAAAGAGCGCTCGGTATCCCATCGTCTGCTCGCGAGGTGCAAATGGATGCATCTGTGAAAACTCGTTCCAAGTCACTGGGATCATTTCGGCAGTCGCGTTCAATTTCATCGTGCAGGAGCCCAGTGGTATCATCGAACAAGTTAGGGATATGTCTTTTTCCTGAAGTTTGTGGATATACCTCAACATCTCCGTCTCTGAGTGGTAGGTGTTAAAGACGGGGTGTGCAAGATACGGAGAATTTCGCTGCAATACCTCCGGAATTCCCGCTGATAAAGTATCTCCTTGCAAGACTAAACCCTCAAGTTCAAACGCTTGCTCTCTTCCGTGCGCGAAAATGTCAAGCAAGTCTTGAACATCTTTAACAGAAGTTGCTTCGTCTAGCGAAATCCCGACGCGGGTGCGGTCAAAAACTCTGAAGTTTATCTTCACGGAGTGAGTTGCTTCTAACAGCTGATTTAGATTGACCGAACCAAGCTTGACACCAATTGTATCAAAGAACGTGCCCTCATCAATTGCGTATCCCAATGATTCCAGCCCTCGTCGCAGGGCTCCTGTCAGTTGATGAACACGTTTCGCGATCCGGCGCAGCCCTGCTGCACCGTGATAAACGGCGTACATGCCTGCCATCACGGCTAATAACACCTGTGACGTGCAGATGTTACTCGTCGCTTTCTCTCTGCGAATATGTTGCTCTCGAGTCTGAAGTGCAAGCCGAATTGCCGGTCTGCCCTCGCCGTCCTGTGAAAGTCCAGCGATTCGCCCGGGAGTCTTGCGTTGAAACTCTTCCCTTGTCGCCAAGAATGCTGCATGTGGCCCGCCGTAGCCGACAGGGACCCCAAATCTCTGTGCAGATCCGACCGCAATGTCAGCGCCAAACTCGCCGGGCGGAACAGCAAGAGTTAGAGCGAGGAGATCGGTTGCAACAACCAGTAATCCGCCAGCTTCGTGAACCTGTTCGGCGAAACCGCGATAATCGTGAATCGCACCATCACTAGCAGGATATTGCACAATTGCCCCCAGAATGGGTCGATCAAATTGCGCTTTGAGATGATTTCCATGCACCAACTCAACTCCCTTCGATTCCGCACGCGTGCTGAGGACAGCGATCGTCTGAGGATGGCATGTTTCCGATATGAAAAACGTCGGAGCGATCGGATGATTTGTTATCGCAAGGCACATACCCATGGCTTCGGCCGCTGCGGTAGCCTCGTCAAGTAGCGATGCATTAGCGATTGGTAACCCGCTAAGATCGATAATCATTGTTTGGAAATTTAACAGAGCTTCCAGGCGCCCTTGAGAAATCTCCGCCTGATATGGTGTGTAGGCAGTGTACCAGCCAGGATTTTCAAGAACGCTCCGTTGGATTACGGGTGGAGTGATACAATTATAGTAGCCCATCCCGATGAATGAGCGATATACCTCATTTTGCGAGGCAATGCCCATTAACATCCGCAAGGCTTCGTGCTCGGTGTGCCCAGCGCTGATGCCTAGTGGTTGGTTGAGGCGGATGTGAGATGGGATGATGTCTTCAATGAATGCGTCAAGGGAGTTGTAGCCAACCTTGTCCAACATCAGTTCAATGTCGTCTGGTCGGGGACCAATATGTCGATCGACGAATACATCAGTAAAATCGAGGGCTTGGGCTGCTTTATCTATCGCTGCTTCCATCTTACGCTTATGCTTCAGCCTCAAGTTTCGCCCGATATTCATCAACGGATAAAAGGTTGTGTAGATCGCTGGGATTGCTCAATTGAATCTTGATTATCCACCCAGTCCCGTAAGGGTCTTCATTGATACATTCTGGGCTATCTTGGAGTTCTCTGTTGATTTCGATAACCTCACCGCTAGCAGGAGCGTAGATATCAAAAGCTGCTTTGACAGATTCGATAACGCCAAACTCCTTTTTTTGCTCAAGTGTTTGACCGATTTCGGGAAATTCAACGTAGACCACATCTTGAATTTCTTGCTGGGCATAGTCGGAGACGCCAACGGTAATAACATCTCCCTCACATTTTGCCCATTCGTGACTCTCCATATACTTTAATTCTGCTGGAAACATCCAATCTCCTGATATTCGCGTGAAATTTCACAAGGAGTGATTCTTAATTTGATGAATTATAAAATGGGGTTGGTACCACCTCGGCGAGATGGCGTTTCCCACGAATTTCAATGTCGATTTTCGTCTTTATTTTACTCCGTTCTATAGGCAGATATACAAGCCCGATATTGCACCCTAGGCTTGGCGACGGTCCACCGCTGGTAACTTCACCGATGGACAAATCTCCATGATAGACTTTATGATGCGACCGTGCAATTCCACGGTCTAGCATTTTGAATCCGGTGAGACGTCGCTTGATCCCGCTGTTACGCTGCTGGACTAATGCGTTCTTCCCGGTGAAATCCCCTTTGTCAAATGCCACGGTCCAGCGCAGACCTGCTTCTAGCGGTGTAGTCGTCTCGTCAATGTCGTTCCCATACAAACAGAACCTCATTTCTAAACGCAGCGTATCTCTCGCTGCGAGACCTACAGGTTTTCCGCCTACATGTATTGTACCGTCATGAAGGACGTTCCACATGTCCTCGCCACGATTCGCTGCCACATACAACTCAAATCCGGCTTCCCCCGTGTATCCGGTGCGCGAGATGACGGAGGGAATACCGCCAACCTCGCCTTCCATGAAGGCGTAATACTCGACCGCTGAGACGTCAACATCTGTCAGCGCCTCTAGGATATTTGGGGCATTTTTGCCTTGCAACGCAACGAGGACAGTTTCATCGCTTAAATCGGAGACTTCTGCACCATTACTATTATGGACATGAATCCAATCACAATCCTTATCAATATTTGAGGCATTAACGACCAGCATGTACCTGGATGCGCTGAAACGATAAACGAGCAGGTCGTCCACAATTCCGCCGGTTTCTGTACACATAGGGGAATATAGAACCTGCCCATCAGTGAGCTTCGAGGCATCATTGGTGATGAGTTTTTGGATCAGAGGTAGCGATCCTGAACCTTTAATCTCAATCTCTCCCATATGCGACAGATCAAAAATACCAACATTTGACCGAACCGCTAGATGCTCTGCAACTATGCCACCGTATTGAACTGGCATTTCCCAGTCGCCAAATTCAATCATCCGCGCGCCGAGCTGTCTGTGGATTTCAAAGAGCGGGGTACGCTTTAGATTGTCTGACATGGCGGTGCAAGGAAACATGATGCGTGAAAAAACAAAGCAACGAAACCTCGCACCATTCCTAATTTCTTATTCAATTCGAGACCTGATTTTTACTGTTGCTGGATTACAATCCCTCTACCCTCAAGCGAGCTAACGGAAACAGCCTGGTCTTCAAGATAATTCCGATAACTGTTGTAGGCTACGGTTGCCACTGATTCGCTGGGGTAACGAATGAGAAAGGCAATCATTGAGTCGGTCCAATGCTCATTTCTGTTCTTGCTATGCACGTAGGAGGCGGAGATACCCGTTGCGTTGGCGCCTAACTGAAGGCCTTCTCTTGGTAGGAAATTATAGATTTTCCGCAGAGTAGCATCATCGAAAAAGTATTTTACACTGTACGGGATTTTGCTTGGCGGAAGTAGCTTCAAAAGGTACGGTTTTGTTGGCGGATCTTCGATACGGTTTGCGACCGTCTTTGCCAGCTCAACCATCCCCTCCTCAACCTTGGTGGCAAATTCGTACCCTTCAATCTCAACAAAATACTTCCCTTTCCAGAATCGTACGAATTTTCCGGAAATGACTGCTCGATTGCCAACCCACTCGGATTCCGCTTCCGGATACTGATTGAAACTGTATATCCCGAAAGCGTTTTCTGGGGTGCCCATGTCAAAAATTTCAACACGAATCAGGGGATAGGAGGCGAGTAGAGGTGTCTGGTAATCCACTTGGGCTTGCTCAATAACACCATAAGCGTGATACAACTCCGGATGCCCGCCCAGGGTGTCTTTGTATAAGTTCTCCGCAGTATACCCGCTCGGATTACGCGATCTAACCCAGTCGGGAACATCACCATTGATGGGCAGCAGGTCAGCGGCTTTTAGAGAGGTTGCAATCGGTAAGGACGGGATTTGTAGCTTTTCTTTGGCACCTGTCTGAGCCATCTGATTTATTAGTTTTTTCGCAGCTTTCTCCGAATGTGTGTTCCACACGCCATAGAGGTATCGCCCCTCCCGAGCGAGGGCAGTGTAGTCCTTTTGGTCAGCACCGCAAGAAAGGAACATCACCATGCAGCATGCGAGGAAAATCGCGCCCGACAGCTTCATTAAGCAGTATCCCTCTCGATCTTACCACTGTTCGGCGAGCTGTTGAAAGAGATCGTCAACAAGCTCTTTGAAGATTTCTGTACGCGCTTGTTGCACCGTTTTCGGTTCTTCGTCTCTTCCGGCAACGATAAAGAAGTCATAAACTTGAAAATAACTATCATCCTGATCGATGATTTTGTTATTGACACGATCTGTGAATCTATAGTCGACCTGTAGGCTCATGCGTAACTTCTCAGCTTGATTGGTAGCCCCAAAGTCAACCTCTCTCAAGTCGTAGTCGATGATTGTAACCTCAAGGACTGCGTCGTTTCCATCGCGCCACTTTCGAGTAAAACGCTCTGTCAGCTTTTCTTGAAGGATTTCATCATAAGGTCTATCGGATTGGACATCGTATGTAATATCGGAATCCTCAATCTGAACTGGGGCAATCTGAACTGTCTTGATGTGTTCGAGGTAGGAGGAGGTTGACACGTAGCCGCATCCAAATACGTGGCACGTGAAGATCAGTAAACACTTATAAAGGAATACAGGGCGCATATGACAATCCTCCGGCGCGCGTTATTCGATCACAACCGGCTCGGATTCGAGTGCAGATAGCAAATGGAGGAAAGAATTGATGGGAGAGAAACTACATAGTTTGGGTGATGATGGAACGGGTGCGAATGTCAATCGGTTCACGAAACTTTGGTATTCAAACCCTCTAAGCGTCGCCTTCAGACCGAGGCTGGCAGAGAGTGCATCCTTTGCCAGTTGTACAAAGTCCTTAGCGTACCGAACAAGCGCTTCCTGATATCTCAGTGACACGACAAAAACACCAGTCAACAGAATCAGAATTAACACCAGGAGATATGTTAACCATTTCTGATCTAGTAAATCGCCTTTTGATGGACGAGTTCGCCTTGATACGCGGTTCCTTGCTTGCATCGGGAAAGACTCTCGTTAAAGTGCATCAACTGAAAGAGATAGAATAGAAGATAGATTGCCGAAGATGGGTTCACGTGTCGTAAAACCACTTGCTCACCTGTACCAAGCACTTTCATGCGAACACCCCAACCCAGTCTCCGGCACCAAATACCTAGAAACGCCCCTTCGGAATGCGTGGGGCTCTCCGGTTACGAGAATCGCGCGAATTGTCACCACGCCCCGGTCGGCTGTTTCGAGAGTCGCGGGAGGAAGAACGTCCTCGATCTTGATCTCGAGAATTACCACGATCTCCCTCGCTTGCTGAAGAATCCGTCGATGATAACTCTGCACTTGCACCAGCGAGGGTAAGATCTACCCTCCCTTGGTCATCAATTGTGATTACACTCACCGTCACTTCATCGCCGACTTGCATGACATCTTCAACTTTTCGGACGTATCCATCACCCATCTGTGAGATGTGCACTAACCCATCCTGCCCGGGAAGAATCTCTACAAAAGCACCGAAGGTCGTCGTTCGAACAACCTTTCCGTTGTACTCTCTGCCGACTTCGGGCATCGCGGTGACCTCTCGGATTCTCTCCTCCGCCTTGTTCGCTGCTTCAGCGCTAGTTGCAGCAATTTCGACGATACCACTGTCTTCAACGTTTACTGTGGTATTTGTCTCCTCCTGAATTGTTTGAATAACTTTGCCGCGCGGACCAATGAGATCTTTGATCTTGTTCGGAGAAATCTGAATGTTGTAGATACGTGGCGCATACACGGAGATGTCATCCCGAGATTCAGCGATGACCTCGCTCATTTTATCAAGTACGGCTAAACGCCCTTCTCTCGCTTGATAAATGGCCCTCTTCATCAAATCGGGAGTAACTCCGTTGATTTTGATATCCATCTGTATCGCTGTGACACCGTCGCGAGTACCCGCAACTTTGAAATCCATATCTCCTAGGAAATCTTCTGTGCCAAGCATGTCCGTCAGAATAGCCTCTTGATCCCCTTCCTTGATTAAGCCAACACCGATTCCAGCGACAGGTTTTGTGACAGGTACACCCGCGTCCATGAGGGCCAACGTCGCACCGCAGACAGATGCCATTGATGACGAGGCGTTTGATTCTAAAATCTCTGACACAACTCGAATCGTATAACGAAAATCGTCTTTAGAAGGAATGACCGGACTAATTGCTGTTTCGGCAAGCGATCCGTGACCGATCTCACGTCGACCAGGGCCCATCATTCTCTTTACTTCTCCGGTGCTGAATGGGGGAAAATTGTAGTGGAGAAAAAACGAATGTCTTGATTCACCATCAAGTCGGCGTTGAAGGTCTTCATCTCCTGCCGTCCCAAGCGTTGTCACGCAGAGGGCTTGAGTTTGTCCGCGTGAGAAAAGGGCAGAGCCGTGTGTCCGCGGAAGGACAGATACCTCGCCTGAGATTGACCGAATGTCTGTAGTGCTGCGCCCATCAACTCGTTTTCCCTCATTCAGAATGGACTGGCGCATTTGCTCTTTTTCGATGTCGCCCAATATGGAGATCGTATCCTTTTCCATCTCGACAACGTTTTCCTCTTCGACATCATCATCAAGGACTTCCGAAAGAACATCTACTTGCACTTGCTCCAAGTAATCCTCACGAGATTTCTTGTCCTCCATTCCGATTGATTCCCGAATCTTTGAGGTAGCAAGGCCGCGGATTCGAGTGTTCAATGCTTCACCAATCTTTTTCGTTTGGTATTCACGAGTCGGTTTCCCACAGAGGGCAATCAAACCTTCTTGCAACCTGATGATTTCTTTAATTTCCTCGTGCGCTATAATGATTGTGTCAATAACCTCGTCTTCCGGAATCTCGTGTCCGCCGCCTTCGACAGACATGACTGCATCCGCCGTACCACTGACGAATAGTTCCATCTCTGCCGGTTCTAGTTGTTCGTAGGCAGGATTGATGACTACTGATCCATCTAGCTTACCGACAGTAACCGCTCCAACTGGGCCATTGAAAGGAATATCTGAAATACATAACGCCGCTGAGGTTCCAATCAGCGCCGGTACATCAGGTGGATGCACCTGATCTGAAGAAAGAACATTGCATAAAACTTGTATTTCTACCTTAAAATCCTTTGGAAACAGGGGCCGAATGCAGTGATCGATTAAACGTGAGACCAACTGCTCTCCTACCCCAGGGCGTGGTTCACGCCGTCCATAAACTGTTGGAATTCGTCCTGCGGCATAAGCGCGTTCTCGATAATCTACCGTTAGTGGAAAGAAATCAAGATTACTCTCTCTCGTTTCGGCAACGACAGTCACTAAGACGACCGTTCCACCGTATTGTACCCAGACAGCTCCATCTGCCTGCTTGGCAACCTTTCCTGTTTCAATTGAAAGTTGCTCGCCTCCAAGTTGCATTTCTACTTTCACTTTGTTTCCTCCTCACCACTCCTACGATGGATGGTTAATTTCCTCTCGATCCAAGTGTGTCCCGTATTCCGAGTTGATTTATAAGATGATAATATCGTTGACTGTCCTTCTTATAAAGGTAGCGCAATAATCGACGTTGTTTTCCCACGAGCTTGAAGAGTCCGTATCTCGAATGATGGTCTTTCCTGTGCGTGCGAAAATGACCAGTCAATTGCCGAATCCGAGCACTGATTATTGCCACCTGTGCTTCTGGCGACCCGGTATCCTTGTCGTGCTGCCTGTATGTTTCAAGCAGGTCTTTCTTCTTTTCTGCGTTAAGTGCCACCTAGATTCACCTCCTTATCCAGTAGATTCTTCACTTCTCTCAGTACGCTTGCTTTATATTATATCACACCGTGTCAAAATTGCGAAAGGGAAAGATCAGCAGTTAGCAGGCCAATCGCACCTGATTCTATAGGATCTTCAGTCGTCAAATCGTCGATTTCCCTTCTTAGATGGGCTCCTACAAGTGTAGGTCCATGTAGGAGCAATCTCCCGGGCGCGACTGCCCACCAACCTTTGAAAGTCTTTGTAGGGTGGGCATTGCCCACTATCTCCAAACGCGTTGCCCACACCGCACGCCCAACTCAGACCTCCATTGCAATTCCGCCGTGGTTCGCTTAGTAGTTGGAATCTTGGCTCATGTTAAGGATTGGTGCAAGCCACGAGTTGTGAGATAAAGTGACAAGTGATACATTTGAGGTTGATAGAAAACTCACACATTGCTATATAACCATCCAGATACTTTTTATGAACTCCACGCAAGGGGCGCAGAAAGTTGCGGACGGTTGTCCACATGCCTTCGACGGTGTTGGTGTGGGCTTCGTTAATCCCGTCCCCATCAGCATCTTTGGCCCACTCTTTCCGACCATGGCAAACGCTCGCATGCGAACGTCCAATCCGATGGTAGCCTCGCCACTCATCGGTGTAGACCTGAGCGGAAACTTGAGTGAACTGATGCACATGCGTTTCAAGGGTTTTTCTATCCGTCCGATGCACTACACGCAGCCTGACTTGACCACTCTCTCGTCCAATTGTGCCTACAATTGGCGGGCGGTCATTGGAGTAGTTACCGTGTCCTCTTCGCTTGTTGGCTCTCCGACGGGGTGGGTCTGAGGGATTGAGATGTACCTCACTTTTTTTCCCCCGCGTTTTGGAACATCTCGTCTGTTTCGGTTTGGGCATCGGTTAAGGGGGGTTGTGGTCTAATCGCTTGTGCGTTAGCCTGTAGCTTTCGGCGTATCGACAGTACTGTCTGTCGAGTGAGGCCAATCTCACGAGCAATTTGAGCCGAACTCTCCCCTTTGCAGACGCCGCGAAGCAGAAGCACCGCTTGAGCCGGTCTGAGTTGCTTCTGTTGAAATACGGTTGAACTGTAAAGGTTGTAAATGCCCTGACACTGTAGACATCGATGCACGGTTAATTGGCTTGTTGCTGTCTGTCGAAATGGGCGTGCCTCCATCACGCCAGCACCGCAGTGTGGACATTTCAACCCGTGGGGGTGGAAGTGGTTGAGCAACCAATCGGTGGCAAGTTCATCGTCAACTAAATCGAGTATCGGAAAATCCATGCCAAGAGTATAGCAGATTTCTTGGCATTTGCACTCACTTTTTACATGAGCCGAAATTTCTATCGCAGTCACTTTGGGATTTACTGTGGGAGCTCTATCGCATTCGCTATTCGCTCATTTGATCCTTCGCTATCCACTCAGTTGATCGTTCGTTCGATCCCCGCCTACGGGTTTGGTACTTCACGGCTTTACGTTCAACCCTACCGTTGTACGTTTGTACAAAGTCGAGCTTAGAGCCTGATTGAATAATACGTGGCGATGGCATTTTTGGTCGTTTGACGAGAGGCTTTTCATGTTTTTGTTGTTGCCTGCTATACAGTTGTTGCCCCTCTAGGGCTTTTAGAGGCTGGTGCGCAGTGCGCACCCTACAAGATTCGGTAATCTCACATCTTTTTTTTAAGTTGATTCCTGAATAAGCAATCATCTACCACTCGCCTGTTGGGAGATTACGTTTGCCGCCTCTCTGGCAACAATAATCTCCTCATTCGTTGGAACGACAAGAATCTTTGCGCGACTCTCGCTAGTAGAAATCTCCCCTTCGCCAGTGTGATGCCCATTCTTTTCCGGATCTAGTCGAATACCACACCATTCGAGTCCATCACAGATAGCCGACCGCGCGGTAGCACTTTTCTCACCTATTCCACCCGCGAAGGCGATGACATCAACTCCACCAAGCGCAGCGATATAGGCGCCGATATACTTCTTGACGCCGTAGAAATAAGTGTCCATTGCCAGTCGGGCATCCCCATTTCCCGTGTTGGCAGCGGCTTCCACATCACGCAGATCGCCACTTACCCCGGAGATTCCGAGCAGCCCGGACTCTTGGATGAGTTGGCGCCGAATTTCGTCAGTGCTCCATCCCTCCTCGTCCATCACGTATAGGACAGCAAATGGATCGAGATCTCCGCTCCGCGTTGACTGGAGCACGCCGTATTGTGTTGAAGTGCCTAGGGTTGTGTCAATTGACCGTCCGTCCCGAATAGCGCACAACGATGAACTTCCGCCGAGATGACAGGAGATAATCCGCAACTCACGATGGTTTCCACCGTCAAGCAGTTGGCGCACCCGTTCAGAGACGTAACGATGCGACGCTCCGTGAAACCCGTAACGTCTAATATTATGTTTTTTCATCCAAGCGCGGGGCACACCGAACTCATAAGCGTAGTCGGGAATTGTCTGATGGAACCAGGTTTCAAAGACAGCAACAAGTGGGGTGTTCGGGAGGAGCGCTTGAAAGCCGCGAATTGACGCGATATACGCAGGATTGTGAGTCGTTGCAAGGGGAATATACGCTTCAAGCGCTTTAATGACATCATCGGTAATTAGCGCAGAACGCCATATATCCTTGGCGACAATGGTTTTGAAACCGACTCCCGCCAACTCTTTGAAATCTTCTACTACCCCTGTCTCACGGTCAGTAATCAGATTAATCGCATGCGCAATAGCGGCATTATGACTTTCCGCATCAATCTCGCCCTGAATTTCGGGTTTTCCCAGAACGGAATGGATGAAAAACGATGGTGAATTACCGATTCGTTCCACCATCCCTTTGACAAGGGAGTGGGATGTCTCAACGTCAATAATCTGGTATTTGAATGAGGTGCTACCGACGTTAGCGCAGAGTATTAGCATGTTGTTTGGTCCTTCATCAACTCGGTAGGCGCTGTTGCATCACTCAGTGGCTTAAAACCCAACAAGAAAAAAAGCGATGCCCCGGGCATCGCTCTGTTTTATCCTCGGCTAGATTTGAAATCAAGAATCGTTGTTTCTAACAAACGTTAGAACCTACGCACTTTAGAAAGCTGTGGGGTCGTTTATTACGTGTTCGGACGGAATTAGCTGCCTGCTAGCAATGGTACTTAGCTCGACTTTGTACGAACGTACAACGTTGGGTTGAACGGAAAGCCGTGAAGCACCATACCCGTAGACGAGGATCAAACGAACGATCAACTGAGCGAATAGCGAATGCGATAGAGCTCCCATAGTAAATCCCAAAGTGACTGCGATAGAAATCTCTTCACCTCCGCCGATGTCACAAACCTAAATAGGTACTAGCGGTAGGTGCGATCAAGTGACCGAATAGGATCAAACGACCGAATAGGGAGTGCGATAGTAGATCCCACGCGATAGAGATCTCTCTAACCGCACCGATGACACAACTCCCCGCGAGGCGCAGTTAGAAACAGCGCCTACCACAGGGGAAGCAATCCGGACAGGTTGCATAGTATCAGGAGCCGCTGGAGACTTTTTCAATGGTCAACCCAAAAACTAGATGGTTAAATTCTTCCCTACATTTCCTCAACGCTTGATTGACACCGTCTGTTATCCCGCTTAAATGTACAAAGTCGAGCTTAGAACCTGTTTGGTCATTTGACGATCGTCTATCGCACCCTACAGGAGTCGCTTACAGTTGCCCAAAACAAGAAAATCCCTCAGAATAAAGCGGGGGCATCACGCCATTCTTCAGATGACCCTCGAATCTCTATTCAGCCCTCATTCGTTGTGATCCTGCTCTTCGAGGCTTTCGTCGTTGTGATCTTTCCTGTTTCTCTCTCTGCGGAATCGTTCTTGGCTGACGACTCAGGCGTTTCAGCAAACCCTCGACTTCCTCTTCGTAGGTTTCAAATGGATCCTCCATTTCAAATGGCTCTTCGTGCGTAAAATAGATTTGATGCCAATCAACTATGCACGGCATATTCTTTTGAAAAAGGTAGCGCATAACAGCGGCGCGCGCCTTCGCCCGCGTGGCTTCCGGGGCATTGTGAATCGCGGCGTCAATCTTCTCTGGCGTTACAAGCTGTTTCATTTGCCCTCGGTTTTCTAATTCGTAATATAGACTTCGGGCTGGGTGAATATGGTGATATTCGAGGTCAAGGCTTTCGAGCCATGGATCATCCCAACTTAGCCCTTCATCCTCCATAAAAGTCTCAAGCAGCCATTTCTTAGCTGCCCAATCAACGCGATCACGGACACTTCGCCAATCCTGTTCAAGATCGTCTAACACAGATTCCCAGTTTGCCAACACCCAATCCGTATCATCATCTTGACCAGTTAAGATTTTTTGCGCTAGTTTCAGATATTCGCGCTGGAGATCGATGGCTGAAATTGTTTCGCCGGACTCGAGCTCGACAATCCATTGAAGGCTTTGATCGCGTGAAATATCTTTCAAGGCTTGCACTGAGTCAGCTAAGGCAACATTGCCAGGGAAATGTCCCCTTTCAATGAGGTCGAGCACTAGCGATGTCGTGCCAACTTTCAGTGCGTTGGCGTATTCGGACATATTGGTATCCCCAACGAGCAGATGGAGACGGCGATATTTTGTGTAGTCCGATAGTGGCTCATCACGTGTGTTAATGATCGCCCTACTAAACTGTATCCATTCATAAATTTCAGTAACGATGTGATCTGCGCGTTGAGATATCTGAAAGCCGTGAAAGGCATCAGAACCAGGTTGAACATCCTCGAAATCTAAAATCTCCTCATATCCCCCAACTCGGCCTGCCCCGGCATAAATCTGTCTGGTGACGAAAAACGGCATCAGTGTCGGGATAACGACCTTGTAGAACGGAATGTCGCGCCGGAGTTGATAGTTTTCGTGACAACCGAAAGTTGCACCTGTGAAATGATCGATGTTGTTCTTGAAAAATGAGACTGTCTCAGTTAGCCCTAGCTCATCCGTGATTTGCGTTATCAAACGCTCAATTGCTTTGTCGTAAGCAACCATAGAAAAGAGATCCACGCACTCAGGAGTTGCATACTCAAGGTGTCCCATGTCGATATAAAGTCGCCCCCCATTGAAAAGGAAGCCACCATTACCCGGCGGTTCACCGTAGTCGCGATAATGTATGTCAGAAATACCGAGCTGTAGCTCGTGGAAGACGTGGTCTCTGACCAGTGCTGCGACTCCTTCGGACGAAATGCTCAGTTGATTCGCTTCAATCATACATCCGAATTCTGTTTCGATTCCAAAAACGCGCTTGCTCAAAATCTTCCTCAAGTGTTTCGGAGTTAGTCATAAAGGATTACATTACAACCAATCGGCGGCTAGCCTTTCAATTTCCTCCGGCTGAAGTAAACGGAATTTGCTGTTACTTCGGCGTGTGGTGTCCAAAACTGCCGCTTCTATCTGGCCCTCTTTCAACTCCTGCTTCAGAACATCATGCATCTGCTTATGATCTACGTGTAATTCCACGTCTTCATTCGAATCGGAACCATCCTCTTCCTGTAGGCTTAGGCCTCGTCCTACTGCCCACGTTTCCAAAGCCAATCGCGCGGTAGAAACGAGTGTTCCATCGCTCGACTCGGAACTCGCCAGATATTGGTGCATCACATTCTCAATGGCATCGGTGCCGCCAATCAACTGGGCGTAGCGATCCGCCGCAACGGTGCCATCATAGCTTATGGAAATGAACTGGTTCTCCCTATCAAGCGTTCCTAACTCAGCCAATAGCATTTTGATGATAGGAGCAGATCCAAAGATAGACTCGAACGCCTGTTTAATTGCAGGACCAAGGTCAAAGTTCGCTAGTCGATGCAGGGTTACATCATCCACCGAGTTTTGAAATCCCTGCACCGAGGCAGTATCTGTCGCTAACATTCGCAACTGCTCTATATAGGCCGGGTGCCCAATCGCGGACAACGCCGTTCGATTGTGTACCTCAAAAATTTTGCGTTGACCGCCGCCAATGGTAAGCAGCAACATCCCATCATCGTAGTTCAACCCAACGACAGGGCTACCTGGCCGAAGCTGGTCCTCAATGTAATCTCTGCGATCGTTTATCGCCTCAATCCAGCGATACGGTTCATCTAGCATAATCTACGTCGACAAATTCGGTATAGATTTCGCCCAGCTGCTGCTCGGGCAAATCGTGAATTCCCTCCTGCGTGATTGTTTTGACCGTAGGGAAAATCTGAGATTTAGGGTTGTAGCCACTAGTTGCGACATCGTACTCAGACGCTGTGTCAAGTAGCCTCAACACCGTGCGGGTCGCCTGCTGTTTGTCCATGTCAGCGAGTGGGCCACCTTCCCAGCGATCCAAGTAATGCAAAACCCCTCGAATCCAGACAGATCCAGAACCGGACACAGCAAAAGCAGCGTTCTCGAAGTGTGCGCCGAGCGCGTCATAGAAGTAGATTTTCCCGCCATTCTCACCGTCTTGATGATTTGCGTCATAAAGCGCGAAGATGGGAATCACCCCGCCAATCCCCTGTAACGCCATTGGCAAGTTATCCCGAATTAGGCGTGAGAGCATCCTCAATTTTCCCTCTACGCTCAACTCTTGAAGTTGACTTCTGCGGAAATACTGAAATGAATGTTCAAGAATCCTCGCCATCTCATAAGCGATAGCAGGCGATCCCGAGATTGCCAAGACAGAGTATTCATCTATCGGCAACACCTTCTCAGCCCGGTCGTACATGACAGACGTTCCCGCCGTTGCCCGTCGATCCCCTGCAATCAGAATTCCGTCCCGGTAGCGCACCGCAATTACAGTAGTCCCCTCCGCTATCTCCAAACGATGAGCCGCAACATCTCCGGCTGTCGAAACGGGTAGACTCTGTGGGTTCAAATCGTCAGCACCGAGTTGGTTATGGCAGTTCCGGGATTTTAAGAGTCCGAGGAAGTCACCTTTGTGGCTCATTAACTATTCCCCTGTTCTCTGGCGATAGTTCCTCGACTGATTTTTTTTAACACGTCGCATTCGGTTCAGTAGTTTTCTGTTGTCTGGACTGCCTGTGTCTGGCCGTTTTGGTCCTTCATCATCGCCACCGTCGCCCGGCCCAAAAGGCTTCGCTGGTCGCTGTTGTCGATCTCTCAAATGCAGAAGTGCATCTGCCGTCATAATAATGACCTCCTGTAATGAAAACAAATCTGCGTTTTTAGTTCCACAGTGTTGAGGAAAATCATCGGGCAACTAGAATCAAGTCACGAGGATTCTAGTTCTCACTTTTGGCGCATTACCCCGCCATTCGCGCCATACGAAGGCTACAGGCTCGTTAATTCTGAATTCCCAAATTGTTCACTAGGGACTCAACAGTTGGTGAATCATTCAGAACACGGTTGTATTCTGCTGCTAGACTTGGGTCGGCAAGTTGCTTCATGCAGACAGACACTGGTCTTCCCCTCACATTGAACGTGATATTGTCCCACTGGACAGATCTCACATCAGCACTAAATTTATCAAGGCACTTTCCCCGAAAATACGCCCGTGTATCTGACGGGGGATGGTGAATGGCGTGTTCAATCTGTCGGTCTGTGACAACGCGGCGCATCAACTCCTGTGCTTCGAGTCCGTAATATAACCCTTCGTCCTGATTGATATTGTGATATTCCAAATCCAGGCTCTGTAGCCACGGATCGTCCCAACTAACTCCCTCCTCATCAATGAATGTTTCTAGCAGCCATTTCTTTGCAACCCAGTCCAAGCTGTCTGTCAAACTCATCGGATCTCTTGCGAGCTGATTAAGAACTGACTCCCATTCAGTTATTACCCAGTCAGTTTCGGAATCCTGGCCTGCATAATGTTGTCGGGCTAAATCCAGATATTTGCGTTGTAGGTCAATTGCAGAAATTGTACTACCGTTGCTTAACCTTAATTTCCATTTGTAGGTCTGATCGCGCGAAATCTCCTTAATTGTCTGAATCGGATTGTCAATGGCAAAGCTATCGGGGATTCGACGTTGTTCAATTAGGCTAATCACCAGCGCTGTTGTACCGAGCTTGAGTGCAGTTGAGTATTCGGACATGTTGGCATCACCCACAATGCCGTGAAGTCGGCGGTACTTCGTAGCATCCGCGTGCGGTTCGTCGCGTGTATTCACAATTGGACGGTTGTGCATCGTGTCTACACTAATCTCAACATGGAAGAAATCCGATCGTTGTGCCAATTGGAAGAATCCGGCGGAACTGATTCCCGACTCGGTTTCGATTCCAACCTTGCCTGCCCCGGCAAAAATCTGTCGCGTCACAAAAAACGGCATAATGCTTTCTTTCAAGTAATCAAACTCAATATCCCGCTTCATCAGGTAGTTGTCGTGGCAACCGTAACTGTGCCCATGAAAATCGGTATTGTTTTTATAGAGCAAAACTTGTTGTCTTAGTTTTTTGCTACGACGCGCGGCACATTGGCACAAGATTCGCTCCCCTGCTTTATCGTGCGCGACTAGTTCAAACAAACTTTGGCATTCGGGGGTGGAATATTCCGGGTGCGCATGGTCGTTATATAGACGTGCGCCGTTAACAAGAATTATATCGCTCTTGATTTCGTTGAAGGGAAGATTGCGCCGAGAATCCTGTTCTTGATACTGTTGTTCATCCGGGTGTTCTTGTAGCGCGTTAGCGCGGAAGCCACGCTCGTCACGAAACGGATCCTCCCCGTCATAATCCCACATCGGGCGGAAATCGCCTTGCCGATAGCTCTTTATGAGTTCGATTGATTGTTGAACCGGGTCAACATTTTTCTTGTCTTCAATTGTAATACCGTATTCCGTTTCGATTCCAAACAGTCTTTGCATATTTCTTCGCACTGCATTAGATTGTGCTTTGCTGTTCTGTCTCACGCATTTACCGCATCGGGCAAATTCCCACCGGCGATTGGGCTTCCGCGTCTGATAATCTGTCGGGTTGATTCATGCGATCGGCCTGGGGAGTGATTTGTCAACGTATTGCTGCACAACCGTTCTAATGTATAATGGCGAGAGATATAAACCCCTAGCTTCATGTAATACATGGTGGAGGCCGGTAGGTTCAAATACGAGTGCTCAAGTGTGCTAAGCGGCGCGCATGAAACCTAAATCACACGCCCGGCGATTTTTCTGTGAGGCGATTTCTCTGGTCGGATTGGAGAAACCTTGACGACGTTCTCCGCGTCATAGTCAAGCAACTTTAACCAGTCCTCAACACTATCTGTTGAAGGGAAAATATCACTCTCACGGTATTCTGCGAGAAGCGCACCCATTAAATCCGCCGTGTCAATACCTGTCTCCTGCTCTAGATTATTGATTGCACGTTTAATTGCAGATTCCTTTGCGCGCTGTACAATGGACTCAATGATAGCTCCACTGCACAGATTGCCGCGATAGAGAACGTCACGTCGGCCGTTTCGCAACCCAACCTCTAGGAACTTGTTCTCCTCCGTTGGCTGAAACATTTCATCGCAGACCTGATCTATCAGACTATTGACGGCTGCTTCCAGATCGCCTCCATGGGCTTTAACGACTTCGGGATTGATGGGAAGTTCCGGCGTCAAATAGATGCGGTAAATGTCCTTTGCGGCCTCCCTATCGGGACGTGTCACCTTGATTTTTCGATCGATGCGGCCGGGGCGCAGAATGGCTGGGTCAATGAGGTCAGGGCGGTTTGTTGCGAGAATGATGACGACGTCTTGAAGTGACTCAATACCATCCATCTCTGCACAAAACATCGGAACAACGGTGTTTGCTATATTGTGAGATCTATAAGAGCTGCGAATACCTAGAATCGACTCAGCTTCATCAATAAACACGAATGACAAATAGCCATCTTTGCGCTTTTCTCGTGCAATCTGGAAGATTTCACGAACTTTCCGCTCCGATTCCCCCAACCACATATTCAAGATTTCGGGACCTTTAATATGCAGGAAACAGCCCTCGACATCGCTTCCAGTTTCCGCTTTTAACCTTTGCGTCAGGTTATGCGCGGTGGCTTTACCAATCAATGTCTTTCCACATCCGGGTGGACCATGCAACAGGAATCCCTTGGGAGCGCTATATTGAAAACTCTCAAATAACTCCGGATGTAGAATCGGGAGTTCAATGGTATCTTTAATGAGCTTTATAGTGTCACTTAACCCACCGACCTTTTCCCAAGGTATCTCGGGAACTTCCTCTAAATAGTAGTCTTTCACTTCCTGAGTTTCTAGCCGTTCGAGTGCAACCTTAAAATTCGGGTCAATGCGGACTTCGTCCCCTATTTTCAGTTTCGCATTAGCAAGATCTGTTGACCGTTCCAAGATTACAGCCTGGGTCGCAGGTTCCTGTCCAACGCGCAATCTACCATCCGGTAAGACATCGCCGATCTTCCCTATTGGGCCGGCATCACTGTATCCCAGTTCGCCCACAATGACATAAGCCTCGTTGAGGAGCACACTGAAACCGACTTTGAAGGAGTACGGATCCAACTGCGAGTCAATGTTCGCGAAGTACTCTGAACCGCCAACAATTACGCGTGCAACACCTTTTTTCGGGAATCCGAGCAGTGTACCTATTCGATTTGCAGGAGCGGTTAGTTTGTCGATTGTTTCTTGCATGTCGACGATGGCTTGTTGTGCTTCCTGAATCGTTTCCTCGTACTCACGAATCATACGTTGCTCCTCAAGAATCTCATCTTGCAGTTTATACAGAAGCGAACGTCTATAATCTTCTTCATGTGTTGCGTAAAGAAGCTTATTCACAAGCTTCAAAGAACGCGGTGTGCCTACATCTTCTTCGATATCATCGGGTTCTCCAACAAAATCGTTATGATGTGGGTCAAGGTGGTCACTGGATGGCTTTTCAGATTGATTCCAATCTTTTTCAGATTGATTCCAATCTTTTTTGTCGTGCATTTAGTTCCTCTCGGCACAGTGTAGATTAAGCAACGAAATCAATGCAATCTGTTGCTCTGGATGTGCACCAGCTTTTCAAGTTGTATCTTGCCTGTTTAGAAGATTGAACTGAATGACTGAAATCACTATTGTAGATATCACAGGCGCATGCCCTTAATAGGGCACCTTAACACAGACATGTCAAGGGATTAACGACGAGGTCTCATGGAACTTCACCGATCCGGATCAGACCCCATGCGGTTAAATTGACCTGTAGACGTGGTCCTTGAAATGCCCATCGCAACCTCACGAGTAGGATTCCCGGCTGTACCCGACTCTCCTGTGTTTGGAAAATTGAGACAATGTACCCCCCTCAAAGCGCCCTCAGGTTGGTCGGGATCCTAAATCAATTGCTGGTCAATCCGATGAATAAAGCGATTTTCAGCGCTTTCAAAGGTTCTGTTGAAGTAGCTAGGCGACAAGTCGCCTGAAAGTCACCGGTTTACTGCAATCTGACGATAGATGGGATAGAGAAACGGAGATTTTCATTTGGAAGACGTTGGGCTATTCTATCACAATATTTCAGGAATCTCAACGCAAAAAAGTAGAATTTGTTTCTAGTGAGGCAAAGACGTTGACGCCAATTCTCAATTAGTCTGCATGCCCTCTTGGTTTTCACTCTCCGACTGTTTCCAATCTAGCTCGCTCTCTTTCCATTCAAATACTTGCAAGGGACCAAACTTCAGGTTAACGGTTAAACTCTTTGGCGTCGGCGAACTATCAAATCGATTGAAGTCGCGAATCACCACGTAGGTGTGTTGACCGTCGGCAATCTCTTTGCAAGAAACGATGAAATCATTAAGACTCTGAATCGCTCTGCCATTAATCTCTTGGATAACTACCTTTGAATTGCCACTCCGCTCGCGTATGCCGACCCGTGAAAAACTGCTTCCTGCATCTGCATGTGGGAGATAAACTCCTTCAGCCTTGAAGTACAACATACGTCGCAAATCTGGAGTAATGTCGTGAAAGATTGAACCGGCGAAGCGAACAAATCGGCGAACTTTCTTGAGTTCAAGGTCTTCGACTGGCACCTTAACGGTCATCTGTTCTCCGTTACGGAAAACCTCCAACACTACATCCGCTCCGACGCTGTCGTTGAGCATAGCGTCAAACGTATAGAGATCGTCACGGATGAGTTTATCGTTGATCCGGTAAATGATATCAGACGCGCGGAGGGAGTACTCGCCCGTGGTGCGAGGAATAATTGACTCAATCTGGATGATTTTCGGGGTTCCCGCTTCGGAAGGCCCAATTTCTGCGCGCGAGGATTCCGGCAGTCTAAAATGCTTGATGGCCTCGCCAATTGAGATGAGTTCCAAGTCTACACCAATCTCACCGCGATGAATCGAAGACCCTTTCTGAATGTCAGTTAACGCATCAATCAGGTACTCAATGGGGAGTTCAAAGCTAGAGGTGTCAGTTCCACGTGCGTGGATTGCAATCACTTTTCCTTCGGTGTTCCACACCGGACTTCCGCTTGAACCACCTGTACGGTCAAAGGTCGTGTGGATGTAGCTCGAATGCCGATTTCCTTTGTTGACATTGAGGTTGGCGACTTTTCCTTCTTTAATTGAGTATTCCTCTTTATCGTTATTGCCGATTAACAGGAGTTCGTCACCTAAGGCGAGATTACGCCACGCTCCAAGTTGCACCGCTTCCAGAGTAAACTCGACTTCGTTAGGGTTTATCTGGTAGAAACCGAAGTCGTGTGTTGGATCATAGTAGAAGACTTTCGCCTCGGTAAAACTCCCATCGTAGAAATTTATCTTGACATAAGCCGGACTGCTGCCGGTAACGTGACGGTTAGTAGCGATAATCCCATGTTCTGCGTCAATAATGAAGCCGGTAGCGAAGCTGGTTCCTTTTGATTCGGCTTCAAAGACGACCTCGGATGAGGTTTCCACATTCACAACCATGGGCTTAAATGC
This sequence comes from Candidatus Poribacteria bacterium, assembly GCA_965197465.1. GTDB lineage: Bacteria > Poribacteria > WGA-4E > WGA-4E > JAJDTR01 > JAJDTR01. Next base: position 1,303,080 of record OZ240209.1, on the reverse strand, counting down.
GGCGATTTGGTCTGTCCAGTTATGGGCAGCTTGACTTTTCAGTATAGTTCCGGGCAATAACAGGAAAATTGCGATACACCAGGTGAAAGATCTTTTGGTTTGTCTGGATTGATGAAGGGCAGCAATGAAAAACATTCTAGTGCCTCCGATGAAAATGATCTAAGCTGATTTACTCGTTGATGAGACAGTCGCGAAAACAGTCGACAGGTGCATGGGTCTAAATTTGCAATAGTCCCTGCTATGCTACGAAACACTATGACAGACGCAAGCAAGAGAATCATTGCAGGCGGGAGATTTATCGGGGCTTACGCAGTTGAACACGCAGAGTCCGTCAGTGCAATCGCTTGGGATACTCTGATCTACAGTGAGCAATACTAGATTTGTGGAATACTGTTGAGCCGGACTGCGTATGTGAGATCGTGACTGTTTAGCCCATGAATTTGTCTTGCCAATATCGGTTAACAGAACTAGATTAATCAGGGCACTATCCGCCTGCTCCGGTCCTGCAATGAAATGCACTACTTACAAACCAGACCTAGCGTCCGCAAGTTTGTTGCAAGGTACGTATTCTAAAACATGCCGCCCTTTTCTCACTCCTATAGACCCAACTAAACAGTTAGGTAAGGTCAATGGCTTTCGCAAACTGTGAGTCCTGAAATCTAGATACTGATAAGATTGTCAGGAAGATTCATAGAATAACACAACCATTTAGAAAATGGGAAGGTATTTTGAGGACATCCCAAGCAAGTTTAGAGAATTAACTTTACATTTCGAGGGCGGCGTGTAAGGAAAAGACTGGAAGGAAGGGAATGCTCCAATCTTCCGATCCAAAGGAGCGGCATGTTTATAGAAAAACGGCCGACCCATCATCCGCGCTACAGAAATCACCTATTGAGGCCAGCGTGGAAGGAGGCGTTACCAAGAAATCTTGCAAGAGCCTGCAATCTCCATTCAGCTATGACTCACTGCTTCTTCCGCGAGTTTTTCACATTGTCATTGCTTGTGGATACGTGTTTCACAGTTGCCGACTTCGTCTGTGATTGGGCAAGATACTCGAAGAGATTGGGTTCGTCAGCATCGTCTTCGGTATCAGCGGATTGGATTACTGTTTCTTCCGACAACGCGGCGGGTTGTTGGGCTGTCGGTTCAGGCGCATCTTGGGGAGGACGTTGAGGAATCATGTCTTGTGTGGTGCCGATTCCTGCGGTTTCGCGATTTCTTGTTTCAAGTCGTTCTATTCGCTCCAAAGCTTGATGCAGCGTTTTTCGCACCATCATCAGTTGATCTTGGAGATTTTCGACACGGCCAGTTAACTGAGAAACCGTGTCGTCGGCGTCTTCTTGACGGTTTCCAGATGCGGGGCTCGAAAACAACTGACTATCTGTTTTATTCGCGACATTTGGGCTTGGCGAAGCAACCGTAGATTGAGGGCTTGGGACGGATTCTGGCGGCGAGTTTTTGGTTGGAGTGTCTTCAGGGAAAACATCAAGCAATTGGATCTCATAAATGCCTGAGCTTATCCCCTTATTTGAAAAGTAGGAAACCCGAACCTTTACTTCTTGGCCAATCTCCAACTTGCCCAGACGGAGGCTTAGATTCCAGATTACCGAGTCGTTGTGCCAAGCAAGCTCCCAACCTGGCCGACGATTCAAGCCGCGCAGATAAGCAGTAACTAGGCTAGTATCAGAAATCTCTCGAACTAGTGGTTCGGTCGTTAGCGTTGCGGAAGTCTCGACTGACTGGGAGTGAAGATCCACCTCCGCCCCCGGTTGTACAATTGACATAGGGATTTGGCCCTGTTCCGCCTTCGTAGTGGTCACCCATCCAGCTCCGCTTATTCGCTTGCACGAGATATTGTAATGATATTGGACTGCCATTGCTTATGTCCCGTCCTAATAGAGATTGTTAGAAGCAAGTTAAAATTTGTGCTCTAGAAGACGCGGCTGATTCATCGGTATCTACCCAATTCAGATTGGTTTCAAGCGATCCCGGATTGAATCCAACGTTGGAATATTTGTTGTGTGCCGCCCTTCGACAGCGAATGAGGCGGCGCAGTTAGCAAAATTCAAAGCCTCCTGTGGAAGGTGTGTTTCGTAATATTTTATTAGGAACGCGGTCGCAAAAACGTCGCCAGCCCCGGTAGGGTCAATCTCGTTCACAGGATAAGCGCTTGAGTCCGAAACCCGACCATTCTCATAAAGTATAGCCCCATGCTTTCCCTTGGTCAATACCACAATTTTCGTTAATTCAATATACTTTTCAAGATCATCGGGACATGTGCTCAGATCTTCGTCGCTCAGGATTAGCACATCTGCGTACGGCAAGATGAGTTCGGCGGAATTCCAGCGCTTGGCGAGAACTCGGGAGTCTTTTTTCCGATACCGCATCCAACCTTGCGGGGTGACGCCAATTAAGGAACCGTTGAAACTGTGGATACAATCAGGGTCAACTTCATCTGCGATTGGGCACAAATACGCAACCTCTGCGTTACAACAGTCATCTGTGATGTGTTGCGATATCAATTTTGCTCCCAACGCCAAGATGAATTGTTGACGTTGACCATCCTCCCTGTAGCGGTTGTCGAAAATTGTAGTGTTGGACGATTCTTGGTAAAAAACCTCAATACCGTTTAACAGGGGGTTACGTTGGTCAAAGTCATTCCCCACGGCAGTAATGACACGAGCATGGAAACCTAGGTTGCGGGCTGTAATTGTCGAATAGGCTGCCGATCCTCCAAGCACACACCCGTTGGGAGTAACATCATAACAGAAATGTCCGATGGCGAGGAAGGTTGGAGTCATTCTCCTTGTTAGAGTGAATCAACATGCCTGAGGAGAAGCATTTTGCAACGATTGTACAAATGAATCCAAGAAAAGTCAAGGACATTTTACACGTTGTGGGATTAGTTGCATTTAGCGACAGGACTTTAATCTAGACATTGTACATTTAAGCGGCATAACGAGCGGTTCAATCAGGCGTTGAGGAAAAGCAGGCGAGATTTTGATTAGCTCGTGGCAGACCATCGAAAAAGTCGCCTTCCGTTTATGACTCGTTGAGGAAGGTTTCAAACCCTCCCCAACGGTTTAAATCGGTTTTGCGACACATCAGAATTTCCTAGTCATTGGGATGGTACGCCCCTCTACAGGTCAGTTTTGCGCAAAGCCGAGTTCTTGGTTGACCATTGAAAAAGTTGCCATCCCAGACCAGAACTGGTGCAACACCCACCCTAGCGCATCGGATGATTTTACCAAATATCTCCCTCAGTATTGCACCTCCGTACAAAGTCGAGTGTAGAGAGGCGACTTTTCCCGTTGACGAAAATCAGCGTCTGATGGTATAGTGGCAACGCTTTGACCTTCACGAATTGACGCGCGTGCCTCGCTAGAGTTACATTTTGGACGAACGATGGAGCGAAAGACGAATCCACCCTATGTGCTTTCAATCGATCAAGGAACAACTGGTTCCACGGTTCTCCTAGTTGATGCGAACGGGAAGATAATCGCGCGCAGCTATCGAGAAATGACGCAATCCTATCCACATCCGGGATGGGTTGAGCAAAATCCAGTTGAGATCTGGGAAGAAACGCTCCATGCCATTCATGAAGTGGTTAACAACTCTCAGTCTGTGACAAGCGACATCGTCTCGATCGGCATAACCAATCAACGTGAGACCACCATCCTCTGGGAGCGGGATACGGGTAGGCCGATTCATCCGGCGATAGTTTGGCAGTGTCGCCGCACGGCGGACGAATGCAATGAACTGAAAAAACAGGGACTAGAAGATGCTATTCGTGTGAAAACAGGTTTGGTTCTAGATCCCTACTTTTCTGCGACGAAGATTGCATGGATTCTTGATCGCGTCGATGGAGCGCGTGAACGTGCAAAGTGTGGGGAACTTGCGTTCGGGACGGTGGATACATGGTTGCTCTGGAACTTTACTGGTGGTGCGGTTCACGCGACCGATTACACTAATGCGTCACGCACACTGCTGTACGACATTGAAAGGCTGGCATGGGATGATGAGCTGTTAGAAATTTTCCGTATCCCCAGCCCGCTTTTGCCGGAGGTAGGTCGTTCAGCAAGGGTTTTCGGCGTGGTGAAAGATGCCCATCCCGCGCTAGATGGTCTTCCAATAGCGGCGATTGCTGGCGACCAACAAGCCGCGCTGTTTGGGCAACTCTGTACAAAGCCGGGCATGGCGAAAAACACCTACGGTACAGGCTGTTTTCTTATGCTCCACACAGGTGAGGAGCGCGTTCACTCCAAGTCCGGGTTATTATCGACGTTGGCGTGCAGTCTTGATGACCGTCCTGTCTATGCGCTGGAAGGAAGCGTGTTCGTCGCGGGGGCAGCCGTACAATGGCTTCGAGATGGTATTGAAATTATCAGTTCGGCAGCCGAAACCGAAGCGATTGCGGCTCGCGTGAAGGACACGGCAGGCGTTGTCGTTGTTCCTGCGTTCACAGGCTTGGGGGCGCCGTATTGGAATCCCAGTGCAAAGGGGGCAATTATCGGCCTCACGCGCGGGACGACGAGAGCACACATCGTCCGAGCAACGCTGGAGGCGATAGCATTTCAAACCGCTGATTTAGTCGAGGTAATGACGATTGAGTTCGGAATGGCGCTTAATCGGCTGCGCGTAGACGGAGGTGCTGTTACGAATAATCTCCTGATGCAGATTCAATCCGATATTCTTGGCATGGATGTCGAGCGTCCACAGCAGATTGAAAGCACCGGACTCGGAGCTGCTTTTCTCGCCGGAATTACTTCTGGCGTGTGGAGTTGCGTTGATGAACTTGAGTCGAGTCGCAAGGTAGATCGTGTCTTTTCATCAAGCATGAGCGGTAAAGAGCGGCGCGAAAAGCTAGCGGTGTGGAAGGACGCCGTCCGAAGGGTGATGATTTGAATGCATCTGCAATGGAAGTACGCGTTGATTGTGAATCTGGCTGTGTTAATTGTCTTAGTGGTGTTCTACATCTTGGATGATTTTAGGGCGCAACGGGAACTAAACGGCCTCTACAACAGCGCTCTAGAAAGCGGTGCGGATTTTAGAGCGATTACAGAAAAAACGATACGTCCAGCAGTGGTTGATGAAATTGTAAGATGGCAATCATTTAAACGGGATGAAATTGAAAGTAGTCTTCGCCAGAAAATAGTTGAACACGAGGATTTGAGCGGCGTTGAGGACATTAACGTGACGCATGGAGATACCACCGCAATTCAGGCAGCACTTGTGACTAGTAAGAGTAAGGGAATGCTTCATATCAACCTAACAGAAGAGGATGTCTTTGACCTCGAAAGACTAGGTGCAAAGCTGTATCCAATTGAAGGCAAGTACAAAACAGCGGTAATTGTCCCCTATCAAGCGGATCTGATTGCGCACACAAGTGACAGACTTATCTTCAGCGTGGAACTTGCGTACCAGAACGATTTGGACCGGGGTCAAATGTCGGAAGGTCTTAGACAAGTGTTCGCAAATAAGCGGGTTTTTGATTCCAACGTTCAGGAGATAGAGGTTGTAATAAAGGAGAAGGGTCGAAGATGGCTGGTAACCGATAGGAGTAATGCACAGAGGTATTTGATTTGGCGCAACGATGATCTGCTTGATGTCCATGTAGATAACCCTGTCGGAATTGAGAAGGAGAGTCTCATTGACGGGTATATTCAAGTGATCTTTGACATTCCCGAAATACCTAGGATGATTCACAACTCTCGTTTGATGCATCTCGCATTGCTTTTTGTCATGAGCAGCCTGCTCTTTATCATCGTAAATATTACTACGACTCGACTAGTTATGCGGCCGCTAGAACAGATGATGCAGATTATTAAGGGGGCGGAAGCAGGGGATCCAGATTCGCTCCAGCAGTCTTATTCCTCGGGTGAAATCGGGCGAGTGACTTATAGTCTTGCACGAATGCTGAGGCAGTTGAAGGGTGCACACTCAAAACGGATAGCTGCGTTGGAACAATTCGCGGGTGGAGTCGCTCACGAGATTCGGAACCCACTCAATTCAATTGGCATGACGGCCCAGTATCTGAAATCAATCTTCTCGCAATCCAAAGTGAAGGAGGAAGACATTGAGGAAGCTAGAGAACTCTTGGATATTGTCAATGATGAAATCAGACAGTTGAAGCAAATCTCTGTGCAGTTCTTGACATTAAATCGTCCGAAACACCTGAACGTGGAACTAACTCAGCTCGGTGAACTTATAGATCGCGTGTTGGCCGAATTTGCGCTAAGTATTAGAGAGCCGAAGGTACATGTCGTGAAAAATTATGACGCTAAACTTCCTGCCATCAATCTTGATCCGGCATTGATGAGACAGGCGCTTTTCAATTTTGTGCAAAATAGCATTCAAGCCATGTCCAAGGGCGGAAGCATATATATCACTACACGAATGGATGGGGAAGATACTGGCCAGCGCGCGATCGTGGAAATTCGGGATACGGGTATCGGCATTCCCGCGGAAATTCAAGAGCGCATCTTCGATGCGTATTTCACTACGAAGGAACATGAGGGAGGAATTGGGCTTGGACTTGCGCTTGCGCATCAAATCATAACTGCACACCATGGATACGTAGAGATGAGGAGCAAGGTGGGCATGGGAACGGTGTTTACAATGACTTTCCCTATGCAGACTGAGATTTAAGTACTCTTCATTATTATTTTTGTCACAGTTTTCGTTACGCTTCACGGTAATCACATGATCCAGAGCGTAAGGCCTTGTAGATAGATTTGAGCGTTGGTTACAGATCATTGATTACCTTTGGAAAGGACTCCGTCCGATTGTGCAATGGATTTCGCACTACAAAAGACTGGAGAGAGTAGGTCGTTGTGTACCTTAAACCTAAGTCCTGAAGGAGCGGAAAATGTCCTCAATTCTGATTGTAGACGATGAACAGGGACAACGAGCGGTCTTACGACGCATTTTGAAGCGCGAGGGTTATGAGGTTGAAACAGCAAATAACCGCTCTGACGCGCTTGAAAAAATGGGAAAAAGAATGTTTGATGTTGTCGTCAGCGATATGCGCATGACATCACAAATGGAGGGGCGCGATCTGCTCAGGGAGATTAAGCAGCAGGATCCCGACCTTCCCGTGCTAATTATGACTGCGTTCGCGGAAATAAATGACGCTGTAGACCTTGTAGCGCGGGAGGGGGCGTTCTACTACCTTGAAAAACCAATTGACATTGATGTGCTCAAAAAGGAGCTTAAACGAGCGGTAGACTCAAGGGGCGCGTCTCCGGTCAGCAACGGAGATAGTGATAAGCAAGTTCCGGACATAGAATTTGAGACGGTTGTTGGGCAAAGCCCACCGATGAAACAGTTATTCAGGATCATGTGTCGGATTATTTATCGCGGAGTGAATCAGGTGTTAATTACCGGCAAAACCGGTACGGGTAAAGAAGTGGTTGCCAAAGCGATTCATGAATACGGAAGGCGGCAGGATAAGCCGTTTGTGCCAATAAACTGCAGCGCAATACCCGAGCAACTTATAGAAAGCGAGTTGTTTGGGCACGAAAAGGGCGCATTCACGGGCGCTGATCATCAGAAGATGGGACAGTTCGAACTTGCGGATGGCGGTACGGTGTTCCTTGATGAAATCGGTGACATTCCGGTGAACATGCAGAGCAAACTCCTTCGGGTGTTACAGGAGCGGGAGGTCTCTCGTGTGGGTGGTACCAAACCGATAAAGGTAGATGTCTGCGTCATTGCGGCAACGAACAGTGACTTGAAGGCTGCTTGCGACGCGGGTGAGTTCCGAGAGGATCTTTACTTTCGACTGAATGTCATTCCGCTTCATGTTCCGTTGCTGAAAGATCGAACAGACGATATCCCAATCCTGGTCGATCATTTTCTGACGAAGTTCAGCAAGGAGTATCTTGATGCGGAGCAGAAATCTGTAGCGCCGCGAGCTATGTCCGCGCTTCGACGATACGATTGGCCCGGGAATGTCCGTCAACTGGAGAATTCGCTGCATAGGATCTTCGTCCTTTCCGAGAACGAGGTAATTGACCTTGAGGATCTTCGTCCCGACATTTCGGAAGGCGCTCCGCCGCTGGGGGATTTCCAAGTAGAGATTCCAGAGCAGGGCGTGTTGCTTGAGGATATCATGAAGGAGTATATATGCGTCGCGCTTGCCAAGACGCATGGTAACCAGACAAAGGCTGCGGAACTGTTGGGCATCTCGCGCCGCCGACTTCAGAATCGGATACAGAACTACGGGATCGATAGCCAAGAGTTCAAGAACGGCTAAACGAATTGCCAAGACCCTGTGTTTGCAACAAGCGGCGAAACATCCGAAATGGGATTTCCCGCGAGATACAGCCATTTCAGGTTAGTTAAGCCCGGAAATTTTCATATATCTGAGATCGGGTTACCTGTAAGTCGAAGAAGGGGGCACGATGGTGAGACGCAAAGGTCAACTTAAAGGAGTCTACGCCGATATACCATTGAAGTTCCCGACTTCGCGCGAGAATTTTGGCGCGTTGGTTAATATCAATATTGCTGTAGATTGGGATCGATCTGGGCTGCCCACCGGTCAATGCCACCAACGAGACTTCTGACTCGCTTGAACCCCAGTTGTTGCAGAAGGTAAGCTGCGTCAATGCTTCGCATTCCACGATGGCAGTACACCACGATTTCTACATACGGATTAAGTTCACGTACGCGGCGTGGCAAATCTGCCAGAGGAATCCACTGTGCCTGCTCAAGGTGAACGATCTGGTATTCCCATTCATCTCGCACATCAAGTAAGACAAATGGCTTCTGCTGCTCAATCATGCGTTTTAGGGTTTGGGGTTGAATGGCATATTCAGCAGGATTAAAGGGAAGGATGGCTTCCTCAGCACTTGGAACTGCGCGAGGTATGTGTCTCTTGGGTGGGAGATTGACGTACTTGTCGAAAAATTCTTGAAATGCCTCTTTAATGCCCTTCAGCATTAGTTGCTACTCCCTGATAAGGACGATACCTATAATTGTCTTTAAGGTTGTCATGCACAAGGTCTCAATTATAATCGAAGGTCTTACGAAATGTCAAGAAGTGGATCTTGGCTAGAACCTCACACTTACCCCCAAAGTTGGAAGGATTGGAAAGAACGGTTCTTCGCTTACGCTACAGTCGAGTAGTGCATTCGTAACGTCATCACGCTCTTGGGCGAATGCGTATTCATGGACATTTGCTCTGTTGTACAGATTGAATACCTGTATGTACCAAGAGAGTTGCCAACCGCTGTGTGGGTCGATCTTGGTCAATCGAAAGTCAAGACTGTGAAACGCTGGCAAGCGTTCTGCGTGATAATCGCCGAAGTCGCGTACGCAGACCGATTGACCGTCAAGAAGTTTAACAACTGAATGTTTAAGACGTGTGGTTGGGTTACCGGTATGGAAACGCCACGCGAGATGCAGTTGCCATGCCCGCGAAAGGCGATAGTTGCCATTAAGCGCGATGGTATGCCGTTGATCGAATTCGCGGAAAAACTCCTTACCAAATAGTGGAGGAAAAATTGTCGTCGAATCTTCCTGTGCTCTTGCGATTGAAAACGCATATCCTAGGCTCGCGGTTAGGTGGTCAGATACCACACCGTTGAGAAAAAAATCGAAACCTTTGGCCTTTCCTGAATGCGCCGGAGCTATGATTTGTGCTTGTCTCCCATAGTCGGGAATATGCCCGATCAGATTCGACGATTTTTTGTAGTATGCTTCGGCGCGTATGAGGAATTTATTCGGTAAGACATAATCTCCCCCGATGACATAGTGTATTGCTTGCTCTGCACGACCAATGTCATCAACACCATCCTCAACGGGAATCGTCATTAAGTCAATCGGCTGACGGTAAAAACCCCACGCGCTTCGCAAGATGAGGTTGTCAATCGGTCTGTACGCCAAAGCAACCCGCGGGCTTAACTCATGCTGCTCGATCTCTGGCCGCCTGTAGTTTTGAAATAAAAAACGAGTACCCATATTGACTGCGAACCTCGGATGAATTTGCCATTCCTCTTGTAGAAAACCTTTCACATCGGTGCCGTGAGCGTCAACTTTCGCCCAAGTTTTCCGATTGAGGTCGCATAGCGAACACCGACTCTGGATGAACTGCGCAGTCATCTGTCCGGACGTTGGAACGGAATAATTGTAGTCCACGACGGACCAACGCCATTCAAGTCCGGCACGCATGGTGTGTACGCTGAGGAGCCGCGCACTTATCTCGCCTTTTGCCCCTAGGAAGCCGAAATCTCGGGTATCAATGCCATTAATTCCCTCTTGCCGGTCGCGGGTCGCTAAGCCATTGAACAAGAAAATGTCGGACCATACGTCTTCGTTGAAACGGTGGCGCCACTTTGTCCAGACCAGAGCGTTTTGATACCTAGAGTTGAGATCGTTTTCATCGTTCACTTCATTGATGTGATTCTTGTCCCAGGCATACAGACTATTGAAGGTTAATACGTCTTGCGTAGTCAGGTCGTAAGTAAGTTTGCCGTATAGATCTGCATATTGCGGTTTCAAGTCTTCGTCGGCATCCATAAGAGCAAGGATGATATCGACGTAACCGCGCCGCGCCGAGAGCAGCCAAGAACCTTTCCGGGATAACGGTCCTTCCAGCAGCGCGTGCGCATTTATCAAATCCACGCCAAGATTTGCCCTGAATTCCTCTCGATCTCCCTCTTTTACATTGATGTCAAATACGCCTGAAAGCTTATCACCGTATTCGGCAGGAAAACCGCCCATTAACAAATCTGCGCGCCGCACTAGTCCAAGGTCAATTATGGAGATTGCGCCTCCGAAATCCTGTAAGTGGTATGGCTCGTATAACTCCATTCCGTCCAATCTAACTGAGATTTCATCCTTCTCGCCTCCTCGTACGTTGAAGCGGGCACTAAAATCGTTGGACACGACGCCTGGAAAAATATGTGCAGCCCGTGTCACGTCGTTGTCGATTAAGGGTAGCAACTCGATCTCGCTCTTAGATAGAGAAAGAATTGATCTTGTCCCGTTCACGATAGTGAACTTGCCTGGAGTAACAATTATCGGGTTAAACTGAAGAGGAGTTGATTCTTCTTGCCCAGAAGCGAAACGACATAAAGTAAGAAAGGCGATGAGGGCAACAGTGGCAGAACGAACATTGATGGAATTTGGCGACGATGTCAAAGATAGAGCCATCTTTTTCTCCAGTGATTCAGTCAACGACAATTATAGCATGTCCCATCTTGGCAGTCAAACGGGAAGGGCGATTCGGGAAGCATAGTACACTCATGCACATCCGGTTTTGGCGTGGCTTTTACCACCAGAACTAGTGCGCTATCCTAGCGTAGATTAATTGCTCTGTCTCGGTACGTAAACCAGTGTATCTGCCCTCTTATCTGCCGAACACCGCACAACTGCATTCAGATTGCTGGCGACCTAGCCCACACGTTTAAGAACATGACTTTCACTTGGGACGCCAACATGGCCCGAATTCGAATCTAACTGTCGCGATTAACCTTTGATCTCCATAGGTATACGCTAGACCCCCACGTTTCAGGGACGAGTCTGCGTAGGAATCTTTATTGCCTTGATGGGGTGGATACTATCGTTTGGGGAAAGGAAAGCCGGATTTCCGGCTGTTTCCAACGCGCGATCGCTAGACATCGGCTGTTTTGAGATTCACGTTTTGGCTTGACGGGTTCGAGGGATTTAGGTAGAATATGATAAAAGACGGAGATAATGATGTCAACCTATTGCTCGTCCGTATCTCTTGTTATCTCTTCCATAATTGTCTTATCAGGTTGCGGGATATCCCACGATAAGGTTTCGGTAAATCAGTATAATGACTTTGGCGTTCGATCTGCGGAATCCAAGCTTTGGAACGAGGCAGTCTTTCGCTGGAGGCAGGTTCTCAACATCGATCCACGGAATGCCAAAGTACACAATAATTTGGGCGTTGCGTATGAGGCCTTAGGGAAGATAGAAGAGGCGATTGAATCTTATAAGCGTGCGACGGAATTGGATTCGAGTAGCAAGTATTACCGCTATAACTATCGAAAGTGTCGGCTCCACGCGGAGCGGAACAAGAGCGATCCTGCTGCTCAGAACGATGAGGAAAACGGACTAGCACAGTGAGGTTATTCCCTTATGACGAGGAGTTTTACTGAAATTCTTGAGCTATGTAGACTTAAGAATTTCAGTTGTAGAAGCCTAATGCGTTGTACCTTTGGACGAGATATCCGCCCTAGAAAGTCGGTAGTCGACGATGCCTTGTTCCAACCTTGGGCCATCCCGTGAGTGACTGGCCTGATAGGCGTTAAGAGTCGGTTTCTCCTTTGGCGATGCATCGTACCTAGAGACTGAAGTGTCTGGGCAGGTTTCTCCGTATTGAGATGAAGGAAAAAGAGATGAGTATCCGCGCGCCCCTTATTTTAATGCTGTTCGTAATCTGTTGTGGTTGTGGGCGCTCCATCACGCGGGTAACTATCCCCATTCGAGTTGATTCTGAGATTGACGCTGATCGATTCTCAAGTTTCGCTGTATTGCCATTTGTTAAGGACAAATCTGGAGATTCGTCGGACAGTGTAGATATAGGAGATGAGATCGCTTCGAGCATGCGACGTAGGATTGGGAAACATAAGAATTATGATGTCGTTGGTAGCCAGGAGACAGAGCGGTTGATGACGGGAGAGACGGTTGACGCCGAGTTTCTGGCGGATATGGGTCGACTTACACAGCTTGGAGGATATTTTGAGGTTGACGGACTTATCACGGGAAGTTATAGATATTTTACGGTAAATCAGCCGAAAACTTATTACGGAGAGCATTATTCTCCGACACGAAGACAATATGTGATGGACTATCAAGATTATATACAGAGGATGTACATATTAGCACTGCGGGTGATGATTGTAGATGTGAATTCAGAAAAGGTCATATGGGATGAAAAGTATGAACGCACCGCCGTTGAGAATCATGCATTAGGATCTTTTCTCGTTTCGCAGATTACGCCGCGAGACACCATTTTGAAATCACTTACCAAGCAAGCCGTGTCAGAATTTGCGCGACAGATTGCACCACACTTTGAGACCGAAGTAAGATTCTTGGTTAAGTAGACACGGTCGAAAACTTGGAACGGAAGGATTCGAGCATCATCTAGCCGGAGGGAGATGGATGACAAGAGTTCAGAAAAGAATGCAGGTCTGGTCAAATAACAGCACTAGGGCTCGATCCGCAGTTCTAGCTTTCGTTATTCTCTGCATGGTCTCCTTCGAATTCAATTTACTCATTCCACGCCAAGGGTGGACACAAGGGTTCGGCAAGAACAAAATCACCGACCAACATTTCGATTGGTTGATACATCGAACTGAACACTTTGACATCTACTATTATCCTGCCGAAGCAAAGCTCGTGCCAATCATGGCTGACATTGCCGAAGAGGCGTATGAGAAGCACAGTGAGGACTTCGGTCACGAAATTGCGGATCGGACGCCGCTAATTCTCTACCAATCGCACAAAGATTTTCAAGAAACGAACATCATCTTGCAAGAACTTCACGAAGGCATCGGAGGGTTTGCGGAGATTTTCAAACGGCGGGTAGTTATTCCGTTTACAGGATCAATGGAAGCATTTCGCGAGGTGATTTTTCACGAACTCGTGCACATCTTTCAATACGATATCATCTATCAAAAACCCGCCGCTCGCATTTATAGTGGAGAGTTTCTCTATTCTGCACCTATCTGGTTTATTGAAGGGAGTGCGGACTACTTCGCCGAAGACAACGACGCGATTGGTGAAATGGTTCTGCGAGACGCCAGCGTAAACAATCGTATAGTGCCCCTGATACACCTGCATGACTTTCGCATCCTTGGGGCGCAAGCTTTTCTAGGCTATAAGATGGGACAGTTAGCAATAAAGCACTTGGTTGAAACTTATGGCCGCGAAAAGATAGGGGAGATTATGCATGAGCTGCGACAGAGCAGAACCAAAGATTTGAATGAAGCATTTCAGAACGTGCTTGAGATAAGCCTAGAAGAGTTTGATGAAGATTGGCGCCGTACCGTAAAGAAAAAATATTGGCCGATGATTGAGCATCGAGATTTACCTGACGCCGTGTCCAAAAATTTGACGTCGAAATCACGGTATTCACATAACGTCAAACCGGTCTGGTCACCGAGCGGTGATATTATCGCGTATGTTACCGGCAACGAAGGTTTTGGGGAGATAGTTCTTATGTCCGCCAAGACTGGCGAGAAGATAGATAGGATTAGCAAGCGCTTTTTCGGCAGCAGGTATGAAGAGATTCGAAGCGATGGACGAGCGCTTGCTTGGTCGCCTGACGGAGACCGAATAGCCTTCATTGGCAAACATCGCGGTTCTGATTACTTTCTTGAGATAAACATCTTGAACAAGCGATTAACCCATCGCATCAAGCTAGATTTTGATCTAGCTTCTTCACCCTCCTACGATGGGAGCGGCGAGCGAGTCGTCTTTTCTGCGATGAAGGAAACACAAGCAGATCTTTATATTCTTGAGTGTGCTACGGGTGAAATAACTCCCCTGACAAATGACCACTTTAGCGATACCCATCCTGCGTGGCATCCAACTCGCGAAGAGATTCTCTATTCATCCGAACGAGTAGGGAAGTCGAAGCTAGTTGTCATCGACCTCAATGAACGGACTCAACGACAGTTAACTCATGGCGACCATAGTGCTGTCAGTCCAAATTGGTCGCCTGGCGGAGAGGAAGTTATCTTCTGTTCAGATTTGCGGGGTGTCTATGATATCTATACGATGAAGTCTGACGCGACAGAACTGACTCGACTAACGAATATCATGACGGGGTGTTTCAACCCGAGTTTCTCGCCAGACCGGAAAAGCATTGTGTTTGCGGCATATCAAAACGGTAAACAGGATATTTGTCTGATGGACATGGAGAAGGCGATCAATGAGAATATAGAAATGCCTCCGACGACATTGCCACCTGAAGCCTTAGACACCAATGAGGAGCGAGAGTATCGGATCGCGCGGAGAAAATATGGTGCCAAAGTTGCTCTTGATGCGATTTTTACAGATTTCAACTTAGGTGCGGACGGTCTTCTGCGCAATACGACGGAGCTCATCGCCAGTGATATGATGGGGAATCATCGCCTTGGTTTAAGCGTGGCAAATCATTCCGGTTTTGTCTCTCCCGACTTCATTGCACGCTATGGGTATCTTTCACGCCGGGCCGATATTGGAACGGCAATATTTAACTACCATCAATATCATGTGTTGGGGTCTACCCGCAATCGACGCGGCTTGTTACAACGAACCACCGGGTTAATGGGTTACTTCAGCTATCCTTTTAATCGCTATAGGCGTATAGATTTTCAGACCTTGTTCTATTCGACGCCGCTTACCTATAACTTCGAGACCGATAGTACCTTCGACGACGGTCGCGGGTTTCTTATGCTCGGCACAGTTTCTTTCGTGAACGATACAACGAGGTGGAGGGAGTTCGGCCCCTATACGGGAACGCGTTACCGATTCTCGCTAGAAAAATCATTTCGTGACATGGGAAGCGACCTTGATCTTATCAATGTCATTTTCGATGGTCGCCGGTATCTGAAACTAGGAAGACGCTCGACCTTAGCGACACGCTTGTTTTTAGGGGGTAGTTTAGGCACCGATCAGTCTCTTTTCTATCTTGGCGGCATTGATTCTCTGCGAGGCTACCGATATGAGGAGTTTGTAGGTACGCGTGCGGGATTACTCAATTTTGAATTACGCATTCCCTTCATTGATGAACTACGCTTCGGTTGGCCGTTCGCGTGGGCGATCGGTGGAATTCGCGGAATCATATTTGCAGATTTTGGTACTGTTTGGTCGGATATCGAATTCAATTCTGAGAATCAATATCACGTTTTACGTCGTGACAAGAATCGTTACCGTCTTGACGATGTAAAAGGAACAATTGGTATCGGCCTCCGCCTGCAACTTGGTCTGCTGTCACTGGATCTCGCAGCAGCGCGACGTACGGACTTGGCAAGTGTAGATTCAGACGTTAGATACCACTTCGGATTGAGGCAGGCATTTTAAGGCACAAAGATTGAACCACGTGTTGCAATCTTCAGTTCAAGAAAGGAAAAAATATGGATTCTCGTTTCAATCGATTGATAGTATTTATCGCCGTACTAGCAGTAATAGGTGGGTTTATTGCCATCGTCGTTAAGATCTATCCAGACCTTCTTTGGTTTGGTGTCGTAGGCTACAGTTCGGTCTACAAGAAGATTCTACTTACGAAACTGCTCTTGGGGGTTAGTGTTGGAGGTTTCTTTCTTATCGTTACGCTGCTTAACGTCTATCTTCTGTTTCGCTTTACTCCTAGGCAACTTAGCCCCACAGTTATGGAGAGCATCCCCATACGAGGAGAGGCTGATTTTGATCTGCGGCGGCTAATCTACGGCGTACTAACGCTCTTAGCGATAGGGTTTAGCGCCTTGATGGGCTATACGGCAACGGAGCGATGGGAGCCTTTTCTACGGTATTCTAATGCCGGGGGACTTACTTTTCAAAATGCCACACGCCTCGTTGAACCAGCAAGTCGCAATGCGACCGAGTTGCACATCGCTGAACTAGAACTAAAGGCAAAAGGCATGCAAGTGGGTGACTCTGTTGCAATTCAAGGCACGGGTGGAAATGGGACGGCAATCATCCAGTCCATTCAGGTTGGAGGTGATGGCGTCGCAAGAATCCAATTGGAGAAGCCCATAGGATTTGATGTAACGACAAATGCGACGCTAATGGCGGCGGCACGCGATCCTATCTTTCACAAGGATGTCAGCTATTACGTTTTCAGGATGCCGCTTCAACGCTTCATCATTGGAAACCTGTTTGGGTTGTTCATGTTGTTGACCTTCTTCGCCGTCGCCATCTACTTTTTTCACGGTCTACTCATCGGCGATAACAATCGTCTATCCCCTCCAACCCGCGTTAAAGTTCATCTCCTAACGCTTGGGGCATTGACATTGATATTTCGTGCATGGAACTATCGTTTTGCAATGTATGATTTGCTCTACACAACAAATGATGTTGTGCGCGGAGGTGGTGGTTATGCGGCTATACACGCCCGTCTACCACTATTGAAAATCCTCTTAGTGCTTTCACTCATTTGTGCCGCCGTTTTTCTAGTTAGCATGTTCATAAAGCGACTCAGATATGCGGTCGGGATGTTTGCAATCTTCCTTCTCGTCGGTCTAGTTGGACAGGTCTATCCGGCTTTTGTGCAGAAATGGCGTGTTGAACCGAACAAACAGGAACTTGAGACAGAGTATATCAACTACAATATCAAGGCAACACTGCACAGCTACGATTTGGAAGACGATACCGTTACAGAAGAGGAATACCCCTTGATGGGTGAACTCTCGTACGATGGCGTTAGAAATCAGGAGAACGCTGCGGTAATGAACAGCATTCGACTTTGGGATGAGCGTCCCATCCAACGGACCTTTCGACAGTTACAGGAATTACGTTCGCAGTACGATTTTCATAGCGTAGACATCGATCGGTATTCAATCAATGACTCGCCGCGTCAAGTGATGTTATCTGTGCGAGAATTGAATATCAACGAGCTTCCGCACGCCGTTCGGAACGACTGGTTTAAGCGCACCTATGTGTACACCCATGGATACGGGGCTGTGATGAGTCCCGTTAACGAGATTCTTGATGGAAAACCGAAAATGTACATTCGGGATATTGATCCGGTTGATTACGAACCCGAATGGGGTTATCGCTTCAGTGAAAACCCGGGACCTCGAATCTACTATGGAGAACGCACCAATCATTATGTTATCGTGCACCCGGGCCGTAGCGAAGGATTGGAATTTGATTATCCGACATCATATGGCGAAGATTTTGCCAAATATTCGTACCTAGGAATGGGAGGTGTTGAGCTCTCCTCCTTCTGGCGAAGGTTTGTATATATGCTGAAGTTTGGTAACGAATTCAAGTTCGTTCTCCCCGGTGAAATCACGTCAAATAGTCACGTACTCTATCATCGGAACATCAAGGAGCGGATCAACAAGATTGCTCCCTTCCTCCGGTACGATGGCGATCCATACGCAATCATTCATGACGGTAGATTGGTCTGGATGCTGGATGCGTACACTACTACACATCGATATCCGTATTCAGCGCCGATGCAACATGCACTGCGTGCCGAAATTGCTGAACGACGAGGCAGACGAGTTGCCAGTCGGATTCAGGGCGGAGAGAGACCGTGGGGAAATTACATCCGCAATGCCGTGAAGGTTGTGGTTGATGCATACGATGGAAGTGCAGATTTCTACATTATTGAAAAGGAGGGAGATCCGATTGCCGAATGTTATCGCAGCATTTTTCCCGACCTATTCAAGCCTTTTGACATGATGCCGGAAGAACTCAAAAGGCATATCCGTTACCCTACCACGATGTTTCTTATTCAGGCGCGGATGTATCAGGACTATCACATGAAAGATCCGGTCACATTCTACGCGAGCGAAGATCAGTGGGAAGTTGGGAAGGAACTCTTCGACAATACCGAACGTCAACGTTCACCACAAGCAGCTCCGGTGCCATCAAGCCCGTTCGCTCCGCGTCAGCCAAGCTTGCCTGAAACTGTCACGAACGTTCAGGAGGTTGCGCCGTATTATGTAATTATTAAATTGCCTGGCGAGGAGCGGGCTGAATTCATGCTCATGTTGCCGTTTACGCCCAAAAACAAACCAAACCTCACTGCCTGGTTCGCCGCGCGATGCGATCTTCCTCAATACGGACAGTTGTTAGTTTATCGGTTTCCGAAAGGTAAACTCGCGCCTGGACCGATGCAAGTTGAGAACTTTATTAGCCAAGATCCTGAAATCTCCCAGCAGATTTCGTTGTGGGACAGTCAGGGTTCACGCGTGCTGCGTGGTAATCTGCTAATTATTCCGATGAATGAATCTATCTTATACGTGGAACCCATCTATATTCAGTCGGAGGATGCGGCAACGGCAATTCCTGAGTTACGGCGGGTGGTCATTGGGTACAAGGAGAACGTAGCTTGGGGAAAAAGCCTTGATGAAGCGTTGATTAACATGTTCGGAAAAAGTCTCGCGTCGGCTACGGGCGACGCCGTTACATTTGGGGTGGAATCCAACATCGACCTCACACATGCAGAGGTGCGGACGTCCAGTAAAACATCGGTTCGCGATTTGGTTAATTTGGCATCTCAATACTTTGGATCGGCGCAGAACGCCCAACGTCGCGGGAACTGGTCGGAGTATGGAAGGCATTTGAATCTGTTGGAGCAGACCTTGAAGCAACTGGAAGCAAATACACAGGAAGGAGGTGAATAAAATGGGATTGGATTGGAAACCACGCCATCGCGATACGCTTGTCGGGGACATTCCTTGGTTGGCACGAATTACTGATAAGGCTAACGCAAAGTTGGCCGGTACAATCGGCGATTACATCTACCCGTGACCGGCAGACCAGAAGTTCCTGGAGGAACACAAGATAAGTGCTGAAGCATTCGTTGAAATGGTGAAAGGAAACCCTTCGGACGATGAGATGATTGCAGCGATGAAATCGCTCAACAAGCCATTGAAGAAGAGCAAATCAAAGAAACGTAAATCCTGATGGGACAGCCGTAATGCGTGACAAACTAACGGTGCAATGAATTGGGTTAAGCCGCCTTTCATTCTCTCGACTAAACCAATTCTTGGGCTGAATTTCGTACAGTTCACGCATTACGTCTCTCTTATTCTATGGGAGATTCTATTATTGGAATTAGAAGATTTCCGCGATCAGTTGGATGAAATCGACGATCAGATATTGCTACTTCTGCATAATCGCGCAGAGGTGGTGCGGAAGATCGGGAAACTCAAAGCGGAAGCAGGCGTGGAAAACGTCTATGTTCCCCACCGAGAGATAGAAATTCTTGCTCGGTTACGGGCGAAGAATCGCAACCACTTTCCAGTAGGCGCGATGGATACAATTTTTGCGGAGATAATCTCTGCATGTCGATCCTTAGAGAAATGTCTGCAGGTAGCTTTTCTCGGCCCTGCCGGGAGTTTCGGTCATTCGGCAACCCTTCGGCATTTCGGATCGTCGGTTGGCTTCACTCCAATAGCAGATCAAACTGATGTCTTTGCGGAAGTTGAATCAGGCAGAGCAGATTACGGCGTTGTTGCCATAGAGAACTCATCGAGAGGTACTGTCCGTGATGTTCTGGAGATGTTTGAAGGTACGACGTTAAAAATCTGCGCGGAGGTGTATCTACCAATTGACCAGAATCTACTATCTAAAAGTTCAAGGGAACGCATCACCAAGGTTTACTCGCACCCACAGCCATTTACGCAATGCCGAGAGTGGTTGCGCCAAAATCTAAGGGGCGTTCGGCAGATTGAAGTCGCAAGCACATCAGAAGCTGCGCACTTGGCGGCGGCAGAGGAAGGTACCGCCGCCATAGCCAGCAAACTCGCGGCTGAAATCTATGGATTACGAATTGTGGGTGAGTCAATAATGGACGATTCGAACAACACAACGCGCTTCCTCGTGATTGGACGCCATATTGCCGAGAGAAGCGGTCAAGATTGTACGTCGATCTTTATTGCTATTAAGGACAGAGTTGGCGCTCTTTACGAAGTGTTGACGGTTCTTCAGAAGTACCAAATCAATATGAGTAAAATTGAATCAATGCCAGCCCAAACAAAGCCGTGGGAGTACGTGTTCTACATTGATTTGGATGGACATGTCGAAGATCCTAGCGTGCAAGCCGCACTCCCGGAGCTTGAAGAACTGTGCATGCATGTAAAGCTGATAGGTTCCTATGCTCGCGGCACATCGCCGCTGGACATCCCCACCTAGTTTGAGTCGGCGGAAATCCCCACCTTCCGTAACGGAGCACGAGCGACGAGAATGCCGGATGCTTAAGCGCCGGAATACTCAGCGCCCTCCAATTTGATCGTGTTGCGCCGACTTGATAAAACCCACCGTTTACCGAGTTCTAATGCATTAGATACTTCTCGCTTGTTAATCACAACTACCCTTGTGTATTGTAAAACCACATGACAAGTGCGATCATGTTCACCAAACTGTGGGTGATTATTGACGGGATCAACGATTGCGTGCGATGAAACAGCAGTGCGGCAACTACGCCAAATACAAACGATGGAATCAACTGAATCGCTCCTCCGTGAAAAATGGCATAGAACAAGGCGCTTGATATGATGCCTGCAGAATGACCAAATCGACGGGCGAGAGCGGAATATCCAATTCCTCTGAAGAGTAACTCGTTAGCTAGTGGTGCAAGGAAGATCGAGACGAAAACGATCAGGATTATCGAAGCGTCTAAACCGTCGGGCAAATACGCGGATTCCGGGGTGTTTTCCCACTGAATTAGGATTTCTAGGGTTGTGAAGGAAGTCGAACGACTGATTAGTGAAAGCCCGTGAACGGTAGCCTCGGAGAATAGGAATAACAGTGGCGCAAGCACAACCGGGAGAGCAATTAAGCGAAGACTGAACGTGCCTCGGAATCCAACAAAGTTGAGCCGTCTGCGATACC
Organism: Candidatus Poribacteria bacterium; assembly: GCA_965197465.1. GTDB lineage: Bacteria > Poribacteria > WGA-4E > WGA-4E > JAJDTR01 > JAJDTR01. The sequence goes on along the minus strand of OZ240209.1, from coordinate 1,281,552 downwards.
GCGCCGTGACACAGTGGAAACACAGCCAGATGAGCACATTTGCCGCAATGAGTTCGATGGTCCAGAGATGAGAAGGCAATAGCGTTGTGATATCAATTCCTTCCCTAAGTATGTCCGATCCATCTCTCACCGTAATAGTGAGATAGAGTGCCAACCTTTGAACTAAGAGCGCAGATAGAAATATGGCAACTACGTCCGACGGTTCAAGATACCCTTGCAGCCGTTGAACAGTTTCCTCGTTGGTATAGAGTCGATCGCAGTGCTTGCACTTGCGAGAGGAATCCGTGTTTTCGCGGGAACATGCCGGGCAATGCCAAATCAATTTGGGTTCAATACGCCAAAAGTACAACGGAAAGAATGCCTCTGGCATGAGAAGCGTTCCGAGAACCCAAAACAGTGACTGTCCTTGACGCTTTGTATCATTGTACACCCAAAGCGCCGAACCAACGTGAAGAACCCCAAGCAGGGCAAATAGGTATATCTGTTGTGCTGACAATCGGCGTCCCCTTCCAATCCAATAGTCATTGCTTTTTCAACTCACAGAAGAGTTCGGTAATCCCGTTCTGAATCTGTCTTTCGATAGAAGGTTCTAGTGGCCAACGATAATTGATTGCAGCCTCGTATCCACCGCGTGCGCCTAGGTCGTAGTCTTTCTTGGTAGCAACGTATCCAACGCCTCGATTGGTGTAACCGAAGACTACTGTGTGTTTGAAGGGCGAGGTTTCGTCTGCAAACAGTTGATACTCAGCGAACGTCTCACTCGGTAGAAACACAATGCACAACTCGTCACCAATGGCAAAGGCGCTCAAGGGAAACGAAAGGAAATCCTGACCGCCTCCGCCAATTATCCGTTGTAACCGTTCGCGATGTCGGGAGTCCGGTTCTTGCTTCAGCATTGTTTTACAGATCTCGATTGATGGATGCCAATATGGAAGTGATAAGTCAAGTGCGCACGTTCTGAGCGGCTTGGTGGAAACAGGTTTCGCATGAGTTAATGCGTTTTTTGTTGCAAAAGCCAGTGATAATCCAGCCGCATCAGCGGCGTTGTACCCGCCTCGTAACGGATACCCGTTGATGTTTGCGCAACATCCTTGGGCGAACATTAGAACTCCTTGCGGATTACTGTATTTGTCGAGTAAATTACGCAGATGTCCAACGGCGTACCCCGGAAAATCAGCGGTGATTGCCTCGCTTGCCCAATGCACGATGACGGGGTGCGCCGCGTGAGAGAAGAGCACAGCGATTCGTAGACCATCGTTACCGTAAACACCCAATACGTCGACCCAAGGTACAATTGCCCCCTTGGGATTCACCTCCATGGTGATGTTTCCATCGCTGCCCATTAAGCGTCGATTGTAACCGATCTGTACCGGCTCGCGTCCAACACGAAGTGTGGCATCCTGAAGGTTATTGATGGCACACTGAACCAATTGGGTCAAGGTACTGGTCAGCCATTCGCCTGTCCCTGGGGCCTGAGCGCGTCCGTCAACTCCTGGCGCACCATGTGTGTGGCTCCAGTTGACAGCAATGTTCTTTTCAGGGATTCCAGTTGCTTTTTCTATGGCGCTGAGCACTGCTGGGCCATCCAAGCTTCCGATGTCCACCGCGACGATGGCGAGACGTTGTGTACCATCGCTCAGTACCAGAGCGCGAGCATACAACTCATCGTGGACATCTTCGAGGTCTTCCGAGACTTTGTCTATGAGTCTAAGAACTCTTTGCGAGGGTTCGTCCTTGACACGGGTTACGACAGTCTCGGCAGCGCCTGCCATTAAAGGACGAGCGTCGCTTTGGGCGGCACTGTTGGCTGTTGCATAAACAGTTGCCAATGCGGATGAAGTATCCATATTGCCTCCTCTCAATGAATGTGGTTTTGTTAGACTCTATCAAATTCCGCAACTGAGAAAATGGGATGGGGTTGCTTTGATTGTCAATCTTGCATTTCGAATTTGGTTTCTCCTCTCAAGGAGGATTTCCAAAAACCGAAACTCAATTGGGAGCGATTATCGTCTTTGACTACATTTTGTGTCATTTTAACGATTTCGTACTTCACGGTCAACAAAAATGCATCGTAAGTTAGCAGACGGCCGCAGTCGAGTTTGTACTTGCAATCGTCTCTAAAAGTATGATAGAATTTGCGTTGGTGTGTGATCCGTCAGATCCGTAATTCGTCAATGGCCCTCCCTTCAATGAAATCTCCGATGGACAGTTGCCGATTTATCTCTGTTCGAGAGAATATCCAAAGCGTTCAAGATCGAATTGCGTCGGCTGCACAACGTGCCGGGAAAGATGCGGGCTCGATAGAGCTTGTAGCCATTTCGAAGACCAAGCCTGTGAGCCTGATTGTGGAGGCGATTGACGCCGGTATTACGGATATAGGTGAGAATCGTGTACAAGAAGCGAAAAGCAAGCACTCTCAGGTCGATAGCCCGGCGAGATGGCATCTCGTAGGACATTTGCAAACGAACAAAGTTAAACAAGCGTTACAGATCTTTGATTTAATCCATTCGGTAGACAGCATACGGCTTCTTACCGAAATCAATCGCCGATCCTGTCAATTGAATCGTCAAACAGATGTGTTGGTTGAGGTCAATACCTCTGGTGAAGAAAGTAAATACGGTCTGCAACCCAACCAATTACTAAGTTTCATGCAATCTACTCTAGAGTATCCCCATGTTCGCATAAAAGGACTCATGACTATAGGAAGATTTGTGCCCGAACCGGAAGAAGTTCGTCTGTCGTTTACTTTGCTTAGAAGGCTCCAGGAAAAAATCGACAACCAGGGATATCCAAATATTCAGATGAAATATCTTTCGATGGGAATGACAAACGACTTTGAGGTTGCGATCGAAGAGGGAGCAAACATGGTGAGAATCGGATCTGCAATCTTTGGCGAACGCACCTAATATGTACGGGAGGGCAAGCGTTGGATACAGGATTTCGATTAGGAATTATTGGCGTCGGCGGCATGGGGGAGGCGATTCTTCGCGGAATAGTCGGTGACGTGCTCGGCGGCGATCAGGTTTGGGTGAGTGACATCATAGAGGAAAAGGTTGATTCTCTGTGTGAAGAACTGCAGGTCAACAAATCGGCAAGCATCTCGAATCTCGTAGAAAACGTTGACTGCATACTTTACGCGGCGAAGCCTGCGAATGTGTCGACGATACTACCTGAAATTGCTGCCGTTCTCCAATCTTCCGCACAATGGCTACTCTCGATTGCGGCCGGTGTACCGACTACAAAGTTTGAATCATATTTTTCTGCGCCGACATCTGTCGTGCGCGTGATGCCAAATCTTGCAGTTACTGCTAAAGCAGCAATTACCGTAATCGCGAAAGGGAGCGGCGCTTCAGAAGAACATCTCTCTCGCGCGCAGAGCATTTTCAACGCTCTCGGAAGTTCAATGGTGCGTGAGGAGAAATTCCTTGACGCCGTAACAGCGCTCAGTGGGAGCGGTCCCGCTTTTGTATTTCTGTTTATTGAGGCATTTGCCGATGCCGGAGTCCATATAGGCTTGACGCGTGAGGACGCTTATCAACTAGCAGTGCATACTGTACTCGGTGCTAGTATGGTCTTGGAAAAAACCGGCGAGCATCCCGCAGTTCTGAAAAACCGAGTAACAACGCCGGCTGGAACAACCACGGCTGGCTTGCACGAACTAGAACGTGGACGTCTACGCGCGGTCATGACCGAGGCGGTGCTGGCAGCTCAACGCCGCGCCGAAGAGCTCGCGAATTCATGAGGAGCGTAGCAAAGCTTACAAAATGGGAAATATCCTGATTCCGGTAATCCTCGAAGTGATTCGGATTTACATTTGGATTGTCATCGCTAACGTTGTGCTCTCATGGTTTATCGGTGGGATTCAAAACATGGCAGTTCGAAGGATTTATTGGATTACCAATGCGCTCGTAGATCCGGTGTTAGCTCCCTTACGCGGTGTATTGATCCCCATGACACGTAATTTCGGATTCGATATTTCACCTTTAATTTTGTTCATTATTCTGCGCCTCCTCGAACAAATGTTGATAATGATGTGGCGGTAGCGAAAGGCGCTATGGATTTGACCCAAGAAAGGGTTCAGCAAATATGGGAATTCACCTCATAGGAAGCATTAGGTGGCAGAAGAGTTCAGCCCAGTGACAGAGTTGCGCTCTGTACCGACGGAGTACATCTTCCATTTTTCACTTCCACGGTTAGCGCGGCGAAATAGGGGAAACATCAATGCTACCACCTAAGTTTCGGCCGCTCCTTCCTCTTATTCTGGTGGCGGTCCCTAGTTTTGCGCTCGATCAATTAACAAAATGGCTTGTTGCACAAAACATCAGGCGAGGGAGTTGGTACGTCCTTGTTGACGGCATATTTAACCTGAGGCACGATAGAAATAGCGGTGCCGCTTTTGGAATAATGCCGGGGCAGAATGTACTGCTTATCATTGTTACAATCGCTGCTATTGGTTTCATATTTTTCTACTATCGCCAATTTAAGAATAATCTATGGATGAAGATTGCGCTCGGGTTTCTTTTGGGCGGGGCGTTAGGGAATTTCGTTGATCGGCTTCGTCTAGGCGAAGTTATCGATTTTCTACAAGTAGGAATTCAGAAAGCCGGGCTCTGGTGGCCAACGTTTAACGTTGCAGACATTTGCATCTGCGTTGGGGCGGGCATGTTGATAATCCACCTGCTCCGAACTCGAGGGGATTATGGGACTTCGAAAGAGAGTGGCGATTAATCTAGTGTGTGGGTTCTTTGTGTGTTGCTTGTTAATACCGACAGGTGTTGTCGCGCAGTACCGGGAATCTCCCGCAGGCGCGCGACCCGTTCAACGGGGAAAGCCTGAGGAGGTTTATCAAGAGAGCACTCTACGTCGGTTTGAGATTGTTACCTTGATTTCGCTACCGTTTACTGCAATCCACAGCTATCTAGTGGTTCGTGGCGTTGAGATGGTTCGACACAATGAGATTGCTCCAGAACTTTCAAGCACGAATTTCGGGATTATAGGTGCCTCCGCAGCTTCTTTCGCACTCTTCATTGGCTTCTGGGATTGGTTGCACACTCATGACAAAGACTCATCAGAGCAGTTGATTCCGTCTTCACCGTCTGCCCCCTCGCCTCAACAGCGGCGAAGAAAGATTGGCAATGCCAGTTGGAATGTCGAGGAGAGGTCAAGTTTGATGCTTCCCGTCCTTCAGGTTCGGTTCTGAATGTGTGATAGAAATTCCATTTGCCTCGACATTCTGTAGGGCTTCCTTTGCCGTTTTAGTTAAGGAAAGCTTTGTTGGGATGTTGACTTTCTGATTGTAGGTTTACGATTGATACATGGCAGTATTAGACATCCAAACCGGTGACATCCCCATACTTCGGCAAAAAGCCAAGCAGGTCAACAATATTGACGACAATGTACTGCAACTCATTGAGGACATGTTTGAAACTATGGCCGCCGCCAGCGGGATTGGTCTCGCCGCGCCTCAGATTGGGGTGTCCAAGCGACTAATTGTTGCGGACATTTCTTCGCATTCTCCGGATTGTCCGCCAATTGCGTTGATAAATCCTTCGATAACGGAGGTGACTGGGGAAGAACTCGCTGAAGAGAGGTGTTTGAGTCTACCTGGTCATCAAGGCATAGTGAGGCGCGCCAGTTCGGTGACCGTCCAAGCTCTGCTTCCAAATGGGGAAGAGACAGAGTTGAACGGAAGTCATTTAATGGCAAGAGTTCTGCAACACGAAATTGACCATCTTGATGGAATACTCTTTATCGATCTACTGAAGTCGGAAGATCAGGAACTGCTTGAGGAAGAGGAGGCTAGGGAAGCGATCAGATGAATTCATGGAATTGATAGGGTGTTCATCTGCTTGGCAGGTACCATGTAATGCGAATCGTCTTCATGGGCACGAGTGAGTTTTCCGTCCCAAGTCTTCAAACACTGATAGAACGGGATTTTGACATCATAGGTGTTGTCACGCAGCCTGACCGGCCATCTGGCAGAGGCAAAAGATTGCTGCCTCCACCTGTTAAGGTCGCAGCTGTGCGTCACAAACTACGCATTCACCAACCTGAAAGAGTACGGCGACCCAGCTTTATTCGTACACTCAGAGAACTCCAACCGGACGCAATCGTGGTTGTCGCCTTCGGACAGATAATTCCCAGATCAGTGTTAGATGTACCTCCTTGTGGTTGTATAAATGTCCATCCCTCTTTGTTGCCTAAGTATCGTGGTGCGGCTCCAATTCAGTGGGCTCTTATCAATGGTGAAGAGGAAACAGGCATCACAATCATGCTTCTTGATGAGACAGAGGACACAGGTGATATTATCCTTCAGCGGCGTGCCAGTATTTGCCCGCAGGAGACCGCCGCAATGCTCTCCGACCGATTAGCATGCACCGCGGCAACGGCGTTAGTTGAAGCGCTAGAATCAAGCCCTACCAACGCCCCGCCGCCGCACACCCCTCAAAATCACGCCCAGGCTACGCAGGCACCCAAACTTACCAAGGAAAGTGGACGAATTAACTGGGAGGCATCGGCGTTGGAGATTTGTAATCTCGTACGTGGCACAGCGATTTGGCCTGGAGCATATACTTTTCTGTGCGGTGAACTCCGACTAAAGATTCTCGAATGCGAAGTTGTCGACAATCGCCTGCAAAGAGATGTGCTGCCAGGCGTTATTATGATTACCCCGCGGCACGATCTGACTGTCGGGACGGGTGCGGGGGTGGTGTGCTTAACGCGAGTACAACCTGCCAACAAGCGAATCATGAATGCAAGGGAGTTTGTCAACGGGTATCGAGTTGATACAGGTGAGCGCTTTACCCACCATTCGCAGGGCAGTTGACAGTTCTCTGCCTCAACACTGATGAATTCTACACTAGCTGCCATTGTCAAATATGCAATTTTGTATCTGGGTATCATCGCGAGCATTGGCTTGGCGATGATATTCCTCGTCATACCTTGGTCGGTGCGTTCAAAGGATATTGAGGTTCCAAATCTGGTTGGAGCGAGCTACGATCAGGCAGTTACGTTACTATATGAGGCGGGTTTGCTAGTAGCAGATGATATAGAGGAAAAAGCTAGCTCTGACGTTCCGAGAGGATTTGTTCTCGAACAATCACCGCCTGCAGACTTCAGTGTGAAGCGAAAGAAGCCTGTACACATTACATTAAGTATCGGCGATCAGATGGTTGAGGTACCGGATGTCACAGGAAAATCGTTGCAAGAGGCAGAAAAGCTATTGAGACAGGCAGGACTTCGCCGGGGACGAGTTGCCGAAGTGCATTCCGAGCAGTACGCGGCGTCGGGCGCAGTAATCGCTCAAACGCCTTTGAGTGACTCCATGCACCAGCGTAGTGCACCGGTTCACTTATTGTTGAGCCTTGGTAAGCGCTCCAGAGTTTTATTGATGCCGGATTTGCGCGGAGAACTGATAGATAAGGTTAGGTCTTTGCTCAAGTCTAGCGGGTTGGATGTTGGAGATGAAATTTTCAAGTCTGACCCAGAGATACCGCAAGGGTCGGTAATTAGCCACCATCCCTCGGTTGGTGAGCTGGTACACGTTGGCCAAGTCGTCGTGCTTGAGGTCAGCGGCTCCGTAAAGAGTTGGACCGATAGAGGTCGTCTCATTTCGGTTAGGTATCGTGTTTCAGAGGAGGGCGTACTTCCGCGGCATGTGCGAATAGTTGTCGAAGACGAACGCAAAACCCGTACACTTGTTGATAGCCATTATGAGCCAGGAGCACTAATCGAACGGCCGCCACTGCGCGTTTTTGGCGAAGCCACGATGACTGTTTACGAAAACGACAAAGAAGCACATAAGAAGGATTTGTAATGTCGAGTCGGGAGATCAAAATTGCGCCCTCAATTCTAGCTTCAGATTTTAGTCGGCTTGGCGAAGAGGTCTGCCGCGTTGTAGAAGCCGGAGCGGATCTCATTCACTTTGATGTGATGGACGGACATTTCGTGCCCAACCTCACCATGGGACCTCAGTTGATTGAATCACTTAAGCAGTGGACAGACTGTCCTTTTGATGTGCATCTAATGATTACCCACCCGCAAAATTATATTGGCGAGTTTGCGGACGCGGGCGCAGATCTCATCACGTTCCACATTGAGATTGATGGCTCAATTGAGGCAGCGATAAATCTGATTAAGGCCCGTGGGCGCAAAGCCGGTATTGCGCTTCGTCCCCATACGCCAATTTCGGCAATATATCCATATCTTGCAGATCTGGATCTTGTATTGCCGATGAGTGTGGAACCTGGGTTTGGAGGACAGAAATTTCTCATGGGCACGCTTGATAGGATTGATAGTTTGCGAGAGAAGATTTTGGAGCTAGGTTGTGAGGCGTTGATTGAGGTAGACGGAGGTATAAATCTAGAAACTGCGCAACTAGTGGTAAATCGTGGCGCGACGGTTTTGGTTGCGGGCACTGCGATTTTCGGTAGTGGGAATCCAACAGAGACGATTCGGGGGTTACGAGAAGGAGTACCCTAGACGAAAGGTGAGAATGTCTGGGACTTAGCTTATTAACTTTCGTGTAGACGTACATTACGACATTCATGTCGCGGAAAATCACCGAATGGGGTAGATTTACTCTATTCCATAACAGTATGGCGGAATAGCGGAGGCACGATGACACAATTGTACGATGAGTTGAAGGCGCCACCTCGCGTGCTACTTGGGCCTGGTCCGAGCGACACAAGTCCGCGAGTGTTAAAAGCAATGACCACGCCGATGTTGGGCTATCTTGATGGCGATTTCATTGAAATAATGGATGAAACCGTAAATCTCCTGCGCCATGTGTTTGGCACAGAGAACAGGCTTACACTACCAGTTTCTGGGACCGGCACTGCCGGGATGGAAGCTGCGCTCTGCAACATTGTTGAACCAGGTGATTCTGTTGTAGTTGGTGTCAACGGCTACTTTGGTGGACGGATTGTGGACATTGTTCAGCGGTGCGGTGGCTTAGTGACCGCTATAGAAGCGCCTTGGGGATCGGCTATTCAGGTGGACGATGTAGCTAACGCGATAAAACGTGCCAATCCGAAGCTGGTTGCCATAATCCACGCAGAAACTTCCACGGGGGTTCTTCAACCGCTTGATGTTATGAGTCAAGTTGTGCGTGAGAGTGGAGGACTTTTTCTCACGGATTGTGTTACCTCCTTGGGCGGACAACCAGTGGAGTTAGATCGGCGTGGGATTGATGTAGCCTACAGTGGGACTCAAAAATGTCTTGGTGGTCCACCGGGGCTTGCACCTATAAGTTTTAGCGATAGAGCTGTGGAGGCAATTCGCAATCGATCGAGGAAGGTGCAGAGTTTCTATCTTGATATGACATTGCTCGAAGCGTACTGGAGCGGCGACGTAAGGAATTATCACCATACGGTGTCCATGTCTCTCGTCTATGCGTTGCACGAATCACTGCGCGTTGTGCTTGAGGAAGGTCTGGAGGCGAGGTACGCGCGTCACTTACTTAATGCTAAGGCACTGGTTGCCGGGGCAGTTGCAATAGGCCTCAAACCTCTTGTGCAAGAAGGGATCCGTGCGCCCATGTTGACGACCATCAGTATCCCAGACGGCATTGATGATTTGAGAATCCGAACTCGTTTAATTGATGAGTTCGGTATCGAAATCGGTGGAGGCCTAGGGGTATTCAAAGGCAAAGCATGGCGAATAGGCTTGATGGGTGAGTCTTCAACGCAACGAAATGTGCTACTGGTATTGAGCGCCTTAGAGAAACTCCTTACTCAAGCAGGTTATAACCTCGAAGTCGGTGCCGCTGCGCATGCGGCATCAGAGGTTTATGGCCAAGCCTAGGGACAAAACTTAGGATGTATTTGACCAAGGATTGCATTTCGCAATCCCATCCGAGTAAGAGAGAACCTTGGGCGACTGCCATCTTCCCGACCGTTGCCTGTTTCTTTGCTTTGAGTTAACTGATGGTGATTCCGGCGTCTGACCGGAATCTAGGTTAGAACGAGCATCATTGATTATTAAGATTGTTCCAGAGTGCCCACCTTCAGCCCAATCAGGCTGAAGCGTGTCTCCTAAACCTCACTTTTCCTGCTGCGTCTAAACGGTGTAGTCCCAGATGAACGTATGTTTGCCACTTCAAATTCGCCAGTTCCGAGGAGATGCGAAAATTGGACAACACTTCTGATATATTGTTAATTGAGATGATGCTTGATGGCCAACTCATTTCTGCGGTTGACCATCAACGGATTCTAGAAGATATCCATTCGGCCGGCTTTTCCTCCGACGAAGCGCTCTTCAACCATGTTGCCCCAGATGTAGTTGCATTTGCCAAGAGGGGACTGGAGTGCGGTGTATCATGTATTCGTCTTGAGAGCATCGTGCCGGAACCTGAAACGACACAGAAGATGCCTGCCGGATTTGCCTATAAAAACAAGATTGTTCCGATTCATTTCGATGGCAAAATACTTACCGTAGCGATGGCGGACGTACTCGATGTCATGCTGATTGACGAGATTCGCCTCGTGACCGAGTGTGAGATTAAGCCAGTCCTTGCGGATGAGGAGGATGTGGAATCTGCGATTATCCGTATATATGGGAAAACGGCTGGTGCGATACTTAGTGAAGGCATCAGAGGACCTGTCGGGGCTGTTTCAACTCTCCAGCGTGAAACGATTGACGATTTTGGCATTGATGAGAAGGATCTCAGTCAGGATCCAACCGTTGTACATGCCGTCGATCAGATGATTATTGATGCCGTGCGATTGAATGCGAGCGATATCCACGTTGAGCCGTTTCCCGGTGAGCTAAAGATCCGTTTTCGAATTGACGGAGTGTTGGAAGACCAGCCACAACCTCCTCCACATCTGCAATCAGCGATCACGTCGCGTGTCAAGATCATGGCCGGAATGAACGTCGCTGAACGCCGTCGGCCACAAGATGGAAAAATTGGAGTTACTGTTGGAAGTGTGGGAAACCGGCAGATAGATCTACGAGTCTCAACAGTACCAACGGTTGCCACATCGCAGGGCGAAAGCCTTGTTCTAAGAATCCTAGACAGACAGTCAATCTCTTTCGGATTGGAGGAACTCGGATTAGCCGCGGACAATTTGTCACATTTTGAGCGACTGATTCGCAAGCCACACGGCATCATCCTAGCGACAGGTCCAACTGGTAGTGGCAAAACAACAACACTATACGCTTGTTTGAAGAAGATAAATACCCCGGAAGTGAAGATTATCACCATTGAAGAACCTGTTGAGTACGAACTTGAGGGAATCAATCAGATTCAGGTCAATCCAGATATTGATGTGACGTTTGCGGCAGGGCTGCGACATATTCTGCGGCAAGATCCAGACAAGGTCTTAGTCGGCGAGATTCGAGACCATGAGACTGCTGAGATGGCAATTCACACGTCATTGACTGGTCATCTAGTCTTTAGCACACTGCATACGAATGACGCGCCAGGGGCAATAACACGACTTATCGACATGCAGATTGAGCCGTATTTGGTTTCTTCAACCATAGAAGGGGTAATCGCACAGCGCCTCGCTCGGAGGGTCTGCCAGAATTGTTGTGAGATGTATCATCCCGCGGCGCAGCAACTAAAGGAGTTTTTCGGTCACCAGACCAGCGAGATTGATTCAGGTCTTCTAATTCCACGAGCTGTAGGTTGTAAGGAGTGTAGGGATAGGGGATATAGAGGGCGCATTGGCATTTTTGAAGTTCTTGTCATGAGTGAGGAACTTCAATTGATGACGTTGCAACACACGTCAATGAATCAACTTCGGCGTGCTGCGATTAGAAGTGGAATGAAAACGCTTCGCGAAGACGGATGGAACAAGGTTGTTGCCGGTCATACCACCATGGATGAAATTGTTCGGCTAACGCAAGAGGACGAATTTGACGCTGGACAGGTTGCGTAGTGACCGCAGCATTTTGATTCCAATATTCCTAATGTAGTGGTAACCGTTTGTGAACGTAAATCTAGGAATTGGGACGCACAAGAAGAAATCATAAGAATTTCGATTTCTTCAATAACCGCATTAAGTCTAGCGCATTAGGAACAGAATCTACCGATGCCCAGATTTCGCTACGAAGCACTTACAAACACTGGTGGAACGGTGAAGAGCGTACAAGATGCAGGCTCCAGAGCAGAACTTGCCTATCAGCTGAAGGCGATGGGCTATTGGCCACTGAACATCGTAGAGGATATCACTAACGAAACGGCTGATAAACGGTTTCAATTCCGTCTATTTTCCCCGCGTGTAAAATCAAAGGATGTAGAATTTTTCACTTATCAGATGGCAACACTGATAAACGCCCACATCACTCTGCCACGCGCTTTGGCGGTTACGCTCGAACAGATTGAGAATCCAGGGTTTCGGCAGATTGTTGAACAAATAAAATACGATATCGAACACGGCTCTACATTTCATGACGCCCTAGGTCAACACCCAAAGGTCTTTCCGGAGCTTTATGTCAACATGGTTAGGGCAGGTGAGTCAGGCGCAGTGCTCGGGGTCGTGCTAGAACGACTGGCAAAATTCTCTGAACGGCAGCGGCTGCTTAAGGCTGAGGTAATTTCGGCACTCTTCTATCCGGTAATTCTTTTCACTCTGAGTGTAGGCGTGATAGTTTTCATGGTGGTGGTTGTTATTCCCAAGTTTGCTGACATGTTCGCTGATTTGGGGGTAGACCTTCCTTTGCCAACGCGGTTGCTGATAGGTACCACTGGTTTTGTCCAAAGCTATTGGTGGGCGCTTACGATTGGGGGGGCTGCAGCTATCCTAGGGATTCTGCAGTATTCTCGCACTGAAAGCGGCAAATTGGTTTTCGACATCTTGAAACTTAAACTTCCGCTCTTGAGAGGAGTTTTCGGCAACTTTGCGCTCGTACGCTTTACACGAACAATGTCAACGCTACTGGAGAATGGCGTATTGCTTCTTCCTGCGCTTCGAGTTGTCAAGGGCACGATTGGAAATCTGGTTTACAGCAATGCGGTTGCTCAAGCAGAAAAGGAAATCGAACAAGGATCGACTTTGGCGAGAGAACTACAGGAAAGCGCTGTTTTCCCTCCACTCGTTGTTCATATGGTTGGGATTGGAGATGAGTCTGGTAATCCGGAGCAGATGTTAGCTAAACTTGCCGATTACTACGACTTGGAGGTGCAGCAAACCTTACAACGGTTGACGGCTTCTATCGGCCCGCTTGTAATTTTGATTATGGGCGTAATTGTTGGACTAATCGCGGTGTCAATAATACTTCCAGTGTTTAAGGCAAGTACATCGTTAGCTGGGTAAAGGTGATGGAAGAAAGGTTAAATCAGGAGAAGCACATATGCTAATGCCATTAAAAACGAGCGAATCGGGGATGACGCTCATTGAACTTACGATTGTGATGGTAATAATTGGCCTGTTAGCAGCGCTCGTTATTCCGCAGTTTCGCGGCGTGGTTGATGATGCAAAGTTGAAAACTGCCCAGACCGAGATCCAAGTATTTGAAAACGCATTACAACGATATTCGATTGATGTGGGGGATTACCCGCCCACAGAACAAGGCTTAACCGCACTTTGGAAAGCCACCAGTCTGGAGACCGGGAATTGGAGAGGGCCATACGTAGCAAAACCCAAATTCACAGATCCATGGGGTGGGTCGTATGTCTACCGGTATCCTGGTAATCATGAGGGGTACGATTATGACCTCTACTCCTTAGGCAAGGATGGTAAAGAGGGTGGAGACCCGCCTTTTAACGCTGATGTTACAAATTGGATTGAGTTAGCCGAGTAAGTTGAAAATGCTTGCGGTTCTCCCTCTATGCGCTCATGAACTTGACTAGACGCTTGAAGTACTTTTCATCAGAGACAGGCTTCACTCTTATTGAAGTCATGCTAGTGCTCACGTTAATTGCGATACTGTCTGTGGTTGCAATGCCATCTCTGAGGGGGTTCGCGGGTTCAACGCGCCTAAAATCGTCCGCTTCAGCCATTCGGGACATGCTGCATTTTGCGCGTGACATGGCAGTCACAGAAGGGACCACTTACGTTGTTGTCTTTGATCTTGATCGAAGCCGCTATTGGCTGGCTTCAGGTGAAACTATCCTGGTGTCAGATCTTGACGCGTCCCTAATTACGAATGCATCAAACACGACCAACCAAACCGAAATCCAATCGTCTGAATTAAGCCAGCCAGCCGTTTCGCGCACGAGTATGATTCTTGGTATTCCTCAAGAGCCGAATCACAACATAAGCCTGGCCCAGATGGTTACCAACCACAATTCCCAAACTAGATATATTCACTCTGGAATTGATTATATCTATTTTGCGCCAACTGGTTCCTCCGAGAACACACTTATATACATCCAAGATCACGAGGGTGAAGTGGTTTTCATTACCGTGGAGGCTGCTAGTGCCCGCGTACGAATTCAGGATGTTGACAGCGAGGAGAGCGGGGCATTAGGGCTACCCGTCTCCGGCAATAACGGTCTGAACTAAAGAGTATCTATATGCAATTTCGCTCAGTCGGTCATTCAATGCGCTCGCGGACCAGTGATTTATTGAGATCTCACCAATTCATGACGGGCGACAACGGTTTCACGCTCGTGGAAATTTTGGTGACGTTGACTGTTTTGTCGCTCGCTCTTCCAGCATTAATGTATTCCTTTAGAAATGCTGCGCATGGGCAGGCTTTATCGGAGAATCGGACTACGGCGGTATACTTGCTTAAATTTCGTATGGCGGAAATTGAGCTAGCTGGTTACCCGGATATTGGAGAGGAGGAAGGCGAGTTTGGTGAGAATTCGCGTTTTCGTTGGCACTCCGAAGTTCAAGACGTGGTGTCGGATGAGATTGAGAAACTACGCCGAGTAACCGTGACCGTCACATGGCAAGAACAGGGGAGGGAGAGGTCGATATCCATGAGTACGTATGTGGCGGACCGGCAAAAGGAGTCGCAGGGACAGGGCGAAGGTCAGCAGACCTAAGGAGGAAGTGGATGGTAATCCGCGGGAAAGGAAATAAAGGGGCTACCAATCCGCATTTTAACCTAAATTTCGGACTGTTTGAGCCTGGTTTCACGCTGATTGAACTGCTGATTGGTGTAACCGTTCTTGTCATCATAGGCGGTGTTGCCTACAAGGTATTCGATGCTTCGGTAGACGTTTACCGTAATTCCGAATCTCGGATTGTGATGGCGCAAAAGTGCCGTGTTGCATTAGATCTTCTGAGTAAGGATTTGAGCAACATTTATGCGGTTCAACAAGATGATTCGCTTGTTCTCATATCACAGGATAATCCCAACGAAGCAGGCGAAAGAGACATCATCAGCTTTGTCACGCTTGTTCATACCGACCCGAATCCCTTCCTCACACAACTGAATCAAGGGTTAGAAACCGACCCTGACGAACAAACCTCGCTGGTAAGCGACGTACAGCGCGTTGCATACTACGTTGGTCCCGATCTGATCCAGCAGGATAGCAACTTCGAAAACCAACGAACAGTATCGACAGACGGCGACGAAGAAGGGAATCTTATTCTTACGCGCGTCGCTACGACCTCAATCGATCCGGAAACGATCATTGATTCTCTGGTCAATATGGGAACGATGCCAACAGAGGACGCGGATGGGAACCCTATTTATGTAGATATTGCCCAAATAATCGATCGTGTGGCATCATTTGATCTCAAATACTCGGATGGTGAAGATTGGTACGAATCGTGGGAAGAGGTCAATGCTATTCCCAAAGCAGTTCAGGTGCTAATCACGGTGCTGGCGGAGGACACTAGCCAAGAAGGTCAGAATGCTGGACAGGACACGATGACTCAGTCGACAATGATCTATCTACCTATGAGCGCCAATTTCGGAGGGCAAGATACCGGTGGGCAGCCCGCAGGAATACCGAGCGGTTGAAGAACGCCGAGGAAAACAGGTTACACGTCATGCTTTGCCTTTCCCGTCCCACTTGAGGTATGTTACAGAATATGCGCCACTCATCAAATGAGCGCGGTCTTTCCCTCGTTGCTACGCTCTGGATTTTAACGATTCTCTCCGTATTAGCAACACAGTTGCTCCACTCCATTTACCTTGAGAGTCGCGTGCAGGCTAATTTTGCTGACCGGACGAAATTTCACTTCGCCGCGAAGGCGGGATTTGAACATACCATTGCAATGCTTCGTGGAGATAGGACGCCGTTTGATTCGCTCGGAGAAGACTGGGCAATTACCGTAGAAGATCGAGTTGAGGATGGTTTAGTTGAGGGGGCTTTACTCACGTATCAGGTAGACATTACCGACGAGAGTTCAAAGGTAAATATCAATACTGCTGAGGTAAACACAATTCAGGGACTCTTAGATCTGCTAGGTTATGAGGATGTTCAATCTCCCGATCAGTCGCTTGCTGGCTCAATCGTAGCGAGTCGCCCGTTTCGCAGCGTGCGAGACCTCGCCAAAGTCTCGGGTATGACCACGACGCTACTCTACGGTAGGAAACAGCCAACCGCTGGAGGACTCAATATTGAAGATACTGAGGCACAGAATATACCAGGGTTGGTTGAGTTTGCAACAGTCTATTCAGTTGATATGAATACAGATGCGAGCGGGCAAAACCGTGTCAATGTCAAGAGCGCTGAGTCGCAGCAACTGATCCAGCTTCGGGGGAATAACAACCAACCTGTCTTCAGTCAAGGCGAGGCAGATTCACTCGTCCAACAACGTGATTCGATTGAGAGTATTGGCGATGTTCTCGATCTAAAGGCTATCTCTGAACAAACCTTCAATAGTATTCGCGATAGGCTTCGCACTGATAGCGAAGAGGATGACGCAGGGTTGGTGAACATAAACACTGCTGATGCGAATCAATTACAGACGCTTGATGGCATTGATGAAGGTATTGCGAATCGAATTATCGATCATCGCAACACTCAAGGAAACTTTCAAAGTGTGGATGCGATCAAGGATGTGAATCTAGTCACGACAAATGAGTTCAAAGGTATTGTCGATGGGATTTCTATAACTGACGACGAGATATTGAACGGCCTAATAAATGTCAACACCGCCTCTTTAGAAGTACTTCAACTCCTGCCGGGGATGGATGAGTCCAAAGCGCAAGCGATAGTCACCCGTAGAGAATCTGAGCCAGAAAACAATCAACAGACTCAAGCACAATCACAGGATGAAATTGAAGGCAACCCGTTCACCGATATTGGTCAACTCCTTGATGTGGAAGGGATTGACGCGGATACGTTCAAACAGATAGCGGGACTCGTTACCTACCGGTCGCATGGGTTTCTCGTCGAAGCAGCTGGGATCGACGCACGAGGGAAAACAATCGCGTCGTGTATTGGAGTAATTGATCGAACGGGACAAACGGTTACGGTTAAATATTGGCGACAGAATTAGCACAGATTATGAAGTAGGTCGAAATGGCAAGAACTTCGGTCATAGTTATTGACATCGGTGCAAACACAGTCAAGCTAGTACAGTTTGCGCTTAGTTCGTCGGAAACACGGCTTGTCAGAGCAGGCATTGCTAGTTATCCTCGACTAAGTGCAACTGGGGACATAGAGGCGGAAACGGTATCGCAGAACTTGGAGCAACTGTGGCATGATGTCAAGGGAGGGAAACACAGGGTTTTATTGTCAATTCCCAGGCTGCTTGTTACGACTCGTCGATTATCAGACTTTCCAGCGGCGGTAACCGACGAGCAGTTGTCCAATCTAGTCTCCATACAAGCTGAAACCGAAATTCCCTTCAGTGCGGAAAGCGCAATCTTCGATTACCACAATATTCGCCGTGGGGAAAATGGAGTTTCTGTAGATCTGATTGCGGCAAAGCGCGAGAGCGTGCAGAAATACATCAATTATCTGAAACCGATTGGCGTTGTGCCGATGCAAATCATTCCGTCAGCGATGGCAACTGCGACATTGGCACGGCCTCTCCTTGGCGCGGACGCGCCGGAGCGGACGACGATAATTGCCGATATCGGCGCAGGGAGCACAGATGTCTGTTTGTTTCAAGAGCAGAAACTTAGATTTTCCCGGAGTTTTCCCATCGGCGGAAACGGCTTAACGCTTAGCTATCAGGATGAAGTTGGCGGTGATTTCGAGTTTGCTGAGCGTATAAAGCTGGGTCGTGCCGGGCTTGACCAAGAATCGACTGATAGGATTCCCACCTACCGATGGGCAGAACAGTTGGCAACACAGATTGAACAGTCAATCGGGGCAGCACGACGAGAGTTGGAGCCTGCCTCGTCGGGCGAGGTAGATGAACTTTGGCTTTGTGGCGGTGGAGCGCAAATCGCCGGATTGGCAGATTACCTCGCAAAACGGCTTGGAATCGTTACTAAGTTGTGGAACCCACTAGATGCTTACAGGGAACAGGGCGGGAGGATTGACATGGCACCTGTTGGCGATGTCGGCAATACACTTGCTGTTGCACTAGGTATGGGCATGAATGCGGCTACCAGCGAGATAACCTTGGATTTATTACCCAGAGAAGAAAAAGCCAAGTTGACGCAGAGTGAACAGAGGCGACGTTTGATATATAGCTTCGCAGCGGGAGTAGTTCTATTTGCGGGCCTTGGACTTGGCGGCCTCACACTGAGCAGGACGCAGCGGATGGAAAGCACAGTCTTGGATGAAGAGATACGACGTATCGCGCAATCCGAATCGCGGGCAAGGCAGACACTCGCCAAGAACTTAGCGATTGCCGACCTTCTGACGCCTCGCGTGTCTGCCCTAGACATTCTCCGTGAATTGAGCCTACGATTTTCTGATCGGACACGAGTTGCTTGGACCAATTTCCACATCAGTCGCTTGGATGAACTCAACGCGGCGAAAATCACGTTCAATATTGAAGCTCGATCGCACGGTGATGTAAGCGAAATGATTCGCGTGATGGGGCAGTCGGGACTATTCACCAACATAAAGTCGGGAGATGTTACAAGCGTTAAGCGTGAAAAAGAGATGTTTTTTCATACTCAAATCGTGTGTAATCTGTCCTCAGATGCTCCGCAGATATTGGCTCAATCTCGTTTCCCTAGTAAAGGGTCTGGAATCCAAGACCAAGAAGAAGAGAAACCGGTACAATCAGGTAAAAAATCGACTACGGAACGTTCGCAGTTACCACATGCGGATCCTGGGTTGTTGGCAGAGTCTCCAGATGAACCAATCGTCGATAGTAATAGATGAGATTACAGCTTTCGAATGTTCTTGACGTTGAACGTCAGATGCGAGTTCGTTAGTACATTGATGGGGTCTGAAAAGGATGAGAAAGCTAACAAAACGTGAGAAAGTGCTGTTAGCCATCGTTGGGTCGATTGGACTCATAGTTCTCGCTCTGCGAATTCTGCCTGCGGCTCTTCAAGGGTTAGCAGGGGGTACGATAGCCGAAAAGCGTGAGCGACTTCAAACGGCAGAGAATTTGGTGCAACTGGATAAACATGCGAACCGAATTGACGAAAGTCTACGTGGGCACGTTGGGTTGCAGGGACGGCTGATCTCGGACTCCTTATTTTCCGAAATTTCACAATTGCATAGCGTACAGGCTTTCAACCAAGTGCGTCAAGTGTCGGATCTGATAGCATTACACCCTGCTTTGGAAGCCAAAGCGGCGACTCTTTTTGCCTATAAGACTCGGCGTGGTGGTGTGGCGAAGCTGGAAGAACTGAAAACAGTTCAGGGATCGATTTTTGAGGGAGAGCAGCCTCGGGTAGTGATTTCGCAGCGGATTTCACAACTGGCAAAGAAATCTGGTCTCGAACCGGATTATCAACTCAACATTAAACCACCGCCGGGCAAGAAAACTGAAAAAATTCCACGTCAGGCAAAGCAGAACTTCGTTTTGTACAGCTACATGAAGCAGCTCGAAGATGAACTCAAGTTGCTTAACGAACAACCGGAAAGGCTAGTACAGAAGCAGGTAGACACGGAAAGTGAACTAGAGCGTGCAATGTTTGACGCGTGGTGGGGTAATTTTGATGCGCCCAAAGCCCCAAGTGAAAACAGTCAAGATGGTGACGTACGAGAAACTCGGCCGGAAGGTACGGGAATGGAAGCCCCTAAACCATCAAGTTCTTCGACTCAGGGGGCAGCAGGGGCCAAATCTAGCTTTGATGGTGACTACTCCTCGGCAACAAGATTAGCTGAACACCAAGATCTGCCGGTTCCTCAAGAGCGTTTAGTAACAGAAAAATCCCCGTTTGCACCATTGCCAGTGATCATCCCAATTGCATTGCGCGCGCAACTGATCGAATTTATTCACCCATTTATTGAGTTAGAACTGTATGGGGCTACTGAATTCAAGCGAGGCTTCCTCGCAGAACAGATTACCCGGTTCAACGGAAACGCGCCACGAGGATTCGCGGGATTTGGACCGAAGGCCCCTGATGTCCAAGTAAGGTTGAAAGAAGATAGCATTCTGCTTGCGAAGTTTGAAGATTTAATTGGTCGCTACAAAGCAGCTCAGACGAATGATTCAGATAAGCCGACTGATGGCATTCTTGACTACGATGTACAGATAATGGCTTTGACGGAATATGTTGATTCCATTGAGCAGCAAATTAAACGGCTTCAAAACTCGCTAGCAAGCGTTGCATTAGCACACGAACCTGAGATCTATGGAATTGAGATAAAATTCAAGAGTGATATCGGTACTGTCGTCAGATTAATTGAGCTGATTGAAACCTCTACGAAATGGCTATATGTCAAAAACCTCAAGATTGTCAATGATAAAACGGCAAGAAAAGATGAGGACAAAGAGAAGAGAAGGCTCAGCGTAGAGTTGTCGATGATAGCAAAAGCGTTATAGCGTAGGGTTTAACAGTGGGTACCAACCGTTGTCTCTGTGGAGAATTTAAGTAGTTCAAATCCAATTTCTACACCCATTGCGTCGAGTAGAGGTGGGAGTTCCAACAATGAAAATGTGGTGTTTTAAGGTGAACAGGCGGCAGCAACCTAGCCATTCAGTTCTTCTTTTTCTTATTGTGGTTGCTGGATATTTGACGATTGCTGCACCAGTCGTGTTTGCACAGGACGATGAAGGGGATATGCGCGTATCAGAGCGTGACGAAGAGGGAAAAGCAATTCGGTTTGATTTTAACTTCATAAGCAAGGACCTCAGAGACCTAATTAGATTTCTCAGTCAAGAAACCGATCTGACATTTGTTGCATCCGAGAATGAAATCAAGGACAAGAAATTTGCGTTGACGAACCTCAAGAATGTCACTATGGACGAGATGTTAGAGGAGGTCAAAACCGTCTTGTCGACCTACAATCTGACAACAATTCGTGACGAGAATACTGTACTTATCACGACCTTCGAAAAAGCCGTGCAGATGAAGGTACCGGTCAAACGAATTACAGCAGATGCGAGCCAAGTCGAGATGAGTGACGAGATTCAGACCTACATTATTCAGTTAGAAAATGCCGCCGCGTCGGAGTTGGTAGGAGGTCTAAAACCGCTATTGAACAAAGCTGCCAATATATTTGCCGATGCTAACAGCAATTCCTTGATAATTACGGATGTTGCTTCCAACGTGCGCCGGATTACATCAATCTTGCAGGTTGCTGATGAGGCTCCGGAAATGCCGCTCAAGGTGGAGATCGTCCCACTTGAAAACGCTACGGCATCCTCGCTCGCGGCAACCTTGAATCAGGTATTCCAGGATGAGACGCAGATTGCAAATGTGCTCAGGACTATGGGATCTGCCAAGAACCCTGAAGAGATGCATAAAATGATTGAGAAAGCGAAAGACGACGGTGCTGGCATTGACATGCTCCGGGGACGGATCTACATTGCTGCTGACGAAAGCTCGAACTCATTAGTCATCAAAGCGTCAGAATCTAATCTGGTTGCGCTGAAAGACGTCATCCGTCAGCTTGACACCGCGCCAAATGTTCAGTCGGAGATTAGGATATTCCGATTGAATCTGGCAATTGCCGAGGATGTCGCGCGGACGCTTGAGGAGGTAATTACCGGGCAAAGCGCTGGACAGAGGCCCGGTAGCAGGGCGCGATCGTGGGAACGCCGGGAATGGGATCGACGCAGGCTATCGGTTCAACGGAATCGACGTGGGCAGGAGTATCAAGGCATTATCGGAACCGTAAACGTTTCATCTAATAACCGTCTGAATGCTGTGGTTGTTTCTACCGACCCGCGAAATCTTCCACTGATAGAGAAACTCATAAAAGAGCTCGATCAAGCCGATCCACAAGAGGAGGTCCGAATCTTCTTCCTCAAATTCGCGGATGCTCAGACACTTTCCGATAATTTAGTAGATCTTTTTGAAGGCGGAACTGCGGGCAGGGACAGGAATAGACCATGGTGGGAGCGACGGGAACAACGCCAATCACAGGATAGTAACTTCGGCGTTCAGGGAACAGTGCATTTGGTACCGGACTCCAGACTAAACGCGCTTTTGGTTTCAACTGCATCGCAGAATTTTCCCACCATTAAAAATCTCGTGAAGCGGCTTGATGTAAGTATGCCGGATCAGGAATGGGGTACAAGGGTTTATCCGTTGAAATACGCGGATGCCGAGAATGTATCTAACATAATTAACAATATCTATCAAGGCGGAGGTAACAATAGGGGATTCTTTTCCTTCATCCCCCAGCGAAATCAGAATGAGGGGTCGCTAGCTGGAAATGTGACAGCGGAGCCTTACATCACTCTAAACGCGGTGGTTGTTTCGACTGCTACACAACGCAACTTTGAATTGATTTCTGAGTTTATTCGACAACTCGATGTGCCTACCCCTGAAGAACAGAGAGAGATCACGCGATTGATTCGGCTTGAGTATGCCAGTGCTGAGGACACCGCAGAACTTCTGGAAAGCATATGGAGTGAAGGCGAAGATGGCGGATCGCGATTCAGTTTTGGACGTTTCTTTGCGACAGGTGGACGTCTTGAACAGAAGGATGTCAACTCCCTTCGCGGACAGGTAGAGATAGGAGCGGATATTCAGACCAATTCGGTGCTTGTAAGAACTGCCCAGCGATATATGCCGCAGGTGCAAGCAATGATTGAGGAACTCGACTTTGTACGTGGCCAGGTTTGGATTGACATTCAGATTCTTGAAGTGACGCTGGATGAAACCACGAAACTTGGAATCGAGCTAACGGCACAAGAAAACAGGATCTTTGGTGAGCAGCTCCGCAGTGGGAATCCATTGGTTGGGAATGTTGACACACAGTTAGGGTTGGATCAGGAGATTAGCGGGTTCACATACAGCATTGCGACCAAGGAGTACATGGGTCTGCTTCACACCTTAATGCGCGAAAACAAGGTGAAAACATTGTCAACTCCCTCACTGCTAACTCGAGATAACCAGCAAGCGACGTGGAGTCGTGGACGTACAATCCCATATTTGCAGAGCGTGGATACGACCAGCCTTCTTGGGGAGGGGGTAAACCAGCCTTTATTCAATTACGACTTCATCAGTCCACCTGTGGGAATAAACATTACGATTACCCCGCACATCGCCAAATCCCTACAAGAATCTGA
Organism: Candidatus Poribacteria bacterium; assembly: GCA_965197465.1. Taxonomy (GTDB): domain Bacteria; phylum Poribacteria; class WGA-4E; order WGA-4E; family JAJDTR01; genus JAJDTR01. The sequence goes on along the minus strand of OZ240209.1, from coordinate 1,258,093 downwards.
TGGTAAACGTACCATCGGTCTTGACATTGAACAGATTCAGGCAAGCAATTTCATTGAGTTCACTGACTTTAACGCGCCTATAACCGAAGACAGTTCAATCAGCGCTTACATTGATGTCGAAGATGGACAGCAGATTGTTGTGGGCGGGATGATTAAATCCAAACAGCAGGAGATTGAGAGTAAGGTGCCGCTTCTTGGAGACATTCCGCTCATTGGCCGTCTATTCATGCGAACAGAAACGGTTTCAGAAAACTCCGAGATTGTCATTATAATCACACCTCATATCGTCGATATCAAAAACCCGGAGGATTTGGACAAGTTACGGAAAGAAGCTGAAAAGTGGCGTTCGAATAACGACCAAGAAGAGTCATCACAGGAACAGTAAGCAAGATTCAATATATAGGACTAAAGGCACATAATCCTCTGAGGGCACCTCTGGAACGTCGGGGAGCCCCTGTTGAATCTGCTTAACTTTGCTGTGGGAAGTGTCGATGATCCTACACTCTTCCTGTTAGTCTTGCACCGATCCACGCCATAGGTATGTAGGCACCTACTAAGTCCACCACGACAAACCAGGCGGGGGACGGCAGCATGAATGCCATAGTAATACCACCTAACAGGAAAAAAACGCCAATCACCAACGCCAACGTCCTCTTGTAACTAGCAGCTATGATTACGGCGACATAAGCACCTACCAAGGTTCCCAAAGCATGCGCCAAGAACGGGGCGACGAAATGTTTAAATTCGAAAAGATGCATGGAGGCCTCGAGGGATTCGACATTGGTCACATCAACACCCGCAGGGGGTGGAATGATTTCGGCACCTGCCATGACCAGTCCCATATTTACAGCGCTACCTGCGATGAGGCCTACGATGATGGCTAGTAGGTTTCTGATCTTTGGATTCATAATTCTCCTCCACTGGTTCTGTGGTACAGGGATTGTTCCCCGTCGTCACTTCAAAGAGCCTTGCGCTGATGTAGGTTCATTATCTCAAAAGTGTCCTGAGCAGTTCGTTGATCTTCTCATACTCGCACTCAGACATGAGTGTCCAACGCTTATAGGCTGTTCCATTCTTATGCCGACTTCTCAAAACGCTTTCAAACACTATTTAAGATAAACTCAAACGAATCATAGCGCGGCGGTATCCCGATGCAGTGCATATCATCTCAGATTAGTTTTGGCAATAATTATAATTCTGCAGTGTTCACCACTCGCTTTTGGGATACACGAAAGCCATCTTATCCAGTTTTCGCTGTACAGTCAACAGAAATCTCTTGTTTTTTCTATTTCGTTTTTGTGGGCACTCCGCCGCTCTGAACGCTCTTATTTCACTCGATCTCTGCTTCACATCCTATTCGTCATAGCTTCCGGTGACGCTAGCAAGGATATGCATGAGGTTCATGAACTTGCTTAGAATAGGCATAAACCGAAATTGGTTCTTACGATTGCCTTAGCTGTTTCAGTTGGTGTCTCGCCCTTAATTGTCGCCAAAGGTTCACGCTGGAACTAAAGAAGAAACCGAAACCAATCAATCCTCCAAGTAAGCCAGCAAGTGCATACTCGGTCAGCGTTATTCCGTACCACCCCCCGCCGATCAAGACCGAGGCAATTACAAAATCCTGAATGCAGTGCCTTCGTGCGCGCGCTTGAACGATATGTAGATTTTTAATTTTCTGCTGCCTGATATATGTTGAGATTAGCTCCAGCGAAACTTGAGGTGCGTGCTGCTGCACTTCCCCTGAACTTGCATCTTGGACGCAACGAAATCCGATGTTATTTGCTGCATAATCTTGAGGTGCGTGGAGCCGGTTGGCACACCGGAAATATCGTTCCGCGGTGTGATCGCGGACTTCGAGCCACGATCCACCTCGCAAAACCTTTTGTTTTGCGCCATAGTCGCGAGTTCGATGATGGCTTTCGTTGTATGGTTTGTACCAATCCGCTGTCCATTCCCACACATTGCCTACCATATCGTCGGCACCATAGGGGCTTGACACTCTTGGTCGATTGCCGACAGGCGTGAGGTGGTCAGTGAGCAATTGTGTGATGAGACCGTTGTTTGTATTCCCTTCCACGCTGTGTCTCTCTTCTGCGGGGTTTGACGGTTCAAAAACATCGCCCCAAGGGTAGATGCGACCGTCAACACCTCTGGCGGCTTTTTCCCACTCTGCCTCGGTAGGTAATCGTTTTCCCGCCCATTGAGCATAAGCCGTGGCATCATGCCAGTTGACGCCAACGACCGGCAAATTTGCTTCTTCAGACGGGGATTTAGCGCCGCCCCAATGGGCGGGTGGAGGATATTCGGTCGATTGAGTGAAAAGATCGTATTCCGCATTGGTCACGGGATAGCGATCAATATAATACGGTGCAAGGGTTAAGGCGTGGATTGGAGACTCGTCGAGTGTGGCGTGTTTCGATCGTTCAAGCGCTGTCCCATAAAATGGTTCAATGTCTGTGCCCATTATGAACGCGCCGGGTGGAATGAGAATTGCTTCTGTGGAGCGAGCGGGAGCACCGTCTTGAATCTGGCTCATCGTCGGTAAGTCCATTCAGATGTGGAATACTTGGATTGCGCCAAGGATTTGGCAGCATTGACCTCCTCGGCCGAAAGATTGGAAACAGCCAATCGAGCACCTAGCACTTCTTTGAAACCAGCAATGACTGCACCCTCGATCTGTTTACGATCTTTCGGCGCAAGTTGCTTGGAGTTAATTGCTGTTGATTTTTCGGTTAGAGTCTCTTGATAGTCAGGAAACTTAGACGTGAGAGTCAAGATATCAAGAGGAGGCATGTCAAGTGCAATATAGCCTTGATAAACACCGCCAATCCGGTTGCGGCGCTGTGACACACCTGCGATTTTCTTTCCATTGAGCATGAGATCGTGCTCCGCGGGATTGGCGAGGCAAGTGTTTGGCCCAACCTCTAATGTCTTGGACTTGCTACCTTGTAGCTTGACTGGCACATTAATTTTACGAAACCCATAAATCAAACGGTTGGCGATCCAACAGTAAGATGCGGAGATATCGCTAGGAATCACCCCGTTTCCATGAGGGACAATAATCGAGTAGGTCACGTCCCAACCGTGAACAACTATGCCGCCGCCGGTCATTCGGCGAACAAGTTCGACACTATGGGTTTTACATTTTTTTACTTCAATTTCGGTGGTAATCTTTTGAAAGTATCCAAAACTGAAGGCGGGTAGAGACCAGTCGTAGAATCGTAGCGTTGGCTGAGGGCAGGTTTCTTGTCGTAACAGAATGACCTCGTCAATTGCCATGTTTGTAGCAGCGTCATGCTTCCCTGTTTTGAGCAGTCGCCAGTTGGTATTCATATCGTCTAGAATTGTTAGCTTGTAGAAATCAGACTTCTGTCTAATAATGGCAACCAATGCGGATTGGCAGTTGCCGGTTCATTACCCAAATCAACCTTGAATCTTTCTAGTTATGAGTTCGTACAAGATCTAATCGTTACAACCCCATCCCACAACATTGTAATTCGTACATGTTCCCAAGAAATCCGATTCTCAATTGTATGATTCGTCGGAGAGTCTGTCAAGTGATTGTTCAAAGAACAATCCCTGTTTTTTGGCTTTATTCTAAATTGGCGTTATTGTACAATACCGAAGTGTCAGTTTCCTAAGCGGAACTACTAATACCGAGTTTGTCAGTATAGCGAAACCCCGGCGCGCCGTAGCTTTCACGATGACCAACAAACGTGGAATCCTGATTCTTCTACAGTGCAGATTCATAGCCACGGCTAGATCGTGTTAAGGAAAAAAATGAACGTTGAACAATTAAAGGGAAAAACTGTTGGCGCAGCTGTTTCGGGAGGGCTTGATAGCTGCACGATTACGAGATGGCTGGTCGATCGGGATGTTAATGTCGTGTGTTTCACCGCGGATCTTGGCCAGCCGGATGAAAAGAACGTTGACGAGATACGAGAGCGGATGCTGGCATCTGGTGCGCAAGAATCCGTGATTGTTGATGCCAAAGATGCGTTAGCCATGGCCGGAGTAAGGGTTATTCAATGCCAAGCCATGTACGAGGGGGGCTATTGGAATACAACAGGAATCGCGCGCCATATAACGGTGAAAGCCTTATTACCAGAGATGGGGAAACGTGGCATAAATATTCTCGGACATGGGTGTACTGGCAGAGGCAACGATCAGGTGCGTTTCCAACTCGCGGCGAACATGCTAAACCCCGAAGTCTCAGTGTATGCGCCTTGGCGAGATTCGGCCTTCTTGAATAAATTTGGTGGTAGGAAGGAGATGATTGATTTCTGCAATGCGCGAGGACTTCCCATCACTGCCACGCACGAGAAGCCCTACTCGACCGATGCAAATCTACTTGGCTTAACGCACGAAGCTGGGAGACTGGAGTCGCTCAAAACGCCTGCTAGGTTCATCACACCGGGAATGGGGATTCACCCTGAGGATGCTCCGGACGAAGTTGAGTATTTTACGGTAGCCTTTTCCAGAGGTATACCTGTGGAGATTAACGGTAGCCCAACAACGCCGCTTCAGGCTGTTCTGGAAGCGAACCGAAGCGGGGGAAGAAACGGAATAGGAATAGGTATCCACACCGTCGAGAACCGATTTGTAGGTATAAAGAGCCGCGGAGTCTATGAGTCGCCAGGGATGGAGCTGCTTGGAAGGTGCTACGAGTATCTGCTTCAGTTGATGCTGGATAGACGTGCACGGCGCGTGTTCAACCAGGTATCGGATACGGTTGCGGAGCAGATTTATCAAGGCTATTGGTTTGATCCAGCCACGCAGTCATTGCTTGCGTCAATTGAGCCGTTCACGCGGTTGGCTCAAGGTACTATCACGGTTGGACTGTATAAAGGCAATGTCTCATTCCACGCGGCGGGTGGAGTTCCTCACTCAATCTACTCCGAGGAAACCGCTTCAATGGAGGCAGTTGGGGACTTCGATCATGCCGACTCGGAAGGGTTTGTGTCGGTGCTCGGGGTTGGAGCTAGAGCCTTAGCTGTAGGAGGGCAAATTGAGTAATCGGTGAGGTGGAGATGACTGCGAGGGTTTAGAACGAAATTGCCCTTTGAGCCGAATAATTGTTTTGAGTATAAATTAGACCGAGTAGTTTTTCTATCTCTCCTACGGCGCACAATACTCGATAAATGTCGATATCATCAAGACTTGTATTTTGTTCCACATAGTTCGACAAATAAGTCTCTGCTTTCGAAGCAACACCATTACGTGCACATACGAGGTACGAGACAGATTCTGCCTCTAGTTCCTCCTGAGCTAACGACAATCCTGATCGACATGGTACCCGGAAATTCTTGTCCGCGCCTAAGTGTCCCATCAGTAAATGTCCCAATTCGTGAGTTAGAGTTGCAAATTGTACAGGTGGTTCGTGATTATCGTTGATTTGAATTTGGTAAAGCGTGTCTTCCTCTTCCGCTGAGGCACGTTGAATGATACGAATAGAGCCTGCTCTGTTATCACCCGCGTCAAATTTTTTCCATACAGTATTTCTTTTTTTTAGCTTTTGCTGAAAATCATTCAACTTAATTAGGTCAATCACTCCATGGGCAGAGAAAGATTTTACATCTTCAGGTAAGGGATTGCCCTCGGTATCCATAACATCATAAACTAAATCGACAGGTCCAAAAGGCCGAAGAATCAAGAGAGGACGGGCCCCTTCCTTTGGCCACCTTCTAAATCGTTTCCTCCAGTCACTTGCAGATGCTGCATAACTCAAACCCGGTTTCTGGATTTGAAGTAACATCGCATTGAACGGCGCAAAGTTGCGCAGTCTTACTACGAAATCCAAGAGCTCCTTATAGTCCTTGCTTTGGGTATATAACTTGGAATCTGTAAGAAGATTAGCAAGCGCCGACCGTGACTCTTTGTCTCGGGAGCTATTTTGTCTTTTTTCCATGAGCTAATTTTCTGAATGAAACTGCACGGGTGAACTTTACTCACGACAGGAGATCGCTCCTACAGAAGACGCGCTATAAGCTGCACTGCTATAAACCGAAAACGTAAGTCCTATATGTAAAATTCTTAGTTGTAATGATTATAGGTATTCACTTTCAACGTTAATCGGGTCTGTTACCTGAGATGACATGGATTCGCTAAAAAAATAGATGTGCCAAGCTAATCGCTAAACCACTACCCTAAACGCCGTTTTCAACGCTACGTCAATATACTGACTCAGGTTGACCACTGGCGAATCCGAGTCGGTCTTTACTATTGTCTCGTGTTACTCTTGTAGTTCAAACTAGGTCTGGGTCGGCGACAATTTCAACCATGCTTGGGCCGTCGTGAGAAAGCGCGTCCATTAATGCGCGGTCCAACTCGTCCTGACTCGTAACGCGTATACCTACTGCACCACAGATATTGGCGTATTCCGCAAAGTTCGGATTGTGCAGTGAGGTTTGCCAGACATCCCAATTCCCAGATCTTTGCTCTTTGGTGATTTTCCCAAGCTGATTGTTGTTTAGAAGAATGTGAGTGATGTTCATGTCGTATTTAACTGCGGTGGTAAGTTCTGCCATATATTGTCCGAAACCGCCATCGCCGGAAACTGCAATTACATGTCGACCTTTGTAGCGCGAGTCGTCCTCTCGCGTTGCTGCGAACGCGCCCATCGCCGCCGGATACGCGAAACCAATCGAGCCTAAATACCCGGACATAAGGATTGATTGCTGCGTACATTCGAAATACCGACCAAATGAGTAGGTGTTGTTGCCCACGTCCACGGCGATGATGGCATCATCGGGAATTTGCCTGTTCATGGCTGCGAAGATAGACGCAGAGTTGATCCCCTTTCCGCGAGTTTCAAGTTGTCGTCGTTCTTTCTCGGTGCGCCAGATTTTCCAACGCTCAGCGATTTCAGGACGCTGATTCGTTGTGGCGGTGTTTCCGGCGAGGGCGTTGGAAAGTAGCTCCATCGTAACACCGATTTCTCCCCAGACGGGCACATCGACGGCGTGAAACTTCCCTAACGTCATGGCGTCAAAGTCAACCTGAATTGTCGGCTTCTTGTCCGTGATACCGGTGTGGTTGCTGAAACTGGCGCCAAGTACGAGCAAGCAATCCGATTCGTTCATGAACCAACTGGCGATTGGCGTACCGCTTCGACCAAGAACGCCACAGCCGAGCGGATGTTTATCAGAGATGAGCCCTTTCCCCTTGAAAGTGGTGATTATTGGACAATTGAATATTTCGGCGAAGGTGGCAATTTCGGGCATATTGAAACGAGCGCCGTGTCCGACGATGATGGCGGGCCTTTTTGAATTTCGAAGCAAGTCAATTGCTTTCTGTATAGAATCCTCTGGGGGTGAGATTGCTAGCGGTGTAACTCGCCCTTCAGGGGAACCGGCGTCATTACCCTCCGCCGCGGATAAGGTTTGTACTTCGTCCGGAAAGATTAAGTGTGAGACCCCGCGATTGAGTATAGCACTTTTGCACGCGAGGGTCATGAGTTCGGCATGTTTGCTGGTGTGCAGCACGGATTGTGTCCACTGAGCAACCTTCCCGTAAGCCGCCTGCAGGTCAATTTCCTGAAAGGCGCCGGGACCGAGCACCTGAGTGTCAACTTGACCGGTCAGTGCCAAGATGGGCGCCCGATCGACGTTTGCATCCCAAAGCCCCGTGAGCAAATTTGTTGCTCCGGGACCGGCAATTCCGAGACAGGCGGCTGGTCGACCTGTCAGTTTGCCATATGCCGATGCGGCGAAGGATGCGGCGCCTTCATGACGAATCCCGATGTAGGTCAACTTACCTGCTTCTTCCTGCTCCCGCAATGCGTCAGCCAGGCCCAAATTGGAGTGACCTACCATTCCAAATACGTGGCATACCCCCCAATTAACCATTGTTTCTACTATTACATCAGACACGGTGCGAATTCGTGGTTGTTCCGGCGCTAATCCGACGTAGATGCCGTCCGATTTTTCTTCCACCGGGTAGGTTTCAACCCCATCATCATAACCGCCAGGAGGTTTACCGGTCAGTGGGTGGAAATCCCATCCGTGCCACGGGCATCGCAGCCATCCCTGCTCTATCGATCCTTCGCCTAACGGACCGCCTTGATGTGGGCATTTGTTGTCGAGCGCTGCATATTTTCCCTCGAATCGGGTCATGCAGAGCGTTTTATGGGCACAGGTTACCGGTTTAACACGTCCCTCGGGCAACTCATCAACGTCGAGCGCTCTATACCAAATCCGTCCGGCCTCCTCTGTGTTCACATTTGCTGTTGGTTCTTCTCTGTTTTCATTTTCCATGAGTTTTTTCCTACACTATTCTGAATTCCAAGTCCGAGCCACAAGGCACGGCACATCTTATGCCCAAAGTATTGGCGCGAGAGTCAGCCATGAAGGCTTTCCATTCAAAGACGCAAGTCACAAATCCTGTGAACTTCACTGAAAAGGGATCACAGAATCAGTTGAGAGGTTGAAGCGAATTCGGTAATGCTGACGATTGGTACGCAGCCACAGGAGGTCACGATGGAGAGAGAATCTCTATGGGAGCACTATCGCATTCGTTATTCACTCATTGGGTCCCTAATATCCCAAGCGCTTGGATGTCGCTTCGATGGCATCTCTTAGCACATCTGTAACAATGGATACCTCATCTTCATTTATGGTAAAGGGTGGACTAATAGCGATGTGATCGCCGCCGACACCGTTAACCAAACCTGGTGCACCGGGCATGACTAATACTCCTTTATCGAACGCAGAACTTACAATCATTGAAGTCACGTCCTTTGAGACATCAAACGGGGTACCCTTTTCTTTGTCCGTGACGAACTCCATTCCAATGAGTAGTCCTTTTCCTCGGACTTCTCCAACAATTGGCAAATCTTGCAGGTCACGAAGTTTTTCGAGCATCAACTCACCCATCTCAGCACACCTTGACACGAGGTTGTGTTCCTGAATGAAGTTCTGTACCGCAAGCGCAACAGCGCAGGAAAGCGGATTGCCTCCGTATGTATGGCCGTGTGTAAACGATGTCGACTTCGAGTAGATTGCGTCGTATATTCTTTCATGGGCGATTGTAGCGGCAATAGGAGTGTAACCGCTGCTTAGTCCCTTGCCTGTTGCCATAATGTCGGGAGTGACATCCCAGTGGTCAATGCCAAAGTTAAGACCTGTGCGCCCGAATCCGGTCACAACTTCATCAATAATCAGGAGGACATTGTGACGATCGCATATCTCTCGAATTGCAGGATAGTAATCCGGTGGTGGTGCAACGCCGGCAGCGGATGTACCTAGAATTGGTTCGGCGATAAATGCGGAGATGTATTCGCTGCCCTCCTGGGTAATTACTCGTTCAAGTTCGTCAGCACAACTGAGGTGGCAGTCGGGGTGAGTCTGTCCATAGGGACAACGGTAACAGAACGGAGGTGGAATGTGTGGGAAGTCGAGAAGATATGGAACGTAATCCTCACGCCAAGGTGTGCGCCCAGACATCGAAAGAGCGCCAATCGTGTTTCCATGCCAACTCTGCCATCGTGATATCACCTTATATTTCTTGGGATTCCCAGTTTCGATGTGGTACTTACGCGCGATTTTCATCGCGGCTTCAGTTGCTTCCGATCCACCTGAGACATAGAATACTCTAGAGAGCCCCTCCGGCGTGAGTTCCGCGATTTTTTCGGCAAGATCGACCTGAGCTTGGGTAAGAAAACGTCCGTATGTGAAACAGACTTTACTTGCCTGTTCTTCCATTGCGTCTATTACTTCTTTAACGCCGTGGCCGATGCTCACAACGTGGACACCCGCGGCGGCATCAAGATAGCGACTTCCTCCAGCATCAAAAAGATAGATGCCATCAGCGTGGGTAATGTATTGCCAATCCTTTTTGAGCGTCCTATGAAAAATGCGATCTCCGTTCTGGCTGTCAAGCATATGTGTCTCCCTAATGATCTGGCACTTTTTGGTGCCCACATCTCGGATAGTGTAGCATGAGCATCATCTATGCTACTATTGATTTCAGTGTTTCAGTGTCAATGTTGGCGCCGCTCATCACCATCACGACGTTCTGATTTTTTAACTCAGCCCTCAGTTTTTGTGCAGCCGCAATCGGTGTAGCACCGGCTGGCTCTGCCAAGTTGTGCGTATATCGTAACACTGTTCGAACCGCTTGTCGAATTTCTTCCTCGTTCACCAAGACGATTTGGTGGATTCCTTTCTTGAGAATTGATAGTGGTAGGTCGAATGGCACGCGCGTAGCTAGTCCATCCGCGATAGTATCGCATGAGTTGGTTTGGATTGGCTTTCCTGCTTTCCATGAGAGATACATTGATGGGGCATTCTCTGCTTGGACACCGATGACTTTTGTGTCTGGATGAATAGCGCGTGCCGCTGTTATTGCCCCACAGGAACCACTGCCTCCGCCAATCGGCACAATAATCACGTCCACATTTGGAAGTTCCTCAAAGATCTCAGTAGTGTATGTCCCCACGCCGTGGAAGAGTGCAGGTTCTGTGCAGGAATTGACATAGTAGAGCCCACGCTCCGCTCGTAATTCTTCGCATAATTCGCGCGCCTCATCAAAATCAACTCCGTGTTCGATTAATTCTGCACCATATGCGCGCATCGCGCTGTTTTTTTCAGGATTATTTCCGTATGGTACGACTATCGTCGTGTGAACTCCAAGTTCCCTTCCAGCACATGCTATCGACTGTCCATGGTTTCCTCTCGTGGCAGTAATCACTCCACGCTGCCTCTGTTCAGCCGGAAGTTGATTCATAAAGTTTAAGCCACCTCGAATCTTAAAACTTCCAGTCGGCAGGTGGTTTTCATGCTTGATGTATGCGTTAAAGCCGAAGAGTTTGGATAGCTCCTGATATGCGATTAACGGGGTGGGTTTCAGAAAGCGGTAGATAACACGGCGCGCAGCAATGATGCCTTGAAATGTAACCAAATTGACAGGATTCTCCCTTGTAAATAGCTCCTATGTTTGGTACAATAATAGCAGCAATTCAGAATGCTGTCAACCCAATACCCGTGGTATGGACAGGTAACTTTAGTTGAAGTATATCAGTGCCACAGTCAGTTGAAATTATTCGAAATTCCATTTCCTGTGGCGGCAGAAAGGGCCCAAATGGCAGATTTACAATGGCAATCCGATCTGGTTGCAGTGAGCAACGACGCGGATCTGGTTGAAGTCACTTATCAGAATGGCTGGACGGATGGTTTACCCGTGGTTCCACCAACGCCGGAGAGGGTAGAACACATGCTCACGGGTACGAAACGCAGGGCGGAGGAGCTCATCGCGCCAATTCCGCCCAAATGGGGACGTGCCACGGTTGAAAAGGTTGCAATCAACGCTGTGATGGCGGGTTGCAAGCCGGAGTACCTGCCTGTTATCATTACGACGATAGAAGCGATGACGACTGAAGCGTTTAGCTTGCACGGCATTCAGGTAACCACATCGCTTGTATCACCACTGTTGATCGTTAATGGTCCCATACGAAAAGAGTTGGAGATCAACGACGGTTTCAATGTATTTGGCCAAGGTTGGCGAAGTAATGCCACGATTGGTAGAGCTGTCCGCCTGATCTGTACTCACATTGGCGGGGCATTGCCCGGGGAATTGGATCGCGCAACGTTCGGGCACTCGGGGAAGTTCACTTATTGCATTGGTGAAAAAGAGGAGGTCAGCCCCTGGACTCCGTTGCACGTCGATCGTGGATTTAAGACATCTCAAAGCACCGTTACCGTTTTCGCAGGCGCCTCCCCGCGGAACATTGATGACCACGGCAGCAATACGGCTGAAGGCATCCTCAATACAATCTGTCTTAATCTCGCCGTGCCGGGGATCGCGCCCGGAGAGATGGTCATTGTATTGAGTCCGGAGCACTCAAAGACAATTGACGACGGCGGCCTAACCAAACGTGAGGTTCAAGAATTCGTGCACGAGCGCACCAAAATTGACCATTCCGAAAAGGGCATGATTACCACTCACGAACCTGATGAAGTAATTGTTATGGTTGCGGGTGGGCCCGCTGGTCGAAGTACGATGGCTGTTACAGGTTGGGGAGCCTCAACCCAATCTGTAACCGTGCCAATAGATGCCTGATACAATAACGCGAAAAGCTATGATACCGGAAATCAAGCTTCGCGTATTGATTCACAAAACAGACTGTACATGCTACTACTTCGCTGGATCTAATACAATATCTGTGATGTGAAACTTCGAGTTGACATGCCGAATCGGAATCTGGCATACACATTTAATCCTACATCAATTTTTTGCGGAAACGAAACGTGCCTGTTGTCGTTTTCTGTGAAAGGAGCCAATAATGGATGCCCACATGTTGTCTCTGCCAATCAGCACTCTTAATCCAAATCAACCTTGCTCAGTGGAAGTTGGCACATCGGTTAGTGAAGCTATCCGGTTGATGCAGGATGGCAGATTCGGATGCGTGCTAGTTGTTGATGCCGAAGAACGGCTTGTTGGTATCGTCACCGAGCGGGATTTACTTGCTGAGATCACTGGCACAGGTGCGGCCCCTAATGACGTAATCGTTGATGACATTATGACGCCGGATCCTGAATCACTGCGTGCGAGTGACCCAATTGCCTTTGCATTGAATCTCATGCACCTAGGACACTATCGCCACGTACCTCTGGTGTTGCCTGATGATGACAGTCGTAGCGACGAAGGCGGCTATCCGGTCGGTGTGATCTCAAGCAAGGACATTACCATCCACGTTGCAGCCTTCTTGGAGAGTAGTGCTGAGAGGAGATGAAAAATGCTATATGAGGAAGTTGTTGATGAAGAACTGGCTATCATGGATGAGACGCCGGATGAACCTTCAAAAACTCTAAGTCCGCACGAGATCCAAGTACCGCTTCATTCTCTAATGACTCCCCCAGTTACGATTGAAATGGGTGCGAGCACCCAAGATGCAATCAATCTAATGATTGATCGTCATGTCGGGCATGTGTTGATCGTTTCCGATGGAATTCTGAAAGGAATTTTCAGTGAACGTGATGTATTGTTGAAGATTCTAAACAAGCCGGTGGGTAATCTAAGACAGATTCCGGTCGATCATTTCATGAAAGCCGATCCACAAACCGCCAACGTGAAAGATTCCCTCGACACGGCAATCTTGTATATGGCGAAGGGCGGCTATAGGCATGTTCCAATAGTGGATGAAGATAATCGCCCCGTTGGCACCGTGTCCGTGCGTGATATTATTTCCTACTTGGTCGAACAGTTCCCTCAAGATGTGCTAACACTGCCTCCCAAGCCGATTCGCCGTGCGATGAAATCCCGTGAGGGTGCGTAAACGCAAAGATGTGAGTAGCCTAACAGCGTCAAGAACATAGTAGTATGAGATGAAGATGAGTCAACACCGTTGAGCAAGAGGGCCTTGTAGTATGACGCCAAATGTGAAGGACAGGGAGGTGTGATGAAAAAGCAAAGACAGACCATTGAGGAGGCTACGATTTTGTTTGCTGGCGACTCCGGCGATGGATCGCAGATAATCGGTACTCAGATGACCGAAGCTTCTGCAATCGCGGGGAATGATGTTGCAACGCTTCCCGATTACCCAGCGGAAATTCGTGCACCTGCAGGTTCACTGGCTGGTATATCCGGCTTTCAACTACATTTTTCTAGTGAAAACATCCACACGCCGGGTGATGGCTGCGACGTGCTCGTTGTTATGAATCCAGCGGCTCTGAAGGTCAACATAGATAACCTCAAGCCGAATGGGATTCTCATCGTTAACGCGAACAATTTTGCCCCGCGAAACCTCAAGTTAGCCGGATATGAAAGTAATCCCATCGAAGATGGCTCGTTGACACAATTCCAGGTTTTTCCAGTGGAGTTGACCCGGTTAACGAGAGCAGCACTTAAAGACACAGATTTGAGTCAGCGCGAGGTCGATCGATGTAAGAATTTTTTTGCAGTCGGGATGGTTTTTTGGTTGTATAATCGTCCGATGGATAACACGCTCAGATTCATAAAGGAAAGATATGCTAAAAAACCTCAGTATGTCGAGGCGAATACCTTGGCGCTCAAAGCAGGCAACGTCTATTGCGAGGCGACAGAGCAATTTGCTACGTCCTATGTTGTTGAGCCCGCAGAGTTCCCTCCGGGCAAATACCGAAATATTGAAGGGAACATGGCTACAGCACTTGGACTCATCGCCGCCTCCCAGATGTCGGGCCTACAGTTGGTTTACGGTAGTTACCCAATTACCCCGGCGAGTAGCATCCTTCACAGTCTAGCGAATCACAAAGATTTTGGCGTAATTACGATGCAAATGGAAGATGAGATTGCCGCGATCGGGGTCGCCATAGGCGCGGCATTCAGTGGAGCCTTGGGGGTAACCGGAAGCAGCGGACCGGGGCTTGCCCTGAAGTCGGAAGCATTGAATCTCGCCATGATTGCGGAGTTACCAATTGTTGTTTGCAACATCCAACGAGCTGGACCGTCGACGGGCATGCCCACAAAGACCGAACAAGCAGATTTATTGCAAATGTATTACGGACGGAACGGCGAATCGCCCATTCCGATAGTGGCCGCATCACGACCATCAGATTGTTTCGATGCGATTTATGAAGCCTGCCGCATAGCTGTAAAGTTCATGACACCTGTAATCTTTATGTCGGACCTCTATGTTGCGTTTGGCGCGGAACCGTGGAGAATCCCGGAGGTTTCGGATTTGGCTGCAATTGACGTGAATTTCCGAACAGATGCGGAAGGATTCAACCCCTACCTTCGCGATAAGACAACACTCGCGCGCCCATGGGTGAAACCGGGGACCCCAGGTCTGGAGCATCGGATCGGAGGTTTGGAGAAGGCAGACATCACAGGCAACGTAAGCTATGATCCAGATAATCATGAGCAGATGACGCATACTAGGGCAGAAAAGGTCGCTCGCATCGCCGATGATATACCGCCTACGGAGATTTTCGGGCCTCAAGACGCTGAGCTGCTAGTCTTAAGTTGGGGAGGTACATTTGGCGCTATTCGCACAGCAGTCGAGCGCAAACAGGGGAACGGCGCGTCTGTATCACATACGCATTTGCGATATCTTAACCCCTTACCCAAGGACTTGCGTGGTATCCTCGAACGGTTCAATCGGGTGCTCGTCCCCGAACTTAATCTTGGTCAGTTACAGAAAATAATTCGCGCCGAGTATTTGATAGCTGCCGAAGGTCTCAATAAGGTACAAGGTCAGCCGTTTCACGTGTTTGAAGTCGAATCCAAAATTGATGAGTTGTTAAAAGGTGAAGCATGAGACAGGAAACTTCCAGCCAGGTTCCCGGAGCTGTACCCACATTAACCAAAAGAGATTTTGAATCAGATCAGGATGTTAGATGGTGTCCGGGGTGCGGTGATTACTCGATTCTCGCGCAAACCCAGCGGATTCTCCCGGAAATGGGGATTCCAAAAGAAAATCTCGTTTTCATCTCAGGAATAGGCTGTTCCAGCCGATTTCCATACTATATGGATACTTACGGTTTTCACACTATACATGGAAGAGCACCGACGATAGCGGCGGGCGTCAAAATCGCCAACCCTGAACTTTCCGTGTGGGTAGTCACGGGCGATGGTGATGCGTTATCAATTGGAGGGAACCACTTCATTCATTTAATGCGACGCAACTTGGACATCAACGTGCTGTTGTTCAATAATCGCATCTACGGTTTGACGAAAGGACAGTATTCACCGACCTCCGAACAGGGAAAAGTGACTTACTCATCACCAATGGGATCCATCGAAAATCCATTCAACACGATTAGCCTTGCGTTAGCGTCTAGAGTAACGTTTGCTGCTCGATCTCTTGATAGAGACCCAGATCACTTACGCCGAATTATTAAGGCAGCGTTTGAACACAAGGGCACCTCGTTCGTGGAGATTTACCAGAACTGCAATGTGTACAATGATGGCGCCTTTTTTCAATATACCGAGAAAGAGACAAAAGCCGATAACACAGTATTTCTGGAGCACGGTGAACCGCTGATTTTCGGGAAGAACCGAGACAAGGGAATACGACTCAATGAACTTCGGCCGGAGGTAGTGTCACTGACAGATGGTCAATTCACCGTCGACGACCTCATGGTGCACGATCAGTTCGCAGATGGCCCAACCCTCGCGCATTTCTTTGCTCGCATGACCGACCTACCAAACGTGCCGACGCCCGTCGGCATTTTCCGCTCTTTCAATAGACCGTGCTATGAGGATTTCATGACTCAACAGATTGATGCCGCGAAGCGAGCAAAAGGAGAGAACGGCTTGGAAGAACTACTGAATGCGGGTGACACATGGGAGATTGAGTGATTTAATAGATCGCGGACTCTGCACAAACTCAGTCGTCATCAGTTCCTAGACCGCCCGCTCCGTATTCATGGCTTTTTAACTAAAGTTGCAAGATTGCCATGAGAAATCAATCTCCGTTTCCACCGTCGCTACGATGACGTCGTATTGCCACATGATTGTCAATTCATCAGATTTCTGAATTGCAAATCGTGTGCTTCCTCCCTTTCTTTATCCCACCTCAAGCTGAGGGAAGCCTCACTGCATTTTCTTCTTCAGTAATGGACAGCTTCATTTCCCGGATTTCAACATAGTCCAAATCGCCCTTTTGCTAAACTGACGCCTTTGGGATGACACCAAGTTCCGAAAGTTTGCGGTCTAGCAGAATTCTTTGAACGGCCCGCCTTTGTGTAAACGAGAGAAGGACATCATGATGAATCCTCCTAATACTGTCTTGTCTGTTAAAGCGGGCCGACTAGCCAGAACGATCGCAAATATGTAGTCGCCGTGTACTGAAATGAGCGTGATGAGCTGACTTGCATCCGAGTTTGTAAAACCGACTCTCCCCTCCCTTGCCACGCGTACACTAGTTAGCGTGTCATTATCGCTCAATCATTCAATTGCAATTACGCGTGTTGCGCGTGGCAATTTCTTGTCAATCGTAAATATGTGTTTAGTATCGCAGTGTCCGTCCTGAATCCAACCAGCATACTGTTGGGTGCAAGCCTACAGAGCGCTCGGCATTCATGGCGGCGCCTGTTTCCGATGGTGCTTCTCAGCAATTTCCTTGACTTTAGCACAGTGCAAACGTATGATATTGTTTATCCGACCCATGTTGAGCCAAATGTTAGACAATGACTGAAAAAACGCTCAAACTTGAAATCAATTCACTCTTGTCCGGCATCAAAGACGAAAAGGATGGATGCGTTAAGCGTTTACTATCTTCCTTGAAGAATCGTCCAGGCATAAGTGAAGCACATCTAGAACAGAGTGGCAACGTCCAGTTGTGCTTACACTATCAGCCGGATCTGTTATCAGGAGCTGAGGTTAGACAAGCTGCTGAGCGGGTGGGAATGGAAGTGAACGAACGCTACCGTCATGACTTAATCCCACTTAAGGGAATGCATTGTACTGACTGTGTCGCAGCCATTCAACATAGGATAAAGCAGCTGGATGGCGTGCTACGGGTGGATGTCCGCTTCGTATCCAAAAACATGTGGGTCGAATACGATTCCCACTGTGTCAGTCGGGAACAGATCGAAAAGCTAGTTAGACGGCTGGGTTATCATGTGCCGGCCGAGGGTATACGTTCCTGGTATTCAGAGAACCGTGAGCTAATTTTCAGTCTTTTGTGTGGACTATGTCTGCTAATTGGCTGGGCCGGAGAACGTCTGTTTGAGTTTCCATTTCCCCTTAACGCTTTTTACAATGTGAGCGCAGTAAGTTTATTCTTCTACCTGAGTGCTAATGTGTTCGGAGGATTCGATACAACCCGCCACGCTATCGAAGCGATTTGCACAAGACGTTTTGATATAGACCTCTTAATGGTAGTGGCAGCGATAGGTGCAGCTTTTTTGGGTGAGTTTAGCGAGGGAGCGCTGTTGCTGTTTCTGTTCAGATTAGGGCATGTATTGGAAGAACGGGCACTCGATAAAGCGCGTAAGGCGATTGACAGCTTGGCTGAATTGGCGCCAAGAACGGCGATAGTGAAAGATGCGGGTGGAGAATCAGAACAGGATGTAGACGACTTGAAACTAGGGGCTGTCGTAGTTGTGAAGCCTGGAATGCGCATTCCTGTTGATGGCGAAGTGGTCGTTGGAAGATCTACCGTGAATGAATCCGCCATAACTGGAGAGTCTGTGCCGGTGGAAAAAGAACTAGGTTCTCCGGTGTTTGCAGGGGGCATTAATGGAGATGGGAGCTTGGATGTTCGGGTAACACGTCTTTCAGATGACACAATGCTAGCTCGTGTGGTGTCAATGGTCGAGGAAGCACAGACCCAGAAATCGAGCACACAGCGGATAACCGAGAAGTTTTCACAGGTCTTCGTTCCACTAATTCTCATCGGCGATATTCTCTTGGTTTTGGTTCTTCTGTTGTCTGGTGTTCCATTCAGTGATTCTTTCCTACGGGGCATGGTATTATTGGTGGCGGCTTCTCCCTGCGCGCTTGCCCTCGGTCCACCCTCGGCAATTCTCGCTGGAATTGCTCGAGCAGCTCGGAACGGCGTTCTGATTAAGGGCGGCATTCACCTTGAAAATCTGGGAGAGGTACAAGCTGTTGCTTTCGACAAAACCGGCACTATTACCACAGGCAAACCGGAAGTCACGGACATCATTCCAATTAGCGAAATGGACGTCAATTATTGGCTGGGAATGGCTGCAGCGGTGGAGAGCCGATCAGCTCACCCGATTGCGCAGGCTGTTGTAGACATTGCCACAAGGAGAGGCCTCAGGTTGCTGGAAGCAAGAGAAGTAGAGTCGATGACCGGCCGAGGAATTAAAGCGGAAGTTTCAGGAACGGCTGTTTGGGTCGGCAATCTGAAATTGTATCATGAAGAACACGTAGAAATACAAGCGTCAATTCAAGCGCAAATCACGAAGTTCGAAGAACAGGGAAAAACTATTATGCTGGTTGCTGTTGATGGGCAGCCCGTAGGCATAATTGCAGTTGCAGACGCGATGCGCCCAGAATTGAAGACCGTGATTACACAACTCAAACAGATAGGCGTTAGCCATACCATCATGTTAACAGGAGATAACCCACGTGTTGCTTCTCATATTGCCCAAAAGGCAGGCATGGCAGAATATAGGGCAAATCTACTCCCGGAAGACAAAGTGTCAATCATTCGTCAACTCTTGGGTTCCCATAATAAGGTAGTAATGGTTGGGGATGGCATTAATGATGCCCCAGCACTTGCCCATGCAACGACTGGCATTGCGATGGGTGGTGCTGGGACGGATCTGGCTCTTGAAACAGCCGACGCTGCACTAATGGCTGATGATCTCTCGAAACTCCCGTTTGCAATTGGGCTTGGTCGCGCAACACGGCGAGTCATTTCACAGAACCTCTACATCGCGCTAGCGGTGATTGGCGGCCTAATTGTTTCGACAGTTTTCGGTATAGCAACTATCGGCATTGCCATCATACTTCACGAAGGTAGTACGATTCTCGTTGTTCTAAACTCGTTACGCTTATTGCAGTACCGGAATCGATTGGACAGTTGAATTCCTTAATGGGGTTATGAAGATCTTACCGCGTACTTTGCTAAAAATTAGTTGGATTGTTTTCACCACGCTGTTGATTATGACTTTGATGGGGTGTAGTGTTGGAAGCAAACCTTCGGACTCAGGGGGTGGCCTGGCTGTCGTCATTATGTTGACGATGTTTATAACGTCAATGGCAGCAGGCGCTATTCCACTCTTAGGCATACGTACCCATAAAAACTTACTGCGCTGGGCGACCAGTCTTGCTGCGGGGTTCTTGATTTCGTCGGCGTTGTTGGTCGCATTGCCAGAAGGGTTCAACATGGTATCTGGAGTCGTTGCAGTGCATGAGGCCGAAGCTGACTTTCACGAACAGAGCCAAGAGCACCTCGTGGATAATGCGTTTGGCTTCGGGTCTCACCACGCCGCAGGTTTGGCGCTCTTATTGGGATTTATGCTGATGCTAGTGGTTGAATCACTGGGCTTCGGTCATGATTTACATGAAGAACACCATCACGAAGATTCAGGGGAGGACCACATACATCATCCATCTAGCACCCCCTCGCGAGGAAAAGGGTTGGCAACGCCGATTGTAATTGGTCTGAGCATCCACGCACTTACTGACGGGCTTGCGGTGGGTGCCGTATTGGCTACAAACTCTATGTCACTGACAGTGCCGCTTATGCTGGGAATAGTCATGCATAAAATGCCTGCCGCATTTAGTCTTTCCGCGTTTAGCCAGCATTCCCATGGAAATGTTCAGCGCACTTGGAAAGAGCTAGTCGTTTTCAGCCTTGCGACACCAGTAGCGTTATTCATCGCTTGGCGCGTCTTGGGAGCGTTGGAGAGGAAATGGCTGGGGCTTGCGGTATTGGCGTCGGCAGGTACATTACTCTATGTTGCAACGGTAGATGTATTGCCCAACGTTATACATGGGGCAAATCGCAAGATGGTTTTTCTACAGGTGGCTATCGGTACGGCAGTCATTCTCGCGTTGTTATTTATTCTTGACTCGCTTAATTTGGGAACACATCCTCATTAAATTCTCGGCAATAGGGTAATCTATTGGCGCAGAGGTCCCAAGACTAGCCCTTGTTTGGCGATAGCCACGCTAAGCGAAAATCGACCTATCCTCATTCGCCAATAACGCTTGGATCCTTCGCGGATTTGTTAGTCCGTGGCGTAATCCCATGCTTGAAGAGATACCTCCGGTGCCTAGATTTAGCACTGCATTGCGGTTCCCAAAGATTGTTTGCTCGCTATTTATAATTTCGGGTAGGTTTTGGGTAATAGCCAGTACATAGATTGACCTCTCAACCGATATTCTTCACGGAGAAAGGTAATGAAAATAGATCGTATTGATGTTTACTATGTCAGTTTACCTCTGGTATATCCTTGGCGGACCGCTTATGGTGAGGATCCGAGCATTCATTCCGTTCTCGTACGCATGGAATCGGACGAACAGGAGGGATGGGGCGAAACGACGCCGTTGAAAGCCCCAGCCTATACTCCTGAATCGGCGATGTCGGTATACCATAACATTGTTGAATATATTGCCCCGGCGTTAGTGGGAAAGTCAATTGAGACCGCAGAAGACCTGTTGAGTGCTTACAGTTGGATTAAAGGCAACCCGTTTGCAAAGGCGGGACCGGAGATCGCGTGGTGGATGCTGCAAGCAAACATTCAAAACAAACCCTTGCACGAACTAATCGGCGGCGAATTTAGAAAGGTGGAAGCGGGCGCCGACTTCGGGGTACAGGACTCAATCGACATCTTACTGGAAAAGATTCAAGGCGCCGTGGATAGTGGCTTCAAACGGGTCAAGCTCAAAGTTCGTCCGAATTGGGATTTGAATATGTTGCAGGTAGTCTGTTCAACTTTCCCTCAACAAACTTTCCACATTGATTGTAATTCAGGATATTCCTTGGATGACCTAGACTTCTTCAAGAAGGTTGACAAGTTGGGTTTGGCGATGATTGAACAGCCGTTGTTCCACACTGACTTGCTAGACCATGCCGAATTGCAGAGACAGATTGAGACTCCGGTATGCTTGGACGAATCCATCACATCCGTTCGTACCTTCGAGTGGGCGTTGAAGCTGAAATCCTGTCAGATTCTAAATCTAAAAACGGGTCGCGTGGGTGGCCTGTCGGTAACAGTAAAACTTCACGACATGGCGCAGGATGCCGGCATACCGTGCTGGGTCGGGAGTATGTTGGAGAGTGGAATCGGCGCGGGGATTTTGGTTGAGTTGGCAACGCTTAGTAATTTCACGTATCCGGGCGACTTGTTCCCAAGTCAATTTTTCTACCGCCAAGATTTGACCGAGCAAGAATTGGTTCTGAATGACGACTGCACGTTCACGCCGTCGCGAGTGGCTGGAACCCCTTACAAGCCGGTATTGGAGCGCGTGAAGAGTGCGGCATTGCATAGCCAGACAGTAGAGCCCGGTTAATTGAGGAAGTCGTGAAGACCAGATTCTGGCAAGAATTTCAACAGGACAAAACGATTTGCTGGCTATTCGCTGAACAGACCACCATTTCTTATCACGCGGAATCGCCGCTGTGGCGATCGATGTCGTGCTTCTCGCCACAGCTTTGACATAGCGTAAATATACTGATCGCGGTATACTGGATTTGATTAACGGCTTTGAATTCTGGCGGTCTCCGGTGCTGTAGTCGGCAAAAGTTGGTTTGCCAATTTGTCCGGCGGGATATAATTGTGGTGATCAGCGATGCTGCCGTGCGTCAATGCGTAGACTGCAACATTCGTCATGAACCGATAGACGCCGGGAGAGTAGTGCACCGAGCGAGTCGGTAGGCTGACCGATTCCATGGCGCACATATAGTCACGCCTAACGACTATTACAGACAGTTTATCCCCAACCGATATCCCTTCGAGGAAATTCCGTCTCGGCGGCCTCGTTCCCCACCAGAATATGTCGAATCCGACGGGAGGACCGCCCATTTCATAGAAGTTGCTGTATACTTCATGGTCGTTTGAAATGCGTTCAATCTGATACTCGGGCATAACATATCGCATTTGAGCCAGAAACAGACGGACCATAGCCTGCGCTGGAGCATTTACACCGCAGTCGTCAAAGACCAAGAAACCACCGCTCTCAATCAGATATCGACGTAACCCGGCCGCCTCGGCTGGGGAGAGTCGATTGTCTAGCCTGCCGCCGCCGTATTGACGACCGAGTAGATTGTGAGAACGCACAATTGAGGGATCGTGCCCCGTCATGAAGACAAGTGGACTCTTTTGCAAGTTGGCATCAGTCAACCTTATCGCACCTCCTTCAACATTCATGTCCGCTTTGATTTTTGTACGTTCGTTCAGCCATTTCGTCAGCGCATTGAGAGAAGACGAGTCAGCCCACCAGTCGGAAAGATTGTGGCGGATTCGAGCGAAACGCAGCACACCCCGGATATCCCGCCCCATGCCGACGACCTCACCCCCTGGCTCACCTCTGGGTAGCGGCGGTACCTCGACATTGCCAAGTCTGATTTTCCCGGTGACGTCGGCTAGAAGTTCTGCCTCGCGAGCAGCGCCGACGCTCTCGACCATGGAGAGTCCAGGGATGTGTGCTGAGCCAACCGTATGCTGCACGCTAACGCCCGCGATACCGCGGCTAGTTGTGCCAAAGGTCGTGCGAAGTCCGCTTTCGACAGGAGCGGATATTTCTAATGCCCCGGGAGCATCAGAAGCCAAGAATTCTACTGGTGCGGCTGGACGTGACACCGGCGCGTTGGATGTTACCACTGCAGGAACGTTCGGGTGAATCGGCGTTGTGACCTTGATGACCTTGTGTGTGACTTCTATGGTAGCTCGTACCGGGATACCTGGCCGCTGTTGAAATGTTGTTACGCCTCTCTTTGGAGCTGGAACCAGTTCCTCAGTGATCGGACCACGCTCTTGGATGATTGGTTTAATCAGCGGTTTAACAATACGTGGCCGTTCTCGTGGTGCTGGAGGGTTACTCGGTTGAAGAATGTCCACCCCTATTAGATTTTTGAACTCTTGAGTCTGGCTCAAAAAGTATAAACCCGCAACCAATGCGATAATTATGTGGAGAATCACTGATGTCATAAACGCGCTGGAAGTTCTCTTGGTGCTCATATCGTGCCTCCTAAATTTGTTGGCTCAATCGTCAGAATGAGTGAATCATTGGCGCACTAACCCACCATCATCCCCTGAGCGAATATCAGGTGTTGAGTTAATGGGTGCCAAGAAACCGGACTCAACGAGCCGAGAAATACCCAAAGATTATTGCCAAAAAACGGGAATTTCCAGATTGACGATAACTTTTAGCCAGAAACTCCCGTTTTACTGGCAAGGAGCCGCAATTAGCGGCGACCAAGATATGTCATCTCGCGCGATAGACATTGATTCTACAAAAGGTGATTGAAGCAATTTATGTGCCATGTCCTGCAATTCCTTTAACAGTGGGACTTTCAGCCTTGTCTCATTACAGCACATCTGCTTTTCGTGCCCAAAGCTGGGTAGTCTATCAGTATCATGTTGTACCAGATGGTGCAACTGTGGGGTAGTAGCCTTGCCAATTAGGAATTGCCCGCGATAACTATCTTGCATCTCGCATGTAGCCTCTATATTTTCGATTTCTGCGAGCGACTAGAGTTTTAGTATGGCTAAACAACATACCTTTTACCCCATTTCAAAGCGAACCGTACTCATTGGCATCCTGCTGATTGTCATTAACACTTACTGGCTTGCATATGCAGAGATGCTTTGGCATACCGCGCATCTGACTACCGTTGCACTTTCGGTTAATGTGCTATTTACCCTGTTGATAATTACGTGGTTAAACGCGGCTGTTCGGCGAGTGGCGCCGAGTGCCAAACTCAGTCAGCAGGAGATGCTTGTAATTTACTCAATGGTTGCCGTGGGTAGTGCTTTCACAGGCCATGACAACATGCCGCGTTTGATGGGACTGATGCCCTATGCGCATCGATTCGCAAGCCCCGAAAATGACTGGAGAGCGCTGTTTTTCCACCACCTACCCAATTGGCTTATTATTTCCGATTCAAACACCGTTCAAAACTTCTTTGAGGGAAATCGAAATTTTTTTACAGACGGGTATTTGGAGCATTGGATTACGCCGATTTTATCATGGTCGATTGTCATCTTTCTCCTAATGGTTATCTTCCTTTGTCTGACCACAATCCTCCGAAAACAGTGGGTGGAAAATGAGAAACTGTCATATCCGATTATCCAAATCCCTTTTGAAATTACGGCTCGATCAAGTGCAGTCTATGGAAAGCGTTTGTCAGTTATCGGTTTCGCGATACCGGCAGCAATTGGCTTAATCAATGGGTTTCACAGCGTTCTACCGAGTCTACCACGGATTGTTACCGACTATGACCTAAACATATATTTTACTCAGAAGCCGTGGAACGCTTTGGGAAGCTTACCGATTCGCTTTAACTCGCTCATGATTGGAATAGCATTTCTGCTACCCTTGGATCTTCTTTTTTCTTGTGTGTTTTTCTACTTTGTCAACAAGGCGCAGCTTCTCATCGGCAGCGCGGCTGGTGTCCAAAACGTACCCGGATATCCATTTTTTGGAGAACAGGGCGCGGGCGCGCTGTTTGCCTTGTTGGTCGTTGCATGTTGGAGCGGCAGGAAGCACATTTCTCATGTGTTTTATCAAGCCTTTCGGTCAGAGCGCATGAGGGACACCGCCGAACCGATTCCTTATAGGTGGTCCGTGATTATACTGTGTGTTTGCCTTTTGTTGCTGATGGGTTTTTGTGTTAAGGGTGGAATGTCGGTTTGGGCGTGTGCCGTTTTTGTGGGGGTGTATCTATCAATTGTTGTGGGACTTGCGCGTATGCGAGCTGAGTTAGGGCCGCCAGTCCACGGAATCGGCTATGTGACGCCGCAATATCTGATAGTGTCAATGTTTGGTACACGACGTCTCAGAGCGCCAAATTTGACGATGCTGTCACTCCTAAATTGGCTTAGCGGGGCAAGTTACGCGTCCTTTCGCACACATCCGATGCCAGATCAGCTTGAGGCATTCAAACTCGCGAATCGATCGGGAATCCGGAATCGAACGATGCTTGTTGTATTGCTTATCGCCAGCATCGTGGGAATTGAATCAAGTCTGCTGATTTACCCCTACACCATATATGAAACCGGGGTGGCGGCAAATGCGGAACAGATTCACTCCGGTGGGTTGGAAACGTACACCTTCCTTTCTTCTTGGCTGATTAAGCCTGAACCGACAAATTGGTTAGCAATCGCGGTTCTGGTTTCTGCGTTCTTTTTTAACCTTGGCGTGATGTTGATTCGTACTCGATACATTTGGTGTCCGCTTCATCCTGCGGGATACGTTATCGGTTTGGCGCCGAATACTCCTGAAATCATTTGGTTTCCGCTACTAGTTGCTATGGTCGCGAGGTGGTTAATACTCAAGCACAGTGGCATCAAGGGGTATCGACGCGCGATTCCATTTTTCGTGGGTCTGGCAATTGGAGAGACGTTGATGAGTTGTTTTTGGGCAATCCGCAGCGTCGTATTCCATACCACGTAGCGTGGTACTAAAATCTGGGTAACTAAGCTCATTTGTGGAACGATGTGGAGGCCAATTCAGGCGGCCCCTGCCTCGACACTCGCTCCTTTGGCACCATGCAAGCCAACTCCGTGGAAGACCAAAGCGACATTGCGACGCCTAACTATCGGAACATTTCTGTTGACATTGAACCTAGAAAACGTATAATCGTCGCGTAGTTCTTCGCGTATAGGTAGCACAAATGAGAGCCCTGTTGGGCAACGCTAGGCAACAAGGTCAATCTTCGTAGTGCTAGGAAGTACGATTGGGGACCACGCATGAATATGAAACTTAGTGACGCGGAAATAGATTCTTACCGAAGGGACGGTTTCCTAATAATTACTGATTTTCTGACCGACACAGAACTCGCGTCGTGGCGTAATGCAGTGGACGCGTCCGTTGGGCAACATATCCGCCAGAAGGCGCCGAACAACCAGAAACAGGAGGGATATTACAAGCACGTTTTCATCCAATGCGTAAATATTTGGAAGACCAGCAGGAAAATCAAACAGATAGCAACAGATTCTCGGATAGGCAAGTTAGCGACAGACCTGGCAGGAACGTCGGGAGTTCACTTATATCACGATCATGCGTTGATAAAAGAACCGTGGGCAAATCCGACTAACTTTCACCTCGACAATCCGTACGATCCCTACGACTCTCGGCAAGCCATCATGCTATGGGTAGCGTTGGATGATGTGACGGTGCAAAACGGATGTATGTATCTGCTTCCTGGGACACATCTGAAGAGCCATTTCAAATTTACCGGCGTGCTTGAACGGGAGGGTGTTGGTGGCTTATTTGAAGAATATCCGGACTGGGTAGAGATCGAACCCTATGTGGCTGAAGTGAAAGCTGGTGACGCCGTGTTTGTTAGTGGAATGATAGCCCATGCTGCTGGTCCGAACATGACGCCACGCCCTCGCCGAGCCTATGCAATGCTGTACATGCCGGAAGGGGCAACCTTCAATGGCCGGCGTAGTGGCCTCCCCTACGAATTGGTCGAAAAGTTGAAGGTCGGCGATGTGATTCCCAATCACGAGCAGTTACCGCTGCTCTTTTCATACGGTAGTAACACCCCAACTTAACAGGCGTTGTTGATGACAGGCAAATCGCTCCTTCAGTCTGTTCAACAGATCTAGGAAGGGGCGAAGGACATCTCTATGATATCTTTGATATCTTTCAAAATATTCAGGAAAACATGAGGAGCCATTCTAAGAGAATTGACCTTGTCGTTGACACTCTCGTAGCTGAACCGGGGCAGAGATTGGAGGAACATCTACATGTGGGCACAATGGCGGATAGCGCGCCAATTCGACTACCTATCGTGTTGATAAACGGCAGCCAGCCTGGAGCAACTCTTTACCTTCAATCTTTGAGCGATGGCGATGAACTGAATGGCATCGCTGTCATTCATGCGCTGTTACGAGAAATCCAACCCGATAGTCTGAGCGGCAGAATCATCGCCGTGCCCATCGTGAATTTCCACGCTTTCCACGCTAGGCAAGCCTGCAGTCCCGTTGATGACATGAAAATGAACCGGTGTTTCCCGGGCAAGCCATTTGGAACGTCGAGCGAAAGGGTTGCACATCATCTCTTTAACACTGCTATCTCTCAGTCGGACTATTGCATCGATCTGCATCAAGGCGGCATTCATCCCATGATTGACGAAGTGCGTGTTCGCGTAAACGGCAAACACCCACAACATAAGGCTTGCCTCGAGTTGGCACGCGTCTTTGGTATTGGGTATATTTTCAATCAGAAGGGACCTCAGGGCCAACTTGCCCAAGCGGCGCCGGATGTCGGCATTCCGACAATCGATCCGGAACTGGGCGGCTGCATGGGTTGGGACGTAGGCAGTATTGCGAAGGGTGTACGCGGTGTTCACAATGTCCTGAGATACTACGGCTTTGCTGAGGGACATCCCGAACTGCCTGAAAAACAGGTTGTTGTGGATAGATTGATTGCGCTACTGAGTAACGAAGGTGGTTTCATATACTATAAAGTACACCTCTACGATTATGTAGAGGCGCATCAGCCAGTAGCCCACATCTGCGATGTCTTTGGCCATCTACGAGAAGTAATCCGTGCACCGGAGAGCGGAATATTCTGGTCACACCCGGCGTATCCAATGGTCGCGACTGGAGGCGCCATTGGCAAAATCGGTATTTCAATAGACCATATCTGAGAGCCCTATTTGAGTTTTCCTCAATCCATAATCCTAATAGAATGATTCCTGTTCCAGAGTTTGGTCGACCAATTCCTGGTATTCACCTCGGTAGGGAATTACTTCAAAACATTCAGCAGTCTATGGGGCGTTCTATAGTAAACTTGAATAGAATTCCAGCGTCTTTAATTGTGTCTTCACTATACTATTGGAACGGGAGAAGAGGAGAATTCGAATGCGACAGTTTTTTAGAGTCAAACGAGTGGTATTTTGCTTGATACTGATCTCGGTGGTGAGCCTTGATGGATTGGGCGCTGATTGGCCCGCTTGGCGGGGGCCGACGCAAAACGGCACGTCCTCGGAGACAGGGTTAGCTTCTTCATGGTCGCCGGACGGCGAAAACCTGATATGGAAGGCGGATTTCATTGGTAGATCTACGCCTATCGTTATTAACAACCGTGTGTACGTAATCGGTCGAGTTGGGGAAGAAATTACGGAGCAGGAGAGGGTTGCTTGTTTCGATGCTGAAACGGGGGAGCTACTGTGGGAACATCGATTCAATGTCTTCCACAGCACGATTCCGTTTAACAGACTCGGTTGGACCAGTCTAGTTGGTGACGCTGAAACGGGCAATATTTACGCCCACACTATCAGTGGTGTATTCACCTGTTTTGATAGTGACGGCAAGATTATCTGGTCACGCTCTTTGACGGAAGAGTTCGGGCGTTTTACAGGTTATGGCGGACGTGTTGTCACACCTGTGGTGGACAGAAACCTTGTTATTTTGAGTTTCCTTAACACGAGTTGGGGTAGCCACGCCGCGATGCGCCACCGCTATTTTGCTTTTGACAAGCGAACTGGTGCCGTAGTGTGGACGACAACCCTTGGTGGTCGACCAAAAGACACCACTTATCCCGTCGCCGTGGTTGCTGAGATTGGCGGTCGGCGTCTCTTGATTGACGGGAATTCAGATGGCCACGTGTACGCGATGGACGTAGCAACAGGCGAAAAAGTGTGGGGTTTCGAGGTCAGTCAAGGACCGCTCAATTCATCGGTAGTGGTAGATGGGACGCGGGTCTACGCCAGTCACAATCGGGAGAACACGGACACGACAGTAATAGGACGTGTCGTATGCATTGATGGAACGGGTACGGGTGATGTTACTAAATCGCACGAAGTCTGGCGAGTCGATGGCATTGAGGCGGGTTATAGTTCTCCGGCACTACACGATGGACGCCTCTACATTGTAGATAGTTCGGCAAACTTACATTGTCTCAGCGGCGAAACCGGCGAGCTCCACTGGGTACATAGCCTTGGCACTGTTGGCAAGAGCTCTCCCGTCGTGGCAGATGGGAAGATATATGTCACTGAAGTCAATGGTCATTTCCATATCCTGCGACCAAGTGAGAATGAGTGTATCTCACTTGATATAGAACAAATTGAAAGAGATTCTGGACGTTACGCGGAAATCTACGGTTCACCGGCCATAGCCTATGGTCGAATCTACTTTGCCACCGAGAATGGGATTTACTGTTTGGGGGACAAAGAATATAGCGTGACAGCGC
This sequence comes from Candidatus Poribacteria bacterium, assembly GCA_965197465.1. Lineage (GTDB taxonomy): Bacteria > Poribacteria > WGA-4E > WGA-4E > JAJDTR01 > JAJDTR01. The sequence continues at coordinate 1,228,324 of OZ240209.1, read as the reverse complement.
TTTCGGGCACTGAAGCACCGAAGAGTCTGAGACATCTTCCGAGCAAACCTGAAATAGTCGCAAGTGTTGCCACACCTGCCACAATCAAAATTATTCCCGCTGAAGTCTTAAGTAAGCCGGGGGAAACGGTCCAATTCAGCGCCCGTGTCTTCGATGAAAAGGGTGACTTATTGGGACAGGGAGATGGCATGTGGTCGCACGACGGATTGTCGGGTGTGATTGACAACAGCGGGAGGTTAGCACTTGAAGCAGCTAACTTTGGGCAGGCGGGTACTGTTTCGGTCCAAATTGGCAAGATGCAAGGTTCTGCGCGTGTCCGTGTTGTTCCCGGATTGCCGTGGCACGAGGATTTCGAATCAATTGCAGAAGGCAAACATCCCCCGCACTGGGTGCGCGCAACGGGTCGATTCGTTGTCCGAGAAATTGACGGGAGCAGGGTGCTTGTAAAACCGCCTGCGCGTCGAGGACTACACCGATCCAATGTATATATCGGTCCTCCAAACATGAGTGGTTACACCGTTCAGGTTGATGTAATGGGAACAAAGCCCAAGCGTAATCTCCCTGACATGGGGCTTATCGCCAATCGGTATACACTGGAGATGCAAGGCAATCATCAACGTCTTCAAGTACTCTCTTGGCGCTCAGATCTTCGCATGGCAAAGTCGGTAGACCTCAAATGGGAACCCAATATTTGGTATACCATGAAAATGACCGTGGAACTCGTTAACGATAAAGCGGTTGTCAAAGGGAAGGTTTGGCAGAGAGACACACCCGAACCTGACGGATGGACGATTACAGTGGAAGATCCACTGCCGAACCGTGAAGGAAGTCCGGGAATTTATGGTTATTCGCCCGCCGAGATATATTATGATAACCTGAGGGTTTGGGGAAATTGACGATGCACTCGCCGTGCTAGTCCAACGAGGCTTTGCACGATTTCAAGAGATTATTTTTCACGACAAAGGAATGATAAATGGTAAAGAAACAAAGTTCAATAGCCGGAACTATTGCACTCGTCTGCGTGGCAGTCCTTATCTTTCCAATCACTGTGTTATCCGAGCGCACGGAAGATACGGCGATGTGGGGATTTACGCCATCACGAAATCTAGTCTCCGGCGAGACTAATCTGCCCGAAAAATGGGATCCGAAGACCGGGGAGAACATCAAGTGGAAAGCGGAGCTAGGATCACAAACTTATGCGGGCCCCGTTATCATAGGTGGTAAAATATTTGTAGGCACAAATAACCAAGGTCTGCGCAATCCCAAACTCACTGGAGACCGCGGTGTCATTATGGCTTTCAACGAGACTGACGGTGCCTTCCTATGGCAATCGACGCACACCAAACTGCCCGCAGGCAGAGTCAACGATTGGCCGCAGCAGGGCATTTGCTCGACACCATTCATTGAAGGGAACCGCCTATACTACATTTCCAACCGCTGCGAGGTGGTTTGTATTGATACCGAAGGTTTTAGGGACGGTGAGAATGACGGGCCATATACAGATGAAAGTGATGCGACCGAAATTGATGGCGATATTGTATGGACATACGATATGATGGAGGAGCTTGATGTTTTCCCTCACAATCTTGCCACTTGTTCCCCTATTGGCGCTGGAAATCTTCTCTTCGTCATCACGAGTAATGGGGTTGATGAAGGTCATATCCACATTCCGTCACCATTTGCCCCAAGCTTCATTGCAATCAATAAAGACACAGGCAAGCTTATTTGGGAAAGCGATTTGCCCGGTGAAAATATCCTCCATGGCCAATGGTCAAATCCCGCGTACGCAGAGATTGACGGAGTACCTCAGGTTATACTTCCCGGTGGTGACGGTTGGGTGTATTCTCTTGAACCCGAGACAGGAAAGCTCATCTGGAAATTTGACTGCAATCCCAAAGAATCCGTGTGGGAGTTGGGGGGAAGAGGAACCCGAAACGCCATAATTGCGACTCCCGTAATCTACAACAATAGGGTCTATGTCGGTGTTGGGCAAGACCCGGAACATGGGGAGGGAGTCGGACACCTTTGGGCAATCGATGCAACGGGCAGTGGAGATGTCACCGCAACGGCGGCCGTTTGGCATTTTGGGGACGAAAATTACAATCGTACAATATCCACCGTCGCGATTCACGATGGCCTACTGTATGCGTCAGACTTGAGCGGTTTTGTCTACTGCCTTAATGCTGACACGGGCGCACACTATTGGACATATGACACGTTCGCAGCGATATGGGGTTCACCGTTCGTAGCGGACGGAAAGGTATACATCGGGGACGAAGACGGAGATATTGCCGTACTCAGAACGGGAAAACAGAAGGAACTAATCTACGAGGTCAATATGGGAAGTGCTGTGTACACCACGCCCGTGGCAAAGGATGGTCTATTGTATATTGTAACTCGGAATACACTTTTTGCCATTGCGGACGAGTGAGGAAAACTCACGTCAAGCACGCCTTCGTTTGATACACTGAACCGCGTTGGAAGTTGTTCGAAGATGAGGATTATCTAGCAGTCAATAGGTTTGTGGACTTGCCCGCCACTCAGTTTCGAATTTTCGTTACAGATGCCCCTGTATCAATCTCGGTGAGGTTGATGGACTGATAGGAATAGGAAATACGCGCGAAATTACTGTTTGAACCCACAAATTCAAGCAAGAATGCACCGAACGCATGTGATGACGATGCCCCGGTCAGTCAGATATAGAACCTATTTTGATGAAGCGTGGAAAAAAGTAATTGAGCGATTCTTTCCACAGTTTCTCCTTTTCTTCGCTCCGAATCTCTACAAAGACGTGGATTTCTCACAGCCATTTACCTTTTTAGATAAAGAGATGCTGCAACTTTCTAAAAAGGGGTTGAAAAGATCTAAGTTTGTCGATAAGCTAGTGAAGATACGCCTAAAAGATGGAAGCGAACAGTGGCTGTTGGTTCATATTGAAGTACAAGGCGACGAGGACGAAGGCTTTTCTCTGAGAATGTTCCGATACTTCTATCGAATCTTTGACCGGTACGGTAAACCGATAGTGAGTATGGCAGTTGTTACCGGTCCAGCGAATTGGAAGCCAACGCGAAAGTATGAACTCAAGTTTTATGACAGCGGGGTTGAGTTCCAGTATCTGATGTCAACGCTCATGGATTATGAGCGAGACAAACTTTTGGCAAATGACAACCCGATGGCAATCGTGGTTTTAGCAGCACAAGACAGTGAGCGGCTCAGACGACGGTATCGGGCACGGTACGATGTCAAATGGCACCTGATACGAATGTTGTATCAACGAAATTACACCCGCCAAGAGATTATCGATCTGTTTGATTTTATTGAGTGGGTTTTGCAATTGAGTAATAAAGATGAAGAGCGTCTGTGCGAAGAAATCAACAAATTGGAGGAGGGGAACCAAATGCCATACATTACGAGCGTAGAGCGAATCGGAATTAAGAAAGGATTGCAACAGGGAGCTTTGGAGGAGAGTCAACAACTGATTATTGAAACACTTGATGAACGGTTTGGCGCCGTTCCGTCGTTCATTTCTGATGCCATCCTACAGATTCGAGATCGTAACCAACTCCGAACCTTGCACCGCGGGGCAATCCGAAGTACATCAATTGAGGAATTCCGACAAAAACTGAATAACAATTGAACATACCGGATGACACCCTACGTTTTAGGCAATATGAAGTCCTGATACGGTCATGGAAATCTTAAGTCAATCTCTTCCTCACAGAGTCGAAGATGCACGTTGGCAACTGGACGCTCATGTTCGTGAAATCGTTGCGTGGCATTTTAGTCCAGAGACTGGGTGTCCGTTTTGGCTAGAGTTTGCGGAGAAACTCAATTATGACCCACGCAAGGTAATCCGGGGCTACGACGATTTGAAAGTTCTGGGGCATTTTCAGGACGAGTGGTTACGCGGTGGGCCAATACGGCGTTGGGTGCCAAAAGCGTATGCAGATAAACCGATTTATGTGTTTGAAACGGGGGGGTCTACCGGAATTCCAAAATCTCGTATCAGCGTCCGTGACTTTCAGATTGACTACGAGATGTTCAGCGAAACGCTTTCTGACACGAGTTTTCCTCGTGGCAGTGATTGGCTGATGCTTGGACCTACAGGCCCAAGACGGCTGCGCCTTGCTGTCGAGCATCTAGCGCAGCATCAAGGGGGAATCTGCTTTCTCGTAGATTTAGATCCGCGATGGGTGAACAAACTCATCCAATACGGGAAACATCAGGAGTTAGACGCATACAAAAACCACGTCATTGATCAAGCGCTGAACATCTTACGGGCGCATGAGACCATTCAGTGTCTGTTCACGACGCCGAAACTGCTTGAAGCACTCTGTGAAAAAATCTCATTGAAGACGGCGGGTATCCGAGGCATTTTCTGCGGAGGAACCGAGATGAACGCACAGTTCCATCGCTTCGCGCGGGAGGAATTAGTGCCGGGGATTGATTTTGTTCCAACCTACGGAAATACTTTGATGGGGTTAGCGTGCTGTAAACCGTTTGATCCCGCAGACAACTACGCTATTATCTATTACCCGCCCCAACCCCGCGCCGTCATCGAATTGGTCAACTCAGATAACGCAGACAAAGTCGTCGACTATCGCCAAACAGGACGGGTAATGCTGACTACTCTAACTAAGGAATTTTTCATGCCGCGATTTCTTGAGAGGGATGAAGCAGAACGGGTTGAACCAATTGACAGTTATCCTTGGGATGGCGTCGAAAACCTGCGATTACTGTCAGAGTTACAGGAGTCTGTCGTTGTCGGCGTTTACTAGGGTAAGTCGACTTTGAAAGTCCACGGTTTGTTCGGGTAGGTGATGTAGTATGCGCACGGAATGCCATTTTGTCCGAGCGGTCACTGATGTCCCATCAAGTGTGGTTGGTTGTTAGTAAAGAACGAAATATGAGGAACATATGGCTAGGAAAATCGAAAAGTTATTCCGTGCGCCCTATTCTATGCCGAATGGGTTGCAAATGACCGACGATGGTCTCTGGGTTGTCGATCAGATAACCGATCGGGTTGCTCTGCTTGAGATGGAGGAAACGTCCGCATACGGCGTGCCAAGAGTCGTTTCAGAGATTGCGTCCGAATCGTCCAATACCAGCGGGATGGCCTATGGTGGAGGATCGCTTTGGCTGACGGCAAACGGTGAGGGGCGTCGCTGGCGACCAGCGCGCGCAACAGATGCAAAGGTCGGCGAATCGGACATATTGAGAGTCAATCCAAAAACCGGTCACACTGAAGAGCGGTATCCGTTACCCGGCGGGGGTGGCACGCATGGCGTTGAATACGACCACTTCGAAGAAGGTTATATATGGGTTGAGACCCTCAAAGATCGAGTCTTGCACAAGGTGCGAATCTCCGACTGGTCTGTGCAACACACTATTCCTCTGCCGTATGACCGGGGCCACGGTCTTGTGCGCTTGGAAGATGGCATTTGGGTCGTTCACACTTCCGACCGGGTCATAGTCAAACTCGACCTAAGTGATGGTCAAGAAATGGATCGAATTGAAGTGCCAGAACCGCGCCCTGAACCGCATGGGTTGTCAATCTTTAACGCAGGATTCGTTTATTGTGATGCGACTTCTGGCTGGGTAGTGAAGATAACATTATGAAGCTGGAATCCGCGTTTTATCACCCGCCAAAATTTAAAGTATAGTACCCATGATACATATTCCAATCTTGCGAGCTGGACGTTCGTATAGAAGTTTAAGCACGGTTCTAGTGCCTCATATCAAGACGGGCGAGCCAATTGCCAGCGTGAGTCAAGCCAACCAAGGATTGATTGCAAAGGATTTGTATGAGGTCGGCGAAAATAGGCGGGCACTGGAAGCATTATCCGTTTCAGAGTTGCTGGCAATTTGCAAAGAGGCGGCACAGCTTTTCGCAGAATCGGAACTGCCGGTGGATGGCACGTCGCAATCTCCGGACGATTACATTCGCTGCCTCTCCGCAACCACAGGAATGCCCGAATCGCTTTGTTGGAATAACATGGCAAAGATTCGGTTGGTGCTTGAAGAGCTTGAGGCTATCCTTGGGGGTTTGACACGTGGACTAAATCTCTCTGTTCTTGATGCAGGCTGGGGCGTTCAAGGGGGGCGACACCTGAGTTATGTACCACAAACTGATGCGTTGGGGGCTGTGCTTCCAAATAATTCTCCCGGCGTACACGCCCTTTGGATTCCGTCGGTTGCGCTTAAAACCCCACTCGTTCTCAAACCTGGCAGTCTTGAGCCATGGACGCCTTTTCGTATAGCGCAAGCGTTTATTGAGGCAGGTTGCCCTGTGGAAGGGTTTGGGTTTTATCCGACAGATCATTCGGGAAGTAGCGAGATCTTGCTGCGATGTGGCCGATCGATGCTGTTTGGCGGGGGAGCCACGGTCGATCCATGGAAAGCGGACCATCGCGTGCAGATTCACGGGCCGGGGCAGAGCAAGATAATCCTTGCCGAGGATACGATTGCGGAGTGGAAAGATTACTTAGATTTGATAGTTACCTCCGTTGCAGAGAATGGAGGCAGGTCGTGCATTAACGCTTCCGGGGTTTGGGTTCCGTCGGGTGGCAGAGAGGTGGCGGAAGCATTGGCAGCGCGACTGTCGCGAATTGAGGCTAAACCACTGGATGATCCGGAAGCCGGGATTGCCGCTTTTCCGAATCCGAAAGTCGCTCAACAGATTTCGAATCTCATTGACAATCATCTTAAAATCCCTGGTGCTACGGATATCACGGCGGCGGTTCGAGGGTCGGAGAGAGTGGTTGAAGTGGATGGCTGCACATTCCTCCTTCCGACAGTCATTTGGTGCGAAGATTCCCAACATCCTTTGGCAAACACTGAACTGCTATTCCCCTTCGTTAGCGTTGTCGAGATGCCTCAAAAAGCTATGTTAGAGCGGATTGGGCCTACATTGGTTGTGACTGCCATCACGGAGGATAGAGAATTTAGGCGTGACTTGCTTACCTCAACAGCGATGGATCGTCTGAATCTGGGGCCCATTCCCACAAATCAAATTTCGTGGGATCAACCGCACGAAGGGAATCTTTCTGATTTTCTATATCAGCAGCGGGCGTTACAGATTACCTCCACACATTGAGCTAAGCGGACATCAAGTGTAGAAATGCAATCCTTCGACTTCCAACCTACGACTCGCGTGGTTTTTGGAGAGAGTGCGTTAAGTAGGCTGGGGATTTTGGCAAAGGCACTGGGTGCACATAACGCCCTAGTTGTTACCGACCCCGGCGTTGCCAACGCGGGTATTGTTGAAAAAGCGATCGATTTCCTCATACAGGAATCTATCAGTGGCGCCGTGTTTGAGGATGTTGAAGAGAATCCGACAACGAAGCATGTTGCTAATGGCGTACGGTTTGCCAAAGATGTAGGACAACCAGACCTCATCGTTGGACTGGGCGGCGGCAGCGCAATGGACTGCGCTAAAGGGATAAACTTTATCCTTACAAATGGCGGGGAGATGGAGGACTACTGGGGTGTGGATAAAGCGACGAAGGCCATGCTGCCATCGATTGGAATCCCAACGACCGCCGGGACAGGCAGCGAAGCTCAATCTTTTGCGTTAATTGCCCAAGAAAAAAGCCACGTTAAGATGGCGTGTGGCGACAAGAAGGCTCGGTTTCGAACGGTCATTCTTGATCCCGTGTTGATCGCTAGCGCACCTATGGAAGTAAGGGCGAGTGCAGGAATCGATGCTATCTCTCACGCCCTAGAAAGCTACGTCACAACGCGTCGGAATCTGGTTTCACAGCTATTTTCGAGAGAAGCCTGGCGTTTGCTTGAGGACGGTTTCGAAGTCGCGATTACCGATCCAGCCAACCTGGAGGCCCAGAGTAAAATGCTGCTCGGTGCACATTTTGCGGGTATTGCAATAGAAAATTCAATGCTGGGTGCCGCGCACGCCTGCGCCAATCCATTGACCGCAAAATACGGCATCACTCATGGGGTTGCGGTTGGACTGATGCTTCCGCACATCATCGAATTCAATACTCAATCGGTGGGCGAGTATTACCGAGAATTGCATCCTTCGCGGCTTCATGAACGGATATGCGAATTGAAAGCCAAGGCACAGTTGCCAAATAGGCTGCGTGATTTTGAGATTGATAAGGGAGATTTGTCCCAATTGGCAAGAGATGCTGTGGACCAGTGGACGGGAAAATTTAACCCGCGGCCTGTTAGTGAAACCGAGTTGTTCCAACTCTATGAATCGGCCTATTGAGTCCCATTGGACATCACGCATAGCGATCTGCGCTTTTCTAAGTTGTGTTCTGCTTATCTCGGGTGGGCGAGGTGAGGTTTCCTCGGAAGATTGGCCTAGTTTCCGCGGTAATCCGCAGTTGACGGGGGTTGCTACCGGCGAATTACCTGACAATTTAGAACTCTTATGGACCTACCAAACCGGGGAAGGGATTGAGTCAACCGCAGCCATCGCGGGCAAAACCGTGTATGTAGGCTCGTGGGACGGTCATCTTTATGCAGTCGACCTTCCAACTGGGGAACTCAGGTGGAAGTACAAAGCCTCGAACGAGATTAAATCGTCGCCGTCTGTATTTGGAGAAGTGGTTTATTTCGGCGATGAAACGGGTGATTTTCACGCGGTGAGCGCAAAGAGCGGCGCAAAACTGTGGGTTTTCCGTACCGAGGCGGGTATAATTTCATCGGCAAATTTCGCCGGAGATCGCGTTATTTTCGGTTCCTATGATCAGTATCTTTACTGTTTGTCCGCCGCTGACGGTTCTCTGATTTGGAAATTTCAAACCGAAGGCTATGTACATGGTACACCGGCGGTTTCTAACGGAGTTGCCGTTATTACTGGGTGTGATAGCTATCTTCGCCTAGTTAGTTTGGAAAGCGGTAAGGAAGAAAAGAGTATAGAACTGGGCGACTACGTCGCTGCCAGCCCGGCAACGCTAGATCATCGCGCTTATGCCGGGACGTTTGGTAATCGAGTTGTAGGGATTGACTTGCAGGACGCGAAAATACTCTGGCGCTACGAAAATCCGAAAAAGCAATTCCCGTTCTATTCTTCGGCTGCTATTACGAACGATGTTATCATTGTCGGCGGCAGGGACAAGATGATTCACGCCCTCAAGCCAGAGACAGGCGACCTGCTGTGGACCTACCCAGTCAAGTCGCGGGTGGATTCGTCGCCAGTCATCGTTGAGGAGCGGGCATTCTTCGGGACCACAGGTGGAGTCATACTCGGGTTGAATATTCATTCGGCTGAGAAAGTTTGGGAATTTGTCACCGGCTCTTCAATCACGGCGTCACCGAGTGTTGGAGGTGGTAAGTTGGTGATTGGGTCGGACGACGGTATTTTATACTGTTTTGGCAAAAAGGAAGACAATGAGTAATCAAGATGAAAGGGTGAAGTCAGAACCCGCGACAACACGGCTAGATTCAGAAAACACGGAGGTCGGGAGCGTTTTCGTCTCGAACTACCCTCCGTATTCCTTCTGGAGCAAGGAAGCCGTTGCCGATGCGATGGGGGTCTTGGGCGCTCCTTCGTCACCAGGAGCAACGTTGGGACTCTACCTGCACATTCCGTTTTGCCGAAAACGGTGCAAATTCTGCTATTTTCGAGTCTATACTGACAAAAACAGTTCTGAGATCGAGATCTATCTTGATGCGCTGGCGAGAGAGGTTGAAATCTATAGTAATCTGCCAGCTATCAAGGGAAGACCTCTGGCATTCGTCTATTTTGGCGGCGGTACACCATCCTACATTAGCGCGAAGCATTTGAAAGCACTTGTCACGCGGTTGAAGAGGGCAATTCCCTGGGAGAGTGCCGACGAAATCGCATTTGAGTGCGAACCGGGTACTCTGACGCAAACCAAGTTAGAGGTTGTCAGGGAAATTGGGGTAACACGGTTGAGCCTCGGTGTCGAGAATCTCAACGACGAAATCCTGGCAGAAAATGGAAGAGCGCACCTTTCCAAGGAAGTCTTTCGTGTGATGCCGTGGATTGAAGCGCTTGATTTCGATCAGGTCAATATAGACCTGATTGCGGGTATGGTTGGCGAGACGTGGGAGAATTGGCGCGAAACGGTCAAGCAGACTATCGATTTGAATCCCGACAGTATTACCGTGTATCAAATGGAATTGCCCTTCAACGCTACCTATTCACAGGACATTCTTGGTGGCACGGCCTTGCCTGTAGCGAATTGGAAAACCAAGCGCGAATGGCATAATTACGCATTTGAGCAGTTTGAACTGGCTGGATACGGGAACTCTAGCGCATACACAATGGTCAAGAAGGACGAACCGGGCGCGTTTGTTTACCGCAATGCGGTCTGGCAGGGCAGCGACATGATGGGTACAGGCGTTGCTTCCTTTTCGCATATCAATGGCATACATTATCAGAATGCGACAGGTTGGAAGGACTACATTGGTTCGCTCAAGGCGGACCAGCTGCCGTTGAGTCGAGCGTTTTCTACTACCCCATCGGAGCGTCTTACGCGAGAAATGATACTGCAATTGAAGCTGGGGAAGATAGAAACAGCCTATTTCCGTGATAAGTTTAAAGCCGATATTTTGAAAGAATTCGGTTCAAACTATAAAAAACTGCAAGACGAAGGGATGTTGACTTTTAACAAAGATGCAGTGGAGTTGACACCGAAAGGCTTGCTTCAGGCGGATGGATTGTTGCCGGAGTTCTATGCTCCCAAATATCGGAATGCGCGATATACGTAAAGGAAAAACGTAAGTGTTTAGTGGCTAGTGATTAGTGGTTAGTAAACCCCCTGAAGGCATAAGACGGGCAATGAATTGCCCTACTACGAACCAGAGGAATGGGTGTCCACACGTTGTACGCCTGAAAAAATAGCAAAAAGACCGTCTATATTTATAGCACTCGCCCCCAGAAAACAATGGACTAAGCAGTTACGGAAAAACTATAAAGCACCATCACTTACAGGAGTGATTAGAACGGTTCCGCCGTGTTTTCATTTCTACTGTTAACAAATTGTGAGACGAAAATCAATCGTTTCCATCTGTTGTTCTTTCTTCAGTTCCGCGTCATGATAGTTGTCTGCCATGGAAGAGCCACAAGCAGTCGTGCCTATTTATACAATTGGTTACGGTAGCCGTTCGATTGACCAATTTATCGAAGTGCTACAACAGCATGAGATAGCTTATCTCATTGATGTGCGTTCAGCTCCCTACTCGCGCTATAAACCCGAATATTCCAGAGAACCGCTGGAAGCGGAACTTCAACGGCACGGTGTTCGGTACGTGTTCATGGGTGACACACTAGGCGGCCACCCCGACGAGGAAGAATGCTATGATGTCAACGGGAAGGTAGACTACGAAAGGATGAAGAAGACCGAGCGCTATCAGAGTGGAATTAAACGCCTTCAAACAGCTGTCGCGCAGAAGCAATGTGTTGCTCTCATGTGCAGCGAGGAAAAGCCGGAGAACTGCCATCGGAGCAAACTTATCGGGGAGACACTCGAGAAGCAAAAAATACTGATTGCTCACATTGACGAAAACGACGAACAACGGACGCAAAGGAATATCATAGATCGGCTTACCGGAGGACAGATTCCCTTATTCGGTGAGGACACATTTCAGTCCCGCAACCGGTACCAGTGATTCGCAATGAAGCCTAAGATTGTCACTATCGGCGTATACGGTTTTGATGAATCCAGATTCTTTGAGTCGTTACGCGAGGCGAATGTTGACACCTTCTGTGATATCCGCTCCCGTCGGGGATTGCGTGGGGCAACCTACGCATTCGCCAATAGTCGGCGCTTGCAAGCGCGGCTCGCAGAGCTAGGCATTCGCTACATCCATCGCAAAGACCTCGCGCCAACGAAAACCGTTCGTGATAGGCAGGCAGAGGCGGACAGAGCAACGAAAACTGACAAACGTAAACGTACGGGATTGGGGGATGCGTTTGTTGAGGCTTACCACGCCGAATGCTTGGCGACGTTTGACGCCGTGGGGCTTTTGGATGACTTGGAAGCGGATACACAGGTTGTGGCGCTGTTTTGTGTTGAAAGGGAACCGGAAGCGTGTCATCGGTCATTATTAGCTAATAAACTGGCAACAGTTCTCAATTTAGAAGTGGAACATATTGTGCCATGAAGGCGTTGATAGTTGCGAAAACCCGAATGGGAAGCGGTGCGTGTATTGGGGCGATTACGGCCGACGGAAAAAGCGTTCGACTAATTCCGTTCAAGGATGACCCGCATGACGGAGCCAATCGGGAATACGAGGTTGGGGACGTTTGGGAGATTTCCGCCGAGGATGCAAGCCAATTAACACCACCGCACACAGAAGACATTGTGGTTTATCAGAAGAGTCAGCTTCGTGGCGCAAATGACCTCATCGGCTCTATAGAACGACTTATGCCTCCCAAGAATGGATGTCCACTTGGACTTTATGATGGTCTGTTGCAAGCCACTGGGCACGGCGCGCTGTACATCAGCAAGAGTAACGGGGTTCCTTCATACAGCACAACATTCTGGCGCCCCGATCAGCCGCTGACCCGCGATACAACAGGAAAACACGTGCGATATCGCTATCCCACCGAGAATGGCGGGTACACCCTTACTTTTGTAGGTTTTCAAGAACCGCTAAAGACAATTCCTTCAGACACGCTACTTCGCATTTCGCTGGCACGTCCGTGGCGTCCGCAAGACAAACCGGATGAAGAATTGCGTTGCCATGCACAGATATCCGGCTGGTTCCTCAGAGAGGTAGATCGGGAGAAATCGGTATCTTCCGTTGATACTGGCCCTCCCCTATCTCAGACGATATCTCAATCGCCCTTAGAGATTCTCCAAAACGTGTTTGGACATGCGCAGTTCCGCTCGTTGCAGGAAAACATTATCAACCACATTCTAAACGGTCGTGATGCTCTCATTGTCCTACCGACTGGCGGCGGAAAGTCGCTCTGTTATCAATTGCCTGCACTCATCTTTGATGGCGTAACCGTTGTCGTATCTCCGCTGATTTCGCTCATGCAGGACCAAGTGATGCAGTTGCAACAGCGGAATGTGGGTGCGGCTTATCTCAACCACACGGTTGAGCATTCAGAATACATTGCGACGATGCAGCGCGTCAGACGGGGCGAAATCAAGCTGCTCTACATGGCTCCCGAAACGCTGATGCGCCCCGAAATACTGTTGATGCTAGATGAATCGAATGTGTCCTGTCTTGCTATTGACGAAGCGCACTGTATTTCACAGTGGGGTTACGATTTTCGTCCGGAATATCGAGAGTTAGTCTCTGTCCGAGAACGGTTCCCGCAGGCTGTCTGCCTCGCACTCACAGCCACTGCCACGCCACGGGTTCGAGTGGACATTGGGCAGTTGCTCAGAATTCTTGAAGAAAATCAATTCATAGCTAGTTTTGACAGAGAGAATCTCATCATCTCCGTACAATTGAAGGACAGTGTTCGCCTACAGGTGCTTGAGTTTCTGAATACTCATTCCAATGAATCCGGCATAATTTACTGTCGGACCAAGAGACAGGTTGAGTCATTGTATCAAGAGTTGGTGGCAAGACAGATTCCAGCTCTCCCTTATCACGCGGATTTGGATGACGCTACCCGCAGACGGAATCAGGAGTCGTTCATCAGCGGCGACATCCGAGTTATGGTTGCGACAATTGCCTTTGGGATGGGGATTGATAAAGAGGATGTTCGGTTTGTGCTACATGTAGGATTGCCGAACGAACCTGAATCTTATTATCAAGAGATTGGGCGCGCTGGACGGGACGGTAATCAAGCGGAATGCCTCTTATTTTTCAGCTATGCCGATACGAAGACCATCAATCATTTCATTGAGCAAGGCGCATCAACTGAGAGCGAGGGGCGGTTGCAGCGATTGAACGCGATGGTCGATTGGGCGACTTCCATTGAGTGTCGTCGTAGGGGACTATTAGCCTATTTTGGCGAGCAGTACGAGAATGAAAGTTGTGGGATGTGTGACAATTGCCGGAATGCGGAAATGGCAAGAGTTGACTTGACGGCACCGGCCCAACAATTCCTCTCATGTGTGGTTCAAACAGGGGAAATTTTCGGCGAAGGGCACGTTATCAATGTCCTACGCGGTTCGAGGATACGAAAAGTTTTCAATAACGGGCATGATAAACTCCCAACTTACGGTATCGGTTCAGGGCATAGCAAAGAGGAATGGAAACATTTGGCACTACAACTCATCCAATATGGACTGCTAAACCTAGATTCACGACACGCTAGTCTACGATTGACTGAGATGGGACAGGCCGTGACAAAAGGCGAAATGCAGTTCTTGGGACTTCCGTGGAAGTCAGTAAGCCACAAGGACGAGAACCGTTACAAGTTGGGAATGGAACACGGAAAGGGCCTACAAGGTCCCATGTCACGCGCAATAACAGGTACACTCAAGCTATACGACGTTCCTACCGAAATAGAAGAAACTCTGTTCATCCCTGAAGGCGAGGATTTCGATAGTTCACAAATCGAGAGGCTAGACCTCACATTCGACGAGAAGATTCTCAACTGCGCGGCCTACATGAAGAACATTCGCACCCAACAGAAGGCTTTGGACGCCCACATCGAAATCCTTCAAGAAGAAATTCGAGAACTTCAGCGAAAACGTGAAGAATTGGAGAACAACCGAAAAGGAATAGCCAAATACCTTAAAGACTTTCTCGAATCTCTTTGCCTTGAAAAAGCCGGTGACGCTATCCATCGTGTGCGTATCGCCCGTTCTCCACTCACCGTTGAAGTAGACATGGACAAACTTGATGCCAAATGGATCAAGAGAACGGAGAATGTGTACGCCGATAAGCGTGGAATCATTGACCATATCAAACAAACTGGCGAGATCCCGAACGGCGTTGAACCTATTGAAAATACTCACCTCCGTGTAAGCTGAAATAGGCGCGTATTATCGTGCACGCGAGTCGGCAATCGTATTGGGAAATTGCATTTTGGGGTCGGATTTTGGTCTAATGTGGTTTTGCTGTGATAAAATGAAATAGAGATTGCAATAGAAAGGATTACTAATGAAGAAAATTACAAGGTTTTTAATCATATGCTTGTTGCTTTATGGCGTCGTCTCAATCGCTGGTGCTTCGGATTGGCCGCAGTGGCGTGGTCCCAATCGCAATGGGATTTCCCAGGAAATGGGACTTCTCAAAGAGTGGTCCGACAGCGGTCCCCAGGTCCTCTGGCAAGTTCCACTCGGGGAGGGCTTTTCCGGGATTTCTGTTGATGGTGGGCGTGTTTACACCATGTTTTCCAAAGATAACGACGAATTTGTCGTTTGCCTGAATGCCTCGAATGGGGAAGAGATCTGGCGGTTTCGATCGGATGGCAACTACGACGAGTCTATGGGTGGTAATGGGCCTCGTGCAACTCCAACGATTGATGGAGAGTTCCTTTTCACGGTTAGCGCGCATGGTAAATTGTACGCACTAAATACTGAGAATGGGGAAAAGGTGTGGTCTCACGATTTGCAGGGAGAATTCGGAAGCAAAATGCCTAGATGGGGAGTTTGCACCTCGCCGTTGGTCGAAGGTGACTTGCTTCTGGTTGAGGTCGGTGGTAAGGATGGAAAATCCATTGTTGCCTTTGATAAGAAAAGCGGTGATGTCATCTGGGGCTCTCATACAGACATTCTTGGATATTCTTCGCCTATCGCCGTGACGATTGGTGGGATTCGACAACTCATTGTCTTCACCGGGACTCAGTTGGTCTCTGTCTCACCCGAAAACGGAAGCCTATACTGGAAGTACCCCTGGCAGACGCAGCATGATGTCAACGCAGCCACTCCTGTTTTTATTTCGCCAGACAAAATCTTCATATCATCGGGGTATGGTAAAGGGGCTGCGGTGGTGCGAGTCAGAGTTATGGCTCCCCCTGAAACTAGCGCCGGGGAGAACGAAGGAGAGGAAAGCCGTGAAAACCACGCCGAGATTAAGATTGAGGAAATCTGGAAGAATCAGGAGATGAAGAACCATTTTGCCACCTCGGTTCTGCACGGCGAGTACTTGTATGGCTTTGACAATGCTATCTTGAAATGCATTGATGCAAGCACCGGCACCGAGAAATGGAAAGCGCGAGGGTTCGGTAAAGGCACACTCATGCTTGCAGACGGGCATCTGATTATTCTCAGCGACCGCGGCAAGTTGGGGTTAGCAGAAGCGACACCCTCTGCTTATAAAGAGGTAGCGAACGCAGAAGTGTTGAGTGGATTGTGTTGGACAGTGCCAACGTTTGCCAATGGCAGGCTCTATGCGCGAAATGAGAAGGAGATGGTCTGTTTAGACATGGCAGGGCAGAATTAAGGGATTTGGGACTTGCCCAAAAAGCAGAAACGATGATTTGCTGCGATTGTCTCGCGTTGCAAGGCCCTTGTAGTGTAGGGAATAACAATCGTTATTCCCTACAGGGGATATTCACATATCACTAAGTAGGATTTGGTCAAAAACTTACGTTGCCAAGTGGAAGAAGGTACAGTATGCGCAGAAGGTGGGATTATAGGTTGTTTGCGGTGGTTGTTTGCAAAACGGAGGAAATAATTATGTACCGATGCTATTCTTTTATTGTTGCATTGACGGTGAGTCTGCTTGTAGGTGCTCCAAGCGTGGGGCTTGCACAGGTGGAGCAGTGGAATCAAAAGGCGGATATGATGGGCCCACGGCTGTTCTTCACCGCTAGCGCGGCGGATGGGCAAGTCTATGTTACAGGTGGTATGCTGGCGCAGGTTCTTCCGAGCATGCACGCCTACAACCCATCCGTGGACGAATGGATAGAACGCGCGAACATGCCGACAGCACGCGCCGGAATGTCTAGCGTCGTGGTTGATGACAAAATCTATGTCATTGGGGGTTGGACCGATACCGAACCTGCGGTTTCGACCGTTGAAGAGTACGACCCAGCGACGGACACATGGAGGCGGCGAGCCGATATGCCCATCCCTAGGGCGTTGTTTTCGACAGTCACGGTTAACGGAAAAATATACGCCATCGGTGGCATCGCGACGAATCAAGGTCCCGTTTTGGCGGCGGTGGAGGAGTACGACCCAGCCTCGGATACATGGACACGGAAAGCGGATATGCCTAATCCAAGATCGGGTATGGGTGCTGCAGCCGTCAATGGAAAGATTTACGTCATCGGCGGCGCGCCTGCAGTGCAGGGACCGGTCTTGTCAATGGTTGAAGAATACGACCCGATTGCAGATTCATGGACTGCCAAGGTGGATATGCCGACAGGACGAACTGGTTTTACGGTTGAAGTTATCAATGGGAGGATTTATACCATCGGCGGAACGACATTCATCCAAGGACCGGGTGTCCAAACGGTAGAGGAATACTACCCGGCGATGGACCAATGGACGACAAAATTGGATATGCCTACGCCTCGTGTCTTCCTTCAGTCGGGCGAGGTGGATGGAAGGATTTATGCACTGGGTGGCGTTGTGGAAAACATCGGACCTGCGATCCTCATGACTGTCGAAGAATATGATGCCGGCGTTGTGTCAACCGCGGTAGCACCGATGCTAAAACTTGCGTCGGTTTGGGGGAAAATCAAGAACAATTGACATGATAAAGGCTGTGATTTTCGATTTCGATGGACTTATCCTTGACACGGAAAGCCCTGCCTACCAATCTTGGCAGGAAATATATCAAGACTACGGTTGTTCGCTTCCGATTTCAGACTGGTTGAAGTGTGTAGGTACAGCGGACGCATTTGATCCACACGACAATCTCGAAGCACAGGTTGGACATCCTCTTGATCGAGCCGAACTCCACAAAAAACGGCGTGCACGGGTAAGCAGCCTGATGGCTTCACAATCAATCTTGCCTGGTGTACTGGATCGAATCACTGAGGCAAAAACATTGGGACTGAGGCTTGGAGTCGCATCCAGTTCACCAAGAAGCTGGGTGGTCGATAACCTTTCCAGATTGAAACTCGAACACCACTTTAGTACGATAAAATGTTCCGAGGATGTAAAGCGCGTAAAGCCGGATCCTGCGTTGTATTTGGGAGCCATACGAGAATTGAGGGTGGAGGCAGACGAAGCTATAGTATTCGAAGATTCGCTGAACGGCGTGACGGCTGCTAAACGAGCCGGTATATTCTGCGTGGCAGTTCCAAATGCAATTACTCGGCATTCGTCGTTTGAATTGGCAGACTTGCAGTTAGCCTCTTTGGCGGATATGTCGCTTGAGGAACTCATAGGCGCTACAAATGGAACAGCGCCCGAGAGGTGAAGCGGTCACGCACATGTGCAGTACAGACCAAGCCTTGCCTACCGTTGAATCGATTGATCGGGATGGACTCGCGACGATTCAACTGGAGAAGTTGCAACGTGTGATTTCTTCAGTGCTAAAAGGAAACACATTTTATCAGGGGAAACTAACGTCAGCAGGTATTCATGAAGAAAATCAGTTCAAATCTCTTGACGATTATCGACGTTTACCGTTGACTACAAAGGATCAACTGTCCAACGATCAGACTTCTAATCCGCCGTATGGCACGAATCATACCTTCTCCCATGACCAATACGTGCGAATTCATCAGACATCCGGAACTACTGGCGCACCATTACGTTGGCTGGACACTGCGGAAAGTTGGAACTGGTGGGCGCAGTGCTGGAAAACAGTTTATGATGGCGCGGGGGTAACGTCTGCGGACCGCATCTTTTTTGCATTTTCGTTCGGTCCCTTTATCGGCTTTTGGAGTGCGTATGAAGCGGCGGGACAAATTGGCGCTTTGTCGATTCCCGGCGGCGGAATGACATCGATTCAGCGATTGTCTGCGATATTGTTTAACGACATTTCGGTTCTTGTTTGTACTCCGACCTACGCACTCCACCTTGCCGAGGTTGCGAGCGCAGAGGGTATAGATATTACAAAATCGAGCGTCCGTGTCACGATTCATGCCGGGGAGCCAGGAGCGAGCCTGCCGTCAACGAAGCGCCGCATCGAAAACGCGTGGGGTGCGAAGTGTTACGACCATGTTGGGGCAACAGAGGTCGGCGCCTGGGGTTTTGAATGTCAGGCACAAGCTGGCGTTCACTTGAACGAGCGCGAGTTTATCTTTGAGGTCGTTGACCCGACAATAGGCAGTTATGTAAATGAAGGTGAATTGATAATTACGAACCTTGGGCGCCTATGTATGCCCGTTATTCGATACCGAACGGGGGACCATGTGAAATTGCATTCCGGAGAGTGCGAATGTGGTCTCTCGTATCGGCGCCTGGATGGCGGTGTAATCGGACGACTGGACGACGCGCTGATCGTTCGTGGTGTCAACGTCTATCCGAGTACGATTGAGAACATCGTGCGCGGTTTCCCTGAAGTCGGGGAGTTTGCAGTGGACGTTTACCGTCGAGGGGTACTTGATGAGATGGAGATTCGATTGGAAGCCAGCAAGCCTGAATACGGTGTTCTGGGAGATGAGGTTGGTAAAGCGATTCGAAAAGCCCTAGGTCTACGCGTAGCCATCAAGTTGGTCGCTCAAGGCTCACTGCCGCGATTCGAGCTTAAAGCGCGCCGGTTCACGGATCACCGTCAAGATGGTTGCCCATGAACAAAGAGTTGGGATTTTAGCGGATGAGACGACGCGACTTTCTTAAGCTCATCCCTGCAGGGATTTCTACCCACTGGCTATCAGGATGTTCAGGCGTTGAGAACCTACTGAGTGATTCCATTGAAGATGGGATGGTTACCTTGGGTGACCTTCGCGTTGAAACGCTTACGTCCGGGTTAGATACGCCGTGGGACATCGCGTGGGGGCCTGACGATGTGATTTGGGTGACAGAGCGCAGGGGGGCAATTCATCGCGTCGATCCCGCCAGTGGTCATGCGACGCAAGTTGGGGTGGTTGGAGTGACGGAGGTTGGCGAAAGCGGATTGATGGGAATGGCTTTCCACCCCGACTTTGATGCACAACCGTTTGTCTACCTCGCTCACTCTTTTGGCGTTGGCCGCGAGATACGAAATCGGTTGGTGAGGATGCGCTTCAACGGTGTTTCGCTCGAGGCCGCAGAGGTGCTGCTAGACAATATCCCTGGCGCCCGTATTCACAACGGATCGCGCCTTGGGATTGGACGCGATCGATTTCTCTATATGACGACCGGAGATGCCGGCCGTCCAAATCTTTCTCAGGATTTCAACTCTGTTGCCGGAAAAGTGCTCCGTCTCACATTGGATGGTCAACCCGCGCCGGGAAACCCGTTTGGCACGGCAATTTACTCATACGGTCATCGCAATGCTCAGGGGCTGGTCTTTCATCCTGAAACAGGCAACCTCTACTTGACGGAACACGGTCCGGCCGATAACGACGAAGTCAACCGAGTTGAGATTGGACAGAACTACGGTTGGCCGGATGTTCGCGGTTTTTGCGACAACGATGTTCGTCTCGAAGATGATTTTTGCGAAAAAAATAATGTTGCCGAACCGGTAGCAACTTGGACGCCGACTGTGGCTCCTTGCGGCGCGGATTTCTACAACGCCGATCTCATCCCCGGCTGGAAAGGGAATCTTCTTTTCACTGCACTCAGGGGCGCCGCACTTGTAAGATTGACTCTCTCTACGGATGGTAATCGCGCAGTTGTTGAAGAGTTGCTATTTGAAGGCGAGTTTGGGCGACTACGTGATGTACTTGTGGGACCCAACGGGCAAATCTATCTTGCGACAAGCAACCGAGATGGGCGAGGGACGCCTACCCCAGACGACGATCGAATCCTGCGTATTGAGCCAGAGTTGGTTGTAAATGATAGTGTTTAGTCAGGAAGTCGGATTCACATCGAAGATTCAACTGCCTCAAATAAGTCAATGAAAGAGAACGGCACTTTACAGGGACAACGTTACGACGTGATTGTCATTGGCGGCGGACCGGCGGGAAGCACGGTTGCAACCTTGGTCGCTCAAGAGGGGCATCGCGTGCTACTGTTAGAGCGTGACCCGGAGCCGCGTTTCAAGATTGGTGAATCTCTTGTTCCTGCTAGCTATTGGACGTTTGAACGGCTGGGCATGTTGGAAAAACTGAAGACGAGTCACTTTCCCAAGAAACACAGCGTTCAATTTTACTCTCAGTCCGGCAAAGCCTCAGCACCGTTTTATTTCTATGAAAATGACCCGCACGAAAGTTCTATGACGTGGCAGGTGCTACGTAGCGAGTTTGACGAAATGCTGCTCGAAAATGCTCAGGAAAGGGGTGTAAAAGTTCGGCGCGGAGTCAGCGTACACAGTGTTTCATTTGAGAAAGATCGAGCGGTTGGCGTCCGAGCCAAGTTTGCCAATCAAGGAATCTTGGATTTGACCGGGAAAGTAATCGTGGATTCGACAGGACAGAGCGCGTTAATTTCGCGACGATTGAAAATCAACGATACTGAGCCTCAATTAAAAAAGGCATCAGTTTACACTCACTTTGAAGGTGGAATTCGCGACGAAGGAATCGATGAGGGAGCCACGTTAATCTTGCACACCGAAAACAAGGACTCGTGGTTCTGGTATATTCCGCTTCCTTATGACCGTGTAAGCGTAGGAGTTGTTGGATCGATTGATTATCTGCTGCAAAACCGCCGGTCAGATGGCGTACAACTAGACGCCGAAGCTGTATTTCAAGCGGAACTGGAAAAATGTCCAGCCTTGAAATGGCGAATAGAAAACGCGAAGCAACTGTTCCCGGTCAAAACAACAAAAGATTTCTCTTATCGCGCGCGACAAATTGCCGGAGACGGGTGGGTGCTTGTGGGGGATGCCTTCGGATTCCTGGATCCGGTCTATTCTACGGGACTGTTTTTGGCGTTGAAGTCTGGAGAGATGGCAGCGGATGCAATTAACGACGCCCTTGAAAGAGATGACGTGTCTGGTGAGCGGTTGGGACGATTTGGCTCGGAGTTCGTCAAGGGAATGGAAGCGTTTCGGAAGTTGGTATACGCCTTCTATACGAAAGAGTTTAGCTTTGCTGAATTTTTGAAGCAATTTCCGGAGTGTCAACAAGGGATTGTCGACATTTTGAGCGGGAATGTGTTTACGAAGGATGTCAGCAAGATTTTTGCACCGATGACTCAGATGTGTCCGCTCCCCAAGGAAATAATGTTATAGAGGTAACTGTTTGGGAAACCGAGTATACGAGGGGGTGGATTGGCACGGTTCCTCTCGGGAATTGCCGCGGAAAGAGTGAAGAGTTCATTTGATTGGATTTTCTTTGACTGCTTCAATACGCTTATCGACGACTTTACTGCCGACGGGGATGAATCGGGCGTGGTGCCTATACTTCACCTTCCGGTGGAAGCGGGGTTCTATGTTACCGAGGCCGAGTTTAAGGTCGATTACAATAGATGGAAGCGGAACAGATGGGATGGTAACGACTGGGGAGAGGTCGACTTGAGGGAGCGGTTCACAGATATTCTGACCAAGAAAGATGGGAGCCGTAAGGATGAGGTCAGTACGCTCGTAAGTCGGATGATTGAACAGTTTGAGTTGGGATATTCCAACACACTGAGGCCTACACCGGGAGTATACGATATGCTTCAGAGGTGGCGTGGCAAGGTGAGAATGGGCGTAATTTCGAATTTCTACCTGCCGGATTGGCCGCAACGGATGCTCGTGAAATTTGGTTTGGATGAATTCTTTGTTTTCGTCATCGACAGTGCCTCGTTCGGGTTCAAGAAACCCGGACATCCAATCTACATTGGAGCGCTCGATCGCGCAGGGATTTCAGTCAATCAGGCGGAACGTGTGTTTTTTATCGGAGACAATCTTACCAACGATGTTCTCGCGCCAATGGAGTTGGGTATGAAAGCTATCTACTTGGATCGTGCAGACGATCGACCATCATCAGAGCCGGTTCCTGTGGGTGTACCATCAATCAAACGCTGGGATGAATTCACACCCGAATATTTTCAAGGCTTTTAGGCTGAAATCCGTTATTCACATTATCAAGGAGCACGTCCATGAATTTTGGAGGAAGTTCCCGCTACCACAATGGCTTTGCAAGTTTAGTATTTGCTATCTTTCTATGTTTCAATCTCTTCTTTGCAACAGGCGTATGGGCAAATAAGCACGGCAAACGACAATTCTTGAGTATAGGTACAGCACCACCTGGCGGCGCTTTTTTTGTGGTGGGCGGTGCCATCGCCCAAGTGGTAAGCGAAAACATCGGCGATTTGAGTTGGGAGGTTGCCGCAGAAGCCACGAAGGGCTCACAAGAAAACATTCGGCGCCTCTCAAGGGGTGAGTTGGAGTTTGCCCTTGCGAATGCCGCCATCTCCTATTTTGCGGTTCGAGGCGAGGGAGCGTGGAAGCGAGAACAGCCCGTTCGCGCGGTGATGACGCTTGCACCGAACGTTGCTCTTTTTATAACGTCAAAATCGTCGGACGTAAAACGTCTTGTGGATTTGAAAGGTAAACGTGTCGTCGTCGGTCCCGCCGGTGCCGGATTTGAGTATTTTCTGAAACCGATTCTGGCGGCGCACGGCGTGACTTACCAAGATTTCACGCCGCTAAACAATACGCAGGCTGGCGCAGTGAACATGTTGGCGGATGGTTCGGCTGTTGCAGCGTTCTTGGGTGGCGCGGTTCCAACGGCATCGATTACCCAAGCCGCCTCTTCCCAAGATATTCTGTTCGTTCCTTTTGATTCAGAGGCAAAAGGACGTTTAATCAACGATTATCCGTTTTTTGGATCTGTGACCATTCCTGCGGAGACATATCGGAACCAAGATGAACCGTTCGACGGGATGAATGTTGGTTCGATGCATCTAGTAACGTCGACGGATCGAGCTGAAGAAGACGTTTATCAGTTCACCAAGATTCTCTATGAGCATCGAGCGGATGTGGTGAAGAAGCACCCGGCAGGCAAAGCCATCAACCCGAAAAATGTCGTCAAGGACACGGGCACAACTTTTCATCCCGGTGCTATTCGTTATTACAAGGAAATTGGCATTTGGCAAGAATAATTGCTAACTCTAAAAACAGAAGGAGATTTCATTTTGGCACAAGCAGAAAAACCTCGTATCGGTTACGATGATACTCCGTTTATTCCCAATTCGGAGTGGAGAGTACATGATGGAAGGCGGCCTCAACCAAACGTCGTCACGCCTAGTACAGAAAGTTCGCCGGCGACAGCAGGCAATCCCCCGTCAGACGCAGTAGTGCTCTTTGACGGCACGGATTTGAATCACTGGGTAGGGCGCGATGCTCCGGCACAATGGAAGGTTGAAAATGGCTACATGGAAGTCAATAAGACCGGGGACATTGAGACCATTGAGCATTTTGGACATTGCCAGTTGCATGTGGAATGGGCGACTCCGTCAAAGGTCGAGGGGGACAGTCAGGGACGAGGCAACAGCGGTGTTTTCCTGCTGAATACGTATGAGATTCAGGTGCTGGACAGCTATGACAACCCCACTTACGCGGACGGCGGGGCAGGCGCCATCTATGGACAGTGGCCCCCGCTCGTCAATGCCTCCCGGAAGCCCGGCGAATGGCAAGCGTACGATATTTTCTTTGTTCCTCCGCAGTTTGATGGGGAGCAATTATTGACACCCGCGTATGCTACTGTTGTGCACAACGGCGTTTTGGTTCAACACTATCAAGAAATTCTAGGACCGACCGGTCACGGCGGAGCCCCGTCATATGATGCACCGCATCCAACCGAGGGGCCAATCAAACTGCAAGACCACGGGAATCCAATGCGCTTCCGTAACATTTGGGTACGCAGACTTGAGAATCGGGACTAGGAATGTACTCCTTCCAACGCCTCAGCCAAACGTTATTTAAGGGGTTAGCCGTCGTATTGAGTTTTTTCGTTCTCGCGGAGGTCAATTACCCCCAACTCTCACCCCAGTCCCAGATGGCACTTTTCGCCATGTTGGGACTGGTTCTCGTCTTTCTCAAATATCCCCTTCATTTCAAATCTTCAGCAAGAATCCTCGGTCAAGGGCTGGATCTCATCCTCGTTGTCTGCGTTGTTGGTTGTTTCGTTTATATTGTAGTCCAAACTGAACCTCTGTTTCAACGATTTTGGATTGAGAACCAACCCCTTGGAAACCGCGCCGGAATGGAGCAGTCCATTGATTATCTGGTAGGGTTGCTGGGACTGATTCTGGTGTTGGAAGCCGCGCGGCGTGCCATTGGCTTAACTCTCCCGCTCCTTTCCCTTGCTTTTCTACTGTACGCAGCACTTGGACAATCTATGCCAGGGTGGCTGTTCCATCGGGGATATTCTTGGGAGCGAATTGTCAGCCAAACATTTTTACACAGCCAGGGCGTATTTGGAATCGCCTTGAAAGTGATGTTTACGTATGTGTTTCTTTTCGTACTATTCGGTTCAGTGTTGGAGAAGACTGGCGCGACTCGGTATGTCATCAATTTCGCGAGGCGGCTGTTTCGCTCAAGCGCCGGCGGGCCTGCCAAGGTTGCTGTCATCAGTAGCGGTATGATGGGGTCGCTTTCTGGCAGCGCCGTAGCCAATACGGCTACCACCGGAACGTTCACCATCCCAATGATGCGAAGCGCGGGATTTCAGCCGACAACTGCCGCGGGCATTGAAGCGGCGGCCAGCTCAGGCGGCGCGCTGGTACCACCCATTATGGGAGCTGGTGCCTATATGATGCTTGAGATTGTGGCGCCCCCTGTAACATATCTGCAGATAATCAAAGCTGCCCTCATCCCCGCTGTCCTCTACTATGGGGCACTCCTTCTCATCGTTCATTTCCGCGCCAAGCTGGTTGGTGCAACCGCCGATGCACCAAGCCAGCAACCCGATAAAGAAACACCCACTGCCCAGGGAATTGTGTTTTTTGCCAGTTTTTGCGTGCTCATTTTATTCTTGCTGCTTGGTAATACGCCATTTCGCGCAGTTACGTTGAGTCTAGTCATCATCTTGGTTGTCAGTGGGTTCAGCAAACACACCCGAGTAGGTATTCGTGAACTCTTGGAGGCAACGGCAAAGGCTGCTCACGGTGGGGTTTCACTGATTGCGGCAGCGTCATGCGTCGGATTGATCCTCGGTGTAGTATTGCTGACAGGTATCGGCACAAAGTTGCCGGGGATGCTCGTACCGCTAGCACAAAACAATTTAATCCTGGCGTTGTTACTCCTCATGGTCTCGACCATTGTGCTTGGGATGGGATTACCCTCGTCAGTGTGTTATCTTCTTATGGCGACTTTGGTTGGGTCTATTCTGACTGACTTGGGACTGGTTCCGCTTGCCGCGCATCTCTTCATTTTTTACTTTGGAATGATGTCCATGGTTACGCCGCCAGTTGCCTTGGCTGCTTATACGGCAGGAGCAATTGCGAATGCCAATATCATGAGGACGGGATTCGCGGCTTTCCGATTTGCGTTGGTTGGTTTCGCGCTGCCGTACGCGTTCGTGCTGCGCCCGGAATTATTGACTCTATCTTCCGACGGTGGAACGGCGGGATTTTGGTCGATTGTAGGAAGTCTGGGAATTACCGTGCTTGGGATTGTGCCGTTGGCTGCGAGCGTGGCGGGCTATTTCTTGGCGCCCTTAAGCCTTTGGATGCGGCTGGTATTCTTTGTTGCAGGCATGGGATTCATACTCATCCGCTCCGCGATTTGGCTGCACCTACCAGCGTTAATCATCGTGTTGACGATTGGGTTCTTGAACTGGCGCTCAAGCATGTTGATGGACAAAGACCGACGCGATCAGGAAAGTGGTTCCTGAGAGTTTAACAGTCAGATTTGAGGCAATACGCGCAAATCACCTTGGAGGAAGTGTGATGGGATTGATCGATTTTGATTCTGCCTAGAACTACGCTCGACCGTACACCGGGATGGCAGCTCCGTTAATAATGGAGGCATCATCGGATGTCAGAAAGAGAATCACCTTCGCAATGTCGGTTGGGGACACCCAAAGCGAGTGATTTTCGTCCGGCATTGCCTCACGATTTGCGGCGGTGTCAATGATACTCGGCATAATCGCGTTGACGTTAATCCCTAAATCCTTAACCTCTTCCGCAACCGACTCCGTGAGGACACGCACACCGCCTTTGGAAACACAGTAGGCGCTCATGCCTGCTACCCCACTTAAACCCGCGCGCGCCGAGACGTTAACAATCTTCCCCGACTTGCGCTCCTTCATGTGTGGTAAGATACATCTGCAACAAAGGAAAGCCGACTTCAGATTGAGATTCATCATCGCATCCCAATCTTCTACTCCCATTTCAGAAACTGGAATCCCACCCATAAAACCACCCACAATGTTCACCAACACATCAAGTTTGCCGAACTTATCCAAGACTGTTTGAAAGCAGGAATTGACCTCCGCCTCGGCAGTGACACTGGCACGGATAAGCGTTACCCGTGATTTTAAGTCGCCAATCTCTTTCTCGAATCCCTCTATCTCGTGATCGAATATAAAGGGGATAGCAACGTTACACCCTTGCCTTAGGTAAGCCTTGCAAACCGCGGTGCCCAATGCACCGGTTCCACCGGTAATAGCAACGCAACAATCCCGTAATTTCATTTGAAGTCCTTTCTCCCAAAGCTCGTGTTGTTTATTCAATCGGCGGCAGACATGGGTGTAGGCTGCACCATCCTGCATCAACCATTCGTGCTCAATCTCTATGTGAGGGCTACCACAATTCCATTTTGAGGACAGCTAGAACGTTGTGACAGCAAATCCACCTAATTCTGTCCGGAAGCTTTTTGGATTACTCCGATGCCCGGGCGGTTTGGAAGGACTAGCCTGCCGTTCTTCAGCGTGACGCCGATATAGGGGTCGTTAGCGATTAACAAGTGACTATCAAGGTCAACGTAATCGACGAGCGGTGTCAGATGTGCTGCTGCTGTAATGCCGAGTGAACTCTCAATCATACAACCCATCATTACCTGCAAGTTATGCGCGCGTGCAACGCTTATAATGCGTATTGCTTCTAGAAGACCCCCGCACTTAACCAACTTTATATTGATACCGTCTACGCACCCGGCGAGTGCAGGAATGTCGTCTGCGCGATTGACACTCTCGTCAGCAATTATCGGGACATCGGAGTGTTCGCGAATGAACTTCAACCCTTCGAAATCGTCCGCCGCTGTCGGTTGTTCAACGAGGTCAATGCCTAGAGGAGTAAGCCCGCGAATTTTCCGAACCGCCTCTTTCGGCGACCAGGCTGTATTGGCATCCACATAAATGGGTTTGTCCGTAACCTCGCGAAGCGCGCGGATAATCTCGACATCTTGAGGCGTTCCGAGCTTCACTTTCAGAATTGCGTAATCTTCCGCCTCACGAATTTTCTGCTGCATAACCTCCGGTGCATCCAGCCCAATCGTGTATGACGTCGGCGGTGTCGCGTTCGGATCTAGTCCCCACAGCCGATACAACGGTACATCCAATGCTTTACCGAGTCGATCGTGGAGCGCCATATCAATTGCAGACTTGGCAGCGTAGTTCCTGCCGAGCACAGACTGAAGTTTCGCCATCACGCTTTGGATGGCGTCCAGATTTCCATCAAGACCAGGCTCCATGATCTCTAAGGCAACACCCACAGTTTCGACTGTCTCGCCGTAGAAACGGGCAGGAGGCGCCTCTCCTAATCCTCCATCGATTTCGACTGAAACAACTTGACGACATTCATCAACGGCTCGACGCGCGATTTTGAAGGGGTGAACCAGCTTGAGGTCTACGACTCTGTGGTGGATACGCATAGCATTGATAGGCGGGGATATCTTCCACTGCTGGGGCGTCAGAGACAATGAGGGGTATCCGCTCGCTCAAAACCGAATCTGCTCCGCTACAGCGGTTTAGGCCCCTGCAGCCTCTTCGGCATATCGTTGAGCGATTGCATCCAAGGGGATTGGCTCATAATCGACCCTATTCCCGACCTCCCCGAAACTTAACATCCGGGATTTGATTACCTCTTTCATTGCATCGCGAGCGGGGGTCAGATAACCGCGCGGATCGAATTCTTCCGGGTTTTCCGCGAGGAATTTGCGAATTGCTCCAGTAATCGCTAAGCGACTATCAGTGTCCACATTGATTTTGCGAACGCCGTTTTTAATTCCAAGTTGGATTTCCTCGACAGGTACGCCCCAAGTAGGTCGAATCTCACCACCGTGGTTGTTGATAATGTCCTGCAAGACCTTGGGGACGCTTGAGGACCCGTGCATCACGAGATGAGTGTTCGGAAGCAATTTGTGGATCGCAATGATTCGGTCCATTGCAAGCACTTCGCCATCAGGTTCTCGGGTAAATTTGTACGCACCGTGGCTAGTTCCGATGGCCACTGCAAGCGCGTCAACGCCTGTTCGTTCAACAAATTCGACTGCCTGCTCTGGATCTGTGAGGAGTTGGTCGTGCGACAAAACGCCTTCCGCGCCGTGCCCGTCTTCTTTTTCGCCCTCACCCGTCTCAAGCGAGCCAAGACATCCGAGTTCGCCTTCAACGGTAACGCCGTGAGCATGTGCCATCTCGACAACTTGGCGCGTCACCTGAACGTTATATTCAAAATCGGCAGGTGTTTTTCCATCCTCCATCAGTGAACCATCCATCATCACGCTGGTAAAACCCATCTCAATTGCCGATTTGCACGTTTCCGGGCTATTCCCATGATCCTGGTGGAGCGCGACCATCACGTTCGGATATAGTTCGATGGCTGCCATCATGAGATGGTACAGGAATCGATCGTTAGTGTATTTTCGCGCGCCTCGACTTGCCTGAATGATTAGTGGAAACTGCGTTTCACGCGCGGCCTCCATGATGGCTTGGATCTGCTCCATATTATTGACATTGAATGCGCCAACCCCGTAGCCGCCTGCCGCGGCTTCATCAAGGATTTGTCGCATAGATACTAATGGCATTTCTTCTCTCCGTTCAAGTTAATTCAACCTTCCGGTAATCTCATTCGAAGCAAATTACCGATTATATTCTCCAGTTTCTCACGTTATACGTGGTCTACTTGCATTCACGCCCAAGTTTTTATAGCGATCTACTCGGGCTAATCTATACTTCCTTCAGATTGGTTCTTAATATATCGCTCCATCAATATTCGCGTTCAATAGCAAATTTCACAAGCGGCACAAAGAGGTTCTTTACTCGGTTATCCGGTATGTGGGCAAATCGCTGCGCAAATTGAGCACATGCTTGTTCCACTAACACCTTAGCCCGCTTCTGTGCATACGCAATCGATCGATATTTTTTCATGAGCGACAATACTTCATGGACTTCGGCTAAACTCTTGCTGTTTCGATTTTTAGCCATGATTTCGACGACGCGGTCCGCCTCGTCATGCCTACACGAATTGAATAGATGAATCAACACCAGCGTGCGTTTGCCTTCACTGATGTCTCCGGCAATTTCTTTGCCGTATTGGCTTTCTTTCCCGATAAGATTCAGAACATCGTCCTGAATTTGAAAAGCGACGCCCAAGTTTTGACCGATGTCAACGAAGTGATCAACATCAGCCGTTTTCGCTCCTGCCGTAATTGCTCCCAAACGGCACGGTGCGATGGATGTATACCAAGCGGTCTTCTGTACACACATCGTCCAGTAGTCATCTTCGGTGAGATTCCACTGATTGCTATCGACCCAACTTAGCTCAATGTGTTGGCCTTCGACAACCTGATTGCTAAGGTGTGTAAACTCGGCGAGTACCTGAAATGCGGCCTCATGTCCGAGTATCTCGGCGTTCCGGTGAAGCATTTCCCACATTCGGCAGTGGAGTGCATCCCCCGCGTTGAGGGCTAACGGCACGCCATGCTTCTGATTCAGACAGGGTTCGCCGCGACGGAGATCGGATCCATCTTCGATGTCGTCATGAATCAACAACCAGTTCTGAAGCAGTTCAAGCGCCGCGGCGGTATTGAATGCGTCTTTGGGGTCCCCGCCAAACGCCTCACAGATAAGCAAACACAGTGCTGGGCGCAGCCGTTTGCCGGATCTCTGAGGATAGTCCCGCATCATGTCATAGAGACACTGCACCTCATCCCGACTATGTTGGGACGGAAGAAAATCAAGAATGTATGCATCAATAGCCGTCTTTACTTCGCCGAGAAATTCGTTCAGCACATTAGCATCCGCCATAACACTCGATTAGACCTTCCGCTGTATAATTCCTCGCAAAGATAACCTTTTCCGACATTAGCGAATTCATTCTTTACATTTCTTACCGCGCCTACTTACATGGTAAGGAACGGCTGGCGTGGGCTATTCGTTTCTATTGGTTGTTTGTTGATAGCACGC
Organism: Candidatus Poribacteria bacterium; assembly: GCA_965197465.1. Lineage (GTDB taxonomy): Bacteria > Poribacteria > WGA-4E > WGA-4E > JAJDTR01 > JAJDTR01. Next base: position 1,197,156 of record OZ240209.1, on the reverse strand, counting down.
CATTATCCCTGTCGGAATAATTCTTTCAGCAAGTAACACTTATTGACACATAGAGTCCAAGTTTTCGATCCAGAGGATCGGTATGTTGATAGAATGCGATAGGTCCAAATTCCCGCGCTCCAGCGGAGCGCAATGTCTTGGTAGAAATTGAACACAGTTTTGGCGGGGCCATATATCAGCTACGCATTCTCATCCGGGTGCATAAGAATCTTGAGGGAAGGTTCTGGGCTACGAGTCAAGTCGAGTGCCTCTTGAAATTGGGCGAGCGGGAAATGATGGCTGATAATTCCTGCGAGATTTGCTCTCCTCGACTTGGCAAGCCCAACAGCCCGTTCGAATTTGTTCCCAAAACTGTGCACGCCGACAATCTTCAGCTCGCGATAGAAGATGTCGTAAGGTTCGACGGTCATTGTCGCGTCAGGCGCCGCAACGCCAAAAAGTAGGAATTTGCATCCAGATCTTGTAAAACTAAGCATCTGCTCCTGAGCACGAGGATTGCCAGTTGCATCAATAGTGAGGTGGAATCTTCTCGGGTGTGTTTCCAATAGTTGTTCTTTGAGATTGTGGCTTGCATCAAAGACTTCGTCCGCCCCCAATTCTTTCGCCTTGGTTAGTTTTTCCACAGCAATATCTGCGACTGCGACCGACTGAGCGCCTGCAAGTTTTGCAACTTGCATGAGAAGCAATCCGATGGGCCCAGCGCCGACGACCAAGACCTCGTCGCCGAGATTGACGCCAACGGTGTCAATTCCGTTGATGACGCAGGCTAGGGGCTCGATAAGCGCGCCTTCGTCATAGGTGAGGTCGCCGATTTTGAAGGCGTTCCGTTCCCGCACCTTTGCGAAATCCTCAAACCCACCCGGTGCCGACACGCCGTAGCCAGCACCCGGATGCACAGTTACACGATCGCCCGGAACCAACCTCGTGACCCTTTTTCCCACCTCAATAACCTCGCCTGAGAACTCGTGCCCGGGAATTACAGGGAAATATCCACCGTATTCTCCCTTCAGAATATGGATATCCGTGCCACAAATGCCCGCAGAACGGACTCTGAGTAATACCTCGTCGTCATCGTATTTGGGCGTTTCTGTTGATCCGACGCGCAAAGTGTCGACTGCATCAAAGAATACTGCTTGCATAGTGGTCCTTTCACACCTGTTGATAATAGGCCACTTGGAAGGTAAGCCAACCTCCGAACGCTTCATGAATCCCTTATAAGTTTAAGCCAGAATAAGAGTTTGGAGTCCTGATGGGAAAGCCCTCAGAGATGTGAATCCCTAGAAGGTTCATGACCGAGTCGTATGTTCGAGCGTGTTTTATCCGACACCCTACATTCTTAGGAGGTTATGATGCCTGAGGATGCATAAGAATCTTGAGTGACGGCTCCGGTCCTCGCGTTGTCTCAATGGCTTTAGGAAATTCGGCAAGGGGGAAGTGATGGCTAATGATGTCGACCAGCTTTACGCGCTTCGCTTTAGCAAGTGCCAATGCCCTCTCGAATTTATCGCCAAGGCCATATGTTCCAATGATTTTTAGTTGCCGTTTAAAGATCGCGTAGGGCTCAACCCCCATGATTGCGCCAGGCGACGCGAATCCAAAAAGTAATACCTTTCCTCGATTAGCGGTGAAACCGAGAAGCTGTTCTTGCGCTTTGGGATTCCCTGTTGCGTCAATGGTGAGATGGAATCCGTTGGGATGCGTGGCATGGAGTTGGCCCTTAAGGTCTTTACCTACAACAATGGTCTCGTCGGCGCCAAGTTCTTTAGCTTTGTTAAGTTTTTCTTCCACGACATCCGTGACGGTAACCGAGCAGGCGCCCGCCAGTTTTGCCGCCTGAAGCATCAGCAGACCGATTGGTCCCACACCCGCTATAAGAACCTCATCGCCCAAAGTAACCCCTGCGTTGTCAATAGCGTGGACAATACAGCCAAAAGTCTCAATTAGCGCCCCTTCATCGTAGGTGAGATCGCCTAAGGGGTGAGCGTGCGAGGCGTGAACCACGACGTAATCTTCAAATCCACCAGCAACCGCTACTCCATATCCGATTCTTGACGGATCGACCGTCACACGGTCACCGAGATTGTGCGTGGTTACGTTCTTGCCGACTTCAACAACATCTCCGCAGAATTCGTGACCTGGAATAACCGGAAGCACACCGAACTCCCCTTTGAGAATGTGAATGTCACTTCCACAGATCCCAGCCGATCGGACATTCAGCAGCACCTCATCGTCGGCGGGTTTAGGAATTTCCCTTGTGCCAACGCGTATGGTCTCAATATCATCAATGTATACGGCTTGCATCTTTTTCTCCTTTTATGCGCACTTGTCTGAGGAGACTAGCCAAAAGAAAAGTACCGCTTCTTGGCATGCTCTGCGGGCCACATATCCAGAAGTTCCAGCGTTTCAATGTAATTGTAGCTTTTGAACATCTCCTCTAGCTCTTGCTGTGATTTTCGCGGCGCAGGCCGCGCGGACAGATTTGAAAAATTGAAGGCGATTTGTGCATTCACAGCCGCAGATTCGGTCAGTCCGGGCACGTATACTTTATCAACGGTGTCGGCTGTGGTGTGGACGAAGGCGAAGTCATTCGGACGGTAGGGCGAAGTATGGGCAAGCATTGCCGGGACGCCGTTCAACAGAAACGGGAACTGATCAACGCCGTACCAACCGGGACGGTCTACCGAAACCTTATAGGGAGGAAGGTCCTCGCCCTCAATACGAAAGCGCCCGGAAATGTCCTCCAAAATGGGTTTGAATTCATCAGTGGCATTGATGCTAACTCCATTTGGTCGTCCTCCTTGTCCGTCATTGTTCAGCATCAGGATAGTGTCTTCAAGCTCGTCGTAGTGTTGGTGCGTATAAGCCCACGCGCCGACCAATCCAACCTCCTCGCCACTAAAAAGTACTACTTTGATGGTGCGATTTATGTGTTCCCTGTGTTGGACAAGCGCGCGTGCCGCTTCGACAATAGCAACGACTCCGGCAGCATTATCCGCTGCGCCGGGTGCAATATGATGTGAGTCGTAATGTGCACCCATGACGATGTGTTCTTGACTATTTCCCGTTCCGAGAATCTCGCCAACGACGTTCCATCCATCTTTTTTCTCGAAACGGCTGTCAAGAGTCAATCTGAGTCTAACGGTTCCCTTCCTTGTCTCAAGACGACGCAAGAAATCGCGATCTTCCTTACTAATAGAGGCAACGGGGATGGGCGCCACTTTCTCATAGACACATGCGCGTGCCGACAGATGGGATCCCGGAAAACAGAACGCCTCAAGCAAGGCGATGGCACCGAACTCTGTGACTAACGGTGTTTTTAAGTGACGCGGGATTGGATCGTACGGGGCAACAACAATCCGCCCCTTCACACGATCCTTGTGCTCCTCAAGTTCTGGGCGATCGCATCGTTCAAGTAGCACGATCTCGCCCTCTACCCCGCCCAGAGGTGTAGACGCCGATAAAGCGGAGCACCGACACCCGATTTCTCGTTCAACAGGCACCGTGATATGTAGTTCTTCTCTTTCTGATCTCCAAGCTCGATGAGGGAATGCTTCGGTGCGGACGCTATCTAGTCCGTAGCGAGAAAGGGTTGCGACCAAGAAGTCCCGAGCTTTAATCTCGTTGGGAGAGCCGATGAGGCGGGGACCTATATCATCAGCAAGGACAAGCAGGTTCTCATATGCTTCCGAGTTGGCAAATATATTATCAACAATACGATTTTCAATCGCTAGATTCATATACGATTTTTTCATTCCCAATTTTCTTTAGGGGGACTGAGACGCGGTTAGGTTTCTACTTGAACATCCTTAAATTGTCAAGCCAAATACTGTAGTACCTTCGGCCAAGCCTGCTGATCATTGTCCAATTTATTCATGTTCAGAATACGCGAAAATAAGAGCCTTGTCAAGACAATTCACCTTGTATTCGGCTCAAAGTCGTGTATAATAAAATCCAAGATTTTAAGGGGGTCATTTAACCCAAACTTTGGGGAGTATCATTTGTTCACCATAGAGGTAGAGAAACATCATGGACAGTTGGCGTGGCTTAAAGATAGAGGTTGAAGGTACAGGAATTACGACGCCTTTGAGTGAGCAGGTGCATCTATTGGGATCGCTACTCGGTCATGCCATCCGGCAACAGGCGGGCGACAAAATCCTGGGACTGACCGAACAGTTGAGAATCCTTTGCAAGGATGCGGCAACCACGGGTAACGAGGAGCTTCGAGATCGGGCAGCCGAAATCATACAATCATTGTCGAGGAAACAGATTGTTTGGTTGCTTCGTGCATACACCGGCTTTTTCAATCTCGTCAACAAGGCGGAACAGCGTGAAATTGTGCGTATCAACAGCGAGCGACAGAAAAACGCGACTGCGGGAGCTCCGCGGGTGGAATCAATCGCCGAAGCTATCCACTACCTAAAACAAGCAGGCGTTTCATTCGAGAAGGTGTTGACATGGATAAGGCGCTTGGATATTCAACCGACATTCACAGCTCATCCCACCGAAGTCCGCCGACGAAGTGTCGCACACAAACAGCAGCAGGTGGCAGAGCAACTTGCAAGGCTACAAACACACAATCTCCTTCCCTCAGAGCGCGAGATTGCCATAAGGGATATCTATTCCCAAATTGCGCTGTTGCTCGCAACTGATGAAATCCGGGTCGAGCGCCCGTCTGTTATCGATGAGGTGGAGCACACACTCCATTTCCTGAGTACCTGTGTCTGGCAGGTCGTGCCTCAATTGTACGGCGATTTGCAGGAGGCCCTGAAGCTTTATTATGAGCAAGAAGCAGAGTTACCCACATTCCTACGTTTCCGTTCTTGGGTCGGCGGCGACCGAGATGGTAACCCCAATGTAACCGCCGAAATCACACGTACTGCACTTCGTCTCAACCGAGAGACAATTATCAATCTTTACTTGGACGAATTACGCCTTCTTTGGCATGACCTGAGTATCTCCAGTCGCTTCAATCCTGTACCGGAGGATCTCGAAGAATCCCTGATGAAGGATTCAAAGACCGGTTTATTGACAGAGGCTGAGATTCATCCGTTTGCGAATGAACCTTACCGGATTAAGGTCAGCTATATCATGGCGCGGCTGAGACAGATACGCGATGGGTCGAATTTGGCAACCGGAGAAAAATATGACCACGTCAGTTTCGTAGGTGATTTGGAATTGATTCAACGCTGCTTAAAAAAGAGTAACATGCCAGAGCTTGCAGTGACGGGACATCTTGCCGACTTGGTGGTCCGCGCGCGGACATTTGGGTTGCATCTAACAGCGCTTGATATTCGTCAGCACAGCAAGATTCATGAGGGAGCCGTTAGTCAATTGCTAGCCATCGGGGGCGTATGTACAAATTATTATTCTCTTTCCGAGGAGGAACGCCTAAAAATCCTTGAACGTGAACTACAAAACAGACGGCCGCTGTTACCCCCAAAAACAGAAACCGCGGGCGAAGCGCGGGTGATGCTTGAGATTATGGAGTTGATTGCGGAGGCCGTGGGATACGACCGTGGCTCGATTGGTAGCTACATCATAAGTATGACAGACGCGGTAAGTGATATCCTTGAAGTGCTACTGTTGCTTAAAGAGGTCGGATTGTGGCATTACGATGATGGAAAGGTGCATGGCGTTATTGATGTGGTTCCGCTTCTTGAAACCATAGACGATCTTGAGCGAGCGGAGTCCTTAATGGAGTCTCTATTCACTAATGGTATCTACCGCCTTCATCTGAAAGCACGTGGTGATTTTCAAGAGGTCATGCTGGGATATTCCGATAGCAACAAAGACGGTGGTTATTGGATGGCAAACTGGTCGCTGCACAAGGCACAAGCGGTGTTGGCTCGCGTTTGTCACGAATATCAGGTTGAGATGCGACTGTTTCACGGGCGTGGTGGAACTATTGGACGCGGAGGTGGCAGAGCAAATCGTGCAATTTTCGCTATGGCACGAGAAACGTACAATGGACGTATCCGGTTTACCGAACAAGGTGAAGTGATTTCCTTCCGGTATTCGCAACCCGGCATCGCTCATCGGCATTTGGAACAGATAATCAACGCTATGCTCAAGACGTTGCACCCGGAATCCGAGGATTTGGGACCAGACTCAAACGCAATGATGGAATTCCTTGCCGGCGAATCAATGAAGATTTATCGCGACTTAATTGATGACGAAGAATTTTGGCCTTGGTACGTAAAAGTAACGCCAATTGAGCAGATTAGCCATCTGCCGATTGCCTCACGTCCGGCATCGCGCAAAGCGGGTAGCGAGGTGGACTTTGGGGATTTGCGTGCTATCCCTTGGAATTTTTCTTGGATTCAAACGCGTTACAATTTGCCGGGGTGGTATGGAGTGGGTAGCGCGCTAAATAAGTATGTCGGTGAACATCAAGGCAGCCTCAATCCACTTAAAGAACACTATCGCAACTGGGCTTTTTTCCGCGCCGTCATTGACAATGCCCAAGCAGAGATGGCTAGGGCACGTCTGGATATAGCCAAGCGGTATGCCTCTCTCTCAGATGGCGAATTTCACGAACGGATACAGCGCGATTTTGAGCTTACACAACATGTCATCCTACAAATCACCGGTCAGTCGGAGCTATTGGATAACAACCCTGTCATCCAAAAATCCATCAGACTTCGGAATCCTTACACTGACGTATTAAATCTGCTTCAAGCGGAGTTGCTGCGGCGTTGGAGAGAGTTGCCCGGAGACAAATCGGAACTGCGCCAATCAATGTTCTTGGCAATCAATGGCATCGCCGCCGCGATGCACAGCACAGGATAATAGTCGAAAAAAGGGTATTTTCGTAGATTGAGGAGGCACTGATGATTGAGCACACGCTATACCAAGAAATGTATCGGCCCCAATTTCATTTTACCGCGAAAAAGAACTGGCTAAACGATCCCAATGGTCTGATGTATTATGATGGTGAATACCATCTGTTCTTCCAGCACAATCCTTCGGGAATCGACTGGGGAAATATGACGTGGGGCCACGCCGTGAGCACGGACATGGTGCACTGGAAACAGTTGCCTCATGCCATTGAACCCGATGAGTTAGGGACAATTTTTTCCGGATCTGGGGTCGTCGATTGGAACAATACCGCGGGATTTCAGACAGGAGAAGAAAGTGTACTTGTCGTTATCTACACATCTGCGGGAGAGTTCGCCCCAAAGGAAACAGCCTATACACAGAGCATCGCCTACAGCAATGATAGAGGAAGATCATGGACGAAGTACGAATACAACCCGGTGCTTTCCAATCTCGCCAAGGGCAACCGAGACCCAAAGGTATTCTGGCATCGTCCTACGAAGAAATGGGTGATGGCGCTCTATTTGGAGAACAACGATTTCGCGCTTTTCGGATCGTCAGACCTGAAATCTTGGACGAAGCTGTCCGATATTCATCTGCCCGATGCCGGCGAATGCCCGGATCTCTTTGAACTCCCGGTGGATGGTGACCTAGGCCACACGAAGTGGGTGTTCTGGGGAGCAAACGGACGGCACCTGATTGGGACATTTGACGGAGAGCATTTCAGAGCGGAAAGCGATGTTCTACGAACCGAGCATGGCGCGAACTGTTACGCCGCGCAGACGTGGAGTGATATTCCCTCGTCTGACAATCGGAGGCTGCAGATTGCCTGGATGAGTGGAGGGAAGTATCCCGATATGCCATTTAACCAACAGATGACTTTTCCTTGCGAATTGACGTTACGAACCACCGCCGAGGGTATCCGGTTGTTTCGCAAGCCGGTGAGGGAGATTGAAACTATTCACAAGCGACGGCATTCATGGAATAGTCGGGGATTGACATCTGCGAACAACCTGCTTGACGGTATCGAAGGCGAATTGTTCGATATTCGGGCAGAGATTGAATTAGGAGATGCGAGAGCAGTCGGATTCACAGCGCGTGGGGAGGATATTCATTTCGATGTCAACGCACAGGAGTTGAACTGCCTCGAAAAATCTGCGTCGCTTCAACCCATTGGCGGCCGGCTCCAACTGCAGATTCTGGTTGACCGTACTTCGATTGAGGTGTTCGGGAACGACGGTCGGTTGTCGATGTGCTCGTGCTTTCTTCCGGACATGGCGAACAGAAGACTCAAAATCTTTTCCTCCGGCGGAGAAGCCCGAATCATCTCCCTTGAGGTCTACGAACTCCAATCAGCTTGGCCCGCTAGTAGCCTTACATACAATTGAAGAATCTTCATGGCCTTAGTTTGGAAAATTGAAACCTCGTGCTTGAACGGTCAACGTCTATCGTCACTTTAACCAACACATCAAGATCAGCTTAAGGGGTGAACATGGATAAAGAGTGTTTGAAGCATTGTTTGACGGAGGATGAACGCGCCACGTTTGAACGCGACGGATTGCTTGTGATAAAGGATGCCTTACCTACCTCAATGGTCAAGGATTTTAGTGAGATTGTAGGACGGCTTGGACCGGGTGACAACATCTTTGCAAAAAATGAGTCGTTTTTGGAACTGCTTGATTGGCCACGGACGTTTCCAAAGGTTTTTAGCGTTCTCGGCTGGAACATCCATTCGTACTACACGCAAATGGTTGTCAGTCCGCCGCAGGATAAACAAGCGCAATTAACGAAGCGTCGACGGGGTTGGCATCAGGATAGCGATCGGATTAACGCCGACATTGAGGCGGGGACTCAGCCTCGGTTGTCCGTGAAGGTAGGGTATTTCCTAACGGACGTGTCGGAGGGTGGTCGTGGCAATTTTAGCGTGATTCCCGGCAGCCACCGAAAAAGGGAAATCGAGTTGCCAGCCGATGGGGTTTCAGATCCCGAAGGAGCGATGGAGGTAATGGTTACTCCAGGGACTGCCGTCATGTTCGATCGACGTCTATTCCACGCGCCGGGACACAATCAATCAGATATCACGCGAAAGGTGCTCTTCATAGGATACAGCCTTCGCTGGATTCATCCAAGAGATGAGAGAACGGTTTCGCACTTAATGGAGCGTTCCGACCCGATTCGCAGGCAACTCCTCGGTGGAAAGACCGGTGCAATGGGGACTTCAAGCCCGCGTGAAGAAGATGTACCGCTAAGGTCTTGGATGCTGAAACACTTGGGCGAAAAGTCTGTTACCGACTGGTACGCGCGCATAGTAGGCGCTCAGTCGGTGTCATTTGGACGCAACCACTCTAAGCCACGACCGTAAGACTCCAATGATTAAAACCCACCTATCGCTGACGCAATCCTACGAATAGACCGTGACAATCAAGTGTCTTTTGCCCCCGCGATTTCTGAACTCGCACATGTAGATTCCTTGCCAGATTCCCAGATTTAACCGATGGTCGGTAATCGGTACGCTGACTGAAGATCCGACAAGCGTCGATTTTATGTGCGCAGGCATGTCGTCGCTGCCCTCTACCGTGTGAACGTAATGGTCGGCATCTTCGGGAATCAATAGGTTAAAGCTACTTTCAAAATCTCCCCTAACTGTGAAATCCGCATTTTCGTTGATAGTTAACCCAGCCGAAGTGTGCTTAATGAAAACGTGAAGGATTCCACTCTCCGGCAACGTCCCTACTTGCTGAAGAATCTCCTGAGTAATTAAATGGAAACCGCGGGGATACTCGTTCAGAGTAACTTCGACTTGGTAGACCATACCTCGGCGGGAACAATATGCTGCAACGGGTGACGACCGTGAAGCTGGGAGCAACTCGGTCATCACCTACAGTTCAACTACAATGCCATTCGTAGACACGGTCGTCGTTAGCCGTTAGCTAACTACGGTGTTTTGTAGGATACCAATCCCTTCGATTTCCACCTCAACCGTATCCCCTGCCGCTAACGCTGTCGTCGTGCCCGGGGTACCCGTGAATATTGCATCGCCCGGTTCGAGTGTCATCACTTGTGACACGAAACTCACAATAGTTGGCACGGAAAAGATAAGGTCGGCGGTCGTCTGTGATTGAACGGCGGTTCCGTTGATTCGCGTCTCCAATTGCAGGTCGCCGTAATCCACGTCGGTAGCAATGGCAGGTCCCATGGGGCCAAAGGTATCGCAGGATTTCCCGCGCCACCACTGCAGATCGTTATGTTGCCAAGTTCGGGCGCTTACATCGTTGCCACATGTGACACCTAGGATATTGGCAACCGCTTCCTCCGGCGTCACATTTCTTGTGCGATTCTTAATGACGACGACCAGTTCACCCTCGGCGTGAACATCATCATCACCAACCGGAAGCACAATTTCGCCGTTCGGATTGTTGATACACGAGGGTGTTTTGATGAACATCTCCGGGTTCTTGGGTTCCGGCTCACCTCCCAAATGGCTGCGGTAGTTTAGCCCCACTGCCAAGATTTTTGACGGGACTGTTGGTGCGAGCAGTTTTACATCAGAGAGCCCAACCGTCGCGCCGCTTGCTTCGCACTCCCCAAAAATATCGCCACTAAGTTCTGAAATCGTGTCACCGGAAAGGGTTCCGTAGGAAACACTACCGTTCACTTCATACCGAACATACTTCATATTTCAAACAACCTCCTATTGTTGAACATATTGTGGTTGTAGTTTATTTCAACTTGCCACCTATTTCTCTCGTTTGTGATTTTCTTGGGTGACTCCTTTAGCGGAATTGAAATTATGGAAAAAACATGGTCTTGTTGAGCGCCCTTGTATTTACAGGGCGTAATAGCAAAGTTTACAGTGAAAGTATGCCATTTTTTCTTTATCTCAGTTTGTAAGGCTTCTACGCCCGCAAACGCGAGCGCAGAAGAGACACCGTTAGGATCTTGAAGACATATACTGTTGGCTATTCGCTGGCACCGGCTCGCAGCAGATGGACGCCCATCGCACCATTCAACAACGGGAGTATGGCATGAAAGATTATCCATACCATCGTTCGGGGGTCGTTGCCCACGGCGGTAAAGTCCGATCCGACTGTGCTGATGCCGAACCAGTTCCACAAGAAAATTATGGCTACGAACATGAATCCGTAGAATTGTGTATTTGCCGCCAAGAACTCTTGACCGCTCGAGTTCGCGTCCGCGCGACTCATGCGAATGTAGCCGAATATCAACCCCAGTATTATCGAAATGAGAGAGAGCCAGTTGATGATGTCCCAAATGGAACTGTAGGGACTATCTTCAGTGGAAGTGTGGTAAACCGGCTCGATTACCGTGTGAATTGCGACTATCGCCGCAATTATGATCAGAACGACTCCTATGACTCGCTTGAGGGCTTCCATGAAAATGTTCTCCTTTTTCCGTCAGGGTATGGTTGAATCCTGGGCCGCAAATGAAACTGCGTTTGTGCTTTCGCGTAGGTCCGAGGAATCAACGATGATATTGTGCAAAACTGCACTATATCGGTGGAATTTCTGGTGGGCGACTCTCGAAGTTGTGAAAACCCGTGAATCCTTAAACCGACTTTTTGGTTCACGCTTCTACAGATGCTAGCTTAGATGCCGTTAGAAACGTGCTATCACTCTAGCACAATGTTATGAAGTTGTCAAGCCGATATTTGTTGGGTTAATGGAATTTGACACGCCAACTTCCGGAAAAACTCAACTTGCTAACGCACGACAACTTCAACAACTCACCGTATCACCGCCATCTTGCCTAGCTCGCGTACATACTGATCATTGCGATAAGCGGAGAGGACGTAAAGATATACCCCGGTTGCAAATGAGTGATTTTGGATGTGTTCAAGATCCCAAACGAAGCGACCAGAGCCTACTACATCACGTAGCAGGTCTGAGTGCACTACGTCGCCAGCGGTCGTGAGCACGTCTAATTCTATTTCGTCGACAAGTTGAAAATCGGGAATCGTGAAATCGAAGATTATTCGCGTTTCTCCTAACGGAAGGGGGTTTGGGTAAACGCGAATTCGGGAGATTTGTAGCTCGCCAGACTCTATCTTGCCCTCGCGAACGGTTAGGTGATATGAGTCTAGGGCGTTGAAGCCGGCACGGGATTCGACAAGAATGAACAACGGTTCGGTTTTGACGGGACGAAATACGATGCGCTGATTGGTCAGTTCCGTGGTTACCCCATCTATAATTTCTTGCCCTGACGCGTCGAGCAGGGACAGATTGTATTCAACATCATGAGGTATGTCGGTCAGCGTAATGATAATAGCGTTCCCGATGACCGCTTCAAAGCGGTAATAATCGCGTGTGTCGTCCACATTGAAAAGGAAGGATTCGTACCTTTGGTTGAGTTCGATAGAATAAGCAATTTCAAGATTATCGTTGGGTTCGTAAGTGTCTCCAAAGGACACGAGGAGCGGGATTAATGGCCCTTCCGCGCCTATGTTAGTTATAGCGATTCCGGTAGGCATTCCATCGTTCGCGTTGCTGTTTGGACGGCTTGCGGGCGTGAAGGATGTTTGTTCATCGTTCTCCGAGAACGCTGCTCCGTCCGTAACAAACCGAATATCGACCAGATCCGAGTTATTCGGATTTACGCCACGGTGTTTCGGGTCGTTCGGATCTTCTAGCCAGATTTGTCCAGCCGCATCAAAGTGTGCTGTCGGTGGACGAAACACGGTTTCGTCTATGTGCCAGATTAGTATCCCGGATTCTGGCAGGTGTGTATCAAACGTGGCGCCCGATTCTCGATGACGGTTCTCAATGAGAAAGAATTCGGCGCTGTTTCCCATCCTGTCCACCTTGCCGGGGATATTGATTTTGAATAGTACGTTGTGGGACGGGGGCAGTTCAAAACTTGGAATGGACAACTGCGTCGCTGTTCGTTCAACCTTGACCGGTTCAATCCAGCCGTGCCGCCCATTTTCCGGACGCGCATCAAAATCCCATTTGAGGTAGCCGATGATATGGCTTGGATTTAAGCCGTCCCCGATTCCGTCAGTCAAGTTGCCTTGATAAGGACCAGAAAAACCCATTAATCCCCATTTGTGATCGTTGGCATCGGTGAAAGGCGTACCGTATACATCAGGTGCACCGAAATCGTGGAAGAATTCGTGAAAGTATATTCCCAGGTGAGGTTTGGCGAAACTCGGCTCTTCTGCCACTACGGAGGCGCTTTCAATTCGCACGCCATCAAGAACGATGTTGACACCTCGCACGAGGATTGACCAGATGTCCCCCGGTTTCAAGGTCGATGCTTCATCGTCCCCGGCATGGATGATGAAAACGTGATCGACAACGCCGTCTTGGTCGCGATCATATTGCGAGAAATCAACCATAGCATCCACTTCGGTGCACGCCTCTCGTGTAAGTTCCCTGCACTGTGCCTCGCTTATTCGTCCTTCTCCGTAATACGTCATCGGCTTTGCCGCGCGAATCCATCTGTTGCCGCTCGGAATTACGCCGCCTACGGGCCCGGGTTGCACATCCATCTGTCCGTAAGAGACCTCCCTGTAGTAGGTTTTTAGGGAAACTCCCTCGTCGGCAAACAGGAATCCGTTTATTTCGGCACCGGTACGACTGCCGGGTTGATCGGAGAAATCTACCTTTATGCCGAGAATGTACTCGACACCATCGGCTTGTGACACAGCTTGTTCACGGACAAAGCAGCAGTCTTCAAGTGCTCGGCGAAACTCCCTGCTACTTTCTGGCAGTTTGGGTCTCAACTCCCCAGTGGCGGGATCGATATTGAAAAAGAGATAGGGATTCGGCGGGGCGGCATGGCAGAGGGTGATGAGACCTATATAGAGCGGTATGTATAGGAAGAAGGAATGGGTGCGATAAATAGCGAGCGTCCGCCAACACGTCCACCATTGGCTCTTGGGTTGTCCAGCGTGTGCACCTTTCAATATGCTTATGCTCCAGCCTTCCAGGAATTTACTCCTCTTATTAGGTAGATTTTTGATTATACCATTTCGCTTGAATAATAGTGCATATAGTCTCTTAGTTTTATAGCTCACTTTCACCGTAGGCGGGGCATCTTGCCCCGCCGATTTCGCGGGGAGACAGGGCATCTTACTCTGCTATACGCAAGTTTTTTTACCTGATCCAAGCGTCATCAATGCACTTGCATTTTAGAGAAATGGTATTAGGACGTACAACCGGAAGTTTCAACGTATATTGGGAGTTCCATGATGACAGTTTAAATGGCACAACTTTCCGCCGTGCGATCGGTACGAAGAACGAGTATTTCGGTTCATTCTAATCAGTTACCGGTTCTATGTCAATATGATTGTTCTCGTTCAAGTAGTGTACTTGAACGGAACCCTCGAGAGGAAGTAATCGTTTCAGTTTTACCAACGCGCAAGTGACAATACGCTCGCATTTTTACTTGCATTCGCATCTCGCATTCTGCAATAATTACGCGACTTTCGTACAACAACACAATTGCACTCATATTGATACCGGTCTTTTGAAAGGTTACCTTCCGAAAAACTAGAAAATGTTCGCCTACGACTACCATATTCACACCAGACTTTCCCCATGTGCTGACAGGCATTTTAACATTGATAAGATCATCCAGATTCAACAGAGCCGCGGGATGGAGGAAATTGGGATTGCGGACCACGATTTCAGCTACGGCTCGCGAACCAAGAATATTGACAGGGCGCGCAAAGCGATTGATGAATGCGACACATCTATCTCCGTCCGATTTGGCGCGGAGTCACACATGCTCGAATACCGTGTCCCGTCAATTGATATACGCTTCGCGGCATACTTTGATTATATCTTGATGGCGCCAAATCACTATCATCTTCGTGGCGTGGCTCGCCCGACCCGACTGCTAGATCCGAAGAAGGTAGCCGTGCACGAGTTGTACATGTTTGAAGCGGCGATTGCGTGTCCGGTAACCGACGTCGTGGTACACCCGTTTGTTCTGGCGCCCGAGGTTTTTGGCTTATCCAAAGAGGGATTCTCGGAATTTGGGAGCGAAGTGATGGGGCATGTGGACCAGAAGCGTTTGATAAACCTGCTGGATATCGCATCACAACGCGGAATCGGCATTGAGATTAGCCCCAAGTTCATCAAATACAATCAGCGTCATCTCGTGGAGTTTTATCAGATGTGTCTAGATCGGGAGGTGAAGTTGATGATCGGCAGCGACGCGCACAGCGCCGAGCAGTTGGAAGAGTTGGCGTTGCTTGAACCCGTGCTTGAGGAGTTGGGGGTTGCGGAGAAGCACTTGTGGCGACCAAAGGAGTGGCAGTGGTAGGTGAGGTGGTATCCAACAGGTCGCAGTGGAAGGGATTATGCAGCGAAGTGGTGATAATTGAAAAACGTCGCGTTAGTTATCTGTAAAGCGAGATACAATTTATCCTAGTCAGACGATTTTCGTTAGATGGACGATTCGGAGTTTACTATTGTCAAGGTCATTTCATCGTCTCCTAGAGTACTGTAAGGACGAAGTCGCATAGTTCCAGACTCCCTTTGATTCGGGAACTCCGTTAGTTGTGCTTGTGGAAACTTGAAATCTAACATGATGCCTGAACCACCAGACGAATTAGTTGTCGCGATGAGCCTAGCATTAACCTCCGGCATTAATGTCACATCATAAAAGTTGCCAATTGACGTGTTGTCAATTGTGGCAGACAAGTGAATTGTGCGGTTGCTTTTCGGCACAGGTTTTGGCATAAATGGAGTGCCGCCGTATCGAGCACTAGAAAAACCAAGCTTGTGATTAACATTCAAAGTAGCATCGGATGCAGGATACACGTTTCCCTCGACCTCAACGGCGATGCCCCAACGTTCCGCTTCTCCCAGACTTAGACAATCGAATGAAGTAACATCGGTTGGCATATCACCGACTGTGCCAATACCGCTTCCTAAGTCGGCTTTACGGCCCAAAAAGGACAGAGACGTAAAGATGTGATCTGCGAAGTGCAAGCTACCTTCAGTTACAAGCAAACTATCGAATGTACTTGGTTTTCCTGCCTCAACGACTTCAATTGTCAAACCCGGTAATCTGCGGTTTGATAAGCGCAAAACATGCGCGTACAGTTCTGAATCGGTAGTAATTTGAACGGTTACACCTTCTGTTGGGTTCTTGGTTGACGTTGCTGAGTCGGTCATCATCAGTTGGCGTAGCCAAAATCCCATCGTCGCCACATGCATATAAAAAGTCAAGTTACCTTCAACCCAGATCATGCCTGGCAAACTTCGAAATCGACCTGAATTCGGCTTCTGCTCGGAATGTTGTGCTAGCGTAGACGCAAGAATCTCAAAAGCAGTGTCCTCTACGTTGCAGATTCCCGCGCTTTTTCCCCAAGCAGCCTGTTCAGCAACAAGCGCATATGGCTGACGCTCAAAATTATTTGGTAACATTTGATTCGCTCCGACAAAGATTATTTGGATATTTGGCGCAGGCATGAATCATCTGCTATTCACGCGCAACTATACCACTTACACTACAAACATAGCGAGATGAATTGCATGCCAATCTATTGGGTGACAGATAAATATCGGCCGATGTTGACCAACGCCTCCCCATTAATTTCCTTTATAGTAAAACGTGGAATGCTGCACACCACGCCTCACGTGTTTTGTTTTGGCGCCCGTTCGACTATAGTACCTCGGCTCAATATGGTTTCTGCAGATTGCTCCACCAAAAAAGCATACAGTCTTCAGTAATTCTGATCCACTTACCTCAGATCTCATTAGTTTCGTGATGTTCTCCTATCTTCCGTGGAAGTTCTATATTCCTAGATTAAAGTCTTGGGCGAGTTAATCAATCCACGTCAATGAAGTGCCGGTCAATCACCAACTCCATGTCGCGTATAGCTAAGCGAATCAGCCAATAATCTTTTCTCGCTCCAATACTTTACGAACTTTTTCAAATGTTGCTGATATCTCGCCCCTTGGGAACCGAATCTGACCAAGCCCCTCAATGTTACTGAATGCTTCACATCCTTCCTCCAACAAGATGATTGCTCTCTCAAATCCTAACCTACCTTGAAATAAACCTGCTTCATGTACTACGTTCATGCGTGCGTGTAAGGTGCCGTCCGCGTCTTCATCTTCAGCGGTCAGTATTAGAAATGCCATACATGCTTGGTCTAACATTTGAGCAAGTCGTATAGTGTTTGGTACGCCAGCGACCGGCACTCGGTTAAATTCGTCCCAATCTAGGCCTAATCTGTCGCTCAGAAAATCTTTGAATTCTCGCCATTGAAGAGAATGACCATGGCCAATAAAAATGTTACTGCCCATTCTGTTTTCTTGAAAGGGTATTGGGTCTAGGTTCTGTACATGTTTTGCAAGTCGCAAAACAGACTTTCTTAAATCTGCACAAGCATGGAAAGGTGCTCTCGCTGCGTAGACTTGCGACAGAACCATAATATGTGGTGGCGTGACCAATCCCTGATCGATGGCTATTGTATCCCTAGAGATTAGTCGCCCCGACGGTCTTTGACCTTCAATAAAGGATCTTTCAGTAGGAATTTCTGACGACTCAATCTTTTCTATCATATCCTTCATGAATTTGTCATGTAGAAGGTTACTGTTTGCATGGATGAGAGAAAGAACTGATTGCTGTGCTTCTTCAAATGCTTCTTGTGCTTTTTTTCCAGCATCACGGTACAAGTCAGGGAGTTGATTCCCAGCTCGTTTATTGATTTCCGCCACTACGTCATCAAAATCATATTCAATCCAATCTCCTAGGGACCCTAAACCCAAGAAATCATCTGGTCCTTTTGGAGGAATTCCCCATTCTCGACTAAACACCGCTTGGCGAGGTGGTGGTTGAAATCCAGAATAATATATCTTCGAGTGATAACCGAGCCAAGAGCCAGACCATGATTTGGCAACAGAATTTGCAACCTTTTCAAGGGCATCTAACTCAGGTGATTGGATGTCACCATATGCCTTCAACTGGTTTGCGAGTCGTCTCAACTCTTGTGAAATAGACATCGTGGCTCCGTAATACTTCTTGATCTAGGTTAAATAAAACTCTTTATCAGCTTCGTCCGACGCCAATCAACTGTTGCGCCTTGTCTCCTACTTCACTATTTCCAACGTGACATCGGGTCTTTCCCGAGCTGCGTCACTTCGCATTCGCAAGCGGTGACTTCCAAAGAACTTCGACATTAGATTAGAGTTGGCGGAGACAAAACCAACAATGTTCAAATCTTAGGCTCTGAGGCATTTCGACCTATTGTTACAGGATTTCTAGTATGCCTAGTGGTTTCCTGCGTCCAACTTTTCGATAAATTCTCACCTAACGCAATGTTAACCCAATTTATTGTTGAATACTTGGCATCTGCGGATTTTAAAATTGGTACTTTAAATCTGCAAGGGAATTTGTGTGTCAGCACTAAGGATTCCGTATTCCTTACACTTCTCAATAACCAACGCCCAATTTTTACATTCCTCCAGAATCAGGTAGTTGTCCTTCAGACTCTCAATTTTGTTTATCGAAATACTTTTCTGATCCAATTTCTCAATTAGGATAGTAGGAACAAAATAGAGTTCAAACGAATTCTCTCCTGAGGGATGTAGCCCAATTACAATATCGGAGGTCGCTGTCGATTGTCTGTATTCTTTCACGCCCGATATATACTCTCTATCCACTCCACCTCGGCTACCGCCTATAAAACTAACTGACTGCTTGGCTGTTTTAACTTGGGCACGAATAATCTCCTCATCTCCATCGTCGAGTACAACGATAATGTCATACGGTGATAGCGGCAAATCGACTAATGAAACGTTCTGATATTTCTTCATCAAGATTCCAACGACGATATGCTCATGGGCAAAACCGTCGACCGATGCCTGGCGTCCTCTTTCTTGGATTTGCATCACTTGTATACCCTATTTTTTTAGCACCAGAATCCAGTCAGTGTTGATTCGCTCTTCTCTTGGTACCTTAATGAAATGTTTGATAATCTCTGAACCGAAATAGTTCTCAATCTCAAAGCCTATGTCTTCGGCCAATGCCATTAGATATTTCCAGCTTTCAAACAGATGACCGCGAATCCGATTGTTACCAACGACGATTACGTATCGGCCTCCTCGACGTAAAACTTTATAAACTTCCATTAGGTTACTCCGCATATCGTCTAAGTATTTAAATGCGATGTACGACCGTCTTGGATCCGTCTCAAAAATTTTGTGGATGACCTCGTCAGCCTCAGCCACACCGATTTCGCGTCGAAATTGATAGTCCTGCGAGGAAACACTCTCTGTTCCGACAAACTTCCTCTTTAATGGCGTTAAAGTCCCGTTCTCAAAACCTAACCAATAGAGTTCCAACTGATGAGTTCGCGGATAGTCAACTGCGTTTGCATACGGTGGCGAAGTCAAAGCCAAATCGAAGGTATCTGGGTCATATTTTATATCTCGTGCGTCCATATTATCTGGGAAACTTACCCTTACACGCTGCGGTGATTTATCCGAAAACTCCACCATCTTAGGTACATTCACGAGCACGGCTTCAGCGAACTTCTTCAGGGCATCTGAAGGGAATACTCGTTTCTTGAGTACCTTGCGAATTACGGTCCGCGTGCAGTTGTCATCTGCGTTTGACACGGCGCGGATAATGGACGAGAAACAGATTCTGAAAAAATCTCTAACACGCTCGTCTGTGTCAAGACACTCTATAGTCTTCTTTAGGAACGCAAGTTCTAGGGTGATTTCTCTATTGAACCAATTATCCCGATAAGGGAAGCAAGGTATATCTGTCTTTGATACTTGATTCGGTTGATAATTTAGTAGGGCACCAAGCAAAGATTTTTGGGATTCGATTAGATCCTTCTTATCTAAGGATGTGATTTTGACTCTCGAAAGGAAGCGTGAAAATGGATCGACATCAATACCAACGGAGTTTCTTTTCAATAAGAGCGCCTCAACACTAGTCGTACCGCTCCCTGAAAACGGATCGAGTATTACATCATTTTTCCGCGAATACCGTCTGATTAGCCAACGCGGTAATTCAGGAAAGAATTTGGCGGGATACTTATGTAATCCGTGGGTGAGGTGACTTTGATCATAACTAATGAACAGGAATCTGTCGCCATCATTAATAGTCAGGCCTACAGGAATCTCGCCATCAACCTGAACAATCTCCTCGTCGAACGCATTCACTATTTTCTTAACATTGTCTATCGGCCAATGTTGAAGAAGGGAAGGTTCATGAGCGTCACGCTTGGGTCGTCTTCGCCTGCCATTTTTTTGTGCGACTTTTGTTGAAATGGATGACAATGAAATCGGGTACCACGATGGGTCCACCGAAACTTGCGACATCTGGATCTGTTCTGATTTCAATTTTAATCGCTCCTTTGATTGCGTTTTCTAAACCATGTGGTCGAGAATTTGCTTTAATGGCATTTACCAAGATTGTTCTTGAGAATAGCTAATCCTTCGAAACTTTTCGTCCATCCTTGGCATGTTTTCGTATGAAAATTACATACGTGGCTAGACCGATGGCAATTCTACCTTAGTTTTACCAAAGTGTCAACACTCGTGATTCATCAATTACGCAGAGTTTCTCAGATAGAAGGAACTACATTCCAGATGATTTCTCTACGCAATTACTAGGCAGGCACTTTCCACCATATCTTCGAAAGTATGGGCGTGCGATGGGACATGAGATTGCCCCTGGAATTTGCGATGGTAATACATTCGCGAAAGATATGAAAAATGACTACTAGATTATCTTTTCTCTAGTCCCAAAGCACAAGTTTAAGAATCTATCCTCAATCCTAACCCGGATACCACGATTCCTCACCGAACCGTTTTCCTGCATATACATCCCCAAATCAACACCAATGATATCTTTGCGAATCAGGTCTAGGAAAACATACATATCTGGATTTGAGAGTATATACGCCTCGTTAAACCAAAGTTCCTCCTTCAGATCGGAGTTGAGACGGGTATCGGCCAAGACGAGAATCAATGCAGGCTTTTTTTTCTCAAACGTCTCATTCACGGCTTCTTCTGACCATAGGGCAATAGGTGTGTCATCTACATAATTTAGCCTGACTGTATTTTCCGCGACTTTCAAGCGAAGTCCATGATAGTTTGGCGTCGTGTTAACTGTGCAATACAGAGTGGGTCTGCCATAGGTATCCACATAGCCATACTTCTCAATAAGGTGTCGCTGCTTAAGTTTCCAAACGCCTCGATTAAAGGAAAACATGGTAACTCGATTCGAGACTCCATTCCTTTGAGACTTTATCTCTATTTCGCCGAGATCGGGTGAATTCAAGTTGTTTTCCTTTAACTCAAGGAGAGATTCCAATGTGTATCCAATGCCAGTGTTGCCCTTTCTTAATGAAACGACGTACCCCACCCCTTTAATCTCAGACAGCTTTTCCGTTAACTCAGCTAGATTCATTCAGCAACACCTTGATATAGAGACTTGGCTGACGATCGGCAAATCCAGAATTGAGGCTTAATAGACGATGAGTAAGCCTCCATGAATCATTGTGTGGCAGAGGCTGATTCAGGTCAATCGATCTAGCTTGACGTCGTATCGGTTTCGTGCTATGCTCTGCAAAAAGTAATATGACCTTAACCCCAAGATAGATTATACACAACTACGAGAACGATGTCAAACATTACTTAACGCAACAGTAGTAAAATGTTGCAGGTACCCTACCGCCTCTTAGGGGCTAACTTGCTTAATTTCTCGGAATCTCTGGTAATAGTTGGGTGTGGAAAGCCTAGCAGAAGATTCTATGAAAAGGAGCGAAAAACCCATGAAATACCATAGTCAACACAACACAATATTCAGCTATGTGCTCGTCTTAATGGTTCTGAGCGTTTGCACACTTTTCGTCTCTTGTGATGAAAAAGTGACATTAGACCTAGTGGATCCGGAGCCTTCGGAAGAGACCACGGATGATACGACTGAGGAAATGATGCCGGTTCAACCGGATGCTCTGATGCCGGGGCTTCCAGCCGACATCGCCGGATACAATCAGTGGTTAAAGCTAAATGCCGAACCGATTCCGCCTACGGCTGGCGGCGATCCGCACCGTGGCACCAAGGATGTGTACGTAAATCAGGAGCGCGATGTGATTGCTCCGGCTGGACGACAGCAGTATCCATACCCGAATGGGTCCATTGTCGTAAAGGAGTCACGCTCTGACGCAGGTTTTATCCGGCTTGTTGCCATTATGCGGAAGAAGGCAGGTTCCAATCCGGGAGGGAATGATTGGGAGTATGAGGAGTACATACGCCGCGACGCGGATTCCCCTTTCCCAAATCCACTAACGGGTGCGTTCTGTCAAGGTTGTCATTCGGACGCCGCGAACCGGGATTATGTGTTCACGGTGCTTGAATAGGAGGAATTCACCGATATCCAATTTCGGCGCATGGCGTGAATACTCGGAGTTGTGTACGCTTGTACATGCACAAGCACCTAACTCAATGGAGAATGGAATAGATGGCGGATGCACTCCGGCTTATTCCCCAGCCAGACTTAGCAAGTCGAGTGACGGCTATTCAGCAGGACGGTTTTGTGTATTTCCCTGCCGTGATGAGTGCTGCCGAAGTTGCTGAGCTCTGCTCGGTAATGGATCGCCTGGAAGAAATACCCGAATACTTCGATAGGGCACACGGGTCTTGGTCAAGACACCTAAACAACGCCTTCAATCGTGACGAGGTTTTCATACAGTACCTTGACAAACCGGGAATCATTGAGTTGGCGGAAGAGATTCATGGCGCCGATTGCCACATCATTGGGATGACCGCATGGATCACGGGTCCGGGACGTCCGGAGCAAACGCTGCATGTCGATTATCTGCCGATCAGCCTGCCGGAGGACGTCTTGACGGATCCGCGGGTGAACATCCCCATTTTTATTACCACTGCTCATTACTATCTTGATGATATGTATGAAGAGCTAGGTCCAACGAAATTTGTTCCGGGCAGCCATCTCTCGGGTCGTGGACCGAATGGTGACGCGGAGTGGAAAGGGGTTGGAGAACAAAGCATCCTCTGTAAGGCGGGTGATGTGGTAGTCTTCCGAAGTGAAGTGTGGCACCGCGGGGCTGCGAATACCAGCAATCGGGAACGATACTTACTTCAGGTTCATTATGCTCGGCGAATGATTACGCAGAAGTTTCCGCCGTACCTTAACAGATTTCAGTTTGACGAGAGGATACTGGCTCAGTTGACTCCGCGACAGCGGCGCTTGCTGGGTGAACACCGCTCTAGCAACTATGATTGAGAAAAAACAAATGCGTAATTCGTAATGGTGTGGATTCTACGTTTTGCAGGCAAATAGATACAGAAAGCCGATAGAATTGTTGATTCGACTGGCTAATTCTATCCTGCAAGGATGAACATTATAGAAACCGAGTTTTCGAGAAAAAATCTCGGTTTCTCTGTATTGGTTTCTAAGAACCTGTTTGAAAAGTAGGTAAGACCGTCATTTCTTGTCATTTTATGAGCAAAATCACGCTATTTTGAAAGTATTTACCCGTAAAATGGCGACTCTCAGAGACCAATTGGGATTATTCAAACAGGCTCTAAGAGCTTGTTTGAAAACTCTAGGTGCGACCTAAAGAACGTCGTTTAGTAATCCAAGGAAATTTCATACTTTTCATACCTTTCATACCAAATGGGTGTTTTCAATAGAGACAGAAAAGAGGCTATAACTCTTGCTATCACTGGCTTCTTCGCAGTTTCGACATCGTAGCCATCGGAGTGTTGGTATGAAATTTCGGGATGTAGGTATGAAACTGGAGTCACTACCCAAAACGACCTCATACCTTAAATTGATGCTGATTTCATAGGAGAAGGTGACTTTTCAAACAGGTTCTAATGATATCTTAACATGACCAACCAAAAGTCTCCCCTTTCTCGTTTTACCGTATTGGATTTGACTCGCGTTCGAGCGGGACCGACGGCCGTGCGCCAACTTGCCGATTGGGGGGCAAACGTCATCAAAATCGAACTGCCCGTCCCACCGGAGAAGCTTGATAGTGCCAACCGCGGTCGTCACGACTCCGACTTTCAAAACCTTCAACGAAATAAACGCAGTATGACGCTAAACCTGAAAGAGGATGCGGGGCGCTCCGCATTCATGCGGATAGTGAGGTGTGCGGATGTGGTCGTGGAAAACTTCCGTCCAAATGTGAAGACACGGCTCAAGGTCGATTACGAAGCGTGCAAAGCGGAGAATCCGCGCATCGTTTACGCAAGCGTTTCAGGCTTTGGTCAGGATGGTCCCTACGGAAACCGCCCGTGTTACGATCAGATTGCTCAGGGGATGGGCGGTCTGATGTGGATTACCGGTTTTCAAGGTCAAGGGCCCTTGCGAGTGGGGGTGCCCATTGCCGACCTTGCCTCGGGTATGTACGCCGCACTCGGAATACTTACGGCGTTGCTTCAGCGGGAGGAAACCGGCGAGGGCCAATGGGTGCATACTTCGTTGCTTGAAGCCCAGATTGCCATGCTCGATTTTCAAGGCGCGCGATGGCTCATCGGGAACGAGGTACCGCCGCAGGCCGGCAACAATCATCCGACCGGCATACCCACCGGCACGTTCGAGACTACAGATGGATACATCAACATTGCTGCCGCCGGAGGCGACATGTGGGGACGGCTTTGTGATGCCCTTTCGGCAGAGGAGCTTCGAAATCACCCCGATTACTCCGATGATGCGTCACGGTCGCGAAACCGAGATGCGTTGAATGAGGAACTACAAGCCTATTTCTCAGCCAAGAGCAGTGATGAATGGATTGAACTGCTCAACGACGCCGGTGTGCCTTGTGGTCCAATTTATCGCATGGACGAGATGTGGAGTGACCCGCAGGTAGCGCATCTTGACATGTCTCGCCCCGTAGATCACCCGGCGCTTGGCAGGTTGAACGTGGTGCGCCACGCGACAAGCTTGAGCGGTACCCCCAAAATGCCGTATCGCCCGGCTCCGGAGTTGGGTGAACACACCGATGAAATCCTGCGCGAGTTTGAATTTTCTGACGACGAAATCGAAAATCTGCGAAGGGGGCGCGTCGTATGAGCGCGGGAACGGGTTCGCCGGGGGAAATCACGGAAAAACTCATTGTCAAAAAGAGCGACGGGGTCGGCTATCTCATCCTGAATCAGCCTGAAAAGCACAACGCCATTTCGTATGAGATGTGGTTGGGCATCGCTCAGGTGATTGCCGATTTCGAGGCGGACGACGACATGCGCGTGATTGTGGTTTCCGGTGAAGGCGGAGCGGCTTTCTCGTCTGGTGCCGATATATCGCAGTTCGAACGGCAACGCCAATCAGCCGCGAAAATAAAGGTCTACGATGGCGCTGCGGGACGCGCACAGGACAATCTGACCAGAGTTTCCAAGCCGACAATTGCCAAGATTACCGGGTATTGCATCGGTGGTGGTCTTGCGACTGCGCTTTGCTGTGACCTGCGTTTCGCCAGCGATGATTCAAGATTTGGGATTCCCGCCGCCAAGCTGGGACTGGGATACGGTTTCGGCGGTTTGAAAGCATTGGTGCAACTCGTTGGGCCAACTCGTGCCAAAGAGATTATGTTTACCGCCAGACAATTTGACGCGGTGGAAGCCTACGATATGGGATTGGTAAACCGAGTTCTGAGCAGGGATGAGCTGGACAGCTTCGTGAATGAATACACGAAAACCATAAATGGTAACGCGCCACTCACGATTAAAGCCTGCAAGCGGATTATTGATGAGATTGGCAAGGATCCGGACGACCGCGCTCTTGACCTTTGCCAACGTCTTGTTGATGACTGTTTCGCTAGCGAGGATTATAAGGAGGGACGGCGGGCGTTCATGGAAAAGCGGAAACCAAGGTTTCGCGGGCGATAACCAAATGACGACAATGATCGCAGCGACATTCCACCCTTAGACGCTATAAGCAAGTCTGGAAAGCAAGGATATGTCCGTCAACGAATTATTAGAACGCTTGGATAATCACACGGGTTGGGCGGTGTGTTTCTTCGCGACGTTGCCGCTACTCGCCTTATTCGTTTCATTTTTGTACAAGCGGGTAATGGGAAGAGCGTTTATCGAATCGGTGTTTTCGGCAATCGTATATTTGTCAGCGGTTCCGGGGGTATTCGCGTGTATTTTGATTTTCTATTTGCTTTTCTTTACCAGAACCAACCTCCTGAACGTTAACATCGTTTTTTCGTTCTTGCCTGTAGTTTCGATGGGTTTGGTTTTCGGCATTATCGGCAAGCATGCGAATTTTGACGACCTACCGGGTTTTGGGAGACTGACGGGTTTGATGTTGTTGATCGCAATCGTTTCCTGTGTAACATTGGCAATCTACAAACTTCGAATATTTGTGGGATTCTTCGCATCAATAGAGACTCTGGTTGGGATAGCAGTAGCCGTTTTCGTGTTGTTCAAGATCGGATTGGCAAGGCTCGGCCGTAGATCGAAAAGAGGAGCATATTAGCACTTCGGGAATAGGAGCCACGGGTTTGTCGATGTGTTTCGCCAACAATCACGACAACTCTTTTGGAACGGTCAATCCATTGGGTAGAGGCTGCACCCTCCGTCAACAAGCAGGACGGATCCCGTCATGTAGTCTGCCGCGGGGCTGCATAGGAATAGAAAGGCGTTCGTCACGGAGTCGAGAGGCTGCATCTCACCGAGCGGGATTGCCTTTTGCGCGCGTGCGCGATAACTCCGATCAGTATCCCACTGGTGTTTGGCGAGTCCGACGTTGACGATTCCGGGGGCGACAGCGTTGGCACGAATCCCCTTGTCCGCTAACTCCCGCGCGAACGAACGCATGAGTTGTTTCATCGCGGCTTTGCTCGCGTTGTAGGGACCAATCTCGGGCCACGGCACATCCGCCACCCACGATGTCGTGAAAATAAGCTGCCCGGCAATCTCGTCTTCAAGCATGGCTTGTGCGGACGCTTTTCCCAGTAGAAACGCTGTCTTGACATTCACCTGCATCGTCTGCGTCCATTCCTCGTCGGAGAATTCGAGCAGAGGCTTTGGAACCACCATGCCGACATGGCAAAGCGCCGTATGGATTGGACCAAACCTGCACCGAGCCTTCGCAATCAGCCTATCCACGTCCTTCGCTCTGGTCAAGTCAGCCTGCACGTAAACCGTTTTTTGGAGGTCAATGTCGGCATCTCGCAGGCGTGTGTCGGCGGTGTTCGAGTCTACAATATCGTTGACGGTGACGCTTGCTCCGTGTGCGGTCAGCTTCTTGACGATTCCCAGTCCGATGGCGCCGCAACCGCCTGAAATGACGATGTGACGTTTAGCGAGCGCGTCTACGCGGAAACACATACGCTAACCTCCTCATAACGGTACGTCTTCAGAATTCGCCAAGAATCAGGGCAAAATTCCGTCCGCTCTCATTTCCTCAAAAGCGTTTCCTCGCCGTTCCATTGGCAGAGTAATTCTCGAACGCGACCGGCTGGATTCATAGATTGCAAGCAGCACCTCCAACGTGTCGCGTCCGTTCCGTGCGGAGCTTCGGTGCTCAGTGCCTCCTTCGATCCAGGACAGAAGGTGCTCAAAGACATCGGGGTGTTCGTACTGGGGTACGGGCGCCCACCTACCGTCAGTTTCCTCACTGCGATAGTGGGCATCAGAACCTACGCGGATTTCCCCTTTGTCTCCGATGAGCATCACACTGTTTTCAACCGGTGGTTTATACTGCCCGGCTTCAATGATGCCGAAAATACCGTTCTCAAATTGTACGAAACCTAACGCCTGCATCTCTAACTCAATGTTCTCCGAAAGAAAAGAGCCTGACCGGTGAATTTGACCGAGCACCCACTCCGCAGGTGAATCGTCCGCATAGTATCTCATTAGGTCAGTCTGGTGCGTGTGATGGGTCAGCAGGGGCCAGCCACGACGCGCCCGAATATACTCTACTTGACCAATAGCCCCTTGCGCCACTAGATTCTTTACATCCGCCCATCCCGGACTGTACCGAAGTTGATGTCCGACAACGAAGCGCACGTCCCCTTCGTCTGCCCTTTTGATTAATTCATCTGCTTGCCACAACCGAGTCGTCATCGGTTTTTCAAGATACAAGGCGGCTATCGGGAAGTCCAATACCCGTTTAGCGACATCGTAGTGCGAGCCGATCGGAGTCGCAACAATTGCAATATCTACGCATTCGACCTCAAGCATTCTCTCGAAGTCTTTATAGACAGCGATTCCTTCCGATTTTAATGTTTCAAATCTTGTCTCGAACGGGTCGGCAGCTGCCACAACGGAGAGTCGGTCGGCTTCGTTCGCTTCATCGCGTAAGCCCATGCCACGAGAGCCCGGACCGATCAGTGCAGCGCGGTAGGTTTTTGTTTCCGATGGCATTATTTCCTCCTAGCATGTCAACAAACAGGGATGAGTTCGAAGGATGGAAGATTGGAAGTGTGATGGAAGGTGTTGACTGCTCTGCCTCCAACACAATGCTTAAAATGTGAGGCAATGTCCATACTTGCTTGGGAGGCCTAAACCTGGAGCAGGGGTGCGTTTCCTAATTATTGGGCGTACTCCCTATCATTCCACTTTCTAGCATCGTTACCAGCGCGGAGTCATTGACATCCAGCGGCAAATTGATTTTCGCACGCCGCCGACTCGACTCGTAGGTTGCAAAGATGAGTTCCGTGGCTTGAAGCGCCTTCCATCCAATCAGTTCAGGTTCGCGGTCGTTTTTGACGGCGTCAATGAGGTCAAGGACGGACAAAATCGTCTCATTTCCCTGTGAGCCGAGGTCGCTAAGATTAGGGGTTGTCCAGCCTTGGGATTTCGTGCTGAGAACCCTCATCGGCTTAGCCTTTTGCCGTCCAATCTCGATGATTCCGTCCGTACCAACTAGACGATTGGAGATTTCCTGTTCCGCGGTTCCGTCCGTTGCCAGCAAGCCTTCGACACCGTTATTCCATCCAACCCATGAAACTCCGGAAGACTCTACCGGCACGCCAAAAACCTCTTGAGGTTCAGACGCGTCGATTTGACCGATTACCCACTCCGCCGGTTCGTCGTTATTGTAAAAGAAAAACATGTCAAACCAGTGCGTTCCCCAGTCGAACAGATTTGGACAGGCACCCTCAACGCGAATAAGTTGACCGATGGTGCCATCATTTGCCAGTTGTTTCGCCTTTACGTACGGCGCCGCAAATCGGCGCTGATGAGAAAAAGTGAGAACTACGTCGTTGTCCACACAGGCTTGGTTCATCTGCTTGGCTTCTCCCCATGATGGCGCCATCGGCTTCTCGCTGTGGATAGCCTTGACACCGCTGTGCGCCGCCGCTATAGTAATCTCTTTATGTAAAGTAGTCCAAGTAGTGACACTTACGATGTCCGGTCTCTCTTTCTCCAACATCTGCCTGTAGTCCGAATATGTCCTTGAGACGCCGTATTTTTCCGCGAACGCCGCGCGTGCAACCTCAGCCGGATCCGCACAAGCGACGAGGTCCACGTCGGGCGAGGTATGATAACCTCGGGCTTGGCTTTGACCGCGTCCGCCGCAACCGATTACGCCGGCTTTTAACATTGCCATAATAGTTCTCCTATTGGGCGAAATTGACAGTCAAACTTCCTGTCGATTGTAGTCCATGGAGGTTCAAGGGATGTACATGGATGTCGTGGAAACTTTGACTTGTTGGTATTTCATCGGATTTCCCCGACATTGGCTCGTGTTGCTAAATGATTCCATCCACGCAAGACTAGCCGCACATTTGTGTGAGTGTTATCCGCCTCGATTTCGTCATCACCGGCGTACATCTGCACCAAAACACTTTTTCTTGTTTTGGATGACCGATTGGGCATGGAACCGTGTAGCGTAAAATAGCTGAAAAAGACGACATCTCCGGGCTTAGCCTCTAACACCGTTCCTTCGTCGAGT
The DNA here is from genome assembly GCA_965197465.1 of Candidatus Poribacteria bacterium. Classification (GTDB taxonomy): domain Bacteria; phylum Poribacteria; class WGA-4E; order WGA-4E; family JAJDTR01; genus JAJDTR01. The sequence goes on along the minus strand of OZ240209.1, from coordinate 1,167,465 downwards.
GGATATCTGTTGGCGACCTCGACGTTTTGTCCATGCCCCATCGTGCCTTGACAACGGGCCAACTTGTGAGAGCCGGGGTGTACACGGATACAGCCCATCTCGTCTGTAGCTTCGGAGACGTAGATTACGGCAGCGATCATTGTATCTTTGACCGATGGAAAGTATTGCCAGTCTTGGTGCATCGGGAAGGGTGAACCTTTCTCCGGCGGTTTGCAAAACAGCTTGGAGTGATGCAGGATGATATCGGGGCCCAGAATTGCTTCGGCGACATTGAGAAACGAAGGGTTCATGAAAGCGTTCAACCAAACGGCGGAAAAGCTCTGAATGTTGTGAGTATGAAAGAGCACCGAGTTGCCTCCGTCGAGCTCATCCATCAATTTGCCGCCCCAGCGGGCATTAAGCTCCTTTTCGGTACTGAGAAGTTGCACCAGCGCTTGATCGAAATCCTTCTCCATGCCTTGGATCTCGCTCGCTGAAAAAACCGACTTGGCGAAGTAGTAACCGTTCTCCTTAAAAAACGATTTGATTTCTGAAGAATTTAGATCTGACATGGGTACTCATCTTACATCCACGGTGTTTGGAAGCGTTCCACCGGAGAGTGAATTAGAAATAAACGGGAAATGCTTGACCTCAGAAGGTATCTGTGTATAATTTTGAGGATTATTATGGGCTGTCATGGAGGACGCTAGCGATATTCCATATCGTGTGCATCAATATTGAGAGAAATAAATCGAACGGAGTCTGAAAATGGCGGCGCCCCCCGTCACAAATCGCGTATGCTATCGCTTACTGTCTCAATGCTAAGTCGTTCATTCGCTAAGCATTTGATTCTTACGAGACTGGCACAAAAAGTATCCGTTCTACCACGCCGGTAGGTGCGGTTTCTAACCGCACCGGCACCCAACACTCAACCATATTTACTTAAATATAAATTACCAAGGAGTTTTTCATGAAGTTAACTCAGGATCAGCTTGACACATTTCATCGTGACGGCTATATCATGGTAGAGGACGTATTCGATCCGGAAGAGATGTCAGCCGCCTTAAGAGATATGGAGAAGATATTTTACGGAAACTCTTTCGCCGAATTCCTCGCAGAATTCGACAGGACAGGCAAGGCGGACTCGGTCGAACCGTCGGCAACCCATTCGGTTACACATTATGGTGACACTCCGTATGGACGTACCCAATTTCCTACCGGTTATGATGCGTTAGACCGATTGATCGAAAACGAAGACTATCTGGACATTTACGCCGAATGCCTCGGTACACCCGACATCAGCTACTGTAATGCTCATCTGTTCATGCGAGCGGGTCCCAGCGACCAGCGTCACTCCGAGCATCTCTGGCAGGGATACCATGCCGACCACGGGACAAACACCTTTCTGCCGCCAAGCTACGCCGTAGGTTCGTTCGATTACGTCAATAGCGGTGTATACCTCCACGACGTGGATGAAGACGGTGCGCCCATGCACGTGATTCCCGGTTCGCATCGACAAGCCGCCGACGTTCTTGTCCGCCTGGGCGGGGGCATTAACGACATCCGAGACGTTCCCGAATTTGCCGAGCCGGTACCGACGACGGGCAAAGCGGGCAGCGTTCTATTGTCATCCTCATACCTGATTCACGCCGCCGTACCGTTCACGAACAAACGGAAACAGCGTGCGTTTTGGACGTTGTCATTGGCTCGCGGGGACACCGGCCGCTGGACGAAACTGGCAAATCCATGGCTTGGTCCCGAACAGCAATTCTTTGGACCGTTTTGGGAGAAGACGACACCTCGTGTCCGCACACTCTTCGGTTGGCCCCAACCCGGTCACGCTTATTACACCGATATAACGCTGAAGGGCATAGCGCAACGATTCCCCAATATGGATTTGACGCCTTATCGGGCGTAGATGCACTTGACGCCCGCATAGTCAAGGTATGGATTTGGCAGTCTTAGGCATCCAGAATGCCTAAATGGCTGTCATGAACCGAACGATTACAGAAACCGATCAAGCGACTGATTAAGGAGCGCGATAGAGTTCCTTTTTCAGGAAAAAACTCGGTTTGACTCAACCTGAACGCTGTGAATAGCGGATTCTTCCACTATCCCGCGTGAACGCGCGCGTAGTCGGGAAATAGTTGGTCATGAACTTCGGCACACTGCTTCAGGTGAATCATTCGGCTCTCGTCGGCAGTGTCGAGCATCATGGGCCAATACATTCCCGCCCCGGTTCTGTTCTTGTATCCTCCCGGCGAGTGAATGCTTAGATACTGATTTAGCACTTCAAAATCGACTTCTGTTTTGGCCCTTCGGGTGCAGTTCATTGTAAACATTTGCCGACGCTTTCCCCCTCCGAATGCGGCGTGATAGGTGTCGTGGTTAAAAATCACAAGATCTCCCGGATTGGTTTCCAATGCAGCATTGGTGGGAAAGTCTGCAGGGGCAACGCCGAATAGTTCCTGTGACCGATTGGGGTCTATTTTCTCCTTCCGCACGAAGTGATCAGGTCGGTGGCTTCTTGGGATGACCCGCAAACAACCGGTATCGCGAGTCAATGGATCGAGGTAGAACGCTAACTTCGCCGAAAATAGTTGTCCCCAACTTCCGTCCGGATGCCAGCCGGTATCTCCAGTATAGTAATTTCCATCACCGTTGGCGTAGTTAAAATCCTCACCGAGAATTCCCCCGAGAATACCCAAGATACGCGAATCATCGAGCAAAGCGCAAAGCCTCGGGCGATGTTCAATGGGACCGCCGAACATCGTCCGCGAGGAACCGTCATGGTTCTTTCCGCCGCCAACTTCCTGGATAGATCGCTCAAATTCTTCGGTTATCCACGCGATTTCACCGGGCGAGAAGACTGCGGGGCACCCAAGATAGCCGAAAGTATGGAAAAAGTTGAGTTGTTGCTGTGTAAGTTCCATTTCGTTCCTCCTTCCTATGCACCGACTGGGGACAAACCTAAGCTATGGGTTGTTAGTCACTCCGATTCCGGAATGGGCTCAGGCGTTACAACGCTTTATAGAACCAAGAAATTGGCAGACCGACGCAGACACTTGTGGTTATCCCACGCTCGCCGCCGGGAAATTCGTCATCGCTCTTTTCAGGATCAATAATGTAGAAAGCTCGTTCGCGGCACATGAAACTAATGATTGCCGTGTCCTTCCAAAAGGACAGAAATGGATATGTGCCTTCGAGATCGTTTGGGGGCAGCCGCGGTGCGTGTTCCAAAGCTCTGTAGGGTTGAATCGGGAACGGTTCGATCTTATCGGCGTCGCCATCTTTGAGGAAGACTGAGAAGACATTTCCGGTATGTCTCCATGTGGCTCCGCCATCCCTGCTAATCGCCGACGACAGGCGGTGGCGTTGCATTCCGCGTTGGATTTCATCAGCCGACGCTTGATTCCAGATAATCAGTAGGTCATCGCTGCCGGGAATTCTCCCCAAAGCTGCGGGTGCGAGGGCTGACGCGAGAGCAGTCGGCTCCGGGCGTGACCAAGAAGTTCCATCATCAGCGGACCAGGATTGATAGAAACGACCAAGCGGGGTTCGCAGAATCATTAGCAGGTGGTTTGGGCTAACTTCAGCCACGACCGGCTCGTTACAGCGGTAATGCCCGCCCGCACTGTAATCGAGCGTTACGAACAGTTCGGCACCCGCACCCCAAATACCAGTCCCTTTATTGGCACCCCACGTCTTTCCCTCGTCGTCCGAATAGTAAGCCCAGCAGTAGGTGAAAAAGTGCTCGTAACCGTGATGACCAACCAACGCGATGTCGTCACCAAAGAGCGCCCGCCCCTTCTCCCAGACTGTCTTGCCGAGTAGTTTATAGACGGAAACGACGATTCGGCCGGTACTGGTGACAGTCGCGCCATGCATCACCGAGTTATTGTACGGCTCGCCAACCTGAACGGGTTGTGACCATGTTTTGCCTTCGTCGTCGGATCTGACAAACCAAGGAGTCAGTCCATACTGTTTGTCTGGTTCAGATTTATCATAAAAGCCGCCAATTCCACCGGTCTTCAGCCGCAACAAGTGGCTTATCCCGCGAACCATTGGATTTCCCTCGACATCGGTCACGGGTTCGGGTGCGCTCCAAGCTACACCGCCATCCTCGGAGGTTGAACGACTTCCTGATGATATGTTCAACAGATTTCCATCCTTTAATTCAAGCAATCCTGCTCCGAGCGGGATAGATCCGATGTGCAAGAAACGGGCTTCATCGGGGATGCTTGAGCGTACCTGGTCTAAAAACTGGGGGTTGAACTTATTGTCACTCATAGGAATATGAGGTTTGAACCGCAGCGAATCCTGTAGATTTTAATTTCCCTAATATTTTCCTGTGACTTGGACCAAACCGTCGCCAGCGTTCACCTGGGGCATGCGACGGAGGAATATTACTATTCCATCTCGATCGGCGTTGACCTCACCAACCACCCGACCAAAGAAATCTTCGACAATTCCCAAACGCTGACCGGCGCAGACTTCATCAAGCAAGGCCACATGGGGCCGAAACGAGCCTGCTGCCGGGGCAGAAATTACGAAATCCAAATTGCCGTCACCAACTAAGTGGTGAATGGCCGATTGGGGATGAGGTTCACCGGAAATCATACCCAAATGCTTCATGACGTTAAGCACGCCATTGATATAACACGCTACCTCGTCCGGTCCTGCCCGACCGCCGCCGGGGGATTCGGTATAGAGCCAAGGAACCCCGAATTCAGTGGCGGCACTAACGCTCCTGCCCAGCGTGACGGGAGGCGGATGGCCCCACATTACAGGGGCACCAAAGGCATGAGCCGCAGATCGCGCTCTTTGGCCGAACTCATCATCGCTGTGCAGGTAGCCAATCATCATCGGGATATTGGACTCGACACCGGCGCTGTGCAGATCGATAAAGAAGTCTGCGTGTTTGATGAGTTTGTGAGTTAACCAATAGGTAATGCGTCGAGTAATAGTACCGTGTACATCGCCGGGAAAAACGCGCGCGAGATTCAGACCGTCTATAGGGCTGTTTCGAGTGCCAGCCTCGTATGCGGGCATGTTGCATACGGGAACCATGACCAAAGTGCCGTGCAATGCGTCAGGTTCCACCTGCTCATAGATGCGAGGTATGGCTTCCACACCCTCATATTCATTACCGTGGACGCCGGCGGTAACAGCGAGTGTGGGACCGTCGGAGGCGCCGCTAACATAGAGTAAAGGCAAACGCCACATGCCGCCATCTGCACGGGGAGCGACCTCAAGCCAGTCCGTTTTCTTTTCTCCGGAAGGGATTCGGGAAATATCAAATGCTTGAAAATCCATATTGTTCTGTGGAGATTGGCTTCTCACGACGATTAGATTCCAAGTTGCGTGGCAAGATCGTGGAAATCTTGAGCTATTATGTCAAATTCGTCGTCTGTAGCTGTGTCTGCCCCGCCTCCCGGTCCCCATTCAAGTGGGCGAGAAATAAAAGCAGTTCTGAATCCAACCGATCTGGCGCCCTCAAGGTCGTGGTTGTGCGCTGCGACCATCAGGATTGACGGCGGATCCAAGCTGAGGAGATGAGCCGCTGTCTCGTAGACTTCTTTGTCGGTTTTGTAATGGCGCGCGAGTTCCGCTGACAAGATACAGTCCCACGGAATACCGGCGTGTTTCGCCATGTTGGTCAGTAGTGACACGTTACCGTTAGAAAGCGCTGCAACCGTGTATTTGGACTTCAGCCGTAACATACCGCCAACCACATCGGGCCACGCGTCCAGTCTGTGCCAAACGCGATTGAAATGACTTCTCTCGTACTCGGACAACTCCGGAATCGGGAAGTCGGTCAGAATGTCGTCAAGAATCATCCTATGGAGTGTGTCCATTTTCGTCCAAGGCAATTCGCCGCGACGCACGCGCCCCATAGCGGGTTCATAGCCACTTCGCCAAGCCTTGGCGAACCGCGCCCAGTCCACACTAATCTGTTTTTGGGAGCCTAATCGCTCTCCTTCTCTTATAATCGTCGAGTGCCAATCGGTGACTGTTCCAAAGACATCGACCGTCAGCGCTTTAATTGATTTTTTCCAGGATTCCATACTTTCTTGTCGGTTCAAAATCAGAGTTTATAGTAAGAGATGTGTCTTTTTGCGAAAGTGTTCCCTATTCGGAAAATCTATTAAATTCATATTACCCGTTTTCCAGCTTTGGGTCAACAAGAATCTCTTGGTTTTTGAGCAATCTGTGTTGGTTTCCCTGAGTGTGCAGCGTGTGGAGTTGGCACATGATGGGTTCATCTACTGACCTCGAGCACCTACCATTGTAGAATGAGACCGTGGCGAGCAGTGGTGGGCGATGCCCACCACAGGGAAGAGGTGGAATCTGATATGAGGCGCCTTACTTCAGCCGAATAATCTCGCGCTGTGTTTCCGATAGCGGATCCATAACGCGTTCGCTAAAATGCAATCCTTGTCCGCCCCAGTCGCGCATATAGCCGATGCTGTAACAGTAATAGAGTGTGCGGCGGGGGCGATTGGATGTGTTCACTGTTGAACCGTGGGTTAGCGCTTCGGTGAAGATAATCGCGTCACCGGCTTCGGCGGGAATGGGTGTCAAGGGCGGATTCTCATCGGGGTGGCTGCCCCACGGTTTCGGGTAATTACTTTTGTGTGCGCCCGGGATAACGGCAAAGCACCCGTCTTCAACGCCGCAATCGAACATGGGAAATACCACTTTGGTTAGCGTCGAGACTATCTCACCGTTTCGGCAGTGGTATTGGCATGTGGGGATGATCGGGGTTCCGTGTTGGTGGAGACTCGTGTACCCGCCGCCCCAACGGTAAATCGTGTAGGTGTGGTTCAAGCGGTATGGACCGCCTGTAACCCGTGCGATTACGGGGAGCACCTCTGGCAGGTCAATCAGTGGAATAAAAGCTGGGGCCGCCTCCAAAATGTTGGAGATGTACATTTCCTTTTCTGTTTTCTCCGTTCCCAGGCACAGCGGCGATGGGAAGTCGCTCGGCGGCATATTCTCGAAACGATCGAGTACGTTGTTGCACTCATCAATTACATGGCTGGGAACGACTCCCTTGAGAACAACGTATCCTTGAAGGTCAAACAGGTATATTTGTTCTTTAGTCATGAGTCCATTCTAGCGATTTCCAAATGTTTGATTCTAACGACTCGCAAGATAGTGATTGCCCACGAAGCCGGTTTAGGTGGACGGTATACATTATGGCATAATCCCATTCTTTTGCGCCTATAAGGATTTACGACCATCCTCATTGTAACAGGAACTTTAGGATGTTGTCCACTACCATAATTTGCCTAATTCTCCGAAATCCATGAGCACACGCCCCCTATTCTCACAAGTGATTTTTCGCTTAATCCCCTTCTTTACCAATTCTTGAACCGATAGGTCGGCAGTCCTGTCCCTAAACTGATGAGTCCCCAAGTCGCCCCCATCACAAAATCACCGAGGATTAAGCCGAGAAAAATCGGTATCGCGTTTCGATGGCTGCGAACCCCACCGTATTGCAAGATTAGCAGTTTAAGCAGCCAACTGATGAAGATCGGAAACCAGATGTACGTAATCGCCCAATCTCCTTGTGTAACAGCATACCCAAGCGGGTGAAACTGCCACCAAAGAAAGCGCCGTTTGAACCCGAGGAGAAGCAACGCAAATAGAAAACCGATTCCCATGAACACGCTTGCGGGCACATCCATCGAACGCGGGTTGCTTAGCCAAGCTTGAAGTCGTGGGTACGATTCGACCCCGTAACCTAGATTACCGCGGTAACGATAACCCGTGTCAAGAATGGCATAAGAACAGATTAACGCCCCAAGCACCGCGGCGAATAGCATAAAAACCCACCATTGACGCGTATCAACGTTTGCCCGCTCAGCCAATTTGAATGCCTCCAACTGATGGGGCATGACATTCGAATTTTGACTGCGCGTCAACCACCAGAGCAGCGTTATTGCGGTCAGGCTACTTGGCGGGATACGGCGCGTACCCAAAACGGCACTCATCACCTGCCCGGCGCCGCAGTAGTACAACTCATGCACAAGAGGACCTAACTCCGCACGCATCCGCGTAACAGCAATGGAGAAGATAAAATACATCCCAAACAAGGGAAGTGCGACCCAAAGTGCCATCTCCATCTGGGTTGCAAACAGGACGAGTAACCCAAATCCGCCAAGCAGCCCCACGACTGCCAGCCGATAGCTCATTGGTTCGGAAAACGGGTTTGTGGCAGGAGTAGCTCGCCACGCGCGTCGGGACACTTCGAAAATCTGCCGCCGACTGAGCCACAACGCAAGCACGCCAATCGCTAGATACGCGCCCGACTGTTGCCATCGCGCATACGGGAAACCCGGTAGACTATGTAAGCCGAGAATTGAACCCACGACCAATTGCGCTTTCCAGAACAGAAAGAAGAACCACGTTGACATTGCAAGGTCAAGTGGCATAAAGTAGGCAAGCCCAATCGCGCACGGATAAAACGCAATCACGATCGGATGCATCGCGCTCCATGGTTTGGAAGCAAACAGCCCGCTGATATTGTTGATATTGGAGATTCCCGGCACTGCTGGGAAAAGGTAGTGAAAGCCGTTCAAAAGCGTGATGCCAGCGCTGATTCCAAATCCGACCCACATCTTTCTGCTTTGGAGAAGATTGTTTCTGTTTTCCGCCATTCGCAGTGGTAGCTGGATTACAGGGTACGTCAACCGCTCATGCTCAATCCACTGCTTCCGCAAGATGACGTTGATGCATGTCATGACGAAGACGATTAATAGAATGAACGCGCACCAAATCAGGAGGGGACGCAGCCAAGTCATGAAGTGTGTGGAGGTGTAAAGCAACGACGCATCGCCATCGCCACTCTCAAAGTAGGCTTGGAGAACCTGTCTGTCATGTACGACCAACCATCGCGGCAAATAATGGTGAAACAAGGCCGCCCACTCATTCTCGGGTGTAGCATACCAAAACGGCCCCCCTAGAAGCCGCACCAGTTGTTGCCCAACGCCCTCTCCCGAAAGCGCGGTAGCAACCGAGACCACGGAGTATACAACCAGCAACTCTCCTTGTGCCAAGGCACTTGATGGCCGCCACCACTTTACTGCTTCATTTAGCAAGGTAAGAATGAAGAGCGTAAAGACAACGTTGCAAAACAGTGATGACGTTGTCGAAGAGAATATCCAGCCGGTTGTCTCGCTGCGTACGATCCAGTAGACGTTGAGGGGAATCAAGAACAACCCGATGAGAATCGCTTTGCACGTGACGCCTTTTGACTTCAATCGAACTCACCAAATCACTTTACAGTAGGAACGCCTCGTAAAATGGACAATTTGATCGCCTACCTCTATCATCTATAAGGAATATGAATAATGCCGATTCAATTTTGCAACAGTCTTTCTTCAATGCATAACGATTTCCTCAAATGATGGATTCTACCGGCAAGTATAACACTTTCTGCCACTTTTAGTAAAAAATTTTCACATGGATGGGCAAGGTAAATTACCTATGCCTAACCCAAGAGTTGCAGATGTACGATTGATGTTTATTGTTCTCTCAAATACAAGAATGAACATTGTTTTTTCTTCCTAACCTTGCTTGAATCGCATTATACTGCTTGAATGCAGCGCCTTCTGCAGACTACGCTCGTCATTAGCGCTATAATTTAGTACAATGAGATTACGCTTGCCGGCCTCTTAGGTGTACAATCCGCACGGAATGTTCCACTCAGTTGAATCTCCCGTTCGTTCTGTGGGTCGCGGCTTAAGCGTGACAATGGGGTAGACAGATTGGTTCAATGAAGGAGATTTTTGTTTAATAAAGTTTTACAACTCAAGGGTTGACAGCCTCTTCTTGGAATTCCTAATCCGACTATAGGGCGGGGGCAGTTTAATCCTTGCTTGTCAATGACTCATTTGCAATACCGACACTCAAATCTGACGGTGACCGATTTGCAAAAGGAGGCAATAAAATGAGAGCAAGGTGTCTACTAGTTGGGATGGTGGTAGTGAATTTTGTAGCGTGGTTTTCACCTGGAACATTAGCCGAACCTGAACTTCTGGGACATTGGCCGCTGGACAAAAACCTGCATGATGTGGTCGGTGATAACCACGGACAGTTTGTGGAATTCAAAGCAGGTAGAAGGTTTAAGACACGTAAGGTACTTGAATCGGTACCAGGTGAGTGGGGAAATGGACTCCGATTCGTAGGCCCATCTACTTGTGTTGAGATCCCCAGAGCTCCTGAGTTGGAGCCAGCAGATTCATTGACGGTAATCGCCTGGGTAAACTTCGCCCAGCTAAGTGAGAGACAGGAAATCGTCTCCTATGCGGATTCCTATGTGGTGGTGCTCGAATCCGGCTTTCAGGCTTTTATTTTCAACAAAGGTAACTGGTCCTTTGCTAATTCGGGAATAACACCTCTTACCGACAAATGGTACTTCGTAGCCATGACATACGACGGGGCCGATGTGAAGGTTTATGTTAATGGCAAGCTTTCCGGAATTAGAGCCGTTCCCGGAGTGATACAGTATCAGGATGCCCCACTCACATTCGGATGCAATTTTGTGGATGCCAAGTGGCTATTTGAAAACAATCGGGAATGGTGGCTCATTGGTGTCTTAGACGAGATTTCGATATGGGACGCCCCGATGACGGAAAGAGAAATCGAGGCAGTGTATGAATCGCCTCCTTCACCTAGAGATGTCACTCCGACGGGTAAGCTGACCCTCACCTGGGGAGAACTAAGGGGCGAACGATACAATTGACACGATATAGCTAGCGTGGTGCGAATCTCACGATTCGCCGTACACATTATTTTCCAACCAGAAATCTCTGAGTTCAGTATGAAAAACGCGAGGACACTTTGATCCCAGAGCTGCGCATCGCCAAGATTTTACAGTTGTTGCTAGATCTATAATCTGATATAATCATAGCTATGCTCCGAAGTAACTTGAGTTGCGGTGCTACGGATGCTGACCGAATTACTGTGGTTATAGGAGGATACCGGTGCACAGGTTGTAAAGAAGATCTAGCCAGTTAGATTATCTGTCCGCATGTGGGTCGTACGTGACCAAGAAAGTGGGGTGGTCAGATTGATTGTCTGAAAGAGCCAATCTCTGTATCATAGAGTCTTCTAAATCAACGGTTTAGTGTGTTTCCACGTAACGCCTGCACCACTGATATAGGAAGGGGAAGGTAAGTCCTTGCCTATTAACAACTCACATACAGTATTGGCACTCAAATCTGACAGTGCCTGTTTTCAAAAGGAGACAGAAATATGAGAGCAAAGCATCTGCTAGTAGGTTTGATGGTTTTGAGTTTGATCGCGTGGCTCTCGTCCAACGCGCTAGCTCAGCCTAACCTTCTAGGACATTGGCCGCTGGACAGCGACCTTCGTGATGCAGTTGGTGACAACCACGGTCGGTTTGTGGATATAAAAGAAGGTGCACGTGTCGAGACAAATGAAACGCTTGAATTTGTACCGACGCAGTGGGGAAATGGACTCCACTTCACAGGGCCAATCACTTGCGTTGAGATTGCAAGGGCTCCTGAGTTGGAACCTGCTGACTCGCTAACGATGTTCGTGCGGGTAAACTTCGATCAACTAAGTGAACGACAGGAGATTGCTACCTACGGCGACTCCTACGTTATAATACTGGAGTCCGGTATCCAGACCTTTATCTTCAACAATGGCGACTGGCTCTATTCTGATTCAGGAGTGGAACCCCTGACTGGCGAGTGGTACTCCATCGCCATCACATACAACGGAGCCGATGTAAACGTTTTTGTGAACGGGGAGCTTTCAGGAACTAGAGCTGTTCCCGGGGTGATAACGTATCAGGACGCCCCATTCATGTTTGGGTGCAATTTTGTGGACGCCAAGTGGCTATTTGAAAACAATCGGGAATGGTGGCTCATGGGTTTCCTAGATGATGTCTCGGTATGGGACGCTCCAATGACCGAGGCAGAAGTCATGGCGATGCACGAGACAGGTACCATCGCAGGGGCAGGCACGGCGGTAGGCCCGAGAGGCAAGCTCGCCACCATATGGGGAGAGCGAAAAGCCTCCTTCTAAGACATCCTGTGTATTGCGGAGAAGTAGAATCCCTGGTATTTGAGGCATCATTTCCCGTCACGCGGAATGTCGTGCAGGAATCAATAGTCTCGCAGCTAGTGACTGTAGCTCCTATAGTGGGTTGCGTTTTCTATCTGCTGATCTACACCATAGTGGGTTAAAGTAGAATACGAGTTGGAAGTGTCTCTCCTTATCAAGAGGCTACCACATTGGTGGAGGAAGGATAGGTTATGTTGTTCTTTCTGGATTAACCTTTAGGATGCCAGGGATTCTCTATCTGTCATGGTGCGAGAAGGGCTTGTATTCCCACGTTACCATTACGAGGAGGGTAAGGGCGATGATTGATAGAATGATATATCTGATTGCTAGCATGGCGATGTTAGTTAATCTGTTATATCCATCAGCTTCGGAAGCCCGGGAATGGGACATCCACTTCGTGACAGGATGGGGAACAAAGGGTAAAGCCGATGGTCAGTTCCGACTGCCCACGGGGGTGGCAGTGGATGATTCAAGGAACGTATATGTGGTTGATAATGCCAACGACCGAATCCAGAAGTTCGATTCAGAGGGTAATTTTTTGACGAAATGGGGAACACGGGGTAAAGCCGATGGCCAATTACGCGGGCCACAAGGTGTAGTGGCGGATGGCTCAGGGAACGTGTATGTGGTTGATATGGCAAACAACCGCATCCAGAAATTCGATTCAAAGGGTAAGTTCCTGACGAAATGGGGAACTGCGGGTGCTGGCAATGGAGAGTTCAATAAGCCAAGGGGTATTGCAGTCGATGGTTCAGGCGACATCTATGTGGCTGATAGAAATAACAACCGTATCCAAAAGTTTAGTTCAGAGGGCAAATTCCAGCGAGCATGGGCGGGTGCTGAGGGCGGCCAATTCCTTCACCCGCAGGCAGTGGCAGTGGATAGCGCAGGGGACATATACGTAGCTGATACGGACCGGCACCGCATTCAGAAGTTCAATCCGAGGCGCAGGTTTGTGAAGCAATGGGGAATGCGGGGTTTTGAAGATGGGCAATTCGATTGGCCACATGGAGTAGCAGTAGATCCATCAGGAAACCTATATGTGGCTGATCGAGAGAACCACCGCATTCAGGTATTCGATTCGGAAGGCAATTTCATAGCCAAGTGGGGCACCCAAGGCACTGGTGATGGGGAGTTGGAAAGGCCATATACTCTAATAGTTGATCGCTTGGGGTACGTATACGTGGCTGATGCCGGTAACAACCGCATCCAAGTGTTCAGACCGGCTCACGCGAACAAAATGTACCCAGTAGACTCGGCGAGTAAAGTGGCGATGTTATGGGCTCGTATTAGAATGGGAAATGCCCCGAGATGAACCGCGATAGTGCTGTTCAAATGGCGCATCCCTTATAGCGTAAAATACATGAAGCCCGTACTGTGTACGATGAGGAGTAAAGGCTGCCACGACTTGATGGATCAACGGGCCAAAATTCCCTCCTCATTGATGTCCAAGAGGAGTTTTCTTTCGCAATAATACATGTGTGAGCCTAGATAACGCTCCGACACAGATTTTCGATAATCGCATACGTCGCAATGCGGTTCGGCGCACCAATGAACTGACCCATTGGATGGCTGCTAACCCCATACATGAAGAATTGCTTGACAGGAAATTCGGTTAGTGTTAGTGTTGCAATGATAGCAGCCAGCATCGTCCAGCTCCGCTGATAGTAGTCGAGAGATGGAATAATCGTGATGCCTTCTATGTCTCCCCAATCAAAGTAGGCTCCCAAACTATCGGGAGAACTCTGCCAATTCGTTAATGTCGCGCCCCGAGAATTCCAAACGTAAATCCCCTTCGGTCTTCTAGCGTTTTACAAACTAGGGCGTAGCATCGTTGATGCCTCCCTCTCCAAGAGTGTCGTAAGATCCTGTTTGAATAATAATAGGTGGCAAAGCCATGTTTGGTCATTTGAAGCAGGTTTTATCAAGTTTTTGTTGTCGCCTGCGATTCACTTGTCGCCCCGCTGGGGCTAGTACAGGGATCCCATCTTGATTTGATGATCGAGATTAGCGTGCTCCTCTTGGATTGCGCAGAAAGAAACCGATCAAGCGACCGAATAGGGCGTGCGATAGAGTTCCCTTTTCAAGAAAATACTCGGTTTCAGGGCAAATGGCTCTACCCGAAATGAGTTTTCAAACAGGCTCTAAAGGCACACCTCGGAGCCGCATTGGACACGAGGATGTAATTCCCGATCTTCTCACCACTTGCAAGTTGCATCGCGCGGGCTGCTTTATATCCAACCATAACCCCTCCACGGGCGCATCGGTGCACGTCTCGATCTCGGCACTTCAATTCCCGGCGTCTATCGTCGTGCTAGTGCTATCCAAGCCGGGCAAACATACCATGTTCCGCCCCAGTGTAGTCCCTGAACTTACAAACAGGAGTGTGGATACTCACAAGCCTACCTATGTGAGCATCAGGTGTCTTAGATCAATCGAATTTCATCGCGTGTCGAGATTTCCTTAACATGTTCTCGGAAAGCCGTTTTTACCAACTCTTGAGTCTCGGGTGCCAATCTCGCCTTGAAGCGATCTTCAAGTGAGGTCCGAATGTCAAAATCGTTAGTTGTCGCGCTCTGCATTAACAGATACTGCGGAGCATAGCGATACAGCAGAGCTCGACGGTCTCGATCTCTTGGCTTCCATCTCAACGCCCCGTGCAGGAGTCGTTCGGGAAGGACAATCGCATCCCCGGCAGAAGGACTGATGTTAATAACCCCCCGCGGTAAGTCATCGGCGGATTCGTACACGTTTCCAGCGTAAGGGCATTCAAAACCGCTATCGTGCGACCCCGGTCCAAGGAGCAAGCCGCCATCGCCCGGACGGACATCGGTCAAGTACCAGAATACATCGAAATACTCGCAGAAGAGTGTGCCGGGCTCGCCGGTTTCCTTAACAGCTTTTCCAAATTGTCCGGGACCTGCGTGGAGTGCGTGGGGGTTGTGCTCATGGGTATCAACTATTAGCGTTCCTCTGGCGAGGGCAGGTTTGTTGCCTGTCAGCTCTTTGATGATGGGCCAGACGGAGGGGTGCATTGTCAGGTGTTCCAAAGCTTTGTCATATGCGAACCCGCGACTGTAGCGATCGTGATGTACCGTCGGTTCCAGTTCGCGAGGAGGAAGGTTCGGCGTGTTGATATATCGGTCCGCAGCTTCTTGAGCGCGATTCAACTCTTCGTCACTCAAGGGGTTTTTGATGTGCAAGTATCCGGCCGCATCAAGTAAATATCGTTGCTCTGGTGTCATCATAGTTATGCCTCCTTAAAAGCAATTGAAAGCGTGAAACTGAGAAGACGAACAATTGTTCATCATATCTACAGTTTCCGGATGGTCTGCGAATAACAATCAATGCACCTACATTTTCATGACCTAGATAGGGATTGAAAAAATTGGTGTGCCAATATTGCTGACAGAATATCAGATTCAGGTACGAATGTCTTCAATGATTAATCCCACCGAGTCTTTGATGCCCGCGGGTTCCCTAAACGCGTTGTAATGGAAACGGACGAAAATACTAACAGGATTTACTGGCAGACCTCTTATGTCTACCACCACTGTGTAAAATTAAACGTCGGTTTTTTTATTATAATGCCAAGAATGGACCAGAAGCTGCCAACAGCAAAATCCCCAGGAATCAAGCCGAAGAAAAGGGGAATTACTTTGCGATACATCTTTAGTCCTCCGAACGACAAGATTAGCCGTTTGATAACCCATGTAAAAAAACATAGACCACCAATCACGCATAGAATACGTGCTGGATACCGCGTAACCTATCGGATGCAGGGGCCACCATAGGAACTGCGTTCGCATAGACATCAAGAATATGCCAAATAGAAGCCCATACGCAAAGAGTCCGACTCCGGTCATGTCCGGCGGAATGGAGTAGGTCAACCAATTTTACAGACGATTAAATGACTCATGGCCAAATCCGGCTGACCTATACCTGTATCCTGTATGCAAGAGCACCCAAAATCCGACCAACGTTCCGACGACAGTGGCTACAAGCATAGCCGTGACCACGCCGTGCCCCTTAATCTTCGCTTTATCGCCCAGATTGATGCCTTCAAGCTGATGTGGCATCGGGTCGCTGTAATGTGCTCGCGTCAGGAACCAAAAGAACGGAATAACTGACAGAGTTCTAATGCCTATTTTTCGCACTCCTGAAACATCAATCATGATTGTTTCTGGGCCCGAAAAGTGTAAATCGTGAATAGGCGAGCCAACTTCCGCGCGTATGCGTGTCACACTTATCTCCGTCATCAGGTACTGGACGAAAAAAACCTGCTGCCCAAACCAGCATACCTGCCTTCCAACAGAAAAGCAGTGTCAATGCGAATCCGGATATTAGTCCCAAAACGGCGGTCCTGTACCGCAACGGTTCGGTCTTATCATGGTCTCTATTCTCGTCCTTGGCTAGATTGAAAATAGATTTGAAGATGTGCGCGAAATGGTGCCTGCCCACCCATAAAGCGATGAAGAATACCGACAGGTATGCGCCGGCAGCCAACGCGGGGTTGCCTATCTCCGGTAAATCCGTGCCCCGTCTATAACCCATCATGCTACCGATTATCAACAGGGCTTTCCATAGAATGAAGAAAAACCAGCAGGAAAAGTTGATGTCAAGCGGGATAAGAAAAAGCATGCCTACACAATGGGGACGCAAGGTGATGGGAGTGTATCCCAATGCGTCCCACGGTTGGGTGGTGAATACGTTTCCGAGGTCATACACCTTGACACGGAGATAAGGAATAACGGGAAGAAAGAAATGCAAGCCGTTGATAATATCTACTGTCCCCACAATTGCGAAACTCGTCCACATGAACTTGCTTCTGAACAAACCCGATGCTCTGTTGGTCATTTCATAAGGTAATTGGGCGACAGGGTAGGTAAGCCTCTCTCTTTCGGTCCACTGTTTTCGGATGATGACATCAATACATATCATTACAAACATGAGCACAAAGATAAAGCCGGACCATGCGATAACTGGGATAAGCCATGCATTGAGGTGCCCCGGTGTATATAGGCTCGCAGTTTCTCTAAATCCGACAACGAATTCTTCTAAAGCTCGTTGGTCAGTCACGATAAGCCAGCTAGGCATGTATCGCCAGAAGAGATCCTGCCATTCGTTCTCCGGCGTTGCAAGTCCGACTGGAGCCGCTATACTGGGCACAAGTATCTGTAGCATGCTATGTCCAACGAGGGCAGATGCTTGGCACACCATTATATAGATAGTTAGAAGTTCACCTTGTTTCAAGGCAAATCTACGGGAAAGGTTTCTTAGAGGAGCATTGAGTGCGATTAGAAGCAGCAGCGTGAAGATAGGATTGAAGAAGAATCCAATCGTAGTGGAATGAGCGGAGTAATAAACAGTTTCAATCAGAACAATCCAGTGGGCATTGATAGGAATCAGGATTAGACCTACCAGTACCGCTCTCCACGTTATATTCTTCATAATTTCTGCATTTTTAGGGCACTATAAGAGGGCGTACTTGGTAGAAACCGCTGTGTAGAGTCCTTTTCACATGTGCCTGACAGGATTAATCATTGTATATTTCTAAACGACATACATTTCTCCGTCAATCATATTAGCAGGAATAGCTTGAATCTAGATAGAGGGATTTCGATGTACAAGTGCTCTTTAGGTCGTAGAGTCGCTCCGTTCCAATTCTTGCGATTCTAATCACGTTAAGTCGAAATCGCCACAGGTCTGCCTGACTTTGCACTCTCAATGGCTGCAAATACCATTGCGAGGCTCTTGATGTTGTCGGTGCAGGCAGTTTCAGGGGTGCTACCCGTCCGAACACACTCGACGAACTCATGAATCAACCCCGCATGGCCGCCTATTCTGGCCATAGGTTCATGTCCCGTAACCTCCAATCCTTCCCATTCGACATGGGGACCACTAATTTCCGCCTTGGCTCGTCCGCTGAGCTCATCTTCACCGTTCCACTGTATGCTTCCTTTCGTGCCCACGATGTGCCAGTCGCTGTTCCAACTTGTTTTGAGTCCTTCGGAACACCAGCTCCCTCGGTACGTATAGACAACACCGCCAGTCATTTCAAAAACGGCGATGGCGGACGCGCCGTGGTCGTACCATGAACCCAATGGATTCCACTCTTTGCAATAGACAGAAATCGGATCTTCGCCAGTTATAAACCGAGCAGCATCAAAGGTGTGAATCGCCATGTCCAGCAGAAGCGAATGTTTCATACGTTCTCGAAATCCGCCAAAGTGAGGTCCCATATAGTAATCACTGTTTAACGTGGTGATTTGCCCGATTCCATCTTCCGCTAACAAGTGGCGCAAGCGGCGAATCCGTAGGTCATAGCGGCGATTCTGGATGACGGCGTAGAGTTTACCGGCATTCTGAGCGGCTTCAAGCATCCTGCGTGCATTTTCCATGCTGTCCGCCATCGGCTTTTCGCCGAGAACATGACAACCATGACTCAATGCCTCAAGTGTTATGTCAACGTGCGCTTCGGGCACAGTACAATCGAAGACTATGTCCGGGGAGGATTTATCTAATACGTCCCCAAGTTCCGTGCCGATAAGAGCCTCTTGCAATCCGAACTCTTGAGCGCAGTCTAAGGAGGATTGTCTGCGAATATCGACGAGACCGACGATCTCAACTGAGTTCATCTCTGCAGCAACGCTGAACCATGTACGACTCATGCCACCGCAGCCCGTGACAACTACCTTGAGTTTCTTTTCCATATTTGACTTTGACTTCCGCAATTTCGAGTGGCCGATTGACTAACCAAGCGACACAACGCGAAGCGACAATCTATCATTTGTCCCGATAAAGACTTTTCACGTTCGTGCACGAACCCTCTTATGAAAGCTTCGTGTATCGCACCACAGCGGCACCGGGTTGATCCGGGATGTTAATTGTTAAACCCTTTTCTATGAGGCCGTTCCCAGCCATTGTAGTTATCTCGGGATTATCGAAATCTGTCAACTCGTACTGTGCCTCAGGTTCCAATCCCCTCAGTTGGTATCGCGCTCCAGTCGCAGGGCTTTCCGGTCTACGAAAACCCTGCACAATTCCCTCGCCGAGATCGGGACGGTCAAATTGCCAAGCCATCCAAGTGTCTTCTGAGAGGTCGTATTGAGTAAGGGGATAGTAGTCGCCGTCGAAGTAGTGGCGCACAGAGAGATATTCATGCAGCAACTTGCGAGCCAGCTCGTATTCAAACTCATCTTTTCCGGGCGGCCAAGGGGCTGACGGTATTCCCATTGGTGTCCAAGCGAGTTGCATCCCCGGACTGTAGGCGCTTCGGAAAGCGTAGGGCGTAACTATTCGATTACACGAGCCGCTTAATGGAACCCAGAACGACAGTCCATAGGTCTGCCCCTGCATTCCAATCGGGTCGAATGACTCTTCCAGATTGTGCTCACCGGCGCACTGAAAATCGCTTCGCCACAGAGGCACGCTCCGCTGAATCGTCTCAAGGTCAATGTTCCTGCCGCCACCCCAGCAATTGTCAATAATGAGATTCGGCGATCGACGGAGCAACCCATCCCAGAATTCGTAAAAGCCTTCACATGCTCTCGACGAATTTACCCCCACGCGATTTTCATCTGTGTCGGGGGGCGGCTCGCCCCGAGCATCTTGTCGGAAAATATCTATCCCCCAATCGGCGACAAGCTTGGAGTAGTATTCGATCATCCATTTATTTATCATTGGATTCCCGTTATCCACGCCAGTATATTCTTCTGACAGTAAATCGGGCCGATGTTTTTTGACTCGGTCTAACTCGGGATAGAGCCGACCGCCGCCGAACCACAGCAGATACTTAATGCCGTGCTTGCGGGCTTCGTCCGAAATAACGCGGATGCCGTATGGAATCTTCTTTTCATTAACGACGACGTTGCTCAGATGTTCCGATTCTTCCTGTTCCGTTGGTGAGCGTTCCCAACCGATATCCATCCACTGGTACTCTATCGGGAAGTCGTTATCCACGGACCAGTTGATAATGGCGATATTTTGCTCCTCGGTGTGATTCTCATTGCCTCCTCCGGTGGGTACTTTTAATCTCTCGCCACCCGGTTGAGGACTGTAATGGTCGAGCAGTAGCCGCCGCCACTGATTGTGCCCCAGAATCCGGTCGTCGTTCCAGAACATAACCAATATGCGCGGTATTCTAATGCGTTCACCCGGATGCAAAAGCAGGTGCGATTCGCTCATTCCCACCTTTACGGAGATCGATTGACCGGCATCTTGAACAAACTCCGCCCTCCATGGTGAGGTCCAACCGATGCCGCCGATGATTCCGCCACTATGCCATTCCACGTTGAAGAAGGGCAAATTAGGATGGGAGGAGTCACTGTCCAAAATTAGCGGCTGGTTTGGTTGAAGCGCTTCGTTCAGAGGCGAAAAAGCATCAATATGGTGATACCCACCTTGAGCGTGATGAACGATGAATTCACCGGATTGCTCCGAGATGAACGCGCTGTCCAGCGCCTGTATGTTCTCCAATATCGCGGTATCTTGGTCGCCGATGTTTTGGAAGTAAACAACCCAGTCAATCGCCGCGTAATCGGCATATTTGACGGCTTCGCATCGCACTTCGAGTCCAGTGTTTCGGTCTGTATACCGCAAGACATGTTGCGTGCGTTCCCCATCAAGCTTCTTCTGGTCTCGTTGTAGTTCCCATGTGCCGAGAAGTTTGTCGGACGGTTTACCATTGTAGATGAACGAGAATGGCGGCTGAGAGATTTTTGATTCAAACTGTTGCTCTATCCATTGACGGGCATTTTCCGTCGCCTGGGTTGTCGCCGTGTCAGCCATCTTTCACAGCCTCCTTATTTTCATCTTCTTACCGTAGACAGGTCGAAGTGGACAACTTGCCCGTTGTGGAACGCTACGCCTGGTTCCGGAGGACTGTACCAAGCTAATGTTGTCCTACCGAATCGCGCAGCAGTGGTGCAGGCGGTTGGTTCAATCCGGTTGCCGCGTGATTCAGCATATTTCTCAGCAGTCTATCTGCCTCGGGAACGACACCCAAATTTTGCCTAATCCACAACGTATTCAGGATGAACCGTCCTGCTCCCAACGTATGCACGGACACCAACAACCCGGAGTTGTACCCACACGCCGTGTAGATGCTGTCCGCGACGGCTTCAACGGGTGTTTGTTGGTCCATCCAGACGGCATCCGGAATAATATCGCGGTATATGAAATTATCCATCAGTGACCCGCTCTGAAGACCGTCGAATATCGGGTGTTTCTTTGCCCAGTCGTCCGTCGGATATATACCGCGCGGGATGTTTTCTAATCGTCCCTATGTAGATTTGTGGGGGCGACAAAGTCTTGTCAATACCATGCGGCCCAATGGTAGAGTGGAAACACCTCCTGAATGACATTGGGAACCGAAACAGGTCTTGAGTCAACCTGAGGAGCACTGTACCATTTCTGTTGACTCCCTACGTTATCGGGATCGGTAGCTAAAAACCAACCGTGACCATCAAGCATCACCGTCGTTGAGGCGGAAACTTCAGTGTGAGTTGTTCTCATCTTCTATCTTCCATTCCATCACTGAAATCCCTGAAGTCAATTAAAGGCAGTATTTACTGCGATTTCAGGGATGACTTGGTTCTATGTCCCGCCAGCTTGAAGAACACTTTATCGCGTCTTCATTCAAAGAGCATTATGTTGTTTGGATATGCACAATCTGGAATAACACTTACGACAATTGCGTTCCTAGTTTGTCATTTAGACTTTATCTTACCCCAGCTTATAGCAAGTTTGCCCGAAGGCGACACTGCCAGTTGAGCTAACCCTGTCTTCATGATTCGCTGGATTTCTTCTTCACTCAGGGCTACGTCGAAGATTCCGACCTCGTCAACAATACCGTCAAGCCAGCCGCGATCTGCGGGGTTGCCCCAGCGACCGATGATTTTTTCCTCTTTGGTTCTATCTACTATACGACCGCCGCCGTTGACCCTGACATCTTCCTCACCGTTAACGTATGACATCCATCGATTGCCTGATCTGACATACGCCGCATGTGACCATTCCTTGAGCGGCACCGATTTTTTGCCTATGCCGTTCCCTCCGGGATCCGAATGGATTATGTCCCAATTTCGACCTGTCGAGCTTGCCCAGATATCAATGTTTCTTGTCCCTTGGTAATGGAACATGATACCAGCCCAATAATCGGCTTTACTGGTAATTAGTGCAGTCTTTCGCTGCGCCCGTGGGAAAAACCAAAGCATAATGGTAAAATCGCCGGAACCCAAATCCCAATCCTGGGACTCACTAATGCTCACATAATCGTTTTTTCCGTCAAAGCTCATCCCTGCTCCAAACTTGCCGTCAACCCATTGAGGATCGTTATTCAACGTTGCGTGATGACCATTTTTTGAGAGGTCTTTGGCTTCTTCGCCTCTACCTTCGTCGAACAGCCAGACTGCGATGGCAGATTCTAGATTAAAGGCATAACCTGTCCCTGTTAACATTACACCTGTTATCACGAAAACGAGGCATGTTAACACAAGTTTCTTTTTCATTTATCTACTCCTTCTATTCTTCGCAATTTAAGATGGAGGCAGTTCTTGTCTGTGTGCGGAAT
Organism: Candidatus Poribacteria bacterium; assembly: GCA_965197465.1. Lineage (GTDB taxonomy): Bacteria > Poribacteria > WGA-4E > WGA-4E > JAJDTR01 > JAJDTR01. The sequence goes on along the minus strand of OZ240209.1, from coordinate 1,144,811 downwards.
CGAAACTTGCATTGCTTTCGAATCCAAAATGGTAAATTCAGATTATAAGCCATCCGTTTCATTACGTCAACTGTCTTGCTGGCTGCAATCAGGGGGAAACGCATCTAAATTTTGGACTTGACATGAGAAGAAATTGGGCTAAGCTTGTGCAAAATCTTCTAAGGAGGAACACGTGTCTAATCCCCCGATTTCGTCAATATCAGAGTAAAGCTAATCGTTGATTAGAGATCAACAATCCCATTTTGGCTCATTGCCAGACCCCAGACGAGTTGATTGTCGCACACCCCATAAATTGCTTGATATTCTTGTCATTACTATCTGCGCGGTTATTTGCGGCGCTGATAGTTGGGTGGCAGTTGAAGCATTCGGAGGCACCAAGTAAAAGTGGCTAGCTGAGTTCTTGGAATTACCAAAAGGCATCCCATCGCATGATACATTCAGGCGTGTGTTTGGTGAGATAGATGCTACGAAATTCGAGGAGTGTTTAATCAACTGGATTCGTAGCGCCATTGAAGCCACCCAAGGCAAAGTGATTGCGGTTGATGAAAAACAACTGCGTCGTTCATATGATACCCATAACAACAAATCAGCAAATCACCGAGTTAGTGCTTGGGCGTGGCATCAAGGTGTGACATTAGGGCAGATTAAAGTTGCCGACAAGTCGAATGAGATACCAGCCATTCCCCAGTTGCTTGAGGTTTTGGAGGTGTCAGGGTGCATTGTTATACCATTTCTCTAAAATGCAAGTGCATTGATTACATAGATCAAGTAAAGAAACTTGCGTGGAGCGGAGTAAGAAGCCTGGTCTCCGCGCAAAGTCGGCGGGGCAAGGGGATCCCTATCGCACTCGCTATCCGCTCGCTCAATCCCCGCCTACGGAGAAAGTGAACGATATAATTCAGACATCATGTGCACCATTATTCAAGCGAAATGGTATCACTATTGATGTGATGGGCGGTCAAACCGACATTGCTCAAACCGTTGTGGATTCAAATGCCGATTACGTTTTCGCGCTTAAAGACAATCAAGGACAGTTGTATGAAGATGTTCAACTGCTGTTTGATGGCGTCTCAACTGACGAGTTAAGAGATGTTGAAGTCGACTTGAACCAAACAATTGACGGCAATTATGGACGTATTGAAATCCACACCGATCAAGCGAGTGGATAACGATCAAGGGAACGGCTAGTTACCGCGATAAAAAATCCCGTGCGATAAAGACTCCTTTCTGCGATTGCAGACTCCAGCGTAAATTCCGCCCTCGGAGGATCAAGCAAGCGAATAGCGAGTGCGATAGAGATCCCTGAGAACTTCGTCAATCTCAACTCAGTTGTCGAAATCACCGCTCAGCGAGAAGCCGACCAAAAGGTGGACTGTGAGACACACAACTGCATTTCTTCGCTTTCCGGCGATGCAGCAAAGTTGCTTGAAGCCACCAGGCATCACTGGAGAATTGAAAATTCATGTCATTGGGTATTTGATGTTGCTTTTCGTGAAGATGCGTCTCGAATTCGCAAGGATAACAGCGCGATTGGAATGGATTCCCCTACCCTTGCGCCCTGTCATCCTTCCATTTTTCCTATTCGCTTCAGAAACAATACAAAATGTAAATCATCCCCGTGACTCATACACCATGTCAGAAAAAGCCGAACCTTTTCTCAGATTATCTGTCTAATACCGTGACGAAGATTGTGACAATCATTCTCAGATCAAACTCATTTTAACATGGAAATGGAGGAAAACACTATGTCTCTTATTTTGGGGAAATCTAATCTATTAAGGCAAAAATTGTCCCGCCCGCTCACGCTTGCACTTGTCATAGGTTTCGTCCTGACTAGCGCGTACTACATCTCTGCCCAGGAAGATACGCGCCCGGATCGTTCTAGTCGCAGAGAGCTCGGTCGCGGAGAACGGGGAGGTGGACGGAGGGGGCAATTCAACCTCGCAGAGATAGTCGAGCGACAAACCCAACGCGCGATTGAGGAGTTGAACCTTTCTGAAGATGAGAAAATTGTTTTGGCGCCCCGTATTAAGGCGATTACCGAGAATCGAATGGGACGACGCCAAGAGTTGCGGCCATTAGTAGAGGCCTTGCGCACTGCGGTTGATAGTGGGGATAATGCACAGATTATGTCCGCACTCCAGGCCCTCAAAGCGAAGCAGAGCGAACTGGAGACAAAATCAGAGTCATTGGAAAAAGGGCTCATTGAGCTTCTCACTGTACGTCAAGAAGCCCAATTGACTATTGCGGGGATTGTTAACAATAGTGGCGGATTCGGGGGATTCGGCGGTCGTCGGGGGCGCGCAGGTGGTGGAGACGGACGTCGAGGAGGTGGTAGAACTCGTGGCAATCAGTAAATGGCAGCCACTTGTGTCGCTTCATGCTTGTGCTCCCGCCGAGCATCATATTTATAGTACGATTGGATAAACTGCCAGGTGGGAAGCCTAGTGCTCGTGGTGCCTAGGTTGCTAGGCATTAGGAACTATGCCACGGCGGCTGTTTCTCGGTCACGAAAGGTTGGCATCCATTGAATCTTCAGAAGTGGAAAGAACCAATGAAGCGAACAAAGTTCCTAAGCGCTACGATCTTGGGGTTGGTTGCCTTTTACGTTATTTTCAAAATTGTAACGAGTAATTCGGCTTCTGAATCGTCTCAATCTGTACAACATGCGTCCCCTGCTAAACCCGCATCCTACAAACCGGAGCGGGTTTTCCCTGTTCATCGAGAACTGAAGGATTATAGTGTCATCGTAGAAAACAATCTGTTTCGACCGCTCGGCTGGAAACGCGATGCACGGCCACCAGGAGAACTCACGCCAACACCCCCATTTGACTCCATTGTCGAATCGCCGCCCTCACCCCCGTTGCCGCTATACGGGCTCGTACTGACGGGGATTGTGAAGAACGGTGCGTACTGGATTGCCATCGTAGAAGATCAGCATACGAAGGCAGGGGTGTTTCTCAGTCCAGGTGACATGCTAAAGGATACACGACTGCAAGATGTCTCGCCTGAAGAAATCACCCTGGCTCGTGGAGAAACGACCGTGCAACTTGCGCTTGGAGAGCGCATCGAATACGGAATAGATGGGCGGATGATGTTTGGAACGGTCACCAAACAGCAGCAACTTAAAGAACCCACAAGAAACGAAGATAGTGGGCAGAGTTTGCTTGAACGGATGCGTGAAAGGCGGAGAAACGAGTTGAATCAATGACAAATTCCTTGAATTGGGAGCTTTTCCTCAGTTGTGTACTGTGTTTTCTCGTCACGGGATCGGTATGGGCGGTTGATGACAACGCTATTGACGAAAGGGAAGCCGAATCGAAACGAATTTCCATGCGTTTCAAAGAGGCTACGCTTGACCATGTCCTAGAATTTCTTTCCGATGTCACCGGCTACACCATTGTTAAATCCGCTGATTTGGATATGCGTGTGACCATCATCAGCCCAGACAACATGCCGGTAGATGAGGCGTTTTCGGTGTTGAATGCTATCCTAGCAATTAAAGGATACACCAGCATCATTAATGGGAAGAGCGTGAAAATCGTCCCGTTAGAGGAAGCGAAACTTGAAGCTACACCGATACAGGTTGGGAGCGACCCGGAGGGGATTAAATCGGAAGATACCATTGTTACGCAGGTGATGCCACTCTCTTCGGCGGATGCAACACAACTCGTCAAGGACCTCAAGGATTTTGTGCCACAATACGGTGTGATAACTGCCTACGGTCGAAGTAACACGTTAATCATCACCGCGTCCTCAGCAAACATCAAGAGGTTGGCTGAAATTGTCAAGCAACTTGATATTTCGATGGCGGACCGGATTAAGGTTGAGGTGTTTTCGCTGCAATATTCGGACGCGGCAAAGTTAGCTGAGGTCATCACCAAACTGTATGAGAAACCTAAGGATGCGGCGGCCGCAGCGGAACAGGAGCGCCAGCAGCGTGGGCGTCGCGGTGGGTTCGGCGGGCGAGGTTCATTTGGCGGTACTCAGGGATTTGGGGGAGATGGAGGCGGCCAAGCCGATCAAACCAGTCCCACAGAAGGTGGTGCGCTTCAACTGCTCGGTGAAGTCAAAGCGATTGCCGATGAAAACACCAACTCGCTGATTGTGTCTGCCAGCCAACAGAATCTCGCAGTCATCCGAGAGCTAGTAAAAGAACTGGACACAAAACGGTTTTCAGAGCCAGAAACGCGGGTATTTTCTCTGAAATATGGAGATGCCACGGAGATTGCCAATGAACTAAACCAAGCATTTTCTAGTTCAGCCCAAAACGTATTTGCCGGCGGAGGGTTCGGAGGTTTTGGTGGCTTCGGCGGTAGAGGAAGACGCTTTTTTCTTGAGCAACAGCAGAGGTCTAGTGAACAGAGCGGTCAAGGAGTACTCGGTCTACCGGAGTTGACCGCGGTTCCAGATGCGCGAACCAACTCGGTTATAGTCACCACAACGGCGCAGCAGATGGAGGCCGTCGGCAAACTGATTGAGCAACTCGATCGAGACATCGCCGACTTCGCGGAGGACACACGAGTTTTTGTTCTCGAACATGCGAACGCCGCCAACTTGGAAACTGTACTCAACGAACTACTGTCGACCGAACTCTTTGAACGCCAAGCGGCAACCCGTGCTAATTTCGGGGGCGGATTTGGAGGAGGATTCGGCGGTGGGTTCGGTGGACGATTTGGCGGAGGAGCCTTCTCAACTGGCGCATTGGGGTCTAGTGCTCAGACCGCCGATGCGGCAAGAGGCCTTACAGGTAATGTGAAAATCGTTGCGGATGAAGACACGAACTCCCTACTCATTACCACGTTTGTCCGAAACTTCCCCTCCGTTGAAAACCTCATTAAACATCTTGACGTGCTACTTCCCCAAGTGCTGATTGAAGCGCAGATTATTGAGGTAACTCTCGACGATGAGAGCGCCTTTGGGGTCGAGTGGATGTGGGAACAGGAAACAACTATTAATAATCAGACCCATCGTCAAGATGGGACAACCGATTTCGGATTGGCTGAAGAGGTTTTCGGTCTGAAATACGGCATTCTCTCCGACAAGCTAGACACAATGCTTCATGCCCTGACGAAGGACACGAAGGTTAATATCCTCTCCACGCCGCGAATCATGACCAGAAACAACCAAGAAGCGATAATCAATGTCGGTCAAGAGGTTCCTTTCTTGGTTAGCACGCAGGAGACGGCAACTGGGGGCATCTTGACCAGCACGGACTTCCGTAATGTCGGCGTTATCCTAACCGTCACGCCGAGGATTAACAGATCGGGAACGGTCTCTCTCGACCTTAACCAACAGATTAACAGCCTCATTGAGTTCACACTGTTTGACGCTCCAATCATCTCAACCCGAGAGGCGACTGCCTCAGTCACAATTAATGACAGACAAACCATGGTTATCGGCGGGATGATTAAGGACGACAAGACCGAGACCGTTCACAAAATCGCATTTTTGGGAGACATTCCAATACTTGGGCGACTCTTCCGAAGGACGGACGCGCGGGTCGAAAAGACAGAGTTAATGGTGTTCATCACGCCACACGTGGTTTACACCGATGAGGGTGCAGAACGAGTGACAAAAGAGCAGAAATCTAAGCTTCATATGCAGAGCAACAAAATCGGCAAATAGCGTTAGCGTGATGCAATCCTACTTAAGGTCTCAATCTGGATTCGTTTATCGCGGAAACTGCGTCCTTCACCCAGACTCGTGAATACGCCCGCGGCCTACTTAACTGGATATTCATGTGTTCCAAGAATGGCCGTTTCCGACCTGAGACTTGTATAATAGTGGCCATAGTTGATACGAGCCCTGATGCCGTTGGAAACAGATACTCGGAGACGTACGACGCAAGGATATGCACGGATGAAATAACCAGCAAGAAGCGATTGATGGTATGCTAAAGCATAAGCTTCCATCAGACGAAATCTAGGGAAATACGCTGTAGGTCGGAATCCCAAAGACGGCGCCAATAATCGACCATAGGCAGCCGATAATCTGGTCACCAAGGATAATACCAATGAAAAACGGGATGCCCGCGCGATACGCTTTTAAGCCTCCAAGCCGAAAGATGAGACCCTTGATAGCCCAGCCCACAAGGACTGATGACCACGAATGAATCATGCCCCATGATGCGCCTAGCGCATATCCGCCAGGATGAAATGGCCACCAGATGAACCGTCTCTGCATCCCCATCAAGAACAGCGTGAACATCCCACCAACACCCACAAATAGCATCGCGGTAGCGTTCGGTGGCTGCGGGTATTGCAGCCACTTTGTCAGCGTTCTGAATGTCTCATGGCCAATGCCGATGAGGTATCCTCGCCCCCTTGCCGTTGCACCATTCTCATACATCACGTATAGATAGCTCCAAAATGACACGAAAATGCTTACCGTAAGGGCTAGAACCATTGCTAGCAGCAGATGTCTGTTGTTTATGCCCGTGCGCTCAGCAATTTTGAATCCCTCTAACTGGCTTGGCATGGGGTGCGACGTACTATCCCTATTGAAAGGGTACATGAAATAGAGGGTCGTGAGACTGTTTGCCCCTATCGCACGTGTACCCAAGAGGTTCACCATCAAGCCCTGTGGATTGGTGAAGACAATTTCGTGGAAGGGTGGTCCGAGCGCTGCTCGGACGCGCGTGATGGCAATCGACATGAGCAAGTAAATGCTAAGATATAGAGGGAGAAGAGTAAGTGATAGTCCAGCCCGATTAAGGAGAACGACAAGAAAGATGATCGAAAACGCCAATCCAAGGAGTGCAAATCTATACCGCAACGGTTCAATAGAATCATCCACGCTAGACGGTTTTTCAATTATATTATTCCAAACTTGTCTGAGATGCTTCCTGCCCATCCACAGCAACAGAACGCCTATCGTCGTCCATGCTCCAAGCCCCTGTTCATTACCGTAGACCCCGTTTGTAAAGATTCCGACTGACGGTGAACTGACATAAGCGACGACCTGCTGAGCTTTGAAGAAGACGTAAAAAAACCAAATTGAAAACGACAAGTCTAGCGGCACAAAGTATGTTAGCCCGACGAAAAATGGATAGATTGAGAATTTCATGAGGCCAATCGTGTGCCACGGTTTTTCGGTCAGCCGATGGTATCCGTGAAACATGGGGATACCGGGGATAATAGGAAATAGATGATGGAGGCCGTTCAGAATCTCTATGAGTGCGGAGGTTCCGAATCCTGCCCAGAGAAGCGTGCGAGCCATCGCGCGGGGGGCAGTCAATTCAATCGGAACCTGAACAATTGGATAACTAAGCTTATCTCGTTCCGTCCACTGCTTTCGTAAAATAATGTTCACACAAATGAAGCTGAAGAAGATTGCGAACGTAATCCCCGACCACACCAATATAGGCGTTAACCATGCGCCGAAGTGTTCAGGAGTGTGGAAGCTCTCGTCGCCTTCAAAAAATCCCCTCAACACCCCTTTGTCACTAACGGTGAACCATGAAGGAATATACCTGTGGAAGAGATCGGCGTACTCGTTCTCCGAGGTGGCGAACCAAAACGGATGCGTCAACGTTCCGATGACGAACGTCATCATCGTAACGCCACAAACCGTGGATAGCATCACTAGCATGACGTAGATGGTGAGGAGCTCTGACCGTGAGAAAGCAAGTCTAGGCAGGAATCTTTGGAAGACAAGATTTATAAGCGTCAGGAAGAATAGGTTGAAGACGGGATTGAAGAATAGCGCCGATCCGGTCATGCCTCCTAGTGAGGCATGCAGTTCAGCAACAATCGTGATCCAATACGCGTTAATCGGAATGAGGAGGATTCCGATGAGAACTGCTCGGGTGGGAATGGGTGGCGTGTTCTTTTCCACAACTTCGTATGACTCCAAATTCTTGCACCCGCTACTGTGGCTGAAGTGATATCTCAATCAACAACCACAACGAGATTGGGCTATAATGGGCAGTTGATGTCCCACTGTCTCCCCTTCCACGGCGTAATCGTCGTTTGGATGTTCTTACGGGAAGGAACCGATTCCGCAGCCCCACTGGGAATGCAACGTCCAGCCAATTTTTTTATTATATCTAATTCTGCGTCGAATTACTAGATCCGTTTGTTGTATAAATAGGGAAATCACTTCTACTTTTTAGATTTAGAGGTATTCTCTACCTTGTTCTAGACCGGACACTCAATGGAAAAGAGGAGAGGAAATCGGTGATTTGATAATCGCAGATTCCTATACTTCTAGGGTCGGGTACGATTGCCCTGTTGGTAAAGAGATTTCTCTTGACAGGATCTGGTGAAACTGCTATATTGTTACTGCACTTAGTGGTTTGATTACAGGCAACTAGCGGTGCCTCACTGCTGAAAGTCGGCAGAACGGAGATATAAAGTGAAATTTACGCTAACCCCAATCTTTATAGTTTGTTACGCTAGTTTGTTTGCGATTCTGCCATCAATAGACGCTCAGGTAGAAGTTCGCCCCCTCGGCGCCTGGCTTTTTGATGAAGGACTAGGAAAACTGAATCGCGTGGCATCAGGCACTCTTAGAGACAGTTCCGGTAACGAACATGACGGTGAGATTGTTGGATCTCCGAAATGGCGCTGGGGCAAATACGGAGCGGCGCTGCAATTTGGGCTAGACCCGGACGACAACGAAGGCACCGGTTGGTCATACATCAAGGTGCCGTACCACAAAGATTTAGATCTTAGCAACTTTACTCTCACCGCTTGGATAAGGGTTTCCAAGGCGCTAGAGCCTCTACAAATGATTGTTAACAGGGAAGTTAATCCCGACCTACGAAATTATGCGCTTTGGATACGTACGCCGGACGACGGACAATTGGGCGGCCAGGGAGATGCCGGGCACTTCGCGTGTGCCATCGGATCGACCTTCCCGGCAGTGAAGCATATCGGTGTTGAGAAAACGCGTCCGGTAACGGACAATCAATGGCATTTCGTAGCCTGTAGTTTTGATGGGCTAATCATGACGGCTTATATTGATGGGAAGAAGGAATCAGTGGAAGAGAACAAAGTAGACCAAGGTCTACGCCCCAAACCCAACAAGCCCAAGGGCGCCCCGCTTCTTATCGGCGCTCGTGCATTGCACGGATGGGAGGGCAATGAACGTCCCTTTATAAAGGGGGTCCATGGGGTGGCTGGGCTGATTGACGAAGTCGCCCTCTTCGATACTGGCTTATCAGCTGAAGAAATTAAAGGTATCATGGAAATGGGGTTGGTTGGAAAATATGACTTCCTAGCCGTCGATCGGGTCGGCAAATTGGCAATCATGTGGGCATCACTTAAAACACAATGAGCCTGATGTAGTAGTGAAGCATAGGTGTAGTTTGCAGAGGAGTAGGCGTGGGGCGAAAACTATGGTAACCACAGTGGAACGAGATAAAATACGTTGGGTCGAAATATGTCGCTTTTTGCTTGACAGAAAACTAACAAACCGCTATACTGTCAATTATGCGCAAACAGGAACCATTTCAATGCGTATATAAATCAATTGACCCTGTTAGTCTGTTATCGCTGTAAGTTTGTTGCCACACATAAGGAGGAAAGTAAATGAGATTCGCGATGCTAATTGTTCTCGCAAGTTGTATGGTGGCGCTACCGTTTGTCTACGCTGTCGACGAGAATGTTGATTTTGCTGATTGGATGCCGGATTGGACCGAAACCCCCAACCTTACTGAGCAAGCCGTTGTCGTATTTACCTTTGAGGAAGGATCGGGAGACGTGACAACCGATATGTCGGGGCTTGGAAATGACGGCTTACTCAGCGCCGGTGCAAACTGGCTGGATGGCAAATTTGGAGGCGGCATTGGTCTCGGACCGTCGGAGGTCGTTGAGGCATTCAAGACTGTAAAAATTGCTCCTGATCCCTCTCACGCTATGCACACCATGACTGTCATGGGGTGGTTTATGCTAGACGGCAAGATTGGAAACGATAGTTTTCTCGTGGACAAATCTTGTTGGGGATGTGCCTCAGAGTTGCCACGAAATTTCTCGCTTTGGGATCATCACCCTGGGGGCCGTGACAGCGTCTTGTCCTTTGGCTGGCGAGACAACGGCGACCTCGGCGGCGGGGGCGACCGCACGGCTGGATCGCCGCCCTCCGAACACATCCATGATGGTACGTGGCGTCACCTCGGCGGGACGTACGATGGACAGAACGTGAGAACCTATATCGATGGTGAGGAAGCGGGCGTTAACGGCCATCCATCAGAACCTAACACGGCAAATGCGCCAGCCGCTACCTTGTCGCCAATCACCATAGGGGCGCTGTATGGAGGCGCTCCCGGCGGAACGGGTCACGGCCTACCTCTAGGAACAAGAGCAGACGAGATCGTTATTACCACATACGCGCTTGATGGTGACGATATCGCGGCAATCATGGCGAGTGGGGCCTGTTCAGATGAGGGCATGGACATTCTTAGTATTGACTGCGCGGCGACTTCCGTTGATGTGGGTGGAAAGTTGGCTACCCAGTGGGGCGATATCAAACGGCTACAGTAAAGCCCGAAATGTCAACACATCAAAGCATCGGGAGTTCGCTCTCGATGCTTTTTTTTGGATCCAGTATTCTGTGGGCGACACAAGATTCTGGGGGCTTTGAGAACTCATTTCGGTCCATCTTGATATCTCTCAGGGGCTATCGCAACAGGAGGAGTAAAAAGTGAAATCCACGGCAATCTTGAGATTGGTAGTCATGTCAGTCAGTTTCATTGTGATGTCCCCGTTGGCTATTGGTCAGGGCGGAGAACAGCCAATCGCTGCATGGCTTTTTGACGAGGGAATTGGAAATCTTAACCGCAGTGCCGCTGGAGTTGTGAAGGATAGTTCCGGGAACGGTCACGACGGTGAAGTTGTAGGAGCGCCGAAATGGCGTTGGGGACGATACGGCACGGCGTTACAGTTTGGATTGGATCCGGGCGACGCTAACCAAACATCTTGGTCATTCATAAAGGTACCGCATCATGAGGACTTGGCGCTTAGAGAGTTTACCATGACGGCGTGGATTAAAGTCAAAGATATTATACCGCCGTTACAGTCGATAATTGGCAAAGGGGTGAATGTTCCCCCTAAGGGGATGGATTACACAAACTACTTCATGTGGGTTAGTTCTCGGGAGCATGTTCACGGTGCCTTTCAACCAAACGGTACAGGTAATTTTTCATGTGGGTTCTTTATAAGTTTCCCGAGCGACAAAGGGGTATGGATTGATAAGAAGACCGCAGCCGTAACAGATGACAAATGGCACTTCGTCGCTTGTGCCTACGAACCGCCATGGTTGATAGCCTATGTTGATGGAAAGCAGGTCGCGAAAGCGGAGAACAAGAAGAATGGTTTGCTTGGAAAGCCCCATACAAATACAGAAATGCCTGTTTATATCGGAGCTCGTCCGATACAACAATTAAACCGCGTAGATGTCCCTCCCAACACGCCGTTAGATTTTGACACAGGCAGGGACGGAATTGGCGGACTTCTGGACGAGGTCGCACTCTTCGCTTCCGGCTTGCCTGAGGCGGAAATCAAGAATCTCATGGAATTGGGGTTGGCAGGGAAATATGGTTATCGATCCGTTGATAGAACCGGAAAATTGGCAACCACGTGGGGACAAATCAAAGCTAAGAGAATGTAAGTTTAATCTGGTTGCGTGTATGGCAGAATGCTCGTGTACTTCGTCGCTCAACCTAAACCAAGCCTAAGTTAGCACCGCAAAAAGGAGGAAAGTCCCGATGAAATTCCCCTTATTCTTGATACTACTTGCCATTTCAACTGGTCTCTTCGTAGCCCTACCGTTCAGTTATGCTCAGGACGAGCTGGAAGTGCGTCCCATTGCAGCATGGCTGTTTGACGAAGGGTTTGGAAGATTAAACCAGGACGCGGCTGGCATGGTCAAGGATGGCACTGACAGTGGGCATGATGGCAAAATTATTGGTGACGTGAAATGGCGTAGAGGTCGGTTTGGAATGGCACTTGAGTTTCTTTCGGATGATGAAGATTGGGGACATGTCCAAGTTCCGCATCATGACAATCTCAGTCTTCAAGCGTTTACTATAACCGCATGGATTAAGGTGGCGAAGGTTATAGGTCCACAAAAAAAAGTCAAGACCGACGCGGAACCTGCACAAATGATAGTCGATAAAGAGGTACTTCTAATCGCACCGAATAATGTTGCTGCTGTAAAGAATCGAAATTACTCAATGTGGATTCGCGCTGATGGAAGTCCGGGCTCGTTTGCGTGTGGATTTTGGAACTCGTTTCCGGAAAAAAACCCCGTTGAAACGGAGAGAACCGAGAAGGTCACTGATGACGAATGGCATTTCGTCGCGTGCGTATACGATGGAAATACACTAAGTGCTTATGTGGATGGAAAGGATCTCTCAAGGATAGATAACAAGAAGGTGCAAGGTATACAACCCAAGTTGCATCGGGTAGGTGCACCATTGTATATCGGCGCGCAGCAACAACCGCAACCTCTCGTGGGAGAGCAGGTATTTGAGAAAGGCATTCAGGGAGTTGGTGGCGTTGTGGACGATGTTGCAATTTACAATATTGGCTTGGGGCCAGAGGCACTCGCAAGTGTTATGGAGTTGGGATTGGCAGGCAAATACGGTTTCCAACCCGTCAATCCAAGGGACAAATTAGCGACTACTTGGGCAAAACTCAAAGCGGATTGAAGTTTGGTCATTCATGGCAAAGTGAATTAAATCAATGGGCGGCAATCTTGCTATAAAAACGAACCCAATGTATAGATTGTATGACAAACTGAAGAGTCAAGAGTTCGGCGATTATGAAGTTCTCGCTGGAGCAATCTTCTCATCAAGGGCTTTGTTCACATGAATAGAGAGATTGTGGGAACGTCCCCAACGGGAGGTTATGAGTAATGAAGGAACAAGTGGATTTCACGACTATGAGTGATCGGGAGTGTTACCTCTTCGATCTTCAAGGATTTCTAGTGGTGAGAGGTATTCTCTCGGAAGACGAGGTCAACACACTGAATGAGGCACTAGATGCGAACGTTGACAATCGCGGAGACTTTGGTAACCCAAATGCCATTAGCGGAAACTGGGAAAGAAGACCGCTTGAGGGACGATTCAGCCCGTTTCGGCATTACAAGGGTATGTTGACCTGGGAGCAGCCTTGGTGTCATCCCTTCCGCGATGTACTTGCTCATCCCAAAGCTATACCATATCTCAACACCATGCTGGGACGCGGATGGAAGCTAGATCACGGGGTTGACTTGCTAAATTCTGTGGATGGCTGCGAGGGTTTAAAACTACACGGCTCCGGCAACTTGACCTTCAGCGGTTCCCGGTTCTACGCCTATCAGAATGGACGTATGCGTTGCGGGTTGATAGTTTTCCAGTATGCGTTGACCGACGTAAATTCCAGCGATGGAGGTCTCTGTGTCATACCCGGCAGCCACAAAGCCAACTTTGAAGCGCCGGACGATGTTATGACGTGGGAAGCCAACCAAGAATTGGTGTTTCAGCCTACCCTCAAAGCGGGCGATCTCGTCATCTTTAACGAGGCGACAACCCACGGTACCCTCCCTTGGAAAGGGGAAGGTGAGAGACGGACTTTGCTTTTCCGATACACTCCGAAGTACCTGAGCTATGTCCCCGGCACCTATGAGACCCAATTACCGGAATGGGTTTCGGAGCTAACCGAAGCACAACAGGCTGCTCTGGAACCGCCCTACATATATCAACACCCGCTGATTGAGGACGACGGTGTTACTGTAGTGAGACCACGGCGAGAGGGCGAATGAGAGCAACTTGGTGCTTGCTCTGTTGCAGTGCTGGCAAAGTTTGGGAGTATTCCGCTGTCTGCCAGTTAGACACCCCAATGGCTAATTGTAAGGGACTACTGCATGCTCATTGATGCTTACTAGGCTCGCCTAGTGTCAGCCTTCGCAGTTTCAGTTCTGTGTATTTCTGTGCCCCCTCAACAATTTGAATGAACTGATTGCAAGCTACCCCCTCAAATGTCTGCGTGAGACCTGTGGTGGGCCAAAACACCTGGAGCAGTTCAACTTGCTGGGATTTGCCTAGTCCGATCGTCTGTCGAAGTGGATTGCAACCAAATGTACCGCCACTGTTAACGTGTTTGTAGATTGAACGTGGCATCCCACTCTCAAGGACTCTCAGATGAATGCGGGCGCCGATGGCAGATCGATTTGATCGGACGCCAATCAGTTTAATGGTAATCCAGTTGTGTCCGAATCCCGGGTTCTCATACAGGGCGTTGCTATAGCCGTCGCCGGGGTATGCCCCACCCATCTGCTCGAAAATGTCTTGATCGCCGTCGTTATCGAAGTCGGCAAAAACCACGCCGTGTCCCTTCTGAAGGTGTCCAAAGCCACCTGCATAAGTAACATTTGCAAAACGTCCCCCGCCTTGATTGCGGTAGAGGGTGTTTGGCATAAGTTCCATGTAATTCGGCCATCCGGTGCCGAGGTAGAAATCAAGATAACCGTCGTTATCAAGGTCGCCGAAATTGGAACCCATCGGTGCGGTGGGAGTCACCAAGTTGCATTGGTTTGCTACTTCGCTGAAGTCACTGCCCCCGTCCCCGCGATATAAACACGCCATCTCGGTGTCCACAGGCAAACCAAGCGCACTCGCCGCGATATGCTCAATGCCGGCAGAATAGGCGGATACGTAAAGATCTAGCGCACCGTCGTTATCAAAATCCCAGAACCATGAGGGGAAACTGTGTTGTGGTGCCTGGACGTCAAGACGCTTTGCCTCGTCGGTGAATGTCCCATCCCCGTTATTGCGGTACAGGCGGTTGCCTTGCTTGAGATTTGACACATATAGGTCAGGCAACCGATCATTGTTGTAATCCCCCCAGATGACTGATTTGGTGAGACGGTGATTCTGTACTCGCGCCCTGCCTGCAACATCAGTAAAGGTACCATTGCCATTGTTTTCGAAGATTTGACATGGGGCACTGAATGCTTGCGAAGATTCATTTCCAATATACAGATCTAAGTCGCCATCATTGTCGTAATCGCCCCATGATGCAGTCTGAGTTGGGTAGTGCACATCGCCCAAACCGGCATCAAAGGTGCAATCAGTAAAAGAGCCATCTCCATTGTTACGCAATAGGGAATTTGGGTGTCGTCCCTTCCTCCCCAGCCAAGCGCCTCGTAGCACCAAGATATCAACATTCCCATCGTTGTCGTAGTCCCCCTGCACTAGGTTCAGCCCGCCGTATAATCCCGACAATCCCGCTTGTCTCGTCCTCTCAGAAAATGTCCCGTCCCGATTGTTGCGAAAAAATCGAATCTGTCCTTTCACGTCCCACGTCGATACAACGATGTCCAGGTATCCATCATTATCAAAGTCGTCAGCGATTGCTCCTCCTGATAAATCAAAGGTGTCAAGCCCCAATTTCGGTGCGATGTTTCTGAAACGTGGAATGTTTTCCTCCGATTCGAAAGCAGTCGGCGGGATGAGGTATTCCCTCGGCACTTTTTCGGGGTAAGTTCCAATTGACATGTAGGCAATATTGAGCAGCCACCTAGTACCAAGGGTGTAAAGCAGGGATGGGTCTGCTGTTGTGCGATGAAGTACTTGGGCAAAATGCGCAATCGCCTGCCGCGACGAATCTTGTTCCGTGTGAATCCCGCTGCCTTGAATAGGAAGTATACAACTTTCAGCGGTGTGGCGGAGGCAACAATTCTGTGTTTCAGCCATTCTCATGTAGGCTAGTCCGAGGGAAAAGTTGACCTCAATCACCGCCAGCGGTGGGACAGCGCCGTGGTGTGTCCGAGTAATTTCCAGAGCTTGTTTGTAGTGGTTGATGGCGTCGGCTTCATTCCCAAGGCGAAGTTCTTGCTCACCTGCCTGCATATGGAGCCTCCATTTGACGGGACTGGGTGCAGTTATGGGCAAAGAAGCCAGGCGCTTGCGTAGTGTGCGAGCAATTTTATCCCCAAGATAGGGGTTTTCGTTAGGGGTTCTGTCGGCAATCCTTTCAAGCAGCGTCAGCATCTTTTGATGCCCGGTTGACATATCGGGTGCCTTGGCTTGGGCGTCAGCTCTTGGCTTGTTCTGAAGAGGCGCAGATTGCAAGCCGGTCATACCAAAGGTCAACGTCATAAACGCCACAACGCCTAGGCAAAAAAGTCCATTCAAAATCTTCAAATGGCGACCGATTTCCATCCTCACTCTATTCCGTCAAGGCTTTCTCAAACCTTTCCCCTCCGTTGCTATCAGGAAGCGGTTGGTCTCAACATTCTTGTAGTATTCAATCAAACCGCTTGGCCAGCGGATTTCGACGTGCTCGGCCACGGCGGACCCGCCTAGTCCAAAATGTAACCGCATGTCGCTGTGAGACGGGTAACTTCCACCGCTCTTGACTTCGCGCATCTGTACGCTTCCGCCTGCCGTTACCTTAACGCGGGCTCCGATGCCGCTTCGGTTGCTCAGCGTACCAACCGCAGCGAAAACGAGCCAGTGGTTCTGATTGACAGTGTCATTTCGCAGGAGATCTGGGCTTTGGTGGGAGTTGGTGACAAGAATATCAACATCTCCGTCATTGTCGTAATCTCCAAAAGCTGCACCGCGGCTCACTTTTTTCAGCATTAATCCGTCACCCGATGAATCGGAAACGTCGCCAAATGTGCGATCGCCCCGGTTCAAAAAAAGCTGATTTTGCTGTGGGTACGTGGTCGTTGGATTGAGGAGATGCACATTTTCTTCTAAGTGTCCCGTCGCCACAAAGAGATCTAACCAACTGTCATTATCTAGGTCGGCGAAATCTGCGCCCCAAGCGAGACGGATCAGGGTTGGACCGCCGATGCCGGATCGAAAAGTGATATCGGAGAAAAAACCATCTCCGTCATTGTAATAGACGCTGTTGGGTTCGTCCTGAAAATTCGTAATCACCAAATCGAACCAACCGTTGTTATCAATGTCGCCAAAGACAGGCGCCATGCTAGAGTACGGAGCTCCCATCTCGTTGAGTGCAACTCCGCTAGTAAGTCCGACATCTTTGAATGTGCCATCTCCCTCGTTGCGATATAACCAGTCTTCGACCTTATCATTGGCGACAAATAGATCGAGGTCGGCGTCGTTGTCGTAGTCACACCAGATGACACCCATCCCTTTTCCGTTGGGGTTCCACACACCAGCTTTCCGGGTAACATCGATAAAGGTGCCATCTCCATCATTTCTATACAGAACACTTGCCGTCCCTTGAAAGGCTCCGGGACCACAGTGTGTTCGCACTCCAATTGTGCCGCACTCCGGATTGCTATCAACCTCGAACTGTACGTAGTTAGCGACAAATAGGTCCAAGTACCCATCATTATCATAGTCGGCAAAAGCGGCCGAGGCTCCCCACGATGGGTTCCCAACTCCTGCTTGCATCGTCACATCAGTAAAAGTACCATCGCCATCATTGCGATACAGAACGTTCGCCCCGAAATTTGTAATATAGAGGTCGGGAAAGCCGTTGTTGTCGTAATCCCCCACAGCACAGCTGAAACCGTACCCCGAGTCTCCCACACCTGCTTCATCAGTCACATCAGTAAAGGTACCATCGCCATCATTGCGATAGAGCGCATTTGTCGGAGTAACCTCTGACTTCATGCCGGGAAGGTCTGCTCCATTGACAAAATAGATGTCAATATCTCCGTCTTCATCATAGTCAAACCACGCGGCACCGGCTCCGAGGGTTTCGAGAAAATAGTGCGCGCCGCTTCGACCGTCTTCATGGCGAAAACGGATTCCCGTTTTCGTGGTGACATCTGTAAATCGCGATTGTGCCTCCACGAAATCACTTGATAAAGAGAGGATAATAAAGCCAACGACGCACGCTCTGAAATATAAAGAATGGAATACTAGGTGCACATAGTGATGTCCGATAAATACAGAGGCTTGAGTCTGACCGCTCACTTTCCGTCCTTTTTACCGTCGCTCTTGGCTTGTCTGGCTTGCTGAATAACTTTCAGACCTTCGCTATAGAGATGATTGTCGGGTTGTAGCGTCAACGCATGTTTAACGGCTTCTTCGGCTTTCTCATAGTCTTTGTTTAGGTAGTGAAGCCACGAGAGTGTGTTGAAACACGCCGCGGCGTCCGGCTGGAGCTTGACCGCTTTTTCCGCAAGTTGTATTGCTTTATCGTGATGAATTCCTCGGGCCCCGTACAGATGTGCAAGCCGCTCGTATGCTTTAGCTGAAGAGGGATCTAGATCGATGGCGCGACGATATGCTTCCTCCGCTCTCCTGAAGTCCCGTTGCCTGACGCGGATAGTCCCCAAGTAGTAATGTGCATCTCCAAAGTTCAGATCGACCTTAAGAATCTCTTCAAATTGACGACTCGCCTGAGTGAGTTTACCTTCCCGGAGATAGGATCTGCCGATCTCAGCGCGGATAACAGTCGGAACTTGCAGTGTGGGATTTAGTTCGATTCCTTTGCGACAGGCTGAAAGGGCACGCTCATAGTCGGTTTTGGTACGGGATTTTTCAGCGCGTTGAAGCAAGATTAATCCCTTGGCGACGTGAGCCTCTGCCATGTTCGGTTCTAGCTCAATTGCCTTGTGTTGCGCATCAAGGGCGTCGTCAAGGCGCCCCAGCCCGATATAAGCATGACCTAACCCACTATATGCCTCCGCGAGACTCGGATTATGCCAGAGCGCTTTCTGGAACTCTCGACTGGCTTCGACATACTTTCCTTGCTGCATATATCTTCTAGCCAGTCTAAAGAGGGTGATAGCTGCGTCTGGAGCCTGTCTAATCATGGTATGCTGCGCATTTAACTGGTCATAGGTCATTTTTAGTCGTTGAAATTCCTCTAGTTCTCTATTTCCTTCGGTGGTTTTACCTAACTTGAAATACGCTTGCGCCAACTGATAGTGTGCGGCGGGCATTTCTGGCCGCAGCTGGATTGCCTCGCGTAGGACGCGTACCGAGTTCTCCCATTGCCGATCCTTATTGTATGCCACTCCCAGTTCGAAATACACCTCAGCAAGAGGTGGACCTACCTCAACGGCTTGACGCCAATATGTTTTGGCGTTATTAAAGCTCCCACGTTGTGATGCGATAAGTCCTAGAAAGTAGAGGGCATTGGCTGGAGACAGCTTAATACTCCATCCGTAACCTCCCGTCCCGAATGAGGATAATGGTACCTCATATCGGGGTGATTCCGACTTCTGCATCAATTCCAGCGCTTTGTTGAAGGCAATCTCCGCCGCATCATGGTTGTGCCGTTCAAAATATGACATCCCCAAAGAGTGGTAGGCTACACTCCAGCCGGGCAACTTTTCAAGCGCTTGCTGGAACACATCAATGGTATCTTCATATCTTGCTTGCAGGAAATACACCCCACCTAACCAGTAGTATCCGCCTGCGGAATGCGGATCGAGACGTACCACACTCTCAAATTCAGCCTCGGCCTGCTGCATAGAACCAAGTTCCAAATAGGCAAAGCCAAGATTCAGGTGTGCGGCTGTTGATGTAGGATTCTCATCAACAGCTTGCTGTACCTCTTCTAGGGTTTTAATGAGATTGATTTCAGACTGCCCTTGCGTGACGCCTGAACAAGATAACCCCAAAAGACCGATTAGAATCAGTCTGAAGCACCAAACGCAAAGCTGTTTTCTGATATGCCAGTAGTGAAATGAGGACATTATGCGTGATGCGTAACGTTTATCTCCGTGTTTCGTGTTAAGCCTTTATCTATGCTATGAATGGTTCACCTGCGAACTGCTGTAGTTGCCAAATCTTTAGTATTGACAATTTTGAAACGCCTACCAGACGTAGAACTTCCATCAGTTTAGCACAGTCAAAAGGAAACCGAAATAGAAATCTCGTGTGATTGTAGATGACATCACACCTCAATTAGGCAAGTTCCGCATGAGCCTTTGAGTTCTGCGCTGGGACTACCGAGTCAGATGAATCCGTAGGTTCTTTGCCCCATTATCGTCCCGACAACGCCCCAAAAACTGGCGGTAACAAACTCACCGAGGACAAGACCGATAAAAAATGCCCTGGTCTGTTGATGCTGCTTACGTCCGCCGAATCGAAGTACGATTGACTTTACCGCCCAGCTTACGAAAATTGAGAACCACAAGAGGTTGAGCGACCATGTACCGCCGATTACGTATCCTGCTGGATGGAGGGGCCACCAAATGAATAATCGCCGCATAATCATGAACCATAACCCAACACCAAACCCGACGCCCATGAAGACTAATGAATTGAGATCTATCTCCTTCGGATAAATCAACCAGTTTTGTAAGCGCGTGTAGACAGGTTGACTCGGGTGGAAAGTCAACACAGGGTAGCGATAGGCGGTGTGCAGGTAAGCCCAGCAAGCAGTAATTGATCCTGCCACGGCGGCAATCAGGAGACCGGCAATCAACATTTTATCCATTCCCAGATTCATCCGATCAGCAAGCCTGAATGCCTCAAGTTGCTGCGGCTGCGGATTGCTCCGTTGGGCGTAAACAAGAAAGTGGAGGTAGGAAAAAAGTGTCAGATTTCTTGGGCCGATAGCACGTGTGCCGAGTCCTGTCACCATAATCTCGTCTGGTCGGAACACGAAATCGTGCATCGGATACCCCGCTTCGGCACGGATGCGCGTCACTACGGTTGAAATGGCGAAGAGGATGGCGAAGAATGCTGTGGAAACCCAGACAGACATGCCCGCCATGTAGCAAAACCCAACAAGATAGCTCACGCTGGCGATAATCCCCAAGATTGCCCTACGATATTGTCGCATCTCCGCGCGAGTTTCCGAGGTTTCGGAAGCGATGTCCTCAGCCGCTTTACGAGTCAAACCTAAATGCCTAGCAATCCGAGGTTTTCGGAAGATGCTGTATAACACTTCCTTTCCGGTAAATCGGAGAACCCACAGCGTCATTAACAGAATCGCTCCACACGCACCGACAGACTGCGCCCATGCATACGGGAACCCTGCGATGCTGTCACCATATCCCGCAAGTCCGCCGAGCATGCCGCTACTGAAGAGGGCGACTCCGGCTACCTGTTCAATCCGCCAGAACCAGTAGAAAAACCAGCAGGAGAAGGCGAGATCTAGCGGCATGAAAAATGCCAAACCGATCGCAAATGGATGGACACGAATCGGGAGTTGACCAAGGGCGTTCCACGGCTTCACTGTAAAATATCTCCCAAGGTCAAAGCCCCCGTAGAAGATGCCCGGTACTGCCGGAAAGAGGAAATGAATCCCGTTAATTAGATTGAATACAACGGCGACGGAAAATCCAATCCATATCAAGCGTGTTGCAAAGAACTTGGGCCCATTGTTGATAATTTGCAGTGGTATGTGGGCGAGTGGATAGGCGAGACGTTCACGCTCTGTCCACTGCTTTCGAACAACGAGGTTAATACACAGCATACATGCCAGCATCGCAATAATGACGGTAGACCACGCTACGCAAGGTCCAATCCACGTTCTGACGTACTCGGCGATGTAAAAGGTGTTATCGTAAATCGGTTCACGATCTTTGTAGTACCCAACCAAAACAGATTTGTCTGACACAACTAGCCAACGGGGGATATGTCGATGAAATAGAGCCTGCCAATCGTTTTCGGGTGTGGCGAAGTGAAAGGCGTATCCGATGAGCGGGAACATGCGCTGGATAATGTCGTGCCCCGCAATTGCAGAGGAGACGCACAGCATAGCATAGATTAGCACCATGTCGCTGGTACCCAGCGCAAATTTGGCAACATATCGCTTGAGCAGCGGATTTATCAGGCTCAATGCGAAGATAACGAAGATTGCGTTCATGAACAGGGACACACGGGTAAAGTTCGTGCCGTGCCCTGTTATTCCCGTGTCAACGACCCATAGATTGTTGAGAGGAAGCATAACAAGCCCTATGAAGAGTAGCTTGCAGGTTTTTGCGGTCAGAGTCGATTTGGCGAGATGCGACTGTGAATTTACGCGCATGGTGATGGGAAGAGAAGAAGAGAAATCGGTGATTTGGCGATCGAGGGCCGCTCCTACAAATCGAACTGCGTAAGTTGTCGAGCCCTATCCATTACGGAAATAGTGTGTACATGTTCTTATTAAGGATTAATCCTACGACACTCCACAGGCTCCCCATGAAGAACTGACCGAGTATGAGCCCCAAGAATACGGGAATCGCAGCCCTGTAGGCGCTGCGTCCACCATATGACATGATTATCATCTTAACGAACCAACTCACAAAGACGGAGAACCACATATGACCAATTGCCCATCCGACGCCAACCGCATAACCGACGGGATGAAACTGCCACCAGAGATATCTTCGGCTCATGACCATTAGAAATATGGTGAAAACAAAGCCGAATCCCATCTGCTTCATGGATGCCAAATTGCCGTTGACCGGATTAGACAGCCAACTTCCCAGTCGATTGAAGGGGTGCACTCCCCAGATGGCGTAGTTGGGATATTTGTAGTAGAATCCAAGGTGAGCCGCGAAGGAAGCTATTGATCCTACCAGTGCTGCGAGAAGAATGGCGACCACTACCGCAGAGTCCTTCATCCGCAGTCTTTCCGACATCTTGAAACCCTCCAACTGATGGGGCATAGGATGGCATCTATAGGCGTACGGCATCCATTCCATGAGTGTAAAGTTGGTCAAGTTGGCAGCGCCGATAGCCTTCGATCCCACGACCGTCACCATCATTCCGTCGGGCGAGGCGCCATGCAGTTCGTGTGTCGGCGGCCCCAGTTCTGCCCTCATTCGTGTGACGGCAATACATAGGGTTGTGTATAGAGCAAAATAGAGCGCAACCACTCCCGGAGAACTGCCCGCCAAGTACCAGAAAACTATTATAAGCACAATTGACAGTGCCAAGCCAATGTACGCCAATCTGTACAGGCGATTCTCATTCTCACCTTTCCCAAACTTCACAATCGTATCTTTTATGTGGTTTCTGCTAGTGAAGAGAGCAAGGACGCCGATGCCGATCCACGCTCCAAATCGCTGGGGAACTTGTCCACCTTCTCCTGTCCGCCAACCTAAAGCGCTGTAGAGCACCGGCAGAAGTTTCCAGAAGAGATGGAAGAACCAGAGGGAAAAGGACAGAGAGAGGGGAGTGAAGTAGGCAAGTCCCATGACAAAAGCGTAAATGTTAAAGTGAAAATCACCCACGGCATTCCACGGTTTGCTTACAAAGTATTGGCGAACATTCATCTTGATCCTAGGTGAAGGCACTATCGGATATAGGTAGTCAAGCCCGGCGAGGAGTTCTATAGCCAGCGCCACGCCGAAGCCGATCCACATCAACTTCTTTGAGAAGATTTTAGGGTTGCTGATGAGTTCGAGCGGAAGTCGAATGATTGGGAAACTCAGTCTCTCATGCTCTGTCCACTGCTTCCTTACGATTATGTTTATGCAAAGGATGTCAAAGAGAAACACGACGAGAAAGCCGGTCCACGCAAGTATCGGTAGCATCCATGCTCGCACGTTCTGTCCGGTGAAGAAATTTTCCTGGCCCTTATAGTATTCATTGAGGGCATGTCGATTGTCCACCGTAAGCCATCTGGGTATGTACCGAAAGAAAAGCTCCTCCCATTCATTCTCCGGCGTAGCAAACCAGAATGGATTCGTCATCATAGGAATCAACTGACGCATCATATCATGTCCAAATAGGGAGGTTGCTATGCAGAGCATGATGTAGATGATTGTCAGCTCGGAGGGCTTGAGGGAGAATCTCTTCAAATAGCGGACGAGAATCAAGTTCAGCAACGCCAACAGAAACAGAACGAATATAACGGTGGGGAAGATGGAGAAATCCGTAATCTCCCAGATTATCCTGTTTTCAACACCCACTACCCAGTACGCGCTAATGGCTATCAAGACGGATCCAAGAATCAACGCGCGTCCAATTGAGGTGCCGGCAGTCCCTGCGTCCGCGTACTTCTCCATGGGAATTCCTGTGGTAGGCGAAAATACTTTTATCTCGTGAGTGACAGATTCTCAAAACAACATTTAATCGTCTAGGATATGGGAAATCGGAGCTATTAAGTAGGAAGGGTTAGTCACAATCAAAATGCGAGTATGACGCGATATTATGCGAGGAGAATCGTGTTTGAATCCCCAATGAATACGTCTAGGTACGGTCTCAATGAATTCATCGAACGCCAAGGATTCATATCTTATTCAGTCCAAAGGGAGGTAATTGCCTCTTTGATTGCGACCTCAATACCAACAGCATAGGGAAGATGCACGTTCTCGTGTGTGGATGCATGGTGTATAAGCAGGGCTTCGCCGCAACTCGCCTCCGCTTCAAGCGGTTTTTTGATCGATAGGGCTAGTGCTTTGTCCGTGAGGATATAGGAAGCATACGAATTTGTGGGCTTTGCATATGTGGAGTCGTTTGTGAAAGCGAAGACCATATTGTGCTCAAACGGCGCAAAAGCGTTCACCCAAAGTTCATACTCGGTGAAAACTTCTCCCTGCATCGCCAGCAGGCACCATTCCGAACCGAGCATTAGAGCGTTAATTTGGTACTGCAACCCGGGCTGTTCCTCGCGTTCGATTATTCCCTTCAAAACTTGCAGAGATTTTATGGCGTTTTCATCGCCTGGAGATTCTCGTTTGAGGCGCGAAACCTCCTCTTCCCATTCTCTTGTGGAAGGCACTCGAAGGGGAAGCATGATGGTCTTGGATCGTATCATCAGCTCATCCGTCTGAATTTCAATGGCGTTGCGCATTGCTCCCAACACAGCGTCGCCCAGTTTTCTGCCGGTATTGGCTGCGTTTTCATAGGGGCCGCGAAGAGGAAACCCAACCGGGTAGCCATTCGTGTTTCCACCGCAACCTTGAGCAAAGATGGGAATAACCTCATCACCCAGCATCTCGTGTATCCGTGCTATCGCATATCCAGGAAAATCGGCGCTCAGTGCGCGACCCTCAATGGTCATCACCGGGTGTGCTGCATACTCGAACAGCACGGCACGTGTGTTGCCGTCTTCGGTGCGTGCTTCTAACACGTTTACCCAAGGTAATTCCTCTTGAGAGAAAGCGTCACCGTATCGATTGTACGCCACTCGCACCGATGCACGTCCGGCATGGAGTGACACGGGCACCATGTCGGCATACGCCTCCTCCACCGCCTCGTAGATTAACTTTCCAACGGCTTCCTGCCACTTATCGTTGTGGAGAGTCCTCCAGCCGGAATGCGTGTGTGAACAGTTTACTAGCGTAAGCGTGATACCAAGCCCCTGTTGAATTTTCTCCCGTACCTCCGGAAACCAAGGCTCCACCATATCCAAGCATATAATTGCCACTTTGTCGTCACCATCGTCCAGTATCAGCACCCTCGCAAAGAGAGGGTCATGGACCTTAACACCACCTAGAAGTTCGGGAAAGGACACATCTCTCTTTGCCACGCCGGCTCTCATCGGCAAACCGTCTGGTGGCAATAGAAGAGTGACGCTAATCAGCAGTATCAGAACGGTATATGCGTTCGGTTTTCCAGCGGCATCAAGATGAGTTAGACTCTGCCCAGTTACTTCTATGTTCATGTTGGACCTCTTTACTGCTCCACGGGTTGACACTCTCATTGGTCAAGGCTTGAATTTGGCAACCCAAGTCGAGCGGAATCTATGAGTGAAAGCGGTTTTCCCGCGATGATAGGCTAGTTGAACATTTTCCTATTTCGTACACAATTTCCGTAAAACCTCAAGCGCGGCGTCACCTATCATATCGAGCGCTTTAGGAATAAAGCGGGCTAACCAGTCACCGGTTTCGTAACCACCTCGCTCGAACGCTTTAAGGGTCGGCAGATATGCGCATTCCCACCAGCGGGGGCAACTCAGCACGAAGGTGCGTTCCAGCGGCGAGTCCAACTTAATCCTGAGACCAATCTCAACGAAAGGCTCGCCGGGCAACGACACAATGGCAATATCGCCAATCCGCAATACTTGAATCTCGTAATCGTAATTTGGCTGCTCCTGCCGGCGCTCATCAAAATCCACGAGCGTTGCCGCGTATGTCCAGTCGTAGGCGATTGATTTGTGGCTTTCATCGGACCAGTACGCCTGTGGATATTCCGAGAGATATTGCTTCGCCTTCTGAACGTCGCGCGGATTGAGTCGGCGCCACGGTAAGCCGATGTTCTCTACGCACCAGTCAAGGGGAACGTTGTGATTGTAATCTAGAGATTCGACAACTCGGGTAGCCGTATCGGCAAGTAGGCGCCCATCGCGGACGTGGTCTCTGACATAGTGTGGATCCCAAGGATCCCATGGATTGATGTTTCCGCACGGTCCGTTCAGCACCAACGGCACGATCGCATCACCGAACTGTATCTGCATCTCGTTCGCAAGAGCGCCGGGCCAATCGGCGGAAACAGTGGTCTCAAACCTAGTCGGATGGAGATTCACCGGATGGCAGGTGTAATTCAACAGCATGGCTATTGGTCGGAGGGATTCCCCCAGAATGCTGACAACGCCGAGTTCGGGATCGATCGGCCCCTCAAGGTAGCGTGATTCTTCCCTATCCATAAATAGCGGCATGCGTATGCCACCGCTGCGCGTTACCATCCGCCGGTTGAAGGCACACCTTCCTTCGACAGTGCTCCCTACGCCGACGGAGGCGGTAACAAGATGCTGGTAAGCTTCACAGATTGCATGCAAAATCCGTTCTACGGCGAACTCGCGGTAACAATCGTCGCCGGCAGCGAATTCGTTCCAGAAGTCGGCGGGTTCACGATGATATACGCTCCGATCTTTCCGATACCCAAGTTGTGGGCCCGAGTGTGTTTGGGTGGCATGCACCAACACCGCTGCCTCGTCAAAACCGCACTTTTCGGCGGCTGCATGCCGAATCTCCGAAGTACAGCGGTTGTCAACAGCGTTGAGATCTACCTGAACGATGCACAGTTTTCTCCCGTCCTGTTCAAGCACTAGCGCCTTGGCATACAAGGGGTCAAGAGCCACACGCCACCGCATGACCCTGTTACCGTTTTTTTCAAGTGTCTCGTGGATCCCCGGTTTCGGAGTAATATCAACCTGCACTGCTCCTGCACGCATAGTGGCCTCCTTTCATTGCATCTAGTCTCGTACAAGTGTCCTACTAGTAAAGTTTTCGACTCACCATTCTACGAGAACATCCACCTTATGACGGTTGGGCGCATGGTTATATTCTATAGTGAGGGCGCGTCCGTTCTCGTTCCACATCCAGTCTATTAGTAAATCTCTTCCGGTTACACCGTCTTTTGCAGAAACAGCTCTTGGGTCGAGGTTGGGACTGTAGATTGTGACAACACCGACCGTCTTGAATGGGCCGCTTACTTGGAACCTTGACTTGTCTGCTACGTGCAGGTCCTTATCGATTATGGACGAGGAATACAGAATCTGAATCTGATTCGGCAGTGGGTTGATTTCGTATAGGAAGGCGTACTGGTCAGCGTTTAGGTTCTTCTTTTGAATAAGCGGAAGTTTGGGGTCAAGCAGATCAATGAAATTTCCCTTCAGGGATACCTCGTCCCGCGTGGCGTATACAATATGATACGGACCGCGCCGGACGGACAGTTGGTTCTTAATTGCGTAGGAACTACCCGCTTTAGCACTGAGATATCTTGAGATTGCCCGAATGATGTCTGCGCCGACTGTCGACCTGATTAGAAAGTGCGGAGGAACCCCGATAAAGAGAAATAATCCCGCCCCGGCTTTCTGCTCAAACATCACGGGCAGGTTCTTGCCATCAGCCCCGTACATCCAGTGGGCTGAAGGAGAGTTGTACGAGTAAAAGTATTCACACCTCGGTATCAGGTCGATATTTCCGAGTTGCTTTACTAGCGGGTGGGAATCATCCAGGCTAGCGAGCGTATTGCCCTGTATCTTGACTTGGGTGCTTGCGAGTTCGACTCCCAAATCCTTGAAGAGTGCGTCTTGAGGCTCGGCGAGATTCATCTTTTTCCACCAAGAGCCCTCAATATCGGTGTATCGGCTTCCGCCGAGAAACGCTAACATTCCTCCCTTCTTTACCCAATTTGCTATCGCGTCTTGATGTGATTTGGATTCAGGCAGCCAAGAATCGTAACTCATAAAAAGAACCTTGTACCCATCCAGAAAACCGACATCGCTTGCTCTTTCTATGGGGATAACATCAATGGGTACGCCATCCCTAAGAGGGGTTACACTCATCCCTACGAGGCCGACAATGGCTTCATGAAGTTCGGGGCTTGTCCATAACATTGTGTCCGAAATCAGCGTTGCAAGATGCGTCGAGTAATCACTGGCATAATTAGGCAAGTCCTGCATGGCGCGCACCACCGTCAGACACGCCGTTTTTTGTTTAGCCGGTGCGTCTGGTACAAAAAACCTATCGGGCCACGGCATGACCTCGTAATCAGTTGCGCTAAAAATGCTAGAAGCTATAACTGTTTCTTCGTACCATCTTCGGTATCGATGCCACGAGAATCCTGGAGAATCGCTCTTTGGGTCCTGAAGGTAAATGAGTTCTTTTCCCGTGTCCCGCATCAAGTTCCAAAAATAGTTGTATTCCAGAAAGCCTTTAAGGAAGGCGTTTTCGACTTCGGCCCCGTCCTTCGTCGGATCAACAAAGGAGGTACGAGCAGTATCGGACCAAGCTTGGGCGATATAGCCGTCTAGTGCCTTGAGTTTGGAAGTTTTCGCGTGGGGATATACCATTGGGTTCACGGCGTAGTCAATCGGACTGTGGGCGGCTATGATACATTTGACAGACGAATCAAGGCTTTTTGCATAAGTTAGGACGGCATCAAGATGCCTTTCGTAAAGCTTTGCCATGAGTCGCCTCGACATCCAGCGTGTTGTGTCGTTGGTTGTCGGGTCAATCCAGTCTTCTCCATATTCCTGTTTCCAGGCTTCTTTGAAAACCGAGCTGTGCCCTGCCGTTGAGAAGAATTCCGGCTCTTCAGGTACAACGGCCTTGGCTCCGGCCTCAATAGCTCTCCTCACGAAATCCTTATGGTATTGCAGCCAGTTGGGGTTGGGAACCATATAGGCTCCCTCCGAGAAGACGGTCTTGTAGGTTTCGTCTGCGGATAATTGCACCTCGTCAAAATGTTCTTTTCCATCATAGTCACCCTTGACGTAGGCGCCCGTGTAGTCTTGGCTGCTGTTAAACATGACCCACGGTTCATACCCTCGATCTGCCCAAGACTTGATGCTTTTTATGATATCTGTATCATTGTCTTCGAAGTACAAAATCGCCACATTCGTTCCAATGTCATACTGATCGCTATAGTGAATTAAACCCTGAAAAGACGTCATCATCTCCCTCCTGTCACTTGTGAAAGCACTTTGAAATCCATAGCTAGTAATTATTAAACAAAAGAGTGACAATGCGCCCAACTCGTACCTCATCACAGTTTCCTGATCGTGATTACTTGGAGCCTGATTGAATAATAGAAGGGAAAGCCATCTGCGGCCATTTGAGCTCGTAGGTTGGGTTGAACGGAAGTCCAAAAGAAATCGCGCACAGAGAGAAGACTTCCGATGTTTCATTCTGCCCGAAAGCATGGGGAATTCGAGTGAATCCAACACTTGTGTAGGAGCGATCAACTGAGCGCATAGCGAGTGCGATAGAGATCATAGGGCGATAGCTTTTCCCCGAAATTCACGCCATTGATACACTGTCACTTTAGAGAAATGGTATTAGCAAATACGATGTGGTTATTGTGTCTTGATTTGTCCCCATGTCGTGGTCAATCTCCCCATTGAGGATACGGAAAGTCGTCCAAGGGCTTCGTTGAGGCCCTTCTCCATGATGGTTTGAATATCATCCTCTTCGAGGGAAACGTTAAAAATGGCAACTTCATCGATTCTGCCGTTGTACCACTGCTCAAGGGCATGAATCGACCAACCACCAATGAGCACATGCTCATTAGCTGCTCGTATCTTGCCCGGTTCATCTCCGCCCTTCCAATCCAGTTTGCCGTTCATGAACATTTTTCTGCGTTTTCCATCATAAGAAAAAGCTCCGTGGTTCCAGGTTCCTGCTTTGGCTCCAGTTACCCCCGATGCACCTCCCATAAACTTGCCGTTGATGTTTATCTCATTAAATAGCCTTCCAGGGCCTGTTATACCCGCGTGGAAGTTCCACTCGCCGTTGCCGGTGCCTCTACAGACGAGAGGGCCGGCGGAGTCAAAATCCAACGCTTGGAGATACCAGACCACGACTGTAAAATTGTCCAGCCCGGCGCAACTTTCGGCTCGACCACAATCAACATAATCGTCTACGCCATCGAATGACATTGCTCCCCCAAAGTGTCCATCATTCGTCCATTTAGCGCCATTTTTCAGTACACCGTGGTTTTCGTATCCCGATGAATCTTTCCCCGGGTCGCGCTTGTCGTCAAACAGCCACATGCCCACTAGCGTTTCAGGATCTATGTCGGAATAGGTCGAATTAACGAACGTGATAGCGGTAAATATGATGAGCGTTCCAAACAAACGGAATCTTATAGTCATTTTCTCATTCCCTCCTTAATTAGCTCGCTTACTCACTTATGTTGCCGGACGTAATGTTGGTGGGACCTGCGGCAGTGTGGTTGCCATACTTTGCACGTGTGATTCAACCTCGCCTCCGCAGATTCGATCTGCTCTGCATTTTATTCAAACTATTCAGACAAGATTGCGCTTAGTTCTACTTTGAAACAACCTCATCCATTCACGTTCCGCAATCTAATGAGCAACGCATCGTTCGCACATATACCAGTGTCCCAAATGTTCATCTAGTCCAGAGAGAGGTAATGGTCTCTTTGATTTGGCTCTCAATGCCAACCGCATAGCAAGTATAAGCACCGTCAACTCTCACGCCATGGAAAAAACCGGGAAAAGAGCCCGCCTCCATACAGGCGGTCTCCGCTACAATGGGTGATTTGATGCCCAATGCCAGCGCTCTGTCTGTCGGAATGTACCCGATATACTCGTCATCAGTGGCGCCTACGACCGCATTCGTAAATGCGAAGACCATCGTGTGGTCGACGGGTGCCAATGCGTTTATCCATAACTCATACTCGGTGAAAAGTTCTCCCGCCATTGCTACGAGACACCATTCCGAGCCGAGCATGACAACATTGATTTCCATTGGAAACTTTGGCTGTTCTCCTCTTTCCATCATACCCTTAAGAGTTTGCATAGTCTTCATCGTCGATTCGTTGTTGGGCCAACCCTCTCTGGGTGGTACTTCGCCTCCAACCTTTATACGACGCATAGACTCTTGCCATCTCTCCATTGATGGCAACTGCAAAGGAAGCATAATGGTTTTGGAACGCAAGTCAAATTTGCTTGCCTCTATTCGCACCGTTTCACGTAGAGCCGTAAGAACAGCGTCACCAAGTTTTCTCCCAGTTTTTCTAGCGTTTTCATGGCCTCCAGCCACATGATCGCCATTGATATTGCCGCCGCATCCCTGAGCGAACATCGGCACAACTTCGTCACCAAACTCCTCGTTTATTCGATTGACCGCATATCCGGGAAAGTCCGCGCTGATTCCGGGGTGTGTCATTGCTATAACCGGGTGAGCTGCGGTCTCAAAGAGGATTGCGATCTTTCGGTCGTCTGCGGCGCGCGCTTCCAACACGTTCACCCAAGGCACTATCTCTTGGGTAAAGGCATCACCGTATCGATTATGCCCAATCTGTACACGCGCTCGGCCTACATGGAGTGAAGCGGTTTCCAAGTTTGCATAAGCTTCTTCTACCATCTCGTAGATTAACTCGCCAACAGTTTGTCTCCACGCATCGGTGTGTCCCATGCCTCGCCCGTTCGAATGTGTGTGTTGATTATTCACCAGCGTACATTTAATTCCGAGCTGTCTCCCAATCTTTTCACGCACCTCGGGAAACCATGGACTTATCATGTCCAAACAGATAATGCACACAGCATTGTCGCCGTCATCTAACACAAGCGCTCTTGCATAGAGCGGATCGTGCACCTCCTGGTTCCCGAGGAGTTCAGGAACCGTGATATCTCTCTTGCTTGCTCCTGCTCTCATTGCCAATCCTCCTATTGGCCACGTGGCCGTTATGCTGATAAATAGAACCAGAGCTGCCACTACAGGTAGTCTACCCTTAACTCCGCAAAGACGGGCGCATTCTCTTTTAGTTCTTGCTTTCATTGCCAATCTGAAATGAAGCCACGCCTGCCTCGGGTGGACTATTCGTTACTCAATGCCGAAAGGCGTATTTGACGCCCTAGAGTTTTCCCAGTAGTTCACTCAGTCCAGAGCGATTCAATGGCTTCATGGATCATGGTTTCAATCCCAACTGCATAGGGGAGACGCACGTTCTCGTGTGTAGACGCCTTTATATTGCGAAGTGCGTCACGACAGCTTGTCTGAGCGCGGTGGGGTTTCCTGATGGATAGAGCGATCGCCTTGTCGGTGAGGATGTAATGTTCGTGGTCGTCTTCTCCCTCCCTCGAATTTGTGTATCCAAAGGTCATATCGTGATCGAAGGGAGCATATGCGTTAACGAATAGTTCATACTCGCCGAAAACATCTCCTGCCATGGTCACGAGCAGCCATTCCGATCCCAGCATAACGGCATTAATTCGGTATGTCAAACCCGGATGTTCGCCTCCTTCAATGATGCCCTTGACCGATTGCAGAGCGTTCATTCCGACTTCATCGTCTGGGTGTTCGTTCCTTAGATGTCTCTCCTGCTTTTCCCACTGCTTCATTGAAGGAACCCGCAGCGGGAGCGTGACAGTCTTGGACCGAATTTTAAGGGTATCCGCCTTTATCTCGACGCTATCATGAATCGCGGCAAGCACCGCTTCGCCGAGCTGCCTACCTGCCCTCTCAGCATTCTCGTGCCATCCGCTCTCGACGGTAAATCCCACCGGCTCGGCATTGACAGTGCCGCCGCAGCCTTGAGCAAACATCGGGACAACCAAATTTCCCAACTCTTCATTTATGCGAGCTAGCGCATAGCTAGGATAGTCGGCGCTAAGGGCACCACATTCGAGCGTCACTACGGGGTGGGCTGCATGTTCGATTAGGATTGCCAACGGCTTGTCATCTTCAGTGCGAGCTGCGAGCACGTTGACCCACGGCACTACCTCCTGGGTGAAATCTCTACCGTACCGGTTATCTCCTAGTTGGACCGATGCACGACCGGCATGCAGTGTTACAGCGACCCTGTTGGCATACGCTTCTTCCACCAAGTCGTAAATAAACTCTCCAACGGTTTCTCTCCACCTGTCGTTGTGCCCACCCCTCGCGTCCGAATGCGTGTGGTTGCAGTTTACCAGCGTAAGCGGGATTCCAAGTTGCTGTTGAATCTTCTCGCGAATTTCGGGGAACGATGGCCAAACCATATCCAAGCATATGATAGCCACGGAATTGGCGCCATCATCTAGCACGAGCACCCTCGCGAAGAGTGGGTCGTGCACGATCGGGTTCCCAAGAAGCTCAGGAACCGTGATGTCTCTCTTGCTTGCTCCTGCTCTCATCGCGAATCCTCCTGCTAGTCTTTGAGTTGTAATGACGAACGTCAAGATTACAGTTACTAAACGGTTGGCTTACAAAACAGCGTTCAGTGATTATGACAGGTCGTCTACAATTAAAGAATGGCGTGTGGCGTGCTCCATTTCCACCACCGGGCTAAAAGACATTATAGCATGATTGTAACGGTCTGAAAACATAAATGCCCCTGTCGGCCAGGGGAAACGCATCTGAATTTTCAGAATAGAGTTGAGAGAATAGTAGTCAAGTAATTGTTGTCCCATGCGGCTTTGAGTCGTTTATTGGCGACACCAAGTTTAGTTGACGTTTCAGACTTGAGTAGATTGAGAGCAATACGTCGAACAATGGCAAAGTTCTCACCGCTGTTATCTTTACGAATTCGAGAGGCGTCCTCACGGAAAGCAACATCCAATACCCAATGACATGAGTTTTCAATCCGCCAGTGATGCCTGGTGGCTTCAAGCAACTTTGCCGCATCGCCGGGAAGCGAAGAAATGTAGTAACGCGTCTCGCAGGTCACCGTTTGGCCGATTTCACGCTGAGCGGTGACTTTGACGACTGAGTTGAGATTGACGAAGTTTTCAGGGATCTCTATCGCACTCGCTATCCGCTCGCTTGATCCTCTGAGAGAGGAAATCACGACATGGTCAGCAATTGCCCAAGCACTTCGGGTTTCTATTCGGCCATGGTCACCATTAACAGTTTGAGTCAAATCGACTTCAACATCTCTTAACTCGCCAGTTGAGACGCCATCAAACAGAAGTCGAACATCTTCATACAACTGTCCTTGATTGGCTTTAAGCGCGAAAACGTAATCGGCATCTGAATTCACAACGGTTTGAGCAATGTCGGTTTGACAGCCCATCGCATCAATAGTAACAATGCACCCTGACACCTCCAAAACCTCAAGCAACTCGGGAATGGCAGGTATCTCATTGGACTTGTCGGCAACTTTAATTTGCCCTAGCGCCACGCCTTGATGACACGCCCAAGCGCTAACCAGGTGAATGGCTGCTCTGTTGTTATGAGTATCATAAGAACGACGTAGTTGCTTTCCATCAACTGCAATCACTTGGCCTTGGGTGACTTCAATGGCGCTACGAATCCAGTTGATGAAACACTCCTCGAATTTCGTAGCATCTATCGCACCAAACACACGCCTGAATGTATCATGCGATGGAATGCCTTTTGGTAATTCCAAGAATTCAGCTAGCCACTTATACTTGGCGCCTCCGAATGCTTCAACTGCCACCCAACTATCAGCGCCGCAAACAACCGCGCAGACAGTAATGACAATAATATCAAGCAATTTATGCGGCGTGCGACAATCGACTCGTCTGGGGTCTGGCAATGAGCCAAAATGGGCTTCAATTGAGGAAATCGGGGGATTGGGATTAGACATGTGTTCCTCCTTAGAAGATTTTGCATAAGCTTAGCCCAATTTCCTCTCATGTCAAGTCCAAAATTTAGATGCGTTTCCCCTGACCTGTCGGCTAGTCTATGCAAATATCAATACCACACGCTGTAGGTTGGTATTCCAAGCAAGCCACCGAGTATTGACCATAGGCATCCGATGACTTGGTTACCGAGGACAATTCCGACGAAGAAAGGAATGGTAGCTCTATATGCGTTCAAACCTCCAAGTTTAAGAATAATTGCTTTAATCGTCCAGCCGACTAAAACTGCCGTCCACACATGAAACACACCCCACGATGTGCCCATTGCATATCCACCCGGATGGAAATGCCACCAAATAAAACGTCTCTGTATTCCCATTAGAAAGATTGTAAATAGCGCTCCCGCGCCTGCGAAAGACACTGCGTAGTAGTTTGGCTCAAGGGGAACTTGCAATCATGAGGTCAATTGTCCAAAATTCTCGCGACCGATGCCGAGGACGTAGCCTCTAGCTCGTGCTTGAGCACCGTGTTCATACATAGCATGCAAGAAACACTAGAATGACGTAATGACGCTCACTGCGAGGGCGAGCACGATCCCCCACATGATATAATGACTGTTGGTTCCGGTGCGCTCGGCAATCTTGAAACTCTCTAGTTGGCTCGGCATTGGATGTGCAGAACTGTCTCGATTAAAGGGGTACATAAATGCAAGCACAGTTAGAACTCTTGGCCCAATTCGACGTGTACCCAAGACATCAACCATAAATCCTTGCGGAAGAGTCAGGATGATCTCATGGTAGGGAGGTCCCAGCGCCGCACGGACACGTGTGATGGCAATCGACAGGAGCAGGTAAACTAGGAAATAAAAAGAGATGAGAGATAGCGGCACTCCTGCTCGGTGGAGTACAATGACCAGAAAAGCCGTCACAAGAACCAATGCAATGAAAGCGACCCGGTACCGGGAAGGCTCCTCTGTGTCGGTGAGAGTTGACGGCTTTCCCGTGAACTTTCTCGAAGCTTGGCTAAGATGTCGTCGGCTTATCCACATTGATATTATCCCCATTGTAATCTATGTCCCCATCCCCTGCGCGTTTTTATAGGGAAATGCTGAGAGTGCCTGAGATCCTGTGTGTGCCAAAACCTGCTGCGCTTTGATGAAAAGGTAGAAGAACTAGATAGAAAAGGAGAAATCTAACGGCACAAATTAGGTCAATCCAATCACAAGTGGATAAAATGCAACCTTTATCCCGCCAAGTGCATCCCACGGCTTCTGCGAGAACCCGAAGGAGGTTTCAAGCGGGACGCCGGGAATGGATGGGTACAGATAGTGGAGACCGTTGAGAATTTCAACGAATGGCGAAAGAGAAAAACCCATCCACAACAGGCGGCTAGCCATTGCACGCGGTGCGGCGAGTTGAATAGGGACTTGAATTATTGGGAAACTTCGTTTTTCATGTGCCGTCCACTGCTTCCGTATAATAATGCTGAACCAGAGGAATACAAAATACATCGCAAAGATAACACTCGACCAAAGCAGTACAGGCGTGCGCCAAGCCTTGAGATGTGTTAAGGTGTAAAGGCTGGACTCTTCATCAAAGAATCCACTGAGGATCTTTTTGTCAGCCGCAGCGAACCAAGAAGGGATATTCCGATGAAAAAGTTCTGCATACTCATTTTCCGGGGTGGCAAACCAGGATGAATTTGTCAAGGTACCGATGAGAAAGGAGAAGGCCGCTGATTAACGCGCGGGTTGGAATCACTGGCGAGTTCTTTAGCAGGGGCTGATATGGCGAGGTCATGTTAGCAAACCAATAGAATATCCATCAATGACAATGGTTGGTTCAACAAGCAGTTGGTCTGCGGGGACGCGGAGCATCCCGAAAAGGGGTAGGAGCATCTAATGTGTGCCACAATTCTAATTCCAGACCGTCACGATTCAGAGATTAATCTTCTAACCCGCTACGGCTTTTCGACGACACTTCTTGCGGTTTGACATAATATCTCCTACCTAACGTTCTTTGTTGTCTAGAAGCACAGAATACTAATCTACCTATATGCAAAACCTCTCACAGACGAAACTCTTGCAGCCTGTGGGAGATTCAAGATTCGAGATGGAACAGACTGACGACCTCAAAGACAATCTCCCTCTAGGATCTCTCGGCGCAGTTCATGTGTATGTCGGAACTCGGAACACCGCACCGATGATTGACCACGTACAACTGATGATATGGTCGCCTAGAATTAATCCGAGAAAGAAAGGAGCGCCATTTCGATATGCCCTTAATCCGCCATATTTGAGGATAATCCCCTTGATAGCCCAGCCGACCAAGACTGATGCCCATACATGCACCATGCCCCACGACGCACCCAGAGCATATCCGCCGGGATGAAAGGGCCACCAGATAAATCGTCGCTGCATGGCCATCAAGAACACCGAAAATGCTGCCCCCAATCCGATGAACAAAGTAGCGGTATAGTCAGACTGCTTTGGATACTGAAGCCATGAGGTCAATTGTCTGAACGTCTCGCGGCCGATTCCGAGGATGTAGCCTTGCGCCTTCGCAGCAGCGCCGTGCTCGTACATTATCTGGAAATATGCCCAGAACGAAGCTAGGATACTGATTATCAAGGCAAGCGCCATACCCGATAAAAGGTGTCGGTTGTTTATTCCTGTCCGCTCGGCAATCTTGAAGGCTTCTAACTGGCTCGGCATTGGGTGTGAGGAGTTGTCTCTATTGAAGGGGTATAGAAAAGAGAGAATCGTTAGATTACTCGCGCCGAGCGCACGAGTTCCCATTACATTTACCATAAATCCTTGGGGGTGAGTGAAGACAACTTCATGGAAGGGAGGACCGAGTGCGGCGCGAACGCGCGTAATGGCGATTGACATCAACAGGTAAATCGCGAAATAGAATGGCATTACAGACAGCGATAAACCCGCTTTGCGAAGCAGAATCACTAGGAAAGCCATGCTAAGCACCAATCCAAGCACCGCAAATCTGTAGCTTAGTGGCTCTGTTGAGTCGTCTAGGGTCGTGCGCCCAAGGATTTTTTTCCAGACTCGGTTGAGATGTCGCCTTGTTATCCACAGACACAGAATACCCAGTGTAGTCCATGCTCCCAGCCCCTGATCGGTTCCGTAAACACCGTGCGTAAAGAACGGGAGCGATGCCGATTGCATGTGGGCGATAACCTGCTGGGCTTTGAAGAAAAGGTAAAAGAACCAAACAGAGAACGCCAAATCTAGTGGCGCGAAGAATGTCAATCCGATTACAAACGGGCTAAACGAAAACTTCATCCAGCCAAGCGCATGCCACGGTTTTTCAGAAAAAAAAAGGGCGTGGTGTAGCGGGATTCCCGGAATAATGGGAAAGAGGTGGTGAAGTCCGTTGAGAATTTCAATGAGCGCCGATACTGAGAAGCCGACCCAAAGAAGCGGGTGTGACATTGTCCGCGGCGTCGTCAGCGCAATCGGGATTCGAATGATGGGATAGCTTAATTTGTCCTGTTCGGTCCACTGCTTACGGATAATGATGTTTACACAGATGAATGAAAAGAAGATGGCAAATATGATTCCCGACCACACAAGCACGGGAGTCAGCCACGTGGTGAAGTGTTCTGCCGTGTGGAAGGTTTCACCGCCTTCAAAGAAACCTCTCAACACCCGCTTGTCGGAAACTGTAAACCACGATGGAATATACCTGTGGAAAAGTTCTGCATATTCGTTTTCTGACGTAGCAAACCAAAATGGACGAGTCAGCGTTCCGATAACGAAGGTCATCATTGTGTGCCCGCAGACGGTCGATAGCATTACGAGCATTACATAGACGGTAAGGAGTTCAGTTCGCGAGAATGCCACTTTGGGCAGGAACTTTCGGAGGGGAACATTGATAAGGGATAGAAAAAATAGATTGAAGACCGCATTGAAAAACAGAGTTGTTGCGGTCATGCCTATCATCGTAGCCCACAACTCGCTGACGACGGTAATCCAGTAAGCATTTATCGGGATGAGTAGCAGTCCAATGAGAAGAGCTCGGGCGGGAATGGATGAAGTGTCTTTCTTCGTAACCTGATGCGGGTGGTTCATGCCAGTCTCAATTATCCATGAAGGATGAGTATGAAAGTCGAGATAAACCACATTGCCCTGAAAGAGCGCGGGCAGATTCAAGGTAGGTTGGTGTTATAATTCAAAGTGTGTCTAGCTTTTTGAGTTTATCACAGGTAAAAATTGCCGTCAATATGTTTTGGATTTAACGCCATTGAAGTCTCAAGAATCAAAGATTCGCGGAGTTTATTTCTTGTTTCGACGTTACAATCCCTGTAAGACCGATCTCCCGATCGCGACCGCTTATGCGCGCCAGGGCAAGATGTCCTGCCTACGATAGGGACCTCCTGTTGCTGCGTAAGTCCTATCCTTGAGGATTATCGCCGAGAGAATCTTGGCGCAAGATTCCCGCAGGTACCACGGTGACGGCTTTGGGGAGGACATACTCCCACCAGCAAATGTTGATAACTTGGCGTGAAAAAGTGTTTTACAGGAATCGTAGAGTATGGGATAATTCCCAGTGAAAAGAGTCAATGCACGCCAATGCTTGAATTTCATCGGTTCTATTGATGTGTTGGAGTCTAACCTAAGAAAGTGTAGAAAGGACAAGATACCCTAAGGACACTTTGCGACGGACATGACAGCGAGATTTGCGGCAGCTATTGCATCCAACCCACACGCAAAAAGGAGATGACAGTACATGAAAGCTGGAGTAAGTTGCAAGAACATCACGCCACCTACGCGGACACGACTTGCGGACCACACTCGCTATAGCACAGGCATCCATGACCCTTTGTTTGTAAAGCCACTGGTACTTGACGATGGAGAGACCGCAGTGGCAATCGTGTGCATTGACCTCTTGAACGGTAGTTTCGAATTTTGCGATGAAATGCGGAGGCAGATTGAGGAACGAACGGGAATAAAGCACGCCCTTATCAACTTTTCACAGACGCATTCAGCACCGGGAACCGTCGATATTCCCGACGAGCCGCACGAAAGAGAGTGGATTGAACACGTTGAGCGCTCAATCTTGGACGCCGTAGAAGAGGCCCACGCCAACCAGATTCCGGTGTCGCTGCACGCTGGACAAACACACGTACAAGTCGGATTTAATCGTCGTTTGGCGGACGAATTCGGCGTAACGGTTATGGCTGTGAACGAGGCGGGCGCTGTCGTGCCTTGGGTCAATGTGCTGAAAGTCTGCGCGGATGAGGGCAAGACACTAGCGGTGCTATTCGAACATGCCGCCCATCCCGTCATTGTTCATGTCTCCAGTAGCCTCACCGGGGCTGACTTTCCCGGTTTTGCTGTGCAGCACATTGAGGAAACCCTAGGTGATGGCGCAATCGCCATGTTCGCCCAAGGCTGCTGTGGCAACATCAATGGCTACCCTTTGAGGGGCGGTTGGAAAAAGGCTGAGGAGGCAGGCAAGAAGTTGGGTGACGCTGTGCTACAAACATTGTGCGCAGCTACACAGATTAAAGCTGACAAACTAGCTGTGAGGTCTAAACGCATCATGCTACCCACGCAGAAACTGCCTTCAATGGAACAGTGGGAGGAAACATGTGCACAACTCAAAAGTTTCGATCTCCACGGTTATGACCATAGAAAAGACCAACTTGAAGGTATCAAGGAAGCGATTGAACGAGGCGAACAGCCAGAACTGCGGTTTGATATTAACGCGGTAATGCTCGGCTCGGAGTGGTGTCTTCTAACGATGTCACACGAACCTTTCGCTGAGTATGAACTGTGGGCATCCGAGAAATCTCCGTTCGCGAACACCATGGTCTTCGGCGACACAAACGGGATGGTAACATATGTTGCCACAGACAGGGAACTGGCGCAGGGTGACAAAGGTGGATACGAAGCGGGGGCGTTCCCTTCGTTGTGGTCACACAATGTCCGCGTTCTCCATACGTCGCTACCTATTGGTACAGAAGGAGCAATTAAAGACGGTATTGCATCTCTCTGGACAAATTGAGTGACGTATTAAGTATTTTGTGCATTAAGTTCTCATGTTTCTTCCTGAAAATCCTGCAATTGTGCATCGTATCAATGAGACAGGGGTAGTTTTCGTCGTAAATTTCAGCAACGAATCGGTGAGTTTGAATTTTGGCGCCATGGAATTAGCAATAAGCCGCTTTGGCACTCGATGAAATGTCAGATGACGAACTAGATATTGCAAATAGAAGGAGCAATCATGGACGACGACATTCGGTTTATGTGGGACACCCCCGTTCCTATGCGCGATGGCGTCAAACTATCTGCTGATATCTACCTTCCAGCAGCCGAAGAGGGTTACCCCGTAATCCTTCTACGCACCCCTTACGATAACATCGCTCCACGCTTTGTAGAGATTGCCCAATATTTCAGCGGTCAGGGGTACGTAGTTATGATACAAGATGTCCGGGGACGCTTCGATTCGGAGGGTCACTTTGAACCAAGAGTAAATGAGGGAAAGGACGGTTACGACACTATTGAGTGGATTGCGGAGCAACCTTGGTCGAATGGGAAGATTGGCATGATGGGCGTGTCGTACGGCGGGACGGTGCAATGGCTGGCTGCACGTGAACGTCCACCACATCTCGCTACGGTAGTCAGCACTGCTACGGGAGGAATGCGGTGGATGCACGATGAAAATTATATGAATGGAAAGTTCCCCGTATTCCAGTTTCGGTGGTTGAACATGACCGGAGGGCGCACCATGCAGCATTACCCATTTGAACCTCTCTCCTCCAATCAACCTGGAGTAGCCTCGCCATATAATTTCAACAGAATCATCCGCACCCGCCCGCTCAAAGATGTCGACAAGGCGGTGGGGCGTACAAACACCTTTTGGCGCACTTGGCTTGAACACAACACCTACGATGAATATTGGCAACAAATGTCGTTCGAAGATTATTTCGATAAGGTGGATATACCAGCCTTACACATCACAGGGTGGTTCGACAATTGTCAATGGGGCGAGCTGTATATGTACAGTCAGATGGTAGCCCGCTCTCCAGCAGGGGATAGACAGTGGCTGCTC
The DNA here is from genome assembly GCA_965197465.1 of Candidatus Poribacteria bacterium. Taxonomy (GTDB): domain Bacteria; phylum Poribacteria; class WGA-4E; order WGA-4E; family JAJDTR01; genus JAJDTR01. The sequence continues at coordinate 1,102,930 of OZ240209.1, read as the reverse complement.
ATTGGTCCTTGGGATCACGCCGGAACTTCCAAACCTCAGGCGCGACTGGGGGACCTAGCCTTTACGCAAGACGCAGTGCCTGACCTAAAAGCTATCCACTTACGCTGGTTCGACCATTGGCTGAAAGGCGAGAAAAATGGTCAAGATGCCGACTCGAAGGTTAAGATATTCACTATGGGACACAACGTTTGGCGGGAGGAGACAACTTGGCCTGTGCCAAATACGCGGCCGGTTAAATACTATCTCCACAGCGGCGGAGAAGCGAATACACTCGCAGGCAATGGAACTCTCGACACGACTGTGCCCCGAAATGAACCTAGCGACCATTACATTTATAACCCCGAAGATCCTGTGCCTTCGGTGCTTGATCCGGACTCGCCGTTACCTCCAACGGACGTAAATGTCCTGACGATGGATTATCGTTACGCGCAACGTCGTGAGGATATGTTAGTTTATTCTAGCACGCCGCTGGAAGATGAACTTGAAGTGACCGGCACAGCGATCATAACGTTGTATGCTGCCAGTGATTGTGTGGACACGGATTGGGTTGTACTGCTGTGTGATGTTTATCCGGATGGCAAGTCGATTCCAATTTCGTCGGCGGTAATGCGCGCCTCCTATCGTGCGGGCGCGAGCCGGATTGACAGCCTGCCTCCCTCACCAATCTCGCCGGGAGAAGTGTACAAATACACGATTGAATTCTTAGCGACCTCAATGGTTTACCAACGAGGCCACAAGCTGAGGGTGGTTGTTACGTCGTCATTGTACCCGGCCTATGACCTGAATCCCAACACGGGTGCGCCCATCGGGGAGGACGTTCCGAGCCAGTTAGCCAATCAAACCGTTTACCACAATGTTGAGTATCAGTCGCACGTTCTGCTGCCGGTGGTTATGAAAGCGTAACGAAGACACGAGAACTGAGGTTAACGCTGATAGGTGTGGTTTGGCAAGTCGCAACCGTAGAATTCAATCCTTCTAGATGACGAAAGGACTACTTCTCAGGTAAATTAAAACATTTCGAGATGCTTTAAAACGGTGACCGATGTCGCAGTCCCTGCATTGAACCTCTAGGCACAGCTCAGGTGTATGTCGAAATCCCAAGCAAACCGCCGATTATTGACCACATGCAACTGATAATATGGTCGCCTAGGATTAACCCAACGAAAAATGGAGTGACATTTCGATACGCTCTTAACCCGCCATATTTGAGAACAACCCCTTTAATAACCCAACCGGCCAAGACTGATGTGTGTACACCAAGCATACCCCACGACGCGCCAAGTGCATAGCCCGCAGGGTGAAAGGGCCACCAGATAAATCGTCTTTGCATTCCAATCAGAAACACCGAAAATGCTCCTCCCAGTCCGATGAATAGTGTCGCGATATAGTTTGGTTGGCGAGGATGCTGTAGCCATGACATCAACTGCCCGAAGTTCTCACGGCCGATACCGAGAATGTAACCACGCGCTTTTGCTGCCGCACCGTGTTCATACATTATCTGGAAATACGCCCAAAACGACGCCAAGATACTTGCTATCAAGGCAAGCACCAGGACTAACAGGAGGTGGGTATTGTTAATGCTTGTCCGTTCAGCAATCTTGAAAGCTTCTAGCTGGCTCGGCATCGGATGGGAAGCGTTATCCCGGTTGAAAGGGTATAGAAAAGAGAGGATTGTTAGATTGCCCACGCCAAGTGCACGTGTTCCCATCACATCCACCATGAATCCTTGCGGGTGGGTGAAGACAATTTCATGATAGGGTGGACCAAGTACAGCTCGGACGCGCGTGATGGCAATCGACATCAGCAAGTAAATCGCGAAATAAAACGGTATCACCGCCAAGGATAGACCCGCTTTCCGGAGCAAAATCACCAGAAAAGTCATCGCAAGAACCAGCCCAAGGACGGCGAACTTATAACGAATTGGTTCGGTTGAATCGTCTAGGGTGGATGACATGCCAATGAGTTTCCTCCACACTTGGTTTAGATGCCGTCTAGTTATCCACAGAGATAGAATACCCAGCATAGTCCATGCTCCTAGTCCCTGCTCGGTGCCGTAAACACCGTGAGTGAAGAATGGAACCGACGCCGAATGCATGTGAGCGAGAACCTGTTGAGCTTTAAAGAAAATGTAGAAAAACCAGAACGAGAACGCTAAATCCAATGGCGCGAAGTATGTCAACCCAATTACAAATGGGTTGAAAGAGAATCTCATCCAACCGAGAGCGTGCCACGGTTTTTCTGTGAAGGCGTGGTGAAAATGCAGCGGAATGCCTGGAATAACCGGGAAGAGATAATGAAGACCGTTGAGAATCTCAATTAGCGTGGAAACTGAAAAGCCAGCCCACAGAAGCGGGTGCGACAGCGTGCGTGGCGCCGTCAGCGCAATTGGGATTTGAATGATGGGGTAGCTCAATTTGTCCTGTTCAGTCCACTGTTTCCGGATAATGATGTTTACACAGATGAATGAGAAGAAAATGGCAAATATAATTCCGGTCCAAACAAACACAGGAGTTAACCAAGCAGTGAAGTGTTCGACGGCATGAAAGGTTTCGCCACCTTCGAAGAATCCTCTCAACACCTGCTTATCGGAAACGGTAAACCACGATGGGATATACCTATGGAAAAGTTCTGCATATTGGTTTTCAGGGGTAGCAAACCAAAACGGTCGGGTCAGCGTGCCGATAACGAAGGTCATCATTGTGTGTCCGCAGACAGTTGATAGCATTACAAGCATCAGATAGATGGTAAGGAGTTCAGTTCGTGACAATGCGACCTTGGGAAGGCACTTTCGGAGGAAGAGATTGATAAGCGTTAGAAAGAAGAGGTTGAAGACCGCGTTGATGAACAGGGTTGTTGCGGTCATGCCTATCATCGTCGCCCACAATTCGCTGACGACGGTTATCCAGTAGGCGTTTATTGGAATGAGAAGCAGCCCAACGAAAACTGCTCTGGCGGGAATAGATAAGGAGTCTTTCTTCACGACCTGATGCGGGTGGTTCATTCTAGTCAACCAAGATGCTCCATCAACATCAAAAACCGCGTCATCGGCTTCATCAACTTACCGAATTGTTGAGCATCCTGATAACAATTTGCAACATCCCTTGTCGACCACGTGCCCAGTTTCTTATGTAAGCCGTTTTCACACAACGGATACGTATGAGTGTCGAGATAAACCACATTGCCCCAAAATACCAAGGGTAGATTCAAGCGAGGTCTATACCTCGGTTTGATTGTGTGACGAACTCGTGAGTCTATCACCAAGAATCCAGACAGTCAAGAGGTTTCAACCTTTACGTTCTTGGCCCCTGAGCGACTTTATCCTAGTTGCGCTGCACAAGCCTGATTTTGGATTCAATCAGATTCACCATCTCAATCCCGCAACTACGTGCGGTGGAAACTTTACCCTGAACTGCGTGTGGTTGCGGATGCCATGACCCTTAGATCCGATTGACATTCCTATCCCCGTTAAAATCAATCAGAAACAGAATTGGGCGCCTTCAAATCGGCATTCGGTAGATATAAAGCTAGAATTTGCAATGCTTTTTGCATCGTGGTATACTGTTCTTAAAGTTTAGCAGAAATCAAGTAGCAATCTTTGACGACCTAACACGGTTTACAACAAGAGTACGTCACCCTCCAAAGAGTTGATGAAGCTAGAAGGAGAAGGGTCGTGACCACATGGTGTCAAAGAACCACGACCTCAATTTACCTCCAACGTTAGAAATTTCTTCTGGAAATCGTTATTCATATCTGTTTTGGAGACCGGCGTGAGGTCAAACCTGAACCTAACATGAGACAGGGCGGACGATGGGAACGAGGATACCAACGCCAGTCAAGGAATCGTTCGAAAAGAACGGGTTCTACATCTTTAGCCAACCGGTCATTGATTCGGAAAGCATTCAGAAAGCGGTTGAAGGTATGGATATGCTTCGCGCCGGGGTATACGATACCGGTAAGCCACCCCCCAAATCTCTGTGGAGCCCTGGCGACGACCTGGATTCCCTTTGTAAAATTGAACAACCACAGATAGCGAACGTGGCAATTGCGACGCTGATTCATTCGCCAGAAATTGGCGAATGGACTGCACACGTCACCGGCGCGAAGATGATCCAAGTCGCCGGGGTCCAGCTTCTTTATAAGCCACCGGCGGTCTACGACAGGAGCGCCTCGACCAAAGTTGGCTGGCATCGGGATTGGACGTATTTTAGGAAACATTGGGAACCCGGAAGCCTATTGCTCACGGCGTGGGTTGCCCTAAGCGATGTCGAGGCTGTTTCGGGACCGATGAAACTTGTAGTCGGGTCACATCGCTGGGGAGAAACCACCGGAGGCGACTTCTTCAGTCAGGAAATATCTCAAGACAATTTCAATGTGCCCTCGAATCGCGTGTGGCAGGAGGCGCCGGCTCTCATGAATCCTGGAGGAATTAGCCTTCACGACCAGCACGTCCTTCACGGAAGCAGCGAGAACCTATCTGATACACCTCGTCGAAGTCTCGCCATTCATGTTCGCACAGAAAAAAGCCGTCTCATTGGTGGTTGGCGGGAGGGCTTAACCAGCCACATAGATGATTTAAGCATTGCTCCCATCATCTACGGCAAGAAAGTCGCTGCTGCGTTTGCTTAACGAGACCGAGCAGATTTGGCTTATCTCCCAGAAACTGCTTCCTCAATCCTGGGGACACATCTATACCAACTTGATCCTGCTTAAATACTTAAAGAGGATTAGTAACTGTTTAGATTCACGATGAAATAAATGCTACGGAGTTTCGTGGTACTATTCACCACCCTACGGTTGTCCTAAGCGCAATTGAGAAGGATGATGTTCTTATGGCGTTTATCCTTGCGGCCGGAGGTAGCAAAATCGGACAAGTGGCGAATGGGGTGCTAAAGAATGTCTCTGGCTATGGGCATCATGGTGAGTTCAGGCAGGAGCCGAAATAGGTTGAAGGAGTTTGGGGAGCACGGCTTCAGGTAGGGCAGGCAGGGGCAAGCTGGAATGCTGTCTCGGTTCCCCACGCCGACGCTATGGATTTCTAAGTGTTTGCCATTGCCGCATGGGTAAAGACCGAATAATGGTGTTCAAGCACACAGCATACAGATAACGGATGGCAAATGGCATCACACGCTAGGCACTTATGATGGGATAGACCTTGTACAGTATGTGGACGGAGTAGCTTACGGCAAGGCACCATTCGGAGGACACGCTCCCGCTTTTCATCCCACCGAGCGATTACACATTGAAGCAATAGGGCCAGGTGGCAGCAGTAACGGCATAGATGGATTTATCGATGAAGTCGTAATCTTCAACGGGGTTGAACAGCAAGGGATGTCAATAACCTCATGGAAAGTCGCCTGGAAAAGTTGCTAGGATTTCAGGCAGTTGATTCTAGCGATAAAATGGCGACTACATGGGCAGAACTTGAGTCGCCAAAATACTAGTCAGACCGTTTCGGAAACGATTGATTCATCTTTCGGCTTTAATCTTCCCCCAGACGGTTGTTAATTTGCCGACTCGATCTACGGCTCGGACCTCCTCGTATTTGTCCGCCAATCCTTCCTCCATAATGCTCTTAATCTCGGCCGCGGATAGGGCGGTGTCGAAAACCGCAACCTCATCCACAATGCCATCAAGTCCCTGGCGGCCAACTCCCCGTTTCCCCTCTTTGGCATCAATGGCGCCTATCAACAATGGGGTGTCCACTGTGCCCGGCTTTCTTCCGCTAGATGCTTTCCCAACTTCAGTTCCATCGACATAGACAATCAGTTCTTTAGCAGCTCGGTCAAAAGTAACTGCAACGCAATGCCATGTGTCGTCTGTTACTTTACGCGTTTCGTTGGCAAAAACCTGCGCCCAAATAGGCCGCAGGGCGTTGTAACCGCCAGTTGCATGTCCCTCATTTTCTGCCGGAACGGGAGGAGTGCCTCCGCTGCCTTGAATCCACATGGCATAATTCCTTGCGTCAGCGTGGCTTCCCGAATCATCAAACGCCTTGCTGACAATCATTTGACTTATCGCCACTCCCTTATTTACCCAGAAGGGTTTAATCACGTTTGGGACCTTCACCCATGCATAGAGGGAAAAGGCTTCGGTGAGGTTCATGTCTTCATGATGCGGAATCGCGACATGTCCCCACGGTTGGTTCTCTTCCGTGCCCGCCAGAAACTGTAATGCCCTACCAAATTGCCCCTTTACACGTTTTGCATTGCCTACAATCTTGCCGTCATGCCCATTGCCAGTAGCATCCACGATAGTGTGTACTTTGCCGAATTCCGGTTCGTCAAAGAGCCAAGCACCAACCACTCCGGCATGTGTGAACTGTAGGTTCGAGAAACAACCAACGAAAATCAGCACCACACTCAACATCATAGTAAATTTCACTGTTTATGCCCTCCTCTCTCGCAGGTCTGAAACTTCTTCGATACTAACAGAATAACCCTAATATAAATGAAGCCTCCAATGATCGAACAGAATCATAGGAGGCTCCAGTTATGACCTCACATCAATGTTTTTGAGATTCAAGTAATACTCAGGGCATTCTGTGAAGTGGCATCCCTATTCACGTCGCCAAGCGAATGATTCTCCGCCATGCTCTGTTGCCCGAAGATAGGCTGAATCTGCAGGAAAACATGACATAAGATTTCGTACAATAACCTTGTAACAGCTCCGACTAATGCTGCTTGACTTTCGCCCAAGTGGTTGCCGCTTTGCCCTGTGGATCGACACTTGTTCCACCAGCAAGACCCGGGAACTCTCCGGCGATGCCGTTGTCCATCAGTGCTACACACTCATCTTGAGTAGAGCCGACCTTGAGGACTACAACATCGTCTATTGATCCCCAGATTCCCAATGCCTCACCAGCAGGTCCCATTGCCCCAAGGTGCAGGTCCGAGTTACGGGTGAGCGCAGGCAAATCTGGAGTCGTTTCGCGGAAGCCGCCTGTAGCCACTCCATCAACATACTGCGTAAGCGATCCTCCCGGTCCCATCCAACTCGCACAGAGATGATGCCATTCGCCATCATCCACCTCTCCACCGAGATTGGCGGCATGGCCGGCCTCAATGTCGCCGAAGTCATTGAAATCGGGTGGCGTCCCGATTGTGTATCCGGTGGTTACGGTGGGACGTATCCACATCGAATAATTTCGGGTTCTGTCTGCACCCCAATTTTCCTTGCTGATTACCATATTACAACAATCGCCAATTAACCCAGCATCAAGCCTTACCCATGCGGAAAGGGTATATCCGGAATCCGGAAGCTCCATATCAGGTGCATTCCGCACTGTGGCGGTGTTCCAAAATTCCTCGCCTGGTGAAGCCTCAAAAGCCGCTCCCCAAACGCCTTCAGTCCAAATCGGTGTTCCCCGGATTTCGGCGTCATGTCCGGTACCGGTAACGTCCGTAATCATGCCGGATGCTTCCTCGCCAGGGGTTCCTTCGTCGAACGTAAATGCCAATAGGATGTCGCCTTGATCAAGTGCCTGCGAAGACTGCACCATCACGAGAGAGAACGCGATGACCGCGATTAGTGTTGAAATCGTTGCAAATTTCATTACTCTTGCCCTCCTGAGTTGTATGAAAAGCGTTTTGGGCATTCCCAGCTATGTGATTCCACAGACGCGTGGCAAACTATGGAACACTGGCTCACACCCTTCGGATGTCATGCATAGGGCCCTCACTGACCCTATACTGGCGATTTTAGCACTCTTAGATTTTCCTGTCAAGAAAAAAGTAATGTCTCTACACGCCCAGAGGCTCAGCCCGCAATAGAGGCATGCCGAATCGTTTATTGTTGGTCGCACAGAAAAAATCTGTGATAGAATTTACTGTATTCATGAGAACAGTTCCTTGCTTGGTCAAATAACTGAGTCAATGTTCTTTGGACGAACCCATAGAACTTGCGTTTTAACCTCATGACTCCAACTAGCACTAAGGCTATTATACCTCAAGTGTCAAGGAACACTGCAAAAACATTTGGGTGTTCCTAGGGTGATGACGCTTGAAACGCCAAATCCCGTGATTCGTTGTCATGTTTCTAACCTTTGATTAATGGCATAAGACTTTCGCAGTTGAACATCCAAAGGTTCGTAGTCGGGTAATTTATTGACCGTTTCTACACAAAACAGCATGTCAGGCGACGTACCGAGAGGTGCACGACCAGCCAAACGCGCAATGCATTGCGCTACTACAAACCGAACTGCGTAAGTCCTATCGTAGAGACTTAAATCGTATATCACACTGGTGTAATGCTCAACGTAAGTTGCGGATGGAGGCATTTTGCAGCGCCCTTCTTAATTGCGGTGATTCCCTAATTAATGGATTTGATTTGGCCCCATGTGGTTGTCAATTTACTCCGTGGATTGATGGCAAGATACTTCAATAAACCTTCTTCCATGATCGTTTGGAGCTGGTTTTGATTCAATGCGACATTGAAAAGCCCAACATCATCAATAAGTCCTTCTATACCGTCAACGGCGTTGGGCGACGTAGCACCAATCATTAGTGGTGCTACTTTCATCGGTAGCAATGGGCCCTCATCTCCGGCGATGGGCTTTCCGATCCATTTCACTTCACCAAATGGCGTGCCATCAATATAGGCAACTAACGTTTTACGGTTATACACGCCAGCAACAAAGTGCCATAGGTCATCTGCAATCTTTTCAGTGTGTCCCGTTGTGATACTGCCTATGACCGGAAAAATGGCGAAGGTTCCTATCTTCAGTTGACCGTCCGAATCGATCCACATAGAATAACTCATCCTATCGCGGGTCTGCTCCTTGCCGATTATCATCTGCAAAGGGGCGCGGCTCCTTCCAATTCTAATCCGTGCGGTCATAGTAAAATGGTTCAAAACTAGACCATCTTGATGCGGAATCAAAACATGTCCCCAAGGTCGCCCGGGGCCGAACTCCAACACGCCTCCAAATCTGCCTCTCTTCCATTTGACGTTGTCAATGATTTGACCGTTATAGCCATTTCCCGTAACATCCCTAGCAATCCGGCCCTCGCCTTCGTCAAAAAGCCATGCGGCAATAGGAAGCACCGGCTCGTCCTCTTCTCGTTGGGAATGACTGGATGGTATTACGACAAGAAGAAAAGCAATCATCAATAACCTCGACATCATCGAAAGTGGCATTGGTGTATGTTCTCCCTGTTGTGGTTAGCAAGGGAAAAACGCAGAGTTCGGCAGCCTATAAAGTGCAGATCTTAGCTAGCGCATATGTCAGACACGAACCTTACGCTGTGTTTTCCATCTCCGCTATCACTGCGGTAGCGTCGAGCGGGAGATGTTCACTGTTCTACATTCCTTTTGCAGTTTAAATCTCTCGCCGGTAAACGCCAAAAAGTGGACATGATGCACAAGTCGGTCACTGAGTGCGGCGGTCAAGCGACTATCGCCGGCTATCTGGGCGCCTGCCCCAAATCGAGATTCGATGTGACGATAACGTGTTACTGCGCATAAAAGTCAGCATTCACATTGCATTGAGGTGTTGGGGAATGGGGGGTGCTGATTTCCCTCATTACCTCAACACCACGTCCTCCTTGTCCGACGCGGATTTATTCAAAATGGGAACTTGCGGGTAAAGGTTAGCTTGATAGTTGTAGCACCTAATTTTTGGCTTTGATTTTGCCCCATGTGGTTGCCAATTTGCCTTGGTGATCGACCGCCCTAATCTCCTCGTACTTATCCGCCAATCCTACGTTCATGATGTCTCTGAGTTCTTCCTGCGATAGGGCAGTGTCAAAGATCGCCACCTCATCAATAATTCCGGCCGTGCCCTGGCCGGGAAGTCGAGGGTTGGGGTTAGGAGGACGAAGTCTGGCACCTATCATAAAGGGACCATCGGGCACAAAAGCCGGTTTTGGTTGTATTTGTATTCTGCCGAATGGCTGTTCTTTATTTTGTTGCCTCCCAACCTCGTCTCCATCGACATAGGCGATTAGCATAGGTACCTTATAAGTGCCTGCGACGAAATGCCATTGGCCATCGGTTACCGCGCGGGTTTTTTTCTCCATAAAAATCTGATCCCATCCCGGCCGCAGAATATGAAACCCAGGTGTAAAGTGTCCTTTCAATCCTGAATCGAGATTAAGTTGTCCCCCATCCCCCGAGATCCACATGGCATAATTACTGAGATTAACATTTAAATGCGGCTCAATTTTGCCGAGTATCGCCTGGCTGACTGATATCTTTTTTTGGACGAGAAAAGGTTCGATAAGCTTTGGCACTTTTATCCACGCAGTCATGGTAAACTCTTCAAGATTCAGATTGTCGTGATGCGGAACCAGGACGTGTCCCCAATTCTGCGCTTGTCCACTGGCAGGGTCGGGGAAAAACTCTAACGCCGTTCGGAATTTGCCGGGTTGCCATCTCACTTCGCCGATGATTTCGCCATCATGGCCATTGCCAGAAACATCTTCTATGATCCCGGAGGCAGTTTTGCCAATGCCTCTCGCGCCCTCGTCAAAAAGCCATGCAGCAACCACTTTGCCATGAGTATGTGACAACACAATAAAAGAACTCAAAATCAGCAAAAAACTCAAAACTATCGTCAACTTCATTGTTTGTGTCCTCTTATATTGTTGCAGGTTCTCAAGCACATGAATCATTCGGAGAAATTGAAACATTTCCGCAGTGGTGCAACGCCAGATTGTATGTGAAACTGCGTAAACTTCTCCATATATCGGCACGCCTAGAATACGCGACATTGCGTATCCTTGTACGTCGGCAAGTCATATAGCCGTCGATTTTGTCTACCGACTACATGGGCGAGTGTCGATAATACCGAACGCTCCGTTGTCATTGTGGTACATGTCTTCAAGCAACCCCAGCAGGACAGCAAATCGTAGGGTGTGCACGACAAACCACTTCCTGTGATTGGTGCGCCGTGCACACCCTACCATATCTGAATCATTTTATTGGCTTTCTGCTCAGACGTGTCTGTCACAGGGGCGTAGACTTCGACCGTATTTAGCCAGTTGCCCTACCGTATACATCCACATTTCAACCATCATCTGGTCATTTGATGCTATTTCAAGATGACCATTCTTCTTGTCCGTTCAACCGTGCCGGCTTGCAGGGAATAGTAGTAGATACCGCTTGAAACACTTTCTCCGACTTGGTTTGTTCCATCCCAATAAGCGGCGGTTTCTCGGTTAATATAATTTCCCGCCTTTTGTTCCCCGAGAGACAGCGCTCGAATTTGCTCTCCTTTGAGGTTGTAGATGCGAAAGGTGACGGGAACATCAGCGGCTAACCGATACGGCATCCACGTCTCTGGGTTAAAGGGATTGGGAAAGTTTTGAAACAGAGCGGTTCGCTTGACTTGACCTAGGGTAGCGATCTTTAATCCAGTCGGATCAACAGCGAACGTGAAGCGTGGTGTGTTGAAATCCTCTACGCTGTTATAGACATATGCGGCTGTGCCGGCAGCCCATCGCACGGCATTTGGGACGGCTTCATTGTGAGCCGAGATGACAACATTGTCCCCGCTCATCGCGACCGAGAACCCGTATTTGATTTTTTGACCGGGAACGCTAGGCACAACCTTCTGTTTTTCCTCCCATACCCCGTCAACGCGCACAAACGAGTAAGCGGCCCCTGAGATTGGTTCCTCTTCATCGCGGTTGCCTGCGCCAACGATTGCAACGTTTCCTGTTGTAGCAACTCCAGTTCCGAGCTGATCGGTGGCCTTTGTGTCTTCGGCTTTCAGCTTGGCTTCCTGTCTCCACCCGCCATCGTCGCGCGTGAAGATGTAGACGGCGCCGGCATCCTCTCCTGCGGCGTCGTTTTCGGGCGCCCCAACGACACAGGTATTTCCGCTGATGGAGACAGAATGGCCGAAGCGGTCGCGTGCTGCGGCGTCATCGGCGGTGAGCTTAGCTTTTTCTACCCACCTGGTCCCTTCACGCTCGAAGATGTAGACGGCGCCTGCGAATTTCTGTTCACTATGGGTATGCCGGGGCGATCCGACGACTACGGTGTCGCCGGAAATAAAGACGGAATCGCCGAAGATGTCTGATTTTCCTGAATCTTTGGGTACGAGTTTTGCCTGCTGTCTCCAGACTGCTCCGTCGCGCGCGAAGACATAGGCTGAACCCGAGTTGTTGCCGGCATCGTCGTCCTGCGGAGATCCAATGATGGCAGTTCCTCCGTCAATATCGACGGCGTGTCCGAAGATGTCACCTCTACCGGGATCCTTGGCGATAAGTTTCCCACGCTGTTTCCAGAGTCCTCCGTCGCGCGCGAAGATATATGCCGATCCCGATGCAAGACCGGCATGATCGTCCCTTGGCGCACCGACGATGACAAAGTCTCCGCGTCCCTGATTCGGTTGGATTGTACTTGAGACCGCCCATCCGATGGCGACCGACCAGCCAAAAGCGTGACCGCGTACCCGTTCCGCATTGTGATCCTTGGCATGGATTTCCGTGGGTCGCTTGTTTCCTCCTACGGCGCCAAGGTCATAGATTCGGGCGTGGCCTTCCGCATGCGCTCCGATAACCACAGATCTCCCAACAATATCGGCGGATAGATATTGGTTGTCATTTCCTGCCTCAATGCCAATGAGCTTAATCTCCTTGCCGTGACTGCCGGAAGCCGATACAATACCGATCACCAAACTGATGAGCATAAACCGTACCGTTTTCATGACAATCTCCTTTCGATTTCATACTGGTTACAGTTAAAGACGGTGCTGTTGCATCAGTGTAGCCTGACTACCGAGGATGCGGAGAATCTCCTTAACCTACATAGCCAAAGGAACTAATATACAACTCCCCTTCGCTTAAAGTTCGACATGTGACCAAAGATAAGAGTTGTGATGCTAGATTCATTCTTCCGTAACACGCGCCGAGACCGCAGTCGGACTAAAATCACCACTATGGTGCATCGCGACTCTTTATGTTATCTATAGTGATGATTGATTTAGTGTCCTTCCTCTCAATCTCAAGCCCATCAACGCCGGCGTTCAGGAAAGGTCTTCGCCGGTGACTGCATCACAGTTCTTCGCATGTTCAATCAATTCGCTCTCCAGCGCGGGAATAAGATTATATTGCATCTCACACCTGACAATTTCCCACAATCTGCCCCCTTGGTTAGGGGCGATTTTACCATAGCACTTATACCGATTCGTGTCAAGGGCAAACATCACGCTAACAAAAGTGACCGTACCTGAACCCGTCCGATACGATCACGGTTAATGTTACAATCATGCTGCATCTGAACTTGCCCACTCTGAAAGCATGGCAAGGGTAACCTAAGTTAAACGTTACTGCAACATTCCAAATCACATGGATTTGTAAATTAGCATGGGAGGCGCGACGATAAGAGGCGATTCTTATGAATATGGGAAAACTTCGGGCGTCCCTACAGAATCGCGGAATAAACATTCGTTGCCTCTTGGGGGCCGAAAATTCCATGCGCTTGCACCGAATGTTGCTTACACTTGAAAATTATCCGCAATAACGTTATTATTTACAGAGGTTCGGCGTGTAAACGGGTGTGACCTCACCTAACTGCTGCTGGAAATACAGTTATTGTAGGCACCTCAATTGCGAACAAGATCCTGCGGCATTCGCTTGTTCTAGTTAACCTTCAAGAGTTTGAAACCCGAAAATCCATGACATCGGAGGATACACGACAGTGAAACTTACGTCGATCTTGAGCATACTGACAATCTCTGTTACAGTTTTTGTCTTTTCACCCACCTGTCATGCCCAAGCTGTAGACGAAGAGCCGGTATTGCCTATTGCTGCCTGGCTCTTTGACGAGGGCCAAGGAAATGTCGCAAGAGACGTTACGGGCAATGGATTTGACGGTCAAATCATTGACAACGTCAAATGGAAGGGCGGGCGGCTTGGAGGAGCACTGGAGTTTGGCCCAGGGCGACCGTGGGGACGAGTTGTAATTCCACATCAGGACGGTTTGGCGCTAAGCCGATTTACAATGACTGCACGGGTTAGAATTAGAAGGAGTCGCCCTCCGCTACAGATGATAATCGGCAAGGAACAGAACCGGGAGCGGATAAGCTATTCCATGTGGATAGAGCCAGATGGTCAACTGATGGTTGGGACGTATTCCATCTTTCCGGTCCTCGGGGGCACCAGAACGAATCATACCGACAAAATAGCAGATGACCTATGGCATTTTGTTGCTGGTGTTTATGACCGCAAGATGTTGGTCGCCTATATTGATGGCAACCCGCTGGGTGCAGTGAAATGGATAGGAAAGCCCCTCGTTGGAGACGAGGGTGCATTGCCAAAAATGGACATAGCGCCATTGATGATAGGTGCAACCTCCCCAGATGGCGTAAGCGGAATGGAAGGCCTCATTGACGATGTTGGCCTCTTTGATGTCGCGTTGAATCAAAGCCAACTCCAAACCATTATGGAAGAAGGGTTATTAAAGTATCTTGCCATCAACCCACGGGGCAAATTAGCAACCACATGGGGACATATCAGATCTAACTGAAGCCTACGAAAGGAGTGTGATATAATGCTGAGATTCACGGTGAGTTCAATGCTTTGGAGCTTCGTGTTGTTTTTCACAACATTCCAATTCTCCAACGGCGCTATTGAGCAGGATGATGTCGTAATGGCGTTTACTTTTGCGGCAGGCGATAACAAGCTGGGCAAGGTAGCAGAAGGCATTCTTAAGGATGTCTCCGGGAAGGGCCATGATGGTATATTTCAGCAGAAGCCCAAATGGGCAGACGGTGTATGGGGAGCCGGACTTCAGGTAAGCCCGGCCGGTGGACGCTGGAATGCTGCAACTGTGCCGCATAAGAACGACATGGATCTTAAGGAGTTTGCTATCGCAGCATGGGTAAAGGTCGAAAAGCTTCTTGGTGACTGTTGCAACATGATAGTCAGTAAGGAAAATTGGGATGCAGACCGGACGCGGAACTATTCGATGTGGATGCGTAACGAGGTCATTGTTGGATTTACGACCAGGAACCCATTTAATGATGTCGAGGCCCGCAGTATATTAATTACCGATGGTGAATGGCATCATGCCGTTGGGACTTATGATGGCAGGGATCTTACACAGTATGTGGACGGCGTGGCGCACGGTAGGGCTCCGTTTGGCGGACAAGATCCGGTGTTTCATCCAACCGAGCGATTGCACATCGGCGCCATGGGGCCCGGTGGAAACAGGTTAGGAATAGAAGGATTTATTGATGAGGTTGCAATCTTCAACCGAGGTCTAACCGAACGGGAGGTAAAAAGTCTCATGGACCGAGGGATTGAGAAACTGCTGGGATTTCAAGCGGTCAATCCCAAAGACAAAATGGCAACTACATGGGCTAGGCTCAAATCGCCCGAGTATTAGTACCGCTTGACTCTATTCGGGAATGCGTGGCAAAGAACTTTCGGAGGATGTTGCCCTCCGGCGGCTTCGTCATCAGCGATACGATAAACATAGCGATGGCTGACGCAGCGAACACGACTGCCACAGGCATGATACCGGTGCCACCTAGCGTGTATCCTGGCGTTTGCCATCCTCTAAGGAAAAAGAACGTCCAAAGAACCACAACACTTACAATCGAAGCAAAGGCGCCCTGTTTGGTGCTGCGCTTCCAGAAGAGTGCCGCTAGCAGAACCGGGAAGAGCGACGCGAATCCGGTAAATGACCACACAGCAAGTTTGAAAATGCTCCGATTGGATACCAAGGATAGAATGTAGGTGATGGCAAGCAACCCCACCACGAAGAGTCGTCCGACCAAGACCTGATGTTTCTCGCTCATCTGGTTATGGAAACCGTAGTGTCGCACGATGTCGTGGGTGAACATACTCCCGATTGCAAGTGTCTGAGAGTCCAGAGAGGACATGATTGCCGCAAAGACACCGGCAGCCAAAAATCCCGCCAGTATCCCGGGGGCGTACCGCGAGATTAGCTGAACTAAGATTGAATTGGCTTGCGGTCCCTCCAACCCAGTAATATCGCCACTTCCTAACACACCGAGCAACACGCTCGGAATCCATACTACGGCGACGCATAGGGGATAGAATATGATTGGATAGCGAAATGTTCGCGCGCTCTTCGCTGTGAGCCAGTGCATGAATATGTGTGGAAACATCCCCACCGAGACGGGAATGAAAATGTATGTTATCAGTTCTAGAGGTCGTATGCGGTTGGCTTGCATCAATAAATCCCGGTCAACTCTCGCAATGGCATTCGACAAACCACCCATTTTTGCGACAATTGTAAAGAAGGTCACGGCACCCAGGGTCATGAATACGAGTGTTTGAAGCGTGTTCGCCCAGACGGTCCCGCGCATCCCACCAAAGCAGACGTAGATAACCACCACGCCGCAAACAAGCAACCCGCCAACCCATTTGGGAATCTGGCCGTCAGTAATAATCGCGAGTGTGTCCCCGCCTCCCATTACGCCAATCAACAAATACGGTACAACAAGCGCGACCAGAACGACAAAAAGCAGCAATCCTAAATTATCGGAGTTCCACCGTTCTCGGATATATTGGACTTGCGTAAGATATCCGTGCCTTTTGCCAATCGCCCACAGTCTGGTGCCTACAAAGAAAAAGATGATCGGAATAATGAGCGCGGAAGATGACCCCATTAAGGCGAACACCCCTATCCCTTTGTGGTATGCCTCGCCGGAAGCGCCAAGGATGGAAAACGCTGTCATGTTGGTCCCAAAGAGGGACATCAACAGGACAAACGGTCCAATACTACGGCTGGCAACGAAATAGTCTTCTCCGGTGCCACGAAAAAACCTGTGGCTTACGGTGCCGACGATTAACACTAGGGCAAGATACGTGAAGATTACAAAAACTGTCATCTATCTTCTGAGTCGTCTTCCCCAATCTCAAGATGAGAGGGCCAAGCGTATTTGACAAGCAGTGCCATCAAAACGGTGACCACAACGCAGAATGCAATATGGTAGGCCAATCCAACGGGTAATCCAATCACCAGCATCGGGTTCCGCCAAAACCAATAATCTTTGTGAAGCAGATATAGAGCAATAAGCGCTAGATAAAGTGTCCAACGAATAAACGGAATCTTCATTTTATCAACTTATCAACCGAAAAGCCTTAATAACCTGTTTGAAATTTCTAGGTACGACCTGAAGAACCTCGTTTAGTAATCCTAGGAGATTTCATACTTTTCATACCAAGTGGGGTTTTCAATAGAGACAGAGAAAAGACGAGAATTCTTGCTATCACTGGCTTGAGCATAGTTTCGACATTAAAGCCGAGACTGCGTTGATATGAAACCTAGGGATGTAAGTATGAAACCGGAGTTGCTACCCAAGACGGTTTCAAATTTCACATTGACTCCACTTTACATGAGAGAAAATGAATTTTCAAACAGGTTCTAAGTTGGCCAAATCTCAACGGCAGGAGTGGCTCCTGATTTTCCGCGTTCACAACCAATAAACGAAATTCATTTAGTTCAACCTTAGCAATCGCTTGGCGTTTTCCCCTAATATCATACGCTTGGCGTCATCGCTGATATCAGCAGTAATGATTTTACCAATTTGTGATCGGCAATCGATTAGCGGCATGTCCGACCCGAAGAGTACCCGATCAGCGCCAACTTCAGCGACCAGTTCCTCAATTACACCGGGTGTACGAAATGTTGAACAGGTCTCCACGAAAAAATTCGGACGATTTTGGCATGCTTGAATCGCCTGATGACGCCCTGGTGCGGTATTTCCCGCGTGCGCAGCGACAAACTTCGCTTTAGGGAACAACGCTGCGGCTTCACCAAAGTATTTGGGTTCAGTGGTATGTGGCTGGCTACCCGTATGAGAAATGATGGTCAGTGCGCGGTCATGGGCAAACTGATAAACCGGGTGCCACGCCGGATGGTTGAGGCGGTAGGAGGTATAGGTTGGATAGATCTTTATGGCGGAAAACCCCAACGTGTCTATCGCGCGTTCTAGTTCGGGAACCATCCGTTCCGGCATCAAGAGAGAGACGTACGCGAAACCGATAAATCGATCTGGATGCTTTGCCACAAGGGTGGCAGTGCAATCATTGGCACGTGTTCCGTCCGGATGGAAGATATTGAATAAACAGGATCGATCGATTCCCACGGCATTCATTGCCCGCAGCATCGGATCTGCATCGTCCAGCATTCCCAGATACTCCCAGCGTCCCACGTGCCCGTGGAAATCAATTACGGTTGTGCCATCAATCATTGGCAGCCCCTTCTCCTAGCACCCGCTTAAGATTGCCCTCGCAGATGGCTGACAACTCCGTCTCGGTCAGATCCATGTGGTGCAATGCGTAGAGTGTCGGTCCCATAGCATAGCGGGGGTAGAACGATCCGTAAATAAGCCGTTTCACACCGAACTCACCCTTCAACGCTTCGACAGCTCCCGGAACTTCGTAGCGGCTTAACTCCAAATGAGCGTTCGGCAAATGCTTGAGAAGGGGGTGTACAAGTAGGGCGTGGGTATAATGTGCCCCAAGCAGCACGGTCACGAGATCTGGAAAGCGCTTTAGCGTTGACATAATCTCGGTAGCCGGTGTGTCCGCAAGTGAAATCCATAACGGCACACCCTCTGCTTGCAGCCATTCGAGCAGATCGCCATAGAGCCACTCCACAAAGGGAAGTTCTACAGCCGAACTCCCGGATCGCGTGCTATTTATACGCACACTGTTGACTAACCCGTCCGTATGGAAGTCCTGCAACTGCCGTAACGAATCCAGTCCAGGACCAGCTATCCACTGCAGATTGAACTGTGTGGTTCCTTCTGCCCAAGTTACTAGCGCCTCGTTTCCATCCAAACCGCTGATGGATTCGCCTTGGACATGATAGATTAAAGCACGGTAAACGCCAAGGCGCTGCATCTCATTGAGAAGACCAGCGGCGTCATCAAACGGTGCGGGTTGATTAAATTGGTGTCCGACTCCGACGTTGGCGTCAAATACCGGAACTCTGGGTTTGAAATTCAATCCATCCAAATTCTGCGAATCCTTCTCACTTTAGAGGGTACCTTTCTACTTCGTATCTGGATAGATCCATACAACACCTATGCTAGTTGCTCAACGGCACGCTCAACGGCGGCGGTTAGTTTGTCCGCATGGCGCTCCTCCATCGGGAGCGAAAGCGCATTAAAGTCTAGGCTAGAATTTAGGAAAAACCCCTGGTCCAGCAATGAAAGGAAGATATTATATGCAGTAGCAGTATCCTTCCGAGCCAGATCTCGATAATTCCGAATCTCTCCATCAAGAAAATGGATACTAAAGAGCGAGCCCATCCCTACCACTTGCGTAGGAATCCGCTTGCGCGAGAAGAGGCTTGTTAGTCGATCGCGTAATCGTTCGCCCAAGCGGTCAAGATGCGTGTAGGCCTCCCGTGTTAACTGTTGCATCGTAGCTAAACCGGCGGCCATCACAACAGGATGGGCGCTGAAAGTACCGCTCTGAAACAGGCAGCCCCGTCCCCGACCGGTATTATCGAACAGTTCCATAACTTCCCCTCGACCGCCAAAACCCCCAACCGGGAATCCGCCGCCGATTATCTTGCCGTAGGTTGTCAAATCAGGATTTATTCCGCAGAGTTCTTGGAAGCCGCCCCGCGCAAGTCGAAAACTCACAATCTCATCAAGTATGAACAGAATACTGTGCTTTCGTAAATTCTCCTCTAGGAATTGAACGAATCCTGTTCGTAGGGGAATGGCATGGGGCTTTGGATCGAAGAGAACGCAAGCCAATTCGTCTCGATGGTCAGCAATGAGTCGTTCAACCGCGGCTTCATTGTTGTAGGGAAGGATGACGATTTCGTCGACTGCATGCGGCGCGATGCCGCCAGCGGAAGCGAGTGCGGTAGGTGTGGACTTGGGGCCTGCGTTTTCCAATGGTGGTGAAACGCTGATTTCGACCGCGTCGTGGCTGCCGTGGTACGCGCCCTCGAACTTGGCAATTTTGGGTCGCCCCGTGAATGCACGCGCCAGACGTATGGCGTGCAGTGTTGCTTCAGTACCAGAGTTACAGAAGCGGACGCGATCCAAAGATGGGACGCGCCTACACATTTCTTCTGCCAGTTCAACCTCAATTCCTGTTGGAGCTCCGAGTGCGATGCCTCGCTTCACTTGTGCTTCTACGGCGCTGTTTACCGCCGGATTATTGTGCCCCAAAATCTGCGCGGTGTGGTGGTTGGCGAAATCAATATACCGCCTGCCATCGACATCGTAGAGATAACACCCGTCGCCTCGTTCCATTGACAACGGATACGGACGGTAATAGTAAGCACCTTTGACTCCGCCCGGCATGACTGACTGTGCGCATTCAAAATATGCTTTAGACCGCGGGCTTGCGGCGCGGTACACCTCTTCCAACGCAGAAGATTCTTCAGCGATGTTCTTCATAAAATGTGCCCACCGTGATTGGGTTGGCTTTGGCGAACAGCCGGCTCGGTAACAACTATAAGAAAGTCGGGAACCCCTATAAACATACACCTACTGACAAGGTCGTACCTCCATATCGCTCGACTGTCATTGATCATAATCCTAGCCGCGGCCAATATAAAGCTGCTTCATCGGCATAACGATAGCTTCAAGCATATTGACCTCTGGTGGCTGAGTTGCCATGAGCACCGCGACTGGAACGACATCGTCGACCTCCATTATCGGATCGGTATACGGCTGTTCCCTGTCTCTGACTCGCTCGACGAGGGTACTCCCTGGATGTAGGCAACTAACGGCGATTCCGTGTGGACGTCCTTCTAGCGCTGTGACCTGTGTCAATCCCCAGATACCGAACTTGCTGGTGCTGTAGGCTCCGGAGTTTTCTGAAACACGCTGTGCGAACACACTTCCAATGTTGATGATCCGCCCGCTCCTTTGCTTCTTCATGATACGCATGGCTGCCCGCGTACACAGAAAGGGGCCTCTCAGATTCACGCTCATCGTTTTGTCCCACACCTCGGCCGAGAGTTCATCAATAGGAGCAACTTCGACTACGCCGGCGTTATTGAACAGGATGTCCAGTCTGTTAAATCGTTGCATTATTCGTTCAAATAATCTATCCACTTGGGCTTCATCGGTAACGTCCGTCGGGGCAGGGAGCACAGTTGTTCCATTCCCTCTGATTTCATCCGCAGTACGGTTCAGGGATTCAGTATCCCGCGCCGCTAGCACGATTATTGCGCCTTCAATTGCGAGGCCTCGCGCGATTCCCTTTCCAATACCCCTGCTGCCTCCAGTAATGAGGGCAACTTTACCGTCTAATTTGCCCATCGTACTCTCCTTCTTTAGTCAACTACAACTGCTCGGCGTTCGATTCAACTACTGTTTTTGCTTTATTTTCCCCCAAATAGTGGCGAGTTTGTCCGACGGAGAAACTGCAAAGAACCCGCCTCTGAGCTGGCCAACATCATCTGCACTGAGGACAGTATTGAAGATAATAACTTCGTCAATCGTCGTTTCGCTGTAAGAATCGAATCTCTCAGGCAGCAAAGCACCGATGTGTAGCGGTCTTTTCGATGGAAACATCTGTATTCTTTCCTGGCCATCCGCATGTTTGGCGGGCCTAACTTGCCCATCAATGTACATTGTTACAGCAATATCATCCTCCTTTGCGGTAATGATGTAATGATGCCAGTGATCATCTTGGATTCCACTAGCCCCTTTCCAACCGCCCTTATAGAAAAATAGCAACATGTTATCAAGAATCTTGTGAATCGCCATTCCATAATTAGCTTGTCCCTGCTGGTCAAATGCCCAAATCCCACCTTTTTCAACAATAAAGAAAGGCGCCAAACCGAGATCTTTAGCTTCCTTCGGTAACGGTCTTTTAACCCATGCGGAGATGGTGATGACATCGGTAATGCGAAAGTCCTCATGGTGTGCGACTTCGACATACTTTCCCTTGCCAAATGCCAATGCCTTACCGAACTTTCCGTCTACCAATTGTGGTTCGCCCATTACGACGCCGTCGTGCCCTCTTCCGGAAAAATCCCTGACAATCCTTCTAGGACCGTCTTTTTCGATTTCATCGAAGAGCCACATTCCGACGACATCCTCAATTCTAATGCGTGCATCAGTTATCCCCGCCAAACTCAGCGACACGAGGAGATTTGTGGCGCATATTAGGATTAATCTTTCACAAATGGGTTTCATTTTCTGTGCCTGAATTTCACCGATTCCATAGTGGAAGGGATCAAAAACGGAGTCAATTCGAGGAAACAACTGGTGGCGCTACTAGATGGCGAGACAGAGAACCATATATCACGGCGGCGACCGGATTCCAAAGCCCTGGTTGACTCGCGGCGTCCAAATCTGATTAGCTCGCGTTCAACATCTGCTGAACTTGCTCGGTGACCCCGTCAATAATAGCGTTCAGGATGTGTCCACCCTTGGGAATAGTGGCAAGTTTTGCATTGTCGTAGTTAATCTGATCGCCGCGGATGCGTTCAGGAAAACTGACCATTGCGAATGAGGTCTCGAATTCGCCGGCATGACCGGCGCTCCGCTCCCGTTCCAGATGTGCCTCATAAAAGGACTGTGGGCAGGTCTCCCAGTACGTAACATACTCTATTCCAAGACTTTCGAGTTTCTTCATCGTCTCTGGTACTTTTGGCTCAAGATTTTGCCATTTGTTGCCACCGTGCCCATTGAGCACCATGACCTTAGGGACACCCAGACGCTTCAAGCTATGGCATACATCATACACATATTCAACATAAACCTCAGGTCTTATGGTCAGGGCTCCTCCGCGATCCATGTGGTGTTCCGACACAGACATAGAAACGGTAGGTGTCACGAGAATATGGGGATGAAAGTGACTTGCGATCCGTTTGGCAATTTCCGTAACACTGGCGGTATCGTGAATCATTGCTAGATGGTCTTGGTGCTGTTCACAGGCACCTGTGGGAACAATTGCCCCTTTAACCACCCCGCTGGAGATTGCGTCCCCAAGTTCCTTTCGCGTGAGTTCACCTAAAAACACGTTTTGGTCCAGCATAAACACACTCCCTTCATCTTTCTGTAGCGTCGCTATTGCAACTTCCATTTGCTACGGTTTCCGGTGTTCCATCCCATTCATCTTAGCAGATTTCTTGGTCACAGGTCAACCGAAATTTATCCTTGAATCTTCGTGTTAAACTAACATATAATGTCTCGCATCTATTTGGGGGCACAAGCATTTGTACTTCGGAATTACCCTATTCTTACAATTAAATCGTCTGTGGCGCAGACGAATTATTCCGGTGTGTTCAACGAAGTCCCGACGATGGAGAACTGTTGGTAGCTTGATTCTGTGAAGAGGATGGGGCGGGATATATGGGAATGGAATGAAAATTGACGTTTATGGAGAGCATTGGCCACTTAATATCGGGTAGTGTTTGTAGGCAATCTAACGTCACTGGGGCACAGATGTCGCTATCTTCCTCAATCTGCCCGACACCGAGAAGTGTGACCGGCTTTCCGAGCTACACCGAAAACATTGAGGGGGCATCTATTGATGAGAATTGTTACGGGTTCAATCTGTCATGAAACCAGCACGTTTACGCCAGTAACTACGACGTGGAAAAGCTACCACAACGAACGCTTTGGCTATTTGCACGGGGATGAGGTATTCGCCAAGTTTCGTGGTACCAACACACCGATCGGGGGCTTTCTTGAGGGTGCAGAAAAGCACGATTTTGAACTCATCCCCACAATCTTTGCTAACGCCCACCCGAGTGGTCCCACGCCGCGCGGTATCTTTGACACTATCCTTGACGATCTGCTGACTGGCATTACTGCGGCAGGTCAGATTGACGGAGTACTCTTAGAGCTACACGGCGCGATGGTAGCCGAAGGAATTGATGATGGCGAGGGGCATATCCTATGCGCGGTGCGGGAGTTGGTTGGTTCGGAAGTGCCCATTCTCGCACAGTTGGATATTCATAGCAACGTCTCACGCCGCATGATTGAAATGGCTGATGTGTTAATCGGACGGGAGACTTACCCGGAAATCGATCAGGCGGCGCGAAGCCGCGAATGCGCCGATGTCTTGGTTCGTATCCTGCGAGATGGTGTGCGTCCGACAATGGCGCTCCACCAGATTCCGCTTGTCTGGGGGATGAATCAAGTCACAGCTTACTCCCCAATGCGTGAAGCAATCACCGAATTGCACCGAATAGAGGCGCAGCCCAGAGTTATATGTGGCTCAATTGCAACTTGCTATCCCTTGGCTGACATTCCGGACCTAGGCGCCTCGGTATATATTGTTACCGATAACGACCTGGCTTTAGCGCAGCGGTACGCCGATGAATTGGGAGCTTGGATTTGGGAACGCCGGGCGGATTGGCATATCCCGATGCCTCCAACTCGTGAGGCACTGGCCGAAGCTGAATCCCAAGGGAAATATCCCGTGATGTTTGCCGATAGAAACGATAATACCGGCGGCGGTTCGCCGGGTGACAGCACCGGCATGTTGCAGACATTTATTGATGCGGGATTGGAGGACGCCTGCCTCCTTTACATTGTTGATCCTGAAGCAGTGGAAGTATGTGAACAGGCTGGCGTTGGGGCAACATTGACCCTTGATGTCGGTGGAAAAGCGTCTCCGCTCCAAGGGAAACCCGTAACTATGACGGTTGAAGTCCTCGCGCTGTCAGATGGTCAGTTCCTTTATGATGGGCCGAGGAATGCCGGATTGGGAGGTGACATGGGGCCGTCGGCGTACATCAGGCAGGGCGGAATTCATGTGCTGATTGTAACAGAACGTGAGCAGCCATTTGATACTGCGTTTTCGCGAACTCTCGGCTTGGATCCTCGGCGAATGCGCTACATTGGGATTAAATCTACTGCTCATTTTCGACAAGGTTTTGAATCATGGGCGGGTGCAATCTATGTGGTGTCTGAACCGAGCGCCCAAGCACCCACAGGAAGCGACCTACAGTTCCACAAGGTGGGTCGCAAGTTGTATCCGCTGCATGACATTTAAGGATTTGCAACACAGGGAGTTAATCGTGGATTTGATGTGGCAATGCAATGCGTAAGAATGGGGTGGAGGTTGTTTTAGTGTGCGTTGGAAAACATAGTGTTCGTCTCTTCCGTATGTGGATAATTGCGGTTATCGGCATGTTCCTTGGGACGGGAATCATTCTCTTATTTGATACCTATGCGAAGGTAGCACTAGCGGAAAAGGCGAAATATTACGAACGGTACGGGCTTAATCAGCGCATACCGTGGACGACCTCGCGCGTTGTAGGTGCCCCTGATGCTAACTCGGAAACAGATCTGATATTGAACTTGGAGCGGAGGTTAGAGACATTTGTCGGGATTGGGCGAACCATCTTTAACGGAAAGGGAACATGCCACTCCTGTCACACGATAGACGCCTCGGCGGGCAACAGCCGGGGACCAGACCTGGCCAACATAGGCGCCAAAGCAGCGACTCGCAGACCGGGAATGGCGGCAAAAGCCTACCTCGTTGAGTCACTGTATGACCCGACCGCGTTCCTAGTTCCCGGCTATGATAAAACGATGACGCCGGCGTGGAAACCCCCAATCAGCTTGTCAAATTTGGAGATTGAAGCCGTAGTTACGTTTCTTCAGAGCGAAGGCGGAGAGGCCGATTTGGCACCGATTCGACCTCCCATTGATATACAAACTATTGCAAAAGAGATGGAAACTCGGTCGCTTGTGCTTGAAAGCGACCCTGAGCGAGGCAGAGATATCTTCGTTAATGAGGCAAAATGCATCGCCTGCCACGAGGTTGATGGCATTGAGAAGCCGGAAGAACAGGAACCTGACGCAGGAATTGCAGTTGCCCCTGGGCCCAACCTAACAGACATTGCTGCATTCAATAGCATCGGTTTTATTGAAGAATCCACTCTGCAACCGAATGCTCAGATTACTAAAGGATACGGTCTAGCAACTGTAAAAACAAGCGGCGCTGTGATTCAGGGAACGCTCGTCTCTCAGAACAGTGAGATAATCGTCCTCCGCATTAAAGAAGATAATGGGAGTGAAGTGGAGCGTACCGTTCGACTGGGAGAAATTGACAGTGAGCCCATCGAAGCGTTGGTCGATTTAAAAACAAAAGGGTATTTTTGGGTTCAGGTTTCGCCATCTAATTCTACAGAGCCAATTAGTGGCGATCTCCTTGAGGACGATGTCAATAGCATTACACTAAACACGGCTGTTGGCACACGAACCGTCTCAAAATCGAACCTCAAGGTTCGAGTGAGCCTAACCACTTATGACGGGGAACACATTGTTGGGAAGCTAATCTCCGAAAACGCGGATGAGATTATCTTAACTGTCAACGGTAATCCACGGACTATTGACAAGAATGAAGAACTTGAAGATGAACCGATTTACAGTCGTGCCTTTGGCAAACGAATTGGCGTTGAGTCACCTATGCCAACGAACTATTCACAGCTATTGACGGTTGCCGATTTCAATCATCTACTCGTCTTTTTGTCAACCTTGACTGGAAAGGCGGCAGGAGAGAAGGAGGGACCCGCATTATCAGTCCGTGTAAAAAAAACCTTCACCAACGTGGAAGTCGGAAGACCGGTGTATATCGAGCCTGAGCCGGGCACAAACGAACTCCTAGTCGTAGATTTGGGAGGAAGGATTTATCGAATAGAGGACAATCGGGAAACTGACACTGCGCAATTGCTTCTCGACACCGGGCGCGAGACTTTTGGACTTGCATTCCATCCCAACTATGTAGAAAATGGACATCTTTATGTCTTCAGCAATGGACCGAAGGGTGGGAAACCGTTTGAAACAAGCAACTATGTTTCTCGCTACATTATAGAGCGTCATCCACCGCGCGGCTACAGAGCAAATTCTGAACAGATTATCATGAATTGGCGCTCGCATGAACACAATGGCGGTGCTTTGGCGTTTGGTCATGACGGTTATCTCTACATTTCGGCGGGCGACGGTTCAATGGACTCTGACACAAATATTACCGGTGAGCCTGGGGCAGTTCATCGGGAACCGAAGGGCCAAGATATTACGAATATCCTCGCGACGATTATGCGGATCGATGTCAATCGCCCAGATCCGGGACGTCCCTATTCCATTCCCAAAGATAATCCTTTCGTCGATTTTGAGGGTGCTCGACCCGAAATCTGGGTCTACGGAATCCGTAACCCGTGGCGAATGACATTTGATAGGGAAACAGGGCATCTCTGGGCAGGAAATGTTGGGCAAGACCAGTGGGAGATGATTCATCTTGTCCGCCGTGGCGAGAATTACGGATGGAGTCTTTACGAAGGTAGCCACGCATTCTACCTCGACCGAAAACCGGGACCGACTCCCATCGTCAAACCGACTGTCGAGCACTCTCACGCGGAGTCACGTTCAATCACGGGTGGGGTCGTGTATTACGGATCAAAGTTTCCAGAGTTGCGTGGTGCCTATATCTACGGCGACTACGTTACCGGCAAGATTTGGGGACTGCAACACGATGGCGAGAAGCTAATCTGGCACAGGGAACTTAGCGATACGGCGAACCAGATTGTGAGTTTCGGAGTGGATCATCGTGGCGAAATATTGATTGCGGACCTCAACGCCGGAATCTTTGCCATAGAACGTGCCCCTCTGGTTGAGCCAAAAGGGAAATTCCCAAACCGTTTAAGTGACACCGGGCTTTTCGCTTCAGTGAAGGATCACAAACCCGTACCAGCGGCGATCCCTTATTCGCTCAATGTTCAAGGATGGTTTGATGGAGCGCATGTGCAACGATATATCGGCCTGCCCGGAAATTCACAAATCGACTTTCGGATCTCTAGCAGTTGGGGATTCCCGAATGGAACCGTGCTAGTGCAGACCTTGGGATTAGATTTGGAGGCAGGCAATTCCGACTCTAGGCGTCGGATTGAAACACGGTTACTCACGCGGCAGGCGGACGAATGGGTAGGGTATTCGTACATCTGGAATGACGACCAAACCGATGCAACACTTGTACCAAACGCCGGTCTAGACCGTGTCTATACGATAAAGGATGCCCAAGTGCCTGGCGGACATCGGGAGCAGACGTGGCGATACCCCTCCAGAGATGAATGTATGGTCTGCCACACCCGAGCCGCCGGTTTTGTGCTTGGGCTCAACACCGTACAGATGAATAAATTGCACGATTACAACGGTGTCTCGGACAACCAGCTACGTGCTCTGAATCATATCGGCGCCTTCAGCAAACCATTGGAAAAGTCGACGGCGGAGTACCCAAATCTAGTGAACCCTTACGACCGTCAAGAACCCCTTGCCGCAAGAGCGCGATCCTATCTTCACGCCAACTGTTCCAACTGCCACGTTCACACGGGCGGCGGTAATTCCCTGCTTGAGGTGGAATTCAACACGCCGTACGATAAGACCAACATGTTTAATGCTCCGCCTCTGCATGACACGTTTGGCATATCCGATGCGAAGCTTGTTGCGCCCGGTAGTCCCGAAAGATCAATCCTTTACCGCCGCATATCACGAGGCGGTCAGGGCCACATGCCGCCTGTGGGAACATCGCAAGTTGATCGCCGCGCTGCGGAACTAATCCGCGACTGGATTGCCCAAATGGAGCCTTTTGCACAGAACGGCGGAGAGTAGAATCCGCACTGTCATACTGCTAGAGATTATCGCTCCCTTCCTCCAACGCACATATCGAATCAGTTAGCATTCTATCCAACTCAATCCGTATTTGCTTTTGGACAGCGGTAACATACTCATCGGTCGTAAATCCCTCAAGCCGAGTCTCGAACCCGTGGGCGCCAAATCCCGCCAAAACCTCCTCCCGGACTCGCTTTTCCGGATCGTTGAAGTAATAGGGGTGCGTTCCCTTCAGAATCGCTGGCAGGTCGTCTTCTTCGGTGCGATAGATAGCGGGGTTGGCAAGGATAACCTGCGGTTTGCCATCAGCGAAGTCGGGTGGTTTACTAGGGACAATCATATCACCCATGATGACTCGTTCCTTCAACTCTGGTGCCCAATGGGAGATTTTGTATGTCGGTCCTGGGGTTATCCACTCGCAGATTCGTCGCCGCACGACCACAAATTCATACCATTTCTTCAGTTCCGGAAAGTGATGCAGGGGAAGAGTGCTATCCGATTCATATATGGAGCCGTTACCCTCTGCTCGAATGTCATTGAAAACCATGAACCAGTTGACTAGATCCCTCACGCCCCGCGGGTACTTTGTGTAGTGTTCTGTTCTGCGCGGACTGCATTCGTCAACAATCACCACATGGGACATCTGCTCATTGAGTTGCTTCATGAACTCGGGTGGGAAGCCGTTTCGTTGAAATCTCTCTAGGTAATGAGGCACCGTTAGCCGCATCGATCCGTGTGATGGGATTCGATCGTAACGAACCTCGAATTGATCTTCCAAGTGTCGTTCCAGCGGCTCAACGATCCACTGCCTCCCGTAGCGCTCGTTGCCAACCACTACTATCGGTCTATCAGTCTGCGCGCTACATTGCCTCAGGAAATCGAGAAGTAATTTTGCCTCGTATGCCGCTCGTTTAGTCTCTGTGAGATCTTCCTGAGATAATTGAAATTCGCCTGCGTCCTGCGGAGGTGGCAGCATAGCCAGCTTATCGAAGGCCGCTCGTTGCTCTAATGGGTCTTTCGGCCACTCGCGTTGACGGTTTGCCTCGGAGACGTATCGTTTGTATTCCCGCTCTTTCTGTAGCAGGTTGTTGATATCAAACCTCCCACTACGAGTTTCATTATTTAGGTACGTCAATTCGCCTAGCAGTTCGTCGAAA
Source organism: Candidatus Poribacteria bacterium (assembly GCA_965197465.1). Classification (GTDB taxonomy): domain Bacteria; phylum Poribacteria; class WGA-4E; order WGA-4E; family JAJDTR01; genus JAJDTR01. The sequence continues at coordinate 1,073,245 of OZ240209.1, read as the reverse complement.
TCCGAATCCCGGGAGAGATGATTTACTATCATCTGAGTAAGCACGATGCCATCATGATTCTGTGAGTTAACCTCCGCCAACCATCCCACTATTTTTTCAAGGCGTCGGTGTACCTCGTCCTTGGGGTGGATTTCAGCGAACTGAGCGATGTGATTGGGGGTTAGACCGAGTTGCCCCGCGATAGCAGCGACAATCCTCGTCTCAGGGACACCTTCTGACATTACTCCTCCGGGAAAGTCTTTTGCGGTAAAATTTATGGGGATTTCTGCTAAGCATTGGGCCGGTTTTAGATATCAAAAAGGAGTGTAAACGGCGGGAATTCTCAAACCAAGACGGTCCAGAGGACCGGGTATCTTCTTCCTTTTCATAATCGAGAACGGAAATATCGTCGCGCCGCTTGCAATCTGCACTACCATCTGCCCAGGTACAATCCTCGGTTTTGCATCGGCATTGTTACCCGAGCTCCCTGCTGCCGCTGTGAATCCACAATTCCCAAGGTGATCTCCGTGCTGATTCGCGCTAGATGGATATGTCCTTTGGTTTCACTGCCCGTGTCGATGGCATCAACTATATCTTCAATGCACCCGACGGTTCCGCTTTTCCGTTCATAACTTGGAAAGTCAACATCCCCTAGCTCATTGGATTCTCCGGTCTGTTTGCGTAGTTGGAATTGGTTGCCGTTATTCAGTGACCGTACCACGCCATCAGTGCATTCAACCTCAAATTCGTAGGCGCTGCCGGGGATGCTGACCCCGTGGGTGCCGTTCTTGAATCGCACGTAACCCATGACGATCGCAGGATCGACCTCGGTCCGATTATCTTCAAAGTCGGAATCCTCCACCTCGACATTTCCTTGAACATATTCTGCCTCGGAATCACCGGCAAAAAAGAGGAGCATATCCGCTGCATGTGTATATCCCCAGAGGGCGGCGCCTGAGGTATAGGCAATTACTGAGCGCCGCTCACCAATCTCGCCGCTCTCGACAATTTCGCGCATTTTGACATAACCCGGCGTGTACCGTCGTTGCGTCCCCAGATTAAACTTCACATTGTTCTTCTCGCAGACCTTGACCATGGCATCGGCTTCTTCCATTGACGCGCAGAGGGGTTTGTCACAGTATATCCCTTTAACGCCTTGTTCTGCGGCAAACGCGGTGATTTCGGCGTGATTCCCCGGACGGGTTGCGATGCTGATGATATCCGGTGCCTCTTTCTCGATCATCTCCCGGTAGTCCGTATACCGATTGGGAATATTCCATTTTGAGCAGACTCGGTTTAGGTTATCTTCAACTACATCTGCGGCAGCGACAATCGTTGTTCGTTCGCAGGCGGTATATCCGGCCGCATGAGAGTAGGGCAGAAGAATTGTATTCGGCCCGCCTCTTACCTCCTCGTCAATGGTACCACCCATTCTCCCACATCCAACAATACAAGCGCGATATTGAGTTTTCATAGATTTTCACAGTGATGTGTAACAAACTTAAGGGGGATCTGTTTGTGGAGGCCCAAAATGCCTAACGGCTAATCCCTGCTTCCCGAAAGGCATTGTCCAAGGTGTGATACGTCAATTCCGCTGCCCCCAAGGGATTGTAGTTCGTTCGCCTCTGTACCTGCATGCTCACTTCGGCAGTAATGTAGCCGTCGTATCCAGCTCTCTGCATCAGTCTGAGATATTCCACGAAATCGAAAGGGCCCTCGCCCGGAATCAGGAATTCATAGTCCGGTAGCATCCCACGTTGGTCCTTCACGTGGGTGTGGGCAGAATGCGGCGCCAGAAGTCCCACGACCGCGTCTGTGGACATGCCTTGCACCTCGAAATGACTGATGTCAAAGTTGAGCTTGAGATAGGGTGAATTGATTTCTCCCAGCAGCCACAAGGCTCTTTCCGGGGAACTCAATCCATCGCCGACATGTGGTTCAATAGCAAGAACGACCTCTCGGGCGGTGCAATAATCCACTAGAGCACCGACCCGCTCAAGGATCAGATCCTGCTGCGAACTCCACTCATCAGGATTGCTCCCCAGTGTAGTATTCAACGCAGGTACGCCATCTGCACCCGCAAGGTCGACGCAAAGGTCTACACTTGCGGTCAGGCGCCTCCAATTCTCGGTATACACGGCATCATCTGTAGCGAGCATGGGCTGATGCGCGGCAACAGCGGGTAAACCTAAGCCGTGCTGATTGAGTAACTGGCGGATTCGCCGGCGCTCGGCGGAATCAAGCGTGTCAAGTTCCGTACTGAAGCCTGGAATGACGGTAAGTTCGACGCCGTCGAACCCGAGAGCAGCGAGATGTTCTAGAGTAGTATCAATGGGTAGCGACGGCATGCCCCAGGTCGAATAGCCGATTTTCATCAATTGTCCTTTTTTGAAGGTGAAATATGTGAGTTTATGAGGGCCATTGAAGGGAGTTAGTCAACTATAGTCATTGCAACTAAGAATTACACATACAGAATTTACGCAGTTCGGTTTGTAGTAGCGCAATTCATTGCGCGTCTTCTGTAGGAGCGAGTTTTACTCGCGACTCCAGAACTTTGCTCGCGATAGGAAGTCGCGACCGGGAGATCGCTCCTACGGTAAGTTTGTAAAAGCAATCTTCAATTGTTAATTCACCAACTATGTGTAATTTGAATGTACATGACTATAAACTGAAACGGGTTGACGCTTAATATCTACGTATACCTGAAAAAGTTGTATAATTTGTTAGGTCGAAGGTTAACTCCGAGTTGTTCTCGTATCGACAAGGTCCTTCAAAGAGGGATTTCAATTTTCTGAGGATGTCCAGTTTGAATTGACGCGGTGATTTTCTTGACCAATATGGTAGAAAGGATGCCTGCTCGAGCTGGCACGTACGGTTCGGTATCGTTACGAATGGCTTCTACAAGTCGCGGCAAACGTTCGAGCGGGGGCGGCGCTAAGGTTTCACCATCCCCAAAGGTAACCTTGCTGAAATGCTCATAGAGCACTGCGGACTGTTCCCCATCGAAGAACTCGAAGAACCATTTGGAAACCATTGTGTTCCTGCCGGCATCACTCATCAGAAAGGTCGCTACTGAACCGTTGGCAAATCGGAGAGTCGCAGCCGCAGTATCCACCATGTCAACGCCTTTCAACTCGTCGCGATGCGTAACCTTCCCCCCAGTGGCATAGACTTCTATCGGATTTGAATCGTGCATCCAACAGAGGAGATCCAGGGCATGAACTCCAACATCGTAAAGTGGTCCTCCCCCTTCCTCAGGATGCCATTGCCATCGGCTGAGGTCTGCTCTCGCCACCATACATTGGCCATGGCTCACTTTGCAGGCTTTAAGGCGGTGTTTGATCGCTCTTGCCGCGCCGCTAAAACGAATCGAGAAGTCAAGCATGAGTTTCGTACCGGCAAGCTTCATCGCCTCGTAAATGCGGAGGCAATCGGCGGTGGTCATTGCCATAGGCTTTTCCAAGAAGAGGTGCTTCTTCGCCTGGAAGGCGGCAACCGCCAGATCGGCGTGGGAGCTATGGGAGGTAGCAATCGAAACGATGTCCACTAACGGATCGGTGAAGATACGCTCAGTGTCTGTGGTGTGGTACTCGCCCCCGCATTCCTCGTGAAAACGTCTCGCGGCGTCAGCTTGGGTGTCGCAGAAGCCGCGTATCACAATGCCCGGCGTAGACGATGCCCACTGGGCATGAGATTTGCCCGCACTGCCACAACCAACGAGCGCCCACCCCATGGCACGATTTGTAGAAAATTCATTTGCCATATTGTCATTTAACCCGCTTTCGATATATTGGTGAAGTGAGTTGTCATGTTGGCTAAGTTTAGTGGGGCTTAAAGTCCAAGAACACGCGCTGCAGTGCCGCCCATAATCATGTCCAAGTCTTCAGCACTGAGGAAGGTGCAGTATTTCTCGATCCAGTCGCGTGATTGGCGGTAGGTACAGAAACGGTTTTGAAACGGCATGTCCGTTCCCCAAAGCAGATGGTCCGCGCCCACATGCTCGACCATTGATTCCAGAGTGCTCCAAACCTCTCGGTACGGGAAATCGAAGATGTCCCCTAGCCGCACTGGAAAGCACACTTCCATGCTAAGGTTCGGATTCTCGAACGGTTCCCAGATCGGATCGGGAAGTGTAATTCTATCGCTGTTTAGGAAGATGCGCCATGGAAAGCCGTGAGTCAGGCTACACACGACGTCCGGATAGCGCTCCATCCACCGCATCAGAATGCGCAATTCGTTGAGATACCCCTCCTGTTGTTCAACGATGGAAGGAGCACGCGAGTTCCGATCCGGTGCTGTGCCTAGGGTGAAAAATACGGGCACTCCCAGCGAGGCAACTGCTTCCCAGAAGGGCCGGTACACTCCATCGTCCCAAGGGTCTGCACTCACCATGTAGGTCAAGGCATTGAACTTTATGGCGTGCAATCCGTGTACCTTAACAGCGGTTGTGACTTCATTGATGACCGCATCCATTTCATCCCGGATACGCCACTCATCCACCGGCGCCATGGAGCGTAGTCGATCCGGAAAGCGTTCCACGCACTCCATCTGAAATGTACTGTCTCGACCTAGCATCGGGTCGGTGTGCAGAAGCGCCATATCTACACCTGCATAATCCATCTCGCAGTTCAAACTGAAAGGCGTGAATTCGCAGCTTCGCAGGTTTGGCGGGTACATGTGTTTCGTATATTCGGCGCCTTCGTAGTTCCAGACGACTCTGCCCCTTGGGTGATTTATGCGGAACCTGAGATCTGGGAGTCGGCTTAAATTGCGATGACCTTCCGGAGCGAGGACATTTGATGGTCCGGGTGCGCGGTCACCAATCCGAAAGGCGGGCTGATGGTGTCCAGCATGAGATGCTTGAACCCACTTGAGGTGTTCCTCACTGCTGGCATATCCACGCGCACTATCGGCTGGTTCAAAGCAATAGACGTGGGCGTCAATAATCATAGGTAGTCTCCATTCGCGTGGAAGGCATTATATCATCGATTGAAACTTTTTTCAAGTGTGGGAAGATGGCGCCAGAGATACCTTGACCGAGTTGAGAATTGAAAGATCCAATATGCCGCTCTGCAGGAGCAGCAAACCGCTGGTGGCTTGCCTACTACAGATATTGAAGACCTCTATCACGCGGGATTTACTATCACAGTGCTGCATGATCTCTATCGCGCTCATTTACCATTCGCTTAATCCGTACAAGAAGTGGTGGGCAGTGCCCACCCTACAAATGTACAAAGTCGAGCTTACATCAAACTCACGTAATCCTACCGCAATTTTGCGAACACCGCTCCCAACACTGTACTAGCGGCGACGAGCAAGAGTATGATGTCCGCTATAAGACGGTGGCGTTTTTTGCGCATGCGATCTCCAATGGGGAGTCCTACGGCATATCCCAGGTAGGCGATTGGGAAAAACGCAATGCCGATGGCAACATACCGGAAGAGTTCAGCGCCAAACATCAGGCCCAACAGAATAATCTGTATTGGGGTCGACGTGGCAAGGACTGCAAAAAGGAAACCTCGTGTTTTGTCTGTGGACCAGTTATGCGCCAGAGACCATAGCACCAACGGGGGACCACCGATACCACAAATGCCGGAGAGCAATCCGCTTACGACGAATGCAAATCCTGCCCACCCCCAATGCGCCTTCTCCACGGGTTGAGGCCGGTAAAGAAGTTTGACCATGACGATTAAGCCTACGATGCTGCCGACCACTAACTTGATATAGTTCACATCTAGATTAACAATCCTCTTAAGCAAAAACAGACCAACGACCACAGTGATTAAACGAACCACAGTCGCGGTCAGGGTCAAGCGCCAAGGTACAACGTCCCTGAGATGTCGGGCGCCGAGCGCCGCCTGTACAGTAGAGCAAGTTGACACGAGCATGACGACAGCAGGTAAGGGGAAACCAATCCACAAAATCAACGGCGTAGCAAACAACAGGAATCCAAATCCAACGGCACTCTGTATCAACGCAGCGAAACCGATGACCGCTCCTACCGCGAGGATGTCTAATAACTCCATAGTATTGACCGCCGTTTGCCTCGTCCACCGTTCCAGGACGGACTGCGTATGCACGCCGACATCCTACTTAGAGATCGCGGGCGCGTATCCATTTCTGCCCTCAGTCACGGCAAGAAGCTGATTTGCCTCAATATTGGTCAGTGCCTGCGTCAAGCCGCCAGGCCAGGTGATTTCTACTCGCTGAACTCGGTTTTCTTCACCCAAGCCGAAGAGGACGCGAAGGTCGTGTCCCGAAAGATAGCTTGAGCCCGCTTCAACCTCTCGAATCTGACTGCCCAGTTCGGTAACTACCTTTATTCTAGTACCGATTCCATCCCGGTTGCTCTTGACGCCGACGGTTTTTATCATCAGCCAGTTGTTTCTATTCCCGCCCTCGTTGCGAAGCAGGACCGCTCCCTGATTCAGATTCACAACGAAGATGTCGGTGTCGCCGTCGTTATCGTAATCACCGAAAGCTGCACCTCGACCAACTCGCTTCGTTGAGAAATACTCTCCCGACTGCGTTGAGGCATCAACAAATGACGATTCCCCTGTGTTCAAAAAAAGTTGGTCAGCTTGGGCATATTCGAGAGTGTCGGAGTCCGATTCGATTGTCGAGTAAAGATGTCCGTTTGCGATAAACAGGTCCAAATCGCCATCATTGTCGGCATCAAAGAATTTCGTGCCGAAAGCCAATTTGAGAAAACTAACTTCCCCTAACTTCGAAACGTTCGTATAATCAGTTAGTGCGCCGCTCCTGGTGTTGTGATACAGGGTGTTTGTTTCATAGGCAAAATTGGTGACAAAGATATCCAAAAACGCGTCGTTGTTGTAATCACCGAAATCAACCCCCATTCCACCTTCTGCGACACCGTGTTCATTATACGCCGCGCCAGAAAAAGGACCAATATCGACGAAACGCCCATCTCCTATGTTGCGGTATAGGAAATTCGGCGTTGTGTCGTTGGCAACGTAGATATCAATGCGCCCGTCGTTATCATAATCGCCGCAAGTAACCCCTAGTCCCTTCCCGCCATCGTTGTGCACGCCAGCGTTCCGCGTGGCATCGGTAAACGTGCCATCTCCGTTGTTTCGGTAGAGCAAATCCGAAATGCCCTGGTACACTTGTGGGTTGCCGTAAGCTTTTTTTCCTCTCCAATCAACCCAATCCTTATCTTTCGCAAGATCATAGTTGAGGTAGTTGACGACATACAGATCCAAGTTGCCGTCGTGATCATAATCAACGAAGGCACAACTTGAACTCCATCTGTCACCGCCTCCGACGCCGGCAGTTTCAGTGGCATCGGAGAAACTCCCTTCACCGTTGTTTCGATACAGCAGATTCGGCCCAAAGTTGGTCACGTAAAGGTCAGCATCGCCATCGTTGTCGTAATCCGCGGCGACGCATCCCATACCGTAGCTTATGTCCCCCACGCCGGCCTCGGCAGTAACATCGGTGAAATGCCCAGTGCCATCATTTTGATAGAGGACGTTCGTAGGGCGCCGATCCATCGTATAACCCGGCAAGGGCGCACCGTTGACAATGTAAAGATCAAGATTCCCGTCGTTATTATAATCAAGAAAAGCCGCACCGGATCCCATAGTCTCAAGGTAAAACTTGCGGTCACTTGCGCCATTAACGTGCTTGAAGGCAATGCCAGATGCCTCGGTGACGTCAACAAACTGAACTGCCCCTTTCGTCGAGGAGCATAAGAGCAAGAGGCTCAGCGTAATGACAAACCAACACCGAGATATTATAAGTAACGCCGCATTTATCTTCGTTTTCCTCAAACGAGCAGCAACGCGGCAAGCGTACTGTTGAAGTTCCACATCATTCTTCTGTGAGGATTTGGACATAATCTTCTTGAACACATCCCACTCGTAGTCGAACTTGCTTGAGAGGCGGGCGTCCGTATCGGAGAACTTAGGCACTTCTTGAGTTCACAACATCAAGCGACTGCGGGTTTGAGTGCGATTTACTCACCTTTCACCCGTGAAATTTCCACAACTTCAACGCGGTCTTGCTGAAAAGCCACTCCCTGTCGTCGTCGCTCAGGAAGTCGAGATGTGTACGAAAAAGATCCAAAGCGGGGATGTATCCAGTGTTGCGGAGAACCCCTGGAAAATCCGTGCCCCACATTAGACGCTGGGGGCCGAAGGTGTCGTATATTCGGCGATACGTCTGAAACGTATCCTCGTGCGGGTACGGCAAATTTGACTTATGAGCTTGTGGCGTAAACTTAACATGGACGTTCGGACATTCAGCCAATCTTAGCACATTGCCAAGCAGGGGATACGGTTCGTCTTCGTCAATTGGTGCTCCACCGATGTGGTCAAGAATAACAGGAACACTTGGAAACCGCCGGATTATCGGTTCTACTGCGGGAAGATGGGAGGCGGGACCATACACAATAAATAAGGAACCCAACTCCTCAGCACGCCGCCATGTGGCATCTTGCGCGGGCGCCGCCCATTCAGACGGGTGATGCGGTCTTGCCAAGTGTATCCGCAGTCCGCAAAACCCTTCTTCTTTCACCAACCGTTCAAGCTGGTCCGGAGCATCGGGCGCTCTTCGATTTACCAATCCGATCGCCTCGAACTTGCCCGGAAAGCGGCGCAGACAATCCGCCACATATCGATTGTCATAAAGGTAGGTTATCGGTTGAACAATAACTGCCTTATCCACTCCCGCTTCAGCCATGGTCTTATTCAGCAGTTCGACTGAGCCATCCTCAATACTCGTTCTAGCATCAGCAAACGGATAGCGGGCAATATCGTCGCTCCACACATGTAGATGTGTATCAATAATCATTAATTCCTCCTCAGTAAAGTCAAACTCATCGAAAATCGGAACGCCCTAGTACGCAGCGAGCAATTCGCGCAGATGTGCCACTGCCAAGCTGAGACATTCATTCGTATCGAAACGGTTGCGGTCTCCACCCTCAAATACAATCGACATATTGCCGTTGAAATTCACAGATTTTAGAATTTCCAAGATTCGGGCGTAATCTAACCACTCTTCGCGCCCGCTGTCGATTTTGTAAATCTTGGCGCGCACGTATGTGGTATACGGTGAAGTTGGTCCCAGATAATCTTTGTAAAGGTCAACGTTCGGATCGAATTCGCCGCGCGGATGCGAGCCGATTGCATTCAACCACTGTCCGGAGTCCATGATGAAAGTGAAGTTTTCGCGCTCGGTTTCGCGAAGGATGCGCAGTACTTGATCGGCTGTCATGGCGAAACTGCCGTTATTATGATTCTGCAACCCCACGATGACGCCTCTCTCCGCAGCATAATCTGAAACTTCCTGGAACGCTCCAATCATGGGAGCCCAAAGGGCTTCCTGCTCTTCAATGGTATCGGGCCACTTGTGCCTTGCGAAGACGCGGATCAGTTGCGCTCCCATAAAGACTGCCAGCTCGACAGCGGCCTTTCCCTGCTCTATTCGCTGAGGCAATTCCTCAGGGGGGCCTGCGAGACTGCCGGCTCCCAGGTAGCCGATGGGCAAGCCGCGCTTGAGGCACAGGAGCTTGATCTGGCGCAAGTAATCACGATCGGAGGGAATCCCGGCGAGATGCAATTCAATGACGTCTAGTTTCAATTCATAAGCAAAATCGATGATGCTTTCAATCGTTGCATCCTGCGTCTGACGCGCCATCATTCCGAGTTTAATCATGATAGTCTTCCTTATCGGATGAACCTATTTCGCTAAAGCTGTGATTGGCTGATAGTCGTACGTTGACCAAAATCCTTCAACAACTGAAACTGACTATGATTGCTAAGAGCCTGTTTGAATAATCGGTAGCAAAGCCATTTTTGGTTATTTGTAGGAAGTTTTTTCATGCTTTTATTGTCGGCTACTACCTACCTGTCGCCCCTCTGGGGCTTAGGTGTACGGGGTTTTGGCGTTTCTACACACCTTCAAGATCTCTATCGCACTCGCTATCCGCTCGCTTGATCCCCTCTGGGGCTTTTAGAGGCTGGTGCGCAGTGCGCACCCTACAACTGTACTTTTCAAACAGGTTCTAAGGATTATAGTAACACCAATAATTATTTACACATATATCGGTAGGTGCGGTTGGAAACCGCACCTACCGATATATGTGTAGATATGAATGGAATTGACTATAATACAATTCGGAACTTGAAGTTGGCAGTGCGCCGACTCCTTTTTCGCGGCATATTCAATCCTAATCTCGGCGGTCAATTAGGCGTGATCTCGTACTTTATTGCCTGATCGAATTTGGGAGATTATTAAAGAAGGGCGTGAGTAGGAAGGACACATCCTGCCTAATTTTAGCAGAAGTTGAATGGGCGTGCAACAATATAACATACGAAGTCAGTACTCGTCACCGGAACGCGCCGTTATTGAGAATATAACCCAATGGATAGTCTGAATCGCGGATTAAATAGATTACGCAGATTGATGTTGACTAATGGGCGGTGTGTGTAGGACGGGAGGAAATATAGAAAAGCACACCGAGAAAGAGAAAATCGGGAATTTTACGCTTGTCCAAGGCGCCTTTCCGGTCGGGGGCGGTATAGGGGATTGTCTGAATCGCGGATTAAATGGATTACGCAGATTACGCGGATTACAGAATCTCTGTGGGATTTCTATCGCATTCACTATTCGTCCTTTGATCACTCGCTTGATTGTGCGTTTCTACGGTGGGTTCTATCGGATGCGCCCCTGATTGGAAGAGGGATTTGTTTGCTTTTGCGTCAAAGGTAAATAGGGGTTTACCCCATTCGGCAACCATCTCTGCGAATTCTAGCGTTCGACTCCCTTCTGCGGCATGGGCGACGAAGATTCTGTCCGCAAGCGCCGCGACGAATTTATTGCGTTGTCGCGCCAATTCTAGGGTCGATCTCCGGAATTTACCAGCAAAAATGGATAGGATTAGGAGACGACTTTCTGACAATCCTCGTTTCCACTCGGATTTTAGCCGCATATTTTCAACACTCCGTGCGGGACAGATTATAATCGGCTGTTCGCCGCGCAGCAAGACGCGAAGACATTCCTTCTCTACCGGGGAATGAAAACCCCCTATGGTCGATACCCCCAGTCTTCTGAATCGCTGGGCTAGGTCGTGGATTTTCAAAATAATCTCGCCGGGACATTTGCTGGAGCAGAAGATCGCCCAAAGTTCTCCGTGCTGGCGGGCGTCGTGGCCTCTCAACAGGTCCATTTCGCCCCAACCCCAAATGACTTCCGGGGCTTCGGTCTTCAGGTACTTTTTCAGTTGCTCCGGATAGTACGGGTCTGTTTGGGTAATGTGTTCAATTGGCATTTGTCATTGGGTACGGTTTACATGAAGATTTTGAATTCTCAATTGCTACTAACTCAAGTCGCGCCCCATTGCTCGGCTGAGATTGTGGTATGCGTGGATTCAGTGTTTCTGTTCATCTATGAAGATTCCAGCCGCGATTTAATGATTGCAGAACGAGAAGAGATTATCAATCCGATGATTGTCGGTCCCACGCCGGGGCTATACCGGTTAATTCGACGTATTTCTATCAACATACCGCTCCGCTGGAGCGGAAGAACACATCAACGTTTTTCTATCAACATATCGCTCCGCTGGAGCGGAAGGGTGACCGCTTCAACTTTGACGAGAAACCAATGCGGTTCAATAGATAGCAACTCGAGCTACCACCAGAAAACTCGGCAGTCAGAATAGTAGAGATTTCCTATTGTCAAAAAGGGCCTCACCTAGGTGAATATGTGATTCGGGAATGGTACTATAAAAACGGTTATGTTTCAAGTGGGTCAAGCGTTCGGAGTTTAGAAGAAACAGGGCGTCGCTAGGTGATTTGTGTTGATCGAGAGCAGTTTTCCGCGCAGTTGAGGAGGTTTTGTTCACATTTTTGTGTAAATTTGCGGCGCGAAAATAGGAACAAAGATGTGAACACTGCACCGATTTTGACCGGGTGTTCACATTTTCGGAGGGGGCACTTTCCTTTGATAGCACGGGTTTGTAGGCGCCGGGATGTGAACAAGATGTTAACAGAAAAAAAAGATCCGCGCATTAATACCATTTCCCTAGATTGGCAGTGCATTATTGCGTTAATCAAGTTTCTCCAATGCGGGGCAAGATGCCCCGCCTACCGGGGTTGGTATCGGTCTCTTTATATGCAATGTTATTCAAACGAAATGGTATAACATCTCCGGTGCTGCTAAAACTGCTCCCCGTGGCTCCAAAGGATTTCAGCATAATCCTCATCTTCTTGGGTTCGGTTTTCGGCTATGATCTGGTGCAGTCGGGTCATGAGACGTTCAGTTTCTTGAAGTTTGCGAACGGTTAGAGGCGCCCAGGCGAGATGCCTGCCGGCGTCTTCCCATCTTTTCAAGGTGTTCGTTATACCCTCGATCGACAATGGGGGATTTTCGTTTAGGCGCATGTCTTGGGCGATGTGTTCTTGGATAATGGACGATCGGTCACGGTCAAAGCCTAGGTCAAAATTGGGTTGGGAGAGCCGCGCCTTCTCTTCACATTTCAGGTTGATATGGTCGGTAGATAAGTCTTCGCGTTTTACGCGCAGTTTGGCTTGGGCTATAAATTCGTCGGCAACCTCTGGTCCCGCCCACGTTGCGTTTAATCGATACGGTTTGTCATCTTCCGCCGTACACGGCCGGAACCGTGGGTTTCTTTCAACCCAGTCGAGAAATTCGACGCTTGTTAACAAACTGGCGTAAGCGCCGGCAAAGATTGATTCGAAGATTGCAATTTCCACGAGGAATAATCGCACCAACTGGATTGTTTCTTCGCAGTCATTGTGATTGCAGTTTAGGAAACTCAACCAACCTCCGAGTAGTCCGAGCGACACGGTATAGTGCTCCGAGATTGACCTCAGATTATGGAATAGTATTCGCTGCGCTTGTTTTTGCTTTTGACGCGCGGCGTAAAAGGTTTTGAACATCGGAGATTCGAGGTCGGCTTTGTTCTCGGCGAACCATCGCAAGAATGCTTCCTTGCCGCCGCTATTTCTTCGGCTATGAACTTCGGCATAAAGGCGCTCCACGCACGCACGGGACAAACGGGGAATTTTTCTGAAATTCGGGGGATAGCGCAGCCAATGGAACTCAACTTTCGCTCTTTTCATCGCCGCTATCTCCCGAAATAATGCCGGTCAGTTCCATCAACCATAGACGCGATTCCCTATAGGCGAGGGCAAGTTGGCGAAGGTCTTTGCAGTCAGCGTCTTCGCCGTCAGCAGATAATTTCTTGAGTCGTGTTATGCAGAGGTTCTGTAGTTCCAGCGCGATTGACATGTCGTTGGCGATAAACGCGGTTATTTCTTGGCGGCGCTGCTCGGTTAATTTTTGAAATGCGGCGTGGGCGTTCTCGGCTTCAAAAGCGTAAACGCGAGTTTGCCAATGAAACTGGCTTGACCATCTGCCAATCTGCGCGAGAGATCGCTTTTTGCCTCGAACTTCGCGATTGGAGAGCTCGCGCAGGGTACGCTCGACCCCAGCGTCACGGTACATTTCAAAGTAGGCGAAGGCGAGAGCAGATTCTCCCGGGAGGGGTGACTCGAAGTTGTACTCTGTTAAAAGATTTTGTTCTTTCTGTTTCATGGGTGCTTGAGTCGATAGATTGTGGAGGAAATAGCTAGATTGAACAATGCCGGGTTGTCCTCAAAACGGGATATAATATACCACATACATGTTAAGTATTCAAGTTAAAATTAAGTTCAAATTATGGTTCGATGGAGTTTCTTTCGGGAGATGACGGGAAGGTTGGAAGGTTGGAAGGGTTGTCTGAATCACGGATTACACAGATTACGCGGATTTCACGGATTTAGCCTCCGCTAATGGGCGGCATCTATATAGCGGGAGGAGATAGAGGAGGTATAGGAAGAACGCCGAAGGAGGGATGCGAAAAAATTGGGTGCTTGTCCAGATCGCCTTCGTGCGCTGGAGCAGGGGATTGTCTGAATGGGATCTCTATCGGGCTCGCCATTTAGGATCCCTATCGCATTGGAATCTCTATCGCGTAGGATTTACTATGGGATTCACTATCGCACTCATTGTCCATTCGCTTAATCCTTCGCTATTCGCTCACTTGATCTATTCGCTCATTTAATCTCGCTTGATCGGATTATACCGATTACACGGATTACACAGATTAACCTCGGTTAATTGATGACATTTGATGCGCCGACTCACTCGACAGATTTCTAGGCATACTCAAATTCTAACGGAATAGCTTTTACCGCTTGTTCGTCTGCCGTTGTTCCGGGAAAAAGGAAATTCCGCAGCTCAGCCATAGGAACTGGCCTATAAATCTCTTTGTCACGCTTCTGGGAGGTCATATACTCTATATATGCCTCAATGGCGTTTTTTAACCCCTCAATCGCTTTCTTCTTCGTTTTGCCACACGAAGCTACATCTAATTCAACACATAGGGAGACGTATTGACTCCCCTCTTTTTTTACGAAGCAAGTAACCGATTGCATTCTAGCACCTCGTCCGGAATTGTAATTTTGGTACGACTTACGGAGTTGAACGCTCAAAAACCTGTAGTTCGGCGATTTATTGCCAAAGGAAGCGATTTCCGATACGCAAGGATGTCTTCGCTGGCGCGCCTACGTCACCAAAGCATAATGCTACAAATGCGGCAATGTTTCAAGTAGGTTCAGTCAGATGATGTGTTGGGTTTCTCTTGGATTTCGGTGCTTGGAAGGGTGATGAAAGGACGAAACGCCTGCTTCTGCGTGTGATTTCTTAGGGGTTTCCGTTCAACCCAACCTACGGACTGAACCAATTGTGCAAAAGTCGCAATATCTTTTCTGACTGCCCATTGGATGACTTCGTCATTGCTCTGCGCCTCACAGATGTTTTCTGAAGCAAGTCTTGTGAGTTGGGCTTCTACAGTCCCGGGGGATTCGCCAATGTTATCGGCGATTTCTCGCGCCGATTTGGGAACGCAATCCAGTAGGTGCAGGATGATTTTTCTACATGTTGAATTTTTCATGCTTGCCTCTGCGTTTTGCAGATCGGTGCGATCTTCCGTTGATAGTCTGTTGGAATACTGGATGGCGGTACATTCTGAAATTGTTGGACTGGTGCATAGGTCTCCGTGATAACCTCGGCGTATCAGTTCCAGGTGCCGATTATTGAGAGAAAAAACGCTCCTACAAGGGGAAAAATGGATCGCTGATTAGTGGCTCGATCTCATACCATTCTAAGTGCCAATTGCTGATAGTAGAAGTAGATTTGTGAACTTGAAAATGCGTGCCTTCTTTTGGAAGGTACTTTCGTGCGGTTAACCATTCCACGACAGATTCCAGACTTTCTGCATCTTTTAACTTAGCAATCAGATGGTCAGCTTGGATTACAGGTATTTCTGAAGATTGAACTTTCGCGTGTCCTATTGAGTTGGCTGAGACAACAACGCCATCAAGTCTATAACTGGAATCAACTTTCAATTTTTCCAATAACGGCGCACAATTATCCGCAAAAGCGCATTTAAGTTTCAGTAACTGGGAAATGCCTTTCTCAATCTCTTCGGATTTCTGTATTGTTTCGCGAACTTCTGCCGGCTCAATAAACCATTTCAGCTCCAACAGTAGACACGCTTTTTCGGAATCTTTTATGATGGCAAGGTCAACATCTGGCAAATCTGATACACCTGGGACGCTCCCATGAACGAATCGAGAATCCTTAGCAGACAAACCGGTGGTGAATCGCCTTCTCATCAACACCTCTTTCTCGGATTTTAGTTTGGCGTAAATTCCTTTTTCAGATGGTAGCTTATTTAGAAGTACCGTCAAATTCCGCTCTGCTGAGCAAGAAGCCCATAGATAAGGCATTATCGCATATACTTCGGAATTCAATTTGATTAAAGGCTGCAGCGCGGGGTCTGGGTCCGAAATGTTTCTATTTCCGTAAGATAAATCATCAAAGATGCTTCGAATGATTGGCTCAGACACGCCAGAATATCTAGCAACACGTCTTAGGAGTTCACCACAGGTTGGAGTGAAAATGCTGTCAGAATAACCCCTATGCAAACACCCCTGAGACGCAGCTACCGCGTGTGCGAAGGCGTAAATATCTGCCACGGCTGCAATTACTTCAAAAACTCTGCGAAATTCGCCCAACGTGTAACGGCTAAACTGCCATTCACTAGGTAGCGAAAACATCGCATCAAGCTGCG
Source organism: Candidatus Poribacteria bacterium (assembly GCA_965197465.1). Lineage (GTDB taxonomy): Bacteria > Poribacteria > WGA-4E > WGA-4E > JAJDTR01 > JAJDTR01. The sequence continues at coordinate 1,057,101 of OZ240209.1, read as the reverse complement.
GTTTTCTAGCAGTAACCGTGTCAGCAACTATCTTAGGGTTCAGTTTGCAGCTGAATCGCTCACCGGTTATTCGAATCGAGTGCCAGATTTCATTCATCGGTAAATCATTAAAATTTACTGATAAAAAAGCTTCTTGGTCTAGGCGTGATTTCATTAAAACGTCGTACGCGTTGTATTCTATATCCGCGAATAAATCGCCCTTTGGTTGGATCGTTGAATTCTGAAGTTCCAGCTCAATCCATCCGCGATAGGCATACGTAAAAGCTAGAACAAATGTGGTGTATTCTTGTGCTACTTCAAATAAACGATGCGACGCGTCGTAAAAGCTTCTATTGAAACTGTCCGGGATTCGACCGTGCTGTCCACATTCGCGATAGAGCCAGCGGAGTGGGTGATTGAGTTGATTGACAGTGTTGTCAGATATAAATGTCCAGTTGTGGATCCGGCGTCCGACAACCTGCATTTGCCTTAGTAGATCCATTAACATCCTATCTTGAGCAGTCGCCAACAAATACCAGGCGGAAGTCGCGAAAGGGAGATTTATTAGGCTATTAGATTTGTAGTAGTTGTCTATTTCCGTTTCTATTTTTTGCAATTCGTCCGAGAGTGTATGGGTGGTCGCCATAAGGGAATTTTCGGTGTGGAAGTGTTAAGGGATCAGCGCCCAATATTTGGGCGAGATACGTATTGCACGGTTCCTGGGTAGAAACTCAATCACTACTCAAGCCCATGCGGTATTTGATGTCGTAGTTGATGATGAAGTCTAATTCTTCGTCGGTGAAGCCGTAGTGTTGGGCGAGAACTCGGTCAATTTCGTCAATGATGGGTTTAGACTTTTGAATCTTAAATGACTGAGTTTCGGTTCGGCCAGTCTGTTGTTGACGCCGAACCAGCATTGTACTATTACGTTGAAGGTCTTCCAGATACATATCTCCAAGTGTTATGAGTTCTGGGTTGTAAAGCACGCCTTCAGGTATAGGGAAATTCTGAATGTCGTATGGGTTAAGATCTCGGCAGTTCGTGGTAATTGTGTGCCACCACCAAAATAAATTGCTGCTTAATATTGCTATTACAGGTTTCAAGATCTCGGGAGCGTCAACACCAAATGAAGTTTCGCGGGTAGAGTGAGCTGGACGGCCATTTACGGTGAATGCAGGTGGAAAATCCGTGAATACCTTCCAGTATAGTCCCCCTGTTGTGCGGTGGTAGACTCTATGTCTGCTCTCCCGCATAAATAGACGTAGGACGGTTGTTAACCCCAAACATTTATTCAGCAAAGTGCTTTCTATTTCCACTCCTAACTTCGGTGCCCAGACGGCTTCTCTATGGCGGGGTATTTCCACATATTCGACACGTGACATAAGTAAGTCTCGATTATCTGAGGTCCATTTCTGATAGTTGGTCGAAAAAGTCTTATCTTGTTTGGCAGCGGTCGCGACAAGAATTGTAAGGGCTCGATTGACTGTGTCGAACAGTTTACCCGGACGCCAAGAATAGTTGGAATACCAAACATCGTGATTCTCTTCCAGTAGATTCTGAATGATGTTCATGCGCTGTGTGGAAATCAGCGCAATAGGGACAATCATACTAATGCAGCCCTCTTGATTTAAGAGTCGTAAACTACAATGAATACACATTGCATGGATTGCCCTCGTTTGGTAACTAGCCAAGTTCGCAGCGGGGGTGTAATCAACTTGCTGCAACTCAAGATATGGCGGATTTCCAATAATTATGTCAAATCCGCTGTCCTTGAGAATGGCGTAAAATTCAGTAAACCAGTGGAATGGCTTATGTGAAGTGAGCCAGTTATGGTAACCATTTTCGTTATTGGTGTCTACCCGGTATTCTCCAGCAAGGTAACGGTTGAGTTGGTCTGCTAAATCGGTGAGTTTCGCCTGAAGATTGTGTTTGTCCGTAAGCGTGACCTCACCGCCGTGTTTCGTCTGTTGCTCCTGAAATTCCTTGTACAATTTCTCGACATCCTCAGCCTTTTCTTCGATTTCGTTCATTACATTATCGAAGTCTATTCTGTTTTCGGTGACAGCCCTCTTGACATCATCATAAGTTGCGAATCCGACGAGGGTGTTACCAGCTTTAATGTTAAAGTCTATGTCGGGAAGTGGTTCAATCCGTTCCACGTCATCAACCTGCGCCACCATTTTCAGGAAGAGGCGCAGTTTGCAGATTTCGATTGCCTCCTCCATGATATCCACGCCGTAGAGATTATTGATGATGATGGACTTCAGAATAAAGTATTTGCGGTTCGGGTGTTCGCCAACGCGGTCAAGAGTCTCTTGGAATTGGCGGCGGAAGTTGGGATGCGGGTTTAGATCGATAGCTTGCCACTCATCAAGAAACACTTGCATTCGGTCTAGGCAGGCTTCGTAGAGAGGCTCAAGTATATTAAGGGCGGCGAACAGGAAGGCGCCGGAACCGCATGTCGGATCGAGGACAGTCACCTTCTTGATGGCTTTCCAGAGGACACTCAGCAATTTCGGACTTTTACAGTTTTGGATGATGTCGCGCGTAAATCGACGTATATGCAAGTTATATGTAATGAGGTCATTAACTTCGTGGATTTCACCGTTGGATAATTTTGCTCGTACTTCATTGTATCTTTCGCAACGCGCAACAACCTCGCGCCATATCTCTGTCGGCAAGGCGTATTCAGGAGGCGCGAGGGCGTTCCATCCGGTACGAGCCGATACATCGTCAATTCCGGCGGCGATTTCTGATGGGAGAGGTTTATTAACGCCATATTTGACGGCATCGTAGATGTAGCGATCGGGACGGTCAACCAGTAGTTGCCATATAGAGGCTGAGGTGTCGCAAGCAGAAGATTCGCGAGTGGGAATGGGCTCTCTATCGCCCTCGTTAACCACTCGGTTGACCGCTCCTACCGGTGGTTCAAATGCTTTTTTGCATTTCTTTTGCGCGGAATCAAGGAGGCAGGGAATTATTGTGTTTTTGCTAATGTATTCGGTGATGTCCTCTTTGGTGTAGTAGGCCCCCATCTGTTTTTGGTTGATGTATTTTTCGAAGATGTAGCCAAGTACCTCAGGGTTTATCTCGTTGTCGTCTCGCTCTAGTCGGTCGTCCAAGTGCCACTGATAGCGCTCAAAAAAATCAAAGAGGCACTCAAACGCGGCATCAGCAATCTGGATGGTCTCGTCATGAAGTCGTTCAATTTGGTGTTTTTGGAATATGCCGCCATTGAGATAGGGCACATTTCCGAGCAAACGCTTCATCTCCCTTGAGCGTTCGTTTATCGGTTTGGCGAAACCTTCAAAGAAAAGCGGGCAGAGGAACTCTCTGTAGTATTGGTCTGCGCCCGTTTGCTGACGCCGCAGTAGATTTGTGCGCAGGTAGTTCGGGTCATCATTCAGAAATCCCTTTTTCTGGATGAAGTAAATGAACATCAGGCGGTTGAGTATGACGGAAACGTACCAGCGTTGCAACCCTTCATCGGGTATCCCATCCAGGAATTGGAGGAATGCGCCGTGTTCCTTCTTGAACTGGTCGTAGAATCGCTTGGTGATCTTTTCAACGTCAAAGGCTTCCCGGACACGGCTCGTCGCGTCTACGATTCCTATGTCACGCTCCTCATCAAGGGTGAAAGCGATGGCTGCTAGTTTTTGAATAAGTGCTTCTCCGTGCTGACCGCTGTGATAATGTTGGTCTCGGTATAGGGGACGCTCACCTTCCTCCCGCTTGACCCACTGCCATATTTGGGCAGTTTTCGCATCATCAATGAAGATGATTAAGTGTTCGTGGACACGTTGGACAACTTGGCGTTCAATTTTTTGCCGCGTCGCTGATGCGGGAATGCCTCCATTAATCGTGTTTGTGCAGACATAGACGCCCATACCGCGTTTTTGGGCAATTGCGGTCAAGAGATATTCTACTTCGTCAACCTGAATTGAGAATGATTGCGTGTGGAAATCCCAACCGAGTTCGTCAATAAAAAGCGTTTCAAAGTCAAAGTCTTTCAAAAGTTGGTACGTGCGGTCACGATCAATTGTCATTGGCAGTCTCTTCTCCGGCAGCGGCGAGTCCCATGGAGCAGATGATTTGGGGTTCGCGTGTTTCTCTTTCGCCTTCGACGATGCAAAGGCGGTCTTCGTCTCGCAGTGCAATCACAAGTTCGGCGAGGGATTGGTCAGAAATACCGCTGCGGAGTTGGCGGTTGAGGGCATCGGTCGCGGCTTGGCGCAGTGGAAAACGATAGATGTCGTCAATCGCTCTTTTCAGTTCAAGGGTGTCGAACAACTCACCTCTCACATCGTCAGCATATCGCTTCAAGCGTTCATAAGTATGGAAACGGGCGCCGGAGGGTCTGCCCAATCCGCCTCCAACCGACGGCGCCTCGGCGATCATCATCTCTGCTCCACGTTGCACGAGTCGGTGGTGTTCCAGAAGGGGCGGCAATGCCTCGGTGTCCGGTGCACAAGCGGCGGTGCGAAGAATCGCAAACTGGGATTCGGTGACGCTGTTTCCTTCGCGATCCACCCATGCCAAAGCATCAATGCCGTCGCCGGTCCGCATGTAGATTAGCGCGCCTTCAGGTTCGGCAACGCTTGGGCAGTGTTGTTTCGTGGAGTAAACTACCGCCGGGAGTTCAGGAACAGTGCGTTCCAGACTCGGATCGTCCGCAGTGGCGTTCTTCCAGATTTGATAGGCGTAGGAGGCGAGATCGACATCGTCATCAGGCGGGTCGTCGAGCAAGCCTGCTTGTTCGTCGTAGAGACCGACGATTGCTTTGGGATTGTCATCATCTTCAAAGAACGCCTCATCTGTGCCGACAACTTCTGCGTTCTCACGTAAGCGCGATCGGACTCGGGCACGGAGAGCAATAAGGCGTTCAACACCCTCGGCGGGCAGGAAGGAGTAGCACAAAATCTGCTCGGCTACTTGACCAATGCGGTCAACCCGTCCGGCGCGTTGCACGAGGCGAATAATCGTCCACGGTAGATCATAGTTTACGACGACGGCACAGTCCTGCAGATTCTGCCCTTCACTCAGGATATCGGTGCTGATGAGGACGCGCAACTCATCAGCCGAGGCAATTCTATCGCTCCGATTGTTGCTGACTGGACTGAATCTCCACGCCAACGCCGTGGGGTTTGGCGAGTCACCGGTCGCCTCCTCAATCCGGGACACTCCCCGTTCCGAGAGTTCGGCTTTGAGATAGCGAACGGTATCGGCGAATTGGGTGAAAACGAGGACTTTCTCGTTCAAGTGAGTTCGGGTTAGCAGATTCTCAAGGGCGTTCAGTTTTTCATCGGCAGCGGCATCCCAAATGCCGTAGGATTGCAAGATATCTATCAAGAGGTGGGCGTCGGATGTGAGATCATCGTAGAGGGCATCTGCAAATAGATTCGATCTTATCCATTTGAACTTGCCGTGATATCGGGTCGTGTAGAGATGATAAACTTCGGCAGCTCGCGCTCTAAAATCTTGTGGTGTTCGGAGACCGATCTGGACCGCCCCAGCTTCAGGTGCGGTGTCATCGTCATCAAAGGAATTGGAGATGATGTTCAGCGCATCGGCATCTTCATCGTAGAGGCGCGCGTCAAGCATCTCTGTGTCTTGCGTTCCAATAGGCAGCGAATCGCCATTTTTAATAGCATGGAGGAAAACGTGATTTCGCAATATGTGCCGCTCAACGGATTGAATAAACACTGCACCGCTGCTTTCCAGCCGTTTGAAGAGGTTGGATCGACAGAAGCCGATGAGGCGCTTCCCTCCACGAGAGAGGTCTTCCAACTGTTCCTGTTCGGCTTTAGTGGGCGGTTCTGGCGGCGACTCGCTGATATAGTTCGCCAAACCGTATCGGGGAAGTTTCAGGTCCCCAATGGTATCCACGACGGGATCAGAATATAGCCGGGCATATTGGTCACGGGGGTTATTGTCGTCAATGGCGAATCTAGCGGTTTTCGGGATGCGTACCGGGAAATAGGATCGGCTTCCATCGGGGAAGGTGAGGAACTTCCTCCCGCTTTCCTGGTCAGTTTCGGCGTAGTTGTCGGAGATGAAGCTACGGGTGCGGCGGACGAGGAAGAGGCGCATCAGCTCACGCCAGTCGTCAATGAAGTAACTTTGTTCAAAGGCTGGAAGCGAGCGGAGACGGCTTTGGTGTTTACGAATAAACTCGGTGTCGCCGCCCAAAGATTTGATATACCGGTCAGGGCGGATTCCCAAGTCTCTATCCTCTTCCACAAACAGGCGCAACTGGTTGGAGAGATCGACGTAGGTTTTGTTGTAAGGGGTGGCGGAAAGCAGGATGACTTTGCTGTCGTTCTGTTGGATGTACTCCTGAATGGCGCGGTAGCGCACCCCTTCGCGGTTTCTGAGGTTGTGACTTTCGTCAATCAGGACAAGGCGATAGCGTCGAAGTTCCGGTAATCTATCGGCTACCCGGCTCAGTGAAAGGACGGTGCCGCGCAACCCGTATTCGCGGCGATACTCCTCCCACATGTCGACCAGATTCCGCGGGCAGATGATAAGCGTCTCCATTCCGTAATCGTCCTCAAGGATCCGAGCCAGCGCGGTGCCCATCAGAGTTTTTCCCAAGCCTACGACATCGCCAATCATGACTCCGCCGCGTTTATTGACGTGGTGGGCGGCGATTTTGACCGCGGCGGTCTGGAACTCGAACAGTTTTCCCTCGAAGATGCTTGGAATCCGAAACTCATTCAATCCGGCGCGGGCTTCGTGCGAGAGGTGGTACGCCATCTTGATGTAGATGTGATAGGGAGGTATGCGTTCTTCGCGCGCCCAACTCTCCTCAATAATCTCAGCCAGTTCTACCGAGATGTCCAGACACCAGTGTTCGTCCCATCGGTCCTCAAACCAGGCTTCCAATTTTTGGCAGGCATCTTCATCAAGGACATCTATGTTGAGTTCTCCTTGCTTGGACAGTCCCGCCAAGGTCAGGTTGCTGCTGCCAAGGTAGCCGACAATGGGATTGATTGGGTCGGATCGGTAAATCAGGTAAAGTTTCGCATGGAGCAGATGCCTTAGGAAGAGTTTGACCTTGACCTTTTCGTCCCGAAGCTGATGGGCAAGTTGGCGCAAGCCGTCTTCATCTTCGCGCGTGGGGTAGCCGATGGTTAGTTGTTCGCGAAACTTTTCGGCTAAATCCTTTTTGAGACGCAACGCGGTCTGGTTGTCGATGCCATCGTCCCGCTTGTCGAGGCGCATGGCGAGGCGTAGTTCTTCTTCGGGCAACTGGTGCATTCCCACGAGCAGGCGGCAGCATTCGCCTTCCCCGCCGCGCCAGGCTTCGATTTGCGATGCGATTGCCTTCCAGCCGCGAAGGTTAAAGTAGCCGACGCAGAAGTCGGCGTGATCGGCGAGTTCGAGGGTTTCCTTTAGTGCGGGGAGGAGTCGTTGGTCGATGTTGTCGAATATTCGGGGCATAGGAGAGTGGCTAGTGAGTCTTTATCCCTGTTTTGTAGTTCGTTCGCTAAATCTCAATTTGGGGCGATAGAACGGAGGCTAAATAGCTAGATAAGGAGCTGCTGGATTTGTCAATCCAGCAGGAGCAGTTTGGGTCCAAGTGTAAGTTGATTCGTGAAAGTTGCCTATAGCAAGTGTCAATATAAGAGTTTATCTTCCGGATGGACTAGGAAGAATGTAAGTTGTACACGTTTTGTACACATGCTGCTCCTCCGGAGCAGAAGAATGAAGCTATTGGAGTTCTATCAACATACCGCTCCTCTGGAGCGAAAGAATGGAAGCCAAGTAGTTGGGTTTCACTGGGACTTCTATCGCCCTAAGATTTCTATCGTGCTCCTTGTTCAGTCGCTTGATCTATTCGCTCACTTGATTGGTTTCAGGGCATAAGCTCTACCCGAAATGAATATTCAAACCAAAATACTCAAGGAATGTCCCTGCCCTTGTGACATCGGAATAATCGCCTGAAGTAGTGCTTCCGGAATGATATTGCGATAGCGCAACGGAACGCACAATTTATTCCTGTTTTTACTTATATTTTTCTCTGAGTCGTTGTGCCTTTTCGCGTTCGTTTGCGGCTTGCTCGGCTTTGCCCAAGGCTTCATATACTTTTGCAAGGTTTTCGCGAAATTCAGGATTGTCCTCATCGAGTAGGATGGTTGTCTCAAATGAATCCATCGCTTCGTGGTACTTCCTCTGAAGGAAATAGCTCATTCCAAGCGAATTATGAACATTTGCTTCGTTAGGAGCAAGCCGCACAGCAGCCTTGCACGTTTCCTCCATTTTGTCGAACTGGTTGAGTCTCATATAGCATACCGAGAGGATGTTGAAGACCTTCCAGTCATGCGGATTGAGTTCAATCGATCTCTGTAAAGGGACAATCGCCTTTTCAAATCTTCCGTATTGGGCATGCAAACGACCGAGTTGATACCAGCGTTCGGGGTTTTTCGGCGTTCTTCGCACGGCAATTTCAAGCTGAGACACCAGGTTGAGATAGGGCTTGAGTGCTTGGTATTTCCTAATCTGTTCGGCGCCCTTCTTGACATCACCCTTTCGGATAAGGGCGTTGCCCAAGCCGTAGTAGGCACGAATCTGGTCGGGATGCAGTTGAATAGCTTGTTCAAAGCACCGAATCGCCTCATCAAATTCATCCTGCTTCAGATATACCATACCTAGATCGTAATAGGGATGATAGGGATAGTCTTCCTCCACTTGTACGCCCAGTTCAACCGCTCGCCGCAGGGCTGGTATTGCCTGCTGATACGCATTGCGTTTGAAATGAGCGACGCCAAGCATCTGGTACGCACGGGCATTATTGGGAGCCAACTTGACAGCGGTTGTTAACCTCTCAACTGCTTCTGCGGTTTTGCCGAGATTGATCAAGAAGATTCGTCCGAGGGTATAGTGAGCTTTATCGTAGGCTGGGTCAATTTCGATCGCCTTTTTGAAGGCATCCACCGCGCCTATGTAATTTTCGGTTTTAAGGCGATCCAATCCGCGATTGTAATACTCGGCGAATTCGGGTGTCGGCTCAGGCTCTTTCTTATCCTTAACTTTAATGAAGGGGCTGGCAAGCGGGGCGACTGTCCCCTCCGCCTGATTGAAAGTCGCCGATGCTCCATCTTTGCTGCGACGAATTTTCGGTTCTTCGAGTTTGTCACTGGCAGAAATCGGCCGTGTGAGGCGGGAAGCGATAGCTTCGGCGCTAACTCTTCGCGCAAACTCAATTTCTTTGACGGGCAGTATAGCGTATTTGTCTTCATCCTCAACGATTTGAATAAACCGATTTAGCGGTAGGTCGCTGAAGGTTTGTGTAATGCCGGTGGTGGGCCAGAACACCTCGAGAGTCTCAATCTTTTCTGCCTGTCCCAGGCCGATAGTTTGGCGGAGTGGATTTGCGCCAAAACTGCCACCGCTGTTGACGTGTTTGTAGATTGAGCGCCGCTCTTGATTTTCAATGACCACCAGGTGGATGCGAGCGCCGATAGCTGATCGGTTAGAACGGACGCCGATGAGTCTGATTGTAAGCCAACGGTTTCCGAAACCGGGATTCTCAAATAGGGCGTTCCCGTATTTGTCGCCGGGGAATGCGCCGCCCATTTGCTCGAAGATGTCCTGGTCGCCATCATTGTCAAGATCTGCGAAGACGACGCTATGGCCCTTTTGCAAATGGCCAAACCCACCGGCATAGGTTACATCAACGAAACCACTCCCGCGCTTGTTCCGAAACATGAGGTTCGGCATAATTTGCTTGTAGTCGGGGTACCCTGTGCCAAGGTAGAAGTCGAGGTAGCCATCGTTATCAAGGTCACCAAAGTTGGAGCCCATCGGCGCACTGGGATGCTCCAAGTTGTAATCCGTAGCAACTTCCTCAAATCCACCGTTTCCGTTACCGCGATACAGATGCGGCAACTCTTCATCGGAGTTGGCTTGGTTAGAGAAGACCTTCGTCCCAGCCTCCGCGGATGTCTTTCGATCTCCGTTTGCTGTTCCGCCAGCGTTGGGATTCGTCTGGTTTGGAGCGTCAGGAAACTGTACTGAGACGCCAAGTGCACCCGCCGCAAGATGAGAAATGCCGGCCGAATAGGCGGACACATACAAATCTATTACGCTATCGTTGTCGAAATCCCAGAACCAAGCGGGAAAACTACGCTCCGGGCGATTTACGTTTAGCTCTTTAGCCACGTCGCTGAAGCTTCCATCTCTGTTATTGCGGTATAGGCGATTGTCCGCTTTGAAATTCGACACGTATAGGTCCGGGAAACGGTCGCCATCGTAATCGCCCCAGATGACGGCTTTGGTGAAGCGGTGGTTTTCCACGCCTGCGTCTAAAGCAACGTTAATAAACGTCCCATAGCCATTGTTGCGGAAGAGTTGACACGGCGCCTTGAGAGCCGCCGTGGTTTCATTTCCAATATATAAGTCCACATCTCCGTCATTGTCGTAATCGCTCCAAGCCGCTGTCTGGGTGGGGTAATGTACCCCTCCCAATCCAGCCTCAAATGTGATATCTGTGAAGGTGCCATCGCCGTTGTTTCGTAGCAGCGAGTTGGGATGTCTGCCATTCTGTTCGAGCCAAGCGCCACGAAGCACGAGGATGTCAACATCGCCGTCGTTGTCATAGTCTGCCTGAACAAGGTTTAGCCCGCCGTATAAGCCGATCAATCCCGCTTCCTCTGTTCGGTCCGAAAAGCTACCGTCTTGTTTGTTTTTGAAGAAACGGATTTGCCCCGTCGGATCCCATGACGAAACCATGAGATCGAGGTAACCGTCGTTGTCAAAGTCATCGGCGACGGCGCCGCCGGACATGTCGAAGGTATCAAGCCCCATATAGGGCGCGACGTTCTCGAAACGCGGTATTTTCTCTTGCGATTGAAAGGCTTCTTGGGGAATGAGGTACGGCCCGGGTACACCCGATGGGTAATCACCGACAGTCATATACGCGATGTTAAGCAGCCATTTCGCCTCGAGATGAAGCGGCGTCCGATCGAGGGTATTCCGTAACACCTCGGTGAAATACTTGATTGCCGTCCGCGAACTCTTTTTCTGCGTATGAACCGCGCTTTCCTGCAGCGGCAGAATGCAACTTTCGGGGGTGTGGCGCTGGCAACAGTTCTGCGTTTCTCCCCGCCGCATGTACGCAACGCCGAGGCGAAATAGCGTGCGATTTGCCTCTAGGGCAGAGAGTGTGCCTCTCAATTTAGGAATTAACTGGCGTGCCTGAGTGAATTCAGCGATTGCTTCGGTCTCATTTCCTAGCCGAAGTTCTCCCTCGGCTATTTCCATGTGTAAACGCCAGCGAATCAGGTCCGGCGCTTTGGTAGGAAGATTTAGGAATACGCTACGCAGCCGCTTTACAAACCGGCCTCCAAGATAGTCGTTGGTTTCCGGGGTTCGAATGGCGATCTCTTTGAGAATGGCCAGCATATTTTCGTGGCCCGGCGTCAACTGCGGACGAACGCTCGATCTCGGATTCTGATCAGCATTTGTTGAGCGATTCAGAGCTGCTAGTTCCGAATTGGTTTGACTGACTTGGGAGGCAGAAGGGATTGCGGAGGTGCTACCGCTCACGGCAATGCAGGCGACCAGAAGTCCTGCGATGAAGACTTGAACAAGATATGAACTAGATCGCAGAATTCGCCTGTTTGTGGGCATGGGGAATGTTTGCCTATGGTGCCGTTGGTGCTGAGGGTTGGCAGTTCGGTTATTCTACCAAGCGTGGTATCAACGTGCCGCTCCTCTGGAGCGGGGAGAAGCCGCGCGAATCACGTTTTATCAAGGAACTTTTTCAGAGCAAGTCATAGAGCGAGAAAGGAGTGTTACTTGATGAAAGAATTATTCCGTCAGGGATAATGGTCTGCTATAGATAAAACATCGGGGCAAGATGCCCCTCCTACATAAAAATGGTAGGCTGTGCCCACTCTACATATCTATCAAGAACTCTCTTTCAAAGCAAGTCAAAGGGCGGAAGATAAGTGTTACTTGATGAAAGAATTATTCCGTCAGGGATAATGGTCTGCTATAGATAAAACATCGGGGCAAGATGCCCCTCCTACATAAAAATGGTAGGCTGTGCCCACTCTACATATCTATCAAGAACTCTCTTTCAAAGCAAGTCAAAGGGCGGAAGATGAGTGTTACTTGATGAAAGAATTATTCCGCCTAGAATAATGGCCTGCTATACACCTGCCCCTCTAGCGTCTTGGCGCCTAGCGTTTAAACAACATCAATCCTTCTTCCACAGTCTCATCTGCGCCATGTATTGCTCTCTACCCAATAAGGGTTTCTTGTAGTGCCAGCGCGTCTGCTGCGGGTACATCACAAGGCTCCGATCTTCAATTGGGAATTTTATCGCGGTATGACCGTGCCGGTGTGATTCCCTCAACCCGATGGCAATCTCCAACGCATGGCGCAGGTCGTCACCGGTGGTCACATTGAGATCCACGCCCGTCTCCAGTGAATCCACGATAGCCTGAACAATCCCCATCATCGTGTCCCCCGGATACACCCAACCTTCACTATCGTACCCTCTTTCTTCGTGCCGGTATTCCTCGAACACCCCCGTAACCTCGGTCAGATTGGCAGGGCCCTTTTGGCGGGCAACATTGGAATCCTTAAAGAGGTGAAGTCCCAGCCCCGTATTATTCCAGTTATGAAGAACTCCGTGCGAGCCGATGACCTCAATGGCTTTCCACCCAATATCTTTGAAATTACTGAAGCACTCGATGCCGTTTGAAAAGCGGATATAACCCCCGATCTTTCCGAATCCCGTTTCGGCTTCGTCATAAGGGTGCTCATGGTCACTGAAGGGATCGCCGTCTACCCATCCCACAACCCAGTCAACTTCAGCCTTATTTGCGAACTTTCGAGTTAGGTTTAAGCCGTGACATCCGCCTTGGTTGTTCCCTTCATAAAGGTTGATTCGTTGCACCTCGCCAATTTCACCGGACGATACTAATTTGTACGCTTTTTGGTAATCTTGATGGCTTGAAACCACGACTCCCGCAGCAAAGTAAATCCCGCGAGTACGGCATACTTCCACCATGCGATCCGCGTCCCTCAAGCTGGCGGTGAGCGGCTTCTCACAGAAAATCGCTTTGACACCCGCTTCAGCCGAAGCGACAACAGCATCAGCATTCGGTCCCACTGGCAGGACGGGCATGGCGATGTCAATTTCCTCGTTCCTAAACATCTGCTCATAGGAGTCGTAGCCGCGGGCATTAAACCGTTCGCAGCCCAACTCTAGGTTTTCGGGGTCGGTATCGGCAATCGCAACGACTTTACATAACGGGTGGAGGTCAAAGGCTCGGGCACGAGTCGTACCCGCTCGACCACACCCAATGACGCCAACTCGGTACTTGGCATCGGTGGATTCCTTCATAGCTACTCCTTTTGCAGGGACATTCGCAACTTTGTTCTGTCGTGTCACACATCACGCGCTATGCATTACTTCCTGCGAGAATTGTGTTTTTCGCTGGCAAGCGCCGAATATCTGAATACTCAAGCGCCGATTGAATCTCAGAATTCGGATCGCCTATCGAAATCGGAACGCGCAAAATGAACTCCGCCAAATCAAAGGTATTGTAGCATACGAATGCAATTGAAAAGCATTGGATTTGCCGTTCCACTGTGCGAGAGAGATCCGGAAAGAGTAGAGGTCCTGTATCAACCTGAAACCGCTTCCGCTCCGCGTGAATATTCATCGTCTTGATCGGATATTCCATGACGGCGCTCACTCCCTGAGCGTCATCCCAAATCTCGGTTCGCCCTACGAGTAGTACGTCATTCAGTGTGGCTTCAATGATTTCTTCATCATCTTCGAGAAGTTTGGTGGATGGGAAAGTTTTTGTCGTCAGTCGAAAGTCGGTGAAGTTGTCCTTAATGTATTGGGGCACCCCGCTCCCCTGCTTTCGGTGCTGCGCACCACCTAACCCGACGAACTCACTCCTAGACCAGACGCCACAATATTCATAGTTAGGCCTCTGGAATAGCGTGTCGGATCGATACATCCATTCGGTTCGACACGGCGTGATGAGGAAGAATTCCTCTCTATCGCCGGTCTTGCTGTCGGCTAACTCACACCGTGCGTCGAGTTGGATGCGGGCGCTGTTACCCCAAGGCATATGCCCGGGCTTCCGATGGTCGTTAGGATTGTACGGTGCGTTCCACGTCATAAAAGAACGACTATAGTCGCAGGCATCAGTAATGTCAAGACTGTCTCTCCGCGCTGTCCCCATATTTTTCTCCTTTGCCTATTGTCTGATTTAGCACGCGGAGCATGTTTTCTCCCATAATCTTGCCGGTGTCGGTCTTGCTATACCCGTGCTCAATCAGTTTGTCTGTAAATTCCCGCCATTGCGGAACATTCTGAAAGTGTGAAGCCAGACAGACGTGATCGACTCCCACTAGGTTCACAGCATGGTCAATGCTATCCAAGTCAAGCTTGGTTCCCCAAATCTCCGCGTCAGCCAGCTTGGCAGCGGCAAGCTCAAAGGGGTCGGAGTATCTCCCCGCCAATCTACGATCGCGTCTGAGTCGTGCTCGCTGAGTTTCAACTGATGCACGGGGTGTATGCGCCAAGATTCCGACCACGCCTCCTGTCGCGGCGATTGCCTGCATAAGGTCGTCGCTCAAATCACGCGGACTGCTCGTAAGCGCACGACACTTTGAGTGGGTGGCAACGATTGGCTTCGTGGTATGCTCAAGCGCATCCCAGCACGTCTGGTCGGACGCGTGTGACAAGTCCATCAATATATTCATCTCGTTGCAGGCGCTAACAACTTCCCGTCCAAAGTTTGTTAAGCCGGGTATCCCCTTGAGTTCGGCAGTGGAATCTGCCCAACCGACGGAGGCTAGGTGACAGAGCGCCATCACGCGGATACCCCATTGATAGTATTTTTTCAGCACCTCGAGATCTTCATTGATCGTCCCACTGGCGAGCATTAACACGAGTGCGATTTTGCCACGCCTAACAATCTGCCGGATATCTGATTCGGTGAGTGCCAACTCGATATATTCATTGTGAGCTTCGATGAATCGTAGATGTTCGTCAACTAGCTGTGAAATTCGCTCTACAAGAGCTTCTCCTTCAAAAACAGGTTCCCAGATTTTCAGTCCACTCGGCGGAGGTTCTGAGGCGGGTTGCGGCGGGACTTGAACGAGGAGTTCCTCCGCTTGCAGCGCTTGCACCACGACATCCACGTGTCCACGTTGAAGGGCATTGAGATCTACAGCCGCCGAATATGCGTCAACAACGACAACTTCGCGATGCAACTGATCCCATTTGCGAGTATCGTACGTGTCTGTCGTTGTCGGCTTTGTCGTGGGATCGAGAAGGCCAATCTTCCTCCCAAGGTCATACCCCAACGGATTGGTTTTCTTTGTGCTAACATACGTTTGGCTGAGTGAACCACGAAATTTCGTGTCTCTGGTTCCGTTCTTCATTCCCGTATTATAGTTGAATGATTGGAAATCCTCAAGCGGAAACACCGTCAATTCGGCGCATCCCTGTGCCTAATGGAGCGCAATAGATGCCACTAATAGCTGTCGGGGCGTTCCCTGTGGATGCCAAATCTAGAATGAATTGTAGAGGTAGGGGATGGCCCTTGCACCGTCTTAAGATTGACTGCTTAGGAGCGCTCGGAACCACGGGCATAAGTATGAGAGAACCGTCAAACCCTTGACGATTCTTAGATGCAACTGCTCGAAGAATAGGTGCAGTTTTGAGTTGATGACTTACAGTCGAATCTGATATAATGCCTCAAGGTTGCAGAAAGATGTCTGAGTTCTAGGTCGGGAATCCAACTGCACGACGACGAAAGGAGATTCGTTATGGACTTGCCGCTCTGGTTCGAGGTATCAATTCCTTTATTTATAGGTGTTTTTGCCGTAGCTCAGTGTTATGTCGCCCTTGCACTAAGGGGTATGAATAGCCGGGTAGATAGCATTTATAGGCGGTTTGGTAGCATTGACAAGCGATTCGATAGCATTGATAAACGATTCGATAGCATTGATAGGAGACTTGATAGTGCTGACGATCGATTCAGGGAACTTCGCGCGGAAATGAAGTCGGAATACATGGCTTTAAGCAGTAAGGTAGATACTCTCTACGCAGATCTATCTACTAAAATCGACACTCTTGATAGGGATCTATCTACTAAAATCGATACTCTTGATAAGGATTTATCTACTAAAATCGACACTCTTAATAAGGATTTATCTGGAAAACTGGAGACCCTAAGAGCCTGTTTGAATAATCGGTAGCAAAGCCATTTTTGGTCATTTGTAGGAAGGTTTTTATTGTTGTCTGCTACGTACCTGCCGGGATTTCTATCGCACTCGTTATTCACTCGTTTGATCCCGCGCTGGGGCTTTGGTGCACGGGGTTTTGGCGTTTCTATACACCTTTAGGATCTCTATCGCGCTCGCTATTCGCTCGCTTGATCCCCTCTGGGGCTTTTAGAGGCTGGTGCGCAGTGCGCACCCTACAAATGTACTTTTCAAACAAGCTCTTAATCAGAATCACATTGACCACCTATCCGCCCATATAACAATGCCGCGAGGCAACTAAAACCATCAGTCCATATAGTGCCTATGCTCGGTGTTAAGCCTTAAAGCTTCTAGCACGGTAATGCATTGCCCGATACGCCTTGTCCTAAGAGAAGACATGCAAACCGAGTTGCTATAGACCTTTACGCTCACTTCTTCTGTTCGGGGAACGGTTTGCGAATATCGTAACGCCCTTCCTCAATCACGGGAAGCGTGCCGTCGGCCACCATCAACTCAAGCGGCGATTCTCTGGTTTCGAGCGGCATAGTGACGACATTCTTGATGCGCAATGACTCATATATCGCCATCATGATTTCCACGGTATATCGGGCTTGCCGCCCGTTACTACGGTGATTGGGGATCTTATCTTCCATCCAATCGAGCATTTCCTGGTACTGATTTGTCTCTGCGGGTGCCGGTTGAATCTCCTGCCAACCGCTCGCTCTGTTATTTTGGAGGCGAATAACACCGTCTTCTCCGGTAGTAATCTGTCCTTCCGTGCCGTAGATACGCGGCATCTGCACTCCCGGCTCGGGCAGGTCGCCCTCGTATACACCACGGGCACCGCCTTCAAAGCAAACCAACCCCATACACAGATCTTCACACTGACTGCGCCGTTCCCACCTATCGCTCGTGCGCGCTGTTTGTCCAATCACCCAAAGCGTTTCCGGGTCGGATAGGATATACCGCCAGCCATCAATTGCATGGGTGCCGGTATTAAGTAGCCCTGCCATGGGCTTGGCGCGAGCGTAGACGATTGTCGGCGCCCCAATTGCGCCATCAGCGACGAGTCTACGGATTTGCGTGTTCGTCGCGTTAAACCGGCCCTGATGCCCGATGACGAGCTTTGCACCATTCCTTTCGCAGGCTTCAATCATGTCGTTGGCGCCGCCCATAGACGCAGCCATCGGTTTCTCGCCGATAATGCCCTTAATTCCCGCGTCTGCGGCGGCGACCGTGATCTCAGCGCGGACGCCTTGCCATGTCGGGATGCTTACGATATCAAGATTAGCTTTCGCAAACATCTCGTTATAGTCGGTAAAGACCTCGGAAATCGAGAACTGTTCGGCAAGAGCGCGAGCTTGCGTTTCGTTAATATCCGCAACGGCAACAACCTCTGCCGCCGGATGATCTGTCCAAGCGCCCGTATGGGAGCGTCCCATTCCGCCGCACCCGACAATTCCTACTCGGTACGTTTTTTCCATGATTGTAACCTTTCTTTTGTCAGTGCCCATAATGGGCACGACTAACCTTCATCTTGGTGTCTTGGCTTGTCCTTCACGCTGATAAGTACATAAAGGTGTCGGTTTCCAGATACCGGATTGCCGACAACGTTTCAAAATCCGCTACCTAACACCCCAGAGCCTCTTCCACCTCCGCGACACTTGCGAATGCCACCAAGATACTGCTGACGCCTCCATTCTTCAACACCCATTGCACCGCCCGCTCTGTGCGCGGAATCTCCTCTCCGGAATCGGCTAGTTCATGCCAGGGACCGGCAATAATGGGATAGGCAAGCTCCAAATCGTTACGCATTGCCTCGCCGCGAACAGATAGCTTTATGATGGTCTCTTTGGAGGCCTTTGTCCAGTCGGTACGTGTCTTGTCCTCCCAACTCAACCACTGGCTGCCGAGCGCCTTCATAATGAGCACCCCTTTCCCCGCGTTAGCCGAAAGTTCGATTCCCGGCGCCTGCCAGCGGCAAACATAGTTGTATATTACCAAGTCAGCATCGGCCTCCGGCTCCGGACCTCGTTCGGCATAAGCTTCTTGGTCCGCTCGCAAATGCCGAATCAGGCAGAGAGATCTCACCTTGCCCGCGCACTTCAGCTCCTCTATTCGCTCAGCTAGCTGCTTGTCTTCAACGAAGGCAGAGTGATGTACGCGGAGAATGTCGATTGCCTCTCGGCGCAGATTTTTCAAATGTGCATCAATCAGTCCCTCTAGGTCTTCGGCTCGTGGAGCCCCCACCTTCAGAGAAAAATGGCGATCTTCACTAGGCCCCTTCAGTTCCTCCGGGATGTGCACTTCATCACCGTAACCCATATCAAATAGATTTATTCCCAGTTCGCAAGCGCGCAGGTAAATTCGCCGCTTTTCGTCCGGTGGTGGATGACCACACACTCCCTCGTAATGCGCCAGCAGTCCACCCAACGCTATGGCACTTAACTGCATATTCGTCTGTCCGAATCTACGATATTGCATGAAGACCTCTTCTCGTCAAATTCGGAAATCATTAGGAGTGCGCACCCGTTGGCAGGGAGGATTCTTGCAGATTGAAGGTAATCGGCACTCAGTAATCATCAATCCCCTACTATCAAGAGCATGTCTAACTCTCATACCCATTATGCAATTCCGAGGATTTCGTCGATTTCCGACTGATAATCGTAAACCTGACAGGATTCCACTTCGCTCATTTTCACGGTACGCCCTAACTTGGAAGACTCGAATATGGCATAAACAGCGGCTACATCCTTCATGCCGGAAATACCGTCTACCTCAATGACCCGTCCATGAAGGATTGCCTCTGCCAGTTCGTAATACTCTAGGGCAATTATCTTCCAATCAACCGCACTATCGCCTGCAGCGATCCGTGAAGGGAAAAAATGCTCTGCCAGCGGCTCTAACGCAAAACCGTCAGTGTCATCCAGAATCTCTTCAAAACTTATCTCCTCCGGTCTCCGTTTCAGGCTAATTCTGCCGCCTCGTGTGCCAAAGCCCTCGATACTGCCTTCTGTTCCCAAGATAAGCTCACGGCCGCAACTCCCATGCCCACCCAGACCGACTATCCAGTTGACGGTTACCCCACTCTCCATTCGGAATATAGCGACCGACGTATCTTCCGCAGTCGCCGGAATTTCAGGCTCCATCGCTTTGAACCGGTTACGGTAGAAAGTGTAGGCATCATTGATGCTCTCCGGTTTTCTCCTGGTCGGTTCGACTAATCTCACATTTCCATAGACCTCGGCGATATCTCCAAGTTGATAACGAATCATGTCGGTAAAGTGAACACCTAGATCAACAATGGGGCCTCCTCGTGCTTTGAGATGCCGCCATGGCGTAATGAAAATATTGTTACCCGGACTTAGCGAATGAAACAACCCCATGTACGGCTCGCCTATTGCGTTTGTTTCCAAGAGATGCCGAACCATGCGCGCAGAAACATCCCGTCGATAGTTTTCGGCGATTGACAACAGCCGATTGTTCCGCTCAGACGCTTCAATCATCTTCAGGCAGGTTTTCACGGTGATCGCCATCGGTTTCTCGACCATGACGTGCAGCCCGAGATCCATTGCTTCGCACGCAACACTATGATGGACGGACGGATCTGTCACAACATCGACTGCAGCAAGATCGGGCACCTGACGGGCCATCTCCTCCAAATTCATGAAGATTTGTGGTCGAATACCCAGCAGCCTTTCTGCTTCCGAGGCGGCAAGTTCGGCGTTTTCGCGCCGAATATCACAGAGTGCGACCAACTCAACATTGCAGAACGGAGTTTGCGATAGCTCCCGCAATCCATAGAGATGTCGTGTGCCCATGCCGCCGCAACCCACTATGGCAAGCTTGATTTTGTCCATGTTATCTCAATGAACCATCCTCGTTTCAGTACAATTGCGCTATCTTGATCTAGATACACCGGGAATTTCGTCTGACTTTGGACGTCTGATACCTTAGATGAGCTTGTTCAACTCAAACCTGTTATAACAAGAAATCGCTCATAAGCGCTGTCCCACCTTTCCAAATCTCCCGGCTCATAGGTCACCACTTCAAACGATCGATTGATGATTTCGCGTGCGTCGGAGATTGAGTCGACTAGACCTGTTGCGAACGCCTGTACCATGATGTTGCCGACCGCAGTAGCTTCCGTTGGACCGGCTACAACCGGCGCCCCCGTCGCATTAGCGGTAAATTGACACAGCATCCTGTTCTGGGCGCCACCACCGACGATGTGGATAACGTCAATCGGTTTTCCACCGACCAATTCAAGTTTCTCCGAGACCCACCGATATTTTAGGGCAAGGCTCTCCAGTATGCATCTGACGATTTCGCCTTCATCTCCTAGCGACGCCTGTCCCGTGCGTTTGCAATAGTCGATGATACGCGATGGCATGTCACCGGCGTTCAGGAAGGTCTCATCATCAGGCTCAATCAACGACTTGAATGGCTGAGCACCCGCAGCGAGTTCCATAAGCTGATCGTAGGACATTTCACAATCTCTCCGCCACGTCCGCCGGCATTCTTGGAGTAGCCACAACCCCATGATATTCTTGAGAAAGCGGAATGTATTGGCTACTCCCCCTTCGTTGGTGAAATTCAGACTGAGTACCTGATGGGAGATTATCGGACTAGGTACTTCAATTCCCATCAATGACCAAGTTCCGGAACTGATATAAGCCCAATTCTCATTCCGCGCAGGCACCGCTGCGACAGCAGATGCGGTATCATGACATCCAGGGGCAATCACGGGTGTTTCTCTTAACCCCGTTTCATCAGACACGGTGGGAAGGAGTGTTCCGAGTTGTGTGCCGGGTTGAACGATTTCCGGCAGAAGATGATATGGTAAGTCCAGAGCATTACAGATTTCTTCTGACCAGCACTTCTGAAGCGGGTCGTAGAACTGTGTTGTGGTCGCATTCGTGAATTCACACACCTTGCGTCCGGTCAGCCACAAATTGAACAGGTCCGGTATCATCAAGAACGTCTCGGCGACTTTCAGCAGCGGCGATTCGCGGGTCACCATTGAGAGCAATTGATAGAGCGTGTTTATCTGAATGAACTGTCCTCCGCTCCGTTCGAAAATTTCCTCGCGAGAAAGACGTGCGAACGCTTTTTTCAGCATTCCATCTGTCCGCGAATCGCGGTAATGGTTCGGAAGCCCTAGGAGCGAATTGTCTTTGTCGATGAGCGCGAAATCAACTCCCCACGTGTCAACCCCGATTCCCTTGAGGACCTCTCTCCGTTGCGCACAAATCGAGAGAGCATTTTTCATCTCACTCCAGAGGCGCAGAACATCCCAATGAAGACTATCCAATACACGCACGCCGCCGTTGGGAAACCGATGTAGTTCCTCCAACTCGATTCTCTCGCCATCGAAACGTCCTAGCACGCCGCGTCCACTTTCGGCGCCAAGATCAAATGCCAAAAATGATTGCGTTTCTTTCATCAGGATTCTCCCTGGAATCTAGGATCTAGTCCAAGAATGTGGCAAGAAATGTAATTTTCAGGAAGATGAAAGCCACTCATGAGCTATGTTCCAGTCGGCTTGAATTCCAAGACTTCAACCGCTAGGCTTCCCGATTCGCGGGAGCAGTCGAGCGCGTATTCTTTTGCCTTGGACGGAGCGAGGGACAGATAGGAAAGAATGTCCTAGTCTTTAATCATCAGCTCTGTGGTGCGATACGCTCTAGCTCTAGCCCCTCGGGACGGACGAAATCTTTGTACCGCGTCTGGATCTCAACTCCGCTGACGCTGCGCGTAAACCCGGCCAATTTGTCGAATTTTTTTGTCTCAATTTCAAGCGTGTTGTTGCCCCGTTTGAGGTCGTCCAACTCCAGTTTGTAACGGAACCAATGGGCGGACATGCCTAGCGGCGCTTGAATATGCATTGAAGCTGCGAGTTTGACCTGCATCGTCAGCGCTCGTTCATCCGTAATCTCCGCATCCTCCCAAGGCAATACTCTACCGTTGAAGCGGATTTCGATCTCGTCTTCTATGCAGAAGAAAGAGAAGCGAACCATGAGTATCGGCTTTCTCATCTCGCCGTCTTGCTTTGCGCTTTCGATGTCATCAGCAACCCAGATGTTGAGTGTTTCGGTTTTTCCTTCGGTGAGCGAGACCGGCAACTGCCGTTTTGGTGTTGTTGTGGGTACGCCCTCCTCTCCCTCGCGCGGCTGAAGTAGATATCGCTTGGGTCGTCTGGCATGGACTTCGGGATACGCCACTTCGCGCAAAATTCGGTACTCTCTCTCGCTGAATGGCCAGGGCAAATACCCGTCATACATGCCAGCCCATCCATCCCAATGCAGCGTCTGCGCCAACGCGTGGTACATCTCAATACTTGGCATGCCGACTCGCTCGTCATACACGCGCCTTGGAGGACGGTAGTAGGCTGCGCCTCCGACCGCGTTAGCTGCATCGGGCAACCATTGAGGCTTTGGCTGCGTTTCGGTGAGAACAGCCTCGTCCTGTCCGACGGCGAAATCGATGCTTCCCTCCCTAATCCAGGTTTCCACATCAAGCCCCATTCCGAGATTATCCTCTCTGTTAAGCCCTACACGCGCCATGATTGGGATTTGCCGGTCCTGTCGTTTTCCAATCTCGTTTGCCATCTGTCGAATTTCGGCGATAAATCTGTTCATTAGTGGGATGTTTTTTTCTATTTCTGCCTGTTTGAAGTAAAAACGATCAAACATGAAGTCGAGTTCAATGCCGTCCGCCCTGTAGTCCTCTAACATCTCCCGCAGCACGGCAAGTTTATCCCGCCTTACGAGTTCATGAGCAAAGTCGTAGCACCACTCCGCACGTCCCTCCTCAGCGATACAGACCTCTGCACCATGCTCCCACTTCAACAAACCACATCGATCGCTCCCAGGTAGATTACTTGCCTGAAGCTTTAGCGACGGAAATACGGTAAGCCCCATCTCGGTGCCGCGTTTCATCACCTCTCGCACCTGATCGGTTCCCAACTTCTCAGCCTCCGCAACCATGCGCATGATCCGCCAGTCGATGTAGTTCTCCCACACCTCCTTCATTTGTCCTACAACCCGTCCAACTTTGCTATTGTGGAAGTAGACATCGGCGTATCCAAGGCCGAGCACTAGGAGGTCTACGCCTGTGCCAAGGACTTCGTCCACGGGCCATTGGAGCATGTGGATCGAGGCAGGCGGCTCTATCCGCTTACCATGAAAATGATGGGCATCGTTGTAATAAATCAGTCGTGGTTTTTTCATCAAAATCTCCGTGGCGGTGATCGCCTTTTTCTTGTTAATCTGTGCTAACCTTCATCGGTTCTTGGATTTGTCTTCTCAGACATTACTGGGTATTTCTCCATGCCAGCAACCATGCAACCTATCAGATTTCTTTACCCTGCATTACGCCCTGCGTTTCAGCACCACACGGCTCTCCTTACCCTCCCAGCCAAACTGACTGATGGCTTTCACGCGCAACTGGTTTTCCGCTCGGAGCAACTTCCAACCGAAGTGGTTCGGTTGCGGCTCCCAATCATCGCCGTTCCTTTGTACTAAATAGTGTTTGAAGTTGGGCATGGTGGTAGTAAGATCGACGTGTAGCACTTCCGGGTGTTCGGATTTGCTCAGATAAACCATCGTTCGATTTGGTGTCCAGTAGAAATCACCAACTCTGCTGGTCTGCCGAGAAAACCACGGATTCGGCGGCGTACTATCATCTTTCCACCATAGATAACCATCGTAGTGGTAGGAAATTTTGCCGTGCTCCGGCTCGCCCGGGCTAAGGGACTGGAGTTCATCGTTACGCGGGTTGATGCAGAAGAAATCAAAGAGTTCTGTTCGGCTGGTAAGGGTATCCGCAAAGCGTCTCGCTGCATGCTCGGGTTCGATTGCGAGGCCATCAAAATCTTGATTTGCCCAAGCGGCATGGATTTCCAGTGTGCTCATCGGTACACCATTTCGCGTATAGCAGTAGGTTGCTTTGGTCGCATCTCTAGAGTCGCCGCCCGTGTCAACCATAATCCATTTGTCAAAATCTTCCGACCATACTTCGGCGACACAGTGCCTTCCGATTACCACTGTCCGAGCAATTAGCCCCAGTGCCGCACACGCTTGCACGAAAACAGTACTAAAGTGGGTGCACATCCCCAAACTTAGTTTCCGCGAAGCAAGCTCCAAAATGAGCATACCGTCCCATGGGGGACAGAAATTAATTTCCCCCATGTTCCAACCGTTTTCCCATTGATGGCGAGTCCAGGCACTGAGACGAAGAAACCTGTCAAACTCAGAAGTTGCCCCTGCAATAACATCATCAAGTTTCCAGCGCTTACGGAAGGTTTCTGCTCGACTTGCCGCATGGGAGAGATATGAAAAGTTGTGGGAACCGTGGATGGTTTCCGGGAGGTTGCATTCGGATACCCGAAAAGCATCGGGATGCAGGTCCACTTGCACGTCCAGATTAACTGTGACCTCTAACTTTTCCACGGTAGGCGTGACTAAAGGATTATCGGTTTGCAAAATCAGCCGCCACTGTAAATAGCGATGCCGAGGCGGTAATTGGGCCATCCTATTGTCTGAATTCGGCTGTACCGCGTCGAACCAATTCGTCCATGTGTCCAAATGGTATTCGGGGGTTGATCCGACGCGGAACTTCAGAGTGACGTTTGTGCCGGTAGGGAGGTTGGCATGGACATTGGGTGTGATTCGATTTATCTGCAGTGGCACGGCGACACCATCGTCAGAAGCGAGGTTTCCGATGTCGACAATCAACGATTCCATAATCCCAAGCGAAGCGTACTGATCCAATCTCAACCGGATCATGTATTCCCCATCGTAAGCATCATTGGCGCCAAGGGAGTGATCTATCCAGTTGCGCCCGGCATCCGGACTCTTTGCACTCCGGTTGGGTTGACAACTTTGCTCAATAAGTAATCCCCACAACCCGTCATCCTCCGCCGCGAGAACGAAGGAATTTAATCCGGGCTCGAGCGCTTCAATCGGAATAGGTATAGTCGTCCAGCAATCTGTCCAATAATCTCGCTCCGTGGGTTCCTCAAAGCACACCGTTTGACGGCCATTTATTGTGATGCTGAGCCGATGTCCCGGCTCGGGTTGTTCCAAGATGTATGGCAGCAATGCGGCGCCATTGGCGGCAGGGTTATCGATCCAGAATGCTTTCCGAATCCAATTTGTTCGGGAAACTATTTCAAGGTCTCGCATGTTGCAGTTCCCCAACTCATCAGCGTAATTGACCCCCTCGGTCAGATGCACGGCTCCGGATACTCCATCAATTTGAAGATTCAAGTCGCGGGTATTTGAATCAAAATCATCAAAACTCTGATAGGATAATGTAATTGTCTTGTCACTCATTTTTAAGTTCCCGATGCTGTAACAGGCACAACTGTTTACTGTAAGGCTTAGCTCGCCAAATTCAAATTTAACCAATAAGGTCGTGAACCCAAGGCTACTGTGAAGTACTCGAACCATCCGGTTTACGAATACAGTTTTCCAAGAAATGTCAACTCGCACACTAATTACGCGATGTCCGCACCTGCTGAATAAATCGCATAGCATTACCCGAGAAGAAACCTTCAATCTCCTCTGGGGTTAGCCCCAACATGTCCGCGACTTGCCGGTGCTGGCGTAATTGTTCATAGACGACATAGGTAGGTGTCGAATCGCAGTGACGAAGTTCCGGGAATCCACCGAAAAACTCCCAAGCTCGACCATACGTGATATACTTGCCGCGCGCGCAACCTGCCACGACGTTGTCTGTACCAAACATAATTCGTCTGAGATCTTCATGCTTCATGAGAAGATAGTGCGAGTAAATGTCATTCACCGCTGACGTGTCATACCAGATATTTGGAATTTCCGTGAGCATACGGATCGATTCCTCTAGCATGAACGCGTTAAAGCCCCGCGCACAGTGGGCGAGGATCCACTGGGCTTTTGGGTAGCGTTTGGTGTAATGTTGAAGGTCTTTCAGGTTTTCTGGGTCGGCAGGTCCGGTTCTTTTAGATAGGTGCATCGTGATTGCCAACCCGAGGTCGTCCGCCAATTCGATCAAAGTCTCAGGCAGAAAATCGCGTATGCGAGCATCCGCCGGGTTGGTCGCAAAAGTCCGATACGGCTTTAATCCAAAAAAATCGTGCTTCTTGACTTGGGAGGCAACGTAATCCTGCGTCATCTCCGGCGTGACCATCATATTCACTTCGGATTGCGGATCTGCCTGCATTTGATGAGCTATCCAGTCATTATGTCCCTCTGCATCCATGCCGACAACAGGGGTACCGAGGACAAGATAGTGAATTTCGCGACCCGGATATAGTTTCGCCGCCCACACCAACTGGTCTTGGTAATCAATTTCCCAACGCAGCCGTTTGTTCGCCTCGTCCGCTGTACCTTTATGTGCCTCTGACCAGAGGTGTGTGTGCATGTCAAATATTAGGGCAGGCACGAAGTCATTGAGTTCATTGTCCCAAATTTCTCGGTCGAAGTCTCTGTAATCAATAGTTCCCACAAGCTTATCCTTTCAAAGGATAGCGTATTATTCCATTTCTCTATATTTGACGTGCATTAATAGCGTCAATCAAATCTTACCAATGCGGGGCAAGATGCCCCGCCTACGGGTTTGGTGTGCGGGGTAATGGTTGGTATCGGTCATTTCATAACAGTATAATTGAAAAACATCATATGCAAGATTATTCAAGCGAAATGGCATTGTCGCGAAATGTTCGTGTCTCGGCGCAGTGGAGCATTGCCCCCAAGTATCGCGAGCGTGGCACGGTTCGGTTGAGGCGGCGCCATTATCTAACGCACAATCTAACACACAGTGCGACTTAGTGGTTCTCTCGGTAAGTAAATATGATTGAGTGTTGAGTGCCGGTGCGGTTAGAGGAATCTCTATCGCCCTCGTTGTCCACTCGGTTGATCGCACCTACCGGCGTAGTAGAATGGGTTTCTTGTGCCAGTCTTGCAAGCATTAAATACTTAGCGAGAGCGCCACTTAGGAGGCACCTACCATGCTGTCCATCCACCATCCACCAACAGATTCTGCCCGGTGATGTAACTCCCGGCGTCGCTTGCCAGAAGTACCACGATTCCCTTCAGCTCATCAGGCCTACCCATGCGTCCGAGCGGAACTTTCTCCTCCAGCCGTTCGATAAACCCTTCAGCCCTAGTTTTGATTGCAGGCTTCGGGAACGGCCCCGGGCTGAGTGTATTGACGCGAATATTGTACTTTGCCCAATAAGCCGCTAAATGCCGCGTCAAGTGAACCAAACCACCCTTGAGAGCATGGTAATTCGGGGCGCTGTTGAGGGGCAGCCCTTCGTATAGTGACGGGTAGCTGCCTATAACGCCGTACATGCTGCCGATGTTGATTATCGATCCCGGAACTTGACGCTGGCGCATGTGGAGCATCACATCGCGGGCAAGTAGGAAATACCCAGTCACACCAACATGATACGCTTGATCGAAATCGTCGGCCGTAGCGGTGTCAATGTCCGGCGAAGATGCGCCGTAAGCATTATTTACTAGCACATCAATTCTTCCCATCCGATCGACCACTTGGGCAACAAAGTTGGGAATGGTATCTGCTTCGCCTTGGCTAAATCCAATTCCAAGGTGACCATCGCCGGGGAGCGTTCCTGCCAATTGCACAGCGTTTGACGCCTCTCGACTGGTGACGACAAGGCGGGCGCCGGCTTCTGCAAGCCCACGACTCATGGCTGATCCGAGCCAACCGCATGCCCCGGTTACAATGGCAACCCTGTCTTTCAGACTAAGCAGATCCATTAGGTGTCGTTCATTGGTGTCCATTTCTGTCTCCATTCGTTCCGAGCTAAGGGAATTGCCAGTGCTATTGCTCCAAGGTGATAATGTAGGGAATAGCGATTGTTATTCCCTACGAAGAACCTTAAATCATACATCACGTCACTAGCCGTCTAAACGGGTCCTTCTTGATTTCACACTCCAAAAGGCTATCCACGATACCCGCATCCAATCCGCGGTTAATCACACGCAAAGCCTCAGTTGCGGCTTCAACCGTCTGTTGAATATCTGCGTCAGTGTGCGCCAGCGTTAGGTTGAAACTTGTGGAGCAGTGAATGCGACGTTTCGCCATTTCTTGGACAAACAACGTGTTTACCTTTCGGCGTAACGCCTCGTCTGAAAGTTCAATCGCTATCGCCGGGTGGGTGTGCAGGCCCGTGCAAGCGCCGGTAAGCCCAGAGGCAGCAATGGCACCAGTCAATCCGGCACGGAGTTTTTCACCAATCTCCTGAAATCGGGCTTCTGAATCTCGGCGCTTCAACTCTTGAATCGTTGTTAGTGCTGCGACGAGTCCAACATTGTCACTCCAATAGGAGCTTGACACAAACATACGACCCGCAGGTTCCATCACTTCGCGCGAACCAACAACGGCTCCCATCGGATAGCCATTTGACATGGCTTTGGCAACAACGGTCATGTCCGGAGTTACACCTAGATGTTTCTGCACACCGCCAATTGAGAGTCTCCATCCACAGGAAACTTCGTCGAAAATGAGAATCACATCGTGCTTTCGGGCTAAAGTTTGAACACTGTTGAGATAGCCCGGCGGTGGAAGTTCAGATCGAAGGGGTTCCATCATAATCGCCGCCACTTCACCTTGGCTCTCCCGCAATAATTTCTCTAGCCCCTCCAAATCGCCGTAGGTAAAAGGTGCGACCGTGTTCGCAAGCACTTTCGGCACCCCGATAGGTTCAATCCCGGCGAACGGGTATTCACCGCTTTCCGGGTCATCGAGGTAGTTTGCGGCTTGATACCAATCGTGCCAACCGTGATAGCCGCAGAATAAGATTTTGTCGCGCCCTGTTGTTCCGCGAGCGATGCGTACCGCAACAGCGCACGCTTCCCCGCCGCCTTTCGTATATCGAACCATCTCGGCTGAGGGAATGGTGTCAATCAGCTCCTCCGCCAAAGTAATCTCCAGCGGATTTGACACGGTGTAGATGCTACCACGGTCAATCTGTGATTTGACGGCCGAATCCACCACATCGTCAGCGTGCCCTAGTATAATCGCGCCGACAGCGTTGACCCAATCAATATATTCGGTGCCATCTAGGTCGATGAATCGGGATCCTTTGGCGCTTCTCGCATAGATAGGACTTACACCGTAGGCGTATTGGCTGGCGCGTCGGCTGATAAGTTGCGTCCATCCAGGGATCAACTCGCCGGCTCGCTTATAGGTTTCCAAGGAACGTGCAACGTTTGGCCCGGGTTCGGCCATAATCCATCCCTCCAATAACAAAAATGCTTGGCTCGAATAAGTGTAGTATTTTGGAGTTGACGCTCAAAAGATTGATAGTTCTGCGATTCACCGCCGCGGGACACAACGTCCGAACGCACAATAAATTGCGCTACGACGAACTTAAGGGCGGAAATCCTAATTGCTAGGAATAACAATCGGCTTCAAACATACCGGCGTAGGTACTTCTGCAACTTGCCCCGTTGGGTTAAGCTCGCCTGTTTCCGAATCGATCCAAAATGTTATGGCCGTATTACTCATTTGATTCGCTGCCAATAAGAGCGTTCCCGTAGGGTCAATGGCAAAATTTCGCGGAATCTCGCCCTGCGTTGATTCGTGCCCAACAAGCGTGAGTTGACCCGTGCGCTCGTCGACTGCGAAGATTACAATACTGTCATGGCCGCGATTGGAACCGTATACGAACTTTCCCGATTGGGAAACGTGCACGTCTGCACAATGGCTTGTGCCATCGAAATCGTCAGGCAGTGTAGCAATCGATCCAATCTCCGTGAGAACACCTTTGGAGTCATCATAGTTAAACGCAGTCATTGTGGAGTCTAGCTCATTGATTGCGTACGCCCATCGTCCATTGGGGTGAAAATCGAAATGGCGGGGGCCCGCGCCAGCGTGCACGGGAACCCATGGCTGACTGTTCGGCTTGAGCTTCCCGTGAATCAAATCCAATTCGTAAATCATGATTTTATCAATTCCGAGATCTGGTGCAAATGCGTAGCGGTTACCCAGATCGATGTTGATGGAATGTGCATGGGGTCCCTGTTGCCTATCTGGGTTGACGCTCGATCCTGCGTGCTGAACAAAATCGGTTGCCTCGCCTAGACTTCCATCTGCCTGAATGGGAAGCATTGCCACACTACCGCCCGCGTAATTCGCGACGAGAACGTATTGCCCAGTCAGATCAACACTCAAATGACAGGGGCCGGGCCCACCGGAGAGCTGCTGGTTTAAGAATGTCAACTCCCCTGTGCTCGGATCGATGCGGAAAGCACTCACACCCCCACTCGGTTTACCGTCAACTTTCTGCACTGCGTTGACCGAATAGAGATAGCGGTGTTCCGGATGGAGCGCCAGAAAGGAGGGGCTCTCCACACCAGTTGCTTTGCTCTCAAATTCCAGTGCGCCGGACGACAGATTCAATCGGTAGACGTAGATTCCCTCACTATCGCCATTCGTGTTGGTTCCAATGTATACTCGGATTTCTTGGCTATTGTTTTCGCTCATAGATTGTACCTCCTAGAAATAAGTTGCGCGGCAACTGCACGTGCTGTCTAAATTCTCCTGCTGGATTTGTCTAGATCAGATAGCGCCATTGTTGGTGTGCTTTCTCAGGCGTGGCAGTGCGGAACCTATGCGTAGAACCACCCTTCCTTCTCCACTCGATTGAAGGTCTCCTCAAATTCTACTGAATCGTCGTCTGCCCATCGCTCAAGGTTTATACTCCGTATCGTCCCCTCCTCTCTGCCTGTTATTTCTTTCAGGCTTGGACTGCGTGAGCCATAGATTCTCTGCCCGCCCGGCATGTGTATGATGCCCACGATTCTAGGCTGTCTTGAGGCTAAAGGCATGTTGGAACTCGCCGCAAACCGGGTGATGGCTTCGTCGTCCACCTCAAATCCCAGACCTACGCCATCGGGTACGGGTGAGAATCCCTCAATAACGGGAATGCGTTCCGTGGTGATATCCTCTTCGTACTGGTCGTCAAGGTTTATTGAGTGCGCAGTTGCAGTCGGGAGGACGGCAGCCATGTGCATAGTTAACGCCTTCATGAGCGTGCCGCCGCTCTGCTGCACAATCGTTGGCATGTTCGCTTTGCCATACGCGAATCCCTGCATAAGTGTTGTTCCAATGCCTCCACCGATCATATAGATGTCAGCAACGCCGTGGATGATTTCCTGAATGCCACCGAGTTGTGGCATGTGCATGATTAGGGGAATGCGTGTCTTTTGGCGGAGTTTCCGCCACCCATCAATATCTGTCCACGGCAGCGGATCTTCGATGTAACCGACAATCGGATGATTTTCCTCCAATTCGTTGATTATTGGCAAGACCGCTGCCAAACTGCGGTTGTGATTGAAATCCCAGTGAATCTTGAAGCCTTCTGGCGCGACTTCTGCTGCGAGGCGTGTTTGTTCGATAACGTCATACAAAGGATTGGAGTGCATCTTAAAGATGGTATAGCCTTGGGCGGCTGCACGACGAATTTCATCTCGGTAGACTTCAGGTGGACATGGCCGCGTCCATGCAGCGACCGAGCAGGCATCTCGCATCTTTTGCCCCATGAGTTTGTAAACCGGCACTTCGAGATACTTCCCCATTACATCGTAGAGCGCCATGCCGAGCGCTAGATTGAAGTCGTTATGGAGGAAGTCAAACGGGTTTCGACCAATCAGAGGTTCGATAACGGACTGCGAAAGCGGCTTGGGCAAATCTTCATAGTCGCCATAGCCTACCAAGCCGTTGTCTGTGTGGACCTTGACAACTAGATGTTCATCAATGCCACCCATGCGCTGCTGACCGTCGGAGGCGTCGTAGCGTCTTGCTAGAGGCATCACAATGGGAAACATCTCAATATCAGTAATTTTCATCCGTACTCCTAATGGAACTGCTTTGATACCCAGTTTTTTCTTGAAAACAGGAACATAGTGAAACCTGATGCATGAAACGTGAAATGCCTTTTGTAGGGTGGGCACTGCCCGCCAGCATCTAAAACCTCCACCGGGGAGGTTGTCGTGAACATTGGGTTATTGGGTCGCCGCTTAAGAGGTTGCAAGCCAAGCACACCAGGTCTTTACGCATTAGGGGTGGGCTTTCTAGCTTGAACGCTGTACATGGGCCAAGCGAAATAAAGTTCATCCCCATCGCGGCGAATGTCATAAACCGCGCCTTCTGATGCCGAGAGCTCCTCAAACGCCGACCGAATTCGTTTTACTAACTCCGGCGACTTGCTTTCCCGCTTTGTCCACCATGAAAACTGAATCTCGGCATTCTTGGATTGGGTTTCTCTTTCAATTTTGAATCCTGATCCTTGAATCATCTTCCGCCACCGCGATGGTGGGTACGCCCAAGCGTGGGAGGTATCGCGTAGTTTTTCCACCCGATTTTGCCACTGGATCAGTCGCTCCGACTCGGGGCAAACGGTATCTATCATACAGAACAAACCTGAAGCTCGGAGCACGCGATAGCTCTCCGATAGAAAGGTGTGCACATTTTGAAAGTGGTGCGGTGCGATTCGGCAGGTCACGATGTCGAAGGATTCTGCGGCAAATGGCAGTGATTCCGCAGCGGCTACCTGAAACTTGATATTTGACAAGTTGCGCGTGGAGGCAAGCTCTCTCGCCTTAACCAGCATCTCATAAGTGAGATCGGTGGCTGTGACATGAGCAACTTTCGGAGCGATGGCAAACGCGGCAAATCCTGTTCCCGTCGCAACATCCAACACTCGTTCGGTTCCTGTTGGCTGAGTGAATTCGACAATCACCGCCAGCGTATCGCCTTGGGAATGAACTGAACTCGCCGCATAATATTCCGGGTTGTTGCCGAATTGTGTTTGCACCTCATTATGTGTTTGGCTCATTCTTTCTCCGCAAATCGTGCATTAGCCGGATTTTGTAGTATATCAGATATGCCGAAGGTTGTCACTCAATTTCTGTTAATGCGGCAGTGTATCGGATGGGCACAAAAAACACAAGCATCTTGCTTGCATTTTTTCATTATTCCCAGTCGCATCTTAGAGCTTGTTTGAAAAGTACATTTGTAGGGTGCGCACTGCGCACCAGCCTCTAAAAGCCCCAGAGGGGCGGAAGGTGTATAGAAACGCCAAAACCTCGTGAACTTAAGCCCCAGCGGGGCGACAGGTACGTAGCAGACAACAATAAAAACATGAAGGAACTTCCTGAAAATGACCAAAAATGGCTTGGTACCGATTATTCAAACAGGCTCTTAACGTAAACCCCAAGACCGGCGAGAAGGTCGATTTGATAGAATTAGCGGGCACGAGCATTTGCTGAACCCGAAATGCGGGGTGTTATTCACGTTAGCGGAGTCGCACGCGAAATGGCTGGTACAAAATGGTATGCGTTTGAACTTGGCATATATGGGCTTTTTTTGATTCAACCCGCTAAATGTGGTATAATATAAAAGTTGGACTCGAGTAGGGCAGATCGAATGCCAATCGTCAAAATCAAGTGTTGCCCATGTATAGTAATGCTACGTGGCGTTGACCGTTTCACCGACGCGGAGATCTTGTCCGTGCAGGACGGAACTTGTCGATAATAGGCTCTCCGCCTTCTGGTCGGATATATTGAAACGGTCTACTATTTTGTACGCACCCAGCATACCACTTCTTCTAAGGTATGGCATGACATAGCTTTTCTATTTCACTGCTCCTGCAGCAAAAACGGAGGAAACAGATGATTAAGTCATCAATGCTAAATCCTGAAATCTCTTACAGATGTTTGGTTGTTCTGGTTGTCTTGGCGTTCACATTTTCCCTCGGCTCTGTATCCGCGGAGATTAAGTTGACCGAAGATCTGTCAGTCTCGGGTTTCCTAGACATGTCAAGCACTACGACTAGCGGCGGTGATGAGACAGATATAGGTTTGTCTTTTGATCAGTTCGAGCTAGATTTTCACCTAAACCAGGGTTCCGTCGCCGCCCGTGTTGACATTGATAGTACTGCAAGGACAATTGGCGGACAAGGGGTCCAACTGGAACAGGGGTATGTGACTTACACGTTACCCGAATCGACCGTGTCCGGAGTAAGCATCAAAGCTGGGCGATTCCTCAGCGCTATGGGTTTTGAAGCCGCAGAGCCGACAGGGCTTTATCAATACTCCTTTTCTGAGGGAATTCCATATCCCGGTTACCATAACGGTATCGGAGTTGATGTGAAACCCGCTAAACAGGTCGGAATCTATGTCGCACTCCTGTCCGGTGTTTGGAATGTGAATGATACCGACGTGAAGAATCCGGGTATCGAAGCGCAAGTTGCACTGACACCAATGGAGCAACTCACTGCCAAGGTCGGCTACGCCATGGACAAAATGGAGGACTATTCACAAAGCGAACTCAACGCATGGGTGCAATTCGCGCAGGGATCGTTGACGCTCGCCGGGGAAATTGACATGTTGACGAACTGGGGTGCTGACGGCAAAAACGGAATGCACTTTCTCGGCATGGCGAATGTTTCATTAGCGGATATGATATCAGCTCCAGTTGCTGTGACCCTTCGCTTTAGTGGTATCAGTCTGGATGATGAAGACAGTTCGACAGAGTTTACCCTCAGTCCATCTTATTCAGCAACGGACAACTGGTTACTTCTCGCGGAATTTAAGCAACGACTTGATGCCGAAGAAACCATCATAGCACTTGAATCGCTCTTCACATTCTAGTCCGCCGGTTTACTATGTTGGGCATGGCGTAGTATTGCGAGATGCCTCATTCTGGCGTACCACTCGGCAGAACTTGTGCGCATTCAGACGTGCCCAACATGCCATTTCATCATGCTAATCTTTGGGCTAATCTGCCCTTCCCGTTGAAGGCTGCAATATTCTTGTAGCGCTAAAATTGATTTCACGGGCAAATCGCGGGTTCAAGAATGTTGGCGAGCCATCGCACGGCATTGAAAACACTTGACACGCTACTCGGCATCGTTTAGAATGTAATCAATATGAGAAAGGACATGATCGTCGATTTATGCGACGAATGTTCTGGCTTTACCAATCAAATGAAGGAAGTAACAGTGAACGATGAAAGTAGCGTATGTATTTGCATTCCCGAGAACTGCAAGTTATAAGCTTGCTCAGATGATTTTACCTCAACTTGAAGTTGGTACGCACGGTGTTGAAGTCGTCGGCATGTTCTTTTTTGATGACAACAACTTTGTCTTGCGTAAAGGGGATCCTATAGGAGAACGGCTCGCGAAAGTCGCCAAAGAGAGTGGAATGCTTCTGATGATGTGTGATATGTGCGCTTTGGAGCGCAACTTGGCTGAAGGTGAACCAAGATGGTGTGACGCCGATGGAAAAGGGCGAACCGAGCCAGGAGAAATTCACACTATTGACACCGTTGAAGGTGTGCAAGTCGGTTGTTTCCCAGATTTATATAGCGCGCTTGCCGGAAATCCCCCAGACCAAGTGCTCACGCTGTAGGTTAAACCTTGCATTATTTTTGAAATCGAATCCCACACCGCAATCTTCAGCTTCGGCGAAACATATTTAACACAGGGCTGTTGCGCCGTTAATACACAGACTTGCGCAAAAAGCTATAATGACGATTTGCCACGACAATCTTATGTTGCAGGACTCGTGAGGAGGTTTGCAATCATTAAATCGTGGGAGGTATCTCTTCAACGGTTGTTATTCCCTGTGTATGTGTTGATTCCCACGTCGTTTCTTTCTATGAATCGGCAGTAGGGAATACAGATTGGTGTTCCCCACAATTTGAATTGCGTTACTCCTAACTCATTTTTCATTGTCCGCATACCTTCCCACCGTTCTACCAGACGATGAGAGTAGCGATCGTGGCATTTTATTTGCTCCGTACTACCGCCAAAAGCAGGTACCATCGCTTTTTAATTCAATAAAAAAGGAGTGAAACGGCGATGTATCGAGAATCTTGGAAATCCATTCCGCTTTTCCTGATGATAGGTCTTCTGGCGGCGTGTGCTGCAAGGCCGCATGTTGACATCTATATAGAGCCTGTAGTCGGAAAAGAGGGGACACTGGTTGACGAGCGTACCGGAGCATTAACGACCGAGCAGCATGGCGTGGAAGTTACGGTAGAGCCCTTGGACGAAGTCGAGTTGTTTGAGTTGACGAAGCGTCCGGAGATTAACCCTTATATCGGTGTAAGTCGTTGGGGAAACGTTGAGCCGCTATATACCGTCTTTGAGATTACTGTGCAAAACTCGGACAATAAGCGTGTGGA
This sequence comes from Candidatus Poribacteria bacterium, assembly GCA_965197465.1. GTDB lineage: Bacteria > Poribacteria > WGA-4E > WGA-4E > JAJDTR01 > JAJDTR01. The sequence goes on along the minus strand of OZ240209.1, from coordinate 1,020,669 downwards.
AGTGGGTGAAACTGCGATTCTAATCGATGAAAATGGTGAACAGTACGGATCCCTACCCTACGATTTCTTCAAAGATCTGTACCGAGACGAACCACCGCAGACCGTCGGTTATCACGACACAGACTACTGGCACGATTACCCCTATCCGCGCTCCTACTACCGGAGTCCATATCGTTATTACTTCAGGCGTCCGTTTTATCCCCGTCGCTACTATCCTCTCTACTTCTCACCGTATCACATGTATCACGTTCAGCCGGATCCGCGTGTATTGAATAACACTCGCATGTTTACTCGTGCCAGCGTATTTGGCGGAAGTAAACTTTTCCCCGGCGCCAAGCGAATGGGACTATTGGTATTCGATCGGCTTAATATTGACACGACGGATATGAGAGTTGTCATTCCCGAGGTACGCATCACGGATAACAGAGGAAATCGGCACAAAGTCGATTTTGAGTTTGATTTTCGGCAGGTTGTTGCCCTAGAAGAGTGACGACTTGACCTTCGTCACTGCACCGGGTGAATTTTTACATTGCCTGCCTAAGTGTATACGGCCGAGATTAACATTGCAGATAGCGAAGCGTAATTGGGTGCGTTTACAGTATGTCAGCCGTGAGGCTATATGGCTTATGTCAGCCGGAGTTTTCAGGTTGTTCAAACATCGTTGACCCCTCTTATTCATTGCCAGCATGAACGATAAACTCAATCGTTTGTGCTGGCAATTTTGTTGAACCGCGAAAAACTTACATTGCAGGAGGAAAAAATATGGAAAGCAATAGTTCATCGTTTTGCGTAAAGACGCTAGTTGTGATTTTACTGTTGTTGACAATACCGAGTTTAACCCCTGCGTGGGCAGATTCGGACGAAGACCTCTCACTCCTTGCAAGCGTGAATGAAGTCGTTGCGGCCGTCCTGTTTTTTGACCTTGCGTTCGGCTCGGTTCAGATAGATGACGTCAATCGAGATGGGTCGCCGGTTTACGATGAAAACGGCAACCCCAAGAAAAGAGTTGTCGCCGTTCCATTTCTCGTTATGCTCCTCATATTTGGAGGGATTTTTTTCACCTTCTGGTATCGTTGGATTACTGTAAGAGGGTTCAAGCATTCAATTGACGTGATTCGCGGCAAATTCGATAGGCCCGAGGATACCGGGGAAATTTCGCATTTCCGCGCACTCACGAGCGCGCTATCTGCAACGGTAGGGCTAGGAAATATCGCGGGTGTTGCTATTGCGATTCAGTTGGGCGGTCCCGGGGCGGTGTTCTGGATGATCTTTGCAGCCATATTTGGGATGGGTGAAAAATTTTGTACCTGCGTTCTTTCTCAGATGTACCGCAAGGTGAACAGTGACGGCTCGATTTCGGGTGGAGCGATGTACTATGTTGATCTCGGCTTGAAGCAGATGGGCGGCTTCTGGAAACCTACCGGAAAAGTTCTTGCCGTGATGTATGCGCTCATGATTATGGGTGGCGCAATTGGCGGCGGCAACATGTTCCAAGTTAACCAGACCGCTGAAGCCTTCAGGAGCACCTTCGGAATCCCCGCAAGTTATAACTGGCTAATTGGAATCATGATGGCTGTGTTGGTCGGAATTGTGATTATTGGCGGAATTAAACGCATTGGCGCCGCAACATCAAAAATTGTTCCTGCGATGTGCGGCATTTATGTCGTAGCGTCACTTTTCATCATTCTTACAAACATAACGAAGGTACCCGAAACGATTGGATTGATTTTCAGTATGGCGTTCACCGACAATGCTTTCTATGGTGGTTTCGCGGGTGTGTTCGTTTGGGGTATCAGGCGTGCCTCATTCTCCAATGAAGCCGGGCTTGGCAGCGCCGCTATTGCTCATGCGGCGGCGAAAACCGATGAACCCGTCCGGGAAGGTATCATCGGCATGATTGGTCCATTCATTGATACTATCATTGTATGCTCCATGACGGCTATAGTAGTGATTATCACCGGGGCTTGGGTTGATCCGAACATCCCCCAAAAAGCTGGTGTTGCCTTGACAACTACAGCATATGGAAGTGTTATTGGCTGGTTTCCTTATATTCTCACGATCAGTATAGGGCTTTTCGCCTATTCTACAATGATTTCTTGGTGCTATTACGGCGAACGGGGTTGGGTCTATCTCCTGGATCATTTCAACGGTATAGGTCTAAGAACCGTCATCGTCTTCAGGGTTATTTTCGTTGGCTGCATTCTGTTCGGCGCAATCAATACGTTGGCAGATGTACTTGACTTCTCGGACTTGCTGATTCTCAGCATGGCTTTCCCTAACATCGTGGGAAGCATTATTTTGGCACCAAGGGTGCTGGAAAAAGTACGGGATTATTGGGGGCGTTACACATCCGGGGAAATGAAGCCAGTTCAATAGAACTGCCATGCACAGTATTCTAACACTCTTTAGAAACCGGGTTTTTCCCGCAAGACTCGGTTTCTAATTCCCTCCGTTTATCTCATCACGCATCCCTTGTCTGTAAACGAGATATTCTCCATCCAAAATCATTATGCGAGACAAACTCTCGCCCAAGACAGCCGCCTTCGTGGTAATCGTTATCCTTTTTCCGTTGTTGACTCACGGGATGGATCTCTTTCTGCAATGGCTATCGACGCGCGGGATTTACGTACCGCTACCATTCGGCAGCAGCAGTTTGCTGCGAGTACTGACGGAACTGTATCTTTATATGTTACTGGCTGTCGGATTGAACATTGTGATGGGGAGTTTTCGTCGTCCGGATGTTGGCTTTGCCGCATTCTATCTTATTGGTGGGTATACGGCGGGACTGTTGATGACGAAACTGGGTTGGAATTATTGGATTGTCTTGGTTCTGGCGGCGCTACACGGCGCGCTGTGGGGTCTGTTACGCACGGCACTCACGTTGTGGCTCCGTGGGGTTTATTTTGCCGTTGCCACCTTCGCATTTGCCGGAGTGCTTTACGTTGTCGTGAAACAAGGCGGCGAGTCTATTGGCGCGCCGGACGGCACCGTGTACGGTATTCCTGCACCGACTATCTTGGGGCATGAACTTTACTATAACTGGCAACACTACTATCATATTCTTTGCCTTCTGGCTATTGCGGTGTTCGCCGCCTATCGTCTGACCAATTCGCGGATGGTGTTGACAGACTCGGGTAAGCTCGCGCATGCGGCAAAAAATGCAGAACCGCAACTGCGGCACTCTCACAGTTTCTTGGTATTTGCTATCAGTGCGGCGATTGGCGCTGTTGGCGGTGCGTTTTTTGCCCAGTTTCGTGCCAACATCAACCCCGACGCATTTGCCCCTTGGGAATCCATCTTAGTGTTATGTATGGTGGTAGTCGGAGGGTTGGGAAGTATCCGGGGAGCAATACTGGGGGCGGGAGTTATCGGACTTGCGAACGAGGTTCTGCGGCTGCTGTTGCCAATCCAATTTAGCAGCCTGCGTTACGTGGTTTTCGGCGCCTTGGCACTTCTCGTGATGCGCTGCTGCCCGGCAGGTTTGTTCTCGGCAAAACGATAATAATATCATCTCGCTTGAATACCAGTGTGTACAGCGCTTTTCAATTATGCTATTGTGACAGGCCCATTCCAGCAGTTTCCCTGTCCACCAAACTCCGTAGGCGGGAATCAATTGAGCGAATAGCGATCAAGTGACTGAATAAGGAACGCGATAGAGATCCCCTTGCCCCGCCGATATTGCTCTGAGACCAAGGCTTCTTACCCAATTCTACGGAAGTCTCTCTACTTAATCCACATAATCAAGGTACTTGCGTTTTAGAGAAATGATATAAGCGAAAAGTTTCGCGGTTCAAGTGATGAATTACATCCTCTCGTACCCGGGTAATCTACGTTGGCTAGATATGACATGGCTCAAAGAACGTGAAATCCTACCTAATCGCCTTCCTGCGCCGAATGAGCGTATGCGAGAGCGCCCGCGGCTTCCAAAGGCGGTAATTCCGGGTAGTTCCCACGCGCCTTTTTCCAGATTAGCAACCCTTCCGTAATCATCCACACTTGCAGCGCTTCCACCGCCAAGCCAAACCCGAACAACAGGTAATTCCCATTTGCCCACCAACCATTTGGATTAAACATCTGCCAGAGCATTGCCCACGCTGGCATAACTAGCATGGCAATCATCGGGAGCACGGCAAACCAGATGGGCTTATTTCGCCGTAGCAGATAGAAGACGATTACCATGAAAGCCAATCCGGCGAGTAGTTGATTAATTGCGCCGAACAGGGGCCAGAGGATTAGTCCGCCGCTCCCGGGACCGCTTGGTCCCGGCATAAGCGCAACAGCGCCCCCAACGAATAGCGCGAGAGCGGTTGCCACATAGCGATTGGTCAACGGTTTTATTTTGGCAGTTTGCGCGAGTTCCTGAATGACGTAGCGCTGCAACCGAGTCGCCGTGTCCAGAGTTGTTGCCGCAAAACTTGCCACAAGCACCGCCATGATTGCCACGCTCATCTTCAGCGGAATCCCGAGACTGGCAAGGAAATTGGCGGCTCCGTCGATAAAAGCACCCACCTTCTGTCCAAGTTTATGGCTTTTCCAAGTGCCTTCAGTGGTTGTCTCACCATTCGCGTTTATTACTGTTCGCGTTGTAGCGTAGCGCGTCCTCCAGGCTTCTCGGTGTTTCAACTGTTGACCGGTATCGGAGTTTAGAACGGGTTGAAAGCTGTAATTCGCTCCTGTGCCGCTTCTCTGGAACAACCCCATTCCAATTCCCGCGCAGCACGCGATAATCACGACTACGGCGAGTCCACCCTCAAGTAACATAGCGCCGTAGCCGACGTATTGAGCGTCCTTCTCAGAGGCCACTTGTTTGCTAGAAGTGCCAGAGCTGACCATGCAGTGGAAGCCGCTAATCGCGCCACATGCAATCGTGATGAAAAGAAAGGGCCAGATCGGAGGTGCATCAGGCGGGATGTCAGGCGCGACAGCGGGCGCGGATGTGAATAGGTCTGCACCGCCCGTAAAACCTGCAACGGCAAGCCCGAAAACTAGCAGTACGAGTGCCAAGATTAGTTCGTGACTATTGATGAAGTCACGAGGTTGGAGCAACGTCCAGACGGGAAGGACGGACGCAACAAAACAGTAGGCAAACAAAATCAATGTCCAAATGACCACCACATTCACAAATGTTTGGCCGAGTAGCGGAATACCAAGCCACGCCGAGAGATCTATCGGGAAGAGATAGGCACCCACACCCATGGCGAGATACATTATACCGAGTGCAATGATAGACGGCACCAAAATGTTCCCGCCCCGTCGGTAAATCCACATACCGATACCCACCGCAAGCGGGATTTCTATCCACACCGACAGTACGGACTCCGGGTAAAGGGCAAAGATTATGGCGATGACGAGACCGAAAATGGCTAAGACGACGGACAAAGCCATGAATAGGATTATTAGAAAAAGTAGCTTTGCGCGCGGTGTAATCATCCGACCGGCAATGTCGCCGACTGTCTGCCCGCGATTGCGGAGGGACACAACTAAAGCGCCAAAGTCGTGCACGGCTCCGATAAAAATCGATCCTAGCACCACCCAGAGCAAAGCGGGTAACCATCCCCAGAAGACGGCAATCGCCGGTCCAACGATGGGCCCCGTCCCTGCAATGCTCGTGAAATGGTGCCCGAAGATAACTTCCTTCTTTGTAGGTACGTAATCAACATCATCTCGTAGTTCTTGACTTGGCACCTTCTGGTCAGGGTCTAAGCCAAAGATTTTTCCAGCTAACCATTTACCGTAGGTGTGGTATGCGGCAATGAATCCCACAAAACTCAGCACAGCAATAATTAATGTGCTCATACAATTCTTCTCTCCGAATAGAATTGGTTATTTAAAGATTCTCGTATCAAAATCGGTTCACACTGCTATTTGCGTCGAGGATTATACCCCTACCTACCGACTCTGAATCTTGAATCTATGGCAAGCAGGGGATAGATTTTTAGTGACATACGGAACCGGTTCCGATTTCATCTAGATAGCCTGAGCAGAGGAAACGTGTGGAAAACTAGCTCTGGATAGGCGCTGCCTGAGTGCCGCGTAGTACGCCCCCAGGCATCGCACCAGATGCTTCACCGTTTTCGAAAATCACCTCGCCATTGCAAATCGTCGCAGTATACCCGGAGGCCTCCTGTACTAGACGCCGTCCGTTTGCTGGAAGGTCGTAGACGATTTCAGGCGCGTGGATTCTCAAGTTGTCGAAGTCGATAACGTTGACGTCAGCCTTATAGCCCGGCTTCAAGATCCCGCGATCGAGGAGTCCATAGGTTCGTGCGGTTTCGCTAGTCTGACATTTTACAGCCTGTTCTAGGGTAATACGCCGGCCGCGCGTGCGGTCTCTTACCCAGTGGGTTAGCATATACGTTGGCATCGAAACATCGCTTATCACACCGCAGTGGGCGCCGCCATCGCTGAGGCCAAGCACCGTTCTTGGATGCTCAAGCATTTCGAGCACTGGGTCCATACTACCATAGGAGTAATTAAACAATGGATAATAAATCATCCCCTTGCCCTCTTTCGAGAGCATAATGTCATAGGCTAGAGATTCGACGGTAGTGCCAGTCTGTTCAGCCAAATATCCGAGGCTCCGCTCGTGCGGCGGTTCGTACTCCGGCGGGTCTCCTAGGTCAAACGTGTCTTTCAGCTCTTTCAGCATAGTCAACCACCACTCGTCTTTGCTCGTGGGTGGTTCCGATAAGATTTTTGCCTTGACCTCGGGTTTGCTGAGCTCCGCAACTCGCACTGCGAACGGCAACTTCGCTAGCTGCTTGTACGTCGGGCGATCTTTGAACGGAAAGACTGTACCCTCAACGCACATCAGCACACCCGTCGTGCGACCGCTCACAAGCCCAAAGACCGGCGCACCTTGCTCTGCCAATTCATTAAACCAGTTAAGCGCCCTCCGATAGCTATCCGGAGATTCGTTCACCTGAGCCAGATTCATGCTCATCGGAATCTTGTGTTCGGTCGCATACTTCCTTATATTGGCGTATAAATCTTCCTGATCGATTCCTCCTCCTGCGACAATCTGAAAGAAGCCTGTACCTGCATCAACGAACGCATCAAGGATGCCGGCAATTTCGTCGCCGTTCGCGAAGCTACCCGGAACCGGCTCGCCATCACTACTGCGGTGTCCAAGGAAGCGCGAAGTTGAAAACCCTAGTGCGCCCGCTTTCAATGCTTCTCTGACAATTTTCCGCATTTCGGCGATGTCTACCGCCGTGGACGCTTCATTCTTGGCTCCGCGTTCGCCCATGACATAGACCCGCACGGGACCGTGGGCAATCTGGATCCCGACATCCAACACGCGGGGCATACCTTCAATGGCGTCAAGGAAGTCCGGGAACGTCTCCCAGTTCCATTTCAATCCCTCGTCTAGCGCTATCTCGGGAATATCTTCGACACCTTCCATCAACTTCATCAACGCCCTGTGGTCAGTTGGCCGCACAGGTGCAAAACCGACGCCGCAGTTGCCCATAATCACTGTTGTGCAACCGTGCCACGAGGAGGGAGAAAGGTAGGGATCCCACGTTACTTGACCGTCGTAATGCGTGTGCATGTCCACCCAACCCGGGGTAACGAGTTGGCCATCGGCGTCAATGGTCCTTTTCGCCGAATCATCGATTTTGCCGACTGCCGTAATCTTTCCCGCGTCAATGGCGAGATCTCCCATGAACGGTTGACTACCGCTTCCATCGACAATTTTTCCGCCCTTGATTAATAGGTCGTGCATGTTATACCTCCAACGCGGGGCATGCCCGCGCAATTAACCGCTATTGTCAAATGAACTAAGAGATTGAAACGCTCCACTAGAATCTCGAATCGGGAGCGCGGATTGATGTATTCAACAGTAGAGATAGTCTTACACACCACGGTGAAGCTCAAATCCACCCAGCGTAACACGCTGATTCACCGCGAGAGATTGAGGGTTTTGGTTTTCTAATTTTCGATTTTAACACAGGTGGATGGGAGTCGCAACAGAAATCGCTAGTCAAAGAAAACATCGGATGCTGCTTCACGTCTGTTACGACGATTGTAATCTTAATAAAATGCTTGTATCCGACCTCGAGGAATTGGTTTGATCAAAGACTGTCCATAATGGTACAATAGCATATCCAGCCCAGATTTCAATCAAGTCTACAGACGTGGAAGGAGATTTGGATGAGAAACCCGCAATGTATCAATCCAGCTATCAAGATTATCGACTGTGACGTGCACCATGAAGTTTCAAGCGCCAAAGACTTGTATCCTTATCTACCGGGGCACTATGTAGAGTACATCGAAGACTTTGGCACCATGATGCCCGGGGTTGGTTATACTAACTTGCCGCATAAGGGACGGCGTGCTGAACTGTGGGAAGGCGCGGATATAGACCCGCAAACGAACATCGAACAGACTCAACAGAAGCATCTCGACGCACACGAGATAGATATTGCTGTATTGACCGGCGCTACCGTTTATGGCGCTGCGGTGCACCCCAATTCGGATTATGGGGCCGCAATGTGCCGTGCGTTTAACGATTGGACATTGGGCACATGGATTGAAGCGGACCCACGATTCAGGGCGTCAATAGCGATTGCGCCAACAGATCCGCATCAGGCGGCAGAGGAGATTCATAGGTTGGGCGACAACCCCAGCGTGTTTGAAGTGATTATGCCTGCGGGCGCTCGGATGCCTTTCGGCAACCGATTTTACCACCCGATTTACAAAGCGGCTCAAGAACATGGACTCCCTGTATGCGTGCACTTTGGAGCCGAAGGAGCGGGAGTGTCCAACGCTCCTACCGCTGCCGGGTACCCCTCCTATTATCTTGAGATGCGTATGTCACGGCCGCAGATTGCGATGGCTCATGTTGTCAGTTTAATCTGCGAGGGGGTATTTGAAAAATTCCCGCGCTTGAAATTTCTCTTTGTTGAGCACGACACATTCTGGGTGCCGGGGCTGATGTGGCACATGGATGCTGATTGGAAGTCGGTGCGGGATTACACGCCTTGGGTCAAGAGGCTGCCGAGCGAGTACATCCGAGAACACATCCGTTTTGGCACTCAACCGATGGAACAGCCGCCAACTCGCGCCGATCTGAAGAAATTCCTCGAATGGCTGCATGCTGACGAGGTGCTTGTCTATGCAAGCGATTATCCCCATTGGGACTGGGATAATCCGGCAACTCTCTTACCTGGGATTCCCCCCGAACTCAAGCAACGAGTTTTTGCTGAAAACGCTCGTGAACTGTATGCACACCGATTGAAGATGATAGAAGCGCAGTGGAGCGCGTCGGATGACGAGATTCAGAAAGCCGCTGCCGGGTAAGGCGTACCGAAGAGAAATACAGATGGTTGGCAAAGCACGAAATCCAACTGAGTCGAAAGAAGGTTGGGGTCGCTCAATCTTTTCACAGTTCCTTCTGTGGACAGCTTGAAACATTGCCCTGACTCACGGAGATAGAAAATTCCAATGGTGCAAGTTCTTTCCGAAAATCGGCGGAATCGCTTGGCTAGAGGCACGCAGAAACAGATTGAAGACTGGAAAGAGGGGTATCTTTCCAGAACGACTCAGGACAGACAATATCCCAACTGATAAACAATGCTGCAGCTGATCGATGGCGGTTTGCCTACGAACACCGGCACAACGCAAATAAGCTGCTGAGATCTAAATCTCCCCTTTATCGAAGTGCCATCAGTCGATATTATTACTCGATGTATCATGCAATGCGAGCGTGTGTGTTCGTAGGTCATCAGGGCGACGATTATGAGCAGCACAGCAAGCTTCCACAAAATATACCAGATGACTTTCCCTCTGGTCCCATCTGGCAGAATATATTAAAAGACGCCCGCGATGTTAGGAATCGTGCGGATTATGAACCATATCCTAAATCGAACACAGCGTGGAAGCCCGATGCTCTAAATCTCAAAAAGTACGCAGACCTATTCCTGCCCACAACTCGTACTTACCTACAGAACAAGGGGTGCATATTATGATACAATTGCAACTCCCGATGGAAACAGAGATTCTTATTCGAAATCAATTTTCCGAAGCCGAAATTGAAATACAGTCAATCGAAAGGAAAGACTATCCGCAGGAAAGTATCTTCATTGTGCACGTCACTGAAGATGATTTCGACAAAGCTGTAATAGTTGGCAATTCGCTTGATCCTGAACTTGCCCAAAAAGGATTCAACGGTTTTGTAGTAGTGCGTAAGCTGGAACGAGAAGCAAAAAGCGTAGTGACTCGTCTTAAAGATGGAGTGCAGAATCTTAAAGCCACAAAACTCGCCAACCTTTTAATTGCTCGAGCGCGAACATCGGAAGCACAGCCGAGCTTAGCTTATGTTCCTGATTCAGCCCAGAACATATTGACAGCTATCACACCTCGGCATCATCTGATTTTTGGCAGGCGAGGTACGGGGAAGACAGCACTCATGGTCGAAGCAAAACAACGTGTTGAGAGTGAAGGCTGTCTGACTTCTTGGGTAAACATTCACACACATAGTAGAGAATCCGCTGAGAGAATATTTGTGTGGATTTGTCTAAATGTGTGCGAACAAATGCAAGTTTTCTATTCACAAAAAGACAACATACCTCTAAGCTTAAACTTAATCTCGAAATTACGAGACGATACCGATAATCTACACGCAAAACAAAACATCTCCGCTAATGAAGTAAGTAAGCTCGTGCCCTACATGCAAAAAGTCATTCGTCGATTCGCTGATACAAATGCGACTCAATTTTACATCTTCCTTGATGAACTCCATCATTTGCCAAGTGTGGAACAACCTAAACTCTTGGATTTAGTCCACAGTGCGGTGCGTGATTCTGATGCGTGGCTCAAAGTTGCAGGAATTAGACATCTCACGCGCTGGTTTCAAGCAAAGCCATCCCTTGGTCTACAAACCGGGCATGATGCTGATCACATTGATTTAGATGTAACATTGGAAACCCCATCACGAGCGAAAACCTTCCTTGAGCAAGTCTTTTTGAGCTACGCAAAGCACGTTGGAATTTCAACTCTGTCAAATATTTTATCCTCTACAGCACTTGATCGACTCGTTCTCGCGTCTGGAGCAGTGCCACGTGACTATCTCACTTTAAGTGCCAACGCAATAAATCAAGCACGAACAAGAGAAAAGGCTCGACTTGTTGGTGTCCAAGATGTTGGAAGGTCTGCTGGTGAGATAGCAGAGATCAAGATCTCGGAACTAGAGGAGGACGGTGCTTCAAATGAAGGCATGTCAAATAGGATCAAAGGCCTCGATTACCTTCGGACATTCTGTACGGAAAAAAGTTGCACTTTTTTCCGTATCGACTTTCGGGACAGAGAAGATCAGCCTGATGAATATCGTATAATCAGGGAACTTATGGATGGTAGGCTTATTCATTTGGTTCGTGCAAGCCTGTCTGACATACGGGAGCAAGGACGCAAATATGAAGTATACATGTTAGATCTGAGTCAGTTTTCGTCAGAAAGATTTAAGTTACGGATTAAGACTCTAGATTTTCAGAAAGGGTATATAGTTTTTAGGGAAACAGGAACTACTATGGAGCCGAAGAGAGGTGATACCTCAATACGATTGTCAAATATCTTGCGACGCGGACCACTGTTTGAGTTGAAGCAACTTTCTGATGTGATAGATTGAAGAGGTAGATTTACAATGCAGCGTCATGTGGTTGGAAAAGTGAAGGAATTGCCTCCTGGCGAGAGAAAACTCGTACTGGTCGGAGGTAAAAGTGGGATTGGCGTGTTTAACGTTAAAGGTCGTTTTTACGCTCTCAAGAACCTCTGTCCACACAAAGGTGGTCCTCTTTGCCTAGGACGGCTTCGACCCCATGTAATTTCACCCGACGTGTATCAACTTGACCATGAAGGCGACAGCGAAGTTCTCAAGTGTCCATGGCATCAGTGGGAGTTTGACCTGAGGACGGGTAAGGCGCTTTATGACTCACATCTGCGAGCCAAAACTTGCCCTGTTACTGTCGAAGGCGACGAAATCGTCCTGCACCTGAGCTAGCAAAAAGAGTGGAATCTACCGGAAGAAAATCGGTTACGTGGCGAGTTTTAGACAATTTGTCAAGTGCAGTTTACCGTCCCCGATTTCTGAAATTGAGCCGGAATATGAGTGTGCCGATGCCTGTGAGAATCGCTCCCGTTAGGAACAGACTGTGGTAACCCAGCGATGTAATGAGATAGCCACCACTCAGCGCCATAAATGCAAAACTAACCCCTACTGCCATCTCCCCGGCGCCGGACGCAATGCCGCGTTGTTCCGGAGACACCACTTCCATCGTATAAATCATGAACGTCGGATACCGAATTGACGCCAACGCCATAACGGCAACAAATCCCAGACTCGCAGCACCCCAATGGGGAATAAGCGCCAAGGGAATGAGACTAATCGCTGATCCCAACGACGACCAGAGCGAAGCACCTCCATTTCCCCAGCGCGTCGTAAGTAAAGGTATAACCAATGCTGCCGGCACAGCGAGGAGTCTACCAATAGCCAATACGACACTGATCTGGGCGATTGAGACATTCAATCCTGCGTCCAAGTAGACGTTAAAGAAAAAGTGTACTACCGCAAAACTGGTGATTGTCAGCATCCTTATGAAACTCAGTAGAAGAATCAGGGAAAAGCGAGATGAGCCACCCTCGAAATGTTTGCCGGATGTTCGTTTCGGAGGAGAGTCGGATGTAGTGGCACGCACGATGAATACAGCAGGTAGCAGCAGTAGCGTGGCAATCAACAATGCCCAACGATAGGGCGCGGGCTGTGATAGCGGCTCTCCTAGAATTAGACTGAGAAACGCTGGAAGTATGCCGCCTGCCAAGTTACCTGTAAAACCTGCCAGCGATCCGATCGCGGCATAGACCGAAAAGACATGATTGCGTTCCTTTCCACCGGTGGCGTTCATCAAGAACGGGGCAGTGTTGACAAAATATAACGCCGCACCAACAGTAACGACGACATAGGTAGCTACCAACCAAATACTCCGCCCTATCCCGGGTTTAAATTCTACCAAAAGCAGTAGACCATACCCTACTAGGGCCAAGACTAATCCCAGGAGCATAGTTCGGCGGCAGCCCCAACGTTGGGTCAGCCTACCGGCGGGTAAACTAGAGATAGCGAATGCGCACATGCCAATCCCATTGACTAGACCGATGAATTCTGGACCGTAACCTAATCGCAGTAGATACAGGTTGAATAAGAGGGCATGCACTCCTTCAAGCGTGAAGCCGATTAAACTAGCGGTGATAAAGTATAGGCGGGCGTTGCGGCTGGAATTCTTCAGTAGATGTAGGTAGGATGCGACTCCGTGCATGTGTGTCGTCAAATTGTGGTGGGACCGTGCCGAGGCGTACTCGCCTTATCTTATTAGGACTTACGCTGTCGAACGCCTCATAATCTCAAGATCTGGCGATTCATTATGCGTAGTGCGTATTACGCATTACTTTATACCCTTATCCTTTTCTATGAATCGGGGCAACTTGCGTGAGTCCTGTTATGATATCTTTAGCATCACGAAAACATCAATCGCGGTTAACCATTTGGTGATTCGTACGAGAATCGAGCGCCGCGCCCAATCAACGGCTTTGGCTAACGAGCACGATATAAACCTATTTTAGCTGGTATTCGTTGTCCGGTCAACGCGAATTTCCCGTTTCCAAGCGAATCGCATCTTTTCAATCAATAGTTGATAACCGCATTCCGTAATATCAAAGCCTTCTGACACAAGAAAGGTATGATAATGCCATTATTCTGTAACATATTCGCTCTATAATCATCGTTGACGGGAGCGGTGAGGCCAAGTCGAAATGGGGCAAATTAACGAAGTAATCGGTTAGTTTAAGGAATTCGCCACTCATGAAAATATATCATCTTCATCCGGAGCACCCGACTGAAACAGTAATTCAGATTGAGGGAATGCATCGGTCGGTAACGCTAATGCACATTACCGACTCGCATTTGAACCTCGCTGATGACCGCGATCCTGAAGCGTTAGAGTTGATAAAAGTGGGAAAGGCGAAGCGCCCGGAGTCGCACGAACGCTTCATTGAGGCACTTGCCCGAAGCAATGCGTTGGAGGTTGACGCAACAATCTTGACTGGTGACATTACCAATTTTCCCTCTTGGGCGGCAATTGATGCGATTGCCGACGGCGTGGAAACGCTTTCTGCGCCGTATCTCTATACGTTAGGAAATCATGACTGGCAATTTCCATTTCTTCAATGGAACGATGCGACCCGAGACGAGTACTATCCGCGCTTTGCCGGGCTGATTGATGGAGATCCGCGATGCCAGGTGAAAGAGATTGGCGGGGTCAAGCTAATCGCGCTTGATAACAGCAACTACCAAATCTCGGTGGTGCAGGTACGTTTTCTTGAGGATCAATTAGCAACAGGCGCCCCCTGCTTGTTGTTTATTCACATTCCCATTTTTATTCGTTCACTCTTGTTTCCTGTGCTTGAACGATGGAAGACCCCTCTCATGATGGCGGCTAGTGAGGGTTGGACGGAGGAAACGAGGACAGCCAAGTCGGAATTACTCCCAAATGAAATGACACTGGCATTCCACAGGTTTTTGACGGAGGGTGCGTCTCATAACATAGCCGCGATATTTTGCGGGCACGTCCATTTCCCACACACCGACGCTTATCGTGCGGGACGATTTCAATACGTAACCAATGCGGGCTTTGATGGCGCCTCGCGACTTGTCCGATTAGAACCGTATGCCTCCGGTTAGATTCCCCGCGGGAAAGAGTTGGGGTGAGTACTGAACTGTTAAACGATTTGTAAGTGGAGCCAATAGGTTAGAAAGGAAAACGAATGGACAACGAGCCGAATTTGCTCAAAAATGTTATCTTTTGCATCGGCGACGGGATGGGCTTTGAGAAGGTGAAGGCCGCCGGAATGTACGCGCACGGCGAGGCGGGCACACTGTCATTTGAAGCATTCCCTTACCAAGGCGAAGTGACAACGCACTCGGCGGACTCGTCAATGACCGACTCCGCCGCCGCCGCAACTGCTATGGCAACCGGGTTCAAGGTCAACAACGGCGTCCTCAGCACCGCATTACCCGGCGACGGGCGCGAGTTGTACACGCTCCTAGAATATTTCAGGGACCAAGGCAAGCGTACAGGATTGGTTTCCACGACGTTCATTACTCACGCAACGCCGGCAGCGTTTGGTGCCCATAACCCCGCGCGCAGCAATCTTGCGGAGATTGCCGACGATTACCTGAACTATACCGAACCGAATGTGTTGTTTGGCGGTGGTGGCAACGGCATCTCTGCCGCCGCAGCGGAAGCAGCGAACTACACGGTTGTTACTGATCGGCAGGGCTTGCTAACACTAAATACGGAAAACCTTTCGCGAATTTCCGGTCAGTTTGGGGACACGAACCTCCCTTACGAGTATGATGGGCTTGGCGATCTCCCTCACCTTTCAGAAATGGTGAAAACTGCTTTGGAAATACTAGCTAGGGATCCGGCCGGTTTTTTTCTGATGATTGAAGGAGGCAGGATAGATCACGCGGGACATTCTAACGACATTGAGCGCAATGTCTGCGAGACAATTGAGTTTTCCAACACTTTGAGAGTTGTTATGGACTGGAGCGAGGGACGAGACGATACGCTTATCATTGTCACTGCCGACCACGAAACCGGTGGTTTGCAGGTTCTGGAGAACAATGGGGTGGGCAATTTTCCAACCGTTTCTTGGTCCACCGGCGGACATACAAGTACGAATGTCCCTGTCTACAGTTGGGGGTGCAATGCACAACGAGTCTGTGGCGTAATGGATAACACGGATTTGTTCAGTATTGTACACAATGGGATAGGCAAGGCAAAGCCGGTGGTGGGGGCAAATGTTGCTGCACAGGGGATTTGCTTGGACTAATTTTGATGTTGTATTATTCAGTTGTCGAGAATCCCGATTGAATAACGTCGGTGGCTTCGTGTGTAACGTCGCAAGAAACTCGCTCGTTACATCGCATAAAGAACATGCAACTGTGCAAAGTCCAATGACCTCCCTTATCACTACTATCGGGGAGGAAAGGAATGTCACATGAATACCAAGGCTATCTTCATGAAGGCAAGCCCATATCAGGACGATGCGATGGACCTTCCTGTTGAAGATTTGAATCAGGCGATACCTTTTTACGAAACCGTCATGGGATTCAAGGTGAAGGCAAGGCAGGATGCCCCTCACAAGTCTGCCGTATTGTCGAGAGACGAGGTTCAGATTGGCTTAGCGGAGAATGGCGGCGATCCCACGCAGGACGGTTGTTTCTTTGAAGTCGATGATGTAGAGCTTGCCTTCAGCGAATTGAAAGCTAACGGCTTAGACAGAGAAGAGGCAGACTACCAAGTTGATGAGCCTTATATTCTATTCTTCATCATCGCGCCCGACGGTTTATGTTACTGTATTGGCCAACGGAGTGAATCTTAGTGCAAGCGGCGTGGATAATGCACCCCGCCATGCCCGAACCGTTGTTATAATACCATTTCTCTATATTTGCAGTGCATTAATTAGCGTCAATCAAGTTTTTCCTAAGCGGGGCAAGATGCCCCGCCTACGGGCTTGGTGTGCGAGGTAATGGTTCGTATCGGTGTTTCCATAGATGTAAGATTGAAAAACATTATATGCAACATTATTCATGCGAAATGGTGTAGGTTGTTGCACATCGAATCTTTGGTTGTATTGAAAGGCCATCTCTCACTGGGTTAGAACCAACATAGTTCAGATTGTAGGAATCAAGCGAACGGATAGTGAGTAAGATTTTCTATCGCAGTCGCTGTTCGCTTCCTTGATCGATAGAGATCCCTCGTTATTCCCTACAAGAGCCCTACAAGATTATCGCAGAAAATCATCTCTGCAGCGTTTTACATGAGTCCTATGGGTTTTTAGTAGGTCAGATAGCAATGAACACCTCATTTCTGCTGCTAACAGCATGCTCATTGATTAACGGTGTAGCGTCTAATGGTAACGCGGTACTGACGGCTGGGACTGCGGAGACGGTTGTCACCCCAGCAATGGATGGACCGCAGATCTACGACGATCTCTATGCTCGCGCGTTGGTATTGAGCGATGGTACGACACGTCTAGCCATAGTCACGATCGACAGCGGCGGCATCAGTGACTGGTGCCATGTGGACATGTTGCTCAGAGGAATCAACAGGGCAACCGGTATCTCCGAGGGGAACGTTGCAATAAACTGTAGCCATACGCACAATGCACCGTGGCCGGACGACCAACAGTGGAAGAAGAATCAACAGATTTCGACAGTACACGAGAGGGGAATCCTATACGATGAATGGTTGGGAGACAGTGTCAAGGAGCTGAACCTAGATTCTTACGCGAAGTGGTTTTATTGTCATATCGTCGAAGTCGTAAAACGCGCAAATAACGAACTTCAGCCTGCCACCTTGCGCGCGGGCAGACAGCCTGTCATGATAGCGTATAATCGCCGGCTGATGAAGAACGGTCGGATTGTCATGGCGCCCAATCCCAAAGGTGCAGTTGTGCCTTGGGTTGACGTTCTCGGCGTTTACGATGAGGACAGCGAGCGAATCACTGTGCTTTTTTCGCACGCCGCACACCCGGTCATTGTTCACTTTCAAGATTGGCCGAACAAGGCGGACACCCACATCGGTCCGGATTACCCGGGTTACGCTGTCAAACATCTGCGGAATCTGCTCACTGTGGGGGATGAACCTGCGGGATTGTTGATGTTTGCACAGGGCTGTGCCGGTAACATCAACGGTAATCCGCTGCGCGGTGGTCTTGGAGCGGCAGACATCGCTGGCCTGTCACTGGGTGCTGCCGCGAACCGTGCGCTAACCGACGCTGTGGATGTTGCTCCGGCTTTGCTTAGAGCCCAATCACTGAAACTGTCCTTGCCACTCCGTGTTCCGCCGGAGACAGAGTGCAAGGAGTGGTTGCGTCAGAATCCACAAGATGAGGCTATTTCGGCACTGCTAGATGTTGACGAGGCAGGTCAGCCTGAATACCTTCCATTCCCCATGCGCGCGTTTGCCGTTGGCGATGAGCTGTGTATCCTCACGCTACCACTCGACACATTCGCGGAGTACCAATTGTTCGCGGACGAGGTTTCGCCGTTTAAGAATACATTTGTATTCGGCTACACTAATGGCACCGGAGTCTATGTGGGAACGAAGGAGGCCTACGATTTGGGACTAGCCGGTGGGTATGAGGCATCACCCTTGGCTCATGTGGATGGAGCGGTATACTATCTGCAACCGTCCGTTGAACAATGCATTCATGAAGGGATTAGACAACTTTTTTGTAAGTTGAAGTCCGATTAGATTTGATCTAAGCCGTAAGTGTGCAAATCTGTCGCGAGTTTATCAACCCTCCTAGCCTTGCACACCTGCGAATGTGGTCAAACTGCGAGGCAATTAGCCGCGAAGGTGTGAAAGTTCAGAATAATCTTATTTCTTTCCGATCTCTGCCCCCGGTTGTTTCCGGCCGTAGTTATACCGGCAGCGTTTACCTCAATGGCTGGCCTACCGCTCTCTCCAACCGCGCAAATTCGACTACATAATCGTGTCTCGCTTGAAGATGATTGACTTCTGCTTGGGCAAGAGCGAGTTGTGTATCAGTCAACTCGACGCTGGTAAGCATCCCGTTGTCGTAACGCAGATTTGCGATCCGCATACTTTCCACGGCTTGGGCTACTGTCTCCTTCTGCACAGCAATTGATGACTTCGCCTGTATGAGGTTGAGATAAGCCGTCCTTACCTCAAATTCTACAATATTGATTCTTTGCTGTTTGGCAAGTTGCGTCTGTTTCAACCCGGATTTCGCCTGCTGTACGGTTGCCCGAGTCGCGATGCCATCAAAGATTGGGATGTTAATCTGTACACCGATATTCCAGATGCGGTTCATCTTCGTGAGTTTTTCGTTGTCATCAACTTGATAGTTTGAAAACAGGGAGACATCAGGACGATTGCCTGTTTTCGCGACATCTACACGCTTCTGACCGGCAGCCTCACTGAGTTCAAGTTGCTGAATCTCAGGACGGTTCTCCTTGGCTAGTAGCATAAGAGCGTCGAGTTCGAGATCTGATTCCTCTAGGAACTTGAAACTTCCGGTCAGGTGAATCTCGTCAGCAAGATCGATGTTGAGTAGGTTTTTGAAGGCGTTTTGGGCAACGACTACACGATTTCGCGCCTGTATCAGTTGAGTTTTGGTATTAGCCAACTGTACCTCGGCACGCAACACATCAAAGTTTGTGACGGCGCCTGCGTCAAACCGCTTTTGTGCCATATTGAGTTGCTCTTGCACGAGAGCGACGCTTTGCCGCGCAACTTTCGCGAATTCTTGTGCGAGGAGTACGCCGTGAAATGCTTCCGACACGTCAAGGGAAAGTTGATTTAAGCCCGACTGCAACTCAGTTCTTACAGCTTCCAAATCCAGTTGTGCCCCTTGATACGCCTTGAAATAGCGACCCCACGCAAAGACAGGCTGGCGCAGACCGAGCGTTGCTTGGAGGTTGTGATGCGCACCGAATTCAATCTCAATGACTGACTGCTCCGAACCATCCCCTCCGTTCTGTGCCATGCCATCCACACTAGGAAACGCCGGGAACCCGCCATTGCCAAATTCAAGAACAGACCGGGACAAGTCTTTAAAATACGTGTAGTTGCTGGTAACGGATACGTATGGTAAAAGGCGAGCCCGTGCGACTCGAACCTGGGCTTCAGCGGTTCGAACTTTCTCTTTGAGTGAAAGAACGTTCAAATTGTTTGCCTGAGCCCGTACAATGCTCTCTTCAAGCGTCAAGTTCAAGGTTTTCTGATGGTGAGTATTGTCGACGGCTTCCGCCCCGATAGATGAAGCGATGATTACGAGTAACCAAGGGAACAAGGGTATCCGCAGACACAGATGTTTCACGTTTGTATTCATTTCCATTTGTATAATGACTGCATTCGTGGTGTAAGAGTGGAAAGCGATGCCCTCAACACGAGAATTCAGCTGGCCTCAACCTGAGATTAGTAGAAACAGCCCCCGAATCTAGGTTTCAACTAGCCGAACGACTTCTTGAGATCGCCCTCGATGCCAATCAGGTCTTTACCTTGACCAACGGTCTTGGGGGTATCGGAAGAAAGGGTGTGACTAACCCCGCTTGCAGATTCACGTAAGGCAACTCGCCGAGGACGCCACTTTCTTAACGTGCATTGGACAGATATGTTAGGACACACGCGCTAGAACCGTAGAAGCGATTTTCGATTGCAAATTGTTAATCTGTTGTCAACAATCGTCGTTAGGAGTTTTACAACAGGGCATAGTCGCCTGCCGCACCAAGCACCGTAGTTCGTGTTTTTGGGCAAAGAAGCAGTGAACTCCAAGTCTTTAGAGGTTCTCCAGCGTGCATCCTATGGCCAATAGCCTACTACCAATAGCCTACTACTTGCTTGCCGCACGCAATTTTGCGCCAGCCTTGAAGTTTTTCTTCAAGCTTTTTGTGAAAGGCTTATTTGCTGATACAATCCGATCCTTTGCCACTGAAGAGTTCTCTTCAATTTCTGCGGAATCTTCCCGATGAATCGGTTGAGGGGTTCGTTTGAAGGTCGTGGCCAATGCTGGAACTGTGTTCTTAGACGTAGATTGGAAGTGACTACCTGATCCAATCGGTTCTAGCTTGAGCCGCGCCCAGACCGCAAACATCTTTCCGAGTGGCTCCACAGCCACGTTCGGTGGGCGGGAATCGCGATTCCATGGCTCAGTCGGTGGATTAGAATTGAACTCTTCATCGTTAGAGAAGCCATCGCCGTCCGAATCTTTTTGGCCTAACTCGTCGGTGTACACATCGCCAGCAGCTAGCCCTATTGCTTCGTAATCTAGCCCGAAGGCGTTTCGCTCCCCACCGCCACCAGGATTGATATGACACGCAGCACACCCGAAATTGGGCCCTCCGCCAGGAAGTTTCGCTAGCCTGAATGCCCGCGCTTCGGAGTCGGGTGCCCATCTCAATAGCAAGAGGAGTGAAAAGAGTGTTAGTAAATGGGCGTTTAGGTGTTTCATTTAATCTCCTTTTTGATTTAGTAGTGTAGCGTTTGAGCCCAAATCTAGTATAACGTCTCGCGCGCCTTCAAGTTACAAAACAGACGCGACTTCTGCAAGGTTACCGACAGGGAAATCGATTGCAGTGTCCTGCAGTATCAATTAACGAGATTGTTGGCGCCGTCAAGCTCATCGGCGGCCCAAATCCAACCGCGTGGCTCCCTTAGAGGTTTGCCTTAAGTCCATGAAGCCCAGTAACGCGAAACGCAATCGAATTTCGATTTTCAGACTTCAAGGTGCGCAAATCTTAACAAGCAATCATGATAGACAACGTCCTGTCAGACTTGAGACAGGATATTCCCTAAAATCGTTTACGCAAATTATATCTTCTCACGGATTTTCATCAACTTTTCACCGACTTCTATCAAAACTGATTCTGGTTTGCTGTACATAAACCTCAGCTTTGTCCGACCAAGTTGCGGACAGCTATAGAAACTGGATCCTGGCACCCCGCCGACTCCAATCTCCTTGACAAGCCAATGTGCAAACTTCGTGTCATCCTCAAAACCGAAATCACCAATTTCTGTCATGATATAGTAGGCGCCCTCCGGCGGATAACAATGAAAACCCGCGTCAATCAGTAACTGCAAGAAGGTTTTCCGTCTTGCGTCATATTCCTCAACCATGGTGCGATAGTATTCAGCGCCTAAACCTAGAGCAACCGTGGCCGCCTCTTGCAATGGGTGTGGTGCTCCAACGGTCAAAAAGTCGTGAAATTTACGAATGGCATCTGTCAGATACTGCGGGGCAATGACATATCCCAGTCGCCATCCTGTCATTGAGTAGGTCTTGCTCAAACCCGACACGGTTATTGTCCGTTCGCGCATTTCCGGGAAAGAGCCGATGCTAATATGCGGTTGATCGTCGTAGATCAGATGTTCGTAAATCTCGTCCGTAACGGCGAGGCAGTCGAATTCGCAGCAGAGCGCCGCAATTTCCTTTAGTTCATCATGCCCGAAGACCTTACCGAGTGGATTATTCGGAGTGTTCAAGATTATTGCTTTCGTGCTATCACTGAATGCACGACGAAGTTCGTCAAGGTCATACGCCAACCCAACGGCGCCATCTTCCGTTTTCGTATCACGCAACGGAACATAGACCGGCTGTGCGCCAGAGATGATGACATCGGGACCGTAGTTCTCATAAAACGGTTCAAAAACAATCACCTCATCGCCGGGATTGATGATCGCCAACATCGCCGACATCATTCCTTCGGTGGCACCGCAAGTGACCGTCACATTCAGATCAGGATCGGTCGGAATGTCGTTGAAGGTTGTCATCTTCTGTGCAATGGCTTGTCGCAGGCTCGGCGCCCCCCAAGTGATGCTATATTGGTTATAGCCATTACGTACGGCAGCCACCACCGCTTGTTTGACTTCTTCGGGTGGTTCGAAACCGGGTGTCCCTTGCGAGAGATTGATAGCGCCGTGGCGGATGCAGAGCTGTGTCATCCCCCTGATGACGGACTCCGTGAAGAGCGTTGATTTCTGCGACACCATTGAGTTGGCACTTCTCATGCTTGGCTTATTCTTTATCCAGATGAAGCTCCGTTGAGAGCCGTAGAAGTTGCCTCGGAAACAATCGGTTGCTATCTCTGATAGGACTACCTACTAATACAACTCGTATTCTAGAAGACGACACTCAATTGGGCCATTGTATAGGGCAAAACGGCGAGATGGGCGCAGGCCGATGGATTTCGCCAGCTTCAAGTTGCCAGTGAAAAGGTACGCCTTGTAGCCGGTGCAGCGTTGCTTGAGGATGTCGCCAAACCCTTTGTAGAGTGGGGCAAGTTCCTCCACGTCACCGGAGCGCTCACCGAACGGCAGATTGCAGACTATAACACCGGTGTGTCCAGAGGGGTTCAGGTTTAACACATTTCCTCTTGCCACACGAATCCGATCTGTCAGGCATGCCATGCTTATATTCTTCTTGGCTAT
Source organism: Candidatus Poribacteria bacterium (assembly GCA_965197465.1). GTDB lineage: Bacteria > Poribacteria > WGA-4E > WGA-4E > JAJDTR01 > JAJDTR01. Next base: position 997,660 of record OZ240209.1, on the reverse strand, counting down.
GTCGACCGCCGTACGTGAAAGGTCGTACCCGAGTAGTCTGCCGGGAATCTTCTCACGAATCCGATTCCTTGCTTCACGGATTATCTGGTCCCAACGTGCTTGGTTGAATCCACGCCAGCGTTGAAAGCCAAAAGATCGATTGCCAGCACGCAGAAGTCCCGGTGCATAATCAAGAGCCCTCAGGGCGGCTTCAATCAGGATGGTACCCGACCCGCACATCGGATCGATGAAGAATCCTTCGGAGTTCCAGTCAGCCAACTCAACGATAGCTGCCGCCAGAGTTTCCCGAATCGGAGCATCTGTCGTTTGGCGACGATAGCCTCGCATGTGCAAACCATCCCCGGAAGCGTCGAGGCTTAGGACACAGGTATCGTTTGCAATGTGGGCATTGACTCGGATATCTGGATTCCGCGCGTCTACGCTCGGGCGGCTTCCGGTACTATCACGGATTTGATCGACAACCGCATCCTTAATCTTCTGGGCAGCGTAGTGGGAGTGGGTGATTGCCGAATCCCGGCAGTTGCAATCGACAGCCAGTGTTTGCTGCGCGGAGATCCAATCACTCCAGCGGATGTCGCGCGCATTTTGGTACAGGACTTGCGGTGTAGGGCACGGAAATACGGCAAGCTGCATTAGCACCCGGTTCGCTGTGCGAAGCCAGAGATTGGTTCGATACAGGGTTTCCATCGAACCCTCAAAATGTACGCCACCCCTGGCGGTCTTAAGGTTTTCGACCCCTAACCCCTTGAGTTCCTTGGCAAGGACGGGCTCAACCCCTTTAGCGGTGGTGGCAAAAAACCGGGCATTCGGCATGAAAAAATTCGGACGCTGGCGCCATCGGGGGGAAATGCCCCTTGTCTACGCAGGTTTTGTAGGACGGTGCAGATTATACAAATCTAGTAACGAGATTTAATTGTTTCGGGCAGTGTCGGTTAAACAATGCGGTTGGAACGCAATTAAGACCTACTACTCCCCGTTCATTGCGGGTAGAAAGCTTCTGCGCTGGTAAACACCGTAGGAACATTAATCACAGCCGGCACACCTGCGTCTGCGGCTCGCTGCAATGCAGGTCGAATTTCGGCCGGTTTAGTGACAAGTTCACCATAGCAACCGAGTGCTCCCACAACGCGCTCGTAGTTTACGGACCGAAGATCTGTGGCAACGGCGCGCTCCAAACCGTACCGCTTAATTTGTGGGTGACGAACGATGCCCCATGCCTGATCGCTTGAGACGATTGTGATGATGGGTAGATTGTGTTTGAGGCCGACATCGTATTCGATGACCCCATAGCCAAAGGCGCCGTCGCCGCTTATCAAAACGCTCGGTTTATCCGGTCTTGCCAACTTGCCGGCGAGTGCGAAAGGCACACCCTGACCAATCCCACCGATGGGACCTGTAGATAGGAAGTGTGCTGGGTGGTAGTGGTTGAATGCCATATAAGAAAACAGTGCTGTATCTCCACCGTCAATGGAGATCGTCGCGTCGTCACCAAACAGTTCACGAACCTCTCTGCAAATACGCAACGGGTGCACAGGAACAGAATCGGAATTCTCCGCTGCAGACACCCGATGCAAGAATTCCTCACGGGCAAGGTTCAAGCGCTCGATCCAGTCGCTCGGCTTGTGAAAGTCGTGTCCATCCGCCGAGTTGGTCATCTCCGTCAATACCGATTTCATATCCCCGACGATACCGACTTCAAAGGGGCGGTTCTTCCCCATTTCGTCAACATTGATATCAACATTAATGAATGTCGCATCCTTATCAAAGAGGGGCGGGCCCCCGTAGTCAATCGTCTTATCGAGCGTTACGCCCAACATGAGAACCACGTCAGCGTTCCGAAGTTCTTTCGCGGCACTAGCGAATCTACCCGTCGCCTTGCCAAAAAAGAGTGGATGTGCGCGATCGATTGCGTTGACATCGCTTTCTTTGGAAAAGAATGGAATGCTTGTTGCCTCAACAAAATCCAGTAGAGCGCCCGCTGCACTATGCCAGTGAACTAACCCGCCCGCAACGACTACCGGGTTTTTTGCTTTGGACAGTAGCCTTAACGCACCGTCAATTAGCTCCGGGTCGCCGCATATCCGGGCGGTTGATCGATATTCCGCAACCTTGGAATAGCTCAGATTGGCATCATCAATCTTGTCGTACAGAATATCGTAGGGTACGCTCAGATGCGCCGGACCAGGACGGCCTGCCCAAAGCTTTCGGAACCCACCCGCCACAAATTCCGGCAGACGTTCCGTTTGCATGACCAACCTAGCCCATTTGGTTATCGGCTTCACCAAGCCAATCTGATTGTATTCTTGGGAGCCGCCCATGTCGAGTTGGTCCGCGTCACTGTTGCCGCTCAACGCGAACAACGGGCTGCCGACCATATAGGCGGTTGCCAAGCCGTATATCATATTTGCGTGGCCAGGACCTCTGGTCACAGCACTCACACCCGCTCTCCCGGTAACACGCGCATAGGCGTCCGCCATCATTGTGGCGGATTGATCTACGCGCACATCAATAATCTTGATGTCCTCTCTGAGACACCCGTCATAAATTGATTCGATAGTCCCGCCACAAAGCGTAAACAAGTATTCAACATCTTCTAGCTTCAACGCTTTAGCGAGAATCTGCCCGCCTTCTAAGATTGCCATCTTTGAATTTTCCTTATCCGAATTTTTCCAATTTTACTCTGTTTCTGATTCGGCTGTCAAGTATTATTCTCCAAACACCAAGACAATAGGGCTTGACAACCGAGCGCCAATTCAGATAGAATCAGGAGGAGTCCCCAGCCACGGGGTTTAAATCCCTATTCAGGAAAGAAGGAGAATTAAAATGCGTATTATTAGGGCGTTACTAATCTGCTTTGTTGCAACGATAGTCGTGATGGGATGCAGCAAGAAAATGGCGGCTCCCGAGGCGTCACCGGCACCGGCACAAGCCCAGGATGCGGTACAGACTGACACGGCGACAGCGGCAGCGAAAGTGGAAGAAGTGAAATTGAGTCTCACAGGTGTAACGTGAGGAGGCTGCGTCGCCAAAGTGCAGGCTGCACTTACGAACCTCCCCGGAGTTACCAATGTGAACGTTAACCTGCAGACAGCTACCATTAACGTCGAACCCGGAAAGGTCTCGACCGCTGATCTGACCGCCGCCGTTGAAGGCGCGGGATTTGGCGCTAAGGCTGCCAATTGATTAGGAGTCAAATTTGATTCCTTTTGAAAGGAGGTGGACAGACATGCGCACTACTCGGTTGCTGCTAGTCTGTATTTTCATGATTGCCATGGTACTTGGATGTCAGTCGGAAAAGAAGGCGAGCACTGAGAAAACCGATATTCCTCAAGCATCAAAAACGGCGGTCGCCGCAATGGAGGAAATTACTTTGTCCGTGTCGAATATGACGTGAGGTGCCTGTGTTTCGAAAGTGCAGGCTGTACTTTCTGAAATTGCTGGCGTTACCGATGCGGCTGTTTCGCTTCCAGATAGAGCCGTCATAAAAATTGAATCCGGCAAGGTTACTGCCGACACATTGGCGTCTGCTGTTACTGGCGCTGGTTTCGAGGCAACAGTGGAGAATTAAGAACCACATTGCGTTAGGCTTATAGTCTTACACACCTGAAATACATGTGGAACTTACGTGGAACCGCATGCATGAAACACTGCTGCGCCTACGATTACTCGGCGCTAATCGGGCGATAACAGGTGTATGACGTGACGGGCACTAGAAGAAATTAAGGTCTCCTTGATTGAAAACATTCGGGGAGACCTTTGTTTTTCAGGTCCTTACGGTTGCCGCCATATTAACGGTTCGGTTACATTGGTGGGGGATGAGAAATGTATCAAAAGCGGGCAATTATCGTGTAGCAACTCCAAGGGGACACTGCTCATGAGGCAGTTCACCGAGGCCGAAAAACGGCAACTACAGATCAAGATTGACGATCAAGAGCGGAAACACCAGATAGTTAGAGAAATCGTCAAAAAAGGCACAGAAGCGGAGATAACCGACCCAATTGGAACTGTGTGGAAATATGGATACTTGGCGATAATTCTTTGTCTGCTTGGCTTCAATGTCATTTTTTACTTCTATACCCGACACTCTAGTTATCCCCAATCCGTAATCCTGTTGAACCTCGTAGTGGCGTTGATGTTGCTTCTGAATCATATCGCTTTTCATTTTACCAAAACAGGACGATCAAGTCTCGTGATGAAAAGTGTTGCATGCGCCATGACAGTATCCGGATTGGCCTACGCTGCGTACGTATATTGGTTGACTGTGTTGGCTATTTAGCCATTTTTCAATTAGGATCTAAAGTATATCTAGAGAAGTGGAGCCATGGGTAAGAAGAAAGCGAAAAAGGATCGTGGAAAAACAGATACCATTAAACAAAATTGACGACTACCGCTGGCGCATCCCAAAAAGTTATCAGAAAGGAATGCGCGTCGATGGAATTGTGTACGCAAACGAAAAACTCCTCCGACAAGCCAAGAGCGACGAGGCGCTTCAACAGGTCGCAAACGTAGCGCATCTCCCCGGAATCGTCAAGCACTCGCTTGCCATGCCGGATTTGCATTGGGGCTACGGCTTTGTAATCGGCGGGGTTGCTGCTACCGACCCGCGCGCAGATGGCGTTGTGTCGCCCGGGGGCATCGGGTATGACCTCAATTGTGGGGTGCGCCTGATTCGGACAAATATACAGGCGTCCCGGTTGAAAGGCAGGTCTCGAAACCTCGTCGACAAGCTATTTGAGAGAATCCCCTGCGGTGTCGGTTCTAGTGGCAAGATTCGCCTCTCAATTCAAGAAGAGCAAGAGATGCTTGAGAAGGGCTCTCGTTGGGCGATCGAACGGGAGTACGGCATACCTGAAGATCTTGGTTTCACGGAAGCAAACGGGTATCTCTCATCGGCAGACGCCAGTGCCGCCAGCAAACGCGCCCTTGAGCGCGGGAAAAATCAACTTGGTACACTCGGTTCGGGGAATCATTTTCTGGAAGTGCAAGTGGTAGACCGCATCCTTTATCGAGAGGCGGCGGATGCCATGGGCCTGACGGAAGGGCAGGTTTGTGTGATGATTCATACCGGGTCGCGAGGCTTCGGCTATCAGGTATGCGATGAGCACGTCAAAACGTGGGTTAAGGTGGCGCAAAAGTACGGCATTGACCTCCCCGACCGTCAACTGGCGGCTGCGCCAATTAACTCGCCGGAAGGGCAAGATTACCTTGCCGCGATGGCGTGCGGAGCCAACTATGCTTGGAATAATCGGCAGTGCATTACCCACTGGGTACGACAGGTGTTCATGGATTTTTTCGATACCAGCCAAAATGAGCTAGGATTGGAATTGGTGTACGATGTGGCGCACAACATCGGCAAGTTTGAAAAACACAAGATTGGCGGGGTTGAACGGGAACTGTTTGTACATCGAAAGGGAGCAACACGCGCCTTCCCGGCGGGACACCCTGAAATTCCCGAGAAGTACCAGAAGATTGGCCAGCCTGTTCTGATTCCCGGCGATATGGGGACTGCTTCCTATGTGCTCGTGGGAAGCCCGGCAGCGATGGAACAAACGTGGGGTACAACGTGCCACGGCGCGGGGAGAATGCTATCTCGTCGAAAAGCAATTGAAGCAACAAAGGGACGGGCGATTGATCGGGAGCTGGAGAAACGAGGCATTTTTGTGCGTGCCGAGGGCCGTCGAACCCTGCATGAAGAGGTCCCAGAAGCCTACAAAGATGTTGATGAAGTTGTCAAAGTGGTCGATGCAGCCGGGCTTTCACGGCGGGTCGCTCGGCTGCGTCCTATTGGTGTGATCAAGGGATAATCACCCGATTACGTCTTGTAGAGATGCGTAACGTAACTTTGATAGCCGTTAAACATGTCTGTCGATCGACGCTCGCCGGTGCCAATCATACGTTCCATTGCCTGCGACCAGCGAGGATGAGGAACGGTCGGATTCACATTTGCCCAAAAATCGTATTCTCGTGGCGCCAAGGTGTTCCAGAAAGTGCGTGGTTTACGATTGGTGAATTCAATGCTGACAATCGACTTGATGCTCTTGAAACCGTACTTCCACGGGATAATCAGGCGGATCGGAGCACCGTGTTGTTTCGGGAGAACATGACCGTAAATGCCTGTAGCAAGCAAGGTGAGTTCGTTCATTGCCTCCTCAATGGTCAGTCCCTCAAAATAGGGCCACGGCAACCGCCCTTGCTTCTGCTGGGGCGCTTCGTTTGGACGGAGGAATGTGAGCATTTTCACATATTTCGCAGATGATTTGGGCTGCACCAGATTGACCAGTTCCTTCATAGGAAAGCCGATCCACGGCACCACCATCGCCCACGCTTCGACGCACCGAAAGCGGTAGACCCGTTCTTCGAGGGGCATTTTCTTGACGAGGTCGCTGAGGTCAACCGTCATCGGATTTTCTACCAACCCGCCAATTTCGATTTCCCACGGGCGTGTCTGAAACTTGTCGACCAACTTCCATACGCGATCTTTGGTGGTCGTAAATTCGTAGAAGTTATTGTAGGACCCAGCGACAACCTCATCGGTTAACTCAGCATCCACGGTGAAGTTTTCATTGTGCGGCGCATCAATTTTCTGCGCTTGCGCCTCTTTGAGTTGCTCCTCCACACCCTTTCCCTGTGCCCAAGCACAGCCGTTCATTAGCGTCAGCGCGCCAGCCCCCGCCAAGCCCATATTCTTAACAAACGTGCGTCGGCTAACGTAATCCGACTCTGACGTCACTTGGTTTTCGGGAATCTCCCATCCTTTGGGGATTTTAATCAGCATATTTACATCCAGCCTTTCCTATAGTAACTTGAAACAGTTCTCGGCATACCGTCCGGCTCCTGTGTTCTTGCACACGTCTACACACACTTCACGCAAGAATGTTCCTAGAGTCGATTGTGTTCAAAGTCGAGTTTAGCACGATGAATACTATCAACTGGACGACAACTGATAAACAGGGCTTGGAGTCCACATAACGACGCTAGAGTGTCATGAGATTTGTTTGACAGCGCACCTCTGACAAGGTACTATTTTTGGTTGAAGCCGACCTTATTTTCTAACAACATAATAAGATCTGTCAACTGCAAAGGAGCCAAACTATGTATGAACGCCTTCAGGCGCTTATTACTGCGGTGTTATTAGTTGTAACATATCCGGTAGCCGCTACCGAGAACACGCCAATAATCGGAGGCACACTGATTTTCGGTCGCGGCGGGGATTCTGTGGGGTTGGACCCGGCGCATGAAGAGGATGGCGAATCCTTCAAAGTGTGCGAAAATGTTTACGACACGCTGGTACAATATCAGGATGAAAGCACAGAGGTTGAGCCTGCCTTAGCCGAATCGTGGGAATCTTCGGCTGATGGACTGACGTGGACGTTCCACCTGCGGGTAGGCGTAAAGTTTCACGATGGTACGGCTTTCAACGCGGATGCGGTACTATTCTCTTTGAACCGTCAACATGATCCGAGCCATCCGTTCCACAAAGTCGGTGGCACGCCCATCTACTGGTCAGACACCGGGTTGGCGGATATCGTTGAGAAGATTGTCGATTTGGACGACTATACTGTCCAGATTGTTCTCAACCATCCCTATGCTCCCTTTATTGCTACGTTAGCCATGGGACCGTTTGCGATTGTCAGTCCAAGCGCGGTAAAAAAATGGGGAGAGGATTTCACCAATCACCCCGTTGGCACGGGAGCGTTCAAATTTGTGCGTTGGGATCGAGGAGATAAGGTTGTTCTCGAAGTGAACACGGATTACTGGGGTGGTCGCCCCAATTTGGACCGCATCATTTTTCGATCAATCCCCGACAATTCGGTGCGGCTAATTGAATTGCAGAACGGCAGCATCCATGCGATGGAGTTCCCCAATCCCGACGATTTGCCCCAAATTCGCGAGGACCCAAACCTCGCTGTCGTTGAGGGGCCTGGCATGAATGTGGGTTACCTCGCAATGAATATGGATAAGAAACCGTTGGATAACCTCAAGGTTCGTTTGGCAATCAACCACGCCATAAACAAGCCGGCGATTGTCGAGCATCTCTATCAAGGGATGGGGATACCCGCAAAGAATCCCATTCCACCGACGATGTGGGGTTACGATGACGGGATCGAGGATTACACTTACAATCCGGAGAGGGCAAAGCAATTGTTGGCGGAAGCCGGTTATCCGGACGGCTTTGCGACAACCTTGTGGGCACTGCCGGTGCCGAGGCCCTATATCCCCAATGGCCGAGCGCTGGCGGAGGTGATTCAATCCGATCTGCGGCGTGTCAGGATTGAGACGAAGATTGTGACCTTCGACTGGGGCACGTACCTTGAAAAAACGAAACACGGCGAGCACGACATCGCCATGCTGGGCTGGTCTGCGGACCTGGGCGATCCCGATAACTTCTTTTACTACCTATTGAGCAAATCCGCAGCCGAAAAGCCGGCGGGCAACATCTCCTTCTATCGAAGTGACGCCATGCAGGAGATCCTCGATGAGGCGAGGTCAATCACCGACCGGGAAAAGCGGATTGAACTCTACAAAAAGGCGCAGGCAATCTTTCACAACGATGTTCCGTGGGTTCCAATCGCGCACTCCAAGAAAGCGGTTATTACTAACAAGCGGGTGAGGAATCTGAAGCTACATCCGACGGCGTGGCGGTATTTCAGGCAGATTTGGCTTGAGTGAAGAGAGGTCGGTAAGAACGCCAGCGGCGAGGCAATCTCCGAAAATCGGATTCGGAGTGCTTGTCGAAAACCAACGGACATGTACCCTTTGTTCGTTTATTTTAGTGTTCCTGCGAAACCCCGTTTCGCAGTGATATTGAATGCGGACTGAAGTGCTTCTAACCATCGCGTAAAAGCTTTCAGCCCCCGGCTCTGGTAGTTTTTAATTCCATCGTGGAATCATTTCTTTCAATGCGTTTAGTGCAATCAATGACTATATCAGAAGAATGATGGAAACATGAATGCTCTGATGCCAAATATCTTGTTTCCATTCATACAACCTATCCCCGTGCCTCTACATCCAGAGTGACAATCCTGCCCCTTGTTAATTCACCCAATCTTCCAAACGCAAGCCCCGTCCGGCTATTCTCTGAAAATCGGTATCAGAAGTAACCAGAATCGCATCAAGCACTAGAGCTGTTGCTGCAATCCAAAGGTCACATTCATCTAACGGCGTTCCTCGCTGTTGCGCCTCAACTTTTATCTTTGCATACCCATCGGCAACATTTTCGGGGATTGGATCGCAAGGGATTTCAGTAAATAACTTGTCTGCCTTTTGCTTAAGAGTGCGTTGTCTTTTTCCTTCAGGTAGCCGGTAAATCCCGAACAGAACCTCACCCTTAACGATAGGACAAATGAAAGGATAGTCCGATTCCGCTAGAGATTTCAAACGCTCTTTAACTATAGGAGTATCTGCCATCAAAGAGCTCCACGTTGATGTATCCAGCAGATACTTATTCATTGGTCTTCAGATTCGTCCTGATCAAAGATTGAATCGAAATTTACAGGCATTTTCCCTTCCTCAATCGACTGCCGCATTGCTTCAACGTCTTCATCGGTTAAATGCGGTGGATTCTCCATCACTTTGATGATCTGTTGTGCTATCGGATTCTGTCCGATTTTCGGCTCCTGCTTTTGCTCTGGTATAGCTTCTGTCCAACTGCGAAACTGTTGTAAAGTCGTAGATGGCACTCTGAGTGAAATAGCTTGATGCGCGGCGAGAAGAATCTTGCCAATTTTTTTCTTTCCGGTGTCGCTGCCCTTACAGGCTTGTTCTATTAAGGGCACCGTAATCATAGGTGTTTTCAACATCGCCGGGAATTTTATTTTTGCAAGCCACTGCGCGGAAAGAAGCTCTGCTAAATCAAGCACGACAAAATCTTCCCATAAGTTACCAATGAGTGCAGTCGTTATGAGTACGTGGGCATAAAAGAGATTATCTGGACTGGTCTGAATACTGTGAACAATTTTTAATGTTGCGGCAAGCCGGTTTTCGTGCCTGGAATTTTGTGAGTGCATAATTGTCAAAGCGTTACTCAGATCTTTGGATAACATTGATTCAATTAAATCAAGAGCAACGATGAGGTTTTCTTTTATGGGTAATTCTGAAGACTTTGATCGCCATATAACCAGCATGTCCTGCACATTATTGCTTGTTCGTAGTCGGACAAGAAGGGATGATCCCAAAATAGATATGATGTTCGGAACAGAACCGAAGTTGGGTAGATTGGCAATAGGTATAGAATTGACTCTATGTTCTTCAATCCCTGTCCCGCTTAGTTTATGATTCTGCATTGAGTCACACGCATTCGCCAATTGCTGTATACGTTCCGGCAACTCATTAAAGGTTTTGTTTCTAAAATCATATTGTATTTTAAGGGGAGCAAGAAGAGAACTAAATGCAGGATATGCATCTCGGTCTAAGATCCGCATGGCATGCTCCAACACTGTTGTTCCATACCCAAATCTGAACTCGATTTGCGCTAGGTAGAACCAAACGTATCCCATTGGGAAGTCAGGAAGGGTCGAATTTTTTTCATTTGGCTCCGGATTGCTGCACATACCAACTGGAGGTTCTTCAAGTTCTGAAGGATTATTTTCACAGCTCTGTTCTGCCATCCATCTTATGGTGTGCGCTAAACGTTGTTTTAATGAAAAATACTTGATATCCGTATTGTCTTGTGGCATCTTTTCAAATTCTTGCAATGCCAAATTTAACAACTTTGTGCTCTCCAGCATATTGCCTGCCTTAAAATGTGCGAATCCCGCATCTGCATACAAACCAATATTAATTTCAGTGTGCTCAATCACTTGAACTATTTTTGCTCCAGCTTCAAAAAAGGTAGCCGCCTTCTCCCAATCGTTCAAATGTGCGGCGCAAATAGCGGCTCGACGATATTCTTCTAGAGGCCCAATGCCTAATTTTTCTGAAGATAGATTCCACTCGGGGAGAATACGCTCGTAGATGCTGAGCGCTTCTTTGTAACGCTTTTGGCTCAAATATACATTGGCTTGTTCTCGCTCGATTACTGGTAATGTCCCCACTTTTGATACAAAATCTTGGAGAACTTTATGGGCGGCATCAGGATTATGCAGGTTTTCATAGTGAATAATGGCTTTACTCCTTGCAGATGCCGCAGCCAGATGGGGATAACCCCAGGCGAGAGCTTTTTCAATGACTTTGTCAAATACCTGGAGACATCTTTGCCAATCCGGATTCTCACGGTTTACTTCTGACCACCAGACACCATCGATCAAAAGCCGAGAGTCAACACTGTCATCCTCGAAATCAGCCAATAACAGTGTGCGAATTTTTGCTGGAAGCTCGTCAAGGGCGTCAATAAGGTCACTGAGGAATGGAGGGTAAATAGGACGACGTGCCACAACAAAACTAAATAGAAAACTGAAATAGTTGGCTGTGTCAGTTTCGTGTTCTTCCAATTGTCCCATGGAATCATCGTATATTTCTTGAATGTCTTTATTGTTGCATGTGATATCAGCAACTTCTTTAAGATATCCTACCATCTGCTTGGCCGGGAGTGATACTTGATAATAAATTAATGCCTGCGTTGCCAGCATTAGGCGATTCAACAGATACAACTGATGTGGTTCGTGCGGCTTGGTTTCTTTATCCCAAATTTCAAGTATCTTCGGCGCTCTTTCCGGTTCTACCTCGACCGCAATACGATATTGCAATGAGCGAAATAGATGATTTACAGAATCGTTCCCAGGAAAGAACTTTTCGGGAATGTCAGGTTGAGCGAGTATCAACCAAGAGAATTCTCGGCTGAGTTCTTCCCAACTGTCCTCCGGAGCGGTTATCAATGCGTAAATCACAGCAATAAAGCCTATTTCGTTTTGTCCAAGCATACTTTGAAATAGCACAGCCCGTGCTTCTAATATGGTCAGATTTCCTGTTTTGAGAATTGCATCTGCAATCCGAGCGTGAAGGTCGTTTATCTTACTCTCTGACCAAACTTGCTTGGCTGCATTGGTCAGTAAAGGTGAGATTGTGTAGTAGGATTCATTAACACGGTCTATCCAAGGACCAACCAATTGACCAAAAATATCCCCTGCATAAGGTACAGATTCCGGTATCTCGCCGATGTTGACCGCGCAATCTTTTCTAAATTCAGTAGTCATCAAACTCAGTCTATAGAGAAATTCCTGATGATTATCCGGCAATTCTGTGAGCAATTGTCGCACAGTTTCACGTTCTTCAACCACCTCTAGGGGCGTGTGCAAGATACCCTCAATTGTATCTGGCGGCTTCCAGTCTTCCTCACGTAATTGAGCGAGTCGAGCGTGCACAAGCCTCGGGTGTCCGCTGGTATGCAATTGAATCAATGGTGCGCAAGTCTTGGCGTCATCTGCGGGGCATCCCAATCGTTCGGCAAATTGCTCAATTTCGGATAAGGTAAAGTCTGGAACAGGGACGACGATGGATGGTGAGACATCAAGTTGGCGGATAAGGCTATTAGGTGGCTTATGCTGGCTTGTAATCAGCAGTTTTGCGCCACGTTCCAGTACCCTATAAACCAGAACCCCCAACATTTCTTCATACTCGCGCAATTGTTGAGGTTGTATGTCTAAGTCATCCAAAACGATGTTGATTTGTTCAGATTGATTACTGACTTCAACTGCAAGTTGCTGTAAAAGTTTGCCAATCTGAGATGAATCTCTATCTGTGAAACTCAGCCAAAACCAGCAGCCCCCCATAGCATTAGCTGTCAATTTTGCAAGTGTTGTCTTTCCTCTCCCTGCTCCTCCATGAATGGCAACTATGCCCTCTGATTGAAGTTTGGCTTGGATGCTTGTAAGTAAGTTTTCTCTTAGAGTAACATCACGATAGAGTGGTGGAATCGTCTTTTGTACTGGAGATTGAAATGCAAAACTAAAATCGGCTGGCTCTGCAATGAGTGTTTCTTTAATATGATCAAGAACGATCTTTAGCTGTATCGGTTGATGCGCTGAACTATTCTGAATTGGAAGGCTTATTCTTGTATTTTCGGCAAATATTCTCAAAAAGTGTTCTCGGGTTAGTGTACGATTTTCCTCCTCCGTTGCTATTGTCAAAACTTCTTTGAGAAGATTATCAACAACCTTTTCAGCATCAGCAGGTGGAATACTGTATCGGTCACCATGGTGAACAAGAGTCGTACGTATGGATTGCACAACAAACCTGGCGGGTTTGCTATCCGTTTCCCAAGTAACAGGTTCAATGAGTTGTTCGTAGATTTCTCGCGGTTCAGCTTGTTTGAGGAAATCTTTTACTTCTTCGGATATCTTTCCTTCAGTTTGCAAAAAGTCGGAGATTTTTTTGATACTTTCTTCATTTCCCGAACAACGGCTCCAGACCTGAAGCCCCGGGTTACCTGTTCCAAATGGATTTCCTTGTTCTACACCTATCTTGGCGCATGTGAGAAAACGGAAATTTACACTCCGGTCGGAATTGTTCGTCCGCAGTTCCCAATAGTGGTTAATAGCGTCATTCACGTCCCGAGATCTAAGCGTGATCGGGGCTTGTGTGGCTTTGACTTGCGTCACCGCAGCGTTGTTATCTGATACTTTGTCAAAGTCCTCCGCACCTTCCAAATAGAGAATCTCATCTTCTGCAAGCTCCAGCCACGCATTGACACTATGCCAAATTTGATAGAGGTATCCCCTTAGCGAATTATGTGCTTGACGCGTGCGGTCTGCCTTTAAGCCTGGTTTCCCCCTTTTTCTCTTTGCCATCTCTTTCTCTAACACTGACGGACGATCAAATTAAAGGTGAATTGCACGTAACTTTGCTGTCATTGGATGCGTTCAGATTGATATTTTACCACATCATCAGTGGATTTTGCACATACAGAACTAGGTCGATTCTATATCTTTGTCTATCTTTCCTGCAAGGCATGAGGCAGTTGGCAGAAAGTTATTCTCATCGCTGTGAGGTCCCGCTGACTGATGTATTTCCTCGGTGCGTAAACATCCACCTTTTTGACGTTCTGGCAACCTTCATCCTTGGTGTTTTCTGCCCATCTTAATTCGGTGTTTAAGGTCTCAAACATCCCATCAGTTCACAAACCATAATATGCTCCCATTTGCGTTTGGATCGATGCGTTGCGACACGTTTGGTTTGCCGGCTCACCACGCCAAATCCAGCGTTGCTGATAATCTTTTCCAAGTTTTGGATGGCTTTGGGACCAGACGCGTCCGCATATCCGAGGAGTATCCGTCCATCTGGCTTTAGATATTGAGGAACATCGTCGAAGAACCTGCGCAAAATGCGCTGCCCTTCATCGTGAATGGCGAGTTCCGCGCGATTGCGTGCCCGCGAAACCACCCAAGGGGCGTTAAAAATAATGAGATTAAAACGGTGACCTGCTGGAACCGCCTCAAAAAGGTCACCCGGCGGCAATAGCTGAATTAATCCCGCGTGGTTCGAGCAATGAGAAACGTTATATCGTGTCGTGGCAACCGCTTCCGGCAAGAGATCCGACGCACGAATCTTTACCTCCAACTCCGACAACTCCTGCGCTGCCAATAGCGTCAAACACCCGCTGCCACAGCCAACTTCTAGCACTTCTGCCCGTTGTGGCAGATATTTCTTGATTGCCTGAAGTCCATTTTGAAAACACGCGATTGTCTCCTGTGAACGCGGCGGTAGTACATTCTCGAACGCCACTAACGAGGTGCCGAGTGCCTGTATCGGATACTCTTGCGAAAGCGCCGTCTTGAGTTTTTGAACGGTTGCAATTGGCAATAGAAATGGACACTGATTGTTTCCGCCCGGATTTTCCCCGACCAACTCAAGCAAATACGGGAGATTCGGAGGCGGATCGATTTGCAAGATGCCCGCCCCGTCCGCAAAACACATCAGGCGCGACAACGCCGAGGCGCCTTTGTTGGGATTTGGGCGTTTATCGCGCGAGTTGGAATCTCGTCGGCGTTTCGGCTTCTCCAATCTTGGCGCGAGTTCTTTCTTCTTGCGCTCGGCATAGTCCAAAACCTCCACAATCCGATCCCACTTGCCGGAGAGCACCGCCACACCGCCACGCCGGAGGTGGGTGAAGATGCGATCGAGTTGTCCAAGGTTGCCGTCTGTAAAATGTCTAAGAGGGGCATTGTCCGAGGCGAGTTCTCTGAATTGCGCTGGGATAAAGACCTCGCCTAGGTCGCTGAGTATATGAAAGGCGTGCATCTGGGTGGAGTGACGTGTAGTTGGTTCGTAATCTGAAGATTGTACCTATCTTGGAAATGATCGATACAGAAACCAAGTTTTCGAGAAAAAACTCGGTTTCTTCCGGCGTTACTCTCAAGAGACTGAAACAATCTGTCCCGTCTTGACCGATTCGGCTTCTTTATAACAGAGCGCCAGTGCGTCTCTTGCACCGACCGCCGATAACGCTGTGGGTTCGTAATCGCCATTGATTGCGTCAACGGCGTACTGGATTTCATCGGTAAAGGCATCTATGGGACCCGATTCACCGAGATCGACCTGCTGAATCTCTCCCGCCTCTGTGAGCAGCGTCAGCGGTATCGAAGTCGCTGGCTGACCGCCGAGCGTGGCAAACTCATAAAGCAAGGTGGCTCTCTCAAGGTAAATCTCAAAACCGTGTGAGAATGCCCGTCCGCTTTGGGACATCCCTCCCGCTGAGCAACTAATTGAGAGGTCTCTGTCGTTATAGATGTATTGCGTCGTCAGAGACGCGGCGAAATTGCCGGTTGCCAGCACCCCTCGGGAGAATACAGCGTCGGGCATTCCGCAAAGGAGCTGGATGAAGTGCGTGTCATGGATGTGCAGGTCAATCCCTGGTCCGCCGCTCCTCTCTAATTCTTCCAAATCCTGTGTCTTCTTCGACTTTGAGGTGACTCGTTTGAAATGCGCCCCAAGAAGTTCTCCGTAGTCGCCGCACTCCACCGCGTGTTTTGCATAAGCGAATTCTGCGAAAAAAGGAAGTACGTGTGCGACCATGAAATGCCGCCCACTCTCTTTCCCAATCTCGACCATATCGGTGGCGTCATCAAGCCGAATCGAAATCGGTTTCTCAACGAGCACATGTTTTCCGGCTTCAAGTGCCGCGATACTAACCGCCTTATGCAACTGTACCGGCAGGCAGATGTCTACCATATCAACATCCGGATCGGCGAGGAGGTCTTGGATCTGATTGTATTTTCGGAGATGGGAGAGATTCTCAATACCGCCCCGGGGTCCAAAATTTCCTTGAATGGAGGTCCAATCGCCGTCAAGTTTTTTCGGATTACGGGTGCAGATTGCGACGACCTCGGCACCTGAAACCTTCTTGATGCCGTAGTAATGAATCATTCCCATGAAGCCGATGCCAACAATTCCGATTCGTACCAATTTATCTCCTTAGCCTCGTAATTCGAAGCTTCATCGGGTTGAGACGCAGATCTTGGATTATAGAATGAAGACTATCTCTGCGTTGCAGAACACCCGATGACTCGGGAAATTACACATTGTAGGGAACGCAGATCTGCGTTCCCTACCGAGGGTTCTCAGCGGAAGCTAACACCCGATCGACCAATTCTTCCCATCTGCCTTCAAACCCTTCGCCAAATTCGGCTTCCCCTCCCGTCGCGCGGGGGCCTCGGAGCATTGGTCGAGTCGTTTTCTCCTTCTCCCAAATTTCCAAACCGCCGTAATTGTTGTGAAGAAAATGGAGGGCAACGCCAGCCCGATCTTCATCAGAAAGGTTGATTTTCGTGCAGTGCGCCACTCCGTAGCAAAAGAACACAACTCCGCCCGCTTTCAATTCAACCGGAACGGCGCGGTGTTCCGGCGGATCGCATCGAATGTGATGGTCGCTGAGCGGATCGCGGTAGTGGTCGTAGGATTCGCGGTGGCTGCCGGGAATCACGTGCAGACAACCATTCTCAACGTCCGCGTCGTGAATTGCAATCCACATCGCTGTGCCACACAAGGGGTCGGCAATCTTGAAATAAGCATTGTCCTGATGCCAGTTTGTGCCGATGCCTATCTTGGGCGGTTTCCAGAAGGCTTGATCCAGTTCCAACATGAAATCGTCCCCGATGAGTTGCTCCACGACGGATAGAACTTTCGAGTTGAAGGCGAGCGCTTTGTGAAGATCACTTCGACTGTTGAGCGGAATCACTTGAAGGTTCTGTCGTTCGCCATGATTGTCACGTTTTGTTCCATCCTCCTGAACAGCGCAGTTTATTCCTGTTCCGTTTTTCAATTCAAGATCATAAATGCGCTCTAATTCAAGGCGAAGTGCCTGTGCCTCCCGCGGTGTGAAGAATCCTTCAAACCAGATGCATCCGTCATTTCGGAACCTGTTAAGTTGTGCTTTGGATAACTGCATTTACCGACGAAAGTGCTTCCTCATCTTTGTAGGGTAGACGTTATCCGCCATCCCGTGCCATTGGTGCGTGGTACGCACCCTACGATTATGTCTAGAGAAACCGAGTTTCCTAAGATCCTGTTTGAAAAGTACATTTGTAGGGTGCGATCAACTGAGCGGATAGCGAAGGCGATAGAAATCCCCTGCGCACCAGCCTCTAAAAGCCCCAGAGGGGATCAAGGGAGCGAATAGCGACTGCGATAGAGATCCTAAAGGTGTATAGAAACGCCAAAACCCCGTGCACCAAAGTCCCAGCGCGGGATCAAACGAGTGAATAACGAGTGCGATAGAAATCCCGACAGATACGTAGCAGACAACAATAAAAACCTTCCTACAAATGACCAAAAATGGCTTTGCTACCGATTATTCAAACAGGATCTACGCATCGGGTCTGAGCGCTCCGGGCACAATAATAGAATCAACCATGCCGTGCAAAATCTTTTTGTCCGCGGGGCATACCACGGCTTGAATACCGCCAAGCCGAACCTTGTCCCCCGTCACGAAGTAGTAGGGGCGGAGGAGTGGTCTTCCAGCCATCTCCTGCACGTCTCGACGGTCAAAGTCGTAGTAACTCATCCGGACGCGCTTGGCTTTATGAAATCTCTGCAGAACATAGGGCGTTCGATCAAAACTATCCAAGGCATTTTCCACGGCGGCTGTCCAATCCTCCGTGGAGAGGTCATGTCCAATCGCCACGCCTCGGCTCCCCCACGCCAGTTCCGAAAACCCGGAAGGTTTAAGAACCAATTCGCGCTCGCGCTGGGTACCGGCGATAATCTGACGCCAATCCGTAACGGGCAGATTACCAATCTCAAGTCCCGGTATTACGGCATGCGGCGGGAGTGACCGAGGATCCAGCAACCATGTTTGGGGAATAACCTCGCGCAAGAAGGGATAGGTCTTTTTGCCAAGTTCTCTGCGCCAGAAGGGTTCTAGCATGGGGTGGCAGAACAGAGCAAATAGCGACTTCTCCTCCAGATAGGATTTCGGAGGAGGAGTCATCACAATTGTGCGCTTCTTTGCAGCGTATAACATTAGTTCGACCTTCGGTATGTTCGGCAGATCAAACAGTTCAAAGAAGCGGTAGAGAACGTCAATTTGAACGCTCCCATGTGCGGATTCAAGGTACAATCCCTGCTCCGTAAAAGTGATCTCATGGGGTTTGACGGTATATGCGTTCAGACAATTCCCGCGCAGGATAGACGCGAACCACTCCATTTCGGACCGGTAATCTCCGGCTTCGTCCGAAACAACAATCGCCAAGGTTGGGCATTCCTGCTTTGCGATGAAGCGAATCATGTCCGCGAAACCAAGCGTCATTCCATTACTCCCACCCGTGACATTGTCGTCAAGCCCCCCGTACTGAGTCGCCAGATTTGCCGTGAATCCGATTCCGCCCGGGACAGAATCCAGCTCAGTGATGACCATTCCGTCGTTCGAGGGGATAATGTCAGGACGAATGACCTGTGGGAGTTGGCTCTTAAATCGATTCATTCGCCCTTGTTGAATTACTGTTTCCGGCTTGCCTTGGTCGAGGTAAGCTGCAATCCACGGAGGCTGAATGCCTCGCGCGCTTTGTGAATACAGCAGATTGCACGTTTGGTAAAACCGCAGAAGATGGCTCCCGAGTGTTTCAAACCATTCCAGCTCGGTTTGAGAGATCCAGAACGGCTCCGGGGAAATTCGCCAGGCGGTGTTGCTATCGGGGTGGATATTTCTTTTTTCTCCGGTAAACAGCCCTCCCTCTGGCATTTGGCTGTTAATAAACAAGCATTTTTCTTTACTATCCAAACTGAAACTCCTGTAGAATACCGATAGACGGGCCTAACTTAGAAAAGGGGTAAGTGTTTAGTGGCTAGTGATTAGTGGTCAGAAAACCCCTGGAGCCATAGGACGGGCAATGCATAGGGATCTCTATAGCACTCCTTATTCAGTCGCTTGATCCCTACTACAAACCGGAAAAATGGGCATCCACACGAGGTGCGCCTAGAAAATGGCAAAAAAGGCAGTCTAGATTCATAGCACTCGACCCCAGAAATCAGGGAACTAAACTGTTACGAAAAGGGGATTATATGAGGACCGTATGGCTCGCCCGATGGTAGCGGAAATTAACCGTCGAGTCCTAAGAATCGCGATTTGATTTTATGCGCAGTAGTTGTATCACTATAACACCGAGCAAAGGGGGTGTCAACCTTATTTCCCTCACCGATGCTGCGACGGGCCAATCATCGGAAATCAGATGCATAATAGAGATTACCCATGCGAAATCCCGCTTAGGATGATAGAATATAGGTTCAACGGTGATACAGCGATCCGCGCTACTTGATTGACACGCCGATCCAAAATAGCCTAGCTTGAGTGCTGTAAAATGCTCAAATCCCTTAGTTTGACTACGCATTGACGGGGAACACAATTCCCGCCATCGGATGAATCGTGGTGAAGTTGATGTGCGTTAGTCCTAATACCGAGAGCCAGGTTGTTGGACCGGTGTACTCACATGAGGTAAAAGGAGGGAAACACAGATGACACCCGGGCTTACTGAAATACTAATTGTCGTGTTGATTGTGGTTCTACTTTTCGGTGCGAAACGGATCCCCGGACTTGCACGTGGGATCGGAAAAAGCGTGACATCATTCAAAGCTGGTATGCGTGAGAAACCGGAAGACGAGGAAGTTGACCAAGAGTCGGACACCGGAAAGAAAACGTCATAATTACCAATTACGCCGTCAACCCACAGAGGTAAAAACATGAAGGAGAAGCTACCAGATTTTCTTGAAGGAGTCATCAAACAATATCCGGAGGTATGGAAGGCGTATCAGGATTTTGGTGAGGCGTGTAGCGACGCTGGACCGCTAGACGAGCAGACAGTCCGACTCGTTAAACTTGCGCTTGCCGTTGGCGCGAAGTCGGAAGGTGCGGTACACTCGCACACTCGCCGTGCCTTGAAACAAGGAATTAGCCCGGAGGAGTTACGGCAAATCGCGCTACTTGCGGTAACATCCATCGGTTGGTCTCCAAGTATGGCGGCGCTCTCTTGGATTCAGGATGTGGTTGACCAAAGTTGAAAGCGGGATGCCGCTAATCATTGATTTGGCAAAAGGAAATCGTGGCGCGACGAGGATTGTTCATTACATTCGAAGGCGTGGAGGGAGCGGGCAAATCTACACAGATCCGGCAGCTAGCCGCGAGCCTAGAAAAAGAAGGGGTTTCGGTGTTGATTACGCGTGAGCCCGGCGGAACCCCAATTTCGGAACGCATTCGTGAGGTACTGTTAGAGCGTCAGCATCACAAGATGGTAAGTACCACAGAACTGCTGTTGTACGCTGCCGCACGATCGCAACATGTGGCGCAATGCATTGCTCCCGCCCTCGCGAAGGGACAGATTGTAATCTCGGATCGATTTGGGGATGCAACGGTTGCTTACCAAGGGCATGGACGCGGACTCGACCTTGAACTCATTCATCACCTAAATCGTGTTGCAACAGACGGATTAGTGCCGGATTTGACGATTGTCTTGGACGTACCGGTTAAGGTCGGTTTAGGGCGAGCACGTCGCAGACGGCGTTCGATGGATCGCTTGGAGATGGAAGATTTTGAGTTTCATCAACGTGTTCGGGAAGGCTACCTTACCATTGCCAGAGAGGAGCCGCACCGTGTTAAAGTGATACACTCCGAGCGAAATTTTAAACTAGTGCGTGACGAAATTCGAGAGCTCGTAACCCGACACATCACGAGTTAAAGTCGTCCAACATTGTACCGTGGCTCTTGGCCGATGTTTGAAGACAATTTTCCTTACCGAAGAGTAAACGGGGAATATCAAGCGCTGTCGACAGATATTATTCTTGCTTTAATGAACTATGGAACAGCCAATTGTTGGCCACGAACAGATAATCACTCAACTTCACCATGCGATTCAATCGAACCGCATTGCGGGAGCATACCTATTCGCCGGTGCTACTGGCGTGGGCAAGGAAGCAATTGCAATCCATTTCGCGAAATCAATCAATTGTCTCGAATCTGGTGATAACGCGTGCGGCACCTGCATCTCCTGCCGTAAAACCGATGTCGGAAATCACCCTGATACACAAGTCGTTAGCCCATCCGGAGCGTGGATAAGAATTGATCAGATTCGCGAACTGCAAAAACGCATTGTCTACCGACCGCTTGAAGGGATGCGCAAGATTGTTATTCTGAGAGAGGCGGAACGCATGAATTTGGAAGCCGCGAATTGCCTTCTCAAAACGCTTGAAGAGCCACCTGCCGAATCTGTGCTGATACTGCTGACCGCCAATCTTGACGCACTGCTCCCGACAATCCGCTCGCGATGCCAAATTATTAAGTTTAATCCGCTGCCACCCAATGAATTGGCAGTTTATTTGAATGAGCGGTTTCATCTTGGAGAGCGTGAAGCGTTGTCCGTTGCCACACTTGCCGGTGGCGCAATTGGCAAGGCTTTGACTCATCTTAAATCCCACGATGCAGAAGAATTTGAGGCAAATCAACATGTGGATGAAGAGATTCCTGAAATCCTTACGGGGACGGATAGGCTTGCTGCCTTTCGGATTGCTGAACACTTTAGCGAGAACCCAGACGAGTTGGATAACCTTGTGACGTGGTACCGTGATCTGTTGCTCTTACATCAGAATGCACCTACCGATCTACTGACGCACATCTACCATGTTGATGCACTCAAACACCTTGTTCCGCGCTATTCGCGATACCGTCTTCAGTCGGCAATCAAGATTATTTTCGAGACAAAAAATGCACTCGGCCGCAACATCAATGCGACGCTGGCATTAGAGGTAATGACCCTGAAGCTGATGATCGATTGAACCTAAGGGGAAGAACGCTAAACCATGAGCAAATTCTACATTACGACACCGATTTACTATGTTAACGCCGAACCGCACGCTGGACATGCGTATACGACGATTGCTGCTGATGTGCTGGCAAGATACCACCGTCTCAAGGGAGACGATGTGTTCTTCCTGACGGGCGTGGATGAGCATGGGGAAAATATCCAAAAAGTTGCCGACCAGAACAGAATTTCCCCACAAGCCTACTGCGATCAGGTTACTCCGACATTTACGTCCCTTTGGAAAAGATTAAATATCTCTTACGATATCTTTCTGCGTACAACAAGCGAATTGCACAAGAGCGGCGTAACAAAGTTTCTTAACACGCTTTACCAAACGGGGGATATATACAAAGGCAAATATGAAGGATACTACTGTCGTCCGTGCGAACGTTTTTTCACCGAGAAGGAGCAGGGGGAGGACAAAATCTGTCCAATCCACAAATTACACCTGGAATGGGTAGAGGAAGACAACTATTTCTTTGCGCTATCAAAATATCAGGCTCCGTTGATTAAGCATATTCATGATAACCCTGAATTTATCCAACCGACGGCCCGCTGTAACGAGATACTAAGCGTGTTAGAGTCAGGGTTGGAAGACGTGAGCATCTCACGTGCGTCTGTCTCTTGGGGTATTCCCCTTCCGTTTGATACCGAGCATATCTCTTATGTGTGGATTGAGGCTTTGAGCAACTATGTTACCGCACTAGGTTATGCCGGAAGTGAGAGGCGCTTTCAAACATTCTGGCCCGCCGATGTTCACTTGATGGCGAAAGACATCTCTCGCTTTCACGCGATAATCTGGCCCGCCATGCTCATGGCAGTCGATCTACCTCTCCCGAAACACGTCGTGGCTCATGGATGGTTAACAAAAGATGGAGAAGCCTTGAGTAAGACGCGTGGTATCTTTATTGATATGGATACCGACATAGCAAGGTATGGGCTAGATGCATTCCGATACTACCTACTACGTGAATTCAGTTTCGGAAACGATGGAGACTACCGACCAAACCGCCTTCATGCGCGTTACAATGCAGACCTTGCAAACGACCTTGGAAATCTGCTAAACCGGACACTTGGTCTTGTGTCCAAGAATTTTGACGCGATTCCCGAACCGTCCACATCGGACAGCTTAGACAATGAAGTCATACAGATGGCTCAGGAAACGGTTTCCAAGGTCGATACCCTGATGAATCAGTTGCATTTCGATATGGCGTTGGAGGAGATTTGGGAGTTTGTTCGACGCGTGAATCGCTACATTCATCAAACGCAGGTGTGGACGCTTGCAAAATCGGAAGAAACAAAAAGCCGTATGGGAACCATACTCTATAATAGTATGGAAGCTTTGAGGGTAATCGCAGTGTTGATTTCGCCGTTTATGCCCGCCACGGCAAGCCGAATCTGCCGCCAAATCGGACTTGATGATTCCTCCGAGGTTCAGGGGTTGGACACGATTACAGCGTGGGGCGGATTACAATCAGGACGCGGTATTGGCAAACCAGAGCCAATTTTCCCACGGATAGATTCGAAAAAGCAGAAGACGCCGGATAAGGCCTCTGCCGCCCAGGCGCCGCAGGCTGAGGAAATCTGCTCAATCTCAATTGAGGAATTTCAGAATCTCGACCTCCGCGTTGCCACGATTGTTGAAGCCGAGAAAATCCCTCAGGCGGATAAACTGCTGAAATTGCATGTCGACCTTGGCGACGAGAAACGCCAGGTGGTTGCAGGTATTGCCGAGCATTACGGGCCAGATGAGCTAGTGGGAAAGCAGGTTATTTTGGTGGTGAACTTGCAGCCTGCCAAGATTCGTGGGATTGAGTCACAGGGTATGGTATTGGCTGCCGCTGGAGAGAAAGATCTTGTACTGGGAACGTTTGACAAGCAGGTAGCTCCCGGTACGAGGGTTCGATGACACGGTTCACCTGTAAATGTCAAAAACGGGAAAATTCGGAGGACGAATAGATCTGATTTTAGGCTTGACAAGGATTTGGACTTAGCATATAATGGTTTTTGTTTGGATTATGTATGTCTGCACATAACAATGTAACCCAGTGAAAATTACCTGTCATACGAGGATGGGACCTTATTCTTCCTCACTCGTGCTCGAAACAACATGATAAACAACTCATAGGAGATATAACACATGAACATTGTAAAATTCCTCCTCTTCGTCACCATGCTATCACTCATGATCTTCGTTCAAGCGCAAGCAACGGTTGTATTCCATGGACCGGATGCCGACAACCCGGTTGGTGCAAATGCCAATGACGAGGACGCCTGGAATGATGGTTCTGAAAACCCTGACTCCATCTGGATAATTGATACCATCGAGAATCTGATAGATCCAACTAATGACAAATTCAAGAACATGGATCCGGCAAGAGGCCTTGTGCTTTATCGTCTTGGCGAAGGTTGCAAGCAGTCGGGCGTGATGCAAGTACCGACCGACCACGTGTTTGCCGATGGCAGAATCGTTATGGAGTTCTCAATGGGTGACGATGACAGCGTCGGCATTACGCTGCGGCAACAACAGGGAGAGGCATTTGACTTCGCATGGAATGAGTTCCCGAACAATCATCACCCGGAAACTTGGGGAACGGGTTACCAAGTCACGTTTGGATACAATGAGACCGCCTCCGTCGCGATCATTGATATTGCGGAAGGCTGCGCCATACCCGGCTGCTGCTTAAACTTCGATTGTAGCCCGGATTTCCTCTTCCAGGGTCGCGGAACCGACCTAAATGGCGACGGTCAAGTTACGGAGGGCGAAGAGGATAACCATCATTGTGATACGGGACTCGGCGGCCCCGATGTTCCGGCGAATCCAGACACCAGATCGCTTGAACATGTGATGATGTTTGACGCTGGAATCATGGTCGCCGGTGTCAATTCTGGAGCACTTAATCCGGGTGATGGACGCGGTGGACTGCCCCAGGACAATGCCCATGTGATGCGCGGAGAAATCGCGGTCGACGGCGACAACATCCGTGTCTGGTATGGCGAAAAAGGATCTTACGATGCAAATACCGACGCTCCCTTGCTTGATTGGAGCCCAAGAGGCGATGATCCCGTTTACACCTCCGGCGGCGTTGGTGTCTGGCAAGAGAGTTTGGGAAATAGTATCGTTGACTTTGTCACGATTGACGATGACCCAAGCGGCGGTACAGCCGTCGACTCACAGAGTAAGTTATCCACCACCTGGGGAGATCTCAAAACTTCCAAGTAGATCGCCCGTTTGAAGCGCACCAAACCTGCGTTTGAACATTTCGCGCTTCATACATAACTTAGAAAGTCACCTGAAAAAAGCAGGAGGCGAATTACTCTTTGGGCTCACATCCGGGGTGGTTTGTTCTCCTGCTTTTTTGATTTTTGCTATGGAACAAGACATAGACCGAGTTTTTTGATTTTTGCGATGGATGAGATTCGCGTAAGCCGGGTCGATGTGTATTTCGTGGCAAACGTTCCAATGAAACACTGGGTTTCTCACCGATGTCTTTACCTTCGGGGGCGAACCGCTGCCTGAATATGCCGCCTCGCTAAATCATTAAGTTCCTGGCCGGGGTTAATCCATCCTTGGAGAAAACTTTCAGGCCTGAAACAACCGTGTTTCTCATCGTCCGCATTGGGTTAATTAGTTCGGAATGTTCACACAAGATTGCATGTAATTCAACTTCTACCCAACAGAAAGTGAGGCAATTACAATGAAAACGTTGCTATCATTGACCATCTTAATTTGTGTTGGTTTAATTAGCATGGGTCTTGTATTCACCGGTGTAAGTTCCGCCGAAATCGATCCAAGTAAGGTTATCGCCGCTTTCCTTTTTGATGATCCGGATGTTAAAGACCTGATTAGAGATTGGTCAGGAAAACGCAACCACGCTGAGCCCAATAAGGGAAAGTCGTTCAGATTCGTTGACGAGGGAAAGTTTGGCAGCGCGGTTGAACTTGAATTTGGGAAGAAGGTATGTCTCGATCTGGGAAAACCGTTGTTGAATGAACTCACGGAGTTCACGCTCGTCGGTTGGTTCAATAGAGATCCGGGACCGCCTTGGGGTGGTTATGAGACATTCATTGAGCAGAGCAATGTGATAGAGTGGTATAACAATAGGCGGAGTTCAAATGCACTGCTGGTTTTCCCTCGAACTCAGAAGAAGCCCGACGCGCTTAAACCCGTCCAAGCTATTTCCAAGTTACCGGGGCTTGATAATAAGTGGGATGACGAAGGCACGTTTGTTCATATGGCGGTCATTGCGGACAAATCTCAGATGACCGTTTACCGCAATGGGAGGCTTGTATCCAAGAAACGCCTTAACAAGCTAGAGGGTGGAGAGGTAGTCCACTTTGGAAAGTCTGGGAATAACACGTACATCGGCGGCTGTGGCGTGGCTGCAAATTTGGGCGGGCAGGGAGATGGCAATTGGTTCCCTGGCCTTCTGGATGAGGTAGCAATTTTTGGCGAAGCCCTTGAATTGGCGGATGTCAAAGCGATTATGAACAACGGATTAACATCGTTACCCCTTATCGGTTTGGCTGTGAAACCTGGCGGCAAACTCGCTACGACATGGGGTGGGCTGAAAAGACAATACTAGAAATACAGTAGCGTCGCATCAAGTCACAAGGCGAGTGAGGAAGAGCAGGCATACCTAGGTTCACAACTCGTCATGTTTCAGGAGCGGTGTGTTGCAAGACGGCGCTATGTAACCTATGATTTGTGATTGTCTGAATGTGACGTCAACCCCAATTGTTCAACAGTAAGGGATTGCAATGATAAAATTTGTGCCACAGTTAATTCTAATCTGTCTTGTTTTGGCTGGGATTGGTCTTGTACCCATGAGTCAAAGTTTTGGCGAGATTGACCCGAGCAAAGTTATCGTGGCATACACCTTTGAGGACGATGCCGACGATTTGATACGCGACTGGTCTGGCAATCGAAACCATGCCAAACCTCCGAGAGGCAGAAGGTTCAAGTTCATTGAAGAAGGAAAGTTTGGCAGCGCGGTTGAACTTGCCGTCGGAGCCGATACGTGTCTAGATCCTGGAAAACCGTTGATGAATGAGCTGACAGAGTTTACCGCCGCCGGGTGGTTCAATAGGGTAGACCACAAGAAGTGGGGAAAACCTGCCACGAATGAAACCTTTATTGAGCAAGCCAATGTATTTGAGTGGTATAACGATCGACCTGCTTCTAATGCCGTGTTGACGTTTCCGTCAACTACGGAGAGGCGCGGCGGTGTGAATATCTTGAAGCCTGTATCCACCATTATGAAACTTCCGAGCGGTGGCGATAATCAGTGGACGGACGAAGGCAGTTTTGTTCACATGGCAGTCGTCGGCGACACAAACCAGTTTACGATTTACCGTAACGCCAGGCGCGGCGCCTTGAAGAAGGTTAAGAATCTGCCAAAGCTCGGCGACCTAATTCACTACGGAAGTTCCAAAAATCCAACCTACATCGGCGGCTGCGGAATCGCAGGGGGCGGTCCTGGGGGCGGTTTGGCGGGCGGCGACGGAAATTGGTTTCCCGGATGGATCGACGACATCATCATTACCGCCCAAGCATTGAGCGTAGCTGATCTCAAGATTCTAATGAATGAGGGTTTGGAATCCAAATCGGTGGGACTTCTTGGTCTGGCAGTTGCCCCCCGTAACAAACTAGCCATAACGTGGGGCGATCTGAAATCTCGGTAGGATCAACTGAGTGAATAACGAAGGCGATAGAGATCTTCGCGCGATAGAAATCGTGTGCACGGAAAGAAGACTTCCGATGTTTCATTCCGTCCGAAAACGTAGGTAATTCGAGTGAAACCCAACGCTTCGTCAACTGTAGGAGCGATCTCCGAATCGCGACTCCGTTTTGTGACTCTCGCAATTCATAAGCCTGAATGGTGTTAATGTCCGACGTACCGTTTTAGCCATCCCCACGTTGTACGCTGTTTTTCGGTTGGCGAAACGTCACGCGCAAACTGCGAGTCATACCAGTCAGGATCACTATCATTCTGCTTGTTTTCTGTAAGCCTTTTCACATTTCTACCGTCTTCGTCCATCACGTAAATTTCGTTATTGCCGTCTCTCATTGACGAGAAGATAATCTTTGTTCCATCCGGAGACCAAGAAGGAGAGTCGTCGCTCGCCGGATTGTTCGAAAGATTGTGCTTCTTCTTGCCGTCATGGGACATAACGTAGATTTCGTTATTGCCGTCACGTCTCGTGCGAAAGCTTATCTTTTCTCCGTCCGCAGACCACGAAGCTGAGTCGTCTGTAGCGGCGTTTTCCGTTAGCCGTCTCTCGTTGCGTCCTTCGGTATCCATCACGTAAATGTCAAGATTCAGTCCTCTCTTCGAGTGAAAAACAATCCTGTGTCCATCAGGAGACCATGATGGCATTCCGTCGCTGTCGTCACTGTTAGTGAGGTTGAGCGTGTTTTTGTCGTCAAGATCCAGTATGTAGATCTCGTTGTTCCTATCCCTACTTGATTGAAATACAATCTTCGACCCGCCGGGCGACCATGACGGATTCGTGTTGATTCCAATTGAGTCGGTTAGCTTTCGAGGATTGTTGCCATCAGCGTCCATGATGTAGATTTCAATGAGGCCTTTTCCATCTCTATCTGAGGTAAATGCTATGCGTTGACCATTGGGAGACCAGGCCGGCGTGCGGTCAGCCGCATCATTATTCGTAAGCCTTCGAGGGTTCCTGCCGTTGGCATTCATTACGTAGATCTCATTGTTCCCATCTCTATTAGAGACAAACGTAATCTTGCGCACTCTCGGAGCTTGTCCATGAGCAGCCAACATCATGAGCAGCGTCAAACTTGGCACCGAAAGAATACCGAAAACCACCAATGCTCGTCTGTGTCTCTGTTGCATTGTTTTCAACATCCCCGTTTCGGAATTGAGTTTAACAATCCGTTCGCAAGGTCTAACCTGGACTCGTCCTGGACTCGTTGTATCTTAAAGTATACCATCTCTACACCATTTAGTACAATAGCCTGTCACAGATTCTGCAGGGCAATCGCACGGTATTCTAGACAATCAAGCGAGCAAATGGCGATCAACCGACCTAACAGGATCAAGTGACTGAATAGGGAACGCGATAGAGATTCCCTCAAGTGACTGAATAAGGAACGCGATAGAAATCCCATAGAAAATCCCGCGCGATAGAGCTCCCGGTATGATAGAATTCTCCCCAACTCGCCGAGATGCAACACAGTTTTCTCTTGAAAACGGGGTTCTTCCTTCCATACCTGTGGAATCTTGATTATCAAGTCATTGATTTTCTTCGCTCTTCTTCTCAACCTAGAGCGAGGTGAATGATGCATTCACAACCAAAATTCAGATGTAATTGCCTGGAATAGCAATTGATGTTGACTTGTGTTTTTGCCGTCATTATGATATAATGCGGTCAAACTCAACGCTCAATGAGGTAATGAGGTGTAGACAATATGGAAAAGATAAACACGCTCGTGTTTTGCGGTGGCGAAATTCATGACTGGAAGGGCTGTGGCGACGAAATAATCAAATCCCTGTCCGAATGCGAAGAGTTCCAAATCACAAGAGTTGATGAAAATCTTGACGCACTAATCTCGCCGAATCTGGACAGTTACGATCTAATTGTCTTTTACTATACGATAGGTGAAATCACGGACACGCAAAAAAACGGACTACTAAACCATATTGCCTCGGGAAAAGGTTTTGTCGGTGTCCATTCGGCAGCTGATTCGTTTCGCGGGTGTCCGGAATATCGTGCAATGGTCGGTGGGCATTT
Organism: Candidatus Poribacteria bacterium; assembly: GCA_965197465.1. Taxonomy (GTDB): domain Bacteria; phylum Poribacteria; class WGA-4E; order WGA-4E; family JAJDTR01; genus JAJDTR01. The sequence continues at coordinate 967,682 of OZ240209.1, read as the reverse complement.
TGTTACGCACCCGCGCTACCGCGACTATCAGGTGAATGTCGTCGACGAGGAGCATCCAATCACCGAAGGAATTGTAGAATTTATGGTGACGGATGAGCAGTACATTGTAGACTACGATCCACGAGTAAATGTCTTGGCATCCGCCCTATGGCAGGGACGCGCGATGCCTGTTGTGTGGACAAAGGATTGGGGTGAAGGGCGCGTGTTCTATCTTGCACTCGGTCATGATGCTGCCGCATGCCGCCATGAGATGTTCGGCACACTTCTACAACGTGGCTCATTGTGGGCAAGCACGTCTTGCGAGTGAATATAATCTGCTTCCCGTCCCTTCGCTCGGAGGCTAGTGAATCTCCGAGTTCTTAGTCCCGACTCCTAGGATGAAGAGGAAAATTACCGACATACGACTGGAGGAAGAAAGGTCCTCGAGTTGTACTATCCATATGGATGGGGTTCCTTTTGCCACGGTAGAGGTGGGATTCACTACGAAGCTGGGGCTGCGGATTGGTCTGGAGATTGACGAGATTGCCCTCCGGAAACTTATTGCTGCGGACGAGGTGATAAAAGCAAGAGATCATGCGCTTAGGCTGCTATTGAACGGTACTTACACCAAGGAGCAGATGATTCAGGCGCTGGAAAATGGCGGTTTTTGCGATTATGTAGTCAACGAGACGCTCGAAAACCTTGAACATCTTGGTCATATAAAGGACGAGAAATACGCAGAAAATTGGGTCAACAATCGTCGGCGCACAAGACCGACGAGCAAGATGGCAATGAGGCGCGAGTTGACCAGCCAAGGAGTTGACAAATCCACGGCGGAGCGTGTCTTGGCAGAGATCGATGATGCGGACGAAGCAGCCCTAGCACTGCAATTGGCAAGAAAACAGGCAAACCGCTACAAGTCTCTCGCCCCACATGTCGTTAAACGGAGATTACACGCTTTCCTGCTCAGGCGTGGTTTCGACCATGCAACGATTGGGCAAGTTATGCGGCAGGTCTTACCGATGGAGCAAAGCCGTCAAAGGTAAATAAGGCATGACATCAGACGAGATTAGGTCGAGTTTCATTGATTATTTCCGCAAGCGTAGCCACACGGTTGTTCCTAGCGCACCGCTCATACCGGCGGACGATCCGACGCTTTTGTTCACCAATGCCGGGATGAATCAGTTCAAAGATGTGTTTCTGGGAATAGGTAACCGCGACTACAAACGGGCAGTGGATACGCAGAAGTGTATGCGGGTGAGTGGCAAACACAACGATTTGGAAGAGGTCGGCTACTCCAAATCGCATCACACCTTCTTTGAAATGTTGGGAAATTGGTCGTTTGGAGATTACTACAAGCGCGATGCCATTGCCTTCGCTTGGGAGTTAGTCACAGAAGTCTGGAAAATGCCCAAAGAAAAGTTATGGGCAAGCGTCCATCTTGATGACGATGAGTCGGAAAATCTCTGGTGCGAGGTAACCGACATAAACCCTCGACATGTACAGCGATTTGACGACAAAGACAATTTCTGGCAGATGGCCGATACTGGTCCCTGCGGTCCAAACTCCGAACTCCATATCGATCTTGGTCCGGAAGCCTGCCCGACCCCGGACAAAGAACATACATGTGCGGTAAATGCGTGCGATCGCTATCGTGAATTCTGGAATTTGGTGTTCATTCAATACAACCGCGACGACACTGGCACGTTACATCCCCTACCCGAAACGCATGTTGATACGGGTATGGGATTCGAGCGAGCAGTTGCAATCTTGCAGGGGGTCGATTCGAACTACAAGACTGACGTGTTTACGCCCCTGATTGACTCCATCGCAAATCTCACCGATCGGGAATACTCTGATGATGATGGCGGGGTTCCGCACCGCGTCATTGCGGATCACTCCCGTTGCCTTACATTCGCGATAGGTGATGGAGTTATGCCTTCCAACGAGGGACGCGGCTATGTGGTTCGTCGTCTTCTGCGCCGCGCGGTCCTCTACGGTAAACGAATGGGAATAAACCAACCATTTGTCTATCAGGTTGTCGATAAGGTTGTGGACTTGCTGGGAAACACGTTTCCGGACGTGCGGCCGCGCAAGGATTTTGTCAAGCGAATTGTTGAAGGCGAAGAGAGACGCTTCCACCAGACCTTAGACCGTGGGTTAGATCTCCTTGATGCGTCGCTTGAATCTTTGAAATCTTCAAACGAGTCGGTATTGGCAGGGGCGCGTGCATTTGAGTTGTATGACACGTTCGGATTTCCACTAGACTTGACACGGATACTCACCAGTGAACGGGGAGTCTCAATTGATGAACAAGGGTTTAAGGAAAGTATGTCCCGGCAACGTGAGCGGAGTCGCGCACATTGGAAAGCAGCCGGAGGCGCCGGTAAAGGGCAAGAGATATACGCCGAAGTCCTCAGTGAATCAGGGAAGACAGAATTCCTCGGATACGAGGACCACAGTGCTGAAGCAGAGATTGTCGCCTTGATACAAGGGAATGAATTCGTGTCTGGCGTGTCTGAAGGTGACAAAGTCTCGGTTGTCTTGAATCGCACCCCTTTCTACGGTGAATCAGGGGGACAAATTGGAGATGTGGGAATCATTGAAGGACGACATGCGGCGCTTGAAGTCGTTGCGACTAGTAAACCTGTGCCAGACCTTTTTCTGCATGAATGCAAGGTCATCGAAGGGGAAATTACCGCTGCCGCAACAGTAAGAGCAAAGATTGACGCCGATCGTCGAGGGCATATTGCGGTGAGCCACACCGCAACACATATCCTTCACGGTGCATTGCGCAATACGCTGGGGGGCCATGTTGGCCAAGCAGGTTCACTTGTAGAACCGGGCAGGCTGCGTTTTGACTTCACACACTTTGAGGCGGTGTCACCCGACTTGCTTTATGACATTGAAGCGTATATCAATGAAAAAATTCGATTGAATGATTCGATTGAGATTGATTTCATGCCTTTACAGCAGGCTAAAGACAGAGGGGCGCTTGCCTTTTTCGGCGACAAGTACGGTGAAATCGTCCGTCTCGTGCAAATTGGTGACTACAGCAAGGAGTTGTGTGGTGGGACTCATGTCAACGCAACAGGTGAAATTGGTTTGGTAAAGCTGGTCAATGAAAGCAGCATTGCCGCCGGTGTGCGTCGTATTGAAGCATTAACCGGTGCAAAAGCATATCAAAATGTGTGTGCCCAAGATGACACGCTTTCACGCCTCGCAGATTTACTCAAGACACCAACTCACCACTTAACAAAGCGAGTGGAAGCACTTCTTCAAGAGAACAGATTACTTGAAGGACAGCTTGAAGCACTGAAGGGAAAACTGGCAAAATCGCGTGTCGCAGATCTGGCTCAGGGCGCCACGGTCGTTAACGGATTCAAGGTCGTTGCATCAGCCGTCGAGAATGCGGACAGAAACGGACTTCGCCATCTTGTTGATGAATTAAAGGAGCAAATTTCATCTGGAGTGGTAGTTCTGGCGACGACAGACGGGGATGAAGCAACCTTCGTAGCAGGTGTGACGTCTAATCTTGCAAAAGATACAGGATTGCATGCAGGAAAAATTATTCAGGACGTTGTCCGCATTGCTGGTGGACGTGGAGGTGGACGTTCAGATCTTGCTCAGGGCGGATGCAAAGACCCAAGTAAGGTGAAGGACGCGATTGACGAGGTCGTGAAAATTGTCGCGAACCAAGCCTAGGACTTTACCTAAGATAGAACAAAGCCAGAGGATTTTAGCTTCGTAGGAGAGAAAACATGGATTGGTCCCTGATAGCTTCAGTATCTTGGAAAATATGTCTCGGTATATTGTTACTTGCACTTAGTGCTATGGTTGCATACGTGTGCGCAGCGCTGGGCAGCATACGCAATTCTCTTGATAGCATCCGGAACACTTTGAAATCTACCGAGAATTTAATTGATAAGGAAGTGGCAACTTTACTGAGGGATGTCGACCAAGCCGTCAAAGAGGTCAATAAGGAATTGCCACAGATAATGGAGAACGTCAATGGAATCACGGCGTCGGTCCAAGAGATTAGCGAGGCAGAGCTCCAACCAACTGCCCACAACATCCAACAAATGACCGAGACGGTTAACCAAAATCTTACGAAACTTAATGAGTTGGTCAATGCCGTTGTGGATTTCTCGCAGCAGACAGTGAGACGTGCTGGATATTATCGCGATCAACTCACTATTCCCATCTCCGACATCATCAGTGCATGGGAAGGATTCAAGCGAGGATTTGAAGAGTTGAGCCGGTTTCGAAAGGCAGGGAAATCGAACCCTGGAAGTAATTCCTGAAACCTATGGTGAGATACGTGTGTGAAATGGATGGCAACGAGCGTCTCATAGGGCTGTCTCTGTACGGACGCTTTACTTTGAATCTCTAGTTAATGCGAACGGTCACTGATTCTACACATAACAATGCAATGCAGAAATTGCACTTGTTGAAACCGAGAACGGGATGAATCAGTTAATAGATGTGAAACATGAATGGATCAATGAATCCGTAAAGAGAATTATTAACAATTGGCAAGGAGGAGTAAAATGGATAATGAAGGACGAGGCAATGGGTTTTTTACCTTTTTTGCCTTCCTTGTGGGTGCTATGACAGGTGCATGCTTGGGCCTGCTCTTGGCGCCTGCCTCGGGACGTGAAACACGAAAAAGGATTCACGACGCGTCTACGGATGCGAAAGAACGCGCGGTGGACGTTGCCCACAGAGCAACTGAAACGGCGAGAGAGGGTGTCCATGAATTTGTCGATCTTGGAAAGGAACAGATTCATGACACAACGCAGAATGTAAAAACGGCAGTTGACACTGGCAAAAAAGCCTTCATGGAAAAGAAAGCGGAGATTGGTAGCGTTTTCTCGCGTGCCGGTGGAGCAGCCGATCAGGATGGCAATGACGATACCGTTGTTGTAGACAAAGCTACCGAGGAAAGCGCAAGCTAACTGTAAGGCGGCCTATAGAGATCGTAAGGGGCAAAGCAATGATTCTGTGCTTTGCCCCTTATTTTTTAGTTCCAACTCCACCTCGGAGTTTGGGACACTGGGAAAACCGGCTACTTCCAAGTTCCCCCTTTTCCGGATTTTAATTCCATTATGGATGTCGAAAGACTCAGGGCACTTCTTGAGGGAATAAAACACGGGGAGATTGAGATTAGTGATGCTCTACAATCTCTGCGCCATCTTCCTTTTGAAGACCTCGGATTCTCAAAGATAGATCATCACCGGCAGCTGAGAAAAGGCTTTCCCGAGGTGATTTTTTGTCAAGGCAAAACTACGGCACAGGTGAAAGAGATTAGCAAGCGGATCTTGGATGCCGGGGAGCCGTTGTTAGCTACCCGTGCCACCCCGGAAATGTACGAGGCGGTTAAAACCGTGCATGGGGAGGCACGTTTTAACGAACTTGGTCGGACAATCACCGTTCAACAGTCGCGGGGTACACTACGGGAAGGTGTGCTGCTCGTATCTGCAGGCACGTCAGATATCCCGGTTGCCGAGGAAGCAGCGGAAACCGCCCAAATCATGGGGAACCGTGTGGAACGCCTATACGATGTTGGCGTGGCAGGATTACACCGGCTCTTAGGTAACCACGAAAAACTCTTTGAGGCAAACGTCATTATTGTTGTAGCGGGAATGGAAGGGGCACTGCCAAGTGTAGTCGGTGGGTTGGTTGATAAACCCGTCATTGCTGTACCGACGAGTGTTGGCTATGGCGCAAGCCTTGGCGGGTTGGCAGCGTTGCTGAGCATGTTAAATACGTGTGCTTCCGGTGTAACGGTTGTAAACATAGACAACGGTTTTGGAGCCGGATACAGCGCGTCGTTAATCAATCAAATGTCCGATTCTACCGCAGGATAGAGCGAGTTTTATCCAACGCGTTTTGTCTTCGGCTAGTGCCCTCAACCTGCTGTGTACCCGCCGTCAATAGGTAAAGCGATTCCAGTGACGAATGCAGACTCATCTGATGCAAGATACAGCGCCCCGTAAGCAATATCCAACGGTTTTGCGAGTCGTCCCATCGGGTGCTGCTCCACAAGCGCTTGATATTTGGTCGGCGTCTCAACGATGTTTTGAATTATCGGCGTATCTGTATAACCCGGGCAAATACAGTTGACGCGAATGTTACTGTCGGCGTAATCAAGTGCCATACCGCGCGTCAAGTTGACTATCCCGCCCTTAGATGCGACATAAGCAGCACGGTTTGGGCCTCCGACGATACCATAAATTGATGCGGTGTTGATAATCGAACCACCATCGTTTACCATCATGGCCGGTATCGCATATTTAGAGCCTAAGTATGCCCCCTTCAAGTTAATGTCAATGCAGCGATCCCAGTCTTCCTCTGGTAGGTCGGCAACTGCTAGGCGCATTGCGATTCCTGCGTTATTGAAAAGCACGTCCAGTTTGCCATAGTTGCTGATTGTTGCGCTCACCATACCTTGAATATCGCTAGCAGAGGTCACGTCCGTGTGGACATATATGGCGTCACCGCCTGCGGCACGAATCTGTTCAACCGTCTCATTGCCCGCACTATCCACCACATCCGCGACGGTAACCCTTGCGCCCTCTTTGGCGAATGCAAGCGCGGTTGCCTCTCCAATTCCAGACCCAGCACCGGTGACAATTGCAACTTTACTTTTAAGTCTCATAGATTATATTTGCGCTGATGACCTCTAGATTTCAATCAGGTTTTCGCTGCGCATCCGTTGTCTGTTTGATGGTAACTGCCTGTATTGCTCTCTAGCCCCAAGGAAAATCAGTCTTCAGCAACCACTGGATTTCTCAAGGTTCCTATCCCTTCCACCTCAATCTCAACAACATCGCCGGGAACGAAGGGGCCCACTCCAGATGGTGTGCCGGTCATAATCACGTCGCCGGGTAGCATCGTGAACGCGGCACTGATATACGAAATCAGTTGGGCGACAGAGAAAATGAGATCTGACGTACTCTCATTCTGTTTCACCTCGCCGTTTAATCGAGCTTGCACCCGAAGATTCCCTGGATCCAAATCGGTAGTTATACAAGGTCCAAGCGGACAAAACGTGTCAAACCCTTTACCGATAAGCATGGCACCCATTTTCATTTCAGCAAACTGAATTGTCCGCTCGCTGACATCGTTCCCACACGTATATCCCAGCACATAGTCAAGCGCTGCTGCTTCCGACACACGTCGCGCGGGAGATCCGATGACCACAGCTAGTTCAGCCTCATAATGTACGTTTTTCCCTTGGCGTGGGTAGATGATTGCTTCGTCTGGACCGATGCCCGTAGTGGAGGGTTTCATAAACAGCATAGGCTCGGTCGGGAGTTCTTTGCCAACCTCTCGAGCATGCTCGGCATAGTTTAGACCCACGCCGATAATCCTAGGTGCTTCCACCGGCGCGAGTAAATGCACATCACTCAGGTGAGTCAAGGCGCCGCTTGGACCGAGGTCCTCAAACGGTGAACCGACTACTTCGCGGATTGTTCCATCTTCTTCCATGATGCCGAAGTTGATGATTTCGTCAGTGCGGTAACGCACAATTTTCATGTCCGTATCTCCTTAGGTGACGCGCGAGTTTATCGCGAGTGCGCTATTGAAAAAAACGTTGTTAGAGCCTGTTTGAAAAGTACAGTTTGTAGGGTGCGCACTGCGATCAAGCGACTGCATAGGGAGTGCGATAGAACTCTTACCAGCCTCAAAAAGCCCCAGAGTGGGATCAAGGGAGCGAATAGCGACTGCGATAGAAATCCTACAGGTATGTAGCAGCCAACAATGGAAACATGAAAAATCTTTCTCAAAATCTCAAAAATAGCTTTGCCACCGATTATTCAAACAGGTTCTTATAGTCATTCACATTAAAATTTACATATCCTTGGCAATTTGACGATTGAAGATTGCTTTTACAAACTTACTGTAGGAGCGATCTCCCGGTCGCGACTTCCTATCGCGAGCAAAGTTCTGGAGTCGCGAGTAAAACTCGCTCCTACAGAAGACGCGCAATAAATTGCGCTACTACAAACCGAACTGCGTAAATCCTGTATGTGTAATTCTTAGCTGCAATGACTATAATCCCGCTCGCAGTGGATTCAAAGATTCTCGGCATACCAAGAGACTCGAATTTGGCGATCCAAGCTAAGAGGGCGTGTCTGGAGAGTATAGGACACCATTTTATCGGGATCTAGCCCTTTAGTCAACGGGAATCGTTTCATTGGCCGAGGAAGAAGATCCATTCGAATTCCCTGACGCATCACGTTGCAAGGTAAGGTAGAAACGGCTCCCCTTGCCAACTTCGCTCCTCGCCCAGATTCGGCCGCCATGCAATTCGACTAAATTCCTGACAATCGGCAATCCCAAACCGATCCCACCAACAGAACCGCTTTTGGGATTAGTTGCGCGGTGAAAGCGATCGAAAATGAGGTTCATATCCGTATCAGGAATGCCCACACCAGTATCTTCAATACAGACTTGGACTTCGTGCTTAGATGGAGTTGTGACACTGACTCGAATGTGTCCGCCATGTTCGGTGTATTTTACGGCGTTATCGAGTAGATTCGTCAAGATTTGTTTCATTTTGTCGGTGTCTACCCATGCGACGACATCCGAGGGACTGTCGAGATTAACAAAAATCCCTTTCTGGTTTGTTACCGATTGCATCCCGTCAACCGCTTCTTCAAGAATGGGACGGAGCTGGAGCGGTTCAAGCTGTAGTGCCATCTTTCCCGATTCGATTCGCGAGAGGTCCAGCAAGTCGTTGATGAGTCGAATCAATCGATCGCAATTTTCTTCCACACGTAGCAGGTAATCCTCTTGCTTCGCAGAGATCTTACCGCCAACACCATCTAGCATGTTGTCTACAAAACCCTTGATATGTGTTAATGGTGTTCGAAGTTCATGCGAAACGTTGTCGAGAAACTGAGATTTGAGACGATCTAATTGCGTGAGTTGATCGTGGCTATCTTTAAGGGCATTAGAGATGCTGTTGAAATCTGAGACGAGGTCCTTGCCCATTTCTTTTCCAAGCCATGCTTCCGATTGCCCATTAGCTGGCATTGTCCCCCCGTAAGTATCTAGGTAGGTTGTCATCAATTGTTTGCGTGCCTGCTCCATCGCCTTTGTCCGAGCGTTCAACTGAGCATACAGCGTTGCATTTTCGACTGCCGTGGCACCTTGATGCGCCAGAATCCCAAGCAGATCGAGATCTGTTTGAGAGTAGGGTTCTTCCGATAGTTTCTCGCCAAGCACAAGCAGTCCAACAAGATTTTCCTGATCCTTCGTTCGCGTTACAAAAGGAATCCATACCGCCGAACGAAGCAGAGCAAGAAATTCGTCTGATGAAACCTTTGCAGATGCAGTCGTATTGAGTATTTCAATGCTGTTTTCATCAAATGGTAAGTTCGTAAAATCGAGAGGCTTTTTTGTGGTTTTTAGCACGTCTACCAGTGGTGGCGATAACCTCAGATGTGTCCCGGTAGGTAACATTTCCATACCAACGGATGCCTCGGGCAAAAATCTTGTCTCGTCGGAAGATGCCCGCTGCATCACGACGCCCTGACCAATATGCATTGCTTCAGTTACTTGCCGTAAGAGAGTGTAAACGAGGGTCTCCAAGTCAAGGATGGAATGGAGTGTTTGGCTTAACGCTAGAAGCGTTTGACGGTAATTGTATGCCTCACGGTCAAATGCACGATCTATTAACTTTTGAATGCGAGTTTTGGCGGGCGCAAAAAGCAGAGCAGCTATGAGCACAGATACCGCCGTTAACGCCCATGAACGGGTCGGCCTATGGAAAAACAGCGTTAAACCTTGAATGCACAACAGGTAGATTACTAACGCGAAACCACTCACCAGCGTGTAAACCACACTCCGATTGATGATTAACTCAATATTCATCAACCGGTGTCGAATGATTGCGACGACGTAGCAAATTGGGATTAGGCATAGGGTGTAGGCAGAGAATCGCACATAGGGAATCGCAATGTCCGTCACTCTGGGTATAGCCATGAAAATCGCCTGTGGTAGTGTCCCGGCAACGATTCCAAGTAGCAACCATCGCGCTTGGCGGCGTTGAGAAGCCGATGGTGCTGCGAAGCAGGTATGTAACAATAATAGTTGCCCGACAGTCGAATAGACAAAGAGAAAGCCGACTGCAACACCTTCCAACGGCGGGAGCTGTATAAGAAAAAACTCTCGGTCATAGTCTTGACCACTGAAGTAGAGGAACATCATCGCGAAAAAGAGGGTAACACCCGGTAGGTAAAGGATTTTCAACAACCACGTGTGGCGCTGAACTATACGTTTTTCTGACGGGAAGATGGCAAAGCAGTGGAGAAAAAGGCAGGGCAAAATGGCTGCTGCGATGAATTGCGCAATTGGCACAATTCGGCTACTTAACGACCCTTCGCTGATTGAGAATGTTGCGTCGACGGAGCAGGCGCTCATGAAGCCGAGGCTCATCAGGTAGGAAATTCGCGCCGCGCGATTGTCAGGCTGTTGCATCCAGGCGAGCGTTGCGACCACCCAAGTGAGGAGTCCGACCAGATAGAAATAGCTTGTCTCGGGGGTATCACGTGCTTCGGCGAAACTTCGTGCCCCGACAATCAGGTACACACCGGAAGCAAAAATATAAAAGACGGTGGTAAGATCGCGTTGAATTTTCATCGCGAAGTTTCGGAGGGTATAGAATGAGTTAGCGTAACCTTGGTTTCATCACATCAGCACTTCGACCTCTTCGTTATACTATGCTAAATACACCTTGAAAAGGCCGCCCGGCAATGTTCACGCTTTGATATCTTGTATAAACGCGCGTGTTTCCGGTACATCATCTGTCCACAATCTTCGAATTTCGTTCCTCAGCGCCCACTTAACATCCTGCAGGCTCTGAACAAATCCGCCCTCTATAGAGATTCCTTCCGCGTTGAGTTGCCCGACTTTTCGGGGCAGTGACCGAATGAGCAAGTTGTAGAAAGCAAAATGATTCAAGCCACTCCAGCCAATAATAATGCGGTCTGCACTGATGATTTTGGCGACTCTGAGAAAGTTTGCCATTGGATTGAGGATGATTGCGCTTGTCTTGATATTGGGTGCGATTCGCTTGACGCGAATTAGCACTTGTCGATGGGAGTAAAAGGTCAACACACCTACCTTGTCATCAAGGTTAAATCGCCGTATCCGATCCACGACAATAGAGGTAAGTTTTTCTGAGTTGCTCTTCGGCTCTAGGAAGCATGGCAGCCCTGTCTCTTCAACAAAGGTCAACATCTGGTCAAGGTGTGCCACAGGTTGCTTCGAATCCAGTACATGGAGGTTCTGAACATCTGCCCAATCCAACTCACGAAGCGGCGTCGCACAGCCTGTCACGGGTTCAATGTCGTCATCGTCGAACTTCGTATGAATTAGGATTGGTTCTTCATCCCGCGTTAGACAGACATCGCACTCAAAGGCGTCTGCCCCATCATCAAGTGTTTGTTGAAACGCCGCGATGGTATTTTCGGGAGCGCGCCCCATCCCGCCGCGATGGGCAAGTATCTTGACATCTGTCTGCATTTTTGTTGATGACTGTAAGTCATCCGGGGTGAGATTACTCTCCGAGGGATGTTGTGCTATTCTGCACTGTAAGAAGTCTCGTGGTTTACGGTTGGCAGACATGCACCTTGATTGACCCCGATTGCTTGTCTGCGGCAGTCTCGAATGCTTCAGCAATTTCGGTCAGTGGAAATCGGTGCGTTACCAGTTTCTTTGCGTCAACCTTACCCGAGTCGATTAGCTCTATAGCGGCTTCAAAGTCCGTTTCCATCCCGCTGAAACCGTAACAGCTAGAGCCAGTGACAATTGCTTCTGACCAGACAACTCGGGAAAGATTCACCTCAAGCGGCTTAAAATATCCCGCGACAAGAACAACGAAACCACACGGCTTGACCATCGCCATGGCGCAGTCAAAATTCTGACCACCACCCACAGTCTCTATCACTGCGTCAATACCTAGACCACCGGTGATATCATCAACATATTTCGTGACATCGGTCTCGCGGACGTTCACAATGTGATCTGCCCCAAGTTCCTTGGCGAGTTGCGCCTGCCGCTCATATTTCACAGTAATCAACGTCTCCCTGGCGCCGACTGCAACCGCGTCTGCTAAGCAGAGCTGACCAATTGTCCCACCGCCTATAATCGCGACGGTATTCCGGGCGTTCACATTTGCCCGCGCCACGGCTCGATGTGAAACCGCGAGTGGTTCAACAAGCGTTCCATCTTCAAAACTCATGTGGTCGGGCAACTTGAACAATCCTGATTCATGTAGAATAGTATATTCGGCGAATCCGCCATGTGCATCATGCGAAATCCATTTTCTCGCTGTACAGTGGTTATAATGGCCTTTTCGGCAGAAAACGCATTGCCCGCAGTGTGAGAAACATTCAGCCGTAACTTTATCGCCGACTTTGAACTTGGTGACTCCTTCGCCCAGTTCAGCAACGACACCGCAGGTCTCATGCCCGGCTGCCAGCGTGTCTGACTGTGGCCACTCTCCAAAATAACTGTGAAGATCGCTTCCGCAGATTCCGGTCTGCTTGGTATCTAATACGATATAGCCCGTTGCCGGCTTACTCCGGTCAACCTCCTGAATCCCAATCTTCTCAACCCCTGAGTAAATTGCCGCTTTCATTATGTTCATGAAATGTCTCCTCTTATAGGCGCATTGAGTGTCATTCGCATAAATTGGATTATATCAAGAGTAGGAATAGTTTGCAATCATTTTCCAAAGAACCACGTTGACATAATTTGTTGACATAATCGTTTCATACCTGCTATGCTTTCATAATTGGTGTGTTTGGGTTCGACTTTGCGTTCGATGTCCCGTTTTTGCTAAACATCATCTTGAGAGCCTGTTTGAAAAGTACATTTGTAGGGTGCGCACTGCGCACCAGCCTCTAAAAGCCCCAGAGGGGCGACAGGTACACAGCCGACAACAATAAAAGCATGAAGGAACTTCCTATAAGCGACCAAGAATGGCTCTGCTACCGATTATTCAAACAGGCTCTGAAGGACCACGAATGAGCTGATCTAAATCGGATAAATGCGGACCGGAAACTGGCGAACGAGAGGGATATTTTATGTGGACAAGGCTAGTTCCTATTCAATTGGTAGTTGCAGCAATACTGTTGCTATTCACATGCCTAGCTTATGGTCAAGAACGGTATGCCTCCGTTTATCTGAAGAACGGAGACCGCTTTACAGGACGCTGGCTAGCATCCGATGACAAAAGGATTCAAATTGTCTTTCAAAAGAAAAAACTTGAAATTAGTATAGACGAAATCACGACAATTCGTTTTGCTACAGATTTAAGTCTTGTTCCTGACGCTCAAGCCGAGAAACACTTTCGTAACGGTAAGGCGTTGTTAGAGCTAGGATTAGACGAAGAGGCTAAAAAACAGTTTAAGGCAGCAATTGAAGAATTTCCGAAGCATGCTGATGCGCACTATAGTCTCGGTCTACTGCTAAAAGAGGATGGAGCCATTGCTGAAGCATTGGATTACTTTGGGCGGGTTGCCAAAATTGCCCCACATTCCTATAATCTTGCCGCGGACTTCAAAGTTGCAGCAGATAGCTATCTTGCTGCGGAGGCATTCCGCGAAGCTGCCGATGCGTACTTACTGATATTCAATCACTATCCAACTCATTCAGATGCTGCGCATGCAGGCTATACCGCTGGGTATATATTGACGGAGTGGCTAGATGCCACTGCTGAAGCGTTGAAAATCCTTCAAGAAGCTAAGCGGCGTTTCCCCGAATCAGACGATTTGGCAAAGGCGGAGTATCTCATTGGAGCGTTGCAGGCAAAGACTGGACAACCACAAGTTGCCGTGGAAACGCTAACTATCTTTATGCAAGAACACCCGGACAGCAAGTGGATTGATGACGCTTACGTTGCACGAGGCTCTGCTTATAAGCAACTTCGTATGAATAATGAGGCACTTGCTGACTTTTCCACCGCAAATGCAATTACAACCGATCCAGAGTTGCGAGCGATTATACAAAGAAAACGCGAAGAAAGCGCATGGACGGTATACACGGTATCAGATAATCTTCCAAGCAATAACATTCAAGCCATCGCGGTTAATAGCGATGATTTGTGGGTCGGAACACCCAAGGGATTGGCAAGAATTAACGTAGGTCTCGGCACATGGGAATTCCGTCGTGAGAGTGGCATTGAGCTAATCAACAGTCTCAACTTGAACGTGCCAACCAACGTGCGCGTCTTAGCGGTCTACGCGCCAGCTGTCGATGTGCCAAGCCCTACTCAAGTTGATGAAAGCTCGCCATCTCTGATTGAAGAAGCAGTCGAGGAAAAAGAGGTGTGGATTGGAACGCTAAACCAAGGTGTAATCCGCTATAATCCGTCAACAAGATTGTACGTTAATTACAACACACTGAACGGGTTGCCGCACAATCAAATCTTCGACATTGAGTTCGGTAGCGACGACGTGTGGGTTGCTACGTTTTCGGGAGTTGCTCGGTATTCTCGGTCAAACGATGAGTGGATAGTGTATGATCGGACGACTGCTAAACTCCCTGCTGACAACATTGTAGCGTTGGCTGTCACGTCGGAAACCGTCTGGGCGGGCACCTCGGACGCCGGACTCGCTATCTTTGACCTTGTGCACGATTTATGGCGTAGTTCAAACTTGCACGATATGATTCCCGGCGTTGACGGCAACTCTATTGCAAGTTTCGATGTCGGGGGGCAGAGTGTATTTTTCACTTGGTATAGTCAAAAGCACAAATCGAACGGATATGGCGAAGCCGACTGGAAAGGACTACAAGGTAGGGGTATGACAGTCACAACGCAAGACATGGTGCCGCTTGAAAATGTCTACATAGCGGTGGGTCAAGCCGAAGAAACTACGACTTCGCCGACATTGTGGATTGCTGCCAACGATGGTGTGTATGTCAAGTCCCAAAGTGGGTGGGATGCGATAGGTTACCCTGTAGACCAAATTGGAGATGGAGTGACTGTCAATTGCATTGAGCTAGGTAACGAATCCGCTTGGATAGGCACTTCTAACGGACTCGCGAAGATCGACACTAACGCGGTAGGCTTACAATGAAGTTATCAGGCTTCTCGCTTACGCCGGCTCATTTCGCGCGCATTGATGAAACTGCAGATTCCCTGTTTTACAATGTTCCTCGTATAGTTACCCACATTGATGATAACGGGATTGGGGCGATTCAGGCATTTCTAAATCATCACCTCCCGAAACATGCGGCAATCCTAGATCTCATGAGCAGTGCATTCTCGCATCTTCCTGATGGATTTCCCTGTCAACGAGTTGTTGGATTGGGATTAAACGAGGTCGAACTTCGGTCAAATCCGGTGCTAGATGAGTATCTAATCCATGACCTCAACGTTGAGCCCAACCTTCCTTTCACCGATGCAGAGTTCACTGGCGTCATCCTGACGGCTTCGGTGCAATACCTGACGAAACCGGTGAAGGTTTTTCGTGAAGTACGACGCATACTGCAACCATGCGGCCCATTCATCGTCATCTTCTCCAACCGGATGTTCGCGACGAAGGCAGTAGCCATCTGGCGTATGACCTCTGTTGAAGGGCATGTTGATCTTGTGAGGCATTATTTTTGTCAGGCTGGTGGTTTCTATAACATTACCTTCTGGGACAAGACTCCACCCGTAGAAGAGTATACGGATCCTGTCCACATTGTCTTGGCGGAAAAACAGTCATGACGCTGGCATCGAATATTTACGCTTTTCACACAACCAGCAGAATGAGAATCAAACATAAGGAGCGGACATCTTGACTACACCGAATCGGGGAAATGCACGCGTTTATATCGGCACATACACTTGGAACGAGAGTGAAGGCATTTACATCTACCGCCTCGACAGCTCCCCAGGCACCTTAAAGTATGAGGGTAAGGAAATTGGTTTGGAGAACCCAACTTTCTTAGCCATTGCACCTCAAGGGCGCTATCTTTACGCGGTAAGTGAGATTCACGAGTTTGACGGGCAACCCGGTGGTGTAGTAAGTGCTTTTGCGATTGATCCAACGACCGGCAAACTAAATTATCTTAACCGACAGCCGTCAGGCGGCGCTGAACCGTGCCATTTGAGCGTTGATGCGACAGGAAAATATGTGATCGTTGCAAATTATACTGGGGCGAGTGTAGCAGTGTTTCCCATACAGGAGAATGGAGAGCTAGGTGAGATCTGTCATCTCATTCATCACGAGGGGGCTAGCGTCAACGAGGAACGGCAGACAGGCCCACACCCACACTCAGTGATGATAGATCCGACGAACCGTTATGTTTTCGTTCCCGATCTCGGAATTGACAAGATTATGATTTACAAGCTTGATCTGGTTGACGGCAAACTCCTTCCTAATACTCAGGCTTCTGTTCAGGTTCAGGCTGGAGCTGGGCCGCGGCATTTCGATTTCCATCCGAACCTACAGTATGCTTATCTTGTAAATGAACTCAATTGTACGCTTATCGCGTTTGCCTACGAAAAATCTGGCGGATTATTAAAGGAAATCCAGTCAATCTCAACACTGCCAGACGATTTTGAAGGAGTGAGTCACTGTGCAGACGTACACGTTCACCAATCTGGTAAATTCGTTTACGGTTCAAATCGCGGGCATGACAGTATTGCGATGTTTCGCATCGCCGAGGAAACAGGAATGCTCACATATCTGGGATGCGAGCCAACGCAGGGCAAGACGCCGCGCAATTTTGCGTTGGATCCGGCAGGAAGTTTCCTTTATGCAGCCAATCATGACTCGGATAATATCGTCACATTCCAAATTGACGAGGAGACCGGCAGGCTTGCATCAACAGGCGAAGTCGCAAATGTACCAACGGCTTCTTGTTTGAAGATTGTCTCGTCATAACCTAGGTGTCGGGTATGATTTCAATTGCAGAAAGGCTCAACCCAAGAAAGTGACGTGCGGATGATTGAACCGAGACTTTGACATATTCTGACAGAATTCACCTAACTGCACATTGAATGCCCATTGAGTTTCTCTCATAATATTTGCTACATATTCAATCAAAGGAGATTCAAAGCGAATGACTACAGCTGAAATTAAAGCGATGGCAACTACCTATATCATGAATACCTACGGCGAGCGCGATTTGGCATTTGTCCGCGGGGAAGGCCCCTACTTATGGGATGCAGATGGTAAGAAATATCTTGATTTCCTTGGAGGCCTAGCCGTCAACGGTCTGGGGCATTGTCACCCGAATATCGTCTCGGCAATTCGCGAGCAGGCAAGCAAATTATTACACATCTCTAATCTATATTACATTGAGCCGCAGGCAAAGTTAGCGAAACTACTCATCGACAACTCCGATTTAGATCAATGTTTCTTCTGTAATAGCGGTGCGGAAGCGAATGAGGCAGCAATAAAACTGGCGAGAAAGTATGCCACGGATCGAGGTAAAGCAGATGCCCACGAAATCATTACGATGGAGAACTCATTTCATGGGCGCACGATGGCAACTATCACTGCAACCGCACAGATAAAATATCACAAGGGGTTTGAGCCAATGCTGCCCGGCTTCGCCTATGTGCCGTTCGATGATTTAGAGGCAACGGAAGCTGCGGTCAACAAGAATACGTGTGCAATTCTTGTGGAGGCAATTCAATCCGAAGGCGGAGTCAATGTTCCGAGCGAAAACTATATTCAAGGATTGCGTAACCTATGTGACGCACACGATCTGCTCCTCATTCTTGATGAGGTTCAAACGGCAATGGGGCGTCTTGGCACCTTCTTCGGCTATCAGAGCTACGGGGTGATTCCCGATGTTGTGACAATGGCAAAGTCGCTCGGTGGTGGTGTACCGATTGGCGCTATGCTTGCGAAGAAGCATATAGCGGACAGCTTCGTCCCGGGCACTCATGCGGCGACGTTCGGAGGTAATCCACTGATTACTGCAGCCGCGTGTGCAACTGTCCAGACAATTCTTGACGAAAATCTCACCGCAAATGCAGTCGAAATGGGTAACTATTTGGCATACGAAATATCGCAACTCAAGGACAAATATCCGATTCAAAAGGTTCGGGGCAAAGGATTATTGCGTGGATTGGTGATGTCTGTCGATGCTAAGCCAGTTGCCGCAAAGTGCGCGGATAACGGTTTAATCACTATCTGTACCAACGATTACGTACTCCGGTTCCTGCCGCCGCTCAATATCACGATTAGCCACGTCGACGAAGCAGTAGCGATTCTTGAGCGGTCAATGGCGGAGGTATATTAACGCGTGAAGTTGGGCTGGAGTGACAGCATGAATCGTACGGCATCGCGGATTGCGTTTCGCGTTTCACATTCCAAGAACTGTGTCATAGTAATATTTCTTCTCGTTTTAATCCTGGTTGGATGCGGTAGTACAACGGTCAAGTTATCTCCTGCTGACAGAGAGTTGTTGAATCCCATCCTCACCCACCTTCAGTCGAGCTATGACCTAACATCAACAGTACGAATCCTACAGATGGTCGTGACCATTGAAGACAAGGACAGCAAAGAGGAGCTACGAGAATCACTCTGGTATAAGCGATCACTGAAAGATGGCGATCTCCTCCACATACAAGTGCTGGGTCCATTGAATGAACCACGAGTGATTGCTATTGCCGCCCGGGATCATTTACTGCTCTACTTTGCCAACGAGCAGGAAGCAATCTTTGAACGCTTGGAGGATGGGGTGTTAAGAGAGATTTTCGGTATGGATTTAAGAATCTCGGATGTTCGCAGCGCCATTTTTGCCAATCCCTTCCTTGATAGACGTACGAACGAATTGGCGTTAGCATCTTCTGGCGCCGATTTTGTGGTGACACGCCCGGGAGTTGAAGCAGGCAATCTAGAAGAAATTACCGTCTTCGTAGGAGATAGTGAACCAACTGTTAGCAATTGGAAGATCCGAGATCGAGATGGGGGTATTATTCAGCAAGTCAAATTTTCCGATTATCGCGATGTAGATGGAGTCCTCCGCCCTCACAACGTCGAAATTGAGCGTCCAACAGAACACACACGCGTTGTACTAAAGATTATAAAGCCAGAAATTAACGTTGACATCAATGACAGCAAGTTTGACTTCGAGCCGTTTCTCACAGAATCTACAACGATTCGGAAGCTTCACAAGTAACAACGAGAGCCGAAGAAAGTTTTTTGTCGTCCTTCCTGCTAACCGACACAGCATCTCCCTACCGTCATGGCAAAATCATTGCTCGTCCATGCTCACGCCAAAGTCAACCTGTATCTCAACGTAACAGGTAAGCGTTCGGATGGTTATCACGATATTGAGACAGTCTTCCACTCAATCCGGCTCCACGATGATGTCGTTCTCCGGCCGCTTGCGAGACCAGAAATTTCCATACAGTGCGACCACCCATTGATACCGTGTGACGCGCGAAACCTGGGATATCAAGCTGCACAATTGCTGATGAATCGTACCGGAAATATGTGTGGCGTCCAAATCTCAATCATAAAACGGATACCAGTGGCTGCGGGGCTGGCAGGTGGAAGCGCAAACGCCGCAGCTGTTCTCTGGGGCATGAATCAGTTGTTTGAATTCGGTTTGACGCAAGCCGACTTGATGTGCATAGGGTTGCAATTAGGTGCGGATGTACCGTTTTGTCTGCTAGGTGGAGCTGCAATTGGTCGCGGAGTTGGGGAGGTTTTAACCCCTTTGCCCCCGCTAAAAGAAACTCACTTGCTGCTGGCAAACCCAGGGATTGAAGTGAGGACAAGTTGGGCCTTCCATCATCTCCATTTTGCGTTGACTAACAAATCCCCAGATGATATAATTCTACGTGATTGCCTTGAGAATGGGGACCGGCGTGGAGTGGCTGAGAGCATGTACAATTGCTTGGAAGTTCCGGTGTTCCTGAGATTTCCCGATGTCGAAGTACTGAAGAGTGAGTTGGCGGGTTGCGACGGAAGCTATGGAGCCTTAATGTCGGGGAGCGGCGCGACTGTGTTTTCTATCATGCGAGACACCGCTAGCGCGCGTCAGGCTGTGTCCAGTTTTCGCGATAGATTGGCATTTTGCACGGCAACACCCACAAGCGGTGCAAGCTTGTGTATGGCTTAATGGGCGGTCGCCAAGTGGTAAGGCACGGGTCTTTGGAACCCGCATTCGTAGGTTCGAGTCCTACCCGCCCAGTACTTTAAGAGAAGGCAGTTATTGTAGGGCTGGCTAATCCAATTCTGTTTCCCCCATTGATGGATGTACCGTTACTAGCAGTGGCGCCATCATCACGATGAAGAATGTGGACATCATTAGCTGATGGATAGTCCGATGATGTTCTGCAAGAGCGGGAGAACTGAAAGTTCCTTTTGATTCTTACGGAAAAAACGACCGGGAGCAATATACATGCAACAGGTAAGACTAGAAGCTGCAAAGCGAGATACGTTTGGCAAGGGGTGTGCCCGCGCACTTCGGCGCGCAGGCTCCGTTCCAGCCGTGCTATATGGACGCCACCAAGACGTGGTTCCACTTCAGATTGATGAGCATGTTTTCCGTACATTCCTTCGGAAAAACAGCGAGAATGTATTAATCGATCTGGACATAATGGGTCACGGCGCCGAGACAGTTATGATTCGGGAGATTCAGCAACATCCCGTAATGAAACGAACCTTACTGCACGCGGATTTTGTGCGTGTATCTTTAGATGAACCGGTAACTGTAGGAGTTCCAATTGTTCTCAGCGGTACGCCTATAGGTGTTCGAGAGAGTGAAGGAGTACTGGAGTTTCCTCTCCGTGAGCTGACAGTTCACTGTTTGCCTACGCTCCTGCCCGATGAAATTCAAGTGAACGTGAACGAATTGGACGTGAATGATATTATCCACGTTGGGGATGTGGCCGTGGCTGAAGATATACAGGTATTAGATGATTCGCAAACCATGATTGTCGCAGTCAGTCCACCAAAGATTGAGGAAGAGGTAGCCGAAGAAATTGAGGGCGAAGAAGCACTAGAGCCTGAGCAGGAAGAACCTGAACTGATTACCCGTAAACGTAGTGACGATGAAGATGTAGATGAAGAATGAAGCAGGTCCAACGTTGTCTATCCATCACCATCGTTTTGTGGACGTCTGTTGCTCTTAGTTTCCAACAGTCACCGTCGATTCGATTTGTGGATCGAGGCGGAAAAATGCTCGCCCAGGTCGAAACGGTCACGCGGGACGGGACGCTATATTTGCCGGCTGATGCGCTACGTCGAATCGTCGATTCCGATATGAGGAGGAAATACGACCTCACCGGCCGGCTCACCCTAGTCCTCAATCAAAAACGGATCGAATTGCACCTAGGAAGACTGTCCGCGACGGTTGATGGACATCCAGAACCAATAACACTATCCCACCCGCCGTTGGTCATCAACCAGCGGCCAATGCTCCCGATTACATTTCTTGCAGAAGTGCTTCCCAACATATACAATCTTGAGGTGGCTTACAACGCTGAGCTTCAACGCGTGCGTATCGTGGAGACGCAGGATGCGCCTCCGATTGCAGGGTCGCAAGAAGGCTTTCTTGTTGTCGTTAACCCGGGGCATGGAGGAACGGATACCGGTTGTCAAGGAAGTGACGGTGTACTTGAAAAGGAAATTTCACTAGCTGTGGCCAAGCATGTCGAAACCTTTTGTCAACAGAATAGAATCCAGGTTGTGCTTACACGAGACGGCGATTATGAGAGACGTCCGCTAGAACGTGTACAAATTGCGAATCAAAGCGGAGGGCAACTTTTCTTGAGCCTGCACTGCAATGCATCTTATGCAGCTGAAGCAGAGGGGATTCATTTGTACGTCAATAGTTCAATGTGGCACCGTCAGTCGGACGATTCTACCTCTTCCACCAACAATGTACTCCATAGCAGGGGGATTACGACACTTTCCCAAGAGGATTTTCTAGATCAGAGCCGGGGGTTCGCATCCATTCTTCAGGAGCAATTGAAAACTTCCACTGGAAACCTAACCCCATTAAGCGAGGTTCCGCTGGCAACTTTGTCCGAGGTTTATATGCCCGCTCTTCTGATTGAACTTGGTTACTTATCGAACAAAGCTAATCAAGAAAAGCTTTCGGACTTCGGCAGCCAAGAAGCCATAGCGCGTAGCATTGGGGCAGCAATTTTGGAATATAGGATCACGCTCAAAACCGGACAGAATTCCAGCAATGGCGAATAATTCTAAACGAGGACGGTTAAAATTCAAATTGCTTCTCGGCGCGGTTGTTGTTGCTGTTCTTGCACTATCCTTTGCATTTATCTTTTTTGACCGTGCGGAAGTGCTGCCTCCTCGTCCACCGCTACCAACTGCCGCAAGTTCTCCGAGCACCTCCCCACCTCTCCAAAAAATCAAACTCTTTTTTTTTCAACCGGAATCGC
The DNA here is from genome assembly GCA_965197465.1 of Candidatus Poribacteria bacterium. Classification (GTDB taxonomy): domain Bacteria; phylum Poribacteria; class WGA-4E; order WGA-4E; family JAJDTR01; genus JAJDTR01. Next base: position 945,322 of record OZ240209.1, on the reverse strand, counting down.
TTAAACTCGTTGGCATTGAACAGGAGTTGCCTCTATCTAACGACGAGATTGAGCGTTTTAGGCAAATTATCAATGCACTCCTTGAAGAGACTCCACCTACCTTAATGAGTGCTGTCCCCAGAGGAACGCTTCTGTACGAGGTGTATCTCGACAAACTGTCTACCGCTTACTTGGATTTCTCAGGTACCTTAAGCGCGGCACACATCGGAGGCACCGCCGCAGAATTATTGACTGTTCAGGCGATTCTAGAAACAGTTCGAACGAATTTTGGCGGAGACATACAGAATGTGCAAATACTCATTGAGGGGCAAGAGGTTGATACGATTGCAGGGCACGTTGACATTTCAAAACCCTTGTCTCTAGCGATAACCCACGAAGAGGAGCAGGAGCAATCGGATATCAGTGCGAAGTGAGCAATGAAATCCTTTCCTCGCACGGCTGGGTCGTTGCATCCTCAAAGCTCATCAAAACATGTTTTGGATAAAAAACAGAATTGATGCACTTAGACCGAGCAAACTGATTGTTGGGCTCGGGAACCCGGGCAGACGATATGAGACGACAAAGCACAATGTGGGATTTTGGGTCATTGACGAACTCTTGCGGAGATGTGGTATTGCGAAATTAAGGGGAATGTGCGGGGCACTTGCAGGCACGACGAAGTGGGACGAGCGAGGACCAATATACGCTAAACCAACAGCCTATATGAACAACAGCGGCGAGGTAGTCGTCGCATTGGTTAACAGATTCGACCTGTCGCTCTCCGATTTGTGCGTTGTCTACGATGATCTTAACCTAGAGATTGGTGTGCTGCGGTTGCGGAAGAAAGGTAGCGATGGCGGACACAATGGCATGAAGTCCATTATTCGTTGTCTTAACACGGAAGAATTCCCTCGCTTGCGAATAGGCATTGGTACTCCAACCTATAGTCAAATTGATTATGTGCTGAATGAGTTTGATGAACTCGATCAGGTTCGGATAGACCAAGTTGTTCAGAGGGCTGCGAACGCGGTCGAAATGCTAGTAGAGGACGGGATTCAGACAGCGATGAATCAATTCAACGGTAGAGTTGAGTGACTGCGTAACAGATGCGATTGATGAGAATTCATACACGCAACACGCAGCCGATTTGACCTGCCTCACGTAGAGCAAGTATCATCAATCTTGTTCACGGGCAAAGTAGCCGAAGTAAGTGGAGAAGAGACGGATAAACATTCCTATTGGTTGCCCGGATGCTAAGGAATCTGGCCCATGAAACATCCTGAATTTATTGTCATATGTCTCCTTACCATATTGACGGGCACATCGTTAGGACACGCAGTATACATAGATCCAGCAGAGGTAGAGAGAATGTTCCGCTTACCCCAAGATGATTGGCTGAATTTAGAACTCATGGGCACAAAAGCTGGTTACGCGCACATTTATATGGATAATGCGGTTTACAAAGGCGAGGATGTTTTACGAACACGCATTGACATGGTCATAGAAGTGAAACGGGGAGACTGGGCATTGCGCGTTGAGAACACCCGAATTTCATACGTAGGGCTGGATCTTGTCCCCCGCTACTTTGTTTTGACCTCGAATGAAACTGGTGCCGAGAAGCGAGTTGAAGGGCGTGTTGAGGAGAGGACGGCCTACATTGAAACGACGCTTGCAGGAAAAACATCACATTCCCAGAAATCGATTCCATCTAACGCGATTTTCGAGCAGACAATCCCTTATCTCCTGCTCAAGGAGGGGATGTCAGTTGGCGATGAGTATCAACTGCAGGTTTTCAACCTCGATCTCCTCCAAGCTGTGGACACTAGGGTCAAAGTCATTCGTGAAGACCAGATTGATTACGAGGGAAATGGCATACCTGTTTATGTGGTCGAATATACAATGGACATTATGGGAGGTCTAATGACTGAAGCATGGATTAGTTCGGAAGGTAGGACGTACCGGACGGAAATTGCACTGATGGGTTTTCCCTTGGTGTTGACAAAGACCGATATGCAGACTGCACTTGGAGAAGCGGGGCAAGTCGATGTGATTTTGAACACCAAGATTTACCTCCAAGGAAAACAGCCGATAACCAATTCGCCGCATCTGAAAGCCGCACTGCGATTGGGAAAAGGGATTTTGAAGGATGCTGTGATGGCGGACCATCGACAAAGTATAATTAGTGCGGAGGATAATCCTAGTATCGGAGTTTTGGAAATCAATATTTCACGGGTTAATCCCTCGAATGCACCGTCGTTGCCGCTCCCTTTAGAAGAATTGCAGATTGAACTTGCCCAGTTTCTTGAACCGAGTGTCTACATTCAAGCGGACCACCCTGCAATTCAAGCGAAAGCGACTGAAGTCTTAGACGGAGAAACCAACTCGTGGAAAGCGGCGGCGAAACTGTGTCAGTGGGTTCACGAGAGCGTTTCCGACAAAAATCTGCAAACGGGTTTCGGCTCCTCACTGCAAACTCTCGAATCCTTGGAAGGGGATTGCACAGAACACACTGTACTTTTTATCGCACTGGCACGCTCGGCAGGCATCCCGGCGCGCATCTGCGCGGGAATGGTGTTTCAGCGAGATGCATTCTATTATCATTTCTGGCCTGAGGTCTACGTGGGAGAGTGGATAGCAATGGAGCCCACACTTGGGCAGCTCCAAGCCGATGCCAATCACATCCAACTGGCGGGCAGCACACTGGAATCCGACTCCATGCTGGAGTATGGCGAAGGTGTTCTGCGGACGTTGAATCAGCTAGAGATTGAAGTGATTGAATGATTTACCGTTGATGATTATCACAATCTCGTGCAGTTGCTGCAACAACATCCCGAATAGAAATCAGAGCTAAGGCAACTGTTGTTGTCGGATGAGTTGTTGTCGCTGTCAACTTGGACCAATTGATAGTTCAATGCAACACTGAAGGGAACATGCATGCTGAAGGGTTTTTTCAAACGAACAAGGGATGATGAGGCGCAACAATCCCTTAAAGAAGAATCACTAGATAACGCAAATTCTACCGTTGGATCCGAAACAGTTCAAAGTCCCGTTGAGCCGCCCGATACACAGTCTCTCGCCTCAGGAGATGAATCAGCAGGAAAATCAGGTTGGTTGAGTCGCCTCAAAGCTGGTTTGTCGAAAACGCGAAACAATCTCATGGGGCAAATTGAGACCTTGCTTCGCGTTGGCAGAAAGATTGATGAAGAACTGCTGGAGGAGATTGAAGAAGTATTGATTCAGGCCGATGTCGGTATTGATACGACGCTATCCCTGATGGATAATGTTCGTGAGAGGGTGAAATCTCGAGGCCTGAGTGATTCAGCGGGGTTGGGAGATATTATTAAACAAGAGATTCTCAATATCCTTGGAGACGATAAGCCGATAGATATAGATGTAGCGTCTCCATACACGATTCTTGTGCTTGGCGTGAATGGCGCGGGCAAAACCACCACAATTGGCAAGCTCGCGCATCGCTTTAAGTCGGATGGAAAGCGTGTCCTGATTGCAGCCGGCGACACATTCCGTGCGGCAGCCGCAGATCAACTTTCAATCTGGTCTGACCGCGCTGGCGTTGACTTCGTTCGTGGAAGTGAAGGATCGGATCCGGCGTCAGTTATCTTTGATGCGGCTCAGGCTGCCAAATCTCGTGGCGTAGATGTCTTGATTGCTGACACTGCCGGGCGGCTTCATACAAAAAGACCGTTGATGGATGAATTATCAAAGATTGGACGAGTAATGGCACGTGACCTTCCGGGGGCGCCACATGAGGTGTTGCTCGTGATTGATGGGACGGCGGGGCAAAATGCCATCATGCAGGCGAAGGTTTTTAATGAGGCTGTGCCGGTGACTGGTGTTGTTGTCACGAAATTAGATGGGACGGCGAAGGGTGGCATTGTTATCGCGGTGAAGGGAGAAATCGGTGCTCCCGTGAAGTTGATTGGCATCGGTGAGAAACTGGACGATTTACACGACTTCGATGCAAAAGAATTTGTTGAGGCACTGTTTGCACGCGACGAGGTTCCGAAGGAAAACTGAAGAGTAGCGATAATACTGCATTGGTCGGGGCGTGGCGCACACTTTTAGATGCATGCATTACTGTGTTGAGATGGGCGTTTCGTTCCAGAGGATAAATGCACAAGTTGGCGGCGATTAGGTAACGCCGGACAGGTGAGCCATGGCTGCTTCAACAGGCGATTCCCCTTGGTATTTCTGTAGAAATGAATCATGAGAAATGTGTCGTACGTTCCCATCATTCATACTGAAACGCTGAACAAATCGGCGTGCGTGACCGCTATATTTTCGAAAGAAAGCTAAACTGCTCGTTGATTAGCCAGAACTGCTTGACCGTGAAAGCACTACCAACTTTTACTGTATGAAGGAATATTCTATCAATGGCCTCGAAAGATGAATTCAAGTCACTTTTAGACGCTCCTATCGATCTTGCACCAAATACGTTTTTACACTTTTACGGCGGCGGAAAGCTACGAGCAGAATTCATGGAAGAGCCTGACCCTAAAGATGATTATCGATCCGAGGAGTGGATGTTTTCAACAAATCGTGCCATCACACCAGGTCGCGATAATCCACCGGAGAAAGGGCTTAGCCGCATCCAACTCCCAAGCGGCGAAATGGTTTTGCTCAAGCACCTATTGGAGACATTTCCGAACGAGACGCTCGGCGAGCACCATGCCAATAAATTCGGTCCAAATTTAGGGGTACTTCTCAAAATCTTTGATGTGGGTGACAACTCACACATTCCTATTCACTGGCACCCCGCTCCAGAGTTTGCCCAGAAACACCTCAATTCTCCGTTCGGCAAAACTGAGGCATGGATTATCATTGGGACAAGACCCGGAGCGAAGGCTTGGATTGGTTGTAAGGAATCCCTTTCAAGTACGGAGTTTGGGGAGTTGATGTACGCGCAGGACATTGAATCATTACGTGGTTTGATGTACCTTATAGAGCCAACAGTTGGCGAGGTGATTTACGTACCGCCCGGCGTTATCCACTCACTTGGTGGCGGCCTGTGCGTGCTTGAACCGCAAGAGCCAACCGACTGGAGTATTCTGGCTGAATGGGAGGGATTCCCCTATGACAGTGAGGATGGGACGCTGGGTCTAGGATGGGATCTGGCGCTTAAAGCGGCTGATTTTAGCAAACTTGAGATGGACGAATTAAACGGCTATATCAAGCGGACACCGGTTACGGTTCGAGAGGAAGGCGGTAGCCGCGAAGAACGGTTGCTTCCTGACGAAGCAACACCATTTTTTCAGTCATCACGTCTAGTTATCGACTCGAATCTGAACATGCCCGCGGGGAGAGGGTTTCACTGCCTTGTAACTTTACAAGGTCAGGGAAAACTAAGTGGTACGTTTGATGATATCCCGATTAAGCGTGGAAAATCAGTCTTTATTCCTGCCTGCCTCTCGGCGTACGACATCGTCAACACGGCTGATACCCCGATGGAAGTCGTCTGCTGCTATCCACCGACCGTGAATTAACGCGCTTGCTGTACCATGAATTGGCTCCAGATTACAATACACGGAAGCGCGTTGTACCGCGGGATGTCAATGAGGGGTTGACCTAGATTTGGCGGCCCCGCTGCTATTTAGAATGCCCCCATGAATTTAGCTTGCCGCGCTTTTTCTTCGTTCACGAAACTCAATAGAATGAGGCCAACGATAAAAAAGAGCATCAGGGAAATGATGGAAATCCGGGCAGTTCCTGTCACCTGTCGAATGACAGCAAATGCAATCGGCCCCCAAATCGCGGAAAATTTACTAAATACAGAGTAGAAACCGTAAAACTCCGCGCTAGCTTCCTCGGGTACCATCGAGCCGTACAGAGAGCGGCTCAGTGCCTGTGAACCGCCGAGAACAACGCCGACAATCACGCCCAACACGAAAAATTCCGTCGCTGAATGCAGAAAATAGGCGTAGGTGACAACGCCGCTCCAAAGGGCTAACGATAGCATCACGGCACGCTTCGTTCCAATTTTATCCCCAAGCCAACCAAATAAAGGCGCACCAACCGCTGCAATGATCTGGATGACTAACAAGGTTGTCATTAACACGGTCACAGATAGCTTCAGTTCTTCTGTTCCGTAAATTGATGCCATGCTAATTACAGTCTGAATACCATCGTTATAAACCATAAACGCAATCAAGAAAAGCAAAAGATGCTTGAACCGTCGGACCTTCCTGGCCGTTTTGAGCGTACGTTCCACTCCGATGGCGATGTACGCTAGTATTAGAGGTTTGGATTGGTGCTTTTCCGGAATCTCCTTTCTAACCTCATCCTCCTTCAGTAATTTCAAAGTAAAGAGTGTAAATCCACCCCACCACAGCCCTGCCATTGATATCCCGATGCGAGCGGCGAGTGCCTGGTCGATTCCGATAATCCTGTGACCAGCCACCAAGCCTAGAGCGATTGCAAATTGCAATCCCCCACCGATGTAACCAAACGAGAACCCCTTCGCTGAAACCCTATCAAGTTTGTTCTCGGAGGCAATCTGAGGTAGAAACGCATCGTAGAAAACATTTGCGCCTACATATCCGACTTGAGTAATGACAAAGATGATTACCGTTTGCCACACATCTCCAGATTGGCAGAAATACAGAAATATGGCAAACAAACTGCCCGTATAGGCAAAGGATAGGAGGAATTTCTTTTTCGCCGACGAGAAGTCGGAAATTGCGCCGAGTATAGGGGCAAACAAAAATGAAAGAAACGCGGCAAAGCCAATCATATAACCCCAAAGAGAGGTTGCACTGACCGTGCTATTGCCGATTTGAATTCCATCTGCCCCTACGATTACTCTCGCGAAGTAGCTTTGTAAAAGACCTGCGACCACAGTGGTGACGTAGGCAGAGTTTGCCCAGTCGTACATGCACCAACCGAAGATGGTCCGTTTGTCATTTTTTAGCATTGTCTTGAGCTAGCACGAATAACTATACCTCGCCAGCGGTGCTTCACCGATGCTACTGAACCACATCTCCCTCAACAGGTTCAACTTCAACTTTGATGTTCCTGAGGTGATCGACTGCCCGCTCAAGCTCATCGGCTTCACCCGTAATTTCCAATACAACCCAACCCGCTTCGGCGGTCACATTGGCCCGCCGGATGTTTGTTACTATGTTGTACTGCCTCCCGATGTTATAGATCACAGGTTCAGTGATCTGACTAGGAGGGAAACTCAACTTTACTCTTAGGAAAGCCATGTTTGTCGCCTCTTCAAGGAAGTTCGTGGGGAAGTTAATCTAGATGTTGTTAAGCTCGAGTGGAAAAAAGGAAACGATCGCCTAATGCGCAGAAAGTGTTATGGTCAGGCAGATGTGAGACACTCAAAGCTGTTTCCCGCAAGAGGGGAAATCTGCGGTTTAATGATCACAGATCGGCTTGGATTGCCATATCCAAGCCTTGACTGATGATGTTGTCAGTCCGCGGGAGCAGTGTGGTGTGTAAACCATCTCGTTGACTAATACATCATTGCGCAGAAAGGGAAAACCAAAAAGAGCTGTGGCAAGAAGGAATTAATGCGCCGGGAGCAACGGCATGGAGCGTGTGGTTCGCTGGTTCACAACGGGGACCCCGGAAGAGTATTGCCCAGCCCCCGTTGCGAGAGTCTGGGTTCTACTTCATCTCGGCGACGTTTGCCACGATGTCGAAGTATGAACGTTGTGTATTAAGCGTTAACCGCGATGCTAATCGGAACTTCAACAAAATCTTCTGTGGCGTCATCCCAAGAATACGCTCGCGCGACGTTTATTTGTCGATCATAGAGCGAGATTACGACGTAGGTTGCATCCGGATAGTTCGGTGTTCCCCAAGGCTGCGTCGCGTCGGCTTTATCTTTCTCGGAGAAGTAAGCATCTTCATCTGGATGTGAATGGTAAAACGCCTTAATCTTCCTGTCTGCGGTGTCAACTTCCTTATGCACTCTGATAACGTCATTCGGGTCCATCAAGTATGCGGTGCGAGCGTCGCGAGGGTATGTCGCGGGGTCTTCCGCATGGCGCTCATTCTGAATGTTTTGGCATCGCCTGACGAACTCCTGAACTCCATAGGTCAATATCGCGCCGCAGCACTCATACGGAAATTCCTCCATTGCATGGGTGTAGATTTGATCTCTGGTGTCGCTCCGCAACTCTAGCACATCAATGCCTCCATACTAGATACAAGGTCATAAGGCACGCCGAGAGTTGGGTATAAAGAGTGCCAAGACCCGACGAGCATGCCTTCATCTTAGACCGGGAATCCTCATTACCTCAGATGACATAGTAGATACTAGCACCGCCTGCGATTGCGGGGATTATTGAGACTTCATCACCATCTTTGACCGCGGTTGTCTTTCCATTCAAGAATCGAATATCTTCATCGTTGAGATAAATGTTAACGAAACGGCGGATATTTCCAGCTTCGTCGCAGATTCGTTCTTTGATCCCCGAATGGTTGGCTTCAAGATTTTCGATAACGCTCTCAATGTCAGATCCGTCAGTCTCAACTTCGGGTTGATCGTTTGTGAGTTTCCTGAGTGGAGTTGGAATGCGTACTGTAACAGCCATGAAATAAAACCCCTTCCTTGTAGATTGATGTGTTATATCGCAAAGTGTAAACCACACTCTTTGTCGTTTTCGGATGACGCCGCGTTTTGCCAGCGCCATCGTCCTGCTCTCTTAGGTTCACCCGGCAATATCCGCGTTGTACAGATAACGCAACCGAGCGATTCAAAATAAGCCCCATGCTTATCGGGTTTGAGTAACGGATTCACCGGTACATCGTTTTGACTTATAAACTGCCACACCTGTTCCTCGCTCCAGTGTGCTAACGGGTTGACCTTCAGAACGGAGCGGCCGTCATGATTAATGAGTTCTGATTTTAATATATGTCCTCTATGTTCAGACTGGTCTCGTCGCAGCCCTGTAAACCAGACATCAAGGGTGTCTAGCAGCCGTTGCATTGGTCTGACTTTTCTTATCTCACAACAGTAGTTCTGTTTATCTTTGCTGTCAAAAAACAGGTGCTCGCCATGTTTTGACACCATCTGATCGACTTCCTCCGGATCAGGTGTGATTTGTTCAATGTGGATGTTGTAACGTGCCTCCACTTGTTCAAAGAAGTCGTACGTCTCGGGAAATAAACGCAGGGTATCAAGGGTACAAACTCGAAACGGGAGGTTGTTCTCATGCGCCAGATGAATTAGTACCATACCGGACAACTGTCCGCTTGTCACAATTGCGGCACGCTCTTCGAAACGCTTGAATAAACTAAAGAGAATCTCCTTAGGATCTTCAATCGAATTGACCTGATAACAGAGATCTTCAGTAATGGAAGTTCGAGATTGAATGGGTTCAGTCACAGAAAATACCCGCCCTTCTTCTTGCGGTTTGGCATTAAGAGCCTGTTTGAAAAGTCATTTGATTCGGTTTCGCATCAAGTAAATGGAAGCGATGTACACCATAGTCTCAGCAGTCTTAGGATAGCGTTCATAATCCAAAGTCAATCGGCGAAACCAACCAAGCCAAGAAAATGTGCGCTCAACAATCCATCGTAACGGGACAACTTCAAATCCCTGCTTCCCTAGCGTAGGTGCAATCTCCAGTTGACACTGATGAGCAAGATATAACCAGTCTTCCAATTCTCCGCGATAGGCGGCATCGGCACACACCAACTGAATTGTTATGTACCAGCTAAACACTTCTGTGAGTAACTCAATAGCTATCTGATTGTCACTGACATTGGCGTCAGTGACTTTGACCATCAATGGAATACCTATCGTATCAGTTACTAGATGTCGTTTGCGTCCTTTGACTCTCTTGTGACCATCAAATCCTCTAGTCGCCGCTAATTCCGTCGTCTTAACGGATTGGCTGTCGATGATAGCTGCTGTCGGTGATGGTTCCTTGCCACCATCACGACGTGTTTGTTCGTGAAGTGCCTGATGAATCAAGAGCCATGTATCGTCGGATTTCCACTTTCTGAAATGGTAATAGACGGTTTGCCACGGTGGCATATCATGGGGTAGCATTCGCCACTGGCAACCGGACTTGACAACATAAAAGATAGCGTTGATGATTAAACGCATCTCCCACTTCAGAGGTCTGCCTAAGGGTTGAGGTGTTGGCAGAAACGATGACAGTTTCTCCCACTGTGCATCGGTCAAATCACTGGGATAACTCTTGCGGTTCATGTTTACTCCTTTCATTGGTTCAGAATTAACTGCTCCAATGAGTAAACGTAAACATCAACCGATTAGACAACGTTTTTCTTTTTCAAACAGGCTCTAAGTTCATACAGAGCTAGAAGCCTCTTCTTGCAAGAAAGTTAGTTCCAGTATTGAGAATGAGCGCTCATGGCAATAAACTCATGATATCGGTTTTGGGTTCGAAATATTGACTCAAGCTAAAATACCGCTCTCCGGTATCGGGTAAGATTGTGACGACTGTTTTGTCTTCACCAAGGTCTTTAGCGACTCTCAGTGCGGCATGGACGTTTGCCCCTGATGACATCCCGACGAGTAACCCTTCGGTTTTGGAAATGTGTTTCATCATCCAATATGCCTCTTCATCGGGCACGGTGAGTACTTGATCGATAATGTCTACGTTCAAAATCTCTGGAATTATCCCTGCACCGATACCGTCGATTCGAGTTGGGCCTGGTTCACCCCCCGAGATAACTGGTGAAACGTATGGTTCGACAGCAACGACCTGCACATCGGGATAGTGCGATTTGAGAACTTCGCCAACTCCTGTCAACGTGCCGCCTGTACCGACGCCCGTAACGAAAAAATCCACCGGACGGTCCAAGGTCTCTATAATCTCGCGCGCCGTAGTCTGTCTATGAATTTCCGGGTTTGCCGGGTTCTTGAATTGATTGGGCATGAAGTGGTGTGAATTCTGCCGTACAATCTCCTCCGCTTCCCAAATCGCGCCAGCCATCCCCGCATTCTCAGGTGTCAAGATAATCTTGGCACCAAAAGCGGACAAGAGCGTAAATTTCTCCTGGCTTACGTTCTCTGGCATGGTCAAAATCACAGGATAGTCGCTTGCAATGCCGACCGCCGAGATTCCAAGTCCTGTATTGCCGGCAGTCGGTTCGACAATTGTGTCCCCCTTTTTGAGAGCCCCGCGCGCCTCTGCATCGGCAATCATTGCATGCGCAATTCGGTCCTTAATACTGCCGCCTGGGTTGTAGGATTCCAGTTTTGCCAAAATCGTTGCGTCACTCTTCCCGCGCAGACGGCTGAGATGAACCAGAGGAGTATTTCCAATCAAATCTATGATGTCTTTGGCAAGTTCCATATCGGCTCAGATTGAATAAGGAATTGAGTGCACAGGTTGAGCAAGCTGCTTGAACTTCCGCGCTTGGCAACATAGTTCTTGCAGCGTCTTTGAGTTCAAGACGCTACAGATTCCGCTCTCGATTTCCAGTAGCAAGGTTTCCATGCACCGATTGGTTGCATCACATTGCGAGGAGGCGTCAAAACTCTCCGTAAAATTCACGGGTCCCTCGATTACTTCGAAGATGTCACCGATGCGAATCTCATTTGGAGGGAGGCCAAGGCTGTATCCACCATCGGGACCGCGACGACTCTTAGTCAAGCCTGACTGTTTGAGTTGAAGGAGCAATTTCTCAAGGAAAGGGCGTGAAATGCCGTGTTTCTCCGAAAGCTCTGCCACTGAGACGAACTGTTGAGGATACTGCAATGCCAGCTCTAGCATCGCTAGGACTGCATATTTCAATCGAGCGGATAGACGCATCGTTACCCCTTCATTAAAATCATGACTAATCTGGTCAGATTTAATTATAATATATATGACCTAGAGAGTCAAATTTATTCTGTTTTGGCGTTGTATGAATTACTCATCTCCTTCAGGCCACATAAACTCGACTTTGTGCACTTGTAGGGTGCGATCGACGATCGTCAAATCGAAGATGGGATCTTAACAGGTCTAAGGCAGGCGACAACAAAAACATGAAAATGCCCATCCTCAAATTGCCACCCATTATTCAAACAGGCTCTTAAAAAAAGAGGCCTAAGACGTGACTCGTGGTGCATAGAGGCACCGGGAGTATAGATTACGTGAGCGTGAACGTCCACCTGGCGACGATATCTGTGTGACCAAAAAAGAAGAAACCGAGTTTTTTCTTGAAAACTCGGTTTCTTCAATTGTCCCTCCGTGACATTTGGTCAAAACAGACTTTTCCAGCAACAATTGTCAAGATATTCCGTGTTGATTCATCTAGAATCTGTTCAATCACAGGCCGCCCGTCATTTGGTATTGCGATCCCAATTACGTCCGCGTGCCAGCCTTTTTCTAATTTCCCCAGGCGGTTGAGCGATAGCGCCCTTGCACCGTTGATGGTTACAAGGTCGATAATTGTCTGCGGCGAAAGGTCATCCTGTGTTTTCGCGAGGTACTTTAATTCGTCGAGCATACTGAGTGACCAGTTGCTGGCTAAGCTGTCTGTTCCAATCGCAACGCTGACGCCAGCTCTGATGAGACGGGGAATGGGGTGCGAGCTGTGATGAAAGTAGTGGTGGGCGCGAGGGCAGAATGCGATTGATGCCTTACTCGCGGCAAGGATTTCAATGTCGGTGTCGGTGAGGTAGTTACAGTGTGCGAGCAGCGGACGATACTCCAATATGTCAATATCCTTAAGGTGCTGAACAGGAGAGCATCCGGGAGGAGTCCAGTCTCTCATGGAAATGCCAAACGTGTTCAACAAATCGGCAAACGCCCCCGTGCCAGATGCCAGGAACTCAATTTCCTCCCTTGTTTCCGCCAGATGGGTGCACAACGGTAGGTCCCGAGATTGAGCAAGACCAAAGCAGTGGCGATAGAGCGTCGCAGAAGTTGAGTATGGGGCGTGTGGCGAAACGGCGGGCTGAAACAGCGCGTCAGGGCGGGGTGAGGATGCAAGGTGTTCGTTAATGCGGTTGACGCCAACCAGTGTTCGTTCAGGTGAAAACCCCGTTGTCTCGAAGAAAACGACAGCGCGGATTGGTGAATCACTGTGGACTTGAGCCGACTTACCAAACCCATAAATATCGCCAACCGTAGTCGCGCCTCCCGCCAAACTCAATGCAATCCCATCTTTAACCGCGGAATCTACCCAGTCGATGTCAGACTTATGATTCTGGATGAGCTGTAAAAGCCAATCTGTAAATCGTGAAGTTCGTTGGATTAAGTCTTGATGGTGTGTCAGCTCAAGGTGTGTGTGCGCGTTCACCAACCCCGGCATGATAACCGCTTCACCCAGATCTCGCACCTCAGAGTTATTCCCTCGTCTTAATGCTTCGTACGTGCCGATGTCCACAATCTGTGAACCACGGATGGCAACTGCGCCGTTTTCGATAAGTTGGCGACTATTTGGCAAGAGGTATTTCGCGCGTAAGATCAAAGTTGGTTAGGCGTGGAAGATTGCGTGTGGAACTTCGGATGGAATGTATTATTGTCCTTGGATGATCGCTTCTTCTCCGTTTCGCGTTTGAACTTTAGCTCTCCTGATTCGTTCCGCGTTGGCGCACATAAAATTTCGGGGTTTCCTGAAATTTGTTCCGATAATAGGTAACGGTACGGCGGGCAATCTTGGTATCGTATTCGCGCTCAAGGATCTCGGAGAGTTCCGCATCGTTGTAAGGCTTTTTTCGCGCGCCTGATACCAGTTCTTGATGCTCCCGAACTGCAATTAAGCGCCGCAGGACATCCCCTTTACTTTGGCAGAAGAACTTGAGTGGAAAGCTGCCGTTAGGGGTGTCAACGTTCTTGTTCCGAAGGATGCGACTCACAGTGGATTCCTGTTCGCCCAGCTCTTTGGAGACCTCCGCCTGTGTTAGCGGCTTAAGGTAAAGTGCGTCTCCGCTTACGAAATAACGGTACTGATATTCGTAAAGGAACATCAGCACGCGAAACGTCAAGCTTTTTCGCTGGTTGATAAGGCGTAAGAGATCAGCTAAGCGTGCGCCATCTTCATTTGCCCCCGGATCGACGGATTCAAGCTGGTAACGAGAATTGTACTCAATCCCCGACGCTACGTGAATCTCGGCGCGAGGCGGATTGTCGAAACGCTGAATTGTCGCAATAGCTCCCGCCTCATGCGTTGCTGGGGTCTTGCTCGGTGTATCAACAACGGTTACCTGCATGCAACTGGCAATCTGGACGCTATCAACGAGATCGGCAATCTCCTTAACCGCGCTCTGGGGTATTCCCAACGCATCCGTAATCCACTCCGGCTCAGCATTGTTGCCCATGAAATATTGGACGAACTCCGATTGAGTGATTTCATACTCCTCCATTAACTCGGCGAGCGCTTCGTAAGGCTTTTCTGAATTGAGAAAGTCCTGTGATGTCGGCGGTTCGCGAAAATCGGGGGCATCAAGCCGCATGTAGTTTTCTTGGGTGTCCTCATTGCCCGCCCAAGCGCGCTTGAGATAGCGGCAGTAGTCGAGGGCATGAATGAGTTTGCCTCGCGGAACGCGATATTTGGCGGCGAGTTCCCTGACATGGCGGCGGGCATCTTCTCGGAAAAAGTCGGTTTGCCAGTCAGCGCGCGCTTCAATCTCAAACTCGTTCATGAATTCCACAAACTGCTGGTCTTGGAATTCTTCGTAGAGATGCCGGGGAACGCGTCCTTTGAAGTTTGTTTTCCGCACATTGCCCGATTCTACGAGCCGCCGAAACGCTGGCTGTGACTCAACCTGCTGGACATACTCCCGAAATTCCTGCTCATCTTGCGTGAGCAGATTTAAATAGGCGTCAGGCGGACGTGACGATTTTATTGTCGGAAGAACTGTAATTTGAGGTTTGGGCCCAACGATGCGCATTAGGTCTATTGAGGTGATTCCAGGGAATCTGTTTTCACTTTCGTTAAGACTTACGTAGCTAAATGGTCAAAACCCCATATGATGATTCATCAACGTAGGGTTTCTTATTGTAACTCTTAATCACTTGGTCTGTCAACAATCCCTACTTGGCAGAGAGTGGTACGGGCGCCCCCCGAAACTGTCTGAATATCCATTGGACGATTGACGAGAGAACCTTGTTCCCAACGCTTAGGCTCCTCTTTTTTCTGTTGATCGGCGTAACTGCCCGTGATAGAATATCGCCGACTATTCCTAAAATCTCGACGGAGGCACTCATAATTCGGAGGTACACTGTGGCAGAACACGAAAATGACAAAAAACAGGCGTATTGGCGGAAGAACCTCCATTATCTGGCAGGTCTGTTGGCTGTATGGTTTATCGTGTCCTATGGCTGTGCAATACTGTTTGTTGACTATCTCGACAAAATCAAGATTGGCGGGTTTCGGCTTGGTTTCTGGTTTGCGCAACAGGGATCAATTTACATCTTTGTCGTCCTGATTTTCATCTATGTCAAGTTGATGAATCGTCTGGATAAGAAACACAACGTAGACGAAGAGGAGACGAGTTGATTATGACCGTACAAGCCTGGACATTCGTAATGGTTGGATTATCCTTCGCGCTCTACATCGGCGTAGCGATTCGATCGAGGGCAGGCTCAACGGGGGAGTTCTACGTTGCGGGTGGCAGTGTGCGTCCGGTAGTAAACGGCATGGCGACAGCCGCAGACTGGATGAGCGCCGCATCGTTTATCTCCATGGCAGGGCTTATCTCGTTCATGGGACGCGACGGTTCCGTTTATCTCATGGGCTGGACTGGTGGTTACGTGTTACTAGCCTTGCTGCTGGCGCCGTACCTGCGAAAGTTTGGCAAATATACCGTGCCGGACTTTGTGGGAGATAGATATTATTCAAGAGCCGCGCGAGTTGTCGCCGTCGTCTGCGCAATTTTTGTGTCTTTTACCTACGTTGCGGGGCAAATGCGCGGCGTAGGCATTGTGTTCTCACGATTCCTCAACGTTGAAATCACGTCGGGCGTTCTGATTGGCATGGGCATCGTGTTCTTTTACGCCGTGTTAGGAGGGATGAAGGGCATCACCTATACACAGGTCGCGCAATACTGTGTGCTAATCTTCGCCTATCTCGTACCAGCGATCTTTATCTCCCTGTTGATGACGGGAAACATCATCCCCCAACTGGGTTTTGGTGCGACACTGGCTGACGGATCGGGAGAATTTCTACTTGATAGATTGAACGGCTTAAGTCGCGACCTAGGATTCCATCTGTACACCGACGGGAGCAAGGGGACGATAGATGTGTTCTGCATCACGGCAGCGCTCATGGTCGGCACGGCAGGACTGCCGCATGTCATTGTACGCTTCTATACGGTACCCAGAGTTGCTGCTGCGCGCAGTTCTGCGGGATGGGCACTGTTTTTCATTGCCCTCCTCTACACGACGGCTCCCGCCGTAGCTGCGTTCGCGAGAACGAATTTATTGACAACGGTTTCGGAGAAGAGCTATCAAGAGGTGCCGGATTGGTTTAAGAACTGGGAAGAGACCGGCTTGTTGGCATGGGTGGATAAGAATTCGGATGGAAAGGTGCAATATGTGGCAGGTTCGGCAATTGACGGAAAGAAACCTACTTTTGGTAGCGGCAGGGGTGCTTCCGGCGAACGCGTCGTTACGAATGCCAATCCAAAGACAAAGAACGAACTCTACGTAGACCGCGACATTATGGTGCTTGCAAACCCGGAAATTGCCAAATTGCCCAACTGGATTGTGGGTTTGGTGGCGGCGGGCGGGTTGGCAGCGGCGCTCTCCACCGCTGCGGGATTGCTACTTGTCATTTCCACGTCGATTGCGCATGACCTGCTCAAGCGGGAGGTACGCCCGGAAATTAGCGAGAAAGGGGAGTTAATCGCCGCACGGATTGCTGCGGGCGTGGCGGTTTGTATTGCAGGTTATTTTGGCATCAATCCGCCCGGATTTGTGGGCCAAGTCGTCGCTTTCGCGTTTGGCTTGGCGGCGGCGTCTTTTTTCCCAGCCATCGTCATGGGTATTTTCTCAAAGCGGATGAACAAGTTCGGTGCGATTAGCGGTATGATTCTTGGAATTACTTTTACCGCGGGTTATATCATTTTCTTTAAGTTTATTCGCCCGGAGATGAATACATCGGAGTACTGGTGGTTTGGTGTATCCCCGGAAGGAATTGGAGCGCTGGGCATGATACTGAACTTCTTAGTGTCAATCACAGTTTCGGCTTTTACCCCACCGCCTCCGACTGAAATCCAGGAGTTGGTTGAAGATATTCGTGTTCCACGAGGCGCCGCCGAGGCACACGAAGTATCCGTTTAGGAGAATAGACTACCTTTATCTGATGTCTAATGCTTTGCCTAATCCTGATACCATTGAGAGATACGACGGCGCAATCTTACCAGCTCTAGCACTGTTAGCAGGACGCCAACTCGACTTGTTCACGCCGCTCAAAGATGGCCCCATGAGCGCCGAAGGAATCGCCGAAGTTCTTGGCGTCAATGCGTCGAAACTTAAGCTGCTTCTCTACGCACTCGTCGCTGTAGAGCTATTAACCGTGGAGGGAGATCTGTTTTCTAACACTCCCGAAGCAAATCACTTCTTGGTGCAGGGAAAACCGGACTATATCGGCGGAGGACGCGACATCGATCTGTGGGCGCATCTGCTGGGTGCGGTACTTAAGACAGCGGATTCCGTGAGGACAGGATTGCCGCAAGCTCGGCACGACTACAGAAAGATGCCGGCGGAGGAGTTGGAACAGTTCTTCCGTAGATTACATCCGGGAGCGCTTGCAGCCGGGCGCGATCTTGTATCAAGGCGCGATTTCTCCTCCTATCGCGGGATGTTGGATGCTGGCGGCGGCTCCGGTGGGCTCGCAGTTGCCGTAGCAGAGGCATGTCCTCACATTCGCGCGACCATCGTAGACCTCCCGACCGTCACGCCAATCACGCAGCAATTCGTGAATGAGTCTAGCGCCAGAGATCGACTTCGTGTATTGGCGGCAGATGTGGTGAATGAACCATTGGTTGGTAGTTACGACCTTGTGGTTCTAAAGGCTTTTACACAAACTCTCCCGCCAGATGGAATACGCAGTGCGCTCAAAAATATCAACGAAGTCATTGAACCTGGGGGAACGCTTTATATCCTGGCACACATTATCGACAACTCACGATTTTCACCGGCGGAAACGGCTGTCTTCAATCTCGTGTTCTTAAATATCTATGAGGACGGTCAAGCATATACCGTAGAGGAATACCGGGTGTGGTTGGTAGAAGCGGGATTTGAGGAAGTTGAGCGGGCGCTCCTTGAAGGCGGTTCTAGTCTTGTAGCGGCTCGAAAGCTCAAATAACTTCAATTACGGTGATGGCGGGGATTTCACCAAACACTAAAGATAGTTATCATGGCTCTTTTTGAACAGAACTACCAAGATGCGCGAAAACAGATTGCTCCGTTAGCGCATCGGATGCGTCCTGAGTCGCTTGACGAGTTCGTTGGGCAGGAGGATCTATTGGGAAGAGATCGTCCGCTCCGAATTGCGATTGAAGAGGATACGGTATCCTCGTGTATCTTCTGGGGACCGCCGGGTTGCGGAAAGACAACCTTGGCTCATCTCATCGCGCAACGCACCACGGCGTATTTTGAACCTCTGAATGCAAGTACAAGTGGCGTGCCTGAATTGCGCAAACGGATTGCCAAAGCCGAGGAACGCCTGCGATACAACGTTCAGCGTACTATCCTGTTTCTGGATGAGATTCATCGCTTCAACAAGGCACAGCAGGATTTCCTACTCTCATTCGTCGAAAATGGCACCCTCATTCTCATTGGCGCCACGACGGAGAATCCCTCCTTTGAAGTCAATGCACCTCTCCTCTCACGTATGCAGGTTTTCGTGTTTCAACCGCTGGAAGTTGATCATCTTCGCCTGTTAATCGATCGTGCACTCACTGACAGAAATCGCGGACTTGGCGAGCATGAAGCCGAACTCTCTGATGATGGGATGGAGGTGCTGATTCGGATAGCCGATGGCGATATTCGGCTTGCCCTCAATGCCTTAGAACTTGCGGTGCAAATGTGTAAGCCCGACAGCCAACAACGGCGTCATCTGGACGCGGAAATAGTTCATACGGCCGTACAGAAAAAGTTGCTGCGCCACGATAAGGCGGGCGATGAGCATTACAACTTGATTTCTGCATTCATCAAAAGTGTGCGCGGCTCGGATCCTGACGCTACTGTTTACTGGTTGGCACGATTGTTAGAGGGAGGAGAGGATCCGCGTTTCATCGCGCGCCGCATGGTCATACTAGCTTCAGAGGACGTGGGCAATGCGGACCCACAAGCATTGTTGGTCGCGGACGCGGCAGCGCGAGCAGTTGAATTCGTCGGACTTCCGGAAGCACAATTGAACTTGGCCCATGCAGCAGTATATTTGGCGTGTGCACGCAAAAGTAATGCGGCGTACATGGCGTTGCTCGCGGCTCAAAAAGATGTGCGCGAAAATCCCGCATATCCGGTACCCCTGCACTTGAGAAACGCGCCTACACAACTTATGCGCAATCTAAACTATGGAGAAGGATACCAATATGCGCACGATTTCCCAGGGCATGTGGTGAAT
The DNA here is from genome assembly GCA_965197465.1 of Candidatus Poribacteria bacterium. Lineage (GTDB taxonomy): Bacteria > Poribacteria > WGA-4E > WGA-4E > JAJDTR01 > JAJDTR01. Next base: position 925,834 of record OZ240209.1, on the reverse strand, counting down.
CAAGAGCACTTGCCCGACGCTTTACAGGGAAGAACGTACTACAAGCCCACGGATATCGGTGCAGAGCGGCAAATCCGGGAATACTTGAAAGAAACGAGAAAAACGCCGGATGATGAATCGTGAAGTGTAAGGCGCACGGAATTGGCTACCCGATTCGTTGCGACCTATGCTTTTCACACAACTTATCTCGTCCGTCGATTCTGGGCAGCCGCGCGTCTAGAACCTTCCATTTCAGCGCCAAAAATTGCAACCTTACTCCTCAGTGAGTGTGTACATCGGCGAAAACCGCGGAGGATCGATTATGCCTGAACTGGACGACGAATTGATGAAGCGCTTCCGGAAGGGGGATATGCACGCCTTTAATCTTATTGTGCGCCGCCACCGCGTTGCCCTTGTAAATTTCATCGCTCACTTCATTGGCGGTAATCAAGACGCCGCTGAAGACTTGGCGCAAGAGACTTTTGTCCGCATGTTCAAGGCGTCAAGTCGCTATAAAGCAGGTACAGCCAAATTCAGTACGTGGATGTATCATATTGCATCGAACCTCTGCAAGAATGAACTACGAAATCGGGGAAGACGTGGTCGATTCTTTGTGGATAATGTAAATAAGAACGATGAAGATCTCGGCCGCTCAGGGGGAGAAGATTTAATTGCCACCGCTCCCGCTGATTCTGCGTTCCAACCCGAAATCGAATTAGAACGAAAGGAGTTACAACGCACTGTACAAAATGCTATCGGAGAATTACCTGAACGGTATCGATTGCCAGTTTCCCTCCGTGATTTACAAGGTTTAAGCTATGAAGAGATAAGTGAGGTTTTGGACTTACCGCTCGGTACAACCAAATCGCGGATAAATCGTGCAAGGTTAATGCTCAAAGATAAATTGAAGAGTTTCGTGGAGTCACTATGAATTGCTTAATGGCGGAAGAACACTTTTCCGCATACCTTGAAGACGAACTAGCCTACCAGACGATAAAGGAATTTGAAACGCATCTTACAGAATGTGGGTCGTGCAGCAGCGAGTTTGTGACGTTTCGTAAGTCAGTGAGTTTAATACATCAATTGCCGCGCATTGAACCCTCATCGGACTTTGACCGTATGGTACAGTCTAGAGTTGGCAACCTTGATGTTGATAGAATTCCCGCTTGGCATCAATTTCTTAATTTTCTACGCACGCGGCCTGTATGGGCATTTAGTGGGATTGCGACTATTTTGCTCGTGGTATTGGTTAGCGCCTACTTTTACCAGAGCGGTTTAGATGGCTATAGGTCCTCCGCCCCCAGAATTGTGATTGATACCGATTCAAATCCGGGGTATCGACGTGTGGAAAGGATGGAGAATCAGGAGTTACTGGCTCTGCCGGTGCGTCAAGTCAACGTGCCGCTGGACATTGGCAATGGAGTTTTTTTTGAAGGCGAGGTCTTGGAACGGCGGCCGCAACGCACTCAACAAAATTTCATCTTGCAGACAGTTAATTATAGTTCTACGCCCCGCGGTGGCGGTTTATAAAGACACCAAGGAGGTCTTAGGAGATGCGACTTAGAAAACTGCGAATCAAACTTGCCTTTGGTTTCGGAATTGCGCTACTCTGCACAACTTCTCACGTAGCTGCAGCACAAAACATATTGCAGTCCATGGAACAACAGTTCCAAACGATTGTAAACGCAGTGAAGCCTGCCGTTGTGGAAGTCATCGCAACGCGCGAGGTTAGCGAAGTCAAATTGGATCCATTTTTCAAGGATGCTTTCAGCGGTAAGTCGGTTCCAGTACGACATCACCAGAATATCGGTTCGGGCATCCTAATTGATTCAGATGGGCACATTGTGACGACGGGGGCCGTCGTCGCGAACGCGGACAAAATTGAGGTGAAATTCGCGTGTGGGCAGCGTCAATTCGCGACGCTCTTGGGTCTTGACGGTTACTCCGATATTGCAGTTCTCCGGGCTGAGGATGGCTATCCTACCAAGACGGTGCTTGGCGATTCTGATCAGCTTCGTGCCGGGTCGTGGGTTGTGACTGTCGGGTGTTCTTTTGGGGCTTGCCCTACGCTGTCGTTCGGGATTGTGAATGGACTTGAGGTTTTGTCAGATAATCCATTCTATGAAGCAATTCAAATCAACGCACCTGTGAAGCCGGGGAACAGTGGCGGTGCTGTCGCCAATACTTCTGGTCAAATAGTGGGTGTTATCACTGCCACACTTGCCCAAGTGCCGCTACCGCCCCAAGCACCCCTTCCGCTTGAGAGCCGGTCACCGGAGCAATCTCTCCGGTCTGACAGGATTTTATCGGGGCAGGATATAAGCTTCGCTATACCGATGAAAACGGTCCAAACAATAGCTAGCCACATAATAAAGTATGGCGAGGTACCGAGGGGTTGGCTAGGAGTGTCGGTAGGCGACCTTGATGCTAGAGGCGTGCAGGTGACAAGCGTTGTTGAGAAAAGTCCTGCTGAAGACGCGGGCATTCTACGGCGAGATATTATTGTGGATTTCAACGGCACGCCGGTTGATACATACACCAATCTGATACGGCTCGTAACATCCTTAGCCCCGAATACGCCGGTAAAAGTCAAAGTATTACGAGGAGACGAACACCTTGCTTTCGATGTCGTGCTCGGCACGCGAGACTAAATCCTCTGTCGGTTGAGCAACCTAGTAAATCCTCTCCCCTATTTCTCTTCTGCCTCTGATTCCGACATAATGTGCGCAAACATCATTACGTCATCCTGGAAGTCCGGCGTAAAATCTTCCGCTTTTTTCACTTTTGCAAAGCGTGCAAACACCGTCTCCAAAGTCTCACAGAATACTTTCGATTTGCCTTTCGCCTGCGCTTCCTGCGCCATCTCCTGAAGGATTCTCACCTTGGCGGCTTCCTCTCTTTCTGCTTGTACTTCCTTTATAGACTTGTCATAGGTTAACCGAAGGGTTTCAACAATATGGTACGCCATAGATCTGCCATATCTCTGGGCATCCCTTTTTGCGCCTTCATAAATCTCAAATGGAAGTAGTAGGCTTACTTGCTTTTTTAACGAATGTTTTGATTGTCGATATTCTTTCATAATTATCCTCGGATATTCTAGAGTCTCAAAATGAACGAAATACCAAACGCAAAGATTTAAAGTTTATCCTTGGATAATTATATCATATACAGATGTGAGTATACAAGTCAAATCGTGTTTTAGAATTCTAAGCCGTGACGAAATGTGTATACTGCAGCAATACTATTCCCATGAAATGCTGTCCATAGTAATATGCAAATCTTGCTCTGTAGGTATTGTATAGATTGATGTCGTATTGATGCTAGAATGCCCCAGAATCTTCGCTACTCTATCAATCGGATTTCCAGCATCAATAAGATTCTTCGCACAAGTATGACGAAATACATGAGGTGATACATTTGGTATTTTTGCTAGATAGCTATATTTCTTTGTCAGATATCGAACCCCTCTATCTGTCAACGGCATGCGTTTCTGGCCGTAAAACAGAAACTGTGCATTTTGGTTCCCAGCAGTATCTATTACCATGCCCTGCGAGCCTTCAATCGACTTAATGTATTCTTTCAAGACTCGTGATACTGTTGGATTTAATGGGATATTGCGGCGCTTAGTACCCTTGCCTTCACGCACTATAAGCATATTGCTATTATTAGAAATAGAAATATCAGACAATCTGAGATTACAAAGTTCGCTTACACGTATCCCGGTGTGAAGTAGCATGGTAATAATCGCCAAGTCCCTTAATTTCCCAGCTCTGCGAACTGCCCGCAGTAATGCGAGTTGCTCTTTGCGGTCTAGGGCGCGTGGCCCAAGTGGCTCTTCGACGACGTTTCGCACACCTTCAGCCGGATTATTTGGGATTAGATTGCAGTCTTGTGCCCATTGACAGAAACTTGAGATGCTAATCAGCGTACGGTTTATTGTAGAAGGCTTCTTATGTTCTTTTAGCATCGCATTCCGGCAGTCTATCACATCCATTGGCGTGATATTGTCTGGCGTAACCGATTCGCCGGTAGTGCGGTGAAACCAATCTGAAAACGACCGTAGATCTGCCATATAGGCTCTTATGGTGTGCTCAGACTTGTCCTGATCGTAGAGATAATCTTGATAATCCTGTAAAAGGTCGTTCATATTTGGTTTTCTTATCGGACATATTTTTTATGAAATCAGTCTGCGTAAGACTTTGAACGTTGTTATTAAGGCAGATGTTACACTTATCGGACATAAAAAAGCCCTAGAACGTCCGATAAGGTTAATTATCGGACATTTCAGGGCTGAAGGTTCTTACACCTAATAAAAATGCACTGGTTTGGCATCGCAGAGGTGTTTAATCTTTGGATCTAGGCAATTCGGTTTGTACTAGTAATCTTCAACCATTAAAACAGGATTTTATCTTCGTACATTGTATGCATTCTGTAGGAGCGATCTCCGAATCGCGACCACCAACTACTGGCACTGCACCCAACTCGTCATAGTTATTAAATCACAAACTCGTAGCCCTTCAAAATCAGCACTGACGAAAAAGGAATCGCTCCTACTGACGTACACGCGGGTGCAGAGATTGATAAATTAACGCAGGATTTGCAAAAATGAATGCTCCGCCAGAGATTGCGGAATTACCGGCGACTAGGAAGGGCTGTTGTCCTATCCAAGCGAGTTAAATCCTCCGCCTCATGCACCTAATCAAATTGTTCCACTGGTTACCTGCTGTTCCTTTCCATCAACTGAGTCATGTTCATTCGCTCAAGCGCGGCGCGGATCTGGTCTATTGGTATTGGGTCGGTGCTTGGACCCCAGTTTGCGTATTTCACCTCATTTTCCGGCGAGACCGCGAGCAGCCGCCCGTCGTAGTAAACGACCGCATCGCCTCTGATGATTTCGCCTGGACGTCCAGGCGTTGCAACTTTTAGTGCTGCAACCTTCCCTTCATCATCAATATCGAGTTGCATGACGGTGGCACGCCGCTCGATAGGGTGTCCAAGAGCCTCCTGATGAATCTCCGGTGGTAATCCGGGAATATTCGGATAGCCGCGTGTGGAGATTACAATGGGCTTGTATTCCCGCAAGTTGCCCACGTTCCCGAGAACGACGGGCCTAAGATTCTTTGGTCCCTCAACCTGCACCACCGCCAATCCACTCGTCGCATCGACGGCGACGACCGTCGCCTGAAGATAATCAACGATTTTGGCACGAATAACCTGCGCTTCTGTCGCGACAGCCGGAACAAGAATATGGCCGATTCGGGTAAGGATGACACCTGTGAAAATCTCACCGTCCGCTTCAACTGCTGCAAATGATTTGTACGCGGCAGAAAGCTCCTCTGCATACATACTCCGTTTGCGAGTCTCTTCGGCGTCACGTTTTTCCGCTTCAGTTTGTGGTGCATTTGCGAGAAGATTCTGAAATTCGGGCATATCTCGAATTGCTGCAAAACGCTCTGGTTGCTGCTTTGCATAGTTAATCGCGGAACTGTAGTTATCATCGTCGTGCGCGACTGCAATCTGAAACAATTTCCACGTTTTTTCCCGATCGCCCTGTTCAGAGAAGAGAATCGCCAAATCAAGAGCTTGAATATCGTCTACACCTACTGGTGACTGACTCGCTTCAACAATTTGGTTGTACGCTTGATTCATCAACGCGGTTACTGCATCTGTTTGTTCTCGTCTGCGATCGATTTTCTCTATGAGAAGATCGAGTTTGCGAGAACGAATCTCTGAAATAAGATAAGGGGTGTCTGGCATGAAAGCGAGGAGTTTTTCATATTCAGCGATTGCCTTCTCCTGCTGATCTTGAAAATCGTAGGCATCAGCGCGTGCCTTACTGATTCGGGGGATGACACGCTCGCTTCGGGCGCTCGTATTTTCTTCCAATAATGCCGCGACTAACCGTTCAATTTCCAGATTCTCTGCTTCGACGCTGTCCGCGCTCTCGCGCAGAATCCCGGTTTTATCAAGCACCACATAGTAAGGAAAGGCGTACACTACACCAAATTGGTACGGTACCTCTTCAGGTTTGAGAAGCAGGTGGCTGCCCGGCATCGCGTGGGTATTAACAAATTCCTTAAGTTTCGATTCACTGCTGCGCGTACACACGCAGATTAAGACAAAATTTGGATTGTCCTTGTGCGCTGCATATAGGCGTTTGAGTTTCGTGATTTCGCCTCCTGTTTCGTCGTCCCGCACTGTCCATCCATCTCGCGTTGACCAATGATAAAGCACCACGACTTTACCGCTCAAAGCGCCTAACGAGACAAGAGCACCATACACGCTCGTGTGCGAAAACTCGGGGGCAGGTTTGCCTAGAATCAGTTCGGCGCGAAGCAAGTCATATTCTGCCCGTTTTTCCCAGTTATTCATCCGGCTGTAAATCTGCCCTTTTCGTTCGTATGCTTCGTATAGCATAGCCGGATCATCAACTTTATCCCACTCCGCAATGGCTTCCCGGAATTTAAATTGACTCTCGAGGTGATGTGCCTGGAGACTATGAAGTATGTCGGCGTATTTTGAAGATGGACGTTCTGACAGAAAGGTTGCAACACCGGCATCAAACTCGGTGTCGCGTCCAAGACGGCTGAGACAAATCAGCTTCTCGTACCATATTTCATCGTACCGGTCACTTTCAGGGAAGGCACTGAGGAACTTATCGCACAGCGCAATCACGCCTTCCATGTTCCGCTGCCTCTCCTCCTGCCAAGCCTCCTTCTCTGCCTCCATCGCGCCCTTTGCGAGTGGCTCCGGATGACTGTTAGAAACCGACTGAAATTCCTGATACAGGGCATTTTCTTGATCGACAGCCTCCGCCAAACGCGCTGGCCCTATCAATCCGCCAAAAAAGAACATGACGCAGTACCCAACGACAACGGCGAGTTTCGTCAACGGACGCCGGTTCAAGTTTTCGGCGAGAATCATCCGGATTCGTTCTTCAATTCTTGATGAACGCGCGACCGCCACCGCCGCTCGAGCAACAGACCCAGATTTCTTCACGGCTCCCGCAATGTCAACCAGATGTTGCGCGTAATCGGTCGATTGATATCCCGTGGTGAGGACATAGTCATCGCACGCCCGTTCCGCTTCAACCTGCATCCGACGCGCCGCAATCCATACGAATGGATTGAACCAGTAGACCACGCACATCATCTGTGCAATGAGTTTCGACTCCCAATCATTCCGCTGAATGTGCGCCAATTCGTGGAGCAGAACGGCGCGCAGCCGGTCCTCTTGCCAGTTATCAGCATCAGACGGCAACAAAATCTTTGGGCGGAATAGCCCCCACATTATCGGTGCAGTGACTCCATCGCTTCGACGGACCCTCACTGGTCGCCTCCAACTGCCAACGCGCAATCCCAATCGCAAGTCCCGAATTGAACCGCTGAACTCGTCGCTGCGGGCAGTAATGCGCCAAACGGTGCCGACGCCAACAACCAGACGGGCGAACAAAAACAGTGCGACTGCCGCCCAGATTAACGCTATCCAATTGGTCCAATGAAGCGAGACGAAGCTTGTTTGCCGCACGTTTGATTGGGAGGCGCCGCTCTCGTCTGACGTGGCTTCCGGTTGGATCGGCGGCGGTGTAACGTAGGTTGATGACGCCGCGGTTGTCGGGGACGAACGTGGCGCCCTCGGTACCGCAGCGGCTGTGGGTTGATTGTTCTCAAGCGGCACGTCCGTCTCAAATCCTACCGGCTTTCCCGGTAGAACGCCAATCTCATACGGCGTGAGGGTGAGAATAAATATCGAAACCATGAGGCACCCGAGGATTGACATGTACCAAACCAAGCTCCGCAACGCCGCTGATTTACGGCGCAGAAGAAATGCCAACACTCCAGCAACAGCGAAAATCACTAGGCTCTTCATAGTAGCGTTAAGCAGAAATCCCAACCAGGGGTTTGCGTTGAATATCTCAATGGTAACTGTTTAGTTCCTTGATTTCTGGGGTCGAGTGCTATGAATCTAGACGGTCTTTTTTGCCATTTTCTAGGCGCTCCTCGTGGGGATGCCCATTTTTCCGGTTTGTCGTAGGGCAATTCATTGCCTGTCCTATGGCTCCAAGGGTTTTACTGACCACTAATCACTAGCCACTAAACACTTACTCTCAATGAATTGCATCATGATGATTTTCCTCCCTTCTTGGCTTGCTCAATGAGTTGGCTTAAGCGGTCAAGTTCGTCATCCGAGATTTCAGCATCGGAAACCAACGTCGCAACCGTTTTTTCAACCGATTTATCGAAGAAGGTTTGAACAATCTGTTTAAGCGCGGAACGCGCCGCCTCGTGGCGCGGTTGTGTAGAGCGATAGATGTAACGTGGCCCATCTTTCTCGTGGGAAAGATGCCCCTTTTCTTCCAAAATCCGCAACAGCGCCCGAACCGTGGAATAACTGGGCGCGTCCGGCAGCTCTGCCAGCACATCGGCAACAGAAGCGCTTCCACGTTGGTAGATAATGTTCATTATCTGCCGCTCGCGGCGACTGAGTCTTACGGTACGATAATCTTCCATTATGTCACCTCTTTCGGAAATATGCGAATATTTTAGCATAAGAAAAAGGGAACGTCAAGAAAAATGTTAAAATTTTCGCATCAAGGGCAAAAAAAACGAAACTCCCCAGGAAAAACGGCGATACCAAATCATCCTCGCCAATGCGCATGATGTACTCAGTCTATAGATCTTCTCAAGTTGCTTTCGGCAGGTATTGAGACAAGAGCTTGTCAACACTCTCCCGCTGGCATCGCTGAAACTTGTCCCACTCGAGCCACCATGGAAACTTGTCATTTGACTTGATCAAGCCAAGGATATATGCTTCTTTGCCTAAGCCGAATTTATAGTCGCCTTCCTCTTTCCACTGGAAGGCGTTGAGCTCCTTCCACTTTGTGAAGCGGCCTTGGGAATTAATTCCGGCTGCTCGAATCTCAAATCGATTCGCGGAGGAAATGGAGAATAGAGGAATTGTCAGCCCTAGCATTGGCAAGAACGCTGATAAAGACTGCCAGTCGCTGCTTATCACGGACTTGATATGAAAGAGCATGACAGTGATCCAGATGACAATGAAAAAGCCTAAAAACACCTTGTGGAACCTCGGCGTGGGAAGATGAAATAGAACGCGCCCCATTTTTCGCTGTTTTCGAAGCAGATGCCAAGGTAATGTCACCAGAATGGAAAGAAACAGAATTAGAAGGGCGATATTCAGTAGATGCTCATCCAACACCGCTCTCACCTCCTTGACCAATTTTCACTGGAATTGGCAGTGATTTCACAGAATGTACCCGATCCGATTTATGCTTGAGCGGTTTTCCGACGAACACAAGCCGGAAACAAGGCATTAGAAGATTGACCAGTTTCACTATACCACAGAATCGACTCAAATAGAACCGGAATTAATTTTTCACTTTTTTCATTGACAAATCTGCCTACTGTATGATAACATATCATACAGTACATACACATGAGGTGTCGATGCTTTTCCACATTGACTACAACAGCAGTCAACCGATCTATCAGCAGGTTATTGAGCAGATAAAGTTTGCCGTCGTCAACGGTGGATTAAAACCCGGTGACCGGATGCCCTCCATACGCGAGTTGGCAAAATCTCTGAAGATCAATCCAACCACCGCGGCGCGAATCTACAACGAGTTGGCGCACGAGGGCGTACTGATACTGCGTCAAGGCCAGGGAGCGTTCGTTGCCCCAAAAGTGGTCTCGGTTGCGAGTGAAAAGATTCAACGAATGGTTGCGGCACTTGCCCGAAAAATGCTGGTCGAGGGGCTGCGATTGGGATTGACCCGCGATGAGATTGACCTAATTATTGATGGTGAATATCAAAGCATTCAGAAAGGTGAGGGATGAGCGAGAACGTCATTCAAACGCAAAACCTGACCAAGGTTTTTGAACACGAGAAGGCAGTGAATTCACTCAATCTGACCGTACCGCAGGGATCTGTTTTTGGCTTCTTGGGTGTCAACGGTGCGGGAAAAACAACAACGGTTCGGATGATTATGGGCCATTTGCATCCCACCAAAGGGGAGGTCACGCTACTCGGTAAGAATCCGTGGAATCATACCGAAGCTGATCGGCGTCGTGTGGCTTATGTCTCGGACAACATGCACCTACCGGGCTGGATGACCCCGGAGGACGCGATAAGGCTCAACGCTTCGTTGTATCCAAAGTGGGACGGGACGCTCGCAAGGCATCTTCTTAACGAACTTGACCTTCGCCAATCGAAGAAATACCAATCTCTCTCAAGAGGCGAGAAACGTCGGCTCTGTCTGCTGCTTGCGATTTGCCAGAACGCCGATGTGTTGATTCTTGACGAGCCTGCTTCCGGACTTGACGTGGTCGCGCGACACAAATTCCTGAATCTTCTCTTGGAGCAGGTGTATGATGGGAAGCGCACCGTGTTTCTGTCGTCACACCTGCTAAGCGACCTTGAACGAATCATCGACCGGCTGGCGATTCTTCATCACGGCAGAGTACATCTGTCGGGATCCCTTGACGATCTCAAAACAGATGTCCAGCAGGTCCACTTACCGGAAACGGTACCCCGTGAATCGCTTGAATCCCACTTCAAGGTTTTGCAATACGAGGCGTTTGAACAACAGACCATCGCAATTGTTCGCGACTACGACGATGCGCGTTTTCGAACGCTATGTCAACAACACGGATGGGGTAATTCCGCACAGGTTCACGGTTTCAACCTTGAGGACCTTTTTGTGAAGCTCGTTGGGGAAAAATAGGTATTTTGACCTGAGTAGCTACCTATTCAGATAGGTCAGGCCAAAAAGGCCTGTTTGAAAAGTCATCTTCTCCCATGAAAGTAGCTTCAATTTGAAATTGTTTCGGGGCAACTGCAGTTTCATACCAACATTCCAATGACTTCAATGTCGAAACTGTGAAGAGGCCAGTCATAGCAAGAGTTCTCTCTCGTTTTTTCTCTCTATCGAAAACCTCAATTTGGTATGAAAGGTATGAAAAGTATGAAAGATATGAAAATTTCCAGGATTGCTAAACGAAGTTCTTCAATTAACACCTTGGGTTTTCAAACAGGTTCTAAACCACTTAAACTCTGACAGGAGTATAGATTATGCTTACAAAGATTTCAGGCAAATATGTAAAATTCGTCGTTGTTCTTGCGACTGTCGGATGTGTGGGCTTTCTCGCCTATCTGATGATAACTTGGAAATTCGGCGAAAATACTACGGTAACGCGCTATACAATGCCGGTAAAACGAGAAAGCCAGTCAAATACAGGTCTTCCCCGGAGTAGCCCCCGTAGCCAAGGCGCTCAGACGGTTAGATCAAAGAGTAGCCAAATGTCTGAGACGAGCTGGCATCCGACCACGCCAGATACTCGTTCAGCAGGTGGATATCTTGACACGGGGGACGCGGAAAGTGTAAGTGAGCGCAAAGAAGTCAGTTCAGACGCAAGCGATGTCGAAGATTCAAGTACCACACCGCAAATTTCTGCTGAGGCATTACGGCGACAAACACTGACAAATCGAGGGCTCGAAATCCATACACAAATTGAGGCAATGGCAGGTAAAGACGGCAGAGTTTCCCCCAAAGACATGCTCAAGGCACTCGCGCTGTTTGAGGAGAGTCTTCGGATTTCGCAAGAATTAGGCACTCTGAACTCTGAAGCCGACCTCGATCCCTTCGCTATGATAAAGAGGAGTAAATTCATAGCCTCGCATACAACCGAAGATGGCAAAATCCCTGTGTCTATAGGTTTACGAATGGCAGATATGTTTGAAAACGACGGGAACCATGAAGCCGCAGAAAAAATGCGTATACTTACGAAGCACGCTTTGCAAAATGGAGACGAGTTCTTTGAACCGAGGCATGCCGAGGCGCTTCGATAAGTGCTGAAATGTACCAGCTGTCGAGAATACAGAAGGTTAAAGAACCCGTTTTAAAGAGTGGATAGCAAAGTCATTTGTTTGGTCATTTGATGTACAAAGCCATCGGATTTTCAAGGCATTCACTCTAGAAAAGTTCCTTGCCAAAGCGGATTCGGAACATTCAAACCTTCTCAAAAGGAGGAGAAATGTCAATTGAAATCGTGAGAATCGATGCACGTAAGGTGCTTCCATACTATGCTCCTTTTCTACTGTTAGCCATTGCGTACGTTCTCTTCGAGAAAAAGCCGTTGGCGACTGGCAATCTGGTCGTGAGTCTAATCCTAAACTTGACTGCATGTCTACAAGGGATGGTCATCGCTTGGACGCTTTTCAACGATTCTGGAGGAACAGCAGCATTCATCTTCTCTCGCCCCTTGTCGCGCAAACGGTTGTTCCTGACACGCTGGTGCTTAGGGATTTCACTTCAGTTGATGACGGTTCTTGCTGTATTCGTCATTGTCTCCACCGGGCTAAGGAGTTGGATACAGATGCTTATGGACTCGCCGTATCAGCCGATGGTCAAATGGTATGAGTTGTCCGTCCTAGGGTCGTTCGCACTGTATTCGATTTTGGGCTATCAGGTCGTCATGTTTCTCAGACTACGTGCTGCGAGCATTCTGAGCGCGCGTCCACCAACGTGGCGAGACAATTTGAAAACTGTGTTGGTCATTGTTCTGTGTATGCTCTTTTTACCGGGGATATTCGTAAACTTCCAGCCCCTACGTTACCAACTGGTCTATTCTGCGCTAGTGATAATTCTGGGCACGTTAGGATCACTCCACTGTTATCAGCGCACAGAAATTGAGGCTTAAACAGATAAAAGGTGAGTATGATGCAAAACCAGAGTCAAGCAAGTCGGTGGGGGTTGAATGTAATAGCCTTTGTTATTCTTTTGCCCGTGCTACTGTATGTTCAATTGGTACGGGTTGTTACGCCGGAATACATTCAAATGATGGCTAAAGGAGGGCGCTGGGTGGGTTTACCAGCCGTTATCCTGATGGTAGCACTATATGCGGCGAGTTTTATCTTGGTTCTCTGGAAGGGCCGTTTACGTTTGGCAATCCTCGTCGCATTCATTAATTGCATTTTGGTTTTGTTTTCGCCGCTTGTTCTTCTAGCAGGCGGCGACACTGGACCTCGCCGGCTTGTCATACACGAAAATACGCCGGGAATTGACGTATTCTGCAACGATGTGTATCTGGGTAAAACCCCGCTTAAAATTTCGGAGGCAGAATTCCACCGTAAAGTGAAGCCTTGGGACAGCCCGCCTCGACAGAAGATGATACTTGGCAAGGAGTTCGTCACTGAAAATGTCCGACAGCATCACTATGGATTGGCTGGCGCGGAGTTACGGCAGTCTTATATACCGTACGACTATTTCGGCAATCACCGCTACTTTGACCAGTCGCGATTTTACGGCGACTTTTTTGCTTTCAAATCTCGGTACTGGTGGCGTTTTGAGAAACATGGATGCACGGCGGTCGCCGCGATTGGGAACAGGGCTCTTGGGGAATACGACGATGGCCGTATTGTCAAAGCCCAGTCGTGGTCCCCATCACTGCAGTACCCGTCTGTTCGTCCATGTCTGAAGCATCTGTTACACGGCCTAAAACGTTCAAACTATCAGCCCTCGGCAAAATGGCGGATGCATGTTGCCAAAGCTTCAGGGTTACTTTTCCCACACCTATATGAGATAGGCACGCGAGATTCGCGGATGATGAAAGCGCTTGAAATGGCGAATAAGGCGAAGTTTGGCATCAACGAGGGGATGTCAACGGATGCGTGGGAAGCGGTCTTGGATGAAGTTATATCACGATCCAAGCAGCTCCGCAGCTTTCACGCATCATCACCAGAGTCCATGGCGATGGACTTAATAATACAACACAACCCGAAACTGATTGAAACCCGTTTCCTAAAACTGCTCTCCGTAGTTATGGACCCCTGGCGAGTTTTCGTTCTTGGTTTAAATCGTTCACTGGCTCACAATGATCCGGCAGAATTTCTGCCTTTGGAATACGCTGTATTGAAGAGCCGCCCACCGACTCTATTCAAGCGGCTTGTTTACGAATCGGGACGAGGTGAACGGTTTTTGAGCATGGTCGGCAACTATTCACGCGAAGAGTCCTTGCGGCTTGTCCGGCATTATCTTGATAAAGGCATCAGTATTCGTCCTACGATGTACTACGGAATCCATTCTCAACCACAACAGAAGGTCCTTAGTTTTGCAACTCACCTGCAAAATTCGGCGCTCGAATTAGAGTTGCGCCATCTTGTGCTCCAGCAAGCGCAGCCCGATTCGCGACACACCAACCACCACCTCAGCGAGTTCATTGATACGCGATTGGAACGCCATCTCACCGAGGACGATGCTATTTCACTTGCTGAATGGGTAGCTGAAGCGGTACCATTTCCTGAAGACGAAAAGTTGCAATACCTAATCCGCATAAATTCAGACCGGACACACCGTTATGTTCGGGACATCCTCCAACGCCAGCCGCTCCTTCGGCCGACGGTTCTGGAAGATCTCATACGCCACCCAAACCCATCATTAGATCTCTTTCTAATCGAGGCATATCAAGCGGTGACTGCAAACGTGAATTCAGCAGGGATTGCTCCAGTCAACACATTGAGGAACAAGATGGACGTTTCTTCCGACCTGATTCGAGCAATGGTGCTCTGCGACACACCGCGTATGCGCGCCTTTCTAGAACGAATATGGAATGCCAGTGATGGCAACAAAGCCGATTTGTTGAAGGCGATAAGGCAGGAGGCGCCAAGACACTTCTCTCACTTGCATGATTGGACTACTCTAATCTTGGAGATTGAAGATGCTGACACACGCCTCGCAGCGATTCCGACGTTGGATCAAATCGATACACCGGAATCATCAAAGGTCTTGGCAGATTGGGCATCAAGTTCCGATGAGGCTGTCAAGGAGGAAGCGGCGCGAGCGTTTGCCAAGTATCGTGAGCGAAGCCGTAAGGCGGAAGCGCTCTTGGCAGGCACTATCAAACCGGATGATTTATTGGTTGGGCATACGGCGTATGTTTGGGATGGAGAAAATTACGTACCGGAAGAGACGGCTTTAAAAGACAAGTAAACATCGTGAGGAGAGGGCAGCCGGAATTAACCTCCAAAGCGTAGAGCCATCAGCCGAGGTCCAGCCACTCTTTAATTCGATCTGCTGTCGCTGTTCTGCCAAGTGTTCGATAAGCCTGCTCCTCATAAGCTAGGGATAACATAGGTAAAACCATCCCTTCAAACGTGATGAATGCACGATGCCTTTTGATATCAACAGGAGATTCCCATGTACCGTCCGGGAGCTTCTTCTGTAACGCTCCCATTATTTCGACTTTTACTCAGTCGATATTCAACTCTCCCCAGTGCGAAGCTATTCTGTCAGATCTGGAAAACTCCACTCTTCTGATAATCTTTTCTGTGAAAACTCTCTCGATTTCATAAGCACCGGCGGCATCGGTCTGGAGATCAATGTCATTGACTTCGAGCTCCAATCCCTGAAGGACGAAACTGAGGCTGCCGGTGATTGCCCAAACGACATCGGTTTTCCGAAGGCGATTGTGGATGGTTTTCAAGGCGCGCACATGCAGTGATGAAATCATCTTTTCGTCCTGAATTCCTTTCGCTTCCGCTTCGTAAGCGACGGGTCAATCACTCACAGATTTTTCCAAATTAATTCGATACATTGCTTGCTCTCCTGTAGCGGCGTAAAGCGTGGTGTCCACGACTTCCATTGCATTGATATAAGATGGGGGATACGGTTTGACATATACCCACGTCCGGTCATGTTTCAGTTGAAATATGCCTGCCTCCCATTCCGCTGCAAACAGCATATTACGGGCCGCAAAGAGTTCCCAAGAATGTTCATGCGGCAATCCATCGTTGATTGATTCCCATGTCTTGCCACGGTCCGCTGATCGAAACACTCCTCGTTCGTGAACCGCAATGTAGACCGTATTTCCCATAATGATGGGGCCTTCAATTCGCCCACTATTAGGGTCATCATACCCAGGGTAAGTGTCAATTCTTGACCATGACTTGCCCCGATTGTTCGAGTACATGAGGTTCCGGCTAGCGTTCAAATAGATTGTTTTACCAGAGACCGCGAGATCATTCCAGAAATCGTTAAAGTGGCTCTCAATCTCAGGACTGATGCTCGTCCAGAACCGCTCGCCCTTCCTCCATTTATAGCAGCCATATCCGCTTCCCATCTGTGCGATGGCATAGAAGACATCGCCGGAAATCACAAGTTCATCAACGCTATGGAGTCGCTCAAATATTTGGTACAGATTCTTCTTTGGATGGTCAAGATAGTCGGTGCGCATTTCCGTCTGCACGGGAATCCATGAATTCTGGTCATCAGTCAAGCGGTAGATCCCGGCGGTAAATGGTTTATCTCTCCTTCCGTAATTCGTCTCATCTAGACCGAGATAGAGGTCTTCA
Source organism: Candidatus Poribacteria bacterium (assembly GCA_965197465.1). Taxonomy (GTDB): domain Bacteria; phylum Poribacteria; class WGA-4E; order WGA-4E; family JAJDTR01; genus JAJDTR01. The sequence continues at coordinate 909,490 of OZ240209.1, read as the reverse complement.
TCCGCTACGGCGAATGCCCGAGCTATTGTCACCGGCAAACCCTTATGAACTGGATCCCATCGGTTTCCGCCGTCTACGGATCTGACGATGGTGTGACCTGTTGTCGCGTAGAGCGCGTTCTTGAACGGCACCAGATCATATACCTGCGTGTTTATTATACCTTCGTTGACTTGCCTCCAGGAATCTTCAACATCTGTCCACCGAAACACACCTGCGCTCGTCGCGATGCAGACGGCATGCGCTGACAGCGCCACCATCTTGTTGATGTCCCACGGCTCCAAGCCGATTAAATCAGTTTCGGTCGTTACCCACCTTCCGTTTTCTGTAGAGCGAAGTAAGCTGCCATCGCTTAGGAGAATGAAAAGAGAGTCTTCGAACCCGGCGATGCCTACGATGCTCAGCGACCGAAATTCCAATTCTATTGGCACTCGTGACCATGGTATGTCTACTTTGACATCCTTATCCTCCGACGACCATATTCGGATGCTTCCGGTCATCGGAGTCCAGTTGTCCCCTTCATCTGTGGACCGACGCAAATCAGTGGTGGTTCCTAATACCAATGCATCTTGGATAACGGTGAAAAAGCGGAGATTCTTGAGACTCGCTATCTGCGTCCATGATTCTTCACCAGCCTTTCGTCGATAAACATCATCGCCGCGCCTGGCAAATAGAGTTCTTCCAACCGCAGCAAGTTCCTCCGGCGGTTCATTGGACAGGCTCTTGGCAATGGCAGTTGATCCGCTCGCCATGAGGTTATCCGGCAATTTCGTCGGGAGACCGTTTCGGAGCGACGTCCATGATTTGCCGTAATCATCCGAATAAACGACTCCCTCCTTGTCTTTATTGATTTGATTGATATAAATTCGCCCATCAATAACAGCGAATGCAGCGTGTGTCTTGATATAATCAGGGAATTCTACCCTATTCCAAGATTCACCGCGAGTGTTTGAATAAAAGAAACTTTGGTAGTCTTTGAGATAGATTGCACCGTCCGACTCTGTTATGGCATGTACAAAAGGCAGTTTACCATCGATTTGTGACGGGTACACCTCCAGACCGTGTTTGAGTGCCACCCAGGTGTCACCATTGGTATCCGATCGAAATACGCCCGAACTGCTCGTAGCTGCGTAGAGCGCGCCGTCTGATGCTCGGAAAAGGCGAGTGACCTCTCCGCCAGACGGGCCGTTGGTCTGCACCCATTCGGAGTCATTGAGCGCCTTATCCTCAGCGGCGGTTGATGTCGCTCCAAGGGCTGTGCTGTCTGGGCGCACTCCAAGCTTCTCGTTTTTTGGGTTAAATCGCCCTGATTGGTTAACGAGTGCTGGATTCGTCTCGGGACGGTACATTGCCGGCGCGTCAATGAGTTCAACCTGCACAGATGTTTCGGGTGCGTCGAGACTATACGGACGCAGTAATCGCGTTACGGGTCGTTGCCCTAATCCGAGGAATAGCGCAATGACAAGCGTGGTCATCGCAGCCAGCCACGGCATAAGCGGTTTGTCGAGTGGTGTGGTCGTCGGGCGAAGCTGGTCAATTCGATTCATTATCTGTTTGGTAAAAGCCGACGGCAATTGAAATGCCCCCAATGTATGCCACATCATCGGTATCAACTCCTTTTTTAGTTGTAATCGGGCACGATAAAGTCGGTCGAGAATAGCGCCGCGTGATGTGCCGATGAACCGTGCAATCTCTTCGCACGTCATCCCGCCGAGATAGTGAAGCGTCAACACGGTACGTTGGCTTTCCGGTAGTTCGTCTAGCGCGCTATGTACTGTTTGACGGGTTCGTTCGTCGACGTACTTTGCCTGCGCCAGAGCGTCAACATAACCTGTCTCAATAGCATCAATTGACTGCATCGGCAATTTGTGCTTTCGATGCCACATTAAACAGAATCGTGAGGCAATGGTGTAGAGCCATCCCGGAAAGTGCCGCCAATCCTTGAGCGTGGATAGCTTTTGGTAGGCTTGAAGGAAGGTGTCTTGGGTAATCTCTTCAGCGGTGTGGAAATCACCGATTTTGCGGTAGGCGAGGGCGTGGACGGCGCCTTTGTATTTATCGACGAGAAATCCGAATGCCGTTTCATCGCCATCCAACGTGCGTTTGATTAATTCGGAGTCGCTGTGCGCCATTGTCATCGCTCCCGATGCCACGTGAATTATAGGTGGGATTCACATCACTGTTTTTGCCTTCCATTATACATGATGCACATCAGGCGCAAATGATCAGATTGGGGGCGCGTTTTTTTTCGACGGTCACGGAAGTAATCGTGTCTAGGTTCTGTTGAGATTTAGGAATAATGTATGGCATAATATAAGCATTATGCAAATAACTTTACCTGATGACCACTGGGAAAAAATCTACCTGTTTCTTCTAAGCTGTTCCAACATCTATGTCTGCAACGAAGCTGAAACTCGCCGATTTGTCGAAGCGGTGCTGTGGGTGACTCGTAGCGGTACGCAATGGAGACTTATACCTACCGTTTATGGCAATTGGAACTCCATCTACAAGCGGTTTGGCGATTGGTGCGACAAAGGAATTTTCGCACAGATGCACCAACACTTCGCCTCTGACCCCGATATGGAGTCACTCATTGTTGACACTACTGTCTGCCGGGCTCATCCCTGCGCAGCTGGCGCCTCAAAAAAAACGGAGGGACTGAAAATCAAGCGCTAGGTCGCTCTCGAGGTGGCTTTAGCACAAAAATACACCTCACAGTTGACGCATTGGGGAATCCGCTCAGACTCCTTTTGACGCCCGGTCAGAGAAACGACATAGTTGAGGCAGAAGCGTTGATAATCGGATATAACAGCGAGTATGTTATTGGAGACAAAGGCTACGACTCGCACGATTTTATTGAGGTTATTGAAGCGAATGGAGCGACTGCAGTGATACCGCCTCGCAGCAATCGTACCGACCAAAGAACTTACGACGAACATTTATACAAAGAGAGACATCTGGTTGAATGTTGTATCAACAAGATGAAGTGGTATCGTCGTGCCTTTTCTCGTTTCGACAAACTAGCTGCCCGCTATTTCGGATTTTTGTGTTTTGTCTCTTCTCTCATCTGGCTCCGCTGAAATGTCAACAGAACCTAGTTCAATCGTCCGACCAGTTTATATTCAAATTCTTTTCATTGGACAAACTCCGATACATCTAGTCGGTCCCAAGGGCGAAGTGGTGTTTGGGACCCGTTGAGTGAACTCCAGAATGCCCCGCTGCCAAAGAGCAGCTCTAGTCCGACTACCTGAAGAGCTGATTCAACGTCTAATAAACTAACTGTACCAGGCCCATACAACATCGACCCGTATAGCGTCGCATCAAATACAATTCGTCTTCTGCCTCTTGTTGTTCCCCTGAGGGGACTTGCGACATGTCACGATTATCAGAATTTGGGTCCGATGCAAAACTGATAAAGGTTGGACTCATAAGACAGAAAAAGAGAGTAAGAGCGATGTTTCGTTTCATGATATATTTCCGTAGCAAGTTGGTTCAGTTTCTATTCCAGAGAGAGGCAATGGCATCGTGGATCATGCCTTCGATACCGACTGCAAACGGAGCGTGTGTCTCACACCGTAAGGCGTTTGCGCGAATGCTAGGGCAAGAACCGGCCTCATAGCCGCCCTTCTCGCCGCGCGCCAGCGCCTGGTCCGTGGCGACATAGCCCATCTGTCCATTTGTGTAGCCGAACACCATTGTATGATCAAATGGAGCATTTTCGTCAACCCATAACTCATACTCGCAAAACGGCTCCTGCGGCATGGTTATGAGACACCACTCTGTGCCAATCACAACCGTGGTGATATCAAATCGCGACTCCGGTTTCTCCCCTCGTTCGATCATCCCTTTCATGACCTCTAAAGGCCCAATCATGCCAAGATAAAGTTCATGTCCAGCCGTGCCTCGCTCGTACGCTATTCTTTTAAGGAGCTTGTGCGTTTCATGCCAGACCTCCATGGAGGGTAACGGGGCGGGCAGCATGACACGTGTTGACTGCACGTTTAGCGAATCCTCCTTTATTTCCGTGGTGCTACGCAGTGCTTCAATCACCGCATCACCGAGTTTGTTTCCAGCCTCCTTGGCTTTGTCCCAGCCGCCTCTCAGCGGATAGCCGTTGATGTTGCCGCCGCATCCTTGGGCGAAGATTGCGGTAACGTCATCGCCTAATTCCTCATTGAGACGTTCCACGGCGAAGCCCGTGTAGTCCGTTCCGCAGAGGCTGCTAGATCCATGAACAATTACAGGGTGCGCGGCGTGCTCAAAGAGCACCGCTCGCGTGTCTCCACTTTCTGCACAAATTTGCAGCACGTTTACCCAAGGAACAACCGCACCGTCTTCATTGACCGCCATGTGAACGAATCCGTCTTCGTCCGGTAGGCGGCGATTGAATCCCACTTGCGCCGGTGCACGACCGACACGGAGCGAGACTGAAATACGGTTTGTATACGCTTCTTCGACCGCTGCAGGAATTAATTCGTTTAGTTTTTCTACCCATTGGTTTATCTCTTGTGTTGCGCCATCACTGGGCAAGCTGCCGCCGGGAGCCGAATGAGTATGCGAGAAGTTAATCAGGGCATATTCAATGCCCGTCCTTTCGCGGATGCAATTCGCCATGGCATCGCAGAAAGCCGCACTCCCGCCGCTGAGGTCAAGGCATGCGATAGCGACCGGATTGGAACCATCATCAAGCACGAGTGCTTTGAGAAATAAGGGATCGTGTATTCCTGTTGTTTCGCCGACGGGCGTGTTCACTCCAATCGGTGGTGTGATGTTCTTCGTGCATGTTCCAGCTTTCATCCGCATTCTCCTAGCGGGAATGGATTGCCGATTTCCGCAAGCCTAATGATTTATGCATCGGTTCGCTGTGTTGCCCAAGCTGAGCACGGATTCCGAAGAATCATGACACGGGGCAGTCCCTACGCAAATGGGGTGCCTAGGGGCAGCACTTACAAGAACCTGGTCTACCACGACCTATTCTGGTTCGGATACTTTGACCAATTGCTTGCCGATGTTGCCACCCTTCAACATGCTGATAAATGCGGAAGCCGCATTTTCGACCCCCTCGGTAATTGTCTCTCTGTACTTTAATATTCCAGCTTGCACCCATTCTGCCATCTGGCAGAGGCCTTCTTCATGCCGCTCCGCAAAGTCGCTCACTAACAGTCCCTCTACCCTGGCACGTTTGGCAATCAGTTGCCACAGCAGCCGCGGACCTAGCTCGGGTTCTTGCGAATTATATTGGGAGATTTGTCCGCAGATAGCCATGCGACCTCTCAGGTTGATGTTTAGAAAGACCGCATCGGTAACAGGACCTCCGGTGTTGTCAAAATAGACATCGATTCCGTCCGGACAGACCTCCTGCAGCTTCGCGTCATAATCCGTGACAGAATTGTAGTTGAATGCATCGTCGAAACCGAAATCGTTTACGACATGGTTGACTTTTTCGTCGGTACCGGCAACGCCAACCACACGACACCCCTTAATCTTTGCGATCTGGCCCGCGGTAGAACCGACGGCCCCTGCCGCTCCCGAAACAAGAACATGCTCGCCATCCCTGAGTTGTCCGACTTCAAGCAGACCGAAATACGCCGTCAATCCCGGCATACCGAGCACACCCAGCGCCGTGGAAATCGGCGCGAGTGAAGGATTTACCTTTTGAATAGCGTCACCGGCTGCAACTCCGTACTCTTGCCATCCTAGATATGCCTTGACAATGTCACCCTCGTGAAAGTCGGGATGCTTTGACCTGACGACCTGTCCTACGGTTCCGCCGAGGACAACATCCCCAATGTCAAGTGAGGCAGCATAGGATTTGGCTTTTTTCATCCGTCCACGCATATAAGGATCAACGGACAGGTAACAATTGTGTATCAGGACCTCTCCGTCTCCTGGTATGGGAATCGGCGAAGACACGAGGTTGAAGTCGGATTCTTTCGGATAACCTACCGGTCTTGAAGCGAAGATAAATTGTCGATTTTGTTCTGGCATTGGATATTTTCTCCTTCGAAAATACGATTAGGATTTGTATAGGAATCTGGCATGGATTTGTGAAAATTCGTAGTAAAGCAGAGCAGCCACAAGGTTACAGCAGTAAGACAGCCACTTGGATTGTCCTCTGTGATTCATCCTCATTGCCGGACACTGATAATCCGATTGAACAAACGCTCAATCACTGATAAAATAGGGCATTATCAAGTTTCCGATGAAATATCACCATTATATCACGAAAAGGTTGGATTCACCATATACAAGTGCCATCTCGAAACAGCCGGAATATTAGTTGCTCTGCAACTTGGAACAATGTCAAAGGGTAATATCACTCTCAAGAATGTGACAAAATGCTTCGGCGACACCATCGCCGTTAATGACATCTCGCTTGAAATCGGCAGTGGTGAATTCTTCTCACTTCTCGGACCGAGTGGCTGCGGAAAAACGACAACGTTACGGATGATTGGCGGGTTCGATCTTCCAACATCTGGGGAAATTTCCATCAACGACGTAGCTATCGGGGGCACGCCGCCTTATCGTCTGGATGTCAACACGGTATTTCAGAGTTATGCACTGTTTCCGCACAAGACCGTCGCTCAAAATATAGCGTTCGGATTGCAGATGAGCAACTTCCCCAAGAGCGAGGTAGGAGTGCAAGTAGACGAATTTCTGGAGATGGTGCGCCTGCCGGGGTATGGAAGCCGAAAACCAAGAGAACTTTCCGGTGGCGAGAAGCAGCGCGTGGCGCTGGCACGTGCGCTTATCAATCGCCCGTCGATCCTGTTGTTGGATGAACCTCTAGCCGCGCTTGACCTGAAGTTGCGGAAACAGATGCAGATGGAACTTAAGGAGTTACAGCGCGAGGTGGGGATAACCTTTGTCTACGTCACGCACGACCAAGGCGAAGCCTTTGCGTTGTCCGACCGCATCGCCATCATGAACGAGGGTAAGGTGTGTCAAGTCGGAAGTGCGGCTGAAATCTACGATGATCCAAACGGCAGGTTTGTTGCTGATTTTACCGGGACATCAAATTTCTTTGACGGAAGGCTTCTTGCGGTTGAAAGGGAGTGGGCAAGGGTGCAACTATACAACTGCTCAGCGATTGAATTCGTTGGTAGGCATAACGTAGATTTACAAGAGGACGACGCCGTCACGGTTGCGATTCGGCCCGAACGCATATTCCTGACTCCTCAGCTTACAGAGGACTCTCTCAATCGGATAAAGGGAACTGTTCGGGATGAGATGTATCTTGGAACATTAATTCAGTATACCGTGGAAACCCTTGACGGCTTATCGGTAGTTGTGCATCAGCAAAACGTCGGCGACGTGCAAAAAAATCGTTGGCAAGCTGGCGATACTGTCTATCTAACATGGCAATCTGAGAATGCAACCGTTATGAAAGCCGGCGACAGTAAATGACAAGCGGAATGAACGTGCGACGCACTGGCTAAATTGCTATCCAGCAATTAGACGATTCGTCAACGCTTTTTTGATTTCCTCGATTCGATCTAGATTTGTAATCTTCCCTCCATTTGCCTCTGTAACATAGAAAGTATTTTTGATTTCTTCAATCCGATTTGCCTTAGTTACTTCTCTCTCAGTCACGTCTTCGATATAGAACGTATCCATCACGGTGAAACCCTCCGTAGTGATTCTGGCGATGTGGACATCAACGTTCAGGTTATAGAATACGTCCGAGATGGAGTAGAGTAGACCCACTCGATCTTGGGAGCGAATGTCAATGATAGTGGCCAAGTCCGATCCACCATTATCGACCACGACCTCTAACGGCAGCTTGCGCCGCCCCGTGCTCGGCGGACGCGTGTCCTCTTGATCTTGGAGTACGGCTTTAAAGTCAGCTTTTCCCTGCCAAATGCTATCTAATGCTTCTACAACTCGATCGCGATGCTTGGGGTTCAGTCCGCTTCGCGTTGTTTCATCTGATAAACTAATGGTGTCAATGACGACCCCGTCACCGCGTGTCTCAATGTCTGCACTTAATATGTTGGCTTTTTGTGCGGCAATGACGCCTGTGATTTGATGGAAGGTACCACGATTATCTCGCGTGCAGATTCCAATCTGTGTGTGAAATTGGGTATCCTGAAAACAGGCGACCGCGATAGGTTTATCCCCAAGTTGCTCGATTAATTCAACCTGTTTGCTGATGAACTCAGGGGAATTGCCCACTAATTGCTGTTCAGGCATCATGTCAAAATGCCGCTGGATTGCGGCCTCCCCAACGGTTTCCCCGATTTGGTCGTTGACCTGCTTGTGCAGGTTATCCAGTTCTATTCGATAAGGCTCGCCTCGCAGGTATTTTATAGTGCGATCGTAAAGGGAACGTAGCAGGATTGCACTCCACTCTGTCCAGATGTTCGTACTGACGGCGCGCATATCTGCGAATGTCAATAAGTAGAGCATTTTCGCGTTCTGTTCGTTTCCAACTAGCTTTGCGAACTGTTCAATTGTCTTTGGATCGTCCAAATCTCGATGTTGAGCCGTATGGGACATGTCGAGGTGACTGGAAATCAGGAACAGTACAGTTTGCCGATCTTCCTCCGAAAGTGATAAGCGGTCTAACATGAGCTTTGCCGCTTCAACGCTACGTTGGTCATGGTCTCCGGGGCCCTCTATCCCTTTTCCGACATCGTGGTATAATACTGCAAGCCGCAGCAATTCCGGTTTTGCTAGCGAATTTAGCATTTCGATGAAGGCTTGACCATCCTTCATCTCAGCCAAGGATTGTTTCTCGAGGTTCTCTATTGCGTACATTGTATGTTCATCAACAGTGTATTGATGCGGACGGTCATAACGGACGAGAGATCGAATCTTGCTAAACTCAGGTAGATAGCAGTCTAGTACCTCTAAGCGATGCATCTCCCTGAGCGTTTTGGTGACGCGGGTGGAATGCCCTAAGATTGAGAGAAATGCTTCCCCGTTTGCACGTGTGCGTTGAAACTCGTCATCAATCAGATGAAGATTCGCGACGACTGCATGCTTTACATTGTTGCTGATACGGCAACCAAGCTGTTGGGTGTGGACAAACAATCTAATTATTCGCGTCGGATAAATAGAGAAGTCCGATTGACCGGGCTGGAAAGAGATTTCCCTATCATTAACCAAGAAACCATCAGATAGTTTAATAGAACGCAGGAACTTAATTGCCCGACTGCCCGTCCATTGTTTCTCCTTCACGCGGTCAATGATAAGGCTGGTAAACTCGGATAGATGTTCGGCGCGTAGATAGTAGTCTCGCATCATCGCTTCTTCCGCTAGGATACTTCCCTCGTCGGAGTATCCAAGATTCTTGGCGATAATCTGCTGTACTTCAAATGAGAGTTTGTCGGTTTTTCGCTTCGTTACATAATGTAGCTCATTACGCAACCACCACAGAAAATCGAGCGATGCTCTGCTTGCTTCAGCGACACTTGACGAGATTATGTTGCGCTTGGAAAGCAAATGAAGGTCTTTGATCCCGTACTTGACCGCGGTAATCCATATAGCCGTATGAAAATCCCTGAGGCCCCCAACGCTTTCCTTTATATCCGGTTCCTGCAAATAGATGGTTGAGCCGTGGGACTCGTGGCGCTCTTTCCACTCCTCAATCGCCTGCGTGATGAATCTATTGATTTGTCGTCTGTAGACGTGTTTCGCAATTTGCCGCAGCAGTTGTTTATGCACCACTTTGGCGCCCACAATGTAACGCGACTCAATCATGGATGTCTTTGACACAAAATCTTCATAGGTGGCACGAATACATTCCTTGACAGATCTACAACTGTGTCCCACCTCGTAACCGACATCCCAGAGTACTGCAATAAGGTGATTGGCGAAGGATTCCAGCTCGCCGATTGAAATTTTAGAGCCGTCGTACACTAGCATCACATCGATATCCGAATACGGATTGAGTTCTGCACGACCGTACCCTCCTAAAGCTAGAATAGTGAGTGGCGCATTTTCCGGCAGCATCTCGCGCTGTATTCCGTCTTCGTAGATTTGTTGAACCACATTATCAGCAAGCCGAGTGTATTCTTCGACAATTTCGATTCCCCCGAGCCCAAACCGGTGACATTTTTCGATCCGGTCCCGCCCTTCCGCGCAGAATGCTTTCAGTTGTGTAACGAGTGCTTGGTCGGCTGATTGTTGCATCTCTTGATTCTCCCTAATTTCACTGTTCCTAGCACCCCTGTAACAGCATTCCGTAATTATTCTTAGAAAAGGAGGAAAACACTGTTCGGGGTGGTCTCATCAAGAGGAGCTGCTCCTGCTCATTCGGGAATAAGGCGCGCGCAGTGCAACGCGATGAGAACATGCCCACAGATTGGGCGCGATTGATTGGCGAGTAGCTGCCAATTGCCGCAAGCGCAAATCGGCGCGCCGACCCGGTTCCTAAAGTTCGGGTTATCAATCAGGGCGGCCGTGTCGATTTTGCTCACTCTGTTGAGGCGTTTCGGGATCTCACCAACCGGGGGCGTTGTATGATTTACCTTCAGACGTGCCAGCTTGCTCATCCTCTTCGCGCATTTTTGCGGTGAGACTGTCCATAATCTTAAGGCAATCTCGTAAAAGCATAGTCTGCGACTTATCGTGTTCGGTCATGTGTTTCGTCATAACGAGAGCATGGTCGTCTTGTTCTTGAATCTTCCCTACAAGATTCTCCATGAGGGTCACACAATCACTTAGCAACTTTGTCTGTGTTTTGTTGTGTTCGGTCATGTGTTCGGTCATGAGCACCCGCGATGACACAACCTCCCGATGCAAGACTTTCATCGTCTCACGGCCGTCCTCCATGCCCTCTTTCATCTGATCGAGGTAAAGCGCGTCACGCCGTGGAATGAAGTAGATGAGTAACCAGATGATAACTAGCACTCCAATAACGTCGAAGCCGTAATCAAGGAACGAGAATATGAATCCCGAAAAATCGTTAAATGGCATTCTCGAACCCTCCGTGTGTTGTTAGTGCATCATGAGTATAGTGGATGAAACATCCGAAAACGTCTCTGAGCTATCCTCGTAAAGATAAATAACGCTGCCCCCGACAGTAGATATGGTGCGCCGCCCTCTTGCAAGTTATAAGTATTCGAAAGATATTGTCGAATAATCTGTTCGATCGCCGACCTCACCGGATCGAATCAGCGTTCCTAATATTGTTGGCAATCCCGTGCGAATCTTGCGTTCAGGTTGATAAACAGAAAGGGGTTTGCTACAAAGAGAGACAAGAATTGTCTGTCTTAGCGTTTGTATTCGTCGCGCGAGTGTCAGCCCAGATGATAGATTTCGAGCGTATAGGATGTCTGGACTTCGATAGTTCTATAGGCAAGATTTCATCTATAAGCAAATCACAAATCAATAGCCTATTACGCCGTTCTAAATCAAGCCAAATGGGTGATGTTGAAGAGTGGCAGCGCTTTAATCTCGACTTGATCCCCAACAGTCAAGTCCTAAGGGGACGTGGCGGACAATACTGTGAGGTAAAAGACATTGTTGCAGGTATTGGAGTGGACTTGAAGTCAATACGCAGGGAGAAATTTAGGGATACTATCCGCCAAGGGAAATCTCTCTAGCGGATTGCTATTGTAAGTGCGCTCATATGGCTCTGAACTCTAGTGCGATGGTAATTAATTCGGGTTCTGTTACCCGTCCAGCGAATGAGTGGCAACACAAACCATCTTAGCAGTCTCAGAAGCCCATGTCAAGAAGAAATGTGAAATCTTGTATTTAAATGACACCAAAAGATTTCATTCCAACCGCACTTCACGGACTGTATAGTGAGCATTCCAAAGGAGTTTGAGAGTTTTATTGACTTGAGGAAAGTCGGCAAATTATGACAGATCTGACAATTGTAGAATCCTGCGGCAAACTCATCTTTCGGCACTTAGACGATCCGTCAACGCCTTTTTGATTTCGTCAATTCGGTCTACGTTTGTAACTTTACCTCCATCCTCTTCTGTGACGTAGAATGAATCCATCGCCGTAGAACCTTCTGTAGAAATCTTGGCGATTCGGATGTCAAGATTCAGATTGTAGAATGTATCTGAGATGGCGTAAAGTAAGCCGACTCGGTCTTGAGCGCGGATGTCGATGATTGTTGCCAAATAGGAGCCGCTGTTATCGATCGTGATGCTAGGCGACAGATTGCGTCGTCCCGTGCTTTGTGGATGCGCGTCCTCCTGCTTTTGAATGGCGGTTTCAAAGTCCACTTTCCCGCCCCAAACGCCCTCCAGTGCTTGCGAAATCCGTTCGCGCTGCTCAGGGCTCAGACCTTTCCGACTTCCTTCATCCGTCAGATTCACAGCATCAATAACAAGCCCGTCGTGACGTGTCTCAATTTCTGCGCTCATGATATTGGCGTTTTCCGAGGCTAGAACACCGGTGATTTGACGGAAGGTACCACGCTTATCCCGAGTGCAGATTCCCATCAGCGTGCGGGTTTCGGTTGCTCTAAAACAGGAGACCGTGATTGGTTTATCTCCAAGCTGGTGAACGAGTTGAATCTGTTTGCTGATAAACCCGGGCGAATTTCCCGCCAATTCCTGGTCGGGCATCATCTCAAAGTGTCGCTGAATTAGGTCTTCCTCAACGGATTTACCGATGAGTGCTATGACCTCTTTCCGTAACTCGTCCAACTTCAGGCGATACGGCTCGCCCCGAAGGAATTTCAACGTACGCTGGTAGAGCTCTCGCAGCAGTACTGCGCTCCACTCCGTCCAGATGTCGGCACTCACTGCGCGGATATCCGCGAATGTCAGTAGGTAAAGCATCTTGGCGTTCTGTTCGTTCCCAACTAATTTTGCGAACTGTTCAATCGTTGCTGGATCGTCAAGATCTCGTTGTTGGGCAGCATAATACATATCTAGGTGCCGCGCAATCAGGAACAGAACGGTTTCGCGATCAGGTTCCGATAGTCTTAAGCGGTCCAACATCGCCTTTGCCGCTTCCACGCTTCGTTCGTCGTGGTTTCCGGGGCCTTCTATCCCTTTGCCAACATCGTGGAATAAGACTGCTAGGCGCAGCAACTCCGGCTTTTCTAGCGAGTTCAGCATCTCAATGAAGTATTTGCCGTCCTTCATTCCCGCGAGCGTTTTCTCTTCCAAGTTCTCTATTGCGTACATTGTATGTTCATCAACGGTGTATTGGTGTGGACGGTCATAGCGGACGAGGGATCGAATCTTGCCAAATTCAGGCAGGTATCGGTCCAGTACCTGCCAACGGTGCATTCGGCGCAGCGTCTCGGCGACGCGTATTGGATTGCCTAAGATTGAAAGGAATATTCTTGCGTTCTCACGAGTGCGTCGAAAGTCCTCATCAATGAGCGCCAGGTTAGCGGCAATTTCGTACCGCACATCGGCACTAACATGATAACCAAGCCTTTGTCTATGAACGAACAACTTCATGATGCGGGTCGGATCGGTTGAAAAGCCTGAATATCCCGGCTGGAAGCAGATTTCCTTCCGACTGACGAGGAAGCCATCAGACAATCTTACGGAACGTAATCGGTTGAGCGCTCGGCTGCCCGGCCGTGCTTTGTACTTCACGAGGTCGATGATGAGTTTGGCAAATTCGAAGAGATGCTCGGCGTGCAGATAGTAGTCTCGCATCATCGCTTCCTCAGCGAGGACATTTCCTTCGTCGGTGTACCCCAGGTTTTTAGCCATGGTATGTTGCACCTCGAAGGCGAGTTGGTCGCTCCTGCGCTTCGTCACGTAATGGAGTTCGTTGCGGAGCCGCCACAGAAAATCAAGCGATGCCTCGCATGCTTCCGCGACTTGTGAAGGAACAATCTTGCGTTTTGCGAGATCAGCCAACTCTTTAATGCCGTATCGTACGGCGGCGACCCAGATGGCAGTGTGAAAATCCCTAAGTCCACCGACGCTTTCCTTGATATTTGGTTCTTGCAGATAGATGGTTGAACCGTATGACTGGTGGCGTTCATTCCACTCACGAATCGTCTGAGCGATGAATTTGTTGATTTGCCGTTTGTAGAAGTGTTTCGATGTTTGATTTTGGAACTGTTGATGCACCGTTTTGGCGCCGGTGATGTAACGCGCCTCAATCATAGATGTCTTTGAGAACAGGTCTTGATACGTTGCTTTGATGCACTCTTTGATCGATCTGCAACTGTGTCCTACGTCAAATCCGACATCCCAAAGCATGGCAATAAGTTGATTTGCGAACGGCTCAATTTGCGATGTTGAGAGTTTGGAGTTGTCGTAGACCAACATCACGTCAATGTCTGAATACGGGTTGAGCGCCACTCGGCCGTATCCCCCAACAGCGAGAATGGCGAGCGGCATTTCTTTCGAGAGAATCCCGCCTTGTATGCTCGCTTGGTAGATTCGTTGGATTACGTTATCTGCGAGGCGGGTATATTCTTCGACAATCTCTGTGCCACTGATTCCGAATCGATGGCGATTCTCTATGCGCGTGCGCTCTTGCACGCAGAACGCCTTCAGTTGTTTGACCAGCATTTGGTTATGTAACTGTTCCATCTATTTTCTCGAATAATCTCCTTTAATCTTTCCTTTTGTATTCATTATGTGACTACATTCCGTGGTTGTCCCTGCAAGAACGCAATGACGTTGTCCACCGCCCCCTCGTTGAGGAGGTCCACTCCCTCGGGGGTCATGTCTGCGCAGTGAGGCGTAAGTACGACTTGCTCGCAACTCAGGAGCGGATGGTCCGTAGGTATCGGCTCTTGATCGAAAACGTCAATTGCCGCGCCGCCGAGGTGCCCGCTATTCAGAGCATCAACGAGGGCATTCGTATCAACGATCGGGCCACGTGCAACATTCACCAGTAGTGTGTTCGGTTTCATGAGATCGAACTGTGGTTTCCCGATTAGACTTCGACTGTCGTCGGTGAGTTTAGCGTGTATGCTGACCACGTCCGCCGTGCGGAGTAGTTCATCCAAGCCTACGAATTTAACGCCGAGCTTCTCTGCCCGCTCCGGCGAGGGGTGGTACGTCCACGCGATGGCATTCATGCCAATCGCGCCACCGAGGCGCGCCATTTCGGCGCCAATGTTTCCCGTACCGATAATTCCCAAGGTCTTGCCGCGTAGATAGATATGATCCATCCGAGGCCACTGACCGGCACGCATGGATTCCGTGAAAAACGCCGCCCTTTTGGCGATAGCCAGCATCAGACCAAATGCCTGTTCCGCGACGACGGGCGCCGTCCGCCCCGGCTGGTTGCTGACGGTAATGCCGAGTTCTTTTGTCGCCTCGAGATCAATCATGTCCGTTCCAATGGAGCAGGTTGAAATCAGGCGTAATTTTGGCAACTGATGAAGAATCTCCGCGGGCCAGGTGACCATTCCCCGCGAGTTGATTACGATCTCTGCATCATGCGCACGCCGGAGCTTTTCGTCGTCGGATGTGCAGTGGTCGGTGTATAGCACAACGTCGGCGTAGGGGTCTAAACGCTTGAGGTGGGGTGAACCTTGAATCTGCGGCGGGTTGTCGCCCGGAACCACAACTTTGAGTCGGTTTGATGAAATGTTTTGCATAATTACCGGCTGGTGGAAGAAAAGGATTTATCATTCATAAATTGGATTGATGTGCGGTCACTGGCCTAGATCCTTGCTTGTTTCCAAACTTTATCCAACGATTCTAGGCTGATTTTCGCCGCGGCGCTCGATGGCATCGCTTCAACGTCATCGTTACACGGCTCAGGCGTCACGGGGCCCTCGTAGCCAATTCGATCCAGTATTTGAAGTATCTCTGCCGCGGGAATCACTCCCGTCTCACCGGGCAGACAGCGTTCATCGTCAAGTTGGTCATCGAGATTAATACCTGCCGGTGCGTCGTTGATTTGAACGTAGATCACCTCATTCTTGGTCAGCCTGCGTACGTCATCCAACGTGGAGCGGCAGGTGTACCAGTGCCATGTGTCGAATAGGAGCCCGACGTTGCCTGCCCCAATGGATGCCGCGAGGTCCAGAACGACGTTCATATCGTAGGCAAACGAGAATCGGTGCATCCTGCGACTTGCTGCGGGACCAATAAATTCCAATCCGAGCGAATGACCGTAGGCGTTCAGAATCTCCGCGGCGGGTTTCAGGCGTCTGATGTGGAAATCCCAGTTTTCATTAAACGGTGCATTGCTCCAGTTGAAGACCTGTGTGGTTGTACGGTGGCAGCCGAGATTTGCCGCAAGTTCTGCCAGTACCGGGAATGTCTTCAAACCGTCTCGAAATTCCGCATCGCCCCCTTTCCAATCAATGGGGAATTCCCAGCCGCCCATTTTCAAACCTGATTCCCGCCATAGGTCTCTAACGTAATCAACAGAATACTGCTTCGTTAAGCTACTTGCTTCGTCTATGTCGAGGTCAAGTCCGTCAAAGCCGGCAGATTTCGCGAGTTTCAGGCTTTCTCGCATACCGGTCTGGATGCCGATGGCTGGCGGGCACAGATTCTTGAACATGCTTAGTTTGTCGTTTCACCCTGTATTTGGCGGTAAGGAGGAAGTTTAGCAGGGAAGGAGTTTTCGGTCAAGGGTTTAGTGAGACCCGTGTCATCCTTGAGGGGTAACCACGGGGCGTTGTCCCCACGGTCATAGGGTACCCACAAGGAATCTCCCCGACAGTGTCAGAGAATCAAATTCCATCCGGCAGTGATAATACGGACTCTAGGGCTTGTCTGAATTCGTTTTCATCGCGGTTGTTATAGAACGGCACACCGATTAAGCGGTATTTCTTATTGTTAAACTCTAATCGTCTGCCCTCAAATTGGGAGGTGATTTTTTCCAGGAATTCCTCCTTCCATCGATCGTGCTCTTGGAGGTACGCTCCTTTCGGCTCGACGAAGAGTTGGTAGACGGACATCTCTCCGCTTTTCTCTCGCAGGAAGAGGGCAAAGTCGGGTTGGAAGGCATTCCCATCGGAGAAGTTATAAATGGCGAAATGCCCCTCGTTGCGGAGCAGGTAAATTTCGTCGTACTGTTCTTCTAGTTGAATGATAAACCTGTCAAGCATACGCACAAAGTCTTTTTCTTCGCTCGTGCCGTAGATGGTGTTGTTGGCGAACCAGTTGCGAGAAGATACAAAGTGCGTAAATTGTGCGTCGTCTTCGGCACGGGGGTTGTTGGCGTCAAATTTCAAGACTTTGTCTTTGAAAATGTCGCGCACCCAGCATCGCCGCTGAAACTCCTTGGTACCTTCGTAATCCGTTGTTTTCTCGCGCACTTCGGATTCAATTTCACTTAGCAAGCCCGACACCGCAACCAGTTTTTCGTCGGGGTTCTCGTCCAATCCGTACAAGTTGCCCTCAAAGGTGATTTCCAACCCCCCGAGATAGGCTTCGGAGGTTATGAACTCGCGGATTGAAGCCAGATGGGGAAAATAGCGTTTGAGTGATGCAAAGGTGAAAAACGGATTGCGAGCGATTGCGGCTTGGACTATGTTTCGCCCGAGATTGGCTATCTTCACATCTCTGCGGTTCTCGTCGTGAACCACTGGCGTCTGACCATCGGCATCGAAGACTGCTTGTGCGTTGCCATGACCTGTGGCAATCCGATGGGAGTAATTCCTTCGCGTTACACCCAAATCGTTAAACGAATTCACGTACCGGTAATCTTTGGAGAGGCGGTCGTTGAGCCAAATTACGCCGTATTTGTAGAAGTCGGTGCGCTTGAACGGTTGCTTGAGTTTCAACTCACGGGTAACCTCTCGGCTGTCGATTATACCTTCTTCGATTAGTGCAGTACGGAGTTCCGAGATATAACGGGAATCGTTGATGCTGTGGTAGTGCAACTCCTCAATGACGCGCAACTCGTGGTCAAGGTCGCCATCAAATTTTCTACAGTAACGTTCGTTATTGTCCGAGAGGGCAAAGGGGAAATAGCGAGCGCCACGACCGATGAGTTGGGCTTCGGATATTGTTGTTTTTCCGATTCTGTTCTTTCCCGAATCGCGGGCTTCATAGCAGCGAACGATATCGAACAGGTTTAGCACGTCCCAGCCTTCGTTGAGTTTCTGGACGGCGAAGATAGCGCGGATACGGTTGCTTCGGTCTTCAAGGGTGTTGACCAGAATCTGATAGGTTTCCTTTTCGTTTTCATTGTTGACCGAAAGACAGTAATCCTCTTGAAATTCCCATTTCAAACGCTCTGCCAACTCCTCGTTGCTTGTTCCTTCCGCGTCGAAGAATTCAAATGCGCGCTGAACGGCAGGAATGTTTGAGCGACGGATGGTTCCCACTTGTTCCGCTGTGAGTTCATCAATCAGACGATGGAAGTTGGCTTTGTTCTCTATTGACTGTGCAATAGTACGGTGCGCTTTTAAGAGGATTACCGGTTTGAGGTTAATCCGATATTCGTTTTTTGCCGCCACCTCGTGTTTGTATTGACTGAGAATGAGGGCTTGCAGGATGCGCCGGTTCAAATCGAAATCGGATTGGACGATGACGACATCCTTTGAAAAGCCGTCGTTGCGGAATTGGAGCAGGTCGTAACGGTTGATAACCTTGTTCTTGTACTTTTCCACCATCGCAGGCGTTTCGTAGTCGTGGGTGGCGGTAAATTCCAGCAGCAGGTTGTCTCGGTTCTGGTGAAAGATGCGCTCGACGGTGTTCTCCCAACTCTCAAACAGCTTCTGGTCGGATTTGGTGCTGACATTCATGTGGTGGGCTTCGTCAGCTATCAGCACAACACGGCGCTTTCGGAAGTCTTCGAAGGTGATGGCGTTCTCTCTTTGGGTTGTCAAATCGGAGTGGAGTTTTTGGATGGTGGTGAAACAGATATTGATGTCCCTGTCGTTGGCGCCCTCAAAGTTGGCAACCGGAGTTGCTGAGATTTGATCCCCGCCGAAACGGATGGGGTCGTTGAAGAGGTATTTGGATGAAGGGGGATTGAGGAAGTTGTCCTTTGTCTTTTCGATGATGTTGGTGGAATTGACGAAGAAGAGGAAGTTGCGATAGCCCTTTTCGTAGAGGTAGAGAATTAACCCCGCCATAATGAGAGTTTTGCCGCTGCCGGTTGCCATGTTGAAGAGTAGGTGCAGCGGACGCTCCTTGCCGTCGAAATCGTTTTCAAAGCAAAGCATGAAGCGGGCAAATGCTTCCTCCTGATAAGGACGAAGTTCAAACGCAGGATTAAGATTATCCGTAAGATACGCGGGAATCTCGTTCGCAGCGATGGTTCGGCGCCCGAATTCTTCTACGATTGTTTCATATAGGAACTTCTGAGGCATTTTTCTTTTTTCACTCTGGAGGTTGGATCCAAAAAACCCAATCTTCTCTTTTTATCAAATCGACTATCTTAATACATTCAACATCAAAATGGGCACACACATCGGGAATCTTTGGCTTGTTCGCGTTCCCAGGATTCTCCTCTGTTACGACAGCACAGTTTGGAACTATCATTGCTAAGGCAATGACCCATGGATCTGCGCCCGATCTTCCTTTTTGATTGCCTATGAGCCGTGGGAACTTCGATAGCACCGAACCGACCTTCTCCTGAACTAATTCGTCAACGGCACATCGTAAGCCCTGCTTTAAGTCATTCTGATTGCACCACGCTTCTATTTCCTTGTTTCTCATGGCTTCCTCAAAAGCAATTTGAGACATTTGAATTCGGTTGTTTCTTATCATCTCTTCGATTTTATGCCAAAATCCGGGAAAGTTGCCTATGGGATAACGTTCATGAAATGCAGCAATCAAAGCGCTCGTGTCAAGACTATAGATCGCCTGATTCTGATTGAATAGTGAAATCATGCGAAAATGGTGTTCTCAATTTCGAAAAGGTGTTTTGTGTCGCAATTAGAAAATACGGAGGCTAATTCAGCAAGTGTTATTTTCTGCTCATAATAAGCTATGAAAGCGGTTCGGGCGAAATTCTCGCCGGAAGCGTTAAGAAGCCGATTATGATACGGCACAACCACGTTAATAGAGACAGGACTGTCTTTGTACATTTCCTGCTGGTTATCTCTGTGGGTTTGATAGTCCTTTTGAGAGATTTGCTTTAGTGTTAACAATCGCCTCATAATGACTTCAGAACTGACATGAAAGTGTTTGGAAAATCTGGGCAGGTTTTTTTTAAGTGCTTGCAACTGAACAATCTCAAGCAGTTCGCTGGCGGGTACGAGAACTTCGGCGGCTACTTGGTTACAAAATACTTCGGTGCGGTTGAGATTGGGATGGTTTATTTCCCGAAATCCAGTATTCTGAACGGCGCTTCTGCCTAAGGCGATATGAGCCAACTCGTGTATGAGCGTAAAAATTCGACCATAGGGACTGTCTTTAGGATTGAGCACAATTACGGGAAGCGGTTTCTGAGCAATGCAAAATCCACGAGCAGTTTTGAGGTCAATAGAGAGACTATTGTTTACCGAAGTTTGGCAAACAAGAACACCCTTCGTCTCAACCATTTGTCTCCATGATTTCAATGCGGAATACTCGTCTTTAGATTGTTCCAATAGTTTCCGATCAAAATTGAGATATCTTCTTATCTTTTTCGCAGCCGCCTCCGGCTCTTCATCCTCTTGAATTTCCAATGTCATCTGGGGCGGAGGTTCCTCCAACAATTCGTAAAGTTCAATCAGCGTTTCTCGCCTTTCATAGGCTTCTATGATATTCGCATTTAACTTATATGTCTGATTTTCATCACGCGCAAGCGGTTCTGGCAGTATCCGATAATCCGTAAGAGGTTGAAAATCTGTGGGTGGTTGCGGCAAGTAGAAAACAGAGACGTGAGTTCTATAGAGCTTGGCGATATCCTTTAATTTTGCGAAGCTGGGTCGCGCCGTCCCATTTTCCCAAAACTCAAGCTGCTCTGTCGATATCTTTAACTTTTCCGCCGCGCGCTCAATAGACAACTTAACGCGTCTTTCACGCGCCCACTTTAGGACTTCCGGCGTAATGAGCGCCTCCACTCGCCTAGCCATAACGCACTCCTTCGTAAGATGTGTGGAAACTATCCGTCTGGTTTAACAACTGTTGTCTCTTGGGAGAATATGAAATGCCAAATCTGTTTAATTTCTCGGATACCCTTGGTTCATACGTTTGGATGAAGTGGATCCCTGAGATTTGCGAACGGCAACAACACATTGGTATCGACCAGATAAATCACGACTATAGATGGTCCTCGTAGATTCCTTCGCGGCTAACTGCGTGGTCCGAGAGTGGAGGGCAATCGAGGCCAACGAATTCCATGAATTTGTCTGCCAGTTCATCTGCCAGAGCCTTTAAATCAAGTCTGCCCGTGCGGAGGAGGTTTTCATAGGCGCGGGCTGCATCCCGACGCACATTCTTGTCGCTGCACTCAATTCCGGTTTTCAGAATAGTTTTTGCTCCTTTAGCGTAGATGTCAATGGTATCATCTCTGAATCCATCTGTTAGCTTTGTGAAGCAGGCAACTACTTCTGCAGTATAATCCGGAAGCATTTCGCACAAGGCGTCAATCTGAATTGCGACTGACATACCTTCCGCCTTGCATACCTTCAGAACCTTTGAGTAAGCGTTTAGTCGCCAGCGAGCATTCAAGCACTTGGCTTTCAGCCAGAAAGTAAATTTTCGGAGCTCCTTGGGTTCGCCAATAGTAAAGCGCCAGTCAAAAAAGTCTATAATTCTGTCCCTAGTATTTGAATCAAGTTCCTCAGTGGTATCTCGCAACATGCGGCCAACATGATCAAACAGATTCGCCCAATGATCGGGATTGTCAACTGTTGCTTTGTAGTATTTCTCAAGGAGGCTTTCGTCTCCTGTGAGAGGATATATCTCCCACAAATAGAAGGTAAACAGGCGCTTGCCAAGGAGATAAATTAGTTGGTCTGCGCGGCGATGTTGCTTTTTGAGTTGAGATAGATTGTGCAGCGCAAATTCGAAATCGTCTCGAAGAATCTCAAAAATGAGCGCAAACTGCCCGTTATGCGTAAGGAAGCCGTTAAAGGCTGCCAACCATTTTGGGAACTCAGCTTGTGGGAACAAGTCTGATTTATGTGCAGTCGCCCAGGCCTCATTAAGGTAAAAAAGCCGTCGGTAGTTTTTTCCCAGAATGGCATATTCCGGCAGTGTCAAAGGATACTCCGCTTGAGGCGCCAAACGCTTTTCGAGAATCGCCACGAGTTCTGGAACATCAATCGCCGGATCGTTCCGTCGTAACCATAAACCAAAATTGACGAACGCCTCAAGCGCGTGACACCGTGGGTTATTCATTCCTTCATCAATTGCTTCGTTTCCCTCCAAATATCGATCTAATCTCCAATCAAATTGTGTACAGAACATATCCAGAAGTTTTGCGAGGTGCCTCCTCGCGGAAATCGGCGAGTCTACGTCCTTTCGGAAACAGGCCCCGATAAAGTCGCTCATAGCCCACCGAGAATTGGACCACTTGGGATTGTCTCGCGGTTCTCCAGCGTGTCTATCGTATATAACGTCCCCACTGTCGTCTTTGTGGGATAGAACCCACTCGCTGAACGTCAACCATTCATCAAGATTGTCGAAGTTATTCGCTCCGACGCACTCGCGCATCACGTTAATCATCCCTTCCACGAAGATAGGTCTTTCAATCCTGTGGTAATTTTCCATCCAAAATCTGTGCCTATTGGGATTTGAGATAACCTGCTCCTTAAAAACAGTCTTAAATGCTTGGGAGAGTCCTTCAACATTTACCTCTATCAGATTGTTACCCTCGAAAACGTCCTCTTTTTCGTCCCATTCGTTAATGAAAGTGAGTAATTCTTCATCTTTGAGAGAGGCAAGCTCTTCGGGTGAGCGTGGGCTACGGGTAGAGACGTGTAATACTGTTGTCTTAAGAGGTGGATAGTCTTCATCGGAAATCAGCGCATTGGCTTCGTCTTCCAACTCCTGGAAATAGGTTTTATATTCG
The DNA here is from genome assembly GCA_965197465.1 of Candidatus Poribacteria bacterium. Classification (GTDB taxonomy): domain Bacteria; phylum Poribacteria; class WGA-4E; order WGA-4E; family JAJDTR01; genus JAJDTR01. The sequence goes on along the minus strand of OZ240209.1, from coordinate 886,681 downwards.
CCAAACAACACAGGGGCGAAAGGTGCAAATTGCATCCGATGAAAACGACGCTGGCGATGTCTAAACTCTTCCTCGGTTAATGTACCTTTCGAGGGACCAGTACGGATACAATCGAAAATACCTTTTAGTTCGTCTCTCGTAAGTAATGCCGTACCGAAATATTTACATGCACTTCGTATCATTTGTTGAAATTCATAAGGATGGTCCCACTGATTATAACCTTCGTGTTCTAGAATAGATTTCCGAATACAAGGTTTGGTTTCCTCATTTGGATATTTGGCATAAAGGTGATGGCGCAGGCGCTCAAAAACTCCCCACGGTTGACTTTGTAGAGCCTTATCCAATTCGAGAATCGAGTCTGGTAATTTCTCATAGACTTGCTGACAAGTAAAGGTAAGTGTGTGAACAAGTGATTCTTTTGCATCTTCGTAATCGTCCTCTGATTCGCTGAGCCGTTCACACCAGAACTTGGAATTGTCTACATCTTTGTTATGATCTTCCCGATACGTTCGCAGACGAATCATATTGGCTGTAGCATCAATGAGAAGGCAGGCAACTTCGTAAGGAGAAGCTTTAGCCACTAAGCGAACGCCCTTATCTAAAATATCTTTGTACCAGTTTTCGATTCGAGGTAACGGTTCAAGTAACAGTCCCCACTCGGTTGGGTTTTCCGATTGACGTTTCTGCTTGGTCTCTGATTGAGGATCTGGCAAAAATTCAACTAGCATCTTTGTAAGTTGCAAAGCCTCTGTTATTTGATTCTCCTTGGTCCAATGCGCTAACACACTAGCGAATCGATATGCCAAGAAATGGTGTTCCAGATTTGCATATTCAAGTATTTTTGATTGCAGTTTTGCGGAGTGACTTCCAGGAAGTTGCAGTGTAATTTCCACGATTTCATTATAGATCCACGGGTTGTCAGTCTTGGGAAGTCGTAACACAATTTCAATAACTTTGTCCGGGGCATGCGGTGCCATTCTTGCCAGATAATGCATGGGCCACCAAAAGGGATAATTCGCAATGCCCTCGCCTATTGTCTCTGCATTTGGCGGTTTGGCAAAGTAATGTCTATCGTCAAGGTGGGACAACCACGCAATATCTGCGTTATCTGCGGCGTACTTAAAGAAAAAAACGTAGTTTGCACCTCTACGATCAATGAGCGAAAACATATTGTTTACGTCGGTTTCAGACCTATTGGCATTCCTCAAAATGGTTTGAATTTCCTTCTGGTTTTGCGCGGTGATGGGAGCGAGGAGGTCAGTAACAGTTTTTTCCAGTTTGTCCAAACACTTCTCGAACTTGCCAATGTTCCGTTTGCTTTTGTGGTGGGCAAACCCTTCGAGTTGTTCCCATAATCCATGCAATTCATCGCGCTTCCTTTCTCGGATCTCATTGTCGAATCGATTAGCCATCGGATCAATGGTCGTTACCGCCATTTGCATCCGCTCTCGCCGCGTTGGTTGCCGGTTAGACTCAAGGTACTCCTCAACCTGCTTGAATGTTTTGTCCAAATGCCCATCAATTTGCTTATTTTCCCAGCCGTCAGGGTAGTTTTCTTTGTCTTTCAGAATGCGTTTGTAGATTTTAGCCCGCTTTTGCTGGAAGTTGGGTGAAGTGGCTGGTGCGTCGGTTCCCTCAACGACTCGCGGTAGCTTCTCGAGAAGTTCTCGTAACGAGTGTGCTGCCTGTGGAATGCGGTCTGGGTTCTGTTCGTTATTCAAGGCGTAAAATGCGCCAAGATACCACCGACTCAGCGGATATTCCTCTGTTTCTCTGTCTATTAAGGCTTCCAAGACCCGTTGCTGCTGAGGAGTTAGTCTCAACGACTCGGAAACATTCTGGTTATCAATTGCTTGCATAATCATTCTCCATAGAATAGTTTGTTTAGTAACCGGTCCTCTCGACTGACTGCAAATTCCTCGTCATCGATCTCGGAGAAGTGGACGTAGAGTTGGTTTTTGTCGAGGTGTTCTGCCAATATTTTCCTCTGTTTATCGAGTCCGTTTTCGGTATGTCCAATTGCTTTGAAGGCCTCTACCGCATCTTCTGGTGTCTCTCGGTTGGCATACCAATTCAGGAAAGAGTTTAAGGCGATGTTTTTCCACAGTGCGACGAGTTCCTCGGATGATTCGGCGGCTTGAATTTTATCCATAAAGGTTTCGTTGTATTTCTTTAATTCCAAATAGAGAAACTCCTGCCTAGTTCTTGACTCTTTGAACAATACTTCATTGTGCTGGTTAGCTTTAATTACCTTCTGTAGGCGCGGTAATATCACTGTTTCGACAGAGTCCATTTGCTCCACCAAAATAAATTGGCGATTTCCGCCGTCTTCTCTGTTCAGTTCAAATACAGCATGGGCAGTTGTGCCGCTCCCTGCAAAGAAATCCATAATGATATCATCCTTACGAGTCATTATCTTGAGGGTGTCCAGAACGGCATAAAGAGACTTCGGGTAGCTGAATAGATTTTTACCCAGAAGTTGCTTCAGAAGATTGGTACCTTGAAATTCCGGAAAATATTTTTTGTCCGTCCACAAATTCTTGATTACTTGCTGCTCATAGTATTTGTGTAGGATCACTATTTCGCCTTGCTGTTCGGCTGCCACGAAGTAATCACCGACATTCCGTTTGTCAAATGTCTCTGGTCTAGTTTTCCATGTGAATTCAGACCCATTCTTGACAGGGAAGATTTCGTGATAACCACGTCTCTTTTCACGCGTGATGTCTTTCAAATCTTGGCTCGCATAAATAGGATACCAAAACTTCGGTTTAGCGGTCCGTAACGTGTTGGATCTGGCTCTGATAAATTGCTCCAAGCGATATCGCCCCAATTCATCTTGTTTGTCAAAACTTTCAATTTTGTCGCTATCTAAAGCAACCTTGTTGAATTCGGCTTTGGATATATCCTTGGCGTATACCAACATGTGTTCGGTTACGGCGGAAAAGAATCTCTCGTGCTGCCTACCCTTCGGGTTGATATAGATTGTTACTATGCCTACACGGTTTTCCCTCGCGAATATCTCATCAAGCAAGACTCCAAGATAAAACAACTCTACATGATCAATTGTTACAGCAATGAATCCATCGTTTCTCAAGAATTCTCTTGCAATCTCTAATCTATTCTTGATAAAGGTTAGCCATGTGGAGTGTTTGAAATTGTTGTTATACGAGAAAGAATCCGTGCTTCCGCCGGTGTTATATGGGGGGTCAATATAGATTAGCTTCACCTGGCCGCGATATTGTTGTTTGAGCGTGTGCAACCCCACAAGGTTGTTCCCTCTCAAAATCAGATTCTCGCGAATTATACCGTTTTCATCGCGTGCAATGTTGGTTACTTTCTCCTCACTCCTCCCCGTATACCGTTTCCAATTGGTTAGCACCTTTGGGTCGAAGAGACGGTTAATCTCGTCCTGCGCTAATACTTCATTGAAAAAAATCTCCTTTTGCTGTTCGTCGTCTTGTTCTTCTTCGTCTTCCGTCTGTGCGGTTTCTTCCTTCTCCTGCCCGCCTTCAAGAACGCAATCTTTGTAGGGCCAGACGAGGGACACCTCACCGCGTTCGCGCAGGAATTTGTCTCCAATGTTCAAGCCGATTTTGTTGCGGAAGCGGGTGTAGGAGTTGGCGAGGAAATCTTTGTTGGACAGATAGTTGGTGAAGGCGTTGGCGTTGAAGATCCAGTGTCCGTCGATTTCTTCAAAGAATTTGGCTTTGATTTCGTCGTCCGAGAGTAGCAGCCGCACGAGGTCGTGGTCAAGTTGCCTGGCGCGGCGATGGATGGCGGCGGTGATGAGTTCGCCGTCCTCGTCTAGGAGGCGGTCGTCATCTTTGAGGAGGTCGATAAGTTTTTGGTGGAAGTTATTTGGCATGGTAGAGTCCTTTTCAAGGTTCATCACGGAAGTCGCGGTGCCTACGGCATCGGATGTTTACATATAGAATGAATATTTTAGCTTTGGAGTTCTATTGTTAGGTAATTCTCGAAGTATGTCACCGACTCGTCTAGAGAATTGCAATGTGATAGGAAAAGCACCATCGACATTTGCCGTATTCCAGTTCATTTTTGTCAAAATCAGTATTTCATTCAGCAATTGTGATTTGGCAGTGTCTCCATAGTGGTCCGCAATTCGGAGTGGGGCAGGAACGTGTGGGTGCGGGTATTTCTTCAATTCAGGCAAATAGCCAGTCGTGTACAGGAAATAGTTGTCTCCTACCTCCATTAGTGTTCCTCGAAGGGGTGGATATTCGCCTTCCCGAAATAGCCGGAAATTTCCGGTTATATCTACTGTAACCAAGTCTACTTCAGCAATCTCTTTAAGGGCTTCTGTAAATCCATTTCTTTCATCAACTGTGTATCTTGATGATTTGTGAATAACAACACGTCGAGGAGTTTGCTTGCATTCTATCTCATACCTTGCAAGTACTTCCTTTACCAATTGTTCCGCTAGATGAGCAGGCAAATGTGGAGATTTTTCCAATTCATCATCCCAGCGAAATTTTTGACCGCGAAGAACAAGACCATCACCATGTTCATTAAAGGCTTGCGCAATACTCGCCCGCATGAAACTTTCCTCACCAAGGGGGCGAAAAAAGCTAATGCCAACGAAACATGTGGCAGGTTTTAATCCAATTGGGGCCCAAGGAAACCCGCCGACTTTGAAGTACATTCCTGTGAAGACATTCCAAGCACGTGTCGCTAAGTCCTCCATATCGCGTTTATCTGTAGTATGTCCTGTGGTGGATTCTCTAAAAATTTGTGTCGGCTTCTGGTATTTCATCAAGCGTGCTTTAATCGCCCTCCGAAAATTCCTGAAAACTCGACCTTTTCCCGATATTGGATCGGTAGTCTCTACTACCCTGAATTTGTTGTACATATCTTCTGTCAAAACGACAAAAATGTAGTCGATAGGGTGGTCTTTCTCGCAGACAATGTTTACCTTGTCATCGAGCAAGTTGAGCATATTGGAAAATTGTACCTCAAGATTGGCATTATTTAGAATTCGTTCTCTGTCTGAATTTGTTATCTTTTCAGTAATCTCCTCGGAAGTGACAATCTCAAATCTGTATCCGAGTTCGTGTCGTAGACCAGGAAAAGGCATCGATCCGTTGGCTATGTCTACGGCGTCGACGCCATTAGAACAATCTTCAATGAATTTTCGTACATTGTCTATTGCACCAGCTTCTCCAACAAAACCGACATGAATCTCATTCTTGTGACGCGCTGTATTTAGAGACTTAGGACCATACAAAGGAATCCCAACTTTGGGATTTTCATGTGAAGACTCTCCGGCGAACGACAGCGCTGGCTCGGATAAGCATGTCAATTTCAGTTCAGGATAATCTAACTTACCAGATTCTGGATTAATCTTGTTGGTATAACTCATTCCTAATACTCATCAAGCGACAATTCATCGTATAATTCTTCCTCTTCATCATCTAAGACATCAATGTCGTAGGAAGTAAAAAGGTCTTCAGGATGTTCTTGCGCAACGAAATTTTTTCGATCCTCAGGTATACCTTGCCACTCAATATTTTCTTTCAGCAAATTGTTCTCTATAACGATTGCCTGTTTACCAAACTTTAATAATTGCCTCCTGTTCGCATCGGTAATGAACTCTCGCCACAATTGAAGTTCTTGTAGATATTTCCAATTGTACATTGTAGATTTTAGTTTTGTAATCTTCTTTCCAATTGATGCATGCGAATATGGTTCAAATCCATCCGTAGTCAAGTGCTTCTCAGGGCGAATGGTTAAGACCCACTGCCGACATCCAATCTGTTGAAAAGATAAATTGGCTGCAAGGTGAACCCAGTAGGATTTGGGTTCACCCGTTGCTCTTGTTACAGGATTATTTACCACGGACTTTGTTGTTCGCTTACCTGCGAGACTTTTGTATGTGAATGTCCGCTTGATTTTGTTTGGCTCAAGAAGAAAATAATACCTATTATGGGCTGCGTCAAATTTGAGCCTACGCTGGAATAGGAATCGTTTCAAAGCACGATTTAGCAACCCTACGTATAACCTGTGGTCGTCAGGGGAAGCCCACAAACCAGTAGATTTCAAGATTCTAACGGTGGTCTGGTCATAGTTTCCACGGAACGGATTATTAGGAGTGCCCAAATTGTCAAATGTGTATAGTTTCTTGTCTCTCAGTTCAAATGCGTAGAGTATGTTCTTGTCGGTGGTGGTATTCAGCACATCAAAAAGGTCTTGGATGTTGTTCTTATTATGTTGGGTGTCTGCCGTAAATACTACAAAAGGAAGGTGCGATATTGGAAGCATTGATGCATGAAGTGGTTCTTTGACTAATGTTGCGGTTTTCTTGGATTCCGGAGCGTCGAATTTGCTCTCGTGCTTTCGCTTCATTTCTCGGAGAACATGCACATGGTATTGATGCTCAAACTTATCCACAAGAGTATGGTGCGTCGGACATAGTAGAATTAGGTTTGATGCTTTGTTTCTGTCCTCGGGTGCGACAGCCGGATCTGACCGCGGGCCATCATCGCTATAGGCGATCATATGCGCCATCTCAGCGATACGTTCACTTTTATTGTCAATCTCGGCAATAACTGGCGAATCGCATTTAGGGAAAGCACAGCGATTTCCTGATTTTGCGAATAAAATGTTCTGTTCTTTCTGTGGAACACTAAACCTGTATTTTGCCATCGATTAAACGAGCTACAATTGCTACCATCTCGGTGAATCCATCTATACCCATCTACGTCCAAACAAATGAATCAACTACTACACAGTAGAAGATTAAAAGCGAAATTCCTTTGTCAACATGGATTAAATATTTTTACTGTACGCCCCTGCAAATTCTAGTTGCGCATCAATCGTATCGATTGTTTCACATCTAGTTCCGACGCATTCCACCCAAAGATTGTAGCACAAATCACACAAAATATCAACCTAAACTCACGACAATCTTTTTTTCATTGTCATCCCATGTCGCATCATATCGACTGGTTTCATCGTAGTTTATCTCAAAATAATCAAAAAACGACCGCGCTGATACGTCTGCACCAGATGCCCTTTTTCGCAGTTTACAGACACCTTCTTCGTTTGCATCGTTCGTTAATCCGATTCCTATACAATCATTGTCGTTATCGTAATACAATATTGCCCAGTCGTACCGATCTAATTTGAAATGCTTGACGGCACCTTGGTTAAACCCAATTAAACCGCTCTTTGTGATTGAAACCTTGGGCTTATATCCTCTACCAACGTGCGTAAATTTTTCGAAAGACATGGTTCAATTCAACCTCCCTCACAGGAATATGATTCAACTATCATTTATTTTAGCACAATACATCCCGTCACGTCAAATGAATTTTATGCCCTAAATTCAAAATAATGAACCACGTATCAACACGGATATAGAATCGAATAGCAGATAATGAATACTGACATCGAACACACAACCACATACATTAACAAACCTTGACACGAACAACATATTTCATATTAAGATATCGCCTTATATGTTTTTAGCCCATGGGGAAGGTGCCGATGAGGTTATGGATGTGATCGGGCATCGAATTGATTTGAATGACCTTTTGTTTCCTGTTTGTGATGAGGCTAACGGTATACCGGTGGAGTTCGGGTTTGTGTTATTTTGGGCTGAGGGATTATCTCGCTTTGGCAGCAAAGACGATATTAACGCAGAGTGGGTGTAGAAATTTTGAATAGGGCTGGATGTTTTCGATGAGTACCGATTCTATCGACATTTAAGATCTCTATCGCGTTCACTATTCGGTCACTTGAGAGATCTCTATCGCGCTCACTATCCATTCGCTTGATCTCCGCTGGAGCGCAGGAATTTGGACATATCGTATTCTATTAACATACCGATCCTCTGGATCGAAAAAATGAACTCAATTATAGTAACAAGCGTTACTTGTGGATAGAATTATTCCGTTATGAAAGTATCTCAACGTAGGCTTGAGCCTGGGTGTTGTCCGATGCATCTACAGGTGCTTAAGGGTGCCTTTTTCTTTCGCTTCAAGCGCTTCCGCGATCAAGAAATCCCATTTTCCGTTTTCTGAATCGGCTTCAATCGGGCGATCCCATTTTGCCCAGTCCAACTCGTTGAACCATCGTCTAAATTGAAGGTAATCGGCTTCAGGGAGCGCAAGTATCGCTTGCTGGATTTCCGTAATGTTTGACATTTTGCTTTCTCCTTTTTTGTCGCGCAAAATCAATCTGATTTTCATAGAAACGGTAAACTACCTTCTCAGGCTGATTCCCGCGTTAATGATGGGTTCCGGCAAACCATAGTTGGATTGACATCCATAACCACCACATTTCGTCCCATAATTGGTAGAATTCACGGAAATTTGCTACTTTTGGCTTGATTCTGGTTTAACATTTGTATATAATTATGCGTAATGCTAGGGACAAAATTCGGACATTTGTGCCGTGTAATTGTCGGGCTGCGGTTCGCACAATTCTATATCCCTAGCTCTTTATTTTCAACCCGCCATTCCAAAGCCGCCGCGTCGAGCGGCTTTTTTTGTGTGTAATACACGCCGTAGCCTGCCGCGCGTCTGTCGTCAATGTCCTGTACCAGTCGAAACGCCCTCCACAAATACTTTACATAGCGGTCTTCGCCACGCTCGTATAGCCTTTGTAACGCCCAGACGAAATAATCCACTGCTTGTAAGCCAGCATGTTGCTGCGGTGTTGCCACAGATACTTTCAGGGACACATCGCCGACAATGTTCTGTCTTTCTGCAAAATCGTCTCGGGCTTTTTCGAGTCCTTGACGCAAGGCAGACGCACGGTCGGACTTGCCACGCTTTGAAAAAATAGTGTTATATTTTCTGCACTGGTGTAATCGTTCTTTGAACAGGCGCGGGATAAGATAGTCGTAAAGGTCGTTGGGGTGATAGCGATAATTTGGGTTAGTCTCGTTTCGTTGACGAACATATTCCAGTGCACGCCATTTGTCGGCAACTACGGCGGAGAAACCTAGTCCTTCCATGTCGCGCAACAGGCGGAAAACCTCTCTCCGAACTTCAGGCAAGTCGTTGTTGGCATGAAACGCAAGTGCTGTTTTTCGCGCTTTTTCTTGCATAGACGGCACATCTCTGAAATACGAATCGTTCATCAACCGCCCCCGCAGGTCATCAAAGCTACGCTGCAATTCCATCGGATTAGGCACGTCCAGCAAGCCGAGCATGAAAAAGCGGGAGCAACCCTCCGTGCCAATCAGCACTTTGCCTTTCGCGGAGAAGAGGGTGCTATCACCGGCTTCATCAATGAAATAGTGACGAATTGTGGCATGCGTTCCTTCCAATTGTTTAGCCTCATGGAGCGTGCGATTCAGCGTCTTGTCCGGCAGTTTTTTTTGTACAAGTTGCCGTCTGGTGGTGTTTACTACGTACACATAAAAAAAGCCATATAGTGTCAGTTCTATATGGCTTGCGGATGCCGGAGGTCGGACTCGAACCGACATGGACCCAGGGCCCGCTGGATTTTGAATCCAGTGCGTCTACCGATTTCACCACTCCGGCTGAAGATGGCTTATTTTAGCACATTATCGGCGCGGGAATCAAGGGCAAATTGAACGCATGGTAGGGCAATCGCGTCGGATATGATTGTTGATTCTACAAGAAGTCGCGACCTGGAGAGGATCTCTATCGCACTCGCTATTCGCTCGCTTGATGGCTCCTACATCGCGATGGTGATATCGCTCCTACCTCAACCCCGCGGTCGGTCAAAAAGTTGCATTGACGGGGGAAAGGGACTATGCTAATATACTTCAAGATGTAAGACTTCATCACTTTACTTTTAGAAGGAGCGAGAAATGCAGATAGAGAAACGGCTTGAGGAACTTGGAATCAGCCTACCGGAGGCAGCGACACCGGTGGCTAATTACGTGACAACCGTCCAAACAGGAAATCTGGTGTTTACGTCAGGGCACGGTCCGGGCACTGGAGAGGGCAAGATTTATAAGAGTCAACTTGGTACCGATGCGGAGATTGAGGATGGGTATCAATCGGCGAGACAGGTGGCAATCAACCTGATCGGCACACTTAAACAGGCTCTCGGCGATTTGGATCGAATTCAGCGTATTGTGAAAGTGGTCGGATTTGTCAACTCTTCATCGACATTCACGGATCAACCTGCTGTAGTCAACGGGGCTTCCGACCTTTTTGTCGAAGTGTTTGGCGACAAGGGAAAGCACACACGCTCAGCCGTGGGAATGGCACAGTTACCTGGCGGCATTCCTGTTGAGGTTGAGATGGTGGTTGAGATTGATGCGTAGGGACACTAGGGAGGAAGATGATGGCGGTACAGGTGGTAAAACCGCGCATTCGGGGTTTTATTTGCACCAATGCCCATCCTGTTGGTTGTGAGAGGAATGTGCGAAATCAGATTGATTGTATCAAATCAGTGGGGACGCTGAAATCCGATAATCTCAACGTTCTTGTGGTTGGGGCATCGGCGGGGTACGGACTTGCGTCACGTATCGCATTGACGTGGCTATACGGCGCAAAATCAATCGGCGTTTATTATGAGCGACCAGCAGACGGGAGACGGACCGCTACCGCAGGCTATTATAACTCGTTTGCACTGCGGCAATTGGCTCGGCAAGACGGACTCTTCGCGAGTGATTTGAATGGCGATGCATTTTCCGATGATCTGAAGCGAGAGACAATCAGGCGGACAAAGCTGGACATGGGAAAGGTAGATGTGTTGGTTTACAGCCTCGCCGCGCCGCGCCGCAACCATCCGCGAACGGGGGCAGAGCATCAATCCGTGCTGAAACCGATTGGTGAGCCTTATAAAGGCAAGACAATAGACCTCAACCGTGAAGTCGTTACAGACGTTCTCATTGACCCCGCGACGGAGGTGGAAGTCGAAGACACGGTTGCAGTAATGGGCGGTGAAGATCTGGAGATGTGGGTGGAGGCGTTGCTGGCGGCGGATTTGTTGGCGGCGGAGTCAACCATTGTCACCTATACTTACATCGGGCATGAACTCACGTGGCCGATATACCGTGACGGCACGATAGGTAAAGCCAAGGAGGATCTTGAAGCGCGCATAAATGCGCTGGACGCGAAACTCTCGGCTAAGTTAGGTGGACATGCGTATCTCTCGGTCAACAAAGCCGTGATTACACAGGCGTCGTCAGCGATTCCGGTTGTTCCACTTTACATCAGCGTGCTTCGTGACATCATGAACGCGCTGGGAACGAACGAAGATCCGATTGGCCAGATGAAGCGGTTATTCAGTGAACACCTGGGACCAGGTTTGACGCCCACGTTGGATGCCAATCGTCGGCTGAGACTTGATGACCGGGAACTCCGTTCTGATGTCACGGCAGAGGTGGCGCGCCGCTGGGAGGAAGTAAACACGGAAAACTTCCCGAATCTGTCAGACTACGCCGGATTCAAGCGCGGGTTCCGAAACCTATTCGGCTTTGAAGTGGATGGCGTTGATTACGATGAGCCGGTGGAAACCGAACTGGTTTAAAAGCCAGTGGAATAACAAGCATTGATATTCACCTGATCTCCTATGACCATTCTTACTAAGGTTTACCATTATCCACATCGCGACAAGGATGTAGACCGATTCGGCGATAACGAAAACCTATGATATCTAGCGCCGATTTACCAGTTATTGTAGATATTCACATGCAACATCTCTATCGCACTCACTATCCGCTCGTTTGATCTCCTCTGGAACAGGAGATGCCGACATCTCTTGGCTACAAACATAGCACTCCGCTGGAGTGCAAGACTTAGCAAACACGTGGCTACATACATAACGCTACTACAGGAGTTTCGCTCCAGTGACGATCCTCAATCGTGAAATCGAAGATCGCTACTACAAACCGAACGGCGTAAGTCCTATATCCGTATTTCAGTAGCAGGACGATGACACGGCATTCAACGATTCGCGCTTGAGCTTCTGACTGTTCCACCGTCTGCCCCGACCAAAACTTTCTCGAAACAGAGAGGTCCCCTCCGCAGCTGTCGGGCAAAGACTTCCCTCTATCAGTAGTGAATCGAGATGTGGTTACGTTGAGACAATCACTGTGGTTGTCAGCACGCAGTGTAGATTCTCAAAGAGCGAGATTTGTTAATCGTCGTAAACCTTGCGATTCAAGACATATCCTGACTCATACTTGGCAATTGCGCCTCTTTGTTTTTCATTGGCACTGTAATTGCTGAAGCTTGCCTGGAACCAATCCGATTGGCATGGCTCCGACGCTAACGGATTGTGGTACGTGCCCTGTACTCAGTGAACCGGCTCCCAGTCCTAAATTTTTTCTAATAAATCATTCACGGTTCGTCAAAACCCGCTAAATGAACGCAGGAGGTATCTATCATGAAACTGAACACTAGCCATTTGCTGATTATCATCGCTACTCTTTGTGTGGTAATCGTAGCAGGCGCCCTTTACATTGCCATGCAGAACGTTAAGGAAACGACCCGATTCACCGTTGAGTCTATCCTGCCGGAAGGCACGATCTCGCAACGGGAGAACCTCACCTTTGCGTTCTCCGATCCGGTTGTAGACAACCACTTACTTGATAAGGACCTAGACTATTTTCCGATTGAGTTCACCCCTGCGATTCCAGGCAAATTTCGATGGGTAGACTCGGATAGACTTCGGTTCTTTCCCGAAGTCACGTTTGCACCTTCTACCATATACACAGCGAAAGTCTCTCCGACCGTTAGCCACTCGCCAACACGAATTCTGAGCGGAAAACGCACGCTTTCATTTGCTACCGAACGGTTCAAGGTCAAGAAGTCAAAACTTTCGTTTGAGCACGGTACGGGAAGGAAGATCCGAGCAAAGATCCGTGCAACAGTTGAATTCAACTATCCCGTCGATCCCACCGATTTGAAGGAAAAACTCACACTATCGTATGAGGACGGGAAGGCGATAGCGTATCAACCTGTGACCGAAGAATCGTCAGATATTATTGATATAGAAACTGTGGAGATTGAGCGTAGCGAGGAAAAGCAGCGATTTGTACTGAAGCTTGGGAAAGACTTTGCATGTGTCAACGGGGCAGTCGGTCTCAAGAGCGATTACATCAACAAGACTTCATTGGCAGGACGCGGCCACTTGATTGTCGAAAATGCAAGCGTGCGGGATGGTGGTGGTGGCCATTATCTGGAGATTCGGTTCAACTCTAGGGTTGCCCCGGACCAAGCGCAACTGTTCCTGACCGTCGAACCTGAAGATGATTATCAATTGGTTTCGAACCGACGCCACCTACGGATTGAAGGCGAATTCGAGCCGGGTGAGAGACGCACGGTCAAGATAGGCCAAGGCCTATCCGCACAGGATGGGACAACCTTAAAACGGAATTTCTCAAGGACACTTACTATTCCGAATCTTCAACCGAACCTGAGATTTGTTGGCGGCGGGCTATATCTTCCTAGGGACGGCAATCTCAACCTCGGTTTAGCCACGGTTAACGTCAACAGCGTGCAGGTTGATATTGAGAAAGTGTACGCCAACAATCTTGTTTTTCTAGCGAGTTCGCAGCGTTGGTCGCGGTGGGCAAATAAACTCGGAAAGTCTCTACGCAGCGAAGAGATTAGAATTAAGTCGGTGTTAAATGAGGAGGTCACGACACCAATTTCCTTGGCAGAGTATCTAGCAGATGACCGAATCGGTATCTTCAAAGTGACTGCCCGCGAATCGGAGAGGCGGTGGCGTCACACAACTCAGTGGGTCATGGTAACTGACCTTGGCATTATGGCCAAGAAGACATCTAACGAGTTATGGGTATGGGTCAACTCGCTGTCTACGTTGAAGGGAGTTGACGACGCGGTCATTGAGGTTGTCAGCGACAATAACCAGACCTTGCTGAGCGGCACAACCAATTCGGACGGCGTTGTAAAATTCTCTTCGATACCTGAAGAGATTGAAGGTTTCGTTCCATTCATGATTACCGCTGCGAAGGGTAAGGATTTATCCTTTATTGAGTTGAATCGCCGTAAACTGTCCACCACTAACTTTGATGTCACTGGCTCACCATACCTGGAAAGCGGTTATGAAGCGTTCGTATACGCCGATCGCGGGATTTATCGACCTGGAGAGATGGCAAACCTAATGAGTATTGTGCGCGGAAAGGACAACTTGACACCTCCTTCCGTTCCGGTGCTAATGCAGGTGCTGGCACCCGACAAACGTATCTTCCGAGAATTCCGTGCGCAAACTGGCGAGGAAGGTGCTTTCGAGCTGAACGTGAAATTCCCTGAACACGCTAAGACGGGGGGCTACATAGCCAAGACTTATGTTGCAGGCAGGGAAATTGGGCGTGCTAGCTTTCAAGTCGAGGAATTCATGCCCGACCGGATTAAGGTTGTTCTTACGACGGATAAACCGGTTTATGCGGTGGGCGACAAGATCTCAATCGATGCTGAGGCGGTAAACCTCTTTGGTCCGCCAGCGGTCAATCGGAAAGTTGTGGCTAGTTGTGACATTGAGGCAAGCGAGTTTGCACCCAAGAAGTGGAGTTCGTTTAGGTTCTCAAACGCCGCGTTAAAGTTCAAGAAGCGTCATATCAATCTGGGTGAGTCACGTACGGATGAGTTTGGGAAGGCAGCCTATCACCTTCCGATACCATCGGAATTGAAACCGCAATCAGCGTTGAGCGGAGTATTCGTTGCAACCGTCAGCGAACCCGGCGGACGGGCGGTCAGCGCCTACAGGGGCGTGACCATCCACCCTTATACCCACTATGTTGGAATTCGTCGGTCGCCGGAAGGCTATGCGAAGCTTAATGAGGAAATGACAATTGAATACATCTCCGTCGACAAAGATGGCATCCGAGCACCCGAGAGAAACTTGAAGTTGACAACATACAAAATCCGTTGGAACTCCATTCTACGTCGAGACGGTGGTGGAAATTATCAGTATGTATCGGAAAAACAAGCAGAAATACTTCAAACGATTTCGCTTACTTCGGTAGAAGGCATTGGCAGGTTTGCGTTCGCACCGGCAGAATATGGCGAATATCGGGTTGTGGTTCGGGATTTGGACTCTGGTGCGTCGGCTTCCACAGAATTCTATACTGCTGGTTGGGGTTACACACCTTGGGCGATGGAAAATCCGGGCCGGCTTGAGATTGACCTAGACAAAGCGACCTATCAGCCCGGCGAGATTGCAAAAGCGCAGATTAAAGCCCCATTTTCCGGCAAACTCATCCTGACGGTAGAGCGGGAGAAGGTATTGAGTTACCGAACAGTGACAATGGAGGAGAACACCGCCGTCATTGACGTACCCATCCGAGCAGAATACAAGCCCAACGTCTACCTGTCTGCCAGTCTCATTCGCTCGACCACCTCGTTGGAGAAGCATGCCCCTGCCCGTGCCTTCGGTGTCGTTCCACTTAAGCTGAACGACGACGCGAATCGATTGGCAGTCGAAATTGACGCGGTGAGTCAATTCCGCCCAAATCAGGAACTAGAGGTCGTTGTTCGAGTAGAGGGGCCATCTACACCCAATAGAGAAATTTACTATCTTACGGTTGCAGCGGTTGACGAAGGCATCCTTCAATTGACAAACTTCCAAACTCCAGACGCTCACGGCTTTTTCTTTAGACAAAGGGGCTTAACTACCGACACGTTAGATCTTTATTCGGCGGTTTTACCAGAAGTCGAGTCAGCATCGGGAAAATCCAGCACAGGCGGCGGCGATGGGGTCAATGCAGCGCGCAAAAAACGTTTAAGCACGGTCAGTGTGACGCGGGTGAAGCCTGTCTCGCTTTGGTCGGGTATAGTGACGACGGATGACATGGGCACGAGTGCCGTTCAATTCAATGTACCGCAGTTCAACGGCACACTGCGCCTGATGGCGGTTGTGTTCGCAGGAGATCGGTTTGGAAAGGCTCAGAAATCTGTCATCGTCCGCGATCCAATTGTTCTGACACCTACTTTCCCTCGGTTTGTATCGGGTGGTGACCGGTTCACGGTTCCCGTGAGCGTGTTCAACGGAACAGTAGAGGATGGCGACTTTGAAATCATGTTGAGTCGAGAAGGGGCTGTTGAAATTCTGGGAGACAGCATGCAATCGATTCGTCTCAACACTGGTGAAGAGAGACAAGTGTTTTTTGAGCTTGCCACTCAAGATGCAATGGGAAAACTTACGTTCAACCTCTCAGCGAAGGGAAACCGCGAAAGCACACAGATGGTAACAAGCCTTCCCCTCCGGCCAGCGACACCGCCTGTGACACAAACGGGCTACGGTGTGGTAAAGGCTGGACGTGAGGCGGATTTCACTTTCCCGTCGAATTACATTGCAGGAACTGAGGAGTTTGGGCTGACGCTGTCATCGTTTCCGGCGGTAAGGTTTGCCGGTGGAATCTCGTACCTTTTACGGTATCCTTACGGGTGAGTTGAGCAGATTACAGCGGGGGTCTTCCCGTTGCTAGCTTTTGATAACATTGCTCAAACCATCAATCCAGATCTCTTTCCCACGGGTAGCGCAGATTATTTCATCAGCGAAGGTATCGCTAGGTTAGAGAGCATGATGATGCCGGACAACTATTTCGCCTATTGGCCAGGTGGCAGCTACACGAATTACTGGGGCAGCATATTTGCTGCCCACTTCCTCGTCGAAGCACGGAAAGCTGGTTATCAGGTTTCCGACCGCATTTATCAGATGATGTTAGAAGCGCTGAAACGAGAAGCTAAGCGTGAGGCACGGGGTCGCCATCAAATTGAGCGAATTGCCTACGCAGTCTACGTTTTGGCAGCGGCTGGCGAATCAGAAAAGAGCACAATGCTCTACTTGAAGAATAACCGTTTGGATGATCTCAGCGATTACAGTGAGTTTCAGCTGGCTGGCGCGTTCGCGTTATCTGGCGACCTTGATACGGCGTTGTCAATGCTCCCAAGAAACGTTTCGCCCACAGGCGGCGAAGCACGTGAATCGGGCGGAAATTTCAACTCTCCTGTCCGGGCTCAAGCTATTATGCTCAATGTGCTTGCGGAGGTGTACCCCGACCACCCATCGGTGGCGCGGCTTGTCAAGAGTTTGACCGATGCTGCGTCGGGCAAAGGTCGGTGGCAGACGACTCAGGAAAACGCATTTGCGTTCCTCGCGCTTGGCAAGATACTGCTGCAAGATATTGATGCACAGTATACGGGCACAATCACTATCGACGAGGAACATCTCGCAAAGTTTGAGCCTACTGATCAGCAGTATACAAGCCGGGATTGGGGTGGTAAGCGTGTACGGTTGAGCCTTGATGGCACAGGAAACAGCTACTACCACTGGCGGTCTTTTGGCGTAGAGACTGGTTTGTCTACTGAGGAGTTCGATAGGGAGTTGCAGGTTAGACGCCGGTATCTGGCAGAGGATGGCGAGCCGATTGAGGATGGCGTTTTCAAGCACGGCGATATGATTGTAGCGGAGATCTCGGTTAAGGCGTTGACTGCCAATCTGGAAAATGTAGTGGTTGTGGATATGCTTCCGGCCGGTTTCGAGATTGAGAATCCGCGCTTGGAATCTCGCGCCGGTATCTCATGGCTTTCCAAAAAGCGTTTCAAACCCGATTACATCGACATTCGCGACGATCGCCTCATTTTCTTCGGGAAATTCCAACGCAGAAAAGAGCAGAAATTCTACTACGCGCTAAGAGCGGTCACGCAAGGGGAGTTCAAACTTCCGCCAGTGGCGGCTGAAGCGATGTATGATCCGTCAAAGTCGTCGGTAGCATCAAGTGGGCAAATCAGCGTTGTGCCGTAATGCGTTGGATTCCGGTAATCAGGAGCAAGCTACCTCTATGCTCGGTCTGGATTGCCAACTCCAACTCTATGCCAGTATTTGGCAATCCGCTAGAAGCAACAGCAGGAGTCAATAATCCCGTTGGACGAAATGGAGGAAATGATGATGATAAAGCAATTCTGCGCACTTGTCATGTGCTTGATGATGTTATCAGTCACGAGTTGAATTTAGGGGAATGGGTTAAGCGGAGTTGATTTGGCGGAGCAGACAAGGAATCTCATTGCCCGCTATAAGGAAGGCGATATTGATGCTTATCATACCTTGAATGCTACCTGTGCTGAAGGGTTAGTTTCAGTATTTCTTGAAGCGCTAAATGACTCCGACACTAGTGTTAGGATTCTCGCGATAAATCAACTCACAAACTATAAGAAGGTAGATGCCATTGGGCCGATTTCGGATTTGCTCAAGCACGACAGTCATGAAGGCGTACGTGCAGTGGCGGCATCGAGTTTGGACCAGCTTGGTCATCAAGAGGCGAATCGGCACTTGCTTGATGCCTTGAGTGACAGATCGGCTAATGTCGAGCGAGCAGCAATACGAGGGCTCGGACGGTTGAAATCTAAGGAATCTATTGAACCATTGAAGGAGAAACTGCGCGGTGACAACGAGGAGGATTGGGAGGTCCAACGCGCCGCCGCGGACGCATTACAAGACATTACTGGGGAAGATTGGAGTCGAGGTATACACGAATTTCCCCCGAGTTCCGAGTGCGCGATGCGGACATTACGGTTGAAGCCTATCAACGCGCGATGAAATATCTCGGAGAGAGGCTTCCAGAGATGATTGACACCACTATCACCACGGAGGAGTTAACCTCAGGAGGGGGGTTTTACATCGGTTATTGGAATCACCTGACGATTATTGAAGGGTATCATTTGAAACAGAACCTGCAAATTCATAAGGGGACGCTGCAACGAACCTTGCAAGCGCAGAAGTTGAATGAAGCGACGGAAGATGCGGTCATTAAAACTCAAAAGGAGTACGATCAAGCGCGACGGAAGTACGAGGATTTCTTGGCCAATAGTATCAGGGCAGATTGAGTCAAGAAGATGTGACTAATCTCGGGGGTATTCCGATGGTGGACGGTGGATCTCTATGGGAATTCTATCGCCCTCGTTGTTCACACGGTTGAACACTCACTATGGGATTTGCTATCGCCTTGGGATCTCTATCAAGACTTTCTATCGCCTTCCTTAACCAGTCAGTTAATCGCTCCTTATTCAGTCGATTGATCTATCCACTCAGTTGATTGTTCGCTTGATTCCACCCTACAAGAACGGTTTTATAGAGCATAATTATCCACGGCTTGGCGAAACGCTTTGATATGTGCAGGTGTCGTTCCGCAACACCCACCAATGAGATAGGCGCCCTCGTCAATTAACTCCGTTACATGGCTTGCCATC
Organism: Candidatus Poribacteria bacterium; assembly: GCA_965197465.1. Classification (GTDB taxonomy): domain Bacteria; phylum Poribacteria; class WGA-4E; order WGA-4E; family JAJDTR01; genus JAJDTR01. Next base: position 867,518 of record OZ240209.1, on the reverse strand, counting down.
TCCTCTGGCGCTTGTGAGTAGTAGGTGCGATGGTTTTCGTCCAACTGTGGCATTCCCGCATTCGGATAAGCCATGATGCGCTTTGGTTCCGACCCATTCTCTTCTATAGCGATTCGCATCTGCCGGACGCCGTTAATGGCATACGGCATCCCGGAATGTGCGTTCCGCCGCGTTTCCGCGCCACAGTTTAGTCCGATTAGATGCACATCATCAAGAAGGTTCCTTCCGCCGGAAAATTCGCCGCCGGACAATATATCAATCAGATCTAAAGCGGAATGCCCCCAGTCGGTTTTATAGATTATCTCGCCGGTACGGCGATCTTTGGTATACTTGTAGGTCAAATTTATCGCGATCGGGATTCCTACTCGCCTGGCCACGTCGACGGCAATTGCCGCCTCTTTCGCAGAGAACATCGTTTCGATACAGAAAAAATCCACGCCGCCTTCCGCCAATGCGGAAGTAACCCTCGCGTGTGCGTCCCTCACTGACGCATTTGGTATTCCGAAGTCGGTGTCGCCGCTGTCGGCTTCGATTGCTCCGGGAGAGGGACCAACCGACCCCGCAATGTATACATCTCTGCCGCTTTCTTCAACCGCGGCTCTGGCGTGGTTGACGGCAGTTGTTACCAGTTGTTCGGCTTCAGCCGCGCTTTTTCCCGCCATTTCCAAATGCAGGGGTGACACGACAAAGGTATTCGTGCCAATCGCGTCGGCGCCTGCGTTGATGTACGACGAATGGATATCAATGACAGCTTGCGGGTGCAGTTCGTTGGCTAACGCACTGTTCGCCAGTTCTATGTCCTTGGCGAATAGTTGAGAACCGAAGCCGCCGTCGTAGATCATTGGCTTAGGTTCTTTGAGTCGTTCCAGAAAAATTTTCATGAGAGATTTAGGTGGGCAATTCCGTTGGATTGTGTTTTAGAATATTGAGACATGAAGTAAACCTTAACGGGAGGCCGAAGCGCAGTTATTGGCAACTGTGTTCGCTTCAACAATTAGTCGCGAGTATTTTATCAGACTGAACAGAGTAGTTTCAATCCATTCTTCGGTCCTCGACTTAATATTGGAGATTCGTTAGAATCGAATGAGATAGGTCGTATGGCGTAGACAAATTCGCTTGACGGAATAAGAAAAGTGGGGTACACTTTATGTGGTTGTATGGCGGAGTTTTAGTGCGCCGGGATGTCGGAATTGGTAGACGAGCTAGATTCAGGATCTAGTGGGCATTATTGCCCGTAGGGGTTCAAATCCCCTTCCCGGCATTCGCGGTGCGTTGCTAAGAACATCCAATGTCGCGTCAATAATCGTTGAATCAAATAATACTAGGCCGGGGCCTCATTACCCAGGACGTCGTTCAGTATTCAACGTTTCCGGGACTACCCGAAGAAAAAGCAGCACTGCGATATAGCCGACTCCCGCCAAAACAAAGCTAGAGGCGCCCAACCCCCACAAATCGGCGACATTTCCAACAACGAGATGTCCTGCGGCCCCGCCGAAGTCCCCGAGCAATCGCCATATACCCAGAAACTCCCCTGTGCCATCCTTTGGGGCAAGATCGGCGCCGAGCGTCATCATGATTCCCGATCCGATACCGTTACCAAATCCAATTAAGATGGCTGTCCCCAAGAGGGTACCAAAATGTTCGGTGAACGGCATCAATACCATGCCCGTAGCAAAGATAAGGAAACATGGGACAGCCGCGTACCTCCTACCAAAACGGTCCATGAGAAATCCTGCCAGCGGAAACAGTGACATATCTACGGCTGAAGAAATCATGACGATTAGTCTGACGGTGCGCGCCGGTAATTCGACATACCCACTGGCATACAAAGGGATCACAACCCACCTTCCTTGACGGAGTGTTTGAACGCAGATTTGGGCAACACCGGCTCTTACAAGCGACCAGTTATTTGTTTTCAGCAGTCTTGGCAAGCGCTTAACATTCAGGCCCGAATGACTGGCAGAGGAATTTCTGGTTTCCGAAACAAAGAGTATACAAAGAATAGATGTCAACCCACCGACCGCGAAGTACACAAAGAACGGGGTGCGCAGGCTCGCGCCAAGGAAGATTGCAATCACTTGCCCTCCGAAAACACCAATACGGTTGATACCTCCAAAGAGAGCAATTGATCTCCCCCTTTCACCCCTGGGAATAACATCGGTCATGTAGGCATGCCGGGAGAGTGACCATAATGTTCCGCCTATTCCTCCAATCAGTCGATAAATGATGAGTTGAAAGACGTTAGTGGCGGTTCCTACGCCGAGCATGGCCAGAGAATCCAGAATTGCGCCAACAATCATTGACGGTCTCCGGCCAATACGCTCTACCAAAATACCGGCGGGCAAGTTGCCAACAACTGCAACGGCAATGACGAAGGTAGTCAGTGAATAAGAAAGAGAAAAAGACTTCACATAAATTGCAAATGTCGGAGTAACAACGCCTTGCCCGAAGGTGAGCAGAAGGGTTGGAAGATAAACGGGTAAGATTAACGAACGGCGGGAAAATTTTGCCTTGTCCAAATTTCTATTCTGCGCCACAGCGGCGGCGCATGTGCTAACATGCCTTTCCGCCCTGTAACTAGGTCCCGTGATATTCTGAGCTATTGCTGCGTGATGGTGGTTCCTCCACTTGCAGCAATCAGATCTCAGGTGGAAAAACCGCGCTTAAGTCAGTTGGAAGTCATGACGTACAGCATTAAGGTAGGAAACCGGGTTCCTCGAAGGCGCCGCAATTTTGATAGCAGAGGACAATCGCCGCGCTAAACTAGGTTTCCATGCTAGAGAGAGCGTTCTTAAAGCACCGATAAGTGGCGTCATCAAAAAGAACGAATCGTACTTCCTTTATTCCCTGATGCGTCTCTACAAACTCTTTCACCGCATTCAGGGCAACGACCGTAGCCTCATGGATTGGGTAGCCGTAGATTCCCGTGCTGATTGAGGGAAAGGCAACTGTGCCGAGACCGTGTCGAAGTGCTAGCGCTAAACTTTCTCGATAGCAACTTGCAAGCAATTCGGGTTCGTTCGCATTTCCGCCGTGCCAAATCGGACCCGCGGTGTGAATGACATACCGCGCGGCAAGATTGCCTCCCGTCGTAATCACTGCTTGTCCCGTGGGACAGCCACCCTGTTTAGCACGGATCTCGTCGCACTCCTCCATAATCTTTGGCCCACCGGCACGGTGGATCGCCCCATCAACTCCACCACCTCCGGCAAGCTGTTCGTTGGCGGCATTCGTGATGGCATCAACTTTTTCTTTGGTGATGTCGCCTTGGACAAGCGTGATTCTTGTTCGGTTAACAGGTTTTTCCACGGCCTCCACCTCCACTGCATCAACTCAGCGGCGTCAATCTGAATCTACGGACGTTAAGATGATGACGCATTGCTGATTACGTGTCGTTCTTCACCGCGCTTGCCAGAATCTCGAAGATTAACTCTTCATAAGAGATTCCGCTTGCCTCCGCTTGCGCTGGGAGATCGCTCAATTCTGTTAAGCCAGGAAGTGTGTTGAGTTCCATTACATACGGAGATCCATCTGTAGCAACCAACATATCCACCCTTGACGCGCCCCAACAACCGATTGCCCTATGTGTATTGACGGCAATTTCATGCACATGCTTTGTCAGACGGTCCGACAGCCTAGCTGGCAGAATGAATTCCGTCATTCCCTCCGTGTATTTTGCTTCGTAATCGTAGAATTCTCGCTTAGGCACTAATTCCAGCACTGGTAGAGCGCGGAGATTTTCTTTCATCCCCAATAGTCCGACCGTGATTTCTTGTCCTCTAATGTATTGCTCGAAGAAAATCTCTCCAAACTCATACTGCGTCTTGTGAGCGATCCGTTTCAACTCTGGTATTTCCTTAACAATTGATACACCAATGCTTGAGCCTTCCGAGGTTGGTTTAATCACTAGCGGTAAGCCCAGGCGATCAATGGCTTCGTCGCATTGCCTCAACAAGTCTGCTTCTGCGTCCACGGCAAGATAGCCTGGTGTAGGGACATTGGTCGTGGACAATACGCGCTTCGTCATAATCTTGTTCATCGCAAGAGCGCTTGCAAGCACGCCCGAACCGGTATAGGCAATTTCAAAGGCATCCAAAACTCCTTGAATCGTGCCATCTTCACACCCTTTTCCATGCAGTGCAAGAAACGCTATCTCGACAGATTCCGATCGCATTTTATCAATCCATTCCTCGGAGATTGGATCGATTGCGATTGGATTTGCGCCGAGATTTCGAAGCGCTGATATCACGCGAGCCCCAGATCGCAATGACACCTGTCTTTCACCTGACTTTCCGCCTAGCAAGACAGCGATTCGCTTGCTCAATAAACCTTCCATTTCCATATCTACGATTTTCCTTGACACTTGGTGTTCCTGAGATGCTGTTGGTGACACCCTGAAAGACATTATTCTTACCCCTAACGGTTATGTTGGCTTCGTCTACTACGTCGTTGCTTCATTGGTCTTGATAGAAGTTACAGCCTCAGAGAGGCATTGATCGGTATAGCGGGGCGCGCAACAACTATGCCATCTCGTCAAACGCCAACATATCGACACAACGCGCAGATTGCGATCCTGTTTGCATTTCAGCTAGATGTGTTCAGATAAGCGCGGCAGTGTTTTTAAAGCCTCACCAGCGATCATTCTACCGTTCATCGCTGTACGAACCCGATTTCCTGCAGGTCCCTAAGGACGACTTGCTCAATTGCCGCCTGATTGGTAATACGCACATAATTTGCTCCACGATTCACGCAAAATTGTCGCAACTGGTTACAGAAGGTATCAAGTCGCTGTTTGTATTGGGTGTGTGTTCGTTCATCAATTGTGATTTCTTTAGCGTCCCCTGTCTCCGAGTCTTCCAGCCGCCATTCGCCCAAGAGTTGCGGCTCGATTTCGGCATCTGCTAGAATTTGAATTAATGTCAGATCGAACTTGCGAGCCAGAAGCTGTTTAAGGCCTGATTTGTAGTCGTTTATGTCAAGAAAATCGGAAATAATCACTGTTGCCCCGGCCTGTCGTGAATGCGTGATCAGGTATCTCAGACAAGTTGCCAGATTTGTCTTTCCTCCAACATCAACGGCTTCAAGCGCTTTCGACATTCTTGAGAATTGGGCTTTTCCATAAGCTAGGGGAACTATGGGACGTGCGCGATCCGAGAAAGCATGGATAGAAACTCTATCTAATTCCGTTAAACCGATGTAACCTAGAGCAGCAGCAACCTGTTTTGCCTGCGCGAGCTTGGTTGGCTCGCCAAAGTCCATTGACTTGCTGTTGTCCAGCAAGATACTTATCGGCAGGTCTTCTTCTGCCCGGAACAGTTTGATGAAGAGCCGATCCAATCGGGCGTATACGTTCCAATCAACGTTTCGCAAATCATTCCCAATCTCGTAGACGCGATAATCGGCGAATTCCACACCGGTGCCTTGGTTGATGCTACGACGTTCCCCTTTGAATTTACCTCGAAAAACGCCCCGGGAATGAATACGTAATCGATCAATTCGCCTGAGAAATTCAACGCTCAGAAGTGTCATCGTCCATTAATCTAACCTAGCTCAAACTTATTTCGGACCAGCAATTATATCAGACTCTCGCTGAGTTTGCAATATCAACCCAACAGCGGGTTTACGGCACAATCCCTCTGTCCTACTGCAACCTTCCGGTGTGGATGATCCAAATCCGGAATGTATCATTTGTACAAGGATTCATGTCGGATTCACGAGTGTTGGCTCTAGCATCTGACCGATGGGCAATAAACCTGTTCGAATTTTCGCTTGCAACTCCTCGCGAAATATGGTATATTTTGCGTGCTTTTTCTTGGGAATGCATCGACGGGGCGTAGCGCAGTCCGGCAAGCGCATCTGCTTTGGGAGCAGAGGGTCGGAGGTTCGAATCCTCTCGCCCCGATTCTTGAATTCAGTGCTGTCGCGCCCGTAGCTCAGTTGGATAGAGCAACTGACTTCTAATCAGTAGGCCGCGGGTTCAAATCCTGCCGGGCGTATTTCCTCCCCGATGGTGGGTGTAGCTCAGGCGGTAGAGCACTTGACTGTGGATCAAGTGGTCGTGGGTTCAAATCCCATCACCCACCCCATCTCTTATGAGAATATCGAAAATGGTGCTAAGGAACTCCTCGGCTACCGTTTTTTGGGGTATGACTAATGAGACGGCACCAAGAGATTCCTTCTAACTATTGGATATTCATTCGCGAACAAATTTCCATCCTGTGCGTCCGTAGTTCAATTGGATAGAGCAATAGACTTCGGATCTATAAGTTGGGGGTTCGAGTCCCTCCGGGCGCATGTTTCTGATGCGCCGTTAGCTCAATTGGCAGAGCATCTGACTCTTAATCAGGCGGTTGAAGGTTCGATTCCTTCACGGCGCACGAAATTCCCTTATGGGCGGGTGTTGGAACTGGTAGACAAGATAGATTTAGGATCTATTGGGGTTATTCCTCGTGAGGGTTCGAGTCCCTTCTCGCCCATCATTCCGGATTTCGACGTAAGCAGGAGGTCTACTTGAACGTTGAACTTGAACGCCTAGGAAACGGTCGCGTTCGCTTGAAGATTGAAATCCCTGTTGAGGCTGTTAACGAGGAGCTCGAACGCAATTATCGAGAGCTAAGAACGCAGGTTTCCGTGCCTGGCTTTCGAAAGGGAAGAGTTCCGATTGGTATGATTAAAGCGCGATTTGGCGATCATATCAACTCAGAAGCCATCCAGAATCTTGTCCTACCAGCATACGAGGAGGCGTTGAGATCCGAGCTACTCCTCCCACTGAGTAATCCTGAAATCTCGCCGCCGCTGAATCAAATTAAGGTCAAAGCGGACAACCGTCTTGTCTTTGAAGCAACTGTCGATGTCAAACCAAGTTTCAATCTCCCAAGATACGAGGATTTAGTTGTCGAGAAAACTCCCGCCAATGTCCCGCGCGATCAGGTTGACGAGTACATTCGAATGTTGCAAGATCAACAGGCAACTTATAGCCCAGTCGAAGAGGATCGACCGGCTAGAGAAGAAGATTGCGTGCGAATTGATGTGGAATGCATCGTGGATAATCAGCTTGTAGAAGATCAGTCAAAACAAGACGCTGACGTAGAGCTAGGTAAAGGCAGCCTTGATCCAAAGGTCGAGTCGGAAATCATTGGGATGCACGGCGGTGACTTCAAGGAGATTGAAGCAGTCTTTGATGCAAGCAATTCATCTCCAGTTCTCGCGGGTAAACATGCGCTATTTAAGGTGACTTTACATGCAATTACTGAAAAGCAGGTCCCTGACCTTGACGACGAATTTTCCAAAGATTTGGGGTATGAAAACTACGGACAACTCTTCGGCGTCATCTGGAATAACTTGGTCGAAGAGGAAAAAGCCCTCAGCTACATACGCCAGAGGGAGGAAGTTGCACAACAATTGATTGAAAAGACTGAGATCGACATATCGGAGTCGCTTGTCAATCAATATGTAGAGCAAAACATCCAGAATTTCCAACAAAAACTGAAACAGGACAATCAAACACCGGAAGAAGCGGGCGTTGACATGGAAAAGTTGCCCTCCCAACTTCGCGAAGACGTGGTAAGACAAACGAAACTGTCGTGGATATTCGACGAAATCGCTAAGAACGAGGGAATTCGGGTCACGGATGATGAGCTAGATTTGGAAATCCGTCGGGTTGCTGAACAACAGAATCGGGACGTACAGAAATATACAAGTGCACTTAAAGCAAGCAACCGCCTAGAAGAGTTTAGAGGGCAATTAAGATCTGAAAAGATTTATCGGTTCTTGATTGACAAGTCGTCTGCAAAGGAATCTTTGATAATCTCGTAGGCTGTTGTTAGGAAAGTATCGTTCTATGAATCTTGTTCCTATCGTTATCGAACAGACGAGCCGTGGTGAACGATCCTACGACATCTACTCACGACTGCTTGAGGACCGAATCATCATGATAGGTTCAGCGATTGATGATGCTGTAGCCAACAATGTAATGGCTCAGATTCTATTCTTGGAGGGGAAAGACCCAGATGCGGACATTGTGATCTACATAAATACGTTAGGCGGATCAGTACCAGCAGGGCTAGCAATTTATGACACCATGCAGTATATCAAGCCAGATGTGCAAACTTGGTGTCTTGGGCAAGCCTACAGCATGGGGGCAATCTTACTTGCCGGAGGTACGGCTGGAAAACGGTACGCACTACCTCACTCGACAACTCTTATTCACCAGCCGATTACCACAGGAATTAGTGGTCAAGCCTCCGATATAAGTATCCACGCTACAGAGATTCTGCGGATTCGGGAGGAGTTGTATTCAATTCTAGAGGTTCATACCGGTCAACCAATTGAAAAGATTCAAGCTGACGCAGATCGCGATTTCTACATGACATCGCAAGAAGCACTTCAATACGGTGTTGTCGACCATGTTGTATCGAATCGTGCCGCGGTAGCGGAGGCAAAGACTACATGAGCCCAGGGATTCGAACGTCGCATAGAACGGGAATTTTACTCTGATTTGATTTCTAGTTTCACACTTGCATGACGGGGATGGCACTTGTGCTCTAACGATTGTTGCGGACGACAATTCCCGTTTTGCTACCTACTTATACCATTTCTCTAAAATGACGGTGCATAAGTGACGTGAATTAAGTTGCTCCAATGCGGGGCAAGATGCCCGCCTACATTGAAAGAGAATGATATAATTAAACCATCATATGCACAAATACTTGAGAGAAATGGTATTATTCGTGACATGCAGGTTTGGTTGTTCGTCCTGAAGATTACTTAATAATTGAGAGATTGTTTATGTCTGATGATAAAATGCGGTGTTCCTTCTGCAATACGAGCAAGGAAGAGGTGCGGAGGAAACTCTTCTCGGCGCCCGGGGCCTCTGGAGTTAGCATCTGCGATGAATGTGTTGATGTCTGTAATGAGATCCTTGCGGAAGAATACGAAGAATACGATCGGAAGAAAGGAGAATCTCTTGCCAGTTTCTCCGATCAATTGCCTCTTCCTAGCCCTATCGAAATCAAAACCAAACTCGACGACTACGTAATCGGACAGGGACAAGCAAAGAAGAATCTTTCAGTTGCAGTCTATAATCATTATAAGAGGTTAAAACACCAAAAGAACTCCGATGTTGAGTTAGACAAGAGCAACATTCTGCTGATTGGCCCAACAGGCACTGGGAAAACGCTCCTCGCCCAGACGTTGGCGAAAATCCTTGATGTTCCTTTTGCAATCACCGATGCGACGACGCTGACTGAAGCTGGGTACGTAGGGGAAGATGTCGAAAATATCATTCTGAAATTGGTGCAAGCGGCGGACGACGATGTGAAACGTGCAGAAACTGGCATAATATATATAGATGAAATTGACAAGGTTAGCCGCAAGTCTGAGAATCCATCGATCACGAGGGATGTCTCAGGCGAGGGTGTACAGCAAGCCCTGCTGAAAATCCTTGAGGGCAAAAAGGCAAGTGTCCCACCACAGGGTGGAAGAAAACATCCACATCAGGAATTCATCGAAGTCGATACAACCAGAATCTTGTTTATCTGTGGTGGAACGTTCATTGGTCTAGAGAAAGTTATCCAGGAACGGCTTGGGAAGCAGACCATGGGATTTGGGTCCCCGATCCAAGCCAATCACGAAAAGAAACTGCACGAAATCCTTGAACAAGCTATACCCAAGGATCTGATTAAATACGGATTTATTCCAGAGTTTGTCGGTCGTTTGCCCGTTGTTGCGACGTTACACGAACTTGACGAAGATGCGCTGATTCGAATTTTAACTGAACCTAAGAATGCCCTTGTCAAGCAGTACACTCAGCTATTGGCGTATGAAGATGTTAATTTCCATGCGACGGATGAGGCGTTGAGCGCAATCGCCGGAAAGGTAATTGAGCGAGAAGCTGGAGCAAGAGGATTAAGGGCAATCCTAGAGAAGATCATGTTAGATACGATGTATGATATTCCCTCATTGGAAGGTGTCCGAGAGTGTATAGTTACCGCGGATTGCGTGCTGCACAGTAAACCACCTGATTTGGTTCATGAAGATCAAGAAGCGCTCAGCGCCTAATTCAATCTAGCCCAAAAGGAGTCTACTATGGATCCTGATTCAGTTAACACCCCTCAAGACGATCAAAGCACCATATTGCCCGTAATTGCGTTGCCTGGTAAAGTCATTTTCCCCCGAGTACAGCAGCCATTGAATGTGGCTCGAACAATGGGAGTATTGGCGACGAAATATGCGATAAACACGAACCATATTGTGCTGTTGCTGAATCAAAAGGACAAGGAAATAGAAAACGCTGGGCCCCAAGACCTTCATCGTGTTGGGACGGTCGCAACTATCATGGAATCGTACGATCCAAACGACGAGACCATTCGTATTGCCATTGAAGCAGAAACTCGTGCGATTGTCTTGCGCTGCTTTGAAAAAAATGGGTTTTTGCAAGCGGAGGTCAAAAGGATTAACGAAGAATCAGATCCATCGAAGCAAGCATTGTCGCTCATGAAAAAGGCGCTCGCGACCTTTGAGAAGTACATTAAAGCCAATAAACAGATGTCCCCTGAGGCAGCAATTGTTGCGCAAAAAGAGAAGGAACCAGGGCTGCTTGCAGATACAATGATAGACTTCACAAACATCGACTCTGAGAAGATGCAGTCTGTTTTGGATGAAGTCAATCCGATCAAACGCCTTCAATTGGTCATTGACTATCTCTCTCAAGAGTTAGATCTTGTAACACTTAAGGAAAAGATCAATACGCAAGTCCGTGAATCTGTTCAGAAAACGCATCGCGAGTTTTATCTTCAAGAACAGATGAAAGTTATCCAAAACGAACTTGGCAGAGGCGATGATGTTGCTGAAATTGATGAGCTCCGTGAACAGATTAAGGCTGCAGGAATGACGGAGGAAGCAGAAGAGAAGACTCTGAAGGAAGTCGATCGTCTCCAACAGATGCCACCAATGTCTGCTGAGTCAGGCGTTATCCGCACCTATATTGATTGGCTTCTCGCGGTGCCATGGCAGGAGCGAACTGAAAATAAGATTGACATTGATGAGGCAGAGCAGATTCTTGACGACGATCACTATGGACTAGAAAAGCCGAAGGAGCGAATTCTTGAGTATTTGGCGGTATTGAAATTAGTCGAAAAGTTGAAGGGGCCAATTCTTTGCTTTGTCGGTCCTCCCGGTGTTGGAAAGACTTCATTGGGCAAGTCCGTCGCGCGAGCTACAGGGCGCAATTTCGTGAGAATGTCGCTTGGCGGCGTCCGGGACGAAGCTGAAATCCGAGGACATCGCCGAACGTATATCGGGGCATTACCGGGACGGATCATTCAGGGCCTGCGAGACGCAAAATCCAAGAATCCACTTTTTCTTTTGGATGAAATTGATAAGATGAGTTCCGATTTTCGTGGCGATCCCGCCTCTGCGTTACTTGAAGTTCTTGATCCCGAGCAGAATGATACTTTCCGGGACCACTATATGGATGTTCAATACGACTTATCCGAAGTGATGTTTATTACAACTGCAAACACACGAGTTACAATCCCGCCAGCGTTACAAGACCGAATGGAAATTATCGAGCTGCCTGGGTATACGGAATATGAGAAGCACAAGATTGCCAATCTGTTCCTAATCTCCAAGCAACTCAAGGAGCATGGGCTTTCAAATCGATCAATCGAGGTGTCAGACGAAGCAATCTCCGAAATTATTCAAAGGTATACTCGCGAAGCCGGCGTTCGAAATCTCGAACGTGAAATTACGAGTATCTGTCGAAAAGTTGCCAAGCAGATTGTAAAGGACGAGGCGAAAGATGGTGATGGTGAGGACGAACACATTCATGTCAATACCGAGAACCTTAGCGAATACCTTGGGCCGCCCAAGTTTACCCGGACCAAAGCTGAGGAACAGGACGAAGTTGGTGTTGCCACCGGCCTGGTCTGGACACAAGTAGGGGGAGATATTGTGGCGGTTGAAGCCACGACTATGGCGGGAGAGGGAAAGTTGTCGATGACAGGTCAACTGCAGGAAATCATGCGTGAGTCTGTGCAGACGGCTGTCGCCTATATTCGATCTCGAGCCGATTCATTTAGAATCCCGCCGAACTTTTTCGAGAAACATGACATACACATACACGTTCCTGAAGGTGCAGTACCGAAAGATGGCCCCTCCGCGGGCATCACTCTTGCCACAGCCATCGTCTCGGTGCTGACAGGTCAGAAGGTGCGTAAGGACGTTGCCATGACTGGCGAAATCACCCTGCGCGGTCATGTGCTCCCCATCGGCGGCTTGAAGGAGAAGGTCTTGGCTGCGTACCGAAACGGCATTAAGACCATCATCATTCCCGAGGACAACGGCAAAGATCTCCCTGAGATTCCCGATGAAATCCGGGACAATATCTGTTTTCATAAAGTCGACGACATCACCGAAGTCTTAGCTCTGGCTTTGAAGGATGTTCATACAACTGAAGGGGATCTGACTGAGGACGACGAGGTCGCTGAAGCGCTTGAAGATCTCGCTTTGAGGACGCCTGATGCGATTGGACAAGTTCCTACAAGTGAGCCGAATCGTTAAGCGGCGAACCGTTGCCAATGCTGTCTGTAGTAATGGGAAGATTTTGGTGAATGGGCAGAAAGCCAAAGCGGGCAAAGAGCTTGCGGTTGGCGATATCTTGACCGTTACCTTCAGCAAAGATACTGAGCAGATGTTTGAGATTGTAGAAATTCCCTCCGGTAATGTCTCAAGAGACAAGGCGTCTACCCTTTATCGCGTTCTTCAATAAAAATCCCTCTGCGCCCGATCTCCCCCAAGATATTTCGATGAGGCATTTCTTCAACCCTACATATTGAACTAGACAGAAAGTGTCTCCATGCAATGAGGTTTTAAGAGTTGGATGTCTTGTTGGTTTGAAAGTGCAGACAGAGGCGCAAAGATAGAGACCCATGATGCAAGCGGGTACTTAATACTATTTCAAGATTGCCATTCTCCGCGTAGCAACAAAGTCTCCTGCCGAAATTTGATAGAAGTATATTCCGCTCGTAACTGACTCTCCCTGTTCATTCCTACCGTCCCAATACGCCGCATGGGCCAGTGTAACGTATTCTCCAGCCTTTTGATGTCCCAGATCAAGTTGACGAACCAGTGAGCCGCGAGTGTTAAAGATCCGGATCGTCACTGAAGCATCTGATTCAATCTCGTAAGGAATCCACGTCTCGGGATTGAAAGGATTTGGGAAGTTCTGTCCAAGCCGGTTGGTGTAAAGCGGGATGGGAGTTTTTGCCACACTTGGCGGTTTGCGAAACACGGTGGGATCTTCTACCGACAGTTCAAAGAGGTGCTCGTTTATTTTGAACATGCGCAGGTCGTAGCGATCTGTGACATAAACCGCCTCGCCAATGACAGCCAATTCAGACGGAAATCTTAAGGCTGCTTGGAAATTCGGGCGCGAGACCAAATTGCGATTTCGTACATCCACAATCTGCAAACTCTCCTGATCAAGCAGGTAGAGGTAGTCCCCGCGAATCCGTGCGGCAATCGGCAGCGCGTCGGTTTGATATTCGGCAATGGAATCCGGGCGCCGAGGGTTGCTCAAATCCAAGATCTGCACGCCTGCTAGGGTATCCAAAAGGTAACCCCTATTCTCGAAGACAGTGATGTTTGTTGCATTTCCCTGTGATTCATAGCTTCCGATTGCGCGTGGGTTGGCAGGGTCGTCCAAGTCGAAAATCTGCAACCCACCGGGAAGAGCTGCCACGTATCCCAGGTTGTCGACGATTGTCATTCGATATGCACTTCCCGGCATTGATCGCCGGGCGACGATGCGGCTGCGCATCGGTTCGCGACTGTCAACTACGATTAACTCGTCTGCACACAAATATACGTACCCTTCGTTGATTTCAACTCCCCAAGCAGGCGCGGAGGATTCAATGTGCGAAACCATGCGTGGATCGTTGGGGTTGCTTAGATCTATGATAATCAAACCGCTCTCTCCTGCGGCAACGTAGGCATGTCCCTTCTCAACCCGAACATCCACTGCGGGGGCCGTAAGCGGTATGCGATGCCTAAAGACAGCGTCAAACGCATTCTCAATTTCAACAATTTTAAGCCCGCCGATCCCACCTGCAATGTAGGCAATCCGATTTCCCTCTGCCGCTTGCAGGATATCCATACCGTAAGCCTCGCCTGAAGCATCGTAACGATGTAGCCACCGTGGGAGATCGGGTGTACTAAGGTCAATCACCTGTAGACCGCGATTTCCATCAGCAATGTACCCGAAAGTTTCACCCGCATCGGATTTGAATAGGTCTAAGCCCATGGCGTTTCCCGATGTTGGTTGAATCGCAACAGTTCGTGGTTGTTGACGATTGCGAACATCAATGACATAAAGCCCCGATTGGATGTCGGTAAGATAGGCGTGCTTGTCACGGAATTTTATTCCTGTTGCAAATCCAGGCGTGTGGATGCTTGAGATTGCTTCCGGTTTAAGGCGATCCCGCACGTCAACAATCTGCATGTTGCCCGAGGCGACGTAAGCGTATCCATCTACAACGTCGAAATCAAGGGCAAGTATGTCAACAATGCCTGCAAATGCCGGGATGTTGATGAATCCGAAATCAAGAATCTGAAATCCCTGATTATCATCGCTCAAATAGACCGTGTCCCCATCTACCCATACATCCAAGGCGGCTCCAACTGTCGGGAAGGTACCAATTGGCTGTGGGTCTGGCTGATTACGCATTTCATTAAGGTCGTAGATTCGGAGTCCCTCGTTGATGTCTACTACGTATGCCTTCTCGTTAGCAATCTTGATTCGGCGAGCGCTCTCGAAATTTCCAATGGTCTTAACCAACCTTGGGTCAACGGGACGCTGCACGTCAATCAGCGCTACACCAGCAGTGCCGTCTGCAACATAAGCCATCTCGCCATCGACCGTGATTCCTTGCGCATCGCCTGGTGTTGCGATCTGACCAACCATTTGTGGCTGGCTTGGGGTCTCCAAATCGAAAACCTCCAACCCCCATCGGCTTACTGCATAAATCAGCCCTTCGCCGACAACCAAGTCCTGGTAATAGCTAGATAAATGTACCTGTGATACCGGCTCCAGTTTAAAGTCTACATTTGCCCGTTTGTGGCTTGGTTGAGAGGGGCTACCGATTGCATGGGTAGTTACGTCCGGAAGCGCAATTGATGAATCAATTTGGCGAGGAGGTCCAACGACAATGCCAGACGTACCGCCCCTAGTAGCGGCATACCGGAAAGATTGTGCAGCAGTAGTGGTTGCCATCAGAATAATTCGGTCGCGCGGTTTCAGGCTTTTCAGCTCAATCCGTCCATTGTTATCCTCATCAAATTCGATGGAGTGGACGGAAGCAGCGCCGTTGCTTGGCAAGAGGACAAGCTGGGCATGTAAGTTGCCGTCACCGGTACCATCCAAAGTGATTTCAATCTGGCTGGGTAAATTCCGAAACACGATGTATCGCACCCCCCAATCTTCTAAGTTGGCGGAGCGGACAGTCGGATAATTCAATATTTGCTGGACAGAAGCAGCAACCCGCCGATTCCGGAGGTTTCTGTAACCCAAGAACCTGCCGCGCGAGAGATCGTTAACAAAATTCGCAAGCGCCCAGTTCCGGAAAACATCGGCGAAACGTTCCGATCTACCCAATGATGTTAACGCTGCATTAATTCCTCGGATACCGAGGATATCCTGCCGAGCAAATTCACGAATAAACCTTTCGCCGCCATGGTGTTCAAACAGATATAGCAGAAGCGTAAAAGATGCGCCATAATATGTTTCAAACGTATTCCCCGAGGTCAGTGAAACGCTTGGATCCTCAAGATAACCATCGACGAAGATGCCGTGGATATTTCCGTAAATCGCCCATTCCACGAACGACGCGATTCCTTCTTCTATCCAACGTTCATCAGATGTTCCGCCGTTCTGGTACCAATTGACAAGGTGTGCGAATTCATGGGCTAGACTGTTATAAAACGTAAATCGCGACCGCTCTCTAAACTGGAAAATATCCATATAGACCATTTCCCTGCGGTTGCTGTTAAGTGCAGCAGGATCTTGATCTACGGACGAAAAGTACCCTCCGAACTTCTCCCCTGAATTATTCGAGCCAACGTCGTGCATTAGCAAAGTTATTCTCGTATCAAGATCCAATCCTGGCCGCCACTCAAATCCGACCCAACGATGAACTTGCGGATATATTCGAGAATCGAATTCCGCGGCAATTTCGCGTGCCTCGGCGACAGTCATCATGTTCAGCACCGAATTCTCGATATAGAGGTAAATGTTCTCACCAATGGCTAGGCAGGTGCCCTTCACTAGCTGTTCCGGGATGTGCGTAAAGAACCGTTCGATTTTTCCTACGTGGACTTCGGGGGCGGGTGCAGCGGGGAGGTTCGGCAGCTGTGGCGCTTCGGCAACTGGTAGCCGAGAAGTTTCCTCACGCCAGAGCAGCGGGGTTCCACAAACCCAATGAGTATCGACTGCTGGATTTTCCTCGCCAAATGTAGCATGAGTTAGACTGGCGATGGTGTAAATAAAGCAGAGCAGCAGATTGCGATACATCAATTTTTGACCTCCACTTCTGCGGCATTCAAAGATCTTAGTCGTTGAAGAAAATGGCCGTTTTCAGCCCGTCTCGAAGGACACGGCCGTGCAGTTTCTGCAAAAAAACAGATGAAGATTCCATGCTAAGCAAGTTTCGATATTAAATTGTACATATTGTCAAAAACTACGATGAGCCGGGCCCCGGCCGCTCCTGCTGGATTGCCAAATCCAGCAGATCTTTCTCTAGTTATACCATTTCTCTATATTTACAGTGCATTAATAGCGACAATCAAGTCCTTCCGATGCGGGGCAAGATGCCCCGCCTACGGAGAAAGTGAACGATGTAATTAAGACATCATATGCACTATTATTCAAGCGAAATGGTATTACTTAGCTTCTGTTCTTTCGCTCCAGAGGAGCGGTATGTCGATATTACGCTGATAGCTTCAATCTTCTGCTCCAGAGGGAGCAGCATGTACGTAAAATGGGCACAACTTCCATTCTTCCTAGTCCATACCGAAAATAAACTTTTATATTGAGAGTTGCTTATTACGGCAAGATGTAGGCAATTGTAGGCTGTATTAAGTTGCCTCTCCTAATTTTAGAATATTACTACAACCCTATACAGATGTCAATTTGGAACATGCTTAGTAGCCTATTGAGAACTGAAATTTCAGTGGTGCATGAGTGTCTATCAGCACCTAAGTAGTACAATCCTACACTCCGCACCTATTTTGGGGGTTTACAAGATTTATTGAAATCCTGTAAACCCGCGTGGGTACTGAGTTTATTAATTTTTGACAATCCAATTGGGGCTTGGATTCGATTCGAGTTGCGCCCCAAAACGGTGTTTTTTGGTCGACTAAATGGTCGCAAAGCTAGTATTCATGGAGTGCGGAATACGGGATATATGTATTGCTATCGTGTTAAGTCTGCGAATTTGTTATTAGCTCCGCATTGTAGTGTCAATATATAGCGTGTTACTTGTAGTACGAATACAATATATACTAGTGTCATTGGTTTCTAGACGGATATCATGAAATTCCTAAATTTGCACTCATAAGGTGCAGAATATAGGTACAATGAATAGGTCGTCTGTTTTAAGAAGCTTTTCTCCTTATCTAGCGGGTGGGACTGAGAAAGAATTTGATCTTTTCTCGGAAATCGAATATACTTTATGCACGAATTCAACACACTGAGTTTTGAACTCATTTGACACTAACGATAGTATTCACACTTTTGTTTGCAGGCGGTTGTCGAATAATTTAGCAGCAAGTTACTCCATATCATTACTGAAGTTTAGATTGTCGGGATTCTACTAAGTATCTGATGAACCAACAGAACCTCAAGCACATTCTTGTCTTTGCGCTGTATTCGATTTCACTTTACTCTATCTCCTATTTGTCGGCTGCCCCACCTCTTCCACACACGTATTTCGGCAAAGACTACCCGAATAATACAGATTACATTTCATTCCTACAAGGATTTCCGAGTTACGCAAAGCTGCTATGGAATGGCAACTATCGTGGGGATCCTGAAATGGGATATTTCGGTACCGGTGCGCACGACCACAACCAGATGCGGTCTCACGCAAACTTTATTTTCATGTGCGCGCTTCTCAGAGCAGACGAGAATTACGATTCGTCTGTATCTGGAATAGACCGAGATCTGCTTCTCACCCAGGCACGAGCAGCCCTCCGATATCTTACGGAGACCCATGTCACTGGGAGCAAGTTCTGCGTTGATGGACGAAAATGGGGAAAACAACCAAATCAGTGGATAGCGCCATGGGTGATGTCCAAAGCAGTAGCGGGAGCACGCCTTATTTGGAAGGATTTGACACAGGGAGAAAAGAACGCCATTCGACGTGTCGTGGTTCATGAAGCGAACTACCAACTCAAACAGCGCGCTGCGTCACGCGTATATGGAGATACGCACGCTGAATTCAACGCCATAAACGCCGAGGTTCTTGCATGGGCAGCTAGTCTATATCCAACTCATTCCAACGCAAGAAACTGGCTGTTGAAGGCACAAGAAATGTTCATGAACACGTTTTCGGTAGCACAGGACAAGAGAAACACAACTATTGTTGATCGTAGAGCTGTCAATGAATGGGTATACACGACTAATGTCCATCCAGATTTCACACTTGAAGGACATGGTGGTTACCAGTTCGATTATATTGCTGTTCCGCTGCATTCTCTTGCTTGGGCTTATTACGCGTTTGTTAGCAACGGACAGCCTGTCCCCCAATCTCTATTACACCATGTCTTGGATGTTTGGAATGTCCTCAAGAGAACCCATCTCTATTCAGGGCGTTTTGCTTACCTACAAGGCAAAGATTGGGCGCGGCATGTATATGGCCCCTACTTCGTCGTTCCCATGTTGGCGTTGCTTCAAAATGAATTTGGCGATACAGACGCGCGATTCGTTGAGCAGCTTCGCTTTGGAGCGTTTCAATGGGAACAACAGCAGAACAGCAGGGGAAGTATTTTCAGTAGGAGATTCGGATTTCAGCGTACAGGTTGGCCAGTGATATATGAAACCGATTGTTATGCAAATTTGGGATTGACGTATCTGCTTCATCAATTCGCACCTTCAATTCACGCGGAAAGCGCTTATGACTTTCAAGAAAAGGTTAAGGGCAACTTTTATAGTAGATATTGCCAGTTTCTGTATGCTCGCAATGAAAGTGTTTTTGCATCATTCAGTTGGAAGCATCTATCCAGAAGGTATCCGATGGCTTTGTTTGTACCGGGCGACGATTATATGGCAGAGTGGGCAGAAGCCAATTTACTTGGAAATCTAGTTGTTGACAATGCTGACATGGGACGAACCACCGTACGCTATAACAATCGTTTGCTTGACAACGGCTTTGTTACTACCGGACACATTCAAGAAGCAAAATTGCCAGGCGTTTTCGGGGTGGATCACTACGTTAGTTTTACTGCATTGCCAAGAAACAAGATGGCGGTAATGATAGAACTTTTGGTGGCAAAGGAGACAATCAATGTATCAGAGCAGTCCGGATTATCGTATTATCTGCCAAACGACATTTTCAATAATGGTGCAAGACAGGTGCATTGGGAGGGAGGCAACGCTCGCTTACGAGGAGCAAGAGGCGCAAGCACAAGCCCCACGATCATAAACTCCAGGTGGATGAATGTCGACAATAGACTAGGAATCATCAGCGTACCAGATAACGGTCAATTTCAAATCGTAGCTGGAAATAGGAATATTTGGAACGGGCAGATTTGCGAACGAATTGACTACGCGACCCGATCGATACGGAGGCTATACAAACAGGATGATGTCATCCGAGCACAGGGGTATTTTCTTATCAATGGCGATATTCGTTCGACGCGAAAGATTGCGAAGACTGAAGTTCACTGGCTGAAGACAGGCGATGATCTCGTCAAAGCGGTTACATTCAGAGACGGTAGTTCAAATCGTTTAATCGCTGCAAACTTCAGGCGTACTTCAGTAGATACCACGATCCAATTGCATACCGGTGAAGGGGTAGAGGTGCGACTTTCGGGGCTTAGTACCGTGATACTGGAAGAGGCTGCCGGCGCCGAGATCGTGCACCCGAAGGATAATGGAAAGATGGTGCTGGTTCCAGCAGGTGAGTTCATCATGGGAACAAGCCACTTACAACTTCAGAAAATTGTGCAGGGACGGAGAGATTCGGACGCACTCAAAGAAATCTTTGCACACGAACAGCCCCAGCACAGTGTCTATCTCGATTCGTTTTACATTGACAAATTCGAGGTCACAAATGGACAGTTCAAGAAATTCGTTGATGCCACCGGATATGTCACAGATGCCGAGAAACAGGGTTGGGGGTATCTGTGGGAAGGATCGAATGAATGGCCCCGTCCAAAAGGTGCATCCTGGCGCGCCCCTCGCGGGCATGGCAGTTCAATTCGGGGTAAAGGCAACCATCCCGTCGTGCAAGTTAGCTACAATGACGCATCGGCGTACCTAAAATGGGCGGGGAAACGATTACCTACAGAAGCAGAATGGGAGAAGGCCGGCAGAGGCATTGATAGTCGCCTATATCCGTGGGGCAATGGATGGGACCCATCCCGCCTGAATTCATGGGAAGCGGGACCGCACAAGACAACGCCAGTTGGAAGTTATCTTAGAGGGGTCAGCCCTTATGGCGCATACGACATGCTGGGAAATGTGTGGGAGTGGGTGCTCGACTGGTATCACCCGACATACTACCGTACTCCGCGGCAATGGTCAAATCCCACGGGACCGGCGGAAGGGAAGCATCGCGTATTGCGGGGGGCATGCTGGTTGAATGAAAAGCATGTTACACGGTGTGCTCATCGCGATAATTACGTCAGCGTGCCTGATTTTCGAATTCACCTCGGCGGATTTCGAGGTGTGGTGTCGGCAAACCGATTTGGAAGCGAATCAAGATTTCGGAATCTTGAAGATGTGAATTCAGATGGGGCGATTAATCTCTTAGATTTGATTATCGTAGCCGGTGAATTTGGTCAAAGCTTGCCTAGGCAATCCACAGTGGATGTCAACCTTGATGGCGTGGTGGACGTTTCAGATCTCACCTTGGTGGCTTCGCACCTTGGCGAAGGGAGCGCTCTGTCGGCTGCGCCGAGCGTCACGACTCGCTTTTCTCAACAGCAACTTGCTAACATGGGCGAGGCGCTCGGCAGTTTAGAAGCCCTTGCCGATCCATCGCCGGGAATAGAGATTGCGCGAAAGTTTCTCAGTGGGTGGTTGAAACATGTGTCAACGATTGTCAAAGAAACGAAACTCTTTCCGAACTACCCTAATCCGTTTAATCCGGAAACTTGGATTCCGTATCAGTTAGCAGTTGATGCCGATGTTCAGATTTCGATTTTTGATATTGCGGGAGGTCTCGTGCGGCGCTTGGATCTAGGACATCAGAAGGCAGGGCCTTATGAGCTGAGATCCAAGGCAGCGTATTGGGACGGAAAATCAGCCGGCGGAGAACTGGTTTCAAGTGGCTTGTACTTCTATCAACTCCGTGCGGGGA
Source organism: Candidatus Poribacteria bacterium (assembly GCA_965197465.1). Taxonomy (GTDB): domain Bacteria; phylum Poribacteria; class WGA-4E; order WGA-4E; family JAJDTR01; genus JAJDTR01. The sequence goes on along the minus strand of OZ240209.1, from coordinate 845,940 downwards.
ATTTCACCTCGGTGAAGCGCATGGTAGTTATCAAGTAAACCGAGACACCAGGTGGGTAGGCCCGCTTGAGCGAAGAGCACGAAAACATAGGAATCCTAATCCGGCCAAATCCGTCACCTGCTTACAGGTTCCTTGGCGTCACAACCTTCTCAATCTACGGGATTGTAGCGATGGCTGAAAAATTAGCCGGGATGATTCAAAGGGCGATCTTCTCTAACCGTGAATTCGTGAGGCGCACAAATTAGTCGACTCATCGGGATTGATGTGAGTGTGTTTGTAGTTTTGAGCGAAGATTCAATCAAGATAACCTACACAATGCTCGTCTGCTGCAATTATATTTATCCCGGTCAATCATGCCGGTCCATTCACCGTCTCATTTACCCTTTCTATTGACGCGAGAAGGAGTGTCAGTGATGCTGTTACACTCGAAATGCGGTAAGACATGGTTAGTCCAGTGCACAACTTGCTAGAGACTATGTGCAAATCGCACTACATCCGACTCACCATGTTGCACTTGCTCTATTCATCAATATTCCTCGCCTGTTTCAACGTACCTACTTGGGCAGAACCGCTCGTCCGAACGGTCTACGCCGACCCAGGGAGTCTCATCGTTGAATTCAAGCTGCCCGAGCCACGGTTTAGCCACGAAAATAGTGGGGGACAGACCTACTCTCAAATATCCTTTAATGGCGCTCAACACACACTGGAAATTGGATATCCCCGACTTCCTTCCTACTCACAGTTAATTGGCATCCCCGTTCGTACGCTTCCGCACGCCACCATTATCCATTCCCGATCAGAGATTCGCCCTACCAAGAAAATCCTCCCCGTTCAGCCGGATCACATCCTTGGCTCTGAAAGTTCCCTTGTTCCGCGTACTGTTCGGAATGAGACGAACACGGACTTCTATCACCAAAATCGTTTCTATCCGACACATGTAGTAGAGGTTGTGCCGGTGGGATTCATCCGAGATCAGCGTGTAGCGCAGCTTGAGATTCATCCTATTCAATATAATCCCCGGCTCTCAAAACTCAAAATCTATCGGGAGTTGCAGATCCGAATCGATTTCAATCACCCAGCGTCCTCCGTTTCCCAAGTATTTTCCGCCTACCAGCCATCGAGACCGTTTGAGGAGTTTTTCCAAACAAGACTGCTCAATTACGATCAAGCCAAGGCATGGCGATTGGTGCGACAGCCACAAGGTCAACTTGCATCCGCGCCAACTCAGGCAGAAATAGAGCAAAGGTACAAGTTCTCGATTACACGTACAGGAATGTATCGAATTTCCTACAACAGGCTCCAGGCGGCTGGTGTAGACACTTCGCAAATTGATTTAGATACAATAAAGATAGAAAATGAGGGGCGCATGGTTGGTGTGTACGTCTTTGATAAAGCCGAAGATGGAAAATTCGATCGCGATGATTCTCTTGTCTTCTATGGACAGGAACTTATTGGGAATAAATTTTCCGATACAAATGTATACTGGCTCTCTTGGAATAGTCCTGGAAGTTCACGGATTGGCGTCATAGATGCCAAACCAAAGACGCCCGGCGCACCAATTCCAGTAGCATTCCTGAAGACAGAACGCTTTGAAAGAAACATCCTTCATGATTCCTTAGCAGCAGATGATGTTCGCTCAGAACTTGCCGATCACTACTTCTGGACAAGCTTGAAAGGAGGAGAAAGCAAAGTATTTCCGATCAACCTTCCGGGTGCCGTTCCTCGCACATCAATAAGTCGTCTTGCATCTATCCGTGTGAAACTTCAAGGTGCTTCCCTATTTAATCATACAGCCAAGATGCTCCTCAACAGGAGGCGGCTCGGGAATACTCAGGAATGGAAACGGCAAGCCAATATTCTGACGATTCATGAATTTCAACAGCGGCAGTTTCTTCATCATGATACGACCAACGAGTTAACTGTGGTCGCTGAAGGTAATAGTCGTTTGTCTGGCGATGCGATCGCTTTTTACGTCGATTGGTTTGAAGTAGACTATTGGCATACCTTTAAGGCTTCATTTGGGACGCTAGAATTCAACTCTACTACTGAACCTGAATCTGACGAAACGCTGCGATATCGTGTTGAAGACCTACGCACCCGCGAGGTTGATGTCTATAAGATTCGCGACGGTAGCATCGTTGCAAAACTGATTAACGGCGAAATTGAGGGTGAAACTAGCCCGCATTTTCAAATTACCTTTGAGGATAAGGTCGCTCAGCCATCAAGTTACTTCGTACTTGTTAACCGTGCTTATCGGAGTGTTAGTAAACTCGTACCAGCGAGGCCTTCGGCCCTCAGAGACCCTGCCAATCAAGCCGATTACATTGTAATCAGCCACAAAGATTTCATAGACAGCATACAACCCTTGGTGGAGTTTAGGCGCTCTCAAGGGCTTTCCGTTATTGTTGTAGATATTGAAGACGTGTATGAGCAGTTCAATCACGGTATTTTCAGCCCGTTTGCGATCCAGAATTTCTTACGCTACGCCTACACAAGTTGGCATCAACCTGCACCAGCCTATGTCCTGCTCGTCGGTGATGCGCATTACGATTATAAAGAGGCAACAGTCGAACTCTATCGGCTAGACAACAGAACCTATAGGCTCTATCCAAACTATGTCCCCACAATTCACGGGTGGGCACCGGTGAGTGGGGAAACGGCGATGGATCATCGATTCGTCACTGTCAGCGGAGATGACACTCTGCCTGACATGTTTATTGGTCGATTGTCCGTTCAATATGCGCGTGAGCTAAACGCTATTGTGAAGAAACTGATTGGTTATGAGCAGGATCCAAAGCATGGGGTATGGCAGCGTACACTCGCGCAGGTTGCGGATGACGAAAAGAGCAATAGCATTGACTGGATCTTTGAGGACAGCCGTGATCGCCTCATTAAGGAATTCATTCCAATTGCTTACGATACACGCGAAATCTACCTCAGAAAAATTGTAAGTCCGGACCGCACAAAAGGGTTAATTCTTAAAGCTATTGATGAGGGTGTACTAATTCTCGAATACGCGGGGCATGGAGGATCTGAAACATGGGCGGATGAAGGCATTTTTCGCATTGAGAATATCCCAAGATTGAGGAACCGACACCTCCCCTTTGTCGTGACGACGACCTGTCTCAATGGGCAATTTGACAAACCTCTTCAATTCGGGAGGCGAAGCTTGAGTGAAGAATTCATGATTGGAAGATACGGAGCGATTGGCACATTGAGCGCCAGCCGCCTGACTTTCGCTACGGCAAATGCAGTGTTTGATGAAGATCTGTTTAGCTCCATTTTCACCATGAAACCGGCAACCCTTGGCGCGATAACTGCCGACGCGAAAATCAAGTTTATTGGGAGTGCAGTGACTAATAACAGGAGGAGTTGGATTCCCGGAGCCGAACAGTACACCCTTTTCGGAGATCCGGCGACACGGTTAGCACTACCAGATCTGGATATTAAGGTCGAATTGGATGACGTCGCGTTGAACCCTAACAAGCAATTGGTTGTTGGGCAGAATGTAGTTGGGAATCAAGGGATTGCTCCAACCACGGGTAAGAATAGATTCCTTAAAGCCACCGACTTCAGCACAGAGCGGTTGTCAGCAGCGGTGCTATTCGCTAATAATTTTGATGAAGATCAAACCAACGATTTATCTAGACGACAAGACAATCTCAATGTTTGGAGAGGCGACTTCGGCGCGATCCGTTTTGACGTGCCACTTGGCGTGACTGCAGGGCGAGGGATTGTCCGATTGTTTGCTACCGATGGCAAGCACACGGCTATAGGTGGCGCAGAATTTTGGACAGATCATCCGGTATTCTACGATGTGCGTGAAGAATTGGATACCGAAGTAGCCAATAATTTAAATCTCCATGTACAGATTGTCGATGATGCGGGACCTGCTGGTATCAAGTCCATTGATGTGGTCTGGAACGATACCGTCGAGTATAAGACACGTACCACACCAATGGTACCCCATCAACAATTATCAATGCCTGTAGTTGATGGGGGGAAGTGGTGGCGCCTTCAAATTCCAATTCCACTACCCAAGGCTGGGCGATCCGTGCTCTACCAAATTCTTGCAACCGATGAAGGGAACCACATTGTTGTCTACCCGTCGGAAACGGAGCGAAAAAATGTCAAAATACCGGATGGTGCAAATCTCGCCATCGCGCCGAATCCACTTAATGCTACTTCCATTCGTTATGTACATTCAGAAGACAGCAATGTACCCACCTTGATGGTAGATCTGATTAATGATGGAGCGAATGACGTTCCAGTAGATGTTGAAGTCTGGTTCACCGAGGGTAATCCTGACCGGAATGTGGATAGCCAAATCGACCGAGATGCAAATGTACTTGGGAAAGTAGTGGTTAGAACGAGTGATTGGGAGCCAGGAGGCGCGGCCTTGCAGAGAGTGACAGCCGTTTTGACTTTGAATGAACCACTTTCCCGAGGCACCCACGAAATTCATGTTTTTGCTGATCCTGAATCGCCCGACCACAATCAAGAGGATAGGGTTGTTGGAGCCCTTGATGAATCACATTCTGTGGACAACAGGGGTTCCCTCTCCTTTGATGTTAATGAGTTTACTTTACAGCCAGATGGTGAACTCACATGCGTCAGTTTAGATCGGGTATTTGAGGCATTTTTCGCAGTTGGTTCAATGAAACCGATAACGCTCTCTGTCGACTCCACCGAACCGCCAACCTCTTTTCAGCCGGACCTCAAGTTTGTTCCCATTCCCCAGTCGGCCGGTGTGGTGAACGAACCAATACGCCAAGGTGCCAATGCCTCTCAGGCTTATGAAATCGGATTGCCTTCGACCACCATGCAACTCAATGCACCTGTAGAAGTTAGCCTCCGATTCGATATTAATTATCTTCAGGATCAACTGGGCATACGACCTGCCGATGAGAATAACCGAGATAAGGTTATGAGCAAAATGGCAATCTATGCATGGCAGGAACGCACAAGTGCATGGAAGCGCCTACCATCAGAAATCCACTATCAGGAGAACGGGAAGCTATTGCGAGAGAGGTTTCTAACGCCAGCGCAGAAAAGAAACAGACACACTCGCCATTTGCGCGTGTCACAGATTCAAGTCGATCCGAATCTTACCCCAATAGGGAGATGGGCCATACTCTTCATAGATTCGGATAGTTACATAGTTCTGCTACGTCAACCGAGTGGCACGACCGTCGATCGGGTAGGAAGATTAGGAAAACTCGACCAAGTTTTCCGCGATACCGACTTCGGTATAGAGCTAGAAATCGACACGATGGATGGGGTTTACAATAGTGGTCGATTTGAATTTGGGGATGTGCTAACCCTTGAAACTAAAAAAGATCAGCATGATCGTGTCGTTGTGTCCAATACAAGAAATAGCAACCGTGGCAATGGGACCGCAGAGGTTCACCTAGTGAGTGAGGCGGAGGATAAGTTCCGCACTGAGGATTGGCTTGTTCTTTTTAGAGACAACCAAACATTTGAGATTCGCGATAGCTCAAGCTTTCCTAATGGCACGTTCAACGAGAACATAGTATTCGGATCGGTCAATGAGCCACTTTTCATCAGCGATCCAGGCGTTAAGATACTAATCACCTCCGGCGACGAACCATTTGCGTTTGGAGACAAATTCAAGTTCAGCACCAAAACAGTTGGCGTGGTATCTGCCGAAGTGTCCGACCTTAATCCGTTCGCGCTAATGGCAGGGGCGGACACAAGTTTGCCCAGACTTCGGTTGTGGGTTGATGGCGAATCGCTGCATTCAGGTAGTGTCATTTCAGCTCGACCACAAATCTCCATGATTCTTGAGGATTCCAATGGAATTGATACGGACACTTTTCGATTTGTAGTCAGCAAAAATGGAGGCCCATTTAACGAAATCACAGAGTTTACAATAACAAACCCGGTGCAGGCCACGACAGTTCCAGTTATCTATGCACCTATTCTTACCGTAGGCCGCTATCTCTATCGAATCTGGGCAAGAGATTTGAACGAGAACGAAGTCGGCGGTGAGGAAGGGTATATAGAGTTTGTTTTCTTTGTGGAAGAACCGCCCGATTTAGAAACGCCGGAGGTTGAAATCCACCTAAATCAAGAGATCTTAATGGATGGAATAGTTCTCCAGGAGCAGCCCGAAATCGAGGTTCGGCTCACCGACAATCACGCACTAGATTCTGCCTCGATACAAGTGTTGTTTGCCAGAGCGGATGACCAGCTTGTCTCGATTCCGCGAAAAGCATTCAACTTGGTAGGGGACGAAGCCCATCCCAAGCAAGTTACCATTGCCTATGCACCGAGTTTGGCTAACGACGAGTACCAGATTCAAATCTTCGCCAGTGACATGAGCGAAAATGTCTACGAAGGAGAGATATTTCACTTTCAACTTGACGAGGCTGTGGACATTGATGATGTGCGGAATGTTCCCAATCCAATACGTACCAACACCTTCTTTACCTACAATTTCGTGCAACCTCCAGAGCATGTTTCCATCAAGATATACACTGTCTCTGGTAAACTGGTTCGGACGATTTCAGACGCGTCGGCGAGACGGGGATACAATGAAACATACTGGGATGGGCGCGATGAAGACGGGGTCCGCCTCGCAAACGGCGCTTACTTTTACAAGGTTACTGTTGAGGCGGAAAATCGGCAAATCGAAAGGGTTGAAAGACTTGCAATCTTGCGCTGAGAAATCAGGAATTGGACGCTAGATAGTAAACGAGCTATTGTTATTTGCCATCGACACATGTCAGACCAGAGTCATAGACCACACATCTTATTGAATATGGCGATGAGCCTTGATGGAAAGATTTCAACGCGCGATGACACAGGTCCCCGCTTTACAAGCAGTGCCGACAAGGTCCGGCTTAGGGAGATCCGGGCTCAAGCGGATGCCATCCTTGTTGGTGCAGGAACGATTGCTGCCGATGATCCAACGTTCACGGAACACGGAATATACGCAGACGAGCGCGTCCAACGTGGCATATCACCCCAACCAATCAAAGTTGTCGTTAGCGGTACCGGAAGCGTGCCGGAATTTGCCCGCATGTTCCAGCCAAATGGTGCGCCAGCGCTCGTCTTTACCACGAAACGCATCGCCGCGAATCGCCTGAAAATCTTGGACAGCGTAGCAGATGCAGTCTATAGTGTGGGTAACGAGGAAGTTGATTTCCTACAGATCGTTGAAACCCTGGCGCAGGTATACCGCGTGCAGAACCTACTGATTGAAGGGGGTGGGCAAGTCAACTTCGCTATGTTTCGCGAACAACTCATTGACGAAGTCTATCTCACGCTATCTCCAAGAGTCATCGGTGGGCATGATGTTCCAACGCCTGTTGAGGGGCAGGGATTCAATTTTGTAGACTTAATCAAACTTGAGCTGTTGAACCATCACGTTGTGGGCAACGAAATCTTTCTCCATTATCGCGTCCGCTCCTAACAATCGAAGAGCGGCCCAAAGTTGCGTCTTCTAGGGGCACACTTTGTTTGGATCTCAATTTCTGCGTTCAACTACAGATACCGTTGAATCTGATGAAAGCTATCCGGATCAAGTTTCCGATAGTCTGGAAGATCGTATCGATTGCCTCGCACATCAGTCACCAAAATCCTTGCCGGTGGGACCTGTTTAATATTTTGGTGCAGCCCTCTCACAGAGAAAGTGGTTTGACCCCGTGATGTCTCCGTTTCCCATTCATGGACGCCAAATCGCTCTTTAACACGGCGAATCTTAGTTATAATAGGCGTGAAATATCGCTTATCTAGCTCTTCACGAACGATTTTACGGCTTTCGAAATCTAGCTCAGAGGGGTCTACGACGATGCCGATTTCCGCTTCATCTCCGGCGCCGAATGAAATGTAGTGTTCAGGGTCGCTGAGTGGAAGAACTCGTCGGAATGTTACTCGCGGATAGCATACCTCATCTCGAATTTCTAGGCGTGGCGATCCCATTGGTGAACGAAACAGCCGTACCTTCTCAGGGCTTAAGTACTTCGGCGTAAAGTCATCGTCATCAAAATCAGGTCGGAGCACCGATCTTGCCTCTCCGGCAGGAAGACCTGTATGTGCATCCTGTTTTTCACGGTTCATAGGTTACTCTCAAATCTATTCAATTACTAGCAGGCCCCTCAGGGCACTGAAGATAGCAGTTAGCACCGGTCGTGGAAATATTACTGCTACTATGATCTGCAGTTGCTTCAAATTCTGTGATGGTTACCGCTCGACCACTTGCGCTGCCGAGCGAATCTCAGAGGATTGTCGTTGTGTTTCAACAAGTTTATGATATATTCCTTTCTGTTCCATTAGTTCCTCGTGAGAACCACATTCGACACCTCGCCCCTTTTCGATGACAAAGAGACGGTCGGCGCTACGCAGAGTCGAGAGGCGATGGGCAATTGCGAAAGTTGTTCGGTTTTGGACAAGCCGATCGATTGCTTGTTGAATCTTCTTTTCCGTCTGTACGTCAACTGATGAGGTCGCTTCGTCCAGAATCAGGATGCGCGGATTGTGAAGAATCGCCCGCGCAATTGAGATGCGCTGGCGTTCGCCTCCGGAAAGTTGTCCACCCCGTTCACCGACTTCCGCATCATAGCCGTCAGGGAATTTCACGATAAATTCGTGCGCATTTGCGGCCTTCGCCGCTGCGATGATTTCCACCATCGTCGCGTCCGGTTTTGCATAAGCGATGTTTTCTGAAATTGTGCCACTGAAAAGAAACGGTTCTTGAAGGACAACTCCAGTCTGGCGTCGCAAATCTTCAAGCCGGATCTTTGTGACATCTTTTCCATCAATGTAAACTCCGCCAGAATCAGGTGTATAGAATCGGCAGATTAGGTTAATCATCGTTGATTTGCCTGCACCGGAATGTCCAACTAAACCGATCATTTCACCGCTCTTCACATGGAGATTGATGTTCCGGAGCACGGGATTATGTGAATCGTAGCCAAAGGTCATGTTGCGAAATTCCACTTCGCCTTTAAGTTTCGGCATCGAGAGGAGCGTGCCATCATTGACCTGCTCTGGTTCGGAGTCAATGACTTCAAAGACGCGTTCCGCCGCCGTCAATGACCGCGATGCCCAATTGATAACCGGGCTAACATGTCGCAGTGGACCGTAAAACATTGCCAAGTATGCGTTAAACGCGAATAGTGTACCCAAGGTCATATCACCTGCAATTACCTGAAGTCCGCCAGCGAACCAAGCGATAAGTGAACCTAGTGCCACGACAAATAGCAGAGGCGGGTAATATGTCGCCCAGACTGTCTCCGCGTATGTGTCGTAACTCCGGGCATCTTCGTTTGCGACCGAGAACCGCCCAATCTCGCCCGTCTGCCCACCAAATGCGCGAACAACACGAATCCCGGAAATGGAGTCATTCACAATGTCATACAACCTCGATCTTCGGCGCCAAGCTCGGTGCCACAGATGGTGTACCTTCTTCCAGAACCAACGCGCGCCAATGACAATCAGTGGGATTGGTATTAGGATAAAACATGAGAGCCGCCAGTTCATCCAGAAGAGCACAATGCCAATTCCGAAGATCATCAACAGATCGACTGCCACGAACTGAAGAAATTCTAACAGAAACCATTGGAGACGCTGACTATCTTCGGTGATGTGAGAGATAACAGTCCCTGTCTTACGCTTGTCGAAGAATCGTATGGCGAGGCTATGAAGTCGATTATATACTTGGCTCCGAATGTCTGCTGTCATGCGCAGCGTAAGCCACGCACTCAAGCGTCCGAGAAGGACATCAATGAGCGACCTGATGATTTCAATCATCAGGAGACAAGCGACTGCGACCGCCAAGGCGATCGAAGCTGTTTGTATGTTTCGGAAGACTTGTCCCAACCGTGTTTCCGAAACGTCGCGCACCGTTGTAGCCGCATTATTCAGTTCAAGCACATCATCGACGAGGATGCGCTGCAATTGGGGCGGCACAAGTTGAAGTGTCATTGAACCCAGCACACACACAATCACCACCGTTGCTGCCAACTTGTACGGCTTCAAATAAGTTAGTATGCGTAGCAGCACACGACGCTTCTTGGTACACGCGGGGCAGGGGGAAAACTCATCGCGCAGTGGCAAGCCGCATGCTTGGCAGAACTTTTTCTCTTCCTTGTAGTCCCATGCCGGTGCCTCCTCACGTTTCCCTAGGCGATGTTCGATTTCCTCACTAAGATATTGGGCAATGTATCCTAGTTTAGGCGCGAATCCGTTGGAATACCGGAGGAAGTCAAGGGCGTCTGCCTCCTTCTCCAGAACAAGGATACCGCCATCGACAACCGCTTCCGCCCGTATTCCCGTTACATCTTTATACGGGACGCGATGCAGGATTTCTCCTGATGCGTCAAACGCTAGCACGTCCATCTCAGTCAGTACAAACCAGCTTTCACCAAAGGATCCGTCCGCTTCAAGATCGGACCTTGCAGCGAAGCGAACGGATCCGATGTCAATTCCTTCATTCCGCAGAGCCTTCTCGATCAGGTTGGGTAAGGTGTCTAACATTGACGCTCCCTCTTCTGTTGTTGACATTGATATCTCCTGCATTGAAAAGAAAATCGGAAATCAAACCAAAATCGGCTCTGCATCAACCTCAGGAATAAGCGCCGTGGAATCTGGCTGAAAGACCGTAGAGAGTAATGTCTGTTGCACACGCTTGAAACGGGTTTCTAGTTTAGGCGATTCTTGCAAACAACATTAGACACTTGGAAAATAGTAGGCCAAAATTCAATCCTCGTTCTTAGGACGGCGGTGTTTATAAAGGTCGTCCCAATACCGCGTCTTGCTTTTACCAGAAAAGTGTAGTATTATCCTGTCGAAACAATAGTCACTACCAGCAGGGTCACAGCCACTGTGTCCCGTAATGAGCAGGTCCAAGCTGCCAATCATTGAAAGACATTAAAATGGTTGATACCGTTGAAAATGACAGAGATCTGATTGTCGAGAACCTGAGAACTCTTGGCGTATGTCACCTAGCTTCAGGTGAAGTGAAACAGGAAGCTAGAATTCACCTTCCTCCACAAGTCTTAATCAAGCAGATTGCCGAGAGTGCTGACCCACGCCTTCGCCTAGCTCTTATCGCTTTATTCATTCGGCATCCGACAAAGTCTTCAGTCGTACCAGACGTTGTAGAGCGGCTAGACGAACCGGCATGTACAGAGCTGAAAACCTTCTATATGGCAGCAGCATACCTACAACGGTTTTGGATGCCTCGATTAAAACTCTACATGAAAGACTTTCCTCTTCTCCCGGACCTGTATTCCAAGGAACTTGCCCTTCCTAAACCTGAAGATCGACACGGTAAGAACGGTCTATGTGCACTCGCAGATTGGCATGCGAGCCGATCGCCGTATCACTTCAACTGGCGGGCCTCTTATCTCAAAGTGATGGACTTGCTATTTGCCCAGTTAAGAATGGAGGAAAGGAATGAGTTTTCGCCACTCAATGAATCACCATCGGATTGAGGAATTCCTCAATCAACCTAGAAAGCGTTTTAAGGGTACAGGGCAAGTCTATCTCGTTGGCGGGACCACAATGGTTTATGAAGGATTCCGAACACAGACACTCGACATTGATTTAGCTTTTGATTTGCCCCCTACAGACCATACCCAATTTTTCCACGTGGTGCGCGAGCTCAAGGAGGAGCTAAACATGAATGTAGAGGAGGCCTTACCCGGGCACTTTATCCCGCTTCCGTCCGACTAAGGATCGTTGCCGGTTCTTGCGACAGTATGGCAAACTTGAGGTTTTCCATTTCGATCCCTACAGCACCGCGCTTAGCAAAATTGAACGCGCTACTGCAGAGGATTTCATTGATGTGTTGGCACTTCTCGAACACAATTGGATACAGATTGAAGTGCTTGAAGAAGCCTTCCACGAGATTTTTCCCGTTATGCCACCGAGAGTCTAAAGGGCGATTCTCGTGAGTTTGAGTGGGAATTTTTAGAGCTTAAACAGAAGTGGGAAATTGATTAGTCCGCTTCGTTGCAATCAAATAGGAATTGTAAAGCGACAACATTCGGGCGGGCCGCCCGGTTTCAATCAAAGCCCATCTAGTTGTCATCTTCACGCTCGCTTAGCAACTCACCGCGTGCAAGCCGCTCCGCGTTCTCCGTTGACCAAAGTATTCCCTTCATCAGTTTTTGCGCCGTAATGTATCGGGTAGCCGCCAAAAGGTGCATTCGCTTCTCTATCGGGTCATCTGACAAGTCATAGTGTCGAAAAGCAACCTCTAGCACTTGGAACATGTGTAGTTCGGCATCTTCACGAAGCAGGATATGTGCCAGAGTGCGTCGGAGTTTACCTACATCATGCTCCTCCTCAAGGTACTGGCTAACTAGAATCTCCGCCTCATAGACTTTTTGAAAGTCCGCAAACTCTTGAAGGCGTTCCAACATTTTATCCACAGAGACGAATTCTTCATCAAGTCGTTGTCCCAGTGTTGGAATGCGGGCGGCAGGCATGTTTAGCCAGCGGACATACGCAAGGAAGACCGCACCGTGAAAGATACCCCGCAGCAGTTCTTTGCTTGGAGCATAATGGAAGGCGTTGTAGAGCGCGTGGGCGTATGAATATATGTTGGCGACATCGTGCCAGTCCCCCTCATTTTTTAGGTGGAAACGCGCAGTGCGGATAGCAGATGCATAAGTCATCGCACGGCAAATCTCAATTGGATTTACGCCAGCGCGTAGCTTACGCTCGATTGCCACGACAACTGGCACAAATTCACTTCCAAGCATCGTCTGCGCGAACTCTGAAGAGTCAAGGGAAGCGTGGTTTGATTGGTTCTCGGTCCATATATCATCTAACCGCTCAAAAATCGGTTCCAAGACTGGCACCGCGTCCGCCCAACGCGATGTCTCCTCATGTCGTGTCCGACTGATGAGATCAATCACGATCGGACGCAACATCTCGTGGGCCCCCTGCCACTCGACATAATCCAACGCCTCGAACATTTTGTTAGCAAAATCAAGTGCGTGACCATCACCCGTGAAGTAGAAGTCCGTCGCCGCTGTAAACACAAAATCGGCAATAATTGATTTGTCGTAGCCGCGATCTCGGAGAGTCAACAAAATGCGTTCTGCCGCCCCAGCATGACGCTTATCAACAAAGTACCGGAACCACCGTTTCAAAGTAGCAAGGTTATGTTCCTCGTCCGTGCGCGGGAACGGCGCGCGATACGGACGTGAACTGCCCGTTGTTCGACTACTAATCTGAGTCAGTCCGTGTACCAGAAATAAGTTGTGATCCTTGTCGTCCACCTCATCCCAAAGGTTTGCTGCAAGTGTCAGTATCGCTATACCAGATGACCATCCTTCGCTGCTCTTGTTCGCCCCATAGTAAAGCCCCTGTTGAATAATTTCTTGTGGTATTGCTCCTGCATCGTTAAGTGCTGTGACCGCTTTCGCAATAAAGAACGAACTTCGATCCTTAAGCCCACGCTCAAGTGCACGTTTGCCACGGTCAATCACGCGACGTTTTGCCGCTGCTTTTTCCCCGCGCGCTAATCCGACGTACAAATTGCCATCGTCTCGCAATTCAACGGGAAACGCTTTCAAATCGTCACCCGAAGCCAAAAAACATCCGCCAGATTTCAGGTCAAATTCCCAGTGGTGCCAGTGACAGATTAGCACGCCGTCTCTGATACTGCCTTCCGACATTGGATAGCCCATGTGCGGACAACGATTGTCAACAGCATAAAACTTGCTGCCATATCGGAAAACAGCAAGATGTGTACCATTTACATGAAACGGTTTACCTTCGCCTTGTTCAAACGTTTGGGCGGCGCATAGCTGATGGTACACGAGATTGGTTTGTTCCACATAGTCGATCGGCGGATCCTCAATATGGATTGAACCAGCGGCGGTCTCTTGTGGGACGACACTTGAAGCCATGATGCGAACCTCCTTGTCGTATTGCGGTTGCTCTCTGTTTCACAGGCACCGCGCCGGGCAATTAAGTTGCCAAGGTTTCTGACCTATACAGGACGATAGTTGATGATGAAGCAGAGTTTATCCTTGAAACAGAAATGCCAAATAAACGATTATTATGTCTCCATCTTCGCGTACAACGGCGAGTTGACATCAACTAGGATATTATCTCCCTCGACTTTCACGGGATAAGTCGCGATGCGTGTCTGACCGGGCCAAACACACTTCCCGGTTTTCACATCGAACTCCCACATGTGGAGCGGGCAGGTAATTGCACCATCACTCAGGAATCCGTAACTTAAAACTCCTCCGAGATGCGGGCAAATATTGTTCATTGCATAATATTCACCGGCGACGTTGTAAATTCCGATTAAAACCCCATCAACCTTAACACCAATAGAGCGGTCCTCCCCAATTTCATCAGTTTTCGCAGCTCTTACAAATTGACCCATTCCAAAGTTTCCTTTCCGATAATGGCTATGTCTCGCCCTTGATGATTGTATCACGTCTGTCCCGCATTTCTCAACCAAATTCTGGATCTCGCAGGGCACAAGCGAATTGGTTTCCATCTCTAGCGTTGAAGAAAGTCGATGCAATATCCGAGCGAGTCTGTACTATCTCCCGTGGAAGCTAGCAAAAACAAACTCACTGGCCACGATGGTGATGCTGTCAACCAATTTTCCTGCTGAGGAACACGCGGATATTGATTGGGAAGAAAACATGGGATGGAGCTATCGGTCTTCAGGTCGGCAACTTAATCCGCTCTCTGGCAATAGTGTATCCACGCAGTTCAATTGCCCGGCGCGGTTCAGGGATGTCGGTTGAGGTATTGAAAAGTATACAGAAATCCTCAAAATCAAGTGCAGGCTTCCCCTCAAGATTAGACACAAGCAATAAAGTCACTCAACTCAAGGGCCGTCGGGGGAAATATGAAAGCGTGAGGAGGGTCAATTTGAGATGTCCAATGATGATGATGGCCTAGAACTGATTCTGCTCGAACTCTGCACCAGCAAGGAGAGACTTAGTCGGTAGTAACAACATGCTTCCAGACGGTTTATACAGATTCCTGAAGTTTGGGGTGATCGTTCAACACCTTGATTAGAGTGCGCGCGAGTTTTTCCGGGTCATGACGAATCACATTCAGTTGCACTCCATTCTCAACAACGACTGTGTCGCGTATGAGATCTGCTTCGACAACATGGCCTTCACTGAAATTATCACGATCTAAATCGTAAAGAACCTGCACCTTAGAAGTGTCAGCCATCTGTTCTCTAGTTTCATCGGATAGTTGCGAGATATAATTCGTCAAACTCAGGACCAAATCTGTTGGACGAACCTTATTATCTTCAAGCAGTGAGAGCCCTTCTTCGGCACGCGATTGAATCCTTGTCAGGAGTTCTGATAGCTCTTTCTGAACATACTTTTTAACTAGCTCGTCGGGCGCTGGTTGGCTGTTGACAACAATGTAGTCCAGTGGAACATCCGCGTGATCGTAGATTGCTTGGACGTGGTCGGTCACAGAATATCCGTCTGTCTCTCCAGGTTGAGTCATGACGTTGCAGATGTATATTTTCATGGCATTAGATGCCTGAATCGCATCTACAATGCCTTTGACAACAAGATTCGGCATAATGCTAGTGTATAAGCTACCGGGCCCGATAATAATTACATCAGCGTTAGCTATGGTTTCGATAGCCTCTTGATGGGCGACACATTGATAGGTATCGGGTAGTGACTGTTGATGGTTCTTACCATTATCACGCGGTGCGAGGAATACGCGGCGAATTGGTTCGCGATTCCGACGATTTGGAATCTGTGATTCCCCGCTAACCACTTCACCGTCCGCCAACTCTGCGCATAGCATTGTATAATCCAGACTCACGGGAATGATTCTTCCACGTACGGCTAGGAGTTCTGAAGCTGCCTGAATGGCTTTCGGAAAACTGCCTTCACTTAGTTCAGTGAGTGCAATCAAGAGCAGATTACCGACTGTATGTCCACCCAGATCGCCATTGCTAGAAAAACGGTATTCAAATAGCCGTGCGAGCAATTCGTCTGCATCAGACAGCGAATATAGTAGCTTGCGAGTATCTCCTGGCGGAAGCACGTCAAATTCTTCGATCAGTCTTCCGGTGCTACCGCCATCATCAAAGACTGAAACAATAGCGGCTAGCTTGTTCATATCAATGATTTCCGAGCGGTCGCGTTTTGAGCTTGTATACTTCTTTATGCCGCTTAGCAAAGACGACAAACCAGTACCGCCGCCGATACAGGCGAGTTTCAAAGCACTTTTGTCCGTCATGAATTTCTCCGTGAATTATCAATGATAAAATAGAAGCAAGGCTAACTTGATCTCTAGTGGTGGTAACTTCAGTTGTCGCGATTAATCTGTGAGGAAGCTTAATTCCGGCGGGTCACCTGCAAGCTTAAAACACACCTAAATGGCGGTGGTTTTCGAGTTTACATCTTTGATTAGCTCTTGTGTGCCATTAATTGTTTCAAGGTTTCAACCGTTTCATTACAGAGCACTCCAGCTAAGTCAGAAGTTCGTGCCTCACTGAATACTCGAATTACCGGCTCAGTGCCCGACTTTCGAATGTTCACCCAGCTATCTCTCCAGACGCGCTTCACGCCGTCCGTCAAGTCGAGCGATACTCTCCCTTCCTCCGCCAGTTGAACTTCCATTGCGTAAATCTCGGCAGCACGTTGCACTACTGCCTCAGAAACCGACTGTGAAGGGCTCTCCACCTTTTTCTGACACATTGTATAACTCGGTATTGAGTTAACCAACGCCGAAATTCTCGTGTTAGATTCAGCGAGTTGGTGAGCGATGGCGGCGATCGATGCAAGACCATCCGTCGTATATTGGATTTCAGGGAAAACTACACCACCGGTGCCTTCGCCCCCAATGATTGCGTTAGTTTCTCGCATTTTTTCAACGACAAAACCTACGCCAACCGGTGTACGATGAACTTGAGCGTGATGCCGAGCAGCAATATCGTCAATCATGAGACTCGTAGAAACGGTGCTAACCACATCACCGTGCCTTCTGTTAAGGATAAAATCGGCAGCAAGTGCAAGTGTGTACTCGCTACCCAGTGGAGCACCGTCCTCAGCCACAATAACGAGTCGATCCGCATCTCCGTCATGCGCAAACCCAATATCCGCACTATTCGTCTGTACGGCTTTGCAAAGTTGGTCAAGCGCGTCCGGGGTTGGCTCCGCCGAGCGAGAAAAATGACCATTAGGAATACAGTTCACTTCAATTACTTCACATCCAAGCTGCCTGAGCAAGTGTGGACTAGCGACACTGCCTGCGCCGTTACCACAATCGATCACAACTCTAAGAGCGCGTTCGCGCACCAACTTGAGGTTTACCCAGTCACAATCTAGGATTTTTTCTATATGTCGCTTGACGGCACCCTGAAATGTTTCAACCGATCCTTGTTGGTACCATTTGGCGAGGTGAAAATCCTTGGATCGGTGGATCTCCATGAATTGTTCTCGCTCTTGTCGATTCAACAATCGACCTGATTCAAAAGCAAATTCTAAACCATTCCACTCCACGGGGTTGTGGCTTGCGGTGATGGCAATGCTGCCGTTCGCGTTCAACTCTTTCGCCATCAGTAGAATCGTTGGTGTTGGACACAAGCCGACATCAATCACTCTGCAACCGGTCGAGATGAGTCCCGCTAGAATCGAATGGCGCACCATCTCACCGGATACGCGCGAATCTCTTCCAACCACCACAGTTTTGGGCAGATTTGAATTGTTTCCCTCGTCGCATAGACTCCGCTTCCTCGCTGTGTTAACCAGTGTGCCAAAGGCCGTTGCAAACTGTGTTAATATGGCCGCATCCAGCGACTTGCCGACGATTCCACGAATGCCTGACACGCTGACAATGGGAGTGTTCATGGATTCTAAGCCTTATCGTGGTGGGGATCGCTGGTAAAGCCAAGCCTTGATACCGCAAAAAGACAACAAAGTCCTGCCAAGGCTTGCACAGTGCATACGGCATACCATTTGGGATAAACAAAAAGGTATGACGGAAGCGGCGTCAGCTCGTACAAGTGTGGTGCTCTGAATATATCGATTTCAAATAACTGACACACCGCGATTAGTGGGTTCATGAGAAGAAACACTGGAATAATCGAAAACCGGTCAAAAATCAGTAAAGATCCGATGTAGCGATTAAGTGGCGAAAGAAGAAAAACCCCGCCAATCATCAGCAGTGATGCGGCGTATGCAAACTGAACGGCGTGAATCTCGTGGCAAAAAATCCGCCACCCCAACATTCCGATAAGTGCACTTGAAAAAGCAGTAGCAAGAAGCACTGCATGAAATGATAATAGCTTTGTATAGGACACACCGCTACTTGATGCATTGACAAGCGCAAAGACCGAAGCCGTTAGGACAACAAAGCAGAGGAGTGGGACTTGGCTACCCAAAACAGTGGCAGCAAGAGTACCTCCGGGGCGTATCGGACTCAGTACCAAGAGATTATCTGATGAGGCCCCACAGAATTTCTGGGCGAGCGCACGACTTGAAAAGTAAGGTGATACAATCAGAACCAAGAGGACATCTGACAGGAATATCGAACCTAAACTGTCGCTAAGTTTCGCATGCGATAAGAGTTGATTAACCGTCAACAGAAGGAGACCGAGTATTGCAACGGCAATGAAGAGTCGCCTCATTGTCCATTGACCCATCACTTGACTCAGTCTGTCAGTATAGTAACTCCTATCCTTTAGCATACTGAAGCGTATCAATCTATTCATCTCGGGAGCCACATGTAATTCAAGACGACTTGAATCTATTCTTCTGCGAAATGCTGCTGTAACATACTTTGAATCTCCAGGCTAATACGTGAAATCGCATAGAGGTTTGGATTGATTTCTAAAGCTCTCTGAAAAGCGTCCATTGCCGCCGTGAGGTCTCCCAGCTTCAAGTAGCACTGTCCCATTCCTGCAAGTGCACCAAAATGAAAGGGATTGAGTTCGACTGTTTTCTTGCAATCTTCAATCGATTTGCTCAGCTCGTCGCTCATGAAATATGCGATTGCGCGTTGATTGTATCCCTCTGCAAAGTCAGTTGTCATCTGAATGACCTCTGTGAACACCTGAATCGCCTCTCCGTACCGTTGATTTTTTATGTGGTCTATGCCTTTTTGCATCATGGCGTCGACTGATTCATCGTCAGATCGAAACCAGATCGACCACAATGCTTTTTCAGCATTGGCGCGTGTCCCTGGATCCTCATGCGCGAGCGCCTCAACCAAAGGTGGAATAGCATCTTTGTTAGCAATCTCACCCAGCGCGTACGCCGCAGCCCGACATGTCAGAGATCTCTGGTTTTCCAATGAATCAATGAGCGATTCCTGTGAATATTTCTCCTTTAAGGTGCACCTTAGCGAATGCTTCTGATCAGGATGCTGCTGCATTAACTTAGCTAGTTCGCAGAATCCATTTTGCTCCGGCATACGGAAATCCCTGAGTTTGTCACGTTGACTACACATGGCTAATGTTGACCTTGGATCATTGATTCAACCCAAAACCGCCCACTAATCATATCATACCTTAACAATCTACTCAAGAGAAAAGTTTAACAGGACATTCGCATCTCGAATCTTTGGCGTAGGCGCTAGAGATCGAGAAGGATGCAGTCACATTTCCGCAGTGCTCGGCGCACATAATAGTAGAGGACAGTCTGCTGTCACCATCCTGACGGACGAGGGAGGAACAGGCTAAGGCTCAACGGAAATTAACGTACCCATTAGGCGTGATGGCCTATGATTTGCGTGAAGTTGGCGGCATCTGCCCTAGAATGATTTTTAGATGTACTTGCAGAACTTCGACTTGTCAGATATAATGCTTGGAACCAGACGAGGAAGGGGATTATGTGAAGAACAACACCTGCCGAGACAGCGGCGGATCCCATACTATGGGAATCCACTGCTCATCGGGTGGGCTGTGCGTTCCAATCGAAGGGTTGCGGCAACTTCTAGAAAAAGCATGTACACACTTGAACCATTGAATTCTCAGTGTGGGGACTCGTGGGATGAGATTCTAAAGCGGTGTGCGGGGACCAGTGCATTTCACTCAACCGCATGGCGGGTCGCCCTTGACAGCGCCTTTGGTCAACTGTCGTCAACGTACTACGTGATTAAGGAGAACGATACGTTGATTGGAGGGCTTCCTGCATTCGTTTTCAAGCCAATTCCGGGGATCAAGATGATACATTCAATGCCGTGGCATCTATTTGGAGGGATTCAACTCGTCGCTGACGCAGAGGTGGATATTAAGGCGTTGCTCGAATTGACGGAAGACCATCTTTCAAATGTGGTACACGATCAGAATATTTGCGAGACCGTGTTTACCCTTTCACCTTCCCGAACCGCGGAATATGGTTATAGGCTTGCCGAAATCGGTTATCAGAAACACAGCGAGCATTTCACCCATCTTCTCAAAACATCAAAGGATTATGATGTACTGTGGAATGCGTATAACAAGCGCGTTCGAGGCGCGGTGCGGAAGGCGGTCAAAGCAGGCGTGATCGTTTCCGATGCACATACCGATGCTGATTTGGAAGCGTTTTATGGGATTTATCTCGCAACGATTGAACGCTTAGGTGGGACGCCCAAGCCTCAATCTCTGATTCAATCTCTTTACCGAAGTCGGATTGGAAAACTGGCGATTGCCAAGCGTGATGGGATTGTCATTGGAGGATTGTTGTATCTTTTTTTCAACCGAACTGTAACACTATGGTGTGAAGCATCCGACCTTCAGTATTTGGAATATCGTCCGAACAATGCCATCTTTCACCACATCATTCAGTGGGCATGTGCAGAAGGATATGAGTGGGTGGATTTTGGCGCATCTCCTCCCGATCATCACGGCCTAATTGCTCACAAAGAACAGTATAAGGCGCAGAGATTTGGCTTCTGCAGTTACATAAAGATTCACTCGCCACTGAAACGGGAAGTTTGGCAGACAACAGAACCCTTGCTTCGTAAATTATACACATGGTTTCAACACACTCGCAGTGGAGATTAGCTTGCACAAGCACGGAATTCTTCAGTTTGGACTCGATCATCAATTCTCGTGTTGCACGAATAGAACCAGGCCACAGTTTCCACGTTGCGATTGTGTGCATCATCCTGCGGGCACAAGTACCGTAAGTCCGCGTTCGACAAGTTCTACCTTGACTGGGGTGTAGCCAACTTTCTCACCATCCGCGTAAAGGAGAGTTGGTGGTTCTGTCTGAATAGTCAGCGACTTTGTGCGCTGGATACTGACTGCGGGATGGGATGTATGTCCACCCCAGAACAACTTTATAAGCATGCTCAATACTGTTAGACGAGATACTGGCTCAATAATGCAAACATCAAGCAGGCCGTCGTTCATAACAGCATTTGGTACGATCTTGAAACCACCGCCATAGTGCGGTGTAATCCCCGTTGCGGACAAGAGAATATCCCCCTCATATACGCCGAAATCGCCTTCAAGCCGCGCTGCAGGGGTGTTGTAAGCAAAAAGTGTTGTAATTGCTGTGTATACGTAGGTTGCCGTACCGGAGAAGGGAACATTCGCCTCCGAAGCCCGTCGGCTGACTTCGGCGTCGTACCCACAGGTGACTATCGTGTCAAAATACAAATCGCCAACTTTTCCAACGTCAACTGCAAAGGGTTTGCCACTCAATAGCACCTGAATAGCCTGATCCGGATCTTTCGGAATCCGGAGTGCCCTAGCGAAATCGTTTCCCCTCCCACACGGTATCAGCCCCAATACTATATCTGGTCTCGCTGCGATCGCGTTGACAACCTCGTGAATTGTCCCATCGCCGCCACATGCAATTAACCACCGACATCCGTTCTGAATGGCTTCTTGTGCCAGGCGACGTGCATCACCGCGCTGGGTTGTCAGTGTAAGTCTTCCCTTTCGTCCGTTGTTTGTGAGTTGCTCATGCGCTTCCTTAGCGGTTACTTCGCCTTTGCCTTTCCCGGAGATCGGGTTAGCAATTATCAGAAAGTCTTCGGAAGTCGGTGTTTCAATCCGGTTTACCATGATAGCTTTAACGTGGTTGGCAGTTCAGGTTCGACGGTTGGTCAATGGTGGGCATTGTAGCTAGCAGTTAAGCATCTATAGTAGCAGATTTCCTTGATGGTGTCAATCCGAATAATGAGACAGTATTTGAATCTTGACAGGGATACACCACACAAGTATAATTCGCATAGAGGTTTTTCAGCGAAAGTCCTCAAGGAGGCCCGATATGTATAGTATTTCATTGAACGCATTCGTCTTAACTGTGGCTACATTCCTATTGCTCATTGCACCTACAGATTCGGAGGGGGAGTTTATGCAAGAATTCAAACCACTGCAGGTTGGCATGGTAGCGCCGGACTTTACGCTAGTGGGTGACGATGGTGTTAAACGTAGCCTGCACGATTATCTCGGTATAAAGACCGTCATTTTGGCGTTTTATCCCAAAGATTTTACTGGGGGTTGAACAGCCGAGTTGCGCTCGCTCCGGGATGAGTTGAGCAAAATTGAAGCTACTGACAGTGTGGTGTTCGGCGTCAGTGTTGATGACGCGCAATCCCATAAAAAATTCCAAGAGGCCGAGAAGTTCGGTTTTTCGCTGCTTGCAGACACTGAATTTGCGGTCAGTAAAATTTATAGTGGGATAATGAAGCGATTCAACGCCTCTAATCGAGTTACGTTCGTTATTGACAAAGCTGGATATATCAGGGCAGTCGACGCGAACGTTGACGTTGCGAATCATGGCTCAGATGTCGTTAAGCTCATTGAGGAAAGTGTGCCCAGCGAACTTAAGATCGGACAGGCCGCACCGGATTTTATCGCCTCCGACCAAGATGGCAAGATATATCAACTCAGTCAGTTCGAAGGGAGGCAAAACGTCGTGTTGGCGTTTTATCCCAAAGATTTTACCGGTGGCTGAACGGCAGAGGTCTGCTCGCTCCGGGATGAGTCGAGCGCTTTTGCCAAGCATGATGCCCAAGTTTTCGGTATCAGTGTCCAAGATGCCGTGTCGCACAAGAAGTTCGTACAGGAGCACAGCCTGAATTTCCCTCTACTTGTGGACACAGGGCGTAACCTGAGTTTGCTTTTCGGTGCCGCCGACAGCCCAAACAGTATGAGCAAGCGCATTACCATCGTTATTGACAAGGCGGGGAAGATTACCAAGATTGATAACAGCGTTAGTGCGAGAACGCACGGAAAAGACTTAATTGATTTCTTTAAGGGGATGTAGCACTTGCCTTGAAGTGCAGGTGAGAATTTGAAGGATTTACCGTTGACTTGGCTCCTAATCTCTCAACGGGAGAGTCTTGATGACAACTACAAGCGCGAGATTTCAACAGGCGGAGGCTTTTCTCCGCACTTACGAAACAGGGGAAATCGCCCATTTTAATGGTGATTTTTTCTCGCACCTGCGGGGGACGGCCGACTTGCTCTTCGAATGGGGGAACACCGAGTATGTATGCCTCGCAGGTTTGTGTCACGCTGTTTACGGCACGCAAGGCTTTCCGCAAGGAATTTTGAAGCCCAACGAACGCCATCTGCTACAGGAGATCATTGGGCTAGATGCCGAAGGGGTTGCGTATTTTTACTGTTCGTGCGATCGTTCCTGCTTGTATCCAACAATTGGTGCGCCAGGGGGATTCAAATTTCGCGAACGTTTTACCGGGCACACATTTGAGCCATCCGAACAGATGGTACGTGATTTCCTTGAAGTTACATTTTCAAACGAAATTGATTTAGGTTCGCTGAGCCAAGATTTCATAAACAATGGTCGTGAATTTTTCCATGACTTTATGCCCCGCTGCAGACCGTATGTGTCTCAAGCTGCATTCGAGATCGCTGTTGAACTATTCGATCTTCCAGTGTAGAAGGCGCGATGTGTCGATTAATTGAAATGAGTGAACCGTCGTTGTTTCACAAGTTGTCCGACTTATTGATGATGGCATCCGCTACTGCGGGCCGTTCCTGAGCGTCCCATGCTAACCACGTAAGGTGATTGCTATGAATGAACAAGTGGACTTTGTGACCATGAGCGACCGAGAAAAATACCTGTTTGACCTTCAAGGCTTTCTCGTGGTCAAAGATTTTCTTACTCCTGCAGAGGTGCAAACGCTTAACGAAGCGGTAGACGCCAATATGGATAAACGCATTGAACGTCAACCTCGGGGGCAAGGGAACGGACGATTTGTTAAGGGCGAATTTGTCTCATTCTTCCACCAAATGGGAGCTCTCACATGGGATCAGCCGTGGTGTCAGCCTTTTCGCGATTTGCTTGCGCACCCCAAAGTTATCCCATATCTTAACACGTTGATGGGACGTGGCTGGAAACTTGACCACGAAGTCGAAGTGCTAACAGCCACGGTTGGCTGCCAAGGTCTGCCTCTGCACGGAGAAGGCAATCTGAATTTTAATGGATCCCGCTTCTACCAGTATCAAAACGGACGTGTGCGTTGCGGGCTTATCGTCCTGCAGTATTATCTGAAGGACGCGAATCCGGGCGATGGAGGACTGTGTGTTGTTCCCGGTAGTCATAAATCGAATTTCCCAATGCCTGAAGCAATAAGAATTGGAGAGGCGGACCAAGATATCGTATATCAGATTACTGCGAAAGCCGGCGATTTAGTGATTTTCAACGAAGCCACGACTCATGGCACACTTCCGTGGAAGGGGAAGGGTGAAAGACGCTTGGCATTCTATCGTTATACGCCGAAGTATCTCCACTACACCGGTGGTTATTATGAAACCACTCTACCGGAGTGGGCTTCCGCACTAACCGAATCTCAACGAGGAGTCCTAGACCCGCCCTACATCTACCATCGACCATTGATTGAGGACGATGGCGTCACGGTGGTACGCCCGCGGCGCGAGGGTGAGTGAGATAAGGGCGTTGAGAATTAAATTCACCTTAATTTCTGTTCCGGGCTCAGGTGAGGAAAACTAATGGATTGGGGAATTCGCCCGGTTGAGGGTGAAGACGAGAAAGAATTCGACGGTTGGGCGACTACCCTGGCGACTGCACTTAGTCGAGACAGGTTCAGCGAGGAGAACATCTCTTCGATAGATCGACCTACCTATCAGTGGGAGCGCAGCTTGGGCGCTTTCGACAACGGTTTAGTTGTCGGAACCGCGCATTCTTACCGTTACGAACTAATCGTACCGGGCGGGAAATTGCCGTTCGCAGGTATCGGTTGGGTGTCTGTCCGACCGACGCACCGCAGACGGGGTATCCTAACTGCGCTGATGACACGGCAGCTACAAGACATCTATGAGCGTGGTGAAACGCTCGCCACACTTGGATCCTCCGAGAGCATCATTTACGGACGCTACGGCTATGGCATTGGCGCCATGAAAGAGAACTGGCATATTGAGAGACAGCACACTTCCTTTGATGTTCCTGTCAAACCATCAGGTGTCACAGCGTTTGTTAGTCCTTCGGAGATGAGAGAGATATTTCCAAACGTGTACAAACGAGTGGCGGCGGGTAGGCCTGGCATGGCTGCAAGCCGCCCGAAATTTGTTTGGGATAGCTGGGTCGCGGATTACGAACCGCTTCGTCGTGGTAGTAGCGCCGCCTATTATGTGACATACGAGCAGGACTGCCAGATTGATGGCTATGTGTGCTACCGCACTGCGGGTGATACTCTAATTGTACGGGAACTTATGGCTGTCTCGGACGCTGCCTATGCCGCCCTCTGGCAATTCTGTTTTGGGGTGGATCTCAAAACCGAGATTGACGCTCCCGGGCGTGCTGTGGATGAGCCGTTGGTATGGATGTTGGCAGATCTACGTCGACTGGAAAGGACTACAACTGATGGCATGTGGGTCCGTTTGGTAGATGTTAAAGCTGCGCTCCTGGGCAGGCGATATGCACAGAATCGTCGATTGGTTTTTGAGATACAGGATCCCGTCTGTCCTTGGAATGAGGGGTGTTATGAATTAGAAGGCGGTCCAACCGGAGCTGAGTGTCGATTAACTGGCAAATCCTCGGACCTAATACTAACCGCTACCGATCTCGCCAGTGCCTACCTTGGGACGGTCACATTCTCGACTCTCAATCATGCAGGTCGTATTGAAGAACGAACCCACGGCGCATTGGCGCGTGCCGATGCAATGTTCTCTTCGTCGCGCGAGCCGTGGTGTATACTGCACTGGTAGGCGTTCAGAGTTTTTGCGAAATTGTTCTATCCTGCTGTGGTCGTAGTCATGAATTTGGGCGTCCTATAATTCTCAATTCCTGTAACCACGTAGACCATTTGGGGAACCTTGCAGTGACGCTGTGCTCCGAAGACTGACGTTGTGCGCGACCCAATCTCATCTGCCACTACGGTGGTAATAGGACTGTGTGCTATCTCCTCGACTAGACGGATTCGGGTATCGTTTCGAAATTCACTCCATCGGTTTTGCAATAGGTGCTTCTAAGGAAAAGCAAAATATGGCATGGGAGATGCGCCCAATAGAAGACGAGGACGACCAGTACGAGGCATGGACACAACCTATGGCTCGCGCATTCGGATTCGACTTCAGTCGTGAATTGCCAAAGACCCGGCAAAATTTCGAATTTGACCGTACATTGGGGGTATTCGACAAGGGTGAAGTCGTTGCAACAACTCACGCTTATTCTTTAGAGATTCAGGTGCCGGGTAATGTCTTACCCATGGCAGGGGTGAGTCATGTTTGCGTGCAGGCGAGTCATCGACGGCGCGGAATTCTGACGGCGATGACAAAGCAACAATTCCAAGACTTCCACAATCGCGGCGATCCGATTGCCGGTCTTGGCGCCTCGGAAAGTATCATCTACGGGCGATTTGGGTACGGCATCGGAACGTTTCGTGAGAATTGGACAATTGCCAGGGAACACACAGATTTCAATCAACCCATCAAACCCAAGGGACGCATCAAGTATGTAATGCCTTGCGAGATGAGGATCATATTTCCCGAGGTGTTTGAGCGTGCCGCGGTGGACAGACCTGGCTGGGTGCGCCGCCCCGGTTATGTATGGGATTTCATCGTCAATGACTTCGACTTCCTGCGCGAAGGCTGTAGTGCCAACTATTACGTCCTCTATGAGGAAGGTAGCAACGTCGATGGTTATGTAATCTACCGGACAGTTGGCGATACAGTAAGGGTAAGCGGGCTTATGGCAACGTCGCGTGATGCCTATGCCTCCTTGTGGCGATTCTGCTTCGGTATCGACCTCAAATCTTCCATTGTTGCTCCCAATCGTCCGGTGGATGACCCCTTGATGTGGATGTTGGCTGACCCTCGCCGTTTGCAGCGATTGACCCAAGATGCCAAATGGCTGCGTTTGGTGGATGCGCAGGTAGCTTTATCAAACCGACGTTACTCTCAGAGTGGATCTCTGGTAATTGAATTACACGACACGTTCTGTCCGTGGAATGGAGGGCGTTATGAATTGGACGGCGGTTCGGATGGGGCGGAATGTAGACGTTCAAGCAAATCGCCCGATCTTGTGCTGACCGCCTCCGAACTGGCTGCGGCCTATTTCGGTGGTGTGAGGTTCTCGACACTTGTAGGCGCCGGGCGCATTGAGGAGCGGACACATGGCGCCTTAGAATGTGCTGATGCTATGTTCTCTTACCACCTCAAGCCGTGGTGCCCAATGGGATGGTAAGAATTGATTGTTCGCCATGGAATACCCCATATTGTCTACATACGTGCATATGGAAAAATTTGAATGAATTTGGACGTACGCTGTTGAATCCTGATAGTCTCGCAGCTCGGTGATTTATCTCACCAGACACTGTAGCACAACACGGTTGGTATATGACGGTGTTTTAACCATAAAGTGTGTTTCGGTAAAAGGCAGTTTTCAATTCGAATGGACAATTTCTTATGAATAAGCAGATTTTTTCGACTCCTTTTGCGTTAGCACTCTGGGCAATCCTAATATGTGCCCCTTTGGTATATGCCAAAGGGGAGGAAAAGCAACAGATTCAACTGAATGCAGGCGCGGCATTGCAACGGATCAAATCTGATTCGGAAACCCCTGTCCGCGCACGATGGCATCGGAACCGGGGAACAGTCCGCAGCCTTTACAATTTGACGCTGCCCCCCTCAGAAGGAACGCTAGAAACAACAGCGCGTCAATGCCTTAACGACTATTGTGACCTCTTTGCGATGACCGATCTGAACATTGAGTTGCGTCTCACGAATATTCAAAGCAGCCTAACAGGCAGACATGTTCGATTCCATCAATACCACAACGGTATCGAAGTTTACGGTGCGGCGATCTCCATCCATACCAACCATTCCGGTCAAATACGAGTCATCCACAGCAACTACTTCCCACAGATTAACATTAGCACAGCGGCATCGTTCTCCCCGGATCAGGCGATCAGCACCGCTATTGCCGATGCGGGAGTATTTGAAGTACGCAAGCCGCCGCGTGCCAACTTGGTAATTTTTCCGAGTCGTGATGTGGGACAGATAGGTGATTATGCCGATGCGTATCGCCTCGCTTACCGCGTAATTTTACATTCCCGTCAACCACTCGCAAGTTGGGAGTATATTATTAATGCCAACACCGGTGAACCGTTGCACCGACGGAACCTGCTCAGGTACGCCGACGGACGGGGGCGCGTCTTTAACCCAAATCCCGTTGTTGCGCTTAAAGATTTCACGCTCATGGACCAGGACGATTCTGCCGACGCAATACCGGAAGAAGCGTACACGGATGTGATTCTGCCTGAGTTGGACGGGAGTGGTTTTCTCAATGGTCCTTACGTAAGTACAAGATTGACCGAAAATCGTGCCAACGAGCCGACGCTGGTGTTCAACTACGTCCGAGATGACCCCCGATTTGAGGAGGTGATGGTCTATTATCACGTAGATACTGTCGGACGTTATCTGAAAGGACTCGGCTTCGATTTCGTAGACGATTGGCAGCTTCCTGCGAATGTGCATGTCGGTATGACGAGGGCCGGTTTCTATGACGATAGTGACGGCTCGATTGGTTTCGGAGATGCCGGTGCCGATGTCGCCGAAGATGCCGAAGTAATCGTCCACGAATATGGCCACGCGATCCTTGATCGACAGGTCCCTAACATTAACAGAGGCAAAGGGGGCGCTATACACGAAGGGTTTAGTGATTTTCTCGCAGCTAGTTTTTTCAGCGCCGTAAGCGATGGTTTTAGTGACACAATCGTTTTTGAATGGGCTGGTTCAGAGGACCCTGAGGTTGCCACTCGTCCTGTAAATGGTAACAAGCGCTATCCCGAAGACATTGTGGGTGAGCCACACGCCGATGGGCAGATTTGGTCGGCAGCACTATGGGAGATTTTTGAAGCGATTGGACGCGATGCGTCGATCCGTTTGGTTGTCGAGAGCCATTTCTTCCTCTCGCCCGACGCGGGATTTGTCGATGGGGCATCGGCAATTCTCATGGCGGACCAAGAACTGAATGGCGGCGTAAATTTCGACTTTATCTTGGGGACTATGGAGAACCGTGGATTCTTTACGCGCCCCAATCTGGCACTTGATGCCTTTGAGGAGAACGATACAGCGGAGACCGCAGCCACGGTCGAACTCCCGTATGTCAACGAAGAACTGTCGGTCCATACAGCGGACAATGATGATTACTATAAATTCCGTTTGGATGAGACAATGCAGGTTGGGTTGGGAATTGATTTTCAACCCATCTACGGGGAGTTGATGCTAACATTGACGGGCCCCAATGGTATCAAGCTTGTTACCTTTGAAACGAAGGATGTCACATCGCTAGAATTAGTGCCAGGGGATTATCTCGTTACGGTTTCTGGCATTAATGGTGCGACCAACGACTATAAACTAGCACTCATCATTGACAATCACGGCGATACGCCCGACACAGCGACACCTGTGGGGATCGGCGATACGATAGAGAGTTTCATCGACTTCAGCGGAGATACGGATTTCTTCGCGTTTGAAGGTGAGAAAGGGCAGCGCATTGACATCACTGTTACGACGAAGAACTCCGACCTCGACTCTCTGCTCGTTGTCTGTGGGCTAGATGGCGATCTTTTTGCTAAAAGTGACGATGTCTTGCCGACCACCGGTCCGGAGCCTGAACTTAATCCGCGCGGTATTGATTCCCGTGTGATTGAAGAGTTACCAGCCGATGGAACGTACCTGCTCGCTGTCAGGAACATTGCGCTTCCCAATCTGAATGCCCCTTTTGGGGGTCTAAACTACTCTTATACACTGACGATCGGTGGGAAGACCGATGACCATGCAGCGTGCGGTAGTGGCGAAGAAACGCCGTTGACCTTCGACGAACCTATAACAGGTGCCATTACTCTTACCGGCGATCCTGCGTCTCCCGATCCCGATCCTCATGACTCGGATGGTTTCCGCTTTGAAGCGTCAGAGGGCACTGTCATTGCCCTGCGTGTTGAGGTAGAAATGCCTAAACGAGAAGTAATATTCATGGTGACCCAACTTAGTCTTTTGGATGCGTCTGGGGAAACGTTGGTATCTATTCAGGGCAATCCCAATGGGCTAGAGGTGCGGATTGATGGATTTCTCATCCCTGCCGATGGTGAGTATTGTGTTGATGTTGCCGGTTTCATAGGAGGCGCGATCGGTTCCAGTTATACCTATACACTGACGTTATCTGAAGGCGAACTTCCCGAAGATGACCACGAGGGCTTAAGAGGGAATCCGACTCCGTTAACAGTGGGGGAACCTGTCGAGGGAGCTATCAGTTTTGCCGGAGATGCCGATGCGTTCCAGTTTACTGCTACAGCGGGACAGATCATTACGATAAAGGTGGGCGGGCAACCCGCCAATCCGTTCTTCAAATTAATTTTGAGTCTGTACAATAGCGATTTGCAGCTTGTAGCAGAGACTCCGCTCTTTGTACCAGGTTTTGATTCAATGCTAGAAGGGTTTGAAATTCCTGTGGACGGCACTTACTATGCCGAGATTAGAGATACTGCCGGGGGACGTGGGATGGATTTTATCTACACACTGACCCTAACAATCGAAGCAGGAGACGGTACGGGTAAATTTCCTCCGTATGATGTCAACCAAGATGGCAAGGTGGACATTTTTGATCTCGTGCTTGTAGCTCAACATTTCGGCGAAGAACTTATTAACGCCGCGCCAGGTGCCGATTTTGGACAACTCCGCTCGGTATCGCCCGAAGGTGAATTGCGCCTCTTGATGACCCCAAGCGCGACGGCGACGCGACAGTTGACCGTCTCAATCCACACCACAGCGATTGCCGATCTTTACGGCTACCATTTCTCGATCCAGTACGATCCTGCGGTATTGGAACTCCTTACTGCCTTACCAAGCCCGGTTTTAGCTGATACACTGCACCAAGGTTACTGGAACGTCGCCCGGCAAGGGACACAACTGGAGCTGACACAGACGCGTCAAGGAACGCTGGAAGGTGTGACGGCAGAGGGGGCACTGGCTACGCTTGTTTTTCATGTTAAAAAGACGGGTCCCCCCGTGGCACAACTTCCCATCCGGCTTGTTGACCCACAATTGGCGGATTCGGCGACAAGGGCAATTCCGATGAACGTGGTTGATGAGCCGGTGGCAATGGCGGTGCTGTTTCCTGAGGAACCGATGTTGCTGCAAAATTATCCGAACCCGTTTAACCCGGAAACGTGGATTCCGTATCAACTCTCTACTGATTCAGAAGTGACAATCTCAATTTACGATACGGACGGTACGCGTGTCCGTCGGTTCAACCTCGGATATCAGCACGTTGGGACATACGCTACTCGCGGTAGAGCGGTCTACTGGGATGGGGAAGACAGGTACGGTGAACCGGTTGCAAGCGGCTTGTATTTCTATCATATTCGGGCGGGGGATTATACTCATGTGCGACGGATGGTAATCCTAAAATAGTATCAAATACAGGACTTACGCAGGGTAGATAGACATGGGTAGTAAAATGCCGAAGATAGGGGCAAGTACGGTGAAACCAACCCGACTTGTATTCTATCGGTATCTGCTGCGCGACCGTATAAACTATACCACAACACATTTCGCCGACCATAGCGAGGACCTCAGTCGTGTCAATGTCGAAAGCGAAAACGAATCGTTCGCAACCATATCAGTTACGTATTGTTGGCTCGGGTTCGACTCAAAGTTGTCGCTGACTAAACAAGCCAAAACATTTATCAGGTTAAACACAGGCTGTTAAGCGAGTATTTACGGCTACAGTTAAAATCTTCTGTTACCAGAATGGAGTTTGCGCAAGTCCTATGGATGAAGAAACACAAGAATTGACGGTTCAGCCAGACCAGCTCCGCGAGTTTTGTACAACGCTTTATCAAAAAGCCGGGCTGTCCTCGGAACATGCAACGGTAATGGCAGAACTACAGGTCGAAACTGATCTGCGTGGTGTGTATTCCCACGGTACGCGCGCGCTACCCGGATACGTGCAGAGCATTCTTGATGGAAACGTAAATCCGACTCCCCAGTTCGCTGTCGTCCAGGAAGGGCCTAGTTTCGGGGTTATAGAGGGCGATAACGCCCTAGGTCATCCGTCCTCAGCTTTTGCAATGGAAATGGCAATTGAAAAGGCGAGAGAAACAGGAATTGCAGCCGTTGGGGTGCGGAACGCAGGGCACTTCGGCGCGGCAGCTTGCTACGGGATGATGGCAGTGCGCGAGAAAATGATTGGTTTCGCAACAACAAGCACGGCGGCGAGGACAGTTGTCGCACCGGGCGGCGCCACTCCTGTCGCGGGAAACACCGCGATGTGCTATGCACTCCCGGCGGGCAAGGAACGCCCGATCGTACTGGATATGGCTTGCGGTATCTCCGCGTGGAACAAAATTCGCACCATGCACATGTATGGAACTCCCATTCCATCGGATTGGATGTTGACAGCCGATGGCAAACCGACTAGCGATCCGGATGAGGGACGCATGCTGGCGCCCGCAGCGGGGCCAAAGGGGTACGGATTGGCATTGATTATGGGCATTTTGGCTGGGCCTCTCGTTGGTGGTTCAATGGGGTGCCATAGGACGGGCGGTCCGTCCGAACACTTTTTCATGGCACTAAACGTTTCTAGCTTCACTGATTTTGACGAATATGTGGCTGAACTTGATCGAGGGATTCGCACCGTGAAGGCTTCGAAAACGGTTGAAGGGGCGGACCAAGTATACTTACCCGGGGAGATTGAGTGGCGCAACTATGAGAAATGGGTTGTAAACGGGCTACCACTCCATAACGATCACTTGCAGGGGCTTGCAGCCATTGCCGAAAAACTGGGAGTTGAAACTTTTTGGTAATGCGCAAGGATCGAATCGTAAAAGAGACCATATAGTGATTATCGTCATAGTGATTATCGTCAACCGACCCGTTGTGGTTATTAAATGTTCTGTTACACGAGTAGAGTCCAAAGGAGAATAGGGTGCAGAATCAGGGTTTCAACCTCTCAGAACAACAGATGGGTTTCTTCCGTACCTTCGGCTATCTTAGTTTCCCGGAACTGATGGCAGACCGCATTGAAGAGATTGACCGAGAGTTCGAAGCTGTTTGGGCAGCGCACGGCGGCGGACATAACGGCAAGCCTCACAATGAGAAGGCTCGCTCGTGTATTGTTCCGTTTATCGACCAAAGCGAGGTGTTGTGTTCTCTTTTGGACGACCCGCGTATCCTTGGCATCGCCTCCTCAATCTTGGGCGATGACTTTAACTATGTCGGCAGCGATGGCAATTTTTACGTCGGCGAGACCGGGTGGCATTCCGATGGCGCACGTAAACCGGAAGATCCAATGCACATCAAAATCGCGTTCTACCTCGACCCTTTGACGCGTGACATCGGAGCGCTGCGTGTCATTCCGGGCAGTCATCACTTCGGTGATGGGTATGCAGATACGTTGAGCCATGAGATTAGGAATAGTCAGGAGCTTTGGGGGCTACACGGGCGGGATATACCGGCGGCTATCTTAGAGACGCAACCCGGTGACCTTGTTATGTTCAATCACAACACAAAACACGCTGCGTTTGGCGGGAGTATCCGACGACGCATGTTCACCATAAATCTGAGTCAACGCTATCCGGAGAATCGGTTGGAGGACCTTCGTAAGCAGATTGCAACTGCTTCCAGATTTTGGATTGATCGCAAATATGGGGAGAAGATGGTGCGCTCAGCCAGTACGGAGCGCATGCGGCATCTGGAACAGAACATAGCGAACGATGGACATCTGGCGGAACTCTCTCGTCAGGCACGGGAGCGAATGAGCGAACCGTCACGTGGGTGATTACTATCCACTATGGTAATCACAGGAATCCGCCAGAAAAATTGGGAAAGCTAGACGTACAATGTGCACCGATGTAGGGCTGTTTTGTATTGACAAAACTGGAATGGAGAAGGTATGCTTAACCCATTGGACGTAGTTGAAATTCATCAGAGAAATTAGGGACGGAAGGGAAACTTCATGGCAACAACGGATGGGAAGCCGGGCTTCATTCAGACAGGTTTGCCCGTGATTGATTGCGACCTCCACAACCGGTTGCCATCACTCGAAATGCTCTACCCCTACTTGGCGGACTACTGGGTAGATCATTGCAGAGATTCCGGCTTCTATGGGCCCGACGCGAATGATTATCCACGCGGCGTACCGACTTCAACACGACCCGGAATTACGGAGCCTTCGGAAGACCGACCAGCATCAGATTTGGCTCTACTACGCGAACATGCCTTAGACGCCTGGGACGTGGAGTGCGGTATACTTACCTGCGCATATCGCGTACAGAGCGTGCACAATGAAGACCTCGCAGCGGCACTTGCATCCGCAGTCAATGATTGGCAGATAGAACATTGGCTTAATCCTGAGCCACGACTCAAGGCTTCTCTGATTGTACCGAGCCAGAATCCGGAGCTGGCAGCGCGCGAGATTGATCGCTTGGGCAATCACCCCGGCTTTGTGCAGGTCATGTTGCCGGTTCGTTCGCAGGCGCCTTACGGCAACCGACGCTATCATCCTATCTACACCGCTGCTTGCCGGCATGACTTAGTGATCGGGATCCATTACGGCGGCGCGCCCGGTTTGCCTCCGACTTCGGTGGGTTGGCCCTCAACGTATCTGGAAGAATATGCCGGTATGTCACAGGTGTTTCAAGCGCAAGTTCTCAGTTTGGTGTCGGAAGGGGCTTTTGACCAATTCCCCGATTTACGCGTGGCGCTGATTGAGGGTGGCTTCACATGGATGCCGTCGTTGATGTGGCGGTTTGACAAGGAGTGGCGCGGCTTGCGACGATTGACGCCGTGGGTCAAACGATTGCCATCCGAATATATCCGTGAACACATCCGTCTGACACTCCAGCCAATTGATGCACCTCCAACGGCTGAGCAACTGCTTCAGATTATCGGACAACTCGACTCGGACGACCTACTGATGTTCTCGACGGACTACCCCCACTGGCATTTTGATTCTCCTGAGGAGGCATTTCCATCAAAGCTGCCGAAGGCGTTGGCACGCAAGATTTTGTCCGAGAATGCGAGGGAGTTTTATCGGTTCTGAAAGTAGTCTAACGCGTGAATCATGAACGAGTGCGATCTAGGTTGCTAAATTTGAATGCTGGCTTGGTGTAGTTAGCGCAGGTTAAGTTGTGAGCGCGCATGAATTTACTAGAGTGCGAATATTGCCTTGGAATCATTCAGCCAAAAAAGGTTACGGTAGAACACTGGCATGAGGGTACATTGGTGATTATCACAGATGTGCCAGTTGACGTATGTGGGAAATGCAGAGAACGGTATTATGAGGCAGCAACTCTGGAACAGCTAGATGCAATTGCGAGGGAGAGCGAATCTGCTCAAGGAAGAATGTCTGTTCCTATCTTGACATTTGCCTTTTCATAATGATAGGCAAGGCGTTTGGCTCAATAGGAAGGCCCGTGTTACGTTTAGAGGATGGTATATAGTGAAAGCTAAGCTACTTGATGTTGTCGCTCTTACAGACGATTTGCCTGAATATAATCTCAGACGGGGACAAGTTGGTACAGTAGTTGAAGTCCTTGAAGGCGGTACTGCATTCGAAGTTGAATTCAGTGACCGCGACGGCCGTACGTATGAGTCGGTCGGTTTGCGACCGGATCAGATTATGACGCTGCACTATGAACCAATAGAAGTTGAACCGATTCAGCCTGTCCATGTGTAGCCTACCGGTGCTGCAAGATGAGAACGGAGTGTTTTACCAATTTTTCTGGATGGCAGTGAATTCCAATTGGCGAGATCGGCGTCCGAAGCCCTTGGCCGTGACGTAGCTTTATGTTTGAAAGAATATTCGATCATGGTTCAGAGATTTGAGAAGAGTCCGAAACTTCAGAAGTGGCTGCATTGGATGGAGACGATTCATAACGAGATTTCGGGGCTGCTTCGCGACGAAAACATGTTTTGGGAAATTCAGGACATTATCCGTGAGAATCCAAGGATGCAAAAACCGAATGTTTTCTATGGCTATCTTGGAAGGACCTACCTTTCTCACGCGCTGGCGGGTTTGCGTCGGCAAATTAAACCGAATAAAGAGAGTATATCCTTCATAGGGCTGCTTGACGATATCGCAAAAAATCCCGAGCAACTGTCCCGCAGCTACTATCAATCCCGCTGTCCTCACGCCGATGGACCTGACATTTGCCAAATAGAGATTGAGGGTAAAAAAGGGCTTGCAGAGGTGGGAATTACAAACTCATCACAACTTAAAGCGTTGATTAACATGGATGACTTCGCTTCATACGCAGATGCCAGTGGGACGCATGTTTGTCCACAGATGGTAAAGGCGGATCGAGATAATCTCAAATCGGCCGTGGAAGCCTGTGAGGAGTTTGCTGACAAACGTATTGCTCATTGGGATAAGGACGAACCCGCAATTGTGCCGACATTCGGGGAACTTGATGAGTGCATTAAATTGCTTGATAAAACGTATGTAAAATACCATTTACTGTTTTACGCAGAGTGGATGGACACGTTGATGCCAACCTATCAATACAACTGGAAGACGGTTTTCCTTGAACCGTGGATAAAGACTGGCTATGGGAGTGCCAAAGGACATATGCACATGGCTGAAGATTTTGACGATGAACTGCCAAAGGCTAGCGAGTAAATGCAATGAAATATCTGCTAGATACCCACACGTTACTATGGTTTCTTGCTGGCGACAGGCAACTCGGAGACAGAGAGTTGGTGGAAGATTCAAGCAACGACTGTTTTCTCAGTATCGTGAGTTTATGGGAGATTGCAATCAAGGCAAAGAAGCTCGCATTGACCAAACCCTTCAATCGCTTGTTTCCAGAGCAACTGGAATTTAATGAAATTAGAATATTGGATATCACGGTTGATAGCCTGACACAATTGACCGACTTACCTCCTCATCACGGAGACCCATTCGATCGCCTGATAATAGCTCAAGCACTTGTGGAAGAACTTCCCATCATTGGTAAGGACTCTGCCTTTGATGCATACGGAGTTCGTCGAGAGTGGTGAAATTCGCCAAGCGCCTTACCGCGGAGTCGGTAGCGTGCGATCCGATGATGAAGCCATTACTCGCTCGTTAATCTGCATTTGAGAAAAGAGGCTTAATTTCATTGCGTATTGTCGCGTAGAGAATGCCGTGTCACTATATCAATCTGTATATACCGGATTTGCGGGCCCCAGATTTCGGCTGCGAAATGTTTAGACTTCTTGTTAGGTTGAAGCAACATATTGTAATTGCGCGCGTTGGAGTCGGCGACATTGAAAAGAGAATTTAAACGGAACAAACGCCTAATCATTGACTGTGATGTACACAATACCCTAGCTTCAGATAAGGTGCTGTATCCCTATATGTCAAAGCGGTGGCGAAGGCATCACGAAATGCTGGAGACACCGGACAAAGTCGGGGGATATATTGCGCGCGGTATGCCTTACGGCGCGCGCCACGACGCGTGGCCGCCCTCTGGTGAACGTCCCGGCTCCGACCTCGACTTTATGCGGGAACAGTTACTAGACCTCTGGGACATTGAGTTCGGAATCCTGAATTGCCTTACCGCCGTACCCGACATGCCCAATTTGGAGTACGCGGCAGCGTTCGCAAGAGCGGTGAACGACTGGCAGATTGATAAGTGGTTGGAGTCTGAACCGCGCCTGCGTGCGTCGATTACGGTGGTATGCGATGATGGCGAGTTGGCGGCTGAGGAAATCAATCGAATAGGCGATCACCCCGGCTTCGTGCAGGTATTGGTACTTGCGCGCACAATGGAACCCTTGGGGCGCCGGAAATACTGGAAGATGTATGAAGCTGCAGTACGTCACGATTTGCCGATTGGCGTCCATTTCACCGGGGTTGGAGCAGGGCCAATCACCGCTGTCGGTAGACCTTCACACTATATCGAAGACCACACGGGAATGACACAGGCGTTTCAGACGCAGGTCACGAGTCTGGTGTGTGAGGGCGTTTTCGAGCATTTCCCAACCCTCAAGGTTGTTTTGATTGAGGGGGGTTTTGGCTGGTTGCCGCCGCTGATGTGGCGACTTGACAACGCCTGGAAAAAATTAGGTGATGAGGTACCATACTTGAGACGGTCACCTTCAGAAACTATTCATGACCATTTCTGGATTACAACGCAGCCGGTGGAAGAACCGCCCAAACAGGAGTATTTTCAACAGTTGCTGACTCACATCAATGCAGATGAAAAACTGATGTTTGCCACCGACTACCCGCATTGGGACTTTGATTCACCGGAGCACGCCATTCCCAAGAACCTATCACTAGACTTAAGTTGGAAAATCATGGCAGAGAATGCTAGAAAGCTCTATCGCTTTTGATGATTATTTTTTTCACAACGTCCGCACCTTGCAGAACATGAATCAGTAGACAGGGACCAAACGAATGGGTTACTCAGCAGAATCATTTCGCATTTAAGTTGATTGAAGGTTGAACCAAGGAGGACAGAAAGATGGCGGCGATGCAAACTCAAACGAATCCATCGGTAAACCGACGGAAAATGCCCGTAATTGATTGTGATATTCACAATGCAGTGCCTTCACACAAGGCACTGCACCCTTATATGTCAGATCGTTGGCGAAGGCATCTTGAAATGGTGGGAACACCCGCCCGCAATGGGTCTTATATCCCGCGCGGAGTGCCGTACGCGGCTAGGAAGGACGCCTGGCCCCCTTCCGGCAAAGCGCCCGGTTCGGACCTGAAGTTCATGCAGGAGCAACTGCTTGACTACTGGAACATCGAATATGGTGTTCTAAACTGTTTAATCTTTCAAGATATGCGCAGCGTGGAATTCAATGCCGCGTTATCGCGCGCAGTTAACGACTGGCAGATCGAAGAATGGATTAAGCCAGACTCAAGGCTGAGAGCATCAATCCTAGTTCCGTTTGAAGATGGCGACCTAGCCGCCGATGAAATTGATCGGCTTGGAGACCACCCGGGGTTTGTGCAAGTCCTACTCGTTGGCCGCACGATGGAACCCCTTGGAAGACGCCGCTATTGGAAGATTTACGAAGCGGCGGTGCGGCATAACCTAACGATCGGAATTCACTTCGGGGGAGTAGGCGTTGGCCCAATCACCTCTGCAGGAAAACCTTCACACTACATTGAAGACCATGGAGGAATGTGCCACGTGTTCCAGACCCAAGTAACCAGTTTGGTGTGTGAGGGAGTCTTCGAACACTTTCCTACACTCAAGGTGGTGCTAATCGAAGGCGGATTTGCTTGGCTACCGCCCCTGATGTGGAGGCTTGACCGCTCTTGGAAAATGCTACGCGAGGAGGTTCCGTACTTGAGATGCCTCCCGTCAGAATATATTCGTGAGCATTTCTGGGTAAGCACGCAGCCGATAGAAGAACCACCCAAACAGGAATACTTTCAGCAGTTGCTTGAACATATCAACGCCGATGAGAATTTGATGTTCGCAACCGACTATCCACATTGGGACTTTGATTCACCGGGTCATGCGCTTCCCAAGAATCTGAATCCTGATTTGAGACGGCGGATCATGGCTGAGAACGCTCGCGCTTTGTATCAGTTCTGAGAAGATTGACAGATTAGCCCTGGATGAGAAGGAGTTTAACTGGTGATCCGGCATATTGATTGTCGCTTTCATGCCTAATACTAATTGTTGATCTATGAGCTACGAATAGGTATAATGATAGTCTGCAACACTTCTGCAGCGTTGATTAGAGCCAGCAAATTTAATGTGTAATCAATGAACCACCCCTCCGCACGAGCAAAGGAGGCATCATGCCCGAACAGAACATAGACCCACTCAAGCAGCGGCTTGAACAAGCCGCCACCCTTTCGGAGTACCGCCGTGTGCAATGCGTCTATCTAAGAGAGAACTACGGTTATTCCTCGCACCAAATCGCTGAAATAACCAGTTATCACCCAGTAAGTGTCCGGAGAATCCAAAGTGAATATCGTAAAAATGGGATTGCTGCGCTAACACCCAAGTCTAAAGGGGGCAGATATCATCAAAACCTATCTCTTGCTGATGAGCAAGTGTTTGTTGCCGATTTAGCGACAAAAGCAGAAAGTGGTCAACTCATTGAGATTTCGCAGATTCATCGCGCCTATGAAGAAAAAGTGGGAAGACCGGTAGGAAAATCGACAGTTTACGCGCTGTTGCGCCGACATCAATGGCGAAAAGTGGTACCGAGACCCCAACACCCGAAACACGATGAGCAAGCTGTTGATGCTTTTAAAAAAATTCCCCACACTCATCGAACAAGCTCAACAGGAAGCCGAGCAAAGCGGCCTGCCTTTGCGAGTCATGCTCCAGGACGAGGCGCGGTTTGGTCGAATCAATGAACCGAAACGATGTTGGGCTCCCAAAGGCATTCGTCCTGTGGTTTTGAAACAAACTGTCAGAGAATACACCTATGCATATGGAGCAGTTAGTCCGGTTGATGGCGTGTGCGATTTCCTGATTTTGCCTACGATGGACAGTTATTCCATGAACCTTTTCCTTAATGAAGTGTCCCAAAGACACCCCGATGAGTTCATTTTAATGATATATGACCAAGCACCAAGCCATAGCAAATCCGCCTTGCAAATTCCGGAGCAGATGATGGTTGAAACGCTGCCTCCCTACTGCCCGCAACTCAATCCGGTTGAAAATGTCTGGGACGAATTGCGGGAGAAATACTTCCCTAACCTAATCTTTGACGATATGACACACTTAGAAGACAAGTTGATTGAAGGTTTGCTTTACTTTGAGGCTCAATCAGACATCGTTCAATCCATTACCGGTTTCGACTGGATTGTGTGTAATATTTAGATTTGTAATTGGTATAAGTGGTTCTCTTGGTAAGTAAATATGATTAAGTGTGGGCGTCGGTGCGGTTAGAGGGATCTCTATCGCCCTCGTTGTCCGCTCGGTTGATCGCACCTACCGGCGTGGTGGAACGGGTTTCTTGTGCTAGTCTTATAAGCATTAAATACTTAGCGAGAAAACCACTAAGTGGTAAATTTTCTAAGAGTATATCGTAAGTGTTGAGTGCTAGTGCGGTTAGAGGGATCTCTATCGCGTGGGATCTACTATCGCACTCCCTATTCGGTCGTTTGATCCTATACGGTCACTTGATCGCACCTACAGGAATTGTGGAATAGGTCTCATGTGCCAGTCCAGAAAGACATAAATACTTAGCGAGAAAACCACTAGGTCACAGAATACTGAACCCCCTGGAATATACCAACAAACGCGCTTATGGCAAAGCATGTAGTTGCAACCGTTGACGAAATCCCGCCCGGCGAGCGAAAAATTGTGGATATTGGAGGGAGAGTCGTTGGAGTCTTCAACATTGACGGCGAGTTTTACGCGCTTCGCAATAATTGTCCGCATACCGGAGGACCGCTCTGTGAGGGCCATCTCACAGGATTCTTAAAGTCTAGTGTTCCTGGCGAATACGAATATGTTCGAAAAGGCGAAATCTTGCGATGTCCTTGGCACGGATGGGAATTCGATGTCAAAACGGGGCAATCCTGGTGGAGCCCGGCCAGAAGGCGTGCGCGAAAATACAAGGTCAGTGTGGAATCAGGCTCTCCCCCTTGCAGCGATAGCGTTGACGTTGAGGGGATGACACTTGAGAAGGGGCCATACACGGCTGAAACCTATTCTGCCTCGGTGGACGAGAAGTATGTGGTGGTAGAGATTTCGTAAGCGAGAGGGTGTACCGTTAATGCGTTCAGCACAATTTCGTTCTCTTTATGATGTAGAGATAGTCGATAAACCAACACCTACTCCCGTGAGAAACGAGGTGCTTGTCAGAGTTGGGGTAAACGCCGTATGTGCTAGCGACGCCCGTTATATTGAGAGTGGCCATTCAAACCCTGGGCATGAGGCTGTTGGTATCATTGAAGCCGTGGGGGAAGGTGTCACAAACGTAAGCGTTGGTAGTCGGGTCGCTGTTCTCGCTTGCATTGGA
The DNA here is from genome assembly GCA_965197465.1 of Candidatus Poribacteria bacterium. Taxonomy (GTDB): domain Bacteria; phylum Poribacteria; class WGA-4E; order WGA-4E; family JAJDTR01; genus JAJDTR01. The sequence goes on along the minus strand of OZ240209.1, from coordinate 803,591 downwards.
TGCGGCCGCTGCCGTTACTGCTTAACCGGTTACACTGTGCATTGCCCTGATGAGTTTCTCTCACTCTGGGGTGGCTACAGCGAGTTTGTATGCGTTCGCTCTGATGCGTGTCTCCCCTTACCAGATTCAATCAGCCTTCTTGACGGAAGCCTCATAGCAGATACTCTCGGCCCTGCGTTTACCGGTGTCAAGGCTGGCGAGGTGGAGGGGAAGGTTGTCGCAGTATGGGGATGCGGCCCCGTTGGGCAGATGGCAGTTCAGTTGTGCAAGACATATGGCGCGAAACAGATAGTAGCGTTAGATCCGATCGAATTCCGTCGACAGAAGGCGGAAGAATTTGGCGCAGACATTGTGATGGATCCAAGCACCGGCTCACCCGTGGAGAAACTTCATAAACTTAACTCGCCGTTGGGGGTAGATGTGGGGATTTGCGCAACATTTGCCGGAAATGTACCGGACCAGGCACTTGTATCGACGAGGCTTGAAGGACGCTTCATCTCGGTAATGGGGGTAGCGAAGCTGAACGAGGACGAGTTGCGTCACCGATTCTCGTACGGCGTACACTACTTCCGGCGGGACCACTACGACGAGATGGTCAAATTGGTAGCCGAGGGACGAGTGGATTTGAAGCCAGTGACCACACATACATATCCCCTAGAAGATATCGCCGAAGCGTTTAGAATGCGCTTCTCAAAGCAGGAACAGTCCCTGAAGGTGGGTGTGTTGACGGGAGCAATCAGCGAGTCAGATACCGTATCCGTATAACGAAAAACATTCGTGATACGATAGGCGAAGAGCGAAATCATTGTTCCGATTGGTTCGTAGTAGTACGATTCATTGCACGTCCGCCGTTTACATGTAATGGGCGGATGCTACTCCACCCGCTAGTCACGGCAAGGGTGCCGCTCCCACCGATAAATAGGGGCATAAATTTTACGTCCATTTCTCCATTTTCATAGACCAAACTCAACAGTTAACCCCACTTCTTGAACTGAACTCAACTGCTACAGAACGCGGTTACGACGTAATAGCTCTCGATTGCTCAAAGAGCGGAAAGCGGCAACGATTGTTGACCCTATTTTTTTGAGGCCTCCGCCATGCAGCGCTATAAACCTAATCTTGGCATCATCACTTACCGCCACAGTTGGTTAAAGTTTCGGGCAAACTACAAAGCGCCCAACTCGCAAAAGATTATGAGAAAAGCTCGCGAGCGCAACGATCGGCGCACGCTCTGATTGTTCGGCGTTGATGATTTACTTTTCAGTCGGGCGAACTCAGGTTTTCGGCGGCCAGATGAAGAGAGGTGAACGGAGTGGATTGCTGAGGATTAGGAGCTCCTTGTCACCTCGTAGACATGCTAACTATTTCATATCATTGAACCAGTGAGGAGGTTAAAATTCATGAAAGCAGCCGTGTTGTATGATGTCCACACACCTTTGAAAATCGAAGAATTTGATGCGCCGGAGGTGACTCACGGCAGGGTTGGCGTAAGATTGTGCGCTAGCGGTGTCTGCCACTCTGATTGGCATGTTGTTAAGGGCGACTGGCCATTTGTCAACCTTCCGGTTATTCTCGGTCACGAGGGGGCGGGCATCGTTGAAGAGGTTGGCAGTGGAGTGACTGGCCTCACAGAAGGGGACCATGTTATTCTGTCTTGGAAACGGAGCTGTGGCTACTGCGAAATGTGCCAGGACGGGTTTTCAAATCTCTGCAAGGTTGAGCCAGATGATGGTCGCCGTCCACAGTTTAAGGGGCGCGCCGAAAGCGTGGGCAAATTGGCTGGATTAGGCACGTTCGGTACCTACACTGTCGTGCCTCAAGATGTCGTTGTTCCAATAGCTAAAGATTACCCTCTAGCACAAGCGGCATTGATTGGTTGTGGCGTTATGACGGGTGTCGGTGCAGTTATCAACACGGCTAAGGTGCCTCCCGGAAAATCGGTGGCAATCTTCGGCTGCGGCGGAGTGGGATTAAATTGCATTCAAGGTGCTGTCTTGGCGAATGCTCAGCCAATCATCGCTGTCGACATTCTCGACAACAAGCTGGAGATGGCAAAACAGTTTGGCGCGACCCACACCGTTAATTCATCCAAAGAAGATCCTGTCGAGCGTATCAAGGAAATCACAGGCGGTTTCGGCGCACACTATGCGTTCGAGGCAATCGGTCTGACGGGCAAACCGTTCTTGCAAACGATTCAGTGTACTCGACGCCGTGGCGTAACCGTCTTCATCGGACATGCCCCGGTGAACACTCCCGTTGAAATTGATGCCCGAATATTGATGTTTGAGAAGACGGTGATCGGCTCCTACTATGGCACGGCACGCACCCATGTGGACTTTAATCGGCTACTGAATTTGTACCGAGCAGGGAAACTCAAATTGGATGAATTGGTCACGCGAACCTACCCGCTGGAGGGGATTAACGATGCTTTTGATGCCCTTGGGAAAGGAGAGGTGGCACGGAGTGTGTTGGATCTGTCGCAGGCATAAGGTCAAGCGTCAGGTTTTGTTAATCAGAAAACTTTAGATAAACTAAACGCAGTTGAGAAATTCTTCGAATGGCTTGAATCCTTGCGCAATGTGGGTTCAAGCCGTTTTTATTATTCCAGGTTTCAGAGACGATATAGCTGTCGCCGTGCAGCGACCGCCGTTCTAAAGAGAGCAAGGCTTATCGTTTAAAATCGCCCATTAAACCTATTTTGAACCGGCGCACCAAGAGGAATATTTATGCGTTATTGGCACCGTGATTTTCGTCTATTGGCTTGTGGTGTCTTTGGCGTAGGCGCATTTTTCGGAATCCTGTATCCACTCTTTAACAATTTCATCGTTGACCAGATTGGAATTCAGCCTCACGAATTGGGCTACATGGAGTCGTTGCGAGAAGTGCCCGGATTCCTCAACGCCCTCTTCACCGCCGTCATCATCTACCTAGCGCCGCCCATTGTTGCTGGTTTGGCTCTCGTCGTGATGGGAATAGGTATGGCTGCCTATTCCCAAGTCAACAGTTTCTACGGAATCCTTGTTTTCTCGTTCGTGTGGAGCATCGGCTTTCATGCGTGGTTGCCGTTGCGATCAGCCATGACGCTCGCCTACTCAGCCGATGAAGAAAAAGGTAAGTGGTTTGGGCAGTTGCGGAGTGTGGAAAGTCTTGCTACGTTAGCGATGATCGGATTGTGTTTGTTCGCAACAAATCTGATTGAATTTGAGGGGCTCTTTCAGATAGGAGGTTGTGTCGTTACTGCCGGCGGCATCGCACTGCTTTTCGCGTCACGGCGATTACAGACTGAGCGTGAAAACAGATTCGTACTGCGAAAAAAGTATTGGCTTTACTACCTGCTTTCTTTAATGGATGGAAGTCGGCGGCAGATTTTCACGACATTCGCAATCTTCGCACTCGTCAAGGTGTTCGGAACCGATCGAGGCGTGATTATCAAACTCGTCCTGATTAATCAGGTGGTTGTTCTGTTCTTCTCGCCGATGATCGGCAGATTGGTAGACAAGCGGGGCGAACGAACCATGCTAAGTATCAGCTACGCGGGACTATTCTTTGTGTTCATCGGTTATGCGCTACTCAGAAACGTCATACATCTGTATGTGCTCTATTGCATCGACAATTTCCTGTTTGTTGGTCGGATTGCTTTGATGACCTACTTAAACAAGATTGCGCCGCCACAGGACCTCAAGCCAACGCTTGCCATGGGCGTTACAATGAATCATGTTGCCGCGGTGAGCGTACCACTCATCGGCGGCTTGGCGTGGGCATCATTTGGCTATCAAATTATCTTTATTGGTGGCGCTGTTTTTACTTTGATTTCGCTGATTTGTACGCAGTGGATGAAGATAGGAGAAGGCTCTGGTAAGATGGGGAGGTCCACGTAACCCGACTGAGAATAGCCCTAATATCGTAAGGACGTGGGACGGTTCTTCTTGATTAAGACTTACGCAGTTCGGTTTTTGTAGGGAACGCAGATCTGCGTTCCCTACCTGCATGATTTATAGAAAGAAACTACGTAGGGAATAACGATTGTTATTTCCTACAAAAGCCCTGCAATATGAGATCGTCGTAGAAAATCGCCATTTCTACTTTTTGCGTAAGTCCTGTTGATTACGCACCACGCGCGCGATGATACACTAGATTTGTTGTGTCAAAATCTCCACATGTAAACGTCTCCCTGATCGTCTCGCACGTCCGTCCATACCACACTGATAACACCCGATTCGGATCTTAGTACAAACGGCGGATACTGCTCTCCCGGTGCCGTGCAGATTGGCACACCGTCGGCCTTCCAAGCCACCTCTCCACCCAGATTGAGTTGCTGTGCGTAAATCGCATCGCTGCTCTCATCGCCGTAGTCCTCACGGTAGTCCAACCAAGCAACGACGAACTGATTATTAACAGATGGCACGATGAACGGCCTATCCTGATGCCCGCCGGCAGTACAGATGGGCACACCGTTCTCTTTCCACCGAACCGTCCCAAAAGCACCAACTCGTTGTGCGTAGAGATCCGAGTAAACATCGCGTTCATCGCTCCAAACGGCAATGACTCCGCCGTTGCCATCACTGGTTATCGAAGCGTTTTTCTGGATGCTAGGTGCATTGCAGATCTGCACACCCGCGTCTGTCCAAAGTTTTTTGCCATCTGGAGCAATGCGTTGTGCGTACAGATTGTCGTTGATGAACTTTTCGTAGATCTGCCAAGCAATGATAACTCCGCCGTCGCCATCGCTGGTTACGAGCGGTATTCCCTGCATACCTTCCCGCGGCGAAACAACAACGGGGGCATCCCAAACTGGAGATCCGTTCATATTGATCCGAAACGCCATGATGTGCCACGACTCGTACCCGATTACGTCCCACCAGACGAGATAGAATCCGTTCTCGCCATCGGCGAGGAGTATGGGATCGCTCTGAAGAGAATCGGACGGGAAAACCGGTATTCCATCCGCTTTCCACATCGGTTGACCGCTCGGACTGAGTCGTTGAATGTACAAGTCTTGGTGTTCTGCACTCTGACGCGCGTCCTCCCAGACAAAGATTGCCCCACCGGCACCATCGCTCAGTATCGCCTGCGTGGACTGATCGGCGGAGTCCGTGCAAACCGGCACCCCGTCTACCTGCCACAATACCTGGCCTGACAGATCAATCGCCTGAGCGTAGATATCCCAATTCGTACGTCCGCGCCGATCGTTCCATACCGCAATGACCCGATCGGCGGATTGAACCATCCTTAGCCTGCGCTGATTCCACCCGGCAAGACAGATTGGAATGCCGTCTACCTCCCACACTGTTTCGCCGGCGGCGTCCACCCTTTGCGCGTAGACATCCCAATCGGTTGCTGTGCGGTAATCTTCCCAGACGACGATGGCACCCCCTTTTCCGTCGCTGACCGTGCGAGGCATAAATTGCCCGTCAGGCGCGGTGCTCACTGGAATCTCTTCCGTGCTTGCGGCGTAGGCGATGCCGAATAGTACCAATATACACAGAACGTGTGATTTGGGATAATTAGTCAAGCTAATCAACAGTGACTGCATAGATGATATCAAGTGGTTTCTCTTTCGATAACGTATCGCCTTCGACATATCTTATCATTGAAACGAGACGTATTCACAACAAATCTCTCGGATACCACACATGGACAAGCGTTCCCTCGGTTGCCCCATCAAATTCCCGCCATCGGTCAATGGGCAACGAAACATTGGCGAGCGCAGCGGTCGGCATCCCGCAACTCCGCCCTAATCTCGCAACGAGTTCTTCCATGCCGGGATTATGTCCCACGACCATTACTCGGCGATAGTCATCTGAGAGGTGGTTTAGGACTTCGATATATGTCCCAGCCGGAGCATGGTAGAAATGGGGAGTTAACCGGATTTCTGCTATGTAGCCACAGGTTTTGGCAACCCTTTTCGCCGTACTTCTAGCACGTCTCGCGGTTGAGCTGACAATCAAATCCGGAACTAACCTTTGCTGTAGAATAAGCCTACCGACACGCGGGACATCTCTTTTGCCGCGCTTATTGAGCGGACGGTCGTGGTCTAGCAAACCTGCATCCTTCCAGCTAGACTTGGCATGACGCATTATTAGCAGTGTCTTCATCAGTTTTCCTACTTATACCAATTCGTAATCCATAAGTTACAAAAACTGGGGGGTTCGTAGTAGCGCAATTCATTGCGCGTCTCGTATCGGATGTAACATCTCGTTCGGATGTAACATTTAGATTTTGAAATCGTATTAGGACAACTCTTCGAGCAGCATTTCGGCTTCCCTCAAATCCGTGGTGTCGAATCCTTCTGTGAACCAATTGTGGACTTGGGCGAGTATTTCACGGGCTTTTGAGGTCTTTCCTTGGCACTGATACAGTCTGCTAAGACTGGCTGATGCCCGCAACTCCAAGGTTTTTGCCCCCTGATGACTTGCCACCCGAATTGCCCGCCGAAAACAGCCTTCGACATCGGATTCGGGGCTATCGTCCATCAACAGTAGTTCTCCTTTTAGCCGATATAACTCCGCTTCGTATAGACGTTCTTCGTTTTGGGCAACGGTATCTAGTGCTGTATCCAAGGTCTTCAAACCTTCCCCAATCTGTCCTGCCCTAGCATACGCCTGCGCCAATACACCAAGATAGAATGGGAGAAATATCTCCGCACCTGTAGAACGCCATGCGCCCAAACCACTGCATATCTCGTCAATTCCTTCCCTAAACTGCCCCTGCTTGGATAACGCCCATCCACGCATGATTACGCCTGCTGCGCGCCAGATTGGAAAGCCGTGCTCTGTGGAAAGCGAGATTAACTTCTCTGCCTGCGCTTGGGCTGAGTCCGCTTCACGATGGCACTGATAATACAGAAACGTTGCGAAAAACAGTGTAACCACCTGGCTGAAAGGGTGAGGCAATTCGTCGGAGATTGCCTGAGCTTTCGCGCTGTATCGCAGCGCCCGTTCCGGATAGCCCAGGAACCAGAGGGTTGAAGCTGCATAACATAAACACGTCATTCCCGGCTCCGCCATGTAATGAAGGAAGGCATGCGACCGGTGATGCTGTGGCTGGTACTGGGCGATTCCCTCTTCAAGATAAGCGTGCGCCATGCCGAGTTCCCCAAGATAGAAGAGCGTCGCTCCCAGTGCCCGATGGGCTTCAAGCATCAGAGCCACGTCCTGTTGCTGTCTAGCAAGTGCAATACAGCGTTCGCCGAGTTCCCGCGCAGAGTCCAATTCCGCACGCACCAAGTGACTCAGCCACAGGCCGAACAGCACCGGAAATTTTAGCAGTTCCAGTTCTTCGGACGTGGTTTCGCCGATGTGTTCACCGAGTTCTTGGGCACGTGCGTAGATAGACGCCACCTCGGGCGCACCGTATCCCTTTGTTGCAATCATAGCGGGCCCAAGCGTGATTTGCAATACAAACTCTTGTTGCATGCGCTCGGGGGTTTCAGGCAATGCCTTAATCAACTCTAGCCCTTTAAGAAGGTGATTTATCCCTTCTAAGTTTGCCGAGCGCTCAATCGCCCGCTGTCCAGCATGCTGCCAAAAAGGAATTGCCCGCTCACTCATCGCCGCAGTGTAATGATGCGCTATAAGTTCTGGCTGGGTCTCAGCGCTATCGGGGAATTGTTCGATTAACGTTGAAGCAATCTGCTGATGATACCGCTGTCTTCTATCCTTGAGCAAGGACTGGTAGGCAGTTTCTTGGATCAGGGCGTGTCTAAATGTATATGTTTCTCCGCTCTGGGAAGCATCAGCTCGATCGAGAAGCTGCGCGTCCATCAGCCGAGTCATCTCGCGCCGCAGTAGGGTCTCGCTTTGCCACGAAATTGCCTTTAGAAGTTCATAATCTACGTCGCGTCCGAGGGTAGCTGCCAGTTGGGCAACCTCCTTGGCTGTGCCCAAGCGATCCAGACGTGCCATCAGTGAATCGTACAACGTCGTAGGGATGGCAAGCTGCGGCAACGGTCGTGTCAGTTCATAGTGACCGTTAACCTCCTTCATCCAAGCCGACTCTACTACCATTTTAGTCAACTCCTGAACAAACAACGGTATTCCATCGGTCTTTGCCACTATCTGTCCGACGACGGGCGCCGGCAACCCCTTCCCATCTGCGACCTCATTAACCATATCCGTTACTTGCCGCCGCGTGAGACGATTCAGCGTAATTGACGTGAGATTTGGTGGAGCAGTCCACTCCGGGAGAAAGTGCGAACGATACGCCAACATTGTAAAGATTCGGGAGTTGTTGGCGCTTTCGATGAGAAGATGTATCAGTTCTAGGGTAGATGGGTCAATCCAGTGCAAATCTTCCACTATGAATAGCACCGGGCACTGGATCGTCTTCTTCAATATAACGCTGAGTAAGCCCTGTAAGGTTTTCTGTCTTTGTTGCTCCGGGGGTAAATTGGATGGCGTGTAGCCATCGCCGAGTTGTACAGAGAAAAGGCGGGCAAAGAGCGGCACCATTTCATCAAGAGGAAGGTCGTATTGCGTCAAGAAACACTCCAACTTGCCTAAGTTTTCCTCCGTAGAATTTGTGCGATCGAACTGCAATTCTTCTCTCTGAAAGAGTTCAACGATCGGATGAAATGGACTGTTTTGGTAATAGGATGTACAATCACATTCCATTAGCGTCGCGTTTGAGCGGCTTGCGACATGTTGCTTCAACTCTTGCACAACGCGAGATTTGCCTATTCCCGGCTCGCCAGTCAAGGTAACCGCTTGTCCTTCTCCGGACGCTGCTTGTTCCCAACGTTCAAGAAGGAGTTCAACTTCCTGATCTCGTCCAACAAGCGGGGCTAGTCCAGCATTTTCCGCCACACCAGGACGACTCGTTGAGGGCTTTTCACCCAAAACTTGATACAGGCGCATTGACTCGGAAACACCCCTGAGCGACTGAACGCCCAAGTCGTGACACGCAAAAGAACCGATTACCAGTTGGTAAGTCGTCGGACCTAGCACTACGGTATTTGGCTCGGCAATCTCTTGCATTCGAGCCGCAACGTTCGGCATCTGTCCAACAATCGCCATTGATTCCAATTCGCCGCCTTTACTCATGTCGCCAGCAACGACCATGCCGGTGTGAATGCTCAAGCGAACATCAAGCGCCACATCCATCCACTGTTGAATGCGAGTTTTAAGCTCCTCTATCTCTGTCACAATCTCAAGCGCTGCGCGTACTGCACGGTGAGCGGCATCTTCGTGCGCAACCGGATACCCGAAATAGATTAGAAGCCCATCTCCAAAATAGCGTGCGATGTGTCCCTCAAAATGGCGCACCGCTCTTGCGCAAACTGCCTGATACTGCTGCAGTAGCCCGCGAAGCTCTTCGGGGTCCAATCGTTCCGCGAGTAAGGTCGAACCTACAAGATCGCAGAAGAGCACGGTCAATTGACGCCGTTCTGCGTCGATCTCTTTCGAATGTTCCTCGGTCAGGTTGGGTTCAAGGGCGGACGTCGGAAACACTAGAGACGATCCGCATTGTCCGCAGAACTTAAACTGGGCGGGATTCTCAAATTCACAATTGACACATTTCATAAGAGAAAAAGAAGGATTGCCTTCCCAGCGAGTTAGCCGTGAGTCAAAACTTTGGCCAGCCGCCGAAATGCGTAATTGACGCGATTACACATTAGTCGATACGCTCCACCGTGAATTCACACATCAATTACTTGATAATAAAGAGCTGTCAATTCGGGTACGACTTACTTCACCGGAATGCCACCACTGATACACCGCCATCTTCCGTGATCGACGTTATATTTAGCAATCTCGTTGTCAAAATCGTCACAGAACCGTACTTCAATTCCAGCAGCAGAATCACACCAGATGGTTTGATCGGCAAATTCCTTTACTGAGAACCCCTCTGCGGAGAGTACAGTGTACCACGTCTTCGATTTATTGTCCCAGCCGTACTCCTCGGCCTTGAGCAAGTCTCTGATTGCCATCGTGGGCTTGGGGCCATGTCCGTATTGATTGCCTACGCGGATGGTGAAATACTTTGTTTCACCCACCAGCGTGGGATAATCCGACCATTTCAGCTTAGAGAGTCTCATGTTTTTTTCCAAATCCTCAAGAAATGGAGAAACATTGTCTGTTTCAGTCAGAATAAACAGATCTTCCACGGCGCGAGTCAGTGCCACGTAAAAGAGACGACGTTCTTCGGCGGTCATTCCTTCAACGCTATCGCCAAAGATGCGCGTAAAAACTAGATCGGAATGCAACAAGGGAAAACACCTTGGAACAGCGTCCAGCACAACCACCACATCTTGTTGCAGCCCTTTGTATCCGTGAACAGTCGACGCACTGACTTTTTCCTTGTGTTCCTCAGACAGATGAGCGCGTACCATTGCAAGAAAGCGATTGAGTCCGCTTTCGATTGATGGATTACTCTGATCCTTATAATTTACATACCAAGGCAAACTATTTTTTCGGGCAAGTAGTACGACATTCTTATCGTTGATGACTGCCGTGTTCACTAGCCGCAGTACGGCAGGAGTGAAGTTATCGCCGGGGTGTTCCTGGTCCTCTCGCGGCGTTGGCTCAAAGGTGGCAAGGTCAGCAATCAGTACGCTCCCTTTCGTAGTTTTGTGCGCACAAGCAGGTTTACCCAAGCCTTTCATCAATGCGTTGCCGATATCAACGATTGATTTTCCCGACCGGTAATTGGTTGCCACATGCAGCTTGCAAGAATCCGGGAAATATTGGGCGAAGTCTTGGAAGAAACGAAGATCGGAGCCGGCAAAACCGTTAATCGCCTGCCAGTCGTCACCGACGCAGAAAAAGCGTGCTTGAGGATTCTGTTCTCGAACTGCCTCCATCAGGCGATAGAAGAGTTCCGAGAAATCTTGATATTCGTCAATGAGCACATATCGGATTCGTTTGAGGTCACCTACACTGGATCTGCGCCGAAATACGGTTTCGCCCGTCGACACACGCTCGGCAGCTTGTTGCATGAGCCCGTCGAAATCCTGCATGCCCTTTGATTCAATGCGCTGTAGATAAGACGCATAAAACCCCTGCGCAACATTTAAGAACTGCTGCTCGACTTCGCCAATACATTCGTGGTGGTTTACGATTTCCGAAAGCTGCTCTGGAGTCAGAGAGAGTTTGCGCCCCCGCTGTATGAACCGCTTAACTAGTCTCGTGAAACAGTCTATTGCACGGTCTTTGATTAGATTCCATAATGTTTCCTCACTGAGTCGAGCGCAGGAAATGCCACAGGATTCAAGTTCTTGTTTCAGTAGAGCGCAAAACCCTTCCTCTCCGTTGTTTTTGAGATTATGAGGGAAAAATTCAAGCAATTTCCAATCGGGCTTGTCACGCCAGTAATTGCGTTTTTCCTCCGACATAGCATCGTAGTCGAGATCGCCTTCAAGCCCGAAGTATTCGATGACTAATCCACAGTCGTCGCCAGTGAAAATTGTAAAATCAGGACGATAATTTACGCCGTTCCACCAGAAATTCCGCTCGTATCGATATTTGATGCCGTGTTCAAACAGGAAGTTGGCAATGACTTTTTCACCAGACGATTTTACGTACTTGCCATCAAGGGTTTCACGGGGCAATAATCGGCGGAAACGCAGCATTTCTTCAGGAGACCTATTGTACCCGCCTGAAGCGATGCGTCCCCAGTCGGATCGAAAGTGTACCATCATCAAGGGACGAATCTCATCGTAGTTCTTGGAATCCCGCAGATATTGGTCAATCTCGTTCTGCAACGCGCGCTCTTGGCTGTGCTCTCCGTCGGGTTCGTCAACAACCATTGCTTCAGGATGAGTCAGGGCATAAGCCAGGGCGTGGAAGGTCATAACGTGGGGAATGGAACCTTGCAGGTATGAGGCGAGGCGATCTCGAATCTCCTCGGCCGCCTTACGATTGAAGGCAAGAAGCAACATCTCGTCAGGCGCTACCCCGCAGTGCCGTTGTAGGAACAGTGCACGGCTGACCAAGGTGGCCGTTTTGCCGCTCCCGGCGCGCGCAACGACTTGCACATGTCCTTCAACAGCACCGATAGCCACCGCCTGCTCGGGATCTGGACTGTTGACCAACAGATTCGTAACCCATGTACGCACAAAATTGGTTTTTTCTGTCTCATACTCCTCAGCAGATATATGGTCAGTACACTTTGCGCGATAGAAGTCGGAAGCGTTAAGAAAGTCTCGTTCAAAACACTCTTTAAGGCTGTTAAGCAGAGACCGCTTCTCTTCTCTGTGGCGTCCCGATCCTGGCCAGATGCCCCAGCGCTCCGGGAGTTTTCTAAGAAGTTGGAACATCTTAGCGCTTTGATGGGTCATACGTCGCTCCCCGGTAGCCACCGTTTTGAAGCTAATTACGAATTATAGCGACTGGTATGGATAGTGGGCCGATGTCACCATGCATTCGGGCAGTACCGCGTATTGTTGGCAATAGGACATATGTTATCATGGGAGCGGGGAGGCCGAACGATACCGGGCAATTAGGATAGTATCCCAATTTCGTCCGCCATGGTCTGAATGGTATACCCTTCTTTGCGGATGCGGAGGTCGTAATACAACATTGTTGTTGAAGCGATTTTGAACGGTTCAATAATGAGAAGTGGCAGCAGGATAGATAGGAACTTGGATACTTCGGTGATGCTAGCAAACGACCCAATCAACTTAGATAACGAATATATGAGCGATGCAACGATAAGTTGGAGGATTGCCAATAGTACAACGACAAAGAACGCCTTGTTCCAATACCCCTTGACAATCCCATAGCTTCTCTTGAGCGCGCCAACTCCACCTTCGCCTTCAATCGTAACGACCGCTGGCGTCAAGCAGAACCATCCGTGTACAACTAACCCGGGAATGACGAACGTAAATAACCCAGCAACGGTGGCGATTGATGCGAAAACCAAAGTTCCAAGCAATGGGAAAAACACATCTGCGATTCGCAGGTATGCGTGACCGATGGAAACTGTTCCTCCCAAGAAACGCTCTGAGATTGTAATTATTCCAGGTGCACTTCCGGCGTAGGAAAGAAAGATCGCTATCGCGGCAAACAACATCGCCGGTCTAATCGTGGCGTCAGCAGGCGTATGAGTAAGGCCAGCTTTCTGACCGAAGATGAACAGGAAAACCACCGCACTGATGATTGAGCAGGGCGCAATGATACCGAGTAGCTGCGTCCACGTCTCACGGTAGAGCGCAAGCGACTCGCGAAAAATATCCTTGACCGTCATCGGCCGGAAACTGCTCTGAGAATCATCGCTCATGGTCTCGAATCATCTCTTGAACTGTGTAAGGTACTGCTGAAGCTTTTTATCGCGGGGATCTAAGTCGTATGCATGGCGCAGATTATCGACAGCAGAATCGGTCTGACCTATCTTCATGAGAAGGGAGCCAAGGTTGTGATATGCCGGGCTATAGGTTGGTTTGAGCTCAATGGCGCGCATATAGGCGTCTTGGGCTTTCATTAGGAATTGCTGCGTTTTGCCGATCAACATACCAACCGTCGCTCGATCCTCCCACATTTCGATGTAAAGGATTGCGCCAAGTTGCTTCGCCTTTTTTTCGATTGCTTCGGTCATTTGTTGATTATCCGACTTCATTCGAATATAACCTGACCCCGTGTGTGTAATGGCCATCTGCAGTTCATCAAGTCCTTCAGCTACCGTTTTCCCCTCCAAGTCGCTTTCCCATGACGGCCAACTGGGGCCCGCATATTCTAAACCGTATGCGTAGTAGGTCGCACCAAGGTCGTTAAGCACTTCTGCATTTTCAGGCCGCATCGTTATTGCATCTTCATAAAGTGCAATCGCCTTTTCGTAATCCTTAGCGTTATACGCATCGGTCGCATAAGTCCGCACCATCTTGAACTCAGCACTTTGTAGGTTTACGCTTGCCCCCGTGCCGTTATTGTCTACTTTCATAAAATAGATAAGTGGAACAATGAGAACAAGGACGAGGCATAGCACGATAATTGTTGGAAGTTGCAGGCGCATGTTTATTCACCTCTTTGTAGTATCCGTCATGACGTTCCAATATACCATCAGCATGTCGACACACCGGTATCGCCCTAACGGCAATCCAGATTCCAAGCTAACCCACAGGAGGAACCTTCCTCCGTCTCGGTCTTACGGTACAAACCCCTACTGAATCATTAAGTTGCGCGATCTCAATCTCTCTCCATCTCGCTCAAGATAGAGCGTAACCGGTTGCTGCCGTTGCAATTGATTGATACTGCGCTTGAAGTCTTCGACTGAACCAATTGCGGAGTCGTTAATTCTGTAAAGCAAATCCTTTTGCTCTAATAGTTCTGCAAGTGTACTACGGCGCTCAACTTTGGTAACGAGAACGCCACGCTGCTGATACTTCTGAGCGGTGTTACGGTCCAATTGCTCAATAGTAATCCCCCAGCCGGGTACTTTGTACGACCACTGAAGTTTTTGAATTGAGAGTGTCGCATCTTTTCGTTTCCGATCACGGATTAGATGTACTGTGACATTTTGTTTTTCTTCCAACAACCGTGTGGTTGCATTGAATGCAGACAGGTTTGGGGTTGGCTGTTTATTGATGGCTTCAATAACGTCACCACGTTTGAGACCTGCCCTTTTCGCGGGACTGTCCTTTACCACGGAGGTTACCAGTATTCCCATCCGGTCGCCTAGTCCAAGTTTTTCAGCCAACTCCGGTGTCAGCGCCTGTTCTTCAAGGCCGAGGTATGGGGGTACGACTGCTCCATACTGGATGAGTAGCTCGATTATCCGCTTCGCAGTATTTACCGGGATTGCAAATCCAACGCCCTGAGACCCGCGGCTCGTCGAGTGAATCGCCGCGTTGATTCCGATGAGTTTCCCATACATGTCCACAAGCGCTCCACCGCTGTTGCCCGGGTTAATCGAGGCGTCTGTCTGAATGAGCCGCTGATATAGCCTGTCGTCAATCTTAATCGCACGGTTTGTAGCACTGACCACTCCAATAGTTACGGTTGGCTGTGGATCGCCGCCTGTTACTGCAAACGGATGACCGATTGCAATCGCCCATTCTCCTACAAGCAGGTCGTCTGAATCGCCGAACTCAATCTGCACGAGATTTGGCGCCTCAATCTCCAACAGTGCAAGATCCGAGAGATAATCCTCTCCAACAACCGTTGCCTCGAATTCCCGTCCGTCCGAGAGAATTACGCGTGTTTCATCTGCGCCCGCTATCACATGTTGATTCGTTAGCACATGGCCATCCTTGTCGATGATTACTCCCGAACCGAGTCCGTGAAGTTGCTGGCGCCGTTGTGGAATTTCAAACGGATAATCGAAAAAGGGCGCCCAAGGGTAGTCAAAGACCGAACGCGCTCTGACTTGTCGTGTTGTAGTCGTGCTAATGTTGACAACTGCGGGACTGGCTTTTTCCACCGCACGTACAAGCGCATTCCTGCGAGAAACTGCAAGATCCGTTTGCAGTTCCGACTTTGATTGGCTTACTCCCGTTTGCTCCGTTTGCGACAATGAAAACAGGACGAATAGAATTTTGACTAGCAGGCAACAGCTATCCTTGGGCTGTATCAAGATAATCTTCCCTCTAATCTGACAAAACCAGGTGGAATGAATTAATAATGGCACAAGGCAACAGTAGTAGGCATACTACTTTTAGGTCCCCCATATCAATTTGGGCGAAACATTAATTTCGATATTCCGTTCAGTGATTCGCTCATGGGGATAGCCAAGACAGTGCGAGACATAGAGTACGTCATGAATCAGCCGAAATCGATCGCGGTGTTGATGGCCATACACATGTATTGTCGAGTTCAGTTGACGAATCTGCTTGTCGAGGCAGGTGCATCCGGCGACACGGCTGAAATTGAACCTCGGATGCCGATCTTTGCGTCGTATTCCGGTGGCTTTTTTCTCGCGCTCTGCGCTGAAAATGAGATCCGTTCGGGGCAGAACGTGACTAAATGAAATGACCGGCGCATCGTAGGGACGATGGATGTTTTTCTCGTTTAGGTGTAGGAAATAGTCTGCTGTCGATCCACCATTCTCCATCGCTGGCCACCGGGTGAAGCGGTTGTCACTCCACATCGACAGGGCTGGGTCGTCCCCTGCCTTGGGAACGTATAGGCTGCAATGTCCCTCCTCAGGTTTCACATACCATGAATAGAGAGGCACAATCCAGACACCTGCCGTATCTTCCGAGTCTGCAACCTTGGCAGGGCTTGTCTCCACACCCAGCGATTGGCAGATGTCCATAATGCGCCAGAACTTTGCTATCGAATCAACACACTCCTGCCGACGTACCCACAAGTCATGATTCCCAGGCACAAAAAAGACGCGCCGGAACTTCGCACGCAAATGCTTAAGGCAAATCTTCAGGCGGTCAAGATTGTCGCTAATATCGCCAGCCAGCAAGAGTATATCGTCTGCATACTCAATGTCGGATATTTCTTGAATGAGGGACATGTTACGTGTGTAATCGACATGGAGATCGGACAGAGCGTATACGCGCATTCGATAGTTATTTTCCTTGAAGCGTTTTCAAACAAGTGTCGAGTTTTCCAGTTGAGAATTAGCTCGATTCTCGCCGAAGCCTTGCTAATTCAAGCGAAACCCTATATCCTTCCAAACCGGGGTCGGTGTCGATAACCTCTTGAACCGCTTCGCTGGTGCGTCGTTGGGCAGGAAATTCGTCGGCGTTGGCAATCCGAAGGGCAAGCCGTGCGCCGACTGCACTGGCTTTTCGCAGATTTTCTAATTCCACTTTGTCCAGAGTGTCATACGCCGTATGCCCAAAACCTCGTCCATGCGGCGGGGCTTCGGGATCGCTCATATCACCAGACGGGACTCCCTTCAGAACAAACGGGAAGTGGTCCGAGTAGGAATTTACCTTTTGTCCGATTGGGATCTCCGCAGCCATCTCTTTTGCGGCCCCTTTAAAAAAGGGCTCTAATTCTCTCCATTGGTGAAGGCCAATTCCTTTGCGACTCGCTCCGCCGGCGGCATCCATATTTAACATGAACCGCATCTTGTCTAGATTGTCGTGATGGGCTTCCACATAACGAAATGCACCGGTTAGCCCGATCTCTTCCGTACCGAACGCGATGAATCGTACGGTGCGTTTAAGGATATTTGCGGCATACCGCGATAACACCCGTGACGCTTCAATAACTGAAACCATGCCGGAGGCTGGGTCATGTGCCCCTTGGGATATGTCATGTCCGTCGTAGTGGCACCCAACAATCACCATCTCGTCTCGACTCTCGGTCCCCGGCAGGTCGCCAATCACATTCCACGATGTTCGAGCTTCGTTGATGTCCGTCGTACGCACATGCAACCGCACGTTTCCGTATCTTTCCGCCGACCGAAGCAGAAATGCCCCATCCTCTTTACAGATTGAGATGCCCGGAATCGGCGCAATACTGTCATTCTGAAGGCTGCCTGTTTCTGGACCAACACCGGGATGCTCGCTGACAAAGATGAAAGCCACCGCATCACCAAGTACTGCTCGATCATACTTCTCTTTCCGATGCACCCACCGTCCTACGTCGGGAGGCGATGCACTTAAAGCCATGACTATCTTTCCAGCTAACCGGTCTTCAAGGCCGTCGTACTCGGCTGGACTGCCGCAGCCAGCGGAGGTAAGTTCGGCGGTGATTTCATCTGCCGGGCAATACGGAAGCGAAATGCATGGGATAGACATCTGAACGGGTTCTACAACTTCCAATGTTGCTTGCCCACGAGACCATCCCGCGTAGGGGTATGCCTCCAAGTGCACGTCCTTGAGACCGTATCGCGCGAAAGTCTTTTCAATAAATTCCGCGGCTTTCCGTTCCTCTGGCGTGCCGGCGAACCGCGATCCGAAATCATCACACAAGATGGTCAGATTGTCCATCGACTCACGCGATGTATAGATGTCGCCAAGCATTTGGCGGTCAAGCTGAAGATATGGGTGCTCGTGGTTCAATTATGTCCTCCTCAATTCAGGAGATGTTATTCATAACACTTGGCTGATTTGGCGCAATGGCTGCTACATCGGAATGACGATCTCTAGCGACTAGTGCTACTACCGTCTGAGGCGGGTAGGACCTATTGTGCTATTTTCTGCTCCGTAGGTGGAGTTAAACTGTTGCCAGCAACGCCAAAACCATCCAACTCTTCTTCCTCGTCGGGTGGAATTTCTAGCTCGTCCATCTTGGCATCGGCAATCTTCTTTAGTTTCCACTGATTCAGGAGCTTAATACGCCGACCTTGTACCTCAATGATATCCAGCCGTTCCAGCTCATTGAGTAGGTTGCTGGTCGATTCACGCGTTGTCCCCGTAAGCTTGGATAGATTACCCTGTGACAACTTTACGCGCAGCACCATGCCGTTACTATTGTGGATTCCACGTCCCCCGGCTAAAGAAAGCAGCAGGAATGCAAGCCGGGAGGAAGCCGTTCGGAACACTAAGTTGCCGAGATGCCTCTGAATGTGTCGTCTACGTGTGCAAGTAAGCTTCGTCACACGCGTTGTTAGATCGGGTTTTTTCTTGAGAAACAGCTCAAAGTCTCGCCTACGCATGACACAAACAAGCACATCGTCTAGAGTCTCTGCTATTGTATCATGAGGTTCCTCTTCGACAGATGCCGATTCGCCGAAGATTTCGCCTGATTCGATAACCTCAAGCGTAAGCCTTTCGCCATTGGGTAAGAGTTTGTAGATTTTGACCCTTCCCTTCTTTAGGAGGTAAACAGTGTCTCCGAAATCAGTCTTTCCGCTGACCTGCTCGCGTCGGCCACATGCCTTCTTAACTGTACTTCGATTCAGCGCATAGAAATCCCTCTCAGTCAGACTGCGAAAGAAATTGACATTTTTCAGATACCAAATCGTTGCTTCCATGTTTTATTTCTCACTGCCGCGACTCAATTCCCAGTTGCCAAGAGTTTTCCATGAAACACTTTGTCATCTTGGTTGGAAAAGGACTTACGCTCTTTAGGATTCTTGGGAGCACAGGCGATGGTTTCTCCTGCTGTCAGGTTAGCATCTTGTCCAGACGCTCACTGTAGACAAGCACGGTTTCAAATCCGTGATTTCGAAGATTGTGCGGACCTAAACCTCTAGTTGACTAAGATCCATGGGAATCCAACCAGTACCAGTCTATCGTCTCCCTTGCGTAAGTCCTATCCTTCCACTCGCTACAAGGCTACATCCCGCAGGGGTTGCAAGGATTACACGGGTTGCAAGGGTTCGCCGCGCAGGGATTGCAGGGGTTACAAGGATTCGCGGCACACGGGTTACAAGGATTACAGGGATTCGCAGCACATGGGTTGCAAGGATTGCAGGGATTCGCAGCGCACGGGTTACATGGATTGCACGGATTGTCCGCCTCAGCACCCGATGAACTGAACAGATTCACGTTAATCGTGATATCCTCGCTCACTTTTAGAAAAGCTACTTGTGGCCTCTTGAGATTGTAATCACCGAGCCTTACCGTGAAGCCGCCTTCAATCCGAAGAAGGTCGCCCGGTAGGAGCGCTTGGGTGTCCTTGCTTTCCTTGAGAAAGGTGACCTTGACACCCTTCAAAACAACCCTCCGCTTGACACCGTGCAGTTCCAGTGTCCCGTCTGCGTCCACCCTGACCGTCTGCATGTCTTCAAGTTTGTTCTTGGAAACTTTGATTAGCTTGTCTACGGTGAGTGTCGCTGTCGGATACGTGTGTGTTTCCAGGTATCCCTCCCGCATGTGCTGGTCTCTGAGGCCAATTCCCGTTGTTATACTGGCGAGGTCTATCTCAAACTTCGCGGTTGTACCGCTGGCGATGTCCATTGGGTTAACAGAGATTGTTCCGGTGATTTTGCTCGTTTGCCCAATGATCGTCTCCAATGGCGCTTTCGACTCGAAGGTAAAAACATTTCGATCGTCGCCGATGGTAAAGTGCGTCTTCGCCGCGCACGGATTGCATGGGTTTGCAGCACATGGGTTGCACGGATTGGCTGCACAGGGATTACACGGGTTGCAGGGATTTGCAGCGCACGGGTTGCATGGATTACATGGATTCTCCGCTTCTTCGCTCGCACACGGATTGCAGGGATTCTCATGGTGGTCAGCGAATGACACTGTACCAAGGAGTGTCAAGCTGAGGAACAATGTAAGTGTGAAGATGGTTAAACGGTGCATTATTTTTTTCTCCTTTGTTACTTTCAAGTTTGGTAAGGAATTTGGAACGGAACTTCGCTTAATGGTAAATTTTCTAAGAGTATATGGTAAGTGTTGGGTGCCGGTGCGGTTAGATGAAGATTAAGTATTTAAATCGGTAATTCCGGTTTTCCCTAAACTCGGTAGGTGCGGTTTCCTAACCGCACCGAGCATCGCTAGGTTCTGTTGACATTTCAGCGGAGCCAGATGAGAGAAGAGACAAAACACAAAAATCCGAAATAGCGGGCAGCTAGTTTGTCGAAACGAGAAAAGGCACGACGATACCACTTCATCTTGTTGATACAACATTCAACCAGATGTCTCTCTTTGTATAAATGTTCGTCGTAAGTTCTTTGGTCGGTACGATTGCTGCGAGGCGGTATCACTGCAGTCGCTCCATTCGCTTCAATAACCTCAATAAAATCGTGCGAGTCGTAGCCTTTGTCTCCAATAACATACTCGCTGTTATATCCGATTATCAACGCTTCTGCCTCAACTATGTCGTTTCTCTGACCGGGCGTCAAAAGGAGTCTGAGCGGATTCCCCAATGCGTCAACTGTGAGGTGTATTTTTGTGCTAAAGCCACCTCGAGAGCGACCTAGCGCTTGATTTTCAGTCCCTCCGTTTTTTTTGAGGCGCCAGCTGCGCAGGGATGAGCCCGGCAGACAGTAGTGTCAACAATGAGTGACTCCATATCGGGGTCAGAGGCGAAGTGTTGGTGCATCTGTGCGAAAATTCCTTTGTCGCACCAATCGCCAAACCGCTTGTAGATGGAGTTCCAATTGCCATAAACGGTAGGTATAAGTCTCCATTGCGCACCGCTACGAGTCACCCACAGCACCGCTTCGACAAATCGGCGAGTTTCAGCTTCGTTGCAGACATAGATGTTGGAACAGCTTAGAAGAAACAGGTAGATTTTTTCCCAGTGGTCATCAGGTAAAGTTATTTGCATATTGCTTATATTATGCCATACATTATTCCTAAATCTCAACAGAACCTAGGACATTACCGAATTATTTTTTTAAACTTCATGAAACCGCACCTACAGGAATTGTGGGATAGGTCTCTTGTGCCAGTCCAGGAAGACATAAATACTTAGCGAGAAAACCACTTAATGACGAGGGGATGATTTATGACTCTTAAATCTGCAATCATGCTCTACCTCATCACCTCAGTGATGGGAAAAAGCGAATATATGCGATTTTATCACAAATCGTACTGAACGGCAATACAATATTTCGACCGCGTCCATGTCGAGACAGGTGTCAGAATGCGACATATATCGGATGTGAGCGAACTAGCGGCTCCGCCAGGCAGACATCCTCTAGGCTTAACACGCCTCGTTGATTAGCATCAATATTTCCGCGTCAAGCGTGACCGAGTCGATTATGCCCGCATGCCTGAACCGGATGCGATGGTTGCGGTCCAAGATTATGGTAGTAGGCATTGCAATCCCGCTGTAATGTTCGCTATAGATGTCCGCAGTGTCCCAAAGAATCGGATAGTTGATGATGAACTCCTCGACAAAGGATTGCACTGCCTCTTGATTTTTCGCCAACTGACCGTTCTCGATAAGCAGATCTCTGGACAGTCCGAGCACCGTGAAACCCCGGTTCCGAAACCTGTCTTGGATGTCCACCAAGACCGGAATTTCCTTCCGACACGGAGCGCACCACGTTGCCCAAAAGTTGATAACAACCACTTGGTGGTGGAAGTCATCCAGAGACACGAGATCTCCATCCAAACCTGCAAGTTGGAATGACCGTGCCCGTCCAAAATCGAGCGGCGCAACTGGGGGGAAATTGGCGGGAATATTAGGCGAGTCTGCAGTCGGTTGAGTTTCGTCGTTACCTCTACACCCGAACAAGCCGACTAGAAAGATCAGTCCACCAAGAGAAAACAGCGCGAGTTTGGGCATTTCTCGAACCTCCGAATCTTTTTCACACCAAGGGCTACAAAACGTTCTTATAAAACGCTTGCCATGTCACGCATGGCTATGTGAACTTGCCGTCTCCTGATTTCAGTTGACCTCTTCGTAGACACGTTGTATAATGAATAGGAGTTACGCAGTTGGCTCAAGCGTATAAAGAGGTTGTGCCAAATAAGCACGTATCGCATCTCTGACAATAGAGAGTTTTGCTTCAAACCAACTGATTCCGGTATGATAACAGTAATGTTCTATTCTCAGAAAGGCTCTCAGCGCTAAACCGATATGATTTCTTTGAGTGCGAGCAGAGCGCATTTGTGCGCGTTCAATGCCAACAAATTGCTTAATCCCGCGATGATATTCTTCTATTGTCCAAGACCATTCGGCATATTTGAGACGCCTCAATTCGTCCATCTGTAAATCATTCGTTGCCCAATATTCAATGTCACCTTCTGGAGTGTCAACCTTGAATACTCGAATCAATCCATAGCCTTTGAGATGAACAATTGTACCCATGGATTCAATCGGAAGCGTACTCACCGGACGGTTACCGGAATACTCTTTACTGACAAGTCGGTTGGCAGCTAGACGAGTAAGCCACTTCCAACCATGACCTCGCACCGCTTTTAGATTCTTTAGACTGGCATACCAACTATCAAAACACACACATTCAGGAGCAAAGCCGCGTGTTTTCGCTTCTTCAAGCATCGCTCGGAAATGGTCATTTTTCGTCAAGCCGTCTGTGGCTTTGTCATAGATTCGATAATCACACGGCATATGTCTATCGCCATCCGTCCAGAGCAAAGTGACCAAGTTAATCCCATTCACCACTCGGTGGTGTTTCCCTGACCAGTGTTTTGTCACTAATTCAATCTTTTGTGATCAACCGACTGAATAGGGAGGGCGATAGAGATCCTCAAGGTTTATCCAGAGTCGAATCATCTATAACTAAGATTCCAATTTCACCTGATTTTTCGATTCGTGCCACAGTTTGCCAGTGTCGGGTTCATCTCGATGCAAAAGCCTTGTTATCGAATCATGAGCGGGTGAGTCCTCCGCTTGAGGTTGAACTTTTTCTGCCTCAAGACAACTGTAACTTTTCTGGGCGCCAACTAAGAAATTGATATAGTCAATGTCAGCATATTTGGGTGGATTCATGCTCAAATTATAACCTATTTTCACTCAACTGCGTAACTCCTAATGAAGTAAAGAACAAAGGTAACTGTTTAGTCCACTACTCTCAATGGCGAAAGTCACCTCGCGAAACGAGGGGATTGCAGAAAAACTATAACTTGAATGGACTTGGAAGCGGTTAGGTTGGTGCAGTTGTCTCAACAGTCAGAACCCCGGCATCAAGTCCTTGATGATAGCGTCGGATAATCTCCAAGCCGACTTCCACGAAATCTTTGTTCTGCTGCTTGCAAGTTTGAATCACACTGGTGATGATACCTAACGCTTCAGAGCCATTGGGAGAACGATTGCCGCCCGATATTTTGCGAGTCACTACCGCCGGTCGTATGGCTCGTTCGGCGCGATTGTTATCGGCGGCGACCTGCATGTGTGACAGAAAGGTGAATAACGAATCGCTGTGTTTGGCTAACCGTTTGGCGAGTCTTTGACAATCCGGGTCATGATAGTCCGCTTTGGCAAGTTTCTCCAATCGGTGGTTCAGCCGTTTGAATCGGCGCTCCAAGCGAGATTGGGAGAAGTCCGACTGCTTCTGCTTGAGGCGAATGGCATCGCGTAACAAACGCGTCAGTTTTTTGGCGAATGCCGCATATTCTGGGGTGTGATTCGTCTTTCTCACGTCAGACAATTCACGCAGCAAATGTACCAAGCACTTTTGCTGGGTGTAGGGAAGTGGGTTATAAGCGGTGTAAAAGTCACTGACAAGGACTCCATCATAGTCTGTACCCAATTGTTCTAAAACCACTTGATGTCCACGACTCGCATTGACTTCATAAAGCGTGTAACTGTCTGTGGTGAATGCCCAAAGCCAGCACGATTGGCCGTTTAACCGCCAGCCGGTTTCATCGACATAGGTGCAATGACTCTGTCGCAATCCGGTTTGAATTGCTTGATATTCGGGAGTGAACCATTTTGCCAACGATTGCATGGATTGCGCCAATGCGCCAGCAGTGACAGAAAGCCCACACAGTCGTTCAAGTACTGAGACGACTTTCCGATACGGCACCCCCATAGCGTGCTTCAATTCAGCGGCAATGAGCAACGCACGCGGGCCTATCAACCGATGGGGTACTTGCTGCGGGTGACGGCTTTCCACCCGTCTTTGGCAGTTTTGGCAGTATCCACTTTGTGTCTGATAGCAGACAACAGTTGTCTGAGCCGGAATGACTTCTTCAACATACTGTTGGTGGGTTGTGACATTTTCAATCACTCCATGACAATGGGGACAATCCTCTAAAGGAGTTTCAACAATTTCGTCAGCTTTGGTGGGACGACGTCGATAACTGCCGGCGTGGCCCGGCTTTTGCCCCGGTTTTTTGCGACGGCGTTTCTGTCGTTTCGGTTTGACAAATCCGGGGACAGGCGATTTTGGAGGCGAAGTGGGGGTAGCTAACGGTTTCGACACCTGTTGTTCCAATTCGGTTACACGGGCGCGTAATGCCTGATTTTCAGCCTCCAATTCGGCAATACGAGCAATGAACTGTTGTTCCCTTGTATTCGTCATATTGATGCGTTGAATCCTCCGTAGCAAGCAATTGTGCCCTATGCTGCACAGATTTTGCCACTCTTACAAACTGAACTAAACAGTTACCTTAAATGTTTAGTTCAGTTTATGGACGTGGCTAGAGGTTTTTTCCGCGATTGCCAGATTACCGATTTTCCTTCGTCCCGTTTCACGAGCATCAAAAGCCCCAGCGGGGCGACAGGTGTATAGAAACGTGGATGCACCACACACCAAAGCCCCAGAGGGGCGACAGATGTATAGAAACTCAAATGACCGAAAATGGCTTTCCTTCCTATTATTCAATCAGGTTCTAAACAGTTACGAACAAAGTATATATAGCCCAAAACATTGGGATTTAAGAAATCCGTAAGTGTTTAGTGGCTAGTGATTAGTGGATCTCTAGCAAGACTTTCTATCGCCTTCACTATCCGTTCAGTTGATCACTCATTATTCATTCGCTTGCTGGTCAGTAAAAGCCCTGAAACCGTAAGACGGGCAATGAATGGGATCCCTATCGCAGTCATTGTCCATTCCTTTGATCCCTACTACGAACCAGAGGAATGGGTGTCCACACGTTGTACGCCTAAAAAAATGGCAAAAACGACCATCTATATTCATGGTCGAAACGAAAGCGGAGAATCGGTGGCAAGCGGTGTCTATTTTTATCAACTCCGGGCTGCGGACTATTCTTCGTTACGGCGGATGGTAATCCTCAAGTAGGTGCACAAATTGGCAGGAGAACCCGATTTTTTTAGAAAAACTCGGGTTCTGGAGTGCTTTCCAATCCACTGAGAGCAGAAATATCAAGACTTATCTGAATGGCAATTTACTTTCAAAGAAGGAGTTTTTAACATGAAAATAGCTGTGACGTTATTTATTGTTTTCACCTTGTTTTTACCAAACACCTTCGCCCAAGATTACACGCGATGGTCTTTACCTGAAGGTGTTA
Source organism: Candidatus Poribacteria bacterium (assembly GCA_965197465.1). Classification (GTDB taxonomy): domain Bacteria; phylum Poribacteria; class WGA-4E; order WGA-4E; family JAJDTR01; genus JAJDTR01. The sequence goes on along the minus strand of OZ240209.1, from coordinate 777,913 downwards.
AAGCACGCCTCGGTAAAGGCAGAGTATCGTCGGTAAAGTATTCTCCCGACGGGACTCGGCTCGCTGTCGCCGGTTCCATCGGTATTTGGCTCTATGATGCACACACCGGTGCCGAGGTCAATCTGCTCACCGGGCATACGCGTGGGGTCAGAAGCGTATCATTCAGTCCCGATGGAGGGACTATAGCAAGTGGGAGTCAGGACAGAACTATCCGTCTCTGGGACGCGGCAACGGGCGCCCATCTACGCACCCTCACCGGGCATACGGGTCCGGTCAATAGCGTATCATTCAGTCCCGATGGAGGGACTCTCGCAAGTGGGGGCGGGTATGACGACGATACTATCCGTCTATGGGACGCGGCAACGGGCGCCCATCTACGCACCCTCACCGGGCATACGCGTGGTGTCAATAGCGTATCATTCAGTCCCGATGGAGGGACTATAGCAAGTGGGAGTTGGGACGAGACTATCCGTCTATGGGACGCGGCAACGGGCGCCCATCTACGCACCCTCACCGGGCATACGGATTGGGTTAGAAGCATTTCATTCAGTCCCGATGGAGGCACTCTCGCAAGTGGGAGTGACGACAGAACTATCCGTCTATGGGACGCGGCAACGGGCGCCCATCTACGCACCCTCACCGGGCATAGGCATTGGGTTAGAAGCATTTCATTCAGTCCCGATGGAGGGACTATCGCAAGTGGGAGTAACGACAGAACTATCCGTCTATGGGACGCGGCAACGCGTGCCCATCTACGCACCCTCACCGGGCATACGGGTCCGGTCAATAGCGTATCATTCAGTCCCGATGGAGGGACTCTCGCAAGTGGGAGTGACGACGCTACTATCCGTCTATGGGGCGCGGCAACGGGTGCCCATCTACGCACCCTCACCGGGCATACGGATTGGGTCTGGAGCGTATCATTCAGTCCCGATGGACGCACTCTCGCAAGTGGGAGTTGGGACAGAACTATCCGTCTATGGGACGCGGCAACGGGCGCCCATAGACGCACCCTCACCGGGCATACGGGTCCGGTCAATAGCGTATCATTCAGTCCCGATGGAGGGACTATAGCAAGTGGGAGTTACGACGATACCATCCGTCTATGGGACGCGGCAACGGGCGCCCATCTACGCACCCTCACCGGGCATACGGATTCGGTCTATAGCGTATCATTCGGTCCCGATGGACGCACTATCGCAAGTGGGAGTTCGGACGATACCATCCGTCTATGGGACGCGGCAACGGGCGCCCATCTACGCACCCTCACCGGGCATACGGATGATGTCACAAGCGTATCATTCAGTCCCGATGGAGGGACTATAGCAAGTGGGGGTAGGGACGCTACTATCCGTCTCTGGGACGCGGCAACGGGCGCCCATCTACGCACCCTCACCGGGCATACGGATTCGGTCTATAGCGTATCATTCAGTCCCGATGGACGCACTATCGCAAGTGGGAGTTTGGACGCTACTATCCGTCTATGGGACGCGGCAACGGGCGCCCATCTACGCACCCTCACCGGGCATACGGGTGGGGTCTTTAGCGTATCATTCAGTCCCGATGGAGGGACTCTCGCAAGTGGGAGTGGGGACAGAACTATCCGTCTATGGGACGCGGCAACGGGCGCCCATCTACGCACCCTCACCGGGCATACGGGTTGGGTCTATAGCGTATCATTCAGTCCCGATGGAGGGACTATCGCAAGTGGGAGTTACGACGATACCATCCGTCTATGGGACGCGGCAACGGGCACCCATAGACGCCCCACCCTCACCGGGCATACGGATTGGGTCAATAGCGTATCATTCAGTCCCGATGGAGGGACTATCGCAAGTGGGAGTTACGACGATACCATCCGTCTCTGGGACGCGGCAACGGGCGCCCATCTACGCACCCTCACCGGGCATACGGATGATGTCACAAGCGTATCATTCAGTCCCGATGGAGGGACTATAGCAAGTGGGGGTAGGGACGCTACTATCCGTCTCTGGGACGCGGCAACGGGCGCCCATCTACGCACCCTCACCGGGCATACGGGTTGGGTCTATAGCGTATCATTCAGTCCCGATGGAGGGACTATCGCAAGTGGGAGTTACGACGATACCATCCGTCTCTGGGACGCGGCAACGGGCGCCCATCTACGCACCCTCACCGGGCATACGTGGAATGTCGAAAGCGTATCATTCAGTCCCGATGGAGGGACTCTCGCAAGTGGGAGTCGGGACAGAACTATCCGTCTCTGGGACGCGGCAACGGGCGCCCATAGACGCACCCTCACCGGGCATACGGGTGAGGTCTGGAGCGTATCATTCAGTCCCGATGGAGGGACTATCGCAAGTGGGGGCGGGTATGACGACGATACCATCCGTCTCTGGGACGCGGCAACGGGCGCCCATCTACGCACCCTCACCGGGCATACGGGTCCGGTCAATAGCGTATCATTCAGTCCCGATGGAGGGACTATAGCAAGTGGGAGTTGGGACGAGACTATCCGTCTCTGGGACGCGGCAACGGGCACCCATATACGCACCCTCACCGGGCATACGGGCCTGGTCAGAAGCGTATCATTCAGTCCCGATGGACGCACTATAGCAAGTGGGAGTAGGGACGGCACGGTCCTCCTGTGGGAGCTCATCCCATCCGCGGATGTAAACGCCACAGTGAGTGTTTCACCCGCCTCGGTGCCCTCACCCGCCATCGGAGAACCGTTGACACTCTCAATCAACATCGCTAGTGGAGAGAAAGTCGCAGGCTATCAGGCGACTGTGGAGTTTGATAGCTCTGCACTTCGCTATGTGGAGAGTGCCAATGGAGACTTCCTCCCCGCCGGTGCGTTCGTTGTAACACCGATTGTATCGGGGAACAGAGTCACATTGGCAGCCACGTCACTAGCAGGAGAAAGCCGCGGCGACGGCACGCTTGCAACCGTTAGTTTTGAAGTTGTCGCAGTCAAGGCGTCGAGTGTGAGTTTAGCTGATATGGTTCTCTCTGACAGTGCGGGTGCCGGTCTCCGTCCAGAGGTTGAAAACGGGCAAGTGGTCGAACCCCCGCAGGTTACAGGAGATGTGAATCAGGACGGGGTGGTGAACATCCTGGATTTGGTGCTCGTTGCCGGACAGTTGGGGCAGACGGGACAGAATGATGCCGATGTCAATGGGGATGGTATTGTGAACATCCAAGATTTGGTGCTCGTTGCCGGTGCACTCGGTCAGGCGGCAGCTGCGCCTGCCTTGCCCCCAGGGATCTTTGCGCCACTGACCGCCACCGATGTCGAGCGTTGGCTCACCGAGGCACAGAACTTAGATTTGACAGATGCACAGTCAAAAAGGGGGATTCTTTTCCTCGAACAACTCCTTATAGCGTTGACTCCGAAAGAGACAGTATTGCTGCCGAACTACCCCAACCCGTTCAATCCGGAGACGTGGATACCGTATCACCTCGCCTCAGCCGCCGATGTCCAAGTCACCATTTATGACACAAAAGGTACGATTGTACGCCAATTAGATTTGGGGCATCAACCTGCGGGGTATTACACAGATCGGGCAAAGGCAGCCTATTGGAACGGACGCAACGCAAGCGGAGAATCGGTGGCAAGCGGTGTCTATTTTTATCAACTCCGGGCTGCGGACTATTCTTCGTTACGGCGGATGGTAATCGTCAAGTAGGTGCACAAATTGGCAGGAGAACCCGAGTTTTTTAGAAAAACTCGGGTTCTGGAGTGCTTTCCAATCCACTGAGAGCAGAAATATCAAGACTTATCTGAATGGCAATTTACTTTCAAAAAAGGAGTTTTTAACATGAAAATAGCTGTGACGTTATTTATTGTTTTCGCCCTGTTTTTACCAAACACCTTCGCCCAAGATTACACGCGATGGTCTTTGCCTGAAGGTGTCAAAGCACGCCTCGGTAAAGGCAGAGTATCGTCGGTAAAGTATTCTCCCGACGGGACTCGTCTCGCTGTCGCCGGTTCCATCGGTATTTGGCTCTATGATGCACACACCGGTGCCGAGGTCAATCTGCTCACCGGGCATACGGATTGGGTCAATAGCGTATCATTCAGTCCCGATGGAGGGACTATCGCAAGTGGGAGTGGGCAGGAAATCCGTCTATGGGACGCGGCAACGGGCGCCCATCTACGCACCCTCACCGGGCATACGGGTAATGTCTATAGCGTATCATTCAGTCCCGATGGAGGGACTATAGCAAGTGGGAGTGACGACGCTACCATCCGTCTATGGGACGCGGCAACGGGCGCCCATCTACGCACCCTCACCGGGCATACGCTTGGGGTCAATAGCGTATCATTCAGTCCCGATGGAGGGACTATCGCAAGTGGGAGTGGGCAGGAAATCCGTCTATGGGACGCGGCAACGGGCGCCCATCTACGCACCCTCACCGGGCATACGCGTATTGTCTATAGCGTATCATTCAGTCCCGATGGAGGGACTATAGCAAGTGGGAGTCAGGACAGAACTATCCGTCTATGGGACGCGGCAACGGGCGCCCATCTACGCACCCTCACCGGGCATACGGATGATGTCAACAGCGTATCATTCAGTCCCGATGGAGGCACTATCGCAAGTGGGAGTGACGACGCTACTATCCGTCTATGGGACGCGGCAACGGGCGCCCATAGACGCACCCTCACCGGGCATACGGATGATGTCAGGAGCGTATCATTCAGTCCCGATGGAGGGACTCTCGCAAGTGGGAGTGACGACGATACCATCCGTCTATGGGACGCGGCAACGGGCGCCCATCTACGCACCCTCACCGGGCATACGGATTATGTCTATAGCGTATCATTCAGTCCCGATGGACGCACTATCGCAAGTGCGAGTGGGGACGCTACTATCCGTCTCTGGGACGCGGCAACGGGCGCCCATCTACGCACCCTCATCGGGCATAGGGATGATGTCTTGAGCGTATCATTCAGTCCCGATGGAGGCACTATCGCAAGTGGGAGTACCGACAGAACTATCCGTCTATGGGACGCGGCAACGGGCGCCCATCTACGCACCCTCACCGGGCATACGGGTAGGGTCTATAGCGTATCATTCAGTCCCGATGGAGGGACTATCGCAAGTGGGAGTTTGGACGATACTATCCGTCTATGGGACGCGGCAACGGGCGCCCATCTACGCACCCTCACCGGGCATACCGATAGGGTCTATAGCGTATCATTCAGTCCCGATGGAGGGACTATAGCAAGTGGGAGTAGGGACGATACCATCCGTCTATGGGACGCGGCAACGGGCGCCCATCTACGCACCCTCACCGGGCATACGGATTGGGTCTGGAGCGTATCATTCAGTCCCGATGGAGGCACTCTCGCAAGTGGGAGTGACGACGCTACTATCCGTCTATGGGACGCGGCAACGGGCGCCCATCTACGCACCCTCACCGGGCATACGGGTTGGGTCTTTAGCGTATCATTCAGTCCCGATGGAGGGACTCTCGCAAGTGGGAGTGACGACGATACTATCCGTCTATGGGACGCGGCAGCGGGCGCCCATCTACGCACCCTCACCGGGCATACGGATTGGGTCAGAAGCGTATCATTCAGTCCCGATGGAGGCACTATCGCAAGTGGGAGTTGGGACGAGACTATCCGTCTATGGGACGCGGCAACGGGCGCCCATAGACGCACCCTCACCGGGCATACGCGTAGTGTCAGAAGCGTATCATTCAGTCCCGATGGAGGGACTATCGCTAGTGCGAGTGGGAACAGAAACAGAACTATCCGTCTATGGGACGCGGCAACGGGCGCCCATCTACGCACCCTCACCGGGCATAGGCATTGGGTTAGAAGCATTTCATTCAGTCCCGATGGAGGGACTATCGCAAGTGGGAGTGGGCAGGAAATCCGTCTATGGGACGCGGCAACGGGCGCCCATCTACGCACCCTCACCGGGCATACGGGTAATGTCAATAGCGTATCATTCAGTCCCGATGGAGGGACTATCGCGAGTGGGAGTGACGCTACTATCCGTCTATGGGACGCGGCAACGGGCGCCCATCTACGCACCCTCAGCGCCCTCACCGGGCATACGGATTATGTCTGGAGCGTATCATTCAGTCCCGATGGAGGGACTCTCGCAAGTGGGAGTGGGGACAGAACTATCCGTCTATGGGACGCGGCAACGGGCGCCCATATACGAACAATCACCACCGGGCATACGGGCGGGGTCTTTAGCGTATCATTCAGTCCCGATGGAGGGACTCTCGCAAGTGGGAGTGACGACGCTACCATCCGTCTATGGGACGCGGCAACAGGCGCCCATAGACGCACCCTCACCGGGCATAGGCATTGGGTTAGAAGCGTATCATTCAGTCCCGATGGAGGGACTCTCGCAAGTGGGAGTGGGGACAGAACTATCCGTCTATGGGACGCGGCAACGGGCGCCCATCTACGCACCCTCACCGGGCATACGGATTGGGTTAGAAGCATTTCATTCAGTCCCGATGGAGGGACTCTCGCGAGTGGGAGTGACGACGGCACGGTCCTCCTGTGGGAGCTCATCCCATCCGCGGATGTAAACGCCACAGTGAGTGTTTCACCCGCCTCGGTGCCCTCACCCGCCATCGGAGAACCGTTGACACTCTCAATCAACATCGCTGGTGGAGAGAAAGTCGCAGGCTATCAGGCGACTGTGGAGTTTGATAGCTCTGCACTTCGCTATGTGGAGAGTGCCAATGGAGACTTCCTCCCCGCCGGTGCGTTCGTTGTAACACCGGTTGTATCGGGGAACAGAGTCACATTGGCAGCCACGTCACTAGCAGGAGAAAGCCGCGGCGACGGCACACTTGCAACCGTTAGTTTTGAAGTTGTCGCAGTCAAGGCGTCGAGTGTGAGTTTAGCTGATGTGGTTCTCTCTGACAGTGCGGCTGCCGGTCTCCGTCCAGAGGTTGAAAACGGGCAAGTGGTCGAACCCCCGCAGGTTACAGGAGATGTGAATCAGGACGGGGTGGTGAACATCCTGGATTTGGTGCTCGTTGCCGGACAGTTGGGGCAGACGGGACAGAATGATGCCGATGTCAATGGGGATGGTATTGTGAACATCCTAGATTTGGTGCTCGTTGCCGGTGCACTCGGTCAGGCGGCAGCTGCGCCTGCCTTGCCCCCAGGGATCTTTGCGCCACTGACCGCCACCGATGTCGAGCGTTGGCTCACCGAGGCACAGAACTTAGATTTGACAGATGCACAGTCAAAAAGGGGGATTCTTTTCCTCGAACGACTCCTTATAGCGTTGACTCCGAAAGAGACAGTATTGCTGCCGAACTACCCCAACCCGTTCAATCCGGAGACGTGGATACCGTATCACCTCGCCCACGCCGCCGATGTCCAAGTCACCATTTACGATACAAAAGGCGTGTTGGTGCGTCGGTTGGATTTAGGGCATCAACCTGCGGGGTATTACACAGATCGGGCAAAGGCAGCCTATTGGGATGGTCGAAACGAAAGCGGAGAATCGGTGGCAAGCGGTGTCTATTTTTATCAACTCCGGGCTGCGGACTATTCTGCGTTACGGCAGATGGTAATCGTCAAGTAGGTGCACAAATTGGCAGGAGAACCCGAGTTTTTATAGTTTGTATCAAATGACCCCATGAGCTAAACTAAAAGCGGATGGTATTCCCATCAATTACAATCAACTCATGGAGGTCGTTATGAAGCCGCAAATCAATTCACCCTACGGCATCAATCGTCTGGAATCAAAGACGGCAAGGACAGCAATTATTCAGAAGATTGCGTCAGATTTCAATCTGATGCCCATTATTGCCGAAGCCTACTATAAACAGATTTCGTCCTACTTTGCCGAACACGCCGAAATCAAGCTCTCATCAGGCCAAATCTGCTATGAAGCCGTAGCAGCCGACGAACCGGCAGGTAAACACATTGCCTTAGCCAAAAAGGTCTCATGCCGACTCACTCTCAATGACGTGCACGCTGTCCTTGAGGTATTAGCCGGTAATGGACTTGCAGGGCTCAGACGCCATCGAATTCTACGATTGACCAAACAAGCCTATGACCAAGATGCTTTGCTCAGCTATGAAGATTTAGCGGTGCTATTAACTACCATTTCTCTAAAATGACAGTGTATAACTGACAAATGACGTGAATTGAAGTCGCGATTCGGAGATCGCTCCTACCGGGTGCCACACCGCGTAACCGTGTAAGTCCTAACGAAATAATTGTCCTACTCTATGCACTGTTATTCAAGCGAAATGGTATAACTACCAGCCCCGCAACAATCAAACGCGATGTTCAACAGTTGAAACAGCAAGGTCTCTTTGTAATGACTCGCGGCGCCAAACACAGCGATTCGTTATTCACCTTTCTGTCACACATGCAGGTCGCCGCCGATAACAATCGCGCCGAACGCGCCATACGACCTGCGGTGGTCACTCGCAAAATATCGGGCGGCAATCGTTCACCCAAGGGCTCTGAAGCATTAGGTATCATTACCAGTGTGATTCAAACCTGCAAACAACAGAACAAGGATTTCGTGGAGGTCGGCTTGGAAATTATCCGACGCTATCATCAAGGACTCGATGCCGGGGTTCTGACTGTTGAGACAACCGCACCAACCTAACCGCTTTCTAGTCAATTCAAAGTTTTGTGAATTGACATTTGCCATAGAAATCAATGGACTAAACAGTTACAGAAATCCTTATCAACCTCAAACGATGAACACTGTCTGTCAGCCAGAAACTTCAACGCATGCGTCGGAAAAGCCGCTCCGGCAGCGCATGCGACAGTTCTATGAAACGTCGGAGATCTACAAAGGACTTCTTGCAGAGCATGACGAAACCTATCATCAACCCTTTGTGGAACTGGTAGATCGCAATACGCCGCCGAACTCCCGAATCTTAGAGCTAGGTTGCGGCAACGGTATCGCGGCGATGCTACTCAATCGGGCAGGGCACGATGTAATCGGGACAGACATCTCCGCGCTATTCCTTGAAGACGCGGCACGATGGGAAACGACAGGAACTAAACCTGACGAGCACAGCTTGGAATATCGTGTCTGCGATGTGCTAGAGCTCCCGTTTCAAGATGCAAGCTTTGACGTTGTCTGCTCAAACGAGTTAGTTGAGCATCTACCCGACGTTGAAACAGCGCTTTCGGAGATGATTCGTGTGACTCGAAAAGGGGGACGAATTATTGTTTGTGGCCCCAACTTGTGCTCTCCTCTGATGCCACTGATCGATCTATTGCAGTTAATTCGTGGGAAACCTGGAAGACCAATATGGGGAGAAACAAAACGCCAGGCGCTTGCAACTAGCGTGAAGAATTGTGGATTCTACTTGAAGAAACGGCTATCGCCCTGCCCACAATTTCTCTACCGTGAACCCGACCTAGAAAATCAGATTGTCGGTGGAGATGGTGACAGCGCCTACTATGCAAATCCGATCGACCTTGAGAAGTGTTTCCGACATTTCGGTCTGCGAATCGTGAAACGCTGTGTCGGCGTTGGAACCAAGGGCAAGATTATGGCGACCTGTCTGCCACGGTTTAGCCTCTACATTAGCATGGTTGTGGAGCGATGAACATTCGACCTGACGATTTCGTCCTCGAAATAGGGAGCGGGCACAATCCGAAGACTCGGTCCGACATCCTGTGTGATAAATTCATTGATGACAACCTGCAACGAGGCGGAAACATCATCACAGATCGCCCACTTGTCGAGGCAGACGGGCAGTATCTGCCGTTTGCAGACGCGTCATTTGGCTACGTTATCTGCTCGCACATTTTGGAGCACGTCGAGAATCCGGAGTCACTCATTTGTGAGTTGACACGCGTCGCTTCTGCCGGCTATATCGAAACGCCTTCTGAGATTGCCGAACGACTCTACGGTTGGCCGTACCACAACTGGATGGTTAATCAGGTCGATAACCGATTAATTATTCAGAAAAAAACGGTCGAAAGCCAGTTTGGCCAGCTTTTTCACGCCTTAGCAGCACATGACAAGAATTTCGCACGCTTTCATGTTACCCATCATAAGCTCTTCCTTGTGCAGTATGAATGGGTAGGCAAAATTGACTACGAGATCCTTCCGCCAGAAGCCTCCACTCTCGACTTGGCGTCACGAAAGACAATTGCAGGTATGCTGGGTGAAGTCAATCATACCCCATTCTGGAAGCGATGGGCGCCAATCGTGAAGAGCCGTGTGCCGAGAAACCTAGCCTCCAAGGCAAAATCTGTTTTCGTGAAGGGGCGTCGAAGTTCAGCAAAAACACTGAAGGATGTCCTCGCTTGTCCGCTTTGTAAAGGCGAGATCGGTTGGGAAGTAGATCGGGTTCGATGTGACTCCTGCAAGCTAGATTATCCGATTGTCCACGACATCCCGCGTATGGTGCCTCCCGAATCAAGACTAAATTATGGCGATAACGTGCAGAATACCAACTGTGAGACAAAATAGGCGGGCATTTAGGTTGAATACTACGTTTTACATACCCTATGACAATCGATTAACCACTGAAGATGTAAGCAAACTCGGTGGTGAAACATCATAACAAATTCCATGCCACAACTCAAAATCTACACGACCGATTTTTGTCCTTGGTGTGACCGCGCAAAACGGATTCTTGAGAATCAAGGAATTGAATTTGAGGAAATTAATATCCACGGCAACCCCACGATGCGGGATGAGATCGAAGCCTTGACGGGACGCCGTGATGTACCACAAATTTTCATTAACGACCAATACATTGGAGATGATGACGACTTGGCGGAATTCGTCCAATCAGATCAATTAGAGAAAATGCTGCAACTTGAAGGAGAAACCGGAATGACGGCAACAGAGAGAAACGACAGAGATACTATGGAGGAGCAGAATGTTATCATCATCGGTGGTGGAACGGCAGGTTTCGCTGCGGGGGTTTACGCTTCTCGTGCGATGCTTGAACCACTGCTGATAACTGGAGATGCGCTCGGGGGCCAACTCTCTTTAACGCTAGATCTTGAAAACTACCCCGGTTTCTTCGGAACCGAAGCTACGGAATTCATTCAGGGGTTACAGCAGCAAGCCGAACGTTTCGGTACAGAGGTGCGATTCGACATGGTCACAGAGGTTGACTTCAATCAGCATCCTTTCTACGTTAAAACTTATGACAAGGAATACTTCGCCAAGGCGGTTATCATCTGCACCGGCGCCTCTCCGCGCAAGCTTGAAGTTCCAGGCGAAGAAGAATTTGGAGGACGTGGTGTATCCTATTGTGCGACATGCGACGGATTTTTCTTCCAAAATCAGCGACTAATCGTCGTCGGTGGTGGTGATGCCGCTATTGAAGAGGGCATATTCTTGACGAAATACGCCTCCGAGGTCTACATTGCGCATCGCCGCGATCAGCTTCGGGCTAGCCAAATTATGCAGGAGCGGGCCTTCAAGAACGACAAGATCAAGTTTATCTGGAACACAGTAGTCGAAGAAATTCAGGGCGATGGTGACAAGGTCAATGGCGCATTGCTCAGGAACGTTGAGACTGATGAGAAACAGGTTTTCCCTATTGATGGCGTGTTTATCTTCATCGGGCATATTCCGAACACTGAGCTGTTCAAAGGAACTATCGAATTTGATGACCAAGATTACATCGTCGTAGACAAGCTCCAATGCACGAATATTCCGGGGGTCTTTGCTGCTGGCGATGTTCATGACCATATCTTTCGTCAAGCGATAACGGCAGGCGGCGCCGGAGCCGCCGCGGCAATCTCGGCGGAAAAATTCATTGCAGAGCTAGAAAACAGATCATATCCGGGAAAATAGGCGTTGTGGTGCCTCAACGCGTGTGCTGTCTTCTTCATTTGGGCAGGAATGGAGGCAAGGCAGAAAGTCCGATAAACTTCTTGACAATAGGACTTACGCAAAGAGCGAAACCGATGGTATTTGCCAACTGTTTTATGCTGCGTGGTTTTCGCAGGGACCTGTTATCATCAAATCGCAGATGAAATCCCCTCAACGATCGTTATTCCCTACAGTACCAGCATCATTGGGCAGGAATAATTGCGTATGGAAGCAATACCACTTAAACCTGTAGGGCTATAATATAGCACCCGTCTAGAGCGCAATGAATTGCCCTACTACGAACCCAAAACACAATGAACCCCCAATCGCCGTATGAATGTGTAAGTCTTAGGAAATACACCTAAAGAAACTGAGCTCTCAAGAAGAATCTCGGTTTCGGGTTCTCCACTAGGTTCTCTGCGTAGGTCCTTATGTAAAATCGAGGAGTTAAAACGATGACTAATAGCAACATTCTTAGCGACGAACAGTTAGCCGATTATCAAGAGAACGGGTTTCTTGTCGTTCGGAACGTCTTGTCTCCAGACGAAACAGTACCACTGCGTAGAATTGTCGAGGAACAAGCCGAATGTAACGCCTACGCGCCGTCACTCAAATATCCGGCGCCCGGCAAATACACGGTTAGCGGCAACACCATAAGCGCCCACACCGGATTGGCGCCGATTGCCGAACACCCCACAATTGTTGACTGCGTTGAAAGCTTACTAGGCGAGCGAGCGCACCTGACCGCCTTCGTCGCCTACATGCGTACCCCCGGCGACAAGGGATCTGATCCGCATAACGACTACAAACGTTGGCGACCGGTTGGCTCATCCATGAATTGGTTGTTTGCGATCGTTCCTCTGACTGATTTCGACGCCGAGCACGGACCGCTCCTGGTTTCTCCCAAATCTCATGAGTTGCATCAGGTTATCGACCCCAACGCCAAGATACTGGACGTAACACCTCCAGATAAGAGCCAATTACCGGAGTTTGTCGATCCTGAGTTAAAAGCCGGTGATCTGCTGCTCCTGAACATGTATACGTGGCATTGGGCGCCGGGTGGCACCGGGGGCAAGTACCGCAGCGGTATCTTCAACAAATATTGTGCTGTCAATGCCCCGCCTGCCGCCGGCCATTACCGGTACAATCAAACTGCACATTGTTCCTTGAGTGACGCCGGCAAACGCCTGATAGCCCTTCATTCCGACGCCCTCTTGATGACGACGCGCCTCCTTGTTGAGCGTGTGTCGCCCCAAGAATCGGCTTTTCTCCTCCTCTATGATCATGAGACTCAGGCGTGGCAGTTGCCGGGTGGAGAGAGTTGGGAGGAGGACGACCTAATTGGTTGGGACGTTGGCTCTCGGATTGCCTCCATGCAGACGCTCACCCAACAGCAACTCGGCGTAGGTATTCCGTGGATGTCCTACATCACAGACTTTGAACAACAGGACGGTTTATGCCGTGTCTACGGTTACTTGGATGAGAACGGATCCTTTGATGCACCAACCAAGGGTAATACTCGGTGCGGCTGGTTCACGGGTGAGGACGCACAAGACATGTTCGGCGAGAACAACCAGATTGGAAACGTGATTCACACATGGCAGCGAGAAGATATCGTTCGAGGCAAAGGAGTAGCGTTCGGTCAAAAAGAACGCCAATTTGTGTAATGGAGGCGAGAACGTCCTGAATAGGCTTTAGCGCTATGCAGGTAGTCAAAGGTACCGATGGAGATCGTCATGGCTCGCTTTGCCAATTCCACCTGCACAGTTTCGCCAGCCGCCATCAATGATGAATTCTTCTCCTGTTGTGTACGTCGCCTCAGCCGCAATGTATAGTACCAAATCAGCGATTTCTTCTGGTGTGGCTACGCGCCCCATTGCCTGCCGGGCCTCAAATGCCTTGCGTAGTTCAGTCGTGGTTGCTCGTTCATTGCGCCAAGATTCGGTGTTTACGGTTCCCGGGCAAACGCAATTGATCCGAAAACCGAGCTGGACATGATCGTGCGCAAGTGATTTGGTCAGGGCGACAACCGCGCCTTTGGTTATCATATACAAATATCGATTCGCGGTAGCAAGCACGCACGAAGCAACGGATGCCATGTTGACGATACATTTATCCCCTTCCGGATTCTTGGCATCCATTCTTGGGATAAATGCTCTGCACATATTGTGTACAGACTTTGTGTTAACCTCAACTGCCCTATGCCACTGTTCATCATCGCACTCATGAATTGTCCCTTCGGGAACGTATGCCACACAATTGAAAAGTACATCAATGGTCTTCTGCTCATTCTCGACGCGGGCTGCAAACGACTGAACGGCCGCTGTATCGGTTACATCAAGGTTTACAGGAATAACCGAATCACCAACCTCCTCTCTGAGTTGCGTGATTTTGTCTTCTTGTATGTCGCAGGCATAAACGGTTGCGCCTTCTTGAGCAAATCGTTTTACAGTTGCCCGGCCAATACCTTGTGCCGCTGCCGTGGCAATGGCTACTTTGTCTCTTAATCGACCCATATTCTTAAACTCCGTAAAATGAGGAATAGGTTTGGGGATCCGTTGTTTTCCGCGTCTGCTGAAAAGTCATGACAGTATCAAGACCATCCAATCTGAAAAACGTGACGAAAAAATACCCACCGTTATGATTTCTTGCATTGACCCAAGTGTCTTAAACAGAATACCATAGACCAATGAGTCAATCAACAGCTTCGTTGCATATTATAAAACCAATCCTGAGAAGCTACCTTAATGTTGCAGAAATGGTAATTTTCTGAGATCATATTATGTTATAGTAGGTTGCAGAGAATAACAATCAAGCGATCCCTCGTTATTCCCTACAACTTCATCTAGTATTCCCCAAAATCATAACCGATTTAGGACTCACGCCGAACACCCAAGGGAGAAAGCTATGTCGATAGCAATGACTGGACAGCAGGAGAAAGACTTTGAGGAGAAGGGATTCATTATTTTTGAGAACTTTCTGACCCAGGATGAATTAGAGAGGCTGCTGTTGGCGGTAGACGACGTGACTTCGAGAATCCAAGAGACAAGAGGCCTAAAGCCCGATGAGCCGTTCGCTATACGTAATGTACTCGCCCAGCACGCAACGTTTCTTGACCTAATCGATCATCCGAGAATGTTACCGTTAGTCGTTGATGCAATCGGATGGAACATTCAGATACGAACTACGCATCTGGACTACCGTCCGCCATACCCGCTAGACCTGAAGGCTGGGGATGTGGGCAAGGGGAATGGTGCCGACCATGAAAAAGGTTATCGAAACGTTCTCTGGCATCCAGACTTGGCAGGCGACTACCTGTTCGAAGCGCCTTCGCTTGACGGACGGCTTCCATTCATGGAGGTCAAAGTGTTCTATGTGCTTTCGGATCTCAGCGAATCCAATTGCGGCAACCTGTGGATGGTGCCAGGAAGTCACAAGCGTGCGCCGCAGGAATTGCGTGACATGGATCGGGTGGTGGATGCCGGTAATGCTATCGAACTCAAGCTGTCGCCGGGTGCCGCCGTGCTTTGGCGTACTGCTACATGGCACTGCGTCGGCCCAAACTTGTCGAACAGAATACGCAAGATAATGCACGTTGGCTATCACTACCGGTGGCTCCGTCCTGCTGACTACATCCAGCAGCAGCCCGACTTAATTGCCAACAGCACACCAATCCGCCGTCAGTTGCTGGGTGCATTGAGCACTGGCAAGAATCCGCTGGGCGACGAACCTGATTTTCACCCATCATCGCAATACTGGATTCCAAGAGATTGGGACGATGTCCCGTTGAAGGCGTGGGCAGAAGAACGCAGCGACGGCAAATGTGCGATGAATCCGCCGCTTTGATTGTAGTGGGCTCAAATCGCGCTAATTGGCGCGCCCAAAAAAGACGCGCGTTTAGCACTTTAGTGAAAGATTGAACTGAGAGCCGGAATAATCAATTTGTTC
Organism: Candidatus Poribacteria bacterium; assembly: GCA_965197465.1. Taxonomy (GTDB): domain Bacteria; phylum Poribacteria; class WGA-4E; order WGA-4E; family JAJDTR01; genus JAJDTR01. The sequence continues at coordinate 762,176 of OZ240209.1, read as the reverse complement.
AACATCAAATATGCTAGGGAGATATCTTATGAGCGATACAATACGCGTGCTTGTGGTGGGATGTGGGAACATGGGAGCATCGCACGCTCGGGCATATCATACACTGGATGGATTTGAGATAGTCGGTGTGGTCAGTCGTGGACCGGAAACGCGCGGTGAGTTGTCCGCCGAATTAGGCGGACTAGAACAATTCGACAACTTCTATACGGCGCTGGATGCCACCAAGCCCGATGCAGTCTCGGTTAGTACGCTCCCAGACACGCACGCAGAATTTGCACTGAAATCCTTGGAGTCGGGAGCCCATGTCTTCGTCGAGAAACCCATCGCACTAACCGTCGAACAGGCTGAATCGGTGAATCAGGCGGCGTTGACTTTGGGCAAAAAAGTGGTAGTGGGATATATTCTGAGACAGCATCCTTCGTGGACGCTATTCATAGAGAAGGCACAAACACTTGGCAAACCGCTTGTCATGCGCATGAACCTCAATCAGCAAAGTACAGGGGAAGAGTGGAAGTGGCACAAGCGCTTAATGGATAGTTTCTCACCCATCGTAGACTGCGGCGTGCATTACGTTGATGTCATGTGCCAAATGACCGGAGCGCAACCGGTGAAAGTACACGCCATCGGTGCTCGACTGACCGACGAAGTTAAACCCGACATGTACAACTATGGCCAGCTTCAAGTTATATTCGACGATGGATCTGTCGGGTGGTACGAGGCTGCCTGGGGGCCCATGATCAGCGAGGAAGCGTTTTTTGTTAAAGATGTTTCAGGCCCCAAGGGTTGCGCCAGCATCGTAAAAGCGGATGGGGATGGTGCCGATTCGTCTGACATTGATTCACATACAAAAACCAACCGTATCCTCGTGCATCATGCTGCGCTTGATGAAAGTGGCAATCCTATCAGGGGAGACGAAATCATCGACACGACGGACGAACCTGACCACCAAGGGCTTTGTGATCGCGAACAGGCTTTCTTCCTAAAGGCAATCCGTGAAGACATGGACTTAACAGATCATTTGAGTGATGCCGTTAACAGTCTCCGCATCGTCCTCGCTGCAGATGAATCGGTTCGCACCGGCCAGGTTGTTGCACTCTAGGCGCAGTTAAACAGCGCCCCTTTGCCAAGTTCCTAGCCGATAACGCAGACGTGGAGGTGAGTTTTCCACTTCAGGCTTGGGCAGTTTCCAAGGGACACTTGGGTTAGCTGAAGTTATGTTTGCTCCTACAATTCATCTAATGGTTCGGCCGTCGGTAGACCGCAAACATTAACCTCGAAGAACATACTCACAACGCCGCAACAGGTCAAACAGGAACTTTGGTGACACGTGACACAGTGAATCATCCTGAAAACGTCCCTACAGAAAAGAGTAGATTTCAGCTTTCTGACAACGCGTACGCGACTACGCTTTCGGCAATCTTTCTCCTTCTCGGCGGGTTTATCGCATGGCATCATGAGATGTGGCGGGATGAGATTCAAGCGTGGTTGATTGCTAGAGATAGCTTCTCGCCTATCGAAGTCTTGTACCACCTGAACAGAGGCGATGGTCATCCGGGACTGTGGCATCTTTGTCTTTATTGCCTCAAGCAAGTCACTCGGTCACCTGTCATCATGCAACCGTTTCACCTCATCATCGCTTGTGCCAGTGTCTACCTTTTTGTGAGGTTTGCGCCATTCACGAGATTACACAAAGCTCTTTTCCCATTTGGATATCTAGTTTTCTATGAATACGCCATAATTTGCCGGAATTATGCGATAGGAGTGTTTCTGCTTTTCACTTTCTGTTGCCTATTCAAAGGGTGGAAAACCAGATTTCCACTGCTCGGCTTCATTCTTCTATTGTTAGCCCACACCAATGTCGTCGCCTTAATCATTGTCATCGCCATTGCGGTCGGCCTGTCTTGGGAACTGATTTTTACCTCTAACCGGCCGCGTAACAGGGACATTCGGGTGGGTTTTTCGCTGATCCTGTTTGGGATTTTCACGTCGATTATCCAGTTAAAACCGTCTGCAGTTGGTCGCTTTGAGTGGAATGACTTGACAAGAGGCATTGTCGACTGGCAAAGATTTCAAGATGCCGTGACCATTCTCCCGAAAGCGTTTTTCCCAATACCCGAGGTCACCTTACAATTTTGGAACACGTACCTTCTTGACAGAATTCCCGGCGCTTATGCGGTGAAGTTCGTTTTGGCGATTTTGATCCTGCTTTTTGCCGTGATTGTGCTATCTAGAAAGCCGGCGGCACTCGTGATGTATCTGATTGGGACTCTCGGTTTACTGGCTTTCTTTGCATCCTATTTTGGATTCATACGGCATTGGGGCTACCTATTCATACTTTTTCTTGCCGCCATTTGGATATCTCGTTACTGCGACGACACGGCACTCAAAAGGAGAGGGCGCGGACAATTCTGGAGATGCCTTAATCAGCTAAGCCTTTCAGCAAGCAGAAGCCTAAACTGGGTGTTGATACTGCTCCTGACCATCCATCTGGTAGGTGGCGTCGCAGCAGCTAGCTTGGATTACAAGCACCCGTTTTCAGAGGGTAAGGCGGTGGCTCGATTTATCAAGGAAGAAGAGCTTGATAAGATGATTATCGCACCGGAGGTTCGCAGTGATGTGACGTTGGAAATCCTTGGATATTTGGAGACGGATCGATTTTACTATCCCCGGCCTAGGCAGTTTGGTTCCTTCATTTCTTGGGATCGAAACTTCGCCAGCACTGCATACTTGGCAACTGAGGACGTGTTACAAGAGATTCGGCGGTTCTGTAACGAGAAATCTGAGGACATTCTGATTATTTCGGGTCAAGTTTATCCTGAAGATATCCGAACGCGATATAACCTCACAAAACTCAAGGTTTTTCGGCCGTCGGTCATCCGAGAAAGCGTACAGAATTTCGTTTTATATCAAATGACGCCTTGTGCATAAGGCATCCTCAGTCCTCATGCCTTATTCTTGCTCCCCTTGTTTGAAGGATTTTGTAACGCATTGTACAAATCGAAAAATGATTGTGCCATTGCTTGTTTAAGGAGCTGAAAATCGAGATGGAATACATCGACGCACATGTTCACGTATGGACTGACGACCTAGATGCTTACCCGCTCGCCGAATCCTATACGAAAAGCGACATGCAGCCCGAGACTTTCTACCCTGAAGACATTCTCGCACATGCTCAACCATCGGGCGTCAATCGAATTGTGCTCATCCAAATGAGTTACTACGGCTTTGATAACTCGTACATGCTCGATGTGATGGAAAAGCAGCCGGACGTATTTTCAGGAATCGCCATCGTTGACTGGAACGGTGCCCGCCCCGATGAAGACATGCGACGGCTCGCGGACCGGGGAGTTCGCGGATTTCGGCTGTACGTAAGGGACGAACACGCGCTAAATGGAAGCGGTATCAAGCAGATGTTCGCTGCAGGTGCTAGACATAATCTCGCCATCTGTCCTCTAATCAATCCGGTGGTGATGTCATCTCTGGATAAGCGCTGTTCGCAATTCCCTGATACACCTGTCATCATCGATCATCTCAGTCGAATCGGCGCGGCACAACCGGTAGATGATGCTCACATCGACAGCTTGTGCGCTATGGCTAAACATACTAACGTGATGGTGAAGGTTTCAGCTTTTTATGCACTCGGTAGAAAAGCGCCGCCGTACTCCGATCTCGTGCCCCTCATTCACCGCGTTTATGACGCTTTCGGCCCCGAACGCTTGATGTGGGCGAGTGATTGCCCATTCCAGGTAGTCGATCATAGGTACGAAGATAGTATCGGATTAATTCGCGATCGTCTGGATTTTCTCTCCGCTGCTGATAAAGAGCAGATTCTTCGGAAAACCGCCGAGGATTTCTTTTTCCGATTCTAAAACAGTAGGGCCGACGCATTATACCATTTCGCTTGAATAATAGTGCGTATAGTGTTTTTCAATTATACTATCATGACGCGCCCCATACCAACTGTTGCCCTTCAAACCAAGCCCGGTAGGCGGAGCATCTTGCCCCGCCTTGGAAAGACTTGATTGACGCTATTAATGCACTTCGAATATAGAGAAATAGTATTAGAACCATTTGAACTCACTAACTTGGCGATTCGCGGCTCCGAACCAGGACGGTCAATGCGTGATGAGTCAAGCAGCTACGGTAGGACTCTCCCTTTGCCCGATTTAACGCTTGACAGCATGAGTCGGTAAAGCTATCATAACCACACACTACTGTACAACTGGCGGGGTGGCAATGTCGTGAGTCATCAGGATTGTCGGATCGCGACAAGGAGATAGCCTATGAATATCCTCATCACTGGAGCCGCGGGCGATCTAGCACAGGAACTCGCCTCACATCTGAGCGAAAATCATCAAATCCGTTTGACCGACATTGTAGATGTCAAGACCGATTATGAGTTTGTTAGGAGCGATTTGGGGCACGATGAAACAACCAATGAGTTGGTGAGAGGAATGGATAGCATCATTCATCTCGCGGAACTTCCGCCCGATTATTCGGATGATTCATTGGATTCAGACAATTTTACGATAGACTTCCTAACCAGATGCACCTACAATTTATTGTGGGCAGCAGTGAAGGAGAAGGTTAAGAAAGCGGTCTTCGCAAGCACGCTCAAGCTGTTCGACAAGTACGATGACGACTTAACCGTCAATGAAAATTGGAGGCCGCTCCCATCTACCGACCCGTATGTATTGGGAAATCATTTGGGGGAGTTTACGTGCAAAGAATTTGCGAGGACAGCCCAGATTCAAATCACTTGCCTGAGATTCGGGAAAGTTGTTCGAGTCGATGATGTTGGAGACAAACCCTACGACCCTGCCTGGATTGAAATCAGAGACCTCGTCCACGCATTTGAATGTGCTTTGGGTGAAAAGATTCCCGGCCTAAACCGCGATTGGTCGGTTTTTCATATTGAGGCCGATGCGCCCGATGCCGACTACCCACCAGCGAGAAGGGCTAGGGGTGCAATAGGTTACGACCCGAAGTATCGCTTTAGGGAATAGATGATGAATGTATTGGTTTTAGGAGGAACTGGTAATTTAGGTCCTTTCGTAGTTAAAGCCCTTGAACCTTACCATACACTGAGGGTCGCGGATATCAAACCTCCGGAAGATACAGCTCACGAATATCGTTTTGTCGACATGGCTTCCATGACTCAGGTGATGGGTGCGGCGGAAGGAATGGACGCAATCGTCAACTGCTCTGTTCTGCGAGAACACCGAAAGATTGCTTTTGATGTGAATACACTTGGGTGTTATCACATGATGAGCGCGGCGGTTGAACATGACATAAAGAGGGTGATTAACACCGGCCCGCATGCCATACTTACCGGGCCAACCTACGACAACATCGACTTCATGTTGACAGAGGAGATTCCTCCGCACTCGGGCGTGGACTTAATTGGGGGTGACAATCCATACTCAGTGAGTAAGTCTTTAGGTCAGGAGATATGCAAGGTATTCACGGAAAATCACGATGTCCATGTGATGTGCTTGCTGTTTTGCGGCTTAAAGAATCCGGAGCATCCGCGTTTCTTTCCTGGAAGAGATGTAACTCCTTTTGTCATCTCGCTGCGTGATGCAGCCGAAGCGTGCCGTTTGGGTCTCGCGGTTGACTTGAAGGATCTTCCATCAAAGAATGAGGTATTCTATATATCCACCGATATACCGCATGGAAAGTTCTCTAACGCCAAAGCGAAGCGGATACTTGGCTTTGCACCGAAAGACAAATTCGAGGTAGTGTGGCATAAAGTGGCAGACAACTGAACCTCTTTTGCCTGCTGTTACGTTGCTCAATAAAGTTATCCCATGCGGGGAGGAATTAAGTTATGAATTGTGCCCGACATTGGTTGGATTGCCCATCTTCGCTGACTCACGGGAATATGATTCAGCGCGTCATATTTACCAGAGAAGACCCGGAAAACCCGGGCAAAGAGGGCGCGGTAATGCGGAATATAGAGAGTTTCGCTAGGGCGTATTTAGAGCCTGGTGTTTCGTCGGTGCCTCATATCAATGAGGGCATTCAGGAGACGTTCTTCGTGATTGATGGGACGGGAACACTGCTTGCCGACGGACAAGAACGATCCGTCCGCGATGGCGATGGCATTTACGTGCCGCCCGGCGTTGAACACACCTTCGTTAACGATGGGGAAATACCCCTCGAATTCCTTATAGTGGTGGAATCGATCCCGGACGGGGCGGAAGTAGAGAGCAAAACTGCAAATATCAAGAATTACCGCGAGAGCCCTCTCGGTATGGGGCACTGGAAACATATCGTCCACGATGTTTTCTCGGGATCCCCGTATGAACTTATCCATGATAAGAAGAATCGTATGGTGCAACGGCACGCGATTCTTGTTGTTCTCATGGATCCCATGCAGACCTCCGACAATCACGGACATATTACGGACAAAGATGAGATATGGTACATGTTGAAGGGAGAGGGCGTTCACGTGGTCGGTGATGAGGTAGTCATACAAAAACCCGGCATGGCGATACAGGTTGCCCCGTGCGACCCCGGACATTCACTCATCAACCATACAGAGGAACCCCTGATGACGTTTTATATTGCCGCCGCCGTCTATAATGTTGAAGAGGATGGCAGTTACACCCGGGTGCTCGAGCCGCTACCGGGAGTGCGCAGCGGTTAATTGCCTTCTACTCGACCGGAAACCGACTAGCTTTTCCGTGCCTTTCTGTTATCCAGTGCCGGAAATTCTCTTCCCGGTATTAGGGTCAAACCTGCATAAGGAGAGAGTTCTGGCGTTTACCGACCAAAAACTCGTAGCGGTGAACGTCAATGTGCATGAATGGCGCCTAAGAGGGCAATGCCGATAGCTCTGTGACCGTTACCAGTACGTATCCAACCTCAATACTATATTGTCCAAAACTAGGAGCGAGACGATGAAGTGTGCAAGACATTGGCTGGATTGCCCATCCTCACTGACTCACGGAAATATGATTCAGCGCGTCATATTCACCAGAGAGGACCCGGAAGCCCCGGGCAAAGAGGGTGCGGTAATGCGGAATATAGAGAGTTTCGCACGCGGGTACCTAGAACCTGGCGTCTCGTCTGTGCCACATATCAACGACGGCATTCAGGAGACCTTCTTTGTCGTTGATGGTGAAGGAACTCTCGTCACCGACGATGGAGAACGTCCGATTCGGGCGGGGAACGGTATTTACGTGCCTCCGGATGTCAAGCACACCGTCATTAACAACGGGAACAAGCCCTTGGAGCTACTCATCGTAGTAGAGACCGTCCCGATGGGAGCAGAAGTCGAGGCTAAGACTGCCATCGTAAGCAACTACCGTGAAAACCCAATGGGAATAGGACACTGGAAATTCCTTGACCGCGCCGTTTTTGCCGGAACACCAAATGAGTTAATCCACGATAGGAAGAATCGCATGGTGCAACGTCATGCCGTTCTTGTCGTGGTGGTGGATCCAATGCAGACCTCCGACAGCCACGGACATACGACCGATAAGGATGAAATATGGTACATGTTGAAAGGGAAAGGTGTCCATGTGGTGGGCGAGGAGGTCGTCATACATAAGCCTGGGATGGCGATACAGGTTGCTCCATGCAGTCCCGGACACACGCTTATCAACCATACGGACGAACCGCTCATGGCTTTTTATATCGCGGCCGCTGTATATCGCGTTGAAGCCGACGGGAGCTATACAAGAGTCCTCGAACCCCTGCCAGGTTCCCGCACCACGGATTAGCGCACGCCGATAGTAATTAGTCATGGGCAATCGCGGGAGTATTGTAATAACGTTGTCATTGATAATTTCAAAATTATGGCGAATGGAGTTCCTGCCAGTAGTGTCGTTTCTTGAACCACACACAGCTTGAGGGATGGTTCAGGAAAAACAAAGGTAAGATTATGCACCTTAGACCGTGCGTCTGTTGAGGAGTAGTGACAGAGACGATTCTTGACTTCCGTAGACGACAACAGAAACTGCTGACACGTTAACGGATATAATCCAAACGGATATAATCCAAACGGATATGGTGGTGTATTAGGAACCGTAAGTATCATTAACGCTCCATTTTCTGTTCTTAAATCATTGTTACAATATCAACCAACTGAAGGAGAGCGGGTTTAATGAAAGGTGCAGTGCTCTATGAAGTCAATACGCCGCTGAAAATCGAAGAATTTGAGTTACCCCAAACCGGTCCCGATATGATACGAGTAGGATTGAGGGCGGCAGGTGTCTGCCACTCGGATTTTCATGTCGTTAAAGGTGATTGGCCCCAGCACACAGTTCCACTCATCCTTGGACATGAAGGCGCAGGAGTCGTCGAAGAGGTTGGATCGCAGGTGAGCGGTATCAATGAAGGCGATCACGTTATTCTTTCGTGGAAGCGCCAATGCGGTCACTGTGAAATGTGCCAGAAAGGATTCCCCAACCTGTGCGATCTTCCGCCTTACGAATTCGGATTGCCCCGTACTAAGAGTGGCGAGACAATGAATAAGTTTGTCGGAATGGGCACCTTCAGCACTTCTACGCTAGTTCCTGCAGATGCTATCGTTCGAATCGATAAAGACTTTCCATTCGCGCAAGCGGCACTAATCGGTTGCGGTGTCATGACAGGAGTCGGAGCGGTCATCAATACCGCCAAAGTTGAGCCTGGAAGCAGTGTGGCAATTTTTGGGTGCGGCGGTGTGGGACTGAATTGTATTCAAGGCGCCGTCTTAGCGAGCGCGGAGCCGATTATTGCCGTTGATGTCCGTGACAACAAGCTAGAAATGGCACGACAATTTGGCGCGACCCACACCGTCAATTCTTCACGAGAAGACCCCGTTGAACGCATACAGGAGATTAGTGGTGGACCAGGCGCGCATTACGCGTTCGAGGCGATCGGATTAACGGGTGAACCGTTTCTCCAAAGTATCGAATGCACACGCAAGCGTGGAGTGACAGTTTTCGTCGGGCATGCACCTGAGAACACACCACTCGCAATGGACGCGCGTATGCTGATGCTCGAGAAGTCAATTATCGGTTGTTACTATGGATCGGCGAGGACTCATGTGGACTTCCATCGGTTGATTGGCTTATACAGGGCTGGAAAATTGAAACTGGACGAGTTGGTTTCGCGAACCTACCCGCTTGAAGGGGTAAACGACGCTTTTGAAGCGCTCGCCAAGGGAGAAGTAGCAAGAAGTGTATTGTCACTGGTGTGAATCTGCGGGGGTTCTAATTTTTGCAATCGTGCTATAATGCCTATCCGTGAAACTCTGTTCTTCCGAGAACGAAAGCATAGCTTGGATTAATCATGAAAAAGCTGGTGATTATTGGCCCGGGTGGTCTCGGTGGCACAGTCGCCGCCCTCCTAGCACGAACGGGTGAATGCGAGGTAACAATTGTCGGTCGTCCTGGAACGCATATCGATACCATCCAGGAAAATGGTCTCCGTCTCACGGGGCTTAAGGAATTCACCGTCCAGATTGAGGCAACCGACAACGCGAAGAGTATCCGGGAGTGTGATGTCTTAATCTACGCCGTGAGAGCCCAGGATACACAAGCGGCGCTAGCGATGACAGAGCAGATTCATGTCCATGAGTTTGCAGCCTCGCTACAGAATAGTGTGCTAAAAGACGAGATATTAGCTGGCGTTTTCGGCCGGGAGCAAGTCGTCGGAGCATTGGCGGTTGTTGCTGGCGAACGTCCAGCTCCAGGTATTGTGAAGTGGACGTACGATGGTGGAACGCTATTTGGCGAACTGGATGGCCAATCGTCGGAGCGCATCAACGACATTGTGGATATCTTTCAACATGCAGGCCTCAGTACGGAGGCCTCCAATGAGATCGTGTCCGCCACATGGTCAAAGATGGTTGGTTGGACACCCGCCGGACTGCTTGGTGCTCTTTCAAGACAGAATAATGCAGGTGTTTTTTCGAACAGGCTGCTTGCCACAGAATACGTCGGAATAGTCCGTGAATTGAGCGCACTGGCTGCGGCGAAAGGAATTCCTTTAATCGATTTCGGTCCCTTTCATATCAGAACGTGGTGTCGGGGAGACGCTAATGAGGCGATTGAAAAGGTGATGACATCTCCCCTAGCGAGTAGCCAATCAACGAACTCCGCTCTCCAGGCTATACAAAAAGGCCAAACGACAGAATTCAGCGCGTGTCTCGGTCCCTTGATTGAGGACGCTAGGCAACACGCAATCCCCATGAAGAGAGTACAGTTGTTATATTCCACACTCATGGGTTTAGAGGCGACGCTACAGTAAGAGTCATACGGATGAACTTAAGAGAGTTCGTCTAGTATTGGTGGGGGTTTCCGTCGTAAAACCCTTAACTTAGTCCCTATTGGGCGGGGAAACCCCGCCCCTACGGAAACGGGCGCTATGAAACATCTTCTTTGGCGGACAGAAAGGGTCAATGTACAATTTTCGACTAGGCGACTTCGGGCTAGCCTGCTTGACATCCTTGATTCGGGCGAATGAAGTTGGGAATGTTGGATTGGAAAATTCAAATTTTCAATTGCTCCCAATTTGGATATGTTGAAAGCATCGAAGGTTCTATTAGGAATCTGCATGTTGCAGTTTGCAAGCTACTATTTGCGACGGTTAATACAGTTCTGAATTCGCCAACAATCTCAAGTTACCAATTGTTGCACTGGCCGTGATTTGGATAATTATCAAGTGGATGGATAGTTGAAATGGCCGAGCGTAAGAGAATAGCTGCCATAATTACCGAGTACAAAGCGCTGTCCCACGCCGACGTGATCGTGACGAAGTACCTGAAAGGCTTCCCGACAGATGAGGGCTTTTTCGCACCGCGGGTAGACGTAGCCTCCATGTACATTGACCAGTTCCCCGACGAAGATATTGGTCGTCAAATCGCTGATGAACATGGGGTGCCTATCTATCCAAGCATTGTCAAAGCATTGTGTCTCGGCGGAGATGAGTTGGCAGTTGACGGGATTCTCCTCATCGGTGAACACGGAGACTACGCTTGGAACGAGAAGGAGCAACATCTCTTCCCGCGCAAGTATTTCATGGAACAGATATGCGGAGTAATGGCGACCAGCGGTCGGTCTGCCCCGATATTCAACGATAAGCACCTATCCTACAACTGGCACGATGCCGAGTGGATGTATGATCGTGCCAAAACCCTTGGGGCGCCATTCATGGCAGGTTCTTCTCAGCCACTGGCTTGGCGAGATCCTTGGCTTGAACATAAACCGGAGACACCGATACAGGAGGCCATAGCCATCGGTTTCTCCGGCTTGGATATCTACGGCTTTCACACCCTTGAGGTGCTTCAGTGCATGGTTGAACGACGCGTGGGAGGAGAGACGGGAGTAAAGGCAGTCACTTGTTTAGAAGGTGATGGGGTATGGCAGGCGGCGAAAGACGGCGTGTTTTCTCGTGAATTGGCTGAGGCCGCCTGCGCTTGTATTGACGACAAACCTGCGGGCAGTATGGAGGAAAACTGTGCAACGCCTGCGCTGTTTGTAGTGGAATACTGCGATGGGCTTAAGGGTGCAATTTTGATGCTGAGAGGGTACGTGAATCAACTGGCGTACGCGGCACGGGTGGACGGTGAAATCCAATCCTGCGGGGTATACTCCCAGGGGCATGGAGGGCCTTCAGGGCTCCCTTACGCGCACTTCAGCTATTTAGGACTTAATATTGAGGAGATGTTCCTTACGGGTGTGCCGCAATATCCTGTGGAACGCACTTTGCTTGCCAGCGGCGTATTAGAAGCCGCGTTGACATCGCGCTACGAGGGGGAAAAACGGATCGAGACGCCCTGGTTGAATCTGGCATATCAATCGTATGACAGCTTGAGATGGCGCCCCCGAGGGCCACGTCCGAGCGGAGCATGTTTGGCACCTTGGCCACCCAATCAGGAAGAACGCGCGGAAGCGCATCACACATGACTTCAATAGGAGGAGCCGTGTCACAGGATAACATGGTGCAGATACCCGACGGTGGCTTTGAAATGGGTGACCATCTCGACAATATAACGGATGCTCTGCCGGTTCATTCAGTCGAATTGGACAGTTATTTTATGGATGCGCATCCGGTTACGGTGGGGCAGTTCAAGCAGTTTGTAGAAGAAAGTGGGTACAACTACACGCGTAAAATCGTTGACGAGCATGGATACAATTACAGCCGCCACAACTGGAAAAATGTCGCTAGATATTCACCCTCTGATGACCACCCGATGGTTTATGTGAATTGGAGCGACGCTGCCGCGTACGCTACGTGGGCGGGCAAACGCTTGCCTACCGAGGCGGAGTGGGAATACGCTGCCCGAGGAAGACTTATTGGGCAACGCTATCCGTGGGGAAATGAAATCACATTGGAAAACGCAAGTTATACAGGAATGAGTGGTTCTTCACAGGTAGGGAGCTATAGCCCCAATGGTTACGGACTCTATGATATGGCAGGAAACGTGTGGGAATGGTGCGCGGATTGGTACGATAAAGACTATTATGGCCAATCACCACTGAAGAACCCGACAGGTCCGGATGGTGGCTACTATCGAGTGGCACGGGGAGGTTCTTGGCGCCATGATGCTCAGACCCTCCGCGTAGCAGCTCGCAACCACGACTCCCCAACTGCCAATAGCTACTGCGTCGGGTTCCGCTGCGTCCGGAACCTCTCCAGAGAGTAGTGCTGATACTTCTGTTCATATAGGAGGACTTATGTCAAGGGATAGCATGGCGCTGATACCGGCAGGCAGCTTCGAGATGGGTGACCACCTTGACGATATTTTTGACGCCTTGACGGTTCACAGCGTAGAATTGGATGCCTTTTACATGGACGTGCATCAGGTCACGGTGGGCAAATTTCGGCAATTTGTCGAGCAAAGTAGCCATGACTTCGACGAAAACAGGTGGAACAATGTTGTCAAGTATTCACTCACCGATGACCATCCGATGATTTTCGTCAGTTGGTTTGATGCCAACGCTTACGCAAGTTGGGCAGGCAAGAGGCTGGCCACCGAAGCAGAGTGGGAATACGCCGCCAGAGGTGGGCTTGTCGGCAAACGTTTTCCGTGGGGCGATGAACTCTCACGGGAGAATGCCAACTATCTGGGACTCGGCAGTACAATGCCGGTGGGAAGTTATGCTCCCAACGGGTATGGCCTTTACGATGTTGCGGGTAATGTGTGGGAGTGGTGCGCGGATTGGTATGATGAAGACTATTACAGCCGCTCGCCGGTCAAGAATCCCAAGGGACCCGAAACGGGCGAAGTTCGCTCCGTGCGCGGAGGAACGTGGAACAACCACAGGTGCTATCTTCGCGTCGCAACTCGTAAGGAGTGTCATCCAAGTATGACCTACCGTAATTTCGGGTTTCGCTGTGCTGCCGGATCTTCCGGCCGATAGTCTCATACTCTTGGCTGGTCCTTGGACAGCGTCGACGCCTCAAAAAGAGAGCGGTATAGGCTCATCTGAAGCAAATTACATGGAACAATTCCGACAATAGCACTCTACTGACGCCGCGATTTTTGCAATTCTAGTGTCGTGTCAATCTTCTATCAATTCTGACCTGTCGAAGAACTTTTTCGTAATGAAACCATGGATGCCGCTAGACATTGGTTGGACTGCCCATCTTCCTTAACTCATGGAAATATGATCCGGCGCGTCATCTTTACCAAGGAAGACCCGGGAGCACCCCGCAACGAGGGGGCTGTCCTCAGGGTTTTTGACAGCCTTGCCAGGGCGTACCTTGAGCCGGGTGTGTCTTCGGTGCGCCAGATCAACAAGGGGATTCAGGAGATTTTCTTCGTCGCTGATGGGACAGGAACTCTCGTCACCGATGATGAAGAACATCCGATCCGGGAGGGCAACGGTATCTACGTGCCTCCCGGCGTTGAGCACACCTTTGTCAATGACGGGGACATCCCCCTAGAACTGATCATCGTGGTGGAGTTAGTTCCGGAAGGGACGGAGGTAGAGAGTAGCACGGCCCTTATCAGCAACTACAGGGAGAATGACCTCACTACGGGCCACTGGCAACAGATAGTTCACGGCGTTTTTGAGGGGAGTTCCACTGACCTTATCTTTGATAGAGAAAATGGCCTAGTACAGCGCCACGCCATTCTAATCGTACGCATCGAAGCGATGCAGACATGTGACAATCACGAACTCAAAGCGGACAAGGACGACGTATGGTATATGTTGAAAGGTGAAGGTGTTCACGTGGTCGGTGAAGAGGTCATCGTGCAGACACCTGGGATGGCCATACAGGTCGCACCACCTGGACATTCTCTGATTAATCACACAGAGGAACCACTCGTAGCTCTCTGTTATAACGCCGCAGTATATCGAGTCGAACAAGATGGGAGCTACACCAGAGTCACTGAAAGCCTGACGGGCCGACGCGGCAATAGTTAGATAGATTCGGTAGCTATAAAGATTGTTTGTACCATCACGCTTGGAGGCCCTATGACCAATTTAGTGTTTCAATCTGGTGAAAAAGTGGTGTTTATCGGTGACAGTATTACGGACTGCGGTCGCCGCGATGAACACGCGCCGCTCGGAAATGGCTATGTGAGCAGAGTGGTTGAACTCATAACGGCAAAGTACCCTGAACGACGAATCGAATATGTCAACAAAGGTATTGGGGGCGATGTTGTTGAGGGGCTAGAGCAGCGCTGGGACACGGACGTGATCGCCGAGAAACCGGATTGGCTTTCCGTAAAGATCGGCATAAACAACGCCAGCCGACAGCTAGCTGCCGGACTGCGGACGGAAGAGTATTTGCCGAAGTGGGAGGCGTGCTACCGACGAATTCTTTCCCGTGTGAAGGAGGAGCTTGACGCAGAACTGTTCATGTTTGAAATCTTCTACATCGCAACGGATGTTGCGGAACCTCGGCCGGTGCCTGTGGACGCTTATAACGAAGTCATCCACCGTCTAGGGGGCGAATTCAATGCACGACTAGTTAAGACAAGCGAAGCGTTTCATCACGCCGTGACAGCACAGCCGGGGAGACTGTGGACCACCCAAGATGGCGTCCACCCGAATCCGGCAGGCCATACAGTGATGGCATTGGAATTCCTAAAGCAGGCGAGATGGTAAACGCGCGTTCTTGTAAGCCCACCCTTTGTGCTTACCATTTCACCCCAGTTAACGACTGACGTAGTTCCTATTTATTGATCAACATTTTCCGCGTCGCGGCAAAATCT
The DNA here is from genome assembly GCA_965197465.1 of Candidatus Poribacteria bacterium. Lineage (GTDB taxonomy): Bacteria > Poribacteria > WGA-4E > WGA-4E > JAJDTR01 > JAJDTR01. Next base: position 747,010 of record OZ240209.1, on the reverse strand, counting down.
CCAGCTCTCAACGTGCAAAAATAGATGCCACTTACCACTGGCTCTCCTTGCTGGTTGCGGCCGTCCCAATACGCCGCACGATTTCGGGTGTCGTATTCTCCTGCGCGTTGGTGTCCCAACTCCATCTCCCGAATCATCACCCCATTAGTGTCATAGATTTTCATCGTGACTTCCGCTCCTTCCGCTAACCGATACGGAATCCACGTCTCCGGGTTGAACGGATTGGGGTAGTTTTGAAGTAAGCGGTTTTGGCGAATGTCTCCCCAAGACACAATCGCCTTACCCTCTGGTTCAACCGCAACGACACCCTTTGTTACAAGGTCTAGAGCAATGTATTTGGGCGTTGCGAGGTCGCTAAGAACTATCTCAACGTCTGATCCGTCAAGGTTTGCACGCTGAATCAACCCTTTATCCCGATTTACCCAGTACATTTTCTGGTTGGTGTTGTCAAGATCTATATCGTGCCACCAACCATCTCTGTCCACTGTAACGAGTGTCTTTTGGTTCATACCGTTTAGGTTAGCCACCTGAATTGTATCCAAAAAACGCTCGCTGTCAGTCCAATATATCTTCTCGCCGATTTGATCAATTCCGATACCATGAATGTCGTCCAGATTACCGATTAATACCTCAACAACCGTACCATCCAAGTTCGCGCGATGGATGCCACGGTTCACGTCTACCCAATACATCTTGCCTGATTCGATGTCCACCTCAATGTCTCGCGCCATACCGATGCCATCAATGACGAGGTCTTCGGGACTGCTGCCGTCAAGATTTGCTCGTGAAATCTTCTGAGCGTCCACACAATAGATTTTTTCATCAAGTTCATCAACGGCGATGCCTTTCGGATGCTCTATCCCTTTCGCGATAATCGATTCTACCGCCGTTCCGTCAAGATTCGCCCGAAGAATCTCTCCTCTCTTCTCAGACCCCAACCTATTGACGCTCGCCCAATAAATATGTCCCCTGCTTTTATCAAGGTCTATGCCGAAGAACTGTCGCGGCGACGTTTTCCATACCACTTCGTGCCCAGAGCCATCAAAATTCGCGCGGTGCACAGTTATGTCTTCCCAACTGTTCGCCCAATAAACCTTTGCATTGCCCCGGTGCAACGTCATCGCACCGACTCTGTTTTGTTGGACAATGATTTCGACATCGCTCCCGTCGAGATTTGCCCGATATAACGTACCCATTTTCGGTTCCGACCAGAATACTTTGCCGCTTTTCGGGTCAACGGCAATACCACGGGAGAAATCGTTTCTTTCGAGTTCCAGCACAACTTCAATATCTGTACCGTCCATATTGGCACGCTGAATCGCACTCTTCTCCCAAGGACAGCTGTTAATCGTGAAATAGATTTTTTGTGCGTCAGCGTCAATTGCAATTGTATTGGGAGAAGGACAGCTGAGTCCTAGGGCACGTTCCCAAACTATTACCGTTTTTATGTCGGTCCCGTCGAGATTCGCTTGCCCTAGCCTAGTGGGCCCTTTGGGGTAGAAAAAAAGCCAGTAGATTTTCCCAGCTTGCTCGTCAATGGCGAGGTCGGAAGGCTCCCACGACTCAAGGAGCATCTCAATGTCCGTGCCATCCAGGTTCGCCCGATAGATTTCAAATTGGTCTATCCAATAAACCTTTCTTCGACTACCGTCCACCACGATATTGGTAGGTGCCCACAACCCGGACGTAATCACGTTTTCAAGTTCTGTACCATCAAGATTGCTGCGAAGAATCCGCTTTCCGTAGAAATCGGCATAGTAAATCTTGTTGTCGATTTCATCAATCGCCATGCTCCCGATTGAAGTAATTGGAATAGGGACAATGGTTCGGGGGTTTTGGCCGTCAAGGTCGCTGTGATGAACGCCGCGTTCATCTGTCCAATATAATGACGCACCATCGACGATTTCAACCAACAGTAGACTGACCGCGAAGCCAACGGCAAGAAAGACGCTTATGCGATTTTGAGATACTCTTGTCATGATCATTCCTCCCAATTAAACTCTTTCAAAACACAGGGCGAAAATTTAATCGAATAAGGTTGTTTCTCTTTTCCGATACGTGCTTAAGTCAAACTTCCAAACCATAAGGGGCAAGTGATACTATTTGCTGAGGGACATTTTCTGCGTGGTGGCGAAATCGCCAGCTCTCAACGTGCAAAAATAGATGCCACTCGCCACACGCTCCTCCTGCTCGTTGCGGCCATCCCAATACGCGGCACGATTTCGGGTGTCGTATTTTCCTGCAGGTTGGTATCCCAACTCCAATTCCCGAACCATCAGCCCATGAGTATCATAAATTTTCATCGTGACCTCTGCTGCCTCCGCCAACTGATACGGAATCCACGTCTCCGGATTAAACGGATTAGGGTAGTTTGGCAACAGTGAAGTTTGTTCGGGAATGGCTGGCCGCTCCGATAACACTGCCAAGAGTTGCTCAAGTATTGCAATCCCTCTTTTCACTGTCGGATCTGTTTCCCCAAGTGCCTTGGCGTCTGCCAGCCACTGTTGGATGTCTGCAGGCGCCAGTGTCTGAAGAACCTGAGGTTTCACAGGTGGTGCGACGACCACATTCTCGAAGGCTGCAGCAACCAGAACCAAATCGAGAATGTTTACAACCCTGTCGTGGTTGATGTCGGCGCGGTTTTGTCCTAGCTGCCCAAACTGCGAGGCAACCAACACCAAATCCTGGATGTTTACAATCCCGTCCTGATTTACATCAACAACACTTTCGGGCGTGAGGTCTAGAGCAATGTATTTGGGCGTTGCGAGGTCGCTAAGAACTATCTCAACGTCTGATCCGTCAAGATTCGCACGCTGAATCAACCCTTTGGGCTGATCTACCCAGTACATTTTCTGGTTGGTGTTGTCAAGATCTATATCGTGCCACCAACCACCTCTGTCCACTGTAACGAGTGTCTTTTGGTTCATACCGTTTAGGTTAGCCACCTGAATCGTATTCTCAAAACCCTTGTCCTGAGTCCAATATATCTTTTCACCGATTTGATCGATTCCGATACCACGAATGCCGACCAGATTACCGATTAACACCTCAACAACCGTACCATCCAGATTCGCGCGGTGGAGGCCCTGGCGTAGATTTACCCAATATATCTTGCCTGACTCTGTGTCGACTTCAATGTCTCTACCCATGACAATGCCGTCAATCACGAGGTCTTCGGGATTGCTGCCGTCAAGATTTGCTCGTGAAATCTTCTTGTTATTGTTGGTCGCCCAATAAGCGTCCACCCAATAGATTTTTTCACCACGTTCATCAACGGCGATTCCCGCCAGATGTTCTATCCCTTTCGCGATGAGCGATTCTACCGCGGTTCCGTCAAGATTCGCCCGAAGAATCTCTCCTCTCTTCTCAGACCCCAACCTATTGACGCTCGCCCAATAAATATGTCCCCTGCTTTTATCAAGGTCTATGCCGAAGAACTGTCGCGGCGACGTTTGCCATACCACTTCGTGCCCAGAGCCATCAAAATTCGCGCGGTGCACAGTTATGTCTTCCCAACTGTTCGCCCAATAAACCTTTGCATTGCCCCGGTGCAGCGTCATAGCACCGACTCTGTTTTGTTGGACAATGATTTCGACATCGCTCCCGTCGAGATTTGCCCGATATAACGTACCCATTTTCGGTTCCGACCAGAATACTTTGCCGCTTTTCGGGTCAACGGCAATACCACGGGAGAAATCGTTTCTTTCGAGTTCCAGCACAACTTCAATATCTGTACCGTCCATATTGGCACGCTGAATCGTACTCTTCTCCCAAGGACAGCTGTTAATCGTGAAATAGATTTTTTGTGCGTCAGCGTCAATTGCAGTTGTATTGGGAGAAGGACAGCTGAGTCCATAAGCACGTTCCCAAACTATTACCGTTTTTATGTCGGTCCCGTCGAGATTCGCTTGCCCTAGCCTATTGGGACCTTTGGGGTAGAAAAAAAGCCAGTAGATTTTCCCAGCTTGCTCGTCAATGGCGAGGTCGAAAGGCTCATATGACTCAAGGAGCATCTCAATGTCCGTGCCATCCAGGTTCGCCCGATAGATTTCAAATTGGTCTAGCCAATAAACCTTTCTTCGACTACTGTCCACCACGATATTGCTAGGTGCCCACAACCCGGACGTAATCACGTTTTCAAGTTCTGTACCATCAAGATTGCTGCGAAGAATCCGCTTTCCGTAGAAATCGGCATAGTAAATCTTGTTGTCGATTTCATCAACCGCCATGCTCCCGATTGAAGTAATTGGAATAGGGACAATGGTTCGGGGGTTTTGGCCGTCAAGGTCGCTGTGATGGATGCCGCGTTCATCTGTCCAATATAATGACGCACCATCGACGATTTCAACCAACAGTAGACTGACCGTGAAGCCAACGGCAAGAAAGACGCTTATGCGATTTTGAGATACCCTTGTCATGATCATTCCTCCTAATTAAACTCTTTCAAAACACAGGGTGAAAATTTAATCGAATAAGGTTGTTTCTCTTTTCCGATACGTGCTTAAGTCAAACTTCCAAACCATAAGGGGCAAGTGATACTATTTGCTGAGGGACATTTTCTGCGTGGTGGCGAAATCGCCTGTCGTTAGCGTGCAAAAATAGATGCCACTCGCCACCGACTCGCCATGTTTGTTGCGTCCATCCCAATACGCCGCACGACTTCGGCTTTGATATAGTCCGGCTGGTTGATACCCTATCGCTAACGCCCGAACCATCAGCCCATGAGTATCATAGATTTTCATCTTGACTTCTGCTGCCTCCGCTAATTGATACGGAATCCACGTGTCCGGGTTGAACGGATTGGGGTAGTTTTGAAGTAAGCGGTTTTGGCGAATGTCTCCCCAAGACACAATCGCCTTACCCTCTGGTTCAACCGCAACGACACCCTTTGTTACAAGGTCTAGAGCAATGTATTTAGGCTCCGCGAGGTCGCTAACAACTGTCTCAACGTCTGATCCGTCAAGGTTTGCACGCTGAATCAACCCTTTGTGCCGATTTACCCAGTACATTTTCTGGTTGGTGTTGTCAAGATCTATATCGTGCCACCAACCACTTTTGTCCACTGTAACGAGTGTCTCTTGGTTCATACCGTTTAGGTTAGCCACCTGAATTGTATCCAAAAAACGCTCGCTGTCGGTCCCGTCAAGATTCGCTTGCCCTAGCGTATGCGGATTTTTAGGATAGTAGAAAAGCCAGTAGATTTTCCCAGCTCCCTCGTCAATGGCGAGGTCGAAAGGCTCCCACGACTCAAGAAGCATCTCAATGTCCGTGCCATCTAGGTTCGCCCGATAGATTTCAAATTGGTCTATCCAATAAACCTTTCTTCGACTACCGTCCACCACGATACTGCTAGGTGCCCACAACCCGGACGTAATCACGTTTTCAAGTTCTGTACCATCGAGATTGCTGCGAAGAATCCGCTTTCCGCGGGAATCGGCATAGTAAATCTTGTTGTCGATTTCATCAACCGCCATGCTCGCGATTGAAGTAATTGGAATAGGGACAATGGTTCGGGGGTTTTGGCCGTCAAGGTCGCTGTGATGGATGCCGCGTTCATCTGTCCAATATAATGACGCACCATCGACGATTTCAACCAACAGTAGACTGACCGCGAAGCCTACGGCAAGAAAGACGCTTATGCGATTTTGAGATACTCTTGTCATGATCATTCCTCCTAGTTGTAACTTTACATAATTCACGGGTAAAGACTATCAGAATTGGGACCTATTCAGAAATTACGATGGGGAATACCAAGCTAGGGTAAAGTGAGAAATTTCAAGCACACAGGAGCTGGCACCTCCGTTATTTGCCCTGTCGGGTTAAGATCGCCCGTCTGTTGGTTGATTCGGAATGTGACAATTGTGTTGCTAGCTTGATTGGCAGCGAGTAAGAACGTTCCGGATGGGTCAATCCCAAAATTACGTGGCGCTTCTCCCTGAGTTGGTTCATGACCGGCCGAGCTGAGTCTGCCTGTAGTCTCGTCAACCTCATAGATTGCAATGCTGTCGTGGCCTCGGTTGGAACCATAGAGGAATTTACCAGACGGGTGGACGTGCACATCGGCGGTGTAGTTGGTGCCTTGGAAATCGTCGGGAAGCGTAGGCACCGTTTGAATCTCATTCAGCGTGCCGCTTGCTTCGTCGTAGGTGAACCCGGTGATGGTAGAATCGAGTTCATTGATGACATAGGCATATCTAGGATTGGGATGGAAATCGAAATGACGTGGTCCCGCTCCGGCTTCAACCGCTGCATAAGGCGGGGCGTTTGGAACTAACTTTCCCGCAGTCAAATCAAACCTGTAGATCATGATTTTGTCCAGTCCCAGATCCGGCGCAAAGACGTAACAATTGGCGGGATCAGTAACAATAGAATGAGCGTGCGGCGCCGACTGTCGACTAGAAGCAGTATTGGCACCTTCGTGCTGAACAAAGTCTGCTGCTTCTCCGAGTCGCCCATCGTCCTGTATCGGAAGCATACAAACACTGCCACCCCCATAATTTGCCGCCAGAACAAATTTTCCGGTGTTGTCAACTGCCAGGTGACATGGGCCCTCCCCTACCGAGGACTTCCGATTCAAGAACGTCAACTCTCCGGTTGTTTGGTCAATGGCAAACGAACTCACGCCCCCGCCCGGCCTACCATCAGATTCGCTGATTTCGTTGACAGCGTAAAGGTATCTGCGTTGGGGATGGATAGCTAAAAAGGAGGGGTTTTCGCCCGCTTCCGAAGTACTACAAAATTCTAGGGCACCGGTGAGCGGGTGCATGCGATAGACGTAAATGCCTTCGCTCTCGCCCGTGGTATAGGTGCCGACGTAAAGGTGGAGAGTCTCGCCGTGATGTTCGGACATGGTTAGTGGCCTCCTTGTATTATGGATTCTCGCGCGGTGAATATGGTGGATGGGATCGCAGTCTATCAAAGCCCGGAACATCCGTCAATGAAAATGCCACCATGGCAACCCTTCACCGCGAGGAAGCCGGTAAAAAAGAATCGACGATTCGAAAATGAGGACTCCACAAGGTCAGGAGAAGACTTGCCGGGAACGGGTAGCGGCAAATGGGTAAGGGCAGAAAGATAGAAGGACGCCGCAACTCGATAAAGACGAATGACGTGTGCAGATGAAGGGTTACTGGAAAATATGCACGCGGTTCTTTCCGCGCACGGTGTCATCGGACATCACAATGGGCGTTTCAATCACGGCAATGAGTCCGCCGTCTGCGCTTATGTCGATGGTATCGTAAGAAAGTTGACCCACCGTGCGATAGGTATAGAGGTACTTCGAGAGACCGCTCCCCTTGGTGCGCAAATCAAAGACGGAGACGCCGTGAAGTTGTTCCTCCGCCGTGCGACTAAATTTTGACAAGCTAATAATCGCGTATTGTCCTGCATCGTCTATGCGCAAGCCTTGTGGCATATTCCCTAACTTCCACGCCCAACTCTTCTCCCCCATCCAGGTATAGGCGAAAAGTGTCATCCCGTTTGGATGCGCGGATGACGGTTGTTGAGCGCCTTTCTGAAGGTGATATGGAATATAGGAATCTCCCGTCACAAACAGGGCGACTCCGTCCGTAGAACCGATAGTGCCCGCAGTCGCGGTGATAGGTACACCGCTAACTTCAAGAGGCGTTGTAAGGTCACCTTTCCACCGCATGTCTGAAGTCGACGCATCGAAAATGAAAGCTCTGCCATCATCGGTCGAGACGTTAATCCAGCGTCCATCTGGCGAGACGCTCACGCCTCGCCAGAACGTCACCGTCTTGTAGTAGGGTCTCAGTGGATCGAACGTATAGCTCCATCGGTCTGTCCCGGTTTCTCCTTCAATAACGTACAATGTCCCCGGTTTGTACCGTGACGAACCTTGGGTAATCCCGCTGTCGCAGACAAGGACGACAGTCTTTCCGTCTTGACTGTAGTCAAACCATTTGATAATCATTGGGACTGCTCGATCGCTCGGCCATTTCCATTTCACTTTACCAGTTGTGCCATCGAACCGGTAGAACTGCGCTTTCTTTAAGTTCTTACCATCTTTCGTCCACGAATGGTTCGCGGCTACGAGGAGATTATCGTCAGGTGTCGCAGCGATACGGTAAGCTCCTGGATACTGCACCCACCCATATACATCATTCGAATCCTTGGGCTGGGAAGTATCAATGTCGTCTGCGGTCGGATATTTCCATAACAGCGCAGGCTTATCACCAGTCAGATTGTAGGCGTATATCAAGCCTTCGGCGGATTGTTCGCCTATGTAGAAGCGTGTTCCGTCTGGGTTGAATGTTGCATGTTTCGCATAACCCTCCGATATTCGCGTAGTCCAGTTTTTCGCCCCCGTTAGCGGGTTTACGATTGTTAGATGGCCGGCGTCCGTTGCAATAGCAAGTTGGTTGCCAGCAGGAGAGAAAGCAACAGTAGACGGAATCGCAGGGCGCTTGCGGTTTGCTAACAGTGATAGCATCGAATCCAACTCAATTATGCGGATCCGATACGCGCTCGGCTTGAGCGGTGAGACATGATGACCTTCAAGATTCAAAGAATCGACGCGAATTTGATAGGACGTAGCAGGTTGCCATGCAAATTGAAGAAAAAGGCGGTCGTCGTCAATTGGCAGAACTTTGACTGGGACTAAGCCCATGTCAGATTGGACTTGCGCCTGAATACGCATCGTCGGATCAGTCCGGGTCTCAATTACGACCCCTTGCCTAGTGAAAGTGATGTCATCGTGCTGAATCTCCGCCCCGTGAGTAGCGTAGATTGGAACTATAATGCAAATTAATAATGCAAGAGATATCTTCGATCGAAGTCTTTCATTTTTCATATAATGCCTCCATAAGCGTATTGGGAAAGTCATTTGACCTGAAACCGAGTTTTTTCTTGAAAAGGAACTCTATGGGATTTCTATCGCGGTCACTATCCGCTCCCTTAATCGCTCCGTACTTGGTCACTTGATCGGTTTCTTTCTCGCACAACATCGTAGGGTGTGCACTGCGTACCATCCTTTGTAAGCCCCAGAGGGGCGAAAGGTGTATAGGAACGCCAAAAACCCACGCACCTAAGCCCCAGCGGGGCGACAGGTGTATAGGACGCGATAACAATAACTTGCAAAAAGCCCGCTTCAAATGACCAAGAACGGCATTGCTACTATTGTTCAAACAGGCCCTTAGGTCTATAGCCATTCACACATTATTCTGCGACGCGCCACAATCCCCACCCCAAGCGTCTACCCAATAGCACACCGATGAAAGTGTAGGCAAACCCATCAACCAAGATTCGGGCAGTGATAAACCAATTCGCATAAAAGAGGCGGTAGAGTGTCATGCTCAACTGAAAATCAACGTAAACGGCAACGGCATCGCAGACGCCGAACACTGTTGCTAGCAGTAGCAGGTGGCGCCCCTGTCGAGCAATCTGAAAACCCGCCTCCAAGAGTAATATACTTACGCCCGTATAAACCAGCGCCATCGGATTGAATAATCCAAGTACGACGCCACCAAGAAGTAGCCTAACGATTGAAGCTAGGGCAATCACGCCGTGTTTGGGTATAAGCATCAGCAACGTCGTTAACAGCGCGTAATACAGCATCTCGTTTATCAGTCCCGTAATTAGAAACGAGGCTGGACCGAGCAACGCAGAGATCAAATTGGCAAGCAATGTCGACGGTATGCTAACGGCGACAAAGATGGTTGTGCCAAAAAGCGCGACCAAGATCAGTTGCTTAGTGGAGAAGCGCGCGAAGATTGATTGATTGAAACTAAAGAGGAGAATAAACCCTGAGATTGTGCTGGCGAAAGCGAAAACCGTAACAATCAGGGCTTGTCGATTTGGTGTCGTGATGTATAAGGGTCGCTGCACGCGGAGGACTGTTGCATCGCTCCCCCAAACCTTCACCTCAATTTCCCGTACATAGCGGCCTCTACCTGAAAACCCCGGCGGTTCCGTATCTTCAGTCTTTGACGGATTGAAGAAGATTGGCAGCGGTACATCGGTGGAGCTTTGAGGCGCCAAACTTGCAAAAGCCAAACTCCGAGCCGTGCCTGCATTGATCTGGTCTGGAGGCGCGAGAAAGGGAACAGGATTGCTAGTCTTCGCGTCGCGGTTCACTGCTGAAACAAGCAGGTGGACGGTATTTTGACCCTTGTTACGCAGACGCAATGATTGGTGTGAAACGGGCTGGAAGTAGTTTGTCTCAGCCGCTTTCACCCCCAACCATTTGCCGAAACGACCAAATACCGGCTGGGAATAGGAGATTGTGTCGGGGCGTTGACGGGGGTCGAAAACACCATCCGAGTTCGTCGGCATTAACACGTCATCAATCGAGATTAGCGCAGCGATTTCATCAATCGTCGCCGTTCGCAAGGACACGGAAGTTTGTCGTTCCCAAGATTCTCCGCTGACGGTTTTGAAGAGTACGTTTCCGGAAATCCGTATAGAATCGGGAAGTGGATCCGCTGGGACATACAATTCCACCTGCTGGTACCAGACCTCCGATTCAACCGTGAACCGTCCCGATGCGGAGAGACGCCTCTTCTTGTCGCTGTTACCGTCAGGCGTCATCGCGGATAGTGAGAATCCGTCCCTGTCGCCTGAGGCATCAGGGGATAGTAGCACCTCTATACCGGTTGGAATTTCGAGTTTCACTTCAAACTCAGCCGGGGCTTTCAGACCGTTTCGGACGAGTAGGGTCATAGTCATTTCGCTGCCATGCAACACCAACGACTCGCCGATCGGACTTGATGCGGATTCTAAACCAACACGTCTTTCCTCCCTGACAACTCCGTAGGGAACCGCTATCTCAATTGAGCCTTGCCGGTCAAACTGTGGGGCATGCAAGGTTCTGGTTGACAGTGCCCCTAACTCATCTGTAATCTCAAACCGGTATACCGTCCCCTTCTTCCACCGAAAGTAGAGGGACTCCATCCTGCGCGGGTAACCTTCTAAATCGATCTCCGCAACGACCAGATTGGATGCTTGAGTTACGTTAAAAACCCGAATCCGTTGAATCTTCCGTCGATTTACCGAATCAAAGTGAACTTCGGCACCGAGCGAGACAAATCTAGCTTCCCAAGAAAGCGGCGCCTGTTCTCCTGAACAGTTGGCAAAAATGATTGGGAGCGCAACAATTATGAAGAAATTGGACGCGAATCGTGGAACACGCAGCATGATGTGCATTAAGTTCAAGTCGTCAAGCCTGACACGGTGCAGAAGAGACCGGCGCCGCTTTGTCGTTACTTACTCTCTGGACTTCAGTTTCCCCCAACTCGTGGCTAGTTTGCCCTGTGGGCTGACCGAGGTCGGGAGCGATTGAACTCGTGCGAGCGCTACGTCGGAGGCCCCGGCCCCAACTCGGTATGTTTTCAGTAACATGCCATTCGGTGACAGGACATATAATTCATCCATTCCGCCGCCCGTCCAATCCGCCTTCGTGATATACAGGTTATCGTTACCGTCGATTGCGCTCACGCCACCAAGATCCGAGAACGGATTATCTGCAGCATGTGTCCACTGATCGTTCACTAGATCGTAGACGAGTAATCCACCCGAATTGATGAAGACGCGCTTCATACTATCAACAGCAGGCGCCCCCGCCGTTGTTTGAAGATCGATTGTTTTTTCGATTTCATCAGTGAGCGTGTCAATTATCACGACTGCTCCGGGAATCCCTCCCGGAATAAACCATTCACTAACCCCAGCAGACACAGCAATGACTTTGGATTCGCCATCGTTTGTAATGCCGGTTGTGCTTATCGGCGTCGGGATAGTTTTCAAGACCGTGTCGTTCTGGGTATCAATGACAGTGACACTACTGTTATCTTGGTAAGTGACATTCCAGGTGCCGGCTTCCTTAACATAGGATGAGTTTGCCACATAAGCTTTTCCGTTCAAAATCGTTATTCCGTCCGGCATGGGGCCACCCGGAATGCGTTTCACGACGCGGTAGCGGCTAAGATCCAACACATCGATTTTGTTACTGTATAAACCGGTAACGTACGCCTTGGTCGGATGGATAATAGCCATCTGTTTTGGCGTCGTGTCTGCGCTGATCTGGATTACGCCTAGACTTGATCGCGTCAGCAAACTGATGACCTCAATATACCCCCCGCGCGGATCAAAAAATGGGTCAGGGTGTTGGTTTAGGACATAGAGGAGATGATCTTGAACTGTAATATCGCTTGGTGTCACATCTCCAAGCGGAATTACCTCATTCTCCACCGCCTTTTCCACGTCAGGTTCGTCAAGATTGACGATTGACAGTGACGGGGAGATGCCGAGTTCAGGTTTGCTCAAACCGTTGGCAACGAGTGCCATATTGTGAACCTGATCTCCCGCGAGAACAACATTCGGTATCAGGAGTAGTGCGGAAACAAGAACTACGGAAAGTCTAAACAAACTAAGACGCCCCTTAGCAGAGCAGAGAAACGGACTAAAACAGTGTGATGACATCGGTGAATCCTTTCGTCCATCTGGGACAATGTGTTATTGAAACAAAAAACCCCAGCTTCCGCGAGGGAAACTGGGGTACAGTCCTCTATTCATCAATGCGCGTATTGCGCGACGTGCGGGGATTATCTCCCGCACGCTCCAGATAAGACGAATCCGATCACTGTCTCACAACTTTCCCGCGAAAGCCGATGCGTGAAACCAGATTCAGGCAGGTCTCCTGACTCACGACAACTCGTCGCTTACCTTCCCATCCAAGTAATTTTGGACAGTGGCGTTTACGGGACGATATTCCGTCGCTTACAGTGGCGGGGCCGTGGCGGATTTTCACCGCGCTTCTCTATTCTCCGACAACTCTCGGTAGTTGCCGGCCCCTGAATCCGATAGTATTCAAATGTAGAAAAATTCTAACACATCGCAATGGACTTGTCAACCAAAAATTCGCGTGCGATGCTGCAGGTGCAAGTTGGGCAACCTTAAACAAACGAGACCCCGTAGGTTTGTAAGGGCATCTTTCGCGTGCACTCGCCCGTCAGCTAACGCCACCCACTCGAATCAAACTCGCAGTATTATGTGGAAATGACAAAGAAATCGTGATAAAATAACGCATAATTGGTTGTAGCAAGTCAGTCATCAACAAGCTGTTGGCTGCCACGACAATTGAATTTCGTCTCGTTTTTCATCAGTGAATGTAATGGTCAAGTAGAATTCAGACACTCGCAATTCTTTGCTCTTGCGCTCCAGCGGAGCGCGATGTTTGTAGCAAGCGTGAAATTCCCAGCCTTCTCTGCTCCAGCGGAGTAGAATGTGATTCATATGGGTTAACCACCTCTGCAACGAAAATATTCTTCATCAGTGAATAGATAAATCAGAATTTCTAAAGGAGGAATTACGAATGAGTACAGGCGTGAAAGTTGCGATTATAACTGGAGGAGGAAGTGGGATTGGCAAGCGAACCGCGCTCGCGCTCTTGGCAGAAGGATATTCTGTCGCCATTGCCGGGCGTCGCGTAGAACGTCTACAGGAGACCGTTGAGGAAGCTGGCGATGCCGGCTCGCGCACATTGGCTGTGCCTACCGATGTGACCAATCCCGCCGCCATCCGAAATCTATTCGCAAAAACAGTAGAGACATTCGGACGATTGGACCTGCTCTTCAACAATGCCGGCGTGGGCGCACCGGGTGTTCCCATGGAGGAACTCACGCTAGAACAGTGGCAGACAGTTGTCGACACAAACCTGACCGCTTCCTTCCTGTGCACGCAGGAAGCGATTAAAATCATGAAGAATCAAGATCCGCGAGGCGGACGCATCATAAATAACGGCTCCGTATCAGCCCACGTGCCTAGGCCAAATTCGGCGCCGTATACCGCCACAAAGCACGCGCTAACGGGGCTAACTAGGTCAACCTCCCTTGATGGACGGAATTTTGATATCTTGTGTGGCCAAATCGACATCGGGAACGCGTCGACCGACATGACCGCACGATCTGACAGTGGTAGTCTCCAACCTCACGGGGCCTACATGGCTGAGGCGCGAATGCACGCAGATAATGTTGCTGGTGCCGTAGTGTACATGGCAAATCTTCCGCTAGATACGAATGTTCCATTTATCACAGTCATGGCGAACCAGATGCCGTATATCGGGCGTGGCTAACAATGGCTGACACATCTCCTGACATCCGATGAATGACGATTTACAGTTCGAGGCGTACGCATATACCCAAGGAGGCTATCATCAATGAATGAGGATGTAAATTTCGTAACGATGTCCGACCGTGAGAAATACCTGTACGATCTGCAGGGGTTTCTCGTGGTTAAAGACTTCCTGACGGAGGCAGAGGTAAAGGCGGCTAATGATGCCCTTGACGCCAATGAGGACAAACGTAGCGATTTTGGACCTCCACACCAGAAAGCGGAGGGCTTGAGAGGCAAATTCTCAAGTCGAACCTATGGCGATTTGCTGAATTGGGAAAAGCCGTGGTGCGAACCGTTTCGGAACCTCATCGCTCACCCGAAGTTAATCCCCTATTGCAACACCATGTTCGGGAGGGGTTGGCGGTTAGACCACGGAGTCAGCGCCACCAGTTCCGTTATCGGTTGCGAAGGACTGCATCTCCACGGCTGGGGTAATGGCGAACTCGACGGGTCACGGTATTACAAATACCAAAATGGACGGATGCGTTGTGCATTAACCGTGTTTCAGTTTCCCCTGACCGATGTGAACCCCGGCGATGGAGGTCTAGTCGTTGTTCCCGGTAGCCACAAAGCCAACTTTCCGCTCCCTGACTACGTACGACTATATGAAGCCGACCACGAAATCTTTTTCAATCCGCCGGTCAAGGCGGGTGACATGGTCATCTTCAACGAGGCAACAACGCATGGTACTTTACCTTGGAAAGGCAAACATGAGAGACGGGCGCTATATTACCGATACGTCCCCAAATACTTCAACTGGATCCCCGCCGCATACGAGACCAGTCCACCGGAATGGGTCTCCGAGTTGACGGTTGCGCAACAGGCGGTGATGGAGCCACCGTACGTTTACGGCCATCCGCTGATTAACGACGACGGCGAAACTGTTGAGCGTCCTAGGCTTGATCAGAGACTGTAGGAGCCAACCACGATGCGCGAAGAGGTTGATTTTGTCACCATGACCGACCGCGAGAAATATCTGTTTGACCTACAAGGGTTTCTCGTGGTTAAAGGTTTTCTCAACCAGGATGAGGTAAAGGCGCTCAATGATGCCCTGGACGCCAATGAGGACAGACGCGGTGAATTTGGTCCGCCTCATCAAACAGCCGAGGGACTAAAAGGGAAGTGGGACATCTTCAGACTTTATTCCGGTTTGCTAACGTGGCCAAAGCCTTGGTGCCAGCCCTTTCGAAACCTCTTGGCGCATCCCAAGCTGATTCCGTACTGCAACACCATATTTGGAAGAGGGTGGCGCTTGGACCACGGCGTAGACGCGGCAAGCGCGCTCATCGGTTGCTCGGGACTACACCTCCACGGCTACGGCAATGCGGAACTTGACGGCACGCGTTACCACAAATTTCAAAACGGTCGGATACGCTGTGCCCTAACGGTATTTCAGTACCAATTAGCCGATGTCAACCCCGGCGATGGCGGCTTGGTGGTTATTCCCGGCAGTCATAAGGCGAACTTTCCACTTCCCAAACATATTCGGTACTACGAGTACGACAGGGAGGTGGTCTACAACCCGCCAGCCAAGGTAGGAGATCTGATTATCTTCAACGAAGCGACAACCCACGGTACAATCCCGTGGAAAGGAAAAGGCGAGAGACGCGTGCTTTTCTACCGATACGTCCCGAAATACTTCAGTTGGGTTGCCTCAACCTATCAAGCGAGTCAGCCGGAATGGGTATCCGAGTTGACCGAAGCGCAACAAGCGGTATTGGAACCGCCATACGTCTACAGCCATCCGCTCATTGAAGACGATGGTGAAACCGTGGTCCGACCTCGAACCGACCAAGCGATTTAAATCCAACGATTCTCAATGCTGTGATAGATCTTCTGATGTTTCACGGATAGTGACGACATGCCAGTTGCGACGCAATCAAAATGTCCCCCTTCGACTAGATTGCGGCTATAATTTTCAACTGTTCTCCCGACTCAAAGGAGGAATCTCATGCCAAAGCACGTTGTGACGGTGAAGGATAGGAATCGCATGGCTCACCTGCTGCAGTGGGGTTTTGAAGGCTATATTCACAATACGGATTTTGAAGCGTCCGAGACCGAAATGCCCTTTAGACGGATTCTTCAGACCGCCCGCGTTAAACTGCCTCCGCTAGGTCCCGGGACAACTGAGGTCGGTTTTTATCTTGCGGCGAACTTCGGTGGTAGAGCAGAGGTGGAAGCGCTCGAAAGTTGTGTGGTCACAATACAGGGGCCGTCATCGGAACATACCTTCGAAATAAATGAGCAGACCTGGGAGTGGTATACGATTTCTATCACCGAATCAGATGGAGACACAATAATCTATCTGAAGACCCCGTTCGGTGAACTCGTAGATTGGGAACGAGAGAAACCGGTCATCTATCCGTTCCCCCTGGCGTATCTCGGTGCTATCTCCTTCTACTCCGAAAATACCCCGGAAGCACGAATTGGGGATAAGCCAACGATTGTTTCCTGGAGCGACACCGACTTTGAAGTGGAGCGCCGTGGCATTGGCCTTGATGAAGAAAACGACTGGGGAATGATCGACCCCGGAGATCCTGATAGTTGGAGCCAAAACGCCGACCACGATGTCTATTTCGGTGACATTCACATACACACAAACCAGTCCATCTGCGGATGGCCCGGAAACGGCTCTCAGGAAGAAAACTATCGGATTGCTGAGTATGAGGCGGGGCTGGACTTTGCTTGCCTGACCGATCACGAATATCAGTCAGAATCCCAGTGGGAAAGATCGATCGCGCTCGCCAACTCAAAGAACAAGCCGGGGGAGTTTGTTACGCTCATCGGCAACGAATGGACATCACTGGATTACGGGCATAGAAACATTTACTTCCGCGACGACTCTGCACCGCAAATCAATCGGTACGACAGCCGGACAGACTCGCCGCCGAGGTTATACCAACACCTGAGAGAGCTTAGGAAGGAAGTCCTCGTTGTCCCGCACCATCCGGCGTATGCCCATCATCTGATGAACTGGCACTATCACGACCCGGAGCTGTCTCCGCTGGTTGAAGTGAGTTCCAATTGGGGGAGCTCGGAGCACTACGGGGCAATGCGGCAGGTGCCCGATAGAACCGTACCCGGCTTCTACGTTCAGGACGCGCTGGCACGCGGCTATCACCTGGGATTCGTTGGTTCTTCCGATGGACACAACGTAATGCCGGGACAATCGTGCATTGCCGGCGTCTACGCGCCTGAGTTGACACGCGGGGCAATATTCGATGCTCTGAAGGCGCGGCGGACGTATGCAACAAGCGGCGCAAAGATTAAACTGAATTTCGCAATTAACGATTTCTTTATGGGCTCAATCATCACGGTGAATCAGTACACCATGGATGCGCTATTCCCGCTTAAGCTGATGGTAGCCGTCGAAGGAACCGCCCCTATTGATAGAATCGAGGTGATTGGGAACGGTGTCGTCATTCACACCTATGAACACGCGCATACTGGAGCGAAACCGAACCGAGCAGCATTCAGCGCGGAGATTGAAAACCCTGGCGTAAATCAATCGCAGACCAGCCGGTACTACTATGTTCGCGCCATTCAGACCGACGACCACCTCGCTTGGTCAAGCCCGATCTGGATCGACTTTCAGATGAATGAACGGCAGGATTTGTGATTACACAGTCCGTTTAATGTCTTGGCGTGACGACTTGGCCCTTCTACACACCTCTCGCATCATTGGTGCTTTGAAGTTTTGATGAACTGGAATTGACCCCCAATTCAACCACGACGCAAAACCGCCCCATTCGCACCGACAACCCAACTCCGATTCTTGTGCACATAGATGTCGAGCAGATTCGAATTCGTAGATGTCGGCTGAGTTGTCCACGTCTTGCCAGCGTCTAGCGTGTGCAAAATCAACCCCTCCTCGCCAACCGCCCATCCCTGCTTTGGGCTAACGAATGCCACGCCGCGTAAGCTCTTCTTCACCGGTGACGTTTGGCGCTCCCACGTGTTACCGCCATTCGCAGTGTGCAAAATCAATCCGTTCGCGCCAACAATCCAACCGGTGTCGGCATCTGCGAAATGAACGCCCAGAAGCGACTGCTCGGTATTGCTCTTTTGTGCCAGCCAGTTCTTGCCGCCGTTTCTTGTGTAAACGATGGCGCCCTTCTCGCCAACCGCCCATCCATTCCGATTGTCTGCGAAATGTATTGCCCAAAAATGTGAATTCGAAGCGGTTCGTTGCTTCTCCCAACGTCCACCGCCGTCAACAGTGTGGAGCATAGTACCATAGCCGCCGATTGCCCAACCTTCGGCAGCACCGATGAAATGGATGTCGAGCAACCCTTTGTCAACTGGTGTCGCCTGCATTGACCAAGCTTTTCCACCGCTCCCCGTGTAATGTACCACCCCCATCCGGCTCACCGCCCAAC
Organism: Candidatus Poribacteria bacterium; assembly: GCA_965197465.1. Lineage (GTDB taxonomy): Bacteria > Poribacteria > WGA-4E > WGA-4E > JAJDTR01 > JAJDTR01. The sequence goes on along the minus strand of OZ240209.1, from coordinate 728,504 downwards.
CGTTGGTAGCCGTGGAAAAGTGGACTTTACTGAGAGCGTGTTTAGAGATAGCTTTCCTGGGCGATTGTTCGTTCCACGTCAACCCGCTATCGGTGGTTGACAGAACCAGTCCCTCCGTGCCAACCGCCCATCCGCGTTTGCCGTCAACAAAGTGCACCCCGTGCAGGTGCGCCTCCGTTCCCGATTCGATGACGCGCCACTTATCGCCGCCTTTGTCTTGACTACACCCAAGATGACTGACAATGCAGATGAAAACAGCTAAAGCCCGACAGATTCGTACAATCAAAATTTGTGTCCTCCTTCACTTCATAGGTTCAGGACTTCATCCCTTCGGGACAGCTTATCCTGTTGAACCTATGAAGTTAGAAATTGTCTAAAGCGGTAGACACTGTTGCAACTTTCGTGACTGTTAGATACGAGGGCAAGAATCGCCCAGATTGGAGGCACAAAGAGAATCTTACGTAACCTGATGGGGGCCAATCCGTCCATAATCTGCACACAGCGTCCTAATTCTGGTCAATTGAACCTTGGTGGGCAGGTCGCAGGACACCGGCAATGAATCCATCATGAATCGGATTCCGTCCGGCTAGCCCAAATGGAAGACTGCCATTTTGGTTTCGGTCATCTCTTGCACGGCATACTTGGGCCCCTCTTTGCCCATACCGCTCTCTTTAAGACCACCGTAAGGCATCAAGTCCGCCCGCCACTGTGTCCCCCAATTCACCATCAAGTTGCCGGAATCCACTTCACGCACGAATCGCATCGCCCAATTGATGTTCTCGGTGAAGATTGCGGCGCTCAAACCGTAGTTCGTGTCGTTCGCGAGAGTGATTGCTTCGTCGATATCCTTCACGCGCGTTACGCCAACCGCGGGCCCAAACACCTCATCGCAGGAGATTTGCATGTCCGGCTTGACATCTGAGAGTATTGCCGGAGTGACAAATTGATCTTCTTTTGAACCACCGGTCAGTAACGTGGCGCCACCGTTCACGGCGTCCTGAATCCACTCACTGACACGAGCGGCATCCGATTCGCGAATCATCGGTCCCATCTTCGTCGGTTCATCAAGCGGGTCGCCTATGCTAATCTGCTCAACTTCAGATTTGAAAGCGTCAAGAAAATCACCGTAAATCTCGTCGTGAGCGATAACCCGTTGCGTGGAAATACAGACTTGTCCGGCATTAGAGTAACCCGACATGGCAGCTGCTTTCGCGACCTTTTCCGGATCAGCATCGGGCATGACAATCAGAGGCGAGTTTGAACCGAGTTCCATTGTCACCCGTTTTAAGCCTGCGACATGGCAGATGTGTTCGCCGATGTCGCGACTACCCGTGAAGGTAATCTTCCGCACGCGGCTGTCTGAACAGAGCGCATCTCCAATCTCGCTACCGGCGCCCGTCACACATTGAATGGCTTCCGGAGGAGTGCCAGCTTCCACAAAGAGCTCGACCAGTTTTAGCGCAGATAGCGGCGTATCTGTGGCAGGTTTGAGGATAATCGCATTGCCGGCGGCGATGGCAGGTCCCGCTTTGTGGCAAACCAGATGCAACGGAAAATTGAATGGACTAATTCCGGCAATGATGCCGCACGGCACGCGTACGGTAAAGCCAAACTTACCTTGAACACCTGGCGCGCCTTCAAGGGGAATCACTTCACCATAGAGCCTCTTCGCCTCCTCTGCCGAGAGTGCAATAATCTCGGCTGCGCGTGTTGCTTCAATCCGTCCTTCAGCGAGAATCTTCCCCTCCTCCATCGTGATAATTCGGGCTAGTTCCTCCGAGCGCTCAAGCATCATTTCCGAAACTTTGTGCAGGATTTCGTACCGCTCGAATCCTGTCATCTGCGCCATGATTTTTGCGCCGCGTTCCGCTGTTTGCAACGCTTTCTCTATATCATCCGCATCCCCTTTGGGAACAGTATCAACTACCGATCCATCGTAGGGACTTAGGACCTCAATTTTCTGCGATTTATCAACCCACTCGCCACCAAGGTGCATTCTCATCGGTATTTCCTCCGTTGTTATTGTTGCCATATTTGGGGTCGGACCGTCGAAATCAACTGTTCGACCACAGCTTGAATAAGTGCGGGAATTCTACTGTCACTTGATTACTCGACATCTGAGCGTATTTCCGTTGCACAGTTAAAGATATTCTTCCAAATTACCATCTCTGTCCACTGCTGTCAATCTGAAATTCGAGGCTTTACCGGAGTCATTATCTATGAAGAAATCACTCGTGATAAGGAGCAACACCTTGATTCAGCGCACGGATTTTCAATGGCATTGCAACGGCTTTTTACTTGACCAACCTTGATCCATAGGATAAAGTAATGCCAAAGTTCCACGAGGTATGTTTTGCACAAGTAGAACATGGCATTTCTATGACCCCTAACTACGAACTCTTACCCGTCTTGATGCAATGGCTGCATGTCGGCTCCGTCGTGTTGATGATTGGCGGCTTCTTCTTTCTGCGTGTCGTTTTGCTGCCTGCTGCTAAAGTCCTACCCGACCCACGGAAAACCGAAATGATCGAAGCCGTATTCCGGCGATTCAGAGTCATTGTTTGGATTGCGCTTCTCGCAATCCTTGTGAGCGGTGTCTATAACTTTGTTGCCTTCCTCATATCGACCAACAATCAAACTGTGACTGCCCCGAATCTGGCGTCAGACTACTCCCTATATATCTTGGTGCTTGGGGTGAAGTTCCTCATTGTATTTCTAATCTTTACGCTCGGGATTCTCCTGACTCTTCCATACCCCGTGTATGCCCCCATCCAGAAGCATCCCGCCCCTTGGCTAAACGTAACCGTAATTCTAGGTCTCATTGTTATATTCCTCTCCACATTCCTGCGCCGAATGTACTGAAACCAGCCCACCAATCTTGACGCTGTGGCGGAATAGGGGGTTCCCATAGCACTCGGTATCAGAGCCTCGAACCAATATCACTCAACCGCAAGGTTATCTCGCCCGAGCACTCGCGCCAAGTCCTGACCGGTTGCGCCTAATCCCCGGCGAACCTCGGCATCGGTCGGGGAAAGATTCATCGCTGCACGGTATTTTGCCATCGCTTTATGATACTCGCCCTGATTCAGGTAGCACACGGCAAGCCGATTTTGGGCGCGTGCGAGAAGATTCTTAATCTTCCCCCGAGTCAGCCTGTACGGAGGTTGACGCGTTAGCTGAGATTCAGTCGCCAACAGGTTTTGATACGCGATTAGATTAGTAGGCGAGATGGCCAGCGCAGATTCAAATGCGCTTATGGCTTTTGCAAAACTGCGCCTTATTAAATAGAGGTAACCGATGGAGTTGTGAATTTCGACACTTCTCTCAGGCTGCGGAATGGCTTCGAACTCAGTCAAGGCGGCGCCATACCGGCGCGCATTCAAGAGCTTGTTCGCACGGATTGTCCGAAGATAAACTGACTCGCGCCTCACCGAGTCGCTATCCGGTTGGATTCGCAATGCACTTGTGAACGCTGCCTGTGCGCGGTCGAGATCCCCGGCACGTTGATAAACACGCGCGAGACTCACATGAAGGTTAACCTGCATCGGCGCAACGTCAAGCGCTTGTTGCAGTTGTTTGATCGCCTCATCGTGCCGGTTTTGCGTATCAAGGTATTTGGCATAAGTTGAATAGGCGACAACGAGGTTGTGTCGGGTTTGGGGTAGGTTCGACTTCAGCTCATAGGCAGACTGAAACGATTCAATCGCTTGTGTATACGCCTCCTGTCTGAGGTACAGTTCACCCAGTCGGCTGTGTGCATCACTGCTTCCGGTTTCTAATGCCGCGAGTTCTTGGTAAGTGGCAATCGCCGCGTCTAAGTTTCCCGCTTCGCGATGGTGTTTGCCGTGTTGCAAGAGTGCGTCGATCAAGTTAGAGTGCGCGATAGCAAGCGTTGGCGTCAAGGCTAACGCGCGTTTATAGGCGGTTATGGCGTCATCCCATCGTTTCGCTCCTCTCAACTCAACGCCGTGATTGTTGTGACACTGTGCAAGCGCATCTTGGATTTCCCGATCAACAGGATTGATTTCAAGCGCCTCTTGGTAGTGAGAAATAGCTGTAGCGAAATCGCCGCGCTTCTCATAACTGTCACCCATCAGACGGTAAACCGCGCTCGCATCGCGGGCGGCATATTGGAGCGCCTTCTGGAAATAGGCGTCGGCTTGAATGTAATTCTCAGCCTGAAGAGCCGTTATCCCCTTCTCTCTGAAGATCTGGTGAAGGTTATGTTGCGCAGCAAGATCATGAGAATTCTGATTGATTGAGTTCTGAAAAGCGGCGATTGATTCGTCGATTTGCCCGTTTCGGTAGTACATCACGCCAAGGGTATTGTAGGCATCGTGCGACGGAACCTCTGCCAACATGTCATTGAGCGACTCAATGGCTTGTTCAAAATAGCCAAAATCCTGATAGACTTGGATTAGCTTTTGACGTGCAGGTTCGGAGGTCGGATCAAGCGCGAGCGCGGTCTTGAAATGTCCGATTGATTCTCTGATATTTCCTTTGTCAATCGTTATAGTGCCTAGAATGTAGTGTCGGCGCGCATCGGCGGCAGATCCGTCAAGATCCCCTTTGATCATCTTAATCGCAATCTCATGTTGCGGTGCGTTCTGGGGTGTCGCGTAAACGCGCAGGAGTGTGATAATGTCTCGTGGGGAAGGGCGATCTTTGGTGGAGGTGTGGAACTCGACATCGCGCGAGTCCGGACTATGCCCCCACAGTCCGACCGCGTGCCCGAACTCGTGGAGACAAATTGCGCGTAAACGCGCTGGCTCGCTTACTTCTCCAAGCTGGGATTCGTGCGGAACGAGGATTATCTCAACTCTGATGCGATCTCCATCAAGACGTGTGAGTTCGGCTTTGGCTCCTGTCACCTCGGTGATTGGCCAAAGCCCGGCTATTCCCCAACTCACCCGAATGTCAGCGTCACCATTGGCTTCGGTTTCTACAAATTGGATAATCCCTCCCGATGCGGACTCCCATTGGCGCATGCCGTAGCGTATCGCGCTGAGATAGGCGTCCGTCCTCAGCATCGGGGTTATGTAGACACGAATCGGCATCTCGGTGAACCGCGCTATTCGACCACTGGAGAAGATAGTAGCGTAATCAAAGTAATCCTCTTCAGAGACGGAGACCTTCGGTAGTCCGAAAATCGCTGAGAAGAGACAGATGAAAACCGCTACCCTTATACGCTCTCGATTCGTTTCTCCCATTGGCAATCTCCATTGAGTATGGGCCCCGTGACTGAATCACTCGTCTTCAGATGGAGGGTTGTGGAATTGCAAAAATTCAACTGGAGCGCCATCGTGAACGATGTAGGCAACCGTGACGCCTTCAATCGGGGTAGTAGGTTCTACGATAACCTCTGTCCCCGCTACGGCGGCTTCAATGTCATCTACGACATAGGCGACATGTGGAAGCGTCTTCAGTATATCCGGCAACGGACTATCTGGTTCAAACCGTAGCCAATCCACACGATACGGATTGCCCTCTAATCCCGATATGTGCACCTTGAACGCTTCCACGTAGGTTTCGTTCTCACGTGGAGTATCGGTCGGAATGCTCATGTGGTGGAACTTCAATTCCTGCTTCATATTAAAGCGCTCCATTTAGCGCGATTCTAGCGGGATGCCACCCCTACAGTCCATAGCTGCCGGAGAGGTGGTGACCCAATCGCGAAACAAGCTATAGGTCTGGTCCATAAATGATTGCTTCATCAATCCGTCGATATTCGAGAATCTCACCTTCGTCAAACAGGATGCGCAGTTCGCGTTCGGCGTTCTCGGGGCTGTCTGAAGCGTGAACAACATTATGGGTAATATCAATCGAGAAATCACCACGGATGCTGCCCGGTGCAGATTCCATCGGCTTCGTCGCGCCGTTAATCAGGCGGACAAGTTCAATTGCGTTGTTGCCCTCAACCGCGATCGCTACAATCGGGTTTGATGTCATAAACTCAACCAGATAGTCGTAAAAAAACCTGCCGAGATGAGGGGAATACAACTGCTCCGCTTTGTCTTTGGGGAGGGTGAGAAGTTTGAGCCCAGCCAGTTTGAGGCCCTTGCGTTCAAATCTCGCGATTATTTCGCCGATCAAACCGCGCTGAACCCCATCGGGTTTAATCAATACAAGCGTTCTCTCCTGTTCCATTTATTCTCCTGCTAAATAGATATCAATATTTCAAAAAAGTGTAACGGTCAGGTAGATGGCAGACACTGGTGCCTGTTTCCCGTAAGAGGGAAAATCTGCGATTTAATGATCGCAGATCGGCTTGGATTGCCAAATCCAAGCTTTGACCGGGGGGTCATCAATCCGCGGGAGCGGTGCGGCGTGTAAACCACCTCGTTAACTAATACATCATTTCCAAAAACCTTAACACGCTCTCATCAACACGTGGAAAAGAGCAAAGCTTGAAAGAGGTCGCGAACCGCTAATCGTTAGCCACTACGTCCACCTTCCTACGAAACCCGCTTGATGCAGAAATCCTCGAAACGAATCCAATGTTCTTCCTCCGGCGGACCGTTGTAACACTGGATGCTTACCTGATCGTCGCCCGGTGTCGGAAGTTCACCCGTCGCCGCCGTTTGGAAACCCGCATCTCCATTGGTACAGTATTGGGCCTCCCATGAATTGGCGGTAACTACGAGACGCAATCGGACGCTCGCCGCCGGCATTGGCGCCCTGCCCGGGATAATGAAGAGTTCGCCATCAACCAACTCCTTCACCTCTTTGAACACCGGCTCACCATCGTGATACCATGTGATTCCCGCCTGCTCGAACTGCACGGTAGGACAGATGTGATTAGTGACGGTCACCTCAATGGCAAATGTGCCTTCATTGCGGTTCGGCGCATTTCTGACCAACGCATTTCTGACCGTATCTGCCTTGCCCGGCTCCACGCGAATTTCCAGACCGCCATTTTCGATCCGCCAGAAGTCTGAATGCTCTCGTATCCATGACCAGCCGGGGCCCAGTGTGCCATCGAAACCGTCCTCAAAGATAATCTGTTCGTCCGCTGTACTCATGCAAACCTCTCTTTTTGATTGTAGGTTATACCATTTCCCTATATTTGCCGTGCATTAATAGCGTCAATCAAGCCTTTCCAATGCGGGGCAGGAAGATCTCTATCGCACTCGTGATCCACTCGCTTGATTCCCGCCTACCGGGTTTGGTGTGCAGGGCAATGGTTAATATCGATCTTTTCTTAATAGTGTAATTGAAACACACTATACGCAATGTTATTAGTATCCGAAGTTGGGTAGGTGTTCAATTGGGAGGTTAGTGTATTTGGGCACAGGATGGATAAAGTACGTTCTCACTCCCGCGGCGCAATCACCCCACCCGTCAAGGCTTGGAGTTTCCGTTCCAAGCCGATTTGCGATCATTAAATCGCAGATTTCCCCTCTTGTGATAAACAGACATAGGTGTCTGACATTTACCTGACCGTTACACATTTTGGCTATTAGTTAGATCAGTCACGGAAGATTATACCATGCCCACGAAAAGAGTAAAGCAAAAAATAGCACCAGTTCCTGCCCGAGGAAACGCAGGGTGGGTGGTGCCCACCCTACACGGGCGCTCTCGCAGATTGGGTGCAATTCGCCTGTCGCCAACCTGTCTGATGATTGACAAATCTACACTGCTTTGCTAGAATATTACCACCGAATAGGAGGGATGATTACAGCTTGGCAGACAGCGTGGTACCAGTCGTTAACCAGTATGGATTGCTGTCAAATCGGCATAGACTGCATTTTTGGCATATTACCGCACTCACCATTTCGGAGAAACGCTGACGTGATTGTGCACGCTGCATATCGGGTGCGGCGATGATGTACCGAAACACAGGTGATTGGACGCCCAATCGCCTAAGCATCTAGACAAATTGACGCCAAGGAGTGTGTTTCGCGTAATCCATACTTTGCCATGCTAGTGGTCGGAGAATTGACTCCAAGCGTTTTGGTATACGATTTGCACACGTCCAGTCATAAGCCACAACAACTAGCAGATGTCTACACGACAATCGAAAAGTGGATGTATGCGTCTCCTCGGTAGGGTCAACCTCTAAACAGAGCTAACGTCTTACAATTGAAACCCCATTTTTCACATGCGGCAAGGAGGTAAAGCGTTGAAATCGAAACCACGGCGACTGATTGAAGAATTCTACGAGATTAATAAGGAATTCGATCGTGCCTTTGAATCTTTCAGTATTCCTCGTCGGGGCGTAAAAGGTGAAAGCACGAACTGGCATCCACCGATGGATATATACGAAACAGTCGAGCACTTCATCGTCAAGATTGAGCTCGCAGGCATTCAGCCGGAAGAGGACGTAAGACTTCGATTGGATAATAACGTTCTCAAGATTGCAGGATATCGAAGAGATCGGACGCAACTCAAGAAACAGCACTATCATCAAGCCGAGTTAAACTATGGTCCATTTGAGCGTTCGGTGGCTCTTCCAAATGTGTTGGACGAAGATTGCGAGGCGATTGCCAGCTACGAAAACGGTTTTGTCGAAATTAAAATCCCGAAAATGAAACAAGATTTATGCAAAGAAATCTCTGTGCAAGTGAAAGATGAAGCTAAGACTATTCAACCTGTCAACGAAGAATCGAAGGAGTTAGATGATGCCGAAGAAAAATGAGACTGAGAATGAAGACCAGCTAGATCCGGAAATCACCGCCGCAATTCCTATTCTTCCTGTTGACGATTTGGTTGTGTTCCCCTATATGCCGCCGGTACCGCCGTTTGCGCCACACCACATTGCGCTTTCCGGCGACTGGGTAACCAAGGCAGTTGATGACGCTATGGTGAACGGAGAACGCGCACTGTGCGTCTTTCGGCAGGTAGGAAACCGCGAATCGAATCCAAGAGCCAGAGCCGTTGAGGACCTCGCTCCTGTGGGCACGTTGGTTCAAATCTTGAGATACAAGAAGGACGACGATAGTGTCCTGTTTCTGGCACACGGGCGGGCACGAGTAAGAATTGAGGAAATCCTTGAAACTAAACCCTTCCTCAAAGCGCGCGTGCAGGTCATAGAGGAGGAAACGGGACAAGATCTTGAAGATGATAACGTTGAGACTGAAGCTCTTGTTCGTAGCGCGCTTGATATTGTGCAGAAGATTGTGAAGTTGTCATCACGGTATCAGGAGGAATTAGCAATTGTTGCGGAAAATATTGAAGAGCCCGGCAGACTTGCGGATTATATTGCGGCGATTCTTGACTTTCGGTCTGAAGACAAACAGGTCATTCTTGAGTCAATTTCGGTCAAAGATCGACTGAACCATCTGATTGTAATCTTGACGAAGGAACACGATCTACTTGAGTTAGAAAGCAAAATTCAATCAGATGCACAAGCAGTGATTAATAAGGGGCAGCGCGAATACTTCCTGCGCGAACAATTGAAAGCTATCCAGAAAGAATTAGGTGAATCGGACGACTTACTGCTGGAAGTAGATGAGATGCGCACACAGCTTGAGAACGCCGCCATGCCCGACAAAGCTCGCGAAGCGGCCGAAAAGGAACTCAATCGTCTCTCGAAAATGCACTCCTCATCCCCGGAATCCACAGTCTCGCGGAATTATCTGGACTGGCTTATTAACCTTCCGTGGAGCACTAGCACAGAAGATGATCTTGACATTGCCCATGCGAAAGAGATACTTGATGAAGATCATTATAATCTCACTAAGATTAAGGATCGCATATTGGAATATCTCGCCGTGCGGATGCTCAAACAGGATATGAAAGGGCCAATACTCTGTTTCGTTGGTCCACCGGGAGTCGGGAAAACGTCGTTGGGCAAATCCGTCGCGAGAGCGATGGGGCGGAAATTTGTACGGATTTCACTGGGCGGAACACATGACGAAGCAGAAATCCGTGGACACCGAAGAACGTATATTGGATCGATGCCGGGACGCATTATCAAAGGCATCCGTCAAGCGGAATCCAATAACCCGGTTTTTATGTTGGACGAAATAGACAAGCTCGGATCGGATTTCCGTGGCGATCCGGCGGCGGCTATGCTTGAAGTACTCGACCCGGAGCAGAATGACACGTTTACGGACAACTATCTTGACGTACCGTTCGATCTGTCGAGGATAATGTTCATTACGACGGCAAATCAACTCCACACGATTCCGCCACCGCTGCGTGATCGCATGGAAACCCTAGAGTTGCCCGGTTACACGGCAATCGAGAAATCAATGATTGCCAAACAGTATCTAATCCCGCGCCAACTTGAAGCCCACGGTATCACCGCAGATCAGTTTGCAATCGGGGATGAAGCGATCAATCGCGTCATCGGCGAATACACACGTGAGGCCGGCGTGCGTAATCTTGAGCGGGAGCTGGGGACACTCTGCCGTAAGTCTGCTCGTAGCATAGCCGAGGGTGAAACAGATCCGATAGACCTGACCCCGAACAGTCTTTCCAATTACTTGGGTCCCCCGAAATTCTACTCCGAGGTGGCGGATCGGAAGGAGGAGGTTGGTACTGCGACGGGCCTGTCAGTAACCCCCGCAGGTGGGGAGATTTTGTTCGTCGAAGCCGCGCGTATGGTCGGTGAGGGAAAATTGACCTTGACCGGACAGATTGGCGACGTAATGCAGGAGTCGGCAAAAGCCGCGCTAAGTTACATCAAATCGCAGTCTGAGGAGCTACACTTCGATCCCGATTTTTGGAAGAATGACATCCACGTCCATGTGCCGGCCGGAGCGGTTCCGAAAGATGGCCCATCTGCCGGGATTACGATTGCGACGGCTTTGGCATCGTTAGCGACTGGACGCCCAGTCGCGCCCGAGGTCGCCATGACCGGAGAAATCACGTTGCGTGGACGGGTGCTCCCCATCGGTGGGTTGAAAGAGAAGGTGCTGGCTGCTAAGCAGGCGGGCATTAAAACCGTTATCGCTCCAAGTCGAAACGAAAAGGATTTGGTAGAAATACCTGATGACGCAACGGAAGGACTTGAGTTCGTGTTCTCGGATCATATTGACCAAGTGCTAAAGCGTGCGCTAAAACACAGCGAGCATACGATAGATTCCAAAACGACCGACCTCCCCAATCCGTCAATTCAACCCGACTCGGTGCCTCCCCCTCCATCAGTCGGGTAGATTGGCACGGTCATATTCATCCATTCTCTTGCACGGGCGTGCCTTATGGAATTCAACGCATCCTTGCAACGAAACCGAGTTTCTTCTTGACAACTCGGTTTCACTGTCGAATTTTGCAGTGCTACTTGACAATCACCATCCGCCGCACCTGCGAATATTCCCCCGCACGGAGTTGGTAGACGTATACACCGCTTGCAACCAACTCCTCACCTTCGTTGCGGCCATCCCAATATGCGGCATGACCCCGCTCGGTGTAGAAGCCGGCAGGTTGATGCCCCAAATCCAATTGTCGCACCAATACGCCTTTCGCGTCATAAATCGTAATTTGGACATCAGCGTCGATGTCGAGGTGATACGGTATCCACGTCTCCGGATTGAACGGGTTCGGATAGTTCGGCAACAGCGCCGTCCTTTCCGGAGTCAATGCAGTCAAAAGATTGTTTAAGTGCTGAATGCCCTTCAGTGATGTTACATCTGCGAGTGCCAATAGCCGCGCACCTTCAAGCCAGCGTTTAACGTCGGTTGTCCGAAGCATGGACGCTCCGTCTGAATATATCATTGGCGCGCCTGCTAGTTTATCTAGCAGCCCCGCAACGAGCACCAAATCCAGGATATTTACAATCCCATCCCCGTTCACGTCTGCGCGGTTCGGTGCGGACTTGCCCAAATTCCCGGCGACCAACACCACATCCTGAATATCCACAACCCCGTCCCCGTTCACATCAGCCTGAACATGCGAGGGGTGTTCGAGTTGCGCGTTTTCTACGTGCGGGTCGACCTCCCACAGCAACACCGTACCATCCCAACTACCACTTGCAATCGTCCTTCCATCCGGACTGAAGGCTACGCTCCAGACCTCCCCCATGTGACCTTCTAACATCTCTTTGTGTGCACCCGTGACCGTATCCCATAGGCGGACGGTATTGTCCCAACTGCCACTGGCAAGTGTCCTTCCATCCGGGCTGAATGCTACGCTCCACACCCGATCCGAATGTCCTTCCAGTGCCCGTTTCTGTGCGCCTGTGACCGCATCCCACAAGAGGACATTGTTGTCCCTCTCCGATAAATCCCCACTCCCACTGGCGAGTGTTCGACCATCCGGACTGAATGCTATGCTCCACACAGGAGCCAAGTGCCCTTCCAGTGTCAGCAATTGCGTGCCTGTGACCGCATCCCACAGACGGACGGTCTTGTCCTTGCTCCCACTGGCAAGCCTTCGACCATCCGGGCTAAACACGGCACTATTGACATCGCTTGTATGTCCCTCCAGTTTCAGTTTGTGCCTACCTGTCGCCGCGTCCCACAGCCGTATGGTACGGTCCTGACTCCCGGTGGCAAGCGTTCGACTATCCGGGCTGAATGCTACGCTATAGACTTCACCCGTGTGGCGAGTAAGAATTTGCTTATGTGCGCCAATACCCGCATCCCATAGATGAGTTTTGCGGGCACCTCCTGCTGTTGCGATAATCTTGCCGTCCGGACTGAACGCGATGCTTCGCGCTCCCGAACGGCGGCCGGTGAGAGGTTGTTTACGCGTGCCCGTGACTACATCCCACAGACGGACAGACACAAAAAAACTCCCGCTAGCAAGCGTATGACCTTTCGGACTGAACGCGATGCAACTGACCGAAGCCGAGTGCCCCTCAAGTATCCGCAGCTGCACACCTGTAACCGCACTCCATATACGGGCGGTAGCATCCCGACTCGCACTAGCAAGCGTGCGACCGTCCGGGCTAAAGGCAACGCTATACACCTCTCCCGTATGTTCCTTCAATATCAGTTTTTCAGCGCCCGTGGCCGTGTCCCACAGACGGATGTTAGTGTGAGAATCCCCGGTGGCAAGCGTTCGACCATCCGGGCTGAATTCGACGCTACGCACCCAATACGCATGCGTAGGCAGTCTCAACTTCTGAGCGCCTGAGACTGTGTCCCACAGTTGGACAACGCCTGCAGCACTCCCGGTGGCGAGCGTTCGACCATCCGGACTGAACGCTACACTATAGACCTCGCCCCCGAAGAGACCTCTACCAATAAAGAGCGAGACGCGTAGATTGCGAGCACCCGTGCCTGTATCCCACAGACAGAAAGACTCGTCGTCACTTCCGCTGGCAAGCGTCCTTCCATCCGGACTAAACGCGACGGCATTTACCTCATCCCAATGCCTCCCAAGTATGTTGCGGGTGCCAGTGATCACATCCCAGAGACGGATAGTATGGTCCGAACTTCCGCTGGCGAGCGTTCTACCATCCGAACTGAATGCGACGCTATTGACTCCACCCGAATGCCCTTCCAATGTCTGCCTGTGGGCACCTGTAACTGCATCCCACAGACGAACGGTTGTATCCAAGCCCCCACTAGCTAGTGTTTGACCATCTTGGCTGAACGCCACGCTAGCAACCGGCCCCGTGTGCTCGGTGAGAAGGGCGACCTCTTCTCCGGTCGCCGCGTCATACAACCAGATACCGATACTTCCGCCGACCGCTAGACGAGTGCCGTCGGGCGAATACGCTATCTGATTTATCGTGCCTTTGCCTAGACGTGCTCTTGCGCCATCGGGCAGGTGCCATTGGGGTGAATCTTGGGCAAAGGTGTTGAGCGAGACTAGGATGAGAAGAGTCAGTAATGTTGAGGTTGTTTTCATGCACAGTTGTCTCTTGTTGAGAATTCGTCTTCACCTGAGACGATAACCATGAAGGATGCGGACGGAATACCGCCTATAAAACAAAGGCGAGTGATTCTTATGCAAGCCAAGTCGTCACCTCTTTAATACAATCTCTTCGATTGCGCTTGTGGTGCGCAAACTGAATAAAGTTTAAAAAATTAATTCGGTAATTTCTTGACGAAGCCCCGTGCGGTTAGAAACCGCACCTACCGAACCCGGAGAAAACTGGAATTACCGATTTAAATAATTAAACCTCATACAGTTTGTGCTACAAAATCTCCGTGATTAATTGACTATGCTCAATATAAAACTATGGCAAATGTCTAAAATCTTGTAAGTAGCAATTTGCGTTATGCAACAATCGCCGAACAAGGCGTTGACCGGTACAATGCCGAATCAGATGCGATTCCATAGGGTACGGCGTAAGTTCTCGTTCTTTAATTGCCGTTTTATATTTTCCCCAATGCCTTGAGGATACGACCGGGAGACATCGGTAGGTCTTTCATCCGGACCCCGACCGCTTGGTAGATGGCATTTGCAATGGCGGCGGGCGGGGCAACAATCGGCGTTTCGCCAACACCCCTCACGCCGTAAGGATGACCGGGATTCGGCACTTCGACAATCACCGCGTCGATCATCGGCAGGTCATAGCTAGTAGGTATGCGGTAATCGAGAAAACTAGCGTTGGTCATCTCGCCGTCATCGTTGTAGATGTATTCCTCGTTCAGCGCCCAGCCAATGCCCTGAACCGCTCCGCCCTGCATCTGTCCTTCAACATAACTTGGATGAATTGCCCTTCCAGCATCTTGGGATGTGGTATAACGCAGGATTTGCACCTTTCCCGTGTCGGGATCGACCTCAACATCAACGACGTGCGTGCCAATCGAGGGGCCAGGTTGGGTTGGATCGGCGGAAGCACGTCCGACTACGGGACCGCCAGTCTGATCGAGTTTGCCCGCCAACTCCTTGAAATCTACCTGCTCATTTTTGCCGTTGACGCATCGAAATAAACCATCGGAGAACTCCACCTCTTCCGCATCAACTTCCCACAGTTTTGCGGCACGTTGAATCATCTGTTCCTTGACATCTTGGGCGGCATTGTACGCCGCATACCCCGTTGCAAATGTGGTGCGGCTGCCTCCGGTGACATCGGTGTAACCAACCGAATCGGTGTCAACCACCGTCGGCGTCACGGACTCCGCGGGAATGCCCAACACCTCCGCGGCTTGCATGGCGATGGCGGCGCGCGTACCGCCGATGTCGGTGGAGCCTTCGACGAGGCTAATAGTACCATCAGAATTCACGTTAATGGAGACGCTGGACTTAAGACCGAAATTGGGCCAAAAACCGGAGGCGACTCCCCGTCCGGTGTACTTTCCCTCAAGCGGTGCCGAATAGTGGGGGTGTTCCTGCGCCGCTTTAACGGTTTCGATGAAACCGACGCGAGGTAGTGGAGGTCCGTCCACGCGCGTGTCCCCCTCTTTTGCGCTATTGAGGATTCGGAATTCGAGCGGATCCATCTGAATCTTCTCACAGATTTCATCAATGATGGTTTCGACCGCGAATGCCGCATTGGTTGCGCCCGGAGCACGATACGCGGATGTCTTGGGTTTGTTGACGACCACATCATATCCGTCAACAAGCGCGTTCTCAATATTGTAACAGGAGTAAATACACATTGCCCCCGCGCCTACGGGCGAACCGGGATAAGCACCGGCTTCATAAGCGAGGTAACCTTCGGCAGCCGTGATACGCCCCTCGTTGTTGGCGCCGATCTTCACGCGCACGTGAGAGCCGGGGGTTGGTCCGGTGCCTTCAAAGACATCCGCACGATTCATCAGGACTTTTACCGGTTTGCCTGTTTTCATGGACAACATCGCAGCAATGGGCTTGATGTAGACTTGAATCTTGCCGCCAAAGCCGCCGCCGATCTCCATGGGTACGACCTTGATTTTCGAGAGGGGTATCTGCAGGATTGCCGATACCTGCTGCCGGACGGTAAAAGCGCCTTGTGTGCTGCACCAGATTGTCAGTTGTCCGTCGGGATTGTGCAGCGCTGTTGCATTGTGCGGCTCAATGTAGCCTTGATGCACCGTCTGCGTTGTAAACTCGTGTTCAATCACGACATCGGCTTCCTCGAAGCCTTTTTCAAGATTGCCTTTTTTATGTTGGAAGTGACTCGCCACATTACTCGGATTCTCGGACTTCTTCCCCATTTCATCGGTTCTCAAGTCCTCGTGCAGCAACGGTGCATCGGAATTCATAGCTTCACGCACATTGACGACCGGCGGCAGCACTTCGTATTCTACGTCAATGAGTTCGAGCGCTTCCTCGGCAATATGCGGGTTGATCGCCGCAACCGCCGCAACTTGGTGTCCCTTGTATAGGGCTTTCACCCCTGCCAGCACGTTATCTTGGAGATCTTGCAGGTGAACGGCGCCCTCTCCAAGATCGGCTATCGTGTCCCCCACTTCGGGAAAATCCTTCGCCGTCACTACCGCCTTCACGCCGGGATAGGCTTCCGCTCGACTGGTATCAATTGATTTAATGCGTGCATGGGCGTGCGGACTGCGCAATACTCTGCCGTGCAGCAGTCCAGCCGCCTGAAAATCCGCCCCGTAGAGGGCGCGACCGGTTACTTTGTCAACACCGTCATGTCGGATGGGACGGGTGCCAACAACCTTGTATTCTTTCTTGTCTGCCATTATGCACTTTCCTCCAGGGAGATTGTTTGGACCGCATCAAGATTAGCAAGGGTGGTCTTACCGTAGGGAATATAACGTTGTAAAGTAGCTGTATACCAACTACCGACTTCGCATGGAACGTCAATTCATCTTAATCAAACGAGGTATTGGTGTCAAGTGGAAAATGCCGGGATAGAGTAACCCGTGGTGGCTAGAGAGGCAGTGAAGTGATGAGGGGAAGGATGGAAGAAAGGAAGAATGGATAAGAAAAGAAACCGAGTTTTGAAGAAAAAAGGGATCTCTATGGGATTTACTATCGCCCTCGTTGTTTACTCGGTTGATCCTATTCGGTCGCTTGATGAGTTTCAAGGGAGATGGCTCTACGCGTAATGAATTTTCAAGCAGACTCTTAAGTACGTAGGTTGGGTTGAACGACATCCACGAAAAACGCCAACCATTACACTCGGCGTTTGGTGCGCGATTCCGCTTGAAAGTTCGTGGGATAGAGTGAAACCCAACTCAATAATCGACACGATTTTTGGATTGAAATGTTGGGTTTCACTCTGAATATTCATTGGACAGCATGATTAAAAGCCCACTGCGGATTACCTAAGATATCCATTCGAGTTTAGCCGTTCAACCCAACCTACGTGCTCTATCACAGTTGGATTTCGATTGCGCAAAGATTCCTATGGACCTAACTATACATTCGCTCAATCGTCACTCACTCATTTGATCGTTCCCTATTCGGTCGGTTGAGGAATCTCTGTTGGATTTCTATCGCGCTCCGTGCTCAGTCGCTTGATCTCGCCCCATGGACGAATATCATCGCTGATGCCGGCAAATCCTTCAGCGGCGGTTGAAGTGATAGACTCAATTTTATCCACATCAGCGATCTCGTCCTCAATGGGTTTGGCGACCAGTTTTTCGATCTCTTCGGGCGAAACACCGGGGTACGCCACCCAAATCAGTGCCCAGTTGAACGACATATCACGTTCAAGCTCGCGTGGCATCTTGATTAGCGTGTACGATCCCAAAACAATTACCGTAATGGTAATCATGTGAACCAGTACCGGGTTGTTGACAGATAGTTTGAATACGGATTTCATTATAGGTTTTTCCTAGTTGATTGCGTTATATCATATATTGTGGATCACAGTGCAGAATGGGAAAAGCGTGAATCGCGATGCGAGAAATTGCTATATGCCCGTCGCACTTCTGGGTGTTCGGCACGAAGACCAGAAAACGAGAAAGCAGGAAAACCGTGTCTCATTTTCCGCGGAGAGACGTAGAATGCAGAGAAAAGTAATGAAAGTTTTGAGGGTGGGCAAAATGCACGACCTACGGGGTAGTTCCCATCACGCTATAGATAGATTACCTGCTCGGACTATGCTGGTTCATTGGTTCGTTTCTGTTTATGTTGACAACATAATTCCGGCTCCGAATCTGCCCGTCCTTCCTTTTTGGTGTCGCGCAGAGAAAAACAGGTGTGCATTGCAATAGGTGCAAATCCCAGCAACCTCTATATTTTGCGGTGGGATTCCCGCTTCCATAATTTGCCGCTTGTTGGCTTCCCAAAGGTTGAAATATCCCTTGCCATCGGGCGACTCGTGGCTGATATAGCCATCTGTATCGCCAAAAGTAGCCTCAACTTGTGAGATGACTTCGGAACCAATTTCGTAGTGACAGGGACCGATAGAGGGACCAATCCCTACGAGAAGGTCAGTCAGCTTACAGTTGAATTCATGCTGTAAGGCTTCCACCGTTTTCTGAGCTACGAGTTTGACCGTTCCCCGCCATCCAGCATGTACGGCAGCTACTATTCTCTTTTGCGGATCGAAGAGGAGCACCGGCACACAATCCGCCGATAGCACCGTTAGACATAGGCGGGGAACAGCCGTTACCATCGCATCGGTCGCTTCAACTGCCGTGTCGTAGTCAGCTGCGCCGCAGCCTCTCATCTGCTTCGCCACGATTGTCACCGTACCACTATGGATCTGTCTTGCGATTGTAAAGTCGGAGAGGGGGATTTTGATATTGGCTGCCAAACGTTCACGATTTTTCAGGACCGTTTTGGGGGAATCTCCGACATGAAACCCTAAATTAAGAGATTCGTAAGGCGGGCGACTCAAACCGCCAATACGGGTCGAAACAAAGTGGTTTACTCCGTCCTGTTTAGAAAGATTCAGGAATCGGAATGTGGACGATGAATGACGGTGTTCTTCTAACATAAGAACCTACCTAAGTTCAAAAAAATTGTGTAGAAAGTTCATTAGACGGGGTTGTGCGATGAAAAGAGAATCCTTATCAAAGACAGTTAAAGAGTCGGTGAAACTCAACTCCCAATGAAACAACGCAGATTATCAGGAGTTGGGTTTCACTGTGCGGGTAAATTTCAGGTAGAGTTGAACCTAGTAATCGTAATGTAATAGTGGTAGTTTCTCATAAGTTTTGTTCAACCCAACCTACGTCACCACACAACGGATTTGTCGAAAAGCGGAACCATGGTTTACTTCTGTGGAAATCGCGTTTGGCAGTTGAAACCAAGCCGTGAGCGACGTTCTCGGGTGGTAGGCGGATGTCCACAACAATTGGAGGCGATTCTCTCAGTGATCAGTGCTTTACAGATACCTAGCGTTGTGCTAAACTATTTTCCGTAAATCCCACATTCTCCGTGACCGAATGAAAGAGAGGAGTTTAGATTATGCGAAGTTTCTTTGTTGGTATTGAATACGCTGGAAAATCGACGCTGATTGAACTGTTGACCGAGTATTATCATAGGTTGAAGTTGCCCACCCACGACGATGATCATTTCACGATTCCCGACCGAACACTAAGCCCCGAATCACGTGCGCGCATGCTCGATTTCCCCGATGACGTGAAGGAACGTATGCAGCGCATGCAAATTAACTATCATATTGGAATCATCAGGGATTGTACGAATCCGATGATTTCGGGTTGGTACATTGAAGAAGCAATCTACTCCGAAATCTACGGCAAAGATCCCGACAGCCCGTACTACGAAAACTACGGTTATCTTGCGCAGCCGAAGTATGAAGCCGAGGTCTATGAAATGCATCTGCCGGATGTGGTGTTGATTCACGTCACGGCGAGCGATGATGCGATTCGTGAACGAATGAAGGCTAATCCCCACGAATACGAGATTATCAAAGAGGCGGATATTCCGGAAATTAAGCGGCGCTTCGAGGAAGAGGTCGAGAAGTCGATATTCACGAAAACCCGCAAAAAGGTCGTGATTGACACAACGGATAAAACACCGGAACAATCCTTGGATGAGTTGCTATTGGTCACCGAGCCGTTGGTTACGTTTGGAGAATTGGCTTTACGGGCTCTTCCTATTCCGGACGGGGATTATGATGTGAGGTATGAAAATGGGGTACGGAAGATGATTGCGGGGAAGTGATTGGAGATCTACGCCGATGATTTGAGGGCTGTAGGGAATCCTCCTCGGAGGGATTTGACAATCTCCGATTTGACTTGGAGATTGCGGAAGCGGCTCCATCGCAGTCGCTATTCGCTACTTTGATCTATCCGCATGGTTGACAGTCGCCTACAAGAAATGGTGGGCAGTGCCCACCCTACAACTACAGGATTTCAGGAGGGAGAAACCGAGTTTTGAAGAAAGAACCTCGGCTTCGGGGGAATGTCTCTACGCAGCAGGGCAGAGTTCTCTCTACTATCCGGCTACGCGGATGCTTGTAAGCGTAGTCCCCTGGGAATCACAACGCGGTCAAGGAAGTCAAAGAGGAATTGCGAAAGAAGGGCGAGAAGCGCGGCAGGAATAGCGCCTTGCAAAATCACATCGGTGGCGTTTAGGTTGATCCCGCTAAGAATGAGTTCTCCATAGCCTCCGGCACCTATAAATCCGGCAAGAGTTGCGGTGCCGATGTTAATGACAGTGCTTGTTTTTACCCCTGCGAGAATTGACCGGGATGCCATCGGTAGGAAGACTTTGGTTAGTTGGACGCGAGGCTCAAGCCCAAGAGCGGCGGCGGACTCTCGGATTGGTGTAGGGATATCCTGGAGCCCGGCTGTCGTATTGCGCACAATGGGAAGCAGACTGTACAGGAAGAGCGCGGCAATCGCGTTGCGCATATTCGTGCCTAAGATGGGGATAAGAACGGCTAACAACACAATTGAGGGGATGGTCTGAATAATGCCGGTCAGCCCCAAGATAAATTGGCTGAAGAGTCCGGGTCGACTCGCGCGGATCCCGAGCGGAATGCCGATAATGACGGCAAGAAACATTGAGATGGCTACCAACGTCAGATGTTCACCGGTGAGAGGGACAATCTTAGAAAAAAACTGCGAAATCTTGGAGTTCGCGCTTGTTGTTGACGCCTCCTCGCCCCCTTGTTCGGTTTCCACGAAATATAGCGCGGCGGCGCGGGTGTAGTCTTTCATACGTTCCGCCGCCACGTTGAGTTGAATCATCCGAGCTTCATCAATGGCTCTCCCTAGCGCTTGAATAGCGGAAATGGCTTTCTGATCGGTGTCCAATCGGTACAGGAAGACTGCGTTATACTTTGGAAAAAACTCCAAATCATCCTCCAAAACCGCAAGGTCGTATTCTCCCAACTTCGCGTCGGTGGAATAAGCGTCGGTGAGGTCAATATCGCCACTGTTGAGGGCGACGTATGTCAACGAGTGTTCCATTCCGCGGGGCCTCATCTGTAAGCCGTAGTGCTTACTCAGCGGTTCCCAACCGTCCTTTCGATTCAGAAATTCATGTGTAAATCCGAGTTTCAGATTCGGATGCTGTCTCAAATCACTAATCGTGCGAAGGTTGAAGGATTCAGCCGTTTCACGGCGCATAGCGAATGCATACGTATTGTTGAATCCGAGTTCCTCAGTCATTCCGATGCCGTGTTCAGCAAGCGCCGCTCGCATTTGTTCCAATGTCAGCGGCGTTTTTGACTTGAGGATTGTTTCCTGAACTGTACCGGTATAGTCGGGATACATGGAGATGTCACCATTTGTCAACGCTCGCCAAACGATGATGGTACCGCCCATGCCCTGTTTGTGTTCGACGGTGAATCCGGCATCTTCCAACAAGCGCTTAGCTATTTCGCCTAGAACATATGACTCCGTGAATCTCTTGGAACCAACCTGAATCTGTTGGGCATTCGCAGCCGGGGGAATGAGGATGAACATCACTGCAAGACATTTTGCGATAGACAACGCATTAACGGCGTCCCGAACCCTTGAACTCTTGATCCAGCCTGGCAGGAAAGCGAACTTAGCGGAACGTAGCTTCATAACTGGACCAAGCTCCTTTGTGCCGTAATGAACTCCGAGATGAATTCATCAGACGGTCTTTCTCGCAGGTCGTCCAAAGTGCCCTCTTGGACAATCTGTCCCTCTTTCAACAATACAATCTGATCTCCCAGATAGGCTGCCTCCGCCATATCGTGGGTAACGAGCACTACCGTCTTTCCAAGGCTCCGAAATATCGCCTTGAGTTCGGTTTGGAGTGAGGCGCGCACCATCGGGTCCAGCGCACCCAACGGTTCATCCAACAGAAGCAAATCCGGATTTAACACGAGTGCTCGCATCAAACTGACACGCTGCCGCTGCCCGCCCGAAAGTTCTACAGGATAACGACTTAAACCGTCTTCGGGAAAGTGTGTCAACTCACAAAGTTCTCTCAAGCGTTGTTGCGTCTCGTCAGCGGGAGTGCCAAGATGTTTTGACATAAGCGTAACATTTTGGGACGCCGTAAGATGCGGGAACAAACCCCCGTCTTGAATGACGTAACCCATCCGTCGGCGCAACTCAAGAACGTTGTTCTGCGAAACGCGCTGTCTCTCAAATTCCACGCCCCCCGTTGTCGGTTGCAGCAGACCGTTCATCAGTCTAAGGATTGTGGATTTCCCGCACCCGCTGGGACCAATCAGCACCGTTGTCTTGGCTGATTCTATCGTCAGACTTGTGGGATGGAGTGCAATCGTATTCCCAAAGCGCTTACTGGCATTGTTTAGTTGAATCATATTTTCCGCGGTTTTAGTAGGGCAACCGCGTACCATTCATGCTTGTCGAGCCATTGGTTTTGAATTTCAAGACCGGCAGCACGACATATTTCCGTGAAACTCTCAAACGTATATTTATGTGAATCCTCGGTGTGAATATACTCATCCTGTTCAAAGGTAAATTCTTGCTGAAGATTGTTGATGTAGACACGCTGAGGACACCGACTGATTAAACGCATTTCAATACAGGAATCCGACTTGACGAAGGGGGCAAAATGATCGAACTTGGAGATCACAAAAGTACCCTCTAACTCATGGTTGACTCGCGTCAGGAGGTTCTTGTTGAATGCTGCCGTGACCCCGGCTGCATCGTTATATGCGGCCTCAAGGATATGAGTGGCTTTCACTAAATCAAAACTAGTCAGCAGTCGATCTTGAGAGTGCATCTGTTCGCGAATCTTCGTGATGAACGAGACTGCTTCCGCGCGATTGAAATTCCCGATATTGCTGCCTATGAAAAGAAACAAGCGAGGCTCTTGCGGGTCGGGAATAATCGGGATAGCGTCTGTGTATTCGGCTACAATCGCAGTAATCGAGAGTTGATCGATTTCACCGAGAAGGGCGCGCGCGGAGGCTTTCA
The DNA here is from genome assembly GCA_965197465.1 of Candidatus Poribacteria bacterium. GTDB lineage: Bacteria > Poribacteria > WGA-4E > WGA-4E > JAJDTR01 > JAJDTR01. The sequence continues at coordinate 705,426 of OZ240209.1, read as the reverse complement.
GGAAACTCGAAGAAATATCAATAGGGATATAGTGCAGATGTTCTTGACGATTTAACACTGCGTTAATTAGTAGGCGGGTTTTTACGGAATTGCCACTGCCAAATTCCACGATCGCTAGTTTGTGACCAAGGGCGTCTATGATATCGGTCGAATTGTCTTCGAAAATCTTCTGTTCGGTGCGTGTAAGATAGTATTCCGGCAACTCGCATATCTGCTCGAATAACTTGGATCCAGCCAAGTCATAGAAATATCGACAAGGAAGACTCTTCTGCGATTTGGACAGCCCGTCAGCCACCGCTTGTGAAAATACTTGCTCTTCACGACTCCTTGGCAACTCGATTAAATCGAGGCCTGAGGTCAACCGGCGTTTAATTCCCAATTCCTCCAAAGTGTTTCTCCTCAGATTCTCAGATTCAGAGAATCACGTCAACGGGGTAATTTCTAAGTCGCGTTTTCCCGCGACGCGAGATTATTATATAACCGCTTATTCGGTTCAGTCAAGCTAAATCCTGACCACGCCATGTCCGTTTGGGTGCCAAACAATCAAGACGGCAGAGTGTCGATTTTTCACTTTGTTCATAGATTTCGCGTGAGTTATAATACAGATTGGGGATACTACAGCGTCCCGGATGACATACCATGAAAGACAGAAATAAACCCCAACCATGGAATAATGGAACAGGTCTAATTGAACTCGACCCATGGCTGAAGCCATACTCAGCCAAATTGCAGGAACGCTTTGCCCACTACCAGGGCTTCAGAAAGCGCATAGATGAAGAAGATTGTAGAGGCCTAGTGGGACAGATTAGCCTAGGGCATCGCTATTTCGGATTCAATCGTGGCGAGATGGATGGACAGAGCGGCGTTTGGTACCGTGAATGGGCGCCGGGTGCGGATTACTTGGCGTTGATTGGTGATTTCAACGGTTGGAACCGAGACACACATCCGTTAGTGCGTGATGATTACGGCGTCTGGCAAATCTTCTTGCCCGATTCCAACTATGGAGATCGATTGACGCACGAGAGCAAGGTAAAAGTCCATGTCGGTTCAGCCGATGGCGGGCTTGATCGGATTCCCGCTTACATACGGCGCGTCGTTCAGGAGTACGGCACCCCAAATTTCACCGGACAGTATTGGAATCCGCCCGAATCGTACGAATGGAAGAATGCGCCGCCAACGCAGGCGGGAGGATTGCGCCTGTACGAAGCTCATGTGGGTATGGCACAAGAAGAGGGCAGGGTCGGCACATTCCTCGAATTCTCGCAGAATGTCCTGCCGCGCATCGTCAATTTGGGATACAACGCCCTTCAGTTGATGGCTGTGATGGAGCATCCGTACTACGGAAGTTTTGGCTACCATGTAAGCAATTTCTTCGCCGTGTCGAGCCGATTTGGCACTCCCGAAGAACTCAAGGAGCTGATTGACACCGCGCACGGCATGGGCTTATTGGTTATAATGGATCTCGTTCACAGTCATTCGGTAAAGAACGTGCACGAAGGGTTGAATCGTTTCGATGGCACCGATTGTCAGTATTTCCACGCAGGGGCGAGAGGACAACATCCCACGTGGGATTCGCTTTGCTTTGACTATGCTAAATACGAAGTTCAACAGTTTCTGCTCAGCAACCTCCGTTTTTGGTTGGAGGAATACCAGTTTGACGGTTTTCGATTTGATGGCGTGACTAGCATGTTGTGTCTGGATCATGGCAACAGGGAATTTTCAAGTTACGACGACTACTTCGACGACAATATTGATAATGACGCGCTGGCTTATCTGATGCTTGCCAACGAGGTAGCGCATAGGGTCAACAACGCAGCGATTACAATTGCCGAGGATGTCAGCGGGATGGTGGGATTGGCACGCCCGATAAAAGAAGGTGGTTTGGGGTTTGACTATCGATTGGCGATGGGTATACCCGACTATTGGATAAAATTGCTCAAGGAAGTAACGGATGAACAGTGGAACATGTCGGAGATTTATCATACGCTTCTCAATCGGCGAACACATGAAAAGCACATCGGCTATGCGGAAAGCCACGATCAGGCGCTAGTAGGAGACAAGACTATCGCGTTCTGGTTGATGGACAAAGAAATGTACTGGAATATGAGCGTGTCTACTCCTAGCCTTGTCACAGATCGTGGGGTTGCGTTGCATAAGATGATTCGCCTCATTACCTTCTCTTTGGGAGGCGAGGGTTACCTAAATTTCATGGGGAATGAATTTGGTCACCCGGAGTGGATCGATTTTCCTCGCCCGGAAAATAACTATTCACATCATTATGCGCGTCGGCAGTGGAGTTTAGTCGATCAAGAGAATCTGCGATACATAGGGCTGAGCAACTTTGATAGGGAGATGCAAAATCTCGATCTTCGGTACAATCTGCTAGAAGATGCTCTTATTGAGTCCCTCATGATTCATGAGGAAAAAAAGCAGTTAGTTTATCGGCGAGGTGCTTTGGTGTTTGCGTTTAATTTTCATCCGAGCGAATCATATGCAGATCTGCGATTACCAGTACCGGATGCAAGCGACTATCAACTGGTTCTGAACTCGGATAACGAGGCATTTGAAGGACATGGCTTAGTTGATGAGGGCATAATCTATCCCAAGCAGAATGTTCCCCTGCATTGTCGCAATCAGTCCATTCAACTCTATCTCCCGGCTCGTACCGCCCAAGTGTTAGTGCCTCTATAGATGCGTTACGGAATTACGGCGAATTTTGAGTGGTGCTAACTCAGGTTTTATGTCCGTCGAGCGCTCGTAGCAAGCCGGGCAAGAAATAGTTTTCAACGACGACTTCCCAACTCATCTTGACAGCAATTTCATAACCTCGCTGAATCATCTCGTCAGCATCGCGATCATTGCGCGGCAAGCGTTCTACCAATTTTGCCGCAATGTCCCAACTATTGTCGGCTTCGGTCTGATCTCGTTCGGCGGCTCCTATCGCCAATAAGCCTTCTAGCGAATCTGGCAGGTAATCAAGATGGGTATAGTCGGCAATGATGACGTTTGGCACATCGGCGCCACCGGTCACGTGCCGGACGAAACCGCAACAACCGCAGGAATTGCTTAGCACACAAATCGCGCCGAAGCTTAATGGCTCAACCTGTGCGATGCCAAAGGGTTCATAGATGGACTGCCCGAATTCGGCATCGGATCCCTTCCGGATGTCCATGAACTCCATATCTTCGGGCATCCTGTCGCCGCAACGCTCTCTACTCCAACCGAATTGATTGACGAAAACAACCTTTATTGCCGTTGCATCGAAATTGAAAGCGGTGACATCGTTGTTCATATCAACCTCGCCTCCGACCAGATCTGGGGCACCAGTCCGATGATGCAGGGGCCAACCGTATTCCGCTTCCATAGAATGTGCTTCTTCGCTTGATCTGCCGCTGCCAATTTCCGTCGAGAGGATAAACAGCACGGCGGTTTTTCCAGTCGATGCAAGAAGGTTGTCCATGTGCCTTAGCACCTGCAAATCGCGCCAAAGCCCTTTGCTTCTCACTAAACGGGTTACGTGTGTGAATACGTAGTCGGGGGTGTATCCGAGTAGGTTCTCGGCGTATTTTTGCAGGCGATGCTTAGATTCCAACTTCTCGGAAAGATTTAACCGCGCACTGGGGATCCCGTTATAAACTAGGTCTATTGGCGCATCGAAAAAGGGCTGGGCCAAGAAGCGAAGTTCGCGCACGACGAGATCGCCTACTGCAAAAATGTTATCACAACGGTGTGTCTTGTCAATGAGCGCGTGCTTGTAAAACCAGAACTGATCGCCGAACACATCCCGAATAGATTTACCTTCGTCCAATCCACGCTGTAATGCGTTGTAGAACATGGTGTCGTGTCCGGAATGATTCTCGATAATTGGCCGAACGGTTGCGACTTCATGGGCGTAAAAGATTGTCTTCATGTTGGGTTGCCCCTCAAGGATAGTCTTGAGAGCGAAGGGCATTCCCATGAATTCGTGCGCAATTACGAAACACGGTGTTTCGACATTTTCCCCGATTAGCGCACGCAAGGCGCAATATCCCGGTTCCGCGAGTCGAACATATTCCTCATACTCCCAGATGTCGTCGTAACGCCCGGATTCGATAGAGAATCGCTCGAAGAGCTGTAACTTGAACGAGCTCAAATATTCCGGGTGTATGTAGGAAACGTTGACTAAAATCACTTCCGGAAAGACAGTGATGCCACTTTCATCGTCCACAAGTCGGCGCCTGCCGTAAACGATGGCGACGTGATAGGTTTCCTCAATTTGTTGCAGCGCATCGGCATAGGGCGTTTTGCGGATCCCCACAGAAGAGGAATACAACACTTCGCCGCCTTCTCCCAAACGCTCATCTTCGCCCACGTCCGTGTCATGAAGAGGACCAATGAGAAATGTCCTTTCAATACGTCGGTCGTACTGTTGTGTCGTAACGAGGCCCTGTATTACCGCTCCAATCCCTCCCAGCTTCTGAATTGCTTCATGGGTCACATGGGCGACAATGCTCAAGATTCACCTCGTATTTCTCTGTGGATATGGTAAACTGGGGATTAGTCGAGGAGACGGTTTAGAGGAGTTATTGCGTAATGCGTAAGAAAACAAAGGGCTGGCAAACAAAGAGGTAAAGCAGATTAGCGCCGAATCAAACGAATTCAAAAATCGTGAAAGAGTGTAAATGTCTGTGATTTATCTTACCATTACAAAACAGATTAAATTGACACCTTGAGCATAGCAGTAGAGATAACACCCTCGTTTTGAGGAGAATCAGAAACCGAGTTTTAGCCGAAAACTGTATTAGTCAACGAGATGGTTTACACGTCGTACCGCTCCCGCGGATTGACAACCTCATCGGTCAAGGCTTGGATTTGGCAATCCAAGCCGATCTGCGATCATTAAATCGCAGATTTCGCCTCTTGCAGGAAGCAATATGTGAGTGTCTCACATCTACTTGGCCATTACAGTTTTAGCCGAAAACTCGGTTTCTACAGCGTGGGAAATCTTCCGCATAAAGGGAAGTAAGAGACAAGACTCACTTCAACTTCCATCCATGCTCAACCGTGCTTGTTCTCCAGCATGGTAAGAACTCCGTACGAGGGGGCCAGATTCAACGTGGCGGAATCCCATCTCCATACCGGCCTCTTTCAACCCTTCAAATTCCGCTGGGGTATAATAGCGCCGAATCGGGAGGTGCCGAGATGTAGGTGAAAGGTATTGTCCAATCGTAAGGATGTCGCAGTTGGATGCCTGAATATCTCGCATGGTGTCTAGCAGTTCATCAACGGATTCCCCCAAACCGACCATCAATCCCGATTTTGTGACAATAGTGGGATCAATCTCTTTGCCTCGCCGTAACAGGTCCAGAGTTTGTTGGTAATTTGCCTGAGGACGAGCTCTTCGATAAAGGCGCTGCACTGTCTCGGTATTATGGTTCAAAAGGTCGGGCTTGGCGTCGATAATTACCGCGAGGGCCTCCCAATTACCTTCAAGGTCTGGGATGAGCACCTCGACGGTGCAACCCGGGCTGTTCAGGCGTGATTCTCGAATGCACTCTGCAAAGATGCTTGCCCCTCCGTCGGGAAGATCATCGCGGTTCACCGAGGTAATCACCACATGCTTCAGTTTGAGGTCCCCAACCGCCGCACCGATTCGCCGCGGTTCATCGTGGTCAACAACGCCTCCGGGCTTGCCTTTAGTGACCGCGCAGAACATGCAACGTCGCGTGCATACATCGCCCAGAATCATAAAGGTAGCCGTTCGGTTTTCCCAACATTCACCGATATTCGGACAGCGTGCTTCCTCGCAGACGGTGTGCAGGCTCAATTCTCGCATCAAATGCTTGAGATCGGCGAAGTTTGGGCCAGACGGCACTCGTGCTTTGATCCAGGGCGGGTGCCGCCGTTTCGCTGAATAGCGAACTGATTCTTTGCCTGAAACGCACGACGTAACCTCGTTGGGTGCGTCGTGCAACGGCAATGATTTGATCATGTCCTCAGCCCCTTCGTTCAGAAATGAGAATAGCAAGTAATCGGGAGGTGAAATCGGCTGCTGCAGATTCTCGATTTTTCCAACTTTCTCATCTCCGCAGTCCGTTATTCATCAGGAATCGGAAGAACTCGGAGTCCGCTGGTATGACAACCTTGTCGCCACTCTTAAGCACGGCTCCGTATGCCTCAAGGCGTCGTGAAAAGGCGTAGAATTCAGGATCTTGACCTAGGGCTTCAGCGTATATGTGGATGGCTTCTGCTTCACCCTCACCACGAATGCGCTGTGCCTCGCCGTAGCCCTCAGCCACAATGACGGTGCTATCACGGTCCGCTTGGGCGCGAATGATGTTGGCTTGCTCATTACCCTCGGCGCGGAACAGGTTAGACTCTCGTTTACGTTCAGCAATCATTCGATTGAACACGCTCTGCTCCACTTCTTCCGGCAAATCGGCCCTTTTGGTGCGCACATCAACGACGCCGATTCCATACTCTGCCGCCTTTTCGGTCGCGGAGCGGGCAACCCGTTCCATAATATTCTCGCGTTCCTGGGAGATAACATCAACAAAGTTAAAAGTTGCAAGTTCCCGCCGAAGTTCGGAGAAGACAATGTCATCAAGGCGTGCTCGTGCGCCCGCCTCTGTCGTTACCGCTTTGAAGAACAGGAGCGGGTCGAGGATTTTCCAGCGGGTGACGTGGTCAACCACGAGCCGTTTTTTGTCGGTAGTCAGGTATTCCTGCGGAAGTGCATCGCTGGAAAGAATACGTTTCTCAAAGAAAATCACATTTTGGATGAACGGTGATTTTACCTTCAGGCCCGGACTCCTGACAGTTGCAACGGGATTGCCAAATTGGAGGATGATAACCTGCTCAGTCTCATCCACGGCGAATAGAGTCTGGCTAATAACTACGGCTAGAGCTATCAGCAGGATAACAATGATGCTAATGTTTCGAGTTTTCATCTTAGTTTCCTCCTTCGGCTGGTCTTGAACTGTTTGGATTCGAAAGCGGCAAGAGCGGCAAGACTCCCCTACCAACGTCATCATCAACCAAAATCAACTCGACTTGATTTAGAATTTTTTCCAATGCCTCAATGTGCAACCGCTCCCGTGTCACTTGCCGAGCTAAACGATATTCCTTGAGAACGGATAGAAAACGATTAGCGTCACCAGTAGCGTGGAGTACCTGCTCCTCTTTAAACGCGGTGGCTTCCTCGATCGCCTGTTGCTTTTCACCGCGCGCTTTGGGAACGACGTTGTTCTGGTAAGCCTGGGATTCATTGATGAGGCGTTCCTTATCGGCACGAGCGCGAACCACGTCTTGAAAGGCATCACGAACCTCTTTCGGCGGGTCCGCCACTTGAAGACGCACATCAGTTATTTGGATGCCGGTTCCGTAGTCAGCCATCAGCCGTGACAGGAAACTTCGCGTGTCATCCTGAACGCGAGCGCGTTCTTCGGTAATGACCGCATCAACGGTCATCTGCCCCACGGTACTGCGTAAAGCCACTTCGCCGCTGGTGAGCAAGAGTTGCTCCGGATCTTGGACATTAAAGACAAAGTCGCGCGAACTGGCAACGCGATATTGAACTAAGAGTTCAACCTGGACGATGTTTTCATCTTCCGTCAGCATTAACGCCTCGCTAAGGACCTCACGCTTTCTATCCCGATCTGTGGTTCGGAATCCAATTTCTGCGCGACGGATGCTTTCGACATTCACAATTGTTACACTCTGAATTGGCCACGGCAAACGAAAGTGAAGTCCGGAGCCAGTAATATTTGCAAATTTGCCGAAGGTAAGCACCACACCTTCCTGACCCGGTTGCACCATATATATGCCCGTTGCCAACCATACCAACAGCACGATTCCGACGATGAGCAAATAGAGAAGCTTGTTGGATCCCGAAAACCATCTTGAGACATTGCTCATGTATTGGTTAAATTGTTCTGGCTCCCACGGTTGTTGTTGCATTAAATTTCCTCCTTTTTAATATTCAGACGCGATCGATGTGGACGCGTGTCGACGTCTATCCATTCCGTTCACCCCACGCGAGGTGCTTGTTGCTACAGTAGGAACAATGAGATTCCAATGTTTGTTCGTCGTTCCCCTCCGCCGAGAGGAACAAGGAAGTTTTGAATAACATAATCCGAGGTAATGAGAAGTCCCATTCTCTGACCAAAGGCATCACCCTGCAACACAAGTTCAAAGAAGCCTACGGTGCGGTCAAAATCGTTGCGGGAATCGTTGAGATCTCGCCATGTAAGATACTGGGCACCAGCGCTCAACTGCAACTGCGCCGCAACTTGATGCGTCAACGTCACGATATAGGCATTCCGCAGGACATCAATTGACCTTTCCTTTTCAAAGGGGACAGTGTAACCGATGGCCCGATCGCTTCGAAAAGCGGGTGCAATCGTCAGGTCGTCTAGAACCTCATAATCGTAACGAATCTGATTGATTAGAGCAGTGTCAATAACACGTTGCCGAGTGTGAAATAGGTTGTCACGTTGATATTTGAACTTGCTGGTGAGCATCAGATTCTCTATGTTCTGGTAGCTCACAATCATAGTAAAAATGTTGCCGAGATAGTTTTGAAGTGCCAAGTTATCCATGATGCGTTCTCCGGTGCTTCTGATTACAACGTCATCGGGTATAATATCGCGAGAGCGCCGAAGTGTATAACGAAAAAGAACAGTTCCAAAGCTGGGAATCGGCTCGGGCGCATAGGACAAAACATTGTAAAATCCTTTCGCACTCTTGTGTTCAAGGATGAGACGCTTAACATAATATCCGGGAATGATTGAGAGTCCTTCCGCAAAGGGAAGATTGACCTTGAAATAGGTATTATGTCCATACGAACCTTCATCATAATCGAAACGGTAGTTGGGTTTATCATCATCCTCAAGGTTATCAGGCTCGCCGTTGTTGTTAAAATCAATGGATTCGCGATTCAATCCCAAGCGAAACCGAGGCGGATCAGCAAAGAACAGGAGGAAATCATCGTCCCAATCCTTGACTCGATCGCCGTCCACATCATCTTTGGTGTTTCCCGATAGCAGAATCTCAGGTTCACGTGAGTCGGCGTATCGGTCCTCGTTATCATTGTCGTCCACGAAATTTGCAGCCGTATAAAAAGGCGCGATTCGCGTGTATTCGCTTCGCCAGGTAATGGGCCCAAAGTTTCGATTGATGTCCACAAACCAAGCGTTCGCCCGCCGCTGCTTCCGGTTTCCAGTGATTAGCGGGTATTGTCGTGTCTGTGTGTACCAAGCACATTCGGCTTCGATTGCAAAGCCGGCCAGGGTGGTTTGCAGGTCAAAGCCCATGGCGGTTTCATCCGTGAGGGTGCCGTAGTCAAATTGGCGCACCTCACGATTTGAGCTGTCGCGGACATTGCCTACAGCGCTTAGTTCCAGTTGAAAATTCTGATTGTCTGTCGACAAATCTACGCGATAATCGTTGGCGATATCGACCTCAAATTGCACACGCTTTATCTCCTGCGGATTAAACAGTGCGAATCTATAGGTAAATGTGCCTTCACCATCAACCCATCGCGAACGAGCATCGCGTTTGCTATCGTTTGGTAGAAGTAGGGTTCCTGGCGGTTCCTGGCCAGCTGTCACGTTGTACTCCAATACGCCATCTACAAACACACGGACATGAAAAACCCGTGCACCTCCTGAATTCTCTGGCGAAGCATCACTAAAGCGGAGAAACAACTCGGTTGGTGGGTTGCTGAGGGTGATTCCTCGCAACGGATTATTTGCCCGCGTGAGGTCATAGTTCGTGAAAAAACGGTTAACATAGTTAACCCCCACACGAGGCAACGGCACGGTTACCTCAGGATACGTCCCCAATCGAAAGTCGTGTGCACCAAGATTTGCCTCGGCTCGCATACCGGCCATGAACCAATCTGATGTGCTCTCGATATCGACATCTTCAATTGGGGTTGTTCGCTCCCCTAGAACGGAAAACGTATTGTTTGTTACACGCGCGACAAACGCTGAAATTCCACCACCAGCGCGCGGCACCGTGATGTTCCACCGGGCTGCGTCAAAAAGCTCTTTGTTCAGCGTGAAGCTAGAAAACTTTGTCAGGAAATTGCCAACGGTCAATTGGTGATTTACGTTTTCAGCTGGGATGTCGAATGTGAAAAAGTTGCGATTACTTGTCTTTTTCCGAAATTCGGCATCGCGACGCAAAACCGAATCTCCCTCTAGCACGCCAAACGTTGCCTGCATCTTGTAGAGTTCCTTGCCGCTTTTATCGAAGACCTGATTACCAAGAGGGTCGGTTTGCTGAGCAATTGCGGGCGAAAACACGCCCGTACAGCAAAGCCAAAATACGGCAAAGGAAATGATTGAAATTAAGCGCGTCCTAGAAATCGCAGACAATGCTGAACCGATGACTCCCGAAAGTAGACTGGATTCCGCTGTTGGGCAGAACGAACCCATAATCAATTCGCATCCTCTCTCGTGGTCTAAAACCGGCACCGACTGTTAGGTTCGTTCCCCACGCCAAATTTTCAAGTCTGAATCCTCCCCGCACCAGTAGCTTGTCGCCATGAAGTCGATATTCCAGCCCAACTCTCACGTCGATTTCATGCCTGCTGAATACGAGATCCATGCCCCAAGTGGAGTTTTTGCCCAGAATTCCGATGCCGAGCGTTGTCTGTAGCGGCAGGTTTTCGTTTGTGGGCGACAATGATGACGCAATACCAGGTGAATTCAAGTTTTGTACCGATACAGCAATGGGAATATTCGACGACGTCCGAAAAATGAAACCCATATCAACACTCAATCGGCTTCGTCCCGGCAAATCTTCAAGCACTACGCCGTTTGTATCTAGAGTCGGTACCGTCTCCCAATTGAGCAACTTGCCGGAAACACCAATCGAAAAGTGACGGTTGTCCTCACTGCCAATTCGATAGCTCTTACTCGCACCCAAAATGACATAATTTTCGGCGTATAATTGGCTCACGTTTAGACGTTTCCACAACAGTCCAACCGCGCCTCGTTTGGGGTGTGAATTGGCGTAGGCAACCAGATTCTGCGCAATGCTTGTCTCGTCACTCAGGCCAACATGCAACAATGCCATTGTTGCCGAGAACTGCTGGCCGAAGGTGTTAGAGATTGACGCGGGGTTAACCAATAAACCGTCCGCCTCATTTGCGACTGCGGTTGATGCTCCGCCCATTCCATACGCGCGAGCGCCGATGAACTGATCGTCAAAGGCTGCATGAATTGTAAAGATTAATAGATCAAGAAAGAGGAGTAGACATATGATTGAATTAAATGCGAACAAATGACTAGATATTCGATCGAACCAACTCCTCATTATTAACCTGTCTTCAGAAATTGGATGATGAGGGCGGCAATTAGTCCGATCCAAACTGGAATCATCATACCAATGAGCCACTTAAAAACATCTCGGATTTCCACACTCATCCTTGTTTCAAGATTACTCATTCGAGTTTCAAGAGCTGTCATCCGTGCATCCATGCGGGTTTCGAGAGCCGTCATGCGCCCTTCTAGTGAACCAATTCGTTCGCTAATTTGCGTTAGCTCACCACGCATCTGGTTCTGATCCTTTGCAATCTGGATTACCATCTCATGTGTTTGTTCAACTAGGTTCTTAATTTCGGTGGTTTGGGGGTCGGCGTTCATAAGCTTTCTCCTTCATACCATCCGTCGTTGAGGGGCATGAACTCTCTTCTGTTCATAAACGACGCACACAGCATCATTCAGGAAATCTACAACCGAATATGTGTGCAATCATGAAATCAAACGTGAAGAGCAATTTCTTTTCACTCAAATATGGTGAAGGTTATTTTGCAACGACGATGACGCCGTTGCTGATCCGGGAACCCATGCGAACCTGATAGATATAGGGTCCAATGTTCACAGGCTGACCCGTTCGGTCTGTCCCATCCCATTCAATGCTTATCGAATTTGAACTGACAGTCGAACGATTTATCAAGGTCCTTATTAATTTGCTGTGCAAGTCATATATCTCGACGACGAGCTCACGTTCGCCAGCATCTGCCTCACGAGAATTGGGAATCATCAATCGCGTGACGTCTGCCACACCGTTGCCATCCGGGGAGAATGGATTCAAACTCCAACGGGCTACAAGCTCGGGGTGTGGCACGGCTTGGAACACTGCAAATTGGGAAATATAATTGAGTTCTAGGCGCACCTTTTGGTGAGTGAGGTCGACCTCACCGCCGGCAAGTTGCCATTCATATGTTGATGGATTCCATGCAAATACTCGTAAATCGGCTTCTCGGTTCACACCCGCGCGCTCCAAATCCGCGCGATCGTAGCCGAATTCCAACAGAGCCGGACGCTCAAGCGGAAGCTGCTTGGATACTTCAAGTCTCAATATCTTCGAACCGAGCGTGTCGAAGAAATGCACCTCGTTCAACTGTACGTTATTCGCCTGCTTGCTCTCGGTGATTAGTAAGCGGACATATCGGCATGATACGTGAGATGGCAATTCGATGACTGTCTTCCCATCGTTGAACGCTGGAACATCCAATACCTCCCTGAAAACACGATTATCGTTAGAAACCAATATTGTCCCGCGTTGCGGGCCAAAAGAGCGATTGTCAACTACATTGGCATGCACTACCACTTGCCCCACGGTATGCAAATCGCCTAAATCCACCGTCAGGTGGATTGGAAGCAGGACAAGCCCTGCCATCCAAGTAGACGGCGGTTCTAAGTTACCATCCACAGCCAACATTGGCGGCTGACTTGAGAGGAAACTTGTCGCTTCGACCCCGAAGTTTTCCCGTTTCAACACTTCAAAACGATAAACGAGTACGGGCAAGGTACCTTGAGCAATGCGAGTGTTGTCCTGATAGTCAAATCGGTCAACGTAATTCGGCTGTTCACGAAAAAACTGTATCTTTTTAACATTGGGATCTAATGCGTCAACCGGAACCAAGATGCTTGCTCGATCGCCATCGCTTAGCGCAAATCGATTCTCGTCGGGTATAACGCTCTGAAGGTCCGCAAGGTATCGCACCGACATCGTCTCAATATCTTGTCCTTCGATTTGCGAGGAAAGTGGTGCAGCAACAACGGAAATCTCATTTTTGCCCTCGCTTAGGAGAAGTTCAATCGAAAAAAGGATGTCCGATCCCAGTGTTCGGTCAAGCAGGATTGATACAGAACTAATACTTGGCCGGATTATTTGATTATCATCACCAAGGAATTCAAGCGATTCAATCAAGATTTTGTCGGGCGCCCATCCTTCAAGCATTTCCATCCGAATGAAACGTGCGGCAGTTGGGTTCGGAAAATTCACAACAATCCGATCTAGGGGGGGATCTAAGCTCGCCGCAACATCAAAGTAACCCTCGGTGAATAGCGTGCCATCTTGAGAAACGGAGAGGAAGATGCGTCGTGGTCCCGTTGGGACTACTTGGTCAATAGATGGGCAAATCAACACTGCTTGAAGTTGCCGAACATTACCCAAATCCATCGTGACAGCGCGAATCGAGGGTCTGATTGATGAGAGACAGGAAACACCTGCCGGCGTGTTGATTGTAACAATGATTTCGTGCTGTTCTGATAATGTAACACCTCCTTCAACCACCAGAGTCTGATTCGTGGTAGTGAAATTGTGCGTAGGCTGCGTGATGTACAGGTCTATCGCAGCGATAGCCCTGCCATTAGTGAGAGAAATAAGAATCAGTAGGAGGGAAATAAAGTGGCGGCACGTCATGGCATGTCCAAGGATGTAGGTTAAAGAATTCGGTTGGATCCAAACGAGAATCGGCACTCAAACCCGAGGGATTTGCTGGATTCGCTTTTCCCATTCATCACACGTGGCGTGCGTACGTTGAATGGATGCGCCAATATATTTCGTCGGATCTCGAAGTGCTTCCCGTTGTTCTTCCGTCAATTTTTCGAGAACCAGTTTGAAGGTTTCGTCTGACCACAGGAGGTCCGTCAGGCTTTTTCCTGTCTCATGCACTTGAGCGACCAACTTACGAGTATAATCATAAGCATCTGGAAATCCGTAATACGCCATCAACAGGTAAATTGGTTCCGCAATCGTGTCTCCAGCGCTCATTTCAAGATTTCGCCGCATATTGTCGGTTTTAGCTTCTAGCTCTTCCAGTGCACGCTTCAAACGAAAGATAGAGTAGTCAAAAGCAGTGAGCAACTCCGTCAGGAAACGGCTCGACGCCGAGTTTGTTAAATCGCGTTGGTGCTCCAATATGCCATCCATGAAAACGGTCATCATGCGTGGAACAAACGCCTTCCAAAGGCTCTTCACATTTTCAAACTCTTCCGGGTTTACCTTGTGCGGCATCGTCGAAGATCCAATGAGCTGTGGGTTATATTTTCTGCCGACTTCAGCGATTTCCGTACGATACAGATGCCGTATATCATCTGCGAAATTCGCAAGAATCGTGTATGTTGACGTGATGGCGTAAGCCAAATCCGAGATAGATTCCGGCTCGACGCACTGCGTTGATGTATGTGTGTCCGATGCCTTTAAGCCGAGCTGTGCAAGCAAATCTGCCTCAATTTCCTCCGGGTTTTGGGTAATCAATGACAAACCGTTGAACGCACCGACTGCTCCGGAAAACTGCCCGCGAAGATTCCGACTTGCCTGATCGATTAACTCAATCCTGTTTCCAATTCGGCTAACGTAGAGCGCAAGCGCGTAGCCGAAAGTAATCGGTTCGGCATGCTGTCCGTGTGTGCGACCAATCTGCACTGTTTCCGCGTGCTCGCGCGCCAGTTGGATAAGTTGTGTTTCAAGCCCGATTAAATCCGGCAGAATAATTTGTTGAGTCAAATCCTTAAATCGCAATGCAGTTGCGGTATCGAGTACATCCGCTGAAGTTGCAAACAAGTGTACATAAGGACGTGCCTCAGAGCTGATCCGCCGACGCATCACGTTAACAAGCGAACGAATATTATGTCGAATTCGTGCCTGCTCCTCATAGACTTCCTCGGCAGTTATTTCTTTCGCTGCACGCTCAACTTCATCCGCGATTTCGTGGGAACAGATTCCATGGTTGGCAAGCGTGCGCACCAAGGCTGCTTCAACCCTCGCCTGGTACCTCACGAATCCGGATTCGGACACGTACGGCATGAGTCGCTGCATGAACTCCTCGTTGCCGCCGTAGTATCTGAAGTCAAGCGGACTAACTGCCTCAAAAAGTTCCATAGTTTGGTTTTTTCTGACTAGGTTCCGTTGACATTTATCTGAGACGTGTCTTTAATTCGCCGAGAAATACCGAATCGTAGGGGCGAGGATCAAGTGAGTGAAAAACGAACGCAATAGAGATCTTTACCTCGCCCCTACGATATAGGGTCACGTAACACACCGGTTATTCGCGATTATTCCAAATCGCCTCAATGTGCATCAGGGCGAAGACTCTCGGAACGGAGATGGGTTCAATTTGTCAAATGTCTACACGCCCTAGTACATGATTCTATTTGAGGACAATCGCCTGCCATTTGTTATTATAGATGATTGCTCGCAAAAAAACAACCGAAACACGGGAATCATGCTTGTAGTCGCATCTAAATGGCAGTAGGGCATGTCACCCGTTTTCCCTACAATAAATGGATCACCCGTCACCAAGTAGACCTGCCGCCGACCGAAAAAACACTTGCACAGCGTTGAATTCTCTTGTAAAATTGATATAGTACGAATCAAACAACCTTCCCTTGATGCTTTCCACAAAGAAGTCGATATTCATAAGGAGGATAAACATGGAACTGAGAATTGAGTATTGCACCGCCTGAAACTATTTGCCTAGAGCCGTCAGTATGACGAGCGACTTGTTGAATAAATATGGAACCGATGTAAAGGAACTTGCCCTTGTGCCTAGTGGTGGCGGATGCTTTGAAGTCACGTTTAATGGAAACTTAATTTATTCCAAGCTAGACACAGGTGAATTTCCTACGGCTGGTCAGATTACCTCCGCGATTGAGGCCCAATAACCGTAACGTAAGTCACATGGGGCTGGAGGAAAATGACGAGAATCTAGCAGTGTTCGTACGGCTGCCCATCGCGCCGACAAAGAAGGTACGCCAAAGGCGCTCAGATTTATTAGCTTGTATGAAAGGCAGTGTTTTATTCGTATCGTTTCCCACTCATTGCAGGTGATTGCGTCAGGTAGTGTCGCCCTAGAAAGTCTCTCGGTAGACGCCAGCCCTGATCGAGCAATCGCTTGCAACGATGGTTTCCGGTGAAGGAGAAGACGTGCCTGAACTGTGCGGTCTTCTATCGCTGTTCTTTCTCCAAGCAGTAGAATGAATGAAGCTTCCCAGAGATGTCAACTCCTGATCGTATTGGTTTCAAAACAAACCCATTTCTATTATTTTCCCGCCTTTGTACGCGATGGATCCAAGGCAGTTTTGGCGCCTGCTGGATATAGGTCTGCTTCAACTGAAACCTAGGTTCCATCGCGTTCAAATATTTGTCAACGAACAAGACGAAACCGGGCACTCTATGTACTGAACTACCAAACGCCGAAGTGCTATAGCCCTAGCGCCTCATCAAACTCCAATAATCTAGAAACATAGCGTGACAATCTCTGATTCAGTGGCTCTGAGAATTGGCTATGACAATGATTGAAGAGACGGTGTTATGAAAAAAATCCGACGCGCGTTAATTAGCGTCTTCGACAAATCCGACTTGTTGAACTTGGTGCAAATCCTCGCGCAGAACGGCGTCGAATTCTTATCGACAGGCCGAACCGCCAGTCACCTCACTGAAGCCGGATTTGAGGTTCATGAGGTTTCAGATTATACCGGTTTTCCCGAAATACTAGACGGGCGTGTAAAAACACTACACCCGAAAATCTATGGAGGTCTACTCGCGATTCGAGAGAATCCGGAACACGTTGCACAGACCTCTGCACATGGTATTGAATCTATAGATTTGATTATTTCTAATCTTTATCCGTTTGAAGCGACAGTTCAGCGCGTGGACGTTGAACTCGCGGAAGCAATAGAAAATATTGACATCGGCGGACCGACGCTCATTCGAGCAGCGGCAAAGAATTATCAAGATGTCGCCGTGGTCACAGCCCCGGCACAATATCCCGATATCGTCGAAGAACTTCGCAGGAACAATGGCAGTTTGTCGTCCGAAACACGATTTCGGTTGGCAAAAGCAGCCTTCAAACATATCACTCGCTACGACACTGCGATTTCACATTATCTCACCACTTTAGATAACGCCGACCCTGAATTCCCCGAATTCTTGAATCTTCACTACGAAAAAGTCCAAGCACTTCGCTATGGGGAGAACCCGCATCAGAATGCGGCGTTTTATCGTACTGAAACTCCGCCCGAGCCGTGTGCGGCGTGGGCGGAGCAACTAAGTGGTCAACCACTCTCCTTTAATAATATCCTTGATCTGGAAGCCGCGTTGGAGATTGTCAAGGATTTTGAAGCTCCAACGTGCGCGATCATTAAACACAATAATCCGTGTGGATTGGCTACTGGCGAGGACTTAGTGCAAGCCTTCAACGACGCGCTTGAATGTGATCGGACTTCTGCATTCGGCAGCATAGTCGGTGTGAATCGAAAAGTGACAATCCAGACTGCAAACACCATTCGGGAAGCCGCTAAGGCGGGGATAAAAATCGAAGCGATTATTGCACCAAGCTACTCCGAACAAGCGTTGAAAGCCCTGTCCCGCGTGAAGCAGCGACGGATATTGGCAGCGGGAAAATTATTACAACACGCATCTGTCAAACAGGCACGCAATGTAGTCGGCGGATTATTGCTTCAAGACCGTGACCGGCATGAGATTGTGCCGGATGAGTTACTGGTTGTCTCCAAACGCACGCCGACAGATTCAGAACTTGAATCGCTCTTGTTTGCGTGGAAAGCTTGCAAGCATGTGAAATCAAACTGTATTTTACTGGCGCAAGGAACCAAGACCGTTGGAATAGGTGCCGGGCAGATGAGCCGCGTCGATTCATGCATTATTGCCACAAGAAAGGCGTGTGAAAAGGCGACGGGATCGGTTCTGGCGTCGGATGCGTATTTTCCATTTCCAGATGGCGTGGAAATCACTGGTGCAGCTGGTGTAACCGCAATTATTCAACCCGGCGGGTCGGTGAATGATCAGCCCGTGATTGATGCCGCAGACCGCTACGATATGGCTATGGTTTTGACTAGCGTTCGGCACTTTCTCCACTAAAATTAAAATTTGATCCGGCAGATTATGAACCAACTACCACTAGCGACAGCGTCGTTTATAATTCCGCCGACTGTGATCACCGGGATTGGCGCGGCTGAGCAAGCAGGCGAACAGGCAAAACGACTGGGCGCCCGTGCCGCGTTGATCGTGACCGATATCGGAATCGTTAAACTGGGATACGCAGATGAGCTTGTGAATCGGCTTCGGACGGTTGGAATTGGTGTGTCGCTTTTCTCGGATGTCACGCCCGATCCGACCCTGCAAAACGTCAACGATGGTCTAAAACAGTATCGGGACGAAGCATGCAATCTCATCATCAGCATCGGTGGTGGCAGCGCAATCGATTGTGGCAAAGGGATCGCAATTGAACTGACCAACGATGGCGTGCTTGCCGATTTCATGGGAGTGGACAAGATTCCCAACCTCGGGGCTCCCCTCATCGCCATTCCCACCACGGCAGGCACCGGTAGCGAGTGCACAAAAGCGACGGTCATCACCGACACCAATCACAACGTAAAGATGATGCTCAGCAGTCCGTGCGTGGTGCCGCAGGTCGCCCTCATAGACCCACTCCTTTCATTGACGACACCTCCGCATTTGACAAGTGCGGTGGGAGTGGACGCTTTGACCCATGCGATTGAAGCCTACATTTCCAAGCGTGCGCAACCAATTACCGATGCTTTGGCGTTGAGAGCTATCCGCATGATTTCGGATTCCCTGCGTCAAGCTTGGGCAGATGGCGAAAACGTCAAGGCACGAACTGAAATGATGATCGCCGCCTCAATCGCTGGAATGGCATTCAGCAACTCCTCCGTGGCGCTAGTACACGGAATGTCGCGACCAATTGGGGCTTATTTTCACGTTCATCACGGTTTATCCAATGCTGTCTTGCTGCTAGATGTTATGGAATATAGCGTAGTCGGAGCCCCGGACCGCTTTGCCGACATTGCTCGCGCGATGGGTGAGTCCATTAAGGCATTGTCACCGATGCGTCAAGCAGACGCGGCAATTGCCGGCGTTGAACGCTTAATCAACGATGTCGAAATGCCCCGGCTTGGTGAGATTGGCATTGATCCGGACGAATTTGAAGCCGTGGCGGATCAGATGGCATTGGATGCACTTGCCAGCGGAAGTCCCGCTAACAATCCCCGTCAGTCGACGAAGGAAGAGATTGTCGCGTTGTATCGGAAGTGTTTTCGGCCTCGTCAAGTCTGAACTAGCTACCGCAAATGCCTGATTCCCAGACAATTGCGCTCTTAGCAGCAACGTGTCATTGGATGTGAGTAATCCCACCCATAGTGTAATTGTCAAGTACATGTCGACAACTCAGGGATGTTTCCCGGTCGGGTTGGTTAGCCAAGCGCTGATCGATGGCTTTTATTATGTCCCGAATGCTCGAGAGACATTGTGTTTGCGGCTGTCGGAATTGTTCAACAGCACAGTCCGAGCGGGAAATAGTTCGCTTTCAGTTTCCGACGCTTACGGAGCGTGAAGCCTGAAGGAGAAAGCGTGTTGAGACTGATGAATTGGAAATCCCTTTTTGTACTCTTACTCATCCTGCACCTTCTACCGTTATGGATTTTCACGTATTTCCCATCACAAGATGGGCCTAGCCACATTTACAACGCGCTCGTATTGAAAGAGTATCACAAGCACGAGAATTATACGATGCGTGATGTTTGGAAGTTGAACATCACTATCTTTCCAAATTGGCTGTCGCATCTCATGCTTGCCGCATTCCTCTATGTCTTTCCGCCCATCCTTGCTGAGAAAGTCTTTCTAACCTTGGCAGTTGGTTTTGTTCCTATCTCGTTCTTCTATCTCCTTGACGCAGTTCATAAACGCGGCTTTGTTTTCGCTTGGCTTGGCTTTCTTTTCACTTACAACTATCTCCTCTTCATGGGCTTTTACAACTTTGCCCTAAGCACCTCGCTGTTTTTTTTCAGCTTCGGATACTGGTGGCGACACAAAGACGACATCCGCGTGAATCATCTCATCGTTCTGTATATTCTTTTGCTGCTCACGTATCTTTCGCATATTGCTTCTTACGGTCTACTGTTACTAAGTCTGTCTCTAGCTGCGGGTTGTCTTTGGGGTTTCGCTGCTATCGCCAACGCTTGGTGTGCACGGAAGGAGGGTGTGGAACGTATCGCAGCGCATTTTTGGGTGGGCGTGAAGCCGCTGTTGCGGTTCGGGCTATACATGATTCCCGTCTATTTTGTCCTAATGGACTACTATCTTAAGAGCCTTAGGGACCATCAAGGCGGTCACCATAGGGGCATGGAGTGGATTAAGGACTACTTTTGGGGCGTAAAGTCAATCGTCTACTTTACCGATTGGCACATTGGGGTACATCATGTACTGCTCGTGATACTCGGACTTGCAATTGTCACTTCTTTGGTGTATCGGATTATCCGAAGACAGTGGATACGAAATAGCGATGTGTTTTTCGTCATCGCGATTGTCTTCACAATCATGTTCATCAAGGCGCCGTGGGGGTTTGGTCCGGGGGGCTGGATTAACGACCGCATCCATTTCTACATCCTTCTGATGTTCGCTCCGTGGCTGGTCGCCGACATGTGGAGGTGGTTGCGCTACGGATTCACGGCGGCGTTGGTTGTCATCTGCCTGCTGCATCTTGGGCGCACTACTTATGACATAGCTCGGCTCAGCCCTGAACTCGCCGAACAAGCATCCGGGGCGCATTTCATCAAACCGCACATGGCATACGGAATGCGCGTCCGCGACTGGCATAAGTCCGATGCGCTTGGAAGCGTCAAATACGTCGCACCATTCGGCCATTCCATGGCCTACTACGGGCTTTATGCCGACGATGTGTGCCATCTGGCGAATTACGAGGCAAAGCATAACTATTTTCCAATCAACCGTTTGCACCATCCAACCTACGGCGGGCGCGAGGACTACGTTGTCGCATGGGCTTACCCGCCGGAGGAGAAATTCGACGACCTAAAGAAAGATTTTGACTTCATCCACGAGACCAAGAACCTCAAGCTTTTTCAACGGAAACAGGCTGACGCCCCCGACCTGTCTCTCTGGAGTGAAACCGCCGATGGTCGCCGAGTCATTCGGTTCGACATGCAGCCACCTGAGGGAGAGACGGCTGAAGGCTTTCACGCCGTCTACAGGGACCTTGGCTACGTGAGCGGCAGATTCGGCTGGAAGACTCAGTCGCCGCACAGCCATCACGGGGGTAATCCCGAACTCCCGGCGGACCGTCGAGATTCCGTCTGGGATAGGCACGATGCGGCGTTTAAGCTCGACCTTCCGAACGCGAGTTATCGCGTGACGAACATATTCTGTTCGGCTGAAGATCGGGGGCATCAGGTGAATCTTCTTGCGAATGGGAAGCGGATGATTAAGAAACTGATCATCCCGTCCGGGAATGAAACCGTTGAACATACCTACGAAATTGAGGTGACGGACGAACATCTTACACAGGTTATCTTTAGACCGAACCGGCGTGTACCGGAAGCGGGGATGCACAACCACTGGATCTGGAACGGATTCACGGTGGAACAGATTTCCGATTGATAGCGATTTGCATCAAAAGTCGAACCCGTATAACGACTTGTGCTAGTTAAAAGGCAAAAGAGTTAGGAGTTACGCAGTTGAGTGAAAATAGGTTATAATTTGAGCATGAATCCACCCAAATATGCTGACATTGACTATATCAATTTCTTAGTTGGCGCCCAGAAAAGTTACAGTTGTCTTGAGGCAGAAAAAGTTCAACCTCAAGCGGAGGACTCACGCGCTCATGATTCGATAACAAGGCTTTTGCATCGAGATGAACCCGACACTGGCAAACTGTGGCACGAATCGAGAAATCAGGTGAAATTAGAATCCGGAATTTTAGTTATAGATGACTCGACTCTGGATAAACCTTGAGGATCTCTATCGCCCTCCCTATTCAGTCGGTTGATCACAAAAGATTGAACTAGTGACAAAACACTGGTCAGGGAAACACCACCGAGTGGTGAATGGGATTAACTTGGTCACTTTGCTCTGGACGGATGGCGATAGACATATTCCGTGTGATTATCGAATCTATGATAAAGCCAAAGACGGCTTGACGAAAAATGACCATTTCCGAGCGATGCTTGAAGAAGCGAAAACACGCGGTTTTGCTCCTGAATGTGTGTGTTTTGATAGTTGGTATGCCAGTCTAAAGAATCTAAAAGCGGTGCGAGGTCATGGTTGGAAGTGGCTTACTCGTCTAGCTGCCAACCGACTTGTCAGTAAAGAGTATTCCGGTAACCGTCCGGTGAGTACGCTTCCGATTGAATCCATGGGTACAATTGTTCATCTTAAAGGCTATGGATTGATTCGAGTATTCAAGGTTGACACTCCAGAAGGTGACATTGAATATTGGGCAACGAATGATTTACAGATGGACGAATTGAGGCGTCTCAACTATGCCGAATGGTCTTGGACCATAGAAGAATATCATCGCGGGATTAAGCAATTTGTTGGCATTGAACGCGCACAAGTGCGCTCTGCTCGCACTCAAAGAAATCATATCGGTTTAGCGCTGAGAGCCTTTCTGAGAATAGAACATTACTGTTATCATACCGGAATCAGTTGGTTTGAAGCAAAACTCTCTATTGTCAGAGATGCGATACGTGCTTATTTGGCACAACCTCTTTATACGCTTGAGCCAACTGCGTAACTCCTAAAGAGATGCAATCCTTGCGGGAAATAGTTCGCTTTCAGTTTCGGAAACTTACGATGCGTGAAGCCTGAAGGAGAGCGCGTGTTGAAATTGATGAATTGGAAATCCCTGTTTGTATTCTTACTTATCCTGCATCTTCTACCGTTGTGGATTTTCACATATTTCCCATCGCAAGATGGCCCTAGCCACATCTACAATGCCCTCACACTGAAGGAGTATCACAAGCACGAGAATTATACGATGCGTGATGTGTGGAAGTTGAACATCACTATTTTCCCAAATTGGTTGTCGCATCTCCTGCTTGCCGCCTTCCTCTATGTCTTTCCGCCCATCGTTGCAGAGAAAGTCCTTCTCACCTTGGCAGTTGGTCTTGTTCCTATCTCGTTTTTCTATCTCCTTGACGCAGTCCATAAGCGCGGCTTCGTATTCGCTTGGCTCGGATTCCTCTTCACCTACAACTATCTTCTCTTCATGGGATTCTACAACTATGCCCTAAGCACATCGTTGTTCTTTTTCAGCTTCGGATATTGGTGGCGACACAAAGACGACATCCGAGTAAACCATCTCATCGTTCTGTATATTCTCTTGTTGCTCACGTATCTGTCACATATCGCTTCTTACGGTCTGCTGGTGCTAGGTTTGTCATTGGCGGCAGGTTGCCTCTGGGGAGGGGCTGCTATCGCAGCGGCTTGGCATACCCGGAGAGAGGGGTTGGCGCGAATAACAGCGCAACTTTGGGAGGGGTTGAATCCGCTAGTGCGGTTTGGACTCTACATGATTCCCGTCTATTTTGTTCTAATGGACTACTACCTTAAGAGCCTTAGGGACCATCAAGGTGGTCACCATAGAGGTATGGCGTGGATTAAGGACTACTTTTGGGGCGTGAAGTCAATCGTCTACTTCACCGACTGGCACATTAGGGTACATCATGTGCTCCTCGTGATACTCGGACTTGCTATTGTCACTTCTTTGGTGTATCGGATTATCCGAAGACAGTGGATACGAAATAGCGATGTGTTTTTGGTCATCGCGATTATCTTCACAATCATGTTCGTTCGGGCTCCGTGGGGGTTCGGTCCTGGCGGCTGGATTAATGACCGGATACATTTCTACATCCTCCTGATGCTCGCAGCATGGCTCGCCGCCGACATGTGGAAATGGCTGCGCTACGGATTCACGGCGGCGTTGGTCGTCATCTGCCTGCTACATCTTGGGCGCACCACCTATGACATAGCCCGACTCAGTCCGGAAATCTCGGAACTCGTGTCCGGAGCACGTCTAGTCGAACCGCACACAACATACAGCGTGCGCGGGAATAACTGGCGGAAGTCCGACGCACTTGGAGAGGTCAAGTATGTCTCACCGTTTGTCCATTCAATAGCGCTCTACGGAATATACGCCGACGATGTGTGTCATCTGGTGAATTACGAGGCAAATTTTGACTATTTTCCAATCAACCGTTTGCACCAGCGAACCTACGGTGGGCGCGAGGATTACACTGTTGCATGGGCACTACCGCCCGAGGAGAAATTTGACGATCTCAAGAGAGATTTTGACCTCATCCACGAGACCAAGAATCTCAAGCTCTTCCAACGGAAAAAGGCGGAATCCCCCGACTTGTCAACCTGGAGTAAAACCCTCGACGGTCGCCGGATAATACGGTTCGACATGCAACCCCCAGAGGGGCAGACAGCAGAAGGGTATCACGCTGTGCACAAGGACCTCGGCTACGTCAGCGGCAGGTTCGGCTGGAAGACCCAGTCGCCGCACAGCCATCACAGAGGCAGTGACGAACTCCCACCGGACTACCGAGATTCTGTCTGGGATAGGCACGATGCGGCGTTCAAACTCGACCTGCCGAACGGATCGTATCGCGTTACCAACTTCTTCTGCTCGGCGGAAGATAAGGGGCATCAGGTGAATCTACTTGCGAACGGGAAGCGGATGATTAAGAAACTGATTATCCCGCCCGGAAACGAAACCGTTGAATATACCCACGAGATTGAGGTGACCGACGGGCATCTCACACAGGTTATCTATAGACCGAACCAGAGTGTGCCAAAAGCGGGGATGCACAACCACTGGGTTTGGAACGGCTTCACCGTGGAACAGATTTCCAAGTAATAGCCAGTTGCATCAAATGGTGCCTCGCAACTCAAATACGCATGGTCGGAGGAGCTGAGTTAGCGGGAAAGGAGCAATGGGCATGGACCTTTCGGGACTTATATTCAATCTAATCTTCCTTTGTTGGTTCGTCATTATAATCGGCGTGTTTGTCTTCGCCGTTATT
The DNA here is from genome assembly GCA_965197465.1 of Candidatus Poribacteria bacterium. Classification (GTDB taxonomy): domain Bacteria; phylum Poribacteria; class WGA-4E; order WGA-4E; family JAJDTR01; genus JAJDTR01. Next base: position 680,287 of record OZ240209.1, on the reverse strand, counting down.
ATGGTCGTTGCAGTTCTGCGTGGGAAACGAGGGCCCTCCGAAACGTCGCCAAGAACCGAGGCGGGAGAACCAAGATTGGTGCGCATCACAGAAAGGAAGACAATCGGCGGAGTCTGTGCTGGCTTTGCTTATAAATTTGGAATTCCGCCGTGGATTGTAAGAGTACTTTGGGCGTTATTGATGTTCCCGTTGTCAGGAACCCCGATAATCGCATATTTTATTTTGTGGGGATTGATGCCTAAAGCGAATGAATTCCCAGAGGATTTCGATAGTCGAACCGACAGTTATTGACACTATCAATAGTTGTTGGAAACCGCGCCGCTTTTTCCCGTCAGTTAGACCTCGTGCTTGTTAGAGCGTCCAATTCTTTAGATCTTTCCACAGCAGTGCACTCGGTCTGAGATATTCTCCTCCCATCTTCTCGCAAAATCTCCGATACGGATTTTCCGATTACATATTCGCACCCATGCTATAAATCCCGTCTGCCCAAACCCAATTCACCAGCAGTTCAAACAGATGTGTCCCGATACCTTGACCCTGATAGTCTTTTAGAACATACATCGATTGAAGTTCGCTTTCTACGCCCCATTTGGTCGTGTGGTGGCACGCCGCGTATCCAACCATGAGTACACCGTCAAAAGCAGCATAAATGACCCTCGGATCTTTAGATTTGCTCGGATTACGTGTTTTTCTGATGTACCCCTTCCACTTTTCCAGTATGTGGTCATAACCTAATTCGTACTCCGGTGCCATGAACTCAATTACACCTACCAATGACGCTTGTTTGCTCGCAACCTCCGTGCGGGTAATTGCCTCGGCGTCGTGGATAGATGCTTCCTATAGGTCAACATTGTGGCACACTTCCTAACCTGGGCACTATTGAATGGCAGGTCATTCAGCCGAATGCGGGTTGCTCGCCGCTACGACAGGTGGAGAGAGCCGAATTGAAAATAGGTTTGTAGTAGCGCAATCCATAGCGCGTCCGGCTAGTCGTTCACTTACCTGTAGGTCACCCACCATGTTGTTCTGCGTGGAAACGGGCAATAAATTGCCCTACTACGAACTTTTGGGTTTCAACTTCGCAAGTCCTAGAACAATCGAACCGTGTGCCTTCGCCGTTTACACATGTGGTTGGTCGTGATTTTCTACCTGATACCCTCCCGTGTTGAAGAGCACAACTCGTTCCGATTTACCTATCCGTCCGGTTTCTATCAGCTTCATCAGCCCTGCCACAGTCGCCGCGCCTTCAGGGCTGGCAAGAATACCTTCATTCGTCCCGAGGATTTCCATCGCATTCAAAATTTCTTCATCGGTGACCGCAATCGCTGTGCCACCACTCTGCCGAATCGCGTCCAAGATTAGAAAGTCACCTACTGCCTGCGGCACGCGCAATCCTGCCGCAATAGTATGTGCGTCGGCCCACGGCTCCGCTTCCGTGTTACCCGCCTCCCACGCTTTGACAATCGGGGCACAGCCAGCAGCTTGCACCGAAATCATTCGCGGACGTTTGGCATCAATCCAGCCAATAGCTTCCAATTCTTGAAATCCTTTCCACATTCCCACAATCCCGGTGCCTCCACCCGTCGGATAGATGATGGCGTCGGGGAGTTGCCAATCGAATTGCTCCGCAAGTTCGAGCCCCATGGTCTTTTTTCCCTCAACGCGGTAAGGTTCTTTGAGTGTGGAGACATCAAACCAGTGTTCTTCCGCCTTCCGCTCGGCGACAATCTTTCCGGCATCCGTAATTAGCCCGTCAACGAGCGTGACCGATGCCCCAGCCATGCAACAGGTGTTTCGGTTGAACACAGGACTATCTCGGGGCATGAAGATATTCGCTTCCATCCCGGCTCTCGCCGCGTAGATTGCCAACGCCGTTGCCGCATTTCCAGCGGACGGAATGGCCAATTTCGTCAACCCAAGCTCCTTTGCTTTGGAAACAGCCATCGCCAGACCACGCGCCTTGAAACTACCGCCGGGAAGAGGCGACTCATCCTTGACCCAAAGCGCCGCTAAGCTCAACAACTCGCCGAGATGTTGCGTCCTAATCAGCGGTGTCATTATTTCGCCAAGTGAAACTCTATGGGCAGGGTCAATTAGCGGGAGCAGTTCGGTGTATCGCCAAAACGAGGCAGGGCGCTCCAAGAGTACGGACTTGTCCCATGCTTGGGCAACTTTCTCTAAGTCGTAGCGTGCAAACAGCGGTTTTCCGCAAGCTTCGCACAGATTCTGTGGTCGCTCATAATCGTAGGTTTGAGCACACTTGCTGCATTCGAGGTGAATCAAGTAATTCACGCGATTATCCATTCGCATATTTTACAGTGCTACTACTCTTGAAATGTCATCATCACTAGGCCTATGTCGCGCCACTAACACGAGAGAGCACGAACTTGTAATTTCTGTTTTGTGTCTTTCGGTTGACACACGCCGATTATAACATACCAAGACGCGATTAGCAATTTACCTAAAATTGAACCGTCGGATTGCCAAATCTTCAGTTTCCTAATCGGGAACGTCGGTCATATCCTCTCACCAACGACGCCATGCACGAAAGCACATCTGCTCATATTCACGATGCTTTGAGGCCCTCGAGAAGAAAAACACAATCCGTTGGCAATACCGTATCTCTGTGGGTATAATATAAACAATCAAGGTGCTTGTTAGCCTTCAATCAATTGCTCAGAAAATTCTGGAAGATTATACGGGCTTGATGCAAGGGCGTCGAGGATCTAGGAGGGGCAGGGTTTGAAGAATATCTTCCTCAAAGACATGGCATACCGCCGGACACGAGTCGTACTGACGGCAATCGGGATCACCGTCCTGATTCTGTTGATTCTGTTCCTTGGTGGAATCATGAACGGGATGCGAATTCAAGCCACACAGTACGTCAAATCCACCGGAGCCGATATTTGGATTTCTGCAGAAGGATCCGGAGGAGCGTTTATCGGTTTTTCAATGCTCATCGAGGAGTATATGGCTTCGCTTAGCGTTGCTCGCGGTTTGGAACCACACTCCGCATCTCCACTTGTTTTTGCGCAGGCACGACCTATCATTCGAGGAAAACCGAGTAAAGCGATTGTCGTCGGCTATCAGCCCGGTAAACTTGGGGGCCCTTCTCGGGTCTTCGCTGGAAGAATGTTTGCCAAGAGCAAGCTTACCGACTATAGCCCAGAAGCCATTCCGGACCTACAGGTCGTTGTTGATGAAAAAATGGGGCTTGAAATCGGCGAGCGAATTGTTATTGGTGGTAAAGAACTCAAAGTCGTCGGTAAAGTTGAAAGCCTTATGTTTGTGCTCGATACCCCCCTACTATTCATGAATGTGCGCACCGCCCAGAACGTGCTGCTTGGGAATTATCCTCGGGTGAACATGATGATTGCAAAGAGTGCAACGGGTTTCACTCCAGAGCAAGCTGCGAAACAGTTTGAGAATTTTCCATTGAAAATTGAGGTGCGTACGCTACAACAGACAATTGACGACATTATCGACTACTATGTTGTTAGCCCAATGAGAGCGGTTACATTTCTTCGCGTGATGCTCTGGCTGGCAGCGGGAATTCTCGTTGGGATGATTACGTATGTGACAACCCTTGAAAAAACGCAGGAAATTGGTGTCCTGAAAGCGATTGGGGCGTCCAATGTATACGTGATGCAATTGATCCTCAAGCAGGTTGTTTTAATATCGATCGTCGGTGTCTTATGCGGGCTAGTCTTGGCATTCATCTTTGCCGTGGTTGCGCCAATTTTTGTGTCAATCCACCTGCTTGAATCCATCATCGTGGCAGGGATTAGTTTTATCGTGTGTTGCGTTAGCGGGTATCTTGCAGCGCGAAAGGCAGTCGCAGTTGACCCGATGCTCGCATTCAGAGGCGAAATTTGAGGAGAAGGTTCAGATGGGAGTTGTGGTTGAAGGAATAGCTTTAACCAAACGGTTTGGCGAAGGGGAGGCGGGCGTTGTCGCTGTTAACAGTGTTGACATCACCATACAAGAAAGCGAGTTGGTGATGTTAATGGGAGACAGCGGTTGCGGCAAAACAACCCTAATTAGCCTGCTCGGTTGCATCCTTACCCCCAACGAAGGCGAACTGTGGATTGATGGGGAACGGATTAGCCATCTGAATCAAGATCTGTCCGTAGTCCGACGTGAGAAAATTGGCTTTGTCTTTCAGCTCTTTCATCTCCTTCCGTATTTAACCGCGCTTGAAAACGTTATGGTTGCCATGGATCTCGCCGGCAAGAAGAGTGATCAAGCCGAGACGCGCGCCAAGGAGCTGCTGACACAAGTAGGATTGGAAGACCGTCTAGACCATCGTCCCTCACAACTCTCCGGAGGAGAGAAACAGCGCGTCTCTTTTGCACGCGCACTCGCCAACAACCCCAAGATAGTCTTCGCCGATGAACCCACCGCTAATCTAGATAGCCGCCAAAGCGAAAACCTTATGAGCCTCGTCCGAGAACTGAGACAAGAACACCGTACAACAATCGCAATCGTCACACACCACGAAGGATTGAAAAAAGACGCCGACCGAATCGTCCAGATGAAAGATGGCCGGATTGTGTTGGAATAAAAGTAATTGGAAACGGGTTTCGGGGTCGCAGGAAACGCATGCCGTGGCATGGACGAATCTTGAAATGGAGAAACAGTGAATCGAGGCAATCGTCACGCGGCTTGGATTGGGATTTTGTTAATCCTTCTCACTTTACTCGTCCGTGGACGAGCATCTGCCGAATTGTACGAAGGTCCCCCGGATCTAGAGGAATTGGCAATGGGGGGCGGAGGACTAACCGGGGGTGGTTTGTCTTTTATTGATGGCGATCCGTTCGTTCGTTTTCAGGTTCAGCCGGATATCGGAATCGGTAAGGTCGGATTTGGGCTAGGTTTCGTGCTACTCTATAATCCAGATGCGGGAGAGGGCGAAGATCAGATACTTGCTGAAGATGCCGAAACATGGAATAATCCCAGTACGGCCCTGCGCGCAATTCGTTACATACGCTATGCGCAGCCACGTGACCCGTTCTACGCACGCCTCGGCGAGTTGAGTTTCGTGACGATTGGACGCGGGTTAACCATGTCCGGGTATTCCAACTACGGTCGCCGCGGCATGAGAGCCAATCTCAGAACCGAATCACGTAGAATAGGAGTCGAATCAGTAATCAATGACCTGGTAGATCCGAGGATATTTGGAGGTCGTTTGTTCATCCGACCGCTACAGGGGATTATTACGGCATCAATGCTCGGCGGATTGGAACTCGGTGCGACATACCTGACCGACATCACGCCGGATCTTATTTCCGATGACGAGACACCCGGGAAAGAGGATACAATCGACGAAGATCCATTGATAGCATTAAGCGTCGATGTTGGATTCCCTCTTATTGAGAACGAGCTGTTCCGGTTGGATTTATACGATGAGTTGGCGTTCCTCAACACGCAATCAAGCATCAAGGATTTAGCAGAATCCGAACCTCCATCCGGGAACGCGATTGGAATCGGGTTGACATTTCCTAGCTCCCTATTCAAATTTGAGTACCGCACCTTCACCGAGGGGTTTATCCCGACGGTATTTGATTATTCCTACCAAGCTTCCGCTGTCGATTCTGTGCCCGTATTCCTCGGGCTAGACGCAGATAAAGATAAGGGAAAGGCGCGATACGGGTATTTCTCCATGTTTGCTTGGCAACCGATTCCGATGCTGCATATACTGGGAGCATTTGAGGACTACAATATCAGCTACCCGAAATTATACGCTGGTGTCACTGAATCCGGTATAGTTCAAAAGATGTCGTTCCGAGCGTTCTATACCAAGCGAGATCTTGGTGAGCCCGACATCGGATACCCCTATACCGAAGGCAGTGAGGACCCAAGTATCCTCAAAGATCTATTCCGACTCGATGAGAAATCCGCGCTTGTAGTTCGCGTCGAATACGAGTTATATCGACCCATCGTAGTAGCAATCGTCCGTGAGTTCCGTTTCCGTCAGAGGGAAGACGCGGACGGTTTGACTAGTTTTGAGACAATCCAAAAAACCACGATTGAAGTCGGCCTTAATCTTCAGTTTTGAGGAATCACGAGAAGTGCCAACCGTCACCCGATTTTTATATGGGATTTTTGAGATTTCGGTTGGAAGTCATACAGTTAGTGGCCCTCGGACACGGCTTCAACGAAAACCATCTTGATGGCTCTGGATAGTTGAACGATTATTTGCGCGTAGGACAGCGCGTACCTGTTCTGAATCCCGACCTACGGGACTTTTACCGTCCACTTCGCGATCATTACGGTATCCGAGACATGTTTTAAGGACCAACCTTGCTCACTTACATCTTTCAGCGCTTACTTGCGATGTTCCTATCTCTTTTTGGGGTGTCGCTGCTCGTCTTCTTCATGGTTCACCTCATCCCTGGGGATGCAGCGCTTGCGATTTTGGGGGAACGGGCAACAGAAGAGGCGTTGACAGAACTTCGTCGTGAGATGGGCCTTGATAAACCTCTCTACCACCAGTACGGAGCATTCCTGTGGAATCTTGCCCATTTTGACCTAGGCAAATCATTTAAGACGAGGCAACCGGTCATTGACGAGATTAAACGTCATTTTCCCGCCACAGTCGAGTTGACAGTCGCAGCCATGGCGTTTGCAATCCTGTTCGGCATGGGTGCCGGCATCATTGCTGCCGCTAATCGAGGCAAATTCTGGGATTACGCCACGATGTTCGGCTCGCTTGCTGGTATCTCAATGCCGATTTTCTGGCTTGGATTGATGCTCATTCTCCTGTTTGCGTATACCTTTCCAATACTCCCGAGTTCGCAGCGGCTAGATGCTGTTTTAGATCTTGATGTTCAACATCGCACACACTTCTATCTGATTGACACTCTCCTCTCCGGAAATCTTGCCGCGTTTCGTAGCGCAGTTTCGCACCTCATACTTCCCGCCGTCACACTTGGCACCGTACCACTGGCGATTATCGCACGCATGACGCGGTCGAGCCTGCTGGAAGTGCTGAACCAACCGTACATCGTGACTGCTCGTGCGAAGGGACTTCCCGAGTGGGTTGTTATTCTGAAACATGCACTCAAGAACAGTATGATTTCTGTGTTGACAATTATCGGTCTACAGTTTGGATATCTGATGAGTGGGGCGATTCTTACGGAACATATCTTTTCATGGCCCGGTCTAGGGTCATGGTTGCGTGCCTCCGTTGAGGCCCGCGATATTCGTCCCGTTCAGGGAGGAGTGCTCTTTGTCGCTGCCGTGTTTATGACTGTGAACTTAGTGGTAGACCTGCTCTATGTCTATTTTGATCCGAGAATCAGGGTGGGAGAAAACGCGTGAATTATCGCGGCCGGCGGATGCTGAGAAGATTGGCGAGCCACAAATCTGCAGTGGTAGGCACTTCCGTATTGCTCTTTTTCGTGATGCTGGCGGCTTTTGCTCCACTGATTGCCACACACGACCCTCGCGAAGCCGATGTCGCGGTACGTCTGAAGGGATGGTCTACGGATCACTACTTCGGAACGGATGGTGTTGGGAGAGATATATTCAGCCGCATAGTTTACGGATCGCAAATATCGCTCAAGATCGGTTTAATTGCAATGACGTTGTCAATCTCCGCCGGTACGCTGTTGGGCATTCTGGCGGGCTATTACGGCGGTTGGCTAGACAACATCATCATGCGTGTAATGGATATGATGCTTCCCTTGCCGAGCATTCTGCTGGCAATGGTAATCGTAGCGATACTGGGCACAAGTCTCACCAACGCCATAATCGCCGTTTCAATTGTGTACATTCCCCAGTACGCCCGCATTTTACGCGCCTCCGTCCTCAAAATTCGCGAACAGGATTACGTGACCGCGGCACGCGTAATCGGCGCGAGTGACTTTCGCATCCTGTGGAACGCAATCCTACCCAACTGCGTGGCGCCGTTGATAGTCCAAGCAACTCTCGGAATGGGAGAAGCGATTCTCGTTGCGGCCGGACTCAGTTTTCTAGGTCTCGGAGCTGAAGTCGGGGAACCCGAATGGGGAGCAATGCTAAATGAAAATCGCCAACTCATCCGACGTGCCCCTTGGACGGTGATGACACCAGGAATTGCCATATTCCTCACTGTTTTGGGGTTTAATCTACTCGGTGATGCACTGCGCGATGTTCTCGATCCCCAACTCAAGACGTAAGGCGAAACAAAGTGAATTCCGCCCGAAACCGCAATGAACCGCGCTACTAGAATTGGATGTGCACAATTCCTGATCCAAACGGAATGAAATGAGAGGGTTAAGAAATGGATAATTTGTATAGATGAACGAGTCTGAGATTCCTAACGAGCATCCGAACGCCAAGATGATTGCCTTCGCATTGTCGCTTGCGGTACTTTGGGGTGGTAATTCGGTCTCAATTAAGATTGGGCTACAAGGTGTACCGCCGCTGGCACTAGCCGGATTCCGGTTCCTGCTCGCGCTTTTCGCGGTTACAGCTTGGTCTGTCAGCCAGCGTGTAACCATCCGTCTGAACCGCGGAGAATTGGTTCCACTTATCCTATTGGCGGTAATATTCGTCTTGCAAATTATCGCTCTTAATATCGGTACACGCATTACATCGGCGGCACGCTCCACAATCATGATTAACGTTTTTCCGTTCTTTACAGCACTGTTTGCCCATTATTGGGTGCCGGGCGACCGATTATCGTTTATGAAAACCATAGGGATCGGGCTGGCATTTTGTGGCGTTTTCATCACTTTCTCCCCAAATCTTCAACTTGGCGCCCACGCTCATCTCATCGGTGATTTGGTTGTCTTGATAAGCGCAGGCCTTCTCGGATTCAGAACAGTTGTCACTAAACGTCTGATACAGTCAATTCATCCCTATCGCTTGCTCATCTGGTTGATGATTTTTAGCCTGCCCTGTTTCTTCGGATTGAGTCTGCTCTTAGAGGATCAATCCAACTACGAGTTCTCGCGCGCGGTGATTGCTTCTATCCTGTATCAAGGATTCATCGTAGCGGGCGTCTGTTTTGTCGGCTGGACCTCTATTCTGAAAAAGCATAGTCCAAGCAAATTAGTGGTTTTCTCGTTTGCTACACCGTTCTCGGGGATAATTTTTAGCCATTTGCTACTAGCTGACGAACTCAGTTTCAGTCTAATTACCGGTGCCACACTTGTTGCCTTCGGCATCTATCTGGTCAACAGACGAGAAACCGGATAAATGGAGATGAGAGCGGCAGGTGAAGAAAACATTTCCAGCTTGATTTACTGTTCCTTATCGCGGTGGCAAATTGTGGATGCGTTAAATTTTCATTGCAGAATTTGGAATACCGAACGAGAAGCCTATGGCAAACCGTTCAGCGTTTGCGATCGGCACTTGCAACAGATTCGAAAATCGCTTGCGGCAAACTTTGCTCCTTGCTGGATTGAACAGATTGAGCGAACCGATCGGGCGTGTGAGGATTGCATAGCGGAGGAAAATGAAGAAGCTTAATCGCTATACTTGGTGGCGTAAAGAGGAAGCGATTTATTTTCGCCGAGCGTTCACCGTTCGGCAGTCTAAACGTCTGAAGCCATCACCGCGACGGGGCAATCGCATCTGATTCTACGGATTAAGGGATATGTCCGAGCGAACGGCTAGTGAGCGATCAAGCGAGTGGATAGCAAGTGCGAGAGAATTCCCATAGGGCGTGCATCGTGGGTATGAGGGAATTCCGATTCCCGACTTGTTGTCGCGATTCGGAGAAGATTTCTATCGCCCTCACTATGCGTTCGGTTGATTCCTACAATTAAATGCGATTGCCCCAACCATCGGAAAAGTGAGATGGACAACCCTCTCGGTTTTTGATACAATTGAAACGGCAATCTGTGTCCGTGCCCCGAACTTCAACGCATGATGAATGAAACGTAGAACAAAGGGTAAGACCAACGCCCGAATAGGGAGATTGTGATATTATGACGCCAGAACAACGATACCAGTTTGATACGACCAGCTACATCCACATGAAGAATGTCCTAAGTGCGGAGGAGTTGAAAAGGGCGCAGGAGGCTGCGGACCGTTACATCAACACGCTACCCGAAGAAATGCCAATTGGATTCGGCGAGCGAGATGTCCACGGCAATCATCGATGGTTTGCTCGTGGTTTTGCCTTTGATAGGGCGCTCGAACACCTAACAATGCACCCAGCAGTCTGGCCGATTATCAAAGAAATGACAGGAAACAAACCTTGCCTCTGCCGCGGTAACTTGATGGTGGATACACACGAGCATACCCCTTTTCCGCTTCACGGCGGTGGTGTCGGACACACCATGGCTTTAGGCAACAACGCCGATGGCATAAACAGTCCACGCGGGTTTGGCGATCCGGGCACCCTTTACTGTGAACTGTTCGATGTTTTCTGGTACTTGACCGATGTCAATCCGGGCGATGGTGGTTTCATAGTGGTGGCAGGTTCACATAAAGCCGAATTCGAGTTGCCTTACGAGCAGAAGGCCTATGAATCTGCAGAAGATCTTCCGGTCGGTGTGGTCAACATCACGCCCAAGGCTGGGGATTGCGTCATTTCTCCCGAATCGGTTTTTCACGGCTCCCTGCAGTGGAAGCCTAAGAATCGCGATCGTCGGTTTATTGTTACGCGATACGTGCCACAATATCAGCAAGCTTTTCATCTTGAGGAGGATTGGCCCGAAAATCTGGCGCCAGAGTTTCTTGAGCGATTAGCTCCCGAGACGCGAGAATTGCTAGAGGTCGCGTGGCGTTCGCACGACAAACATATTACCAAACGCGATGAAATCCGTCTGATATAATTGTAATTTGCACACAAAAAGCCGTAGTCTGTGAGCGCGGAACTCTTGTCGCCGGAAGTGGATTGCGACTCTTAATCCTCCATCTAATTTTGCAGATTGAATAGGTCTGCTAAGTGAGTGAATCGCTCATTACGAAACACCGAAATGAAAATAAAACAGATACGAGCAGTATCCGTCAAGATTCCCACACCTTCTCCCAAATCGAAGGCGCGGCGTCCCAGTTGGAACGAACGCGCTCCGCGCGCATTTCCGATTAACAAATACTCGGAATTTTCCGGATTTCACGCAACTACGCCCGGCTCCAAACTCAACACACCGGTTTGGGTTCAGGCCACTGCAGACGATGGGACATGGGGGTTAGGACGATGCGGTTTTGGAGAACCCGTTGCCGCGTTGATTGACTCGCACTTTGCACCGCTGATCGAAGGTCGAGACCCGATGGCGCTCGAATTCTTGAACGACCTTATGTGGCGATCTACTCAGCTCTTCGGAGCAAGTGGAATCGCGGCTGTGGCACAGTCCGGCGTCGATCTGGCTTTATGGGATTTGAAGGGTAAATTGCTCAAACAGCCGGTGTACAAACTGCTTGGCGGGCCCTCACGAGAAAAAGTAGCGCTCTACTGTACATCTGATGACCTAGATTGGTCGAAAGAATTGGGGTTCAGGGCGTTCAAAGTCAGCAATCCTGTGAACTATGAGATGGGGACTGAAGGCTTAAGTCTCTTGGAGGAGAAAATCGCGAAAGCCCGTGAGGAGGTCGGAGCAAACGCTGAGCTCATGTTTAATCCTGTGATGTCTTTCAATGTCGAGTTTACCCTTCGGTTAGCCGAACGGCTGAGACCATACGGGTTACGCTGGTTGGAGGAGCCCCTAATGCCGAGCGATCTTGAAGGTCATATTGAGCTGAAACGCGCAATTACATGGATTCCTCTTGCTACAGGAGAGCATCACCACAGGCGTCAAGCTTTCCGACAGTTGGTTGAGAACCGGGCGGTAGACATTGTCCAGCCCGATATTGCCTGGTGTGGAGGGTTGTCCGAAGCTATAAAGATTTACACCATCGCGGAAGCCGCGGGAATTAGCACAGTTCCGCATACCGGGGCCGGCACACCTTGGGGACAGCACTTTGGAATTTCCATGCCCGAGTCACCGATGGCGGAGTTCTGGATGGGTTCGGATCCTGGTATCCCGCTTGACGAAGTGTGCCCGATTCCGGGGATGCCGATGCCCAAGAATGGTGATGTGGTTCCTTCGGATGCCCCGGGTTTTGGGATGGAAATCGCCGCTGATTGGATCGAACCTTATCGAACACACCCATAGAGCCGAATCCGTAGGGTTGAAGGTATGTCAATTATGAATGGAAATGGCATAGCTATGAGAGAGAAACGTTAATGAAACACGTATCTGGAAAAGCTGTTCAAGGACAAAGAGTCGAGGTTCTACCTCCTTACAAGATTATCTTCAATTGGGATGGCGCACCGCTCGGTTATTCGGAGTATCCGCAGTCACAAGAGCAATTCCTAGAAAAAGTCTATGCGCCGATAGAGGATACTCAAGTAGGCGCGCTCTTCTGGTGCGTCGGGGTGCACGAAGCAGAATGGCCCTCAAATACAATGGAGATGGTGGGCGACTCGGTAAATCGCGTCTATGACTCGGTGCGCGCGATGAGTCATGCAGAAAACATCCGCGGGATGTTTGAACGCGGCGAAAATCCGTATACCGCCATGATCGAGCGAGGTCGTGAGATAAACGTTGATGTTTATGCGTCAATTCGGATGAACGACAACCATTTTAATGCCATTTTGCCGGCAGACATGGCGAAGGCGACAAAATCGGGGTTAACCCAACTCCGCAAGGATCACCCGGAATGGTGCCTCTCTTCAGATCAGGCGCCAGAGCAGCGTGGAATCGGCTCGTGGAATTTCGCCATCCCGGCGGTCAGGGAACACAGACTTCAGCATATTTCCGAAGCCTGCCATGTCGCCGACTGGGCTGGAGCAGAATTGGATTGGCAGCGACACGCATTTCACCTTCCCACAGACGATGCCCATCGTCTTCGTTATACCCTCACCGATTTGCAGCGCGCCGTTCGCCAGATGACAGACGAGATTGCGCAGCAGCGTGGCAGACCTTTTTATCTCGCGGTGCGCGTTGCAACGACAATGGAGGCATGCCGACGAATCGGGTACGATCTTCAAGCCTGGGTGAGCGAGGGGTTATGTGACATTATCATCCCTGCGGGTAATTCCGGCACCGATCCCGGCGCCGAGATAGAGGAATTCAAACTGCTTACCAAGGGTACCGGAATACAAATCTACGGTGGTCTCGATTCCGTTGGCAGGCAGAGCGCACGCCGTATAATATCCCCTACGCGATGGGAGGACGCATGGGTTCTCGCGACTGCCAACGGCTATTGGGATCGGGGAGTGGACGGCATTTACGTCTTTAACTGGCACGCAAACGATCGAACAAAGCGCAATCAATTGACCACGATTGGGTCACCGGAGACATTGAAACGGACAAACAAGGTATACGCTGCCATCCACCGTGGGCCTCCGACTACGGAGAACCCAAGCCAAGGAGCGGTAAACGATCGCATTTACGGCGAGACAGCAGTCTGTCTTTACGAAGGACTGACGGTTGAAGGCCCAACCTTCCACGTTTCGGTGCACGACGATGTCGTTAAAGAGGCAGAATCGGGTAATTTGGTAAGAGTAGAACTCCAGATTGAACTTGAGCATTTTTCAACCGGGGATGAGGTTGTGGTAACACTAGACGAACGGCAACTGCGGGGCCCGGAAATCCGGGATGCCGCCGCCGAGGAAATAAGCGATCCTTCCGACGTTTCCGAGAATAGCTGGCTCGTGTGGCAACTGCGGCCGGATGAGGTCGACTTGGGAGTGCATGAAATCAAGGTCTGTTTGATTAAACGAGACGCACGCCTCAGGACCCCAATCATCGTAGGGCATGTGGAGATTTACGTCACTTACAAATCTTAAATGCATCCAGAATTGCTAGGGCAAAATGTCTTTTTCACAAAACAGATTCTCCCCGGAATGGTGTTTGACCGTAACAGGGCACATGTGAGTTGACACTGAATTTCAAAATAGAAGTCTTGTAAGACCCATGTTACCCATCTAATGCCGAGTTCACCATTCTGTTTCGAGTTCAAACCCCTAGTCTTTGAGGTCACTAGAGCCTGATATGAAGATTAATCCGATTACCCTCGCCGTAATTCGCGGTAGCCTAGAACAGATTGCTGACGAGATGGATGCTACGCTGGAACGGATGGCTTTCTCACCCGTTATCTCCGATGGCTTTGACCGAGCTAGCGGGATTTATGATAAATCCAATGGCGAAGTCATCATGCAAGGTCCCCGAGGGCTTCCGAGTTTCATCTATGTCATGGAATTTACCACCCGCACCGTAATTGAGCGGATCCAAGACATAGCAGATGGCGATATCTACATCGTGAATGATCCCTACTTGGGCGGGACGCATCTGATGGACGTCAAAATGGTAAAGCCCTTTTTCTGCAAAGGGGAATTGACCGCCTTCCTCGCGAATAGCGGTCATTGGCCAGATATCGGCGGACGGGTTGCAGGCGGGTTCTCCACGAAGGCAACCGAAATCTACCAAGAGGGATTGCGTCTTCCGCCAATACGATTCTTCGACCAAGGAAAGTTGAACCGAGAGGTAATGGACATCATCCTGCACAACGTGCGTGTACCCGACGAGCGGCACGGCGACCTTATTGCCCAAGTGACCTCGCTTAATCTCGGCGCCGACGGCTTGACGCGACTCCTAGATCGCTACGGAGAGGAGACGGTTTTCGGAGCAATAAGTGAATTGAAAGCGCGCTCGGAACAGCTGATGCGCAGTCATATAGAGACCATTCCAGATGGCAAATACGTGTTTGAAGACCATATTGACAGCGATGGGATTGAATGGAAACCACTCAAAATCCGGATGGAGATGGAGGTCAAGGGCAGCAGCGTACATATTGATTTCTCCAAGAGCAGTCCTCCCTGTCGAGGTCCCCTCAACAGTGTTCTCAGTACGACAATCGCCGGGGTGTACATCGGTTTCAAGCACATCTTTCCGGACGTACCCGTAAATGCGGGTTGTTTTGCCCCCTTTTCTTTTGACTTGCCCCCTACGACCTTCCTCAACGCCCAACTCCCGCGACCGGTGTCTGGCTGTGCCTCTGAGGTATGTCAGCGCATCATTGACGTGGTTCTGGGAGCGATGAGCCAGGCGCTACCGGAAAAATCTTACGCATGTCCGATGGGCACTGTCACAAATCTCTCTGTGGGTGGTGAGGACCCAGAAAAAGGGTACTATGTCTTCTACTCGTTTATCGGAGGTGGATACGGCGGAAACTACCTCACCGATGGGTTAATAAATGGGAACCCGACGATTGCTCTCGCCCGAACGCAGGCATTGGAAATCTTTGAATCACGCTATCCTGTACTTTTTACCCGCTACGCCATCCGCGATGGGTCAGGCGGTCCCGGCATGCGTCGTGGTGGGCTTGGTGTTATCTTCGAGTTCGAAATTCGGCGAGGTGAAGCAAGTGCCTCCATGCTGGGGGATCGAGGACGTTTCGCTCCTTTCGGCGTATTGGGTGGCAAAGCGGCCAAATCGGCGAAACATACCTTTCGGCTTAGTGGAGAGGAATACCATCCGCCGCATATCAGCAAAGACGAAGGCATTCCCATGCAGCCGGGGGACCTGCTGACTTTGGAAACGCCCGGTGGCGGGGGCTATGGCAATCCCTTAGATAGATCGGTGCACCTGGTCTTACGGGATGTGAGGCGGGGATACTACAGTCGAGAAGTGGCGGAGTGTGAATACGGCGTCCTAATCAAGAAGGATGATTGGGAAGTCGATCATGAAGGAACGGCACGACTGCGGGCATTACGCCGCAGCTAGTAAAAGGTGTAATAGTACCCCGATGTGAGGGTCAGCCCGAAACCTCAATTCATTCAAAACGGAGACTTCCTTCAGTGGGACGGCCACTGCTTTTCTCCAACACCTAACGGATACCACGGGCACTCTGACCGAATTGAGTCAACGCGAGGTTGTTTTCACGGTCGCCCACGTTGTTGTGAGATTGGTTACGGAATCGACTGCCAAGTTGCCTGTTATGTTTCGATTGATTTCTTCTTGGCTAAGCGCCCGATCGTAGATCCGCACGATAGCCATGGCGCCGTTGAAGGTACGATCGCTTTCCCATGCATTAAATATCGTTGGCCACATCGGCTCCCTATCGTCGAAGCGTTGCCCTGTTTCCATCGTACCCACCCTTTCGCCATCTTGGTAGGTTTCCAAGCGCTTTCCACTCGTAAAGACGAATGCTATCCAGTGCCAATCTCTTTTTTCAATATCAAGTCCCAGTTTTTCCGCCGAGTACCAGCTGCCCTTAGCCGTGTTTTTCCCCTTAATCCAAGCAATAAGTTTTCCGGTATTGGGGCCATGCAGAAGAATTCGAAATCCTTGGCTCTTTCTATCACGCGAGTGAAAGCCTGCAAATTGGGTTGCCACAACCAAATCTGGCCACTTTGGCCCATTGCGCTTAACAAGAAACTCAGCCGTCCAGTCCTTAAGTTTCAGATCGGGGGTTAGGTCGGGTTTGCCGGCAAATCCTTCGCCTCTTGCCCCAACCGAGTACCATCGCAACTTCCGATTAAACCCGGCATCGGGAATTTTGATTGTTCCATCCTTGAGGTCCGGAGTCGCGTCATTCGGCGGCAACTCCCCGCCACCTAATCCAAGGTTCTTCCAAGCTTTGTCTCTTTGGTTTTGCTTGGATGCGTTGAGGTGCAGTATCGAGCCGGGAAGCGCATTCTGGGTATGCACCACAGGACAAGCCATTTCTAGACATAGGACAGTGGTGAGAACGGCAATCAGAGTTGGACACCTCATTTTGAGTTCCTCCTCATTCCTACAAAGTCCGACTTATTTCCTGTCTTTGATCTCGCCCCAACTCGTCGCGAGTTTTTCTGATGGGGATACTGCGTAAATCCCTTTGCCAAGTCCATCGGTCATCAGTTTTTTGACGTCCTCCGCCGTTAGAGCCGTCTTGAAAATAGCAACCTCATCAATCGTGTTGTCACTAAAGGAATGAAATCGCGGCTTTCCTGGAACCAATGCGCCAATAATCAGAGGTATCGCGCTGTTTTCGGGGGTGCGCTTTAGTTGAATGCGCGGTGCACCATCCTCGTGAGTAACAGACTTTAACTTTCCATCAATGAATAACGTGGGACTCCTAGCCCCATTCTTGGCAACAACCGCATAGTGATGCCATTGATCGTCCTTTATCCCATCTGTCCCCTGATACCCACCTTGGTACCAGAAAAAGAGCATGTTGTCAAAAACCTTGTGGAGGGCCAAACCGTATGACGATCGTTCGAATTGCCACTCGGTGCCCTTTGCCAAGATATAGTATGGCGCTATATCTTTCGGTTCTTTAGGCCTTTTGACCCAGGCAACAATCGAAATCACATCAGTCAATTGGAGCGCTTCATGATCCGGTACCTCCAAATACGTTTTGCTATGGAAATCTCCATTGAATCGCATTGCAGTGCCAAATTTGCCCTTTACTACCTTAGGATTGTTCAATACTTGCGCATCGTGACCGTTGCCCGAGGCGTCTTTGATAAGCCTTGGCCTTCCAAGATCATCAAAGAGCCACATCGCCACCAAATCTTTGAGCAATGGGGATTGGGCGTGGCCGAGGCCTGCCATCATAAGATTGAAGGTGATTAGACTAGCACCAACTATCCTCAATTTTGCCACGAACCGTTTCATGACCATTTACGCTCTCCTCTTCCATGGCGGAATGACGATGAAGTACAAGGTATTCAATTTCAAAGCCAATAAAAAGCAGATGCAGCATTGAGAATAGTTAGAGTTTATCGCACTAGCGATGAGATGTCAATGCAAAAGGACCTAGAGTCGTCCGAATCGCAAGAAATCGGCGGCTTGGATTCTCTGTTGCAGCTCGTAAAATGCCAACCATCTGGGGATTTCAATAGAGGAACCGTCGTCATGCAGACAATCCATTTATATGAGCGTCGTAATGCATTGCCACTCTCACGTTTAGGTATCTCAGGTTTCCATTTGATTGTGTGCAGTTCGCAAGGCTACCAAGTTCGGACAATCTTTTCAACTACCCAATCTAGGTGTCCAAGATTCGAATCCGAATCACGCCAAATATCTCTTGACGTACTATCTTAAATGTGTTAAACTGATTCCGATTCTGACTAGCAGTACTCAGAATTTATGCCGACAACAGTACTCGGGGCCTCAGAGACTTGTGCGTTCGTATGCCGCTCGAGTAGAGTCTAAGCATTTTTTCGGGTGATAAACTGTAGATGAAGGTGTGCGTGCTTCGGCTGAATCTACAAAATACTTCTCCGATTATGTCCTGAATCTTCAATAGACGTCATTGCGAATGTAATAAAACATTATCTTCTGAGGCGTTCAGTATTATCAATCATCAACAGCAAAAGGAGAATAAAATTGAAACGAAGACAACTGTTGCACCTTACCTTGGCTTTTATCTTCTCACTCGCGGTCACGCCCGTTCTGTTTGCGCAATCAATAGAGTTTGACGCCGGTAAGCAGGTGCCAGCGAATGAACCTGCGGAAGGCACGGTCGTACGCGTTAGCCACAGCGAGAGCTTAAATCTTGGCGAGCAACTCACAATGGAGGCGTGGATTTATCCCACGGCGCTAGATGCTGGTGGTGGAAGGCAGTTCATCGCCGGGAAAGCAGATACCTATATGCATGCCATAGAGGTTGCAACTTCGAGCTACCAGGCCGCTGTCAACGCTGCTCAATGGGCGTGGGAGGGCAGTGGGAAGGTCGAGTTGAATGAGTGGAGCCACGTCGCGACATCCTTTGATGGGACAGTTTATGAACTCCATGTTAACGGGAAGCACAGGGATACCATCGAGGATCCAGGCGCGATCAATACCTCGTTAGCCGATTTCCTTATCGGATGGCTACCACAATGGGGTGAGGCCTTCACCGGATCTATTGACGAAGTTCGCATGTCTAACGTTGCCAGGTATCCAGCCGGGGATTTCGATGCGCCCACGGCAGAATTCAGTCCCGATGGGGATACCGTCGCGCTCTATCATTTCAATGAGGGATCTGGGGACACTACAAGTGATGCCTCGGGCAACGAGAATCATGGCATGTTGGAAGGCGGAGCTGAGTGGAACGACGCCAATGCCCCCGTAGGCGGAGGAACCGCGGTTGAGCTCAACAATAAGTTGGCAACAACTTGGGCTGGAATCAAGCGCCGCTACTAAGCGTCATCTTCCGCCAAGATAGCGGCAAAGCGGTATAACTTAGATTTGGACCGACATCTCCTTTAAGTGTGAGTTGTCATACTTTTTGCCTCCTGACTACGAGATTAAACGGACGTGTTTTTCATCGTACTCAGGAGGCTTTTCTTTTTTATGGTTGAGCGGCTTTACTGTCCAAACAATTGAGGGAATGTTAGATGATTCTAATGAGTCCGAGCGTAGGCCTCGGAAAAACCGCAGAAGCGCGCGCAGAGTTCCTTTACAAAGTGGGGCTGATGGAGGTCAAGACGGTATCGACCTCCACCCCTCGTGACTGGAGCGATGCAGATACCGAGGAGGCAAAGCGTTTCCTAGACGATCATGGTATTCGGGTTGGAGAGTTCAGTGGACATCAGGGGGGGTTTGGTTCAGCGAACAAAGAGGAATACCGAACGGCAATTGAGGGTCACCGTCGTCAACTTCGACATGCCCGAATCTTAGGAGCGCACTGCATCGCATGCGCAATACTTATTGGAAGAGTTTGGCTTGAAGAAATGCCCAAAACCTTTAAAGCACGCGGTGGCGCGATACCTCCCATGTGGTCCGAAGAAACTTGGAAACGATGCATCGCTGCGGTCGAGGAATTGATGCCTTATGCCGAGGAGATGGGAGTGGATGTTGCCATACATCCCCATATTATTACGCCGGTCTACTCTATTGCACGGTACAAAGCGCTCTTTGAGGCTGTCCCGTCGCCCCGCCTAAAAGCACTCATGGATCCGGTTAATCTCACTTGGCCACACATGTTTCTCAGAATGACCGAGTTTGCAAATGAAATCTTTGATGAACTTGGTGATACAATCGTAGCGCTCCACGCGAAAGATGCGACGATGTGGTCAGCCAAACCAATCAGCATTATCTGTCGTGTGGATGAAGCTGTTCCCGGCACCGGCGGTATAGATTACGCGACGATTCTTCGCCGGCTTGACCAGCTAGACCATGACGTAACTGTACACGTCGAGCACTTTCCCCAAGCTGAGACGATAGCTGGCCAGCAATACATCAGACAGGTTGCGCGGGAGAATGGCGTAACCATTCACTGATGCGGGATAGTTTTGATGGTGTGCCACATGATTTGGAGAGCGCCGCTTGAAGCCCGCCGACCTACATTCCTGATGAACCATGCGAAAACTAAGATTACGGCTTGCGCAAGTGAACGCTTGATGCTTCGCCGTAGGATTCAACCCCCGATGCTTTATGAATCGAGCAATTGCGGAAAACCTCTAGGTTTATAGTAGGGATTGTAGATTGCAGATCATAAGCTTCGACCTCAAATTCGAAGGTAAGTTCTTCAAGGCAGTAATTTGGCAACGTCCCCGCATTAACACGCAGTCAATTGCGCTTCTGCAAAGGGAAGAACGAAGAGACTAAGATTTTACATTTCACTTGTCAGGCTTTACCTTATTGGATAACCATGGGAATATATGAAGAGTTTGGAGTAACACCGATTATCAATGCTTCCGGGTCTGTGACTCGGCTGGGAGGCGCACCGCTGCCTAACGAAGTCTTGGAGGCCTTTCGTGAGGCGTCCTGTGCCGCTGTGCCACTTGAACAACTTCAGGCAGCCGCCTCTAAGCGAATCGCGGCTGCCACTGAAACTGAAGCAGGTTTGGTCACCGCTGGCGCGGCGTCTGCTCTAACTCTAGGGACCGCTGCTATCTTGACGGGTAGTGACTTAAGTAGAATGGAACGCTTGCCTCACTGCGAAGGATTCCCGAACCAGTTCATCGTTGCGAGGGAACAGAGAAACGGATACGACCACGCGGTGCGTGCCGCAGGTGCTCGGCTCGTAGAGGTAGGTTTTAATGAGATCGTGTCTAACGCTGGTGTGCGGCGCACCGAAACTTGGGAATATGACGCCGCTATCGGGTCGGATACAGCCGGTATTCTATATGTATATGGTTCCAGTAGCAGACCTCCCCTTGAAGAGATAGTCAACCTCGCCCATCGACGGGGGCTACCCGTGCTCGTGGACGCCGCCGGAGAGCTTCCGCCACGTAGCAACCTAAAGTCAATTCCCGCTTCGGGCGCGGATTTAGTGGCGTTCAGTGGCGGCAAATCGATTCGCGGTCCTCAATCCACAGGAATTCTTTGCGGCCGCCGCGAACTCATCAGCGCTGCTGCCGTGCAGTTGCTCGATATGGACGACCACTTGGAGCTTTGGGATCCGCCGATTGACTTCATTGACAAAACAGCACTTTGCGGGATTCCTAGGCACGGCATTGGACGCGGCTTCAAGGTGTCAAAAGAGGAGATTGTTGCTCTGCTTGTCGCGTTACAACTTTTTAATAGCGGCGCTTATGATGAATTCCATCACAAAGCCCGCGCACTCCTTGAAAGAATTGTGGCAAGAATGAATGGGTGCGCCGCGCGCTTCGAGATAACAGATAAAGGTGATGGCGAAAGTTTGCCGCTTCTGGAAATTACGATTGATGAAGCCGCAATCGGAAAAAATGCCATTGAGGTGTGTCGCAAGCTGCGTCAAGGCGAGCCACCAATCTATGTCAGCCATAGCGCCCTCCGGGAAGGTAAACTCCGAGTGAACCCACTTCATCTAAACAAGAGCAACTCCGAGGTTCTCGCCGATAAAATCCGTCAGGAGTTGGGTGGCTAGCGATGTCAAGCTAATGGAAGCGTATGCGATTGGAGTGATATATCTCATCTTTGACACAAAGGAAATACCCAATGCAATTTGACTACATTATCCAAGGCGGGATTGTCGTTGATGGCACCGGCAAGCGTGACCCGTTTCCAGCGGATGTTGGAATCTTTCAGGACGAAATCACCGCCATCGGCAAACTTGATGATGCGCAGGCGAGCCGTACAATTGATGCGCGAGGCAAAGCCATCAGTCCGGGATTCATTGACGTTCACGTCCATTCCGAAATTGCTCTATTGGGCGGAAGGGACCAGATGGGAAGTGTTCGTCAGGGGGTCACGACGCAACTTAGTGCGCCTGACGGTTTTGGATGGGCGCCCCTTTCCCCAAAGCAAATTCAGGAACTATGGCATTACACGCAGTTTGCTTATGGGGACGCAGAACTCTCCTTCAATTGGAAACGTGCCGAGGATTATCTTGGTATTTTCCCAGGGAAAATTCCCGCTAACCTATATCCACAAGTACCTCACTGTGCTGTGCGTTTAGAAGCAATGGGCTGGGATCCGCGACCTGCTACCGATGTGGAACTAGCTCGCATGGAGGAAACTACCCGTGAATGGTTGGAGGCGGGTGCGGGTTGTCTCTGTCTGGGGCTTGACTATCAACCAAGTGCGAATGCTGACCTAAGGGAACTTGTGGCTCTCTCAAAACTTGCTTCCTCCTATGGTGCGATATATGCCGCACACATACGTTACCGGGAGATTGGTCGAAAGAGAGCTTGGGAAGAGACCTTTGAGTTGGCTAAGCAATCCGGGATTCCTGTTCATATTTCGCATGAGCGTGTTGACGCAGAATCCGCGGAGTTGTTGGAGCGCGTGGATCGCGAAGACATCGACCTGACCTTTGAATCTTACCTTTACCCGGCAGGGATGACTCACCTTGCGATGATGTTACCGCTGAAATTTCAAGTAGGAAGTATGGAGCAGCGGATAGAAACCCTACATCGTCCGGAGACACGAGAAGAATCTCTGCCCCATCTCCGGCAGAGCTTAGGAAAAGACGGAAATCAGATTGTTGGCTACACGGCTTCTGGTCGCTATATTGGAATGACGCTTGCTGAAGCAGCCGCGAGCGTGAATAAATCTTGGGAAGAATTTGCTTACGACCTTATGATTGAAGAGAACGGAGTAGAGACGTTTATCTTCCCATGGCAGTCGCCACGTGAAGAATTCCAAACAACCCTTGATGAGACGGCGGTACATCCTCGAATGATGATTGCGAGCGATGGAGTCTATAACATACCGCACCCTCATCCCCGTGGTTCCGGCTGTTTTGTACAGTATCTTGGACGCTATGTACGGGAACGAAAGCTGGTCTCACTGGAGGAAGCGGTTTACAAAATGAGTGGATTTCCAGCAGAACGTTTCGGCATAAAAGACCGTGGAAGAATTGCGAAAGGATTGGCGGCGGATCTGGTCGTCTTCGATCCGGAAACTGTTGCAGACCGTTCGACCTGGAATGATCCGATAGAACCACCCGTCGGTGTGGACTGGGTGCTGGTCAACGGGGTTCCTGTTGTGGAAGAAGGCGGTTTAACCGGAGCCGTGCCGGGACGTGTTCTGAGACATGAGTTTTGAAAGATACGGAGCACTGAATAGAAAAGGTTAAGTCATACCACCCCATTCCGTTAACCGGGAGTTTGTCGGATGAAGGTATACATTGGCACGGATAGCGAAGGATTAAACGAGTGAATAACAAGTGCGATAGCAATCCTGTTGCGGTGGTGGCTAGAACGAGTTAAATCATACCACCCCATTGCGTTAACGGGGAGTTTGTCGGATGAAGGTATACATTGGCACAGATAGCGAAGGATCAAACGAGTGAATAACAAGTGCGATAGCAATCCTGATGCTGTGGTGGCTAGAACGAGTTAAGTCATACCACCCCATCCCGTTAACCGGGAGTTTGTCGGATGAAGGTATACATTGGCACAGATAGCGAAGGATCAAACGAGTGAATAACAAGTGCGATAGCAATCCTGATGCGGTGGTAACTAGAACGAGTTAAATCATACCACCCCATTCCGTTAACCGGGAGTTTGTCGGATGAAGGTATACATTGGCACAGATAGCGAAGGATCAAACGAGTGAATAACAAGTGCGATAGCAATCCTGATGCTGTGGTGGCTAGAACGAGTTAAAGCATACCACCCCATTCCGTTAACGGGGAGTTTGTCGGATGAAGGTCTACATTGGTACAGATAGCGAAGGTCAAGCGTGTGTTACACGCGAGGAAGATCCCAAGACTGTTTATGGACCTTGGCAGGCAAACTATATTCGCAAGCGAGCAACGCAGGAGACAACAGCGGCAATAGAGGGCGCACGCGAGGCTGGTGCCACAGACATTCTTGTTCAGGATATTGGCTTCATACGGGGTGTTTCCCCCGGCGGGCTTATCCTTCACTACGACGACCTTCCGCGCGGTATACGCATTGGCTTGGGAGGCGCCCCCTTACACCGTGTTATTGATGCTAGTTTCGATGCGGTCGTTTTGCTGGGCCATCATGCTATGGCAGGGGTTGAGGAGGGCGTGATGGCGCATACTTTCAGTTCGCTGGCAATCGAGAACATGTGGCTAAACGACAAACGAATTGGAGAAATTGGCATGGAAGCCTTAATCTTCGGAGCATTTGATGTGCCTGTGGTAATGGTGTCCGGAGACGAGGCGGGTTGTCGAGAAGCCCGGGAATGGCTAGGAAACGTGGAGGTAGCACCCGTCAAGAAGGGACTTGGAACACACTGGGCTATCTCGCTCCATCCTGCGGACGCCGATGATATGATTCGTGAGAGAACCAAGGCGGCGCTTCAACGCTTAAATGGGTTCAAACCGTTCAAGGTACCTCCTCCCCTAGAGTTACGCGTTGATTGCTATACTCAGGAACAGGCACTTGAACGCTTCAGCCGGGAACAGGACGGTAAGTTAATTGGACCAAAGAGTTTCCTCATTCGGGCTGAATCACCTCTCGCCTTTACCAAGCAGATGGGGGGATAAGACATCCTTTCCAGCAAATATGGGAGCAGTCATGGCTATCAAAGAGGTGTTGGAATATCTGCGAATCAACGGATGGTGTGTTATACCGGATGTCATTCCTCAAGACCACGTCGCTGTCATACGTAGAAGTGTTGAGGAAACAACATACGCGAAAGGTATCAAGACCGGAACGGATGGCGTGGCAACCCGCAAGGGGTTGTTAGCTTTCAACCAGTCCTTTGTCCCCTACCTCGCAGACGAGCGCATCTTGGGTATAGCAGAGGCATTATTCGGACCACACGTACGAATCTCCTTTACAACCGCCCATATCAACCTTCCCGGAAATGCGCGCGGCGGTTGGCACGCGGATTGGCCGTTCAATCAAAATAATGCGGGCCATATTCCGGCTCCCTACCCGGATGTCGTCATGCACTTGACGACGATATGGATGCTCTCGCCGTTCACAACCGAAACGGGCGCTACCTTGATCGTGCCCGGAAGCCACCGAGCAAACAACAATCCCACCGGCAACAACGGGGTCAATCCCAACGAACCGTATCCAACCGAGATGCAGGTTGCCGGCAACACTGGTAGCGTGCTCGTGTTCGACAGCCGAATGTGGCACGCGGCAGCAGTGAATCACAGTAACAAACCGAGGGTTGGGCTAGTCGTGCGATACGCGCCATGGTGGCTGAACTTGGACGTATTGAGGCCCGGTTCGGTGGAGCGCAGGCGTATGGCGGACGAAACAGGGATGCGAGAGAATGAAGTCGTGCCGGTTCCCCTACACATCTACGAAGCGCTCCCGTCAGATGTCAAGCCCCTGTTCAGGCACTGGGTGGAACATTAGTTTCTCGGCACCTCACCGCCCGTTACGATACAAGGATTGATAATTCAGGAAGGACTGAACCGATGGCACAACCGAATGTACTGCTTATCTGCACTGATCATTGGCCAGGACCACTGCTGGGGACTATGGGTCATGAGCGAATTCTGACGCCGACGCTCAACGAGCTTGCCAACAATGGCGTATGCTTCACGCGAGCGTATACCGCGACGCCAACCTGTATCCCGGCGCGGCGCGCCTTGATGACGGGCACTACAGCCAAAACTCACGGAGATCGGGTTTTCAATGAGCACCTTCCAATGGATCCCAAACTGCCGACGATGCCGCAGACGTTCCGTGACGCGGGCTATCAAGCCTACGCGGTGGGAAAGCTTCACGTTTACCCGCAACGCAATCGCATCGGTTTTGACGAGGTCATTCTCTGCGAAGAGGGGAGGCATCAATTCGGCGGCGTGGTAGACGATTACGAGCGTTTCCTTGAACGGGAAGGCTACGCAGGGCACGAATTTGCCCACGCGATGAGCAGCAACGAATACTCGACACGTCCGTGGCACTTGCCCGAGCGCTGTCACCCGACCAATTGGACCACGCGAGAGATGTGTTACACCATCCAGCGGCGCGATCCCACTCGCCCGGCTTTCTGGTACTGCTCGTATACGGCGCCGCATCCGCCGGTTACCCCGCCGCGTGACTATTTCGAGTTGTATCAACGCCTTGGCGTAGACGAACCTGTCGTCGGCGACTGGGCAAAAGATTTCGATAAGCTGCCTTATGCGCTCAAGTTGCACATCGACAAAATCTCCACCCCGAACCCCACCGAGACAATGCTGGCGCGGATGGGATTCTACGCGCAGTGTACCTATATCGACCACCAGATTCGGCTTTTGATTGGAACGCTGCGTGAGGAGGGCATACTGGACAATACAATCGTCATGCTGGTGTCGGATCACGGCGACATGCTCGGAAACCACAATCTGTGGGCGAAACCGCCGATGTTCGAGTGGTCGGCGAGAATCCCAATGATTCTTATGTCGACAGCGGATTGCGGCCGTATGGGACACCACCGGAGGGATGACCGCCTGGCGGAACTACGCGATGTGATGCCCACGCTATTGGAGCTCTGCGGCATCCCGATTCCGGAGACGGTGGAGGGGTATTCGTTGGCATCGAATGAGCGGCGCGATCATCTCTACTGCGAACACAATGAGGACGATAGAGCGATGCGAATGATTCGATCAGAGCAGTACAAACTGATCTGGTATCCGACCGGTAATCGTGTCCAACTCTTCGACCTCGAAAAGGATTCACAGGAGATGTACGACCTCTCAGAGTTCCCCAAATATGCAGATGAGCGTGAGCGCTTAACCGATCTGTTGATTCAGAACCTTTATGGGCGAGATCTTGAGTGGGTTAAAGATGGACGGCTCGTGGGAGAACCGGACAAAGCGTTTGCGCCTTCGCCAAATCGTGGCTTAGCCAACCAACGTGGCTGGCGATGAGTCAGGTTCTGTAGTAAAACCTATAATTGTTGATACACTGCGGTAGGTTCGGTTTCTTAACCGAACCGGTATTTATCCGGTCTCGCGTGAATTGAAGGTGTGTTGTTTTGAAATGGCAAGGGTAGGGCTTACCAGATGCCTACTGTCCCGTCTTGATGTCATAGTCAATTAATTCTGCGATGCCGTTGGGAGTCTCAATTTTCACAGGACCGACGCCTGGTGCTAACCACATCGTTTGCAATCCTAATTTCGCCATTATATGCGGCAACAGGTCGGTTAACTCGTTGAGAAGCTCCGATTCTATAGCCTCACGTGCGGCGTCTATGAAAGGATTTCCGTCGCCGGGAAAAAGATCTTGAAACTCTACCATAGTAAACGATGTCAGCTTAGCTTCATATTGAATTCTGATGCTATCCTCAAAACTGCCAGCTGGTGTTTCAACGGATTCCCAGTTATCGCTAGCCCTTCCTAGAATTGTTCCCTTGGTATTATAGTCGTAAATATAACTCGAACAATTGTCAGTCCTTCCGGCAAGTCGTAAATCAAGCGCGCTGTAGGTCTGACTCGGAAAAAGCGGGTATCGAAGTAGTGTTAATTTACTATGCCAAACCACGCTGGTGTTTGCACAATATAGGTAGGCTAAGATTCCCGGCTTAAATATGTTCTTCTTTGGTACACACCAAGGCTTCCGACCCGGTCGCTGAAAACAAGACATTCCAAGACCCCAATTGTTGGTTCCGCCACCGCTCTCGACAATTGTTTCCCAAACAGCATCATCAATGTCCTTGAGGTTAGTCCTGCGGACCAACCGATCGAAGTATGTTAGATACTCGGCAGACTCGATCGAGTCCAGTTCGATTGGAGGCTCATAGCTGAAAGAGTGATAGCGCTCGGCATCAAAAACCTCTGATTCGGCAACTTCACGCGACCATTCAGATCCGTCGGGATTCCGGTAAGTCCAACGACTGCCGAGAGTTATAGGAAAGTAAAGTGACGATTTCGGGGCGGGCGTTATATCAGTTGCGCCGTTTTCGGCTAAGGGAGTGTTAACAGTTTCCTCCGCGCCACATCCGAACAGCAGTAGGATGTAAGCGAAGGCGGGGACTAGGAAGTAAGTAGTGGGCAGTAACTTGAGCATCGTGGCCTCCTAATCTGGAAAATGGAGTAAACACCCCAGCAGAATCGTCAAGCGGTTACTTGGTATAACACTTGACGAGATAGCAAAGTTTCGCGGAGTATCGAAGCAGACGATTCTGTATCACGAGAGCAAGGAGGGGACACGGGACCTTCGGGCGATTTTACTGAAATGTGCGGCTGAAGTTGCGGGAGATGTGATTGGGAATTCGCATGGGAATATGGCACTGGAGGAATTCCGGAAAGAGAAAGAGAAAGATCAAACGCCTGATTTTTCGGGCGCAGAATCATTAACGTGATGACAAACGGATTCAAAAATAGTGGGATTTATGGCTGATGAAGAACCTGCCGGTGAAGCATCCCGTTACCACCACGCGGTAAAATTGTAGGTTTGAGTTCTGAACACAATTCCAAAAAGCGCCCAGAAGCCGCCCACCGCAAATTCGCCCAATATCATGCCGAAGAATAGGGGCAGCACTTGTCGATGCAACTTTAATCCGCCGTGTCTTAAAACCAACCACTTAATCAGCCACCCTAGGAAGAACATCGACCAGAGATCCCGCATCCCGTATGTACTGGATACTGCGTAACCCGCCGGGTGAAAGGGCCACCAAAGGAATTGCCACCGCATGATCATCAGGAAGATTCCGAACAGTAGACCGTATGCAAAGAATCCCAAGCCCATGAAATCTATTGATGTTGGATAGGTCAACCACCCTTGTAATCGTTTGAACGGTTCCAGTCCAGCCCAGGTCATGATTACGCCGCTGTGCTGATACGCCGAATCCAAAACCGCCCAAAAGGCAACAACCGTGCCGAGCACCGTGGCAATCAGCATGGCGAGGAGTACGCGCCGGTTGTTCATCCGCGATTGATCCGCCAGCTTGAATCCCTCAAGCTGGTGGGGCATGACATCGCTGTAATGGGCGCGGGTGAGGAACCAGAAGAAAGATAGAACAGACAGATTCCCTGGACCTAATTTTCGTGTGCCCACTGCACCTACCATGAGGTATTCCGGTCCTGCAAAATGTAGGTCGTGGATAGGAGATCCTACCTCGGCGCGGATACGGGTAATGCCGATCTCCGTCATCAAGTACAACGCGAAAAAGATTCCCGCCGCCCACATCGACATGCCCGCCTTCCAGCAGAACAACACTAGAAAAACGAATCCAAATATCATCCCAAGCACGGCGGTCCGATAACGAAGCGGCTCCGCAGTCCCGGAATCTCTGTGTTCTCGTGCACCGAGATGCAGTATCGATCTGAATAGTCGCCCCAAATGTCCTCTACCAATCCACAGCGCGATGACGAAAAGCGCAATGTACGCCCCTGTGCTCTGCTCCGGAAATTCCGGACGCTGTCGAAAGCCCATCGCGCTGCCCAAGACTAACTGTGCTTTCCAAAAGAAGAAAAAGAACCAGCAGGAGAAAGCTATGTCGAGCGGAATGAGAAAGATGAGACCCAACATAAACGGACGGAAGGTCAGTGACATATGACCTATGGCATCCCACGGCTTTGTCGTAAATAAAGTGCCGAGATTATACGGTTTGACCCGAAGGTAGGGAACTGAGGGAAAGAAGAAATGGAATCCGTTAATCATTCCGATTAGGCTTACCACGCAGAAACTAATCAAAAATAGCCTATTCGTGAACAGTTTGGACGCAGGGTTCGTCATCTGGAAGGGGAGTTGGACAATGGGGAATGACAATCGCTCTCGATCCGACCACTGCTTTCGAATGATGATATTGATGCAAATCATCACAAACATCAACACACAGATGAAGCCCGCCCAAATAATTACGGGTGCCAACCACGCTTCGATGTGTCGCGCAGTATAGAGAGACGATTCCGTTTTTACTCCTGTGATATATCCATCCAGAGTCCACTGGTCGGTGATGGCAAGCCATTTGGGAATGTAGCGGCCGAAGAGTTCGCTCCATTCGTTCTCCGGGGTCGCCAAGCCAAACGGGGCAGCCATCGTCGGCGGCAGAATTTGAATCATACTGTGACCGACCAGCGCCGCCGATTGGCTCAGCATAATATAGAGCGTGACCAGTTCGCCTTGACGAAAAACCAGTTTGGGAGAGATTTTTCGTAGTGGAATGTTAAGGACGATCAGGATAAGCAAGTTGAAAACGACGTTGAAGAAGAGCGCGATGAGTGTAGAATGGGCGGAATAGTAGACCGCTTCCATCTGCATGATCCAGTAAGAGTTGAGTGGGATCAGCAAAATGGCGATCAGTATTGCGCGCCAAGTGACAGCGGTGTCCTGATTTGACCTGTCAAGGGGCATGTTCTGCGATTTTCCTCCGATGTTCCGATAATCATCCATTTTGAAGGGATCTCTATCGCCTTCGCTATAAGATCCCTATCGCACTCACTATTCAATCGTTTGATCTCAGTTGATCTGATTTACCGGACTGCGGGGTTTCTGACCTTGCAGAACACGCACTACTTCTTCCGCTCCTCTCGTTCGCATATCTTCCATCGATTCTTCCGAATACCAGGCGCTGTGCGGCGTAATCCAGATTCGTTCCTCGTGCAGCAATGGGTGATCTACCGGTGGAGGTTCGGCCGACAGCACGTCGAGTGCCGCTCCTGCAATTTGTCCGGACCTTACCGCTTCAAGCAAAGCGTCTTCGTCAATCAGTGCACCGCGCGCGGTGTTGATCAGGAACGCAGTCGATTTCATCGATGAAAGCGATTCGGCATTGATGATGTGCCGCGTTCCCTCAGTTAGCGGAACGTGCAGAGAAATATAATCCGATGTGCGCAGCAGCGTTTCCCAATCAACCAACCGTGCGTCAGAGGATTCGGGGGGCAGGGAAGCTACGTAAGGGTCATGGACTACCACTTTTAGACCGAGACCGCGAGCTTTGCTGCCTACTGCTTGACCAATGCGCCCGAAGCCCAACAGACCGAGCGTTTGTCCTTGAAGTCGGCGAATAGGCGCAACGACTTTGTTTCCCCATTCACCTCTACGAGTCGATTCGAGTAGGCGTGGGAAGCCACGTGCGTGAGCCAATAGGGATGCGATGGCGTGAGTCGATACTTCATCAACTGCGTAGTCGGGGACGTAGGTTACCCAAATGCCGTGCTTTGTGGCAGCATCAATATCAATGGCATCAAGTCCGGTTCCCACCCTGCTGATAATCCGACAACGCTGCATGGAAGCGATGAGCTCGGCAGGAACAGGTTGAAGGGTTACCATTAGTGCGTCAGCCTGCGCCACGGTTTCACGGGATGCCGGCGTGTCGAGGCTGCCTAAATGCGCCACATTTGCATCAATCGTATTTAACATCTCCTCCTCTATCCGGATGTCGCCGAATCCGGGATATGCAATTACAACAGTTGGTGCCATTTGCGAAATACTCCTTCTTTATTGGTTGTTTCGTAGTAACTCCCTGCGGTCAGTTATACGATTCTCCGCGTAATCGGCGCGATTGTCCGAAATTACTCCTGTCGTTTTCTACAATCAGATTTGCGCATAGGTAATCAACTGCGAACCAGGCGCTGTGTCAATCGTCACTTCGATTCCGTTACCGAGGGCGCTGCCTGTGACAGTTTCCACATCACCCGAATCCTCAAATCTAAGCTCGTACTGTGCTTTCGGGTCAAGGCCTCCTAATCTCAAACGAGCTGAAAGGTAAGGGCTTCGTGGACGCCGAAATGCCAAGAACATGCCCTGTTTCAGGTCTTCACGGTGGAACTGGAACGCCATCCAAACGTCATCATTGGTCGAGTACGATGTCAGTGGATAGTAGTCCCCGTAAAAGAAGGGACGGATTCGTTTATATTCGGCTGCCGTCTTTTGAGCAATCTCGACTGGGAACTTTGGGCTATGGACATCCCAGCCTAGAACGAATCCACTGTTCATCGCGCTGCGCGATTCATAAGAATTTGGGTTGTTGCTACCAGTGCCGCTGCATGGCAGATAGAAGTGCAATCCATACGTGTGGCACTGGTATCCGTTCGGTTCATAGTAGTCGTAATCAGTGCGCCAGAGCGGCACGCTTCGGGAGGCGGTTTCAAGATCAATGCGCCGTCCGCCGCTGGCACAATTGTCGATGATTAACCCCGGATGTCGATTCAGCAGTTCATCCCAGAACGCATATAAACCTTCAATATATCGGTTTTCCGTCACTCCCTGGCGGTCCGGAGCATCCGCCGTACGCCAATGACGAAGCGGATCCATATTGAAATCCTGACGGTAGACGCTAATTCCCTGTTCCGTAATCATACCAGAGATGTGCTCTATGAGCC
This sequence comes from Candidatus Poribacteria bacterium, assembly GCA_965197465.1. Classification (GTDB taxonomy): domain Bacteria; phylum Poribacteria; class WGA-4E; order WGA-4E; family JAJDTR01; genus JAJDTR01. The sequence continues at coordinate 647,782 of OZ240209.1, read as the reverse complement.
AACGCCTCGCCTCAAGGTTTCCTAGATTTAGCAATCCGTTTGGGTTGTCAGGAACCCTAAGAACCCAGTCGGGGTGTTCCCGGTCGAGCCACGATTCTTGATACACGCGCTCCGGTTCAAACCAGAGAAGGAACTTCATCTCAGCGTTCTTGGCGGCATCCGAAAGCGGTTTAAGCCCGTTGGGAAAATGATCTTCTCTAATGGTCCAATTCCCAACGCCGCTAGGCCAGCCGCCATCAAACCACCCCGCGTCGAGCCACCAATTCTCGACATTTAGTCCCAGCTCATGGTAGCGTTGGGTAAATGCGATTTGGTTGGACTCGGTCGATTCGTTGAGGGGAGAGCCACTGGCAGAAAAAGGCGTCGTCACGGGCTTACCGTCCTTTTGAGGGGTGTGGTGAGCCAAAATGAAACGCCTCAACAGGTTGTGGCCTCGCATTTGATCCTCACCCTCCCAGAACAGCAAAAGTATCCGGGGAGTGCGAATTTCTTCGCCGGGATAAAGCTCCAGATGGGTCAATTCCATCCCCGATAGAATCCTCAGGCTCTCCGCGTCATCTCTGAGAAAGCTAATCGACCACTGCCCCGACCAGCCAATCCCCAGCATCGCGCCTCCGCCGGGCGTTTCAGTGTTGAAAAACGGAAGTGCTCGCGTATTGGAGGATCGTCCGCCTACCGGCGCCAGTTCAATCTTCGTGTTGGCGTGCAATACGTCTGTAATAGGGGCGAAATCGTCTCGTGAGGCCGAACTGCCCAAGGCACGATGGAGAACAAATTCGCCTTCCTCGTTGCGAGTGAAGACGGTATCTAGCGCCTGCACGTCCTCAAGTATGGGTGTGTGCGTAGCGCCCTCGTTCCTGAACTTAACAACCCACTCCACCGCCGGGAAATCCGAGAAGATTTCCCATTCGCACTGGATTACGAGACCGGATTCGCTGTCTCTATAAGTCAGCAAGCCCGCTGTTTTCACGTCGTCATGGCGCGTCGTTTCCTGGCTGGATTCCCAGGTCTTGAGCAGGTTAGCGGAGGGTGTACCACCATAAGTGAATGAAAATGGTGGAAGGGTCTCTGTCGACAGGTGAGAATTTATCCACGATTGTACCTTGTTTTTTTCTTCTGTAGATTGCTGAAGCGACAAACTGTCCTCCTTGAGAATTTCTTCTGCGATGTCGTTCACAGGCGTGCGCGTCATCTATACGCTTTGGGATGAGTCTTATTACACGCCAGGAACCCAGTCGGGAAATACAATCGACGTGTCATTGATGTCCTTGATACGTCACGAGAAGACTTGCTCGCGGTTGGGGTATGTCAAGCGACAACCCCGCTGTCATTTCCGTCCCACTGATTTGCCGATTGGTCCGGTTTCGAGATTCATCGCTCAAAGTGAGAGAATAATTTCCAGCCGGGTTGAGTCCTCGCGGCGACACTTGAAGCGCGGAGGTGGGGCACTGTTCACGTCGGAAGGCTAGGATGATTCCCTCGTCCAAATCTTCCCGGTGCAACTGAAACGCGAGCCAGTCATCAGGGGAATGTGACGCTTTCGTGAGTGGGTAGAAATCACCCAACCAGTAGGGGCGATTGGCTCTCAATTCAGCCGTCGCTTCTCGCGCCAATTCAAATGGGAAATCGGCGTCCAACAACTGCCACTGTGAAACACCTCCGATGGTGGCGGAACTGCGGCAGTCATAAGTCTCGTGGCTATGCGTGCAGGCGAGATGCAACACAATGTAGGAACTCAATCCTATCGTCTGCACCTGGTGCCAGTCCGAATGACCGGGACCGCAACTCGTATCGCTCCGCCACATGGGAATGGCGCGCATACAGGTCTCAAGATCGATTCGTCTACCGCCGCTCGCGCAATTGTCAATTATTAAGTTCGGGCGCGCACCGAGAAGGTCGTCCCAAAACTGATAGAAACCCGCAACCCACTTCAGCTCGGTCATCCCCTGTCGGTCCGCTGTATCCTTATAACGCCAAAAAGCTAGCGGGTCAATGTTGAAATCCTCGCGGTAGATGTCTATTCCAAAGTCGTCAATCAACCCTCCAATTCGTTCTGTCATCCATTGCCGTGCCTCGGGAATCCCAAAATTAAAAACACCGTTAGGCTGATTCCACAACTTAAGCACCCCTTGCGGGTGCTCCCTCCAAACCTCAGTTCCCTCATGCGCACGCAGCGTGAAGTGCGTAAGTTCCTGACCGGCGGTGACGTGCATCGTCCTATCCGAACCACAACTGAATTCGGCTAACCATTGACCGGGCCACCCGACAACCAGAAAAACGCCTTCATCTATTCTACCTTCAAAGTTGAAGTAGGACATTTCCGTATTCGTCGGACGTCCCCCGGCGCCGCTAAAGCGCTTGTTTGTGCGGGGTTGCATCACCGTCTGAAAAGGTCTGTAAGCGCTCGGTTCGGCGAATCCGCCCGCAAAGTGGTGCAGCACGACTTTGTCCTCGTTTCCCTCTACCCCGAAGTCGAGATTGATGTCCAAGGCGAAGATGTCTGAAAGAATGGGGATATCCGCGGTCCCGGTATTCGTGAAGTAGAGCGTCCACTCGACCACTGGAAAACCGTCGTATTCAACCGCCACACATCGCACTTGCAAGCCCGTGTGTGGATCCGTGTATGTGAGTGTCCGCCGAGTGCGACATTCGTCCAATTCCTCGGAAGCGTCTTCGGTGGCGCAATCTTTGAGAAAATCGGCTGATGTCCTGTCGCCGTACTTGAAGGAGAAGGGCGGATTGGATGCATCTCGTGCGAAATTTGATGCGATTCACTCTTCCGTCAATGTCATTTCTTCTGCGGTCGGTTTTATCGGTTTGTCAACGATCATAATGGTTTTCTCCCGTTGCAGTATTTGTGTTTAGTACGATGCGGGCAAGGCAGTGTGAAGTGTATTTCAATCAGAGATTTTAGGCTTCATTGATGTTTTAAGTTACCGTGGGCCGTCGCCAGCCAGCGTGGTACGGTGCAAAACACGCGCATACTTGTGTCCGTCCCACGGTCGAGCGCGGTGCAGGCAGCACATATTGTCATATACGACGAGGTCATTCGCGCGCCATTTGTGGCTGTAGACGAACTGCGGTTGGGTGGACCAGTCCAGCAATTCCTTCAGCAACGCTTTGCCCTTTTCAAGGGGCCAGCCGACAATGTGTGTTGCATAAGAACCCACCAGAAGCGCATTTTTTCCCGTTTCCGGAATCGTTCGAACCAAGACTTGGTTTTGCGACGGTGTCTCCTCCAGAAAGGCTTTGCTCATCAAGTTCGGCGCAATCTGATTGCGTGAATGCGCCAAGCTGTGTTCTGCGACCAACCCCTCAAGGCTCGCCTTCTTTTCCTCGGACAAGGTGGCGTAGGCGGCGCACAAGCTGGCGAATTCGGTGCCCCCGCCTTCCGGAGGCACGACCTTTGCCGCTAACAGCGATCCTCGCAACGGTACGCACTTGAACGAGCCATCGGAGTGCCAAAGCCCGTTGCCCCGGTGATACACCATCCGGGGGTCCTCTGGCGGAATGAGTTTCCCATTTTTGTCAAGATTTGTAAGGACGCCAATGGGGCCGCCGTCGCCGATGGGATCATTCCGCATCGTCATTTCTACCTTACCTAAGCCTTCCGTGAACGCGACATGATGCTCATCCGTGATTTCTTGATTATGGAAGACCAGAACCGCATGTTCAGCAAGCGTGGTGCGAAGTTGTGCGAACGTTTCTTGGCTAATTGGCGAAGTAAGGTCAACACCCTGTACCTCGGCTCCGATGTTTTCTGTCAGTTTACGAACGCTGAATGCCATTGTCTCGTCTCATCAATCTTATCGACGCCGCATGGGAAATTCCTGCTAGTGAGTAACTGCCAACTATATATTATAGGTGAAAAAAAAACAATAGAAAAATATGTGCTGTAGTGAGTGACATGGTTGACTTCTGGTTGTACCGGCTGGAGAAGTGCAATAGGTGTACGGACGAATCCATTGGACAATCAACGACCGTTTGGGACACAGTTGTAGGGGGCATTCATAACTGTCTCGCGGGACTTGGGAGGATGCTCTACATCATGAGGTTTCCTGTGGATCAACTATCATGAAATACGGTTGATATGGCTAAAGAACCTACCTGAATTCGTGGCGAATCGAAATGCTTCAACCCAGACTGACGATTTGACTCTCCAATGCACGCGGTTTCAGTCGCGTCTGATTTGTAAGCAGCCGATTCGACAACCGTCGCCACTCCTCCTCTGCTCAACAGTCAATAAAACAGGGTGCCGAACAATTATGCACCGCTGTTTTAGATAAATCCGCCCATTCTTGAAGCCGGGTTTATCCTTCCGGAACAACTCAAGAAACCGGCATCCGATTTGCGCTAGTCTTTACAAGTGTTCACCTCATTTTTGAAAAGCTTGAAGTAGCTAGGAAGAAACATGTCGTTGAAACCGAACTGCGGACCACTGTTTTTCACTGGGTTTTTCATCTTCCTGTTGAATGGGACAATGCCCGCGAGAATCGCCTTCGCCTCGCACCACAAGGCACTGATTGCATTTGCCTCTACGAGAGATGGGAACGCTGAAATCTACGTGATGGACAGCAACGGCGAGAATCAGACGAGATTAACACACGATGGCGGGAACAAGCGTGAGCCCGCTTGGTCTCCTGATGGGAAAAGCTTCGCTTTCCAGCTCAGTGATCTTGACGGGATTCAAATCCACGTGATGGATTCGGACGGAAAGAACCGCAAACGGCTAACGGGCATTCCCGGGAATAACTTTGATCTATCATGGTCGCCGGGCAGCGAGATGATTGCATACGAGTCTTGGAGAGGGGAAGACTTCCTAAGCGAAATTCACTTGATGACTGCCGATGGAAAGTACCTCAAACAACTCAGCGACTTACACGAACGTGGAGATTACGATCCAGACTGGTTTGATCCTGTAACGCTTGCGGTGGCATCCGTAGGCAACACTATTACAATTTAGGGCAGGATTAAGAGGTTGGCATCGAACCTCCCATATTAGGCACACCTATACGGCTTTACTCTCAATCCAGTCCTTTGTCACCTCAATTCCGAATCCGGGCGCGTCGCTCGGCGTCAAATAGCCATCTTTAATCACGGGGGTTCCCGGTAGAACAACCATCTCTTCGAGTGGCACTCCCGGCGGTGACACCCCTTCGGAGCGCTCACCCCAGTGCATGGCGGGCATCGCATACGAAACATGCTGTCCATAGGGGTAATTCATGCCGGCATGGCTGATGACACTCAGACCGTGTGCTTCGGCGATGTGGCAGATTCGGACGAGCGCCGTGACGCCGCCGACCCACTGTACATCCGGCTGCAAGATGTCGACCAATCCTTTCCCCGCCGCCAATGCAAATGGGTGGATGGTGTACCAATGTTCGCCGGTTGCGAGAATCTGTGACGGCACTCGCTCTCGCACTTTGAAGTAGCTGTCCAAGTCTTCCGGCAGCACGTAATCTTCGAGCCATTTGAGGCGATACGGTTTCAACGCCTCTACTAGCCTCACGATATACTCAATATTAAACGACATCCACGCATCCAGCATGAGTTCAACATCGTCTCCTATCTGCTCCCGAATCCTTGCAACCAACTCCTCCGTCGCCCGTATTCCTTCGATACCCGATTCAGGACTATGTCGCGCGAAAAGTTTGACCGCTTTAAATCCGAGTTCCAAGAACCACGCTATACTGTTCTCCGTACCGTATGATATGTCTGTATTGCTCGCATAGCAGAAGATTCTGTCTTTTTGGGGTCCGCCGAGAAGTTCGTAGACAGGGCGCTTGAGTAGTTTGCCTTTGAGGTCCCATAGGGCGTTGTCCACGGCGCTGATGGCGTAGCTCGCCAAGCCAGCGCTGTGATACGGCGCAGAACTCCGACGCATCAAATCCCATATTTTCTCGGTGGCAACACAGTTTTGGCCCGTAAGCAAGGAAGCAAACTGGTCGTTGATAATACTGAGTACCGGACCACTATTCGTTGTCATTCCCAGTCCCCAGGTTCCATCCTCGGCCGTCACAACACAGGCGAGGTGCGTCCAATCGGCGGTCCAATCACCTCTCTTGAACTCCGAGTAGCGCGCCATCGGACTGGTGAACCCGTCCGTCTCAACGCGGGGAACCCGAGGTTCGGTCTTGGATTCGGGGGTAAGGTTAACTGCTACGGCACGAATATCTTTTATCTTCACTTCTGTTGCTCCTTTTGAATGGGGAATGGGCACGCGCGGGAAATCAGCAGCCCGTGGATTACGCAGCATCTTTTTTGTGCTTAAAACCTACACGCGCATCGGATGCGAATCAAACCGATACGCCTGATGATTATTATATCACTTCATTGAACTAAATCCAATATCCAACCTTAAGTCCCGGAAAGTTGTGTCTGGTTTCGGGGGAGTCGAAGTCCACAGCATACTGTTCTGATCTAGGTGACAAAATACCGGGCGAATGACGTTGGTGACTGTCCCGCTTTTTGCTGTTGACACTGACAAGCAAGTTGGTATAATTGGATTGACGATTTGTCAGATCCCAATCCCCTAGAACCATGTAAAACCATGTAATAGGAGTATGCCAATGAAAATGAAGTTCAACGTTGGAATTGTCGGAGCCCGTCGAGGCACCGGGCATATCCAACCATTCAGGACGATTATGGAAACGGACGTGGCTGCCCTATGTGATTTGAACGAGGAAACACTTCACACCGTCGCGACGGAGCACGGCATAGCCAAACAATTCACGGATTATGAGAAACTGCTTGAAGACGACGATATCCAGATTATCGTGTTGGCAACTCCCGAAAATCTTCACGTGTCACAAACCATCTCGGCGTTAAATGCTGGCAAGCATGTGATCAGTGAGGTGACGGCAGCGGTATCGCTAGATCAGTGTGCGGAATTGGTTCGGGCAGTCAAAAAGAGCCGCACGAAATATATGATGGCGGAGAATTACTGCTACCTCAAATCAAATGTGTTGATTGGCAACATGGTGCGGCAGGGAATGTTTGGGGAAATATATTTTGGCGAAGGGGAATACCTCCATAGTATCAAATCGCTTCATCACGATAGCGAAGGCAATCCAACCTGGCGCTACTACTGGCAAGTGGGCGTGAATCGTTGTAACTACGCGACACACCACCTCGGTCCCGTACTGCAATGGTTTAACGAACGGGTCGTAAGCGTCTGTTGCTTGGGAACTGGCGTGCACACCGACCCTGAGCACACGATGGAAGATACAGTGATGATGCTATGTAAGACGGAGAGCGACGCACTCATTAAGATCCGAGTAGATATGTTATCCAACCGCCCCGCCAACTCGTACTACAGTCTGCAAGGCACAAGAGGTTGCTATGAAGGAAAACGGGGACTTGGAGATCAGCCGAAGGTTTGGTTAGCAGAGTCAGGTCGTGGTGAGGAGTGGATGCCGCTTTCAGCGTTCGAGGAAGAATTTCTGCCCGAGCGATGGAAAAACCCGCCTCAGGAAGCCGCACATCTTACCGATGGACTTGGTGATTACTTTGAGCTACGGGATTTTGTAGATTGTATCCTCCAAGATACCGAACCGCCGTTAGATGTCTATACGGCGCTGGATTTTACCGTTCCCGGTTTGGTCTCCGAGCAGTCCATTGCCAACGGCGGCGTTCCGGTTGAGGTCCCTGATTTCCGGGAAATGGATTGACTTTAGCCGGTGACCATTAATGGCAGTCGTATTCGATGTTCAGGGGCCTACTCATTAAGATTGCCTATCGCTCCCTATGTTTGTTTAGAGCATGGTCGGGACGACTGCACACATAGAAAAGTAGCCAGAAATCTGAAGAAGTAACACCATTTGAAAGCCAATGAGAGTGCGGAAATGGAAATGAATCTCCACGAAATGAAATGCAAAGCCCTTAGAGAAGAAACCAAGAGACGTGGACTGAGGGGATATTCGGCATTAAATAAAGCTCAACTTATCCAATATATTTCAACTGGCGTACACCCACATAGGCACATCGCCAATCCCCCAGTAGCGTTAAAAGAACAGATTACTATTCCAGGGGTTGAGAAACACTCACCTGTTCCTACTCCCGTGGTGCAGAATGGTTTACCCATTAATAAGATTCTAGAAGGTGATTGTCTGGGTATCCTACCTTCATTTCCCAGCGACGTCTTTGATTGTTGTATCGCTGATCCCCCGTTTAACATGTCTCAAAAAAAGGGTTTGGGCTGGGCGTTCAGTTCCCATATTACCATGCAGGAAGGGTGGGATGTCTTTTCAAAAGACGACTATTCCCAGTTCACACTCGATTGGGTCGCCGAGGTTCTGAGAGTCGTCAAGCCGAATGGAAATATCTTCATTTTCGGGTCGTTTCATAGTATTTTTACGTTAGGGTTTATCCTCCAAAACATATTCGATCGGCGCATTATCACCCAGATTGTGTGGTATAAGCCAAATGCACAGCCCAATATAACTTGTCGGATGTTTACGGAATCAACTGAGTTCATCATTTGGGCGGTTAACAATGAGAGCAAAAAGGCAAAAAACTGGACATTCAACTATCATGAGATGAAGGCGATGAATAATGACAAGCAGATGCGGAATATGTGGGGGATCCCGCTGACGAAACCCTCGGAACGAAAATACGGAAAACATCCTTCGCAGAAGCCGATTGCGGTGATCGAGCGGTTAATTTTGGCGGGTACGAATGAAGACGACTTGATTCTAGATCCGTTTGCCGGAACAGGGACCACTGGAATCGGCGCGCAAAAGCACAACCGAAAATGGGTGATGATTGAGAAAGAAGAATTGTATAACCAGATCGCTCGGCAGCGGTTGGAAGAGTTGACCGTAGAATGATGAGTGTTCGTACTAGAGAGGTTTGACATGCAAAGACAAGAAGCAGTTTCAAAATTATCCGAGCTAATCGGACAAGATTTACGAGTGTGGGCTGACCAATACCAAGTAACAGTTTTCAAAGGAGGAAAACCAAATAAAGGATGGGCAGGTCATGTTCTTGAACGTCATCTTAAATTGCCAATTAACTCCGCTCAAGCGCCAAACTTTGGTTCTTGGGAATTAAAGGTAATTCCTCTGAAGTATCTAAAGAACGGAGAACTTAGAATCAAAGAAACAATGGCAATTACGATGATTGACGCCTATAATGTTGAACGTACCGATTTCGAGGATAGCCATCTGCTAGCCAAATTGAGAAAGCTAATTGTTGCTGCCAGAATCTGGGAGAGTCAGCAGGAAGAGCGATCTGTGCTTCACAAGGTGACAACTTTTGACCTTGATAATCCCAGTATCTACAATCAAATAAGAGACGATTATGATTTAGTTAGAGAAACGGTGCGAACAAAAGGATTTTCAGCGCTTGCAGGAGAAATGGGCATTTATATTCAGCCACGAACCAAAGGCAAAGGACATGGCAGCAAAACGAGGGCATTCTACGCGAGAAAAGGTTTCCTTGGGAGGTATATTTTCCCGTCGCTTTGATGGCATAAACTCCCATTACAGGAGGCGCTTTGGAGTGAATTAGAACACAGTCCGTTTTGAATCACGAGGAATCGCCAACCCTACCAACAGACCAGCGACAAACACTGTACGATGAACACAAAACCAACCTTCCAGACCGCTACCCAAAGTAAAACCTCGACCCCGGTCAATCCTGATGGAGTATCGGAGGTTGGCTTAGGGGCGGGCAGAATCGGCAACCTGCATCTACAACGGAATGGCGAAGCGATCCCACCCTTATCAACGCCGATTTTGTACCCCGTGGTTTCATTCCTGACCGGGTCCACTCCGCGCGGCGGGGGTTTGTGGAAGTACCTACTTCGAGATTTCATGAGACACAATGTGCCGATGTTGTCGCAAGTCCTGCACTTTCTGGATTTTCCCATTAACGGTAAGAGTTTGGAGAAATGGCGGAGTAAAACTGTTCGTGAGTGGTATCGGGATGTCAACGGAGCATACGATGCGCCGCTACTGCTCGATTCCGGTGGGTTCAAGCTGCTTTACAACACAGGACTAGATCTTTCAGAGTTCGGAATCGACGCGGAAACGGAAGCAGATGATATCCTCGCGCTCCAAGACGACCTGGGCGGGGACATGATTGCATCGTTAGACTATCCACTTCCACCGGGTCTGGATCGGGCGGAAGCCGAAACACGAATGAACCGCAGCCTGCAAAATGCCTTTAGGGTAGCAGAACGAATCAGCGATCGCCGTAACCCGCCCTATCTGTACATCTGTTGTCATGGACAATCCCAGACTGACATTGAGGAATACGTCCGAAACGTTTTTGACAGGCTTCTGGGAGTCCTACCATCGTTTGGACTTGCGGTTGGCTCTCTCGTACCGCTGCGAGGGAAGAAGGATGCGGAAGTATTGGAGCGGATATTGGGAGTGGTAAACGGAATACCGGAATCGGAGCGGCATCGGACGCCAATTCACGCCTTCGGCGTTTCAGGTGAACTTGCCCCCATACTCGCTTACATGGGAATTGATAGCTTTGACAGCACAAGCTACATTCAAGCCGCACGCGGTCTCAACTATTCCCATCCCGAAACGCGGCGGAAGCAAAAAATTATGGAGCTGGATGAAACGGTGTGCACCTGCCGCATCTGCCGCGATGTATCGCTTGATGAGATGCACCTTGCCCTGTCGGATGCAGTAAGTTATAGGAAGACTTCAACCGGGAAGTACAAGAGCGAATACTATGCCGCCATCGCTTTGCACAACTTTGAGATGGAAGCCGGGCTACTTTCCCGTATGAAAGAAGCTATTGAGGGCGAAGACTCGCTTGAAGAGTTGGTTCGTCACGCGCAGGTAGGACGAGGCATCAATAGGGCAGTAGGCTGGCTGCTTGAGAATGATGAGATTTTTGCCGGTAAGATGGCGAAAACTGTCTTTGAGGCTACCGATTCACGGGGCAAAGCCGCTCTTCCAATTGGGCGGAATCCGTATCAACTCGAACTCTTCACGGGATCCTTGACAGCGGAAGGAAATGGCGAGGAATCGCGATCAATCTCGCTTGATTATACACCTGATTCCTTTTCCATTCCCGATGATTATGCTCCCCCTAAGGACAAAGACGTACTGCTGATTATTCCGTGTGCAGGGAAAAAACCGTATTCACTGTCGCGCACACACGCTATTGTCAATACCAAACTTCAGACGGCCTTCGGTGAAGCGGGAACTTCCATCCACAGAATTACCCTTTCGGGACTTTACGGACCCGTGCCGGAGGAATATGAATCTGAAGAAGCTGTCCTCCGATACGATTTTCAGTTGTCACCGAGAAATACCGCGCAAATACAACTCGGTGCCGATCGGCTCTGCGCCTATTTGGATAAGCACGCCGATCACTACAAGCTGATTATCGGATACGCGACAAGCCAAGCCTATCGCAAAGTATTTGAACTCACCCAAGCCAGACGATTAGACTTTGTTTTGCTGCCGACGAAGCCGAAACAGAATCGACTCACCGAGTTTTTCCGACACGTTCATCTTGATGAACTCGTTGAGGTTTTGTCAACTGTAACGCAACCCATGTGCAAAGAATAAGTTGATATGTACCAGTATCGAATGGCGAAAGCTGACGACTTGAAGCGAATCGTTGAAATTGAGATGCGCTCGCAAATGGAATCCAATCCCTCTTGCCGAGAGAAGCATCAGACTGACTTCGACACTCGCCATCGTTGGTGGATCGATTATTTTAATCGCACCAGCCACATCGAAAAGGTCAGTATGCACCGGGTGATATTCGTTGCCATGATTAAACTCAATATCGTCGGATTCATCGCCGGACATCTGACTTCTCATCCCGATCCACAAGGTGAGATTCAGTCGATGCATGTCCTGAAACCGCAGTGGGGGAAAGGAGCGGGGGTAAACCTGCTTAGAAATCTTGCAAGGTGGTTCAAGAAGCAAGGCGTCGCGTCTGTCTATGTGCATGTGGCAGAGCATAGCCCATATAAGGAATTCTACGCCCAACACGGTGCTACGCCCCTAAATGACTCTCTTTATGGATGGGACAACATCGGCGAGGTGACAGAAGAATCGTAACACCCATAACGAGATAATGAGTAACTCTTGGTTAATCTCTCAAAAAGCCGATCTAAGCTTTTTCTTCTTGCCCTTAGTCGCCATTTGGGCGGTGATATTTCTGTTGCCGCCTTCCGTCCTTGACCACGATTTGCCCTTGTGGGCATGGGCAGTCTTCATCCTGGGATTTGATGTAAGCCATGTTTGGAGCACGTTATTCCGAACCTACACCGAGAAGGATGAAACCGAGAGATTGGGAAGGAAGGCGTGGTTAATCCCGCTCAGCTCATTTCTCGCCGTTTTTGTCCTATGCTCACTGTCGATTAACCTGTTTTGGCGACTACTGGCGTATCTCGCCGTTTCTCACTTTGCCAAACAACAGTTCGGTTTTCTGGCACTTTACAGAATCAGACAGGGCAGAATTAGCAAACACATCCCGGACAAGCTAGCAATCTACCTAGCGGTCCTTTATCCTGTTGTCTACTGGCATTTGGCTCAGGATAGGGCATTTGAATGGTTTGTATCGGGCGATTTTGTGTTTCTTAAGCACCTCCAACTACCGCATGAAAAACTAATCGTTACCAATGTGTTGTATTGGGCGATCCTGACCGCTTGGTTAATTGAAGAGTGCGTCAGCTCTGTCAAACAGGTGGGTAAAATAGCTTACGGTAAAATCGGTTGGGTATTGGTCACCGCGTTCAATTGGTATTTCGGGATCGTACACTTTAACTCCGATATTGTTTTCTCCGTCACCAACGTGGTTGCGCACGGCCTGCCGTATATGGCATTGGTTGTCTGGTATAAGCTGAGGAAAAACGCGAGTTTGAATCGATCTATGCCAGTAGCCCAGACGACTACCATCATTGTATTTGGCGCAGTGCTTTTGGCATACATTGAGGAATTTGGCTGGGATATGCTGCTGTTTAGAGAGAAAGGCGAACTATTCCCATCTTATTTTGTCGGCATCTTTGAAGGTTCACTGGCGGTCGCATTCGCGTATGCGCTATTGGCTTTGCCACAGATTACGCATTACATTCTTGATGGAATTATCTGGAAAAACAGTGCATCAAATCCCCACGTGAAACAGATGCTATAGTCCAGTACCACGATAGAGAAGCACATGGTAGCTAGAGGCGTTTCCAAGCCGAAAGGAAAAAACTAATTATGGAATTGTACTTGATTCGTCACGGTCAGTCGACCAACAACCGTGGAGACGCGCGCATTCCCGAGACACCGTTGACAGAGATCGGCAAGCAGCAAGCGGACAGAGCTGGACGAACGTTAAGGGACTTGGGTATCACACGCCTTTATTGCAGTGCTATGCTCCGTGCGGTGCAGACTGCCGCAATTGTCGGTGAACATTTGGAGCTCGCGCCGCATGTTTTTGTCGGAATCCACGAGTGGGGTGGCATTTGGGAAGATCGTGATGATAGTGGTATGATACCACTGCCTGGGATGACACGCTCTCAGTTACGCGATATTTGTCCTTCAGTGGTATTACCTAATGACGTGACGGATGAAGGATGGTGGTTTCCATCGTGTGATTCCGATGGACGGGCGCCAGCGTTGGACGATGCCCGGATACTGCAATTGGTAATCAAGAATTGTCTTGAATTCATCGCGCATCTGGATCAACACCACGTCGGTGAGGATGAGAAGATCGGGGCAATCACTCACGGAGGTTCCGGATCGATACTGCTCGGAACCTTGCTTGAGACGCCGCTGCCACATATATCCTTAAACCGTTTCCCACACAACAACACCGGGATCTCGAAAATCAGAAGAACTCACGACGAAACTCAGTTTCTTTTTCTAAATCGGATCAGCCATCTACTGGAGGAAAACGTGTTCAGTCCAGAAACCAGTTCTCCATTAGTAACGTGAAACATTCTCTTGACTCAATGAATAGGCAGTGCCGTATAATTCGAATGGTTCTAAGTTGCGATTTTTGGACTGAAACAGGTGCTGCAGAGCCCTCATCAGTGAAGGAGGAGCATAGGCTAAGTGAATCGCAACCGGATAATTACCGTGGGATATTTTGTCATCGTCGGAGGGATGATTGCGTTTAAAGAATTCCTTGGCGGAGATATGTACCGAGCAGTATTGACCGCCATATCATTTACACTATTTGGAGTCCTTGCCTTCTTCTACGCTGACTTACAATCGTGGATGAGGCCTTTCGTCGTAGCTCTACCCTTGATCGTCTTGGGGACATCTGTTTATCGAGATTTCAGAGAGGGTGATGTTTCCATTGCCATGTTAGGCGTAGCGGTGATTGCGGGTGGAGCACTCATATTCTTCCAATCTCGACCCCTGGCGGTAATTAAGGCGCTGTTTCTCATTAACCTGGGAGGTTTATTCGCGTATAGGCAGTATTTTGACGGGACTATCGAAAGTTCGATTCGCATGGGCATTCTGTTTGTCTTTTTCTTCGTGTTGTTCTTCTATGAGAGTATGCCGCTATGGATTAGACCATTCGTTATGCTCTTCCCCATAAACCTCTTGGGACTGTCCGCGTATAGAGACTATCGCTTCGGAAATACACCCTACGTCATTCTAGACTTAGCGTTGATTGCCGCAGGAGCCCTGATGTTGGTTCAAGACACGCGGCTGGCAAAGGGCAAATTGCAATTCTCATTCAACCTGATTCCACTCTTCGCTTTTAGTGTTTTCCTCCTCTGCGATCTACTACTTCTTCGTTGAAAGAGTTTTCCTGAACCAAGATAAGCAGCAGTGCTTCTGTTTTAATACCATTTCTCTGAAATTCATATACACTGACCACGTGGTTCAAGTAAAGACACTTGTGCGGAGAGTTGGGAAAACAACAATCTGACCACTAGACGGAATAGCGCTCTCGGAGACGACCGTGAATAAACGAAAAACAGTATATCTTGCAAATCCCTACGGATTCTCGGAACAACAGCGGAGCGCCCTGCTCCCAGCCCTGATTGAGGCATTGGAAGCTATCGGCTTAGAGGTGTGGGAGCCGTTTGCACGAAACAACAATGAAGATGTCTCGGTACCCGGATGGGCGTACCGTATCGGACAGGCGGACAAGCGTGATGTGGTAGAAGCGGATGCGGTTTTCGCTGTTGTGAACGGAGTCCCGCCCGACGAAGGAGTTATGGTCGAATTAGGAATTGCAATCGCGCTTGGGAAACCGACGTTTCTGTTTCGAGACGACTTTCGGGGCGCCGCCGATTCCGATGAATACCCCCTCAATCTGATGGTATTCACCGGACTGCCTCGTCTCGGATGGGAAAGATACTACTTCAAATCAATCACCGAGATTTCATCTCCCGACAAGGCACTCATATCTTGGGCGCAGGAGTAATCCATACCTAAATTGAATTGCAATTTAACACATTGGAGGCATCATGAAACAGATTAGCGGTGGAATCACGGCTGTTCACGGCATTCGGGCATCGGGCGTGCACGGCGGCTTAAAGCCGGACAACCAAAAAGATGTTGCGTTGATCGTGGCGGATTCGCCAGCTGTGGCAGCGGGAGTATTTACGCGAAATCGTGTGTGTGCCGCAACAGTTCTCCTCTCCCGCGAACACCTAGAGGATCAGATCGCCCAAGCAATTGTTGTCAACAGCGGTAATGCGAACGCATGCACCGGAGAACCGGGATTAGACAATGCTCGAGAAATGGCTTCCTTGGTCGGCGATCAGCTTGACGTAGAGCCACAAAACGTATTGGTTTCTTCAACGGGTGTAATTGGTGTACAATTGCCAATGGATGCAATCAGAAAGGGCATTGAGCGTGCTGCCGATACGCTGCGCGAAGATGGCGGACACGATGCGGCACAAGCCATTATGACCACTGACACCGTGCCGAAAGAGATTGCAGTGGAGATTGAGGTTGGCGGAGAAAAGGTCAAGATTGGGGGAATGACGAAAGGCTCGGGCATGATTGCGCCGAACATGGCAACGATGCTTGCGTTTCTGGCGGCGGATGTGAATATTGCAGGTGCGCCGTTACAGGAAGCCCTCCGGAAATCGGTCAATAAATCATTCAACCGGGTAACCGTTGACACAGATACAAGCACAAACGACACCGTGCAAATCTTGGCGACCGGCTCGGCACGCAATTCTGAAATCACCGAAGCATCGGGAGATAGTTACGACGCATTTTGCGAAGGGCTCGAGTTCGTCTGCATTGAGTTGGCGAAGAAAATAGCACAGGACGGCGAAGGTGCCACAAAGTTGATCGAAGTGGTCGTTAAAAACGCCAAGAACGAAACCGAAGCAGAGCAAGCAGCGCGATCCATCGCCGAATCTCCGCTTGTGAAAACCGCCGTTTTCGGGAAAGATGCCAACTGGGGACGAATTTTGATGGCGGTCGGAAAATCTGAAGCTCAGTTCGATCCTTACCAAGTGAATGTTTGGCTGGGCGATTATCAACTGGTGAAGGCGGGGATGGACTCGGGTTTTGATGAAGAGAAGGCTACTCAACTTTTCTCGGAGGACACCGTAACTATTACTGTAGACCTTAACGCCGGTGATGCGGAGGCGACGATGTGGACGTGCGACTATTCCTACGACTATATCAAAATAAACGCAGATTATCGGACATAAAGATGCCTATACTCGGCATCGGGGAACATTGCGTTAATTCTTGGCAAAAATTGGGGATTATTTTGTGGGTCTGTAGGGGACAGCCCCTGTGCTGTCCCATGAGAAATGCCTATAATACTGGACGGACAGCCACAGGGGGCTGTCCCTACAATCGGCGGAGCACACCTGAAAACTTGAAAAGCGCAATTTCTGACAGGCGAGGTATAACTAGACTCAGAGATGCCTCTGCCCATCATTGCCGAATCCGTCGAGACCGAGTTTTTTGCGGAAAACTCGGTCTCTCTTGCACACTTTGTTAACATGAGCCCTTTAGGCTTAGTCGTCAAATGCCGCATCGAACGCGATGTCAGACGGTTCAAAGTCGTACGCTTTGACTGCAGCGCACGATTCGCGAGCACCATGTTCGCGGTCCATGCCACTATCCTCCCATTCAATTGACAAAGGTCCATCATGCCCGATGCGGTTGAGCGCTCGGATAATCTCCTCAAAGTTGATATTCCCGCGGCCGATTGAACGGAAATCCCAATAGCGTTGACCATCTCCGAAATCCAAGTGTCCCCCGAATACACCGGAAAGGCGCGGCGTGGACGACCACCAGACATCCTTCATGTGCACATGGTAGATGCGGCTGCTGAGACGCTCGATGAACGCCACATAATCAACCCCCTGATATCCGAGATGGCTAGGGTCGTAATTGAATCCAAAGGTTTCCCGCCCATCAAGGGCATCAATTGCGCGCTCGGCGCTCACAATGTCGAAAGCAATTTCGGTTGGATGCACCTCAAGACCGAATTTGACACCTACTTCGTCGAACACATCAAGAATTGGATTCCAGCGATTGGCGAAGTCCTCATAACCTGCATCGATTTGGGCGGGATCGTTCGGCGGGAAGGAATAAAGTAGGTGCCAGATACTGCTTCCCGTAAATCCGTTAACCACACTTACTCCTAGTTTTGCCGCCGCGCGTGCAGTCGCCTTCATCTCATCGGCGGCGCGTTGACGGACGCCTTCCGGGTCGCCATCACCCCAGATATTAGGAGCGACAATGGCTTGATGCCGGCTGTCTATATTATCACAGACCGTCTGGCCCACAAGATGGTTACTAATTGACCAAACTTTAAGTCCGTACTTGGCTAGAAGGTCGTGTTTTCCCTGACAGTAATCGGGGTCGTCTAAGGCTTTATCTACCTCGAAGTGGTCGCCCCAGCAAGCCAACTCCAAGCCGTCAAACCCCCAACCGCTTGCTTTCTGCGCCAACTCTTCCAGCGTCATGTCCGCCCACTGTCCGGTGAACAGTGTAACAGGTCTTGCCATTTTGATGCCTCCTTCGATTCAAATGTATGTTGTCCATTCGGGAAAAATCGTCTACACAATCAGTGCATACTCAGCACGATTTGGGAAGAGTGTGTCCAACAGTGCTGAATGTCGGACTAAGCGGGCGGCGTATAACTTGCGTCAATCCAGGCGCGTTTTGCACCACTTTCGACCGCTTTATGTATGAAATGAACGCCGCGTGCTCCATCCTGCACTGTCGGGAAATCTGTATCAAATTCACTCGGCTGCTCGCCAGAGATTTTCGCCGCCATTGTACGTGTTGCATTGACGTAGATATTCGCGAACGCCTCTATAAACCCTTCGGGATGACCAAATGGAAGACGGGAGTTATGCTGCGTGATTTCGGCGACATAGTCATTTCCTCGTTTGTAAACGTGCTCGGGGCCATCCGGAAAACGAAGATAGAGGTAATTCGGGTTTTCTTGACGCCAATCTAGTGAAGCGTCCGTTCCGTAAATGCGGATGCGAAGGTTGTTTTCCTCTCCCACTGATACCTGCGATGCGTAGAGGATTCCTCTCGCACCATCTTCGTAACCCACCAAGACATTGCCATCGTCTTCCAATTGGCGTCCCGGCACGAACGTCGTCATGTCGGCGCAAATTTCCTCCATGCCCAAACCAGTAATGTAGTGCGCGAGGTTTTCGGCATGGGAACCAATGTCGCCAATACAGGAAGAAACTCCTGTTTGATTTGGGTCTGTCCGCCATACGGCTTGCTTGGCGCCTTCTGCTTCCAAGTACGTAGATAACCAGCCCTGTGGGTATTCGACGACGATTTTTCGAACTGTTCCAAGCTCTCCCCCGCGAACGAGCTCACGCGCCTGCTTGACCATCGGATAGCCGGTATAATTATGCGTCAGTGCGAAAACGGCATCGTGTTGCGTTACTAGCCGGCATAATTCCTCTGCGTCCTCTACTGTCGTTGTCATCGGTTTATCGCAAATGACGTGGAACCCCGTTTCGAGAAAAGATTTCGCCGCATCAAAATGAACATTATTTGGTGTGACAATAGATACAAAATCGATGCGATCGCCTTCGGGTAGCTGGCTTTCCTTCTCCGCCATCTCCTGATACGAGCCGTACACACGGCTGGCATCAAGCAGTAGCTCGTCACCCTGTTGACGTGATTTGTCAGCGGATGAAGAGAATGCACCCGCGACTAGCTCAATCTCGCCGTCAAGTGCCGCCGCTTGTCGATGGACGGCACCAATAAACGCGTCCGGGCCACCTCCGACCATCCCGTAACGTATTTTTCTTCCGAGTGCCATATTTGTATCTCCTTCGATGTTGTGTGTGTCAATATTCTTGTTGACCGAATCATTTTGAGATTGCTTGCGTAAGTTCTATCTACCTAGCAAATTATTGCATCAAATCGCCGATCCAGTATAGCATGATAGTGAGCAATCGTCAATCACATAAAAAACGTAAATCGGAGCAATGGTCTCTATTCATGTGTGGATTAGCCGTCAAACAACTCGCGGCATTTTAAGGGGGCAGCGGCAGTCTACAGACTGCCGCTGCTATCCTTTTCAATCCAATACTGACTGGTTTCCGCTTGTAGTAAAAACCAACCACAACACTCTTGAACACACGAACTCTAAGCTCGACTTTGTACAAAAGTACAACAGTTGGGCTGTACGAAAAGCCGTACAACTCCTGACCCGTAGACGGGGATCAACTGAGATCAACCGAGTGAACAACGAGGGCGATAGAGATCTTGAATGTCAATCGAACCGCGATGCGTCCCTCCCCGCACTGCAGCGCAGTGCCATGTCAATAGAAACACGATGCGTTCATCCTAGCACTCCAGCGGAGTGCAATGCGAATTATACGGCGCGATAGATATCTTCCGCCCACCAGCCTTCCTATGCGCCTGTAGGAGCGGCCTCCCGGTCGCGATTCCCCGCACCGGCGGAGCGGCATGTCAATTGCGGGCTATATGTAGGGTGGGATCAAGAGAGTGAATAGCGCCCGCGATAGAAAGTCTCCTTCCCACCATTCCTTATTCCTCACATGTAGGAGGGGCATCTTGCCCCGATTGACTATGCGGCTGTACAATGAGAATTTATGCCCTACGCTAAATGCTGTAGGAACCAAAAACTCAAGCAAAAATTCTGGTGATTTTGAAACAATGTTTCACATCGGAGTTGGTTCATGGTGCTGTCCCCAATGGTGTCATCAGTGTTCTGAGTTCATCGGAGACGGCTAGGTTAAACTTGTCAATCCTGGGGGTGTGCAACTGGACGGAGATTACGAATCTATACTCCTGCTGTTCTGCGTAATCTATCTGCTTTACAAAGGGCAGGAGGGCTGCGTTATCAAAATCTGGTATTTCAGCCATGAGACATGCAATACTATCTCTTTCCAAATAGGCTACCGCGCCATGGGAAATATGAATAGTGTAAGCTTCAGGGGTTGCTTTTAGTTGTGCGACAGCATTTGTAAGATTTTTCTTTGTGCACTCAGAAATTCCTTCAATAGCAAGAGCGTTTTTGAGAGTATTGTCGATGGTTTTCTTTGTAATTGACGACATCAGCGAGGAGTATTTAGGGAGAGTGACCATGAAAGTGTTATTAATCTCGCACTGCTGCCCAAAATCACTGCCGAGTTGTAAGGCGAAACTAGGTACATTATCGATGTTAGTCATGAAGTCATAATTGAGAGCAAGATGGTTTTTTTGTATTTGTCTTTTCGAATTGGATCCAGGGTCGATTGAAGTACAATACGTCCAGCTTCCGGGGGCGGTGAATTTGACAACTATACTGGAATCGGTGTGCTCAAGCCCGGGGAGAGATGCCCGGAGTCGCTTCTTAAGAAATTCCATTGTTGAGACTCCTTTTTTCCTCCAATCAAGTTTCGCTATAAAAGCAGAATCGAGTTCGTCCCTAATCCACTCCGAGTGGTTGACCGGCTCGAGTTCTCGATATAAGGAGGAGCGTGCTAGCTGAATTGTTTTTGCAGGACAAGATGAAACAGGAGACCATTTTGCTTTGGAATATTTGATTAGCCGTTTTGGTTGAGAAGGAGGCAGGTGAGTGTCGCGAGCAAAAGGCACTTTTTCCCAGTTAACCCTTTGGATAACCACAAAGTAAGATGGTTTTACATTGATTGCTGTGCCTTCAAGTTCGAACCACGGGGCAAGTATATCCTCGTTAGTACACTCAACATCTGGGCTAGGTTGTTCTGCGTTCATTATAATGTGGTTGCGTCCATTATGGTGCGGACTGTAGAAAAGACCTGGTTATACCATTTCGCTTGAATAATAGTGCATATGATGTCTTTGCTATATCGTTCATTTACTCCGTAGGGGATCAAGTGAGTGAATAGCGAATGCGATAGAGATCCCTCCTTGCCCGCTCCATTTCGGCAGAAATCCCTATATCCAACCACGCCCAATCCATTGCGAACGCCAATCCAGCGCCTTCAACCGACTCGCCCGTGCAGGAGCGAACTCCCGGTCGCGATTCCCTGCCCCCTCCGTAGGAGCGATCTCCAGGTCGCGACTCCTCACTCCGAGCGGAGCGGAATGTCAATAGAAACGGACGACATGCGTCTATGCACTCCCGCGGAGTGCCATGTCTTGGGTTCGTCAATGCAATAGACCGTCGTCATATTATCGATTTCTCTTAACGCTTACCATCCCTCCCCTTCCGTGAAATCCTTTAATCCGTGTAATCCGTGATTCAGACAGCCCCTCACCGTTTTCCTCGCCACTGTCTCCTCCTCACCTCAGCCCGTAACCGCACTGCAACGTAGTCGCATGTCAATAGAATAGCGAGCCCCTCACTCCCCGCGCTCCAGCGGAGCGCCATGTGTATCCCATAGATACAAGGCAAGTAGCAAACGCGCAACCGACCCAACCATAACCCTCGTAGGGGCGCGGTTCCCGCGCCCGTTTTTATGCGATGACAATCCCCCACGCCCAACCGATTGCGAACCCCAATCCCGCGCAAACATCGAACTACTTTAGGAGCGACATCCCGGTCGCGACTGATCGCTCCAGCTCAGCGGCATGTTTGTAGTTGTAGATCAATCAATCTGAATAGCGAATCAATTGTCGGGCGGGATAAAGCGAATGGATAATGAGGGTCATCGGAGTTCTCTTTACGAAGGATTAAGTGAAGGAAATGCAACTACTGACCGGATCGCGGGGATCTGAGGCCGCGAATAGCGTGCGATTACAAAAAGCGATCACTAATACCGGAAGGCTTTCAAATGAAACTATCACGAAATGTGTTTCCCACACCCGAAGTCATGCGCTTAAACACCTGAATGCGCGTCATCCGTTTAGACAGCTGGTGTTTGACGAACTAGCAGACTATGCAGCGCATGCCTTACAACAAGGCATTCACCGCTTTGAAAGCCTTTTCGAAACGTTCTAATGTCGTAGAGACCTTTTCATGGTCGTGTTCTAATATATCCCCATTTCGAAGGAGCCAGTCAGAAGGCTTGAAGTGATCGAAATCTGGCACACCGATCGGTCTGTTCCTAAACAGCATTTCAACCTGTTTTACCAGTCTGGATGACGACTTATCGTCATGGAGTTCCTCCAATTTGATTTCGTGCGCTTGACTCAATTCGAAAGCCCTGTTTACAATATCCACAAATAACTCTGGCTCAAAGAAATCTTCGATGTCGCTCTCATCTTTTCCTGTGAAATCCTTGGTTGTGAAAATCTGCTCCGTAGAAACCAATTCCGATTCTCTCAGCCGCTCAATTTTATTCTTAACACCGCTAGCATAGTCACACAACACGGCGATGTTGATGTCATGACCGCCGAAGAGCGACACGAATGGAAAGAACTTGTCAACGCCTCCGGATGGACAAATTGTCCACCGTGAATCTAATCCTTCTCTGTTTTGCGCCTTGAGCGCATTCGATGCGGTTTGAAGATAGAGAATGTCAGACGGTCCCTCAACCAGAAGAACGTTTTTCCCGATGAAAAGGGACTGTGTGATTTCATAGCCAAGATACGCTTGAAGCGGAAACAGAGTGTCTTTGTCTACTGTGAGCACTTCATCTGAAACCTTTGTACCGTGAATGATGCGGCGTCGGTTACCGGACTCAATGACATCCTCCACTACGCGGACATCTTCCAATCGATTAGTCGGTACCATAAACGGTGAGTGCGTGGTATAGATGACCTGATGTTCTGGAAGTAACCGCTCAACAATGTATCTAACAAGGTCTGACTGAGCTTTACCGTGAAGTGACAGTCCTGGCTCGTCCAACAATATTACCGACCCTGGTGCTCTCTTTTCCATCTGCTTGAATTGGGCGAGGAAAGAAAAAAACCATAAAAATCCAGCACTGCGTTCGCTTAGAGGAACTGATGCTCTATGATGCTGATTGTATATTCTGGCTTCTACGATTGAACCAGAATTAAAGGGGGCGGAATCAGCCGGACGTCCCTCACGCAACTCAATTTCCACTTCGAGTGCGTCGTTTTGGCTCCAGTATTCGAAAATCTCGTCTGTGATGTCGTTAGAAGCAGCCTCGCATAGGGCTTTCAATTCTTCATATTGGCTTGTGTCTCGGAGGCCCTCCAATGAAGTGCCAGCATATTCTAAAAAATCAAGGAATATCTGATCGCCAGTTAAGATGTCCCCGCTGCTTCTGTCCTCACTTAATTTATTGACAGAGATCTTGCCCGAGATGCGGTCATAGTGTGAAGTGTAGAACATCTTTGGAATCCGCTCAGTCAGCAGTTCAATAACAGCCTCTTCTACTCCGCCGTCCGGGTAATTCTGTATATCATTGAGCAAATCCTGTTCTTGAATCTGAAATGGTTCCTCATGAGAATCCTCCTCCTGTTTACCAATCAACCACTCCGCGACTTCATCAACCGTTTTGAGATTGAGTAATGGATTTGCGATCTCCTCGTACAGATTATGGCGGTTAACAAGCGCCTTGATTATCGCGGGTTCATTAACCTCTACTCCCCATCGGTATTCATAATCAAACCCAGTCGATATGGAAACGTGCTCTGATGAGATTGCTTTTTCACCAAATGTTTCTTCAATTGCGCACATGTCTTCATCACTTAACTCCCACAAAGTCTCCACTACCGGTGATTCACCATCAGGGTGTCTTTCGTTAAACCTATTAAGATGTCTTCTTGGGTAGTCGCGGGTTTTGTCGTAATCAAAGCTATGATATGGATTCAGACCATACAACGCTTCCAGGATAGCGGTTTTGCCTGATTCATTTTTCCCTACTAAACACGTAAGGTCCCCAATAGAAAATTCATTACTGTCTTCAACAGATCGAAAATCTGTAACTCTTGCACGTGTAAGTTTCACCTAATAACTCCTTTCATGCGGTTTCGTAAATTGATGGCTTAATCTTAATTTAACGGCTGCCACAGAATAATTTTCGTTGGGCTTTCTCGAAGTTCGCAGCCGCCATTTTTTCAATTTGCATTTGGAATCACTATAAAATTCCGGATTTAACGCATTATCGTCCTTGAAAACGCCAAAATCCCAATGGTCAATTCACCCGGTTTGACGCTCACCAACCACGGCGTTTTCCGCGACCATCATTACCTCAGTTTCGCAAATTACATTCCAAGGGCCGTTCTTCGTACGCAGGAGTTCGTTAGGCATATATGCAACAATCAATGCCCATTACGAAAATAGCCGCATCTTGAGAGCAGAGATAATTACCTCATGGATCGGCCGAATGACTCGTTAAACCTTTTGACTAACGATATCGGAGCAATCCGAATGGTCTCCGCACAACAGGTGAACCGACTTTTGGCGTCAACCATTTCATTTTTGTTTCCTTATTGCTTGTTGCGGTTTGCTTGAATTCCGCTCTTCTGGGTACAAAGGCTTAACTTCACCTAATCAATCGTCACCTCCCTTGGCAACCCTTCAATAATCCGTGTCGGCCCCACACCCACATACACAATCCGCTCACCCGCCATCACAAGGACACGTAGATAATCAGCCCCGCGATCGTTAGCCGGTATAGTCTCTCACCATCATTTCATGAATCGTCATCACTGTCAAGTATAAGCGCTACAGTGTCGAACTGTGAAAATCAAGAAAAGCACCTGTTCTTGCACCAACTTCGCTTCCTTTTAATGTTATAATCTCCATAAAGTCGCGCCAATCCTGCTGAACAGTTACTTGATGCCATTGATGCGATTTTTCTGTCACGCCACGAAAACTTAACGTAAAAAGAACGTCTTTAGATGACTGCACCGATTTCGCCCGGCAGCAGTGGGGATCGTGATCAACCGCAACGGCGGCGGTGATTGGCGTGTCTGTGTCACTCAATAATCCGCACTAGGTCTACGTCATTTCCGCCCGAAGGATAGGCGTGAGTTCAAGCTGGCTGTTGGTCTTATTCGTAATGCTATCTATTGCGGCAAGCGGGGAGTCAAAGTACGGTGATGTGACTATTCGCATGAAGGTATAATTGCAAACCGGCGTTACTTGACAAAAGCAGCCACTGATGGTATTGTATAAGGGAAAGGAGGTGAGAAAAATGGCCGAAAACACGGGCGAAGAAAAATGGGAAAAGGTTTTCATGATTATTGGGGAACAATCTTCTGACGGAAGGCACAAGATAGAGATATTTGAGCCATCTGGGAAACCGATTAGCGAAGGTAAACTGAGCAACCGAAGAGTTGAGAGTGGGATTAACAACCACAGCGACAGAACTCAATTTTATGCTATTATTGAATTCCCAAAGGTTCAAGAATAGTGAATAATACTGGCGGGGGTGCCACCCGCCCCCTGCCTAAATTCAAATTGTCAAGCAAAAACGCATAACACAAGGCAGGTAAACCCTACTTAACTTATTGCAAATTCTTTAAATATTGTCAATGTCATCACTGGAGGACTTTATATGAGGCAAGTCGTATTTACGATGTTAGCAGTGTTCGTGCTATTGAATGATGTGGCGCAAGCCAGTAAAATCATCGCCTTTACCACCACGCGCGATGGGAATTCGGAAATCTATGTCATGGATGCTGATGGAGCCAATCCGAATAACTTGACCAACAGTCATGCTGATGACTGGGAGCAAGCTTGGTCACCTGACGGCAAACAGATTGCCTTCCACACCAGCCGGGATGGGAATGCTGAAATCTACGTCATGGGTGCTGACGGAGACAATCCAATTAACTTGACAAACAGTCATGCTGATGACTGGGAGCTAGCGTGGTCACCTGACGGCGAACAGATTGCCTTCCACACCAGTCGAGATGGGAACGCTGAAATCTACGTCATGGATGCTGATGGAGACAATCCGAATAACTTGACCAACAGTCCCGCGGATGAATGGAAGCTAGCGTGGTCACCCGATGGCGCACAGATTGCCTTTAACTCCAGTCGGGATGGGAACGCTGAAATCTATATTATGGATGCAGATGGAGACAATCCAATTAACTTGACCAACAATCCTGCGGATGACTGGGAGCTGGCGTGGTCACCTGACGGAAAACAGATTGCCTTCCACACCAGCCGGGATGGAAACGCTGAAATCTACGTCATGGGTGCTGATGGAGACAATCCAATTAACTTGGCAAACAGTCCTGCGGATGAATGGAAGCTAGCTTGGTCACCCGATGGCGCACAGATTGCCTTTAGCTCCAGTCGGGATGGGAACGCTGAAATCTACGTCATGGGTGCTGATGGAGACAATCCAATTAACTTGACAAACAGTCCTTGGTCTGACGAGTCGCCGGCTTGGTTCGATTCCCGTGTTGCAACGGCGGTGGAGCCTGCACGAAAGTTGAGCACTACATGGGGAAGGATAAAAACGAAGTAATAAAGCAGGGCCTTGTCGGCGTTTCTAAATCCCTAGTCCGAGTAACTTGAGCGGATTTTGAGGTAAGAAGGAGAGTCGAGAGTAGGCCGTTAGCTGCGACGGCAACCTCAAGTAAAGACCGGTAAATTCTCTCTTACCCGATTCATTGGTCGCAATCCACAGAAAACGGCGATGTTTCAATCGTCTAAAAAGACACTACGACAACGAGAAAAAACGTGCCCTGCGCAATTCTGAGCGTTATTTCCTCGCCCAATCTTGCACTGCGGTAATCTTGCCCCGATGTTAGCTCATCCAAGCACGGCACAAAAAAACGCGGGGCATTTCACCCCGCGCCAACCAAATCAAAGAGAACTCATCTCTCCTACTTACCGACCAACATCTTCCGCGTTGCCCTGAAAGTCTCCGCGGTCAAGGCCTAAAAATATACACCGCTTGCAACGTCCTCCCCGATACCGTTGCGGCCATCCCAATACGCCGCCCGGCTCCGGTCCGTGTAAAACCCCGCCCGCTGATGCCCCAGATCCAACTGACGCACTAAGCCACCGCTAATGTCGTAAATAGAGATTTACACAACCGTGTCGTTTGACAACCCATACGGAATCCACGTTTCCGGATTGAACGGGTTCGGATATTTTCGCAAAAGCACCGTTTCTTTCGGGGTCAGCGCTGCGAAGAGTTGCTCCAAGAAAAGAACGCCGCGTTGCGCCGTTGCATCTGTGAGGCCTAGTTCTCCCACTTGAGCCAACCACTGCCCCACTTCCGCCCTTGCAGGAGCGATCAACTGAGTCAATAGCGAAGACAGGACGGAGTCGGTCCCGGGAGCGGTTGGACAAGAGATTGCTGGCAGCAACAATCTCGGAGCGAGCAAAAAACTAGTGCTGCGGTTGGCAAACGATTCAATAAAGGCGAAATACCTGCGTGCCAATGTTTCTTGGGTCCGCCCTTGGTCGTAACCCAGTTGGCGATACTGAAACATTAAAATGCGAACGCCGCCGACAGCGAGAACGACCTCATCGACTATGTGGCATGGATAGTTGATGTTCTTCCCCACGCCGTGGCGCCTCAACCATAATCATCAGGCTAAAGAAAACAACATCGCCTATAGCGGACTTCGCACGGTTAGCTTTCACTCGAACTTCGGTTTGTCGCAAATTACAGTTCAATCTGACCTACCTTCTTGAATCTAGAACGTGATTTTTGTTGTTCTTTCAGCTGTTCGTTGAGGTTAGTAAAGGCTGCTTCAATGTCGTGTTTGTTTCCAAAAGCCACTACGGACTCCTGCTTGTTGCGTTCGTCGGAGTCTTTGAAGCGCGCTGTTAGCATGTGATGCCCAGACCCCGGATTCTGGTTATAGGTTATCCACAGTCCGTCCAGCGCCGCAGTGTTTAGCATCACGTTGATGCTTGCTTCATTCTTACTGTACGAGATAGACATTTTTGTTCTCCATTTCTTTTCAGTATTGACGATGCGCGCATTTTACTTGCTAACTCCGTTTTCCGCATGAATCTTGTTGAGGCGGGAGGTCGTCCTCCCGCAATTTCAATTATTTGTTGATTAGGGCCTCAGTTATTTTCCAACCAGATGCCCGAAATTTTTCAACTTCGCTTTTTATTGCTATACGCTCTCTATCTGCATTAGCTATTTGCCCAGATTTAACATACGCAATGGTTTCTTGTGCTGACTCTATAGCACCTTCAAATTCCTCAATGGATTTTGACAAATCAATAGGCATTGACTTTGCATTTCCTTCTGCCATTTTTCCCACCTCCTTTCGCTTATATAATACACCAGATCACTGAATTTGTCAATAGCGTCCTATCTGAAAATCATGATTTCCTACGATCAAATGATCGCCTGCCGCGGGTAGCAGACGTCAATGAAAATCGGTAGGAAAGCGTCCGACTACCAATCGCCCTATCTTATCCCTAAAGCGATTCAATAAAAGCGATAATTGCCTGTTGATCTCCTTCCGGTAAATTGAAGAATGCCTCCTTCGTTCCCTGCGCCTCGCCGCCATGCGCCCGGATCGCCCCTTCCAATGTGGTGGCCCGCCCGTCGTGAAGGAAAAACGCCGTACCACCCAAGAAGTCCGCAACTAGCCGTGTTCCCCACAGCGGCGCGGTCCTCCATTCTCTGCCGTCCGCCGAACCATCAGGGCGATTGTCCGCTAACACCTCACCCATATCATGCAATAGCAAATCGGAGTATATCTGAACCTTCGCCCTGTTCAAGGCATCAATGGGAGAAGCGCCTGTCGCCATAGTCGGTACGTGACAAGACGCACACCCGATCTCTTCAAAAAGCACTTCGCCGCTTTTAACTTCCAGAGTTATCTCGCCGCGCGGGGGTGGCGAAAGCAGCCTCAGGAACATAATGATTTCCATGACGGTTAGCTCATCAACCTCCGGATCAGGAACAGTGTCCCCTACATGAGAATGTTCAATCGGAATGAAACTGCTTGTGATACCTATGTCTTGATGAAAAGCTTGTGACACCTGCTGAACCAATGACGAGACCGAAGCCTTGCGCCCAAACCGCCCAAACTGTTGACCTGGACCACCTCCAACCTCGGTATACGGAACATAGTCGGGTGGCACTACCCAATTGGGTCTGCCGGAAATACCATCTCCATTGGCATCGGTTTCATCAGCAAAAGACAAAATCGTTTCAACGGAGATATTTTCGATGAGACCCATACCGAAAACAGGGGGTGGGAGTCGCACCGATGTATCGACACCCGCAGGAAGTACCTCGTAAGGTACACCGGGAATCGCTTTGTCTTGGAATTGAGGTCCGCCCATATCAAGCATAAGGTCATGCCCCATGCTAAAACGGATAAGCGCCAAGTCGGGTGTGCCTCGGCCATTTCCAGGGTGGCAACTTATGCAACCGGTATTATTGAAAATTGGCCCTAGCCCTTCTTCCACTGTGAAGACCGTTGTAAAGTTCTCCTCTCCTCGTGCAAATGTTGCGCTCAAATCATAAGTCAACATACCATAAGGAGTTTCAAAATCATCCCCCTCAATTAGCGGTTTCGCAACATTAATCAAATTGTCACATCCGCCTAGGCTCACGAGTACAATAGGAATAACAAAAAACGTGTAAAACTGTTTCATAAACTGTTTCATAATTTGTGTGTTCCTTTCATCTGTTGTAAGGATAATATCCCAATGCTAATCCGCTTCTCATTCTTGCATCGGGGTTATACAGAAACTGGGCAACATAGGGTGCTGTTTGACAAAAAATATTAAGGTACTTCGAGTTGCAACCTGACGCCCCATTAGGGGTTAAGTATTTTGGGCTAATCGTGCTCCGCTATACACAGCGCGTTCCTCCGGAGCGAAAGGTAATGTATTTCGCACCAAAAGCGCATACATGAGGAATGTGCAAAAAATGTAGTTGGTGTCTTCGAGCCAAAAGAGAGTCTTTTCGCTATCTCAACTACACGCATTTAAGACATTCTGATGGCATTCCGTTAAGAAATTTCCTTTAGAAACACTATTCTACGGTTTTGATTCATAAGCGGACCTTGCCGAAAACTCATTCGCGGCTTGGTTTTCAGCCATTGCGCCGGAAGTTTGTCGATGTGGTGCGTGGTTTTTAATTAACAGCGACGTTGAATCATCTGTCACTGGGATAAAAAGTCGTAAATCACGATTTATCGGGACACTCCCTAACGTCGGCGTTAATGTTCTTCGGTATTTGAGGCACAATTGGGTGCCTGTTATCACTCCCTTTCAAAAACACTAAATTCATCAAAAAAGTCTTGACATCGCGTAATATAATTATGTAGAATAGTGTTTCTTAATAATTATTAAGAGTTGAGTACCGAGGAGCGGAGGAAAGATCATGAATACATTAACTTGGGATCAGGTCGCAATCAGCGACGAAAGGGAGGAATTGGTCAAAGCAAGCACCGCACCAAGCACCGTCGAGACATATTGGCGCGCCATGCAACAGTTGGAAATCTGGTTGGATGGACGTTCTCTGAACGATAACCTACTCGCAGACTATATCACGGGGTTGTATCAGGACGGAAAAGCGCCATCGACCATAGGTAAAATTGTGGCGGCGGTCAAGTGGACGGCAAAACATCACGGCGCGGGGACAAAAAACGTGCTTTTTGAGATTACGGAAAAGACACTCGCCGGCATTCGGCGTAAAGGCAAGAACCGCGGACGAGGACAGGTGGATGGCTTGACGTGGAGCGAGGTGGATCGGGTGTGTGCGCTTGCCGAAGCAGACAACACCGTCGCCGGATTGAGAGATTCGGCGCTGATTCGGTTGATGAGCGATTGTCTGTTGCGAATAAGCGAAGCAGTTGCGGTAAATGTGGAGGATGTCGATAGCGCACTGACGGTTCATCGGTCAAAGACCGACCAAGGGGCCGCGGGCGTCACCGGCGTGACGCTGTATATTGGGGCTCCCACGCAGGAGGCGATAAGACGGTATTGTGAAGCCGGGGGTATCACCGAAGGCGCTCTCTTTCGGTGGGTTCGCCGCGGAGACAACATAACCGGCAGAAGACTAACCATTGATGGCGTGAGAAAAATTATTAAGCGCAGGGCACGCGAGGCAGGCTTGGCAGGCAATATCTCAGGACACTCTCTTCGAGTCGGGTCTGCCGTATCGCTTGCTCAAGCAGGGGCGTCTGTCGTAAATATGCAAGTTGCCGGGCGCTGGAAATCACCCCAGATGCCGGCGCATTACGCCCGCGCGGAGTTGGCGGAGCAAGGCGCGATTGCACGGTTCAAGTACGGCAAGGACGGTGGGGGGTAGCGCACCGGGAAGAATAGTCGAGGGGAAGTACATATGTAGGGCGGGATCAAACCGGATCAACCGAGTGAACAGTGGTATCCGTAGGGGCGCGATCAACCGACTGATTAGGGAGGACGATAATAGATCCTGCGCGATAGAAATCCCATAGAGATTTTTCCGGCCTCTGAGAGCACCAGCCTGTAGGTTGGGTTGAACGAAGGTGAGAAATCCGGTGCCGACACACCAAACACCCTCATACTGGCAGACTCGTCGGATAGCATCAAGGAAAGAGTGAAACCCAACTTCACCCCCCACGTCATCGGACACCGCCACGGGCAAACGTTGGGTTTCACTCCATTTTTTTGAGAGTTTAATCAGAATCGCGTCCCACAATCGTCGTATTACGCTTGGTGCTTTTAACCGTTCAACCCAACCTACGAACTGCCCACCATCTCTTGCAGGGCGCGATCAACCGACTGAATAAGGATCAAACGAGTGGATAGCGAGTGATCAAGCACGATCAAATGAACGAATAGATCAAGTGACTGAATAAGGAACGATCAACTGAACGGATAGTGAAGGCGATAGAAAGTCCTGATAGAGATCCCGATGCGATAGGGATCTTAACAGCGAGTGCGATAGAGATCCCAATGCGATAGGGATCCTGAATAGCAAATCCCGATTGTGTTCTCATCACGCGCCCTCCCAGTCCAATCCTACAAGACGTGTCACTAAGCGAATCCTAATCCGTGAAATCTGCGTAATCCGTGTAATCTGCGATTCAGACAATCCCCTCACCCAACCACCCCATACGCCCCCTTCCAGTCCCCTCCCACTCCTTCCACTCTTCCATCCTACCTCCCTCCCTTCGTCCTCCCTTCCAATCTTCCCGTCTTCTCGTTTTCTCCCCCTCTCCCCTCCCCACTGACCAGCAAGCGAGTGAATAGATCAAGTGACCGGATAGGGAACGCGATAGTGATCCCAGCGCGGTAGCATTCCACTGCCTCTCGCAATGTTCAGAAAAATTTCCAACGATTGAAAAATCCGCCCAAACATGTTACACTTACCCCGATTGCACCCCGCGGCACTGGTCCGCTCCACCGCTACCTATATGACAAGGCGCGCCACGCTCAACTAAATATCGCAACCAAGACAAGCCCGTTAGTGGAAGTCTGTGAAACCCGGTGGCTTGTGGTCAGTGGTTAGTGGTCGGTAACACCAAGAGAATATCTTGGCTTTTACTGACCTCTGGCGGCTGGTCACTAACCACTGCTTTTCACTGACACCGCCGACGGGCTTTTTTTCGTCCATCGCCCGTTAGTGGGGGATATGTATCGCTATTTGCACCCATCATAGGAGACCAAACGGACAATCAAGCTAATCCCATGAATCACATGAATCACAGTTCAGACAATGTAAGCTACCAACACCCCACACGTACCATATACTCCTAAAAAATAAACCGCTTATATCCTTGAGCAAAAAAACATGTGCACAACGAACGAAGAATTCAATATCTCCTTCGATGATCACAAGGAAGCAATCCGCCGCCGGATTTACGACGCCTGGGGGACCTCGCAGATTGTCGATTCCTGGATGGAAAAATATCCGCAGTGGGCGCATCTTGGTCGCAAGAAATTTCGTGACGCCGCTCGCGTGTCTAATCCACGCTCTAACAAATTCTCAAATCATTGGCGCGAAATATACGAGCGCACGTTAGCGCACTATCATGAGGAACGTCGCGCCCACCTCCAAGCCGCGGCTGGCAAGGCTTCAAGCGCAATTTCGGATCTCGTTGAAAGAGTGCGCTCAAATGTTGCCAATGTCCCCGTTGACAGCGCCCACGACCTGCTTGCTCTCTCTCGCGTCATCAACCCCATCAAAGACATCGCGCTCCACGAAATAGCGAAGAGAAATCATGCACCCGATAATCCCATCGCCCCAAATCATAGCGGAGATACAGTCGATAGGCTTATGCGCTACCAAAAAATGGCTGAAGACGACAGAGAAGCAGAAGGATGATGCCGCCCTTCGTGAACTCAAAGCCCACGTCGGCTACATCCGCCCCAATTTCTTCGTCGATTACTACATCAAAGACATCAGCTACCGCATGCTCGAACTCAAACCGTTCCACATCCAAATCCTCAGCGCCGTCAAGCCCGGCGAATACGGTAAACAGATAAACATCCAAGCGCCCCGTGGCACTGGCAAGACCACCCTCGTCAACCGCCTAATCCCCCTATGGCGAATCTGCTACAAGCGCTTCGATCTCGCAATGCACCGGCAGCCCGAAGAATTCATCCTCATCGTCGGTCGCAACGAACGCATGGCGCGCCAACGCATAACAGAAATCCGTTACGTCCTCGAGCACAATCCCCTCATCAATCACGATTTCGGCGACGTCAGACCCACACTCAAGCTCTGTGACGACATCGAAGACCCGAAACGCTGCCTCAATCCCGACCTGCGAGGAGAAGACAGAGATTGGTTCATGACCGACTTCATGTACGCCGGCGATCTCGGAAGTGGGCACTCCAACACCATCATAGTCGATACCGTCAAACACCCCGAATCCCTATCCGAGCACCTCCGCACTGTCCCCGGCTGGCAGACGCTGCGCTACCAAGCCGTCCGTTATCCCAAAGACATCTACCACCCCACCGCCGAGCGCCTCTGGAAAGAGTGGGAACGTATCTACAGCGACACCACCCTCGACGACGTTGAACGCGAAGCGCGCGCCGACACCTTTTTCCAATCCCGGAAATCCGACATGAACGCAAACGTCCAGATGCTCTGGGAAGAAAAACTTCCCTACGTCCGCGTCCGCAAAGAAATCGTCGAGCGCGGCTACCACAGCGTAATGCGCGAACTCCAGAACGATGCCCGCGACCCCGGGATGGCGTTATTCAAGATGGATCAAGCTGTCACGTTCTCCGTGGCAGACGAAGGCTTTCGCCGCAACGACGGGCGCCTCGTACCGTGGCACGATATTGGCGGATTCACGGCATATCTCGACACCATGGGCGGACGCGATGCGCTTGCCAATAGCTACGCCTGCGCCGTTGTTGTCGTCTGGGAGCCGCTGCCCGGCGGCGGTTCCATGAACCCCGACTCCCTTTCCGGCGTTAACGGATACATCCTGCTGGCGTGGCTCGACCGCGTCGCACTCACCGAGCAGATGGAAAACGCCATCCTCCTCGCCCAGCGCGCCGAGGCGATGCTTGCGTCGGCGTATCCGAAATCCAACTTTGTTTGCGAACAGCGCCCCGACAAAGACGGCACCATCCTGCTGTCTACCGACCATGCGTTCCGTGCGATGAAAGAGCGCCACCGCTTTGAACGCGGAATCATGTATCACAAACAGCACCAGAACAAAGAAGACCGCATCGGTACGCTTGAACCCGCGATTGCAAACGGCTGGCTCGCGTTTAACGAGAAAGACTTGCCCCCCGAATTCTGGACGCAGTTCAGGCAATTCCCGTCGGCGGATTATAACGACGCACCCGACGCCGTCCAAGGCGCGGTCCGCTCACGCATCACGACGACAGCGCAACAACGCGTCAATCTAACTGCCGCTCGTCGATTCAACCGCAATTCCGCCGTGCGACTGTAAAACTGATTCAAAATCTCAGCTATACGTAGGGTGGAATCAAGGGAGATCAATCGAACGGATAGTGAGTGCGATAGAGATCTTATAGCGACCGCGATAGAGTTCCCATAGAGATCTTATAGCGACCGCGATAGAGATCCCCTGCCCACCATTCCATATTTCCGTCGGGTGGGAGGGGCATCTTGCCCCGATTGACTAGGGCGATAGAAAGTCCTGATAGAAATCTCTCGATATCCGAATTACGACTCCTCACTCGTGCAGAGTGCAATGTGAATCATGCGGCGCGATCAGCCCCCTTGTCTTTGTAGGAGCGACCTCCCGGTCGCGATTTCCTCTTGGCGCGTAAGTTCTGGACTGAACTAGACAATTAAGTAAATCTCGTGGCGCTCAACTAAGTCGTAGGTTGGGTTGAACGGAAATCCGTTAGTAATTGTTAATCTTGTAGACGTTTTAGAGTGCCTACTTCGCTTGAACGTGCAAAGTTTGAGTGAAACCCAACACGTTCTACCACCATGAGACCTCCTCTGCAATTATATATGTTTCCCTGACTTTCACAGCCTTTTCGCTTGTCAATTTTTCCATACCTTGCTATAATCGAAACTCCCAAAACAAGGCATTGTCAGATACATAACCCAAGTTTATCAAACGAGATTGAAAGGAGTAACATCGTGAGGAAATTACATGTCATCATCATTACGTTTTTGGTCGTTGCGCTGACCATGATGACCTTATCTGCGGACGCGGATGAAACCTTGACCATTGCCTGGGCGGAGTGGCCGCCCGCGGATTATCTGCAAGAGTTATCCAAGGATTTTACGAAAGAAACAGGAATTGCAGTCGAAGTCGTTCAAATTCCCTGGCCCAGTTTTCAAGATCAGGTCTTCACGGCGTTTGTCGGTAAGAGTAACCGGTACGATATTGTGATAGGTGATAGTCAGTGGCTCGGAAGGAATTCTGTGGGAGGGCACTATATTGAGTTGACGGATTGGATTAACGAAAATATCGCGGTAGACGAAATCTACGGCCCGGCTATGACAGCCTTTGCCGAATATCCGAAGGGGAGTAAAGAGTATTGGGCGCTCCCCGCCGAAGTGGATGCCAACGGCTACGTCTATCGTACAGATCTCTTTAACGACCCGCAGGAAATGAAAGCGTTCAAATCCAAGTACGGCTACGAGTTAGCTCCACCCAAAACCTACATGGAGATGAGGGATGTTGCTGAATTCTTTACCAGACCGCCGGATCTGTACGGGATAGCGACCTACTTCAGCAAAGAATATGATGGCATTACAATGGGATTCCAGCAGGTGATGTGGTCGTTTGGGGGATCCTACGGCGATCCAAAGACGCATAAGGTCGATGGTTTTATCAACAACGAGGATTCCGTCAAGGCGTTGGAATACTATATTGAACTCACCGAATTTTCCCCTCCTGATGCACCGAACTACTACTGGCAAGAAACACTAGATGCGTACAAATCAGGAAAAGTGGCGATGGCGATGGATTATTTCGCATTTCTGCCCGGCGCGGTGGACCCGAAGCAGAATCCGAGGTATTACGACAAGAGTGGCTTCTTCATTGCACCGGCCGGTCCCAAGGGGCATTACATTAGCATCGGCGGGCAAGGGATGTCAATTTCGTCCTACTCGAAAAACAAGGGCACCGCCAAGAAGTACATGAAGTGGTTCATGCAGAAACCGGTGCAGGAGAAGTGGGCTATGCTGGGTGGGTTCACGCCTCACAAAGAGGTTTTGCAATCCGACACCTTTTTGGACGCCA
This sequence comes from Candidatus Poribacteria bacterium, assembly GCA_965197465.1. GTDB lineage: Bacteria > Poribacteria > WGA-4E > WGA-4E > JAJDTR01 > JAJDTR01. The sequence continues at coordinate 610,919 of OZ240209.1, read as the reverse complement.
CGCCGTTTAATAGGGCTTTTGCGGCGAGTTTCCCGTATCTACGCGATTTCTGGGGGGTGCCGGAATACGCGGAACTATTGGAGGCTTGTCAGACAAACTGGAACGCCGCTATCGTCGGTTTGAAATCGGCGAAAGACGCCCTGGATGAGATTGCCAGAAAGCATGAAGTCATCTTCGAGGACGCCGGTTACTACGACGAATAAACTCGGAAGCGCTGAAAAACTGTTACGGGCAGAGCCACATCTCTGCCCCTCCCTAATCTTATCAGACATAGATGCCAGCCACCCGTTTTTCACGCGGATTAAGCGATTACCAAATCAAGATGATGTTCATCATGCCGACGATGATTCTACTCATCTTGATGAATATCTTCCCACTTCTCTGGTCGCTTTATCTAAGTTTTCACCGATATAGAGCCTCAATGCCCGGTCGCCCTCCGAAATTCATTGGGGTTACGAACTACGCTCGCCTGCTTTCAGATCCGGAAATATGGGGATATTTTCAGACAACCGCTTATTTCGTCCTGCTCGCTGTCACCGCTCAATTCCTCATCGGCTTCGGGTTGGCGCTATTGCTCAATCGTGAATTCCGCAACAAGGGGTTAATTACAACGCTATTGCTGTTGCCGATGATGCTCTCGCCTGTTGTTGTCGGATTATTCTGGCGTTTTATCTTGGCCTCCGACGGTTCTGGACTCCTCAACTTTTTTCTAAGCCCATTACTAAACGCACCCATCGGTTGGACAACAGATCCCAAGATTGCGATGATTGCCGTTGTCATCGTCGATACTTGGATGTGGTCTCCGTTTATGATGCTAATCGCATTAGCCGGACTGTCTGCTGTCCCGAAGTATCTTTACGAAGCTGCGGACGTTGATCGTGCCTCAAGTTGGTTCAAGTTTAGGTGGATAACGTTACCGTTGGTTTCACCGCTATTGCTTATTGCCCTGCTCTTTCGGACGATGGACGCATTCAAGATGTTTGATATCGTGTATGTGTTGACCAGGGAAGGTGGCCCCGGCACCGTTACGGAAACAGTGTCCATGAATCTCTACAAGCTAGCATTTCGGAACTACAACACCGGCAAAGCGTGTGCAATGGCGTACATTCTCCTAGTCATCATTGTCGCGTTAAGCAACATCTACGTAAAATATCTGAACAAGGTCAAGGCAGAAACGTAAAGATCATGAGAGACGCTGCACGCAAGCATTTGAGTCATTACATCATACTCGCCGTAATCGGGATTGCAGTCATTATCTATCTCATGCCAATCTACTGGATTGTTGCCACCTCCCTCAAGGCGCCAGGCGATATTGTGACGAAGATGCCCAAGTTTCTGTTTCGGTTGACGCTTGACAATTATCGGAAATTAATGCCGTCTGAAGTGCCTGGAAAGACCTATATCTTCCTTGTTGAAGCCTTGGTCGGCGCTCTCCTCTTCGCACTACCGGGCAGACTGTGGTCGAAGTTTGGGACTGCCGCTATTGGGCGACACCCCGCACTTTTATTGAACGGTCTATTGGCGCTCACCGGTCTCTACATTTTCGTTTCCACGATGAGCTCCCATTTCTTGTTGTTGGCAGTCTACGTAGGATTGGCGTATTGGTTGATTTCCAAAGCCGTTGTGAAAGATCGCCAGATTCGTTTCGGCCTCGTCAGTGCGGCGGCATTTGCGTTGGTTGCCATCTGTATCTCGCTGGCTGATGGCGGATCGAAGTATTTTCACCAACTCTTAAACAGTCTCATTGTCGGAGTTGGCAGTACCATTCTTGCGGTAGGCCTTGGGACATTTGCCGCTTACGCATTTTCGCGGTTCAAAATAGCAGGGAAAGAAGATCTGCTTTTTTTCATTCTCAGTACACGCATGCTTCCGCCAGTGGTCGTAGTGATCCCTATCTATTTGATGTACAGCGCACTCGGGTTGCGTGACACACACGCTGGGCTTATTCTGCTGTATACCACTTTTAATGTGTCCTTTGCTGTCTGGTTGATGAAGGGTTTCATTGATGAAATCCCCAAAGAGTACGAAGATGCAGCCCTTGTCGACGGGTACACTCGCTTCCAAACCTTCATTAAGGTCGTTCTTCCTCAATCTGTAACCGGGATTGCCGCAACCGCGGTCTTCTGTTTGATTACTGCATGGAATGAGTTCGCGTTTGCGCTAGTCTTAACGGAGGTGGGTGGCAAGGCCGTAACGGCGCCACCGTCAATTACAAGCGCAACAGGCTCCGGCGGTGTGGATTGGGGCAAGATTGCGGCGGCAACGTTCGTATTCCTACTCCCAGTCGCGGTATTCACGTTCTTAATGAGGAAGCATCTCTTACGCGGCGTCACCTTTGGAGCAGTTAAGAAGTAATGTAACCGTTTAGTCTATCAATCTGTTTTGGGAATGTTGGTTCGTCGTGCTGCAGTTTAATCCCCGTTCCTACACCATCAAGCGAACGGATAGTGAGTGATCAAATGAGATTAAGCGAATGGATAATGAGCGCGATAGAGATCCTGATAGCGAATGCGATAGAGTTCCCATAGAGATCCTTGGGCGTAATGTAGGATCAAGGGAACGGATAGTGACTGCGATAGAAATCCCTCGATCTCCAGGTCGCGATTTCCTTTTGGCGCGTAAGTTCCAGACTGAACTATACAATTACGAAGTAAACAACTTCGCAATCAGCTAACCGCTGCTGCATAGTTTGGTTGAAAATCACGTTGGATATACTATGGTATCTGTAAAGCTGGAGAACCTGACAAAGCGCTTCGCCGACGTTATTGCGCTTGATGGAATCAACCTTGACATCGCCAGTCAAGAATTCTTCGTGCTGCTTGGCCAAACCGGGGCGGGCAAAACCACAGCGTTACGCTGTGTCGCCGGGCTTGAACGTGCCGAAGAAGGGGGAATCTTTTTTGATAGCGAGCGGATTGACGACCTTTCCCCTGCGGAGCGTGATGTAGCGTTTGTGTTTCAATCTCACATTCTCTATCCGCACCTCACCGTCTACGAAAACATGGCGTTCCCGCTACATCCGCGCAAACTATCGGCAGATGAAATCGAAAAGCGCGTCAAAGAGATTGCTGCCATGTTACATATCGAACCTCTTTTGGGGCGAAAACCCGGTCAATTGAGTGGTGGTGAAACCCAGCGCGTCGGGCTTGGCAGAGCGATGGTTCGCCGTCCGAGATTGTTCTTGATGGACGAACCAATCTCCAACTTAGATGCGAAACTTCGTACCGAGATGCGCGCGGAAATCAAGTGGAGGCAACGGCAGTTGGGCACAACGATGTTATATGTTACGCACGACCAAATCGAAGCGATGTCAATGGCTGATCGGGTGGCTGTACTGGAGGAAGGGCGTGTCCAGCAGATTGGCACGCCGATAGACATCTACAACTCACCTGCCAACCTGTTTGTCGCCGGTTTTATCGGCAACCCGAGCATGAACCTTCTCTCGTGCGACCTTGCGGCCAATGGAGATCTATTCTTCGGGAGACTGAAGAGTGGCTTTCAATTCGAGATTAGCGATACCGCAATTGTTCACGAATTAACTAAATCAGCGGGGGATGGGCGCGTGATTCTCGGCGTGAGACCTGAAGATGTGATTGTAGACCATCAAACGATGTCCGATGCCATAGCCTTGGAAGTTTACAGTTTTGAACCCTTGGGTGCGGAGACCATTGTCGAACTAATAATTGGGAAAAATGAACAAGGGGCAAATCTCATTTTAAGGGCGCGAGCGCCGGCTACTCTCAGCGTCAAAATTGGGCAGATGCTCAATATGACGTTTGTGCCTGAGCGACTCCATTTCTTCCATCACGACACAGGTCAGGCAATCTGTTGAAGCGGCCCATTGCCCGTCGCGCTTATGTGATTGTCTGACTTTCCGATTCATGTTAAACTTGCGTAACAGTTTCCGGCTTAACGAAAGCCATCTCCACTGTGTAAGAAAGGAGTGAGTTCACATCCGCAGTTTACTACGCCTCAAGAAGTACATCGCCCGCCATAAATTTGCAGTAATTATCAGCCTGATTTCCGTTCTCATTACTAATGCCATCCTGTTGATTAGCCCCAAAATCTTAAAATGGACTATTGACGATCTGGAAAAGTCCATTACCCCCCGGAAGCTCTTGCTTTACGCTCTTCTAATCTTTGGAGTTGCGCTGGTCGGCGGTCTAATACGGTTCGCGCAGCGGAAGACAATCCAGAGCGTTGCCCGCAAAACCGAATACTATCTGCGAAGCGATTTCTTCGCGCACTTGCAAAAACTTTCGGCTAGTTACTACAACCGCGTTCAAACGGGAGATTTGATGGCGCGAGCAACAAGTGACATGAACGCTGTTCGGATGATGTTAAGTACATCAATTTCATTTACTCTAGATGCAATCGTGTTCTTCGGTTTCGCACTGATTATTATGTTGAATATTGATGCCACCTTAACTTTATATGCGCTACTCCCCTACCCGGTACTTGCTGTATTAATCCGAGAACTCGGTACGCGAGTTCACAAAAGCCATGAAAAAATTCAAGAGGGATTCTCGGAGATGAATACTGCGGTGCAGGAGAACCTGACAGGCGTCCGCGTCGTGAAGGCATATACGCTTGAAGGCATGCAGAAAGAGCGATTCCAACGGTTTAACCAAGATTTCGTCACGCGTAACCGTGTACAGATACGGCTCATGGCATTTTTCTTTCCGGTGTTTCGTTTTTTGCCCGGTATCGGTAGCGTTGTCCTTTTGTGGGTAGGTGGCATGCGTGTCGTTGATGGCCGGATTACGCTCGGCGATTTTGTCTCCTTTAGCGCTTATCTGACAATGCTTGTCCGTCCGATGATTATGCTCGGGTTTGTGGTAAACTCCTTCGAACGAGGCGCTGCCTCCATGAAACGTATTGCGAGAATTCTTGATGAAAACCCGGACATTTACGATAGTGAAAGTGTCAACCGAGGAATCCAAACTATTCAAGGAGCAATCGAGCTAAAAAATCTCAATTTCGCTTATCAGGACGGAGTTCCCGTTCTCAAAGACATTAACCTCAGAATTGAACCTGGGGCGACGGTTGCCATCGTTGGACCAACAGGTTGCGGCAAGACAACCCTTGTAAACTTAATTCCACGGATTTATAAAGCCGACCGCGGAACAATCTTCATTGATGGAGTGGACATTCAAGACATTCCCATTGACGTGCTTCGCTCACATATCGGGGTCGTATCACAGGAACCGTACCTTTTCTCCGACTTTCTGCGGAGTAATATTGCGTTTGGTGATGAAGACGCGAGCGAAATTGAAATCAAGGACGCTGCCCACGCCGCCGATTTGTTAGCACAGATAGAGGAGTTTCCGGAAGGCTTGGAAACGTTCTTGGGCGAGCGCGGCATAACAATCTCGGGTGGACAGAAACAACGCACCGCGTTGGCACGCGCGATACTTGTCAACCCACGTATCCTAATCTTGGATGACGCGTTCGCAAGTGTTGACACGCACACGGAGGATACTATCTTGAGCCGTCTCAAGGGGGTCATGGCGAATCGGACGACACTTATCATTTCGCATCGAATTTCGACGGTCAAGGGAGCGGATCTCATCATCGTTTTGAAAGACGGGGAAATCGTGGAGAGCGGAATCCACGAAGACCTGATAGCGTATAACGGCATTTACGCGGGAATTCATGAGAAACAGTTGCTACAAGAGGAACTGGAAGGACTTTGACTGGTCCTGGGCTTATATTTTGAGGGCGCTCACCCTAGAACTCCCTGATGATTGACCTTCATAAGTTTTCATACGGAGGATTTACCTGTGTTTGGCATGGGTGGTAATTTACATGAATATAGTGAAGAGGAACAGGATCTTGGCAGGATCTATGACCGCGTACTGATGAGGCGGTTGGTTTCCTATATGAAACCGTACCGTCTTGAGATTTCACTTCTTGCGGTTTTGATTATCGGTAACATGCTTGCTCAGTTGGCTGGCCCCTACCTACTTCGGATCGCAATCAATCGGTACATTCAGCCGCGAGAACTAGAAGGCTTAGAGCTCATCGCTTTTCTCATGATTGCTGCTATGGTGGCGGAGCTTGTGTTTAGCTACGTTGCTCAGTATCGAATGCAGATGCTTGGGCAAAAAATCATGTTCGATCTGCGGACGGAGATTTTTTCGCATCTACAACGCCTAGATGTGAGTTACTTTGATCGCAACCCAGTTGGGCGGCTGATGACCCGAGTAATGGGAGATGTTCAAGTCCTGAACGAACTCTTCACCTCAGGCGTGATTACCATTTTTGCGAACCTTTTCAACATTATTGGCATCATGGTGATGATGCTAATCATGAATTGGAAACTTGCGCTAGTGACATTCACGGTTCTACCAATCATCTTCGCCGCAACGACATTTTATCAGGTGTATTCACGTCGAGCGTTCCGTGATCAACGCAAGCATCTTGCCCGGATTAACGCCTTCTTGAACGAGAAGATTCTCGGCATGACGACGGTGCAGCTCTTTACGCAAGAGCGTCGTAGCTTTCTCAAATTTGATGAACGGAATCAGGAATATCTACGCGCAAGCCTGAGGTCCGTAATCTATTTTTCCATGTTTTTCCCACTTATTGAGATAGTTGGTTCTCTTGCAACCGCGATAATCGTGTGGTACGGAGGCAGGCAAATTCTGCAGAATGCCCTTCCTTTCGGGGACTTGGTTGCATTCATTCAATACGCACAGCGCCTCTTCTGGCCAATTCGTGACTTGAGCGAACAGTACACGATTTTTCAATCTGCCATGGCATCATCTGAACGCATCTTCGAACTTTTGGATACACAACCAACTATCGTTGATGCTGCCGCACCAAGGAATGTTAATCAATTCCAAGGTCAGCTTGAACTCCGAAATGTTCGCTTCGCTTACCAAGGGGACAATCATGTGCTGCAGGATGTGTCTTTCAAGGTCAAACCGGGCGAAAAAGTCGCCATTGTTGGGCACACGGGTTCAGGCAAAACGACAATCATTAATCTCCTGTGTCGTTTTTATGAAGCCAACGAAGGCGTAATCTTGATTGATGGAGTGGATATCAGGGAGATGCGTCTAAGGGACTTGCGCCGTGCCATTAGTATCGTGCAGCAAAATATCTTCCTGTTTTCCGACAGCATTGAGGAAAATATCCGGCTCGGGAACAGAGGTATCACCCGCGAACAGGTGATTGCAGCAGCAACAGAAGTACATCTTGACAAATTCGTAAGAAGAATGGCAGATGGCTATGACACAAGGGTCCAGGAAGGTGGTAGTGGCTTGTCAGTCGGTCAAAAGCAGTTGGTCGCGTTTGCGCGCGCGTTGGTTTCCAACCCTGATATTCTGATTCTCGACGAAGCGACATCAAGCGTTGATACCGAGACGGAGCTTCTAATCCAGGATGCATTAAGTCGCCTTATGAAAAATCGCACGTCGATTGTGATTGCCCATCGACTTTCGACCATCCAGAACGCTGATAAGATTATCGTGATGCACAAGGGAGGAGTTCGAGAGATGGGAACTCATAACGAACTCTTGCGAAAACGCGGCATCTATTATCGACTTTATCAGCTTCAGTATAAGGGGCAAGAAGTCGGATAATCTTTCCTCGTCAATACTCGGATTCACGCGCTCCTTGATGGTCATTGAAATCACTGCCGCGGCGAAGACCTAGGTGTGTGGGCAGTCCAGTGCCCGCTCAATCCTTTCCTCCTCACTTCATACGGAGCATTTCAAACTAGAGTAGGCGCTCCCGTCCCAGATTGCAAAAGACTCCCTGACATCACTTCCTTCCAGCGAGGTCAGGAAGATTAACGGTTTGTAAGAGCCGATTTTACCTTTCTACTCGAATATACGTATATTTAGAAGAATGCCGAACGGATAACTCATCGTGATCGTTTAGTTTTGAGGAAGATGCCGTCTAGCACTGAAATAATCTGGCCTCTATGGACTCAAAATTTTCAAGCGGCACACTTCCTTCGGTCTAGATTGGCAAGTTCAGAAACACCATTACATCTCTGAATCCGGCGGGATGAAGTGGTGTGTAAACCTTTGTTGACTAATCTATTGTGGTTACTCATGCGTCGGTCCCATACAAGAAAAATCTGTCAATGGACAATTAGCAGATTCAGAACCTGAGGTATTTGGCATTTTGCGTGCCATAGCTCGTTTGAGAAATTTTGCACGAAGAGGTTTATTTCATCAATAAATTCTGCACGGATGCGTTCAGTTGTCTCATATATCCCACATGAAATCCGCCTCCTGCACTATCGGCGAGTTTGGCATAAGATTTGCCATTAACTGGCGGAGTTGGTGCGTGAAATAGCGGTTGTTTCGTTAGTGATTACGCTCTAGGTGGGTGTGTGATTGTTAACGGCAGCGTATGTTGTCTTTCAAATCGACTTGGTGGCAATTGCTAACTGCGCTGTGGGAACAGGGGAATTATTGCAATGAGTTGCCCATTCAAGAGAACCGGTGTTCGACAGTCCAGCGACAGCTGTGAGGGAAGGATTTTCACAGATTTAGAGTGGAGGTAAGATTGACTCCTCATACCGTCTTGCAGATTGCTGTGATATCAGGGGTGGTTGGGCTTTGAACCTTGCACCCGCCCAGTCGAGACATCCGTGATTGTCTCCTACAATCACGCGGCAGCACAGGGGCTGTCCCCTACATCAGATGCGACTCCCCTGTTCTACCCTAGTAGTCGGCTTGAAATTGCAACGCGAATCTGATAAAATCATGTTTCACAATACAGACTGGCGGAAACGCGTTGTTGGAAGCATGTATGCAAAACTGCTTGAGGCTCTGCCATGATTCGTCAATCTAAGAAAACACGTGCCGTACGAGCACTTCTTATCTCAGCAGTTGTCCATCTCTTTCTCATGATTGCGTTGACTTTTCTGTTTTACAATAGTGAGAAAGAAAAATTTGACGACGCAATTGGAGTTGAGTTTGTCGATAAAGACACTCTTCAAAAGCCGCGCCGGGAGCTGCTTAAGCCTTCTCTACCCAAACAACTGCTGACACTGCGAAAATCCCAATCCACGACGACCGATCAGCCACAAACTGTCAAGTTACTTGCATCAGCAAATCCGATTAACGAAACCACGCACCGGCTACCCGACCCACTGTTCCGGAACACGACTGTGAGTCAAGATAATCCGCAAGACCCGCTTCCTGACGTTATGACGGATGCGCGGCAAATCTACAGTCGTGAGGTATCGATTCCTGAATCTGTCGCAAGCCGATTTCAGGAGAATGATGCGGATGGCGTCAAGAGCTACCGTCAGCGAGTGCGCGGAGATGGGTCTACCGGACTTCATTCCGTCGAGTCAACCGGAGCTTCGGATGTCGGGATAGTGGGAGATCAGCCGGGGAAAGGCGAAGGTGGCACCGGGGGCAAGATCAACGCGAACAACCCTTTTGCCCATGCACTAAAGCGCATCGCCGACCACGTTATAAGCACAAGAGAAACGGACAAGGTCAACATGGTCTTCGTGATCGATACGAGCGCAAGTATGCGGGACAACATTCAGCAGATCGCTGATCACCTGAACATAATGACTGACGCATTTGATACCATCAAGCTTGAATATCATCTTGGAATGTCCGAGTTCAGCGTTCGGCGCGACGGCCAACGCTTAAAGACAAATTCGCTAAGACCTGATGTAGGGCTTATCCGTCGAAATATGCAACGCGCGCGGCTTAGCGGGGATGAGCATGCTCTTGATGCGCTTGTTGATACCTTAAACCAAATGGAATTTCACCCCGACGCAGACAAGCACTTAGTATTGGTCACAGACGAGCCTGCCACGACAAGTTTGGCATTGGAGGGCGCGACCAAAGAAATGCGCGCGAGGATTATCCACGAATGTCTACGTCAGGAGATTCATACCAACGTACTCGGTTATACCGATCCATTCCAGAAGCAGATTGCCGAAGAAACGGGGGGGCTTTGGCAAAAAATCCCTGGTGGATTATCTCAGGTAGCGTCTTTGCCGATCCCACGTTTAGCTAACGAGAACTTCATCAAGATATTTCGAGAGATTGTCAAGGACATCCGCCAAAACAGTGGCAGCCCGTTGTTTAGCTTGGACGTGGAGTTGCAGCGCGATTTAGACGATCAAGGCAACTTGATCTCAAGAGACATCATGCGTAGGTTCAGGGAACATGGTAGAGATCTTTCCGCCAGAGCGTACATTACCATTAAAAGGGAAAGTCATGAATGGTTTATCCTTGACGGTCAAATCTCGTATACGATAAGAAGAGCAAACGATCAGTTGAATGTTTATCTTGGCCACTACGTAGAATCGCGTTCAACTCAAACTCCGATGGACATCATAATCATGTTGGATTACAGTCGAAGCATGGGCGGAAAGTCAGAGGCTGTGATGCTCGGCATCAGTACACTGATTGGCAGGCTCAATCTCCTCCCAATCTCTTATAAAATGCAACTCATCCGTTTTGCTGAAGCCAAAGATGCAATCAAGTCAGTCGACGGAACAGTTGTTACAGATGGCTTTGTTAGCGAGTCCCAAATCAAGACATTTCTGGAAACCCCTTTCGGCGGTGACGAGCATTTGATAGACGCTATCATAGAAGGGTTGCCTAAGATTGAGTTTCGCGCAAATACGGCTCGTGTCCTTCTTGTGCTGACGGATGAGCCAAGCACTGGTAGTCTTACAGAAGATCGGGCAATTGAAGTCTGCCAATCACTCGGTATACAAGCGTATGTGATTGGTCATCCTACCGACACTTTTCAACTCGCGCTTGCCGAGCGAACAGGTGGTCGTCTATTCACAATGTCGAATCACCTGAGCAAGAGATACCCGTACCAATGATGCGGAATAGGTCGTACTTGAAGCATTATTGACCAAAATTCAATCCTATCATTCAGGAGAAATTGATGTCGGAAAAATCATCAGCAAGCACCAAACAGCATCGAGAGGCCGCAGCAGAGCAGGGGCCCGTCAAAGTAGCAATCGTAACCGTCAGTGACACGCGTATTCCGGAAACGGACAAGAACGCCGTTTATCTGCGTGAACAGTTGACTAATGACGGAAACAGCGTGACCGCTTATCGTATTATCAAGGATGAACCGGCTCAGGTGGAGGCAGTTTTGGATGAGATGGCGGAGACAGACGCACGTGTTATCCTCTTTAACGGTGGCACGGGAATCGCACCTCGTGACACGACTTTCGATGTGTTAAGCCGCAAGCTGGAGAAAACCTTGCCTGGTTTTGGGGAGCTCTTCCGTGTGTTTAGTTACGATCAGGTTGGCGCGGCAGCGATACTTTCACGCGCAACGGCAGGAGTGTATCGTGGGAAGGTAATCATCTCAACACCGGGTTCAAGTGCAGCGGTGCAACTGGCGTGGGAAAAACTCGTTGGGCCAGAACTACTACACCTAGCATGGGAAGTGGGACGCTAAAGAGCAAACTTGAGGATTGGTGGTATCAACAGGGTGTAGATTCAAATGCTCTATTTTTGTGCGTGTTCATAATGAATGAGTTCCAATCCTCCGTATGCATCCGCTTACTCCGCTCAACTTCAGTGAAGCCACACGAGAGGTGCGTTCTACGGGCAGGGAGAATAAACGAGTAATTTGCGGTTGTAACCTTAATGAGATGTACGTGGCGCGGAGATTGATTTTCTGCCATGAGAATCTGTTTCTTCCCATATCTTTTGCGGCGGTGAAGTGGTACAACACAGTAGTGACCAATGGCTCCAACTTCTCCCCCTCTGCGTACCACGATACAAACCCAATTGACTCATCGTCGAGGGTACTTATCGCTGTCTTTCCGTTTGAATTCATGCCTGCAATCCGACTCCGCTTCCAATCGGATCGCATAGGTTTCGAAAAGTAGCCTTACGTTAGCCCTCTGTCAAACTGGTTGCCCCATTTGAACTTAATCATCTGCACCGAAATTGAGGCGGTGCCTCGCCAACTTTTCTTGAAAGCCCTGCCGATTTAAAACCTCTTTGTTGACAATGTCATCCGGAATCTCGCCGCGCGAAACCTGAATGACTCTTCGGCAGTTGGTGCGACCAATGTCTTGGTAGCATTCGTCAGTCATGGCAATGGCGTGCGGCGTGAGTATGACGTTATTGAGTGAGAGTAGTGGATCATGAGGGGAAATCGGCTCCTTTTCGAACACGTCGATTCCAGCTCCACGGATGCGCAGTGTCTTTAGTGCTTCAGTCAATGCCGCTTGATTGACTATGGGCCCACGTGCTGTATTGATGAAGAATGCGCTGGATTTCATAAGTCCAAATTCACGTGCACCGATTAATCCGCAGGTCTCCTCGGTAAGTGGACAACAGACACACACGTAATCGGATTCTGCAAGTAGCGACTGCAAGTTGGTCAGCTCTACGTTCAAAGATTTGGCAAGTTCTATTGAAGCGTAGGGATCATAAGCCAAGAAACGCATGCCGAATGGCTGAAGCAGACGAAACATTTCACCTGCGATATTGCCAATCCCAATGGAACCTAGTGTACGCCCACCAAGTTCGACGCCCATCTGTATTGTGTTACGCCATTCCCCAGCCCGAACGGCTTTGTCCCTTGCGATGACATGCTTCGACAGCGCAAACATTAGGGCGATAATCCCCTCTGCCACTGGGTGTCGCACACCGCGCGGCGTAATCGCAATCATTACGTTTGCCTCGGTCGCCGCTTGGAGATCGAAGTTATCGTAACCGACGCCATGTCTTGCAATTAAGATCAGACGGTCCGCGCCTTCAAAAGTCTCCGCCGTGTAAACGCCACTAAATGCGATGAATGCGTCAAGCCCACGCATTTCTTCAGGGGGAACGAAAGGCTGATCTGTTTTGATAAAATGATATTCAATATGTGGCTGCTGCTCAAGTAAATCAAGCCCAATGTCTTTGAATCGCAATCTACCATCCAAGTCTAAGAAGCTGGGAGCTAGTCCGACGCGGAACTTTTCTCTTGTCATATTTGTTCCTCTCCAACCAAACGCAATAACTTATCTGCCCTCTCCTACAATACCTCACGCACAAACGTGTACATACCTCTCATCCAGAATGCGTAATAAATGCCATTCGCGTAGCAGAAATACAACATCTTTAGCGTGATGACACCGACGAGGGTGACGGACACAGCCGTTAACAGGACTATATCCTGTGATTGCATTTTCAGCAATCGTAAATATGTGCGCTGTTTTCCGACAATGTCAGGTGAGAATGCTCGGCTTTCTACCGCTTCACCGAGATGTGTAGCGCGGCGGATATTGTTGGTTAAAATCGGACGAAAACTGTTGAGCAAGCCCCGAATGACCTGAAGCGGGTTGAATTGAAGGTATCGAAATCCTCTTAATCGCTGCGATCGAATCACGTTTGCCGATTCAGCCGCAATCAGCGGAATGTAGTGCAGGCCAGTGGTCACCATGAACGCTAGGTTGTAAGGCACACGCAACTTTACAAAAGCCAGTAGCAAATCGCGCGGTTGAGTTGACCAGATGATGAAGCACCCGATTGTCAGGGTTGTATTGAATCGTAGCGACTGAATCGCACCGTGTAGAAAACCCTCGCGATACACTCGCACGCCTCCGGTGATGCTGCCGATAATCGGGACATCATGTCCAACCAGGCTGAAAAGTACCGTACGCGGAAATTCATTGTAAAATATGGCTTGACTGTATATCAATCCCCACGTGGTAAAAAAAAGGAATAGAATGAGTACTCGGCATTGGCGCCAGGATGGAAACGAGAGTACAATCAACCCGAGGCTAATCAGGAAACAGAACAGTAGCGAAACCGCGCTATCAAGCATAATAGCGAGACTGCCGAAGAATATTAACATGAGGATTTTGGTGCGCGGATCGAGATGTGTCATTAACATGTCAGATTGGTTTGGCTGCTTGCTAACTCCCATTCCAATTGGGTTGTTAAAGGAGCAGTAAGCGAGGCATGATCCAGAAGTTCTGAATTTGAAAAAACATCACTTGGTGGGCCATCGAAAATCAACTCGCCCTGACGCAGCAACAACACACGTTTTGCGTACCGTAGAGTAAGTTGAGCGTCGTGGGTACAAAATATGAGCGTTTTATTTTGCCTTTCGGCAGTATAACAAAGTACATCCATCAACTGTTGGAGATGACTAAAATCCTGTCCTGCAGTAGGTTCGTCAAGGAGGAGGATGTCTGGATGAAGCGAATAGGCGGCGGCCGTTGCTATCCGCTGTCGCTGTCCTCGCGAAAGGGAATAAGGAGCCTCATTACGGAAATTGTCCAAGTCGAATTCTGACATAACCTCCTTGGTTCGATCCTGAATCTCGTGACGAGGCAGCTTAAGATTTCGAGGACCGAAAGCGACTTCATCACTTACGGTTGCCGCTTGAAGCAGGAGATCGGGATCTTGAAAGACAATCCCAACCTTTCCTGCCAAGTTGTGAAGCTTCAAGCGCTGACTATTTACGTCTTCAATGAGAATCTGTCCAACCGTGGGACGGAGTAGCCCTGGGATTGATAAAAGCAGCGTTGTTTTCCCAGATCCATTTGCCCCCATAATCGCGATTACTTCACTTTCGCTGATTTCAAACGAGACATCACTTAGAGCAGGGGCCGCAACGCGTGGATACTTGAACGTGAGGTTTTCGACGCTGACTAGCCGAGCGCATGAACCTCCATGGGGCTGGTCGTGGCTAATCAAGTCTGACAGGTTTGATGTTGAGGTAGGTTTGTTTGGAAATGTGTTGGCGCTCAGAAAAAGTCTCACAGCTGCATCAACGGTGAGCGGACGTTCAGGTAGTCCCAACTGTTCCGATGCTTCAGCCAAATCGGGGATCTCTACTCCTAAGTTACGATAAAAAGTGAGGTCAGAAAAGGCTCGATCTACGGGTGAATTTAGGACGAATTCACCACGATTCATTAGCCAAACGCGATCGCACAATGGGGCAATTTCAGCGACGCGATGGGTCGCGATCACAACGGTCAATCCATCCTCACGGTTCAGTTGCCGGAGGATTTCCAAAATATCGCGCGTACCTTTCGGGTCAAGGTGGCTCGTTGGTTCGTCTAGCAGTAGAACACGCGGCTGCATTGCGCACAAGCAAGCGAGTGCAACCCGTTGCTTCTCACCACCGGAGAGGGTTGAAACTGTGCGGCCCCGAAATCTAGGCAACTTGACCTGTGTCAATGCAGCGTTGATCCGAGCATCAATCTGTGAGGGTGGAATTCCAAGGTTCTCTAAACCGAAGGCGAGCTCGTCCTCAACGACTGTGCAGAAAAACTGGTCGTCAGGATTCTGAAATAGCAGCCCTATGTATTGACAGGTTACTGCTAGTGGTTGGTCGGCAAGGTTTGTGCCATCAATAGTGACATTGCCAGACAGCACGCCACCCGACGCATGAGGGATTAAACCGTTCAAGGTTCGTAACAGGGTGGATTTGCCACATGCGGTGGGGCCTGTCAAGAGGATAAACTCGCCACGCTCAATCTCTGCGTTTACCCTATTTAGACTCGGTTCACTGCGACTTGGGTAGGTAAAACTGACATCTCGAATCTCAATTTGGATCATCCACTCAACCTAATTTAGGCCTTCAATCTGAAATGGGAGAGTGCCAAAGAGTTCTTCGAGATACTGTTTTATCGTGATTCGGAAGACATCAAGTGGCTCAGTGACATGATGTCTAAAATCGTTGTGGACATGTCCATATTGTGTATGCACGCGGCTCATGAGATTGTGCACGTAATTCCGCACCTCAGGTATACGTTCGCTGTGCGATTTGGCAGATCGAGACACGGCTTCTTTGAACGCGCGAAGTTCTGCCTCCAAGTACACTATGAAAACAGACTTCTGGAAGGCTTCCAGGGCGTCCTTCACGCCGCGCTTGAAATCCCGATGCACAGTCTCATACTCGGTACGTACCCGAGCCAAGAGTGCTTGGGCATGCACGCCAATCTCTCCTATGCGATTACCTCGTGATTTTGCGGATCCCGACACTTTGTCCCTGAAAATTCTTAACTCCGAATGTAGGTATTGCTTGAAACTATCTACAGCAATTTGCTGACTTGTGACCTTCTCGTGGTGGTATCCCAAAATCGCAAACAAGACCGCATCGGGTAGACGCCGAGGATAGCGCATGAGGACTCGGATCAGAAACCAGAGATAGTCCGGCCCCTGCTTGCGCGAAAACAGTTGCTGATTCATCGACTTTAACAATGCGCGGAATTCCATCTTCCCAATACGAACGGTTCGCCTCTTAGGCCGCCAATTCCTGAACAGGGTCAAACATCTTTCAAAATAGCCTTTGAGACTAGGCTCGTAGAGAACTCTGAGAATCCGTTTGTACTCTTCGATAAGCACCTCACGGTCAAGTTCGGGGACAAAATTCAACTCAACGCTGACATTGTTTCCACTTGACTCGCCGAGTAGCCTTCCCTCGCTCTCAAGACGTTGGTAGAGGTTTGTTTGTTTCAATGCGGTCAGAAGTCCCGCCATTGCCCTGGGAATTCCAGCCTTTTGGATAAAATCAATGTGTGACTGAAATTCCTTGTCTCCGTCGAGCCCGACAATGAATCCTGCTGTGGCTTCGAGCCCTGCTTCCTGTATCTTCCTGATGGCGCGCAACAAGTAGCTCTCGGCCGATTCATCTTTGCTGGTATTCTGTTGTTTAACTGTTTTCTGCAGAGCCGCGTCATTCGGACTCTCAATCCCCAAGAACGTCATGATAAAACCTGCTTCAGCCATCCCATCTAGCATACCGGGGATATCAACTAGGTTTACGCTCGTCTCGGTGTAGAGTTGAAATGGAAAGTCTCTCGCCTCCTGCCATTCGGAAATGGATGGCAGAAGTTGCATTGCGTCTCGCTTGTTACCAATGAAATTGTCGTCAACGAGGAACATCGCGCCGCGCCATCCGAGCTGATGAATCAAATTGAATTCTGCTAGCATCTGCTCATTCGTTTTGGTACGAGGAACTCTGCCAAATAACTTGGTAATGTCGCAGAATTCGCAGTCAAATGGACAACCGCGAGAGAACTGCAACGCCATTGATCCATAGTCCCTTAGATTAATGAGATCGTATCTCGGGAGCGGTGTCTTCGTTACATCCGGCTTTCTAGGCTCTGGGTATAAATCCTTAGCATTTCCATTTGCTAGGTCTGTCAGAAAATCATGGAAGCTCTCCTCGACCTCTCCAAAAAGAAAATGATCGACCCAGCCTCCGCGCTCTTGCATCGCGCTCATAATTTCCTCACGATAAGAAGTCGGATGAGGTCCTCCTGAAACGACGGGTTTATTTGCTCGGTTGGAGCGCTCAACGACCTCGAACAACGAGTCTTTTTGGACAATCATGGTGGAGGTAAAAACAACATCCGCCCACTCTAGATCTGCGTCGAGCAGAGGCGCAACATTCATATCAACAACTTTGAGGTGATAATCCTTGGGGAACAGCCCGGCTACTGTCAGTAATCCCAGAGGGGGCATGTTGGATTTTCGACCGATGAAATCTAAAGCGTAGTTGTAACCCCAATAGGAGGGAGGGAATTCCGGGTAAACCAAGAGGGCATTAGGCATGTAGGTCTACGTCCAATCTGAGGGATGGAGAATATTCGAGGTTTTTACGATGACAAGTCTCGACGCAATTTCCGCAATCAGTTCACTCCGTGAGCCTATTGCGTAATTCCGGGAACGAGAAATCTTCTTACAATTACTTATCGTCTCTAGTTGAGACCTTCCATTTGCGGGATTGTCACGTGATCGAGATTCGATTTCACGGCATCGCGAAATGTCTCTAAGGAGTCATTCACATTATGTCTCAGATCTGTGTGCAAGTGTTCGTATTGTATGTGTACACGCTCCAATAGTTTATGTACATAACCCTTGATTTCATCAACACGATGACTTTGAACTTTGGCGAATCGCGAGATTATCGCCTTGAGAGCTTCTAGTTCAGCTTTCAGATACTCTTTGAAAACCGATGTCTGGAACGAATCAAGTCTGTCTTGTACGCTATATCTGAAATCCTTGTGGATATCTTCATACGCGGTACGGACTCGAGCAAGAAGGTCATGAACGTGTAGACTAACTTCCCCACTTCGATCGCTCTGCGATTGGACGAGTTGAGCCGCAGTCTCCTTAAAGGTGTTGAACTCCATCTCAAGGTACTGCTTGAAGTCATCGACAGCTACGGTCTGTCTCGTATTTTTCTCAAAGTGGTAACCCATGACGGCGAGTCGCATTGCTTCAGGGAACAGAGGCAGATGGTGCCTTAAGACTTTAGCTATATATCGGGCGTAGGCAGGGCCCTGTCGAGAAAACAACTGCCGCCTAATGGATTTCATAAAAGCCATAACCTCTGTTTTTCCGATTTTTCTCACGGAATGGTCTGTGGGCCTCAGATGTTCCAACATGGTGAGGCATCGCTCAAAGTAGTTGCTTAGGGTAGGATCGTAGAGCGTAGATACAACGCGTCGATATTCTGAGATAAGATGATCTCGCGGTAACTCCGGTTCGAAATTCAACATAACATCCGTGTTGTTTCCGGTGGATTCATTGAGTAAGCGGCCTTCATTCTCAAGCCGTTGATACAGATTTGTCCCTTTTAGCGCAGTCAACAACCCAGCCATCGCCATGGGGATCCCCGCTTCTTGAATAAACCGAATATGCGAATCAAACTCCTTGTCGCCGTCCAGTCCAATGATGAATCCACCAGTCACTTCCATGCCACACCCCTGGATTTTTCGTACGGCTTGGAGCAGATAACTCTCTGCATTTTCCTCTTTGCTTGTGTTCTGTTTCTTAACCGTTTTCTCAAGCGCCTCGTCATTGGGGCTTTCAATTCCCAAAAAGACCATGTTGAATCCGGCGTCACTCATGGCATCCAGCATGTCAGGGATTTCGACGAGGTTAACGCTCGCTTCGGTGTACAACGAAAATGGGAATTGTCTTTCTTCTTGCCATTTGGTAACTTCGGGAAGCAGTCGCATAGCGTCGCGCTTGTTCCCGATAAAGTTGTCATCAACTACGAAAAGCGAGCCTTCCCAACCGAGGCGGTATAACATGTCAAACTCGGTCAGCATCTGTTCACTCGATTTCGTCCGAGGAACTCGTCCGAACAGCTTTGTAATGTCGCAAAACTCGCAGTCAAACGGACAGCCGCGCGAGAATTGCAGCGCCATTGATCCGTACCCTTTCAAATCAATCAGGTCATATCTCGGTGGCGGCGTCTTCGTGACATCCGGTTTTTTTGTTTCCCGATATATCTCTTTGGCTGATCCGCTCTCAAAGTCTGTTAGAAAATCTTCGAAAACATCCTCGACTTCTCCGAAAAGAAAGTGATCGACCGTTCCATCGACTTCCTCTCTAATATTGTCGTAATAGGAGGTTGGGTGCGGACCACCAGCCACGATGGGAATATTTGCCGCGTTGCATCGCCTAACGACGTCGTAGAGTGAATCCTTCTGAACGATCATCGTGGACGTGAAAACCGCATCTGCCCACTCTAAATCAGAGTCCACCAACGGGTTCACGTTCATATCAACAACTTTGAGTTCATAATCCTTCGGGAACATGCCTGCAATTGTTAGTAGTCCGAGAGGTGGCATGGCGGACTTCTTGCCTACAAAGTCAAGGGCAAATTTGAATCCCCAGTACGAAGGAGGAAATTCCGGATAAACAAATAGGGCTTTTCGCATATCTTTCTCCAAAAGGTGAAAATCGCTAGTTCAATTACTGTTCAATGTACACGATAATTTATATCAAATCTTGTTAGTGAAGTCCGCAACTTATACTCTAGCCACACTGCCTTCAAACTGTTTGCCGAGCTGTTTCTTTGCTTCTTTCAGGCGGCTGTATACAGTGCCTACTGGAATATTCAGCCGCTGACCGATTTCGGATGCGGAATAGCCACACATGTAAAACTCGTAGACCACTTGGCGGTACCTCGGGGAAAGCGCATCAACAGCGTACCGAACTTTCTCGGTAAGTCCACGGTGAAGCGTCGCCAACACCGCCGGCTCTTGAAGATGCCATGACTTCAACTCGTGGGTCAACCGTGAGATTCTGCACTGCTGGCTTTTTAGCCAATCCTTTGCAGTATTTCGGGCAATCCTGGCAATCCAACCTTCAAGGTGATATGGCGGCTTCAACTTTCCGATTGCTTGATAGACCTTAATCCATGTTTCCTGCGCCAAATCCTCGATGTCGTGCCTGTTTTTTGTGAATGCGCGAATATTTCGGACGACATGCTGTTGATAACGTTCTACTAGGCCCTGAAATGCGTCTTTACTCAGCTGGGCATTCCTGATTAGTGGGTCAATAGATTGATTATTCACGGATTCCATATCTTTGGGTCTTTCTTGGGACTGTTACCGATTACATCAAGAGGTACACTCTATATACTTATAAACGACACTGTTACAGGGAATTAGGGGTAGCGTCCAGATTTTTTTCGCACGACTCAATGTAAAGGTTCGCAGAGTAACAACAACGAAATGCACAGTCTCCGAATCAAATTTCTGCTGCTGCACACGACCACACCATACATGATATCACAACTTACGTATTATCTCAAGATAAATTTCTTGTTGGAGATTGGTCAATGTGGTAAAATCCTAACATCATTTGTGTCAACTTAGGAGACAGATGAAAATGCAGGGATGTCGGACTAGGAAAACAACAGGTCTTAAGCAATATATGCAGCAGGGCATTCAACGTAGAGACTATGTTCAATATTTCACGAATTCCATCCTTGCCATTATGCTCATCTTTTTTCAGTATCCTGCGACCGGCGATGTGACCGATTCTACGCTTCCTGATGATGATGAAGCTGCATATCTGATTCGGCAGTTTTCCTTCCAGGGAAATAAGAATCTTGATCGAAAGACGTTGTCGAGGGTGTTCGGCGTGCACGCTGGAAAACCCTATCACCGTGAGAAGGTAATGGCAGGATTGACGAAAATCATAGGCGAATACAGGAAAACCGGATATGTGTTTGCGTCGATCAACCCCGAAGTCATACTAGTATCCACTGATCAGGTACATATCCGAGTACAAATAAACGAGGGGAGTCAAATTCGCACGGGACAGGTTACCATGAGTGGGAATAGATTGTTCTCCACCTCAGATCTTCAACGTGAGCTAGGCCTACACGATGGAATCCCTTTTAGCCAAATTGCCTTGGAAGGTGGGATTGACAGAATTCTAGCGCTGTACAGCGAACGCGGACACCCGAAGGTGCAAATTGAGTTATCCAAATTTCACCTCCGCCCTGACCACGGCAAGATTGATTTTCATCTGAACGTCCATGAAGGGGATGAGGTTCGGATTGGCGAAATCAAGTTAACCGGCCTAAAGAAAACAAAGTCCTACGTTGTTCTGCGTGAGTTGCCCATTCAAACCGGCGAGGTTTTCGATCAACGCAAGATTGACCAAAGTCGTCGACACCTGACGAATCTTGGGTACTTTTACGAAGTGAATCCTCTGGTACTTGAAGAGGGACGAACACCGGACACGATTGTTTTTCACGCGCGAATGACGGAAGCACGTACCGGCCGGCTTAGCGGTATTATTGGCTACGCACCTCCCTCGTCTGAGGTTGACGATGCGCCTAGGCTAACCGGGACTATTGAGGCAAGCGATAGCAATCTACTCGGCACTGGACGCAGGGCAAGCTTCTTTTGGAAATCCGGTCTGCTCAAGACATTGCGCTTTGGTTATCGGGAACCTTGGGCGTTCGGAAAACCTGCTAACATCGGTGTGGAATATGTGCAACTGAAGCAGCGGAATCAATTTACCGACGTGGAATCCGAGGAACAATCCGGCAGCTTAACAATTAGCACACGGTTCCGCGAGACCTTTGAAGGTGCGATGGCAATCTCTTATAAACGGATTGATTACGCGGCAGTCGATGCCTCGTTACCCGTGCCCACAGGCCCGGTTGATTTGCCTGCTAGCTCCAATCGTCCATTTTCGCAGTTCCCGCGGAATGGTTCGCTTGACATCCAGGCACAGAACGGCGTCAAGCATGGCGTCACCTTCAGTCTCATTCGCGACAGTAGAAATTACTTTCTAAACCCTACACGGGGGCGCCGAGATTCAGTCGCTTTTGAGTTTTCGCGAGGAGACTTCAGACTCCGGAAGTTGTGGGTGGATTTCCAGCAGTACCTTCCAACGTGGCGAAAGCAGGTTGTTGCAATTGGTTTACACGCTGCTACAACTTGGGGAGATAACATCCCTCCGACGGAGCTCTTTTACCTTGGCGGTGCGAACACGTTGCGCGGCTACGATGAAGATTGGTTTTCGGGACCACGTCGTGTCTACACAAACTTTGAATACAGATTAATCGTTGGGCGCGCTTCTCGAATCTTCGTGTTTGTCGATTTGGGATCTGTGACGCCAGTAAGTCAACCGTCTGTCTTTGACCCGCTTCGCGTTGGTTACGGTTTCGGTATGCGACTGGAATCGCGCGGTGGTCTGCTCCGGATAGACTACGGACTTGCAGCAGGGAGTTCCGCGCTTCAAGGAAAAATCCATGTGAATCTCGGCACATCGTTCTAAACTATCGGCAACACGTAACTGAAACAGATCCGAGGAAAAGGTGCGGTTGCTCTTTCCTACCTGCGAAATCACAAGTGGTCACCTCTCGGGTCTCTTGCGTGATTTGATTTCCCAGTCTTAAATCGTAGGTCTAGGCTCGAAACTTGATCCAATTACAAAAAACCAATCCTAATCAATATTCTCAACAGGTTGGCAACAACTAAATAGGAGGACGAATGGCAATCAATAACATCCACAAAATCGCTTTGGTGACAGACGATGTCGAAGGTGCTGTCAACTTCTACACCCAAACTTTAGGGCTCGAAGTCATGGAGCGCTTCCCCAATGAAGACGATGACGACTATGTCTTTCTGAGGGCTGGAGACATCATTTTAGAATTGATGCCCCAAAAAACCACACAAGCGGATCTAGGTTTCCACCACATCTCCTTCAAGGTTGACAGCGTGGACGACAGTGCTCAAGAATTGAAGGACAAGGGCGTACAACTTGAAGAAGAACCATCCGATGCAGGAGACACTGGCATTCGATTGTCATTCCTCAGAGGGCCAAATCAAGTGCTCTTGCAGCTATTCCATCGATGTCTGCAAGACGCGAAAGAGAGTTAAGGATAAGCACAGCAACGGGCGTACGCACTCTGAATTGCACACCTCAGGTCTCTACAGTACCCCGTACACATCGTAGACCTCATCAATAGGCATACCGGCAGCTATCTTTTCGCGCTCGTCGTTCTCTTTCTCAAAGGTTGCCTCAACCCGTAACAGGACTTCATCCACGAGCCCCTCGGGAATAAGTTGTACACCATCGTTGTCTCCAAAGATAAAGTCGCCTGGCATCACCCTGACGTAGTGCGTTAGGTGACCGGGAAGGTAAATAGGAACGTTGACATCGGTTACAATCCAGCCGCCGAAGGCGTTAGGGCGTGTGCCGAAGGTAAACATCGGAAAATCAGGCATTTTCAGTACGTATTGAGTATCACGGCAGTTCCCCGCTAGCAGCATACCCCGGCAGCCATGAGCGTGGGCGAGATGGCAACTCATCTCACCGAAATGGGCTGGCTGCATATCGCCGCCGCAGTCAAAGCAGAGGATAGTACCGTCTTCAAGTTCGTCAACCTTTCGCATCATGCGTTTCTGAGGGTGCCCACCCTCCGCCTCCCATTTGGCTTCCTGTGCTATTTGTTCCTCCAGAGAAATCTCCCCTTCGGCGAGCGAATGCAGCTTGATAGACAACGCTCGACCAACCAGTTGCATGCCTTGACGAAGCGGTTTGAAACGGTCTGAGAAGACAGTATCGCACACTCCTAGACTTTCTAGGGCGTCGGAAACGCTGCCCCCATATCCTGCTCGGCGAAAGCGTGCAATCCGTTCAAGATCTGTGGTGTTGCATTGTCGAATTTCCGTGCTTTGAGTTGACATAATCTAGCTCCTTGGTACGTAATCACAATTGACCGAGAGTTTGGTTGTTGCGGGCCCGCTGTTACTAAGCCTCGGTACCTGCTCTATCCCTAAGGTTGTTTATCTCTCCTCTCCGCGAACCTTCTCCTGTGTTTCCTTATAGCGTTTCTCCATTTCAGGTCCTTGGTATTTCAGATACTCCTGTTCGTAAAACCGCGCCATCTCAAGCGAAGGGGGCACCGGTATGTCGATGGCTGCGGTGGTAATCTGATCGTTGCCCCACTTGTAGGCGACAATCTCACCCTTGCTGATAATAAGATTCATGCCCACGTTCGCTTCGACAATCGGCACACCGTTTTCCCGTGCCCGTGCCAAGACAGTTTCGTTCTGTGCTTTCCGTCTAGAACCGTACGAAGGGATAAAAATCAGTGAGGCACCGTCAAGCACTAGCGTGCGTGTGATTAGTGGGTTCCAGCGATCATTACAGATGACGATGCCGGCACGACCTACGGGTGTATCAAACGCGCGAAGCGTACTGCCGATGCGATTAAAATTCCACGATGGATGGGCGCCCTCAGCCAACTGTGTTTTGTGGTATCTTCCACAGATTTCGCCGTCGCCGTCAATAAACACGCCGCAGTTATAGACGTCATCGCCAAGGCGTTCGGCAAAACCGAAGCATAGACAGGTCTTTAGATTTTTGGCAAGACGCTGAAAACGCCGGATGTGGGGACCGTCGATCGGTTCAGCGATTTCAAGCATCGCCTGAGCTTTCTCCGGATCGTAGATAACATCCATGACCACGTAGCCTTCAAGTGCACCTTCTGTGGTCAAAATCACTTGTGGTTTCGCTTTAGCCGCCTGCACAAAGAATGCTTCCATCTTGTCTGCGTTTGAAACTTTATCCCATTTTTCAGGCTTGAGTGAGATGGCTGCCACCTTGACTGAGTTATACATAATTTCACTTCCTCGTTTGTAACAGTGATATAGGGCATCAATACTGTAAGATTGAAAGCGTTAAGGAACACAATATCCATCGTCAAGAACCGAAAAAAGCAAGCCACTCATGAACCGCGTTCGATTGTGAATCACCCGCGGGCCCTCGTGGAGCAATGGACCTTGACGTGGTAACTAATGTACCCCCATCGAGCCATCTGATGCCTTGCGGGTCAGTAGTTCCTTTCCCGCTCTCACAAGCTGGTCGACGCATTTTTCGACGAATGCTCTTCCTAACTCGGCCGAACCTTCACGGGGATCTTCACCAGCGATTCCTACGAGCTCTGATTTGTCTCCATCAGGCAGTGCTGTTAAGTCGACCAACTCTTGCCGCAACTCCATCATCACACCGGTCTCATATCGTCCCGCGTGATCTTCACGATATCCTTCCACGATATCGGCAGCAAACGAAGCCTCCATCTTAATTCCGGTAGCCCTTTCAAAAACCTTTGAAGTTAAGATTGCGTAGTTCTTCAAAGGCCCATGACCAACTAGTACATATATCGCTTGAAATCCCAAACTGCGAATCTGGTAGTAGATATGATAGAGTATATTCTGATAGAAAGTGGATTGTTCAATTATCGTTCTTCCGCCCATGTATCCTGGGTCGAAGTTAGCCGCCGGCAGTTCCATTGCATTAGCGATTGCTGATTTTACAGGGACATTGGCTTCAGCCAAATACGATTCTCGATGTTCTCCGTACCAAAGTGTAGGGAAAACCAAACCGCCTCCCTTTGCGGCGGCGCGAACACAAAGTTCATGCACCTTTAATCCATCGAGGCCCAACGGGTTTTGTGGACCATGCCACTCTATCACTCCAAGGGGGAGGTACGCCAAGGGACATGCGCATCGCCGCGCAACAACCCGAGACGAGCGTAGAAGTTCATAACAGACATCTGTTTTCATAGGTGGACTCATCTCTGGGACTTTCGCTGAACCGGTTTTACGCACTATTGCAAATTGAACCGTAATTTGAGGTGAGGAGTGCCGGATAGACAACACCGATGCGCAAAAGGCATCTGCGCTAAGACTGTAAAGATTGGCATCAGCCGGTGTTATCCGTGTGTAAATCCACATTATTCACGTAAGTTATTCTAACTGATCTCATTCAGACGGTCAAGAAAAATGGAGACCTATACGCCAGTTCCTGCCCCAATTGGCTTCCTGTCCAAGTTTCAGAAGTCTATGGAAAATCTATTGATTTTATTTCTGATTCTGGTATACTAACGTGAGTTTGAGGTAAGCGTACAGTGATAAGCTTGGACCGTCAAAGGCGGCGACATGAGGAAGTGATGCTTGTTCTCGGTTGAGTGAAAGTAACAAAAGCCCGAGCGGAAGAACATATCTTTTCGTACGGTCTCGTTTGCAGGAATTACACCGCCTCAAAGTATTGCGCATGCCGGCTGCATGCTATATGCCATCTGCAAGTTCCGTGGTTAGGCAGAAGTTGAACCGTCGGTTACCACACGGGGGACGATTGGGGACATTTACGAGGATTATTTTCCCATAGATACGCTTTCAATGACACGATGTGCGACTAATGAAAATGAAGAGGAGGGCCCATGGGTATTGATGTTCGCGCCGACGAAGTCTTGAATCTTGTTGATGCTGACGCCCAAGTGGAGAAATTGGGAACAGGTTGTCAGTTCACTGAAGGACCGGTATGGAACTCAAAGTGCAGATTCCTATTGTTTAGCGACATTCCCGCAAATCAGATGAAGAAGTGGACGCCTGAATCCGGGATAATTGATTTCCGCGTACCATCAGGCAAATCCAATGGCTTAACTTACGATAGACAAGGGCGGCTCATTGCATGTGAACACGCAAATCGCCGCGTTTCACGCGCCGAAGTTGACGGAGAAGTTGTGACAATCGCTTCGCACTATGATGGCAAGCGTTTGAACAGTCCGAACGACGTTGTCGCAAAGTCGGATGGCAGCATCTATTTCACCGATCCTCCTTACGGATTAACCGCAGAATACGGAATGCTAGGGGAGCAGGAACTAGATTTTCAGGGCGTATATCGACTCTCCGCTGATGGCCATAGTTTAACGCTTTTGGTCGATGATTTTGACCGTCCAAACGGGCTTTGCTTTGCACCAGACGAGTCGATTCTTTACATCAATGACTCCTCAGAGCGATCGCATATTCGTGCCTTTGATGTCCAACCCGACGGCTCTATTGCAAACGGACGAATCTTTGCTGAAATCGTGGGCGAGGGTGGGGGGCCTGACGGGATGAAGGCGGATCAAGAAGGAAATGTGTATGTGACGGGGCCTGGCGGTGTTTGGATTTTCGATGCATCCGGGAAGCACCTCGGTGTCATTGAAACACCGGAAGGTGCAACTAATTTTGCTTGGGGGGAGCCTGACTGGAAGACGATGTACATCGCGGCTAAGACTTCACTTTATCGCATAAAATGTAAAGTCGCGGGAGTTCCTGTTTTTTGAAATTAGTGTAATGGTCAGGCAGATGTGAGACAACCGCAGCTGTTTTCCGCTCGGCTTGGATTGCCAAATCCAAGCCTTGACCTGTGAGGTTGTCAATACTGTAGAGCGGTGCGGTGTGTAAACCATTTCGTTGACTAATACAGTTTTTGAAATTAGAAGTAATGACAACCCGGTAACTCGCATCGTCAGGCGAAAACGACCGCGTACTGCAGTTGAATGCGTACCGTTCGAGTAGTGGACGCTACCTAACTTTCGTGGTTTACGGCTTGCAAGACTTGTGATACTATATTGGGGATAGAAATTCATCGTTGACAAGATCTCCATTACTTGGTAGCGTGAACGTAGGGTGCAGAGGGAGTTGTTCATCGGTTTGGTGGACTAAATCGCAATTTTCAATGTCGTACACTGACCGTGGTTTTTGCAACGCTCAATACCCACCCAGTACAAAGGCAGTGTAGATTGGCATTCCCTCAGTTGAGGTGACTTTTTGCGCGATACCTCTACAAGCACCTACGCGATCCTTTCATTCATATTCCACATCACCCGCGAAGTGGCTCGCAACGTACATTGACGGAAGGTGTTGTGGCAACTAGACAGTGGTTGATTGCTTTTAAGTTTTCAGGATTTTGTCCTGCGAGTACAGCATAGATTAATATCATGCAGCGTTACAAAGCTGATTATTGCCGAAATGGGGCTGGGGATGGTTTGAAATAGGTAATCCCCAGGTAAGTTGCGAACAATTCATTCTGATACTCTTAGGACTGTAAAAGTTGAAAGAGTGACGCGAGAAAGGAGCGGGAACATGAAAGTACCACGAACTTTTGTAATCTGCCTGATTCTCGGACACGGATTGGTGATGGGGAGTTTCGCGAAGCCGGTCAAACTTAGTCCTGCGGACCCAGTGAAAGACCAGTGGTTTGGATGGTCGGTGGCAGTGAGCGGAAAACACGTCATCGTAGGGTCCCCGAAGGTAGATGATAAAGGCCCAAACACAGGCGCGGTTTATCCTTATTTGCGGCGTGGAAACACATGGAAAGCGGCTGAACCCGTGAAGATTTTCCCGATTCGCTCGGGCGCGCGCGACGAGTTCGGTAGTTCAGTGGCTTTAAACGGCGACACCGCAATCATCGGGGCTCCAGGGAATGAGAAAGGGACAGGTGCGGTATTTGTTTTCACCTATAATCCTGATGCCGGGAGGTGGCAGCAGCAGGTTAAACTAACCGCGCAGGACAAAGCGTCAGGAGACCAATTTGGATGGTCTGTCGCAATTGATGGAAACGTCGCGGTTATCGGGGCACGGTTCGACGATGATCATGGTAAGAGTTCAGGCTCTGCATATATCTTCGTGCGGAGTGGAGAGACGTGGATTCAGCAGGCGAAACTCACTGCCAACGACGGAGCGGCATCAGACAATTTTGGACAGTTTGTTTCCGTCAGTGAGGACTTTGCAATTGTTGGAGCACCCAAGCATGCTCATGCTGGCCTCAAACAATCAGGCGCTGCTTATATCTTTGGGCGAAATGGCGAGAGGTGGGAACAGCAGGCGAAGCTGACAGCAAACGACCCAAGTGCCAAGGACCAGTTCGGAGTTTCGGTTTCTATTAGCGGCGATGCGGCTATCGTCGGTGTACCGTTCAAAGATAGTAACACCAGCGATACCGGTGCCGCATATGTTTTCAACCGTAACGGTGACACATGGTTACAGCACACCAAACTTACTGCCAAGGATGCCGACGAACAAGACCAGTTTGGAAATGCGGTGTCCATCTTTCACAACATAGCCCTCGTAGGGGCAAAGTTTGACGACGAGTTGGGAAATGATGCGGGGGCTGCTTACTCTTTCTTGCGTAAGGGTGACGCTTGGACTCAGAAAAAGAAGGTCACCATTGAAGCAAAGGATGCGCAGCCTGAAATCCGCGTTCATCTGGGAATTTCGGTTTCTATTCGCAGCGAGTTTGCGATCGCCGGCGGTGAAGTCGCCGATGGAGACATCGGTGCAGCGTATATCTATGACGTAGCAAAGGATCTTGACACACCTTATCAAATAGAACCAAGTTTCTTGCAGGCAACAACATTGGGGCGTCTCAAATACACCGCACTTTATCAAAACTTTCCCAATCCGTTCAATCCCGAGACGTGGATTCCGTATCGGCTGTTCAACGATGCCAATGTCGCTTTTCACATCTACAACGTTTCGGGGAAGTTAGTACGAGAATTGGACCTTGGCATGCAGAAAAAGGGTAGCTATATGGATAAGCACTCCGCCGCCTACTGGGATGGTAGGGACGAATACGGACAAGACGTTTCTAGTGGAATTTACATTTATGACTTCAGAGCTGGGACATTTCGCGCAAGTCGAAAAATGGTTATCCTGAAATAACCTGTCAAACTCCAAAAGCTGAGTGCAAAACCTTGTAGACGAGTAATTCAAGGACAGTCCAGAATCGCAAGGAGGTTTCTTGATAATGAAGGCAGTTTGTCAGATTTTTCTGTGTTATTTGATTACCGGCATCGGGAGTGCGATGAATAGCATTGCCGATCCGGTCAAGGTCGTCGCAGTGGAAAAACATCACGACGATGGATTCGGATTTACAGTCGCGCTTAGCGGGGATTTTGCGATCGTTGCGGCACCGAGACGGGGGGCAAAAGGCGGGAGATCGGGTGTTGTTTATCCCTTTGCACGGAGCGGCAACAATTGGAAACGCGGGGCACCACCGGAATTTGACGGGAACGATACTGCAGAAGGTGACGAATTTGGACGCTCCGTGTCCATGAGCGGAGATACTGCGGTTATTGGTGCAGCGGGCCATGACACTAATAGGGTTAAGGGAGCAGGCGCAGCGTATGTGTTTGTTGGACCGGGGCCTCGACATAAGGGACGAAGTTGGAAACAGCAGGCGAAACTAACGCCGCGAGATTCAGCGGCCGGAGACCAATTCGGATGGTCGGTTGCAATCGATGGGAATACTGCTATCGTTGGGTCACGTTTCGATGATGACAAAGGAAAAAACTCAGGTTCGGCGTACATCTTCGTGCGCGATGGCGAAACGTGGAAACAGCAGGGGAAACTTACGGCTAAAGACGGCGCAGCGTCTGACAACTTCGGACATTATGTCGCGATTCGTGGAGACGTAGTGATTGTCGGGGCACCAAAACACGCACACAGAGGCCTGAAACAGTCTGGTGCGGCATATATCTTCACCCGCAATGGAGAGAGATGGGCACAAACGACGAAACTTACCGCCGACGAACCCGCAGCGAAGGATCAGTTCGGCGCTTCCTTGTCGGTTAGCGACGACATCGCCATCGTTGGCGCGCCACTTAAAGACGGCGCAGCTCCCGACACGGGAGCTGCTTATGTTTTTTTACGCAACGGAGATTTGTGGACACTGCACGCAAAGCTTACTGCCCACGATGGTGAGAAATTCGATCAGTTTGGTAATGATGTCTCTATTTCAAACAATATTGTTCTTGTCGGTGCTAAGTTTGACGATGACGTAGTTGTTGATGCAGGGGCTGCCTACTCCTTCTTGCGTGAAGGCGATGTCTGGACTGAGAAAGAAAAGGTTACTCTCCCTTTATTGGACGCCAATTGGCCGATGCCCCATTTTGGTATCTCTGTCCACATTGATGGTCAATACGCCATCGTGGGGGCTGATACCGCAGACAACGATACGGGTGCGGCGTACATTTATAAAACAGCAAAAGACCTAAATGTTCCTTTCCATGTGGAGTCTGCTTCTTTGAGGCTTACAACATTGGGGAAGGTCAAGCGTACCGCACTCCATCAAAACTTTCCAAATCCGTTTAATCCCGAAACATGGCTGCCGTACCAACTAGCCGAAGCATCCCATGTGAGTTTTAGAATCTACGACATCCAAGGGGGATTGGTGCGGGAGTTGGATTTGGGGGTGCTACAACCGGGAAATTATCTTGACAAGCAGTCTGCTGGATACTGGGACGGTAGAAACCGGTTCGGCGAAATCGTACCTAGTGGCATCTATATCTACGAATTCCACGCTGGTTCTTTTCAGGCGACCCGAAAGATGGCCATTGTCAAATAGCGCAAAAATACCAAATGGTATACGGAATATATATTCCGTATACTTTCTAGTCGCCGAGTCCAGTGCAATAAGCGTCCCTTGAGATGTAGGCTGTGTGGAAGCAATCATGAATCGACAAGTGACGAGGGTGTTGAGTCTTAGCTTAATCGCAATTTGGGGTATAGTGACAGTGTCAATCACGCCCGCGGACGCGCAGTTCTACGCTGAGTGCTGCCCCAATAAAGCGTCGCTCAAGAACTTCGAGTGGGCTTCCATATCTCCAGGTACCGTCTTCACGGTGGAGGACGAGAAATTACACATTTCCAACATTACCTATAACTGGAACATGTTTCTTGTTGATAGAGATGTTTGGGGAAAATTCAGGGCACCGACCGACTTTACCATTGAAGCCACGTTTTCCGATATTGTGAAGGGGGAAAAGAATAACATCGGATGGCTTTATGTCATAGCCAGATTTGCGCAAGATGATCCGGTGAGTTACAAGACATGCTTGGATATGATAAAGTGGACTCTAGACGAAGAGGGCACGCACAATGGATTATACCTGTATCAGTGGGTTGGCGGACAGCGAATCCGGCCGGTGCCTGGTAGCCGCACTCGGGCGGGGCTGTGGAAAAACGCCCCGGAAAGGTTTGGGGAGGATTCAATTGACATTAAAATGGTCGTCACCGAAAAAACTATAAGCGTCGATCTGTGGGATGAAACTGAACTGGACAAGTTTCCAAATGATACGAATGCTGGCGGTCGACCGGGTGTAGGTGTGTGGTCGGAGAATGGTGCTGTATCTGTCAGCTTCGTCGTTTATGGGCCCAAGGGATACGCGGTAGAGTCGTCGGGGAAGATTACAACGGTGTGGGGTAGAATCAAAACGGAATTGTAAAAGGTGTGTCGGAACTGTGATCTTGTTTGAACAATTCGTATGGGGACTGATGCCCTTTCCAAACAGCGGTCCTGTTCATCGAACGCAGAGAGTTGTGTCCTCCTGCTATGGATGGGCGTGTTATCGCGTATAGAACCTCAGATGTGGGTAATTTCCATTTCTTTGGGGACAGAAATTTCCATTATTCCCCTTTAATTGCTCCATTTTCTTGATTGACAAGTATATTGACTCGTGATAACATAAAGCCGTTGGTAGTTGACCGTAGTCAATCTATCAACTATAACTGATAATGAGTTAAGGTTCCCCTATAACTTGACAATGCTAACCCAAATTAGTTTAACCCAATTGCAAAGGAGAGAAATCATGAAAAGAGGAATGACAACGCTATTTGTTCTCACGTTAATTAGTGTGTGGGGAATAATAGGCGGATTTTCTACACCGGCAACAGCACAGATGTATGCTCAATGCTGCGAAAACGGTGCCAGCGATCTGGACCAATTTGAGTGGGCGACGGGCGAGGCGGGCCCGATGTGGACCATTGAAGGTAACGAACTAATTGTCTCGGACATCAACTTTACCTTTAACGTGTTTGTTATAAAAAATACCATTTGGCAGGATCTAGGGGCGCCGACCGATTTCACTGTTGAAGTTAAGGCAGTAGAGTTCGAATTCGGTAATAAGGACAACGTGGGGTGGTGGTATGTCATGGTGCGATACGGTCAAGATCCCGTGAGTGCCGAGCGTAAAAACATGTTTATGTGGACGTTCGATGAAGAAGGTGGAAACAATGGACTGTACATGTATGAGTTCACGCCTGGTCTCAAAGCCAAATGGCCAAATCACGGTGATGACGCCCGGATCAGATATGTAGCGGCGCAGGTAGCAGGTGCGGGACTGGGGGAGGAGTTCGTCAGTCACACGCGGGTAGGTGAGTGGATTAACGATCCCGGTGCGTTGGGCGAGGAGTACTTTCATCCGGTGGTACAAGTCACCCCGACCCATATTAACGCTTGGATGAACGATGAAGTTGAGCTGGAAGACTATCCAAACGATTCGAATCGTGGTGGACGCCCCGGTCTGGCGACGTGGTCGGACGGAGGTGCTATTCACTTCCGTGATTTCATGGTGTACGGTCCCGACGGACCAACGGCGGTGGATCCCGCCGATAAAGTTGCGACAACATGGGGGACCATTAAGGCGAGACTGTAACGACGTTTTACACTGAATTGTGTAAGAACGGACAAAGGGGTGTAGTCCCGATGAATTCGTACGCGGGAGTACACCCCCTTTTTTATTAGTTGGCTGAGCCATTCCCTGGATGGCAGATTGTTTGATTGGTCAAATGCTTCACACTTTGACAAAAGGCAGAACAGTTAGAAACCCAGGCAAGGAATACAAGAATGCAGGTGAATCGAGACCAATTCTTGGAACAGGGGTACCTAATCCTTCGAAACGTCGTCCCGCCGAATGAGTTGGAGGGATTGCGAAAAAGTTACGAGATTCTCGTGCAACGCCAGCGGGCAATATGGGCGCGGAGTAGAATGCCCGACGATCCACCCGGTGGTGTCTGGGAGAGTTCGCCTCAGCCACGGTTGATTCTCAATTCCGGGAGAGAGAATGGTTCACCGTTAATCGACCAGAAAACCGCCAGCACGGTGGAGTTCTGGCTTCACGAGAACACACAGGGCATCAGCAGCCAATTGATGGATGTAAACGACGCCGCAGTTACCGAGATGTTCCTGATGTGCAACCCGGTGCGAGACCGTGGACCTGCAAACTGGCACCGAGACATCCATCCAATCGACACCGCACCGCTAATGGGTTATATCGAGGACATTAAAGAGAACGGGCCCAGCTACGTGCAGTGGAACATTCCGCTCTATGATGACGAGGTGCTGTGGGTTGTGCCCGGAAGCCACATCCGACTCAATACCGAAGAGGAGAATTGCCAGCTATTGGATAATCCGTACGCGCCACTCAGTAGCGGCATACAAACTCACTTGGCGGCGGGGGATGGTGTTGTCTACATTACCCCCATCCTTCACTGGGGGAGTAACTACAGCATCAAGCTGCGTCGTACTATCCACGGTGGTTTTGCAAGCTGGGGAAGGACGTATTACAGGAATCTGGACTTCGCACGATACCTTAATCCCGGAGCGCGCGAAACCCTCGAAAGGTGGGTATGTCGCAGCGCGGGGGCACAGGATTGCACGGAGGCAGCACTCCGTGCAGCAATTGCCAAAGACGGCACAGTATTTCGACATTGTATTGAGAAAATACACCCGGGCGTCGGGGAGAATGGAAAGAGGCTTATAGCAGTTTTCCTGTGTAAAGCAGCTATTCATATTCGTTGTACGAACCGGCCTAATCTCCAAAATGTGCCGGAAGACCTTCGTAATCGTGGGACGCGATCGCATTCAATTACCCTCAACTGGGGACCGAAATTCGCAGATCGCTTTACGTTGGATGAGTCGGACGCGCTGTGGGAGAGGTTCAAGAACCTAGATGCCGCACTGCAAAAAGACGAGGAACAATTTTCCCCGGGCTTTCAGTCGGGACCAATGCGCTACAACTTCAACGAGATGCCAACTGACTTCCATCTCGACAATTTCATTGCAGGCTGGTGAAAGGCTTTGTCATCTGGGTTGCTGACAGTCAGTTCTGATATTTGGACGGCTTTCGATTCAAGAATGCTATGGTTGCTGACAAAGTGCAGATACAGGAATGGCTGGAGAAATTCCGAGATGGAACGCTAACGGAAGATGATTTCCAACGGGTGTTGAACCGTTTGAACGATCAGCCCCGAGAAAGCAAAATACAGCAGAAATTGCTGTATTTGCACACGAGCACGACCGGCGTGAATTCCGAAGTATTGGCCATGGCACTAGTAGAAAATGGCAGAATCTTTGAAGGTCCCGAAGATCCCGCGGAGTGGCCCTACAACTCCGTGATTGCGGCAATAAACGATGGATGGCGCGTCATCAAATTCCCCGAAATGGCGCTACTTCTTCAGGAGGATAAGACATTTGGCCTCGGCTGCGAATTCATCCTTGAGAAGTTGGAGTGAACCCACCGCCGTACTTGGTGATTCAGCGAATGTTTCCGTGAGTGCACCAACATTGTCGCCCCATATAGGCTGTGTGTACGACTGCAAGCCAACACTCAACGACCAGCAAGTGTTGGAATTTTGTCGCAATGGTTACATGATGCTTGAAGGCGTCGTTGAAGATGCAGTGAATCGGCGCATGATGGCTTTTGTTAAAGCACATCCGGAACATCAGCCACTCCAGCTGCTAAGTGAAGATTGGTTCATTGACGGTGTAATCAAGAATCAGCAGGCGGCGGGTGCGGTACGTTCACTATTGGGTCGGAACTTCAAGCTGCCCCAGATATTGTGTAATCACCGCGCCGAGTGCCCCGCTCCAGCCCAAGGTTGGCATCGGGATGGCGGTTCAATCTACACGCCGCGGCTCGACTATCTTCAAGTTTTCTACTACCCGCAAGATACATCGAAGGAGGCGGGGCCAACCGAGGTGATTCCCGGCTCACACTTTATGCGGAGCAAGGCGAACTACATGGGACACATTCGCAGTGTGAAGTTTGCCGAACCGACCACTGCGCCGGCAGGCTCTATTTTTATAACGGTTTATTCCATTTGGCACCGCAAATCCAGGAGCACAACCACCGGCTTTCGCAATCTATTCAAATATAATTACTGGCGAACTTCCCAACCTCGACGTGATTGGATTATTGATCCCGACTTCGATTTCTCTTGGCCCACATTCAATAATAACCCACATTTTGAGCAGTTTAAATGCAGCATTGCGGCAGCCGAGATGTTCTGCTGGCTGTCCGGCGAAGTGTACGAACACACCGGCGGTCAGTGTTGGCCTTGCGAAGCACCTCTCAAACTACCGTGTGACCAAGAGGGATTGCCGGTCGGGCTCCGCCGATACTCGGATGCGGCGTACTGAAATCACACCGTGACTAAACCGAGTATTTGGAGCCAGCAATTCTCATTTTGGGACAGAGCACCTATGAAGCCAAGTCGGTTCTGAGTTGTTTCAGCATGAAATCAATTAGTCGATTCGCTGAGAACGTCCATTTAAGGGTAAATTCGTACAAAATCTAATGATTTTGACCCAATAATGACAAGAAATGAACTTGAGACCCATTGTTCAGACAGGCTCTAGTAGACACAATCACTCGGCAAGTTCAAAATGAGAATTGCTGATTTGGAGCAAAACTCGGTTTAAAAACTTAATTGCCCCGATAAAGCTAGAAGTTTAAGATATGACAACTAGAAATCTAAGTCCACAACAGATGTTCATCAATTTGGTTGAAGAGCACACACCCAATTGTCAATTTTCCGGCAAGGACCAAGGGGATTTCACAGAGTGGAAAAAGAACACACTAGCCAAAGTTCTGGCAACTCTAGGCGATTCACCCCCAGCGGTCAGTGCAAACCCTGAGATGATAGTTGAATGGGAGGACAAGGGATTAATCAAACAGCGTTGGATTATCGACGTTCAGAAGCATCTTTCGGCAACGCTGCTCGTTAACCTGCCAGCTGACTTGAAGAAAAACGAAAAACGACCGGCTCTGTTATGTTGTCACGGTCACGGTGCGTTCGGAAAGGAACCGGTAATGGGTAACGATTCCAGTCCCAACCTGCGTCAGTCAATTGCCAATAACAACTATAATTACGGGGAAATCATGGCGCAGAAGGGGTTCGTTACCTATGCCATTGATTGGATTGGCTTTGGCGAGCGAAATGACAAAAACAAACCCAACCATAACTCGGTCGCCGGAGGGCGGGACTGGTGTAATCTTTACTATCTCCACGCAACCATGCTCGGAATGACGTCAATTTCAATCAACGTGGCGCACGGCAAAGCGGCTACGGATGTCGTGATTTCCACCCAGCCTGTCGATGGAGAACGGTTGGGCGTCATGGGGTTGAGCGGCGGCGGTACCATGTCATTGTGGATGGTGCTATGTGATGAACGAATCAAAGCTACTGAAATAATCTGCTATAGTGACCTCTGGGCAGCTTTTGGCATCCGCGATGTCAACTACTGCGGGATGCAGGTCGCACCTAGCCTATACAAGTATGTAGATCTCCCGGATCTGCAGGGATTGATTGCTCCCAAACCTTTACTGATCGACATCGGCGCAAACGACACATGCTTCAAAATCGACACGGCAATGAAATGCTATCAGCAGTTGGCAGAGATTTACGATGCGGCGGACGCAAGCGATCGACTCGAATTAGACTTGCACCCCGGCGAACACGGCTGGGGCGGGAATAAATCGGAAGCATTCTTTAGGAAACACTTAGGAGATGCACCGTCCGAATAGAATCCAATCTCGCGCTTAAATGCAAAGCAGCAGATATTAAACGACATAGTCTTATCGAAACTCTCAAGTCAACATAGTTTACCGATTTCAGATTTGCAAAAAACTTAAATTGCTTACATATGGCGGGTTCAAAATGTCCACTTCATCAACCTGTATTCAGTCGAAAACGGTTGTCACTGACGAGGAAGTTCAGTTCTTTAATGAGAACGGCTATCTGATACTTAGGAACGTCTTGAGTTCGGAAGAACAGCAGCGCCTTCGGGACGCATCACATGCGCTGATGATAAACGGCAACCCGGAACAACCCGCCCTGGATTACGGCTATCAACCCGGAAGGCGAACGGGAAAGAGCACCCTAAAGCGGATTGACTATGTGGTGGATAAAGACGACGCATTTCGGGTACTGTTGGCGCACCCCTATATCCTGCGGACGGTAGAGAAACTCACTGGAACTGACCTCATTCCCACTTGGGATGCCATGATTTACAAAATGCCGCATGAGGGTATTAGTACCCCTTGGCACCGAGACGCTGCGGTAGACTGCGCAACTGATATTCCTATCTTTAACGTGGATTTCTATCTGGATGAGGCAGATCATGAGACCTGCGTGTGGGCAATACCGGGTAGTCATCGGTGGAGTCAGGAACGGGCAATGGAGTATTTCAGAACCGAGGAGTTTGAGTTGCCCGAGTCACAGCCAATCTACATGCAGCCCGGTGATGTACTGTTTCATGAGATTCGTCTTCTACACGGGTCACCGGTCAATAACTCACCTCGGATGCGGCGAGTCATATACTACGAATTTAGAACCGCCGGAGTTGAAACTGTATATGGCCCGCATATACCGGAATACATTCCTCTGAAACAGGATGTGCTTCGAGCATGTATTGAGCTGCGCAAGCAAGCAGACTACATAGCTGAAGATGAAGGAACTTTTGTATATTCTCCTCCCGCACCATTCGATCAGTTTGACGACCTACCGGCTGATGGGCTAGAGACTTACCGATACGTACATAAGGATTACTGGAGAGAATAATAGCGTCGAAGTGAGATGAATCGAAGCATGTCATCCTACATCTTTGAGACTCAATCGCCCCAATACTTCAGCTCTGAAGATATTAAGCTTGAGCAATTTCAGACAATTTGTGACCAAATCGCAGATTTGGAATTGTACCGATTTGCTAAAGGAATCGAACAGAACATCGTCATCTATCAGGGCGACGAACTGAGAGAGGGAATGGTTGATGCGGGGGCAGAGACCGAACTCAAGACGGAATTGGGAAACTGCCTTAGGGACGGACCGGGAATCTTTGTGATTCGTGACGCATATCCCGATACGACTGTCATTGATGGCATGACAGCCGATTTCATGAAAATTGTCGATGATGAAGAATCGTCACTTGGTGAAGTAGGCGATCATTTCGGTGACAACGAACGTATTTGGAACTCTTTCCAGAAGGCTTGTCTCGCCGCTCCCGAATTATTCATTGAGTACTACAGCAACGCGCTTCTAGCTCTCGCCGCCCATGCGTGGTTAGGGCCCTACTATCAAATTACCGCCCAAGTAAATAATGTCAAACCGGGCGGCAAAGCGCAATCACCCCACCGTGACTACCACTTAGGGTTTCAATCCGCCGATACCGCAGCCGAATTCCCGATTCATACTCACCTTATTTCACAATTTCTGACGCTACAAGGAAGTATCGCCCACAGTGACATGCCAATCGAATCGGGTCCAACACTATTCTTGCCATTCTCGCATCAATACCCGGCCGGATACTTAGCCTTTCATGAGACTAATTTTGCTACCTTTTTTGATGAACACAAATCGCAAATTCCACTCAACAAAGGAGATGTCGTCTTCCTTAGTCCTGCGTTATTTCATGCGGCTGGCACGAACTTATCCGATAAAGATCGGATTGCCAATTTGGTTCAGATCTCGTCCGCGTTTGGCCGCCCGATGGAATCCGTCAATCGACAGGCTATGATAGAGAAGGTATACCCTATCCTCCTAGACAAGACTAAACAGGACACCATTTCGTCTCAAGCCGTGAGAGATATCATTGCAGCGGTTGCGGACGGTTATTCGTTTCCGACTAATCTCGATTCAGATCCGCCTATCGGTGGTAATGTCCCTTTCACAGCTCAACAGATGATGCACCAAGCGCTGCAAGAGCATTGGCCACTGCAACGGCTAAAAAACAAACTAAGTCTGTATGCTCAAAAACGGCAGGCGTGAGGTCTCGTATCGGTGAATGCGAAGAAATTTCCAGCCAATTCATACCGCGCACACTGACGAACATCTGTTGAGAGCTTTTCTACTCCTCGACTACGCGCGCGCTTGCAACCGACGGACTCGGGCAGGTACAGAGTCACCTCCTATTTCCGAGGAAAGGATGCGCAAGCCCCGATCCGGAAGCGGGAGACCAACTTTCACTCCGCCGCGGCGATGCGACTCCCGCATTGCAATCGCGATTTCTAACGCCTGTCGTGCGTCCTCACCGGAACACTTGGGCGGCTCACCAGTTTCAATGGCGTTGATGAGGTCAGCAACGATTGTCAGTCCCATTCCCTGTATCCGTACCGGCATAGGGAAAGGAATCTTAGCCGGTGTACTTGCGTCGCTACCGATACCGCGCATCATCTGAATCAGTTCGAACTCCTCCGAGTTGTTTAGAGATCGAATCCGTCCGGTCGTCCCGATGACATCAACTTCCCACGGCGCTGCCCCGCACGGCGTGCTCCGGAAATAAGCCCGAACATCGTTGTCAAAAGCCAAATATCCGTTTCCTTGCAGATCGTTATCACCGGCGGCAGCTTCGTCCGACTCCATCTCCCCAAAAACCCACTGAACATTGCCGCCCGCCATATAGCGCAAGACATCAATAGCGTGGCTGCCATTGTGAGACAGCCCGCATGCCGCGTAGACGGTCACCTGTAAAATGTCACCGAGATGGCCTTCATCAATTAAGCGTCGAGCTTCGCTAAAGAAGGGATTCCAGCGCCGCGCGCAGTTAACCGCCAACGCCGCTCCGTGCTCTCTGCAGACTTCTATCATGTCGTCTGCTTCCTTCATACTCAATGAGATCGGCTTCTCCGCCCAGATAGCCTTCACACCGGCACGGGCAGCATACTGCACAATGACCGGGCGGATGCGAGCGGTTGTACAGACACTGACTAGGTCCAGCCGTTCTTTATCTAACATCTCCCTGTAGTCACTATACACGTGATCCGAAGTAAGTCCCCAACGCTCGCCGAAGATGGCGGCTTGCTCGTCATGTATATCTGCGCCAGCCGCTAGCTCGACATTCGGAGCGGCGTGGTAGCTCGGGGCATGGCAATAGGGAAGGAATAGAGAGCCGCCACGGGTCATCTCATCATCAAAGGTACTGCCCATGCGGCCTAAGCCGATTACTCCTGCACGATATGTGTTCATAGTTTTTCTCCAAATCATTCAGCGGGTTAAGCCACAAATGAAAGGGCTTACCATTTCACATTCTACCACAGATGAGCGCGCTCAAGCTACCTATCGTTTCGGTCAACTTCCTTCCAGACATTGAAGATCTCTATCAAGATTTACTATCGCCTTCGCTATCCACTCAGTTGATCGCTCGCTATCCAGTCGCTTGATCTTCGCTGGAGTGCATATCTTTCAGTCCGCTTTTCATCAGTACCCGTCAGAATTGGTTTGCCACAACGACCAAATCGATTACGTTTATGATGCCATCTCCGTTTACGTCTCCCTCCCCAGTGTTATCCCCCATGGCTTGAGCCACAAGCGTTAAATCCAAAATATTTATAACTCCGTCACTGTTCACATCGGCAGGATTGTCCGCGGTAATCAGTAAATCCCCCCAATGCGCCCAATCGTAGTCGTTTTCGCCGTGCGGACCCGGGCCGGTCACGAATTCCAACAGGACGGGTTGCCCGGCAAATTCGGCCAGGGAGAGCTCACCATTTGTCCAGTCAAAGGTGTCTTTGAAGAGTTCAACCCATGTTTTGCCGTTTAGTCGGATTTCAAACACAACTCCGTTGCTGTCCTGTCCTTGTATACCAGCCGAGTATGATAGGGTTGAGGAGGTCTCAGGGAGCGTAAATGCGAACTGTATGATTGTTTCAGCGTCGTACCGCGCGGGATGGGCATAAATGGTATATTTATGGATGCCGTCAAGGGTGGCGGTTCTACGGCTGCCCGACCCGTCAATGTTTCCGAGTTGGAAAATGCCGACTGTCTGGACTCCGGCGGTATATGGTGCGTCGCGCAGGTTGTATGGGAGACGGATCGGCGGAGCGGAGAGGATGATCGCAACCGGTTGAGACGGACGGGCTTCAAGGGTGTAGCTCCCACCGGCTAGGGCGCGGAGGGTATCGGGGACGACCGCGACCGGCGGCGTTGGAAGGAATAGACCGATGGAGGTGTTTACGAGGTCGTCGATAGGCTCAAGTCGAAAGACGGCGGCAACTTCGGTGACGCGGGTCTCTGCCAGAGACGCACCGGACGGCAACGCATTGATGTGCAATTGGGAGTAATCACGCGGCGCATCCCGGAGCGAATAGTATTTGTCGGGATTTAAGCCGAGAAGCATCGTCTCATTGTATGCATGCCATCCGGGTAGGCTCCAGTCGGTGACGGCAGCGGTAACGCCGTACACGCGCTGGGTTATGGTGCCGGCGGGTGTGGTGAATGAATATATGCCGTCGACCTTTTGGTAGGTCACACTCTCGCCGTTGTCCGTGGTATATTGGAATAGGGTATTTTCGCACCAATGGCAGTGGATATCAGGCGTCAACTTCAACGTTTGCCACTGGCGCGCCACAGCGAGTATTCCAGACGTGAGGGGTTTGTTTAACGTGCTGGGATTCAGTATTCGCGCGGTTGGAATAACCCCTTGCGGTTCGTGAGAACTAAGAACCCGTCCGAGTTCCTGGGGACTGTGTTCGTATGGAAACCCCAGATCGCCGAACATTCGGTTGTAGGGGGAAAAGAGGAAGGCGCTGAGCGGGTGCGGCTCGTAG
The DNA here is from genome assembly GCA_965197465.1 of Candidatus Poribacteria bacterium. GTDB lineage: Bacteria > Poribacteria > WGA-4E > WGA-4E > JAJDTR01 > JAJDTR01. Next base: position 568,247 of record OZ240209.1, on the reverse strand, counting down.
TTTGATGGCGAACGCTGCGATAGACTCTCGCGGAAAAAGGTGACTGCGTGGACATATTCTCCGGCAAGCACGATGCCCGGCATCGCTTCCATCAGTTCACGGTGCATCAGGATGCTGGCTTCGGCACTGGTGAGGCCTTCGACCAGACCGTTGCTGTCGTTGAAGATGAAGTGGCTCACATCAAGCATGAAGGCGTCTACCGCGTATTTTTCCCGGAGCGACTTGAATTGCCGAATAAGCAAGCGTCTCCATTCGGAACTGCCGAGGCTGATGGTGGCTAAACGCCACGGATGACCGATGTCATCCCAATAAGCTCCCTCTAGTTTGCCATCGGTGTCACGTACCTGGTATTTCTTAAACTTGTGATAGAGCGGATGCGCCGGGGAACAAACAAGGATGTTGACGTGGAGCATAATACGAAATCCGTAGTGCCTGGCAACATCTACAAATTGATCGAAATTGGAATGGACGGACGCGTAATCCGGAGGCACTATATCTCTAAATGAGCCTTTATTCCAATAATCGACCACATAGAGAAGCGTTTGCGCCGGCTCAACCTGCTGCGCCAAGGCGGCGAGCATTTCCGTATCCAACGCCGTGTGGAGAACGACCAATCCGATGTCACCGACCCATTCCGGCATGTCGGCGAGACGCACAGGGTTAAACGCCTGTTCCATCCAGTCGCGGTGTATTTGAGCGGGGACGCACCACTCGCCGGCGTAGGTATTGAGCCGCCAGGTGACGGACTCTGCCGACCTAAGCGTATCCCAGGGCGCTTGGTTTATGGTTTTAAAAGCAAGTCCGAAACTCGCGGTGTCGGTCTCATATTCCAGTTCTTTGAACCGGAATGTGGGGTCGGTGCTCCGTACGTAGAATCCGCCGAATTGGGATTCCACAATAGCGAGCTGCGCTTGCCAGCGGGCCGCGCCGGGGTATTGAAAACTTTTGTGTTGAATACCCGAGGATGCATCAATTTGCTGTACAGATTGATTTGGCATGATGAGTTTGAGGTTATGGAGATCAAGGTTTTCGACAGACCATTGGATACCAATAACGCCGGGTATCGCGGATATAGCCTGTCCTCCGATAAGCAGGTCGTTGTTGGCGGGGTCGATGCCGATTGACAGTGTTATCGCGTTCCCGCCCTTTCGAAATACAATGTCAGCGTGGTGGTCAGTAATTTTGTTTATCTGTATGTCGGCATCCCAACGGGGCGACCAATCTTTGATATTACCCCGGCCTACGATGGCAGTCTGCTTACTAAACCCCGGATTCGGATTGGCGGCGCGGGGCAGGGTATGGGTTTCGCCGGTGCGTTTATTGTGGACGTGGGTGATGGTGCCGCGGTCGAAGTGGACGGTATAGGCATCGGTGTCGACGTGGAGCTGGTCGCGGCGTTCGCCCGTGATGGTGATTTGGGCGTGGGCGGCTAGGGTGGATAGCAGCAGAAAAGTGGTGCAGATATAATGTGTCATAAGATTCCTTTCTTGTGGGCGACTGCTAGCGGGCGTTCTCGGCTGGGACTATGTCAAGTCGTCCGCATTTTTCATCGGCAGTGATTATTACTTTTGCATTACCCGGTTCATCTGCCATAACAAAGCGTACCCCATCATTGCCTATGAACATATGCAATCTGCCATGATTACCTGACATTACAATTGCGGGGTCGTTGGTTTCGTTGTCTAGAAATAATGAAAGTCTTCGGTTACCTTTGTCATCAACTAGGGTTAGGCTTTTGCATTCAATATCCTGCATGATAGTTCTCCTTTAGGGTTTCTGTGATAGTGAATTTCGATCAGCTTGTTCGTCAAGGTTTTTGATTTCGTTATGTATTGTTACGTGTGATTTGTCTCCGATGGTTCCGATGGTAGTGTTACACGCGTTTCGCAGTTCTGAAATTTCATGTTTTAGTGAGTTGATGCTAACCTCAATATCTTGAGTTTCTTTCCTTACACGATATGTTAGCATTGTCCAAGTCACTCCTAATGACGTGAACACCGCACCGAGCCAGGTGCCGATCGCAATCCAAACTTGAGTGGACATAACGCCTCCTTTATATGTGCAGACTATCATAGTGTTACAGTCTCTGTTAATAGTGGGCGGTGCCCACTCTACGGCTTAGAAAAAGGCATCTCAGGTTCTGGCAACGTCTCCGACAAATCCTTTCGAAAAATTTCAAGCTCTTCGATAAGGGGCAGCATATCGTGCAATTTGATAAGAACAGACTTTGTCGGGTGCTTGTCAACCTGATTCATGAGAGAAACTAATTGACATATTTTAGTATACGCGACTTTTTGTGCGTCTTCGGTCATGATATCATAATCTCCTTTCTTACTTTCGTGACGACTCTCATTTGCGTTACTGTCAGAACTTCAAGCAGTTGATTAAGTCGCGGGTGCGGCTGACGTCGACAGCCTGTTTGCCGACGGTTTTGGAGCCGTACTCCATTCTGTTTTTAACGATAGGTGTCTGTACACTCAGTTCTCCTTTTCTAGTCTGCTAAGACTTGGACCATTATCCAGAATCCACCGACTATCATTAATATTAACACTAATGCCACTGCCCTTTGTTCGGCCGATTTTACCCTTTGTGGAGGAGGCTTGGGAGGCGGTTTTTCAAATTTTAACGCACTTTCAATTGTGTTGCCTTCAATCATAACCTTGATAGGTTTGACTGTGACGGGATAATACTGATTCCATTGTACTGCACCCCCTGGGGGGAGTGACGAGGATGTAAAACTTCTGTAGTACAAAGCGTGGGGAAGTGCTTCTTTACGTTTGAATTCATTGATAATCGCTTGGTTTTCGTATGCACGATACGCATTAACAATGCCAGTTAGTATGCTGCCGACAGCCGTGTCAGAATAATCCTCATAAGGTTGCCATAGGCGGGCAGTTTGGGCTGCAGTCCGCAGGTCACCACCGTAGAATGTATACATTACGTGATCAAGCGGTAGCGGTTGTACAATGACATTCTCGTCGGTTAACACTTGAATTGGATTGAAATGCAAGGGATAAGTTGCGTTGCTTTCATTTCGACATTCAGCGCTGATCGCTAAAAGAGAGTTTCGAGGGTTAAGCACTTGGCGAAACTGCGTACAGACGACCGTAATTAGTAGGTCTTCTGTTTCTAAAGACCCAAGCTCCTGCATGTCTTGATTCTTGTTCTCGGATGTAAGCCAAAGCCGAGACTCCCACTGGCGGGCGTAGGGGGTAGAGCAGGCAAGGAGCTGGAGCAGTAGAAGTAACAGTAGTGTTTTCATGGTTCTTTGAAGCAGTTGGTGACTGTCACGTGCGTTGCAGTCGGTTGTCCGATGGTGGGCATGCCCAGTAAAAACAGCAGTTAGAGGATAAATTAAGAAGAAAGCGATTGTTTTTCCTTTTCAACTCGTTCCCGCCTAGCTGTACGGGTTTCTTCTTGAGTTCTTAATATGCTTATCTAGAATTGCTAACAGAGGTTTTGCTTCACTCCATTCTGGAGGCAAATATGTCGAGATTGGTTTGCCATGATAATGACTTCTGATTACATCTAGAATATTCGTTATGTCACAGATTCGTTCTCGTATGTCTTGTTGTGAAATTCGCGGTAGAGGATTTTCCTTTGGGTGTAAAACAGTATTTTTGTCTCTATGAGCGTGCCATTTCTTTCTCCATTCTCTACATGGTTCAGTTGCTTTTTTCGCACAGCAAATAAGTTGTTCTACTTCCTCTTTTAGTTTGCCGTTTTGAATCAATTCCGGAAACCGTCGAATTGTAAGATTCTCTTTTCCCATCGAGCACGGAGGATCCATCAGGCGAACAATCTGAAGAATTATGTTTTCTTCCAATCCTTTTTGAATTATGCCAAATAAATTTGGCGCAATTTTATTCATTAATTCGATATTGTCGTTACCTGTGCCGTAGAGTGTTAAATATTCCACCCATCTTGTATTCAAAAGTAGTACTTCCTGGTATATAGCAAAATATACTTCTCCTAGATCTTTGCCCATATTCTTTAGTTCTGGCCATTCTGCGAGTGGTTTATTCATGTTTCTACACACCTTCCGCCCTTCTGGGGCTTTTAGAGGCTGGTACGCAGAGGAACTCTATCAGGATCAGAATTGGTTTGCCACGAACACGAGATCAAGGATGTTAACGGCGCCATCCTTGTTTACATCGCCCGCAGAATCGTTTGTCCCGAAACTCTGAGCCACGAAAGTCAAGTCCAAAATGTTCACTACCCCGTCCCTATTGATATCGCCCGGAATTCCCACCGGGATTCGCAGATACATCTCGCCATCAAGGTTTGGAAGAACGTGGTGAGTGTCTTTCCATCCGCTGGCTACCCCACTCACATCGCTATCGAAGACGACCGGCTGCGGCGCGCCGCTGTGGTTGTAGACCGCCCAGCCGTTGGTGTATTCACGGATGTACAGACCCGGGATGTCTTCGTCGTACAGCTGGAATTTGGGGCCGACCGGGCGACCGAGGTCGGCGTCCCAGAAGTCGTACCAGTAGCGCCCTCTGACTGACTCGTCCCCTACCAAGATGATATAACCGTCAGAGAACGTTAGCATTAGAGTGGTCATGGCTCGCATCCAACGAAGGTTTCTGGGGCTGTCCAGCGGTTCGTCGTCGTCGTCAAAGAAGACACCTCTCAGGCCGATTATTTGCGGCAATCTAAGATTTTCGGCTCCCCAACGCAATGTTGTTTCGATTTGCATCAGGTCGACTTCAATCGCTTCGTCACCGCCATCTTTGTAGCTGTTTCTCGGGACTCCGGCTTCCATGTACAAACCGTTAAGGTACGATCCGGTTATCGGGGCTGTGTGCTGGTTTGAATTTCCCATAATCAGGAAGTTTTCGCGGGTGTTGGCGCGAATACCTTTTACGATTGTCAGCATAGCGTCTACGTTTTCTGCTGAGTGTGCGTGTTCGCCCCAAAAGTCAAAAAAGACGCCGTCGTAAAGCCCGCACTTGTCTATGGCAATCGCTTTACCGATAATTGCCTGCTGCACATCGGGGTGGGTGATGTCCACCGTTCCCGCATCATAGTTTATGACGATTTCACCGTCGGCGTCTCGCTGCCAATAGGGAGAATCGGGCGGGTAAGTGCTTAGATCGGTTATAAACCACGAGAATGCGGCAAGAAATATCATGTTGGCATTCTGCGCAGTGTAATCGTTTCGTTTCTGAATGGCTTCCTCCATATAATTGTGTATCACCACGCCTTCTTCTGTTTCGACAAAATCTCCATCAAACCTCAGACAACAGAAGTACAAATCGTGCAGCGACAACCGTTCTACAAAGGACAGGTGCGGCAGGTTTTCAAAAAAGTTGCTCCAAGGCGAGAAGGCCGAGGGAAATGTTCGATTGTCCAACCGCTTCTGCAAAGGAAGCGGCGGCACGTCGCAGACCTCCCTCCCGACATATGTGAAGTGTTCCAATGACAGACCATCGAGCGCACTGTGATCTTTTATCGAGTTCTCTTCGATGGCCAGGAGGTTTAGGCGAGTCAAACTCCCCAACGGAGTGACATCGGTGATCCAGTTGCTCTGGAGTTCGAGCCGCTCGAGGTTGGTAAGGTTGGCGAGCGGGGATAAATCCGAGATCCGGTTATGTCCGAGATCGAGGTGCGTTAGTGACTTCATACCGGCGAGCGGGGAGAGGTCGCCGAGTTGGTTGTCCCGCATCCAGAGTTCTTTCAGCCGTAAGTTGGCGAGCGGGGATAAATCCGAGATCCGGTTATGTTCGAGACCGAGGTGCGTTAGTGACCTCATACCGGCGAGCGGGGAGAGGTCGCCGACTTGGTTGTCCCACAGCCAGAGTTCTTTCAGCCGTAAGTTGGCGATCGGCGTGAGGTCACTGATGTTATTGTGAACAAGAGTCAGTTCGCTTAAATTTGTTGCGTATTCCAGACCGCTGAGATCCTCTATTTGGCTCTCTCGAGCGTCAAAGTTACCTAGCTTGCGCATATCGGTCATGGTCAGTGAATCACGAGCCGGAAGGTCGAGCGCATCACGCACCGCGGCGCGTAGGGCGGGGTCGGGGATGTGGACGATTTGGGCGCAGAGGGGAGTGGATAGGAGAAGAAGTATAATGGAGGTATAACGTGTCATAAGAATCCTTTCCTGTGGGTGACTGTAACGTGCGCTACAGTCAGCCGTTCAGTTATTTTTTGATTTGAACGTTAGCGATGAGGGATTTCCAATTTTATACGGGTTAAAATGGTAGCCGATGAGAAGAGGCTTGCCGTCAATCCAATAGGGGTGTCTTCACGCTCTACGAGAATCAAGATTTGGTGTTAGTGTCAATATTGATTTGAAACTGCCAAAATGCGCCTTAATACTAGCATGAACCACACTTTACCACAACGTCATTTCTGGGGTTGACTTAACTTATGCCTGCTGCTAAACTGATTCTGTAAGGTTGTATTGATTTCTCACCTTGACGGTACCGCTGTCTTGAGGAAAGGCGATTCTTCGCACTGAATCATTACAAGGATAATGTATGCTAACGGACACAGAGAAGACTCAGCTGGATAAACAAGGATTCACGCATTTACCGGACGTGATTTCAACTGATGAAGGCAACGAACTTCGTCGGTTGTCGGTGGCGCTTGCCTCGGATGAAAGAGCGTCCGGACAGGGGGCGATGTATCTGGATAACTGCGCCCAGCGTGTTTGGAACTTGGTCAACAAAGGTGAAGCGTTTGAACGGGCAATTCAACATCCGCGTATTCTGGCTGCGATGGAATATCTGCTCGGCGAGGACTGTACTCTAAGTTCATTTACCGTGAACATCATCAATCCGGGCGCGCCCAATGGTGAGCTACATATAGATTATCCGCTGCGCTTGATGCCCGACCCGCGTCCCAGTTTCCCGCTCGTTGCCAACAGCGTTTGGTTACTCGATGATTTTACGCTTGAGAATGGAGCCACTCGGTGCATACCCGGCAGCCATCTTCGGCTCAAAGGTGGACCGGAACCCGAGGCCAAATACGATGATGAGGTGCAGGTTTGCGGCTCAAAGGGATCGGTGTTGATTGTCAACGGTGCACTATGGCACGGTTCATCGGCAAATCAAACTGATGGAGATCGCGTCGGCTTGCTCGGATTCTTTTGCCGCGCGTTCATGAAACCGCAACAGGATCACCTGAAACTGGCTTCGGACGAGGTTGTTGCCCGAGCAACTCCCACACTCAGACGGTTACTCGGTTTCGATTCGATGCCGGGCGCGACGCCATAATTTGCCTATCTTTTCCCCACGACAATCCGGAGCATATAGCCAATTACATTCATATTTACACATATTTCGCCGGATGCGGATCTTTACCACACCTTGGTTTCACTATTGACCGGGACTTTTGCCTTGATGGGTTTGAGCCCATCTGCTAGAATCTACTGACTTCGATACCGTTTCACGATGGAAAGGAAGGAGCACAATATGTTAGTCAATTGTCTGCATCAATCCAATCGTTGCTGCGTCATGTTTGCTCTCATAATGAGTCTCGCGATTACGGGGGTGTTGTCGGCGAATGCGGCAGAATCCGCGCCAAGCGGAGACGCGAGCATTATATCCCCTGACGCCAAGCTGGAGAAATTATTCGATGGCGCGCATTTCACGGAAGGTCCCGCCGTTTCGTTTGACGGGATGGTTTATTTTAGCGACATCACTTTTACCTATGAGTCGGGTATGCAGGCAGGACATATCTGGAAGTATAATCCCAATACCGGTGATACCACCGTCTACCGCTCCCCTAGTGGAATGTCCAACGGCATCAAATTTGATGCTCAGGGTCGGATGATTGTCGCGGAGGGAGCGGACTATGGCGGACGTCGAGTTACCCGCACAGATATGACGACAAGAAAGAGCGAAATCATCGCGGGACTCTACGAAGGACGACCTTTTAATGCGCCCAACGACATTACGATTGATGAGAAGGGGCGTATCTACTTCAGTGATCCGCGCTATCTTGGACATGAACCGGTCGATCAACCCGTGATGGGTGTATATCGAATCGATCCGGATGGCTCGGTCCATCGTATTATCACGGACGCGGGAAAGCCGAACGGCGTGGCTATATCGCCAGATCAGAAAACGCTATACGTTGTCAGTAACGATAATGGCGCAGTCGGTTTCGATAGGCTTCCCACAGGTGCTCCTACCCACAAGGGACGTATGGCGCTACTGGCGTATGACTTGTCGGAAGACGGAACCGCAGCATTTCGGGAAGTGCTGGTTGATTACTACCCACAGGACGGTCCAGACGGCTTGGTGGTTGATGTTGACGGAAATCTTTACGTCGCCGTGCGCGATGTAACGCGCCCGGGAATAAACGTCTACTCGCCGGCAGGACAAGAATTGGCGCGTATTCCGACGGAAGTGGTGCCTACGAATGTGGCATTTGGCAGAGGTGACGCGAGCAAGACCTTGTACGTCACGGCAGGAAACACCCTTTACCGGATTCAAGTTATGAAAAACGGCTATCATTTGCCACCGAAATAGATATTTGATCCCGAATTCTTGAGATTTGTCTCGTAATGCTACGATAATCACGGAGGTTGATAAACCTATGCCCGTTTTTGGCACAACAGAGTTAAAACAGACCGTGCACGAATTGTTCTCCCTTATGGGTGCCACGGTGGACGAAGTACAGCGGCTTCAAGACCATTTGGTTGACAGTAACTTGGTCGGTCACGATTCGCACGGCGTGCGGGTCATCCCCAACTATATCGACATGATTCGGGGAGGTGACATGGTGCTAGGCGCCGACTTGGAGACCGTTACGGAAAGCCCAACACATGCGGTACTGGATGGCAATTGGGGGGTCGGTCAACTGATGGGTTGGCGAGCGGCACAGCTGGCAGTCGGAAAGGCAAAACATGGTGCACTTGCCGCCGTAAGCCTGCGAAATTGCAGCCATCTCGGCCGCCTTGGCGAGTATAGCCAAATGATTGCCGATCAGGGACTCGTCGGATTCGTAACCGTGAACGGGCATGGCGGCGCACAGGGTGTGGCGCCTTGGGGCGGTCTTGAGCGTCGGCTTTCGGTGAACCCGATGTCCTACGCAGTGCCGTCTTCCGATGGGGTCGTGATGATTGATATTTCACCCACGGTTGTCGCAGCCGGAAAAGTGGCTGTGAAAGCACTGCGTGGCGAACCTGTCCCCGAGGGTTGGATCGTGGACAGCGAAGGCGGAGCAACAACCGATCCGAAGGAATTTGAAGGACCTCCGCCCGGCAGTCTGGTTCCCGTGGGCGGACATAAAGGATTCGCACTCGGTCTTATTGTGGATATTCTGTCAGGCGCGCTGAGCGGTGGCGGGTGTAGCCGTCCAGACACCGATCGGTGGGGCAACGCCACATTCATATTGGCAATCAATCCGGGAGCGTTTGTCGGACAACAGGAATTTGAAACGGAGGTAAGGGATTTCCTGAATTACGTCAAGTCCAGTCGCGTGGCGCCCGGATTTGAAGAGATTCTTATACCAGGCGAACCTGAGAATCGCGAAAGGGAACGAAGAAGAAACGAGGGCATTTTTGTAGAAGACAAGACATGGAATAAAATCACCGAAATTCTTGATGAACTCAGGGGTGATTCCTAATCCAGTAGAGAATCAACCTATTGTATAAAAACTTCCAAGGACATTCGCAGATGAAAATCACCAAAGTTGAGGTGCGCGCCGTGGCGCCGCCGGTTGACCGCTTTACTTGGTCGGATGACCTCCCGGATCAATACTCTACAAATACCGTCGTCAGAATCTACACAGACGAAGGCGTAGAAGGAGTCGCCGGCGTCTGGAATGCAACATCGTACGATTTCGAGCGCTACACTGCCGAATCGATACGCCATCTGGCGCCGATATTGGTGGGCAAAGATCCGCTGCTGCGCGAATTCATCTGGCATGAAATTCGACCACGCGTGTTCCCGCTTCCGCCCCAATCGCTCGCCGCCATCGATATCGCGCTTTGGGATCTCGCAGGAAAAGCGGCAAACATGCCGCTTTACCGCTTGCTGGGAGGCGCGAGAGAATCCATCCCCGCCTATGCCAGCACGCCGCTCTTTGAAGACGTGGCATCCTATCTGAAGAATGCCGAATCGTTGATCTCTCAAGGGTTCAAGGCAATCAAGTTCCACACGTGGTGTATTCCCGAACTCGATCTTGAGCTCGCTCGCGCCGTTCGCAAACAGTACCCCGACAACGATATCGCCTTTATGCTTGACGCCGAGAACAACTATGACCGTGACGGGGCGCTGCTGGTAGCCCACGAGCTAGAAGCCATGGGTTTCACGTGGTTCGAAGCTCCGCTCCATGACTCGGATCTTGATGGATATAGGGAGTTGACCAGTCGGGTGACGATTCCGATTATTCCATCCGGGAATTGGTTTCAGGATTTGCATACTTTTAATGAAGCCATCCATTCAAAAGCGTGGGGACGGGCGCGTACAGATGCCGCGATGATGGGCGGAATAACGCAGACGAACAAAGCGATTGCCCTTACCGAAGCCGCTGGAATGAAGTGCGAAATCATGTCGTGGGGTTACAGCCTTGTCTCGGCAGCCAACCTGCACCTCATGCTGGCACACGATAACTGTTCCTACTTTGAGCAGTCAGTTCCTTTCGAGCCGTATGAGTACGGCATGAAGGACGTGATTCGCACTCAAGCCGACGGCTACGCCTATGCCCCCGCTGGCCCAGGCCTTGGTTTAGAAGTAGACTGGGACGCCATGGAGACAGCCACGATACTTTCCTTCGTTTCGGAGTAAGGCTCACTTACGGAGGCTGACCTCGTCGGAAAAGTCCCGTTTTCAAGAGCAGTTGCCGACAAATTCCAACCCCTAGAGTTACTCGCTTAGAATTTCAGCTCCTCCCTGAGTATCAATCCCGCCAAAGAAAAATTGCCTTCCATTGAACCTTTTTCTCCCCTACAACACATAAGCAGATAGGAGGATGTAGTGCCAAGGGATATTGGGAATTATCTCACCCAGATTACCCAATTTGTAGATTACTTGTGCCGAATCTACTATAGGCACAGTCAACCTGAAGACCGTAAGGATATTGCAAACGAGGTCGCACTCATCGCGCATGAAAACCGACACAAGGTCGTCGAAAGAACCGAGACCGAGTTTCTCGGGTGGTTGCACGAAATCGCGAAGAATGTGATTTGGAATTGGTCGCGCCGGGAAGGGACAATTCAAAGAACATCTCTCGGCAGTCTAAGCGATGAAGGGTTGAATGATGATCTGATTCGAGACCTTCCATCGACCTCTCAAGCACCTGAAACAGACGTTCTTGCACAAGAAAGGCTAGAAGCGGTTCGTGACGCAATTCTCGAACTCCCCCTGATTCATCAGCAGGTGGTCTGGCTGTTCTACATTGAGGAACTCCCAGAGAAGAAGATTGCCAAACGTCTCGGCATCCGGAAGGGTACTGTAAAGAGCCGTCTCTATCATGCAAGAAAGCAACTGGTTACACAACTGGAATCCTATTTCGCCGCAAGTTAGTCCTCGTAACTCATCATTCCTTCTAGGGGAGCGCGAAGTGAATAGATTGAGAGAAAAGGCGATGATTCACCTTTCCGTGATATGGTCGATGAACTTGTTCCTGTCTTTTGTGGCTTATGGGTTTGCGCAAGAGACGGGTGGAATCTTCGGAACGGTTTACCGTGAGAGCGGTAGCATCCGCACCAATTCGGCACGGGTTATGTTGCATGGGATGAATCAAGCGGCGGTGACAAATTCGGCGGGCGAATTTCGGTTTGAAAACCTAAAGCCGGGCGAGTACACATTGAGCATTTCAGCGCGTGGGTATGGTCCGAAAGACGCGATAACTGTCACTGTTGTGCCGGAGGAAGTTACGAGAGTGAAACTTTACCTCAAACCCGCTTCAATTGTGTTCCCAGAAGTTTCCGTGACGGCGGAAAGACTTCCAGCGACAATGAGTCGAAAGAACCTGCAAATTCGTGAGATCAAACGAATGCCCGGAGCAGCAGGCGATGCGCTGCGAGCATTGCCGTCGTTGCCGGGAATCGGCGTTGCCAACGATTTCGACGGTTCGCTCTACATACGCGGGGGTGGACCAGACGACAACGTTTTTTACTTCGACCGTTTACCAATCGGCTATCCGTACCACTTTATGGGCCTCGTTTCCACCATTAGTACCGAGGTTATTAAAGGAATAGATGTTTACGCGGGTGGATTCGGCGCGGAATTTGGCGTGGACGCTCAGGCGGTTATTGACATCCATTCACGGCGTGGCAATCGGGAGCAATTGGCTGGCAAGTTCAATATCAACATGCTGTATTCAGAGGGAATGGTGGAGGGACCATTGGGAGAGGGTGGGGCATGGTATGTTTCGGCACGACGAAGCTACATTGATTTGATAGTTCCGTTGTTCATTGATTTTGATCGCGTGGAGTCCAATGATGATGAGGTCACATTCGGGCCAAATATGGAACTACCACAATTTTGGGACTATCAAGCACGGTGCAGCTATGACCTAAACGAAAAACATCAATTGACCGTAAACGCCTTCGCTACAAGTGAATTCTTCAATATCGAAGGGGCATTCGAAAAAGACGCCGAGATTGAGCACTATTCCCATAAGGTCGGATTCTATGCCCAAGGGATTCATCTTCGCTCCCGGCTCACCAATCAACTGACCTCGAACTTGACGCTTGTCCGATCTTATGACCTCGCACGTGTCGCGCACGGCACCACGGATGAATCTTATTTTCACTTTGAAAACACGGAACCGACTTATCAACTTCGCGAGGACATGACCCATAGATTTAATCCCAAGTATCAACTTGAAACGGGAACCCTTTTATCAACCTCATACGGGAGTGTATCAAGTTTCCTGTCCGACCCCGATGAATTCGATGAAGACTACCTAATCCAGGTTCGTGTCGATTTAGATGAAGATGGATTGGACAGGCTCGAAATGGAAAAACGACTTACGAATGTTGAAAGTTATCTGCAAGTTCGATACAACCCGACTTCGTTCGTCTCCGCCGCACTTGGGGTAAGGCAGAGTTATTCGAGTTTTACGAAGGAAATATCGGTCGGTCCCAGGGCAAGTCTCCAATTTCAGGTATCGGACGGGCTGGGAATCCGTTTCCTGTATGGGAGTTATAGTCAAGATCCCCGGCTACTCCAAATCTTGCCAGAGATTGGTAATCCTGACCTAAAATCTAGCAATGCATCTCACTACGTTCTTGAAGTCGAGCGCAAGATTTCGTCGTCAACTCACTTAAAACTCGCAGGCTACTACAAAAGCCATCACCAAATCATCACAACGGATAATATTTCGAAATATCTCAATCAAGGGGAAGGGTTTGCACGCGGTGCGGAGGTGCTGCTGCGGCATCGTCAAGGCAATCGATTAATCGGATTTCTGAGTTACGCTTATTCTCGCTCAATGCGGCGTGACCAGCCCGAATCCCCTCTCCACCTCTACGCTTTCGATCAGACACATGTTGCAACGCTGGCGGGAAGTTACAATCTGACGCCCACATTGGAAATCGGCGCAAAGTGGCGCTATTCCACGGGAAATCCATATGCACCGACAATTGGCTTTACGCGCCGTGAGGAGGTGAAGCAGGATCCAATGTACGGGGAGGTGACTGAAATTTCCGATGTTCCTATATTGGGTGAAGCGTATTCGCTGCGTGTGCCGGCATTTCACCGGCTCGACATCCGCGTTAAGAAGGCGTTTATGTTCAATGATTGGGAGATGGGAGTTTTTCTAGAGTTGTTCAACCTCTACAACAGGAAGAACGTGCTTGAGTTTTCCTATAGCACGGAGTACGTCCGCGGCTCTGGGGAAAGTACCCAGATTGAGAAGGAAGCCATCCATCAGTTGCCGTTCATTCCCTATCTCGGCGTGACGATGGATTTCTAAGAGCCTGTTTGAATAATCGGTATCAAAGCCATTTTTGGTCATTTGTAGGAAGGTTTTTATTGTTGTCTGCTACGTACCTGTGGGATCCCTATCGCACTCGTTATCCACTCGCTTGATCCCCGCTGGGGCTTTGGTGCACGGGGTTTTGGCGTTTCTATACACCTTTAGGATCTCTATCGCACTCGCTATTCGCTCGCTTGATCCCCTCTGGGGCTTTTAGAGGCTGGTGCGCAGTGCGCACCCTACAAATGTACCTTTCAAACAGGCTCTAATGCACTATGGAATAATTGAGTCAAAAACCGAGTTTTCACGGAAAAACTCGGTTTCAAGTTAGATGGTTGAAAGGAGGTCGGAGCAGGATGACATGCAATCAAATACAAGAAAAATTGCTACACTTAATTGATAAAGAAATACCCTCTGAAATTCGGAGACATCTCATGGAATGCGAGGGGTGTGAGCGGAAAAACCAAGCCCTTCGGGCGACAGAGGAATCACTTAAAGATTTCGGCAATGCCGTTAGGTCCGACGCTATCTCCATGTCACCGCCGCCGTTTCCGTCAATCCGGCGACGCTCATTTTGGAACGGCATTCTTAGTCAGTTGAAGACGCCCGTGCCTATTTGGGCGCCTTCGGCAATTTGTCTTGCAGTTCTGTTGTTAGGTGTCTCCATCTATCTCAATCCATCAAGCTCGCCAATCGAACAGGGAGCACAAAAAGGGAGTCAACACACCGGACAAATAACGCCGCCTCTTTCTGCCGAGGGACTTTTGGAATTCCTGATTGTGCCGGATCCATCAGACGCGGGGCAACTCTCTGCTTCCATAGAAGCCGTAGAATCGTTTCTGAAAACGCATCCCGGCGACATCGCGATGCACCTTAAAATCGTCGAACTCTATCAAGCCCGACTCAGACTGAGTTCTCTAACTACAACCGAGCGAGAAGCATTGAAGGAAAAACTGGAACGTATGCAGAGATCTCTTTCAGATATGATGGGCGATTTTGCAAAGGAGGTGAACGATGCCTCAAAGTAACCTGAAATCAGCAATTCAATTATTCTTCCAGATTAGTAGTCTCTTGCTAGTCTTGTCACTGTCCGCCCGTGCGGAGCAGCACGCCATCCTTATTGGCGTTTGGGATTATGAAAATCCAAACCTTCAGCTTGATGCACCACCAAACGATTTAAGACTGATGCAAGAGGTGCTCGCCGCGCGCGGCGTTTCTGAAGAGCGAACCCACATCCTGACCAATCCGAACAAGCGGCAGATTCAACGTGAGTTTCGCAAGCTCCGGCGGCATCTGAGCCCTTCCGACAGCCTTCTTTTCTATTTTAGCGGGCACGGCACACAAATTATCGATAGGCTCGGGACATTCCCGGGCGATGAAGCGGAGGGACGATACCCGGATAGAAACGACGAAGCCCTCCTACCCGTAGACGCAAATCTGGCATCGCCCGAGACTTACTTACTGGATGATGAACTAAACGTACTTCTCCACGAACTTCCCACACGGGAGGTTGTTTGCATCATCGACACCTGTTATTCGGGGGACATACTCCGGGAGGTTCGTTTGGGACGCCCCAAGGGAGCACCTGTCACGAACATGCCATCGGAGAGCTTACATCAGACTCCCATCGTGAGTCACACGGAAGACATATTGGACGAATCCGCTGATTTTGCGCTGCTTCTCGCCGCTTCTGCCTACAACCAGGTCGTTCACGAAATACGTATCCCGGTTCGCAACACTTATCTACCCGTTAGCGCAATGACCTATTCTATTTATCGAAAGATGCTTGCCCGCTCACGAAACTCTAAAACTTCTGGAGTTGGAGCGCGGCTTCCCGACGAATTAACTTACCGACAACTTGCCCGGCAAGTTCAAAAAGACCATGAACAGTGGAATCTTGCATGGCGACCTGTCCTAGCGGGACCCGAGGATCGTTTTGACGAAGTGTTTCTTTTTGGGAATTCCCCAATGCAGTTGAGTGAAGCGCTCATTCTTTCCTCAATAAACGGGAAATCGATTACAGTCAACCAGCAGGATCTAGTCTTTGCTGGCGGCGACAATCTCCAACTTGGCACCTCCAGTGGAGTTAACCAACAGCGTTGGGCTATCGTCATTGGCGTAGATGCGTATGCGCCACCGTTGCAGCCGCTCAAATACGCCGCTGACGACGCGAAAGCCGTCGCCAGCGTGTTCCAAGAGGCAGGTGCCGCTGTAACATTGATGACGCCCGATAGTCTGATTCAACCGACGAAAGCGAACATTATCGGTCAACTTCGGCGACACTCTCAGATTGAAACGATTGACCTCCTGACCGTTTATCTCTCCGGACACGGAGAAGATGTCGATGGTAAGAGCTACTTCCTACCGATGGACGCTTCGGAACCGCTGGCTGACAACGGGCTTAGTCTCGAAGATTTGTTTGTCATCCTCAACAGCGCCAAAGCGAAACACCGCTTCGTCATCGTGGATGCGTGTCGGGTGACGCCTAAAGAGCATTTTGTGTCGGCATTGTCACGCTACAGTGATGAGAGCAATATCATCTTTACCGCCTGTGACAGTAACCAGTGGGCGCCTGAAATTCCGCAACTGAAACACGGATTGTTCACTTATTTTCTGCTGGAAGGGTTACGTCACCCCGGGGCTGCGGGCGGCGATGGAACGGTCACGGTGTTGGGGTTATTGGACTACGTGACGCGCGGCATTGAAGATTGGTATTCCCACTTGTCCAAAGATTTGCATTATCCGCAGCAGATTACGCCCCGCGTTTT
The DNA here is from genome assembly GCA_965197465.1 of Candidatus Poribacteria bacterium. Lineage (GTDB taxonomy): Bacteria > Poribacteria > WGA-4E > WGA-4E > JAJDTR01 > JAJDTR01. Next base: position 551,592 of record OZ240209.1, on the reverse strand, counting down.
TTATAATGGCAAGTACATCTCGCTGTTCAACAATCAAGGAATTGATCCGACCGTACTGAACAACCAAAGTCTCATCTCCCGAATCATCAATCCTGTCCAACCGTCGCAACCTACCCGCGTTATTGAGGCGCCCGCGTCGCCGCGCAGGAAGAGCGCCGAGTTACATCTGCCGATGACAATTTCTCTTCTACCGTGGATAAGTACCGTTGGATTGCTCGACCTTAAATACAACGTAACGACGAACCTTTCCCTCAATATCATTGCGGGCTATCATGCCAAACTCAATGGCATTGAATTGGGGTGGTTACTGAATATGAAGGGCATTGAAGCACGCGGCGCTCAATTCGTCGGAGGAGCCAATATCGTTGGCGGCAATATGAACGGGATTCAAGCCGCGATTGGACTAAACTGCCTTGGCGGAAACCTGGACGGATTCCAAGTGGCGGGTGGTGGAAACATCGTCGGTGGAGACGTAGAGGGGGTTCAAGGGGCGCTCGGACTCAACCTCGTCGGAAGACATGTTCGAAGACGAAGTCTACAGATGGCAGTCGGTGGCAACATGGTTGGAAGGAATGTGGAGGGGCTTCAAGGGGCGGTCGGGCTTAACGTCGGAGGCGGTGACCTGAACGGTCTCCAAGTCGCTGGGGGCGGAAATATTGCCGGTGGAAGAGGAAAAGGGGCTCAAGCTGCGATTGGACTCAACGTAATCGGTGGTAACCTTGACGGCTTTCAAGGTGCGGTAGGCGGGAACCTCGTTGGTGAAAGCATAACGGGTGTTCAACTGGCGGTCGGTACCAATCTAGCTGCAAGAGGTCTTAACGGTATACAGGGAGCGGGCGGGCTGAACTTCGTTGGGGGAAATGTGGGACGTCGAAGTCTGCAAGTCGCGCTCGGCGGAAATATTGCCGGAAATTTGGATGGCACACAATTAAGCCTATTCGGTAACGCCGCGCTCGGATTGCGCCAACAAGCGGGCATCCCGGCACAAAGCGCACAGATTGCCGCAGTTAATATCGCACATGGCGCTATCGGTACGCAGATAGGGGTGCTCAACGTCGCCGGGCACGTAGAGGGAACACAGATAGGAATTCTCAACGTTGCCGGGCGCATGTCCGGCGTCCCGATAGGTTTAATCAACTTTGTTAAAGACAACCCGCTGCACTTTCAACTGTGGGGCAGCGACACGGAAACGCTAAACCTTGGAATTCGTATTGGAAGTCGCCACGCATACAGCCTTCTGATGGTCGGGCTTCACCCCGTTGCTGACAAAAGGGGAATTAGATCGGGTAGGTATGGCGGCGATTCGGACCGGGGATCATTCGGGTTCGGCATTGGAGGGCATATCCCTCTTCGCGAGCGCTTTTTTCTGAACGTCGATGCTCTGATTCGGCCTGTGTTTTATACGGATGACTGGGATAATTGGTGGGTGCACGAACACAGCCTATTGCACAAACTTCGCATCGCAGTTGGCTGGGAGAAGCATAAATGGTTTAGCGTCTTTGGTGGGCTTTCACTTAACATCCTCGCTTCGGATAGGATAGATACCTCGGATTTCGGAACCGGATTCGATCGCGTTTACCGGAAAGAGGACGTAACGATTCGCGTCTGGCCCGGCTTCTTTGCGGGTGTTCAGTTTTGATTGCCAAGATCTGACATGCGATTCCAATAACTGGATTTGTAAAGCCCCTTGATGAACTACAAGCCTTAATACCATTTCTTTAAAATGGAAGTGCATTGATTGCGTGGATTAAGTAAAGAAACTTGCTTGGGGCAAAATGAGAAGCCTTGTCTCCGCACGAAGTCGGCGGGGCAAGATGCCCCGCCTACGGAGAGAGTGAACGATATTATTCAGATATAATATGCACGGTTGTTCAGGCGAAATAGTATAACAAGCGGCGACACGGAGATTCCTCCTCCCCTCGATATTCCCTCCTTTTTCAGTATCAATCCCACTACACAATAATAAAATTTTGCTTCATAGGTGAGATTTGGGCGATGATATGCGTCTAACATCCACACGCCTATGGCAAAGGTAGAAATCCATGCGAACGGAAGACGGTCATATCATCCAAAAATGCCTTGATGGAGACGCCGCCGCGTTTGGCTTGCTCGTTGACAAGTACAAGGGCAGTGTTTACGCGTTGGCTTACGCTAAGGTCGGTAACTTCCACGACGCGCAAGACATGACTCAAGAGGTCTTTCTCAAGGCGTATCGGAACCTTCGCACGCTGAAACGGTGGGACAAATTTCTGTCATGGCTTTATGCTATCACTTCCAATTCATGCAAGGATTTCTTGCGCTCCAAGGCGAATCGTCCTGATGGAGAGTACGTTGCCGACCAAGAAAAAGAGCGGTTTGACAAAATTTCAATCGACTCCCATCACGAGGGGGCACTCCATCAAACGCTCCGAGAAACCTTGTCCAAGTTGCCCGAGATACATCGGCAAGTCTTGTCCCTTCACTATTTGGGAGGATTGAGTTGCAGGGAGATTGCGCAGTTTCTTGGGGTCTCTCCTCATGCGATTGCCATGCGACTCAGCCGCGCCCGCGCTAAATTGAGGAAGGAGATGCTAACGATGATACAAGCAAGTTTTGACGGACAGAAACTTCATTCCGGTTTCACGCTAAATATCGTTGAGATGATTCGACGAACGCAAATTCAACTATATCCACAGGTTCCCGTCATCCCCGTAGGGATTGCCGCTATTGGTCTACTGACGTTATCCATGTTGTGTCTAATCACTCCCTTCAATCAATTACCGGCGATTGGTAAATTGATCGGAGCGCCTATCCCAAGCGAAGCCAAAATTATGGATATCGGCGAAATTCCGGTAGATGTGGTGATGCTTCCAACGTCGGCCGTTATTTCGGGTGGCGATGGGAAGAAAAATCTGGTGAGGAATTCACGTCCGACCAATAAGGCGCAGGCTGCAAATGATCACGCTGAAGCGGAAACCGGCGCTCAGAATGAACCGATTGCGCGTCTTGGAAACGGCATAGTCTACGAAATTGTCTATTCTCCGGACGGCAAGCTGATAGCCGTTGCAGGGGCTATTGGAACCTGGCTCTATGACGCGGAGACATTGGCTAAGGTTAGGACGATATCGGGAGCTGCAGGAGTTATTGCTTTCAGGCCTGACGGCCGGACACTGGTATCAGCGAATTGGCTAGACCGAACCGTTGAGCTATGGGAAGTGTCAACGCACGAGCGAGGTGGCGCATTCGTGTTGCCAGATCTATCTACGTATTATTATACGGTAACGGCGCTAACCTTTGCTCTTGATGGCAACACCCTCGCTGTAGCTGAAACATCTGGAGATATAGGTTTGTGGGATACTGCAACGCAACAGCAGACTGCACTACTAGATACCCCTGGAAGGGGGAACGTGAGAACTTTGGCATTCAGTCCTGATGGGCGGTGGTTGGCTGCTGGCGATTCTTCAGACGTATTCGCCACAATTTACCTATGGGACTTGCGGACTCAAACACTGGTGGGCTCATTCAACGAACAGGATACACGGCAACACGCTGATAATATAGGGCCTACAAAAATGCAATACAAACACGGGATCTCGTCCGTCGCTTTTAGTCCCGCTGGGAAGACCTTGGCGTCGTGCAGTGACGACGGCACTGTCCGTCTCTGGGATGTAGCAAGTCGGTCGGAAGTTGCACTGTTCAAAGAGAATGTAGAGAACAAAAGATATTTGGGTGCTAAAGTTGTTGCCTTTAGCCCGGACGGTAAAACCTTGGCGTCGGCCGGAGATGAAGCAAAAATTCGATTATGGGACGTTCAAATTCAAAGGGATATTTGGGTATTAAAGCAAGATGTTCGTCCGATCGCTGTGTTAGAGACTAATGGTGGTGTTGTAACGTCCATCGCTTTTTGTCCCGATGGGAAAACACTGGCGTCTTTGAGCGGTACGATTCCAATGCAATGGCGACCAGATAGCGTTGGAGAGATGGCTGTTCAACTTTGGAGTCTGAAAACTAGGAAGCAAATTACCGTATCGAAGGATCACAACCCACGGATTGAATCAATGGCGCTCAGTCCAAGCGGTGCGCTTCTTGCTTCAGGGCGACAAGATGGTGCCGTTGCACTTTGGGACATGAGGACTCAAAAGCGGCTCGTAACCCTGCGCGGTCACAAAGCAACAGTAAGATCCTTGGCATTCAGTCCAGACGGAACACTCCTTGCCTCAAGTGCACGAGAGAACGCGCGGCTTTGGGATATTCAAAAGCGAAAACAGATTGCGGTGTTTAAGAACAACACTGCAATCGTGGAATCTGTTGCATTTAGACCAAATGGGAAAACTCTTGCCTTGATTGATTACAGCGCAATCCGGTTTTGGGACATCAAACGCAAAGAAATGGTCGGCGTATTTCGGCAGCAAATACACCAAATGCTGCCAAGCCAACGCGCCTTCATAGCGGGGGAAATTAGACCTTACGGCATCATACAATCGTTGGCGTTCAGTCCCGATGGAAAGTTGCTAGCTTCAGGCGGGATTGACAATTCAGTTCGATTGTGGGACATGCAGCAACGGCAGGAAATCTTCATTCGTGAACAGGTTAAGAGGGAATTTGGCTCTGTATCCGTGGTTGCATTCAGCCCAGATGGTAAATTTTTCGTTTCGGCAGGTTCTGGGAAGATCCATTTGTGGGATGTAGCGGAACAGAAGTTGATTGGAACATTGAATGAGAAAATACATGTCAATACACTCGCTTTCAGCCCAGATGGTCGTTTTCTCACTGCTGGAATCAGGTCGCAGATTCGAGTATGGGATATGCAGACGCAGTCAGAGGTGACAACCCTTGAAGGCGGTGCGCACTCAGTCACATCACTGGCTTTTAGTGGTGACGATAAGACGCTGGTTGCGAGTAGCCGGGACGGTGCCATCCGAGTCTGGGATACTAGCGGACTCGGGAGCGATTAGTTAGCTTATTTTCCTCCAAACACCTGCACTTTGCTGCCTAATTTTCGAGCTCGAATTGGTGGGCAGTGCCCACCCTACAATTACACAGTCTGTTCAAACTAGCGCCGCGCTGCAGACAATCTTCGGCAGGTCGGCATTCTGAGACTGTGCTTCGTGCTGCCTCAAATTCCGTTCACTCATGTTGTGTTGGCGGTAGAGATGGCTCAAGTTCCTGAGCAGCGCGGTTCCCGTCACGCCATTTCGTCGCAACAGATTAAGTTCCCGATTAAGAGCGTCCGAGATTGAGCCGCGAAACGCTTTCTCCAATAGGTTGACTTGCGCCTGAAGGTCTTCGTCGCTTGTCTCCTTGAAGATGAACTGTAATTCACGAAGCACATATCGTTGCGCCAGTGTCAGCGATAGTCTGTGCCGGCGTTCGGTTTGACGATGTCTGATTTCTTGAGTGAATATCCCCTTCACCCGCATAATCGTCTGGTTGTAATCGGGAGGCAAGCTTCCACCCGGGAGATCGGGATCGCACTTGATGGTGTTGAGGATTCGGGTGATGTCTCTAGAGATAATCTCGCCCGCCTCGTCCAAGAGGAAGAGTTGCTGAAATCGACCGGCTTGGCAAAACAGATAGGTGCCCAGTGAACTCTTCGGCACCGCGGCGCGAATTCCATCTCGAAGGTTTGCGATTCGTTCAAATTCTTCCGGGTCGTCTCGGCGCAACTGCCTCAGCATTTCTTCCGCCTCGTTAAGGTCCATCAACTCTTCATCGTCGTCGAATAGACTCAACTGGTCGCCCTCTTGTTCATAGATGGCGTACATCGCTTCCTCGTTAAGTTGTTCAGATACGTCAAGGATGGCAGCATCCTCGCCAATGGTATCGTGGATGTCTTGAATGCGATTACCAAGTATTTCCCGGAGCCCCAGGTTCTGTTCGATACCAGTTTCCGGGAGGAAGTTAAATCCGTAAATTTCGTCATGTTCGCTTCCGATACGATCAATTCGCCCGAATCGCTGGATGAGCCGCACGGGATTCCAGTGGAGATCGTAGTTGAGGATTTTGTTACCATCCTGTAGGTTCAATCCTTCCGCCAGAACATCGGTAGCGATGAGCATGGACAACTCCGATTCGCCGCGTTGGAATCGGTATTCCGGATTGGCTTTCGGCGCGAACCGTCCCACCGCCCGTTCCTTGCTCCTATCCCCGCTATAAATGACATCAATATCGTCTCGCTCGGCATTCGGGTTGAGATTGTCAAATAGATACTGCGCCGTGTCCGCATATTGCGTGAAGATAAGGCGTTTTCCGTCTCGAAGAGGAGACTCGCTTAAGCGGTCTTTGAGCGTTTGAAGTTTGGCGTCTCGGTCGGGAGTAATCGGATTCACCAGCCCCAAAATTTCACTCAACAGACTTATGTCGTTGTCGAGGTGTTCTTGGAGCAGATCGACATTGAAGTCGGCAATCTCGTACCGTCCCGAAGCCTTCCTTAACTCCTCCATGAGTTCCTGTTCTTCCACGGCAGATGGCTCATAAAGAATCGACTGAGCCTCGTCACCGGCGGGGACAATTCCGTTTTCAAGCGCATCCGCAAAACGTTTGTGCAGGTTGAGCAGTCTATGAATCGTCTGCCTAAAGGCGTACACGCTGGATTCAAAGCGTTTGAACAGCAACACTCGCATTAGACCCCGGAGGTTGGCGCCCGAACTCTGCAAGTTGATATAGGGTTCCTGCCTCTGTTTCGACTCGACCACGTAGTTCCACAGTCCGTAACGCGCATAGGTAAGCTCGCCAGTCGCGATTGAAGTAGCATCTCCGCTGCGCGGCTTCCCCAAGTATTCGCGCAACTTATGATAAAGCCCCTGATAAGTGTCCTCAATGCTGTACGACACCGTTTCCAAAATACGCTTGGGGAAGAACTGCTTATTGCCGCCGACGAGGACGTAAGCCTTCCGAACCCCATTCAGGTACTGCTGAAATCTCGACGGATCAACGGGCTGCTCGGTCTGAGCATTGAAGCCGTACCAGCGGAGGATATGATTTCGTGTGCGTCGGATTAGGATGTTGCTCAGTATATCGGGCAGATTCCGCTCACCCTTCTCAATTTTGCGGAAATACTCTCGGATATCGGGTGGGTCTATCGGCAGGTCGGACATATCGTTGGGATGGAAGAGTTTGATTTGATGGAACACATCCCATGCGCTCTTGTTGCGCGGGGTCGCGGTGAGGAAACAGCAGCGCCGCCCGGTTTCCAAGAACGACTGCACGACCTTATAGCGTTGCGTGTCGGAATGTCGGAAATTGTGGCTTTCGTCAATGAGGACGAAATCGCGGTCGCGGTACATGACATCATCAAGTATTGAGGAGGCGATATCGTCCATGTCCCCAACCGATTCACTGACTCCCTCTCGCAACTTTCCCATGGAAAGCACGCGAGCGTTGAGGTGATAGACCTCATTGTAGCGTTCCCACATGTCGACAAGCGGGGCGGGGCAGATTATCAGCGGACGCGCATTCTCCGTCCATTCAAAGTGTTTGATGATGGCGGCGCCGACGTAACTCTTTCCGAGACCAACGACATCCGAAACAAAAACGCCGCCGTTATCGCGAATAATCTGCACCGCTTGTCGAACGGCGACCTTCTGGAAGTCCGCCAATTGTCTGGTAAGATCATCCACCCAGAGCACCTCCCGATCATCCCCGCCTTCCAGTCGGTCTTTGACCAATTCGTACAGCGTCTTCATGTAAATGTCATAAGGCTTGACGAGAGCGAATCCCCAAGAGGCTTTCATGGCTTCCATCAGGGATGCATCGAAGTCCTCCGACTGGTCCCAGAGTTCGTCGAACCAGCGGCACAGCTCGGCGTGGTTGGCGTTGCCCTGAACGACAACATTAAGTTCAGTGTTGTGATTTAGACCGGATAGCGTGAGGTTGGACGACCCGATAATGGCGGCGCCCTTCTCGTATCGTCCATCTTCGCGATAGTCGAAGATGTAGGCTTTGGCGTGGAGGCGTCCTTTGATATAGACGCGCACTAGAAGACGCTTCTCGGCGATCATCTCGACAAGCGACTTTATCAGGGTTTCGGCATCGTCGGTCTGATCCATGAATTCGACGGATTGGCTGATGTTTTCCGCGGTGTCAGCTTCCATCTGCCGGAGATCCGCCCGTTTGGGGTAAACTTGGGCTTCGGCAATCTCGGCAACCTGCTCCAATCGTTGATGCCCCTCAGCAAGCTGCTCCAGCGTCTCCAGATTCGTGGTGTTACCGATCAGCAGACGCAGTTCGTTTACGTCCTTGAGTTCTTCGGCAATGCTCTGGAAGCCAGAGAGGAAAAAGTATCCGACCGCGAACCTGGCTTTTTCGGTCGAGTCAAGAATGAGGTTTATGTGCTCGACTAAATTTTCGCTGCGGTTGTCGATGATGTCGTGTCGCATATGTTTTTAAGTGCCTCAAAGATTGCTCAGAGTTTTCCATGCCTCATCATAGTTTTCGCGGATTTCCTCACCTTGCCATGAATTGTATATGGATCGCCCGATTTCCTCAAGCATAGATTCATCGTACCCCTCGCCAATATTTGCATGTTCTCGTGCTATAGCAACAAAATCTTCACGGGAATGCGGCTTATCGCGATTCTTTTTCTGCGGCTTGGCGCCCGCTAACTTCTCTTCTAAAACTTGGTAAACTTGCTGAATAGTCATGAAGCGCAAATCGAGATATCCGACTGTCATCAGTAGCCCTGGAATTTCCGTATTGTCAAGACGGATGGGGAGAATGTACTCCCGGTTTTTCTCGACAAAAACTCTCGCCTGATCGCTCTCGCGTTCATGATTGGGCAACCATTTGCGGGCGTAGTGTTCGGACAAGAACATCACGCAATATCGCGCCTGATCTTGATAAACCGATGACAATTCGCCGTAGAGATTTTTCCCCCAAAGCCGAGGCTTTTCATAGTCGTCGTAGAAGACCCGATAGCCTCCAGACTTAAGAAGCCGAGCCAACTCCTTGGCGTGGATGCGATCTTCTCCAGCAAAGGATAGGGCGACATCATACTTTTCCATCTCAATGTACTCCTTCAATGACACTTGAATATTGACCGCGTCGTCATGTCAATTTGAAATTGTCCAATCTTCCAATTGTAGTCCGAATAAGCCTTGTACGCGGCGAAAATCGCTATCAGATGTCACTAGAATTGCATCAAACACTAGCGCTGTCGAGGCAATCCAGAGGTCGCATTCATCTAATGGTGTTCCCAGTTTCTGAGCCTCATTTTTTATTCTTGCGTAAAAATCACCTGTCTTTTCTGGAATGGGGTCACATATCAGTCCTGAAAACAGATTATTGACTTGATCCTGCAGAGTCCGCCGCTTGTGTCCGGCAGGTAACCGTTCGAGACCATACAATATCTCACCACATACTATGGGGCAAGTGAATGGATAGTCGGTGACTTGGACGGACGCTAGGCGTGCCTTCACTTGTACGTGATTTGCCATAAGGTAACTGCACGTTGATGTTTCTAGGAGATACTTTTTCATTGATTATCGTGCTCGCTCATCACGAACGGAGACTTAAATTGCACAGGCTTTTGGTTTTCTTTAATCACTTGAAGTAGAGTCTCTGCATCTTCCATTGTCACGTCGTACGATTTTTCAACGGCTTCAATGATGCGTTGCGCAATTGGATTTTCGCTTGTAGGCTTCGGTTTTGAACGCTTGGCAGTTTTTGAACCGGTCGCCGATTCTTGGGTCGTGTCCCGCGTTGCTTGGTCTTGAAGTGTTGTTAGATAGTCAATGACTGCTTTCAAGTCTGCCAACGAGAGTTGTTCAATTAATATTACCGCCCGTTGCTGTAGTTGGGTTTTGTTCATGGATTGCTCTCCTTTCGTTGCCCTTGTTTGCTCGGATCTCGGATTGCCAAGAATTCCATGTTCGATTTGATGATTGGAGTATGAACCGTCTATAGTTGCTCATGTTCTAATTCCCTTGCGTGATGTTCCCTCCAATCCGCTTTTGCCTTTTCGTAAGTGTTTAGTGTGAACCCAACAGGTACTGATGGACAATGAATGCGGGCTCCATCTTCGATTTGATAATCGAAAACCCCTGGAGAGGTGGTCGCCTTGCTTCAGAGTTTGAGCGCGCGCAATATGCACGCCGGATTACTACACCTAAGTCTCATCCAAAGATTGGCGTTTGGATAATCGTAATTCACGAGACAGCTTAACATAGCGCTCCGCTGGAGCGCAAAATGGTTATACATCTGCTTACTATCAACATGTCGCTCCGCCGGAGCGAAACCCTAGTAGCAGCATTATGCTTCTGTAGCTACGTTTTGATATGTCCTGCACTCCAGAGGAGTGCTATGTCTGTAGCCAAGAGGTATTGGTTTCTTCCGCTCCAGCGGAGCGGCATGTGGATATCTACGATAAATGGTAGCGTGGCTAATGGCACTAGGGATTTCTTTGCAATAATAAGGAGAACATTCGTTAGGTCATACACGCCTGAGATTATGAGCAATTGCCATACGTTCGCACTAGAGACTGATAAACTAAACAGTTACGCCTTTTCTATGTGATGAGAATGACCGATAATCGACCAAATTTAAGGCTGGTGAAGGCACTCTACCGTTCCCCTCGGATTGCCAAATCCGAGGGAGGTCTGGATTGGTAAATCCAGACCGATCTTGATCATCAAATCAAGATGGAATCCCTGCGAGAAGTGGTCTGTTTTATGATGCTAGAATGCCAATGCGTAATTCCCATGGTATTGGCTTTTCCCGTTCAGACTAGGAGCGGTAGGCTCTGCCACGCTGATAGATGGTTCTAATAATGCACTCCCGGTTCATTGTGTCTACACTGTAGACAATCCGATAACTTCCGACGCGGTATCGGTATTGTCCACCATACTTGCCCTTCAATTTGACGATGTTTGGTCCGAACAGTGGATTCTGGGCTAACAGAGCAATCGCCCGATTTACTCGGCGGTGAATAGCACATCAAATGTCGCTTTCAACATCAGCCCAACGTCTTAGCCTGCCCGCCTTGACATCAGTTTCCGCACGTTTCAGACTCTCGGCAACTTCCGGGTCGCTCATTAACTCGTGAGTTGCTTCCCATGCTTCTTTATCTTGAAGATATGCCAGATAGTCATATGCGACCTTCAGTTTGTCAGCGGAAAGTTGCTCAATTAACATGATCGCTCGTTGTTTTAGCTCAGCTTTACGCATAATTTACTCCTTCCGTTCCCGTGTACTCATCGTCTGAATCTCGGATTGCCGCGGGTTTCATTTTCGATTCAATGATTCAAGGTGCTGCTATTTCCATTGGCTGATTTGTCAGTCGGAATTGCACCTTATACCAGTTCTCTAAAATGCCAGTGCTTCATTAGCGTGAATTAAGGTCGCGATTCGGAGATCGCTCCTACCGGACTTGGGACCGGGGCGTATCGTCTGCATCGCGGATTGCCGGAAACAACATCGTCGATTCAATCGTTAGAGCAAAAGCGGTCGGCGGTGAAAGAAGAAATCGGCGATTTGATGATCGCCGAAGGGATTGCTATCGCGCTCACTAGGGAATCTTCGTAAGTGTTTAGTGGCTAGTGATTAGTGGTTAGTAAACCCCCTGAAGGCATAAGACGGGCAATGAGTTGCCCTACTACGGCCCAGAGGAATGGGTGTCCACACGTTGTACGCCTGAAAAAATAGCAAAAAGACCGTCTATATTTATAGCACTCGACCCAGAAAACAATGGACTAAACAGTTACGAATCTTCTATGGGAGTTCTATCGCCCTCATTATTAATTCGGTTGATTCTTCGCTATCCACTCAGTTGATCGTTCGCTTGATCCCACCCTACGAATGTAAAAGGTCAAGGTAGCGGTATTTGCTTTGATTGTATCATGTCTACCGAGAGATTGCCAGTCTTGAGACAGTTGACATTCGACTGTCCCCCGGAATCATCATCCCAATATTTTTGCATTGAGGGTAGGGCGTGGAATTCGATTGGGGATTGTGTTGGTCAGCACGCCGTGACTGTATCCGAATCAGCGCCTAAGTCGTCGCCATCGTCGTCCTTCAGTAGCGAACGGGTTCTCTTGTGGAAGTCCGGATCGTCCGTTCCCCGAATGTCAAAGGCGTAAATTCTTTGGTTGACGGCGTTATCAATAATGCTGTCAATGTAGGCGTAGCCGAGATTGGTTAGCTGCCGAATCTCGTCGGGCTTCATGCCGTTTTTGTACATACCGAGTACGGTGTGCTCAAGCTTATCGCGCGCTATCTTCTCTTTCATTTCATCTTCGGTGATGCCAGTTTGTGCGGTTATTTCATCAAAGTTTTTGCCTTGGCGCAGCATATTATGCGCTTTGTCCAGGGCTTCAAACTTGTGAAGAAATTGTATTGCATCCAACTCTTCAATCGGCTCTTCGGCAGAGGACGCTTCGTTCGCCTCGTCAAGGCAGTCCTGATCGGCTGGCGGGGGCGGTACGGTGATGCCCCCAGCGGTTTGACTAAGAGTGAGAAGGGCTTTAGGAAGAAGCGAAATTCTCTCTTTCGGGCTAAGAGAACAAATTGTAGACTTGAGCATATCATAGGCGGCGTTCAATGCGCTTACCGCCTTAGGTGCGAGTTGACGGTGAGACTTTTCCAGTTCTCGCAGGTAATTCGCCTGCATTCGCCCAAATTGCTTATTCCACTTTGCGGCGTTGTAACGGTTGTCGTTAGGGTTGACGGTGCAAATTGCCTCTTTTGCCCAGCGATGGTCGGCTTTCGGATCGCCAGTTGTTCGCCCCGGGTATCGCTCGACTAGCCCAGCAGCGACTTGTGTCGTGCTATGATCACGGGCAAACAGAGGCAGCCATTCGGCTAATTCGGATTGGGTCTGGTGGTATGGGTTTTTGTATTTTCGTTTCTGTGGCATTGTGTAACGTCTCCTAGTGTATTATGACATTCATGCGCTGACGGGAATCAAATTGCAAAAATGATACCACATGTATGTTAAGTTTTTCAAGGTAAAGATCGGGTGAACATGCCTTAGCACTGTAGGTATCCGAGTGGGGAAATCTAGATTGGGTGGGAGGCGGCGGTGAATTGAGTGGTTCCGGGAGGCAGAAATCCCGTATCGCATAGCAGAAGAGGATCGGACACTTGGGGCGTCGGGCGGGCAAATGATGAACTTAGGCACCAGACGCATGGCGCCTAAGCACGAACTATGAGAAACACAAAAACGGTGAAGGCAATTTCAATCAGGTAGAAAATGACAAGCGTGACGGAGAAGATAACCGATACCCAGCTACATTTCGGTTCATCTATGCGTTTGAGCGGATCCATCTGAAAGTCAGTGTCAGATTGGACTCTGATGTCGTCGTAGACTTTTCGAAACAGTCTTTCACCCCAGAGGAAATATCCGTCCAAAATCCAGAAGCCTAGAATGAAGGGAATCAGAATCAAGCTGAAGTGGGGGCGGTGAACGTAATGGATGGCGATGAGTATCATCGCGGCGACAATGAGGGATAGGCTCCAAGTTTTGACCCACAAGCTGTTACGACTTAAGGTTAACCACGGCTTGGATTATTTTCAGATGTTCTACGACTTTTTCTGTGCCATTCATGGATGTTTATCCAATACAGTGTGGTGAGATTGTGCGCGTCGTCTTTTGTCTGAGTTGCGGGTTTCCGGCGATCGAGAATTGGATTTAGAGATTGCGCTGATTAGAGAAACAGTCGATGAATGAATTCGTTTTCTGTTGGAGAGTTGCTCAGTTCTCATTAGCGCTTTGTTCACCGCACGCTTCTATCGCTTCGTGCAACGCAGTTATAAATCGCGGAAACTGCTTCAACGGAATCCACTGATCTTCCTGAGACCAATTTTGGACGTCCTCCGGAGGATGACCAGCTTCGTTTCGGTTCTCACGATATAATTGAGCATGCCAATCTAACTGCTTTCTTAAATCCTTTTTGGTTTTCTCGTTCTTATCAAATATCGTTGGAATGATTGAATCAGATAGATACTTGGTTAAACCGGAAATGTTTTGGTTCATTTTGTTTTCCAAGGTCTTTTGGACCGACGATGAACAGAATCCCTTAACAGATTGTGCAAACCAATCTACTGCTCTCTCGGAAGCGACGCCAAGACAAAGCACGGATGCGATGTAAAGTTCCACTTTGTAGGCACGAAGGCTTTCCAGATAATATTGCTTGACAACTACATCAAGCTTTCCGACATTTTGTTCAAGTTCATTGATAATTTCGGAAGGTTCGTCTCCTAGTATGAACGTTCTATCAGGATTTGACTCTACTCCCTTGGTAGTGAGTTCAACTATGTCATTTTCTTCTCTGATGAAGGTTCTCGGCGGGTTTGGAGTGTCTCTCACGATTAAATCCCGGTTCTCAAGCAGACGAATCGCCTGTTTTAGTTTAACGGGATTATTGCCTCCTGGATTGTCTAGTAACTCCTTTCGTATATGTGCCACAGAACAAAAATCACGACCGTTGGGATCAGAGGAAATTTTCTCCTTGATAAACCGAAATACAAAATTTGCTAGAGATTCCACGTCCATTTGTTCCCATTTTTCTCTACTCAATCTAGAATGCATTATATCTTCTCCTTGGTTTTTCAAATTCAGAGGTCAGGGCGTCATGTGTCAAGAGGCTATTCCGCTACATATCAATGAAAGATCTTCGAGGAATGAACGTACATCTTCGATTTGTGTGTCGGTGATTTTCCAACCATACCTTTTAGCGACCTTCTGGATTTGTTCGGGTGTGGCAACTCCCTTACGGTTTACAATGTAATGCACTTTTGCTGCAATTGAGAGTGTGTTAAAATCGTTAGCCAGCGGATGTTTATTCAGCTTGCTAAGAGCTGTCTTCCAATTAGTGTATCCGTCCTCTCGTTTTATCTCACCCATTATACTTTTCCCATCCTCAGTCAAGGAATAGGTATGTCGACGAATCTCCCCAAAGATATTCCGGTCTATTGAAGCGGCCGAGTTTTCCGAAACAAAAGTCTCTGTGACTTCCATTAAGAAACTAGTGCTGACGAGAATATCAAGATTCTCAGCAACTTCACTACTATAAGGTCCATAATAATGTGGTCGAAAACCAAGGTTTGTGCTGTGGTCGGTTTCGTTTAATACCGAGAGGAAATAAAGCTTCTTTTGAAGGGTTGTTCTGCCCCGTAATCGCTGTTCCTCTTCGCTTGCAACAACAAGCAGAATCAGGTCTTGAATGTGCATAAAATCTCCTTCCTTACATTGGGCATGTCCTTTTGCTATTTATCTTGTCAGGCAGATAGCAAAATCCCTTGAACGTTATCTTGAAGTTGTGATACGTCTTGTCGACTATTCCGATCATCTTGCGGCGCATAAACTTGCACAGTTTCCAAGTCAGCTTCATCGGCGGGCTGTCGCGCTAAAATCAGTTCAGTCTTATAGCTAACGAGGCTTCTTAAATCGCTTTTCTTTTCATCAAAAATCATAATTGCTTCCGGATTAAGATTGTAGCTTCGACTTCCGTAATTGGGATTCCGAATCTGAAGTTTGTTGACGATCACATAATCGGAGTCGATTTTGAGATGTTCTGCAATCTGTTTTTCCCATTTCAGTCTTTGCTCATTGCTCATTTGAAGGAGCCTTCTCTTGGCTGGTGCGCTGTCTACGTCTTTTAGTGGAAGTTCACCAATCTTCTTGAATAGTCGTCGTCTGTAAAGCCAATCGAAAATGTTACGCGCCTTTTTTTGCTCACATCGCTTTAAGATGTCAATTAACCGTTCGTCATGATATTCAATGTAATTTTCAATGAACTCCGATGTTTCATTGTAATTATATTGATAAAGTTTTTCTAATTCTTGATTCTTCTCTTGGATCGCTAGCTTTATTCCTCGAACAATCATCGCGTCGGAAATCGATCTTACCTTGTGGGAATATACCTGCTGTGTCATGTGGTGTTTTGCAAGCAGGAATTGTTCAAGAGCGTAAATGCCTTCATCGCTAATTGCTAAGTATGATTCGTCTTCTTCACAATGTACTCTGCATGATTCAATAATTTTCTCCAGATCGTACATCCCATATTTAACTCCGGCGAAGTATGAATCTCGAAGTAGATAATCCATTTTGTCTGCATCAAGATCGCTGGAAACTATGTCACGCCGAAAGTCCCGCGTTGACTTTCCTTTAATTATGTTAACGACGAAATGACGTTCTTCATCACTAAGGACCGCGCAAATCTCTGCGTCATTGTTAACAATGTCAACAGTAACCTTCTCGTGAATCTTTTCCTGGTCTGATTTTTTACTCGCTTCATTCGGTGCCTGCTGATCCAAGAGGTATTCGGAAACATGGCTAAACGGTCCGTGACCGATATCGTGAAGCAGCGCCGCAAGCCGAACTTGGTCACACTCTACATCTATTTCTCTATGTTGCTTAAGTTGCTCGCAAATTCGGCCAGCGATGTGCATTACACCGATTGAGTGATCAAATCGAGTATGCAACGCGCCAGGATACACCAGAAACGCCATTGCCAATTGACGAACCCGGCGGAGTCTTTGGAAAGCCTTTGTGTTGATTAAATTTAGTTCCTTCTGCGAAAGTTCAATGAGACCGTGAATCGGGTCTCGAACCACATAGGGGCGCGCTTTCATAAAAACCGAGCATCCTATATTGTACTATACAAATGTTTAGTATTTCAATAAAAGTTGAGAAAATCGTTTCTGTGTTTCCTTTGGTTGACGGAAAAAAGGCCTTGCAGGTTCAGCAACGGTTATCTGTTCTCTCTGTTCTTGACTCAAGGACATTTGCATTATATTCTCCCATTATAGGTGCAGTATTGTTTCAAATCAAGCCCATATTTCTCCGGACGGAATAGATTGTGCTTGAATTGGTGAGAGTGGTAAATCGAGGACTCCTTAATTAGCAGGACTTTCCCATACTACGTGATTCTAATCGGTGCCATCTATGTAAGCTGCTAAATCCGTGATTTAGACAGCACGCAAACTCCTCGCCTTACTCAACCGCGCCTCCACGAGGTTTACAACCGCCTCATACACCCCATCCCGCTCTCCCTGCGTGAGGTTGAGGACATCGAAAACGATTGCATCAAGGGCGCGACGGTCATCAGATGGTTCCAGCATCTCCCATGAAGATGATGCAAAAATGGTTTCATCGTCAAACACGACTGTCGCTGGATCTAGACAAAGTAACTCCGAAACTTCATAAGTCTGTATTTTCAATAATCCGCCACCGAAATTGGAACGCCCCGCCATATTTACCATGAGTTGGAACAAGGAAGAATTCAAAGAGACACACAAACTTTGTGTCAAACCTGAATTAGCGTGTATCTCTTGAAAGTTGTCGCCTGTGAAACAACCGTCTGGAGTATAAAGTGTTCTTGCCGTTGAAGAAATCAAATAGTTGAAAGCAAGACGTGGAACCTGCCTTTGCCCCAAATCCCACCATCGCGCTCGATTCCGACAGCTAGGTCTCTGATCAAATCCTTGTGACTCACCCCACTCAATGTACTCCAGCGCTGCCGTGCCGTCCAAGTCCTCTTTGTTCTTACCACACATGAATAGCTTGAACTTCAACTGGTTCGGATCAATGAGGATGCTTTTGCATTCTCGCGGGCTTTTAATGACAGGCTTCAGGAACTCGTCCTCAATTCCCCATCGCTGAATTGTTTCGGCGTCAAGGTAGAAAAAATCGTTTGCTCCCGTAGTAAAACCGCGACGCACTTCCGCAACGTCGCCCAAACGCACCAGCTTGTCCTTTCCCTTCTCCAAAATCGTCCAGTAGATGTCCGGCGCGCGGAGGTATTTGCCGCCCCACTTGTCGCCGGTGTACTTCGCTGGGGTAGACCTATCCGCCGTTTGATAATCGATGCCCGTTTCCAAAAGTTTATGTTGTGGGACTGGGAAGATACGGTGCTCCTCGGTGGTCGTGCGTTCATTTGCTCCCTCGACCTCCTCAAAAATGACCGCATCCAGCACCCCTTCAAAGGGAGTCTTGAACATCACAAACCGTGCAATCTCATCTAACCTCGACCGGCGTTTTTCGTCCGGCGCGGAGAAGAGACAGATAACCGTGTTCACGTCGGCGGAGGCGAAGGAGCGCCGCGACTGGTTGTCGATAATCTGCTTGATGCGGCAGTGCTTGACGAGGAACTCCTGAAGGTCTTTGCCGTAGCCGACATCCAGCCATGAATTGGAGGTGATGAAACAGAAAGAACCGTTCGAATTGAGGAGGGAAATTCCGTGGAAGTAGAAGTAGATGTAGAGGTCGCTCTTGGCGCCGATTTTGCGCGAGACAGCGATAGACGGATCTTCCGGTCTGATGTCCTTCTCGCGTTTGTAGCCGAAGAAGCGCGGGAAGGCTTGATACACGGAGCGGGCAAGTTTTGCTTTGTAGGATTTCTTGTTATTGGATTCTACCGCTTCGGCCCGTGGGAGTTTTGGGTCGGCGATGTTCTCCTGCCGCACATACGGCGGGTTGCCGATCACGATATCGAATCCGCCTTTATCGTCGGAAAAGATTTCGACGAAGGCGATGTCCCAGACAAATGGCGAAGTAGGTGCGTTCGCGAGAGCGCCCCGTGCCTCTACAAGACGGTCGTAGTCTATGGTCAACACCTCAATCTGTTTACTCCATTCTATTTCTTGGCGTTTGAGTTTCTGGCTGGTTGTCTCATCAATTGTCCCTTCAATCGTCATCTGCTGTGCTTTGAGATCATTGATAAGCTCCTTTAGGTCGTCAATTTGCTTTTTGACATCTTCGGCGTGTGTATCCACGAGATCTCGGAAAAGGTTCAACTCTTCCTGTTCTAGCTCTTGTTTAGACCTGTAGCGACAGGTTTTGTCGTTGTTGAAGAATTTGAGTTTTTCATTTTTGAGACGGGTGGTACGGGATTTTAAGGATCTCGGTATCCCACTGAAATCGGCGCGGATTTGGACGAGGTTCATGCCGCCGATTTCTTGAAGGAGGCTATCGCCGCAGCGGATGTTGAACGAGAAGTGCGGGAGCAGAGGTTCATTTCGCACTTGAAGTTCGGCGCGGGGAATATCGGCGTCGATGATGAGCGAGAGCCAGAGCCGCAACTCTGCCACGCGGCACGCCCACTCCATCACATCCACGCCGTAGAGGTTACCCCCGATGATAGCCTTCTTGCGGTCGAAACTCCTTTCGTCGTGCCCAAGTTGGCGATTCGCTCTATCCCGCAGATCATCAAGGATATACAGCATCCCGACGAGAAAGGAACCGGAGCCGCAAGTGGGATCGACGACGGCGAGTCCTTTCAGGCACCCATCAAGGGGATTCCAGAGATTCACAGCCTTAAGTTTCTGATCTGCATCAGCTTTCTCCTCCGGCTCAAAGGCGAAAACGGCTTCATAGAGAGCGGATTTATGTTCCTCTCCCAAGTGATTCGTCAGGTTGTCCACCAGCGCGAGGCGGCACATCAGGTCGATTTCTGTGCGAGGCGTGTAGAATATGCCGGCATCGCCGCGTTCATCGGTTTCCTCCGAGACGTTGACGAGGCTTTCATACACTTTTCCGATCATCTCCGGATCGACGGCGACCTCCTGATCGAGCGGGCTATCTTCCGCTATGGTGAAGTTGAAATTTTCGAGGAAATTGAAAATTGCTTTGAAGCGGGAATCGGAGATTTGGAATTCATGTCGGTTGTCGAGGTCGTTCTCGGTGAACAGTCCGCCGTTGAGGAAAGGGGCTGCGGCTAACGCTCTTCGAATCTCGTCCGGGAACTGGCGGTGTCCGCCGTGGAATTTGTCATTGAACGCCTCGAAGAACATGACGTTGAGCCAGCGCTCGACGAAAGAGTCCACCGGTTGATCTGTCGTCTGATAGGATTCCCAAAACGTCTTCAGAAACTCGGTATCGTCACCGAGCCAACCTTTCCGCTGAATGAAGTAGAGGAACATGCAGCGGTTGAGGAACTGCAACGCGTAATCGTGTGCCCACTGGTTGTCATTCGTCTGGTTCGTCAAGTCATCCTGTAAGCGTTGGAAAACGGTTTGATAGCTTTTGAAGAACTCCTTTGTTACGGCTTCAACGTCGAAGGCTTCATCATGCCGGTGTTGAATTTCAAGCGGCGAGTCTAAGAATTCTGCGTCCAGCTTAGCAATCCGCTCGGAGGCGGTGCGGAGTTTTTCGGAGCGACCAATCGTGATGCGGCGGTAGAGTCGGCGTTTATCCGGGTGATTCGGGTCGTATTTGGCATTGACAAAGTGCCAGTCGGTCTGCTCCCGATTGCTGAAGATGAATAGGGCATAGGGGTGGGCATTGAGGAGGCGAGAGATGATGGGGCGTTCGGCGGTCAGGCGCAGGCGGTCTGAATTGAGACAAGTATAGATGAGATGAAAATCGGAGTTTTCTCCGCCTGTCGCGAACAGGAGCGGGTCTTCAGCCGTGCGAGAAGTGTTTGACTGGTTCCTGTCGCCAAGGGAAATCGGGGCGTTTTGGTAATCGTAGTTCAATTCCGTACAGAAGAGTTCTCTGAGGGGTTTGATTCCGCGGAAGTTTTGGAGGAGGTCGAGGATTCTTTGTTGGTCGGGGAGGTCTTGTGGCATGGAGGATCTCAAGTAGTGTTTTCAGGAGTTTGAGGAATAATCTTGGAAATTGCAAGGGCTAAGCCTGCAGCAATCTGCCTCATTTTTGCCTTGGGAACGTTCGCTTGAAGCAGAAGATTTCCGTGGTACGGATTATCGTTTAAGGGACTTCGTTCATACGAAAGCAATCCTCTAATGGCCAGGCGCCTGTTCAATCTGTCTATTTCAGAACGAGGAAGCACTGCAACTCCCGCGTTAAACTGCAGGTTGCCATTCTCCCTCATTTGGTTCAATGTAAAAGCTATAACAGTCTCATTGTCCTCCCAGTTTATGGATTGCTCAATGAATCCGTCATCTCGAGTCTGTTTAAAGTGGAAAAGATGTGAACCTACAGTTGATTCATCAATCAAAAACTCGTAAGTGTTTAGTGGCTAGTGGTTAGTAAACCCCCTGAAGGCATAAGACGGGCAATGAATTGCCCTACTACGAACCAGAGGAATGGGTGTCCACACGTTGTACGCCTGAAAAAATAGCAAAAAGACCGTCTATATTTATAGCACTCGACCCCAGAAAACAATGGACTAAACAGTTACAAAAACTCTTTATTCGGGATGCCCTTGATGCTATTGTCTGGGAAATTCATGTCGCTTGCAACATTGCGTTAGTAGTAAGGGGGTGCCCTTGCCGGTCAATAATCAATTGAGGTAATTGTTTAGTTCAGTCTAGAACGTACGCGGTAACAGAAGGTCGCGATTCGGAGATCGCTCCTACAGTACGGTAATAGTGTAGAAACGTGCAATAAATTGCACTACTACAAACTGACATACGCACTATAGATTGATGGACTAAACAGTTACCAATTGGGAAAACAGATTGGATGCTACGGCAGTTTAAGCAAGTGTCAATATAAAATTTATCTCCGCATCAACAAAGTAGGATTGGCTGAATTTGTCAATCCAGCAGGAGCCGCCGTGCCGTGATGCGCCCATGAGGTTACGGCATACGGAGTATGCCTACTACATGTTAGGAATTTGAAACAACGAAATTCACGAGACGCAACATTAGGTCTTGGGTTTCTAATTCGTTTTTGGGTATGTCTCCTGCTAGGTTAATGTCCCCCAATCTTGCGTTGGATACCAAATACCAGCTTGATTCAGACGGTATTGGTTCTACTCCGAATCCGATTCTAAAATCGTCGAAAATCCATTCGATTAATAGCGAACCGTCCTCTACATCAAAAGCATGTAACCTAGGTAGATGTCCCAAGTCAAAGCCTTGAGTTTGGAAGAACAGAATTGATTCGGCAATAATCTGTAAAATCCTTCTACACTCATTAGCGACCGTATCATCTTTGACAGTTGCCACAGTTGTCCAGGCACGTATAATCAGGTCCTGTACTGGTAATGGTGGAAACCGCAAATCAGCGTGTCCGCTATATGTTTGATCCTTATCCCCTAACTCGTCCAGATCCGAGAATTCATCTTCCGGGAATAGCGAGGACACAATTCCTGAATTTGTTTCATGAATATAATCTTGAATATAACTCATTATACTTGAGGTTCCATAGATTTGTGCAGGCGTTCGGTAATGCACCACTGGAATAGCCTTGAGGCGTGCTGATTGAAATCGTCAAACCCGCTAAGTGCCTCATCTATTGACGTTTTCCGCGCGTTGAAAAAGTCGCTATCAATCACATAGCAGATCTCGTCCCTTTCTCTATCCCGTGTCAACCGGGTAGACACGCGTACTGAACTGTCTATATCTGGTAAAGTAATCTCACATACACTTTGTAAGTCCCTTACAAATCGGCTTGTCTCCGAATCAGCCAGTATGCCTAGCACCTGTGGCTTGAGTAGCTTTGACCAATCAACACCATCAAGACCCAATGCTGATCGTTGGATGACATTCATGTACCTTAATCCGATTCGCGAGAAGTGTGATGGAGAATAAACATGGATGAAGGCTTTTAAGGGAATCTCAAGTCTCTTCTTGAAATCCTCCCAGACGCTGTAGCTATCGGTAGAAAAAGCTAGAAAAGAGCGAGCTAGGTTAATCTTCCATTGACCATCCTCTGTGGAAAACTCATGATTCTTCATGCTATCGGTACGTGGTACCCATGTGTCAGATTGATAATTGATTGGTTCTTTCACTCTTAAAGACCACTCCAAGCTCAAGTTAGTTTTTTCCGTGTAGTTGGGAAACCCTTTGTTGACGTGTTCTTGGAATTCCACTGGTAGTTCCGCATCAATCCTCAAGATTGGAGGGAATTTTAGCTGGCAAATGATTTGATTCAGCACGTTTTTCTTATAAATGGTTCTCTTGGATTCTGCAAATGGCATACTCCACTCCAGGCATCGGTTACGAACTAAGGCTGGCTTGACGGCGCGTTTTTGGGCAATGTGGTGCGTTGGTTGAGTACATTGGGCATGATTGTGCGATCCGATTGACTATTTCGGCTTTATGATTTCCTTTAACGATTTGGTTAAGAGCCTGTTTGAATAATCGGTACCGAGCCATTTTTGGTCATTTTCAGGAAGTTCTTTCATGTTTTTATTGTTGTCTGCTACGTACCTGTCGCCCCGCTGGGGCTTAAGTTCACGAGGTTTTGGCGTTTCTATACACCTTCCGCCCCTCTGGGGCTTTTAGAGGCTGGTGCGCAGTGCGCACCCTACAAATGTACTTTTCAAACAGGCTCTAAGGTTTTGTTTTACGTATGTCTCTCTTTTTCAAACGCGTTACCGTCTTCGCCTTTACAAGAGTATATAATGGTATTCAAAATTACTGTAAAAATCCACATTCATTATACGATAACGAACCGTCAAGTCAAGACAATTGAATAAATCCATATGTATCGGAGTGAGATTAGGTTGAATCTTACCGAACTGCCTCCAAGTAGTCCAGTTTCTGGGCATACTGCGTAACCGGATATATGATTCGATTCGTTAGAATTTACGTATTGAAATGGATGAGAATCATCATCTGAATGTGCGATGATAATGTATCCACCGCTGTGGAAGCATGCCTGAATGAGGCCCATTCCATGAATGAAATCTGTCACCCGTAAATACGGGAGAGGTAAAATGCGAATAGTAGCAGTCTTAATGTTGGTGTTATTGACGGCTTGTGCCGAGATATACGAAGAGTTTGGTGACCATAGACAAGACGACATACATGAAGAACACACTGAAATCCTAACGATTGGTCCCTACACCATGACGTGTTATGGGCCATTTGAGCAGGACTGTCTCATGGAATACAACGAGGAAGCGGGACGCTGGCACTTTTTCTACGATGTGATTGAGGGCTTCGACTTTGAAACGGGGTATATCTATACGATTGAGGTGAGGTTGGAGGACCGTGGCACCGAGATACAGGATGTGGGACGCTATTCGTATCACCTCATAAGGATGGTGGATAAGGTAAAAGCGCCGGATGACTTTGATTACGCAGAAAACGAGATGCCTTAACGCTCAGAACTCGAATGTCGTGGTTTAGACATTGAACTTTTCCCGCGAATTGACAACTTCGCCATTAGAAAGTTGGGTTTCATTCAGATTTCGGATACATGAAGCAGAGCGGGGGCCTCAATGCAACGTAAATTCTAGGCTTTTTTCGCGAGATTCCATTCAACCCAACCTACGGCTACTCGAATGTCGTGCGTGAGGAAAGGTGTGATAGGATTTACACAAATAAAGTCCATTTCGTGAATATGATTCGTCACTGGAAGATTTAGGGGAGGCGACAATGAGAATCGCAGCAGTCTTTGTGTTGGCGTTATTGGCGGCTTGCGGGGAGGAGCACACTGAGGTTCTAACGCTTGGCCCCTATACCAAGCGATGTGTAGGGGCTTTCGAGCACGACTGTTTTATGGAGTACAACGAGGAAGCGCAACGCTGGCACTTTTTCTACGATGTTATTGAAGGCTTCGACTTTGAACCGGGATACATCTATATCCTTGAGGTGAGGTTGGAGGAGCGGGAGCACGGGATACAGGATGTCGGACGCTATTCATATCACCTTATCAAGATAGTGGATAAAGTGAAAGCTCCTGATGATTTTGATTATGCAAAGAACGAAAAACCCTAGATTTCAGAACCTCGTAGCGTAGTCAAGAAAAAGTTTGAAAAAAGAATTGACAAAGCCTTGACCAAAAGATATAATAGGATTGGATAGGTGATAGTCATTGAGATTGAGTCTCAAAGTCAATAATTTGTGACTATAAAATAGCATCGGGGTTTAATTTTGAGAGTGTATGATACTGAGTCTCAATATCATATTTTGCAACCGCATGACAGTCAAAACCGAATTCATCCGCGTAATATTTTTAACTGTGGCTTCCAGGCGTCCAATCCCTGCACGTGACTTGATAGGTTTACTTGCGGCAAAGCGCTATTTTATACGTTTTGGGTTGAAACACATCTCTAGAACTCGTCGTTAATCGTATTAGCATTTTTGTATTCGGTGCAAAGTGAATCAGGCATTCTCTTCAGCTTCTTCTGCACCAATCTGTTGCGCGAGGTAGTTTTCAATGCCCATTTGGCTAATCTGGTCCAGTTGTGCCTCAATCCAGTCAATGTGTTCTTCTTCATCCCTGAGGACTTCTTCAAAAAGTTCCTCGGAACCAAAGTCCTTCAGATCATGTGCAAGTTGAATCAACTCGTTAAGTCGCTTGACGGCTTCTTTCTCCAGGGCGTAATCGTTTTCCAGCATCTCCTTAACGCTGGCGCCAATCTTGATTTCATAGTATCGCGCCATGTTCGGCAGTCCATTTAGGTAGAGAACCCGTGCAATCAACTTTTCAGCATGCCTCATCTCGCCGATGGAATGTTCTCGTATCGCAGTATGCAGGCGTTCATAACCCCAATTTTCACACATTTCCGAATGAGCGAAATATTGGTTGATTGCAGTTAGTTCAGACGTTAATACTTCGTTGAGTGCCTCAATGATATCGGGGTGGCCGTCCATTTTAGCCTCCTAGTCGGTTGGGTATAAGTGGGTATAAGTAAGATTAATATCAAGTTTGCAAGACTCCAAACATCGGTAAAGCATAGTTTAGAAATGTGTGCGATGTCAAGCAAAAGTGAGGGAGGTAAGAATTCTGCACACTCAATTCGACCGACCGAGCAAAAGCAATGTCGGGATCCTGATTCCCCTTTCGGCCGAATCGAGTGGAATTCCTAAAACATAATTTTATGCCTTTACAAGTTCAAGCAGCGTTGGTAAATCACGGAACGTCTCGATTTGTAAAAGCGGCAGAGACCAACAGCGTGACCCCCGGGAACGGTGTCGCCGTGAAGTTGGAAGGTAATTTCATCGGAATCCACAATGTCGATGGTGAGTACTACGCCATAGATAATATCTGTCCTCATGTGGGCGGCGTTTTGCACGCGGGCAAACAGACGGATGGTATTCTTGTTTGTCCAATCCATGAGTGGAAGTTTGACGTGAAAACCGGCAAATGCATCTGGCCTGGCGAATGCGAATTGGCTACCTATCCTTTGAAGGTAAGTGGACGTGATATCTTGGTTGATCTTGACTCACCAAGTTTACCGCCGAAACGCAGCCGTCTCCGCGCGTGCTCCACTAATACAGTCGAACGACCGAAATCAAGCGAATGGAGGATACAGAGTTGAAATCCCTTACGTTGGTAGTCGGTATTCTAACAGTTGTGACGACATGCGGTGCCGTAGACGCGAATGAACTGATTCTCTATTCCGGTAGAAGTAAGAGTCTGGTTGAGCCTATAATCAAGCAATTTGAGACTGAGACTCAAATTAAAGTAAAGGTGCGTTATGGCGGCACAGCGGAGCTTGCAGTCGCATTGCTGGAGGAGGGGGAGAATAGTCCCGCCGATCTCTTCTGGGCTCAAGATGCGGGGGCGCTCGGTGCGATCAGTAAGCACGGCTTATTTCAACAACTGCCTGACACAATCCCTTCGAAAGTGCCGGAGAGATTCCGTGATTCGGGAGGGATGTGGGTGGCTACCAGCGGACGTGCTCGTGTCATCGCCTATTCCTCCGACCAAATCAAAGCTGAGGACGTGCCCGACAGCATCTTTGAGTTGACGGATTCAAAGTGGCAGGGACGGGTTGGATGGGCACCGCAGAACGCTTCGTTCCAGGCATTTGTGACGGCGATGCGCGTTGGAATCGGGGAGGAAAAGACCGAGGAATGGCTGCGTGGAATGAAGGCGAACAAAACAAAAAGTTATGCCAAGAATACTCCGATCATCAAAGCGCTCGCAGCGGGCGAGATCGATCTGGGTCTGCCGAATCACTACTACCTGTTGCGATTCAAAAAAACGGATTCCGAGTTCCCGGTCGAACAAGCTTTCTTTAAACCCGGTGACCCGGGAAATCTCGTCAATATCGCAGGCATCGGACATCTAAAAACCAGCCAAAACTCCGAAGAAGCTCTCGCCCTGATCCAGTTCTTACTCTCTTCCCAAGCACAACAGTTTTTCGTCAGTAAAGTCTTTGAGTATTCTGTAATCAATAACGCAGTTCCACATCCAAACCCGAAGCTAGTGCCGCTTCCAGAACTTCTGGAGCGGACACCGAAAATCAATCTTGGAGACTTGGACGATCTTGACGGCACCCTCAAACTTCTAAGGAAGGTGGGAATCTTGTGACATTTCACAAGATTGGTCGGGTTCTACAGTGGTTCTTCGTCCTCCTCCCGACGTTTATTGTTAGCTTGAGTGTGCTCGTGTCTTTAGCGTACCTTGTCCTACGGGCCGCTGAGGCAGACAGTGCGGAGTTGATCGAGATTGTTTTTCGATCAAGAACTCTTTTCCTCTTTGGCAACACAGTGTTGCTCGTCGTCGGTGTTGTCATTGCTGACATCGCTTTGGCATTGCCTTTCGCTTGGCTGACCAGTCACACGAATCTTAAAGCCAGGCGGTTTTTTACGCTGATGGGTGTGTTGCCGCTGGCAATTCCCAGTTACGTGATGGCATACGCTATTCTGGGTTTGGGCGGCGCAGACGGGGCATTTGCTCAACTGTTCGGTATAAGCCTCCCTCGGTTGAGTGGATATTGGGGGGCATTGACCGCACTTAGTTTTTATACATTCCCTTACTTTTTTCTAAATTTACGTTCAGCATTGATCGGAGTCGATCCGGCGCTTGAGGAATCTGCCCGCAGTCTCGGCTATCGGCGGCGGGACGTGTTCTATTACGTCCTTATCCCTCAACTACGCCCAGCGCTCTACTCTGGCGGACTGCTTGTCGGACTACACGTATTGGGTAATTTCGGGGTCGTCTCGCTAATGCGGTATGAGACATTTAGTTACGCGATATACTT
This sequence comes from Candidatus Poribacteria bacterium, assembly GCA_965197465.1. GTDB lineage: Bacteria > Poribacteria > WGA-4E > WGA-4E > JAJDTR01 > JAJDTR01. The sequence continues at coordinate 523,825 of OZ240209.1, read as the reverse complement.
ACAATTAGCCTCTTTCGATCGCATTTACTCGGCATGGCTCGCGCTGATGCTCCTCGCTTTTTCCGGATGCCTGCTCTATGTCGAAGCACGACTATTGCGAGGCAAGAGTTTTCATCGGGCGGGAATCGGCAGCATCCATCAAAGAAAACTCATCCCACTCAAAGGATGGGGACAACTCTCTTACCTCTATCTCGGCGTTTTGATATTCGGCTGTATCGTGGTTCCAACTATTACGATAGTATTATGGATGATCAGAGGACTTGATTCGGTGTCAATGGAAAACCTCGTTAAAGCGGTGATTGGCTCTCTTGGGGCTGCTGTACCAGCCGCTTTTCTGAGTACTAGCCTTATGCTACCGCTAGTGTACTTGGGAGTTCGCCGTCCTTCCGCTTTGTCTCGACTGTTGGAGCGCCTCGCCTACATCGGCTATGCCATACCGCCTTTGGCATTCGGGCTGTCTTTGATTTTCTTTGTACAGCGGGCAATTCCCGGTCTCTATCAAACGTTATGGCTTCTAATTTATGGTTACACGTTACATTTCATGGCTGAAGCCATCGGTCCAGTCCGCAGCACCATTTATCAAGCCTCGACCAATATTGAGGAAGCGGCGCGTTCTCTGGGTTTTTCGAGGCTAAAAGCCTTTTTCAAAGTGACCTTTCCCATACTAATCAAAGGGCTGACCGTAAGCACTGCTTTTGTTTTTCTCTCCGCTATGAAAGACCTTCCAATTGCCTTCTTACTCCGCCCTATAGGGTATGAGACGTTAGCGTTGAATGTCTGGAGCAACACCTCCGAAGCCTTTTTTGCGGAAGCGGCTCCATACGCTCTACTTATGATAATCTTCGCCGGGCTATTTGTAGGACTCCTGCTTGTTCGGGAAAGGAGCGTGCATGAACTGCCTGCTTAGCCTTCACAATGTGACCAAGCATTTCTCACCACTTCCAGCGCCGGTGGTGGATGATGTTAGCTTCGAGGTGGATGCCGGCGAGATTTTTGCCCTATTGGGACCTAGTGGGTGTGGCAAAACGACGACCTTGCGTCTGATTGCAGGATTCGAGCGAGCCGATTCAGGAGAAATTCACGTAGAGGACAGATGCATCGAAAGCCCGTCAATCCATGCACCACCCGAGTCGCGCGAGATCGGCTTCGTTTTTCAGGACTATGCGCTTTTTCCGCATCTAAATGTTTTGGACAATGTCGCGTTCGGATTGAAGAAATTACCCCCGAAAGTTCGATTCAATCGGGCGTTGGAAGTGTTGGAGATGGTAGGACTTGCCGAATTCCGAGACCGAACGCCTCACGACCTCTCCGGCGGCGAACAGCAACGCGTCGCATTGGCTCGTTCCATCGCTCCAAGCCCCAAACTCATTCTTCTGGACGAACCGTTTTCCAACCTTGACGCCGGGTTACGTCAAGCCACCCGCAAAGAGGTGCGGCAACTGCTTAAAGATGCCGGGATGAGCGCCATATTGGTCACACATGATCGGGAGGAAGCTCTCAGTTTTGCCGATCGCGTTGCTGTCATGGTAAGCGGTAGACTTGAACAGACGGGGGCACCCGAAGCCATGTATAATCGACCCAAAACCCCGTTTGTGGCAGAATTCCTCGGTAAGACAAATCTCATTCCGGGCGATGCTCGTGGAGATTGTGCCGAAACCAGTTTGGGGAGATTCAAACTTGACTGTCACGCTCAAGGGAGGGTACTGCTCTCAATAAGACCGGAGCATTTGGAAATGATCCACGCTACAGCGGGAGAGAAGAATGCGAAATTAGGCAAAATCATTGAGCGCGAGTTCAAGGGACATGACCTCACCTACCGGGTACAGATTGAAGGCGAAGACTACTTCGTGCAGACCGATTACCGTTGTCCATACAAAATCGGAGATTGGGTACAACTGAAGGCGGTTGAACCTAGCGTAGTACTCAACGAATAGAGCTGGCACTACGTGCTCTCGAACTTCCCAAGTGTAGCCCATATCTCTACAGGTTGCTACAAAATGAGTTCCACCCTGACCCCGGTACTTCTAATACTAACAGGACTCACGCAAAAAGCAGAAATAATGATTTTCTGCGATAATCTCATGTTGCATGGCTCTTGTAGGGAATAACGAGGGATCTCTATCGTACTCGTTATTCCCTACCTACGTATTACCTCCCACGTCTTTGTCTCTTATACCATTTCTCGAAAATGACAGTGCATAACTAGCAAATGGCGTGAATTGAAGTCGCGATTCGGAGATCGCTCCTACCGGGTGCTACACCGCGTAACCGCGTAAGTCTTAACGAAATAATTGTTTTACTCTATGCACTGTAATTCAAACGAAATGGTATTACTTATGAGTCAGGCAAGTTGGGAACGCAGATTTACGTAGGATTTCTATCGCTGTCACTACCCGTTCCCTTGATTCCTACAATCTGAATTGCGTAAGTCCCAACTAACTCGCAATCCATAAGTAATACCATTTCTCGAAAATGACAGTGCATAACTAGCAAATGGCGTGAATTGAAGTCGCGATTCGGAGATCGCTCCTACCGGGTGCTACACCGCGTAACCGCGTAAGTCTTAACGAAATAATTGTTTTACTCTATGCACTGTAATTCAAACGAAATGGTATTACTTATGAGTCAGGCAAGTTGGGAACGCAGATTTGCGTAGGATTTCTATCGCTGTCACTACCCGTTCCCTTGATTCCTACAATCCGAGTTGCGTAAGTCCCAACAAACTCGCAATCCATAAGTAACAAGAACCGGGGCTTCGTAGTAGCGCAATTCATTGCGCGTCTCGGATCGGTTGTAACATTTAGATTTTGAAATCGTATAAGCACTCGGATTAATCCACACCGCTAATATATTTCCTGTACATACGTCTGATCGGATCTCGGAGGGCGGATATAATGCTGGTCAGACTGCAGAGGCGGAAGTGCTATCGGTTCAAGCCGCAAATCCTCGTACGGAATTCGGTTCAACAGGTGGGCAATACAGTTCAGCCTTGCTCGACGTTTATCGTGAGATTCAACCACGAACCACGGAGCCTGTTTAATATCTGTGTACTTGAACATGTCATCTTTCGCTCTTGAATAATCAACCCATTTCTTGCGCGCTTCCAAGTCCATCGCGCTAATTTTCCACCGCTTGCTTGGATTTTCAATCCGATTCTGAAAGCGACGTGCCTGCTCATCGGCATCTACCGATAGCCAGTACTTAATCAGAAAAATACCGGAACGCACCAACATGCGTTCAAACTCTGGACACGAACGCAAAAATTCCTGATATTCTTCATCGGTGCAGAAATTCATTACGCGTTCAACGCCAGCTCGGTTGTACCAGCTCCGGTCGAACAGTACCATCTCTCCGGCTGCCGGAAGGTGGGCGACATACCGTTGAAAATACCACTGGGTTTTCTCGCGCTCTGTTGGTGTCCCTAATGCGACGACACGACAGATACGTGGATTCAAGGCTTCAGTAATGCGCTTGATTGTACCTCCCTTGCCTGCGGTGTCGCGTCCTTCAAAGATCACGACAACTTTTAGCCCCTCGTTCTTAATGTGCTCTTGCAACTTGATTAGCTCAAGTTGAAGTTGTGCTAACTCTTTTTCATAGAATTTTCGCTTTAGCGTTCCCCCTTTCGTTGTGGTATTCTGTTTTGGTAAATGAGTTCCCCCGTTTGCAACCCTTTGTCCGTCATTCATACTAGGTTTGTGTTCCTTATTCGAACGAGATTCCTTTTTTTTCGACATAATCCCCTCCTTTTTATCTTATCCTAAGTCAATTAAAATGGAACTCATGCGCCATAAATTCTGGGCGGCGAAAAGCTAACGCCGTAGTCGCCCAAGTCGCAACCCCTGCCTCAAAGATCCCGTTTGGGCTTCCCTGTGCACCGCCATCTCGATCTCGGTCCAAGCCGAACTTGATCGGTTGAACACGACATCCGCTTTAGCGTTCTCCCGATAGTCTTGACAGGTGTCGTACACGAGTCGCAGCATGTCCGATGAGTCAGAATTGAGGTGGCAATCACCAAGTTTCTCCATATAGCGTATATCATCTTCGGACTTATTCATCAGCTCTGCCAAAGACCCTTGATCCATACCGGTTAGCTGTGATCGGAATGACACCATGTCGCTACCGGACAGGATATCGTGTTTTGATTTCATTTCACGTTCTCTTGCTTAACATGTACGTTGATTTTCGATAACAGATCACACAGAGATTATTGAGATATAATACCATTTCTATATATTCGAAGTGCATTAATGGCGTTAATCAAATCTTACGAATGCGGGGCAAGAAAGATCTCTATCGCACGGGATTTTCTATCGCCCTCCCTGTCCGGTCGGTTGATCGTTATCCACTCGCTTGATCCCCGCCTACGGGGTTTGGTGTGCGGGGTAATGGTTGATATCGGTCTTTTCATAATAGTATAATTGAAAAACATTATACGCAATATCATTCAAGCGAAATCGTATGAGCAGGTAAACGCAGATTTTTGCGTCGGAATAGCACCCGCGGTGAGAACAGGATTTCAAATATCTGGATGAAGACTATGCCACTCGGTTGCTTTCTCGTATGTGTGGCCAACTTGACACAATAAAGGTTCAGACAGATGATGACCGACGAATTGGATACTTAACGGTAAGCCCTTACTGTGCATTCCACACGGCAGCGATAGCGTTGGAGCACCGTTGTAGTCGAACGGCACGGTAAACCGTTGGCCCGTCGGTTCACGTCGTTCCGGCATGCGACCGTATAACTCCTCTGGCGTGACTTGATACGCTGGGCCTAGCATTGATGGGCAAGCAAGCAAATCAATCTCCTGAAATACCCGTCGTAGAAGACCTGTACAGGCAGCGCGCAGCGTGTTGGCTTTGGCATACTCTGCCCCGGTTACTTTCGCGCCCATGTCAAGCCAATCCCGAAACCAGGCGCCATAATCTCCTCTGTTGGATGGGTAGGTTGCCTCATGCGCCGCGACCGCCTCCGCTGAGCACAGCGTTCCCCACGCAGCAACGTACTCGTCCATATCGGGGAGTTGCACCCCAATGATTTCAGCACCAAGATCTTCCAGAACTTTCACGCCAGTTGCCACCGCCTCCGCAAGTTCGGAGTCAACATCTTTGCTGGCGTAATCTGAATCGAAACCGATTCGAATCCCTTTGACGCCTTTATCTATATCTTCCGGCATCTTTGGTACGGGGCCGGGTAGAGAAGTCGGGTCGTTGGGGTCGAGTCCCGCGATAGCCTCAAGCATAATGCCTGCGTCAACAACACTTCGCGTCAGGGGGCCGACATGATCCAGCGATTCGGCGAGCGGCAACACACCGTAACGGCTAACTCGACCCCACGAAGGTTTCAAACCCACTGTCCCACATGATGCAGCGGGAAAGCGAATTGAACCACCAGTGTCACTGCCGAGGGAGCCATAGCAAAGCCCGGCAGCCGTCGCAACGCCGGAGCCGCTTGATGAAGCGCCCGACCATCGTTCTGGGTTCCACGGATTGAGAGGAATATCGAACTCGGGATTGTAGCCGCCCATTGCGCCTTCAGTAAGATTGAGCTTGCCAAGCAGCACAGCCCCGGCCGACTTCAGCCTTGTGACGACTGTCGCATCGAAATTGGGAATATGATTGACGAGTGCCCTCGCGCCGCCCATTGTGCGCACACCCATCGTGAAGCACAGATCCTTGACTGCAATAGGAACGCCGTGGATTGGTCCGCGATACACACCTGACGCTATTTCTGCCTCTGATTTTTTGGCGGCAGCGATTGCATCGACTCGCATGATAGTGGCATAGCTTTTAAGACGGGGGTCGAGTTGGTCAATCCGTTCAAGCAGATCTGCTGTAATCTCTACGGGCGACAACTGTTTCGACTTTATGAGTTCAGCAATTTCGGTAATGGTTGTGTAGTGAAGTTGAACCGGAGTTTCGCTCATGTTCGCACTCCTCTCTTCGCTATCAGTTGGCATATTCGGCAAACGGTACTGGTCATGCTCCGACCAACCGGCAAGCATGGGACAAGGATGTCACCGATCGGCACAAATTAATACCATTTCTCTAAAATGTTTGTGCATTGATTGCGTGAATCAGGTAAAGAAACTTACGTGGAACGGAACAGGAAGTCTTGTCTCCGCAAAAAGTCGGCGGGGCAAGGGGATTTCTATCGCACTCGTTATTCACTCGTTTGATCCCCGCCTACGGAGTAAATGAACGATATAGCAAAGACATCATATGCACTATTATTCAAGCGAAATGGTATAAATAGCAAATCCGTCGAAATCAACGTTATTTGCGTACCATAAAATTCACACTCGGCATCCATTCTACCCATGCTTCACTTTCAATTCGGTTAAAATCTGCCTGATGCCTTCCTTAATTGTTTCCTCGACCGACGGATCCAATGGCGTATTCGTGTGAGGGGCAATCCCGTGACCACCTGTCAGTCCCGGAAGTTCGTAGTCTTTCCTAGTACCGACGTAACTAACGCTAAAATTAATATAGCTGAGGACCACTGTATGGGCAAACGGTGATAGGTCTTCCGCATACAACTGGTATTCACAGAACATCTCGCCGGGCAGAAGGAGTATACACAGATCTGGGCCAATAGCGAAAGCCTGCATAGACAAATCTAGGTATTCCCGTTCACCACGCTCTGCCATTGCCAAAAGATGTTCGATATTCCCCGTCCCATAGTTGGGCCCCGAAGAATCACGCAGGATGGGATCTTTGAGCCATGCTCTACATTCTGCGACGGTCGGTAGCCGACGCGGCAAAGTCAAGGTTAAAGAATGATGTCTAATCGGTGTAGGGGTGACTTTGGTCGAATCGTCCAAAGCGCGCTTGGTGGAAAAAGCCAGAGAGAGCCCTGCGGCGTCGCATGCGTTCCGATCTCCGCTCGCGCGGGGATAACCGTTGACATTTCCGCCGCAGGCTTGGGCGAACATCAAAACCCCATGCGGTTGGTCTTCTGCCGAAAGCAGATTCTTTAAATGGTTCACCGCATAACCGGGATAGTCAGGACCAAGCACAGAGTGAATGCCATTCTTCCAATCGTAGTGGACAATTACCGGATGGGCTGCATGTGAGAACATCGCGGCAATTCGCTTTTCGTCTTCCCCGAACACGCCGATTACGTCTACCCACGGTACCACCGCGCCGTCAAGATTGACACCTTGCCGGATACGGCCATCCGCTCGCATCTCACGACGGTTATACCCGATCTGCGCTGGAGCCCGACCCACATGCAGTGTCGCCGGTTGTACTACCGCGACTGCGCGCTTTGCCGCCTCGGCAATGTGTCCAACCAGCCACCTGTCCCAAGCGCCCAGCTTGTCGATGTCATCGCCTAACCATTCCTTATAAGGTATGTCAAGTTCTGCTGTTGAAGGTTGCTCTTCCTCCTTCCATTCGCCGATCGGTCCCAGTGCATTGTGGGAATGGCTGTAGTTGAGGAATATACGGTTCGTGGGTATTCCCGTCGCCCTGCTAATCGCTCTCAAAACGATTTCATAGTAGGCACAACCAAATTGATCCAGTGAAATAATGACCAAGTACTGTGCGTCCTGCTCTTGCGTTTGGATTTCGGAGCAATCGACCAATACCAATGCGCGCGCATACAAGTCTTCGTAAACCTCAAGCTCTGTCGTAGGGGTGATTGCGTTCTCGGCGGCGCCAGCCATCAGTGCGGTAGTGTTTGTGTGTGTGGCACTGATAGCGGATGGAGTGGATACGGATGAAAGGGAGTTCATGTTATATTTTGTGCATAGATTTTTGGTAACTGTTTAGAACCTGTTTGAATGATAGGAAGAATTGCCATTTTCGGTCACTAGAGTTCCTATACGCTGTCGCCCCTCTGGGGCTTTGGTATGCGGTGAATCCACAGTTCTATACACCTATCGCGCTGCTGGTGCTTTCAAAGGCTGGTGGGCAATGCCCACCCTACAAGATGGTGCATGAATTCCATCATGATTTTGAATGATAGGAAGAAAAGCCATTTTCGGTCACTAGAGTTCCTATACGCTGTCGCCCCTCTGGGGCTTTGGTATGCGGTGAATCCACAGTTCTATACACCTATCGCGCTGCTGGTGCTTTCAAAGGCTGGTGGGCAATGCCCACCTTACAAGATGGTGCATGAATTCCATCATGATTTTGAATGATAGGAAGAATTGCCATTTTCGGTCACTAGAGTTCCTATAGGCTGTCGCCCCTCTGGGGCTTTGGTATGCGGTGAATCCACAGTTCTATACACCTATCGCGCTGCTGGTGCTTTCAAAGGCTGGTGGGCAATGCCCACCCTACAAGATGGTGCATGAATTCCATCATGATTTTGAATGATAGGAAGAAAAGCCATTTTCGGTCACTAGAGTTCCTATACGCTGTCGCCCCTCTGGGGCTTTGGTATGCGGTGAATCCACAGTTCTATACACCTATCGCGCTGCTGGTGCTTTTAAAGGCTGGTGGGCAATGCCCACCTTACAAGATGGTGCATGAATTCCATCATGATTTTGAATGATAGGAAGAAAAGCCATTTTCGGTCACTAGAGTTCCTATACGCTGTCGCCCCTCTGGGGCTTTGGTATACTTCACGCTGCCGGAAGTTGCGTTTTTTGAACAGTCTGAAAACGTAGCGTAAGTAAAGTTGCCAATTCCGATTTGTAGGTGGTGTGAGTCTGATTGAGGCAATCGGTAATCGCACGCTTGAAATCGGAAAATTCGGCATAATACTTTGAGTAAAGGCATTTTTTCTTGACGAATTTCCAGAGCCGTTCAATCAGATTTAAGTTGGGAGAATATGGTGGAAGATAAAGCAACTCAATAGTGAGTTTCTCAGCTAACTCCCGGACGATTGGGCACTTTTGATATCTGGCATTATCTAAAACCAATGTAATCGGCATCTCACCTGCCGACTTTGCAATACGCACTAACAAATCACAGACGGTTTGCGCATTGATGTAAGTATCGTTTTGTACCGCTATCAGTTCGTGTGTCACGGCATTCAAGGCACCCAAAACGTTAAATCGCTTTCTGCCGGCGGGGGCTTTGATGAACACACGAGTGAACGACCAGAGAAATCCTAAAAAGGGAGCTAAGACAAAATGGGCGGCATCAACGAAAAAGACGGTTCTCAGACCAGCAGCAGCTTGGTCCAGACGCGGTTGCAACTCTTTTTTTTAAAGTCCTCCTGTGCCTCGACATCGGCTTCGGCTGGTATATGCCCCACTTTCCGGTACTCAATGCCTATGTTTTTGAAAAACACACGCACACGACTTTCACTGCGTTGAATACCGGTGAGTTCGTAGATTTTTGCCGCTGCTTCTTTAATAGTAGCTGCTGGATTTGTCCGAAAATAGTCTTCAATTGAGGTCTGATGAGCCAACAGCTCACTTTCCTGTGGGCAGTAATTGAGCTGTTTGAGTGCGTCAATGCCGCCAGTTTGGTAGTGGCGCAGGTAAGCCCGCAACGTGTTAGGCGAAATACCGGCTAAACGAGTGATTTGACTATGCGGTAAGCCTTGGTGTTTGAGCCAAAGCGCCTCCATCTTTCGCTGCACCTTCGGATGAGGATGGTGATAACGTTCATAATCAAGCGCTTCAATGTCTTCTTCAGTAAAGTCAATGGCAATCATAGGATTTCCTCGTCAAAAACTAAGAAAGCTATGTTAAATCCACAAACACAATTTATCCACATTATAAGCGATTGTTGCCCAGAAGACAAGCGCAATATTAACCGATTCGGGGTATATGCGGTGAATCCACAGTTCTATACACCTGTCGCGCTGCTGGCGCTTTCAAAGGCTGGTGGGCAATGCCCACCCTACAAGATGGTGCATGAATTTCATCATGATTTGGCAATCGCAAAGGGAAACTCCCGCCGTGTTGCCCCTTTTGTAACGAACACTTCCCTTAGCTGGTCTTTGAAGATTGCACGCTGTCTAGTCGGAGCAGTTATGATTGTCCGTTACAATCACGGGACGGCACAGGGGTCGCCCCCTACCATTATATGCGATGCCCCGGTTCGAGACATCAGCAGCGTTGACAAGAATCTCGCAGTCGTGTAGAATCGCGTCGAATGAACTCAGAGGACACCTATGACAGTTTCAATCATCAGCCTAGTTCTTGTCTCCGCCTTTCTTCATGCGCTATGGAATTTCTATGCTAAATCAAGTGAATCTACCCAGATTTTCTTCTTCTGGGTTGGTATTTTCACGCTCTGTCTGACTCTCGCAGCGTTCGCGATTCGGTCACCCAGTATACCCGCACAAGCTTGGGTATGGGTCATTACCTCCGGTCTAGTCCACTTCGGCTATTGGTTCTCCTTGAGCCGCGCCTACATGCTGGGTGAAATCTCGTTCGTTTATCCAATCGCGCGCTCAGCACCCGCATTTGTTCCTCTCTTTGCTATGCTCTTCTTGGGCGAATCAATCTCTACACAAGGACTCGCCGGTATCCTCTGTGTGGTGTTGGCAATCTATCTTTTCCAGCAACGGGGAAACGAAATCATGTTCAAATCAATTCTCCGATATGCGCAAAAGCCGGATTCAATCTGGGCGTTTTCGACGCTTGGCACGGTTGTAGCCTATTCTTTAATTGATAAGCAGGGAATGGCGGTATTTCACGCATATTCCGTTGAATCCGCTATTTGGAGTGCGATGACCTATTATCTCGCCGAAGGATGCATTGCGCTGGTGTTGTACAATGCCTACATTTTTCGTCAGTTCCGATGGAGACAGATTGCCGAAATTGGACGACGAGAGTGGAAGCAAGTGATTACGGCGGCTACGTTGGCGATGGTATCGTACATACTGATTCTTTATCTTCTGATGACCGAAAAGGTCAGCTATATCGTTGCGCTTCGGCAATGCTCTGTCATCTTTGCCGTCCTACTCGGCGGTTACAGGTTGAAGGAGTCCGGCTTAAAACTACGGTTAGCCGGTGCGATCCTGATGGTGTTTGGAATGTTTCTAATTACGACTGCGGGATAGAAAAAAGGTAATTGTTTAGTTCCTTGATTTCTGGGGTCGAGTGCTATGAATCTAGACGGTCTTTTTTGCCATTTTCTAGGCGCTCCTCGTGGGGATGCCCATTTTTCCGGTTTGTCGTAGGGCAATTCATTGCCTGTCCTATGGCTCCAAGGGTTTTACTGACCACTAATCACTAGCCACTAAACACTTACGAAAAAAGAAAATCAAACAAACGCAGCAGCCAATGCCGCCATTTTCTAAGCAGATTCACCGTTCGATGGCTCAAGTGGCGTATCCGGCTCATCACTACCTTCATTAGTTCTGTCGGGAGTTGTGACTTGTAGATACAAATCTTCCAAGTTCGTCTCAACTTCTGCCATACTGCCGGAAAACGCCAAGCCACCTTCCGCCACAATCATGACGCGATTGCAAATAGGAGCTACTTCCCCTGGTCGATTCGTTGCAGTCACAATCGTCTTTTCCATTGCCGCAAGCTCCTGAATCAACGTACTCAACTCAATCTGTCCACGCACGTCCAGTCCTGAAAACGGCTCATCAAACAGCCAGATTTCAGGGTCATGTAGAAACGTTTTGGCAAGGCAAAGCCGGCGTTTCTCGCCCTGAGAAAGAGCTGCTATCTTCCGACTAGATATCGCAGCGATGTCCATCAGATTCAGTACGTCTTCGATTGCGGTGGCACGTCCGCTTTTGTCCAATTTGTACGCCGCAGCGAAAAACTCAAGGTATTCAGCTATTGAGAGGTGTGGATAACCGTCAAATGTCTCTGGCATATAGCCGATGAGTGGTCGCACTTCCTGTAGATTCGTAAAAGCATCCCGTCCGGCAATACTGACTGAGCCGCTAGTCGGTTTCGTCAAGGTAGCCAAAATTCTGAGCAATAGGGTTTTGCCCGAGCCGTTTACACCTAGTATCGCAAGGCAATCGCCCGAATCCACACGGAACGAGAGGTCGGTTAAAATCGCGTTTCCTTCGACTGATTTGGACAAATTCTGGACTTCAATCACACCGGCGGACTCCGTGCATGTAATGCCAATAGTGCTGCAATGGATGATTGAAAAGATTCAACTGTAGGCGGCCATCTTTGTTTACGTGATGCACGACGTGGTCTTCAAAGTACGAAACCGAATGCATCACGTATTTTGCAAACCTGTCGGCGGCAAGACGCCCGCCATAGCCGTCATTGGTATTCTAGCAAAGATTGCGAAGTTTCGCAAGCACCAGCTATGTTTTTAATCAATCAAGAATCAGTTCTATGACAAAATAAACGTCCTGTTCATGAAGAAACAGATTCTGAAAATCCACTAAAGTTTTAGTGGTCGTTGAGTTCCTTTTTCTTTGGTCTACCTTATGATTCCTGATGATGTTTACGTTCACAAAACGGTTGAAGGTGATGGGAGTGCATTCAACGAACTTGTGCAACGTCACTATGCCAAGATTTATGGTCTCGCTTGCCGCATGCTTGGTAATCCCGACGATGCGTCCGACGCAACCCAAGAGACGTTCTTGGAAGCTTATAAGTCACTTCAATCCTTCCAGTTTCAATCGAAGTTTTCAACTTGGTTATATCGGGTGGCAATCAATACATGCCAACAGCACATTCGTAAGTCTGACTCGCGGGGCCGCACGCTGACATCTTACTCCAACAGTTTGCAAGAACAGGAGCGTCGGGGCGACGCGGATTTTCCGGAGCGGATGGCATTGAAAATCGAGCGAGACGGTTTAATACAGGCAGCAATCGACCAGTTGCCGCCCAAACAGAGAGCAGTGGTTACTCTATTTTACACACAACATCTGAAATACCGCGAGATTGCGCTAGTATTAGATTGTTCAGAAGGCACAGTGGCTTCACGTCTGAATACGGCAATAAGAAACCTCAAATCTATGCTCAAGGATCTATAGAGGCAGTGATGTAAAGAAAGGGGGTACTATCTTGAATTGCGAAGACTTCATGACAAATGTCAATGTGCATCGCTTGAGTTCAGAACTCCAACTGCAAGAAAATGCTGAACTGAAACGACACCTCGAAAATTGTCCAAAGTGTGAGGCAGAATATGAGGAGATGTTGCACGCAGCGGCGGTTCTTGAAAGCCTTCCCGAGCCTGCACCGCCGCCAGATCTTGCCGTCCGCATTCAAAAACAGATTACCAAGGAGCATCATCGTAGTCGGCTCGCCTTCTTTGCCAATCCATTTGCCCGACTTCTTCTTGCTTTGAAACTCAACCCTCATCCGGCTCTTGTCAACTGTACAGCGATGATATTCTACCTAATGCTGACGGTTTTTCTGGTAAAACTCACATTTTTCAGTGAACCAGATGATTCAAGGCACGTCGTGGCGCCCACCAAGTCCGTGAGGCAGAACGCACGCGTTGTCACAACATCATGGGCTGCAATCAGGGGAATACCGAGTCCAAGAAAGGAAACAGAGCCCGCGACGCCCAAGGAGGAGACTGTCCGAGAACGATAGTTAATGTTGTGTGTTACCGACTCATGGCCAGCTAAAGACGAGATTACATCAAGAATCGAGTCCCCAGGCAACGTGTTTTCCCACCCATTTTCAAGGCTTTAATTGAGCAGGATATCCATACGTCACCAAGAAGTTCATCTATATTTCTTCGCTTGCACTGATACATCTCGCCTCAATGTCTCCTCCACGCAGAGGGGAATCGCATCTGAACTCCATTGATGGTGTTACGGTTTTTCGCCCCGAACCCCGTCCCTGCGCTATTCCTTAGCGGACATATTATCTCTGTTCCTGTAGAGGATCTGCGATCGGATGTGATTGCTCTGCCTACACGCATCAATTTCATTGACGCAGCAATTTGGATATGCTAACATAACGTTTTGGCGTTACGGAAGGGAATAGGGCTGTATTTGACTGTATTCACAAGTACATTTGAAAGCAGAGGCGTTTACTGAAGCCTGAGTGTTACTTAATCAGATCGTTGGATCTAGTAAGAGTGTATCAAGACATCGTAAGAATATAAGGGAGGCAACTGAATGACAGAAATTGGAATTCCCCACATGATTGGCGGGATTGTTATCATAATAGCCTTAACGACCTCATTTCGCATTCTAAAAGAATATGAACGAGCTGTTGTTTTTCGGCTTGGGCGACTTCGCGGAACAAGAGGTCCCGGCTGGGTCTGGTTGATTCCATTCTGGATTGAGCGCATGCAGAAAGTTAGCCTTCGGGTGATTGTGCAGGATGTCACCCCTCAAGATGTAATCACGAAAGACAACGTCTCAGTGAGTGTGAATGCAGTGCTCTCTTTTCGCGTTGTCGATGCGGATAAAGCCGTCGTTGAAGTGGAGGACTTCGGGTTCGCCATCGCGCAGGTCGCACAGACGACACTGCGGAGCGTGCTCGGCAGGGCTGAGCTTGATGACCTTCTATCAGAGCGTGAAAAGCTGAATCAAGACCTTCAAACAATTATTGGGGGACACTGTGAACCGTGGGGCGTCAAAGTATTTGCCATGGAGATTAAGCATGTTGACTTGCCTTCAGAGATGCAGCGAGCAATGGCAAAGCAGGCGGAGGCGGAAAGAGAACGACGCGCCAAGGTCACTCACGCGGAAGGTGAATTAGAGTCTTCCCACGCATTGACGGAGGCGGCGAAGATGTTGAGTACAACGCCCACCGCAATCCAGTTGCGATTCCTACAGGCGCTGGTTGAAGTTTCTGCAGAAAAGAATTCAACCCTAGTGTTTCCGATTCCCATTGATCTGCTCACGCCGTTTCTAAAACAGGGAAATGAATAGGGTCGAACTTCCACCATAGGTCAAGTATGCTGTCTGTGAGGGACAAAATCATCCTCAAAGGTATTCGATTTCACGGTTACCATGGCACTTCTGAGTCCGAACGGCAGGTGGGTCAGAAATATGAGGTTGATGCCGAGTTGATATGCAGTTTGGCCGCTGCTGGCTGTACGGATGACCTCGGACAAACCGTTGATTATGCCGAGGTTGTTGACCTAATTGTTGAAACTGGCACCGTAGAGTCTTTCCATCTAATTGAAGCCTTGGCTGAAAGGGCTGCGTCAAAGATTCTGAATCGTTTCGCGGTCGATGAAGTACGACTCACCGTCAAGAAATTGTCTCCTCCGATCGAGCAGTCTCTTACTTATGTGGCGGTACAAATATGTCGAAGCAAATAGCAACGAAAACTAATCCAAAATTCGTATACTTCAAAATGTGGGGTTTATAGTAGCGCAATTAGAGGATTTTAACGCCCGTCTTACCTCAAATAGGCGCGCAGGTGAGTTAGCGTTCGTTCTGCAGCCCCTAGATTCTCCTCAATGACTCGCTTGGCAATTGCTCCCCTACGAATGCGCTCCTTTGGGTCATTGAGCCAGTGGCGGAGCACAGATGCCATCTCGGCGGCATTATTGACTAATCGCGCTGCACCTGCGTTCTGTAGTACGTGTGCTTCGTAAGCGTTGTGAACGGTCGGACCGAATAGAACAGGTTTCGCCATTGCCGCTGGCTCCATCACGTTGTGAACGCTGCCGTGAAAACTTCCACCCACAAATGCAACATCTCCCATCAAATAGAGTTTCGCGAGCAAGCCGATAGTGTCGATTATAATCACGTCAGTGTCCCGCAGATTAACTCCTTCCGTTAATTCGGAAAAACAGGAATGTGAAAACCCTCGTAGATTTAAGTTTTCGCGAATCTGGTGGACACGTTCATTCGTCGGCTCGTGCGGAACGAGGATGAGGTGGGGTAGGGTTTCAGAGGCGTTCTGTTGGAGAAGTTTGTAAGTGTCTAATAGGACCCGCTCATCCTCTGAGTAGGTGCTCCCAGCGATCAAAACCTGACGGCTTAACGTCGACTGTCCCGGAAAAAATTCGGTATCAGCCTCAACGGTCATTGCTCGTTGGTAAACCCTATCGAAACGTGTGTCGCCGGTTACCTCAATGCGCGCATCAGGCGGGCAGATCTGACGAAAACGTTCCGTATCTAGTTCTGAAATGGCGCAGTGTAAGGTAACCTGACGATGTATGCTTTTGAAAAACCGACGTGCAAGGAATGACGTTCGCTTTGACTTTGAGTGCAGTGTCCCGGCAATAAGAATGATTGGTACCCTCTGATGAGCGGCTGACCACACTAGATTGGGCCAAATATCAAACTTTGAAAAGACTAGAAGTGATGGCTTGATGATCTGAAGTAGCGCTCTCGCATTGCGGCGCGTGTCAAGCGGTAGGTAACCCGATGCGTCGCAGTGGGAATATCGCGCGACGTTAGGTTGAACGGAAGGCGAGAAGTAAGTCAATACGATGCGGGAATCGTCTCTAATCGCCTCAATCAAAGGCTTTGCTTGTTCAAACTCTCCGACCGAAGTGAAATGAAACCAGACAGTCCGATTTGATTGTCGTGCTAATTTCAACTGGCTTTGCAACTTGCCTAGAACGTTACGCCTGCCGACGATGCCCTCTCGAACCTTACAGTCGAATTTGGCTGCGGCGTGGAAACCAACGAATAGCGCGGGAACGCCAATAGCGTTATAGAGTGATTCCCAAATCATAAAGGATCTACACGTAATCCATTACATGTGAAAGCCAAACAATTGTACCATGTCGTTCCGCGCGTTCAGGAGCTTGGTCGTCCATTGGTACCCCAGATAGACCTCTCAACATCAAGACCCTCGTCGTACGTTTCGACACGCCCTATAGTGCTCCTAGGATTTTTTGCTGCAAAGCGTCCTTCGGCATGACACCAACAATCTGCTCCGCTACTTCCCCATCCTTGAAAACGAGCAGAGTAGGGATGCTCCGGATACCGTATTTCATCGCTGTTTCACGGTTGTTATCCACATCCAACTTTCCCACGGCGAATTTCCCAACGTTCTCATCAGCGAGTTCTTGTAAAATTGGAGCAATCATCTTGCACGGACCGCACCATTCTGCCCAAAAATCAACGACTGTTGGCGTATCCGAGCTAATAACGCTTCCTTCAAAAGTCTCATCGGTAACTTCGAAAACATTCCCAGCCATAATTTCTCTCCTTCTAACTGATAATCCGTTTTCATACCACTTAAAACAACGTTTCTCTTGCGCCTGCTCATCACGAAAAACGCGTAGAACAGAATTTACCTACTTGAATATTGCCAAAAGCTGGGCAATATGATACCCTACAAACATATTACAGTCAACCGCATTCCCTTTAAACACTGCCGATTTCTCAGCACGGATTACTGTGCATCCGTCCCGAATCTAACATCATGTGCCTTAGGCTTCAGTCTGAGGCACCATAAAAGTTGGGACGAAGCCTACAGCCAACAACGGATTTTGATTTGGGGGTTGAGCCTTTCCGGTGCAAGGCGCAGTTTTGCACCGGATAGAACCATAAAATGTACAATTTGAGCGGAAAAGTAGCGCTCGTCACAGGCGTTGGAGGAGAAAACGGGATAGGGCGCGCCATTGCCACGCGGATTGCCGAAGAGGGTGCTGATGTCGTTGTCAACGACGTTACACACTCGCCGCACTCCGACAGAAATTCGGACTGGGGCGGTTTGCCGCAGGTTGTCACTGAAATCCGTGCACTGGGACGCCGGTCGATCGGAATTGCCGCCGACGTTTCCCATGCAGACCAAGTCGAGAACATGGCTCGGAAGGGGATTGAGGAGTTTGGGCGAATTGACATTCTAGTAAACAATGCTGGGGCGCCCGCGGGACCAGACCGCGTTCCCGTCACCGAACTAGATGAGGCAATTTGGGATAGAGTCCAGCACGTCAACGTAAAGGGAACCTTTCTCTGTTGCAGAGCAATTGCCCAGCACATGATTGACCGTGGTGAAGGCGGCAAAATCATCAACATGTCGTCTAGGTTAGGAAAACGTGGCGAAGCACGGCACGCTGCCTACTGTGCTTCCAAGTTTGCAATTATCGGCTTCACGCAATCGCTCGCAATGGAATTGGCAACTCACCACATTAACGTGAACGCACTCTGCCCGGGTATGGTGGATACGGAGCGAATCGATACCATTGCTACTGCTATAGTACCCGGAACCTCATCCGCAGTGGAAAAACGAAAAATAATGCTTGACAAGGTGGCTTCAGACGTTCCGTTAGGCCGAATCGCTCAAGGTGCCGATGTTGCTAGAACCGCGGCATTTCTCGCTTCGTCTGAGTCGGGCTATCTCACAGGATTGGCAATCAGTGTTACAGGCGGGTTGGAGATGGGATGACGTTCATAACCTGTTTCCGCCCAATACCGCGCCCGTTTGAGACAGAATAGTCAACGGCGGACTGATGCTTGACCGCGTTCCTGAAGCTTCTCCGAGACGACCAAGACCTACAGTCTTGGCTACCGCTAAACTTTCAATTCTAACTTCCGTCAAAAAACACGGTTAAATGGATTATGAAGCAGGTCAACATACTCAAGGAGATGCTAATGATTAGACGGAGAACGTGGTTCGCGCTGGCAATCGTGCTGATTCTTTCAATCCGATGTACGGACGCAGAGGAGCCTGATATTGGAGTCGACTTTTCCAGACCTCTCACACTTGAACAGTGCATCAAACTTGCACTGGAGAAGTCGTCCGATATGCGTAATGCACGACTTGATTTTGCCATTCAAGACCTCCGAGTCAAAAATGCGCGAGCACAATTTCTGCCCGATGTTTTGCTCGGTGGGCGATATGAAATTTCCGATAGGGCTGATTTCGGATTCAAACGCGCAAATTACGATCTTGATGTTACGGGAAGATATACACTGTGGGATCACGGCCAGAGAAGGGCAACCTACTCGCAGGCAAAAGAGACACGCAATGCGACTGAAAATCGAAACGAGCGGATTAAGCAGGGCCTCATTTTTCAAATCACACAAGCCTATTACGATGTGCTGAAAACGCAGGAGCTTGTCAAGGTAAGTAAGGAAATTTTGGCAAGATCGCAAGAAAACACTGCGGCAACGAAAGTTCATGTTCAAGTCGGCAATCTGATTCCCGCTGATATTGCCACTTCCCAAGTACGAGAAGCGAATGATGAATTGAGTCTCTTGAGCAACGAGAACGATCTCAAAATCGCCATGGCGACTTTGCCACGGTTAATGGGCATGAAACCGGGCACTGTAGTCATTGTTGCCGAAGACGCTGATTATGCACAATATCGCGATCGCGGCGAAATTGAGGTCACGGAAATGGCGGTCGAAGAAGCCATCCAGCTGGCATATGAGAACCGTCCGGAGTTCAAAGAACTTAACTCCCTCCTTGCCCAGCGTGAAGCAGATATGAAACTCGCAAAGTTGGCGCGATTGCCACAACTTGACGCAGACTTCAACTACGCCGTAAACCTTGATGATTACCTCCACGAACGTGAGGATTTTAATCAGTTCCGAAGTTGGGACTTTACGACACGGTTGAATTTCCCTATCTTCGATGGGGGAGTTACCAAGCGGCGTGTTCAGGAAGTTGACTTGCTTCTCAATCAAACACGTGAGGACGCTCAGGATTTGGAACGCTCTATCGCACTGGAAACCCGGCAAGCATTCCTTAACCTCAAGCGAGCAGAACGGGCGCTAGATATTTCCGGTACTCAAGTCAGAAACGCTGAATTGAGTCTTGAGGTGATTCGCGGGCGATTTCAACAGGAGCTTGCGTTTCTACTAGAGTTACTCGACTCACAAACGAACTATGCGCAGGCGCTGACCAATCAGGTTCGGTCATTTTATGATTACAAGATTGCGCGGAGTGCGTTGCAGCGTGCAATAGGCACACTAAATTGAGATACAATAGGAAGTACCTCGTTATACCCACAATAGCCGTTCTCTTGGCTGTCGCTGTTGTGATTTTCGTCAAAAAAATCAACGGGAAGAAGGCTGACGACGAAGACAAAATGGAAGTCGTCCGGCGTGGCGAGTTTGTCGTCAAGTTGCGCGAGACGGGCAATCTTGAGGCCTTACTTTCCGTAGAGGTACGCTCAAACGTCGAAGGAGAGATTGAGCAGATTTTTGTGAAGGAAGGTGACTTCGTTGAAGGAGGGCAGGATTTGCTCAAAATTGACGATGAGCAAATCCTTGAACAGCGGAACCAGGCTAAAGCATACCGCGATGCACGGAGAGCACAACACAAACAGGCAGAACTTCAGATTGAGCTAACAAAAAAAAAGCAGGCGAGTGAAATCGCCCAAGCCGAGAATTCCGTAAAAATAGCGGAAGGGCGGCTAGAATCGCTGGAAGCGACTACTCGCCAACGAATCACCGAAGCCGAAACGCGCATCTCGACAACGCGAAACTCTCTTGAGCAAGACGATATCGCGCTGCGCCAGGCTAAGATTGCGTTGGAGCAGGCACAACTTGCCCATCAACGCGCGCAAGCCGCCTCTGAGTCGGCGAGGATTAAGCTTGAAACCGCTCAAGCAGAATACAAGCGCAACCAGGAACTTTTTGAAAAACAGTTGGTGTCGAGACGAACGTTGGAGGAAGCTGAAACGCGTCATGCCAATGCCCTATTCGAATACGAAACAGCAAAGAAAGATGTTGAAACGCAACTGCAATCCATTGAATCCCAGAAACAGAATATTGAGGCGAGAGAGGAGGCAATTAAGAGCCGCAAAGCAACCCTGAAACTTAATGAACAGGGGCTTGTCACTATAAAAGAATCAAGGGCGGCGCAAAAAAAAGAGCATATCGCAGAACTGGAGAATGCCCGCACACGGCTTCAGAAAATGCTAGAAACTGACGATTCGGAGAAAGAACTCACGATTCACTCGAAGGTGAGTGCGCAAGCCGCCTTGCTTGAAGCCGAGAGTGCCCTCTCCGCACAACAGAAGCGGTATGATTGGACTATCGTCACAGCACCAATTTCTGGCACCATCACGCGGCTTGTCTTTGAGAAGGGTGAGATTGTCACTTCAGGCCGTTCCGCGTTTTCACGCGGTGAAGCCCTTATGACAATCGCAGATCTGTCCAAAATGATTGTCAAGACGCGGATTAACGAAGTCGAAATCTCGAAGATTGAGGTTGGACAAGAGGCAGAAATTCGAGTTGAAACTTACAATGACCGAGTCTTCAAAGGGCGTGTTAGCGAAATATCGCCAGGAGCTATCGTCCCTCAACAGGGCGTGCAAAACACAGTCATCACTTTCGAGGTTGATGTCGAAATCCTTGAAGCAACATCTCAGCTTCTTCCCGGCATGTCGGCAGATGTAGATATCATCGTCTTCAAACGGAGTGATGTTCTCCAACTGCCCATCGAAGCTGTGATCAATCCAGAGGTTTTAACCGTCAAGGCAACGCTGACGGGACGCGACCTGAGACGCCTTCGACCAAATCAAGAACTCAAAATCCAAAACTTAATCGGCAAAGAGTTTGCCGGCAAAGTTGGCAAGATCCGAACGGACGCTCCGCGCGGAAACGTGGAGATTCTACTCGATGGCACTCCTCGTGGACTACGAACGGGACCAACCGAAATTAGCATTCTAATTTCGGACACGAATCGAATCTCGCGAGTACAGGCGGAGATTGGTAGTACCAAGCAGCATTTTGTACAGCTTGATACTGAAGCCAAAAAGTCTAAACAGAAAAAAGGTAAGGATAAAGAGATGAAGGGCGTAAAGACTAGAATAGAAGTTGGAAAGCGCAACAATAACCATTTTGAGATTCTTGCTGGCGTGGCTGCGGGTGATCGGGTGTTCGTCCCTTCAATGGAGCAGCTCACGCGGCAGGATGAGAAGTAGCTTGTCACGTCGACAGGAGAGGTGTTATCGTGCTCATAGATGTTCGTAACCTCACAAAAGTTTATCAGATGGGTGATGTTAAGGTGAATGCTCTCAGAGGTGTGACATTCACCGCTGAATCCGGCGAATTCATTGCCATAATGGGTCCCTCGGGATCAGGTAAGTCCACGATGATGGATATTCTCGGTTGCCTTGCACAACCGACCGAAGGCGAATACTACCTTGAAGGAGAGGAGGTCGGACAGTTGCCCGACAACCGGCTCGCCGAGATTCGCAATCGGAAGATTGGATTTGTATTTCAGACTTTCAACCTGCTGCCGCGCACAAGTGCCCAACATAACGTTGAGTTACCACTCATTTATGCCGGTGTTGGGCGCAAAGCGCGCAAACGTCGCGCCTTTGAATCACTTGAGGCTGTTGGATTGGCAGATCGTGTGCGGCACAAATCAACGGAACTATCCGGTGGACAGATTCAACGCGTGGCAATCGCACGCGCGCTTGTAACGGACCCGTCAATCATCTTCGCTGATGAGCCCACGGGAAATCTCGACACCACATCGGGCGCCGAAATCATGGCTATTTTCCACCGGCTCAATCAAAAAGGGAACACGATTATCATGGTAACACACGAACTAGAGCTCGCCCAACACGCGAGGCGTGTGCTCCATATTCGAGATGGATTGATTGAACGAGATGAAAAACGCGATAGGGAGTCTAAAACTCGGGAGATTGAAGAGTGACATTCACGCAGTAATGCGAAGATACAGGATTGTCGTTTCCAGAATCGTTTGCATTCATATTTACACATAATAATGAATTGAGAGCCTATATAAAAAATCTGTAGTTGCAATGTCTATTAAGATTTAAGATTGAAGTAGCATTGACTCAGGAGCAGTATATGCCGGCATTTCCAGTTGCTATCACCCATTACTCCATTTCCATTAATCCATGCGCATTCGTCATCCTACCCTCAAAATCAGATTGTAATTCCACCCAATACCGTTGACATACTAGATTTGCCATAACTATTGTAAACGTGATTCGGCGGAGCACCCAATTCTGCCGATTTCATCCTTTCCTTCATTTCCCACCTCGTCGGTTTTGCTATAGTAATCCACACCTAATATTTACACACATTGTAGAATGTGTGTTAACCCAAGTTACCTACTAGTATGCCACTCCGTATGTCATACACCATGTATAGATCATGGCGCGGAGTAAGGATCTATAGCGGCGGCGATAGAGAGCCTTTCATTGCGTATCTCGAATTAGATGTAACATTGAAATTTTGAATTCGCGAAGCTTCATGGCGGAGGGGACACACGTGATTTATTTCTTTACGACAGAACCTTTTGAACTTTTCGAGGGTCTAATTAAAGAATTTACTTAATCCTGTGCGGTAGCGTTTGATTCGTTTTTCGATGTGGAACGTGTTATGTATTCAGCCGACGAACAGCTAGTCTCTCAGACACTCGCGGGAGATCGCGATGCCTTCGGGGTTCTCGTGCATAGGTATCAGGAAATGGTCTTCGCTTACGCCTTTTAGAAGGTGAGAAACGAAGTTGACGCGGAGGATATTATGCAAGAGGTGTTCCTGCGCGCATACCGCAATCTCTATTCACTGCGACATCCACACAGATTCCGAAGTTGGCTGTATACAATCATGTCTAACGAATGCAACCGTTGGTTGGCACGGGCTGCAAAAACACACCGGAGCGAAGTCCAACTGGCGCATGCGTCGGATGATGACTTACGGGTTCAACCCGGACACACTGTTCCCACTGAGGGCTGGAAGGTGGACCTTGAGCAAGCAATCGCGGCGCTGTCCGACGAAAATCGGGTCGCCGTGTCAATGTTCTATATGGGCGATTGTACACTGAAGGAGATTTCAGACTTTCTCGGTGTCTCCGTGAACACCGTCAAGACCAAGTTGCATCGCGCACGTCAACAACTCGGCAGATCACTTTCCGAACGCTACGGAAAAGTGTTGAAGAGTCGCAAACTGAGGGGAGGGTTTCTCATGCAGATGATGGAGCAACTTCGTCATACACCGATGCCGACGATGGGGTTCGCGTGGAGCGGTGCAACCGTTGGCAAGACCGCATTCTCGTTGATTACGGTATTGTGCATCTTGATTGGACTCGTTGGAGGGCGAGAAGATTCGCCAACCAACTTGCCTGTGAAACAAGCCCGGGTGGTGCAAGCAAATTCCGCCCGATGGCCCATTGAAGTCTCCTTTGTGACGCCCACTATTAGTGTATCACGCTCATCAATCACAGGCATTCCGGTTCCGTCGGGAGAACGTCCGATAGATACTTCCGGTAGCCGTGCCTCAATGGAGCGAAGTAGTCGGTCAGATAACCGTGGAATGGCATCCCCCGCCAATGGCGCAGGAACCCCCAATTCGCAATTCTTGGCGACTAAAACGGAAAACGGCCCCGAAAAACTGACCTTTTCCGGACATGTTGTTGACAGTAACAATGAACCAATTCCGGATGCCGAGATCTTGTGCTCCGTAAAGCAAGAGCAGTCCCAATCCATCACCCGTACAGCGGCAGATGGGACATTCCGATTTGAATTGTCCCGTCTCGAACTTGAGGGATGGGCGGATGTCTGGTGGGAGCATGTATATATTATTGCTACACACCCCGATTATGGCATAGGTTGGCGAAACTTTACGCCAAGAAGTAGAAAGGATGTCGAGGTTCAACTCGACACGCCGGGGAGCATCTTCGGTACGATTATCAACGAAACGGGTGCCCCGATTCAGAACATGAAGGTACAAATCAAATCTGTATTCAGTGGTACCTCTGTGACGGGTTCCCCCGAACATCGTTTGACAGCGGACATTTTTCCCTTTTCCCCTGCCATGACTGACGTACATGGCGAGTTTGTGTTCCGTGGATTGCCGCAAGCGGCTGCCACGAATCTTGAAATACAGGGTAAAGGATATGCAAAGGAAACGCGCTTCCGTGTGCCGGTCGGCACAGAACAGAATGAGTTTAGACTGAAACGTGAAGCGCGGATTGAGGGACATCTCAGCTACGCGAAGACCGGTGCGCCGGTCAAAAGTGCAACTGTCACTCTCGCCCGAATCCGCCCAACTGGCCCAACTGAAGGACGAGAACAGGCAAGTGTTGATACGAATGGGAATTTTTCGCTAAGCAACCTCTCTCCCGGTGTGTACAATCTCTATGTTGAGAAAGCGCCCAAAGGATGGACGGCTTCGACCAACGCGCTCATCGAACTCGCTGAGGGACAGACCATGTCCGACATCGACCTGACATTAGTTCGGGGCGGCTTCATCACCGGACGTTTGACAGACCGCGACACAAACGAACCGATTGGCCCTCATTACATCGAAGTGTTTGACGCCGCGCGTCCGGAGATTCAAGTGAATGGTCACATTGTGTATACAAACAAATCAGGAACGTACCGCTTCCGCGCCGCACCTGGACCAGGAGTCGTCATTGCCACCGCTCCGGAGAACTATCAGGGTGTCGGACACATCAGAAAAGATGTTAACGTCGTGGAAGCTAGGAGTACGACAGTTAATTTTCAATTCTCAAAAGGTACAGGATTTGTTGGTCGGGTATTGACAGAGGCTGGCGAACCGGTGGAAGGCGCATGGATTACAGACATTTCCGACAGATTCGGGGGCATCGTGAAGCGCAGTAAATCTGATGAACGCGGAAAGTTTACGGTCCGTGGGCTACGCCTTGGGCAGAAACTCGCTTTGAAAGCCGAACATACCGGTCTGAAATTACGCGGAACTGCCGAGATGGAAGTCCGGTCGGGGGCACTCATTGAGATTCGGATGGAGCAATACGAACAAGTTAAGGTTTCCGGGCGAGTGGTGAGCGCAGGAGGTAGACCGATTTCGTCGGTAAACATTGAACTGATGCATTCTGACCCTCTCGAAGTAGACACGAGTTTCAGTTCAATCGTTGCCGTAACAGACGGCGATGGGCGTTTCCGGGGGATTGAACTTATCGTCGGCGATGAATATACTATCTCTGCGAGTGCGGAAGGGTACCGCAAATCAGAAGCCGGGATGTTCACTGCGGCAGCCGAGATGACCCAAGTCGCTGATCTCGTCCTGCTGCCGGTTCTCGGACGGTTTTTCATTGAAGGGCGCATCACGGACACCTCCGGCGAACCGGTGGTTGGCGCGCGAGTGAACGCCGTGCAAACTCAGCACAGAGAAACACTTTCTGACGAGAACGGTGAATATCGGTTGAAAGACCTTTCGACGGCCGTTGTTACTCAACTACATATCTTCCATCCGCGGTATGCATCCCATCACTTTAAAATCTTGAAAACAAACCGGCGTCACGACCTTGTGTTGGTCAAGGCGGAGGGATACATCGCAGGGAAGGTCGTGGATACCGATGGCAATCCGATAGAATGGGCGTGGGTAAATGTAAAAGCCGAAGAAAGCCCCTCCGGCTACGTTTACTCACCCGTTCGCACCAACGTTCAGGGCGAGTTTGAGTTGAAGCACATCAAAGATTCGATTGTATCAATTTATGTCACGGATGACCATAATAACAGAACTTTTGAGGGTATCGCGGTGAACCAGCGGGATGTGGTCTTGACATTGACGCCTCCCGAATCGAAGTCTGAGCCGACGCCAGAGCAGTTAACACGCCGGAAAACACAGCGTGCATACATCCAAGATGCCGGGGAACGGTTCAAGACCTTGATTAACCAACCTGCACAGGAATTGGCGGTTGAAGAGTGGCTGGTTGGTCCGCCCGTCTCCGTTGGCGATTTGAAGGGGAAGACGATTGTACTATATTTTTGGGACGTGACGCATTCTGAAGGCGTTAGTGAGGCACGCCTCCTGAACCTGTTGCAGGAGGCCTACGGAGAACAAGAACTTGCCTGCGTCGCCATCTGTCCCTCCGATGCCGAGACCGAGACGATTAAACAGTACCTTGCCGAATATTCGCTTGCCTACTCAATCGGCTTGGACAGTCCAACAGATGTTGTGGGCGCGAAAGGTCGGACTTTCGACTACTACGCCGCTGGCTGGGGGCTTCCGATTGTTCTGATCAACAGCAAGGGAGAGATTTCCGGGCGCACATGGGCTGGTAAACTCGAGGATCAAATTCAGACTCTGCTTGCAGATTAATCAGCCGCGCGATGCCAATTGTCCACCGGCGAAGTTGTCGGGGTCAGAGCCGATATTGTGGAGAATAGCGCTACCTGACGCAAGTTGTCATTTGAATGAAGATTCTTTGCGGCTGTCTTTAATAAAAGATGTAAATGTACGCCAAGACGCAGAAAAATCGATTTCTTTAATTGGGGTTCTTAGTTACAATGACTGTAGTTCTTAAAGGCTATCACTCCGGAGCCAATTCTTGTGTCGACTTTCTTCATCGAAATAATGGAATGATAATTGCTAGTTTTTGGCATAAATGCCAATGCTTATTTGCGAGGCCTAAAGGATGAAACATAGTGTAAGGTTCGTATGTTGCTTGGCATGTCTACTAGTTCCGTCGATTGCTTCAGGTATAGAACGTCCGGAATTGTTGGGAAATTACCTCAAACTTAACACTGGGGAATACCTTTACGTTGAGGATGATCCTTCACTGGATTTCCGGTTGCGCAATAACTTCGCGGTCCAATTTTGGTTTAAGCTTGAGTCCGTCCCCGAGATTCCATCAGGACAGAGAGTGCTTCTTCTCAAACCGGGGAGTTATGCTTTCGTCATCCTTGCCGAGGTAGTCATCGATAACAAAGACGGAGTTCAACTAAAGCGGAACATTCCTACCTTGTACATCATGTCAAGAACAGGGGAGGGTAGAGGTTTTGACGTTGGCGTTCTCGGTGGTATTAAACCAGGCGAGTGGCACCACTTCGCCTTTGAAACCTGGCTTGAGGGAGGTGTCCGTCGTTCTTTTGTCTACTATAACGGCAATCATCCCCATGACCCAAATCTGCCAAACGGGATGTGGTGCAATGACACCGATAACCGATTCTACATCGGCTATGTGCCTAATGAAGCGTTAGACGGTTTTGAATACACTGTGCAACGATATGGTCCGTTTATCTCAGGTCCAATTTATGTGGATGAAGTCCAGTTATCCCTTCCACCAGTTGGAAAACCTCGGCTGAATGTCCGTTCTACACCGAATCCAAGGACAATGGCGTTATGGCACTTTAGCGAAGGACCGGATGCGTCGAAGTATATGGACGGCGCGGGAGCCAATACGCTATTGCGACACCCACTCTCCGTGTCAGCAGATCGAGGACTGGCCACGACTTGGGGACAGTTGAAATCCCACGGGTTTTGACCGTTCCCATCATTTTCGTGGCAACTCAATTTATTCACGTGCATTAGCCTACCCGTAAAATGAGACATTCTTGATTGATTGGTGAATGCTCTCAACGCAATAAATCCTGCACCAAGACGTCCAATTCATGTATGAATTCTGCACGAATACGTTCAGGTTTCTAAGCGCTCCTGCCGAATCCTGATTTGCAAACTTGTCCGCAAGTATGGCATAATAATTGCGCATAATCTTTGGGTAACGGAGCGAGGACATCGTCTGAATCCCCAATCTTGGTTTGCTTCATCACCCATCCACCACTGCAGGAAAGACAAAAAGAGTTGTAAATAACCTTTGACCGCCATCGAGACGCTCTGTTTCGGATGGCCTAGCTCGCACGTTGAAAAAGGGGGGCATCATGAAGAAGATACTTGTGCTACTGACTCTTTTCATAGCTTTATCATGGAACACCTTCGCGCAGGTCGATTTGCCGGAGGGGGCTACTCAGCGTATCGGCAAAGGTGCAATCTGGCAGATTGCATATTCGCTAGATGGAAAGTATCTCGCAGTTGCCACTTCGATTGGTACTTGGCTATATGACGCGCATACGGGCGCCGGACTCTCCCTACTCACCGGACATACGTACGGCGTGACTAGTGTAGCGTTCAGTCCTGACGGTCAGACGCTCGCCAGTGGGGGTGATTGGCCTGACAGGACCATCCGTTTGTGGGACGCGGCAACGGGCGCGCACAAGTTGACGCTAGACGTAAGTGCATTCAGTGGCGGCAGTTTAGCGTTCAGTCCTGACGGTAAAGCGCTTGCGGGGACGACCTACGATAAGAAGGTACGTCTTTGGAATGCCGTGACGGGAGCTCCCATCCTGACATTGGAGGGGCATACGTCCAGCATCACTAGCGTGGCGTTCAGTCCGGATGGCCGCGCACTTGCCTCAGGAAGCGGGGACGATACCGTCCGGTTGTGGGATATAGGCACGGGGCGGCAAAAATTTAAACTAACCGAAAATAAGAATTGGGTTACTAGCGTCGCGTTCAGCCCCGACGGGCGCATTCTGGCTAGCAGCAGTTATGATGGTAGAATCCGTTTGTGGGATGCGGAGACAGGCGATCTCCAGAGATCCCTTGGAGGACATACCGGAGTGATTGCCTGCGTTGCTTTCAATCCGGATGGTCGGACGCTTGCCAGTGCAGGTGAAGACAGCACCGTCCGTCTTTGGCATGTAATGACAGGCGGCCACAAGCGAACGATTGAAGGACATTCGTCTTGGGTCAGGAGCCTCGCCTTCAGTCCGGACGGTCAAACACTTGCCACTGGGAGTTGGGACTATACCGTTCGTATGTGGGATGCGGAAACGGGAAATCACGAGCGAACCATTGAAGGACATACGGGGATGGTCTGGAGTGTAGCCTTCAGTCCGGATGGTCAAATGCTTGCTAGCGGGAGTGGAAATCCGTTCCCTTGGATAGCGAACAACCATGTCCGCATTCTGGATCCACTAACAGGTAGTGTCCAGCAAACTCTCACTCCGCAGGGGTCTTGGGTGCAGAGCGTTGAGTTTAGTCCGGACGGGCGGACGATTGCCAGCGGAGGCGGGCGCGACATACATCTTTGGGACGTGATGACGGGAGTGCAGAAACTAACCCTAAAGGGGCATACACGATCGGTCTATAGCGTGGCATACAGTCCGGATGGCCAATCGATTGCCAGCGGGAGCGATGACATGACCGTCCGTTTGTGGGATGCTATGAACGGGCTGCATCATCGGACACTAGAAGGACACAACGGCAGGGTAAATGGCGTAGCCTTTAGCCCAAATGGGAATACGCTTGCCAGTGGGAGTAATGATCATACCATACGATTGTGGGATACGGTCACGGGTGCACACCTTACGACTCTTCGAGGGTACAGAGATAAAGTGCATAGCTTGGCATACAGCCCAGACGGGCGCACGCTTGCCAGCGGGAACGGACATAAAGTTCATCTCTGGGACTCCGTAACGGGAACAATCCAGCGAACCCTTGAAGGCCAAAGGGGGCAAGTGAGAAGCATAGCATTCAGTCCGAATGGCCGATCGCTCGCCAGTGGGAGTTGGCAAGACGTTTATCTGTGGGATGCGATGACCGGGGGTCGAAAGCGGATTCTGAGAGGACACAAGGGTTGGGTTAATAGCCTAGCGTTCAGCCCTGATGGAGGTACGCTTGCCAGTGGTAGTGGAGATGGCACAGTGCTTTTATGGAGGATCAGCCCCTCTGTCAACATCAATGCCACTGCCAGAGTCTCGCCTGCTACGGTGCGGTTGCCTGCCCTCGGAGCACAGCTCACCATAGCGCTCGCTGTTGCGGAAGCCGAAAATGTTGCAGGATACCAAGCAACCGTACAATTTGACTCCGCCGCACTCCGATTTGTGTCAGGCGCAAGCAGCGACTACCTCGCGCCCGGTTCGTATACTACGCCACCAGTTGTTGAGGATGATCGCATCACTTTCGCAGCGACATCCCTCGGCAGGGCGAGCAGCGGAGACGGAACACTTGCCACGCTTACCTTTGAAGTTGTTGCTTTCAAGGAATCTAGCCTGACGCTATCTGAAATAATTCTGGTGGCGCCCGACGGAGAGCGTTATTTCCCTCGCATTGAAAATGGGCAAGTGCAGGTGGAACCACCAGAAACAACGGGAATCGTAGGCGATGTCAATCGCGATGGCGCCGTGAACCTCCAGGATCTCGTATTGATTGGTTCGAACTTGGGTCAGACGGGACGGAATGACGCCGATGTGAACGGCGATGGAATTGTCGATATCGTTGATTTAGTCAAGGTTGCCGGTGCAATGGGCAACGGCGCAGGTGCACCTCCAGCGTCTTCCGATATTCTGTTAGCCCTCTCCGCAACCGATGTGAAACGATGGCTTGACTTATCAAAGGGCCTACCCTTAGCGGATGCAACACTTCAACGAGGTATTCGCATGCTAGAAAATCTGTTGGTAATGTTCACTCCTAAAGAAACTGTGCTCCTTCCAAATTACCCCAATCCGTTCAACCCGGAAACATGGATTCCGTACCATCTCAACAACGATTCCGATGTCGTAATTACTATCTATGACGTGAATGGCATGTTGGTGCGTCAGTTGGATTTAGGGTATCAGCAAGCAGGGTTTTACGCTGATAAAGGGCTCGCAGCATATTGGGATGGTCGAAGCATGAGAGGTGAGCCGGTTGCGAGCGGCACGTATTTCTATCAACTCCATGCGGGTGATTTCTCGGCGGTGCGGCGAATGGTAATTGTCAAGTAGCATTGGAAAATTATCAGAATAGCTTCAACAGTCCAGATAGATGGCAGATTCTTATGGATTCCACATCAACCCGCCTAATAACGAGGAGAAGACAAGAAAGAGTTTCAAATCACCTTTGACTACCATTGAGCCACTCTGTTTCTGATGACCTAGATGGAACTTAGGAAAAGGGGGTGCATCATGAAGAAAATCTTGGTGCTATTGGTTCTTTTCGCGGCTTTATCATTAAACACCTTCGCGCAAGTTAGTTTGCCGGAGGGTGCTACTCGGCGTATTGGTAAGGGTGCAATCTGGGAGATTGCATATTCGACAGATGGAACACGACTTGCGGTCGCTAGCTCAATTGGTGTTTGGCTGTATGATGCACGAACAGGCGCCGAACTCTCCCTACTCACCGGACATACATATGGAGTGACTAGTGTAGCGTTCAGTCCTGATGGTCAGACGCTCGCCAGTGGAGGCGCGTGGCCCGACAAGACCGTCCGGTTGTGGGACACGGCGACGGGCATGCATAAACTGACACTAGACGGTAATACGTCCGATGGCAAGAGTGTGGCGTTCAGTCCGGATGGGCGAACGCTTGCCAGCGGAAGTTATGATAATGCCGTCCGTCTGTGGGATACGGCGACGGGCGCACACAAACTCACGCTGGACGGCCACACCCGTTTGGTCACTAGTGTAGCGTTCAGCCCAGATGGTAAGACGGTCGCTAGTGGGAGTGGCGACAGTACTATCCGTCTGTGGGATGCGTCAACCGGGGCGCACAAGCTAACACTTGAAGGGCATACGAATGGGGTAAATGACGTTGCCTTCAGTCCAGATGGAGGTACGCTTGCTAGCGCGAGTGGAGACAAGAGTATCTGTCTGTGGGATGTCTTGACGGGAACACACAAGCTGACCCTTGATGGACATGAAGATTGGGTGAATAGCGTAGCCTACAGCCCGGATGGACGAACCCTTGCCAGCGGGAGTTTTGATAACACCGTCCGTTTCTGGAATGCGACAACAGGCGCCCACCAGCGAACCCTAGGAGGACATACCTCTTGGGTCAAGAGCGTAGCGTTCAGCCCGGATAGTGGAACACTTGCCAGTGGGAGTTGGGACTATACTGTCCGTCTGTGGGATGTGGCGACGGGCGCTAACCAGCGCACACTTGAAGGTCACACAGGAATGGTCCGGAGTATGGCGTTTAACCCGGATGGTCGGACGCTTGCTTGTGGCAGCGGAACACCGTTTCCATGGTTTACGAACAATACTGTCCGTGTTTGGGATGCTCTAACGGGTACGCACAAGCTCACGCTACAACAGCCTACCGGGGTCGTCAGTAATGTAGTGTTCAGCCCGGATGGAGGCACGCTTGCCAGCGGGAGCTGGAGTGGTTGGAACAATGCGTTCCATCTTTGGGATGCGTTGACGGGCGAGCACAAACTGACACTGGAAGGGCATGGCGGTTCTGTCAATAGCCTAGCATTCAGCCCCGATGGTCGGGCGCTTGCGAGCGGGAGTGATGATAAGACTGTCCGACTGTGGAATGCTGTAACCGGTGAATATGAGCGAAAACTTGAAGGGCATACGGCAGCGGTCAAGAGCGTCGCGTTCAGTCCTGACGGTCGGATGCTCGCCAGTGGCGGTGCGGGTGTCCGTCTGTGGGATCTGGCAACGGGTGAGCACCTGCGGACGCTGCACGGGCATAGAGGTTGGATTAATAGTGTGGCGTTCAGTCCGGATGGAAGTACGCTTGCCAGTGGCGGTGCCGACATTACTATTCGCCTTTGGGATGTTCTGACGGGCAGTCACCTGCGTACCCTTGAAGAACATACCTCTAGGACCAGATCCTCAGTCATGAACGTTACATTCAGTCCGGACGGCCGAACACTTGCCAGTGCGACTTGGCCCGGGATTCATTTATGGGATTTGAGGACAGGCGGGCTCAAGCGGAGGCTCTCAGGGCATACAGATTTGGTTGTTAGTGTAGCGTTCAGTGCAGATGGACGTACTCTTGCGAGTGGGAGTTGGGATGGTACTGTGCTTCTGTGGAAGTTTGACCCTACGGTGAACGTCAACGCGACTGCAAACGTTTCCCCCACTTCCGTTAGATCGCCCGTCCTCGGAGCAGAGTTCGCCATAGCACTCACTGTTGCGGAATCCGAAAAGGTGGCGGGTTATCAGGCAACTCTCCAATTTGACCCTACCACAATTCGCTTTGTTGCTAACGCCAATGGCGACTACCTCCAGAATGGCGCGTTTGCCGCGCTACCGGCCGTGGAGGAAAACAGTGTCACAGTCGCAGCAACATCGCTTACCGGGGTGATCGGTGGCGATGGCACACTCGCCACTCTCACCTTTGAAGTTGTGGCTTTCAAGGAATCTAGCCTGACTTTATCCGAGATAATTCTGGTAGCACCTAACGGTGAGCGTTATTTCCCTCGCATCGAAAACGAACAAGTGCAGGTGGAACTGCCTGAACCAACAGGAATCGTAGGTGATGTCAATGGCGATGGCGCCGTAAACCTTCAGGATCTCGTATTGATTGGTTCGAACTTGGGTCAGACGGGACGGAATGACGCCGATGTGAACGGCGATGGAATTGTTGATATCGTTGATTTAGTCAAGGTTGCCGGTGCAATGGGCAACGGCGCAGGTGCACCTCCAGCGTCTTCCGATATTCTGTTAGCCCTCTCCGCAACCGATGTGAAACGATGGCTTGACTTATCAAAGGGCTTACCCTTAGCGGATGCAACACTTCAACGAGGTATTCGCATGCTAGAAAATCTGTTGGTAATGTTCACTCCTAAAGAAACTGTGCTCCTTCCAAATTACCCCAATCCGTTCAACCCGGAAACATGGATTCCGTACCATCTCAACAACGATTCCGATGTCGTAATTACAATCTATGACGTGAATGGCATGTTGGTGCGTCAGTTGGATTTAGGGTATCAGCAAGCGGGGTTTTACGCCGATAAGGGTCATGCGGCATATTGGGATGGTCGCAGCATAAGAGGCGAGTCGGTTGCAAGCGGCACGTATTTCTATCAACTTCATACGGGTGATTTTTCGGCGATGCGGCGAATGGTAATTGTCAAGTAGCACAACGGAATTTGAACAAGAGACCCATTATGGCGGAAAAACCTCGAGTTCTAACCTGAATCGCGGAGTGCCGGAAACGACGCTCTTCCAATGAAGGATCTGTTGTCGTTTCGCCCCGTACAAAGCCGCATGTTGTCAACACTAAATAACGGGAATCTTCTGGCTTACCAAAGAGCAACTAATACCATTTCGCTTGAATAATAGTGCGTATAATGCCTTAATTGTATCGTTCACTTTCTCCGTAGGCGGGGCATCTTGCCCCGCCGACTCTGCCGCGGAGACAAGGCTTCTTACTCTGCTATACGCAAGTTTCTTTACTTGATCCACGTAATCAATGCACTTGCATTTTAGAGAAATGGTATAATTAGGTCAAGATCTATCCTAGGGGGCAACAAGCAAGTTTCTAAACTATTCTGTCGAGTTGTGCGTTATGGTGTTGCGGTAGTGCAGCGAAAGCGGTATAGTGTAAGCATCACTCCTAGCTTAATCCCGGCGCGCCTTCGGGGTGACCACGACACAGTTGAAATCGATGGAAATCCTCACGGTCTTATTAATCATCCTCTAGCAAAAGCAATTCAGTCTAACTATGAAGCAAGTAGCAGTAAAAACTCCTGCTCGCCTCCACTTTGGGTTGATTGATCTCAACGGTGCATTGGGTAGGATTGACGGTGGGGTTGGACTCGCGATTAACGACCCGACGTTTGAGTTAGTCGCTAAACCTTCACATCGAATTGAAGTTGAGTCTTACCAATACCGGAATCGGGCATATACCATACTTGAGGGTCTTCAGGCGAAACACAATTTTCCCGGTATACACGTCGAGTTCTTGTCCGAAATCCCCGCGCATTCAGGTTTTGGATCGGGAACACAACTTGCGCTTGGACTTGGTCAAGCTGTCAATACACTTTACGACCTCAATCTGAGCATCCTGGACCTCGCCTTTGCCGTCGCTCGTGGTGGGACATCCGGAATCGGTGTTGCGGCATTTGAACAAGGCGGATTCGTCCTTGATGGCGGACATCCCTTCCCTGAGGAGAAATCCTCGTTCCTCCCTTCCTCGGCCGTCGGTAATGTTCCACCACCACCAATTCTGCTTCGATATCCCTTCCCAAATTGGGATTTACTAATCGTCAGTCCGAACTGCAAGCATATCTCAGGTGAAACAGAGGTCAATCCGTTTCAGACGTTGTGCCCCCAGCCACAATCGACAGCAGAACGGCTCTCACACATTATTCTGATGAAGCTCTTGCCAGCAATTCATGAAGAGAACCTCTTCGCCTTCGGCGATGCGATCAATCGAATTCAAACTTTCGGCTGGAAGAAAGTTGAAATTGATGCTCAACAGGGCGTGCTACAACAAACGCTTGACTTTCTGCGAGACAGCGGCGCGATTGGTGCCGGAGTCAGTAGTTGGGGGCCTGCGATTTTCGCCGTAGGCGAAAATCTCCGTGCCTTGCATAGAAAGACCGAATCCTTCCTTGACTCATTGCCAAATGGCGGTAGTTGCTTTGTTACACAGCCAAACAATGTCGGTGCACGGATGGAGTTGTCTTGATTCACGGCAAGTTTTCGTTTATAGTTATCACATTCATATTTACACATACTTGTCGGCGATTTGATGATTGAAAATTGTTACGATAGACCTACTGTAGGAGCGAGTTTTGCTCGCGACAGGAGGTCGCGAGCAAAACTCGCTCCTACAGAAGACGCGCAATAAATTGCGCTACTACAAACCGATGCAAGTAAATCCGATATGTGTAACTCTTAATTGCAATGACTATAGCAATCTCCGTAAATCCGCTTAATCCAAATGCCTTGTAGCGGCGTATAGCCGAATCTGACTACCGTTTCGATTTCGTAAACAGAGTACTAGCTCATCTCTATCATCGTTGTCCGCATCGTCAATCTTAAGGTCAACGATCTTCCCGTCCAAAAGCGGGCTCCTCCAAGCGATGGTATATAGCCCGTGCCTTTTCTCAAGAATCACAAACCGATCGTGAAGTTCACCGTTCGGCACCTCCGCGGGGGCGCTTAAGGTTGTTGCAATCTCCGATATCGCATCACCGTCCAGGTCCCCGACTGCAATCCCCTCTCCAAATAGCGGCGGCGTTTGCCAGAGGAGGCGAGCTGTCTGGGGATCGATACGGTACGCCCGGAGATGACCGTCAGAATCTATCATAACAATCTCGCCACTTCGATCTGACGAATTTGCGTTTAGAATACGAGTCGCAACCGAATGATAATTGACACGCAGAGCAGACGGTTGCGTGCCTTGGTTGCCTTTCGCATCCCTAACGAAGAAGACGGTCGAATCGGCCTCGTAGGCCGACTGATTCGCCGCTGTTTTCGCTGCCAGGAAGAAATTCGCGCCATGCGCGACCAACATTGGCGAATGCTGTGACACCGATGTCTGATTGTCCTCTATCCACTCTAGCCGCCACGCGATATCCGGTGGAGAACCAATATAAATTTCATCTCGACCGCTTGCATCCTGATCTGCCGAAAGCATTGTCCGACGCTCCCGGTCCGTAATGGGAGACTCATCCTCTCGGTACTGGATGTCCACCAGGTTAGTACGTTTGTCAAAGCCGAGGCCGTTCCACTGCAACGCCTTTGTTCGCTTAGCCTCTGCCAAAACCAATTCATTGTAACCATCACCGTTGACGTCCGCTACCTCAAGTGCAAGTACTGTTAAGTTTTTGTCTGGCAACCCCTTCCATTTCAGATGATAAGGGTTATCATCCGCTGGACGTGTC
Source organism: Candidatus Poribacteria bacterium (assembly GCA_965197465.1). GTDB lineage: Bacteria > Poribacteria > WGA-4E > WGA-4E > JAJDTR01 > JAJDTR01. Next base: position 486,750 of record OZ240209.1, on the reverse strand, counting down.
CCAAGTGCTGAGAGTGTGAATGATACGGAAAGAGTCAGCTGCAACTCGGCGATATGCTTGAGATGCCCTGCGACAGCGTCCCAAAGAAATAGCGTGCCGTGAATAGGTAGATGTGGTTCCTTCTGTACTATCCGGCCGGTTAGGAGCTGTCCACACCGCAAGGTTCTGCAGTATTTCCTTGCCTGTGGAATAGACAATAGCCCATTGTCCGTAGGAAAATTACGCCAATCGGCTCCATCTATGCCGATGAAGCGATCGCCTGCATGAACAACTAGCCGCGCAGCAAGCATGCGTGTCAGGATTTCACAAGCCGTGTTGAGGTTAGCTTGATTAGTAGTCAGTGGAATAAGTCCGATGGAGGTGTCATCTTGCGGAAGTTGCATGCTAATCTTCTCCACGGCTTGGCGAATCGCAAAGTTTGGGTTGGTTGCCACCTTAGCAATGGAAGCCTTTGCCAAGAAACACCCTGATATCAAGGTAAGGAGGAGGAGTAAAAGCTGTTTCATGGGGATTGAAGGATTAATGTCGTTATCCTGTGAAGTATGCTCAAATGAACCGAGATCTCTCAACGGCTGCATCAGAAGTTCTGCCGGTGACGAACGATTTGCTCTGGCAAACAGTGTGCGACAATCACGGTAAGTAGTTAAGGAAAACGCGACGGGACTCAGAACATCCTCTCAAATGAGTGGAGATGTCTCGCTTGCAAGACTAATCTTCGCATGGGGACGAATCATCGGATGTCTGCATTTGCCAAAAGTTTAGCTTGACAAATGGCACGTGCTATGTGAATATAAAGTAGTGGCGTCTACGTACACAAGGAACAAACTCACGCTAAGAACCGTAACTCCGATGTTAACACCCGACCACTATCAGACATTAGAAATTGATCGGCACGCAACGCCGGAGGCGATTAAGCAAGCGTTCCGTCGACTGGCGAAAGAATATCATCCGGACAAAAATCCAACACGCGAGAAATTTGCCGCAAAGATTTTCCAGCAGATTTCCACCGCTTACGATGTCCTCCGTGACCCTGAGGAGAGATTCAAGTACGACTTAACACTACGTGCTACGACACGAATCGAGGGTTTTCGGAACCCGTATCTTGAACACTTCAGGCATTCGCGTTACACCCAATACACGTTCGGCTTGATGTTTCAGCAGTTGTTAACTCAGAATTATGAAGTTGGCATCCGGATTTACGAACAGTTACAGCGCGGAAATAAAAAGTTCCGCATTGACGACTTTCTAGATTATGAGAATAGCCGGGACTGCGAGTTCCTTATCGCCGAAGCCTATCAAACCCTTGGCGACCTTCAGAAAGCAACACACATTTACGAATCTCTGCTTGCCTCCGAAAAACATCGGCCTGTTTTTCATCATTTTGTTGAAGAAATCAAGGATCGGTTGAAACGCATCTACTGCTATGCCTTAGCCCACCCGGTGCACATTGAATCTATCCCTGATAATCTAGAGAAAATCCGTGCGCTGAAGTTGTCAAAACGCGAGACCGCATGGGTCTACAAAAAACTTGCGGAGTTCTATTGCGAAATTAGCTGGTTTGCCAAAGCCCAAGAAATGCTGCAGATGGCTCTCGAACTGCACCCACACTTAAAAGGCACGAAGAAGATTTGCCAGAAATTAAACCTGCAACACCAGTTATTTCAAGATTGAAAACTTTCGTACCAAGATTGTAACATCCCTCGAATTTGACACACAAGGCGAAAAACTCAAACAGGCGTGAAGGCGCAACGACGGTATTTGCTGGCGCACGGCTTTTATATCGCGTAGTTGCGTATTTACCGCCTCCCTAGTGACCGGGTACTGCCAATAACATCATAGGTGAACCGGCTGGTATACACGATGTGCTCCTGCCGCGGCTTGACAGGTTTTCCGGTCAAGGCTCTACTTTGGAAATCCCACCGAATTGAAATCCAGCAATTCTCAATTTGCGGTAAGGGACTATGGGGTAACATCAGCCTTGAGTTGGTTATGTACAAAATTCACGATTTGCTCCCAAATGAGATAGCGAGTCAAAGCACGTATAAATAAGGAGCTCTCACATGCGTACAGCAAACCGAGGAGAGGATACAATAGCTGCATACGTTCGAGAGGGCGAGAGAAAAACGTTCGAACTTGGTAACCGCGGCCCAATTAAAACTAACTCTGATGGCACGCTGGACAGGGGGATTCTAGATGCGTACTCGTGTTACGGCTTCTACGTGTTCGAAGATGTCGTGGCCGGTGATGAGCTTAACGATTTACAAACCGAGTTAGAAGACATGCTTGAGCGCGCCCCGCACACCAAGGACGCGCTTGTTGACGCGAAAGGACGACCCGCGATTGGAGCCGAATTTTCTCATCCGGTTTTCAACTTTGCGAAGCCGTTGAGCGATCCCGTCGGCGGGACCTCAAAAAACCAGGGGCGCCACCATGTTAAAATGGAAGAACCCGAACCACCGCCCGACGCCCCGGAATATATACTGTACACCATAACCGGGGCGCTACAGATTATGGATTCCTGCCTTCGACTCTATGGCCACCCGCAACTTCTATCCATAGCGGAACAGATTAATGGGCCAGATTTTGCCCCGTTCGGCGAGGCGATGTTCATCAAGCAGCCAGGACTAGGCGCATCTGTCGCTTGGCACCAGGACGGTACGACACACTGGGACAAACCTGACCTCGACGAGGGAACACACGGTTTCAATTTCATGTTTCAATTCTACGGAAGTTCTGGCGGCAGCGGCGTATGGGTGCTCCCCGGATCGCATAAGGGAGGCAGGCGCAATATCAAAGATCTGATTCAGGCAAACGATGGTTCCGACCGTCTCCCAGGGGCAGTCCCGCTAGTCTGTGAGGCAGGAGATGTTGTCATGGCAAACCGCCAAACTTTGCACTGCTCCTTCGCCAATACTTCGCCGGATAGGCGGGTGACCTTCAACTTTGGATTCCACCGCCGTGCCTCCGTGCTCAATGTCAAAACTCACTTCTTCGAAAAACCTGTGGTCTACGACGACGAATATATTCACGAAAGGGCGCGGTTGATTGCCGTGGCGATTGATGCTCGCCAGCAGCGCTTTCCCCACGAATCGCGCTACGTCTACCAGCCCTTCATCGGGCAGGAGGATGCCAACCGCTGGAACGAAGCAGCAAAAGAAATTATTGTCAAAGACTACCATCTGAAGGACCTTCGACTCTGACCCTATGTGTTTTGCAACAACGCCAGATTCTTGGATGATTTGCTTGAATATGACGTGTAAGGGCGCTCATCATGGGTCGTTGATTCCCATTACGCGAGGGTAACGGGAGGTCATTGAGTGTGCACTCCCCCGTTGGCTCAGTCGCCCTATAAAGCTAAGGAGCAATACGATGGAAAAGGTTCTGTTGGTCATTGGTGATGCCGCCGAGGTCACTGATACGCTTTATCCCTACTACCGAATCGCCGAAAACGGTTATGAGGTACTGGTCGGAGCACCTGAAAAGCGAATTTATCATCTTGTACAGCACGACGCACATCCGGAGTGGGACATAACGGTAGAGTCGAAGGGGTACGAGTTCGCTGCCGACATTGCGTTCCGGGAGGTCAACCCGGAAACCTACTTGGGCCTGGTGATTTCCGGCGGCCGCGCTCCAGAGTACCTCCGCTACGACGAGGATTTGATGGCAATCACCCGCCACTTCGGCGAGAGCGGCAAACCTATCGCCTCCGTGTGCCACGGTATTGAGATTGTGGCTAAGGCTGGAGTCATCCAAGGCAAAACGGTAACGACCGTTGCGAAATGCCGTTTTGATGCCGAGGTTTGCGGGGCAACTTATGTGGATGCACCGGTGGTGGTAGACGGCAATATCGTGACTGCCCGCACCTTTCACGACAATGCACCATGGATGCGCGAGTATATGAAACTCCTGAACGCTGCGCGGGATGCGCGTTAACCCTGTAGCAGTCACCTCATAAACAGCCCCATCAGTTCCAGTTTTTGTCGGACCAGTCCTTGAACCTGGGCTTCGGATTGGAAGCGTTTGGGGGGATGGTTTCTACAGTCAAACCATTTTCCGCTTCGGCCGGGGAAGTTACAACCGCCATACCGGTTTTTTCGCACTTCAGGTGCACTATCCGGTGACCATGAAGATAAACCATGGCTTAACCCGCGTCAGTGTTGAGTTTCTATGACTTACAACGAAATATCTCATTTGTGCGATTGACACGTTATTATTGCTTATCATACCATTTCTCTATATTTTCAGTGCAGTAATAGCGTTAATCAAATCTTGCCAGTGCGGGGCAAGGGGATCTCTATCGCATTCCCTATTCGGTCACTTGATCCCCGTCTACGAGATTAGTGTTTGGGGTAATGGTTGGTATCGTCTTCTCATAATAGCATAACTGGGAAACATCATACGCAATATTATTCAAACGAAATGGTATTACCGTAACTGTTTAGTTCAGTTTGTAAGAGTGGCAAAATCTGTGCAGCATTGGGCACAATTGCTTGCTACGGAGGATTCAACGCATCAATATGACGAATACAAGGGAACAACAGTTCATTGCTCGTATTGCCGAATTGGAAACTGAAAATCAGGCATTACGCGCCCGTATAGCCGAATTGGAACAACAGGTGTCGAAACCGTTAGCTACCCCCACTTCGCCTCCAAAATCGCCTGTCCCCAAATTTGTCAAACCGAAACGACAGAAACGTCGTCGCAAAAAGCCGGGGCAAAAACCGGGACACGCCGGCAGTTATCGCCATCGTCCCACCAAAGCTGACGAAATTGTTGAAACTCCTTTAGAGGATTGTCCCCATTGTCATGGAGTGATTGAAAATGTCACAACCCACCAACAGTATGTTGAAGAAGTCATTCCGGCTCAGACAACTGTTGTCTGCTATCAGACACAAAGTGGATATTGCCAAAACTGCCAAAGACGGGTGGAAAGCCGTCACCCGCAGCAAGTCCCCCATCGGTTGATAGGCCCGCGTGCGTTGCTCATTGCCGCTGAATTGAAGCACGCTATGGGGGTGCCGTATCGGAAAGTCGTCTCAGTACTTGAACGACTGTGTGGGCTTTCTGTCACTGCTGGCGCATTGGCGCAATCCATGCAATCGTTGGCAAAATGGTTCACTCCCGAATATCAAGCAATTCAAACCGGATTGCGACAGAGTCATTGCACCTATGTCGATGAAACCGGCTGGCGGTTAAACGGCCAATCATGCTGGCTTTGGGCATTCACCACAGACAGTTACACGCTTTATGAAGTCAATGCGAGTCGTGGACATCAAGTGGTTTTAGAACAATTGGGTACAGACTATGATGGAGTCCTTGTCAGTGACTTTTACACCGCTTATAACCCACTTCCCTACACCCAGCAAAAGTGCTTGGTACATTTACTGCGTGAATTGTCTGACGTGAGAAAGACCAATCACACCCAAGAATATGCGGCATTCGCCAAAAAACTGACGCGTTTGTTGCGCGATGCCATTCGCCTCAAGCAGAAGCAGTCGGACTTCTCCCAATCTCGCTTGGAACGCCGATTCAAACGGCTGAACCACCGATTGGAGAAACTTGCCAAAGCGGACTATCATGACCCGGATTGTCAAAGACTCGCCAAACGGTTAGCCAAACACAGCGATTCGTTATTCACCTTTCTGTCACACATGCAGGTCGCCGCCGATAACAATCGCGCCGAACGAGCCATACGACCGGCGGTAGTGACTCGCAAAATATCGGGCGGCAATCGTTCACCCAAGGGCTCTGAAGCGTTAGGTATCATCACCAGTGTGATTCAAACTTGCAAGCAGCAGAACAAAGATTTCGTGGAAGTCGGCTTGGAAATTATCCGACGCTATCATCAAGGACTTGATGCCGGGGTTCTGACTGTTGAGACAACCGCACCAACCTAACCGCTTCCAAGTCCATTCAAATTATAGTTTTTCTACAATCCCCTCGTTCTGCAAAGCGGCTTTCGACATAGAGAGTAGTGGACTAAACAGTTACGTATTACCAAACATTTTCTATGAACCAATCCATTCGCGTTACAGTCTGGAATGAATACCGTCACGAGACGAGCGACGAACATATAAGCAGGATTTACCCGGACGGAATTCACAACGCCATCGGTACTTACCTGAAAAAACAACCCGGCTTTGAGGTTCGAACAGCTACGTTAGACGAACCGGAACACGGTCTGACAACAGAAGCCTTGGTTGACACCGATGTGCTTATTTGGTGGGGACACGCCGCTCACGCCGAGGTACAGGATGAGGTTGTCAACCGAATTCACGGGCACGTGCTGGACGGAATGGGACTCATTTGTCTTCACTCAGCCCATTATTCCAAGATCTTTATGAAGCTCATGGGGACAACTTGTAGTCTAAAATGGCGAGAATCGGGCGAAAAAGAACGGATCTGGGTTGTCGCACCGGGGCACCCGATTGTTGATGGACTGGATGAATACTTCGAGATAGAGCATACCGAGATGTACGGCGAACCCTTCGATATACCCGAGCCGGACACAGTGATTTTCATTAGCTGGTTCCCCGGCGGGGAGGTGTTCCGAAGTGGGTGCTGTTTTTATCGTGGCAGGGGTAAGGTGTTCTATTTTCGTCCGGGCCATGAGACTCATCCGATTTACTACGACGCCAACGTTTCGCGTGTTATCGCTAATGCTGTACGATGGACGGCTCCCGTAAATGGACCAAAACCTACCTTCGGAAACGTACAACCCCTAGAAGAAATTTAACTTTATCGGCGCCACAATGCCCCCAATCGTGACCATCTCATGCCGAACCGAGACGCATTACGCATTATTCTATGGGTAGGCATATGCGCGTAAAATCTTGTACACAAGCCCCGCAAGTGATATAATGGCGCACTCAATATCCGAAAATTACGCCTAGGGAAACGCACCATGGAAAATGTATTCATGCGGTGGTGGGGATGCGGCGCTTTTGATTTCATCTTGGGCGATGTCAATATTGCTTTCGATCCGTACCTCTTCAACGAAAACCTGGAATCCGCGGAGCCAATCTACGATTATATTTTCATTTCGCACGAGCACTTCGATCACTGTCATCCCCCGACCCTGCTGAAACTTTGTCAAGGTGAGCGATTCAAGAAACTGTTCGTTAGCCCCGGCTGCATTTACCCCGTACTGCCCATTGACGAAAACTATGGGGATGCCGCCTTTGCGCGCGATTTGCCGATTAGCAAGAATCTGCCATCGGATAAAATTCAAGTCCTGTATCCCAAATATCTCGACGATAGCCAAGGGGACAGCCGAAAGTTCCCGGGACCATGCGAGGCAGATCTCGGGGCATTAAAGGTCGAGACAATCGAAAGCGGGGAGAATTCTGACCCGCACACTCCGACATGCGGGTATCTGGTGTCCCACACGGAAAAGAACATCTCTGTACTGCACACCGGCGACATGCATGTCCCGTATCCTGCCTTGAAAAACATACAGGGGCGCGTCGATTTTCTCGTTCACATGAAACTGGGGTTGACGGAGTGGGAAGGTCCAAATTATACGCGGAATCTTCTTGACTGTCTCGACCTCATACAACCTCGCTATCTCATCCCCACGCACTACAGGACGGACAGCGCCAGCGATCCTATCCCTCACGGTACTTGGCCCCCAAACGTCACCGATGTCTTGGCTTTTATTGAGTGGATTCGGGTGACAGTAGGGAACAAGTCCAAGGTGCTCCCGTTCACGGCTGGGGTTCAATACGAGGTGGAGATGCCGGAAAAGCAAGTCATTTGGAAATGGAACTGGTTCAATACGTGGACAGTGCCGCCATGGCGTGAAGGGTAAGCTAATATCGTAACAGTTTGTTCTGTGGGATTGTGTTGTTGTCGTAAAACTCTTTTTGCTCATGTCACGCTTCACGTTCGGGCGACGCCAAATAGTTTTGTTTCATTGCCCCTTCAAGGAACCATGACAACACTCAAGGACATCAATACCACCGATATTCGCGACGCCATCCGACTAGGCTGTCACACGATGTCCAACGTCTTCAATGCCGATGATAATGACATTCCGTTCTTCGGTGCTTACGTGCGCCCCCATCCACCAGCACTTATATGGAGCGACTTGCACGAGGAGGCGCAGATCCCCGGCAGGCATCTCAACGCACTACTGGCGGCAGAAAGCGTCGCTGGGGTGGAGATCGATGATCAGGTCATTGAAAAGCATGCGCGAGCAGCATTCCTTGCCTATTCCGGTTCGGTGCCATTGCCTCTGAATCGGGAAACAACTAATGGCGCTCCGATTAAACTGTTTTCACACAACGTCCGCGAAGGCTTTCACGCACTACATGCCCTCGTGCGTTACCGCAACTGTGAGCACTCTAGAGAGCTTGCCGAAGGTAGCATCGCCACCATTCTTGAACGATGGGATCCTGACGACGGCTGGGACGGCGATTACCTTGAGAATAGGTGCGGACTCAAGATTTGGGGAACAATTGACAACACCTATCGCGATGGGAACATCCTTATCGGCTTGGGGCGATCGGTAGGGCCACTGGTAAAGTATTACCGTGCAACAGGCTATGGGCCTTCGGTGGAGTTGGCGCTGCGATTGAAGGACAAGATGCTTCAGGATTGCTTTTGGGAAGACGGCCATTACGATGCAGATCGGTTCGGACACCATGCGCACTCGATTACATCGTCGATGTCTTCACTGGCGCAATTGGCGGATCTACTGCGGGACTCGGTACTATTGAGCCGTGTGAAAACGTTCTACGATAACGGTCTTTGGCACTTTCGCGACGAAGTTGGGTGGGCAAGTGAGCATGCCGAAGGAGGCGATAGGCACGAAATGGGAGAGATGAACACCACCGGCGATATCGTGGAAACCGCGCTAATTTTGGGGAGTTGGGGTTATACGCAATACTATGAAGACGCTGAGCGGATCGTCCGGTGTCACATTCTTCCATCCCAGCTCCGCGACATCTCTTTTTGTGAGGCTGACGAAAATCCCAATAACGAGGACCGGCTACGCGACGTTCCCAATCGACTATACGGCGCATTCGGATTCCCCGCACCTTACGGTCACACGCCTCTGGGCGTCGACGGAATCTGCTTTAACTTGGATGTCGTTGGCGGCACGGTCGGCTCGTTGTGTGCCACCTACGAGTCAATCACGGGGTTTGATGAGGTCGGACATAGGGTAAACCTGCTATTCGACCACGAGACAGAGGCTATAGAGGCTATAAAGGTGAATTCTCCCTATACACACGAAAACTTGCGTGTAAGACTGAAACGGAGTGGACCTTTATTTGTGCGGATTCCGTCGTGGGTGAATACAGAAGAGCTAGAGGTCACGGGAACAGACCAAGTGCCGGTTTTTAATAATGGTTATGCCTTCTTTTCCAAACCGCCGGTGGATTGTTCTATCGTGATTCGCTTTCCGCTGTCGGAACGTGAGATAACCTTGAAGCATAGAACTCGAGATATTCGCGTTCGGCTCCGGGGCGACGCGGTAGATGCAATGGAAAATTTCGGGGCGGGGCTTACGTTTTTCGATCCATTCTAAAAACCTGTTTGAATAATGGATGGCAGAATAATTCTGATTAGCCAAATAGCTGGGTTTCGCTTGGATCTCTGAGGGCGTTCTAAAATATTGAGGTCTCTATCACACTCCCTATCCGTTCGCTTTAGCACAGATGCGGGGCAAGATGCCCCGCCAACGGGGTTTGATGTGTAAGGCAACAGTTAGTATGCGTCGTGTCATAATAGTATAATTGAAAACACTGTACGCACTGTTATTCAAGCGAAATGGTATTGGTGGCAAGAACTAAAATCCCAATTCCTTTGTGCCACCACAGCTTAACGCACTCACATCGACTACCGAGATATAACTAAACGGTCACGGGGGTACACAAATGAATGATTCCTCAAATATAAATGAATTAGCATCGTCAGCAACAGACGATGAACTTGACAAAGCTCAAAAGTGGACACGGGCAAAGTTTGAAGGAGTAGCGGAGACGAAACCGGACGAAGGCTTCCTGACGGTGAGCTTGGATGCGGGCAGGGTGCAAAGGAGCGAAGTCACCACAACCGGATACGGACTCTACGCAATTGCCAGTTGCCCGCTCCGAATCGCCGACCGTGATTTTGATCGCGGGCTGCATTTTCCATCCGAAGGGGAGGTAGTGGTTCATCTACCCAAACCCGCGAAAAGCTTTGTAGCGACTCTAGGTGTGGACAGTAATCGGGTTACGGGTTTCTATTCCAACGCGGGTCGTGGAACTGTGATTGCCAAAGTCGATGTCAATAGAAATGAGGTTTTTCGTTCGGATGTGCTGCACGAGGGATTAGAGGGGATTACCCTTACTATCCAGCTCAATGGCGCGACCGAATTTGTTCTGGGCTTGAGCGACGCGGGCGGAGGTACAATTCAAAGAGTTAACTTCAACCAAGTGGATTGGGCGGAAGCACGAGTGATTCTGGAAGACGGTGAGACTGTATGGTTGGATGAGCTACCCACGGCTCCACTGCGCGCATCTTATTCAACCGACGCCCCTTTTTCATTCCACTATGCTGGACAACCCTCTGGCGATTTCCTAGATGGTTGGAATCTTGAGCGTGACGCGAAGTTATTGGACGAAGAGCGAACGGAACTCGTGACCACCTATACCGATTCCGCTACCGGTTTGCAGGTGCGGTGTGTGGCCGTGAAGTATACGACATTTCCTGTCGTGGAATGGACGCTGTATTTCAAGAATACCGGTGAGAACCCGACACCAATCATTGAGGACATTCAAGCGCTCGACACCCGATTGGAGCGCGGCGGAGACGGAGAGTTTCTACTGCATCACAACGATGGCAGCCCCCACTCCGGCTTGGCGCCGCAAACTCCCACGCAATACGCGCCGCGGGAGACCGAACTTGGTACCGGCGCCGAGAAGCGTCTGGCTGCAATGGAAGGGCTCCCGGCCGGAGGAGATCTTCCCTATTTCAACGTCGAATGCAACGGTGAGGGCACCATTATCGCCATAGGTTGGCTTGGACAGTGGGCGGCGCAGTTTACCCGAGATAGTGCCAACGCATTGGACATTCGAGTGGGACAGGAACTGACACATTTCAGACTGATGCCCGGCGAAGAGGTGCGCACCCCTCTCATCGCCATGATGTTTTGGGAAGGCGAATGGATTCGATCACAGAATCTCTGGCGCCGCTGGATGATTCGCCACAACCTGCCTCGACCTGGCGGGAAGTTGCCGCCGCCGCAACTGGAAGCCGGCGGATCGGCTCAGTATATTGAGATGTCTTTGGCAACCGAAGAAAGTCAGATTGAATTTGTTGACCGTTATTTTGAAGAGAAGATTAAGATTGATTACTGGTGGATGGATGCTGGCTGGTACAGCTTTCTCGACTATTGGCTAAGCTTGGGAACGTGGGAACCTGATCCGGAACGGTTTCCGCGCGGTCTTCGACCCATTACGGATCACGTTCGTTCCAAGGGTGCCAAAGTCATTCTCTGGTTTGTACCTGAAAGAGCGGATCCTGGCGAATGGCTCTACGAAAACCATCCCGAATGGCTGCTGGGAATCAACGGGGGCAGGAAACTTCTCAACTTTGGGGACCCCGAAGCTTGGAAGTGGGCAGTAGGTCACTTCGATTCACTGATTGTAGAACAAGGCGTTGATCTCTTTCGAATGGACGGCGACGGCCCCCTCCCTTTTTGGCGGGCTAACGATACCGAAGACCGCCAAGGAATTACTGAAATACTACACGTGGAGGGCGTCTTGGCATTTTGGGATGAATTGCGGCGTCGCCATCCCGACATGCTGATGGACATCTGCGCCGGCGGTGGCGCTCGAAACGCGCTTGAGGCGTTGCGCCGCGCCGTGCCGCTATGGCGAAGCGATTACGCCTACGAAACAACGGGAATGCAGAACCTGACTAGCGCCATGTCACTTTGGATTCCATATTTTGGCGCAGGCACCAATGCGTTCGAATCGTACACCTTCCGGAGTCAGATGGCACCGGCTATGAGTTGTATCTGGGACCTGCGCCGCAGGGATGTCGACTTCACTTTCCAACGTCAAATGGTGGCGGAGTGGCGTGCGGTAGCGGACAACTATTATGGCGATTACTATCTCCTTACGGCTTACCGCACCGAGAACGATGTGTGGGCGGCTTGGCAGTTTGATCGGCCCGAATCCGGACAGGGAATGGTACAAGCGTTCCGTCGTCAGGACAGCGATGTCACCCAAATGTGTTTCAAGCTGCGCGGATTAGACCAATCAGCAGACTACACCGTGACGAATATGGATAGTGATGGTTCCACGAAATTTTCGGGTAAGGACTTGACCGAAAACGGTCTATCAATTACAATTGAAGAGCAGCCGGGAGCCGTCCTTATAGTCTATAAACGGCTGTAAATTGACCACGGTCATCGATGAAGGAAATATTGATGGGACTAGGTCGCCCAACATTCCAGCCTTCCAGTCTTTCTTGCGATTTCAGGAGACGGGGATATCCATCGTAATTACTTCAGGAGGAAAAATATTCATGCCGGTAAATCCAAAACAGTTGTGGGAGGACGGTTACATCATTATTCCGGACTGTGTCCCCCCAAACCGCCTTTATGAGTTACGTAATAGTTTCGAGGTTCTTGTTGAACGCCAGAAAGAGATCTGGGCGCGCGAGCGGCCCCCCCACGATCCACCCGGGGGGCAGTGGGAAATAGCCCCACAGCCACGGGTGACTTTCAGTCCACTCATTGACGAGGAAACTGCCAATACCGTCGAATTCTGTCTGCATGAGAACACGCTAGGGGTTAGTTGTCAGGTGATGCGGGCACCTGAAACAATCCTCAAATACATTACCATTATGTGCAGCCCGATGCGAGACCATGGTCCTTCAGGTTGGCATCGCGACATCGAACCCAATCGCGACGGTCCGCTGAGCGGTTTACAAGCGGATATGGCGGCAAACGGCGTGGGTACCGTTCAATGGAACATTGCGCTATACGATGACGATGTTCTGTGGATAGTCCCGGGCAGCCACCGGCGCCGCAACACCGATGCTGAGAATCGCACGCTGCTTGAAAGCAACCGTGTGCCCTTACCGAACAGCATGCCCGTCAAACTCAAGGCGGGGGAGGGTGTGGTCTATTCCAACGCCATCCTCCACTGGGGGAGTAACTACAGTTCGAAACTGAGGCGGACAATTCATCTCGCGTTCCGCGCGTATGGGAGTGACCTGTTTTCATATCGGCCCTATCTCAACTGGACGATTGACTTCAGCAAACATCTGTCTCCGTGGGGACGAGGGATTGTTAAGCGGTTCGCGAATCGTTTCACCGCTGAGTTTGACGTTATCGCGCAGACCTTCCGTGCGGTCATCGACAAAGACGAAACCGCCTTTCTCGAAGGCCTCGCCACGCTTCACCCCGGCGAAGAGCATCGTATGGTCTGCGTCATGTTTTTGACCAAACTAGCGTACAAGGTCTATCACCTCAATAAACCGGAGGTAGCTGCGCTCCCCGATCCCGCGCAGGCGGGACAGATTGGATGGCCATGGGAAAGTGTCGATGTACTACAGAACATCGCGCGCCGGTTCACTATTGACGAAACCAATCTCCTGTGGAGTCGCTTCACAGATATGGAAAATAGGCTCAAGTCGGAAGAGGACCAATACGTCCCCGGTTTCCAAACTGGGCCTACCAAGTACCTGTTCTACGATATGCCTCCGAATTTCGAGGTCGAGGACTTCATCGCTACGTGGAATTCGTAACATCGCCCCCTTACATGGTGAAAGCTGCCGAAAGGCGTGCGTCGTCTGACAATGTTTGCTATAGCAAAACCAATAGTTATTTATACACTGCGGTAGGTTCGGTTTCCTAACCGAACCGATATTTATTCAATCTCGTAGGTGCGGCTGGAAATGGATCTCTATCGCCCTCGCTGTTCACTCGGTTGATCGCACCTACCGGCTTTGATTGAATTCGGTAAAATTAAAAACTGCATCTACGAAATCTGTGCACATATGAATAGAATTGACTATAAAGATAATTCGTGATACGTAAGTAGACCGAGGCATGACGTAATCACTTATTTCGTTGATCAATCGTCGAATAACTGCTAGAATACTCTATACTTCGCTCTTCAAGTATCGCCGAAATCTAACCGTGACACTGAAGCCTTAACCTTAGGGAGGAGGGGTTACCATGGCTCTAACACAAGCGCAACTTGATAAATTTCACGAAGATGGCTTTCTTATAGTGGAAGACGTTTTCGACAAGAAAGACGTGGAAGCCGCACGAGTTGAAATGGAGAAGGTTTTCTACGGCACAAGTTTCGAGGATTACTTGGCGAAACTTGACGCTACCGGCGAAGCGGAATCCACCGACCCCACCCGTACCGGGGCAGTCGCCCACTACGGCGAAACAGAACATGGCCGCCCCCAATTTCCGACCGGCATTGCCGCCCTGGATCGCCTCATTGAGAACGACGACTATCTCGACATGTATGAACAGTGCCTCGGAACATCGGACATGAGTTACTGCAACGGCCACCTGTTTTTGCGATCGGGACCTACCGACAAACGGCACGCCGAAAACCCGTGGCAAGGGTATCACATCGATCATGCGACGAACTGCTTTCTGCCGCCTAGCCATGAGGTGGATCTATACAACTATGTGAACTCTTGCATCTATCTCCACGATGTTGAAGACGACGGCGCCCCGATGCAAATTATCCCCGGCACCCATCGCCAGATTATCGACCTTCTTCCTCGACTCATTAAAGAGGGCAACTGGAGCGGTATGGGCGGCATCAACGACATTCGACAGATTCCAGAGTTTTCCCCGCCCGTCGCCACCACTGCCAAGGCAGGCAGCGTCCGATTCAATAGTTCGTACGGCGTTCATGCCGCAATTCCGTTCGAAAACAAGCGCAAACAGCGAGGATATTGGACGCTCTCGCTCTGCCGCGGAGATAGCAGTGAGTTCACCAAGTTGTCGAACCTGTGGAGAGAGCGGGAGTTCTCGGTTCCGTTCTGGCAGAAGACCACGCCGAGAGCGCGTGCGCTTTTCGGTTGGCCCAAGCCGGGACACTCCTACTACACACTAGAGACCGTCGAATCTCTCGCGCACTGGTATCCCGAGATGGATTTAACGCCGTATAAAGAAGCGATGGAGGGGTGATGCCCCGCATTGATGCTCATCTTCACGTTTTCACCAAGGCGTCCACAAGATTTCCGAGGGAAACCAACGAGCTTTGGCCCGCAGAAAGGGAAGAATCTGTCGAGAAATTGCTGGCTAAGATGGAAGCTCATCAAATTGATCAAGCGGTGCTGGTACAACACCCCGGTGTACAAATTGCCCATCACGCCTACCTTCTGCACTGTCTGAGAACGTACCCAGACCGATTTTTGGGCATTGGGCTCATATCTCCCGATCTTCCCGATGTTGAAGACCACATGGATACCTTGACGGACGCAACCGGAATCATCGGTTTTCGTCTGTCAACGATTGGAGGCCCTCGCGATCCCTTTGAAAAAATAGACGTGAAGCAACTCCGCGCCTTTCGCATCTGGAAACACGCCGCGAAGAAAGATTATGTTCTCTGGCTGATTCTCCAGGCGCGCGATGCACATCTATTGCCTTATCTGCTTACCGAATTCCCTCAGGTCAGAATTGTCATTAACCACCTTGGTATATGTCCGGGTAAAGGCAAGCTCTCTTGGGGTACAAATTGCCGACCGCGAATAGAGACACCGATGTACAATCCGGCGTTCCACACGACCTGGCGTCTGGCACAATTCGAGAACGTCGCGATGCTGTTGTGTCTTCAGTACGCATTCAGCAACGAACCGTTCCCTTATCAAGACCTTTCGCGTTGGCATCAAAGCCTTTTAAGCATCTACGGGGCCAAACGCCTTATGTGGGCGACTGATTTTCCGTGGATTCTCGAAGATCCAGGCTACGGCAAGCTAACAACCATCATCAAGGAGTTAATGCCCGACCTAACAGAAGATGAATACGGCGACATCATGGGCGGAACGGCAAAACGGTTACTGCGCTTTCCCGACCAATGACTTGCTTTACACGGAGCGCACTGCCCTTTCTTCCTAACAGGCAAGATTAGGTACTTGTAGCACATGTTTAAGAATCTACGTTTATTCGCCTCGATCTGCTTCCATTTTTGAATCGCGCATCGCGTGCTAATACCATTTCCCTAGATTCGCAGTGCATTATTGGCGTTAATCAAGTCTCTCCAATGCGGGGCAAAGGGATCTCTATCGCGGTCGTTATTCACTCCCTTGATCCCCGCCTACCGGGGTTGGTGTGCAGGGCGATGGTTGGTATCCGTCTCTTCATATGCAACGTTAATCAAACGAAATGGTATAAGAGGAAAAAAGATGGACATTGAAGCGTTAAAAACAGAACTGGACGAGTACGGTTTCGTAGTTCTTCCCGACCTGATTCCGGCACTGAATGCCCAACACATGGCAAAGCGGTTGATGGCAATCATGGATCAGACCCCCGACTCACCCGATTTCAGCGGCGCCAAAGAAACCAGCGGGCACTTGCGCGGAGTTTTCAACTTTCTGCACCCTAGCGAATTCGACTTGTTTGAACAGATAGTTACGAATCCAACTGTCCTTGAATTGGCAGATTACAAACTCGGCGACGGCTATCAACTTAACACGGTAGCGGCGCTCTGGCGCAAACCCGGTGCGTCAATCGGCAAACTCCACGCTGATCTGCCGATGTTAACGAGGCGCGAGACACCATTTCCCACCCCCAAGGTGTGCTTTCTACTCAATTGTCTATGGATGCTGACCGATTTTACCAAGGAAAACGGCGCCACGCGGGTGATGCCTTTCAGCCATCACGCCGGGATTGCTCCCAGGGCCGAAGTCGAATACAGGCATTTGATTCCAATTGAAGGGCGCGCCGGATCGGTCGTCGTGCTGAATGGCCCCGTATGGCATGCCGCCTGGTCAAACACGACGAAAGACCAGCAACGCATGGGTGCCCCCGTTCCCTATCACGCACGGTGGATGGATCCCACCGATCCAGCCCTCGGCTGGTGCCTCCATAAGCGCAGCGTCCGGGACAAATTCTCGACTAAGATGCAGGAACTAACACAACACGTAGAAGACGACTGATTAGCCATGTAGGGCGGACATTGCCCACCAGCCCCAAACTATCTTAAGGCTTGGAACTTCGGTTTGTAGTAGCGCAATTCATTGCGCGTTTTCTGTAGGAGTTAGTTTTGCTCGCGTTAGAAGATTGTGATGAGTGCTCAACTACGTAAGTCCTACTATATTTTTTCGTTTTAATCTGTGTCTCTCTTACTCTTTGTTCCATTCAACTCACGGAGGAAACCTCAAATGGCACTCACTCCCCAACAATGCGAATTCTTCCATTCCTTCGGATATCTCGTCCTGCCGGGTTTACTGGCGGACGATGTCGATTGGCTGGCTGAAGAGCACCAAAAGGTTTTTGAAAAGAACGGCGTCGTTCATGATGGCACGAAACGTACGTATGTCGTGCCGTTCATAGATCAAACCGAAAAACTATGCACCCTGCTCGACCATCCCAAGGTGCTCGAAGTGCTCGGATCCCTGTTAGGCGACGATTTCAATTACGTCGGCAGCGATGGCAGCTACTACAGTGGCAGCACAAATTGGCACGACGACGGCGGGCATCGGCCCGGCGGTTTGACCTTTGCCAAATTCCATATCTATCTCGACACGCTAGGGCGCGATACGGGTTGTATCCGCGTCATTCCAGGGAGTCACCTACCGGGCGGATGGAGAGATCAACTCAGGAAGAACATCTGGCTGCAACCGTTCAGCGAATCTATAGGTGTTCTTGGCAGCGATCTTCCCTGTGTAGCGATTGAAAACGAGCCTGGAGATGTCGCCGTGTTAAATCACACGACGTATCACGCATCCTTCGGCGGCGGACCGGCGCGTCGTCACTTCGATCTCAATCTGTCAAGCCGCGCAAAAACGGAGGAAGAACTCGCAGACCTTGAAAAGTTCATCCTTCCGAAAGAACGCACAAAGGAGAAACCTAGCAAATACACACCGGGGTCGCAAGACATTATTCTCGGCACGGCTACTCCAGAGCGCATGTGCCACCTTGAGCAAGTGATCGAGCGCGAGAACCTCGATCGTGCGGCTTGGGAAGCCACACAATAGTTATTGGTTTAAGGCGAAATCGGCAAGCAGCAATTCGCCGCTGGAGCGAAAGGCCGTTCAATTTTCGAAATGAGGTACGCAGCCTAAAATGACGCTTACCCCCCAACAATGCACCTTCTTCGAATCATTTGGCCATCTGATTCTGCCGGGTTTATTGACGGATGACATTGAGTGGATTATCCAGGAGCATCAGAAGGTCTTTGAGCAGAATGGAATCGTTCATGATGGCACGAAGCGTTCCTTTATTGTCCCCTTCATTGACGAAAGCGAGCGTCTCTGTACTCTCCTCGATCATCCGAACGTTGTCGGGGTACTCAGTTCGTTGTTGGGTGACGACTTCAATTACGTAGGGGGCGGCGGCAACTATTACAGCGGTGACACAAATTGGCACGACGATGGAGGGCACCGCGTAGGAGGGTTAGTTTTCGTCAAGTTTCATATCTATCTCGATCCACTGACTCGCGAGACAGGTTGTATCCGAATGATCCCCGGCAGTCATCTAAAGGGCGAATGGAGAGACCAACTACAGAAAATTCGCCTCCAGGCGTTCAGCGAGGATTTGGGGATACGAGGGAACGATGTTGCCTGCGTTGCTGCCGAAACGAAACCCGGTGATGTCGTCGTCTTGGATCACACAACGTACCACGCCTCCTTCGGAGGAGGACCAGCACGCCGCCATCTCGACCTCAACGCGTGCAGTCGGGCGAGAACCGACTCAGAGTTCAAGGATCTTGATAAATTCATCAAAATCATCGAAGGCTTCAAGCGGGAAAAGAGAGCCACGGGGGAGGAAGACATGATTCTCAGTACCGCCTCCCCCGCGCGAATGCGCCACCTTGAACAGGTAATTGAACGCGAACGGTATCTTCGCAGCGCGGCGTGATGGTCGCGTAAGCATCGTTTGTCGTCGATTGAACAGGTATATCAGCTCATCGCGCATCTCGCTCTGCTTCTTTGCGTTTCCCGCTACGCTCTGACATTCCATAAAAAGGATGCAACCCTAAAATGACTCTTACTCCCCAACAATGCGCCTTCTTCGAAGCATTTGGCTATCTAATTCTTCCCGGTTTAATGTCCGACGACATCGACTGGATAATCGAGGAGCATCGGAAGGTTTTTGAACAGAAGGGCGTTGCCCACGACGGATCAAAGCGTTCAATGATTGTCCCGTTCAGCGATCAGAGCGAGCGACTCTGCACGCTTCTAGACCATCCGATAGTACTTGGCGTGCTCAAGTCTTTACTCGGCGATGACTTTAATTACGTGGGCGGCGACGGCAACTACTACAGCGGCGATACCGGCTGGCATTCCGACGGCGGACATCAAGTCGGTCTCTTCGCCAAATTTCATCTGTATCTTGACCCTCTGACGCGGGATACAGGAAGCGTCCGCGTAATTCCGGGCAGTCACCTAGCCGGAGCGTGGAGAGACCAGCTTCAACGAACTCGCCAGCCAAACGAACTCTTGGGGATACCCGGACGCGATGTCCCGTGTATCGCCGCTGAAACCGAGCCGGGCGATGTCGTTGTGTTCAATCACAACATTTACCACGCCTCTTTCGGTGGCGGACCTGCTCGGCGCCACATGTGCCTCAATGTGACGAGCCGAGCAGAAACCGAAGCCGAAATCAACGAACTTGATAACTACCTACGCCCGGGCGGAAGACCAAAGCACTGGCCCGGAAAGTATCTGCCCGGCGCACAAGACATCATGCGCAATACAGCTTCACCCGAACGCTATGTCCATCTGGAGCAAGTAATTCAACGCGAGCAGTATTACCTAAACGTAGCACAATAATTTGTAAGAGGCAATCGACAATCGTTAAATCTTCGATTTCCCTCTTACTGCGCGCTAGCCTTTGAGTTCTGCCGATCCCTCTACAGACTAAATTACCACTATTTCACACCGTGTCGCACAAACCAAAGCAAGTTTGAATATAGAAGTTTATCTTCCGCCTTGACTAGCAAGAATGGGAACTGCACCCGTTTTACAAACATGGAGAATCTCTATCGCACTCCCTGTCCAGTCGTTTGATCTCCTCTGGAGCAGAAGATTGAAGCTATCGGTTTTCTATAGACATGCCGCTCCGCTGGAGCGAAAGAACGGAAGCTAAGTAGCTAGATAAAGATCTGCTGGATTTGGCAATCCAGCAGGAGCCGCCAGGGATCTTCTCTCTGCACATCCTCAAAACGCGAATTTTACTTTTGAAAGTTGTCAAGGAAAAATCTGCTAATGTCGCTCACCCCACAACAGTGCTCGTTCTTTGAGTCGTTCGGATACATTCTTCTGCCGGGTTTGATGAGCGCGGACATGCATTGGATAATCGAGGAGCACAGGAAAGTCTTTGAGAAGAAAGGAATCTTGCATGACGGAAGCAAACGCTCTCAGATTGTGCCTTTCAGCGATCAGAGCGAGCGACTCTGTGCCCTGCTCGATCATCCCAAAGTGCTAGGTGTGCTCACGTCACTGCTTGGCGACGACTTCAATTACATCGGCGGCGACGGCAACTACTACAGCGGCGACACAAATTGGCATTCCGACGGCTTTCATACAGTCGGTCTCTACGCCAAGTTTCATCTGTACCTCGACCCGTTGACGCGCGATACCGGTTGTATCCGCGTCATTCCCGGCAGTCACCTCGGTGGGCAATGGCGAAATCAGGTTGAACGTGCCCGCCAACCAAACGAGGATTTGGGAATTTCCGGCAAAGAGTTTCCCAGTGCCGCCATTGAAACCGAGCCCGGTGACATTGTGGTATTCAATCACAACATCTTCCATGCCGCTTACGGCGGAGGCACCACCCGTCGTCACTTCTGTCTGAACGTATCACGTCAAGCGAAAACCGAGGCTGAAACCGAAGAGCTGCACAAATATATCCGCCGTCCCGACGGGTTACCGCGTTATCACCCGAAATCTGCTAGCGTACACTCAGAACTCATGCGCCGTACCGCATCTCCCGCGCGAATGCGTCACTTGGAGCAGGTCATCGAATGCGAAAGCCAGCGGCTAACGGCTAGGAGAGATTCGTACAAATGACAACCTCCGATATACTTGCTGGCGAACCTGAACTGGTTGCAACCGGATTCAAATTCACGGAAGGACCGGTCTGGCACCCCGATGGCGTTCTCTTCTTCAGCGACATTCCGGCTCACCGCATCTTCAAATTAATGCTTGATGGCACATCGGAAATCTATCGCGAACCCAGCGGCGGTGCCAACGGACTGACCCTTGATCGTCAGGGACGACTCATTGCATGTGAATACCACAGTCGCCGCGTCTCTCGCACGGAGACTGACGGCACTATCACGGTCCTTGCCGACAACTACCGTGGTAAGCGTTTGAATAGCCCCAATGATGTTGTGGTCAAATCGGACGGCAGCATCTATTTCACCGATCCGTTCTACGGTTTCCCCGCAGACCAGGAACGCGAACTTGATTTTCAGGGCGTCTACCGCATCGCCCCAGACGGGTTAATTTCACTGCTTGTTGATGATTTTGGCGTTCCAAACGGATTGGCATTCTCGCCGGACGAACGTATCCTGTATATTGACGATTCAAGGCACCAGCATGTCCGCGCCTTTGACGTTTTGTCGGACGGCTCCCTCGCGAACGGGCGTGTCTTGATTGATATGAAAGCCGACGCGCGAGGCGCCGCAGATGGAATGAAGGTAGATACGACTGGAAATCTTTATGTCACCGGCGCGGGCGGCACGTGGATTGTCTCTCCGACAGGCGAACACCTCGGAACCATCGTCACTCCCGAATTGCCGGAGAACTGCGCCTTCGGCGGACCGGACTACAAGACACTCTTTATCGCAGCCAGGACCTCAATCTACAGCATTCGGCTCAAGATCGCCGGCGTCCAATAGCGTTTCCGCATCATTTTTCTTGTCGACAGGGGTGCGGATTGTCCTGTTTTTTACGCATTACGCATTAGTTTCTTAGTCATGTATTGCTTCTAATACCATTTATCGAAATTGACGGTGCATATCTGGCAAATGGCGTGAATTAGAGTCGCGATTCGGAGATCGCTCCTACAGGGTGGTACACTACATAACCGCGTAAGTCCTAACGAAATAACCGCTTTACACTCTGAACTGCTATTCAAGCAAAATGGTATAAGCTTCGTTTTTTCACCTCTTCTTGCTATTCTTTGCTGAGGATTTATAGACACATGCAACATCGTCAGTTGGGTAGTTCCGGTATTGAAGTGCCGGTTTTAGGGTTGGGCGGCTGGACATTGGGCGGGTCCGCCTACGGAGCCGTTGACCGGGAGACAGCCGTGACCGCCATGCGCGCGGCATTCGACCTCGGCATCACTCTCATTGACGGCGCCCCGTACTATGGCGAGACCGAGACTTGGTTCGGAGAGGAATTTCGCACTCGACGCCACGAAGTATTCCTCATCACCAAATCTCAGCGTCGCCCTTACACGAAAGCAAATCTATTTGACAATATTGAAGGCAGCTTAAAAAATTTACGCACAGATTACGCCGACCTCTATGTAATCTTCCCCGACGTGAGTATTCCTATAGATGAGATCCTAGATGGATTGATTCAGGTGAAGAAATCTGGCAAAGCACGTGCCGTGGGTGTCACCAATTGGGATAGCTGTATGCTACAGGCCTCCGTTGGCAAGGTTCAACTGGCTACCAACCAGCTCGGTTACAGCCTTTTCGATCGCTATTGGCAAAAGACCGTATTTCCGACCTGCGAAGAACTTGGTATCGGTGTCATGGCATACAGTCCGCTTGCTCAGGGACTTCTCAGCGGCGCGATTACCGTCGATACCAAACTTCCGCCGGACGACGTGCGAACCCATAATAATCTGTACGCCCCCGAAAATCTTCCTACGAACTTAATCGTGGTGGAGAGGTTGAAAGAACTTGCGAATGAACGCGGGTTGACACTCTCCCAACTGGCGCTGGCATGGACGCTCACCAATCCGCTGGTAAGTGTGGCAATCATCGGAACCCGGCGCCCAAATCGGTTGGTGGAGGATGTCGGCGCGCTTGATGCGCAGTTAACGCCCGTAGAGTTAGCCCGACTTGAAAGCATTGTCGCCAATATCTCCGGCGTTGCCCCGCGTTTCGGTTGAATCGTGCACTATTTTTCTTTTTTCTATAGTAAAACCAATAATTATTTATACACTGCGGTAGGTTCGGTTTCCTAACCGAACCGGTATTAATCCAGTCTCGTAGGTGCGGTTGGAAACCGCACCTACCGAAACATGTGTAAATATGAATGGAATTGACTATAGTCTGCATCTGTTAGGTATTATCGTAACTGTTTAGTTCAGTTAATAGCACGCCATTATTCCTATCGGAATAATTCTTTCAGCAAGTAACACTTATTGACACATAGAGTCCAGGTTTTCGATCCAGAGGATCGGCATGTTGATAGAATGCGATAGGTCCAAATCCCCGCGCTCCAGCGGAGCGCAATGTCGAGAGTTACTTGGTAGCGCGCCATTATCCCTGTCGGAATAATTCTTTCAGCAAGTAACACTTATTGACACATAGAGTCCAGGTTTTCGATCCAGAGGATCGGCATGTTGATAGAATGCGATAGGTCCAAATTCCGCGCTCCAGCGGAGCGCAATGTGTATAGCGCATCATCAAATAACACTCATTTTTCGCTCTATGGCTAGCTTTGGAGAAAGTGTTACTTGAGAGAAGTAGTAAAAGGGTGTCCCATCAGGGCAATTGCACCTGATTCTAGAGGATCCGCGATCGCCAAATCACCGATTTTCCCTCTTCACTTTGCACGAGAATCAAAAGCCCCAGCGTGGGCAACCGAGTGAAAAACGAGGGCGATAGTGATCTGCACAGGTGTATAGAAACGTGGATTCACCACACGCCAAAGCCCCAGAGGGGCGACAGATGTATAGAAACTTAAATGGTCGAAAAATGGCTTTTCTTCCTAGATTCAAACAGGCTCTAAACAGTTACGTATTATCTTTACAAACTATTAACCCCTGATTTTCTTATATTCCACGTCTTGCACGCTCATTTTCCAAGGAGCACTTCCGATGTCCAATCCGTCTCAACGTCGCCCGAATATCATGGTCATCCACTGCCACGACCTCGGTCGGCATCTCGGGTGTTACGATCGCGGCGTAGAAACGCCGCACATTGACCGACTGGCAGATGAAGGCGTTCGATTCAATCAATATTTTTCAACCGCCCCCTACTGCGCCCCGAGCAGATGCAGCCGCATGACAGGGCTTTATCCCGTCAACCACGGCGCAATCGGTCAGACGCACTTGGGTTGGAAAATGAAAGATGGGCTTCAAACATTGCCGATGTACATGAACGCGCTCGGTTACGATACCCATCTTTTCGGTTTTCAACACGAAGCTATTGATCCTAAAGAACTCGGTTATCAGCACACGGAGTACGGATTCCCAAACGCCACAATTAGCGCTATGGATGTAGCGCCGCGCGTCCAACAGTTTCTCGACGGTTATCGCCAAGAAGATGGTCCATTCTACATGGATGTCGGATTTACCGAGGCGCACTCCATGACGCCGCGTGGCGGGTTCGAGAACTGGCCCGACAACTTGCCCGTGCCGCGTTTCAAACCGAAGTATGTTCACCGCGTAGACGCCCCCAAGTATGAGGGTCAGATAGTCTGTCCCGTTGACAACCCATGCGATCCGTATTTTCGCGACTACGATCCGGACGAAGTTCACGCGCTACCATACCTCCCGGACCGACGCGGAATCCGCGAGGATGTGGCGGAACTGAATAGCCTCATCACCTGTGTCATTGATGTCGCTGTCGGACGAATTCTCGACATACTCAGCGCCACCGGGATAGATAAATATACGCTTGTCATCTTCACGACAGACCATGGCATTGAGGTGCCGCGCGCCAAAGGATCTCTCTACGACGCAGGCATTGAGTGCGCCCTGATTATGCGCTATCCCGACAATTTCCACCCGGGGACGACGAATGACGCCCTGCTCAGCAATGTTGACTTTCTGCCCACACTTATCGAGATTGCCGGCGGCGATGCGCGGGATGACATTGATGGGCGATCCTTCCTTCCAATGCTTCAGAATCGCGCTTATCAACGACGAGACCACATCTATGCGGAGAACACGTGGCACGGTCAATATATCCCGATACGGGGAATTAGAACGGAGCGCCTTAAATACCTTATGAACTTCGATTCTCACAAGCATCTGCTGTACCCGCAAAACAGATCCGCGCGCGAAGTGCTCACGGAACTGCTAACGGGATTCAAAGGAATCGAAGAATTATACGACCTCCAGTCCGATCCGCACGAACAGAACAACCTCGCTTCTACACGCAAGATGTTTGGTTTCGGCAACGTAGGGTTCACCGGATTGTCAGACTGGAAGCCCTGTCATCCCGACTACGAGGAAACTGCGAAGTCCTTCAAAGCGCAATTGAGGGCGCACATGGAGGAAACAAACGATCTGCTGCTGAAGGGACCTGTAACTCATCCCGGTTTTGAGCATATTTGGGATGACATGTGATTGCTCGATTGACTTTCGCAATTCCTTGTCTTGCGGCGGCGCATACTCGGCCTGGATTGACAAACCTAGAACATCAATCAGAATATCCATAAACGTCGCCATTTTGGAGACAGTTACATGATAACGAAGTTTGGCACACTCTTCGCGGGCCACGTTGACCTGTCGGAGGTTGGATACGACGCTCCTCCTGTTAACTCGTACTGGCTGTCCAATGAACACCTAGCCTCCGTGTACGCCAAAACGGAAGCCATCGCACAGTTCATGGACCGCAATGGCTACGACACACTCTGGTTGGCAGAGCACCACTTCCAGCGCGAAGGATATGAGTGCATCTCAAATCTTCTGATGCTAGGTGTTCATCTCGCACACCTGACGGAAAAACTCAAGTTTGGAGGCGCTTTCAACATTCCGCCCATGTGGCACCCACTTCGCCTCGCCGAAGATTACGCCACCGCCGATATCCTCACAGCCGGACGCATCATCTTTGGCATAGGTCGCGGCTATCACACACGTGAAGTCGAGGTTTTCGGCCCCATTGCTTGATAAAGATGCCAACCGGGAGCTGTTCGAGGAACAGATAGAGGTTATCTTCAAGGCATTTAATGAGCCTTCCTTCTCTCACCACGGTAAGTATTACGATATTCCGCCCAAGGTTCCCTATCGCGGGTATGAATTGGAGGAAATTACACTCGTTCCACGACCATTCAATTTGCCTGTGGAGTGCTGGCAACCCATCGTCAGCGCCAGCGAGCGCGGGCTCAACTTCATGGCGAAGCATGGTATCAAAGGTATGATAGGCGGAGGAGCCGCGGCGGGCGGCGCTGCGGACAAAGTCGTGGATGCGTGGCATCGGGTGCAAGCAAATCACGGTAGGGAACTGCCGCGTGGCGGTGACCTCATTGTCGGATTCTCCTTCTATATCGCTGACACGGAAGAGCAGGCAATAAAGGAGGCTACGAAATACTTTGAAGAGAACGTGAAGATGTTCGCACCGCTTGGGTTCGTAGGTGGCTTAACCGAGGAACAGATCGCCGCCACAGCGGATCCACTACGAATAAAAACCGCGGGGCTTCCTACGCTCAAGGACGCCATTAAAGCCGGTTCTTGGCTATGCGGTCCGCCCGAGCTAATCATTGAAAAATTGATGGACGTTCAGAAACGACTTCCCGGTCTTGAGGAAATATCTCTTAACAACACGATTGGGATGCCACAGAGCGCTATCCTAGAGCAACTCGACCGCTTCGCCGCAGACGTGATGCCGGCATTCAAGAGCCAATAGGGTGGGGGCTGCCCACCAGATTCCGAGTCTTCTCCCAACCACTGCTTTTCTTACGCATGACGTATCAGGAATTGCCGGCTACTAGCCACTAATCACGGTCACTGCTTTTCTCACGCATCACCCATTATTCATCGCCGTTCCAACCCATTCCGCATCGCCCCCGATCACGTGAAAAAAACTTCGCCAACCCCCATCACGAAAAGGGCTATTCTAACCGGTGTGCTACTGATTATCGTCAACAGCTACTGGCTTGCCTACATTGAGATGATCTGGCACACAGCCCATTTGACAACTGTTGCGCTCTCAGTTAACGTCCTGTTCGCTATTTTAATGATTACGTGGTTAAACATGGGCGTGCGTACCATCGCTCCGAGAGCAGCGTTGAGTCAGCGCGATTTGCTTGTCATCTACAGCATGCTCGCCGTGGGCAGCGCATTTTCCGGTCACGACTCAATGCCACGTTTGATGGGTGTGATGTCCTACGCCTACCGATTCGCGACCCCTGAAAACGACTGGGAGGCCTTACTGTTTCGCCATCTGCCTCCATGGCTCGTTATCGCCGACGCGGGGTTGGTCAAGGATTTTTATGAAGGAGAGGTCGGCTTCTTCGCGGGCGGTTATTGGCGGTATTGGACAGTTCCCATCCTCTCATGGTCCGTCGTCATCCTGCTGCTGATAGCGATGTTCTTTTGCCTGACCGTAATGATTAGAAGACAGTGGGTGGAAAACGAGAAGCTAGCATATCCCATCATCCGAATCCCCCTTGAAGTCAGCGCCCGGTCGGGGGCTATCTTTAGCAATCGACTCCTGTGGATAGGTTTTGGAATTGCCGCAGGTATCAATGTGCTCAACGGCCTTGAGTATTTTTTTCCAACGCTTCCTTCAATTCCAGTGAAAAAATATGACCTCAGTGTCCACTTCACGCAGAAACCGTGGAACGCGATGGGCAGTATGCCGCTTCGTTTTCATCCCTATCTAATCGGTCTCGCATTTATCCTTCCGCTAGACCTGTCGTTTTCCTGTGTATTTTTCTATTTCATGGCAAAGGCGCAGATGTTGGCTGGTAGCATGGTCGGCGTCGCATCCTTGCCAGGATACCCGTTTCTGGGTGAACAGGGCGCAGGCGCACTGTTTGCCCTGCTCAGCGTGGCATGTTGGACCGGTAGGAAGCACCTTCTACGGGTCTTGTCCAGCATAGTTCATCCCAGCCGGGAAGACGACTCCGGCGAACCCATCTCGTATCGAACCGCGGTCGTGACATTCGGTCTATGCGTAATTCTGCTGATGCTCATCTGCGTGAAAGGCGGCATGTCAATTTGGGGGTATGCGCTCTTTATCGCCATCTATCTACTGATTGTCGTCGGCGTCACTCGAATGCGTGCGGAGTTGGGTCCCCCGATTCACGCGATTGGGTACGCTACTCCCCAATATCTGATGATTGCCATGATCGGCACTCAACGGCTGCGGCCAGGCAATTTAACGATGCTCTCCCTGATGAACTGGCTCAGCGGGGCAAGCTACGCCTCATTTCGCACCCACCCGATGCCCGATCAACTCGAAGCCTTCAAACTGGCAGATCAAACCGGCATTCGGAATCGGACGATGTTCGTCGCCTTGGTGATTGCCAGCGCTGTCGGAATCGTATCTACCCTACTCCTCTTTCCTTATGCCGTCTACGACGAAGGAATCGCCTCTGGCTCTGAGCAGATTCACTCAGGCGGGGCAGAGGCATACAACTTTCTCTCCGCTTGGTTAGTCAATCCCAAATCCACAGATTGGTTTGCGATGTCAATCCTCGGACTGGCATTTGTCGTTAATCTGGGCGTCATGGTCCTCCGATCTCGATTCGTTTGGTGTCCCCTTCACCCGGCAGGATACGTCATCGGCGTTGCCCCCGGTACACTAATCATCAATGTACTTTGGTTGCCACTGGTAATCGCAATGGCTGCCAAGTGGTTAATACTCAAACACGGCGGAGTCAAAGCCTATCGTCGTGCGATTCCCTTTTTTGTCGGCTTAGTGCTCGGAGAAGCCCTTCTCGGTTGCTTTTGGCCCATGGTTAGCCTCGTCCTCCGCTCCTCTGTCTATAGTTTTTATTGAGGTTAGGAGATATTGGGAAAAACAGTGTGTCATCGCAAATAGTAACAGTGGTAATTAAAGAGTAGGGAACGCAGTAGTTATGTAGGTTGGGTTGAACGGTCAAACACGAATCTGCGTCAACGCCAAGAGAGAATTTGCCTTGCGACATCACCATCTTGTGGGAAGAGAGAGTGAAACCCAACATCCACGTTTCCTGAATCGCATCTTCGTTGGGTTTCACTATGTTTCGTGAAGTTTTGTGCGCGATCAAGCATAGGAACCTAGGCGGAACACCGGACATGTTTTTTGGTTGGCACCGTTCAACCCAACCTACGGATTATCGCTGAAGAATCAGATGCGTTTCCCCTACGCTACACGCCGATTCCTCTTGACATTAAATCATAGGTATGAAAGAATTTAATATAGCCGTATTCAACTCCGAAATCACTGTCAACCTCTTTCACCGATTCATTGACTCATGACCACCAAATGGGGTTCTTCGCATGAAATTGACCGACCAACAGCTCAACTTTTTTCATAATTTTGGCTACCTAGTGATTCCCCAACTCTTTAGTCCCGAGGAGATGGATTGGGTCATTGAAGAGTACGAGAACGTCCTTCAGAACCACGCCGGCGGCGATGTTCATGACGGCTCAAGGCGTACTATGATTGTCCCATCCTACGGTCATAGCGAGAGGCTATGTACGCTGCTTGATGACCATCGTATTCTTGGGATTGCTTCAGGAATCCTCGGAGATGACTTTAACTATGGTGCAGGCGATGCCAACTACTACGTCGGTGACAGCCCGTGGCACCCCGATTCAAGCTGGCCGGAACTCTTTGCCATCAAAATGACTTTCTACTTAGACCCGATGACACCAGATACCGGCTGTCTGCGCGTCATTCCCGGTAGTCATCGAATCGACTCCTACTGGCATAGGAGTCTGGATCCAGATTGGAGAAATGGCCGTGGCAACATAAATCTAAACGACGCAGAAGCCGTCTGGGGGCTTCCGCCATCCGACATTCCCGGGAGCGTCGCGCTAGAAACCAATCCGGGCGATTTGGTTTTCTTTAACCATACCATTTTCCACGCATCCTTCGGCGGAGGTAATCGTCGTCGTATGTTCACGCTAAACCTAACCAAACGCGGCAAGACCAAGGCGGAAATCGCTCGTGTCGATGAGTATCTCACTACAAATTGCCCAACGGCACACGGATTCAAGTTCGGAGGAATGTACACCGACCTCACAATTGATACCGCCACACCAGAACGCCTGAGACACATGACCCAGTTTCATGAACGCCACGCCGTGGTGCACCCTAACGACACAATACCTCGCGAATTGCCGACACTCTAAGAAGGTTTCGAGAAGAAACCTACAACCCGACAATCGTAGGCGAAACGTGTGAGACAGTTAGTTTGATTTAAGCGTGTCGCTAGGAAGCGGAGGTCAGACATCATCTCACTGGATGTGCCGCAAAAATACCTCCTTGTCTTGAATTGGAGAACCCCTTCACATGGCTGATACACTCTCTGCGACGCCCGAGGAAATGCGGAAAGCCCGGCACTGGATTGCCGACGCAATTGATGGGCTAGTACCCAAACTTCCATTTTCCTTTACGTACAACGGGGAATCCTCTCGTGACTTTCTTTCGTCGGCTGATCAATCAAGGTGGACGTGGGATCTAAAGCGGGAAGAGATAGAGCTGGACGAGGAGCGAACAGGACACAGTCTGACGTATGACGACCCGCACACTGGCCTGCAGGTTCGCTGTGAAGCCATTATCTACGCCGACTATCCCGCCGTCGAATGGGTTGTGTATTTTCAAAACAACGGTGACAGGGATACGCCGATTATCGAAGATATTCTAGCAATGGATGTCTCGTTTACCCGTCCCGGTCCCGGCGATCCGACCTACATCAAACGGTGGATTGAATGGAAGGGAGAAGCCGAAACCGTCGCCGTGCATAGAGAGCCAGGTGAATTTGTCGTACACCACGCCACCGGGGGCATCCATTCCTTCTGGGCGTTCCAGCCGCATGACGACGAGTTAGGACCGGGGCAAGAGCTGACTATCGGCGGTGTTTCATCTCAACCCGATCTGCCCTTCTTCAATGTTGAATGGCCCGACGAAGGGATTGTCGCCGGTATCGGATGGACAGCGCCATGGCGGGCAGATTTCGTTCGTGACCAAGAGAGATCGCTACGCGTAAACGTCGCTATGACCGAGTGGGTAGCACCTTGGCGTGCGGATGCGATGGGAGGGGCGCATCTATCTCTCCGGCCGGGTGAACGCATCCGTATACCCCGTGTACTCATGATGTTCTGGGATCAAGATAGACTTCGCGCTCAAAATCGCTGGCGTCGACTATTGTTTGACCATTACTCCCCACGACCCGACAGCGAGTTAGTCAAAATGCCGTTCGGCGCCGCAACCCAGTGGCACACCGAAGAACAGAACATTGCAATCATTAACTGGCATCTCGACAATGGAATACCAATCGAGGATTTTTGGATGGATATCGGATGGCAGCGGGCACCAACGGAAGAGGAAGCGTTCGAACACCTAGCCGATGATGTCGTCAATGAGAACCTGTTTCCCAACGGTATTCAAGCGGTGTCTGACGCCGCTCATAAACGGGGTGTCAAGTATTTGCTCTGGTTTGGCGGCGATGAACGTTGTCGATTTCAGGCGATTTATCCCTACCTTGAGCGCGTCCGGAAGTATCGCCCCGAATTACTGTCGGATGAATATCCCGGTGTTGATAACGGCAACCCCATGATTAACCAATGGATGATTGATCACTACGGGCAGCAGATTGAAAACCTCGGTATCGACATCTTTCGCTGGGACTCCCGCAGCACTCCACCCCCGGACACCGATAACAATCGACGGGGTGTAAACTGGGCAAGATCGGCCGAAGGATTCTACAAGTTTTGGGATGCGTTATTAGAACGCTTCCCCGGTCTCATCATCGACTGTTGTGGCGGCGGCGCCGTAAACATGGACCTTGAGACCGTTCAACGCAGCGTCTTCCTCCACCGCTGCGACTATCAGTGCGGCGGTATTCACGAACCCGAGAACGTATTCAATCCCACCGGCATGCAAGGCCAAACCCATGGGGTATCGTCTTGGGCGCCGCTGACGAGCGGGTGTGTCCGCCAATTGAGCACCTACGCCTTCCGAAGCGCATACAGCGCCGGATTGCGAGTCACCTTTGAAGTTGTCGTTGAAAGTTTTTTCACCACTCCACCGTCCGCTCCATCGGAAGAGGAGTTTGATGTCGAACTCGCGCGCAAACTATCGGAGGAGTACCTCTCCATCCGTCACTGCTTCTACGGCGACTACTATCCGCTCTGTCGATATAACCTTGAAGAGGACGCTTGGATGGCGTGGCAATTCGATCGCCCCGACCTCGGGGAAGGCATTGTGCAAGCCTTTCGGCGGACTCAAAGTAACATTCTTACCTGCTTGTATCGACTCCACGGATTAGAACCGAATACTCAATACGAATTGACCAATTTTGACATTCCCGGTACCACGAGCTTGACTGGACGCGAATTGATGAAAGACGGGCTAATCATCGATATTACGGACCAGCCCGGTGCCGTCGTAATTAGGTACAAAGCACTTAGGTAGAATCGCACCAGGGCCTAGGCGATGTCGAAAACAAGATGGTGACCGGCGCCGAACTAACGGAATGCGGATTAACCACCGCAATCGCCGATCAGCGGAGCGTAGCAGTCATTGCATATAAGACGTTAGACCAAAACGGATAGGAAATTACGCATGCAACCGACAGAGCAGCAACTCAACCATTTTCGTACCTTCGGGTACCTTGTTTTTCCTGGACTTCTCTGTCCAGACGAGGTAATTTGGATTAAAGAGGAATTTGAGCAAGTCCTTCATACTCATGGCGCTATCCATGACGGCTCTAGGCGCACCCAAATTGTCCCGATGCTTGACCACAGCAAGCGACTTTGCACACTGCTTGATGACGCGCGCATTTTGGGAATTGCTAACGCCATTCTAGGAGATGACTTTAATTATGCGGGCGGCGATGGCGACTTTTGGGTTGGTGATACGGCTTGGCACCCCGATGGAAACTATCCGGATCTTTTCGCCATCAAGTTTGCCTTTTATTTGGACCCTCTCACTCGTGACACTGGCTGTCTGCGCGTCCTCTCTGGTAGTCATCTTCCCAACTCCTTTTGGCGACGCGAGAATATGCACCCAAGTAAGGCACAGGAGTCTTGGGGTATCACTCCGTGGGAGATTCCAGGCAATGTTGCGATAGAGACCAATCCTGGCGATCTCGTGGTCTTCAACCACAGTATTTTCCACGCCTCTTTCGGCGGTGGCAATCGACGGAGACAGTTCTCTATGAATCTGCACAAGCGGGGAAAGACTGATGCGGAATTGGAGCGTATCGATCAGTATCTCAGTCATCACGGCACGATTCCACGCGGCATCCGAATCGGCGGTAAGTTCACCGGACTCAAACCAGGCAGCATGTATGCGGACTTCGGCATGTATACCGACCTGATGATTGATACGGCGACGCCAGAGCGACTGCGTCATCTCTCACAGTTACATCACCGTGTGGCGCTTGTTCACCCGAATGCGGCTCCGCCACGGCCTCTACCGGTCAACAATACATAGCCTATCAAGATAACATCTATGAAGATTAAGTTTCGAGCAACCGAACCCGGGGTCCCGTCTTTTGTAACGCTTGACGACTTCCTTGACCGCGGCTTTGCCAAATATATTTCTGACGAACTCGAATCTAGAGTGGTTAAGGACATAATGGAGCCGCTCCTAGCCGACAACCCGAGGGCGAACTTCTCAAACAATTTGCCATTTATTCCCGACGGTAAGGGGATACCCGACCCCGATCGTTCCTACGAAAAGGAAAACGCGGCACAGACATTCAACAAAATACTAAAAATCTGTCCTAACCTCTACCAACTTTGGTTAGAGATGCGCGCCGAAGAATTCTTCAATCAGTGCATTCGTGCAAATCTTGACATCTTTAAGCACAAAGGAATAGTCTCGACCAATCTCTCATTCAATCCTGATGCGCAGTTGTCCGTCGAGAAGAAACAGTCCGTCAACGAACGTACTCAACTCACGATTGCTCCGGATTTCCATTTATCAATCGCAAAACGTGGCTATGATGTAAAGGTACATTCGGATAACAGGTACAAAATCCTTTTTGGCGTGCTATATTTTAACGATGTCCCGTCGGAAGAAGGGGGGCAAACCTGTTTTTGGGCGTCGCGGGGCAGTTTCGATATTGGCGATTATCCGCGCTATCCCGACCCGGCCGATATTTGGCTAGAGAGCGCGGTCGAACCAAAAGCGGGCAGGTTGGTGCTTGGTCTGAATAGTAACGACGCCTACCACAGTGTCAATGAATTCACCGGCAACGGTCGCCGTCAATTTGTCTATTTTTCATTCTTTGTGCCGGATTGCGAAAACGTCTGGAAAGTGAACTACCAACTCTAACCAAGCTTTTGACATCTTGCCAAATCATACAACTCAACTCATGGAGGCGAACAGATCGAGTTGGCGAATGCTTGAGACTTGCCAACAAGGCGAGAATTGCCCCTGCGTAAGCTGTTTGAACGGATACGATCTATTTTTTGAGGAAGTGCAGACTTGAAAGAATCTCGTCCACACTAGGTTCTGTTGACATTTCATCGTCACCAAATTACTGAGAGAGGCATAAATAGGTGCCTTCACATAATTAATTGGGTAAAGCAACCGAGATTGTGTTAAGTGAGGGCGGGGAGGAGATCTCTATCGCACTCACTATTCGTTCGCTTCATCCCCGCCCCTACGATTGATGCATAGTCTGCGATCAATGAAATCGCGGCATACGCTGGCAGTCGTAGGGGTTGGGTCTCCCAACCCGTTGGGTGCCTCCCTCGATTTACGCGCCCGCCTAACATAAATGTCAACAGAATCTAGCAAGACAAGTCGGCAAGAATCTTATCATTGATGACGATTTTATTGGACTGGAGGTCACTCAGCAGAGACGAAGCAACATAACAGATTCGCTTCTCAAGGACCTGATATGAGAAAGGCCGAACAGGAAAACAGGATAAAACCTATATCTTGGATAGGTTCATCACAAGAGGATTTGAAGGAGTTTCCTACAGAAGCTCAACGTACAATAGGATATGCACTTTATGTCGCATAGGTTGGAGAGAAACATCCAAGAGCTAAACCACTAAAGGGATTGCCGGGAGTCTTGGAAATACGAACTGAATATGCAAGCAATGCTTATCGGGCGATTTACACAGCCAAAATTGGGGACGTGATTTATGTACTGCACGTTTTTCAAAAGAAATCCAAGAGAGGAATCGGAACCCCGATTAAAGAAATCGATCGAATAAAACGACGTTTGAAAATAGCTCAAGCGTTAGCCCGCGGAGGATAGATCATGGCAGACTGTACACCCAGTTCAGGAAATGTATTTAAAGATTTGGGGCTTCATTCACCTGAAGAATGCTTGCTAAAGGCGACTTTAGCCCATAAAATCAACTATCTAATCGCCGATCTGGGATTGACACAACAGGAAGCTGCTGATTTTTTTGGACTTAGCAGAGCTAAAATGACAGAATTGAACAACGGCCGATTGGAGAATGTCACCATCCCGAGCCTTTTTTCTCTGTTACAGAAGCTAAAGCAGCAGCTTGAGCCTGTTGCCCTAGACTTTCTGCACGAAGGAGTCGCGGCGATACATAGGGGCGACCCGGCAGATGCGGTTGCACACTACACTAAAGTCATATCGCTAAATCCTGACACCTTCATCCTTTCTATAGCCTATTACGATCGTGGCATAGCCTACCGTGAACTGGGAGATGATACAAGGGCTATAGAAGACTATACGAGAGCGATAGAACTAGATCCCTGTTATGCCGCCGCTTATACTAACCGGGGTGCCGCGTTGCACCGGATGGGTGCCCATGACCATGCCATTGAGGACTGTAACAAAGCAATTCAACTCAATCCCGAAGATTCCACAGCCTATAGCAATCGAGGAGCTGTTTATGGTAGCAAAGGTGAATATGAGTGCGCCATTGAGGACTTTAACAAAGCGATACAGTTAAAACCCCGTTATGCTATGCTCTATAACAACCGTGGTGTGGCATACATGAAGAAGGGCGACATGTATCGCGCGATTGAAGACTATAACAAGGCGATTAGACTTGATCCCGACGACGCCGGAGCTTATTACAATCGCGGGGTAGCATGGCTACACCTAGAACATTGGGACCAGGTAAGGTTAAACCTTACGGCTGCCGCGTCGATGGGAACCGATATCATAAATGAGTTTCGTCTTGACTACGAGAGCGTTCCAGACTTTGAAGCGAAAAACTGTGTTCAGTTTCCGAAGAACATCACCGCAATGCTGACCCCCACGAATTCCAGTGTGAGACGGAACGAACTTTAGGGTTGGCAGTGCCCACTAATCTTCTAACTTGCCTTCTCGCGAGTTACCAATCGGTTTTAGGCTTGCTAAACCTGAGATTCAAATTGCACCTGAATCCAATAGACGCCCAAAATGTCAATTCTTTCGCAAGCACATCACGACCATTTGAATGAATATGGCTACATGGTCGTAGAAAATGCCGTACCAATTGAACTTTGCGAAGCGGTTGTCGATGCGATTTGGGCGTTCATGGAAATGGATTCGAGCGATCCGGACGGTTGGTATCGCTTGCCGCACACACCGCCAGAACATCCAGGTGTTGGCATGGTCGGTATGTACTGGCATCAAGCGATGTGGAATGTCTACCAGTACCCACGGATTCATCAGATATACCGCGAGGTCTACGGCACCCATCAACTTTGGGTGCATATTGACCGCGTGAATATGAAACCGCCACTACATCCCAATTATCCGGAATGGGTACGTGGGTCGAGGTATCACTGGGATGCCGACACATCAAAACTGCCCATTCAATTCGGGACACAGGGGGTGCTATATTTGACGGACACGGACGCCAATCAGGGATCGTTCGTTTGTTGGCCCGGAGCACACAAGTCGCTTATCGACAAAGAAGAGCCACGTCTGCCGAAGTTAACACCCGATAGATTCGTGCCGATTCCCGCCAATGCGGGATCGATGCTCATCTGGCATCAGGCACTGCCACACGGGAATGGGGCGAACACCTCCTACAAGCCGCGATTCGCACAGTATATGAACTACTATCCCGCTCCCGACCCGATGAACTATGAACGGCGCGAGGAACGCATTATCCTCTGGAAAGAACGTCGAGCACCGGGTGAAGGCCCATATACTCTTGATCCGCGCGGTTGGGAAGCGGCGAATTATGGACCACCCGACCTCACATGGTTGGGACGAAGATTGTTAGGTCTCGACCTTTGGGACTGACCGGGGACCAGCAATCTTTGCGCAAGCCCTTAGGTGTTCCATTGCGTATGTCCTAACCGACTATACGACCTGTATCATAGTTTCTAGTTCATGCGGTTCGATAACACCGGTATTCCCGGACATTGAAAGGAGATTCCCCATGCAACCGACCGAACAGCAACTCAATCACTTCCACACCTTTGGATTTGTGGCTTTTCGCCGATTTTTTGCGCCTGACGAAGTGTCTTGGATTACCGATGAGTTCGAAAAGGTCGTCCAAGTCCACGGCGGCGACCACGATGGATCGAAGCATACTGGAACCGTTCCCGCGCTCGATCACAGTGCTCGACTCTGCACACTGCTTGATGACCCGCGCATTCTCGGTATTGCCTCCGCAATTCTGGGTGATGACTTCAATTATGCCGGTGGTGATGCGAACTTCTACGTCGGTGAAACTAGATGGCATCCTGATGGAAATTATCCCGATCTATTCGCGATTAAACTAGCATTTTACTTGGACCCACTGACCCGTGATACCGGCTGCCTGCGCGTGCTTCCCGGCAGCCATCGCCCCGACTCCGCTTGGCGAACCGAAGAAATGCAGCCCAGAGATGCCGAAGCGTTATGGGCAATTCCGCCATCAGAGGTACCGGGTAACGTTGCGCTAGAGACAAACCCGAGCGATCTTGTGGTCTTTAACCACAATACCTTCCACGCCTCATTCGGCGGTGCCAATCGCAGACGCATGTTCACAATGAATCTGCACAAGCACGGCAAAACGGAAGCCGAATTGGCTCGCATTGATGAATACCTCAGCCATCACGGCACTCTTCCACGCGGCATCCGAATCGGTGGCAAGTTCACGGGCAACGGTAAGAACAACATGTATTCCCACTTCAGTATGTACACCGATGTGATGCTTGATACGGCGACGCCGGAGCGACTTCGGCATCTCTCGCAGCTCCATGAACGCGTGGCGCTCGTTCACCCAAAAGCCGCTCCCCCACGTCCTCTAGAGATTGGGAATTAGCCCCTGCATTTTTTGCTTGCATTGAATCTAATTTTCGTGTAAACTTATAGCAAATACTGGGAAGCATGTGTTAACTGCCTATCTGTGCGTTGCACACAGACGAGGCATTCCTCATTGAAATGCAACAGTTCAAGGTGAAAAGGAGTAGACACATGAAAACGGGATTTCTTCTAATATGCGCAAGCGTAATGGGCATTGCTGCGTTAATGGCAACGACCAGTACGGCACAAATCGACCCTGCCAACGCCTTGGGAATATATCTCTTGGACGAGGGTGAGGGCAAAGTAGTCGGAGATTCTAGCGGGAACGGCAGCGATGGAGAACTGTTGAACGATCCGCAATGGGTCGATGGCAAGTTCGGCAAAGCGCTAATGTTTGACGGCTTGAAGTCGGTTGTCGAACTGAACAATCCGATGAATGTTGGGGACTACGGCACAAGTCACAGTATTTCAATCTGGGCAAATCTCGCCGCAGAACAAAATGGTAACGCCGATATGGTCGGGAATCACGGTAAACCCGGCGGGTATGAAATTGAACAACGGGGTGAGGAACACAACAAGTTCTACTTTGGCATGAAAATCAACGACGCATGGCAAGGCGGACCTTGGGCGGAACGTCCCTCAACTCAACTCGTCGATGGCGTATGGGAGCATCTCGTGGTCATACGCGACGGTGATACCGTAAAACACTATTTGAACGGCGACCAAACTGTGGAATACGGCGTTGACCCGGAACGAGTTGAGGACACCACCGAATCCAACTTTTTCTTAGGAAACAGCGCCTGTTGTGGTGAAGGCCGAATTATCACTGGCACGTTGGATGAGGTCGCTATCTTTACGGTGGCACTAACTGAAGCAGATGTCGCCGCCCTCGCGGGGGGATTGATGAATGCTACTTCCGTTGATAGCGCCGGTAAAATGACCACCACCTGGGGCCAACTCAAGTCCCAGTATAAATAGCAGATTGCTTTCTACAAGGGAGCCATAATCCCTTGAAGTAAAGTGCATCGGATTTAGGTTAGGGATGGCTTTCAATAGAAACATTGAGCCATCCCTTTTTTCATGTCCTGCTGTTAAGGTGGCAAGCCGCGTTTTTCCTGTTTTTTCGTAGTATCTGAAAACATTGTGTGCCTCGTTCGTTTTGGATTGGTAAATCTGGTACACCGAATTTGCGTATGCGATTATCTTGAGAGTCTCAACTCACCTGTTAATAGATGCAGTAAAGCAATAGCCGGACATAGAGTTGTCCCGCCATCACGAAAGGCTTGAGGACTAATCACATGAAAACGCAAGTTTTTTTTATCTGCGTTAGTTTTCTTGGAATTGGCGCACTGTTCGCATTCGAGATTTCAGCGCAACTAAAAGTTGAAGACACCGTTGGAATCTGGCTTTTTGACGAAGGTCGAGGTAAGAAAGCTGGAGAAATGGCTGGAAAGGGCCTTGATGGAGAATTGATTAATGGTCCCCAGTGGGTTAATGGCAAGTTCGGCAAAGCGATTCGCTTTGATGGATCGTCCCAGTACGTAGAGGTCAATGACCCGCTAAATGTGGGAGAGTTCGGGACGAGTCATAGCATCTCGATCTGGGCGAATCCTGCTGGCACACAAAACGCCCATGCGGATATGCTTGGTAATCACGGTAAACCCGGCGGATATGAGATTGAACAACGGGGAGGTGAGCAAAACAACTTCTACTTTGGCATGAAAATCAATGACACGTGGCAGGGGGGACCTTGGGCGAATCGCCCCTCGACCAAGCTTGCTGACGGGGAGTGGAATCATTTTGTTGTCATACGCGATACCAAGACAATCAAACACTATTTGAACGGCAAGAAAACCGTCGAATACAAAATCTCCGACGACCGAGTAGACGACAGCGAGGAAAATTTCCTCTTCGCCCACAGTGCCTGTTGTGCCGGCCGCAATTTCAAGGGCATTCTAGACGAGATAGTCATATTCAAAAAGGCGGTAGGTGTAGACGATGTACGGGCGCTATCGAAGGGAGTCGATGCGGCGATGAATGTCGAATCAGCAAGCAAACTCACAACAATCTGGGGCAAACTCAAGACCTACTACGGTCCAATACCGTAAGGGCGTCCTCTGCGCGCATTCTCCACGTAGGGTGCGCACCGCGCACCAACCTTTTATTATTCGAGATTCCGAAGTGTTTACATGAGGGATGAGGGATACGAGGAATTGATGTTGGCTGGTTTTTTATGGGCAACCCTATATCCCCTGAATGCAATCTCAATTTCCTGCCTTAATCTCCCCCCACGTCACCGCCGCTTTCCCCGACGCCTCAACCGCGAAAAAACGTTTCAGCGATCCCCGCATTGCACGCTTAATTTCTGCATCTGTCAAAGCGGTGCTGAAGAAGGCGACTTCATCGATAATGCCCTTGAACCACTGTTGAACACCACCGCCGACCCAATTTCTCCCGCCAATCTTCAACCCTGTCTCCTTGGCATCCACTTTAGGCACGAGATCGATCTCCTCCGCAACCTTTCCATCCACGTAGAGCAAGCGTTTGTTGGACTTCCTATCGTCCTGCACCCCTACGACATGGTACCACTTGTTTGGCTTGATTTCGGGTCCGTTTCCGGTGGCGTTTTCGGCTCTTGATTGAAAAGCAAGTTGGTT
This sequence comes from Candidatus Poribacteria bacterium, assembly GCA_965197465.1. Lineage (GTDB taxonomy): Bacteria > Poribacteria > WGA-4E > WGA-4E > JAJDTR01 > JAJDTR01. The sequence continues at coordinate 445,657 of OZ240209.1, read as the reverse complement.
CTTGTTGGTCACTGAGAGCCGATATGTCGGTGTGTTGTCCCAATCGAGGCCCCCTTCCTTAAAGTAACTCTTATCAAGAATCGAGTAGAACTCCTTGTTAATAACCTTCGGAAATATCCATGCCATGATTGTAAAACTACCTTTGTCGCCGATATCAAGGGAAATGCTATCGTGTTCTGCAACCTCAACGTGTCCCTTGAATCCCGTAAACTCCAGTGCACCGGCGAACTTCCCCTCTTTCACCCATTTAACGCCCTTCCCCACCAAGGTCGTCATGTGCCCATTCAGACTTAGATCTCTCGTGTTCGTGCCCGCACCTTCGTCAAAGGGAAGATAAAGAACGAGTGACTCCTCCTGTATTGCGTCTACGCTCCAGGCAAACAGAACGGCAGAGCAAGCCACCACTATGCCCAGACATAATGTCTTCATAAGCTAATCCTCCTGTGTAAACGTGAATACCCAAAAAATTCAACGGCTATTTTCATTGTAACACGTTTTGCATCTCAGATCAACAAAAACCATTGGCAAAATCGTATTCATGTAGAACGCATCTAGGTTGCGTTGACCTTTCGCCTTCACCTGATAATCGAAGGAGGCAAAAGTGAGTTCGCTCAGATGAGCAAATTGGCCAAAGCAACCGAGTTTGTGGTAAGTCAGGGCGGGCAGGAAGATCTCTATCGCATTCGCTATTCGCTCATTTGATCCCCGCCCCTACGGGTTATGTTTGTGCTTTGCACGTTTTTTGACATGTGGACACAGCTTTACTCGTTGGAGGAACGAACGGAGAAACCAAATCCCCTAGTAGCCATCCTTTAGGCGTGGCTCGAATTAACACCTTTTCTCGCGTCGGCTAACTATCAGCATCTGAACATGTCACCGGAAATCACTGATCCTTTTCCGCTGTCCTGTGCCTCCATGATTCTTTGAACATCAAACGGTGCCTTTATGATATAATCGGTGAGAATAAACCCATCCCTCACCCGCTTGTAACCGATGAACCATAAAGGAAAGCATCCAGTATGACCGTGGACGCAGCAAACCAAAGGATTAGTGTTACATGGCGCGCGGTCATTATAGGTCTCCTCCTTATCCCGGTCAATGCCGTCTGGATTATGCAGATGGAGGCCGTCTACTACTCCGCGCACTCGACACTAATCGCCCTCTTTTTCAACGTCGTGTGTAATATCCTAATCCTAATTCTACTGAACATCCCGTTACGAAAGCTATCTCCGAACTTGGCCTTCAACCAAGGGGAACTTCTCACTATCTATGTGATGCTGAGTTTGTCCTCCGCTCTCGTCGGTCACAGCATGTTACAAATCCTACCGCCGACAATGGCAGCCCCCTTGGCGTTAGCTACGCTGGAGAACGACTGGCACGATCTCTTTTGGCGACACGTCCCACAATGGCTCGCTATCAGCGACGAGCGAGCGCTTGAAGGATATGTCAGAGGCGTAAAGAAGGGAGAGCCAACACTGTATTTGCCGCGAAATATCGAAGCGTGGCTCATGCCGGTTCTCGCATGGTCGGTATTTGTCGTTGTGCTCATGTTCGTCATGCTTTGTATAAACATTATCATCCGCAAGCAGTGGACCGACAGAGAGAAACTGACATACCCGATTGCCCAGCTGCCGTTTGAGATGACAAGTCAGGGTTCCAATCTTTTCAACAACAGGCTGTTCTGGTTCAGTTTTTCCATTGTCGGACTCATCGGAATCATTAATGGGTTGAGTTTCTTTTTTCCCAACGTCCCCTATCTGCGAAATATGCCGCCGTTCGACCTAGCTGTCTACTTTACCACTAAGCCGTGGAGCGCGTTGGGCAAAACCGCGCTTCTGATTCGGCCTTTCATCTTGGGTCTCGTTTTTCTCATTCCCCTTGACATCGCTTTTTCCTGCTGGTTCTTCTTCTTTTTCTGGAAGGCTCAGTTAATCTCAGCGAGCGCGTTAGGCTGGACGGAACGTCCGGAGTTTCCCGAACAGAGCATGGGAGCGTACATCGCCCTCTCCGTTATTGCATTGTGGATGGGCAGACGTCACCTGATACGCTTTTTCAAATCTGCATGGAACAGAGAACTTCGAGCCAGTGTTGATGAGGACACAACCAATCCGCTGCGATACCGCACTGCGGTGTTGGGACTCATCTTGGGATTCACCTTCCTCATTGTCTTTTGCTGGTATGCGGGAATGTCGACCTGGGCGGCAGTTGTCTTCTTTGCTCTTTTCTTGATGACCGAGATCGGGATTACGCGAATCCGCGCCGAAGTTGGATCGCCTGTCCACGACCTCCACTTTGCAGGGCCAGAATATCTGATGGTAGATACCGTTGGGACGCGTAAACTTGGTGCGAGCAGCTTGACTGTGATGTCCTTTTTCTGGTTTTTGACGCGCGCGCACTACAGTGATGTCATGCCACACCAGCTTGAAGGATTCAAGCTAGCAGATCGCGCTCGAATGAATCACCGTAGTGTTCTCATCGCCATGCTCGTTGCGACAATCTTTGGTACAATCGTTGCTTTCTGGGCAATTCTTGATGCTTCCTACAGGTTTGGAAGCGCGTGGAGCGGGAGCGAGCCGTTTCGACGCTTAAGTGGCTGGCTAACTTACTCAAAATCAACAGACCTCGCCGGGGTCGGCTTCTTTACCTACGGTCTGTTCTTCGGACTTTTTCTGATGGTCATGCGACTCCGATTCATTTGGTGGCCCTTCCATCCCGCGGGGTATGCAGTATCTAGTACCTACGGGATGCGAGGCCTTTGGTCAATGTTTTTCCTCGCTTGGCTGATAAAACTGTTGGTTCTAAAACACGGCGGACTAAAACTGCATCGCCAAATTCTACCGCTTTTCTACGGTATGATTCTTGGGGACTTCGTCCTAGGCGGATTCTGGGCGCTGTTCGGTGTGGTCTTCCAAACCCCGACCTACAATTTTTTGAAGTGGTGGTAGCAATCTTTCTGTTATAATGACAGGAATTTAGTCAATCATTTATCCAAGATAGGGAGATAGAATAATGGCAAAAATCGAAATGTACAAAGGCTACGACACGGACCCCCCATTTCCCAAACCGGAGGAAAAGGTACTGCCGAATATCGTCACGGTTCAAGACGGAATGCCTGTGAAATACCGAAACTGCGAAGGTATCGGTGTACGGCTTCTCCACCCCAGCAATCCAAAAGCGCCTGCTCAGAACATGAGTCTCGTGATGTTTTATGTTCCGCCCCATGTCGAGTTGGAACCGGGCACCGGGCACCACACAGAGGAATGTTATGTCATCCTGCGGGGCAAAGGAACGATGACCCTGGCAGACGAAAAGGTAGAGGTCGAAGCCGGAATGTTCATCCACCTGCCACCATGGTGCGAGCACGGCATCGAAAACACCGGCGACGAGACCTTGGAGATATTAATCTGTACTTCACCGCCCAACCCCTAGACCATTGGATAGGGCTTAGTTGGGATAGCCATCATTCCTGAAGAGTCTAGCGCAGACTCCGTGCCGTGGCTTGTAAATTGGCGGGCCATTGTTGCACGCTCGGTCTGGATTGACAAATCCAGACCGCTGCCGGCTTTGGGATTCCGTAAAATTTGGAAACTTCAACCGTCCTACTGACCGATCTTGTAGGCTATCCAAACTCCATAACAAGATTTGGATAGACGCTAAGAAAAAACCTACCATGAAAAAAACATCTACTGCCTTTATTGTATTCTTGGCAATCGGACTTATTGCCTGCCGAGTTTATCGGCTTGCAGATGCCATGGCAGGTGTGCACGATAGCCAAGTCATTTTGGCACAATATGAGTGGGACAATGTCCAATTTCACATCTCGCTCGCAGACCTCAAATCAGCCATTGAAAAACTCCCGAAAACCCGTCGTGACGACCTCATATCCAAGAACAGCCGGGCGGAATATCTTGAGGAACTTACCAATGAAAAACTAAAAGTCCTAGACGCTATCGGCAGAAACTTGGATACGGATGCGTCTTTGCTAAAATCGGTAGAGGAATATCAGCAACAGCGGATGGTGCAGCGTTTGATAGAAATTGAAGTCGATGAAAAAGTCTCCTATACCGAAGCTGAACTCAAAGCATACTACGAGGCGCACAAAGAGGATTACGTGGCGAAAGCCGAGTCGCACGCTACCTGTATCAGCCTCACGAGTAGGCACCGAGCGCAAGAGGTGTTGGATGAGATAAAAAACGGAAAAGACATGGCGGAACTAGCAGCGGAACTTTCAAGAAAGGGTGAGTTGCGGGGTCCCGGCGACACCGAATCTGATCCGGGTAAAACGCGCCTTTTTGCCCAAACCGATTATCCCCGATGGAGGAAGTTTGCAGACGCGGTGTTCGCACTTGAAATTGGCGAAATGACTAAGGAGGTCTTTGAAATCGAAGTCAACAATGTAGTCTATTACATGATTTTCCGAAAAGACGCTTATATACCCGAACGGCAAATGCCTTACGATGAAGTAAAGGCTGAGATAGAGCAAAGAGTCAAAGACCAGAAGAAACGCCAGCGCTTCACGCAGTGGATGAGTGCGGTACGCGAGGATGCCAGATTCGTCACTTATCCAGATCGCCTCTCCGACTTGCCATCCACAGGTGACACCCCGTGGAGCAGGCGGGAAATTCAAACTGGCGAAAGAGATACAACGGTAATTGCCGAATTTGAATGCGATGGCAAACAACATATCACGCTTGCGGAAATACAGGATGAACTTACGGGGCTTCCCAAATTTGCGAAAAGGAAGTATAAGGATAAGGCGGGCATTGAGGAATATATCAATCTCATGGCAGAGAGTCGCTTAATGCTGTGCCTTGCGGAGGAACAAAAGATTAATCAAGAGGCAAAAATCATTGAGGAAGTGAGAGACCATCAACACAAATTACTAATCGACAAAGTCACAGAATTGGAAGTTGATCAGAATCTCCAACTCACCGATGAAGACTATCGGCGTTACTACGCGAAACACAAGACTGACTATTTTCAACCAGAGAAGGTGCGCCTTACGTGCATAACGCTCTGGAGCAAGGAGTTGGCAGAACAGGTCTTCCAACGAATTCAGGATGGCGAAGACATGAGCGAGATTGCCACAGAACTATCTGACAGAGGGGAACTGGCGGTGGGACCGGGGTCAAACCCCAAAAAACCGGGTGATACGGGTTTCTTCACACGCGCATCGTATATTGAGAGGGCTAATGCCTTCGCAGACGCCGCCTTTGCGCTTGAGGTCGGTGAGATGGTGAAGACGGTTTTCCCAATCGAAGTGGAAGGGGAGCAGTATTACTTAATCTTTCGTAAGGAAGAGTACCGTGAGGCACGCCAGCCAGACTTTGAAGAAGAGAGAATACGTCGGCGCGTCGAAAAAGACGCTGAACGCCGAGAGCGTCAAAATCTTACCGACAAATGGCTAATCCGGCTGCGCAAGCGAGCGCGAGTTAAAATGTTTCCAGACCGAATTCCTGAATCATTGTAGAGTGCACACTGCGATAGAAATCCCATCAGCCTACGTGGATTCGTAGAACATCAATGCAAGAAGGATAACAGCGACAAGCAGGGCATGTAGGCTGGGATGACAAATACCAAAACCGTTTTCGTCCCATCCACAAAATCATCCAATCAACGAAAGCACAGGCTCCGCCAAGAGCTGGCAGACCCTTTCCAAAAATCGTGCCGCAGGGGCACCATCAATTACGCGATGATCGAACGTTAGGTTCAACGACATCATCTCGCCAGCGACAACCTCGCCATCAACAACAATCGGTTCGGGAACAATGCGGCCAACACCTAGAATTGCGGATTGTGGCAAGTTGATAATCGGAGTAAACGAATCAACACCGTAGCCGCCTAGATTCGTTATCGTGAAAACGCCGTTCTGCAACTGATCAGCTTTCAACTCGCCTTTTTGCGCAGAATCAACAATCTGCCGTGATTCCGCGGCAATTCTCGATAAACCCTTTTCCGGAACGTCGAAAATCACCGGCGCAAGCAAGCCGTTCTCCGTGTCAACGGCGAACGCGATATTGATATTCTCAGGAATGAATATCCCATCATCTCGCCATTGTCCCGCGATCATCGGATGTTCGCCTACAGCAATGGATGCCAACTTGAGAATCATATCGGTATAGGTTGGAACGAACTCGTACCGATCCGAGGATTTGAACCTGTCGCGCAGCGCAACCAATCCGGAGGCATCCACTTTTGTGGTAATGGTTACGGGGGCAGCCTCGTTAACACCGGCGACCATACGCTCGGCAATCGTTTGCCGTATGTGCGTAATCGGAACTGTTTTGCCGCGCGCCGCGGCAGGTGGAACTTCAACAGGAGCTGGCGTCTTTGAAGCGAGAGCGACCGCTTTGATGTCCTCTTCTCGAATGCGTCCTCCAACACCGGTTCCACGGACGCCAGACCAATCAACCCCTAACTCACGCGCCACACGGCGTGCGCGAGGTGTAATCGCCGTTCTTTTGGGCGGCGGGCTAGCCGGTTTAGCTTCCTGAGTTTTTGGTGCCGAGGTGGGCGTTGCGGACTGCGCTACCGGTTCCTCCCGACGAGGCGCTTCGGTGGCTTTCGGCTCGGCAGCTCCTTTCAACTCAAACGGAGCGGCTTCACCCTCCTCCACCAAGTAGGCGAGCAACTGGCTCACTACAACCTCGTCACCGCCTTGCGGCGCATCCGGTGGAATTCGCAGAATCCCTGCATCGAAGGATTCTATCTCTTGCGACGCCTTCTCGCCTTCCAGGACAAATAGCATCTCACCTGCTTCAACTTTCTCGCCATCCTGTTTCAGCCACTCTACAAACGTGCCTTCGTCCATAGACCAACCAAGGCGTGGTACAACAATATCAATTGCCATCAATTCACCTCATTATTCGGCGAGCAAGTCTCGAATCGCACGTTCAATACTGTCAACGTTTGGGACCATCTCCTTTTCCAACGTTGGACTATACGGTGTTGGGGCAAATGTGCCATTCAGACACTTTATCGGTGCATCAAGATCGTCGAAGCCGGCATCCGCTACGCGCGCCGCGATTTCAGAAGCCATACTGCACGGTGCAAAAACCTCGTCCACGATCAGAAGACGCCCCGTTTTGTGTACCGATTCCAGGATTGTCTCTAAATCCAGCGGTGAGACGGTTCGCGGATCGATGATTTCTACGGATACGTTCTCGTTTGCCAACTGTGCCGCAGCTTTTTCCGTGTGATGGCGCATCAGCGCCAGTGCGACAACTGTGAGATCCGCCCCTTCGCGAACAACGGCTGCCTTTCCAAACGGGATCTCATACGACTCCTCGGGAACGGGCCCCTTTATTGCCATCAACTCCCGATGCTCAAGAAACAGCACCGGATCCGCGCATCGAAGCGCATGTGTAAACAAACCTTTGGCATCATACGGGGTGGCTGGCATCACGACACGCAATCCCGGAATCTGGGAATAAATAGAATGATAGTTGCCCGAATGATGGGTGGCGGCTGAATGCCCAATCCCGACGCAACCACGCACGAGAATCGGCATCTTCAACCGTCCACTGCTCATGTACTGCATCTTGGCAATCTGATTGATGAGTTCTCCGAAACTATCGTTAATGAAATCAAAAAACATACAATCAATGACAGGACGGGCGCCTGACATCGCGGCGCCACCGCCAAGCCCGACAAATCCGCGCTCGCATATCGGAGTATCGCATAGCCTGTCGGCGCCATATTTCTCGAATAGTCCGATCGTGGTCATGAAATTTCCACCGCGTACACCAGACCCTTCTCCCATGACGAAAATAGAATCATCAATCGCCATTGCCTCATCAAGCGCTTCACGTGTTGCCCCCACGAATGTGTTTTCACGATCGCCTTGCGGCGGTTCATCGAAACTCGAATCCGATAATACTGCGGAGTAGACGTGATCTGTTGCGGTTGCGCCATCGGGATAGTTGCTAGCTTCGGCGAATTCATGCGATTCAGCAATTAACTTGCTAATCTCCTCATCGATCGCGTCGAACTCACCTGCTTTTATCGTTCCTTCTTCAATCATTGTCCCTCGCAACCGCTGAATGGGACAACGAGTTTTCCACTCGTCGACATCCTCGCGGGTGCGATATGTAAAATCTCCCATGCCTTCCGCGTGTGCTCGAGTGCGATAAGTCTTGCATTCGATTAACGTGGCGCCACCGCCGTTGCGAGCGCGCTCAATGGCATCACCGGCGATTCGGTGAATTTCCAAAATGTCGTTACCATTAACTTCATGCCCTGCAAGTCCATAGTTTGCCGCGCGCCGTCCAACATCGGGAATACCACTGGCATAGTCGAACGGAACTTCGGTAGCGAATTGATTGTTTTCGCAGACGAAAATTACGGGAAGATTCCAGATGCTTGCCATGTTCAAGCCTTCATGAAACGCGCCATTGTTGACCGCACCATCGCCAAAACACGCCACCGCGACATTGTCGGTTTTTTTGATTTTGAAGGTGTATCCACCGCCGCACGCTTGCAGAATACACGGTCCAACAATACCGCTCGTTCCCATCAACCCTATTTCCGGTTTGAACAGATGCATACTGCCGCCACGCCCTTGGGAACAGCCAGTCTCGCGTCCGTACAATTCCGCAATCAACTCTCTTGGATGCAGTCCCTTGGCTAACGCATGGCCATGACCACGATGAGTGCTAAAGACAACATCGTCTACCCGCAGATGGGCAAAGACACCCGCTGCAATTGCCTCCTCTCCGACGTAGGTGTGGCATGCACCGTGCACCAGACCGCGCTGATGGGATCTGGCTAACTGTTCTTCAGACTGACGAATTAACTGCATCGTGCGATAACAGTCGAGCACGGCGGCTTTGGTTAAGCCCGATTTTTCTTGTTGTGTCGCCATTCTTACTCCTTAAATACTTCGCTACCGACCGATCCGCCAGCGTTCATCGCGAGGTTGCCGCCGTCCATCGGGATGATTGCACCCGTGATCCAGGACGCGGAATCTGAAGCCAGGAACACAGCGAGACCACGGATGTCATCGGGACTGCCGAACCGACCCCTTGGAATGCCACTGAGAAATCGCTCCTTAATTCGCGGATCCGCGTCTATCCGTTTCTGCAATCCGGCGTTCAAAACCTGTGCAGGCAAGATTGCGTTAACACGCACACCACGTCCCGACCACTCGGTGCTCAGTTCCCTCGTCATTTGAACAACCGCTCCCATTGCCATGCTGTAAGCAATGTGCCCTCGGCCCATCCCCGTAATGCTAGCGAGCGAACCAAGACTGACGATGCTGCCTCGTCCTGCAGCAAGCATCCGCCGCCCCGCCTCTTGGCAGCAACAAAACCGTCCGTAGACGAGATTGCGCCACGTCCACTCCACATCCTCTAGGGCGATAACCTCCGGCTTGGCTCGTACAGCTTCGCCGGCGACGTTTCCCAGAAAGTCAACATGACCGAATTCGTTGTCCAGTTGCGCAAACATTGCACGGATTTCGTCCGGACGGGATACATTACAGTTAACTGGGACAGCACGGCGTCCAATCGACTCTATTTCACCAGCAGTCTTCTCGGCGCCCTCTAAATTGATGTCGGCAAGCATCAAGTCCGCGCCCGCCTCCGCCAACGCAAGCGACATGGCGCGCCCCATCCCGCTGGCGGCTCCCGATACAACGGCAACTCGACCGGAAAGATCGAACATCTGTGTCATAGCTTCTTCTCCCTGTTCATGCGTATCCTAAATTCGTCCTTGGAGCGGTGGGAGGTTTTCAATACGTAGTTTGGTGGTACCCAAATCAACGAAAAATCGTAGAATCCATCAACCAGCCCAACCTATTTTCAAGCGATGCAGTATAGCATACGCACCGGTTGGTGTCAACCGGTATGTCTATCACCATTTCCACGAATAACTCGGTAAAGATTACTTTGCCACCGCCGGCAAATGCGAGAATCTCACTTGATGATACTTGCTGATTCTTGAATTACCAACTATTGTCCAAGTACAAGACTCGATTCCTGAATCATCCACCCATTCCTTCTAGCACCCGTTTCGCCACAAGTTCGATTGTGTAGCGTGTGTTAGACAAATTTCGGCGTGCCAGATAAAGCGGTTGAACGTTGTTTGAAGAATTCGTCCCTGCGGAATTTCAAGTTCGCGCGATCGGTATCGTCACTTTCCCATTTCCTTGGCGCTGCGACTCCAAGAATCCAATCATGATTTCGACGACGTTTAGTGCCGCCCTTGCCGGTGATTTGGGTTCGCCGCCGTTCTCAATTAAGTGCACAAGTTCCCGGACTCCCGCAGGGATTCCCTCCACTTCCCATTTGGGCGCCTCAATCGACTCAACGGTATCCTCTCTATAGATAGTGGAGCCGTGATTGCCGATTAGGATGTAGCCGGTAGTACCGACAATTTCTAGGCGAACTCCACTCCAAATAGTCGTCTTGGGACCTCCGGTATAGTATCCACGGACGCCGTTGGCGAAGTGGATGTAACCGTGGGCGGACGGCTCGGTTTTCGGGTCGTGACCGCCATCACCACGATATTCCGTATAGTCTTCATACCCATCCTCAAGTTCCGCGGAGACCCATTCCGGATCGGAGTCGGCTAAGTAGCAGATTGCGTCAATCATGTGCGTTCCGTTACGAAAAAGCATCGCGCGGGGACCGCCAAGTGTGCCAATGATATAATGCACCGTGCCTATCTCACCGGCGTCGACCACCTCCTCCTTCGTATGACGCCACAAGGGATTAAACCTGCGCGTGTGATCAATGGACAGGATTGTCCCGTTACGTTCAGCGGCTTCAACCATCCGGTCCGCATCAGCCAGATTGGTAGCCATCGGTTTCTCGCAAAAGATTCCCTTTGCCCCCGCATTCGAAGCATCAACGACGAGGTCGGCGTGCCGATGATCCGAGGTTGCCACGGTGACGATATCAAGATTCTCTTTCTCCAACATCTCACGATGGTTTGTGTACAGTCCAAGATTGGGCCAAGTGTCCTTCCAGTCCTCTTGGAAGCCGTCCAGTGCAGGTTGCAGTAGATCGCATGCGGCGACTAGTTGGGCGTTCGGTAAGCCTACCAGACCGGACGCATGCATTCTCCCAACACCCCTACATCCGATAACTGCTCCGCGAAGTTTTTCCATCAGTCTCCTCCAAATTTGTGTCTATGCCAGTTAAATACCCGACAACGGGTAGTGAAAAAAACGCAACTCCTTAATCTTCCCACGCTTCCAATCTTCCATGCTCTTTATGTATTAAAATCGCCTACCCACCCATAGCACGCCGCGCCGTATAATCTCTTGGAAATTTGGATTCTCAAGAACTGCCATGTCATGCCCGAGCGCAAAGTAAAACACGCGCCCATCCCCGTACGCATGGTGAAATGCCATGACGTGCGTTTCATCGCAGGTTGGGTCGTAGGCTTGCATCAAATGGTGCGATATTGACGGGACATGTTTCACATAATACAGTTCGTCTGTCACCACAAAATCGGCAAGACCGCGCGTAATTTCGTGGTGTGTATCAATGATATTGACGGTAAAATCCATGTACTTGCTGTGACCGAGCAAAAAGGAATTCAACATGCTATGGTAGCCCTTGGATTCATGGAAGGACGCCGCAGCCGTATGAAGTCCGAAAAATCCTCCTCCGCGCTTAATATATTCCAGCAGGCCGTTCTCCTGCACCTCCGTGAGTTCACCCACGTCAGTATAAAAGAGGACGGAACGGTATGCGTCAAGCCCACTCGCCAGAATCCCATAGTCCCGAGAAAAGTCCGCTTCAATATCACCCGCTTTCGATACCATTTCGGCAAGGAAACTTCCTTGCCCCACATGGTCGTGATGGATCCCTTCCGTGCCAACAAACACCAGAAGTTTAAGAGGCTCCATATCTTACCTCCTCATCATATGGTCAGATTCCATCAGTCGACGCACGCAACACTCGACGTGCGATTAATCACCGTGTTTAGTCTGTCGTTAGGTAGGTAGTCAGACGACTAGTCGTCCGTCCGATCCCGAACTGTCCTGGTCTGTAAACCCCAATCAAGGTATCACGAAAACCTAAATGAGTCAAGTACCATAAACAACGATGATTCTGATTGATGTTCTATTTTTTCGTCTCTGCGGGCGCCGGATTGGAGGTCCAAAACGCGTGGTCTAGCCTTCCGGGCGTGGCGCACAAACCGCAGTCAGCTACAGGCACAAAAACAGGGGAAACGCATCTCAATTCTGGACTTGACTGAGAGGTACTTGCGCTAAGTTTGTGTAAAATCTTCTAATGAGCAGAGCCTATGTCTACTCCCCCGATTTCCGCAATTGGACTCCATTATCGGTCATTGCCAGACCCCAGACGAGTTGACTGTCGCACATCGCATAAATTGCTTGATATTATTGTCATTATTGTCTGCGCAGTTATTTGCGACGCAGATAGTTGGGTGGCAGTTGAAGCATTCGGAGGCGCCAAGTATAAGTGGCTAGCTCAGTTCTTGGAATTACCTAAGAGCCCGTTTGAATAATCGGTAGCAGAGCCATTCTTGGTCGCTTATAGGAAATTCCTTCAGCTTTTATTGTTGTCGGCTGTGTACCTGTCGCCCCTCTGGGGCTTTTAGAGGCTGGTGCGCAGTGCGCACCCTACAAATGTACTTTTCAAACAGGCTCTAAAGGCATCCCATCGCATGATACATTCAGGCGTGTGTTTGGTGCGATAGATGCTACGAAATTCGAGGGGTGTTTCATCAACTGGATTCGTAGCGTCATTGAAGCCACCTAGTTACTGCTTGGGCATGCCATCAAGGCGTGGCACTGGGGCAAATTAACGTTGCCGACAAGTCGAATGAAATACCAGCCATTTCCCGGTTGCTAGAGGTTTTGGAGGTGTCAGGGCGCATTATAATACCATTTCGCTTGAATGATAGTGCATATGATGTCTTGATTATATCGTTCAATTTATGCCGTAGGCGGGGCATCTTGCCCCGCCGACTTTGCGCGGAGACAAGGCTTCTTACTCCACTCTACGCAAGTTTCTTTACTCGATCACATTATTAATGCACTTTCATTTTATAGAAATGGTATAACCATCAAGCGAGTGGATAACGATCGAGGGAACGACTAGTGACCGCGATAGAAAATCCCGTGCGATAGAATTCCCTTAATGCGAGGGGGATTGGTATTGCATCACGGGAACGAATAGTTCGAGCGACTGAACAAGGAGCGATTAAAGGAGCGAACAGCGACTACGATAGAAATCCCTGAGGATTTCGCCCATCTCAACTCAGTCGTCAAAGTCACCACTCAGCGAGAAGTCCGCCAAAAAGTGGGCTGCGAGACGCGCTACTACATTTCCTCGGTTCCCGGCGATGCAGCAGAGTTGCTTGAAGCCACCAGGCATCACTGGCGGATTGAAAACTCATGTCGTTGGGTATTGGATGTTGCTTTCCGTGAGGATGCGTCACGAGTCCGTAGATACAATGCCGCATGGGACAAGGATTACTTGACTACTATTCTGTCAACTCTATTCTGAGAAATCAGATGCGTTTCCCCTATCGTTACACAGTCTGCCGCTCAAGTTGCGCCGGGAACATACTTCGCGGCTTTGAGCGTGAATTCTTGATCTGGTTAATGTATCATCGTGCCTGTCGGTATGTTATAATGTACACTGCTTGATTGGAGTTGATTCGTTCCGAGTGGCTTTCATAATACCATTTCTCTAGAATGCAAGTGCATTGATTACATGGATCAAGTAAAGATATTTGCGTGGATCGGAATAAGGAGCCTTGTCTGCACGTAAAGTCGGCGGGGCAAGATGCCCCGCCTACGGAGAAAGTGGACGATATAATTCAGACATCATATGCACTATTAGCAAGCGAAATGGTATAAGATTGCGGCTTGCACAGAGGCAATACAACTAAGGCAGTATTCCGGACGGTACCTCGCCAACGCTCAATCTGACAGTGCCTAGAAAACCGAACCTCGCATGACCGCACGCTTGGGTGCATCATACAGATGATTTTACAGCCGCATGGCATGCACGAACAGACTTGGAAGACGTGGTAAGGAGGAGACTGGAAAATGACATCAGCACAACTAGACACCGTCAATGATCGGGGGCCTGAAGAGAAGTTCCTGCCGCAGTTATCTGATTCTTCTTATGCAATGGCGGTATCGGCGCTCTTTCTGCTTCTGGGGGGCATTATCGCATGGCACCACGAGATGTGGAGAGATGAAATGCAGGCATGGCTCATTGCACGCGACAGTGCCTCGCCAATTGAGGTTTTGTACCACCTTAATCGATATGACGGGCACCCGGGGCTATGGCATCTTTGTCTTTACGTGTTAAAACTCATTACCCGGTCACCCATCATCATGCAGCCTTTCCACCTCATCATTGCGGCCATCTCGGCTTATGTCTTCTTGAGATTTTCGCCTTTCACGAGATTGCAGAAAACGCTCTTTGTATTTGGATATCTGCCCTTCTATGAGTACGCCATCATCTGCCGAAACTATGCCTTGGGTGTGCTATTGCTCTTCCTTTTCTGTGCGTTGTTTCGGAACTGGAGAAGGAGATTGCCTCATTTGGGTTTCATCCTTCTGTTGATGTGTCATACTAGCGTTCATGCGTTAATTATCGTGATATCCATCAGCATTGGCTTGTGCTGGGAGATTATGGCTAACGCTGACCGACCACCCAGAAAGGAGATTGGAATCGGCTTCGGCATGATTCTTTTTGGGATTGTGACAGCGATTATCCAGTTGAAGCCGTCCGGTCCAAACTTAGGGATTTCTACAGGGTGGAGGACGGAGTTTGAGTTAAATTACTTTTTGAGGGTTCTAAATATCTTGCCGAAAGCGTTCCTTCCGATTCCGGATTTCACGTTGCGCTTCTGGAACACCTATCTTTTAGACAAGCTCCCGGGGGCGCATGAAGTCAAATGCGTCTTAGCCGTACTAATCTTCCTTTTTGCACTGTTCCTTTTCATTAGGAAACCTATGGCTTTCCTAATGTATCTGTTTGGAACGATTGGTTTATTGGCTTTTTTTTACTCAAAACGCTTCGGCTTTATACGTCATTGGGGTTTTCTCTTCATGGCATTTATCGCTGCAAACTGGATGTGCCATCATTGCCGGGACTTACCAAAGCTGAAATTCAATCTGGTTAATCGCCTCAATGGAATCAGTTTGGGATTGGCTAGAAGTCTTGGTGTCGTGCTCGCCGCATTCCTCGTGCTTCATCTGGTAGGCGGCGTTGCCGCGGCGATAATGGACTACAAATATCCTTTTTCGGGAGGCAAGACAGTTGCTCAATTCATCAAATCCGAAAACCTGGATGAAATGACTATTGCGGCAGAAGCGCCAGATGACGTAACCCTGGAAATCCTTGGATATTCGGAAAAGGACACCTTTTACTATCCGCGCACAAAGCGGTTCGGATCTTTCATCCCGTGGGATGTGACGTGGGCGCAAGGCAGAGGGCGACCTACCGAAGAGGTGCTGCAGGAGATTCGGAGATTGAGTAATGAGCGGAGGGAGGATGTCTTGGTCGTTTCGGGACGAATTTTCCCCGAAGAGCTTCGGGCGAGGCATTCACTCACTGAGGTGAAGGTTTTTGACCCATCGGTTGTGCGAGAAAGCCTCCAGAACTATGTCGTGTATC
This sequence comes from Candidatus Poribacteria bacterium, assembly GCA_965197465.1. GTDB lineage: Bacteria > Poribacteria > WGA-4E > WGA-4E > JAJDTR01 > JAJDTR01. The sequence continues at coordinate 430,040 of OZ240209.1, read as the reverse complement.
GGATGACGCCTCTGGCATCAAGTGCAGCCGCGATTGATTCTCAAAGCGTTGTGGGACTGTGGGGTTTCGATGAGAGAGAAGGAGATCTAGCTAGGGATTCATCAGGACACGGTAACGACGGGACGCTGATTGGGAATCCCGAATGGGTTGAAGGCAGATTTGGCGCGGCATTAGAGTATGACGGCGTAGACGATTATGTGGACTGCGGGAACGCCCAAATGCTGCAAATTCCGCAAGGAACAATGATGGCGTGGATGAAGGTGCACACCGATAAGGACAGCGGTTTGTCCGCAGTAACGCTTCCGTTTGGTGATTCGCGGCGTTGGGAACCGCCGTTTCGGAGCCTCGGATTGGGCGCAGTGCAGGGGGAACCGGTATTTTGGATAGCCATCAACGCCGAAAATAAGGAGTTTCTTTCAGGCGTGCTGCGGCTGCACCAGTGGCACCACATGGCAATTACATATGACGGCGTCATGAGACGGGGATACATTGACGGCGAGGAGGTATTTGGATACGTGTTTCGGGGAGAGATCGAGTATTCTGGCGCCCCCTCCTGCGTGATTGGCACACGCGGCAAAGAATCGCCGGGAGAATTTTTCAACGGTGTGATTGACGAGGTTGCAATCTTTAGCGAAGCATTGAGTAACGACCAGATCAGAGCGGTTATGAAGGATGGGATTGCTCAAATCAGTTGGGAGTCGGAGTGATGTTCCCTATTGAACCGGCAGATCGCTCAGAGTCTTCGGATTCCCAACCCGTTCGGGACACTGTAGGAGCGATCTCCGAATCGCGACGTATGGTCGGGAATCGGATCGGATCTCTATCGATCAACCGACCGGGTAGGGAGGGCGATAGAAATTCCTACTCGCTGTCCACTCGGTTGATCGCACCTTACAAGAAATGGTGGGCAGTGCCCACCCTACAAATATACTGTAGGAGCGATCTCCGAATCGCGACGCGTGGTCGGGAATCGGAGTGGATTTCTATCGATCAACCGACCGGGTAGGGAGGGTGGTAGAAATTCCTACTCGCTATCCACTCGGTTAATCGCACCTTACAAGAAATGGTGGGCAGTGCCCACCCTACAAATATACTGTAGGAGCGATCTCCGAATCGCGACGCGTGGTCGGGAATCGGAGTGGATCGCTATCCACTCGTTTGATCCCTCCTACAGATGACGCACGAAAGTACTAGTTCGGTTGGGGAAGTCCGGTCACTGCGTCTCACCTTCAACGACTGTAATCAGACGGTTCACCGCGAGGTTTGTGTATTGATCGATGCCTCCCGTGGGCCATATAATTTGAAGAGACTCAACCCGCTCAGTCTTGCCTAGTCCGAAGGTGAGCGTCGTTTCACTCTGGGAACAGTAACTTCCGCCCGTCCGGACCATTTTCCGTTGAGTTATGTTTCCGGCGGTGAGATCAACTTTAGCGCCGACACCGTCTCTGTTGCTTTGCGTTCCGACTGTTTTTACACGAAGGAAATTCATCCGATTTCCACCATCGTTCCGAAGCAGTAAAGCACCGCCGTATTCGGGTAGCACACCGTTGTTGGATACTAGCACATCCAAATCACCATCGCCGTCATAATCACCGTAGGCTGTCCCTCTCCCAACGCCGGGGTTCTCAAGCCCGACGATGTCGCTCACGTCTTCAAACATGAGATTCCCCCGGTTCCAGAATAGGGTTGGCAATTGCGCATAGTGGAGATTCGGCTGCGATTTTGCGATGTCCGGCTCGATGTGACCGTTGGCACAAAACAGGTCAGAATGTCCATCCAGGTCGAAATCGAAGAAGAATAAACCAAACGTCAGCATGAGCAAACTCGGGTTTCCGATTCTTGCCGTTCTTGCCAGATCGGTGAACTCCTGATTTTGGGGCGCATAAAAAAAAGCCGTCATCTCATTGCTGAAATTGCCGATTGCCAACGCCAAACTGCCATCGTTGTTCACATCTGATGCGTCAATTCCCATTCCCGCGCGCGCCATTCCCTTTTCGCTAGTGGCAACACCTCTCAATGCAGCTTCGTTAGTGAAGGTACCATCGCCGTTGTTGCGGTACAGAAAGTTCGGCTCGGTGTCATTAGCGACGGCTAGGTCTATCCACCCATCGTCGTCGTAGTCCAGCATCGCAACGCCGAGAGATTTGCCCTTGGGATTATTAAGCCCAGCTCGCACGGTTACGTCCTCAAACGTTCCGTTCCCAAGGTTTCGGTACAGGCGGCAAGTTTTGCCACCGTAAGCGAAGGGCGGACAGTAAAAAATGAACTGGTCGTCAATGACACAAGGAATCTCAAGCTTCTTCGACCATCGTATGAAGTTGCACACAAACAGGTCTAACCAACCGTCTCGATCGTAGTCGAAAAACAGTGCGCTGGTAGACCATGACTCGCCGCCAACCGCCGCTATCTCTGTCACATCGGTAAATGTGCCGTCGGCGTTATTGCGAAAAAGCCGATTGCGCTCCAGATTCGTAACGTAGATGTCGGAATCCCCATCGTTGTCGTAATCGGCGATTGCGGCGCCCATACCGTACATCGGCAATGCCAGATTTGTCGCATCGGTGACATCGACAAATCTACCGTTACCGACATTCCGATAGAGTTTGGAGGTGGGTGATGACTCGCTATCCTTCCAACTCTTCCCGTTGATGAGGATGATGTCGAGGCGTGAATCGTTGTCGAAGTCCAGGAAGGCACAGCCTGATCCCATTGTTTCGGGCATGTACCGCTTTCCGAAGGCGCCCGTGAAGTGCTTGAAATCGAGTCCTGCTTGCTTCGTAACGTCAACAAATCTCACATGGGTAGGCTTTGAGAAGGCGGGATATACATGGAGAAAAAGGGTGAGAAGTAATAGGTAATCTGACAAACGTGGCATTCAGCTATGCATCGCGCCATTCACGCGACAATTGAGGATTTACGATACGGGGTAAGAAGATGTCTACCGGATTTGCTGTCGCCTTCCTTCTCCAGTCACTTGATTCTTCCTACAGTGGTTTGATGCGAACGTGGTAGGCGCTGTTTCTAACTGCGCGTAGTGAGGTCTGTTGCATCGGTGCGGTTGGATGAAGTTTAAAAAAACAACTCGGTAATATCCTAACGATGCTCGGTGCGGTTAGGAAACCGCACCTACCGAGTTTAGGGAAAACTGGAATTACCGATTTAAATACTTAATCTTCATGAAACCGCACCTACCGTGGAAGGAGTCTCTATGGAAACTCTATCGTGCTTGCTATCCAATCGCTTGATCTCAGTAGATCTTATTCGGTCCGTTAATCGTTTTGGCGTTGGCATCCTTTCATCAGATTGATCTGGTCTGTAGGAGAGTAGAAGTAACTGCCGTAATGCCAGTCGCCGATGTCCCCAATCAAGCGGCGCTGTCGCGGTGTACACCGGTCCAAAAGTTCGGGCGAGGGGCGCTCAAAGTCGTAGGGGCGCAGAAATTGCTGGACATAACAGTAAATCAGGGATTTGCGCGGCACCTCCGAATGGTTCGGTACGTATCCGTGCCACAGTGAATGCGTGAAAATTGCAACGTCACCGCGCTCGGCACAAAGTTGCACTGCTTCGGGAATGTTCGGTCCCTCCTCAAATCCACTTTCCGGGAAGAGGCGCCTGTGGCTCCCAGGGACTAACGTGAAGTTGCCCATGTTGGGTTCGGGAACGTCTGTTAGGAAGTACTGAAGTTTGATTTGTAGAGGAATGCTGTCCTCGCTAACCCGTATCTGCCGCATCGCTTGACCGCCGTCCGTGTGCAGCCTTCCTTTGGCCTTGAGGTCCTTTGGACGGACGATTACCTCGGACATGCCTAGTCCGATATAGGGTCCCATTAGTTCTAGCACGACCTGAAAGGTCGTCGGATGGTCCATCATATCGACAAAAATGTTGTTCTCCTCCATCACATTGCGCTGATCGAAATCGGCGTGCGGCTCAGCTTCGGGTTGCTTAAGGTGTTCGGCGTGCATCTGGTCGACGACAATCGTCAGGTTGCGGACTTTATCCGGAGAGAGTATGCCTTTTAGGAGGAGATAGCCGTTTTGCTTCCAGTGGCAGGTCTGCTCTTCGGTCAAGACGCTCGTTTAGCTTTCGGTTACCACTGTTTCCATGAGGGCTCCGTGCTAGCGCTTACAAGGGCTGTAGGAGCGATCTCCTGGTCGCGACCGCCTTGGGTGGTAGGACAAGAATGTCTCTATAGCACGGGATTTACTATCGCACTCACTATCCGTTCGCTTGATCCCATCCTACAAATGCACAAAGTCGAACTTAAATACTCAGGTTAATGAGGCTGCGGTTGTTCAGGATGCTTTCCCGTGTGGTCTCGCTCCACCGGTTGGAGTCCTCTTGTCCAGCCAATGGATTGTAAACGTACCTAGGTTCATCCGCGAATCGCTGACTTCGAGCGTCTATCGCGAGGGCAATCATACGCGATCTTTGAATGACGAGTTCTTCGTCGTAGACGAGGTCGGGCTTGTCTTGCCTTTTGCGTCGGACATTTAATACCGAAGATCGGCGGTGGAAACCGAAGTTGAAGGTCACTCGCTTGTGAGGTGAGTCATTTGGGAAGGATGCATGCAACAGTTGGCGGTTGGAAACGACAATGTCGCCAGGATCGCACACCATGGGCACCGCCCCGGGCAGGCGATCTGATCCACTATTGTCAGCCATCATTTTTTCTATGTCAATCTTCTCCCGTTTGTGCGATCCGGGAAGCACCCAGACGCCGTTAGCCGCGGTGCTTCCGTAATACTGAAACATGAAATTGAATCCGTGGGTTCCTTCGTCCAAATCACTCTTGTCCCAGTGCGTCGTGCCGTCCTGATGCCAAGCCACGGATGGGCCCAAGCCCGCCGGTTTGACAATCATCGACTCGGAGAACGGGGTGAAATCGGAGCCGTTAATTGCCTCGGTGATGGAGAGCAGTTGGGGATGACCGTAAAGCCTGAAGCAGGACTCCAGAAACTGTATGGGCCCGGAGATACCGGAAATTACATACTCGGGCGCGTCGGAGGGAGGATCGGGCACCGCCATCTTGGCGGGATGCCTCCCCTTGCCTCCATCCGGGTCGCTCAGCGGCTTCTCGAAACGAAAACTCGACCGCTCGGAAGGGGTGCCTATCGCTTGCCTTCCATGGGCGTCGAGAAGGGCGTCCTTGGTGTGCGGCGCTCGGTCAAAGGCGCCCTCCAACTCTGTCTGCAACTCCTCTAGTTCGTCAGCCTTTACGGCGCCCTCGAACACATAGAAGCCGAAATGCCAGTAAGCATCCAAGATTGCTTTGTCTGCTGTACCATCGGGATTGAATTTTAGTGGACCGCGATTGCCAAGTTGGTACGCTATACGCTCGCCTTCACGGACATAAGCGGCAATCTGGTCGTGGGTTGTGTTGTCGGTGCTCATTTAAGGTGTCTCCCTGGGCTAATGCGTGGTTCGTCATGCGAAAGCAAGCGAAACCAAGAATGGGCGGTGCACACCGCACAAGAAACAGTTGAGGAAAACCGAGATGGACATAGACCAGTTTACTCAATTCTGTCTTCTCGGTCAACAAAAATGGATAGGGCAATCGCATCTGATTTTGGGATGCGCGGACATCGCTACCTCGTTATAGATCGGATATGTAATGAATAGGGATACAAAGACAGGAGGGAAAATCGAGGATTTGATGATAATCGATTACACAGGTAATCGCGACCGGGAGATCGCCTACGGAGTTTTGTGACACCGGTGCGGTTGGAAACCGCACCTACCGGGTCGCGATTCAGTCATGGTAGGCGCTATTTTCCAACTGCGCCGGTCGAGTTTGTGATACCGATGCGGTTGGAAACTGACCCTACCGAGGTTATTCAGTCATGGTAGGCGCTGTTCCCAACTACGCCGGTCGAGTTTGTGATACCGATGCGGTTGGAAACTGACCCTACCGAGGTTATTCAGTCATGGTAGGCGCTGTTCCCAACTACGCCGGTCGAGTTTGTGATACCGATGCGGTTGGAAACTGACCCTACCGAGGTTATTCAGTCATGGTAGGCGCTGTTCCCAACTACGCCGGTCGAGTTTGTGATACCGATGCGGTTGGAAACCACACCTACTGAGGCTATTCAGTTGTGGTAGGCGCTGTTTCTAACTGCGCCGGTTGAGGTTTGCAATACCGGTGCGGTTGGAAACCGCACCTACTGAGGCTATTCAGTTGTGGTAGGCGCTGTTTCTAACTGCGCCTACGGAGTTTTGTGACATCGATGCGGTTGGGAACCGACCCTATCGAGGTTATTCAGTCATGGTAGGCGCTGTTTCTAACTGCGCCGGTCGAGGTTTGTAATACCGGTGCGGTTGGAAACCGCACCTACCGGAGTTTACTCAGTTGATCCCGCCAACGGGGATTGATAGAGGAGATTGACTGCGTTCTACTTGCCAATCAGCATTTTTCGAGTGGAAGAGAAATCATTAGCCGTTAGCGTGTAGAAGTAAATGCCGCTTGCCACTCGCTCACCGTATCCGTTGCGACCATCCCAATACGCCGCACGACTTCGATTCGTGTAATGCCCTGCCCGCTGATAACCCAAATCCAATTGACGTACCAACGCACCGTTGATGTCGTAGATTGAGAACTGCACATCGGTGTCGCTTGCCAACTGATAGGGTATCCACGTCTCCGGATTGAAGGGATTCGGGTAGTTTGCAAGCATCCGCGTCTCGATCGGACGCAGGGCTGCCAAAAGGCTTTCCAGCAACGCAATCGCCCGTAGGTATTTCAGGGACCCATCGCTTTCGGCACGTAATATGTCAAGTTGCGCCTCTAGCGTTGCCGGATCCAACTTCTCAAGCGTTTCCTGATCCAGCAGTGTGAATAATCCGCTGCTCGAAGGCGCGATCGGGTCGGCATTGTCGAGATTGTCTGTCACCAGTGTGAGATCGTCATTATCCACGGTGCCGTCGCTGTTGACATCCGTGCGAGGGTTCACTATATCATCTCTGCTCTGACCCAAGGCTGCAGTAACGAGTGCGGAATCGGTGTCATCCACAACCCCATCTTCATTCACATCCCACGGCGGATACTGAGAAACTGTTATATCAACCTCCAACTTGCCGCCATTCACTTCAAGAAGTGGGTAAAGCGGAGAGGTATCCTGAATCAGATTATTGCGCAGATATAAGGTCGTCAGCTTGCTCAAACTCCCAAGAACACTAATATCCTGAATCAGATTATCGCGCAGATATAAGGTCATCAACCTGCTCAAACTCCCAAGAACACTAATATCACTAATGTTATTGTTAGACAGAGATAAGGTCGCCAGCCCGCTCAAACTCCCAAGAACACTAATATCCTGAATCAGATTATCGCGCAGATATAAGGCCCTCAACCTGCTCAAACTCCCAAGAACACTAATATCACTAATGTTATTGTTAGACAGAGATAAGGTCCTCAGCCCGCTCAAACTCCCAAGAACACTAATATCACTAATGTTATTGTTAGACAGAGATAAGGTCCTCAACCTGCTCAAACTCCCAAGAACACTAATATCACTAATGTTCTTGCTAGACAGAAATAAGGTCGTCAACCTGCTCAAACTCCCAAGAACACTAATGTCACTAATCGAAATTCGATCAAGCTCTAACCATGTTAAGTTCGTTAAATTCGCAAGGGCACTAATGTCACTAATCGAGTTTCGGCTAAGGTCTAATCTCGTTAAGTTCGTTAAATTCGCAACAGCACTAATGTCATTGATACTATTTGACTTAAGGATCAACTTCTCTAAGTTTGTTGCATGTTCCAATCCTGTAAGGTTACTTATACTCGCACTGCTAGCTTCCAGCTCCTCTAAGTCTAACATCACTCTTGCTGAGATCGACGCAGTTGCGGATAAACCTAACTTGTGTCGAATCTGTGCTGCTAAATTCGCGTCCGGCACTGTCACAATTTGGTCTATATTATCAGTTACAAGCTGCTGGTCTGCCGCATCAACAGTGCCATCACGGTTAACATCTGTCCGAGGATTAACAATACCCTCTCCAGTCTGTCCCAAGGCGGCCGTGACAAGGGCAGAATCGGTAGCATCCACAACCCTATCTTCATTCACATCCCACGCCGGATATACGTAAATATCCAAATTAGCCAGATTTCCTTGGGTAAGCGGATAAATAGGGGACGTATCCAAAATTGAATTGTCCTCAAGATATAAAGATGTGAGTGATGTCAATCCTGTGAGGGGCGAAATGTTGTTGATTTGATTATTTTGGAGCCATAAGCGCTGAAGTTCTGTCAATCCTGTGAGGGGTGTGAGATCACTTATCAAATTGTTCCCCAGATACAAAAAATTGAGGTTTGTCAGTCCTGCGAGGGATGTGAGATCACTTATCGAATTGTAATGTAAGCCTAACGACGCGAGATTTGTTAATCCTTTAAGGGGAGTGAGATCACTTATCGAACTGTGTGCCAGACCTAACCGCCTGAGGTTCGTTAATCCTTTAAGGGGAGTGAGATCACTTATCGAATTGCCTCTCAGATTTAAGTAGCTGAGGTTCGTTAATCCTTTAAGGGGAGTGAGATCACTTATCGAACTGTGTGCCAGACCTAACCGCCTGAGGTTCGTTAATCCTTTAAGGGGAGTGAGATCACTTATCGTCGAATTGCCGCTCAGATTTAAGTCGCTGAGGTTTGTCAGTCCTTTAAGGGGAGTGAGATCACTTATCGAATTGTTTGCCAGATCTAAGTCGCTGAGGTTCGTAGCATGTTCCAATCCAGTGAGATCAGTCACCCCTTCCCAGTCAACCCATAACCGATTTAGACTTTGCATATTCTCTGCTGTGATTTCAGCGTGCTCGGCTAATTCTAAATTATCTCGTATCGCCGCCGCTAAGTTTGCATCCCGTATCAAGGGAGTAGCATCCTTATGGTACTGCCTCACAATCTGCTCGTCAGCGGCATCCACGGTGCCGTCGCCGTTGACATCCGTGCGTGGATTTTCTATAGCATCTCCACTCTGTCCCAAGGCGGCAGTGACGAGGCCAACATCTGTATCATCCACAACTCCATCTTCATTCACATCCCAATTTGGATACACTATAACAGTTAGCTTTTCCGATGCCGTGTTCGGGTTGCCATCAACATCAGTCGCGGCTCCTGCTGGAACCTGAATTTGCACTGTTCCAGTCGTAAATGCTACGATTTTGACGGAATAGACAGAAAAACGCAAGGTGGTGAGATCCTCACTTACTGTCATTATATCTACACCAAAGCCATAGATGTTCGACGGCGCGGTGCCTTCCAGTGAGATATCTGTCGAACCAAAGCCTGATACAGGTTCCGAGAATGTGATTATTGCATTAATTGTACGGTTCTGCACACCCTCAGGCACTGTAATGGTGACACTTGGTGGACCAACATCAACGATCACAGTCTGTGTTGCTAACGCGGTGTTTGGGTTGTTCGCAGCGTCAGTCGCAACACCCGCGGCAATATCAAGTATCACTGTCCCACTGGTTGTTGGTGTTATCGTGGCAGTATAGGTGATGTTGTCTGTCGTATTCCACGCTGTGATTGTGGCAGTCGCTGTGCCAGAGAGATTGAGGTCTGCCTGCTCAAAACCTGAAACAACCTCCGTGAAAGTAATTGTCACATCAAACGCACCCGTTTGATCGTCCGAAGGCACCATAATATTGGGAATTGGTGGGTCAGTATCCACGACCTGTTGCTGTGTGACAAATACCGTGACCGTTTCTGATGCCGATGCCGTATTCGGATTATTTGCTGTATCCGTGGCAACTCCTGCAGGAACACTGAAAATCACATTTCCAGTGCTGGTAGGTGTAATCTCAGCGGTATAGGTGATATTGTCTGTCGTATTCCATGACGTGATGGTAGCATTTGCTGTGCCGGAGATTGAGAGATCGCTCTGCTCGAAGCCGGATATTGCCTCCGTGAACGTGATGGTGGCTTCAAACGCATTTGTCTGATCACCTGATGGCACACCAATGCTGACACCCGGTGCGTCAACATCCACACTGACTGTTTGTGAGGTTGCCGCGGTGTTCTTGTTGCTTGCCGTATCAGTAGCAACATTCGCGGCGACACTAATCGTCACGGTGCCACTTGCCGTCGGGGTTATCGTCGCTGTGTAGACGGTGTCATCACTATTCGCACTCCATGATGTGATACTCGCCGCACTACCGGTCAGAGAAACGTCCGAACCCACAAAGCCTGACACTGTCTCCGAGAGCGTTATGGTTGCATCAAATGCGCCTGTCTGCGTACCCGATGGCACGCCGATGGTCACTGTCGGTCTATCAACGTCTATAGTTACCGTTTTTGCAGTAGCGGCGGTGTTTGGGTTGTTTGCGGCATCGGTGGCAACATTGGCTGCGACGCTGAGTGTCACTGTCCCACTCGTAGTGGGTGTTATCGTGGCGGTGTAGGTTGTATTATCTGTTGTTTGCCACACAGTGATACTGGCAGTTGCTGTGCCGGAGAGTGATAGGTCGGATTGCGTAAAGTCTGATACTGCCTCTGTGAAGGTGATTGTTGCATTAAACGCACTGTTCTGCACGCCCGAAGGCACGGAAATGCTAACTTCCAACGGTTCCGGTTCCGGTTCGGGAATCTCAACATCTGCATATTGAAGATTGTTGAGGTTCGAAAGTGGGCTAAAATCGGTAATTGAATTCCCAGCGAGTAATAGCTGTTCCAGATTGACTAACTTCGCCATTGGTACCACGTTGCTAACATTAGCGTCCATTATGACTAACCAACGGAGCGCGGTGAGCCCAGCAAGCGGAGAAATATCGGTAATCGGATTCTCACTGAGCCACAGTTTTTCCAGATTGACTAACTTTGCAAGTGGTGTCACGTCGCTAATATTATTGCCCCGCAAATCTAGTGTAGTGAGAAAGGTGAGACCGGCAAGTGCAGAAATCTCGCTGATATTGTTATACATAAGAACCAACCTTGTGAGCCGGGTCGCATGTTCCAAACCGGTGAGGTCCCTTACCCGATTTCCACCCGATAAGTCCGTTAGCGATTGCATGTCTTCTTGGCTGAAGGTTTCGTCGGAGGCAAGTTTGAGTGCCTTTCGGACAGCGTTTCTGAGATTCGCATCCGGCATCCACGTTGTAAGATCCTGAACTAACGCTGGCATAGCAATCGTCACCGTTCGCGGAGTTGCTGCGGTGTTGGGATTGCTTGCGATATCGGTCGCAACACCTGCAGCGACGCTGAGGGTCGCTGTCCCACTTGTTGTTGGTATAATCGTCGCAGTGTAAACGGTATTCTCCGTGTTAGCAGACCACGCCGTAATACTCGCAGTCGCAGTGCCAGTAAGCGACATGTCGGACTGTTCAAAATCCGATACCGCTTCGCTGAACGTGATGGTTACATCAAAGGCACTATTCTGAACATCTGAAAGCACAGAAATACTCACCGTCGGTCTGTCAACATCTACGGTAACTGTTTTTGATGTTGCGGCGGTGTTTTGGTTGTTCGCCGCATCAGTGGCAACATTGGCATCGACACCCACTGTCACCGTGCCACTTGCCGTTGGTGTAATCGTCGCAGTGTAGACGGTGTTATCTGTGTTAGCATTCCACGCTGTGATGCTCGCCGCACTACCCGTCAGAGAAACGTCCGAACTCACAAAGCCCGATACCGTCTCCGAGAACATTATGGTCGCATCAAATGTACCTGTCTGCGTACCCGATGGCACGCCGATGGTAACTGTTGGTCTGTCAACATCGACAGTCACCGTTTGTGAGGTTGCACCGGTATTTGAATTATTCGCAGCATCGGCCGCGACATTGGCAGCGACACTAACTGTCACAGTGCCACTTGCTGTCGGGGTTATCGTCGCAGTGTAGACGGTGTCACCACTATTCGCACTCCATGATGTGATACTCGCCTCACTACCCGTCAGAAATACATCCGATTGTCCAAAGCCTGATACTGCTTCCGAAAATGTGATTATCGCGTTAAATGTACTTGTCTGTGTACCCGAAGGCAGGCTGATGGTCACTGTTGGCTTGTCAACATCTAAGGTCACCGTCTGTGCGGTAGCGGCGGTGTTTTGGTTGTTTGCCGCATCAGTGGCAACACTTGCAGATACATTGAGCGTTACCGTGCCACTGGAGGTGGGTGTAATTGTAGCAGTGTAGGTTGTGTTGTCTGTCGTTTGCCACGCTGTGATACTGGCATTTACTGTGCCGGTGAGGGAGAGTTTTGATTGCGTAAAACCCGATACCGACTCCGTAAAGGTGATGGTCGCATTAAACGCACCATTCTGCACGCCCGAGGGCACAGAAACACTGACTCCCGGCGCGTCAGTATCCACACTGACAGTTACGGTTTTTGGGGTTGCGGCGGTGTTTTGGTTGTTTGCCCCATCGGTAGCGACATTTGCAACCACGCCAATCGTCACTGTGCCACTTGCCGTTGGTGTAATCGTCGCTGTATAAACGGTGTTATCTATGTTAGCACTCCATCCCGTGATGCTCGCCGTACTACCCGTCAGAGAAACGTCCGAACCCACAAAGCCCGATACCGTCTCCGAGAACATTATGGTCGCATCAAATGTACCTGTCTGCGTACCCGATGGCACGCCGATGGTAACTGTTGGTCTGTCAGCATCTACGGTCACCGTCTTTGATGTTGCAGCGGTGTTTTGGTTGTTTGCCGCATCGGTCGCAACGCCTGCCGCAACGCCCAGCGTGACTGTACCGCTGGAAGTAGGGGTAATTGTGGCGGTGTAGGTCGTGTTGTCACTGTTAGCACTCCACGACGTGACTGAGGCACTCGCCGTACCACCGACTGAGAGGTCGGACTGCATAAACCCAGACACCGACTCTGTGAAGGTAATTGTCACATTAAATGCACTATTCTGCACTTCCGATGGCACAGAAATGCTGACTCCCGGTGAAGTCGTATCCACACTGACAGCTACGGTTTTTGAAACTGCGGCGGTGTTTGGGTTGTTCGCCCCATCGGTAGCAACATCCGAAGCAACGCCAACGGTCACAGTGCCACTTGCTGTCGGGGTTATCGTCGCAGTGTAGACGGTGTCACCACTATTCGCACTCCATGATGTGATACTCGCCTCACTACCCGTCAGAAATACATCCGATTGTCCAAAGCCTGATACTGCTTCCGAAAATGTGATTATCGCGTTAAATGTACTTGTCTGTGTACCCGAAGGCACACTGATGGTCACCCTTGGCTTGTCAACATCTACAGTCACTATTTGTGAGTCTGCGGCGGTATTTGCATTGTTTGCCGCATCGGTCGCAACGCCCGCGTTGACGCTGAGTGTTACGCTACCGCTGGAAGTAGGGGTAATCGTGGCAGTATAGGTCGTGTTGCCCGCCGTGTTCCACGCCGTAATTGAGGCACTCGCCGTGCCGGAGAGTGATAGGTCAGACTGCGTAAACCCAGATACCGACTCTGTGAACCTGATTGACACATTAAACGCCCCGTTCTGCACACCCGATGGTACAGAAATGCTGACACCGGGCGATTCAGTATCCACACTGACAGTCACCGTTTGTGAAGTGGCGGCGGTGTTGGGGTTGTTTGCCGCATCGGTCGCAACCCCTGCGTTGACGTTGAGCGTTACACTCCCGCTAAGAGTGGGAGTAATCGTGGCGGTGTAGGTCGTGTTGTCACTGTTAGCACTCCACGCCGTGACTGAAGCACTCGCCGTGCCGGTGAGAGATAGCTCTGACTGGGTAAACCCAGATACCTCCTCTGTGAAGGTCACTGACACATCAAATGCAGCCATCTGTACACCGGAAGGCACAGAAATACTTACCCCCGGTGCTTCAGTATCTGGAGGGGGAGGTATCTCAACATCCACATCTGTGAGATTTGAGAGACTTGAAAGCGGAGAGAAGTCTGTAATCGAATTCCCTACGAGCCGTAGCCATTGAAGATTTATCAAACTTGACAGTGCGCTGATATTACTAATATTATTGCGCTGCAGTCCCAATCGCGTCAGTTTTGTTAATCCTCCGAGCGGCGCGACGCTACTGATTTGATTGCCTCCCATACGGATTTCTGTGAGTTCCGTCAAATTTTGGATAGGGGTAAGGCTACTGATTTGATTCTGCCAGAGGACTAACGATGTGAGATTTGTTGCATGTTCCAAGCCGGTGAGGTCGCTGATTCCTTCTTGGGGGGCATGCAGGCTTGTTAAGTCCAGCATTTTGTCTTGAGTGAGTGCTTCATCATTGGCGAGACCAAGGTCTTCCCGAACAGCGTTTCTCAGATTTGCATCTGGCATCCAAATAGAGGCATCTTGTGCGTTAACCGAGTGAATCAAACTGCCGAGAGTCAGTAAAATCACAATAAGTGTGTACAATCTATTCATAGTTTCAGTTCCTTTCAATAGTTGTAAATGAGTTGTAAATGCGATGCGTTGGTGTTCGTCCACTCTGTGCTTCTGTTTCAAGGTTGTGCAGAAAATGGGCAACACATGAGCGTTGTTTGGTAAATGAAGTTGGGGCAATCTGGATTGCAACCTGACACCGCGTTTGGGGTTTAGTATTTGGTTAAACATACTGTGCTATCCACATAGCGCTCCTTCGGGAGTTCTATCGCGCAGGATTTTCCATGCGATTTTTATTGGTCGCGATTCGGAGATCGCTCCTACAGACGGCGTGCGAGGAATGTGCAATAAATATGGTTTACAGAATCAACCGAAAGGAGTTCTTGTCCTTATCGCATCCGCATGAATTCAAAGGAATGCGTTGGCAATCCGTCAGGGAATTCGCTTTAGCAACAAATAAAGCGTTACATATAGTATTCTATGGTTTTGACGTATTAGCGGCGCTTGTCAAAAACTCAATAGTGGCTTGAGTTTCAGCCATCTCTCTCAAAGCTTGTCGATATAATGTGCAATTTCTTATTTCGGCAAAATCGCACCGTGTACCATTTCGGGCGGGCAGGTGTAAATCCCGATTTAACGGGACAAGCCCTGATGTCCACGTCAATGTTTATCAGTATTTGGCGGACAGTGGTACGCCTCATATTGCTCCTCTTCATAAAAATCAACTTTCGCAAAAAAGACTTGACAACATCTGTTATAATTCTTTAGAATACTATTTTTATAGAATTATTAAAGGGAGAAGGTTGCGTACCTACTAATGGAGGAGAGATCATGAGTGCATTAGCTTGGAATCAGGTCACTATCAGCGACGAAACGGAGGAATTGGTCAAAGCTGGCACAGCACCGAGTACCATCGAGACGTATCGGCGCGCAATGCAACAGTTGGAGATTTGGTTGAATGGGCGTTCCTTGAGTGACAACTTACTCGCAAGTTACATCACGGGATTGTATCAGGACGGAAGGTCGCCGGCGACAATTAGTAAAATTGTGGCGGCGGTCAAGTGGACGGCAAAACATCGCGGCGCAGGGGCAAAGAACTTCATCTTTGAGATGACGGAAAAGACACTTGCCGGTATTCGGCGTAAAGGCAAAAACCGAGGACGAGGGCAGGTGGATGGGATGACGTGGAGCGAGGTGGAGCGGGTGTGCGCACGTGCGGATGCGGATAACACCCTCGCCGGACTGAGAGATTCGGCGCTGATTCGGCTGATGAGCGATTGTTTGTTACGAATCAGTGAAGCCGTCGCGGTAGATGTAGCGGATGTCAATGGCGCATTGACAGTCCGTCAGTCAAAAACCGACCCGGGGACGGCGGGCGCCTCCGGTGTGACGCTGTATATTGGGGCTCCGACGCGGGAGGCGATAAAGCGGTATTGTGAAGCCGCTGGTATCACCGAAGGCGCTCTCTTTCGGCGGATTCGCCGCGGTGATAACATAACCGAGGGCAGGTTGACGGTTGATGGCGTAAGAAAGATTATCAAGCGCAGGGCGCGCGAGGCAGGCTTGGAGGGCAATATCTCGGGACACTCCCTGCGTATAGGCTCCGCGGTCTCGCTTGCGCAAGCGGGTGCGTCTGTTGTGAATATGCAGGTTGCGGGGAGATGGAAATCGCCTCTGATGCCGGCGCATTACGCACGCGCGGAATTGGTGGAGCAGGGCGCGATTGCACGGTTCAAGTACGGGAATGACGGTGCGGAGGAAGGAGGGAAGGAGCAAAAAGCACATGGGACGTAATGTGTGAAACATCGGCATGGGACGGCAGGAAGTAGATATGTAGGGTGGGCACTGCCCACCATCTCTGTTGGCGGCTCAAGCCGACCCACGCACAGCTAACCCGGAAGGATGGAAGGGGGGAAGATTGGAAGGGAAGCAGTGGCTAGTGGTCAGTGGCTAGTGGGGAAGATTGGAAGGCGGGGAGACCCGTGAAGCGTGATGCGTGAAAGCATCGGCGTGGGACGGCAGGGGAAAGGATCTCGCCAACCGAGGTTTAATTTAGTTTTGGTAGGCGCTGTTTCCAACTGCGCCTATAGGGTCGTGTAATCACCGGTTTGCAATTCATTCGGTTGGTCGCACCTACCGGGTTGGGATTCGCTCGCTTGATTACTACTACGAACCGGAGTGCGTAAGGGTTGCGGGACGGCACGGGGACCGTCACCTACTTAATTTATCGCCAGAATTTGTACATTGGGTAGTCTACCGCGAAACCAATTAGATTCCACATGCTGCCAATCGTAAATTCGCCGAGGATCAATCCAAGAAAAAAGGGCCGTAACTGCCTATAGCCGTTGATGCCACGGAATCGTAGAATCGCTGCTTTTGCTATCCAGCCCACGAAGAATGGCAACCACACCCAATCCATGTATATGCTGCCGGAAAGCGCATACCCCACCCCGTGAAAGGGCCACCAGAAGAAGCGCATTCTCATTGCCTGTAGGAAAAAGGTGAAAATCAGTCCAGCTCCCATGGATATAACTGCCAGTGCGTTTGTGGCTGTCGGAGTCTTGACCCATCCATCGAGCATGCCGAAGGTGAAATTGCCAAAGTTGGTATACCAGCCCTGAATCTTGGTTGTGGCGCCGAGGTCGTAAGAGTAATGTAGCAATATCCACATCGCCGTGTAGGCGGCGACTACGATATATATCGCCATGAACAAGACAAGCTGTCTGACGTTCAACCCCGTTGTGTCGGCAATCTTAAACCCTTCAAGCTGGTGGGGGCCCGGGTGACCTCGATAGGTGCGCGTAAACCAGAAATAGTAAGCAAACATCACAAGGTTATTTTTTGCCAGGCGCCGCGTCCCGAATATACTAACCATGGCGATACCAGGCGCAGTGCGCGCGAAGCTGTGCTCGGGCGCCCCAAGTTCCGCACGCATTCGAGCGATTGTTGTGGAAACGACAAAATAGATTGTGAAAAAGGTGATAGCCACCCACGATGACATTCCCGCGCTGTATGAAAACAGGACGAGTAAAGCCATACCACACACCGCCCCCATCAGTGCCCATCGATACGGCATCGGTTCCTGTTGGTCGTCAAGAGTCGATGGCATACCAAACGCCTTTCGAATCACATCCCCGAAAAATTTCCTGCCCGACCAAATGGCGAAAGCACACAGCCCGATGTATGCCCCAAATGATTGCTCTGTGATAAAAGGGAACCTTGGTAGTTGTTCGAGACCCAACACGCTTCCGATGATCCGCTCTGCTTTGAAAAAAAGATAAAAAAACCATACAGAAAAACACAGATCGAGTGGAACCAGATAGCTAATACCAATTAGAAAAGGATAAAATCCAATTAGCATTCCACCTATCGCACTCCACGGCTTCTCAGTGAAGAAAGTTGCAACGTTCTGTGCTTTTACGGGCACGTAGGGAATCGACGGGAAAAGGTAACTTAGACCGTTCAGCACTCCAATGCCTCCTGCGACTCCAAACCCGTACCACAACAACCTTTGACTAAAGAACAGATGCCCGCGAGTGATTTCAAGTGGCAGTTGAATAATGGGGTAGGTCAACTTCTCTCGCTCAACCCACTGTTTTCTAAGAATAACGTTGATGCACAGCAGCGTTAAGACCAATACGGAAGCGAAACCGCCCCAGATTAACACTCTCCATATCCAGACTCTGATATGAGATTGAGTGTAAAGCGTCGCATCACCCTTATAGAATCCATTCAAAACGCTTGGATCCTGAACAGTTAACCAGTGGGGGATATATTGCCAGTAGAGATTTTTCCAGTCGTTTTCAGGCGTGGCGAACCAGAATGGGTGTCCAATCATTATCATTAGTCCCTGTAACATATCGGTGCCGGCAAGAGACGCACCTAAGGAAAGTAGGACGTAAAGGAAACCCAATTCCGGTCGAGTTAAGGCTGCGCTGGGGAGGAATTTCTGGAGAATGGTATTGAGGAGCGTTACGACAAAAATAATGAAAATGACGGTGTAAAATAGAGCGACACGCGTGGGAAACCCCTGGTTGGACAATACCTCTGCGCCGATGACAAAATAGGCGTTCGGCACGATGAGCAGCAGCGCAATAATCACGGCTCGCCGCCGGACAGTCGACGCCTTTAGTTCAGTGGCTACATTCATCGGCTTCGACCAAGGGTTTTAACGTGTGCGGCATAAGGGGAGGCGGGAGGGTAAAACGGTCTTTGTTTAGTACATTTGTAGGGAGGGATCGGGGAATTGATGATAAAAAGATTGCCACGACAGACCTACTGTAGGAGCGATCTCCTGATCCCGATCTCAACCTCCTGTAGCGAGCAGAACTTGCTCCTACAGAAGACGCGCAATAAATTGCACTACTACAAACCGAACTGCACAAGTCCTAAATGCATAGTAGGATGGGATCGGCGATCTTCAAATCACCGATTTCCTCTCTTACTGCTCCCCACAACGAAAGGCTGGTGCGCACTGCGCACCCTACGAATTGCCAACCCGCACAGGGGCGTGGAAGGCGGTTATCTTTTGAACATTGTTAAAAACATGCACACCAAAATCCCAGGCGACAGAATTCAGTCCATGCTCATTTGCGCAGCATCGGAATCATTAACGCCGATTGACAGTTTTGCCGGAGGGCTACTGGCTATAATCTGTTGCCCAACGGAAGCGGTAACAACGACATTGTAGGGAAGGGTCGCGAGTTCGCGACCGATAAACGGGTTCTGCCTCGCCGTAACGCCGGCACCAACAATATTGGGTTCGAGCACAATTGTGGCTTCCGTCTGATCGCCTCCAAGGATGGTGTTTAGCTGTCGTGTTCGAATCCCTGGTGGCAAGCCAAGGAGAGCTAGTGTGAGAATCTGCTGCGATCCGGGCTTGCGCTGCGCGATGACTTTCAACGGCACTGGCGTTTCAGGTGCAAGGGTAAGATTTTGGGGCGAGACTGAAAGGATGACATTGGGTGGCTCGGTTACGCTAGCCACTACGCTTGAGCGCTGCACGGGCAACAGCTGGTTAGCAAGCCGATAGAATTCGATCGGACTCGCTGCGCGCTTAACCAACTCACCGGTTAACGGCATGACAGTCCCCACGACCTGTACGACACGGTGTTCTAACGGTGCATCAGGCGCGGCAGTCAACGTGATGATACCCTCTCCCATCTCTTTCAAGATGGCTCCGGAGCTCGCTGTTACTCCCGGAGGCAGGTTCTGCACCTCAAGCGAAATTTCACCACTAAATCCAACTCGACGGTCTGCAGTTACAGTTAGGACAACTGTTCCACCTCGGCCGATGTTGGGATTGTCCGGCGTCACCGAGATACTAAAATCGGGACGTGTTGGAACCACGCTTAGGTGATAGATATGACCATCTCCCCCGGCCCCAGTAATGTCCTCTACTCGAAGCATGTAGACACCTGGTCCAGGGAAACTAAAGTCAATCCGTGCATCGCGCCCACCACCGATACCAGCGTTATTCGCAAGAACTTCTCCTCTTGAGTTCAGCAAGGTCAGGGACGGGCTTAATGGAGAACCGAGCCGTTCAGCAGAAAGATCCATCGAGTATCCACCGATTGAGGCTAAGAACCCCCACGGTCCGAAACCGTTCTCAATCTTGAGCAGGATTTTGTTGCGCCCCTTGGAAAGCGGCAAGGCAATCACATCATCGGCAGAACGTACCGGACGGTGGACATGATGACTCCATATCAGCTGATCGTTCACCCAGACTTTGATACCATCGTCAGATGCGAGTGATAGAATTTCGGTGCGATCGCGGTCCGAATCGAGATATGCGAGTGCATAACCGACGACGTCATCTTCCGGGACATTTGAGAACACAGTGTTTCCCGTGCCGGTGGATTGATACCATCCAATCTTCCGCCCATCTTTACCTGTGTATTCCTTTTCAAGGTCAATTTCAACCTCCGGCGGATATACGACATCAAACCCGGTTTCATTGAAATTGTCAAACGGTTGAATGACCCACCACGGTCCGAGCGTCTGTCCCTCGCGGACATCGAACTTGTAGTAGTCGGCATCGCCTTCCTCCGAAATGCGGCCGCTGACCCCACCAGATACGGCAATCTCCTGCGCACTGTGGATTTGCTTAGCCATGATTGCCGCCAAACGCTGTGCTTCTGCTTGAACAAAGGCAATGATACGCTCCGTTTCCTCCACCGAAATGTTTGCATTGTCTTTGGCTGCCATGCGAGTGATGGTCGTTCGCCACTCGTCCGCAGTAAGGGCTTGATCGCCCGGTGAACGTAATTCATGGCACTGACTGCACCTTGCTTCAAACAGTGTTCGCCCCTCTATGTCGGATGTCTCAACCGGTTCTGGAGAAGTATCGATTGGCTCACTCATTGCGACCTCTACGGTCTCCGGCGCGAGGCTGGAGATAAAGGGAAAATTCCCGTAGGGCGTGCGTATTTCGTCAAAACCCGGCTTTCGATCGCCGGTTAAATCAATCGGTATATCAAGTGAAGCACTCGAATCCGTCGCAGAGATTTCAGCTAAGTTTTCACCGCCAATTACGGCATTGACCGTTGTTCCAATTGTGCCGGCGGGCGGAAAGATATAGGTGTTATAAGGAATGGTGCCCATTGAGAGACGGTATACCGACGACGGATTATTGCCGTAGAGTAAATCTCGAATGCTGAGAAAATACGTGCCATCGGTCTGGATAGTGTAGTCGATGAGTGGATCAAGGACGTAAAAACCGGTGCTTCGGGAAAGTTCCTCGCCCTCTGCATCAAACAGGGAAATGACCGGGTGAAAAAACTGCTGGCTTGCGTTATTGAGTCGAAACGCTTTGACCTCAAAAATAAATCGATCGCCTTCATATCCGTCGAATTGGAAAAAATCCGCATCCGCGTTGGAATTGATTAGACCATTTATGACGACCGGAGTGACCACTTGCACCGCTTCGTCAATGCTGCTGTTGGGTTCCAGTTCAATCTCCTCGACTTGCTCACTTATTTCAAAGGGCCAAGCGGTAGAGGTACCAAATTTGCCAACGATGCGTATTTCGCGGACCCCGGGTGGAGAATCAGGCGGGATGGACAGACGAAGAGTCAAGCCGCCACTTGCCGCAGCAGCCGATTTGAGGTAAGAGACAATCTTATCTCTGTCTTCGGCTGAGATTGGTGCGTCTTTTTCGGTAATCATCCGATCGACGGTCGCCTCCCATTGAGCGGCTGCCATCGATCTGTTGCTAGGCGAACGCAATTCGTGGCACTGAGTGCAAGCGACCTCAAACAACCCCTGATGAGTCGTATCAACTTCTCCACTCGAATCGAATAGCTCGCCGGTTATTCCTGTTTCACCTTCAATAATCAAGGTGTGCGCTTCGACAAGGTCAGCACCTTGAACTGAAACATCGACAGTTGTCCCCACCTGCCCGCCGGCTGGAAAGAGGGCGTTGATGCGAGGCGTGCCTTGTGCGAACGTGGAACGGCTCTGAGCCAAGAAGAAACAACCTACACATGCCAGAAACACGAGGTACAGTGTTGAAGTTCTTTTCATTGTACAATCTCCTCTAATCTGTTCGGGCGGTTTCTTTTTCCTGCACTATCACTCAATGGTTTTCTCGCTAAGTATTTAACGCTTATTGAAACCGAGTTTTTTCTAGAAAACTCGGTTTCTTCCCTAAATCCTAGTGGCTTCAAGGTAACGGTTTAGTCGGCTCATCACTGGCAACTAAACACTGACAATGAAGGTAATCCCAAAATCCTATGAATCACAGTTCAGACAATGTTAACTACCGACACCCGACACTTACCATATGTTTTTAGCGAGAAAACCGCTTAGTGGTCTAATCGCTAAAAGTATAAGGTATAAAATCACGTATTGTGGAGCTCTGAAATCAAGACAATTTAAAGCAGTGGCTAGTGGTCAGTGACCAGTGAGATTTCTGTCAAGTCCTACTTGAAGGGGCGGGTTGGAAACCCGCCCTACCGGGGTTGCGGATCAAGATTCTTGTGCCAGTTCAGGAAGACATAAATACTTAGCGAGAAAACCACTTGAAAACCACTTAATGTGTAATCCTTGCGCTAATATTTAAATCTTCGCAATCAGATTGCGAAACGTCCTCTTGCCTCTAAACTTTCAAGATCTCGCATTCTATGGGAGTTGAGTCACTACAGATACATCCGCTATTCGGTCAATGCCGCAACTAGCTCTCCATTCGATAAATCCCAGATTCTGGCTATTCCATCGCGCCCGCCAGCGGCAACATACTCTCCGTCCCCGCTCAAATCCACCGCGTAGATTTCGTCTGTCGATTGAGTGAACGTGTTGAGGCGGCTGCCAGACCGTAAGTTCCAGACAATGACTGATTTATCCGCGCTCCCGGATACCACAATAACTTGGTTGTTTCTCGTACCGCAATCAATTGCGTAGACAGCTCCTTCATGCCCGTTATAAACTCGAACTAGCGCGCCTTGTGTCTGAAGTTTTCCAGATTCGGCTACTGATTCAGTTACGCGCCATGAACGGAGGACTGTATCAGCTGAGCCGGAGACAATCATATTGCCTTCGGGTGCAAATGCGACAGAATAGACGGCAGCGTCATTTTGATCGAAGTTCACTAGCACTTCGTAGGTCTGGGCATTCCATATCTTAACAGTTTTATCTTTTCCGCCAGTGACAAAGTATTTGCCATCTGGGCGGAGATCTATCCCGAACACACGGTCAATATGTTGAGTAAGCGTTCGCTCTATGTCACCACTGTCAAGCACGACGACAGAAACTTGCTCGTCCATGCTTGCGGTGAGAACTCTTGAACCATCGGCACTCACGGCGACGGCTTCAATCGTGTCTGCATGGCAATCTACGACTTGAATTTTATCTCCGGACTCAATCTCCCAAACATGGAGTTCGCCGTTCTGCGCCGGTAAACCTCCTCCCGCAAACAAGGTTTTGCCATCATGCGCAAATTTCAGACATCTCACGGCATCAGGATGGGGTTCCAGATCTTGGATTGCTTTGCGCGTACCAAGGTCCCAGAGTTGTACCCATTGGTAACGTCCCACGGCAAGGTATTTGCCATCCGGACTGAATTGAATTGACCAGATAGGGGAAGTATATGGCTCGGCGACCGCTGGATGTGCGGTGGTGAAAACCAAGAGGAGCGACAGGATTAGAAGGAGAATGAGGGCAGTGATTGAACATTGCATGGTTAGTTACCTCATTGGTACAGTCTAGTCTACATATCGCTTTGGTAGACGAATGCAAATAATTGGAAAGTGACGTTTATTCATTTGTAGATATTTGTAAATAATAGTATACCACGAAACATATGCGGGTGTAAACCGTCATGCCCGGATTCAGCAGGGGAAACGCACCTGATTTTAGGAGATTCACCTTCATCAAACCGAAGATGGGATGTTCAGAGAGAACAACAACACCGATTCGTCACACATCAGAAGCCCCAGCGGGGCGACACTTGAATAGCGACCAAATCAAAAAACATCGAATAATGCCTGCTGGATGGCTGTTGCAGCATGCTCGGTCAAACTCCGAAGTACTCAGATTCACCTCAAATCCAAAATTCCTCCTCGATTCGGACGATGCCTCCGAGACATGGCCGACCCGTCGCCCCGCTGGGGCTATAGAACGCAAAACCCATGAAGCTAAAAACAGCCGCCGTGGTCATTTCTAGCGTGAGGGCAATTGAAAGATTTAGATGCGTTTCCCCTGCCGGATTCAGCACGTTATTCGAGAACGAAGGCTCGTGCGTTGTTGCAAGCCTGTTTCCAAATGTCTGAAGTGCCAAAATGTTCGGAATCGGATTTTTCTTGCTTTCCATACGGGTAGTTCGTAAAATGGTGTAATTCCGAATTTCTAAAAATCTGCTTCGTCAATGATTGGAATGTAATCTTGCCGTAGCTCGGAGGCAACAGATGAAGATATTGATATTAGGAGCACACGGCTACCTAGGCCCTCATGTAGTAAAAGCGTTGGAACCGCACTACGAACTGCGACTCACGGACATTAAACCGATTCAAACGAAACATGAATCCATCCAAGTTGATATCTCTTGTCCGGATGCCGTCATGCGTGCTGTGGAGGGCATGGACGTGATTATCAATTGTTCTGTTCTTCGGAACGATAGGCAACTCGCCTTCGGTGTAAGTACGCGTGGATGTTATAACATGATGGAAGCAGCCGTGGTACACGGCATTCGAAGGGTGATAAACACCGGACCACACTGGACCGTAGCGGGAGATTTTTATACCGACTATGATTTTGAGTTAAGTCCGGATGTTCCGCCGCATCCCGGTACACTGCTGTACGCTCTTACAAAGGGACTTGGGCAAGAAATCTGTAAGGTATTTACAGAAAACTACGACATTTACGTTCTCTGTTATCTCTTTCTCAATTTCCGTGACCACAATGATGAGAGTGAGGGCACCGATCTTGAGCCGTTCACCGTAAGTTGGCGAGACGCGGCCGAAGCGTTCCGGCTTGGGCTGGAAGTTGACCTCTCCGCACTTCCGTCACGCTGTGAAATTTTCAATATCTTCGCTGATTTGCCGCACCAAAAATTTTCCAATGAGAAAACCAAGCAGATTCTTGGTTTCGCTCCGGAAGATAACTTCGAGCGAATGTGGCATAAAAAGCGAAAAATGTGAACTTATACCATTTCTCTAAGCTCGACTTTGTACAAACGTACAACGTTGGGTTGAACGGAAAGCGGTGAAGCACCAAACCCGTAGGCGGGGATCAAACGAACGATCAACTGAGTGGATAGCGAAGGATCAAGGGAATGGACAATGACTGCGATAGCTAATCCCGATAGCAAATCCCAAAGTGACTGCGATAGAAATCTCTTCACCTCCGCCGATATCACAAACCTAAATAGGTACTTACGGTGGGTGCGATCAAACGACCGAATAGGGAGTGCGATAGTAGATCCCACGCGATAGAGATCCCTCTAACCGCACCGATGACACAAGCCCCCGCGAGGCGCAGTTAGAAACAGCGCCTACCACAGGGGAAGCAATCCGGACAGGTTGCATAGTATCAGGAACCGCTGGAGACTTTTTCAATGGTCAACCAAAAAGACTAGATGGTTAAAATCTTCCCTACATTTCCTCAACGCTTGTTAGACACCGTTTGTTGCCTCGCTCAAATGTACAAAGTCGAACAAAGAGCTTGTTTGAAAAGTACAGTTTGTAGGGTGCACAGTGCGCACCCGCATCTAAAAGCCCCAGAGGGGCGGAAGGTGTATAGAAACGCCAAAACGCCATCTATCTAAGCCTCAGCGCGGGATCAAACGAGTGAATAACGAGTGCGATAGAAATCCCGACAGGTATGTAGCAGCCAACTATGAAAACATGAAAAACCTTTTTACAAATGACCAGAAATGGCTTTGCCACCGATTATTCAACAGGTTCTAAAATGACGGCGCATCAATGACGTGAATTTCGGAGAAAAGCTATCGCCATAGGAGTTCTATCGCATTCGCTATAAGATCTCTATCACACTCACTATCCGTTCGATTGATCTCAGTTGATCCTATTCGGTCACTAGATTTATCCGCTCGTTCGATTGGTTTCTTGCGTAATCTAGGAGCGTGTACGCTAATTTCAATCATCAAACCAGGATGAATCATCGCGTCAACCTATTTAAGGCCCAGAGGGGCTCTTCGAAGGTGAAGCAAGGTTAAAATGGACATTACAAATTCAAAGACGCTTTCTTATCAACCTGCGCCGGGGGTCTTAGACTGCTCCGAAATGCGCGGATGGGAGATTGCGGTGTCTCCTCAGGCAATTCTTTCCGAGAATTATGCAGCTGAAGAGTTCCGGTTGTGGTTTGGGAAAGCAACGGGGATACAACTCCCGTTGCGCGCGACGATTCAGGGGAAACCTCACCTGGTTTGCATCGGGGGAGATGTCTCCGCGCTTGATTCTGGTATAACGGGGGAGGAGGAACTACAAGTCATCGTCGAAAGCGATCGATTGATTATCGTGGGTGGACATCCACGCGGCACGCTCTATGGCGTCTATCAGTTCCTTGAAGACTTTATTGGTGTGCGCTTCCTCACTTATGACCATACCCACGTCCCGGAAATGTCTCTGCCTCGTATCCCCTGCGGCACATATACATACAACCCTCCATTTTCATTCCGCTCGAACGGTTATTTTGAAAACGTGGCCAACCCGGAATATGCGGCACGGTTGCGTGTAAACAGGGAGACAGAAGATGAAAAGTTGGGGGGCAAATCTCGACAAAGGCTAATTAACCACTCCTGCCGCACGTTGATGCCCTTCGCCAAATACGGCGCGGATCACCCAGAGTATTACGCATTAGTTAACGGAAAACGCGACACCGATCTTTTCGGCGGTGGTCCACAATTGTGTGTGACAAATCCGGAGGTTGTCGAGCTTGCCTCGGAAGCCGCAATCAAGCAACTGGACGAACATCCTGAATTCAGAAACGTCAGTGTCAGTCAAGCTGATACCTACGCCTACTGCCGTTGCGGCCCGTGTGAAGCAATTAATCAGCGCGAGGATTCGGCCATGGGTGCACAACTCGCATTTGTAAACGCGGTTGCAGAACGAGTTGAAAAAGCACACCCGGACGCCAAAGTCGGCACACTCGCTTACCATTATAGTCGTAAGCCACCCAAGACTATCCGACCACGACATAACGTCCAGATTCAACTTTCGAGCATCGCGTGCTGCACGCTCCATCCTATTGACGATCCGGACTGCAAAAAAAATCGGGAATTTTGCCGCGACATGGATGCGTGGGGAGAGGTCTGCAATGAAATATGGGTCTGGAATTACAACATCAATTTCATCGCCTACGATCTCCCTTTTCCCAACCTGCGCATCATCGGTCCGAACGTCCGCTACTTTCTGCGAAACAACGCAAAAGGACTGTTTATGCAGTCAAACGTCAGCTGCTTGAGCGGCGAGTTCTCCGATCTTCGGAATTACCTCAGCGGGAAATTGATGTGGGATCCGCATCTTGATGACCGGACCATCTTGGAAGAATTTCTCAAGCTACACTACAAGAGTGCATCGGAGCCGCTCATGGATTACATCAACATGTTCCACGACAACGCCGAAGCAAAGGGGGTTCACCCGGACTGCTATCCGTCAGCGCATGAAGTTGGACTGAATTCCGAGATCTCACAGAGAATTTTCGACTACTTTGAGGGTGCGCTGGCACTTGCGGACGACGACGCTGTTCGGACGCGTGTCGAGAAGGCTTCCATCTCGGCTTACCGGACGATGTTCATTGCGGGAGGGGAGATAGTGTCAAGCGAACGTGCTAAGCTTATTGACCGTTATATCGACCTATGCCAGCGTTACGAGATGGTACACCTTGCAGATGGACCAAGGCTCACGTCCGAGTACTTCAAAGTGCTTAAGCGTACCCGTACAACCCATGGGTGCGATCGAAGTAAGCCAACGCAACCGCTTATCAAGCACTCCTTTCATTGGCTGGTACCGTTCGAGAAATACGGTATAGACCATCCGGAGTATTATGCACTGGTAGATGGGAAGCACGAAACCCAGAGGCACGACACGGCGCCTCAATTATGTGTGACAAACCCCGATGTCGTCAAGATTGCCGCTAACGCTGCGCTCAAATATCTGGACGAACATCCCAATGTCCGAATTGTGAGCGTCAGCCAGTCGGATGCTGACGCTTACTGTCAGTGCGATTCGTGTGAGCAAATCAACCAGCGCGAAGGCTCACCGATGGGCGCACAACTTGCGTTTGTCAACGCCGTAGCAGAGCGTGTAGAGGAAGTACATCCAGACGCCAATGTCGGAACACTTGCCTATGTTCATACCCGCAAACCGCCCAAGGGCCTCCGACCGCGGCATAACGTCCGGATTCAGCTTTCCAGCACCGAATGTTGTACGCTCCACACAATCGATAATCCCAAGTGCAAAAATTGGGCATTTGGTCAGGACATGTATGAATGGAGCCGAATCTGCAACGAGGTCTGGGTTTGGAATTACAACACTAATTTCCATATTTCTGAATTCGAGTTTGATGAGGATGCTGGAACCCTCAAACCTAGTGCCGATCCGAAGATTATCGCAGGCATACCTCTGTCTGAATAGATTCCTCCAAAGGCTTTTTGTAATATGCTTGGCTTGCGATGAGTTTGCCAATCAGGAATCACTTGTGCCCAGAAACTGTGAAGGCCGCGCAACCAAGCGTAAGGAAACTCGGATGCAACTTTGGGAGTTTTAAAATCCGCAGAATTGTCCAAATGGCAGAGGAAAAGTCCCAATACGAGATTGTGATGTGAGAGTTACTCGTGTGTTATTTCTCTTTGCTGCAAACACGCGTGTGGAGATGTGAATGGCAAGGCGAAACATTGTGAGGAAAGGAGGCTACCATGCCCACACTTTCGGGGAGTGAAATCATCGTAGAGTATTTAATTAAGGAAGGGGTTCCGTACGTAGCGGGCTTACCCGGTCACGGGACGCTCGCTCTTATGGACGGGTTACGGCGCAGAAGCAACCAAATTAAAACCATCATGGTGCGCCATGAGCAATCCGCAGTACATCTTGCCGATGGTTACTACCGTGTGACCGGAGAGCCGATGGCGTGCTTCACGACGGTCGGTCCTGGAGCAGTCAACTCGCTCATCGGGGTTGCCACGGCATTCATGGACTCGACCGCGCTCGTGCTATTCACTGCCAACTGTCCGACTTACATGAATGAGCGTGGGGCGATGCAAGAGATTGAGCGGAACCACTGGGCAGATTTCCCCGAGGTCATCCGTCCCATCGTAAAGCGCACCTGGAACGTCACCCGCGTGGATCAGCTGCTTGAGGTGCTGCCTCGCGCGTTCCGTATCGCCACAAGTGGACGCCCTGGGCCGGTGCACATTGACCTCCCCATGGATGTGCAAGCGGAAGCCATTGAAGCAACCGTCCCAGACCCCAAGAACTATCGAGCAACCACTGGGGCGCATGCTAGCCCCGAAGATTTGCGCGACGCCGTCGAACTGCTACTCTCGGCGGAGCGTCCCCTTATCCTGGCTGGCGGTGGGGTGCTTCGTTCCGGAGCGACGGATGAACTCCGGGAGGTTGCGGAACTACGAGGCATTCCTGTGGTCAGCACCTTTAACGGCAAAGGTGTCATCTCCGAAGACCATCCCCTCTGGTGCTATTTTATCGGTTTCATGGGATCCAAGTGCGGCAATGCGCTCGCGCCACGCGCTGATGTCATCCTCGCGGTCGGATGCCGGTTCGCAGAATGGACCGCTTCTTCTTACAAGAAAGGTGTGACTTTTAACATCCCGCCGACCAAGATCATTCAGATTGACATTGACACTCGCGAAATCGCGAAGAACTACCCCGTTGAGGTAGGGCTTTTCGGCGATGCGAAATCAGTTCTGGGTGACCTTGCAAAAGCCCTACGTCCGCACCGCGTCGTTGACTACACAGGGGCCTCCTACTTCAAGGAGATTCAAGGCTACAAGGACGAATGGCACCAGATTCTCGACGAGTGGCGCACTCCGCCGACAAATGCGTTCACCTCAGCGGGCTGCCTCGCCGAGCTACGGCAGATTCTGGACCGCGATGTCATTGTCCTGAGCGACGCGGGGCATGCTCAAGACCACCTCTGGCGTGCCTTCCCGATCTACACGCCGCGCACTCACGTTTCCTCCGGGGGTTTCTCCACAATGGGTTTCACAGTCCCCGCCGCCATTGGTTGCAAACTGGCAGCCCCGCATCGTCAGGTGGTTGGGTTTATCGGAGATGGGAGTTTCCTCATGACTTGCCAGGAACTTGCTACCGCGGTGCAATACAACATTCCCGTGGTCTACGTTGTAAACAACAACAACGGCTGGGTGAGCATCCGCGACCTGCAGTCAGCTTGGTATGGTGAGGAGGCGGTTTTTGGGACGGAGTTCTACCGCGAGGGAACGCAGGAGTTTGCCAACCCGGATTTTGTCCTTCTCGCTAAGTCGTTTGGTGTGTATGCAGAGCGCGTCACTTGTCGGGAAGAGGTCGCTCCGGCGATGAAGCGAGCCTTGACGTGCGGTGGTCCGGCGGTTATTGAAGTCGAGACTGAACGAGATCGTCCCTATTCCGGGTTACCGTTGACCGGCTGGGCGGATTATCCCACGCCGGAATACCTCGAAAGAGAAAAACGAACCTGATGAGTTATACCATTTCTCTACATTCGCAGTGCATTAATAGCGTCAATCAAGTCTTTCCAAGGCGGGGCAAGATGCCCCGCCTACAGGTTTGGGGTGAAGGGCAACAGTTGGTATGGGCCGTGTCATGATAGTATAATTGAAAAACACTGTATGCACTGTTATTCAAGCGAAATGGTATTATCTGTCCACTGATACGCATTCCATACATCTAAACAAGGTAACTATCCATGCCCAATCTGGTTTCAAAACCTGTCGTGATTCAGGCGAGCCGGTTGGCTGATGGCCTCGGCGGCGCACCCAAAACCGATCAGGCAATTCTGATGACGGCAGATCGTATCACCGCCGTGGGACACAAGGCAGAGATTCAACGGCAAACACCGCCTGATGCTGAGATCATAGACCTCGGTTCGGCCTGCATCACGCCCGGGCTCATTGATGGTCACACTCACCTCAGTCTGGCGGGCGATGGACGAAATTACGCCGAAATGTTTGCCGACACTGACGAGATGATGGTACTTACCGGCGCTATGAACATGCAACATCACCTCGGAGCCGGAATCACGACTTTGCGCGAGCACGGTGCACGCAACAAGGTTGGATTCACGCTAAAAGAAGGTCTGAGTCGAGGATATATTCCAGGTCCGCGAATGCTCGTGAGCGGCCGGCCAATTACCTGTACAGGCGGGCATTTTCACATGTGCAACGAAATCTCGGATGGTGAACAAGAAATACGTCGATCGGTGCGACGCCTGGTACATGAAGGGGCGGATTACATCAAGGTCATGGCTTCCGGGGGTGGCACAGAAGGCACGATTCCCGGACTTCCGAGTTACACCACGGCGGAACTACACGCTGCTGCACATGAGGCACATCAATTCCACCGGACGACAGCCGCGCACTGTCGCGCCAAGGAGTCAATGGTACGAGCGGTGAAAGCCGGCATCGATTTGATGGAACATGCGGAATTCCTCGACCCTGATGACCAACTTCGTTTTGACCCCAACATCGCCGAGATCATGGCGGAATCCGGCATCTGGATTAGCCCAACGCTGCAAGCCTTGACCCGCTATCCCCGGATTGTCGAACTTACGGCAAAACGCGATGAAGGGAGCATCTTGCCCGAGGAAGAAATAGAACTAACTCAGCTTGAGGAAAAGGCTGAATTGCGCTTGGACATACTACGGCGCACGCTCGACTACTGCCTGCGAGAGCGCATTGTTCCCGGTACGGACTCCGGCGTTAATAGCATCGCCTTTGGACACCTAGACTACGACTTACAATTGCTGGTTCGCGTTGGATTTACTCCCGCGGAAGCCCTCGTAGCTGCCACACGTATCTCCGCCGAAGCAATTGGCTTGGGTGATGAGATTGGTACCATCGAGCCTGGCAAGATTGCTGATCTCGTCGCCTTCAAAGGAGACCCGACGACAGATGTGAAGGCATTTAGCAAAGTGGTGGCAGTGTTCCAGGCAGGGCGTCGGGTGCGCTAGAACACGCGTCAACGGATTGATTTACGGCATCGGTGGTGGCAGGGAAATTATCCGACATTATCACCAAGGACTCGGTATTGGAATTCTGGCCCTCGAGTCAATCGCACCTACCTGACCATTCCCAAGTCAAATCAGTCTTTAGCTTTCCTAATATCCCCTCGCGTTGTGAAGCGACCTCTTTTCTTTTCATTGTCTTAGTGGTTGATTGAAGGGATTCGCTATGCTTCCGCAGTGGATTCTTGGATACAATATGCATCAGATTTGGAGGCGAATATGATTGAACGTTGGGGAACGTATGAACTCACACTCAATGGACCGCAGTCGGGTAATCCGTTCGTTGATGTTGAATTGACAGCGAAATTTCGGCTCAATAATCGGGTTTTCAAGCCGCACGGATTTTATGACGGCGATGGGATTTACAAAATTCGATTCATGCCAGATGCGGTTGGCGAATGGACCTACACCACGACAAGTAACCGAGCCGAACTTGATGGAAAGACGGGGGGATTTACGTGCATCGAATCGTTCGAGGGTAATCACGGACCTGTGCGCGTCCAGAACGATTTCTACTTGCGATATGCCGATGGGACGCCGTATCATCAGTTTGGGACGACATGCTACGCATGGACTCATCAAGGCGACGCGATGGAGGAGCAAACACTCCAAACCCTAGCCGATGCACCGTTCAACAAGCTGCGGATGTGTATCTTTCCGAAGGATTACGCCTACAACGATAATGACCCGGTGTACTACCCGTACGAGGGACAGCCGCTTACGGATTGGAATTTCACGCGATTCAACCCCGAGTTCTGGCGACATTTTGAAGAGCGTGTCCGAGATCTCTTGCGTCTCGGTATCGAAGCAGATCTTATCTTGTTTCACACCTATGACCGGTGGAATTTCGAGAACATGAACGCGGAGAGCGATGACCGCTATATTCGCTACGCCGTCGCTCGGTTAGCGGCGTTCCGTAATGTGTGGTGGTCGCTGGCAAATGAATATGACATCATGCCTGCGAAGAATGAATCTGACTGGGACCGGTTTTTCCAGATTATCCGCGACCATGACCCTTATCAGCGACTGCGTGGGATTCACAACTGTCGCCGCTGGTATGACCACAGCAAGCCGTGGGTGACGCACACGAGTATTCAAACCGCTAATATGGCGCACGGTATCCGGTATCGCGGCAAATACAAGAAGCCAGTTATCTACGATGAGTGCCGCTACGAGGGAGATATTCCGCAGGGCTGGGGAAATATTACCGCAAAGCAGATGGTGCAACACTTTTGGGCAGGCACTGTTTCCGGTTGCTATGTCGGTCATGGCGAGACGTACAAACATCCGGAAGATCTCCTATGGTGGGCAAAAGGAGGCGTACTGCGCGGCGAAAGCCCTAAGCGAATTGCGTTCCTCAAATCGTTCATGGCGGAAGCTCCGACGTTTGACACACTCGAACCGATTGGCGATGACAGTGGGCGATATATTCTCGCCAAGCCGGGCGAATACTACCTCGTCTATGTAACCCAGCCGCAAACCTTAACGCTCGAACTAGCGGGGAATCGCCCATACAAAATTGATGGTGTGGACACATGGAACATGAAAGTCGTTCCAATGGGGACGGCACAGCCGGGCGAGTATACTCTTACTGCCTCGCACAGCGAGTTTGCGTACCGCTTTACGCCGTATGCACCGGGCGAGAGAACCTAATCAAAAGCCAAATCGTCAGCAAACGTGCTCGAAGGTAATGCGCCGCTCTAATTGGAATTCCCGGCGGCAGGCGAGTGTTTCGTCATGACGGACAATTTCGTACAGCGTGGTACGGCGTGAATCATCTCGTTTTATTCTATCAGGCTTTCAGTCTCCCACCGGTCAAGACCTAACAGTTTCCGACCCAACGGCGTTAACTTCGCTCTTTTTTCAGTTTTGTGTTCTTTCTCTTTGCGGTTTAGATCGCTGTTTCCTCCGGTGCCTGCCAACCGATTTCGCCAAGCATGAATCCGCTGTGTACGTGCTTCCTCGTTGTCTTCCTGCGCAAGGTGCATTGTGATGTACTGTACCAATCTTGGTCGGTCTGCGGTATTTAATCCAGCCCCGTGAGGCAGCGCACCGCTCCAAATGATTAGATCGCCCGCTTTTCCCGGTATCGGCTTAGCCCCCAAGTTCATTAAATCCTGCTTTCGTGGATCAGCGTCCGACGGTAGACTTTTCACCCAGGACTCAAGCCTGCGGTGGAATCCAGGGATGCAGGTGAACGCTCCTTGGTTGGCTGCGGTATCGGTCAAATAGAGTACTCCTTGTATCATCCGATATGGGGGAAACAGCGATGATATATCCCAGTGTAAAGCCATTGGCCCAACCATTGACGGCACATAATCAGGGGGACGAATGGGTGGGCTCATACTCGCGCGATCAAAACTGACCCACAATTTTTCCGTACCGCGTAGTTCCGAATAAGCCTGATGGATACGCGGGTATTGACGATTGTCCCAAAGCGCCTGATGTTGGTAAATTTCAACCATAATCTGTGGGCGAGGGGGATCCGGATACCAGGTCTTCGGGTCATCCGCGTCCATTTCAAGAAAGTCCCAAACAGCTTGTTCGCATCCCTTCAAGTTTTCTGGTGGAACCGCCTCGTGAAGCACCACGTAGCCGTTTTCTTCCCAAAAAGCGTGATCTTCCGGACTTAGAACTGCCATATTCTCTCTCCGACAAACTTCCAGATGTTAATCAACCAGTCTTTTTTCTCACGAAGACTTATTTCCTTCGCCGCGCACGGCGAATCTAGTAGGTACGGAAACCTTTCAATCACTATCTAGTATAAACCAACGGCGATCACGATGCAAGCATTCAGGATAGGACAGACGCTTTGTAAGCCTGCCTAGACCAAGCAGATGGTGTTTTCTGTTGACGCATCTGCCCGTTCCTGCTAGAATGCTGATTAGATTCGGATTGCTTACCTCGCCCGTAAACATCGGCTTGCGAGTGTACTTAACATTAAACTAACCAATCGCGCAGAAGATTGAAATTTCAACGCCGTGAATAGTTCGGCCGACTATGTCCGCTGTAATCATCGGTTGGGGAGAACCGCTGGTGGAAGTAAGAACAGGACGTCTTCCCAAAGCAATGGTTCTAGATGCACCTAATAAGTCTGGAAACCTTGACTGCGCCGTACATAATCTTGTCGGCGATGGCTCGGTCGGTTTTTCGGGAGACATTCTTAACGCAACAAATGCTGCCAAGCATATCTTAGCAGGAGACGACACACGGAATAAAACAGCTTTGGTGACGGCGGTAGGAGATGACAACTGCACTTGTTCCATGCAGTTTATTGAATGGTTGGATCAACATGGGATTGGGTCGGAAAGCGTACCGCGCATGAGTCACGGTCATATGGGAGCCTATTTCGAGGCGTATCGTGACGAACTTGGTTCGTTCCCGTATGCGAGATCAGGCGCAGCATTCGAAAGTCTGACCGAGCGACAGGTTACCGATGCGATTGGTAGGCATGGGTTGGATTCCGTAGGTCTAATCGTCACCGGGATTACTCATGCCAGAACGAGAGATCGATATAGGGTCGTGGACGTTCTAAAGCGTGCCAAACTTCAAGGAGCAATAACATTTTATGCCGTGAATTTTCGGATGTTGCTTTGGGGAGAACGAGATTACGAATCAAAACAGAACGCACGGGTTAGTTTTGAGGCGATTGTGCCGTATATTGATTTCTGTTCCTTAGGACAGGAGGAAGCTGAGATTCTCTTGGGACAGGAATTGGGTGACACAATTCAAGCAAAGCAGCATGCGGCCGAATCCGTCCTCAAGCTAGGTGTTAGGCGTGGCGTGGCATTGACGGGATATCCGGAAGCACATATGGCTTTTTGGACAAATGAGCAGGTACGATTGATTAGTCGCACGGTACAGGAAACAGAATTAACGGGCGTAAATACAACGGGCGCCGGAGATAATTTCACCGGTGCGTTTGCCGCGTTGTATTTGATTAGCAACAATGTCTCGGTATCATTTGAGGAAGCGTGCCGGATTGCGGAAATGAGTACGGCTGTGGAAGGCGGAATCTACCATCCTCCCGCATCCGAGATTGAGGCTATCTTGAGTAGAGTTCACTCTAAGGAATGATGAAAGTCAGAAACATTGAGATGTTCGCGCTCAACATTCCGTTTTACTGCGATCGCGTGAGGGGGCATATGCACCGCGCCTTGACTCATAGCGAGCGTCTGTATGTATACCGACTTGAATTAGACAACGGCGTAATCGGTTATGGCGAAAGTCCAGATGATGAATCTGGGAACATAGAACGGATTCTCGGGAAAAACCCGTTCGCGTTCATACAGAACGAGGCAATCGGTTTTGGAATTCAGATGGCACTTCTTGACGCCGCCGGTAAAGCAGTCGAAGTGCCGGCTTATCAGTTACTTGGAGACAAAGTTCGAGATCGATGTCCAATCTCATGGTGGGCAATTGATATGCCTCCCGAAGATTGGGTAGAAGAAGCGGTGGAATCGGTTCAGCGCGGCTATACCTCAATCAAACTCAAAGCGCGTCCTTGGTGGGACATTTCCGCGCAAGTGGATGCCCTCGCACAGGTAGTACCAGAAGACTATCAGTTTTATATTGACTTTAACGGTTTCCTTCTCACGAGGGATATTGCAATTCCACTTTTGAAACGCTTGGGTGCTTACCCCAACGTTGCATACTACGAAAGCCCGTTCTGGCTGCGTACAGATTTCCAAGGCGCTCAGTGTCTGCAGAAGACGGTGGAGATACCGATTATCGATCACTTCAGAGAGACGTATCTTCACCGTGGCGTGGGAGATGGATTTGTCGTTGGCGGCGGTGCCACAGAAGCGCGGCGAAAGGGGGCGCTGTGTGCGTCATTCGACAAACCTTTCTGGCTACAAATGGTCGGGAGTGGCATTACGACTGCTTATGCCGTGCACATCGGCGCCGTATTATCACATGCGCGTTTGCCAGCCATTACCGCTCATGAACTGTGGGAACATGATTTGTTGAAGCAGAAATTAGAAGTGGAGAATGGAACAATTGCTGTGCTTGAGTGCGCTGGTTTGGGGATTGAAGTTGATGAATCCGCTTTGGAGCGCTATCGGGTGGAACCGGACGCACCGACACCCCAAGACCTATTTCGGACGCAGCGACGAATCTGCCGCGTGCATATACCTAATGAAGATGGCCGGGAGACCTTGTACGATTTTACGGGCGAGAGTGTTTACTCACCTGCCTTTAGCGAGGGAAAATATCTGGGATTTGTCCATGGTGTTTGGCTAGAGGTAATTGAAGACAATCACACCGACGGATTCAATGCTGATTATGAACGTGCGGATAACAGGGAGCTGCAACAATAAAACTCCAATATAGGATCATGGATAGAATTGTGTGCGGTATGGAAACGTTGCACGCATGTGGAGGAAGATTAAGAATATGAATCTCTGGATGGATGTCATGCGAGATTTAGAACACCTGCTTGACAACTACGAGCGCCTGTTTGACGCTTGGGAGGCAGGCGGTGTAACCGGACTGGTGGTTGGCTCAATGAATTTCAATGCAGCCAAACTGGTTCCGGGGAACCGCACAGTGGCAGGAGTTACAGATCGCACGCCTATTCCTACCTTTGATCCTAATCCTGAGGTCTATCATCGTTTGGGCGTGGAGGTACCTGCGACCCCGCAAGAGCGATTGACGGAGAAGCGTGCGCAGGTTGACGACATGTTTGCCGCAGCCAAGGAACGAGGCTGGACGATTTGGATCTTTCGACCTTATTCCGGGGAGGGAAGAGGCGGGAACGGACACCAACTCACGGACGAAGTCAGTCGCATGGCGAGATGTGCCCGCATGATTGATACTTTGGAACACTATCCTATGATGGACGGCGGGATTATGGATGGACCAGAGTGGGGTTACGAAATTGCTCCGCATCACCTTGATCGACGCTCCTATATCTTTGACGACCTGCCCGAATCCGTCGCATCGAAATGTGCAGAACTCGGATACGACTACGTCGCACTCGTTGCCGCGAAGGACAGGCTCTACCAGTGCCTTCATTCGCTATCTCCATCCCGATTGGGGTTACACGCTTCAGGAGGGTTGCTCGGTGCCTTTCAATTACTGGACGGCGATCCCGATCTTATGACATGGTTGGAATTTCGCGTTGCAGCGGTGACAGATTACGTTCGAAAGGTACGAGAATGTCTCACCGCCGAGACAAACCGCCCGGTGAAGTTAGGTCTCGGCATGCGTTCTGCCGCGTTTGCACCGCTATGCGGCTCTGACTTTGCGCAGATTGCCGAGTTCATGGATATCTTGCTACCCAAACACTACTTCTGGAATCGCGGCTTCGACGGGATGGTAGGCACGGTCTACCGTTATGTCGAAACACTGACGGACTGGAACCCCGGGCTAAGCGACGCAGAGGCGTTCACGGTGGTGAACGCGCTGTTCGGCTTAGAGTTGCCTCGTGTGACCTGTCGGAGCGATCTTGAGGATGCGTTTTCCCCAGAGTTCTTTGAGGAGGTTGTCACTCGGGAAACGCGGCGGGCGTTGGCAGCCGTGGATAACCCCAATCGGATTGTGCCATGGGTTGATACAGGGCGCAGTCCCCATGATGGCGATCCAATGTCGCCAGGCCACCTGCGGCAGCTATTGAGTGCAGCCGAGAGTGCCGGTTTGAAGCACTTCTTGTACCATCATCACAATAACCTAACTGCCGGGGAATGGGCGGTTATCAGCGAAATGTGCGGCGAGAGATGGAATCCGCTAAAAACTGACTATCGGCCGCCGGATGAACTCGTAATGTAGGTATTGGAATTTGTTTTCGTGAAACCTTCATTATCATTACAAAGTGCACAACGAGATTGATTCCAGTTATCTGGATCCAGACTCAGTACACTCAAAATTGCGCCAGTTTATCCTGCGCGTAACTACGTCAGCAAGGAGCAAGGTATTATGCCGGAGAGCAACACTGAAATTATTGAGAAACTCAAAACATTTGATTCAGCGACTGTCTTCAACGCTATGGTCGAAAAACTAGGGCTTCCCAATGAAGACTACACAAGCCACGACATTCGCTATCTACTGCCGGAGTTTGGGCCAGTAGTTGGCTATGCCGTAACTGCGGAGATAACCACCAACGATCCCGACTCGCCGAGGATTAACTGGATTGACTTTTATGAGCACATGAATGAACAAGATGGCCCCTTTTTCACGGTGATTAAGGATGTCGATTCGCGTCCCGGCCGGGGCGCCAGCTTTGGAGACGGTATGGCAAGACTGTACAAGCGCCTTGGTGCAGTGGGCGCGATCGTAGACGGTAGTGTGCGGGACCTGGCAGGTATCCGGACGGTGGGGTTACCCATCTGGGGATGGGGCACCGTGCCGGGCCACGGCGTTCTTAACCTCACACGTTTTGATGAGCCCGTCACCGTTGGTCAAACACGAATAAGACCCGGCGATCTTATTTTCGCTGACGCGGAGGGATGTGTACGAATTCCAACCGAACATGCCGAAGACATCCTGCGCCTAGCTGGTGAGATCCGCGCACGCGAGACAGAAATTTTCGCCTTCTACGATTCTCCCGACTTTACTATGGACAAACTGCGCGAGAAGTTCAAGCAATGAAGGACATTGAGGTCGGCTAGATTTGCGCATCTCGACTTCTAGCAGCACAACTCATTGGGCATTCGTAGGAGTTTTTGCGGTTACAAACCGTTATCGGAGGCAACGTGGTTTCAGGTTAGAGAGTTCTAAAAATGAAAATTACCGATTTAAAGTGCACGGTTTTAGGTCAGAATCCCGTGGTTCGCATAACGACTGACGAAGGGATTAGCGGCTTGGGAGGGGTGGAGCTAAACAAACACTATCTGAAGCCGCACATCCTGTTCTATAAGCCGTTGATCGTAGGAGAAGATCCTACGGACGTTGAACGGGTGATGCTGAAAATTCGCCGATTGGGAAGTTTCAAGCCGTGGGGCAGTTCGGTTAGCGCGATTGAGGCGGCGTTATGGGACATTGCCGCCAAAGCAGCGGGGGTGCCAGTCTACAAACTGCTCGGCGGAAAAATTCGCGACAAAGTGCGTGTCTATAATGGCTCCGTCAGGTTCGAGATGAAAGGCGTTTCTCCGGAAGACCATGCGGCTGACATGGAGAAGATGAAAGCACTCCGTGAGGGGTTCACAATCATCAAGCAGGGCATTGCATTTCATAGCCCCATGCCGCAGGCGGTACCCGGTTTCTCTTACGGCGAGATACGAGAAGGCGTCATCACGAACCGTGGCTCTTTGACGGAACGAGGATTGAAGCACACAATTGCTTGTGTGGAGGCGATGAAAGAGGTACTGGGGGATGAGGTAGGGCTTGCACTGGATTGCGGACCGGGACTAACCGTCCCCGATGCGATTAGACTGGCAAAGGCCTTGGAACCGCTGAATGTGATGTGGCTTGAAGATATGATTACCGGAGACTATATCCCCTATGTGCTTGCGGATCTTTACCGCGAAGTAACCGTGAGCACGTCTACTCCAATACACACTGGAGAACAGATCTACCTTCGGCAGAATTTTAAGGAGCTCATCGAAAAGCGCGCCGTGGACATTATCGGGCCCGACCCCTATGACATTGGCGGTATAGCCGAATTGAAGTGGGTTGCGGAATACGCGGACCTCCACGGAATCCTGATGGC
Source organism: Candidatus Poribacteria bacterium (assembly GCA_965197465.1). Taxonomy (GTDB): domain Bacteria; phylum Poribacteria; class WGA-4E; order WGA-4E; family JAJDTR01; genus JAJDTR01. The sequence goes on along the minus strand of OZ240209.1, from coordinate 389,408 downwards.
GCCTCACGGCACAGCCAACGGTCTCATCGGTCTTGCGGCCCTCGTTCAGGTTGCGGCGACCTTGCCCGAAAACTATATCGCCTTCGAGTATCCGGCGGCGCGTCCCCAATGGTGGTACGACATTGTGGAAGGTCTTCCCGATCCGATCGTCCGCGATGGTTTCATAGAGGTCTGGGACACGCCCGGAATGGGTATCGAACTTAATGAAGAGGCAACGCGCGAGTACCTACCGGAGGAGGATGCAGACTTTTTCGATTAGTTCGAGTAAACAAGCGAGAGTGTTTTCACCTAGTTATTAGGACTTATGCAGTTCGGTTTGCAGTAGCGCAATTCATTGCGCGTCCGGCTGGTCGCTCACTTGTCGGTGTCCCGCCTGCCGTGTTGTTTTGTGTAGAAACGGGCAATAAATTCCCATACTACGAACCTTTGGGCGTTCAACCGCGTAAGTTCTGACTTTTATTGAATTCCAATTTCGCGATATGGAGGTGCAACATGGTGTTAGGCGAAGGAGATTACAGGTACGAGTTAGTCGAGGGTTGGGCAAAGTTGCCGGAAGGCTGGATCTTTTCATTGGTCTCGGATGCGGCAATTGATTCGAAGGGGCGCATCTTCGCGTTTACGCGCGGCAAGCATCCAATCATCGTTTTTGACAAGGATGGGAATTTTGTTACGTCGTGGGGTTACGGAGAATTCGGCATTTCCCCGCATCTCGTCAGTCAATCTCACGGCATCTTCATAGGGCCAGATGATGAGGTCTACTTAACCGATGCATGGCAGCATATCGTGCGCCGGTACACACTGCTTGGTGACATGGAGCGCGAATGGGGCACGCCGGGCTTACCGGGCGTAACATACTACAAGCGCGAGTTCAACATGCCTACCGGCGTAGCTATTGGGCCAGACGGCTCCATATATGTGTCGGATGGCTATGGCAATCGCTGTGTCCACAAATACTCTAGCATAGGCGAGCATTTGCTGACGTGGGGTGAGGCCGGGAGCGGACCTGGAGAGTTTGCCGTGGTGCACAACATTGGCTGTGACAAAACCGGGCGTGTTCTTGTTTGCGATCGGGAGAACGACCGCGTCCAGATTTTCGATCCGGATGGGAAACATATGGAAACTTGGACGGACGTGACCGCGCCAGGAGATGTGTGGGTCACAGATGACAATACAATTTACGTTGTCGAGCAAGGAGGCAGCGGGCGTGTGAGCGTCTGGTCGCCGGAAGGAGAACGGCTCAGTCGATTCGCTGGAACAGAGGACGGTGTGCTAGAAGCTCCTCACGGCATCTGCGTCGATGATGAAGGAAGTATCTATGTAGCGGAAATTGGAGGGGACGGCAGAGGAGAGCGGCTCCAAAAGTTTGTCAGAGTGTAAGGGCGGATTCTCGCTATAACCACGGAAGGAAGGATTTGGCGACGAAGTATATCAACCTGGAAATTCCAGATTTAGATTTGCCAAAGTGCTATGGGGAATCGTACGAGGCGACGGTGCCCGATACGTTGGACATCGCCGAACGGGCAAGGTTTGCGCTCAACGCGCTCAACGAAACAACGAATCCCGAAGCCGACTACGAGGTTTACTGGATTGTCGCGTTTCGTTCCAACCCGCCACACATGTTTCACAGTTGCTGGCAAAGCACAACTACCGGTAAGTTCATGATGGCTGCGTCTTTCATGCGGCTCATAACCGGCAGTGAGATGAATCTGCATGTGGATCGTGTATGGATGGAGGTGGCGCTAAGACGCTCGGGACCTGATGGTCTTGATTACGTGCCGTTAGAAGGGCGCCCTTGGGTGTTCGTGTGGTCTCCCGTTGAAACTGAAGAGGCAACGCGCCGCTCCGAATTCAAAATCCAACTTCTGTCGGCGATGGGAATCCAATATGGCGGGAAGCGTTAATGAGGTCGTCAACTAGCTCTGTAGTGCAATATGAACTGTCTGGCTTTCTTGCCAAGCCACCATTCTGAATCCATTTGAGCAAACGTGGGTCTTAGGATTGTGTAAACAAACCGTAGCGATTTAAGGCAACCAATCCAGCTTCAACAATCCCTTCAGCGTCAATCCCAAAGTGTTCATATAAATCTTGGGGGGTACCCGACTGCCCAAATTCATCCACGCCGAGGGGCATGACAGTTGTTCCATAGACGCTGCCTAGCCATGCGAGTGTGTGGGATGCTCCGTCCTGCACTGTGATAATCGGAGCGTGTCTTTCATTGGGCGGGATGAGCCAATCGAAAGGTCCAGGCTGCTGCTCCCACTGCAACGCTTGCCAGGTCTCAAATAATCGACGCGGGCTAGTTAGGTTCAGTACATTGACCGCGGCGCCTCTGCTTTGGAGTTCCTCGGCAGCTTTAACAGCTTCCGGAATCATCACACCCGTTGTAGCGATGTGGAGGAGACGTTCCCTCGGACGAATGGAATCTGCATTGCGCCAGTCGACCAATCGATAACCTCCAGCTAACGCCTGACGCTGCAATTCCTCTTCTCCTAAGCGTTCCAAGGCTGAAGCGAACAGTTGTTGATCGATTGGTTTGGTAGAGAGCCTGAGATAAGTCGATCTTCCAGCATCTCGGTCGCAACACTGGCGCACCGCGTCTAGCAATATCCATTCCAATTCCTGAGCAAAACAGGGCTCGTATGCGTTGAGCCCCGGAATCTCGCCGCATAGTGAAGGCGTTACAATCGACTGATGCGCACCCCCTTCCGGTGCCAGCGTAATTCCTGACGGTGTGCCCGCGAATATGAACTTTGCACCTGAATATTGGGCGTAAATCAGCGCATCAAGACCACGACATACGAAGGGATCGTAGACCGTGCCTATAGGTATCAAATGTTGACCGCAAAGTTCAGTCGACAGTCCGAGCATACCTAGAAGCATGAAAAAGTTCATCTCAGAGATGCCCAGCTCAATATGCTGTCCGTATGGGCCGTACCGCCAACTTCTGAGCTGGTTGGCGTCGGTATCATAATCGGGCAACTCTTGGGGAGCGTACACACCAGTTTTGAGAATCCATCCTGACAAATTGGTAGACACTGAAACATCGGGAGAGGTTGTCACGATGCGATCCGATAGTTTGGGAAGACGAGACAGTGACATCAACAAACGGCCGAAAGCCTGCTGAGTGCTCAGGATTCCTCTTGTTGGAGTAGACAGCACTTCCGGAACGCTATCCGGAGAGATTTTCTCGACAGAAGGTTTTGTTTCGGGAAAGAGTCGTGCAGCCACTTCGTTGCATAGTTGGCCCGCGGGGGAATCCGGAGTAAAGCGTGACCAATCCTCATCATCCGGTACAGCCAACGTTACTCGGAGGGCGTCAATTTGTTCCTCTGTTAGGAACATGGAGTGATTGAGGGGGTGACCGGCGATAGGAGTACCCCATCCCTTGATTGTGTACGCGAAAATAATCGTCGGTCGGTCGTCATCGTCATCGTTGACTTGCCGAAGTAGGGTTAGCAATTCTTCAAGATCGTGTCCGCCAAGGTTGCTCAACACAGTCGGCAGTTCTTCATCGGAAATATGTAGAATAACCGATGCAAGTTCGAGATCGTCGACTCCGTCCACGGAGACGAGGCGCGAGCGAAGTTCGTCACCCGGGAGCCGGATTAGCGCCTGATATTCCTCATTGTTCATCTCGTCAATTCGACGATTAAGCGCAGCCCCGCCCGGTTGGTTGAAGAGTTCTTGCAGTACACGGCCATACTTGGCTTCGAGAACGCGCCAGCCGCTCTCTTCAAAGAGTTTCTCAAATTGGCCCGCCCGAATGCCGGGTACAACCCGATCGAGACTCTGACGATTCAGATCGACGATCCATAGCAAATTGTCTAATCCGGTAAGCGTTTGTTCGAGAATTGCTTCCCATACGTTGCCTTCATCCAATTCGGCATCGCCGATTAATCCTACGAACCGACGCGAATTAACTTCACCGAAATGAGACCGAGCGTAACGATGGGCTAATGCGCCGAAGGCAGGCGCTACAGCCCCAAGACCCACCGAGCCGGTAGAAAAGTCAACCGTGTCCGGATCCTTGGTCCTGCTGGGATACGCTTGCAATCCACCATACGAGCGAAACATGGTCAAGTATTCAGGAGGCAGTTGGTCCAAGAGGTATTGAATAGCGTGAAAGACCGGCGAGGCGTGGGGTTTGATGGATACTCGGTCGCCCGACCTGAGAAAATCAAAATAGAGCGCGGTCATAATTGAGACAACAGACGCCGAGGAAGCCTGATGTCCACCGACCTTCACGTCGTCAGAAGTTGGGCGCACTTGGTTTGCATGATGAATCATCAGCGTTGCGAGCCATAGGACGCGCTGCTGAATCTTATCCAATGATTCAATCAGCTCTGGAGAGATGGGTTCATTACGACTGTCCAAAACGACCTCCCAACATTCATCACTGGGATTCACGGAAGTGAACCGATTCTAAAATGTTAAGCGTAAACAACTAATTATACACCCGACATCCCCTTCTGTAAAGAAATATCTGGGTGTTAGGCAGGGCAATCGCATATAACTTTGGGGTGTAAGAGGTATCTATCTTGCTCTGAACCAGACGTATAGTGAGTGAAGAGGCAAAGAGGGAAAATCGGAGATTTGATGATTGAAGATCGCTACACATCTAGAATCAGGGGCGGTTTGTCCTGGCGCGTGAGACCTTTTATCTTGCGGGAGGGCTTATTCTGTGCTAGTATACGTGCTGCATTACGCGTTGCCTAAGGATTCGAGCTAGTTGTCCATGCAGCGGAAACTACCGCCGTGATTCATCTACTGAACGCTTGCAACTAACGCTATTAACAACAATGTTGGCGTAAAGTTCATGATTATCCTGCTCATGGGAGTATCTGGGTCTGGAAAGACCACGATAGGTGCTCTGTTATCTAAAGAATTAAAATGGGATTTCTTTGACGGGGATGACTTTCACCACCCATCTAACAAGAAGAAGATGGAAGCGGGAATTCCTCTGACGGACGGTGATAGACAAGTATGGCTTAGTACATTGCGGGAGCTTGTTATACGACTACGGGGGGAAAGAAAAAACGCGATAATCGCATGCTCTGCGCTCAAACAATCTTATCGGAGATACTTGCTGACGCATGCGGAAGATGTATCTTTGGTCTATCTCAAGGGTGACTTCGAGCAGATCAAGAAAAGACTTAATGACCGCACGGGGCACTTCGTTGGAGAGTCGTTGTTGGAAAGCCAATTCTCAACGCTGGAAGAACCTGAGAATGCCATTGAAGTAGACATAACGCACACCCCAGCCGAAATTGTTTCTACGATAATAAAACGACAGAATCTCTGACGGCACTTCACCTAACGGCAAGTTTTATCGTTTTTCGGGTCAAGCAAGAACAGCAAAATGTCCAAGACGAATCGCATCACTCACTAATATTCAATGGATGACAGGTCCCTATTATAATCAACGTTCTACGCGTTAAAGGGAAAGACGAAAATGTACAATCTCTTCGCGTTGGCATCGCTTTCATACGGATTCCACGGCACATCAATAGCCGACCAAATTGACCGCTATCAATTTGAACGTGACGGCTATTTCATTGTGAACGACATTCTCTCGGAGGAGGAAATCAATGAAGCCGTTGCCGAAATCGATCAATTGTTGCCGCCGGACGCGCAACCACCATTGGTATGCGGCACCGGCGGTGAATTGAACGGCCGCAAAGCGCTCAGAGGGGATTACTGTGAGCCGCGTCTGTCCAATCTGGCGGGTCATCCGCGCTTGATCGAGGCAGCCGAGATGTTGTTGGGCGGTCCGCTACGAATCTGCCACACCTCATGTCCGGTGGTCACGTACAAGAGCCCGCCGGGGGCAGAGCAGTTTGGAACCAGCGATCATGTGGATTGGCCGCACACTCCCCCCGAACCCGGGGATGAGAAATACGTCAACTGTGTGCTACACTTCAGCACCGTCGAACCTAGCGGGGGCGCCTTCATATTACGTCCTGCCAGCCATCACTTTGTCCAAAAGTGTCTCGAAGATCCCGAACTCCGCGGGCGGGCAGTGGCACAGGAATTCAAAGGGCTGGACGGTCTGCAGGAACGAAAAGCGATGTGTGTTCCCGCGGGTAGCGCGGTGTTTTTTCACGCGTTTATGGTGCACGATCGCTCCGAGAATGTCCTTGACGTGCCGCGAAGGGTAATATTTGCCCACTACGTACGATCTGAAGATGGCGAATCGATTGAAGATAGAAGCAGCGCTTTTCACCCCGATCAGGTGCGTTCGATGGATAACGGCATGAAACGCTTGTGCGGAATCCCGGAGCGTTAAAACACGCCCTTGAACTGCCCCATAATCGTGAGGAATACCTATGAATTCAACCCAACTCAACCGTCAACAATTAACGGCTTTTGACACATTCGGGTATCTGTATTTTCCCGGACTGCTGTCTGACTGCGTCGACAAGATAATAGAGGAATTTGAAGGCATCTGGAAAGCACACGAGGGCGGGCACGCCGGCAAACCTCATGATGGCGTAAGGCGTTCGTGTATCTTTCCGTTTCCCGATTTGAGCGAATATCTAAGTTCGTTCCTAGATGACCCACGAATCCACGATATCGCCGCCAGTGTCTGCGGCGAGGATTTTAACTATACGAGCGGCGATGGCAACTTTTATGCCGGCGACAGCGACTGGCACTCCGATGGCTACGACGGGCACCGGCTCATGAGCATCAAGATTGCTTTCTACCTCGACCCTCTAACCCGTGACACGGGCGCCTTGCGCGTCATTCCGGGCAGTCACCGTGTTGGCAATGAGTACGCCGATACCATTGAGCGAGACATCCGCGATAGCGGTAAAATCTGGGGATTAAGCGGGCGAGAGGTGCCCGCCGTTGCGTTAGAGACAACCCCCGGCGACATTGTGGTTTTCAACCACAACCTTAAGCATGCCGCCTTTGGCGGTTCCGGATGGCGCCGGATGTATACGATGAACTTCTGCTGCCGTTATCCTGAAGAACGGCTCGGCGAACTGCGAAACCGGCTTGGAGGGGAAGCCCGGTTCTGGATTGACCGTATACACGGAGATGCGATGATAAGAACTGCGGGACCTGAACGAATGGTGCACCTACAGCAGATCATGGAGAACGACACGCATCTTGCCGAATTAGCGGGGAAATTCAAGAAAACGATGTCCGAACCCGCGCGTGGGTGAGGAAGAAGGCGCTTGATACAGCAAGCAACTTCATCGTACAGGATTTATCACGCCAACCACGATTAAGGTTATTTGTTGCGACGAATATTTCCCTAGTCGGCACTAGTACCCTAGTTGCCTCAGATACTCACGATTCGCTTGCATCCGCTCCTCATCGGTTCGATTTTCTACTTCTCCGGGACAAGCCGTGATCCAGCGGTTATAACCGACACTTTTCAATGTTTCCATAATCTGCGGAAAGTCAAGCGACGGACCGCCACCGATGTCCACCCAGTTCACCTGATAATCCCTTCCATCTCCACCCGAAAAACTTACATAGTCTTGAAGATGCACGTAAATCAACTGCTCCTTGTAGCGGCGTATCGACTCTACGGGATCGTAGCCCCAGAGCGCCGAATGTGAGACATCGATACACAACTTGCATTTCCTCAGCAGACTCATATATTTTGCCCAGTCTTCAATTGAATCGACCGTCGTGTTGGTATGGATGTGATAGCACACTTCCAGGTCGTATTGCGCTGCGTATTCCGCCCACTCCTCCGACACATCCGCCAATGCGACGATGTGGTCGTAACTGGCGTCTCCATTTTTCGGCTTCCCTGCACCCATAAACATGAAACAGTCGGCACCCACCTCGGCGGCGAAATCCATTCGGCGTTTGTTTAGTTCCATCTGCGTCGAGTCCTTGTCAATAGGCAGCCCCTGCGCGGTAACCACAACCACCGGAAGACCGACGTTTTCGCAGATCCTTCTGACACGTCCCGGTGTTCCCACCCACTCAAGCGATTGACGCATCTCCCATCCGTCCCAACCCGCCTCCTTCAGTTGAACGAGAAGCGGTTCAAGATCTGGCGTCTGCCAACGTAACGTGCTATAACCGAATTTGAAAGCCATATTTGATCTCCATAACAATCGTGAAGAAAACTGTAATAGCGGAGCTAAATAGTCAAAGTTGCTGAAGTCGACTCTTGGGCATTCACCAATCCCAAGAGAATTTGGCATCCGTGAAGAGTCATGTACTCCTTTACTTGCCACTAATTACTCGCAATTGCTCTTGTTGGTCGGTTAGTTCCTTGTCACTCCAAACCATGACCCTTCTTGTCCCAAGAGGAAAGACCGCCTTTGCCGTCCTTATTGACGCCCATCCTCGCCCCCGCCCCTTTTCCCCACACGTCCACCGCTCCTCCATCTCCGTCGATGCTCATCGCCGCCGTTTTGAGTTCATTGCCCTCTTTGCCCTCAACGAACACCCTCCCGCCGCGTTCGTCGATGCTCATCGTCGCCTCTTTGAACCCTCTGCCCTCCACGTACACCTTCCCTCCGAATCCGTCAAGGTGCATTCCTGCCCCCCCTTTCGCTTCTTTGCCCCACACGAACACCGCCCCTCCGTATTTGGTGACGTGCATCTCCGCACCTTTGCCCAGTTTGCCCACCACGAACACACTCCCGCCAAATTCGGAGGTGTTCAACCCCGCACGGAGATTCCCCTTCGCATCAAGCACGTCCAACACCCTGCAGGTGATCCTCCCCGCGTTCAGGTCTACCGGTTCGTCTTGCGCTACCAGCGGAGCCAATGCCCCCGCCGCCATTGTTAGAACTGTTCCGACGATACCGCCTATCACAGCATACAACATCTCTTTCCGACGCATAAGATTCTCCTGTTCCGAGATTGATTGTGAATCGAAAAACCAACTTACTTTTGATAAATTGAATTACGCAGTATAAGCAAGATTGAGAGGATTCTTCAGACCATAGGATTGTCCGCCTCAAACACACGGCGTGCATCGGCAGAAAGTCTTCCTTCTGCCTCTAGTCGATCAGCCCAATGCGGCGGAACGCCGTTGGACCACTTGGCGGGAGCTGCCTCGGGATCAGGCGTGCGGAAAGCCATCAACAAGCCCCATCGCATTTTACTTCCCAGTTTGCGTCTGCCGACATAATGCGGCATGTGATGGACAAAGGAAACCATACTGCCCGGCGGTAGGGACAGGTGCACGATTTCCAACGGCTCGCCGGTAATGGGGTGCGTCTTGCCCTTCATCCAACCTGATCGCATATCTTCATCTTCATCCGGTCGCTCGGTATTCCATTTATACGGAACACGATAGAGGTGAACTCCCGGAATAACGGCAAATTCTCCGCCGTCATCGGGAGTAGCGCCCCCCGGGTAACACAGGGTGCGAACACACTGTCGCTGCAGAAATTCTGGCGTAACCGCACTGCCGTCCCCTAAAGCATCTTGGGCTTCATGCTTCCCCTCCCAATACGGGTGACCATGCCAACGACGCCCCTTCGCGCCGGGACCGCGGTTGAGCATGAGACAATGGTCGAGGAGAAATCGGTCGCCCAGCACTTTGCGAAACAACTCCATCATCTGCGGATGTGTGGTGATGACATCCAAGACGAAGTCGTTGTACCCAGTCGGAAAGTATTCCGGCATGACTCCGATCGAGTCGAATCCGCGTGCAACCAGTGCGGGTCCCGGGCCGAGCAACCCGTATCGATACATATACTTTCGCAACGGCCCCCTAAGAAAAGATGGCATTTGTTCCGATCCACCGTAGCATGATGTCAAGAATTGAGGTGTAATCTGTTCGGGCGGAGGCGGTGCCAAACCACGTCCCTCAAAATCAATGGCAGCCCAGTCGGTGTCCATGAGAATGCCGTCGTTCATCCGTTGCAGTTTCTTAAGATTAGCTGTCCACTGGTTGCAGCCGGCATCGGTGACCACGCCTTCCCACACCCAATACCCATCGCGCTCGAAAGTCTCGCGGTCAAAGGCATCAAGAACTTCAGAGTGAAGCAAGTCGGGTATGGCGCCCGCCTCGTCGTCACTGCCGCTATGGGTATCTATGCTCATGATTGTCTGTTTCTCTGCGGATCCGAGGTATTCCTTTAAGCAAGATTCAATAGAAAAGTTTAGCTTCCGCATTGACTAGGGAAAATGCAGGCTTTATCGATTTTACAAACATGCTGCAAGAACTCTATCGCACTCGTTATCCACTCGTTTGATCCTCTGGAGCGAAAGAACGGAAGCAAAGTGGTTAGATTGTGCCCTGCTGGATTTGTCAATCCAGCAGGAGCGGTTAGCCCTCCTAGACGCCATTGTGTTTGTCAAAATGTAAGATTTATTATTGAAGCGTGTTTAATGAGAATATAAAGCTAAACTGTGGGATTACTCAGACAATCATCAAAATCATTCCCACGGTTTAAGGATGATTTTCGCGCTTTCGTGTGAGGAAGATGCTTCAAATGCCGCCTGAATCTCGGTCATGGGGAAAACATGGCTGATGAGAAGATCGAGCAGGTCAGAATTCTGAATGACGTTAATCAACCTTGGGAACTGCGATAAATTGTAATGCCACGCGCCGTGAAGAGATATGCCCTTGCCAATCATATCTCGACTAATGTTAACGGCAGTTTCTCTGCGGCCGCTTTGACCGACAAATGAAACCTGCCCGCGGCGCCGGGTTGCGTCAATGCAGAGGCGGTGCGCCAACGGATTGCCGGAGCAATCCAGAGCGCAGTCGACGCCGCGTCCACCCGTTGTCAAATCTCGAATCTGTTGGACGGCATCCTCCGCGGTCGGGTCAATCACCGCAACCGCCCCCATTTTTTTTGCGTGTTCAACGCGCCAAGGGATAGACTCAACGGCGATGACGCGGGCGCCTCGATACCTCGCATTTGTAATTGCACCGAATCCAACGGGTCCAATCCCTGTAATCAAGACAGTGTCAAAGGAGTTGACCTCCATCTTTTCAAACGCGTTGAATGATGGTCCTAACGCACAACATGCCAATGAGGCATGTTCGTACGAAACATCATCCGGAATTATGGAAAGTATCCAAGACGGCTTGAGGATGTATTGAGCCATCGTCGATGCCCCGTTTTCCCTACCCGTAAATTCTTTGTAGTTATAACCATCTTGACAGTGAATATGATCGCCCGACACGCACAAATGGCACTTTCCACACGGGTACTGAGGCTGCACCACCACTCGATCTCCGATTTCAACTTTCCCCGGTTGGGCAATCGCGACAACTTCGCCCGCTGCTTCGTGTCCAAGCCCACTAGACTTGCGTCCGGAGTCAAAATTGTGGTATTCATTACACATTGGGGCGGCATGGATTTTGACGACCGCCCAGTCTTCTTTAGGCACTAAATCGGGAACATCAACGAGTCCGGCTTGACGTTCTCCAAGAATTGCGGCTTGTTTCATAGGTTCGATTCTCCCCTCATGGCTTGCGCGGCTCGCTCCGAATGGAATTGACCGACAACAAACTTGGCATCTCCCTTCATAGTCTAAAATCTGATGGTCGTAGGCCCTTCTTGAAATCTCCGACTCCGAAATAGGTGGGCTGATACGGTCCAACAAAGTCTACAATGCTTGCTTCGGGAATTGAATCTTCCGATCCGACACACCAATAGCAGGCATTAGCCAACAGCCGCCGCAACCCTTCGCTTTCAAGATCAACGGAGGCGCCCATCGTGGTACAGAATACTCGCGACGGGAGTGATTGTTCGCCGACATAAGTCTTCACCCACGCCAAGGGCATAGTCGGCGTATCCGGTTTGGGCTTGTCCGTCGGATTCATGCCGGACAGCACCTGGCCGTGAACCAGCACTTGAGCATCACCGGTCAATTCTGTGATGGCGTATACATCGGTCGGTCCCCAGATGTCTTTAACACCTTTGAGAATGGGCTGCCCGCTCATTGCTTCGTCAATCAGACCACGCGCACTCTCGTGCCCGTGGTGTCCGTGATGCGAAACCCACGTTTCGCCCAGTACTTGACGACCATATCCGCCCGAAAACACCTCATGGTCGCAGCCATATTTGGCGTAGGGACTGTTGGGATTTCTGGTGTAGCTAAAGGCGTGTGTTGCCGTTCGCAAACCCAAAACGGGTTTTCCGGAATTCGTGAAATCGACGATGTACTTCATCTGCTCGTCGGGGAGTTCGCGGAATCGCGTGAAAAGTACCATCAAATCGGCAGTTTCGAGGTGATGGAGGCCAGGGATATTGGTCTGGTCGTTAGGGTCGATTTCGCCGGTCTCGGAGTTAATCGCAAAAAGCACCGTACACTTGAAACCGTGGTGCACTGCCATGATTTTGGCTAATGCGGGCAACGCCTCTTCGGAGCGATACTCCTCGTCGCCGCTGACCCAGACGATGTGCTTACCTTCGCCTGCTCCTCGGTAACCTTCGTATACGACCCATAAATCTTCGATTGTCATGTTATACCATTTCTCTAAAATCAAAGTGCATTGATTACATGGATTAAGTGAAGAAACTTACGTGGGGCAGAGTAAGAAGCCTTGTCTCTGCGCAAAGCCGGCGGGGCAAGATGCCCCGCCTACCAAGATGGTGAATGATATTACCGAAACATTATGTGCACCTTTATTGAAGCGAAATGGTATTAGCATCACTATCGACGGTCGCGCATAGCAAATGGGAATGTCCATTTGTAACCGCGAGGCTGTGAGACGTAGAGCACACCTTCGTGCATTGGCGTCAACTGGTAATGACAGACGACGTTGCTTCGCTCCATATCGTCGCGCTCTTTAGCCCCCTGATGCGGAATGTGGCTCAAGAAAATCACACAGTCCCCCGCCTTAGGGTAGACCACGTCATGCTCTTGTGCTTCGCACCACGCTTCAAATTTGGGACGATCCATCGGATTCAGATGCGCGGGTTCCATTCGATGTCCGTTTTTGACGTACTTGAGATGTCCCAAGCCGGGACCATTATCCTGAAAATAGAATGTGGTATTGATGCTTATTGGAGGTACCGTAAGACGCGATTTCGCTGCCTCCCGCTTCTCCTTCCAATATCCGTAGAAATCGAGATGCCACTCTTGGAGGTAAGCGCCCGGGTTGATGTGGATTCGCAGGCTTCTCAATTGACATTGCTTGCCCATCATCCCCTCAAGATAGGGGCGGATCCCGGGATGGCCTACCAACGGGGCAAACGTCTCCGGCTCTCGATCCAGCAGTGTATCAAACCACATGTTGCCGACTTGGTTTAGCCCGTCAGCCCATCCCATTTCGCGCGCGTGATTGATGCGTTGCCGAACGTGTTCGGTTTCTTCGGGCGACAAAGCGCCTTCTACCAAGATATGGCCGTTCTCTTCCAGTTGATCGAGTGCTTGTTCAATGGTTTTCATAATCGTCACAGTGGAGGATTTCAAACTCCATTTAGAAGATGTGGACTGCATCCCCTCGCGGAAGCACTACTTCATGCCTGTCGTTGATGAAGTGAGCGAAAGAATTATCTATGAGAGTGTTAACATTTATTATTTCATCGCTTGCGGAATATGTCGCGATTCGGAGATCGCTCCTACCAAGTAGTGATTCAGACACCGATTAAATTTTTTCTCATCTAATGTCAGCTACCAACTAACTCCTGTTTCTTTCCAACTTCTGGAGGCGGCGGATTCAAGCACCGCCTCGCATACCTTCTGCGTTTCTAGCGCCTCCCTAAATGTGGGCGAGCAGGGCTCACCTGTTTCCAAGCCTTTCAAAAAATCAGCCATGTGGTGAACAAAGGTGTGTTCGTATCCGAGGCACAAACCGGGAACCCACCACCTGTCAATATAGGGCTGATCGTCGTCGGAGACATGAATAGAGCGCCAGCCGCGCACAATCGATTCATCAGCGTGATCGAAGTAACCGAGTCGGTTCTGGTCGTGCAAGTCCCATCGGATGGAGGCGTGTCGACCGTTTATTTCAAAGGTATACCCGGCTTTTTGTCCGCGGGCGTAGCGAGTTGCTTCGAAAACACCGAGCGAGCCGTTATCAAAATGACAATGAAAAATGCAGGCATCGTCAATGCCGACCGCTTGCACCTTCCCGGTTACCTGATGAACCCTTTCCTTAATGAATGTCTCTGTAACGGCTGAAACATCCAAAATGCCGCCGTTTAGCCACATGGCGGTATCAATGCAGTGAGCGAGCAGATCGCCCGTCACGCCGGATCCGGCGGCATTCACGTCCAGCCGCCACAACGCCTCTCCGCCTTGAGGCAGATCAGGACTAATCGTCCAATCTTGGAGGAAGTTGGCGCGATAGTGGAAAATCCGACCCAATTTGCCGGAATCTATCACCTGTTTCGCCAAGGTGACTGCCGGCACACGCCTATAATTGTACCAAACGGTATTTTTCACGCCAACTTCTTCCACCGCTTCCACCATCGGTTGGCCTTCAGCCACCGTCCGCGCCAGCGGCTTCTCGCACAGAACCATCTTTCCAGCGGCAATTGCGGCGAGGGCAATCTCTGCGTGAGTGTCGTTCGGCGCGCAGATATCAACCGCGTCAATATCCTCTCTCGAAACGAGGGTTCTCCAGTCCGTCTCAACGGATTCGTAACCCCACTGCTCGGCAAAGTCTCGAACTTTCTCCGGAGTTCGTGCGCAGACTGCCTTCAACCCGGGCCGCCATTCGAGATCCGGAAAGAAATCCCCTACCCGTTTGTAGGCGTTGGTGTGCGCACGCGCCATAAAGCCTGTGCCGATGAGTCCTATTCTGAGTGTCTTGTTGTTAGTCATGGTGATTATGTCGTTCCATTGCGCTCAAACGATCCATTATTCCGCTTCGTACCACCCGTGCATCTTCCGAACCTCAATCATCGCCGCCAGAATATCGTTCCAGGTTTGCTGTTCCATCATCACTTGATTTGGAAACATGCAGCCATCCCAACAAATGTGTTTGAAGGCTTTCGTGAGCCCACCATCCTCTTCGCGCAACCAGTGTCCGGCATCGGTCGTGATGTCTAGCTTGCCGTTGGGGTCGGTGGGTTGGCAGTGTCTTCCCGTTTTGTCATGAGAACCGGCGCCGTGCACCGTGCCGTCGTTCTGCGCCACATGAAAGTCGATAGTCCATGGGCGCAGCGCCGCGGTGAGTGTGCGCAGCCCCTCCGTCAACGTTTCACGGTCCGACCAGTCAAAATCGTCGGGTAGGATTCGCTCCTCCGGTATGTTATAGCCCAGTAGGTATAGCAGGGTGTGTGCCATATCAGCCTGGAACCCGATATTGAGGCGGTCGACGGCTTCAAGGGTTCTAATCATGGTTTTCCAGCCGTGCATGCCTCCCCAGCAAATCTCGCCCTCGGCTGCCAGCGTTTCGCCGTAATCTGCCGCTATGTCGCAGGCTTCGCGGAACGTCGATGCGATGCGATCCGTGTTCGCCGCCGGGTCGGCTGCCCAGGTTTCCGGATCCACCGACGAATCAATGCGCACAACTCCACTAGGACGGATGCCCAATTCGCGCATCGTCTTGACAATATTGCATGCCTTGCGAACTTGCGTTAGGAAACGCCCCCGTTCCTCTGCGCTACCCATAGCGGAGCCACCACCGGTCGGCTCCCAAACAGGAGCAACGACGCTGCCAATCTTGAGATTGAGAGCACCAACTTTGTCAGCAAGCGCCTTTATCTCATCTTCGGTGCTGTCGATGTCAACATGAGGAGCGGAGAGAAACAGATCGACGCCGTCAAATTTTACGCCGTCCACATCGGCAGCCGCGGTGAGGTCCAACATCGTGTCCAACGAGATGGGTGGCTCTGAATCCTCACCTTTTCCCACCACCCCGGGCCACGCGGCATTGTGAAGTTTCGGATAATTATTTTCTAACATAGGCTCTTCCTATAGTCAATTCCATTCATATTTACACATATTTCGGTAGGCGCGATCAACTGAGTGGATAGCGAAGGCGATAGAGATCCCTTTCCAACCGCACCTACGAGACTGGATAAATACCGGTTCGGTTAGGAAACCGAACCTACCGCAGTGTATAAATGATTATTGGTTCTACTACTTTGGTGTATGGACAGCGGGTTGAGAAGACGGGTTTCCACGTCATGGAGACACCGCCTGATCAGCCGACGGAAACATTGACAGGTTTGGGTACAATAGGTGTAAATCTTGTAACCGCCCACATCGTAGTGCCCATTGTAATCGTCTATGATGGGGTCGCTGATTCAAGTGTCTTCGGGCTACAGACTTTTTCCTTGAGGGTTGTCGGGATTTGCGGTAAAATAGTGTTAGACCGTACCAACCTCTCGTGCCTAAGCGTTGCGACCATGAGATCAAAGTTTTGTTTTCCAATCGCAAAGAAAACTCACAAGGAGAACCCTGAAAGATGACCGCAGAGCAAGTGATAACCCAAGACCCGGATATTCACGGGGGACTGCCTGTGTTTACGGGCACCCGTGTTCCGGTAAAGAGCCTCATTGATCATCTAAAAGCGGGGGAGAGCCTTGACTATTTTCTGGAAGGCTTCCCGTCTGTTTCTCGGGAGCAGGCAATCGCTTTTTTAGAGATCGCATTGACCACAACCATCGGCACCCCGCCTAACTAAGACCTGTTCGGATTGTGTTGTGTACTTCCGAGTCTCAGGCATTCGTGAACCCACGCCATTGTAAGGATCGCAACGCTCCAAGAACATCCGGAGGTTCAAAACACCATGCGTGTTCTGCTTGATGAAAACTTGGACTGGCGCTTGGTCCGATATTTTGACGCTGATTTTCAGGTCACGACTGTTGCTCGGCAAGGGTGGAAAGGAAAGCGAAACGGCGAACTCCTCGCGCAAGCCGCAGAAGCGTTTGACGCACTAGTCACAATGGACAAGGGTATTGAACATCAACAGAACCTCCGCAAATAGACGATCAGCATCATTCTCATCTCTGCCAAAAGCAATCGAATCCAGGACATTCAACCCGCTATGTTCAGAGTCAATCAAATCCTAAGAACCCTTGAACCCGGACAAGTCAGCCACGTGACCGTTACCACCTAATCTATTTACATTGCACAGCACCTTTCGTTGACATCTCGTTCTGCATCCGCTTTCACAGTTGCTTTTGATGTCTCATATTGTGATTTAACCCAAGTTGCCACCTCTGTCCGACAGGGGCACAGAAACCGAGTTTTTTCCGACGTGGAAACACGAGATTGACGAAAATCAGGCCTATTTACCTATAATTTAGCGAACGTGAGCCAAAAACTCGGTTTCTCTGTTATAGGTAGCAACTTGCGTTAAGTACAAACCGATAATGCATGTGCTATTTTCTTATCAGCATCTTCCGTGTCCCCGTGAACTCTCCCGTCCTCAACGTGTAAAAATATAAACCGCTGGCAACGGATTCCCCACGCCCATTACGACCGTCCCAATACGCCGCACGGTTGCGGCTCTGATACAGTCCCGCCGCTTGATGACCTACCTCCAAGCGTCGAACCACTCCGCCGTACATATCATAAATCGTCAACGTAACCTCTGCGGGTACAGCCAACTGATAGGGTATCCAGGTTTCCGGGTTGAATGGATTCGGGTAGTTGGCGTGCAGTGCGGTCTCTTGAGGAACAATCAGCGAGGCTAACAGATTATGGAGATTCGCAATACCCTGGCGGAAGGCAATCGAACCGTCATCCTCAAGCCGTGCCAGTGCAATCCATGCTTCTATCGTCGCAGGGTCTGCCCGTCCTGTCGCCACCGCGGGCGCGGCAGGCGCCGTGGTTTTGCCAATTCCCTGTGCCACGAGGGTGAGATCGAAGATGTTGACCACCCCATCACCGTTGACATCCTCCGGCGAATTGGCGGCTACCCTTTGTCCCAACAACCGTGCGACGAGAATCAAGTCAAGAATACTCACCCGTCCGTCTCGATTCACATCTCCGGTTGCCAGTCGTCCCTCCACAGTGAGGTAGATTTCGGTCGGTCCCGCAGGAATAATGTCTCCGGTGATAGAGCCGAGCTCGAAGTTCTGGAGCGCCAAACTCATTTCACCGGTGGATTTCGCTTTGAACGCCACGTGAAGCAGAGAACCGCTGCCACTGGCGCCTCGGTCGCCCAATCGCGCCGCGCTGAGCCCTGTGATTTTGCCGCTAGCGTTGTCAATGCGTCCTCCCTGAAAGAAGGTCGAGGCACCGTCGGTCTTCAAGAAATCGCCTTCCCTGACATCAACCGCTTCAAGCGCCGCAGGGTCAAAGGCGATGTCAAACTGCCACCCCGCCAAGTCGGAGACATTCTCCGCACGGATATCGAAGGTGAAGGTATCGCCGAGGTGAATTGGCTTCTTGGAAAAGGCGTAGCCTATACCGGTTCCCACCGCGTATTCGGTGTCAGGTTCAAAACCGAAAAAGGCGTTGGAATGGTCATTAGAACGAGTGACAACCGCGACTAACAGGACATTTCTCCCCTGCTGAAGCGTAGCGGGAAAAAAGTCGGTGTAATCCCCGCCGTTACCTATGTGTTGGCGATTGTAAATCAAACTCCCGTTGAGCCACACCCGTACCTCCTGATCGCTGCCTAGGTACATGGTTGTGTCCTGATTTTGTGATGAATAGAGGGAGACAGTGCCATACATAACGCCATCGGGCAGGTCTTGTCCCATCATATCGTCAAGGTTGTCTCTACCCGTAGGCGGGAGTTTGTGGGAGGTCCACACCTCATCGCCAACTGGTTTTCCCACTGTTGCCCCTTGTGAGGCGACGCTCACCTCTGTCACGCTACCCCCACTAGCTTCTGATAGTAAATCTGTATCGTCGAGTTGTGTGTCCGGTAAAAAGACCCATAACCACGGACCCTCTATTTTCGGCCCTCCTTTTGGGAACCCCGGATTGTTGTACCAAACGAGCTTGATATTCTCGCGTATCCCATCCAGAGGCGATACGTCCGAGATTTGGTTTTCAGCGACCGTCAGCCATTTCAAGTTGGTCAAAGCCGCGAGCGGCGATACGTCCGAGATGTTGTTCTCTCCAAGATTCAGACGATTCAACCCGGTTAATCCCGCGATGGGTGATATATCCGATATTCCGTTGCTGACAAGATACAGCTCTTTCAGATTTGATAAGCCCGCCAAAGGTGTAAGGTCTGATAGCTCTGCACCACAGATATCTACCGTCTCCAGTGTTGTTAATCTCGCTAAGGGTGATAAATCGGAGATGGGGTTGCCCCATGCGCCAATATACTTCAGATTAATTAGTCTCGCAAGCGGCGAAATATCAGATACCTCGTTACCGCTAAAATTGAAACCACTCAGATTGATTAGTCCTGAAAGCGGCGACAGGTCGGAGATGTTGTTACCCCAAACATATAAAGTGCTCAGCTTGGTTAATCCTGCAATCGGGGACAAATCGGAAACGTTGTTATAGGGAAAACTTATATACTCCAGATTAATTAGTCTCGCAAGCGGCGACAGGTCGGATACGCCGTTACTGAACATGTTCAATTCTTTCAGATTGATTAATCCTGCAACCGGCGACAGGTCGGATACGCCGTTACTGGACATGTTCAATTCTTTCAGATTGATTAATCCTGCAACCGGGGATATATCGGATACCCGATTGTTATGAATCTCTAGGTGAGTGAGATTTGTTAAGCCCCTCACAGGCGAAATGTCGGATATCTGATTGTGGCGAGCCCAGAGCTCGCGCAATTCGATTAAACCCGCAATGGGTGAGAGGTCGGAGACCTGATTATTTGGGAGATGCAACCATCTGAGATGTGTTGTAAACTGAAGTCCTGTCAGATCGCGCACACCCCTGTCTCTCAAGTCGAGGTCTCTCAATCTTTTCATTTCTTCTGCAGTAATCGGGGCATTGGGGCTTTTGCGAAGTGCTTCCGCAACCGCGGTGCGCAGGTTCGGATCGGGAATCTGAACTACCGTGCCGGGTATCACTTCCGGCTGTGTTATAACCTCGGGTTCTCCAACTTGCTGCGGGTAGTCCAACGCATACATCACATCTCTGAAACCAGATGTCCAGGCATCCCGTTTCACGCTTCCGCTCTCTCCCTGCAGTACTAGTAAACCAACGTTCTGCAGTCCTAGGTTCTCACGAATCTTTTCGAGGAAGGTTTCGGTCTGCAACCCAACCACGGCAGCGGCGTATGCCGCATCAACAGGTCCCTGAAACGTCTCATGGAAACGGGAGATTGGTTCAACACCACCCATCACACCGCCCGTGGCTTCAAGCGCCTCTTGATAGCGCTTCATGTCGACACCCACACGAGCGTCCATGTCTGACTTTTCGACGTAGAGTCGAAGCGCCTGTGCTTTGTTGTAGGGTGGATTGGTATTACTTTCAATCACGGAACGTACTTGGTCTTCAAAAGTCTTCATTCCCTCGGTGTGGCAGCCGATACAGGAAAGTCCGTTGCGTACCGTCGGGTCGCTGGCAGCGGGGTTGGAAACGATGTTTATCGGCGCCTCGTCCAGCCGGAAACCGGACGCATTGACAAGATA
The DNA here is from genome assembly GCA_965197465.1 of Candidatus Poribacteria bacterium. Classification (GTDB taxonomy): domain Bacteria; phylum Poribacteria; class WGA-4E; order WGA-4E; family JAJDTR01; genus JAJDTR01. The sequence goes on along the minus strand of OZ240209.1, from coordinate 369,003 downwards.
GTATCCCTGTAACCCGTTGGGTAGATTGAAGATAGCCTCTCCGCCATCGTGCGTGAAATTGAGCGGGTGGGTAAAGATGTTCTGTGTCCCGACACTCCCGGCAAAGTCGTAACTTTTCCAATACGCCCCATAGCGCGAGGTATGCCGTTCCACGACTCGGTTGTTAGTAGAGACACCCGAATTGTTGAACCCCGCACGCCAAACCCGAACTCCCGGAGCAGTCGTTAGATTGCGGGCGACATCGACCTCGAGTCGAGTCTCTAACTCCCTATCTGTCAACGGCAGCGAAAGCAGGTCATGATAGAGTGGTGGAGTCGAGGCTGTTGCAATAAACCAGTCGATATGAATCGACGGTACACCGGTCTTCATCTGTGTCTGTAACCGACCCAATTTTGCCCGCAGTGTAGTTTGGGTTGGTGCGTCAAACGCGATGTGATAGGGATACGCCTCTTCTATCTTCGTCCAGGCATCGTTGACATCCCATTCGTAATGTCTGAGGTCAATATAGAAGATGGTAGCTTGGGGGTCGATGGGGATTGGGTTGATGACTGTTACTCCCCATGAGAGGCTGTTGACCAATTTGTAGAGGGCTTTGCGGTATTCACCAAGTATTTGGCTTGTTTCGCCAGCGTTGTTGAGATGTGCCAGTGTAAAGTAGCGAGCGTAGGCGCGGTCAAACGATTCGAGTGAGGTGAGGTGAGTCTCAATGGTATCGAGTATTTCACTGGGAGAGAAAAACAGATTGTCGGTTGTGGGGGTAGCCGCCCAATCGGGTGCGCCGGCTACTATCCAGCGTCGAATCGTGTCAATCGACTGAGGGGACAGGGGTGGTTGTCCGAACGGCATCTGTGCGCCGCTTTCGGTGGGGCCTAGCAGCCGTTTATACAACTCGGAGGCATTCGGATTTCCCGGAACGACGGTCCCCCCTCCGATGAGCGCGTCGTGTTCCATGAGGAGAGTTTCTCGATAGGCGCCGTCGGGGCCGTGGCAGATGAGGCAGCTTCCCTCAAAAATGGCATAGGTATCTTGGGCTAACTGCGATTGGGCGGATACATTTTGGGAGCCCACGACGAACATCAATAGGCAGATAAGCACAATGTAATGTCGGACTCCAATCAAAGCGGAAATGGAATGATGTTTAAACATTAAGAGAATGTCTCCTTCTCAATAACCAGTTTCGTGTCCAGAAAAATGAGGCATTTCAAAATTCCTGCTCGCTCCAATTTAAAGACATTCGCGGCTGCGACATACAACTATGCTCTCCAGGTATGGGCTAGTTTCCAATGCCAAAATCTTGCAGGATGGTTAACACCCCGCCTCGGAATAAAATCTTTGCTCGCCGATCTTCCTACTTCCCTAACAATTTTACCAAAATCTTGAGTAATTGTATATCTTTTTCAGTCGTTTGGCAATCGCTCGGTACTACGTTCAAATTCTAGATTGTGAACAATGAATCCATATGTCAGCGGGCAACAATTCTGTCTCGTAGCTTCTCTATCGTTTTGTCGCCGATTCCATGGACTTCAGCGAGATCGTCGACGATATCGAATCTCCCATTGATGTCACGATAATCAATTATACTCTTGGCCGTTGCCGGACCAATTCCCGGCAGAGATTCGAACTCCTCGAACATGGCGGTATTGATGTCAATACGTGCGTCTTTGGTCCCATGAAGTAGAGGGTTGGAAAGCGTCGCCGAATCTGTATCCACGGGCGTACTCTCATTCAACTTCTGTTTCTTATCCACGATAAGATCCGGCTCGCCAAGGAAAAGCGCAGGATGACGATATTTCAACATCCAGAATCCGCATCCGAGCAGTATAATGAGGACCAAACAGATGACTACTGCACGGTAATTTGAATCGTCAATGTTCATGTTCGGCCGCTCCGCATGGTGGGTAGTCTATCCGTGGCAGACATACCTGTTGGAAAACAGTTTTCTCAGCGGTAATCAGGAGGCGTGGCAGATGAATATTATTGCCGAGATGGCGCAAGAATACAAAATCGATTGACGAACACATTCAAGAGTTTCTACGAAGGAAAACAAAGTCGTACGAATGCGGATTATCTTTGTCCGGTTCACACCTGATACGTTTGGCTTCTCGCCAATCGTTCAACTCAAACGCCGGGAAGTAGACATCCCCTTCAAAACACTTGTGTATCTGCGTCAGGTAGAGCCGTTCTGCTAGATTTAGGAACTGCTCGTAAATCGAATAACCGCCGATTATCATCACCTCTTCGCAATCATTCGACTCGCTCAGTGCTTCATCAACACCGTGTGTTACAATGCATCCGTTGGCGCGGAAATGCGGGTCGTGCGTTAAGATGATGTTGGTGCGCTTGGGCAAGGGTTTGCCAATGGATTCGAAGGTTCGCCTGCCCATCACCACCGGTTTGTCTTGCGTCAATTCTCGGAAATGCCTCATATCCGCGGGCAGCCTCCAAGGGAGACAATTCCCCTTGCCAATCAGTCGATTCCGATCCATTGCCGCTATGAGCGATATAATCATCGAAGCATCTCTCAGACTGCCATAGGCGCTTTGATTGCGTCGTGGTGCTTGTAGCCTCGCAATTTGATGTCCTGCATCTTGAAATCGTCAATCGATTTTATCTTGGGGTTTAGATAAAGCTCCGGCAACTTAAAGGGTTCTCTTTCCAACTGTATCTCCACATGTTCAAAGTGCTCATGGTAGATATGGACATCTCCCAATGAGAGAATCAACTCCGCGGGTTCTAGCTCCGTTACCTGTGCGACCATGTGCAGCAGCAGGGCGTAAGATGCGATATTAAACGGCACGCCTAGAATCATGTCGCAACTCCGCTCATACATGTGAAGGGAGAGTTTGCTATCGGCTACGTAGAACTGGAAAAACGCGTGGCATGGAGCGAGTGCCATTTGGTCGAGTTCGCCGGGATTCCAAGCTGTTACCACATGGCGGCGACTGTGCGGATCAGTCCTGATTTGCTCGATGACCTCGGCAAGCTGATCCACTATCCGTCCGTCTGCGGTTTTCCATGAGCGCCATTGCACACCGTAAATTCGCCCCAAGTCGCCCTCAAAGCGCGCGCGCGGTTTCCAATAATCCGCCTCGGCATTTTGATTCCAGACATTACACCCCAGCTTCTGAAAGTCCTTGACATCGGAATAGCCTCTCAGAAAGCCCAAGAGTTCGGCTTTCACCCCAGTGTTAAACGCAAGCTGCTTCGTTGTAACCGCGGGAAAGCCATCGGACATATCGTAGCGCATCTGCATCCCGAATACGGCGCGGGTATCGCCGTTGCGGCCACCGCGATCAACCCCGGACTCCACAACTTGTCTAAGCGCGTCCAAATACTGTTCCATCTTCAATTCCCTACGGTACCGGTACTCCCAAACCCGCCGCGTGTCTCCGACTTGATTCGATCGACCTCCGACCACTGCGCCGTATCCACTCTGACGAAAATGCCTTGGGCAATCCTATCTCCACGTTCCACCGTCACCGGCTTTGAGGTAAAATTGTAGACCTGAATTTTTACTTCATCTCCCTCGCCACAGTAGTCCTGATCGATGACTCCGACCCCGTGTGGAATCAGCAAACCCCGTTTCTTTGGTGTGCTGCTGCGAAGCGTGACCATCAACATATATCCCGGCGGCGTTTCGACGATGACGTTGGCTGGGATGAGTCCTAAACTGTACGGGTTGATTGCCACGGATTCACGGCAAAGGAAATCAAACCCCACCGAACCTGCGGTTTCATATTTGGGCAGGGGGAGGTCTTTATCTACTCGCTTGATTTTGGCTTTCATAAACTTGATTTCGTTCTTTTCGCGTCCCTAGAATCGCGGGTTCCAAACTGCACAAACGAAGACCTGCAAGCATCTTTAGAATTGAACGAATTTCGATTTTCCGCCCGAATTAAGTTATCACAATACATAGATTGATACAAGTAAAATCAGATTTGCCGATTGGCACAGGGAGAACGAAACTGAAAAAGGTGCCACAATTGAACGAGCGTGATAATTGCTAGGAACCTGTCGGCAATTGTCTGAATCGCGGATTAGGGGATCTGTATGGGAACTCTATCGCACTCATTATCCATTCGCTTGATCCTTCCTTTTTCAGTAGGTTGATACTACAGACGAAGTAATAAATATGAAGAAATAATCACAAATTCACATTGCGCTCCTCTGGAGCGCGGAGATTAGACGCATCACGATTCTATTGACATTGCACTCCGCTGGAGTGCAAGACGTGGGAAATCTCTAACAAGTAACACACGACATTGAAGATTACTATCAGGATCTACTATCGCCTTCGCTATTCGTTCAGTAGATCGTTCGCTTGAGGGATCTCTATCGCGCGGGATTAGCTATCGTCCTCGCTATCCACTCGGTTGATCTTATTCGGTCACTTGATCTCCGCTGGACCGCGGAGGTTGTGCACATAGCGAATCTATTGACATGGCACTGCTCTGCAGTGCAAAGGCGCGGTCATCCGAGGGCTAAATATCTGGAAGATTACTATCGCGCTGTTTTTCAATCACTTGATTGCTCATCATTCATTCGCTTGATTGATTTCTGCTCGGTCGATTGATAACGCGTCGTTTTCTGGCGGAAGGGATAGGGCGCAGGGAGATCTGCATCGCACGGGATTTACTATGGGAACTCTATCGCACTCATTATTCATTCGCTTGATTCCCTCCTACATAGTGGGAATAAGGAATGGTGGGCGGTGCCCACCCTACGCTATCTCTGATTCTACGGACAAAGTGAATTCGCACATATGTTCAGAGCTTCATATTGCGCTCCGCTGGAGCGCAGAGTTTGTACGCATCGCGAATCTATTGAGATGGCACTGCTCTGCAGTGCGAATGCGTAGCTATCGAAGGGCTACAAATATTGAAGATTACTATCGCACTGGAATCTCTATCACCTTCGCGCAGTTGATTTATTCGCTCGCTTGAGGGATCTACTATCGCCTTCGTTATCCACTCAGCTGATTGTTTAAGTCTTGGCGTTCCGCAGGAATTCATCAATGAATGCGTCCGAAATATATGCGCGTCCGATATTCTGACATGCGGTTCGGGCGGTTTGCCGCTGGATTCTTCGCAAAATTTGCGTGTCAGGTTTAACGGGAGCGCCAATTTTCTGACGCGGGGAGGGCTTGTTTGGTCCGAGGTCCGCGAGTGTGACTTCAATGGTAAAGCGCGTCGAATGGGTGAAGACGCTGTCCAAGAAGTCGCTCCACAAAAACTGATCCCAGTCGTCGTGGGCAAGCGAGGTTTCTTTGATCAAGGCGGTAATTCTCCTGGTTTCGGGCTTCAAATCCGGGTGTTTCTTGAGGTTTAGTTCCTCCTCGATTTCGAGAGCGATTTCTGTATCACGCTCGTATTGTTCCGATGTCTTTGGCAATGTGCAGCCAGTGTGCTCGGCTACGACGCGAAACAAGCTGTAATCGGGAGCCATCGGGTCTGGAGAAATTCCCTCGTCGATCTGTCCTCTTATCGACTTGTACACCGCATTGCGGACGGCGATTACTGTTGCGGGGGAGTGTTTGCGTCGATAGGGATGGGAGAATCGTTTTGTCGCGCGCTGGAGTGCACAATCTTGGGTGGACGATTTTTTCAAGCAATCGTGAATTTCCGATTCGGCAGGCAGAGGCGATCGTGAGTCTCCCGATTTTCGGCATGAATTTTCACTGGCTGCGTGGCCCGATCTGAGATCGATCAGTAAGTCGTACAGATAATCCACCTCAAACTTGGCGAACATCCAAGCCATGTGCGCTGGATGTTGTTCATTATCGTCGCATGAGTGCGACGCATTCCGCGCAGGATAGCGAATTTCACCGAGGTTGACTCGTTTCGGACGTGCCATTGTCTTTTTCCTTTATGATGCCAATCAGTTCCATTAGCCAGATGCGTGATACGTTATACATCAGCGCCAACTTGCGCATCTCCGCAGCGTCTCGCGTTTGCGTCTCTTTGATATGTGCCAAGTGTTGTTGGGTCATCTCTTGAATATCTCTCGCGATTTGCAGGTCCGCCTCAATGAACGCTTCGATTTCTGCTTGTTGGCGTGCGGCTACTTCCTGCGCAGCTCGGAGTTTTCTTTCATCGTCAAACGCTTGGACGCGTTCTTGCCAGCGGAAATTACTTGACCAGCGCCCGATGGTTTTCAGATCTCGGGTTTTGCCGCGCACCGGAATCTGGGTGAGTTTACGCAGTGTGCGGTCTGGCATATCTCTGTAGAGTTGAAAATATTCGAAGGCTAGTGCGGTTTCGCCGGTCAGCCTTGCATCGTAACGCATAGTGTTATCCAAACCTCATGAAGGGTCGACACACGTTGCCAACCGATTGTCGATTTAAGCGTAGAGTTGGCATTTTCTGAGATGAAGGTTTCCTTTGCTGGTGCGGGTTCTCGGGATTTGTAATGCCAACAGAATGCCAACAGAAAATAAAAGTTGCGCCGCGATGACGGTATGCCATGGGACGAACATTCATGGCGATGTTGCAAGCAAAAGAGGGGGTAGGACAAAGACGACGCTTCTCAGTTATCGGATTCCTTGCCAGACGCCTACCGCTGTTGTTGTATTTCTATGGACAGTTGCTTATTCTCTACCATTATCATACTATACAATTGTATAGTTGTCAATCTTAAGGCGATTCGTTGTGGGAGGCAAGAATTGGGAAAGGATGGAAGAACGGAGGAGGCGATTTACTCACGAATAAGAAATGGCGATCAGGAGATCGCTCCTACAAATGCGGTGTTGGGTTTTACTCTATCAAACGACAAGCGCAAGTGATTTTAGGTCGGATTCTGTCTACTCGTAGACACGAATTCGTGCTTGAGGGGATTTATCTATCGCACGGGATTTTCTATGGGATCTCTATCGTGCTCCTTGTTCAGTCGGTTGATTGTTCAACCCAACCTACGACCCCTAATAGCATTATCACAAACTTAGCACGATTTTCTGTTTTGTGAAGTTGAAAATTCAGATTCGTAACCTGTACACAAATCATTGACAGCGATTGGCAATCAAGAGTATAATTGAACATCGGCGCTGATTCGGGACTCTACGACTAATAAGTACGGGAAAGAAAAAAGGTGGGATGGTGTGCCTGGGGCGATTCGAACGCCCGGCCTTCAGCTCCGGAGGCTGACGCTCTATCCAGCTGAGCTACAGGCACGCCGTAGACATGAATGATAATGTATCCCTACGAAATTGTCAAGAGATTTCGCATTGACGGTTATTGATAGTCATTACTAGAGGGTCGAGGAGTTTGAGATGTCCGAAAGAAAAATTCAAATGGATCAGGAGTTAAAAACAAAACTGGCTTCCCGATTTATTCTGTATCGCATGATTGAAGAGAAGGATTTGCCGCCCGTTTTGCTAAATGGAGATTATAAGTTTCTTGAGAATCTACTAGACGAGTACTTCGATGAGTATTGGACTATCAAGGAGGGCGCCGAACAGTATTCACCGACCCGAAAGGGAGAGTTAATTTACCATAATTTCATTGCGCGTTGGTGGGATTTCATCCTTACATACGATATATTTGCCGGTGTAGACTTGGGCGCAGGCGAGTTTGCCGATGAGGACGCTGATTGGGAGGCGCTCGACGAAGATGGGCGGCCTATCTGGGAAGACTTACGGGTAGCCGTATGTATCTACAAACAGAAACTCGCGGAAGGAGAAGGGCGTAAGACAGACCTCAACCCTTTCACGATAGCCTTCATGTCGCTTCTATCCGAGAGAAGAATCGGAATGGAGAAATCTTGGCAATTCGATCTGGTTTCCGATGAGTTTTGGACCGAAATTGAACAGATTGTAAATACAAACCTTTGGCCCGAGGATTTGGCATACGTCGATCAGGAAACGGGAGACGAGATATCCGGAGATGACGTGATGCTCGACGTGATTAAACAGGGCATTGAGGAAACCGAAAGAAGATGGGAGGAAGAGGATGACGACGACGATGCTGAGTATCTGAACCCGCCTCAATCCATGACGACACGTAAAGAAGTGGTTGAGGAATACGAAGAGGAAGTGATTGATTATGGATGGGGTTACGATCCGTTCTACTATAATCCGTATGCTGTCATCGGCGGTGGTCTCTTGACGGCTGCGTTTATCGGTTCTGTTTGGCTCGCATTCTAGAGGAGAATCACATGCAAAAAACGTGCGTAGTGCTGATTGGTTGTCTCTTGTGTATCATGTTAGCGGCTTTGGCAGGTTGCGATAATCGTTCAAAGGACGTTCCGGTCGGCGTTGGCAGATCGCAGGTCTCTGCGAAGATTGACCTGACCGACAAGCTCAATCCGGCAATCCTCCCGGGTGTGCTTAAGGAGGTCTTTAGAGAAATTGCGCCCACGAAGAAGCCCGAGTCCAAAGAATTTCAGCAAAAGGTTGTCCAGAAACTGAGCCAGAAAATAATGGATGACCCGGAGGTAAACTATCGAGTAGATCTCAATGAGGATGGAAATATTGATCCGCTACTTGTGGTTCCCGAATCGGTGGAGGGCAAAGCGGCTGTCTACTCGCTTCGTGTACCGGATCCCGGAAGCCATCCAACAGATCCAAATCAAAACGCAGATTGGCATAAGATTGCTGAAGGCGGTATTGAATTGGTAGCGCTTTCGGTGACCTACGATCAGAACGCGCAGTCGATGGCAATTAACGCGGAATCGAACAAGTACGTCTACGAGGGACAGACTCCTCACCACGGTAGCACCTATCACGCCCAGGGGCATAGTTGGATGGCGTCGTACTTCCAATATATGATTCTTCGCGACATTCTTTTCCGGCCGTACGGCTGGTACGGGCGCGGTTGGTACGGTGGTTGGTACGGAGGATTCTACGGCGGTTGGCACGCACCGGTGGGAACCCGCAGCGTGAGGCGCACGGTAACACGCTACAACTCGTCTCCGGCGTCGGCGAGACCGGCGAGCAATGTGGCGAGAAGTAGCAAGGCAAGGAGCCGCACTGCGGCGCCAAAGTCCATTACGCAAATGAAGTCCAAGCGCGCCATGGCGGCGCGGACAAGCGGTACCTCCCGCAGGGGAGCATTTGGAAGCAATAGATCCTCTGCGACGAGATCGGCAGTCAACAGATCCAGTACCTCCTCAAGTAGAAGTCGGCGTTCCGGATTTGGCAGAACCTCATCATCCTCTACTCGACGTAGCAGCTCCTTCAGGGGAGGCAGTAGGGGATATGGAAAGTGAGTTGGTTAGGCAACAGCAAAAAACCGTATCCGACACGAAAAGGATTAGCAGAGGCAGGGAACTGCCTACCCGGAATAACAAATTGTGGAACTAATACTAATACTCGTGCTTGTGGGCGTCTTGGTCGTGTTGGCGCTATTCTTACGGAAAAAAGAGTCCGACCAGGTCCAACCTTCGCCAACCTTGGATGACGTTAAACCGGGCGGTGTCATTGTTGTTAAAGGAATCGAATACCTCGTAGAGCAGAGGAACAGGTATACGGAAGAAGACGGAGAGTGGTTTGAATTAAAGTTGACCGGTGACGAGGGTCAAACCTATTGGATCGACTGGCAAGACCGCGGAGGTTTGAACGTGGGCCTCACGCGGGAAACGCCTTTTGCGACCCTTGGCTTGACTCCCGAAGATTTAGCTACGTTTGACGACGAGGAAACGGGTAGTTTTGACTTTGATGATGCAATCTACTACTTCACCGCGTCCGGCGAAAGCCAACTTTACGAAAATAACGGCTCGGAGAGCGAATCGTTTTACTACTGGAATTTTGAGGACGAGGAACACGAGAACGTCATCAATGTACAGCGCTGGAGCGGAGGAACATACGAAGCCGCAGTCGGTAGTTACATCAAGGTTTCAGATGTTGACATCTACAGCGCGGGACCGACCGGCTGAATAGGGAGCAGGATTTACCATCGCCTTAGGATCTCTATCGCGCTCCTTGTTCAGGCGCTTGATCTATCCGGTCAATTGATCGATAGAGATCTCAAATGTAATAGCACTCAAATCCCAAAACTGGTTTTGCCATCTGTTTTTATGAAGTTCAAAAAAATAATTCGGTAATGTCCTAACGATGCTCGGTGCGGTTAGGAAACCGAACCTACCGAGTTTAGGGAAAACTGGAATTACCGATTTAAATACTTAATCTTTATTCAAACAGACTCTACGCCATCAATCTCGCCCGAAATGCTTGGACATCTACCCGTTCCCGGGTTCGGGCAGATTCGTTGCATGCCTCCATTAAAACCCATGTACCTAAGCTTGTCTCCTGAAGCCAATCGCGATCCTTTCCCATGGTAATAGCGTCAGCAAAAGCGTCGAGTTGAATGCTGTCGTCCCTGCGCAACCCCGGATGAACATCCTGCAATTGTAAATCTTGGACGCACTTTCCTTCCCTAAATAGTTGTAGATGGCCGGTGTCTCGACGAATATCGCCTTTCTTTCCGTGAAATGTCCAATACCCGCTCCATTCAAGCATTCTGACATGTGCCGCGCGAGTACCCGTGTAGCAGAACGGCGCCCCGTTGGCATATTCCAATAACGCCTGCGCCCCGGCAGTACCCCAAACGCCGGTTTGCGCTAGGCTGGGGTCTTGTCGTTGATGAACATATGCCGTTACGTACTTCGGCAATCCTTTTGCCGCGACAAGCTGGTCGAGTTGGTGGCTCGCACCGGCGTGGAAAAAGAGCCCTTCAACAGAAGCATCTGGCTGACGTGAATTTTCGCCGGTATGGAGATTCTGCCGAATCCAAAACCTGCATTCTCCACCGAGCATCTCGCCGATGCCCCCCTCCTCCCGAAGCCAATCACGCATTTTTGTTGCGGCGGGGTTCCACCGCATGTTGTGGCTTTGAACAAGCATCAAATGAGGATTTTCTTTTGCAACGGAGATGATTTGGCGAAACTCGTCCTGACCAATGGCAACCGGTTTGACGCAAAGCGTGTGCAAGCCCAAATTTAGGCTTTCAATTATGAGCTGGGTGTGTACCGTGGTCGACGCATAAATGAGGCACACTTGGGCGTCGTGCTTTTCCCGTGCTTCCGTTATGGTCGTGTAAACGCGATTCGGAAGATTATTGGGCAAGTCTTCATCCAAGGATTGTAGACTTTCACGTGCTGCACCAAGATTAATGTCGACACAGGCTACCGGTTCTAAACGCTTGCAGCCTAGATGTGCTTGCAGTCTTCCTCTTCCAAAATTTGTACACCCGACGTGGATTGCCGATAGTGCCATCGTCATTTCCCTTATCTTTCACGTTTCCCCGTTAAGAACTAGGCAATTGTTCTCTTCGACACTTAAGCACAAAAAAGGCTCTCAATCACTTGAGAGCCTTGTTCCCGGACAGCTTAATCAGTATTAGTTGAGTTTACCAAGCCGAAAGTTTCTTTACTTCCTCGGCTTGAAAGCCTTTGGGCCCCTGAACCATGTTAAATTCAACTTCGTCGTCTTCATCAAGGCTCTTGAAACCATTTCCGTCGATGTTGGAATAATGCACAAAGACATCTTCACCTTCATCGGTGGTAATAAATCCATACCCCTTTTGGTCGCTAAACCATTTGACTCGACCTTTCGCCATTGAATTGCACCTCCTTTGATTAAATCTACAAACTGCAAATGTTTCGTGAAGCCTGAAAAGCTGAGAGGTACAAAATGACACCATGCCGGGAAAATGCTTTACTTTTGAACCTAACACTACTTACAGAACTTGCCACATCCATTCTACAGTTGTATGGTACCACTATTATACCCGATTCAAATCAAAAATGCAAGTCTAGTATTTCTGAAGGACAATCTCACCTGATTTTCAAGGATCGGCAATCATCAAATCGTCGATTCCTTCTCTCCTGCTCTCCTGCAGCTCGCGACTTTCGTAGGGTACGCACTGCACGCCAACCTTTGAAAGCCCCAGCGGGGCGATAGGTGTGTAGAAACGCCGATTCACTACGCATCAAAAGTCCTAGCGGGGCGACAGGCAATAGCAACTCAAATGCCCAAAAACTGCTTGGCCGCTTATTATTCAAACGGGCTGTTAACTCCCTTGCATACGTTCAATAATTAGGTGGGTGCCATCCTCCTTAGCAAGGGTATCAAAAAACTGCTTGGCTGCATGATACTCCTCGGGCGAAATTACTGATTGATTAAGCGTAAAACTGAGTTCATAACGAATGAAATTTCCATCCCGGCTGAATTGGCGATTCACGGTTGCAAAACTGGACTCCATGGTAAGTTTGCCGGGCAGTATCGCCATCCAGCCATCCGGTAGTTCGATTGAAATCACTTTTTTTACTTGCATTGGATAGCCGAGATTGAGTGCGTACTTTCGCTTTGCTGCTGCGAAGAGTTCGGCATAGTCCCTGAATTCATCAATTGGGAGCGGCAGCAAAATGCGATTGTTAATAGATTGTGCGTGATGCTCCACGCGGAAACCTACACTCATCTCGACCGGAGCATCAAGATCTTCCAGATTGGATGACTTTACCCAATCCACGCGGATTCCCGGAAATTGGTCGCTCAATTCGGCGGCAAGAGTAAACGTCCAATCATTCGGTGTCAATTGTTGGTACCTCAACCGCGAATCAAGGTTGTACTGTCCCTTCGTCCGCATGGTAATCTCCCCATCAACCGCGCCCTCCTCGTCCAATCGCATGTCAGTCTTGAGAATCAATTGATTGGCTTCTGCCGGAAAAATCGGAATGTCTACAAATGTACCGGTCTCGTCGCCGATTAGAAATCCTTTGCGTCCCTGAACAACGTCGGGAAGGTCCCCAAAACTGCATGTGTTGGATGTCGCGTCTAGCCATATATAATTCCCGTTAGGCGCGGGAACCGCAGCTATCATATGGCTGAACTGTCCAAGAGACGGAAGAGCGGTATTGATTTGCTCATAGGGCGAAGGATTGAGTAACACCGGGTAGGTTTTGACGCCAACAAGATCGAGCATTGCTATCAGCAAAGTTGTCTTGTCCTTGCAGTCCCCATACAGGTTACTCATTACCTCGGAGGCGGGTGAAGGCTGATAGGCGCTTTGGCCAAGTTCAATTGCAACGTAACGAACTTTGGATGCAACAAAATTGTAGATTGCGCGGATTTTGCCTTCCGTGATCGGAATATTTTCAGTCAGTTGATTAACGACCGACTGGATGGCATGATCCGCGTGGTATCGATCTTTCGCAAGATCTTTATACCACACGTAGACCTCGTCCCACGAATCCAACGACGAATAGCTCAAACGCATCGCCACATCGTTGATGGCGGGCATTCCGGCCTCCTCGTTGATTGGCGGAATATTGCATTTTGACCACAAATACATAGTAGTCTCGGACTCTTGACGTACCTGTGGCGTAAGATCGAAATTGTGCGTTTTCCACCGAAATTTCAAATCTTCGGGAAGACGCAAGGCATAGCGCGCCTCCAAAGTTGGAACTGTGGATTGAAAGTTGAAACCTCCCCAAAACCACGTTTGCAACCCGGCGGATTCACTGGTAATGTCTTGAAACGTTACTTGATATTCAATTATTGCTCCCGGCGTTAGTGCGGGCATGGAGATGACTTTCCATACAACATCTGAATAGACATTATATGATAATAGCCCGGGTGGCGTGACTTCATTATAGCCTTCGTCGGAAGGCTGAACGATAGTTCCGTCCGGAGTAATTGTACGTGCAATGTTGACTTCAAGATTTTGTGTGTTTGGTTGGTAGGGAATAGCGATGTCGTCGTATTTCTTGATACCCCGCGGCGTCAGAAGTTTCACAATTTGATGCGTCGTGTACCTTGATTGCCCGGTGGGGGTGATATCATGGCTAAACTGATTCATCAGAATAATCACATCGGCGTCGGGATAATCGTCCCGTTTGGATGCTTCCGCAATGATACTATCGGAATCGATGTCTACGATATTCACCGGGGCTACGTCTGGCGAAACTGACGCACTCGTATTAAGCTGCGACAGCACTTGGAGACGGGTCGGAGCCAGCAGGTTGTCCGGATCAATCGCCAAGATTTCCTGATACTGGAGCTGTGCTTGGTAGTAACGCCCGCGCGACTCATACAGCGCGGCTAGTTGCTGACGCGGCCAAACGGCACTCGGAAAGAGCCGAGCAGACTCACGGAACTCGGCAATTGCATCACCAATCTCCTCTCGTTCCAAGTGAATCGCCCCCAAATAGTTATGCAAGTTCTCACTCTCATTCCTCTGGCATTTCGGATCTAGGTCCAAGACCTTTCGCAGTATACGATCGGCTTCATCAAGGTGTCCTGTCTGCTTGTACGCCAAACCGAGGTGGTTCAAAGCGTACAAATCTTCGGGGTCATATTTCAACGTACCTTCATATTCTTGAGCCGCAGAGTCGTAGTCATTCAGTTTTTCGTAGGTGTACCCAAGATAGTTCCGGACAATGGTGTCTCGCGGCTTCAGTTTCAGATACGCGGCGAAGGCGGTGGCAGCTTTTTCATAGTGCTGCTGTTGAAAGTAAATTTCACCGATTTTGCGCTGAACCTCACTTGACGTCGGTTTAACCGCAAGTGCCGCCTGATATGCCGTGATTGCTGTCTCAAAATCGCCGTTTTGAAATGCCCAATTTCCTCGGTCAATCTGCTTTTTCCACTGCTCGTGGCGTTCAATCAAGGGATCGACAATCTCTTTCTCTGCTCCCTGCCAGGGTCTCAGAATTGTGCACCCGCTGAGAAGCAGTAACATCGCAATAATAAGAATCTTATGAGGCCATCGTGTCGACATTGGTATTCACCTCGCCTCTAGACTTTAGCGTAGGGATGGTACAGCCCAAAAAAGGTCGAATTTATTTGTAACGGTAAGCCAAATGATAACATATTTCGGAGGCGGTTTGGTAGACCGACTCGGGAAAGAAAAAGCCAATCGCACCCGATATTCATAAGATTTTGCGTTGTTAAAACGGTGACCTAGTTGCTATAATGCTAGTAAGCAACCTAAGTTGCCACCTTTTGAGCACAAGGGGTCTCTATGGGAGCTCTATCGGGACTTTCTATCGCCTTCACTATTCGTTCAGTTGATCACTCGCTATTCGCTCGCTTGACTTGTTAGATTGTGCTTGTGATGCGCAAACTGAATGAAGTTTAAAAAATAATTCGGTAATGTCCTAACGATGCTCGGTGCGGTTAGGAAACCGCACCTACCGAGTCTAGGGAAAACTGGAATTACCGATTTAAGTACTTAATCTTCATACAGTTTGCGCTACGAAATCTCCGCAATTAATAAACTATTCTCAATCAAAAACGGTGGTGCAAGTCTAAAATCTTGTAAGTAGCAACTTGGGTTAAGTATTATAGTCTTCAAGCGTGTGAAATCCGAAAAACCTCCCTTACACTAGAAGAGTCTTCACGTCAACTGCTCAAAAATCCGCACGTAAGGAAAAAAGTCTAAATGTCCCTCCCGAAACTTTCTGTAAGTAATCCGGTCTTTGCAAACCTACTGATGATCATAATCATCGTGTTTGGTACGATATCGTGGTTCGTTCTCCCAAGGGCGCTAAGCCCCGATATTACGGTACAATCAGCCTCCATTACAACCATCTACCCGGGTGCGTCTCCCGAAGAGGTTGAGAAACTGGTGACGGTCCCGATTGAGGAAGCTATCGAAGACGATGTCAACAAAATTGATCTCATGCTTTCGACATCTTCGGAGGGCATATCTATAATCTCGCTCCAATTCGAAGAGATTAGCGATAGGGATTTCAGCAAGCAGATGCAAAATCTCCGCTCGGCAGTGGAGCGCGTGAACGACCTCCCGAACGAAATTTTGAATGAGCCGGAAGTTGTAGAATTCGACATGGAATCAAATTTTCCGGTGCTAACACTCGTTGTCGGAGGAGCCATCTCGGAGCCGCAGATGAAGGATATCGCCGAGAACCTAAGGGACGAAATCCTAGACATTGATGGTGTCGGATCCGTCCGCTTGGCAGGGGTGCGCGAACGAGAGATTTGGATAGAGGTGGATCCGCAAAAACTGCGGGCATATCAACTTCCGATTACCGCAGTGATTAATGCGTTGAGGAATCACAACCTCAACCTGCCTGCGGGAACCATGGAAGTTGGCACATCTGAATACCTTGTTCGCACCTTGGGCGAATTTCGGAGTGTTGATGAGATTCAAGACACGATTATCCGAGCGCGAGGCACCGGTACCTCGTTACGATTGGGCGACATTGCGAGCATCTCCGACACCTACGAGAAGCCGCGCACGTTGTCACGAATCCACGGCACTCCCTCCATCAGCTTGACAATTCAACGCAAGACAGAAACAAATACCATCAAGTTGGTTGAGAAAATTCGCGCACTCGTGGACGGTTACAGATTGGTTGCGCCAGAGGCTGCGAGGATTTCAGCAGTCAACGATTACTCCGTTATCCTAAAGGAGCGATTCGGCATCCTCGAAACCAACGCATTCTTCGGACTCTTTCTTGTTGTCATTCTGTTGTTTGTATTCTTGGGCTTCCGCAACGCGCTCTTTGCGGCGCTTGGAATCCCGGTTGCATTCATGGCGACCTTCCTTTTCATGCACTTGACGGGGATCGTGCTCAGCGGCGTCGCTTTATTCGGCTTGATACTCGTCGTGGGGATCGTCGTTGATGATGCTATTGTGGTGATTGAAAATATCTATCGACACCTCCAGCGCGGGAAATCACCGCGCGAAGCCGCCGTGGCCGGCGCCGAGCAGGTAGGAACTCCCGTTCTCGCAGCGAGTTTAACCACGGTAGCGGCGTTTGGACCGCTGATGTTCATGTCGGGTATATCCGGGCAGTTTATGCGTGTTGTGCCGATTGTTGCCATATTGGTGCTGGCAGCGTCATTGCTGGAAGTATTCTTGATTCTTCCTGCCCACGTGTCTGAATGGGGAAAGGCGTCGAAAAAGAACACGCGTCGTAACAACTGGTTTAATCCGATAAGGAGGCGCTACGTCGCAGTTTTGAAGAACATCGTGCGATGGCGGTACGCCGTAGTGTTTGGAGTATTGGCTACGGGTGTAGTGGTATGTGCCGCCGCATTCTTGGCGCTTGATAAAGAACTATTTCCTGGGGAAGACTTCCCCCAATTCTACCTCAAAGCAGAAATGCCTCCTTCGTTTGGAATGAATGAGACCAGCGGGGTAATTTCTCAGCTTGAGAGGGTTGCGGCGTCTATCCCGCCCGACGAACGGGTTGCGATTGTTAGTAACCTCGGATTACACACCCCGACATCCGGCATACTGGAGGGTACAACCCTTCGATCCAATGTGGGCGAGGTACTGGTCGAGCTTGTTCCGAAAAATCAGCGCAAGCGTAGTGTCGATGATATCGTGGATGAGCTTCGTCCGCAGATTGCCAAAGTCAGCGGCATCGAAAAGCTTACGATTGATAAGTTGCAAGGGGGACCGCCCAGCGGCGCCGACGTTGATGTGAAAATCAAGGGGGCGGATTTCCGCGAATTGGTACGTATTTCGAATATGCTTCAAACAGAATTGCGTCAGATGGATGGCGTCTATGAAATTCAGGACGATTTTCTCATCGGTAAGTCCGAACTCCGCGTACACGTAAAGGAGGAGAAGGCGCATCAATACGGGTTAAATGTCTTTCAAATTGCCTACAACGTTCGAAATGCAGTCGAAGGCAACATCACTACCACCTATCGTGATGGCGACGAGGCGGTTGATGTGATTGTGAAATACAGCAAAGGTTCTCTTCAATCCATCTCCGATCTTGAGGAGCTCCTTATTTCCACGCCGGCGGGAGAAATCGTTCCGTTGAAAGACATTGCCGCCGTGCAAGAAGACAGGGGATATGTTGAGGTGCGGCGCTTTGACGGAGACCGGGCAATTACCGTGAATGCCGCCGTAGACTCTGACAAGACCACCGCTGTTGAAGTAAATCAAGCGCTGATTGAGGCATTCGCGGGAATAGAGACGATGTTTCCCGGATACCGCTTGGACTTCCGGGGTGAATTCGATCAGATTCAGGAATCGTTTGCCGATCTGATTCAGCTATTTGTAATTGGTGTTTTCTTGATTTATGTTATCTTGGCGACTCAGTTTAAGTCCTTCCTTCAACCCGTCATTATTCTTTTGGCGGTGCCATTCGGGATCATCGGCGCGATGATTGGACTCCTAGCGGTTGGTGCGACGTTGAGCATGATAGCTATGTTCGGTATTGTCGCGCTTGCAGGTATCGTGGTTAATGACTCGATTGTGCTAATCGATTTCATTAACCGTTATCGTAGAAACGGAAGCGATCGGTGGCGCGCGATTCTTAGAGGCGCCAGCGTCCGATTGCGTCCGATTCTATTGACAACCATTACAACGGTCTGCGGATTAATTCCGATGGCGGTCGGGTTGGGTGGGAAATCCCTTATCTGGATGCCGTTGGCAAGTACAATCATCTTCGGACTGACCTTTGCGACCCTGTTGACACTCTTTGTCATGCCGGCGTTATACGCGATTACGACGGATATCAATGCCCTGTTTGCAAGGAAACGCTCTCCTGTCCAAAGTCCGGTTATGGGGGATCTACCGGTAGGAGCGGGGGCAAGCGCAGACGACTAGATTGCAGGTTAACCAGGACGGATTGTAGGTTCGTTCTCAGTCATACGGAAGGTATTCAAACAGCGTGAAAGTAGCGTATACCGGATTAAACTTGCCGCCGGGTAAGGCGAAATATGATGACGGATATCTCAACGATCTCGCGGTAAAGTTCAAACCCGCCAAATCCGCACCATACTATTTCGAATTTTTGCCCGACGACTACGAAACTTCGCAAGCCATTGCAATAGCAGCTAACAACCTGCTGGATTTGCTCATTCTCGACATGGAAAAAATTGAAAACATCCTTATGAGAATGGACGACGCGAACGGGAAGTCTGTGCTGGACAAGTGTCTGGCACATCTTGAGTCAGAAAAGCCCTTGTGCGATTTCCCTCTTTCCGACACCGAAAAAGTTCTTGTCAAACGTTTCGGTCTGTCAAGTTCGAAGCCAACGAGAGTATTTGAAGCCCCATGCACGGATGTAAATCAGGTGTGCTCTGCCATCCTGGAGAAGGCCGGGATGATGTTTTTCTACACACTAAACAAACAGGAAGTCCACGCGTGGTTGGTGGAAAAGGGCACAAACGCAGTAACGTGCGCGGGGCAAATCCATTCCGATTTGGCGCGGGGATTTATCAAAGCGGAACTCATTAGTTGCGATGACATGCTGGCGGCGCATAGCCTGCAGGATGCTCGATCAAAGAACTTGACGAAGCTAGTGGATCAGGACTACATTGTTGCGGAGAACACAATCCTTGAGATTCGTTTCAATGTGTGATTCATCGTGAAGAATCGGGCGTATGCCAAAGGACACGCCTCACACCACGGGAGAAAAGAGCACCAATGGACATTAAGAGTTCATTCGAAGAGAACGGTTTTTACGTTTTCAAAGCGCCAACGATTGAATTGGAGAGGGTTCAGAATGCAAGCGATGGAATGGATAAGATTCGCGAAGGTGAATACGATACCGGAAGACCGCCGGCTAACTCTCCTTGGAATCCTGGTGATGATCCAGTCCGCCTCTGCAAAATCGAGCAGCCACAGTTGGGCAGTACGGCAATTGCGGAACTTATTCGGTCCCCTGAAATTGGCGAATGGGCCGCCTACGTAAAAGGCGCCGAGATGATTCAGGTGTGGTGGGTACAACTGCTCTACAAACCGCCAGCGTCCGATAAACAGCCTACCCCAACCAAGATTGGTTGGCACACGGATTGGCAGTATTGGGGAAGAACCTGGGAAGGTGGGAGTCAGCTACTCACGGCGTGGGTCGCATTGAGTGATGTCGAAGCTTCATCAGGTCCCATGAAATTCGTGGCGAGTTCGAACCACTGGGAGGAGATTACCGGTGGAGATTTTTACAGTCAGGAACTTTCGGAGAAAGCCTTTGCCTTATCACCTGACCGGAAGTGGGAGGAGATTTCAGCCCTTATGGACTCCGGCGGGATGAGCCTGCATGACAAAAGAGTTTTGCACGGAAGCAGTTTCAACCTGTCTGAAGCGCCACGTCGAAGTCTGGCGATTCATCTCCGTACGGAACGAAGTCGGCCCATTAACGGTAAAAGGGAAGGATTGGCGGGGTACATAGATGATTTGGATACTGCACCAATCATTTATGGGGAAAAAGCGCAATCCGCGTTTGTTTAAGTAGAAACAGTTGAAACACACTCTTTGAAGTGCCTCGGATAGATTTCAATGGCCGCTTTAACCAGCGGCTTGAGTTCCATAATCTTGTTGAGAGGTCCCTCCGCCACAATCTTGCGCGTTAGAATCGCGTTCATTACGTTAACCTCTCCCATCCACAACCGATGCGCTACATCGCCCGACATCGACATTTGCACGTCGGGTGATTCGCCACAATCTCCGCAGTGCACAGATTGCTCTCCATCGCGCGCGACCAAGGTGATGGAAGCCCCCGGATCGGTGAAATCAAACCGTACGGTCAACTCGGTTGATTGTAGCAGCCATCGGGTTTGAGGATGATTACTCATCAACTCAAAAAACCCGCCAAAACAACGATAAAGTTTCACGGCAGATTCAAAAACGGGCATTCGCGATTATTCCTCTCTTAACTGCTTTCCTTCATTTCCTGAACTGTTCCCTTCAACATGCATCTGGTGCGCATCCTTTACGGGTTCCAAATCTTGATAGTGCTTTGTAACCATTGACACCAGAACCGACCAAGCGGTCGCCATGACCATGGCTACAACAGAATAAACGGTACCAGGAATCTTTACGAATAGTCCCAAGAGAGCAATCACGCCGGCGCTGCCGCCTTTTGCCGTCCGATAACCGAAGGTGTCAATTACCTGTTTCGCCCGGTAGCGTGCATCGAATGACAAAGGAATGTAGAGGATTTCTTTGCCAGCGCGAAAGATTGAATAGTCGAGCGCTTTGAATAGGAGAAAAGCTATCGATCCGCTTCTTAGCGAAGGCTTGATGGTTAATACGGCACAGGTGAGTAGATGAACGGCCGGAATCCCAAGATGCGCCGAGCGTAGCGAGACAAACCTGAGAATCAACGGAACGGCAAGAAATTGCAATAGAAGCGCCACCGTATTGAGTCCGGCGTAGAACGAACCGTAGAAAGCCGTTCTCTCGTCCGCATTTACCTGCTCAATCTCGACCAAGCCGTTGAAGCGTAGATCCAAGACCGTTGAGACGGTTTGCGTTGTCAAGATGAGTAAGCCGATAAGCACCAGATAACGCGAGCCAAAAAACAGAGTTAACCCTATGTGTCCCTTCTTGCCACCCGCCTCTTCCACCTTCGGTTTCGGTTCGCCGGCTAACGCGTAGGCAAAGCCGGAGCACACTGCAGCAGGAAGTAGCGACCCCGCCGCGAAGAGAAGCAGTGACTCGGAACCCAGCGGTGCTGCCAATTGCCTCACAAGAAGTCCACCGGCTATGGCGCCGAGTGATGCAATTCCACAAAAAGGACCATTAATCCGCCGCGCTTGATCAGAACTTAGCGTGCTGTTGACAAGCGACCAATACTGCTCAATAATTAGAACTATATACGCTTCACGAAAGATGTAGATGAAGGCGGCTGCAAGTGCAACTCCCCCCAGCAACAAGCCGTAGCTGCTACCAATCAGACTCGCGGACAATAACGAGGTCAACAGCAGGGCGCGATTCGGACCCACCTTCGAGAGTATACGACCAAAGACATACAGCAGCAAGAATGTGCTTGGCGGAACCGCAAACATCACCCACGGAAGGTTTACGGCGCCGTATGCCTCAATAAACAGTGAGGTTGATACGGCTCGAATAAATTCGTAACCGCACAGCAGAAAACTTGCCGCGCCCGAAATTGCGAGGGCGGCGAGGAAAAGCCGTTTTGGAATGGGCATATGGAAGGTAATTGGATGTGGATGAACACGGACAAAGGAATTTCGGCGCAAAGAGAAGCCAATCTATTATTTGGATGGGTGCTTTAAGCCGCCACCAGATCTTCAGGCGGTCTCTCTATTCATCATCCTCGGCATACGAATGACCGCTGAAGATGGCTCGCACCTGTTTTGCAGATGTGGCATTTGCCAGTTTGCCAATTCGGTCGGCTTCTTCGTCGCGTAGTGCCTGAACGTTTTTCACAACGGCTTCGAGTTTGTCCGCCGGGAATTTGCACGCGCCGTTCTCGTCCATGTGGATAAGCTCGCCTGGTGCCACATCCATCCCTCCGACCGAGACAGGAACGTTAATTGCGCGAAGTGCCATAGCTCCGTGACCAGGTGTAATGCCACTGAGCATATACTGAAATTTCATGGGCCGAATCTCGTCCAGGTCGCGCGAAGGACCATTCGATATGGCACCGATGCACCCGACTGCCTTCATTGCCGAGGTCATATTCCCACCGGCAAGCCCCACTTTATTGGCTATCTCGGGAGGAAACTTTTGCTCGAATACCAGGATGGTTGGTTTCTTGGATGCGTCTAGCACATCAATGACATCCAAGAACGACAGCTCAGCGTAATTTGGGTCCGGCAGACCGTAGACGCAGGTTACGGCATATCCGACGAGCGCTCCCAACTCCGGATACATACAACGAATCGACGTGTCGGTATACCAATTTTCCGTCCAAGGGTTATAAAGCCCGAGACAGGTTTCGGTGCCGGGATAGGTTGCAACGACATTTGTGATTGAGGGGGTATCAAATTCCCGTAAAATTGCAAACAATTCCTGTTCTGACAAGTCTGGCATCAGTACCTCCGAAATAGTGAATCATAGGATAACAATACAAAACTAAAGCATAGTTGCATATGGGTTGAATGTCGTCGAATTATGCCACATCTCGTCTGTTTTGTCACGAATTTTTTGTCCATGTGTTGGAACGCAGGAAAGAGCGTAATGACGACAGCAGCGTGGTCGTTGCAAACATAACTAGTGTCTGTCGCCTACCATTATGCAGTTCATTAGCGTAGCGCTATCTAATGACAGTTGCAACAGCATAAGAGATGTGATACAATGATGTGCCTTAATTTCCGCCTTATCCAATCACGTAGTCACACTTCCCAGTCCTTACTCACATCGCAATACGTCCAGAGTCGTCGACTGATTTTAGAGCTTGTTTGAATGGTCGGCAGCAAAGCAATTTTGGGTGCTTTGAAGACAGGTTTTTTCATGTTTGTGTAATTTCCCTGCTAGATACTTGTGGGATCTCTATCGGCATTGGCTATCGCGTTCGCTGTTCACTCACTTGATCGCTCCTTATTCACTCGCTTGATCCGCACTGGGCTTAGGTGCGCAGGGTTTCGGCGTTTCTACATACCTTGAAGATCTTTATCGCACGGGATTTGCTATCGCCCTCACTAGCCGTTCGGTTGATCCCCTCCGGTTCTGTATAAAGTCGAACTAAGCAGTTACGAGAATTTTTATATGAAACTGCTACCCTTTCTATTGGTTTTTGCGATTGGCATCGGACTTTGCGCCGCTGGCGCGGTACCTCCGGATGCGCTTGACACGCCCCCGTGGCAACCCGCCGGAAGGTACACACATCCCGACATTCGGGAGAGTTCCGGTGTCGTTGCGAGTCATCAGTTTGAAGGAGTTTTTTGGACGCTTAACGACTCCGGCAACCCGGCGGCACTTTATGCTACGAAACTGAGTGGCGAATTAATCCAAGAAATCGCTGTGCGCGGTAGCTTGAACTCCGACTGGGAGGCACTCGGTATTGACAAGCAGGGCAAAGTCTGGATCGGTGAAATCGGCAATAACAGTAGAATGCGGCAGGATCTGAAGGTGATTGTCATCGCCGAACCGGATCCGTTCGCTCAAACGGAGGCGGAAGTCATCGCCAGTTACCCGTATCGATATCCAGACGAAAATGTGGATGCAGAAGGGCTCTTTATTGCCAAAGGCATGCCCTGTATCGTTTCTAAAGAAGGATCGCGGGCAGTGCTTTACCGGTTCCCAACATTGCAGCCGGACACAGAGCATGTTTTGGTGCGCGTGGGGGAATTCGCTGGGGCAAGATTGGTCACGGGTGCTGGATTACGTGAGGATGGCACGCGGCTTGCCGTTTGTACCTACGACACCCTCTGGGTATATCACGGCACGGTGGAGAACCTTGCACAGATGATTCTAGGAAAACCGTGGGTATTGACTCACGAATTTCGGGGAGAGGCAGTCTGCTTTGATGGTAATGCGCTTGTCTTGACAAATGAGGCGCGTGACATCTATCATCTGCCACAATTTTGGTATGAGAAAGAATGGACGTTACCGCCGAAGGATACACTATCGGCTGTCACCCTTTTCCCGACGACAGAAGCACACGGTGGCGCGGTTCATATAGAAAGTTACCGTGGGGCGGGCATTGATATGGGCGGAAGCCATGTCGCCTTCACGTCGGATATTGTTGCCGAACCAGGTGTATTAAGGACACAGATTGATGTGGCTTACGGAAACCTTTATAAATTCAGTGCTATTTTAACACGCGGACCGGACTACGGACGCGTTAAACTCTCGGTAAACGGCACCGCAGTAGGCGCACCGTATGATTGCTATTCTCCTGAACTGATAGCCGGCACGCTTGTAAACTTCGGTGTGGCGGAACTCCGTGCGGGCGAGAATGAAATCATGCTACGCTGCAATATTGGCTTGCAAGCTGCGCGAAAAGATATCAGGAAGGCAGCCGAAGCGATAAGCTACAAAATCGGTATTGATTCCTATCAGTTGTTACACGCCTCGCCATTTGTGCAACGCTTTAAAGTATTGGGGCCGTTTCCGAGAACAGACTTTAACACGGTTGATACACCGCTTCCGCCTGAGACATATTGTAAGCTGAACGCTACTTACGAAGGCGTTGACAGCGAGCCTATCCGGTGGCAAGAAGCAGCTACCGAAACAGATGGCATGCTGGATTTGCAAAAAAACATCGGGATGAACAGAAATGTGGTAGGCTATGCGCTTGCCTACGTTTATGCCCCAGAGGAGATGGATACTGTCTTGCTCTTAGGAAGCGATGAAGCGGTCGCGGTATGGTTAAATGGCACAGAGATTCATCGAAAGAACGTTTATCGCCGCGTAACGCCAGATGTGGATACTGTTCCGTGCCAGTTGCAAGCGGGGTGGAACCAAGTTTTGTGTAAAGTCGGCCAGAGCGGTTGGCAGTGGGGCCTCTATTTGCGGTTTACGGATGCAGATGGCATTCTCAGGTTTGGTACTCAGCCTGTAGAATAAGGATAGCTATCCCATTAGCTCGACTTTGTACAAAAAAGTACAGCACTTGGGTTGAACCGTAAGCCGTACAACACCAAACCCGTAGGCGGGGCATCTTGCCCCGCCCTGCATCACCAAGATTCGAGTGAAACCTAACACGTCATCTGCACGGTACTGGAAACCAGCAGCGACTTTTTTAAAGGTCAACCAAAAAAGCCAGATGGCTAAAATCTCCTCCTTCTTTCTCCAACGCATGATTGACACCATCTCTGATACCGCTTAAATGTACAATGTCGAGCCTCGGGTATTGAGGTGATAGTGAACTCCTCAACTCTAACGAAAACCTAGGGAGTTTTCGATTCAACTAGGTGGAAACTTGGGTTAATTACCAGTCAATTGTTGGCCAACACAACCCCCGCAGTTTGATGAATCACCCCGCCACACGTCCGCGCGAGTGAATCTTTACTGTATGAACCCGCTTATCTCCTCCGACTGTGTCATTATGCGATCTTTTCTCGTACGACTGGCTATATTTACGGTCTGCCAAATAGGCGTGTAAAGCCAGCCAAAAAGATGTCCCAACTCCAACCTATAATTCTAGGCGAAGCTGCGCCTCAAACATCTGACGGTGACCAACATGCCCATTATCACGGTTGAACATCTAAGCAAGAACTTTAAGGTGCATAAACGCCGCAAGGGGTTTTGGGGAAGCCTTGGTAGCACGGTCTCGCGCGAACACGACATCATAAAAGCCGTTGACAACGTGAACTTCACCCTTGAACGCGGCGAATTGGTGGGATATATCGGTGCCAACGGCGCGGGAAAATCGACAACCATCAAAATGCTGACAGGCATTCTTGTGCCAACCTCGGGACACATTGACGTGATGGGGTTAACGCCATATCTCCATCGGAAAGAAAACGCACGCCGGATTGGCGTCGTGTTTGGACAACGAACGCAACTCTGGTGGGATCTGCCCGTTATCGATTCCTTTGAGTTGCTAAAACACATCTATGAAATTCCCGAGAAACTGTACAAGCAGAATCTCAAATTTTTCAGCGAACTGTTGCAGTTGCATCCGTTTCTGTCTACACCGGTGCGGAAAGTGAGTCTTGGTCAGCGGATGCGGTGCGATCTAACTGCGGCGCTGCTACATAACCCGGAAATTTTATATTTGGATGAGCCGACCATCGGCTTGGATGTGGTTGCCAAAGAGCAGGTTCGCCAGTTCCTCAAGCAGATAAACGCCGAACGTAAAGTTACGGTGATTCTTACGACACACGACCTCAACGATGTCGAGCAGGTATGTGAACGACTCATTATCATTGACAGCGGCAAAATCATTTATGACGGCGGGATTGATGCGCTGAAGAAACAATACGGCAAAACCCGGATGCTCATTGTCGATCTGGCGCACGCGTACCCCGATATTCAACTTGAAAACGTGAAGCTGACCCGACGGGAGGAAAACCGT
Organism: Candidatus Poribacteria bacterium; assembly: GCA_965197465.1. Lineage (GTDB taxonomy): Bacteria > Poribacteria > WGA-4E > WGA-4E > JAJDTR01 > JAJDTR01. The sequence goes on along the minus strand of OZ240209.1, from coordinate 342,375 downwards.
ATCTGGCTTGCATTTGACCGCGATACACTGCCCGCTTCGGAAGTCATCGCTCGATTGGCGGCACGTTACGAGATACAAGATTTGACAATCTCGGAACCGGAAATTGAGGAGATTGTTAGGCGGATATATAATTTCGGTATGAGTCAATAGCCGCTGGAAACTAACGATGAGAAAATATATCGCTTTTTCGACTAAAGCCTTTCAGCGGACGCTTACCTATCGGTTCGAGCTATGGATGGAGCTAGTTATCAATGTGCTCTTTATGCTGGTCTACGTTTACCTGTGGAAGGCGTTGTATACGGGGCAGACATCAGTAGAGGGATACGACCTTAATGGCATTCTGACGTACATCGTTATCTCACAGACGTTGCTGACTTTCGTGTTCACTCTTCGGGTCGCACGAATTATCCAAGGGAAGATGCGCGCCGGTGAGATCGCAACCGATCTAATGAAACCAATCGACTTTCAGATGATGACGCTAGCAACCGCAGTCGGAACTTCAATCCACACGCTGCTATTTAACATGCTGCCGAAAGTTATTTTGTTTCATGTGATTTTCAATTTATCCCTTCCGCCATCGCTCCTAGCTGTAGTGCTCTTTATCTTGAGTGTAGTCCTGGGATATGTCATTCTGTTCAGTATCGAATTCATAATCGGTATCTTAGCCTTCTGGCTTGTCGAAATTTACGGGATTTATGCGTTTGTCATATGGGGACTGCACATGTTATTTTCCGGCTACTTTTTGCCCCTTGAGTTCTATCCCGCCTTCTTATCCAAGGTCGCGGAAGTGTTGCCCTTTCGTGCCATCATCTATATCCCAACGGTACTTTATACCGGTCAGCTAGCAGGGAGAAATCTTGTCGTAGCACTGTTAATACAACTGGCATGGACAGTTGTGTTAATTGCGATTGGACGGATTGGTTATCGTGCAGCTTTCCGTAAACTGGTCGTCCAGGGCGGCTGAGAAGAATGGAAGATTGGGATTGCAAGAATCGAACGTCGCGAAGATTCTTTTCCCAATCGTTCAGCCTTGTGCTTGCTATACTTCGATTAACTTGCATGAAGATTAAAAAAATAATTCGGTAATGTCCTAACGATGCTCGGTGCGGTTAGGAAACCGCACCTACCGAGTCTAGGGAAAACTGGAATTACCGATTTAAATGCTTAATCTTCATCGAAGTTAATCTTTAAGCATTATGCAACGATATCTCAAGCTCTACTTTCTTCTCGCAGGCGCTTATGTGCGCTCTCGACTTCAATTTCGACTGTCTTTTGGATTCAGGTGCATCACGATTATTGTGAGCGAAGCCTGCTTAGTCGGATTGTTAGGCGTGTTGTTTACCAAGTTTCGCGCCGTAAATGGCTGGACATTGGCGGAAGTCGTCTTTCTTTACGGGTTAGGAAATTTGGCGTACTCCCTCATGCGGATCGTTGCCAGTCAGTTGGATGATTTTGACCGGTACATCCTTCAAGGCGATTTGGACACGGTTTTAACCAAGCCTGTACCGCCACTGTTCTACATTCTCGCGAGCCGCGTGGAACTTCATCACGTTGCGCGGGCGCTGACGAGCGTTGTCATCTTCATACTCGCTCTGCACCTCGCACATATTCGCTGGTCACTGGGAGTTGCCGTGTTTACCGTCACGACGGTACTGTGCGGCACAGCAATAATGTTTGCACTCATACTCGTCGGTGCCACCGTGGCACTGTGGACGATGAAATCGGGCAAGTTGACGGACTTGCTCATCACCGCAACCAAAGAGTCGGCGACGTTCCCAATCTCCATCTATCCCCTCGCCGTGCAGCTCGTGTTGACGTTTATCCTCCCCGTGGCTTTCGTGACCTATTATCCTGCCCAGCGGTTCCTCCAAAAAGAGGAATTTCTCGGAATGCCCGAATTCTTTCAGTTCGGAGCACCTGTCGTTGCGCTGGTGATGCTCGGTGTCGGCTATCTCTTCTGGTTTTATGGCTTGAGGCGCTATCAAAGCACAGGTTCATAAACGTTTCCAGACAAACCTATACCCGGCATCGGTTAATATTGCGCTTGTATTCTGGGCAACAATCGCTTATAATGTGGATAAATTGTGTTTGTGGATTTAACATAGCTTTCTTAGTTTTTGACGAGGAAATCCTATGATTGCCATTGACTTTACTGAAGAAGACATTGAAGCGCTTGATTATGAACGTTATCACCATCCTCATCCGAAGGTGCAGCGAAAGATGGAGGCGCTTTGGCTCAAACACCAAGGCTTACCGCATAGTCAAATCACTCGTTTAGCCGGTATTTCGCCTAACACGTTGCGGGCTTACCTGCGCCACTACCAAACTGGCGGCATTGACGCACTCAAACAGCTCAATTACTGCCCACAGGAAAGTGAGCTGTTGGCACATCAAACCACAATTGAAGACTATTTTCGGACAAATCCAGCAGCTACAATTAAAGAAGCAGCGGCAAAAATCTACGAACTCACCGGTATTCAACGCAGTGAAAGTCGTGTGCGTGTGTTTTTCAAAAACATAGGCATTGAGTACCGGAAAGTGGGGCATATACCAGCCGAAGCCGATGTCGAGGCACAGGAGGACTTTAAAAAAAAGAGTTGCAACCGCGTCTGGACCAAGCTGCTGCTGGTCTGAGAACCGTCTTTTTCGTTGATGCCGCCCATTTTGTCTTAGCTCCCTTTTTAGGATTTCTCTGGTCGTTCACTCGTGTGTTCATCAAAGCCCCCGCCGGCAGAAAGCGATTTAACGTTTTGGGTGCCTTGAATGCCGTGACACACGAACTGATAGCGGTACAAAACGATACTTACATCAATGCGCAAACCGTCTGTGATTTGTTAGTGCGTATTGCAAAGTCGGCAGGTGAGATGCCGATTACATTGGTTTTAGATAATGCCAGATATCAAAAGTGCCCAATCGTCCGGGAGTTAGCTGAGAAACTCACTATTGAGTTGCTTTATCTTCCACCATATTCTCCCAACTTAAATCTGATTGAACGGCTCTGGAAATTCGTCAAGAAAAAATGCCTTTACTCAAAGTATTATACCGAATTTTCCGATTTCAAGCGTGCGATTACCGATTGCCTCAATCAGACTCACACCACCTACAAATCGGAATTGGCAACTTTACTTACGCTACGTTTTCAGACTGTTCAAAAAACGCAACTTCCGGCAGCGTGAAGTATAATTCATGTTTATGCATGTTTCCTCGAAAAAAACGCATACGATGTAATAATTCGGACGTGTACGGCTTCTATAGAGACAGTAACAACCATTTTATGACGAAAGAGCACCTATGCACACCGACGACGGACATATCGTTCATCAATGTCTCACAGGGAACACAGGGGCGTTTGCGCTGCTGGTTGAAAAGTATAAGGCGCGCCTTTTCGCACTTGTGTACGCGAAAGTCGGTCAGTTTGAAGACGCCGAGGATATAACTCAGGATGTCTTTCTTAACGCCTATAGGAAGCTGTCAACGTTACGGCGATGGGATAATTTCTATGCGTGGCTGTATTCGATTGCTTCTAACCGATGCAAGGAATTTCACCGAGCCGGAAACAGAAGGGTTGACACAGCTTTCCTTGCCGACCAAAGTGAGAATTACCAAGCGGACATGGATGCGCACACGGAAAAACTGAGGAACGAACAAATCCATGAGGTATTGGCTTCTCTCCCCGAGATCCATCGTCAAGTCCTGGTGCTCCGTTACATGGCTGGCATGAGGAGCAAGGAGATTGCCCAAGCATTGCGGGTATCTCCGAATACCATCAATCAGAGACTCATGCGAGCCAGAACACAGTTGAAAGCTGTCTTGAATGAGGAGATGATTACAATGATACCTACCGCTTTAGCCGAACGGAAACTACAGCCGGGATTTACTGCCTGTATAATTGATCTAGTCAAAGGCACCCAAATTCAGACCGCACCCCACAAAACCGCCCTTCCGTTGGGGTTGTCCGCCGCGGGCGGCGTGATAATTTTGCTCTTGAGTTTGAGCGTACCAAAAAGCCCGCTTTATCCACTCGGGGAGTGGCTAGGAGGACCATTACCCCTGAAAACGCAAGTGCTCGAAAACGGGGTGATTGCTATTGATGCGGAGGCGACCGAAGTTGCGATTCTCGGCGGTCAACATCAAGACAACAGTGTTCGACAGAAGCAGAAGACAATCAGGATTCCATCCGTCATTGGCAAGATTGCGGAAACAGACGAAAAGGAAAAAACGATTACGGGCATATATCTTCCGAATGATGCTTCTTGGGACATGGATATTTCGCATGATGGCACGAAGATGGTATACCTTGGCAGAAGGGTTACACCCTCAGGATATGAGTTCCAACTTATTGTGTCGCCTTTAATTGACGTATCAAGCGATGTGCCTCCTAGGCAGTCGATCTTAGTACAAGGAGAGGGGACAACACAATATTTTCAACCTATACCTCGCCCTGTCAGAAATTGCGCTTTTCAAGTTTTCAGGTGTGCTCCGCCGATTGTAGGGACAGCCCCCTGTGGCTGTCCGTCCAGGATTATAGGCATTTCTCATGGGACAGCACAGGGGCTGTCCCCTACAGACCCACAAAATAACCCCCAATTTTTGCCAAGAATTAACGCAATTTTCCCCGAGGCCGAGTATAAGTGGTCGCCAAACGGAAAGTGGATCTTCTATTTGTCGCAACGCCCTTCGTCTCGCGAAACACATCTTGGTAAACCTGTCTGGAAACAGCCTGTTGATGGCGGAAAGGCGACACCGATAGATGCCGTGGCTATCCAACACGCGTTCGTTTACTCACCCAACGGAGAGTGGGCTGCCCGCAATAACATTGTTGATACGTACAGCGGATTCTCGTTTCCTGGCATTGTTGTTGACCGTCTCAACGAACACGGCGACTTAGCAGGAGAACCGGTCGTGATTGAACCGGCGAAACTTAAAGAGACGCCGAAACTTTTGCGGTGGGCACCGGATGGAAGAATCATCGTTCTGCAAGAGGATTACATAAAGGTTTCCTATGCTGCCCTCAAAACAAAAAATGGCGCGCTACGCTACCTCGGTGAAGCTACCTATTCTAACGTCACAACAAAAAGTGGCGCGCTACGCTATCTTAGTACTGATACGAGCAGCAACGATCCGAGTTTTCCGCTTACAAGTGTGCAGTTTATAGGTGTGCAGTGGATCTCTGACGGGAAACGTCTGTTTTTCCCATTTAGAGCGGAGTTGCCTGGCTATGACCCGAGCAGCACCGGGATTTTAGACATCGAAACGAACCATTTTACTCCCATTCAACTTCCTGTGAGAACGCGGATTGATGAATCCGCCCTATCTCCTGATGAAAAGCAGATCGCATTTGTTCGTATAGCCTTTTTACCCGACTTTAATCGCCTTTTGTACATCATGCCGGTGGCAGGAGGAACGTCCAAACAGTTGGCGCATGGTAAACTTTTCCCTGTTGATCTACGCTGGTCGCCTGATGGTCGAACAATCGCTTTCATCAATATAAAAACTAGGACATCAGGAAGCCCAAAGTCACAACTCTGTGTCGTTTCCGTATCGGACGGTCAAGTGAAGACGCTGGTAGATTCAGGATTGTGCAGAGAACCTGCTTGGTCGCCCGATGGGACGATGCTGGCATACACCCAATACCCGTATGACGACATCCACATTGTACCGGCAACCGGCGGGAATTCAAGGCAAATCACCAGCACTCCCAAGCAACAGGAGTCGGAACTCACTTGGACACCCGATGGCAGGCGGCTCGCCCACAAGGTACACGGTGTGGAGTGGTGGGTTATATCAATTGACAGTGGAAAACCAACGAAACTGCATAGGAATCATATTCCATCAAGTTGGTCATCGGATGGCACGTCGTACCTCGCATTCGGACCGCACGGGGAATTGCAGCGCATATCACTTGACGGCGCGATACTCTCTGAATTCTCGGTTCGTGCTCCGACGAATGCTCAACCACTTTCCATGTCACCCGACGGCGAAACGATTCTAATAAGGCACGTTGACTCGGAAAAGTCGTGCTGGGGTATTGATGTAAGTCATTTGGATGGTCTATGAAGCATCCTAGACAGCAAGGGAACATCGCCAAAAGCAATCTCGTATTTCTTTAACGTTAGGCTAGAATATGATTCCGATGATGTGATTATCACCGCTTTAAACTTCAACATGACATATCCTTTTCGTCTTGCGCAAATTTCGTTTACAGACCTACCGACACTATGCTACACTCCAACTAACCGTTATTACCGATGCTTTCCGAAGTAATCGATTATGAAATCCTACCCCTAATGGAGGAAGTCAATGACAGTAAATTGGATGTATTTCAGGAAGAACTGAAACTCCTGTCGAAAAGCGCAAGAGTTTCTTGACGCAAAGGGTATTGAGGTAGAGAGTCGAACAGATTCCGGTAAGGTAAAGTTTGATTCCACCGCGGCTTGGGAACACATTCAGACTGCTGAAGCCGTCCACGTCGCAAAGGGCAAAAGGGTTGATGTCTTCGACCCAAAAGAGGGATCGCAAGATGATATCCTTGCAGCAGTCGTGGGGCGAAGCGGCAACCTACGTGCACCGACATTACAAGTGGGGGATACGTTCTTTGTTGGGTTCAACGATCAATTGTATGACACGATTCTAATGAAATGAATATGGCGCAAAACGGCAACGAAAAGGGGGTGACTTACGGCGAAATCGTCTTACGTCATTGAATGCTAAAACGAGTCATATCTTCCTTGGAAGGTTGTTCTGTGAAGTGTGTATTACTACTCTCAATCAATGAAATCATGCACCTTTTGATACGCTCTCAATTTGTCCCAATCTAGTTCTTCGAGACCATACTCTTCAAAGAATACAGGAACCCATTCAGCGCCCAGATTTCTGCGAATTGTGTAGTAGGCTGCCACGAAGTCGCGATATCGATCGCCAACCCCGGCGTATCCCCAATCAATGATTCCACTTAGGCGGCCGTCATGGATCAAGATGTTGGGTAAACAATAATCACCGTGGGTGAATACCAAATCCTCCTCAGGTAACCCCGATTTCATACTGCACAACTCGTCCCTTAGAAAGGTCCTGGTCTTGCCAGTTGGAATTTGGCTGTGTATAGCTCCCATTTCAATCAGACCTTCCCACCACGAGAAATACCGTTCCATGCGCCAATCCAAGGGACATGAATCCATGCTAATTGAATGAATTTCGCGTAAACCGAAAGCGAACTCACGTATGAGAGTGGGAATATCATTCACTGCGGATTGGTGAATACCCGAGACGCCCGCAATTTGCGTCATCACCAAATATTGAATCTCACACTCTTCATGGAAACAAACCACGCTTGGAACGTTGAGTTTGCCTTGTAACCACGACATGGCAATCTTCTCTGTCCGCAGATCCGACTCCTGCGGTACCAGTCGGGTATTTCTAACCTTAAGAAACAGGGATGGCTTCTTTGGGTGAGTGTAAAGATGTACGTCCGCGCAGGATTCCGTCTTGAGATTGTCCCCATCTGATGTGTAGCCTATCAGATGAGACAGTACAAGCTGCGGTAGATTCTCAACTTTCACTGGTTGACTCACCGATCACGATCATCGTTCTAATGCCTCTCACATCGCATTCTCGCCGCCTGAGCCCATCGCGCAACGGGTTACCATTAGGTAAAAGGGCGAATGCGACGTAATATTAAGTGGACGTGTTAGGTGTTGCGAACCACTTTCCTATCCCAGTGGCTTTCCCCAAGTGACTCTTGTTCCTATTTGGAAGCTGAGGAATCCCTTATCATCGGCGAAGTCTAACAAGATATGGGATAGCTCGGTATCGAAAGCCCTGACATTTTCTTCGCCCATGTGTTCCTTCGACAGGCTTTCCCTTGAGTGAAAGGATTCAACATAGTCTGCGAGCGGTTGAGAATAGCCAACCGGTTGTGTCCATTTGTCCCCAATCAGTTCAAGGTGCCCTCTATCCACAAGTTCTTGAATCAGATCTATTTCTTCATAGTGCTTGTTGGTGGAATACTTGCGGATTAGTGAAAGTTCTGCGTCATGCCAAGGCGACGCTATAGGACGATCTCCATCAAAGACGACGAGATATCCATCTGCTGTCAGCACTTCCTTGAACCTCGGAAAAACCACGCTCCACTCCATCCAATGGATGCTTGAGCCGGCCGTAATCATATTGTACGGCGGATGCAACGGTGTTTCCTCAACCCGTGCGCGGATCCACCGGAGGTTAGGGTGATCGCCGTTGGCGAGGGATTTCCCCACGCGAATCATTTCAACCGAGAAATCAACCGCATCAACACCACGCACTCGATCAACAAGTGTGCGCGCTACCTTGCCCTGCCCACAACCGACATCCAAGACTCTGCCGTTCTCATCCCCGAGTAATGCGATAAGAGTCTTATACATCTCATTAGGATATGGTGGACGAAACTTGTATGCTTCCGCCAAACTCCGATTCTTGAACCGGGATGCGTGATCGCTCGAAAACTGCTTTGGTCGCGGAGATGTGCGATCCATTTTAGAACACCTTTGGACTAGCTATCCAGTCTTTGATTCGTTGTATCTAGCGTTTCATTGTTTTGCGCCCCTTGAGCCTGTCGTAACATTGTCGAAGGGCAAGACGACTATGCCGCCGTCAGTAGAATTAGCGTACCTTCCCTAATCAAAACGGTGTGTTCATAATGAGCAGATAGCCCACCGTCGGCTGTCCGAACAGTCCAACCGTCATCGTCCTCAAAGATCTTCGCCGATCGTTCAGCAATCAGCGGCTCGATTGTGAGGACGAGACCATCGGTCAACGGCTGCGTATCAGTTGGATGGAAGACGTTGGAAACGAACGGATTTTCATGGATGTGTCTACCAACACCATGACCTCCTAACTCCTTAATCACGGCAAATCCACCTTTCCTCACCCCTCGTTCAACGGCTTTTCCGATACAATGAATTGGTCTTCCAGCACGGGCAACCGTGGTCGCCTTTTCAAAGGCTGTTTTCGCACACCGGCACAATTGCGTAGCCTTTTTGGAATACGGCGGGAGGGGAATGGTTGTAGCCGCATCCGCAATGAACCCATCCAACTCTGCTGTAACGTCAAGGCTTACCAGATCTCCGGGATGTAATATGCGATTACCGGGAATACCGTGAACTACCTCGTCGTTTACGCTAATTAGATTGACACCCGGGAAACCATAGATAATCTGCGGTGCCGACCGCGCCCCGTGCTGCCTGAGAACCTGTGCACCAATGCAATCCACTTCTGCAGTCGAAACCCCTGGACGGGCGTAGTCCGACATTGCCTTCAGTGCCGCTGCAACAACTTTTCCGATGCGTGACATGCCTTCAAAATCGGCTGGAGACTCAATCGACATTAGACCTCCTTAGGACAACTTTACTGAGGTTGGTTTCTGTGAACATGTATTCGTTTGCGACCCCAAGAATACCCGCGGAGCACACCGCACTGTTATCGGCTGCGAAATTAGCGAAGATGTATGTTGCCACCGTTTAGCGCGTGTTTAAATGACGAGCGGCAAAGCAATTTTGGACACTTGAGGATAGGCAATTCCTTTTTTTATTGTCGTCCGATGTACACCTGTCGCCCCGCTGGGGCTTGGATTCTTAGAGTTTATGCGTCTCTATACACCTTCCGCCCCTCTGGGGCTTACTAAAACTAGTGCGGGGATTTTATCTTGATTTGATAATTAAGTTTAGTGAGCGCCCTGTTGGATTGCGGAAGAAACCGATCAAGGGACCGACTAACGAGCAGAAATTCCTATTGCCATCGCTATCAGAGATCCATACCGCACTCTCTGTTCGCTCGTTTGATCTCAGTTGATTGGTGGAGTTCCCTTTACAAGAAGGAACTCGGTTTCAAGGCAAATGACTTTACACAGAATGAATTTTCAAACAGGCCTTAATATTTTACTGTCTTCGTCCAGATGCTTTCTATGTATGCCAGCCGAAGCCCGGCGCGCAACTGATTTCGGAAACTGGTAGAGCCAAAGTCAGCGCCTCCGATTATCAGACGACAACCGAGTTCGTTTGCCGCATAGAGTCTGTGGTGTAAAACAACGCTGTTTGGCAACCTTTACCTCGGAAGCGGGGATTTACTGCCCCGTAACAAGGAAAGCCTGTCCCGTCATGAACGAACAGGACGCCTGCTCCAGCCGGCTCGCCACGGTACCTAGCCAAATAGGCGTGAAATCCTTCTGTGGCCGACCACTGACGCTGGCCGTCCTTGGCAGATTCACGCCATTCCGAGGGCCATTCAAAGCCAGTAGCCACAGTTTCTAAGAATATTTCTAAGGTATCCGGATCTACTCGTTCAATCTCAATGCCTAAGGCCGGAGGAGACAGCGTCTGGGCTGGCAGGCCATAGAGAGCAGTTTGTTTGAAATCGCTCTGATAAAACCCGGCTTTGGTCAGTGCTATCCCCAATTCTTCAGTAAACCCCATAGAAGTTAGGTAGAAGGCAGGATTGATCGCATCTGATCCAAAAAACGCTAGAATTTCGTCCAGATAGGTCAAGTCTTCACCAGAAAAACAGTAAACGCCATTTTTATGGCCGGCTTTCAGCGCAATCGCTCCCCCGAACCTTCCAACGTTGTCCAAGCCGCCGTATTGGCTAACGGCGATCTCCGCACCTATCCTGTTGATGCGTTGAGCCACTTCATCTGTTAACGTGGGGAATCTGTACATGACCAGACCACTAAGAGCTGAAATGTTTGACGGTGTTAGGTATCTCTTGTATATTCGGGGCTATTGTATGCCCTAAGCAAGGCCTCTTGAACCTTCAGAAACTCAAGGTAGCCGGGTAGCATGGGATACGCCGTTTTGTCGAAAGGCTGCTGTGGATTATCAATCATTGTCTGAACAAACGCATAGAGCGCTTTTTGTTCACATGTCCCCTCCGTCAGGTCTTGGAAAGGCGTATGGCAGTTGTTGTGACAGAGTTGAGGATTTACGACATCAACCATTTCATTGAGGCGTGATACGTGACTTCCGAACCGCGAGTTCAGAAATGCACTCAGTCTCTGTGCCTGGGCGCTTGGCTCTCGTATGACCTCTTCGTAGGCAACAAAGAGTCTGTGTGTCGCCTCTTTCGTGTGCTCCAGTATCTGCATCATCATGTGCTGCCACCGTAGAAGATTCATGGGAACAAACGAGACATCCCCCTCCAACTGGGCGGGCATAATGATTCGCTGCCAGGAGACTGCCGTGCCAAGCGGATGTCGAATCGTGACGACATAAAGGGGGTCTTCCCATAACTGCTTCCAAAACGGAAGAAAATGACACAGTGCCGGATCTTTCCAGAACCAAGGGCGGTCATCCTTCCGCATTTCACGAATTAACCCCAACGCTTTTCTTCTGTACTTAGGGTCGCAGGCTTTGTCCTTCACTCGCTTTTGAAAGTTCGCATCCCACCAACTGGCGCCGGAAGAAAACTCTCCCAAATCAGCCAGCAAATCCCACAGCGGTAGATACTCCCAGTAACCCCTTGGAGCGTGTTCATCTGCTGCGTGCAGTTTATCGGGTTCTCCGGCGTATGCACCCCATCTGTGAATCATTTCCGCGACGACAGATGTGCCGCTGCGTTCCGCACCGAGCACAATAATGGGGTTTTCTATCCAGCTCGCTATTTTGGACATTGAGCTATTAAGTGGAGTATTGCCGATGACACCCAAGGTTCCTATTCGGGATGAGAAGCCAGCGTGTACGATAGCAACCGGGCACAAAGTTGTTATAAGGTATGATTCATGTCTCCAATAAGTCCAGACACGACTTAAATCGGCGGTCATGGTCCGCAAACTGTTTCAACCACTCAACAACTGTTTTGCCATCGCTAAGTCTAGCCTGCAAATCTGCGCCACTTTTTACTAGGTATCGGGTGGTTTCCACGTGTCCATGACCGGCTGCGCAGTATAAAGGGAAGTGCCCGTGATCTGACATCGCATTCGGATCCGCACCGCAGGAGACCAACTGTTCCACAATTTCAAGGTCACCGTTTCGGGCAGCGTGGTGCAAGGCTGTATCACCTCGCGCATAGCGCTCCCGCACTAATTCCACGTTACTACTGAGCATGGCGTTTACCCGCGGCACATTGGCTAAGAAAACGGCATAGATAAACTGGCGGGCGAGTTCGGTCGATGGTTTGGTATGCGCATCCAATCCGCCGTACGCAACGAGCAATGCTACGACTTCCTTATTATCTGGTATTTCCCCGGCATAGTGCACGACATAGCCATCATGAGCTGCCAAATCGGCGCCACAATCTATCAGGTATTTGACAATATCAAAATGGCGCCTTAGTCCGGCGTGGAAAATGGGGCGCCAATCATATTTGTCATCCTGATTGACCAACTGCGGGTGCTGTTCAACGATTTTCTTTACTGCATCAAGATCTCCGCTTGCTGCCGCATCATGAATCGAACCGGTTTCCATATCTATTCTCCATGTGTTGGGCGGTTTGAGTTTTCTTTAAGGGAAAAACTCGAATTCAATGTGGAATCAAGGTGTTGTTAGTTAATGTGCTACCGGGTTTGTCGACGGGTTATTCAAAGGGCAAAATCGCGCTAGTGGCATATCGCCAACCGCGGATTATTGAATCCGTGCGCGTGTTGACCATCGGTCATCCAGCACCGCATTCTTCTTGACTTTTCCACCCGAAACTTTCAAAAAATTTGCCCTTCCGATAGTTTTCGAGTGCCTGCCTAACATAAGGCACCATATTGACGGGTAAATCGTGGACAGAATGCCAAGATAGATCATCACATTTGTCCGGCTCTGCGTTGACAATGCTTCCCTTCCATCTGGAGGCGGCAAGAAAGAAATCCACCCGTTCATCCTCTCCCTTTCTGTGCATCACTCCGACCACTTCAATGTCCGAGGGCTGAATCTCAATTCCCGCCTCCTCCTTCGCTTCTCGGATTGCCGCTGCCTTGACCTCCTCGTTGCCGTCAATGTGCCCGGCAATCACGCTGTACTTACCATCTTCATAGCCCGTATTGAAGCGCCTCAAGAGCAGGATTTCATCCTCGTTGTTCGTTAGAAAAATGTGCACCGTTGCAATTAACTTGAATTTGTCAGGCATCTTTGGGTCTTGTGGAGGAAGCTCTTAATCAGGAAACGCGCTCTATGTAACGGTTGAACGCAGGACAACAATTCAACTTATTTAGGCAATTTCTCCATCTGAAGGTGCATAGAGTCGCCATCGGCAACGACAAATCCCGGCCTTTGGTAGAAGGCTATGGCACGGGTGTTAATCTTTAGCACCCTAAGCATCACAGGCTTTTGTTCGATGCTAACTTCGTTAATAATCCGTGTCATGCACGCCGAACCAATCCTTCTGCCATGGTATTCGGGAAGGATAAACAACTGATGCAGCGTAACCGCCTCGGAAGTGCTAGCCGTTGCAAAGAAACCAACGTCGGTCCCGCGAAACCCGATAATGCGGAAATCGTGTGAAGCAAACCGGGCGTTGTGTAATTCCCTTTGATAGCTTTCGTCCCAGCCCCAGACCTGTTCCACATATTCGCGGAATGCCTTTTTCTTGGTAGCAAAAACGAATTCGCTGTCAGTTGCGCACGCTTTGCGAATGCTCAACTCTTCCGCGCCAAGATCTCCATTCCTTCTGCTTGTTCACACGCCTAGCCACTAAAAACGTGCCTCCCCTGTCCATCATAGGATAAAATATCCTTTAACGTCCCTTGTGTGTGCGAACCTACAGACAGTCAAACAAGCGTCTCCGCTAGACGAGTGCTTATCATTCATCATAGATATTGATAAGGCGCCGGAATCGGTGTGCACTGTTCAGCACATCCGTACTATCTACAAACTGATCGACACCGCCGACTAACGGTTGCCGCTTCAACCACTCGTTGTCGATGGCCGCCAAGCATACATCGGCAAACCGATTGCCCCCGATCACCTGAAAAGGGCGTTCGTGGTACAAACGTACATTAGGATTAACAGGACGTGTAAGTTTTAATTCATTGTGACAACGTGCAACATATTCGTATGCGGAACAAAGTGCCGTTTCTCGGGTAGGGTGGTCCATGGCAGCGAGCGCCGCGTCAAGGTGCGGAGTGAGACCAGAGGCCATGCTGAGGCTACGGAATGCGCTACCCAACCACTTGCTATATGGTGCATATCGTCTCTCTATAAGAAAACAGAGACGTACGAGATCGCGTACGATTCGAGCCGTGAGGATTCTTGAGCCTATTTCATCATCTACTTCGGATGTCCGGCCAATAAACGCTTCTTCTTGAGAGATTCGACGCCATTGACAGGCCAAAAGCCACATCCAGATATCGTCTGGATACCACTGCAGTTTACTGCGAACACGTCCCAAATCTCCGTCAGGATCACAAAAGACTGCACCTTCTGTTACTTCCAGCAGCAGTTGTTGCGGCGTCATAAGCCAGTTTTGGACCGAAATATCCACTTGCGGATCGAATCCCAAATGCGATTCCAGCCATTCTTTAAGGGTTATAACATTCACATGGTGCTGAACAGCGACCTCATCCCAACCGAATTGTACAGACCACCCATGAAATTCCTCTGGTAGGCCGAAATTGATAGTCTTACGAGTAGCGTCTACCTCCGAGGCCGTCACAAAGATATGTAGTTGTGGTCCCCAGCCATGATCCGTTGATCGAGGGGTATCAAAACCCAGAACCTCGGATCCTGAACCTAACCTGGCTGCACTGTGGGATCGCTCTTTTATGAGAGGCAGAACAACTTCAATGTAAAACGTACGAGCAAAGTTAATGCCACTTGCAAAGTCTGCCTCATTGCTGGGTGTATTACTGGCTTCAGGTGTCGAGGTCATCTCTTATCTTACAGTTTCGCCTAACGTTTTAATGGTTTGCCGAAGCATCAAGCTCCAAATAGCACGGAAGCATACTTACTTTGTAACAGTTTAGTTCGGTTCAAGAAAAGGGGCTAACTGTTGAGTTTGGTCTATGAAAATGGATAAATGGTCGTAAAGTTTATGTCTCTATTTATCGGTGGGAGCGGCATCTCTGCCGCGATCAGCGCGGGTGGAGTAGCATCCGCCCATTATATGTAAACGGCGGACGTGCAATGAATTGCACTACTACGAGCCAACATCGGCAATATAGATTGATGGACTAAACTGTTACGATTTTAGAATATCCGTTCCTAATTCTTCTCGAAATTCACGCCTCAGCGCATCGGGGCGAGACTCACCGTATGCGATGCCACCACCCGGAAAACGAAAGTAAAACCGATTGCTATCAGCCTCCGCGAATCGCACTGCAAGCACCCGATCGTTGTTCCGTACCATACCGAGGACGATTGTGCGAATCTGTTCCGTTGCTGGCTTTTGAACGAATGAAATCACATGGGAATCGAAAAAGCGTTCTTGGAATTCCGTCAACGCCCTAATCTCGTCTGCTCCATACCGGTCTACATACCGTGAGACAACCAATTTATTTTCATTGTCATCATTGCGGAGGATGATTCCAATGACAACCCCCTCGTAGGAGTCGAGAGGCCCAAACTCCCCCAGAACATAAGCGTCGATCTCCTCCCCATCCTCGGCGAGGGTGCCCGGAATATATCCGTAGTTGACGGGATAGATGAATCCGTGCTCAGGATGCCGAGATCCCATGGGTCTGTCAATTGTCACCTTGACTATGGAATCAGTATTATAGTTGTAGACCTGAGCGCTTCTGCTTTCAGAGTTCAATTACAAATAGGTCTTGCACATATTTAACCCCCGTTACCTGTAACATTACGCAAGTTTGCGAACTCGCACATGCAGTTGCCGAAGGTCAAGGCGCGATAGCAACCAACTGTGCTGTTACACTATGGGCGTCTTGCTGCAAGCCATGGAAAACATGAGGGGCCAATCGCGATCCAGAATCTCCCAATAGCCACCAGAGCGTTGAACCATGCATGGGTACTTGCGAAAATAGCAGTATGAAAACTCCTCTAAGATCTGGATTGTAAGACCAGCGGATCCAGCCGCTGCGGCGAACTCACCCAGGTGGTGAGACCACTGGTATGTGGTGGAACTAGCCAGACGACCACCGTCACCTGTGTAAGATTCCTCGACAGTGCACAGTTCGGGCGTCTTCTCGTGGAAATAGCGCCCGTTGAATGAAAGTATGCCACTGGCGGCATCATAGGAAAGCATGTCGAGCATTGGATGCCCATCGACGATGAAAACCCGACCATGAGGCTTCAACATTGCGCTCGCAGCCAAAAACCATCGAAAGAGATCCGGTATCCAGCAGAACACGCCGTAAGAGGCAAAGACCAGATCGAATGAACCACAATCTAGAATATCGCACACAGAGTAGACATTAGCACAGTGAAACTCAGCACTCAGCCCAGCCACTTCGGCAATTTCGCGTGCTTTCTGAATTGCTGTGTCGGAAAAGTCCACACCAGTCACGATCCCGCCCATTCTGCTGAGAGAAAGGGAATCGAGGCCGAAGTGGCATTGCAGATGGAGAATTCGCATTCCGGCGACATCACCAAGTGCTTTGAGTTCGACCGGTCCCAACGTGCATCGGCCAGAGAGAAATCCCTGAACATCGTAATACCTGGTTCCGACGTGGTGTTCGACCCTTTCGTTCCAATTCTCGCGATTGGCTCGAAAGTAGGTTTCATTGAGTAACGGTTCGTTGATCTTCATTGTGCAGCCTTTCGGGTAACAACGCTCGTGCCTCCGACTACGCAGCCGTTTGAGGGTTGTGGACGTAGAGAGTTTGGGAATCCGCTGTTATGTGCGGTGCAAATTCCTAAGTTCAGGGTTTAGACGAAATCCTTCTTCGCGCCTTCGCCTCACTTCTTGCCAGGTGGTGTCACACTCGACAAAACGTTTCAAGACATCCTTTGCCTTGGAGAGAATAGGTTCCCCATGACCGAAACATAAAATTTCGAACTCAAGATGTAAAAGAGCCTTGAGGGAGAGTCGTGCTTTGGCCAGGTCTACCAGGTACGCCGGATCTTTGAAGCCTATCTCCCCGTCAGGGATACCGCAGTCCTTCCTTCCGCCGCTCAGAAGGTCCCCAACGATTAACACGCCGTCCGGTATCAGATAGAAACTGACCTCCTCACGATGCCGAACATCCGGTACACGAACCACCTCAATGAGATCCCAAAGCACATCGCAATCCTGAAACGTGCCCTCGAACTCAATTTCCGCTTCCTGCGCATGATTTTCATAGAGTAAGACCTCACAACCCCACTTCTGCTTGAGTCGCGCGGAATTCCTCTCGTGATAGTTGCAGGTCAATATTATATGGGTCGGGCGCCGAGATTTTCTACCTGTTTGACCTCGGCATCTGAAAGAGGAAGGGGGTCAATCAAGATTCTGACTTGTAATCGATCATCATGAACCAAGAAACTGTTCCAAGGATAGGTTTGATTTCGGGAAGTGCCGTGTATCTCGGTCCACGTAAGTAGATGGGGACTCAATCGAGTCAACATAACAATCACTCAAAGACGAAAATCTGCTAAGACCAGTCGACAGTTGGTTCTGCATGACACCAGCAATTCTCATTTTGGAACTGAGAACCTATGAAGCCAGGTCAGTTCTGAATTGTTTCAGCATGAAATCAATTAATTGATTCGCTGAGAATGTCCATTTAAGGGTAAATTGTACAAAATCAAACGATTTTTGCCCAAAAATGACAAAAAATGAACTTGAGATCCACTGTTCAGACCGGTTCGAATAGACACAATCACTCGGCAAATTCAAAATGAGAATTGCTTGCATGACACATGTAACGTTTCACCGGTTTGCGAACCCAGAGCAAAGCGGGTTGCCGAAACCGGGGACACGGTGTTAGACGCTACAATTTTCGTGCTATGTCATGCGAAGAAAAAAGGCCAATAAAGATTCAGTTGCATAGAAAATTCAAGCACTATTTGTGAGGGCGCTCAACACAGATCCGAGTTGCTTCGTAAGGTATGGAGATTCCTGCCCCACTTTACTTACCGACTCCATCAATGGGAAAGCAGACCCGTGCCAGTCTCCGTTCCTGTCGTTCACCTGTCTCCCTATCACGATTCCCGGACCTCGAGTGAAGCTCTTGAGTCGGTCAATACCTTCCTCAATGATGTCCTTGGGAAGGGGTTTTCCTCTTCGCCGGGACCACTCCACGAGGTAATGGAGGCCTCGCAGGATGTCATATTCAAAAAAGCGGGGAAAAAGCGGCTTCAGCCATTCGGGATTTATAACACTCCCACCTTCCTTTGAACAAAGCAACCGATGCTCAATCAGGTATCGCGCTCCATTATCGAGGAATCTTTTCTCCGCATCCGTGTAGTCTCGATCTGTGAAGAACAACACGGCCTCCAGGGGTGGCAGACTTGATACGATCGAACTCTTACCCGACTTCAGATAGGCGTCCGGCTCACAGTTTAGCCCTCCATCTAAAAGCTGGTGCTTTAGGAACCACCTTCTAATCCACGGCAGGTTTGCCTCTGTATCGCATCCACAGGCCGAAAGGATCATATAGAACACGCCCAGCTCACAGTGACAGCAGTCCATTTTTTCCTTATCTGCTTCAGTCTGCGGAACATCATGTTCGGTAATAACGAACTCCTGCCAGGCTCCATGCTTGAGCTGCCCCAACGCGCTGTCGACAGCTGACCGGGGAATCCGCGCGACCTCGCCCATTTCGTACAGAATAGCCAGCTGCCACCACGGTCCGTCCCATTTCCTTCTGCTCCCGCGGTCCGGCACTGAGAATGCGCCTTCGGACGATATCACCTCAACTGCTGACTCGATTGCGTTGTCCATGTTGACTCCTTTGTCTGCGAATACTCGGGCATATTGGTGTTGCGCCTTTATCAAGAATGTTAGCAGCACAACGCTGTGTGTCGTCCCTGATCCCATGTCACTTAAGGGAAACAAACCAGAAAGCAATACACCGTCACGTGTCTTTTGCCTCTAAATATTCCCAAAAACCTGACGCGTATGACACCTGATTTTTACGCAAAAAGTAAACCTTTTTTCCACGGGCTAAAGTCCGCCTTCTACCTCTCTAGCTTAAGAGATTGGAGTTTTGCAGACACAGCTAAAGCTGACTTTGATAACGTTTCGCCGGTTTGTGAACCCGTAAAGCGGGTTGCCGAAGACCAAGCCACCGCAGCCAGGCAATGACGGAGGTGGCTGCGCGGTTTCCTACTGATTGAGTTGTTCAATTCCCTCAGATGCGGCGAAGTAGTACGATTGGCCGACTAATCTCACCTGTTGCCTGGGATAATGGTTGGTTCAAGTCCCAGTCGTTCCACCAACCTACAAACTCGAACTCATCCATAGCGCTGATTAACAGGAGAATTTCCTGTGGATACATCATCCTTCGTAGATTTGAACTAGATATCGTCAGAGTTCTGCCGTGGTCTACCACATTTAGAGTGGCCACTTCCTGAACTATTTGCTCAACGGGATCAATGTCCCTCAATGTGACGTTAACTTCGACTGTAGTCCCATCATTCTCCATTTTCCAGGACTGGCCCTCCTCTGAAAAAGCAGGCGTTTGACCAAATTGTACACACCAGTCCAGCATGTAAAGCCCTCCAGGCTCAAGGACACGTGTCACCGATTTGAATGAGTAGACAGTTCCTTCGTGTTCCGTGCGTATAGCGAGCCGAGCGCCACGAAAGCAAACTGGTAGGCTGCATCCAAGTCGAAATCTATCATAGAGGCTTGGTGAAATTCTGCCGTCCATGCACTTTCAGTAACCTTCCGTCGACCGGCGGCAAGCATCCATTCGTTCAAATCTAATCCATGATATTCGTAGCCACGTTGGCACAAGTCCCGGAGGTGCGGGCTTGGACCACACGCTAACTCAAGCACTCGGGACACTGTTACTTTGGCGTGCCGCTCAAACAGTTGCTCAAAACACGTCACTTCCTGAGAGATGTCACGAAATGAAAATGCTAACTCGTAGTAATCTGGATAATCGTAGAGCGCGGCATTTCTGCTTTCGGTCTGATTTTTAACACGGCGTTTCACAGGTTTGGCCCTTTTTGGTAAAGTAGCACCGGTTGGCAAATCTCTCGGCCTGTCGAAGGTTTAGTCGGATGTCCAAGACACGTATGCACCGCAGGGTAGTAGCCGATAAAAGTCGTTGCCCCCATCAACAGGAGTTGTCTCAACTGTGCTCCCTTGGATGATTGGCAAGCCACTCCTGCTTTGTCAGTTGAAATCCGCGGAATGGCTCATCTTTGAACTTGGGAATCTCGGAGACAAATTCACCGGTTTCACGGAAGCCGTTCTTTTCAAGCACACGTGCCGATGCGGGATTCCGCCTCAGGCAACTTGTTCGAACGACATCCATTCCAAGTTCGCAAAATGCGTAACGGAGCGCGAGCGAAAGGGCTTTGGTAGTAATTCCCTTGCCCCAGTGGGGCGTAGCAATGGCATAACCGCATTCAAGGCTACGAGTTTCACGATTAATCGAACGAAGGTCGAGAGCTCCAATTAGCTTGCCATCAGCAAGGATGCCAAAATAAAACGCCTCTCCATTTGCGTGCTCTTCAACGGCTTTCTTGACAAACGTCTCTCCGCCATCCGGGGGATAGGGTTGGGGGATTGTCGTCATGCGAGCCACGCGTTCATCCGAGGCGTAGCGTTGGACTGCTTCGGCATCGCTAAGCTGTAGTGGACGTATCGTGACTTCTGGTTCGGTGCCTATAGCCTGCTGACTGCTCATGTGGAAATCCTCCACTGGCGTTAAAATCGTTGCTGAATTTACTGAATTATACCATTCTGCTAAAATTCAAGTGCATTGATGATGTGGATCACGTAAAGAAACTTGCGTGGAGCGGAGAAAGGAGACTTGTCTCCGCGCAAAGTCGGCAGGGCAAGGGGATCTCTATCGCCCTTACTATTCGTTCGGTTGATCCCCGCCTACGGAGAAAGTGAGTAATATATTCCAGACATTATATGCACCATTATTCAAGCGAAATGGTATAATTTGGTCGAGTTCGTAGCAGTCCAATACTTGTGCAGGGATTCCCCTATCGTTGGTGAGTTTAACCATTGTTGGCGCATTGTCTATCGCATAAATGCGGAACCCTTGATCTTGAAAAAACTGTGCGTCCCAACCTGCACCACATCCAATTTCGAGGATGGTCTTTCGCTGTTCTTTGTTCAAGAATTTTAGAAACTCCAGTTGCTCCTGTTTTTTGAATCCGTCCGGAAAATTAGATGCTCTTTCTTGAGCGTGCCTTTCATATGCCTCGACAAGTGTGTCAGTGAATTGCATGATGTATTCAAACGCGCCTTAATGAAACGTAAGATGACAGCGGCACTACCAAAATTGCCTTCGGATTATGCGGGCGGCAAGTCTCACCTTGATTCTTCTATTGCTACATGTATACTTTTTGCCGCGGTTGCCCCGAAAGTACCCATCACGGGTTTCCCATCCTGATCTCGAAGATTCGATCTTCGCGCGTCATTCAGTGGCAATGATGAAAAAATATAGCGCCCATATTCAGGGCTGAGCGCTTCAACCGTGATTCTCAGAACTTTGCCGGCATTTGATTTTCGGCTCACAAGGAAGTTTTCTTTTCCGATAGAAACACCATGCGTTTCTGTCAGATCGTTATCCCTGGACGATGAATATGAAGTAGAAGTGACGAACCCGGATTCTGGTTTATTTTCATGGATGCGCTCCGATACTTCAACGGTAACGAAGTATGAAGTCACATTCAAATCTGATTTCCAAAAGATTACCTTTTCATCGTTGCTCTCCAGTGTTATGTGGTCGTCATCAAAGATCGAGAGTGTATCAATATTGATGAATTCAACCGGAGGATAAACCGTTGTCACACCGGTAATCGTTTTATCGAACGCCCTGGAATAGATTTCTATTCGATATTGGGCATAGAGTTCTACTTGAAAGCCGTTTGATTTTGGTTTGTAGCCACCGTCGGGTATTACATTTCTGGCATTTTCGCCGGTGGAAACTTCATGATACCTAACGACGACACTATCAGCCAGCGTAACATACTGAAATTCGTATTTCTCACCTGAATTCAAATTCGTCACTGTGACGATAGCCGTCGTATCCTGGACAAGCGGGAGGGTTTCATCGTATTCATCGATTTCGCCATCTCCGTCATCATCAATTCCGTCGAATACATCAGAATCCGTAATTGCTTCGGTTCTGATTATCCGGATGATGGAATCTTCCGGGCTATCATGCCGAAGCCGTCCCGAAACTTTTAATTCCGGTTGGTAATTACCGAAATCATCTTTGAAATCGGCAACATCCAGTTCTCGCTCACAGGAGAAACAAATCGTTGACAAAAGCATGATGAGCGAAATTCTTAACATCTGCACTGTTTTGCTCCTAGAACTCGAATTCTAATCCAAAAGACGGGACAATTGGGAACATACTGATCGCGCTAACTTCTGAAGGTGAACTATTGTGATCCCAAAGATAGATTAGATAGTTGTAATGATTCGTAAAATTGATAATCTGAAGCTTGAATTTCCCGTTCACTCCAAAGGGTGAGATGTCTCTAATCCAGGCAATATCTCCCCGAACATAGGGTGGATAACGAGATGAATTCCGTCTGCCCTGGATACTGATAACGCTTACATAGGGATCGTCCAGCGCGTCGCCTTCATGAAAGACTTTGCCGACGACCGGCGTATACGGTTGACCGCTCGACATAGTCCAGGATAGTGATACCCGATTTCTCTTGCTCACCTGATAACTGGCAACCAGGTTGAGCGAATGTGGTCTTGAATATTTGGGCGTATAAACCTCAGACGCTTGATTCTCGGTTTTTTCGACCCTCCCATCACCGTTGAAATCGAATCGTCTTTCAATATTCGAGTATGAGTAGCCAAGCCAACCTGAAACTTTTCCGCTGGTTTTCTTCAGAAAAAACTCCAATCCCCAAACGCGGCCTGTGCCAGCTATAAACTCATCAAGCTCAATACCCGGGTCGTTATCCGGATTGTTGGTGAGAACATTGCCGTAGGGTTTATAGTAGGTTTCAATCGATCCGGTAAATCCCGGACCGAACCATCGTTCTATTCCAAGAATGAAATGCTGATTCTTTATCGCATCGAATTCTTCGGGTACCGGCAACCAGAAATCGACAATTTGCAAAACTTGGTCTTCTTCATTCACAGTGAAAAGGAATTGATTGAACTTGCCCCAACTCCCCTTAAATGCCCAGTCTTCCGACAACAAGTATTTGAATCCGAGACGAGGATCAAGATAGATGTTTTCATGTAATTCATATTTCGAACTTCGTAATCCCAATTGAAGCGAGAGCAGGTCATTTACTTTCCATTTATCCTGAATAAAAGCGCTGAAGACGTAGGGGCTTTGTTTGATGTCAAAGAAATTGACGTTATCGACATGAAAGTTGAATTTCATGCTCAGTTTCTTTATCGCCGCTCCAAGTTTCAGGGTATGCTGAGGAGATAGGTACCAGGTTAATTTTTCCGAGGCGGAATAGTCTTGAATTTGATTGGTTGCGCTGGCGACAGTTTCGTCTTGGTTTCCAGCACTGTCGGTTTCTGTGTCTTTCAGATTCAAATCGAAGTCAAAATTGGAGCGCGTCAGGACAAATTCCGAGAAGAACGTTGCGTTTGGAACAAACCGCCACTTCAGACTGGGGGCGTTATTTCCCCAATCCCAGTTAAAATCGGTCCTGTCATCAGAATCCTCCTCATCAAAGAAGAACCTCAAGACATCGCGTCCATCAAAGGTCGAAAACGTCAATCTGTTTTCTGAATTCAGATCGCTAAAGACTTTGATTTGACCGTCCCAGAAATAGTACTTCCAGTCCTGATCTTCTCCCCGTGCTCGATTGAATTGGTCCGCAATGACATCGAAATAGGTTCTTCTACCGGATATAATCCAGGCGCCCTTATAGAACGGTCCTTCCAGCATCATTTTGCTACTGAGGAGCGAGATTTCTCCCTTTCCCTTGATTTGCTTGCCTTCTCTTGATGTAATGTCCAAAACAGATGACAGTCTGCCGGGGTATTCTGAGGGATAGCCACCAGCCAGGAATTTTGCATCGGCGATTGTATCTGCATTAAACGTCGAGAATAACCCAACAAGATGATACGGATTATAAATCTCCGCACCATCAACTAGAATCAGATTTTCATCGGGGCTGCCACCGCGCACGACCAGCGCAGAACTAAAGTCGCTCTGTGAAGTGACACTCGGGAGTTGCTGTATTGTCCTAAAAACATCGGCTTCAACAAATGACGGTGTATTGACTATCTCTTTGGAACTGATATTCGTGCGACTGATTTCCACCTCTTCTTTGAATCGCGTTTTTTCCCCAGTCACTTCCACTTCATCAAGTTGAATTGCTTCCGGCGCGACCTCAACATCAAATCTGATTTCACCGTCGGTTTGAACTTCCAGTTCCTTTTCAACCCGCTCATATCGTGTTATTAAGACGATCAACTTGTATGTACCTGGCGGAATGCCGTTCAATACATAATACCCGCGCACATCGGTTGTTGCGGCAAACTGAGTGTCTTGCAGCATGACTCTGGCATAGGGCAATGGTTCTCCGCTAACCTTGTCATGCAAGTACCCGTTGATACGACCTGTCCCCTGGGCAAACAGGAGCGTTGGTAAGAACACCATCAACGAGAGCCCCAACACACTGACTTTCCGGTTAAATATTTGGCGCAATAGTCCTTTTTCCTTTCGGCTTGATGCCAGGAGGAGTTCCTCCAAATTCTCAAATCTTTTGGTACAAGGATCCCCGCGCGATTGGGGCACTCGGTTCTGGACAGGCGATTGAAGGTCGGTATTGATTTTGAACCATGATTTTCGATATTGTAGCTTAAAGTCACTTGAAGGTCAAGGATTCATGGGCTTTCTACGTCCGTTCACACACAAACACGCTCAAGGGCTCTCTACTAGGAAATTGTAGCGGATTTCACGAAATCAGGAGGAAGCCCCATCGTTATCACTGCGTTTTTCCAATTCTTGCCGATACTCAGGTAGTTAATCATCCTTCTTTACCATGTATTTCGTCTGTACAAATCCAAAGTCGAAAACAGTCGTACGCAGGTGGGTCAAGTTAATGCTTTTCTCTAAAGAGCCGAAGAGCGGTATCCCGTCTCCAAGGATTATGGGGATTGTCGTCACTGTAATCTCATCGACCAAACCGTCGGCAAAAAAGCGTTGAATTGTAATTCCACCATCGACATACACATGCTCTGCTCCTTCGTTTGTGAGCCTTTCGAGAAGATCTTGTGGCGCGTCCGATGAATGGGTGACAGTATTCGGCACATTGGGCGGAAAAGAGATCACGTTGCGACTTAGAACAACAATTGACTTCCCCTCATAGGGCCACTCGCCGAAAGACAATACGGTTTCATAGGTCTTTCGTCCCATGACGATTGCGTCGACCGAGTCCAAGAACGCCTTAAAGCCGCAATCTTCGCCACGCGGAACAGCGGCGTTTGATTCGTTCAACCAGTCGAGTTCACCACCCTTCCCGGCGATAAACCCATCCAAGCTGGTTGCGATGTAGGCGGATACTTTTGCGGGCATTTTTTGCGATGTCAACATCTAGATCCTGGTTCTGAGCGGAATCGCGTGATGAATGGGATAAGAGAAGACGGGAAATCGGGAATTTGATAATCGAAGGGCTCTACTACGAACCGCGTGATGACGTAGCCCTTCTGTGGTCATCATTGTTTCGATTGTAACTGTTTAGTTCAGTTTATAGCACCCCATTATCCCTGTCGGAATAATTCTTTCAGCAAGTAACACTTATTGACACATAGAGTCCAGGTTTTCGATCCAGAGGATCGGTATGTTGATAGAATGCGATAGGTCAAAATTCCCGCGCTCCAGCGGAGCGGCATTTCGATCGCTTTCAAAAATAGAGTTGAGTTGGCTAATGAGTTGTGGATTGTTGTTATTCTCCGAAAGGCATTCCTCTCTCATTGAGATCTATGCAACAGAGAGGGGCAGAATCGCTGTAGCTCTATACTTTTTGCGCTATTGCCAAGATATGTGCGCTGATACCCATAAGCGTTGATTCGTTTTCTATTAAGCGCAGCGCGTCAAGAATAATCTTTCTATCTTCAATGTCCGACCACCGCTCCTCAAGATCCCCCAAAAGCCATGCCGGACCTTCCAGTCCCGCGGTTTTCAGATGGTGAAGTCCCGCTTCTTCAATCTCCTCTGGTAATTCTTCCGGTCAGTGCAAGTATGCGGTCGTAAAATAGTCGGGGACTTCCCTCGGGTTGAGGTGTTTTCCATCTCGCAAGTCTTTTTGTGCAATTTCACGAAACTCGGGGGCAGACAACAATCCTTTTCTCAATCCACCAAGAAGGGGCGCGAACCTCGATATGATAGCACAGAAAGCCAAGCCGCCCTTTTTTAAGACTCGACGAGTTGCTCTCAGTGCTCGAATTCGATCCGATCGCTCCTGAAGATGATAGAGCGGCCCTAGCAATAGCACCACGTCCATTGAATCGAACTCGAAATCAAGACATCTGGCATCCCCTTGGCAGATGCTGGCAAGGATGCTATCGCTGTCCGCAGCCTTGGCTTGCTCCACATGCAAGGGAACAATGTCGACCAGATGCACTTTGTACGATTTGTCCGCTAGCCAGAAGGAGTAGACCCCCGGCCCGCCTGCAAGGTCAAGAATTTGGGCGGATGGAGGCGGCAGATCCCTCAGCAGGATTTCCTTCGTTCTTTCAAATTCCACACGATGGGATCCCTGAGAGAGTCGAGTTGCCTCTCCTTTGACAGTCTCGTAGTGTCTGACCATCTTCGAATCCATTGTCGATTTCTCCGAGATTGGGCGTTTATTCGCCGCAATACTAAAATGAATGTCCCTCTGTCACGGCTCAATAGGCGGAAGATCAATCGGAGTTAGTACCCCGTAAAAGCCATACTTGATACCGGAAGGGTCTCCCTTACCCGGTGGAAAGTATTCCTCTATGAGGTTCAGGAGCCGGCGGTTGAATTCAGCCGCCTGATCTTCCGAGAGTCGAGCACGGTTATGGTTAACAGAACTTTGAAAATTTGGACCGAATATGCCATCCACAGTTTCGCGAAACGCTTGATTAAACTGGCAAACGACCTCTGAAGGCATTGGCTCGGATGTTTTGGTCGTCTCATCAATCCGGTCCAGGAATCGAATCTTGCCTGCCGCCGGGAGGCAGCGCCAAGCCCTCGGGTCACTGCCAGTTGTGTGAAGATGTACCACATCTAATTCCGCGAGTCGTTCCAAGTGGTGGAGAACCCGGGAATCGGTAACGCCCAACATTGATGAAATCTCTGCCACGGATTTCCCCTCCCCAAGGGTATTCAGGATGCGCCACCGGAGAGGATCCGTGAGCATATTGACTCGTTCGTCATCGATAACAAGCACCAATCCCTTTCTAGTGTCACCTGGGAATGTTAATTCGCGCCAGCCAGTCATTTAGATCCTCCATCGGACCGTCATTGCTTCGGTCCCATTTACTTTAATGTTCCACGGTTTGCGAATTCCGTACTTCAAGGGGTTGTCGAAAGCCGCGAAGCGCAACACCACGTGGTCATGCGTAATTTGCGTAGTCCACGGCCCCTCAGCCATCCAATATCAATCTCAGCCCGTCAAATGCCACCCTGTAGCCGTGTTTCCCGGCATACTCATCAAGTTCATCATGCTCCAAGTTCCCCTCGTGAGATATGTGAGTCGCATAGACTATTCCATTGTCCTTGAGCAATCCACCTTCGCGAAATCGATCAGCGTGAGCGATGACGTCTCGTGATCCCAGATGGTCTGCCGGCCTCGAGTCAAGACCGATTCCATAGGTGTGATCGAGAACGAGCAAGTCATACCGTGTGCGGTGGAGTAGAAGATGCTCCCAGACCTCCTCGGACAGAACCGACGTGTCTGTGCCGTAGAATACTGCATGGTGCCCTTGCTCTATTGAGTACAGTAGACTCCCTTGATCAGTGCCGTGGTTAGCAGGGTACCCGGTGACGCGGTAGTTCCCTACCGCGCAAGCCTCGTACGGCGTAACGGATAACACATTCATCTTCAGTGCGGCCCGTGTGTCCGGGTCGAAAATGCTCCCGTATTCACATCTTCGACACACAATCGCATCCACAGCTCTCAGGGTTTCACTGGAGCCGACAAAAAGTAAATCACAGGAGACCACTGTTCCGTATTCTGTGTGTCTAGAGATGATGAACTCCGTATCTAAATGGTCTTCGTGAGCGTGCGTTTGTAGACAGACGCTGATGTTAGCGAGAGAAAGATTGTGTTCGAACGACGCGGTTGCTATGTCGGGCCCGATGTCAACAAGCAAATCATCGTTGATAATGATTGACGACCGGCGGCGCAGGTTCTTTCCAGCAACCCTTCTGGCATCCGTGCACACATGGCAGGTGCAGAAAGGAATTGGCATTGATGGCGCTGCCGCTGTTCCGAGAAACGTTACTTGCATCCGCTAGGCTTCCCTCCATTTTTCGTCCTCAATGGATACTTTCTGTTCCTGCCAATCAGGGTGTGCCTGCCCGGGGTGGCAGTCAGGCGAGGCTATATCAATCGCCTCTGTTGTTTGCAAGTTCTTGAAAGACATCCTCTGGCACACCATAATTCAAATAGGACATGATCACTTCGTTTAGGCGAAACGAAACTTGAAATGGAGATAGTTCGCCTTCTGTTAGACAAAACTTCGCCATCCCTATGAATTCGTTCATCGAGCCGGTTACCGATCGATTGAGCGCCTTTGAAAAACGGACGGTATCCATTGATGGAACGATGAACTTCTCAAATATCGATTCATGTCCAGCTGAACGAATAACGTCACTCATGGAGTCTGTAGCCCTTTCCAGGAACAAACGATTGTTCTTCAGTCCTCGCCCGCACATGACCACGGAATAGAGCGAAATCGTGTTGGTAATGAGCACGTATTGGGTACGGCCGACAGTGAACAGATTTGCCGACCAATCTGCAAATGGATTGGGATCAACAGGCAAAATCTTGTCCGGGGTCACATGTATCTTCACCCCCAATTTGGCTGAAATTCGAAATATCATTTGTTTGTCCCTGCGTATTGTTAGTCAACAGTAACGCCGAGTTATTTGCCGTTGCCCGTACGGTTACATCGATAGTCCTATACATGTTGATCAACAAGAATGGGATTACCGTCTGGATCAACTATAACAAAACTTGCTGGGCCTGAAGTCTCTTCATCTGCTTCAGTCTCTATTTTGACACCTTTTGTCTTAAGCTTCCGTTGGAGTTCTCTTACGTCAGTAAATGAATTAAGTTTGGTGGCATTTTCATCCCAGCCTGGATTGAAAGTCAGGATGTTTTTTTCGAACATTCCTTGAAACAATCCGATTGTGCAACTACTATTTTTCATAATGAGCCAATTCTGGGATACATCGCCACCAAACACCTGAAAACCAAGGTTCTCATAGAATGATTTTGAAGTCTGGATGTCTTTGACACTCAGACTTACCGAGAATGCACCTAATTTCATATTTCCTCCTTGTGATTGGCCGCCTCTAAAGATAGCTGTTGTACATATCTTGAGATGACGGACAATTGCGTGTCACGTTTCGTAGTGTGTGAACTCCGCGCTAGGCCGCTAAGGCAGTTGATGCGAGTCGAGGCGTTGCCTAAGGCGAAGGCACGCGGAGCCTCTATAGCGCAAACACAATGACGGCACCAAGTCCGGGACAATATTCTTGGGTTTGATGAAGGCCCGTAACAAACTCCATTTTGAAGGCGATGTAGCCTACACATCCCGGCTCTCTTAAGCGCGAAGAAGTGATAGCTCCGAAATGCAACATCGCGTTGTCTGCACCTATGCCAATCTACAGACAAGCAGGTAATTTCCACCTAGATTTCAGGTCCGCTTCAATCTCCTGCCAAGGTACTTTCAGTTTCCCGCTCCGGCTGTCAAGCCCAACTGAGATCGACCGCTTGCCGTATTATGGCCAAGCAAATAGGCTACTCGGCAATCAGACCTCCATCTATCACAAGCGTATGGCCGGTTACAAATGAGGCCGCATCAGAGCAGACCCATACGACTGCTTCAGCAACTTCCTCAGGCTGTCCAATTCGACCACTTGGCTCCTTCTTGATAATTTGCTCTTCTAATTCTCTCTTTGCCGCAGGATTACCACCAATGATAACCTGATTGACTCGCTCATACATTGGCGTTTGGATTGTACCTAGACACACAGCATTCACACGAATCCCCTTCTGCGCGTACTCCAATGCTGCGGCTCTCGTCAGTCCTACGACTCCGTGTTTACTGGCGATGTAAGCTGGCAAGCCGATTTTGCTGCCAACCAATCCGAAGGTTGAAGATGTATTTACAATTGCTCCTTTTCCTGACTCAAGCATTTTCCGAATTTCATATTTCATGCACAACCATACACCCTTGAGATTGACTCCCATGACTCGATCCCAGTCTTCTTCAGGATAATCGGCAGTGAAAGCCTGAAGTCCCTCAATCCCCGCATTGTTGTGGGCGCAATCCAATCGCCCATAGACCTGAGTTACTCGATTTATCAGAGCTTCAACCTCCGGCGATTTTGATACATCTGCTTCGATAAACGTGGCTTCACCTCGGGCGTCCCTGATCATTTCTACTGTTTCGTTCCCGCCTTCAACATCTACATCAGAAACCGCAACTTTTGCTCCCACTCTTGCGAATGCTAACGCAGAAGCCCTTCCCATTCCTGAACTACTGCCGGTTACCAGAACAACTCTCCTCTCCAGGGACATGGCTATTTTGTTCCTCCAGACTACTTCCGCGCGGAGAGGAAGTAATACCCTACTTCGTATGCTTCGAGTTCTCTTACATGCTCACAATCACACGTATCACAACTGCGGGTTGCCGAAGGCCTAGCACCGCAAGGCGCGCAGCACAAGTAGGATGTTATGCGACAGTGTTCGTTTCCGGTACTACATCAGTTATTGCAAAGCTGACATTGCGACATTTCCCTTAATTCTGCTTTTAGGAATTTCTCTTGCGTCCTCTGGTCAAGTTCCCAGAGAGCGGTTCGATTGCTTTCAAATCTTAGTAACCCGGGTGCCACTTTGATAAGCCGAGTTTCAGAAACCGAGTTTTTTGCAGATAAGAGACACGATTTAAGAAAAATTCTAACCGATTTCCCAAAATCTGGCAATCCGAGAACGAAAAACTCGGTTTCTCTATATTAAGTGGCAATTTACATTAGAAGTTTCACAGCCCGATCGTACATGAGCCAACGATATTCAGTGTGCTCAAATGAAATCGTATTTATCGTTCTCGGGCTTCTGTGAATCTGCGAAGTCGGTTGGGTCGAAGTCCGGCAGAGATGAGCCGCGCACGGTCATGTTATGTGGCGCGATGCTACTTGTCTTGCCATGGCCTCTGCAAAGCGGCTGTGAGCCAAACTGGTAGTGCTGCCCGGGGATTCTCATTCCAATCCAACAGACATTCGTCAGTCCCCGGCAGGTAGGAATAGTCTTGCCAGAATCTTGAGTCCTCGGCAGGACTCTCCAAAATGCGACGCAAGATGAATCCCGAGGTCGCCAGGGGGTTGAGAAGGTCCGCAAGAGTCCACTTGAACTCAAATGTGCCATGCTGTTTATCCTCAATGGGGCCAGTTTCCCAATAGGACTTCTCAACCTCAATCGGCCGGGTCTGATCTTTCCAAGGCCGCTGGAACGGATGAATATCATAGAAGACGTAATGTCCCCCCGGACGCAGGATACGATAGATTTCATTGAAGACCGCGCGTAAGTCCGCAATCCAAACGAAGAAACCGTTAGAAGAACAGACCAAGTCGAACGCTGCGTTTCCGACAGGTTCTAGGTGTGCAGCATCAGCCTGCACAAAGGTGATAGGTAACTCCAATTGATCCGCCCGTTTAGAAGCCACTTCTAGCTGCTGCTCGGAAATATCTATTGATGTGACATTTGCCCCCATTCCGGCGAGGGCAAACGCAGCGTAGTTATCGCCACTGCCAACGATACATACGTCCTTGTCCGATATGTTGCCGGCGACCTCACGAATCAGTCGAAGTGCGCCGCCTGCAAAGCCGAGCTCGGGCTCGTTGGGGCAGCGTTGCCACAATTCGTTCTTGTCGCGAAGCCTCTCCCACCACTCAGCGGCTTTGTTCCAGTAATGTCGATTGGTATCGTGCATGTTGTTCATAGGCCAGCGCAATCTCCATGAGGCTTGCCGCATAACGGCAAGTACACGTACACGGCATGTCCGATGATGTCCCAACTCTACGTCTCCAGATTAATCCATTACCTATTGAAAAGGATCCCGGAGGTTTCGTCCACTCTTTGGTCCTCCAGCTTTCCTCCATTATACTCGATTACACGTATGGACGAATAATTGTCAGCATCAACAGTGAGAAGGGCATGTTTTTCGCCCAATCTTGCCAGTTCAATGAGCGCTAATCGAAGAGCATTTTTTCCGTATCCCTTTCCACGCTCTGGTGGTTGAACGTAATATCAATATGCCCGCCGCGATGTAGCAGTTTTTGATTCAGGTAGTGTCGCATCCGCAACATACCAACCACGGTATCCGCTTCGTTGAGTATCCAAAATGTAGTCTGAGGTACTCGATTTCGGGAAATTTTTGAAGGATTGAGTTGCTTCACCAGATGTGCAAGATATTCTCCGAGAGATAACTCCCCATCAGTAAACGCTGTTCCTCCAAATCCCTTTTCGCCTTTGCCAAGGGCGAGAAGGAATTCTTCGAGACCATTAGGTGGTGTGGGCGAAGCTTCTTGCAGTAAAGAAAAGGTTGTCTTATCACTCATCACTTTCTTGCCACAAACATGCCCGTATTTTTTGGTATTCGAATTGCCGAATCTCGGGAAATCTCTGCTTCTGCGAATGCGCGGAACCGGTCTATTTCATCCTCATTGAGGCGCATAAATGATTTTACGTATTGAACCAATGGATCCGCCTCGGTAATTAGGAGTGAATCTTTATAACTGAGGATTTCAACCTCAACGAACTGCCTAGACAAATCTTCAGCACCGTTTTCTAGGCGAAATAATGACTCGTGCGCCGGCATTTCGTTGTAAGCATTTGGTTTGATTCGTTTCACCAACTCTGGAATTCCGGTGGCTCCTGTACTTCCGTTGGTGGCGGCGTACAATTTTCCATCTGGTCGAAGAATGCGGTGAATTTCGGAAAAGGCTCTTGGTAAATCGGGCACGTGGTAAAGCATGTGATTGGCAATCACAACATCCACACTCTCGCCTACGATACCGATAAACTGAGCGTCAACCTGAGCATAAGTGAATGAACGCTTGATCTTGGAAAGATTGCCCCTAGTCTGATCAATCATTCCGCTTGACAGGTCACTCAAGATAATAGTCCACTCTGGCGGAATCCGATCGGCATTATTTATCCAGAGCAATCCGGAACCGCATCCCAACTCAAGTATTGTACCTAGAGACGGAACTAGAAGTTGGTCAAATACCCATCTATGCCACCCGTATTTGTTGGTGCTAAACTTATCGTGTAGGCTAATCCTCGCGTTCAGGTTTGTGGCAGCCTTGTACTGTTCTGTTACCCGCAATTTTCCATGGTGTGAATTTAGCATCTGAATGTCACGACTGATGTCAACATGATTTCGTTCCTGCATTCGTTACTGTCCGATTATGAACCGTCTTCGGTTATGTTGGTAAGTGTCGCCGCGAGTAATGCCCACCACGTCTCATCGGCTTGAACACGCAACAGATGTGTGTTGCCCGGGACATCGTTCGCACCCAAACCACGTTCGATGACCTGCGTGTGTGAATCCCGCTCCAGCCACCTGGCGAGGCCATCTTCCAATCGTTTAGGCGAGCGAATGATGTAAAGACTAACAATCTCCGCCGTATCCAGGTCCAAGAAGAAATCAATATTCCAGAACAAGGTCTTTCCCTGTTTCGGGAGCAGATTTCCATCTCCCAAGCCGCACTCGGCGAATTGCTCCAACATGTTTCCTCGAATGCAGTGTGGAGGTTTATCACCACTTCGCGTGGCGTGCCGGACGAGCCGCCTCGCCAATGAAGTCGCACCTTTCTCTGAGAGTGCGGAGCCGACGTAGGCGTATTCACCGGCGGGCAGTGAAATCAGTTTCCCTTTCTTGAAGCGACCGAATTGTAATGAGGAGTCTTCTTTGAGGTGAATCCGCAGGACATACGTTCCTGCCTGCGATTCATCGCCGATGAGAACGACAGGTGGGATTTTCACTGCATCACCGAATCCGTCGTAGGCTCATTCCGTTCTATGCCCCTCAATCCAATCCACAGCAAAATCCACCACCTCACGCTGTGGCATGAGTTGGCAATCTGCTAGACCAACCCTCCCTTGGTGAACGGCGTTTCCTGCATCGGAATTCACAAAGGCGTCGCCGATGCGCTCAAAATCAGAAGCGTCCAAGTCTACATTGTCGAAGGTGGTCCAGGTCCTCACACCCGACGTGCAAATTGGCGCGCCTTCCTGTACGATGCGTTTGGCTGGATAAGTTGCCCGATATTCTGCGAGGTGCAGAGACGAATTGCGATCATGGCCCACGCCGAAGAGAAGAACATAGCCGTCCATATCGTAGACTCTGGCAAGCGGAGATCCTTCGCCCATGCCAAATGCCAGGGAATGATAGTTTGCGATCTCCTTTGCGTGAGCACCAAACGCACAGAACGAAACATGCGGGTGCGCGCTGCGGAGGACACCGTTTTGCTTTCGGAATGTTTCAGCAATAATCCCCATTGAGGGAGTCGGGGTCAAATCCGGACGGTAGGCTGGCATCGTCTCACGTATGATACGCCACCATGACTCGGGGACTGGCGGGTTCTCCCATCGTCCCGGATCGCTTAGGCCTGTTGAGTGGGCAGGCATCACGAGCGTTCCGGCGGAGCCCAAAACGTGCTGAAGGGCAATGATGACGGCTACTGGTCCGCCACACACCCACCCCATGGCGCTCAGGGAGGAATGAACCAACAGCACCATCCCCGCTTCAACGCCAAGGGCAGCGAAATCCGTCTGCAGAGAATCGACCGTCGCGGGCATCCCTGTTTTCTGGATAGCCTCATGTTCAGATGTCATGGCGCTCGGAACACGTAACTCACGACCATCACAGCAAGGTAAGTTGCAATCAACACAACGCCAAACGGACGTTTCAATGTATCACCGGAGGTGAAGATGCCAACGCGGAAGACGACCA
Organism: Candidatus Poribacteria bacterium; assembly: GCA_965197465.1. GTDB lineage: Bacteria > Poribacteria > WGA-4E > WGA-4E > JAJDTR01 > JAJDTR01. Next base: position 307,209 of record OZ240209.1, on the reverse strand, counting down.
AGATAAACAGCATTGCCGGGAAAAGGATTCGGAAGAAGTGGTCCGAAGCTACCAACCCTCCTCCGGTCACAGCGGCTGATGCCCCGGCGACAAAGAGCACATTGAGAATGTCGGCGCCAATGACATTTCCGACTGCTAATTCACCGTGCCCGCTTCTCGCGGCAGTAACCGCAGTAACAAGCTCGGGAAGTGAGGTCCCAAACGCCACAATCGTCGCCGCGATAATACTTGGGGGAACGTGAAGTCGTATGGCAGTTTCTTTCGCGGTGGGTATAAGAATCCATGAGGACGCCACAACGACTGCAATGGCAAACACCAACTTGATGAGCACGAAGAACGCTTTTGCATCACTTTCGGATGATTCTACCTCATCGGCGACGGAATCTTGATTCGCATTTCGAGACCACCGAATTGTCTGCCAGAGGTAGGCGACTAGGAGTATCAAGAACGCGAAACCCATGAATTGCGGGAGATGTCTCCCGTCTGTGCCGACAAAAAGGCAGGAAACAACCAGAAGAACACCTGCACTGAGTTGCAACCAACCTTGACGGTTCACAATCGTTCGGTTGAGCGGCAGAGGCGCTATTAGCGCGGCGGTTCCAAGTATTAGACCTGTGTCACAGATAATTGAACCAACCGCATTTCCCAAGGCGAGATCTGGCGTACCCTTGACTGCCGCAAGAACCGAGACAGCGGCTTCGGGGGTTGTCGTCCCCAAACTGACGATAGTCGCACCAATCAGCACCTTGGGAACGCCCCAGCGCACGGACAGAATAACAGCTTCCTCAACCAGCCAGTCTGCACCCTTGCTCAAGGTGTAGAGGGTGACGGCGATGATAATGAAAAGAGCATACAACGGCAGCCCTTGAATCGTGTGGTGAATCCACTGTTCCATCACGCACCTCCATTCACATGACAAATCGCACGGTCTAGTCTTTGGAGAACCCTCTCTCTGCCTAACAGGGCGATGATTTCAAATAGGCCTGGTCCAAAAGACATCCCGGTAAGGGCGATTCGCATGGGCTGCATGGCTTGAACTCGCTTGACGCCGTTATTGTCTGTATATTCCCAGATTGCGGATTCAACCTCCTCAAGGTTGAACGTCTTGAGGGGCGCCATCACATCGCGTAAGCCTTGTAGTATGTTCAGCACCGAATCCTTCTTCCACCATTTCTTAACCGCTTTTGGGTCATACTCAAAGCTGTCGACAAAGAAATAGCTCGTCTGTGCAACGATGTCCGTCAATGTCGTTAGCCGATCCCCGACCGATTCAACAATTTTCTCTAGCCAAGCCCTGCGGGCTGGCGTCAGGTCAGTCTTCAATAATAATCCCTCCCGCTGCAGGAAAGGAATCACGGCATCGGTTCGTGCCGCGATATCCATGTCCATGATGTAGTGTCCATTTAACCACTGCAATTTCTTGATGTCGAAGACACTGTTGGTCTTTCCAACCCGCCCCAAGTCAAATTTCTCTACTAGCTCATTAACTGAGAAGATCTCCGTCTTATCATCATAAGACCAGCCAAGCCGCACCAAAAAGTTAATTACTGCCTCTGGAAGATACCCATCCTGCCGGTACTTTCCCACAGATACAAGGTCACCGTGACGCCGCTTGCTGAGTTTTTCGCCCTTTGCACTATTGAGTACAAGCGGAACATGCGCGAATTGAGGCGGTTGCATGCCCAATGCTCGACATATCAAAGCCTGCTTTGGCATATTGTTGATGTGATCTGCACCTCGGATAACGTGCGTAATCCGCATTTCCAAATCATCAACCGTTGATGTCAAATTATATAACGGAGATCCGTTTGATTTCACTATCACTTCGTCTTGGAGTGCGTCCGCTTCAATTCGAATGTCGCCAAGAATCAAGTCTTTCACCGTAATCGGCTCTTCAGGAACTTTGAGTCGTACGACTCGTCTGCGTCCCTTTGCTTCCAATCTCTGACAATCGGCGGGCGTCAAGTTACGGCATTTGCCCGTATAGGTCTGATCTCGCTTTTCAGCCCTTGCCTGTTCGCGCATCTCCGCCAATTCTTCCGGCGTACAGTAACAACGATAGGCGTTGCCGTTATCCAACAGTTGTTTCACATATTTCTGGTAAATCACATTTCGCTCAGATTGAACGTAAGGCGCATGTGGTCCCCCAACAGTTGCACCTTCATCCCAGTCTAGACCGAGCCACTTTAGCGAGTCGTAAATTTCCCGCATTGATTCTTCGGTCGATCGCTGTTCGTCGGTGTCATCAATCCGTAGAATGAATGTCCCGCCATGATGCTTTGCAAAGAGCCAGTTGAATAGCGCCGTTCTCGCTGAGCCAATGTGGAGGAACCCTGTTGGCGAGGGTGCGAATCGCACCCGGACTGGTGAATCTTCCATCATAGTAATCGAAATTAACTCCCTTTGTATTGTATGTACGTATCTTATACCACCAGAATCTTAATTTTATGAAGTGTGCTTCTGTGTTTTCTGAATCTTCGCCCAAGTATCTCGAAGTGTTACCGTCTGATTGAATACCGGCTTGTTGTTGGAAGAGTCGGGATCTACACAGAAATAACCTTTCCGAAGGAATTGGTAGTAGCTGCCTAGTTTTGCGTCAGCAAGGCTTGGCTCAACTCTAGCTGAATCCAGTATCTGCAACGAATTGGGGTTTAGATAGTCAGTGAAATCACGTCCTTCCTCCACCTCGTTAGGATTCTCCTTAGTAAAAAGATGTTCGTATAAACGCACTTCAGCTTTAATTGCGTGGGGAGCAGAGACCCAATGTAGCGTGCCGCGGACTTTGCGACCGTCTTCAGACCAACCGCCGCGCGTCGTTGGGTCGTAAGTGCAGTGGACTTCGACAACTTCGCCGGTGTTTTCATCCTTAACCACACGCTCGCATTTGACGTAATAGGCGTGTTTGAGACGCACTTCACGTCCCGACGCGAGACGGAAAAACTTTCTCGGCGGATCTTCCATGAAGTCCTCACGTTCAATATAAAGTTCCCGCGAAAAGGGAATTTCACGCGATCCCATCGTTGCGTCTTCCGGATTGTTTTCAGCTTCTAGAAATTCGACCTCTCCTTCCGGGTAGTTGTCAATAACGACTTTAAGCGGGTCTAACACCGCCATGACTCGCTGTGCGCGTATATTGAGATCTTGACGGAGGCAGTATTCCAGCAATGAAATCTCGACTAGGTTATCGGCTTTCGCAATCCCAATCCGTCTGCAGAAGTCGCGGATAGCCTCCGGGGTGCAGCCACCTCGGCGTAGGCCCGCCAACGTAGGCATCCGGGGATCATCCCACCCGTTAACATATCCATCTTCCACTAACTGAATTAGTTTTCGTTTACCGAGTACCGTATGGGTAAGATATAGTTTCGCAAATTCAATCTGCTGAGGATGATAGATATCCAACTGATCGAGGAACCAGTCGTATAAAGGACGATTGATTTCAAACTCAAGAGAGCACAGAGAATGCGTAATGCCTTCGATAGAGTCTGAAATACAGTGGGTGAAGTCGTACATCGGGTAGATACACCACTTGTCGCCCGTGTTATGATGCGTCGCGTAGAGAATGCGATACATAACAGGATCACGCATAACCAAGTTAGGGGATGCCATGTCAATCTTTGCGCGAAGCGTGCGAGACCCCTCCTCAAATTCGCCTTTCCTCATGCGCTCAAATAGGTCGAGGTTTTCTTCGACGGACCGATTACGAAACGGACTGTCGACGCCTGACTCAGTCAATGTTCCCCGGTATTTGCCGTAGCTCATCTCTTCCGCGGACAAATCACAAACATACGCTACGCCCTTCCTGATTAACTGCACGGCATACTGGTAGAGTTGCTCGAAGTAATCTGACGCATAGAACTCGCGATCTTCCCAATCGAACCCGAGCCATCGAATGTCTTCTTTAATCGACTCTACATATTCGACATCTTCCTTGGTTGGATTGGTGTCATCAAATCGAAGATTGTAGAGTCCTGCGTAGTCTTCCGCTATACCGAAATTGATACAGATGGCTTTGGCGCTGCCAAGGTGTATATAACCGTTTGGCTCCGGCGGGAATCGCGTGTGCACTCGCCCGTGGTATTTATTTGTTCTCAAATCCTCCTCGACGATTTGTCGGATAAAGTCAGTGGGCACCACAGAATTGTCTTTCTTGTCAGCCCCGCTTTCCCCTGCGGTAGATTCATCTGCCATAGACATTCTCCTCTAAGCTAGCGTAACACAGATGTTTCGCGAAAGGTAAGTGTTTAGTGTGAACCCAACAAGCACTGATGGACAATGAATGCGGGCTCCATCTTCGATTTGATAATCGAAAACCCCTGGACAAGTGGTCGCTTTGCTTCAGAATTGGAGCGCGCGCAATATGTACCCCGGAATACTACACCTAGTCTCATCCAAAGATTGGTGTTTGGATAATCGTAATTCACGAGACAGCTTAACATAGCGCTCCGCTGGAGCGCAAGATGGTTATACATCTGCTTACTATCGACATGTCGCTCCGCTGGAGCGAAACCCTAGTAGCAGCATTATGCTTCTGTAGCTACGTTTTGATATGTCCTGCACTCCAGAGGAGTGCTATGTCTGTAGCCAAGAGGTATTGGTTTCTTCCGCTCCAGCGGAGCGGCATGTGAATATCTACGATAAATGGCAGCGTGGCCAATGGCACTAGGGATTCCTTTGCAATAATAAGGAGAACATTCGTTAGGTCATACACGCCTGAGATCATGAGCAATTGCCATGCGTTCGCACTAGAGACCAATAAACTAAACAGTTACCGCGAAAGTTAATTGAGTCAGTTGGAACTAAAGTCGTTGGTTAGGGATTAACTAATCCGGTTTTCGAGTCTTTGCTTATCCAACGAAATAAGCACTCATTCTACATTATACCACAGGCGTTGCAGGAAGTCACGTTTGACGTTGCGGGAATTGCGGGCAAACCTATTGGGGCTGGCTGTGCTAACAGTAACGGGAAACAGAGTGTCATGAAGTTGCGGGCTGATAGGGTAATTTCACGGAAATAAATTGCCGTTTGTCCTTTATACCTCCAATCTTTTTTGGTCAATTAGAGGTATGATAACTTCTCTCCTTTTAATTTGTCACGCAAAATTCTGCCGAAGTATTAAAGTATAGTCTACGAAGAGAAAGTCGGAAAATCCGTGGGAAAATCGACGGTTTACGCGCTTTTGCACCGACATCAGTGGCGAAAGGTAGTTCCGAGGCCACAACATCCGAAACGTGATTAGCAAGCCGCCGATACTTTAAAAAAATTCCCCACACTTATCCACCAAGCCCAAAGGGAAGCAAAGCAAAAAGGGTTGCCTCTGCGAGTCATGCTCCAGGACGAGGCGCGCTTGGGTCGAATCAACGAGCCGAAAAAGTGTTGGGCCCCAAAAGAGATTCGCCTCGTGGTTTTGAAACATACCGTTAGAGAATATACCTATGCGTATGAGGCGGTCAGTCCAGTTGATGGGGTGTGCGACTTTCTGATTCTGCCTAATATGGACAGTTATTCAATGAACCTTTTCCTCGCTGAAGTGTCCCAATGACATCCCGATAAATTCATTTTAATGATATACGACCAAACACCAAGCCATAGTAAATCCGCTTTGGTAATCCCGGAGCAGATGATGGTCGAAACGTTACCTCCCTACTGCCCGCAACTCAATCCGGTTGAACATGTCTGGGACGAACTGCGGGGGAAATACCTCCCCAACCTAATCTTCAAAGATATGACACACTTAGAATTGACCTTGATTGAAGGTTTGCTTCACCTCAAGGCTCAATCCGATATCGTTCAATCCATACCCGGCTTCGATTGGATTGTGTGTAACATTTAGATTTGGAAGTCGTATTAGAGTATCGGCACAACCTCCCGTACATGCCCGTGCGTTGTAGAGGCGTCCCTTGAGGGCGCCCTGAAGTTTTCCCACCCTTGTAGGGTCGTCCCCACTGCACGTGGTTATGTATTACAAAGTAATCTACCCGCAATTGCCCGCCGTAAAACCGGATAATCACTACGGCCACCAACCTCGCATTTTTCTTTCACCTGTTCTGCAAATGTGCTATAATTTTGGTTGCGTTATTTGAGAGTTGTGCCTATTTTTGCTGAGAAGGTCCAAACTTCAAACGGCATGGATATCTCATCAGGAAAAGAATATCAGAGGATGGGCAAATGGCAAACCAAGGTTATAAACTCACGGAACACCAAATTAACTTTTTTGACGTTTTCGGATATCTTAGTCTCCCCGGGCTAGTTGCCGACCGAATAGAAGAAATCCAGCGAGAGTTCGAGGGGGTTTGGGCGGAGCGCGGTGATGGACACGATGGCAAGCCGCATGAAGGCAAAGCCCGTTCATGTATTGTACCCTTCATTGATCAAAGCGAAGTGCTCTGCACGCTGCTTGATGACCAGCGCATTCTTACCATCGCCACAACATTGCTGGGCGACGATTTCAACTATATGGGAAGCGATGGGAACTTTTATGTCGGTGATACAGGCTGGCACTCTGACGGTGGACATGGTTCCAGTGACCCAATGCACATCAAGATCGCATTCTACCTTGACGCTCTGACTGGCGACACTGGCTCCTTACGAGTTATCCCCGGAAGTCACCGATTGGGTGACCACTATGCAGAGGGCCTTAGTGGACAAATCAGGAACAGCCAGGACCTATGGGGTGTGCACGGACGTGATGTGCCGGCCACTATCTTTAACACTCAACCGGGAGATGTTGTCCTCTTCAATCATAATTGCAAACATTCAGCATTCGGTGGTGGGGTTCGTCGCCGGATGTTCACTATGAATCTGTGTCAACGGTACCCTGAAGACCGCCTGCCGGACCTGCGGAACTATATTAGCGGCGGCGCCCGTTTCTGGATCGAACGCGCCTTTGGAAAGAAAATGGTGAACACCGCTGGCCCCGAGCGTATGCGACATCTTGAACAAGTGATGGCAAACGATGGACACCTTGCCGAAATGTCGCGTCAGGCGCGGGAAAAAATGGACGAACCCGCACGTGGCTGACAATTCCCGTTCCACACATCAGTGTCTTACCCGTTATTCCTGTAATGACTCAACAAAACAATATTAACGACAATATTGAAGCCGACTACGCGCGAATTGTCGCTGACACCGAGCCGATTCGGTTTCTACACGAAAGCCCGATTGAGATAGTTCGTTCGGTTGAGTTCGCCAGTTGCCCCGAATATGCCTTGTTCGACTTCGATGGCACGTTGAGCCTCATACGCCAGGGGTGGATGGACGTGATGATCCCGATGATGCTTGACATTCTTCTTGAAACGGGAACCCAGGAATCGCTAGATCAATTGCACAGCCTTGTCTACAAATTTGTGACCGAGCTTACGGGCAAGCAAACTATCTATCAAATGATTCGATTGAAGGAGGAAGTAGCGCTTCGTGGTGGAAATCCGGCGGATCCTCTTGAGTACAAACACGAATATCACGACCACTTGATGAAGCGCATAAATTCGCGGCGAAAAGGTCTCCGGACTGGTCGAAATACGCCTGCTGATATGCTTGTCCCCGGAAGTTTGGATTTGCTTAACGCTCTCGAACAGAAGGGCGTAAAAATGTATCTCGCAAGCGGTACGGACGAACACTATGTGCGCGAGGAAGCCGAGTTGTTGGAAATCGCCTCTTACTTCGGGCAAAATATTTATGGCGCCATTGATGACTATCGGTCATTTTCAAAAGCGCAAGTCATTCGTAACATCCTCAACAATGAGGATGTCGTGCCATCCAAGCTCGTGGGTTTTGGCGACGGCTACGTCGAAATCTTGAATGTGAAAGAGGCGGGAGGCACGGCGGTGGGTGTTGCAAGCGATGAAGCCGGACGTAGCGGCAAACCCGATGTCTGGAAGCGAGAGCGGCTAATCGGGGTCGGAGCCGATTTAATTGTCCCAGATTTTCGCCATCACGAAGACTTGGTCGAATACCTTTGGCCCTCCCGTTAATTTGGTACCTCGGTGCGACCTCGTTCCGCCTAGCCTGAAGGTAACACATAAGAGGATAGATAATCGCGATCACTTTTGAACATATGCTCCAGCGAGCAGTAAAGTTGATAGAAAACGTCCACCAATACACAACTCGGAGGAAGCCATGAAAGCAGCAGTGTTTTACCAACCCAATGTTCCCGTATCCATTGAGGAGCTCGAAATTGAAGCGCCGCGGACAGGCGAAGTCCTAATCGATATCGTGGGTGCAGGTGTTTGCCACAGCGATTACCACTACGTGGATGGCCACGTCAAACGCGATCTATCACCATGGGTCATGGGACACGAAGGCGCAGGCGTGGTCGCAGAAACCGGTCCAGGTGTCTCCAACCTCGCCCCAGGCGACAAGGTCATTCTCTCTCTTGACGCAATGTGCGGTTACTGCCGAAACTGTAGCCAGGGAAGCCCCGCACTCTGCGAAACACATCCTGATGTACTCATCAGTCGCATGAAGAAGGATGGGCAACCGGTCTACCACATCAGGCCGACGTTTGTGGAACAGACCATAGTCCCGGCGAATGCTTGTGTCAAAGTTCCAAGCGATACTCCGCTAGAAAAGACATGTCTGATCAGTTGCGCAGTCATTACCGGCATCGGGGCGGTTGTAAACAGGGCGAAAGTCGAAGCGGGAGCCACGATGGCGGTATTCGGTTGCGGCGGCGTTGGACTCAATGTTATTCAAGGCGGTGTCTTAGCGTCTGCCGGCAAAATTATCGCCATTGACAAAGTCCCGTACAAGTTGGAGTTGGCTGAGCAATTCGGTGCTACTCATTTTGTCAATGCTGCCAACGAGGACCCCGTCCAGAGAATCAAGGAGATAACGGGCGGTGGCGCAGACTACGCCTTTGAAGTCGTCGGCTTCCCCGTCTTAGTTCGACAGGCTATCGACTCGGTTCGCACAACCGGGACCGCCGTAGTGGTTGGCGTGCAGCCAACAGGTCAAGATGTTTCTGTTAACGGCTTGCACCTACTACTAGACCGCACCCTGATGGGAGGCTGGCACGGTGCTGCGCGGGCTCGGGTCGATTTTCTCTGGCTGCTTGACCTCTACAACCAAGGGAAAATTAAACTCGACGAATTAATTTCACGCTACCGACCGCTGGACGAAATCAACGAGGCATTTGATGACATGAACCAAGGGAAGGTCGCACGTACTGTAATTGTATTCGACTAATCGTCTTGTAGGAGCTCAATTCAACCCGCGTTCGGACGAAAACACACGACTTTAAACCCGGAATACCTTAGGTGTTCAACTTCGCAGAGCGCTAACCGCTGACCACTGTTTTTCCACATGCCTTTTCCCCAATTGGATCGCTTTGCTGTTCGCATGCAGCCGCTTTCAGCGAGGATAAACAAGAAGCACATCGTGCGCGACCATGTCCCTGCCGATGCTGAACCGAAGCAGTTGGATACAACTGCTCAATCGTTGATTAGCGAATGCGGGGAGCGTGTAAGGGAGGCTCGACGACAAGATCGTCCGGTGATAATTGCCTTCGGTGCCCATGCCATCAAAAATGGACTCGCACCCGTTTTCTTGCGTCTGATAGAGGGCGGATGGGTCACCCATTTGGCGACCAACGGCGCCGGGATTATCCACGACTGGGAGTTTGCATTTCAAGGCAAGAGTTGCGAAGATGTAGCACTGATGGTGCAGCAGGGGCTATTCGGCAACTGGGAAGAAACCGGATTCTATATCAACCTTGCGCTCAACGTTGGCGCTTATGAAGGCAAGGGATATGGAGAATCAGTCGGTGCCCTGATTCAGAACGAGGGGTTATCCATTCCGGCAGCTGACGAATTGGAGAGTTTTGTCCGGGGCGAGATTGCCCAACAGCCCGAGGCGGTAGCCGGTGCTGCCGATCTGCTTGGAGTACTGCAGAAATTTGACCTTTCGAGCGGTGCGTTAAACATTCCCCATCCGTGGAAAAAATTCAGTATTCAAGCAGGCGCCTTCCGTCACGGCATCCCATTCACCGGTCACCCCATGATTGGACACGACATCATCTATAACCATCCGATGAATTGCTGTGCTAGTCTAGGGAGAACCGCTCAACGCGATTTTCTGACCTTCGCCGAAAGCGTCAGCCGTTTGAATGGTGGCGTCTATATATCTGTCGGCTCGGCAATTATGAGTCCAATGATTTTCGAGAAATCGCTCTCAATGGCGCAGAATCTAGCTATCCGGAACGGCGGACACATTGACGACCATTTCATTTTGGTGAACGATCTTGCCGAGTCGGATTGGGATTGGTCACAAGGTGAGCCGCCGGAAGAAAATCCCGCCTACTATTTGAGATACAATAAGACATTTAGCAGAATGGGCGGGAGAATGCAATATCTTCAAGCGGACAATCGAGATTTCCTACTCGCTCTGTTGCAGCAACTCACAACGGAGGACAAGACTTGAGTAGCGCCTTACTTTCTCAAGTTCGACTTCATCAACTCATCAAACGTTTCGAGAGTTGTCGTATTGCGGTGCTAGGCGACTTCTTTCTGGATAAATACTTGGACACTGATCCGGCGCTTGTTGAAACCAGCGTCGAAACCGGCAAGGAGGCTCATCAGGTTGTTCGCATCCGCTGCAGTCCGGGCGCCGCCGGAACGGTTGTCAATAACTTGGCCGCGCTGAAACCGGGGGTACTCCACGCTATCGGCATCACAGGCGATGACGGCGAAGCCTTTGAATTGCGGCGCGGACTGGCTGCACGCAACTGTACCACCGATTATTTAATCAGGTCGCCTTCGCACAACACCCCCACATACCTCAAGCCGAGAAATAACTCGATCCCGGGTTTAGCCGGAGAAATATGCCGCTACGACACAAAAAACCGCGATCCCATGTCTCCGGAGCTGGAAGTGCAGCTTGTCGAGGCGCTTGATACCCTTCTACCGGAGCTTGATGCCGTAATCATATTGGACCAGGTTGAGGAGGCCGTCGGCGGCGTGCTTTCTCCCGCCATTCGTGACGCCGCCATTGAGCGCGCTAAACGCTTTCCGGGAGTTGTCTTCTGGGTGGATAGCCGAGAGCGTGTCCACAACTTCCGACACATGACACTAAAATCGAATGAATACGAAGTGCTCGGCATGAAACAGCCTCCGCCGGGAACAGCGGTTGACTTAGGCCAAGTATATGATGAAGCACGAATACTCCGGCAGAAAAACGGCGCACCGGTCGTCGTCACATGCGGCGACAAGGGCGTCTTAATTAGCGATCCCGAATGGATGTGGGTGCCATCTGTACAAATAGACAGCGAAATTGATGCCACCGGGGCAGGAGATAGTTTTAATGCCGGAGCCACTCTTGCTCTTGCCGCCGGCGCTTCCCTCGCCGAATCCACGGTCATCGCCCACCTCGTCGCATCGATTACCATCCAACAACTCGCTACAACGGGCGTCGCACGCTCAGAGCAGTTACCGGACCGACTAAGTCTTTGGATTCAACAGCAAAAGGAATAACAGAATGGATAAACCGTCATTTGCTTTCCAATACCTTGATTCCCTTTCGGGTGTCCTTCGGGCAATCGATGCCTCCCAAGTCCAGCGCGCGGTTGAAACCTTGCGAGATGCACGCGACCGAGGAAGTACCATCTATTCATGCGGCAACGGCGGGAGCGCAAGCATCGCTTCACAGATGGTTGTTGATCTCGTGAAAGGCGGTTCCTATGGCAAGCAGACACCTCGCATCAAGATGATTGGACTGACTGATAGTGTTGCTACGGTGACCGCCTACGCCAACGACGTGAGTTATGATTCGGTATTTGTAGAGCAACTCAAGAACTGGGCAACCCCCGGCGACGTTCTCATCGCCATTAGTGGCAGCGGCAACAGCCAAAATGTGTTGAGTGCCGTTGAATACGCCAACGACTGCGGCGTGATCACCATTGCGTGCACCACCGCCGAAGGTGGAAAACTCAAGAATCTCGCCCGCATCCCGCTTCTCGTCCCGTCATCGCACATGGGTCACCTCGAAGATTGTTTTTTCGCTATGACGCACGTTCTTTGCTACGCATTCATTGAAGATCGAGTGTAACATGCAGAGGAGAACGTTGCTTTTTAGTGACGGTAGTATCGTGACGCGCGGTTGGAGACTGTGTAATTTTTTATAGCTGTTTAGCCCGTTGATTCCAAGTGTTTTCAATTAGGGCGGAACCTCGTTCCCCCATTCGAATCCAGTTTCTCTGACCATTAATCATTCACACGGATTCTTCCGAGGTATACAGCCAAGTAAAACTATGAAGACGATAGCCATTAGATTCATACTTTTGTGGATTAGCCTTCGCATCGCAAGTTTAGTTCTTCCTAGCGTAAGTCACGCGCAGTTCATGAGAGACGTGGTTGCCATTTGGCTTTTTGACGAGGGCAACGGTAAAAAAATAAACGATTATGCCCGAAAGGGCCATGATGGTGTGTTCCTTTCTGGCAAACCTGACTGGGTCGAGGGAAGATTTGGCACTGCCCTACAGTTTCACGGTGTAGATCGCATGGCGTGGGTGGACATTGATAAGCCCGTGGCTATGGACTCGGTTGATTTCAGCATTGGATGCTGGATGAAACCCGGTAAGCCGCAGCGCACTTGGGCAAATCTACTCGCCGGTCGAGATGAAGAAGAATCACACACAGGGATCTCGCTCCTACAGTATGAAAATCATGTTAACCGCTATAGAATTGCCATCGGTGGCGTATTTGCTTGGCAGGGATTGGGCAATCCGCGGCACGGCGTTCGACTCAATACAGACGATTGGAATCATCTAGTGTTCGTCCGCAAAGGAAGGAATGGTACTTGGTATTTGAACGGTGAACCCGACCGCCCAATGAGGAACGGATTTCACATAGACCTCGGTTCGGAAAAAAGGTTTGGACCTGCAAGGAAGAATTTCCGGATAGGTACAGCCGTATTCGACGGCGAACGTCGCTGGCGAGGCATACTTGATGAAACCTTTATTTTCGAAAGAGCACTCAGTCAGGAGGAAATCATCAGGATAATGAACGACGGTATCGTGGTGGGGCAGCATGTTGACGCGAAGGGAAAAATGGCAACTGTCTGGGGCAAGATTAAATCCTCAAATTAACACGCAACCGACGTTTGGCATCTGTTTTCTCTTTTCTCGTGAACGTGTCGCCAACATGGCAGATGCCGCCTAGCTTTACGTTACGTGTATGAACCGGGCTCCTCTGTGTCCGGACGCGGAATTCAACCATCCCGACCATACAACTCATTCTACAGAATCGTAACCCGCACGGTTTCTCACTATGAAAATAGCAGATCTCAAGACATACGTAGTCGCCAATCCCCCTCCCCACCGCGGCGGTCCTTATTTTGTCTTCTTGAAACTGACCACCGATGACAACGTGCATGGCTTCGGAGAGGTGTACGGTGTGCCGTTCCAACCCGGCAAAGTTTCCCAACTCATTGAGGACGTTGTAGAACGATACGTCATAGGGTGGGATCCATTTAAGATTGAAAAACTCTGGCGGATAGTTTACTCCAGCGGGTACACGCAACACCCCGACCTAACCTTGGTAGGAGTGCTTAGCGGAATTGAGATAGCCTGTTGGGATATTATCGGCAAAGCCCTCAACCAACCCATCTATAACCTGCTTGGCGGGCAGGTTAACGAAAAACTCCGCTCCTATACCTACCTGTACGCCGTCTCCGACGAAGCAACTCGCACTGACAACGTTCACGACCATAGAATACCAACCAACTTGCACAGCGATCCGGAGCTTGCGCCAAAACGCGCCGCCGCCTACGTTAAACAAGGCTTTACCGCCGTCAAGTTTGACCCCGTTTGGGGTATGTCTGCCTTTGATCCGCGACAGCTTTCTCTAGAAGTGCTGGACAACGCCGAGCTTGTCACAAAGAACATTCGCGAGGCGGTCGGAAACAGGTGCGACCTGCTCATTGGCACTCACGGACAAATGACCACGTCCAGCGCGATTCGTCTCGCCAAGCGACTTGAGCCGTTCGACCCGCTCTGGTTCGAGGAGCCGGTGCCGCCTGAAAACCGATCGGAAATGGCACGTGTCGCGCAATCTACCAGCATCCCGGTGGCTTCCGGTGAACGCTTGACTACAAAATACGAATACGTTGAACTCCTCCAAAAGCAAGCCGCCGCGATTCTTCAACCCGCTCTTGCAAGAGTTGGGGGAATACTGGAGGCAAAGAAGATTGCGGGTATGGCGGAGGCGCATTACGCGCAAATTGCCCCCCACCTTTACTGTGGTCCCATAGAAGCCGCAGCTAACATTCAACTCGGCACATGCAGCCCCAATTTCCTTATCCAAGAAAGTATCGAGTCGTTCGGTGGATTTCACGCCGAACTTCTCAAAGAGCCCATCATATGGGAAGACGGCTACATCATACCCTCCGACAAACCCGGTTTAGGCGTTGAATTGGATGAGGAAGTCGCGGCACAGCATCCGTATACCGGCACAATCTTTCCCGAAATAACCGACAGGCCTATCTAGCGTCGATTTCGGGCAAACGTTGTATGTCCCGATTACCCCCGGATAAAAGGCGCAATGGGGATTGACCGAAATGTGCCACGAGATACGGGGCCACCCACTCTAGCAACTGTCAATAACAGGAGCCTACCTGCCATGACTGGAGCCGTATTGTTCTTAACGCAATCCTTACTACAAGCCAAAACCGATACTCCCGGACCAAAAACCTCCTCAACCGCGGCTGAAGCTTCGGGCAAAGGACCAAATAAAGCAAACATACCCGGAGGATGGAAATGGGATGTGACAATCTATGATCGTCCCGGGTGGTCAACCCCGTGGATTGGGGGTCCCAAACTCATTGGGGACGAAATTCTCATCCAGTGTATTTCACACCCGGAAGATATCTATTACGATGATTGGTATGCGGAAGAGAGCGACACAGTCACACTGTCTTCGATTGATGGCGGCTTGACTTGGAAGGAGACTCCCAACGAACGATTTGCCGGTGAGTCAACGACCTCATCTGATGACGAAATGGTCGATGTGTCCACATGCTCCGCTCTCACGGACGAGGAAGATCAGGAAAGAAAACGGAGATTGGAGGCTGCCGGACTCGGGCATTTGTATGATACAACCCTTGGCAGCGGACCGTCGGGTTGGCTAATCTACCCCGACTCAATGGCAGCCGAACTCAAGGCAAAAGGATATTCCGTTTTCGACGAGCATCCGACCATTCCCGAAGGGCAAGCTGCAGTTCACGCACGAGCGATAAAGGCACGGTATTCTACAGACCGTGGGAGGACGTGGAGCGACGCGGACATTCGGGGGTTGCCGGTTTTCGGACATGGCCCCGTTCCTAATGGCAGCCTTGAGTTGTCCGACGGGACCAGACTCGAATTCTTTTACGGTTGCGAGCTTCATGAGCCGATGCGGTCGGTTTACGTACTTCGTTCAACCGACCACGGTAAGAATTGGCATACAGTCAGGATACCTGCCAGCCCGGAATTGTCCTTGACTGAAACATCAATGGTGGCTTTCCCTAGCGGTAGAGTGCACATGATGATGAGATGCGATGTTGGCGGGGGTTATATCTACTCGACAAATTCCAACGATGGCGGCTTGACGTGGAGTGCGGCTGAGCGCACGCCCATACTGGGTCAACCGCTCCTACTGCTTAAACTACGGGACGGAGGGATACTTTGTACCTATTGCCATCGTTCGTTTCCCGGCGGAATACGAGCTTGTCTGAGTTACGATGAAGGGGAAACTTACGATTTTGAGATTGAAAAAATCTTGAGAGACGACTTGATTCCCGGTCCCTGGATTTCACCGTGCGGCCCCCCTTCAATTGGGCTCGGCGATGGCACAATCTTCACCGTTTACACAATTCCGAAAGTAACTCAGCTAAAGCCGGGAGAAACAGCGGACGGAGGTTTGTTCTGTGTCCGACCAAAGTACCACTGCTATGTTGTAGGCAGCCGTTACACTTTGGACTATGTCCGCCCTCTTCCCGGCAAGTAACCCATCTTGCCGGTTCGTAATAGCACAATTCATTGCCCGTCATAAGGTTTCAACAATTTTAATTGCCTGCTCCCACTCAACGCTTACGATTGCTTTTATCCGTGTAATCTGTGTAATCGTTTAATCGGATCAAGCGAACGGAAAGTGAGTGCGATAGAGATCCCATTCAGACAATCTTCCCGCGTGCCACGTCCAGAATTTGGAGCGTTTGCGCTCTATGGCGACGAGAAGGCTGTTGACATACATTCAGGGCATACCTATAATGTCAACACAATACAACCTACGTACCACCTCGAAATACCCCCAGAGAAGGCTGCGGCGTTTCCGACATCTTGGCCAGCGCCAATTACCATCAATGTGGACGATGTGGGTTAGAATGCACCGAATAGTCACAAGATGAATCCGTCTAACAGTCGTCAGTCTTCTGTAAGGGATTCCACTTTTCATGTCGCAATCGTAGCCAGTTTGTTCTTGATATCAAGTCTCATTATGGGAGCGGAGGTAAACAGCGCTATGGCTTCCGAGTCAATTGACACACCAAATGCCCGCTACGTCACCCAAATGGACACCTGTCAGCCCGAACACGCCCTCTCGGATAGAATGGAGCAGGGCAAATGGCAACTGATAACCTATGAAACGGAAGAACTCAATGGCACTATGGTCGGGGCGCTTTCCATCATCAATGCTCCCAATCTGACCATACCGCTAGATGCTACCGGCTGGCACAAGGTCTACATAGGCTACTGGAATCCCTCTCATCTGTACGATGACGACCCAATCATAAAGGTCAAGTTAAGCGACCAACCGGCTTTTCGTATTTTTCATGAAGACGTGAGCACCGATAGACAGGATTCCACCTTCCTGCGCGAAGCGTTTTTTGACTACGTGGAGCTTACCGGTCAAAACCTCGTTATCGGCAAGTCAAACGGTATCTTGGGCAAACAGATGTTCTTTGCGTATGTCAAGTTGGCCCCCATGAGCGCCGAAGAGGTTGACCGAGTCATCAAGGATCGTGCGGACACAAACACGCGAAAATTGGCTGTCAGCATTGATGGAGCCAGCTATCTTCACCTGTGCGAGTTCAGTAGCCCCAATGACATACTCTCTCTTGTCGAACCTTATCGCAATTCCGACGTGGGGAGAATCTTCTGGGCGGTCTGTTACGGCGCACTCACCAACTTTCCCACTTCGGTTAAAGGGGCGCAATATCGGGCAGAAGGCGCATGGCCGAATCTTCTCGATCAGGCTTATAGCGATCGCGACCGCGGCATCACGTCTAGGCATCAAGGCGAAAAACAGACGTTGAACACGCTCAGAACTTTGGCTGTCGACGGACTCATCCCCCAGCAGTTGGCTGCCGATCACGTTCATAGCATGGGCAATGGCATCAAGTTCGATTTGATGTTTCGCATGGGCATCCTCGGAAATCTTCCGCGGAAACCCGATAGGGGCGATTTTGCCTCGGAGCATCCCGAATACCGTCAAGTGCTCCGAGACGGCACGGTGATTGAAAAAGCCAGCTACGCTTTCCCCGAGGTGCAGCAACTGATGCTAGATCTCATTCGAGAGGCAACAACCCTGATTGACGCTGATGGCGTCAATCTCTGCTATACCCGTGGTCCTCGCTTTCTCTCTTATGAGCAACCGATACTAGATGCCTTTACTAGCAAGTATGGCGAGGATGCCCGTCAAGTGGATCCCACGGATCCGCGCTTACTTGAGATTCGCGCCGGCATCATGACGGACTTTATGTACAAGGTGCGTCAGACGCTTGATGAGGTAGGCGCCGAGAAGGGCAAACGACTGGAATTGTCAGTCTGGGCTTGGCCGCATGACCAAAACGTTTGGCTCGGAAAACACCCTATTGACGAAGGACTCGATATTCAAGCGTGGATAAAGGCGGGGCTGTTGGATAGTGTTGTCTCTCGAGGCAATGATCCCGAACGTGGAATATACGGCATCGACACCGATTACATTTCGCTCGGCAAAGCGCATAACTGCAAGTTCACTTTGGGTGATGGCGAGTACATGCGCACGCTTGGCGAAGAACGAAGGGGGCACTGGTTATCCGCCGCCAATGACGCAGGAGTTGAATACTTCGCCTACTGGGATGCGGATTTTGCGCAAATCAATCCGGAGCTTTGGGCTTGGCTGCGCCGTATGGGGCACAAGGAAGAGCAGCTCAACTGGGATCACGAAGCGCATCAAATCAAATCCATACGCATCCACACAATTGACGGGATTGATGTCCTGAAGGGATTGTCTCAAACGGTGTATTCGGGCGGCTAGCAGAGTCTTTGCTCTGATACACGACAAGGCGATTTGGTATAATCGCAAATAACCGATGTGTTACGATACCCTATATCGTAGGGGCGAGGATCAAATGAGCGAATAGCGAATGCGATAGAGATCTTACGTCGCCCGTACAATTCGGTCTTTCTCGGCGAATTACAGACGCGCCTCGGATAAATGTCATTTGATAACAACTAGCGAAAAAAAATGGGATTTCAACTCACCGACCAACACATTGAAGATTTTCATATGTTGGGATACACGGTATTTCGCAAAATTCTTCCCCCATCCATGATTCGAGATCTGCGACAAGCGAGCCATTCCGCGAGAAAAATCGCCCGTGAACGACTCGGACCGCAAGCGCAACGCTTGCAGCCAGTCGGTAACTTCGATATCGATCAAAAACCTTTCAGTGATTATGCCGAACTGCCGGATCTTGTGAAGGCAATCGCCACGTTGTTATCTCCGCGTCATCGACACGGCAACAGAAACCATCTCGGAATCCTTATTGAGCCTGCGGAACAACCTTACTGTACACCGTGGCACCGTGATTGGCGTGACAACCTGCGAGGTTTAAAGCTGGAACGATGGAATGAACGATACAAAGACATGAACCTCTTCAATCAAATAAACTGTGCGCTGTACAACGATAGCTGCACGTGGTTCGTACCTGGCAGCCACTCCCGGCACGACCTCGCATGCGAAATGAAGCGGTTCCCAGATCGCCCTATTAGTGGTCCAAATCTGAAGAACAAGAATACAGAGGAACGTGAGCAGATCTGTTTGGAATACTGTCGAAGTATGCCCGGCTTCCTCCAACTGCACCTTGAAGCAGGTGATTTTGCCCTGTATCGAAGTTCGATGTGGCATTTAGGAAACTATGTCCCCTATAGCATCCGAGCGACGCTCCACGACAGCGCGATGACTCCGGAATTCGAGGCGTGGAGCCAACAGGTGCAGGAGGAGGCGTCTGAGCGGCGTGAAACCGGTGTAGTGATGGACAACCCCAATATTGATCGATTCTGACTTATGGTACGGATTTCCTCGACCACCTACAAACTAGCCTACATGAATCCTATGGAATACAACCAGATGAAAGTCCGCCTATTTTGCAAGCTTAGCCTTCTGCTCATTTCAGTCCTATTGCCACAGAGCGTTTACGCTCAGGATTACGCCCGATGGGGGTTACCAGAAGGAGCCACGGCGCGTCTCGGTAAGGGCAGTATATCTGATGTTGCGTATTCGCCAGACGGCGAGCGGCTCGCAGTCGCAAGTTCTATCGGCATCTGGATCTACAATGCGCACAACGGTGCAGAGATTGATTTACTCACGGTGCGCACATCTTGGGTCGAAAGCGTAGCCTTTAGTTCGGATGGATTTACACTTTACAGTGGAAGTGGGGATGGTACTGTCCGACTGTGGGATGCGGTCACAGGTGCACACAAGCGCACGCTTAAAGTGTCTGGCGATTGCGTAGCGATAAGTCCCGATGGCAGGACTCTTGCCGTTGCTGGAAATTGGCCCACCTATGCAATCCGGTTGTGGGATGTGGTCTCAGACACGCACAAGCAGACTCTTGAAGGACATATGAATAGAGTCACTAGCATAGTGTTCAGTCCAGATGGCGGGACGCTTGCCAGTGCCAGTGGAGAGACGCATGGCGTCGAAGATTGGGAAACTACCATCCGTTTATGGAATGCAGTCTCAGGGGAACACAAGCGAACCCTTGAAGGGCATACATTCGCAGTGAATAGCGTAGCGTTTAGTCCTGATGGCGGGACGATCGCGAGTGGAAGTAACGACAATACAATCCGACTGTGGGATGCGATCGCAGGTGAACACACACACACGCTCACAGGTCATAAATTCGCGGTTACTAGTGTCGAGTTTAGCCCCGATGGCGGCACGATTGTAAGTGGAAGTCGGGACACTACAATCCGGTTGTGGGATGTGATCACCGGCCGACACAAACAGACTTTTAATGGGAGCACGAGCCAGATTTCTCGCGTAGCATTCAGCCCCGATGGTGCGATGATTGCCAGCTTAAACCAGGAAGACATCATTCTGCTGTGGGACGTGGCCACAGGCGCATACAAGCAGAATATCGTAGGACATTCGAGTCACGTAACTAGCGTAGCGTTTAGTCCAGACGGCGGAACGCTTGCCAGTGCCAGTGGCGGAGGCTGGGACAGTACTGTACGATTGTGGGATGCAGTCACAGGCGAACATAGACTGACTCTAGAAGGACATACGCAGAATGTAACGAGCGTAGCGTTCAGCCCCGATGGAAGGACAATCGCCAGTGGGAGCCGGAGTGGGGATGGTACTGTACGGTTGTGGGATGCGGTCTCGGGCGAACATAAACTGAATCTAGGAGCACATTGGCTGGACACCACCTATGTAGCATTCAGTCCCAATGGCCAGATTCTTGCTAGTACACACATGATGGACCGAAGTATCCGACTATGGAATTCGGTATCGGGCGAGCTATTGCAAATCCTCAATGGGCACAAAGGGAACGCGGCCAGTATCGCGTTTAGTCCAGACTCCAAAACGCTCGCCAGTGGAGGTTATGATAAGACTATTCGGCTATGGGATGCCGTCTCGGGAAATTACAAGCGAGTATTCACCGGCTATACAAGTACGGTTTCTAGTCTAGCCTTCAGTCCCGATGGCGAGACGCTTGCTAGCGTGTGTCGGGATGAGATTCACTTGCGGGATTCAGTCACAGGCATCCACAAGCAGATTCTCAAAGAGGAAAGAAGATGGTTTGCTAGCGTAACGTTCAGTCCTGATGGGAGGACTATCGCCGGCGGGAATACCGACAATACCATCCGTTTGTGGGATGCGGCCACGGGAGCTCCCAAACTGACTCTCAGAGGGCATACGGGAAGGGTCACTAGCGTAGCATTCAGCCCGGATGGGGGCACGCTTGCAAGTGGTGGTGCAGATGGCACGGTGCTCCTGTGGTCAGGGGCATCCTATCTGGGCAGATAAATTTTCGTAAAGGCCTCCGCCAAATTGAATGAGAAAAAGGTCGAGGCTTTACCAATTATTACTTTACGGGAGGAAAAACCAATGACCGCAATTCAGACCTACATGGATACGTTTGAGCGTGACGGCTATGTCGTCGTGCCCGACGTTTTTGATCCGGAGCGCGCGGAATCCGCCTGTCGGGAGATGGAGAACCTGTTCTACGGAATGAGTTTCGAGGAATACCTGGCAAAGTCAGACAGGGAGGGTGAGTACGCACCCCTAGAGACGGCGTACGGACATCAGTTTCCGTGCGGCAAAGATCCGCTAGACGGCTTAATCGAAAATGACTACCTGCTCGACTTGATGGAAGCAATCCTAGGTACAGACCAAACACGATTTCTTTTTGGCGGATTGTTCCTGCGATCAGGTCCAACCGACACCGTTCCCGGAGGGTTCGGCATCGAACACTCCTGGCAGGGCTACCATACCGACCATCATACAGCCTGCTATCTGCCGCACACACAGGATTCACATTTCAATGCCTATTTGATTGCGGGTGCGTTTCTCCACGACATTGACGATGATAACGTTCCCATGCAGCTCATCCCCGGTTCGCATAAGCAGATTCCCGGATTGATACCGCGACTCATAGAGGAGGGCATCTTTAGCCATTGGTGCGCGATTAAAGACATTCGGGAGATTCCGGAATTCGCTCCACCGGTCCCTGCGAAAGGTAAAGCCGGCAGCGTGCTGTTACGGTCTTCATACGGCGTGCACGCCGCCATCCCCTTCCGAAACAAACGCAACCGACGGGCGACGTGGGGATTTACGGTCTGCTCGGCAGCATCAAGCGACTGGATGACACGCCATATCGGTGAACGCGGACTGGAAACCAAGTTCACGCACGCTTTTTGGGCAAAGACCACTCCACGCGTCCGATCAGTTTTTGGTTGGCCCATGCCCGGACATCCGTATTATACGCTCGAAACGCTCTCCCTTCTCGCCGCTTGGTATCCGGGGATAGATCTTTCCCCGTACGAAAAGTGTCTATAGTAAAACCCATTGTCATTTATACACTGCGGTAGGTTCGGTTTCCTAACCGAACCGGTATTTATCCAGTCTCGTAGGTGCGGTTAGAAACCGCACCTACCGAAATATGTGTAAATATGAATAGAATTGACTATAGATGCCTAAAGCCTGCTTGAAAAGTACATTTGAAGGGTGCGCACTGCGATCAAGCGACTGGACAAGGAGCGCGATAGAGATTCCAAGACGATAGAGACCCCATAATCCGCGTAATCCGTTTAATCCGCGATTCAGACAATTTGAATCATTAGCATCAATAAGTTCCACCCAAGCGGAGGAGACTCTAGATGAATTCCAGTTCGACGATGAACCTAGACGGGAATAGTTGGCTTTTGAGCACGGATCCCGAGAACGCTGGCAAAAATCTACGATGGTACGATGAGGTGACGGGTGAAGCGAAGTCCACCCGCGTCCCCGGCATCATCCAAGAAACCTTCCCAACCTACCACGGCGTCGTGTGGTACTGGCTTGAGTTTAGACCGCCGGACAATCCCCATGAAGATGGGCGATATTTACTGAAGTTTTGGCAGGTGGATTACCTCGCCGATGTTTGGGTCAACGGAAAGTACGTAGGTCAACATGAAGGTACGGGAGACCCGATTACCCTCGACGTGACGGAACCAATCCTGCCGCGTGCCGTGAACCGGGTTGCCGTGCGTGTTCTCAACCCGAAGAATGAACCAATCGACGGCATCTCCCTGATGGAGTCTCCCGTCTGGGCTAGAGGAATCCCATGTACTCCGGGCCTTGCCCTCAATTACGGTGGAATTACGGACTCGGTGGAACTACACATCGTACCCGCAGTTCGGGTTACCGACCTTTTTGTTAAGCCAGACTGGAAAACCGGCAACGTGCACGTGGGTGCGAGTCTATACAACGCTCGAAATCGGACGGTTTCGGCAGAACTTCTCTTTTCCATTGCGCCCGCCATCAGCGGGAGTACCTTGAATTCACTGCAACTGGACCGCGAGATTCCACCCGGCGAGACACTTGTCGAAGCCGGCTTGACGGTAGGAACGCCACATCTCTGGGAGCTCAACGATCCCTACATGTATCGTGTCAGCGTCAGTGCCTGCGAAACTCGGTCGGCGTCAATAGATGAGCAATCGACCCGTTGTGGCTTTCGAGATTTTCGGTTCGAGGACGGCTACTTCCGCCTCAATGGACGCCGCATCTTCGTCAAGTGCGCTCAGACCGACGCGAGAGCTCCGATTGGGCATCTTGTGGCACATGACCCCGATCTTCCACGGCAAGATTTGATTCACTGCAAGGCTACTCGGCATAACATGATCCGTTCGTTTGGAGGTCAAACGCCGCGCTATCAAATAGAACTCTGCGATGAAATCGGATTGCTCGTGTATCAGGAGCATGCCGCCGCGTGGCGGATGGAATCATCACCGCAGTTGCCCGACCGGTTTCGCAGATCCGTGCAAGCCATGGTAAAACGCGATCGAAACCACCCAAGCATCGTCATTTGGGGAATTTTGAACGAAACACACAAGGGACCGATTTACGACCAAGCTTTGGCAGGTTTGCCGTATGTGCGTGAACTCGACGATACACGCGTTGTCCTGCTCAACAGTGGCGACTTTGCCGATACCGGAAAAACCATCGCCGATTCAAAGCTAGAAGAATGGGAGGAGACGCTCCTGGACGTTCACCCTTACAAGACGGTGCCGCATCGTGCAGATGTAATCCAAGAGCTCCGCACGTTGGATAAAGATGGCAAACCCATATTTCACTCGGAGGGAGGAATCGGCAGTGCTATAGACGTCGTGCGTCTCACGCGCCATTACGAACAGTTGGGAAGCACATCCTGCGAAGACGCCGCCGTAGTGCGTCATGTATTAGACCAGTTCACTGCTGATTGGGAACGCTGGAATCTTGGCGATACCTTTCCCAATCCCGAGGATTACTTCCACCAGTGCATCGCTTGGATGGCGGAACTGCGTAAGTTGGCTGCCAATGCACTTCGCGCCAATCCGAACTTGATCGCCCACAATATCACGGGGCTGGTCGACCCCAGCACAACAGGCGAAGGCATGTTATCCAGTACGTTTCGTGAGCTAAAACCCGGGGTGATAGACGCCATGTTCGACGCCTTTGCCCCGTTGCGGTGGTGCTTGTTTGTCGAACCGGTTCAGGTCTACTGCGGGCAACCGGTACGCGTAGAAGCCGTATTGGCTAATGAAGACATGCTGGCACCCGGGGACTACCCGGTTCGGTTTCAAGTTGTTGGTCCTCAAAATGCCTCTGTCTTTGACCGAACGGAGACCGTCACCATCCCCGATTCCAAGACCGGAGCTGAGCCAAAGTTCGCACTGCCTGTGCTTGATGAGCAAGTAGCAATTGACGGGCCGCCCGGAAAGTATCGATTCTTCGCCACTTTTCAGAAGAATGCGGCAGCCGCCGGTGGAGATGTAGAGTTCTATGCCGCAGACGCGGCAGCACTGCCCGAGGTCAAGACCGACGTTGTGCTTTGGGGGGATGACTCTACGCTTGCGAATTGGCTGGATGCGAATGGCATCACGACTCGAGAGTTTGGCCCAGGTGCAGATAATTCGCGAAATGTCCTACTCGTGGGCACTAGCCCTCCCGCCGCCAAAGCAGAAGCGTTCCGAGAGCTTGCCAAACAGATCGCCCGCGGCTCGCACGCCGTGTTTCTCTCGCCGGAAGTCTTTCAAGAAGCGGATGACCGGAATCGCTGGCTGCCGTTAACGAACAAAGGAGCTATTGTCGACTTACCTGTATGGTTATACCACAAGGACGACTGGGCAAAAAACCATCCGATTTTCGATGGGTTGCCGGCGGGTTGTGTGCTAGAGCACACATTCTATCGCGAAATTCTAGGGGAAAAGGCATTTGCCGGACAGGACGTTCCGTCGGAGGTAGTTGCCGGGGCGATAAACACCTGCCTCGGATATAGCTCTGGGCTCACTGTGGCAGTCTATAACCTCAGCGCGGGAAAATTTACCCTCAACACCCTTCGTATCCGTGAGAATCTTGGGACCGACCCGGTCGCAGATCGCTTATTGCGGAATATGCTGAACTATGCTGCACGTCATGTCAATCTGCCGCCAGCCCCTCTCCCTAAAAACTACGACGAGCGCCTTAGTGAAATAGGGTACTAAATAGCTCAAGTTGCCACCCTTTGTAGCACGATCTGTTAGATTGTGCTTGTGATGCACAAACTGACAGTTTGCGCTACGAAATCTCCGCAATTAATGAACTGTTCTTAAGAATACGGTGGTGTATGTCTGAAATCTTGTAAATAGGAACTTGAGTTAACTAACCTAGGTTGCCACCTTTGTCCGACGGGGGCACAGGAACCGAGTTTTTTCCGACGTGGAAACACGAGATTGACGAAAAATCAGACGAATTTACCTATAATTTAGCGAACGTGAACCAAAAACTCGGTTTCTCTCTTATACGTAGCAACTTGCGTTAGTTAAATGTTGACCGTGTCTTGCACTCCAGCGGGATCAAGCGAGTGAATAACAATCAGCTGAGCGAATAGCGAAGGCGATAGTACATCCCGTACGATAGAGATTCCCATGTCTGTAGCCCACGAGTGTCTGTCTCTCCCGCTCCAGAGGAGCGGAATGTGAATACCTACGATAGCTTGTGAGGTAGATAATAGCGCTGGGAATGTCTTTGCAAAAATAGGGCTGCATACGTTGGCCAATACACGCTAAAATCATAAGCGATTGCCCCGCTTCACTCGAACAACCGTTAGACTAAACAGTTACAAAACCACGATTCTCATTCAATCCCCACTTATTGTAACCCCAGGCTAGAGCGAACGGAGAGGCACCTTTACACCCCAAAATTAGATGCGTTTTCCCCGAGGATGAATGAATATCCTCTTTGCCAAAAATTAAAATCATGCTAAAATAGCGATTGTTCAAGCAAGAGTGAGGATAAAAGGAAATGTCGATAGTTACGCAGAGTAACGCCAGCGAACCGATACGCATTGCGGATGTCATCGGCGGTCACGTCCATCCGGCGGTCTGCACTACAAAAAGCGGCGACCTTCTAGTCGTGTATAACAAAGAAGGCGGCGGCGGGAAGGAGCTCCTCTTGAGTCGTTCTACCGATGGCGGAGCGACGTGGTCTATTTCAAAGCCTATCTCCGTCATCCGAAACTGCTCTATCTACCCCGGATCGCTAACCACATTCAGCGACGGACGAATCCTGCTTAACTGGTCGTGCTATCGTGAATCGGGAGACAACCTTTGGCGGCAGCCGCAGTTTTCGATAAGCAGCGATGATGGCGAGACATGGTCAGAACCATGCGATTATCCCATCCCTGATTGTAGCAACTATACCTGCATGCGTCATGCAGCGCTCGAATGGGGGTCAGATGAGTGGCTATGTCCCTTCTACGATCGTACTGTCCTCTACAACGTGCGGATGAATAAAATTACCCCTTGCGGCGATGGACGAAATCATGGAATGGTGCCAATTGTAAGAACATCTCAAGGAACACTCATCAGTGGCGCACCGCAGACGGTTGCGCCAGTGCCTGTAGGGGTGCCGGGCAATATGGTGAGGGGACTACGCTCCACCGACAACGGTATGACGTGGGAAGCGTTGAACTGTTTTCCACACTTTGGCGTCGCCGGATACGATCTTACCGTGTTAAGCAACAGCTGGACTATTTTGACTTACATCGTATACGGGGTTGGCGTTGATGGAGAATTTAGTTACGAAATCGCCCGATCTCGTGATGATGGCGAGACCTGGAAGTTTGATACCGCTTATGAGGTCCATAATCCCGGTCGGCGAATCATGGGACGAGGTTGGCCGCGTACCGTGCAGATCGATAACGAAACGCTTGGGACAGTCTTTTATGATTTAGATGGGGGACAACCCGGCGGCCCAGGAGTGTTCATCGTCCTATCACCGTTGACCAATTTGGGTAAGTAGATTGCTTAGTGGTTCTCTTGGTAAGTAAATATGATTAAGTGTGAGCGTCGGTGCGGTTAGAAACCGCACCTACCGGCGTGGTGGAACGGGTTTCTTATGCCAGTCTTGAAAGCATTAAATACTTAGCGAGAAGACCACTTAGTGGTTCACTCGCTAAGTATTTATAGTATATTTATCCATGACAGAACCATAGGCACCTAAACTGTAGCTCGGTTGCTCCTGAGGCATTTTCTTCCATTGATAAGGGTGCTTATGGGCATTCCACCAACAAACTGCATTGTTGAGGGCATCAGTCAATTCATCAAGTGTTTCAAACCGTTTTCCTTTCAGGGCTAGAGACTTTAACTGTTTCCACCAGGGCTCTATCAAATTTAGCCAACACGCATATTTCGGAATAAATTGCACTTGAATCTCTGGCCACGCCAGCAGCGCCGTCTTTACATCACGACTGTGATGAATCGAAAGATTATCTTCAATGAGTAACCATCTTTCGGAGGGAAACTTCTGTATCACTTTCTCAATCAATTCAATATGAGTAGCGCCGTCCCTTCTTGGAGAAATTACAATTTCCGCTATGGGATCTCTATCGCCTTCGCTATCCGCTCAGTTGATCGGTTGCCGGTTCAAAGGCGCCATGAACCCATAATTTGCCCCGACGACCATAGTCCGGCTCAAAAGTGGCTCGATTTGGCCCGTGTTGCCATAGTTCACCCGGATAGGTCTTGACTGCAATTGGCCCCATTTCATCAATGAAAATTGTTCTCGTGTCCGGTGGAGGCGCAATGTACGCCGAAATTATGGCCCCCTTTTTTCCACGAACTGATCGTCCTGTTTTTCCGCATTATGAAACCAACTCTGCTGACGTTTCCAATTCAGCCCTTCTTCAGTTATCCAGCTCCATATTGTTGAATCGGAGAGATGAATCCCTTCTCTTTCTTTGAAGCTAATTTGCAGACGTTCTAGCGTCCACAACTCAAATGGATAATCCAGACTCGACGGTCTTTGCATCGCTAAATCAATCAGTTTACTGCGAACCTCTACCGAATGCGTTTTCGGTGCGCCGCTCCGGGGTTTATCGGTGAGTCCTTCAATTCCTTCTTCGTTGAATCGCTGAACCCATTGCGCTCCGGAAACCCCTGTTTTGAATCCAGCCTGTATGGCGGCTTTGGAGGCCGTCAGTTGGCTGTCATCCAACATGTTGACGATTAACTGGGCTCTCTGCACAAACCGATGAGGTTGGGTACGTGAGTTGGCTAAAGTCCTAAGTTGATGTTCTTCTGTTTCACTGACCGCACGAACGTAATGAACTCGTTTTCCCATTATAAATTCTCCTTTCCATTTCGGTTGAATGGACAGGAGAATTATACCATATACTCTTAGCGAGTCAACCACTTAGTAGTGAAATTGAGAATCTACCGTAAAAATCGGGAGGTGCTGAGGCATGATAGATATTTTGACCAGATTGTTGCCGCATCTATACGCGAGTTCTCCGACTGCCGAGGAGGTGGACGCCGCCCACCAGTGGGCGGCGGAGAAGTCTGATGTAGAAAGTCCGGAACCGCTCTATTCGTTTCTTTACGGTGGTCAGTCTTCCAGTGACCTCCTCAAAACATGGAACTTGGACCGTACGGAAGAGGAACTTGACGAACATCGCGTGCAGCGGACGCTCACGTATACCGATTCGAAGACATGCCTTGAAGTGCGGTGTGTGATGGTGATATGGAAGAACTATCCAACCTTTGAATGGACGGTGTATTTCAAGAACAACGGTAACACGAATACCCCCATTCTCTCCTCGATTCAGGCAATAGACACCGTTTTCGAGCGTAGTTCCGATGGCGAGTTTGTATTACACCACCACATCGGCGACAAATGCACTATCGACAGCTTTGCCCCGATTGAAACAAGGCTTGACCCGGAGGTGTCCAAGACCTTCGTCCCCGATGGCGGTCGTCCCAGCAACGGTGAGTGGCCATACTACAACTTGGAGTGCCCGGATGAAGAAAGAGGCGCAATTATAGCGATTGGATGGCCGGGCCAATGGAAATCTCAATTTGTCCGTGACGACGGAGTGCAGCTTCGTTTCATCGCCGGCCAAGAATTAACTCACTTGACACTTCATCCCGGAGAAGAGATTCGCACTCCGCTAATCGCGTTGCAATTCTACAGAGGTGACTGGCTTCGAGGCCAAAATATCTGGCGACGCTGGATGCTCGATCACAACTTCCCCAAAGACCACGGGAAGCCCCTGTCGCCGAAATTAGGAGCCGGAAGTGTCCAGTTTTACGGATTCAATTGTACTCAAGATGGAGACATTGAGTTCCTCGACCGTTTTCGTGACGCCGGGATACAGCTCAGCTATTGGTGGATGGATGCCGGCTGGTACGATAACGGAGGCGCCGGTTGGGGCAAAGTGGGTACTTGGGAAGCTGACCGCGAGCGTTTTCCGACTGGACTAAAGCCAATTGGCGATCGATGCCATTCCGATGACGTTGAACTCATGGTCTGGTTCGAGGTGGAGCGGGTCTCCGCGGACACATGGCTGACCCAAAATCACCCCGAATGGATTCACGGAGGAGCGGAGGGCGGACTGCTTAAGCTTGATGAACCCGAGGTGGTACAATGGGTCATTGACCGCGTGGATAGCATAATGTCTGAATCCGGCATTGATTTGTATAGATCGGACTTCAACATAGACCCGCTGCCCTTTTGGAGGGCAAACGACCCCGATGATCGTCAAGGCATTACCGAGATTCGCTACATTGAAGGATATCTCGGCTATTGGGATGAACTGCGTCGCCGCTACCCGGGTATGTTGATTGATTCCTGCGCGAGCGGTGGTCGCCGGGATGATCTCGAGACAATGAGGCGTGCCGTACCCATCTTGCCCACAGATGTAGAAAACGACGCGGAGGCATATCAGTGTTGTACTTACGGGTTCGGGCTTTGGCTGCCATTCTTCGATCACACAAACTATGAACGGTTCGATGACTATTATTTCCGCAGCAGCATCGCGCCATTTTTGCAATGCAACTGGGATGTCCGGAAAGATGACTTCGATGTCGACAGTGCCACAAAACGCCTCAGTAAATGGCGAAATGCCGCCGAATTTTTCTTCGGTGATTTCTGGCCGTTAAGCACCTACAGTATTACAAAAGATGTCTGGATGGCTTGGCAGTTCCATCGTCCCGACCGCTCTTCGGGCTTAATCCAGGCGTTTCGGCGTCCCGATTGTTCCTATGTCTCGGCACAATACAAACTCCAAGCGCTGGATTCAGATGCGGTATATATTGTCTCCGACCAAGACACAGATAAAACGAGGCAGATGACAGGACGAGAGCTCATGAGCGATGGGCTTACCGTAACCATCTCCGAGCAGCCGGGTGCCGCACTACTCACCTACGAGAAGATTGGGGTATAGATGAAAATCGGGATTGTTCTGACAAGCCTTGCTTTACGCGGTTTAATCATATTTGACGTGCATTAAAAAAGACCAATCGCGGACAAACATTGACAACAGCATCCAGTCGTGTAGGTTGGGTTGAATGGTCAAACACGAATCCACATCAACATCAAGAGAAAATCCGTCTTACAACAACACCGTCTTGTGGGTAGAGAAAGTGAAACCCAACACCCACGGTTCCTGAATCGTGTCTCAGTTGGGTTTAACTATGCTTCGTGATGTTTTGAGCGCGATCGAACATCGTGACCTAGGTGGAACACCTGGCGTTTTTTTGCCAGGACTCTATCGCACTCGCTAATCGCTTGCTTGACCGTTAAACCCAACCTACGGATTATCGCTAAAAAATCAGAGGCGTTTCCCCGGGAAAGAGTCGAATACGGGGCTCGAAAGCCTGTTAGACTAAGCCGTGAGAGCACGTTGTTATGCCGTTAACCTTTAACCACCATCGGCCAAAATTTCATAAACCGGTACACAACCGGTAAACCCACACAAGGAGACATTATGTTTGCAATTTTCGTAACGATTAACGTCAAGGAAGAACATCTAGGTGAATTTACTCAGGCAAGTTTCGGTGACGCGCAAGGTGCGTGCCGTGACGAGCCCGGGTGCTTTCGTTTTGACATCAATCAGGACGCAGATCTTCCCACACGCTTCTATCTTTACGAGGTGTACCGTGATGAGGAGGAAGCTTTTCAGGCTCACCTAGAAGCCCCACACTTCAAGGAGTGGATTTCAATTGTTAAACCGATGTTCGATGGCGAACTCCAGAAGGTTACGATGAAAACCGTGTTCCCATCTGACAGCGGTTGGGAAGCACAGAAACCGGCTTTGGTAAACTGGTAACAATCTGCGAAAATCTCAGTGTTGGACGTTCCTCCCGAGGCTGTTGAAATCAGCGATAGCCTTGGGAGTATTTCGCATGATCTCACGACAGTATTCGCTCTAAACTATCTCTTCCGGGCGCACTTCACGCCCCTCCTTCGCGGAAAGTTGAATCGCACGGCAGATTTGTAGAACCATCTTCCCCTCCTCCCCTGATTGCCTCACTTTCCGGCCTTCAAGAATACCATCAACGAAGTCGTTGATACCGGCGACGAAACTAGCTCCCCAATCCGCCGGCATATTTGAAAACTCGGTGGTCACCCCGTCGCGATACATAATTAACGGGGGCCGGTCCAGCAGGTTTGTGGTGCAACGCGTAATCCACAGGAAACCACGCGATCCGCTGAGTTCCACCCACTCGTCCTCCGCACGTCCTTTTCTGCCTTTTACCAGCGTCTTGGATTGCACCAACATGTCGTCCGAGGAAATTACCTCGTATGAACCGTATTTCTCGGCGTTTTTGTATTTCCAGATCGCCATCGCCGGACTATCGAGAATCCACCCGTGCTGAATCGGACGGTAGGTAATCCATGAAAATACCTTTTCGATTTCTCCCAGATACCACCTAGCGATGGAGAAGAGGTGGTAACCATAGTCAAAGATGACCCGTCCGCCACCACTCTGCGCCGGATCGAACCGCCATGCCCAACGACGATACGGAATCTCTCCACCTTTTCCAGTTTTGCCTTGCACGCACTTTATCCGGATGGACAACGGCTCGCCAATGGCACCGGAGTCGAGAAGTTCCTTGGCTTTCGCCATCGGAGGATAATACTGAAAGTTCTCAAAGACCCGAAATACCTTGTCTGAGCGACTCGCGGCTTCAATCAATTTGTCACACTCGGCAACGTTAATCGCCGGGGGCTTCTGCATGGAAACGTGCTTGCCTGCTTCCAATGCGGCAATGCCCATTTCACAATGCAAATGGTGGGGAGTAATGATTTCAACAGCGTCTATATCAGGGTTGTTGAGGAGTTCTCGGTAGTCAGTATATGTTCTCTCAATCCCCCACTCAGCGGCACGTTCATTGAGTTGGTCCTCGTCAACGTCGCAGATGGCGTATAGCTCTGCTTTGGGGTTGTCCTTGTAGGCAGGATAATGTAGTTCCGTAATGCCACCCGAACCAATGAAGCCTACGCGTAACTTTCTCATCTATTTTCCTCCGAGGCGCTATCTTGATCTAATTTGCCGATGGGGACTCATGCAACTCGACGTTTTGATGTGCTTCGAGAGTCAACCCTGCGTTTCCCGTTCTTGAAATGATAGATTATGAACATTACCGCCAGAAAGCAAATTGGTAAATCATGAATGCGTGTGCTCTTAAGAATACGATATTTGAATGCCTCATTTTAACACAACAGCAAAGAACGGACAACAGGCAATGCGCGAGGCCACTCCAACCAAACCCATTCTGGCGATTGGCCCGATCCGTTTGCGGCATCAAGAATCAGTATTCTCAGGAATAAGGCTTTCATACTGTCCACAAGGTAGGTGGATGCTAAAAATAGTCCTAGCAGTATTACAGCCAGCAAGACAATTCAGGGGAAATGCGTCTAAGTTGTGGACTTGCCAAGAGAGGAAATTGCGCTAAGCTTGTACAAAATCTTCTAAGGAGTAGAACCCATGTCTAATCCCCCGATTTTCTCAAAATTAGAGTAAAGCTAATCGTTGATTAGAGATTAACGATCCCATTTTGGTTCATTGCCAGACCCCAGACGAGTTGATTGTCGCACGCCGCATAAATTGCGTGATAGTGTTGTCATTACTGTCTGCACGGTTATTTGCGGCGCCGATAGTTGGTACGGAGGCGCCAAGAATAAGTGGCTAGCTGAGTTCTTGGAATTACCAAAAGGCATCCCATCGCGTGATACATTCAGGCGTGTTTTTGCTGCGATAGATGCCACGAAATTCGAGGAGTGTTTCATCAACTGGATTCGCAGCGCCATTGAAGTCACCCAAGGCGCAAGTGATTGCGGTTGATGGAAAACAACTGCGTCGTTCCTATGCTTCCCATAACAACAAATCAGCAATTCACCTGGTTAGTGCGTGGGCGTGCCATCTAGGCGTGGCACTAGGGCACATTAAAGTCCCCGACAAGTCGAATGAGATACCAGCCATTCCCCAGTTGCTTGAGGTTTTGGAGGTGTCAAGGCACATTGTTATACTCGGCATCGGGGAAAATTGCGTTAATTCTTGGCAAAAATTGGGGATTATTTTGTGGGTCTGAAGGGGACAGCCCCTGTGCTGTCCCATGAGAAATGCCTATAATACTGGACGGACAGCCACAGGGGGCTGTCCCTACAATCGGCGGAGCACACCTGAAAACTTGAAAAGCGCAATTTCTGACAGGGCGAGGTATACTATCAAGCGAGTGGACAGCGAGTGCGATAGAGATCCCTTGATGCGATGGGCTGTCAAACCGACATCGTTCAAACCGTTGTGGATTCAGATGCCGATTACGTTTTCGCGCTCAAAGCCAATCAAGGACAGTTGTATGAAGATGCTCGACTTCTGTTTGATGGCGTCTCAACTGGCGAGTTAAGAGATGTTGAAGTCAACTTGAACGAAACAATTGACGGCGATCATGGACGTATTGAAACCCGCACCGATCAAGCCAGTGGATAACGATTAAAGGAACGACTAGTGACCAATCGAGCGACTGAACAAGGGGATCAAGCAAGCGAATAGAGCGCGCGATAGCAAATCCTGCGATAGAAATTCCATAGAAAATCCCGTGCGATAGAGATTCCTGAGGGTGTCACTAATCTCAACGCCGTCGTCAAAGTCACCGCTCAGCGAGAAGCCGACCAATAGGTAGCCGGCGAGACACGCTACTACATTTCTTCGCTTCCCGGTGATGCGGCAAAGTTGCTTGAAGCCACCAGGCATAACTGGCGGATTGAGAACTCATGGCATTGGGTATTGGATGTTGCTTTCCGTGAGGATGCGTCTCGAATTCGTAAAGGTAACAACGGTGAGAACTTTGCCATTGTACGACGCATTGCTCTCAATCTACTCAAGTCTGAAACGTCAACTAAACTTGGTGTCGCCAACAAACGACTCAAAGCCGCACGGGATAGCAACTATTTGACTACTATTCTCGCAACTCTATTCTGAAAAATCAGATGCGTTTCCCCTGTCTGGTCCCAGGCGCGAGATTGACAAAAGTGTTCACGAGTGATATACTGAAGACCTCAGTTACCTTGCTCATGCAAAGCGGATGGAGTTTTTGTCACGAAGATCTTATGAGAATAATAAAAAAATGCGGGAATAGTGTATTAGTCTACGATGGCTTACACGCCGTACTGCTCCCGTGTATTCACTACCCCATCGGTCAAGGCTTGAATTTTGCCATCCAAGCCGATCTGCGATTATTAAATCGCAGATTTACCCTCTTGCGGGAAGCAGCTATGAGCGTCTCACATCTTCCTGACCATTGCAAAAATGTGGAAATAGGTGTAAGGAGTCAGCCATGCCGAAAATGAAGGGACCAGGTATTTTACTCGCCCAGTTCATAAGGGACGAGGAGCCGTACAACAGTATTCAAAACATGGGAAGATGGGTTGCAGGTTTGGGATACAAAGGTGTTCAAATCCCGACTTGGGACGCGCGGGTCATTGATATTGACCGGGCTGCGGAATCGAAGATGTATTGTGATGACTACAAAGGCCAACTAAAAGAGATAGGGCTCGAGCCATCAGAGTTAGGGGGCTATCTCGCGGGACAGGTTCTCGCGGTGCATCCAGCGTACGAGGTCATGTTTGAAGCGTTTCATCCGGCGGGCTTGAAGGGCGATGCCAGAACCGCATGGGCTGCGGGAGAATTAAAGAAATGCGTTTATGCTTCGGTCAATATGGGCACCGAGGTCATCCCGACGCTATCTGGTGCGTTCGCATGGCACATGGTTTATCCTTGGCCTCAACGTCCCGAGGGGATAATTGACGAGGCGTTCAAGGAGTTAGCTAAGCGGTGGCGGCCGCTTTTGGATTTAGCCCATGACAATGGGAGTGTCTTCGCCTACGAGTTACACCCTGGCTCGGACATCTACGATGGCGCTACCTACGAGATGTTCCTCAGTTACACCGACAACCACCCTGCAGCATGCCTGAATTACGATCCAAGCCACCTTCTGCTACAACAACTCGATTACCTTGAGTTCATCAGGATTTATGGTGAGCGCGTCAGGGGATTTCACGTCAAGGACGCGGAGTTTCGTCCAACCGGGCGTGTAGGCGTCTATGGAGGATATCAACCTTGGGCGGGACGTGCGGGTCGATTCCGTTCGCTCGGCGATGGTCAGGTTGATTTTAGGCGTGTGTTCACGCTGTTGGCTGAGGCCGGTTATGAAGGTTGGGCGACACTTGAGTGGGAATGTTGCGTGAAGAGTCCAGCACAAGGAGCGTCGGAAGGTGCACCCTTTATTTCCGATCACATCATTGAAACCACTGACGTAGCCTTTGATGACTTCGCGGGTGGTGAGGTGAATCTCGCGCGCAATCGAAAGATTCTCGGTCTGAGCGGATAAGCGGGTGAAATTCGGTCGGAGTTAAGAACCGCGCGGTTTTATTGCTTTTTACGGAGGCAAATCAATGGAATCTTGGAAACGTAAATTACGAATGGGTATGGTTGGCGGCGGCCCGGGTGCATTTATCGGCGGTGTACATCGTATCGCCGCCGCTCTCGATCAACAGGTCGAACTTGTCGCGGGCTGTTTCTCACAGGTTCCCAAGAACACAAAGATTACCGGTGAGCAACTTTACCTTGCCCCACCACGCTGCTACGGTACGTATGGAGAAATGGCTGAAGCCGAAGCCAGTCTCGCTGAGGACGAGCGGATTGATTTTGTTAGCATTGTGACGCCAAATGTCTCCCATCACGCCATCGCAAAGACATTCCTGGAAGCCGGGTTCCACGTGGTCTGCGATAAGCCGATGACTTACAATCTCAGCGAGGCGAAGGATCTTGTCAATCTCGTGGAGGAGTCAGGGCTTGTCTTTGCATTGACGCATAACTACACTGGACACCCGCTCATCAAACACGCGCGGTCTCTGTTCCAATCCGGCGAGATGGGAGCCATTCGCAAAGTGATTGTCGAATATCTCCAGGATTTCCTTATGGTGCCCCACGAGAAACTTGGCCAAAAGCAGGCGGCTTGGCGGGTTGATCCGACGCAGTCTGGTATCGGCGGTACACTGGGTGATGTAGGAACGCACTGTGTAAACTTGCTAGAGTACGTCACGAGAGATCCGATTACCGAATTGTGTGCGGACAAGAGTACATTCCTCCCGGATCGAGTGCTTGACGAAGATGTCAATGCGCTACTCCGCTTCAAAGGAGGCGGGAAAGGCGTACTGACCATCAGCCAGGTGGCTACCGGTGAAGAGAATGGATTGACGCTCCGCGTGTACGCTGAAAATGGAGCGGTTAAGTGGGCACACGAGAATCCGAACTACCTAGAACTCTATCGTTATGGCAAGCCGAGGCAGACACTTACTCGCGGCCAGGGGTATCTTTCTGAAGCGGCGGTCGTGAGCGCACGTATCCCACCTGGACATCCGGAAGGGTACTTGGAGGGTTTCGCGACCATTTACGTGGGTGTCGTTGAGGCAATACGGCAACACATTGATGGCAAGCCTTTGAAGAGCAAGGAATATAACTTCCCGACTGTTTATGATGGACTTCGAGGCATGCAGTTCATCTATAAAGCAGTTGAGTCATGCGAAAAAGGATCGACATGGGTGA
This sequence comes from Candidatus Poribacteria bacterium, assembly GCA_965197465.1. Lineage (GTDB taxonomy): Bacteria > Poribacteria > WGA-4E > WGA-4E > JAJDTR01 > JAJDTR01. The sequence continues at coordinate 269,868 of OZ240209.1, read as the reverse complement.
GTATGGAAGGGCTATGAATCTTCAGACGGTTATTGAATCCGAGGAGGTATATTCATGAACGATGAGGTGACTTCCCTACGTAGCCTCGATGGACTAATCGCGGTGGTGACTGGAGCGGCTCAAGGGCTGGGTTTGGGAATCTGCGAGCAACTCGCCCGCGATGGCGCAACGGCAATCATCGCCGACCTCCAACACGACAAGGGTAAGACTGAAGCTGCGCGGCTACAAGCTGCTGGCTTAAACGTGCAGGCAGCTTACTTGAACATCTCCGATAGTGCCGGAGCCACTGCATTTTTTGATGATGTGGTAAACGAGCACGGACGGTTGGATATCCTTGTTAATAACGCCGGCGTCGGACAGAATGTCGCCCCAGTCGTTGCCTTGAGCGATGAGGAGTGGGATCGGGTTTTGAGCGCGACATTGACCGGGACGTTCTACTGTTGTCGCGCGGCAGGGGCAATTATGGAACAGCAGGAGTCCGGGTGCATCGTAAACCTCGCATCAATCAACGGTCAGAATCCAGCGGCGCTGGTTGCAGCTTATAATGTAGCGAAAGCGGGGGTAATCAGCCTGACCCGAACCTTGGCGATAGAGCTTGCGGCTTACGGCGTGCGCGTAAATGCCGTGAGCCCAGGGCCCGTATACACCGAGTTCAATAGGCAAACCATGGCACAACGTTGCCAGAGCTTGAACATCACCGAGGACGAGATGATTGAACGCATCCGTACGGCAATTCCGTTGGGACGATGGGGCGAACCGGTCGACATCGCACGGGGAGTGGCCTTCCTATGTAGTCCTCAGGCGTCCTGGATAACTGGTGAGGTCCTCAGAGTCAGCGGAGGTTTGGAAGGGGTGTCTGCCGCCCCGCCGAAACGCGCGTAGACTCCATTAGGGATAATGCGTGGCAAGGTTGGTTAGGCTCGCTGACTTAAGGAACCGCCTGCGGGAAAGGAAAACCATGGAACCGAAGACAATTCGGCCCATACTAAGAAAACGTGCAAACAACTGCATTAGTCAAGGGGATGATTCACGAGTTTTACGGGGCGGCGAATTGACAACCTTCCCAGTCAAGGTTCGGAAAGCCAAGTCGAGCGGTATCCATGGGCATCTGTCATAAGCTGAATCTTCAAAGAAACCGAGTTTTCAAGAAAAAACTCGGTCTTGCTACGCCTACTTCTGGGTACATTGAATGAATAGTCGGCGGTAGACACTCTATGAAGAGCCAGGGGGTGAGTTAGCCTTCTGTTTCTGTATCCAGCCCCAGTACAGATTATCGCGCTGGTTGCCGGCAGCAAGATACTCGGCTTTCAGACGTGACAATTCGTCCTTTCGGTAATCTGCAATCGGACGGCCGTTCGGGCCTAATTCGATACCGTACTGACGAGCTGCGTTGGCGCCGAAGATGGCTGTTTTTACCGGTCCATCTGCGGCACCTAGCGGTTCAAAATCGTGTTTTTCCTGTATATCGGGTGGAATTTCAATGCGTCGGAATGCCTCGATTTGCCATTGCGGCGAACCTGCCCAGATAGAATCCGTACCCCAAAGAATGTGATCCGCCCCGAGTCCTTTGATTAGTTTTGCCAACATAGCGGCGGCAATCCTAGGCTGTGTAATAGCCAAGGCGCCGAACGAAAGCCCGATGTCGGCATACACGTTCGAGACGCCGTATTTTTCGCGGATTGCAGCCATCTCGTCAATCCACTCCAGCCGTCCGGTCCTTTCAAACTCTTCACCGACGCTGCGGGCATCCCGCCACATTTTCAAGCCGGCGTGGTAGATGTGGAAATTCAAGTCGGGCCAATCCTGAGCCGCTTTTCCAACATCATCCACTGCGGCGTAATGCCAGTTTGGGATTGTCTCGTATTCGATTGGCAAGACCCCCTTATGAACGCATATAATTGGGACGCCCAGCCTACGTGCTTTCTCGTAAGTTGGATAGGCTACTTCCTCGTCGTCCATGCGCCAGGGCTTTTCAAAACTTGGTATTTCGCCGAGTATATCTCCGACAGTGTAGCCTTTCCACGAATCCACCTTGAGTTCAGTGGCAGCACGGTCCATCGCCTCCAAATACTCGGGAACACTTGGCCAGACGATTCCGTGGGCAAACATTCGCCGCGTGCCGGACAGCCGATTGACTAGATTTCGCGTGGCGACCATTTGATCGTCGGATAGGAGCCTCTTGTACGGATCCACTGCCGGCGACGTGCTGAGCAGGGCAACCGTGGTATCGCTATCGAAGAACATGTCCTTGAGATAGTAGTCGAACTTGTAATATTTGAGATCGAGATCCAATTCGACAAGATCCGGGTTCCACGGTTTCTTTGCTTGGTTGTTTCCACGGGCAGTGTCACGTAGCCAAAGTATGCCCTCCCAACTGTAATCGTCGTGTACATGATGGGTATGGACATCGAAGATAAACTGATCTGTAGTTTTGTCATGCCGTTCACGCGCAGCGGCCTCGTCTTCGGCTTCGGCGGGGTTAATGTCGTATACTTCTCCGAAGACCTGATTCATGGCGAGAAATGCGCTAGCCATGCCGCTGCGAGAACGTAGGTAGGATTGACGTTTCAAGCCCTGACGGCGACCATATAGGTGGGCGTTTTCCTGAATCAGCGACTCAACCTGAAGCTGTTGGCGCGTTTGCGGCGGTGGAAAACACTCTCCGCTGGAGACGACCTGAGTTGGCACGGGGGATTCGACTCTCTTTTGGTATCCGCGCCTCAAATACTGAAGTTGCTGATCCGTGAGCCACATTGACATCTTGTTCCTCCAACAGACGAGATTAAACCGAGTGGGGCAGGTCGTCGGACGGTTGGTTGCGGGGTGGCACTTAACCGGTCGCGCCGAACAATCTTTTCGTTGTAATGAGGTTTTTCAATGTATAATCCGATGCCGTGATCTAGACAGCGGCTTCCTTGTTCACGACGTCTCTCGCCAGATGCGGGAAAAGTTGGTCATGAATCTCTATCGGCCCATGGAGGTGAGCCATCCGATCTTCATCAGCGGTATCTATCATCGGCGGAAAATACACGCCAGCTCCCGTCACATGATTGCCACTGCCGGGTGTATGAATACTTAGATATTGACGCACCTGTTCTTTCTCGTCAGTGGTCTTCGGGCAAATCGTGCAGTTCATCGTGAACATGCGTCTTCGCGCGGTACCACCGAATGAGGCATGGTACAGATCGTGATTAAAGATAACGATGTCCCCGGGATTTGTTTCGACAGCTATGCTTCCGGGAAACTCCGTGGGTGGAACACCAAAGAGTTCAAAGGAGTCATTAACATTTATCTTTTCTTTTCTAACAAGATGATTGGGTCGATGACTGCCGGGAATGAGACGAAGCGCTCCTGTGTTGCGAGTGAGGGGGTCTAGATAGAAAGCGGTTTTGGTTGCTATAAGTCGCCCCCAGCCTCCATCAGGGTGCCAGCTCGTGTTTCCGGTATAGTAGTTGCCGTCACCGCCGCAGTAATAGAAATCGTCGCCCATTACGCCTCCGAGAAGGCCAAGTATCGACGGATGATCGAGAATTCCACACATCTCTGCATGGTGCTCAATCGGGCCCGGAAACATGGTGCGACGGGTGCCATCATGGTTTTTTCCGTCACCACAGTTTTGGATTGACCATTCAAAGTTCTCAATAATCCTCTCCGTTTCTTCCGGGGTAAATAGCTGTGGTATCAGCAGGTACCCGAAAGTGTCGAAGAAGTTTTGTTGTTCTTGGGACAGTTTCATTTAAAGAATCTCCTTGGATTTCTGCTGTCTTGTGGCTCGAAACCGATCAAGCGAACGGATAGTAAGTACGATAGAGATCCCTTTTTTCTTGAAAACTCGGTTTCTCCAGAAAATCGTAATAACTTCAAGAGTCTAAAATGCGTAAACCCTTTAGCAAATGTTCTTAGCGAAAAACCCCCTAAGCAGAGACAGAGCTATCTGTCGCGTTCGAGCAGATAGGACACAAGGTTGTACGTCCTTCGTTTGGTACCGGATGCCGTTCGTTATCAAGTTTATTTGCTGCTCCACCCATTTCGTGCCATAAAATGCATTGTCGATAGAATGCGGAATCTATCTCCTCGGCATATTCGAAACAGAAGACGCGGTAGTCGGTACCAATCCATTTTTTGAGTTCATCTTTAAGAACGGCATCATCAGCGCGCTCAATACGTGCCTTGTAGTGGGCGTATGGTTCAGTTTCTACAATTCGGCGAATCAAGTAAACAGCGGGTGTTGTTTGAGTGACGACTACATCTATCACGTTTTCGGCTAGTTGAAATGGGCCTTCCATTCTAAACCAAGTGACGGTAATGGTGACAATCAGAAGAGGGTTTTCCTTCTGCAATGCAAGGAGTACGACGATGCCGGGAATGTGGCCAAGCACAGCGTATAAGAGAACGGCTCAGGCCGGTTGCATCTCGATCGCCCTACCTGTTTCAAGTGATAAAAAAATGGCGTCAATTGCCCTAGCTTGACAAATACTGTTATCCAATGAAATGCGGTGCGGGATGCCCGAACTTAGACAATCGCAGAGATGTTGGAGTTGATCTGCGAACTGGAACGTCGGCTCAAATTCAATGTTCTCGACTCCCTGGCTCGTTTGAAGTTGGAGCGTGACGGGTTTGTCTTCGTTGCTCCACGCGCGATCCATACGAATCATTCCACTTGTTCCACAGATTTCAGTGTATTGAGAATCCCAAGAGGTGTAGCCGACCGAGATTTGGGCGGCGTGGTCGCCGGGAAATTCAAGAATGATGTAGGTTGCGTCGTCGACCTCCACTCCGAGTTCCGTGACAGCGAAGACTCGAACCGGCTCAGCCTCCAAGACAAACCGTGCATGGTGAATGCAGTAACACCCAACATCATAGATACTTCCCCCGCCTTTTTTCCTGTTCCATCGCCAGTTCCTATCAGGAAGGAGTTCACCATCGTTAACCTTCAATCGTAACACCCTGGGTGGGGTAACGAGCGTACTGCGGATAGATCGGACATCGCCGATGGCACCGCTATCCACTAACTCTTTTGCGCGCAGGTGCATGGGGTGATGACGAAATTTGAACGCCTCGGCAAGCAAGACACCGTTGCGATGCGCCGCTTCAGCCATCTGTTCGGCCTCAGGAGTAGTGAGGGCAAAGGGTTTTTCGCAGAGAATTGCTTTAACTCTCTTGGACTCGGCAAGTTGTACGGTAGTTTCGGCGTGCGAAGGCCCCCAGGTGGAAACAATAGCGATGTCAAATTCCTCGACAGCTAGCATTTCCTTTAGGTTGGTGTATCGACGCGCAACACCGAACTCATCGCCGAATGACGATAGCGAATCCTCCGAAATATCGCAAATCGACCACAATTCGGCGGAATTGACTTCGTTGCACGCTCTACCGTGCCGTGTTGCAATGCTGCCCGTTCCGACAATGGCGACCCGATATGGTTGCCCATCGGCGTCTTGCGCCATAGCTTGGATTTTCCCTCTCGTGACTGTGGTATGTGCTGAGGTAGTTATTCAGGAGTTCGGGCTAACTTGCCTCCTTTAAACGGTATGTGATTCTACCATGTCTTAATCTTAATGTAAAACAAAATTCCCACCATTGTTTCTCGGTCTGCGGTTATTGGATTGTTTCAGCTTGGCAGACAGAAGAAGTGAGTTACCACCACGCAGTAAAGTTGAATGTCTGCGTTTTGAATACGACTCCAAACAGCGCCCAAAAACCACCAATTGTGACCTCACCAAGAACCATACCGAAAAATATAGGCCGTATCTGCTGATGAACCTTTAATCCACCAAGTTTCAAGATTAACCATTTAATCAACCATACGAAAAAGAAGACCGACCACCAGTCGCGCATCCCGTAGGTACTAGACACAGCATAACCTGCTGGATGGAGCGACCACCAGATGAATCTTACACGCATGAACATCACGAATATTCCGAACAGGAGTCCGTACGCAAAAAATCCCAATCCGGTAAGATCGGTTGATGTCGTATAGGTCAACCACCCTTGTAGACGCCTGAATGACTCACCACCGCTCCAGCCACTTCCGTAACGGTATGACAAATCCAGAATTGCCCAGAAAGCAACTAAGGTGCCGAAGACGGTAGCAATTAGCATCGCAGCAAGCACGCCTCGATTATTGGATTGGGCGCGGTCGGCGAGCTTGAACCCTTCAAGCTGATGAGGCATAACGTCGCTGTGGTGAGCGCGTGTCAGGAACCAGAAGAGGGAAAGGATTGACAAGTTGCTTGGCCCCATTCTTCGTGTTCCCACCGCATCAACCATGAGGTATTCAGGACCTGCAAAGTGGAGGTCGTGAACAGGCGAACCGACCTCGGCACGTACGCGGGTAACACCAATCACGGTCATCAGGTATAGCGCGAAGAAGGCTCCGGCTGCAAGGGGTGTCATGCCTGCCTTCCAGCAGAAGAAGATGAGAAAAGCGAACCCACAGCTGATTCCAAGCACTGCGGTTCGGTATCGCAGCGGCTCATTGACATCATCAACTTCGCTTTCATTGGTCGTGAAGCGAATTACGGATCCGAAGATAGTTGCCAGATGACGTCTACCCATCCAAGCGGCAATGACGGCGAGGGCAATGTAGGCACCTGCGCTCTGCTCGGGAAATTCTGGGCGTTGGCGGAAGCCGAGGGCATTCCCCAGAATAATCTGCGCTTTCCAAAAGAAGAAGAAGAACCAGCAGGAGAAAGACATGTCTAGGGGAATGAGAAAGATGAGTCCTGCCATAAAGGGTCGAAACGTGAGCGGCGTGTATCCCAATGCGTTCCACGGCTCTGTGGTAAAAAGGGGTCCGAGATCGTAAGGTCTAATACGCAGATAGGGGACACTGGGAGAAAAGAAGTGCAAACCGTTGATGATGTTGATGATGCAGAACGTGGCATAGCCGATCAAAAACAGCTTATTCTTAAACAAGCCAGCGGTGGGGCGCGTCATTTCAAAGGGCAGTTGTGTGACTGGGAAGGTAAGTCTTTCCCGGTCGGTCCACTGCTTGCGGATGATGACATTGATGCAGATTAGCACGAACATGAGTGCACAGATAAAAACCGACCAGATGAGCGCCGGCCCAACCCATGCTTGGACGTGCCGTTCGGTGTAGAGGGTAGCTTCGCCTCTCTTTACGCCTCGAATGTATCCTTCCAAGGCGCGCTTATCGGTAATCGTCAGCCATTCGGGCATATAACGTCCGAAGAGATTCTGCCAATCGTTCTCCGGGGTTGCGAGCGTAACCGGAGCAACCATTGCCGGGGGCAAGAGCTGCATCATGCTGCTGCCAATCATCGCCGCTGATAGATTCAGCATAATATAAATGGTGAGGAGCTCAGTCTGACTAAAAACGAATCTGGGAGAGAATCTTTTCAGTAAAGTGTTGACTACGATTAAGACTAGCAAATTACAGACGGCGTTGAAGAACAGCGAGAAGTTGGTCGAATGCGCCGAGTAATAGATTGCCTCCATCTGCATAATCCACTGGGAATTAGGCGGAATTAGAAGAAAGCCTATCAAGACGGCACGCCATGTAACGGCGGCTCTTCGTTGCGGTGCGTCGGCGGACATACGACTATTCTTTCTTAGAATCTAGAACGACTAATTTACCTTCGCCCTCCGTCACCTGTAGGAACTTGTTGGCGTTCACCCCATTAAAACGGTCTACTACGCCGCTAGGCCATCGGACCTCTACCACAACCGCTTCCGTTGCTTCCCCAAGCCCAAAGTGCAGCCGCATATCGCTCTGGCATAGGTAACTGGAGCCGCTTTTTACTTCACGAATCTGTGAAATCCCACCTGCTTTTACCGTCACACGTGTTCCAATTCCATCTCGATTGCTGGAGACACCGATTGTTTCAAGAACCAGCCAATGATTTGAGTTTTCGCTTTGATTTCGGAGAAGGTCCGGGGTTTGGTTGGAGTTAGTAATCAAAATGTCAAGATCTCCATCATTGTCGTAATCGCCGAAGGCGGCTCCACGACTAACCTTGATTGGGCGCAGCCCAGGACCACATCTTTCGGTAATCTCGACAAACGAGGCATTCGCCAAATTCCTGAAAAGATTATTACGCTGAGCGTAGGTGCTCCGTTTGTTGATGTCTTTGTTAATCAGTTCAATATTGTCGTATATGTGCCCATTCACAACAAGAATGTCCTGGTATCCATCGTTGTCTAGATCCACGAGATCCACTCCCCATCCAACATAGGGAAAGCTCAACATGCCAAATCCGCCGGAATATGTGGCGGTCACAAAGGTACCATCCCTGTCATTGCGAAATAGATTATTCGGATCATCCTCAAAGTTTGTAACAACGAGATCCAACCATCCATCATTGTCATAGTCCCCGAAGTTTGCTCCCATTCCACCCAAAGGCATACCTTCCTCTCCAAGGGCGACGCCGACGAACAACGCTACATCGGTGAACGTACCATCCCGGTTATTGCGATACAACATATCGGGGGTAGTATCGTTTGCCACAAACACGTCGGGATAGGTGTCGTTGTTATAATCTCCCCACACAACGCCTAATCCCTTGCCTTCTGGCTGAAAAATTCCAGCTTCGTGCGTGACATCGGTAAAAGTACCATCACCGTTGTTTTGGTACAGTATATCGGGCACGCCCTCGAAATCCCACGGCGGGCAATAGATGTGGAGGTCGGACCGCAGGCAGTCATTATGGCTCTCAAAATGGAACGCAACGTAATTCACAACGTAGAGATCAAGATCCCCGTCTTTGTCATAATCTGCAAATGCCGCGGACGTACTCCAGCGATCTCCTGCGACCCCGGCTTTCGCGGTTACATCGGAAAAAGTGCTATTTCCATTGTTGCGGTAGAGAACATTTGTGCCTAGGTTGGTAACGTAGAGATCGGGATATCCGTCATTGTCGAAGTCGCCAACGCAGCAACCAAAACTGTAACTTGCGTCGCCAACGTTGGCTTCAACGGTTATATCGGAAAAGGTGCCATACCCATTGTTTCGATAGAGGACGTTGGTAGGTGAGATTCTAGATTCCTTACCCGGCAAATCGGCGCCGTTAGCCAGGTAGAGGTCTATGTCGCCGTCACGGTCATAGTCAAACCATGCGGCACCGGAGCCGAGTGTTTCCACAAAATATCGTCGTCCACTCCTACCATCCCAATGGCGGAAGTGAATCCCCGATTCAGCAGCAACTTCCGTAAAATACATCTCCGCATTTGCCACTAGGCCGTAGGTCGAATTAAGCATGCTACCTAGATGGCAGACGACGAGGAAGACTAAGCAGCGAGCGCCCCGGTGTGATACGTAAACCGGAAATTGAAGAAATCCTGTTAATTGTTTAATGTGCTTCCTCACTTTTCCTTCTTCTCGCCTTCCGCTTGTGCAGCCTTAGTAGCTTTTATTGTCTTTAATCCGTTCTTGAGAATAGCGTTATTGGGGTTCAGCTTCAACGCTAGTGATATCGCGCGTTCGGCGCGATCGTAGTCTCGATTCAGGTAATACATGCGGGAGAGCGTATTGAGACAAAGTACAGATTTGGGATCGAGTTCCACCGCTTTTTCCGCAAAAATCACCGCTCTTTTGAGATCGATTCGTCGGCTTCCGTAGAGATGCGCCAGGCGTTCATAGGCTTTGGCAGCGTAGAATGGGTTGGCTTGTACTGTGTCTTGATAGGCTTTCACCGCCAAATCATACTCATTCTGTTTGCGGTAGACCTCACCCAGGTAGTAATATGCTTCGGCGCTGTCGGGTTGAATTTTCGTCTCTTCTCGGAGGAGTTCGACTGCTTCGTCAAGTTCCCCTTGTTCAGCCGCAAGAATCCCAAGATTAAGGCGTGCATTCACTAGATTGAGGTCTAGTTTGAGGGCCTCTTGATAATGGCGAATTGCCATCGCGTGTTTTTTCTGACGCTTATAGAGCGATCCCAATGCCATATAGACCTCTGTGAGCCCCGGTTGAATTGTTAGCAACTTTCGATAAGCCGCTTCGGCTTCTTCGAACCGGGATAATTCAAGAGCGATGTTGCCCACGTTTCGCCACGATTCCGGAGACTGGGGATTTAGAACGGCTGCGTGCCGAAAGTCCCCAAGTGCGGCTTTCAGATTGGCTTCACGTTCAGATGTTTCCACTTGCCTGAGTCTTACGAGTCCACGTCCAATGTAGGCTTCAGCCATCTGAGGGTTCAGCTCAATGGCGCGCTCTTGTGCAGCTTTGGCTTCTTCCAATCGACCCAGCATCATATAGGCGTATCCGAGTCCGTTGTGGGCTTCGGCAAGATCGGCTTCGTGCCAAAGTGCTTTCTCATATTCTCCGATTGCCTCCGCGTACTGGCGTTGATTCAGGTAAATTTTGCCCACGTTTGCGAGAACGGGCGCCTTTCTCTTGTTTCGCAAGGTACCGATGCGCTGTTCGAGAAGTTGCTGTTCCGCTTCGTTCAGTTGACGGGCTATCTCCATCTCGGTATTGGCTTCGGTCTCTCTTCCCTGTTTGAAGTATAACAAGCCAAGTTGATAGTGGGCGAGACCCGACTTGGGATGCAAACTAATTGCCTCAAGAAAGGCCTCCCCTGCCGCGTTTGGAGCACCTTCTTGAACGTGCACGCGCCCAAGCAGAAGGAAGGCGTTGGCATATTCGGGATCAAGGGCGATTGTTTGATGACAGTATTCCGCGGATTTGCCGTAATTGCCTCGCTTGAATGCAATCTGGCTGATATAGTGTACGATATCTGCCCGCGACAACTGAAGGACTTTCTCATTCCACTCTGGGTCTTTCCAAAGAATAGGTGGTGGTGGGAACCCGAAGGCAAGAGATTTTGATAGTTCTATTAGCGAATCTGCTCGTGACAGTGCGGTCTCGGCTTCATCGTAATTGTGGGTATGAAAGTAGCATAATCCTAGGTGGGCATAAGGGGGATACCAGTCGGGTCTCAAGTTAATGGCCGCCTGGAAAGACGGAATTGCCTTCTCGTATTTGGTCTGAAGATAGTTAATTCTTCCTATCCAATAGTGTGCTTCGGCTAAAGATGGGTCGAGGCGAGTCGCTGTTTCGAAGGTTGCCGACGCTTTGCCCATTGCCGCCAGTGCCAAATAGACGAAACCAAGGTTCATGGTGACGGAAACAGAGGATGGATTTTCGCGGGTGACCTGCTCAAATTCGGCGACAAGCTGTTTAAAGTCAAGACGTTCGTTCGCCTGTGTGAGTAGTTGAAAAGAAATGAGCAGTAAGAGAAGTGCTATGATTGATGTGTTGAATGGGCGGGTTTGGAAACTACATTTCTGAGACGGGAAGGTCATTCTAGCCCTGGCCTAATGCATGGAATCCTTCGCACAGTGGTGATGATAACAAGACCGTGTCAATAGTAACAGGGGACTGTGGTCAGGGCAACCGCATGAATAGTCCTGTATCATCGTCACGAGGTAAACCGGGGGTGGACAATAGGCTAGAACTTCGTGACTCTGTCAAAGGTTGTTGAGGGAAATTCGGCGTGAAGCCGCATTAGTGATAACCGATTCTTGGTCATCAGGAGACTTCTGGACCGAGGTGCGATGGTTCGCTCTTACTATAGGTTCGGCACGTTGCTACTGTGATGAGCGCAGTGAACTTGTCTACAAGGACTCTACTTTAGTGCAACAGAGCATCTGAAGGGGTTGTTCGCCTCTTAAATTGATGTGACTGGCGTATGCGAGCGATATGTTCGCTAAAGGTCGACTACCGTTTAATTTGGACGCGGTGACGCCGAATCAATTCTGAGATTTTACCTGTCCCCAAAGCGTCGCAATCTTGTCCCAAGGGTCAACGGCTTGTGTCTTTTCAATACCCTTGTGCATGATACTTTGAATTGTCTCCTGACTTAACGCTCTTTCATAAATAAAGGCTTCGTCAACGATACCCTTGTACGCCCGTCCTTCATCCCATATTGAGTTGCCTAGGCGGAAATTCTTTATTGAACCGTTAACAGGATTCCCTGAACCTAAGTTTATATAAAACCCCTTCTTCTTCTTACGATCCGGCTCGCCATTCAGATACCATGTACCTTCCCTGCCTTGGCGCACGAAAACGATATGATTCCACTCCTCTGTTTTCAGCTTGACAGCGTGTCTGGGGTCGCCTTGGCCCTGCCAGTTAAATACACCGCCGATGACAACTCTAAACTTGTTTAAGGACAACTCATTCTGTGCAAACGTAATTCCTCTAGCACCCTCTTCCTCGGCTCCGCCATCTCGGCCGCCGAACAAATTCGCATGGTTGTGTTGTGGTCTTCCCGGCTTCATCCAGCATCCAAAGGAAAAATTAACGCTGTTTACAACGACCGGTCGACCAATCTCCACCCAGTCGTTGTCCTCGCTGCCACGGAATTCCAGAGCCGTGCCGAATTTTCCTTCAACCCATTGTGGCTCGCCGTTTGCGAATTTGCCGTCATGTTTATTACCAGATGAATCTATGACTCTCTTCCCGTCTCCTTCGTCAAAGAGCCACATTGCCACAAGGTTCTTAGTGAATCGTACTCGTTGTGCATGACTTGTGCTTGTAAGCGCCAAACTCACGCAGAAACAAACGATGTATAAGAGTTTGAATTTAACGACTGTTGTTCTCATCACTCTTGATTGGGATGGTTCAACGGTCAAATGCTGCTTTCCAATGAAGTCTAAAGGACGAAACGCAGGGACTGTGCTGGGTGAACACTCAAAGCCGTACAGCGCGGGTATTCCACTGTGAAGATTCGAACTTGCAGTGCGCGATGAATTGCGCTACTACGAACTGAACTGTGTTAGTCCCAACGACATGAAAGATGTGCTTTCTGCGAAAGGTACTTTACGAATATGCACGACCTGTAATATATCAAGCAAACGGACGCTAAACCTTCGTGGCCTCTTTTCTTGAAGATGTGAGAATTGAGTAGTCAGGTAATCGTTGCCTCATGCGGCTTTGAGTCGTTTGTTGGCGACGCCGAGTTCGGTTGACTCTTCAGCCTTGAGCGGATTGAGAGCAATGCGTCGCACAATGGCGAGGTTTTCGGCGGCATAGTGTCTGCGAACTCGTGACGCAGCCTCACGGAAAGCAACATCTAATACCCACTGGTATGAGTTTTCAATCCGCCGCCACCTGGTGGCTTAAAGCAACTCTGCTGTATCGCCGTGAAGCGAGGAAATGTAGTAGCGTATCTCGCAGCCCGCCTTTTGGCAGACTTCACGCTGAGCGGTGACTTTGACGACCGAGTTGAGATTGGTGAAATTCTCAGAGATTTCTATCGCAGTCGCTATTCGCTCCCTATCTCTGCCGCAGATAATAATGACAATGATATCAAGCAATTTATGCGGCGTGCGACAATCAAGTCGTGAGGAGTCTGCCAATGAGCGACGATGGATTCCAATTGAGGAAATTGGGCGAGTAGGCATAGGTTCTGCTCTTTAAGAAGATTTAACCCAAACCTAGCCCAAGTACCTCTCATGTCATGTCCAGAATTTAGATGTGTGACTCGTCTACTTCTCTACTTGACAAGCTCAAGTACGCTGTGTATTATAAAAACTTCATGCAAACTCTTGGGTCATGTAAACATACCAACCGACCTAGCAAGTCTCGTCGTTATGGTAAGACACCAAGAGACTTGGCACTTCTTATAGTCAGGTTGCTACTTTGATGCGTTAGCCCGCGATCCCTAAAGAGAACACACCGTAGTTAATTATCCTTTTCTCGGAAAACACCACATTTATGCTCGAATGCACCTCCCCTCACGAAGTAGACACTGAATTCTTTGACCAAAACGGTTATCTGATTGTGCGCAACGCGCTTGACGATGAATCCATCGCGGCTCTGATTGAAGCGGGAGATGGATTGATAAACAGCAATCTGACCGAAAAACGGCAGCAGTTGGGAGAATTGTATGACGGATTTCGCAATGTAGTTACTCTGGATGACACGTTCGTTTCATTAATCGATCATCCGAAAATTCTGCCAGTAGTTGTCCAATTACTTGGCGCCAATCTACATGTGATGACATCTCACCTAATCTACAAACACCCTGATCCGGAGGAGTATCCGGATTCACGTCGTCATCCGGGGTGGCATCGGGATTATCTTCGGGCAACCAGAGACTTGGGGAACGCGGCAATTCCGCGCCTTCTGGTAAAGTGCGCCTACTATCTGACCGATTTAACCTTGCCGAACCGTGGTGCAACCATGATCGCTCCCGGTAGCAATCACCTAATCGGTCGACCTGACATTCCTGATGGGCATGCAGATCCCCTCAATGCGGTCGAACCCAGTTTGCAGCCCGGTGATTGCTTGATTTTTGAAAATCGGACCTTTCACGCGGGAGCGTTGCACAGAGGCACGGATATTAGAAAAGCTGTCATGATCGGGTACGGATATCGCTGGGTGGTTCCCATGGACTATGTTACTCAGTCGGAAGATTTCTTGGCAAGACTCACGCCTCTGCAGCGTTATCTGTTGGGCGGGGAAATTGAAAAAACCGTAGAATATCGGTCAGAAGGCGGGCGAAATCCTCTCAAGGAGTGGTGCGAGGAACTCGGTATTCCCGACACCCGACCCCCCCAACCGCAACGGCTCTGACAGTCAACCTCCCGAGCGAATACCAGCTTATCAATTACAACCTATTCTCCAAGAAGTGATATACATTTATCCATTGTCGCCTGCTAAGATCTATGATCGCTGCTATCAATCGAGCGAATATGTAGCGCGATAGAAATCCATCGCGCTGCAAAAATGGCGACTTAGGTGATGTATGCAATCTGAGGAGACTTTGTGGTGGACGCTCAGAAATTCCAAGTACAGTTTGATGAGGATGGTTACGTCATACTGCGTGATTTCATTCCCATACAGTTAATGGACAATGCCCAGGTAGCTTTAGAGCGCATCATTGATGCGCTGGCAGAACAGCGGGTTGCAAACGGGGACATCCCGCACGCCTTTAAGGACGAACCGTTTGAACTGCGGTTTAAGAAACTCTTCGAGAACGAACCGGACTCAGGGCTTATTCAATTCACGTCGGAACTACATCAACCCGAGTTTTACGATTTGTACACCTATCCACGCATGCTCGATTTGACGCAATCCCATCTGGGCGATGAATTGCGGATGATAATCTACGTCGTTCGCATGCGAGCTTTTCCCAACAAATTGTATGAAAGTCTGTGGCATCAGGATGCAGGTTATCTTGGCGCGGGGCTAGGAAGATCAGAACCCTCTGACGAGGCATACTCTCAACTTCGGTATGTGAATTGCTGGACGCCATTTCAAACCGTCAATAGGCACAACGGCTGTATGCAGGTTATTCCCGGTACGCACAAACTGGGAGTTGCCAAGCATGTTTACGCACCACCATACGACTACCTTCACATCGATTTTGACCTAATTGATCCGATGATCGACGCAGGAAAGGTTGTCGATATTGAAATCAACCCCGGTGACGTGCTTATTTTCCAGAATCTGCTGTTACATCAAAGGGGAATTAACCACTCGGGCAAACTTCGATGGAATGCCGATTTTCGTTATCAGGATGCTCGTCAACCCACTCTTACGAGCGTCAATGGACATCTCATACAAAGCCGCGCACATCCCGAGCAGGTAATTTCATCACGTGAGGAATGGGCACCAATGTCGTGGTCATAACATGAAAATAGATCCAAACTCTTCACGGACACATGTCACTACATTAGTGGGAATCGCTAAATTGTCGGCATCACATTGCCGCCGCAGACCGGGATATAAGCGCCGGTAATGTAGCTGGCTAGATCGGACGCGAGAAAAAGCACAGCGTTTGCAATCTCTTGGGCTGTGCCTCGGCGCTGAAGCGGCACTTTTTCATTATAACCTTGGTCGGATGTACTAGCGGGGCTTTTGTCACTTATCGTCCAACCCGGTGCGACCTGATTTACAGTAACTCCGTGTGTTCCAACCTCCTTTGCTAACACACGCAAGACACCGTCCATTCCGCGCTTTCCCGCCGTGTAAGCACTCTGACTCACAAAGTTCTGCATTGCACATTCGGTATTGATGCCAATCACGCGCCCCCACCCGGATTCGATCATCGCAGGAACGAAAGCCTTGGTCATGTACACATTGTGTAGCACGCACGACCGGAATTGGCTCTCGTAGTCGTCGGCGGGTTGATCCAGTACCGAAACCCATTTGTACTGAATGACGGCATTGTTGACGATGATGTTCGCCGCTCCCAACTTGGACGTAACTGCATCCCGCATGCTGAATATTGAATCCGCATCGGTGACATCCGCCTGCACAACCATCCCCCGCACTCCCAATGCCTGGACTTCCCCCAATAATCGTTCCGCCATGACTTCATCTTGATGATAGCAGATGGCAATATCCGCGCCAGCTCGGGCAAGGGTTCTAACCATCACTCGACCCAAAGCGCCTGAGCCACCAGTAATTACCGCAACTTTATCCGAAAGATCGATATGAATCATGTTATTTTTCATCACCAATTCTTGAATGTATAGGTTGGTTCACCAGTTATCAGTCCCATGATTCCCCACATGCTCCCCAGGACGAAATCTCCCAGGATCAATCCGAGAAAGAGTGGAAGCGCTTTGCGATAGGCTCGGATGCCACCATACTTGAGAAGTAGCGCCTTGATTAACCAGCTGACGAAGAAGGGAAACCAGAGATGCGAAAAGAAATAATAGCCTGCCAGCGGATACGTAAGCGGATGCAGTGGCCACCAAAGAAACCGTAACCGCAAGGCAGTGCCCGCCAACACGAATACTAGGGCGAAGGCTGTCGCGCTGAGGGATGTGGCATCTGGCCCAACGGGTTGCTTCAGCAATCGCTCTATCACGTTGTAAGCAACATTGCCCCGCCAGGCACCCGGTCCACCCCATTTGTAGCTGAGATCCAGAAACGCCCAGAACGTGACGATGACGGATACAGTCGTCGCCAGCAGACAGACCTTCCAGAGCTTCCGGGTGTCCATACCAGATCGATCGGCAAGCTTGAAACTCTCCAGGTAGGCTGGCATCGGTTGGCTTTGAAACCCCTTGGTGTGTGTCCAATGCGGCGCCGAAGCGATAAGGGTTTGCGCTGGGATTTTCTGACTGCCCACGGCCGACACAATCAGTTGGAATGGTCCGAACATGGGGATGCCGTGCGTCAACGGGCCCAACTCCGCACGCACCCGGGTAATTCCGAATAGAATTAGGAAATAGATCGCGAAGAAAGCCGTAGCAAAGAGTGCCGACATCCCTGAGCGATAACAGAATCCGACCAAGAAAGCGATTCCCAACAGCGTGCCCAGCGCAGCCGTCCTGTATCGCATCGGTTCGGCGGAGTCATCCACATCCGTACGTGCATCAACCACTACGTTGAGCAACGCCCATACGTGTTTTCTGGCTATCCACAACGCAATCACAAGGATTCCGAGATACGCACCCAGTAGCTGCTGGCTAACGAACGGATACCCCGGTACATTCAGGCCGGCTGCGCTGCCCAGTACAGATTGAAGCTTCCAGACGAGGAAGAAGACCCAACAGGAAAAGAGCAGATCGAGCGGCACGGTAAAAGCGAGACCGATGGCGAACGGATTCATGTGAACAGGCATACCTCGACCAGAATGTGCAATAGCGATCCAGGGGCGCTCTACAAAACGCTCGTCCAGGTCATAGGAGATAGGGATGCTGGGAATGGCAGGGAACAGAACACTGAAACCGTTAAGCACACAGATACCACCAGCAATGCCGAAACCCAGCCAGAACAACCTGTTCCTGAAGAAACTTTCCGTGCTGTCCGTACGGGTCATCTCGAAAGGTAGGTGGACCAACGGGTAAGTTAGCTTTTCTCGTTCGATCCACTGCTTTCGCATGAGGACGTCGATGCAGATCATCACGAAAGCGGATACTGTGAGGAAAAGTGTCCACCACAGCATCGGTTGTAACCAGCCCCGGATATGCCTGGATGTGTAGAAAGACGACTGTCCCGTGAAATAACCATCCAGCACGTGTACTTGCGGTTCAAGCCAGTGGGGAATATAGCCACGGAATAGATCCGCCCATTCGTTTTCCGGGGTGGCGAACCAGTGGGCATTTCCCAGCGTGCCCATGATGGTATGGGTGAAGTCGTGGCCGCTCACGGGGACAGCCACCATTAATATGCTGTAAATGGTCAGTAATTCGCCCTGTTGGAGCGCAACGCCCGGCAGAAATCTCGTGAGCGGCAGATTAAATACGATGACGAGGAAGAAGCAGAAGATCGCATTGAAGGCGATCGTCAGCGTGGTGGGATCTTGTATATCCCACACCGTTTCCCACTGCACCACGAGGTAAACGTTGATGGGGATAAACGCAAGGCCTATAAGAACTGCTCGAAGGGTGACGCCACGAAGTTTCTGAGGTTCACCCTGCATCGAATTTCTCCTCACAAAAGTGGTAAAGCAGTGCGCCGAAATACGAGCGTACGCTGGCAGGAAAGGTGGGTAATCGATTCAGGGGTGATTCTTGGAAGAGGTTGTTGATTTTGGCAGTTCAGAGATGGATAGCTTTGGATTTTCGCCTTGATCTAAACATCAAGGCTCATAGCTCAAGTCGTCTGAAAGACGACTAAAACCCCGTCTTCAGTCCCGATCCATCGGGACTTGAGCTTTTAGCCTGCCCCGCCACGCGGGATTAAGAAACCTGTCCCGATCTATCGGGGAACTTCAGTTCAAGGCGTCGGGGACCGTCATGCCTACTTTTTGGCCTACGTATCCACCCCGGAAATTTTTGCAAGATGGGGGAGGCTAAAGAATGTGTGGCTGTTCCACTGCGCTGCAGAACGCGTAATACTTTTGCTCAGTGGTCCTCGTGCAGATGGGTTTCAGTGCTCCAGAGCTATCAGCACTTGGAGGAAATTGTCTGATGTATAGAAGAGACTTCCGAAGTCTCGAAGACTTCGGAAGTCTGTGTGTGTGCCTATAAAGAGAAATTACCGGGCTATTTCGGCCTTTATTTCACCCCATGTAGAACTTAACTTTCCAGCAGGGTCGACAGCCGCAACTCCCTCGACTGCACCCATGTTCTGGTTGATTTCATCTGGAGTCAACGCCCGGTCATAGATGGCGATTTCATCTATAACGCCAACAAAGTGTCTTGCTGGATTCGGATTGGCATCTTTAAATAGCTTCGCGCCACCGAGAGGGTCCCAGCCAAACCTTAGCGGCCAATCGTTGTTCCCATAACCGCCAGGATTCGCCAGTGTGCCATCGAGTACACCGTTGACGTAGATTTTTTGGTCTTGCCCATCAAATGTACCGGCCAGAAACACCCACTCGTCGTCTATAAGCGCTATGGAATCGGATTGCAGCTTGAACCAGTCGTGCGGGCAGTCTTCGGGGCAGATTCTGACTTCAAAATCTACTGTTCCAGCAGTCCATTCTCTTAGAAGCATAGGTGTATTCTCTATCCCTCCATTGCCTTTTTCGACAATTCCGCCGCGCTCTGTTTCACCTGGACCCGTCCGAAGCGCCCAGGCAGTGACAGCGCTCTCTCCTGTCATCCACTGCAAACTGTCGCTATCAGGAACGTCTACGTGATTATCGCCGGTAAACTCTAAAGCCTCTCCATATATCCCTTCGACCTCCAAGGGATCATTTATCATCTCTCCATCGTTATCTCCCCAAAGGTCGCTAACGATGTTACCCTTGATGGTGTCTTCATTAAAAGACCAATAGCTAATCAAACCGTCGCGAACAGTTTGGGCTTCGGTCAAACCTGCCATCGCTGCGAGTACAAAAACGGTGATGAGAATTTTGCTAAACGTGCTAAACATTATCTCTATCTCCTTTTTGAATTTTATTTCTAGATTTAGGTGGCGTCAAACGCCCCAGATTCATAAAAGATGAAGTGAACCAATCGGCCCGATTCAGCAGAATGGCACGTTCATCATCCTGCGTGAGCTATTGCTCACGGGCATCTGCTCGATAAACTAGATTAATCACCTCCTTATCTAATAGTTGACTTTGTCACATTGGCCCCCCGTCCCCCAATTCTGGGGGAGGAAACTGTGTCACGTGATTTTCTCCCCCAGAATTGGGGGACGGGGCGCGAAATAGTTGGTCCCAGTGCAGATGGGAGATCTGACTGGGCGTACTGCTTCTCTGGTTACATCATTGCACGGAGGATTCAGCGCTGCTCTAGCCAGTGTAAGCAACCGATTATGCGTAGCTCAGTGCTTTCGAATTACGTTATTGACTCGCTTTTAGCTTACCCCAGGTAGTGGTAAGCTTCCCATGTGGCTCAACGGCCAAAGGCACTACAGATACGACGAGATCATCTATCCACCACCTACCTTGACTCCCTCGGGCATTGGGCTTTGTACACATAAACACCGAGTCAACATTTTTACCCCTCGCCAAAACCGGAATCCTGAACCCCACGCGGGTACCGTTGAGATGGACCTCGTACGTCTTATCACTCAGTCTATCTAGCACCATACGAACGGAATGCCACTCGCCCGGTTTCGCATCCCAGCCATTTAGGTCTTCATTAATTCCGAGGTTAGCAGCGTTAAGGGCGACAGCAGCTACACGTTCTGCAACGAGACCATCTGTAAAACCCAGCCCTACGATGAAACTCTGATCGTCCTTACTCCGAGCGACATTATATCTGAATTCCAACTGTACAGCACCAGCCAGCCGACCGGGGGGTAGCTCTACGGTAAACGGCATCCTGAATTGCCATCGGAGGGCTCCGAATGCATTCAAGAATCCCTTGTCAACGGTGAAGCCACTGCCAGCGTCTCTTTCGAGTACTTCCCATGTCTCTTTTTTTTCTTTGTCGTCAAAATTTTCTGACATAAATATCTGATCCCCATCCTGCGCCACTCCAATAGCGTAAGTCAACAGGGATAAGCTTGTTATCATGAAAACTATTAAAGCAAATCCCCTCATAGACCATTCTCCTCACCGCAGCTCGCGGCATTAGCAAATCCTTTGTGAATTTATTTTCTAAATTTAGGTGGCGCCAAGCGCCCCCAGATTCGTAAAAGATGAAGCGAACCAATCCGGTCGGTTGAGCAGAATGGCACGTTCATCATCGCGTGTGACGTATCATTCACGGGAATCTACTCAGCACAATTAGATTAATCACCTCCTTATCTAATAGTTGATCCCAGTTAGTCATCGATCATACGGGCATAAAGCCCTAGGCTACGAAGGTGTTACCGTAGTCTAGCCCTCCCGCTGCGCAGCCTGCCCCGATCCATCGGGGGGATCCAAAGCGACTTGTGGGCGTTGGATTTGCACAAACTAGCATAAGTCCCTATTGACTCGCTTTTAGCTTACCCCAGGTAGTGGTAAGCTTCCCATGTGGCTCAACAGCCAAAGGTACGATAGATACAATGATATCATCTATCCACCACCTACCTTGACTTCCTCGGCGATTGGGCTGTGAACGGATAAGCACCGAGTCAATATCTTCGCCCCTCGCCAAAACCGGAACCCCGAACCCCACACGGGTACCGTTGAGATGGATCTCGTAAGTGTTATTACTTAGTCTATCCAGCACCACCCGAACGGAATGCCACTCGCCCAGTTTCGCATCCCAGCCATTTAGGTCTTTATTAATTCCGAGGTTAGAAGCGTTAAGGGCGACAGCAGCTACATATTCTACATCTACCAGGCTACCTTCACTCTCCACACCCCAGCCCAGCCCTACGATAATATTCTGATCATCTTTACTCCTAACGACATTATATCTGAATTCCAATTGTACAGCACCAGCCAGACGACCGGGGGGTAGCTGTGTGGTAAACGGCATGTAGAATTGCCAGGTAAGGGCTCCGTGCATGTTCCAGAACCCCTCGTCAACACGGTAGCCATTGCCAGCACCGCCACCAACCTGCCAGTCCTCCCATGCATCTTTTTTTTCTCCTCCCAGCGCAAAGTGCTCTTCTAGCAATATCTGATCCCCATGCTGCGCCACTCCAATAGTGTAAGGCAACAGGGATAAGCTTGTTACCACGAAAACTATTAAAGAAAATCCTCTCATCGAAAATTCTCCTTGCCGCAGCTCGCGGCGTTAGCAACTCAACGGAACTGGTTCACAGTCCTTAGAATTTCGGACGTACGTCGGACGTACCTCCGAAATATTTTACCGTTGGTTTGTCTGTGTGTCAAGGTAAAATTGCCCGGTCGTAGGACTATTGAGTTTCTACGTTCTCAACTCACTTGCGAGCCGACGAACGACCAACGACGAACGACCAACGTTGGTCATTCGTCATTCGTCGTTCGTCTGATGTTAAATTTCAATGCCCAGACTTTGTGAACAGATGGTATAATTTAGCACGCAGGTTTCCATCCGCCCAACAAAGGCTCACCGGAGTATAGCTTCTACCGGAACAGCTGTCTATCCGGCGTAGTATTGGAGTCTGTATCTCCGGCTGAGGTTTGCCGATCCGGGAAAATTGGAGAGCCTTAACCAAATACACAGGAGAATTGACGATGACACAAACAACTGATGCGCCTATTGATCTGAGCTGGTATCCGCTCTCCGATGCAGAGATACGCCAATTTGACGACGAAGGCTACCTCATTGTGCGAAACGTGCTAGACGCACCGACCATTGACCGGCTTATTGAGGTGACCGATCCGCTGATGGCAAGCGATAGGCGTGAGAATCGCGGAGCGCGCCACAGTAATCTGTACGATAGTTTTCGCAATTGTGTTTCCATTGATGATGCCTTTATTCCCTTACTAACGAATCAAAAAATTCTCTCTGTTGTTGTTCAACTCCTCGGTGCTCACATCCAACTGATGACTTCACATTTGATATACAAGCATCCCGACCCACCAGATACGCCAAATACCGCTCGTTCACCCGGTTGGCACCGCGACTACGCCCGCGCAACGAAAGTACTGGGTAACGGTGTTCCCCGCATACTGTTAAAATGTGCGTACTACCTGACCGATCTCAGCGAGCCGAACTCTGGCGCGACGTTAGTCGCCCCCGGCAGCAATCATCTTGTTGAACGGATCAAGATACCGGAAGGACAATCCGATCCGACCAATTTTGTCGAGCCTAGTCTGAAACCGGGTGATTGTCTGCTCTTTGAAAACCGAACGTGGCACGCAGGAGCGGCGAACCTGACCCCGTGGATCCGAAAAGGCATTATGATCGGATATGGTTACCGCTGGGTGATGCCAATGGACTACCGGACTCAATCACCGGATGTATTGGACAAGCTAAGTCCTCTCGGTCGGTACCTTGTCGGCGAACCGTATCAGAAAACACCGGAATACCATCCGGGCGGAGGCGAAAGTCCGCTTGCGGATTGGTGTGAACAGCATGGCGCCCCTGCAGTGAGACCTGTATCTTAAGATCAATTGGGTTATAAACAGAATTTTGTAACTGTTTAGTCCACTACTCTCTATGTCGAAAGCCGCTTTGCAAAACGAGGGGATTGTAGAAAAACTATAATTTGAATGGACTTGGAAGCGGTTAGGTTGGTGCGGTTGTCTCAACAGTCAGAACCCCGGCATCAAGTCCTTGATGATAGCGTCGGATAATTTCCAAGCCGACTTCCACGAAATCCTTGTTCTGCTGCTTGCAAGTTTGAATCACACTGGTGATGATACCTAACGCTTCAGAGCCCTTGGGTGAACGATTGCCGCCCGATATTTTGCGAGTGACCACCGCAGGTCGTATGGCGCGCTCGGCGCGATTGTTATCGGCGGCGACCTGCATGTGTGACAGAAAGGTGAATAACGAATCGCTGTGTTTGGCTAACCGTTTGGCGAGTCTTTGACAATCCGGGTCATGATAGTCCGCTTTGGCAAGTTTCTCCAATCGGTGGTTCAGCCGTTTGAATCGGCGTTCCAAGCGAGATTGGGAGAAGTCCGACTGCTTCTGCTTGAGGCGAATGGCATCGCGTAACAAACGCGTCAGTTTTTTGGCGAATGCCGCATATTCTGGGGTGTGATTGGTCTTTCTCACGTCAGACAATTCACGCAGCAAATGCACCAAGCACTTTTGCTGGGTGTAGGGAAGTGGGTTATAAGCGGTGTAAAAGTCACTGACAAGGACTCCATCATAGTCTGTACCCAATTGTTCTAAAACCACTTGATGTCCGCGACTCGCATTGACTTCATAAAGCGTGTAACTGTCTGTGGTGAATGCCCAAAGCCAGCACGATTGGCCGTTTAACCGCCAGCCGGTTTCATCGACATAGGTGCAATGACTCTGTCGCAATCCGGTTTGAATTGCTTGATATTCGGGAGTGAACCATTTTGCCAACGATTGCATAGATTGCGTCAAGGCGCCGGCGGTGATAGAAAGCCCACACAGTCGTTTGAGCACTGTGGCGACTTTCCGATACGGCACCCCCATAGCGTGCTTTAATTCAGCGGCAATGAGCAACGCACGCGGGCCTATCAACCGATGGGGGACTTGCTGCGGGTGACGGCTTTCCACCCGCCTTTGGCAGTTTTGGCAATATCCGCTCTGTGTCTGATAGCAGACAACAGTTGTCTGAGCCGGAATGACTTCTTCAACATACTGTTGGTGGGTTGTGACATTTTCAATCACTCCATGACAATGGGGACAATCCTCTAAAGGAGTTTCAACAATTTCGTCAGCTTTGGTGGGACGATGGCGATAACTGCCGGCGTGTCCCGGTTTTTGCCCCGGCTTTTTGCGACGACGTTTCTGTCGTTTCGGTTTGACAAATTTGGGGACAGGCGATTTTGGAGGCGAAGTGGGGGTGGCTAACGGTTTCGACACCTGTTGTTCCAATTCGGCTATACGGGCGCGTAATGCCTGATTTTCAGCCTCCAATTCGGCAATACGAGCAATGAACTGTTGTTCCCTTGTATTCGTCATATTGATGCGTTGAATCCTCCGTAGCAAGCAATTGTGCCCAATGCTGCACAGATTTTGCCACTCTTACAAACTGAACTAAACAGTTACAGAATTTTTTTACAAATTGCGACAACGCGGGGTACTGAAATTACGTCAAAGGAAAATTAATGGAACATTTAACTATTCCAGGAGTAGCGAAACCAATTTCGCGGATTGTGCTCGGGACTTTGGTGTTTTCTCCAAACAAGGAGATGACAGGCGAAGAGCTATTGGATGGTTTTTTCGCGGCGGGCGGGAATGCGATAGATACAGCTCACGCCTATGGCGGCGGAGCCAGCGAACGAGTGATTGGCACCTGGTTGAAGACGCGCGACAACCGTGGAGAAGTGTTTTTGATCGACAAAGGCGCCCACCACACACCAAAAGTGCCGCGCCCGAGACTCAATCCTCAGGAGATTAAGTGCGATTTAGACGAGAGCCTTGATCGGTTACACACGGACTATATCGATCTATATCTACTTCATCGCGACGATCCCCAAATTCCGGTAACCACGATTATCGATTATCTAAATGAGGAGATTGAATCGGGAAGAATCCTTGCTTTTGGTGCATCCAATTGGACACATCTACGTATTCAAGAGGCAAATGAGTATGCCGCTCAGAACGGGTTGGTTGGTTTTGCGGTCAGTAGTTCAAACTTGAGTCTTGCCGTTCCGATGGAGGCGATGTGGCCTGGTGTCCTCTCTGCCTCCGAAGAAGCCCAGCGTTGGCATCGGGAAAATCAATTCCCTTTGATACCTTGGTCGTCGCAGGCGAGAGGGTTTTTCAGCAGACAATTTACTCCTGAGAACCGGGATGATGAGAATATGGTACGAGTGTACTATAACCGTGACAATTTTGAAAGACTCAAGCGAGCACAGACGCTGGGTAAAGAGAAAGGATTTACCGCCATT
The DNA here is from genome assembly GCA_965197465.1 of Candidatus Poribacteria bacterium. GTDB lineage: Bacteria > Poribacteria > WGA-4E > WGA-4E > JAJDTR01 > JAJDTR01. Next base: position 244,144 of record OZ240209.1, on the reverse strand, counting down.
CAAATTGCATTGGCATACGTCGTTCATCAACCGTATCCAACTTTCCCCATTGTTGGGCCATGCACGCTTGAAGAACTAGCGTCATCCCTTGAGGCACTCAAAATTGAACTGTCTAACGATAAGATGCGATGGCTTAACCTTCAAGACTGAAGTACTTATAGGGTATGCGTTGACTTTGGTGCGCAATTATACATAGCTTCGCCTGTTTTCGGTGTCATGTTCACAGGTTTCGACATGTCAATCTTCGAGATTTGTCGCTGGTAGTTGTTTGAATGCTACATTGGCTTTATTGCTTCTTCATCTGACAAGCTGGAAACACTCCGCATCGCAGAGGAGAAGAAATCGATGCGGGCAATCGACGATTTGATGATTGTCGATTCCACAAGAAATCGCGACCGGGAGATCGCTCCTACAGGGACCTACACCTGCAAAGAGAAGATGGGGAATCTGCGATCTGATGATCGCAGATAAATCTCTATCGCGATCCCTATTCAGTCGCTTGAAGGAATCTCTATCGCGCTCGCTATCCACACCCTTGATCCTCTAGAATCAGGTAGGATTGTCCTGTCGGTAGCGCTTTAGGGCTTGTAAATTGTTTAGTGGAGAGAATATAATACGTGCAGTTTTCTTGTCGCATGCTGAACGGTCGATCCCTTGTTGCTATTCCTTCCAATGCTTCACATCTAAAGGAGCGTTTTCATGAATATCGCAAATAGAGCAATTCGTGAGTTCCGAATCAAAATGGCTGCTTTGTTAATCCTCAAGAAAATACTTTTCGTTGCAACTGTGTGGGGGCTTCTCTGGGGAACGGTTGTCATTGTGTTGCGAGCCGCTATCGGAATGCCTCGCTCGACGCTACTCGCAGGTGGAATCGCGCTAATAATTGCCGTAGGCTGGGCAGTCGTAGCAGCGTTGCGCCAACTTCCTGGGCGGACCGCCGTGCGAGCGAGTCTCGACAAGCACAGCGCTTCCGGCGGGTTAATGATGGCAGCAGAAACCGCGGAGCTGGGCAACTGGAAGACCCTGTTGTCGCCGGTTCGCCCACCTCGCCTGCGTTGGCGCGGTAAGGTCTCTTGGGCGCGCTTTGCTGGCGCCGTCCTATTCGTATGCGTCAGCTTTCTCATTCCGGAGCGTTTTGTTGAAATCTCTAGAGCGCAACCGCTTGATATTCGGGAGGAAGTTAACCAAATAGCGGCAGGGATTGATGTTCTCAAGGAGGAGGAGATATTTGAGTTAGCTCAGGCTGAAACGTTGGAAGAAAAACTCGCTGAGGTTCAAGCGGAGGCATCAGGCGAGGATCCGGTCAAGACTTGGGAAGCTCTAGACCATTTGACAGACCTACTCTCACAAGAATCAAAGGAAACCGCTGAAGATGCCTTGGCTGCCACCGAGCACCTAACCGAAGCAGAAACCCTTGCCGAAGCGCTCATCAATGAAGGCTCTGAGATGGAGGCAGGGCTTTTGGCGGAGTCTATGATGGCGTTGTCCGGATTGGTTCAGGAAGCCGCCAAAGAGGACGCGCTTCTCGCATCACAACTTCCCGAATTAGACGGCGATCTAAGTTCACTAACTCACGAACAGCTCAAGGCAATTTCCGCTGCGCTTCGTCTCTCCAAAGGAGATATATCTGACCGATTGGCGAATCTGAACAAGGTCAACTTGATTGAGTTGGATACGCTGAAAGCTTGCGAGAAGCTAGGACAATGTGACAGTGAAGGGCTTGCGGGGTTTCTTGCCGAGAACTCGGAAAAAATGGCGGTGTCAGAATGTGTCGGTTTGTGGTGTCGAAATGCGCTTGGTGCCATCAACCGTGGTCCGGGCCATGCCCCCATGATATGGAGCGAGGGTACTTCTGCCGACGGCGCGAAGTTCAAAGCGGAAGTCCTTCCACTCTCCAACATCGCATCCTTAGAGGACAGTGAAGTAATAGGGCTTAGTAGTGCTGCACCAACGGTTGAGAAATCTGGTGTTACACCTAGATCGGGCGGGCTAAACGGCGCAACGGCTGGCGGCGGTTCCTCTTTTACCCAAACCGTTCTACCCCGTCATAAAGGTGCAGTTAAGCGGTATTTTGAGAGGCCGTGACGACCATTATTGTTGGTTTTAGAGCGATTAATACTAGTGCGCTTTGAAATCATTAGTAGACGGGTAGTTACGGAATCCATCTTTGGTTCGGCAATCAAGAGTCGGTCAAAACGGTTGCAGGGAATAACGATCAATCGAGCGAATAGCGATCAAACGACTGGATAAGGAGAGCGATAGTAAATCCCTCGTTATTCCCTACGCTTAAAGTCTTTGCCTCTTTCTTTATGAATTATAGTAAAACCAATAATTGTTTATACACTGCGGTAGGTTCGGTTTCCTAACCGAACCGGTATCTGTCCAGTCTGGTAGGTGCGGTTGGAAACCGCACCTACGGAAATATGTGTAAATATGAATAGAATTGAATATTGTAGGGAACGCAGATCTGCGTTCCCTACAATCTGAAGAGTGTAAGTCCTATATAAATTATAAATAAAAAGTTCTGAAGATGTCACGAATTATTTTCCTCTAATCACCGGCAACCTCCCTCTGCTCCTTCACAACGGAAGATTAAAGAACCCGAATTCGATTTGTGTGGTCAAGTCCTATACGGTCACACCTAATCTATCATGGCAAAACAGGATCAGCGCGAGACGCTTCTGCAGCCCGATGAACTTCAGCCCGCAGTTGAACTCACGTCAAAGGTACATGCGGAGTTGGACCGTATCCTTATCGGTCGATCCGAGCTACACCGCATGGTGCTCGTAGGAATCCTAAGTCAGGGACACATCCTGCTTGAAGGCGTGCCGGGCGTCGGCAAAACCGCTCTTGTGAAGGCGCTCGGACAATTGCTAAGTCTCGACTTCAATCGAGTGCAGTTTACCCCCGACCTGATGCCCGGCGACATCGTGGGAACACATATCCTACAGCAAACTCCGGAGGGGGAACGGGAAATGACCTTTCAAGCCGGCCCCGTGTTTACCAATATTCTGTTAGCGGATGAGATTAACCGCGCTTCCCCAAAGACCCAATCCGCACTGCTTGAGGCGATGCAAGAACGCTCCGTAACCCTGCTCGGAAATACTCGATCCCTCCCCAACCCCTTTTTTGTTCTAGCGTCTCAGAACCCGATCGAATTGGAGGGAACATATCCGCTCCCGGAGGCACAGTTAGATCGATTTCTGTTCAAACTTATTGTTCCCAACGCCGATGTGGACGTGCTTGACGACATCATCTCGACTCGCCGCCGCGGCGAACCGCCCGTGCCCACATGGTCAATCAGCGCAGAGCAACTCCACCACTTGTTTGATGTGATGGACAGGATTTACCTACCCAAGCCAGTATCGCGCTACATCTCTCGCTTGACCGCGTCCACCCATCCGAATACTCCAGAAGCCACTGAAGATGTCAACAAATATGTTACATATGCCGCGTCGCCACGCGCGGCGATAGCTATGGCGGAAGCGTCACGCGCATCTGCATTGCTTTCCGGTCGCCCTACCGTTGGCTTTGAGGATGTGAAAGCGGTTGCAGCGTCCGTGTTGAACCATCGAGTCATTCTCAATTATCAAGCCCGTTTTGATAGCGTGGATACATTTTCCGTCGTCAATGGCATCCTTACCGCTCTCGACGAAGCAGACCTCAATTTGCCTGATGACCTTGAGGTTCATTCAGCCCCATGACCTAAGCATCATAGAATATATTCCCACATCTCCTTTTCGGATTCAAAGATTCTGTTGAGCCGATTTGACCACACGTTGGCACCATTGCCTTGATGTCACGAAACTCCGTTTCTTCCCGCACTACCTTTCGCTAAGCTAACCGAATTTCCGAGGATATACCGTCGGTTAGGAGGCAAAAATGAGTTCCGCTCTGATCCGTTCTATCTCCGCTCTAATTGTCATGACGCTGTGCTGGACTACCGCCAATGGCTACGCCACGACGCGAATCGGCGACATTACGATTACGCCCGGGGTTAGTCCAAGTGGCAACAGTGACCACGGATATGCGGAATACAGGGTTTCTGTCTCGAATCATTCGCCTGACAAGATGCACGTGGTGACTTTGGTATTGCCGGATGAGAGTTTCAATATTGACCCAAATCGTATCCGCGACATCACGCGCTCAGTCGTCGTTGGTCCAGCCGCCACTGCTCACGTTTCTCTATTCCAGCCTCCTGTACCCTTGCACGGAAATGACTTAGCAGTTGCTATTGATGGCAGACTTCAAAGAGAAGCCATCCCACTGTCTCTCGGTAACCACGCACCGGACACATCGCACTCGTTTGCCAGCCATTTTGTGCTTGGAGCTATGGGATCTATATCACTTCCGTTGTCTTTGCAGGTTTTGGTGAGTCGGAACGTTGACACCTCCGAGTTTCACACGCACGTTGAAACACTAGTAAAAACTATTCCTACCATGAGCGGTTTCAGCGTTCTCACTTCCACAAGTGGATCTGTCGTCACTAGTAGTACTACTTCAAGCTCGACTGGTTCAGCCTCCTATGAACTCATTGATTTAGGATTTCCCGTGTCAGCGTGGAGCACGGACTGGCTCGGTTTTTCTCGTTACGATGGTGTCGTCGTCACTAACCAGGATATCCAGCAAATGCCGTCGGATGTTCAATCCGCCCTGTGGGAATACGTGGAGTGCGGCGGCGCGCTGCTGGTGTTGGGTGGAAACAATCTTCCCGACAACTGGATCTCAAGAATCGAGATTCCAGACAAATCCGCTGGTATCGCTAACAGCCGCGTCGGATTCGGTGAATTTTTTATCAGCGCGGAAATGGATACGACTAGTTTGAATCAGACGCAGTGGCGGCAGATTGTGCACTCTTGGATGAAAACCGCAACTCCTTGGCAAGCCCAACTCTCAGTTGCGGAAGCCAATAGTCGGTTTCCGGTGGTGGACGATTTCGGCGTGCCGGTACGAGGGCTGTTCCTGCTGATGCTTGTCTTCGCGATCGTGATTGGGCCGGTAAACCTTATTGTGCTCTCGCGGAAAAGGCGTCGCATCTGGATGTTGTGGACAGTCCCGGTCATTTCGCTGACGACCTGTTTTGCGGTGTTTCTCTATGCAACATTCGCCGAAGGGTGGAATCGATATATCCGAACAGAGGGTCTTACGATTCTCGACCAAAGGGTCAACCGCGCCACGAGCATTGGTGTGACAGCTTTTTATTCGGCTTTAACGCCCGGCGATGGATTGCACTTTGGTTATGAGACTGAACTTACATCCCAAACCTTCGCTGCTACACCTATCCCCCGAACCGTTGACTGGACGCACGACCAGCACCTGGGACGCGGTTGGATTGCTGCACGTGTTCCAGCGCATTTCAAAGTACGCAAGACCGAGGTGCGGCGTGAGCGCATCACTGTCAGAAGAGGGGAGGACGCGCGTCTGAGCATCGTCAATGGCCTCGGCGCCGAAATTGACCAGTTTTGGCTGGCAGACACTGACGGCACAATATACTTTGGGAGGAGCATTTCTGCCGGATCCGAGGCGGAATTGGAGCCACGCCAAGAAATGCAGCCCCGTAGCCTTGGTGGGACAGACGAAATTTTCGATCTCAACCTTTGGGATCCCGCCATAAATGCAGAGTTGGATAAGGGGAACATTTCACCGACATTGAAAGATGAGATGATAATGCACGGCGCGCTACTCTCGGATGACATCATTGTATCGGTTCAAAATCCCGGTTATGAGTGGCAACTAACGGATAAGGTTTGGGAGCGCAATTACGTCATTAAAGCGAACGCATCTACGCACCAGCTAAAAATCCATGCGGAGATTAACGGTCTGCGCGGAATATTCGCGTCTGAAGATTGGATAGGAAGTATTGAACGTCTCAAAGCGGAACCCGAGAATTTCCTCAATTCGGGATGTTACATAGCTACCTTGAACGCATCGCCTTTTATAGAAGACGGACTGCGCAAGACGACGGAGAAAAGTTGTAGCTCGATTGTTTACGGCATCCTAAACAAGGACTAGTTATACCATTTCGCTTGAATAACAGTGCATACAGTGTTTTTCAATTATACTATTATGACACGACCCATACCAACTGTTGCCCTTCACACCAAACCCTGTAGGCGGGGATCAAGGGAGTGAATAGCGACCGCGATAGAGATCCCCTTGCCCCGCGGACTTTGCGCGGAGACAAAGCTTCTTACTCCGATCCACGCAAGTTTCTTTACTTGATCCACGTAATTAATGCACTTGCATTTTAGAGAAATGGTATTAGGGCGTCTTTGTAGAACGTCCCAATAATGTGGAACACCACGGACCACCCCCAAGGGAATCAGAATTGTCCGTCTAAATTGTCCTCCATCAAGAATTACTCGCTACTAGCGCAAGCAGAGATTGTTTGCCGCACTTTGACGAATAAGAAAACCGTTTTTCTTGAATCATAAATCAACACTATGCAAGTTAACATTATACATCTCGTCAAAGACTTTGGCACAACGCGAGCGGTTGACGACATCTCTTTCACTTTTTCGTCGGGACACATCTTCGGATTTGTCGGTCCAAACGGCGCGGGCAAAACGACAACGATGAGAATCCTGGCAACTCTTGATGAGCCGACAAGTGGGGATGCGACAATTGATGATGTCTCGATTGTGGAATCGCCCGAAACGGCACGCAAGCTAATCGGATACATGCCCGACTCTCTGCCTGCGCACCGCGATATGTCTGTGCATGACTACCTGGACTTCTTCGCACGCGCTTACGGACTAGCTGGAAAACAACGCCGGCAAGTGGTCGATAGCGTTGAAAACTTCACAAATCTTACCGGCATTCGGGAAAAAACCCTGCATGCACTCTCAAAGGGAATGAAACAGCGAGTTAGCCTTGCCAGAGCGCTGCTCCACGATCCGCCAGTGTTAGTGATGGACGAGCCCGCTGCCGGACTGGATCCACGCGCACGAGTCGAACTGCGGGAATTACTTAGGGTACTGTCTGAGCAAGGGAAAGCCATTTTGATTAGCTCACATATTCTTACCGAACTGTCGGAAATCTGCGATGGCGCCGTAATCATAGAACAGGGCAAGATCGTCACTGCCGGGACATTGCACGAGATCGCTTCATCTGATACTGAACAACGAACCGTGTTGATTCGACCTCTTGAGCGGCAAGACGACCTGCGCAAGGCATTGCTGCTAATGCCGCATGTCGCAGCCGTGAACCAGCTGGGTGATGAGATTGAGGCAAAAGTCGCCGGCTCGGAGGAAATCTGCAGCGAACTACTCGAAAACCTAATTCGAGATGGGTTCCGTATCGTTGAGTTCAAACAGCAGGGCGGCGATTTGGAATCCGTGTTTATGACTGTAACCAAAGGAGAGGTACAATGAAATTCGTTGCAGATGTCCTTGAAAACGTCAGCAATACTCTCAATCCCATCGTTATCAAGGAGTTACGTCAAGCATCGCAAGGAAAATTTCTGGCTGTTGTGTTGTTAATCTTTCTCGGTATTCAACTGCTGACCGTGGGGTTATTCCTGACAAATGAGTCCGTTTCATGGTCCTTTGATGCAGGGCGAAATATTTTTAAAACCCTGGCAAGTATGTTACTGGTCATATGCCTGATTTTGGTACCCGGTTATACCGGCCTCCGGTTGGCGATTGAACGCTCGGACGCCAACGTTGACCTTCTGTTTATTACGACGCTCCGTCCGCGCTCCATCATCTGGGGAAAATTCTTTGCCGCTCTGGTTTTCACTGCTCTTCTCTATAGCGTTTGCATGCCGTTCATTACATTAACGTATTTGCTGCGGGGCATAGATTTGCCGTCGATTTTTGTACTCCTCGCTCTTAATTTCATCGTGGTCGCCGTGGCTATCCAGTGCACTATTCTCCTCGGTTGTCTTCCTGCGAATCGGGTATTTAAGATTATTCTCGGACTAGGATGGTTCTTCCTTATAATTGCCTTCATTCCTTGGTACATAGCATTAACAACAATTATTCCAGGCGTCAATCTTCTTGACCGTGGAGTCGGAAGTCAGATTGGATCGTGGAAATTCTTGGCGGTTGCCTTGGGTGTACTAATCACGGGAGCGGCGTGCATTGGACTACTTGCCAAGTTGGCTACCGCGCTAATTAGCCCGTTATCCGCTAATCGCGCGCTACCGGTACGAATTTACGTCACTGCAGTCTGGATCGTCACGGGGATTGGCGCCACAATCTGGAGTGTCGCTGCCGGCGTTGCTGCACCTATCGAGATTTGTGCATCCGTTCATGTCCTCCTGCAATGCATCGGTCTCTTTATCGCCGTAAGCGAAAGAGAGTCGTTGGGGCATCGGGTGCGCCAAAGTATTCCACGAAGACGGTGGCTACGTCCATTTGCTTTTCTCTTCTACAGTGGCGCGGGCGGCGGGGTGGCGTGGTCGTCCTTGATGATGATTTCGACCTTACTGTTTGTGGCAATATTGTCAGGCGTTTTCCCGAATATGTGGGGCGGGAATGAATTCGAAGAATTCATGACTTGCATGGTAGCTCTAGGGATGTTCGCGTTAAGTTATACATTGGCGGCGTCGCTTATCAGACGACGCGTCTTGGCAAATCGAGTTGCCGGTTGCCACACGTGGTTGATTGCGTTGGTACTCATCGGTTTTGCAACGAGCATCATTCCACTGATTCTATTCCTCCTCTCCGGAACATGGGATAAAGGATGGCTTGTTGGTAGTCCCATCGGTCCCTTAGTGTTTTCCGTCAACGGAGATTCCGAGCTCTTGAGCGGAAGCGCTCAACTCGCCGGTGCTTGTGCTGTATTCATCGGTGCTCTTAACTTGCCGTGGTTTATCAATCAGATTATCAACTTTCATCCCCCGAGAGAGAGAATCACGGCCAATCCCCAAACAGACTAGGCAAGTTAACAGCGTGCGCGGCGGGCAGCGACGGTATAGTCATAGGCTTAACATCTGCAGAATTCCGGCTGATGCCGGAATGTTCGAGCGTGTAATTAACACCTTGAGAAAACAACAGGTGGAGTGATGTCGAAGATTCTCGTTCTTGAATCGCCGGTTACTTCACACGCCGCATTAGTTAACGGGCTCATTAAACTATACACTACCTTCAGATGAACGAAACCTATCGCCAATACCTCACAGATGGTGAACGTGCCGGAGCGCGATACGCATTGGCATCACCGCGAAACGTGCCTTTTGGTGCCTCGGGCAATCAGATGGGAAAGCGGCCAGGGAGTTCGCTAGAGTTCATCGATCACCGTGAATATCAGCCTGGGGACGATCTGAGACGAATCGACTGGGGAGGATTCGCCAGGAGCGACAAATTGACGGTAAAATTGTACCGGGACGAAGTCAGTCCACATTTAGATATCGTAATCGACGGCTCATGCTCCATGATGCTTGAGAACAGCCCTAAAACACAAGCCACCCTCGGGCTTGCGGCGGTCTTTGCTACGGCGGCATCAAACGTCGGGTACTCCCACGCCGCATGGATGGCAGGGGATGGGTTTCGACAGATAGAAAACGGCACCAACCGAGCGTCAATTTGGGAAGGAATTGACTTCGATTACCGTGGAGACCTCTTGGCTTCATTCGCTAGACTACCCCCGTCATGGCGTCCTTATGGGTTGCGCGTGTTACTTAGTGACCTGCTGTTCCTCGGCGACCCGTTAGCAACGATGTCCCGTTTTGCCGAACGTGCTACGGCAGTCGTCGTCGTGCAGATTTTGGCAGAGGCGGACGTCAATCCAATGGAACGTGGCAACATCCGGTTGGTGGATTCGGAAACGGACGAAGCCCAGGAGATTTTCGTGGATGCCGGGGCAGAAAGCCGTTATCGCGCGGCACTTGCCCAACATCAGGAGAGTTGGCATCGTGCGGCAAAGCAAGCCGGCGCGGTTATGACGACAGTCGTCGCGGAACACATTCTTGGCGATTGGCGGCTTGAGGCATTGGTTGTGGATGAAATTCTTAAGATATCCTGAACCGCGGTATTGTGAAGTTAATCGTGTTTCTAGGTACCTCTCGCATGTGAAACGCCTGAATCAATCTCGTATAGAGACCATAGTACCTGCCCTTCTCGGGAATGACATGATAGCCTAGAGTCCAAATCAAATTAAGGCCTGGTCGCTTCAGATTGGAGATTTCAACTGCGTAAATCCAATTTCAAGTGCAGTAGAGGCTGAGGTATGTCTTGCACCGAAACGGGCAGTATACACTAGATCAAAGCCCTGTTTTGTGCGTTTAACACCTGAATTCAAGCTGTTTTCGCTATATGATTGAGTTGCTTCGGATGGCACAATCGTTGCTACACGCAGATTCTCAAAAGCCAAGCCTCGAACTCCACATTGTATTGAACTCGATCGTTGTCGAAGACGGGTGTGAGCTTTAATCACCCCGTTTTGGAATCCCTCGTACAGTCTTAATATCTAGAATCCCTCTCCCTCCGAATCAACATAGAGAAGACATCTCATGACTGGATACAGACACTGGCCAATATTCTCTATTCTAGGATTTCTTTGCATAATACTCAAACCTTTACCAATCGACCCTGGAAAAACCCCCGATGTGACGCGAAATGGAGATGCGTTTGACCGGTTGTACGGACACTATTTCAACGGTGATGGTATCGAGCGGATGCTTGAAGATTATCAGTCCGAAGCGGAATCCAATCCCAACCACTCTGGTCTCCAATTGATTCTGGGACACATCAACAAACGCCTCGGCAAAGACAAGGAAGCCATTGACGCCTACAAACACGCTGCCGAACTGGCGCCCGGTGAGTATTATCCGCGTTACGCCCTGGGAAAGATGTATACCAAACTCCATCGACTCGAGGAGGCAATTGAGGCGTTAACGCGGTCGGCTGAACTCGCATTAGAATCGAATGATGCGTCACTTGATGACGTAATTGCGCTCTATAAAACTCTAGGGAGTGCCTACTTTAGCCAAGACCGTGTAGAGGAGGCTAGATTGGCGTGGGACAAAATCGTCGAAATCGCTCCGCATAACATACTCGCGCGAGTTGAACTCGCCGACCTATGCCGAGAACGGGAATTGTATACCCAATCCATCGAACAGCATGAGGCAATCATCCGACTTAAGATGAACGACACGTATCGTGTGTGCCTAAGCTATCGGGAGATTGGAAAGATTCAGGAGGAGAAAGGCGAATATCAGAGCGCCATCCTAAGCTACGACGCCGCAATGCCATTGGCCGAACCGGGGAGTTGGCTGCGGAAAGACCTTCAACGACGCATTGCTATGGTATTCGCAGGAGATGAGGATTACGAGAGTTTAATCCGACACTATAAAAATAAACTTAAGGAGACACCGAATGACTCCGAGTTGATAGGTGTCTTAGCTGCCGCCTACGTTGAGAATTTTCGACTTGACGAAGGGATCGCCGCTTACCGAAAAGCCCTGCGGCATACACCGGCAGATGCCGCACTCCGCCTTAAGCTGATCTCGGTTCTCCTTAGTGCGCAGAAATTAGACGAAGCAGCAATAGAGTACGAGTACCTTTGTGAACATCAACCTGATAATCTAGGAATTCTCCGAGAGTTGGGCGAGTTGTATCTTGAACTTCAAGAGGAAAACCGAGCGATAATGACTTTCCAGAGGATGATTGACCGAAACCCTGAGAGTGCCGCAACACACTTTACCCTTGCCGAAATTTATGCCGGCCATGGATGGTTGAACGAGGCTGTCGCTGCCTATGAAAAGGCTGTCTCGCTCTCTCCCGGCAACCTTGATTATATCCGGTATTACGGTGAATTTTACGTACGCGGAGGTAATCGCGCTAAGGCACTGGAGATCTGGAATCGGATGGTCGCGGGGAACAATGCCGTCTCTGAGAAATATCACCGGCTCGCACGCTTGCTTGAATGGAAAGGGTTCCGTACCGATGCCATACTTGCTAGTCGGAAAGCGGTGGCGCTTGCGCCGGGGGAATATGGCTATCGTGATACGTTGGCGCGGCGGTTGATGGAAAATGAGGAATACGATGCCGCACTCTCCGAATACGGGGAGGCGTTTAAACTCGCGCCCAACGAATCTTCTGCTGGACGGGCGAATGACCAAATGATTGAGATTTGTCGGCGCCAGGGTACCCTAGTAGAGCAGATTGAGAAATCAGAGGCAGCACCGAGAACCTTTAATCAACAGATGCAACTCGCCAATATGCATCTGAAGTTAGGGAACGTCACCAATGCGTTCGAGGCTTTGATTCAAGCCCGAGGATTACAATCGGATAATGTGCCGGTCAATCGCCGCTTAGCGTCAATTTATGCAAAGCAAAAACTTTGGGATGATGCTCTGGCAGCATACGGACACCTCATTGAGATTGATTCGGCGAATGCACGTGAATACTATGTTAACATCGCGCATATCCAAGAGCAAAAGAGGAATTTCAACGCCGCAATTCAAGCTGCAAAACAGGTAAATTCATTCAGCCCCCGTAATCTGGATGGATACCGACTCTTAGCAGGTATTGAGAGACGACGACGAGACTACTTGTCAGCTATTGACTGCCTTGAGCGCGCCGTCCGCTTGAGTCCGGACACCGCGGAAATTCGCACCGAACTCGCCCACGTCTACGATCTTGCGGGAAATTACCGACAAGCTATAGAACAGTATTGGCAGTGCTGGGCATTGACCGACGACCTCAATGACAAACTGTCCATTGTTAAGCCAATGGCGAAGGTTTACGATAGCCTCGCCGCAGGTGACGAGTTCAGAGAGAACCTGCGGCAGATGAAAAGATGGAACCCAGATGACCTCGCACCTTCCATGGCGTTGGCGAAATTGCATCAGATGCGCGGTTATCTGCTCGCTGCCAACGAGGAATTGGAGCGGGTACTCGAACGCGGGGTGGAGAATCCAGACTTGCTGGGCCAGCTTGTTGAGATAAATCATGAACTTAACAACATGCCGGCGGCAATTGCGTATCAGCAATGGACAGTCGAAATTCAAACCCAGCCTGTTCATCAATTACGGCTGGCGGAGCTCTTCTTTGAAGTTGGACAGGAACAGAAAGCCAGACGAATTTGGGTTGAATTGATGCGCGACAGAAACCAGACGGTTGAAGTTGACATAGAACTAGCGTCCCTACTCATTCGTCACGGTCTACGAGATGAGGCGCTGTTCCTTCTGAATCGGGCGGGCGAGAATGTTCAGGTTGTAGAAAGACGATATCAGATTGGCGCATTGTTGGCACAAATGGAAGAATTCGAAGGGGCGACAAGGCAGTTCGAGCGTATTTTGACAATGACTGAACCGTGTCAATCGAATGTGAACAATACCGCACTGACAGGAGATAACAGCATTTTACAATATCCGAGTTGGTTAAAGGATGACGCGTGGCGGTTCTATCGACCGACACAGTTCAAACACGATATCCAGCGTATGGATGGAAACTCCAACAACCTGCCGCCGTTGCCCAATAGTTTCACGGCTGCACAGGATGGCGCGTTGGCGCACCTTGTTCTAATCGCTAAAAAGACACATCGACTTTCTGACTTCCTCGCGCACCTTGAAACGAAGGTGGAGTCCGACCCGACTAATCTCAAGGTACTCGAAACCTTAACGAGGGTTTATGTGCTGTTGGATTTCCGCCGCGAAGCGGCACGGACCATGGCTCAACTTATCGCTCTATCACCGAACGATTACGTTTATCGAGCTGCCCAAATCTATCATGCACTACCTCCTGATCTTGATTTTCAGACGGCGCGAACCTATGTTCTAGAGTTCACTCGGTGCTCGGTGGAAACGCATCTGTGGTATGCAAGTCGGTTGGCTCTACATCTTCAATACACCGAAAATCGGGACAGCGCAAAAAAACTGTTTCTTAAAGCCGCGGGCGAGATTATAGATTTTAACAATCTCGTCAAGGACATGGCGGCATTTTCCCAAATTGTGACGTTGCTGACTCGGCTTGGGGATGCAACTATGGTCGAGACACTGCTATCACAACTTGCGGCGGATTTACGCAGTCCTGAAATTGAAATGGAAGAACGTCAGCAACAGTTGTATCGCCAGCATACCTATTTACTTCTCTTGGATTCTTACCTTAACATTGGACAGATGGACCGAGCCGTTCCCTATTTTTGGCAATGGCTTGAACAAGCGCGGCCCAACATTGACAGCGTCCACATCACACCACTCAGATTTCGCGGGAATCAGCGTCACCACACACTTTCTTCGGTGACCCCACCCAACAATTACATTCATGGCAGGGAGCGGCATCTGCTGCAGACTTTCTTTATGTACCATTGGGTTCAAGACCAGCTTGAACCTCTGTACGCAAAGTTACATTTGTTGTTCAATCGAGCTGAAGCAGAGGCTAAAATCTACCCCGGTTTGGCGCTGTGCTATTTCTACTCGTGGGACGAATTGCCCGAAAAAACGTTGGAGATTCTGGGTGAGTTGCAAACCACATTTCCCCACGATCTTTCGTTTCTGCTCCAGACTGCTATGGTATCCATTGAGACAGGGAAGCATCGCTTGGCGATATCGGCACTGACCCAATTGGCAGATAAAAACGGGCGATATCGCCAGAATCATAATTATACAATACTGCAGCTCGCTATTCGAACCGGGAATACGGTTAAGGTGCGCGAATTGTTGTCGAAGATGCTTGATAAACCGGTCGAGATCGAATTGCTCGTGGGAATCGCTCGCGAACTCCAAGACAACGAATTGACCCAGTATGCGCTCGCAACGGCGAAGCGGGCAATGAAACTCGCTCAGAGACGACATGACCCGAGTCTACTCAAAAAAGTGAGCAGGCAGTTGGATTGGCTCGGAAGCGGAAAGGACGCCGCGATGGCCGCAGAACAGGTTCGACTGATCCTCAACCAACGCAACCGTTACGGACGGTTGATGTACCAACAAAAATTCGGGCACCGGACAAGCGCAACACCTCTCCGCCCGAATGCCAACCGTGAATCGAAACTCCGTGACGTGGTTGAGAAAACTCCAACATCTTTTCAAGCACAGATGCGGTTAGCCGCTTATTACGAGAGCACCAATCAGATCGACAAAGCCGCAGAGGCCTTTGAAGCCGCGCTTTCAATCCGTCCGCAGGATTGGACTACCCGAAAACGGTATGCCCAGATGCTTTTGCGCGGCGGGCGCACTGAGGCCGCCGTTGTGCAACTTACGGTTTTGGTCGAGGACAACTTTCGTGCGCTTGGTAGTATGTATTACGACGTAATCCGTGCCTTTTTCGACGCAGGGAGAGTCAACGAAATTGTAGCGGTTGCGAAGAAGAAGATTGATTTGTCGTCAGAGCATAGTTTTAGCCATACTTTTGCGAATGGCGTCGCGAGTGTATGTCTTCAGAGGAATCAGCCCAGAATGGCCGCTGAGATTTATGAATCTCTGTTTACAATTCAACCACATCATTTTTGGAAGCTTTTGTCTGCCTACACAGCAGCCGGCGATTTTGATTTGGCAAGCCGACTCCTTTGGAAAGAGTTGGAATCTGATGATTCTCCACTCATGAAAGGCGAGCAAGAATACGCCCAAGCCCTGTACAGATTGATTGAATTATACAAGGCGACAGAACAGACAGATGCTTTGCGCGAGAAGTTCGGACGGCGGTTACTGGACAACCCAGACGACATTGTGCAAGCGTACGTTTTAGCGCAACTTCAGCTTTCAACCGGAGAATTCGAAGACGTTCAGCCACTCTTGAATCGACTGCTTGAAGATGCATCGTCGTTGGACCTCGGCTGGTTCTTGAACCTTGCGAAGATATATCGTGGGGTGGCCAATCGGGAAAACGAGATACGTCTCCTCGAAAAGGCTATCCATAGACTCAACGAATATCCTGCCAAATTCCCCCCATTGTACGAATTGCGACAGGTTTTCAAAGACCTGGGAAATGCTAATGCCGAACGCGGGGACAAACAACGGGCACGAGAATACTTCCGAAAAATGACGACCGTAGGTATAGTGGATTCCGGTAGGGTATTCTAGTTGGAGACAACCGACTTGTATTTCCAGCATGAGATGTGGTCGGATGCCGAGGCGTTGTACACGGGAATCCTCCGAGATTTATTCGGTAGTCAGTATGGGCGCCAACAGGCACAGGAACGTTTATTGGAACTTCGCGAGCGCATGAACACATTGAATATGGTTCCCCAGAGCGCCGGAAAGATGGATCCTCATGTGCAGCGCGCCCTGGCAAACCAACACATGAAACAGGACCAACTCGCGAATGCCGAGGAATTCCTCGAACAGCTCGTGGAAAGTATGCCGGAAGATTTGGAATCACGTGCCACACTTGCGGAACTCTATTCACGTCAAAACAATCATGATGCCGCCCTGACCGAGTGGTATGCATTATTAAAATCCGATCCGAACACTACAAAATACCAAGATGGGATAGTAAGAGCCTATCAATCTGCAGGCAAAACTGATGTGGCGATTCAGCTCGCGAAAGAACACGTCGAAGCAGCAACAATTGAAAAAGGAATACATTACGTCCGTCTCGCCAATGTTTACGCGTCCGACGATCGCGTTGAAGAAGCGATTGCCGCTTATTTGAAGGCTCTCGAGATGGATCCCGGCGATAGAAGCGCCTGTCAGGCATTGGCGCAAATCTACCTTAGCAGGAACGATTTTGATGCAGCAGAAAAAACCCTTATGCATGCTTTGCGATACACAATTCGGAAAAGGGACCAGAATGAAATTGAAGACCAGATCCTAGCTCTTTACCGTCAGCAAGGCAAACTTAGAGAGAAGCTTGAACGGCAGGGGGCGGAGGGAACACTCACGAGCAGGATACAGCAAGAACTAGCGAATCATTACCGAGAATACTGCGAATGGAAAAATGCCGCTGTAGCCTATCGTAGCACGTTGGATATGGCTACAGAATCTCAATTCCGGGAAGAAATTCAGTTTGCGTTAATCACCGCTTACGCAAACATCGACGAGTTTGAATCGGCGGTCGAAATTTACCAGTCCCTGGACCGTTCAGGCGAGACTAGTCGGGCCGGTTCCTGGACGACAAGGTCTGGTTCATTTGGACGAGTAATTGACTTTGCTGGAGATAAGCATCGACAAAAGTTTATCACCGTCTATAGGACAGCTAAAAAGTTGGACGACCTACTTTCGTATTTGGAGAAACGGCATGAATCGAACCCAAATAATCCAATACTACTGGAGACTTGCGCAGAAATTCACCTCACGCGCGGAGATTACACACAAGCCGCAGAAGCATATATGCGACTTTCCAGCATACAGCCAGGGAATGTTCGAAGTTACTACTATGCGGCGGCAGCTTTGAATAAAGGCAACCAGCCGGAACGTGCTCAAACGATGTTGGACGAAGGTGAGATTGCCCGCGTTCACTATACAGCCGGGCAGTGGAACCAGAGCAGCTTGGGACTTGTCTCGCTAGCTAGCATCTGCCTTCAAGGCGAGATGTATGATACAACAATTCAGTTGCTTAAAACTGCCATACCGAATCAGAGATATTCGGGACACGAAGCCGAAGAGATTTCGTATCACATGCTCGCGGAGGCGTACATCGGTGCAAAATGATACGCGGAGGCAATCGAAGCCTATGTATAATATAAATGGAGACCGCCACTACGGACAATCGCTTGAAAAAAATCGCTCAAGAGGGAATCTGCCCGATCAATCCATCAGTGAGGAGACTCAGATTGCTCAGTGAGGAGATTCACGCCCATAAACGCCTGCAAACATCTTGAAGAGGTGCTAAAACGAGAAGATGTCAATTGTTCTACGCTTAGTCAACAGTGATATATGATTCCCACTTTTACACTCCCCCTCGGCTTCCTCGCACTGTTGGCCGTCCCGATACTCGTCGGCATCTATCTGTTACGCACCCGATCTCGCCGTTACCCGGTGTCCAGCCTAATGCTTTGGGTCAATCAGAAGCAGGCACGCGAAGGGGGTTTAAGGGTTGAGCGCTTACAAATTCCACTCTTGTTCTTGTTGGAACTCCTTGCCCTTATCTTTCTGGCTCTCGCGGTAGCCGAACCAATTATTCGTACATCCAAGAGCCAAATACCGTTGATTGTCGTTTTGGATGACTCATTCTCAATGCTGGCAGGCGTTGAAGATACCCCGAAAAGCCGGGCGATAAAAGCCCTTGAAGAATTACTCACACCCGACGGTATTAATTCGCTTGCCAAGCCCCGCTACGCAGTACGTTACGTGCTCGCAGGCACAGAGCCGCAACTATTGAACGAAGAAGCAAAATCGGCGAGTGAAGCAATTGCCGAACTTGAACGTTGGAGATGTCTTTCGCCGTCTGTGGACCTGGAGGCAGCGATATCCTTCGCCGCCGCGCTTGGCGATTCCAAAGCGCTCATGCTAGTCGTAACGGACGGCCCCCCTGCACACCCACTTGAGTCGGACAGTATTCAGTGGTGGGGTTTTGGAATCCCTCAACCCAACGTCGCCTTTGTGAACGCCACACGAACCTCCGCCGAATCCGGTGAGCGATGCCTGTTCGAGATTACGAATCTCACCGGAGGCGTAAGAAAAACAGAATTCGTCGTCGAGTTACATGACACTGTGATCGGCGAATCGTCTGCTCGTCTTCACCATTCAACTCCCGATATCCGTCCGATGGAAACACATCGGGTTGTCCTGAGTCTGCCGCCAAGAACGCCGGCATTACGGGCGCAGATTGGCGATGATTCCCTGTCAATCGACAACACAGTCGTGCTGCTTCCACAGCTGCGAAAACCGGTGCATGTGGATGTCCAAATACAAGACCAACGCCTACAATCACTGATTGTGGACGCACTGAAAGCTACAGAACGAAGTGTATCCAAAACAACACAGCCGGATTTAATCTTTCTGGACCAAGCAACAGTTGCAAACGACGCTAACGAGGCATGGCTAATGCGCCTTGTGATTGAGCCGGAAGCGTCCGCTTATCTAGGACCCTTCGTCGTTAATCGAACGCACCCGTTGACCGAAGGGCTTTCATTCAACGGCGTTGTATGGGGGGCGGGAACAACGGAAGAGTTTATCGGGGTGCCTATCATTACTGCAGGAAACGTCCCTCTCTTGACTGACACAGAGCGGTACACTGGCATCCATGAACTCCGTCTGCGCCTGCGTCCAGACCTTTCAACCCTTCAAACGTCGCCGAACTGGCCCGCCCTCATTTGGAATCTTCTTGAGTGGCGTGCCTCGGAAACGCCGGGTCTAGAACGCTCCAACCTTCGTTTAGGCGAAGTCGCGGTTCTGAGTACGAAATTAGGGGTTGGATCCATCCAGGTAATTTCACCCAATGGCGACATCCATGACCAACCCGTGCTTGAGAAGAAGGTCAACCTCATGGCTCAGGATGTCGGGATTTATGAGGTGGAAACGGTTAGCGAGAGATACGCCTTCTCATCAAACGCACTCCGCCAATCGGAATCAGACCTCCGTACTAGGGCATCAGGTAGATGGGGCGATTGGGGGAATACAACGCTAGAGTGGTGGGGATACCGGAGTTTCGCGTGGTTCTTCCTTCTCCTCGCCATCGTGGTCTTAACGCTGCACCTGATCCTTTCAAAACGTGGGACGTAGCACTATCAGCCGCAACCCCGCGGAGCATCATGCTTTCGCTTGCTCACACGTGCTAATTGCCAAATTCAGGAGTGTCCCTTAAACACCTTGAAATTCGTACTTGACATATTCACTGCCTCAATATACACCTATAATGTGGCCAGTCCAAAAAGCCGTGGTTATCAAAGTGAGGCCTCAACTTGAACTACATTTGATTTATCGTTGGCACTCGCGTAATGCAACATGAACTCTATGTTTAGTGTGGCCCCACGCATCAAGAAGCACCACGACTAGAAATAATGCCACTTCCGCGTTGCCAAAAAATTTGCAATATAGGAGACTCATCATTTGAATGCTAACGAAGAGCACTTGCTAAAATTGTTGGACGGCAAGAAACAGTTCATTTTGCCGATTTTTCAGCGTCGGTACAGTTGGGAAAAAGAGCAATGCGACCAGTTGTGGCATGACGTGTTGCGCGTAGGAGGGAATCACGAGATTCCGTCCCATTTCCTCGGCTCAATTGTGTCCATAGGAGATGGTAGCGCGACACTGCCGAAATTCCTTGTCATTGACGGTCAACAACGGTTGACGACACTCTCGCTGCTGCTTTCGGCTCTCGGTCGGACGATTGACCTAAGCAATGTCGATCTCCGCGTAGACGGAAGCCGAATAGATCAAGATCGATTAGCAGATTATCTTTTTAACGATAAAGAGGCAGGAGAGCGTCATTACAAACAGGTACTTACTCAGCATGACAAGGATACTCTGATTGAATTGTTAGAGTCCGGCGAGGCGTCCGATCAAAACTCGCTGCTGGTACAGAATTTCCGATTTTTTGAAAGCAAACTCAGCCGTGCCAACCTTGAGACTGTCTACAAAGGAATCGAAAAGCTGATGATTGTGGATATTGGACTCGACTCGGGCTCAGACAATCCCCAACTGATTTTCGAGAGTCTCAATTCCACAGGGCTTCGTCTTTCGCAAGCCGATCTCATCAGGAATTACGTGCTCATGGTCCCCGATCATGACCTCCAAACCAGACTTCATCAAACCTACTGGTATCCGATGGAACAACGTTTTGGTACGGAATACGCGAAGCGATTTGATCTTTTTATTAGAGACTATCTCACACTAAGAACCGGACAGATTCCGAATAAAGGAAAGGTTTACGAAGGCTTCAAGAGGTATGTAGATGACAAGAGGCACCCTGATGCTTTAAAGAAGGAAATAGAAGAAATTGCTCGGTATTCGGAACACTATGTCCGCATTGTATTGCTTCAAGAACCAGACCAAGACCTTCGAGCGTGCTTTAAGGACATCAAGACTCTTGACGTTGAAGTCGCCTATCCGTTTCTGTTGGGGGTCTATGGGGACTACGCGGAAAAGCGGCTCCAGAAGGAAGAGGTTATCGAAGTTACTCGCTTAGTGGAGAGTTATGTTTTCCGCCGAACAGTTTGTGATATTCCGCGCAATACCTTAAACAAGACATTTGCCGGTATGATGGGGCGAATTGATAAAAACAAATACGTTCATAGTCTGAAAATCGCTTTGTCGCGGATGACCGGGCGCCAACTCTTCCCCTTGGATAACGACTTTCAGCGAGGATTTCAGCCTAGAAACATGTATGACCTTGACACTTGCAATTATCTGCTAGAGAAGCTAGAAAACCATGAACGCAAAGAAACGGTAAGTGCCAAAGACTTCACAATTGAACACATCATGCCGCAAACATTGAGCGACGAATGGCAGGAAGAACTCGGCGAAAACTGGATATATTTACACGAACGATATTTGCATACAATTGGCAACCTCACACTTACTGGCTACAATCCAGAGCTAAGCAATGCTAGTTTCAAGGAAAAACAGGAGATTACGGGCGGATTTCGCGATAGTCCATTGCGCTTGAATGCGAGTCTTCGCAAATCGGAAAGATGGGACGAAAACGCTATTGTAAAGCGGGCGGAGATACTTGCGGAAAAGGCATGCAAAATCTGGCCGGATCACGGGATTCGCCTTGAGAGCGATCCGGCAAAAAAGCGTGCTTGGACATTAGCAGATCACCGTTATCTCGTCAATGAGAAGCTGGAGTTGTTTCAACAGTTGCGTACGCGAATTCTACACTTGGATGCCTCTGTCAGCGAAAAAATCAATCAACACACAATTGCTTTCAGTATCAACACAATCTTCGTTGATGTCGTACCGCAGGCAAAACGACTCCGTTTGTCGTTGAACCTACTATATCCTACAATCAGGGACCCGGAAGGTTGGTGCAAAGATGTGACAGATCTCAGCCGGTGGGGCATGGGAGATGTAGAAGTTGGAATATCTTCCGTCGGTGAACTCGAATACATCATGTTCCTAATCCGTCAGGCTTATGAAAGACAGGTTGCAGTTGAAACGTAACATGTTGTTCTAAAGATTATTTCAAAATCCGTTGCAGGGCTAGATTCTATTGGCAGGAAACAACGTCCAAGAAACAGGGTGTTGATATGCCACGTCTTACAGATAAAGAATTGCTTGAAATCATATCGGACATCGAATCTGACCGCGCCGAGTTCAAAGAGTCATTGTCGGGCGATGCACCAACGAGAATTAGAGAATCCATTTGCGCGTTTGCCAACGACCTCTCCAGACACAATAAGCCGGGGTTAGTCTTCGTAGGGGTGAGGAATAACGGGACTATCAAGGGCTTATCCGTCACGGACGAGTTACTTCGGCAGTTGGCAGATATGAAAACCGACGGAAATATCCTGCCGCCGCCAACGCTGACAGTTGAAAAGCGTGTCTTGGACGGTAACGAAGTCGCCGTAGTCACGGTACAACCTTCCGACTCGCCTCCGGTGAAATTCAAAGGTGTTACCCACATCCGCATTGGCCCACGCCGCGGCATCGCTACAGAACAGGATGAAAGGATTCTCAACGAAAAACGTCGATTTGGAAATCTGACTTTCGACCTGCAACCTATCCCCACGTCTAGTGTATCTGATCTCAATCTTACCCAATTTGAGAACGAATATTTGCCTCAGACGTTTGCCCCCGAGATTCTGGCAGCCAATGAACGAACTCTCGAAGAACGTCTAGCTGCTACGAAAATGATTGTTTCAGTCAATGAACAAGTTGCGACCGTGTTGGGAATACTGGCATTCGGAAAAAGTCCACAAGACTATATACCCGGCGCCTACGTGCAGTTTCTCAGAATCGACGGTAACGAGCTATCGGATGAAATCCTTGACAGTGAAGATATACGCGGAGCAGTTCCAGACTTGCTTCGCCGTTTGGATGATAAACTGATTGCGCATAACCGAATCGCAGTCGATTTCACGACGGACGTTCTGGAACAGCGAGCCGAACTCTATCCCATTCCCGCGTTGCAACAAATTATACGCAATGCTATTATGCACAGAACTTACGAATCGACAAATGCACCTGTCCGTGTTTCTTGGTTCAATGACCGAATTGAGGTATTGAGTCCCGGCGGCGCGTACGGGATGGTAACCACTGCAAATTTTGGCCAACCTGGCCTAACAGATTATCGCAACCCGAATCTTGCAGAAGCAATGAGAACCCTCGGATATGTTCAGCGTTTCGGTGTGGGAATACCGACAGCCCGAAGACTGTTGAAAGAAGCAGGACATCCAACCCCGGAATTTGAAATTCATGATACTCACGTGCAGGTAACGATTAAGTCTTCAAGTAACCCTCAAATCAAATAACAATGACTGTTCCGGTTCTAACATTCTTCAATAATAAAGGCGGCGTTGGTAAAACATCGCTCGTCTATCACTTAGCGTGGATGCTTTCTGACCTGGGCCACCGAGTGCTTGCCTGCGATCTGGACCCGCAGGCGAACCTCACCGCTGCTTTTCTGAACGAAGGACATTTGGAGCAACTCTGGGACGAGAGCGATGCTTCCCCTGAGTCGGGAATCACTATTTTTGAGTGCGTAGAACCGCTGATGCAAGTTGGGGACTTGAAACCGCCGTGCCTTCAGCCAATTCTAACCCAACCAAGTCTATTTCAGGGAGATATTGGGACAAATGACCTTAGGTTGATTCCGGGGGACTTGGCATTGGCGGAGTTTGAGGACATTCTGTCTGCTGAGTGGCCAAATGCACTTGGATCCAGTAATTTGTTCCGCCCTTTCAGAATATTGACCGCGTTTTCGACGATAATGCAAACTGGAGCCTTGACGATGAAAGCCTCAATCATACTGGCAGATGTTGGACCAAATCTAGGCGCTATCAATCGTTCGGCTCTGATCGCGAGCGATCACGTCGTTGTTCCGCTAGGAGCAGATTTGTTTTCACTTCGGGGACTACGTAACCTTGGCCCCACGCTTAACCGCTGGCGTCAGGACTGGAAAAGTAGGCAAAAAAACTGGGCCACGCCAAAGTTTGTACTGCCGAAAGGAGAAATGAACCCCGCTGGCTATATAATGCAGCAGCATGGTATCCGTTTAAATCGCCCGGTACTAGCTTATGACAAATGGGTCAACCGGATGCCGGCGGAATACGCACGTAACCTGCTTGACGATGAAAAAGGTCCCTATCCCGAAACCCCTTCACAAGATGAACAACACGCACTTGCCACGGTTAAACATTACCGAAGCCTGGTGCCGATGGCACAAGAAGCCAGAAAGCCTATTTTTCATCTTACTCCAGCCGACGGGGCGATCGGTTCCCACGCCGCCGCTGCGCGCGACGCCTACACAGACTTTAAGATCCTTGCAGAGAAAATAACGACTCGAATCAATCTCCCGCCGCCGTCTCTGTGACGGTGCTCCTAGTGGAGGCACACTATCTACCACTTGGTATCCTCTAATTTGCTGGAATAGCGCTCCCTCAGATTCTCCCTGACAAAGAAACTCTTTGATCGCAAATCGAAGATTATTCCTGTCTCTGCAAGAGTGTCTTGACACTGAACTCGCCAAATCGTAACGATTTTTCGCTTGACCTCAACACCGATTGCTGCGAAAATGGAATCGCTTTGGAAAACTGCGCAACTGTAGACTGGAGAGATGCTCTCGTGAATGTACCGCCCAAAAAATACGTCCTCGTTCAGGAAGAACGGCTCTTGGCTTTCGTGACGACTTGCTTTGAAAAAGCGGGACTTGAATCTTCACATGCACGTCTCATCAGCCGACTGCTGGTCAACAATGATCTGCGTGGTGTGCGGTCCCACGGCACGCGCACTGCCCACGGCTACAGCATGGACTTTGTGAACGGCAACCTGAACCCGCGTCCTAACGTGAGAACGTTGAAGGAAAGCGGCGTTTCCACTGTCATTGACGGGGGCGGCACCCTTGGCTACCTGCCCATGGTGCGAGCAGCAGAGAGTGCTGTCTTACGTGCAAAGGAAAGCAGTGTAGGGTTGGCGCTGGTGCCGCATATTGGGCACTACGGCTCGGCAGGCCATTACACCCGTATCTGCGCGGAGGGTGGATGCATCGGTTTTTCATCGCAGGCGGGTCGCAACGAGTCCAAAGGCAACCCGCCTATCAGTTTTGCAATTCCTGGAGGGGCTGAACCGGACCTGGTGCTGGATGGCGGGTCTGATCTTTTCGGGCCTTATTGTGGGCAGGACTATGACGATTTATATACCCGGATTCCCGCAGTATTCTTTAAAAATTTGGGTTTCATGGCAGTTTCTTCCTTGTTAGGCGGCGGACTCACCGGGTTCACTTTACCTGAGGGCGATGCTATCCAAGAACGATGGCCCTCGGCACGCCTCGGTGGCATGGTACTCGCCATCAACATTGAAGCAGCCGTCTCGGGGGAGGTTTTTCGAACGGAGGTAGATCGCTACACCCGAGATTTGTTGGCAACCTGCGAACCGATACCCGGTACTGACAGACTGCTGTTACCGGGCCACATTGAGGAAGAGCGCACGGCACTGCATCGAACCGAGGGGATTCGATTCGGCGAACAGGAACAGCAAGCCATGACTGCACTTCACGAGTATTTCGATGTGGCACTGCCTTGGGATTGAGCGGCTTCCCATCGCTCCTAAAAAGCGTTAATCTCAGGAACACGACTGGACTGGAGGAAAACTTGATGCAACTAACCGAAGAACAGCTCTCAACCTGGAGACGAGATGGCAGTCTAATCGTGCCCGATGTCTTTCCCGCGGAAAGCTATTTGCCGGCGCTTGAGGCGGTTGAGCGCAACGCTTATGGTGGATTAACATACGCCGAATACCGCGCAAAATGGGGCGGGAATCCCGAGGGGATTCGGGAATTGTATCAAGAAACTCCGGGGATGCAGCGATTAGCCGGACCGATGGGCGCAGCAGTTCATTTCCCCACTGGGTTGCCCGCTGTCGATTGTCTGATTGAAAATGAGAACTATATAGACTATCTCTGCCAGGTGCTAGGAACAACGGAGATTCGCTTGGGCTACGGTCAAATCTTCTTCCGCGAAGGTCTTACTGATTCACGACACAGCGAACATCCTTGGGAAGGTTTCCACCTCGATAACGGCACCAACTCACAGTTGCCGCCGCACCCTGATTGGGAGCGGTACAATTACGTGCTGTCCGTGATTGTCCTACACGATATTGAGCCCGATGGCGCTCCCATGTTGGTGTGTCCCGGGTCGCACAGGCAACTCGAATCCCTGTTCGGTCGTGGCGGAGGGCACGCAGGGGGCTTAGGTTTGAACGACCTTCGCGAGTTTGAGGAATTGGCTGATCCGGTGCCCGTCACCGCCAAAGCCGGAAGCATCGCGTTTCGATCGAGCTATCTTATTCATGCCGCTCAGCCGTTTGCCAACACGGAAAAACAGCGAGGTTGGATGGGATTCAATTTCCATCGCGCCGACAATGGTGACTGGTGTCACACCACTCGCCCTATCCCCGGCTGGACAACCCCACAATACGTGAACTTCGTGGCTGGTACCACCCCTCGCGCACGTCAACTGCTGGGTTGGCCCGCGCCTGGCGACGCTTACTATACCGAGGAAGCACTTGAACGTCTAGCATACGCCTACCCAGATATCGACCTAACTCCGTATCGGGACGCTATAGCACAATGAAACATAAAGACTTGAGCGCGGCGAGTCTCATAATTGCTGTTGAACTGATTAGTCTCAGTGTGAAAACCAAATCCAGCTCCCGGGCGTTTCGGTTGGGGATGCATTTGCCTTCAACCCCAAGAGGTCTCTATGAATGAACTAATCGCGTCGCTGACTGCCGCGGGCCACGCGCCGATCCAACTGTACGGAACAGGAGGCTCACTGCTCCTTCTTCCCTATGGCGGGAGAGCACTCGGTCTATACAGTCATGGCGAACATAATTTCTTTTGGGTTAACCCGGATCTTAATCACGCCGCGACTGCCGAGACCTTTTTCACCAAAGAAGGCTGGAAGAATAGCGGGGGAGACCGCACCTGGGTGGCACCCGAAGTTGAACTGTTCATTTCAGACATTGACAATCCCGGTGAGACATATCAGGTTCCCTCATCACTGGACCCCGGTAACTACACGGTTCAACACGGCAAAGGGCAAGTTAAGTTGACCAATCAAGCGCGTGTTTTTCTAAACCGACGGGAGAAAACCTGTGAGATAGAGCTGGCTAAAACTATTCGAATGGCAGAGAACCCGTTGCGTTATGAAAAGGACAGGGCGCCGTCCCATGGGAAGCTAGACTTTGTTGGTTATGAGCAACTCACCTCGCTTCGATTTACCTCTTCGGAAGAACCGGGGATTCGTCTTGGAATCTGGAATTTGGTTCAGGTTCCTGCCGGAGGGGATATTATTGTCCCCACGGTGAGACAAAGTGTCCCGAAGACCTACTTTGGGGATGTAGGAGCAAGCCATCTATGCGTCACCCCTGAATGTATCCGATTCCGCGTTGATGCGAAGCATTCCCACAAAATCGGTGTGCGTGCCGCGTCTACGATTGGACGAATAGGGTATCTGCGACCTATAGGAGACGGAAAGAAAACATTGGTCGTGCGCAACTTCTTCGTCGCTCCTTCAGCCGAGTACGTGGATGTCCCGTGGGACGATTTGGACGACTTCGGTTATGCTATCCAGTGTTACAACGACAACGGCGATCTGGGAGAGTTCGGCGAAATGGAATATCACACACCGGCAATCGGCGACAGCACCGGACTCAACAGTTACCAAGATCGAAGCCAAGTCTGGGCTTTCCTTGGTGACGCGCAGTCGGTAGACGAAACATTTAGGCAGCTACTGGGCACGGAACCAAGTTCGCCCGAGTCAAAAAAATGACCTCTGTTGCACGGGTGCGACGGAGTTGTTGGTGTTGCGCTCTTATGCTGAAACTTGCTCAATTCCTGAGTGTGCAAGAAAGAACTAAGGTTTCGGCGCTGTCTTGATGCAATGTTTCGTGCGCGGCTGTAGGAAACGCAGATATCCGTTCCCTGCCGACACAGGGCGCGGATCTATGCTAGATTATAGGTTAATCCTTGAAGAACTACGGGCAGGCGTTACACGCCATTGGAGCGTTAACCTTTGCTCTCAGTCATCGCTTAACAAAATTCGATTTGTGAGAGAGGCTAAATAGGATGAATCACGTACGGGTGCACCACCACTTGTTCCGTTTAATTGCAATTGGGTTTGCGATTTCAACTCTGTTGCTAGGCTGTAAGGAAGAGGTGACCCGAAAGGCAGATTGGGAAACCCATTTCACGGACCTTCACTTCGTGAACGCAAAGCTAGGATGGATTGTGGGACTTGAGGGGTTGATTATCCACACCAACGATAGTGGACGGACATGGACGAAGCAGGAAGTTGATACAACTGGCGACTTCAAGGCGGTCCATTTTCCAAACAGTCGCTACGGGTGGACAGTTGGAGACGAAGGTCTAATCGCCATGACCGATGATGGCGGACGACATTGGCACCTACAGACGAGTGGAACCTGGGCAATGTTGCGCGATGTTTTTTTTGCGAATTCTAACGAAGGATGGGTGGTTGGTGAAGACGCAGATGTCCTCTATACTCCGGACGGCGGAAAGACATGGAAGCGCCGCGAATTCGTGAGCGAGTTTCCACTCAGCGGTGCGTGGTTTGTTGATAGTCGACGCGGCTGGGTTGTTGGCGAGCAGGACCGAATTTTACATACCAATGACGGGGGAAAGACTTGGGACGAGCAAAGCAATCGGTTTGAAGGCGAAAGAGATCGGATGATCAACGACAACAAACAGGTCTTTTTCATCAGCCACGGTGAGGGGTGGCTCGTTGGAAGCGATGGTTCAATCTTCCACACAAAGAGCGGCGGCGCTACGTGGAATCGACAGGACAGTCGAATCCCTCTAATTAACGGGCACGTCCG
Source organism: Candidatus Poribacteria bacterium (assembly GCA_965197465.1). GTDB lineage: Bacteria > Poribacteria > WGA-4E > WGA-4E > JAJDTR01 > JAJDTR01. The sequence goes on along the minus strand of OZ240209.1, from coordinate 215,319 downwards.
AGACACAATTAATAGCATCCATTTTATTGATAAGCGAAGAGGGGTCGCTGTCGCCGATGTCGGGTTCATCACGTTCACGGAAGATGGCGGCAAAAATTGGCGATTGCTTGACAGCGGGACGGAGAATAATTTAACCGGCGTCCAGTTTACGACGCCTAAAGACGCTTGGGCGGTCGGTTGGTACGGCAGCATCCTGCATTCGACGGATGGGGGTACGACTTGGAGCATGGTCAGTAGCACGACCGCCAACGACCTAGAGAACGTTCAGTTTGCGGATGCCAATCGTGCCATTGCTGTTGGTAAGCGCGGAACGATCGCCATGAGCCAAGATGGCGGTAGGACATGGACGGAAGTTGACGCCGAAATCTGGGATAATATCTGCAATATCTTTTTTGTTTCGGATAAAGAGGGATGGGCGGTCGGGGAACGCGGTATGATTGTTCATACCACCGATGGCGGTCAGACGTGGGAACGCCAAAACAGCGGCTGGGGCTATGTACTCACAGCAGTGCATTTCGCGACACCGAAAAAGGGATGGGTTGTCGGCGAACTAGGTACGGTACTTCATACTGCCGATGGCGGCGAATCTTGGGTGCCTCAGACACCGGGCGAGTGGCAATCCCTCAAAGGCGTTTTCTTCCTCAATGAGAAGGAAGGATGGGCTGTGGGATGGCCCGGCACGGTGATTCACACTACCAACGGAGGCATGACTTGGACGCAGCAGACGACTAAAACCTACAATGAGTTATACGCTGTTTATTTCGTTGACAGTGACAACGGCTGGATCTCGGGCCAGTTCGGTGAAATTCTGCGCACCAAGGATGGTGGTCGAACGTGGAAATTCCAACGGAGCGGTACGCAAGAGAATCTCAACAAAATCTACTTCGCCAACACAAAACACGGTCTGATTGTGGGTGATAACGGTGTGATTCTAACCACGACTGACGGCGGAGCGAACTGGGAATTTCAAGAAAGCGGTACCGAAAATGACCTCCTCGGGTTCGCGCTTTCGCCTGAAGGGATGGTCGCTGTTGGTAAAGGCGGCATCGCCATGCGATACGCCGTGGATGCCGAAGAGTTGCCTGTCGCATTGCCGCCAACCGCGGAAGAAATTGAGATTGCCGAGGTAGCTGAGACTCCTCCGGTCGTTGAGGAGATTACATATCAATGGGAAATTGTTCGACAAGCCACATGGCAGACTGATTTCAACGACACCTACTTTATCAATGATAGAAAGGGCTGGGCAGTCGGCAGTAGCGGCGTCATCGCTCACACCATTGATGGCGGAAAAACTTGGAAGCCTCAGCACAGCAGCGTCGAATTCGATTTACATCGCATAACCTTCATTGACCCCGAACACGGTTGGATCACTGGACGTGGTGTGCTGCTCCGTACGGAAAACGGCGGCGAGACATGGCAGGTCGTACAAAAAACGCTGCAGAATTTTCGCAACATCCGTTCCTTACAGTTTCTGACGCCTCGGGAAGGTTGGCTGGGCGTCGACCAAGGGCAGACGCTACATACAATAGATGGCGGGTTGACCTGGAAACTCCAGAAAACGGGTACAACAAATCAACCCATTACACATTTGCACTTCATCAACGGCCTAGAAGGCTGGGCAGTTGCTCCGCAACGTCGTGATGGCGGGTTTATCCTTCATACGACAAATGGTGGTGATTATTGGCAGATTCAATCCAAGACCAATCAAGTGGGCATCGCAATTCACTTTGCCGACGCTAAATCAGGTTGGGTAATCGTTAGAAATGGAGATTCGCTGATTACCAACGATGGCGGACTTACGTGGACACGCCGCCCTTCAGGACCCGATAATCGCATTCGTAGCGTGAAGATGCGTAGCCACCAAGAAGCGTGGGGAGTTAGTCCCGATGGACAAATTCTTTTGACCCGAGATCAGGGCAACAGTTGGGAACATACCTATGTTGACTTGACCGCCAAAGAGAACGAACCCGCGCCACCAGCGGAGGATATGCAATCAAACCAAGAATCTACCGACCTAAGTCCGCCTAACGCATCTCCACGCGTCGCGAACACTCGAACTGCTTTAGATGAGGATGCCGGCGAGGCGTTCAGGAATCGTCGGCGTGGACGTCGTCAACGCCCTCGTGGACTCAATCCAGAGAGTGATGCTGGCGAGAACGTTGCCACGCAGAGAGACAGACGACCTGCAAATCGCAGGAGACCCCGACTTGGTCGCCCCGGATCAGTCCAAGAGATCGTAAATTTCCACTATGTTAATGACCGAGACGCGTGGGCAGTCGGGAGAGCCGGCCACATCTATCACACGACCGATGGCGGCGAAACATGGGAGCGCCAGCTTGGCGAACAGCTTGATGATTTCCACAACGTGCTATTCCTAGACGAAGACAATGGCTGGATTGCCGGAGATAATGGATTGCTGCTGGAAACGCAGGACAGCGGGCAGAGCTGGACAGCGCTGGACAGCGGTACACGACAAAAAATAATCGGTGTACACTTCGCTAGCCTTGATCCCAAATGGGGATGGGCTATGAGGCGTGATGGGACGGTTTTCTATACGACAAATGGCGAGAAATGGTCAGCTGGAACGACTCCAATGCGTCCCCCTCTTTTCGAGGAGGATCCGCCACGGCCATTTGTAATGAATGATGTTGGCTTTGGAAAATTTTCCGAAGGATGGGCAGTTGGCGAGGATGGGCAAATCATTCATAATCGGGACGGTGGACCTATTTGGGAGCCGCAGAGAACAACTACAGGCAGGAATCTCCTCGACGTTGAAACGAAATTCGTGCCCCTCGCCTGGGCAGTCGGATCCGGTGGTACTGTTCAGCGTACGATTAACGGTGGAGAGTATTGGAGGCTGCATGAAACCAACACTGGATATGACCTGCACGCCGTGTCATTCTTCACCAAGAGGAAGGGATGGGCTACAGGGCGCTACGGAATTGTCCTGCGAACAACCGATGGCGGATTTAAGTGGGAAGCCAAACCGAGTGGCGTAACCTCCAACCTTTACGATATTGCAACAGTCTCCAAACAGGATATCTATGCGGTAGGAGCCAAAGGGATGATTCTTCACTCTGCCGACGGTGGAGAAACTTGGAAGCAGCAACATACGGATATTGATAACGACCTTTACACAATTGTTCACGCGCACGATAGTGATACCCTTTGGGTTGTTGGTCAGTGGGGAGTAGTGTTGCGCCAAAGAGTTGGCAGTGTCAAAATGTCAATGCGGTGAAGAATCAGCACGCATTTGCTGTTATTTCCATTGAAGGTTGTTTGCTTAAATCGGAGCCATGAAAGACAGTTTCTTGCATTCACGCAATCGGAGAGCGATTTCCCACTTCACGATATCACAGGGACAATCGTGATGTTGAATCCAACTGGCGTACGCCCAGAGCTGGGTGGGGATGTTAGAAACTTCCGCTGATTGTCCGGGAATACCCATAGACGCGGAGCACCGTTCAACCCAACCTACACGCTAGGATTCACAACCGTGGACAAAGAGCAAGCACTTCCCGCTAAACCTCTACCTCGCGATGTCTTGAATATTGTTTTGACGGATTTTTATCAAAACGGCGCAACGATTATCCGAAATGTGCTCTCACGAGAAGAGTGCGAACGGATAGTCACGCGTGTTGACGAAATCTTTGCCGAGCCTTACTTCATGCAAATGCGTAATGTCAAAGACACTCGGCACGATGACAAAGTTCCTATCGTCGTGCATCGCCTCTTTGAATGCGATTTCATGTTTCGCGATTTGCTGGTGCGTGAGCCGATTATTAGTATCGCCGAAAGCGTGTTAGGTGAGCACTGCCACTGTATTGCCCAAGGTTGTATCCTCAACCGAAAAGACTTAGGTATCAACCGATTTCATGTTGACGATGGTATAGAATTTCCTATCACACCTGAGATGGAACGGCACGACCCAAGGCTGCGGATGCCTGTGCTCCGTATGTCCGTGCAAATTGCCCTGACTGATCAGGATGATGTCAAATACGGTCCATCCCAATTCGTTCCGGGTAGCCACTACTCCGGAAGGCAACCCAATGACCCGGAATTTCCAACCTTTGACGGCAAAAAGCCTATCTCACTCCTCATGAAAGCTGGGGACCTTTATCTGCTCAATGGACAAACATGGCATCGAGGCGCGCCAAACCAGACCGACCGGGTTCGCTACCTGTTCCACCAAGTCTATGGACAACGCTTCGTCGCGCAGCGGTTTTGGCCCTACTTAAATTACCGTATGTCCGACCACGTCTTGGAAGGTGCCGATGAACGTCTGCTGCGTGTCCTTGGAAAACACCCGGAAATGGCTTATGGTTGATATACGCTGTCGTTCGCGGCGAATCTGATAAATTCAATTAAAACCTATCCGCAATTTCGTACATGTACGGAGCATACAGGTGTAGGTCTTCTACTAATAATTTCACAAGAAATCTAAGATGAATCGTGAAGTTGTCTAGCGTTGAGCGCTAAACCGAGCAAATCCTTAGAGTAATCTGCATACCCGAGAATGAAATCAAGAGCCAAATTAAGCGGAGCACTAATAGTTTCGATACTGTTGCATGCAATTGTTGGCGCAATAGGATTTTACTTTTGGATTGATTCAGGCCCTGCCAATCAGCAAGACTCCATCAGCGCGGTCTTTATGAAGGTTGATAAGCCGAAACTTAAGCGCAAGACCGCCCCAAAACGAGCGCGCATTCGCAAGAGAACCTCCGACCAAACTAACGCACCTAGACTCAAGGTGCTGACCAGCAATGCCCTAGCGACCTCGCGCGGGGTTGTTTCCGCAACAACGCCGACAGAATTTAGCGCAACAGGATCGTTAGACCTCAGTGACGGCATGGGTTTAGACACAAACAGTGTTGAATTCAATCAAGGTACACCACAGATTGGACGAGTGATCGAGAATCCGGTTGGGCGAATGCCGAACAAAGATGCCCGTCTTAAGAGCCGCCTAGTCAAATTTATCGAAAGACAAGAAGGTCCTCAACAGATTGCGTATTGCGTGGATTTATCGTCTAGTATGCTGGGATTGACGCCGCGAAAACTGAAAAAGATACTGTCTATCATGCAGGATTCGCTGACATTTCTTGAACCTCATGACCGATTCAACATCATCACATTCGGCAGCGAAATTAACTTCCTTCGTGATGAGTTCATACCTGTAACCGACGATGGGGTTTTGGAAGGAACATCTTACTTCGAGACGCTATCACCCAGAAAAAGTGACACGTATGTTGACAAGGATATGATTGAGGCAATTCAGGAGATTCAGAAAATACCCCACACCATTATTGTTCTATTTAGTGACGGAATCTTGACTTCCGGCGTTCCAGATCCAAATAAGATTCGGCAAACAGCGGCTGCGAGCGAGCGCATCTTTACGATGGGAATCGAGATGCCAGAAGATTTTCCAGGGGCAGTTATGCTTGCCGTGCTTGCTGCTGACAGTGACGGAGAATTCTGGTTGATTGACTAAGAATCGAGCTTTCTGATTGAGTTCAAGAATTAGCGGCAGCGGTTAAGAATTCTACCCGTCCGCTGATAATGGCATAACCATCCGCCTTCACAATCCGTTACGTGCCAATTCCTCCCGATTTGAATTCATCACTCATACACCGTTCATATCTGCTTCAACGTTTGAATCGAGGGTTTTCATTTGCTTTCCAATGAGCACCAGTTGAAATTGCATGGACCGTGATGTACCGTTTCACGAAGGCAGCTATGTGTAAAGAACCGCTTGCCTTCTAACACGAGATGCGTTATACTTTCACGTGAAAGAGCGACTTCAACAAACTGGTAGTCTACAACCTCGCATAGGCACATTCAGTACAAACTTCAATGCCCCTTAGTCCTGCGTTGGCAGCACTATGTATTTTTGTGTCAGCGCGTTTAATAGCAAAGGAGAATGAAAATGTCACTGAGAATCAATGACGAAGCCCCGAACTTTACAGTCGAGACCACTCAAGGCACAATAGATTTTCATGAGTGGATTGGAGACGGTTGGGCAGTTCTGTTTTCCCATCCAAAAGACTTCACACCGGTTTGCACAACTGAGTTGGGATATATGGCAGGTCTGGCGTCTGAATTTGCAAAGCGCAACTGCAAAATTATCGGACTTAGCGTTGATCCTGTGGGAGACCACGTAGAATGGTCAAAGGATATTGAGGAAACACAGGGACACGCCGTCACCTATCCAATGATTGGGGACACAGACTTGTCAGTAGCGAAGTTGTATAATATGCTACCTGCCGACGAACCAGGGACATCAGAAGGACGTACGGCTGTCAACAATGCGACGGTGCGGTCCGTATTTGTAATTGGTCCGGACAAAACAATCAAACTCATGCTGACGTATCCTATGACCACCGGGCGTAACTTTGATGAAATTCTCCGCGTGCTTGACTCAATGCAGTTAACGGCGAGTCGCAAAGTTGCGACGCCAGCGAACTGGGAAATGGGTGGCGATGTGATTATCGTGCCGGCTGTATCCGACGAGGAAGCCAAAGAAGTGTATCCCGATGGGTGGAAGACTGTAAAACCCTATTTGCGTGTGGTTTCTCAACCGGATTAAACATCATATCCAAAGTAGGCTTTGTCACGAGACGAATAGACTGTAAGATCGGCGGGCCATTTACGAAGACTAGTTTGCGGTCTAAGCGTGAAAAGGGGACAGCGGGTTGATTGTCCCCTTTCCGGCTTGCCAATGATGAAGTTTATCCTCAACCCGCATTTTGCACCGAAAGTCTTCATGTTTCAGTTTAAGGCGTAGCAGTTCATTGTATGTATTATCTCACCCGCCAAGTAGCTTTCGAAGCTTCACACGCCTTTTGCATCCCCGAACTTAGTGATAAGGAAAACTACGAGTTGTTTGGCCCCGCCGCCAACGCCCATGGTCATAACTACGTCGTTGAAGTGACAATTAAGGGAATAGTATCTGATAATGATGGGATGGTCGTCAATCTCTCAAATCTTGACCAACTCCTTAGGAATCATGTACTCGTTCATTACGATCACAAACATATAAACCTCCAACATCCACTTTTTTCAAACAATTCACGTCTTCAACCTACCGCCGAAAACATAGCAATTCAGATATGGAATGCACTTGAATCACACCAAAATACAACCCACTTGCACCGCGTTCGAATCTACGAGGACGCCGCTCTATTTGCTGACTATTGTGGGGAGGAACGGATGGTTTATCTCACCAAAGTTTATGAATTTAGCGCATCGCATCGTTTACATAGCCAACTTCTGAGTGATGAAGAGAACCGGGAAACTTTTGGAAAGTGTAACAATCCACATGGACATGGCCACAACTATGTTCTCGAGGTCATGATAAAAGGGGAGGTTCATCCCAAAACAGGAATGGTTGCTAACCCCGGCTCCCTTGATGAGATTGTCCAAGAGCAAGTCCATGCACGATTTGACCATAAACATCTGAACCTTGACACATCCGAATTCGAGTTTCTCAATCCATCCTCTGAAAACTTTGTGAAAGTGATTTGGGATCTTCTTGAACAGCCTCTAAAACCCATCACCTTGTATCGGCTTCGATTGAAAGAAACCCCTAGGAACCATTTTGACTATTACGGCGAGTCGCCAGAGGTTGATTCTCCATGAACGATATTACAGAAGCAAAATTCTCGTCAGAATCTGAGGCCCTGGATGCTAAAGATGCTACGCCGCAAACCTCCGGCCATCAGGCACTGCTCCACCCGTATGCCAGCACATCGGCAGAAGATGAATTCGCGGTGGCGAATCCCCAACTGAAGGACATTTACGCAGAAATCTTGATGCAAATCGGTGAAAACCCCTCTCGAGGCGGGCTTATCAAAACTCCTCACCGCGCATCTATGGCACTTTCCTTTCTGACCCAAGGGTATCATCAAGATTCAAAGGAAATATTGAATGGCGCGATTTTCAATGAGGATTACGACGATATGATTATCGTAAAAAACATTGAATTCTACAGCTTGTGCGAGCACCATATCCTTCCGTTTTTTGGCAACTGCCATGTGGGCTATATTCCCAGTGGAAAGATTATCGGCCTAAGCAAAATACCTCGCATTGTTGATATGTTTGCTCGCCGGCTACAGGTACAAGAGCGCTTGACTTACCAGATTGCCCAGACACTAGATGAAGCGCTTCAACCACTCGGAGTTGCGGTAGTCATTGAAGCGCAACACATGTGTATGATGATTCGCGGCGTCGAGAAACAGAATTCCAAGACAATAACAAATGTCATGCTTGGCGCATTCAGAGATAAAGATTCAACGCGGTCAGAATTTATGCAGAGTTGCCAATCGACATGACTCTTAAGTGACATGATTGAGGCGAACTCGTACCTCTTAATATTGTATCGAATGCGGTATTCGGATCACTTCAACTACGCAAAATTGGCCGGGCAAACACGCTTGATCCCCCGGATCATGGCGTGGAGTTTGCCCGGCGAGTAGATTATCCGTGAATGAACAGACGTTAAAAAATCAAGTTGCAGTTGTTACCGGTGCGTCTCGCGGCATTGGCGCCGAAACCGCGATGGCATTTGGTCAAGCAGGGGCAAAGGTTGTGTTGGCAGCGAGGACAATGCCTGATGTGGAAGCTATCGCTGGACGAATCCGTGAGAATGGGGGCGAAGCACTAGCGGTGGGCGTTGATGTCACTCAACCAGAGCAGGTTGAGCGGCTAATGCACTCGGCTGTCGAGCGCTATGGCCAAATTGATATTTTGGTGAATAATGCCGGGCAGGGGAAATTTGGCAAAGTTACAGAGTTTGAGCCGGCTAGTTGGAGCACTGTGATCGAGTCAAATCTCACTAGCCTCTTTCTCTGCTCGAAGTATGTCCTCGAACCGATGCTCAGCCGCAAATCCGGGCAAATCATCAATGTTTTGTCCGTCGCGGCGACAACCGCCTTCAGCACCGCAGGAGCCTATTCGGCTGCTAAAGCAGGCGCCTTAGCTTTGACGAAAGTCATGTCAGAGGAAGTACGCGGGGAGAATATCCGAGTAACAGCAGTGTTGCCGGGAGCCACCCACACGTCGTTCTGGGATGGGATAGACCAACATCCGGATTTTGACCTGATGTTAAAGCCAACACACGTAGCAGAGGCAATTCTGTCAGTTGCGAAGCAACCCTTGGGAATGGTTATTGAGGAGATAAGAGTTACGCCACCGCTCGGCATCTTGTAATTAATCCCGCTCCACGCTAAGCACAACTTACTTCTAAATCCTTATCTCTACGTTTCAGATTTCACGAGGTTTCCCGCTTTGCTGCTTATCCGAACTTTGCGGATGCGTCGTGCGTCAGCGTCTGAAACGGTAATGACTAAGCCATCCGTGTCGAGTTTGTCACCTGGCTTTGGAATTGTACCCGTTCGGTCAAGAATATAGCCCGCTACGGTTTCGTAATCTCCTGGCGGTATTGGCACCCCATATTGACTGGACAGAAGACCAATCTCCGTTCGCCCATCACATTCCAATAGACGCGGGCTAATCATGTGGAGTATGTCGGGTTCATCCCGTTGGTCCCGTTCGTCGGAAAGTTCGCCTACGATTTCCTCGACCAAATCTTCCACAGTGCTCAATCCTACAATCCCTCCATATTCATCGACGACAAACACCATAGTATGATGGCTCTGCTGAATTTCTTTAAGAAGGACATTTGTGGGCTTTGATGCCGGAACAAATTGCAGATCGGGTCGTATAAACGATTCAAGTTTTTGGGAGCTGTCATTTGAATAGATAACGTCAAGCAAGTGAACAATCCCGGTGATGTTGTTGACTTGTCCTTCATAAACAGGGATACGAGAGAGGCCCGCTTCCGCCGCGATTTCCAGGAGGGTATCAACGTCTGTATCTTTTTCAACGGCAACAATGTCAACCAAAGGCACCATCACCTGTTCCGCCGTGCGATTGTGAAGATTGAGAACACTATGAATCATCCGTCGCTGATCTTCCAAAATCCCACCGGATTGCTCTCCCATCGACGCCAACAATCGCAATTCGTCACGTTGTGCATCGGGTGAAGCCGGAGGCGCTCGTCTTTCCCCGATCTGGACAAGGAAGTTAGTAAGGTACGTCATTGCCTGGACGACCGGACGTAAGATTATGTTGGACATTCTCAACGGGACTGCATAGCGCAGCGAGAGAGAGTCGGCCTTTCCCCGGGAAATTGTTTTCGGTAGAAGCTCGCCGAAAACCAAGATTAACGCCGTAGAAATTAAGGTTGCCGCAGTTTGTTCATTAGTCCGGAGTTTCGCTACTATCGTCTGGGCTATCGTAGACATCTGCAGCAGTGCAATTACAAATAGCAGCCCCATCTGAGATGCCAAGACATTCGCGATGTTGGTGCCAACCAACGTCATCCCGAGTGTCTTCTCAGGTGTCTCAACTAGTTTCTTTATAATTTGAGCTCTCCTATCCCCCTGATCGGCAAGCTGATACATTTTGAGCCTATCAAGAGAAACTGACGCCGTTTCTGCCCCCGAGTAGAAGGCTGACAGAACGACAAAAATAATCAGTCCACCCAAAAGAAGAGCGAATCGAAGGAGGTTATTTTCCCACGTCTTCTCTAGCCCACTGGAACTGGTCGCACAGGCGAGGAGTAAGCAACAAACTAAGATGATGGCAACTCGAAAGCTATAGACTCGGTTCATAGCAAGAGAATCATCGGTACGACTAATTTACCTTTCGATCACGGATTCTCGAAATCAAGCTAGCATGGTTGGCTTTAACGCAGGGTCTGTGTTAATGTCAGCGTTCGCTCTATACCGTAATTTCTGAATCAGTTCCAATTTGTTGAGGAAGAGTCACAATCACGACACCAACAAAGTTTCCCTCCATCGCGGCAATTTCAAATCGGATTCCGTTTTCGTCTTGCTCAAACTCTCCAACCGCTGGCACGCGACCAAAAAGATCCAGAACATATCCTCCAATAGTGTCAGCGATGCCGTCATCAAGTGCTAGGCTAAATTGTTGATTCATAGACTTTACACTGACTCTACCCGATACCTCAATGAGCGAAGGATTGTCTGGACTTGAGATAATGTTAGGAGACTTAAGCGTGGCATCATGTTCATCGACAATATCGCCAACTACTTCCTCAAGTATGTCTTCGATCGTGGCTATGCCAGAAACGCCGCCGTATTCATCTAGGAGGATTGCCATTTTGGTCTTCTTTCGTGTCAGTTCCAGCAGAAGGTCAGCGAGTTTCCTCGTTTCAAGAACAAAGACGGGTTGACGTACAAGTGTGTTTTCCACCGCAGGACCTCCGAGAAGTTGGCGCCGGTTTAGAAACGTATCTAAAGTCATGTGCCGGATGTCTGTATGCCGCCAGAGCGGTAGGTCTTTGACTTGAAAAACACCACACACATCATCGATCTGTTTCCGGTAGATTGGGATGCGAGAAAATCCAAACTCTTCCGCCTTTGCCAACGCTTCCTGAATTGTCGCCGAGATCTCAAGTGCGATCATCTCGGTTCGCGGCACCATAATCTCTTTGGCCTCAATTATCCGCAATTCGAGCACATTGCTAAGGATTTCCCGCTCATCGGCTTGCAGTCCTTCAACCTCGTTCATGTCAAGGATGGTCTTGAAATCGCCAGCGGTCAAGCGTTCTGCTCTCGGGATATGGCTAGCGCCAAACAAAGGCATTAGAGTGTTGATAATGACTCTCAAAAAGGCGCGTAGTGGCGAGATGACTATAGAGAAAACCCAAAGCGGTTGAGCGGTGATGCGGGCAAAGAACTCCGGATGCCTGATGGCGTGAGTCTTCGGGACAATCTCGCCGAAAATCAGTAAGGGAATAACAATCGACACCGTTCCAAATGCGAACTTGGCGAGTTCTTGAAGGATTTCGTTGTTGAGTTCTTGAAGGTGTTCAAAGAACGGCAAACCACGGATTAGCCAATAAGCTATCGTCGTAAAAGCCACGTTGACGACAGTATTGCCAAGTAGAAGGGTGGTGAATAGGCGGCGGGGGTTGTCGACGAAATTGATAATAGCAATGTTATTCTTCCTCTTTTCGGTCCGGAGTCGTTCTACTTGAACCTTCGTCAGTGCACACAAGGCGGTCTCTGATCCGGAGAAAAATCCAGAAAGAATAAGAAGCAACCCCAATCCTATTAGGTGGGGTAAGGGCTGGTCAATTTCCATGCTCAATGGATGTCAAAAAAAGACCGGTGTCTAGAAATGCCGATGATTTTCACGCAGTAAGCGACCCGCGTGAGTTTTATCAGAGGACAGTCGGGCGCATGAGAACGCGGAACCACGGCGCATTGCAAAGTTGTGGAACTCCATAGACACCCATCTCAATTTTGGCAAATACTACTCAATAATAGCACATCACTTTGCAAATAGCAACAATAATCTAATCATTTGGCATTGACAGTTGAGTAATTCTGTGTTAACCTCTGTTTGGCGATAGAATGAAATACGGGCGCTTTCAGTCGTCTGAGGAGAAACAACGATGCAAATCAACGGATTGGTCCTAGGAAAATATCGGATTGAAAGATTAATCAACAACGGCAGTTTTGCTTCCGTCTTTCGCGCAAAGGAAGAACTTACGAGTCGCATTGTAGCTATCAAGGCGTTGCCCAAATCTGTTTATCCGTCGGGGCGATTGCGCTATCTGCTGACTGAGTTGAGTGCCATGACGTTAAATTGGGGACATGAGAACATTGTATCCATTCATACCGTCGAGCCGGGCGAAGAGGAATATGTTGCATACATCGTCATGGAGTTCATAGACGGTCCCACACTGTATGAGCGAATGTCTACGGAATCATTCTCCCCAAGTCGTGCAGTCAACATCGCCTTGGATATTTGTCGAGGTCTCACCGCAGTGCATAAACAGAACATCATCCACCGAGATATCAAACCTCAAAATATCCTGTTGACGTCCAATGATATAGCGAAACTCAGCGACTTCGGTGTCGCGCGCATACTTGAAGCAACCAACGACATCGCAGCAACACTCACGGGCACTCGCAAATACATGGCGCCTGAACAATATGGTGGGGAATACGATTATCGCGTGGATCTTTACTCGCTAGGATTGGTTCTTTACGAAATGCTGACTGGACGATTTCCGTTCCGAGGGAAAACCCACGATGAAATGAAGATGAAAAAGCTGGATGGAGAAATCGAAATCACTCATGATTTGCCCAATGAGTTACACGGATTCCTGCAAAAGGTATTGCACCGGAATGTCAACAAGCGTTATCAAACCGCTACGGAAATGTACCAGAATTTGGATGCCATTCGTGCCTCGTGGTATGCAAAGACTGTGCGTGAGGCGCTAGCCCAATCAGCAGATGCAGATATGCTCAATGGAAAACTTGCCAGTACGCGAGAGGAGCTACGGCTTTCACCTGGTATAGCGCGAGAGATTGAATTAGAAATTCAATACCAGCACCGAATTGAAGACGAGCGACAACAGCGACACCAGCTTGAACAGGAGACTGGCAGATGCTATGAACGTGCTATCAATCACATCGATCAGAACAATCCAACCTATGCGTTACGGGAACTACAAGAAGTACATCGCCTTTACTCGGTGGGAACTGGACCTTCAAATCAAGCGGAGAGAATCTTTCAGTCGCTAGCAGACTCACTCACGATTGCCAAAGTTCCCTCTAAGGCCGATGAAACAGCACTCCTAATAGAACGGTTGCCTGCTGGTGAACAAGAGAAGCTTAGAACTTGGTTTGATCAGCAACCTCTGGCGAACTCCACGGGTCAGGATCCTGATGTCCCGGACTTGGTAGGAAGCAACGTAGAGGACGATAGCTTGGAGCCCCGGTTGGAGCCTCTTCCCAATGCGCCACCAACCGAACCACGTCTCGCGGAGTCTGTTTTGCGCTCAATGCATGAGGATACGAAATACGCTCACGAGAGAAAGGCCGCTCAAATTTGCCACACGGCCGAGAGATATACACGACAGGGGAACAAACGTGCCCGTTCCGAATACAAGAAACTTGCAGAATATTACGGTCAGGCTGCTACAGGCTTTATCGCGTCTGATGATTGGGAGTTGGCTGCGGACTGTTACGCACGCGCTCGGTTGGCTTATGTTGCCGCTAAGCGCACCGGAAGCGCTAGGACAATAGCCAACAAGGCTGGAGACTGTTATGCCAAACTTGCTGAGAACATGGTAAGACAACAGCGTTGGGTAGAAGCCGCAACCCAATATGTCATGTCGGCAGACCACTTTAAACATGGCGAGTCCGAGGATGCGGCAGAGGACGGTTGGTCGCACGCAACAGTGCACTATTTGAATGCCGCCGAAAGTGCGCGTTCGGATGGGGAAATTGAGCGTATTTACATCTACTGTCAGAAAATTCTCGCCATTGCCAAGAACATCAAAAAGCCTTCAAAAGCCGCAGCGGCAGCACGAAGACTGATGGAGGAGATTGAGGGATTTTTTGCAAAACCGCCCCACATGCCCTTCCAGAATTCTGAGCCTTATCCATCAAAATCAGTAGTAATGCGCGGTAATACATTGGCAGCGAACCAGTGGCAAGCGCGGAGATAGCGTGGTGGGCATATGACAATCATACACTTGTAGATCGGCTCCTGACCGGGATTCTCCTAGATGACATCGCAATCGGGCCACGAGTGACGAACGTGAAAACAGCAGCCCATGACGATTGCGCTTTACTTCTCAATGGGCGCTCTATTTTCTCAACCTTTGACTAGCCACGGTCGCTTACCATTCTTCCGCTATGCGTATGACTCTTGTTGCTCGGTGTTAATTTTAGCCGACTGACCTCCCTTCGCGATATTCTCTTTATGCCTCGCGCATCATATCGTACCTGTAGCCATTGGCATATCCTAGCCTTCGTCAATGGTGTTGTCAATCCATAAAAGCATTAAAGTGAGTAAACCGATCTGCTAATCAATGCTCAAGCGGGAAGATGGTGACGCTTGCAGAGGGTGGGATGAAGGACTGCTTTAGCCGGATATCTTTGCCCATAGTTCTTCGGAAAACGTCGCCCTAAGCGCTTTAGATTTATCTGACATAACAGGCAAACCTAACTTGAGGAAAATGCTACTCCAGCGCTCAGGGTGATCGATGTCAATATAAACAGGAACGAAGTTGAGGTTCAGATAGGTTTTAATAGCCGGTAAACGGAAATCGTCCGTACCAAGTATCGCGCACTTGAAATCTCGTTCTTGGAAGAAGCGAAGGGCACAGAGTGTTACACATCTACCAAGCCGCCGTCCGGCATGCTCCGGAGTAACGGCTACCATGTGTACGGAGCCCATCTCGGATTCACCGGAAACCAGGATCCGCGCGTAGGTAGTGGCTACTGGCGTGCCTTGAAAAGTCGCAAAATAAAGGCCCTCAGGATCGTATGACGCTTTACCGCCAATGTCCGTATAGAAATCGTCAGTTGTGAATGTTCTACCGAACGAGGCGTTAATCACATTAACCCAATGGACATCATCGCCTTCCTCATAAGCTCGTATTTCGTACCCTTCCGGGACCTGGATTTCTGGCAACCCATCTAGGTTTGGTCGAACCATCCTGAGTTGTTTCGGCATAACCGCAATCCTCCTTTGGGAACTAAAGCTCCCAGTTTCGCATACAATTATACAACACTCACGCCTGTCAAGTTAAGGTGAAAGCAACTTCGGATTGAGTAAAAGCACCCTCTCGATTCCCCGTTGTAGATCTATTCTTAAGTGCCCAAGAAGGAGCGCATCAAACATGCCGAATATCATTTTAGTTGGATTCATGGGCACAGGCAAAACGTCTGTAGGACGCAGGCTTGCTCTGCGTTTAAGGATGACATACGTCGATACTGACGAAATCATTGAGCAAACTACCGGACGGCGTATCACCGACATCTTTGCTCAACACGGAGAATCATATTTTCGTGAGCTGGAAAGTGAAGCAGTTCGTAAGGTTTCGGATTTAGACGAGCACGTTATCTCGACGGGCGGAGGAGTTGTACTTCGGACTAGAAATCTTGAAATCCTCAAGCGCAATGGGGTTGTCTTCAGTCTGACGGCAACGTCAGAAGAAATCTGGGCACGGGTGAAGGGCGAGACACATCGACCATTGCTAAGGGCACCAAATCCCGTAGAAAAGATCCGCGAGATGCTCAAAGCTCGTGAGGCATATTATGCCCTAGCCGATTACATCATTCAGACTGACGGCGTATCAATTGGGCAAGTTACGAATGAAGTTATAGAGGTGTTCCAACATGCCATCAATTCGCGTTGAGCTTGGCGAGAACAGTTATCCTATAATTGTCGATCAGGGAATTTTGGGCGAGACGGGCGAACTGCTTCGAGCGCAGACAAGATCGGAAAAAGTCATTGTGATTGCGGATGTTTTCGTAAGCCGCCAATACGGCTGCGAGGTTCTGAAGAGCCTATCGGATGCTGGTTTTGATTCGCAGATAGCTGAAGTTCCCTCAGGCGAGGAGCATAAGTCACTTGAGTGGTTCGGCAGATTGCACAATCAACTTATCAGCCATCGCTTGGACCGCACATCAACACTTATCGCACTCGGCGGCGGCGTGATTGGTGACCTTGCTGGATTCGTCGCCTCTACATATATGCGAGGTATTTCGTACGTCCAGATTCCAACGACATTGCAGGCACAGGTTGATGCCAGCGTTGGCGGCAAAACCGCTATCAATCACCCTAAGGGAAAAAACCTTATCGGCACGTTTTATCAACCGAAACTCGTCCTTATTGATGTAGCAACGCTGGAAACGTTATCCTTCCGTGATGTTCGGGCCGGATTCATTGAAGTCATCAAACACGGCGTGATTATGGATGTGCCATTGTTCGATCAGATTGAAGAAAATCTTGATGCTATCCTCAATCTCGACGCAGAAATTCTTATCAGCGTAATTGTCAGATCGTGTGCGGATAAAGCCAAAGTTGTCGGGAGTGATGAGAAAGAGAACCGCTTACGGATGACACTCAATTACGGACACACTTTTGGTCATGCGCTTGAAACCGTCACAGATTACAATGTATACCGTCACGGCGAGGCGGTCGCAATTGGCATGAACTGTGCCGCTCAACTCGCTTGCAACCTTGGCATGTTGCCACTAGTCGACATGGAACGTCAACAAGAGCTTATCCGACGTGCCGGACTTCCTACGAGATTTCCACCAGAGGTACGACCGGATACGCTTATTGACGCCATGTACCTTGACAAGAAGGCGAAAAGCGGAAAACTAAACCTCGTACTTCCGACAAGAATTGGTGAAGTAAACATCCGCGACGACGTGAACGATCTGGATGTTTACCATGCAATTTCGCAGTGTATAGGAGATGAACACTTCACCCCGCTGCAGTGAGGGTCGAAAATAGCATGATGGTCCGATGTGGGAATCAACAAGGGCCGTTTTGCAACACTTACTGCGGAGGCTCAGCTACCATCTAGCCCAAGCTCAACTGCGATGCCTTTCATGGCATCAATTACAAATGCGATGTGTTCCTTGAGGGGGACACCAAGATCATCGGCTCCCTCGTGGATGTCCCCTCGATTCACGGTGCGTGCAAACGCTTTGTCTTTGAGTTTTTTCTGTACCGAGGACACCTTTACCTCGGCAATCTTCCTGTTGGGGCGGACGAGCGCTACAGCAGTCACAAATCCGGCCAACTCATCGACAGCATATAGGGCTTTGTCCATCAGACTCTTTCGTTCAAGTCCAAGGCAATCGGCATGTGAACGGATTGCGTATATCACGTCGGGCGGATAGCCCTTCTCCTTCAGTATTTTTGCCCCGACCTGCGGGTGCTGATCGGGACTCGGATACATCTCATAGTCGAAATCATGCATAAGCCCAACAATTCCCCACTTTTCCTCATCTTCACTGAATTTCTGGGCATAAACGATCATGCATGCTTCAACAGCTAAGGCGTGCTTAACTAATCCGTCCTTTTGAGTGTATTCATGAAGAAGCTCTAAAGCACTGTCTCTATTCATTACCCAATTCCTCCGGTAGCGCATGTTTCCATGGCAATTGGTAGCCCGTTAGCGCTAAGCCGTATCCCCGAGGCTAGGATTCGCACGGGATGCACCATCGGCAGTGTCAGTTACCATGTTGAGTTTGTTTGTCTCCGCACCCACAAGTTCTAATCATTATCCATCTGACATCCCTTTCACGTTCATCAACTCACCATCCTCGGTTGCTCATCCCGGCAGAGTACAACGTGTTTTTTCCAGTGAAGATCGTCGCGATCGGGGTAGTCTTCCCGATAGTGCGCGCCTCGACTCTCCGTCCGAATAATTGCGGCTTCGGTAATCAAATTCGCGACATCAAATATGTTTTGAAATTCAAACTCTGCCATACTGCACCAAGGATGCGCCTGATTCATCTCGCGAAATCTGTCGTGTGCGACTTTGAGTTCTGTTTCCGACCTTAGAATGCCAACGTCTTTCCACATCAATTGGCGAAGCGTTTCTTTTTCGGATTCGATGTCATACGGTTTGGTCGTATAGTGGCCATACTCCGTTCGAATCTGAACGTTCTCCATGTTTTTCTTGCTAAGTAATCGGGCATACTGAACTGCGGATTCCGCTGCACGGGATCCAAAAACTATACACTCCAACAAAGAGTTACTTGCAAGCCGATTTGCACCGTGGACACCTGTGCACGCTACTTCGCCGCATGCGTATAGGCCTCTAATATTTGTCTCTGCATCCAGATTAGTCCGGACGCCACCCATCATAAAATGTGCACCCGATCGGACGGGGATAACGTCCTTTGTAATGTCAAGTCCGTAGTGTGCACAAGTGTTAGAGATTGTTGGAAAACGCGAATGAATGAAATCTGGCGATAAGTGTGTGATATCAAGGTACACACACGGAAACCCTGTTGATTGCATTTCATTCAGAATCGCCCGACTGACAACATCACGGGGTGCGAGCTCTGCACTTTCATGATATCTTCGCATGAATTCTTCGCCGCGAATGTTTACCAGAACACCACCTTCGCCCCGGACTGCTTCTGAGATTAAGAAATGAGGCGCGCCATCCAGAAAAAGGGTGGTCGGATGAAATTGAACGAATTCCATATCCATCATCTCGCACCCCGCCCGCCAGGCGGCAGCGAAACCGTCTCCTGTCGCCACTTCGGGATTCGATGTGCACTCGTACACACACCCTAGTCCTCCGGCTGCCAGAATCGTGGCTTTAGCACGAATCCAATGCACCACATCATTAACGAGAGCAAGCACGCCGCAGCAAGTCTCGTCCTCAGTGATGAAGTCGATGGCAAACGCGTTTTCGATCGCCTTCACGTGCTCCTGTTTCTGAAGATGATTGACTAGGACATCCGTAGTTTCTACACCGGTAGCATCACCTCGATGTACAACGCGCCGCCGCCGATGAGCCCCCTCCATGGCAAACCCAAGGTTATCACCCTCTTTGTCAAACTTCGCGCCCCATTCAATCAGCTCCGAAACCCGCTCTATGCCCTCCTCTACCATGATTTGAACGGCTGTTTCATCACACACACCTGCCCCCGCTTCGAGCGTATCCTCAACGTGGGAGTCAATTGTATCATCAACGTTCATCGCAACAGCAATACCACCTTGGGCGTAGCGCGTGTTACTCTCTTTCAGTGCACTCTTAGTCATCAGGAGTACGCTGCCATGCTGGTTAGCTTGAATTGCTGCTCGCAGCCCAGCGCTCCCGCTCCCGATTACCAAGAAATCAGTGTCGATTCGAGGTAGTGCCGAAGTGTTAAATTGAAGTATGTATCGGCGGTTCATAGTGTCTCATCAGATGCAAATGGAATTTGTATGAGCTCAAATCTCCTGTACTTCCGAGCTCATAGTTTTTTTTCCGCCTTTACCACCTTGCCGCTTCCGTCGGCGACTAGTGTCCCATCTTCCAACGTGATGTTCGCCGTAGCTTCAATGAGTCGTTTGGCGTTCTTGACCCGTTTCGCGTTGATGATCAGTTTTTTCCCCATAGGTGCAGGGCTTTTGAATCGAATCTCAAGCTGGGCAGTCACTGCTGGGCTGTCGAAACTGGCAATCCCGACGTAGGTAATTGCTTCATCCAATAGAGTGCTCAGCATTCCGCCGTGCATAACCTTCGCCCATCCTTGGAAGTGATCGGGCGGCGTGCATACAATCTCTACCGTTTCGCCATCTGGTGCGATGTTTGGAGTAACTTGCAAGCCGAAAGGATTATGTTTTCCACAGACGAAGCAGCGATTGTTATTTTCGATTTCCATTTGATGTATCCTGTGTACCTTTCGATAATGGCATGTTTACCTCAGGTTTTGAATCTTACTCATACTAGCATATTAAGGTTTGACTCTAGTTTTTCCTCTTCCGATTGGAATCGTGCAAGCAAGTCCTGTTTTTGCATCACGACTGCCTTGGGAGCACGCTCAATGAATTTCGGATTGTTGAGTGTTTTTTTTGTGCTAGCCAGATCCGCGGTTAGCTTACTAAGGCGTTTCTGTAAACGATTCCTTTCTGCATCAATGTCAATCACCCCAGCCAGCGGGACGTAAATAATCAAGTCATCCACTACTGCTGTCGCGCAGGCAGCCGGCTTCTCTAGGGACTCGGCAATTGAGACGCTTGAGATTCGCGTGAATGAGGGAAGATAATCTTCAAGATGCGTCTTAAGTAGATTACGATTTTCGGTGTTGGGTGCTTTAATCAGTATTTCGACTTCGCCGGATGGAGGTACATTCATCTCACCACGAATACTACGAATACTTTCGATTACGTTCATGATGGTCTGCATTGCGTTTTCTGACACCGGATCTTCCCATGTAGGGTTCGGCTCGGGCCATGGCGCAACCATAATACTGTCTCCCTCGTGCGGCAGCCGTTGCCAAATCTCTTCGGTAAGAAACGGCATGATTGGATGCGACAGACGCATCGTGCGTTCGAGAATATCAGATGCAACAGACTGAACCATCCGCTTGGAGCTTGAATCGTCAGTATAGTATAACCGCTGCTTAATCAGTTCGATATACCAATCGCAGAACTCGTGCCAGAGAAACTCATAGATGGTGTGCGCGGCATCACTGAAACGAAATTCCTCAAGATATGCCGTAACGTCCTTTACTGTCCCGTAAAAGCGACTACGGATCCAACGATCGCATAAGAGCAATTTATCATTCGAATTCTCGGCTCTTGACTGGTCGAAGCCGTCAAGATTCATCAGCAGGAATCGTGAGGCGTTCCAAATCTTGTTGGCGAATCGTTTCCCTGCCTCAATCTGTGACTCTGGCAGCGGCATGTAGGGATTCGGGAGCGTACAAAATACCAGAGCAAAGCGAAAAGCATCAGCGCCGTATTTGTAGATTGTTTCAATCGGGTCAATGGTGTTGCCGCGAGATTTGCTCATCTTCTGTCCCTGTTCGTCCGCAATGAGTGCGTGAATATATACCTCTCGAAACGGGACTTCGCCATGGCATTTTAAGCCTAGCATAATCATTCGCGCCACCCAGAAGAAGAGAATGTCCCAGCCAGTAACCAATACAGAGGTCGGGTAAAATGACTTTAGGAGGGGTGTTGTGTCGGGCCAACCCATGGTCGAGAATGGCCACAGCCCGGAACTAAACCATGTGTCCAACACGTCTTCTTCTTGTCGGAAGTCTCGACAGCCGCAGGTACACTCGTGGGGCGTTTCGACCGCCGCAATGACCTCACCACAATCGTCACAATACCAAATCGGTAGCCGGTGCCCCCACCAGCGTTGACGCGAAACTGGCCACGGCAGGATGTTTTCCATCCAGTGATAAAACCGTTTCTCCTCACGTTCGGGAATGAATACAACCTCACCCTTGCGGACGGCTTCAATTGCCCGTTCCGCGAGCGGTTTGACGTTGATGAACCATTGCAGTGAGAGGTACGGCTCGACTATAGCTCCACAGCGGTCATGGTGCCCAACGGAATGTGGGTGCGGAACGACCTTCAGGAGTAGACCACCGTCCTGCAAGTCTTCAACTAATGCCTGGCGACAGTCGAATCTCTCCATTCCCTGATATTCTGAGCCTGCGACCTGATTAAGAGTTCCGTCAGGATTGAAGATATTGATTTGAGGGAGAGCGTGTCTAAGGCCGACTTCATAATCATTTGGATCGTGA
Source organism: Candidatus Poribacteria bacterium (assembly GCA_965197465.1). Taxonomy (GTDB): domain Bacteria; phylum Poribacteria; class WGA-4E; order WGA-4E; family JAJDTR01; genus JAJDTR01. The sequence goes on along the minus strand of OZ240209.1, from coordinate 193,213 downwards.
GCAGGTGTCACCTTCAGTGCACCAGTGCCAAATTCTCGGTCCACATACTCATCTGCAATGACGGGAATCTCGCGCTGGACGAGCGGCAAAATCACTGTTTTGCCGATGACGTGGTGATGGCGATTGTCCTCTGGATGCACCGCGACTGCTGTGTCACCAAGCATTGTCTCCGGACGAGTCGTCGCGATTTCCAAACACTCTGTCGAATCCTTAATCGGATACTTGATGTGATAGAAATTGCCATCTATCTCAATTGATTCAACCTCCAGATCGGAAATTACAGTTTGACAGTTGGGGCACCAGTTTGCCAAGTACGTATCGCGATACACTAACCCATCGTTGTAGAGCTTGACGAACGCGGTTCGAACAGCTTTGGACAAACCTTCATCAAGCGTGAATCGTTCTCGTTCCCAATCACAAGAGCATCCAATTTGGCGCAACTGCTCAATAATTGTCCCTCGCGATTCATTCTTCCAACTCCACATTCGATCGATGAATTTGTCACGTCCAAGTGCCTCACGAGAAGTTCCCCAAACCGCCAGTTTCTGCTCCATAATAATTTCGGTGACAATTCCCGCATGATCGGTGCCCGGCATCCAAAGTGCATTATAACCTTGCATCCGCTTCCATCGGATTAGCACATCTTGCAGTGTGTTATCAAGCGCATGTCCAACATGAAGATTACCGGTGATGTTGGGAGGGGGAATTACGATGGAGTATGGCGGTTTATCGGAGGTCTCGGCGGCATGGAAGTAGCCTTTATGCAACCAAAACTGATACCATTTCGCCTCGATTTCATGCGGGGAATAGATTGTCGGAATATTCGTCATCAGCGGGTATGATGCCTCCTGTCGGTATACGATTACTTCGTGGGTATCCGAATCTCTTAGCTCAGGTAATGATGTGCCTCAATGGGACACGGCGCGTTTCCATTTTACCATCTCAATCAAACCCAGTTCAACAATTCTGGGAAACGATCCATTGCTTCTCGCCAAATATAGGTTTCAATTTCTCCTGCAGTCGAAAGCTTCATAATTTCGGCGACGAGGTGTTGTGCATCTTGGAGGGAGATTGAGCTGATGACTTTTTTAATCTCAGGAATAACAGCCGGGCTCATACTGAGTTTTCCGTATCCCATGCCGATGAGTAGAACGCTCAGCACAGGGTCCCCCGCCATTTCTCCACAGACAGTAATGTCGATTTCTGCGTCTACTGCAACACGGAGTACATTTTGGATTAAGCGAAGGACGGCCGGATGTAAAGGTTCATAAAGCGGCAGCGTTTCCTCGTTGCGTCGATCAATCGCTATCGTGTACTGGATGAGATCGTTTGTCCCAATACTAAAGAAGTCAACCTCCTTGGCGAGAAGATCGGCACTAAGTGCCGCTGCGGGGAGTTCAATCATCGCTCCGATTTCGACCTTTGGATCAAAAGGGATTCGCTCTTCTGCCAATCGTGCCTGCGCTTTCTTGAGATGCCATTTTGCCTCACGCAATTCGTCTAAACCAGAAATCATCGGAAACATTATCTTGACGTTTCCGTAGCTGCTGGCTCTCAATATAGCGCGTAGTTGAATCATAAAGATATCGGGATATTTTAGGCAAAGACGAATGGAACGCAAACCCATCAAGGAATCCATGCTGCCCCCGAGATCAAGATGTGGGACGAGTTTATCGCCACCAATGTCAAGGGTGCGGATAGTTGCAGCCTCGGGGCTCACCTGTTCCACCATGTATCGATAGTCTTGAAACAGTTCTTCCTCTGACGGCAAGTCATTTCGGTCCATATAAAAATATTCTGTTCGATACAGTCCAACGCCCTTGGCACCATATCTCTGAATCAGTTCAATCTCCTCAAGAAATTCAATGTTAGCAGCAATCTCAACCTGTTTACCATCAGTTGTTTGAAGATCGACGGCACGTAACGCAGAAAGATCGACTTCAACCTTGGCATACTCTTGTTGCTCAATCCGATACTCATTAATCTGCTCTTCGTCTGGCCACATAATGACGCGCCCATGTGTGCCGTCAACCACCATCTGGTCGCCAGTTTCAGCTTTGGTAATATGGCTTCCAGCACCGACGACCGCAGGAATGCCTAATGAGCGTGCGAGGATTGCCGTGTGAGAAACACGCGTGCCAACTTCAGTCACAAACGCAAGAACTTTGGTTTTGCGCATCAGCACGGTATCTGAAGGGGTAAGATTGTGTGCGACGACGATAACTTCGTTTTCTTGGTTGTAGAGATCTAGCCGTTCCTCACCCATCAGGGCGGAGGTGAGCTGTTGCACGAGATCGTTTAGATCCAAAGATCTTTCGCGAAAATACGAATTCTCTGATTGAGAGAAGACATCTATAAATTCGGCCCCAACATCTGCAACGGCAGCCTCCGCGTTGACGTGATGTGTTGCTATATGACTCCGAATACGCTCTACCATGGTCGGATCTTCGAGCATCATAATATGTGCTTGGAAGATGTCTGCGCCATCACGGTGCGCATCTAAGTGAAGACGATGACGAATTGCTCGCAAGTCTTTTTTGACCAGTTCTGTGGCATGAAGAAAGCGATGTACTTCAGCTGGAACACCGTTGGCAGCGATGCTATGGCGAGGAATGTCCACACGATCATGGATGCGGAAAACCTCTCCGATAACAACGCCGGGGGAAGCTGCGAGTCCAGAAAGGACAGTAGGATTTCCTTCTGCTAGTTGTGGTGTCATAGACTTTTGGCTGGGGAAAAGGTCAGTCGTCGGTTGAAACGGGTTTGAGACTATATCGGGATGGCACTATCCGTTGCCGATGAACGCCGAATCGGGGCCCTTATCGCCGGCGATTGGATCGTATCCAACGGTCAATTGCCCGTATGGTTTTGACTTTGGTCAATTGCGGATTGATTTCATTACAACTCAGAAATTACTGAACCAAGGGGAGGACAAACAACTTGCGTAATCATGTTTCATTGAATCCACTTTCTATCAGCGCGGACAGTTCTTCAATGGCTTCCTCTTCATCGGTGCCATCGGCGGTAATGGTTAGCTCTGTTCCTTCCCCCGCCGCAAGCATCATTATGCCCATTATACTCTTGGCATTCACCTTCATCAATCCTTTTTGAAGATAGATGTGAGAGACAAAGCGACTGGATGTCTGAGCAAACATTCCCGCTGTTCGCAGATGTAAACCGAGCGAATTCCGAACAGTAACCACTTTTTCGCGCATAAATAAACCCCATGAAGCGCTAGGAACCAGAGATGTCCATCGCCATTGGACCATTCAATAATCGGATTTCTATCTTTCGAATCGATTTGGACGGCGACGAGTTGAAAGAGAATTAGGCAGGAAAATCACACATAAAGAAGCGACGGTTTTGCAAATTGTGTAATGGTCAAGTAGATGTGAGACACTCATATGTTGCTTCCTGCTCGGCTTGGATTGCCAAATCCAAGCCTTGACCGATGAGGTTGTCAATCCGCGGGAACGGTGCGGTGTGTAAACCATCTCGTTGACTAATACACGGTTTTGCAAATTGTCAAATTGCTGATGGCCCCAATCCACAATCAATGATACCTGCTTTACCACTTTCACATGCGGACACCGCAAGTGCATTGAGATCGAGTTTGGATCGATGCGTCAGTACTTTCAACAACATCGGCAAATTTAGACCGGTGACAATTCGAACCCCATCACCATGAAACAGGGAAAGACTAATTTGACAGTCACTCTCCCCAAATATACCGGCAAGAATCAACACACCGTCTTGTTGCTGAACACGAGAAACGGCTTGCATAAGGTGTTGCAAGATTTGCTCTTTACCGTCTTGCGGCATAACATCAACTGCAACGACCGCTTCTTGCCTGCCAAGAATGCTCTCTGCAACATCTAGAAAGGTTGTTGCAAGTTTTCCGTGAGTGGTAATTACGATACTAACCATTAACTCCCGAAACACCTCGGGTAAACATTTCCCATACCATGGGCTAAGAACTGAGTTCGCCTCAATCGAAACCTTTTCAGACGCAGCCGTGACGGAGATCTATCTCTTTGCATCTAACGGATGAACAATCTCACGATGCAGAGTTTCATGTCGCCATTGGTCGAGCACAGCTTCATCATTTTTATCCCGTGCCATTTCTACGAGGGCACTGTCAAATTCCTTTGCTGCATCTAACCCCAATTTGTCACCCCAGAAGCTCATGGCGGCAACCTCGATCAAGTTCGCCAGATTTCTTCCGGGACGCACGGGTATTACGACGTGTGGCAGTCTTTCATTATGAAAAATGTACTCATCATCTCTAATCCCGGTGCGATTGTACATCTTCTTCTCGTTCCAAGGTTCAAGTGTGGCGACGAGCTCAACCTGTTTGCGATCGCCCACCGCCGTCACACCAAAAAGTGCGATAACATCAATTATTCCTATTCCCCGAACTTCTATGTAATGCTTGAATGGTCGAGGACGAATACCAAAGACTCGATGTTCCGATACCCTCTTCAGAAGCACGGTATCGTCAGCAATAACACGATGACCGCTCTGCAGGAGTCCAAGCGTACATTCACTCTTGCCAACGCCACTCTGGCCTAAAATCAACACGCCGACGCCGAAAACATCTACTAAATTCCCGTGCACATACTCAGAAGGGCCAAATTCGTCCTCAAAGAAAAGCAGCAAGCGCGTCGTGAACGTGGAAGATGCAAGCACCGTCGTCAAAACCGCGATATGATTCCCATTGGCAAGGTCAATCAACTCTTCTGGCGGACGCAATCCGCTTGTTACAACAATGCACGGAAGGGGGTATGAAAGTAATTGATTCAACACATCGAAACGGGCTGTAGCGGAAAGGCTGTCTAAATACCCGATTTCGCCATGTCCAAAAATCTGGACACGACCATACCCGAAATGTTCGTAATAACCGCAAAGTGCTAAGCCGGGACGATTTGATTCTGCAGTCTCGATCTGCCTATCTAGCCCAGCCTCACCAGCCACGATGTCTGTTTGCAGTTCATGCCCTGCGTATTTGATTAGCTTTCGTACCGTTACATCCTGATCCATAGCAGCGATTCCACAAGGTTATGAAAATTCGGGTTCTACCCACCCGTATTCCTCGCTATCCGTTTCATACAGGAGATTCACTTGTAATGTTTCTGCGTTCACAAAAAGCAGTAGCGAATCTTCAGAAAACTGCAGCTCCATTGCGGCGTCTTCAACTGTAAGCGGCTTGGCTGCAAATTTGTCTGTAACCCTTACAATCGGTGCAGATGCTGTAGGCGAATCGTCAGTTCTTTCCGCTGCAGAATGCTTCGCCGCATCTTCGTTCAATCGGACCGCGATATCACGATGCGATTGGCGGTGGCGCCAATCCTTCATCCGTTCCTTATGACGTCTCACCTGCACTTCAATGCGATTTAGGGCAGTGTCAAGCGATTCAAAAATGTCGTGCGTCTCAATCCGTGCATGAAATGTCGCTTTTCGGGCTGATAAGGTCATTTCCGTAAAGTATCGAGTTTTCTCCTGCTCTATAACGACCTGCAACTCATGGAGGAAATCAAAAATCCCTTCGAGTTTATGCGCCCGTTTCTCAACAAAACTCCGAACGTCATCTGTGATCTGGATATGACGACCGGCAAATGTTATCTGCATATCAATAACCTCATTAGTTGAATTTGATATCGATCAAATAATTTGATGATGACTACAGTGTCATGGTCAATTCCGCTACCATATCTGTTTTCTTTTGCTTGATGAGAGGATATTAAGCTCCTCTCGGTACTTTTGGACTGTGCGTCGGGCAACATGAACCCCTTGTTTTTTTAGCGCATTGGCGATTGCCTGATCGCTCAGTGGCTTCGCTGTGTTTTCTCCGGCAATCATTTTTTTAATGTTATCCTTGACTGTCGTTGAAGAAACATTTTCTCCTGAGTCTGTCGGAAGGTCCGTGCTAAAAAAGAACTTCAGTTTAAAAATCCCTTGCGGTGTCTCGACGTATTTATTTGATGTGACTCGGCTGACTGTGGATTCATGGACGCCTGCCATCGCCGCGATCTCTTTGAGCGTTAAGGGCTTCAATCCCGTAGTTCCCTGTTCCAGAAAATCCGCCTGAATCTCAAAAATCGCTTCAGTCACACTTACAATCGTCCTGCGACGTTGGATAATACTGCTAATCAAATCGATCGCTGAGGTACGTTTCTGTTCTAACCATTTCTTTGTTTCTCCATCAAGAGCCCCGTTCTGACCGTGTAGCATATTCATATAAAACGGGTTTAGTCGCAGCCGAGGCATTCCATCGTCGTTGGTAAGAATGTGGTACTCGCCACTGACTTTCTTGATAGAAACCTCCGGGATGATGAGACGAGATGGGTTAGTGCCGTTTTTGAGGTATTTGCCGGTCGGATCGGAGAAATAACGTCCCGGATATGGAGCAAAGTGGCCAATCAATTCCTTCGCTTTGATTACTTCCCCAATCTTCACGTCAAGTCGCTGCGCAATTCGTGGAATCTGGTTGTTCATGAAATCTTCAAAGTGGTTCTTGAGGATTTCCTCGGCAACGGGATTGTGCGTTTCATTCACCTTCATCTGGATCAGCATTGTTTCAGGAACTGTCCGAAACGCAATACCAATGGGTTCAAAATTCTCTTGGATATATTCAAGCACCTCCTCCACATGCTCAACATCACAACCAACAACGTCGGCAATCTCCTCAAGTGTGAGATTATAAACTTCCAACTGGTCGTTCTCATATCTTACCGTGTATGTCTGTCTATTCTCCTCATCGACGATCTTCCATTTGCCCTCTCCGTCCCCTCGTATAATCGTGGAATTAGGGGATAGCGAAATTTCGTCACTTAAAAACTCTTGACGGAGGTGACGTTCGAGAACCTTGCGTAAACCGTCGGAAAGGTCCACATCATTCAGGTCGTTTTTGTAGCTCGAACTTAAAACGAAGAGTGGCAATTTTAGCTGCCCATCTTCGTTCAAATTGCCGATAATCTGCTCTCCAATAGCCTTTTCGATGTCCGACAACGGTGTTACGCTTAGTTGGGCGAGCAAGAATTCGTGTAGCGACTGTGTCTCGGCAACATCGGATTGTGGGCCATCTTCATCGTCCGTCTGGTGGAATGAGGTTTGCTCGCTGACATTCGCCATATCGTCAAAGGCGGCATCCCAATCAATGTCCGGTTCCTTATCTTCCCGATCCAAACTTTTTTCTGGTTCATTCCATTCGGTATCCGGATCCAACTCTGTTGTGCCAACAAGGTCTTCGATTTCAAGCTCCTCAGTCTGAATCTCATCTTCTTCTAGCAGAGGGTTCTGTTCCAACTGCTGCGTCATGAACTGGTTAAGTTCCAGTTTCGGCATAAGCAGCACTTTGATTGCCTGCTGCAACTTCGGAGTCATAATTATTTGCTGTTTCAGGGTTGCGACCTGTCTTAATCCAAGATTCATGGTTCGCTCCTCGAAATCACCGGTTCAACCGGCCGCTTCTGAGTTCGAAATTATGTCCGAAGTAAAGATCTCGCGCTAACTCGTTATCAACTAATTCCTCGGGAGCGCCAGTCAACGTGATTTTTCCATCAGCAATCAAATAAGCTCGATCAACAATTCCAAGCGTTTCTTCTGCATTGTGATCGGTAATCAAGATTCCAAGGTCTAGACTGCGCAGGTGCAAGATGAGTTGCTGAATATCCTGAACAGCAATTGGGTCGATTCCCGAAAACGGTTCATCAAGCAAGATAAAGGATGGAGAGGCCGCCAGAGCTCTCGCAATTTCTGCCCGGCGGCATTCTCCGCCTGAGAGCGTATACGCCTTGCGATCCGCCAAGTCAGAGATTCCAAGTTCCTCCATGAGTTGCCCCGCACGTTGTTTTCGCTCAGTTTTGGGAATATCAATCACCTCAAGAATTGACATTAGATTTTGTTCGACCGTCAACTTGCGAAAGATGGATGTTTCCTGTGCGAGGTACCCGATTCCAAGCCTTGCCCGTTTGTACATGGGCAAGAAAGTAATATCTCGATCGTCGTAGATGACCTGTCCGGTGTTCGGGCGAATTAGCCCGACTACCATATAGAATGTGGTAGACTTCCCGGCGCCGTTTGGTCCAAGCAAGCCAACTATCTCTCCGGTTTCAACATCAAGATTCACCTGATTGACAACAATCGGTCCCTTGCGCGAATATCTTTTGACAAGTCCCCGGGCTTGAAGTTGGCTCGACATAACTGTTTTTCCTCAATTCGTGTTGCGCCGAAACGTTGAAACAAAAACGTTCTGCCACGGCTGGTTTTCCTCAATTAGCCCCCGACTTCTGTTGGTGCTTCCGGAGCTTTCTTTTCACGCTTCATTCTGACCTTGAATTTGACACCACCGTCCGCCGTTTGCTTTCCGGTGCGTCGATTGAAAGTGAAATGTTTGGCTTCTAATCGATCGGTGCTTTGAATAACAACAACATTGTCCCGGAGATCCACAGTATCATCAGTATGGTTTATGATCGCGTGTTCGCACGTGGCAAACATATCCTCATCGCGGATTTCAACGTTTCCCTCCGCCACCGTTTTGATAGTTTCGCCAGTCTCAACGTCTTCATGGATAGTTGCTTTATCCGCGTGCAGAAACCCGTCAGGCCGTATTATCCTAACTTGCTTATAAATCGGGCCTTTTCTTAGAATGGTGATGCCTTGCTTGTCATCGCGTTCATAGTCATCGGCAAATATCTCGATTATCTCCTCATCATCCGATGTATCAACCGTATCGGGCTCAACCTTCTCCTTTGCGGCGCTAGTCGTTTCGGGCTCCTCCGCGTATACTTCGAGCGGCAATGAGAGGAGGCCGAGGCAAAAACCAAGAACCCAAACAAAGGTTATCATCCCTCCTGCAGTCCAACCGCGAAAACCGAGAGGAATTTTGCGAATGGAGGCCGCTGTAATCTTCCGCATTTCACTGATTTGATTCATTGATCTTTTCATCCTTCGGATTAATCCTGAACTGCGTATTTTTCATTGTGAGTTTCTCTAGTGATGGACTGGCTTCCAGCTCTTCCCCCGTTGCAGTTGAATTCCCTCGTACAATCTTTGACAGGTTAGGCGCGTACAATCTGCCGTCTCGATTTTTCCAATGGAGTTCGTCCGTATATAGTTTCCCATCTTGGCTTTCACCAACAACTTGGTCGAACAGTTGGATATCATTCGATCGCTTGATTATCTCGCCCCGATTACCTGTAAGTGTAATCTTCAACTCGCCATCTTCAAAAATTTCGACAGTTGGCTCTTTCACGGCAATCTCCTTCTTTAAGAACGTCGCCTCAGAACCAACAACCACCCACTTTACAACCCCCGCTTCGGTATGGCTTGTCGAAAACCCGTGAAGTGTCTGTTGGGGCATCTCCTCTGTGAATTGCGTGACATCCCCTTGTCCCGTGTCACACCCTAGCCCACAGGAGGTGAGAATCGTTATCAAAACGATTAAGAGCACCCAGATTCTGTGTCCGGTTTCAGTTAGATGGGTTAAAATCAGGGAACGACTAAAGATTAATGACATCTCCGGGTTGTCTTTTCCACCGTTCATGCATCCAGATCCACTGCTCGGGATAACGACTAACATAGGATTCAATTATTTCGGTGAACATCCGAGTGTTAATCAGGAAATCTTGGGCTCGATTGCCGGTGCTCTTTAGATCCAGCGGCGGCTCAACGATCACGCGATGCGAATCATCTAGCTGTCGAATAATGAAAGTTGGTAAAACCGCCGCGCCAGTTTTGAGCGCAATCGCTATGGGGCTGTACGGTGTGTATGCCGGACGCCCGAAAAAATCAACAAAAACGCCGTCTACGCTTGTATCCACATCCGCCAAGACACCAATCAGTTCATTTCGTTTCAGACAACGCAAAATGTCACGGGCCGCGCTATCCCGATCAATGGTGGAATAACCGGCGGCTTCCCGCCAACCATGAACTAGAGCATCTAACCGCCGAGACCTCAATCGTCGAGCTATCGGCGTCAAAGGAGCAACTTGCTCCACAAGGTTAGCCGCGAGAAGTTCCCAGTTGCCAAAGTGCCCCGTAAGGATTATTGCTCCCTTGCCTTGTGCTAGAGCCTTGTCAATGTAGGCTTTCCCTTCGAAGGTAACAATCTCTCGATTCTTCTCGCTTGAAGTATGCGGAAAACGGATAAACTCAATGAGACTCTTCCCCAGATTCTGGAAACAGCGGCGGACAACGCGTTTGGTGGAAGCTCCATCCTTAAACTCAAGACTGAGATTGATGTGTCTCTCGGCGATCGTTCTCTGTTCGGTAGCAAGCCAGTAGGCGACAGATCCTAGAAAAGCCCCAAAGGATAGCGCAACCTTACGCGGGAGCACAACAGCACATGTGCAAACCAACTTCCCCGCAAATCCATAACTGGAATCCTTCAAGAAACGCCACATACTCCCAGATTGTGGGAGAAATGCACCCCACGCTGGCAACTAAATCTTGGTCTACGTCTTCCCCAAAGCCCTAGCAAAAGCTATACCATATATCGGCGTCTATTATAGCAGATGGTAAGATTGAATAACAAGCTGATTTGGGGCATCTCTAAGGGCGATCGCATCTGATTTTGGGGTGTAAGGGCTTGCTCTACCTCGCTCTAGACCGACGGGCACGGAGGACGAAAACGAGATGAGTGAAACGTGAAAATACCAAAATCCGGACGTGCAGAGAGTGAGATCGCATCAAAGGGAAGAGAGGAGAAAAATCGGCGATATTACGATCGCAGATCGTCTGGAATCGAGTACGCTTGCTCTGCATACGGAGACGTACGATTCATTATGGAGTGTGCCCTGTTGTTTTCAGCGCTCCTGCCTGTCCGAGACCTTAACTAGGAAGGTCGGCCGGGTTGAGTTCCTCAAAAAGTAACTCCCGCCGAATCCACGACACGACATCATGGATGCCGACTCCGTCTCGCAAATTGGTGAAGACAAAGGGCTTGTCGCCGCGCATCCGCTTCGTATCTCTTTCCATGACGCTGAGATCTGCTCCCACGTATTCCGCCAGGTCAATCTTGTTGATAATCAGTAAATCGGAGCGCGTGAGGCCTGGGCCGCCTTTTCGCGGAATCTTGTCCCCTCCGGCGACATCTATGACGTAGATTGCGGCATCGACGAGTTCCGGGCTGAAGAATGCGGCGAGATTATCCCCGCCGCTTTCGAGAAACAGAATATCCAATTTGGGGAAATCGTTACTCATTTGATCGACCGCCTCAAGATTGGCTGAGATGTCTTCGCGGATGGCCGTGTGCGGGCAGCCGCCGGTTTCGACGCCGAGAATTCGCTCCTTTGGCAACGCTTCAAGGCGTGTGAGTATCTCCGCGTCTTCGCGTGTGAAGATGTCATTCGTTATTGCCGCCAGCTCGTAGGTGTCGCGCATGGTTTTGCACAACTTTTCTATGAGCGCGGTCTTGCCCGATCCAACGGGACCTCCGATGCCGATTTTCAGCGATTTCATTCAGATTTTGCCTTTACGATTTCAACCTAGTGGTTCGTTTGACTTAGGTGTCAGGACTAAATTAGGAGATGAAGAGCCTTGAATATAGCGTTTCGTGCCGCATACTTTGAATATCAAGACCGGGTGTAAAACCGCCTAGATTTCCCATGTCCGCGGTCTGTGCGAACCGGACAATCTCTAGGAGATCGGAGCGAAGACGCTGGATGACCCGTTGGCCATCCGTCGGTTTGAGTGGAATCAATCGTACCGCAGCAGACACTTGGTTTACGACGTAGGCGTGCAGATAGCCTAGCAGTGTGGAGAACTGGTCAATCTTCACGGCGGACGCGACCAAGCCGTAAGCGATGGCGTGGTGCCCGGCGCATTTTCCCATTTGAACCCGTTTCACATATTCGTCCAGCATCTCACTCTCTGCAAGCGTTGCGGCGTTGCGGAGAAACTGTTTACCGATTTTGACGCTCCCCTCTCGCAATTCACGGGGGATTTTCAACCCCGTTAGGTGTTGGTCAAGATTAACAATCCGCTCAACCTCAGTCGCGTTATACGCCAACGCAACAGCGAGGGCATCGCCGGTTCGGATACCGTGGTAGAGGGTAGAGCGGAGAAAGGACTCAAACGTCTCGCGATCGTGGACATGCCCATCTTGGACGTAGGTTTCCAACCCAAAGGAGTGGGCAAACGCGCCTGTCGGGAAGAAACTGTCTGTGAACTGAAGGAGAGCCAATAGGGACTCTTCCGTTGTGGCCATATCAGTGGACATGGACGTGGGGAGCGGATTGACGGGCAGCGTGTGTGAAGGTACGTTCCTCAATTGTGAAATGAAATCCTAGCCGGTAGAGTTGATTCTCCAGGACGGGTTCATACGGAACGAGAATCGCGCCGTCATCGAATCCGATGGGGCGGTGCAGGTTGCCAATTTGGTAGCAGGCGAGACTGTAATCCTCAATCCTTTCAGGTCGAAGAACAAACACCTTTTCGGGCAGCCCTTCGACGATGATTTCAACCTCGGAGTCCCGATGCAAGATGTCGCCGGGAGATAATACCGTCCCGGTAGGAAGTGCAAGACCTACCTCTCGCCCGGCTTCGGTTCTGAGGCGCTGACGGCATTTTTGGCGGGCTTCCCAATCCAACCTTACTACATCGCGCTCTAGCGACGGGAATTTGACAACTCTTGTGACAATCTTTTGGACGAGGAGCATCATACTTCTGGTTTATGATTATTCAAGGATTAGATTGTGAATTGAGAACCCGCGTTCTTCATCCGCCGTTCGCTCCTCATAATCGATCCATACTTCAGTTGGATACCCCAACTCGGAGTGATATTTTGCCGAGATCGTATGGGCATTTGCGTCGATTGCCGACTGTAGAAGATCGAACAGTCCATCCATTGATTGGTAGCGTTCAACAGCGACGTTAAGAGGTATTGGAACGTCACCTTCGAAAAACGCGGCACTGTGAATCCGGTTGTCGCGCACGGTGATGTTGACTTGGGCGACAAAGTCCATAATGCAGTAGCAGTACCATTGGAAACTAAATTGATAGTTGGACGCCATTTCCGAGTCCCACTTCTTTCGATTGTTATCCAGCCGTGATTGGATGTCAACATGTCGGTCGTTGCCTAATTTAAGAATATCACATCCGCACAGCGGCGCGAGCACAAAGTATAACACGATCATGCGAAATAACACGTGCCTATTTCTCATACTGAATGTACTCCTTGCCCAGTCACGTTGGGGGGTTGATTTTGCCCTTTCCCGCAAGCCGTACCAATTTCCTTCAAGGTCCAAGAAAATGGCGAATTTGCCCCACGGCATTTCTTTAGGTGTTTGGGAAAATTCTACGCCTCGGCCCGCCATCGACTCGTAGGTTTTTGCAATATCTTCACATTCAAATACGAGTGATGGCTTTCGTTCAGCCCAATCTTCCATCATGCTTTTGGGGTAAATGACGACACACGAATCTGCGCCCGGTGGAGCCATTTCTATCCATCTGGCTTCGGTGCCCATGAACAGATCTCTGCGTATTTCAAACCCCACCTGTTCCTTCCAAAACTGGATGGCTTCTTCCTGATCGGCAACATAGACTGCAGATGTAGCTATTTTTTCAATCATGAATTTGTTCACCATTTTGAAAGGTAGGATAAGAACATACCCAGCGCGAAAACACGCAGGAGTTTGCCGAAGCACCTTTTCGGTTAGCGCCTAGTTTGCGTTTAACCCGTAGATACGGGACATTAGAATATCCTTCCAGTGTGATTCTCGCTGAAGAATATTGTCTTGGCTGTCATGCAGATCCGATATCTCAAGGATTGAATAGCGAAAATTCTCGGCGTATTTTACTCCCTCATCGGCAAGTAGCTTTTTAAGTTCAACGTTCCCGCCGTGTCCATTGTCAGCGTATTCCGACCAGCGGTGCCATATTCCGCCTTCGCCGTAGGCGCTGCCGACGTAAAAGCGTCCGGTTATGGTATCGGAAATCAGGTATACCCCTGCCACATTGGAGAGTGCAGTGTGCCATGACTCTGGCGATCTCTGTACTATGAGATCCAGTTGTGCCATTGTGAGGTTGACAGCTTTGAAGCCCGGGAATTCAACGATTGATCGTCTTTCCGGATATATCTCGCTTAGAAAAATCTTCTCGCACCACTTCTCGGCGAGTAGGTAGGAAGCCCGTCCCGGTCTGGAGAATTCCACGACAAGCCGCCCATTCATTTCTTTGTAGGCTTGTTCTTCAGTTAATTCATACCAGTTATAGTGCTTTTTGTATTCGTCCGACCATTTCCGCTCTGAACCGTTTGTGCGATAGACACCCGCGAAGAGCCACTTGTCTCTTTGGTGCGGCGTGTCAATCAAAGATATTACGAATCTACGCTCAAAATTTTTGGCATTTTGCCAACGTTGCCAGTCGTTGAAGTTACCGGCAAGATAGACATCAATTGGATGCTCCTCGCCATTCCAAGTTGCAAAGTGTAGTTTGGCTTCTGCCGGATTGAGGTTTGGATTCATGGCTCGCAGAAGATTAAACATGAGCATGGCGCACTCTCCCAATGAAAACCTTCAGTTTCGATTCTAGTGAAACTACGTTAAGAGATATGGACTCAAGCACATCATGCCGAGGTTGAAAATTCCGTGGGCAAGAATATAGCTTTCTAAGCCGGACTTAGTGTTCTCGTCAAGCGTTTGGAGGTACGGTTTGCGAGGTTTCATTTAGGGATTGTCTTCACTGACTAGAAATATATCCATCGTCATCGGGCAGGTTGTTCTCGCTTGCGGCTTGCTTTGAGAGCTTGTCGCAGATTTCGTTCCACTCGTGGCCCGCATGCCCTTTTATCCAGCGAAACTTGACGGTATGTTTCTCGCACAATTTCAGTAATTTCGACCATAGGTCCGGATTTACGGCTTTTTCTCTCTTGTTTCTCCGCCAACCGTTCATCTTCCAGCGTTTTGCCCACCCCTTTGTCATGGCGTCAGCCAAGTATTTTGAATCGGTGTACAGATTCACCGTACAGGGGAATTTTAACGCCTCTAACCCGACGATGGCTGCCATAATCTCCATCCGGTTGTTTGTGGTGAGACGAAATCCTCCGGACAATTCCTTCTGGTTGTCGTTGTAGCAGAGCACAACGCCGTATCCGCCCCTGCCGGGATTCCCTAAGCAGGCGCCATCGGTGTATATGGAGACCTCTTTTTCACTCATTCTGGCTGTTCTAAGAATCAGTTTTCAGTTGCTTTGAGAGGGCACAGACTGATGCCGCAGAGAAATGAAACTCTTTTGATTCCGCTTTAATGAAGGGGCGTGATGCTTTCATCGCATTACATAGTCAAATGTTACCACGGCGGTGATTTTCTTAGTAATAGACGAAACATCATCACCGGCTTTCTCTGCAATGCTGCTTGCGTCCGCGGACTGAACGCTAAATATCCCTTGACGCGCGGCGCGGAGCGGTCCTAGATTCGCGTCACTACCTTCAGCCAACGTCTTTGCTCGCATCCGTGCATCCTTAGTCGCCTCAACGAGTAGCGTACTCTTCAACGCGTTGACTCCCGTGTAGTAGTAGCGAGGCATTTCTGTCTTTAGGTTTACTCCACGTCCGAGAAGATCGGCTATTGATGTCGCAATTCTTGATATGATGTGCACGTCCTTCGATTTGACCGAAATATCCTGTGAAAGCTGGAACGCCTCGATCTCGCTTGTTTCGTGGCCCTTTTCCGTCCGCTTCTTGCGCTCGCGTACTTGGACTGGAATGATTTTAATCTCCTCGGGTTTCACGCCGTTCTCTTCTAGAAAAGCTAACACCTTCTTACGATGAGAGGCAAGAACCGGATATGCATACGCCAAATTACTGTCTTTCGCCTTGACGGTGATGTGCCATATCGCCAGATTCGACTCGACCTCGATTTCCGCGTATCCCCGTACCTTTATAATCTGGTTAGCCATGATTATATCTCGCACCACGTTCGTAACGAGGTAGGTCGATATCACGAGTCCAAGTGCGAGCAAGAAACCGAGTGGTACGAGAGCTTTGGCGTTGTTCACGATTGGATTCTCCTTATCGTAACTTTGCTTGTTTGTGGTCTAAAATAGCGTTGGCACTTCAGATACCAAAACTTGGTGTAACCTAGAACGCAGTCAAGATTACAACTCCAAGCCTAAACCGAGACCGTTGGCTAGATCGTAGGATTTTGCGGTTGCTGTTCCGCCTGAGATAGCTGAATCCCCCGTATCATAACCTCTGGTTCAATTTCTATACGAAGAACATTAAAGCCTGCTAGCTTGACATTCAACAATGCAGACCCAATAGCTTGCTCTAACGAAGGGGCTTCACGGTGAAAGCAAATCTTCGGGATGTCAATATTAGTGACAAGCGTACCATCATCAAAGAATTCGTAAAGTCGATTGGATTCTTCTTCATTTGGATCGACTGTTAAAATGAGCGTAAATTCATGAATTTTCATTTTAAGCTCCTCTCATATCTATATTCTTGGATAATTCCTCTCGTTAGACATGGGGACAACGGTTAACATACCGACGAATGTCGCGCGCATGTAATTCTGGATTGCGTGGCGTTGACATGACTCTAATGCGACACCCATCACGGGCGTGTTTCGGACACCATAGTGTGCCCCAGAGGTGCGCTCTAGGACCTGCCTTTGTAACACTCCAGTTTTTGCTTTCGGCGTAACGAATCGCTTCGCGGATATGTTTGTTGGAATGACTCGCTCTCATTAGCTACAGGATGTTAATTACGTATCTGAACCTGCATCACAATACCATTTCTCCATATGTTCAGCGCATTAATAGCATCAATCAAGTCATTTCGATGCGGGGCAAGAAGATCTCTATCGCATTAACTACGGGATTTACTATCGCCTTCACTATTCGTTCAGTTGATTGTTCGCTTGATCCGCGCCTACGGGGTTTGATGTGTTGGATAATGGCTGGAATCGGTTTTTTCATGATAGTACAATTGGAAACATAATACGCACTATTGTTCAAGCGAAATGGTATAAGTTTCCGTTCATATTCAAGTTCGATTGCAGCCACGTTTTACCGGAACGTCCGACAAAACGCAACCTAAGCAATCCCAAGAACCTGCATAAAACCGGAGAGCATGCTGTCAATTGCATCAACGACTAGGCTGGTTCTATTCCTCTGCAGCGCCAATCTCGGACAAATACTCAATCGCACCCTTGTTACCACTTTTCAAAGCAATCCCAAGAGGTGTTTGGTTCTGATAATGCCTGCGGTCGTTCATATCGGCTCCCGCGTCAATCAGAATTCTAAGTGACTCGGCATATTCTTGCTCTTCGCCTTCGCCGCACGCAGATCCGCCATAAGCAGCGGCATGTAGGGCGTCTAGAGATCTTGGGGAGGCACTGTTTTCAAGAAGCAGATGGATGGTTGATATTCTCGCATTGTTTGCTGCCCAAGAAAGCACAGAGCGATACCAGTTTGCACGGCTTGCATTGATGTCTGCACCATGTCCGAGAAGTTTAAGCACAAGCCGATCTTTCCCGTCATTGGCGGCGTAATGCAGCGCCGTGCTTCCTTTGATGAACGGTTGCCCCTCTTCATCTGGACCGGGCCACTCCAATTTCGCGATTTCCGGATGAGATTCGAGAATGGCAATCCCTAGGTCCTCTTCTTCCGATTTATATTTTGTAGCAAGCAGTTTGTAGAATGGTGAATCTTCGTCGTATTGCATGGGTAAGTCCTTCAAATTTGTTCCGGGGCTTTTAGTTACTCCCGAGTTACTACGCATTCAGGTAAATCGGCGTCCACCGTTACTCACTTGATGGGAAACGTGACGAAAAGGGAGAACTTGAGCCAAATTCACGAGGATTTTCAACAACCGCAGGAGGTTGATTGTGTATCTAAACAACATTCATCAGACGTTTCCGTAGGGTAGCCATCACGCTTCCACCAATCCAATCCGCCAATAAGCTCCTTTACGCGGAATCTCAATCTTGCCATCTTGAGTGCGCCTTTCGTTGAGGCGTTGCAGCCGATACCATCGCAGTATGTCACATAGAAGACTCCTCTGTCCAAATGCGACGTTGTCTCGGAGTTCATCGTCCGATGCGGCAAACTGACCGCTCCCGGAATATGTTCTTCAGCGAATGCTTCGGAGGAGCGTGCGTCGATTACCACAATTTTCTCGCCATTTTGGATGGCTTCGTTGAGATCCCACGTGTCTGTTTCGTAGCTTAATTTCTCTTCGTAGTGTCGAATTTGGTCGTCCATTTAGTGCTTGTCCTTTAAAAAAAGTGGAATTTGAGAGATAAGGGCGCGGGACTAATTATAGTCGACCTGCAGGGCGGAAATCAAGAATTACGTGGGATCAAGCGAGCGAATAGCGAGTGCGATAGTAAATCCTTCAAGCGAGCGAATAGCGAGTGCGATAGTAAATCCTTCAAGCGAGCGAATAGCGAGTGCGATAGTAAATCCTTCAAGCGAGCGAATAGCGAGTGCGATAGTAAATCCCTCAAGCGAGCGAATAGCGAGTGCGATAGTTAATCCTTCAAGCGAGCGAATAGCGAGTGCGATAGTAAATCCCTCAAGCAACTGGATGGCCATCAAGCGGCTGAATGATGAGCGCGATGGAAGATGGGGAATGAGATTTAGGAAGAATAGTAAATCTATCTATAGTTGGATGCTCGCGCGGGAATCAACGTCAAAACAGAAAGTAACGCTGGGTCATTGGAAGGACATCGGCGGGTTCACAGGTGAGGAGTTCACCATCGGCGCGGACTTCGTACGTCTCGGGATTGACCTCAACATTCGGCAGGTAGGTGTTGTTGACCATTGCCGATTTGTCCAGTTCGCGGCAATTTGTCACGGCTACGGTCGGTTTTTGCAGTCCGAGACGCTCTCCAACTTCTCTCTCGACCCCCGCCTGCGAAACAAAGGTAACAGAAGCCGAATACGGCACACGCCCATACGCGCCAAACATCGGACGTCCAAGTACCGGCTGAGGGGTTGGAATTGAGGCATTTGCGTCTCCCATGGCAGCCCAGACTAGGAATCCTCCTTTTAGCACCAATTGTGGTTTTACGCCGAAAAACGCCGGATCCCAAACGACCAGATCCGCCAGTTTGCCCACTTCAATCGAACCAACATGGTCACAGATGCCGTGCGTGATTGCCGGATTGATTGAATACTTGGCAATATACCGTTTTGCGCGGACGTTGTCGTTCCCACCCGTTTCGTCGGGGAGGCGACCACGCTGGATTCTCATTTTGTGCGCGGTCTGCCATGTGCGGAGTATCACTTCACCGACACGACCCATCGCCTGTGAATCGGACGCCATCATACTAAACGCGCCGAGGTCATGCAGAATATCTTCGGCGGCGATTGTCTCTGGTCGAATTCGTGACTCGGCAAAGGCGAGGTCTTCGGGGATGGAGGAATCAAGGTGATGGCAAACCATCAGCATGTCGAGGTGTTCATCAATGGTGTTGACCGTGAATGGTCGCGTAGGATTGGTTGAGGAGGGCAACACATTGCTTTGACCGCACACCTTGATGATGTCCGGCGCGTGTCCACCGCCGGCACCCTCGGTGTGGTAGGTATGAATCGTGCGCCCCTTGAAGGCGGCAATTGAATCTTCGACGAACCCCGCCTCGTTCAGCGTGTCGGTATGAATGGCGACCTGCACATCGTATTCATCGGCGACAGATAGACAGCAATCAATCGATGCCGGTGTCGTTCCCCAATCTTCGTGGAGCTTTAATCCTAGCACTCCGGCTTCAATCTGTTCGTTGAGCGACTCTGGAAGTGAGGAGTTGCCTTTCCCCAGAAAGCCAAGGTTGATAGGAAATCCCTCGGCGGCTTCAAGCATCCGCGCGATATTCCATGTTCCGGGCGTGCAGGTGGTGGCGTTCGTGCCGGTGGCGGGTCCTGTGCCCCCACCAATCATTGTCGTGATTCCTGATGAGAGGGCTTCGTCAATCTGCTGAGGGCAGATAAAATGGATGTGAACGTCGAGTCCTCCAGGAGTTACAATCATCCCCTCGGCGGCAATGACTTCGGTACCAGCCCCAACCACCATGCCATCGGAGACGCCGTCCATAATGTTGGGATTTCCCGCCTTGCCAATTCCAACGATTTTGCCGTCACGTACCCCAATGTCCGCCTTGACAATTCCCCAGTAGTCTAGGATTAACGCATTGGTCAGGACAAGATCAAGTACGCCGTCCTCCCTTGTAGCGCCTGGCATCTGACCCATACCATCGCGCAGTGTCTTGCCTCCTCCAAACTTCGACTCGTCACCGTAGACAGTGTAATCTTTCTCGACCTCAATAAATAGCTCGGTATCGGCGAGGCGAACCTTATCGCCGACAGTCGGTCCGTAAATGTCTGTGTACGTGCGTCTTGGAATGTCGAGTGGCATTAATCTTCCTTTACGCTTTATCTAGTTTCCCGTTGGTTTTATTGTTCAAGCCGTGTACAATCCGCTTGCCAGCTATTTCCGTGAGCGTCACCGTCTTCTCGTCGCCCGGCTCGAAGCGAACAGCGACCCCTGACGGGATATTCAATCTCATACCGAAAGCCTTCTCCCGATCGAATTGGAGCGCCATGTTGACCTCAAAAAAGTGGAAGTGCGATCCGACCTGTACAGGTCTGTCGCCAATGTTGGCGACGGTTAGCTCAACAGTATTGCGTCCAACGTTGGCGGATATGGCCTTTTTTGCAAGTATGTATTCTCCAGGAATCATCTTCAATACTCCGCTGAAAGTCTAATTCTACCGAATCGGATCGTGTACAGTGACAAGCTTCGTGCCGTCGGGGAACGTGCCTTCAACCTGCACTTCGTGGAGCATCTCCGGGACGCCGTCCATTACATCGTCCCTGTTCAGTAGTGTCGTGCCGTATTGCATCAATTCTGCGACCGATTTTCCCTCACGTATTCCCTCCAAGATTTCGGCGGTGATGATGGCGACTGCTTCCGGGTAGTTGAGTCTCAATCCGCGCGCCCGTCTATCCTTGGCAAGTTGTGCGGCAACGTAAATCATTAGTTTCTCTTGTTCACGAGGTGTGAGGTTCACTACTCATTTCCTCCGAAATCAATACTTTCGCAAATCAACAGTTTCTAATCCGAAGTGTTCCAGCTTTATCCAGTTCCAGACCGTTTGAAAAGCGGATTGAATCGCGCCGGAATTATGAGCCAACATCCGCATGGCGATGCCGTTCCGATTCAGTTGGGTCAACCCGCCGATCGATTTATTCGAGTGATGGAGCAACGGTTCGACAACTTTATTGAGCGCATCCCACTTCGGCATCTCGAAGTCGCCGACGAGGAACCAACTCCCCCAGCACGCATAGCCTTCTAGCACACCGTGAGCGGTGAGGTAAGGTTGATGTTTGGGCCGCAGGCAGCAGGAATCAAACAACAGCATCCCATCCGAATCTGACACCTCAAGGTGACTCTGATAGTGCGTGAACGCCAGCTTTTCGCCCCGCGCCAACCTGCCCGGCATGACAATCTCTTGCATGACCACCATTGCTCCACGCTCCAAACTGAAGGACACTCGTTGACTGAAGTTCGCGTCACGAAAAAGAATCGTCGAATCGGGCAGATATTCAAAAATCGCGCCTTTCCCAATCTGACCCCGCATTGATTGCACCGCACCTTGAATAGGCATGGCATAAACCTTTGTTGCGGCTTGAGTTGTCATCAATGCGTGGGAGTTTGGCGCGAGTGCCACTTCAATTTGGTAGTCGTCACCTTGCACCACACCACCCGTCGGACTCAGAACGTATACACACGCGCAGCCCGACTCATCGTAACGAGGTTTCATCACTTGCAACGGCACCCGTGAGAAACTCTCCGCCAGTACGGTTCTCCCGTTTCGCCGTGCGAAAGCCAACTTAAGTTCACCATGCCGTCCAGCACTAGAGTTGATGCATGACATGTTAAACGCTGAGGTACTCCCGGATCATAGTCTGGCTAAGCGCATCCGTTTCATCGTGTGCGACAATCTCACCTCGATTCATAATGTAAAACTGCTGGCAAAATTCCCGCACAAAATCGAGATACTGCTCGACGATGAAAATCGTCATTCGTCGAGTTTCAACCAGTTTTCGAAGTATCGTTCCAATCTGTTGGATGATGTTCGGCTGTATGCCCTCGGTTGGTTCGTCGAGAATAAGAACCTTCGGATCGGTAACGAGGGCGCGTCCAATTGCAAGTTGCTGTTGTTGGCCGCCGGATAGGTCGCCGCCCATGCGTTTTCCCATCTCTTCAAGGATGGGGAAGAGTTCATATATCTCATCAGGGATTTGCGTTTGCCGGTCCGCCCTCGCAGAAAGTCCTACCCTGAGGTTTTCCTCTACGGTAAGCTTGGGGAAGATCATGCGCCCTTGCGGCACGTATGCCAACCCGGCGCGAATTCGGCGGTGCGTCGAAACGCCCACGAGTTCACGATTTTCAATCTGAATTGAACCGGTCGACGGCTTGAGCAGTCCGACGATATTATTCATCAGCGTTGTTTTGCCCACGCCGTTCCTGCCCATCATTGAGACAATTGTCTCTGCTGGAACATGGACGTCAATCCCGTGCAGTACTTGGACTTCTCCGTACGAAAATGAGAGATTTTGGACATTTAACATAAGCCACCTTAAAGGTAAAAACGGGAAAACGAGAAAACGGGAAGATGTGATGCGCGTCATTCTCTCGTTTTGAGCACCCACTTATCGGGATTGTTTCCCATACTGACGAGTTTTCCGAGGATTTCATCATACTTCTTGTGCAGACGAGTACCGTCGTCCCGACTCATGTATTCACACTTCACTGCATACTCAAGCCACACTTGTGTTTCAGCCGCTTCACCCTCCGCTTCATTCATTTTATTGACAAACGCTGCCTCAAATTTCCTGCGTCTCCATGCCTCAGCGATTTGTCCGGAGATCGAACGCGAGGCACGGCGCATCTGATCTGTCAAACTGTAGATTTCCTCTTTCGGAAAATTCGTGGATAATTCATAAATCTGCATGGCGGCTTCGACTGAAAGTTGATAGACGTTAAGTTGCCAGTGAAATTGGATTCTCTGAGTCATTGTAATGTCACTGCCTTTTTTCTCGTCTTCCCGTTGTCTCGTTTTCACGCTTTCAGCCTTCCCGTTGGCCCCGCCCGGCTACTCCTCACCCACATCCTCGCTGTATTGAACTTCACGCATCGGTCATCGGCGCCGCTTGATTGGCTATTTTCAAAATCCCATCCAGTACAACCGAAACCTCAGCGTCAATCCCATCAGGGGGAACATATTGGACGAGTGCGTGATAGTTTGTCCGTTGCATAAGGTTGTCCAAATTCAGCTTTTTGAAGAAAGTATCGAAGAGAGGATTTAGAAAATCGTCACTGGCTTTGGTTTCGGGTGACCATGGTAAATTCTTACCGAGCGTCTCAAGGCTTTTTTCAGTCTCTGTTATCGCTTCCTCCATTGTATGTACCCATTGATGGGAAAACAGTGGGCCCTCAGTTTCTTCTCCCGTGTCTTTCGCCCATGCGATTAACACCTCTTTCCGGCAAAGGTAGTTCTCTATCTCACGGCGCTTCCACATGTACTCTCGTAATTCCGGCGCGTTGTGAAGTTTGTAATCCATCTGATCGAAAAGACAAAATCCAACGCAATCCGCCTTCGCTTCTCGTAGTCCGTAAAAGTGTTCGCGCGCCTTCTGCGGTGCGTTGCCAACGTAATATACAAATGGACGTTCCAATATGTCGCTTGCGGGGTGCTCTAGTTTTTCGGCAAATGCCTGTAAAATAGCAAGGTTTGTTGGGCCTTCCACATAGAGAACCCAGCCCTTCTGCTCTACTTGATAATACTGCTCAAAACCGATTTTCTTGAGTGATTTCAGGAGTTGACTACCGCTACGGTCGTCTATGCGATGTGGCTTCCCAAGAAAGGCGATGACGACATCACGGTTGGCTGCCTCGTTTAGAATTACCTCAGAATGGCTGGCGGCAATGATTTGACTGTCCTGTTTCCTCGCTAACTCGCTAAGAATCTGGTAAATCTGTCTTTGCCGAAGAATCTCAAGATGTGCATCTGGTTCATCAAGGAGAAGGACGGCCCCCGGGCGCGCCGAAATATACGCAAGCAAGAGTAGCGTCTGTTGAAGTCCAAGTCCGGCTGATGACAATGCTAGAGAGACCCCTGAACTATCCCGGTAATTCATTTCGATCTCGCCGCGCTCCTGAATGTAGACAGGCTTATCAAGCTGCACACCGAACAACTCTCGGATCTGTTGGCAAATTGCTTCCCAGGTTTCTTCGTCGTGCCGCTCATGCAAAACCTGAAAACAGAGATTGCGCAGCACCTCCGCGGTACGTCCCTCTCCAACACGGACATTGATTGCCCCAGGATCGAGTCGTGTTTCATTCGACGCCAACCCTGACATAGGCGAAAGAAAGGCGACATCAAGATTTGCCGTATCTTCAGGAACAGACATTCGTTGTAACGTTTCGCCGTCTCCCTCAGTCAATCGAAGCGGACGGCAGTAGAAAGACTCCTCGTTGGCGTAATCAAATTCCAAACCACAGACCCATTTTCGGCCGAAGGTAACGCCTTCGACGATAATATCCATCCGTATGTTCTGGGTACGCTGCTGATTATCAATCCGCTGGACATCGCGAACTCGCAAATTTTGCCAGAGCAGTCTAGCACTCGGGATGGGAACAGAAATTAGGTCACGCCGATTGATAGCAACACCTGGACGTCTTTCCGGTCTTGGTTTCCCCTTGCGGTGTTCGTTCCAACGCTTGAGACCCACATCCCAAAGCGCGAGTGCCTGTAAAGCCGTTGTTTTGCCGGAGTTATTTGGTCCAATGAAGACAACGGGATTACCCAATTCGATTTGGACCTCTCCAAAGCATTTGAAATTGCGACAAATCAGTTTTGTAAGCATTTCTGCTCCAAACAGGTTTTAAACCCTTGGGGATTGGACAAGAATCAACGCCCTCTAGAGGTCTCTGTTCAATCAGTCTCCTCCATCTCAATCCCATCAGTTACCGAACGAACGGTAGCATGGCACATGCTCAGTCAAACAATATTCCAATTTGAGAAATCAAGCAACTTTCACAGTGGATTTTGTTGAATCGATCGTTGGGAATCAGCGAATGGCTGGGCGCAAATGCCCATAAGTCTTGGACTAGGTGTGCCGACACGGAGGTGTCTCATGTCTTGAGTCTGATTGAGAGGGTGAAATTCAGCAAAATTCGTGTTCATCGTGAATGTACCGTAATGCATTCCATCCTCGATCGAGGCTGAGAATTCGTGGTCGTAGAATCTTCATGAGTTGGGCCTATCGACTGAAAGCCCTAGTCGCGGCGCAAGTTTTCGCAGTTCCTTTCAATGGACGCCTCTAATAGCTGTCGGAACTCCCTCACAACAGTGGCCATCACCTCTCATCCGTATTATAGCAGGATTTCAAGAATCGATCAACGACAAGATAAGTATCCGGTGCTTCTTAGAATATGGAAGACTCATCTACCCAGATATGCTTCAATGACCTCCTCGTTTTGCTGAACCTCTCGCATCATTCCCTCCGCCATGATGACTCCCTCGTTCAGCACTGTGACAAACGAATCGAGTTGACGCACAAAGTCCATATCGTGTTCGATAACGATGAGCGTGTGATCATCCTTTAATTCGAGGAGGAGTTCGGCAGTCAGTGCCGTTTCGGCATCTGTTAGTCCGGCCGCAGGTTCATCAACGAGTAACAGTTTTGGGTTCGAAAGGATGAGGGTGCTTATCGCCAACCACTGGCGCTGACCGTGACTCAGATACTTGGCTTCGCGGTGCAATTCATCAACAAGTCCAACTCGCTCCAGAATCTCCAAGATGCGCTCCTTCTCCGCTATTGTCGTGGAGCCAAACAAGTTGAACCATAAACGGTAATGGCCAGGTAGGGCAAGTTCCATATTCTCGTAAGTCGTGAGGCTGTCAAAGACGGTTGGCGTCTGAAATTTCCTGCCGATGCCCCGCAATGCAATCTCTTCCTCCGTCTGCTGCGTAATATCGGCGCCATCGAAAAAAACATAGCCGGTCGTCGGCCGAGTCTTGCCGCTTACGACATCACAGAGCGTTGTCTTGCCTGCGCCGTTGGGCCCAATAATGACGCGGAGTTCATTATGTTCAATGCCCACTGCCTCTATGTCTAAAGCTTTGAAACCATCAAAAATGGCGGTTATGCCCTCTAAAAAAAGTAGATATCTTTCTTCAGATAGTCGACTTTCTCGGGGGCTATATTCTTTGTATTCGGCGGTTCGCTGAGCTTGGTCCATACTAATCGGCCTGCTCCATCCTAGGCATAGGTGATTATATCATTGCTGAACAATCCTGTCCATAATCTACAGACCAGAGATATGGGAGTATCCGGGATATGTGACAACAAAAGAAACCGAGTTTTCCAGCTAGACTCGGCTTCATCGTCGCTTCAATCTCGGTAATTTTCCTTACTTCGTAGTACCCACTAGGCGACGCCACAAGTCAATGAAGCCACCGGGAAAGAGTAGAACAACGCCGATGAACAGCCCACCTAAGATAAATTGCCAATATTCCGCTTTCCACGTAAAAAGCAACAGATTTCTCTCGGAGGTGAAAAAGTTATAGAGGAGATTCACCGCCAATGCACCGAGAATTGCGCCGGAAAGAACACCGCGTCCGCCGA
Organism: Candidatus Poribacteria bacterium; assembly: GCA_965197465.1. GTDB lineage: Bacteria > Poribacteria > WGA-4E > WGA-4E > JAJDTR01 > JAJDTR01. The sequence continues at coordinate 166,579 of OZ240209.1, read as the reverse complement.
CCGCCACCCAGACAACAACTAAGATTGACGCACTCGCCTCCATATTCGTAGGCGTGAAGATGCCCATCTGCGGCGCGTAAAGCATCCCGCCAAGTCCGGCGATCATTCCTGCTAGGCAGAAAGCAAAAAGCTTATAGATGTAGGGCTTATAACCGGAAAAACGCAAGGTAGTTTCGTCGTCTCGGATTGCAACGAGAATGTGTCCCAACCGAGATTTTACGACATGTTGACAAAAGAGGTAGGTGCCGACGAGAGCGAGGAGCGTAACAATATAAAGACTTACTTTGACGTTGGGGTTTGTCAGCTTGAATCCTGCGATCCTGTCGAACCGCGTCAAGCCATTTGTACCACACAGCTTCATGTTGTTCATGCAGAACACCAACCAACCCGCTACAGTAATCGCCTGGGTCAATATGGCGAAGTAAACTCCACGAACTCGGCTTCTAAAGCCGAAGTAGCCGATTGCCAAAGCGGCTAAACCGGGTATGAGTAAGCCTAAGATGGTCGTGATTGGGAGCGTATAAAACGGTTTCCAAAACCATGGAACGAGGGCGTCCCCCGGTGCTTCGCCGACTTTGTACGGATAAACGACATACAGGCATGCGGGAATCTTCCATCCGTTGGCATCAATGATTCCCTCTGGTCCTCCATGGTGTGCCAAATACATCCCCATCGCATAACCGCCCAGCGCAAAGAAAAAGGCTTGGCACAGGCTCAGGATGCCTGTGTAGCCCCAAATCAAATCTAACCCGATAGCGACAATTGCAAACGCCATGTATCGACCGAGCATATTCACTGTACCAATGGTTATCAGTCCGGTATAGTAAAGCAGCGGGATCACGATTAAGCCGATAAAAAACAGCATCCACGGCACGAGGAATGAAATACCGCGATTGTTCGCAGATGACTGTTTTGCCATCCCCGCATCCTGTAGAAAATTGCTCAATTGCTTGACGGCGCCACTTCTAAACATCGCTGAGTCTACCTTTCGGCGCGAACAGACCCGCCGGCTTGAACTGGATAAACCCGACAATGATAATTAGGAGCATAATTTTTGCCCAGATTGCCCCAACCACGAAAGGCCCAATTGTCGTTGGTTCAATAACTTTGGTCAGCACGCCAATCCCCAATCCGGCGCAGATGACACCGATAAGTTCGCCGACGCCGCCAGTAACAACGACTAGAAACGAATCAATGATGAAGTTGGTCTGTCCCATATCCGGAGTGACGCCGCCGATTAGTGTCCAGGCATAGCCGGCGACCCCGGCGATTCCGGAGCCGAAGGCGAAAGTGAATCGGTCGACGCGCTGTGTGTTCACGCCTACGCTGTTTGCCATATTACGATTCTGCATTGTTGCTCGCATTCGCAAACCTAGCTTGGTATAGTTCATCAAGTAGTAGATTAGTAGGACACACAAGCCACACAGAACAATGATAAAGCAGCGACTATAAGGCATGATGAGATCTTGCACAACTTCAAGCCCACCTCGCGCCCAAGTCGGGGCGTTGACGCCGATGTTGTCGCCGTATCGAATGCGCACGAGTTGAATAAGAATAAGCCCAATCCCCCACGTTGCCAATAGTGACTCTAGTGGACGCTGATACAGGTGACGGACAACCAAGATTTCGATGAGGTAGCCAACGAATGCCGCCGTCAAAAACGCGACAGGCAGCGCCGCGACATAATACAAGTCCGATGGGTTATCTGGGCTATGACCGAACAATCTCTGCATCTCGAAGGTTGCGTAAGCCCCAATCATCATCAACTCGCCGTGTGCCATATTGATGACACCCATCAGACCGAACGTAATGGCGAGGCCAAGTGCCATGAGGATAAGAACGGATCCAAGTGACAGCCCGCGAAATATATTACCGATGCCCCCCACGAAACTTTGATATCCGTTGATTTGGTCAATTGCGTATTTATACGCTTTCCTAGCCTCTTCCTTGACGGTGATAGGAATCTCAAGCCCTTTCACTAGATTGTCAAACGACTCCTGCAACCGTGGCAGCCCGCGCATACTTTTCATTTTTCCCAATTCGCGGACAATCGCAAGATTCGCTTGTGGATCCCTTTCTAGCGAAGTCCGGTTCAACCGGATTAGAAGTAAGCTTTCTTTGGCGATATACTGAATTTTTTTGACCGGATCGTTCTCTGACATCTCCTCAAGCTGCGAAACCGATTCGATAATCCCAGGCGGATCTCCACACTTCTTGGCACCCGACATTCGAATCTCCTTGTCTGGCGACGAGAGTCTGACGAGAAACTTTGCGCTGTTTGCGAGTTTGCGTTCTGCACGTGATGGCGCCAGCTCTTGCAGCTCCTCTATCGGGATTTCATACTGTTTCCCGTTTGCATCCAGCATTGGTTCGCCGGTCAGTACATTGGCGAGCCGACAGAATTCGTTGTAATCGTCGTCCTCAATCATCTCTTTACAGGAAACGACTACCTCATTCCAGAGATAGAGTTCTCCCAATTTATACGATTCAAGAATTCTCTCCACACGCATGTCACCACTCTTCGCCAGCGTCATGACCCCTGCTTTGCGAATCGCTTTGCTGTCATTAGCAAGTTTCTGGATCTGGGATTGTATGAATTCGTCGTTAGATTGGACGGCGCTGGGAAATACCAAGCTGAAGACTTGCGAAATGAGTAGTAGCGTGGCAATTAAGAAGATTGTGACTCTTGGCATTTGGACGTGTCCCGGGTATTGGTCGAAGGAGAGACGAGAGAGTTGAGCCTTGCTGCAAAGGTTGTTTAAGTAACACAAAAAAAGAGTCGCAAAGCGTAAGCCGGATGATTCTTTACGCTTTGCAAACTCTATGAAAATAGGTGAACAGTTAACCAACAATCCGAATTACATGCCTGAGGTTGTTGTTCCCTTGGGACCGCCGGTCGGGGCAGGAAAATTGCCGTCCGGATGAAGATAGGCGCTGTAGGAATCAGGCGAAACCAACCCGTCAGATTTGTAGATAATCTTGAACTGGCCATTTTTCATGATTTCTCCGACGTAAACCGGCTTCAGCGTGTGCTGGTTGTTGGCGTGCATCATCTTCTTACCGCCGGGGGCATCAAACTCCAAGCCGTAGACGGCTTCACGCACCTTGTCGACCTCAAAAGACTTCGCTTTTTCAACCGCTGCCTTCCAAACGTAGACACCAAAGTAGGCGGCTTCAATGGGATCGTCCGTTACACGCTTCGAACCACCGGGCAGGTTTTCTTTCTCGCAAAACGCCTTGAAGTTCTTCACGAATTTCTTGTTTTCAGAAGAATTGATGCTCTGAAAATAGTTCCACGTGGCAAGGTGTCCGACGAGGGGCGGGACATCCATCGCGCGTAATTCATCCTCTGCGACCGAGAAAGCCATAATCGGACAGTCGTCAGATGTCAGACCTTGGTTGGCAAACTCCTTGTAGAACGGCACGTTGCTGTCACCGTTGATTGTTGACAACACACAGGCGTCGCCACCGGCGGCGAACTTCTTAATCTTGTCGACGATTGTCTGATAGTCCTGGTGGTGGAAAGGAGTGTATTCTTCCACAATGTTTTCATCAGGAACACCCTCGGTCTTGAGGAAAGCCTTCAGCACCTTGTTTGCCGTGCGTGGGAAGACATAGTCGGTCCCAAGCAGATAAAACTTCTTGGCGCCGATTTCATCCATCATATATTGGGCGGCGGGGACCAACTGTTGGTTGGGGGTTGCAGCGGTGTAGAAAACGTTGAGAGATTGTTCTTCACCTTCGTACTGCACCGGATAGAATAAGAGCGCATTGTGCTCTTCGAAAACTGGGAGAACAGACTTCCGACTCACGGAGGTCCAGCAGCCAAAAATCGTGGCTACTTCTTCTTTAATAATCAAGTCTTTGGCTTTTTCGGCGAATAGATCCCAGTCGCTTGCCGGATCAACGACCACGGGCTTAATCTGCTTGCCCATTACTCCGCCAGCAGTGTTGATCTCTTCAACAGCCATAAGAACAACATCTTTGAGGGAAGTCTCGGAAATTGCCATGGTGCCACTCAACGAGTGGAGCACCCCAATTTTTACCTCATGATGTCCGGCATGTGCATGTCCGATGCCGAACATACAAACGGTCAAGAGTAGCATACTGATTGCAATGATACCGCGCAACTTCAGTTTAGAGCGAAACATTTGATTGCCTCCTTAGAGAGTTGAGTTTATGTGTTCTGAATTAAAATGTAAAGAGAGATTCAACCGCAATAATCGTTTCTTCGGCGTCAAGCCTCTGCTTGAATTCGGCAAGAAGCAACCAGTTGTCCGTCGCTGTGTAAGATGGGCTGAGCGTGAACTCTGACGAACTGTCTTCATCATCCAGACTGATACCACTGAAGCGAAGGGTCACCGCGACTGGAGCCGATATCATATCTGCCAGTGAAACATTTGCCATGCCGAGAAAATGCATTCCGTTTTTTCCGTCAGCACCCCAGTTCGACAATATGTCAACTTCACCGGCGAGTGTCAAAGGCCCCTGTGCGAATTGCACCCAAGCGTTGAGTTCGCTCTGCGAATAGTCTTCCATTTTGTCCATGGCGTAGCCGAGCTTGGCAGTGAGTTGCTCCATTGGTGTCAGCGCAACTTGCGCTTCGATACCCGGGTTCTTCACGTCGGTATCATTCACGTCCCAAACACCGGACAGGAGCGCAACGTAAATTCCTACCTGTTTGGCCGGGCTCACATCAATTCCGATACCGTTTTGATAACCGGGATATGGAATTCCCTCAGAAAAAGAGTATTGAAACAGACCAGTCGGCTCTGCGGCTTCAAACCCCATAGCGCTAAGGAATCGACCAGCTTTTATGCTCACGCCGGACACGGTTGATTCGGGCAGCGAATAGGTCACATACCCCTGTTCCAACTTTATTCCCGCGTCTGCACCTGTACTATCAATGTCGACAAACCCGGTGACGGATCCCTGCTCGATTTTGAAATCTAGCTCGAACTGATCGAAAGACAATCCTATTGCTGTCTCATCGCCACCGCTAGTTGTAGTGGATGACATATCCAAAAAGCCTGAAACAGATAGGCTATCGGTTAGTTTAATTTCTGCCGACACGGAACCGAGTGCGCAGACGAAAGCCAGTAGAACGGCAGCGCAAAGATACCATTGCGCGCCTTTTAACCTTGAGTTTGACAGAATCATTAGTTTTCCTCCGTTTTTCAAACAATGTTGATGAGATGCCGTTGAAATCCTACAAGAGTGGCCTGATCTCATCTGCTTTCAACCACTCTGCTCGCAAACAAACTTCCATCCATCCTTACAGATAGGCAGGCGTATATAGTTCTTCCGTCCGCTTGACAGAATGACTATGAGCAAGAGAGATGCCAAACCGTAGCCGGAGCACTTTATCTTGACAGATGATAGGCGAAGAATTGAGTAGACACCTATATGGTGGGGTTTCATGAGGAGTTGGTTATGGTAGGCAAAGCACGAAGATAAGGGCCGTATCTGATGAACTTGCCTAAAATTTAGATGTCGATTTGCCCAAATTTTAGGCACATCGGATAATCTTGGTGGCGCTTTAACGTGTGGTCGAAGGGGCTGGTTGCTCTGGCCTTGCGGCTCTTTCAGCGAAGGGCACCGATAGCTGAGATTAGTCTAGACAGCTCCGTGTGTCCTCAACATTCCCGCGATTTTCTCTTGCCCCCGGCGTTCTGCCCAAGCGAGCGGCATTGCCCAATTTGCTCCGGCGGCATTTGGGTCGGCGCCATTCGAGAGCAATAGGTCGATAAGTTCCGTATGTCCTTCGCGGGCGGCTATGCCTAATGGTGTGGAGCGGTCCTCCTCGTCAATCGCGTCAATGTCAGCTCCGTGGTCGATAAAGAGCTGCATCAATCCCGAGGCATTTTCTACGTGACGGATTCCCGCACATAGGTCGTGCAAAGGCGTACGCCGCTGCCAGTCGGGCAGGTTCGGATCTAGTCCGTGATTCAGTAACTGCCGCGTCATGTGCGGTACGTGGAAGAGATAGGTTTTGCATTCGGTAAGTACCGCTGGCATCGGGTACCCTCGTCGCAAAAACATGTTCAGCATTGCCGCATGGGCATCGGTGCTCTGTTTTTTATCTAGTCGGCGTCTAAAGCCGCTAATGATGGCGGTGTACGGCGTTGTTAGATATTCGCTTTCCTCATCCGAAAACGGATCGTCGCAGTAGCGCAGAATCGCCGCCAAGGTCTCAAGATTGCCACTCTGCGTGAATCCCCATGCCGCCCCGGAGCGTCCTCCGTATTCATACATCAGTCCACGCATTGCATCGGACGAGGCGCGTATTGCCGGCGTTCCCGATGAGTCAATGTCCCCGTTAGGATCGGCACCAGCTTCAAGCAGCCATCGCGCTATTCCGATGTCGTCGTTCACGGAGGCAGTCATGAGTGCGGACCCGAGGGGACACAACCGTCCCTCTGCCAGCGATGGATTTGCGCCTTGATCGAGAAGGTAACGTACAATGTTGCGGTGGCCCCGCTCGACAGCGACGGACAGAGGTCGTTTCTGAAGTGCTTCGGCATCATCAACGACCGCCGGATCCGCCATGACAAAAGCGCGCACGGCATCCAGATCCCCGCGGACGGCTGCCAGCGTCGGGCTGTCAGTCGCCCCTCCGTCAAGCAGAATCTGTAACAGCCCAACACCTCCCTTTGCTAACGTCCAGTATTGATTAGTCCAGCAAGCGTAGTGAACCGCACGAAATCCGAGATAATCTGTGGCGTCAATCTCAACGCCACTCGCTAGTAGCGCACGTGCCGCCTCTTGATTGTTGGCAATCACGGCAAGGTGGAGTGCCGTCCGCCCCTTTGAATCGCGGTGTGCACCGATTCCTTGAACTTCGGCTAACAGTCGCTCAATCTCCGCGTAATTTCCTTCCTTAACGGCCTCGTGTAGCCGCGAATCGCCTGTCGAAGTCTCCGCCCCAATAGAAGTGCGCAGATAATCTGCAACGTCAGCGTGACCGCGATCTTCCGCCATTCTGATGAGACGTGTGACTTCGTCGTACGGGTAAGCATCCCACAATGCTCGCGTCGCCTTCAAATTTCCCTCGCGTACAGCAAAGTGGATTGGCGGCGTGTACCAGAACTCTAGCCGTGCGCAATCCGGCTCTTCTCTAAGGTGATTACGTATCGTCTTCACGTCATTGCGAATAGCGGCGCAAATCAGATCCCAGTACAGTCGACCATCCTCAGAAGTGATGCACCACTTGGGACGGAGGATTGCGTCAATTTTTTCTTTCGGCGCGCGGCCGTCGGCATCAGAGTCCGTAGTAGGCATCATGGGCATTATATGATATCCCTTTCGATTTTGGATACGGTGGTCGTCGTAACTGTTTAGTCCATTGATGTCTATGGCGGATCTGTAATGGTCAGGCAGATGTGAGACACTCATATGTTGCTCCCTGCTCGGCTTGGATTGCCAAATCCAAGCCTTGTGACCGATAAGGTTGTCAATCCGCGAGAGCGGTGCGGCGTGTAAACCATCTCGTTGACTAATACATTTCTGTGGCGAATGTAAAATCACAAAACTTTGAATTGACTAGACAACGGTTAGGTTGGTGCAGTTGTCTCAACAGTCAGAACCCCGGCATCAAGTTCTTGATGATAGCGTCGGATAATCTCCAAGCCGACCTCCACGAAATCCTTGTTCTGTTGTTTGCAGGTTTGAATCACACTGGTGATGATACCTAACGCTTCAGAGCCCTTGGGTGAACGACTACCACCCGATATTTTTCGAGTTACCACCGCAGGTCGTATGGCGCGTTCAGCGCGATTGTTATCGGCGGCGACCTGCATGTGTGACAGAAAGGTGAATAACGAATCGCTGTGTTTGGCTAACCGTTTGGCGAGTCTTTGACAATCGGGGTCGTGATAGTCCGCTTTGGCAAGTTTCTCCAATCGGTGGTTCAGCCGTTTGAATCGGCGTTCCAAGCGAGATTGGGAGAAGTCCGACTGCTTCTGCTTGAGGCGAATGGCATCGCGTAACAAACGCGTCAGTTTTTTGGCGAATGCCGCATATTCTTGGGTGTGATTGGTCTTTCTCACGTCAGACAATTCACGCAGCAAATGCACCAAGCACTTTTGCTGGGTGTAGGGAAGTGGGTTATAAGCGGTGTAAAAGTCACTGACAAGGACTCCATCATAGTCTGTACCCAATTGTTCTAAAACCACTTGATGTCCGCGACTCGCATTGACTTCATAAACCGTGTAACTGTCTGTGGTGAATGCCCAAAGCCAGCATGATTGGCCGTTTAACCTCCAGCCGGTTTCATCGACATAGGTGCAATGACTCTGTCGCAATCCGGTTTGAATTGCTTGATATTCGGGAGTGAACCATTTTGCCAACGATTGCATGGATTGCGCCAATGCGCCAGCAGTGACAGAAAGCCCACACAGTCGTTCAAGTACTGAGACGACTTTCCGATACGGCACCCCCATAGCGTGCTTCAATTCAGCGGCAATGAGCAACGCCCGCGGGCCTATCAACCGATGGGGGACTTGCTGCGGGTGACGGCTTTCCACCCGTCTTTGGCAGTTTTGGCAATATCCACTTTGTGTCTGATAGCAGACAACAGTTGTCTGAGCCGGAATGACTTCTTCAACATACTGTTGGTGGGTTGTGACATTTTCAATCACTCCATGACAATGGGGACAATCCTCTAAAGGAGTTTCAACAATTTCGTCGGTTTCGGTTGGACGAAATCAATAACTGCCGGCGTGGCCCGGCTTTTGCCCCGGCTTTTTGCGACGACGTTTCTGTTGTTTTGGTTTGGCAAATCTGGGGACAGCCGTTTTTGGGGGCAAAGCGGAGGTAGCTAACAGCTTTGACACCTGTTGATCCAATTCGGCCATATGGGCGCGTAATGCCTGATTTTCAGCCTCCAATTCGGCAATGCGAGCGATTAACTGATGTTCTCTGGAATTCGTCATTATTGAGGTGTTGAATCCTCCATGGCAAGCAAATGTACCCAATGCTGCACAGATTTCGCCACTCTTTCAGACCGAACTAAACAGCTACAATGTATCAATTGTTTCAACTAAGGCGATTTGATGGCACGTGCCAGCAACAATATCTAGACGATCTTTGCTTTGGGTGACGAAGGTAACTTGCGTCATTGAGGTTCCTCCTAAGGAGTGATTGCTAGAAGGATACCATAAATTACCTTAACCGGCACTCAAAACTGCGGAGTATAGGGTATTTTACCCATTTCTTGCCTGTTTCTACACAAAACAATACGGCTGGTGGCTTACAAACAAGCAAACGACCCGCCGGACGCACAATGAAATGCTCTACTACAAACCGAACTGCATAAGTCCTAAAACAATCTTCTCCTTTGAAAGTAGCGTCAATTTGAAATTGATTTGGGTGGTACATACGTTTCATACCTACTTTCCGATGCTTTAATGTCGAATCTGCGCAAAATCCAGTGATAACAAGAGTTCTTACGCATTTTTTGTCTCTTTTGAAACTTTCAACTTGATATGAAAGGTATGAAAATCTCTAGGGTTGCAAAACGAGGTTCTTCAAGTAGCATTTGGGATTTTCAAACAGGTTCTAAGAGGGATTACGCTATCCCTTACATCAACCCGTTGGGTTCGTGTCATAATCGCCGCTGTCAATTATGACATTGGAAACGGTTTTGGTGTCGTTTCAAAGTTCCTATATCTATACTTCACGCTGCCGGAAGTTGCGTTTTTTGAACAGTCTGAAAACGTAGCGTAAGTAAAGTTGCCAATTCCGATTTGTAGGTGGTGTGAGTCTGATTGAGGCAATCGGTTATCGCACGCTTGAAATCGGAAAACTCGGCATAATACTTTGAGTAAAGGCATTTTTTCTTGACGAATTTCCAGAGCCGTTCAATCAGATTTAAGTTGGGAGAATATGGTGGAAGATAAAGCAACTCAATAGTGAGTTTCTCAGCTAACTCCCGGACGATTGGGCACTTTTGATATCTGGCATTATCTAAAACCAATGTAATCGGCATCTCACCTGCCGACTTTGCAATACGCACTAACAAATCACAGACGGTTTGCGCATTGATGTAAGTATCGTTTTGTACCGCTATCAGTTCGTGTGTCACGGCATTCAAGGCACCCAAAACGTTAAATCGCTTTCTGCCGGCGGGGGCTTTGATGAACACACGAGTGAACGACCAGAGAAATCCTAAAAAGGGAGCTAAGACAATAATGGGCGGCATCAACGAAAAAGACGGTTCTCAGACCAGCAGCAGCTTGGTCCAGACGCGGTTGCAACTCTTTTTTTTAAAGTCCTCCTGTGCCTCGACATCGGCTTCGGCTGGTATATGCCCCACTTTCCGGTACTCAATGCCTATGTTTTTGAAAAACACACGCACACGACTTTCACTGCGTTGAATACCGGTGAGTTCGTAGATTTTTGCCGCTGCTTCTTTAATAGTAGCTGCTGGATTTGTCCGAAAATAGTCTTCAATTGAGGTCTGATGAGCCAACAGCTCACTTTCCTGTGGGCAGTAATTGAGCTGTTTGAGTGCGTCAATGCCGCCAGTTTGGTATTGGCGCAGGTAAGCCCGCAACGTGTTAGGCGAAATACCGGCTAAACGAGTGATTTGACTATGCGGTAAGCCTTGGTGTTTGAGCCAAAGCGCCTCCATCTTTCGCTGCACCTTCGGATGAGGATGGTGATAACGTTCATAATCAAGCGCTTCAATGTCTTCTTCAGTAAAGTCAATGGCAATCATAGGATTTCCTCGTCAAAAACTAAGAAAGCTATGTTAAATCCACAAACACAATTTATCCACATTATAAGCGATTGTTGCCCAGAAGACAAGCGCAATATTAACCGATGCGGGGTATAATCATCAATGGACGGGCACCCACGAACCAAGGAATAACACAGGGCGAGGGAAACACGGGTGCATTCGGCGGAAATGATCCCAACGACAGTAGCGGGGTTCTACGGTATGTCCGAGTCGAATGGGCTGGAATCGAGTTTAGTCCGGACAATGAGTTGAACGGAATCGCGTTTCAAGGTGTTGGCTCCGGAACGGTAGTCGAACATGTTCAAGTCCACTTCAATCAAGATGACGGCATTGAGATGTTCGGTGGAACTGTCAATCTCAAATATGCCCTTGTCACCGGCGCGCGCGATGATTCATTTGACTGGACGGATGGCTGGACCGGGAAAGGACAATTCTGGGTAGCACAGCAACGCGGAGATGATGCAGACAACGGCTTCGAGAATGATAATGGCAGCAAAAACAATGAGGCGCTGCCACGCTCTAGCGCCACCATTTACAATGCAACGCTCGTAGGCGACCCCACGGGGCCTGAGAGTGATATCGGCATGCTCATCCGTGAAGGAGTGGCAGGCAAATATCGCAATTTCATAGTGACTGGTTTCAATAAAACGGGCCTTGACATTGACCATGACGCGACTTACGCCCAAGCCAATAGCGGTAAACTCTCGGTGCAAAACAGCATCTTCTTTGGCAATAAACCCAGCAGCTTCGCCGGGGCAGACGGTGGTTTTGATGATACCGCTTGGGCGTCCAATTCCGCCTTCAACAATGTCGAGGTGGATCCGATGTTGACGAACCCATTCAACCTGATCAATCCTGATTTCCGCCCGCGGAGTGGTTCGCCTGCAACCAATGGTTCTGTGCGCGCAGCACGTCCACTTTCCGACGGATTCTTTTTGTCTGTCGACTTCATCGGTAGCGTCGATCCCAACGACAACTGGACTACTGGCTGGACAACCACTGCGCAAAATTAGACATGCGCTGAAACTGTGACACGTAAAGAGTAACAGGGATCGTTGAGTACTCTCGACTCCTAGCAGATTCATGAGTCCGATGCCTCTAGAACTCTAGTTTTGGGATTCAGTTCACCTCGGCCCCTGATACTTGTCTCATCCCACGTGTCACGTTTCAAGCATTACACGTAAACCGGTGTAGCTATGGCATAGCGGGTTTTCCTTTTATTGCTACTACGGATAAGTATCCCGCTGGGCTGCGAACGCAGAAAGTGGAACAACAGTTTCAACTCACCATCCGAAATTGGTCGGGCAGTCGTTGAGGCGTTAAATCAAGGCGACACAAGAGGGTTACATCAGTTGAGGGTGAGTCGGAAAGAATATGTCTCATGGATGTGGCCCGAGTTTCCAGCGAGCGGCCCACCACACAATTACCCCGAGGATTTTGCATGGTCAAATCTCGACACAAAATGCTCCCGCGCCGTTCGGCGATTGATTAAGAGATATGGAGAGAATAATCTTACATTTGTAGGAATTGGCTTTGATCAGCCAATTGAAGAGTACAGGGGTTTTCAACTGTTAAGGGGTATGGTATTAACCGTGAGGAATAACAGTGGTCATCAGAAAACGCTCAAGATTCTGGGCTCGGTTGTCGAGAAGGACGGGCGTTGCAAACTACTCAGTTATAAGGAGTGAATGACATGGCATCCGGTGCATCGAAGTATCAGGCATTCAGACAAAGAAAGCAGTATAAGAAGATGCTACGTGCGAAGCAAGAGGCGGCAGGCTTACCGGTTTCTGCCGTAGCAAGCACGAAGCCATCTTCCATGGCAAACTCAACGGAGTACAAGGACGCTGTTACACAAATCCGCGACACATCGCCACATGCAAGTGCAAAACAAAAAAATGCATCAAACCGACGCGTCTCCGCACTGGTTTCACTTGCGCTTCATGGTGTAGCAATATGCGTAGCAGGAATATACGTTGTGCGAGAAATTGCCGTGCAAGACGACTTTATGGTGGCGGATATGATGGAAGCAATTCCTGATAAACGAATCATCAAACGCGAACCGAAGCAACGCCAAGCCGAAACGCCGAAGTTGCGACCTCTTGCCGCCCTGAGAACTCAGCCAATTGCTACAAGCGCGCGACTGCCAATGGGAAACGAACGGTTTACACTTCCAGTTAGAAATCTTTCGGTCACAGCTACGGCTGGGCCCAGCAACGTAGGCTTGGACCGGGGTTTTATGTTTGAGAGGCGCCGAGCTAGCGTGGCTACGGTTACTCCAAAATTTGAACCGCCGAAGTTTGATACGACGCCAATCAGCGGCAAATTTAACGAGTCACAATCGTTCTCGGAGATAGCGTTTAGTCCAGACACGGTCGATACTTTTTCGGCAGATTTAGGTAATACTAGACAATCTTTCGCCGAGTTTCTAAAACAGGTCAGAGAAAAGATAAAACGAGCACAGCGCTTTACACTTCTTCGAGATGGTACGATTCAACACGCCAAAGTTGTGACGTCTTCCGGCTCCAAATCACTCGACAATGCCGCTCTAGCCGCAGTACGAAACGCCATTCCGTTTCCACCATTTCCCGAAGATCAGAACGGTTCGATGCTCCGTTTAGAACTTCCTATCGTATTTCAGCTCCGGACAAATTGAAATACTGTTTGGTAGCAATCCTTCGCTCAAGAGTGGTGATATGCATTGTGACATTGGTAAGAACACATGCTTTCGTTGTTTCCAAATCTATTCGATTTCCTGAATAGATGATCGATTTGGGAGTGTACGTCACAATGTCGGGAAGACGAGCGGAATATTCAATCAGAGCACAAATTTTAAGTGAATATCTTGGCTGATTGTTTCTCGTGATGGCTGCAATTTCACCGATTATTCTTTTTGATTGGGTTTTGAACACTGGGATTGCTCCCGCGGTATTGGCTGACGCCCTCAGCGTAGGTACCATCCTTTTTGCTCTCATAGAAATATTTGGACCCGTGAGCGGTGCACATTTCAATGATGAATTGGAAACGAGCGGCTCCCTACATTCTTATGCAAATCGCCGGCGGATTGACAGGGATGATCTTTTCCCATTTGATGTTCTATCATGAAATACCGTGTTGGTTGCTATCTCTGACGTTTCCCGTGCGGGCGGAAATTATTTTGCTGAGATTCTTTGCACGTTTATTCTTATTCTAGCGCTTCTTTTGCTTGTTCAGAACCAGTCCAACAAGATTTCCTTAGTTGTGGGTCTATTAGTCGGCGGTGAGTTAGTTGCGACATCAAGCACGATGTTTGCCAACCCTCAGGTCACACTTGCACGGATGTTCACATATTACGCGGCTGGGGTAAAACCTCTGGACGGAGTGATGTTCATCTTGATGCAGGTTATTGGTGCAGTTCTAGCTATTCTTGTCTTCAAAACGGTGTACCGGAGTAGAAATATTGTGATATAATAGAAGCGGTTTTTTTGGAAATGGCCGAATCTACTGTACAAGAAGTGTACGACACATAGCATTCCATCAATTTTGAATTCATAAGGAGTTATCATGTTCTACCGATTCACACAAGCCAGCCTAGTTGTTCTCATTCTGAGCGCATTCCTTGTTAGCTCAGCATACGGCGCAAAATTAATTAAAGTGGATGGCTCAAGTACGGTTTATCCAATTACGGAAGCTGTCGCCGAAGAATATCAGAAGGAGAATCGCCGGTTTAGAGTCACTGTTGGAATATCCGGCACTGGTGGTGGATTCAAGAAATTTGGCCGTGGCGAAACCGATATTTCTGACGCCTCCCGACCCATCAAGCCAACAGAAGTCGAATTGTGCAAGAAGAATGGGATAGAGTATATTGAGTTGCCCGTCGCGTATGATGGGTTAGCGGTCATCGTGCATCCAAAAAATGATTGGGTTGATTACTTCACCGTAGATGAGCTTAGAAAGTTGTGGGAGCCTGAGGCACAAGGCAAGATTACCCATTGGAACCAAATCCGACCTGAATGGCCGGACAAGAAGTTTTCGCTAGCGGGCCCTGGGGTTGATTCCGGCACCTATGACTACTTTACAAAAGCAATCAACGGGGCAGAAGGTGCGAGTCGCGGAGATTTTGTGGCGAGCGAAGATGACAACGTTCTCGTTCAAGCAGTCTCCAAAAATATGCATGGGCTAGGATTCTTTGGATTAGCATACTATGAGGAAAATAGGGATTTATTGAAGCTAATTCCCATAGACGACGGCAAGATGGAAAACGGTGATGGACCGATTTTTCCATCGCTCGAAACAGTCAAGAATTTCACCTATCAGCCACTTTCCCGTCCGGTATTTATCTATGTAAGCAAAAAGTCGGCGGAACGCCCTGAAGTCGAGAAATTTGTCGAGTTTTATCTCAAACACGCAGCCACTTTAACGAAAGAAGTAGGATATATTCCATTGCCAGACGAGGCATATCGACTCGCCTTGGAACACTTCCAAAAACGCGTTACTGGCTCTGTGTTTGGTGGTAAAGGCGCCAAGACAGGGGTTTCGGTTGAGGAACTCCTTGGCCAAGGTTCGGAATAACTTCGATGAGATGCAATCAATCTGCTAACTCCGGACGCGCATGTTCTACTTACAAGGATTTCTATGATGCGTCATCCAAGAAAATCTAGAACAGGAGAGAAGCTCATCGAAACTGCCCTGTTAGCTTGCGGAATGCTTTCAATTTTTACTACCGTCGGCATTATTGGCGTGCTTTTGTTTGAGACAATCGGATTTTTTAAGGAAGTCTCTATCATTGAGTTTTTCACGGACACTGAGTGGACTCCCCTTTTCGTGAAGAAACATTTCGGCGTACTCCCGCTCGTAGCAGGGACCGCGCTTACCTCCGGGATTGCTATCTTGGTCGCTGGCCCCTTGGGGATACTGACTGCAATCTTCTTAAGCGAATATGCGCCGGGCTATCTTCGTCAAATATTAAAACCGATACTAGAAATTCTGGCTGGCATTCCGACCATTGTCTACGGTTACTTTGCTCTCCTATTCGTGACACCGTTGCTACAAAAACTGATTCCCAGCCTTGGTGGGTTCAACGCCCTCTCTCCGGGAATCGTGATGGGAATCATGATCGTACCTTTAGTCTCGTCATTAAGTGAAGATGCGATGTATGCCGTCCCGCGAAGTTTACGTGAGGCGGCGTATGCACTCGGATCTTCTCGGCTTCAAACGGCATGGCAAGTCGTCGTACCGGCGGCGTTCTCAGGTATTACTGCGTCCTTTGTCATCGCGATTTCGCGTGCGATTGGCGAAACAATGCTCGTGGCAATCGCAGCGGGTCAAATGCCGAACCTAACGCTAAATCCCTTGGTGCCGATTGAGACAATGACAACCTATATTGTTCAAATAAGCTTAGGCGATACCCCGACCGGAACGTTAGAATTCCGAACTATTTTTGCGGTCGGTATGGTTCTATTTCTATCAACCTTTGCACTCAACCTAGTTGGCAACTACATGCGCCAGCGATTCAGGGAGCAGTACGAATGATTTCGACAGCACACACTCGAAAGTTGCTAAGTCGACAGAAATGGGGCGACCGCCTCTTCCAGGTTGTTGCGGCGGTGGGTGTTGTCCTTGCGCTTGCTACGCTAGGCGCACTGATTGCTGATGCCCTCGTTGATGGAGTACCGCGGATTGACTGGGACTTCCTGACAAGTTTTCCCTCCCGAAAGCCAGCAGAAGCAGGTATCTTCTCTGCTCTAATCGGTAGTGTGTACCTAATTACCTTGACCGCTTTTATAACCGTACCGGTGGGAGTTGGGGCCGCAGTATACCTTGAAGAATATGCAAACCAGTCGAGCCGGATGAGTCGCATCATTGAGGTAAACGTATCGAATCTGGCAGGGGTTCCGTCAATCATTTATGGGCTATTGGGATTGGAACTGTTCGTACGTGCGATGCGTTTGGATAGAAGCCTTTTGGCTGGCGCATTGACACTGGCTCTCCTTGTGCTTCCTATCGTTATTATTGCTTCTCGGGAGGCAATCCGAGCCGTTCCGGGGACGATCCGAGAAGCGGCTTACGCACTCGGCGCTACACAGTGGCAAACGACAAAGGACCATGTGTTGCCACTGGCGTTTCCTGGCATCCTAACAGGTATAATCTTGGCGGTTTCCCGCGCCATCGGAGAGACTGCACCGCTGATCACAATTGGCGCATTGACGTATGTAGCATTTGTTCCTGATGGATTACTCTCTCCGTTTACTGCACTGCCCATTCAGATTTTCAATTGGGTATCTCGTCCACAGTCGGGGTTTCACATCAATGCGGCGGCGGGTATTGTTGTCCTTTTGGTGGTAACACTTCTCTTGAACGCGCTCGCAATCTTCTTGCGCAACCGTTACCAAAAACAGTATCTATGAGGCCAGTATGAAGCAGCGGAAAAACAGTAAATCCGATGTGATTCTAAGTGTCAATGATCTTAATGCTTGGTACGGTGAGGCACAAGCTTTAAGAAACATATCGTTTGATGTTGAGCGGAACAGAGTAACAGCTCTGATTGGTCCTTCCGGTTGTGGCAAGACCACATTGATTCGTTGTTTCAACCGCATGAACGACTTTGTTCCGACCTTCAAATTGACAGGGCAGATTCTCTTGGAGGACCAGGACCTATATTCCGCCGTTATTGATCCGGTGGAGGTGCGCTTACGGCTGGGCATGGTTTTCCAGAAGCAGAACCCATTTCCTAAATCAATATACGACAACATCGCTTATGGGCCGAGAACTTCGGGCATACGTAACCGAGAGCAGCTTGATGCAATCGTTGAGGACAGCCTTAAAAAAGCCGCATTGTGGGAGGAAGTCGAAGATAAGTTGAGAGATAGTGCTTATGCTCTCTCGGGCGGACAACAGCAACGACTCTGCATCGCGAGAACATTGGCAATCGAGCCTGAAGTGCTACTACTTGACGAGCCGTGTTCAGCACTTGACCCAATTGCCACTGCGAAGATTGAAGAATTGATTCTAGAGTTAAAAGATAGTTACACCGTTCTGATTGTGACACACAACATGCAACAAGCCGCACGAGTGTCACACTATACCGCGTTTCTCTATCTTGGGGAATTAATTGAGTTCGGATTAACAGATAAGATTTTCACAAATCCCGGCGACCATCGTACTGAAGCATATGTGACGGGGAAATTTGGTTAACGGATAGAAGGACGCACATAGATTCTTGGTTGCCCTTGTACGTTGGGCAACGCAGCTGAGCTACATGGCAGTGTACTCGCATTTCAAGAGGGGGGTGACACAGATGCGGCGCCACTTCGAGGTAGAACTGAAAGAAATTCAACAGGAATTACTAAGGATGGGTGGAATGGCAGAGAGCATGCTGCGAGATGCCGTTGAATCCGTATTAAACCGCGATGGCGAATTGGCATCCGTTGTAATTCAGAGCGATGAACAGGTTGACGTGCTCGAAAATGAGATCGAAGAATCCTGTATTCGGTTCATCGCACGCCATCAGCCTGCAGCCTCGGATCTCCGTTTATTGAGCATGGTACTTACGATTAACCATGATGTCGAGCGGATGGCCGATAAAGCGGTCAATATTGCCCAGCGCAGTCTTGAGTTAATTGAACATCCGCCCGTTAAACCTTTCATCGATTTGCCTCGGGTTGCGGGCATCGTTCAGGAAATGGCAAAAGATGCGCTTGACGCTTTTGTGAATCGAGACGCAGACCTAGCCGAAGCAGTGCGGGAGCGAGACTTTCAGGTAGATGACATCTATAACCAAACCGTTCAAGAACTCTTGCTCCTCCTTTCCGACGATTCCACACTCCTACGTCCAGGCATTAGTACGTTGTTGCTCTTCCGTCACCTAGAACGAATCGGTGATTTGGCAGCTAACATCAGCGAGGAAGTTTATTATTTGGTGAAAGGCGACGTCCTCCGGCACACGTAAATGACGGGTTGATTTGCACCTCTTCGTACTATCTTAAACTAAAACCACCTAAAAGATCTGTGTTGTTTCTTCACAATTGCGCTCATTACAGCCATTCTTCGGAGGCCGGCGACCAAGAATGGACCGCACGCAGGTCCAATTAAAGGATTGATCAGTTTCTGCCCTGCAAATTTGTACCCCACTCCATGAACTGTTTCGATATGCTCTCCGAAGTGTCCTAACTTCCTACGCAACCGACTGATACGATTTCAAAATCTAAATGTTACAGCCGATACGAGACGCGCAATGAATTGCGCTACTACGAAACCCCAGTTCTTGTAACTTATGGATTACGAATTGGTATGACATGCGTATCCACGGTGCGATCAACCCCATAATATTCCTGTCCCCAAATCACATCCATTAGCATACTTCTCGTGAAGACACGGCCAGGAGCTTGCGCAAACAGTGTCAACATTTTGAACTCGGTAGCTGTAAGGTCAATTTCACCCTCCGCACTGCGCACCAAATGTTTGTCCAAATTTATCGTTAAGCCTTGCACCTCAATCTGATTTGAAGGTTCTTTGCTTCGAGAGGCGATACGTCGTAATACTGCACGCACTCGCAATACACCTCTCGTGGGCTAAACGGTTTGGCGATGTAATCGTCAGCTCCCAGCTCAAGTCCATCCACCTTTGGGAGCAGTAAATCCAAGATGATAAGGTCAGGCACATCTGCTACTGCGCGTTGAAGTGCATCGGCGCCATCAAGGATTGCGTGTACGTCAAAATCCGCTTCGTTCAGGTTATACGTCAACAGCTCTATAATGTTGGGATCATCTTCTACGATAAGAATCTTGGAAGGCATACATTTTTCACGTTATGATTTCATGCTGCGCTGTACCCAAGAACTTCCAAATTCATCTCTTTCGCCTCAGTGAGTGGGCCGAACAACCGCGGGAACTCACATCGGGCAACACATATCGTACCACGAATATAAATCGAAAAAAATATGGTGTGTGAACCAACAACTCAGAAAGCCTCAGATGACCCAAATGTAGAGCGAGTTTGATGCTGAGAGGGCACATAACCTTGTCAAAGATTCGTGCAACCCGCTCCGTATATTGCAATGTTCCGCACAACATGTCAAGCCCCATTTTACGTTGACACCATCCCGCACCCTTGCTAGAATGCTGAAACATTAGAGTCCTTATTGGTCAGTTTTTGGCAATAAACCGTACTCTGTGTTTTAGTACGGAGATGTTGTGTCCATCTTTCAAAGGAATCTACGCGTGAATCTCGCTCAGGAACCACAGCACACCGATGAATGCTACGGCCTCAGCACCATGATTGATCGACTTGACTCCAATGGCGATCCAGAATTAGCGTGGGCACATCGGGCATCCAAGTGCATACAAAGCGACGGACAACGGTTAGGTATTTTCTCAGGATCCTTCAATCCACTTACTGTCGCGCACGTGAAGATGATAGAAGAATCCCAAGCACAATTCGGTCTTGACGAGATTCTCCTGTGCCTAGCCAAATCAAACGTGGATAAAGGTGTGTTCGGGTTTTCTCTAGCAGATCGTCTTCTCATGCTCAAGAGATATGCGATGCAGCGGGGCGATTTCTCAGTGGCGGCTTGCAGCCACGGACGTTATATCGATAAGATTAAAGCCATAAGAACGGCATATCCACTGCGTACTTCGTATCTTTTCATAACTGGTTATGATACCTTGGTTAGACTATTCGATTCCAAATATTACACCGATATGCACGCCGAATTAAAACCCCTTTTCGATCAGTGTCGTTTCATCACGGCCAACCGCAAAGAATACAAAGCAGATGCGATTCAGCGATTCCTTTCGAAACCCGAACTTAGGCACTACGCATGCAACATCGATGTAATCGAATTGCCCGACGCTTACGCCGAAGTTTCCTCAACCGTTATCCGTGAACGCCTCCAGCATAGAGTCCCAATCGATAGTCTAGTGCCAGCCGCAATAAACGACTGCATTAAAGCGGCGAAGGCAATCTTTTCAGATGACAATTGAAACCGAATCAAGAACAAGTGCCCAATGATTAAAGACATACACCATTTCAGTTTCACTGTCAGTGACATGGACAGGTCCCTAAACTTCTACAGAGGAATTCTTAACGGGCATGTTCTTTCCGATGTTGTTATTCAGGAATCGAATGACCATAGTGTAACACGCATTTCTGGTGCGAAGCTACGGATTGCCTTTCTGAGTGTACATGGATCCCTAATTGAATTAATTCAGTACCTTTCACCAATTGGAGAACCACTGAGAACGCGCACTTGCGACACGGGAAGTGCCCACATCGCTTTTGTTGTTGATAATATGGATGCCACTTACCATGATTTTCAGGACAGAGGTGTACACTTTAAATCCGAACCGATAATCACAGGATTTGACTCTGGCACGATTGTGAAATGTGTTTATTTCCTCGATCCTGATGGAATCACCCTCGAATTAGTGGAAATCGGCTAGGAACACGACTCGTCCTTTTTCCCTGCTCCCATCAAGCGTGTAACTGCAAAGACACTGTTGTCCCTAGGTCCTCAAGACTGTGGCTCCGATAACACACCTCATCGGACAATTCTGATCGAGAACTTTCTCTCATTCCAACTATATCGTGAGTTTGTACGGGATGTACGATATTGGCATTCGTCTTGCGCAAATCAGTGATTCGAAAGCGCATGTTTCTGCTGAAACCTAGGCTATGATTTGTCGTACATCCTTTCACAAGGCAGTTGTGCCCCGAAGTTTTCAGTTATATTCTGATATAGGAGAGATGTCTAATGTTTAATGGGATCGAATTCATTCTGGGAGTTGCGTGTTCACTTATGGGGATTGTCGGCGGGTACATATTCTTGACAACAATTTTCGCAGGGCTCCAGTTAATGTCGAAAAACCGGTTGATGAAACAGAAGGTAGCTAAGACGCTTGACACCTAATGTCGGAGATTATTTCCTACTTTTACATCGCTTAGGGCATTCGATAGGCGTTCGCCAAGGTTAGCGAGAAAATGACTGTTGAATCGAAATTATGAGTCCCTAAATGCAGTACCGTCAACTTCACCCATGGGATGTTATGCCAGAAGAAGCACGTGGCATTCAAAACAAGCTCCGCGAACTAGTCATACGGACCGACGAGTTTGGCGATGTTCGAACGGTTGCCGGAGTCGATCTCGGTTTCAAGAAAAATCTTGCTCGCGCGTCAGTCGTTGTGTTGAGTTTTCCTACACTAGAACTCATTGACGGTGTTAGTGTCGAAAGTACTATTAAGTTTCCGTATATTCCAGGCCTGCTGTCATTCCGTGAAACTCCCCCACTTCTCAAAGCCTTTGACCAGCTAAAGACAGAACCAGATCTTATCATTGCCGATGGTCAAGGGCTTGCTCATCCGAGACGATTGGGGATTGCATGCCATTTGGGTTTAATTTTGAGCAAACCTACAATCGGCTGTGCAAAATCTCGCCTATGGGGTAAGCACAAAGAACCCAATAGAGAGAAAGGGTCTTACGAATATCTGTGCGACAAAGACGAGGTTATCGGCGCGGCAGTCCGCACCAGACGTGATACCAGCACTGTATACGTGTCGATAGGACATCGGATTTCTTTGGGCTCGGCCATCCGGCTGACGCTGAGATGTTGCAAAACATTTCGGCTTCCTGAAACAACACGATATGCGCACAGAGCGGCGACAGGAAGAATAGCAATGCCGAAATGTCAATAGGCTGAGGAGCGATTTGCACTGTTTTAATCCGGCATAAATCATGAATCCATTATCCAAACGACTACATCGATTGCCGCCTTACATGTTTGGGAAACTGAAGCAACTGACGCATGAGAGGCGGCGCCAGGGCATTGATGTCATCGATCTGGGTATGGGAAATCCGAGTGAACCAACTCCGAAACACATCGTGGATAAATTGTGTGAGGCCGCGCAAGAGCCGCGACACCATCGCTATTCGACATCACGAGGTATCTTTAACCTTCGACGGGAAATCGCTTGGCACTACGAGCGACGATTTGGCGTAGAAATCGATCCTGAACACGAGGCAATCGCTGTAATTGGTACAAAAGAGGGACTCTCTCACTTGGCTCTGGCGTTGATAGATCAGGGCGACCTTGCCCTTGTTCCGAATCCGACCTTTCCTATTCACATCTACAGTATCGTCCTTGCCGGCGGAAGTGTGATTAGTATACCGTTACGCGAGGAGAATGAGTTTGTCCCGAGTCTTGCCGAAATCGCAAGAGATATATGGCCGCGACCGAAAGTGCTCATCCTTAGCTTTCCTCACAATCCCACTGGTGCAGTGATTGATTTATCGTTTTTTCAGGAGGTTGTTGACTTTGCCAAAAAACACGATATCGTCCTAATACACGATCTTGCGTATGCTGACATCGTCTTTGATGGTTACAAAGCACCAAGCTTAATGCAAGCGAAGGGGGCAAAGGAAATTGGCGTGGAATTTATCTCCTTGTCTAAATCATATAACATGGCGGGTTGGCGCTGTGGGTTTGCAGTAGGCAACCGCGATATCATTGAGGCCCTAGCGCGCATTAAGGGGTATTACGACTATGGGATTTTCGCTCCGGTTCAAGTGGCGTCCATCATGGCTTTGAGAACTCCTCTTGACGTGGTAGAGGAAAATGCGGAGATTTATCGGCGCCGTCGGGACATATTGGTCGATGGATTAAATCGGATTGGATGGAAAGTACAAAAACCCAAGGGAACAATGTTTGTTTGGGCGCCAATTCCTGAACCCTATCGTCATCTGAGTTCGATGGAATTCGCAATGAAGTTACTTGACAAAGCGGAAGTCTGTGTGTCACCTGGAGCCGGATTTGGGCACAATGGCGAGGGATATGTTCGAATTGCACTCGTTGAAAATGAGAATCGCCTCCGTCAATGCGTGAGGCAAATCCGGCAAGCGTTGTTCAAGTAGAATTAGATTACTTGGTAATGTCCATCAACGCATGATGTCGCATCAAAACCTTGCTAGTCTAGTATGGTTGCTTCTACCTCCTCCCACAAATCTTGGTAAGACTTTGCAGCCGCTGAAGTCGGTGCGAAAACCGGGACCGGTTCTCTTTCAATTCCCATTCTTTCGATGTCTGACAGCGAAGGTATTGAATTGTGTAAAACGCCTTTGAATTCTTCCGATATAGTTGCCATGAATTCATTGTGCATTTTCTTGCGCTTGTCAACCAGCGAAAAAAAGGCGTAAATCTTTTCTGTGTCGTATTTCTTCTTTTTGAAAAACGACAGGAGCTGCGAAAGTGTCCGCGCAGACAGTGTTGTCGGAATTACGGGCACAAGAAGGTAATCAGCAACGCTGAAAATATTCTCTGCCAAAAGGCTGATTGCTGGTGGTGAATCCAGAATAACCAAATCGTATTCGGCACGGAGTGGATGTAGAATTCGATTCAGTCTCCGTTTTGAGCGTTTCAATCTATCAAAATATACGGCAAGATTTCGATGTGTGAAATCTGCCGGCAGTAAATCTAGGTTCTCATAATCTGTGCCTTTTATGCTTTTTTCAATGTTTTTCCCTCCTTTACGGAACCCCTTTGCGTGTGCCCTCAGCTTGGGTTTAACCCGAAAATAATAGGTTGCGGAACTTTGTGGGTCAAGATCGCAGACGAGCGTTTTTAGTCCCGCCTGTGCTGCCAAGAAAGACAGATTGACGGCTGCCGCTGTCTTCCCAACTCCTCCCTTATTGCTGTAGATAGCCAACATTGTCATGGACTAGCATTTCCTTCTATAGGGACGAATAGGTCGTGGTATAACTCGTTATTCTTGGGAGACGTGAACCTAGTAAAAATTTTAGAGAACGAACCTTTGGTTGCTTGAATCTGTTCCTCTAAGCTTCCAATCAAACTCCCGATTGCCAATATTGTACTTCTATCTTGCTGGCCGGTTATGGGTAACTCATCAGCGTTTTTCCGAAGATAGTCCCGCTGAATACAAAGATCGTTGAAGTTACCCAAGTGATCTTGTAAAGTTTTCAGTTCTTTAATCAAGGTAGAGATTTTTTCACTAGAATACAGACTAGAGAAGAATTCCATTAAATATCGTAGTTTCTTACATTCAATTCTCAAGGTATGTAGTCTCCCATCGCTAGACTCTTCTAGGATTTCAGCGCCAGTTTTTAGAATTCCAGTGTATTTCCTATGAATTCTTTTCCGTGCCAATTCAAAGACAGGAACTTCTGCATTTGGTGCACTCGGTGAATGCTCACACGGCTGGTACAAGAAGGCCTCCCACTTCCGCAGAATTTCAACATACTCGTGGGAGTGCAAGCCATTTTTCACCTCCTCAAACACTTTCGATCTCCTAGTCTTCAAGAACAGGAACAGGGATTTGATGGCGTCGCGCAAGTTATCGGGCAGCATTTGTTCGTAGATATTCTCTTTGAGGAGATAAACATCCAAATCTCGCAGTTCATTTGAAAGTTTGCTCAATATAGCAAAATCTCTCTGAAATATCATGGTCGTGTCTTCGGGGAAGACCCGCTTAATCTGACTCAACGCTACGCGGGTGCGTCTAACGGCGACTCGAAAATCGTGCAGAAACTCTGTGTCAAGGTCTTTCGCAATATATTTCCCATTAATTTTGATAATTCTTAGGAGAAACCGCAAGATTGTCTTTGTTGCTTCATCAGAGCACATGTCAGGTTCTAGCTGTAGTCTCAATTTGGACGAATAGTCTCCAGGTATTTTATTGACCTGCTTGAGAACGTTGAAGTACATGTTCTCCGGGCTAATTTGTATATATCCCATTTCTCTAAGCCGCTTTACCGATGTGCGATAATATCTCGGATAGCCTCGAACGGGTTCAACACAAAGACAAGCAGATAATGCTGGCTCCCACACCTGAGAAGATAGCCGGATTTCTTCATAGCTGAGTCGGACCACAGTCTTTTCCTCTTGATTCAAAATTCGGTAGGTAGTGGACTGAGAATGTACTTCTACAAGTTTCAGAAGTGCACGCACTTCAAGAATAGGTGCAAGTAGTTTTTTTAAATCACCATCCGGAATATCCCACACAAAATGAGGAAGTGACCTCACCTTAGTACGCTGGACGATTTTATAATCGGACAACTTGTGCAGAATCAGCTCATCCTCGGAATTATACAATACAAGAGATTTTTCAAACAATCGCCAATCAAAGGTGTCGTATATCCCGATATTCTTAGCCGTAGATTGTTCCCGTCTCAGCATATAGTGGTTCGCCAGCTCGCTGATGATTTGCTGCTCATTACGGCCATCTGACAAGATCATGTTCATTTTCAGCGTCTACTTCCCTGAGAAACCTCTCCATATCGTCCCATGTGTTGCATTTCGATCAAAAGAGTAGTGCCCGTGCAATTGTGAAGTAAGACAGGATTCCAAATACGTCAATTGAGGTAGTAACGAACGGCCCCGTTGCAATGGCAGGATCGACTTGCATTCGCTTAAAAAACATAGGGATGAGCGTACCAATCGTGGCAGCAATCACCATGTTGACACAAATTGCTAAAGCAACAACTACAGGGAATTCCCAAGCGAGTTGTAATCCGCCAATTTCTATCTTCGAAAAGCGAAATTTAGCAAATGTGCCTAGCAATATTCCGTAAATAACCCCTAGTGAGGCGCCGGTTACAAACTCTCGCCATAGAACTTTCCATGTTTCCTTTAGGTCAATCTCTCCTGTTGCAAGCCCGCGAACGATAATCGTTGATGACTGGGTGCCGATGTTGCCTCCCATTCCAATAACGATCGGTATAAATGCGGCTAGTGCAGCAAGTCTGTTCAACTGGGCCTCAAAAATCCCAATGACATAAACAGCGATTAATCCGCCAACAAAACTCGCGAGCAACCATGGCAAACGTGCGCGAGTATTCTTAAAGATGGATTTTGATGCAATATCAATATCGCCTGTTCCCGCCATTCTTAACATATCCTCTGTGTTTTCCTCACGAATGACGTCAATTACATCATCAATCGTTACGATTCCGATGAGCTTAACGGTATCATCAATAACTGGAACTGCGAGTAGATTGTAATGGGCTACAACATGCGCGACGTCCTCTTGCGGTGTGTTGGGATGCACCGAAAAAACCCGAGTAGTCATCAAATCCTTTAATGGCGTGTCAGGTTTGGTTGCCACAAGCTGTCTGAGGGATATGACACCTTTGAGTTGGTTTTCGTCGCCGATGACATAAACGTAGAAGACCATCTCGATATCAGCTAGTTCGCGAATTCGCTCCGTCGCCTGCGCTGCCGTCGTTTCTTCTGCTAATGCGAGAAAGTTGGGAGTCATAATATAACCCGCTGTTTTCTCATCGAACTGCAGCAGTTGTTCCACGTTTTCTGAGGTTTTGCCTTTTATGAGCTTGAGCAAGTGTTGGGCTTGTTCTTCAGGTAAATCTGCCAGAATATCACCCAAATCATCGGCTGGCATGTTATGAAAAATGTCCGCTAAAACGGCAGCATCAGATTCCTGAATTAGGAGAATCCTGTCTTCACTATTCAGCTCACTCATTACCTCACCCATTTGCCCTTGTTCAATGAGAAGATTAAACAAGATGGATTTTTCGTTAGGACGAAGATAGGAAAACCAGCGTGCTATATCCGCAGAATGGGTTTTGCTGACGACTTTTTTCAAGTTTGAAATCGCTCTGCGTTTAATGAGCCTAATTACCGTGGAGATGAGGATTTCGTCTCGGTCTCGTGAGGTTATCATCTACCTTACAGATTTGAACCTTTCGTAGTTTTCAAGTTGTGATTCGGCTTGTTTTATTCAACCGCAGAAAGGAAAGAAACTATAACAGATTGTGGAGGAAACGACGGTATCACGCGGGAAATATTATACCACTTTGGACGTGACAAAGAAACAAAAAGGCAAGTTTGAAGGGGCATCCTAGGTGAGTCGGTGATAGAGTAATGTCGGACAGTTCGTAATGAATTGGCGGTTCTGCTAGAACCTGGAAGTAAGATTTGGATGCGCTGCTTGGTAAAACTGCCAATTATCTAGCCACATCATGATTTGTCAAAACTGCTCTGCGAAGTTGATGAAGTCGGGCGAATTTTTCCTATTCCCTGAAGCCCTAGCCCATTCCGCGCACGGTTTCGATAGCTCCACTTAGTTGGTCCAATTTGCGGCTCAGACGACTTATGTGAGTATCTACGGTGCGATCTAAAGCGTAATAATCGTCTCCCCAAAGTTCGTGCATCAGGAGATCTCGTGTGAAGACACGCCTAGGAGCGTCCATCAAGAGTGTAAGGTGTTTGAACTCTGTGGCAGTCAAATCCACTTTTTGTTTCCTATTGAACACTTGATGTCTGTCCAAATCAATCACCAACTCGTGAATCCTAAGCTGTTTTGCTGTTGTGCTTGTTCGAGTATCTTCCATACGACGCTGAACGGCGCGAATCCTCAACACATCCTCTCTGGGGCTAAAAGGTTTGGTTATAGAGTCATCTGCGCCCGATTCCAAGCCTACAATCTTGTCAGTTTTCTCCGCTTTTGCGGTCAACTTGATCACAGGAATGCCCATGGTCGTAGGATTATTTTTTAACATTCGACAAATTTCCAGCCCGTCCACTCCGGGAAGTAACAAACCAAGAGAATCAGGTCAGGGGGTTGTGTGTTCACATGTCGGAGGGCGTCTTCGCCATTGAGTGCTTTCGTCGTCTCGAAACCTGCCTGATGTAGGTTATACGCCAATAACTCGACTATATCAGATTCGTCTTCTACGATTAGAATCTTCGACATCATGAAGACAAATATAAGCCAGAGATGTTACAGTTGTATGACATTTCATTAGCTTTTTTATGACTGGTCCTTTTTGAATGGCGATGAAGCAGACATGTGTGATAAGATGATGATCCATCGGCATGAAGAGAAAGACAGGTCATGAGTACGCGCGTCCGACTAATTTTGAGCTACATCCTAATTTCATCAACGACGTTGTTGGTAATGTTCGTTTATTTGCATCACTCACTTAAGCAGAGATTTGCTGAACAGGTGATGTCCGAATTAGAAGCCCAAGCCCGCGTAATTGGCGAGAATTTGAGCCATACGCTTCCAAAGAGTTTTAGCTATCGCGCTGTAGATAGGCTTGTTGACAAACTTGACACAGAAAACTTCGTGCACTTGACATTCATTGATTCCGATGGCGCCGTTTGGGGGATACTGCGCACGATGGAGATGCTTTGAAGGAAATGGACAACCTCCGAAACCTTCCAGATATACAAGCCGCCTTGGCAAAAGGAACAGGTGATGCAATCCGATACAGTGATATCCATGAAACCAGCAAGCGTTACTTTGCCATCTCCGTGTTGCGGGAAAATCAGTTAATTGGAGCATGTCGGGCTGCGCTGCCTACGCATCGCATGCAAGAACTCGTTACGCACATTAGATCGACTCTCATTCTAGCAGTTGTCGTTGGCCTAGTTTTAACACTGTTACTCAGTCTCATCGCCACGGAGATAGTCACCAGTCCAATTCGCAGGTTTCTCCGAACTGCACAATTGATTGCCGATGGACGAACTACATCTCAAGTTTCAGGTAATTCTTCAGACGAACTTGGATGATTGGCCCGACGTTTCAGTCAAATGGCGGACCGCGTCAAATATCAAATCCATGAAGTCTCTCAGGAACGAGATCGTTTGGAAACGATATTGGCGAATATGGTCGAAGGTGTGCTATTGATAGATGAACAGTTTGCCATTATCTATGCAAACCCGGCCGCTACTTTGATGCTGAATCTCTCTGCCGACTATCGGGGACATCCCCTAATTGAAACGATTCGAGATCCACGATTACAGGAACTTCTGGCAGAAAGTCGGGATACAAGGAAATCTGCGTTTGCTGAGTTGAAACTAGTGGGAACCGGAGAGCGCGAAACAGAAATCACTGCTGTTCCTGTCGTGGATGAATACCTTGTTGTGATTCGCGACGTGAGTCTATTGAGAAAATTGGAGCGAGTGAGGGTGGATTTTGTAACCAATGTCTCTCACGAGATACGGACACCACTTACCTCAATTCAAGGATTCGCCGAGACACTGCTTACCGGTGCCTTGCATGACCAACGTACGAACCGGCGTTTTGTCGAGAAGATTTTTCAACAATCGTCCGAACTGTCGCAACTCGTGACAGATCTTCTCGATCTATCTCGACTAGAATCTGGAATGGCTACCCTTACCCTTGAGTCTTGTGAACTTTGCGAATTCCAGGCGCCTCTATTGAATCTATTTGGCCCAGTGTTCGATGATGCCAAACTCACATTTGATTGGGAAGTGTCCGATGACTTACCACCAGTCCTAGTGGATAAACGACTCATGGAACAGGTTTTTGCGAACCTAATTGATAATGCAATCAAGTACACTCCTCCAGGTGGCAAAATTACTGTTTCGGCTGGTATATGCGGAACCGAGATTGTAGTACATACCCGTGACACAGGCATTAGAATACCTTCCGACATGTTACTACGTATATTTGAGCGCTTTTACAGAATGGATAAGGCTCGTTCATCTGAGATGCACGGCACAGGATTAGGGCTTGCAATTGCAAAGCATATTCTTTTGCAACACGATGGACGAATCTGGGCTGAGAGTGTCTTTGGGAAAGGATCGGTGTTTCACTTTGCTTTACCCTTGCAACGATGTCAGGATAAGGAACAACGGAGAATTGTATGATTATTCCGATTGATGAATCGTTCATCCAACTGCGCAATCATACCGAAAGGAAGCTGCTTTCTGCCGTCAAACGCAATACACCTACAACCTACAGAACACCGCTTTTCCCACAGGACGAGACCGAAAGATTCACCGTTCGTCTGGACGCAGAATGGATTAATCGGCTCAACCTGTGGGAATGGTTCTCAAACTATAAGAAAGAGTCTCAGGCATCAACCGGAGGTATTCGGGGGCCACAAAATGTGTTGTATCCGTGGGACATGCGATTCCCAATCAACCAAATCGGCGTTGTACTGGCAACACTTGGAAAGAGTTTGGTTGCAAAGGAACACTCTCAAGGCAGAGAACTCAGGAAGATTGCCGGCTGTGAAGTCCGATATAACTCACGGAAATATGTTGAGCTGATTTCTCGCATCCAAGCCGTTCAGGGCATTCAAACTTTGGTACCAAAGGATTTCGCGCCAATTCCCATCTGGATGGTATCGTTTCTGATTTTTGTTTTGGATCTAGATGGCGGAGAACACGTAACCTCTAGCCATTCGGTGAGTACCAAGACAGCAACCAAAGATTTGAACGACCAAGGAAGTCAATATCTGTCTGAGGAATCACTACGGTTTGTCAACAAGATTGAGGAAATATTAAAGAAGGCGGAATCTGAAGGGTACTGCATCCAGTTTAGTTCTTCAGTTGACAAGAACATCAATTTCAACCTCCTTGATGAACTTGATGGCGGTACTAACCTTTATGTTGACTACCTTCGGAAAGGAGTCGCAAATGATGCCAATCTCAATCTCATCCGTGAGGCCAAGCCTTCAATTGTCATTGATTGCGTGGGCGGGTGCATGTACCCGACAATGCGTAAAATATTTGAACGGCTGAAGATTGCGGACTCATTGAAGTGGCTTCATGTTGACGCCGACCCGCTTTACTACAATATCGGGAAACTCAATTACAACCCAAAATCAGGGGAGAAAGAGTATTTCGATCTGGGCTGCGATTTCAGCATCCTTGAAGTCGTGAAGACGGCAGACTACGGAACAAAACTAAAGGATGAACCCATTGGAACAATCATTGAAGTAACGGACCCGGATGGAGACCGATTGATTGTGTGTGAAATTGAGGGGGCGGATCGAAAAGATAGATTAGAAAGAATCGGGATTGAATTCTTGCACCTCGCCAATGGCCGACTTTTGAGCATTTATACGCCAAACCAATCTTTCTTAATGAACATGGATTTCTATGCAAACCAGTTGAAGACTCTGGGCGCCTGGGATGCCCACCCACGTTTTATCATCAAGACAACTCCCTCCGCAATGTCATGGGATGAATGGGCACATGAGCAGGACGTAAGAGTTGTCAATGTTCCCGTCGGATTCAAGGAAATTGCAGCCATCATGAAAAAGGTCGAGAAACAGTTGTCGAATTCGCCGGATGCACCGGTCGTTGTGAAGGATGTCTACGGTGAGCCGATAAATCTTGGGCTTCAACCCCGTCTGCTTTTCGCAGGGGAAGAGAGCGGAGGAATGATTACGGGACCTGAAGAATTGATTCAGAGCCAGAGCGGGCGTACTGCAATCGCCATGCGTGAAAAAAGCGCGGGAGAGTCGATGGTTCTCGTTGCGGCGTTAGCTGCACATTGCAAAGCGAACAGCCTTCATCTGTCCGATTATCTAGAGACGCTTTTTGCTGAGAATTCAATTATTGGAAGATATGACATACGCGAAGATGTAGTTTATTATAATGAATCTGAACCCGATCCCGTAAGGCTCAAAATGGCAAAGCAAGAGGGAGAGGCGCAGCGAGACAAGAACGACCTCTTTTTCCTCGGACTTGCAATCGCCGTGCACGAGGAGCGAATAGCTTTGGAACAAGTGCGTGCAATTCTTGAGGAGGCACTCCCGCCGCTGGACTTCTCCAACCTTGAAGATGTGCGGTTTGTGGGAGATGGGACGTACTTCAAATTCCGCGACAAGTTTGTAGAGGTTCGCAAATCTGGCACCGATGCGAAGACAAAAGCGTATGCATCTGGTAACAACAAGGAGGACTGCCGGCAATTTGCCGAAGCGTTTGGCAAATACAGTGGCCGCCTCACAGCAAGCTACAGAAATGCCATCGGCGACGGTTATCTTGCGACAATAGAAGAAAAGGTGCGTGCAATTTATCGGAGATTCCAGCGTGAATCGGTTTGAATCTGCATTGAGCCAACGATGTTGCTACGTGCAGGCATGAAGACAACCGCGAATAATTATGTAACGAAGGCTTTACTTGATCTACTGATCGTCCAACTTCTTCAACTTGAGGGCGACAGAAACTGATTCTCCCGTCGGAATACCTACGATTTCGGCATGACCGGTTTGGTAACCTTGTTTAGTAACGGTAACGATTGAAGAGAGGTTTGCCCAGACAGCGATTTCAAACTGTCCCTCAGAATCGGAAGTGCTTTCGAGTGTGCTGCAAACGGCTTCGTTACATTTGACCTTTATAACTGCGCCCGCAATCGGCGCGCCGGTCACCGCATCGTATACTGCGCCCGTGATACGAGTGGGAATATATTCGCCTGTATCTTGAGGAAAAATCACGGCACGCCCGGCTTCCATAATCTGGCCGGCGACGACTTCAATTCCTCTGATGGCGCCATTGGTCACGTAACCAAACGCCGAAATACGGAGATTGTAGCGCCCGGGAGGCAGATTCTTGATGTGAAAGACGCCATCCTGAACTCTGGCCGCGACAATAACCTTACCCTCTTGTAGTACCTCAACCCGCGCGTCATAGACAGAGATGGGGGAGATATTTCCACGGATTGAACCTGTAGCCACGCTTGGGGCAAGAACTTGCCGCGCCTCTTTCTGTTCCGTACAAGCTAAAAGCAGCAAGACCCAGATAGCAACAGTAATGTTTAATACCCGTCGTCTCATGATTATCCGATACTACAAGAACAAAAGCATTAACTTCCCCTAATTTACTCCAGTCATGGATGATCCTTTGTTGGAGCGGGTTTCCGAGTTCGTAACAAGCAACTCACCAGCAGAACGCTTGGGTCAAAGATACACTGACCTTCTTGTGCCAAAACTCAAATCATGACGATTGTCAGTTTGTCTGCTGCCTAATCCCTCTGCCTTGGGTGATGACAACCGTTTGATTCGCGCGAACATTGGCAAACTGCTCGATCGTCCCGCTAGGCCAAACAACCTCCAGTAAATCCACATATGATTCCTTACTCAAACCGAACTCTGCGGTTAAGCTGTTAAAAGACATGTAGCTTGTTCCGGCATTGACTTCTCGGATCTGTGTCAAATCGCCAGCCACTACCCGAATCTTGCTTCCGACACCATCACGATTGTCGGCTGTCCCTACTAATTTGACCTGAATCCACGCGTTGCGATTGCCTCCATCGTTCTGCAACAACACTGCGCGATCATGATTATTGACGATGAAGACATCAATATCACCATCGTTGTCATAGTCTCCAAACGCAACCCCTCGACCAACGCGCGATGGCAATGCACTGATACCAACATTTTCAGCAACATCAATGAAAGTTCCATCGCCCTCGTTGCGAAATAGGCGGTCTTTCTGGCGTATGAGAAACTTCGGCATGTCGAGATACTGAAAGGTGCTTCCGTTGGCGACAAAAATGTCAAGATCCGAATCGTTATCGTAGTCGAAAAAATCCGTTCCCCAACCAATATCTTTCATACTGATTTCAGCGAGCAAGCTACCATAGGATTCATCAACGAGACGAATGGGTTCCGCTTCGTTAAATCTTGATTTGGCGAATTCATTCCCTTCCTTCCACAAGTTTCTGTAGAGTGCGTTTTCCTGGTCAATCCAATGACTAATGAAGAGGTCTAAATCACCATCACTGTCGTAGTCACCGGTCGCAAGCCCCATAGACCCTCGAAAATCCGCTGCCCATGACTCGCTGCTTACATCGGCAAATGTGTCATCGCCATTATTCTCATACAGAAAGTTAGGGGTGAGGTCGTTTGCCACATAGAGATCGAGATCGCCATCCAGGTCAAAATCCGTAAATATGGCCTGCATGCTTCTTCCACCGTTAGCCTCTACCCCCAATGCCTCGGTAACATCGCTAAATGTGCCATCCCTGTTATTTCGAAACAGAACGTTATCTTGGGCTTCAAACGCAACGGGATTCAACGCGCTAGGAACTGATTTTCCCGACTGCATCGACTCTCGTTTCATTTTTTCTATTGCGACGAGATTGTATTCAACGTAGTTGCACACATAGAGATCTAGAGCACCATCTTTATCATAATCGCCGAAGATGGCGCCCGTCCCCCATCGCTCATCGCCAACGCCAGCCGCCTCGGTGACATCGCTGAAGGTGCTATCCCCATTGTTGCGATACAGGACATTGGGACCGAAATTAGTGACATAGAGATCCAAATCGCCATCATTATCGTAATCTCCGAATACACAACCCATTCCGTGCCTTCGATCACCGACTCCCGTCTTCTTGGTGACATCAGCAAACGTACCATCTCCATTGTTGCGATAGAGGACGTTTCCCGGCGACTTCGAAGATATCTTAATCTTCAATGCACCGGGGCTGTTAACAACATATAGATCCAAATCCCCATCGTTATCGTAGTCCGCGAATCCCGCGCCTGAGCCCATGTCCTCTGGCAACAACGAGGAACGAGAACCGCGAGAGTGAACAAAGTCAATCCCCGCCGCAAGCGTAACATCCTTGAATTGAACGTGAGGGCTTGTATCAGACGCCTTCACCGCTATTTCGCTGCCGCTAAGAATGACATTAACCAAAAACACACAAACCAGCCACCGACACACCATGTATGTGAAGTCTACAAGGTTGATTGAGTTTGACTTTCTACTTAACTTCTGCATTTCCTTAGTGGGCTTGGCATAAAGGACACATTAGCACCAATTCACGCAACAATACAGCCATTAATTTGGCGAGGAACGATGTCAATTATATTTGTCTGAGCGCAAAATTCGAGATCTGCTCCCAATCCGATATCGGCGAGATTCTTACCATGGTAGCAATTCTTCATTATGCCAATCAGATTGCAGCGGTGTTCGCTATAGAGGATTCGAGCAGCTTCGGCGGCATCGGTCAATTGGAGATCGTACATCACGTTACCGACACCACATTTTAATGCATCTGCACAAGCCCCCGCAAAAATCGCATCCTCAAGACAAAAGCTCCCTTCTCGACCAGCACACGCAATCGCAATTCCTGTTGTCACTTTTCTAAGGTAATTGACCACTGCTCGAAGGTTTAGGAAGCAACCAACAAGTACGCGACCGGCCGATTGACACGCACGAATGGTGCGCGTGCCATTCGTTGTGGTCAACACGATTGGCCTTCCGGCGACTACGGATTCTGTATATTCACGAGGAGAATTCCCGAGATTGAAGCCTTCAACCTTGACTCCTTTTCGCTCACCCCCAATTAAGGCGTTTGGGTTGTGTTCAGCAAAGCAAAAAGCATCGGCGGGGGTCAAGACAGGGGTAACGCTGCAAGCGCTATTCGCGAGTGCGACCGTAATCGTAGTTGTGGCGCGCAGAATATCGGCGACTACAACGGTTTTTCCGGCAAGATCGGAGAAAGGAAGGAGATCCGGCGTGAAAACGACATCAACCGAAGAAGGCATAATTGAGCAGGTTAAGGCTGGAAATTAACGAAACAACCATCATCTCAATGGTAACATCAGCTAAACATTATACTCGCGCTTCTAAGAATCCGGTGTCCACTTGTCCAGCTAGAAAACGTCCATCCTTTAGTATTTCTTGGTGCAAGGAAGTTGTCGTTTTAACGCCCCCAATTACGAGCTCAGCCAAGGCACGCCGCATTCGAACAATTGCCTCTTCTCTGGTTCGACCATGAGCGATAAGTTTGGCGATTAGCGAATCGTAATGCGGAGGAACCTTATGCCCTGAATAGAGATGACTATCGGTTCGAATGCCTATACCTCCTGGAGGAAGATAGGCCGTTATCTCACCAGGCGAAGGAAGGAAGTTGTTCTGGGCATCTTCCGCATTGATCCGGCATTCAATGGCATGACCTTCAATCCGTACGTCTGAGTGACTATATCCAAGTTGCTCTCCCGCCGCCACGCGAATCTGCTCTCTAACCAAATCAATCCCAGTCGTCATCTCGGTAACTGTGTGCTCAACTTGGAGACGCGTATTCATCTCTAGGAAATAGAAATTATTATCCAAATCTAGGACAAATTCGATTGTACCTACATTTGAATAATTGATTGATTTTGCCGCTTTCACCGCGACTTTGCAGATTTCGGCACGCAGTTTCGTACCAATTGACGGAGACGGTGCTTCCTCCAGCAATTTCTGCTGTTTTCGCTGGATTGAACATTCACGCTCGCCAAGATGTACAACGTTGTCATGCTTGTCTGCGAGGATCTGCACTTCAATATGTCGCGCATTCTCTATCCATTTTTCAATGTAGACATCCGCATTGCCGAACGCACCTTCAGCTTCTGATTTTGCCGTGTGGAATAGGTTTAGCAGACTCGCCTGATTGCTCGCAATCCGGATGCCACGTCCACCACCTCCTGCTGAAGCTTTAATCCCTACAGGATAACCAATCCGCTCAGCAACTTCGACGGCTTCATCCTCCGTCTCAACCACACCCCGCTTACGGCCTCTTTTCAGGCGCCCATGCCGACTACTTCGACTGCCTGGTACCAGCTTTAGTCCCAATTTAGACATCGTTTCGCGCGCTTCCGCTTTATCACCCATCCGAACCAAGTTATCGACCGTGGGGCCGATAAACGTGATTCGATGCGCTTCACAGATTTCGGCAAACTGCGAATCCTCCGACAAAAATCCTACGCCGGGGTGGATAGCATCCGCATTTGTCAACTCCGCAACAGTGATGATGTTAGCGTGTTTGAGATAGCTTTCCGCCGGAGTAGGCGGCCCGATGCAATACTGCTCATCGGCATACTTCACGTGCAAGCCATCTCGGTCGGCAGTCGAATAGACCGCGACAGTCTTTATTCCCATGTCTCGACATGTGCGAATGATTCGGACCGCAATCTCGCCTCGATTTGCAATGAGGATTTTTCTAAACATAGATTCTCAGTAAATCAATCTCGGCTGATGTGAAAGAGCCGGTACGGCGTCAAATTGCACGTCGTTTTGAATTGTCATCTAGAAACTTGGTGAGGCAGGATCACGAACTCAGAATTCCAAGCACCTCTCGGTACAAGATGCCATAGATGGTCAACAACCGGGAGACGACAAGCCCTTATGTTCTTTTGATGCGAAAGAGTGGCTCATCGTACTCGACTACTGTTTCATTTTCTACAAGGACCTCAACAATCTGACAAGGAAATCCAGGCTGGATTGGATTGAAGATTTTCATTGCTTCGATTATGCAAAGCGTATCTTCGCCCGAAACAATGTCGCCTTCATTGACAAAGAACGGCTCATCCGGTGCTGCAGTCCGATAGAAAACACCCGGCATTGGTGCTCTGATGAAATCCCCATCTTCAAGATCTGTTTGGACCGGCGAGGCTGCAGGCGAAGACTGTAAGGTTTGAGATGTGCCGGAAGGATTTGGCATTGTTAGACTTTCTCTCCGCACCCTTAACGTGATTTCGCCATCGCGCAGATAGACCTCCGTCAACTGGCGATCATCCATAACGTCACAGACCTCGTTCAGTAGCTGTAGGGACGGCGATTTGTCTTCGGACATGAGTTACACCCTTTCTACGTAGGTTCCTGTGCGTGTATCTACTTTGATGACCGTGCCGTTTTCGACAAAAAGCGGCACTTGGACAATTCCGCCCGTTTCTAGTTTTGCAGGTTTAGTACCACCACTGACTGTATCGCCACGCAAACCGGGATCTGTCTCGACAATCTTGAGCGCAACGAAGGTAGGAAGTCCTACGGAAATGGGAGTGTCTCCATCTACTTTGACAGTAACGGTTTCTCCCTCTTTGAGATATTTCATCCCTTCTCCGATAAAATCTGCAGACAGCGCATGCTGCTCGAACGTTTCATTGTCCATAAAATGCAACAGATCCCCGTCGCTGTACATGAACTGCATGTCTCGTCCTTCAACCCGAACCGTCTCAATGTTTTCACTTGAACGAAACGTACGATCGATTACCGCTCCGTCTGTCAACCGTTTCAGCTTGGTACGGGCAAATGCGCCACCCTTGCCAGGTTTGACATGTTGACAATCTGTGATCGTATACATCACATTATCAAGCCGGATGACTAGACCGTTACGCAAATCATTCAGTGATGCCATAGGAGTCTCCCTGAATCAATCATCGAATTACTACATGGGCGCCTTCAATCAACTTCAGCGCTAATCTGAACGCCTTGGATCGATGGCTAATTTGGTTCTTAACTTGTTCTCCCAGCTTCGCGAAGGTTTCGTTGTAGCCGTGCGGTACAAAGACAGGGTCATAACCAAACCCCCAATTCCCGCTAGGCTCGCGAATGATTGAACCGTTGCATTCGCCAATGACAACGTCCGTACGACCCTTAGGTTCTGCAATGGCTACGGCACATTTAAAGCATGCGGTACGCTCATCGTCCGGTACGTCCTTTATCGCGGCAAGTAACTTCACTATTCGATCTGCGTCGGAGGCATCGGAACCGGCATAGCGTGCAGAATGTACACCGGGTGCCCCGCCAAGCGCGTCAACCTCTAGGCCTGAATCATCAGCAAGTGCAAGAAAACCTGAATATTCTGCGATATGGATAGCTTTTTTCTTTGCGTTGTCCTGATACGTCGCACCATCTTCAACAATCTCCGGTGCGTCCGGAAAATCCTTCATGGATAAGACTTCAATAGTATATTGGTCACTCAGCATCTTACTGAGTTCCCGCACCTTCCCGAGATTACGAGTTGCCAAGACTAACTTCATCTAATCTTTCCAAGACCATACGATTTTGCATACGGATAAGTTGCCCGATCCCGTCTGTCGCAAGATCTAACAGCAGATCGGACTGTTCTCGCGAGAAGGGATTTTCTTCAGCAGTTCCCTGTATCTCTATAAATTTGCCCGTGTCGGTCATGACAACGTTCATGTCTACTTCCGCAGTTGAATCCTCGCTATAACAGAGATCTAAAATTGGCGTACCCTTAACTATTCCAACACTAGTTGCAGCGACGTTATTGCGTATCGGTAGGTCATCAATCAATCTGCGTTCTATGAGCCATTGGCAGGCATCCCAGAGCGCAATATATGCACCCGTTATTGAAGCGGTGCGTGTTCCACCATCGGCCTGGGTAACATCGCAATCAATCCAAATTGTTCGCTCACCAAGCATCTTGAGGTCTACAACAGCACGAAGTGATCTACCGATCAGACGTTGAATTTCCTGTGTCCGGCCACTAGGAGAGCCACGCGTAACTTCGCGCTGCATCCGATCCGAAGTAGAGCGTGGCAACATCGAATACTCCCCAGTTACCCAGCCTTTGTTACGAATCTGTTGTTCGCGCATGAAGCGTGGTTGCCTTTCATCAACGGACGCGGTGCACACCACCTTCGTATCCCCTACCTCAATCAACACTGATCCTTCGGCATGTTTGATGAAATTGCGATTAATCGTGACGGGCCGCATCTGATTCGGTCGACGCCCATCGACTCTTGCCATCTGCATTCCCCTCTTCAAGTTCTGAATTGTCCTCGCCAAAAAGAACCATCTCGTGATTCCTCCAAACTCAGCAGGTACTATATCACTGCCTTTCATTGATGTCAACTCAAATGCCTCGCGTGCCTAAATTCAATCACTGACCATGGTCGGGCGGTTTACGTCCTTCGCGGCAAGTTCCTGATTAAGAAAGTCAAGCGCTTTCGTATAGCTTCGACGCTGAAGATAATGATTGAGCATTGACGGTGCGGTCGGGGCAATTTCGCGCTGCAATCTTTCAATCTGTTGGAGGTCATTTACCATTCCTTGCCTTCTTGCAATGTGCTCGAACATTGATTCGAGGCTCTCTTTCAAAGATTTTGCTTGTTCAGTTGTCATGATATGTCTCCTCCTAGGATAGTAGACTGAAGATGGAAGTCTGTAAAACCGAACTACCGATTATATTGGAGTCGTGTCATCGTGACGATTGGGTAGAGTTCGAGGTTGAATTTATGGAGGACTAGCTGATGTGAACCTCTTGGTCGAACAGCAACCCAAAAGCATCGGTAATCAACTCATCAAACTCATTTCGCAAGGAATACATTAGTTTCTTCCGGGGTTCACACATCAAGAACTGCAGGCGCTTCAGCCGCCTATGTCTCTCCCCATGAGAGTCCGCTAACCGGGCTCAAGCGGCAATCTGACGAATATCATCGACTGTACTCAGAATCTCTTCATAACTATCGCAAGTGACTAGCTTAGCACGATAAGTCTTAATATGGGGAATTCCCCTGAAGTAGTTGCTATAGTGGCGTCGCATCTCTGCGATGCCCACTCGCAACCCTTTCCAATTTGTGGAGAAATCGAGATGCTTCTTAAAAACGTGGATTCTCTCGTCCAGCGAGGGATGGCGAAGCAACTCTCCCGTAGAGAAATAGTGTTTAATCTCCTTAAAGATCCATGGATAACCAATCGCGGCTCTGCCAATCATAATACCATCGACGCCATATTTTTGACGCATCAATAAGGCTTTCTGCGGGCTATCTACATCTCCGTTTCCAAAAACGGGGATATGTACGCGCGGGTTGTTCTTGATTTCGCCTATTAGGGTCCAATCTGCCTCGCCTTTGTACATCTGTTGTCGAGTACGGCCGTGGATGGTAATTGCCTGAATGCCAATATCCTGTAGTCTCTCGGAGACCTCGCCAATGTACTTTGTCTTATCGTCCCAACCGAGTCTGGTTTTCACGGTAACTGGTAAAGAAGTCGAGTTGACAATCTCTTCCGTCATCTTGACCATTTTCGGAACATCTAGCAATATCCCTGCACCAGCCCCGCGACATGCCACCTTTTTCACCGGACACCCGTAATTAATGTCGATAATGTCTGGGTTGGCCTGCGCCGCTATTTCGACGGCTTCCTTCATCGAGTCGATGTTATTTCCAAAAACCTGAATCCCGATTGGGCGTTCATATTCAAAGATATCTAGCTTGGCGACACTCTTGGCGGCATGCCGAATAAGCCCTTCAGATGAAATAAACTCTGTGTACATTAGATCGGCGCCATTTTCTTTGCACACAGCCCGGAATGGCGGATCGCTCACATCCTCCATTGGAGCAAGCAGTAGCGGGAAATCCGTGGTCATTATGTTACCAATTCTTACCATAAACCAGAGGTGCGTTTCCAGACTACAGTAGCGCAACTCATTCCGGATCGGACGCGATTGCCCTACTAGAAAACCTAAAACTTATACTAATTCGCAATCCATCAGTTACAAGAACCGGCGTTCGTAGTAGCACGATTCATTGCGCGTCTCGGATTGGCTATAACATCTAGATGTTGAAATCGTATTACGTTTGCCTAAGTTCAAAATTAATTTCTGGGTTGTGTTGCCATTTGGCAACGCCTTCCTGCAACTGAGGTTATCCACCCTTGCCCGTTTCAATCAGGTGTACACCGTCTAAACCGTCACGAACGTCTGGGTCATTACTAGTGACAATCACTTGGTACTCATCGGCGAGTCTCCGCATAAATTCAATCATCAGGCGCTTTCGCCCATGATCTAGATGCAGTGTCGGGTCATCAAAAACAAAAAAACCCGGATTGCCTAACGCTCTCGAAAGCGCTATCTTCAGACACAGATAGAGTATTGTCTTTTCGCTGCCACTGAGTAACATTAAACTGCGGTCATTCCCATCAATCTGCAATGATGGAAGTAGGTGTTGACTCTGCAAATCAATTTGTGCCAATTCGAAAAGGCCCATCCGTTTAAGCCAACTCTGCAATTCCTTCTCTGCTGGCAGAAGGATTTGGCGCTTAATGGCCTGAATTGTACGCTCAATGGCATCGCAAGTAAGTTCAAGACCGAGTCGTGTCCGCAGTGCATGACTTGCCTCAGCCTCTGAACGTTCTAGTTCTTCTAGTTTATGGACGATGACGGCTTCTTCTTTACTGAGAACCACTACTCGCTTCCGCATCCCATTAATCTTGTTCTTCATTTGGCGTCTACGCTCAACTACCTGCGAGGCGCCAGGGGTAGTCGTGTTTGAGAGATGAGTCTCCGATGCATCGATCATCTGTAGGTTCCGAAGTTTTTCACTGACCGCATTGAATTCTGCCCGGATTTCTACAAATTGAGTTTCAACGCGCTCAAGGTTTTCAATTTTGTTACGCAGTAACTGAGACCGTTGCTTCAGTTCTCGTAAAGTCGATATGTCATCTGAGTTTTTGTTAAGTTGGTTCTGTTTTTCCTCCAAACGTCCCTCGAATTTTTTCCTTTCGACCTGTTTTTCCTCAAGGATTCGCTCGATTACCGTGCGCTGGACGGGTTGGTGGCAGGTTGGACAATGCCCTCGGTCACTCGCAAGCAATCGACGTAAGGTCTGGCAGGTGCCACTTAACATTTCTGTGTGGCTTTGGAGACTGCCAATTTCTTGAATCAACTGCTCGCGCTGTGTCTCAAGCTTCTCGATTTCACTGATTGCCACTTCGACGGTTTCGACCGTTGCTCGAATGTGGGGAATGTCCTTAAAGCCGCTGAGGCCTGAAGCACGCTCCCCAGCGAGAGCATTCATCTGCTCTTGCAAACGTGAACGCGCCTGCGTCAATTCAAAGATGAGCACCTCATTGCCGCTTGCGGTGTTGTAGCTAGACAGGAGCTCATACTCTTTTTCCAACTCAACTATTTCGTGTTGGATTCGGTCAATTTCCTCCTGATGAGTTTTGAGCGTTGCCACACGCAGCCTACGATGATGTTCCTGAATCCTCGTCTCCTCGCGCTTCGCGATGCGTCTCACTTCAATGAATCGTTCCCTAACTCCTAGGAGCCGATCAATGCCAAGCAGCGTGTATAGGATTTCACGTCGGTGCGACGGCTGTCGAGCTAGGAATTCAAAAATTTCCCCTTCCCGCAAAAAAGTTGCAGCGGCCAGGTGATCATAAGTAATATGAAACATCTGCCGTAGATCCGCGTCTACCGCTCGTTTTCCACTGAAGATTTTTCGCCAGTTGCTTTCCTCTTGACAGCGAAGTTCAACCTCACCTTTCGTTGACCTAAACAACTGATAATCCTTCCCTTGTTCACGAAATCCGATTCCAGCCGTTCCGCTGTTTACTCCCCCTTGCGCCAGCGACCCTAAGGCGACCTTCGGGACAATTGGCTTGCCGGTCAAGGCAAAAAAGATTGCGTTCACGAGTGTGCTTTTGCCACTGAAATTTGGTCCGAAGATGAGGTTTATCCCCTGGCTGAGCTCAAAGTCCCTACGGTTGAAGCAACCAAAGGATTTGAGAAGGATCTTTTCTAACCGCATAGTAATTAGCGCTGATTAATCACCTCAAAAAGCCTTTGAGCGGTAACATCGTCTCCGTCCTGTTCAATGGCCAGACGAAATGCGTGAACAACTGCATTGACGTCGCCAAGTTCAAGAGAGCTGTATTTGCTCGCCGTCTGACAGAGTTCTTTGGCCTCGCGCTCAAAAATTTCAACGTGTTCGGTCTCAACCGTGGAAGACATGTGGTTACGCACCTCTCAGCCAGTTTCCAGGAATGTTCGTATTGTCAAGGCTACGCTTGTACGCTCCCGTATGGACTCGGGACGGTCGCTATTGCCAACATGGTACGCGAGAGAAAGAGCGCACCGAATAAGGGGTTCTCAGATTACGGCTCTGCCGTAGTGGAAGTGTATGAGGTTGATTGTTTTTGACGCCTCTCTTCTAATACTAATTCGTAATCCATAAGTTACAAAAACCGGGGGTTCGTAGTAGCACAATTCATTGCGCGTCGCGGATCGGCTGTAACATTTAGATTTTGAAATCGTATAAGCCGACTAGAACCAGAAGTGTGACATTAGAATAATCTGATCGATACCCGCAAGTTGACGGTCTTTCGCGTCTGGTGCCCGGGCCTTGTTTGCAATATTGCCCCAGTAATACAATTCAAGCGTAGCATTGTCCGCGACGGTATATCGCGCGCTCGCAGAAAGGCGGCGCAGCTCGTCACCGTCTTGGTCTCGGTTAGGGTCGAAAGCCTCGTATCTTCCCGACAGAATCAGCTTAGGACGCACTCGATATCTAGCACCGGCATAATATCCTATTGAC
This sequence comes from Candidatus Poribacteria bacterium, assembly GCA_965197465.1. GTDB lineage: Bacteria > Poribacteria > WGA-4E > WGA-4E > JAJDTR01 > JAJDTR01. The sequence goes on along the minus strand of OZ240209.1, from coordinate 122,016 downwards.
GCGATATCTAGATCCCCGAGTAGGCTCTCATCATCGGCAAAACTGTTTCCGAAATCAACTTCGGCATCGAAAGAAAAACCCTTATGTACAGCCGTCAGGAACGCTCCTGCCACCATGTTTCGTTCGGCTATCGGTTTGTCGACGAGATAAGAGACGCCGCCGCGTACTGGTCCAAAAGAACTCCCTACGGTTGCGGTCCAACCCTTGTGATGATTTGCGTCTGATCCAACTGCACCACCACCGTTGAATACTGTAAAGTTTCCGCCGTTGAAGACAGCGGCATTGTAGAACATCTTCCAGGCAGAACCGCCAACCTCAACGCCAACATCTCGCTTGTTCGAACCGAGATTATATCCTTGGCGCACGAGCATATTGTGGTCTTTCTGCTTAATCCCAAACGGGATGCGGAACTGGCCCACTTTGACGTAGAGATGTCCGGGAACTGCATCCATTGTCGCGAACATATTGAGCGTTGATCCCATATTGTTGGACAGTGTCATTCTGACCTTCTCGGACGCCTGCGCGTTAAGTGTCAACTCGCCCTGCATCATGTAGAAGCTGTCGATAGCTGAATGGCAGGAGTTACAGTTAGCCCGCGTGACCAAATCGGAGTGATTCACGTCATTTGTTTTGATGTACGCGGTACGAATGTCTACCGCAGTTGTAAGTCTTCTGGCAACAGTGTTGGCTTCCGCCATAATTGCTTCTGCATCGAAGTCTTCAGGAAACTCAAAATAGTTATCCTCAAACACCTGTCCGACTTCGTTGCGTGGCCCGCCACCTGCAGGATCGATGTGGCAGAAGGTACATTCCTTGTCCTCCTGTGCAGCAAACTCAGGTCTCGCGGCCGTATCAGTGGTGGCGAACAAGGTCAATAACACTGTACTTAGTAAATATACCCAGTAAGATTGGAAATCAGATTTCAATTGATTGCACCGTTTTCAACAAATCAAACTTCGGTTAAATGAATTGGCAATCTCTTGCACACTGCAAAACTGAAGACTGCCGGGATTGAGCCTTGGCCAGATACGGCCACGCCGCTAACGCTGTTAAGGAGAAATTCACAGTAAGCCCATATCTCGGAAGATGTCCATGGATTGACCTTCGAGTTTCATCACGAAGCAAGCGCTTGAATAATACTATGCCAAACTTGTCAATTCCATCTAATTAGATGTACACTCAAATCACAATGCCTATACACCGGTTCATATAATCGCGCTACTGACGAAAGCAGGCTTTCAAAATATTTACCTAACGGTCTAAGTGCCAACTACATCACATTATACCATCAGGCGTTTGAAGGATTCAAGAAGTATAATGATGGTTAAGGCAACTATCGCAGTCATGAAGCGGCAGTGCAACGTTCTCAAACCAATCAGAGCACTAATCAACATAGTTATGCCGTAGCTTTTTTCCTCAAATTTGCAGCAGTTCCCGACGGAAGAAATGGATTGAAATTGCACCAAGCTCTTGTTATAATCTTTGGTCAGATTGGCAAAGAAAAGCAAGACATTGCAGTATGGGTTCAAGATGCCGAACGGGCACAAGCATATAATGCAGGAGAATGTTGAACCGCTAATCTCACCTGAACAGTTTGTAGGAATTGAGGGAGTAGCGCACCTATGCACAGGTGGTGAAGCGCCATGGTTAAAGGCGCAAGAAACGGTTTTCAAGGATTTCACGCTTTTGAAAAGCGCTGGTAGCGAGGGGCGGAACGAAATCTATGCACGAGGCGAGCGATGCAGACGGCGAATAAGCCAACTCTGGCGCGTACCACCGGATCGAATTGCGTTCATGCCATCGGCGGCAGAGGGAATGAATTGGCTGGCGCGCGGATTGGACTGGAAAAATGGCGAGAATGTGGTAACCACGAGTATAGAGTTTCCATCTGTGGCCTACGCCTGGAGGAATCTCCGATCGCGTGGCGTGCAAGTTCGTTTAGTTCCCCACCGGAATTGGCACGTATATGAAACTGATTTGCTGGCAGCGGTGGATGCGCGTACACGCGTGTTGGCAGTGAGCCATGTGAGTTTCTATACGGGACAGTGCCTAAACCTTACACAGTTAGCTGACGGTATTCAACGTCAGGATGTTCTTTTTGCCGTTGATGCCACCCATTCTTCAGGCGTAATAGACGTTCTCGCAGGTTTGACGGACTTGACCGTAAGCAGCAGCTACAAATGGATGTTAGCTACGCATGGGGTTGCTCCCTGCTATTTGAGCGCACGGGCTGAACAACGGCTTGAGACAACATCCTTTGGGTGGCGCAATCTAGCAGGCTGGCCAGCAGCAAGTGCAGAACAAAACCTTGAAGTATCAGAAGAACCAATGCCTACTCGGCTTGAACCAGGCAATCCCGCGATGTTGGTGGTGATGCACTTGGACAAATCTTTGGAAGTTCTGTTATCGATCGGAATTGAAGGAATTTCGCACCATGCCCGGCTGCTATCTGAACAGGTAAAGACAGGATTGGAGCAGCTTGGCCTTACTGTGATAAGTCCGACAGCCTATGAAGCCCGATCCGGTAATACCTGTTTTCTAGCTAAAGACACAGAGCAGATTAATGCCCACTTGGCGGAACGAGGAGTCCTATGCTGGGGCGATTCCGGCCGCGTACGCATTTCCACCCACCTGTATAACGGAACCGCAGATGTCATCCGACTTCTTGATGTCCTATCAGGACTTATAAAGTGTACATAATCTTCTTTATGTATTGGATTCTCAATTGCGTTTTACAATCGGCTTTACGGGTGAGCCCTAGGAGGTATGTCATTAATGAGCACCGACTATAGCGAGCATCTAGAATACTACAAGAAGAACGGGTACACCATTTTCCCCAGCTTGTTCAGTGAGGCAGAACTGAATGCGTGGCGCGAAAGACACGAACAATTATATGCGGAATTTGATAAGAGAACGTGGTTCGGAAACACGTTGGAATACGCCCCGAAACTCATGTGGCCCGCAGTGTCGCATCCAACAATCGTTGGTTTTGCCGAGCTTGTGATGGGCCCCTTTGTCCAGCTTGACAATCTGACACTTGCTGTCTTTTACCCAGTGCCAAAAGCGGAAGTCGAGGGCAAGGTTTCGGGCTGGCATAGAGATCGATGGGGACAAGTACCTCGTGGGAGTACGTACGAGAGACCCAATGCAATCAATGCTATTTCATACCTGCAGGAACTTACTGATGAGATGGGGCCATTGCGTGTTATCGCAGGTTCGCATCGACGTCCTCTCACTATCACCCCCGACGACAGATCGAAGCCGCATCCCGAAGAGACAGTCATAAACATGAAACCCGGCGATGTCGTCGTAACACACGTCAACCTAGTGCATTCGGGAACGCCGAACACGTCAACCTCTGGCAAACTGCGCTATTTTTTTAGTATCTTCTACAATCTCACATGGCTGAAACACACAGACAATCATAGTGGCCCGCTCACTCAGCAACTTCTCAGTGAGGCACGTGCACGAAATGACCATCGTTCAATGCGGCTCCTTGGTGTTGACGAGCAACTTCAAGCGCGATGTAATTCCGGCTTCCTAACTCCCGATGAAGAACGCTGGGCAGAATGGGCAACTGCGGATAGAGAAGCTATAAGGGAGGCGTAATCCTGAATCGGACCCAGCAAACTAAGAAACGTATCTACAGGCAACGAAATTCTGAGGACGGTGATAACACTATTTCCTCGGACGGTGCAACACCTCTTGCTAGTGCAGATTCCGGAGCGTGAATTAACATCAATTTTCCTTGATAGAAGCTACAATTTCCGTTTCGACCAGCCGGTTTAGAAACACTCACGAAGATTCGTTTATAATGATTTTGAAGTGTGAATAGGGAGGAGCGATGGCGCAAGAAACAAAGAAAAATGAGATTGTACCGGTTGCTGACTATGAAGTTCTCGAGCAAGTCGACGATCAGGCAATCGTTGAGATGATGACAGGACAAGCGATTCAGGATTACGTTTACTCGTTCAAGCAGGGCGGTCGGACCGTTGAAGGATTGACGCTGGCGGGGATCAACGAAGCAGCGAATCGTAGAGGCGGGATTCAGATCGATAGCGTAGAATACGAGGAGCGCGAGCACTCATGGCTTGCAATTGCTAAGGCAACGGACACGTTGACCGGTTCGTCGCGTTATGGAGCTTATGAGCAGGCAAAGGGGATGGGAAATCGGTCCGATCCCCACGCTTTCACGAAAGCAATTCATAAAGCACAGCGCAACGCAATTAAACAGCTGCTTCCCGTGCACGTGATTAAAGAGGTTCTCAACTACTATCTGAATCGCCAAGTAGCTCCCACAGAGTCGCAAACCAAATCAGACTCTACGCCTCAGCAAGACAAGATTTCCGGTGCGCAAAAAGCCGCCTTCGCCCTCTCGGCAAAACTTGAAGGACAATTCGAAAAACAGGGCATTGCACGATCTGATTTTTGGAGCTACGTGCGGCGTCGCTATGCAGTGGAGTCTCGAAATGACATGACCGAGCAGCAGTGGACGCAACTCTCGGCGGAGTTAAAGGCGGCGGAGACCTCAGGAAAAATATTCGATCAATTGGTAACACGTATTCGCCAGTTGGACGCGGCAATTGAAGCAAGTGAAGTTCCGGAGAAATCTGAATCGACTCCACCAGTAGACGACAGTACGGCGGCATCTGACACTACTGATGCAGCAAGTCCCTCAACCTCGGCTGAATCCCGATCAGAAAAGCCTAGAAAGTCGGCGTCGTGACACAGAATCAGCTCGCTTTGTACCACCAAGTATGAGTTCACCTGCCTTGATAAACTAAGAAAACATCAACGGGAACTAGCGCCGTGAACCTCTCTATGCCTTGCTGGATAATCACTTGATTGTACAGCGCGCGCGATTTGCCTTTCCCGCTCGTGCGATTAATCCATCTCACAACCGCCATCAATATTGACTGAAAGTCCCGTAAGGTAATCGGATTGAGAGGAAGCGAGAAACGCCGCTAACCTAGCGACGTCGGAAGGTTGCGCCATCCGCCCCAAAGGAATATTCCGTGCACGTTCTTGGATAAATGCTTGGCGATGTTCGCTTGTGCGCCAAGATTCGGCCGATATGTCCTCCGAAGAGGTCGCCTCAAGAATATAGCCGACCCGTTCAGTATCCACGGCGCCCGGACAAATCGCGTTGACGTTTATATGATGGGGTGCGAGTTCTAGTGCGAGAGCCTGGGTAAAGCCTCTTACGCCGAACTTCGATGCGCAATATGCCGCAAAACGGGCACGACCATGCCTACCGGATGTCGAGGACATGTTGATGATTTTACCACCTTTTCCCCTATCAATCATGTGACGTGAGACTGCGCGACAGCAGAGAAAAGTCCCCTTTAAGTTTACGTTCTGTACCTCGTCCCAAGCTGCCTCCTCCAACTCTACTACGGGAACACGATCGGGGCCGGGACGTGCACCGGCGTTGTTTACCAGAATGTCAATACCGTCGAACCGCTCAAGCACCTGTCGCGCCATGCTATCTACCTGATTGGCGTCGGTGACATCTGTCAAAACGCACATCGACTTCCGCCCCTTCTCCTCAATTTCACGGACGACGGCAGCCGCCCCTTCCCAACGCGTCGGATCGTGGCGATACGGATCGTTGACAATGTCCGTAATGACCACAGCCGCTCCTTCTTGGGCAAGTCGGTTGGCAATTGCACGGCCCATTCCGTGTTCACCGCCAGCGCCCGTCACAATGGCAACTTTTCCATTGAGGTCGTACATCTTATTTCTACTTTCTTGTCTCTAAATTTGTTGCGGACCTACCCAACACCGGATGGCGACATTTCTCTCCGGCAGAACCCGTGTACATGCTCTGAATCGGACTCCTGATGTCCGTGTGGTCCAAGAAACTACCTCTGCTATCGAGATCTAGTTGTAAAGAATTGACTCGTCTAATCCCGCAAGTAACTCTTCAGCTTTTCTGACTTTTTCCGGATTGCGGTCGAGCGCTATAATCCGCTGAAGCGCCGAAATGGCGTTCGGATCGCCGTTTTCCGCCATCTCGAACGCCATGCTGTCACGTTTGTGAAGGTATGACAAATCATAGTCTACAATGTTCAAATCCCATTTTCGCCAGTAATACTTCAGGTCATCAGTAGGCCAGTCCGCGTAGACCTCCTCCCAATTTTTCGGCGCACGATACGGTGTAAGACTTCCGGGGGCGATGGGATCCCTGACTCGTTGATACCTGACGTCCATAGACTGGCGTAGCCGTTCACCTCTGCAGGGCAAACCTTTGTGCACGGTCATACTGTGAAAGAATAGCACGTCACCTTGCTCGAAAGGACTGTTAAACCACACATACTCGCGTTCCTCGGCGACGCCCAAACCGCCTGCGCCCATGACGGGACGAATATCTTGGGGGCCATCCTCATGTGAACCGCGCGCAATCGCAAGACCACCCATCTCCGGGGGCACATCGCTAAACGGGACCCATGCGGTATAGGTATCAGGCGTACCTTGGATTGAGGTACTATCTTGATGTGCTCGGGTGGTAACCGCATCGTGTTGTGGAAAAATGTTCCGACCGATGATACTTGCGTGCGACATTACAGCGTCGCCCAACATCCGCTCTAACATTCCTATCAAGTTGGGATGGTGGGGTAATGCGTGGTATTCAGGAAGTTTATTCATCCGGCTAAAGACCGACAAGAACGCCGGTTCCGGATCAACACAAAATCCGCTCCGATCAGCGATACCGTCTTTGAGTAGTCTATCGGCCCTAACCCAGCCAGCATCCCGAGCGATTTCGAGGACTTTCATTCTGAGATTTTGCACCGGTTCCCTTGGCAACAACCCACTCACGAAGAGGTAACCGTCTCTCGCCATGCGGTCAGCGAGTTCCTGTCCATCGTCGATAACATCTTTAGAATCAAGAAAAGACTGCATCTGGGCCACGCTCCTTATCAGCAATCAACACAAACACGCCGTGAATCCGCGTACTTAGTTTTACAACACTTGGCGCGAAGTATATCCTGCTCGTTCATCACGCCGCTGAGTTATGTTTCTTAAATTTCTCGTTCTCCTCTGCGAATTTGCACGTAAATAAAAAAGCATCGTTGCCGCAGGCTACCAACTGCACGCCTGCCTCTAACCATCGTTTCCCGCTTTCGTAGTCGTTGACGTAACTACCCAGCACAACGCCGTGCGCTTTCACTTTGGCAATTACCGTTTCGATGCTTTTGACTATTCTCGGATGGTCGAGTTGGCCAGAAATACCCATTGATGTTGATAGGTCATAAGGTCCAATGAATATCCCATCAAGTCCGCCAGCGACGAGGATTTCATCAATATTCTCCACCCCTTTTACGGTTTCAATTTGGCCAATAATGAATATGTCCCGGTTAGCTTGGGCAATGTAACTGACGCCATCCAGTTTCCGGAAGTCACCGAAATCGTCATGACCCACCCCGAACGCAACACCTCTATTGCCTTCGGGGGCGTACTTTGCGCTCTTTACAATCTTCTCCACATCTTCGGCAGATTCCACGCAAGGAATCATCACGCCGGAGGCCCCCACATCAAGCGCTCTAGAGATAAAGTGCCGCTCGATTGTCGGCACTCGGACTATGCTCGGGAGATCCGAACCGCGCGCCGCCCTTACGATGCTACCGACCGTTTCCATTGTGAATGCCGTATGTTCCATATCGACAATGATATAGTCCGCTCCTGCGCTTGCTAGGATAGTCGCAATTGATGGAACGGCAAATTGCATCACAAAGGTTCCAACTAAAACTTCCCCGCTTTGTAAGATTGTTTTAATCTCGTTTGCTTTCATGTTGTCAAGGATTCATAAAGACGGAATCTGTTGAACACCTCCGTTCATGTTGCAGGTATACAATCCCTAGTGGTGTGAGTCCCCTACTATTTCACGATTTGCCTTGGTCGGAGCCCAAGTGCTCGGCCTCGGGATAAGACGGGGTGAGATCTGATTCGGACCGTGATAGTGCCCGATAATGCGAAACGAAGTTAGAGCGCTGTTAAGCCGTGTTCCGCGACTACCTTCTTCAATGCCACGCGTTGTTCTGCGGTCAGAGGCAATCCAGGGGGACGGGGTGAACCACAGTCTATTCCAAGTCGTTCAGCGAGTGTAGCTTTGAGAACCGCATGGAACTCACCGCATGAAAAAAGCGCATCAGCCAGTGCACTTCCTCTTTCTTGAGCTGCTTCAGCACGTTTCAAGTTGCCAGCCTGATATGCTTGCCAGATTTCCACCCATATTTCAGGTGCGAGACTTGGAGGACCATCCACGCAACCAGCCGCTCCTATCGTTAGCGCAGGCAACATCAGTCGTGAGTTTCCGATTAAGCAGAAAAGCTCCATTCGGACGAAGGCACGGACATTATAAAAGTTGATAGATGAATGTTTTAGCCCTGCGAGTTGTGGTACGCTATCCTGAATTCGCTTCATTAGGTCCGGAGTTATTTCAACCCCCGTTGCATTAGGAAGATTATACACAAATAGCGGGAGATCAGCGGCTGCACCGACGATCCGGTAATGCTCCACAATCTCCGCGTGTGGACGTCTGTAGAAGAATGGAGGGACGCAGCAGATGGCTTCTACACCGGCACGAGCGGCGTGTTCTGCCATCTTGGCGGCTCGCGCGGTGGTCGGCGCACCGACGTGCATGATGTTCTTGATTCTGCCTTGGTTCTGGTCGGATACCACTTCTGCAATGTGACTATTTTCCTCATCATCAAGCAGAACGCTTTCACCACTACCCCCAGCAACCCAGAAACCGTCAACTCCGGCCTGGATGTTAAATTCAATCATCTGGCGGAACGCGGCTTCGTTCAACTTTCCCGCGGGTGTCATGGGGGTTGCAACCGCAGGAAATACGCCTCGAAATTCACTCATGAATAGATTCTCCTTATTCTCCGGATAGTGCGATTAGTATTGAATCGGAATGAGAATGGTCACCTAAGAAACACCGAAAATCACACTATCAAGACATCCTTCCACCGGTCCTGGACCAACCCGATTGAAGGTTAGCAAAATAGCGGGTCAAATGTTACAAATCATGAGGTTGAAGGCACGCCATCTTGGAACCTATCCGTGACTCATGATAAAGATTTGTGCAAAGCAACTGAGTTCCTTGGAAAAACGTGATTTCGACTTGAACTCGGGCGAACGTTTCTGCGGTCAATTTTCATAGTTTCCTTCGCTAAGCTCGACTTTGTACATTTGAGCGAGGCAACAAACGGTGTCAATCAAGCGTTGAGGGAATGTAGAGAAGATTTTAATCATCTAGTCTTTTGGGTTGACCGTTGAAACAGTCTCCAGCGGTTCCTGATACTATGCAACTTGTCCGGATTGCTTCCCCTGTGGTAGGCGCTGTTTCTAACTGCGCCTCGCGGGGGTTGTGCCATCGGTGCGGTTAGAAACCGCACCTACCGTTAGCTCGACTTTGTATATTTGAGCGAGACAACAAACGGTGTCAATCAAGCGTTGAGGGAATGTAGAGAAGATTTTAATCATCTAGTCTTTTGGGTTGACCGTTGAAACAGTCTCCAGCGGTTCCTGATACTATGCAACTTGTCCGGATTGCTTCCCCTGTGGTAGGCGCTGTTTCTAACTGCGCTTCGCGGGGGTTGTGCCATCGGTGCGGTTAGAAACCGCACCTACCGTTAGCTCGACTTTGTATATTTGAGCGAGGCAACAAACGGTGTCAATCAAGCGTTGAGGGAATGTAGAGAAGATTTTAATCATCTAGTCTTTTGGGTTGACCGTTGAAACAGTCTCCAGCGGTTCCTGATACTATGCAACTTGTCCGGATTGCTTCCCCTGTGGTAGGCGCTGTTTCTAACTGCGCTTCGCGGGGGTTGTGCCATCGGTGCGGTTAGAAACCGCACCTACCGTTAGCTCGACTTTGTACATTTGAGCGAGGCAACAAACGGTGTCAATCAAGCGTTGAGGGAATGTAGAGAAGATTTTAATCATCTAGTCTTTTGGGTTGACCATTGAAACAGTCTCCAGCGGTTCCTGATACTATGCACCTTGTCCGGATTGCTTCCCCTGTGGAAGGCGCTGTTTCTAACTGCGCCTCGCGGGGGGGTTGTGTCATCGGTGCGGTTAGAAACCGCACCTACCGTTAGCTCGACTTTGTACATCTGAGCGAGGCAACAAACGGTGTCAATCAAGCGTTGAGGGAATGTAGAGAAGATTTTAATCATCTAGTCTTTTTGGTTGACCATTGAAACAGTCTCCAGCGGTTCCTGATACTATGCAACCTGTCCGGATTGCTTCCCCTGTGGTAGGCGCTGTTTCTAACTGCGCCTCGCCGGGGGTTGTGTCATCGGTGCGGTTAGAGGGATCTCTATCGCGTGGGATCTGCTATCGCACTCCCTATTCGGTCGTTTGATCCTATTCGGTCACTTGATCGCACCTAACCGTTAGTACCTATTTAGGTTTGTGACATCGGCGGAGGTGAAAAGATTTCTATCGCACTGGTATGTAGCTGCCAACTATGAAAACATGAAAAACCGTTTTACAAATGACCAGAAATGGCATTGCCACCGATAATTCATTCAGGCTCTAAGATGCTGGTGGTTTGTCTGTTTGTGCCCAATAAAAAATATTTGTTAACCATACAATCAGTTCGAAAAATTGCGGGAAAGCCTGCTGATATCAACATTGTATGAAGTATACTACGATCTGAAGTAATGAACAAGAAAAAACGAACTCTGAAGTCTGTGGAAACATCTGGTACTAGATTCATATTGAAACCCACCATACTCCAGCAATACAGAATCCTACACCCAACGCGAGCCGGAGGCTAATCTTCTCTTTCAGAAAGACTAATGCCATAATCAAGCTAAAGACAGGTGACGTTGATATCAGCGTGGAAGTTTTAGAAGGCCCGATTCTGGCGAGAGCAATCAAATAAAGCAACGATCCGAGTCCCATGCTGAATAACCCGGTACTGGCAATCAACAGTAGTGCTGACATACTCATTTTCTTGGCCTTCTTCCCACTGAAAGCCCATGTCGTGTAGAGGATAATTGTGACGAACGGCAGACGAGCGCTGTTGACCTGAATTGGCGTAAGATGGTTAAGTCCAGCTTTGAGGAGAACTGTGCTTAATCCCCAGAGTAGCGCAGTCAACAGGGCAAGCGGTATTCCGATTGCGAACCTCTTGGCTTGGGGCATGTGGGAAGCATGCGAGGTTTGCCGAGGCGCTCGCGACAAACAGATCACTCCTAGGACAACGAAGCAACTTCCAACAAACAGACTCCAACTGAGCGGTGACCTGAGCAACATCCATTCGAAAAACAGTGTTGTTAACGGCTGGAGGCCTCCCACTGCCGAAGCGTGTGAGGCGCCAATCTCTCTAATTGCAAGAAGAAATATTGTGTCACCGATGCACACGCCAACCACCATTGAGCCAAATACTGCCGCCCACTCGCGTGCAGGCACCTGTTGGTATGCGGTAAGTGGATCCTCAAAAGGGAGCATCGCCCAGAAAAGAAGTGTCCCCGCCGCACAGCGAGCCACATTCATGAGAAGCAACGGAAGTTTCCGGGACTGCGTTTGAAGGATGAGATTGCTGCCTGCCCAGACAAAGGCACAGCATAGTGCCGAGATTTCACCGAAGGAAAACTTGAGATTTGGAAACACGAAATTCGTGGCCTTTGCCGTGTACTATTTCGGGAGGCTATTCTACCAATGCGTATGTGTGCGCTTCCCAACTCCTTGTGACATCACGACCTTGGATCTTCATCGGTAGATGCCATGTTCGGCAAGCGGCGCCGTAGCTTCCCAATCCTTTACGCGCGTCAATATCTCTACTGACTGCCAGCCTCCGATCGAATTGCGGCAACGCAGTGGCCTGCCAATACGATGTTCTTCAATTCCTCAAACGTAATCCGTGGAACAGTGATGTGAGATTTCGTCTAGCATGCTGCCGAAGTCTCGTTAGCACCATCTACAACTTCAGGCTTAAGTGTAAGCTTCTTTGCTTGTGGAAGTATCTACGCCGGTTGGCGTGGAAAAATTAGAGGTCAGGCGAGAAGAGCCGTATCACACGGCACGGTGGCGTGTATCAAAGCAACCTCAGGTAACGCAGGGCTTTGACCATAATAAAGGTGGGAAACATCTCTCGTGGACTTTCACTATCGACCACTATTGTCAAAGCGGATACATATCATAGATGAGTTGGTTGACTCATGCGCATCTGTGAGAAACTCTCCCGAACCCGACAATCCAAAATCGGACTCCGGTGAGCTATCGCACGCACTGTAAGGAACGCAGATTTGCGTTCCTTACAGCATTGCACTTTACCACCTTCTATGGCAAACGATCGAAACTATTCACCTCCACTGGTGGCGCGGCGGTGGATGTTGTTTGATTTCATGAAGGTGGTAATCATTGCAACCTGGCTCTGTGCATATCGCAACGCTTTAGCGACTTGCGCATCCACAGGCGGTTCATCTGTATACTTCACCCAGAGTTTATCGAAGTAATCAAGCGCATCGTTCCAATATTCATCCTCTTTGTCTGCCAGTATCATATACGCTTCACCGATCTGCACCAAAGAGAGATCTGAATACTTGGTGTTGGCATAAGCCTTGAGAACATCTTGGAATTCAACAATAACGCTCTCAATTGCGGCTTTTTGTATGTCTTTTTCAGCAAATTTAGCCCTGTCGAAATTCGACGTAACTTGAATATAGACATCAGCAGCCAGTGCGGCCAACGTGTCTTTCAAATAAGCTTTGGCTGTGCTTTTGGAACCGGCACTAATGCCCGGTGTATCAATTGCTTGTTGATAGTACTTGATTGCCAGTTTGTACAGACGTATGCGCTCCACTTTGTCAAGGTCTTGTGCAGATCCATCGTTGAAATACCTGTTACCCAAATTGATGAGGGCATCAGCCGTATAAGGACTGCTTGGGTAATTCTGCACAAGCATCTCGTTGACCTCATACAACCGTGCGTGCCACTCATCCTCCGCAACTGGATCGTTCGCCAGCTCTGCTATAACGGCGAGACCGTTATAGCAAGTAGCCATTGCATACAGTGCCTCAGGGGCGCTCTCATGTTTCGGATTGATAGTTCTTACCTTTCGGTACTCCGCGATAGCAGTTTCATATTGTTCAGCCGCGTAGTACGATTCTCCCGCCTGATACTGCCACAGCGGAGAATCTTTCGCGGTTGGGAAACGTTTAACGAGATTCTTGAACGCTACGCCCGCCTTCAAGAAAAACTCAACCGCTGCCTCCGAAAGCGTGCTATCAATGCCAAGCTGCAATCTACCTAGCTCAAAGTAAGCGGATCCGGTGTAGGTTAATGCGGTCTCAAGGTTTGCGGACAGATCCTCCGACGCCGGAAAAATCCCTTTGTCTGCATACTCTACGAACTGCATCAACGGGGGAAGACTGTTATGCAAATCTTCTGGGAGTTTAATCCCTGAACCAAGTGAGTAGAAGAGTTGTCCAGCTTGGAATAGCGAATTTTGAACGTACGGAATCACCGTATTCTTGTCCGCTTTCTCAATCGGTTGGGCAGCCTTACTCACCGCAAAATAGGCGTTCGCAGACTGTCGACTTGCATCAATGTACGGCTTCAAGTCGGTTCCTGGAGCATTGGAGAATAGACTTTGCGCCTTATCAAAGTACAGGAATCCCAAATTGTATTGCGCTGAAACCCTTTGCGGGACTGTTGAATTTGGATTTTCATCCGTTCGCTTCCAGGTTTCCATTGCGTCAGAAATAGCATAGTCCAAGCGCCCGAGTTTCGCGTATAGATCCGATTTTCGCAATCCTGCATCAGCCACCATCGCGTTAATGTTGGAATTGGTGGACGCAGAATGATTCTTCACGAGCGCCTCGTACATGTCAACGGCCTTATCCAACTCTTTCAGTTTTTCCTGATAAATTAAGCCTGACCGATAGTACGATTGTGCCTGAACAACTGGATCTTTCGCTAGTTGAATAGCATTCTGATATCCTAGCAAAGCATCGTCATACTGTTTCAGTTGGTCGTCAAGGACATAAGCCATTGCAAAGTATGACCGGCCTTTCAAATCCTCATCTTCTGAATGCTCAATGATGTATTGATATTCTTGGACGGATGCTGAATAATCTCCTATGGTGGTATTCAACTCTGCCAAGCGGGAGTGGGCTTGAGAGATAAGATTTTGGCGCGCTTTATCCTCGGTCTGTCCTTCATAGGATGTGGTTTGTCGAAAGGCTTCAACGGCGCCTTTGTTATCGTTCACGCCCAACCGCGCAAGACCCATCGTATACGAAGCGCTAATCCGATCGTTGACTTCTGAGCTTCTTTCAATCACTTTAGATGCTGTAGTGGCAGCATTCTGATATGCCAACTGTTTGGTTGCCTCATCAGTAGCAGCCTCCGCTTGCTGATAGTGGCAGACCGCAGCTTGGTACAAAGCATTTGTGACGAGTTCACCAGCGTCGGAAAACATCTGAACGAACGTCTGGTATTCGGTTAACGCGCTAGCGTAATCTTTGGCGCCGTAGTATAGATGTCCAATTTTCAACTGCGCACGAGTACGCGCATCTTGTGGGGCAGCGTCATTGTTTACGATACGCTTGAGACTCGCAACAAGGTCTTTCATCTGCTCATCAGATTCAATCCCCTGCTTTTCGATTGCCGTCGCTTTAACCAAGTCAATGTGGCCCAGCGTCTTCCGAATGGTACCGTCCTGACTATCCGCGTATTTTTCGTTGGCGCGATCCACGGTAGACAACACATTTGGCCATTGGGAGGCATCGCCTCTCTTCAATGCTATATCGCGGTAAGCAAGCGCCAGTCCGTAATACGCCTCAATCGCATTTGGACTATCGCCATAGTCGGCAATCATCTTCTCAAAGGCAACAACTGAGTTATCCAAGAGAGCAGGATCGTCTGCAGCCGCCTTATAGTAGCAAAGCCCAACCAAGTATTGCGCATCGTCCGCATATTCACCGGACGGATTGTCAGCGATGACATTCGTATACCGTTCTGCCGCTTCAGCAAACCGTTCTTCAGCTCGCAGCAGGTCAGCCAGTTTGATTTCAGCAAGGGAACGGTTATCCGGACTCAGGATATCCATTATTGAGTTATAGATATCGATAGCTGCGCTAGGATTCCCTTCTTTAATATGGCTTTGCGCGATAAGCAGTTGCGCCTGCTCATAATTTCCACTCGAATCAGAAATTGCGGCATAGAGTTCACGTGCCTTACCCCAGTCGCCGAGCTTTTCGCATGCCAAGGCCTGATTCATCGTACAGGCTTCAACCTGCTCGCCACGTTCGGCGAAGTCGTCATAGCGTCCATCCTCCACGCCTATGAGAAAAACGCTATCCTTGAACGCATTTACCGCGTCTTCATACGCCTTAACTGATTTCTCTACAAGGTCGGTCTTAAAGGTAACGCCTTCAGTGGTGTCGCCTTCATGAAAATCCGCTGGCAATGCCGCCTTGTAGAATGCCTGCCCTTCCTGGAATTTTCCGATTAATTTTAGGCGATGGAACTTGGGAAGTGGTGGATATGCCCACACCTTTGCGTACTCTTCGGCAGCTTCTTCGTACCGCTTGAAATCATTAAACTTTATATCAGCGAACTTTAATTGGACTTCTGCCGCGAAGATATCCAACTCCGGGTCTGCTCGATTCTGTTCAATAAACTTTTGTGCAATAGCTTCAAGTTCCTCTTTGCGATTGAGATCATTCAATGCCCAAATGGCGCCATAGAGCGCATGAGGCGCAACTGGGTCAGTAGGATAGTCATCAATCGTCTTCTGATACCATTTCAGAGCGTTCTCCAGATTCTCGGCAGCTTGTGCATCATCACCACTCTTCATCAGATTACTGCCAATCTCATAATATGCTCCACCAATTTGGTAGGAACAGTAGGGAATGAAATCAAGTTGATCCGGATGCTCAGTGATTACTAACTCATATCCGGCAGCCGCGGCGCTCCAATTTGAAAGTTTGTAGTAGCTATCTGCGATTCCAAGTCTAGCTTCCGCGATGAATTCGCTTTCCGGATATTCTTCGAGAAGCTCATTATAAGCTACAACCGCATTTTCATAGTCCTCTTGGTCGTAGTATGTTCGGCCAATGGCGGACTTAATCTCCGCTTGCAGGCCGCGGTCTTCAGTGTTTTGCAATGCCAACTCATAATTTATTCGAGCATTTTCGTAATCTTTCTGTTTAGAGTAGATTGCACCTTGATCAAAATATGCAGCCGTGACATACTGGCTGTTGGGAAATTTAGTGATGAAGTTAGTGTACCGTCCAATTGCATCATCATCACGCCCGAGTTGGTTCATACAGTACGCGGCTTTGTACATAGCTTCTGCTTGCAGGTCTACGTAATTCTTATAGTCTTCAGTTGCCAGCTTATCAAATTCGGCAGAAGCTTGCTCGTAGTTCTTCTCATTCAGGAATCCTTGAGCGATGAGATGCTGTGCGTCATCTCTAAAAACGGAATTCGGGAACTCATCAACGACATGCTTGAATGCACCTCGGGAATCCTCGTAGTTCTCCAACTTGTAGTTTAGCTGCCCAATCGCGTACCAAGCGTTCTCAACAAAAAGACTGTTGGGATAGTTATTAATCAGCGCTTGAAACTTTGGCTCTGCAAGTTCATATTTTTCCTGCTTGTATAGGACATGTCCCCATAAATAAGTCAACCCCTCTAAATGCTTTGGGACAGTCGCCGTGGGGGCTACCTCTTCAATATTCTCAAGGGCTTTGTCGTAGTAACTAACGTCTTCCGTCTGTTCAGCTAGTTTTGAGTAGCATACAGCGATTTTGTATTTCGCCAAGGTCGGAAAATCTTTATCAATAACCTCCGTCTTAACGCCCCATTCCGTCGATTCTTCAAGGGCTTCGGTGTACTTGGAAACAGCCTCTTCATACTCGGATTGACCATAGAGTTGTTCGCCTTCATTGTAAAGGCGTTCAACACGTTTAGAACTACCAGAGGGCCAGAGCAAAATAGCAACAAGAGCAATTCCGCCTAAGGCACCTAACAGTTTCGGATCCATTGTAATCTCCTTTTGGTATGTAAATTGAGTAACTCAGACTTTCAATACGTTGATATGACAAATACTGTTAGAGCTTAACAGAATCGTAAATCTCCGTGAGTGACAGATCACGGACGGCTACATCTTTCAATACTCGTAGAGATGAATTCGATTGGCGACCTTCTCGTTCAAACTTCTCTGGAAAGGGAGAGTTAATTGCGACCTCGCCGGAAAACTCTCGCGTGGTAAGGGCTGAATCAGGAGCCGACAATTGTGCGAAAGCAATTAGGTCGGGAAACACATCGCTATCATCTGTATGTCCACGAGGCATTTCACCGTTTCTGGCAACAGGCGTGCGACCATAGCTGTCCCAATCTTGGTCGGGCAGCTCCATTATCTCTAGTTGATGACTTACCTTTTGGGGGGTGTGGTGCTGTTGACCGGATAGTTCTTGAGGAAGACCTAGGACCTTTTCACGCTTTGTAACCAACTCCCGACTTTCTTGGGCGCGGACCAATCGGATCGGGTACTCGTCCAAGGGGCTACGTATCTGGTTTGCTCCTGCCCTTTTGCTTTCCTCCGGAGACTGCATTAACTGAGTGGCAACAAAGATACTTGACATGATGATGAAGATGAAACTGTAGATTGGAACTAATCTACCCCATCTGAGCAGCCATTGGCTAGGTGCATCAATAAGTGCTCGACAAGAATTAGCTAGTTGATCGAGTAAATCTTGTCCCATTCCGGAAACACTACGCCACAGCGCGATTCCACCGCACCACATCGGCCGGGGTTCCCTTTGTTCAATTGTTAGCTCAAGCTCGCGCCAGAATCGGTCGTGATAACCCGCCGGAGGTTCAGGTTCAATATAGAAACTCAACAACCCTGTAGTGCGTCTTAGCGATTCCAACTCCTGTTGACAAGCTAGACAACGCCGCAAATGATTTTTCACGATGACGTTCTGACGCTCGGATAGTCCGTAGTCAATATAATCGGACAGATAATGTTGGATAGAGCGACACTGTAATCTCATCTTTTTAATCCCTCTCTTTTTCGAGTGGGCGATTGACACCATCTACATAGGGTCTCAGCAGATCGCGGAGTTTGCGGCGTGCATAGTGTAAGCGGGAACGAACCGTGCCCTCGGAGCAGCTAAGAATCGTGGCAATCTGAGGATGAGTCAAACCTTCAAATTCGTGGAGGATTACGACTGTACGATGCTTGGCTGACAAACTATCTACAGCTTGGGTCACCCACTTCTGAAGTTCCTTCCTTTCCACATCCGCGTGAGGACTGTCGCCGGGGTGTCCGTTTCCCCGAAGATTGAAGCGGATATCGGTTGAATTCCCATCTGAAAGCGAGAATTCGCGGCGTCGTTCTCGGCGTTTAACCAGATTCAATGCTTGATTTACAATGATGCGATAGAGCCATGTTTCAAACGCTGACTCCTTTCGGAAAGTTCCGATAGATTCGTACACCTTCAGAAAGGTTTCCTGCATGACATCGTTCGCGTCCTCATGATTCTTGGTAATTTGAATCGCGAGCCGGTACACCAACTTGCCATACTTCTCTACTATGGAGGCTAACGCTGTTGTATCTCCATCAAGGAGGTCGGCGACGAGCAGGGCTTCAGTACGCTCCACTAGAAATGCTCCCATAACAAAAGATTACTGCTCTCAATTCATGAAGTTTAGACACCTGAACCATAAAAACCGTTCAAAAAAAATGGAAAGATTTGTTCTTAAGCGACTGCGATCTAAAGGGGTAACCATTATACCAAGATAGGATTTTCATGTCAATTCTTATTTTTTGCATAGCGATGGCGCAATCACACTCGATTCTAGGGGGTAGAAGCACCCTTTGTGGCTGCCCTATTCATCCGGAGTCAACACCTGTGGTTGTCCTTACACTCTTACGGACACTTTCAACTTCCAGTACCGGACATTTTAACCCTCCTCCTCGCGGAATGACACCGAGATCGTCGACTTTTTCGCCAAGTTTCTCAAACGATGTATAGACTTCTTCGCACATGTCTGTGGAAACTAGAAGTACCATTCGTCCGCCCGGTTTAAGTACACGATATAGTTCCGAAATTGAGTCCATAACCGCTTGCCGGTGAGAAGTACGAAATGGAGGCTCTGTGATAATCAAGTCAATACTATGTGCAGCCAGTGGCAGAGAACGTGCGTCAGCAACAAAATAGGCGCTTGGTGTAAGTGTTGAAAGCCCTGGGGACAGACTGCAATCAATATCCGAAGCAACTATTGAGAAACCGCGGCGCCTACCTTCAAAGACGATGCCGCCGTATCCTGCGAAGGGATCTAGGATTAGATTGACTGGTGACGGCTTAGCCATGTTGTAGAGAAATCGTACGTCCAGAACAGACACGGCTCGGTGCGCATGATGTCCAAATGCCTTCCGTTTTTCGCCCGCCTGCTCTATCTGAAACTCGCGTCTATCCGGCGCGTATGTCAAGAGCGCTTCGGCATCTTGAACGTACACCTCTGTCTGGTACACCTTCTGTTCGCGTCGGCGTACCCAACCGACATGCCATCTTCCCCGTTCAATCGGGGATAGCGCTTCGCCGCGGTAGGGTTCCGAGTGCAGATGGAGGATAGCTTCTGTGTAGCCGAGATTTATCGCGTCGCATCTGACGTCAATGGGCGTGAGATCGAGTTCAATCTGCATGTGTCGGCGTGCCCAAGACTCGCTTGTGATTTCCAAGCCGAAGCCTCCGAAAACCGCCAAAAATTCTGTTTTCGCCAACTCATAGGGGATGCCGATTCCGCCACGGCTAATTCGAAAGTAGATATGATACTGCATTAAGGAGGTACTTACTGCGCTTTAATTTCCTCCCAAGCACGATTGTATTGGACAGCGAAATCCTTTAGATCGATTAGCGATTCCATCTTGCCTAACACTTCGTCGGACGGATAAATGCCCGGCTCAACCCGCAATTTTTCTGACACGTAATTCTTAGCGGCGCCGACACATGTACCGTACTTGGTGAAATTCGTAATTTTTGCGTTGACTTCAGGTCGAAGAAGATAATCAATGAATTTCTCAGCTAACCCTTTATGAGGTGCGGAAGCAGGAATGCACACCGTGTCGATGAATTGAGTCGATCCCTCTTTGGGAATGACATATTTTAAGCTGGGTCGATTCTCGGCAGCACGGAAGGCGTCGCCGCTCCAGCAGTGCGCCATGTCAACATCACCGGAACTGAGAATCTCATCCGCCTCGCTCCTGTAAAGTTTCACAAGCGGTTTCTGCTCAATTAATATCTGCTTCGCAGCCTCTAATTCCTCAGGATTAGTCGTGTTGACGGAATACCCCAACAACCTCAGCGCAGCGCCAATGACTTCGCGCTGATCGTTGAGCATGCTAAAACTGCCGCTGTACCTCTCTTCCCATAGAACCGACCAACTGTCGGGAGGCGGCTTCACCTTTGATGAATCATAGACAATCCCCGCCGTGCCCCACGTGTAGGGAATTGAATAGAGGTTTTCCGAATCGAAATATTTTCCCAAGAACTGTGGGCTGATATTCTTGAAGTTCGGAATGTTGTTGCGATCTAATTCTGCCAACAGGTTTTGCTTGACCATAACCCCGACCATGAAATCAGACGGCATGATAATATCGTAACCTGACGCTCCCGACTGCAACTTGGTCAAAAGGTCCTCGTTGCTCGCAAAAGTATCAACAACCACGCGCACGCCGAACTCCTTTTCAAAGTTAGATCGAAGCTCGTTGCTGACATAGTTCGCCCAAGCGAAAACATTTAACTGTTTCTGTTCCGCGCCTCCGCAGCCGTTCAACAGTATGATGAACACGACGCACAAGATCTGTTGCCTTAACAAGATTCCTCCACGGTGCCATGTTGGGAATTAATATCTCTTCTGCGCATTTTGACGCCTTACGGTGCCCATGATTCGAGAATGTTTCGACCAAATCATGATTCCGTCCCCCAATCCTGAGCGAGTTGCACCAGGAGACGCACGCCGAACCCCGACGCTGTTTTGGGCACATACGACGAACCCTTCATATCCCATGCGGTGCCGGCGATGTCAAGGTGAACCCAAGGGTAACCTTCTGCGAACTTCTTCAAGAACACCGCGCCTGCGATTGTGCCCGCGGTTCCGTCGCCGACATTCTTCACGTCTGCAGTGTCGCTCTTGATTTGCTCGTCGTAGTCATCCCACAGCGGCAATTGCCATACCCGCTCGTGTGTTTTTTCTCCGGCAGCTTGGAGGCGATTCATCACGTCCTGATTCGTTCCCATCATCCCCGCCGTGAAATTCCCTAACGCTACGATAACCGCTCCCGTCAACGTAGCAAGGTCAACCACAGCTTGTGGCTTATAACGTGCCGCATAGCCCAAGGCATCGGCGAGAACCAACCGCCCCTCCGCATCGGTATTGATAATTTCAACCGTTTTGCCACTATAAGAGGTGACGACATCTCCGGGCTTAATTGCAGTACCACTCGGCATATTCTCACTTGCGGCAATCAAGCCAACAACGTGTAGATTTGGCTTGATATTACCGATGACCTGCATCGCACCGAGGACTGCCGCAGCCCCCGACATATCGTGCTTCATCTCCTCCATGCCTTTTCCCGGCTTCAGCGAGATGCCGCCGGTGTCGAACGTGATCCCTTTCCCCACAAACACGACTGTTTCGCGCTGGTCACCTCCGGGAATATACTCTAGCGTGATGAACGTGGGTTCTTCCTGGCTCCCTTGAGCAACCGCGACCAATGTTCCAAACCCTTTTTCTTTTAACTCCGCCAAATCGAAAACCTCGCATTTCAGTCCTGTCGCCTCCGCGACCTCCTGTGCTTTCTTAGCCAAGATGGTCGGCGTCAGTTGATTTCCCGGTTGATTGCTCAAATCGCGGGCAAGTGTCGTCCCACGTGCGATGGCGCTGCCGAGTATTACAGCTTCCTCCAGAGTCGATCTACCTTCCTCATCTGAAATAAGAAATGTGATGGTGTCAAGTTCTTTGACTTCGTCCAGCCCTTCTGTTTTATGTTGATTGAATTGGTATAGTGCAAGAAGACTTCCCTCGGTTGCCGCTTGAATCATATCTGGCGGCGCGTCCGACGGCGTCGGGATTGCAATCGTCTTTACACCAAGATCTCGGAGCTGACAGGAAATTTCACCGGCGGCTTCACGTGCTTTTTCGGTATTAAATTCATCCGACTTGCCCATGCCGACAAGGGCGAGCCGAGGTGCCGCGATGGCATCGTTTGTATAGAGAATAGTCGTTTGTTTGTGTTTGCCCGCAAAATCTCCCAAATCAACCAACCTGCGAAGTGCGCCATCCAATACTTCGTCTACCATCCGGACTATTCCGCTTCTCCCAGACTCTTCGTCCTCAAAAACACCGATGACGAGGGCATCAACTGCTGCCGATTTGAAATCACCGACTTCAACGATTACGTTCATTTCAACTCCTTATGCTCAATGTCTGTATTCGGGTTGTCTATAGTTCCTAGCAGAAGTGTTCACGCGCGGCGCGTGCTAGGGTATGACCTTATTTAGCGGGTATTCGATTATTCCTTCCGCGCCCACGCGCTTCAATTCCGGGATGAGATCTCGCACGATATGCTCATCGATAATTGTTTCAACCGCACGCCAACCATCCTCGCTAAGCGAAGAGATTGTCGGCTTTTTCATGGCTGGCAAGATTGCCAACACGGATTTCAGGTTTTCGTCTGAAATGTTCATTTTTAGTCCGACTTTCTCCTCCGCTGCCAAGGCGCCTGACAGTAACAGATACAGATTCTCGATTTTTGTGCGCTTCCACTCCTTCGCCCAACTCTCTTCGTTGACTACGAGCGTTGTCACGGATTCCATGACAACATCGACAATTCTCAATCGATTGGCTTTCAACGAACTTCCTGTCTCGGTAATTTCCACAATGGCGTCACAAAGGTGAGGAATCTTGACCTCTGTCGCACCGTGAGAGAACTTAACCGTCGCGTTCACACCGTTGTCGGCAAGGTAGCTCTTCGTTGCTTCAATCAACTCCGTAAAAACAACCTTCCCGTCGAGGTCTGCAACCGATTTGATTGGAGAGTCTTCCGCGACCGCTAACACCCAACGCGCCGGACGGTTTGTCTGTTTGCTGTAGGTGAGCGAGCCAACTTCTAGCACATCCGCCTTGCACTCACGCACCCAATCACTCCCGGCGAGTCCCATGTCGATCACTCCCCGTTCAACATAGAGCGCCATATCCTGCGGCCGCAGTAACATGGTCTCAATCTCGTGGTCGTCGATACTCGGATAATAGGATCTGCTGCTGATGTTTATGGTGTAGCCTGCTTTTTTGAAAAATTTGAGGGTAGATTCCTGCAGTGTTCCTTTCGGAATACCCACTTTTAATAGGTTCATGTAAACGTGACCTCAAAATGGTGATTATTCTGTTAATGCTCCTAGTTGGTTGGAATGTTTAGCCTTAGAATGTAGATCCAAGCCCAATTTGCACGCTGGTATTGTTGTACTCACCGATACGCCATTCGCCATACCCGGCTTTTAGATTCAGCGTAGGGCTTATGTAAAGACGGATTCCCATCTCATAATGATGAAGATATTCCTTTGTAAAGCTGGAACTTCTGTCGGAAGCACTGTTTTCAGATCGAAGTTTTATCGAACCCGTCACGTCAACCACGACTCTATCCAGCGGATATAACTTCAAACTGCCACCGACAAGAGGTGTAAGTTGCGTCGGCCTATTCGAGTTTTGCACGAGATCGGAGTCCGAACTCCGGTAGCCTGCGACACCGGCGAGGATTGCGAACGCGATATGGCTATCTTTAAGCGGAGGTCCCCATTGTATTGCCGCGCTTGTGTGGACGGAGTTCTCGTATGGGAAGTCCCATCGGGCGCCGAGCGTCTGAAAACCTTTGCCTTCGCTCAAATAGGCGAGACTAACGACATCCCCCCGCGCCCAATCGGAGTTCAGGGGAGGATTGTTTTGGACGTAACTAGACCACGAATGACTCGCCCATACCCCTTGGTGCATCCGGGTCGTCGGCTCTTTGACTTCGACGACTCTATCTTCCGATTTTAATTTCAATCCATTTTCAGTGCTCGCCATGACAAAATACCAGATATAGCCCTGTTCCCGGGTGCGCTCCCTCGGAATCTTCCCGATGTACGTGTCTGACGATTTGTTTTCAAGTATCATGAATAGTGAGGTTTCAGAAAGTTGTTTTCTCGGGAAATCATAATAAACACGAACCTTCTTGACGGGAGCGCTAGACCTCACCTCCGCTTTGACCTCAATTGGTTTATTGATTGGCAACACTGCGGAGCCACGCGGCGCCAAGACGGTAATTTCGGGAGGAGGAACAGAATCTGTATCGGTGTCATCGTCTGGCCGCCTGATTTCAACTAATCTAACCTCCGACCGTGATATCTTTCCTTCTTGATTCTTCGCCGTGACAAAATACCAGATAGTGCCCGCTTTCCGCTTGTCTCTCGCCGTAACTGTGCCGATGTAGGTATCCGGAGTGTCCATTTTCCGAAGTTTCTTCGATGCATCGCTGTAATGAACGAGAACTTCCGTAAGTTGGATGTCGCTTGTGACCCTGGCTTTGAGGTCAAAAGCTTGATTGATATAGACCCAAGCATCGGTCGGCGGTTCCAGAATGACGATTTCGGGGGGCGGAATTGGGAGTATATCCTTCCCATCAACTTTAATTCGATAGACTAATCTACCTGCAGGAGTAGACGGAGGCCACTTCACGGAATAGACCCACGTACCTAAGTCAGGTTTTTCCCCCTGCAACTGCATCAGTTTTACGCCCCGATCCAATTCAACACCGATAGGGCCATATATTTCGTAGTGGACCTCTACCTGCTGTGGTTTTACCATACGGTCTAGCTCCAAGGTAAGTTCTCGGCTCGTAGAAGGCATTCTCGTTAACTCACGATCAAGTATATAGTGGACGCCGGGCTCGATGCGTATAGTCTTCACATTAGTATTTGCCTCCCTGAGAGTTGATTCCTCAAGACTACATTTCACGGTGTAATCACCCTTGAATAGACGGAGGGCCACAGTTCCGACATACGGATGTTCCTGTTTTGACTCGCCTCCATAAATCCAGATTTGGGTTTCTGGCGGCGAAGCATTTACCGTCAAAGTGCCGGTAGCATCCTCACGAGTCTTCTCAAGCAACGGTTTGAAAACCGGGTGGTTTTGACCTACTTTAGGCGGCAATTCTAGACAGGGCTTGTAGGCAAGTGCTTCGCTAAATTCGGCGATTATGCTCTCTTGCGAATCCCCGCGGCCCCTTCTGGCACACCCTAAGTAAATATGTGCTTTGGCTCGATTTTTCGGATGAGTTAGTCCGTCCAAGGCAGACTGCAAGAGTCGAATTGCTTTATCATATTTCGCTTGTTCATAGTGATTAATTCCGCTCTTAAGCCATTCCCCGTACGGCGAGGGTTCAGCAGGAGACACAAGCTTTAGAGAAACTCTGTGCTCCATAGGTGGAGACAGCGGGAGAGGAGGTGCGTTCTGTATTTTGTCTCCCTCTCCGTTGAGAAGTTCCGTCAAATAGTTTGACGGCACGGCGTAATTGAGCGTGCCGGAGAATTCAGGAACTCTTAGCGTAGTGACAGCCACGACCTCGCCACTCCTGTTTACGATCGGACCACCGCTGCTCCCCGGCTCTACTGGAGCATCAAACTCGAAGTATAATACTCCGCTTATAGAAGGAATGCTACTGATATTTCTTTCGGAGAATTCACCCTCCGGTTCTGACGTATTGCTGAATACACGAATTGCTTCATCTTCTTGAATCTTGTCGCTGTTAGCAATAGGTAGCGGCTGAACATCCGCCGTCTCGACCTGAAGTATAGCCAAGTGACGTGCTTTTTTCGTCTTAAGTACTCTTGCGGCGAGCAGCACATTCGCGGATTGGGCGGCTTGACGTACAAGCTTCACCCCATTCAAGGTCGAACCGTGGATGACGTGGAAGTCGGTTGCCACCCGATTCTCGCGCACGAAGAATCCACTTCCTAAACGCCCTTCGTTTCCATTTCGATCTCTTCCGTAGATGTGTACGGTCGCAGCGTGGAGTCGATCAATTATGGCCGTTTTAGAATTTGAGACATTTACTTTTTCCTTTTTGGGCCGCACCGGTTCTGGTTTGGCAAGTTCGGCTTGGGCTTTCTTCGCCTCCATTTTCACTTTTTCGATTTCAGCTTTGTCACGCTCCGCTTCGGCCTTTCTTGCCTCAGCCTCGGCTTTTTTTGCTTCAGCTTCGACTTTTCTTGCTTCAGCTTCGACTTTTTCTGCTTCAGCCTTAGCTTTTTCTGCTTTGGCTCTCTCTGCTTCAGCTTCGGCTTTCTTTGCTTCAGTCTTGGCTCGTTCTTCGTTCTCACGTGTCTTCCCACCGTTGTCTGGGTCAGGTTTGGACTTACGTGCCAACCGCACGCCGTGTCCATAAAGTAGGGACCAGAGCTGATTTGAGGGAACAGCGAAATTGATGTTCTGAGCAATAATCCAAGAACCCTTGGTTACAACGCCTATCACATCGCCGCGCGTGTCCAATACCGGACCGCCACTGTTCCCGGGAGAAACCGCTGCATCAAACCGAATGTATTCGACGTCCTCATACATTTGCTTGGGATTATTAATTTCACCCGATGTGATGCCACATTCAAGTCCCAGTGGGTACCCTACGACATACACTCTATTGAGACGTTCGACTGTTTCGCTTCGGCCAAACGTAAGCGGTTTAACGTTGGATCGCGACACTTCTAGCACTGCCAAATCGTGCTTAACATCAGAAAACTTCACGCGCTTAACAGAACTTGGTCGATCGCCTCCCGAGTGGCTGTAAGCAATATATGACCAGGCGGTTTTTGTGTCTTCGTATTGAATCACGTGAAAGTTAGTGGCAATCAGGCGTGGTGCAACAAAGAATCCGCTGCCTCTGAATGTATAATCTTGCCATGAGTATTGTTTAACGTATATTCTCACCGTGGCTGCGACCGCGCGATTCTCAGCTTCTTTTGAAATAGATGTCGGCTCAAGGCTGTTTGCCGGAGTGTTCCTCCAGAACAGTAAAAGTAACAAGATTGCGAATCTCACGAACGGCATTATTTTGCAGCCAAGCATTACCTAAACCTCATTTAATCGCTGCTGAGAAAGTTTGGTCTGTAATTCTATCACGGCTTTAAGAAATCGTGCGAAATTGTCTTGCTGGTTTTCCATGAGTTGTAACTGAAAGTCATTTTTCTGTCGCCATACTCCAACATTATTGTGGTGCCAATAGGCACTCTCAGCCCGCCTGGGATTGGCGTGATGTTGGATATTTCCTCGCTTGAGTCGGCGGGCAAATCATAATATTCCTTCCGCGGTTTTATGAAACCCGTCTTTTCAGGTAACTCTATGGATACTTTAGCCCATGGAACGGCGTTAATGGATACGTTGACAACCTGACTCTCGCGTAGGGGATCGCCGTCTGGTTCGGTTTCCTCACTATTTTCGCTAGGGATGACCTTGTCTTGGTCACTTCCTCTTGGTGTGGTTCCCTCATCGTCCGATCCAGTCCCTGTTTGAGTCGTTTTAGGTGAATCCCGTCCATTGCCCTCGGTTGTTTTCGTGGGCCCTCCCGCGCCATTGGGACCCTTAATTTTAGTTTCGCCATTAATTTGTGAACAATCTTGCCAAGGGCTCCGCACGAGTAAAACAATAGCAAGCAGAAAAACAGCACCCACAGAAATCAGCGTACGATGATTGAAATAGTGCCGACGACTCTGAAAAAACGTCATGAGGCCGCCGAAAAACTGCTTGATGGTAGATCTATTCACAGAAGCAGACTGAGAACGAGACGGGGTGCCTGACGGCTTCGATGCAGATCGATTAGGTTTGATGTTCCTCAGCATTTGTCTGACGGTGTCCAACAGTTGGAGAGCAGGCTGATAGTTTGCATCAATCTTTAAAGTGTCTTCTGCCTGTCTTTTCGCCGAGGCAAGATTGCCAATTTTCAGGTACGCAAGGCCTAATCGGTGATGTGCCTCCTTGTAACTTGAGTCGATGCGTATCGCCTTTTCAAATTCGGCAATGGCTTCATTGTATCTCTTACTATGGAGGAAAATGAGACCTTGATCGCAAGCTTTCTTGGCGGCCGGATCGGTACGTGGCAACAGCATTTCAAGTGGCTCAAGTTGGTCAATTGACGTCTTGGCACAGAACTGTTTCAATTTCGACGCCAATAGCTTAACATCCGACGAAAGGCTTTCAAGTTCCTGGAAAATACTAGATTGAGCCGGATTCCTGAAATCTGTAGCCACAAAAAGCAACGCTCCGTCCATTCCCCCCTTAAATTGACTCCAGAGCGC
Source organism: Candidatus Poribacteria bacterium (assembly GCA_965197465.1). Lineage (GTDB taxonomy): Bacteria > Poribacteria > WGA-4E > WGA-4E > JAJDTR01 > JAJDTR01. Next base: position 93,661 of record OZ240209.1, on the reverse strand, counting down.
AGGTTTCTCTGCCACGGCCAGTAGAGAGAGATAGATAACCAGTTCAGAGAAGTAATCCACTTTCTCGTTCGCAATCCCTCCGCCAGCAGTCCTTGAAGGGTGTTGATATTGCGGAAGCCCGACTATACTGTCCGGGAATCCTCGTAAGGCGGGAACAAACACGCTATCGTAGTCTATAAGTTTGATTTCGACATCAGTGTTGTTTCGCTTGAGCAGAATGTTTCCATCTTGGAGATCGCCGTGTGATATCTGATGCGTATGAAGCGTTTCAACCATGTTCAAGAATTCTGCAGCCGTAGTTCGCAGAAGTGCTGCGTCATGTAAGTTGTTTTCAATGAATTGACAGAGTGTTTCTCCCTCCGCCCATTCCATTCGCGTGATAGGCCATTTGGTTCCGTTTACCAGAATACCTTCCCGGATGTAGGCAAATTCAACAAAATAGGGTAGGTTCTTCTGCTTCAGATAGTTGGATATTCCTTGATACCGAATCTCGGCATCCCCAATGTCTCGCACCCAACATCGCAAAGCAAAGGTGTTGGGCCCAACCACAAGTGGGAACACACTTGAAAATCCACCGGAATAAACTAACAATAAATTGTTAGATCCGCGGGCGGGGGTACCGGACCGGAGTGTGGCATCAATTATGCTGACCTGCGGAAAACTGCCTACGGCTTGTGAATAATCAGCACGACTGGGATAAGCCATAATTGACTCTCGATTCTAGGTAGGCCACTAGTCCTTGTCAGAAAAAAACAGCAGCCAACACAAATAAAAGAGAATAGGTAATCCAAAAAATACTACTATCATCGTCCAGAATAAAATTGGTGGCCATTCTGGCTGTAATTCGGATGTTTCAACTGATGGACATTCTGCAGTCTCTTGATGACTCGCTTGCGCGTCATCTTTTTCAACTGAGATTATCATAAGGGTGACATCATCATTTACTAAGGTGATGTCCTCGTCGACGCGGGAACTGTCGACGAATTCTTGAAATTGATTATCAGTTTGTATCTGTTTGAGCTGCCCGATTGCTTTTTCGCATCTTACCAGTTCCTCATGCTCTAGAATCCACTTCGCCAAGGCATCAGTCGCCAAAATAAAGGTGTCGCCGGGTTTGGCATCATCACTCACGAAATCAGGCTCATAATGATTATCCATCTCGTAACTAGCAAAAACCTCAGGGCGACTCGTGAAATCCACCGATTCTTCTATCATATAGCTTTTAAATCCGCAAGAACCTATATGAAAGAGACAACTATCTCCCACAATCATCGCCTGCCATCTGGCTTGAACTTTGTCGAACTCAAGTCCGATGAATGTTGAGGCAGCCGGTTCTCTTGAGTTCAACGAATTCACGAGAAAAAAGTGCGATACCGCCCTTACCTTCTGCACAATCTTCTCGTGCCATCTAACTTGAATGGGCCTCAACCACTCCCTCCAGTTGCACGCATTGGGAAACGGATTGTGTGTTTCGCAGAAGTGTTCTACAAGAAGCTCTGCCCACTCTTTAGAGAAAAAAGATCGCGTGGCACCATCAGCCACAGCAAAACGCCCAATCCTCTCATTCTGGCACTGCGCGTCTTGGCAGTCATCTAGAGCTTCTGCCTTTTTTTGTGTCAAAAACGATTTTGCGATTAGTTTTATCATCTCTTAAAGCAGGAGGTGGACTTCAATTTTGTCCGCCGCCCAATACCTGCAAAGATCCAAAGTTAAGGAGCCTGATCATCCAGGCTTCGTCGGCATTATATGCAAAACATCGCGCCCCCGGTTCTGCCGGAATGCCCAATGCTACAGCCTCTTCACGCAGAGAATCTGGCATTTCACTTGAGATACCGAAGAGAAACTCCGCAAGGCTATCGCCAGCGAAGCCGGAAGTGTTGTGTGGCAAAATCACCCCAGGTTTATCTTTGTTGGTCACGTGAAGATTGTAGACCAAAGCCTTTCCATCTACCGTACCGAGATCCATGACCTTTCTGGCAGCGGCTGCCGTCTCGACTGGGTCGTTAGCGGCTCCGTCGGTAATGTTGATCACGCTCGGCGGGAAACCGTTCGGCCATTTGGCACACCACTGCTTAACAGTCTCAGCAGCACGTTCAAATGCCTCATCCATCGGCGTTCCGTTCTCTGCCTGCGGCTCCAGCCAAATCGGCATTTCTACCTCAACCTCAATTGTACCACCTGCCCCGTCAGGGATGAGTTTTTTGGTCTTCCTGACCTCGATCAGAGAACTAGTAACCTCCGATATCATGCCATCAACGAGGCACTCAACCTGCTCGCCGTAACCAATGACAGAGGCGTGACACCGGTTCCTCACATTCTCCCCCGATCGACACGCCAAAACCAGCTCTTCAAGCACGCGATTTACTGCGCGTGTTGCAGCTTCTGTCTTCGTAACTTCGGCCTCCCAATCTTGGCTCATTGACCAAGATTGGTCGACCAAGATGACAAAGCACGTGGGGTTAGATGTTCCGATAGGTAAGTTACTATATTCCATTCCAGGCCTCCTAAGTCGGTTGATTCAACTTCAATTCAGGTATAGATTTGCACCGTCAATGGGTACACTAATTACGGCTACAAAACCGGCGCTCAGAAATACCACAACAGTTCTCCTCATATCTAATCCCCTTTGCCAAACGCAATTTAGCGCTATACAGCTTCAATCGGCTTGAGCCCCTGAGTGTTGATTTGCCTCAAACCTCGTCGCTCCCATCGGGGACTATTGCTTTGTCCCCTTCATAGTCGCACTTGCTACACATGTTAGCATAACCACGCCGTCCTTTCCATAGAATAATTTGACACCTGGAAATCGGAGATTTTACTAGCCGTCGCAAATTGTTTGTGGGCGGACGAATACACTGTGCAATGATAATCCTTGACAACATTCGCTAACTTCTGTATGCTTTCCTGAAAATAACAGGTCTTGATTTCTGATAAATTACCATCCCTTGATACGGGATTACGGCTCGGCGAAGGAGCGAATATGGATGCCAAAGAACTTACGGTAGAGCTAATCGCACACAATACTGTGAGTTATAACAGTAATATCGAAGTAATGAAGTTTCTTAGGGAACGCATGTTGGAGATAGATTGCCAAGTTGAGTGGGTCGAGTATGTTGATCCAAGCGGCGTGCAGAAAGTGAATCTGATTGGCAAGAAAGGTGGAAATCACGACCCGGGAGATCGTGGGATTGCGCTCCTCGGACATATTGACACGGTGCCCGCAATCGGTTGGGAATCGAATGCGTTCGAGGCTCGGATCGAGGGAACCAAGATGTACGGACGCGGAAGTTGCGACATGAAGGGCAGCGTAGCTTGTATGCTCGAAACTGCGTCCAAGTTTTCAAACTCGGACCTGGACTATCCCCTTTATGTGGTTGTTACTGCGGACGAAGAGGTTGGCTTTCACGGTGCACAAGCTGTTGCGGATAAGTCGGAACTGTTTCAGGGATTATTTCCGCGCTACGGCGTTGTGGGTGAACCGACGTTACTAGGGGTTATCCACGCGCACAAGGGGATTGTTCAGATGGTTGTCACTGCGCGCGGGCGGGCTGCGCATAGCAGCACTGGCGAAGGCGACAACGCTAACCTCAAATTGATACCGTTCCTGGTGGAGATGCGGGACATTTATTATACCTTGACGACGGACTCCAAATACTTTAATGATGAATTCGATCCCCCTTTCTCAGACTGGAACATCACGATTGACAATGGCGATTGTGCGCCAAACATCACATCTCCGTTTAGTATATGCAGAATCAATTATCGCCCGATGCCGGGGCAGAACCCGCAGGAATGGATTCATCGGGTGCGCCAGTCCGCTGACAAACACGGATTGGAGTTTGAGCTCCGCGCCGCCGCCGAGCCAATGGTTACTCCGCGTGAATCCGAAGTTGTACGTGCCGCGCTTGAAATCACCGGAGAGGCTAATGCTCATACCGTTCCGTACGGTACCGATGGAGCCGTGTTCGGACAGCACATGGAGTTGGTTGTTATTGGTCCCGGGAGCATCCTACAAGCGCACACCGTTGATGAATGGATGGAAGTGGACCAATTCCCTAAAGCCGTCTCTGTTTTCAGCCAATTTGTTGAACGATTTTGCAAGAGCGCCCACAGCGAGTAGCTCCGATCCGTTTCCACTCCGATTAATAGGGTGGTGAGAAAGCTACTCGGTTTAACGCATCATCATAAGTCGCAGTCAATCGGATTTCAGATATCTACACACGAGCGCATTCGATACTGTATTTGGGCAAGAATCGGGGCCGAAAGCCGTGCCACGTGTCGGGAAAAGACCTAGGTTTCATAGAAAGGAAACAATGCAACAAACATGAGTTTTCACTTCAAAGATGATTATCTTTACTGCGACGGATTAAAAATCAAGGATATCCAAGAGCAAGTTTCACATAGCCCATTCTATCTTTACAGTCTGGATCAGATCACGAGAAATTACAAGGCGTATGAAGCGGCACTGGAAGGGATTGAATCTATTATTGGATATGCCATCAAAGCGAATAACAATCTAGTTATTCTCCGCCACTTGTGTGAGTTGGGCTGCGGGGCAGTGTTAGTAAGCGGAAATGAGCTACGAATGGCTCTGGCTGCCGGATTTGATCCGGAGCAGATGGTACTGAACGGAAACGGTAAGACGCTGCCTGAGTTGATTCTTGCCGCACAACACGGAGTGATAATCAATGTTGATAGTGAATTTGACTTCAAGCATATCCGGCAAGCGGCTAGGGCTGCCGGGAAAACGGTCAATGTGCTGATCCGAATCAACCCTGATGTTGATCCCCAAGTGCATCACTATGTTTCAACCGGGATAAAAAATTCTAAATTTGGCATTCGAAACGAAAAACTACATTGGTTTCTAGATCAGATTAAGCACGACTCTAGTCTTAATCTCGTCGGCGTGCACTGTCACCTCGGCTCAACAATAAAAAAGACAAGCATTTTCCGTGATGCGACCAAATTGATGATGGATTTCATCGACGTCATCCACGGTCAAGGATTTAACGTAAAATACTTGAATATCGGCGGTGGATTGGGAATTGATTACGAACGAACCGGTGAGGAAATACCCACGCCTGCCGATTTGATTAGTTCGATTCGTGACCTCTTAACAAGCGATGTCGCATTAATCATTGAGCCAGGGCGTTCGATCATTGGAAACACGGCGGTTTTCGTCAATCGTGTGGTTGGTGTGAAGACCAATGGGAATAAGCATTTTATCGTGACTGATGGGAGCATGGCAGAGTTGATCCGACCAAGCCTTTACGATACTTACCAGCACATTGGTTTCATTGAACCGGTTGACGCTGAGGTTGAAGCGTATGATGTCGTGGGACCTGTTTGTGAATCCGCCGACTTCCTCGGCAAAGATCGTTCGCTGCGAACGCCTCAAGAAGGAATAGGACTGGTTGTGTATGACGCCGGAGCTTACTGCTATGCGATGAGTTCCAACTATAACCTGAAGATGCGGCCTCCCGAGTACCTCGTAGATGGCGATAATCTCATCGAAATTCGTCGTGCTGAGACCTTCGAAGATTACATGCGATTGTTTGAAACAACTCAATAATTTAGGGGTTATTGATTACGGGTCGTAGGTTATTCTCCAGAATAGCAACCTTTTATAGCGATTCCAGCCGAACATGCAATGAATCGCACGACTAAAAACTGAATGGCGTAAGTCCCATCCAGTACCTCTACTGGGATTGGAAATGAAGTTTTTGTGGCTAGGTGAACTCCAACCCGTAAGGTGAACGATATTGTCAACTCAACATAGACCACAATCGTTACTTATCGTTACTTGTAGTCATGGCTTCCATGGGTGACACGGAACTAAACCGATGAGCCGTCAGCCGGTACCATCGATAAGCGCTTTTTTATTGTCACGAGCTATAGGCTCGACAACGGTAGGTGCGATCAAACGACCGAATAGGGAGTGCGATAGTAGATCCCACGCGATAGAGATCTCTCTAACCGCACCGATGACACAACCCCCGCGAGGCGCAGTTAGAAACAGCGCCTACCATAGGGGAAGCAATCCGGACACGTTGCATAGTATCAGGAACCGCTGGAGACTTTTTCAATGGTCAACCAAAAAGATTGGATGGTTAAAATCTTCCCTACATTCCCTCAACGCTTGATTGACACCGTCTGTTATACTGCTTAAATGTTCAAAGTCGAGCTAACGGTAGGTGCGGTTTCTAACCGCACCGATGACACAACCTCCCGCGAGGCGCAGTTAGAAACAGCGCCTACCACAGGGGAAGCAATCCGGACAAGTTGTATAGTATCACCTATACTCCGCACCTTATGAGTGCCCATTTTAGGAATTTTATGATATCCTTCTAGTAACCAAGGGCACCGGTTTATATTGTATGTTCATCACGAATAACATACTATATATTGACATTGCAATGCGAAACTGATAATAACTTCGCCTAGTTAACAAGCTAGCAATTCATATATCCCATATTCCGCACTCCATGAATACTAGGTTTGTGCCCATTTTGTTGACCAAAAAACACCGTTTTGGGGCGCAACTCAAATCAAATCCAAGCCCCAATTGGATTGTCAAAAATTAAAAAACTCAGTAGCCACGCGGGTTTACAGGATTTATTGAAATCCTGTAAACTCCCAAAATAGGTGCGGAGTGTAGGGTATCAGGAACCGCTGGAGACTTTTTCAATGGTCAACCCAAAAGACTAGATGATTAAAATCTTCCCTACATTCCCTCAACGCTTGATTAACATCGTTTGTTGCATCGCTCAAATGTACAAAGTCGAGCTAACGGTAGGTGCGGTTTCTAACCGCACCGATGACACAACCCCCCGCTAGGCGCAGTTAGAAACAGCGCCTACCACAGCGGAAGCAATCCGGACAAGGTGCATAGTATCAGGAACCGCTGGAGACTTTTTCAATGGTCAACCAAAAAGACTGGATGGTTAAAATCTTCCCTACATTCCCTCAACGCTTGATTGACACCATTTGTTGCCTCGCTCAAATGTACAAAGTCGAGATAAGTTGGTGATAACAAAGCGAAGATTGGTTTTACAGCGAAGAATCTCTAGAGTTATCATCTGGCGTGCAATGTTACACTACTACCCATGAAATGGAGAAGGTATACTGAAATGCGATTACTACTAATTGCTTCAAGCTTAATTATCTGTTGTTTGACATTGCAAAGCTGTTCGGATGATGCTGGCGATCCGATGGACCCCGACAAAGCAATCGACCCCACACTTCCACTTGCTCCCAATTTCACACTGTTGAACACCGAGCTTGAGGAGACCATGCTCACCGATTTTAGCGGCAAGGTGGTTCTCTTGGATTTCTGGGCGACATGGTGTAAACCGTGCGAGGAAGAAATTCCAATCTTTATTGGACTGTACGATGATTATCGGGCACAGGGCTTTGAAGTGGTTGGTATCTCAATGGATGATGAACGATTAATAGTTGTGGAACCATTCATAGAGAAATTGGGTGTAAACTATACTATCCTTCTCGGTGAAGCCGAGTTACTCGATTTGTATGATGTCCCTGTGATGCCCTCTGCGTTCTTGATTAACCGCGAAGGACAAATCGTCAAACCGTTTCACGGCGCTCAGGGTGATAGAGAAACTTACGAAAAGGAACTGAAAGAGTTGCTATGATGAATCTGCGAATCCATACAACACTTGGACTGGCTCTATTAAGTTCAATGCTCATCGCTGTACTCGGATGCGGCGAGGAAGTGACTCCGGGGCCAGTCGATATGATCGACGAGAAGCCGCCTACAGTTGCAACTGCGGGTATCCGAGGACTGTTGGTGGACCAAGCAACGAAGCAAACCTTGAGAAACACCCATGTTCAACTTGTCGATAGCCAAGGTGAAATTCGGGAAGCCTTGACTACACGAGCGGGAGTCTTTGAATTTGAGAACCTTCCAGCCGGTAAGAATTTCACCATTGTGGTAGAGTTGGACGAATATGAAAAGCACGAAGTAGTGGTTAATCCTATTCTTGCCGGCGAAACCGAAACGATTACAGTCAACCTTGTGCCGATACTCAAAATGGATGAATTGCCTCCGGGCGACGGGTTGAGTGTTGGCATAAAGGCGCCCAATTTTAATCTCAGGGACGGAAACGGCAAAGCCCATTCCCTTGCCGACTACGCCGGAAAACAACGTATCGTATTGCTATTCGATCGAGGGGCGTGGTGACCGTTCTGCATCATCCAACTCGTTGAGTTGCAAAAGAGTTATCAAGCAATCAAGGCAGAAAACGCAGAACTTGTCGTCATTACCACGGACGAGCCCGCGGTAGTAAAGAGTACGGCAAATAAAAATAAACTGGGCTTTGTCACACTTTCCGATACGAACAGGCAGGCGATTGACGTCTATAATGCGGCGGACCCGTTCAACCCGCGTATTGCGCGCCCACAGTATTATATAATTGATGACTCCGGGGTCATCCAATGGAAGTTCCTTGATAATCGCAAAGTTGATCGTCTACAATCGAACAAGGTCGTTGAGGCGTTGAAGAAACTGTAAAGAGGATTTGCGTGTATGTCCAAAATAGAGAAGCCAGTTAATCAGTTGACATCAGATCCAATTGTGTCGCAGATCCTGGCTGACTGCGCGCAGGTTTCGGGAGAACGCACATCCTCCTCTCAACCCATCGACTTCATCAGTCGCAGACGTTTCTTGAAGACTGCAATTGGCACAGGCGTCGCTGTCAGCGCATGGTCCAAAATCAGCTCCGAATCGGCGGCACAGCTAAACCAGCCATCGGTGGATGACGAAACGCAGGACCAGCTAGTGCCTGTCGTTGAGGCCTTGAGCGACAAAGCCTGGAAGGACGACATCCTTGATGAGCAGGTTGCAAGCGAGATGATGGATCGGGCAATTATGAAACTGGCAGGCCGCGATTCCGCGAAGGAGGCGTGGAAAGATTTTGTTTTGCCGGACGACATTGTGGGGATAAAAATCAACCCTCTCGCCGGCAAGCAATTTAGTACCCGGCGGATTATCGTTGACAAAATCATTGAAGGTTTGTACGGTGCTGGTGTTCTCAAGAATCAGATTATTATCTGGGATCGATTCGAGGCACACCTAATCAACGCTGGGTATGAGATCAATCAGACAAATCAGGAGGTTCGGGTTTTCGCCTCGGACAGTCCGGGAGTTGGTTACGACGATGAGCTTTTCTACGAGACTAAAAAGGACAGCAAAATCCGGCGTGAGAACGGAAGCATGAAATCCCGGTATTCCAAGATTGTGACGCGTGACGTAAACGTAATTATCAATGTCCCTGTGATGAAGCATCACGCTATGACCGGAGTGAGTGGGTGCCTGAAAAACCTCGCGTTTGGAAGCGTCGACAATACGCGTCGTTTCCACCCAAGCCCGCTCCACTGCGACCCGGCGATTGCGGAGGTTTTCGATCATGACATTCTCAAAGACAAAGTGGTGTTAAATATTGTTGATGGACTACTTGCCTCATTTGATGGCGGTCCAGTTCATGATCCGGAGGGTGAATGGAAATATGGCGGGATACTGATGAGTAGAGATCCTGTTGCATTGGACCACGTTCTGCTGCAATCCATTGGAGAAAAGCGCGAGAAAATGGAGTTGCCGTCAATCACGCGCTTATCCAATCATATCCGTACGGCATGGCGAGCAGGCATCGGAACGAATGACCTTGATGAGATGGATTTTCAGCAGATTAAGGTGTAGCAAGATGGTTGGCGAGAGATCAAGCGACTGAATAGGTAGCGCGATAGAAATCCCATAGAAAATCCCGTGCGATAGACATCCCGCACCTGTACAGCGGTAACGACAAAAACACGAGGAAGTTCTTCGTCATTTGACGAGAAATTGCTCTGCCATCTATTATTCAAACAGAATGTTAGGCACTCTACCATACAAAGCGAGCTCCCTGAATAATGCCTCAATCCACTGCAATTTTAACTCTGGTTGCCTTCGTATGTATGGGATGCGCGGCAGTTGGCAAGGTCAATCCAAGCGGCAACTACGTCCCTATCTCTGGCTTGGTATGCACATCACCTCAAATGGTAGACGGAAATCCCGGTACGGGTGACACCGTTTACATTGAAGCAACCATGGGGTCCGGTGAACGAACGGTCACGATCCCGGATTCATCGTACGCGAATATGTTTGCACCTACGACGGTAAGTTTGCCCGCAAGACGTAAGGTGGTCATGATTGTCCTGCACGGCAAAAACCTGACCAGCTTCAAAGTGCTAGCCCGAGATGGACAGGAATGGAAAGAGTTACAGCGATTTCGAAAAAACCACCTGAAGCGCGTTGCGGTTACCACGTCGGCAGTAACGGACGCGATACGGATTATCGCTCTTGATTTTGGGCAAATTCGTGGGAGACCTCGCCCTGAGATTCAGGAGATTGAGGTATATGGAATCTCACAAGAAGATCAATCCGGAGGCACCAAGCCTGGAAATTGATCTCATCTTTTCACCCGATAGGACGTTCCAAGATGGGCGTTCTGATTTCAACTCATCACGTTTCATGTATAATGGAGAAGCGATTATGCAAACAAACAGGCTAACTATCTGGGCATTAGTAATTCTCGTGGCATCGGTTACTTTATCTGGCTGTGTGACGACTTTCACATCAAACGGTCAGTTGCAGGTTGGTTTGACACAATCGGCAAATGACAGTCTACCCGACGTGCTCGCAGACTTCGAAACCAGCGAAGAGAGCAGTGTTGCGGGTGATGTCACCAAGAAGTCGAGCAGCAGTTGCGCCGGTGGTGTGTGCACGATTTATTGAGAAGTGGGAGGGCAAATCTGATGATTTGGAAACTGCCGCGCTCTGTTCCCGTTCTCCTTTCAATTATCCTAACTATCGGATGTAACAGTTCTGCAAAGCAGGTGCGGATAGAAGGGGTTACAAGCGATTTAGGGACAATAGCTATGGTTCAAGAACCACCTGAACGTCCCCCAGCGCAGGAACACCCAATAATCTCACTGCAGCATTCAACCATCGTGATTCGCCCCGAATCCGTTATTGATTTGAAAATCCTTGCCGTAACACCCGGTTCGAGTATTGACTATAAGATTGCTGCTGTAATGCCTGCCCCGTGGATTGATTATAAAATGCACGTTGTTCCCGTACAACAGCAATTACCTCACTCCATCAGAATACTAGAAGTTCGTACTATACCGTGGGAACCAAAGAAATAAGCATCGGAGTAACACGAAATGACAATGCAGGAGGTTCTACAAGAACTGGATTCACTCGGTACAGCACAGAACCGTAAGATTTACAAGCGTCATGGGGCGTGCGAGAACCTCTACGGTGTGAGTTTCGCCAACCTACGAAAGATAGGGAAACGGCTCAAGGTTGACCACGCTTTAGCACAGCAGTTGTGGTCAACGGGGGTTCACGAAGCCCAGCTTCTAGCGAGCATGATTGCCGATCCCGCCACTGTAGAGGAGAGTCTCGTGGATTCGTGGGTAACGGAGTTGGCTGACCGCACCGTGACAGGTGAGTTCTCGGATTTTGTCAGCAAGACCCCCTTTTTTCAAGTGAAAATGGCGGCGTGGAGCGATTCCGAGGATGAATGGATTGGGAGAGCAGGTTGGCAACTCTTGGCACTGCTTGCCATGAATGACGAAGAATTACCAGATACATACTTCGAGAATTACCTTACGGTCATAGAGCGAGACATCCATACGCGGGAAAACATGGTACGAGATGCCATGAACTCTGCGTTAATCGCTATCGGTATTCGCAACTCCGCACTAGAGAGCAAGGCATTGTCAGCCGCAAAAAAGATAGGCAAGGTGGATGTCGATCACGGCGAAACAAGCTGTAAAACGCCGGATGCCGCTAAATATATTCGCAAGACAGTTGAGCGAAAAAAGCAACGTAATACTAATTGTTGATCTATGAGCTACGAATAGGTATAATGATAGTCTGCAACACTTCTGCAGCGTTGATTAGAGCCAGCAAATTTAATGTGTAATCAATGAACCACCCCTCCGCACGAGCAAAGGAGGCATCATGCCCGAACAGAACATAGACCCACTCAAGCAGCGGCTTGAACAAGCCGCCACCCTTTCGGAGTACCGCCGTGTGCAATGCGTCTATCTAAGAGAGAACTACGGTTATTCCTCGCACCAAATCGCTGAAATAACCAGTTATCACCCAGTAAGTGTCCGGAGAATCCAAAGTGAATATCGTAAAAATGGGATTGCTGCGCTAACACCCAAGTCTAAAGGGGGCAGATATCATCAAAACCTATCTCTTGCTGATGAGCAAGTGTTTGTTGCCGATTTAGCGACAAAAGCAGAAAGTGGTCAACTCATTGAGATTTCGCAGATTCATCGCGCCTATGAAGAAAAAGTGGGAAGACCGGTAGGAAAATCGACAGTTTACGCGCTGTTGCGCCGACATCAATGGCGAAAAGTGGTACCGAGACCCCAACACCCGAAACACGATGAGCAAGCTGTTGATGCTTTTAAAAAAATTCCCCACACTCATCGAACAAGCTCAACAGGAAGCCGAGCAAAGCGGCCTGCCTTTGCGAGTCATGCTCCAGGACGAGGCGCGGTTTGGTCGAATCAATGAACCGAAACGATGTTGGGCTCCCAAAGGCATTCGTCCTGTGGTTTTGAAACAAACTGTCAGAGAATACACCTATGCATATGGAGCAGTTAGTCCGGTTGATGGCGTGTGCGATTTCCTGATTTTGCCTACGATGGACAGTTATTCCATGAACCTTTTCCTTAATGAAGTGTCCCAAAGACACCCCGATGAGTTCATTTTAATGATATATGACCAAGCACCAAGCCATAGCAAATCCGCCTTGCAAATTCCGGAGCAGATGATGGTTGAAACGCTGCCTCCCTACTGCCCGCAACTCAATCCGGTTGAAAATGTCTGGGACGAATTGCGGGAGAAATACTTCCCTAACCTAATCTTTGACGATATGACACACTTAGAAGACAAGTTGATTGAAGGTTTGCTTTACTTTGAGGCTCAATCAGACATCGTTCAATCCATTACCGGTTTCGACTGGATTGTGTGTAATATTTAGATTTGTAATTGGTATAAGAAACGCTAGAAAAACCTCCCCACAGGGCTGAGAGTGTCTGATGGGTCGGGCCTATTGCCCTCGAAATCTTCGAACAGGAGACACTGTTTGAACGACAGTTCCCCCGCAAATTATCCTTCCAACTGAAACCGCAGCCGTGAATGCCACCCCGCCGAGGTTCACTGTGTAATAGGCTCTAACATCACTTGTCCTAGAGAAAACCTTTGTCCGGGCTCCAGCGCACCCACCTGGCGCGGGAATGTTTTATAACCGGGTTTACGTACATTGATTCTCGATTCCAAACCGGACCAAAGATCAATGGAGAAACTCCCACTTTCATCCGACACGGCACTCAGTGACGCGCAGACTCCCGTCGAGCACTCAATTTGTATCTCTGCATTTTCAAGCGGGAGCTTGTTCGATTTGTCAAGGACTTGCCCGACGAGGGTGGCTGCCTCTGACCGCTCCCGCAAGATAACCAATTCAGCCTCGACAGATTGCCCCGGTTCAAGCTTGAGGTTTCGCACCGAGATATCCGTGAAAAAGCCCGTCGCAACGACCTGCAGGCTGTATTCTCCCCTTAACAGGTTAGATATTTCATATCGCCCAGTCTCATCGGCAGTCGTCGTCGTATAATCAACGCCGTTCCGAAACACAATCACTAGTGGCTGAATTCTTGGTGGCAGCACACGGCCCGTAATTCTAGCACCGGTGCCGGAGGTTGAGTCTCCCCGATCTGTAGGCGCACCTCCGGTATCGTATGCTCCGTGGTCTCCGCACCCTGCCGCAATCAGTAGACAGATCCCAATCATCCGACAGAACAACATCGCTGAGCCTTCTTTCACACTATTGGAGTCGCCCGACAGGCGAAAAATACGCTAAAGTATTGTATAAAGATTCTGAATATGATACACTCACTAGCTGGAAAATTAAAGGGCAAACATTTAGGGGTTACGGTCGAGTCCATATTTGAACATTAACGAGATGTTCACGCAATTTCAACGTGCAAGTTCTCGAAGGCACGGAAGAATTACCGATTATAGATTGCAGATAATTTCTAACATGCAAAAGCTCGTGAAATCCATTGCTTTTTCCCATCGCCCCATTGACTTCCGAAGATACCTTCCTGAGACGCACACTTACTTAATCGCGGGGAATATACTCAAGAAATGCCCTACCTTCACTACGTAGGAAATAGATATAAATTCAGTGAGAGTCTGAATGCATTGTTTGAAAATCTGGTGAAACGACCATTTCAAAATCACCGATCGACACCAGCGTGGGAAGCTGAGGTTAGAAATAAAGACCTAACCTACCATCGTGAAGTTATTCTAGAACAAGGGAGGACTAATTTTAATGAGCAATATAATGGGCTTTCGCCACGAGATAAGGTATCGATTTATTGCGCTCATTATATGCCCATGCACTTGGTTAGTTCTTATCACATATTTCGCGTTCATACACGGTTGTTTACCACTCACTTAAGATGCCACAGCGACAGAATTGTTTTCATTGATTTTGGCTGCGGTCCGTTAACTTCAGGTATAGCGTTTTGGTCATTTGCAAGACAGGACAACATTATTTATTTAGGAATCGACACCTCACAAGCGATGCTAGAAAAAGCCAAGGAAATCAACCACTACGGGCCGAACAAATATAGAGTCCCTTTCTTTAAGACATTTGAGGCCATTAGTGACTACAGCGAGTTGACTAGGATACTGGAAAGAAACATCTCGACGAATGAAAAGACACCAATCATATTCAACTTCTGCTATTTTCTCGCCAGCCGGACATTGGACGTTAGTCACTTATCTGATATCATAAATCAGATTGTGGGAAAATACAGTAAGCATAAAATGTGCGTAGTGTATCAAAATCCGAATCATCCATCATTACATGAAAACTGGGAATTTCTAAGAACCAAATTTCCGGGGTTTAGAAGTCATATAATCGAATCAAGCGTTCAGTGGTTTTGTTATGATAGCCTGATAACTAGTTCGCCTCACAATGCTAGCGTCAACAATGATATACTTTGCAACGGGTAAATTCGTCTCAATTGGGAACTGACTAATGGAACAACTAGACCTCTTTTCGGTACCTAGCAAGAAAATTTCTCGACCACAGCCTCATCCAGAAAATGAAATAGCTAGTGACGCCATTAGAGGGCTTCGGTATATACAAGACTACATTAACGAAGATGAGCATGAGGTGTTGTTAGCTCAGATTGACAAGAATAATTGGATAAAAGACCTGAAGCGGCGTGTTCAGCATTACGGATTCATGTACGACTACAAATCGCGGAGGGTTAGCCACACTATGCGTGTTGGTCCTTTGCCACCGTGGCTGCAAGAGCTTGCCGAAAAATTACAGACCGATGGCTACATGTCAAAAGTTGCAGATCAAGTTATTGTCAATGAATACGAGCCGGGGCAAGGAATCTCTAGTCACATTGATTGCGAGCCCTGCTTTGAAAGAATAGTTGTCTCTTTAAGTTTGGGTTCAGATTGCGTCATGGATTTTACAAACAAATTTGACAAAACCAAGATGTCGGTCTGGCTTGCACGAAGGAGCATTATCATATTGAGTGATGAAGCGAGATATAAGTGGTTGCACGGTATCGCCCCCAGAAAATCAGACGAATGGGATGGTCAAAAATATTATCGACGGCGTCGGATATCGCTAACATTTAGAAGCGTTATTTTGGGTTGATTTGTACGGCGCTCTCTGATTATCGAAATATTGTAAAGTCCAACAGTAACACGAACGATGGTTACGGAGAATAGACAAACCGTGTGTTGTTTCTAAACATCAATCTACTTCACCGAATTGACTAATGTAAAAAGTTCAACGGGGAATGTAACTTATGGAAGACAGTAAGCGAGAAAAATATCAAGTTTCGGTTGATCAGCGACGATTTTTTGGTCGAAACGGTTATTTGAAAATCGAAGGGCTCCTAACCTCCGAGGAGCTTGACGAATTGGGCGAACATGCGATGAACCTCGCGATGGGCGAAGTGGATTTCAGCAAGCTAGAAGGCGTCACCCCCCGCAGTGAAGGGAATTCTCCCGGGGACATGGAGGATATGTTCTTCCGTTTCATCCAATTTCACCGCCATCTTCCACTTCATGAACAGTATATGTTACATGCACGGATTCTTGATGTGCTTGAGGTACTCATCGGGCCCGATGTGATGGCGATGCAATCGATGCTTTTTCTTAAGCCACCCCGACAGCGGGGTCAAGCGTATCATCAGGACTCCTTTTACATAAAAACTGCCCCGGACACGCTGTGCGGAGCTTGGATTGCGATTGATGGCTGCGATGAAGAGAACGGTTGTATGTACTTCGTCCCCGGTTCCAACTTCGATCCGATATATCAGGATGTTGCACACCCGGACGATTCCGGTGACTTCCACATAGGGTTGACGGAGATTGTCGATGTGGATGAGGACAGTGAGATTCCCGCCATTGCGAACGCGGGGGATGTTATCTTCTTTCACGGTCATCTTATCCACCGATCGAAGCAAAATAATTCCCCGGATCGATATCGCCGTGCGTATGTCTGCCACTACGCGAATGCGCGCTCGTACACCGAATGGGGGCATGGCAATCAGAATCACATCCTTGCTCGCGGCTCGACCCACTTGCCGTTTGCCAAGAGCCGCTATGTCGACCACGATCCCACGGACTGAAATTTGCGATTTAATACTTCCGAAAAGATTGTGCCTGCTTGTGGAGCATCGGGCATGCTTGAAACTCGTATATTTGAGTTTGTAGTCGTAATTTTCGGCTACAGTTCGAAGATAATCTCTGCTGTGTGAGATGATTCACCATGTTATTTTATATCGCCATTTTCTTCATTCCTCTCAGTGTGTGGATAATATTGAGAGCCGTTTCAAAGCGGAGAGCGAAAGACGAAACCGAACCGCCAACCCTTCTTGAGGTCTGCGCGCTATGTCACGAGGAATTCGAGATGAGTGAGTTAATCGAGAAAGAGGTTGGAGAATATGGACGAGTTTACTGTTTTTGCGGAGGATGCATTGAGAGTTTGCAGCATGAGTATCGCCAACGGAAGGAAACAGATTATTCGGGTGAACATGTAATCATTACTCAAGAGACTCGGGATACTGAGAATTAACATCAACCTGAATCACGAAATCGCATGAGAAGGTGTTACAAAGTGTAAATGAAACATGTCAGCAGGCGCTTTGGATTGGGAAGTATCTTGGCAATGGGTGTTCTGTTCGCCACGGTATTCCCAGAGCGCCTTGATTCAAGCAATCGCGCGCCATCTCAACGCCAAGAAGTGGAGTTGGGAAACAGGTCGGCTATTCCCGTCTACACTTACAAGGTGATTAACAGTTATCCTCATGACAGAAACGCATTTACCCAAGGATTGGTTTTTGACAACGGCGTTTTTATTGAGGGAACAGGGCTATATCGACGTTCATCGCTGCGTCGAGTTTCAATCGAAATCGGGGAGATTTTGCAGTACCATGAACTTGCACCCCATTTTTTTGGAGAAGGGGTTACAATCTACGGCAACAAGATAATCCAATTGACGTGGCGAGCCAACGTTGGCTTCGTCTACGATAAATACAGTTTTAAACTGCTGCGGGAATTCAATTACCCGACTGAGGGTTGGGGTATTACATGCGACGGTCAACACCTAATCATGAGTGACGGCACCGCAAACCTATTTTTCTTGCATCCGGAAACCTTTGAAGAACAAAACCGAATAGAGATTCACGACAACAATGGTTCCGTTGATCGACTCAATGAGCTAGAATATATAGACGGCGAAATCTATGCGAATGTTTTTCAAACCAATCGCATTGCGAAGATAGATCCGAAGACAGGCAAAGTGGTTGCATGGATTGACCTGACAGGCATTCTTAGCATAGAAGACCGTCGGACGCCGGTTGACGTGCTGAACGGTATCGCCTACGACTCTGAAAATAACAGACTGTTTGTAACGGGAAAACTCTGGCCTAAACTTTTTGAGATTGAATTAATCCAATTGGAGTGAGACTCCCGAGGACTCAGAATACTTGCAATACCCATTGTTATAGGTTTCGATAACCCGTTCATGGGGCCACCAAAATTGGCAGAACAGAGCATCAGTTCTACGCTGAGAACATAACCGCAACTGTTTAGGAGGACATTGATGTCAAAAAAGATTTTGATATCGGGGCATCTTGATAACCCCGAATTTGATTCGGAGCCGCGTCGTAACGGACTAGCGGACTTGGCAAAGTTTGGTACGCTATCCCGCCACCCTAATCAACTAACGGAGGAACACGCAGAAGATGTGATTGCGGTTCTTGCGGGCTCTCCTTACGTTCACGAGAGTTTCTACAAGGCAGCGAACGACCTTAGAATAATTGCTCGATGGGGAGTAGGCTTCGAAACGGTCAACGTCGATCTCGCGACACAATATGGCGTAATCATTACGGTTGCTCCGGATCACCTCGACGCTGTCGCCGAGTACGCGATTGCCCAATGGTTTGCGACGCACAAACGGCTCTATACCATCAACGAGCGTGCACATGGTGGGGACGCCTCACTTATGCGAAATTACGATGTGAAAGGGTCTACACTCGGAATTTACGGACTGGGACGAATCGGGCAGGAGGTCGCCATTCGCGCTAAGCCGCTTCTCGGTGAAGAAGGACGTCTACTCGTCTACGATATTAGACCTGATATCAAGGAATTAGCTGCGAAGTTTGGTGCTGAAGCCGTCAATAACCCAATGACGCTTTTCGAAGAAAGCGACACTATCTCACTCCACGTTGCCGGTGCTGATACGATCGTCACCTATGAATGCCTGTGTGCCATGAAGCCGCATGCCTCTCTGATTAACCCGTCGCGCGGAAATCTGGTTGATGACGAGGCAGTAAACCGCGCAATTCGCGAAGAACGGCTCTACTACTATGTAGTCGATGACCCCGTGAATGGCCCAAGAGCGATTCACAAGGGCCATCCCCGCATCATCTCGACGAACCACTGCGCCGGGATTACTGTTGAATCTTCGATTCGTCTCGATCTTCGCACGATCGGGCAAGCCATTGACGCCATTAACGGACGTGAACCGGCTCATATCCTGAACCCCGAGGTGTTGGATCATTCACGTGTAAAGAGTTTCTTGGGAAGGGGTTAATCTATGAAATTCTTCGGCTATAAGGATAAAAAGCAACTCGCGGACGAAAACCTATCGGAAGGAGAGACGTTCCTCGCTGAGAATGGGAAAAAAGAGGGCGTGGTTACGCTGCCGAGCGGCTTACAGTATGAGGTGATTCACGACGGTGACGGCGATATGCCAGCGGCAACGAACACCGTGGTCACCCATTATCGCGGAACCCTAATCAACGGCAAAGAGTTCGACAGTTCCCTTCGCCGCGGCGAACCGGCAAGCTTCCCTGTGAACCGTGTAATTGCAGGTTGGACAGAAGCTTTGCAGCTTATGAAAGTTGGTTCAAAATGGAAATTGTTTATACCATCGGATCTTGCATACGGCGAGCGTGGTGCTGGCAGGGCGATTGGGCCGAACGCAACGCTAATTTTTGAGATTGAATTATTGGGAATCCAGTAGAAGACCAGTTGGACGTTTGTAACAGAAATGTGTCCAGATCAATAATCGGGTATTAGGATTTTTTGAATGTACTGCCTTCCACGAGATATACATACCGCTCTGATGGAGTGCAAGAGTTGATTCCCTGATAGCTATCGGAAGTGCACTATTGCAAGTTGGACTACATGAGTTCTGGAAATCGGGCCCTGTCCCTCTCGTTCAATCGTTTGCACTTCCATTCGCCGCGGCCATTGGCTAGGATGAAGATCTCAGCTTTCCTCTGAAGGTTCGAGTCGATGTGGCGCTTTTGTCTCCGCATCACCTCCTGCCAGCATATCCAACTTGGTGTGGATTGTGTTGATTAATCCATCCAACTGAACCATGAAAGCAACGTAGTCATTTCCCGCTGAAATCCTGCCCTCGACGCGATCATCTACCGCGCGCTTCTTAATACGAGAGAGTAGATCTAATAGGCGAAAAAGTTGCTGCGGATTCGTTTCACCGCGTTGATCTGCTTCAATGTCACCGACCCGCGTCATGAATTCATGCAAACGCGCGCTCATCTGACGCCGTTTTTCGATGCGGTTCTGGCGGAGCGTTGCACCAACAACAATGACAAGGATTGCCAAGACCAAGAGATATGGGAGAGTGTCGTCGAATGCCTCGGCTACACTGGATGAAAACGTAGGTTCGCGTCTACGATAAAAATCCATGGCGCCACGGTGGATGGAAAAATCTTGCTCCTCTTTCGCAAAGTCCTCGGATAGCTCGCTCAACTGATTGCGGAAGGAAGTCGAGAGCGCCATCTGTGTCATCGTACGCACAAGGAATGCAGGAACATGCTGATGTGTGATAAGGCTTGCTTTGACGGCGAGGCACGGTGTATCTTGTGAAGGTACGGCGTGCTCCCCAGAATACACGGTGCGTGGCAGTAGGAAGGGAAAGAATGCAGTATTCTTGAAGACGAGCGCGTCCGCCTCCTGAATCGGAAGGAGATTGTATTTTCCTGTCCCCAGCAAATTCTTCAACATCGGTGAGAGGCTCCCTGACACGATAAACGCGGCATCAACCTCACCACGGTCAAATGCTTTTAGCGTGTCGGCGAAGTTGAGCGTGTGCATCTGCTTATCGTTCACGCTCATGTTGTAATGCTGAAGCACCTGTTGTGCCATCTGAATCGTTCCACTTCCTTTAGCCCCCACAGAGACATTCACGCCGCGCAATCCCTGAATCCCTTGCACGTCCATGCCTTTGCGCACGACGATGTGTAACACTTCAACATACAGATTGACAACCGCTCGGATGTCCCGATCGGCTTGGTCATTGTTTCTCGACTTATTGTCCTTCGTTTGTCCGAATTGGGAACTCCTGTTGTTCTGATAAAACGCAAATTGGACTTTACCTGATTTAACTCGGTCTAGGTTATCTGCGGAACCTTCTGTCATCTGGATTTCGACTGTGATGCGGGGATATTCAAGTCTAAGCAACTGCTTCAACTGCAAGGCTAAGTGGTGATATGCTCCCGCTTCCGATCCGGAAGCAATCGTGATGGTATGAGGAAGCCGAGAAGCGAGTCGATTATAGCTTACCCCAGCAAAAATTACGCATAGCAGAATTACGACAACCAGAATCCACCCTCTAATGTTCATCTGTTTTCCTCCTCATCAGTGTCAAGGGCAAGCTGTTCGAGCAGTTTCTGTTTCAACCCGCCTTTGCCGGAAGCGCTCCATGGGTGTTTGCGGTCTCCAAGCAGAATAAGACCATCGCCGTCTTCCACGATGAAATCTTTTTCAGGTGCCATGATGATTCTCCTCCCACGAATAACTCCTTGCGGCAAGATCCGTTCCTCCAGTTCTACTAAACATTTGGAAATTTGAGCGAAGGTGTACCCATCTAGTTGCGCATCTTGGATGCTGTAGAGCGTTGATGCAGTTCTAGTATCAAGTGTTTCAAACACTGACGGTCCTACGCCTCGGTCAATTGCCGTTTTCGCCATAATGAGCGGCACAATCTCTCCAGTAAACACAATACGCTCACAGCCGTTTCGTCGAAATAGTCCTTCATTCTGCTTATCTAGGCATTCGGCGACTATCTCAAGGCGTGGGTGCAGATCGTCAATGACGCCGACGGCAGCAGCCGTAAGCACGTCAGCACTGGAATCTTCCCCACTGGCAAAAACAATTGCAGTGCGCGCTTCAGCCACGTTGGCTTGCACATACGTGTTCGCGTTGGTGGGTGAACCGTGGGAGAAATAAACGTCTTCAAAATCGTCTGTGATCTGGGTGGGCAATTCCTTAAACGCCTCTGAGAGAATCACGATTGGAGACTCGCTCGTATCTAGGTCTGTGCGCAGATTCTCAATGACCGTTGTAATCTTGTCCGGGTTTTTGCTCCAATCTACAATTAAAATGTGCCCCTTCAGACGTAAACGGACCAATCCTTTCACCCGCCTTTCATGAATCTCGGATAGCTTCGTTATCAATTGACTGGCAACAGTCGAGAAACACCCCAGTGTAATGATACTAAATATGATTGTAGTAATACGTCCTGCTACAGTTTCAGCCGAGATGTCGCCATAGCCTATGGTAGTCATGGTGATAAAGGCTACCCATACCGAATCGAAAATTTCCAATTCCGGCTTTGCCTGCCGTTCAAAAGTGTGGAATGCAAGCACATATAGAAGAAACGCAACCAACATTATTTCAGAAACGAGCAACGGGGTGCCACTTCTCCAAGGTAACAATCGACGCAATTTCTTAAGGATATGTTGGGGCGAAATCATAGTTGAACGGAGGTCTATAACCCGGGATGTGCTTTTCACTGAAAACAGCCGACGACCCGGAACCGGAACGTGAAAGGGGCAGTAGCGCATTTCGACATACGATGCATATCCCGAACGGCTAGTTTGATCAAATTCGCGTAACTGTAGAGTTTCAGCCGTCTCCACTCTAGGAATCTGCTACAAGCGTCGATGGTCTTGTACCCAGGCCACCCTCTCGTAGATTGTCATAGAAACGTCGAGTCTGATAGGCAAAGTTGATATCTTTGTGAGCGGCAAATTGGTGTAAGATGTCCTCCCAAATCGTCTCCGCCGTACCACGGCGGGTACGCGGCTCACATAAATAACGGATTGTGAGTAGAACGCCACTTTCCGCCACACTCGTGTAAACTGTTGGTGTAAGCACGGAATAGAAGATCATGAACCGACGACTCGCCTCTTGGATACGTTTTTGGGCAACTTCGCTTGAGTGCTGAGCGTGTTTTGTGGTGATTTCTTGTAGAATTGTCTTCGCCTTTTTCCAATCGCTCTCGAACGTTATCAGCACCGGGAGTTCATTCCAGATGTATTGAAACCCTCTGCTATAGTTTGAGACTACGTCACTCAACACCACCCCGTTAGGTATGTGGAGTACGCGCCCAGTGCTTTGATCCGCGTCCACCCAATTTCCGATCTCCATCAAGGTAAACTTAAAGATGCTTATGTCAATCACATCCCCCGCGTTCTGCCCTATTTGAATACGATCGCCCACATTAAACGGCCGTCGCCAGATGATAAACAACCAACCGGCAATAGCCGTCACTAGGTCTTTCAAGGCAATTGATAACCCCGCAGCAACAAGGCCCAGAAAAGTTGCTAGAGACTGAATGCCTTCGAACCATACTCGTCCGACGAGCACAAGCCCAAGTACAACCACAATACTCTTGGAGGTTTTGCGCCAACGATAGCGGAGTCGCACGTCTTCTGTTCTCCGCCAGACGATAGACATAACAAGAGTGCGCAGTAACCAGAGAATCAGGATGATGATGATTGATGTGAACAGGTTCCCCTGTACCCATGGCGACAGTTTGGTTGCTTGTGCAATCCAGTTTGTTAACGTTTCCATCATGAATTACGCAATCCTGTCTCTTAACGGTTTCCGCTTGCCGTCCATGTCAGATTGAACGTGATGGCATGTTCTCCGATTCCTACTCGCGCTTGTAGGGGACACCCAACGCTAGAGGCGGTGTGGATCGTCCAACGAAGCCAGCGAGGACTAAAAGTGTCAATATGTACGGCAGCATGAGCAAGAACTGATACGGAATGTCCCAGCCGATGGCTTGAAAACGAACCTCAAGCGATTCTCCCAGACCAAAGAGTAGCGCTGCACCGCACGCCTTGACGGGGTGCCATTTTCCGAAGATCACGATTGCTAGCGCAATGAAACCCCTCCCCGCGGTCATCCCTGGAGTAAAGTAGGGCACATCGGCAAGCGACAAATAGCCGCCGGCGAATCCTGCAATCAGTCCTCCGAACAAGACGCACAACGTCCGTAATCTTCGCACATTAACCCCGACCGCATCGACAGCTTTGGGGTGTTCACCACACGCTCGGATTGTCAGGCCGTGAGAAGTATGAAATAGATAAAGATAAATACAAGGAACGAATAGAAAGGTCAGGAAAACGAGGACGTTGTGCTGAAAAAGCGCGGGGCCGACCCCAGGAATATTAGACAAGAAAGGAATTTGAACTTCCCTGAACGCAGCAACCTTGAGAGCGGAACCGGTGTAGCTAAACACTCTTTGATAGATGACCTCAGTCAAACCTAGTGCTAAAAGCGTAATTCCCGTTCCTGTCACTACCTGATCGGCGGAGAGTCGGATGGTAAGGAATGCGAACACATAAGCCGTGATGCCTCCACTTAGGCCGGCGACAATCATCCCGACCCACGGCGCCAAGCCCGGCAGCATTGAGCCCGTATAGAAGGAACCCAGCATGCCAAAGAACGCCCCCATGAGCATCATGCCTTCAATACCGATATTGATGACTCCGGATCGCTGGACAACGACTTCACCCAAGGCAGCCAACAGTAAGGGGGTCGCCTGCCTAATAGTTGCTGCGAGGATCTCTTCAAACATAGGTTGTGGAAGCTAATTCATACCGAAACGAAAACATATAGGAGTTACGCAGTTGGCTCAAGCGTATAAAGAGGTTGTGCCAAATAAGCACGTATCGCATCTCTGACAATAGAGAGTTTTGCTTCAAACCAACTGATTCCGGTATGATAACAGTAATGTTCTATTCTCAGAAAGGCTCTCAGCGCTAAACCGATATGATTTCTTTGAGTGCGAGCAGAGCGCACTTGTGCGCGTTCAATGCCAACAAATTGCTTAATCCCGCGATGATATTCTTCTATGGTCCAAGACCATTCGGCATATTTGAGACGCCTCAATTCGTCCATCTGTAAATCATTCGTTGCCCAATATTCAATGTCACCTTCTGGAGTGTCAACCTTAAATACTCGAATCAATCCATAGCCTTTGAGATGGACAATTGTACCTGTTGATTCAATCGGAAGCGTACTCACCGGACGGTTACCGGAATACTCTTTACTGACAAGTCGGTTGGCAGCTAGACGAGTAAGCCACTTCCAACCATGACCTCGCACCGCTTTTAGATTCTTTAGACTGGCATACCAACTATCAAAACACACACATTCAGGAGCAAAACCGCGTGTTTTCGCTTCTTCAAGCATCGCTCGGAAATGCTCATTCTTCGTCAAGCCGTCTTTGGCTTTGTCATAGATTCGATAATCACACGGAATATGTCTATCGCCATCCGTCCAGAGTAAAGTGACCAAGTTAATCCCATTCACCACTCGGTGGTGTTTCCCTGACCAGTGTTTTGTCACTAATTCAATCTTTTGTGATCAACCGACTGAATAGGGAGGGCGATAGAGATCCTCAAGGTTTATCCAGAGTCGAATCATCTATAACTAAGATTCCAGATTCATTACCTGATTTTTCGATTCGTGCCACAGGTTGCCAGTGTCGGGTTCATCTCGATGCAAAAGCCTTGTTATCGAATCATGAGCGGGTGAGTCCTCCGCTTGAGGTTGAACTTTTTCTGCCTCAAGACAACTGTAACTTTTCTGGGCGCCAACTAAGAAATTGATATAGTCAATGTCAGCATATTTGGGTGGATTCATGCTCAAATTATAACCTATTTTCACTCAACTGCGTAACTCCTAACATAGTCGCACGAACAGGAAGATAGTACAAAATTGTACATCACTCCGTAGATGCTGGCATCCCGCTGGGTTGCATATTGATCTGAACAGTTTGTGACGGGGTATCCCCCGTGATTTCTACCATTTCTGTCCGATCCGCATAACCTTGCTTTTTCAACAGGATTTCATGTGTCTTCCGACCAAGGTTGAGAAGCTTTGCTTCGTGGCGACTATCAGAAATCATGGTTTTCTGTTGCCCGTTGAGATACACCTCTGCCCCGCCGACATTAGATTTTATGGTTAGGTGCACCCGGGGGTAGCGCATTGGGGCAGTGGGTTGAGGCGCGGTTTTCGGTCGAAATGAATTGATAATGACTATTCCTACTACGATAATGACAATTACCCCAATAACCACCCAAGGCAAGAGATGCTGGCGTGTCTTACGACTTACTACAGACTTCCCATTGTGCTGCATAGCCTTACCCTCTCTAGAATCACACTTAGCGCAAGTTCATTGTCCATACTGTACGCTTAAGCTGAAAATAGCATACGATGTAAACCCTTGGCGAACCTATCTGATTAATATCTTATCACGAATTAACAAGATGATGCAAACAGATCTGACCACAATCCCAGGGAAATCGCACCTGATTCTAGGGAAATCGACAATCACCAAATCGTCGATTTCCCTTCGTCTCTTTGCACCAGCCACAAAAGCACCAGAGGTGCGACAGGTGTATAGCAACGCGTAAGCTCACGCACCCCAAAGTCCCGGCTTGGAACCAAGGGAGATCAAGTGCGCGAATGGCGAGCGATCATGCGAGTGAACAACGAGTGCGATAGAGATTCCTCTTCAATCATCAAATCCCCGATTTCACCACTTCATCTTCTCATCGCACGCCCGATCTAGAGCGAGGTGGAGATCGCCTCCACAACCAACTGACTGCAGTTAACGACGAATTCACAGATTCTGTTCGCAGTTTGTGATGTGAGATAGGGTGTACGAAGAAGATTGCACCGCTAGAGATTGGACCTACGTTTCTGGCGTATCTTCAATTGGAACAGCTGAGAAGGTTGGGGACCAAATCTCTGCTTGACACAATTCACGAGAATATGTTATATTTTGTTAGTTTTGAGGTTCGTTACGGAACGAAACACACTTCCTGATTTACACAGAGGGTGCTCTCGGTTTGAGGGTCTGATGTAAGTTTGAAGGGAGTGAACGCTAAAACCCAATAGCTAAAGGAGAGTTTTTTTGAGAACTACAATGAAAGAGCTCCTTGAATCAGGAGTTCACTTTGGTCACCAGACGCGACGTTGGAACCCGAAAATGGCGAAATATATTTTCGCTGAGCGCAACGGTATTTATATTATTGATCTTCAGAAAACGTTGCGGATGCTTCAGACTGCATGTGACTATGTACAGGAAATTGCAGCACAGGGAGGTATGGTGCTCTTTGTGGGAACGAAGAGGCAGTCCCAAGAAGCCGTTATAGAAGAAGCTACTCGGTGCCAGATGTTCTTTGTGAGTCATCGTTGGCTCGGCGGTATGCTAACTAACTTCCAAACTATTCGACGCAGTATTCAACGCCTAGAAAAGTTGGAAACTGATGAAGCCAATGGCGTCTTTAATCAACTTCCCAAGAAGGAAGTTATACGTCTGGGGCGAGAGAAAACAAAATTGACCAACAATCTTTCCGGTATAAAGGAAATGAAGCGGTCTCCGGACGCGGTTATTATTACCGACACGCGCAAGGAACATACCGCGATACTAGAGTCGAATAAACTAGGTATCCCAGTTATTGGCATCGTTGATACAAATTGCGATCCGCAGTTAATCGATCTCCCGATTCCCGGTAACGACGATGCAATTCGTGCAATTAGGCTAGTTTGCTCCGTGCTGGCAACCTCGATAATTGAGGGCAGGGCAAGCGCATTAGAGGGCGCCGACACTCAGGAAACCGTACAACCTGAAGTGATAGTGAAGGATAGCGAAACGGGAGCAGTTGAAACTAGCAACGAAACCGGGGCTAGCGCGACCGAAGGTAGGAGAAGCACAGCGACAGACACTGCTGAAGCCAAGTCCTCCGCCAAACGTCCGCAGAGAAAGAAGCGCGCAAGCACAAGAACCAAGAAGCTAGACGCAGAAACTGAACCTCGCGAGGTTGAAACTGCTGTGACCGATCCTGTCTCAGAGAATGATACGACCGAGGCCAGTTTGGTTGACAATGGTACTGAACAGAAGGCGGAATCGGTTGAAGCGGATTCAACGCCGAAACGGCCACGCAGCAAGAGGCGCGCAAGCACAAAAACCAAGAAGCTAGACGCAGAAACCGGCGAAGCTACGGCATCAGACACTCCAGCGTCATCAACCGCTACTGCAGTAGACGACGCTACTAAGGCGGAAGCCTAAGACTCTCGTTGTATACAGTAATTGGAGGTTTTCTTCCTAGATGAATATTACCGCAAAAATGGTGAGCGATCTTCGGACACGTACAGGCGCCGGAATCATGGACTGTAAGAACGCTCTGACGGAAACGAAGGGCGATGTGGAGGCGGCGATTCAGTTCCTCCGTGAGAAGGGACTACGAGCTTCTGAATTGAAAAGTGGCAGAACGGCTAGCGAAGGATTGATTGTTTCTTATATTCACCCAGGTAACCGAATAGGCGCGTTGGTTGAGATAAACTGCGAAACCGACTTTGTGGCACGAACCGACCAGTTTCAAAATCTCGCAAAAGAGATAGCCATGCAGGTCGCGGCAGCAAAACCTCGGTATGTGAAAAAGGAAGAGGTGCCGGCGAGCGTGTTGGAGTCTGAAAAGGCGATTCTCAGGACACAGACCCTTGATGAAGGCAAACCTGAGAAAATCGTGGACAAGATTGTCGAAGGACGGTTGGGCAAGTTCTACTCGGAGATGTGCCTTCTAGAGCAGGCATATATCCGAGATTCGGACAAGACCGTTAGACACCTTCTTCAGGATTCGATTGCACAACTCGGTGAAAACATCGTCGTGAACCGTTTTGCGCTTTATGTGTTGGGCCAAGACAGCGATTAGTCGAACCCAAATAGCCAACGCAACAATACTCTTTCACGGGGACTTTGAAAATGGCAGACATCACTTTACAGCAGGCGGAAGCACGTATGAAAAAAGCAGTAGACGCAACCGCAAAGAATTTCTCGCATGTTCAGACCGGCCGTGCCTCTGCTTCTTTATTGGATAATGTCTTTGTAGATTACTACGGTAGCAAGAGTCCATTGACTCAAGTTGCGACGATTACCACTCCAGAACCACGAACGCTGGTAATCCAACCGTGGGACAGAACAATACTTAAGGAAGTAGAAAAATCCATTGCCCGGTCTGATCTAGGTTTGAATCCCAATAATGATGGCAGTATCATCCGTATCCAAATTCCAGAGTTGACTACCGAACGACGGGAGGAACTCACGAAATATGTTCGCAAGTTGGCAGAAGAGGGTAGGGTTAGCGTCAGGAACATTCGGCGTGAGGCGAATGAAGCAACACGGAAGTCTGATCCCGATGCTGGATTGGGAGACAGAAAGGGCAAAGGGAGAGGCGCTGATAGAAAGAAATCACGAGGTAGCGACGATCCCGTTCAGATAATTACGGACAAATATATAGAGCAAATCAATCAGCTTTTGAAATCTAAGGAAGAGGAATTGCTGGGGCTTTGACTTGCCAGTGAGAGGTTAACTATTCCTAACAATCAATGTTTTGGAAGCGAGTACTGAGTGCCATTGTCCTGATTCCGGTACTCATTCTGATTATCTACTTTGGTTCGCCTTTCTATCCAATCCTAGTCTTCTGCGTTGTGATCGCCATGCTGGCTGAGTTTGGTCAGCTGACGCGGATAATTGGATCCAAGAGTCACTGGGCAACGCGTTTTTTGGCAGGTTTGCCGTTCTGCTTCTCGGCACAGATTGGATTCCCAGTTGAATTAGCCTTTGCATTTGCCCTTCTTGTTGCTTTTTGCGCCGGCATCTTCCGCGGGAAAGTTCATGGTGCCTTCCTCTCCATTTCCAGCACGCTTACCGGTAGCATTTATGTTGGATGGGCTTTTGGATACCATTTACTATTGTTGCGGCAGATCGGCGATGTCTCAGGAAATCGGATCGGCAGTAGCCTTGTATTGTTTCTTCTAGCGATTGTCTGGTGTGGGGATACCGGGGCATATTTCATTGGAAGCAAGTTGGGCAAGCGCAAGTTGTGTCCCGCTATTAGCCCTAACAAAACGATTGAAGGAGCAGTTGCAGGGGTGATTGCTGGAATAGCAGGCGGCTTAGTTGTTTGGTTCTTGATCTTGCAAGATGCCGTGGACATTGTACATGTGCTAATACTTGGCTTGCCTCTAGTAATCATCAGTCAAATCAGCGATCTAAGTGAGTCGGTAATAAAGCGGAATGCACATGTAAAAGATTCAAGCAGTACCGTCCCTGGACACGGGGGGCTACTAGATCGGTGCGACGGTCTAGTTTTTTCTACTCCCACACTTTATTACTATTTCAAGTATTTTGTAGACACTGCATGATGCGTATTTAGTACCGTGCTACACCCCAAGTTCCATATCTCATTCATATCCTCTCGTCCGTTAGACCTTCTGTCAATTCTAAGACATGAAACACCTTGCTATTCTCGGCTCTACTGGATCCATCGGAAAGAGCGCTCTTTCTGTTGCAGCAACTCATCCTGATGAATTCAATGTCGCGGGAATTGCCGCAAATGCGTCAGTGGACCTAATGGAGCGTCAGCTTCGCCGTTTTCACCCAAGGCGCGCTGCCCTCAACGATAGGGCCGCCGCAGATGAATTAAGAAGGCGAACTCGGGATTTGAAATCAGTTGAAATACTTGCCGGACCAGAAGGCGTATTGGCTATTTCAACTATGGATGAGGTAGATTTGGTGCTAGAAGGAATTGGAGGAAGCGCGGGGCTGTTGCCAACACTAGAAGCCATAAGGGCGGGTAAGGACCTTGCGTTCGTCAACAAAGAAGTGTTGGTGATGTGCGGTTCCCTCGTCATGAAAGCTGTCAAAGAGCATGATGTACGCCTATTACCTGTTGATAGCGAGATGAGTGCAATCTTTCAATGTCTCGGTGATTCTGATCAAAACAGCGAGAAGCAGGGCGATATTCATCGTCTTATCCTCACAGCATCGGGAGGCCCCTTTCGCCGCACTGACCTAGATCAACTCGACTCGGTGATTCCACAGGAAGCGCTGAATCACCCCAAGTGGGAGATGGGGAATAAGATTTCGATTGACTCTGCGACCATGATGAACAAAGGCTTGGAAGTCATCGAAGCTCAATGGTTGTTCGGCATAGAGTTGTCGAAGATTGATGTGATAATTCACCCACAAAGCATTATCCACTCCCTAGTTGAATTTGTTGACGGCTCGATTCTTGCCCAACTAAGCGCTACGGATATGCGTCTTCCGATTCAACACGCTCTAGCTTATCCGAACCGTTTATCCAGCCCCGTTCCGCGACTCAACCTCTGCGAAATCTGTACGCTTCACCTTGAACCCGTTGATTGCGAAAAATTTCCGTGCCTCTCTCTAGCGTATACCGCTGCCGAAGTTGGGGGAACGCTACCTACAGTGCTCAGTAGCGCGGATGAGATTGTTGTTCGAGCATTTCTAGACGAACAGATTGGGTTCATGGACATTCCAGATATTCTTAAGGTCGTGATGGATCGGCACGAGACAGAACTTAAACCGAGTTTCGATGACATTTTAGCCGCAGATCGGTGGGCAAAATCAACAGCGCAGACGTTAATTCAAAGGCAGGGGTGGCTTGTCTAAGAGATGGCACTCACGCAACTTAGCATTAAAGAGAAAGTGTGACATGATGCAAATTAGAATCTCAATTGTAGGCATTGGACACTAAAGACAACCACTTGGTAGTGAACGACTCTTACGGTCGTGCCCCCGAGATGAAGCTGCTACAGCTAGGTTTCGTTGCATTACGTGCCGATCGGCACCACACACCTTAAACCCAGAAAACAGTGATGGGGTACTCTATCTCATTTGCTTGGGTAAACCTCTTGCGTGGGTTCTTGCGTTTCATGTTCTACGTCTACTAATCTCACGGCCTCGCACAATACAAGACGGTGATATTTTATGTTTGGTTCGATAAATGGAATAATCCTTGCCATTTTCACACTGGGTTTCCTAATTTTCATCCACGAGCTCGGGCATTTCCTTGCTGCTAGGCGTTGTGGAATCCGTGTCGACAAATTTTCAATCGGATTCGGCCCCAGATTAATCGGTTTTAAGCGCGGCGACACAGAATACTGCATTTCTCTAATTCCGTTTGGCGGATTTGTGAAAATGCCGGGCGAAAATCCAGAAGAGCGCACCGGGGCGCCTGATGAATTTCCTTCAGCTCCCATAGGTCACCGCATTTTCGTTGCAATCGCGGGCCCCGCCATGAATATAGCGTTTGGCATTATTGTATTTTCTTTAATCTACTTAATCTCCGGCGAGTATGTTCGCAAATCACTGGAAACAACACAGATTGGGCATGTTGTTGATGGAAGTCCGGCGGAAATCGCTCGCCTTCAGCCTGGGGATAAATTGGTCGCCATCAACGGAAAACGACTAAAGGATTGGCGAGATTTGCAGATGGCAGTTGCGATAAACCCCGACGAGGAACTTGATATCGAAATCATTCGGAATGGCCGGACACAGACGCTGTATAATGTGAAAACTGAAACGAAGGAAGTTAAGGCGCGCAAGATTGGTCAGCTTGGTGTGTCTCCAATGCAAGAGGTATTGATTGCACGCGTCGAAGACGATAGTTGGGCAGCGAAAAGCGGTCTTGAGGCCGGAGATCTAATTGATAAGGTCAATGGCAGGACAATCTATACACGCGCAGACTTTCACGAAACAGCTAGACGAAACCACGGCGATACTGTCCGGCTTGAAATCCGGCGTGGATTCGTTTTTCATATTGAAGGGATTCGACAAGCGGACCTAAATGCAGGCTCGATACCACGGCAGCTACGCGGCATGTTTAATGAACACAGCCTATCCCTGTCTAGAGATGCTACAATATCAATCTTGGAAGACGGTAGAAGATGGAAAATCACCGATTCAGACAGGATTTATACGCTCCAAGACGCCGAAGACAGGATTAATGTCTTCAAAGATAATGGTAGCTCACTTGCAAAGGAGCTGTATGTTGATTGGAAACTCACCGTTGGAGCAATTCAGACGGACAGTCACATCCAGAACAAGGGAATCCGGCTTGGCGATCAGCTAATCTCAATCGACGGCGTGCCTGTCCAAAATGTTGTTTTTGATCAGAAAGTCCAGGAACTTGCAAAGATTCACGTCGATCAACCCATCAAGTTTGAATTTCACCGTAATCTTCTGTTTCGTGCCAAATTGGAGAATAATCCGATTGATTCGGATAATCTTGAAAACACAAGCGATTTTGTGCGCCAACAAGCTGAAGTCCGTCAAGTGCCGCTACCTCCAAATTTTACTCTTAGCAAAGACGGCGAGGGGAAGTTCCTGTTAAAGACTAACAACGGAGAGACATACGCTGAAGCTAAAATTGCGGACGGTAAACTCAGCGTCCATCGCCCGAACAGTGAGCCATTCACGGTAATGCTCAAGTTGATGCGTTCTAAAGAGAGCGAGAGTCTTCTGACTAAAGAGTTACACCTTGACCCCACGGTTAGCGGGCTTGTACTTACGGAACCGGTTAGAGTCACACAATATAATTTTGTTACGGCATGGGGGAGAGGAATTGAGGAAAGTTGGTCGATGGTTGCACAAGCTGTGTCTATGGTTGGCCAACTTGTAACGGGCGAAGTTTCTCCAGAATTGCTTAGTGGGCCAGTTGGCATTGTTACTGCCACCGCAGAAACCGCTCGTTTTGGTTTTCGTGAGCTAATCTACTTTGCTGGATTTATCTCTGTTAATCTCGCCTTTGTCAATCTGCTACCGATTCCAATAGCTGATGGTGGACTGATTCTGTTCTTTACCATTGAGAAATTGCGTGGTAGGCCCTTAAGCATTCGTAAACAGCTGATTATACAGCAAGTCAGCATTGTTTTGATCGTTGGACTATTCCTATATATCACATGGTTTGATTTCGTTGGCATTTTCAAATAAACGGCTTATTGAAGCCACAACGACCTTTATCAAGAAGCTGAAGCGTTGTCTAATCGACAAATTGTATGAATTCATAGCGCTCAACTTTTCCAGTGCAGCACGAAATGGCGCTTTATCATTATCACTGAGAAACTGAGCACCTTGATAAAACATGGTTCCAAATCAATGGGCCAGCCCTTTCCACGAACATGCACAGGACAAGTTCATGGACCCGTAACCACAGGAGAGTCAGCTAAATTAGAACTTGCGTGTTAAGCTCGCACCGTTCGGCGAGCACCATTCTCCCGTAAGCCCAATAAAACCAAAGATCTTATCGTGCGTCAAAATCATGTCTGATCAGGAAGATGTTCGAGAATACTTGCAAGTTGTTGCGACAGTGAGGGAATTTGTGCAAGAACAGATGCAACTCGGTTTTACGGAACTAGCTGATCCGGAGGAACAATCCCCATTCGCAAATTTCGACATGAGCCAGTTGCGAAGCGAAGCAATGGTTTGTGAGCGATGTGAGCTGCACGTCACGCGTAACACGGTTGTGTTTGGAACAGGAAATGAGAACGCAGACCTCATGTTCGCTGGTGAAGCGCCGGGGGCCGACGAGGACCAGCAGGGCGAGCCATTTGTTGGTCGCGCGGGCCAACTTCTCACGAAGATAATTGAGGCGATGGGCTTTACCCGTGATGAAGTCTATATTGCAAACGTAATCAAATGTCGTCCGCCCGGCAACCGAAACCCGAAACCGATCGAGATTGAGACGTGTGAACCATTTCTCATCAAACAGGTTGAACTCATTCAACCCAAAGTCATCTGCGCTCTCGGCAGTTTTGCCGCCCAGGCATTACTTCATACCGACCAGAAAATATCCAGACTTCGGGGCCGTTTTCATGACTACCACGGAGCCAAGCTCATGCCAACCTACCACCCCGCCTTCCTTCTTCGTAACCCACAATCAAAACGGGAGGTCTGGGAAGATATGCAGAAGGTTATGGCTGAGTTGGGGATGGGTCAAAAGGCAAACACCGGGCAGTAAGTCATGGGGTTTATGGGTCTATCATGGATCCATTTCGTTATCCTCTGCGATTTATGCGCTATTCTCATGAACTATGCAAGTGTTGTCTTTCCGCTGCCTCAGGATCTTGCCTTTACCTACGCTATCCCAAATCATCTAACACCCATTGTACATTGTGGCAGCCGAGTGCTTGCCCCTTTAGGAAACAATAAGCGAGAAGGGGTTGTTATTGCACTTCAAGAAGAACCTGACCTCCCCGACCAATCTATTGAGATCAAGAATCTTTCTGATTGTTTGGATGAGACACCAACGTTTTCCAACGAACTTCTTCAACTCACTCAATGGATGGCGCAATATTACATATCGTCTCATGGCGAGGCGTTAAATTGTGCCGTCCCCGCAGCCATCCGCAGCCAGCAGCGTCGGGTAGTACGGTTAATCGGAACCGATGCACAGATTGAGGCACTAGAGAAACGAGCTCCGGTTCAGGCTGAAATCCTCCGCACACTCCGAGCTGTAGGGAACATATCTCCGAGCCGATTAGCAAGGCGGATTGATCGCGGAAATGCAAGGCTGCAACCCGCGCTCTTGAGCTTGCGCCAGAAGGGCCTAGTCGAAATCAGAACAGACTTAACCGCGAAGACCAAGCCGAAAACAGTAAAAGTTGCCTCTCTTGCAAAATCTTCAACGGAAATTGAATTGGCTGTTGAGTTGTTGACGAAGCAAGCAAAGAAGCAGAGTGAGATTTTACGGCATCTTCTTGAAACCAAGACACCAATTCCCACAAGCGAGATAACAAAACGGGCAAAAGCTAGTCTAACTTCACTTAGACAACTTGAGGGTAAAGAACTTATCAAGATTGACTCTGTCGAGGTGTTGCGAAATCCGCTAAGCCTCGAACCTGTTGCTCCAACTCAGGCATCTATCCCCAACTCCGATCAATCGGCAGCATTGAAAGCAATTCGCGGGGCAATCAAGAACGCTCAACACGTAGTCTTTCTCCTTCATGGAGTTACCGGGAGCGGTAAGACAGAAGTCTACATGCAGGCAATTCGGGGAGTTCTCGAACGCGGGAGGGGCGCAATTGTGTTGGTACCCGAGATCGCCCTCACGCCTCAGATTGTGTCTCGATTTGTCGGTCGGTTTGGATCCCGAGTAGCAATCCTACACAGCAATCTTTCAGATGGGGAACGTTTCGATCAGTGGCATCGCATACGAATGGGAAACGCTGACATTGTGGTTGGGCCCAGGTCGGCGATTTTCGCACCCATGGCAAATCTCGGTATCATCGTGGTTGATGAAGAGCATGAAACGTCATATAAGCAGGAAGACACTGCGCCTCGATACCATGCGCGTGACGTGGCTGCGAAACGATCGGAGATTTCCAATTGTCCGCTAGTGTTGGGAAGTGCAACACCATCGTTAGAAAGCTTCTATCGCGCCCAACGAGGAGAATACGATTTACTGCGTCTTCCATCGCGAGTTAAGAATATCAAGATGCCACCGGTGCGAATCATAGATATGTGTAATGAATTGAAGCAGAATAACCGCACGATTTTTTCAACAGTGCTGCGGAATGGCATCAAAGATAGGATCGCCAAGCATGAGCAGATTATCCTGTTTCTGAATCGGCGCGGGTTTTCCTCTTATGTTTTTTGCCGTGTCTGCGGGTTCGCTGAACGGTGTGACAACTGTTCGATTTCATTGACA
The DNA here is from genome assembly GCA_965197465.1 of Candidatus Poribacteria bacterium. Taxonomy (GTDB): domain Bacteria; phylum Poribacteria; class WGA-4E; order WGA-4E; family JAJDTR01; genus JAJDTR01. The sequence goes on along the minus strand of OZ240209.1, from coordinate 57,190 downwards.
TTTCACTTTGATACAAAATTGATGATGTGTCATCACTGTGGAGACAAACGAGCCACGTCCAAAGTTTGTCCACAGTGCGGTAGTGCCTACATGCGCTATTTTGGATTAGGGACAGAGCAAGTTGAACAGGATACAATCAAGGCTTTTCCGCAAGCAAGTGTGAAGCGGATGGATGCTGATTCAACATCACGAAAAGATGCGCACCAAAAGATTCTTGACGCGTTCAAATCACGCGAGATTGACATCTTAGTGGGAACACAGATGATAGCCAAGGGATTGGATTTTCCGAATGTTACCCTTGTGGGCGTTATCTCTGCAGATACGGCCTTGAACTTCCCTGACTTCCGCGCGGGCGAGCGGTCTTTCAATCTGTTAACGCAGGTTGCAGGCAGGTCAGGACGCGGCAAAGCCGGAGGAGAAGTGATCATCCAAACTTACATGCCCGGGCATTACAGTGTTCAAGCGGCGAAAACCCATGACTATCTGAGTTTCTACCGACAAGAGATCGCGTATCGAGAAGAATTGCTCTATCCGCCTCTCACTCATGCTGCGACCCTGTTGCTCCGTGGCGAAGTTGAAGTTGAGGTCATCCGTCTAGCAAACACACTCCTTGAGCGCCTGAAAACACTCCAGACGCAACGGTTTCCAGAGATTGAGATTCGAGGTCCAGTCGCAGCCCCCTTATCAAAAATCATGGGAAAATTTCGATGGCATTTCTTCTTGCGAAGTAACAAGGTTGAAAAGCTACGCGCATTCATTCGGCAAGCAGTCCGTCGTGACTCCTCCTTTGTTCTAGCAAGGAATATAGACTTGATTGTCGATATTGATCCAGTGAGCGTATTGTAAACTAGAGATTACGATAACAGTAACACTTGTATTCAGAAGTTGTGAGCGGCATCTTCAATCAGGAGAATATTATGGGAGAGCGTGTTTTTGAGAAGCTAGAGAACAGCGATCATCTTGATGCTAGTCCGATTTTTGTCTTTGCCGCTGATCCTCTTGCAGCAGTTGGGATTCAGGGCCTTGGATACGTGCAACGCCCAAAACCACACTATCGAACCCGCCCTGAGTTCTTGCAGTTGCAGCGCAATCTCGTAGCCGATGGAAGCATTGATGGACTGCTGATGACCCCTGCGGATGCTGAGGTACTTGCACTTGACGAAGGGTTGTTCGATGCTACCCCGGTGACGCCGCTGGTCCGGATGAACGCAGAGACTGCTATCTGGAGTCCACGCTTTGGTGCTTATCAATCCCAGCATTCCATGCCCTTCCAAACCGTGTTTCCCGACGATGCGAAGGCTTATTGCGAGACACTTATAGCACCCGCACTGGAATGTCGCGTCTCGCTAGGATTATACTCAATTACGTTGAATAACGACGTGATTGCCGATGAACGAATGCTTAACGCCTATATCCAGTTTGCACACACGGTGGGTGATATGGAGGGGTTCGATCACATTTTAGAGGTTTTTCTGCCGAATATCAGACTTCCCGGCTTAGACGATGAGAAACGAGGGATGTACGTTGCGGATTCCATTGTGAGGACGATGAATTACCTCCGCAAACATCAGCGGCCGCGTTTCATCAAAACCGCGTATACGACGGCTAAGGTTTGGAGGGAGTTAACGCAATTCGACCCTACACTCATTATCGGAGCGCTGGGCGGGCCACGCGAAAATACGCGCAAGACATTGCAGCTGGCTAACAACGTGATTCAAAACGGAGGTCGTGCGATTCTGTTCGGACGCACAATTTTCGGCGAAGAATCGCCTATCGGCATTGCAAGAGTTCTGCGGAGCGTATTGGATGGGCAATTGAGCCCGGAAGACGCTCACTCAGTGTATCAACAGTCAGTTCGCCAAAATACGGGCAAGGCATGACACCGTGGGGGTCGGGGACAGGCTGAAGTTGATTGCCGAGCCTGGAAATCGCGGATTGACGCAAAACCTTGGGACGGGAATGGTGAATCTTGGGTAGAACATCGCATCGTTAGGGCGCAAACAAGCAACTCAATTCGTAGCCCTCGGGAGAAGAGGTAGGTGAGGAGGACGTTGGGGCCATCTTCGCCAACGTGCCTGCCATTGAATCACAATGCTTGGCATGGGCGTGAGGACTATAGAATGTCCATATCAGATTACAGTGGTGTCACTTAGTGTTGACACAGTCGTAATCAATCTTAAATGCGTTTGGTTTTATTGTGGATTATACCTCGCCCTGTAAGAAATTGCGCTTTTCAAGTTTTCAGGTGTGCTCAGCCGATTGTAGGGACAGCCCCCTGTGGCTGTCCGTCCAGGATTATAGGCATTTCTCATGGGACAGCACAGGGGCTGTCCCCTACAGACCCGCAAAATAATCCCCAATGTTTGCCAAGAATTAACGCAATTTTCCCCGATTCCGAGTATAAGTAACGAGAAGGCGCCAGAATCGTGGGGCAAAAAAATGCGGCTATGATGTCGTATCATAGCCGCTGGTCGTTCATTGCAGCCAGAAAATCTGGCAATCGATGAGGAATTATACTTGATAGGCAGATCTATAATCTGAGCGCAAGGTCTCGTTCCACGATTCTTCTTTTGATTGAATCTGAGCCGCAAACTCGTCGGATATTCGCGATAGATTGTCAATGAAACTCTCCCAGTCACTTTCACCGCTTGCGCAGTTTCGGGACTGGCTACTTGCCAAGAGTAGAGAGAGTTCGTAAAAGTTCGGGTAATTTCCTTGAAGGTTTTTAACTTCCATTTTCAGTCTCTCATCATATAACGCTTGATGCGTTAGGTTGTGGTACCGGTCGACTTCGTTGGATATTGGTCCAAATGCCATGTTTCGTATTTCATACAGGACTGTATCAAATTGTGACGCTGTTTCGGCTCAATCCGTTTCAAAAATCAAGAAAACTAGCGTCTAACCTGGCTTTCCTCAAATAGTCGAAGTTAGTGGATTCTCATGGTAGCGATATAACTAGCAATAATAATGCCAACTCTTACGATGCGTCAGCGAGACGCCGTCGTCCCTCGAAATCCTTGGCTGGATTGGACATGCTACACTCTTTGAAGTCCTGAAATCAGCATACGCTAACTTCAAGCAGCACATTCGCGACCTAGTAGTGTTTAGCTAACCAGTCAGGAAGGAATGGTGCAGAATCTTGTCCGGTGTTGGCCAATTTGGTGCAGAATCGTCGTGCCCGATGTGCACCGATTAGGACTCAGAAATTCATAGAGGTCAATAAAGTCCAATGCTGTAGCTTTGAGCTAAATCCCATTGCTCAAGTTGCGTAGATAGGAGTTGCAACGAATCGAGCAGCCTGCGAGATCCTCCAGGAATGCCAGAAAACCAGAGTTGTCGGCATCAATGCCTGCGTATGTTTAACCGTCACATTCACGAAAAAATATTCTTTGGGAGTATGATAGAAAGAAACCTCTTTAAACCTGAACAACTGAAATAATTGGCAAAACTTACGGGCGCAATCAAGAATCGGAATGCAGATGAATTCAGCAGTTCAAGCAAACCTTTTAAGCAGGGGAACGACTTGTGCTAGTTAAAAGGCAAAGGAAGTGCTATCCTTTAAGAGAAGCTACTTATTTCGAATGAAAGAGAGGAAGCATTTCAATGGAGTTATGTCAAAAGCTGAGTGCCGCTTTCGCACAAGAAGGAATCACGTCGCTGAATCTCGAAGACTTGCTGAGTGTGAGTTTCATTGTTATTGATGATTTGTATGAGCACCATTTCCCTGATGGAATGCCCCATCGGGCTGGCCCCAATAGCAACCTAGCCGACAGTGAAGTAATAACCATCGCTTGGATCGGTGAGATGGTTGGCATTGACAGTGAACGAGCTTGGTATAACCTTGTCAAAAAGGAGTTCTGCCATCTATTTCCGCATCTACCTGAGCGAACTCGATTTAATCGTCGGCGTCGTAATCTGTGGGCAGTAAGTGGAAAACTTAGACAAGCACTCAACGATGAACTTCCGTTAAACGACATCTTCATTGTTGATAGCTTGCCTGTCCCCCTCTGTGACTTTAAGCGTGCGCATTCTTCCACATCACCTCTCAAGTGTCAGGACGCCTCTGGCACGCAGGCAACCTACGGGTATTGTGAAACCAAAGGATTGGGCACATTCTTAGGATTTCGCGTTCATCTAATCATCAATTACCAAGGCGTACCCCTCGCTTTTTCCGTAGCCAATGCCAATGTTGATGAGCGGGAGGTGCTTTGGACTATGTGTGAAACAGGCGATTATCCTCTGATAATTGGAGATAAAGGTTACATTTCAGACTCATTGAGTGAGATGCTCCTTGAGTTGGATGGGATTCGCTTATTGGCTATCAAGCGTGAGAATCAGAAGTCACAATATAAGCCGCAACTCCGGCGGAATCTCAATCGGATTCGGAGACGAATTGAAACTACCTTCAATCAACTCAATGACCAGTTTCATCTCTGTCGAATCAGAGCGCGTTATCATTGGGGCATGTTGACCCGAATTATTGATAAGCTAGCGGGGTTCAGCTTAGCAGTTTTGCTCAACCGCAGTCTAGGACGACCGCTTATGGAAATCAAAGACTTAGTTTTCGCATAGCCTATATTAACTAGCACAAGTCGTCAGGGGAGTAAATCGGTAGGATGAAGCGGCTTTTCTTACTCGTAGGTTTTGGCGCGGAGTTGGGAGGGGCATTTTTCGCTTCACTGAGAGGGCTTGAGAAACTCGTCAAGCACTGTGATGATGCGTTCCCAATAATCTACATGGTTCGCATATTCCCAATCGGCTGGCGTGTGGCCCTCCCCTTCGTATTTTACGTACATTACCCATTTTTCTAGGCCACGGAGTCCAGCAAATATCTCATCAGCTAGAAACGATGGCACGGCGTTGTCTAGCCCCCCGTGAAGGAGCAATAGTGGTGTCTGTACCCGGTCAAGGTAGAACACGGGAGAATTCTCAATGTACCGATGCCGGGACTGCCAGGGCGTACCCCCCAATTTTCCCTCAGTATGCCACCTCGCATAGGTCGATCCATCTCGCCTCATTTGACCATAATGCCCAATCCAATTTCCGTATCCTCCACTGCTAATGGCGACTTTGAAACGAGTTGTCTGAGCAATAAGGGCAAGCGCGCAGTAACCGCCAAAACTGTGTCCCATCACGCCAAGTCGTTCCGGATCGGCAATTCCCATCTCTACGACTCTATCCACCCCCGGAAGCACCGTCTTCGCAAGGTCACTCATGGGTGTACCCTCCTGAAGCGGGGCATCGGGAAAGAGAACTGCGTATCCGCGTGTAGCTAGCAGTTGTAGGTGGTTGACTCCAGGATTTTTTAGACCGAATTGATTGACCAGGTCTCCTCCACGGTCGCCACCATACACCCAAACGACGAGAGGATAACGTTTCCCGGCGTCATAACCGGCTGGAAGCAGCAGCGCACCGGATAATTTTTGACCGTCCAAGCTTCTCCATTTGATGAGGCGACTTGCTCCCATAACAGTGACGTCATGCGATGGGTTGACATGAGTGAGTTGTCTCGGATTCTGAAAATTAACACCTGCAATCCAAATATCCTCACAACGTTGAGCGTCCTGCCTTGTGTAGATGACACGCTGGCTCTCGCAAGAAACATCAATTGTTAAAATAGCCGGTGAACCACAGTTGGCATCGACTTCCATCAACTCGCTAAATTGCCCCGTTCTCAGATTGACCTTGCAGAACCCAATCCGCTTCGTCTCATCATCCCGTGTGATGAGGTACAGCGACTCGCCTCCATCCGGAGACCAAAAGCGTCCCCCGCCGCCGGGTGAAACCACTTCTATCAGGCGTCGGTTAGGAATCCGGGTCACAGCCTTTACGGCGCTATCCGCAATAGAAACCCGCCATAGCGTATCAGAAGCGAGAAGATACAGGTTTTGCCCCGATGTATCCCATAGGGGAGCACGATAAACATGGTCAAAATTGGGTTGTGATGACCCAGCTAGGTTTTGAGCACCGCCTCCCCCGGCAGGTGCAATGAAGCAATTCCCTTCTGAAGTATAGCTCAGCAGATTGCTATCTGGAGACCAACTCACAGGGAACTTTTTTTCGTTTTGGATATCCGATACAACAACTTGGACGCAAAAATTAGACAAGAACACGACAACGATGTCGTAAGAATCCTTTTTCATAGTTGTAAACGCGATCTTCGTGCCATCGGGTGATAGCCAGTAATCCATCACCTTTACCCGGCGTGCGATCCGCTCCACACTCCCGTCGGAAATGTCAATGAGAACAAGATTAGAAAGATAGACATTTGTTACGTCGGGCTTCAGCGTGTTTTCCTGCGAGCAGTCTACACAATCGTCCTGTTTCGAGGCCATGGGTGAACGGTAGATAAGTGTTGAAGATAGGGAATCCTTCTTTTCATCATTTGTCGCCTTTGGTGGACCCACGATAAGATCGAAAGTATCTTCTAGCGTCATTCCTTCCGGCAAGACCTTGCAAAGTACTTTTCGGCCATCCGGCGTCCAACGAACGACCTCATCACCAAAGTAGGGCCGAACAGTGAGCTCTGACACCTGCCGCAACCTGTTGGCAGCTTTTTCCCAAACCCAAAGTTGTGCTTGGCCACCCCGGTCCGAGTAAAACATGAGGTGATTCCCATCGGGTGACCACACGGGCCCCCAACTGCTGCCTTCACCTCCCGTCAAGCACTTTGATTCACCAGATGTCGTATTGGTGACCCAGACATCACAGGCCCCTTCGAAAATTCGGACACCCGAGCGAGTGAAAAAGCCATATCTCTCATCGCCTTGTTTCTCCGTCCTGCGAGGATCCTTGAGCGTATAACCGATCCACTCACCATCGGGAGAGAGGTCAAGGGGTATGCCATGCGCGAACGAGAGTGACGATAGGGCATCTTCAATTTTTAGTGGCATCGAAATCTCCTCTCAAAATGGGAATAGGCGGGTATAATTTCATATCTTGACTGTAACAGTTCAAATAGGCCATCCTTCTTATTCTTGGGAGAATCCAGAAGCATTTCGTGTATCGGACGGAATAAATGGAAACTAGCCAGAATTGAGAATTGTGAAAACAACCTATATCTCTATTTGGATGTTTTGACCTCTGAGAAACAAGCACGCGTTATCACCGGTGGAACACTGTGCAAGAATATCAATAAGCTAACCGTTTTCAGTTTGAGGTATTGTTCAACTAGAACTCCGCTTGTACGGCGATGAAGCAGCAATTCTCATCTTGGGATATAGGGTCTATTGGGGCAAGTCAATCTCGAGTTGATTCAGCATGAAATCCAGTAGATGTTCCCACTTGTCAAAAAATAGGAGAGCGAGTTAAGGCACGGATGTCATTAAAATGTGGTTCGTGCGACAAGTGCGCGACGGAGTATGGCATTTCCGGATCACCGCATAAAACAATGTTGACGCAGCATTCCAATAGGTAATCCTGTTCTTTTTTCTGCCGAAATATAGGCTCAATCAGATTTACCGAAATTTGGAAGACTTGCTTCGAAAAGATATGCTAGCTTCGTAAAAACTGCTCGCCCGCCCGACTGGCTATCAACAAACACAAAGAAGAAGTGGCTTTCCGGGGTGAACTCATAATCGAAGATTGAATTGAACGTGTATCTCACCTCGTCTTCCATTCGTTCATCTACGTGTTCAACGAAAACTCGCCAACCAATTTTTTGGGTGAATTGATAGTTGCAAAGGAGGCGCAAAATAAGAGTATTCTGATGCGCGCGCCAAAAGAAATTATCAATGTCCAAATCTATGGTAAACTTGCTGAAGAGGTTAACCCCTACTGACAGATTGCTAAATCGATTGAATTCACCTTGACGGCTGGCTAAACGATTTGCAACTCCCAAGTGCCACCACGGTGCCTGATAATCAATTTCCGAGCCGATAAACTCGGTATCGAAAAGTCTGCCGACTTCGCGGAGTGCTCCAAACCCACCGAAAGTGAAGAAGTCGAATTGACCAAGATTAATCTCAAACTGAAATTCGCTCCGCCGTTCTCGTAGCAATCTTCGCGCATTGGTTTGATAAAAATGGCGGGTATCAACTGAAAATGACTCAATAAAATTTCCCTCCGGAAAATCATATCTGTATCTAAGGCGTGCATGCCCTCGACGGAACGCCTCCTCTTCGAGCCCTATTTCATTTGGCCGAAAACCCTCCTGAATTTCTTCAAGTCGAATATCGGCCAGCCAACCTTCGTGAAGCCATTCCATCGCAGAACTATACGCTAAATGCGTTTCGCCATTAATAAAATCAACTGCAAACTGCGACACCGCGGTCCAGTCTCGGTGAAATCCAAAGCGACCATTGAACGATAGAAGTGCTACATTCCGGTCCGCCTGATGTTTGTGAATCCCCATCGCACCGAGAACAGTCCGTTCGCCAATGTCGTGATTAACCCGTCCTACCAAAAGATTTGCCTGCCTTTTCCGATCAATATCATACCGATCTATCATCTGTCCATAGGTATTGATGACTGAGAAATTGGAACCGCCAACCTTGCCGGACGCTTTGGCACCGAAATCAATTTCTTGAACGCGGCGAGTATAGAATAGATTAAGCGGCAACTCAAACAGTTCGGCACCCTCCCGGAAAAATGGACGTCGTTCTGGGAGAAACAATTCCCGGTCACTTGATATGTTAATCTGCGTCGGATCGCTTTCCAATTGTGAAAAATCAGGATTGAACGTCAAATTCGAGGTTAGGTGTGTTGAAATCGGCAGAAAGAGGTCTAATCCGCCATCAAGGTCATTGGGCCGTTGTGTAAGTGCACGATAACTACCGTAGGGAAGAATCCCAAGCTTGTGTTCCGTTTTAATCTTTCCCAAATCTAGTCCCGTCAAGTCGCCAAACTCTGACACGCGTGGGAAGAAAGCAGTGTGTGCCCACGAATAGGATTGACCGTTAATCGGATGCGTCCGCCAAAAGTTGATTCCCCACGTGGGGTTATGCCGATTAAAACGCAGCACACGAAACGGAATCGCAAATTCTGCTGTCCAATGATCTCGGTATTTCTTTATTTTCCCTTCCCATTTTGCATCCCAACTCATGTCGAAAACGCTCTCATTGCCTCTTCTCTCATCCATCTGTGTACCGAGTGTATTGATTGCAAAAACGTAGCAGTTGCGACGGTCGTGATACGTATCAAGCATCACTTCAATGCAGTCGTTATGCCAAATGTTAGAATCCCGACGAGTTTTCGTTTCAAGTAGACTCTTCATGTTAGGCTCCTCGCAATGCACGCCGATATAGAGCATCTTCTCATCGTACAAAACTTTGGCTTTAGTGTTCAATTGAGCAGGATGAATGTTTCCCTCTTTTGCACTGAAGAAATCGGTAGCAATATGGGCTTTTTGCCATACACTATCTGAAAGATCGCCATCAATAACGGGAGGATTATCCGCCCATGTTGCGCTAATGGAGCGTCTAGAACTTTGTGTCTCAGCGAAAAGCGGTGTAGTCAGTAGCACAATCGAAATCCAAATGATTACGCGTATCCACCGCATCTGTTCAGTTTTCTCCAACTTCTTTCCCTCACACCGAATTGAGTTGTTCTCCGACCCAATCCATCCAGATGACAAGCTGAGATAGATAATGGGAAGTCTCTCTCTCAGTCACAGATGGATTCAGGGAAATATATAACCTTATCTTCCGCATAATAAACTTGTGTAATCTCGAATTTTCACATACTAGATCTTGGGGTATATCTCCACGATCGAGCAAAAATCACCAAGATACTGCCGCGAGTCCGATTGATTGACCGATTTTGCCCTTCCATCATCAGCTTCATTTTTGTCAATTATGATGCGGGATACAGCCATCTGAGAAATTAAACTTTTAGGTGCTCGATAATGCGAAAGATAAGATAACGTTTGAGTCTCATCAAAAAAAGATCGCCAATGTGGACAATGTGCTTCCAGCAGCGGAAGGATCTCCGCACCCTTAAAAGAATATGATTCACCGCGACCGATTAGAAGGTACGCACCGCCAAGTATGGCTAACCGAGCCAGTTTACGGAGAAACCGTGGCGGAGCTTCTGGCAAGTGAAAATCGGTTTTGTTTTCTGTTTCCAATCCGGCAGCATATCGGACGAGATCCCACGCGGATTGGAAATAGACACCTGCTTTATCTTTATCCATGTCAGGCACACAAAGTCCCGCAATCAGGTCGCTTCCGAAAATAAGGGTCGTATCGTAACGGAGACGATACATCCAAGCATGTGACCTCACACGTGCAGTTTCATCAGCCATAGATTGTAATCCACCAAGTACCTCATTGACCGAACGAGGCGGGCATAAACCGTTGGCGGAAGCGAATCTTGATTCAACTCTCTGTTCGGCTTGATTGAACCAGTTTCTATCTTCTTTATTGAATGAATCTATAAGAAACGGATACAAGTCGAGATCAGAGACACCCGGTACGGCTTCATTTCGGTGAACACTTCCGCCAACATAGATAGCAGCGAGCCGATTTTGGAAGTGAGTCCAATACTCATAGACGTGATACCGGATTGCTTCCCTAAAGAATTTCTCACCAATTGAAGATAGGTTAACCAAGGAAGGTTGTTTTTGCCGTGACATAAGTCGCTCCTTATACTAATTCTTGATTTGACAAGTAACAAAGGAGTATAACGATAGAACCTACCTTTAACGACCGTGTTGATTGAATTTGACATATTACCTCATGATCAACAGGATTCTCACCAAATCGTGCAAAGCAGCCGTTATTCCCCAACAGAGTTGACTAGGATCATTGACAAGCTACCAGCATTCAACTTGGGATATCGCTCAACTACAGTTTAGGGTGTCCGACGATGAAGATTAGAGACTTAGGGTTCATGTGGCGCTATCTTAGTCGCACAAGTCGTTAAAATCCGCGATGAACGCCTCATAACCATACCCCCCGCTTTGTACAAACTTTGCGAATCTTGTTGATTGCGCCGCCAACACGCTTCCCTTTTCGTTTCACTCCGAAAAGATGTTGACTCACTACGCGCCTTGAGATTCCGAGCGTCAACGCAATCTGCTCCTGGGTTTGCCCTTCAAAAAAGTAGAGCATAACACAATTTCGCTGAATAGCAGTGAGTTCCTCATCAATGATTTCACGAATCTGCGCTAGAACCGACTGCTTTTTGGCTTGGCGTTCAAATTGTAGTTCACGATGTTCGGGGGATTCGTACTGAATTTGGTCTTCGTTACAAAACTGATGAAAATAGGTCGATGGAACAAGGATTTCCCAAAAATCCGGGTTGAATCGCGGCATAGACGGTCTTCTCCTTCATCTAAAGCGGGTCAGAAGGTACCTATGCCACAGCCGGTCAAACGTCTCATTCCAATCGCATCGGGAGATGACGAGGTGAGGGGTTTACGGTAGGCGGGGGGCAGAGGTACCGGTACCAGTGCCGAGTGTCGTGTCGCATCCATTAAGCTGAATTATTGGATGCAGAATTGATTTACTCACTGTTGCCTCCTTTCTTGTCTTCAGTATGTTCCTGAAGAATTCTGGGTGGTCGGTTATTAGGTCCGACGTTTTCGTAGGACAATGGTCATTTTTGTAATGTCCAGAACTGTAACTATTAAGAAAATGTGGCGGTCAAGTGGCTGAGGGGCACATGCAACTCTTCACGCCAAAACGTGTTGTGCCTCATGAATACAAGTAGCAAGATGCACAATGGAAAAATCGATTGAGCAGCGCTGATAGTTTATGCGTACTGTTCAGCATATGTAAGCTAACGGAGTGGCTGACAAAGCCACCACTCCGTTAGCCTGAAGTGTGACATCAACGGTCACACCACCTCAGTAATTTCATTTTCAATACCCCCTTCCCCGCTGAGGAGCGGTATGGGATAAGATTGCGGTTCACTCAATGCTATACCCAGCATGTGAAATCGCAATCTTTCACTATAACACAGTTTCGGATGCACTTTTGCGGGCTTGGGGCAAAAAAATCAGCGCATCCAAGATTTTTTTAATTCCCTTCACTCTTGAGTGCTCATTTTAACAGCAGCGTGGCTCAAGCTACGTTGTCCCCAATACCATACGAAGCCAGCACCTAGCAACAACAGTAACCCCATCAACTGAAACATCTGCTTGAAGTTGAATCGATCAATCAGAATGCCACCCAAGACTGGTCCGGCGACTTTACCGGCATTTTTTAAGGTACCGATTAACCCCATCCCAGCTCCCGTAAAAGCAGGGCTAATTTGCGTTGACACTAACGCGATGGTGGACGGAAAAACGAAAGCCTGCCCCGCACCAATTACCATAGCGAGCACGGCAAGGGTTAATATACCGTTGGCGAGGGTGAGTAGCAGAAGCGCGATAGCCACCAAAATCATACCGGTGTATATCGCGCCGACATACCCAAAGCGATCTCCGAGGCGTCCTCCCAAAGGCTTCAGAACCATGTGCGTTCCCTCTTGGATGGCGAAGAACGTCCCAATCAGAGCAACGCTAATTCCTAACGAGCCTGCATACACTGGCAGAAATGCTTTGGTAGCGTATATTGCAATAAACAGTGCGGATTCGAGACCGCCTGATAGCCAGATGGCTGGTGTACTGAGACCAGTCCTTAGCGCCTTTACGACTTGCTCGCCTATTGGTGGACGAACATTCCAAGAATGCGTAGGCTGTTTTCTCAGCAGAACGACTGGAATGAACGCAAAACAACTGAGCATTCCTATCAGTGTGAAAACGGAGACGGGCTCCATCGTCAGCAGCAACCAGCCACCAACCGCAGGTCCAAGGATGTAACCTGCTTGGCGCGCCATACCGAACCAACCTAGTTTTTCAGCTCGTTTCAACTCCGTCTGCTCAGCGACAATAGCCAGTGTCACGGGGCCATAAATGGCTGTGGCTAGACCGTGGATGACGCGAATGCCAAATAGTTCCTCCGCAGTTTGAATGAACCGATACAGAAATGGCACCCCGGCAAAAAGTGCGGTCCCCACGACAAGCCACCAAACTCGTCCCCAGCGGTCGGAAAGGATTCCAACCGCGGGCTTAAGTACCATACCCGTAATTGTGGAAACGGAGACTATAAATCCGAGGAACGCCCAAGGGGCGCCTAACCTCGCCGCAAAAATCGGCAAGAGTGGTGTCTTGCCAATCTGGTACGCCGATCTAACAATGAAATCAGCAACTGTGACGCAAATGAAGTTACGGCGATACTGCATATAACGTACGCTTTGGCGGCGCGGGCGCGGGCGGTTCAACCTACGGATGCGCTAGGAATTTCCAATCATATAGACTCAAACAGGTTCATACGCCGACAGCGGGCAAGTTCGCGGCATTAACCAGTGCGTTGAACTCAGCGACATCCGCCTCGATTAATGATTGAAGCTTAGAAAGTTGCTCATCTACCATACCAGAGAGATGTTCAAAAACATCGTAAGCCTGTTTCGGTGGTGCCGCATCAACGCAAGACACCACACTTGTCAAGTCCCCTAGCTTGGTGTTCAGCCGAACTGGCATGCGCAGACGCCCGGTTTCTGCCTCTGGTTCAGTCTGGATAAGCTCTATTTCAATCGCTTTGAGTTTCTCCAACAGTGCATCCGCCGCCTCAGAGATCTCGGCGCACTCCGCGTTATTAGCCTCTTTCGCACGACGTTTCCACTCTTCTACCTGTTGCCTAATGCGACGAAGCAGGTTTATTCCCTCATGTGTCTCAGATATTTTGTCACGAATGTCGCACCACAATCTAAACTGGGCTTCAAAATCTCCCTGCGTGGCGGACACGCGCGGATCCTTGAGCAGTTCGAAAGACTGTGTGTAACTCCGATCTCCGACTTTCAGTTTCGCCTGATATACTCCTGGCGGTGCCAGCGGCCCATTGTTTTCCCTATCTAGCGAATTCTCCGGTTTTTCTGTGAGATTCTCAGTAACCTCTTTTGCATCAGGGTACCGCATGTCCCACACAAAGCGGTTCAATCCTTGGTCGGTGGACAAATGGCGTTTCGCACCGACATCCAGAAGCTCGGCATCGGCATCTCTATCTTCTGTCGTTTCACCACACTCCTCACTCGAGCTAACGAAGGTCGAGATTTCTTCGCCTTGGTTATCAAGGATTGTTAGTGTTATTTCTTCTGTAGGGACATCTTTGAGTAGATAGTGGATGACGACACCAGCCGGTGGTCCCTCACCAGCGTCGATATATCTCCGAGTACGTCCTCCCTGAGACAGCTTGTCCTCATAAAAGGTTGCCGCCGCCCCGAGACCAATCATGTAGTTCTTACTGGTCTCGCTACGAAATCCCCTCGCGCTCCATTGCAGGTAACGTCGATAGGTGGCGGGCGGTTCAAATAGATGACCCGGACTTTGTGTAACCTCTTCGGCGAGTTGCCGCAATGGTGTCAAATCATCAAGAATCCAGAACGATCTACCATGTGTCGCAACAACAAGCTCAGTGTCCTTGACGACCATATCGTAGACAGGCACAACTGGCAAGTTCGACTGTAGGCGTTCCCAATGTTTGCCATCGTCAATTGAAACGAAGACGCCGGTTTCCGACCCGACGTAAAGCAAATGCTTACGAATCGGGTCTTCCCGAATGACGCGAGTAATTTCGCTATCAGGAAAGTTGTCGCTGATCGTCTTCCATGTTGTTCCGTAGTCTTCCGTTTTGTACAGATACGGCTGGTAATCGTCTAGTTTGTAACGGGTAGCGGCGGCATAAGCAGTTCCTCTGTCATGGAGAGAAGGCTCAATTTTGTGAATCAACGACCATTCGGGCAATCCAGTTGGCGTTATGTTCTCCCAGTCTGCTCCCCCATTCCTAGAGATGTGCATAAGGCCATCATCGCTGCCTGCCCAGAATACGCCGGGTTCACGAGGCGACTCCGCGAAAGCATAAATGGTACCATAATGCTCCGCACCACTACAGTCAAGCGTAATTGGCCCGCCCGAGGGACCAAGCTTGGCTTCATCATTACGTGTGAGATCCGGGCTGATAGCTTCCCAACTGTTTCCCTCGTCAGTTGAGCGGAACACCAAATTCCCTGCCACGTAAAGAACATCCGGATTGTGCGGGGAAAGTGTGATGGGAAAGGTCCATGAAAAGCGGTACTTGAGATCTTTTGGCCCCCAGCCAAAATACCCTTCGGGCCAAACGGTGATTAGTCGAACATGCCGTGTACGGTGGTCGTAGCGTTGCAACGCTCCGCCGCCCCCCGGCGAACTGCCAACCGCTCCGATGTACACAATATTCGGGTCGTCAGGACGCACCGTGATGTCGCCGCTCTCACCAGTGCCCGCCGGATAACAGTCGTTCCACCTTATGCCGCCGTACTCGGTGGCGCTGGGTACGCTGATGCTTGAATTGTCCTGTTGCGTAGCGTAAACACGATAAGGGAATTGATTATCCACCGCAATGCGGTAGAATTGCGATGTAAGTTGGTTGTATATGGTTGACCAACTCTCACCCCCATTGAATGAGACACACGCACCGCCATCATTGCCCAGGATCATGCGCTGCGGATCATTCGGATTAATCCATAGATCGTGATTATCGCCGTGAGGCGTAGTGATGTCGGTGAAGGTCTTGCCCCCATCGGTCGATTTCCACATTGAGAGATTCGTGATGTATACGGTTTCAGCGTCCTGTGTATCGGCGAAAATGTGACAGTAGTACCACGGGCGTTCCCAGAGCGCATGATTCGAGGTCAGCAGTTCCCACGTATCGCCGCTATCAGCCGAATGGTACACGCCGCCCTTTTCCGCTTCAACGATTGCCCAAATGCGGCCAGATTTGGCTGGCGAGATTGAGACGCCAATCTTTCCTTTGATTCCCTTAGGCATGCCTTGATTGTTTGAAATATCCTCCCAGGTATCGCCGCCGTCAGTCGATCTGTAGAGGCCGCTGTCGGGACCGCCACTCGACAGTTCCCAGAAGTTCCGATGGGTCTCCCAGATAGAGGCAAAGAGGATACGCGGATTATTGGGGTCCATCGTCAAATCTACGGCTCCCGCCTTGTCACTGCGAAACAGTACCTTCTCCCAATTTTCTCCGCCATCCTTGGAACGAAAGACGCCTCGTTCTGGATTTGGTCCGAAGGCATGCCCCAACGCCGCCACATAGACCAGATCGGGATTTTGGGGATGAACACGAATCTCACCGATATGCCGTGTCTCCTCCAGCCCAAGGTGCACCCATGTCTTTCCGCCATCAACCGATCTATAGACTCCATCGCCGTATGAAACATCCAATCGAATTGTGGTCTCACCTGTGCCTGCGTAGATAACGTTTGGGTCGGACTCCGACACGGTAAGTGCTCCGATTGAAGCCGTATTGAAGAACCCGTCCGAAACATTTTCCCAGTACGTGCCCCCGTCAACTGTTTTCCAAACGCCGCCAGCGCACGCGCCAAAGTAAAAGGTCGTTAGTTCTGAGGGATGTCCTGCCACAGCGACAACGCGTCCGCCGCGCGGAGGCCCGATACAGCGCCATCTTAGCGCATCATTTGATTGACATCTTGCATCATTGGAAATATGTAATATTCGTGAATCCGGGTGTAAACTGTTCATAACTGATTTTGCTCCGTTCTGGGAGGATTATTGACAGCCGACACGTGGTCCGGCGAGTGCGAATTCGACGACTCTCGGCGATGTGGTGGATGGATCTCCGATAGTTCCTTATTTAACGTGAGTGTTTGATTTTACCGTTTTTCAGTATTGCCGTCAACTGGAAACGTCAATAGCGTTCGGAACACTACTCTCCCAACTCAGAAAATTGACTATACAGAAACAGCGATGCGAGTTATAATAATCCGATACCAATCAAGATCTAAGTACTCCATCCGATCGAAAACGCGCAATGAGTTGCGCTATAACATCTGCCCCGTTCTTGTAATTTACTAATTTGTCTGAACATCACATGAGGAATCACTATGGCATCTTCTACTAACTACTCAGTTCGTGCAGTATATTGCCATCATCGCGCTTCCGATGATGAGATATACCATCATCTCTGTAGAATTGTTGAACCGCTAAAACGTTCAATCGACAAAATCCAGAAAGCACGCAAAATCGTGATAAAAACCAATATGATGCGGGCACCCATTGAGCGATTTGCCGGGCGCCGCCGTGAATTGGTAGATGATTCGGTCATGCGCGCTGTCCTAATCTTCCTCAAAGAGAATAGCAGTGCGCAGATTGTAGCAACCGACACCCATTTTAAGGGCGGGCTTGAGACCATCAACTATATTCCTCTACTCCAAGAATTCGGAGTGGAATATACAGACTCGTCAATGCCCCCGTTCGAGATCTATGAGGTGCCTGGAGGAGGTTTGATGTTTTCGAAGTACAAACTTCACACGTGTTTTGATGACGCGGATGCTGTGGTATCGGTATCGAAGATGAAAAATCATGCCTTCATGGGCATTACCTTATGCTTGAAGAACCTGTTTGGCGTGCTTCCACTGCCGCCGCATAACAGGCCAAGAAACTACTTCCACCACCTAATTAGGCTGCCCTATTTTCTAGTGGATCTGGGGCTGATTATGCAACCTTGCTTAAATGTCATTGACGCACTGGTGGGACAATCTCAGCGCGAATGGGATGGGGAGGGGCGGATCTGCAACGCGCTAATTGCTGGCGACCATCCTATTGCCACGGACGCTTGCGGTACATGGCTGATGGGTCACGATCCAGCTTCGGATTGGCCCACACCACCATTCAAGCGAGATCGAAATTCGCTTGCGATCGCGGCGGAAAATGGATTCGGAACCGTAAATCTGAACGAGATTGATTTCCAAACCGATCTGGAGCCGCCGCTCGCAGAATTCGACTCGCGCGAATTCGACTCGGCAGAAGAGATAGCGGCGTGGCGTAAAACCACTTGCGAACAGGCGTTGTTGTACCGTGCTCATCAAGATGACATCATGAATGAATACAGCGGTCAATACATCCTCCTCCAGGATGGAGAGGTAACCTGGCACGGGGTGGATATCCATACCTTGGGTAGCTGGAGAGAATTACACCGTAACAAGCCCAATCAAGCTCCTTGGCTAAAGCATGTGGGACCAGCGGATGAAGAAGGGGAACATTTTCACGTGTATGAAGAAAACCTGGCACAACTGAGTTGAATTGTCGGAATGCAGACACAAGCGCCTTGATAATGGATGCAGGGAGGATTATCAACAAACATGACAAAATACGGAACCGAATCTGACCGGACTTTGTTCATCTTTCGTCGTCTGAGCGATGAACAAATACAATCATTCCGTGATCAGGGATATATCTATTATGGCCGTCTGTTGACCGACCGTGGACTCGCTTTAATGCGTGAAGAGGCGATGCAGGCGTGGAACGAGGAAAATCGCGAATTCGATCAGACCCAAACGTGGTTGGAGAATTCATTGCTTCCAAACATACATCGACGTTCAAACTTAATCCGACGCTACTACTTCCACGGTCCATTCGTTGACGTGGCAGAGCAACTAGTGGGACCGAATCTCAAAGGGGTCACGTCACAACTCAGTTTCAAACTGCGTGGCAACACCAAGTTTGCACCATGGCATCAGGATAACGGTTACGGCGAGTTAGATCCCTATACGGCGATTACCTGTATTACTGCACTGGATGACACTGATCTGGAAAGCGGTTGTCTATGGATTATTCCCGGTGGACATCGACTCGGACGAATTGATGTTAGCGACCAACTCACCGTCGAATCCAAGAAAGCGATGGTAGAAGTCTCCATCGAAGTTGACGAAACCAGCGCCATCCCGATGCCAATGAAGGCGGGTGAATGTCTCATCTTTCATGGCTGGATGCCCCACAAATCGCTAGGAAACACATCAGACCGTGACCGCCGGCTTCTTTTCTTGCGCTACGCCGATGCCGATGCGGTAGAAGTCTACAATAACCGAAAACCTCGGTTGGGCAAGTTAGTTCGAGGTAAAACCCGTTTCCGAGAAGTTGAGGCTTTTGAGGCGAATCTCGATTAATTCAGAATTTAGGCAAAAACCATGAGTCACCAAAGAAACTCAGGGAACAATCAGGATGCCATTAAACCTATCGCGGAGGAATATCAAGTTTTAACTCATTTGAACCTGTATGATTCGCCTGAATGTACCCGGTTGGCAACTCAAGCGAGAGCCGAGCGTCATCTCCATATCCTATCGGAGGTGGCTAATGTAAATTCCTGCCAAGCAGTCGAAGTGTGCTTATGTGAGGATGACTACCCAGGCTGGTTGAAGGTTGAAGACCTCAATCAACTGAAACTGGCGAATAAGCTATATCCGGCAGAAGGTTTGAGCCGTACAGAAATCCGCGCGCGCCTACCAGATGTAATGTCGTTTGCACATGACGCAATGGCACAACCCAATCACTACCTGTGGGGCGGGACGGTTGGTCCAGACTTCGACTGTTCCGGATTGGTACAAGCCGCTTTTGACTCGGTAGGGATATGGGTTCCTCGTGACGCTTACCAGCAGGAGGATTTCGTTCGCCCTGTCAATATCCACGGGCTTGAACCCGGAGACCTAATATTTTTCGGCTCAGAAAAACGAGCTACGCACGTTGGGCTTTATATCGGTGAGGGGAATTACATCCATAGTTCCGGCATAGACTATGGACGCAACGGAATCGGCATAGATCGACTGACTCTGCCTCGCGAGGAAATCAGCCAAAGGCTATTTCAGAAGTTGCGCGGGGCAGGACGGGTGATGGAAAGTTATCAACGGGCAGGTCACATCTCGCGGAAGATAGAAAAAGACAGAGCGAAACCTTCAGCGAACTGCAGTATTATGAACGGAGGATAAAGCAAATCTAGAATGAAGTGTGTTAGAATGGGGTGCCTGACCCCAAGGAAAATACCCGAGGATTCTGATCCCGGCGTTCGATTAACTCCAACTTGCCTTCGCTGTAGCTAATCTCCGCTACCCCTTCAAAATCATGCGGAATCTTGACGAGAAAAGCCAAGTACGACTTTTCGACAGTTTCGTTCGCGTCAATGTATTCGTATATAGACCTCCCCAAGATTCGCCCTACTCGCACCAACTCCGCATACGGTTGATGAAGACCTGTCGTCCCGAATTCTAATCCCCTCGCCGCTACCCGTCCGTTCGATCTCGCCCGCCAAATAGCAAGCCACGGATACGCTTCGACTCGCCACAGATAACCGAGAAGAAGGCCGGTGTTAGGACTAGACGCTGTAGCCCATCCGTATGCTTCAGCGTCGCCGAAAATAAAAGTGCTGACATCGCTGTAGCGAGTTTCAGTTTGATCATTTTGAAATCGACGCAAGTCTACTAGTTCGCGTTCAATCATGACGTTTGGCCATAGGTCTGCTGCAGCGACCGATTCGGGCATCACGCTTCCTTGGACAAAGCCGTATTGTGCGTTGCTGTCAACGATAGTGGCGGAATCCAAGAAGGGAGGAGCAATTGAGGGATGTTGAACGATGTTGTAGATGCGCCCAAGTTTTCCCGTATTCGTGATGTGTTCACGAACGACCAACACGGCTTGATTACCTTCAAGCCACATCACCCGCCGCACCGTCATTTGAGCAATCGGCAGTTCGCAAATCATCTCTGCCTCTTGACGGCTTTCGGCTGATTCTCCTCGATCCATGAGGCGCCATGAAGCATAAGCTGCCTCGCCGTGGAAGGTCATCCCGTTTTCGGCCTCCGCTTTCGAAGGAGCGCCCCACCGATCCAAACAGAGGAAATGCCCGCGCAAATACGGTTTTTCGGTGGATGCGGGGTCGCGCTCAATTTCCCAGTTTAGAGGGTTGACAGCGTGGTCGAGAAACCTAAATTCCGTGATTCCACCGCCGCTCGAAGCTACCGATACCTGAACGATCCCGTTGTTCAGGATGCATTTTTCGTCTCCGATGCCGCGTGAACAATTAGGCAGGAACAGAACAATGAGAGTTGCCAGAAATCCGTATATCCGAGCCTTTGGTGTGCATTTCCTAGGCATTGCTGCTATACCAACCGCGCTCAATCCGTGCTCCCTCTATAAGTCATCTTAAAGATACTTGGCAGGCACTGACATGCCTCGTTTGTCATTATCATTCAGTTTCGCCCACTTCCCAAAATACCTCAACGCCCAGCTTTTCGGCAATCTCTGTTAGGACACTCAAATAATCGTTGTGGCGCGGAAGGCCGTTTTCAATCCACGCTTTGCAGTTGCGCCATTCAATTTACCCAGGAGTGCTGGTAGGCACTATGCGCCGATTCCAGCTATTGGTATTCTGGGAGCGGTGAGGCATCTGTAACACCACTGTATCGCACTGAAGCGATAAGCGCCCACTAAGATCCGGTATGAGGAGATTCGGTTCTTTGTCGGTCGCTGCGTCGTATTTCCGCCTACAGCGGCAAGCTGACCACCGTCCCCGTTTCCATGCTTAAGTTCACCGCTTCGGTAAATTCCATATACTTCACACCATCCTCAAAATTAGTGTGGGTTATGGGTTCATTTCCTCGAATCGCATTGACAAACTCCTCTTCTACACGCCACGCGCCTATCTCGTCGGGCGAAAGAGCTATTTCTGAAAGCGCGGAATCTTCCCTCTGTCCTCCATAGAGCGTATCGTCGGCGATACGGAGGGTGCCGTTACTACCGAATAGGAAGACCTCATCCGCTCCCGCCAGACCCGCGACGCTAGAAACTTGAAGATGCAATTGAGCACCGCATGCCATGTCGGCAGTCACATCAATGTGATTGGGAATACGAGTGGAACGCATGATGCCTTCGGCGTTCTTACGCATTCTGACAAAGGTCTTTCCCATTGCCATCACACGCGTTGCTTCGCCTACCCAGCGCATGGCAGCTTCGTACCAGATTCCCATCGACATTATGTTGAGTCCGCTCAAGTCGAAGTTTTCGCGCCAGTGCAGCGGGGCATCAGGCTCAATAAATAAACCTCCGCTACGTACCTCAATTACCATCACATCACCAAGAAAGCCTTCGGCAATGAGCCGCGTAATCCCCTTATCTTGCCCTAGAGTCATCGGCGAGGGGACAATCTGCGCAACGAGATGAGGTTTCTCGCGAGATGCGTCGCGCATCGCATGCGCCTCTTGGGCGTTCATTGCCATTCGCGCCTCGCACATCACGTGCTTGTCGGCGTCCAAGGCTGCCAGTGTCGTGCGGCAGTGCATGTAGGGCCACGTACCAATGACAATGGCATTTGTGTCCGGGTCGGAGATTGCGTCCTGCCATCCCCCATAGGTCTTCGGAATGTTGAACTCTTTTGCAACTCGCTCGGATGACTCACGGCTTCGATTGCAAACCCCGATAATTTCAACGCCATCAATAGCTTGTAGTCCTGGAATATGACGCCAAGTTGTGTTCGCCCCTGCGCCAATAACGCCTATACGGATTGTTTCATCACCCATCTCTATCTACTCCTCTAGTCAGCAGGTTAATCCCAATGATTAATGATTGACAATAGTTCTCATCCACGTGGCCTGTCCACATTTCGTCGAACAGAATCAGAATAATGGTATATTAAGGCCGTATTCATGTCAATATAATTCTATGGCGATAAGTCAAGACGGGCGCTTCCTTTGGCTGATCGACTCCAATCAATCGTTGGCCGCCAATGTACTCAGCATGTCGGTGTTGCATATTGCGACAGAACACGCCCAGGACGTTTTTCGTTGTTTTTTTCGGCTGTTGTGCTATAATCGCTTGAAGATTATAGGAGCTACGCAGTTGAATTCTCTAGTGCCTCGTAATGGCGATTCGCTGCGGCGTAAGAGGTGAAACAATGCAGGGCATCATCAATCGATTCCTTGTATTTTTCCATTGTCCCAGAGAAGAAGGAGGAGGAACGACACGATGGCTGAAGCGACAAGCAAATCATTTGCTGCAAATGCAACGGACGCTAAGTGGACAGAGGGCTTGCGATCGTATATGTCATACCGCGGTCTCGGAATAAAGGAGGCTACCGATGGCAAAGTGATGGCACACATCATTCGCGCAAACGAACCGTGTGACGGCCCTATGGGTTACCACTATCACGATCTGGAATTCCAGCTGAACTATTTAATCAAGGGATCGGCACGGGTTTATCTTGAGGATATCGGAGAGATTCACGTCGAAGCCGGAGATGTCTGGTATCAAGCGCCCAACGTCAAGCACGAAGTGTTGGAGTATTCTGACGACTTTGAGGTGCTGGAAATCACCATGCCAGCAGATTTCCCGACCCATGAGATATCGCGTTAGTGTGTCACATAAGGAATCTCCATACTCAGCTACAGCCGCTACAACTATTACATTACGGCGAAGAGGCATTCGTAAGTGAAAATTTGTGCACGAAAGGGTAATCATGAGAGTTGGTTTCATCGGCCTTGGAAACATGGGCAATCCGATGGCGTGGAACCTCCTCAAGGCCGGCTACGATTTAACGATTCACGATGTCCGTCGTGAAGCAGGTCAGAATCTTGAGGATGCCGGGGCACAATGGGGGAGCAACCCGAAAGCGGTGGCAGCCCAGTCTGAGGTCGTGGTGACATCGTTACCGGGCCCGCGTGAGGTCGAATCAGTAATTCTGGGTGACGAAGGTGTTTTCGCCGGTTTGAGCGGTGGATTGGGGTATATCGACATGAGCACCAATTCGCCTGCGACGGTGCGCAGACTTGCTAAAATCGGCGATGTACAGGGGTTTCGTGTACTAGACGCACCGGTTAGTGGGGGTGTGTTTGGCGCACGGGACGCAACACTCACGATATTTGTGGGCGGAAAAAGCGAGGATTTTGAGCACTTTCAACCCCTGTTGCAGTGTATGGGGGAGAACGTCGTTTACATGGGATCGACGGGTGCTGGAAGCATCACCAAGCTGGTTAATAACACCATGATGTTCATCAATCTCATGGCGGCATGTGAGTGCCCTCGCCATGGGAGCTGAAGCAGGCCTCCGACCACAAGCCTTGTACGAGGTTATTACAACCGGCATGGGACAGAGTATGGCTCTGGACACACATGTACAGCTTGCTCTGAAAGATGAAGCGATGTTTTCCAGCATAGAGTCGGCGGCTAAAGACATACACTTGGGACTTGAACTCGCCAAAGAGATGGGCACTCCTTCAGAACTCACTTCACTAGTCGATGCTGCGTTCATTCAACTGTGCGATTCAGGCCTTGGCCAAGCCGATCAAACGGAGATTGTTCAAGAATTTATGCGCCAGGCCGGCGTGGATATATCTTAAGAGCCTGTTTGAATAATCGGTAGCAAAGCCATTTTTGGTCATTTGTAGGAAGGTTTTCATTGTTGTCTGCTACGTACCTGTCGCCCCGCTGGGGCTTTTTGGTGCACGGGGTTTTGGCGTTTCTATACACCTTCCGCCCCTCTGGGGCTTTTGGAGGCTGGTGCGCAGTGCGCACCCTACAAATGTACTTTTCAAACAAGCTCTAAAGTTGAATCGTGACCCGCGAGATACCGGGACGTGAATTGTGATCGTTTTTTCATGCTGGTTGGACATCCAGAGAAAGGAATTCGTATGCCAGAATTTGGACCTTACTACATGCCCGAGAAGTGGTGCCTAGACCGCTACATGTATACCGAGGAAGTTCGGAATACACTCAATCTTCCAGAGAGATTCCGTGTACGCGATACTACGATACGAGAGGGTGATGAAACCCCTGGCTTATTCATGAGTCCTTGTGACAAACTAAAGATTGCAGAGAAGCTTTTTGAGGCAGGAGTTTCAGAGGCAGATGTCGGCTACCTTGGACCGGCCCAAGAACATTATGAAGCTGCCAAACTGATTAAGAAAGAAATTCCGGACATGCGGATTTCGGGCTTCGCCCGCGTCTGGGCGGCAGATTGGAAGCGAGACGTTGATCGTTGTGTGGAAGCGGGTGTGGCACAAATTGATGTTCTCCAACATCCACTGCTTATTTGGGCGACGGACGAGCAGGTCGCAGAATTGGGGTGCCCGAGAAATGAACTTATTCCAAGGACCGTCCAAGTCATTGAGTATGCCAAGAGTTGTGGCGTAGAGGTTGCTTATGGGCATCCAGATGCCTCAAGAACACCGTGGGAGATTCTGGAAGAATTTTACAGCGTGACAGCGCGTGCAGGCGTGGATTTACTAATCATCTACGAAGATGGATACGGCTGCCCGCCGGGCGTGAAGCATCTCATCAAGAAAATAAAGACGCTTGTGACAGTACCTCTAATGATCCACTGCCACGACGATGTCGGTCTAGGCACCGCCAACGTATTGGCTGCCGTTGGGGAAGGTGCCGAATCGGCTGACCTCGTTGTCAACGGCTTGGGAGACAAGGGGGGCCTCACCAAGATGGAGGAGGTGGTCGTCGCGCTAGAATGTCACTACGGTCTCTCCACCGGCGTGCGCTTGGAAAAGTTATATGAACTATCCAAGTTTGTGGAGGAAATTACTGGGGTTAAGCGTCAGATCAACAAGCCCTTAGTTGGCGAAAATGCCTATATCCACGAAGCGGAAATCCATGCCTACTGCATCATAAAGGGCATGTGGGAGGCGATGGAAGGCGTTCATCCGCACGTGATAGGCCAGGAGCGAAGTGTGGTGTTTGGCGGGACGACGCTTCATGGGGAAGCCGCCCGTGCCCGGCTGGACGCTCTAGGGCTTAGATATAATTCCCAAGACGTAGAGTCAATCCTGAACGAGATTAGAAAACGCCTCCAAACTCAACCATCAGTCTCGCTGCCCGAATTTGATGAAATCGCTCGGAGTATCCTAGATGCAGAACAGTAGGAGCTAAACTGACCAGAGGAGCCGATGTCAATCCTTGTTTTGGGAGGAACCGGATTTATTGGATCGCGTCTAACTGAACGTCTCGTCAATCGTGGACATGAGGTTATCTGTTTCGACTTGTACCCCGATTACGGCAAGGTTGCTCACCTTGATAACGTGGAAGTCCTTGTGGGCGATGTAACACATATTGAAGACCTCATAGGCGCAATTCAGAAACACAGCGTCCAACGCATTATCAATTTAGCATATATTCTTCCGCCCGAATCTGAAGAGAAACTCCAGCTCGCGGTGCGCGTGAACTTGATGGGGATGAACAATGTATTTGAAGCCGCGAGATTGATGGCAATAAAACGCGTGGTTTATGCCTCTAGCATCGCTGTCTACGGTCTTCAGTCTTCTTACGGGGATCGACCGGTGTCCGAGGAGGACGACTGTTACCCTGAAACCGTCTACATGGCACACAAATTGTGGAACGAATTCATGGCGCGTAAGTATATGGAGCGCTACGATATGATTATTCCGGGGCTGCGCATCGCTAATGTCAGTGGCCCCGGGAGAACGAAAGGTTTCTCGGCGTGGCAGGGGCGATGTATAGACAATCCCGCAATTGGCAAACCGGTCACAATTCCGTCCCGACGCGACCAGAAACTACTGATTATCTATGTAGATGATACCGCGGAAATATTCGCTAAGCTCTGTTTGGCGGAATCTTTGAATCACGCGGTCTATAATTCGCTCGCCTATTCGGTAACCGCACAAGAGCTGGTTGATAAAATTGAGGCGTTCTTGCCCGATGCGGAGATAATCTTCGATGAAACTGCGTCTGACCAACCGAATATTTATCTGTGGTCAAGCGAAAGGATTGAACGCGATCTCAAGATGCAACTTCCACCGATTGAAGAGACGATTAAACGACACATTGACGAGGCTCGAAGAATTCAATCGTCGTAGGAGTGGGGGACGCAAATTTGCGTTCCTCACGATTCAACGCGCGCAAGCCCAATGTTTCGCACATTTCGCTTAAGATGCGGAAAAGGCGAAAGAAAGTAAAGCCATGAAGTTACACAACAAAGTGTCCGTTGTTACCGGCGGGTCAAAAGGAATTGGAGCCGCAATCAGCATTGCTTTCGCTCGGGAGGGATCGGATGTGCTAGTCGGGTACAATTCATCCGAGAATGATGCGCGGAGAGTAGCGGACGAAATTCAGACTCTGGGAAGAAAGTCTCTCGCGGTCAAAGTCGATGTTTCATGCGGCAATCAGGTGAATCAGTTGGTAGCAACCGCGCTGGATTCGTTTGGAAAAATCGATGTCTTGGCTAATGTTGCCGGAATCACCTTCAAATCTTTCATGAAGGACTTGCTCGAAGAAGAGTGGGATCGGGTCATCAACACAAATCTGAAGGGAACTTTTCTGTGTAGCCAAGCGGTGGGTAAGGTAATGATCCAAAACGGAGGCGGGAGTATTGTCAACATTAGTTCCATCGCCGGTCATGTCCCGCAGGTATCCGGAGGCCCATACAGTACCAGCAAGGCTGGAGTCAACATGCTTTCAAAAGTATTGGCGCTTGAGTGGGCTGAATACAACATTCGAGTGAACGCTATTAGCCCCGGACCGGTTGAAACCGAGATGGTACAATACGTGTACAACACACCGGAGTTGAGAGCAAAAAGGAAGGAGACTATCCCGCTAAATCGTTTCGCACAACCGGAGGAAATAGCAACCGCCGCAGTTTTCTTGGCCTCTGAAGATTCTAGTTATACAACGGGACATTGTCTCGTTATTGACGGCGGGTTCGAGGACGCTCCGTTCTATTTGACGCGTCGCCTGATGGGTTGAAAATCTGCCCTTTACATTCATATTTACACATATTAAGGAGTGGAATTGGCGATTTGAAGATTGTTACGACAAGCCTACTGTAGGAGCGATCTCCTGGTCGCGACCTCTTGTCGCGAGTAAAGCTCGCTCCTACAGAAGACGCGCAATAAATTGCGCCACTCCAAACCGAACTACGTAAATCCTATATGTGTAATTCTTAGTCGCAATGATTATAATTCGTGTTCCGGCAGTGACAAGCAGCCTCGACTGTCAAAGCGGGATAGAGTCAAGATTTGTCCGACTACCAGCCTAAGATTCGTACAAGTCCACCGCTGTTTGACCACGCGCAAATCGTTGTGCGGTTTTCGCGGCGGATTCACTGTCCGCCTGCCTGCGGACATCAGTCGTCCAACGGGCAATGCCAACAAGCAACTGATTACGGGTAGGATGGCCTTCGCACCGTTTCCACTCATCATTCACGGTGCGCAATGTGTTCAGGATGTCCCAACCGTTATCATCTCTAAGAATGCACTGCCCGAGTTCGGACAGAAGCCGATCTCCAGATAGCCCGGAATTGAGGTATTGGCGCACCTGCCTACCGATTTGATTGATTTGAACGGCTTCAATGGATTCGATGATTTTCCGTAAAGCCGCGTCTTCATCTGGGGCCTCCAAGGCTCCGCCGCCGCGAGACTCAGTCAGCGGCAGGGGTCTGACGTTGAGCCAGCGATTGTCAAAGAATCCCCATGCGGTGTGATACAGCATTTTGGCTGCCACCCTAAAGCCCGCATACCGAAGCGCGGTCCGAATTGACGAGGACCACGTCATCTCCAGACCCAATTCCCACCAACCGGGGCTCATACTTGTCGGGGTGCGTGCCATTCGATCGGCGGCTGTGAGAACCATCGTAGTTGCGATACGATTGATATCTACACCTGCCTTCAGTGCGTTTGTGACAGCGTCAAACGTCTCGTCCAAATCACCGCTGACCAAGCCTGCGGCGAACCCATCCTCATCAAAATCGGTAGCTTCGGTCCGAGGGCGTGCTGCGAGGTCGTTGATGAAATCGCCGATTGATTCCAGCTTTCTAATCCCTTCTCGCCGGATTTCATCGGGCGCGCCACGGCCGCCTCCAAGCATTTTAGCGGCGAGGTTGCATACCAACTCTTCGGCAATCTCCCACCCATATTCGTCGAGCAGTTCTGCCAAATACCCAAGGTGAAGTTGATCATTGGAACGGCCTAAGAAGAACGGTTCAACTGCACATTCATAAAGTAGCGGGATGATTTTGTCGTCGCAACCTCCGAGCAGCCGCGCAGTGACTAGACATTTTTCAATGCCTTCCCACTCTCGATCTGCGGAGAATACCCGAATCCACTTCTCCAACTTCGCCCAATCCACTGGAGGAGGCAGGGGGTGACGATTTGGACGATCGCCGGCACGTCCCGAAGCGCCTTGCGCCGCCATCATGATAGGAATAAGTCGGTCGTCCGGCTCGTACTGACGAGCGACTTTTACACCATTGACCAGCTGCGCCAGCTGACGACCACCACCGGCTCCATCATGCTCACTCGCGATAGCTCTCCCCATGTGCTTAACAAGCAGGTCTAATGTCTCTCGTTCCGACACCCCTTCCGCCAGCATGATTGCGACCGCTTTGGAAAGCGTCCAGTTGTCACCGCTCAACAGTCCCTCCTTGAGCAGGAGGAAATGCGCTTCACCACGCTGTTTTCCGCCGCTAGCCACATCAATATAAATCTCCCCATCCCGAACTTCGACGGGGAATGTGGCAAGGTCATCGCACCCACCGGTGAAGCATCCACCGCCGCCCATGTCGTAACTCCATCCGTGCCAGTCACAAGTCAACACGCCATTGCGCACCCGTCCGCGCGTCCACGGATAGCCCATGTGTGGACACTGGTTGTCGGTCGCGTACACGCAACCATTGTGTGAAAACAGTGCGACGCTATGCCTGCCGACTTTGACAGCTTTCGGTTTGCCTTCCGACAACTCGTCGAGATGAGCAACTTTGGCAAAGTTGGATTGTTCATTCAACATTGATATTCTCCTTCATTTGCGTAAGTCCTAAGGTATATCTTTTTCGGCCGATCCTACCATATTCCCCCTCAGCTACATACAAAGTTAAGCTTAGGGTGCACTTACTTCTGCTTAGTCTCCCTTAACTCAAAAGCCTTAACTATGATGTATGCAATTAAGGCAAATACAAAGATTACTAAGTACATCCAAGCAATTGCTTGAAGGGTTTCAATGATGGTTCGATAGATCTCCAGTATCCATCGCTCGTTATTCAACTTTAGTACCTGAGAATCTTTTGTAGGTGCACTTATATATCTTTCTAGCTGATGAATTCTCACACCACCTGAGATACCGACCACATACGTAGCAAATTTTATATACCTATACCACGCACTGCGGATCTCGTCCTGAATGATGCGCCTAAAGATGGATGATATTGGCTTATCAAACACCTTCACAACACAAAATGAGACAACAGCCGCTAAAACGAATGTGACTAACAATAATGCAAAAAACATATATCCTCCATTTACACGCTAACTCCCGAGCTCAGTTGCGGCCGGATTATGATAAGACATTGAGACTAATCAAAACCCGCGGTTTGCCTGTTGGAATTATCAAACCACCCGCAATCATATGTGTTCCGGGGACCTGTTTGAAAAGTCGCCGTGAACTCCATAACAAGTGCATCACTCCGCGTGAAATTGCAGAATTTTGATGCCACGGGCGTTCCAAGGATCTAGATACTAAATTCTCAAGCAGGATTTAAGTGCAGCCATACGATAAAGATTTATTTCACAGCGTTACCATCCTCAATCAGAACGAGATTCGTATCAATTCTAGAGAGAAACTCTCATCAGCCGCTGGCTGATCACCACCTGCAGATGCGAGCTCCTCGCCCCAGCCCCGTGTGAAACGGTGTGTGTACCAAATTCCCACGACGGAGCCAAGGATATTTGCCAAAACATAAGATTTGGTGCTATCCTCACTGACATCCGCGAGGAGCAGAGCACCGGTACCGCAGAGCGCACCGACAACTGTACCAAGGATAATCAATCTCGCCCGGCCGGATGTGTACTCATCTTTGTCAGTCAGTTGATAGCCGAGATACGTTCCCAGCGGCAAACCGAGCATGGAGGCGAACACATAGGGACGTGGATGTTCATCTATCTCGACACCCGAGAGGTGGGTAATTCCGGCCGCGTAAACACCCCCAACGACGCCTCCTAGAGTGATGAGGTGTGCCCGACCCTGGTCTATCGGTCTGTCCCAAATCAATCGTGATGTCGCCCAGACACCCGCCGGCACGCCGACCATTGCCGACGCAATGTAGATTTTGGCTTGCGTCCAATATTCAAGATTTTCGATGTCAAGAAGATACGGAATCGCGACGCCGTACAACCCGCCGATCAATCCACCGTTGGTAATCAGATCCGTCTCACCCTTTTCAAACCATCTGTGGTTGCTCAGTGTGTGAGCGATCAGCCCGCCTACAGATGTTCCAAGCATCGCACTAGCCAAATAAGCCTTATCGTTCTCGGATTCAAAGAACACGGGAACGCCGAGTCCAAAGAGTGTACCTGCATAACTCCCCCATCGAATGAGCTGAGAACGACCAGCACCGAGCCGATAATTCTCCGTGGCTTTAAGCGCTCCCCAAAAAGTCCCACCGCCCATCAGCAGTTCTAGTCCCACGATTTGCCGAGCAGACTTAATCTCTAGCAAACTAACTGTCCCCGGTCCATACAACAGGAGTCCGTACAACGTTGCATCAAACACCATTCGTCTCCTGCCCTCCTGCTGTTCTTCTGGGGTGACTTGCCTGTCAGCGCGGTTTTCGGGGTGCGCCTCCGGTACAAGGCTGATACAGGCAAAACTCGTAAAGCAAAAAAGAGTAGCAATTGTAGTCTTACTTTTCATCATATATTTCCCTTCATTCGGCCGATGCGGCACAACGAAAGCCAGTATTACTCGCAGCAATGTGTGCCGGACTGCCCCCGCGGCGAGAGCAGCGTACATGAAACATTGGACCTAGGTAGCCTCCGCCGCGAACCGTACGGCCTGGGCCATCCGTCGGACCAATCGGATTATGTTGCGGGGATATGGTATAGTCGATACGATCATCTGCACACCATTCGAAGACATTGCCCGCCATGTCGTACAGCCCATAGCCGTTGGGCGGGTAACTACCTACAGGAGCAGTATAGCGATAGCCGTCGTTAACTGACTCATCGTACAAGACATCTGTGTCTACATCCCGATCCTTGAAGTTACACTGTGTCCCATTCGGCGGCTCATTGCCCCAAGGATATCGCTTGGTTACCAGCCCACCTCGCGCAGCTTTTTCCCATTCTGCTTCGGTTGGGAGTCGTTTACCCGTCCATATGGCGTATGCGACTGCGTCGAACCAACTCACGGCGACAACAGGCTGATTAGGAGCGTTGAAATTGGAATCGCCCCATTGATTCGGCGCTAGATGCCCTGTGGCCTCCACGAACTTCCTATATTGGGCGTTTGTGACCTGATGAACATCTATGTAGAAAGCATCCAGATGGACAACATGTTGCGGCTTTTCTTCACGAAACGATTTTGCGTAGCCCATATCATCGTCATCTACTGCCCCCATAAGGAACTCGCCAGCGGGAATTAATACCATCGAACCTCCATTGACCCCGACAGCCTGACGCTGAGGTTTCTGGTTCGTCATTTGGCCTGGCTTCTCTCTTCTAGTAATACCATATCGCTTGAATAATATTGCGTATTATGTTTCCAATTATACTATTATGGAAAAACCGATACCAGCCATTACCCTGCACACCAAAACCGGTAGGCGGGGCATCTTGCCCCGCATTGGAAAGACTTGATTGACACTATTAATGTACTGCAAATATAGGGAACTGGTATAAGAACCTGGAGTAGCTTCTTCGGTAATCACATCGAATGTGTTGTCAAGGTCGCCGCCCACCAAGTCCTGCGGCGAACACGTCCTCGTCAAAATCGGTCGTTTGAGTGGGCGTATTCGCGGTAATATCGGCGAGAAAATCCTTCATTGTTGGTAAACGTTCAGGTAGTCATAGCTTGTATCTTCAGGCCTCTTCGTTTTGTATGTGAACGGTTATAAATTTAGAAGGGAAAACGAAACCGTTTGCTATGTCTGTTTCGTTAATCATTTAACAATGCTGATGCCAAGGAGATGATTTTCGCTGATGGCTTTCCCAGCTTCTCTACCCGTTCCAGAAGAAGACTTCAACAAAACGCCAGCAGCAGTTCAAGCGCTGGTCTTAGCACAGTGGGAAGAAATCCTGGCGCTTAGAGAACAGATTTCTGCTCTGCGGGAACAAATTGGTGTCCTCACCGAGCAAGTGTCAAAGAATTCCAAAAACTCATCTCATCCCCCTTCTTCTGACCCGCCTTCTGTCGAAAAGCCGAAACGCTCCCCTTCCGGCCGGACCCCTGGTGGTCAACCCGGTCATAAGGGACGATATCGGCCGCTAAAACCAACAGATGAGGTCAAAGAGGTCATCTCTTTAAAGCCTTCGGCGTGCAAAAAATGTGGCCATTCCCTTTGTGGGGAAGACAAAACCCCTCAAAGGCATCAGGTGACTGATATTCCGCCCGTGGAGGCAGAAACCATCGAATATCAACTTCATCTCTTGGAATGTCCTGGTTGTGGAACAAAAACCCGCGCCCAGTTGCCACGGGAGGTGGCTTGTTCAGCCATTGGGGCCCACCTTATGGCCATGGTCGCCACCTTGAGCGGACAATACCATCTGTCCAAGCGTCAAATCAAAGAGATTGTCTCCGATTTCTTCGGTGCCGACATCGGCTTGGGTACGGTTCATGCCCTCGAACAAAGCGTCTGCGAAGCCCTCAAAGAGCCCGTCGCCGAGGTCGGCTATGCCATCAAACAGCAGCCACTTGCCAATGTCGACGAGACCTCTTGGCAGGAGGGAGACAAAAAGAGTTGGCTTTGGGTGGCGGTCACTCCAATTGCAACGATGTTTCTTCTCAGACTCTCCCGCAGTACAGAAGTTGCCAAGGAACTGATTTGCGAGACATTCTCTGGCATTGTGGGAAGCGACAGATGGTCCGCTTATAGTTGGATTGACCCAACTCACCGTCAGGTCTGTTGGGCACATTTGTTACGGGATTTTGAAGCCTTCATCTGCCGCGGCGGCACCTCCGAAGAAATTGGGCGTGATTTGCTTA
The DNA here is from genome assembly GCA_965197465.1 of Candidatus Poribacteria bacterium. Taxonomy (GTDB): domain Bacteria; phylum Poribacteria; class WGA-4E; order WGA-4E; family JAJDTR01; genus JAJDTR01. The sequence continues at coordinate 23,445 of OZ240209.1, read as the reverse complement.
GCGTCGCTCAACAGATGTTTCACTTTTGGCATCGAGTCCGCGATGGGACTTTATCCCGCACCGCTTTTTCTACTGCTATGGTTGCGATTAAGCAGCGCGTTTCTCAACGGCTGTGCGATGGAGTTTTGTGCGATAACTCAAAGACTCAAAAGACGTGTCGAAACCTGTTAACGATTGAATCGGCATTATGGACATTTGTTGATGTTTTGGGCGTTGAGCCGACAAATAATGCTGCCGAGCGCGCCGTTCGGTCGGGCGTCTTGTGGCGTAAGGGGAGTTTTGGCACCCAAAGTGAAAATGGAAGCCGCTTTGTGGAGCGAATGATGACGACCGTGGCCACACTCAAGCAGCAGAAACGCAACGTACTCCACTATCTCATAGTCGCTTGCAACGCGCACATTAAAGGCGAAAATGCCCCGTCCTTACTTCCTGACCCCACAGCTTAAACAACCCTACGTATCCACCCATACACTACCTGAACGTTTACCATTGTTGTTTGGTTTGGTAGGGCCCTTATAATTTCCGCCATGGGGATCAACTTAAGAGAATTCGTCTAGTATTGGCGGGGTTTTCCGTCGCAAAACCCTTAACTTTAGTCCGCATTGAGAGGGGAGGGAATCTCTATCGCCCCCATACGGTAGGTGCGATAGAGATCCCTTTCCAACCGCACCGAACCCCGCCCCTACGGAAACGAGCGCCATGAGGCATCTTCTGTGGCGGCCCCATCAATGGATGGGTTGGTAGTCCCTCGCCAAGTCTACATGGAGATTAACAGTTTAAGGCATTGAAACCGTGTGACTTGCACCCTAAAACGCTTAACTTGATCCCTATGGGGGCCCTTATAATTTCCCCTCCGTTGGACATCCCCTGTGTTTTCCCTGCTTTGCGGTCAACAATATTCAATTTCCACTGTTCCCACCCGCTCCCAACGCCGCGAGGTGACGAGCGACCGAATTGCGGGACGCTTCATCGGCGTAATCACGCGGGGTGCGTTGATAGGTGTCACGGGCATTCATATCGGCACCGTTCTTGGTGAGCAGATCGACCTGATTTTTCCCCACCCCCTTGCGGGCGATAGTGTGGAGGGGTGTGCGTCCCTCTCTGTCGGTGACATTCGGGTTGGCACCGTTGTTGAGCAAGCAGGCGATGCCGATGGTCAACCCACGGTGCGCGAGATAATGGAGTGGTGCCCACAGCCCGAGACGGTGCTGTCGTCGTGAGTCGAGGTCTAGACCGTGGTCCATAAATCTCTTAACCAGTTTATCCATGTTTTTCGCTCCTAGGCCAACAATGTTGTACCACTGTTCGAGCGGAATCTGGTAACCGGCGTCCAGCAACACATCGGCGACCGCCAGATGATTGAAATCCAGTGCCACCTGTAAGAGATTAAGCGCTCGACCAACTGTGTAGAAATAGACATGTCCGCCGGGGGCTTCTCCCGTCACCCGCGCTTCGAGCAGATCGGGATTCGCTGCCAACAACCTGCGTGTTCGTTCAGCATCGCCGATAGCGCAGCAGAGGATAACGTCCGCTTCCGCACCCTGTTCGACGAGATAGCGGCTCACATCGGGGCGCCGGCTCACCGTCCATTGTGCCGCCGTACCGTGGTGGTCAATGTCCTGAATGTCGATCTCTGCCCCGCGTTCGAGCAGCAACGCGGCAATCTGCGGAGTGGCGGCGAAGTGGAGCGCGGTCATGCCATCGGGACCGCGTTCGTTGACGACATCGGGGTTTTCATCAATGAGCGCGTGAAGTTTGTCCGGCAGATCCAATCCCGCCGCGGCGTGTGCATCAATCGTCGCTCCACGTTCAACCAGGTATTCCGCCAACTCCCGATTGTAGCCCATCATTGAGCCTGTCACCCAATTCATCGCGGAAACGCCGCCCGCCCACCAATCGCTCTTGATGTCAATATCCGCGTCGTTTTGGAGCAACACATCTACCATCTCGCGGTGTCCTGCCCCTGCGCTATAGACGATTGCCGGAGCGTCGAAATCGAACCACGGGGCGTTAATCTGTGCACGCAAGTTCGCGTCACGAGAAAGCAGGGCTGCGGCTTGTGCAGCGTCGCCCTCCTTCACAGCTTCGATGAAAGCAGCCTTGTTGGACTGGTTGTCGCTCATTGGCGGTCTGCCTCCTTCACATTTAATATTAAAGTGAAGTGTCCACGAATCTTAGCGAATCGCCTAAAAATTGGCGTTGATTCGCGTCAATTCGCGGATAGAAAATTAGCGATTGAGGTTGGAAATGACTTAATCCTCAAAAACCTCCACGGTTGTTTTGCCCTCTGCAAAACGCATCGCGGTGATTGTGGCAGATTCACTATCCTTGTTTGTGCGAATGTCGGTGGCGTAGCGTGCAAGCGCAACAAGCAATTGGTTGCGTGCGGGATGCCCAGCACATCTCTCCCATTCCTCGAAAACTGTTCGCAAGGTTGGTAGAATCTCGCTTGCGGTGTCGTTCCAAAGAATCGCCCGTCCCATTTCTTGAAGCAGCTGGCTACCCGAGCAACCGGCATTAAGATAGCCAAGCACTTGTCCGCCGATTCCCTGAACATCAAGGATTTCGATAGAATTGATAATCTGTTGTACGCCCGCATCTTCGCTTGATATATCTAACTTTTCTCCGGCTAACGGTTCATTCAGAGATCGTGGTGGGATGTTAAGCCAACGATTATCGAAAGTCAGCCACGCAGAATGGAAGACTCCTTTCGCAGCAACCTTATTTCCGCCGATACATCGTGCGGTGCGCATCGAAGCGGCGAGGTTGAGTTCCGTTGTCAAGCAAGAGCAACCTGCGTCTACGTTCACCGGGGTTCGTGCCATTCGATCGGCGGCGAGGAGGACCAGTGTGGTTATGAGTCGGTCTATTTCGACATCCGTTTTCAGCGCGCTATCCACAGCACCAAATGACCGCTGGATATCCACGCTGGTCAACGCATTCACGAAAGCATCCTCATCATAACCAGCGTCCGAGTCCGACGTTGCCGCATCAATAGATGATGTCATTTCTGCCATGAGGCGTACAGCATCCCTGCGGAATCGCTGTGGCTCACCACGCCCACGGCCGACCAATTTAGCGCCGAGATTGAAAACGAGCTCGGCTGCCTTTTCCCAGCCGAACACATCAATCACCTCCGAAAGGTATCCGAGCGATATCAGGTTGTCGGGAAAGCCGAGGAAGTGCGGTTCAACGGCGCAGTCAAAAAGAACCGGAAGAATCTTTTCCGTAGCGCCAAGATGATGTGCGGTGAACAGGCAGCGTTCAATGCGCCCGGATTGACCATCGTGGGAGAACATACGCACCCACTGCTCAATATTTTCCCAGGACACAGGTTGAGGCAGCGCAAGCACCTCTAGTCTTTCGGCTGCCTGACCCGCGGCGGAACAGGCAGAAGTCGTTATAGCGATTAAGCGATCGGCATCACCGTATCTGCGTCCAATACTCAGACCGTTAATCAACCGGGATACGTCATGTCCACCTTCGTCACCATGTGAACTCGCAATGTGTCGTCCCAGATGCCGAAGAATAATTTCCACGATTTCTTCCTCTGGTACGCCGCCGTTCAGCAAAAGAGCAATTGCTTTTGACATCGTCCACCGATCTTCGCTTAGTAAACCTTCCCAAAGCAAGCGGAGATGTTCGTCTTTGCGTTTGTACGCAAAATCACCGACCTGCAGCCAGATTTCACCGTTTCGCAACTGAACGGGGAAGGTCTGCAAGTCGTCACATTCGACGTTAAAACAACCTCCCGCTTCCAAGTCGAAACTTCGACCATGCCAATCACAGGTGAGTATTCCGTGTCGTATCACCCCACGTGTTAGTGGATAACCCATGTGAGGACACTGATTGTCGGTCGCGTGAATTTTCCCGGCATCGTTAAATAGCGCAATAGTACGACCTTCGTCAAGTTCTACACTTCTGGCACCGCCTTCGGAAATTTCGCTGATATCTGCAACTTTCCTCCATTTCGGTTCATTGATTGCCATGAGTCGATTCCTCCTCCTTTGGTAACATAATATATTAGTCGACGGGTTGGTGTGTGAACTTTACAATTCCTGCGTATTCACTAGCCCACTTGATTCGAGGCAAGTCGATTAATGCTTGTGCGAGATTAATCTTCTTTCGGTTCCGACCCAATCCGCAAAACGTGGCCATCAAGGTCCTCTACTAACATTTCGCACGCCCAAGGATAGTTGGTAGGCGGTTTTCGGATTGTGGCACCCCCCGACTTGAACTCCTTATAACACTCATCGACATCTTGGACACCAATCCAAATGTGTGTTCCGGCCTTGCCTTGTCCCCCTTGGCACATCATGATGGCCCAATTGTCGCGTGAGACAGCCCCAAAATCTGGTGGATCACCCCAGTCCCACTCCTTCTTGAAACCGAGCCTATTCACATAATAATCAATGCTGGCGGCAAGGTTCTTGACACTAAGTATCGGTGTGATACACTCAAGCATGGTGTCTCTTCCTTTTGCTTATGATTACACTGACATCTGAAATTCTCTACTCTATTACAAAATTGATGAAGTGGATAAGGACCTCCGACGTTGTGAAATCCTTGAGTCTCTACGATATGGCGGACCATTACAGCTTGCGGAATATCTCAACCGATTAAATCTTCGCGACAAGCGTCAATAAAACTCCCTTACCAACTCACCCCAACGGCGGCGTTCATCCGCCGGTTTAAAAAGAGGCCTTAACCTATCACACCATGACTTTAGTGTATTGTAGAATCCTTCATCGGTCTCGGCACGCCGAAGCATTTTTGCTAGGCCTCGGGTATCACGAACCGTGAAGTATCCGGGGTAATCTTCGCCTAAAAGTCCGACTGACCCCGAGATTCGGGACGACACAACCGGCACCGAGCAGGCTATAGCCTCGGAAACTACATTTGCTCCACCCTCCGACTCCGACGTTAGTGAGAGAAGCCTGCTGCGAGCTAGCAGACGCATTGATTTCCAATGCGGGAGGTTGCCAAACCAGCGATAACGTGGATTGAGCGATGTCTCCCTACGAGCAGTTTCCTCCATGTCTCCGCTAAGATCCGCCCCCGCGTGCAAGACGTGAATACGTGACGAGGAAGGCAGAGACCGAGCTGCCATTGCTGTCCGAAACGGATCTTTTACGGGACGCATGTGCCCTAGTACACATACTTCAAACACATTTTTCTTTGGAGTGAATTTCCCTGGAGGAGGCTGCACCGACTGGTAAATGACTCGTGCTTTGCTAGCCAAGCGCTCAGGCAACTCCCTGATTCCCATCGGTTGAAGCACGACAAAGCGATCTGCCAACTCCAGCGATTCCTGCGCTGATGCGTCCGTGTGAATATCTCCATAGAGATCCGTCCCTACCAATGCGAGAATCAGCGGCAAGTTTGGATGCCTCTCTCGAAATCGTACCATGGAAGCGTGACTCCGACGAGCATGGAGCGCGATCATCAGATCGCACATCTGCGCCTTATACTCCTGTGCGAGAACCACCTGATGCTTGAGTTGCCGCAATAGTTTAGCCCATCGAAGCGCCGCCACCCGATTTCCCGTGCGTGAGTATGCTGGGGCTGGAGTTATTAGGCATATTTTCATAACTGTTAAGGTTTGACTCTGCTAGCATTATTGATCCTAAACCCTAGGCTTGTACCTCCAAGCGGTACGAGTAGTGGCACAACGATCACTACAAGGCGCAAGTGCGGAATCCTGCTAACACATCCCGTCGATCCGGGGTATAGAAATTTCGCCATGTATTCCGTAGCATGCGTGAGCGAGTTGTCCAGCATCCACCGCGAAGGACTTTGTGTGTCCCGAACCAAGGTTCAGAATACTCTTTGTATGCATCCATTACAAACCCTGGATAGGGTTGAAAGCCGCTGATTGTCCATTCCCAGACATTACCAATCATCTGGCGGCAGCCAAACGCGCTGTCGCTCTCAGGCAGCGCGCCGACATCAATGCAGCCCATCCTCTTCCAGTCCATGTTGGCATGTTCTAAGGACGGGTTTGAATTCCCCCAAGGAAAACGGCGTTTCTCCAAGGACACCAGGTTCTCACCCGACTGTGCTTCCATAGCGGATGCGAATTCCCATTCAGGCTCTGTCGGTAGACGGCGCCCAGCCCATTGGCAATATGCCATGGCCTCATACCAGTTGACATGAATAACGGGTAGGTTCGGTTCAAGCGAAAACCATTGATTGAAATGTCTTCGGGCCCACTGTCCATCGCTGTTTTTCTGCCAATACACAGGATGTTCGGCGTTCACCGACTCTCGCCACTTCCAACCTTCAGTGGTCCAGAATTCACTCCGGCGATAACCGCCATCTTCGACGAACGCGACATATTCCGCTTCGGTCACGGGTACACGACCGATTGCAAATGCTCCAATCTCCACGGGATGTGCCCATTTTTCGTTGTCGAAAACGAACGGTTCGTTTTGGGCTGCCCCCAAAAGAAACGTGCCGCCGGGGACTTCGGCATCACCTGCCAACATTGAGGTCTGAGCATCTGTCCTTTGCGACGCAGCCTCGTCCGAAAAATTTGGCGGCGGGTACGCCAACGTTTGCCGCGTATAGGTAAATGCCTCGTTGTGCATGTCTTCGTGGAAAGTCGTATAGCGCACAAAATAGGGTAGCTGTTCAATCTGTGCATTTTTCTGAAGCGCCTCTAGGACGAGGCCACGAACTTCGCACAAGTATGCGAGTGTCTCGTCACGGGAGGGTAGCGGAAGATCCCAGCGGGTCGTGTGAGGAATAGCAATTGAATCCCAAACTGCATCCGCATCCTTACGAATCGGTTTCTGTTTACACGCATGCCGTAGCACCCACTTCTCCTGGAACCACGCAACATGTCCAATCTCCCAGAGCATTGGGTTGATAATCGGAAGATAAGGCCCCTTCAGTTGTTCATCGTCAAGATCTGCGACTAGGTCCAAGGTTCGTTGACGGGCATCATATACCCATTCGGCAAGTTCCACGGCCGTCATCATTATTCTCCCGCGCTGACTTCAAGTGATGGACCCAATCTTACCAAGACAGTCCTGAACAGAGACATCCTTCTTAGTGGTAAAGTTTAGCATAGGTCGCCAAGACGTTCAACAGAAATTCTCTACTGACAGGCAGTACACCCCGTTCTCTCGGCGCACGCTTGCATTTGACTTGCAATCCACTTACGGTTTTTGGTAACATGTAGCAAGAGGAGCGACATGATAGTTTGCGTTCATTCATAGAAGGAGGACGGATATTATGGCATTACCAAAAATGGTACGTATAAAGCAACACATTGAGGCGCCAGTAATTGAAGATATTCCAGCGGCAGTCCGAACTGAATTGGACGAGATTGAAGCAGCATCGCTTGTGGGAAGGGGCGATAGAATTGCTATTACGGGTGGGAGCCGAGGCGTTGCGAATATTGATATCGTGATTAAAGCGACTGTTGATTACCTCAAAGAACTCGGGGCGAAGCCTTTTGTCGTGCCAGCAATGGGAAGCCACGGTGGTGCAACGGCGGAGGGGCAACGCCATGTTCTGGCACATTACGGCATCACCGAAGAGACAGTAGGCGCGCCTATCGAAGCGACGATGGACACGGTGGAAATTGGCAAAACTGCCGATGGGTTGCCAGTCCTTCTCGATCGAAACGCTGCTGAAGCGGACGGCATCGTTCCGTTGAATCGCATCAAAGCCCATACCGATTTCAAAGGATCCATTGAGAGTGGTTTGATGAAGATGATGGCAATTGGGTTGGGCAAGCAGAAGGGCGCCAATATGTATCACCGTGCCTTTTTTCAGTACGGGTTTGAACATGCTATCATAACCGTCAGCAGTTTGATGTTGGATTCAGGAAGAGTCGTTTTTGGTCTGGGATTGATCGAAAACGCACACGAGCATACCGCGAAGGTTGCCGCGATGCGTCCCAATGAACTCATCAGGCGGGAGCGGGAGTTGTTAGTGGAAGCGAAATCTCTGATGGGGCGGCTACCCTTCGACACACTCGACCTCTTGGTGATAGATTGGATGGGGAAGAATATCAGCGGTACCGGTATGGATACGAATATAATTGGCAGAATGATGCAGAATTTTGAGCCGGAACCTGAAAAGCCCGCAATTTTGCGTATCTACGTCCGAGATATAACAGAAGAGAGCAACGGTAACGCCACAGGCATTGGTCTGGCAGACTTTACGACAACGCGACTAGTGGAAAAAGTCGACCGGTACGCGACCTACATGAACGGCATCACAGGTTTAGGACCTCAAAAGTCCAAAATTCCGTTCTACTATGACACAGATAGGGAAGCCATAGAGATTGCATTAAGCACCATTGGACTAACTCCTCCCGAAGAAGCGAAAGTCGCGCGAGTTGAAAGTACGCTTAAGTTAGCAACTCTAGATGTTTCCGAAGCCTTCATTGAAGACGCGAAACTACGCAGTGATCTTGAGATTGTTGGTGAGGCGAAACCGTTTGAGTTTAATGCTTCAGGTAACCTCACTTCGTTCTAAAACCGAGAAGAGTTATCTCAACGACTGGATGGCTGTAAACTGCGAGTCCGCGTGCAAGAACGAGTGACGGGTTGTCTAACTGCAATTTCCACAACCCAAAGCACGTAGAGCCCGAAGATAATCTGTCCAAAGTCTTCACCTTGCCCAAGGAGTGTCCGTTGAAACGCCTAGTGGTTGGAATTACAGGTGCGAGTGGCGTCATTTATGGTGTACGCTTACTTGAGATCCTCAATCAATTGAACGCCTATGAGATTCATCTCACGATTTCCGACTCAGGCATGAGGGCGCTCTGGGAAGAGCTTCAAATCCGTGTTGACCTTGACAATTTCAAGGTTGAGTCATTGCTAGGGCATCCCTCGGATCAGATAGTCTACCATCACCAGTCGGATATCGCTGCTCCAATCGCAAGCGGTTCATTCCGAACTGGTGGTATGATTGTCGCGCCCTGTAGCATGGGTACAGTTGGTTCGATTGCAGCGGGCATATCACGAAACCTCATTCATCGCGCGGCTGATGTCTGCATCAAGGAGAGGCGCAAGTTAGTTCTTCTCCCCCGCGAAACCCCCCTGAGTTCAATCCATCTAGAAAATATGCTCAAGCTCTCTCAGCTTGGTATCTGTATTCTCCCTGCCATGCCCGGCTTCTATCACTTCCCGGAAACTGTGGACGATCAAATTAACTTTGTCATTACGAAGTTGCTTGATCAGTTCGGGCTTGATCCGGGGATTACTCGGCGCTGGAAAGAGAAAACGTAGTTGCTACTGGAATGATTAAATGTGAGAGGGCCATGATTCATCGTAAGCTCAAAATCATCCTTGACATGATTAAGTTCGAGCACACTATTTTCGCGCTTCCATTCGCGATTATGAGCGCATTTATTGCCTCGGATGGACTTCCTCCTTTGGACAAATGTGGATGGATTCTCGCGGCAATGGTCGGTGCACGAAGTTGCGCAATGGCGTTTAATCGGCTAGTTGACGCGAAGATTGATGGCACAAATCCGCGAACGGCAATGCGAGCTATCCCCGCCGGATTGATAACGACAAGCTCGGTGTGGATTTTCACCGTGGTCTCTGCTGCATTGCTCGTTTTTTCAGCCTATAAACTCAACCCCCTTGCCTTCGCGCTTTCTCCCCTTGCTTTGGGAATCACCATGGGATATTCGTATGCGAAGCGCTTTACGTCTCTATCGCATTTCTGGCTGGGCCTGTCCCTCTCTATTGCCCCGATTGGCGCCTGGATTGCTGTTGAAGGCAGATTCGACTGGACACCGATGTTGCTCGGATTATCCGTTCTTTTATGGACAGCAGGATTTGATATCATCTATGCCTGCCAAGATTTCGAGTTTGATCGTAGAACCCGTCTACACTCAATTCCCGCACGCTTTGGAATTCGAAGGGCGTTATGGTTATCTGCCGTGCTTCATGTGATAACGGTCTCAATACTTGTTGGACTTTCTGTATTACCGAACCTTGGCGTCCTTTACCTCATCGGGGTCGGTGTTGTAACGCTGATTCTGGTTTATGAACACGCAATAGTCGGGCCGAACGATCTCTCACGCGTCAACCTAGCTTTCTTCACGCTGAACGGAATGGTGAGTTTGATACTTTCAGTCCTTTCTGTTGCGGATCTTCTGATTAGAACGCAGTAAGGCATTATACGCAATGCATAGAAGTGTCTGTCTCGTGATAGCCGATTTTAGGGCTTGACACAATCGTTAGGTTATTCACCACATACCTGGACTAGCGACTCACGCCATAGGCTAACACATCCGCTGCAGAGAAACCGGGGAGTTTTATGGATACGCGCGTACAGCTACGGGCGCAAAGAATTGTAATCCTCGCCGAAGGGTCATTCGGTGTTCTCGAATCCAAAACTGCGACCGTTTTGGTTCGTTACCTAACCGACAACGTCGTTGCGGTTATTGATAGCGCAAACGTCGGAAAAGATGTAAGCGAGGTACTGGAAATTGGCGAGGGGATTCCTGTCGTTGCCAGCCTAGCGGAATCCATGAAATTCCAACCAACAATGTTGGCAATCGGTATCTCCCCTCCGGGTGGAAAGTTGCCTCAAGCGTGGAGAGATGTGTTGTGCGAAGCGATTGACCACAAGATGCACGTTATGAGCGGACTCCACCAATTTCTGAGCGAAGACGCCGAACTCGCCAAGCGTGCGAAGCGTCACGATGTCATGCTCTGGGATGCACGCAAACCGCCTTCAGGATTGCCTGTCGCCACGTGCAAAGCAAATGATGTTGACGCAACCGTGGTCTTGACGGTGGGGGCGGATTGTCGTGTTGGTAAGATGTTGGCGGGAATTGAGCTTACTAATGCTCTAAGAAGAACAGGATTGAATGCCGAATTCGGGCCTACTGGCCAGAATGGGATTATGGTTTGGGGCTGGGGGATCGCCATTGATGCCGTTGTGTCAGACTTTACGGCTGGAGCGGCGGAGCGAATCGTCCTTGATGGCGCTAAGAATCATGAACTCCTGATTGTCGAAGGACAGGGCTCACTTGTCCATCCCGGCTACTCTGGAGTAACGTTGAGCTTATTACACGGGTCAATGCCAGACGCAATGATCTTCTGCCACCAGCCTTCCCGAAAAATTGTCGCCCGATATACTGTACCCTTACCCCCAATTAGCCATCTGATTCAACAATACGAAATGCTCGCAATGCCCGTTAAGCCGGCGAAAGTAGTTGGAATCGCGCTAAACTGCTTTGACTTGACAGAGACGGAAGCACTGCAAGCCGTGGAATATGCGGAGCAACAAACAGGCTTACCCGCAACTGACGTTGTAAGATTTGGTTCGGAGAAATTGGTGGATGCTATTCAGACGATCCACCCAGCGAAGCGATGATCGAGAGATTGGAGGAATGGTCCGAGTGAGCACAGCGAAGCTTGTTAATCGACGTTTAGAGGTTCAGTCGTTACTGAAAATGCCGGTTGTGGAAGCTGAAGCGTTGTTTCAGAGCCATCCAACAGAACGGCAACTGGAGCTTATTCGTGCAACACCACACCCTAAGGAACGGGAGAAACTATACTACCTCGTCCCCGACTGCACCGAGCTAATGCAGCGCAGCCCAACGGAACAGGTGTTACAAGTGTTGAACACAATGTTGGGTACCGGTTTAGTATCAGTTCTACTGCCGTGTCTGTCAGCCGAACAGTTTGAGGAAGTGATTGACCTGTCAGTATGGCGTAACGGCGCACTCAACAAACGAGAAGTGGATCTTTGGCTTTTTGAGCTATCGAACTGTGATCCTGATGAAATCAGCAACCTTCTAACCCATATTGATGTCGCAATTCTCGCCGTTCTACTGCAGGACCGAATTGAACTGAAAACCGATTTCGCCGCACTAATGATTGAAAGTGGCGTGGTCGATCCTTCATCCGCTGAGATTGAGTACGCGGATGAACGCGCTCGGGAAATCATGGACACCATCTGGGTGGTTGATGAGCATCTTTTTACTCGTGTACTTTATGAACTATTCGCCGTAGACTCATACGATTCAGTGGACGATGAACTTTCAGCCACGCTTAGTCGCGCCAAAGATGAACGCGATCAACGAGTACGAAGTCGGGATCAAGCTGCAGGTATCGAAACGACGGAAGAGGACATTTTACAGAAGGTCGATCTTGAGCACCTTGACCTTGACGAGGGAGTAGACGTGTCTGAAAACGGGGATTCAGGCGAGGACAAGTAAAAAGGGCGAGCTAGACAATGTTCGAGATTGATGTCCCTGCGCAACACGATCGGCGCCTATTCCTGTCTCAGACACTTTTTCGTGGAGACGAAATGGGCGAGATTTCCCAAGCAAAGCAGGAGGCAATTCGCCAAGAAATCGCGACGCTATCACACAAGCTAATCACCGTAAAAACGGAAGATCTCGCCTCACTATCAGAACTACGCCAGCAAGTTCAAGACGCATTTATATTAATCAACTTAGGTCTAGAGTATGGGAGTCACGGCGAGTTGGATAGATCGGTTCGCTTGCTGAAGAATAACCAAGTCGTTAAATTCTTTCAAATTGGAAATACGCTCATTAGTGAGCTCGTCAAGCGTTGCCGCGATACACTTGAGAATGCAGTCCTAGGTTCCCCCGAATCCTCTACCTTTGCCTACGATGATTTCGACGACATACCTGTGTATAACGAATGGGAGCGCCAATTCCTCTGCGCAATGAAGCAACACAAACTGGTCATTGAGTCTCCGCAGGTGACGCTCCGTGGTGTTTCCGCATCCCGTCCGATAACCAACCTTGCAGATTTGGCGGTTGTCAGGCAGCAACTTGACAATATTGACAATCGACTAGCCTACATGCAGGCACTTCCGCTCCAGAAGGTTCTAGACACTGAATACCGAGCTAACACAGATGGTGACATCGCGCGGGAAATTACAATAGCCCTGATGACGAGTCTAGTTTTGTATCGTGAGATAGATTTTCATCTTGAGCGTTGCGATCTGAAGAATCTCCGCGACATTGCTTATGACTCGGAAAGCGGGCAGATAAGAGACGACTCCCGTGATCGTCTTGCCGACTGGATTAGACACTACCTCGATCTTGCCGCATCGCCAGACCAGGTCAAGGATTATGCTGTTGATTATTGGCAGGACACCTTGAAGGTCTTGGAATCTGAACTCCGATTGGAACACAATCTTGAAACTGCTGATGTTCTATGCCCATGAATTCTGGTTCAAGACGACCAACAGAGTACTCAATTCTGTTGAGGAACTAGACCGTGACGAACGGATTCAGGAAGCCGTGGTGGTTTTCATCCACGCTGAAGCTGAAGATGAGGAACAATCAAGCAAAGTTCTAACAAAGATGGTCAAGAATATAAAATGGATGGCCGGCAAGTTCAACAGCAAAAATGTCGTGCTTCATTCCTTCTCCCACCTTTCTACAAGCAGCGCGTCCCCCGACTTTGCACAACAGCTTCTAGTTGATGCAGAGGCGCGTTTGAAGACCGTTGGTTTCACAGCTCAAATGACACCGTTCGGTTATCTGCACGAATTCTCGCTTCATGTCAGTGGCGAATCTCTCGGCCGGGTGTTCAAGGACATCTAGACAGGCATCCTCAATCTTCCGCCCTTCCATTTCTCTTAAATCCCCATCCGTAGCGCAACCGCCGCCAGCAGCACGAGTAGAGAAAGGATGCCCATTAAGCTTGATACAATTGCCATACTGCGCCGCATTTTATCGATTTCTGCAGGGAGTTCTTGGACATCGGGACCAAGAGCTTCAACAGCTTGCCCCAGCCTTGGGCCCAGAATGAAACTGTGGATTCCCGTGAGGATAATGAGGATGACAAATAGAATCAGTTTAATACCAAGCGTTCTCATGAATAGTCGTATCGCCTCGGCATCCCCACCCACTGCACGAAAGACGTTAAACAGCCCTGAGAAAATGAGAATCAGAACGCACCCCCAGACAACTGGCTCAAACTGTTTGCCAATTCGGGTGAGTATCTTGATTCTTTCCACTGGTGGGACCGAGCGTTTGAAATAGGGCACGATTACCATCGACATTATTAAATTACCGCCAATCCAGGCAACAGCAGCGGTCACATGTAGCCACCGAATCAGCAGATCGAGTATTTGCATTTTTTCTCCTTCACTCAATAAGATTAGATGGATTGCGTTTCCATCGGGCACCGTTGACAAGCCAATTAGGTCATGATAATATAGTTTGAAGGTACAGCATAGCATGAACAAGGAATTTTCTCAAGTTATACCATTTCGCTTGAATAATAGTGCGTAGAATGCCTTAATTGTATCGTTCACTTTCTCCGTATGCAGGGATCAAGCGAGCGGATAGCGAGTGCGATAGAGATTCTCTTGCCCCGCCGACTCTGCGCGGAGACAAGGCTTCTTACTCTGCTACACGCAAGTTTCTTTACTTGATCCACGTAATCAATGCACTTGCATTTTAGAGAAATGGTATTAGAACCTGAACTAAGGAGTTCCATACGAATGGGAGATACTATACGGGGCGCGGTTATTGGCTATGGCACAGCATTCAACATGGGGCGTGCACATGCGTCCATGATGCAGGAAACAGAGGGAATAGAGTGCGTTGCGGTTTGCGATCTAGACGAGGCGCGAACCAAAGTAGCAAAAGAAGACTTTCCTGACATCAAGACTTACAACAAAGTTGAAAGTCTCTTGGCTGATGAAACAGTAAATCTTATCGCAAACGTGCTGCCCCATAACCTGCATTGTTCAATTACTCTGGAATGCTTAAGAGCGGGAAAGCACGTCGTCGTCGAAAAGCCGATGTGTATTACAATCGTCGAGGCAACCGAAATGATAAACACTGCCAAGGGGAACGGCTTGATGTTGTCGGTCCACCATAACCGTCGCTGGGACCCAGATTTCTGGACATTGCGTAACTTAGTCCGAAGAGGTGCAATCGGTCAGGTGTTTAGCGTTGAAATGTGGAGCGCCGGGTACGGAAGACCTAATCCGAACTGGTGGCGCAGTGTGAAGGCGATTTCCGGGGGGAACTTCTATGATTGGGGGGCACACTATGTTGACTGGTTACTTCATGTAATCGACGAAAAAATGGTTAATGTTACGGGATTCTTCCAGCCTAATTTAGTATGGAAAGACATTACAAACGAAGATCATGTTCAGGCGATTATTCGCTTTGCCAACGACTCGGTTGCCAATGTTCAAATGTCGTGCATAGCGAAGGTCGAGGAACCTCGATGGAAATTGCTCGGCTCCCACGGCTCAATTGTCTCTGAAGCTGCACACTTCAGGGTGCTCTCGGAAACCGAGGAGGGAACAGAAGAAAAGATTGTGGAGTTCAAAGACCGTCCCGGTCCCAGCTACTATGAGAACATCGTTGCGCATATCAACACTGGTGAACCTCTCATCACAACTGCCGAATCTGCACGGCGCGTCGTTGCTGTACTGGAACTCGCAGAAAAGTCGTCAAAGACACACCAAGCGGAGACACTGCCATATGAGTTTGAATAGGCTTGTCATCCTGCACTCGGGCTGCCGCGCATTCTTGGCGCAGGAGACTAAGGAGGGAAAACAAACGAGTTTGATATGCCCCGCACGCTCCTTTACCGCTGATGCTATGAAACTGGGGATGAGACTATCCTTTTGCGGGCTGGTAATACGGATTCGTTCCAGACGCGTGGTCAGTTGTGTCGATGATGTTTGTTATCTCCGGGAAGGACTCTTGAACCATTGCCTCGATTCCGTGTTTCAAGGTGACGCTCGCCATTCCGCACCCCTGACATCCCCCGCCCATGTGGACGTAAATTGAGTCATCAGTGACATCCAAGAGATCGATGTGTCCCCCGTGGGCAGCGACAGAAGGATTAATACGATTATCAATAAGTGCTTGAATCGCTTGCGCCTTCGGGTTATCCCAAGTTGGCGTGTTCGGATTATCAATTCGGAAACCGCTTGAATTGAGGTCTTCCACGTAGTCGATTGTTGCCCCCTTCAAGTCCTCGGCACTCTTGGAATCGACAAAGACCTTGAATGCCTCCGCATCCACCACGAGGTCATCTGATTCAGGTTCAGTTTCAAGCCCTAAGCCATATTCAAATGCGGAAGCGGTGCGCCCTTGTATACTAACCCGCAGTCCCTGTACGTGCACTTCCTCGCTCTCCATGATTGACACAATTTTTTCCCTAGCTGCTTCGGTTACCGTGAGGAGTGACTCTCGATCCTCTGACTTAGACTTCGTGTGTAGCTTGCTCAATAGATTTTTCATTGCAGTGCCGCCTTCAAAAAGAGAAAACAGCAATCCCCTTTCATTAGTGGGACTCACCCCATTGAATATTCAAGGTTCCATGACTCAGCGACTCATCGTGCAATTGCGGTGGGTCATAGGGTTTGACATAGCCCTGCCCGTCATGTCGCATGAATTGCGCAATTCTAGGCTCAAGCACGTGGATTTTAATTTGTTGTAAAATAGACCGAATTGTCCAACTCCGCTGACTCGTAACCACCTAGGGTTACCCCATCCTTCGGACCCAACTCCGAGCACAGCGGGTTGGACTTAGGTGAGATAAAGGAACGTGACTAAGCTGCTGGCTGTCGCGTGTCTTCTATCGGATGACGAAACTCGCCCATCTCGTCGTAGAATCGTCTCAGCCGATGAATAGCTTCGATTTCCAATTGACGAATACGTTCACGTGTCACATCCAGCTTCTCGCCGATTTCACGCAGCGTTTTCTCGTTGCCGCCTTTAATACCGTATCGCATGCTAAGCACCTGCTGTTCCCTTGCGCTTAGTTTACTGAGAAGCTGATGTACCAAATCTTGTTCAATCATATCCGCAACGGGTCCTGTTTCTGGATTTGCCGACATGTCTTCAACCAAGTCGCCAAGCGTAGCTGCCGTTTTTTCGTCGCTAAGCGGTATTTCCATTGAGATGGTGTCAGTATTTAGCGTTAAAATATCCTTCACTTGATTGTCAGTTAAGTCTAACGCTTCGGCCAGTTCCTCAATCTTTGGCTCCCGCTGCAGCTCTTGACTAAGGCGCGCATAGGTTGAATCAAATCTGTTGACTTTAGCAACGATGTATGATGGCAAACGGATGGATCGTGAACAGTTATCAAGAGTCCGTCGAATTGCCTGTTTAATCCACCAAATTGCATACGTGCTGAACTTAAAGCCTTTGCGATAATCAAACTTCTTCGCCGCGCGCATAACACCGATGTTGCCTTCTTGGATCAGATCTTCAAGAGGAACATTTCGCCCCTGATATTTTGAAGCTACTGAAACAACCAGACGCATATTTGCTTGAACTAGTTCATCGCGCGCCGACTCATCGCCATTCTCAATGCGCTTTGCGAGCGCAATCTCTTCTTCCCGTGATAAGAGAGAATGGTGCGCGACCTGGCGCATCCAACTACTCAAAGCATCGGTTTGAACGGGTTTGGAATTGTCCTCTTCCCTCAGTAGATACTCTATGTCATCCTCAGATTCAGTAATCTCATCGTCCAAATACTCGCCCGTGAGCATTTCGTCCTCCCTTGCATCAAGCACTCCGTCCGCTTCCATTTGCCGCCGTCTCCTCCTAATAGAATCGTGCTACTTTTCTCAATACATACCATCAATGCTTCCTACGAATAATAACATCTTTTTTAAGTTTTGTCAAGTAATTACTTTAAAAACTTTTCGGCTTGTTAATTCGTTTCTTACTTTGCTATAATTGGGCGATTAGTTCTGAGGAGGCGTAGGTTTATTGGATATGCTACCTAATGATACACGGGGAAAAATCATCACACTGCTTAAGCGAAAGCATGGCATGTCAGCAAGTGAAATTGCCGATACGCTTAATTTTCATTCGATGACTGTTCGTCAGCATTTATCTATCTTGGAGCGAGAAGGATATGTAGAGCACCGTCGAGAAAAAATTAGGCGTGGCAGGCCGGCATACGTTTATCATTTGACGAGTAACGCTGATCGCCTTTTCCCGAGCGACTATTCGCGGTTCGCAATGAATCTCTTGGATACCTTGGTAGTAACGCAAGGACAGAAGAATGAAGAAGGCGACATGGTTGAGGTAAAGGAAACGCCCACAGCTTACATCCTTGAGGAACATAACTGCGCATTAGAATCGGTGGCACAAAAGTATCGTCAACTCTGCCAGAACGAACTCGCTTTTTTTCAACGCTTTCTCAATGTTCCCGTGGAACGCCAGTGCCATATGGCTTCCGGCGATCACTGTTGTAGTTATGTTGTTTCCAAGACAAACCACGCTTAAGCATTTGCAAAACGCCGGAATTGATCTGTCCCGCCCCCCCAGGAATGCAGTAGCACAATCGCCTCCGAACCCACCATGAAGTGTAGGACTAGAATTCAGATTCGCATTAATCCGGCTAGCCTAAAGAACGTCCTTAATCCGGCCTAAGGCTTCATCCAGTCGGTCATCAGGAACCGTTAACGCCACACGAAAATATCCCTCACCGTAATCACCATATGCCGATCCGGCAGTAATTACGACTGCCGCTTCCTCGAAAATCTGCGTCGCAAAATCAATGGAACTCATCCCATCTGGCGTAGGCATCCAAAGATAAAATGTGCCCTTTGGTGGCGTGTAGTCACCCCAATTGAGCCGTCCGAACGCGTCGAGCATCCGTTCACGTCGGCGCGAATACACCTCTAGCATTTCGCCGATATTGCTCTGGCATTGAGTCAAGGCGACGATTCCAGCATATTGAATCGCATTGAAGATTCCCGAATCGGTGTTTTCCTTCACTTGTGCCATGCCTCCAATGAGATTGGAGTTGCCTAGCGCCATTCCAATCCGCCAACCCGTCATATTGAACGGCTTTGACAGCGAATTAAGTTCGACGCCGACCTCTTTCGCGCCGGGAGTCGATAGAAAACTTAACGGTTTAATGCCGTCAAAGACGACTTCGCTGTATGGATTGTCGTGACAAATCGCAATGTCGTAGGTTTTGGCGAACGCAACAACATCTGCAAAAAACTCCGTTGTTGCCGTCGCCCCGGTTGGATTATTGGGATAGTTTAAGAACATTGCGCTTGCCCGCTTGGCAACATCTGATGGAATATTTTCTAATTCGGGCAGAAAGTTGTTTTCGGCAGTAATCGGCACATTGTAGGGTTCACCCTCTGCCATCAAGATACTTGCGCGGTATGCGGGATAACCTGGATCTGTCATTAACACCGTTTCGCCAGGATTCACAACTGCCAAAATAAAATGGTGGCATCCCTCCTTAGAGCCGATTAGTCCGAGGACTTCCCCTTCCGGGTCTACCTGAACGCTATATCTTGCTGCATACCAGTCAGCCACTGCCTCGCGAAACGCGAGCATTCCTTTCTCTTCGTCCGTTGGGTAGCGATGATTCTCAGGATCGGCAGCGGTTCGGCTTAGTTCGTCAATCACCGGCTGCGGCGTTGGATCCACCGGATCGCCCACAGCGAGGCTAATTACATCAATTCCCTCGGTCCTTGCTTTGTTGATTTTGGTGCGTAATTCCATGAACAGGTAAGGCGGGATTTTCCCCAATCGATTGGCGATTTGCATCTTTTCTCCTAAGGTTAAATCAGTTTCTCACACGGCATAGCGAAAAAGACATAACTATCTTAAATCGTTGCCATTGTATCAGAAATGAGAGTGAGTTTTCAAGCGCTTTAGGTACACTGAGACGTGGATTTAGAAAGAGAAAGAGGCAACGCGACACAGCATGCAAAATCAGACATCTCTATAAAAGTGGGCACTGATTACCACTATCGGGTTGACTAGGCTTAGGGAAAAAACAGATTGAAGTGGTTGAAAACCGCCAAGTCCGGAGCCTCAACGCCGTAAGCCGTTGAGGTAATCCCGAGTTGCAAATCAGAATGTTGCTGACGTAGGTGATCGGCAAAATCAAACAACCATTGGTAAATCAACCCGATTGATTCTCTTCGACTCAAATGCTCGTGTCCAAGTACCCCACAGCCCTTCAAAGCATTATTGGGTATGCCAATTGACGCGCCATCAAAGACGAGGAGATTCACCTCCGTTTCCTCTAGTAAGGTATGCACAGCATGCGAGAGGTAGTAGCCATAGTCACTCAGGACACAGTATACTGCCCTTCCGCCACTCGTTGTGCCTTGAGATTCCATATCATGCATAGCAGAATCGGTGGCAGTCTTATTTCCGGCTGCTAAGCTTCCGAAATTTGCTACGGGTGACAAACGCCACGCACTCCGATTCAAGAATTGAACATCAACCTCGGCAATTGGCAAGCGAATACCAAACGTTCCACCGTTCTCATGCACGTGTTTTCCTATTTGCTGCAGAGTCGATAGATTGTCTCCGTTCCAATCGTAATCCACGACGATGAAATCACCGGTGGGCATTTTTCCATCCGAGGGAATCTTTGTCCAAGTGATAGGCGGTATGTGAGCAACTGCTTCCTCCAAGGATACGAACCGTCGTCCGACAAAATGCTTGAGCGCTTCAGAAGCCGTTGAGTAATCGCCTTCAAATAGCATTGTCCAGACTCTCGGAGTTGACACTGCTGTACTAGGCGGAACACGAATTTCTAAGCCATTGACTATGGCTGTGGGAGACAGACCGATCTCGATCCTAGTGTCACCGGATGGAAGACCATAATGTTTAAGTATCCCTGGCGCTTCATTTCCCAATATGATGCCGCCATCATCCTCCGCATCATGTACAACGATGAATGGTTGAGAGTCAACTGTTAGTTCCGATCGATTGCCAATAGCTCGGAGTTGTGCCTTGCTGTCAAGAGGCAAGGATAACGATTCAATAATGATGTCCTCGACAAAAAATGCCGAATCCGTTAAATTCTCAAAGGTAATCCACTTTCGGATTATCGGCAGATTTGGATACACTTCGTAGTGAAGCTTGACAGAACAGATTGGTTCTCCCGACGCTTCCGAATATTCGAGTTCAACCGTGAGGTGTTTCCGCTCTGAAACGCCTTGTCGAATCTTATAAGACTTGTACTTGAGGGCGTCTGTGTTCGCGCTGAACGCGATGCCGCCAACTCGAAATTTGAATTCGTCGCACGGAACCGTGACGTGCTCCCGTCCAGATGGTTTGTGGACATAATAACGTGTCTTAGGCGCGTTACCATCTCCATCCAAACGAAAGCGGCGTTCTATCAAGCGATTCCCTAGATACAACAATCCTCTTGCTGAGTCAAACCCCGCGTACGTCCCAATTCCATTCCAAGGTTGAAGAAGCGAACGGAGCTCTGCCGTAGAATGCGGCGATGGCGGCTTAGCGCACGCCATGTTACCCATACACGCCAAGATGCACAGGACGTACCATAGCGATGCAACACGCCACTGACACACCTCAAAACCACTACGGAAGCTGTCCCTAGATTCGTTTCTGCGATTTGGGCAGACATTCTTAGTCGTCATTTACAATCCGATCGGTATTTCACAGCGATTAGTGACAGCCCGTGTGCAGGTGCGGAAGCTCCGGCAGCGCTCCTGTCCTTGGCGTCCAAAATTTTCTGAAACTGATTGACCGGGTCTGGTGCATCCTGCAATTTGAGCACAGTACCAACCAGGGCTCGGACCATCCCTCGCAAAAACGCATCCGCCTCAATTTGAAGGTAAACCAAATCGGCATCGCGACAGCAAGACGCCCTCAAGACTTTGCAAATAGGGTTGATGCGCTCACTGCCGGTACGTTGAAATGAGGAGAAATCCTTTTCCCCGATTAACGCCCCGCAGATATCATGAATTCGAGCAATGTGGATTAAACGCGGTAAAAAGTAAGTGGTGCTGCCTAAAAATGCGGACGGAAATTCTCGATTGAGAATGGTATATCGGTAGGTTCGGCTTACGGCGCTGAAACGGGCATGAAAATCGGGTGGGACATCTTGGACATCAGTAATCACGACATCTTCAGGGAGAAAGGAGTTCAGCGCCTTCTGGATAGAACCTGAGGACATCTTAAAATCAGTGAAAAAATTGACGACCTGACCTCCGGCGTGTACCCCTGTGTCTGTTCGGCCCGCACCAATAATCTGTGTCTGCGATTTGGTGAGCGCCGTGAGCGCGTTTTGAATAACTTCCTGGACGGTGATGCCGTTGGGTTGAATTTGCCAGCCGTGATAATTTGTCCCGTCGTATTCAATTGTCAGCTTGATGTTTCGCATCGGGAGAAATGCACAAATTATTCATGGACTAGGTGAAAGAGAATTATTTTCTGGCTTCGGCACAGTCTTGCACCTCTTGACCTAGCATTGCCAGTCCCGGAATGTCGGCGCACATCTGCAGGAACGATCCGGCGAGAATCGCCCCCCGAATACCGCGCATCAAGCTCAAATAGAAATGGAGGTTATGGCGCGTGAGGAGACAGTGACCCAGAATCTCATTCTCCCGATGTAGGTGACGAAGATAGGCTCGCGTGAAATTTTGACAAGTATAGCATAGACAATTCGGGTCGAGGGGTGCGAAGTCCGTTTTGTATTCAGCATTCCGAATGCGGACAGGCCCAAGCGTGGTAAAAAGCCACCCATTTCGTGCGTTCCGTGTCGGCATCACACAGTCAAACATGTCCACGCCACAACTGACGGCAAATACCAAATCTTCGGGCGTGCCAACGCCCATCAGATAGCGAGGCTTGTTTTTCGGAAGAAGCGGCGCAGTATGGGCAAGCGTCTCATACATGAGTTCCTTCTCCTCACCGACACTCAACCCACCGATGGCGTATCCGGGGAACCCGACATCTACTGTGGCTTCAATGCTCCTTTTTCGGAGTTCTTTTTCCATTCCTCCTTGCACAATACCAAACAGGAGTTGATCTGAGTTGGCGTGCGCACCCTTGCACCGCGCCGCCCAACGCACCGTCATCTCCATTGAGTTTTCGAGGTAGTCGTAACTGTTAGGTAGTGATGGGCATTCATCAAAAGCCATTATAATATCTGCTCCGAGCGCATTCTGAATTTCTATTGAGCGTTCGGGACTAATGAAATGCTTCGTACCATCAATTTCCGACCGAAACTCAACCCCCTCCTCGCTGATCGTGCGGGATGCTCCTAAGCTAAATACTTGAAACCCGCCGCTGTCCGTCAAGATTGGCTTTCGCCACGCCATAAATCCATGCAGACCGTCCGCCTGTTCGACAATCTGGTGCCCAGGACGCAGATAGAGGTGGTAGGTATTGCCAAGGATTATCTCGGCGCCAATTTCAAAGAGATCCTGGGGAGTGCAGGCTTTGACGCTGCCGCGTGTTCCAACAGGCATGAAAATTGGCGTATCGACAACACCGTGCGCCGTGCACAACTGACCGGCTCTCGCCTGCGTTTGATTGTCTTCACAGATGAGCCTGAATTCGCCGTTAGTCATGTTCTACCGATCTATTGGCTTGCAAAGTATGCAAGAGCTCTCAAATGCACAAGTGGATTCGGGGCTAAAGATTTTCATGCTGGACGTGTCATAATTCGCAACGCATCCTTGATTTCGCTTACGACT